>NZ_CP170570.1:4800000-9073345 GCF_042751225.1 Nonomuraea fastidiosa
GAGGGTGCTTCGTCACGGACGGTAGCGCCACCGGTGTGGGTGTCCGGTCACGGGGAAATGTGGACGGGGGCAGGTGAGGTCAGGAGATGTCCGTTTGACCGGGGACGGTCAGCCGGGGGCGGTGTGGGAGGTAGACTTTCCGGTGGCCTGTCACCGCAGGCCGACTTCGCATGCCCCATTGCGGACCGCACCGTCGGTCCGGGCCAGGTGCCCGGCTGGTGCGGGTTCGGGGCATCAGGGCGGCAGACAGCGCGCTGCCGCGGCACAACCGAGAACAGCGCCCATCCGCAGGGCGCCCAGACCTGGAGGACCAGCACATGGCCCCCGTCGTCACCATGCGACAGCTGCTCGAGAGCGGCGTTCACTTCGGCCACCAGACGCGGCGCTGGAACCCGAAGATGAAGCGGTTCATCTTCACCGAGCGTAACGGCATTTACATCATCGACCTTCAGAAGTCGCTGTCGTACATCGACCGCGCCTACGACTTCGTGAAGGAGACCGTCGCCCACGGCGGCACGATCCTGTTCATCGGCACCAAGAAGCAGGCTCAGGAGGCCATCGCCGAGCAGGCTTCCCGGGTCGGCATGCCGTACGTCAACCAGCGCTGGCTGGGTGGCATGCTCACCAACTTCTCGACCGTGCACAAGCGGCTGCAGCGTCTGAAGGAGCTCGAGGAGCTCGACTTCGACAACGTCGCCGCCTCGGGGCTCACCAAGAAGGAGCTCCTGATGCGCCGTCGCGAGAAGGACAAGCTCGAGCGCACGCTCGGCGGCATCCGTGACATGGGTCGTGTGCCCAGCGCCGTGTGGGTCGTCGACACCAAGAAGGAGCACATCGCGATCAGCGAGGCCAAGAAGCTCGGCATCCCTGTCGTCGCGATCCTCGACACCAACTGCGACCCCGACGAGGTCGACTACCCGATCCCGGGCAACGACGACGCCATCCGCGCCGTCGGCCTGCTGACCAGGGTCGTCGCCGACGCTGTCGCGGCCGGTCTGATGGCTCGCTCCGGCGCCGCTCGCGGTGACGAGAAGCCGGCCGCCGCCGAGCCGCTGGCCGAGTGGGAGCGCGAGCTCATCGAGCAGGGCGCGGGCGAGAACGCCGCCGAGGCGCCTGCTCCCGAGGCCGCTGCCGAGGGCGAGGCGAAGGCCGAGGCTCCGGCCGAGTCCGCCGCTCCTGCCGAGGGCGAGAACGGCCAGCAGGCCTGACGCCTTCACCCTGGGGTGACCACTGAGGGTCTGCCCCGGGCGGGTCCGGCCGTGTTCTGATGGAAGGACACGGTTCTGACCGGCTCGGTGACGGGTTCTCGGTGGTCGTCCCGCCGGGGGCGGTCGCTGCCGCCGGTCGCTCAGGTGCCCGGGGGCGGTTCCGCCGGACGGTACGGCGCTTGTGTGCCGGTGCGGATCCGGCCGGCTCGTGACGGCTCTGACAGGACCCACTGGGCGTTGGTCCTGGGCTCGTACGGGCCGATCCGGGCGCGCGATGCGAGCCTGGATGTCCGGCCAGGCGAGGAGCCGGGCCGGTGTCGGGGGCCGATACCGGCATGGGGCGTCGATGCTCCGGCGGCCTGCCGGTCGGGCCTGGGAAGCCAGGGCCGTCAGCAAGGCGCACGTGACAGCTGAATACAGGCGGACCACCGCACACGGCCGCCGGGGCTCCGGCAGCCGGCCGGGCAGGGTGCCGGGCAAGGTGTACGTCGCGGTCAGGCAAACGACCGGCCTGCGACGGCACGCCGGAGCGGCTCACCCCCGCCGGGTGGGCTACTCCAGGGGCCAGGCGGCTCAGGTTGCAGCCCAAGCGGTTCGGGGCCGGCGGGCGCAGGGCTCGGTCAGGGCCTGGGGCCTGCGCCAGGCCCGGGGACCGGAAACGCGGCCACGGCTCAGGCCGGGCGCCGACCTAGGGCGAGGTCGGGCGCCAGGCCAAGGCCTGGAGCGCTTCGAACCGGGGCTCAGGGTTCGGGCCGGGGCTTGGGGCCTGTGCCAGGTACCGGGGCTCAGGGTTCGGTTCAGGGCTTGGGGCCTGTGCCAGGTATCGGGGCTCAGGTTCGGGCCAGGGCCTAGAGCCTGTGCCAGGGCTGAAACCCGGGCTGAGGGCTCAGGTGGCGGTGCTGTGGTGGTAGGCCGAGGCGAGGCTGGGCAGTATGCCGGGCGAGGCAGCGGCGAACGCTCGAACGCCGGCCCGAACCCGGTGAACGACCGGGCCAGGACCGGCGAGGACCGGTGAAAGGCACGACAAGGCTCACGTACGGCAGGCGCCCGGCCGTACGAACCAGGGTGGAGGGCTTCCCGCCCCCGCCCGAACCATGATCGACGACGATATCCCACAAGGAAAAAGAGCAATGGCTTCCGTGAACATGGCCGACGTCAAGCGGCTTCGCGAGATCACCGCTGCCGGCATGATGGACTGCAAGAAGGCGCTCGAGGAGGCCGAGGGCGACTTCGACCGCGCCATCGAGCTGCTTCGCCTCAAGGGCGCCAAGGACGTGGGCAAGCGCGAGGCCCGCACCGCGTCCAACGGCCTGGTGGCGCTCAAGCAGGACGGCGACTCCGCCGCCGCGCTGCTCGAGCTCAACTGCGAGACCGACTTCGTGGCCAAGGGCGAGCGCTTCCAGGAGCTGGCCGCCCAGGTCGTGGCGCACGTGCTGGAGACCCGGCCGGCCGACGTCCCGGCGCTGCTCGAGTCCTCCTTCGGCGGCAAGACCGTCAAGGAGCACCTCGACGAGGCCAACGCCGCGCTGGGTGAGAAGATCGAGGTCCGTCGCTTCGCGGTGCTGGAGGGCGGCTACATCGGCGCCTACATGCACAAGACCGACCCGGCCCTGCCGCCGGCCGTGGGCGTGCTGGTCCAGCTCGACAAGCCGAACGCCGAGGTCGCCAAGGACATCGCGCAGCACGCCGCCGCCATGGCGCCGCAGTACCTCAAGCCGGAGTCCGTCCCCGCCGAGATCGTCGAGAAGGAGCGCAAGCTCTTCGAGGAGATGACCCGCGAGGAGGGCAAGCCGGAGGCCGCGATCGGCAAGATCGTCGAGGGCCGCGTGAACGGCTGGTACCGCGACTTCACCCTGCTCCAGCAGGCCTTTGTCAAGGACAACAAGAAGAGCGTGGGCAAGTACGCCGAGGAGAACGGTGTCGAGGTCCTCGGCTTTGTCCGCTTCAAGGTCGGTCAGGCTTAGGCTTAGGCAAGCTGCGAGCTCAACGATCCACCGAATGAAGGAGGCCGCCGCCGTGCAGGACCACCGGGAGTCAGCCCACGAATCCACACGGACGGCGGCTTCCTCATCTCAAAACCCGCAAAGCCCGCTCAGGTGGAAGCGGGTGATGTTGAAACTGTCAGGAGAGGCGTTCGCCGGTAACGAGCCGCTCGGCATCGACCCGCGAGTGGTCGATCACCTGGCCGACTCGATCGCGGAGGCCGTCCGTGAGGGCGTGCAGGTCTCGGTCGTGGTCGGCGGCGGCAACATGTTCCGCGGCGCCACCTTGTCGCAGGGCGGCATCGACCGCGCCAGGGCCGACTACATGGGCATGCTCGGCACCGTCATCAACTGCCTGGCCCTGCAGGACTTCCTGGAACGGCGGGGTGTGGAGACGCGCGTGCAGACCGCCATCACCATGCAGCAGGTGGCCGAGCCGTTCCTGCCGCGCCGCGCGATCAGGCACCTCGAGAAGGGGCGCGTGGTCATCTTCGGCGCCGGGCTGGGTTCGCCGTTCTTCTCGACCGACACCGCGGCCTCCCAGCGCGCCCTGGAGATCGGCGCTGAGGCGCTGCTCAAGGGCACGCAGGTCGACGGGATCTATGACTCCGATCCGCGCAAGAACCCCGACGCGGTGCGGTTCGACCACCTCGACTACGGCGAGGTGCTGCTGCGCGACCTCGCGGTCATGGACGCCACCGCGATCAGCCTGTGCAAGGACAACGATCTGCCGATCGTCGTCTTCGACCTCATGGGCGAGGGCAACATCCTGCGAGCGGTACGCGGTGAGAAAATCGGCACGCTGGTGAGTCCCGCAGGCAAATGACGGAGCGAGCCCGATACCGCCAGCTAGAAGACAGGGAGCCGCTGTGATCGACGAAACCCTCCTCGAAGCCGAGGAAAAGATGGACAAGGCCGTTTCGGTGGCGAAGGAGGACTTCGCGAGCATCCGTACGGGCCGTGTCACCCCCTCGATGTTCAACAAGATCACTGCCGAGTACTACGGCACGCCGACGCCGATTCAGCAGTTGGCGTCCTTCCACGTGCCCGAGGCGCGCATGGTCCTCATCCAGCCCTATGACAAGAGCTCGATGGGCGCGATCGAGAAGGCCATCCGCGACTCCGACCTCGGCGTCAACCCCACCGACGACGGCCAGGTGATCCGCGTGACGTTCCCCGAGCTGTCGGAGGAGCGCCGCAAGGAGTACATCAAGGTCGCCAGGAACAAGGGCGAGCAGGCCAAGGTGTCGGTGCGCAACATCCGCCGCTCCGCCAAGGAGATCCTCGACAAGATGGTCAAGGACGGCGAGGCGGGCGAGGACGAGGTCCGGCGGGCCGAGAAGGAGCTCGACGACCTCACCCAGAAGCACGTCGCCAAGATCGACGAGCTGCTCAAGCACAAGGAAGCCGAGCTGCTCGAGGTCTGAGCGGCGCGCCGCACGGCGGGCCGCGTCCCGCGGGCCGTCTCGACAGGGAGGCGGGTCCCCGAACGCGGGGGCGCTGTCTCCAGCGGGTCTGCACTGCGGCCCTCGCCGCGATGGCGAGGGCCGTGGCTTATGGAGAAGTCTGTGGAGAAAAGTACGGCTGGCACCAGCTCGAGCGGCGGCAGCCGTACCGGAAGGAACCTGCCTGCCGCGATCGCGGTCGGGCTGGTGCTGGGCGCGCTGGTCCTCGGGACCATCTACACGGTCAAGGAGCTGTTCCTCCTCGTGGCCGTGGTGTGCGTGGGCGTCGGCGTGGTCGAGCTGACCAGGGCGTTCGCCACCCGTGACATCGTGGTGCCCGTTCCCCCGGTGCTGTTGGGACTGGTGGCCATGCAGGCCGGCGCCTATCGGGCGGGCCGGTCTGGATGCTGGCGGCCTTCGCGGTGTTCGCGTTCGTGCTGCTGATCTGGCGGATGTTCAGCGCGGGCACGGACGGTTTCGTCCGCGATGCGTCGGCGTCGGTGTTCACGCTGTTCTATCCGGCGATGCTGAGCGGGTTCGTGGCGCTGCTGCTGAAGCCCGACGACGGCAGCCACCGGGTGCTGATCTTCATCGCGGTGACGGTGGCCAGCGACATCGGCGGTTACGTCGCCGGGGTGCTGTTCGGCAGGCATCAGCTCACGGCGATCAGCCCGAAGAAGACCTGGGAGGGCCTGGCGGGCTCGCTGATCGCCTGTACGGTGATCGGCGCCTGGCTGGTGACCTGGCTGCTGGGCGGCGAGCTGTGGCAGGGCGCGCTGATGGGCGCGCTGGGCGCCCTGCTCGCGACCGTGGGCGACCTGATCGAGTCGATGATCAAGCGGGATCTCGGCATCAAGGACCTGGGTACGATCCTGCCGGGGCACGGCGGGCTGATGGACCGGCTGGACTCGCTGGTGACGACGCTGGTGCCGGTCTGGCTGCTCATGACGCTCTTCTTCTGAGCACGCTCATGAGTGTGCCTGCATGGCCTGCGTGGTGATGGGGGAGAGCCAGAGCCACCGCACCGCCTCGCCCCCGAACGCAAAGCCCGACATGTCGGGCATGTGGGGTGGGTTGGCCTGCATGAGCACCCCCGAATACTGCGGCCCCAGCGGGAACGTCGCCGGCTCGTGATACCACTTCGCCGTGTGGCCGTGACCCAGCCAGGTCACCGAGTGCCACGGATACTGCGACAGCCAGACCAGCAGCAGCGCCGCGTCGCGCGGGTCCTCGCGGGTGGCCACGGCCAGCTCGACCCTGGCGTACGCGCCGGGCCGGTCGATCCACTGCTCGACCGTCGGCATGCGCTGGCAGCTCATCCCCACCGTCGACAGCACCGTGAACCGCCGCTCGCCGTGCGGGGGACGCTCGGTGATGCCCACGGTCGGCAGCCGGTCGCCGCTCGCGTCCCAGTAGCGCCCCGCGGGGCCGAGCACGCGGTCGAGGTGACCCATCACGAACTGCTGGAACGACGGCCACGACCCTTCGCTGTGCCGCCAGCGCCAGTAGGATCTGGCGTTCGCGATACGGGGCCGCAGCCCTTCGAGCGCCTCCGACAGCGCCCAGGCGAACGGCGACTCGCCCACCGCGTCCCGCGCGTACCCCGGCATCCCGCGGCTCATGTCGGCCCAGCCCGGGATGACCGCGAGCAGCTCGTCGTCCTCGTAGAGCGCCACGCCGTCGCCCTCTTCGAACCACAGCGGGGTGAGCTCGCCGAGCGGGCGGCGGCCGTCGGGGTGGAGCGTGTTGGCCCTCGGCATGAGCGGCGGCAGACCGGCGTTGATGCGGGCCAGGTCGACGACCTGCGGCGCGGGACGGTGGTTGGCCAGCCAGACCGCGCCGTGCACGGTGCCGTCGGGCGAGCACAGGTAAGCCACCGAGGCGTCCTCGTCCCGCTCGACGACGAGCGTCCGGCTGCCGTACGGGTTGCCGGCGGCGAGCACGACCTCGGCGCCACCCTCGCCAGATGCCGACCGAGAAATCGCCATACGTCTCGACTGTAGATCGACCGGAGACCAGGACGCGAGCCCGACAGTGACCAGGAATTCCACCTCCGATCCGAACGTTCACTACCCTGGTCCCAAACCCCTCAAGCAAAGGCAGCACAGTGTCCCAGCCTCCTGGTCAGCTCACCTTCGTCGCCCCGCGCCGGGCCAAGCCCGCCCGGCACCTGGCCGACCTGTCGATGGCCGAGCGGCGGGCGGCGGTCACCGAGCTGGGTGAGAAGGCGTTCCGCGCCGACCAGCTCTCCCGCCACTACTTCGAGCGCCTCACCACCGATGTGCAGGCGATGACCGACCTGCCCGCGGCGTCCAGGGACAAGCTGGCCACACTGCTGCCCAACCTGCTGACCCCGGTCAGAGAGCTGACCACCGACGGCGGCACGACGCGTAAGACGCTGTGGCGGCTGTTCGACGGCGCCCTGGTGGAGTCGGTGCTCATGCGCTACCCCGACCGGGTCACCATGTGCGTGTCGTCGCAGGCCGGCTGCGGCATGAACTGCCCATTCTGCGCCACCGGCCAGGCCGGTCTGACCAGGAACATGTCCACCGCCGAGATCGTCGAGCAGGTCGTGGCGGGCGCGCGGGCGCTGGCGGCCGGCGAGGTGCCCGGCGGGCCGGGACGCGTCAGCAACGTCGTGTTCATGGGCATGGGCGAGCCACTGGCCAACTACAAGCAGGTGATCGGCGCGGTGCGGCGGCTGGTCGAGCCCGCGCCTCACGGTCTCGGCATCTCCGCGCGCAGCGTCACGGTCTCCACGGTCGGGCTGGTGCCGGCGATCGGCAAGCTCGCCGATGAGGGGCTGCCGGTCACGCTCGCGCTGTCGCTGCACGCGCCCGACGACGAGCTGCGCGACACGCTGGTGCCGATCAACACGCGGTGGAAGGTGGCCGAGGTGCTCGACGCCGCGTGGGCGTACGCGGCGCGCACCAAGCGGCGCGTCTCCATCGAGTACGCGCTGATCAAGGACGTCAACGACCAGGAGTGGCGGGCCGATCTGCTCGGCAAGCTGATCAAGAACAAGCTGGTGCACGTCAACCTGATCCCGCTCAACCCGACCCCGGGCTCCAAGTGGACGGCCTCCCGGCCGGAGGACGAGCGGGCGTTCGTGCGGCGGCTGCAGTTCCACGGCGTGCCGGTGACCGTGCGTGACACGCGCGGCCGCGAGATCGACGGCGCC
Organism: Nonomuraea fastidiosa; assembly: GCF_042751225.1. Taxonomy (NCBI): domain Bacteria; kingdom Bacillati; phylum Actinomycetota; class Actinomycetes; order Streptosporangiales; family Streptosporangiaceae; genus Nonomuraea; species Nonomuraea fastidiosa. The sequence goes on from NZ_CP170570.1 coordinate 4,807,817, forward strand.
TGCGGCCAGCTCGCCGCCGCCGAATAAGCCCGCGCGAAAGCGGGTGCGGCGGCCAAGTGCGGCGTCGCGCGGGGGCCCGACGGCGTGCGAGGTCGGGTCCGTCGACGTGTGAGGTCGGGCCGCCGGCGGTGTGCGGGGGCGGGCCAGCCGGCGTGTGGGGTCGGGCCCGGCGGTGTGCGCTGTCAGGCGCGGCGGTGGCGGAGCCAGGCGTACGCGGCCAGGCCGATCACGCACCACGCCACCGAGATCGGCCCCAGCTCCGGCAGCCGCTCCACGAGCTCACACCGGCTCGCCGCCCGCATCCACCCGATCAGCGGCACGGTGAGCCACGCCGGCGCCATGGCGCTGAGCAGCAGCATGGCCAGGTAGCCGAGCACCAAGGTCATGATCGAGACGGCCGGTGACGGCAGCACGGCCCTGCTGGTGAGCGCGCCGAGCGCGGTGCCGGTCAGCGCCGACATTACGTACAGGGCCGCCGCTGCGCTCAGTAGGCCGTGCGAGGGCCACTGGGTGACGCCCAGCAGGAGCGCCCATCCCATCCCGAGCGCCGCGAAGGCGGCACAGACCGCGAACGCCGCGAGCAGCCCCGCGGCCACCTCCCTGCCGCGCCCGCCCACCAGGACGGCCGACATCTCCCGCTGCCGGTCCGGCTCGGTGTCGAGCAGGCTCCGCGCCGCCCAGGCGAGCACGGGCACGAGCAGCACGGCGCCGTCGGCCAGCGCGGAGCCCTCCTGGCCGGCCGGGACCCGGCTGCCGTGCAGGATCGCGAGCAGCGCGAGGGCGAGCAGCAGCGCCTGGTAGACGCGGTGCGAGCGGACGTACGCGGCCAGGCGGTAGAGGGCCAGCGCGATCATGAGCTCTCCTCCAAGCGGCGGGCTTCATAGCCCTCCTCGCGCATCCTGGCCAGGAAACCCGGCAGCTCGTCGGCGGGCAGGGTGACGGCCACGGTGGCGCGGGCGGGCGGTGAGGGGGACGCCGCGCCCTCCTTGAGCCGGCCGTCCACGATGGCCCACTGCCGCAGCCCGGGTAACTCGCGCAGACCGCCCTGGTGGTCGGACGCCACGACGATGCCGCCCCGCCCCGCCACCTCGGTGGCGATCCCGGGCAGCGCGGCGCGGGTGTCGGCGTCGAGCCCGGCGAACGGCTCGTCCAGGATCAACAGCCCCGGCTCGGCCATCAGCGCCTGCGCCAGGCCCACCTTGTGGGCGCTGCCCTTGGACAGGTCGGCGAGCGCGGTGCCGAGGAGATGGCCCATGCCGAGCCGCTCGGCCCAGGGCTCCCAGCGGGCGCCACCGCGTACGAGGGACATGTGCCGCAGATAGTCGGCGACGGTGAACGGCTGGTCGGTGGGGAAGCGGTCGGGCGCGAAGCCGACCACCGCGGGACGGTCGGTGATCGTGCCCGAGGTGGGCCGGGCGAGCCCGGCGAGCAGGCGGAGCAGGGTGGACTTGCCCGCCCCGTTCGCGCCGGTCAGCTCGATGACGTCGCCGGGCGACAGGCTCGCGTCGGCTTCCTCGATGACGAGAGGATGACGCCTGCGGTAGCGGTAGGCGACTTTGGACAAGCGCATGATCCCGTAACGATATAGGCCGGGTCGCAGGGCCGGGATAAAGGTCCGACAATGGAAGCACCCCTGGCACTCCCCATCTCAGGAGGATTGAGGCTTGAACCGCTTTCCACGCGTCATGGGTTTGCGTTCAGGCTATGACCCCGTCGAGGTCGACGCCCTGATCGGGCGGATCGAGTCGACCTTGGGGCGGGGCTCCCACCTCCTGGAGCCCGTCACCGCCGACGAGGTGCGCAGCGCGACGTTCCGCGCCGTGCGTGGCGGCTATCAGGAGACAGCGGTGGACTTCGCGCTGGAGGCGTTCGTGGTGGCGCTGGAGGCGCAGGCCAAGCGGCCCGTACGGCTCGCGATGGCGGAGCCGACCGGCGACATGCTGCGCGAGGAGTGGTTCGAGACGCAGGCCGCCCGCGTCGAACGGGTCGGCTTCCGCACCGGCCGCATGGGCACCGGCTACAACGAGGACGAGGTCGATGCCTTCCTCGACCGCATCGTGGCCACGCTGCGCGGCACCACCCAGTACCCGGTGACGGGCGAGGACGTGCGGAATGCGAAGTTCTCGACCGTGCTACTGCGTCCCGGCTACCTGATCGCCGACGTCGACTCCTTCCTCGCGGGCATCGCCGACGTCCTCGACCAGCGCCTGAGCCGTTCGTGAGGGTCACGCCAGGGCGGCCTCGACGGCGGCGAGCAGGCAGAGCGCCGTGACAGTCGAAAGTCACGTCACATAATGAGCGCCATGGCGATATCCGTACGGCCCATCGGCCCCGAGGACGGGCGTGTCGTGGCCCGCGTGCTCACCGGAAGCTGGGCGGGCACCACCGTGATCGCGCTGGGGCGGGGCGAGCTGATCGACGCCGCCACCCTGCCCGGCTTCGTGGCCGAGCTGGACGGCGAGGTGGCGGGCGTGGTGACGTACGCCGACCGCGGCGACGCACTGGAGATCATCACGATCGACGCCGTCGTGCCCGGCAAGGGCGTCGGGCGGGCGCTGCTCGACGCGGTGCGTGCGGTGGCGGCCGAGCGGGGGCTGGCCAGGCTCACGCTGATCACCACCAACGACAACACCCACGCGCTGCGCTTCTACCAGCGTTACGGCTTCGACCTCGTCGCCCTGCACCGCGAGGCCGTGGAACGAGCGCGCGAGCTGAAGCCGAGCATCCCGAAGGAGTCGGACGGCATCCCGATCAGGCACGAGCTGGAGCTCGAACTCCGCCTCTGAACGCGGCCGCCACGACCGAGCGGCGGGCGGCCGTCAAAAGGCGGCTGGCCGTCAGAAGGCGGGTGGCCGTCCGGGAGGCGGGTGGCCGTCGGAAGGCGGGCGGGTGCTAGGTGGCCGTTCGCAGGCCGGACGGCCCGGGTTTCGGCCCGCCGGATCCCCGCTGAGGACCCGCCCCTCCGGATTTCGGTCCGCCCGGCTGCGGCCCCGGCGGCTCCGGCCCCGATGGATGCTGGCCCGGCGGCCCGGAAGCGGCCGGTCCCGCGTCGGCGGGTCCCGCGCCGGGCGGTCCCGAGTCAGGTGGTCCCGCAGGGCCCGTATCGGGTCCGGGAGACTCCTCGTCGGCTCTGGCGCGGTGCAGCAGGGCGACGATCACCGATGTCACCGGCGCCGCCAGGAACGCCCCCGCGATCCCGGCCACCACGCTGCCCACCGCGATCGCCACCAGGATCACCGCGCCCGGCAGGTCGAGCGCCTTGCCGTAGATCTGCGGCGCCAGCACGTGCCCTTCGAGCTGCTGCACCGCCACGGTCACCGCGACCACGATCAGCGCGACCAGCCACCCCTTGGCGACCAGCGCGACGACGGCGGCGAGCAGCCCGGCGAACAGCGCGCCCACCACCGGCAGGAACGCCCCCGCGAACGTCAGCACCGCGAGCGGCAGCGCCAGCGGCACGCCGAGAATCCACAGCGCGACGCCGATGAAGAACCCGTCCACCAGCCCCACGATCGCGACACCGCGGATGTAGCGGCCGATGACGTCGAAGATGAGCGCTCCGGTCTCGGCCATCCGGGGCCGCGCGGGCGCGGACGCAAGCGAGATCAGCCAGCGGAAGAGCCGGTCGCCCGAGTGCACGAAGTAGACCGACAGGATGACGGCGAGCACCGCGCCGACCACGATCTCGCCCGCCGTCCGCACCCCGGCCAGGGCCCCGGTGGTGATCTGCCGGTTGCGCGATGACAGGTAGTCGCGGGCCTGCGCGAGGAGCTGCCGGTCGTCGAACCCGAGCCGGGTGACGAGCCCGTGCAGGTCGTCGAGCACCTTGCCGACGCTCGCGCCCAGCTCCGACAGGCTGGCCACGGTGGGCGGCACGAGCAGCGCGAACAGCGCCCCCGCGAGCAGCAGCCCGCCGGAGAAGACCACCGCGGTGGCGAGCGCGCGCCCGGCACCGCGCGACATCAGCCGGCGGGCCGGGGCAGCAGCAGCGCCGTGAGGAAGACGCCGACGACGATGGACAGCGCCACCGTACGCAGGTGATGCAGGCAGAACAGGGCGACCGCGACGACCGCGATCCACCCCAGCAGCCGCCACGGCCCCATCGCCTTGCCCCCAATCGTGCCTGGTCAGAGGAGTTCCCCAGGCTGATCGGGGGCAATCATGCTAGGCGGGCGGCGCCAGGTGCGCGTGCTGGGCGCGCTTGTTCGCCTCGTACTCCTCCTTGGCGGACCGGGTGGCGTCGGTCGTGGCCACCTGCGCCACGGGCACGTCCCACCACGCCTCGGACGAGGGCACGTCGTCGGCGAGCCGGTCGGTGGGCACGTAGATGACCGTGGTCTCGCTCGCCGACCTGGCCGCCTCGAGGGCCTTGCGCAGATCGGCGACCGACTCGGGGCGCAGCACGGTCGCGCCGAGGCTGGCCGCGTTGGCGGCGAGGTCGACGGGCAGCGGGCCGCCGTCGCTCGCCTGGTAGGCGGTGCCGAGGCGTTCGGCGCCGACGCTCTCCGACAGCCGCCCGATGGAGGCGAAGCCGGAGTTGTCGACCAGCACCACGATCAGCTTGACGCCGTCGGCGACGGCGGTGACGAGCTCCTGGGCCATCATCAGGTACGAGCCGTCGCCCACCAGCACGAACACCTCGCGCTCAGGGGCGGCCCGCTTGATGCCGAGCCCACCGGCGATCTCGTAGCCCATGCAGGAGTAGCCGTACTCGACGTGGTAGCTGCCCGGGCCGCTGGGCCGCCAGAGCTTGTGCAGGTCGCCGGGCATCGACCCGGCCGCGCACACCACCACGCCGTCGTCGCCGGCCGCCGCGTTGACCGCGCCGATCACCGCCGCCTGCGAGATGGGGGTGCTCTCCACCGCGTACGCGGCGTCCACCTTCGCGTCCCAGGCCCGGATCAGCTCGGCGGCCCGCGCCCGGTAGGCGTCGGGGGTGCTCCAGCCCGCACACGCCTCGTCCAGGTCGGCGAGCCCCTCGCGGGCGTCGGCGACGAGCTGCAGGCCGGAGAGCTTGGCCGCGTCGAAGCCGGTGACGTTGAGGTTCACGAAGCGGGCGTCGGGCGCGAAGATCGTCCGGGAGGCGGTGGTGAAGTCGCTGTAGCGGGTGCCGATGCCGATGACCACGTCGGCCTCGCGGGCGAAGGCGTTGGCGGCCGTGGTGCCGGTCGCGCCGACCGCGCCGAGGGCGAGCGGGTGCCCGTGCGGCAGCGCGCCCTTGCCCGCCTGCGTCTCGGCCACCGGCACGCCGTGCGCCTCGGCGAAGGCCCGCAGCGCCTCGGTGGCCTCGCTGTAGATGACGCCACCGCCGGCCACGATGAGCGGGCGCTCGGCGGAGGTGATCAGCTCGGCGGCGCGGGCCAGCGCCGCGCGCTCGGGCCGGGGCCGCGCGATGTGCCAGACCCGGCGGGCGAACAGCTCGTCCGGCCAGTCGTAGGCCTCGGCCTGCACGTCCTGCGGCAGCGCCAGCGTCACCGCGCCGGTCTCGGCCGGGTCGGTGAGCACCCGCATGGCCGCGAGCAGCGCCGAAGGGAGCTGCTCGGGGCGGTTGACGCGGTCCCAGTAGCGGGAGACCGGCTTGAAGCAGTCGTTGACCGAGACGTCGTAGGAGCGCTGGTCCTCCAGCTCCTGCAGCACCGGGCTGGCGACGCGGGTGGAGAAGATGTCGCCGGGTAGCAGCAGCACGGGCAGCCGATTGATGGTGGCGCCCGCCGCACCCGTGATCATGTTGGTGGCTCCGGGGCCGATCGAGGTGGTGCACGCCAGCGTGGCCAGGCGGTTGCTCGCGCGGGCGTAGGCGGCGGCCGTGTGCACCATCGCCTGCTCGTTGCGGCTCAGGTAGTACGGCAGGTCGGTGCCGGAGGTGGCGAGCGCCTGGCCCATGCCGGCCACGTTGCCGTGGCCGAAGATGCCGACGCAGCCGCCGAAGAACCGGCGCTCGACGCCGTCGCGCTCGCTCCACTGCGCGGCCAGGAAGCGGACGACGGCCTGCGCGACGGTCAACCGGGTCATGACGTCCTCCCGAACGGCACTCTGGGGTCGATGGGCTGGCCGTCCCACGAGGAGCGGATCCAGGCGTGGCGGGGGTCGTCGCAGAAGGCCATCGACCGCTGCTCCGCCGGGCCGGCCAGGACGTTGAGGTAGTACAGGTCGTAGCCGGGCGCGGCCATGGAGGGGCCGTGGTAGCCGTACGGGATGAGCACGACGTCGCCCGACGACACCTCGGCGAGCGTGTCGATGTGGCCCCGCTCGGAGGTGTAGACGCGCTGGTAGCCGACGCCCTCACCGGCGACCTCGAAGTAGTAGATCTCCTCCAGCACCGCCTCGCCGGGGTTGGGGGTGTCGTGCTTGTGCGGCGGGTACGACGACCAGTTACCGCCGGGCGTGAGCACCTCGACCGCCATCAGCTTGTCGCACTCGAAGGCGTCGGGCGCGCAGAAGTTGTTGACCTGGCGGGTGGCCTGCCCCGCGCCCCTGATCTCGACGGGCACCTCGGATGCGGGCACGTAGCGGGGGTCGAGCCCGCGCGTGGCGCGCGCCGACGGCAGCGCGATGCGGCCGGTGCCGGTCAGCGTCACCTCGGTGCCGATCGGCACGTACGCGAAGTCGGACGGCCCGTCGAAGACCGACGCCCGCCCGGTCAGCTCGAATGTCTCGCCCGGGATCGCGACCGTGCACGAGCCGGCCAGCGGCAGGACGAGGAACTCCTCCTCGCCGGTGTCGAAGGTGACCGGGGTCTCGCCCAGGTCCGTCACCCGCAGCCCCGAGTACGTCCACCCGGCCACGGACGGGGTGATCTCCACCGTCCAGGGGTCGCGGGCGGCTTTGCCGTAGGGAAGGTAGGTCATGCACGAACCTCTCGCACCAGGGCCGCGGCACCGTCGACCGCGGCCGCGACGTCGTCGTCCGGGGGATAGAGCAGGGCGCGCCCGACGACCAGGCCGCGCACCCCGGGCAGGCCGAGCGCGCGGTGCCAGTCGGCGTAGGCGGCGTCGATGTCGGGCGGGTCGCCGCCGAGCAGCAGTGCGGGCAGCGTGGTCGCGGCCATGACGCGCTCCATCTCGGCCACGGCGGGGATCTTCAGCCAGGTGTAGGCGGAGGTCACGCCGAGCGCCTGGGCGACGCTGATGGCCCTGATCACCGCGTCGGGCGACAGGTCGTTGCGTACGGCGCCCGACTCCGACCTGCGCGACCAGAACGGCTCCACCATAGCCACGAGCCGACGCCTGGCCAGGTCGCTGACCGCCCGCGCGCACGACTCCAGCGTGGAGACGGTGGCGGGGTCGGACGGGTCGATGCGGCAGAGCATCTTGCCGCCGTCGAGCCGCATGGCGTCGATGGCGTCGGCGTCGAAGCCGGTGAAGCGGTCGTCCATCTCGAAGACCGAGCCCTGCAGGCCGCCCCGGTTCATCGAGCCGAAGGCGAGCTTGCCCTCGAGGGCGCCGAGCAGCAGCAGGTCTTCGAGCACGTCGGGGGAGGCGAGGATGCCGTCCACACCCGGCCTGGCCAGCGCCACGCGCAGCCGGTCGAGCAGGTCCACCCGGCTGGCCATGGCGAGCGGCCGGTCGCGCACGCCGAGGGCGCCGCGCGCCGGGTGGTCGGCGGCGATGATGAGCAGCCGTTCGCCCTCGGCGGGCAGGCCGCGCCGCTCGCGCCGGGCCGCGGCCTCGGCGATCTCCTCCGGCCTGGTGGCGCGGATGTGCGTGAGCCGCCCGTAGTCGGCCGCCCTGGGCGGCAGCGTGATGTCGCTCACGAGCGGGCCCCGTTCAGCAGTTCGTCCACCTCGGACGTGGTCGGCATGGCGTCGGCGCAGGCCAGGCGGGCGGCCACGAAGGCGCCGGCGGCGTTGGCGAAGCGCAGTGTGCGTTCGAGCGGCCAGCCGCGCAGCAGGCCGAGGCAGACGGCCCCGCCGAAGGCGTCTCCGGCGCCGATGCCGTTGACGACCTCGACCTTCATGGGCTCGACCAGCGCGCTCTCCTCGGCGGTGCGGGCGAAGACGCCCTCGGGGCCCATCTTCACGATCGCGACGCGTACGCCGGCGTCAAGCAGCGCCTGCGCGGCGGCCTCGGGCTCGCGCACGCCGACCGCCACCTCCACCTCATCGAGGTTGCCCACGGCCACGTTGGCGTGGGGCAGCGCCTTGCGCGCGGCCTCGTGGGCGGCCTCGCGCGACTCCCACAGGGTGGCGCGGTAGTCGAGGTCGAACACCGTCCAGCCGGAGGTGCGCACCGACAGCGCGGCCTCGTGGGCGGAGGCGCTCGGCTCCTTGCTGAGCCCGGTCAGCGAGAACCAGAACAGCGGGGTGCGGGCGATCGCGTCGAGGTCGAGCATGGACGGTTCGATGCGCAGGTCCGGCGGATGCTCGCCGCGGTAGAAGTAGATGGGAAAGTGGTCGGGCGGGAAGATCTCACAGAACGTCACGGGGGTGGGAGCGCCCTCGATGGTGCTGACGAAGGCGTCGTCCACGCCGAAACCGCGGATCGCCCGGCGCACGTAGTCGCCGAACGGGTCGGCGCCCACCCCGGTGATCACGGCGGGGCGCAGACCGTGCCGAGCGGCGGCGACGGCGACGTTGGTGGGGCTGCCGCCGAGGAACTTGCCGAAGCTCTCGACGTCGGCCAGGCCGACCCCGGTCTGCAGCGGGTAGACGTCGACGCCGCAGCGGCCGATCGTGATCAGGTCGTACAACAGCACCTCCAGGGACGGAGCTTACCCTCGACACTATGGCATATTGTCATGACATTCGGATGTCCGCTATGTTGCGCAATGTGCCCCGTCCGAAACCCCGGTGCTCACGTCTCAGGTGACCGAAATGTGAACATTCGGTCCTCCCTGGACAAAGCCGCAGTATGAGGGCACTTCCTTGATCATGGCCAGGTCTTTACGTCATCTGAATGTCATGACATATTGGCCCATGGCTGCCTCCCTTTAAGGACACGTCGGAGGGTTTGCATGGCATTGCGGAAACGGTCGTTGGGTGTGGTCGCGGTCATCACCGCGGCCGGTCTAGGGCTCGCCGCCTGCGGCCAGTCCTCCGGCGGCGGCGGAGGCGGTGACACCATCGAGCTGACGATCACCCAGAACGCCATCGCCGGTGGTAAGAACGCCGCCGCCGCGCAGCACATCACCGACTGGGTGATCCCGAAGTTCGAAGAGGCCCAGAAGGCGAAGGGCAAGAACGTCACGGTCAAGTTCGTACCCAGCGGCGTCGATGACGAGCAGTACAAGACCAAGCTCTCGCTCGACCTCAAGTCGGGCAAGGGCGCGGATGTGATCGACCTCGACGGCATCTGGGCCGGTGAGTTCGCCGAGGCCGGCTACATCAAGCCGCTGTCGGAGCTGGTCGGCCCCGAGGCCGACAACTGGGACGGCTGGGCGCAGATCCCCGAGGCCGTCCAGGGCATGACCGAGTTCAACGGCAAGAGGTACGCGCTGCCCATCGGCACCGACGGCCGCGTCCTGTACTTCAACAAGAACCTCTTCGCCAAGGCGGGCCTGCCGGCCGACTGGCAGCCCAAGAGCTGGCAGGAGATCATCGACGCCGGCACCAAGCTCAAGAACGCCGGCGTGCCCGTCCCGATCCAGATCAACGCCGGCACCGCCATGGGCGAGGCCACCTCCATGCAGGGCGTGCTGCCGCTGCTCGCGGGCGCGGGCGGCGAGGTGCAGAAGGACGGCAAGTGGACCGGCGCGTCCCAGCCGCTGAAGGACGCGCTCGGCTTCTACCAGAAGATCTACGGCGGCGGCCTCGGCGACCCCAAGCTCCAGCAGGAGGCCAAGGGCCGCGACAAGTCGTTCCAGCAGTTCGCCGAGGGCAAGATCGGCATCCTGATGGAGGGCGACTACTTCTGGCGCGGCGTGGTCAACCCCAAGACCGGCATCGCCAAGATGGCCGACCGCGACCAGGTCGTCGGCTACGCCATGATCCCCGCCATCGAGCCGGGCAAGGGCATCCGCGGCCAGGACTTCGTCAGCATGTCCGGCGGCGCGCTGCGCACGGTCAACCCCAACAGCAAGCACCCCAAGGAGGCGTTCGAGCTGGCCGCCTTCACGCTCTCGCCCGAGGCGCTGAAGGAGGAGACCAAGGACGGCAACGTGCGCATCACCCCGCGCGCGGACGTCAACAAGGAGATCCTGGCCGGCGAGCCGCTGCTCACCTACATCTCGGAGAAGGTGCTGCCACTGACGGCCTACCGCCCGCCGGTCGCGGTCTACCCGCAGGTGTCGGTGGCGCTGCAGGAGGCCACCGCCGCGGTCGTCGGCGGCACGTCGCCCGACCAGGCGGCGGCCGACTACCAGAAGAAGCTTGAGGGAATCGTCGGTGGCGCAGGCAATATCGCCTCCTGAAGTAGCGGCCGAGAGCGGCAAAGAGCGTTACAGCTCGGACGCGGCGGGCCTGGGCAAGGCAAGGGCCGGGGTCTTCATGGCCCCAGCCCTCCTGCTCATCGCGGCCTTCCTCGTCTTCCCCGCGCTGTGGGTGCTCTATCTCGGCCTGACCAACTACCGCCTGACCGGTGTCGCCGCCGCCGAGCCGCAGTTCGTCGGCCTGGACAACCTCCTCGACGCGGCCTCCAACCCGACGTTCTGGAGCTCGACCTGGCTGACCGTGGAGTTCGTGCTCGGCTCGGCGGTCATCGGTCAGGTCGTGCTCGGCTTCACCATCGCCTGGCTGCTGCGCGACAAGCGCGGCCCGATCAAGCGCGTCGTCGAGGGCCTGGTCATCCTGGCCTGGATCCTGCCCAGCGCCATCGTGTCGTTCCTGTGGGTGGCGCTGCTCGACCGCGACGCCGGCACGCTCAACGCGCTGCTCGGCATGCCCGGCATGGCCTGGCTGCTCGACCACCCGATGCTGTCCATCATCGTGTTCAACACCTGGCGCGGCACCGCGTTCTCGATGATGTTGTACGGCGCCGCGCTCGGCAACGTGCCGCCCTCCCACCTGGAGAGCGCCCGCCTGGCCGGAGCCTCCGGCTGGCAGCAGCTCAGGGACGTCGTCTTCCCCCACATCAGGGGGCACATCCTGACGAACCTGCTGCTCATCAGCCTGTGGACGTTCAACGACTTCAGCCCGTTCCTGCTCACCGCCGGCGGACCCGACGGCAAGTCCGAAGTGCTCGCCGTGCACGTCTACAAGGTGGCGCTGCAGGGCGGCGAGCTCGGCTACGGAGCCGCGGTCTCCACGATCATCCTGCTCATCAACCTGGTCGTGGCGGTGTTCTACCTGCGGCTGCTCAGGAGCAAGAAATGACGCGATTCGTCCTGGGCCGCATCGGGTTCTACACGATGATCGCCGTGCTGCTGGCGTTCTTCACGATCCCGCTGCTGTGGCTGGTGACCGCGCCCTTCACCTCCGACCCCACCTACGAGGTGCGGGTGCCCGACTTCACCTGGGACAACTTCAAGGCCGTCGTCGAGCACCCGTACGCGCTGCCGTCGCTGTGGAACTCGGTGGTGCTGTCGGTCGGCACCGCGCTGCTGGTCGTGATCTTCTCGGCCCTGGCCGCGTACGCGCTCAGCCGCGTGCGGGTGCCCGGCCGCGACGCCATGCTCTACGCACTGCTCCTGCTGTCGTCGATCATCACCGGCACGGCCGCGATGGTGCCGCTGTTCCAGCTCGCGGTCGAGCTGAACCTCATCGACTCCCAGATGGGGCTCATCCTCATCCTGACCGGCGGCCTGCTGCCCGCGGCGATCTTCATGCTCAAGGACTTCATGGACTCCACGCCGAAGTCCTACGAGGAGTCCGCCCGGGTCTTCGGCGCCTCGCCGCTGCAGATCGTCCGGCACGTGGTCGTCCCCGTCGTCCGGCCCGGCCTGGCCACCATCGCCGTGTGGTCCGTGGCCAACGTGTGGGGGAACTTCCTCATGCCGTACCTGCTGCTCAGCGACGTGGAGAAGCAGCCGGCGGCGGTGATCACGTACACGCTGTACACCGAGGGCGGGCAGGCGAACCTGAGCATGCTGTCCACGTTCGGGCTGCTGTACTCGATCCCGGTGGTGCTCATGTACCTGTTCGTCAGCAAGAAGTACGGCTTCCGCTTCCACGGAGGGATCAAGCGTTAATGGCCGCCATCGAACTACGCGGGCTGACCAAGGTCTACCCCGGCGGGGTCAAAGCGCTCGACGCGCTCGACCTGGTCATCCCCGACGGCGAGTTCTTCGCCCTGCTCGGGCCCTCCGGCTGCGGCAAGACCACGCTGCTGCGGACGATCGCCGGCCTGGAGACCGCGACCGGCGGTGCCGTCGTCATCGGCGGCAGGGACGTCACCGGCGTGCAGCCGGGCGGCCGCGACGTGGCCATGGTGTTCCAGGACTACGCGCTGTTCCCGCACATGGACGTCACCGACAACATCGCCTACCCGCTGCGCATCAAGAAGGTCCCCAAGGGGACCCGCCGCGAGAAGGCCGCCGAGGTCGGCGCGCGGCTCGGCCTCGAGCACCTGATGGACCGGCGGCCCGGCCAGCTCTCCGGCGGGCAGCAGCAGCGCGTCGCGCTCGCCAGGGTCATGGCCACGCAGGCGCAGGCGTACCTGTTCGACGAGCCGCTGTCCAACCTGGACGCCAGGCTCCGCCTTGAGGCCAGGACGTTCCTCAAGAAGCTGCAGCGCGAGCTGGGCGTCACCACCGTCTTCGTGACCCACGACCAGGCCGAGGCGCTGGCCATGGCCGACAGGATGGCCGTCATGGAGGCCGGGCACATCCGGCAGATCGGCACGCCGTCCGAGGTGTTCCAGCGGCCCGCCAACACGTTCGTCGCCGCCTTCATCGGCTCCACGCCGATGAACCTGCTCGACGGCATCGTACGAGGTGACACCCTGGAAGTGGCAGGCTGCAAGGTCGCGGTCCCCGACTCGGCCGCGGGACTGCTGTCCGACGGGGAGCAGATCGTGTACGGCGTACGGCCGGAATACCTGGCCTACTCCGCCGAGCCCGCGGACGGCGCGTTCGGCGGGAAGGTGGCCATCGTGGAGAACCTCGGCGCCGCCCACCTGGTGACCCTCGACGTGGGCGGCGTCAGCGTGCAGGCCGTGGTGCCCGAGGGCAGCGAGCCCGCCGTCGGCGACGACGGCTTCGCCCTGCCCCGCCGCGACCGCGCACTCATCTACCGGAACGGAGAGCTCGTATGACCACCGGCCACTGGACGCTGGACGACCGCCTGGAGCGGATCCTGCGCGAAGTGCCGTTCGAGGTGCCGCCCGGCACCGCAGCCGTGCACGTCAAGCTCTCCTACGACAGGTCGCAGGGCGTGCTCGACCTCGGCTGCGGCGCCCCCGGCGGGTTCCGCGGCTGGTCGGGCGGCGCGCGCGACGAGTACACGATCACCCGCGACTGGGCCACCCCCGGCTACCTGCCCGGCGAGCCCGAGCCCGGCACCTGGCACGTGTGGCTGCGGCTGCACCGCATCCCGCCGCAGGGCCTCGACTACACGCTCGAGATCACCTGCGAGCGCACCGCACCGCCCGAGCCGGCCGCCGAGGAGCCACCGCACGGCGAGCGCCCGCCCCGCAGGGACATCCCCGACGTCGGCGGCCTGCGCTGGTTCGCCGGCGACTTCCACGCCCACACCGTGCACAGCGACGGCAGCCTCACCATCGCCGAGCTGGCCGAGCTGGCCCACGGGCGCGGGCTCGACTTCCTCGCCGTCACCGACCACAACACGGTCAGCCACCACCCCTGGCTCGGCAAGATCGACCGCGGCATCCGCCTGCTGCCCGGCCAGGAGGTCACCACCGACCGCGGCCACGCCAACGTCTTCGGCGACGTCGGCTGGGTCGACTTCCGCAAGGCGCCCGACTCCTGGTACGAGCACGCCGAGCGCAACGGCGGGATCATGTCCATCAACCATCCGCTCGGCGGCGACTGCGCCTGGCTGCAGCCCATCGAGCGCCGCCCCCAGGTCGCCGAGGTGTGGCACTCCGGCTGGTGGGACCGCCGCTGGGGCGCGCCACTCGCCTGGGCCGACGCCTGGCGCGACGACGTCATCGCGATCGGCGGCAGCGACTTCCACCGGCACGGCAACGACGGCCTGCCCGGCGCGCCCACGACCTGGGTGCTCGTGGCGGGTGACGAACCCGAGACGGAGGCGGTGCTCGACGGCGTACGGGCCGGGCGCACCGCGGTCTCCGCAGGCCCCGACGCGCCGCTTCTGCTCCGGCTGGGCGACGAGCTGCTCGCGCTGGACGCCGACGGCCTGGTGCTGGTCCGTCCCGACGGCACCCGCCAGGTCGTGCGCGGCGAGCGCGTGCTGCTGCCTGCCATCGACGGGCCGCACCGGCTCGAAACCCACGAGAACGAGGTGATCGCCCTATGCGCGTGAGGAAAGTCGCCAACGCTCCCGTCAGCTTCGGCGTGTTCGAGCTGAGCGACGCCCCGCCGCCGCTGACCGCCGACGAGATGGTCCGCGCCCTGGCCGACGCCGGCTACGAGGGCATCGACTCCGGCCCGATCGGCTACCTCGGCACCGGCAGCGAGCTGGCCGAGCGGCTGTCCGGCGCCGGGCTGCTGCTCGCCGGCGGCTGGGTGGACCTGCGCTACCACGACGCCGAGGCGTTCGAGCAGGACCTCGCCGGGCTGGACGCCGCGCTCGACTTCTTCGCCGCCGCGCCCGAAGGCGACCTGCCGCCCAGGCCCACGCTGGCCGCGCCCGGCACGCCCGAGCGGTTCGCCAGGCCGGGAGGCAACGCGCCCGGACTGCCCGCATCCGAGTGGCCCGCCTACGCCGCTCGCATCCAGCAGGCCGTGAACCGCTGCCGCGAGCGCGGCTTCGAGCCCGCCTACCACCACCACCTCGGCACGTACGTCGAGACGCCCGACGACGTCGAGCGGCTGCTGGAGCTGACCGACGTCGAGCTGTGCCTGGACACCGGCCACCTGTTGCTGGCCGGGGGAGACCCCGTCGAGTGCCTGCGCAGGTGGGCGAGCCGGGTCACCCACGTGCACATCAAGGACGGCGACAACAAGATCCTCGCCCAGGCGCTCGCCGACGGCGTGGACCTGCGCGAGCTGATGGGCCGCGGCGGCTTCGCCCGGCTCGGGGAGGGCGAGCTCGACCTGCCCGCCGTCATCCGCACGCTCGACGAGATCGACTACTCCGGCTGGGTCATCGTCGAGCAGGACACCCTTCCGGGGCGGCGCACCGTCGCCCAGAACATCGCCGACCAGGCGGCCAACCGCCAGAAACTGA
Source organism: Nonomuraea fastidiosa (assembly GCF_042751225.1). Lineage (NCBI taxonomy): Bacteria > Bacillati > Actinomycetota > Actinomycetes > Streptosporangiales > Streptosporangiaceae > Nonomuraea > Nonomuraea fastidiosa. The sequence continues at coordinate 4,823,001 of NZ_CP170570.1, forward strand.
AGGACTTGGGACTGTGAGAATCGCGCTGGTGGGTTGCGGCGCCGTCACCCAGGCGGTCTACGTGCCGCTGCTGTCGCGCCGCCGCGACCTGTTCGAGGTGGTCGCCGTCTGCGACCTGTCGCAGACGCTCGCCGACGCCGTCGGCGACCGGCTGGGCGCGGGCAAGCGCTACACCGACGTCGCCGGCATGCTCGCCGACGGCGGGTTCGAGGCCGTCGTCGTGCTCGCCTCCGGCTCGCACGGCGAGACCGTGCGCCGGGCGCTCGAGGCCGGCTACGCCGTGCTCTGCGAGAAGCCGCTCGCCCTGACCAGGGCCGAGGTCGAGGCGCTGCCCGAAGGGCGGCTGATGGTCGGCTACATGAAGCAGTACGACCCCGCCGTGCGCCGCGCCGAGAAGCTGCTCGCCGAGCTGGGCGGGCCCGCCGCCATCAGGGCCATCGAGGTGACCGTGCTGCACCCGAGCGGGCAGTCGCAGCTCGCCTTCGCCAACCTCACCCAGGCCCGCGACGTGGACCCCGGGCTGCTCGCCTCCCTGCGGGCCGCCGAGGACGAGCTGGTCTCCCGGGCGCTGGGCGCCGACGCGCCGAAGCCCGTACGCGACCTGTACGGCGTCGCGCTCGGCTCCATCTGCCACGACCTGTCGCTGCTGCGCCGCTTCACCGGCTCGCCCGCCGAGATCTCGTACGTCGAGACGTGGGGCGAGACGCCCGGCTCCATCGAGATCTCCGGCCCCCTGCCCGAGACCGGCAGGTTCTCCATCCGCTGGCACTACCTGGAGGACTACCCGGCCTACCGCGAGACCGTGGCCATCCACCACGACAGCGGCTCGCTCGAACTCGTCTTCCCCTCTCCCTACCTGATGAACGCCCCCACCACGCTCACCGTGGTCACCCCGGGCGAGAGCCGTGCGGTATGGCGCGAGGTGACTGAGGCGTTCGAAGTACAACTCGCGGCCTTCCATGCTTACGTGAACGATGGCACGCCGCCGCTCACCGACGCGGCCGGCGGGCTTGAGGACATCGTCACGGCACAGCGGATCGCGGCTCGCTACGCCGTACAGCACGATCTGCCCATTGGAGGGGAAGCAGCGTGAGCACCGAGATCGTCGTCGTACCGCACACCCACTGGGACCGTGAGTGGTACGAACCCTTCCAGCGCTTCAGGCTGCGCCTGGTGGCGCTGCTCGACGAGGTGCTCGACACCATGGAGCGCGAGCCCGACTACCACTTCACGCTCGACGGCCAGCTCGCGTGCGTGGACGACTACCTGGAGGTGCGTCCGGAGAACCGCGACCGCGTCGCCGCCCTGGTGAAGTCGGGCCGGCTCGCGGTGGGACCGTGGCAGATCCTGCTCGACGAGTTCCTGTGCTCCGGCGAGAACATCATCCGCAACCTCGAACTCGGCATGTCCAGGGCCGACAAGCTGGGCGGCGCCATGCCGGTCGGCTACCTGCCCGACATGTTCGGCCACACCGCGCAGATGCCGCAGATCCTGCGCAAGGCGGGGCTGCTGCACGCCTGCGTCTACCGTGGCGTGCCGTCGTCGGTCACCACCGACGCCTTCGCCTGGACCGCTCCCGACGGCACGGCGCTGCGCACGCAGTACCTCCCGGCCGGCGGCTACGGCAACGGAGCCCACCTCTTCCACGACACCGAAGGGCTCAAGGAGCGGGCGGCCTCGTTCGTCAGGACCATGCGCGAGTGGCACGGGCCCGCGGGGTCGCTGCTCGCCATGTACGGCACCGACCACTCCGCGCCCGTACGCGGCCTGCCCGAGATGGTCGCCGCCATCGGCGCCCGCATGGACACCCTGTCCGGCTACATCAGCGCGTACTCCGGCGACGTGGAGGGCCTGCCCCAGGTCCACGGCGAGCTGCGCTCGCACGCCCGCGCCAACATCCTGCCCGGCGTCATCTCCATCCGTCCCCACGTCAAGCAGGCCATGGGCCGCGCCGAGCGGATGGTCGAGCGTTACGCCGAGCCGCTCGCCGCGCTCTGGGGCGACGAATGGCCGGGACGCTTCCTCGACATGGCCTGGTGGCGGCTCGTCGACGCCAGCGGCCACGACTCCGTGACCGGCTGCGGCGTCGACGACACCGCCCAGCAGGTCGCCGCCCGCATCGCCGAGGCCGAGCACCTCGGGCAGGCGGTGCGCGACATGGTGACCGCCAGGCTCGCCGAGGCCGCGCCGTCCGGCTCCATCGTCATCGTCAACCCCACGCCGAAGACCCGCTCGGGCATCGTCACCCTCGACGTCGCCGGCTCCGACCCCCTCGTCGACGCCACCGGCGCGCCCGTGCCCACCCAGCCGCTCGAATACGCCGCCACGCTGCTGCTCGACGCCGAGATGGACCCGGCCGTCGCGCTCACCTTCGTGCACGGCACCGAGCTGTACGGCCAGCACATCACCGACTGGTCCGTCGAGGGCGACACGCTCACCTTCACCGTGGCGCGCGAGACGTCCGTCGTCTTCGACATGGACGACCTGCGGGCCGCCATCGACGGCGTCACCCGGGTGCGCATCATCGCCGAGCCGCGCCGCACCGTCGCCGCCCTCGTCCAGGTGCCGCCGCTCGGCCACACCACGGTCAGGACCGCGCCCCGCTCCGAGGTGTACGGCCCCACCGACGCCACCGCCGAGCCCACCGCGCTGCCCGGCGAGCACCACCCGGCGTGCTGGCTGCGCTCCGACTCGGCCACCCTGCCCGTACGCGGCGACGAACGCGTGCTCGACAACGGGCTGCTGCGCGTCGTCATCGCCGACGACGGCCTGCTCGACCTGCACGCCGAGGACGGCACCGTGGTCACCGGCGCGGGCCGCATCGTCGACGGCGGCGACGTCGGCGACACCTACAACTACGCGCCGCCGCAGGCCGACCTGGTCGTCTCCCAGCCGGTCTCCGTCGAGACCGACCTGATCTACAGCGGCCCGCTGGTCGCCGCCGTGGACGTCCGCCGCACCTACCGCTGGCCCGTCGCCGGCGAAGGGCTCGACGGCGCCCCCGAGGTGCCCGCCGCCAACCGGCGCGCCGAGATGGAGGAGATCGTCGTCACCATGCGGGTCGAGCTGCGCGCGGGCGAGCCGTTCGTCCGGCTGCGCGTCGAGTTCGACAACCGGTGCGACGACCACCGCGTACGCCTGCACGTGCCGCTGCCGAAGCCCGCCACCGAGTCGTACGCGGAGGGGCAGTTCGCCGTCGTCACCCGCGCCCTGACCTCCGAGGGCGGCTGCGGCGAGACCCCGCTGCCCACCTTCCCCGCCTCCTCCTGGGTCGCCGCGGGCGGCGTGGCCGCGCTGCTGGAGCACGTCACCGAGTACGAGGTGAACGACGACGAGCTCGCGCTCACCCTGCTGCGCTCGGTCGGCTACCTGTCCCGCAACCGCAACGCCCTGCGGCCCGAGCCCGCCGGGCCCCAGCTGCCCACCCCGGCCGCCCAGTCGCGCGGGCTGCGCACGGTGAACCTGGCGCTCATGCCGTTCCAGGGGTCGTGGGAGAAGGTCGTGCCGCAGGCGGAGACGTTCCGCCACGACCTGCTCGCGGTGCCCGGCCTCGGCGACCGCTCGCTGCCCATGCCGCAGCCCGCCGCCGGCCTGTCGGTGACCGGGGACGGGGTCGTCATGACCTCGCTGCGCGACCGCGACGGCTGGCTCGAACTCCGCGTCGTCGCCATGACCCCCGATCCGACCGAGGCCGTCATCGCCGGCGGCCTCCAGGAGGCCCGCCACGCCGACCTCCGCGGCCGTCCCGGCGACCCGCTCGAGGTCACCGACGGCACCCTCCGCCTTCCTCTCGGCCCCTGGGAGATCGCCACCGTCCAGTTTCGCAAACTCTGAGTAATGACTCGAACGCGTGTAGTGATGTCCGGGCCATGGTCACGGCCCAGCATGAGGGTCTGAACAAGATCGCGACCCGCAATCTCGAATACACCCGGGACATGCTGCGGGCGCTGTTCGACCTTCCGGTCCCGAAGTCGGGTGCGGCACGACTCGCCTCACCCGACCTCTCGGAAGCGGATCCCGGCGTCTGCCGGGCGGACAGCGCCATCCTGTACGGCTCGGGCGAGGAGAATCTCATCGCCGAGGGAGAGGTCCGCGGCGAGCTCAAGGGCAGCGTCAGGCGAGGGGCGGAGGCTGTGCTCGAGGTGCTTGAGGCCCGGGGGCTGCCAGTGCCGGAGCACGTGCGTCAGCGGATCACCGGGTGCGAGGATCCCGGCCTGCTGCGGGAGTGGCACATCAGGGCGGTCACCGTCGCGTCGGCGGAGGACGTTTTCGGCTGAGGTCCCTGCCTGGTCGGGGCCTGGAAAGCCTAGTCGGCGGGCGGCGCGCCGATGGCGTGCAGAGCAGCCCCACGTTCGCCACACTGAGGTGTCATGACGATCGTCGATCTGTCGGTGCCGATCGAGACCGGGATGCCCGTCTACCCGGGCGATCCCGAGGTCTCGGTCCGCCCGGCGCTCACCGTGGAGCGCGACGGCGTCAACGTGCTCGGCCTGCATCTCGGCTCGCACTCCGGCACCCACGTGGACGCGCCGAAGCACATCGACGACGCGCTGCCCGCCCTGGACGAGGTGCCGCTCGACCGGTTCTGCGGTCCCGCGACGGTGGTGGACGTGCGCGGCCTGCCGCCGCGCGCCCCGATCGGCCCTGAGCCGTTCCGCGGGGTCGCGGCGGGGACGATCGTGCTGGTCGCCACCGGCTGGTCGCGGTGGTGGGGCGGCGACCGCTACATCGGGCATCCGTACCTGACGGAGGAGGCGGCGGCGCTGCTGATCGAGCGCGGGGTGCGGACGGTGGGCATCGACGCGCTGAGCGTGGACCCGACGCCCGCCGACCCCGCCGACGACTTCCCCGCACACCGGGTGCTGCTCGGCGCGCACGCGGTCATCGCCGAGAACCTGACCAACCTCGACCGGCTGCTCGCCGCGCCGGAGGGCCGGATCGAGGTGTCCCTGCTGCCGCTGCGGCTGCCGGGCGCGGACGGGGCTCCGGTGCGAGCGGTCGCGCGGATCGCCTGACGGCCCAGGTCAGCGGGTGCCCCACGAGTACGTCTGCTTGCGCAGCTTGAGGTAGACGAACGACTCGGTGGCGCGTACGGACGGGATGGCCCGGATCTTGCTGAGGATCTCCAGCAGGTGGCCGTCGCCCTCGCAGACCACCTCCACGATCACGTCGAAGGAACCCGCCGTGAGCACGACGTAGTCGATCTCGTCGATGGCCGCCAGCTCGTCGGCCACCGTCTCCAGGTCGCCCTCGCAGTTGACGCCGATCATGGCCTGCCGGGGGAAGCCCAGCGTGAGCGGGTCGGTGACCGCGACGATCTGCATGACCCCGGCGTCCTGCAGCCGCTGCACGCGCTGCCTGACCGCCGCCTCGGACAGCCCGACCGCCTTGCCGATCGCCGCGTACGGTTTGCGCCCGTCCATCTGGAGCTGCTCGATGATCTGCTTGGACAGATCGTCGAGCACCACGGGTCCTGACTTACCGTTGTTGCGGCGTACGCGCGGCGGCGTCGTCATCGAGCGGATCCTCCTAGCGGGCCGGCGTTACGGGGGCGTTCCCGCTGGGTTGCCGTCCTGGTGCGACATGTTGTCAGTTCTTGGCGGTCTGTCAAGCGAATTCGTAGCAATTTGATATCTTCACCACGAAATCCCTTGTCCAGATGCACCTGCTCTGTCAGAGTCGCGGCATCTCAGCCACCTCACCAGGAGGGCGAATGACAACCCGTCTGCAGAACTTCATCAACGGTGAGTTCGTGGACGCCAAGAGCGGCCGGTTCTCCGACATCATCGATCCCTGCACGGGTGAGGCGTACGTCCAGGCGCCGGTCTCCGGCAAGGAGGACGTCGACGCCGCCTACGCCGTCGCGGCCGCCGCTTTCGAGTCGTGGGGCCGGACCACTCCTGGCGAGCGTGCCGGGCTGCTGCTGAAGATCGCCGACGCGATCGAGGCGCGGGCCGACGAGATCAACGAGGCGGAGTGCCGCAACACCGGCAAGCCCCTGGCCAGGATGGCCGAGGACGAGACGCCGGTCGCCGCCGACCACTTCCGGTTCTTCGCCGGCGCCGCCCGCACGCTGGAGGGCCCGACGGCCGGTGAGTTCCTGGCCGAGCACACCAGCGTCATCAGGCACGAGCCGATCGGCGTCGTGGGCCAGGTGACGCCGTGGAACTACCCGATGATGATGGCGGTCTGGAAGATCGCCCCGGCGCTCGCGGCCGGCAACACGATCGTGCTGAAGCCGTCCGACACGACCCCGGTCTCCACGCTCAAGCTGGCCGAGATCGCCGGCTCCGTGCTGCCGCCCGGCGTCTTCAACGTCGTCACCGGCGACCGGGAGACCGGCGCGCTGGTCGTCGGTCACCCGACCGCGTCGATGGTGGCCATCACCGGCTCGGTCGGCGCGGGCATGTCCGTCGCCAAGAACGCCGCGGACGACCTCAAGCGGGTCCACCTGGAGCTGGGCGGCAAGGCCCCCGTCGTGGTGTTCGACGACGTCAAGGACCTGCGCAAGGCCGCCGCCGACATCGCCGCCGCGGGCCTGTACAACGCCGGCCAGGACTGCACCGCGGCCTGCCGGGTGCTGGTGCAGGAGAGCGTGCACGACGAGTTCGTGGCCGCGCTCACCGAGGCCGCGGCCGCCACCGTCACCGGCGGCCCCGAGGTCGAGGACGCCTTCTACGGCCCGCTCAACAACGAGAACCAGCTCGCCAGGGTGCAGGGCTTCATCGACCGCGTCCCCTCGCACGCCAAGATCCTCACCGGCGGTCACCGCGTGGGCGAGCGCGGCTACTTCTTCGCGCCGACCGTCGTGGACGGACTCAAGCAGGACGACGAGATGGTGCAGAACGAGGTCTTCGGCCCCGTGATCACCGTGCAGACGTTCACCGACGAGGCCGACGCGCTGGCCAAGGCCAACGACGTGCGCTACGGCCTGAGCGGCTCGGTGTGGACCTCCGACCACGGCCGCGCCATGCGCATGTCGAACCGGCTCGACTTCGGTGTGGTCTGGGTCAACACGCACATCCCGTTCGTGTCGGAGATGCCGCACGGCGGCTTCAAGCACTCGGGGTACGGCAAGGACCTCTCGGTGTTCGGCCTGCACGACTACACCCGGGTCAAGCACGTCATGCACTACATCGGCGAATAACTAAGGAAAAATCCTGGATATGACCGGGCTGAGTGCGATTGAGCTTGAAGACGTCGTCAAGGAGTATCACTCGCATGGCGAGGTCGTCCAGGCGGTCAAAGGCGTGACACTGGACATCGCCGAGGGGGAGTTCTTCTCCCTCCTCGGCCCGTCCGGTTGCGGCAAGACCACGACCATGAGGATGATCGCGGGCTTCGAGGCGCCCACGAAGGGCCTGGTGAAGCTGCACGGCCAGGACGTCACCAACGTCCCGCCGAACAAGCGCGACGTCAACATGGTCTTCCAGTCCTATGCGCTCTTCCCGCACATGAGCGTCTGGGACAACGTGGCGTTCGGGCTCAAGCAGCGCAAGACGCCGCAGGCCGAGATCAAGCGGCGGGTCGGCGAGATGCTGGAGATCGTCGACCTGACCGGCCGGGAGAAGCGCATGCCGCGCGAGATGTCCGGCGGCCAGCAGCAGCGGGTGGCGCTGGCCAGGGCGCTGGTCAACCGGCCCAGGGCGCTGCTGCTCGACGAGCCGCTCGGCGCGCTCGACCTGAAGCTGCGCCAGGCCATGCAGATCGAGCTCAAGCGCATCCAGCGCGAGGTCGGCATCACGTTCGTGTACGTGACCCATGACCAGAACGAGGCGCTCACCATGAGCGACCGCATCGCGGTCATGAAGGACGGCCTGGTCGAGCAGCTCGGCGGGCCGCGCGAGATCTACGAGCGGCCCGCGACGGCGTTCGTGGCCGGCTTCATCGGCACCTCCAACCTGCTCACCGGCACCGCGACGGGCGGTGAGCTGAAGGTCGGCGACGGCCGGGTGCTGGTGCCGGGGCACGACGGCGAGGTGACCGTGACCGTCCGGCCGGAGAAGATCACCATCGGCACCGAGGAGCCGCGCGCGACCGCAGCGCCGTCCGCGGCACCGTCTCCGAGGTGGTCTATCTCGGCACCTACAACAGTTACGCGGTGCGACTCGCCGAGGGGGCCGACGGTGGCGCCGCGGAGACCGTCATCACCGTGTTCCAGCAGAACAGCCATGACGCGACGGCGACGGCGGAGCGTGGCGACTCCGTGTGGCTGTCCTGGCAGGCACAGCACTCGTACGTGATTGGAAGTCGATAGCACCCCATGGACCCCCTCCTCATGCGTGGATGGACGCAGCCCCGCTCCCGCCGCGACCTCTTCAGGCTCGCGGGCGCATCCGCCGCAGGACTCGCCCTTGCCGCCTGTGGCGTGCAGGGGCAGAAGCAGGCGCCGCCGAAGCCCGACGCCGTGGCCGATTTCTGGGCCAAGCAGACCAAGCACGGCAAGGTCGTCTTCGCGAACTGGCCGGAGTACATGCCGGAGGACAAGGGACCGCTGGAGCGGTTCAAGAAGGACACCGGCATCGCGTACGAGTACAAAGAGGTCATCCAGGAGAACGCCGAGTTCTTCGGCGCGGCCGACCCGGTGCTGCGGGCCGGTCAGTCGCTGGGCTACGACATCGTCGTCATGACCAACGGCATCCAGCTCCAGCACTTCCTGGAGCTGGGCTACGCGATCCCGCTCGACCACTCCAAGCTGCCGAACTTCCAGGCCAACGCCGGGCAGAAGTACAAGGAGCGGCCGTACGACCCGGGCAACAAGTACACGGTGCCGTACACGTCCGGGGTGACCGGCATCGCGTACAACACCAAGTACGTCAAAGAGGACATCACCAGCATCGAGGCGTTGTTCGACCCCAAGTACAAGGGGCGGGTCGGCATGATGAACGACGCCCAGGAGATCGGCAACTTCGGGATGTTCGCGCTCGGCATCGACCCGGAGAAGTCGACCGAGGCGGACTGGCGCAAGGCCGGGGAGAAGCTCAAGGCCCAGCGCGACGCCGGAATTGTCCGGAAATATTATGATCAGTCGTATATCGACGCGGTGGCCAAGGGTGACGTCTGGGTGACCATGGCCTGGTCCGGCGACGTCTTCCAGCGGCAGCTCGCCGGCGAGCCGGTCAAGTTCGTGGTGCCCGCCGAGGGCGGCACGATCTGGACCGACAACATGCTCATCCCCAAGGGCGCCGCCAACCCGGTGGACGCGCTCATGCTGATGGACTACCTCTACCAGCCGGCCGTGGCCGCCGAGCTGGACGAGTACATCCAGTTCGTCACCCCGGTCCCCGCCGTGCAGGACCTGCTGAGGGAGAAGGCCAAGACGGCCAAGGGCGAGGCCAAGAAGAACCTGGAGAGCATGATCGACAGCCCGCTCATGTTCCCCACCGAGGACGACTACGCCAAGCTGCGCACGTACACCCCGCTCACCAACGAGCAGGAGCAGGTGTTCAACCCGATCTTCCAGTCCATCACCCAGGCCTGACCATGCGGCGGCTCACCCCCTACCTGCTCGCGCTGCCGAGCTGGCTGTGGCTGGCGATCTTCCTGGTCGTGCCCATGGCGGCGATGGCCTCGGTGTCGCTGCAGACGGGCAACGCCATCGACGGCTACGCGCTGACGTTCAGCTTCTCCAACTACAGCGACGCGCTCGCCCGCTACAGCACCCAGCTCGGCCGCTCGCTCTGGTACGGCGCGCTGGCCACCGTCGCCATGCTGATCATCGGCTACCCGGTGGCCTACTGGATCGCGTTCAAGGCCGGCACCCGCAAGTCCGTCTACCTGTTCCTGCTCCTGCTGCCGTTCTTCGTCTCGTTCGTGCTGCGCACGATCTCCTGGAACTTCCTGCTGTCGGACAACGGCATCCTGTTCGGCACGCTGAAGGACTGGGGGCTGCTGCCCGGCGACTTCCACGTGCTGGCCACCACGTTCGCGGTGGTCGGCGGGCTGACGTACAACTTCCTGCCGTTCATGATCCTGCCGATCTACGTGTCGCTCGAACGCGTGGACCCGCGCGTGGTCGAGGCCGCCCAGGACCTGTACGCCACCCGCGCCGCCGCCTTCCGCCGGGTGGTGCTGCCGCTCTCGCTGCCCGGGGTGTTCGCCGGCGTGCTCATGACGTTCGTGCCCGCCACGGCCGACCCGGTCAACGCGGCCATCCTCGGCGGCACGTCCAACACCATGATCGGCAACATCATCCAGACCGAGTACCTGGTGAACCTCGACTACCCGACCGCGTCGGCGCTGTCGTTCACGCTGATGGCCGTGCTGCTCGTCGGCATCTTCATCTACGCGCGGGCGCTCGGCACCGAGAACGTCCTCGAGGCGGCGGCGCGATGAGGGGCACCAGGCTCGGCGACCGGCTGCTGCACCTGTACACCTGGCTGATCATCATCTGGCTGTCGTCGCCGATCGCCGTGATGATCCTCTTCGGTTTCAACGACAAGCGCAGCAAGTCCAACACCACCTGGCAGGGCTTCACGCTGCGCTGGTACGCCGAGCTGTTCGAGATCTCCGACCTGACCACGGCGCTGCGCAACTCGCTGGTGATCGCCGTGGTCAGCACGGTCGTCACCGTCGTCATCGGCACCATGCTGGGCCTCGCGCTCGGCCGGCACCGCTTCCGCGGCGCGGGGACCACGAACTTCCTCGTCTTCGCCGCCATCTCCACGCCCGAGCTGGTCATGGGCGCCTCGCTGCTGTCGCTGTTCGTCTCGGGCAACGTGCCGCGCGACGCGATCACGATCATCATCGCGCACGTGCTGTTCTCGCTGTCGTTCGTGGTGGTGACCGTACGGGCCAGGGTCGTCGGCCTCGACCCGGCGCTGGAGGAGGCGGCACGCGACCTCGGCGCGACCGCCTGGGGCACGTTCCGCCAGGTCACGCTGCCGTCGATCATGCCGGGCGTGCTCGCGGGCGCGATGCTCTCCTTCGCCCTGTCGATCGACGACTACGTGGTCACCAGCTTCGTCAACGGATCGACCGTCACGTTCCCGCTGTGGATCGTCGGCGCGGTCAAGACCGGAATCCCGCCGCAGGTCAACGTCATGGGTACGCTGATTTTCGGCATCGGGGTGCTGATCGCGATCGCCAATGCCGTCGCGGCGCGGCGGCGTGCCTGAGACCATGTCGCACAACCACCCCTCCGCACCTGCGCGGAGGGGCTTTCTCACATGATCGGCTGCTGACCAGGAACAGGGAGGCGAGATCGGATTCCGGCGGGGGGAACCCGCGCGTGATCACCTCATTGATCCCGCTAATTTCACCATTCACATATTCAGACATGTAGGGAAGTGGGATTTGTGGATCCGCTGAAGGCGCTGGCTGATGCGGAGCGCAAGCCGTACTGGCTGGACAACCCGGCCAGACCCGAGCCGCAGGCGCGGCTCTTCGGACATACCACCGCCGATCTGGTCGTCGTCGGCGGCGGCTTCTCGGGCCTGTGGACGGCCCTGATGGCCAAGGAACGCGATCCCTCGCTCGACGTCGTCCTGCTCGAAGGCCGCAGGATCGGCTGGGCGGCCACAGGCCGCAACGGCGGGTTCTGCATGGCGACGCTCACCCACGGCCTGGCCAACGGGCTGGAGCGGTGGCCGGAGGAGATCGACAAACTCGAACGCATGGGCGTGACCAACCTCGACGAGATCGAGGCCACGCTCACCCGCTACGGCATCGACTGCTCGTTCGAGCGCACCGGCGAGCTGCACGTCGCCACCGAGCCCTGGCAGGTGGACGCGCTCCACGAGCACCTCGACATCATCTCCGACCTCGGGCTCGACTACGTGCCGCTCGATGCGGAGCAGGTGCGCGCCGAGATCGACTCGCCCACCTACCTGGGCGGCCTCTGGGAGCGCAGCGGCTGCGCCATGCTCGATCCCGCGCGGCTGGCCTGGGGGCTGCGGGAGGCCTGCCTGCGGCTCGGCGTACGCGTCCACGAGCGCACCCCCGTGCGCGCGCTGCACGACGACGGCAAGACGATCACCCTGCGCACCCCGAACGGCGCGGTCGCCGCCCGCCAGGTGGCGCTCGGCACCGGCGTCTTCCCGCCGCTGCTGCGCCGGCTCAAGCACTTCGTGGTGCCGGTGTACGACTACGCGCTCATGACCGAGCCGCTGACCGACGAGCAGCTCGCCTCGGTGGGCTGGCGCAACCGTCAGGGCGTCGGCGACTCGGGCAATCAGTTCCACTACTACCGGCTCACCGACGACAACCGCATCCTGTGGGGCGGCTACGACGCCGTCTACTACAACGGCGGCCTGGTCAAGCCGGAGTACGAGCAGCGCGACGAGACGTTCGTCAAGCTCGCGGGGCACTTCTACGAGACGTTCCCGCAGCTCGACGAGGTGCGCTTCACCCACCGCTGGGGCGGCGTCATCGACACCTGCAGCCGCTTCAGCGCCTTCTACGGGCAGGCGCACGGCGGCCGGCTGGTCTACGCGGCCGGCTACACCGGCATGGGCGTCGGGGCCACCCGCTTCGGCGCGAACGTCATGCTCGACCTGCTGTCCGGCAAGCCGACCGAGCGGACCGAGCTGCGCATGGTGAAGGAGAAGCCGATTCCGTTCCCGCCGGAGCCGGTGCGTTCCGGGGTTATCCAGTTCACCCGCTGGTCGATCGCCCAAGCGGACCAGCACCAGGGCAAGCGCAACCTGTGGCTGCGCGCGCTCGACCGGATGGGGCTCGGCTTCGACTCCTAGCGCCTGATGCGGGCTTGACTGCGGGCCGCGCACCGAGGGGCGGGCCGCCGGTGACGGCCGCGCGCCTGGCCGGTGCGCGGCCTTGCCCGGGCAACGGCGTGCTGAAGGTCTGTCCAGGAAAGCCCTAGTGTGAGGGATGGGCCGGTGATGCCGGGCATGTTCACGTACGACCCCCGTCGAGCTATCGGGGGTTGGTGGCGTGCGTGCGAGATGGATGCTCCTCTGGCTGAGCCTGACGCTCGTGGCCGGCTGCGGCAGCGAGCCGGCGTCCGTGGCACCGCCTGAGGCCGGGCGGGCCGGGGCGGGCATCCTCGTACGCCCCCCGGCCAAAGCCGTCCGCTGCCTGCTCGCGATCCCCAACCCGCGCGGCGCGGCCCTGGCCCGCACCCGGCTCCAGCGCGATATCGCCCGCTACCTCGCGGGACGCCCCGGCCGCATCGTCTACGGCGCGCTCGACCTGGTCACCGGCGTACGGATCGGCCAGGGCGAGCACCAGAACGACATGATCACCGCGAGCGGCGCGAAGGTGGACATCCTCGTCGCGCTGCTGCACCGGCGGGACGCCGGGCTCAGCGAGGGTGAGCGCGACCTCGCGGAACGCATGATCAAGGAGAGCGACAACAAGGCCGCCGACGCGCTGTGGTCGCGCGTCGGCGGCGGCGGTGCGATGAGCTCCTTCTACCGGGACATCGGCCTGCGGGAGACCACACCCGGGCCGAGCGTCTACTGGGGCGGCACCAAGACCAGCCCCGCCGACCGCATCCGGCTGCTGCGCGTGCTGGTCAAGGGCGGCAAGGGGCTGACCAGGGCCGACCGGCGGACGGTGCTGGAGCTGATGGAGCAGGTTCAGCAGGACCAGGCGTGGGGCGTCAGCGCGGCGGCCAGGCCGGGCGACCGGGTGGCGCTCAAGAACGGCTGGACGCCCAGGCCGTTCATCCAGAACACCTGGGCGGTGACCAGCTATGGGCGGGTCGCGGGGCCGGGACGCGACCTGCTGCTGTCGGTGCAGACCGACCGGCAGCCGGGGGAGGGGACGGGCATCGAGACCATCGAGGGCGTGGCCAGGATGATCGGGACGCGGCTCGACGGCCTCGCGCCCACGACCACCCGGCCCTGCCCCACCAACCCCACCCCCTGAGCCGCGGCCGTCCGGTCAGGAGCGGGCCGCGGCCGGCATCTCCTCCGGGATGACCTTCGGCACGCCTCGCAGGCCCACCAGCGCGAGCAGCGCCACCGCGGCCAGCATGCCCGCCGTGACGTACGACGCCAGGTGCATGCCGTCGAGGAAGGCCGACTGCGCGGCGCGTACGAGGCCGGCCGCCTGGCCCGCGGGCAGTCCCTCGGCCACGGTGAGCGCGCTCGCCAGCGACTCGCGCGCGGCCTCGCCCCGCACCCCCGCAGGCAGCTCCAGATTGCTCCGGTACGCGCCCGTCAGCACTGTGCCCAGCACCGCGATGCCGAGCGCGCCGCCCAGCTCGAACGCCGTCTCCGACACCGCCGCCGCCGCGCCCGCGCGCTCTCGCGGGGCCGTGGCCAGCACGTTGTCGTTGTTGACGGTGAACGCGAACCCGATGCCGATCCCGCCGATCACCATCGCGGGCACCAGTGTCAGGTAGGTCAGTTCGGTGCCGAGCGTCGTGTAGTAGAGGAACGCGCCCGCGTTCATCGCCAGGCCGAGCGCGACCACGCCGTTCCTGCCCGGCAGCGGGATCAGCCGGGCGGCCAGCACGCCGCCGACCGCGCCGCTCAGCCCGCCGGGAAGCTGCGCCAGGCCCGCCGGCAGCGGCGACCAGCCCAGCACGAGCTGCAGGTACCAGGAGAACATCAGCATCATCGCCGACATCGCGAAGATCGCCAGCAGGTTCGTCAGGATCGAGGCGCTGAACGCCCGCCGGGCGAAGAGCCGCACGTCGATCACCGGGTCCGCCAGCCGCCGCTGCCGCAGCCAGAACCAGCCCAGCAGCACGACCCCGGCCGCCCCCGCCACCAGCACGTCCGTGTGCTCCAGGCTCGATCGCCAGCGGCAGACCGTCGAGCGCCCGGCAGATCCGTACGACGTCCGCCCGGTTGCCGTCGTCCACCGCGAACCCGGGACGGACGGCGGCCGCCCGGTCGGCGAACAGCCGCACCGCCGGGTAGCCGAGCGGGTCGTCCGCCTCCGGTGGCGGCAGCCGCAGCGGCGTCACCGGCAGCAGCGACTCGCCCGTGATGCCCAGCGCCTCCCTGCTGGTCGCGAGCACGCGCAGCCGGGGGCAGGCGGCCAGCAGGTGGTCGGCCAGCTCGGCCGTCTCCGCGATCAGGTGCTCGCAGTTGTCCAGGATCAGCAGCAGCTCCCTGCCGGCCAGCGCGGACACCAGCAGGTCCACGGGATCGACGTGGTGACGCTCGGGGACGTGCGTCGTGACGTCGCGGATGTCCAGGCCCGCCAGCACCGCCTGCGACACGCCGCCGGAGATGGGCGCGAGCGGGACGAAGCACACCTCGCCGGTCTGCCGCGCCGCCGCCTCGATCGCGAGCCGGGTCTTGCCCGCCCCGCCTGGGCCGACCAGCGTGAGCAGCCGGCCGTCCCGCAGGCTCTCCTCGACCTGGCGCAGCTCCTCGGTACGGCCGACGAAGCCGGTGATCTGGCCGCGTAACCCCGACCGCAGCGGCCCCGGCCGCCCGTTCCCCGGCGGTCTGCCGGCGGCCGACGGCTCCGAGCCGGCCGGAGGGACGGTGGAGTGGGCGAGCGCTGCGGCGACGGGCTCGGCGGCTGCGGGCGCGGGCTTGGCAGCCGGGCTTCCGGGCGGCGTGAAAGCGGGGCGGGTGGGGGAGGCGATCGGCGGGTGGGGTGGCGGGGCCAGTGCCGGGTCGGCCCGCAGGACGGCCAGGTGGGCGGCGGCCAGTTCTGGGCCGGGTGTGACGCCCAGCTCCTCGTCCAGCAGCTTTTGCGCGTCCTCGTAGACGGTCAGCGCCTCCGCCTGGCGGCCGCTGCCGTACAGGGCGCGCATGAGCTGGGCGGCGCGCCCCGCCACAGCTCCAGTGCCTCGCGCAGCAGCGCCGCGGCCCGCCCGGCGTCGCCGCCGGCCAGCGCCTGCCGGCCCTCGCGGGCCAGCCGCTCGAAGCGGCGGGCGTCCACGTCCTCGGGGCCGGCGACCAGCCGGTAGCCCGCCGGGTGGAACTCGACGCGGTCGCGGCCGAGCGCCCTGCGCAGCCGGGAGACCTGGGACTGCAGCGCGTTGGCCACACCTTCGGGGGATCGCCGCCGTACATGCCGGCCACCAGATGTCCGGCGCCGACGATGCGGCCCGCATCCAGGGCGAGCAGGGTGAGCAGGGCGCGTACTCGGGGCCCGCCCAGCTCCACCGGCTCGCCGTCGGCCCGCCACGCGGCGGTGGGGCCGAGGATCCGGAAGCGCATACCTTCGATTATCAGCGCAACGTGGCGGCGATCTCCTGATAAGTCGGGATGGGCGGAGCGGGCTCCCCCCGTACGCCGAGCGCCGTGCCCAGCGCCGCCCCCAGCGCGGCCCGGTAGAGCAGCGACCCGGTGCTCACCCTGGCCACTCCGGCCTCGGCGAGCCGGGCGAGCGGCGGGCCGTCGGGCTGGTAGAGCACGTTGACCGGCAGCGGCGTGGCGGCGACCACCTCGGCGATCGCGGCGGGGTCGCTCAGGCCGGGCACGAAGATCCCGTCGGCGTGGCCGTAGGCGCGTACCCGCTCCAGAGTGTCGCCGGTCTTCAGCCAGCACGTGTCCGTACGTGCGTTGACGAACACCCCGTGGCCCTTGGCGGCCTCGATGATGCGCTGGTGCAGCTCGATCGGGCGCAGCGTGCCGTCGGGGCGGCCGTCCTCCAGGTTGACGCCCGCGACGCCGATCGCGGCGAGCGTCGCCACCAGGTCGGACACCTCGCCGGGGTCGTCGCTGAACCCGCCCTCGATGTCCACGGTGACCATGACGCCGAGTCCGCTGATCGTCTTGGCCAGCCCGATCGTCTCGGCCTTGGTCGCGCCGGCCGCGTCCGGCTTGCCGTGCACGGCGGAGACGCCGAGGCTCGTCGTGCCGATCGCGGGGAAGCCATGGGCGGCGAGCAGTGCGGCCGAGCCGTAGTCCCAGGCGTTGGGCAGCAGGAAGGGGTCGCCGGGGCGGTGCAGGTCGCGGAAGTTCACGGCAGCAGTCCCTCCAGGACGCCCGCCGCCAGGGCGAGCGCGTGGGGGCCCCGGGCAGGGGCGCACGCCGTGGCCGAAGGTCAGGTGCGGGGAGTGCGCGCGGTGCGGGTCGAAGCGTTCCGGGTCGGGGAAGACATCAGGGTCGCGGTTGGCGGCCACCAGGTCGATCGTCACCTCGTCGCCCGTTTCCGTGTCGATCCTGCGGGTGACCGTGAGCGGCGGATCGTGCCGGAGCGTCTCGCGCAGCAGCGCGTCCGCGTCCGTACCAAGGGTGAGACGGCGCAGCGCGTGCTCGATGAGGGTCTCGGTGGCGGTGTGGGCCTGGAGGAGCAGGGTGATCTCGGGGATGCCGGTCGTGGCGAGCAGCTTCGCGACGGCGGCGTCGGCGGCCGGGCCTGACTCGCCCGACAGGTAGCCGGCCGCGGCGTCGGCCACGGGAGCGGTGTCCGCGACGCCGAGCGCGGCCCCGAGCACTTCCGTGGGCACTCCGCGCCAGTCACCGTTTCGCCGTTCGGTCAGCGCCCCGGCCCGCACCCGCAGCTCAGCGGGATCGATGCCGTCGAGCAGCGCGACCAGGGCGCGGCGGCGCTCGGCGTGCGTGGCGCCGGTGCTGAAGCGCGACACCCTGGCGCGCAGCCAGGCCAGGGTTGCCTCCGCGCCGTCCTGAGGGACGGGAGGCGGCACGTACCTGGGGTCGGCGAGCACGGCCTCGGCTGCGGCATGGCGTGTGATGAGCATGGAGCCACGCTAGGACGGCGTTCCTTCGACGCCGCCCGAAGTGTGGGCGTCATGCGGCCAGCCGCTCCTGCTCGCCCGGCCGCTCGGGGTGGTCAGAGCGCCGCTCCGCCGGGACCTGGCCCGTTCTCGCGTGGTCGTGCGCGGTCCTGACGGCCGGGCGGCCTGTGGCGGTCGCCACCGCCATGGTGACGAGCAGCCCCATCTCGGCCAGCACCACGGCGCGCTCCAGCAGCCCGTAGTAGGCCGCGCCCCCGATGAGCGGCGAGGTGAACGAGGCCGGGTGGGCGGCCAGGTAGACCGCGAGCGACACCCCGGAGACCACGGCCATCGAGCGCACGGCGTTCCAGCGGGGCGCGCCGCCGCGTCCCCTGGCCAGCGCCCAGCCGGCGACGGGCAGCGAGGTGAAGACGATCGCCGCCGACCAGCGGTGGATCTCGCCGGACACCGTGCCCACCTGCGAGGTCCCCGGGTCGGTCGGGAAGATCGCGCTCATCATCAGCCCGGCGGCGCCGGCCACCAGCAGCACCCTGGTCGCCGCGGTCCGCGCGGGATCGGCGGCGGCCAGCCCGTACGCGAGACTCAGGCACGCTCCCGCGAGTGCCAGCATCCCGATGAGCACGGGCACCAGGCCGCCGGGGACCAGCGCGTAGTCGCTCAGCAGCACCTGCCAGGGCAGCGTCACCTCCGCGTAGACCAGCGCGCCCGCCGACACCACGGTGAGGAGCACGGTGCTCCACAGGGTCCGGCTTCGCGTCATCGCGCCACCTCGTCGTAGATGCGCTCGAACCTGGCCAGCGAGGCCTGGTCGTCGTGGGTGAGCGCCATCTCCCTGCTGGCCTTGCCCATCTTGGCGCGCAGCTCGTCGTCGGTGAGGATCGTGGTCAGGTGGCGGGCCAGCGCGACGACGTCGCCGGGCTGGTAGAGGTAGCCGTTGGCGTCGACCAGGTGCGGCAGCGCCATCGCGTCGGCGGCCACCACGGGCAGCCCCGAGGCCATGGCCTCCAGCGTCGCGATGCTCTGCAGCTCGGCGATGCCCGGCATGCCGAACACGTCGGCGGCGGCGAACACCTGCGGCATCGACTCGTCCGGCACGAACCCGAGGAAGAACACCCGGTCGCCGACGCCGATGCGCCCCGCCAGCCGCTGCAGTTCGGCGCGCTGGTTGCCCTTGCCGACCAGCGCGAGCTGGGCGTCGGTCTCATTGAGCACCATCGGCAGCGCGCGGACCAGCTCCTCCAGGTGCTTCTCCTCGTCGAGGCGGCCGACGAACAGCACGGTCGGCCGGTCCGGCAGGTCGAAGTTCTTGCGGGCCCACGACTTCGGCTCGGGGCGCGGGTGGAACCTGGTCAGGTCGATGCCGCAGGAGACCGCCTCGACCTCGCGGCGGAAGCCCTGGTCGGCGAGGAGCTTGGCGGCCAGCGGGGTGGGCGTGGTGATGTGGTCGGCCCGGTTGAAGACGCGGCTGAAGTCGCGCCAGGCGAGCCGGCCCGCCTGCTTGCGCAGCCGCGCCGGGATGTGCGCGAACTGGAAGAGGTTGTCGGGCATGAAGTGGTTGGTGGCGACGATCGGCACCCCGGCGCGGCGGGCGGCGGCGATGGCGGCCCTGCCGACCACGAAGTGGCCCTGGGTGTGCAGCACGTCGGGGTTGATGTCGGCGATCAGCCGGTCGAGCCGGGTCGGCACGGTGACCCGCATCGTCGGGTGGACCAGCAGCGGCGCCGAGCGCAATCGGTGCACGACCACGCCGTCCTCGACGTTCGCGGTGGCCGGGCCGGTCTCCGACTGGCACACCACGTGCACCTCGTTGCCGCGCGCGGCCAGGCCGGTGGCCAGGCGGTGCGTGAAGTACGCGGCGCCGTTCACATCCGGCGGGTAGGTGTCGGTCGAGATCAGCACGCGGCGGGGCCGCTCGGGGGCGGGGCGGAGCGACGGGGCCTGGGGGGTGCTGTGCAGAGGCATGGCCATGAGAGGTGACTCCATCTTCATTACGGACTCAGGGTCGGCCGGGATTTCGGTCAGAGACATCAGCGGGTTTCCAGTGGGCTCGTTCTGGCCAGGGCCACGGTGCCCACGGCCGTCAGCAGCGCCGCCACGACGGGCAGGACCCCGGTCGGCAGCGGCTCGCCCAGCAGCAGCGCGCCGAACGCGACCGCCGTCAGCGGGTCGGTGATCTGCAGGGCGGCGAAGGAGACGCCGAAGTGCCCGACGGCGTAGGCACGTTGCAGCATCATGAGCGCGAGCAGGGCGGGGACGGGCAGTGCCAGCAGGTACCACCAGTTCCAGCCGCCGTCCACCAGCACGCGCATGAGCGTGGCGGTGGCGCCGTACAGGACGCCGGAACTGGTGGCGAGCAGCGCCGCGCGGCAGGCCGGCGAGACGACCTGCGAGGCCGCCCACAGCAGCACCGCGGCCACGCCGGCCACGCCGAGCAGGGTCAGCACGCCGCTCGGGCTGAGATACGTGGGCCCGTCGGACTCCGGCACCAGCAGCACCAGGCCGACCAGCCCGGCCGCCACCACGACCGCGGCCGCCAGCTCCTTACGTGAGGGCCTGCGGTTGTGCAGCGCGGCGGCGAGCGGAAGCGCGAACAGCAGGCTGGCCACGCCCATCGGCTGGACGACGGTGAGCGGGCCGAGCCCGAGCGCGACGATGTGCAGGCCACCACCCGCGAGGATGGACGCGCCGCCGAGCAGCCAGCGCGGCCTCCGCAGCAGGACGAGCAGCCCCGGCTTGGCGGTGCCGACCGCCTCGAACTGCTGCAGGGCGGCTCCGAGCGCGAAGAACAGCGAACCGACCAGGGCGATCACCGCGGCCAGCACAGTCATTGCGCACTCCTTTCGAACGGATGGTCACCTGGCAGGGTCAAAGGGACGTGTCCACCGGAAGGCGTTCCGGGGAAGCCTGGGTGGCGCGCCGCTTCCTGACCCAGCGCACGACCTCCACCACGACCGTGATGGACACCGCGATGCCCAGGCCCAGCAGCAGCCCCTTGATCGGGTCCTTCTCGAACGCCATGCCGCCGAAGTAGCCGATCAGGCCGGAGTACAGGCCCCACGAGCCCGCCGCGATCGCGTCGAAGAAGCTGAACGAGCGCAGCGGATGCCGTACGGCGCCCATGGTCAGCGTGGTCGCGGTGCGGCCGCCCGGGATGTACCTGGCCACGACCAGGACGAGCCCGCCGCGTTCCGCCAGCGCGTTCCGCGCCCAGACCATCGCCTTCTTCTCCCGCAGCCTGCCCGCCGACTTGTTGCCGATCAGGTACGAGATGTGGTCACCCGCGAACGCGCCCAGTGCCGCGACCACGATGACCAGGACCAGCTCGGTCTGGCCCGAGGCCGCGAACACCGCCGCGGTGATGACGGCCGTTTCGGCCGGCACGACCGGGAAGAACCCGTCGAGCACCGACAGGGCGAACAGCGCGACATACAGCCACGGCGACGACATCACTTGTTCAAGGAAGTCGAGGATGGCGTGCGACATGGGCGCGTACTCCGATCGTTGGGGGCACCACACAGACTGTCCGTGCGGGATGTCCCGGGGTATCGGGGATGCCCCGGGTCGAACGCGGCCCTGTCCCCGATTCGGGTCAGGGCCGCCACCCCTGGAAGGTAGGGACTCCGCAGGTCACGCACATCGGTCGATCGGCACGGTCCGTCCCCTACTTTCGTCGGGGTCGGGCCGGTGAACCTCTCCCGATGACACCATCGATCCAAGCCTTTCGCGGCGGCGAAATCAGGAGTGGAGGTAGGCGATTTCCAGGTAGGGCTAGCCCTACCGTCACGGTGGGCGGCACCCCACCCTGACTTTCGTCAGGTGCCGTACTCGACCTCCGTCGGTCCCCGCCGCGGCCACCGGGAGATAACGTCGGCAGGTGTGAGGTATCTGCGTCAGCTCCGCCGCGAGAGCCCCCGCCAGGTGGTCTATGACCTGCTGCTCTGGGCGGGGCTGTGCGTGATCATCGCCGCGATGGGAGCCGACCCCTTCCTCGATCCCGCGCGGTTCGCCATGGTGACCCTGCCGCGCTGGGGCCTTGCCACGGTGGCCGTGCTGGTGGGCCGCCGCTGGCCGCTGGCCGCGCTGATCCTGCTGCTGCCGCTCGGGCCGTGGCGGTTCGCCGAGGGGTTCGCGACGGTGGACCTGACGTGGCTGCTGCCCCGGCGCGACGTCAAGATCCTGCCGCTGCTGCCGACCACGCCGTTCGTCATGTGGTACGCCTACCTGACCGGCCGGCGGCTGGCCCGCACGACGCCGGCGCTGGCGGCCTTCTGCCTGATCACGCTCGTCGGCGTGGCCGTGGTGCTGTGGATGGGCGGCGACCTCGCCTGGTGGGTGTCGATGGTCACCGCGCTGCTCGGCACGTACGTGGTGCCGTACCTGCTGGGAGTGCTGCGCAGGAGGCTGCTGCATCAGGCGCGGCAGGCCAGGCTGTCGGTCGAGGCGCAGGCCAGGCTGCGGGAGCGGGCGCGCATCGCGCGCGACATGCACGACTCGCTCGGCCACGACCTCGCGCTGATCGCGGTCAGGGCGGCGGGGCTGGAGCTGGCGCACGGGCTGGCGCCCGCCCAGGTCAAGGCGGTCGGCGAGCTGCGCGAGGCGGCCTCCGAGGCCACCGAGCGGCTGCGGCAGATCATCGGGATTCTGCGTGACGACGCCGACGCCGCGCCGCTGACGCCCCTGGACAGGCCCGCGGAACCCGCGCCGGGGGAGTCGGTGCCCGAGCTGGTGCACAGGGCCGCGGTCTCCGGCATGGCGATCAGGCTCGACCTGGCGGGCGGCCCGATGCCCGCCCTGGCCGGTCCGGTGGTGCAGGAAGGTCTCACGAACGCGGCCAAGCACGCGCCGGGCGCCGAGGTCGTGGTGTCGGTCTCGCCGCACCGCGTACGCGTGCGCAACGGGCCGCCGCGCACGCGGCCCACGGCCCGCAGGGGCGGTCTGGGACTGGCGAGCCTGCGCGAGCGGGTCCGGCTGGCCGGCGGCACGCTGACCGCGCGCCCCCTCGACGGCGGCTTCGAGCTCGACGTGACCCTCCCCCATGAGAGGGAGGAGGATCCCTGCCGCTCGGGAGGAGCGCGGGAGCCCGTCGCGACACCCTCGGAGCATGACTGACGCACGACCCGGCATCGGCCGTGTCACCGCCGCGATCGTGGCGGTCGCCGCCATGCTGCCCTATCTCACGCTGAAGCTGTTCTGGCTGGCCGGACACTACGTCGGCGTCGGCGACCCCGCCCTGATGGGCGACCCGGCGATGATCGGGCTGAACGCGATGACGTTCGGCATGAACGCCGTCGGCCTGCTGCCGGCGCTGGCCTTCACCATGCGCTGGGGCATGCGCCTGCCGGCCTGGCTGGTGCTGCTGCCGCTGTGGGTCGGCTCCGGCCTGCTGTCGGTGGTGGTCGTCAGCGCGCCGGTCGTGCTGGCCGCATCCGGGCTGGAGGCGCTGAGCGGAGGTCCCATCGAGCCGTGGGTCTACGCGATGGTGTACGGCGGCTTCGTCGGCCAGGGCGTGGGCCTGCTGGCCGCGTTCGTGCTCTACGCCAGGGACCGCTGGCCTGCGGTCTTCACCACCCGGCTCTCGCTCGCCTTCCCCAGCCCTTCCGCGCCGCTGCAGCGGGTGATCGCCTGGGGCGCTTTTCCGGTGGCCGTGGCGCTCGGCGTGATCATGCTGGTGGGGGTGATCGGGGCGGATCCGTACCTCGCGGTGCAGGATCTGCTGCGCGGCGCGCTGGCGATCGCGGCGGCGTTCGCGCTGGTCGAGCTCGTGCGCAGGAGGGGTGACGGCCCGTTCTGGCGTCCGCTGGCGCTGCTCTGGCTGGGCTCGGCCGTGCTGTTCTCCTGGGGCCTGTACGCGATGGTGCTCAGCGCGGCGGGCGGGCCGGTCAGCGCGGGGGAGGGCGGCCTGGAGCGGTTCGTGGCGCTGTTCGGCATGCTGACCGGGCTGGTGATGGGGATGTGCGGGGCGTTCCTCCTGACCGAACGCTCGGCAGCGCGGTCAGGTGTGCACGACGTGGAGGCGCTGCAGCAGCCGCTTGAAGGCGATGACCGAGAACGCGATCGCCGTACCGCTGATCAGGGCCACCGCTGACGTGCGCAGCAGCATGAACCCGGCCAATGTGCCCGCGAGCGACTCGTAGACCGCGAGCGCGATGCTGAGCGTGGAGTTCATCAGCAGCACGAACGCCCACAGCAGGGTGATCCGGGCGAAGAACCGGCGTACCCGCTCGTGCTTGAGCACCGCCGACGGCAGGTGGATGTAGTCGAGCGTGAGCTTCTGCACGAGCGGCCGGTTGAGCCGCACCGAGGCGAGGAAGGCGAAGCTGATGCAAATCGTGCCCATCTCGGGCTGGATGAAGAACCACATCCAGGTACCGGTCCAGAACGCCACGGCCGCGCGTACGGTGATCGCGAACGCGGCGAGGTACATCGTCGCGGGCACCTTCACCCGCCTGATCAGCCGCCAGATCACACCCAGGTAGACCCACGCGACGGTCAGGGCGAGCGCCCACTTGAAACCGAGGACCACCATGGCCAGGTAGAACACGGCCAGCGGCGCCACGACCGCCTCGAGCAGCTTGGGAGCCGCCTGCCTGGCGAGCGCGGTGAGGCGTGGAAGAGTGACCTGATGATGGTTCAAGGCTGCTCCGCAGATAGGCCGACGATCAGCGTCTACCCGGGCTTCCAGGGACCAGGCTTTCCCGATGGACCGCTCGCTGTCACCAGAGCGTCATCGCCGCCGTCCCGGGAAACACGCCGGTGGCTTACCGTACCTGAGGGCCGGTGGTGTGACGGCCTCTTTGACCTGTTCGATCTGTCTCCACGAAACCGGCAGAGCCTTGACCGCGGCTTTCAGCCGAGTGACGCCGTGGCGAGCTTCGCGCCGAATCCCAGGAAGACCACGCCGACGCCCGAGGTCAGGCCCGCCCCGAGCCGCCTGCGGCGGCGGAACTGCGTGGCGAGGAACGTGCCGCCGAAGATCAGCGCGGTCAGGTAGAGGAAGCTGAAGAGCTGGATGACCGCGCCGAGGATGACGAACGTCAGCGCCGGGTTGGGGTAGCCGGGGTCGACGAACTGCACGAAGAACGAGACGAAGAACAGGATCGCCTTCGGGTTGAGCAGGCTGATCGTCAGCGCCTTGCGGAACGGGCGGGGCTCCGACCTGGACGGCGCCGCCGTCACGGGCTCCTCCGACACCTCGGGGGCGGCCCGCCACGACTTCCACGCGCCGCGGATCATCTGCAGGCCGATCCAGGCGAGGTAGAGGGCGCCCGCGTACTTGACGATGGTGAACAGCACCGGGTTGGAGCGCAGCAGCGAGGCCGCTCCGGCCGCGCTGAGGAACATCAGCACCGTGTCGCCTACGAAGACCCCGCACGCCGCCCGGTAGCCCTGCCGCACGCCGTGCGCGGCGGCGTGGGTGAGCACGAAGAGCGAGTTGGGCCCCGGCAACAGGATGATCAGGAAGGCGCCGATGGCGTAGGCCCAGAAATCGGTGATGCCGAAGAACATGCCGCTTGCTCCAGAGGACGAACCGATGACATCACACGATATCCGGAGATCGATGACTTTCCCGCTCCGGTCCCCCTCTGTACGGGCGGCTCCTCCGCCGTGCGGGGCATCTGTCCCGTGCGGCAAAGGTCGTGTTTGGGTCTTGTAAGCGCGGTGTGTCAAAGCTACTATCGCGGCAATCCTTAGGAAAGTTTCCTAAAAGTAATCCCGATCCGAACCAGTCCTGACAACCGCAGCAAGGTCTCGCGCAGACACCCCCGAAAGGCCCGCGCACACCTCCGCGGGCCGTGCCGTACGGCTTGCGTTCTCACCCCCCTGCGCAAGCCGTACGGCACGCGACACCCCCCGAAGGAAAGACCCGTGAGATTACGCGCGATCCTCCTGGCACTCGCCACCGCCGCCGCACTCACCCTCCACGCCTCGCCGGCCCAGGCCGCCTCCGCCACCGCGACGTTCGTCAAGGTGTCCGACTGGGGCTCCGGCTTCGAAGGCAAGGTGACCGTCACCAACGGCACCACCACCGCCCTGCCCACCTGGAACGTGCAGTTCGACCTGCCGTCCGGCTACAGCATCCCGTCCGCCTGGGACGCCGTCATGGCCAGGAACGGGCAGCACTACACCTTCACCCCGCCGAGCTGGGCCGGCCCGCTCGCACCCGGGGCCAGCGTGAGCTTCGGCTTCAACGGCAGCCCCGGCGGCCTGCCCGGCGTCACCGGCTGCACGCTCAACGGCGCCCCCTGCGAAGGCGACGACACCCCGCAGCCCGGCGTCCCCGGCGCGCCGGGAACGGTCACCGCCACCGCCACCGACACCTCCATCACCCTGACCTGGGGCGCCTCCAGCGGCACCGTCACCGGCTACCGCGTCTACGAAGGCGGCACGGTCAAGGCCACGGTCACCGGCACCACGGCCACCATCGGCGGGCTCGCCGCCTGCCGGACGCACACCTACACCGTCAAGGCGTACAACGATCAAGGCGAGTCGGCGGGACGCGACGTCACCGCCACCACCACCGGCTGCACCGGAAGCCCGAACGACCTGCCCAAGCACTTCCTCACCGGCTACTGGCACAACTTCGTCAACCCGGCCGTCGAGCTCAGGCTCTCGGCCGTGCCCGACGAGTACGACCTGATCGCCGTCGCGTTCGGCGAGGCCACCGCGAGCCCCGGCGAGGTCACCTTCGCCGTGGACGGCGAGCTGGCCACGGCGCTCGGCGGCTACACCGACGCCCAGTTCAAGGCCGACGTCCAGGCCCTGAAACAGCGCGGCAAGAAGGTGATCCTCTCGGTCGGCGGCGAGGCCGGCCGGGTGCAGGTGGCCGACGCCGCCGCGGCGACCCGCTTCGCCGACTCGGTGTACGCGCTCATGCAGAGCTACGGCTTCGACGGCGTGGACATCGACCTGGAGAACGGCCTCAACGCCACCTACATGGCCCAGGCCCTCAGGTCGCTGCGCGCCAAGGCGGGCGACGGCCTCATCATCACCATGGCCCCGCAGACCATCGACATGCAGACGACCGGGATGGAGTACTTCAAGCTCGCCCTGTCGATCAAGGACATCCTCACCGTCGTCCACACGCAGTACTACAACTCCGGCAGCATGCTCGGCTGCGACCAGGCCCAGGCGTACGCGCAGGGCTCGGTGGACTTCATCACCGCCCTGGCCTGCATCCAGCTCGAGAACGGCCTGCGCCCCGACCAGGTGGCGCTGGGCCTGCCCGCCGGTCCCGGCGCGGCCGGCGGCGGCGTCGTCGCGCCCTCCGTCGTCAACCAGGCACTCGACTGCCTGGCCAAGCGCACCAGTTGCGGATCGTTCGTGCCGCCGCGCGCCTACCCGGACATCCGGGGCGCGATGACCTGGTCCATCAACTGGGACGCGAGCAACAACTGGTCGTTCTCCAAGACCGTCAAGCCTCACCTCCAGGGGATGCCATGAGAATTCGCAGCAGAGTC
This sequence comes from Nonomuraea fastidiosa, assembly GCF_042751225.1. NCBI lineage: Bacteria > Bacillati > Actinomycetota > Actinomycetes > Streptosporangiales > Streptosporangiaceae > Nonomuraea > Nonomuraea fastidiosa. The sequence continues at coordinate 4,850,034 of NZ_CP170570.1, forward strand.
ATCGCTTTAGCGACCGGCGTGGCACTCGCGCTGACCGGCGCGGGGCTCGCGGCTCCCGCACAGGCCACCGTTCAGCAGGTCAGGCAGCTCGCCGCCGAGTGGGCGCCGTACACCTCGTACGCGGTCGGCGCGGTCGTCACCTACCAGGGCGTCGACTACGTGTGCCTGCAGGCCCACACCTCGCTGCCCGGCTGGGAGCCGCCGAACGTGCCCGCACTGTGGCAGCGCGGCTCGGGCGGCGGCAACGACACCACGCCCCCGTCGGCGCCCGGCAACCTCCGTACGACCGGCGTCACCTCCAGCAGCGTCTCCCTGGCCTGGAACGCCTCCACCGACAACGTGGGCGTCACCGGCTACAACGTCTACCGCGGCGGCACCCTGGTCACCACCGTGACCGGCACGTCGTACACCGACACCGGCCGCGCCCCGAGCACCAGCTACACCTACACCGTCCGCGCCCGCGACGCCGCGGGCAACCTGTCCGGCGCCAGCAACTCCGTCACCGCGACCACCTCCGCGGGCGACGGCAACCCCGGGCCCAACCCGACGAAGATGGCCGGAGCCCCCTACCTCTACATGGGCTGGGGCAACCCGCCGAACCCCGGCACGGTGATGGACGCGACCGGCGTCAAGGGGTTCACGATGGCGTTCATCCTGTCCAGTGGCGGCTGCACCCCGGCGTGGGACGGCAACAGGCCGCTGACCGGCGGCCCCGACCAGCAGGCGATCAACACGATCAAGTCGAAGGGCGGCCAGGTCCAGATCTCCTTCGGCGGCTGGCAGGGCAACAAGCTCGGCCCCAACTGCTCGTCACCGCAGGCGTACGCGAACGCGGTGCAGCAGGTCATCAACGCCGTCGGCCCCGACGTCGTGGACTTCGACATCGAGAACACCGACGAGTTCGCCGACTACACCGTCCAGGACCGCATCCTGAACGCCCTCAAGATCGTCAAGCAGAACAACCCGAACATCAAGATCGTCGTCACCTTCGGCACCGAGCGGACCGGCCCGAACAACCACGGCGTCCGCCTCATCAACCAGGCCAAGGCGCTCAACGTGCCGATCGACAACTTCACGATCATGCCGTTCGACTTCGGCAGCTCCAACATCTACCAGGACACCGTCAACGCCGCCGAGGGCCTGAAGAACGTGCTCAAGAACGCCTACGGCTGGACCGACGCGCAGGCCTACGCCCACATGGGCATCTCCGGCATGAACGGCCTGTCCGACCAGCAGGAGCTGACCACCCCCGCCACCTGGACCCAGATCCGCGACTGGGCCAACTCCAAGGGCCTGACCAGGATGGCGTACTGGGCGGTCAACCGCGACCGCGGCTGCCCCGGCGGCGGCGTGGTCTCGAACTGCAGCGGCATCGCGCAGGCCGACTGGGAGTTCACCAGGATCACCGCCGGCTTCTGAGTCACCGACCGGCCCGCCCCTTCGCACAGGGGCGGGCCCCAGTGAGGCCACCCGTGAGGACAGCATGAGATCCCGAGCACCGGCGGTCCTCCTCGCCGCCGCACTCACCGCGTTCACAGCACGTCCCGCCGTCCCGGCACATGCCGCCAACATCGCCGTCAACCCCGGCTTCGAGTCCGGCCTGACCGGCTGGACCTGCTCGCACGCCGAGACCGTCACCTCACCCGTGCACGGCGGCACCCAAGCCCTGCGCGCCACCCCGCAGGGCGACGACCTGGCCCGTTGCGAGCAGACCATCACCGTCCAGCCGGACACCGCCTACCGGCTCTCGGCCTGGGTGCATGGCTCGTACGTCTTCCTCGGCGCCACCGGCGACGGCGTCGACGCCAGCACCTGGGCCTCGCCCGGCGCGGCCTGGACGCAGCTCACCACCTCCTTCACCACCGGCCCCGCCACCACATCGGTGACCGTGCACCTCAACGGCTGGTACGGCCAGGGCCCCTACCTCGCCGACGACGTCGAGCTCGACGGCCCCGGCGGCGGCGACCCCCAGGAGGACACCCAGCCGCCCACCGTCCCGGGGAACGTCACCGTCGGCCGCGCCACCGCGAGCAGCCTCGACGTGAGCTGGTCCGCCTCGTCCGACGACACCGGCGTGGCCAGGTACGAGGTGTCCAGGGACGGCGACGCCCCCACCGCCGTCACCGGCACCAGGTTCACCGCGACCGGCCTGGCCCCGCGGACCTCGTACGCCTTCCGCGTGCGCGCCTGCGACGCCGCGGGCAACTGCTCCCCATACTCCGGCCCGGTCACCGGCACCACGACCGACGCCGGCGGAGGCGGGAGCGAACTGCCCGAGCGGGTCATGGTCGGCTACCTGCACGCCTCGTTCGCCAACGGCTCCGGCTACATCCGCATGAGCGACGTACCCGACGAGTGGGACGTCATCCAGCTCGCCTTCGGCGAGCCCACCTCCGTCACCTCGGGCGACATCCGCTTCAACCGCTGCCCCGCCTCCGAATGCCCGGGCGTCGAACCGGAGCCGGAGTTCATCGCCGCCATCAAGGCCAAGCAGGCCCAGGGCAAGAAGGTGCTGCTCTCGATCGGCGGCCAGAACGGCCAGGTCCAGCTCACCACCACGGCCGCCCGCGACGCGTTCGTCGGCTCCGTCTCCGCCATCATCGACACGTACGGGCTCGACGGCCTCGACATCGACTTCGAAGGCCACTCCCTCTACCTGAACCCGGGCGACACCGACCTCGGCCACCCGACCACCCCGGTCATCGTCAACCTCATCTCCGCGCTCAAGACCCTCAAGAGCCGCTACGGCGACGACTTCATGCTCACCATGGCGCCGGAGACGTTCTTCGTCCAGCTCGGCCACCAGTTCTACGGCCCGGGACCGAACGGCACGGCCGACAACAGGAGCGGGGCCTACCTGCCCGTCATCCACGCCCTGCGCGACGACCTCACCCTGCTCCACGTGCAGGACTACAACTCAGGACCGATCATGGGCCTCGACGGCCAGTACCACACGATGGGCGGGCACGACTTCCACATCGCCATGACGGACATGCTGCTGGCCGGCTTCCCCATCGCGGGCGACCCCGCCAACGTGTTCCCGCCGCTGCGCCAGGACCAGGTGGCCATCGGCCTGCCCGCCTCACCGAACGCGGGCAACGGGTTCACCACCGTCTCCGAGGTGCACAAGGCCTTCGACTGCCTGGCCAAAGGCAGCGGCTGCGGGTCGTACCGGCCGCGCGGCGTCTACCCGGACCTGCGCGGGCTCATGGCCTGGTCGATCAACTGGGACGCCTTCAACGGAAAGGAGTTCTCCCGCGAGCACCGCGCCTACCTCGACGCACTCACCTGACCTCAGGTGACCCTGACGAGCTGCGTCGGCTTGAGCGGGATGCCGAGGCCGGGCGGCCGGTAGGTGGGCAGCGCCTCGCCGTACTCGTGCATCCAGGCGTGGTCCACCATCAGCCGCATCCGGCCCGGCCGCGGCCGCTCGCCCGGCTCCGTCCTCGCCGGGCGGCCGGCCAGCCTGGTCACGGCTTCGGCCAGCAGCTCAGGGTCCGGCGGCGTCAGATCGCAGTGGTCGTCGGGCCCGATCAGCAGGTCCACGTCCGGCGGCAGCGGGTAGATCGGCCGCGGCAGCGCCAGCACCAGCGGCGGCGGCGCCATCGGCCATCCGCACTCCACCGCCTCCAGCAGCACCGACCGCGACGTCCTGCGCGCGAACAGTCCCTCGGCCAGCGCCCAGCTCAGCGCCCCGACATCGGCGCGGTCCTCGCCGCACGCGTGCAGGCACAGGTACGGCACCAGCGGGATGCCCGCGCCGCCCGCCTGCGCCCACCCGCCGCCGCATCCGGTCAGCACCAGCAGCGCCAGCATCGCCCGGTACGCGGTGTCCGCATGCGGCGTCTCCAGCCGGCCCGGCACGATCACGCACCGGCCGCCGGTCTTCTCCGCCGTCACCCCCAGCTCCCGCGCCGTCTTCAACGCCCGCGACGCCGCCACCCCCGTGTACGCCTCCTGCCACGCCGGCGTGTACGGCTCCGCCCGGTCCTCGTACCCGCCCGGCCACACACCCGGCAGCCCGGGACGCGGCACCCCGTACACCGCGAGCAGCAGGTCGAACACCGTCGTCACCGGCTCGCCACCGTCACGCAGCACCGGCACGCCGCGCCGCAGCACCCCCGTGCCGTCGTCGAAGCGCGGCAGCAGCACCTCGGCCGCCTGCCCGCCGTACACGGTCAGCCGGTCGCACACCTCGCCCGTCAGCCCGCCCGGCACGTACGCGCCCTCCCGCTCCCGCAGCCGCACCAGCGACGGCAGGTCCGTACGCTCCATCGCGTGCCCGGCGAACGGCGAGCGGTCCAGGTAGAACTCCTTGAGCAGCACATGCCCCATGGCCATCGCCAGCGCGCCGTCCGTGCCCGGCCGCACCACCAGCGTCTCGTCCGACAGCCGGGTCGGGTGCGTGCCGATCGCCACCACCTTCTGCCCCTTGTACCGCCCGGCGATCACCCACGGCGTGTCCGCCGTACGCGCCATCCGGTTGTTCTCGCCCCACAGCAGCACGTACGCCTGCCGCGCCCAGTCGTCGGCGCCGGGACCGGCGAACCAGGGCCCCAGCACCTGCTCGGGCGCGCACGGATGCTCGGTCAGCACCGCGCCCCCCATCGCGCCCACCAGCCGCGACAGCGGCGAGGTCGCAAGGGCCGCCACCCGCTCGGCCCCGTGCCTGGCCGCCGTGTCCACGATCGCGGCGGCGGCCATCTCCGCCGCCGTGGCGTCGTCCAGCGGCACCCGCCGCTCACCCCGGGCGCGGTGGTAGAGCTGAGAGTTTCCTGTGAGTTTCGCCCAGGCCGCGACCGGGTCGCGCACCCCGTCCCGTACCTCGAAATAGAGCCTGACCAGTGCCTGGTTGACCTGCGATCCCCCCATGGAAAAAGTTCAACACAGAGAGTGACGGCGTATGCGGATACGTGTCGGCATGTCGGGGATAAGAATCGGCAGCGCTCGCCCATGCCGAGTGGCAGCACGTCCCGGCATGCGGCAGGCTAGACCGCGCCATGGATTACGCAGCTCTCACGGGGATCGTCCTCGCCGCCGGTGTCATCCTCGCTCTCGTCGCGCAGTGGCGAGGCTGGCGCCCGCCGCTCTGGGTCTCGCTCACGGTCGGCATCGCCGTGCGCGTGCTCATCATGTACGTCGCGGCCATCGGCACATGGCAGCCGATCGACTTCGTCAACAGCTTCAAGCCCGCGGGCGAGGCCGTCCTGCGCGGCGAGGACCCGGTGCTGGCCAGCAACGGCGGCTGGCACTTCCTGCCGACCATCCCCTACGTCTACGGCATCCTGCTGTGGCTCGGCATCCCGTGGGAGTACGCCGGCCGCCTGGTCACCGTGGTCGCCGACATCGTGCTCATCCCGCTGGTCGGCAAGCTCGCCGGCGGCCCCAAGGCGTCGCTGCGCGCCTTCCAGTACGCGCTCAACCCGCTCGCCCTGCTCGTCGCCTCCGTGCACGGCCAGGTCGAGCCGGTCGCGCTGGTGTTCGGCGTGGCCGCGTTCGTGGTGGCGCGCGGCCCCGGCGACCCCGACAGGCCCGGCATGGTCACCGACGTCGTCGCCAGGGTGCGGCAGGGCATCAGCGCCTACGGCGTGCGCGGCTCCATCCCGCGCGTGATCGGCCGCGGCGGCATGCTGCACCGTGCGCTGATCCCCGGCCCCGACGACCGCGCCCACCTGCGCCGGGGTGCGCTGGCCGGCCTGCTCATGGGTCTCGCGCTGTGTGCCAAGAGCTGGCCCATCTGGCTGATCCCCGGCATGCTGCTGCTCCTGCCCAACCTGCGCGCCCGCGTCATGGGGCTGTTCACCACCGGGCTCGTGCCGGTCTTCTTCCTGGTGACGCTGCCGATCTTCGCCGGCACGTCGCTCAGCCAGATCCCGGCCGTCATCGACACCATCCGCGACATCCGGCCCATCGTCGGCGAATGGGGCTGGACGCCGTGGTTCACCGGCGGAAGCTGGGACCTGCGGCCCGAGCTGGCCTCGTTCGGCACCAACCTGATCTACGTCAGCGTCCTGGTCGTCATCCTGCTGTGGCGGCGGGCCGACCCGATCGACATGACCACGGCCATCCTGCTCATCTTCATGGTCATGACGCCCCGGCTCGGTGCCCAGTACCTGCTGTGGTTCATGCCGTTCCTGGTCGCCAGGCCCACCAGGTTCGCCTGGGCGGCCATCCTGACCACGTCGTTCTGGTCGGCCTACGGCTACCTCTACATGACCCAGTTCGATGCGCAGACCTGGTGGCTGCTGCACACGTACTGGTCGCGGGCCTCGATCGTGATGCTGCCGATCCTGCTGCTGGCGATGCCCTGGGGCCGCCGCGTCGCGAAGGTCCCAGGGCTCGCCCGCCCTCTTAAGGGCGGCACTAAGGTCGGCTCGCCGGCGTCTCCGGCGTCGCCGGCCGCCTCATAGGCACAGCCGCCGCCACAGCGTGACCCACTGGTCGGGGTGCACGTGGCCCACGACGGCGTCGCGGGCCACGCCGGCCGCCGCGAGCGCGGCGTCCACACCGGCGTAGTGCGGCTTCAGCGAGGCGCGCACCGAGCCGCCCACCCCGCCGAAACCCCGCTCCACCAGCTCCTGGTACGAGCGGCGGCCGGTGACCAGCGGCTGCGGCCTGCGCGCGATGCGCAGGATCGCCGAGTCCACCGACGGCACCGGGCGGAAGCTCTCCCTGCCGATCGTGTCGCCGAGCCGCCAGTCGAACCACGGCCACGACCGCACCGTGACCAGGCTCCAGCGGCCGTAGTCGCCGGTGCGCTTGCGCGCGTACTCCCGCTGGGTGAGCAGCGTCGCCGAGGTCAGTCCGGGCGCCCGCAGGCACCAGTCCACGATCCGCGACGTCGCCGAGTACGGGATGTTCCCCACGACCGCGAACGGCTCGCCCGGCGGCCGCGCCCGCGCGAAGTCGCCCCTCACCACCTGGATGCGCGCATCGTCGCGGGTCCGCGCCGCCAGCGCACCGGCCAGCCGCGGGTCCAGCTCGTAGCCGATCACCCGCGCGCCCGCAGCGGCCAGCGCGAACGTCAGCACCCCCGTCCCCGGGCCGGGCTCAAGCACCAGCCCCTCGGGCGCGGCGGCCTTGACCACCAGGTGCACGGCATGCCGGTCGACGAGGAAGTTCTGCGACAGCGTGCGCCGCGCCCGATCGACGGGCGTGCGACCGCCACCGGCGTTCCTGATCTTCTTCTGAGTGTGTGAATGATTCCCGTGCGCGAAGTTCTGCGCCACAGCACTGCCCTTTCCTGGGCCTCGAGATGAACAGGTCTCTCGAACGGCCCCGGGCGCGCCTGCGGACGCTCAGCCTCTCGTCGTCAGCTCATCGCATCCGCTAGCGGGCCAGAGGCCGGCTGTGGCGGATGCGGATGAACACCGGGCAGCAGCACATGCTCGACATGGCGGCCACTGTAGGAGGCGGCGCTCCGGGCGGGCAAAGCATTTATTGCGTCGCGCGCGACGATCAGATCGGACAATCTGGAGACATGCAGGCGACGATCACGGTCACCCCGGCACAGCTCCCCGAGCTGCTGCTGCACGTCGCCGTGGTCCGTCCCGTCTTCCTCTGGGGCGCGCCCGGCATCGGTAAGAGCTCCCTGGTACGCGAGTTCGCCGATTCGCTCGGCCTCGACTGTGTGACGCTGCTCGGCACCCAGCTCGCCCCCGAAGACCTCATCGGCGTGCCCGAGCTGGTCGGCGGGCGCAGCAGGTTCGCCCCGCCCGAGACGATCGCCAGGCCCGAGCCCTACTGCCTGTTCCTCGACGAGCTCAACGCCGCCTCTCCCGAGGTGCAGAAGGCGTTCTACTCGCTGATCCTCGACCGCCGCATCGGCACGTACGAGCTGCCCGCCGGCTCCGTCGTGATCGGCGCGGGCAATCGCGCCACCGACAACGCACTGGCCAGGCCCATGGCCTCCGCGCTGATCAACCGGCTGGTCCACGTCCACCTGCGGGCCTCCTCCGACGACTGGCTGAAGTGGGCCGCCGCCAACGGCATCCACCCGTGGATCATCGACTACCTCACCCAGCGGCCCGACCACCTGTGGAGCCCGCCGCCGAAGACCGAGGAGCCGTTCTCCTCGCCGCGCGCCTGGCACATGCTGTCCGACGTGCTGCTCTCGTACGGCGACGACATCTCCGACGAGACCCTCGGCGTGCTCGCCTTCGGCACCCTCAGCAACGCCCACGCCTCCGCCTTCCGCGCCTACGTCAAGACCGTGCGGCACGCCTACGACCTCGAAGCCGTGCTCAAGGGCGACGCGCCGTGGCCGCGCCGGCCGGAGGAACGCGACCTGCTGTACTTCCTCGCCGAGGCGTTCCGCGCCCGCCTGATCAAAGAGCTGCCCGCCGACAAGCGCGGCGCCTCGAGCCGGGGCCGCGACCTCGGCTTCCGCGCCAAGACGCTGCTGGTCGAGCTGGCCGAGATCTCCCTGGAGTGCGCCCAGCTCGTCATCGCCAACGACGCCGACGGCACGCCCGTGCTGCCCACCTGGTTCCTCGTCGAGGTCGGCAGGGACGTGCCCCGCCTGATGGCCGCCCGCTCATGAGCCGGCGCAAGGCCAAGGCCGACCCCTGGCGCGCCGAGGCGCTCAAGGGCTGGGAGACCGTCACCAGGCTGCCGCTGTTCCGCGTCTTCTCCAGCCGCCTGTACGAAGACGGCGACCTGGGCGCCGACACCTGGGCGTACGTCAACGCCCGCGGCCACGTGCACTTCCACGCCAAACGCCGCGCCCCCGCCGAGGAATGGGCGTGGGTGTTCGCCCACCTCCTGCTCCACCTCGGCTTCGGCCACGCCGACCCGCGCTCGTGCGCGCCGAAGGACATCGACGACGACCTGCCCGGCCCGGCGTACCACGCGGCCTGCTGCCTGGCCGTCGAGCGCTTCCTGCGCACCCTCAAGATCGGCCGCTGCCCCGCGCCGTTGCCCGCCGAGCTGCCACCGCACGACGAGGTGGCGCTGTCGGAGCTGTGGCGGCGCACCAGCGTGCCCGACGCCTACCGCCCCCTGGGCGCGCCCGACTTCCGCATCGGCACCGCCGAGCTGGCCGACCTCCTCGACTTCCAGCGCTCGTTCGCCATCGGCATCGCCGACGCCGCCACGGCCGCGCTGGATGCGGCGGGCGCGCCGCGCACCCCCGCGCAAGGCCACGTGAAAGGGCCGTGGGATGCGGCGCTGCGCTGGTTCGTGTCGTCGTACCCGCTGCTCGGCGCGCTGGCCGCGGGCATGACGATCGTCTCCGACGCCGACCTCGCCCGCGACCGGGACATCTCGATCGCCGCCGTCAGCGCCGAGGCGGGGGAGATCTACATCAACCCGCTCAGCAAGCAGACCGAGCAGGGCTGGCGCTTCGTGCTGGCACACGAGATGCTGCACGCCGCGCTCCGCCACGGCGAACGCGCCGGTATGCGCGACGCGTACCTGTGGAACGTCGCCTGCGACTACGTCATCAACGGCTGGCTGGTCGAGATGGGAGTCGGCGAGATGCCGGAAGGCCTGCTGTACGACCAGTCGCTCACCGGCATGTCCGCCGAGGCCGTCTACGACCGCATCGCCACCGACCTGCGCCGCCTCAGGAAGCTCGGCACGCTGCGCGGGCGCGGCCTCGGCGACGTGCTCGACCACCCGCCCCGCCGCCCCGCCGGCGGCTACGTCGATCTCGACGAGTACTACCGCAACGCCCTGACCACCGGCCTCGCCTACCACCAGTCCAGCGGCAGGGGCCTGCTGCCCGCCGGGCTCGAACAGGAGATCCGCGCCCTCGACCAGCCGCCGCTGCCGTGGGACGCCCGCCTCGCCCGCTGGTTCGACGAGCACTTCCAGCCCGAGGAGCGGCGCCGCACCCACGCCCGCGCCTCCCGCAGGCAGGCCGCCACCCCGCACATCCCGCGTCCCGGCCGGATCAGGCCAGAGGAGATCGTGCGCAAGACCACGTTCGGGGTGGTGCTCGACACCTCGGGCTCCATGGACGTCAAGCTGCTCGGCAAGGCACTCGGCGCCATCGCCTCCTACGCCGCGGCCCGCGACGTGCCCCGGGCTCGCGTGGTGTTCTGCGACGCGGCCGCCTACGACGCCGGCTACCTGCCCGTCGAGGAGATCGCCTCCAAGGTCAGGGTGCGCGGCCGGGGCGGCACCGTCCTGCAGCCCGGCGTCAGGCTGCTCGAACGCGCCGACGACTTCCCACCCGACGGGCCCATCCTGCTGATCACCGACGGGCAGTGCGACGTGCTGCGCATCCGGCGCGAGCACGCCTTCCTCATCCCGCAGGGCGCCTCACTGCCCTTCCGCCCGCGCGGGCCTGTCTTCCACCTCAAGTGACGCCGTGACAGACGACGGGCCGGCGCTTGACGGCCAGCACCTCCCAGCAGGGGACGGCGCGCAGGTGCGGCAGGCCGTCGCTCCACGCGGCCGATTGTCACAAGCGCACGGCCGGGCGGCCCCGTTAGCGTCGGAGGTCCACGACAGGAGGCCCTCATGGACGTACTCGACCGTGCCGAGCACTACCTGCTGCACCACGGACGCCTCATCGACAGGCTGCGCTTCCAGGCGCTCTTCCGAGGCGGCCCGCGCGAGCCGGTGCTGCACGCACTGCGCGCCTACCAGAACCCCGACGGCGGCTTCGGCCACGCGCTCGAACCCGACCTGCGCGGGGCGGCCAGCCAGCCGGAACCCGTCGAGGTGGCACTGTGGATCCTGGACGAGCTGGACGCCTTCGACTCGCCGATGGTGCCCGCCGCCTGCGACTACCTCGCCTCCGTGACCACGCCCGACGGCGGGGTGCCCTGGGTGCTGCCGACTGTCCGCGACGCGCCGCACGCCCCCTGGTGGCAGACGGACGACGACCCGCCCGGCGCCCTCGTGCCCACCGCGCCGATCGCGGGACTGCTGCACAAACACGGCATCACGCATCCGTGGCTGGACGGGGCCACCGCGTTCTGCTGGGCGCGGCTCGCCGACCTCAAAGAGCCCGGTCCGTACGACGCCATGGCCGTGCTGGCCTTCCTGAGCCACGTCCCCGACCGGGAACGCGCGCTTGCCGAGTTCGACCGGCTGCGCGACACCCTCCTCGGCACCGTCACCTACGACCTGTCCGCGCCCGGCCACGTCCACCACCCGCTCGACTTCGCGCCCCGCCCGTCGCCGCTGCCGCTCTTTTCCCAAGACCTGCTGGACGCCCACCTCGACGCGCTGCTCGCCGCCCAGTCAGAAGAAGGCGGCTGGGGGGCGAACTGGCCGATGTGGACGCCGCTGGTCGAGCATGAGTGGGGCGGTTACATCACCGTCCAGCGGCTCAGGACGCTGCAGGCGTACGGGAGGCTGGCCGATCTGCCGTAAGGCGATCTGTCGGAGGGGCGGCGTACGTTGGAGGCATGTACGCCGAACGGCCGCCGTCACCGGGCCTCGCGGGGCGCCTCGCCTGCGAGTGGCTCCGCACCAGCGACACGCTGGATGCCGCCGCCTCCGGCGCTCCGGCCTCTGGCCCCGTCGCCTGCGGCGTTTCGTCCTCTGACCTCGTCGTCTCCGACGTCTCCGACGTCTCCGACGTCTCCGACGCCTCCGACGCCTCCGACGCCTTCGCGCATGATGCCCTGGCTCTCGGCACTTCCGCTTCCTCCGGCGTTTCCTCCCCGGCCCGCGCGGCGGAGGGCGTTGGCTCGGCCGTCCTGGCACTTGCGGGCGGCGACGCGTGGCGAGAGGTGGGCGCGGCGGGCGGGGACGCGCGGCGAGGGGTGAGCGCGGCGGCGGTCGGTGACGCTCGGCAGGCGGTTGCGGCTGTCGCGGGCCGGTCAGTTCGGCAGGCGTCCCCCTCCCGAGAGGGCGAGCGCGTGGGCCGCGCGCAGTCCGGCGCACGGGCAGCAGGGGAAACAGGAGAACAGTCCCGTGCACAGGACGCCACGAGAGCCGCGGATCGGTTCGGCGCACAAGGCCCAGCCGGAGCAGGGGAGGGCACGGAAGCCGAGACCGTGCTCGTGGTGCCCGATGCCTGCGTCGATCTGATCTGGGGCGACGACGGGCCGTTCGTGGCGGGCCCTGACACCGGGCCCATACCGGCCACCATCGGGACGGGCGAGATCCTCATCGGGGTGCGGTTCAGGCCGGGCGCGGTCGGCGCGTTCTTCGGCGTACCGCTCGCCGACCTGCTCGACAGCCGCGTACCGCTGGCGGACCTGCCAGGCGGTCACGCCTTCATTCGCGAGCTGACCGACGGCCCCATCGACACCGCACAGGCGCGGCTGCATGCCCTGCGTGCGGCCGTCCAGCGCCGCCTGCTCGATCCCGATTGCGGGCACGCAGGCCAGGATCTGGACCCGGCCGCTCCCGCCATCGCGGAAGGGCTGCGCCAGGGGAAGGCGGTCAGCGAGGTCGCCTGGTCGCTCGGCTTCAGCGAGCGCCAGCTACGCCGCCGCAGCGTGGCGGCGTTCGGCTATTCGCCCAAGACGCTCCAGCGCATCGTCCGCTTCCAGCACGCGCTCCGCCTGGCCCGCGCCGGCCTGCCGCTGGCCCAGGTCGCCGCCACGGCCGGCTACACCGACCAGGCCCACATGGCCAACGACGTGCGGCGGCTGAGCGGCGGACCGATGAGGGGCCTTCTTTAGGCCCTCACTTCTTCCCCGACACCGGCCGTTTTCCGGAAACGAGCCCCTGCACCCATTTCGCGCTCGGGTCGCTGTCAATCAGCAACGCCCGTGTCAGCAGGCTCAGCGGAATGGCGAGAATCGCACCGAGCGGCCCGAGCACGAAAGTCCACACGATCAGCGAGATGAACGTCATCGTCGTGGAAAGCCCAACGGCGTCACCCAGGAATTTCGGCAGAATGAACGACTGCGTGACGACGTTGATGACGATGTACGCGCCGATGACCAGCAGCATCGTCCGCACCCCGCCGTCCAGCAGGGCGAGCATGGCCGGCGGCAGCAGGCTGATCACGAAACCGATGTTGGGGATGTAATTGGCGATCAGCGCCAGCACGCCCCACAGCAGCGGCAGCGGCACGTCCAACAATGACAGTGCGATCATGTCGAGAATCGCGTTGATCAACCCGAAGACGGTGGAGACGATCAGATAACGCCGGGTCTTGTGCGCGAACGTGGCCAGCGCCGTCACCATGTGCGGCCGGTTTCCCTCGCCCGCGGTGAGCACTTTCGAGGTGACCGGAGCGTCGAGCGACATCGCCAGCAGCAGCACCACGATGAGGAAGAGCGCCGACAGCACGCCGATCAGGCTGCCGAGCAGGACCTGCACCAGCTCCAGCACCCTGCCGGGGTCGAACGCCTGCAACGCCCTGTTCAGCACGTCGGTCCCCACGCCGTGCTCCGAGGCCCAGCGCTGAGCGTCGGCCACGAGCTGCTGGAACTGGTCGGTGTACGTGGGCAGCAGGTAGGCGAGCTGGGTGGCCGAGATGGTGACGATGCCGACCATGGCGAGCAGTATCAGGACGACGATGGCGAAGGGCACGGCGACCTGGAGCCAGGTCGGGGCGTGCCGGCGGGCCAGCCAGCCGCGTACCGGGGAGACCGCGATGACGAGCACGAGCGCCAGTACCACGGGGCCGGCGATGGAGGAGACCTCGCGGATGCCGAAGAGCACGATCACCCCGGCGGCCAGGCCGACCAGGATGATCACCGCCCGGGGCACGGATTGATCAAGCACGCCCCGTACTTACCCGTGACGCAGGGGCGCACCGCCGATTTGACGGTTCCGGGAGGCGTACATAGAGTTCACCAGTCCCAAGGGAACGGCGGTGATCGCCGGACTCACTCGGGGACCACCTCCTAAGAGATCACCACTCCGGTGACACGTGCGCGTGCACTCGGAACGGCTGGTAACTTAGAGGGGTTGTCTCCGAAAGGGGACGCGGCTTAATTCTTGGCAAGTCGTTCGAGTCGGGTCAATTTGACAGGGCTCGGGGCGGCTGAAAAGATTAAGACACAACAAAACGAACGGAGTGAACGCCTCCGCCGCCGGGATCGCGGATGTGGTTTCGGTCGGGGATGTACGCGTCCGTTTCTTGAGAACTCAACAGTGTGTTAAAAGCCAGTGCATGATGCATTACCCCGTCATGTTTCCATGACGTGGATTCCTTTTAGTTGGCATCAATGTTGTTGATGCCGGCTGGGATTGTTTTCCAGACATTGTTTGGAGAGTTTGATCCTGGCTCAGGACGAACGCTGGCGGCGTGCTTAACACATGCAAGTCGAGCGGAAAGGCCCCTTCGGGGGTACTCGAGCGGCGAACGGGTGAGTAACACGTGAGCAACCTGCCCCTGACTCTGGGATAAGCCTGGGAAACTGGGTCTAATACCGGATACGACCACCGATCGCATGGTCTGGTGGTGGAAAGTTTTTTCGGTTGGGGATGGGCTCGCGGCCTATCAGCTTGTTGGTGGGGTAGTGGCCTACCAAGGCGACGACGGGTAGCCGGCCTGAGAGGGCGACCGGCCACACTGGGACTGAGACACGGCCCAGACTCCTACGGGAGGCAGCAGTGGGGAATATTGCGCAATGGGCGGAAGCCTGACGCAGCGACGCCGCGTGGGGGATGACGGCCTTCGGGTTGTAAACCTCTTTCAGCAGGGACGAAGTTGACGTGTACCTGCAGAAGAAGCGCCGGCTGAACTACGTGCCAGCAGCCGCGGTAATACGTAGGGCGCAAGCGTTGTCCGGAATTATTGGGCGTAAAGAGCTCGTAGGTGGCTGGTCGCGTCTGCCGTGAAAGCCCGCAGCTTAACTGCGGGTCTGCGGTGGATACGGGCCGGCTAGAGGTAGGTAGGGGCAAGTGGAATTCCTGGTGTAGCGGTGAAATGCGCAGATATCAGGAGGAACACCGGTGGCGAAGGCGGCTTGCTGGGCCTTACCTGACGCTGAGGAGCGAAAGCGTGGGGAGCGAACAGGATTAGATACCCTGGTAGTCCACGCTGTAAACGTTGGGCGCTAGGTGTGGGGGTCTTCCACGATCTCCGTGCCGGAGCTAACGCATTAAGCGCCCCGCCTGGGGAGTACGGCCGCAAGGCTAAAACTCAAAGGAATTGACGGGGGCCCGCACAAGCGGCGGAGCATGTTGCTTAATTCGACGCAACGCGAAGAACCTTACCAAGGTTTGACATCACCCGGACCGCCTCAGAGATGGGGTTTCCCTTTTGGGCTGGGTGACAGGTGGTGCATGGCTGTCGTCAGCTCGTGTCGTGAGATGTTGGGTTAAGTCCCGCAACGAGCGCAACCCTTGCTCCATGTTGCCAGCAACCTCTTCGGAGGGTTGGGGACTCATGGGGGACTGCCGGGGTCAACTCGGAGGAAGGTGGGGATGACGTCAAGTCATCATGCCCCTTATGTCTTGGGCTGCAAACATGCTACAATGGCCGGTACAGAGGGCTGCGATACCGTGAGGTGGAGCGAATCCCTAAAAGCCGGTCTCAGTTCGGATTGGGGTCTGCAACTCGACCCCATGAAGTCGGAGTCGCTAGTAATCGCAGATCAGCAATGCTGCGGTGAATACGTTCCCGGGCCTTGTACACACCGCCCGTCACGTCACGAAAGTCGGCAACACCCGAAGCCCGTGGCCCAACCCTTGTGGGGGGAGCGGTCGAAGGTGGGGCTGGCGATTGGGACGAAGTCGTAACAAGGTAGCCGTACCGGAAGGTGCGGCTGGATCACCTCCTTTCTAAGGAGCCTTTTCACCTTGCATCACCGTTCGTGTGGTGGGGTGACAGCTCACTAGTGGAGCACTGGTTATTCAGGTTTGCCGGGTTGTCGGCGTGCTAGTACCGCCCATCCTCTAAGGGGGCTGGGAGTGGGAACGGGCGTGCGGGGGCTCGGGGAGCTTGGGCACACTGTTGGGTCCTGAGGAAACGGGCGACCGGTTCCTTGGAGACAGGGCCAGCGAACATCGTCGGTGTTGTGCTGATGGTGGGGTCTGGAGTCGCTGTTTGTTGTTTGAGATTTGCATAGTGGACGCGAGCATCTTTGTGGCCAAGTTTTTTAGGGCACACGGTGGATGCCTTGGCATCAGGAGCCGATGAAGGACGTGGGAGGCTGCGATAAGCCTCGGGGAGTCGCCAACCAGACGTTGATCCGGGGATGTCCGAATGGGGAAACCTAGCACCAGTCATGTGGTGTTGCCTCCGCCTGAATGTATAGGGCGGTTGGTGGTAACGCGGGGAAGTGAAACATCTCAGTACCCGTAGGAAGAGAAAACAATAGTGATTCCGTGAGTAGTGGTGAGCGAAAGCGGATGAGGCTAAACCGGGCGTGTGTGATAGCCGGCAGGCGTTGCATGTTCGGGGTTGTGGGACCTTCCGGTGGCTTCTGCCGGAGCCACGAGCAGTGATAAATCCGTCTGATAGCTGAAGCCTCTGGGAAGGGGCGCCGTAGACCGTGAGAGCCGGGTAGGCGAAATTGGATGGACTGTTGGAGGGGATCCCAAGTAGCACGGGGCTCGAGGAATCCTGTGTGAATCTGCCAGGACCACCTGGTAAGCCTAAATACTCCCTGGTGACCGATAGTGCACGAGTACCGTGAGGGAAAGGTGAAAAGTGCCCCGGTGAGGGGTTGTGAAAGAGTACCTGAAACCGTGTGCCTACAAGCCGTAGGAGCTTAGCTGGGCTTGCTCAGCTGTGATGTGACTGCGTGCCTTTTGAAGAATGAGCCTGCGAGTTATGGTGTGTGGCGAGGTTAACCCGTGTGGGGGAGCCGTAGCGAAAGCGAGTCTGAAGAGGGCGTTTGAGTCGCATGCTGTAGACCCGAAGCGGGGTGATCTACGCATGGGCAGGTTGAAGCTCAGGTAAGACTGGGTGGAGGACCGAACCCACCAGGGTTGAAAACCTGGGGGATGATCTGTGTGTAGGGGTGAAAGGCCAATCAAACTCCGTGATAGCTGGTTCTCCCCGAAATGCATTTAGGTGCAGCGTTGCGTGTTTCTTGCCGGAGGTAGAGCACTGGATGGCCGATGGGCCCGACAAGGTTACTGACGTCAGCCAAACTCCGAATGCCGGTAAGTGAGAGCGTGGCAGTGAGACTGCGGGCGATAAGGTTCGTAGTCGAGAGGGAAACAGCCCAGATCACCGACTAAGGCCCCTAAGCGTGTGCTAAGTGGGAAAGGATGTGGAGTCGCAGAGACAACCAGGAGGTTGGCTTAGAAGCAGCCATCCTTGAAAGAGTGCGTAATAGCTCACTGGTCAAGTGATTCTGCGCCGACAATGTAGCGGGGCTCAAGCACACCGCCGAAGTCGTGGCACTGACAGGATCTTCGGGTTCTGTTGGTGGGTAGGGGAGCGTCGTGCAGCCGGTGAAGCAGCAGAGTGATCTAGTTGTGGAGGCTGTGCGAGTGAGAATGCAGGCATGAGTAGCGAATCGAGGGTGAGAAACCCTCGCGCCGGATGACCAAGGGTTCCTGGGCCAGGTTAATCCGCCCAGGGTAAGTCGGGACCTAAGGCGAGGCCGACAGGCGTAGTCGATGGACAACGGGTTGATATTCCCGTACCCGCTTCAACGCGCCCATACTGAACCCCTTGATACTAAGAGTCCTTAAGTCCCTCGGTCCTTCGGGATTGGGGTGAGGCTGAACGCTCGGCCTGATTGGGTAGTAGGTAAACGATGGGGTGACGCAGGAAGGTAGTCCAGCCCAGGCGATGGTTGTCCTGGGGTAAGCATGTAGGGCGGAACGTAGGCAAATCCGCGTTCCTTTTGCCTGAGATGTGATGCCGAGCCGATTGTGGTGAAGTGGATGATCCTATGCTGCCGAGAAAAGCCTCTAGTGAGTGTTGTGGCGGCCCGTACCCTAAACCGACTCAGGTGGTCAGGTAGAGAATACTAAGGCGATCGGGTGAACTGTGGTTAAGGAACTCGGCAAATTGCCCCCGTAACTTCGGGAGAAGGGGGACCTCTGCTGGTGATGGCACTTGCTGCTGGAGCTGGTGGGGGTCGCAGTGGCCAGGGGGAAGCGACTGTTTACTAAAAACACAGGTCCGTGCGAAGTCGTAAGACGATGTATACGGACTGACGCCTGCCCGGTGCCGGAACGTTAAGGGGACCGCTTAGCTGACGTAAGTTGGCGAAGGTGAGAACTTAAGCGCCGGTAAACGGCGGTGGTAACTATAACCATCCTAAGGTAGCGAAATTCCTTGTCGGGTAAGTTCCGACCTGCACGAATGGCGTAACGACTTCCCCGCTGTCTCAACCGCAGACCCGGCGAAATTGCACTACGAGTAAAGATGCTCGTTACGCGCAGCAGGACGGAAAGACCCCGGGACCTTCACTACAGCTTGACATTGGCGTTTGGAGCGTCTTGTGTAGGATAGGTGGGAGACTGGGAAGCTCGGACGCTAGTTCGGGTGGAGTCGTTGGTGAAATACCACTCTGGTCGTTTTGAACGTCTAACTCTGGTCCGTGATCCGGATCGGGGACAGTGTCTGGTGGGTAGTTTAACTGGGGCGGTTGCCTCCTAAAGGGTAACGGAGGCGCCCAAAGGTTCCCTCAGCCTGGTTGGCAATCAGGTGTTGAGTGTAAGTGCACAAGGGAGCTTGACTGTGAGACTGACGGGTCGAGCAGGAGCGAAAGCTGGGACTAGTGATCCGGCATCGGCGTGTGGAAGCGGTGTCGCTCAACGGCTAAAAGGTACCCCGGGGATAACAGGCTGATCTTCCCCAAGAGTCCATATCGACGGGATGGTTTGGCACCTCGATGTCGGCTCGTCGCATCCTGGGGCTGGAGTAGGTCCCAAGGGTTGGGCTGTTCGCCCATTAAAGCGGTACGCGAGCTGGGTTTAGAACGTCGCGAGACAGTTCGGTCCCTATCCGCTGCGCGCGTAGGAGACTTGAAAGGGGCTGTCCCTAGTACGAGAGGACCGGGACGGACGAACCTCTGGTGTGCCAGTTGTACCGCCAGGTGCACGGCTGGTTGGCTACGTTCGGAAGGGATAACCGCTGAAGGCATCTAAGCGGGAAGCTCGCCTTGAGATGAGGTCTCCCACCCACGTTGTGGGGTAAGGCTCCCGGGTGATGACCGGGTTGATAGGCCGGAGGTGGAAGCGCGGTAACGTGTGGAGCTGACCGGTACTAATAGGCCGAGGACTTGACCACAAAGCTTTTGCTCGCGTTCACTAGGCAATTCTGAGACAGCAAATGGTGTGCTGTTTCGTGGGGTTACGGCGGTTATGGCGGGAAGGAAACACCCGGTTACATTCCGAACCCGGAAGTTAAGCTTCTCAGCGCCGATGGTACTGCACTCGGGAGGGTGTGGGAGAGTAGGTCACCGCCGGACAATCTTTGATGAGAGGGGTCTTGGTATCTGGTTTCGGATACCAAGGCCCCTCTTTTTTGTGTGTGTTGGGGGTGGGGTTCTGGCATCTGTTGTGGTGTCGGAGCCCCTCTTTTGCATGCCTGGGCTTTTTTGTGTGTGCTGGTTTTTGTGTGGGGTGTGTGGTGGGGGTTTGTTTTGTGTGTCTCGGGTTTTTGGCTGGTGTGGGTGGGTCGGGGTTATTGGGTGGCCGGCGCTGGTGCTGGGTTGGTTGTTCGGTGTGTTTGTGGTGTTTGTGGCTGCGTGCCTGTGGTGTGTTTGTGGCCGTGGGTGTGTGGCCGGTGCGCGCGAGCGCGCGGGCGTGGGGCGTGGGGGCACGGGCTGGGCCGCTGTCGCGCCTCCGCCCCGCCCTCGTGGTCGGTTGCGTGCGTGTGTGGCTGGGTGGTTTCTCGGTGACGTGGTCGCCCAAAGCTGCCGCGGTCCGGCCTCATCTGCTGCTGGTGGGGGGCTGATGGCGGGCGCTTCGGGCGGGTCGATGGGAGCCCCATGAGGCTGCTCTGGGGCGGCTTGTGTCGCGCGAGGCTGTTCGGAAGCCGGGTTGGTGGTGTGGGGGTTCCGGGCGGTCGGGCTCGGCTGGCGTTCGAGGCTCTGTGGGTGTGGACGGCCTGCTCTCTACTAGTGAGGTGCTTCGGCTGTGTGGCGGCGAGGGCTGGGTTGCGCCGCTCGGGCCTGTGGGGTGGGGTGCGGCGGGGCTTGTGGGCGCTGCGGCGGGTTGGGGGCTTGGGCGGTCCTGATGGCCGGGACTCAAGGGCGATGGTTTGGGGTGGGGGCTGGGGGCGCTTTTCGGGCATGGTGGACTTCCGGTGGCGGGGGGCACGCGGCCCGGTCACTCTGGGTGTGTGACTCCTTCTCGCTCTTCGGACCGGGTATCGGCGCAGGTGAGGCGGCGGCGCCGGTGGATGCGCGTCCTTGCGTGGACGGTCGCACCGGTTGCGTGCACGCTCGTGCTCGCGGGGGTTGTGGACATCGTCGCCGGGATGTTCGGGACGCCCGGCAACCTGCTCGGGGTGCTGGACGAAATGGACAGCTTGCTCAGCATCGCCGTCGGGGGTGTGGGGTTGATGGTGGTGACGATGGTGGTCGTACGGGCGTCGAGAGGGGTGCGTGACGAGACAGCCGATTCATCCAGCGCCGTGGAACGTTCCATATCTGTCGAAGGGGACAATCCCGGCGTGGCGCTGACGGGGGACGGGGCGACCGCCGTGAACGTGGGGCGGGTGGACGTCGCGGGCGACGTACGGGTGGAGCCTCGGCCGCAGGTGCCGACGCGGCCGGTGCAGCTCGCACCCCGGACGCCCCTGCTGCTGGGCAGGGAGGAGGTGGTGGCCGAGGTCGGGCGGCGGTTGCGGCGAGGGCCGGGGCGGCCGTGCGTGGTGGTGATCTACGGGCTGGGCGGCGTCGGCAAGACGAGCGTGGCCGTCGAGTACGCCCACCGCCACCAGAACGACTACCGGCTCGTCTGGCAACTGCCGGCCACGGACGCGGCGGTGCTGTCGGTGGCGTTCGCCCGGCTGGCGGCGCTGCTCGGGGTGCGGGAGACGGAGGACCCGGCCGACCCGGTGGATCAGGTGCACGCGGCGCTGGCGGCGAGTCCCGAACCCTGGCTGCTCATCTTCGACAACGCGCCCGACGCGGACACGGTGCGGCGCTTCCTGCCACCGGCGGGACCGGGGCATGTGCTGGTCACCAGCAGGTCGGGAAGCTGGCCGCCGGAGCAGGGGCTGGAGTTGCCGGTGCTGGATCCGGATCCGGCGGTGGACCTGGTGCTGGCGCGGTCAGGGCAGGAGGACGCGGTGAGCGCCGCGGCGGTGGCGGTGGAGCTGGGCGCGCTGCCGCTGGCGCTGGAGCAGGCGGCGGCGTTCATGGCGGAGACGGGGCTGCGCCCTGCCGAGTACCTGGAGCTGCTGCACGACCAGCGGGCCGAGCTGCTGGGCCAGGGGCAGCCGTGGGGCTATCGGGAGCGGATCACGACGACGTGGCAGCTGTCGTTCGACAACCTGGCGCGGACCAGCCCGCAGGCGATCGCGCTGCTGCGGGTGCTGTCCTGCTGCTCGCACGAGCCGATCCCGTACCAGCTGCTGCTGTCGCCGCTGGACGGACGGGCGCCGCGCGAGGTGCTCGCGGCCGATGTGCGGCGGCAGCGTGCGTACGGGCGGCTGCCGGGCAGGCGGCTGCGGCGGGTACGCGAGCTGCGGCCCTGGCTGAGTGCGGTGATGGCGTTGCAGGAGCTGCCGAGCGACCCGCTGGCCGTGAACGCGGCGGTGAGCGCGCTGCGCGGGCACAGCCTGATCAGCCACCCGGCGGACGGCATGGCGTCGGTGCACCGGCTGGTGCAGGCCGTCACCCTTGACCGGTTGCCGCCGCAGGAGCAGCAGCGGTGGCGGGACGTGGCCGCCATGCTCCTGGAGTCGGTGCTGCCCGATGACCCGGCCGACCCCGCCGGCTGGCCACGGTACGCCGAGCTGCTGCCGCACATCCTGACCGTGCTCACGCCGATGTCGGCCGGGACCGGCAAGACGGCGCAGTACCTGGGGGCCAGCGGCGACTACCGGACGGCCCGGGCGCTGTACGAGGAGATCGGCGAGGCGCTCGCGGGACGGCTGGGCCCGGAGCATCCGTCCACGCTGACCGCCCGCCACGAGCTGGCCCGCTGGACCGGCGAGCTGGGTGACGCGGCGGCGGCCCGGCGGCAGTACGCGAACCTGCTGGCGATCCGGCAGCGGGTGTCGGGTGCCGAGCATCCCGATACGTTGACGGTGCGGCATGAGTTGGCGCGGTGGACGGGTGAGTTGGGGGATGTGGTGGCGGCCAGGGACATGTATGCGGGGTTGCTGGTGGTTCGGGAGCGGGTGTCGGGTGCCGAGCATCCTGACACGTTGACCGTCCGGCACGAGCTGGCCCGGTGGACGGGTGAGCTGGGCGATCCAGTGGCGGCGCGCGATCAGTACGCGGCCTTGCTCCCGGTACGCGAGCGGGTCTCCGGGTCCGAGCACCCCGACACGCTCACCGCCCGCGCCAACCTGGCCTACTGGATTGGGCGGGCGGGCGATCCCGCTGCGGCGCGCGATCAGTACGCGGCGCTGCTGCCGATCAGGGAACGCGTGCTCGGTCCCGACCATCCGGCGACGCGGTCGACGAGGGAGCAGCTCGCGTACTGGACGGAACGGGCTTAGCGCCCAGCCGCCTCGACGTCGAACGGCCCAGTGGCGGCCTCCTCAGGTCACTGAGACGAACGGGGCCGGTAGCGGTGCCGGACTTGCCCGCACAGGCGAAGAACGGTCGAGCCCACACAGGCGAAGAAGCGGGCGAAGCGCGGCTCGGCGTTGGTGGAGATGCCGTTCATACCGCCACATACCGGTCATCACAGTCGATTGGTGCAAATGCGGAATAAGGCGATGGCCGCTAGCCTGGCTGCCGATCAAACGGACCCGATCGGAGGGACAGGGCATGGACGGTGGACGACCGGCGGACGACATGGTGCTCGGCCTGGTCGCCGACCAGCTCAGCGCCGCGATGGGCGCGCCTTGGGAGGTGCGTGACGGCATGGCCAAGGGGCCGGGCACGCTCGCGGTCGTGCTCGGGGCCGACCACACCGGCCACCCTTCCCACCTGGACCTCGACTTCGTGCTCAACGTCAACCGGCCGCGCGAGACCACGATCTCCGACTGCGTGACCGGCTACGGCTCCACCCCTGAGCAGGTCGCCGACCAGGCCGTGCGCATGTGGCTGGGCACGACCGGCAGCGCCGTGCTCGAACTCCTCGTCCAGGACGGCTCCCACGCCGTCCACTTCGCCCCCGGCGACCCCGGCGGGCTGCCCGGCTGGCATGTCATCCACGGCGGCATCAACGGCTGGGGCGTCGGTGATGAGCACGACGCCGTCCAGATGTGGGCCGTCCAGCACCCGCTGCTGCCTCACCTGGCGCCGGTGCTCAAGGGCACGTTCGACCGCGAGCTCCTGGTGGGCGTCAAGCTGGTCTTCGGCGGCGGCGAGGGCTCGGAGGTCGCGGAGGTCCGCGTCGGCGGGGTCGGGCACGAGGCGGCCTCGCGGGCGCTGGCCGAGCTCGACTGGCCGCGCCCGCAGCGCGGTTTCTCCTACGCTCGCACCTTCGCGCTGCTCGTCCACCCGGACGAGGACTGACCGGAGGACGCACAAAGGGACCCGCACGCGGTGGTGCGGGTCCTTGCGGCAACAGTCACTCGGGCAGGACCAGGAGGGCGTCGCCGACCGCGCGTTCCCGGCCGTCCGACGGACGGTTGACCACCTTCTTGCCGACCACCATGGCCGTCGAGCCGCCGCCGTCCAGGTTGATCGCCTGGGTGGCGCCGAGCCAGCGCATGAACTGGGCGGCCTCATGGAAGTTCGCGCCGACGCTCTCGCCGGGCCGGCGGCCGTCGATGGTGGCGAGGATGAGGCTGCCGTTGCGGGTCGTGCCGAGGAGGGTGCGCGGGTGGCGGCGCAGGATCATGTTGACCGAGTCGTGGCCGTCGCGCTTGGCGGTGATCTTCACCTTGCCGTTGCGGACCAGGCCGACGCCGCCGGCGATGACGTGCAGGTCGGGGGTGAGCTTGAGCGGCCGCCTGGTACGCAGGTCCACGACCTGCGTGACTATCTTGACGGTCCAGTTCTCCCAGGCGTGCTCGTTGACCCAGTCGGCGGCCAGGCCGTTGGCGTGCAGCACGCGCGTCCCTGCGGCGACGGCGGCACCGGAGGCGCGCAGGCCGATGACCTTGCCGTTCGCGTCGATGACCGCGTCGGTGCCGCCGGTGGGGGTCTTGGCGCCCCACTCCTCGGTGTAGAGGATCAGCTCGTCGGTGGCGGGAGCCCGGTTCACGCCGTTGACCTTGACCTTGGAGCCGTCCTGGGAGATGGCGGTGACGTCGGTCCGCAGCTCGGTGATCTTCGCGGTACGGCCCTTGAGCACGACCGCCGAGCGGCCGGGAACGGCCTCGCTCAGCAGCTTGCCGCCGACCACGGACGCGCCGACCGGCTCGCCGCGCAGCGCCTTGGCGGTGTGGATGTTGAAGAAGCCGCCGTTGACGCCGACGAGGGCCTTGCTCGCCTTGACCATGGACGAGACGGTCTCGCGCTTGGCGACGCTCCTGCCGAGCGAGGCGGCGTACGAGCCGCGGAACACCCGGGAGTCGATCATGACGACCTTGGCGCTCCACGGGCCGGTGGTCTGCAGCCCGTCGTCGCCGAGGTAGTCGACCTTGACCTTGAGCCCGGCCTCCTTCAGCTTCTTGGCGGCCTTCTCGGCCTTCTTCTTGTCTTTCAGCGGCCACATGCCGACGCGCACCATGTAGACGGTCTGCGAGGGCGCGTCGGCGACGCTCGGCCTGACGACCTCCTGCACGCTGGGCGTCTCACCGGCGGCTTCGACCTCGGCGGCCACGGCCTCGGCCGTGTGCTGCATGCCGTAGTCGCGTCCGCTGGGCATCAGGACGGTCAGCGTGTATCCGTCGGTGGCCTTGCCTGCCTGGACGTCGTACAGATCGATGCCCTTGGCCACGGCGGTCACCGTCTTGGTCGGTACGGGCCGCGCGCCCAGCGGGAACTTCGCCGACGGGAACCGTACCGTGCGCTGTTCCGCGTTGGCGGGCAGCGCCGTGAGGGTGATCGCGACGGCTAAAGCGAGGCCGCCTGCGAGGGTGCGTCGAGACATGAACTCTCCAGAGGGCGGTACAAGGGACCGCACCATACTGGCGAGATCAAACCCCGCAAGGCAGGCGAACACGCCAATTGGCTCAGGAAAATTACGAGATCCACACCGACCTCCGATATC
Source organism: Nonomuraea fastidiosa (assembly GCF_042751225.1). Lineage (NCBI taxonomy): Bacteria > Bacillati > Actinomycetota > Actinomycetes > Streptosporangiales > Streptosporangiaceae > Nonomuraea > Nonomuraea fastidiosa. Next base: position 4,875,102 of record NZ_CP170570.1, read on the forward strand.
CTGCGTACATGACTTGTTTCCGCATGTGGTGGCGGCCGAGAGACGGCCGCTGATTCGCCATGCGGGGGCCGTCCCAGAGACGGCCCGCCACCACGCAGGTCCTCTCCGGGACGGCATCGAGACCCAGGAGAGAGATCATGAACGACGTCGTTCTGACCGGTGACCGCCCGACAGGGCCGCTCCACCTCGGCCACTACTTCGGCTCCCTGGCCAACCGGGTCGAGCTGCAGGGCCGATATCCCATGTACGTGCTGGTCGCCGACTACCAGGTGATCACCGACCGCGACACCCCCGGTGAGATCCGGCGCAACACCACGGAGCTGGTGCTGGACTACCTCGCCGTCGGCATCGACCCCGCGCGGGCGGTGATCTTCCAGCACAGCGCGATCCCCGAGCTGAACCAGCTCCTGCTGCCCTTCCTGAGCCTGGTCTCGGTGGCGGAGCTGCAGCGCAACCCCACGGTGAAGGACGAGATCGCGCACAGCTCGCAGCGCGCGGTGAGCGGGCTGATGTTCACCTATCCGGTGCACCAGGCGGCCGACATCCTGTTCTGTAAGGGCACGCTGGTGCCGGTGGGCAAGGACCAGCTCCCGCACGTGGAGGTGACGCGGCTGGTGGCGCGGCGCTTCAACGAGCGCTACGGCCCGGTGTTCCCGCTCCCGCAGGCCCTGATGGGCGAGCAGCCGCTGCTCAAGGGGCTCGACGGCGGCAAGATGAGCAAGAGCAGGGGCAACGCCATCGCCCTGTCGGCCACCGAGGACGAGACCGCCGCTCTCATCCGCAAGGCCCGTACGGACTCCGACCGGCACATCACCTTCGACGAAGAGCGCCGCCCCGAGGTGGCCAACCTGCTCACGCTGGCCGGGCTGTGCCTGGGCCGCTCGCCGCGCGAGCTGGCCGAGGAGATCGGCGACCGCGGCGCGGCCGAGCTCAAGCGGGTGACCACGGAGGCGGTCAACGAGTTCCTGCGGCCGATCAGGAAGCGCCGGGCCGAGCTGGACGAAGGTGACGTGCGCCGGATCCTGGCCGAGGGCAACGAGCGGGCGCGCGAGCGCGCGGTGCGGACGCTGGAGGAGGTGCGCCAGGCCATGGGCTTCTGAAGGCACCGCCCGGATCGGCCCACCGACGGTTCGTCCCCCTCGGGCTCGCCGCCGTCGGCGGGCCGTCCATCCAGAGCGGGCCACCCGGCAAGCGCGTCAGCGGGCCTCTCGGCGGAACGACTCCAGGGCCAGCAGCGCCACGTGCAGCGACAGGCAGGACTCGACGTCGTCGAGGTCGGTGTCGAGGATGCGTTCCAGGCGGCGAAGCCGGTCGTAGAAGGCGGGCCTGGACAGGTGGGCCTTCTGGGCGGCGACCGCCTTGTTGCGCCCGCAGTCGAGGTAGATGCGCAGGATGCGGGTCAGGTCGCCGCCGCGCTGCGCGTCGTGGGCGAGCAGCGGGCCCAGCTCGCGCTCGGCGAACGTCTGCAGCCGCGCGTCGTCGCGCAGCAGGTGGAGCAGGCCGCGCAGGCGCAGGTCGGGCAGGCGGTAGTAGGGGCGCCCGTCGGGCTGGCGGACCGCCACCTCGGCGACCTGCTCGGCTTCGAGGAAGCTGCGGCGTACGTCCTTGATGGACTCGACGACAGAGCCGGCCGCCAGCACGAACGCGGCGCCCGGACACAGCCCGCGCAGCCGCTCGGCCAGCGCGGTCAGCGCCGGCTCGGCCTGGGTGCGCGGCGGAAGAGGCAGCAGCACGCCGACGCGGTCCTGGTCGAGCGCGCCCACCAGGGCGGGCAGGCGGGCGTCGCGGCAGGCGGCGGCGGTGCATTCGGCCAGCTCGCCGAGCCGCGCCTGTCCGTCGAGCGCCTGGTCGATGTGCTCGGTGGGCCGGATGACCACGCTGATCAGCCGGCGCCCGGTGAGCGGCACGCCCACCGCGCGGGCGCGGGCGGCGGCCTCGTCGGGGTCGGCGTAGGCGTGGGTGAGGATGCCGGTGATGATCGTGCCGTGCGCCTGGCGTTCGAGCGACTCCTGGTGGCGCTCCAGCAGGCGGCCGAGGGCGAGCGTGGTGGCGGCGCGCTCGGCGAGCACCATGTCGCGCGGCGAGGGCTTGCTGTCGCAGAGCAGGATGAGCCGCCCCCAGTCCTGTCCGCGCGCGCCGACCGTGGTGACCAGCCAGCCGGAGGCCGGATCGTAGGCGGTGCGCTCGGCCGGCGCGACCGCCCGCGACCTGGTCTCCCACCCGGCCAGCAGCTCGCCGGCGTCGCGGCCGGCGGCCTCGCAGGCGAGCACCTGGTGCGCGAGGTTCTCCAGCAGCACGGGACGGCCGGACAGCCGGGCCACCTGCGCCAGCACCTCGGCGGGCGACGCGCCTTCGACCGACAGCTCGGTGAAGACCTCGTGCAGCTGCTCGGAGGCACGCAGCTCCTCGAGCTGGATGTCGATGATCCGGGAGTGGACCGATTCGGTGATCTGCACGAACGGCGTCTCCCTGGTGAGCACGATGACCGGCAGCCCGTGCTCCTCCGCCGCCTTGATCACCGCGCGCGGCAGCTCGCGGACGAACCTGCGGCCCAGCTCCACGACCAGCCCGGAGGCCCCGACAGAGGAAAGCTCGCCGATGTAGTCGGCGAGCTTCTCGGGGTCCTCGGGCAGGGCGACGCCCGTGGTGAGAACGAGCTCGCCGCCGCGTAGGAGATGAGCGATGTCGGCGATCTCGCCGACGTGCACCCACCGCACCTTGGTGTCGAGGCGGTCGGCGCCGGCGACTACGCGCGGGTTGCCCCGGCGCACGGTCTCCAGGGCGAGCACGTCGGCGATGGTGGGGAGCACGGGGCAGAGCCTAGCCGATCATCTTGTAAGAACGCCCACGGGGCACATGACACTTTGTCGCCCTTGTCATGGGTTGAGGTCTTCTTCGCGATATTCCCGGCGAGGTTCGCGTACGCGCAGCTCGACGCGGCGGATCTTGCCGGAGATCGTCTTCGGCAGGTCGTCGAACTCCAGCCGCCGCACCCGCTTGTACGGCGCCAGCTCCCTGCGGGAGTGCTCGAAGATCGACCTGGCGGTCTCCTCGGAGGGCTCGTAGCCGGGGGCCAGCAGGATGAACGCCTTCGGCACCGCCAGGCGCACCGGGTCGGGGGCGGGCACCACGGCGGCCTCGGCCACGGCCGGGTGCTCCAGCAGCACGCTCTCCAGCTCGAAGGGTGAGATGCGGTAGTCGGACGCCTTGAAGACGTCGTCGGTCCTGCCCACGTACGTGATGTAGCCGTCCGCGTCGCGGGTGGCGACGTCGCCGGTGTGGTAGTAGCCGCCGCGCATCGCATCACCCGATCCGCCGACATATCCGGACATGAGGCCGAGAGGGCGGCGGTCGTCCAGCGGCAGGCAGATCTCCCCGTCGTCGCCCGGCTCACCGGTGACCGGATCGAGCAGCACGACCTCGTAGCCGGGCAGCGGCCGCCCCATGGAGCCCGGCTTGACCTGCTCGCCCGGGGCGTTGCCGATCTGCGCCGTGGTCTCCGTCTGGCCGTAGCCGTCCCTGATCGTGATGCCCCACGCCTTGGCGACCTGGTCGATGATCTCGGGGTTGAGCGGCTCGCCCGCGGCCACGGCCGTGCGCAGCGGCAGCTTCCAGGCGGCGAGGTCCTCCTGGATGAGCATCCGCCACACCGTCGGCGGCGCGCAGAACGTGGTCACCCGCTCGTCGCGCAGCACTTCGAGCAGCGCGGGTGCGGAGAAACGGCGGTAGTCGTGGATGAGCACGGTCGCGCCGGCGTTCCAGGGGGCGAAGACGTTGCTCCAGGCGTGCTTGGCCCAGCCCGGCGAGGAGACGTTGAGGTGCACGTCGCCCGGCTTGATGCCGATCCAGTACATCGTGGACAGGTGGCCGGCGGGGTAGGAGGCGTGGGTGTGCTCGACCAGCTTCGGCTGTGAGGTGGTGCCGGAGGTGAAGTAGAGCAGCAGCGTGTCGCCCGCCTTGGTGGGCGCGTCGGGGGTGAAGCTCGTGCTCGCCTCGTACGCCTCGTGGTACGGCAGCCAGCCGAACGCGTCGCCCACGGCGATCTTCGTGTACTCGCCGGCCTCGAACTTGCCCGCGTCGGCGGCGTTCGCGATGACGTGGGACACCCCGCCGCGCCTGATGCGTTCGGCGACGTCCTTGGCGGTGAGCAGCGTGGTGGCCGGGATGATGACCGCGCCCAGCTTCATCGCGGCGAGCAGCGCCTCCCACAGCTCGGCCTGGTTGCCGAGCATGAGCAGGATCCGGTCGCCCCTGCGCACGCCCTGCTCGTGCAGCCAGTTGGCGACCTGGTTGGAGCGGGCCGACAGCTCGGCGAAGGTGTAGACGGCGCTGCTCTCGCCGACGATCTTGAGAGCGATGGTCTCGGGGGTCTCGGCGGCCAGCACCCCGTCGAACCAGTCGAGCGCCCAGTTGAACTCGGCCGGTCTCGGCCAGCGGAAGTCGCGCCTTGCGGTTTCGGGGTCGGCGGCGAGAAGGAAGTCGCGGGCGGCACGGAAATCGCTCATGCCGGGATACTGCTACGAGGCACGCCGCCGCTCAAGACCGTCGAGCAACGACACGAGCCCGAAGTCGAACGACAACCGGCGCACGGTGTCGGGATCGCCGTCGGCGAGCGTGTCGACGCCCTCCAGCATCTCGGGGTGCGCTGCGGCGGCCTCGCGCACGGTGTCGCGCATCTGCCCGATGTCCTTGTCGCCCATGCTGGTCCTCCAGGCGATCTCGGGGATCGTCATGCCGAACACGTACGCGGTGAGCGTGGAGCCGCAGAAGTCGATGTCCAGGCCCTGGAAGCCGGCGGCCTTGAAGATGCGGCGGATGCGGTCGCCGACCCGCATCGAGTTGGGCCCGAGCGCGGGCAGGCGGCCGATCAGGTCGGCCGACCACGGGTGGCGCAGGATCGTCGCGCGCATGCCGTAGGCCAGCGCGGAGACGGCGTCACGCCAGCCCACGTCGTCGGGGTCGGGCACGATGATCTCGCCCCACACCTGGTCGTAGGCGAGTTCGAGCAGCTCGTCCTTGTTGGCGACGTACCAGTAGAGGCTCGTGGCACCGGCGCCCAGCCGGGCGCCGAGCTTGCGCATGCTCAGGCCGCTCAGGCCCTCCTGGTCGAGCAGCTCGACGGCGGCGGCCACGATCTCCTCCCTGCTGCGCCCCGGGGCGGCGGCGCTCTTGCGGGGCTCGCGGAGCCAGACGGAGGAGAACGGCTTGCTGCTCATGGCCTAAGGATAAATCCACTCGCACACTGTGCGAGTACTGTCGTACAGTGTGCGAGTGAACTCGAACACTGTACGAGACCCGCGCCGCTGGTGGATTCTCGGCGCGCTCTGCCTGGCACTGCTCGTCCTGGTCATCGACAACACCGTCCTCAACCTGGCCATCCCGTCCCTCAACCAGGAGATGGGCGCGACGCCGTCGGACATCCAGTGGATCCTCGACGCGTACGTGCTGGCCTTCGCCGGCCTGCTGATCACCGCGGGCAGCCTGTCCGACAAGTACGGCCGCCGCCGCATGCTGATCATCGGCCTGGTGTTCTTCGGCGGCGCGTCCCTGCTCGCCGTGATCGTCACCGAGCCCTGGCAGCTCATCGTCGCCCGCTTCCTCATGGGCGTCGGCGGCTCGCTCGTCATGCCGTCCACGCTGTCGATCCTGATGACGGTCTTCGACGAGGCCGAGCGGCGCAAGGCGATGGCCGCCTGGAGTGCCGTGGCCCTGGTCGGCATGGTGTCGGGGCCCACCCTGGGCGGCCTGCTGCTGGAGAACTACTGGTGGGGCTCGATCTTCCTGCTGAACGTGCCGGTGGCGGCGGTCGCCATCGTGGCCGCCGTCGTCCTGATGCCCGAGAGCCGCAGCCCCGCCCGCAGGATCGACCCGGTCGGCGTGGTGCTGTCGATCGTCGGCCTGACCGCCGCCGTCTACGTGATCATCGAGCGGGAATGGAACATCCCGGTCATCGTGACAGCGGTGATCGCGCTGACCGCGTTCGTCATCTGGGAGCGCAGGCGGGACGAGCCGATGCTGCCGCTGCACCTGTTCGCCAGCCGCAACTTCAGCGGCGCGTCGTTCTCGATCCTGCTCATGTCCTTCGGCGCCGGCGCCGTGATGCTCATGCTGACCCAGTACCTGCAGTTCGTGCTGGGCTACGGCGAGATGCAGGCCGGGCTGGCCATGCTGCCGTATGCCGTCGCCGCCGCGATCTTCAACGGCGTGGGCGCCGGGCTCGGGCAGCGGCTGAGCAACCGGGCGCTCGTCGGCCTCGGCCTGATGCTGATGGCCGGCGGCTTCGTGGTGATGGCGCTGACCACCGGCTACCTGCCGCTGCTCACCGGCCTGGTGATCATGGGCATCGGCGGCGGACTGGCGGGACCGTCGGCGTACTCCTCGCTCATGGGCGCCATCCCCGTCCAGCACGCCGGGGTCGGCTCCGCGCTCAACGACACCGTGCAGCAGGTCGGCATGGCGCTCAGCATCGCGGTCCTGGGCAGCGTGCTGGCCGGGCGCTACACCTCCGAGATGCCCGCCGACCTGCCCGCGGTCGCCAGGGAGTCGATCGGCGGCGCGCACAGCGCCGGGTTCGCGGGCATCGCCAACGAGGCGTTCACCTCCGCCATGCACCTCGGCTCGTGGGTGGGCGCCGCGTTCTGCGTGGCCGCCGCCGTGCTCGCGGTCAGCGTGCTGCGCCCGGCGCCGCAGGCGACGGCTCCCGAGCCCGCCCAGGAGAGCAGCGCGGTCTGACGGCAGCGGGTTTGCATGGTGTAAGGCATTTTCTCGGCTAGGCGACACGTTGCACGTAGGAGGGCACCGGAACGGAAAGGGATACTCGACAACATGTCGGACCTACTCGCGCGCCATCGGGCAGTGATGCCCAACTGGCTGGCACTCAACTACAACGATCCCATCGAGATCGTCAGTGGCAAGGGCAACCGCGTCACCGACGCGAACGGCAAGAGCTACCTCGACTTCTTCGCCGGCATCCTGACCAACATGATCGGCTATGACGTCCCCGAGGTACGTGAGGCCGTCGAACGCCAGCTCGCCACCGGGGTCGTCCACACCAGTACGGTCTACCTGCTGCGCGGGCAGATCGAGCTGGCCGAGAAGATCGCGAGGCTGTCCGGCATCCCGAACGCCAAGGTGTTCTTCACCAACTCCGGCACCGAGGCCAACGAGACCGCGCTGCTGCTCGCCACGTACGCGCGCAAGAGCGACCAGGTGCTCGCCATGCGGCAGAGCTACCACGGGCGCAGCTTCGGCGCGATCAGCGTGACCTCCAACCGGTCGTGGAAGAACAACTCGCTCTCCCCGCTCAACGTGCACTTCCTGCACGGCACCGACAGGCACCTGGCCCAGTTCAGGGGCCTGTCGGACGCCGACTACATCAAGGCGTGCGTCGACGACCTGCGCCACGTCCTCGCCACCTCCGTCTCCAACGACGTGGCCGCGCTGATCGCCGAGCCGATCCAGGGCGTGGGCGGCTTCACGATGGCGCCCGACGGGCTGTTCGCCGCCTACAAGGAGGTGCTGGACGAGCAGGGCATCCTGTTCATCTCCGACGAGGTGCAGACCGGCTGGGGCCGGACCGGCAGCTCGTTCTGGGGCATCGGCAACCACGGGGTGACGCCCGACATGATGACGTTCGCCAAGGGGCTCGGCAACGGGTTCGCGGTGGGCGGCGTCGTGGCGCGCGGCGACCTCATGGACGCCCCCCACGCGGTGGGCCTGTCCACCTTCGGCGGCAACCCCATCGCCATGGCCGCCGCCAACGCCACCCTCGACTACGTGCTCGACCACGACCTCCAGGCCAACGCGGCGCGCACCGGCGAGATCATCATGAGCGGCCTGAAGGCCGCCGCCGAGCGCCTGACGGTGGTCAAGGAGGTGCGCGGCAAGGGACTGATGTTCGCCGTCGAGCTGGAGAGCCCCGAGCAGGCGGGCCGCTTCATGGAGCTGACCAAGCAGGCGGGCCTGCTGGCCGGCAAGGGCGGCCTGTACGGCACCGCCATCCGCATGGCGCCGCCGCTCACCCTCACCGTGGACGAGGCCACCGAGGGCCTGGGCATCATCGTCACCGCCCTGGAGACCATCGACGCGGAGGCGAAGGACCGGTGATGGCAGAGACCAAGCACGTCAAGCACTGGATCGGCGGGGCACTCGTCGAGGGCGACGACACGCGTACCGCCGAGATCTTCAACCCCGCCACCGGCGAGGTGAGCGGCCACGTCGCGCTGGCCTCCGTCGCCGACGTGGACGCCGCCGTCGCCGCCGCCGCGGCGGCCTTCCCCGCCTGGCGGGACGCCTCGCTCACCAAGCGCACGCAGGTGCTGTTCCGCTTCCGCGAGCTGATGAACGCCCACCGCGACGAGCTCGCCGCCCTCATCTCCTCCGAGCACGGCAAGGTGCACTCCGACGCGCTCGGCGAGGTGGCCCGCGGCCTGGAGGTCGTGGAGTTCGCCTGCGGCATCCCGCACCTGCTCAAGGGCGGCTTCTCCGAGGGCGTCTCGACCCGGGTCGACTCCTACTCGATCCGCCAGCCGCTGGGCGTGGTGGCCGGCATCACGCCGTTCAACTTCCCCGCCATGGTGCCGATGTGGATGTTCCCCATCGCGATCGCCTGCGGCAACGCGTTCGTGCTCAAGCCGTCGGAGCGCGACCCGTCGGCCTCGCTGCTCATGGCGCGGCTGTGGCAGGAGGCCGGCCTGCCCGACGGCGTGTTCAACGTCGTGCAGGGCGACAAGGTGAGCGTGGACCGGCTGCTCGAACACCCCGACGTGCGCGCGGTGTCGTTCGTCGGCTCCACCCCCATCGCCAAGTACGTCTACGAGACCGGCACCGCGCACGGCAAGCGCGTCCAGGCGCTCGGCGGCGCCAAGAACCACATGCTGGTGCTGCCGGACGCCGATCTCGACCTGGTGGCCGACTCGGCGGTATCCGCCGGGTTCGGCTCGGCGGGGGAGCGCTGCATGGCGATCTCCGTGGTGCTGGCCGTCGAGCCGATCGGCGACGAGCTGGTCGAGAAGATCGTCGAACGCGTGGGCAGGCTCGTGGTCGGCCCCGGCGACGACCCCAAGTCCGACATGGGGCCGCTGGTCACCGGGCCGCACCGCGACAAGGTGGTCTCCTACCTCGACCTCGGCGTCCAGGAGGGCGCCAAGCTGGTCGTGGACGGCCGCGAGACGCCCGTGCTCGGCGGCGGCAAGGCGGCCGAGACGCCCGGCTTCTGGCTCGGGCCGACCGTGCTCGACCACGTGCCCGTCGGGTCGCGCGTGCACACCGACGAGATCTTCGGCCCGGTGCTGTCGATCGTGCGCGTCTCGTCGTACGAGGAGGGCCTGAAGGTCATCAACAGCGGCCAATACGGCAACGGCACCGCCATCTTCACCAACGACGGCGGCGCGGCCCGGCGCTTCCAGAACGAGGTCGAGGTGGGCATGATCGGCATCAACGTGCCGATCCCGGTGCCCATGGCCTTCTACAGCTTCGGCGGCTGGAAGGCGTCGCTGTTCGGCGACACCCACGTCCACGGCACCGAGGGCGTGCACTTCTACACCCGCGGCAAGGTCGTCACCTCCCGCTGGCTCGACCCCTCGCACGGCGGCGTGAACCTGGGCTTCCCCACGAACGGGTAAGCGGCGCTCACCGGCGGGAGGAACGGCGCGTCCTCCCGCCCGCCTCCCCGGTAAGCTCCAGCACGACGGATGAGGGGGGACGACAAGGGGGGACATCGTGAACGGTCGTCGTACTTATGCCCTGGCGCTCGCCGTGACGGCGCTGGTCGCGGGCGTGGGCGCGACGGCCTCCACGGGCGTCACGGCAGGTACGGCCTCCGGGCAGCAGGCCGTACGGCCCAAGCCCACCCCCACCGCCAAGAGCAGCGCCACCCCCACGCCCACGCCGAGCGCCACCCAGCTCGACGGCACGCTGCAGATCCTCACCTACCGCGGCTACGCCGAGTACGGCGGCGTCAGCTCCCGGGTCAACTGGGTGGGCTCGTTCGAGCGGGAGACCGGCTGCCGCATCGCCAGGCTCGACATCGCGCAGACCGCGGAAGAGCTGGCCGCCCGGGTCGGCGACCGGCCCTACGACCTCGTCACGGCCGGTCCCGCGCTGGCCGCCGACCTGATCCAGCGCGGGCAGGCGCAGCCCATCGACCCGGCCAAGGTGAGCGGCTACAACGACCTCGACAAGCGGTTCCGCGACATGACCACCGTCTCCGGCAAGGTCTACGGGGTGCCGTACCTGTGGGCGTACGACGAGTTCGTCCGCGACCGCAACGCCGGGGGAGGGCTCGACGACGTGTTCTCCTCGACGCGGTCGGCGCTCAGGGACAGCCCGCTGACGATCGCCGCCGCCGCGCTGGCCGAGGGGGCGAAGGACCCGTACGAGCTGAGCGAGGCCGACCTGGACAAGGCGACGGCGCTGCTCGACCGCAACAAGGACCGCACCTACTGGCGCAACCCGATCGACCTGATCAAGGGGTTCGCCACGGGGGCGCTCGACTACGCCCAGGTCACCCCCTACTACCGGACGCTCCTGCAGAAGGCCGGGGTGCCGGTCGAGACCATCAAGACGCGCACGACGACCGGGTGGCTCGACTCCTGGATGCTCACCTCGTCCATGCCCGACACCACCTGCGCCTACCGGTGGCTCAACTGGGTGACCGCGGCCGACGCGCAGCGCGACGCCGCCGCGTGGACGGGCATGGCGCCCGCCAGTGAGAAGGCGTGCAAGGGGCGGGCCAGGGCGATGTGCAGGACGTACGGGATGGGCGACGGCAAGCGGCTCGATCGTGTGAAGTTCGCGGTGCGCCCGCCCGGTGATTGCCGCGCGGACGACGGGGAATGCACGGACTACGCCACCTGGGTCAAGCGGTGGCAGGAGCTCATGAAGTAGATGGGGCCGCTGCCCCAGCGGAAGGTGCCGCGGGCTCGCCCCGTTCTCGGCCGGGCGCGGCCCGCTCAGAGGTGCCCCAGGCCCTCCCCGCTGTTCCGGGGCGTTCTCGCCGCGCGTGCGGGCGATGGCCGCGCGCGTTCAGCGGGACGGGAAGGCCACGACGGTGGCCATGGGCGCGGGCACGAGGGCCTCGGCGCAGTCGGCGCACGCGAGGACGGGCGCGTCGTCGGGCAGGCGGCCCACCCGCACACGCGGGCGCGGCCATCTCTTGTGGCAGACGACGCAGGCGTCGCCGTCGCGCTGAGCCCAGGTCAGGCCCTCAGGATCGAAGGTCAGCATGTCCTGCGTCGCTCTGGTCGAACCCCAGTTCATCACGCTCCCACCAGCCATGGGACTCTCCGCATGTCGGAACCGTTATAACCCTGACTGAGGCCGTGAGCGTCCTGCAGAGCGTCAAGTCAGAGTGAATTCTCTACCCATGCGACGCCGTTTACACCACAAAAACGGGCATCCAGCCGCAAGCTGGATGCCCGTTTCGTTGGGTTTCGTCTAGAGGTCGGCGATCGCCTTCTCCAGGATGCCAAGGCCCTCCTCGAGCAGGTGCTCGGGGATGACCAGCGGCGGCAGGAAGCGCAGCACGTTGCCGTACGTGCCGGCCGTCAGCACCAGCAGGCCATCGGCGTGGCAGCGCTTGACGACCTCGGCGACGGCCGCCGGGTTCGGCTCCTTGGTGCCCGGCTCGACCAGCTCGATCGCGATCATCGCACCCCGGCCGCGCACGTCACCGATCACGTCGAAGCGCTCCTTGAGCGCCTCCAGGCGGGGCAGCATGATCTCGCCGATCCGCCGGGCCTTGGCCACCAGGTCCTCGGCCTCGATCGTCTCCAGCACGCCCAGCGCGGCCTCGCAGGCCAGCGGGTTACCGCCGTACGTGCCGCCGAGCCCGCCCGGGTGCACCTTGTCCATGATCTCCGCGCGGCCGGTCACCGCCGCCAGCGGCAGGCCGCCCGCGATGCCCTTGGCCGTGGCGATGATGTCGGGGACGATGCCCTCGTCCTCGCAGGCGAAGAGCGTCCCCGTACGCGCGAAGCCGGTCTGCACCTCGTCGGCCACGAACACGATGCCGTTCTGCTTGCAGAACTCCGCGATGCGCGGCAGGAAGCCCCTGGCCGGCACGATGAAGCCGCCCTCGCCGGCGATCGGCTCGATCACCACCGCGGCCACGTTCTGGGCGCCGATCTGCTTGGTGATCACGTCGATGGCCTGCGCGGCCGCCTCCTCCGCGCAGTTCTCCGGGCCCGTCGGCCACCGGTACGGGTAGGCGAGCGGCACCCGGTAGACCTCCGGCGCGAACGGCCCGAAGCCCTGCTTGTACGGCATGTTCTTGGCCGTCAGCGTCATCGTCAGCAGCGTGCGGCCGTGGTAGCCGTGGTCGAACACCACGACGGCGGGCCTGCCCGTGGCGTGACGGGCGATCTTGACCGCGTTCTCCACGGCCTCGGCGCCCGAGTTCACCAGGAACGTGCGCTTCTCGTGCTCTCCCGGGGTCAGCTCGTTGAGCTTCTCGCACACCCGCACGTACGACTCGTACGGGGTGACCATGAAGCAGGTGTGGGTGAAGTCGGCCACCTGCTTGCGCACCCGCTCGACGACCCTGGGCGCGGAGTTGCCCACGTTCGTCACGGCGATGCCGGAGCCGAAGTCGATCAGCGAGTTCCCGTCGGCGTCCTGCACCACGCCGCCACCCGCGCGGGTCACGAACACCGGCAGCGTGGTGCCGACGCCGGGCGGGACGGCGGCCTGCTTGCGGGCCAGCAACTCCTGCGACTTGGGGCCTGGGATGGCGGTCACGACGCGCCGCTCCTGGGGAATGCTCATGCCACCGACGCTACGGGCGCTTCCCACCTGCGCCGATACGTCGGTATGTCACACTGGGAGTGGTCCTCTTAGCCGAAATGGACAATTTCGCATGCCGCCTACGCTCCAGACCGTCATGCGTCGCATGCAACTCAAGCCGCTGGCCGGCACCGCGCGGCCCGGCGTGCTCGACGCGCCCGTACGCTGGGTCGCCGTCAGCGAGCTGTCCGATCCGACGCCCTACCTGGAGGGCGGCGAGCTGCTGCTCACCACCGGCCTGCGGATGGAGGGCGACCTGTCCGGCTACGTCGCCCGGCTGGTCAGGCGCGGGGTCGCCGGGCTCGGATTCGGCGTCGGGGTCTCGCACGAGGAGACGCCGCCCGGACTGGTCGAGGCCGCAGAAGCGGACGGGCTGCCGCTGCTCGAAGTGCCGCGCGAGATGCCGTTCATCGCCATCGGCAAGGCCGTCAGCGAGCTGCTCGCGGCCGAGCAGTACGAGGAGATCAGCCGCGCCTTCGCCGCCCAGGGCCGCCTGACGCGGGCGGCGCTGCGCCAGGAGGGCGTGGAGGCCGTCATCGACCGGCTGGCCAAGGAGGTCGGCGGGTGGGCCGCGCTGCTCGACGAGTCCGGCGAGGTCCGCCACGCCACGCCCGGCGCGCGGACCGAGGCGGTCGCGGCCGAGCTGTCCCGGCGTCGCGGCCGTCCCTTCGAGCCCGTGCCGGCCGCCGGTGAGGCGCGGATGCCGGCCAGTCTCGCGCTGTCCGCGCCCGGCGAGCACATCGTCGTGCAGCCGCTGGGCGGCGGGGGCAGGCCGCGCGGGTTCTTCGCCGTCGGGGCCGAGCACGCCTTCTCACCCGTCACCCACACCGTGATCAACGCGGCGGGCTCCCTGCTCACGCTCTCCATGGAGCAGGGCAGGGCCCAGCGCGCCGCCGAGCGCAGCCTGCGGGCCGCCGTGCTCGAACTGCTGCTCGCGGGGGAGGAGGAGCGGGCCAGGGCGGTGCTCGGCCGGCTGGGCGGGCGGCTGCCCGCCGCACCCGTGGTGGCGCTCGCGGCGGGACCCGAGGCGCTCGACGCGCTGGAGCCGGTCGCCTACGCCGCGCTGACCGGCGTGCCCGACGTCGTGGCGCTCGTACCCGAGCAGGACGCCGAGGAGGTGGCGCTGGGCGCGGGGGTGCCGGTCGGCGTGAGCCTGCCCACCGGCTACGGCTCGCTGCGCGACGCGCTCGACCAGGCCAGGCGGGCCCTGGAGGCGGCCGGCGACACGCGGCGCGGGCCGGTCGTCAAGTTCGGCGAGCTCGCGGGGCAGGGGCTGCTCGCGCTGCTCGACCCGGCCGCCGCCCACGCGTTCTCCACGGCGGTGCTGGCCCCGCTCAACGCCTACGGCTCGCGGGCCGACCTGGTGGAGTCGCTGCGGGCGTACCTGGAGAGCAACGGCCACTGGGACGCGGCGGCCCAGCGGCTCGGCGTGCACCGCCACACGCTGCGCTACCGCATGAGGCGCGTCGCGGAGCTGCTCGGCCGCGACCTCGACGACCCCGGCGTACGCGCGGAGCTGTGGCTCGCCCTGGAGGCGGCGGGCCGCCCCCGGGCCAAGCGGCGGGCTACTCCGGCTTTTCGACCTGGTAGCAGCAGATGACCGCGTTCGTCACCGCCTCGTAGGTGCGGCCGTCGCGCAGGTGCCCGGCCCGTTCCAGGCTGATCGCGCCCTGAGCGGCCGACCACAGCGCGTCGGCGATCTTGCGAGGCTGCGTCGGCACCAGGTAGCCGGCCGAGATGCAGTCGGCGATGACCCGATCGAGGATGTTGAGCGCGGCACGCGCCAGCGTCCTGGCGCGCTCGCTGGGCTCGAAACCGGGGATCGCCCGCTCGAACATCAGGCTGTAGTAGCCGGGCTCGGACAGGCACGCCTGCCGGTAGGCCGGGCTGAGCGCCGTCAGGTGCTCGTACGGATTGCGCCGGGGCGGCACCGCCTCCAGATACCGGCGGAACCGCTCGAACCCCTCCAGATAGAGCGCCTCCGCCAGCCCCTCCCGGTTGCCGAACATCGTGTAGATGACGGTCGTCGTGCAGCCGGCCTCGGCGGCGATCCTGCGCATGGTCAGGCTGTCGGGCCCGTCGCTCTGGAGCAGGTTGACCGCCACGTCGAGCAGACGCGAGCGGAGTTCGTCATGGCTGGCGCGCTCACCCTGGGAGTACGCACCCTGCAGTCCGAGAGGCGCCGAGGTCATGAGACCTCCTTAGTGGCCAAGGAGCTATGCGTCCTTGTGACCTCACGTCGTTCGGTCACGGGGCCCACGCCTTTCTGATCGGGGGCCCACCGCGCTGGAGACCCGCACCCGATGACTTAGCCATGGCGGAGATCCCTCAAACCACTCCGCATGGTAAACATCCCGAATTGGGTCTACTTCTGTTACATCATGGGTATACAACGGGGCTTGTACTTAACGGTGAGCCCTCGTGTGAGTCTTGTGCATCGTGGTGTAAATCCCCCGTGCGGCCGTGGCATAACGTCGAGGTATGGACGTGCGTACCTTCTGGCTGGCCGGCCGCGCCGCGACCGGGGAGACCGAGCTCACTGTCACCAACCCCCACGACGGCCGCGAGGTCGGGCGGCACTCCGTGCCGACCGACGCCCAGGTGGAGGAGGCCGTGGCGGCCGCGCACGCGGTCGCGAAGGAGGCCGCCGCGCTGCCCGTGCACGTGCGCGCCGAGGCGCTGGCCCACGTCTCGCGCCGCATCGCCGAGCGCGCCGACGAGATCGCCCACCTCATCACCGCCGAGAACGGCAAGCCCATCATGTGGGCGCGCGGCGAGGTGAGCCGCGCCATCGCCACGTTCCGCTTCGCCGCCGAGGAGACCCGCCGCTGGTCCGGCGGCGTGCAGCGGCTCGACACCGAGCCCGCGGCCAACGGGCGCCTCGCCTACGTCACCCGCGTGCCCAAGGGCCCCGTGCTGGCGATCACCCCGTTCAACTTCCCGCTGAACCTGGTCGCGCACAAGGTCGCCCCCTCCATCGCCGTCGGCGCGCCCGTCGTCGTCAAGCCCGCGCCGGCCACCCCGCTGTCCTCGCTGCTGCTCGGCGAGATCCTGGCCGAGACCGACCTGCCCGCCGGCATGTTCTCGGTGCTGCCCATCGAGAACGCGCGCGCCTCCGCCCTCGTGACCGACCCCCGGCTGCCCGTCGTGTCGTTCACCGGCTCCGCGCCCGTCGGCTACGCCATCGCCGACCAGGTGCCGCGCAAGCACGTGACGCTGGAGCTGGGCGGCAACGCCGCCGCCGTCGTGCTGGCCGACGCCGACCTCGACTGGGCCGCGCAGCGCATCGCGCTCTACTCCAACTACCAGGCCGGGCAGAGCTGCATCGCCGTCCAGCGGGTGATCGTCGAGGAGCCGGTCTACGACGCGTTCGTCGAGCGGCTGCTGCCCGCCGTCAACTCCCTCGTCACCGGCGACCCCGCCGACGAGAAGACCCAGGTCGGGCCGCTGGTCTCCGAGGCCGCCGCCGAGCGGGTCGAGCAGTGGGTGCGCGAGGCCCTCGACGCCGGCGCCACCCTGCTCGCGGGCGGCGGCAGGGACCGCGCCACCATCGAGCCGACCGTGCTGGCCGACGTGCCGCGCGAGGCGAAGGTCGCCTGCGAGGAGGTCTTCGGGCCCGTCATGATCCTCCAGCGGGCCGCCTCCATCGACGAGGCGTACGCGATGGTCAACGACTCCAAGTACGGGCTGCAGGCCGGCGTGTTCACCCGCTCGCTCGACGCCGCCTTCCGGGCCAACAGGGAGCTGGAGGTGGGTGGCGTGATCATCGGCGACGTGCCGTCGTACCGGGCCGACCAGATGCCGTACGGCGGGGTGAAGGACTCCGGCGTCGGCCGCGAGGGGCTGCACTCGGCCATGGAGGACCTGACGTACGAGAAGGTCATGGTCCTGACCGGGCTGACGCTCTGACGCCTTAGTGGTGCGGCGGGCCGCCGGCTCTGGAGCTCAGTGGTGCGGCGGGGTGACGCAGCGCGCCCGCCACCCCGCCAGTCTTAGGGGCCCGTCTTAGGGGCCCGTCTCTGGGGGCCCGTTTCAGGGGCCCGTCCGGTGGGGCCCATTCTTCAGGCGCGCTCCGCCGTGCGGAAGAGCGCCTTGATCGTGTCGCCGAAGTACGGGCCGTACATCGTGCGCCGGTCATCGCTGTACTTGAAGCTGCTCAGCGACATGATCGTGCCCTTGCCCGTCGCCGTGTCGAATGAGGTCATCCACGGGCCGCCGCTCGCCCCGGCCGTCATGTCGCAGCCGAGCCCCTGGTCGCGGGTCTGGCCGTGCGGGTCGCTCTTCGCCGGCCCGCGCAGTAGACGAGGTGCGAGCCGTCGTACGGCGGGTCGGCCGGGTAGCCGAAGCCGAACGCCTGGCCGCCCCTGGGCGTGTTGAACGCGATGTCCTGGCCTCCCACGACGTCGGTCACGTGCCGGCCCCGCGAGGTGGCCAGGGCGACCATGCCGACGTCGTAGTTGTCGTCGGCGCTGCGCGACCACGGGCCGGCGACGAACATGCGGCGGGCGGCGTACTGGCCGTACGGGCGCGGGCCCGCCGTGCCGTACGCGGGGACGAACGTCCAGTTCGCCGCCCACTCGCCGGTCCCGTCCTTGACGCAGTGGCCCGCGGTGACCACGACGTCCCTGTTGGCGCTCTTGACCGTGCTCGCCGAGCAGACGAAGTCGACGCCCGCGACGGTCAGGAACACCCGCCCCGTGGTCCGCGCCACCTGGCCGCCGGTGATCCAGCGGGAGCCGGACGTGGTGGTGGCCGGCTTGGCGGGCCTGCCCGGCACCGCCGGGGCGAGGGGGCGGGCGGCGGCCATGAGTTCGCGCGGGGCCGGCAGGTCGGCGCTTCCGCTCGGCGCGGCCGCTCTGCCGGACGCGAGCTCTTTGGACGCGCCGTCCGTGGGGTGGCCGGACGCGCCGCCCGCGAGCTGGCCGGCAGCGCCGTCCGTGGGGTGGCCGGCAGCGCCGCCCGCGAGCTGGCCGGCAGCGCCGCCCGCGAGCTGGCCGGCAGCGCCGCCCGCGAGCTGTTCGGGAGCGCCGCCCGCTGTCCCCTTGGGAGCGCCGCCCGCGAGCCCGCCGGTGAGACCTTTCGCGAGACCTTGCGTCAGACCTTGCGTGAGGCCGCCCGGGAGGTCGCCCGGGAGGTCGCTCTGCAGAAGGCCGCCGTTCTTGAGGAGACCGCCGTTCTTCAGGCCGCGCTCGACGAGATCGAGCAGGTCGATCGGCAGCGCCCTGGCCATGCGTTCAGGAGTCCAGTACGCGAGCACGCGCCGCTGATCGACGGGCGTTCTGGCGGCCACGTGCTCGACGATGTCACCGCGCTCCGCAAGGCGCGCGGGAGCGACGGCCGGGGCTCCGGCCAGGGTGTCGGCCTGCTGGCGGACGGGTGCCGCACCGACGAGGGCGGGGCCGATCAGCCCCGCCAGGAGCGGGGCCGCCGCAAGCAGGGGGGTGCTCATGGTCATGTCCCATGAGTGTGCACCACGAGATGTGTTCTTGTGACTACTTTCGGTGAATTGATCAGGCTGCGTTGGTGCTTTGTGCCGCTTGATAGACGGCCTGGGCCTCGCTCCCGAAATAAGGGCCGAACATCCAGTTGGGGGCGAAGTTGTATTTGAAGCTGTTGACGGAATTCTGCGTGCCGAGACCGGTGGATTCGTCGAAATTCAGCATCCAGGGGCCGCCGCTTGAGCCGCCGGTCATGTTGCACGTCAGTCCGAGGTCCTCGCTGGCCAGGACGTCGTCGAACGTCTGCCCGCTGCAGTAGACGAGCTTCGAGCCGTCGTACGGGGCCGCCGCCGGGTAGCCGAAGGCGTACATCTGCCGGCGTCGCGGCTGGTTGAAGGCCACGCCCTGGCCGCCGACGGTGTCCACCAGCGTCTTGCCGTCGACCGGCGCGACCACGGCGGCGGCCACGTCGAAGTTGATGTCCTCGCGGGTGTTCCACTGCTGGGTGGTGAGCAGCCGGGTGGCCGGCCAGGTGCCGAAGGGGCGGTTGCCCTTGTCGTAGCCGGGGACGAAGACCCAGTTCGTGTGGAACGTTCCGTTCATCTTCACGCAGTGGCCCGCGGTCAGCACCACGCTCTTGTTGGCGCTGGTCACCGCCGTGCCGGAGCAGGAGGCGTTGCGGCCCTGGGTGGTGAAGAAGATCCGCCCGGTGGTGCGCGCGACCGCGCCGCCCTTGGTCCACGCCGCGCCCGGGCTGTTCGCGGCCTGCGTGCTCGTGCCGCCGCCCGCCGTGCCGCGGGTGGGTGGAGCGGTCCAAGCCGTGCCCTGGCGAGGCTCGGCCGCGCTGGGCGCCGCCTTGGGGTCGGGGGCGTCGAGCGGCTTGGCGGACTCCATGCGCTGCTCCGTCCAATACGTCATCACCTGCCGGCGCTCGGACGCCGAGTCGGCGGCGGCGTGCTGGGCGGGCTTCGGCTGCCCCTTCGACGGGGTCTTCGCCTGGGCCGGGGTCTTCGACGCCACCCGGTCCTTCTGCGCGGTCCCGGACACTCCCGCCGGCTCGCCAGGGGACGCGCCGCGGGCGCCCGGGCCGCCCTCAGGGCCGGACGCCTGTGCCGCTCCCGCGGGCAGCGCACCGGCCAGCAAGGTGCCGGTGAGCGCGGCGGCGGAGAGCATGGCGATTCTGCGGTGCATTACGTACCTCCCTAAAGCGGACTACGGGGAGGGAACGTAGCGGCCGCAATATCCGGATTTCTCAAGATTCGCTCATTCCGATATGACGAATTTCCGGCATAAATGAACTGGGTTATCTCGTGTCACAAAAGGAGGCGGATTTTGGCCCGGCCGCCTCGGCGTGCCTGAGCGCCCGGCGCAGCGGGGAGAATGGGTCTGTGCATGCGAAGACCCTCCGCTCCGTCGTACTCCTCGGCTCCACAGGTTCGATCGGCACACAGGCCCTCGACGTCATCGCCGCCAACCCCGACGGCTTCCGCGTCACGGCCCTCGCGGCAGGGGGAGGGAGGGTCGAGCTGCTGGCCAGACAGGCGGCCGAGTTCGGTGTCGAGGCGGTGGCGGTGGCCGACGCGGCGGCCGTGCCCGCGCTGCGGGAGGCGCTGGACGCTCACGGCGTCAAGCCCGTCGTGCTCGGCGGCCCCGAGGGGGTGGCCGAGGTGGCCGGCTGGGAGTGCGACATGGTGCTCAACGGCATCACCGGCGCGCTCGGCCTGTCGTCGACGCTGGTCGCGCTCAAGGCGGGCCGCCTGCTCGCGCTGGCCAACAAGGAGTCGCTGATCATCGGTGGGCCGCTGGTCAAGCGGCTGGCGGCGCCGGGCCAGATCCTGCCCGTCGACTCCGAGCACTCCGCGCTCCAGCAGTGCCTGTGGGCGGCGGGGCCCGACGGCTACGACCCCTCGCAGGTCAAGCAGCTCGTGATCACCGCGAGCGGCGGGCCGTTCCGCGGCATGAAACGCGAGGAGATGGCCGACGTCACGCCGGAGATGGCGCTGGCCCACCCCACCTGGTCGATGGGCCCGTACATCACGATCAACTCCGCCACGCTCGTCAACAAGGGGCTCGAGGTCATCGAGGCCCACCTGCTGTTCGACCTGCCCTTCGACCGCATCGAGGTCGTGGTGCACCCGCAGTCGATCATCCACTCCATGGTCGAATACGTCGACGGCTCCACCATCGCCCAGGCCAGCCCGCCCGACATGCGGCTAGCGATCGCGCTCGCGCTCGGCCACCCCCACCGCGTCCCCGGCGCCGCTCGGCCGATCGACTGGTCCAAGGCTCACACCTGGACGTTCGAACCGCTCGACGACGACGCCTTCCCCTCTGTCGCGCTGGCCCGCCACGTCGGCGGCGAGGGCGGCACCGCGCCCGCCGTCTACAACGCCGCCAATGAGGTGTGTCTCGACGCGTTCCTGCGCGGCGATCTGCCGTTCCTGGGCATCGTCGACACCGTGGCCAAGGTCGTCGAAGAACACCAGGTCACCCCGGCAGGCTCCGTCGAGGAGGTGCTCGCGGCCGACGCCTGGGCGCGGGCCCGTGCGGCCGAGCTCACAGCCGGGCAGTCCCGCTAGCTACCTAAACTGGAAAGCGTCGTCACAGTAAGGGTTGAAATGTCTTCTGTAGCTCTCGGCATCCCGACGGTCCGTCCCAAGCCGCTCGCCGAACGCCGCCGTTCCCGCCAAGTCATGGTCGGCAACGTGCCCGTCGGCGGCGACGCCCCCGTCTCGGTGCAGTCGATGACGACGACGGTGACCGCCGACGTCAACGCCACCCTCCAGCAGATCGCCGAGCTCACCGCGTCGGGCTGCCAGATCGTCCGGGTGGCCGTGCCGTCCCAGGACGACGCCGACGCGCTGCCGCTGATCGCCAAGAAGTCGCAGATCCCGGTGATCGCCGACATCCACTTCCAGCCGAAGTACGTCTTCGCCGCCATCGACGCCGGGTGCGCGGCGGTCCGGGTCAACCCCGGCAACATCAAGAAGTTCGACGACAAGGTGGGCGAGATCGCCCGCGCGGCCTCCGACGCCGGCGTGCCCATCCGCATCGGCGTCAACGCCGGCTCCTCGACCCCCGCCTGCTGCAGAAGTACGGCAAGGCGACGCCCGAGGCGCTGGTGGAGTCGGCGCTGTGGGAGTGCTCGCTGTTCGAGGAGCACGGCTTCCGCGACATCAAGATCTCGGTCAAGCACAACGACCCGGTCGTGATGATCAACGCGTACCGGCTGCTCGCCGCCAAGTGCGACTACCCGCTCCACCTCGGCGTCACCGAGGCCGGGCCGGCCTTCCAGGGCACGATCAAGTCCGCCGTCGCGTTCGGCGCGCTGCTCGCCGAGGGCATCGGCGACACCATCAGGGTCTCGCTGTCCGCTCCTCCGGTCGAGGAGGTCAAGGTCGGCACCCAGATCCTCGAGTCCCTGGGGCTGCGCGAGCGTGGCCTGGAGATCGTGTCCTGCCCGTCGTGCGGGCGGGCGCAGGTCGACGTCTACACCCTCGCCGAGCAGGTCCAGGCCGGTCTGGAGGGCATGAAGGTGCCGCTGCGGGTGGCCGTCATGGGCTGCGTCGTCAACGGCCCCGGCGAGGCCCGCGAGGCCGACCTGGGCGTCGCCTCCGGCAACGGCAAGGGCCAGATCTTCGTCAAGGGCGAGGTCATCAAGACCGTGCCGGAGTCGCAGATCGTCGAAACCCTGATCGAGGAGGCCATGCGGCTCGCCGAGGAGATGGGCGTCGAGATCGACCTCGACGACGACACCACCACCGGCCCCACGGTCACGGTGGGCTGACCACCGGCCTTCACGGTCCTGCCCGGCTGACCGGCGGCGGTCTCCTGTGGCTCGCGGTGCGTCGAGCGCCACGGGCCTCACGGGCGGCGCAACGCCTTGGACGTCGTGGTCGCGGTCGGCTGAGTGCCCCGGCCTCGGTGGTGCGGCTGGCTGCGTGCCACGGATCTCGGGGTCGCGGTGAGCTGAGCGCTAGCCGAGACGTGTCCGCTCGACGGCGGGCACGTCTATTGGTGGGCGTGGTTGCCTCAGCGGTCGCTGTGGTGCTCCGCTCCGGCCGCGCTGCTCGCATCGGACTCCCTGGTGGCGTGGAGTCCGTCGGGTGCGCGGACCGCTGCCCGCTTGTGTTCGAAGCGCCTCCTCCCTAGCGCTGTGTGGGGTCCGTCGGGTGTGCGGGCCGCTGTTCGCTTGTGTGCGAAGCGCCTCGGCACGGGCGCGCCTCACGCGCTCGCCACGCCGGCTCATCGATGACGACGCGGCTGCTCCGGCGTGCCGTCTGCTGGTCGCAAGGCGCAGCCTGGCGGTGTGCCGGACGTGGCCGGCTGGGTGTTGCCCGGTCGTCTGCGGGGCCTGGTGGGATTGGGGCTGTCCGGATGCGCGGCCGGCTCGGTGCGCGCGTGACGGCCTTGCTGGATTCGGATTGGTGAGCGCCACCCGGGCGGCGGCCAGTCGGCCGCGCCCGCCCTGCGACGGGCCTGCCCACCCGCATCCTCGCCAGGGCGCGAAAGACGCGGGCCCCTGGTGCTCGCGGTGGTCGCTCTGCAAGGGCGCCTTGGTGCGGCCGGCTGAGCGCCGTCCGGCAGGGGGCAGCCGGGTCGCGCCTGCTCGGGACAAGCGGGTCCTGCATGAGCACGTCTCTGGCGCTTATGGCGCCTGCCTGCGGAGGCGCGGGCTCTGCGGTCGGCTGAGGGTCCCCACCAGTTCTGCCCGGCCGTGCGGAGGCTCGTTGGGCTGGGGTTCGGCCTCGTGGGCGTTCGCGCGGTTCAGTGAGCGGGCTGCTGGGGGGATAGGCGGGCTGGACGGGAGGCGGGCTGGACGGGAGGCGGGCTTGGGCGGTTCCAGTCGCCCGGCAATCTTGCCGCTAGGCGTTGGCAAGCTTTTCCCCATACCCTTCGTGATCGCCTGGTGACTCACGGGAGCATCGCAGGGCCTATGAACAGGAAGGGGGCCGGGTGAAACGGGTAGTGGTGGTCGTCGCCGGAGTGGCGATGCTCGTGGCCGGGGTCGGGAGTGCGAACGGGACCGCGGTGGCGGTGGCCGCGCGGGAGGCGCCGGCGGCGGCGCGGCAAGCAGCGGCGGCGGCCGTGACGTGGGCGGCCTGCCCCAAGGCGCCGGGTAAGTCGGCGTCGGCGGAGCTGGAGTGCGCGACCGTGCAGGTGCCGCTCGACTACCGCAGGCCGAAGGCTCAGACGATCAAGCTGGCGCTCAACCGGATCAAGGCCAAGGTGCCCAGCGGCAGCAGGCATCTCGGTACGCTCCTGATCAACCCGGGCGGGCCGGGCTCGCCGGGCCGGAACCTGACGGAGTACGTGGCCTCATCCCTGCCCGCCGACGTGGCCGAGCGGTACGACATCGTCGGCTTCGACCCGCGCGGTGTCGGCGGGAGCGAGCCCGCGATCCACTGCATGGACGCCGAGACCTTCTACAAGGCGCCCAGGCTGGACCAGATCCCGCGCAACAGGACGCACGAGAAGGCGCTGCGCAGCCGCGCCGCCAGGTACGCGGAGGCGTGCGGCGACCGGTGGTCGTGGCTGCTGCCGCACCTGACGACGGAGAACTCCGCCAGGGACATGGACCGCATCCGCGCCGCGCTCGGCGAGGAGAAGATCAGCTACTTCGGCTACTCGTACGGCACCTACCTCGGCGCCGTCTACGCCACGCTGTTCCCCGGCCGGATCAAGCGCCTGGTCATGGACAGCACGGTCGACCCGAGCGGCAGCTGGTACACGCTCAACCTCAGGCAGAACCGCTCCTTCGAGCGCCGTCACCGGCAGTTCCTGGCCTGGACGGCCCGGCACAACGACGTCTACAAGCTCGGCTCGACGGTGAAGCAGACGTCGTTCGCCTTCTACGCGATGCGCGACCGGCTGCGCTCGCACCCGGCCGGTGGCGTGGTGGGCCCGAGCGAGCTGGACGACACGTTCGCGCTGGCCGGCTACACGGACAAGGTGTGGCCGTCGTTCGCGCAGGCGTGGTCGTCGTACGTGCGCGACGGCGACGCGTCGGGCCTGACCGACATCTACACCAGGCACGGCAAGAACGACGCGGCCGACGAGAACGGCTACGCCGTCTACCTGGGCGTGGAGTGCAGCGACGCGCGCTGGCCACGCAAGTGGGAGAAGTGGCGGGCCGACATGACCAGGATGCACCGCAAGGCGCCGTTCCTGACCTGGCCCAACGCCTGGTACAACGCTCCCTGCGCGTTCTGGCCGGTGCGGGGCGGCACGCCGGTGCAGGTCAAGGACTCGCCGAAGCTGCCGCCGTTCCTGATCCTGCAGTCCAAGGACGACGCGGCGACGCCGTACCGCGGGGCGCAGGAGATGGCCGAGCGCTTCCCGCGCGCCCGGCTGGTGGTGGACCAGGGCGGCAACCACGGGGTGACGCTCGCGGGCAACGCCTGCATGGACCGGCATCTGGTGGCCTACCTGCGGGACGGGACGCTGCCGCGGGACGGCTCGTCCTGCGCGGCGGCGCAGCAGCCGAGCCCGGCCGTCGCCGCGCCCCAGGCGGCGGGCCGCTCGCGCGCCCCCGACCTGCTGGGCCTGCTCGGCGTGCTGGACCTGCTGAAGGGCGCGCGCTGAGGCCGCTGCCGGGCGCCCGATGAGATCGCTCAGAGGGCGCCCGCCGGTGACCGCGTAGCCCGCGCAGAGGTCGGACGTCAAGAAAGGGTTACCGTGGGCATTTCCGGATGAGCCATTCGGTAACCCTTCGCGTAGTCTGACCATTGTGATGCTGCGTACATCGGCGTCGCGCGTGCTCGACGACAACGACCGGGACGAGGTTCTCGCCCTGCTCGACGCCGATCCGGTCGCCAACGTCTTCGTCTCCTCGCGGGTGCGGGCCGTCGGCCTCAACCCGGCGAGGCTGGGCGGGCAGATGTGGGGCTATGGCACGCGCGGCAACCTCGTGTCGCTCTGCTACGCCGGGGCCAACATGGTGCCGGTCAACGCCGGTCCCGAAGCCGTGCACGCGTTCGCCGATCGTGCCCGCAAGCAGGGCCGGCGCTGCTCGTCCATCGTGGGTCCCGTCGACGCGGTCAGCCTGCTGTGGGAGCGGCTGGAGCCGCACTGGGGCCGGGCGCGGGCGATCCGCTGGGCGCAGCCGGTCATGGCGACCTCCAGCAAGCCGCCGGTGCCGGCCGACCCGCTGGTACGCCGGGTGCGCCCCGAGGAGTTCGACATCCTGCTGCCCGCGTGCGTGGCGATGTTCACCGAGGAGGTCGGGGTCTCGCCGAACCTCGGTGACGGCGGCGCGCTCTACCGTACGCGGGTGGCCGAGCTGATCAGGATCGGCCGCTCGTACGCGCGGATCGAGGACGGCCGGGTGGTGTTCAAGGCGGAGATCGGCGCGGTCACGCCGCAGGCCTGCCAGATCCAGGGGGTCTGGGTGGCGCCCGAGCTGCGCGGCAGGGGGCACGCGGTGGCCGGGATGGCGGCCGTGGTGGAGGCGGCGATGAACTGCTTCGCCCCCGTGGTCACCCTGTACGTCAACGACTACAACCACTCGGCGCGCGCGGTCTACCGCAAGGTCGGCTTCCGCGAGGTGGGCACGTTCATGTCCGTCCTGTTCTAGCCGGGCACGCGCAGGGTGAGCAGGGCGACGTCGTCGTCGTTGTCGGGCGGGCGCACCTTGGCGAGCAGCCGGTCGCAGTAGCCGTTCAATCTGCTGCCGGCGAGCGCCGCGGCCTCTTCGCGCAGCCGTTCCATGCCGTCGTCCAGGCTGTGGGCGGGCGACTCGATGAGCCCGTCGGTGTAGAACACCACGCTGGAGTGCGGCGGCAGGTCGTAGACGGCGTCCTCGCGTACCGTCTCGAAGCCGGTGCCGAGCATCAGGCCGGTGCCGTCCTCCAGGAACCGGGTGCTGCCGTCGCGCTCCACGAGCAGCGGCGGCGGGTGCCCGGCGTTGGTCCAGCGCAGCCGCCAGCCGCCGTCGATCTGCTCGGCGCGGGCGAAGACGACGGTGGCCATCGTGGCCTCGGCCATGCGCGCCACCGCCTGGTCGAGCTTGTCCACGACGGCGCTGGGCGCGATGTCCAGCTCTCCCGCGTACGCGCGCAGCATGTTGCACAACTGGGCCATGCCGGCGGCGGCGGCGAGGTCGTGCCCCACCACGTCGCCGATCACCAGGCCCACCGAGCCGTCGGCCTGTACGAACGCGTCGTACCAGTCGCCGCCGACCTGGGAGGCGTCGGGGGCGGGCACGTAGCAGGCGCTCATCCGCAGGTTGGGCAGGCTCGGCAGCCGGGGCAGCAGGTGGCGCTGCATGGTCTCGGCGACGCGGCGCTGCCGCTCGTACAGGCGGGCGTTGTCCAGCGCCAGCCCGGCACGGCGGGCGATGTCCTCGACCAGCAGCAGGTCGCCCGCCGTGTACGGCTCGGGCCGCTCGGAACGCCCGAGGGTGAGCGCGCCGATCACGTCGCGGATGCCGCGGATCGGCGCGATGCACGCGGACGTGATGCCGGTCGCCGCCAGCAGCTCCTGCTGGACGGCGGCGAGGTCGGTGTCGGGCGGGCACTGGTAGGTCTGCGGGCTGATCAGCGTCGCGGTGACGCCGCGCAGCGCCCGCGACAGCGGCATGGCCGAATCGGGGCGCACGGCGGGGAGCTGCCGCTGCAGGTCGTCGCGGTGCATCAGCGCGCCGTTCTCGTAGTGGACGACGACGGACCGGGAGATCGTGCCCTCCTCGGCGACCAGGTCGACCACCACCCAGTCGGCCAGCAGCGGCACCACCAGGCGCACCAGGTGGCCCAGCGTGGCCTGGACGTCGAGGCTGGAGGTGAGCGTCGCGGTGGTCTCGGCGAGCAGGGCCAGGCGTTCGAGGTCGGACAGCGACGCGCTGGGGCCCGGAGACTCGGCGGCGTCCTCCCCGTTGTCGCTCACCTCGTGGAAGATCACCAGCGCGCCCGTGGTGGAGCCGTCGATCCGGCACGGCGTGATGAGCCAGCAGGTCCGCAGCACCGTGCCGTCGCCGCACTCCAGATACGCCTCGTCGCCGGACGCGGTGGTGCCGGTGAGCAGGGAGTGGCGCAACGCGCACTGGCTGTGCGGCAGCGCCTCGCCGCGCCTGCCGCGGTGGATCGCGTCGTGGGCGTCGTGGCCGAGCAGATCGGCGGCGCGCCGCCGGAGCAGGCGCTCGGCGGCGGGGTTCATCTCGACGATGACGCCGCGGTCGTCGACCACGTACGCGCCCGCCATCTTGAGGTCGCGCAGCCGCAGCAGATGCCCGCCCTCGGCGGTGAGGGGGCGCTCAGCCTGCCGGGGCGGGACGCTCATGGGCGGATCTCCTTTCATCAGGAGGAACCTACCCAGGAGCGTTCTGTATCACCGCAGGCCGGGCTATACGCGTACGAGCTTGTCGAAGAGCCGCGCCAGCTCGATGTCGGGGTCGGCGGTGAGCCCCGCGTGCACCGGCCCCGCCTGGACGATCGTGCTGCGCGGCGCGGTCAGCCAGCGGAACCGGCCGCCGAGCGACTCGCGCGCGAGCGGTCCCGGACGCTCGCCGCAGGCCGCCTCGTACGCGCCGAGCGCCCGCCGCACCCCTTCCACGTCGGCGCTCGGGTCGAGGGCCCGCAGCCGCTCGGGGTCGAGCTGGACCTTGGCGCACAGGTAGCCGCGCGGCTGGCAGTAGAGCAGCACGCCGGCGTTGATCTGCTCGCCCCGCTCGACCTTCGGCACCACGCGGATCACCGCGTACTCGTAGACGTCTCTGCTCACTGGGTCCTGCCCTCCCGCCAGAACGCGCCGACGGAGCCGGGGCCCGTCGTCCTGCGCTCCTTCTGCTCGCCGGCCGTCAGCCACGCGCGCGGCCCGTGCGCCCGCCGCAGGAGATGGTCGACGTACGCCGCGCGCACGCCGTCGGGGGAGTCGAAGCCCGGCTCGCCTGCCAGCCACTCGTCCGGCACCAGGGCCGTCACCGTCTCCAGCAGCTCGCGGTCGATGCGGCCGGCCAGGTCGGCGCCCGCCGCGTCCACGTCGCCGGCGAAGGGGGCGAGCACGTGGTCGCCCGCGTCGAACGGCCGCTGCGGGTCGGCGGTGCGCCAGTTGTGGTGGAACCACAGGGCGGCGCCGTGGTCGATCAGCCACGTGTCGCGGTGCCAGACGAGCAGGTTGGGGTTGCGCCAGCTGCGGTCGACGTTGTGGATCAGGCCGTCGAACCACACCACCCTGGCGGCGAACACCGGGTCGGGCGCCCAGGCCAGCGGGTCGAACCCGAGGGCGCCCGGCAGGAAGTCGACCGCGAGGTTGAGCCCGGCGCTGGCCTTGAGGAGGTCCTGCACCTCCTCGTCCGGCTCTCTGACGCCGAGCTGCGGGTCGAGGTCGATGAGCTTGAGCTCGGGGGTCTTGAAGCCGAGGCGGCGGGCCAGCTCGGCGGCGATGATCTCGGCCACCAGCACCCGCCGGCCCTGACCGGCCTCGCGGAACTTGACGACGTACGTGCCGAGGTCGTCGGCCTCGACCACGCCGGGCAGCGACCCGCCCTCCCGCAGCGGAGTGACGTAACGGGTGGCTGCGATCTTTTCCAGCACGAGATGAGGCTATCGCCCCGGAACCGCCGCTCAGCACGTCTTGCGGGCTCCAGCGCGGCGCAGGACATCCGGGCTCCCGCGCGGCGAGTGCCATCCGGGCTCCCGCGCGGCGCGCTCACATCTTCGCGATGACCTCTTCGGCGAAGCGCTCCATGGTGGCGATCTTGAGGTCGAGCGTGCCCGCGCCGTACCGGGACTTCTCCTCGTCCGTCGCGAGCCACCACGGCGCGGCCAGCGTGCCCGTCACGCCCTTGGCGGCGAAGCGGCGGTAGGTCTCGGCGTCGGGGAGCACCGCGAGCGGCGCGATCACCTCGAAGCCGTCGGCGGATCTGCCGTTCGCCTCCAGGTGGCCGCGCAGCGCGGCGAGCACCTCGTCGAGCTGCTCCTCGGTGTAGATGCGGTTGCCGATCCAGCCGTCGCCGAGCCGGGCCGCGCGGCGCAGTGCCGCCTCGCTGTCGCCGCCGACGTACACGGGGATCGGATGCTCCGGCGTGGGGGAGATCGACAGCGGCGGGAGCCCGTCGAGGGCCACCGTCGCGCCCGACCAGAGCGCGCGCAGCGTCGGCAGCATGGCGTCCAGGCGCTTGCCGCGCGTGTGGAAGTCCTGCCCCGTGGCGACGAACTCCTCCTTGCACCAGCCCACTCCGACACCGAACGCCACCCGCTCGTGCGACAGCACCGCCGCCGTGGAGACCTGCTTGGCCACGGTGAACAGGTCGCGGGCCGGGGCGACGTAGACGTTCGGGGCGAAACGCAGCGTGCTGGTGACCGCGGCCATCGCGCCGATCGTCACCCACACGTCGGGCCAGTGCGTACGCGCATCCCACCGGGGCCGTCCCGACCGCGAGTACGGGTACGGCGAGGCGAAGTCGGCGTAGAAGAGGTGGTCGGAGAGCGTCAGCGTGTCGAAGCCGCACCGCTCGGCCGCCCGCGCCAGCTCCGTGAACTCGCCGGTGCCGGAGAAGGAGGCGCCCAGCCAGAATCTCATCGAAACTCCGGGGCGACCTTGGTGGCGAACAGCTCCAAGTTGCGCTTGACCGTGTCGAGCGGCAGCACGCCCTGCTGGCCCTGCATGTAGAGGCCGAACCACTCCAGGTCGGGCATCCGGTCGAGCATGCGCTGGATGCCGCGCTTGACGTCGTCGGGCGTGCCGAACAGCGCCATCTCGACGTCCCTCATGCGCTTGGCGTCGCCCTTTTCCGGCGAGATCGGCTTGTGCCCGTCGTCCTCCTGCTTGCGCAGCACCTCCAGGTAGCCGAAGGGGCCGAAGAAGGCGGCGAAGTCCTTGGGGATGCTGCGGCCGAAGGTGGCGATGGCCTGCTCGGTGGTGTCGCCGATGCCGACGATCTTGAGGATGCCGGTGTGCTCGCCCAGCTTGTAGTGGCGGCCGTGCTTGGCGGACTCCTCCTGGTAGAGCCGGGCCTTCTTGGCGTGTTCGTCGGGGTCGGGGGTGAACATCCACGGCAGGATGTCCTCCTGCGCCGCCCTGATGACCGACCGGTCGGAGATCGTGAACGGCTGCCACAGCTCGGGGTGCGGCCGCTGGTAGGGCCGGGGGCAGACGGAGACGGCGCGGACGACGCCGTTCTCGTCCAGCTCGCCGGGCGCGCCGAACGTGCGGGTCCACTCCTGGGCGGGCCAGCCCTCGATGCCCTCGTACGGGTAGGGCACCTGGTAGTCGAGCACGTCCGACTTGTAGCGGAGCGTCTCCTGAGTCCAGGCCATCTTCATGATCTTCAGGACCTCGCCGAAGACGTCGAAGTTCCGCGTGTCGCCGGCCGAGCCGTCGGAACGGGCGGCGGCGGCCTGCCAGCGCTGGCCGAGCACGTTCATCCAGCGGTTCTGGTAGCCCCGCGCCACGCCCAGCCGCAGCCGTCCCTTGCTGAACTGGTCGAGCAGCGCGACGTCCTCGGCCGCCCTGATGGGGTCCCAGGCGGGCAGGACGAGGCCGAGCGGGGCGAGCAGGATGCGCTCGGTCCGCGCGGCGAGGTCGGTGAGGAACATCAGCGGGTTGACCGAGAACTCCATGCCCTCGGAGTGGAAGTGGTGCTCGGTCATCATCAGCGCGTCGAACCCGATCCGGTCGGCGTGCACGGCGATCTCGCGTACCTCGTGCAGCAGCCGCTGGTACGACTCGGTGTCGCGGCCGATCGGGCGCCTGGCCTTGGCGTTCTCCTCGGCCGCGTAACCCGAGCCCGGTATCTGCGGATTCAGGAAGATGGAAAACTTCACCGGCGCACCCCTCTCCGCCTCTTAGCGGGACGTCCTTCGCAAGGTACTCTGGAAATCTCAACCGAGCAATCGCTTGGTTTGCGGATGTGAGGTGTCATGAAGCTCGGCGTCACGATGTTCGCGACCGACCTGGCCATGCCGGTGCAGGAGCTGGCCAGGGCGGCGGAGGAACGCGGGTTCGACTCGCTCTACCTGCCCGAGCACACCCACATACCCGTCTCGCGGCGCACGCCGTACCCGGGCGCGGCGGACGGCGAGCTGCCCGAGGAGTACAAGCGCACGCTCGATCCGCTCGTCGCCCTGTCCTTCGCCGCCGCCGCGACCACCCGGCTGCGCCTCGGCACCGGCATCCTGCTCGCCGCCCAGCGCGACCCCATCGTCACCGCCAAGGCCATCGCCACACTCGACCTGCTCTCCGGCGGCCGCGTCGTGGTCGGCGTCGGCTTCGGCTGGAACGCCGAGGAGATCGAGAACCACGGCGTCCCGTACCGGCGGCGGCGCGAGATCGCCCGGCGTCACGTCCTGGCCATGCAGGCGCTCTGGCGCGATGAGGTGGCCTCCTTCGAGGGCGCCGAGCCGGCCTGGTCCTGGCCCAAACCGCTCGCCATGCCGCCCGTCTATGTCGGGGGCGCGGCGGGGCCGAAGCTCTTCGCCCACGTCGCCGAGTACGCCGACGGCTGGATGCCCATCGGCGGGCGCGGCATCAAGGCGGCGCTGCCCGCCCTGCGGGAGGCGTGCGAGAAGGCCGGGCGGCCGATGGCGAAGGTGATTCCGTTCGCGACCCTGCCCACCCGCGAGAAGCTCGACTACTTCGCCGGGCTGGGCGTCGAGGAGGCGGTCGCCACGCTGCCCAGCGGCCCCGCCGACCAGGTGCTGCCCGTTCTCGACCGGTACGCCGCACTGCTCCCGTAGCTTCTTCTGGCCGCATGTTCGCTGCGGCCAGGCATAATGGCGGTATATGTCCGAGCTACGTGCCGACGACCCCCGGCAGTTGGGGTCCTACCGGCTGACACGCAGGCTCGGTCAGGGTGGCCAAGGTGTGGTCTACCTCGGCGAATCCCCGCAAGGTCAGCAGGTCGCCATCAAGCTGCTGCACGCCAGCCTCTCCGGCACGCCGGACGCGCGCCGCCGCTTCCTCAGCGAGATCGAGGCGGTACGCCGGGTCGCCGCGTTCTGCACGGCCCAGCTCCTCGACGCCGACCTCGAAGGCACCAGGCCCTACCTGGTGAGCGAATACATCGAAGGCCCCTCGCTGCGCGAGCACGTCGAAACCGAGGGGCCGCGCACGGGCGGCTCGCTCGAACGCCTGGCCATCGGCACCGCCACCGCGCTCGTCGCCATCCACCGCGCCGGCGTCGTGCACCGCGACTTCAAACCGGGCAACGTGCTGCTCGGCATCGACGGGCCCCGCGTCATCGACTTCGGCGTGTCCCGGCTCGTCGACACCGCCGTCACCACCAGCCACATGCCCCTGGGCACGCCCGCGTACATGGCTCCCGAGCGCATGAAGGGCGAACCCGCCGGACCGCCCGCCGACATGTGGGCCTGGGCGCTCACCGTCGCCTACACCGCCAGCGGGCGGCACGCGTACACCGCCGAGACCCACAACGAGGTGCTGGCCCGCGTCCTCTACGGCAAGCCCGACCTCGGCGACCTCGACGGGCGGCTGCGCGAGATCGTCGAAGCCTGCCTGGCCGTCGAGCCCACCGACCGGCCCGACGCCGAAGAGGTGCTGCGCCTGCTGCTCGGGCAGGAGGCCGTCGCCGGCGGGGACGTGCTCACGACCGGCGCCATGGCCGCCGTCGGCGGCAAGGCACTCGGCACGCTGGTACGCCCCGCCACCGCCGTCACCCGCGCCCCCGACGCCGTCGTCGGGATCGGCGCGTCCGAGGCCGAGCCCGGCGTCATCACCGACCCCGACCCCACCACCAGCTTCCCCGCCATCACCCCCGGCCAGGTGGCCGACGCCGACGCCGGTGACCGGCGGCGGCGCGTGCGCCCCTGGCAGGTGGCCGTCGCGTTCGCCGGCCTCCTCATGGGCGTCGCCGGGCTCGTGCTCTACCTGCGCGGCGTCCAGGGCCCGGGGCTGGCCGGCGACTGGACCGGCTCCGCCGAGCACTTCACCGCCGGACGCGTCTTTCCCGTCGAACTCGTCCTCGACGACGACGGCGCCGGGCGCATGCGCTGGGGAGCCGACCTGCACTGCACGGGACGGCTCGTCCCCGAGGGCGGCGGCATGGTCTTCACGCTCCGGGACGTCTCCGGGCGCGAGTGCTACCCCGGCACGCTCCGCATGTTCCCCACCTCCGATGTGAACCAGATGGACATCAAGGTCAACCGCCCAGGTAAGGACGAAGTGACGTATTTCGGCAGGGTCGCGCGTACGTCCTGACCGGCTGTGTCACGGTCCGGATGCGATTGCCCTGCGCACCGTTGACTGTTCGCGGCCCGTTGCCTTCAGTAGGAGGCAGAAGGTGGCGGCGAGGGGAGGCGGCCCCGTGCCAACGGCGCAGCCGCTCAGAACGGGGGACCCTCGGAGACTCGGCGACTACGAGCTCACCGGGCGGCTGGGCGAGGGTGGCCAGGGGGCGGTGTTCCTCGGTTCCAGGGGCGGTCAGAGGTACGCGGTCAAGCTCCTGCACGGGCCCGTCGGCGACGAACGGGCGGCGTTCCTGCGGGAGGTCGAGCTGGCCAAACACGTGGCCAGGTTCTGCACCGCGCAGGTGATCGACGCCGGGTTCGACGAGGGACGGGCGTACATCGTCAGCGAGTACGTCGACGGGCACTCCCTGCACCGCGAAGTCATGCTCACCGGGCCCCGCAGCGGCGGCGCGCTCGAACGCCTCGCCGTCGGCACCGCCACCGCGCTCGTCGCCATCCACCGCGCGGGCATCGTCCACCGCGACTTCAAGCCCCAGAACGTGCTGCTCGGACCCGACGGGCCGCGCGTCATCGACTTCGGCCTGGCCAGGCTGCTCGACGCCGCCGCCACCCTCAGCGGGCGCGGGGTCGGGACGCCCGCGTACATGGCGCCCGAGCAGATCACCGCCTCCGCCGTCACCGGCGCCGCCGACGTCTTCTCCTGGGGCGCCACCATGTGCTTCGCGGCCAACGCCACCGCGCCCTTCGGCCAGGACTCCGTGGCGCCCGTCTTGCACCGCATCCTCACCGCGCCGCCCGAACTCGGGCTCCTCGACGGCCGGTTGCGCACGCTCGTCGCCGCCTGCCTGGAGAAAGACGCCCGTAACCGGCCGACCAGCCGGGAGCTGCTGTTCGAGTTACTGGGGGAGGCGCCGAGGGAGGTGTCGGCCGACGTGCCGGCGGAGGTGCTGCGCTCACCCCCGCCGCCCGTCCTCCGCACGCCTCCCGCTGTGGAGCCCCTGGCGCCCGGGCCGCGTACGGCGGGGGAGGGAGCCGGGCCCGCCGACGCCTCGCCGCCTGCGGAGCCCGCCTCGTCGTGGGGTGCGCCGTCGGCCGAGCCCGCCTCGCCTCTCGCCGAACCCGAGGCGACCGGCACACCCGACGCCTACCACCTCCCGCCCACCACCGACCAGCCCATCGATCACCCTGCTCCTCCCGGAGCCGCGGACCCGCACGCCGGCCACCTCGGCTCCTCCGACCCGCAATACGGCCACCTCGGCTCCTCCGACCCGCATGCCGCCCGTCCCGGCTCTGCCGACTCGCAAGCGGCTCGGCCCGGCTTCTCCGATCCCCGCGCCGGCCGATTCGGGACCTCGGGCTCCTCCTCCCCTTGGGTCGACCATCCCGGAACCTTCGGCACCTCCGACCCATGGGCCGCCGGCCGCCCGTCGGATTCCGGTACGCCCGACCCTGGGGATGCCGGCAGCGCTGCGGATTTTGGAGCGTTCGATCCGTGGGCCGCGAGACGTGGCAGGGACTTCGGCACCGCCTCCGACCTCCGTTCGGCTCATGCCCGCTCACCGATCGCACCCGGTGGGGCCTTACCTCCCGGGGACGGCGCGCTGGGCGGTGACGAGCTTTGGGCCGCCGCGGAGGGTTCGGGCGGCGGAGAGCGTACGAACCGGCGGGGTTGGCCGCGGGCGGCGATGGCCGTGTGCGCGGCGCTGCTGGTGACCGCCGTCGTGCTGCTCGTCGTGATCGTCCCCGCGATGACCCGTACCCCCGCGGGACAGGCAGGTCCGCAGGCGGCCGGCCCGCTCGCCTCGCCGCCGCCCACCACGCCTTCACCCGAGCGCAAGTCGCGAACCGCCACGCCCTCACCGACGAAGGAAACGGAGAGGAAGCAGGTCGAGGGGGCCAGGCGGCCCGCGTACGACCAGCCCTCGGCCGTACGCCCGCCGACGGCGACGGTCCCGTCCCTGGTCGGTCTGAGCAGGGAAGCCGCCGCCAAGGCCGTCCAGCGCGCCGGCCTCGCCGTGGGACGCGTCACCAAGCAGGACTCACCTCGAACGATCGGCCAGGTGCTCTCCAGCACCCCCGCCGCCGGCACCGTCGTGGACCGAGGCAGCACGGTGTCCCTGCGGGTGTCGGCAGGATTGCCCGTGCCTGCGGTGGCGGGCAGGCGGCGCGCCGTCGCCGAAGCGGCCCTGATCGACGCGGGCCTGAAGGTCGGCTCCGTCACCCGGGCCTGCTCTGAGGCACCGGAGGGCACGGTGCTGACCACCCGCCCCAAGGCGGGCCGCCGCGTCGAGGGAGGCACGGCGGTGGCGCTCACGATCTCCCGGCACGGCGCCGCCGTGCCGCCGGTCGTCGGCCGCCCCCGCGACGCCGCCCGCGCCACCCTGGACGCGGCCGGCTTCTCGGTGGTGACGAAGGAACAATCGGTGGACGACGAGTCCCAGGCCGGCATGGTGCTGGCACAGAGCGTCAAGCCGGAGACGTGCGCGAAGCCCGGCAGCCAGGTCGTCATCACGATCGGCGAGCCCGCCCAGACCGGCCCCGACCCCGGCGAATCCCTCGAACCTCCGACCGACCTCTCCGAACCCGACTGACCTCGGCCCACACGGAAGTTCCGTGGAGCCGGCGCGCTCGCCTCATGCACCGCTGCGCCAGGGCAGGTGGCTCACGCCTCCTGCAGGGCGGTGCTGGCGTTCGCCTCTTGCGGCGGCCGCGTTGTGCGGGGTGGGGCCGCGTCTCGTGGTTCCGTACGGGGGCGGGCCCAGGCGTGTGGCTGTCGTCCTTGGGCAGGTGGGGCGTATGAAGGCATTCCTGAAGCTTCTGGTGGCCCGCCGCCTGGCGGCGACCCCTCTCGGCCTGGCCATTCTGGGCGCCGGTTGGATCCTCGGGCGACGCCGCAAGCGCCGCCGCGCCGAGCGCGAGGGGCGGCAGCCCGTGCCGCAGTACGGCCGTACCGCGCAGGAGGCCGCACGGGCCGGACGCCCTTGAACCCGCACTACTGGCACGGGCCGGACGCCCTTGAACCCGCACTACTGATCGCCCGCACCCCCGCCCCGGCACCCTCGTAACCCGCCCCACGAGGTCACACGCGCAGTACGGTGACCGGTCGGCCGGACGGCGTGACCGCCTCCTCGAACGCGCCTCGCTCCGGCCACGGCGGTGCTTCGGGGCGGCGGTCGAAGATGACGAGTTTGCCGGTGGGGAGGGTGAGCCGGTCGAGGTAGCGGTCGAGCTGGGCCAGGCCCTCGGGCAGCGGGTCGTTCTCGCCCGCCCGCCAGACCTTGAGCTCCATGGCCTCGCGCTGCATGAGCCGTTCGCCGTCCGGCCCCTGGTAGGGCCGGCGAATAAGCTGCGCGGGTTCGCGCGGACGAACCGCTCGGTGCGGTCGCCCAGCACCCGGAGAGGACCTCCCGGTAGATGGGGTTGGCGATCTCCAGCGTTCGGGTGTCGCGGATGAGGCCCAGGTCGTGGACGTAGGAGACGGCATGGTCGAAGGCGCTGTCCAGGCCGGGAGCCGCGCCGGCCACGATGGGCTCGATCACGCGCTCGACCCGGGGCTCGTGCAGGCGGGCGACGAGCGAGTCGAGGTGGGTGGCGCGGGCCCGGATCAGCCGCTCCTTGGCATCTTCCACATGGGCGGTGGTGACGGTGCCCTTCAGCCCCATCTCGTGCACGCATTCGTGGGCGAGCGCGTTGACCAGCCACGGCTGGCCCTGGGTCAGCTCGAACACCCGATCAACCGCGTCTTTGGTGAACTCCTGCCCGGTCGCCTCGGTGTGCTGGTCGTACAGCTCGGCGATCTGGTCGGCGGTGAAGTCGCCCATGCGCAGCGATTTGGCGATGATGTCGAACGGACTCGCCGGGTTGACCCGGTCGGGGTCACTGCCGGATGCGACCTTGTAATCCCGCACGTCCCGCAGTCCGCACAGCACGATCGATGCGGG
This sequence comes from Nonomuraea fastidiosa, assembly GCF_042751225.1. NCBI lineage: Bacteria > Bacillati > Actinomycetota > Actinomycetes > Streptosporangiales > Streptosporangiaceae > Nonomuraea > Nonomuraea fastidiosa. The sequence continues at coordinate 4,912,407 of NZ_CP170570.1, forward strand.
GAAAGGGTGGCGCTCCGGACGCGCGTTGTGGCCGTCGCGGAGCTGGCTGAGGATACTGACCATGCTGTTGCCCTGAAGGGCGTCGAATTCGTCCAGGAACAGCACCACCCGGCGCGGGCAGCGGCGGCACCAGGCGCTCAATGCCGCGCCGAACTGAGCGCCAGGAGGGCTCGACGGCCAGGGATCCGGTGGGAGTCACTTCTTCGGCCACCCCGAGCGATTGGCGGCTTCACGCAGGGCGTTGAGCAGCAGGGACTCTGCGGCGGCGTAGTTGTCACCCACCGCCTCGGCGACTTCGCAGGAGACCATCAGGGCGGCGGTGTCGCCCTCGGCGGTCAGCTCGGCGGCGAGGGTGCGCAGCGACGTGGTCTTGCCGGTCTGCCGAGGGGCGTGCAGGACGAAGTAGCGGTCCATCTCGATAAGCGTGCGGGCCTCGGGGATGCGCGGCACAGGAGGAAGCATGTAGTGGAGTGCCGGGTCGCATGGCCCGGTGGTATTGAAATACTTCGCCCGGGGTAGTCGCATGGTCACATTCTGCCAACAGCTCAGGTCGGGCGGGGTGGATTCCGCTTCCGGCGGAGCGGTCAGTGGTTGCGGCGGTTGCGTTTTCTGGTGGGGCGGTTTCCGCTGCCTGGGCCGGTGCCGGGGATGAGGCGGAGCGGGCGATGGCGGGCGGCGCGCAGCGGCTCGGCGACCAGGACGCGCATTTCCTCCAGGCCGACCGTGTCGTGGTGGCCGGCGTCGAGTACGGCGGTCACCAGGTCGTACGCCTCCCGCCCCGCCATCACCTTGAGCTGCTCGATCAGGGGCTGAGGGCCGCCGAGCTCCAGCAGGGTGAGGAAGTTCTCGGCGACGAGCAGCAGGTGCTCGCCGTGCCCGATCGCGGACGGGTCGAGTTCGCCGACGTCCACGAGGTAGGTGAGGGCGGCGGGGCCGAGTACGGGGTCGCGGCGCAGGCCGTGGAGGAGGGCACGGCCGTCGGGCAGGGCTTCGGCGAGCATGTTGAGCATGGCCGCGGCGCGGGTGCGGAACGGGCACTCGCGTACAGCCTGCAACAACGGCTCGATGCCGTGACCCGGCTGGGCCAGCCAGCCGTGGAGTTCGGCGGCGGCGTCGTACGGCGGGTAGTGCTGGGTGAGTACGCCGAGCAGCTCGGCGGCGGAGGCGCCGGCCAGTTCGCCGATCAGCGGGGCGTCGCGGCCGTCGGCCAGCAGGCGTTCGCGTACGGCGCGCTGCCCGAGTGGGGTGAGCCTGGCCAGCAGCAGGTCGGGCTCGGCGAGGCGGGCGCGCAGGCGTTCTGCGGCATCGGGCGGCAGCCCCTGACCGTCGTCATCGATGTAGTCGTCGTGGTCGAGGTCGCTGAGGTAGAGCTCGTCGGCCGGGCCGCGGGTCAGCTCGACGGCGCCCAGGTCGGCGAGGACGTCGAAGGCGCGGGCCAGGTCCTCGGCGAGTCTTCGCCGGGTCTCCATCAGGTCATCGGTGGGCTTCCGTCCGTCGTTCCAGCCGGTGGGGATGCGGTGGTGGTGTTTTCTGCAGGTCAGCCACACCGTTTCCGCGAGGCGGGCCACCGGCATGTCGTCCATGCCGTACAGGGTGTTGAGGAGCCCGGTGAGGAGGTCGGGGAAGAAGAGCGTGAAGGGCGAGGCGGTGGTGCGGCGGATGACGAACGGGCCGAGCGAGGGGAGCGCGTGGAAGGCGCGCCGCCACAGGCCCTCGGGGTCGCGCAGCAGCGGGGCGGTCCTGGCGACCGCGTGCAGGCGGCCCTCGGCGGCACGGACCAGCCGCAGCCGCCTGGCCCAGGCGAGGAGGAGGGCGAGCTGGGGGAGGTCGGCGCTGGAGCGGGCCTGCCCGGCGTCCTCGCCGGTGCCGAGCAGGGCGGTCAGCTCGCGGGCCGCGTCGGCGGGCAGGTCGCCGGTCCCGGTGAGCGGTCGGCCGTCCTCGCCGGCCCAGGTCGTGAGCGCGATGAGGCGTTCGACCGTGGGGCTGCGCGCGGCGGCGGCGGTGAGGTCGGCGGCGGGCGGCAGCGCGATGGGCGGCTGGAGGTGGGCGCGCGGCTCGGCCGGGTCGCGCGCGAAGCCGAGGGTGCCTGGCCTGGTGAGGTGGCCGAGCGCGGCACGGTACTCGGGGGTGGCGCGGGCGATGGCGAGGTCGGCTTCGGCCGGGGTGGCGCCGCGGGGGTCGCGCAGGCCGGTGGCGGTGAGGTAGCCGAGGTAGGTGCGCAGGGTGTCCGGGGCGATGTCGAGGATCTCGCGCGGGGCGACGACGTAGCGGGGGATCCAGCCCAGCAGGTAGCGGCGGATCTGCTTTTCGTCCCAGTACGCGAGCCGCCCGTCGCGGCTGTGGCGCCGGGCGTCGATGGCGGCGCCGACGAGCAGCTCGTCCGCCGGACGGTCGTGCTCGCCGGCCCAGGTGAGGCAGCGCCGCACCAGCACGGCCTTGGCCGCCTCGAATTCCTCGGCTTCCTCCGGCTCGAACCAGGTACGCACGACCGGACTCCCTGCGGGGTGCGATGGGTGGTCTGGCGTCCCAGTATCGCCGCTGAGACGTTTTCGCGAGGGCTGTTGTGCACAAGCGGTAAGGCGGTCGAGCCGTGCAGGCCCTCCGCGCTAGCGGTCCGGCCGTCGAGCCGTGCAGGCCCTTCGCGCGAGCGGGCCAGGCCGTGGAACCGTCACATGACAGCGGTCAGTACGCTCGGGCCGCTTCCAAGAGCGCGGCCCGTACCTGGTCCTCCGGCAGATCCATGGTCTTCACCGCGCCCCACTGCAGCGCCCCCAGCAGTGCCCAGCTCTTCAGCCTCGCCTCGGGGGTGGGGTCGGGGCCGGCGAGCTTGGCGTAGATCTCGTCCCTGAACGTCCTGATCGTGTGGCGTTCGGAGCCGGGCTCGGCGCCCGCGTCGTCGGCGGCGAGATCCTCCATGAACAGCCGGATGACCGATCGGTAGCGCACCGCGAACGTGACGAGCGCCTCGACGAACTCCTCCCTGCTGTCGTACGGGGTGTCGAGCAGCGTCAGCATGTCGGCCGCGACCGGGTCGAGGAGTTCGGCGGCCAGGCGGTCCTTGGGGTGGAAGTGGTAGGCGACGGCCGTCTTGGTGAGGCCGACGGCTGCCGCGATGTCGGCCAGGGAGGTCGCCGCGTAGCCGCGTTCTGCGAAGAGCTCTCTGGCGGCGGCCAGGATCCGCGATCGGGTGTCGTCGGCTGTGGTCATCGTCTCATTTCCCTGCCGGAGACGGCCTAGGGGAAATCCGTCCCCTTATCGTATGTCCTGTACGATCGTACAGGACGGCCGTCGAGTGGGGGCTGAGCGATGACACGGTTGCTGGGACGGCTGGGCGGCTGGTGCGCACGGCACGGCTGGATCGTGCTCGTGACCTGGGTGATCGCCGCCGCGGCGCTGATGGGAGGCAACCTCGCCTTCCCCAGCCCGACCAACAACGACGCCAGCATCCCCGGCACCGACGCGCAGCGCGCCCACGACCTGATGAAGACGGGCTTCGGCGCGGGGTACGCCGCGGGCGGCACCGTCCAGCTCCTCGTCTACTCGCCCGGCGGCTCGCTGATGGAGGACGAGCGCAAAGAGGCCGTGGAGCGGGCGGTCGACCGCCTGCGCACGCAGCCGCACGTCTCCTCCGTGGAGAGCCCGTTCAGGATGGGCGGCATCTCGTCCAACCTGCAGATCGGCCTCATCACCATCCGGCTTGAGGGCAACGACTCCGACAAGATCGCTCAGACCACCCAGGAGCTGTCCAAAGCGGCGGACCCGGCGCGGGAGGCCGGGCTCGAAGTGGTGCCCGCCGACGCCTCGAACCCGGCCGACAAGGAGATCAAGACAGGGCCCAGCGAGGTCATCGGCGTGCTGTGCGCGCTGGTGGTGCTGGTGTTCGCGTTCGGCACGCTGGTCGCCGCCATCATCCCGATCTTCGCCGCGCTGATCAGCGTGGCCTCGGGGCTGGGCGTCATCGGCCTGCTCGGCTGGGTCGTGGACATGCCGAAGCAGGCCGGGATCATGGCCACGATGATCGGCCTCGGCGTCGGCATCGACTACGCGCTGTTCCTGCTGTCGCGGCACCGGAGGCTGCTCGCGCAGGGCGTCCCCGTGGTGGAGTCGGTACGCAGGACCGTCTCCAGCTCCGGCGGCGCGGTGGTGTTCGCGGGCGGCACGGTGATCATCGCGTTGAGCGCGCTGATGCTGGCCGGGTTCCCGCTGCTGGCCACGCTCGGCTGGGTGACCGGCATCTCGGTCGTGGCCGCCGTGCTGACCTCGATCACGCTGGTGCCGGCTCTGCTCGGCCTGCTCGGCCACCGGATCAACGCGCTCAAGGTGCCGTTCCTGCGCGGCTCGGGCTCCGCCGGCTCCGGCTGGGCGGGGCTCGGCTCGTGGGTGGCGCGCATGCCGTGGCGGGTGCTGGTGGCCAGCGCGTTCGTGCTCGGCGCGCTCGCCGCGCCCGCGCTGGGGCTGAAGCTGGGCCCCATCGACGAGGGCTACGGCGACAAGGGCTCGGAGTCGCGCCGGGCGTACGAGCTGATGGCGACCGGCTTCGGCCCCGGCTTCAACGGCCCGCTCATCGTGGTCGCCGAGCTGCCGGAGAAGGTGCCGGACGCCAAGGACCCGCTGGTCAAGGACGTCGTCCGCGAGGTGGAGGACGTCGAGGGCGTCAAGTACGTCAGCGACCCCAAGGTCAACGAGGACGGCCGGTCGGTGCTGGTGCAGGCCATCCCCGAGTACGCGCCCAGCGACGAGCGCACCGCCGAGGTCGTCAGGGACGTCCGCGCGATCGACCTGCCGGGCGTGCAGGTGCACGTGGGCGGCAAGGTCGCGGGCCTGACCGACGCGGGCGACCGGATGACCGAGCGCACCCCGCTGGTCATCGGCGTCGTGGTGGGGCTCAGCGCGCTGCTGTTGCTGCTGGCCTTCCGCGCGCCCGTCGTGGCGATCAAGGCGGCGGTGATGAACCTGGTGTCGCTCGGCGCCGCGTTCGGCGCGCTGGCGCTGGTGTTCTCGTTCGGGCTCGGCACCGGGCTCGTCGGCATGGACCCGCCGGCCAGCTCCTCGTACGTGCAGACGATCTTCTTCTCGGTGCCCATCGAGAGCTACGTGCCGCTGATGCTGTTCGCGGTGCTGTTCGGGCTGTCGATGGACTACGAGGTGTTCCTGCTGACGGCGGTGCGGCAGTCGTACCTGCGGCACGGGGACAACGCGCGGGCGGTGGCCGAGGGGCTCGGCTCGACCGGGCGGGTCATCACGTCGGCGGCGCTGATCATGGTGGCGGTGTTCACGGCGTTCATCGCCTACCCGGACTCGCTGGTCAAGACGTTCGGCGTGGGCCTCGCGGTGGCGATCGCGGTGGACGCCACGATCATCCGCGGGTTCCTGGTGCCGGCCACGATGGTGCTGCTCGGCCGGCTCAACTGGTGGTGCCCGCGCTGGCTCGACCGGCTGCTGCCGAACCTGTCGGTGGAGGGCCACGAGGAGGACGACGAGGAGCCGGTGGCCGAGCGGCGCGAGCCGGTCACGACGGGCGTTTGAGCCTCAGTCGAAGTCCAGCAGGTCGCAGGCGGGCACCCAGCCGATGACGCCGGTGGTGGCGTTGTGTCCGTGGTGCCAGAGCGTGGTCTCGTACGGGCCGCACCGGTACGGCTCGTGCTCCTCCTCGCGGTTGGATGCGAACCCCTCGCCGGGCCGGCCGAGCCCGTGGGGCCGCGCCCCCGCCCTCGGCTCGGACCAGATGACGACCTCGGGGGCGGCGAAGTCGTACACGGGCCTGGCGCTGGAGGGCAGCGTGAGCAAAGCGGTCAGAGCCGCGGATCCGAAGTCCACGCACTGACAGTAGCGGGACTGTCGCTCACCGTTCCAGCGGCTTGCCGTGGCGTCGCCAGGTGAGGAAGCCGCCGTCCAGCGGGCGGGCCGAGCGGCCGTGATCGCGCAGCACGCGTACGGCCTCGGGCGAGACCACGCAGTACGGCCCGCCGCAGTAGGCCACGATCTCCGCCGATGCCGGCAGCTCGTCCAGCCGCTCGCGCAGCTCGGCCATGGGCACCGAGATCGCCCCTGGGACGTGCCCGGCCGCGTAGTCGGCGGCCGAGCGTACGTCGAGGACGACCGTGCCGGGGTCGGACAGCCGCGAGGCGAGCTCGTCGGCCGTCACGCCCTCCAGGTCGCCGAGCCGATCGCGGACGGCGGAGCGCAGGTCGGCCAGCCGCTCGCCGGCGAACGCCTCGAACGCGCCGAGGAAGCGCGAGACGCTCTCGTCGGCCAGCCGGTAGTAGATCCGCGTGCCCTCGCGGCGGCTGGTGACCAGGTTGGCCGCGCGCAGCTGCTGGAGCTGCGCCGAGGTGTTCTTCAGTGGCACGCCGGCCGCCCGCGCCAGCTCCTCGACCGTGCGCTCGCGCTGGTCGAGGACGTCGAGCAGGTGCAGCCTGACAGGGCTCGCCAGGACCTTGCCGACGCGGGCGAGCTGCTCGTAGATCGGCTCTTCTGCGAACATCAGACCATGTACTGGTCGTGGCGCAGGTAGACGTCGGTCCACTCCTCGGGGGTGAGCTGCCGGCCGCTGGCGGCGATCTCGGCCAGCTCTTCGAAGTAGCCCTCCCGCGGCGCGCCCGGCGTGAACAGGATGAGCATCGAGGCCGGCTCGCCCGACTCGTTGCGGAAGGCGTGGATGCCGCCCTCCGGCACGAACAGGAAGTCGCCCGGCTTGCCGTCCACCCACCTGTCGCCGTTGTACAGCTTGATCGTGCCCGACAGCACGTAGAACGACTCGGTCATCGTGCGGTGGAAGTGCGGGTCGGGGCCCGACGGCTTGCCGCTCATCTCCCAGCGGTAAAGGCCGTACGCACCGTTCGTGCTGCCGCCGGTGGCGAGGTAGTGCACCTTGGTGCCGCCCTCACCGCCGATGATCAGGTCGGGCGCCTGGCCGGCGAGCTTCACCACACCACTGGCCTCGCCGTGTTCGCCGAGGTAACGGGGCTCGGGGTAGGACATCAACGCCTCCTCTAGTGTTCTAAGGAAGCTTAGAATAACGCGGGCGGTTGGCCGGCCTGCCGAGCTGTTCGGCCTCGCCGGTCTTCGGGCCCGGCGGCACCGGTCCCGCTCCGGCGTCGATGACCGCGCGCAGGTCGCGTAACGGCCCCTGCTGAGCTGGTCGGGCGTGTTCAGGCTCTTGGCGAGCCGGAGCGGCGGTTCCGCCCGCCGGGCGCCCGTCCGGCTCCGCCGCGCGGCGCCCGGTTCAGAAGGTGATCACGGTACGCGCCACCGCGCCCTCGCGGACGTGGGTGATCGCCTCGTTGATCCGTTCGAGCGGTAGCCGCTCGCTGATCAGGCCGTTGAGGTCGAGCCGGCCGCGTACGTACTGCTCGGCCAGCATGGGCAGGTCGCGGTGCGGCGAGGCGTCGCCGCCCTGGGTGCCCATGAGGCGGCGGGAGGCGAACAGCAGGCCGGTGTCCAGCTCCATCGGGTGGCCTCGGGGACGACGGCGTACTCGGCGAACGAGCCGATGCCGATGAACCTGCGCACCTCGGTGCCGTCCATGGTGACGCGGGGCAGGCCGCCCATGATGATCGGCAGGCGGCCGGGGCTCGCGCAGAGGTGGAAGCGTCCCGCCTGGCAGGGGCCGCAGCGGCCGCAGGGGCCGTTCATGGCGATGATGACGGGGTCGCCAGGCTCGCCGGCGCTCTCCACCGCGCCCGCGCTCTCGTGGCCGAGGATGAACGGCAGGCGGCCGGCCACGGGGCTCTTGCCGTCGATGGCCTTGAGGTCGGAGCCGCACACGCCGGACGCCTTGACGCGCACCCGCACCTCGCCTGGGCCCGGGGCGGCGATCTCGACCTCGCGCAGCTCCAGAGGGGCGTGGAACTCGGTCACACGGCCGCGCGCATCCGCATGCGCCACACGGTAATCGCGCCCACTCCTGCGAGCAAGCGGTTGCTCGGTGTGCCCATTGGCGGCCCTGGCAGCCGTATCCGCGCTGACCTGCGGCTGGGCGTTCGCCGCCGGGCCGCCCGCGGCGTTCCGCGACGACCCGGTGGTCAGGGCCGCCTACCTGGGATGATCGGCCCTCAGGAGCGGCGCTCGGTGAAGTCGAGGATGCGCCGCCAGGCGTCCTGGCAGGCATCGGCCCACTCCGCGTACGAGCGGTCGAAGAAGGAGTGCGGCGCGCCCTCGTACACGTGCTTCTCGTACGGGGTGCCGACCCGGTCGAGCGCGGCCTCGTACGCGGCGAACTGCTCCGGCGTCGAGACCGTGTCGGCGCCGCCCAGCAGCATCAGCAGCGGCGCGCCGGGACCCGACTCCGGCGGGCCGATGAAGCGCAGGGCGCCGTAGAAGCCGATGCCGCCCGCCAGGCCGTTGCCCTCGGCGGCCTGCCGCCACGACTGGGCCCCGCCCAGGCAGAAGCCCACCGTGAACACCGGGCCGTCCAGGGCCTGCGTGGCCGCCAGCGCGTCGGCCCTGACGTGGTCGTTGGTGAGCTTGCCGACGTGCGGGCCGAAGTCGAAGTCGTCGCCGCGGTCGCCGATGCCCGCCGTACGGCCGAAGTAGTCGATCGCGATCGTCTTGAAGCCCGCCTCGGCGAAGCGCACCGCGAGGTCGCGGTAGTACGGGTGCAGGCCGCGGACGTCCGGCAGGATCACCATGCTCCGCCCGTTCGGCTGCGCCGGCTCGGCGCGGTAGGCGAGGAAGCGGTTGCCGTCGGCGGCCGTCAGCTCGATCTGCTCGTGCGCCGACACCTCGCCCTGCACGGGCGGGGCCGGCGGCCTGCTGTCAGTGGAGTGGCACATGATCTACAGAATGCCCGAGCGCCGCCGCCGGATGCCGCACCACCCCAGGCCCCGCGCGCGGGCGTCTCGCCGAACGGCGGGATCGCGGCCGGTAATCGCCGCCGCGTGGCGGTTGTGCGGCGATGGCCCGCGCACCCACCATCGAAGGACCGGTAACACCCGCCCGTGGAAGGACAAGCCCATGGCGCATCACCCCAACCTGGACCCCGAGCTGCGTGCCGGGGTCGAGCAGGCCGCGCAGATGGCGGAGATCGACCTCGCCTCGCTGTCGTACGAGGCGCTGGCCGAGCACCGGGCGCAGCTCAACGCCATGCTGGCCGCGGCGCCCCGGCCCGACACCACGGTCTCCATCGAGGACAGGCTCGTCCCCGGCCCCGCCGGCGCGCCGGACGTCCGGCTGCGCGTCTACCGGCCGGCCGAGGCGGCCGAGAACCGGCCCGCGCTCTACTGGATCCACGGCGGCGGCATGATCATCGGCAAGCCGGAGATGGACGATGGGATCATCGTCGAGTACGTCGAGCGGCTCGGCCTGGTCGCCGTCTCCGTCGACTACCGGCTCGCGCCCGAGCACCCGCACCCCGCGCCCGTCGAGGACTGCTACGCCGGCCTGGCCTGGACCGTCAAGAACGCCGCCGAGCTGGGCATCGACCCGTCCAGGGTGGCGGTGGGCGGGGCCAGCGCGGGTGGGGGGCTGGCCGCCGCCACCGTGCTGCTCGCCAGGGACCGCGGCGGCCCCGACGTGGCCTTCCAGCTCCTGGTCTGCCCCATGCTCGACGACCGCAACGTCACGCCGTCCAGCCACGAGTTCACCGACGCCGTGGTGTGGCCCAGGTCGGCCAACCTCTACGGGTGGAAGGCGCTGCTCGGCGACCGGATGGGCACCGACGACGTGCCCCCGTACGCCGCGCCCGCCCGCGCCACCGACCTGTCCGGGCTGCCGCCCGCGTTCGTGGACGTGGGGGAGCTGGAGGTCTTCAGGGACGAGTGCATCGGCTACGCCCAGCGGCTGGCCCAGGCCGGGGTCTCGACCGAGTTCCACCTGTATCCGGGGGCGTTCCACGGCTTCGACATGATGGTGCCCGACGCCGGGCTGAGCAGGCGGGCGCGGGCGGCCAGGGAGGCCGCGCTCCAGCGCGCCTTCGGCATCTGAGATCATTCCTTCGTGCGAGGGCACCCGCCTGGTGTGGGGCGGGTGCCCTCGCCTTTTTCTGACGTTCCGGAAATGGCGGGCTTTCGGCGCACATAGGGATAGGTGTCCGTGTCAATCGTCTGCTGAGGAGATATGCCATGGGGACCGCCCGTGGATGACGAGCGGCTGGCCAGATTCGAGGCCGTCTATGAGCTGGCCTACGGCAGGATCACCGCCTACGCCGTACGCCGCTGCGACTCCCCGCAGGACGCCGCCGACGTGGTGGCGGAGACCTTCACCATCGCCTGGCGGCGGGTGGCCGAGCTGCCGGAGGGCGAGGAGGCCGTCCTGTGGCTGTACGGGGTCGCGCGCAAGGTGCTGGCCAACCACTTCCGCGGTGACAACCGGCGCAGGGCGCGCACGGCCGAGCTCGACGCCGAACTGGCCGATCTGTACGGGCACTCCCCGGACACCGAGGTCGAGCTGGACGCGATCCGGCGGGCGTTCATGAGCCTGCCCGACGACGACAGGGAGCTGCTGTCCCTGGTCGCCTGGGAGGGGCTGGAGCGCGAGGAGATCGCCAAGGTGCTGGGGCTGTCGCGCAACGCCGTACGGATCAGGCTGTACCGGGCCCGCAGGAGGCTGTCGCGTGCACTCGCCGCCGGCGGCGTGCACGTGGCCGCACCCGGCCGCCGCCCGGCTCCGGCCATGGCTTCTGCGGAGGGGGCCGCTGTGGAGGGATCGCAGGGAGGAGCGCTGTGAGGAACGTCGACGAGATCGAGGTGATCAAGCCGCTGGCCCGGATCGCGCCCGGTGGCTCGGGTGGTGAGCCGTCCGGCGCGGGGGCACGGGCGCTGCTGGCCGAGATCACCGCGCAGGAGCCGGATGCGAGGCCGCACAGGGCGCGGCGTCTTCCGCTCAAGCGGCCGGTGTTCGGGCTGGCCGCCGCCGTCGCGCTCGCGGCCGGCGCCGTCGTGGCCCCGATCGTGCTGGGGGACCGCGCGCCCAGCTCGTACGCCGTGGAGATGGACGACGGGATGGTGACGATCCGGATCCGCGACTTCGACGACGCGGCCGGGCTTGAGCGGCGGCTGCGCGAGCTGAACGTCCCCGCGATGGTGGACTTCGTCCCCCAGGGCATGATGTGCAGGGAACCGCGCGGAAAGATGGTGGAGAACATCCCCCGCGGCCTCTACAGCCTGCCGGAGAACATTCCGGGCGAGCGGGACGGCTGGCAGATGCGCATCAACACGAGACTGTTCGGCCCCGGCCAGACGTTCGTCTGGACGATCAGCGGCAAGGGCGGCACGACCACCACGCACCTGATGGAGGGGCCCATCGCGCCCTGCGAGCCCGTCCCCGCGCCGAAGCCGTCGATCATCACCGAGCCGGAGTTCCGCCTCGCGACCGCCGAGGGCCGCTCACTTGAGGGCCTGCGCGTGGACGAGAAGACCGTCGGCGAGGTCCTGCCCGAGCTGCGCAGACGCGGCAAGGAGGTGGTGTTCGCGATCATCAGCGTGCCCCCGGGGAACCCCGGCGGGTTCGGCATCGTCCGCACCCAGAAGGAGCCGGTCGGCGACCACTGGGTCGTCTGGGAGGCCGAGGAGAACGCCGAGGGGGTGATCCGCCTGCTCGTGACCGAGCGCCGCCTGGACAAGAACCCCGTCTACGGCGGCCCCCGGGATGCCGTCATCAACGACTGACCGGCCGCGCCGGCCCCGGCGTTCACACCAGGTGGCCGCCGGGGCCGGCGGCTCAGACCGGCGAGGCGCCGGGGCGGTGGTGGCCGGCTCCGGTGTTGGCGAGCAGGCGCAGGAGTGCCAGGGCCAGGTGGGCGCGCAGCCGTCCGGACGGCTCCGCGGGCGAGAAGCCCAGCACGCTCTCCGCCCGCGCCACCCGGGCGGCCAGCGAGCTGTGGTGCAGGTGCAGGGCCGCGGCCGCGCCCCTGATCGAGCCCGCCTGGCACAGGGCGCGGATCGCCTGGAGCGACTCATCGCTGAGGCGGGACATCGCGCGTACGTCGTCCAGCTCGGCGATCGCCTGCGCGGGCAGGTCGGCGAAGAGCGCCAGCGCGCCCAGCTCCGACCAGCGGATCACCCGGTCGTGGGGGCCGGTGAAGCGCAGCGCCGTACGGGCTCCCGCCCACGACTCGGCCGCCCGCGCGCCGGGCAGCTCGGGCCCCACCCCCACCCGGGCGCTGCCGCCGGCCGCCGTGAGCGTCTCCAAGCGCAGGCCGAGCACATCCGGCCCCGCGCTTTGTGCGCCGGTGGGCGTCGTGACCTGGGGGACGGTGGGCGTGACCAAGACCGCCTGGATGTCGCCGATCGTGGCGGTGCGTACGTGGTGGCCCATCGCGCGCAGCCCGGCGGCGGGCCCCGCCTCCGCTTTGCGGGAGTGTTCTCCCTCCGGGGCAGGGAGCGCGACCGCCAGGGCGTGGAGCGGCGCGGCCGGGTCGAAGCCGAGCAGGCGCAGCGCGCGGGCCCGCTCGGCGTCGCCGGTCTCAGCCGACAGCACCAGCTCGACCAGCGCCGGATCCTGGCCCGCGCGCACGAGTGCGGCGGCACGTTCCAAGGTGACCTCGGCCGCGGCGGCGTAGCGTTCGAGCACGATCTCGTCGAGCCCGTGCGGCGGCCCCTCACGCTCCATCCAGACGGCGCCGAGCCCGCAGGCGAGCTGCCGCACCGGGGCCTCGGCATCCGGTGCGGCGGCGCGGAAGTCGGTGCGGCCGTCGGGGGTGGCGCGGGTGCGGCGGCCGGTGGCCGCGTCGTACAGGCCGACCGGGCACTGCGTGAGCCGGGCCGTGGCCGTGAGCAGCGTGGGCACGGTCACGTGGTCGCGCACGAGGGAGTCGAAGTAGGCGATGACCCGCACCGCGCTCTCGGCGTCGGCGTCGAGCGTGGACAGGCGCAGCAGCAGTCCCTGCACGATGCCCAGCGTAACCTGGCCAGATCACCAAGCGTGCGCTAGGTCGATTCCGTGGATCTCGCCTTCTCCCGGCCGAGCGGGACTTCCGCGCCGAGTTCGCGACTGGCTGAGCACCCACGTGCCGGGCCCGCTGCCGTCCATGGACACCCCCGAGGGCTTCGCCCGCCGGAGCACCGGAGGCGGAGACGTACCGGCTGCACACCTACGCGACCGCCCGCAGGATTGCCGCGCACTGCCCGCCCGCCGCGCTGCGCACCGAACGGCGGCCCGGATGGAAGCAGCTCGCCGGGCTCGGGTTCTTCGGCTCGCTGCTGCCGCCCGAGGACGGCGGGCTGGGGCTGCGGCTCATCGACGTGCTGCCCGCGCTGGAGGAGACCGGGCGGGCCTGCCTGCCCGGGCCGGTCGCGGAGACCGCGGCCGTGGCGGCGGCTCTGCGGGCGGGCACCGTGGCGACCGCCCGCGCCGCCGGTCGTGTGGTCCGGCCGCGCGCGCCGCCGGTCGTGTGGTCCGGCCGCGCGCGCCGCCGGGCGTCGTAGTCTCGCCGCGGGCCTGGCGCGGATGAGACCTGTCTGGGCGCTCGCGTCAGCGGGCCGTGGCCCGGATGGAGACCTGCCTGGGCGCTCGCGTCAGCGGGTGGTGGCGCGGTGGCGGCCGACCGTGCGGCGGGTCGGCTCCTCCTCCGTGGTGGTGCGGCGGTGGCGGCGGCCACGGGGCGGGGCGTCGGTGTAGGGGAACGCCGGATGCTCGTCCGAGTTACGGCGACGGCGGCGGCCACGGTAGGTGGTCGCCGGCTCCGAGGCGGTGAGCAGACCACCTGCGCGCCCGGGCCGGGCAGGCGGAGCGAACGCGTCGAACTCGCTGGTCGCGCCGGGGATGACGATGCGCTCGAACGTGCTCGTGTCCACGACGCGCTCCAGCGGGCCCGTGTCGAGCACGACCTCCAGCGGGCCCGTCTCGTCCGTGAACCGGTACCGGGACCTGTCGAAGTCGGGCTCGTACGGCGCGGCCAGGAAGGCGGGCTCGTAGGGGGCGGCGTCGCGCCGGGCGCTCAGAGGCTCGAAAGCTCCCCGGCTCTGCGGCACGGCGTCGGTGGTCAGGTCGAACGGCCGGATCTCCAGCGGCATCCTGCGGTGCCTGGCGTGCCGCGCGCCGTGCCGCAGCGCGTCGCGGGCCGCCTCCCTCGCGGCCGCTTCCCTGGCAGCGGCGTGGCGGGCCGCTGCTTCGCGTGCGGCGGCCTCACGTGCGGCGATACGGCGGGCGGCCTCCCTGGCGGCGGCGTGCTGTGCGGCCTCACGCGCCGCCGCCTCCCTCGCGGCGGCTTGCCGGGCGGCCTCCCGGGCGGCGGCCTCCCTGGTCGCGGCGTGACGCGCGGCGTTCCGCGCGGTGGCGTGGCGGGCCCTGCCCCGGCCGGCGTGCCGGGCCGAGTCCCTGCCGGTCCCGCGCCTGGACCCCTCCCACACGTCTCCGGTCTGCGGCAGGCCGGGCCGGTCGCCGTCGGAGGAGTAGCCGTCCGACCCGAACCCGCCCCGGCCACGCACCCCGCCACCGGACCACGCCGCGCCTTCGGACGCGCCGGAGAACGGCCGGGTCGAGCCATCGGACCACGCCGCGCCTTCGGACGCGCCGGAGAACGGCCGGGTCGAGCCACCGGACCCGGGCGCGCCGACGCGCGCGCCGCCCATGGCGGTGACGTCCGGCCCCGTCCTGCCGAGCCGGCCGCCGCCCATCGCGGTCATGTCCGCGCCGTCGGAGCCCATCGCGGCGATGCCGCCGGACCTCGTGCTGGGCGCGGCGGTGACCGGCCAGGCCATGGGGTCGGTGGTCTCCGGCATGGGCCAGGCCATGCCGCCCGTACCGGAACCCGAGGACGCCCCCACGGCCTGGAGCACCGCGCCTGAGGAGGCTCCCGCTGCCTGCAGCGCCGCGCCGGAGGAGGCAGCGACGGTCCGCAGCGCCGGGTCCGCGGTGGCGCCGGCGGTCTGGAGCGCCGGGGTCGCGTCCGCGGTGGCCGCGGCGGCGGTGAGCGAGCGCAGGGCGGCGGCGGTGGCCAGGCGCTCGGGGGTCTCGGGCAGGTCGAGCACGGTGCGGCGTTCCGCGATGACCGGGACCGGCGCCTTCCTGCTGCGACGGCGGCGGCCCTTGGCGCGCGACGGGCGGGCCGGCTTGGCGGGCGTCGCGGCCATGGCGGCGGCCGAGCGCATCCGGCGGGTCTTGGCCACGGCGAGCAGTGTCAGCGCGGCGATCAGCGTCGAGCCGACGAGCGTCGGGGCGTCGATGGCGGGCAGCGGCCCGGTGGCCGAGGCGTCGCCGTGGGCGGGAAGGGGCTCGCCGGTGGCCGCCTCGGTGTCGGCGGTGCTCGGCTTGGCGTGCTTGCCCTTCCTAGGGGTCGCCCCCGAGGACGCGCCCGTGGACGTGCCGGTCTCGGTCGTGGGGGAGCCGGAGGGTGCGGGGCCCGCTCCGGTCGCGTCCGTACGAGGGGCGGTCTCCTTCTCGGCCTTCGGCTGCGCGGCCGGAGCCTTCGCGCGCGAGCCGGCGGGGAGGAGGTCGTGGTACGCGGTTCGCCCTGCGGCTGGGCCTGGGCCTGCTCGGGGGTCTGGCCCTCGGTCCTGCCCCGCACCTGGTTCGGCTCGTCACCGCTGATCTGCGGGGACTGGATCCGGTCGCCGGACAGCGGCACCTGGCCGGACCGGCCGTCGTCGGCGCGGGGGATGTACGCGCTCAGCGACTGCTCGGGAGACTGGAGCGTGCCAACCTCGCTTCCCGGCTTCCCGGCCTCCCTGAGCGCGTCCGGGGTCTCCTTCTCGGCCTTCTTCTTGGCCTTGCGCTCCAGGCGCTCCTTGACCCGCTGCGGGTAGCCGTAGCCGACGACCTTGCTGGTGTCGCGTACCTTGCGCTTGGCGACGCCGCCGTCGATGTTGCCCTCGATCGTGTGGATGCGGTTGCCCTCGACCTTGGTCACGACGCCGACGTGGTCGATCCTGTCGATGTCGTCCGAACCGCTCCAGTCGTAGAAGACGAGCGCGCCGACCTCGGGCTTCTTCCCCCAGGCGCCCTGCTTCTTGAACCACTTCGCGTGCTCGACGGTCCAGGCGAACTGGCCGATCCAGTCCTCGTAGCCGAGCTTGTGCGCGGCCCACGAGAGGTACATGTCACACCACGGCGCCACGCTGTAGTCGGCGTCGAACTCGACGTTCTTGCCGTACCAGGCGCCGAACTTGGTGTACGAGTTCGACTTCTCGGAGTAGCCCAGCTGGCTCTCGAGCAGTTCTATGTACTTCTGGATCTCTGGCGTCATGGAAGTGTGGGGGAGCCTTCCGAGCAAGACCGGGTTCGGCACGACAGTCTTGGGTAGTGGGGGTGACCCGGGACTGGTGTGACAAAACCGGTGACCTGTCGTCTTCCGTGATGAGTGAGGTTATCGTGTTGTGACCTTAGCTCAAGCACGCACCCTGGGGGCAAGACCCCTCAAGGGGTAGAAACCAGCAGGTCAGTGATGTTGCCAGAAATGTCCGGCCCTAGGTGGTTCAACACTAAAAGATCTACCCTGGGGTGAGATCTCGGTATCGTGCGCTGGTGTATTATGCGGCCCGCGCCGGGGATCGGCCGCAGGGCCTTTATCATGCGCGCCGTGCGGAGTGTTGCGTACGCGGGTTCCGCTGCCGTGCGGATCTCCGTACTCGTCTGAGGGGTCAGTAGCCCGCGCCGGTCAGCAGGCCGCCGTCCACCGTGAACTCGCTGCCCGTGCAGTCGCCGGCCCGGTCCGAGGCCAGGAACGCCACCACGTGCGAGACCTCCACCGGCTTGGCGAAGCGCTTGATCACCATCGATCGCACGAACGCCTCGGCGTCCACCGCGCCGACCAGATCCGGGTCCGTGACCATGGGGGTATTGATCGCCCCGGGATGCACCGAGTTCACCCGGATCTTGAACTTCGCCAGCTCCCGCGCCGCCGACTTCGTCACCCCGCGTACTCCGAACTTCGACGCCGAGTACGCCGACAGCCCCTCCGCGCCGATGTAGCCCTCGATGGAGGAGATGTTCACGATGGAGCCGCGCCCGGCGGCCTTCATTGCTGTGCCCCGTCGCTGAAGCTCTCCACGGTGCTGCTGCGCGGCCGCTGCTCGGGCTTGCCTGCCGGTCCCCGTGCGGCGGGCTGAAGCTCGCCTGCGAGTGCGGGCGGGTGCGGTGAAGCCGGGGGCGGACGCCACCGGCGTGCCGCGTGACGGTGTGGCGGTGAAGCCGAGCTACTCGCCGGAAGGACCCGCGGGTTCCCGCGTGCGTGGCAGGGGCGAGCCGGCGGGCTCGGGTGAATCGTGTGGCGGTGCGGTGGCCAGGCCGGGCGAGTCGGCGGAGGGCGCGGTGGCGGGGTCCTGGGTGCGGGGGAGCGGGGCGCCGGTGGGCGCGGTGGCGGGGTCCTGGGTGCGGGGGAGCGGGGCGCCGGTGGGCTCGGGTGAGCCGTGGGTGGGGGCGGCGGCGGGGTTCTGCGGGCTGCGGGAGGAGGTGGGCGTGGTGAGGCCGGAGGAGCGGGCGGCCGGGCCGTCGGAGGGTGGGCTTGACGGGGCGGGCGACCGGGACGGTGACGGTTGCGTGGTCGATGGCACGGGGCGGGAGGTCGTGGGGGAAGGCGTCGCCGGGCAGTCGGGGCCGGTCAGCGGCGCCTCGCTGACCTGCGGCCCGTTCCCGGCCGCCGGTTCGGTCATCACCACGATCCCGACGTACGCCTGCTCCCCGCACGGCAGCCGCCCGGGGTCGTGGGTGACGGCGCTGGTGTAGGAGGTGCTGCCGCGTAAGGTGCGGCTCTCCTGGCGGACGGTCAGCGCCGGCCCGCCTTCGCCGTCCCTCCTCGTGTACGAGATCCGCAGCCGCACCGCGCCCGTGCCGTCCGCCGAGACCCCGATCGTGCCCGCCTTGCCGTTCCACCGCAGGATCGTGGCCGCCCGCACCTTCGGGCCGGGTGCGGTCGTGCCGGCCTGGCCGCTGCGGGCGGGACGTGCCGGGGGAGACGCGGGCGTGGGAGGGGCGGTGCCGGTGGCGCGCGGCGGTGCGGACGAGGTCCGCCTGGGCGCCGGGCTGGCCCGGGTGGGCTCCGGGGACGTGGTGGCGGTCGTGGGGTCGTTCCTGGACTCGGGCGGCGGCATCAGGATCGTCCCAGGGCCGGGCGGCACCCGGCCGCCGGACAGCATGATCGCGACCAGCGCCGCGGCCGCCGCGCCGCCCGCGATCCAGAGGTGGGGCGGAAGCCTGGGCAGCCGAGCCCTGGGGCCGTTGGAGGGGGCGGGGTCGGTCCGCGCCAGCGGGAAGCGTAAGGCGAGCAGCGTGGCCAGCTCGGCCAGGTGACGGCGGCCGCGCTTCTCCCAGTCGGGGCCGTACCCGGCGGCGGCGTCCTCCTCCAGCTCGGCCGCGAACTGCCGGGCGGAGGCGTACCGGATGATCGGGTCCTTGGCCATGCCGCGCCTGAGCAGGTCGCGCAGCCCGTCGGGGGCCACCTCCACCGGAATCGGCTCCACGAGGTGCTTGCCGCGCAGCGCGGGCACGTCCTGCTCGCGCTCCCCGCCGCCGTCGTCGCCGCTCTCCTTGTACGCCCGGTACGGCGGCCGCCCCCTGACCGCCTCGAACAGCACGCACGCCGCCGCGTACACGTCGGCCGGCGGCCCGGCCTGGCCCCGCGTCCACAGCTCGGGGGCCATGTACTCCGGGGTGCCCGCCGGCACTCCCGGCTCCTCGGCGTGCACCACGATGCCGAAGTCGGTCAGCTTGGTCGTGCCGTCGGCCTGGACGAGGATGTTGCCGGGGGTGACGTCCCGGTGCGGCACCCCGCGCTCGTGGGCGGCGGCGAGTGCCAGCAGCGTGCTCTTGACCACGGCCAGCGCCGCCTCCGGGCTGATCCGGCCGTGCTCGGCGAGCAGCGTGCGCAGGGAGACGCCGTCCACCAGCTCCATGACCACGGCGGCCCTGCTGGGCGTCTCGACGTACTCGTACAGGCGCACCACTTCTGGGGTGTCGATCTCGACGAGGCGGTGGGTGTCCGACCGGAAGCGGTCCATGAACTCGGCGTCCCTGCGCAGGGTGGCGTTCAGGTATTTGATCGCCACGTACGCGCCGGTCTGCTCGTAGGTGGCGAGGAACACGCGGCCGGTGCGCCCGGCGCCGAGCTGCCGTACTTCGCGGTACCCAGGGACCAAGTCCTACCCCCATCAGACGGCCGTCATCGATTCGACGGTCTCACCCGGGGTTCGGGTTGTCACGAGCGAGATATTTCGTCCCGCGTTAATGGGGTGCGCCGGAGTTGTGCCGGGCGTCTTTCGCGCGCTCGGGCGTGCTCTGGTGGGGGCCTGTGGCCAGGCGCCCGGCTTCGTCCTGCCGTCGGCGGACGTTAAGGACCCGGCCCACATACTGGAGGGCACGCCCGCCACCGAGGTGCTGCCCGAGCTGCTCGGCCCCGGCGACCTGGAGAGCCGCCGCCACCACGGCTTCTCCCCGTTCACCGGGACCTCCCTGGACATGACGCTGCGCTCGCTGGGCGTCTCCGCCGTGGTCGCGCTCGGCGTCTCGCTCGACCTGGGCATCCCCGGGCCGGCGCTTGAGGCGGTCAATCTGGGCTACCGGGTGAACGTGGTGACCGACGCCGTGGCGGGCGTGCGCGAGGAGTACGCGCAGGCCGTGCTCAGGTACACGATCGGCCTGCTGGCCACCCGTACGGCCACCGCCGAGCTGATCAAGGCGTGGACGTGATGGACGGGATGCGGCTGGACGGGCGGGTCGCGGTCGTCACCGGAGGAGCGGGGGCGATCGGCGCGGCCATCGGCGCCGACGTCGCCGGGCTGGTCGCCGACCTGTGCACGGACGCGCCGCGTACATCACCGGGCAGATCCTGTCGGTGAGCGGCGGCGTGACCATGCACTGACCCGCCATGCGCCTACAGCGAGTCGTAGACCGCCTGGACCAGCCGGATCCCGCGCAGGTTCCCGGTCAGCGCGTCGGCCATCTTGTTCATCACGTACCCGATCGCAAGGCCGCGCTCCGGGTCGCCGAGCCCGAGCGCGCCGCCCATGCCCGAATGCCCGAACGCGCTCTTCGACGGCATCGTGAACGTCAGCGACGGCAGCATGAACCCGAGCCCGAACGACGTGGCCAGGTACAGCACCTTGTCCGGGCCGTTCACCCGGGGGCGGAGCGCGTCACGCAGCGTCTCGGGGCGCAGCACGTCACCGGCGAGCAGCCCCTGGTAGAACCCGGCCAGTCCGCGTGCGGTGGTGACGAGGCCCGCCGCGGGCCAGCCCGCGCGCAGGATCACCGGGTGGTTCGCGCCGCCCTTGAGCCGGTGCATGGCGGGGTTGCCGAGCGCCCGGTTCATCAGGCTCGCGGGGTCGAGCGCGGCCCGCTGGATCTCGGCCAGCAGGTCCTGCGGCCGGTCCGCGGCCCGGGCCTCTCGAGGCCGGTCGGCTGCTTGGGCGTCCTGCGGCCGGCCGGTGGGCTGGGCGTCCTGTGGCCGGTCGGCGCTCTCCACGATCTCCATGCCGGAGCGCTCGGCCCGGCCGGGGGCGCGGCGCGGGCGCTCGCCGGCCTTGAGCCGCGCCGTACGCTCGATGACGTCGTCCGGCGCGCCCACCCACAGCTCCAGCTCCAGCGGCCCGGCGATCTCGGCGGCGACCAGCTCGCCCACCGTCCTGCCCGTCACCCGCCGCACGACCTCGCCGATGAGGAAGCCGTACGTCAGCGCGTGGTAGCCGTGCGCCGTCCCCGGCTCCCACAGCGGGCGCTGCCCGGCCAGCCGCGCCGCGATCGCCGGCAGGTCATCGAACTCCTCGACCGGCACCTCCTCCTCGACCACCGGCAGCCCGGCCTGGTGGGTGAGCAGGTGCTCGACCGTCACCGAACCCTTGCCCTCGGCGGCGAACTCCGGCCACACCTCCGCGACCGGCGTGGCCACGTCCACCAGGCCCTGCTCGACGAGGCGCAGCAGCACGGCGGCGGTGACCGCCTTGGTGCAGCAGTAGACGAACGCGGGCGTGTCGCGCTCCCAGGGCCGCCCGGTCCAACGGTCGGCGATGCCGTCCCACAGGTCCACCACCAGCTCGCCGTCCTTGTAGACGGCGAACGCCGCGCCCAGCTCCTCGCCGTCGGCGAAGTGCCGCTCGAACACTTCGCGCACGCGGGCGAAGCGCGGGTCGCAATGCATCGGACCTCCAGCGGGGAAGACGGGGAAAGGGAGTGCTTACGTGAGACACGAGCCTAACAATTGGGGACGTTTCGGCCCAGACGACCAGCGCGGCACCCTCAACCTGCCGTGGTGCTCGACGCCCTGCTCGTCAGCCTGGCACGGCACCACCACCCACATGGACGCGCTGTGCCACATGTGGAAGGGCGACGAGCTCCACAACGGCCATCCGGCCGCCCGCGTCCGCTCGTACGGCGCCACGAGGTGCGGCATCGAGCACGCGGGCGGAGTGGTGGCCAGGGGCGTGCTGTACGACATGCCGCGCAGCCTCGGGCTCGACCACCTGCCCGCCGGCCATCGCACCTCGGCCGCCGAACTGGCCGCCGTCGCCTGCGACGACGCCGCCGTCGGTGGGCTCGACGCGCGCGGCCTGTCGCAGGAGCCGCTACGCCAGAGCCGAGATCAACCCGATGGTCAGCGCGGTGCGGTCCGGGATGTGGTCGATCAGCACGTGCTCGTGCCGCGCGTGCGCGCCGTCGCCGACCGCGCCCATGCCGTCGAGTACGGGGCGGCCCAGCGCCGAGACGAAGTTGCCGTCGCTCGCCCCGCCCACGGCCGCCTGGTCGAGCGGCCAGCCGAATCCGGCGGCCACCCCCTGCGCCTCCTTGAACAGCCGCTCGGACGGCTCGTTCGGCACCATCGGGGGCCGGTTCCACTCGCCGGTGACGGAGATCTTGATGCGCGGGTCGGAGACGCGCAGCCCGGCGAAGACGTCGTCGATGCGGCCCATCTCGGCCGGGTCGGTGACGCGCACGTCGATGCCGCAGGTGGCGTGGCCGGCGGTGACGTTGAGCCCGGTGCCGCCGCTGATGAGGCCGACGTTCACGGTGGTGCCGCGCTCGCGCGACCCGGCGGCGGCGAGCGTGGTGACGACCTCGGCCAGTGCGTGGATGGCGTTGGCCCCCGCGTACGGGTCGAGCCCGGCGTGCGCCTCGACCCCCTTGACGGTCACGTTGAACAGCCCGACGCCCTTGCGCGCGGTCTTGAGCGCCCCGTCCAGCGACGCCTCGAACACCAGCGTGGCCAGGGCGTCCTCACTGGCCGCCTCGATGTGCTTGCGCGAGGCCGGGCTGCCGATCTCCTCGTCGCCGTTGAGCAGGAACCGCACGCTCGGGTGCGGCAGCCCCAGCTCGCGCAGCCCGCGCAGCGCCCAGATCGACTGCACGAGCCCGGCCTTCATGTCGAACACCCCCGGCCCGGTCGCCTTGCCCTCGACGACGGTGAACGGCCAGGTCTTGAGCGTCCCGGTGGGCCAGACCGTGTCGTAGTGGCTGAGCATGAGGACCGTGCCCGGCGCGGTGCCCTCGTAGGTGAGCTCCAGGATGTCGCCGTGCTGGCCGCCCTCGTGGAGGATCTCGTCGTCCGGCGTCCCCAGGTGGCCGACCACCCTCGCCCTGATCGCCCGCAGCCCCTTGACCAGCATGGCCTTGTCGTAGCTGTGGGTCTCCAGCTCCACCACGGCCCTGAGGTCGTCGAGCATGGCCGGCAGGGCCTGCCGGGTCCAGTCGGTGATCAACACGAGAGTCCTTCCACGGGGTGTGCACTAGGGGACGGGGGAACCGGGGCCGAGCGGCACGCCCAGCCACCAGAAGACGTAGAACAGCAGCGTCCACACGACGAGCAGCGTCAGCGAGAGCGGGATCGTCATCGAGGCCAGCGTGCCGATGCCGGCCGCGCGGCGGTAGCGCTGCAGGAAGCCGAGCGCCATCACGAAGTACGGGCTCATCGGAGTGATCGCGTTCGTGCAGGAGTCGGCGATGCGGTAGAGGGCCTGGGTGTATTCGGGCGGGATGTCCAGCAGCATCAGCATGGGCACGAACACCGGCCCGACGAGCGCCCACTGGGCCGAGCCGCTGGTCACCACGAGGTTGATGAGGGTGACCACGAGCAGGATGCCGAGGAAGACCACGGGCCCGCTCACCCCTGCCGACTTCAGCAGCCCGGCGCCGTCGATCGCGAGGATCTCGCCGATGCCGGTCCACTTGAAGTAGGCGAGGAACTGCGAGATCGCGAAGAACAGCACGAGGATCGGCGCCATCTCGCGGATGCCGTGCACCATGAAGCCGGGGATGTCGCCGCTGCGGGTCACGGTGCCCGCGGCCTTGCCGTACGCCCAGCCGACCGCGAGGAACGCAAGGCCGAGGAAGACCGCGATCGAGGTGAGCAGCGGCGACTGCACGATGCTGCCGCCCTCGCCGCGCAGCGGCGAGCCCGAGGGCAGCACGGCGGCCGTCACGGCGGCGACGAACACCACCAGCGTGATCAGCGCGGCCCGCAGCCCGCGCCGCTCCTCGGCGGTGAGCTTCAGCGAGCCCAGGTCGTCCTCGCCGGCGTCGGGGTCCACCGGCATCTGCTCGACGCGGCGGGCCAGCACCCGTTCGGTCACCAGCGTGATGACGGCGGCCAGCACCACGGACGACACCAGCGAGAAGAAGTAGTTCGCAAGCGGTGTGACCGTGTAGTCCGCGTCGATCGTGTGGGCGGCGGCGGTGGTCAGGCCCGACAGGATCGCGTCCACGGGGGTGATGAGCGGGCTGGCGTCGTAGCCGGCCGAGATCGACACGAACGCCACCACGATGCCGAGGATCGGGTTGCGCCCCACGGCGCGGAAGGCCAGCGCGCCGAGCGGGATCAGCACCACGTACGCGGCGTCGGACGCCACGTGCGCGACCATGCCGGTGAACGACAGCGCGAACGTCACCCACCGCGGCGAGACCCGCGACACCCCTGAGCGCAGCACGGCGGCCAGCAGCCCTGACCGCTCGGCGACGGCGACGCCGAGCATCACCACGAGGATCGTGCCGAGCGGCGGGAACGAGGTGTAGTTCTCGATCGCGTCGCCGACCATCAACCGCACGCCCTCGGCGGACAGCAGGTTCTTGACCGCGACGGTCTCACCCGTGGCCGGGTTGACGGCCGACACCCCGGCCGCCGCGAGCGCCCAGCTCAGCAGCGACAGCACCGCGCTGAGGATGACGAACAGCCAAAAGGGATGAGGCAGCCGGTTGCCCAGCCGCTCGATGCCGCCGAGCATCTTGAGCAACGCGTTCAGCGAACGCGATCCCGTCACAGTCTCCGGGGTCGCCACCGGCTGATCTCCCTCCCGCATTTCGGTCACCCATTACATGCGGTCAGGAGACATCCTGACAAGTCGGGGTAAAAAGTCAGTCAGCTTCGGCGGGTTCGCGCAGCGGCAGCCGCACCTCGAACCACGTGTCGCCGGGCACCGAGCGGACCTTGATCTCGCCGCCGTGCCGTCCCGCCACGATCCGGTACGAGATGTCCAGCCCGAGCCCCGTGCCCTCGCCCACGCTCTTGGTGGTGAAGAACGGCTCGAAGATGCGGTCCCTGATCGCCTCCGGCACGCCGTGACCGGTGTCGCCGATCTCCACGATGGCCTCGTCCTCGTCGTGGGCCGTGCGGATGGTCAGCGTGCCCTCCTGCCCCATCGCGTCGAGCGCGTTGTGCATGAGGTTCGTCCACACCTGGTTCAGCTCGCCCGCGTAGCAGGGGATGGGCGGCAGTGTGCGGTCGTAGTCGGTGACCACGGTGATGCCGGGCGGGATCTTGCCGCGGAAGATCGCGAGCGTGCTGTCCAGCAGCTCGTGCACGTCCACGCGCTGGAAGGGCGCCCGGTCCATCTGGGAGTACTGCTTGGCCGAGCCGATGAGCGTGGTGATGCGCTCGGTGGCCTCGGCCACCTCGTCGAGCATCTGCGTGATCTCCACGGCCTCGGCCAGCCAGCGCAGCGCCTTCGTGGTGTGCTCCTCGCCGATCTTCGTCCTGACCTTCTCCAGGTCCTCTTTCGAAAAGCCCGCGTTGACCAGCCCGGGCGCGAGGTCCCACGCGTCCTCGACGCCGAGCTCGTCGAGCGCCTCGCCCAGCTCGTCCTCGGCGTCGGAGATCTCCAGCGGCGAGCGCTGCGGCTGCTCGGCCAGCCGGCGCGTGCACGCGTCCTGCGCGTCGACCAGCGCCCGCAGCTTCTCCGGGGCGATGCCGTCCTCGGCGAGCTGGGCGAGCTGCAGCCGCGAATTGGTGATCAGCGAGCGCAGCTCGCGCACCGCGCGCACGGCGGCCGCCGCCGGGTTGTTCAGCTCGTGGGTGAGCCCGGCGGTGATCGTGCCGAGCGCGGTCAGCCGCTGCCGCCTGTCGATGAGCTCCCGCTGCATCCTGCCGCCCGACTGCAGGCCGTTGAGCAGGTGCATCGCCATCGGGAACCACTCGGTCACGATGTAGGCGAACTTCTTGGCAGGCAGCATGAACATCCGCGACGGCGCCGTGGCGCGCAGCGTGTGCTGGTAGGTCGTCGGGGCCTGATCGCCGAGGTAGGCGGCGGTGGCGCCGCCGAAGACGCCGGGCTGTGAGGTGCGCGGCATCGCGACGGAGCCGGCGCTGACCGTCTCCATGATCATCTGGATTTCGCCTTCGAGCAGCACCGCGAAGCACTCGGCGGGGTCGCCCTGCCGGACGATGTATTCGTCCTGCTCGAAGGTCCGCACGCCGCCGCTGGCCGCGAGCAGGGAGAGCTGCTCGTCGTTGAGGCGCTCGAACAGGAACAGCTTGCGCAGCTCCTCGATGTCGATCATTGCTTCTCCAGGTAGCGGTGGACGAGCGCGACGGCCATCGCGCCTTCTCCGACGGCGGAGGCCACTCTCTTGATCGACTCGGCGCGTACGTCGCCGGCCGCCAGCACCCCGGGCACGTTCGTCTCCAGGTAGTACGGCTCGCGCCGCAGCGGCCAGTTGCGCGGCCGCCGTCCGCCCTGCACCAGGTCGGGCCCGGTCAGCACGAACCCGCGCCCGTCCCGCTCGATCGTCTCGCCCAGCCACGAGGTGTACGGCTCGGCGCCGATGAACACGAACAGCCACTGCGCGTCGACCGTGCGCTCCTCGCCCTTCGTGGAGAGCGTGAGCCGCTCCAGATGGCCGTCGCCGGACGCGCCGACCACCTGCGTCTGCAGATGCACCTCGATGTTGGGAAGTGCGGCGATCTGCTCGATGAGGTAGTGGGACATGGACTTCTCCAGACCGTCACCCCTCACCAACAAGTGGACCTTGCTCGCGAATCCCGACAGGTAGACGGCGGCCTGCCCAGCGGAGTTGGCCGCGCCGACCACGAACACCTCGGTGTTCTTGCACCAGGGCGCCTCGGTGAGCGCGGCGCCGTAGAAGACGCCCCGGCCCACGAAGTCGTCCAGCCCCGGCGCCTCCAGCCGCCGGTAGGTGACGCCGGTGGCCAGGATCACCGCGTGCGCCGCGATCTCCCCGCCGTCCTTGAAGCCGACCACCCGCGCCTGGCCGCGCGCCTCCAGGCTGTTCACCTTGCGCGGGGTCAGCAGCTCGGCCCCGAACTTCAGCGCCTGCCTGCGCGCCCGGTCGGCGAGCTGCTGCCCGGAGACGCCGTCGGGGAAGCCCAGGTAGTTCTCGATACGGGAGCTCTGGCCCGCCTGCCCGCCCGACGAGTACGCCTCGACCAGCACCGTCTTGAGCCCTTCTGAAGCGCCGTACACGGCCGCCCCGAGCCCGGCCGGTCCGCCGCCCACCACGATCAGGTCGTAGAAGTCGGTCGCCGGCGTCGTGGACAGTCCCACCGCCGCCGCCAGCGTCGCCTGGTCGGGCGACTCCAGCACGGTGCCGTCCGGTTTCACCACCAGCGGCAGGTGGCAGTTGTCACCCGCCGCCTTCACCAGCTGCGCGCCCTCCGGCTCGCTGGCCAGCAGCCACTGGTACGGCACGTGGTTGCGGGCCAGGAAGTCGCGCACCTTGTACGACGGCGCCGACCAGCGGTCGCCCACCACCCGCAGCTCGGAACGCTCGCGACGGTCGGTGCGCAGCCAGGCGTCGAGCTGCCCGTCGATCACCGGGTAGAACTTCTCCTCCGGCGGGTCCCACGGCTTGAGCAGATAGTGGTCGAGGTCCACCACGTTGATCGCCTGGATGGCCGCCTGGGTGTCGGCGTAGGCGGTCAGCAGGACGCGGCGCGCGTAGGGATAGAGGTCCATGGCGGCCTCGAGGAACTCCACGCCGTTCATCTGGGGCATGCGGTAGTCGGCCAGGATGGCCGCGACCTCGTCGCCGCGCAGCCGCATCTCGCGTACCGCGTCGATGCCGTCCCTCGCCGTCTCCGCCCGCACAATCCGGTAGTCATGCCCGTAGCGGCGTCTCAGGTCACGGGCGACCGCCCGCGAGACGCCCGGGTCGTCGTCCACCGTCACGATGACCGGCTTGTCCATGCCCTCTTGCCTTTCCACCATGCTGTGCTTAAACGAAGAATGTCATGTGTTGCGGCCCGGCCGAGCCGGGCGTTCATATGATGAGCGCGTGGGTACCCGCGATCGCATCATCGACGCCGCTGAGCAGGCCATTTCCGAGTACGGCGTCGCGGGCGCCACGACCAAGCGCATCGCCAGGCAGGCCGGCTGCTCCGAGGCCCTGCTCTACAAGCACTTCGCGAGCAAGGAAGAGCTGTTGCTCGCCGTGGTGCTCGAGCGCATGCCGGCGCTCGGCCCGGCGCTCGACGAGCTGCGCGCGGGCATCGGCCGGGGCGACCTGCACGCGGCCCTCGTCGCGTTCGCCCTGGCCGCGCTGCGCTTCTACACCCGCACTCAGGCCATCGCGGGCGGCATGCTCGCAGACCCCGCGCTCATCGCCGGGTTCCGCGCCATGCTGGCCGAGAACCGCACAGGCCCGCACGTGCCGGTCCAGGCGCTGGCCGGCATCCTGCGGGCCGAGCAGCGCGCGGGCCGCATCGACGTCGCGCTCGACGCCGACGCGGCGGCCTCGATGCTGCTGGGCGCCTGCTTCCACCGGGCGAACCTGTCGCGCTTCGTGGACCTGCCCGGCCCCGGCGACAAGGAATGGGCAGGCGCGATCGTCGCCACCCTGCTCAGGTGACTAAGCGATCACGCGCGCCTCTCCGCCGTCCACCAGCAGCGACACCCCGTTCACGTACGAGGCCCGCTCGCTGGCCAGGAACGCCACCACGTCCCCCACCTCCTCAGGCCGCCCGACGCGTCCCACGGGAACGCCCTTGCCGCGCTCGCGCAGCGCCTCCTCGTCGCCGGCGAGCTGCCGCAGCCGTTCGGTCTCGATGGGCCCCGGCATCACGTTGTTGACCAGCACGCCGTCGCCGCCCACCTCGCGGGCCAGCGTGCGCACCACGCCCGCGACGGCCGAGCGCGTGGCGTTGGACAGGGCGAGGCCGTCGATCGCCTCGCGGGCCGACCTGCTGGTGATGGTGACGATCCGGCCCCAGCCGCGCGAGCGCATCTCGGGCAGCACCGCGTGCATGAGGCGGACCATGCCGAGCAGGTTGCGCTGGACGGCGGCGTCCCAGTCGTCGAGGGCGACCTCGGTGAAACGGCCCGGCTTCGGCCCGCCCGCGTTGGCCACGAGGATGTCCACGGGGCCGAGCACGTCGCGCGTCTCCTCGACCACCCGCCCGGCCGCCGCCGGGTCCTCCACGTCGGCCAGCACGGCGTGCACGACCTTGCCGAACTCCTGCAGCTCCACCACCGCGTCCGCGAGCTTCTCCGGGTCGCGGGCGCTGACGCACACGTCGCAGCCCTCCCGCGCGAGGCTCTTGGCCGCGGCGAGGCCGAGACCCGCACTGCCACCGGTGACGAGGGCGACCTTGCCCGAGATGCCGAGATCCATAAGGCCGACTATAGATCGTGCGGATCCGCGCGCTGCGCGGCGGGCGGCCCGCGTGCCGGGCGCGTCAGGCCGATGGGTGGTAATGCCGCGACGGGCATGATGGGCTGGGCAGATGGCGAGAAATCTCATCCTTTCCGGAGGGCTGTTCCACGACTTCGCCGCCACGTCGGCCGCGCTCGTGGAGCTGCTCGCCGAGGTGGGGGTCGAGTCGGAGATCACCGAGGACATCGCGGGCGCGCTCGCCGAGCCGTCGGAGTACCAGCTCATCACGGTGAACGCGCTGCGCTGGCAGATGGCCCAGGACCGCTTCGCCGACCAGCGCGACCAGTGGCGCTTCACGCTGCCCGCCGAGGCCAGGGCCACCCTGCTCGACCATCTCGACCAGGGCGGCGGCCTGCTGTGCATGCACTCGGCGTCGATCTGTTTCGACGACTGGCAGGGCTGGCCGCGCGTGCTCGGCGGCTGCTGGAACTGGGCCAAGTCGCACCATCCGCCGCTCGGCTGGACCGGCGTGCGGGTGCACGGCGGGCATCCGGTGGTGGACGGCCTGCGCGACTTCGACGTGGTGGACGAGGTCTACAGCGACCTCGACCTGCTGCCCGACGTGAAGCCGCTGGCGTCGTCCGCGAGCGGCCAGCCGCTGGTGTGGGCACGGCCGGTGCGGCGCGGCCGGGTGTTCTACGACGCGCTCGGGCACGACACCAGGTCGTACGACAACGAGGTGCACAGGACGCTGCTCCAGCGCGCCGCGCTGTGGCTGCTGAAGCGCCCGGTCACCATCACGGAGTAGCCGCCCAGGCGCTCCAGCGCGTCACCTCGACGCGGATGACGGCGCCGGCAGGCGGGCGCTCGCGGTAGTGGGCGTACTTGGCGGCGAGGGCTTCCAGCGCCCGCTCGCGCAGCGCCGGGTTGTCCACGACGGCGGCCGTCCCGTCGGCGCGCACCCACCACAGCCTGGCCCAGTCGTCCTCGTAGTGGTCGGCCAGCACGCTGACCGCCGGATCGCGCGCGATGTCGCGCAGCCTGGCGAGCCGCGTGGTGGTCTTGGGCTTGTGGTCGACGGCCGTCACGATCGCGCCGTCGAGCAGCGCGAACGTGATTGGCACGATGCGCGGCGTGCCATCTGGCGCGAGCCTGGCCATCCTGGCCACCGGCTGCCCGGCGAACATCTCCCGCGCCTGCTCGCCGCCGATACCGTCCCCCATGCCCTCATGGTCGCACCGTGCGGCGTGTCCGGAACGTACAAGACCGGACGGCGGCGACCTGGGCACGATGACGGCATGAACGTGAACCTGTCAGCGGTCCCCGGCTTCATGGCCGGGCACGCCCGCATCCTCGATCGCCGCCGCTACGGCCTGCTCATGGGCGAGGAGGAACCGGAGCGCGTGCTCGCCGCGCTCGACGCCTACCGCAACCCCGACGGCGGCTACGGCTGGGGCCTGGAGCCCGACCTGCGCACGCCGGAGAGCCAGCCGGGCGCGGCGCTGCACGCCTTCGAGGTGTTCGCCGAGGCGGCCACCGTCACCTCGCCGCACGCCGCCGCGCTGTGCGACTGGCTGGAGTCGGTGACGCTTCCCGACGGCGGCCTGCCGTTCGCGCTGCCGCTCGGCGTCACCACCGCGACCGCGCCCTGGTGGCGCGGGGCCGACCCGTCCGTCTCGTCGCTGCAGATCACCGCCGTCATCGCGGCCGCCGCGCACCGGGTGGCCGCCCACGACCCGGCGGTGGCCGGGCACCCCTGGCTGGCGCGGGCCACCCGCTACTGCCTCGACGCCGTCCAGGCCATGGAGGAGCGGCCGCACGCGTACGTGCTGTCGTTCGCCGTGCGCTTCCTCGACGCCGTGCACGACACCGAGCCCCGCGCGGCCGACCTGCTCAAGAAGCTCGCCGCGTACATCCCCGACGACGGCAAGGTGCCGGTCGAGGGCGGCACCGAGCACGAGACGCTGCGGCCGCTCGACTTCGCGCCCTTCCCCGGAACCGCCGCCCGCGCCCTGTTCGACCCGAGCGTGATCGCCGCCGACCTGGTCAGGCTGGCCGGCGAGCAGCAGGACGACGGCGGCTGGGTGGTCGACTACGCGCGCATCTCGCCGGCCGGTGCGATGGAGTGGCGCGGCGCGATCACGGTCCACGCCGTGCGGGTGCTGCGGGCCAATGAGCTGATCTAGACGCCCAGCCGGCGGGCCGACTCCGACTCGTGGGCCATGCGGCGCAGCGTGTCGAGCGCCCTGCCGTACAGCACCGTGCCGAGCACCATGGCCTCCACGGCGGCGTCGCGCGGCCCGTCGAACGGGATGGTGTTGAGCTCCACCTCGGCCACCAGCCGGCGCGCCGCTTCGACGTAGGGGCGCAGATCGACCGGCACGCCGAGCTGGCGCATCCTCACGATGGTCTGGGCCAGCTCGTCGCGGGTGGGTGCGGACTCGGTGACGTCCCAGCCCAGCTCGTCGATCAAATCGTCCACCATGGCGCGGGCCGAGCGCCACTCCTCGCCGGGCTCGGGCTCCACGGCGGGGGAGAGCGCGTAGTGCGCGGTGCCGAGCACCTGGCGCACGGGCAGCGACTCGTCCTCGACGGCGGCGATGACCTGCTTGATCGAGGCGACGGAGAGCCTGCCGACTTCGAGCAGCGCGCGGATCATGCGCAGCCTGCGCAGGTGCGTCTCGTCGTACTCGGCCCTGGTCGCGGCGGTCTGCTCGCCCTGGTGCAGCATGCCCTCGCGCAGGTAGTACTTGATCGTGGGGATGGCCACGCCGGACTTGGCGCTGAGTTCGGAGATCCGCATCGTTAGATAATAGGGCTATCCAGATCGTGCCAGATGCCGCGCGGCGCTCACCAGCTCGTGCACGTCGGCCTGGCGGTTCCAGAGGAAGACCACCTCGATGGGCGGGGTGTCCTCTTTGATGGGGACGAACGTGAGCGTGTCGGGCACGGTGGTGCCCTCGTGCACGCAGAGCGCGTAGCCGGCGCCCTCTCCGACCATCGCGACCACCAGATCATGGGTGGCGGCCGCGGGGCCCAGCCGGGGGTGCAGCCCGTGGCGGACGAAGCCCTCAAGGAAGCGGCGGGCTCCGGCCACCGCGTCGGACTCCGGCATCAGCAGCGGCTCGCCGGCCAGGTCGGCCAGCGACACCTTCTCGTACGCGGCCAGGTGGTGCCGGCGGGGGAGCAGGGCGCGTACGGGGAAGCGGTGGACCAGCATGCGCGCGACGCCCCTGGGCAGCGAGCCGGGCGCGTAGCCGAGCCCGGCCTGCAGGGTGCCGTCGGCGATGGAGACGATCTGCTCGGCGGTGCCCATCGGCGCGACGCGTAAGCGGCCGGTGTGGATCTGGCTCAGCAGCCGGGCGACGATGTCGCCGAGCCCGTCGGCCACGCCCAGGCGGGTGGTCGCGCCCTTGCCGCGCGCGGCGGTGACCGCACGCTCGAAGGCGTCGAGTGCGACCGTGGCCTGCGCGAGGAACGCCTCGCCCGCCTCGGTCAGCTGCACCCCGCTCGACGACCGGCTGAACAGCTCGACCCCGATCTCCTTCTCCAGCGCCCTGAGCTGTTCGGACAGCGTCGGCTGAGCGATGTGCAGGGCGGCGGCCGCCCGTCGGAGGCTGCCCGCCCGTGCGATCGCCATGGCATACCGGACATAGCGTAGATCCATCGCTCACCTCGGCGTGATGATGATGAGCTATCGGTTGATCGCACCTCCGTATTACAAGAGCGGACAGCTTTCGTGAAGTTGCGTAGTCATCTCACTTCCGTGGCTGGGCCGGTGTGCCGAGCAGGCGCTGCGCCGCGAGCCGCCCACCCTCGACGCCTACCTGGCCGGCCCGTACGTCAGCACGCCCCTGCGCACGGCGGCCTGCTGTCGGACGGCTACGTGCACGGGCTGAACGGCGTGGCCCAGGCCGTCCGCGAGCGGCGCGCGGGACGGGAGACGGCGCTGGTGACCGGCTTCGGCGGCAGCTACGGCAGCGCCGCGCTGCTCGCGTGGTGACCGGAGCGGATGTCAAGAATTATTGCCGGAACCATTGACCGAGCGCAGATCTGAGCATAATTTTCACCGCGTGGACCTCCTGACCCGCATCAGAAACGAGCAGGGCGACATGCCGGAGGCGCTGCGCAAGGTGGCCCAGGCCATCCTCGAGGCCCCCGACGAGGCGTACCGGCTCACCATCGTCGACCTGGCCGAGCGCAGCGGGACGTCCACCGCCACCATCACCCGCTTCTGCCGCGCGCTCGGCTTCGCCGGGTACGCCGAGCTGCGGGTGGCCATCGCCACCGCCTCGGGCCGGGAGACGAAGGCCACGTGGGAGACCGACATCGGCCAGGAGATCCTGCCCGACGACGGCCTCGACCGCGTGCTCCGCGTCGTCTCCGGCAACGACATCCGGCTCATCGAGCAGACCCGCGACCAGCTCGACCTCGCCGTGGTCGACAAGGTCGCGCAGGCCGTGGCCAGGGCCGGGCGGGTGCTGCTCTTCGGGGTGTCGAGCAGCGCGGCCGTGGCCAGCGAGATGGAGTACCGCCTGCAGCGCATGCGGGTGCCGACCTGGAGCAGGTCCGACGCGCACGCCGCGCTGACCGACGCGGCGCTGCTCGGCCAGGGCGACGTGGCCATCGGCATCTCGCACAGCGGCAGGACGCGCGAGGTCATCGAGGTGCTGGCGGAGGCGGGCAGCCACGGCGCGATCACCGTGGCCGTCACCTCGCACCCGCGCTCGCCGCTCGCCGAGGTGGCCGAGCTGGTGCTCACCACCGCCAGCCGGGCGACCAGCTTCCGCTCGGAGGGGTTCGCCGCGATCCACTCGCAGCTCCTGGTGCTGGACGTCGTGTACGTGTCGGTGGCGCAGCGCACCTATGAGAGGACGAAGCAGGCTTTCGACGTGACCGTTCGCGCGGTGGCCGGACATCGCCTGCCAGAAAGGGACACATGACAGTCAACCCGCAGGACTTCGTGGAGCACATCGCCCGCCTCGTACGGACGATTCCCGAAGACCCCGAGATCTCCCGCGCCGCCGACCTGTTCACCAAGTCGCTCACCGCCGGCGGCGTCATCCAGGCGTTCGGCTCCGGCCACTCCGAGGCGATCGCCATGGAGATCGCCGGGCGCGCGGGCGGCCTGGTGCCCACCAACCGGCTCGCGCTCAGGGACATCGTCCGCTACGGCGACGCCCCCAAGTCCGAGCTGGACCGCTACGACCTCGAACGCGACCCCGCCGTCGCGCACAAGATCCTCGACCTCGCCCCCGTGCAGCCGCAGGACCTGTTCGTCATCATCTCCAACTCCGGCGTGAACGGCGTCGTCGTCGAGCTCGCCACGCTCGTCAAGGAGCGCGGTCACGACCTGGTCGCGATCACCTCGCGCACGCACACCGATGCCGTCGCCTCCCGCCACCCCTCGGGCCGCAAGCTCGCCGACCTGGCCGACGTCGTCCTGGACAACCACGCGCCCTACGGCGACGCCGTGCTGCCCCTGCCCGGCGGAGGCGCCACCGGCGCCGTCTCCACGATCACCTCCGCGCTGCTGGCCCAGCTCGTGGTCACGCAGACCGTACGCAACCTGCTCGAAGCCGGCGAGGTGCCGCCCGTCTACCTGTCGGCGAACGTCCCCGAGGGCGACGAGCACAACCTCGCCCTGGAGGCCCGTTACGCGGGCCGCATCCGCCGCGGCGCCTGACCGCACCGACCCGCCGTAGTCGCCGGCGGCGCCTGATGGCACCGACCCGCCGCATCCGCCGCGGCGGCGACTGACCCCACCGCCTGCCGTATCCGCCGCGGGCCGCCTGAAGCCCGCACCGTCCGCCGCCGACCCGTCCGCCGCCACCTGACCGCCCGGCGCCCGACCCGGGAGTCCCGCCATCGGGGCATCCCCGGGGCACCTCCGGCGCCACGATCCGTCCACTCATCCCCCGATCAACGCCTTTTCCGGGAGTCGCACGACCGCAAGGAGAACCCCCCATGTCCCGAAATTTCGGTAAACGCCTTCTCTCCTTAGCCCTCCCCGCCATCCTCATCGCGGTGACCCTGATCGCCGCCCCCGCCAGTGCCGCACAGGCGGTCCGCCTCCAGTACCGCACCAGCGCCCCCGGCGCCACCACCGCCCAGGCCGAGCCCTGGCTGCGCCTGTTCAACACCGGCACGACCGCGATCCCGCTCGGCCAGGTCAAGATCCGCTACTACCTCACCGGCACCGAGACCTACCGCTTCGCCTGCTCCTGGGCCGTGATCGGCTGCGCCACGATCACCGGCAGGTTCGCCCCGCAGGAGGGCGGCGAGCAGTACCTGGAGGTGGGCTTCACCTCCGGCACGCTGAACCCGGGCCAGGACACCGGCGACATGCAGCTGCGCTTCTACCGCGCCGACTGGCAGCCGTTCCAGCAGGGCGACGACTACTCGTACGGGTCCAACACCGCCTACGCCGACTGGGACAAGGTCACCGTCTACGTGGACGGGCAGCTCGCCTGGGGCACGCCGCACGGCACCGAGCCCGAGCCCGAGCCCGACCCCGACCTCGAGGAACCGGGCGGCACCGGAGAGCTGTTCGACGACTTCACCTACACCGGACCGGCGGACCCGCGGCTCGCGCAGCGCGGCTGGACCGTGCGCTCGGCGTCGGGCGGCCCCGGCGTGCCCGGCGCGACCTGGTCGCCGTCGGCCGTCTCGTTCCCCGGCGGCCTGCTGACCCTCGACTCCTCCACGGACGGCACCGCCGCGGGCACCGTGCACACCGAGCTGTCCACCGCCCAGCGCAAGTTCCACGAGGGCACGTACGCCGCCCGCGTGCGCTTCAGCGACGCCCCCGTCAGCGGACCAGACGGCGAGCACGTGGTGCAGACGTTCTTCACCATCACCCCGCTGCGCTACGACCTCGACCCCGACTACGGCGAGCTCGACTTCGAGTACCTGCCGAACGGCGGCTGGGGCGAGCCGTCCAGCATCCTCTACACGACGAGCTGGGAGACCTACAGGAACGAGCCCTGGCTCGCGGTGAACACCCACACCGAGGAGCGGGCGAGCTTCGCCGGCTGGCACGACCTGGTGATCCAGGTTTCCGGCGGCCGGATCAAGTACTACGTGGACGGACGTCTGTTCGCCGACCACGGCGGCGACTACTATCCCGAGACACCCATGTGGATCATGTTCAACCAGTGGTTCATCGATCTCCAGGGCGCGAGCGGGACGCGCACGTACCGGCAGCAGGTGGACTACGTCTACTTCAGCGCGAACGAGGTCGTCTCGCCCGCCACCGTGTCGGCCCGCGTCGCCGAGCTGCGGGCGGCCGGCACCGCCTTCAAGGACACCGTTCCCACCCCTTGACCGACACCCCGCGCCCGCGAGCGTGCGGGCGCGGGGCGCCCCCCAGCAAGAGGGCTCTCGCGAGAGGCCCCGGACAAGGAACGTCATGAGAAACCGCATCCTGGCTCTGGCGGCCGTGTTCGCGCTCGCGGCGTGCGGCACCTCTCAGGAGCCGCAGGAGGCCGCGCCGGGCACCCCCACGAAGCTCACCGTCTGGATCATGGACGGCAGCATCACCGAGGAGCTGCTGAAGAAGTTCGAGACCGAGTACGAGGCCGCGCACCAGGGCATCGACCTCGACATCCAGATCCAGCAGTGGGACGGCATCGGCGAGCGCGTCACCGCCGCCCTGGCCAGCACCGACGCCCCCGACGTGATCGAGGTGGGCAACACCCAGGTCGCCCAGTACAGCGCGAGCGGCGGCGTGACCGACCTGACCGGCAAGGTGGCCGAGCTCAAGGGCGAGGACTGGGTGCCCGGTCTCGCGCAGCCGGGCAACATCGACGGCAGGCAGTACGGCATCCCGTGGTACGCCGCCAACCGCGTGGTCGTCTACAACAAGGAGCTGTTCGCCAAGGCCGGGATCAAGAAGCTCCCCACCACGCGCGACGAGTGGCTGGAGGTCACCAAGAAGCTCAATAAGGACGGCGTCCAGGGCATCTACCTGACCGGCCAGACCTGGTACGCGCTCGCCGGCTTCATCTGGGACGAGGGCGGCGACCTCGCCGTCCAGGAGGGCGGCCGGTGGAAGGGCGCGCTCGACACCCCGCAGGCGCTGGCCGGCATGGACTTCTACAAGCGGCTCCAGGCGCTCGGCAAGGGCCCCAAGGACTCCGACGAGGCCAACCCGCCGCAGCACGAGGTGTTCGCGCAGGGCAAGGTCGCCCAGATCATCGCCGTGCCCGGCGCCGCCGC
The DNA here is from genome assembly GCF_042751225.1 of Nonomuraea fastidiosa. Taxonomy (NCBI): domain Bacteria; kingdom Bacillati; phylum Actinomycetota; class Actinomycetes; order Streptosporangiales; family Streptosporangiaceae; genus Nonomuraea; species Nonomuraea fastidiosa. The sequence goes on from NZ_CP170570.1 coordinate 4,949,310, forward strand.
CCGGGTGCTGGAGGTGGACGCCTCGCTCAAGGACAAGATCGGCTTCTTCCCCATCCCCGGCAAGACGGCCGACAAGCCCGGCACCGTCTTCACCGGCGGCTCCGACCTCATCATCCCGGCCGCGTCCCAGCATCAGGAGGAGGCGTACGAGCTGGTCAAGACGCTGGCGGGGGAGGAGTTCCAGAAGGAGTTCGCCAAGACCATGAGCTACGTGCCGAACCGCACCTCGCTGGCCTCCGTGCTCGACGGCGACGAGGGCACCGCCGCCATGGCCAAGGGCGCCGCCAACGGCCGCGCCACGCCCAACACCCCCAACTGGGCGGCCGTCGAGGCCACCGCGGTGATCAAGCAGTACATGACCGCCGTGCTCACCGGCGGCGACCCGGCGGCCGAGGCGAAGAAGGTCTCCGAGTCGATCACCACGACCCTGAACAGCGGATCCTGAATGCGGTCGAGGAGCCGTTCGTACTGGCCCTACCTGCTCATCGCGCCCACGGTGGCCGGCGGGGCCTTCCTCCTGCTCTACCCGCTGCTCAGAGCGCTGCTGATCTCGCTCCAGCACTTCCGCATGGGGGAGCTGATCAGGGGCGGGGCGGCGTTCATCGGCCTGGACAACTACGCCGAGCTGCTCAGCGGCCCGCAGTTCTGGCAGGTGCTGCTGCGCACGGCGGTGTGGACGGCCATCAACGTGGTGCTCATCGTCGGCATCTCCACCGGCGTCGCGCTCATGCTCCAGCACCTGCGGCGCGGCCTGCGCCTGGCGCTGATGAGCGCGCTCGCGCTGGCCTGGGCCATGCCGATCATCGCGGCGACCACGGTGTTCCAGTGGCTGTTCCAGTCGGAGCTGGGCATCGTCAACTGGCTGCTGGTCACGCTGGGCTTCGAGTCCTTCGAGGGCTACACGTGGTTCGCCGACGGCACCGCCACGTTCGCCGTCCTCGTCGTGCTGGTGGTCTGGCAGTCGGTACCGTTCGCCGCGCTCACCCTGTACGCCGGGCTCACCACGATCCCGAACGAGCTGTTCGAGTCGGCCAGGATCGACGGCGGCACCGGCTGGCAGGTGTTCCGCAGCGTCACCTTCCCCATGCTGCGGCCGCTGTTCGCGCTGATCACCGCCCTTGAGGTGATCTGGGTGGCCAAGTGCTTCCCGCAGATCTGGGTGCTCAGCCAGGGCGGGCCGGGCGACGCCACGACCACCCTGCCCGTCTACGCGTTCAAGATCGCCAGAGCGCTGCACCGCTACGACCTCGGCTCGGCGGTGGCGATCCTGCTGGTGATCCTGCTCGCCTTCGCCCTGATCAGCAACCTGCGCCGGATGGTGCGCTCATGAGACTCGCCAGAAGGATCCTGCTCAACACGGCGGCCGTCGTCGTGCTGGTGACCACGATCTTCCCCGTCTACTGGATGTTCCTGACCGCCTTCAAGCCCACCCGCGACATCCAGTCGGCAACGCCCACGTTCTGGCCCGCGAACCCGACGCTCGAGCACTTCGTCACCGCCGTCAACGCGCCGGGGTTCTCGACGTACCTGCGCAACAGCCTGCTGGTGACGGCGGGCGCGGTGCTGCTCGCGCTGGTGGTGGCGCTGATGGCGGCGTTCGCGGTGGCCAGGATGAACTGGCGGGGGCGCGGGCCGTTCGTGATCGCGGTCTTCGCCGCGCAGATGGCGCCGTGGGAGGCGCTGCTCGTGCCGGTGTTCATCATCGCCCGCGACACCGACCTGCTCGACTCGCTCGCCATGCTGACCGGTGTGTACTTCATGGTCACGCTGCCGTTCACCATCGTGACGCTGCGCGGCTTCCTGGCCGCGATCCCGCCCGAGCTTGAAGAGGCCGCGCAGGTGGACGGATGCGGCCGCATGACGGCCTTCCGCCGCGTGGTGTTCCCGCTGCTCGCGCCCGGCCTGATGGCGACCTCGCTGTTCGGGTTCATCACGGCGTGGAACGAGTTCGCGTTCGTGAACGTGCTCATCATCAAGGCCCAGGACAAGCGGACGCTGCCGGTGTGGCTGTCGTCGTTCAGGGACGTCTTCGGCACCGACTGGGGCGCCACCATGGCCGCCGCGAGCCTGTTCGCGCTGCCCGCGCTGCTGCTCTTCCTCTTCCTGCAGCGCAACGTGGGCACGGGGATGACGGCGGGCGCCGTCAAGGGCTAGGCGTCGCGGGGCCAGGACGACGGGTCGGCGACGCGGGCGCCGCGCGGGGGCGTCGCGACCGCCCACCCCTGGCGCACCAGCAGCGCCACGGCCTGCCTGGCGGTGACCCTGGCCACGCCGTAGTGGCGCATCAGCGTGCCCGCGTCGGGGATCGGCCGGCCGGGCCGCAGCTCGCCGCGCGCGATCCTGCGAGCCACCGCCGCCGCGATCGGCACGTACAGCGCCCTGCTCGGCTTCACCCTGGGCACGCCGGGAGGGCCGACGAACGTGCCCTCGCCGCGCACGGTGTGGGCCAGCCCGCGCCTGCGCAGCTCGCGGGCGGCGTTGCGGGCGGTCGTGCGCCCGATGCCGAACTCCTCCTCGAGCGCCGTCTCGCTCGGCAGCGCCTCGCCCACCCGGAACTCGCCGCAGGCGATGCGCTCGCCCAGCACCTCGGCGACCTGGACATACAGGGGTACGGGACCGTCGCGGTCGAGCATGCTCGCATCGTAGACGCCCGCCTACGCCGAGGCGGCCATGATCAGTCCTTCGGCCACTTCTCCTCGGGCGAGACGTAGCTGCCCCGCTGCGGCACCGTGTAGATCCAGCCCTGCTCGCGCAGCAGCGCCATCGCCCTGCGCACGGTCTCGCGCGCCACGTCGTGCTGCTTCACCAGCGCCGACTCGCCGGGAATGGGACGCCTCGGGCGGTAGCGGCCCTGCTTGATGCCGGCGGCGATCTCCGTGGCGATCTGCTGGTAGAGCGGCGTCTTGCGCTTCTTGCGCAGGCCGCCCGCGGGCGGGCCGACGAAGGCGCCCTCGCCCTGGACGGTGTAGATGAGCCCTTCCTCGCGCAGCACGCGGATCGCGCGCCGGGCCGTGGTCCTGGCGACGCCGAACTCGTACTGGATGTCGGCCTCGCTCGGCACCGGGTCGCCCGGCGAGAGACCCTTCAGCCGCTCCCTGAGGATGTTGGCGATCTGAATGTAGACGTGTGTGTCGCCTTCGTAGTCGAGCACATCGGCAACATAGGCCAATCACCGCAAGAGCGCCCATATCGCTCTGTCTTCTTAGACAGATGTGCTTGTGCAAGCAGACGAGCGTGTACGACCAGAGATATGGTGTGCGCATGACGATCTGCCCGAGCCCCGACGACGAGGAATGTCTGTCGGTGCACCTCCCGCCGGCCAACGAGGGCTACAAGAAGCTCACGTGGACGCCGATCCGTCCCATGGGCCGGTCCGTACGGGTACGCGACTACACGTGCTCGTACCAGTCGATCACCTACGAGCTGTGCGAGTACGGCGGCGAGAGCTTCATCCGCAGGACCCGCAGGCACGAGAACGCGGTCTTCGTCGACGAGGCCGCCCGCGGCCGCCGCGCCGTCACCTTGGCGATCTGGAAGCAGATCCTGTCGGGAGAGGCCAGGTGAGGCAGCCGGCGACTACGCGCGTCGCCGGCGCGGGGAAGTAGCGGCCGGGGAGGCCGCCATGCCGGAACTTGGGGGGCCGGGGCGGGCCGGGTCGGGCCAGAAACTGGCGCACCGGTGCCAGACCACGGCCTGCGCCCCGGCGGAGTGCGGCATGGCGGGGCGGGCGGGGCCGGGCCCATCGTGTGGCCCGGCCCCGCCCCGACCATGTCGGCGGCAGGGCCGGTGCCGATCGCCGGCGGGCTACTTGAGCGCGCCGGTGGTGAGGCCGGCTTGGATCTGCCGCTGGAAGACCGTGTAGACGATCAGCATGGGCAGGATGGCCAGGGTGAGAGCGGCGAACAGGGCGGACCAGTCCTGGTCGTAGCCGGCGGCGGTGGAGATGTCGGCGATGCCCATCGTCAGCACCCACTTGTCCCGCTCCTGGAGCAGGATCAGCGGAAGCTGGTACTGGTTCCACTGGCCCAGCACGTTGAAGATCGTGATGCTGATGATCCCGGGCCGGGCCATCGGCAGCATGATCTGGAAGAAGACCCGCGTGTGCGAGGCCCCGTCCACCATCGCGGCCTCGCCCACGGCGGTCGGCAGCGTCCTGAAGAACGCCGACAGGAAGAACACCGTGAACGGCAGCGAGTACGCGATGTAGACGAGCACCACCCCCGCGTGCGTGTTCAGCCCGATGAACGGCCCGATCACGGGGATGTTGCCCATGTTCTGCACGACGAAGAACAGCGGCGTCAGCGCGAGATAGACGGGGAACGCCAGGCCCGAGACGAACAGCAGGTAGATGGCCCGGTTGCCGCGGAAGGGATACCGGGCCAGCACGTACGCCGCCATCGACCCGACGAGCATCGTGCCGAACGTACTGAACGACACCACGATGACGCTGTTGAGCATGTACTGCCCGATGTGCGCCTGCTCCCAGGCCCGCGCGAAGTTGTCCCAGCGCAGCGTGGCCGGCAGCGACCACGCGTCGCCGAAGATCTCGTCCTCGCTCTTGACCGAGGCCAGGAACGTCCACAGGATCGGAATGATCACCAGCAGCGTCCAGATGAGCAGGGCCAGGTGCGTCAGCACCCCGAGCGGCCCCAGCCGGCGGCGGCGCTCTTCGCGGGCCAGCTTGCGCGAGGTGGCCGCGGTCCACGAGATCATCGTCGTCATCTAGTACTCGATTCGTTCGCGCCGGGACAGCCGCAGCGACAGGATCGCGAAGCCGACCGTGAAGAAGAACATCACCACGCCCAGAGCCGAGGCATAGCCGAAGCGGAAGTACTCGAAGGCGTTGCGGTAGATCTCGGCCGCCATGACCGTCGTCGAACGGTCGGGGCCGCCGTGCTGGAGCGTCATCACCCAGACGATGGCGAAGACGTCCAGCGCGAGGATGCCGAGATAGACCCAGGCGACCTGCACGGTGTCCCACAGCAGCGGCAGCGTGATGCGGAAGAACAGGCTGAACCGGTTGGCGCCGTCGATCTGCGCCGCCTCGAACATGTCCCGCGGGATGCTCGCCAGGCCCGCGGAGAACAGCACGACGTAGAAGCCGACCGCCTGCCACACCATGACGCTCAGCACCGACCAGAACGCGATGTCCGGGTCGGACAGGAATCCGATGGGCTCGAGCCCGAGCGCCATCAGCGGCCCGTTCAGCATGCCGCTGCCGTCCGGCCGGAACACCTGCTGGAACAGCACCGCGACCACGGCCACGGCGAGCACCTGCGGGAAGAAGAAGACCACCCGGTAGAACTTCGAGCCCCTGATGCCGGCCACCCCGTTGCGGCCGCCCACGTTCAGCAGGAACGCGAAGAACAGCGCGATGACGATCGTGATCAGCGGCAGCAGCACGAGCAGCGCGGCGTTGTGGGTGACCGCCTTCCAGAACGCGGTGTCGCCGAACAGGCGCTGGAAGTTCTCCAGGCCGATGAACCTGGGCGTCGCCGTCACGCCGCGCCAGTCCGTCATCGCGATGTAGAACGCCTGGACGTACGGGGCGATCACGTACACCAGGTAGAGAATCACCGGGGCTGCCAGGAACGAGGTGATGAACAGCCCGCGGCGATACCGGTTGAACGACATCAGCGCGTGTACTTCTTGATCGAGGAGTCGTTCTTGATCTCGTCGGCCTTCTTCTGGATGCGTTCGAGGTACTTGTCGGCGGTGATGTTGCCGGACATCAGCTCGCCGGTGGCGGCGATGGCCTCGTCCTTGAGCGGGCCGTACCAGTTGTGCCAGCGGTAGTAGACCGTGTTGTCACCGGCGTCGGCGACCGCCTTCGAGGCGCTGGTGACGCCGGGGGAGATGTCGAGGCCCTCGGTGGCGCCCTTGACCACGGTCAGCGTGCGCACCAGCTCGCTGAACTCGCCGGCCGCCTTCTTCGACAGCATGGCCCGCAGGTACTCCATGCCCGCCTGCGGGTGCGGGCTCTTGGCCGAGACGATGAAGTTCTCGCCCGGCTGGGTGTGCAGGGTGCCGTAGGGCATCTTGTCGGAGCCGGTGACGTCGGGGATGGGGAACATCCCGTACTCGAAGTCGGGCGGCGTGGTGGTCTTCTGCTCGTTCTCCAGCCACGAGCCGGACGGCAGCATGGCCACCTTGTACTTGTTCTGGGCGGTCTGCGTCTGCACGTGGTCGAGGCCGGTCGTGCCCTGCATGAGGTACTTCGCGCCCACCTCGGCCCACGCCTCGGCCGCGGTCTTCATCGCCTCGGCGGTCCAGGCGCCGTCCTCGAGGTTGTCGATGTTCACCAGCACCTCGTTGCCGCCGATCTTGGCGGCCATGGTGAGCAGCGGCTCGTACAGGTACTGCGGGAACTTGCCGGCGTAGGTGAAGGGCGCCATCTTGCCGGACTTCTTGATGGTCTCGCAGAGCTGGATGAACTCGTCCCAGGTCTTCGGGACCTCCCAGCCGTTCTCCCTGAACACCTTCTGCGAGTACCAGATGCCGTGGATGTAGTTGACGTAGCCCAGCACGCTGAACTTGCCGTCGTACGTGCCGAGGTCGATCACCGACTGGTCGATGGTGTCGCGGACCTTGACGTTCGGGTCGTCCCAGCTCGGCGCGTCGAGCAGCGGGGTGAGGTCCTGAAGCTGGCCGTCCTGGGAGAGCGCGCCGAAGTCCATGAAGTTCGCCCCCGAGTTGTCGATGACCTCGGGCGGGTTGCCGCCGGCGAAGCGCGGCTGCAGGACCTTGGTGATCTCCTTGGTGGCGTTGTGCTTGATCTCGACGCCCGGGTACTTCGACGCGAACAGCGGCTGATGGATCTTCGTGGCGTACTCCTGGCCGAAGCCGCCGTCGAAGATCCACACCTCGAGCGGCTTGTCGCTCGCCACGCCGAACGGGTTCGACGCGCTGGTCGCCGCCGGTGCGGCCGAGCTGGAGGAGGCCGGCGGGGCGGCCGGGGTGGCGCAGGCGGCCAGCGCGCCCGCGACGGGCACGAGCGCCGCGCCGCGAAGCAGCTCGCGCCTGCTGATTCCGGGAGTGTTTCCGCTGTTTCGGGGGGTGTGAGGCATGGTGGACTACTCCTGACCTTTCGTGGTCCGCAGTGATGGAGCCCCGCGCGGATGCGAGGTCCGTGATGATCGCCGGAGAGTGGGCCAGGACGCCCGCCCGGGGCGGCCTCGCTCGGGAAACGTCATTCAGCCTCTCTCCACCCGGTGGCCTTCGACGGCGCTGATCGTGCGCTCGAACGCCTCGTTGGTCCGCTCGTACGTGCGTTGCGCCACGGCCACGTACACCGCGTCCAGCACGAAGAGCTGCGAGTGCACCGCCGCGAGCCCGCCGAGCCTGAACGTGGTCTCCCTGCTCGCCGTGGTCAGCACCAGGTCGGCCAGCTCGGCCAGCGGAGACCGGGCGAAGGAGGTGACGGCGACCGTCAGCGCCCCGTGGCTGCCCGCCTCGGCGAGCGCCTCCATGACCTCCCGGGTGCGCCCCCGGTGGCTGATGCCGATGGCGACGTCGCCCTCCTTCATCAGCGCCGCCTCCGACAGCGCCACATGGGCGTCGCCCGCGCTCCAGCCGGGGATGCCGATGCGGCGCAGCCGCCCTTCGAGCATCGTCGCGACGTCGCCGCTGGTGGAGACGCCGACCAGGAGCACGCGCGGCGCGGCCACGATCGCGTCGGCCACCCGGGCGACCACGTCGAGGTCGAGCTGGGCCGCGGTGTCCTGGATGAGCCGGGTGTCGGCGGCGGCCATCACTTCGATGGCCGTGTCGAGCGGGTCGTCGGGGCCGATCTCGTGGCCGACGCCCGCGCCCCAGCCGGCCTGCGCCGCCCTGCCGGTCTCGGTGGCCAGCGCCACCCGCAGTTCGGCGTAGCCGGAGAACCCGAAGGCCCGGCAGAACCTGGTCACGGTGGCGGGCGAGCTGCCGGCGCGTTCGGCCAGCGCGATGATGGTCGACCGCGCGGCCTCGGCCGGATCGCCGAGTATCACCTCGCCGACCCTGCGTAAGGCCTCCGGCAAGCCGGGTAGTTCCGTCTCGACGCGCCCGAGCGCTCCTGAAGTCACGAATATTCCTTCCGAATACCCGGTCTTCTGGCGAAAATTATTCTTGCTTATCGGTCGCGTCAACCCCCAGACTCGGACCGTGACTGAATCGCTAGTGGTCGGTGTCGATGCCGGTGCCACCTCCACGCGGGTCTCCGTGCACACGCTCGACGGCCGGAGGGTGGGGTACGCGCGGGCGTCCGCGGGCAACCCGAGCGCCCACGGGCTCGCCAAGGCCGTCGCGGCGATCGGCTCGGCGCTGAACCAGGCCCTGGGCCCGCTTGACGGCGGGCGCGTCGTCGCCTCGCTCGCCGGCGTCGCCGGGCGCACCCCCGAGATGGCGCCCGAGCTGGCCGCGCTCTGGTCCGCCCACGGCATCCCCGACGCGCCGGTCTACGTCCGCGACGTGACCATCGCGTACGCCGCGGGCTCGGCCGAACCCGACGGCTCGCTGCTGCTGTCGGGGACGGGCGCGGTGGCCACCCGGGTGGCGGACTTCGAGGTGACGGCGATCGCGGACGGTCTCGGCTGGCTGCTCGGCGACCTCGGCTCCGGCTTCTGGATCGGGCGCGAGGCCGCCAGGGAGGTCGTCACCGCACTCGACCAGGGGCGCAAGCCCGCACGGGGCGACGTGCTGACCGAGCTCGTCATCAGCCACTTCCTCGGCTCCGACCGGCCCGCGACGCCGCGTGCGGTCGCCGACCGGATCGTACGGCTGGCGCAGGCCGACCACATGCGCCTGGCCGCGCTGTCGGCGCTGGTCGGCCAGGCCGCCGCGGCGGGCGACCCGGTGGCGGACGGCATCGCCAGGCGGGCGGCCGGGCACCTGGTGGACACCCTGCGCAGGGTGCACGATTCCGGGCCCGTGGTGCTCGCGGGCAGCGTGCTGACCAGCGACGGTCCCGTCCGCGACGCCGTCGTGGAGCTGCTGGCGGGGGAGCGGGTCGCGACGGCCGGCGACGGCGCGGGCGCGGCGGCCTGGCTCGCCGCCCGGCCCCTGCTCACCGAGGACGAGGCCGCCTCCCGCCACACCGCCTTCACCACCGCCCCCGCCTAGCGCCCGGAGCGCGCGCGTCTTCCCATCGCGGCCGGGCCGGCGGGTGCCTTATGCCGGGAGTTCGGCGCGGAGGCGGCGGGCGGCGGTGACCACGTTGGCCAGGGACGCCTCGACCTCCTCGTACGTCCTGGTCTTCAGCCCGCAGTCCGGGTTGACCCAGATCCGCCCGACCGGCAGCACCTCGGCGGCCCGCCGCAGCAGGGACTCGACCTCGGCCACGGAGGGCACGCGCGGCGAGTGGATGTCGTACACGCCGGGCCCGAGCCCGCGCCCGAACCCGGAGACCGAGCCGAGGATGCGCCCGCCCGAGCGCGCGGACTCGATGGTGGTGACGTCGGCGTCGAGGGCGTCGATGGCGGTGAGGATCTGGTCGGCGTCGGAATAGCACAGGTGCGTGTGGATCTGCGTGCCCTCGCCCGCCCCCGACGTGGCACGGCGGTAGGCGGCCACCGCCCACTCCAGGTAGTCGCCCTGGGCGGCGCGCCGCAGCGGCAGCAGCTCGCGCAGGGCGGGCTCGTCCACCTGGATGATCCGCACCCCGGCCGACTCCAGGTCGCGCACCTCCTCCCTGATCGCGTCCGCCACCTGGAACACCACGTCGCACAGCGGCAGGTCGTCGCGGACGAACGACCAGGCCGTGATCGTGACGGGCCCGGTGAGCATGCCCTTGACCGGCTTGCGGGTCAGCGACTGCGCGTACGTCGCCCAGCGCACGGTGATCGGGGCAGGGCGGGACACGTCGCCGTGCAGGATCGGCGGGCGGGTGCAGCGCGACCCGTACGACTGCACCCAGCCGTTCCTGGTGACCGCGAACCCGTCGAGGTGCTCGGCGAAGTACTGCACCATGTCGTTGCGCTCCGGTTCGCCGTGCACGAGGACGTCCAGCCCGAGCCGTTCCTGCAGCCGGATCACGCGTTCGATCTCGGCCTCGACGCGCCGCTCGTAGTCCGCCTGGGGGAGCGTGCCGGCGGCGACGGCGGCCCGGGCCGCGCGCAGCTCGCCGGTCTGCGGGAACGAGCCGATCGTGGTGACCGGCAGCGGCGGCAGGCCGAGCCGGGCGGCCTGGGCGGCGGCGCGCACCTGGTACGGACTCCGCTCCTCGTGCGCCACAGGCCCGGCAGGCGGCAGGGACGTCTCGGGAACGGGCGCGGCGGCCGGCCGGTCGGCCCGGGCGAGCGCCACCACCTCGGCCACCTTCTCCTCGGCGAAGGCCAGCCGCTCCTTCAGCGCCGGATCCAGATCGGGCTCGGCCGCCAGCGTGTACGGCACATGCAGCAGCGAGCACGAGGTGGACACGGTGACCCGCGAGGCCCGTACCGCCGACAGCGCCGCCAGCGCCCGCTCAGGTGCGGTCCGCCACACGTCGCGCCCCGACACCACACCCGCGACCACGGTCTTGCCGGTCAGGTCGGCATCGGGCACCCCGCCGCGTACGAGGTCGAGCCCGATGGCCTCCACGGGCGTGCCGGCCAGCACCGGCAGCGCCTCACCGAGGTCGCCGAAGTAGGAGGCCACGAACAGCGCGGGCCGCGCCGCCGCCGCGCCCAGCCGCTCGTACGCCCGCCGCACCGCCGCCAGCTCCTCCGGCGTGCGGTCGCAGACCAGCGCGGGCTCGTCGAGCTGCACCCAGGCGACGCCTTCGGCGGCCAGCGCAGAAAGCAGCTCCTCGTACGGGCCGAGCACGTCGTCCAGCCGCTCCAGCGCCCCGGCGAGCAGCAGGAACGTCACCGGCCCCAGCACCACGGGCCGCGTCTCGCAGCCGAGCGCCCGCGCCTGGCGCACCTCGCCGAGCGGCTTGGCCGCGTTCAGCTCGAACACCGTCTCCGGCCCGATCTCGGGCACGAGGTAGTGGTAGTTCGTGTCGAACCACTTCGTCATCCGCAGCGGCGCCAGCTCGTCGGTACCCCTCGCCATCGCGAAATAGGGGTCGGCGGCGTCGCGGTAGCGCTTGGGCACCGCGCCGAGCAGCACCGCCGTGTCCAGCACGTGGTCGTACAGCGAGAACGTGTTGGACGGCAGCCCTTCCAGGCCCAGCTCGGCCAGCCGCCGCCAGGTGCGCTCGCGCAGCTCGGCGCCCACCCGGTCGAGCTCGGCGCGGCTCGACCGCCCGGCCCAGTACGACTCCAGCGCCCGCTTCAGCTCCCTGCGCGGCCCGATCCTCGGGTACCCGAGCACGGTGGACGTGGGGAAGACAGGGGTCGGTGACATGTGGTTCGGCTCCCTCGCAGAAATGATCAGGTCGCAGGCATCGTGCCGATCAGCCGCCGGCTCATGCACCATGTATTGGTGCTGCTTATGCTCAGGGAGATCCAGTGCTTCGCGCGGGTGGCCGAGCGGCTGAGCTTCTCCGCCGCGGCGGCCGAGCTGGGGATGTCCCAGCCGGCCATGAGCCAGGCCGTCACCCGGCTCGAACGCGCCACCGGTACCAGGCTGTTCGAGCGCAGCGCCCGCGAGGTGCGGCTGACCGCCCAGGGCAAGGCACTGCTTCCTTACGCGGAGCAGGTGATCGACGCGGTACGCGCGTTCAGCGACGAAGCGGCCCGGCTGGCCCGGCCGACCATTCACCTTGCTTATCCACCGCTCGTCGGCACGCTGGCGGCAAGGATCGTCAGGCGGCTGGCGAACCGCACTCCGGCCATCGGCGTGGAACTGCACCCGGCCGGGCGCGGCGCGGCGGCCCAGGCTTTGGCGAACGGTGAGGTGTCGGCGGCGATCCTGGCGACGCCCGCGCCCGCGCAGTTCGTCACGGCGGTCAGGTTCCACGTCACGGTGGACCACCTGGCGGTGCCCGCCGGGCACCGGCTGGCGGCGCGGCCCCGCGCGGTCGCCGCCGACCTGGGCGGTGAGGTGCTGCTGGCTCCGGGCGGCCGTCCCTGGCCGGGGCTGCCGGGCAGGTCGCGGCTGGCAGGCGACGACGACTTCGCCGCCGCGCTCGACCTGGTGGCGGCCGGCGCCGGGCTGCTGCCCATCCCGCACCTGCTGGTGCGCACGATCCGGCGCGACGACGTGCGGTTCGTGCCGCTGGATGCGGGCGGGCTGCGCATCACGTACGCGCTGGCCTGGTCGAAGGAGCGGGTCACCCCGGAGCTGATGGCCCTCGTCCAGGCCGTGCAAGACGCCCTGTGGACTCGATAGCGCTAGGAGACGGGCAGGTTCTTCAGTGCCTCGCGCCTGCTGAGCCCGGTGATGCCCTTCGCCCGGACGTACCGGACGACCTCGTCCGGGTTGGTCTTGGCGTATTCGCGTAACGCCCAGCCGATCGCCTTGCGGGCGAAGAAGTCGTTGTCGGACAGGCTCGGCTCGATGCACGCGTACAGCAGGGCCGTGTCGGTGCGCTCCTTGAAGCGGTTCTGGCACAGGATGGCCGTGCGCCGCTTCCACAGGTCGGCGTCGTGGGCCCACTCCAGCATGAGCGGGCGCATCGTCTCGGGGTAGGCCGCCAGCAGGTGGCCGATGCGGTGGGTGGCCAGCTCGTCCACCAGGTCCCACCACGCGCCCGTGACGATCATCTCCTCGTACATGGGGACCGTGTAGAGGGTCTGGTAGTCACGGTAGAAGTGGTGGCCGGACAGCTCGATGGCGGCGTAGCGCTCCTCGCGGTATTCGGCCTCGCGCCACAGCGACAGCACCGCCCGCCGCCACTCGGGCGCCGACTCCAGCCGGTGCTCGGCGAACACCCGCCGCAGCGCCGCCCGCCTGGGCACCGCCTGCACGCCGAGGAACGGCATGTCCGACTTCATGTAGGCCCGCATCGCCTCGGCCTTGCCGGGGTCGGCCGCGTCCTGCAGTGCCAGCCGCACCGCCTTGCCGAGGCTCATCCGTGGTGCGTGGTGCGGTCGCCCGTGGCGATGCCGTCGAAGAGCACGGTGATGTAGTGCTCGGCCAGCGCGGCGGTGTTGAGCCTGCCGCCGGGACGGAACCAGCGCACCGCCACCCAGATGGTGTCGCGGATCACCCGGTAGGTCAGCTTGGGGTCGACGTCTGCCCGCAGCAGACCGGCCGCCTGCCCGGCCTTGATCTGGGAGACCCAGATCTGCTCCACCTCTTCCTCGGCCTTGACGAGGTAGTTGAAGCGCTCGAACTGGCGCAGGTAGTTCCAGTCGTTCTGCATCACGGTGATGGCCGAGCGGTGCGGCTCCAGCGTGCTGAAGCCGATGCGCACCATCTCCTCCAGCACCGCGCGCGGGTCGGCGCCCGTGTCGAGCGCGGCGCGGTATCGGGCGAGTAGGTCGTCGAGGAAGGTGGAGAGCACCTCGTCGACGATCGTCTCCTTGGAGTCGAAGTGGTGGTAGAGACTTCCGGAGAGGATGCCGGCCTCGTTGGCGATCTCGCGTACGGTCGTGGCCTGGAAGCCCTTGCGCGCGAAGAGCTCCGCGGCGAGCTTGACGAGGTGGTCACGGCGCTCTGACGCCGACCCCGATGAGGTCGCGCGCTGGCGCTTCGCCGGTGCGGTGGTGGTGCCGGAGTTCTTTCGCGTCGTCACGTCACCATTATGGGCCCTCAGACAATCGCTTGTTCACACAACTGTGCCAGCTCATACGGCGTTCCCGGCTCGACCAAGCGCTTGTTACGATGTCGACGACGTGATCTTCGGCTGAGTGGACACGGTCGGGCCGCGGGCGGGGGACGTCGCGCGTACGTGCTGGCTGGCCGCCGGGCTGCCGCAGGAGGTGCCGGGTGTCACCGTGGACCGCCAGTGCGGCTCCTCCCAGCGGGCGCTGCACTTCGCCGCCCAGGCCGTGCTCTCCGGCACCGCGGTCCTGGTGGTGGCGGGCGGCGTCCAGAACACGAGCCTGGTGCCGATCTCGTCCGCCGTGTACGCAGGCCGCGCGCTCGGCCACGACACCCCGTTCGCCGGCTCCAAGGGCTGGACCGAGCGGTACGGCACCCGCGAGGTCTCCCAGCCGCGAGATTGTCCCCTATGAAGGGGTCACCGCCGACGAGGGCCCGCGCAGGGACACCACGCCCGAGAAGATGGCCGCGCTCAAGCCGCTGACCGAGGGCGGGCGGCTGACCGCCGCGCTGGCCTCGCAGATCTCCGACGGCGCCGCCGCCCTGCTGGTGGCCCCCATCCCCGCCACCGCGCACGCGCTGCGCGTGACCGGCATGTCCATCGGCGACTTCGACGTCATCGAGGTGAACGAGGCGTTCGCGTCCGTCGTGCCGGCCTGGCTCAAGGAGACCGGCGCCGACCCGGCCCGCGTCAACCCCAACGGCGGCGCGATCGCGCTCGGCCACCCGCTCGGCGCGACCGGCGCCGTGCTCGCGGTCAAGCTGCTGCACAAGCTGGAGCGCACTGGCGGCGGGTACGGCCTGCAGGTGATGTGCGAGGGCGGCGGCCAGGCGAACGTCACCGTCATCGAACGTCTGGCCGGGACGAGCCGACCGGCGACCTGCCCGGGGCCGTCAACCGTCAACCGGCCGCGACCGGCGGGCGAGCATGTCGCGCGCTTACTCGCGAGCCGCGCGCCGCTCCGCCCCTGGCCGTGGGCACCGGAGTCGGGGACGGGCTGACGTCAGAAAATGCCACTAGCAAATAGGAAACTTTCCTATTAGATTGCGGTTCATGTCCCTCAGCGGTGACCTGCTTCGCCTTGCCGACGCCGTCCTGTTCCCCGGCTTCGCCGGCCACACCCCGCCCGACTGGCTGCGCCGCAGGCTCGGCGGCGGGCTCGCCGGCGTCGCGCTGTTCTCCCGCAACATCGCGGGACCCGACCAGCTCGCCCGGCTCACCGCCGAGCTGCGCGCCGAGAACCCCTCGGTGCTCATCGGCACCGACGAGGAGTCCGGCGAGGTCACCAGGCTGGAGGCGGCCACCGGCAGCAGCCGCCCCGGCGGGTACGCGCTCGGCGTCGTGGACGACGTACGGCTCACCGAGGACCTCGCCCGTGACCTCGGCCACGACCTGGCCGAGGTCGGCATCACCATCGACTTCGCCCCCTCCGCCGACGTCAACTCCAACCCCGACAACCCCGTCATCGGCCTGCGCGCGTTCGGCGCCGACCCGGCCCTGGTCGCCCGGCACACCCGCGCGTTCGTACGCGGCCTGCAATCTGCCGGAGTGGCCGCCACCGCCAAGCACTTCCCCGGGCACGGCGACACCACGGTCGACTCCCACCACGGCGTGCCCGTCGTCGCCGAAAGCGGGATCGCCGACGCCCTCCACCCCTTCCGCGAGGCGATCGACGAGGGCGTCAAGGCGATCATGACGGGGCACCTCCTCGTGCCGTCGTACGACGCCGAACGCCCCGCCACGCTCAGCCCCAAGGTGCTCACCGGGCTGCTGCGCGAAGAGCTCGGGTTCGACGGGCTGATCATCACCGACGGCATCGAGATGGCCGCCGTGTCGGCCGCGTACGGGATCGGCGGCGCCTCAGCCCGCGCCCTGGCCGCCGGAGCCGACGCGATCTGCATCGGCGGCGAGCACGCCGACGAGGCCACCGCCGCCGGTGTCCGGGACGCGATCGCAACCGCCGTCACCACCGGACTGCTGCCCGAGGAGCGGCTGGCCGACGCCGCTCGAAGGGTCCGCGAGCTGGCCGTCTGGGCCGCCTCCTCGGGCAGCCGCACCGAACCCGGTGACGGCACCATCGGGCTGAAGGCGGCGCGCAGGGCCGTACGCGTCACCCGCCGCTCCACCGCGGCCGTGCTGCCGATCGGCCCCGCCCCGCACGTCGTCGAGCTGTCCCCCGAGATGAACCTGGCCATCGACAAGGGCACCCCGTGGGGCGTCGGCGCACCGCTCGCCGCCCTGCGTCCCGGCACCACCGTCGCCCGCCTGGCGGCAGGCGAGACCACGGGACCCGAGCTCGAACGCCAGCTCGGCCTCGCCGGCGGCCGTCCCCTGGTCGTGGCCGTCAGGGACGCGCACCGCCACACCTGGCAGACCGAGGCGCTGCGCCACCTGCTCAGCGCCCGCCCCGACGCCGTCGTGGTCGAGATGGGCCTGCCCGAACGCTCCGACCTCGGCGCCGTGCACATCGCCACGCACGGGTCCGCCAAGGTCTGCGGCCAGGCCGCCGCCGAGGTGCTGACTGGTAGCCTCTGACGGTGATCTTCGATGGGAAGGACCTCTCCCACCGGGCGCTGGCCGACCGGCTTCCCTCCGATGAGACCCACGTCTTCCGCGAGTGCGACCTGACCGAGGCCGACCTGTGGGGCGCGCCGCTCGCGGGCGCCCGCTTCGAGTCGTGCGTGCTCGACGGCGCCGACTTCCGCAAGGCCGACCTCGACGGTGCCGCGTTCACCGGCGGGGGCGGCATGCGCATCCGCTTCAACGACGCCGACCTCATCGACGCGAGCTTCACCGACGTCGACCTGTCCTCGGCGCACTTCGGCGGAGCACTGCTGACCGACGCGTCGTTCACCGGCTGCCGCATGATCGGGGCCGTGCTCACCGGCTCGCGCGGCACCGGCTTCACGCTCTCCCGCTCCAACCTCACGCTCGCCAACCTCGGCGGCTGCTCGCTGCGCGGCCTGACCATCGAGGGCGTACGCTTCGACGACGCCGACCTGTCGGGCTGCGACTTCACCGAGGCGACTTTGAGCGACTGCCGGCTGCGCGGCACCCGCCTGCTCGACACCAAGTTCACCCAGGCCGATCTGCGCGGCGCCGACCTGGGGGAGCCCGACGACGCCAAGCTGCGCGCGTTCGCCGGCGCCGTCATCACCCAGGCCCAGGCCGCCGCCATCCTCGCCGCCCGCGGCATCACCGTCCTCTAAGGGCCCTGCTTCCCCGGCCGCCCGCGCTCCAGAAGGCGCTTCCCCGCCTCTCGCTCCAGAAGGCGCTTCCCCGCCCCTCGCTTCAGAAGGCCCGCACCGCCTCCGCCGAAGGGCCTTCGTTCTCCCCCAATCCCTGCTCGCGCGGGCGAACGCCGTGCTGCGGCTCACCGTCAGTTCTCTCAGGGCGATGGGTCCGGTGCTCGCCGGCGTCCTGGTGGCACTCATCGGATCTCCGGCGCTGCTCGCCTGGGACGGGATGTCGTTCCTCGTCGCGAGCGCCGTCCTGATGTTCCTGCGCGTCGAGCTGCCGTCGAAGGAGCGGGTCCCCCTGCTCAGGTCCCTGGCCGACGGCTGGGCTCTGTTCGTCTCGCGGCGATGGCTGTGGACGTGCACGCTCGTCATGACCGTCGGCGGCATGGCCTGGCTAGGCGGTTTCCAGCTGCTGGGCCCGGTCGTGTCCACAGGGCGGGGCGGCAGCGCCTTCTCGGGTGCGGTGGCCTCCGCCTACGCCGCCGGCCTGGTCTGCGGGGGCCTGGTGATGCTCGCCTGGCGTCCCCGGCGCTCCCTCGTGGCCGCCAACCTCGGCTCCGTGGCGCTCTGCCTGCCGTTGCTGGGGCTCGCACTGGCCTAGCCGGACGTCTGGGTGTTCGGCGCCGCGCTGGCCGCCGGGGTCGGCACCGAGATCTCCATGATCGCGTGGACGGCGATCAAGCAGGAGCACGTGCCCGTGGCGGAGCTTTCGCGCGTCTCCTCGTTCGACCAGGTGGGCGCGGTCGCTCTGGCGCCCCTGGCGTATCCCGCGGCGGGCTTCCTGGCTGAGGCGCTCGGAGCGCCGGCCGTGATGGTGGTGGGTTGCGCGCTCGCCATCGCGATCCCGAGCGTGCTCGTGCTGGCGGTCTCGGAGGTGAGAACGCTCAGAAGCACGTGAGGCGCCTTTTACCCGGTCGGTCCGGTTTCGGGGTAGGAGCCTGCCTGACGAGGAGCGGTGTGGACCTGGAGAGTCCGGAGCACCGCCCCCGAGCCCTGACCTCACCAACCCACCGGACTCACCTGCGCCCGCCAGCGCGGGGGTCTGGTTTCCAGGGGGCGTTTCCTGATATTTCTGCTTGATCCTCTCCGGGAGGTCTGTGTGGGAATCTGTGCCGGCCGCGTGGTGGTCGTGACGGGCGCCGGTCGCGGCATCGGACGGGAGCACGCGCTGGAGTTCGCCCGGCAGGGCGCCCGCGTCGTGGTGAACGACCTCGGCACCGGACCGGGCGGCGAAGGCGGCTCGGCGGGGCCCGCGCTCGCGGTCGTCGAGGAGATCCGCGACCTCGGCGGGCAGGCGGTGCCGAGCAACGAGGACGTCGCCGACTGGGACGGTGCGGCCCGGCTGATCAGGGCCGCCGTCAGCGCGTACGGCCGGCTCGACGTGCTGGTCAACAACGCCGGCTTCCTGCGCGACCGGATGCTGGTGTCGATGACCGAGCAGGACTGGGACGACGTCATCCGCGTCCATCTCAAGGGGCACGCGGCGCCGCTGCGGCACGCGGCCGCGTACTGGCGGGAGCGGGCCAAGGCGGGGGAGCGGGTCACCGGCCGGGTGATCAACACCGCGTCGGGTGCGGGCCTGCTCGGCGGCGTGGGGCAGGGCAACTACTCGGCGGCCAAGGCCGGCATCGCCGCGCTGACCCTGGTGGCCGCCGCCGAACTGGCCGGGTACGGGGTCACGGTCAACGCCATCGCGCCCGCCGCGCGTACCAGGATGACCGAGCGCGTCTTCGCCGAGACCATGGCCCGCCCCGCGTCCGGCTTCGACGCCATGGACCCCGCGAACGTCTCCCCGCTCGTCGTCTGGCTCGGCTCGGAGGAGTCGGCGCACGTCACGGGACGCGTGTTCGAGGTGGAGGGCGGGACGATCTCGGTCGCGACCGGCTGGCGTCACGGGCCGAAGATCGACCGCGGCGCCCGCTGGGACCCGGCCGAGGTCGGTCAGGCCGTCACCGCCCTCCTCACCACCGCCCCACCCATGGAACCCGTTTACGGCCTCCGCACCTGACCCACCCTCCGCGCCCGCCCCGCCCGGCGCTCGGCGTTGTCCGTGTCCGGCTCGCACACGTGATCCGGCGTGCCCCTTGGCCCGCCTGACGCCCTGGCTCGCCCCCGCGCGTCTCGCCCCGTCTCGCGCCTCCACCCGCCTCACAGACCTGGCTCGTCTTGTGCCTCGCGCGTAGCGGAGGGCGCCAGGTCGTGGCGGAGGGGCCGCCAAGGCGCCTCAGCAGGCGGCGGGAAGGGGCGCCGAGGTGCCTTCAGCAGGCGGCGGGAAGGGGCGCCGAGGTGCCTTCAGCAGGCGGCGGGAAGGGGCGCCGAGGTGCCCTCTGCAGGCGGCGGGGAGGGTTCGACGGCCGTGTCAGCGCATGGTGGAGCGGGCCGTGGGGCGGAGGCGGAGGCGGAGCGAAGGGGCGGTGAGGTGCGGGGCGAGCATGGACAGGTCCACCTCCTGCTCCTTCTGCGGGCTCTCGAACCGGGCGAACCACACGAACACGTTCTCCCCGGTCCGCACGGGCAGCCGAGGATACGTGTTCTCGGCGTGCTCGCTCTCGAAGCACGCGACGGGCGGCACCCCCGCCTCGGCCAGGACGGGTGCGACCTCGCGGGCGAAGAAGGCGGAGAAGCCGGGGCCGACGTGGTGGATGGTGGCGACGTACAGGGCGGGCGGCAGGGCGGTGGCGCCGACGGGCGGGCGCTCCCACAGGGGCGGCGGGGGCCCGGTCGGGCGGAGCAGCAGCACGTCGTCGGAGTCGGCCAGAGTGGCGTTGGCCTCGTCCCGGTGGGCCTGCCAGACGGGGCCGGAGTAGAAGGCTTCGAGCGAGGCGCGCCGTTTCTCCATGTCGGGAAAGGCCCGTAGCCAGGTGAACCTGTCGGGCTGCCCGACCTCGCGGAAGGAGCCGGGCACCAGCATGCCGGTCGACTCCTGCGTCTCGATGAACTCCCGCTCGAACAGGGAGATCAGGGTGTCGCGCCGTCCCGGGCGCATGGCGTAGCGCCGCAGTTCGTAGATCATGTGCGGACGTTAGCGCCGGGTCACTGACATCCCCTGTCAGGGTAAGCTCGGAACAATATTCTGATCACTTAGAGCTACCATTCGACCACGCATGGTTATATGCTCGCATTGACCTTGATCCCCTGAGGTCAAGGAAGCCCCAAGGGGCCGGCGGCGCCTATCGGGCCCGGTGGCCGCCGTCCCCAGCGGGCCTCCCCTCAGATGGCGAAGGAGCAGATGTGATCAGAAGGGTGTGGACCGCCGCCGTCGTGGTCATCGCGGCCGCCGGTGGAGCACTACTCGCAACCCCCGCTCACGCTGACGACGACTGGGCCGCCCGGTGGGCGAGTTCCTGGGCCGGTGGCAACTGGGCCGTCAACCGGAGCACCAACACCGACTCGGCCCAGTCAGGAAACGCCTTCGGAGACGTCCTCGCCGGCAACAACGGCCGTGGGCTCTCGACCAATGTCAACAACGTCAACGGCATCGCCCCGACCGCGACTCACGGCGGGATCACGGTGACCTACATCTTCTACTGACCCCGGCTGACGTCCGAGAAAACAGCACCTTCGAAAGGACACAACATGATCAAGAAGCTCTGCGTGACCGGTGTCATCGCCGCCTCCGCCGCGGGTGTGACCCTGCTGTCGGCCCCCGCCTACGCCGACACGAACGCGGGCAACACCAGCCGTAACGTCAACTCGTCGCAGTCGGGCAACAACTTCGGCAACGTCTACAACGCCAACGTCAGCCGCGGCCTCGGTGCCACCAGCTTCAACAATGTCAACGGCAACGCCGTGACGGGCACCAACGGCAGCCGCGTCATCGTGGACGACGTGGTCGACTAGCGGATCCCGGGCCGTGCCGCGCGACGCCGGACCGCGGCGCGGCCCGAACCGCGGCGAGCCGGGCCGGAAATGGCCCGGCTCGCGGCGTATTAGCATCCGTGCGTGACTATCTGTGCTTATGCCACGTTCGATGGACCGGACGACGAGCGGGCCCTCGTGCTCGCGGCCTGGCGGGAGGCCGGTATCGAGGGGCGCGTCGAGCGGTGGGACGACCCCGACGCCGACTGGAGCGCCTACGACGCCGTGGTCGTCCGCAGCGTCTGGGACTACGTGGACAGGCGCGGAGAGTTCGTGGCGTGGGCGCGGCGCGTGGGCTCGGTCACCCGGCTGCTCAACCCGCATCCCGTGCTCGAGGCCAACACCGACAAGACCTACCTGCGCGAGCTGGGCGTGCCGATCGTGCCCACGCACTGGTCGTCGCGTGAGCTGCCCGACTGGCCCGAGTACGTCGTCAAGCCGGCCGTCTCCGCCGGTGCCCGCGACACCGCAAGGACCGCCGACCGCGCCGAGGCCGCCCGGCTCGCCGCGGCGCTGGAGGGCGCGGGGCGCACGCCGATGGTGCAGCCCTACCTCGACATGGTCGAGTCGGAGGGCGAGACCTCGCTGGTGTACTTCAACCGCCGATTCAGCCACGCCGTACGCCGCAGCCCCATGCTCGCCCCCGGCGCCACGACCGAGGACAACGAGCGGGCCGAGCTGCGCACACCAGCCCCGGACCAGGTCGAACTCGCCGAGAAGGTGCTCACCGCCGTACCCCATGACCTTCTCTACGCCAGGGTCGACCTGGTCCGGCTACCCGGCGGCGAGCCGGCGGTCATCGAGCTGGAGCTGACCGAGCCGTACCTCTATCTGAAGCTCGCGCCAGGGGCGGCGGCGCGGTTCGCGGGCGCCCTGCGCGAGCTGCTGGAAACTGGCGGCTAGCAGGACAGGCCGCCGTCCACGGGGATGACCGCCCCCGTCAGGTAGGCCCCCGCCCGCGATGACAGGTAGATGGCCGCGCCCGCCATGTCGTCGGGCCTGCCGATGCGCCCGAGGGGCACGCTCTGCGCGATGGCCTGCCGGGTGTCGGGGTCGTCGAGCGCGAACGCCATCATCTTCGAGTCGAACGGCCCGGGGGCGATGGCGTTCACCGTGATGTGCTCCTTGGCCAGGCGCTTGGCGAGATGGCGGGTCAGCATGTGGACCGCCGACTTGGTCGCCGAGTAGGCGTAGCTCTCCAGAGCGGGCACCCTGATGCCGTCGATCGAGCCGATGTTGATCACCCGGGCCGGGTCGTCGGCGTCCGCCGCCTGCCTGAGCTGCGGCAGGAACTTCTGCGTCAGGTAGAAGACGCCCTTGACGTTGATGTTCCAGAGCTTGTCGAAGGCGTGCTCGGGATACTCCTCCAGCGGCGCGCCCCAGGTGGCGCCGGCGTTGTTCACCAGTACGTGAAGCGGCCCGTCCACGGCCGACACCAGCGTGTCGACGCCCTCGGGCGTGGACAGATCGGCGGGCACCGCCCGGCAGCCCAGCTCGGCGGCCGTCTTCTCGACCTCGGCGGTCTTGCGGGCGGAGATGTACACGTCCGCTCCCGCCGCCACGAACCCGGCGGCGATCATGCGTCCTATGCCGCGCGAGCCGCCCGTGACGACGACGGTCTTGCCTTCCACGGAGAACAGAGTCATGTTCTGGGAGCTTGCCATACCAACTGGTCGGTCGCCAGCTCCCGGCGTCATACGCCGCCCGCCCCGGAGCCACGCGGCCGCCGTCCGGCGTCACGGGCCCGGCAGGCGGCCGTTGCGGAACAGGTCCACGAAGCGCCGGTGGTCAGCCCGCGCCTGCGCGCCGTACCGGTGCGCGAAGTCCACCAGCATCCCCACGAACCCGGCCAGCGCGACCCGCGTACACTGCCGGGCCCGCTGCGGCACCCGGTGCAGCACGCCGGTGGTGGTGCCGAGGGTGAGCGAGCCGATCGCCCCGCCGCCTGCCCCGCTGATCAGGGGTGCTGCGAGGACACCGAGATCACCTCACCCGTCATGTACGAGGAGTAGTCGCTGGCCAGGAAGACGATGACGTTCGCCACCTCCCACGGCTCGGCCGCCCGCCTGAACGCCTCCTTGGCCGCCGGCTCGGCCGGCAGCCTCTCGTCGGTCACCTTCGCCAGGAGCGGGTGCATGGCGAGCGGCGCCGTGCCGCCGAGTCCGGCGTTGTTGACCAGCACGTCCAGCCGCCCGTGCGCCTCCACCGTCGCGTCGAGCAGCGCGAGCACCTGCGCCTCCGAGGTGACGTCGCACGGCGCCACGGCTCGTCGCCGCGCTGGATCGCCGGCAGGAAGCGGTCCTTCTGCTCGTCGGTGCCGAACTCCAGGATCGTCGGGCCGATCAGGCCCTCGCCGATGTGGCCCACGCGGGCGGGGGCGTCGGCCCTGGCGTACTCCTCGTAGCAGGCGACCTGGTCCTCGAGCGAGGCCGCGCGGCCGCCGTGCCGCTCGGGCCAGGCCGGGCAGGTCCAGCCGTGCTTGCCGAGGTGGCGCTCCCACGCGTGGCGCAGCTCGAAGCCCTCGTGCTCGCGGCCTGGACCGCCGAGCCCGCGCGCCCCGGCGAAGGGACCGCTCAGGTTCTTCTCCAGCCAGGCCCGCGCCTCCTCACGCAGGCTCGACGAACCGCCCAACGAACCCTCCGTAGCCGCCGCGGTAGAACACCAGCGGGCCGCCGTCGGCGTGCGTGTCGAGCTGGAGCGCCCGTGCCACCACGATCACGTGGTCGCCCGCCGGGTGCTCGGCCTCGACCGCGCAGTCCAGCCAGGCCAGCGCGCCGTCGAGCACGGGGTTGCCGCCGGGGGAGCCGGTCCACGACAGCCCGGCGAACTTGTCACCGCCCTTGGCCGCCATCCGCGCGCAGACGGCCTGCTGCGTCTCGGCCAGCACGTTGACGGTGAGGACCTTGGCGCCGCGCACCTTGGGCCAGCTCGTGCTGGTGCGCGCCATGCAGAAGGCGACCAGCGGCGGGTTCAGCGAGACGGAGGTGAAGGAGTTGGCGGCCAGCCCGCACGGCCGGCCGTCCACCGGATCGACGGCGGTGATCGCCACCACGCCGGTCGCGAACCTGCTCAGCACCTGCCGGAACCGGCGGCTGTCCGGCTGGCCGTTCGCGCCGTGGTGGGCCGGGCCCGTGACCATGGCGGCTTCGTTGCGAATCCTGCGCTGATGGGGCGCCGGAAGGCCGCGACAGCCGTCCGGCGCAATGAGCCGGGCAGCGTGTGTGCTCATGGTCCGCCTCCTCGTCCGCCTGCACGTCATATTACCAAGCGCTTGCTTGGACGCTAGGGGCAAGCCGGAACGGCTGTCAAGTCGTGCCCTCCGACCTGCGTTGACAGCGGTGAGACCGCGCCGTACTCGCCGCCCCGGAGGACGCCGGGCTGCCTCCCAACGCCGTGGACGGCCTGGCACCCACCACGTCGGCGACTCCGCACCGCCCACGCTCGTCGCGCCCGCGCTCGGCCTGACCGGCGTCACCTGGCACCTCGACCAGTCCGGCGGCGGCAGCGTCTCGCACGCCGTCGTCGGCCAGGCCGCGCTCGCCGTCGCCACCGGCATGGCCGAGACCGTCGTCACCACGGCCGAACGCGCCCGCTCGCTGCGCCGCCCGCCCGTCCTCATCTCCGCCGCGGCCTGGGGCGGTGGTACCTCCCACCTGTCCGGCGGCGCGGGCGATCCCACCGTGACGGCCGCCGCCGAGCCGGCGCCCCGCCTGTACGCCCAGGCCGGCCTCGGCCCCGACGACATCGACACGCACGGCGGCTTCCTGCCGGAGGGATGCGTGCACGGCATCGACCACATCGCCGAGGCGATCTCCCAGCTTCGCGGTGAGGCGGGGGAGCGCCAGGTGCCGATGACCGGTCACCGCCCGCCCGACCCGAGGAGCGCCTTGACCGCTCACCTGCCCCGGCCCGACCGTGACTCCGCGCCATGGTGGGAGCTGCTGGCCGGGCGCCGGTTCGCGGTGCAGGAGTGCGACTTCTGCGGCATGCTCCGCTTCCCGCCGCGCGCGTTCTGCGCCGCCTGCCGGGCGGAGGGCGCGCACTGGCGCGAGGTGCCGCCCGAGGGGACGGTGGAGAGCTGGATCGTCAGCCGTCAACCCTTCGTGCCGGGAAGGCGCGACCGACCCATACCTAGTGGTAATGGTCGCCTCGCGGCGGTGCCCGGTGGCCTGATCTACGGGAACTGGCGGGCGGAGCGGCAGCCGGTTCCGCGGGAGCCGGTGGCAGGGGTGTTCGCCGAGGTCACGCCCGAGGTGACGCTGCTGGATTGGGCGCCGGCGGGCGACGCGGACGGCTCCGGCGCGGGAATTCCGGGCCGGACATGATCCCGGTTTTCGACCTTGCACCGCAAATTGGATTGGTACCAGAAAATCCCACCGGTCCCACGGTCCCCAATAGTGCCCGCACGTTCGTGCCCGAAGGTTGATGATGTGGCTGTAGGCGTCGTCACCCCCGGCGGCGCGGGACCTTGGGGCAGACATGAGCGTTGCGTACGACAGGGCTCGCGTGACCGCGAGGCGGTCGCGCGGCGCGCGCATGCCCTCGCGCGGACCGCCGCCCGTACATGAAAAAGCCCCCATCGGGAGATGGAGGCGTCGGCTCGGCCGGTCCCTCGGAGGAAGGCGCGCCCTGGCGGGCGTGGGGGACCCGCCAGGACGCGCTTCCTGCCCCGTGTGCGACGACCCAGGACTCCGGCGAGGGATGGAGTCCTAAGCCGTTGGTTCACACACGGAGTCGATGGGGGAGCGTGAAGGCTCCTGCCGCCGGCGACGTGCGATGCGTCGAGCCGCTCCGACCGGGTCATCGATGGGATGCGCGACGGGGGCGCCTACCTCCTCGTTGCGGACAAAGGAACCGTCGTCGCATCTCGCGGTCGGCTCGGCCGACACCGAGTGCGCGGGCGTGCCGCCGCCCCTGCTCTGGTAGGTGTGGGTAGACCGCAGGCGGAGCGGCGCGTCACGCAGTGGACGAGCTGCTTCGCGAGGGTCCTGCCAGGGCAGAAATGACGTACCCGCGCGGACCGGCAACACTGGCCTTCACCCCCTCACCGGCCTTTAGATGGATTTGTACCAACGAATGGATGATGGGCCGGTAGAAGGGGTTCGGTCAAGGGGTTGTGGCCTGCTAGAACCAGATCGTCTAAATTGTTGGAACAAAAGGGGTGAAAGTGGCAAGGTCGGTGCTGTATCAGCAGGTGGCGTCGGAGTTGCGCCGTGCCATCTACTCGGGCGTCCTCGGCCCCGGGGCGCAGCTGCCGACCGAGGCGCAGCTCATGGAAGACCATGGGGTGAGCAGGAACACCGTGAGACTGGCCCTCGGCGAGCTCGTCAATGAAGGGCTCGTCACGCGCACGCCGCGGCGCGGGACGGTCGTGCGGGACCGGCGTCCGCTGCTGATGTATCCGCAGCGGGAGCTGGAGCCACAGCCCAGCGGAGAGCTGCGTGAGGCCTTCGCCTACGCCGTCACGCAGGAAGGTCGCGAGCCCAGCCAGTACATCGAGGTCCTGACGGTGTCTCCGGTCGAGGAGATCGCCAGCAGGCTCGAGCTGGCCGAGGGGGAGCTGGCGGTGGTGAGACGCCGTCTGCGTTTCGTGGACGGCCAGCCGTACAACACCAACGACTCTTACTTCCCCCGTGACCTGGTAGCGGATTCTGAGATCGCCAGGCCCGGTGACATCGCGCGAGGGGCGAACCGGGTGCTGGAAGAGCTGGGGCACGCGCAGGTGCGCGTCGTCGATGACATCTGGGCGCGCATGCCCAACCAGGATGAGGTAGAGCGGCTCCAGCTCGAACTCGGTACACCAGTCATGGTGTACGTCAGAGTGGGGTACGACGCCGATGACACGCCTGTGCGTGTCGCCGTGTCGGTTTTGCCAGCCGACAAACATCTGATCAGATACGAGCTCGATCGCCGCTAGAGCTCGTGGGTGAAGGGGTGATCCCGCCGGCCGGGCGCAGCGAGAATTAGCCGCCTCGCTGGCCATGGGGAGTCGTGCATACTCCCCTAAATCGCCATTTATCCATATATATCGGATGCATGGCCACATTTCGCCCCAGCGCGACATCGCGTCATCACGCTATGTACCGCTGCGGACACCCACGGCATCGAAGGATTCGTACTATGCACATCAACACCCTTCTGCATCCGCTCTGCCTGCGCAGGGCCGAACCCGCGGACCTTCCCCGCGTACTCACGCTGCTCGCCGACACCGCCGAGTGGCTCTATATGCGGGGAGTGCGGCAGTGGCCGCGGGGAGGATTCGGACCCGAGCGGATCGAGCCGCTCATAGCCGAACGCACGCTCTTCCTGCTCGATGACGAACTGAGGTATCTCGATCCCGACGAATCGGCCCCTCCGGTGGCCACGATAGCCCTTGACGACAACGCCGACCCCGAATTCTGGACATCTGCCGACGATCCGGGTGCCGCGCTCTACGTCCACAAGCTGGCCGTGGCGCGCTCCTGGTCCGGCTCGGGCCTCGGTGACGCCCTGCTGGACTGGGCGTCCTCGGTGGCGTACGCCTCGGGCCTGCCCTGGCTGCGGCTCGACTGCGCCAAGACCAACCTCCGGCTGCAGGACTACTACCGCGGCCGCGGTTTCCACCACGTCCGTACGGTGGACCTGCCGCACAGGTCGTCGGGCGCGCTCTTCCAGCGCCGTACGGAGGACCTGCCGATCACGGTCTTCCGCGACCTGACGATGGCCGAGCTCATCAGCGCCTGACCTCGCCCCCGACCCCGGCCGGCCCCGCCGGGGTCGGCGCCCGGGCCTCGCGCCGGCCCGGCCCCAGCGCCTGAGATCAGTGCCCGAACTCACAGGAGCATGCCGGGGCTGTGGAGGAGAGATAACGGCACAAAAGGACAGATAGCCCTATAACCTCTCCTGCATGACCGGATCCCTGCTCGAGGTGATCGCGCTCAACGTGCGCGATGCCGTGGCCGCTGAACAGGGCGGCGCCGACCGCCTGGAGGTCGTGGCCGACATGGCGGCCGACGGGCTGACCCCCTCCCCGGAGACGGTCGCCGCGATCGCCGCCGAATGCCCCCTGCCGCAGATGGTGATGCTGCGCACCGAGGCGAACTTCGCCGCGGACTCCGACACCCTCGACCGGCTCGCCCGTGAGGCCAAGGCGCTCGCCGAGGCCGGCGCGGCCGGGTTCGTGTTCGGCTTCCTCGACGACACCGGCGCTGTCGACCTGGCGGCGACGGAGGCCCTCATCCACGCCGTCTCCCCGCTGCCCTGGACCTTTCACCGGGCCGTCGATCACGCGGCCGACGTGCACGCCGCGTGGCGGGCGGTGCGCCTGCTGCCGAACCTCGCCACCGTGCTGACCTCGGGCGCGCCGACCGGGGTGCGCGACGGGCTGCATGTGCTCAAGGCGCGCGCCGACGCCGGCGACGCCTCGATCGTGCTGGCGGGCGGCGGCCTGCGACCGGCCCACGTGGGAGAGCTGCTCGACTACGGCGTGCGCGCCTTCCACGTCGGCTCCGCCGTACGGGCGAGCTGGTCGGACCCCGTGGAATGGCGCCTGGTACGTCAGTGGCGGTCGCTGATCGAGCGCGACTGACGGCCCGTGCGACCGGCGCTCAGGGGAGCGCCTGGTCGGCCCGGCGCAGTGCGGCGGCCAGCGTGCGGATGGTGGCCGGCTCGTCCATCACCCCGCCGCCGGCGGCCCGCCGCTCCTCCCAGGCCCGCACCCGCTCCCGGTAGGAGTCGTAGCGCTCCAGGTGGAAGGCGTAGACGGTGGCGAAGCGGCTCACCAGGTGGGACGGATGCATGTCCCATCCCTGGTAGAACCCGTGCCGCAGCGAGTGGCGGACCAGCTCGGCGTGCCGCCGCCACAGCGCGTGCACATCGTCCGCCCGGTCCGAGGCCGGCGCGGCGGCCAGCGACCCGTCCGACAGCTCCACCCCAGTGCCCGCGAAGGCCGTCTGCATCACGTGGCGGGCGTGATCGCAGGCCGGATGGTCGAGCCGCTGCTCGTGCGGCGGCAGCCCGATCGCGGCGGTGTAGTCGAAGACCCCGAAGTGGGCCGCCGACAGCCGGCCGCCCAGCGACGCGTTGAGGTCGCCGCGCAGGAACGGCAGCGTCTGCGGCGCCTCCACCTGCATCTCGAACCGCAACGGCGCCCCGAACTCGCCCTCCAGCTCGGCCAGCACCCCGGCGAACTGCCCAAGGTACGCCTCCATCAGCACCTTGGGGAACGTCACGACGAACCCGGCGGGCAGCTCCCCGGCCCCGGCGACCACCCCCGACAGGAACCGCCGCAGCGTCCCCACCGACCGCGCGGGATCGCCGTCCGCGAACGACTTGACCCGCAGCCCCCACCGCCGCGGCAGCGACCCGGAGGCGTGCAGCGCGGCGACCGACTCGGCCGCCCGCGCGGCGTGCTCGTCCTCGACCTCGTCGCCGCGCACGCCGTAGCCGTCCTCGAAGTCGATCCGCAGGTCCTCGACGGGCTCGGCGGCGAGCTTGCGCAGCACCTTCTCGTGCACGGCGGCCGCCAGCGCGTCCGGCAGGCCGAACACCTCGGCCACCTCGCGCGGCCCGGACAAGTGCGCCTTGGCCAGGGATGACGCCTCGTCACCCCAGGCCGCGACGGTCCCCGCGGAGAACCGGTCGGCGGGCACGTAGACGGTGTGCACGGGTTGCCAGCCGGGCTCGGCGGAGGGGTAGCGGGCCTGCTGCGCCCGGTACGCCTCCTCGAACCCCTCAGGGACGGCACGCACGGAGCATGGCCTCCAAGCCCACGAGCTTCACTCTCTCTCCCCGGCCGAGCGAGCGCGCCAGCTCCATCTCGGCCGCCTCGATCGCCAGCCACTCCTCGTACGTGACCGGCTGAACGCCCCGAGAGGCCAGCAGCGCCTCGATGCCGTCCGACCCGACCCGCTGCCTGCCGTCGAGGTCGGCGAGGAGCGTACGGACCGTCTCAGCGGCGTCCGACTTGTTCGTGCCGATCACCCCGGTGGGCCCGCGTTTGAGCCACCCGGCCACGTACTCGCGGTCGCGCACGCGCCCCGCCGCGTTCGGCACCGTCATGGTCTTCTCGGAGAACGGCACGCCCGGCAGCGGCACGCTCTGGTAGCCGACCGAGCGCAGCACCATCCCGACCGGCAGCGTCTCGTACTCGCCGGTGCCGGCCACGCGCCCGTCGTCCGACAGCCGGGTGCGCTCCAGCCGCAGCCCCTCGACCCGCGAGGTGCCGAGGATCTCCACGGGACGCAGCCAGAACCGCACGTCGAGGCGGCGCGGACGGCCCACGGGCTCGCGCGTGGCCCACTGCTGCAGCACCTTGATGTTGCCCTGCACCTGGCGCGGGAAGTCGGTGCCGAGCACGGCGGCCTCCTCCGGCCGCACGCACACGTCGGCGTTGGCCAGCTCGCCCAGCTCCCGCAGCTCCTTCAGCGTGAACTTGGCGTGCTCGGGCCCGCGCCGCCCGATCATGTGGATGGCCTTGACCTGGCTCTGGCCGAGCCGTTCGAGCACTTCATGGGGCACGTCGGTGGCACGCAGCTCCTCGGCGGTCTTGGCCAGCACGCGTACGACGTCCACCGCCACGTTGCCGACCCCGATGACCGCCACCTCGGAGGTGTCGAGCGTGAAGCGGGAGGGATCGACGTCGGGGTGGCCGCAGTACCAGTTGACGAAGTCGGTGGCGGCGACGCTGCCCGGCAGGTTCTCCCCGGGGATGCCGAGCTTCCTGTCGACCATCGCGCCCGTGCAGTAGACGACCGCGTCGTAGACGCCAAGCAGGTCCTCGACCGACACGTGCGTGCCGAGCGTGACGCCGCCGAAGAAGCGCACCTGGGGCAGCTCCAGCACCCTGCGCAGGTAGCCGGCGATCGACTTGATCGAGGTGTGATCGGGGGCGACGCCGTACCTGACCAGCCCGTACGGGGTGGGCAGCCGCTCCAGCACATCGACCGCGACAGGTTCGGCCGACTGCTTGACCAGCGCCTCGGCGGTGTAGATCCCGGCGGGGCCCGACCCGATGACCGCCACGTGCAACGTCACGCTGCCTCCCTATGCCGGTGTGCGTGCGCCCGGGACACCTTGTGACGATGTATCCCCGTTTGCCGGCACGGCTGAACCCTGGATCAGGCGCAGGGTCCGCCCCCAGGCTACTCTCCGCACTGCTGATCGCGGCGTAAGGCGAGCCCCTGCACCGGGTCGGGCACGCCGATCACCGCCGCCTGCGCCGGCGAGCCCTCACGCGGCAGCGGCGACTCCACCTCGGCCGGTGAGACGTTGAAGCCGTTGACGATGTAGAGCTCCTTCTTGCGGTCCACGATGGCGAGGTCGCCCGCCTCGTCCAGCACGCCGACGTCGGCGGCGGTGGCGATGGCCTGGTCGCGGGTGGGGGCGACGTACCAGGGGATCATCAGGGCGACGCGCCGCGAAACGGGATCGAAGCCGTGCTCGGCCAGGCAGGCGCGGTAGGGCGCGGATAGACGGAGACGCCGGGGATCTCGAAGAACTCGCTGGAATGGCGGCCCGCTCGGCCGTGCGGATGGGGGACTGGAACGGCAGCAGCACCCCGAGCCCGAGCCTGAATGCGCTCGGTGCGCTGCGAGATGGCCGCCAGGACCGGATCGGGGCCGAGGAGTGGGTATAACCAAGCGCTCGCTTGGGAGCGCGTTTCAGTGGCAGGGACTTGCGGGAAGGGCGCGGCGACGATCAGAGTGGATGCTCGTGAAGCGAAAGCACGCGCCGCGGCGGCCCAAGGCGGTCAGGACCCCCACCCCAGGCGACGAACTCTCGCTCACCAGTGCCCGCAGATACGAAGCGTTCGGCCGGGTGATGGCCGCCCTCGCGACCGAGGCCGACTTCATCGAATCCTGCCGCGACCTCACCTGGTGGCGCGGGGCCGACCACAGCTGGCACATCGAGTGGCGCGACGGCCCGTACGCCTCCGAGGTGGCCGCGCTCCTCGCCGAGCAGGTCCGCGACCCGGGACACGACGGCCCCCTCGTCACCCAGGCGGGTCCCGGCCACGCGAGTTCGGCGGTGCTCGACGTGATGGGCGTGCGGTTCGAGCTGCGTGCCATCGACCCCATGGGCCGCGCCAGGGTGCGCGCCCGTCCCGACTTCTGGCGGCTGGCCGAAGCCCTCGACACCACCCGCCGCACCAACACCCGGCACCCCTGGGAGGAGCTGCTGGGCGGTTAGCCCCCGAAGACGTGCGCGGACACGCGTCCACTGTGCGCCGTCGCCGGCCGGTGCGTACGGAACCGTCCCGGTCGGCAGGCCGCCGTCCAGCCGCAGCTCTCCGTCGCCGGGCAGCACCACGGTCGCCGTGGTCTCGCCCCCGGCCGGCGCCGCCGGCGCCGCCGTACTCCTCGGGGACAAGCAGTTCCGCGTCCCCAGATCGCGCGCGCATTCCCGCCAGGAAGCGCCGGGGCGGCGAGATAAGTGATCACGTACGGCGGCGCGAAGGTCATCGGCGAGTGTCAGTCGATTATAGTAACCAAGCGCTTGCTGGTTTTGGTACCAGTATGACCGAAATTTGCCTTTTCTGGAGGTCCGCATAATCTGAAGGTGGTCATCCCCACAGTCATTGGGGGGAGGGGTTGACCTGGGAATGGACATGGACAACAGCACGATCGAGTACGCCGACTTCGCCGAGTACGACCGGCGCCAGCGCGCCATCGAACATCATTTGCTGGCGGCCGTCTTCGGGGGCCTCGCCGTGGGCGTGATCGGCATGCTCCTTTCCGGCCCCGGCTGGGCCGGCCAGATCTACGATCCCTACGCCTATCTCGCCCTCTCGCTCGCCGTCGGCGCGACCGCATCGGGCTTCGGCTGGGCGCTGCTGACCACCGTCCTCGCCTCGCTGTCCACATTGGTCGCCGGGATCGGCGCGAGCGCGCTGCGCGGCGGCGACGTCATGAGCCTCACCGGCGCTCCCGTCACCGGGCTCGACTGGACGCTCGCGCTGCTCGTCTGCCTCGGCCTGCTCGCCTACGCCACCCGCAGGGACGACGTCTGGGGCGACGTCGCGGCCGGCGCCGTCGGCGCCGCGCTGATCGCCGACGTGGTGGCCAGGGCCGTTCCGGGGGTCGTCGGCAGCGAGCAGTCGTTCTGGCCCGGCCCCGCCATGGTGATCGGGGTGCTCACCGTGGCCGCGGTGCTCGTGCTGCGCAGGAACGTACGGGGACGCGTGCGCGCGCTGGCGCTGTCGGCCACCCTCGCCGGCCTGGTCACGGCCGGCATGACCACCGCCATGACCGACTGGTTCCCGCTGGCCGGCTGAGGTCGTGGGGGCCGTACGGCGACCTGCGGACGGACCTGGGCCACCGAAGCGGGACGCAGGAGCCTGGGCCGGCGAACTCGCGGAGGCTGGGCTGTGGAATAAGCGCGAGCACACCGCTCCTCCGACTCGATAGCCTGTACTCCTCCGGATCCAGCATCGAACAAGGAGTAGCCGTGTTGCTGCGCATGTCGTCGTTGTTTCTTCGCACCCTGCGGGACGACCCGGCAGACGCGGAAGTGCCGAGCCACAAGCTCTTGGTCCGCGCCGGATACGTCCGCCGCGTGGCCCCTGGCATCTACTCCTGGCTCCCGCTCGGAAAGATGGTGCTGGAAAACGTCACCAGGATCGTCCGCGAGGAGATGAACCGCATGGGCGGCCAGGAAGTGCTCTTCCCCGCCCTGCTGCCCCGCGAATACTACGAGGCGACCGGTCGCTGGACCGAATACGGCGACACGCTCTTCCGCCTGAAAGATCGTAAAGGCGCCGACTATCTCCTCGGTCCCACGCACGAGGAGCTCTTCACCGACATGGTGAAGAGCGAATACTCCTCTTATAAGGACTACCCGGTCACGCTTTACCAGATTCAGACCAAATATCGCGACGAGGCGCGGCCCAGGGCGGGCATCCTGCGCGGCCGCGAGTTCCTCATGAAGGACTCCTACTCCTTCGACCTCGACGACGACGGTCTCAAGCGCTCCTACGAGCAGCATCGCGAGACCTACATCAGGACCTTCGACCGCCTCGGCATCAACTACAAGATCGTCTTCGCGCAGTCCGGCGCCATGGGCGGCTCGGCCTCTGAGGAGTTCCTGGCGCCCACGCCCACCGGCGAGGACACGTTCGTCTCCTGCCGCTCCTGCGGTTACG
Source organism: Nonomuraea fastidiosa (assembly GCF_042751225.1). Taxonomy (NCBI): domain Bacteria; kingdom Bacillati; phylum Actinomycetota; class Actinomycetes; order Streptosporangiales; family Streptosporangiaceae; genus Nonomuraea; species Nonomuraea fastidiosa. Next base: position 4,983,139 of record NZ_CP170570.1, read on the forward strand.
CCGCCAACGCCGAAGCCGTCGTCACTCCCGCGCCCCCCGCGCGCTCCCTCGACGACGCGCCGCCGCTCACGGTCATGGACACCCCCGACACGCCGACCATCGAGTCGCTGGTGTCCTACGTCAACGAGCACCACGGCCTGAACATCACCGCCGCCGACACGCTCAAGAACGTCGTCGTCAAGGTCACCACGCCCGGCTCCGACAAGGTCGAGACGCTGGTCATCGGCGTGCCCGGCGACCGCGAGGTCGACTTCAAGCGCCTGGAGGCCGCGCTCGCGCCCGGCGAGCCCGCCATCTTCGAGGCCGAAGACTTCGCCAAGCACCCCGGGCTCGTCCGCGGCTACATCGGCCCGCAGATCCTGCGCGAGCTCGGCATCCGCTACCTCGTCGACCCCCGCGTCGTCACCGGCACCTCCTGGGTCACCGGCGCCAACGAGCCCGGCAAGCACGCCTCGGGCGTCGTCGCCGGGCGCGACTTCGTACCCGACGGCACCATCGAGGCCGCCGAGGTCCGCGCCGGCGACGCCTGCCCGCGCTGCGGCGCCGAGCTGTCCATCGACCGCGGCATCGAGATCGGCCACATCTTCCAGCTCGGCCGCAAGTACGCCGACGCCGCCGGCCTCGACGCTCTCGGCCCCGACGGCAAGCCCATCCGCATCACCATGGGCTCCTACGGCATCGGCGTCTCCCGCGCCGTCGCCGTCATCGCCGAGCAGAAGCACGACGAGCTCGGCCTGGTCTGGCCGCGCGAGGTCGCGCCCGCCGACGTCCACATCGTCGGCACCGGCAAGGAGAACCAGGTGGAGGCCGCGCTGGAGCTGGGCGCCGAGCTGGAGTCCCGCGGGCTGCGCGTGCTCGTCGACGACCGGCCGCAGGTCTCGCCCGGCGTCAAGTTCAAGGACGCCGAGCTGCTCGGCATCCCGACCATCGTCGTCGTCGGCCGCGGCCTCTCCCAGGGCGTCGTGGAGCTCCGCGACCGCGCCTCCGGCGAGAAGTCCGAGATCCCCCTCGCCGAAGCCGCCGACCGCATCACGGCCGCCGTCAACGCCTGACCCACCCGGGCCCTTGCCCGCCGGGTGAGGCGCCAGGCTCGGTGCCTGGCAGGGCCGCTGGTCCGTTGCGCCGCAGGGCTGATGCGGTGACTTCTGCAGCTGCCCGCCTCAGCCCGCCGCCACGGATTACAGTGATCGGCCCTGCCGCACCGTCCGAGGTGGTCGAGCTGTTGCGGGCTGAGGCGGCCGGCCTCGCCGCCGGCTGGGGCGACCGGCCCTGCCACCGCTGGTGCCCCATGGCCGCTTCCTGCGCTGCCGCGCCCGCTGCTCGCCCGACCACGCTCCCGTGCCCGCTCTGCGTGTGCCCGCGCGAAGCCCCTCTCCCGCCCAGGCGCGCTCCCCGCGACCCGGACCATGTCGAGTCGAGAAGGAGCGGCGCCGTCGGTCGGCGCGCGCGGTTGCGCTCACCCCGGCAGCGCGAACCGATCGGCGAGCTGTGCCTTGGCACCCCACGAAGGGCCGTGTGGCGGCGGCAGATGTCCTCAGCCCGGGCCGTGACCGCCGTCGATGCGCACGATCGAGGTCGGGCCGTTCGCCGGAAGCGGTGTCTCGTCGGCGGGGTCAGCCGCCTGCCGGGTTGCCGGACGGAGTGGCGGGCGGAGTGGCGGGTGGGGTGGCGGGTGCCGGCATGCCGGGGAAGGCCGCGGGCTGATCGGGGCGGAAGGCGTAGGAGCGGGCGACCGACTCCTGCATGGCCAGGGCGGCGTAGCGGCGCAGCTTGACGTCTCGCGCGGCGGCGAGCTCCAGGTACGCGGCCGTCACCCCCGCCTCCAGCTGCACCGCCAGCTTGGCGGCCAGCGTGGCGTTCGAGGGGAAGAACGGCAGCATGTAGGACGCCTCGGGCTCGACGGGACGCCCGCCCCGCGAGGTGATGTAGGAGCGGAGCTGGTCGCGCCGTGCCCGGTGGGCGTCGTACGCGGCGCTCATCTTGGCCCGCAGCGACCCTGAGGTGCGCGCCCCGAGCAGCCCGTACGCGAACAGTGCCGCGTGCTCGGCCGCCAGCGCCTTCCCCAGCTTCTCGATGTCGTCCCCCGCCCGCGAACCCGCTCCTGAGGCGGTCGTGCCGGCGTTCACAGGGACCTCGGCAAGGCGAGGGCGTGGGCGGCCTCGCAGGCACCGATGCTGGCGATGAGCTGGGCGATGCCGGGCGAGACGGCGTCGAGCTGGCGGGCGCGGGCGGCGGCGGCCTTGCGTTCGAGCGCGCGCAGCCGCGACAGCGACGGCTTGCGCACGGCGGAAGACGGAGAAGCGGCCGGCGACGGTGAGGCGGCAGGCGATGAACCAGCGGCGGGCGGCGAAGAAGGGGAGGAAGCCGGTACGTGCTTGCGCAGCTCGTTCAGATGCGCCTGGTGCCGGTCACGAAACGGCGTCAGCTTCTGCGCCCCGTCGGCGATGAGCGCCGAATAGAGCGCGATCGTGCGTTCCTTCTCCGCGATGAGAGCTTTGAGCACCACGATCTCGGGCGAATCGGGCTTGGGCGAGGCGGACGGCGGCGGGCCCGACGCGCTGCAGGCGGTCAGAGCGGCCGCCCCGCCCGCCAGCACGGTTCGCCGGGAGAGCTGACGCGGGCGCACGGACTCCAACCTCCACTTGTCACCTACCTGGCAGGGCCTGCCTAGCGGCCTCGGTAGCATCGTACGGCCAGAGCCCGCGATCGCCGTCCGGCGACGCTCCGCCATTCGACCGCGACGAGTGGCGCTCTTTCCGTGCCCTCATACGGATAGGGTGTCAACTGTCGTCGCTGGCTGAGCGGTCAGACGGCGGGAGAGCCAGTGGCGAGGTCCGCCCGGCTGAGACTTGACAATAGGGGAGGTCGATATGGGCAGCGCATCACCCCGCGACCACCTGATGAAGCTCCTGGAGCCCGTGGTCAGCGCGGAGGGCCTCGACCTGGAGGACATCACGGTCACCCAGGCGGGCAGGCGGCGGCTGCTGCGCGTGATCGTCGATCGCGACGGCGGCGTGAGCCTTGACGACGTGGCCGAGGTGAGCCAGGCCGTGTCCACGGCGCTCGACGAGACCGACGTGATGGGCGAGGCGGCTTACACGCTCGAGGTGTCCTCGCCCGGCGTCGACCGCCCGCTGACCGAGCCGCGCCACTGGCGGCGCGCGGCCAAGCGGCTGGTGAAGGCGGAGCTGAAGGACGGCACCGTCGTGGAGGGCCGGATAAAGGCCGCCGACGAGAGCGGCGTCGACCTCGACGTCGCGGGCGTGCCGCAGAGGTTTGGTTACGAAGTCCTGGCCCGCGGACGGGTGCAGGTGGAGTTCCGCCGGTTCGACGACGTCGACGGCGACGAAGGCTAAGGGGGAGCCGTCGTGGACATCGACATGAGCGTCCTGCGCAGCCTTGAGCGGGAGAAGGACATCTCTCTCGACCTGGTCGTCAAGGCGATCGAGGACGCACTGCTCATCGCGTACTTCCGCACCGAGGGCGCGGCGCAGAAGGCGCGGGCGGAGCTCGATCGGACCAGCGGCCACGTCACCATCTGGGCGGCGGAGCTGGACGAGAACGGCGAGGTCGTCAGGGAGTACGACGACACTCCCAGCGGCTTCAGCCGCATCGCCGCCACCACCGCCAAGCAGGTCATCCTGCAGCAGCTGCGCGACGCCGAAGACGAGATCAACTTCGGCGAGTTCGCCAGCCGCGAGGGCGAGCTGGTCTCCGGTGTGATCCAGCAGGGCAAGGACCCGCGCGTGGTGCTGGTCGACCTCGGCAAGATCGAGGCCGTGCTGCCGCACGCGGAGCAGGTGCCCGGCGAGGAGTACGGGCACGGCGACCGCATCCGCGCCTACGTGGTGCAGGTGAAGAAGGGACATAAGGGCCCCTCGGTCACGCTGTCGCGCACCCACCCGGGTCTGGTGAAGAAGCTGTTCGCGCTTGAGGTGCCGGAGATCGCCGACGGCACCGTCGAGATCGCTGCGGTGGCGCGCGAGGCGGGCCACCGTACGAAGATCGCTGTCAGGTCGCGCAAGCCGGGCGTCAACGCCAAGGGCGCGTGCATCGGCCCCATGGGCTCGCGCGTCCGCAACGTGATGAACGAGCTGCACGGCGAGAAGATCGACATCATCGACTGGTCGGAGGATCCGGGCGAGTTCGTCGGGAATGCCCTGTCGCCCGCCCGTGTTTCGCATGTTGAGGTTCTCGATCTCGAAGGGCGGGTGGCGCGTGTCACGGTGCCCGACTACCAGCTGTCGCTGGCCATCGGGAAAGAGGGGCAGAATGCCCGGCTCGCCGCCCGTCTCACGGGCTGGCGAATCGACATCCGACCGGACACCCCAGCCGAGGACGCCGCCGGTTCCGTAGATGCGTCAACACGGTAAGCTGGAATATGGTGGCCAAGCGGTTCCACAGCGCACCTGTGTGGGCTGCAGGGTTCGCACGGCTAAGTCCGAGCTGCTCCGCCTGGTGCGGGTCGAGGACCAAGTGGTCCCTGACCTGCGAGGACGGCTCCCTGGTCGAGGTGCATCGCTGCATCCGTCCTTGAGTTGTCTGGAGCTCGCCGAGCGGCGCCGAGCGTTCCCGCGCGCGTTTCGCGTGCCGGGGCCGCTTGACGTGTCGCCCGTGCGGGCGCACCTGGAAGGAGAACCACGAAATGTCATGTAGGACGCCGAGTTGATGGGCGGAGTCAGATTGCTATGAGCGCCTGATGAGCACGCGGCGATGAAGACGTCAAGGTAGCGACGGTCCGGACGGCATAGCCAGCCTCCCGGGCCGAGTAAGGGAGTGCAGTGGCGAAGGTCCGGGTATACGAGCTCGCTAAGGAGTTCGGCGTAGAGAGCAAGGTCGTCATGGCCAAGCTCCAAGAGATGGGAGAGTTCGTCCGATCGGCGTCCTCGACCATCGAGGCGCCGGTGGTCCGCAGGCTCACCGAAGCGCTGGGGCAATCCAAGGGTGGCCCCTCTCGTGGCGGCGGTCAGCCGTCCAACAAGCCGCAGCCGCCGAAGGCTGCGCCCCGGCCGGCGGAAGGCCAGGCCGGTAACGGCGCCGGGCAGGCGCCTGTTCCTGCTCCGCCGCGTCCTGGGCCCAAGCCCGGTCCGCGGCCGGGCCCCGTGGGCGCTCAGCCGCGCCCGCCGGTCCCCATGCCCCATCAGCAGCCGCAGCAGCAGCCGGAGGCGGCGCGCGGCGAGACCTCTGGGGCTCCTCAGGCACGTTTCGAGAGCGGCGCGCCCGCTCGTCCGACGCCGGGCCCGCGTCCCGGTCCTGCCGCGCGTCCCGGGCCCAAGCCCGGCCCTGGGCCCCGTCCGGGTCCCGCCGGCGGCGGTTCCACGCAGGCGCCGCGTCCTGGCGCGCCCGCCGGTGGCGCTCCGCGTCCCGGCCCGGTGCCGAAGCCGGGTCCGCGCGGCCCGCGTCCCGGTAACAACCCGTTCTCGTCCAACGCCAGCGGCATGGGCCAGCCCCGGCCGCCGCGTCCCGGCGACAACCGCGGTGGCGGCGGCGGTCAGCGCGACCGTCGTGACGGTCCGGCGCAGGGCGGCGCGATTCCGCGTCCGCCGCAGAGCCGCAGCGGCGAGGCCAGGCCGACGCCCGGTCCGCGTCCCGGTCCGCCGCCCGGCGGTCCGCGTCCGGGTCCCGGCGCCGGTGCGGGCGGTCCCCGTCCCGGTGGTCCGCGTCCCAACCCGATGATGATGCCGCAGGGCCGGCCCACCCCTCCGGGTGGCGGTCGTCCCGGCGGCGGTGGCGGTCGTCCCGGTGGCGGCGGTGGTCGTCCCGGCGGTGGCGGCGGTCGTCCCGGTGGCGGCGGCGGTTTCGCCGGTCGCCCGGGTGGCGCCGGTCAGCGCACGGGTGCGGGCGGCCCCGGTGGCTTCGGCGGTCGTCCCGGTGGCGGAGGTCGTGGCCGTGGCGGCGGCACCGCGGGAGCCTTCGGGCGTCCCGGCGGCCGTCCCGCGCGTGGCCGTAAGTCCAAGCGTCAGAGGCGCCAGGAGTTCGACAACATGTCGGCGCCGGCGATCGGCGGTGTGCAGGTCGCTCGCGGCAACGGCGCGACGATCCGCCTGCCGCGCGGTGCGTCGCTGTCCGACTTCGCCGACCGCATCGGGGCGAACCCGGCCTCGCTCGTGCAGATCATGCTGCACCTGGGCGAGATGGTGACCGCGACGCAGTCGGTCAACGAGGAGACGCTCCAGCTTCTCGGTGCCGAGCTGGACTACAACGTCCAGGTCGTCAGCCCCGAGGAGGAGGACCGCGAGCTGCTCGAGTCCTTCGACATCGAGTTCGGTGAGGACGAAGGCGACGAGGCCGACCTGGCTCCGCGTCCGCCGGTGGTGACCGTCATGGGTCACGTCGACCACGGTAAGACCAAGCTGCTCGACGCCATCCGCAAGACCAACGTGGTGGCGCGCGAGGCGGGTGGCATCACCCAGCACATCGGCGCTTACCAGGTGTCGACGCACCACGAGGGCGAAGACCGCAAGATCACCTTCATCGACACCCCGGGTCACGAGGCGTTCACCGCCATGCGTGCCCGAGGCGCGAAGTCGACCGACATCGCGGTGCTGGTGGTCGCGGCCGACGACGGTGTGAAGCCGCAGACGATCGAGGCGCTCAACCACGCCCAGGCCGCCGAGGTCCCGGTCGTGGTGGCGGTCAACAAGATCGACAAGGAGGGCGCCGACCCCAACAAGGTCAGGGCCCAGCTCACCGAGTACGGCCTGGTGGCCGAGGAGTACGGTGGCTCGACGCTCTTCGTCGACATCTCGGCGAAGAACGGCACGGGCATCGACGACCTCCTCGAGGCCATCCTGCTGACCGCCGACGCCGAGCTCGACCTGCGCGCCAACCCGAAGATGGACGCTCAGGGCATCGCGATCGAGGCCCACCTCGACAAGGGCCGCGGTCCCGTCGCGACCGTCCTGGTCCAGCGCGGCACGCTGCGCGTGGGCGACTCGATCGTGTGCGGTGAGGCCTTCGGCCGCGTCCGCGCGATGCTCGACGACAACGGCGAGCCGGTCGAGGAGGCCGCGCCGTCGCGTCCGGTCCTGGTGATGGGTCTGACGGCGGTGCCGAGCGCCGGCGACAACTTCATCGTGGTCGGCGACGACCGCATGGCCCGGCAGATCGCCCAGCAGCGCGCGGCGCGCAAGCGCAGCGCCGACATGGCGAAGTCGAGCCGCCGCCGCACCCTCGAAGAGCTGTTCAGCGACCTCGAGAAGGGTCGTGTCGACGAGCTCAAGCTCATCATCAAGGGTGACGTGTCCGGTTCGGTCGAGGCCCTGGAAGACGCCCTGCTCAAGATCGACGTCGGCGACGAGGTCAGGCTGCGCGTCCTGCACCGCGCGGTCGGCGCCATCACCGAGTACGACGTCAACCTGGCGGTGGCCGACGACAACGCGGTCATCATCGGCTTCAACGTCCGCCCCGAGCCCCGGGCGCGCGACCTGGCCGAGCGCGAGGGCGTCGACATCCGCTACTACTCGGTCATCTACCAGGCGATCGAGGAGATCGAGGCGGCCCTCAAGGGCATGCTCAAGCCTGAGTACGAAGAGGTCCAGCTCGGCACCGCGGAGGTCCGCGAGATCTTCAAGGTGCCGCGGATCGGCAACGTCGCGGGTGCGATCGTCCGCTCCGGCGCGATCATCCGCAACAGCAAGGCCAGGGTCATCCGCGACGGCGTCGTCGTGGCGGACAACCTGACCGTCTCGTCGCTGCGCCGCTTCAAGGATGACGCGACCGAGGTCCGCGAGGGCTTCGAGTGCGGTATCGGTGTCGGCTACAACGACATCAGGGTCGACGACGTGATCGAGACGTACGAGATGCGGGAGAAGCCGCGCGTGTGACGCGTGGCCGGGCGCCCGGCGGGACATCCGCCGGGCGCCTCTCGCACGCCCTGGCCTGGTCCCCACCGCAGCAGGCCGGTCGTGCGCTGACCACAGGCCAAGCGGTGGTTGCCGACCATGTATGTGGGTTCCTTGACCCTGGACATCCTGCTCGGCGACGTCAGGTCGCTGAAGCAGAAGCGCTCCGTCGTGCGTCCGCTCATAGCCGAGCTGCAGCGCCGTTACCCCAGCATCGCGGTTGCTGAGACCGGTCATCTCGACCTGCACCGCAGAGCGGAGGTCGGCGTCGCGGTGGTTTCCGCCTCCGCGGGTAACTGCAAGGAGCTGCTGGACGCCTGCGAACGCATGGTGGCCTTCCGCCCCGAGATCGAGCTGCTGTCGGCCCGGCAGCGGCTCTTCACCGACGAAGATTGAACGACTGCACGCCAGGTCGTGCGTGAGGGGGAGCGAACATGGTGGATGCCGCACGAGCGCGCAAGCTCGCCGACCGCATCCAGCAGATCGTCGCCGAGATGCTGGAGCGTCGGATCAAGGATCCGCGTCTGGGCTTCGTGACCGTGACCGACACGCGCGTCACCGCCGACCTGCGCGACGCGACGGTGTTCTACACGGTGTTCGGCTCCGAGGCCGAGCGCGCCGACAGCGCCGCCGCTCTCGAAAGCGCCAAGGGCATCATCCGCTCCGAGGTGGGCCGCCAGACCGGGGTGCGGTTCGCACCGACGCTGACGTTCAAGCACGACCCCCTGCCCGACAGCGCCCGCCACCTCGACGACCTCATCACCGCCGCCCGCGCGCGCGACGCCGAGGTGGCGCGGCAGGCCCGGAACGCCTCCTACGCCGGCGACGCCGACCCCTACCGCAAGCCCGACGACGAGGAGGATCTCGAAGCGGACGCGCAGAGCGTGAGCGGCAGGGACGACCAGGCGTGACGCCCGACGTTCGCGACAGGACCGAGCGCCCGCCTCGCCTCGAGCGGCGTCCGTCCGACGGCTGTCCCATACCCGAGGAGTCGTGGGATCGCGCGCTGCGGCTCATCGGGGAGGCCGACGAGGTCGCGCTGGCCTGCCACGTGACGCCCGACGGCGACGCCCTGGGCTCGATGCTGGCGGTCGCGTTCGTGCTGCGCTCGATGGGCAAGCGGGTGGTGGCCTCGTTCGGCGACCGGCACTTCGCGGTGCCGCGGCTGCTGCGCTTCCTGCCCGGCCAGGAGATGCTGGTCGCGCCGGACGACTACCCCGCCGCGCCCGACCTGATGATCGTCTTCGACTGCTCGACGTTCGAGCGGATCGGGCTGCTCGGCGCCAACGCGGCCTCGGCGCGCGAGGTGATCGTGGTCGATCACCACCCCTCCAACTCCGGGTTCGGCTCGCTCGACCTCATCGACGCCGACGCCGCGGCCACCGCCATGCTCGCCGAGCAGCTCGTCTACCGGCTCGGCGGGCGGCTCGACCGCGACATCGCCACCTGCCTGTACGCCGGCCTCGTCACCGACACCGGATCGTTCCGGTACTCCTCGACCACACCGGCCGTGCACCAGATGGCGGCCAGGCTCGTGGCCACCGGGCTGCGCACCGACGAGATCGCCCGCGAGCTGTGGGACCGCTCCCCGTTCGGCTATCTCAAGGTGCTGGCCAACGCGCTGGAGCGGGTGTCGCTGGAGGGTGACATGGTGTGGACGTACGTGACCCGGGTGGACCGGGCCGCGTACGGGCTGCCGTACTCCGAGCTCGAAGGCATCATCGACGTCGTCCGCCGTACCGACGAGGCACAGGTCGCCGTCGTGCTCAAGGAGGACGACTACGGCGACTGGCAGGTGTCCACCCGGTCGAAGGGCGCCGTGGACGTGGCCGCGGTCTGCGCGGCGCTCGGCGGCGGCGGCCACCACAACGCGGCCGGGTTCACCTCCTATGACACCGTCGAGGAGACCATGACGAAGTTCCGTCGCGAGCTGCGGAAGGTTACCTGAATGGCCGAGAGCGGTCTGATCATCGTCGACAAGCCGGCAGATTGGACCTCCCACGACGTGGTGGCCAAGATGCGGCGCATCGCCGGCACCCGCAGGGTGGGGCACGCGGGCACGCTCGACCCGATGGCGACCGGCGTGCTGGTGCTCGGTGTGGAGAAGGCGACCAGGCTGCTCGGTCACCTCATGCTGACCGAGAAGGAATACCGCGCCACGATCCGGCTCGGCGTGAGCACCAACACCGACGACGCCGAGGGCGAGGTCACCGCCACGGCGTCGGCCGCCGGGGTCGGCGAGGCCGAGATAGGCAAGGGCGTCGAAGCGCTCACCGGCGCCATCATGCAGGTCCCGCCGCAGGTCAGCGCCATCAAGGTGAACGGCCAGCGCGCCTACAAGAAGGCGCGGGCGGGCGAGGAGGTCGAGCTCGCGGCCCGGCCCATCACCGTGAGCTCGTTCGACGTGCTCGACATCCGGCCGGAGGGCGACGTCGTGGACGTCGACGCCGTCGTGGTCTGCTCCAGCGGCACCTACATCCGCTCGCTGGCCCGCGACCTCGGCGCCGCGCTCGGCGTCGGCGGGCACCTCACCGCGCTGCGCCGCACCCGCGTCGGCCCGTACGACCTGTCGATGGCCAAGACCATCGACCGGCTCGCCGAGCACTGCGAGGTCCTGCCCATCGGCGAGGCGGTCGCCGCGGCCTTCCCGCGCCGCGACGTCACAGCCGAGGAGGCGCGCCTGGTCGCCCATGGCGGGCGGCTGCCGGCCGCCGGGCTCGGCGATGGGCCGATCGGCGTGTTCGGGCCGGATGGCGAGCTGCTCGCGCTGGTGGAGGAGAAGGGCGGCGCCGCCAGGCCGCTCGCCGTCTTCGCCGGCTGACCCCCGGCCGAGCGCGCCCGAAACCGGTTGCGCCCGAAGCGGATCGTGCCAAAGCCGACTGTGCCCGAAGCCGGTTGCGCCTGAAGCCGGCGGGATCTCGCCCGAAGCCGGTTGCGCTCGCTCGAAAGGGCGGAGCCCCGCCCCTCCCGAGCAGGTCAGCGGGGCTTGCGGGCGACGATGATGTCGCGGACGATCGCCTGGTCCACCCAGTGCTCGAAGTCGGGGTAGTCCATCACCTCGAGCCCCGCGCCGGTCAGGATGCGGGCGAGCTCGTCGCTCTTGCCGCCGTAGGTGTTCCACGCGATGCCCATCGCGCCGCCCGGCCGCAGCAGCTCGGCCCAGATCGGCACCGCCCGCCCGAGCAGCTCAAGGGGACTGCGGGACAGCCCGCCGCCGCCCTTGCTGCCGTGCTGCACGCCGTACGGGGCGTCGGTCGCCACCACGTCGAACGAGCGCGGCTTGAAGAACTCGCGGCTCTTGAGCGTGTCGGCGTTCACCACGGTCAGGCGCTGCACGTCACCGCGCTTGTACGCCTCCTTCGACAGCCCGAACGCGACGTCGAGCCGCCGCCCGACCAGCGCCCGGTCACGCCGCACCGGCACCACCTCGGCAGTGTGCTTGAGCCGCTTGTTGCGCAGCCACGTCTTGATGAAGCCGGTGTAGGCCTCGAAGTCCTTGCCGTCGACGTCGAGGCCGGCCGCGTCGTAGCCGTACATGAGGGCCTGGTTGAGCGTGGTGCCGCGGCCGCACAGCGGGTCGAACACGGTGAGCCCGTCGCCCAGCCCCTTGTCGCCCGCCAGCGCGGTGACGTTGAGCAGCAGCTTGGTGAAGTGCTCGTTGGTCTTGCCGGCGTACTTCTGGATGGTGAGCAGGTCGCTGCTGAGCCGGTCGCGCGGCCGCACGGTGAGCGGCCTGAGCAGGTCGTCCTCGACGCCGAAGACGGCGTAGACGGAGGAGAGGTTGGACAGCAGCCCGATGTCGTCGTCGGTGAGCGGGCGCGCGGTCTCGAACGTGACGTAGGGGACGCCGCCGATGCGCGTCTCCTCGCTCGCCGTCACCTCGCCTCCGAGGGCGCGCGCGCTGAAGACGGCCAGCTCGTTGCGGGTGAGCCGGATGGAGCTCTCTCCGTAGACCCGGTTGAAAGCAGGCAGGATCAGGAGCGCGTAACGAGGCATGATGCCCGATGATAGCCCCCTCGATTGGAGGGAACGCCGGGGCGCGTGGCACGCTTGTACGGTTGATCCGGGGACGAGCGAATGGGGCCTGGCGTGCAGGGTTCGGAAAGGTCTGTGGTGACCGTCGGCGTGTACGACGGGGTCCACCTCGGGCACCAGAAGGTGGCCGGGCGGGCCGTCGCCATCGCGCGGGAGCGCGGCCTGCGCAGCGTGGTGGTGACGTTCGAGCCGCATCCCGCCGAGGTCGTGCGGCCGGGCACGCATCCACAGCGGCTGACCAGCGCGCGCCGTCGCGCCGAGCTGCTGGCCGGGCTGGGGGCCGACGCGGTCGAGACCGTCGAGTTCACCTACGACCTGTCGCGCTGGACTCCGGCCGAGTTCGCGCAGAAGATCCTGGCGGAGCGGCTGCGGGCCGCGGTCGTGGTGGTGGGGGCCGACTTCCGCTTCGGCCACGGGGCCGCGGGCGACGTGGAGACGCTGCGTACGCTGGGCGACAAATACGACTTCGAGGTGGAGAGCGTGCCCAGGATCGACGACATCTCGTCCACCTCGATCCGCGAGCGGATCGCGGCAGGAGACGTGGCCGGCGCCGCGGCCGGGCTGGGCCGCCCGCACCGGGTGGAAGGCGTGGTCGTACGCGGCTACCAGCGCGGCCGTCAGCTCGGCTTCCCCACGGCCAACGTCGAGACGCCGCCGCACACCGCGATCCCCGCCGACGGCGTCTACGCCGGCTGGCTGCAGTGCGTGCCGGTGAACAACCTGCCCGCGCTCTACGACGGCGAGCGCTGGCCCGCCGCCATCTCGATCGGGACGAATCCGACGTTCGAGGGGGTGCCGCGCACGGTCGAGGCGTACGCTTTGGACCGGGACGATCTGGAGCTGTACGGTGCCCACGTGGCGGTCGAGTTCGCCGACCGGCTGCGCGGCAACACCCGCTTCGACTCGATCGACGCGCTCATCGCGCAGATTCACGCCGATGTGGAGGCCACGCGACGCCTGACGAGCTGACGAGCCGCCCGCGCAGGGCGCATCTCGACTCGGACACGACCGCCTCGTGCACTCGACGCAAGGTGGTAACCTTGCATGTCGGCTCTGTACCGGCGGCGCTGTGCGCTGCCCATGACGGCCTTCACGCGGCGGCTGTAGGCACGCACGGTCGTTCGCGCTTCCCTTTCATTCGCGCGTGCCCGTAGATCCGAAGGAGAGCCGTGTCCCTCGACACCGCTACCAAGAAGAGCATCATCGAAGAGTACGCGACGAGCGAGGGCGACACCGGGTCGCCCGAGGTGCAGGTCGCGCTGCTCAGCAAGCGCATCAGCGAGCTCACCGAGCACCTCAAGACGCACAAGCACGACCACCACAGCCGTCGTGGTCTGCTGCTTCTGGTGGGTCGCCGGCGTCGCCTGCTGAAGTACCTGCAGAAGGTCGACATCCAGCGCTACCGTTCGCTCATCGAACGGCTGGGTCTGCGCCGATAACATGACGAGGGAGCGGCCTGCGCCGCTCCCTTCTCATATGGGGTAGGACCCAAGGAGGGCGCGTGGCGGCGTGAAAACCGCCCCGCGCCTGACGTACAACTGAAGATCAGAGACACACAGCCCCCGCGTCCGCTCAGCACCATGCGACCCGCGACGCCTGCGGGCCGGTCCTCGGTAGTGGCTTCCGGTGAGAACGCACTTATCCGGGCGCTTCGATCGAAGACCGGCGCTGCACCTAACGAGGGTGCCGGTGAGAAGGGCGCGGGTGACCGACCCACAAGGAGGTCCCCCGTGGAGGGTGTCCACACTGCTGAAGCCGTCATAGACAACGGCTCATTCGGCACGCGCACGATCCGGTTCGAGACCGGTCGGCTCGCGCGTCAAGCGGCGGGATCCGCCGTCGCCTATCTCGACAACGAGACCATGGTCCTGTCCGCGACCACCGCGTCCAAGACGCCGAAGGACCAGTTCGACTTCTTCCCGCTGACGGTCGACGTCGAAGAGCGCATGTACGCCGCGGGCCGCATCCCCGGCTCGTTCTTCCGCCGCGAGGGCCGTCCCTCCGAGGACGCGATCCTCACCTGCCGGCTGATCGACCGGCCGCTGCGCCCGTCGTTCGTCAAGGGCCTGCGCAACGAGGTGCAGGTCGTCGCCACCGTCATGGCGCTCAACCCCGACCACCTCTACGACGTGGTCGCCATCAACGCCGCGTCGCTGTCCACGCAGCTCGCCGGCCTGCCCTTCTCCGGCCCGATCGGCGGCGTGCGGGTCGCGCTGATCGACGGCCAGTGGGTGGCGTTCCCGACGCACCACGAGCTGGAGCGCGCCACCTTCGACATGGTCGTGGCGGGCCGGGTGCTCGACGACGGCGATGTGGCCATCATGATGGTCGAGGCCGAGTCCACCAAGGACACGCTCAAGCTCGTCGCCGAGGGCGCCGTCGCCCCGACCGAGGAGACGGTCGCGCAGGGCCTTGAGGCGGCCAAGCCGTTCATCAAGGTGCTGTGCGAGGCGCAGACCCGCATCGCGCAGGTCGCCGGCAAGGAGACCGCCGAATACCCGATCTTCCTCGACTACCAGGACGACGTCTACGCCGCCGTCGAGGCCGCGATCAAGACCGAGCTGGCCGCCGCGCTGACCATCGCCGCCAAGCAGGAGCGCGAGAACGAGCTCGAGCGGGTCAAGGCGCTCGCCGCCGAGAAGCTCCTGCCCGAGTTCGAGGGCCGCGAGAAGGAGATCTCCGCCGCGTTCCGCGCGGTGATGAAGAAGCTGATGCGCGAGCGCGTCATCAAGGAGGGCGTGCGCATCGACGGCCGCGGCACCAAGGACATCCGCGCGCTGTCCGCCGAGGTCCACGTGGTGCCCCGGGTGCACGGCTCGGCGCTGTTCGAGCGCGGCGAGACCCAGATCCTCGGCATCACCACGCTCAACATGCTGCGCATGGAGCAGGTCATCGACACGCTCAACCCCGAGCGGACCAAGCGCTACATGCACAACTACAACTTCCCGCCCTACTCCACCGGTGAGACCGGCCGGGTGGGCTCGCCCAAGCGCCGCGAGATCGGTCACGGCGCGCTGGCCGAGCGGGCGCTGATCCCGGTGCTGCCGTCGCGTGAGGAGTTCCCGTACGCGATCCGCCAGGTGTCGGAGGCGCTCGGCTCCAACGGCTCCACCTCGATGGGCTCGGTCTGCGCCTCGACGATGTCGCTGCTCGACGCCGGCGTGCCGCTCAAGGAGATGGTCGCGGGCATCGCGATGGGCCTGATCGGCGAGGGCGACACCTACGTCACGCTGACCGACATCCTGGGCGCGGAAGACGCCATGGGCGACATGGACTTCAAGGTCGCCGGCACCAAGGACCTCATCACCGCCCTGCAGCTCGACACCAAGCTCGACGGCATCCCGGCCCACGTGCTGGCCGCCGCGCTCAAGCAGGCCAAGGGCGCCCGCCTGGCGATCCTCGACGTGATGCAGGAGGCGATCGACTCCCCGGCGGAGATGAACCCGACCGCGCCGCGCATCATCACCATCAAGGTCCCGGTCGACAAGATCGGCGAGGTCATCGGCCCCAAGGGCAAGATGATCAACCAGATCCAGGACGACACCGGCGCCGAGATCACCATCGAGGACGACGGCACCATCTACATCGGTGCCACCGACGGTCCGTCCGCCGAGGCCGCCCGTTCGGCGATCAACGCCATCGCCAACCCGCACATGCCCGAGGTGGGCGAGCGCTACCTCGGCACGGTCGTCAAGATCGCCGCGTTCGGCGCGTTCATCTCGCTCATGCCGGGCAAGGACGGCCTGCTCCACGTCTCGCAGATCCGCAAGCTGCACGGCGGCAAGCGCATCGAGAACGTCGAGGACGTCATGACGGTCGGCGAGAAGATCCAGGTCGAGATCGCCGAGATCGACGGCCGCGGCAAGCTCTCGCTGGTGCCGGTCGAGGTCATCGAGAAGGAGGCCGCGGAGAGAGAGGCCAAGGCCGCCGAGAGCGCCGCCGAGCCGGACGAGGCGTCCGCCGCCCCGGCCGCCGAGGACAAGCCGGAGCGGCCGCGCCGCACCCGCACCCGCGTGCGCACCCGCAGCAGCTCCTCCTCCGAGGGAGACGACCGGAACTCGTGACCACGACCACGCTGCACCCCGGCAAGGACGGAGCCGGGGTGGTAAGGCGCACCGTCCTCCCGGGTGGGCTGCGTGTGGTGACCGAGACCATGCCGACCGTGCGGAGCGTCGCGGTCGGCATGTGGGTCGGCATCGGCTCGCGTGACGAGGCCCCCGAGCACATGGGGGCCACGCACTTCCTCGAACACCTGCTGTTCAAGGGCACCCCCACGCGCGACGCCATGGAGATCTCCGCCTCCATCGAGGGGATCGGCGGTGAGATCAACGCCTTCACCGCCAAGGAGTACACCTGCTACTACGCGCGGGTCCTCGACGAGGACCTGCCGATCGCGGTCGACGTGCTCGCCGACGTCGTGACCAGCTCGCTGGTGACCGAGGACGACGTCGAGTCCGAGCGTGGCGTGATCCTCGAGGAGATCGCCATGCACGACGACGACCCCTCCGACGTCGTGCACGAGCAGTTCGCCGCCACCCTCTACGGCGACTCGCCGATCGGCCGGCCCATCCTGGGCACGGTCGAGTCCATCAACGCGCTCGGCCGCGAGCGCATCGCCGAGTACTACCACCGCTTCTACCGGCCGCGCCGCACCGTCGTGTCGGTGGCGGGCAACGTCCGGCACGAAGAGGTCGTCGAGCTGGTCGCCAGGGCGTACGAGCGGGCGGGGGCGCTGTCCGGCCCCGCCGAGTTCGAGCCGCCGCGCACCAGCGGTCCCGGCGCCGAGACCCGCTCCGGCATCGCGGTGCTCGACCGGCCCACCGAGCAGGCCAACCTGGTGCTCGGCACCACCGGCCTGTCGCGCACCGACGACCGCAGGTTCGCGCTCGGCGTGCTCAACGCGGCGCTCGGCGGCGGCATGTCGTCGCGGCTCTTCCAGGAGATCAGGGAGAAGCGCGGCCTGGCCTACTCCGCCTACAGCTACACCTCGGCCTACGCCGATACCGGCCAGTTCGGCATCTACGTGGGCTGTCTGCCGTCCAAAATCGACGACGTGCTGAAGATCTGCCGCGACGAGGTCTCCAGAGTGGTGGCCGAGGGGCTCACCGCCGACGAGATCGCCCGCGGCAAGGGACAGATGCGCGGCGGGCTCGTGCTCGGCCTTGAGGACACCGGCTCGCGGATGTCCCGCATCGGCAAGAACGAGCTGGTCTACGACGAGCTGATGTCGGTCGACGAGGTGCTCGCGCGCATCGACGCCGTCACCCCGGACGAGATCGCCGAGATCGCCGCCGACGTGCTCAACCGGCCGCTCACACTGGCCGTCATCGGCCCGTACGGCGACAAGGACTTCAGCTACGCCATCCGCTGAACTCCGCTTGGGTTCGGCGGAGCTCTCGGCTCGGGCCGGCTGTGATCCGCTTGGGTTCGGCGGAGCTCTCGGCTCGGGCCGGCTGTGATCCGCTTGGGTTCGGCGGAGCTCCCGGCTCGGGCCGGCTGTGATCCGCTTGAGACGCGCGCCGCCGCGTCCGCCCCGCCTCCGCCCCGCCTGCGACGACGGCGGGGCGGCGGCACGATAGGCTCGCTCTGTGATCAGGGTAGGAGTGCTGGGCGCCCGGGGACGTGTGGGCGTCGAGGTGTGCAAGGCGGTCGAGGCGGCCGGCGACATGGAGCTGGTGGCCGCGCTCGACAAGGACGACTCCATCGAGCAGCTCGCGGGCGCCGAGGTGGTGGTCGACTTCACCCATCCCGACGTGGTGATGGGCAACCTCGAATGGGCCATCGGCCACGGCATCCACCCGGTGGTGGGCACCACCGGCTTCACCGAGGAACGGCTCGAGACCGTACGCGGGTGGCTGGCGGCCAACCCGGGCACCAACTGCCTGATCGCCCCCAACTTCGGCATCGCCGCCGTCCTCATGATGCACTTCGCGCAGCAGGCCGCCCGCTACTTCGAGTCGGCCGAGATCGTCGAGCTGCACCACCCCAACAAGGCCGACGCGCCGTCCGGCACGGCCCGGCGTACCGCCGAGCTGATCTCCGAGGCGCGCGCCAAGGCCGGGCTGGGGGCGATGCCCGACGCGACCACCACCGCGCTCGACGGCTCCCGCGGAGCCGAGGTCGGTGGCGTCCACGTCCACGCGGTGCGCCTGTCGGGGCTGATCGCCCACCAGGAGGTGCTGCTCGGCGGCGACGGCGAAATCCTGACGATCCGCCACGACACGATGAGCAGGGCCGCGTTCACGCCCGGCGTGCTGCTCGGCGTGCGCCGCGTACGCGAGCTGCCCGGCCTCACCGTGGGCCTGGAGCCGCTGCTCGACCTCTAGCGCTCGGTTGCACACGACGTGCCCACGCTCGCACACGCGGACGTGGGCACGTCGTGAGGAGAGGGTCCCGGCTCCGCACAGCCGGGCCTACGATCTTCAACCCTAATATGCGCGGCGAGGTTCGCCCGAAACATGAGAACGTGTCGTCATGGTGCGATGGGCTGAGAAGGACGAGCTGGCAGAACTGGTGCCGATCGAGCTGGCCGCCGACCGGCTGTTCGAGCAGGTCGGCATCGTGTTCCCGCCCGGCACCACCATGATCGAAGAGGTCACCGATCCCGGGTCGGTGCTGGTCGAGGGCACCCCGCCCGCCGGGTTCGCGCTCATCGGCCAGGTCGACGGCAACGTCCATCTCGACCAGCTCGCCGTACGTCCCGAGCGCATGCGGCAGGGCATCGGCGGGCGGCTCGTGGCGGCCGTGCTCGACCACGCGCGCGCCTGCGGAGCGCCCGGCGTGACGCTGACGACGTTCAGGGACGTGCCGTGGAACGCCCTCTGGTACGCCCGCAACGGCTTCTCCGTGCTGCCTGAAGGCGCGTGGGGGCCGGAGATGCGGGAGCTGGTGGCGCATGAGCGGGAGCTCGGGATCGAGGTCGCGCCGCGCGTCGTCATGCACCACGCCACCTGAAGGTGCGGCTTCTTCAGCCCGCTACGCCGTCTAGAGCGTCGCCTCCTCAGCCTGCCATGCCGTTTAGGGCGTCGCTTCCTCAGCGTGCGGTGCCGTTTAGGGCGTCGCTTCCTCAGCGTGCGGTGGCGTCTGGGGCGTCGCTTCCTCAGTGTGCGGTGGCGTCTGGGGCGTCGCTTCTTCAGCCTGCCATGCCGTCTTGGGCATCGCCTCCTCAGCCCGCCGCGTTGTCCGGGGCGTGGCGGGGTTGCCCGGCTAGCCTGGGGCGCGTTGGGGCGGCTCTTCGAAGCGGGAGCGCTTGGGCGGCTCGCCGCTCACCTTCTCCACGATCGAGGCCGCGATCTGGTGCACCTTGACGTTGCGGTCCTGCGAGATCTGCCGGAGCAGTTCGAACGCCTGCCCCGCCGTGCACCGGCGCTGCGCCATGACGATGCCGAGCGCCTGATCGATCACCGCCCGGGTGGTCAGCGCCTCCTTGAGCTGGCCGGCCACCTCGCGCATGCGGGCCACGTCCAGCGCCGCCCGGAACAGCACTCCCACGTGCGCCGCCGTCACGCGCATCGCCACCCACGTCTCGTCGGCGAACCCGCCGGGACGGCGCGAGTAGAGCGTCAGGACGCCGAGCAGCGCCCCCTGCGACTCCAGCGGCTCGCAGTGCACCCCGCGCACCTGCTCGGCCGCCGCCAGGAACCGCGGCCAGCGCGACTCGGCCCGCAGGTCGAGCGACGTCACCGGCCCTCCGCCCTCGATCACGTCGAGCAGCGGGCCCTGCCCCGTGGCGCGCTGCACGCCGTCCAGCAGCTCGGCGAGCCCGTCGGAGCTGGCCACCGTGGACAGCTCGCCGGGGCGGCGCAGCACGATGCTCAGCATGGGGGAGTCGGGCATCGCCCGCCTGGCGATGGCCACGCACTCGGCGAGTGCGCGCTCGAACTCCTCGATGTCGGTGGGCACGCTGGCCCGTTCGGCCATGATCCCTCGCGCTCGTCGGCGTGCTCGTGCCCTAAGGCTAACGGCTCACGCGCGCCCCTACGAGGGTCAAACGCCTGACCTCGGCAGTGGCCGCTCGTTGCCCATGGAGCCCGGCTCTTGCGGGCCGGTGCCTGCCCTGCCTCGTCGAGCCCAATCGTCAGGACGCGCGCCGGGCCGCCGTCTATCGCCGAATGGTCGCTCGCCCGCCGAGGTCAGCGACCGGCGACTTGATGACCGGGCGACCGGGTTGATGACCGGGCGACTTGATGACCGGGCGAGCGCCCGCGGGCCGGTTCGCCGGTCAGAAGACGAGGGCCAGCCCCACCGCGAAGAGCGCGCCGTACGCCATCTGCAGCTTGCCCGTCTGCTGCAGCACCGTGATGAGCGCAGGACCCACGGCCTTCCTCAGCACCGCCTTGATCGGGGCCGCCGCCAGCGGCGCAGCCAGCAGCGCCAGCGCCGCCCACGGCGTGATCGGCACCATCGCCAGCGCCACCACGTACGGGATGACCTGGCAGGCCACGTAGAGCGTACGGGTGCGCTCGGCGCCCAGCCGCACCGCCAGCGTGCGCTTGCCCGACTCGCCGTCGGTGACGACGTCGCGCAGGTTGTTGACCACCAGCATCGAGCACGACAGCAGGCCCACCGGGATCGAGGCGATCAGCGCCGCCCAGCTCAGCTGCTCGGTCTGCACGTACGCGGTGCCCACCACCGGCACGATGCCGAAGAACACGAAGACGGCCAGCTCGCCGAGCCCGCGGTAGCCGTACGGATGCTTGCCGCCGGTGTAGAACCAGGCAGCCGCGATGGCCGCCGCACCCACGAGCAGCACCCACCACGCCTGCGTGACCAGCACCAGCACGAGCCCCAGCACCGCCGCGACCGCGAACGAGCCCAGCGCCGCCGCCAGCACCTGCTTCGGCGGCGCCACCCGCGAGCCGACCAGCCGCATCGGGCCGACCCGCTGGTCGTCGGTGCCGCGGATGCCGTCGCTGTAGTCGTTGGCGTAGTTGACGCCGATCTGCAGCGACAGCGCCACGAACAGCGCCAGGACCGCCCGCCACCACACGAAGCCGCCCTCGCCGATCGCCACGCCGGTGCCCACCATGACGGGCACGATCGCGTTAGGCAGCGTGCGCGGGCGTGCGCCGGCGATCCACTGGCCGGGGGTTGCCATGTTCGTTCCTCAACCTCTAGCTGATGTCGGTGGCGAGCCGGATCATCCTGATCGGGCGGCCCATGTCGAGCACGCGCTCGGCCATGTCCTCGCCCCAACCGGCCGACTCCAGGAAACCGAGCACAGCGTAATTATCGGCGAACACCCACGTGACGATCTGCCGGAAGCCGTCCTCCCTGAGGTAGTCGACGGTCGCGTTGAGCAGGCGGCTGCCATGACCCCGGCGTACGAAGTCGGGATCGACCAGCAGCGTCAGCATCTCGGCCGTCACGCTGGGGTCGAGGTCGGGGTCCTCGGCCGGCGCATGAGAGGCCAGCCCCACCACACGTTCACCACCACGAGGAGTGACCAGCGCGGCGCTGCCACCCGCGCCGAGGGCGGGGAAGCCCTCGGTGTCGAGGATGGTCTCCACCGCCACCAGCACCCGATGCATGGGGCTGGGCGGGGCGGCGATCGCCTCGTCCCACTGGCGCAGCCACATCTTCTCGGCCGCCGCGCCGGTCATCTGCTCGAGTGGACCTTCCGGGAGGAAATCCCGATAGCCATAGCGCCAGGCGCGGATCTGAGTGTTCGCAACCTGGAGCACATCCTCGCGCCGGGCCGCCCGGACGCCTACGTCTGCCATCTCGGCCCGCTCCTTCGCCTGCCGTTCATGCCACAAGGCACGAGTTACACCGTATCGGTGTTTGACCCTTGAGGACGACGCGAACCCCGCTTCCTCGCCCGGTAAGCGCGTGTCTTGGTCCGGTTGCCGCAAACCCTCATGGAACACCACGAGCGGGAACGGTTCTTCGACGAGTCGATGAACGCCCACTGGCACGTTCCCTCCGCGCACACCTTCAGCCGGTCCCACGACGCCGTCATGACCGCCGCGGCGATACGCGCCAGCCCGCCCCGCACGCCGTCCGCCACCGGAACCAGACCCGGACCCTCCTCCGGAGTCACCAGCACCCGCAGAGGGAGCTGCGGCAGGTCGGCCGCCTCGCGCCTGAGCGCCGCCCGCAGGCCCTCACGCAGCTCGTGAGCGATCCGCAGGTCGTCGTCGGTCGCGCGGTCGTGGGCGCCGGCCAGGCCGCGCTCGCGCAGCCACAGGGCCAGCTCCGAGGGGGAGGACAGCTCGTCCGCCTGGGTTTCGACGTCGAAGGTGTTCACGAAGTCGCGCACGAGCTCCGTGGAGAACGGCATGTCAGTCACTCTACTGCGCGTAGCGGGCATCATGATCAGCAGGTGGGCCGGCGTCGTGAACGTGGCGTCTTTTCGATGACCGTGGGGTGCCGCACACGTTCTCGGTGTGATCGTGAGGCCGGGCCGCGAGACCGCCCGCGATGGTCGTGGCGAAGCGACGCCGACGTGCGGCGCGGCGTCCTATGCCCGCGACGACTACCTGCGATGACATGCGTGCGATGACTGCCTGCGTCGGCTGTGTGCGATGCCTGCGTGAGATGCCTGCGTGAGATGCCTGCCTGCGATAACGCCGCTCAGGATGGGAAAGGCAGGAGGGGAGAGAAGGTGTCACCATGGCGGACCTCACGATCCCGGACGGCGGCTTCTGGCCGGCGCCGGACATCCCACAGCCCAACATCTACCCGATGGAATGGCGAGTCGAGACCGAGAAGCTCGCCGCCATCTACGAGAAGTCGAAGCGCGTCGTCTGGAACCCCGCCGACCTGCCCTGGGACGCCCTGGACCCCGGCGAGTTCACCCGCGAGCAGCGGCTCGGCATCATGTACTGGTTCTCCGTGCTCGCCAACTTCGACGCCTCCGGCCCCGCCGTCTTCGCCCGCGCCACCATCCAGGCGTTCGAGCGACACGAAGAGGACCCGGTCAGGAAGTGCTTCTTCTCGATCACCCGCGACGAGATGAACCACGAGGAGTGCTGCCAGCGCACCATCGCCCGCCTGTGGCCCGGCGGCCCCCTCGACTGGACCCCGTCCGACGACCTCGAAGCCGCCGCCCACAACAACATCGGCTGGCTCTATCACAACGGCGGCCGCTACTGGAACGGCTACAGCGCCGCCGTCGGCCGGTACTCCCTGCCGGTCCTGTTCACCAGCTTCATGATGGGCGAGATGGCCGCCTCCACGCTCTTCCGCGGCATGGCCTCGGGCACCCGCCATCCTGTCTTCAGCGAAATGTTCCAGCGCATCGGCCGCGACGAGTCCCGCCACCTCCAGATCTGCATGACCATCCTGGAGAACGAGTGGCCCGGCCTCACCGATGACACCCGCGTCCTCATCACCCGTCAGCTCAGAGCCGGGTTCGTCTTCCTCAGCATGATCCTCTGGGAGCCCCCTGAGGGCTTCTGGGAGCTCCCGCCGTACTTCCTGCCCAACCACCGCGTCCTCATGGGCCACGCCCGGCAGGCCGGGCTAGGGGTGCTGTCGTACGAGGAGCAGGCCGAGAACTGGCGGATCGCCATGGCCCACGTACGCGCCATCGTCGAGCGCTGGGGGATCGACTTCCCCGCCATCCCGGAGCTCGACCTAGAAGGCGTGCAGGTAGACGTCGTCGACCCGGAGGACATCATCCCGGTCTTCTAGCGCCTCGTAGCATGGCCGCGTATGGCTCGTAGCATGGCCGCGTATGGACCAGACCTGCGATCGTGCGGACTCTCGACGCGCCGGGTGAGCCGCGTACCTCCCGCTGACTGATCGGGCGCTCATCGACCTGAAGCCGACCGCCCTGAGCGCTGTCTGGACTGGCTGCCGTCTGGGCGGGGCTGTCCAGCCCGGATACTGCCCGGCCTGGATGCTGTCCGACCACGAGCCCGCGACAGCCGGGCGGTACCGGCTCGGCACCAGACTGCTGTGCGACGTCTCGCCGTACCAGGCGTCCCGGCACCGGCTATCACGACGGACACCACATCACCACACCATCGTGACCAGGGACATCACCGCCGCCGCGGACCCAGCAACCCGTGCGGCCAGCCACCCGACAAGCCCTCTTCTCGGTCCTGCTGCCGTGCGCCGCCTACCCACCATCGCGAGCCGTGTCCGTCTCGGGTGATCAAGGGCTGATGAGTCCGTCCTTCCTCGCCGTCTAGGGCGGCCGCCCACCTCCGAGTGGACGCCTGATGGCAGTGTTGGTGCGCCGGTCGCCTCGGAGTGGACGCCTGATGGCAGTGTTGGTGCGCCGGTCGCCTCGGAGTGGACGCCTGATGGCAGTGTTGGTGCGCCGGTCGCCTCGGAGTGGACGCCTGATGGCAGTGTTGGTGCGCCGGTCACCTCCGAGCGGAAGCCTGATGACAATGCTTGTGCGCTGGCCACCTCGGAGCGGACGCATGATCGCAACGCTCGCGCGCCGACCACCAGCGAACCGCGTCTTCGGCCTCGTCACCGTAGTCGCCGAACCGCCTGTGAGCCGGATTCCTCAACGTCGCCCGTCGTGGGCGCGCAGCGCCGCGCCCTGCGTGCACCCGCGCGCGCCCTGCGTGCCCCACCGCGCCCGCCGCGCGCGTCACCCGGTCGGCCACCCGCAAACCGCGCCTTCGCCCTCGTCGCCCTGGGCACCGCAGCGTCCGCGAGTCGTGCCCCTTGGCGTAGCCGCGGGCGGAGTGAGCGGTTGTCTACCAGCGGCAGGGGCAGGAGCAGTACACGGGTGACAGGCCGCACGCGGCCACAGGAACGGCGAGCGGAGGGAGGCCACGCTGACATTGCAGCGCTTTGCCCTGCCGCGCCTTGCGTGGCCTTAGCCCAAGTCAACCCAAGTCGCCCTGTCGCGTCCGGCACCGCATCAGTACGGGGTGCCGGCCCTGCCCTGTGCCGCGTTAGCTCGGCTTGCCCCGCCGCGCCTTGCCGCGGTGTTTGCCGGATGGCTGCGATGCCGCGTTGTTCGCAGCCTTAACCGGCCCTCGGAGGTCGGGTGTCGTCGGCCACCGTTCCTCTTGGCAGACGAAGCTGCCGCGATAGGGAACGCTGTACACCCACCCCTCGTCGCGCAGCAGCGAAATGGCCCGCCGTACGGTCTCGCGCGCGGCCCCATACGTTCGCACCAACGCGATCTCGCTAGGAATCTGTTGCCCGGCGACCAGTTCACCGCCCTTTATCCGCTCCCGGATTTCTCCGGCGATATACCGATAAAGCGGTATACTCCGGCTTACCGGTCGTATTTCTCCCGGTGTACTGACGAATGTGCCCTGCCCTTGCCGGGTGTGGACCAGCCCTTGATTGCGTAGCACGCGAATCGCCTTGCGTGCCGTCGTACGCGCGACGTTGAATTCCCGCTGGATTCCCGCCTCGCTGATAATCACGTCTCCAGGCGAGTGTTCGGCGATGATGCGCGACCGGATGACCTCGCTGATCTGGAGATAGAGATATCTGTCGCCCTCGCGATTCAGCACGCCCCAAGAGTATCCAACGGAACGGCAGCAGGAAGGCCAATTAGGAACCAGGGCTTATGCGTCATTTCCCCGGTGGGGTCAGCTTTGTTCCCGAGACAAGGCATGGTAGACGTGATGGTGAGGTCACCTTTGTTTCGAGCCCAAGGCCCTGGTGGACGTGACGGTGGGCTCACCGTCGTTCCTAGGCGAAGCCTGATGGACGCCGCGATACGGAGCGGAAAAAAATCCTAGCCCCGCGCCTGAAGATGCTCTGCAACCTGGCGTGGAGTCACCCTAGCCGCGCCATTTCGCGTCTTTAGCGCTGTTCTCCGCCGCGGACCGCACAGCGGTCCGGATGGGGCGCTCTGTGTGGTGCACGGCGGTTCCGGAGTCCTTCAGTGCCCGATGGCCGGGAAGGTCGGCAGTACGCCCGCAGCAAGGGACCTCGCAGTGCATCGTCGCCCGGAACTGTAGCGGCGCAGCCATGCCGCCCACTGAAGAGTGGACGCAGACAAGCCGCCCGCTGAAGAGTGGGTGCAGCCATGCCGTCCGCTACAGAGTCACGACCCGTCGGTATGGTCGGCTGGCTTCGTAATTGTCCGTTTGGCCTGTAGATGTGCGGCGAGGCAAAGCGTCGGTTAGTGTGCGGCAATTCGCAACCCATGAGTCCAACCTGCTATGCAGGGCCACTCGCGTTCTGTCGCTTCGCGAGGAGGTAGGCGCACACCGGCATGCCAGACATTTACCCGCAGATCGCGATAAAGCGCCGGTGCAAAGAAGCCGACACAGGAAGAAGCCGGTACGGAAGAAGCCCGGTACGGAAGAAGCCCGGATCCGAAAAAATGGTGACGGCCATCGCGGTCCCCCGAAGACGCAGTTCGAAGGATTACAAGCGCGATGGCCGCAACAACAGTCTGCCGTGTGAACAGCCTCCGGTGAAGTCTTTCCCCGACCGGTGACTCCGACTTTCTGTTGCGGCCCCTGTGAAGGGAGGACGATGAACGCAGTGTCACCGGACGGGGTCGCCACCCGCCCGGTGACAAGGGTGCGATGGGTGCCTGGTACGCGCCTTCGTCCAGTACTAGCGCACCGGAGACCGCTGACTATGGCACGCCCACGGCAGCCGTCGCCCACGCACCCTGCGTCGTCCCCCGCATGATCCCGGGCGACGCGCCTGCCCGAACCCCACTGACGAGGCGCGGGCTTCACCCGGAATCATGCGTAGGACCATGGACATGGCCCCGTGCGACTTCAAGGGGGCAAGGAGCCACGTCCAAGGCGAGTAATGGCCGGCTGACGTCCATAACGGCCTACCCGCGGGATTAGGTTCTCATGGTCATCCCTTGGAAAACTGGCGTTCGACGCTATACGCGGGATCATGCCGTTTGCGGAATCCCGCCTCCCTCGTCCGGTGGAAAATGGCTTTATAGCGGAATGCGTCTCCAGGCCCCATCCGAGATGATCACGTGATCCAGAAGCCGCAGCCCGACCGTCTCCGCCGCCTCCAGCAGCCGAGCCGTGGCCTCCAGATCCTCGGGACTCGGGTCGAGCGACCCGCCCGGATGGTTGTGGGCGAGCCCGAACGCCGCGCCGCCCGCCGTCAGCACCTCCCTGATCACCTCGCGTATGGGCAGCACCGTGTGATCGCTCGCGCCCTCGGTCAGCACGGCACGCTTCAGCACCCGTCCACCGGTGTCGCACGCCACCATGACCAGCCGCTCCCGGGTACGGCCGTGGAGCAGCGGGGCACAGGCGTGGGCGAGGTCGGACGTGCTGGTGATGCGTTCGCGCTCAGGCCAGGCCTCCGCTCGGCGTACGAGATGGAAGGCCGCCGTCACCCGTGCCGCCTTGGCCGGCCCGATCCCAGGCAGCGCGAGTAACCGGTGCGGGTCCGAACGGCCCAGGCCATCGAGATCTCCACAATGCGCGATCACCTGGCTGGCCAGGTCGAGCGCGCTCGCTCCCCGGAACCCGGAACCGAGCAGCACGGCCAGCAGCTCACGGTCGGCCAGCGCAGCGGCACCGCTGGCCATGAGCCGCTCGCGCGGCCGATCACCTTTGGACAGGTCTTTGACTCGCATCGGCAACCTCCGCCCCCGTTGTATCAACGGCCACCGACAATCTCTGACCTGCGCATTCGCCTGCAGCTTTCGCTCCGAGCGATCGGCTCCCGCATCCCGAACTTTCCGTCTTCCACGGCCTCGCGTGGGCGTATGCCGCTGGTGCCGCGGCCCCTCTGCCCCCGCTCACCCACCTGTTCGACCGCCGCATGTCTTGCTCCACCGACGAGCGCTCAGGGGTGCAACGGCAAGCCGAATCCTTCGTCTGGCGGGCGGTGGGCGTCACTCGCGGGTCACATCAGGAAGGCCATCCAGAAGCACTGGCCGGAGGAGCTCCGTAAGCCGCGACGCCAAGTGCTCCGAGCAGGAGTGCCGCATGCGTGTCTGAAAGCACAAGGGACCCGCAGCACTGCGCTGGTCCGACCGTGAGCTGCTGACTGTGCTGCTCGGGTCCTGAACCTCTGCACGAGGTTCCCGCTGGCGAACAACACCGCCGCGCCGACGAAGTCCTGCGGTGGCCGGTTGCGCAGAAAGACGACGGGGAACGAGGCCGGCCTGGTGTCGGCGCCGCTGCCCTCACTGAGCCGGGGCGACCGTGCGCACGGACTCGAGTGCCCTCACCGGCACTCGCCTCGCGTGGGCGGTCACGGAACTCGGTGAGCAGCTTGCCGGAGACCAGGACGACGCCTGGCTCGCCGGTGTGCAGTTCCAGCGTGACCTCCGCCGCGACCTCGTAGTCGATGCCGGATGGCTTCGGCCGCCCCTTCTCGTTGACCTCCGGGCGCGTGCCGGCGAGGACAAGCACCGACGGGCCCGCTAGGAGGCCGCGAGCCGTCCATGCCGCGAGCGGGATCGCGCGCGGCGCCGCGTACCACGGGATCGCGTGGCGCACCACGGGGTCGCGCGGCGCACCACGGGATCGCGCGGCGCCGTTTACCAGCAGAACCGTCAGCGGCTCCGCGAGCGGGATCGCGCGCGTCCCGCCCCCAGCAAAACCGCAGCTACGCGGGCGCAGAGTTTGGTGTGGCAGCCCACCTGCCGCAGGTCGAAGGGGCCGAGCAGATTCGGCAACGAGCAAGCTCTCAGCGACGCGCTGCTCTTGGCGATGCACATGGGCTTGGCGATGCACATGGGCTTGGCGATGCACATGGGCTTGGCGATGCACATGGGCTTGGGCGGGCGAGCCACGGGGCCCATTCCAAGGAATGTATCAAGCCGATCTTGGAGATCGTCTATCGCGCACTTGGACACGCGGGGGCCAGGTAGTGGGACGGCGACGGTCAGCGCGCCGCTGTTGATTGATGAGCTAGTCGAAAGGGTCGCGATGGTGCGGAGTCGCGGGTGGGGTGGGGTCTCGGATGGGGCGGGGGTGAAGGGTTATGCGGGGCGAAAAAGGGGAGCTCCGGGCGAGAGAGAAGGTGCTCGCCCGGAGCTCGCCGACCTGGACAGGCGGGGCAATCGTGATCTAGACCGGCATGCTGTACATGACCCGGAACCGGTCGCCCGGGATGATGATGTCGCTCGTCTCCACGGGCCGATCGCCCGCCCAGTGCGTACGCTCCACATGCAGCACGTGCACGCCGGCCGCCAGGTCGAGGGCGTCGCTCTCCGCCGGGCGGGGGATGCGGGTGTGCACGCTTTCCACGATCTCCGTGATCTTTATGCCGTGCGCGTACATCTTCGTGACGAAACCACGCCTGTCCTCGTCGCTGTGGGACGCGAACTCCCGCATCTCGTACGACGTGGCGAGTTGGAGCGGCCGGCCGTCACCGCGGAAGACGTAGCGGGTTCTGGTCAGCGTGGCGTTCTCGGGCACGTGGAGCCGTCGTGCGATGTCGGGGCCCGCCTCGGCCAGTTCGCTGTGCCAGTCCCATGTCACGCGCCTGCCTTGCGACTGCAGGTCTGCGGCGAAGGGGGCGGGGTGGTCGAGGAAACGCCATCGGTGCAAGGCGATCAAGTCGGGCCGTTCCCGGACGTAATGGCCCGAACCAACGCGGCCGATGATGAGGCCCTCGCCCGCGAGCACACGTAGCGCGTGACGAGCGGCGGTCTCGCCGACCTGATATTTGCGGGTCAGCTGCGCCCGCGAAGGAATGGGCGCGCCGGGGGGAAGGGTGCCGTCGGTGATCTGTCGCCGGATGTCTTCGACGACACGCAGGTAGACCGGATCTGAGGTGGCCACTAGTCCATCCCTGGGGGTTCGTGTGAGGCGTTGCCCTATGTTGCCGTATTCGGCAGGTAACCGACCGTCATCGAGGGATGCTGGAGCCCCAACTTTGCGATGGCGGGAAATTATTGGAGAAACCCTGTAACGCCGGTGTAAGGGCGACCGATTCTCCGATAGAGGTCGTCGATGTGTGTACCCCCGAGCACATATCGGCGACCTCTTCCATGTCGGCCCTGCCTGACAGCCGCCTACCTTAGTGACGTACGGCCAGGTGAGGCAGCCTTTCTTTGACTAGAAGTCGATGATCTTTTGACCCTCTGGTGTGGTCCGCCTGCTCTGGTGGCCCGTCGTGTCGTGCTTGTGGCGGTGTGTCCTCGCCCTGTGGTCCCTTCCGTACGGCGGGGGGTGGGCAGGGTCTTGGCTGGTCGGCCGATGTCACTGCTTGAGCGGTATTGTCACCGCTTGGACGGTCGTGGCCACAGAAGGTTTGCTTCGCGGGGCGCTGTGGAGGCTTCGAGCGAAGGCGGCGTATGTCCCAAGTGATTCGAATGAGGCGTACGTGCGCTTCCTCGCCGCAACGCCTCTCTGGGGACCCGATCCGGAGCGGCATGTCCCTCAAGGTGAGGTGCGTACGTCGGCCCACATGCGAACCCGCTGCCGCGGACGGACGTCGCCTGCTGCCTCAGGTGCTGCGGGTGCCTGGGTAGCCTGCGATGAGGTGGCCAGGTCGGATGGTGGGTGCGGTGTGTAGGGCGGCGATGCTGAGTGACATGCGTCGCACCGGCCGGTCGAGCCGTCCGGCGACGTGCACTGAGGCGTACAGAAGCCCGTGAAAGCGGGCAAAAGGCGGCTCCGGGTGGGCGAAGCGGGGTGGCGACGTCCAATGGATTTCTGAATCCGGGTAGCGTTCGCACTATGGCATCGCCAACTGGAACCACCGACGCGCCCTTCGGCCGCATGCTGACCGCGATGGTCACGCCGTTCACCCCCGACGGCGAGGTCGATTACGCGGCTGTGCGACGTCTTGCCACCTATCTGGTGGACGAGCAGCGAAACGACGGTTTGATCGTCAATGGGACGACCGGTGAGTCGCCCACCACCTCTGATGAGGAGAAACAGCGCATCGTCAGCGCTGTGCTGGACGCGGTCGGGGACCGTGCGACCGTGGTCGCCGGGGCGGGGACCAACGACACCCGCCACAGCGTCGAACTCGCCAAGCAGGCGGCCCGCGCCGGAGCCCATGGCCTGCTGGTGGTGACGCCCTACTACAACAAGCCGCCGCAAGAGGGGCTGTATCGGCATTTCACCGCCGTGGCCGACGCTACGGACCTGCCGGTGATGCTCTACGACATTCCGGGACGCAGTGGCGTACCGATCAAGACTGAAACCCTGCTGCGGCTGGCCCAGCACGAACGCATCGTGGCCGTGAAGGACGCCAAGGGCGACCTGTTCGCCGCCAGTCAGGTGATGACCGCGACCGACCTCGCGTTCTACTCCGGTGACGACCTGCTCAACCTGGCCTGGCTCTCGCTCGGCGCGGCCGGCTTCGTCAGCGTCGTCGGGCACGTGGTCGGGGCCGAGCTGGCGCGCATGATCGAGCTGCACAAGAGCGGCGAAGTCGCGCAGGCCCTGGCCGTGCACACCCAGCTGGCTCCGGTCGTGGACGGGATCATGCTGCGCGCGGGCGGCGCGATCATGGCAAAGGCGGCGCTGAGCCTGGTGGGCATGCCGGTCGGTCCGGTACGCCTGCCGCTCGTGGACGCCACGGAACAGCAAATCGCCGAGCTGCGTGCTTGCCTGGTGGCCGGCGGGGTGAAGTTGACAGACACATAGGAACGGGGAGGAACCGGGAGTTTTGAGAACAAGATCTGACCATGGGGGCCGGGCATGAGCCATCCGCATCCTGAGCTTGGCCCCCCGCCGGCGCTGCCCGAAGGCGGCCTGCGCATCGTCGCGCTCGGCGGGTTGGGGGAGATCGGCAGGAACATGGCCGTCTTCGAGTTCGACGGCCGCCTGCTGATCGTCGACTGCGGGGTGTTGTTCCCCGAGCCCGACCAGCCGGGTGTCGACCTCATCCTGCCCGACTTCGAGTACATCAGGGACCGGCTCGACGACGTCGAGGCCGTGGTGCTGACGCACGCCCACGAGGACCACATCGGGGCGGTGCCGTACCTGCTGCGCGAGCGGCGCGACATTCCGCTCGTCGGGTCCAAGCTCACGCTCGCGCTCATCGAGGCCAAGCTGACCGAGCACCGCATCCAGCCGGTCAAACGCGAGGTCGTCGAGGGCGAGCGGCACGTTTTCGGGCCCTTCGACTGCGAGTTCCTCGCGGTCAACCACTCCATCCCCGACGCCTTGGCCGTCGCCATCAGGACTCCCGCCGGCATCGTGCTGCACACCGGTGACTTCCGCATGGACCAGTTGCCGAGCGACGGCCGCCTCACCGACCTCGGCGGCTTCGCCAGGCTCGGCTCCGAGGGCGTCGACCTGCTGATGTCCGACTCCACGAACGCCGAGGTGCCCGGGTTCGTCACCAGCGAGCGGGAGATCGCGCCGGTCATCGACGAGGTGATCCGCACCTCCGAGCAGCGGGTGATCGTGGCCAGCTTCGCCTCCCACGTGCACCGCATCCAGCAGGTCATGGACGCCGCCGCCAAGCACGGCCGCAAGGTGGCGCTCGTCGGACGCTCGATGGTGCGCAACATGGGCGTGGCCCGCGACCTCGGATACCTCAAGGTGCCGCCGGAGCTGATCGTCGACTCCCGCGACATCGAGGACTGGCCGCCCCAGGACGTGGTGCTGATCTGCACCGGCTCTCAGGGCGAGCCCATGGCGGCGCTGTCGAGGATGGCCAACCGTGATCACCCGATCCGCATCGCGGAGGGTGACACCGTGCTGCTGGCCTCGTCGCTGGTGCCCGGCAACGAGACCGCAGTCAACAAGGTCATCAACGGCCTGACCAGGTGGGGAGCCCGCGTCGTGCACAAGGGCAACGCCAAGGTGCACGTCTCCGGTCATGCGGCCGCGGGTGAACTGCTGTACGTGCTCAACCTGACGCGCCCCTCCAACTTCATGCCCGTGCACGGCGAGTGGCGTCACCTGCGGGCGCACGCCAAACTCGCGGCGCTGACCGGCGTGCCCGAGGACCACATCGTGATCGCCGAAGACGGCGTGGTCGTGGACCTGGTCGACGGGCGCGCACGGATCGTGGGCGCCGTCCACGCCGGATATGTCTACGTCGACGGCTCCTCCGTGGGTGAGATCACCGACACGTCCCTGAAGGACCGCAAGATCCTCGGTGACGAGGGCTTCATCTCCGTGGTGGTCGTGGTCGACTCCAACACCGGCAAGCTCACCGCTGGGCCGGAGATCCACGCGCGCGGCTCGGGCATCGATCCGGCGCAGTTCGACGAGTTCATCCCGCAGATCCAGCGGGCCCTCGAGGAGAAGGCCGCGGACGGCGTGGTCGACATGCAGGAGATCCGCCGGGTTGTGCGCCGTACGGTGGGCCGCTGGGTGAGCGACACCTACCGCCGCCGGCCGATGATCATCCCGGTGGTGCTCGAGGTGTGAGCGGCATCCGGACGGTACGGCAGGTCTCCACACCTGCCGTACCCGCCCGGCGGCTCGCAGGAGCGCGCGCAGCAGGCGACTCGGATGTGGCATGTCAGACATCCCTTCGGCGTAGCAGTGCGGTGGCAGCGATCAAAGGGACGATCGCGTACGCGATCAGCACGGTGGCGGCCGCCGGCGGGGACAGCAGGGAGCCGTAGACCGAGGACGCATTGGTCTCGCCTACGAGCTGGCGGGGAAGTGCCCCGATCATGAACGACCCGAGGGTCTCGCTCCAGGGCTCAGGAACGTTCCCGACGATGATCGGGACCACGTAGACGAGCCCCACGATCACGGCGATCGCGGCCGCCGGTGAACGCAGCATCGCCCCCAACCCCAAACCGAGCAGCGCGAACGCGGGCACCGTCAAAGTGAGGGCCAGCAGGAGCGGCAGCCGGTCGCCGAAGGCCGTCGCGTAGGCGCCGGAGAACCGGTCACCGATCGCGCTCCTGGCAGCCGCGTACGTGCCGAAGACCACGACGGCGCCGACTCCCAGGGACAGGATGGTGACGGTCAGCGCCTTGGCGGCCAGTAAAGGCCAGCGGCGGGGCACGATCGCCAGACTCGTCCTGATCAAGCCCGTCGTGTACTCGGACGTTATGGCCAGGACGCCGAGCACCCCCATCGCCAGCTGGGGGACGATCACGAACGCCTCCTCCAGGTTCGCGATCCTGGCGACGGCCTGCCGCTCGGGTGGAGCCGTGTCGTACGTGCCCGCCGCCGTGGCGGCGAGCACGAATCCCGCGAGGATCGTGCTGAGGGCCAGGCCGACGATCAGGTAGGTCGAGCGGACCGAACGCAGCTTCACGTATTCAGAGGTCAGGACGCTCATCTTGGTATGCGCTTTCTGGTCAGGAAGGCGGGGCGGCTGCGTGCCGGCGGAGTGCCGATGAGGGACGCATGCGGGGCGATTGAGGGTCGTCGGGTTGTTGGTCGGTGGCGTGCTGGTCGGGATGCTGGGCTGGTCATGGGCTGGGGAGCGTGTCAGCGGGTGGCTGGTCGCGATGGGGTGACTGGTCACGGGCCGGGTAGTGCGCCGACGGGTGGCCGGTTGCGATGCGTGCGGGCCGGTCAGAGTCAGGGGCATGTGACGGTGGAGCGCTGATCGTGATGATGGGCTGGTCGCGACCAGGGAGCGTCGGCGGTATCTCTCAGATGCGTGTGCGTCGGTAAGGGATCGGGTTTGTGTGACGGTGGAGCGCCTGTCGCGATGCGTGCGGGCCGATCAGAGGCTGGGTTGCGTGTCGGCGGAAGGCCGACCGTGATGTGTGTTGGCTGGTAACGGGTGGGGCGTGCATCAGTGGTGCGTCGGTCGCAATCGTGCGGGGGTTGGTCAGGGGATGACATGTGCGGCAGCAAAGGCTGGCCGCGACGTTGTACTCGCTCTCGGCAGGGACGCGATCGTGCGTCGCCCCGCCTGAGCGCGAGGGATCCGACCGCGAGGGCGACGATCGGCACGCGAGGGGCACAGCCGGTGCGACCTTGGGCGGCGATGAGCGGCAGGGCCAGCGTTGCCCGGGGTGGTGATGAGCGGCAGGGCCAGTGCGGCCCGCGGTGCTGGCGAACGGCAGGTCCAGCGGTGCCCAGGGCGGTAAGGAGTCGCCGCCCACCTGTGAGGACCGGTGTCATCGGGCGGCTCCGTAGCGAACGTCGCCGGCGGTCAGGGCGAGGTAGGCGTCTTCGAGCGAGGAGTAGCGGGCCGTCAGCTCGGCGACGGTGGTCTGCGTGATGAGTCGGCCACCGCCGAGGATGACGATGTGCTCGGCGGTGAGGGCCATCTCGCTCATGAGGTGGCTGGAGAGCAGGATCGTGCGGCCCTCGGCGGCCAGGCCGCGCATGAGGTCGCGAATCCAGCGCACGCCGTCGGGGTCGAGACCGTTGACCGGCTCGTCGAAGATCAGCACACCGGGGTCGCCCAGCAGCGCGGACGCGATGCCGAGCCGCTGTTTCATGCCCAACGAGAAGCCGCCCACGCGTTTGCGCGCCACGCTCGCCAGGCCGACCTGCTCGAGCACGTCGGAGACGCGCTTGGAGCCGATGCCGTTGGTGAGAGCCAGGCTCAGCAGGTGGTCGTAGGCGCTGCGGCCCCCATGGACCGCGCTCGCGTCAAGGAGCGCGCCGACCTCGTGCATCGGCCTGCGCAGCGACGTATAAGGGCGGCCGTTGACCAGAGCCCGGCCCGAGGTCGGCGCGTCGAGGCCGAGGATCAGGCGCATCGTGGTGGATTTGCCTGCGCCATTGGGCCCGAGGAAGCCGGTGACATGACCGGGGTCGACCGTGAAGGACAGGTCGTCGACGGCGAGGGTGGCGCCGTAGCGCTTCGTCAGGTGCTGGACTTCGATCACGCCGAAAAGAATGCTGGGCGGCGGCGTGCCGGCGCGTCGGACCACGGTCCGAACTTCAACGTCAGACCCTGGGTTGACGTGCCGCGCCGCCGCAGCGGCTACGGTTCAACGCGTGAACGACACGCATCCCTTCTTCGCCAGGCGGCTGAGCCTGCGCCAGCTGGTCGCGCTCGATCTAGTGGCGGGGCTGTGCCTGGCGTTCCTGTTGTTCACGGTCATGGCCAACGTCGTGACGATGCCGCCGTGGATGCGCGTGGCGCTCCCGCTGGCGCTGGGCCTGCCGCTCACCCTGCGCAGGGTGTGGCCCATGCCCGTCTTCTGCTTCACGCTGGTGCTCGCTCTCTACACCGCGCTGGCGGGTGCGGTGGGGCACGCCTATCTGGCGCCCGCGTACGCGTTGTACATCGTCGCCCTGTCCGACAGGCTCGGTGCCGCGGTGCCGACGTCGGCCATCGCGGCGGTGAGCCTGGTCACCGTCCTGGGGCTGACGGTGGCGGGCACGTCGCAGACGGGCGCCCCCGGCTGGGTGGCACACCTCGACCAGCCGCTATGGGGCATCGGAGCGCTGGGCGGGGCGTGGACGATCGGCAGAGCCGTGCAAGAGCGCAGATCTTACGCGGCGCGTGAGGCCGGGAGACTGGCCGCGCAGGCCGTTACCGAGGAGAGGTTACGACTGGCTCGCGAGCTGCACGACGTGGTCACGCACAACGTGGGGCTGATCGCCATTAAGGCGGGGGTCGCCAATCACGTCCTGGCGTCCAGGCCGCAAGAGGCTCACGAAGCCCTGCGCGTGATCGAGACGGCCAGCCGGAGCGCGCTTGTAGAGATGCGTCACCTGCTCGGCGTGCTGCGGTCGTCGGAGGCGCCCGAGCGCGCGCCGGCACCCGGACCGGAAGGCATCGAGGGGCTGGTGGAGCAAGCGCGGCTGGCGGGGGTGGAGGCGGAGCTCGACCTTCGCTTCATGCCGGATACTGCGCCCGGCGGCTCGGCGGCGAGCAGTGCCGGGGATTGGGCGCGGCTGCCGGAGGGCGTTGGGCTGTCGGTCTACCGCATCGTGCAGGAGGCGCTTACGAACGTGGCCAAGCACGCCGCACCCGCTCGGTGCCGCGTGTCCGTGACGGTGGATGAGAAGGAGGTACGGATCGAGGTACTCGACGACGGCCCGGGGAGACGGGCTTCGCCTCCCGCAGAGGGTTCCGGGCATGGCCTGATCGGCATGCGGGAGCGGGTCATGATGTACGGCGGCACGTTCGAGGCCGGAAACCGTCCTGACCGGGGTTTTCGGGTTTTCGCAACATTGCCCTATGAGGAGGTTTCTTGATTCGCGTGGTCGTCGCCGATGATCAGGCTCTGATCAGGGGGAGTTTCACGGTACTGGTCGATGCAGAGCCTGATCTGGAGGTGGTGGGCGAGGCGTCGAACGGGGCGGAGGCCGTTGAGGTCGCTTTGGCGCAGCGACCGGATGTGGTGCTTATGGACGTACGAATGCCGGAAATGGATGGCATTGAGGCTACGCGTCGGATCAAAGACGTTTCTCGGGTGCTCGTCGTGACGATGTTCGACCTCGATGCATATGTGTATGACGCGCTCCGTGCCGGTGCCAGCGGATTTCTGCTTAAGGACACGCCGCCTGCGGACCTTCTCGAGGCCGTACGCGTGATCGCGCGCGGGGACGCACTGCTGGCGCCTGCGGTGACGCGCCGGCTGATCGAAGAGTTCACTCGTACGCCGGTTATGCCAAGGGTGAAAGGGCTAAATGGTGTGACCGAGCGGGAGAAGGAAGTGTTAGTGTTGATTGCGAGAGGCCTGTCAAATAACGAGATCGCGGCTCACCTGCACGTGAGTTTGGCGACGGTGAAGACGCATATCACCCGGCTGCTGGCCAAGTTGGAAGCGCGGGATAGAGCGCAGCTCGTTATCACAGCGTATGAGAGTGGGTTGGTTACGGCTGCCCGGTGATATGCTGCGGAGCAGCTCGCGGCGGCCGGACGCACCGGCCTTGGCTCACCGCTACGAGCGGAGGGTTCCTAGCGGTCGCGGTTATGGGTATCGTCGGTCTTCGTCGCCCGAGTCTCTTAGTTTGAAGCGTTCAGGATGTTTTCGTTTGCCAAGCCAAGTGTGCGCCGCCAAATGGGCCTTGGCCTTTGCTGACTGCGTTGAGCAACCAGCGGGCTGATTTCTCTGCTTGTGTGATCAAATCAGTCGGGTAATTGAGAAGCAGTTGATGCTCGGCGAACTCGTCTTCGTCGTCGAGAATGATGCGCCCGTCTCGCATCTTGATGACGTCCAGGTCGAGGTCGAGCATGGTGACCTCGTCGTCCCGCCACTCGGGGACTGTTGTGACGTCGACGTAGAGCTCGCTTCTTTGGGGCGGCACGTGGAAGGAAGCGGTCCACCAGGCGTTTCGGGGGAACAGCATGGTCACCGGAGTCTTCCAGCAGACAGGCGGGTCATCGCCCTTTCTGGCTAACGTCCCGTCTGGGACCTTCACCCAGACGCCGTGCTCGTCTTCACCGAGCAGGCGGCCGGGGTGGTTCCAGTGCAGTGCGCCGCCGTACTTTCGGTAGACGATTCGCACATCGTTCATGAAGTGATACGTATCCGGAGCCGGCGTGGCTCACACGGAACTCGGGGCGGAGGCCGTCGCATTCGTACGCGAGTGAGAGTCGTACTCGTGCGCTGAGCGGAATCGACGCGGTGGCGGTGCTCATGTCGGCTCATCGACCTTGATCGGGGTTGAGATGTCCACCTCGTTGGCTTGCGGGCCACCCTTGCCTGCGATGCAGCAGATTGAATGAGGATGTGATTATGCAGCTCCCAGACCGACTTCGCCGGTTGATCGGTCAGGACGCCTCCTGGTCGACCGACCACGAAGGAGCCAGTGGTACGGCCCTGAGGGTCGTGTCAGGTTCGAAGGTGTTCTACGTCAAGCACGGCCCCCTCGCCAGCGCCGAGCACTTGCGACTGGGCTGGCTTCATGGACGCGTTCCCGTCCCTGAGGTGGTCGCCTTTGAAGACGACGTCCTCGTTATCGCCGACGTGGGCGCTCCGTCTTCAGAAGCCGCCGCTCCCGCCGACATAGGCGCTGTGCTGGGCCGGACGCTACGCATGCTGCACGAGTTACCTGTCACCGAGTGTCCCTTCGATGGCGGACTGCCAGCGGTTCTCGAACGTGCCCGCGCCAATATCCGTGACGGCCTCGTGGACCCGGACGACTTCGACGCCGACCATATCGGGCTGACTCCTGAGATGATCTACGAACGACTGCTGGCCACGCGCCCGCACGTCGCGGATCTCGTCGTCGCACACGGGGACTACACCCCGTCCAACGTGCTGGTGCCCGCCTCAGGAGAGCCCGTGGTCATCGATGTCCCGGCACTGGGCGTGGCCGACCGGTACCGCGACCTCGCCATCGTCCACAGGGACTTGTCCGAGGACCACGGCCCGACAGCCTGGGAGGAGTTTCTTTCTGCCTACGCCCTTGTCGATCACATCGACGAAGAACGGATGTACTACTACCGGCTCCTGGACGAGCTTCTCTGACTCAAGGCGGTGATCAAACCTCGGATCGGTGATGCAACAACCAAATGTCTCGCGAATCGCTGAGATTGCCGCAGCTTCTGCGAGATGGGGCATGAGGCACCACCGGGGGTGTTCGCGCGGGGGTGGGGTGAGGCTGCCGGTTGAGGGGGCGTACGGTTCTGGTGATCTTTTCTGGTGCTCAGGTAGAAGATGTGCCAACTGAAGAGACGCGAGCATGGACACGCTACGACCGGCCTGCTGGGCTGGAGGGCCTGGCTGTCGTCGGCGCTGCATAGGAGAGCCGGGCTGCGTCCACGGGAGTGGTGTACCAGTATGACTTGGTCAACTGGAGTGGCGTCGGGTTGGACGTTTGCTGGCAGTTTGCGGGCTGCGAGCGCGTGCCGCGTGGGACGGGCGCAGGGGCTGTGGGATGGAGAGAGGCGGGGTGCGCCAGTTCGCGGAGGCGGCGTGCGGTCTCGGGGGCCTTGATGTGGGGTTTGGCGTGGGTGGGATGGTTGCTGGGCGCATCAGGGCAGGCGCGGTTGCTCGAGGTTGCGTGATTGCGGCTCGGGTGTGGTGTGTGGGTTCGACGGTTGTGTCTTACGCCTTGGGTGTGGTGTACGGGTTTGGCCCGGTCGCTGGTATGGCGCCGCAAATGGTGACGGCCATCTCGTGATCCTTCGAAGGCGCAAGTCAAGACCGAAGGAGACCACGTGATGGCCGCGAACAACAGTGTGGTGTCAGAAGGGGGAGTCGGTGTAGCAAATCCCGACCGGGGACCCCGACTTGTTGCGTTCCATGGTGAAGATCATGGCCGAAGCGTTGCTGTTGGCCAAAGCCGGTGACCAGAGCCGGGAGACGGAGGGGTGCGTTATGTCGGGAGGCGCGCTTGCCGCGACCGCAGGCCCGCCGGGTGGGGAGGGCAGGTGCTCTGGCCAGGGGCGGGCAGGTGCTCTGGCCAGGGGCGGGCAGGTGTTCCGGTCAAGATTGGGCAGGCGGGGGTAGGCGGGTCTTCCGGTCAGGAGTGGGCGGGGGCAGGTTTTTCAGGCAGGGGTGTGCAAATTCTTCCGGTTAGCGGCAGAGGTTCAGGGCTTTTGCGAGGGCCTGGAGGCGTTGAGGGCTGGCCAGGCCGGCGTGGTACAGGTGGAACTCTGTGGCTCCGGCCTTGCTGTACGTCCTGAGCTGGTCGGCCAGCACTTCCGCGTCGGCGGGGCGGGGTGGGAGGGCGAGGACGTAGGCGCCCACTCGCTGGGACGCGGTGGCGAGCTCGCCGAGGCGGGTCAGGCGGGCGGCGTCCGTGGCAGGGTCGCCCCAGCAATTGCCCACCAGGACGTCGACGTCCGGCTCACCCGCGGGGAGGGGAGCGAAGGCGCCGGTGGCCCACGGGTCGGGGTTGGCGTGCAGGGTGATGGGAACGTTCGGGGCGGTTCGCTTGGCCACGCTGATCAGGCGTTGGCGGAGGGTTGTGGTGAGAGCTGTGCGGATCTCCCGTACCTCGTCTGCCAGGTCGCCCAAAGCCTGGTCGACGGTCATCGGGCCGGTTGAGGGCTGCACGGCGGGCGTGGAGCCTGCCGAGTTTGCGGTGGTGTGGTCCTTCGCGGAGCTGGTGGTGATGCCGCTCGTGACAGGCGTTGCGGTGGTGCCCCTCGTGACGGATGTTGCGGTGGTGCGGTCTGGTGCGGAGCCCGTGGTGCTGTTGTCCGTTGCGGAGCCTGGCATGGTGCCGTCCGTTGCCGGGCCTGGCGTGGTGCCGTCTGCCGCGGGGCCTGGCGTGGTGTTGTCCGTTGCGGGGGCTGGGGTGGTGCGGTCTATGGCGTTGCGGATGACGGACCTTGCCGGCTCGGGGTAGCGGGGGGCGCAGTTCGTGCAGAAGCAGAGGGAAAGGAGGTCCGTGTCGGTGGGGGTCCAGTCGGCGCCGGAGGTCTTCTCGTGCACGCTCGTGTGGCCGAAGCCCATCGGGCCGCAGGCCTCCAGGATGAGGCCGTCCGGCTCGCCCAGGTTCAGGATCTCGCTGACCAGGTTTTCGCAGTACTCGATGACGTCCTCGTGCGACGGGCACAGCGCGTACGGGTACGCGTCGCCGAAGGCGTTGCGCACGACCAGGTCGGGGTGGGCGGCGCCGAGGTGGGAGTTATGGGTGAGGACGGTCCAGGCGTGCACCTGGAGGCCCACGGCCTTGAGTGCGTCCCTGGCCTGCAGGTAGGCGTCGGCAGGAGTCCAGGTGGGGGCGGCGGGCACCAGCCGGGACCAGGACGACGGGCGGATCGGGAGGTAGAAGGCCGGATACGGCACGTCCAGCACGCGATGTGCCGGGTGGTACGGCGTGGCCGCCCGCGTCGAGTGGTAGCTGGCCGCCAGCGCGACCGCCTCGACGCCCAGGTCGGCCAGGCGGCGCGGGGCCGACGGGTCACCGACCACGTCCCAGGGGTACAGGTAGGCGACGTTCACCACAGGGCTCTCCTTGCCGGAAGTGTCATAGCTGCTGGTCTTTTGGGTGTTGGTCTTCGTGGTCGTGGGTGGGTTCCCTCGACTCCGATGGTGGTTTCTGGCGGTCGGGGTTGCTGTGCGATTCGGCTTGTGGCTCGTTGGGGTGGGCGGTGGTGTTTCGGATCGGTCAGGGGTGGCCGGTGGTTTTTCCGGTCCGTCCGGTGATGGGCGGTGGTGCTTCGGTTCGGTCGGTGTTGGGCGGTGGTGTTTTGGCTCGGCTGGTGGTGGCCGGTGGTGTTTTGGTTCGGTCGGTGTTGGGCGGTGGTGTTTTGGCTCGGCTGGTGGTGGCCGGTGGTGTTTTGGCTCGGTCGGTGGTGGGTGGGGGAGTTTCGGCTCGGCTGTGGTTCGGTCGGTGGTGGGTGGTGGTGTTTCTGCCCTGTGGGCGGGGGCCTCTCCTTACTGAGCAGTCCCCTGTGGGGGTGGGTGCGTGGTGTCCGTGTTCTGAGGGGGTCCTACCTTCCCAGCCTGAGGTGGGTGGGGTTACCAGCGGGGGCGCTTGGCGGTGAAGGACGGGTCGAAGCGTCGCATATACGACGTGTCGTCCCGCTTCCTGATCCCGCACTTCTCGTACTGCTCGTTCATCACCGCCAGCGCGTCCCTGTCGAGTTCCACGCCGAGACCCGGGGCGGTGGGAACGGGGACGGCGCCGTTCTCGAAGCGCAGGGCGCCGGGCGCGACCACGTCCTGGCCGTCCTGCCAGGGGGTGTGCGTGTCGCAGGCGAACGTGAGGTTCGGCGTGGCGGCGGCCAGGTGCGTCATGGCGGCCAGGCTGATGCCGAGGTGGGAGTTGGAGTGCATCGACATGGACAGGCCGAAGGCGTCGCACATGGCGGCCACGTGCGAGGAGCGTACGAGACCACCCCAGTAGTGGTGGTCCAGGAGGAGGACGCCGATGGAGCGGGCGGCCATGGCGGGCGGGAAGTGTTCGGGGGCGACCACGCACATGTTGGTGGCGAGCGGCATGGGGACGGCGGCGGCGACCTCGCCCATGCCCTCGATGCCCGGCGTCGGGTCCTCCAGGTACTGGAGCGCGCCGTCGAGTTCGCGGCCCACGCGGATCGAGGTCTGCACCGTCCAGGCGGCGTTCG
Organism: Nonomuraea fastidiosa; assembly: GCF_042751225.1. NCBI lineage: Bacteria > Bacillati > Actinomycetota > Actinomycetes > Streptosporangiales > Streptosporangiaceae > Nonomuraea > Nonomuraea fastidiosa. Next base: position 5,025,714 of record NZ_CP170570.1, read on the forward strand.
GGTCGAGGCGGAGCGGTACGCCGGGGAACGCCTCGTGCAGCGCCCTGATCGCGGAGATCTCCTGGTCGGGCGGGTAGACGCCGCCCTTGAGCTTGATGGACTGGAAGCCGTACTCGTCGATGAGCAGCTTCGCCTGCCGTACGATGCCCGCTTCGTCCAGGGCGGCGCCGAAGCGGTCCGGCTCCTCGCCCGGGTGGCCGGCCCACTTGTAGAAGAGGTACGCGCTGTACGGGACGGCGTCCCTGACCCGGCCGCCCAGCAGATCGCTCACCGGAACGCCGGCCGCCTTGCCGCGGATGTCGAGGCAGGCCACCTCGAAGGGGGAGAAGACGCGGTCGACCGTCTTCTCCTTCGTGGTCGCGCCGGCCCTTTTCGTTCGTGGCGCCCTCGGCTGACGTCGTCTCCTTCGTGGCGTCGCCGGTCGGTTTTCTCCTCGCCGCCGCATCGGTCTGCTCGTCGGACGGGCCGCCTCCATGGGCGGCCGGCGGTGCGCCGATGGTGGCGGCGACTCTGGCGTACATCTCGTTGAGCGCGTGGACGTCGAGCCCGACCAGAGCGTTCGCGCAGTCGCGTACCTTGGCGAGATGCCGCAGGTCACCGTACGTTTCGCCCAACCCGCTCAGGCCTTCGTCGGTGACGACCTCGACAATGGTACGGAGAGCCCACGGCTCGTGGACTCCGGCGGCGTTGAGGAGGGGCGGATCCCTGAAGGCGACGGGAGTTACATGGATCTGCCGAATGATCATTCGCTCGCCGTCCATATATGTGAACGATGGCCAGATTTGTGGACAAGTTGCCGCAACTGTAAGAATCAGGCTGAAGAAGTGTCAAGACTCCGAAGGGCCTTTCGATGATCTACGGACACGACCCCAGGACCGGCGAAACCGTGGGTGCCGCCCTGCCCGAGACCGACAGCGCCGGTGTCGACAGGATCGTTTCCGCTGCGGCCGCTGCCGGAGCGGCGTGGCGGGCGACTCCGGCCGCCGAGCGTGCCGTCGCGCTTGAAGCCGTCGCCGACGCGCTCTCCGCTCACGTTGACGAGCTGTGGCGGCTCGCCGACCAGGAGACCGCCCTCGGCGAGGGACGCCTGCGCGGCGAGGTCGCGCGTGCGGCAGGCCAGTTCAGGCTCTTCGCGGAGGTCATCAGGGACGGCGGCTACCTTGAGGCGATCATCGATCACGCCGACCCCTCGCTGACGCCGCCCCGGCCCGACGTGCGCCGGGTGAAGCAGGCGTTGCCGGGTGTGGTCGCGGTGTTCGCGGCGAGCAACTTCCCGTTCGCGTTCTCGGTGGCCGGTGGCGACACCGCCTCGGCGCTCGCGGCCGGTTGCGCCGTGGTCGTGAAGGCGCACCCCGGGCACCCCAACACCTCCGAGCGGGTCGCGAAGATCGTGCGCGAGGCACTGCCCAACCCCGACCTGCTCGGTCTGGTGCAGGGCATGCAGGCGGGCGTCGACCTGGTCAAGCACCCCAGCGTGGTAGCGGCCGGGTTCACCGGGTCGGTGGCCGGAGGCAAGGCCATCCAGAAGCTGATCGACGAGCGGGAGACGCCCATCCCGTTCTACGGCGAGCTGGGCAGCGTCAACCCCGTGGTCGTGCTGCCGTCGGCGCCGGCCAAGGAAGTGGCGACCGGGTTCGCCGCGTCCCTGACGCTCGGAGTCGGACAGTTCTGCACGAACCCCGGCCTGCTGTTCGTGCCCGAGGGCGACGAGCTGCGCAAGGCGATCGTCGAGGCCGTCGAGGGTACGACCGGCGGGCCCATGCTGGCCGAGCGCATCCGCGACAACTACCTGGGCGGCGTCGAGCGGCTGAGCCAGCTGCAGCTCCTGGCCGAGGGCAAGCCGGGGGAGGGGAGCTGGGCGGTCACGCCCAAGGTGTTCACCACCGACCTCGACACGTTCGCGGCCAAGCTGCCCGCCATCGGCGAGGAGTGCTTCGGCCCGGCGTCCATCGTGGTCACCTACCGCGACGTCGCCGACCTGCGGCCGGTGCTGGAGCGGCTCGACGGGTCGCTGACGGCGAGCGTGCACAGCACGGAGCCGCAGGAGGCCGCCGAGGTGGTCGAGGTCCTGGGCAGGAAGGCCGGGCGGCTCATCTGGAACGGCTGGCCGACCGGCGTCGCCGTCTGCTGGGCCATGCACCACGGCGGGCCCTGGCCGGCCGCCACCACGACCACCACGTCCGTCGGTGCGACCGCGATCGAGCGGTGGGTCGCGCCGACCGCGTACCAGGACTGGCCGGAGGAGCTGCTGCCCGACGAGCTCAAGGACGCCAACCCGCTGTCCATCCCGCGCCGGGTGGACGGCCGGCTCCAGGTGAGCTGACGTAGACAGGAGGGCTCGCCGAACGGGGATGAGGGTGCGTGGTCGCACCTCGACCCGGCTCGGCGGGCCTTTCGTCGTTTCCAGGCGTCGCCGGAGAGTGCTTTGTAGGCGTCGCCGGACGGCCGGACGGTGGGCAACGCGCGCCGCGAAGCGAGCGGCTACCGGTCAGCGGTCGGCCGGTGTGCGGGGGCGGGGGCCAACGAAGGGCGTGCGGGGTCAGGTGCCGGCTGAAGGGCGTGCGGGGTCAGGTGCCGGCGAAGGGCGTGTGGGGTCAGGCGGGCGGTGAAGGGTGTGCGGGGTCAGGCGTGCGGTGAAGGGCGTGTGGGGTCAGGCGGGCGGTGAAGGGTGTGCGGGGTCAGGCGTGCGGTGAAGGGTGTGCGGGGTCAGGCGGGCGGTGAAGGGGGTGTCGGGGGTCAGGTGGTGGTGAGCTTCGGGCCGGTAACAAGGCCGGTGACGAGGTAGGGCGGCATGAGCAGCAGGCCGTCGGCGCCCGCGGGGGGCGGCGGCGCGGGCCAGGGAACGCGCGGTGCGCAGCAGGCCGTCGGCTCCGGCGAAGACGGGGACGCGTCCCGCGGTGGCGGTGGCGACGACCCGCTGGTGCTCGCCGGAGTGAGGGCGCCGGTGCCGCAGGCGGCGAACACTCCTCCGGCTCCGGCGGCGACGCCGTCGGCCACGTGGCGGGCGAGTACGGATTCGGCGAGCCCGCCGTCGGGGCCGAACGGGGTCACGGGGAGGACGAGTACGCCGCCTGACCGCATCGACGGTCCTTCCCTGGGCTAGCGGATGCCCTCCCTGCGCAGGGTGGCAGCCAGCTTGCGGGTGTGTTTGATGATCGCTTCGGTGATCTGCTCGACCTCGGAGCGGGGCAGCCCTGCGGGCATGGAGCAGCTGATGGCGTCGGTGGCCGGGATGCGGTAGTCGACCGCGACGGCCACGCAGGCGACGCCGGGGGTGCCCTGCTCGCGCTCGTAGGCCCAGCCGCGGGTGCGGACCTGGTCGAGCTCGTCGGTGAGCTTGGTCAGGTCGGTGATGGTGTGCTCGGTGAGCGCGACCAGCGGCGAGGGGAGCAGGGCGACGACCTCGTCGTCGGTGAGCTGGGCCAGCAGCACCTGGCCGAGTGCGGTGACGTGGGCGGGCAGCCGGCGCCCGACGCGGGGGATGACGTGGTCGGCCTCGCGGGACTCGCGGGTGGCGAGGTAGAGGACGTGGGCGCCGTCGCGCCGCGCGAAGTGCACGGTCTGCCCGATCTCGTCACGCAGGTCCTCCAGGCAGTCCTGGGCGAACGGCAGCGCGGGGTCCTTATCGAGGTAGGCGGTGCCGGTCAGCAGCGCGTGTGGCCCGATTCCGAAGGCGGATCTGGCGGAGTCGGTCTCCACCCAGTTGAGCTCGACGAGCGTGCGCATGAGAGCGTGCAGGCTGCTGCGCGGGAACCCGGTGCGCTGCTGCAGCTCCGAAAGCGTCAGGTGGTCGTGCGACTCGGCGAGCGTCTCCAGGATGCGTACGGTCCGCTCCGCGGACTTGACCAGCGGGGGCTGCTCCATGCTCATCCCATCTCGTATCCTTCGGTGGCTTCGAACATCCAGGATATTGGATGACGTCCAGATACATGGATGCCTAACCCTTGACCGCACCGCTGGTGAGACCGCGCATGAACTGCCGCTGGAAGGCGAGGAACGCGATGATCGACGGCAGCAGCGCCAGCAACGACGCCGCGAGCAGCACGCCGATGCCGACCTCCTCGTCCGAGCGGAGTGAGCGTAGCGCGATGGGCAGGGTCCACATGTCCGACTCCGGCGCCACGATGAGCGGGAGCAGGTATTGGTCCCAGATCATGGTGAACCCGAACACGCCGATCACCCCGAGCGCCGGGCGGCACAGCGGCACGATGATCGTCGCGAAGATGCGCAGCTCGCCGGCCCCGTCGATGCGCGCGGCCTCCTCCAGCTCCACCGGCACCTCCTTCATGAACTCGGTCATGACGAGGATGGAGAAGCCCCAGGCGCCGACGGGCAGGATCATCCCGGCGTAGGTGCCGATGAGGTTGACGTTCAGCAGCGGCATGTCGGCCAGGACGAGCGAGAGCGGGATCGCGATGATCTCCTCGGGGAGCATCATCGTGGTCAGCATGAGCAGCATCACGAACGTCATGCCGCGGAACTTCTTGCGCGCCAGCGAGTACGCCGCGAAGACGCTCACCAGCATCTGCAGCAGCAGCCCGAAGCCGACGACGATGAAGGAGTTCAGCAGGTAGAGGTAGACGTTCTTGTCCTTGGCCTGGATGAAGTTCTCCAGCGTGAACTCGTCCGGCCACAGGGAGAAGGAGGTGGGGTCGAGGGTCTTGCTGAACGCGCTCATCAGCAGCCCGACCAGCGGCCCGGTGAACACGATCACCATGGCGCCGTAGATGATGACCTTGGCCAGGCGGGCTAGCGGCCCCCGCCGGGCCTCCAGCCCCAGCGCGCTGTCGAACGTCATGATGCGGCCTGCCTTCTGCGCAGCATCTGCACGATCAGGGTGAGCACCAGCGTGGCGACGAACAGCACGATCCCGCCCGCCGAGGCGACGCCCAGCTCGTTCTTCTGGAAGCCGAGCTTGTAGATCAACGTCATCAGCACCTCCGACGAGCCGTTCGGGCCGCCGTTGGTGAGCACGTACACCTCGACGAAGACCCGCAGCCCGCGGATGGCGGCGAGGGTGAACAGGATCCAGAACACCGGCCGCAGCGCCGGCAGCGTGATGTGGCGCAGCCGCCGCCAGGTGGAGGCGCCGTCCACGGCGGCCGCCTCGTACAGTGCGCGGTCCACGCCGACCAGCCCGGCCAGGAAGATCATCATGTCGTACGGGGTCCCGCGCCAGATGCTCATCAGCATGATCGACCACAGCGAGGAGTTCTCGCTGGCCAGCCAGGGCTGGGGGTCGATGCCGGCCCAGCCGATGATGGTGTTGAGCATGCCGCTGTCGGCGGGGTGGAACATGATGCGCCAGACCTCGGCCACGGCCGCCATCGTGGTGACGACCGGCAGGAAGGCCGCGGTCCTGACGAACCACAGGTAGCGGGCGGGCCCCTCGATGAGCAGCGCCAGGCACAGGCCGAGCACGATGGAGCCGATCGTGGTGCCGAGCGCCAGCACCACGCTGTGCCAGATGGCCGAGGCGAACTCGTCGTCGGTGACGATGGTCTCGTAGTTCTTCAGGCCGACCCACTCGTCGCCGAGGAAGGTCTGCACCTTGAACAGGCTCTTCCACAGCCCCACGAACATGGGGATGAACTTGAAGTACAGGAAGAGCAGCAGCGCGGGCGCCAGGAACAGCCAGGCGATCAGCGGCCCTCGCCAGCGCACCGCTCGGGTGGGGCCGGCAGGGGACGCCGTCCGGCCGCGCGCCGGGGTGAGCGTGGAGGTCATGAGGCGTTCTGGCTCTGCAGTTCCTGGGTGAGCTTGGTGTTGAGCTCATCCATGGCCGTCTTGACGTCGGCCGAGCAGTCAGCCCACACGGCGTTCATGGCGTCCGCCGAGGTCTGGCGGATCGGCGCCCAGTTGGGCACCGGCGGGGCGTAGACCGCGTGCTCGTACGACTCCTGGAACACCTTCCAGCGCGGATCCTGACGCTCGGCGGACATGTCCACGGTGGTGTTCACCGGCAGGCGGACGATGGCGCCGTTGGCGTCCTTGTTCATGCCGATGCGCTGGCCTTCGGGGGAGATGGCGAACTCGGCGAACTTCTTCTGGCCCTCCGGGTTCTCGGAGCCGGCCATCATGTAGACGTTCTCGCCCTCGCCGAGCGTGCCGGGGCCGCCCGACGGGCCCTTCGGCACGGGCAGCACCTCGATCTTGTCGGAGCCGATGCTGTTGACGAACCGCGCCAGCACGTACGGGCCGACCAGGTAGATGCCGCCCTGCCCCTTCTCGAAGACCTCGTGGGTGACGGTCGTGTCGTTGCTGACGGCGCCGGGGTTGACGGTCTTGGTCTTGCAGAACTGGTCCTGCAGGTATTGCACGGCCTCGACGGTCTTGGGGTCGTTGACGGTGGCGGCGTACTTGCCGTTGCCCGTGGCGGTCACGAAGTCGCCGCCGTTGGCGTAGATGAGGGAGGAGGCGTACCAGGAGGCGTAGCCGCGCTTGGTGCCCGCGGGGGCGACGAAGCCGGAGGTGTCCTTCTCGCCGTTGCCGTCGGGGTCCCGCTCGGTGAAGGCGACGGCGAGTTTCGTCAGGTCGTCCCAGGTCGTGGGCGGTTCCAAGCCGACCTTCTCACGCCAGTCCTTACGTACGATCAAGGCGAACGACTGGGCGGAGAACGGCGCGGCGTAATACTTGCCGTCGCTGCCCATGGCGGCCTTCCACGCGGTTTCTGCGAGCTGGTCGGCGCCCGCGAGGCCGGCTTTGTCGACCGGCTGGATCCAGCCCTGTGACACCATGTTTCCGAGTTGCGCGGTGTCGTTGATCACGATGTCGGGAAGGCGGCGCTGCGCGGCCTGCTGATTCAGTTTGGTCTCGAAGTCATCGAAAAGCGCGACGACTTTCGTCGGCACCCCGCTGGCCTTGGTAAAAGCGTCGGCCAGCTTCTTGGCGGTCTTGGCGGAGTCGGAATCGGGCGGCTGCCTGATCCAGATCTCCAAAGTGTTGCCCGAACCTGACGAATCCCCGGAACCGCAGCCTGTCAGTCCTGCGGCGAGGGTCGCGGCCAGCGCGACCCCCAGCAAACGACGTGACATCAGACCGCCTCCTGTTCACATACGTGGACGCGAGTCGTGCACTTGAATGTTTGTCTGTGAACGTAACCGTGGCATGGCTCACGGTCAACATTCAAGGATGTGAATTTGCATCAGAATCGTGTACACCATGGAGTCATGCGCATTCTCATGACGGGAGCCGCGGGAAAGGTCGGGAAGCTGCTCCGGCCCCGGCTCGCCCGCGAAGGTCGTACGCTGCGGCTTTCCGATATTCATCCGGTGGAGCCGGGTCCCGGCGAAGAATGGGTGACGGCCGATCTCGCCGATCCCGGCGCCGTGGCCGAGGCCATGAAGGGCGTGGACGCGGTGCTGCACCTCGGCGGTCAGAGCAGGGAGCACCCCTGGGCCGACATCGTGCGTGCCAACATCGATGGTACGCAGGTGCTGCTGGAAGCGGCACGCGCGGAGGGCGTCCAGCACCTCGTCCTCATGGGCAGCCACCACGCCGCGGGCTTCCACACCCGCCCGAAGGACGGCGCGGACCTGCCCGACTACGCCTTCCCGCGCCCCGACACCTTCTACGGCGTGAGCAAGGTCGTCATGGAGGCGCTCGGCAGCCTCTATCACGACCGCTTCGGCATGCACATCACCGTCATCCGCCTCGGCACCTGCAACGAGGGCCCCGTCGACACCCGCGGCCTGGCGACCTGGATCTCTCCCGACGACCTGACCCGGCTCGTCAAGGCCGGCCTGACCGCCGAGGGCTACCACGTCGTCTGGGGCGTCTCCGACAGCCCGCGCCGCTGGTGGTCGCTTGAGGAGGCCAAGGCCATCGGGTACGTCTCGAGAGACTCCTCCGAGCAGTTCGCCCCCGCGCTCATCGCCGAGCAGGGCGAGCCCGACCTCAGCGACCCGGTGCACGACCGCGCCGGCGGTATCTTCACCCTCAACGAGCTCGGCGGGAAGTGGTGAACCCGGCGTGACAGCGCGCCGCCCGTTGTAGCAACCGGTTGCACAAACCTTGACGCCGTTATTCGGCAAGGCCAGGGTTTACAGTGGCAACCGTTTGCAAGGGAGGACGGCGATGGCGGCGACGATCAAGGACGTGGCCCGTGCCTGCGGCGTACACGTGTCCACCGTGTCGCGCACCTTCTCCGCGCCGCACCTGGTCAACCCCGCCACCAGGAGCCGCGTGCTGGCGGCGGCCGACGACCTCGGCTACCGGCCCAACCGGGCGGCCAGGGCGCTCACCACCGGCCGCACGTTCAACATGGGCCTCATCGTGGCCGACATCGCCAACCCGTTCTTCCCGCCGCTCATCAAGGCCGCGCAGGCGCAGGCCAGAGGGCGCGACTACCACGTGTTCGTGGCCGACACCGACGAGGACCCGCGCGTGGAGGAGGAGCTGATCAGGACGTTCACCAAGCAGGTGGACGGCGTCCTGCTGTGCAGCCCCCGCCTGTCGAACAAGATGATCGAGCGCCTGGCCGAGGACGTGCCGTTCGTGGTGATCAACCGGCGCATCAAGGGCATGCCCGCCGTGCTCATGAACGTCGCCCAGGGCGCCAAGCTCGCGCTTGAGCACCTGGCCGGGCTCGGCCACCGCAGGATCGCGCTCGTCTCCGGCCCGATCGGCTCCTGGACCAGCAACGAGATGCAGGGCGTGGCCGCCGAGACCCCCGGGCTGGACCTGATCTTCTTCGGCCCCAACCAGCCGACCGAGGCGGGCGGGCTGTCCGTGGCACCCGAGGTGGCGGCCTGCGGCGCCACCGCCGTGCTGGCCTACAACGACCTCGTGGCGCTCGGCCTCATCGAGGGCCTGGCCGCGATGGAGATCGGGGTGCCGGACCAGATAAGCGTGATCGGATTCGACGACATCCTGCCCGGGCGGCTCAACCGCCCCAAGCTGACCACGGTCGCGATGCCGGCCGTGCAGGCGGGCAGAATGGCGGTCGATCTGCTCCTGCAGTCGGGGGGCGAGGGCGCGACGGTGACCCTCGACACCGCCCTCATTGTCCGCGAGTCCACGGGAAGGGCACAGAAATGATCTTCGGAACGCTGCCGTCTGGCCGGCAGGTCGAGCAGGTGGAGCTGTCGTCGGGGCGGCTGCGCGCCGAGGTGCTCACGTACGGCGCCATCGTGCGCACGCTGGAGGTCTCGGGCCGCAACGTCGTGCTCGGGCTCGACACGCTCGACGACTACCGCACCCGCAGCCGCTACTTCGGCGCCGTCGTCGGCCGTTACGGCAACCGCATCGCCGGCGGCCGCTTCACCCTCGACGGCACCGAATACCGGCTGCCCGTCAACAACGGCCCGAACAGCCTGCACGGAGGCACCGAGGGCTTCGACAGCAAGGTGTGGACGATCGCCGACCGCGGCGACGCGTCGGTGACGCTGACGCTCGTCAGCCCCGACGGCGACCAGGGTTACCCGGGCACGCTGACCGCGTCGGTGACGTACACGCTGGAGGACGACGCGCTGCGCATCGACTACACCGCCGAGACCGACGCGCCGACCGTGGTCAACCTGACCAACCACTCGTACTTCAACCTCAAGGGCGTGGGCGAGGGCGACATCCTCGACCACGTCATCCGCATGGAGGCCGACCACTACCTGCCGGTGGACGCCGACAAGATCCCCACGGGCGAGCTGGCGCCGGTCAAGGGCACGCCGTTCGACTTCACCGAGCCGCACACCGTGGGCGAGCGCTATGACGGCGCCTACGACCACTGCTTCGTGCTCAACGGCGGCATCACGGTCGCCGCCGGCGGCCTGACCATGGAGGTCACCACCACCGAGCCGGGCGTGCAGTTCTACGCGGGAAGCATGCTCGACGGGGTCGAGACGCCGTACGGGCCGTTCGCCGGGCTGTGCCTGGAGACCCAGCACTTCCCCGACTCGCCGAACCAGCCGCAGTTCCCCTCCACGGTGTTGCGGCCGGGCGAGCGCCGCACCTCCACCACCACTTACCGCTTCATCTAGCCCGCGTCGCGGGGCAGGGCGGCGGCGGCCCTGATCACCAGCAGGGCCACGTCGTCCTGCGACGGCTCGGGTGCGAACGTCTCGACGGCGTGCCGCACCCGCTCGGCCACGCCGTGCGCGCTCAGCCCCGTGCAGCCCGACAGCAGCGCGGCCAGGCCGTCGTCATCGTCGAGCAGCCGGTCGCCGTTGCGCCGCTCGGTCACCCCGTCGGTGACGCACAGCAGCACCTCCTCGGGCGCCAGCTCGAACGTCTCCACGTGGAAGCGGGCGCCCGCCTCGATGCCGAGCAGAAGCTGCGGGGTCGCCATCGCGCTGACCTCGCCGTCCGGCCGCAGCCGCAGCGGCGGCGGGTGACCGGCCGAGGCGATCGTGCACAGCGCGCCGCCCTGCGGCAGCGGCGTCAGCTCGCCGTACAGCAGGCTGAGGAACCTGCCCTCGTCGCCCTCCTCGAGCAGCGCGTTGTTGAGCCGGTCGAGGATGTCGGCCACCGTGTAGTGCTCCTTGGCGAGCAGGCGTACGGCGTGCCTGGCCAGCCCGGTCACCGCGGCCGCCTCGGGGCCGCTGCCGCACACGTCGCCCAGCGCGAAGCACCAGTGGTCGCCGACCGTGAACAGGTCGTAGAAGTCGCCGCCGACGTCGGCGCCCTCCTCGGCGGGCTCGTAGACCACCGCCGACTCCAGGCCGGGCACGGGTGCCACCCGCATCGGCAGCAGGCTGCGCTGCAGCACGCGCGAAGTGGTGGCCTGGCGGGCGTAGAGCATCGCGGTGTGCAGGTTGAGCGAGACCAGCCGGCACAGGTCCGACAGCAGGTCGGCCAGCTCCAGCGGCAGCGTCGGCTCGCTGCGGCCGATCACCAGCGTGCCGTACGACCTGCCCTGCGTGAGCAGCGGGAACGCCAGCACGTTCTCCTCGCCGATCGGCCAGGAGTCCTCATCCAGCGCCGTGCGGGGGATGGCGGGCAGCGACGCGCGCAGCTCGGCGTTGTTGCGCTCGTCGCTGTGCCAGACGTGCGCCAGCCTGGTCATCCCGGTCAGGTCGGTGAGATAGACGGCCGCCCACGTGGCGATCTTGGGCACCACGAGCTGCGCGGTCAGCGCCGCGATCAGCTCCTCGTCTTGCACGCCCGCCAGCAGCTCGCCCGCCTCGGCCAGGAACGACAGCCGCCCCCGATGCGCCCTGTCCTGCTCGGCCAGCCGGGCCCGCTGCACCGGGGCGGACACCTGGGCCGCGACGTGCTCAAGGCTCAGCGTCAGATCCCGGTCGAACCGGCCGGGCCCGGCCGCGGTCGCCACCAGGTAGCCGATCACCTCGTCGCCCGCCAGCAGCGGCGCGCACGCCATCGACCTGGCCTTGAGCCGGTCGGCCAGCTCGACGTCGCCGGCCAGCAGATCGTCCGACAGCACCGGCGTCCTGCGCTCGGGCCCGAACATCCCTGAGGGCAGCGCCCCGACCAGGCCCGCCGTCCCGCCCGCGCCCGCCGCCACCCCGAACCTGTCGCCGCCCTCGGCGGGCAGCAGCACGTACGCCGCGTCGCCGCCGCTCGACACGTGGACGATCCGCGCGACCGTCTCCAGCAGCTCGGCGAACGGCATGTCCCGGTCGAGCAGCTCCTTGATCCGCCGGCCCGCCTCACCGCGCATCGGCGCCGCGGGCGGCATCAGCACGGTGCGGTGCTCGGCGGGCACCACCATCCAGATCGACCTGCGCTCACCGGTGTGGCCGTGGGTGCGCAGCTGGGAGACGTAGACGGGGACGAGCCCGCCGTCGCGGTGGCGCATGCGCGCCTCGCCGCGCCACCGGCACAGCGCCAGCGTGTCGATCAGCGACAGCGCGTACGGCCCGTGGCCCTGCCAGGCCACTACATCCTTCAGCGACCGGCCCACCACGTCGTCGGCCCGCCAGCCGAGCAGCCGCTCCGCCTCGGAGTTCCAGGACTCCACCACGCCGTCGAGATCGGCCACCAGCACGCCCACGCGCAGCGTCTCCAGCGGCACCGCGGACGGCGCGCCCGGCGCCTGGGCGGCAGGCTCGTGCGGCTCGTAGCCGTCGCCGATCTCCATGCGCACCCAGACCCGCTTGGCGCGCTGGGTGTAGGTGACGCCCCACGCGTCGGCCAGCATGCCGGCCAGCGCCAGGCCGCGCCCGGAGGCCGCCTCGCCGGACGGCAGGCCCGCGGCGGGCGGGATCGCGCGGGCGGGATGGTGGTCGTCGACCTCGATCTCGAGCCTGGCCGGCGTCGCCCCCACGTCGAGCCGGCAGGTCAGCTCGACGCCGGTGCCCGCGTGCACCACGGCGTTGGTGACGAGCTCGCTGGTCAGCAGGATGGCGTCCTCGGTGAGATGGCTCAGGCGCCACTCGCCGAGCACCTGGCGGACGAACTTGCGCGCGTGCGCCGGTGCCTGCGGAGTGCCGTCGAAGGCCGTGCTCGACACTCTGGTCGTGTCCACTCTGCCGTCCTAGAACATCACTCGATGTGTCAGTTCGGTCACTCTCAGAGTGGCAGACTGATGCCGTTGATACCTCCGGTTGTGAAAAGGCCGCCATGATCGCCTTCGGGCAGGTGGGCGGTCACCTTTCGGGCGTCCGCGTGTCAGGACACCGGCGAGCCTACGCGCGTACCGGGGTGTCTCCGTCGTACCTTTGGCATCATGGCCACCCGTACGCCGAAAAGCGCATCGAAGGGGCCGGCGAAGCGGTCGACCTCGTCTCGCTCGACCCCCGCCAAGCGCGGGGCGACGCCGGCGGGACGGCCCAGGGCGAAGGGATCCGCGTCCGGCCGTAAACCCCCGGTGACCCACCCCGATCCGATCACGTGGGTGTTCACCATGCTCGGCAAGCTGGTCGTGGGCCTGTGGATGCTGTTCGCCAACGGCATCGGCAGCGCGGCGCGGGCGGTCGGCAAGAACGCCCGCGAGCTCGACCCGGCGCATCGGCGTGACGGCGTGGGGCTGACCGTGCTCGCGGGCGCGATCGTGCTCGCGGCCATGACCTGGCGCACCTCCGACGGCGCGGTGGCCGGGGCGGTCAACGCGGCCGTGCGCGGCATCTTCGGCTCGCTGGCCTGGGTGCTGCCGCTGCTGCTCGGCCTGCTGGCCTGGCGCTACCTGCGCCATCCCGACCAGAACGCCGACACCGGCCGCATGGTGATCGGCTGGGCCGCGCTGCTGGTCGGCGTGCTCGGCGTCATCCACGTCTCCAACGGCACCCCCTACCCGGCCGGCGAGGGCCAGGGCATGGACAAGGTGTCGGCGGCCGGCGGCATGATCGGGTTCCTGGTGTCCGCGCCGCCCATGAGCATCCTCCCCGCGTGGGTGACGATCCCGCTGCTGCTGCTCCTGTCCGGGTTCGGGGTGCTGGTGATCACCGCGACGCCCGTCCACCGCATCCCCGAACGGCTGGCCGAGCTCAAGCACCTGCTGTTCGAGCGGCAGGCGGAGCCGGCGACGCCGAAGCCGCAGCCCAAGAAGCGGGTCAGGACGAAGAAGCCGGACGACGGCGACGGCGGCGAGAGCGGCGACGGCATCAAGCCGTACGACACGCCGGTGCTGGCCGAGAAGGACAAGCGCACCGACCACTCGCCGGAGATCGTGCCCGGGTTGACCGGCGAGGAGGACAAGCCCGCTCCCGAGGCCGAGAGGCGTCCTGAGCCGCCGCTGCCCACGCCCGCGCCCCGCAAGGTGGAGCAGCTCGTGCTGTCGCCCCAGGCGGGCCCCTACGTCCTTCCCGACCTGTCCTACCTCAAGCCGGGCACCCCGCCGAAGCCGCAGACCAAGGCCAACACGCAGGTGGTCAACGCGCTGACCAGCGTGCTGGAGCAGTTCGGCATCGACGCGCAGGTCATCGGGTTCACCCGGGGCCCGACGGTGACGCGCTACGAGATCGAGCTGGGGCCCGCGGTCAAGGTGGAGAAGGTCACGGCGCTCACAAAGAACATCGCGTACGCCGTCAAGTCCGCCGACGTCCGGATTTTGTCGCCTATCCCCGGCAAGTCGGCCATCGGGGTCGAGATCCCGAACGCCGACAAGGACCTCGTGGCGCTCGGCGACGTGCTGCGCTCCCAGGTGGCGCAGGCCGACCACCACCCGATGATCGTCGGCCTGGGCAAAGACGTCGAGGGCCGCACCATCGTGGCGAACCTCGCCAAGATGCCCCACCTGCTCATCGCGGGTGCCACCGGCGCCGGTAAGTCCGTCTGCGTCAACGGCCTGATCACCAGCATCCTCATGCGCGCCACCCCCGACGAGGTGCGCATGGTGCTGGTCGACCCCAAGCGGGTCGAGCTCAGCGTGTACGAGGGCATCCCCCACCTCATCACCCCCATCATCACCAACCCGAAGAAGGCCGCCGAGGCCCTCGAATGGGTGGTGGGGGAGATGGACCGGCGCTACGACGACCTGGCGGCGTCGGGCTTCAGGCACGTGGACGAGTTCAATAAGGCCGTGCGTGCGGGCAAGCTGCAGCCGCCGCCCGGCAGCGAGCGCGTCTACCAGCCGTACCCGTACCTGCTGGTCATCGTGGACGAGCTGGCCGACCTGATGATGGTCGCGCCGCGCGACGTCGAGGACTCGATCGTGCGCATCACGCAGCTCGCCCGCGCGGCCGGCATCCACCTCGTGATCGCCACCCAGCGGCCGTCGGTCGACGTGGTCACCGGCCTGATCAAGGCCAACGTGCCGTCGCGGCTGGCGTTCGCGGTGTCCTCGCTGACCGACTCCCGGGTCATCCTCGACCAGCCGGGCGCCGACAAGCTGGTCGGGCAGGGTGACGCGCTCTTCCTGCCGATGGGCGCGAGCAAGCCGATCCGCATCCAGAACGCGTTCGTCTCCGAGAAGGAGATCTCCGAGGTCGTCAAGCACTGCAAGGAGCAAATGCAGGTCGAATACCGCGAGGACGTCACGGCGGCCCCCGTCAAGAAGGAGATCGACGAGGACATCGGCGACGACCTCGACCTGCTCATCCAGGCCGCCGAGCTGATCGTGACCACGCAGTTCGGCTCGACCTCGATGCTCCAGCGCAAGCTGCGGGTCGGCTTCGCCAAGGCCGGGCGCCTGATGGACCTGCTGGAGAGCCGCGGCGTGGTCGGCCCGAGCGAGGGCTCGAAGGCCCGCGAGGTGCTCCTGAAGCCCGACGACCTCCCCGGTTTGCTGGCAAGCCTGCGTGGCGAATGACCCCAATGCGTGCTTGCACGGCGATAACTGATTGAATATCTCCTACCACGAAGAGTAGTCGGTGTGGTGGGGGGCGTTCGCTGTGCAGGAGCAGAGCATCGGGGCCATGCTGGCGGCAGCCAGGCAGTCGGCAGGGCTGACGGTCGCGCAGGTCAGTGCGGCGACCAGGATTCGCGAGGCGATCATCCATGGCATGGAGCGGGACGAGTACGGCGACTGCGGAGGTGCCTTCTACGCCAGAGGGCACGTCAGGGCGTACGCCAAGGCCGTGGGGCTCGACCCCGAGGCCATCGTCCATCTCTATGACCAGCAGCACGGCGGGGCTCCGCAGCCCATGCCGGCGTCGTCGGTCTTCCAGGCCGACCGCAAGATCAACCTGCCGGAGCGGCGGGGGCCCAACTGGACGATGGCGCTCGGGTTCGCGCTGGCGATCGTGGTGGTCTTCGGCATGATGCGGGTGCTGGGAGGGGGCGGCGACCAGGTCCGTACGGGCGACATGCGCGCCGCGTCGGCCCGGCCGAGCGTCCCGCCCAACACCCCGCTCACCGAGACGCCGAGGCCGTCGCCGTCGAACGCGGCGGCCAAGAACGCCAAGAACATGGTCACGGTGCGTATCAAGGCCAAGCGGTCGTCGTACGTCAACGTGCACGACGCCGAGGGGCGCAAGCTCTTCGCCGGCACGCTCAAGGCGGGCAAGACCTCGACCTGGCGGGCGCCGAACAAGGTCAACGTGCTGCTGGCCGACGCAGGAGCGGTGACGCTGCACGTCAACGGCAAGAAGGTGAAGGGTCTCGGTGGCCGGGGAGAGGTCGTGCGGCGCTCGTTCGGGCCGCAGAAACCCCAGTCGAGATAGCCGTCACAGGGCCCTCTGGGGCGGCCGGCGGGGAGCCAGTGCATCGGGTGGTGGCCAACTCCCGATACCGTAGTGTTCACCATGTCATCCCGCCGAACCGCATCGCTGATCACTCTGGGCTGCGCACGCAACGAGGTCGACTCCGAGGAGCTGGCCGCGCGACTCGAGGCTGCCGGCTGGCAGCTCGACGACGACGACCCCGAGGTCGTCGTCGTCAACACGTGTGGCTTCATCGAGTCGGCCAAGAAAGACTCGATCGACACGCTCCTCGCCGCCGCCGACTCCGGCGCCAAGGTGGTCGCCGCGGGCTGCATGGCCGAGCGTTACGGCAACGAGCTGGCCGAGGCGCTGCCCGAGGCGAGCGCGGTCATCTCGTTCGACGACTATGCCGAGATCGGCGATCGGCTCGACGACGTGGTGGCGGGCCGGCCGCTCAAGCCGCATACGCCGCGTGACCGCCGCACGCTGCTGCCCATCACGCCGGTCGAGCGGGCCGCGGCCCCCAGGACCGCCATCCCCGGCCACGGCGAGCTGCCCGAGGGCCTGGCGCCGGCCAGCGGGCCGCGCGTGCTGCGCAAGCGGCTCGACGAGAGCCCGGTGGCCTCGCTCAAGCTGGCCTCCGGCTGCGACCGGCGCTGCACGTTCTGCGCCATCCCGGCCTTCCGCGGCTCCTACGTCTCGCGCCGGCCGGACGAGCTGCTGGCCGAGGCCGACTGGCTGGCCCACAGGGGCGTGCGCGAGCTCGTCCTGGTCAGCGAGAACTCCACGTCCTACGGCAAGGACCTGGGCGACCTCAGGTCGCTGGAGAAGCTGCTGCCGAAGCTCGCCGCCGTCGAAGGCATCGAGCGGGTGCGGGTCAGCTACCTCCAGCCGGCCGAGCTGCGTCCCGGCCTGATCGACGTGATCACCGGCACCGACGGCGTGGCCCCCTACTTCGACCTGTCCTTCCAGCACGCCAGCGGCACCGTCCTGCGCAGGATGCGCCGCTTCGGCGACCCCGAGCGCTTCCTCGGCCTGCTGGAGAGCATCCGCGAGCGCGCTCCCGAGGCGGGCGTGCGCTCCAACTTCATCGTGGGCTTCCCCGGCGAGACGGAGGAGGAGTTCGCCGACCTGGTGCGCTTCCTCGAGGAGGCCAGGCTCGACGTGATCGGCGTGTTCGGCTACTCCGACGAAGACGGCACCGAGGCGGCGAACCTGCCGGGCAAGCTCGACCAGGAGGTCATCGACGAGCGCGTGCGCGTGCTCACCGAGCTGGCCGAAGAGCTGACCGCCCAGCGCGCGGAGGAGCGCATCGGCACCGAGCTCGACGTGCTGATCGAGGAAGACCTGGGCGACGGCGGCTACGAAGGCAGGGCCGCGCACCAGGGGCCCGAGGTCGACGGCTCGGTCACCGTTCAGGGCATCGGCCTGGTCAGAGGGCAGATCGTCCGCGCGGTCGCGGTCGACGCCGAGGGCGTCGACCTGATCGCGCGCATCAAGGCCGGTCCATGAAAAGGGACGAGCGCCGGGTGGTCAGCCCGTGGAACATCGCCAACGTCCTCACGGTCCTCCGGTTGGCGCTCGTCCCCTTCTTTGTCGTCTGTCTCTTCATGCCTGGCACGGGCTGGCGGGTGGCCGCGCTGGCCGTCTTCGCGGTGGCCTCGATCACCGACCACCTCGACGGCGAGCTGGCCAGGCGCTACGGCCTCATCACCGACTTCGGCAAGATCGCCGACCCGATCGCCGACAAGGCGCTCACCGGAGCGGCGCTGATCTGCCTGTCGATCCTGCAGGAGCTGCCCTGGTGGGTCACGCTCGTCATCCTCGGCAGGGAGCTGGGCATCACCGCGCTCAGGTTCGTGCTGCTGCGGCATGCGGTCATCCCGGCCAGCTACGGCGGCAAGGTCAAGACCGTGCTGCAGATCGCGGCCATCGTGCTGTATCTGCTGCCGTTCGTGCCTGATCCCGTACGGTGGGCGGTGATGGGCGCGGCCGTGGTGGTCACCGTGGGCACGGGCATCGACTATGTCGTCCGGGCCGTCCGGCTGCGTAAAGTGGCCAAGCGGGCGCGTGAGGGGCAGTGAAACGATGGCGGATGCGGCCGAGATGCTCGACCTGCTGGTCGGCGCCGGCGCGACGATGGCGGTCGCCGAGTCGCTGACCGGTGGGCTCATCGGGGCGACGATCACCTCGGTGCCGGGGGCGTCGAAGGCGTTCCGCGGCGGGGTGCTCTCCTACGCCACCGACCTCAAGCACGAGCTGCTGGGCGTGCCCGCGGAGCTGCTGCGGCGTGAGGGCGCGGTGCACCCCGAGGTCGCCGGCGCCATGGCGGCCGGGGTGGCACGGCTGTGCGGGGCGACGTACGGGCTGGCCGTGACCGGGGTGGCCGGGCCGGAGCCGCAGGACGGCAAGCCCGTGGGCACCGTCTACGTCGCGGTCGCGGGGCCCGGCGGCCGGAAATGGACGCGGGAACTGAGACTGGAGGGGTCGCGCGAACGTATCAGGGTAGAGACGGTGGACGAGGCAGTCGATCTCCTGTCAGGTGTGGTGAAGGCGAACATAGGGGAACATTCCGGGTGATTACCGTGTTACGTCCCGAGCGAACATGCGATGTGCGGTCTGACGCGGTGTCGGTGGATACGGGTACGGTGGAGCTGTGAGTGAGGTCCGTGAGCCAACTGCAAGCACCGAGCGCCCGGCAGGCGGGCCTGATGAGTCGCGCAACGAGCCACGAGCGGCGGTTCAGGGCCGGCGACGCCCCATGATGACGGCGAGGAGTATGTACGAAGCTAAGAAGACCGATGTGCGGCACGATCCGATCGCGCGGGGCGTGGTGAAGTCATCCGCGCCGGGGAGGGAGCGACAGATGATTCTGCTGCGTCAGCTGCTCGGCGACGTGCTGAGGCGGTTGCGGGTCCGGCAGGGACGCACGCTACGCGAGGTGTCCACGCTGGCCCGGGTTTCGCTCGGCTACCTCTCCGAGGTGGAGCGCGGCCAGAAGGAAGCCTCGTCCGAGCTGCTCGCGTCCATTTGCGGCGCGCTCGGCGTGCCCCTTTCGCAGGTGCTGCGTGAGGTCTCCGACCAGTTCGCGCTGGCGGAGCTGCAGGCTGCCCCTGTGCTGGCCGACGTGCCCGAGCACGAGCGCCTGGCCCTTTCCGAGTCGGTTCCGGGGTCGATATCCGACTCCGTGTTCCCCGAGGTCAAGGACATGGTGGCTGCCTAGCGAGGCTGGCAGCTCGCACACCACAGGATCAGCCGTTCCTGTGGCTGCGCCCCCATCTCCCCACGGCTGATGCGGGTGCCGCATCGGCGACATGGCCTGCCGGCTCTGCCGTAGACCCAGGTCGCGTTCGCTGGGCGGCGATCCCCTGTGGTCACCGTGCCCGCATGCCCCTTGTTCGCTTCCAGCAGCCGCTGGGCGAGTGACACGACCCCTTCGAGATCCTCGATCTCCCCGACCTTCTTCCACGGCCAGATCCCGCGCAGGAAAAGGGTCTCGGCGCGATAGATCGTGCCGATCCCGGCCAGGTTGCGCTGATCGAGCAGCGCCTCCCCGATGGTCCTGCCGGGCTCCGCTCGCAACCTCCGCACGGCCTCGTCCATGTCCCAGTCAGGGCCGAGCAGATCCGGCCCCAGATGGCCTACGAGCCGCCCCTCGTCGGCCGTCCTGACGAGATCGACCATCCCCAGCTTCAGGCCGACCGCCTGCCACCGCTCGTTGGCCAGGATCAGCCGCACCTGGTCGCCGGGCCTGGTGGGGCGGCCAGCCTGGCATGACCCGCCAGCTGCCGTCCATGCGCAGGTGCGTGTGCACCGTCAGGTCGCCCTCGACCCGGGTGAGCAGGTGCTTGCCGCGCGACAGCGTGGTGATGACCGCGCGTCCCGACAGGTCGGCGGTGGCGTACCGGGGGACGCGGAAGTCCGAACGGACCAGCACACGGCCGTCGAGCGCGCCCCTCAGGCGCGCGGCCGTGCGGTAGACGGCGTCTCCTTCGGGCACGCCCCCAGTCTAGGAATCGCCCGCGCCTGCGTGCGCCGCCGGGTACTCTCCGTGACGATTCCGGTGGATCATCGCTTTCCGTGATCGTGCTCGTCGTAATGACGCTCTGGACTTCGCCTTGACGAAGGGCTTGAGCGGGGCATGCCGGAGATCACGGATTCACCTGCGGGGGATCCGACCGAGGTCACGGGCCACCGCTTGACCGGGCGGCCGGCGCCAGACGTGTTCCTGGGGCGCTCGGAGAGCGAGGCACCGGCTTGACGGCAGTTCCTGGGGCGCTCGGAGAACGGTGAGGCACCGGCTTAACGGCCGGGACCATCGCCGCGCTCGTCGCGGTGCACCAGGCCGGGCCGGCGTGCGTAGGAGCCGCCAGGACGCCGCTTCTCGTGGGCGGCGACCATGAGGAGCCGCGCCGCTCGAGGCGGTCTTCGCCACCACGTTCCCGGGACGGTCGCGGGACATCTGCTTCTGGGACGAGCGGACCGGCGCCAGGAAGGGCGAGGCCCGGCGGCCGGACGGCGCCGCCTTCCACGGCCGGCTGGACGAGCGCCACCCGATGGCCACCGTACGCGAGGGCGGCCGGGCCCGCATCGTCGTGACGGACGCCACGGGAAAGCCCGTCAGAACGCTTCTGAGCGCCTCCAGGGACGAGCTGGACGGGGTCGCCCTATGGCTTCTTCAGGAAGTGACGCCGGGCGCGGGAGAGCGGCGCTCAGTCCCACGCGGCGGGGTCGGCGGCGAGCTGGCGGACGCGCTCGGGCAGGGCACCCGTGGCCACGTGTTCGAGCGTGACCTCCTCGAGGATGGCACGCTCGGTCGCCCGCAGCGCGATCCACACCTGCTGCAGGGACTCGGCGGGCCCGCGGTAGCCGACGTGCTCGGGACGCTCGCCGCGCACGTTGGCCAGCGGGCCGTCCACGGCGCGGATGACGTCGGCCAGCGAGATCTCGCCCGCCGGACGCGCCAGCACGTAGCCGCCCTCGGGGCCGCGCTGGCCGCGGACGAGCCCGGCGCGGCGCATCTGCAGCAGGATGTTCTCAAGGTATTTGGGCGGCATGTCCTGCTCCTTGGCGAGCTCGCCCACAGTGGTCGGGCCTGCACCGGCGGCGGCCAGTTCGGCGGCGGCACGGAGGGCGTAGTCGACACGAGCGGAAAGGCGCATGTTCTCGATTATCCCTCCTGGTCAAGACTGGTTAGGCGCAAGGACGTCAGATCGGGCGGGAATCCGTGATCCGCGGCCATACCAGGCCACGCGTCACCTGCGGCGGCGGGCGGGGTGTCGAGCGCTAAACTTCCAACAACCTTTCCGATAACAGCCCTTCGAGTTGCGACGGCGGGATTCAGCGTGGAGCGACGCCCTGGTGTGCCCAGACTGCTCAGGGAGATCAACGACCGGGCCGCTCTGGAGCTGCTGCTGGAGACCGGGCCCATGACACGCGGCCAGATCGGCGATCTGACCGGGCTGTCCAAGGTGACGGCCTCGCAGACGCTGGCGCGGCTGGAGGAACGCGGGCTGGTCGAGGTGGTCGGCACGCAGGCGGGCGGCAGGGGGCCCAACGCGGCGCTCTACTCCGTGATCCCCTCCAGCGCGTACGTCGCCGGCCTCGAAGTGGGCCCCGAGCTGATCTCCGCGGCGGTCGCCGACATCCACGGCCGCACCGTCTCCGAGGTCACCGTCGAGCCGGGCGCCGACGACGACCCGGTCTCCGTGGTGCACGACGCCATCGTCAAGGCGTGCCGAGGGGCCAAGCTCAGCCTGTCGAAGCTGCGCGGCGTGGTGATCGGCACGCCGGGCGTGGTCGATCCGCGCAGCGGCGACGTGCGCTTCTCGTTCGACCTGCCCGGCTGGCACGAGGGCATCCACGAGGCGCTGGCGGGCGCCCTGCGGCGCAAGGTGACGATCGAGAACGACGTCAACCTCGCCGCCATCGCCGAGCGCCACGACGGCGCGGCCAAAGGGCTCGACGACTTCGTGCTGCTGTGGGCGAGCCGGGGGCTGGGCCTTGCCATCATGCTCGGCGGGCGGCTGCATCGCGGGCGTTCGGGCAGCGCGGGCGAGATCGGCTACCTGCCGGTGCCCGGCGTGCCGCTGCCCGAGGACATCCGCACCGAGCCTGGGCGGCTGCCCTCGCTGGCGGGCGGCCTGCAGTCGCTGGTCAGCGCGGAGGCGGTGACCGAGCTGGCGCGCGGCTACGGGTTCGCGGCGGGCAGCGCCACCGAGTGCGTCAAGGTCGCGGTGGAGGCGGGTGCCGAGGGTGAGCCGCTGCTCGACGAGATCGCCCACCGGCTGGCCCTGGGCGTCGCCGCGGTGTGCGTGATCCTCGACCCCGGGCTCGTGGTGCTGGCCGGCGAGGTCGGGCACGCCGGAGGCGAGGCGCTGACGTCCCGCGTGGAGGAGGCGGTGGCCCGCATCTGCCCGGTGCGGCCCCAGGTGGTGACCACCACGGTCACCGACGACAACCCGGTGCGGCGCGGCGCGGTCCTGGCCGCGCTCGAAGAGGCCCGCGAAGAGCTCCTGGCCGACTGAAGCCACTGAGCCGCTGAGCCGCCGAGCCGCCGAGCCGCTGAGCCGCCGAGCCACGCCGCCTCCGCGCAGCCCGCCTCACGGTCGTCAGGCGCGCTCTGACGCCTTTCTGCGGGCCTGCTGAGGCCTGGAGGGCTCCGCCTTCCTGGAACCCCTGCTTGAGGCCGTCCCGCCATCCGCCGGGACGGCCTCAAGCGGTCAGGCGGTGAGCAGCTCGACGGCGGCCTGGGCGTTGGCGCGCGCGGCCCCGTACGTGGCGATGTAGGCGGCGCTGTCCGGCCGCCACACCGGCAGCCCCATCTCGATGACGATCGAGTCGGGCCGGGCGGTCACCAGCGCGCAGACCAGCTCGCGGCTGTCCTCGTGGCGGTGCGCGTCCTTGACCACGATGATGAGCGACCGGTCGGCGGCCTTGGCGAGCAGGGCGGGCGCGTCCGCGGCGGCGGGCTTGACGCGGATGACCTCCGCGTCCGGCAGCCACGGCCCCACGCCCCACGGCACGTCGCCGACGGCGATCGTGGGCGGCGTGTCCACCTCGATCACCAGGGGCTCGACGAGCGGCTCGGCCCGGCCGGTCAGCCGCACGGCGCGGCGGGCCGCGTGCAGGCCGACGACGTCCTGCTCGGCCCTGTTCCGCTCGGCCCTGTTCTCGGCTCGGGCCGCCTCTTCCGAGCCGAACCAGGAGCGCAGGGCGGCGACCCGGGCGGCGGCCTCCTCAAGCCGCTCCGCCGGCAGCCGCCCATCGCCCACGGCGGCGACGATCTCGGCGATGATGGCCTGCACGTCGTCGTACGTGGGCAGCGGCCCCAGGCACAGCAGGTCGGACCCGGCCGCGATGCTGAGCACCGCGCCCCCGGCCAGGCCCACGCTGCGGGTGATGGCGTGCATGTCGAGCGCGTCGGTGACGACCACGCCGTCGTAGCCGAGCTCGCCCCGCAGGAGCTCGGTCAGGGCCGCCGGGGACAGCGTGGCGGGCGTGTCGCCGGTCAGCGCCGGCACCGCGACGTGCGCGGTCATCACCGACTTGGCCCCCGCCTCGATGGCCGCGCGGAACGGCGCCAGCTCGCGCTCGCGCAGCACGTCCATGCCGACGTCCACGACGGGAACGGCCAGGTGCGAGTCGACCCGGGTGGCGCCGTGGCCGGGGAAGTGCTTGACGCAGGCGGCCACGCCTACGGACTGCAGGCCCTCGACGGCGGCGACCGTGTGCCGGGAGACCAGCCCCGGCTCGGGGCCGAACGAACGGGTGCCGATGACCGGGTTGTCGGCCTCGCTGTTGACGTCGGCGCTCGGCGCCATGTCGAGGTTGATGCCGCAGGCGGCCAGCTCGGAGCCGATGGCGCGGTAGACGCGCCGGGTCAGCTCCACGTCGTCCACGACTCCCAGGGCGGCGTTGCCGGGGTAGGGGCTGCCGACGTGGTACGCAAGGCGCGTCACGTCGCCGCCCTCCTCGTCCAGCGAGATGACGGGCTCGCCGGCGGACCGCAGAGCGGTGGTGAGGCCGAGCACCTGGCCGGGATCGGCCACGTTGAACCCGAAGAGCGTCACGCCGCCCAGGCCCTGCTCAAGCTCGCGCAGCACCCACGGGGGCGCCGTGGTGCCCTGGAAGGCGACGAGCAGTGTGCCGGCCGCGAGGCGGCGCAGCCCCCGATCACTCTGACTCATGGCTCCTCATCAGTTGGCGGTTGGGTAGATGGGCACAGCGAAGGGCCGTGCCGGACCCCGTACGGTGTCGTGTCAGCCCTTGACGGCCCCGGCGACCAGCCCGGAGACCATGCGGCGCTGCACGAACAGGAAGAAGATGACGACCGGCAGCGTCATGAGGGTCGAGCCGGCCATGATGGCGCCCCAGTCGACGCCCTTCTGCCCGAAGTAGTACTGCAGGGCGACCGGCATCGTGTATCCCTCGGACCCCGACATCAGGTAGAGGGCGAAGACCAGGTCGTTCCACGCGGTGATGAACGAGAAGATGCTGGTGGCCACCAGGCCGGGCGCGACCAGCGGGAAGACCACCCGCCAGAACGCCGTCATGCGTCCGGCGCCGTCGATCCAGGCCGCCTCCTCCAGCGACTTGGGCACGGCGGCGACGAACGTGCGCAGCATCCACACGCCGAACGGCAGCGTCAGCGCGACCTGGGTGACGATGAGGCCGAGGAGCTGATCGCCGAGCCCGACCCGCTTGACCATCATGTACAGCGGGATGAGCAGGCCCTCGGCGGGCAGCATCTGCACGACCAGCAGCGTCACCAGGAACAGGCCGCGGCCCTTGAAGCGGAAGCGGGCGATCGCGGTGGCCGACAGCAGCGCGAAGACCGAGCCGATGAGCACGGTGCCGAGCGCCACGATCGCGCTGTTGCGCATGTAGAGCCAGATGGAGTTGTTCGCGACGCCCTCGGTCAGCACCCGCTCGAAGTGCTCGAAGGTGAAGTGCGTCGGGAACGGGATGAACTCCGTCGTGAAGATCTGGTCGTTCTCCTTGAAGCCGGTGGAGACCATCCAGTAGACGGGGAAGACCGCGTACAGGAAGACCAGGACGCCTGCCGTGTTCAGCAGGACCTTGCCGAGCCTCTTGCGGGCGAGGGGGGTCACATCTCCTCCTGCTTCACGATCTGCCTGACGTACACGACGGTGACGATGAGCAGGATGATCGTCAGCACCACCGAGATGGCCGCGCCGGTGCCCAGCTTCTGCGGAGGACGGAACGCCTCGGCGACCGCGTACATGGACAGGTTGAAGCCGTCACGGTTGGTCGGCCCGTTCATCA
The DNA here is from genome assembly GCF_042751225.1 of Nonomuraea fastidiosa. Taxonomy (NCBI): domain Bacteria; kingdom Bacillati; phylum Actinomycetota; class Actinomycetes; order Streptosporangiales; family Streptosporangiaceae; genus Nonomuraea; species Nonomuraea fastidiosa. The sequence goes on from NZ_CP170570.1 coordinate 5,050,976, forward strand.
GCACGTAGAGCTGGCTGAAGACCTTGAAGTCCCAGATGATCGACAGGACTGTCAGGACCGCGAAGACCGGCCTGAGCATCGGCAGCGTGATCTTCCTGAACGTGTGCCACGGGCCCGAGCCGTCCACCTTGGCGGCCTCGTACAGCTCGTGGGGGATGCCCTTGAGTCCGGCCAGCACCGAGACGGCGATGAACGGGAAGCCGGCCCACACCACGCAGACCACGAGCGCGATGTAGAGGGGGACGGTGTCGTTGAGCCAGGGGGTGCCGGTCCAGCTCGGCTGGCCGTCCGGTGGCGCGGCGAGCCAGTCGGGCAGCAGGTTCAGCGCCCAGTTGACGATGCCGGACTCGGCGTCGAACAGCGAGCGCCAGACGACGCCCTGCGCGACGGGCGGCACCGCCCAGGCGAACATGCAGCCGATGACCACGAACAGCGACATCTTCTTGCCGAGCCGGTGCAGCAGCACGCCGACCGCCGTGCCGACGACGAGCGTCATGCTGACCGCGACGGCCGCGAAGACGACGGTGTTGCGCAGAGCCGACCAGAAGATGTCGTTGCTCAGGATCTTCTCGAAGTTCTCCAGCCCCACCCACTCGGCGGGCCTGCTGCCCCTGATCTGCGCCAGGCCGACCTTCTGGAAGGCCATGATGCCGAGCTGGACCATCGGGTAGAGCAGCAGCCCCGCGATGACCAGCAGGCCGGGGACGAGCAGGAGGTACGGGATGCTCCAGACGGGCAGTCCTGCGGCGCGCGGAGCCCGGTCGCTCTTCTTCCGGCGGCCCGGGGCGGGGGAGGACTCCGTGCCCCGGGCGACCGTCGTCGTGTCGGCCATCGTTACTGGTTCAGGATCTCTTCGAGTTCCTTGTTGGCGTCGGCCAGGGCCGTGGCGGCGTCCTTCTTGCCCTCGATGACGTCGCGCGCCGCGTTCTGCAGCACGGCCTTGGTGGCGTCGGCCTCCGACCAGTTGGGGTCGGCCGGGAACGCCCTGGCGTTGGCGAAGGCCTGGGCGAAGGCGCCCTGCGCGGGGTCCTCCTTCATCTGGGCCAGGGTGTCGGGGTAGACCGGGAGCAGGCCGCCCTCCTTGGCGTAGCGGTCGGCCCAGGTCTTGCTGGTGGCCAGCTTGACGTATTCCTTGGCCAGCTCGGCCTGCTGGGTGCCGCCCCACACCGCGAGGTCGTTGCCGCCGAAGAACGACGGGGCCGGGCCGCCCTTCTTGGACGGCAGCGGGAAGAAGCCGAGCTTGTCGCCCTTCAGCTTGCCCTTGGAGTCCTCCTCGATACCGGGCAGGTCCCAGGCGGCGGTGAGGTACATCGCGACCTTGTCGTTGGCGAAGCGCTTGCGGATGTCCACCGTGTTCAGCGTCAGGTTGGCCTTGCTGGACAGGCCGTCGGTGACGAGGCCGGTGTAGGTGGCGAAGCCCGCGGCGAAGCCGGGCTCGGTGAGCTTGCCGACCCACTTGTCGCCCTCCTTGACGGCGTACTCGCCGCCCTCGGACCAGGCGAACGCGGCCAGCAGGTGGTTGGCGTCGGAGCCGCCGTTGAAGGCGAAGCCGTCCACGCCCTCGCCCTTCTCCTTCTGGATCTTCTTGGCGGCGGCGACGAGCTCGTCCCAGGTCTTCGGGATCTCGATCTTGAGCTCGTCGAACCAGTCCTTGCGGTAGAGCACCGCGCGGGCGCCGGCGCCCCACGGGATGGCGTAGATCTCGCCGTCCACCGTCTCGTAGCCGTAGAGGTTCTGCGGGATCTGGGCCCTGTCGCCCTCGCGGGCGATGTCGGTGACCGGCTCAAGGGCGTCCTGGCTCTGCCACATGGGGACCTGGTCGTTGCCGATCTCGGTCACGTCCGGGCCGGTGCCGGTGGCGGCGGCGGCGAACTTGTCGGCCACCTGCGGCCAGGGGATCCACTCGAGCTTGACGTCCGCGCCGGTCTTAGCCTTGAACTCGGCGTTCAGCTCCTCCATGTACTTCGCCGCCGCGGGGTTGCTGTCGCCGAGGCGCCACACGCTCAACGTCTTGCCCGCGAAGGCGGGGCCCGAGGCGGCGGCGCTGGGTGAGGACGTGGTGGGCTCCTCACTTCCGCCACAGGCGGCCAGGCCCAAAGCCAGCGCGGCCGAGGTGGCCGCCGCGGCTGTGATCTTCGCGATCCTCACAGGGTTCTCCCTTCCCGGGTGCTGGCCAACGGTCCGCACCAGGCTGATCGTCATATGCCGAACGATGGTGCTAAACTAACAAGAAACTTTCTTAAAAGAAACGCTTGTTAGCCGATCGTGACGGAGAGAGGGCGCCGATGGGCCGAGACCCGGGAACACCCCGGTTGCTGCGCCGGCTGAACGACCGCGCGGCACTCGAACTGCTCCTCGGAGAAGGCCCGCTCACCCGTGCCGAGCTCGGCGAGCGGACCGGCCTGTCCAAGGTAACCGCAGGTCAGCTCCTGGCCCGACTGGAAGAGCGGGGGCTGGTCGAGGTGGCGGGTGAGCGGGCGGGCGGCAGGGGACCGCACGCCGCGCTGTACGCCGTCGTCCCGTCCAGCGCGTACGTCGCCGGTCTCGAAGTGCTGCCCGACAGCCTCAGGGTCGGTGTGGCGGACATCACAGGACGCACGGTGATCGAGATCACCCTCGACCCCGCCGACGGGGGCGACCCGGTCAAGGCCGTGCACGCCGCCGTGCGCCGGGCCTGCGACGCGGCCGAGATCGACCTGTCGCGGCTGCGTTCCTTCGTCATCGGCAGCAGGGGCGTGGTCGATCCGGCCACCGGGGACGTGCGCTGGTCGTACGACCTGCCCTCCTGGCACGTCGGCGTGCTGGCCAGCCTGCGCGAGACGCTCGGCGCGTCCGTCACCATCGAAAACGACGTCAACCTCGTCGCGCTCGCCGAGCACCGTTACGGCGCCGCCGTCGGCCACGACGACTTCGTGGTCATCTGGGCCGGCGTCGGCCAGGGCATGGGCGTCATGCTCGGCGGCCGCCTGCACCGGGGCAGCACCGGCGGGGCCGGCGAGATCGGCTGGCTGCCGGTCCCCGGAGAGCCGCTGCCGACCGACGTGTCCGAGCCGCAGTCCGGCTCCTACCAGCGGCTGGTGGGCCACGCCGCGCTGCGCGGCCTGGCCGAGGAGCACGGCGTGACCGGCAAAACCGTGCCCGACCTGCTGCGCAACGGAAACGACCCCTTCCTCGACGCGGTCGCGTCCAGGATCGCCGTCGGCGCGGCGGCCGTCAGCGTGGTGCTCGACCCCGGGCTCATCGTGCTCAGCGGCGACGTCGGCAGGGCGGGCGGCGAAAGGCTGGCCGGGAAGGTGCAGGAGGCGGTGGCGCGGCTGTGCCCCACCCCGCCGGCCGTCGTCACCACGCGGGTGGCCGGGAACCCGGTGCTGCGCGGGGCTCTCGTGGCGGCGTTGGAGCAGGCCCGGGAGCAGGTGTTCTCCGACACTGTGTGAGAATCACTGCACATGTGGCAGTCCCCGTACGATGTCGTGCTCATCTCCGACTCCCGCGTGACCTCGATTCCGGTCAAGGAGAGCGGCGAACCCCTGGTCGACGTACGCGGCAGGCTCCGCGTCGACGACCGCCTGGCCGACGACCAGGGCGCCTACGCCCACCTGCGGGCCGGGGTGCTGCAGCGGCTCGAACACGCCGAGAGCCTGCTGCCCGCCGGCTACCACCTGCTCATCGTCGAGGGCTACCGGCCCGTCGCCACCCAGCGCAAGATCTTCGACGACTACCGCGCCACGCTCACCGGCCTGACGCCCGAGGAGTCGTACGTCGCCGCCAGCCGCTACGTCTCCCCGGTCGAGGTCGCCCCGCACACCGCGGGCGCCGCCGTCGACCTCACGCTGTGCTCGCCCGACGGCACCGAGTACGACATGGGCACCCAGGTCAACGACAACCCCGAGCAGAGCGAGGGCGCCTGCTACACCGCCGCGCCCAACATCTCCGACGACGCCCGCGCCCACCGCAAGCTGCTCGGCGCCGCCCTCGAGGCCGCCGGCCTGGTCAACTACCCCACCGAGTGGTGGCACTGGTCGTACGGCGACCGTTACTGGGCGATGACCACCAAGGCCGCCCACGCGCTCTACGGCCCCGTCGAGTTCACGCCCTGACAACCCTGGTTTTCCGGTGGGTGAGGTGGGGGCACACTCCTACGGAGATGTGGACTCCCAGCGAGGTGTGGGCATGATTCCGCTTATCGGGATCGAAGAGGAGTACCTCGTCGTCGATCCCCGCACCCGCCACGTCGCTCCCCGGGCGGCCGAGGTCTTAGCCGCCGCAACGGACGTGCTCGACGTGGTGCAAGAGATCACCCGATTCCAGGTGGAGGCGCGCACGCCGCCGTCCGCCGACCTGAACGAGCTCGGCTGGCGGCTGCGCTCCGCGCGCAAGGAAGTGGCGGGCGCGGCCCGCTCATGCGGCCTCGCGGTCGTCGCCAGCGGCATCCCGGTCCTGGGCAACGTGATGCCACCGCCGCTCACCGACGACGACCGCTACCTTCAGGGCCGCGTCCTTTACCGGGGACTGCAGGACGAGCTCAGCATCTGCGCCCTGCACGTACACGTCGACGTGCCCGATCCCGAGCACGCCGTCTACGTCGGCAACCACCTGCGGCCATGGCTGCCGACGCTCATCGCACTGGCCGCCAACTCGCCGTTCTTCGTGGGCCGCGACACCGGCTACGCATCCTGGCGAGTGATCAGCTGGGGGCGCTGGCCGGTCTCGGGAGCGCCCCCGTACTTCCCCTCCTACGGGGCGTACGAAGGCGCACTCGAGGCCCTGGCGAGGTCGGGGGCGCTGCTCGACGCCAAGACGGTCTACTGGGACTCCCGGCCGTCGCCCCGGCTGCCGACCGTGGAGATCAGGGTGGCCGACGTACCGCTCGACGTGACCGACAGCCTCACTCTGATCGGGCTCATCCGGGCGCTCGTGGTCACCGCGCTCGGCGCGGTCAGACGGGGCGACCGAGGGCTGCCGGTGCCGGGCGAGGTGCTGCGCGCCGCGTACTGGCGGGCGGCACGCTACGGGCTGCAGGGCGAGATCCTCGACGTGCGCGACGGCACGCTCGTGCCGGCCGCGGTGATGGCCGGGCGGCTCATCGAGCACGTACGCGCGGCGCTGGCCGAGGCCGGTGACCTGAAGTTCGTCCAGGAGGGCCTCGACCGGCTGCTGCGGACGGGGTCGGGGGCGATGCGGCAGCGCAGGGCGTACGAGCGGGGCAACGATCTGCAGGAAGTGGTGGACGACCTGATCGAGGCCACCGTCGCCTGACCCGTCAGCGCACCGCCAGGGCGATGGCCACGCCCAATCCGAACACGACGACCACGCCGCGCAGCACCGCCGGCGGCATGAGTCTGGCCACGCGGGTGCCGAGGAAGCCGCCCGCGAGGCTGGCCGGCGCGATCACCGCGACCGCCAGCCAGCGTACGGGGCCGAACAGCGAGAACGCGATCACCGAGACCGAGCTGATCACCAGCGACAGCATGGCGCGCACCGCGTTGACCCGGTGCAGGTTGTCGTGCAGGAACATGCCGAGCACGGTCAGCAGCACCACGCCCATGCCGCCGTTGAAGTAGGCGCCATACAGGCCGCCGACGAACACCCCCGCGTAGACCAGGCGGCTGGTCCTGCCGCCCTCCTCACCGCCGAGATGCTTGCGCAGCCACGGCTGGGCGAGCAGCCCGAGGCTGGCGAAGCCCACCAGCCAGGGCACCAGCGACTCGAACAGCCGGCCCGGCGTGAGCAGCAGCAGCGCGCTGCCGCCGCACGCCCCCAGCACCGCCGTGACCGACAGGACGGCGGCGCGCCGGCGCTGGCCGCGCAGCTCGGCGCGGTAGCCGAGCACGCCGCCCAGATACCCGGGCCAGAGCGCGACCGAGTTGGTCACGGTCGCGGTCAGGCCCGGATAGCCCAGCGCGAGCAGCGCCGGGAAGGACACGAGCGTGCCGCCGCCGGCCAGCGCGTTGACCACGCCGGCCAGCAGGCCCGCCCCTGCCAGGAAGAGCAGGTCGTGAAGCGTCATCGGCCGACGGCGTAGCCCTGTGCGCCACGCGGGTTGGCGGCGGCCTTGAGCAGGTCGCCGTCACGGGCCACGGCACTGAGCCGGCCGAGCGACCACGGGCCCTGCGTCTCGACCTCGTGGCCGCGCCGCCGCAGCTCCGCGATGACGGCCGCATCCAGCCGGTCCTCGACGTGCATCACGCCGGGGCGGGAGCCGCGCGGGAAGAACGAGCTGGGGAAGTGCTCGCTGTGGAACATGGGGGCGTCGATGGCCTCCTGGAGGTTCAGTTTGCCGTGCACGACCGCCAGGAAGAAGTTGAGGCTCCACTGGTCCTGCTGGTCGCCGCCGGGGGTGCCGAACGCCAGCCACGGCTTGCCGTCCCTGAGCGCGAAGGACGGCGACAGCGTCGTACGGGGCCGCGCGCCGGGCCGCAGCGCGGTCGCCACGCCCTCCTGCAGCCAGAACATCTGCGCCCGCGTGCCGAGGCAGAAGCCGAGCTGCGGGATCGTGGGGGAGCTCTGCAGCCAGCCGCCGCTGGGCGTGGCCGAGACCATGTTGCCCCACCGGTCCACCACGTCCACGTGACAGGTGTCGCCCTTGACCGTGCCGTCACGCGCGACCGTCGGCTCGCCCACGCCCTGCGGCCTGCGGGAGCCGGACACGCCGGGCGCGCTGCTGAACGTGCCGGGGTCGGGGAAGACCGGCAGCTTCGGCGTGCGCCCGCCGGGGGAGCCGGGCCGCAGCTCCGTGCTGGCCTGCGCGCCGATCAGCGCCCGCCGCTCGGCGTTGTAGGCGGGGCTCAGCAGGTCGGCCATCGGCACGTCGGTGTCGCCGTACCACGCCTCGCGGTCGGCGAAGGCGAGCTTGGCGGCCTCGATCACGGTGTGCACGTAGTCGGCGCCGAGGAAGTCCATCCCGTCGAGTCCGGCGCCCTCCAGCAGGGCGAGCTGCTGCAGGAACACCGGGCCCTGGCCCCACGGGCCCGTCTTGGCGACGGTGTAGCCGTGGTAGTCGAAGGTCAGCGGCTCCTCCACCGACGCCCGCCAGCCCGCGAGGTCGTCGCCGGTCAGCAGGCCGCCGTGCACCTCGCCCGAGCTGTCGCGCCAGGCCGTCTTGGCGCTGAACTCGGCGATCGCCTCTGCGACGAAGCCCTCGTACCAGGCCTTCCTGGCCGCCTCCAGGCGGCCTTCGCGGGTGCTCGCCGCCGCCTCGGCCTCCGCGATCAGCTTGCGGTACGTGGCCGCGAGCACCGGGTTGGCCAGCTTCGTGCCCGGCGCGGGAACCTTCCCGCCGGGCAGCCAGGTGGCCGCCGAGGTGTGCCAGTCCTCCCTGAACAGGCTCTCGACCGACGAGATCGTGGCCGAGATCCGCTCCAGCACCGGGACGCCGTTCTCGGCGTAGTGGATCGCCGGGGCCAGCACGTCCGCCAGCTCCCACGTGCCCCAGCGCTCCAGCATCAGCATCCAGCCGCCGAACGCGCCGGGCACCGTGGCGGCGAGCAGCCCGGTGCCGGGCACGACGTCCAGGCCCAGCTCGGCGAAGCGCTCGATGGTGGCCGCGGCGGGCGCCACACCCTGCCCGCACACGACCGACACCTTCTGCTCCTCCTCGCTCCACAGCAGGATCGGCACCTCGCCGCCGGGGCCGTTCAGATGCGGCTCGGCGACCTGCAGCACGAACCCGGCGGCCACCGCCGCGTCGAAGGCGTTGCCGCCGCGCTCCAGCACGCTCATGCCGGTGGCGGAGGCCAGCCAGTGCGTGCTGGCGACCATGCCGAAGTCGCCCGACAGCTCGGGCCTGGTGGTGAACAAGTACTTTCTCCTTCTTATCGGGGGGCGGCGGCGTCGGGGACGCGATCCGCCGTTACCAGGTGGCAGGCGGCGGGGTGACCGCTGCCACGTGGGTCGTTCAAGAGGGGTTCGGTGGTGCGGCACTCGTCGTACGCCAGCGGGCAGCGCGTGTGGAAGCGGCAGCCGGCCGGCGGATCGACCGGGCTCGGCACGTCGCCGCCCAGCACGATCCTGCGCCGCTGCCGCTGCTTGACCGGGTCGGCCACCGGCGCCGCCGACAGCAGGGCCTGCGTGTACGGATGCCGCGGCTGTTCGAAGATCTCCTTCGTCGGGCCCGACTCGACGATCTTGCCGAGGTACATGACGGCGATCCGGTCGGCCAGGAACTCCACCACCGACAGGTCATGGGTGATGAACAGGCACGAGAACTTCATGTCCCGCTGCAGGTCGGTGATGAGGTTGAGCACCGACGCCTGCACCGACACATCCAGCGCCGAGACCGGCTCGTCGGCCACGACCAGCTTCGGCTCCAGCACGAGCGCCCTGGCCAGGCCCACCCGCTGCCGCTGACCGCCGGACAGCTCGTGCGGGTAGCGCCTGCGCATCTCCTGCCGCAGGCCGACCTTCTCCAGCATGGCGGCCACCCGCGCCGCCACCTCGCGCCGGTCGCCCACCTTGTGCCGCAGCAGCGGCTCGGCGACGATCTGCTCGATCGTGAAGCGCGGGTTGAGCGAGGAGAACGGGTCCTGGAAGACCATGTGGACGTCCCTGCGCAGCGGCCGCATGGCGCGCCGCGACAGGTGGGTGATGTCCTTGCCGGCCAGCTCGATCGTCCCCGAGGTGGGCTCGGTGAGCCGCAGCACGCACTTGCCGACCGTGGACTTGCCGCTGCCCGACTCGCCGACCAGGCCGAGCACCTCGCCCTCGCCGATCTCCAGCGACAGGCCGTCCACGGCGCGTACGGGGCCGTAGTGCTTGACCAGGTTGTCGATGCGCAGGATCACCGGTCACCTCCCGGGTAATAGCAGGCCGCCAGGTGGCCCTCTCCCTGGCGGGTCAGCGGCGGCCTGGACAGCCGGCAGTCCTCCTGGACGCGCGGGCAGCGGTCGTGGAAGGCGCACTGGTCGGGGTCCGACAGCGGCGAGGGCACCATGCCGGGGATCTCCGCCAGCCTGCCGTTGACCGCCGCCGACGGCAGGGCCTTCATCAGGCCCAGCGTGTACGGGTGCCGCGGATTGGCGAACAGCTCGGTCACCGGGGCCTGCTCGACGGCGCGGCCCGCGTACATGACGATCGCCCTGTCGGCGATGTCGGCCACCACGCCCAGGTCGTGCGTGATGAGGATGATCGCGGTGCCGAGCCGGTCGCGCAGGTCGCGGAAGACGTCGAGCACGCCCGCCTGGATCGTCACGTCGAGCGCCGTGGTGGGCTCGTCGGCGATCAGCACGCGCGGCGAGCAGGCCACCGCGATCGCGATCATCACGCGCTGCCGCATGCCGCCGGAGAGCTGGTGCGGGTACTCCTTCATGCGCCGCTGGGGCGCCGGGATGCCGACCAGTTCCAGCAGCTCGACCGCGCGCGCGGCGGCGGCCTGCCGCGACAGCTTCTCGTGCCGCCGCAGCACCTCGGTGATCTGGTAGCCGACGGTGAACGACGGGTTGAGCGAGGTCATCGGCTCCTGGAAGACGACCGAGACCGTCTTGCCGCGCACCCGGCGCATCTCCGGCTCGGGCAGCGTGGTCAGCTCGCGGCCGTCCAGCTTGATCGAGCCCTTCAGCCGGGTCGTGTCCGGCGGCAGCAGCCGGGGGATCGACATCGCGGTGACCGACTTGCCGCAGCCGGACTCGCCGCACAGCGCCAGGATCTCGCCCTCGTCCAGGGTGAGCGAGATGTCCCTGACCGCCTGGACGAGCCCGTCCTCGGTGGCGAAGTGCACGCTCAGGTCGCTGATCTCCAGCAGGCTCATCGGGCGCTCCTCGGGTCCAGTACGTCACGCAGCCCGTCGCCCAGCAGGTTGAAGCCGAGCGTGGCCAGGGCGATCATCAGGCCGGGCCAGATGGCCAGCCAGGGCGCGTCGCTCAGATACTGCTGCGCGGTCGTCAGCATCACGCCCCACGACGGGGTGGGCGGCTGCACGCCCAGGCCGAGGAACGACAGCGTCGCCTCGCCGATGATCGCGGCCGGGATCGCCACCGTGGCCTGCACGATGAGCGGGCTGAGGCAGTTCGGCAGCACGTAACGGAAGATGATGTGACCGTCTCCGGCGCCGTCGGCGACGGCCGCGGCCACGTAGTCCATCTCCCTGACCGCCAGCACCTCGCCCCGGGTGATCCGGATGACGGCGGGGAGCTGGGAGAAGCCGAGCGCCAGCACCACGCCCTTGAGCGACGGGCCGATGATGGCGGCCAGGCCCACCGCGAACACCAGGAACGGGAAGGCCAGCGTCACGTCCACCAGCCGCATCACGATCGGGTCCAGCCAGCGCCGGTAGAAGCCGGCCACCAGCCCGATCGGGATGCCGACCACCATCGCGAGCAGCGTGGACAGCACGCCCGCCTGCAGCGAGACCTGCGCGCCGTGCGCGATCCTGGCGAACGCGTCGCGGCCTAGGTCGTCGGTGCCCATGAGGTGCTCAGGCGACGGCGGGGCCAGCGTGGCCATGTAGTCCTGCGCGGCCGGGTCGCCGGTCACCAGCGGCCCGATCAGCGCCAGCAGCACGAACGCGACCACCAGCACGAGACCGGCCATCGGCATCGGCCTGCGGCGGAAGCGCCGCCACAGCCGCCTGCGGCGCATCACCTCAGTCATGTCCGCCTCCCGACAGCCGGATCCGCGGGTTGAGGAAGGCGTAGGCGATGTCCACCAGGAGGTTGACCAGCACGTAGCCGACGACCGTGACCAGCACGACCGCCTGGATGACGGGGTAGTTCCTGGTCAGCACCGCGTCCACGGTCAGCTTGCCGAAACCCGGGATGACGAAGATCTGCTCGGTCACCACGGCGCCGCTGATGAGCGCGCCGAGCTGCAGGCCGAGCACGGTCACCACGGTCGTCAGGCTGTTGCGCAGCGCGTGCGCGCCGACGACCTTGGCCTCCGGCAGGCCCTTGGACCGCGCGGTCCTGACGTAGTCGGCCGACAGCGCGCCCAGCATGGCCGAGCGGGTCTGCCGCATCAGGATCGCCGCGAAGCCCGTGCCGAGCACGAGGGCGGGCAGGATCATGCGCTGCAGGTTCTGCACGGGGTCCTCGGTGAAGGGCACGTACCCGGAGGCGGGCAGCACCCGCCAGGTCACCGCGAACAGCAGGATGCCGAGCAGACCGAGCCAGAAGTGCGGCACCGACAACCCGGCCAGGCCGAAGGCCGTGGCCAGGTAGTCGGCGAGCTTGCCGCGCCGTACGGCCGCCACGATGCCCGCACCCACGCCGATCACGATCGCGACCAGCATGGCCAGCACTGACAGCTCCAGCGTGACCGGCAGCCGCTCCAGAAGGATGTCGGCCACCGGCAGCTGGTCCTGCGTCGAACGCCCGAAGTTGCCGCTCAGCGTCTGGCCCAGGTAGTCGAGGTACTGCGCGGGCAGCGGCTTGTCCAGGCCGAACTCGTGCCGGATCGCCTCGATCGCCTCGGGCGACGCCTCCTGGCCCGCCATGACGGTGGCCGGGTCACCGGGCAGCGCCCGTACCCCCAGGAAGATCAGCACGCTCGACACGAACAGCACGATCACGGCAGAACCGCATCGACGGAGGATGAACCACAGCATCAGGCGGCGAACCCGGCGGTGCGGAAGCGCGGCAGGCCGTCCTTGAAGTACTCCACGCCCGCGACGCTCTTGTGCATGCCCAGGTAGTACAGGTTGTGGTACAGGTACACCACGCCCCGCAGCTCGGCGGCCTTCTTCATGGCGGCGCCGTAGAGCTCGGCCCGCTTGGCCGGGTCGGTCTCGGCGGCCGCCTGCTTGATCGGCTCGTCGATGCCCGGGTCGGACATGCCGGCGTAGTTGTTGCTGCCCTGCGTGGTGATCAGGTTCGTCAGGTTGCCGTCCGGGTCCACCCGGCCCGACCAGCCGCTCAGCAGCACGTCGAACTTGCCGGCCTTGCCCTGCTCCAGCACGCTGACGAACTCGGCCGTCTGCACCTTGACGTCGAAGCCGGCCTCCTTGGTCATCGACTGGATGACCTGCGCGAGGCGCTGGTTCACGGCGTCGTTCGGGGTGGCCATGGTGACCGGGATCGGCGTCGGCACGCCGGACGCCTGCACGAGCTGCTTGGCCTTGGCGATGTCACGCTTGGGGCAGGCGGGCAGGTCCTTCGGCCGGTACGGGCTGTCGATCGGCACCGGGTAGCAGTCCACCTCGTGCAGCCCGTTGTAGACGGTCTTGTTGATCGCGTCCCGGTCGAGGGCCAGCTCGAACGCCTCGCGCAGCTGCGGGTGCTTGCCCAGCGGCGTGTCCACCGGGCCCGGCTTCGCGGTCGAGCCCTTGACGTTGCCGATGTTGATCTGGAAGCCGTAGTAGCCCAGGCCGCCGCCGGAGACGACGGTCAGGTTGGGGTCGTCCTGCACGCCCTTGACCGTGTTGGTGGCGAGCTGGTCGGCCACCTGCACGTCGCCGGACTTGAGGTTCGCGGCGCGCACGTTGGGGTCGACGATGATTTTGTATACGAGCTTGTCCAGCTTGACCTTGTCGGCGTCGTAGTAGTCGGCCGACTTCTCCAGCACGATCTGGCTGCCCGAGGTCCTGCTGACGAACTTGAACGGGCCCACGCACACCGGGTTCGCGCCGAAGTTGTCGCCCTCGGAGTCGAGCGCCTTCGGCGACATGATCATGCCGGCGCGGTCGGCGAGCTGCGCGGTCAGCGGCGTGAACGCCTGCGTCAGCGTGAGCTTGATCGTGGCCGGATCGACCACCGTCACCTTCGACACCGCGGCCAGGTCGGCCTGCCGCGCGGACTTCTCCCACGTGCGGTGGCGGTCAAGCGACTTCTTGACGGCGTCGGCGTCGAACGGCGTGCCGTCGTTGAATTTCACGCCTTCACGCAGCTTGATCGTCACTTCCTTGCCGTCGTCCGACAGCTCGGGCGGTGCCGCGGCGAGCTGCGGGACGATCGCGGACGAGGCGTCGATGTCGTAGAGCTTCTCGCACATGCTGGTGAAGACCTCGCGGCCCACCAGCGTGGTCGAGATGCTCGGGTCCAGCGCGTCGGGGTCGGCGTTCAGCGCGATGTTGAGTGTGCCGCCGTCCTTGACCGGCCGGTCGTCGGCCGAGGCGCTGGCTATGGAACTAGGTGCCGCGGGGGTGCTGCTCGTCCCGCTTCCACCACAGGCCGTCAGGGCAAGGGGGAGTGTGACGAGCGCCGCGACGACCTTGGGTGACGGTCGCATGGGGCCTCCGGTTGAACGTTTAGGAGACTGTATACAAGGTCTGACGTTTCAATGGTGTTTCGGGACCCTATGTCGTTATCTGAGCGTTTCCTAATCGTTTGGGGGCTTTGGCTGGCGATCGTGGCCCGGCTTGCGGCCCGCCGCCGCCAGGAACGACCGCCGCGCCGCCGCCACGTGGGCGACCGCGCGCGCCTGCGCCTCGTCCTCGTCGCCCGCCTCGATGGCCTCGCACAGGCTCAGGTGCTCCTGCCATGAGTGCGGGCCGCGCACGGCGGCCGTCTGGCTGAAGACCCACTGCGCACGCTGCAGCATCGGCGTCATCATCAGCGCCAGGTACGAGTTGCCCGCCGCCTCGCCGACCGCCAGGTGGAAGGCGGTGTTCAGGTCGGCCACCTGCTCCAGGCGGCCGCTCTCCACCGCCTCTTTGGCCTGGTCGAGCACCTGGCGCAGCCGGGCGACCGCCTCGGGGGTGCGCTTGCGCGCGGCCAGCCGCGCGGCCAGGCCCTCGATCGCCATGCGTACGTCGAAGAGCTCCTCGCCCTCCTCGGCCGACAGGCGCGCGACCGTGGCGCCGAGCCGGGGGACGACCTCGATGAACCCCTCGGCGGCCAGGACTCTGATGGACTCGCGTACGGGGTTGCGCGAGACGCCGAGCGCGGCGGCCAGCCGGTCCTCGACCAGTCGCTCACCCTGAGCCAGCTCGCCGGAGAGAATGCGGCGGCGAAGCTCTCCGGTGACCTTGTCGCGCAAGGTCCGGTGGGCCGCGCCCAGCGTCAGATCAGTCATAGGGGAACTTATCGTATACAACGGACAGATTCGCTTGACCCGGTCTTGATGGCGCGCTGCCGCCAGGGCGCCGTGCGGCGCCGCCGCGCCGCGGCTGTGGCAGCCCCGGCCGGCTGAGTGCCGGACGGCGCGCCCGCCGGTCGGGTGCCGGACGACGCGCCTGCCGTGCCGGATGGCGCGCCTGCCGGTCGGGTGCCGGACGATGCGCCCGCAGGTCGGTGCCGGACGACGCGCCTGCCGGTCGGTGCCGGATGGCGCGCCTGCGATCGGCGAGCTCGCCGCTCGCCGCTCAGCGCTCTGCGCGCCTGCCGCTCGGCGCTTCAAGCCCGAAGTCACGCAAAGCCCATCATCTACCACTTTCGCCCCACCAAACCACACTCAGGTTCCGCCTGAGGAAAGTCCGCCGTCCGCCGTCTGGTGTCTGGCGGCTGCGTGGCTCGGTGCGTGCGGCGATGGCACGCGGTCGTGGGCGACAGCGGTGGTGACAGCGACGGCGACCAGGCACGGCCGGCAGTCCTCGCCGTGCGCTGCGACCGCCACCGGTCCGGCGTAGCCCTCCTACCTCGCTGTATACGACGCCTTGCGTACAGCGCCGCTACGCCTTCCGCCTCGGGCAGCCGCCGCTGCTGGGCGCTGCTACGCGCTGTGGCCCCGCGCCTGGTCGCGTGCTGCGGCTGCGACAGCTCCTCGTCTCAGGCGTCCCCGGACGACCAGCGGCCTCCACACCCTTCGGGCGGGAGTGGTGCGCGGCTTCGCCGGCAGAGGTCAGGCGCGGAGACGGAGGCCGCGCGGGGTGGGGTGGAAGCCGGCCTCTTCCAGGGCGGCCGCCAGCGGGGAGTCGACGATGCTCGTCCCGTCGGCGCGTTCGACGGTCAGCTTGCCCAGCGCCCCGTCGCGTACGGCCAGAGCCAGCGCGTCCACAGCAGGCCGCAGCCGCTCGCCGTCGGTGAACGACAGCAGCGTCTTGCCGCCGCGCTCGACGTACAGCACCAAGTGACCGTCCACGAGCACGACCAGCGACCCGGCCTTCCTGCCCGGCTTGTGCGAGACCTCCCCGGGATGCGGTGGCCAGGGGAGCGCGGCGCCGTACGGGCTGGCCGGGTCGGCGGCGGCCAGCACCACGGCCCGCCGCCCCCGCCCGTCACCGTCGGCCGCCCGCCCCTCAGGCGAGCCCGCACTCGGTGACATGGCGCGCATCCGGTCCACCGCCCCGGGCAGCGCGAACTGGGCGCCCCCGAGCCCTTCGACGAAGTAGCCGCGCCGGCACCGCCCGCTCTCCTCGTACGCCCGCAACACCTGATAAACGGGCGTGAACCCGCCGGGCAGCCGCTCGGACGTCACCGCCCCGCGCGTCACCACGCCGTGCCGCTCCAGCAGCACCTCGGCCTGCGCGTGCGCCCGCTGGGTGGCGTCGGCGGCCGGCGGCGGCAGCAGCCACCACCGCCCCGCCACGGTCGGCGGCCCGCTCCTGCTCGGCAGCACGGCCCTGCGCCGCCGCGTGGTGGCGGGCCGGTGCGCGGGCCGCCCGGTGCCGAGCGTGGCCCGCAGCGGCGCGAGCGTGTCGCCCGAGACGCGCCCGGCCCACACGAGGTCCCACAGCGCCGATGCGAGCGTGCCGTCGTCGAGCGAGCCGAGCCGGTCGGAGATGTCGCGGAAGAACAGCGCCCCGCCACCGCCCAGCAGCTCCAGGATCCGCTCGTGGAGCGGGGTCATCGTGATCTCGGCGGGCTCGGGCATCAGCAGCGGCGCGGTGTCGGCGAAGTAGAGCGACACCCAGCCGTCGCCGCCGGGCAGCGACCCCTGGCCGACCCACATGACGTCGCCCGACGAGGTCAGCTCGTCGAGCAGAGCCGGGTGATAGCCGGGCACCCGCGACGGCAGCACCAGCGTCTCCAGCGCGGATGCGGGGACGGCGGCGCCCTGGAGTTGTTCGATGGAGCGTACGAGCGCGTCCATGGCACGGGCGGAGCCGATGGCGCCGGGCGCGGTCTCGGCGGCGGCGGTGATGCCGTGCCAGGCGGGCAGGAACCGGGCGAGCGTCTCCGGCGCGACCGGCTCGACCTCCTTGCGCAGCCGGGCCAGCGACCTGCGGCGCAGCAGCCGCAGCACGCCCGCGTCGCACCACTCCTCGCCCCGCCCGCCGGGCCGGAACTCCCCGCTCACGACCCGCCCCGACGCCGCGAGCCGCCGCAGCGCGTCGGTCACCACGGCGACGCCGAGACCGAACCTGGCCGCGGCCGTGGAGGCGTGGAAGGGGCCGCGCGTGCGGGCGTGCCTGGCCAGCAGGTCGGCCAGCGGGTCGGCCACCGGCTCGAGGAACGCGTGCGGCACCCCGACCGGCGGCGGGACGCCGAGCGCGTCGCGCATGCGGGCGGTGTCCTCGATGGCCGCCCACTGCTCCTCGCCGGCGACCCGCACCCGGATCGCCCGCCTGGCGCGTTCGAGCTCATCGAGCCATGCCGGGTCGCCGCCGCGCACGCTCACGTCGGGCGCGAGCAGCGGACCGTGCGAGCGCAGCAGATCGGCGAGGTCCTCGATGTCGCGCAGCGGCCGGTCGAGCCTGGCCAGCTCGCGTTCGGTGTCGGAGATGACGTCGGGGTCGAGCAGCTCGCGCAGGTCGGCCTGGCCGAGCAGCTCCGCGAGCAGCGTGGTGTCGAGCGCCAGTGCCTGAGCGCGGCGTTCGGCGAGCGGCGCGTCGCCCTCGTACATGAACGCGCCGATGTAGTGGAACAGCAGCGAGGTGGCGAACGGCGAGGCCTGCGAGGTCTCCACCTCCACCACCCGCACCCGGCGGGCGGCGATGTCGCTCATGAGCTGCACCAGCCCCGGCACGTCAAAGACGTCCTGGAGGCATTCGCGCATGGTCTCCAGCACGATCGGGAACGAGGCGTACTGCGATGCCACGCCCAGCAGATGCGCGGCCCGCTGCCGCTGCTGCCACAGCGGGCTGCGCCGGCCCGGCGTGCGGCGCGGCAGCAGCAGCGCCCGGCCCGCGCACTCCCTGAACCGGGAGGCGAACAGCGCCGAGCCGCCCAGCTCCTCGGTGACGATCTGCTCGATCTCCTCGGCGTCGAACGCCGCCACGTCGGTGGGCGGCTCGGCCAGCGTGTCAGGGATGCGCAGCACGATGCCATCGTCGGAGTGGACGGCCTGCACGTCGATGCCGTAGCGCTCGCGCAGCCGCCGGTTGATCGCCAGCGCCCACGGGGCGTGCACCCGCGCGCCGTAGGGGGAGTGGATCACCACCCGCCAGTCGCCCAGCTCGTCGTGGAAGCGCTCGACCACCAAGGTGCGGTCGTCGGGGACGTAGCCGGTGGCCTCGCGCTGCTCACGGAGGTAGGCGAGCAGGTTGCCCGCGGCGTATTCGTCGAAGGCCGGCCGCGCGCAGGCGTTCGGTCGAGTCGTCCTTCGCCTGCTCGCGCAGGAACTCCCCGATCGCCCGGCCCAGCTCGGCAGGACGCCCCGGTGCGTCGCCGTGCCAGAACGGCAGCTTGCCCGGCTGCCCCGGCGCGGGCGAGACCAGCACCCGGTCGGCGGTGATGTCCTCGATGCGCCACGAGGTCGCGCCCAGCACGAACACGTCACCGACCCGCGACTCGTAGACCATCTCCTCGTCCAGCTCGCCCACCCGGGAGCCGCGCTCGCCCACCAGGAACACGCCGAACAGGCCACGGTCGGGGATCGTGCCGCCGTTGGTGACCGCGAGCCGCTGCGCGCCGGGACGGCCCTGGAGCGTGCCGGTGACGCGGTCCCACACGATGCGCGGGCGCAGCTCGGCGAACTCCTCGCTCGGATAGCGCCCCGCCAGCATGTCGAGCGTGGCCTCAAGGGCACTCCTCGGCAGCGTCGCGTAGGGGGCGGCCCGCTTGACCACGCGCTCCAGCTCGTCGACCGTCCACTCGTCGAGCGCGGTCATCGCCACGATCTGCTGCGCCAGCACGTCGAGCGGATTACGCGGATAGCGCAGCTCCTCGATGAGGCCGTTCTTCATACGCTCGGCGACCACCGCCGTCTGCACCAGATCGCCGCGGTATTTGGGGAAGATGACGCCCTTGGACACCGCGCCCACCTGGTGTCCGGCCCGTCCGATGCGCTGCAGGCCGCTGGCCACGCTCGGCGGCGCCTCCACGCACGCCACCAGGTCCACCGAGCCCATGTCGATGCCCAGCTCCAGGCTGGACGTGGCGACCACGGCGGGCAGCCGGCCCGACTTCAGCGCCTCCTCGATCTGCGCCCGCTCCTCCTTGGAGACCGAGCCGTGGTGCGCGCGTACGATCTCCGACGCCGCGCCCTTGCTCGCCCCGGCCTGCGCCATCAGGTCGGCGGGCATGCGCTTGGGCGGCTGCGAAGGCTCCGGGGTCTTCACCTGACCCGCTGAGGTCTTCCTAGAACCCGCCGGGGTTGTGTCCGGGCCCGCCGGGGTTGTGTCCGGCCCTGCCGGGGTCTCCTCTGAGCCTGCCGAGTCTCCTCTGGGCCGGCCCGGGTCTCCCAGATCGACAAATCGACGGTATCCGGGCCGTTTTCGCGTTCGTACGCCAGCTCGTTGAGCCGCGTGCACAGCCGCTCGGCCAGCCGCCGCGAGTTGGCGAACACGATGGTGGAGCTGTGGGACTCGATCAGGTCGAACAACCGGTCCTCGACGTGGGGCCAGATCGACCGGTTGCCCGGCTCGGGCGCGAACTCCTCGCCCTCCACCTGGCTCCTCGGGCGCGTCTCCATCTCCGTCATGTCCTCGACAGGGACGACGACCTCGACCTCGATGCGCTTGTCCGCGGGCGGCTGCACCACCGTGGCCGGGCGCGTGCCGCCCAGGAACGTCGCCACCTCGCTCACCGGGCGTACCGTCGCCGACAGCCCCACCCGCTGCGCCGGCTTGTCGAGCAGCGCGTCGAGCCGCTCCAGCGTCAGCGCCAGATGCGCGCCGCGCTTGGTGCCCGCGACCGCGTGCACCTCGTCGACGATCACGGTCTCCACGCCGCGCAACGCCTCCCGCGCCTGGCTCGTGAGCAGCAGGAACAGCGACTCCGGCGTGGTGATGAGGATGTCGGACGGCCGTGATGCGAACCGCCTGCGGTCTTCCGCCGGGGTGTCGCCCGAGCGGATCGCCACCGAGATCTCCGGCACCGGAAGGCCGAGCCGCCGCGCCGTCTGCTTCAGCCCGGCCAGCGGGGCGCGCAGGTTGCGCTCGACGTCGACGGCCAGCGCCTTGAGCGGCGAGACGTAGACGACCCGCGTACCGGCAGGCCGCTTCTCCTTCGGTTGCTTCTTCGGGGAGCGCGTCGCGTCGAGATCTCGCGTCGCTTCGAGGTCGCGTGCGGCGAGCCGGTCGAGCGACCACAGGAACGCCGCCAGCGTCTTCCCCGACCCCGTGGGCGCCACGACGAGCGTGTTGTCGCCACGCGAGATCGACTCCCACGCCCCCTCCTGCGCGGCCGTGGGGGCTTGGAAGGCTCCGGTGAACCATTCCCTGGTCACCTGGCTGAACTGGGCTAGCGAGCTCACCTGCCCATACTGCCTCGCGCCACCGACAGAAAACGCATGTCGCTTCGCGGCGTGACGGTTGGGTGCGGGCCCTGGCGGACATACAGCGACCGTGACCATCGACTACGCGGCCATCGAAGCCCGCCGTGCGGAAATACGCGAGCGTTACCTGTTAGCGCACCGGCCATCGAGCAGCGCACGCGGCCTGCACCACGTGGCGCTGCTCTCGTCCGACGTCGAACGGACCATCAAGTTCTACCAGGAGCTTCTGGAGTTCCCGCTCACCGAGATCTTCGAGAACCGCGACTACAAGGGCTCCAACCACTTCTTCTTCGACATCGGCAACGGCAACCTGCTGGCCTTCTTCGACTTTCCGGGGCTCGACCTGGGGCCGTACCGGGAAGTGCTCGGCGGGCTGCACCACATCGCGATCTCCGTCGATCCCGCCACATGGGAACGGCTGCGCGGGAAGCTCGAGATGGCCGGCGTGCCGCACCAGATCGAAAGCGGCGCCTCCATTTACTTCAGGGACCCCGACGGCGCCCGGCTGGAGCTGCTCGCCGACCCTCTCGGTGAGATGTACGGCGCGCGGGTGATGTGACTCGCGCGGGTGACACGCCAGCCTCGTACGGGTGATGCGGCTAGCGCGGGTGACGCGGCCAGTCTCGCGCGGGTGACGCGGCCAGCGTCGCACGGGTGATGCCGCTAACGCGGGTGACGCGGCCAGTGCCGCGCAGGTGATGTGGCTAGCGCCGCGACGGCCTGCGCGCCCTCGGCTTGCCCGCACGCGGCGCCTGCCTGATGCCGGCGTGCCGCTCGGCGCGCGCGGCCTTCTCCTTCTGTACGACCTGCCGCAGCATCGCTAACAGGCGGCGGCGTTTCGCCCTGTTGGCCTTCGTCTTGGCGGTCTTCGGGGGTGAAGACTTGGGGGTCTTTGGCATGAGGATGTCGTACCCACCCCAGAGGCGCTTCCATACTTGAGTGCATGCGCCTGACCGAGTTCTGGAGACGGATGAACGCCCACTTCGGCGAGACGTACGCCGAGTCGTGGGCCCGCGACTACGTCCTGGCCCCGCTGGGCGGTCGCACCGTCATGCAGGCGCTGGCCGAGGGCGAGAGCGCCAAGACGGTGTGGCGCGCGGTCTGCCAGGTGGAGGACGTCTCGCCGAAGCTCCGCTGACCGGTCACTCCGTGCCGGGCCGGGGTGCGTCTCACTCCGTGCCGGGCTGCGGCGCGTCGAGCGTACGGCGCAGCGCGACGCACGTGCCGTACAGATCATCGGCCGCCCCCTGACCGGCCGGCGACCAGAGGAACTGCCAGCCCCGGTTCGACGGGGTGGCGAAGACGAGCGTCCTGCGGCCCGTATGCGGATGCCACACCCAGAGCACCGGATCGTCGCCTCCGACCATCCGGCTGACCAGACCGTGGGCGGGCAACAGGTCGGCGAGGGCCTGAAGATGAGCGCGCCGTTCCCCGGTGTAGCCGCTCGCCACGTGCGCCTCCAACCGTCGCCGTTGCAGTGAGTCTCCCCAGCTCAGCCGCCGATCAACATGCGGGACGGCATCATCGGCGGGTGATCCGTACGCGGGGGCCGCGGCGTGGGCGGCCCGTGATCGCAACGTCACCGCACGCTGAGACCGCCACCCGTTTTCCGCTACGCCCGCTCGTTCAGGACGCTCATTGCTCCCGCTACGTTCACCCCTTCGAGGCGTCCATTTCTTCCGGTACGTCCCCTTCGGTCGCGCCCGCCTCAGCGGCTGGGCCCGCCACCGCGGCTGGGCCTGTCCTGTCTGGACGCCCGCCCTATCGCAAGGGCCCTCGATCCCGCAGAGGCCGGATGTCCCAAGGGCGCCATCCGCGTCATCGGAGGCGCGCCCGACCCCACGGAGAGCCGCCTGACCCCCACGAAAAGCCAGTACGTGCACAGAACGGATAGGTCGCGCCTCCGCATGTCGGGCGAGGGACGAAGGGGACGAGGGAGGACGGGGAGAGGCCGGGCGGGAAGCCAGGGGAGAAGCAGGGAGAGAAACCAGAGCAGAGTCTGGAGAGAACCCGGAGCAGGGACCGGGAGGAAGACCAGGGCCAGGGGCCGGGAAACAGGCCAGGGCCAGGGGTCGGGAGGGAAACAGACCAGGGGCCAGGGGTCGGGAGTGAAACCACCAGGGGAGAGGTCACCTGCGTGTTCCTGCGTGTTCCTGCTGTGATCGAACAGCCGTTCGGCTACGATGGACGAAGCCGGGCCACGTCTTCCCCGACTGCGTCGAAAATGTCGGTGGCAGGCCGTAGCTTTCACTCGACTGATCGGACCACGACCCTCCAGGGGGAGTTCCCATGGCTATCAACGACCGCGAGAAGGCCCTCGAGACCGCCCTCGCTCAGATCGAGCGGCAGTTCGGCAAGGGCTCTGTCATGAGGCTGGGCGACGACGCCCGAGCTCCCATCGAGGTGATCCCCACTGGGTCCATCTCCCTGGACGTCGCCCTCGGCATCGGCGGTCTGCCGCGCGGGCGCATCGTGGAGATCTACGGCCCCGAGTCGTCGGGTAAGACCACGATCGCCCTGCACGCGGTGGCCAACGCCCAGCGCGCCGGGGGCATCGCCGCGTTCATCGACGCCGAGCACGCGCTCGACCCCGAATACGCCAAGAAGCTCGGGGTCGACACCGACGCCCTGCTGGTGTCCCAGCCCGACACGGGTGAGCAGGCGCTCGAGATCGCCGACATGCTGATCAGGTCCGGCGCGGTCGACATCATCGTCGTCGACTCCGTGGCCGCCCTGGTGCCCAAGGCCGAGATCGAGGGCGAGATGGGCGACAGCCACGTCGGTCTCCAGGCCCGCCTGATGTCGCAGGCGCTGCGCAAGATCGCCGGCGCGCTCAGCAGCACCGGCACCACCGCCATCTTCATCAACCAGCTCCGCGAGAAGATCGGCGTCATGTTCGGCAGCCCCGAGACCACGACCGGTGGTAAGGCGCTGAAGTTCTACGCCTCGGTCCGCATGGACATCCGGCGCATCGAGACCCTCAAGGACGGCACGGAGGCGGTCGGCAACCGCACCCGGGTCAAGATTGTCAAGAACAAGATGGCCCCGCCCTTCCGGGTCGCCGACTTCGACATCCTCTACGGCGTGGGCATCTCCCGCGAGGGCGGCCTCATCGACATGGGTGTGGAGCACGGCTTCGTCCGCAAGTCCGGCGCCTGGTACACGTACGAGGGCGAGCAGCTCGGCCAGGGCAAGGAGAACGCTCGCAACTTCCTGCGCAACCACCCCGACATGGCCAACGAGATCGAGAAGAAGATCAAGGACAAGCTGGGTGTGGGCCCGCGCCTCGACGCTCCCGCCGAGACCGCTGCTCCGGCTCCGGCCGCCGCCTCCTCGGGCCGCGGCTCCAAGTCCACTCCCAAGCCGGGTGACGTCTGAGCGTCGGCCGCATGAGCAACACCGACCGGCCACAGGTGCCCCGTACACCGGATCGGGGCGCCTGGCCCGACCCCTCCTCCCGCCGCCGTGACCTGGCCCGCTCAGCCACGGACGGCTGGCCGTCGGTAGCCGAATGGCGCGAACAGCGCGCCCGCCAACGCGCCCACGAAACCCCATCAGCAGAGAAGGAACCAGCACCACCGGCGAACCCGGCAGAGAACCCTCCCGAAAGCCCAGCGGCGAGGGTCCTCACGGGAGACGCTCCGAACCCGGCCACAGGGAGCCGCAAGAAGGACACCTCCGCAACGGCCGACTCCGCGCAGCCCGAGTTCGTGCAAGCCGAGTCCGTGCAGGCCGAGTTTGCGCAGGCCCTCTCCGTGCAGGCCGTCCCACAGCCGTCGGCTGACGGCACCAGGCGTCGTGCGGAGGCCGAACCGCCTGCGGATGTGCCTGAGAGCAGTGCAGACGAGGACTGGCGGGGCGCCCGAGGTGACGACCGGCGGGGCGCCCGAGGTGACGGTCAGCCGGGCCTTTATGGCGAGGACTGGCGAGCTTCCCTAGGCGGGGACTGGCGGGACTCCCGAGACGCGGATCGGCGAGGCTCTCACACCGCCGGCATTCCGCCAGAGCCGCCCTCCAAGGCCCCACACCCGTTCTTCCAGCACAGCGAAGGACCGAACTTCACAACGGCTCAGGACGGCGACGAGGTCCGTCCAGAGCGTTCACAGCAGCGCCGCCCGGCGGATGAATGGCACTCGGAGGTGCTCGCCGGTCCGAGCTGGTTCGCTCCCGTCCCTGACGAGGGCGACTCGCGACGGCGAGGCCGAGCACGCCGCGGCGGTGGTTCCGGCAGTGCGTCCGGCGACCGTTCCAGCCGATTCGGTACGCCGTCCGCAGAGCCCCCGGCAGGCGGCCGATCCCGCAAGGGCCGCAGCCGCCCGCCCACCGACCCCGGGCGGATCGACGCCGAGCCCGCCCCCTTCGGCGGCGAGTCCGGCCGGCCCGACGAAGGACGTGACTCTTCGGACGGGGCGCACCACTCGGTCGGTGGAGCAGCCGGTTCCGGGGACGAGGAGCGCGATTCGCTCGCGGGGACAATCGGTCCCTTGCATGGGGAGCACGAGCCAGGCGGTGGCGGGCGTGCTCAGCTCGGCGGCGAGCCTGACTGGCCCGGCGAAGGGCGTGGCTCTTCACGCGGGAAGCGTGACTCGTCAGGTGGCGGGCGTCGTTCCTCAGGTGAGGAGCGGGGCTCGTTCGGTGACGGGCGTGCTTCTTCGAGTGGGGAGCGTGGCTCGTTCAGCGCGGAGAGCGGGCTGTTCGGTGAGGGCTCAGAGTCCTCCAGGCAGGACACCGGGTCGTTTGGTGGGGGCGCAGGGGCTTCCAGGCAGGGCACCGGGCTGTTTGGTGGGGGCGCAGAGGTCTCCGGAGAGGGCACCGGGCCGTTCGGTGGGGACGCAGGGCCTTTCGGGCGAGACACAGGGTCGTTCGGTGATGGCGCAGGGGCCTCCGTGCAGGAAACCGGGGTGTTCGGTGGCGGCGCAGGGGCCTTCGAGGAGGATGCCGGGCCGTTCGGCGAGGGAGACGGGTCGTTCCGCGAGGGGGCCGTGCGGCGCGGACGGAAGGGCGGTCGCTACGGGAGGAAGTCCCGCGGAAGCGGCACCCAGGACCGAGGCTGGTCGCCTGATGGGTCCGATGATGACAGTGGGGCCGGCCCAGGTTTCCGGCGCCAAGGTCGGCGTAGGGGGTGGTCGCCTGAGGGGGCCGACGACGACGGTCAGGTTGGCTCAGGGCAGCGTCGGGGATGGTCGCCTAAGGGGTCCGACGCTGACGGTGGGGCCGGCTAGGGGAGCGGCGCCGAGGGCGGCGTCGGGGATGGTTGCCTGACGGGCCGGACGACGACAGCCCGGCAGGCACCGGGCCGCACGCGGATCCGGAGGCAGTGGCGCGGGCCATCTGCCTGCGGCTGCTCACCATCGCCCCCAAGACCCGTGCCCAGCTCGCGGACGCCCTGCGCAAACGGGACGTGCCGGAGGAGGCCGCGGAGGCGGTGCTCAGCCGCTTCTCCGAGTTGGGGCTGATCAACGACGAGGCGTTCGCGGCGGCGTGGGTCGACTCGCGTCACCACGGCCGTGGGCTGGCCAAGCGCGCGCTGGCGGCCGAGCTGCGACAGCGGGGCGTGGACAGCGAGACGGTCAGCGAGGCCGTAGAGCGTCTCGACCCCGAGCAGGAGGTGGAGACCGCCCGGCGGCTCGTCGAACGCAAGCTCGCCTCCACCCGCTCGCTCGACCCGCAGAAGCGCACCCGCCGCCTGGCCGGCATGCTGGCCCGCAAGGGCTACCCCTCAGGCCTCGCCTACCGCGTCATCCGCGAAGCCCTCGAACAGGAGGGCATCGAGATGGACGAAGAGTTCCCGTCGTAAGCAGGCCGGCCGCGACGCTTAGGGGCCACCGGAGCACGTAGTCGTGCATCGGAGTGCGTGGTCGCGTCGTGTCTTGCTGTCGGTTCGGGCGCGTCGGCGGTTGTGCTGCCTCTTGCTGTCGGTTCGGGCGGTTTGGCGGTGGTGTTGCGTCTTGTCGTCGGTTCGGGCGGTTTGGCGGTGGTGTTGCGTCTTGTCGTCGGTTTGAGCGGTTCGGTGGTTGCGTAGCGTCTTGCCGTTGATTCGGGTGGATCAGCGGTGGTGTTGCGTCTTGCTGTCGGGTTGAGCGGTTTGGCGGTGGTGTCGCGTCTTATCGTCGATTCGGGCGGCTCTGTGGTCGTATCGTGCCTCGTCGCCGACTCACGTGGCTCCGTCTTGGCCAGGCGGGGTTACGAAGTCTCACCGTGGATTCCGGGCTTCCGGTCTTATGCGGTCGGGGTTGAGGGGCCTGATTCTCAGGCGGTGTGAGGTGCTGGGACCGTTGAGTTCCGGCTTTGCAGGTGCGGTTACGGGCCTCGCGTGTGCGGTCTTCACAGATTGACGGTGTTTTGGGCGTTGGGTGGTTGAAAGGCGCGGGTGGGGGTGGGGTGCACGGTTCGGGTTTTCGTGGTGTGCCGGGTTCTAGGTTCGCGTGCGTGGCCTTCGGCGTGGCTCGCGGGGCTTGGTGTGGTGGCTCTGTGAGGCGTCGGGGGTGGGGTGTGCGGGCGGGGCTCGTAAGACACGCTTGATGCCGCGTTTGCTTGCTCGTGACCTGTTCGACGCATAACCTCGACGGCAGTGAGGAGTTACTCCGCGCAGCGCGGATTGCCATACCGGTGAACGACGGACGAACGAGCAGGGTTGATCGAGGCAGGCGAGGTGTCGGCCGCGGGGGTCGGCGCCCGGTCGGCCGTGTCTTGGCCTCGATCGTGGCGATGGTGCCGACCTGGCGATCCGCGGCGCGCCTGTGACCCCTCCTGTTTTGTGGCCGCGTTATGAGTTCCTGACGACGCGAGGAGGGCGGGGCGCACATGGGGCCGCTGGTCGTGGTGCTGATGGTGGCGGTGCTCGTGCTCGCGTTCGGCATGGTGGGGGCGCTCCTCGTCGTCGTACGGCGCACATCGGCCGTTGTGCCGCGCGCCGCTGAGCCTGACCCCGCGCAGATGGAGGCCGTGCAGCAGGAGCTGGAGCAGGCACGCGAGCAGGCAAGGGAGATTCGCAGCAAGGCGGAGAGCGACGCCGAGGAGATCCTGCGCAGGTCGGAGGCGGCGGCCGAGAGCGCCGCGCAGATGCGGCGGGAGGTCGAGGAGGAGAGCCGGATACTCAAGTCCGAGCTCAAGGAGCTGCGCGCCGACCTCGAACGCCGCGAGGCCCGCCTGGCCGAGCGGGAGCAGCGGCTGGACGAGGAGGCCAGGCGGCAGGCCGAGCGGGACAGGAAGCTGGCCGAGACGGAGATCGAGCTGGCCGACCGCCGCGAGGAGCTGCTGCAGGTCGAGGAGGAACGCCGCCGCATCCTCGAGCGGGTGGCCGGGCTGACGAGCGAGCAGGCCAAGGCCGAGCTGGTCAAAGAGATCGAGAACCAGGCCAAGCGTGAGGCGGCGCTCATCGTCAGGGAGATCGAGGGGCAGGCGCGCAAAGAGGGCGAGAAGCGCGCCACGAAGATCATCACGCTGGCCGTTCAGCGGCTGGCGGCGGAGCAGACGGCCGAGTCGGTCGTCAGCGTGCTGCACCTTCCCGGCGACGAGATGAAGGGCCGCATCATCGGGCGCGAGGGCCGTAACATCCGCGCGTTCGAGTCCACGACCGGGGTCAATCTGATCATCGACGACACCCCGGAAGCGGTGCTGCTGTCGTGTTTCGACCCGGTACGCCGGGAGACCGCCCGGCTGACGCTGGAGAAGCTGGTGCTCGACGGGCGCATCCACCCGCAGCGCATCGAGGAGGCCCACGACCGCAGCCGCCAGGAGGTGCAGGACCTGTGCGCGCGGGCCGGCGAGGACGCCCTGGTCGAGCTGGGCATCACCGACATGCACCCGGAGCTGACGCTGCTGCTCGGGCAGTTGCGCTACCGCACCTCCTACGGTCAGAACGTGCTCAAGCACCTCATCGAGTCGGCCCACATCGCCGGCATCATGGCGGCCGAGCTGAAGCTGGACCAGGCGCTGGTGAAGCGCTGCGCGCTGCTGCACGACATCGGCAAGGCGCTCACCCACGAGGTCGAGGGCAGCCATGCGCTGATCGGAGCCGAGATCGCCCGCCGCTACGGCGAGGACGAGGAGGTGGTGCACGCCATCGAGGCGCACCACAACGAGGTCGAGGTCCGTACGGTCGAGGCGGTGCTCACGCAGGCCGCCGACGCGATCAGCGGCAGCCGCCCCGGCGCCAGGCGGGAGTCGCTGGAGGCGTACGTCAAGCGGCTTGAGCGCCTGGAGGAGATCGCGCAGTCGTACGAGGGCGTGGAGAAGGTGTTCGCCATGCAGGCCGGGCGGGAGATCCGGGTGATGGTCAAGCCCGACGCCATCGACGACATCCAGGCCCAGGTGATCGCCAGGGACGTGGCCAAGCAGGTGGAGGAGGAGCTCACGTACCCGGGGCAGATCCGCATCACCGTGGTGAGGGAGTCGCGGGCGACCGAGTTCGCCCGCTAGACCTCATTCCTGGGCCTGCGCCGGATTCGCGCGCCCTCGCCTGAGCCCCAGGCCGCCCCGGCCCGGCCCTGCCCTGTCCTGCCCTGCCGAGCCAGGGCGCGTCAGGCGAAGAGTTGCTGGTAGAACGCGAGTTCGGCAGCCAGGGCGGCGACGCGGGTCTCCATACGGCGGAAGCCGTGCGACTCGCCTTCGAACGCGAGGTACGTGCACGGCACGCCACGTTCGGACAGCGCGTCGGCGAACGCCGTGGACTGCTGGGGCGGCACCACGGGGTCGTCGAGGCCCTGGAGGAGCAGCATGGGGCAGGTGACGCCGTCGACGAGGGCGAGGGGTTCGCGGCTCGCGTACACCTCGGGGTCCTCCGGCCCCACCAGCCACTCGACGTAGCGTGACTCGAAGTCGTGGGTGTGGGCGATGAGCGGGCCGAGCGCGCTCACCCCGAAGTACGACACTCCACCCGCGAACACGTCGGACCTGCAGCAGGCCGCCATCACGGTCCAGCCGCCCGCGCTGCCGCCGCGCACGGCGATTCTGGCGGGGTCGGCGAGGCCCTCGGCGGCCAGCCATTCGGCGGCGGCGACGGTGTCGGCGACGTCGACCAGCCCCCACTGGCCCTTGAGCCGGTCGCGGTAGGCCCTGCCGTAGCCGGTGGAGCCGCCGTAGTTGACGTCGAGCACGCCGATGCCGCGCGAGGTCAGGAACGCCTTCTCCAGGTCGAGCCCGGTGTCGGCGTGGGCGGTCGGACCGCCGTGCACGAAGATCACGTAAGGGGGCGGGCGGTCGTCGGCGGCCTCGGGGTGCGGCGGGTAGAGATAGGCGTGGACGTCGCCTCCCACCCGTACGGCCTGGGGCAGCGGCAGGTAGGAGGGGTCGGGCAGGGCGGCGGTCTCGCCGGTGAGACGCCGGTGGCCGCCCGTGGCGGTGTCGACGGTGACGACCGAGCGGGGCGTCGTGGCGGCGTGCCCGATGCCGGTCACCGTGGTGCCGTCGGCGGCCAGCGCCGCGTCCCAGCCGGTGCAGGGCGTCTCCAGGTCGGTGAGCGTGCCCCGCTCCGGGTCGAGCAGGCCGAGCCGCAGGTCGCCGCGCCCGTGCAGGACGGCGAGGCGGCCGTCGTCGAGCGCCGCGTACGGCATGCCGCCCAGCCGCCACGGCGGCAGCGTGAACTCCTCCTCGGCCGGCCACAGCGCCCGTGCGTCCTCGCCGCGCAGGCCGATCTCGTAGAGGTTCCACCAGCCGGAGGCATCGGAGACGAGGTAGAGCCGCGAGTCGTCCTTCCAGCTCGGCGACAGCACGGACTCGTCGGGGCCGCCGCGAACCGTCCAGGTCTCGCCGTCCGCCAGGCGGGTGACGCGCAGCTCGGTGCCGTTCCACGGCATGCGCGGGTGGTCCCAGCAGACATAGGCGAGGTGCCGCCCGTCGGGGGACAGCGCGGGGGAGGCGTAGAAGTCGCAGCCGGTGGCCCGATCGCGGATCTCGCCGCCGTCGAGCGGGATGGAGACGACGGCCCGGGTGATCTTGCCGTCCTCGCCGTGGCTCTCGCGTACGCACCACACCTGGCCGTCGCGCACCACCAGGTCGGCGTAGCGGGATCCCTCCTCCGTGAGGGGTTTCGGTTCGCCGTTTTCGCCCAGAACGTAGAGGCGCTGATCCTTGAGGTTGGCGAACACCACCTCGCCCGCAGGGGTGACCGCGTAGGGGCGGCCGCCGTACTCGTGGACCCGGGTGCGCGCGCACCACGGGGCGGGCAGCAGGTCACGGCGGGTGCCGTCGGGGTCGCGGCGCACGATCGCGGTGCGCCCACCCTCGTCAGGGCGGTCCTCGGTCCACCACACCCGGCCGTCGCGGGCCGTGGGCCAGCCGGGACGTACGCCGGCGGCGGCCACGTCTCTGGTCGAAATGGGGGAGGGCCAGAAAGGCATACCCGCATCCTGCCGGAAGATCGCCGGGAGTGCGGGCCGGTCCTCACAGTTCAGCGCACGTTCCACGAGATCACCCACCCCGTGAAGCCGAGATCACCCACCCCCTGGATGCCGTCCCGCCCTCCCCGGAAGGGACCGCCGGTGGGGTGGGGTTGTGGGCGGCGAGGTCCCGGCGGGGGCGTGGGCAGGGAGCGAGGTTCCGGGGTGGAGTTTTCGGTGGGTGCGTAAGTGGGGGGAGCGCGGGTGGGGGCCGTGCGTGGCGAGGTCCCGGCGGGGGCGTGGGCAAGGAGTGAGGTTTCGGGGTGGAGGTGCCGTCGTAGGGAGCGCGGGTGGGGCGGTGGTGTGCCTCGGCGGGTGCGCGGGTCGGGGCGTGCGAAGGCCCCGGGTGCGACCGGCGTCGAGGTGGAGGTCTCGGCGGGTGCGCGGGGTCAGGGGCAGGAGGCGGAGCGGGGGAGGGCGGACGGGAGCGCGAGGTTGGTACGGCCGAACCACTTGCGCAGCAGCCGGGTCGTCGTGCCGTCCCGCCACATGGCGGCGATGGCGCGGTTGACGGCCTGGCAGGTCTTGATGTCGCCCTCCTTCAGGCCCACCGCCCACGGCTCGTCGCTGATCGGCTGGTTGAGCAGCCGGAACCGGCCGGGGGAGCGCGCCGCGTAGCCGGCCAGGATGAGGTTCTCCGTGCTGACGGCGTCCAGCAGGTTGTCCTGGAGCTTGCGCACGCACATGGAGTAGTTGGCCGCGGGCACGAGCTCGGCGGGCAGGTCCAGTTTGCCGTCGGGCGGCGGGTCCACGATCCGCCGGTACGAGTTGGAGCCCTCGGCCAGGCAGATCCGCCTGCCGCGCAGGTCGCGGACGCTCTGGATCCGGGGATCGGCGGCGCGGACCATGGTGTCCTGATTGACGATCACGTACGGCCCGGCGAACGTCACTTTGGGCTTGCGCGACTCGATGATCGAGTACGATGCCACGATCATGTCCACGCTGCCGTTCTGCAGCAGCGCCTCGCGGGTCGACGACGGCGACTCCCGCCAGGTGATGTCGACCTTGGCGCCGCCGGCGAGATGACGGACGAGGTAGCGGGCGACGTCCACGTCGAAACCCTGCGGTTCGCCGTCGCCGGTGCGCAGGGCGACGCCGGGCTGGTCCCACTTGGTGCCGACGACGACCTTCCGGGTGTGCTTGATCTTGTCGAGGACGGTGAGGTCCGGGCCTCCGCTGCTACAGGCGGTCAGGCCGACCGTCACGGCCGCCGCCGCGAGCACCACCACGCGCATGGAATACGGTAACCCGCCCAAAAGCGAACAGACGGCGCATAGCAGTTTCTTGACCATCTTTGGAACGCCGGAAAAGCCGGAGCCCCCGGCGAGGCGCTCGCCGGGGGCTCAAGGTAGGGCCTCTGTCTCACTCCACAGGACGGTCGGGGGCCATGCCACCGCCCTCGGTGCCCTGGCCCGCGGCCACGCCCACCTCGGCGGCGCCGGGCGCGGCGACGGGGGCCGCCGCCGTCTTGCGGCTGCGCCGGCTGCGCCGCTCCAGCCAGGTGGCCAGGTAGCTCAGCGACAGGTTCAGGGCGACATAGATGATGCCGATGACGATCGCCGCCGGGATCAGCGTGCCGAAGAGCGCGGCCGGCAGGATCTTGAAGCCGGTGTTGAGCAGGTCGACGTAGGCGATGATGTAACCGAGCGCGGTGTCCTTCAGCAGCACCACGAGCTGGCTGACGATCGCCGGCATCATCGCCGTGACGGCCTGCGGCAGCAGCACCAGCCGCATCACCTGGTTCTTGCGCATGCCGATCGCGTACGCCGCCTCCGACTGCCCCTTGGGCACCGCGTGCACGCCCGCCCTGACCACCTCGGCGAGCACCGAGCCGTTGTAGAGCATGAGGCCGAGCACGACGGAGATGAACGCGTAGTCGCCGCCGCCGAACAGCTGGGGCGCCAGGTAGAAGATGAAGAAGATCAGCAGCAGCAGCGGGATCGCCCGGAAGACCTCGACCACGACGCCGGCCGGGATGCGGATCCAGGCGTGGTCGGAGAGCCTGGCCAGGCCGAAGATCGCGCCGAACGCCAGCGCCAGCACTGCCGCCACGGCCGCCGCGCGCAGCGTGCCGATCAGGCCCGGGATGATGTAGACCTGCCAGGTGTTCCACTCCAGGAACGGCGCCCAGATCTTGCCGTCGAACTGGTCCTTGGCGTCGAAGCCTCGGTAGACGCCGTACAGGACGGCGAGCACCGCGACGACGCTGATAACGGTGAGGCCGTGGTTGCGCAGCCGGCCGCGCGGCCCGGGAGCGTCGAAAAGTACGGAGGTGCTCATCGGGCCACCGCCAGTCGCCGGGCCAGCCACCCGGTGAAGAAGCCGATCGGCATCGTCAGCGCCATGAACGCCACGACGATGCCGAGGAAGATCGGGATGGACGCGCCGGTCTGGTCAAAGGTGATCTTCATGACCGCCGCGGAGTCGAGGAGGTAGCCACCGGCCGTCGCGACCGTGGTGTTCTTGATCATGGCGATGATCACGCTGCCGAGCGGCGCGATGACCGAGCGGAACGCCTGGGGCAGGATGATCAGCCGCAGCGACTGCATGAACGTCAGCCCGATCGCCCTGGCCGCCTCGGCCTGCCCCAGCGGCACCGTGTTCACGCCAGCGCGCAGCGCCTCGCAGACGAAGGCCGCGGTGTAGACCGACAGGCCCATCGACACGATCCAGAACGAGTTGGTCGTCGGCGTCTCGGAGAACACCAGGCCGAGCTTGTCGCTCAGGCCCAACGCCGAGAAGGCCAGGACCAGCGTCAGCGGGGTGTTGCGCACCACGTTGACATAGATCGTCCCGGCCGCTCGCAGTACGGGGATGGGTGAGACCCGCATCGCCACCAGGACCGTGCCGAGGATCATGGAGGC
The DNA here is from genome assembly GCF_042751225.1 of Nonomuraea fastidiosa. NCBI lineage: Bacteria > Bacillati > Actinomycetota > Actinomycetes > Streptosporangiales > Streptosporangiaceae > Nonomuraea > Nonomuraea fastidiosa. The sequence goes on from NZ_CP170570.1 coordinate 5,083,683, forward strand.
GACCCCGGCCACGAGGGAGAGCTTGATGTTCTCCAGGAATCCGAGCGCGAGGTCGGGGCCGTACTTGATGAGTTCGTCCATTGTGCTCCACCGCATAGATAGCGGCGGCCGGAGCACCGGCCGCCGCTCTTGGTGAGATCAGGCGCAGCCCTCGGCCGGCGGCGCCTCCGTCGAGAGGTTGAGGCCCTGGATACCGCCGAACCACTTGTCCAGCAGCTGCTTCATGGTGCCGTCGTCCCACAGCTTCTTGATCGCCGTGTTCACGGCCTCACAGGTCTTGGTGTCGCCCTTCTTCAGGCCGACGCCGTACTTCTCATCCGTGAAGCCCTGACCGAGCACCTTGAAGTTGCCGCCGGCCTGCTTGGCGAAGCCCGCCAGGATCAGGTCGTCGGTGGTGACCGCGTCGAGGTTGGAGCCCTGCAGCTTCTGCACGCACTCGGAGTAGTTGGCGGCGTCGACGGTGGTGGCGTCGATGTCGAGCTCGCCGTCCGGTGGCGGGTCGGTGATGCGCTTGTAGGAGTTGGAGCCCGCCGCCTTGCAGATCTTCTTGCCCTTGAGGTCCTGCGGGCTGTTGATCGAGGTGTCGTCCTTGCGGACCATGACGTCCTGGTGCGCGATGACGTACGGGCCGCCGAAGGTCACCTTGCCCTTGCGCTCCTCGGTGATGGAGTACGTGGCGAAGATGATGTCGACCGTGCCGTTCTGGAGGAACGGCTCACGGTTGGAGGAGGCCGACTCCTTCCACTCGATCTTCACGTCCTTGCCGCCGGCCACCTCCTTCAGCACGGCCTTGGCGACGTCGACGTCGAAGCCCTCAGGCTCGGCGCCCGTCTTCAGGCCCAGGCTCGGCTGGTCCCACTTGGTGCCGACCACGATGGTGGCGCCACCGGCGATCTTGTCGGCCACGGTGGCGTAGTCGCCACCGCCGCCGCTGTCGCCGCCGCAGGCCGCGAGGCCGGCGACCATGGCCGCCGCCGCGAGCACTGCTCCCATTCGACGCATGTGCATGTGTTCCCTGCCTTGATAGTCAGTGCGTGAGAATCTTCGAAAGGAAGTCACGCGCCCGGTCAGTCTGCGGGTTGGTGAAGAACTCGTCGGGAGTGTTCTGCTCCACGATCTGCCCGTCGGCCATGAACACGACCCGGTTCGCGGCCCTGCGGGCGAATCCCATCTCGTGCGTGACGACCACCATGGTCATCCCGTCACGCGCCAGCCCGATCATGACATCGAGCACCTCCTGGACCATCTCCGGGTCCAGCGCGGAGGTCGGCTCGTCGAACAGGATCATCTTCGGGTCCATGGCCAGCGCCCTGGCGATGGCGACCCGCTGCTGCTGGCCACCGGAAAGCTGGGCCGGATATTTGTCCGCCTGAGCGGCGATGCCCACGCGTTCGAGAAGCTCCATCGCGCGCTTGTCCGCGGCGTCCTTGGCGACTCCGCGCACCTTGATCGGCCCGAGAGTGACGTTCTCTCTGATGGTCTTGTGCGCGAACAAGTTGAACGACTGAAAGACCATGCCGACTTCGGAACGCAGCTTGGCGAGCGCCTTGCCCTCCTGCGGCAGCTCCTGGCCGTCAAAAATGATCTTTCCGTCGCTGATCGTCTCCAACCGGTTCATCGTGCGGCACAACGTCGACTTGCCGCCGCCCGAAGGGCCGATGACGACCAGAACCTCGCCACGAGAGACGGTCAAGTTGATGTTCTTCAGGACGTGCAACGACCCGAAGTGCTTGTTGACGTTCTCCAACTGGACCAGTGGAGTGGCGTCGCCGTTCTCCGTCATGGAGTAAAACGTAGAGGGCATTAGAACGCTGTGCACTAACCGAGCGGTACCGATCCGATCACATCAAGCCGTCAAGCTGGCCTTTTAGAACCGTACGGGCCTTGTCAAGCCCGACTGCGACTACTCTTGAACCTGCCATGACTGTGACCCAGGAGGGCGCCCGCACCTACGAAGTGCGCACATACGGGTGCCAGATGAACGTCCACGACTCCGAGCGGCTGTCCGGCCTGCTGGAGGAGGCCGGCTGACGTGCCCGTCCCCGACGGTGAGACGGCCGATGTGGTCGTGTTCAACACATGCGCCGTGCGGGAGAACGCCGACAACCGCCTCTACGGCAACCTCGGCCACCTCCGCCCGGCCAAGGCCGGTAACCCCCGCATGCAGATCGCGGTCGGCGGCTGCCTGGCGCAGAAGGACCAAGGCGAGATCATCCGCCGGGCGCCGTGGGTCGACGTCGTGTTCGGCACCCACAACATCGGCTCGCTGCCGGTGCTGCTGGAGCGGGCCCGCATCGAGGGCGAGTCGCAGGTCGAGCTGAAGGAGTCGCTCGAGGTCTTCCCCTCGACGCTGCCCACCAAGCGCGAGTCCCCCTACGCCGCCTGGGTGTCGATCTCCGTCGGCTGCAACAACACCTGCACGTTCTGCATCGTGCCGTCGCTGCGCGGCAAGGAGAAGGACCGCCGGCCCGGCGACGTGCTCGCCGAGGTGCAGGCGCTGGTCGACCAGGGCGTGCTCGAGGTCACGCTGCTCGGCCAGAACGTCAACACCTACGGCGTGGAGTTCGGTGACCGGCTCGCCTTCGGCAAGCTGCTGCGCGCCTGCGGCGACATCGAGGGCCTCGAACGGGTGCGCTTCACCTCGCCCCACCCGGCGGCCTTCACCGACGACGTCATCGCCGCCATGGCCGAGACGCCCAACGTCATGCACCAGCTCCATATGCCGCTGCAGTCGGGCTCCGACCGCATCCTGCGGGCCATGCGGCGCTCCTACCGCGCCGAGCGCTACCTCGGCATCATCGAGCGGGTACGCGCCGCCATGCCCGACGCGGCCATCTCGACCGACATCATCGTCGGCTTCCCCGGCGAGACCGAGGAGGACTTCCAGGCCACCCTCGACGTCGTACGCCAGAGCCGCTTCGCCAACGCCTTCACCTTCCAGTACTCCATCCGGCCCGGCACCCCCGCCGCCACCATGCCCGACCAGGTGCCCAAGGAGGTCGTGCAGGAGCGCTACGAGCGGCTGGTCGCCCTGCAGGAGGAGATCTCCTGGGAGGAGAACAAGAAGCAGGTCGGGCGCACGCTCGAAGTGCTGGTCGCCGAGGGTGAGGGGCGCAAGGACGAGGCCACCCGCCGGCTGTCGGGGCGCGCGCCGGACAACCGGCTCGTGCACTTCGCCGTGGGCGACGAGACGCCGCGGCCCGGCGACATGGTGACGGTCAAGGTGACGTACGCGGCGCCGCACCACCTGGTCGCCGACAGGCCCGTGCTCGGGGTCCGGCGCACCCGCGCGGGTGACGCCTGGGAGGCCCGCCAGGGCGGCGGCCCCAGCACCTCCGGGGTGATGCTCGGCATGCCGACCATCGGTCGCCCGGCGCCGCTGCCCGCCGCGACGGGCGGCTGCTCGGCCCACTGACGTGCGCTCACCGGGGCCCGTCGGCCGAACGCTCGGCCGCGGCTGATCGGCCCGCGTGAGGGCGGTGGCACGATGGCCGCGTGGGAGCGGCCCTCGGCCATCAGCGATCGGCCCGCGCGAGGGCGGCCGCACGGGCCGCACGTTTCTCCGTAGAGGGCGGCACCGGTTCGACGGTGCCGCCCTTTCGCGTGCCCTTCAGCGGGTGAGGCGGTTCAGCACGTCGTAGCAGGGGCCGCGGCGGAAGTCGTGGAACGTTGCACACGGGTCGGGCATGCCGGGGCGCGGCGCGGGCCGGGTCACCTGGGCGGGCGGGCCGGACGACGGCCTGACCGGGGCGATGGCCCGGGGTTCGACGGGCGGCCGGGCGGGCTCGTGAGCGGGGCGCGCGGGCGGCCGTGGCGGCGCCTGCGGGGCAGGTGAGCCCTGCGGGCGCTCCACGTCCTTGTGGGGCGGCGCGAGCGGCCGTGCCGTTCCCGGGAGGGGGAGGCTCTTGTCGTACGGCGGAGGGACGGGGGAGGCCAGCGGGCCGGCCGAGGGGACGCCGGGAGTCGCCGTACCCGCAGGGGCGTCCCAAGCCGGGAGGAGGTCGGCGGCGGGGTCCCACGGCGGGACGGCCTCGATCCAGGGCGGCGACAGCGGACCGAACATGATCGACGCCGGATGCTGCGATGAATGGATCGCTCCATTAGCGGGTGTCGGAGTTGATGTGGCGGTTTGTGTTCTGATCGACGCCGAGAGTGGCGAATCAGATGATTTTGATCTTGTGGAAAGCGGGGTTTCCCGATCCAATCCATGCCGAGTTTGCGATGATGGCTCCGGCGAGTCGGTGAATGCCAGGAAAATTCCCAGCATGGCGGTGACGAGTACCCCGAAGGCTCCGGCCATGGGCGCGAGCTGGGCGCGGCTACCTGGGAAAATGGATCTTTGGGGGGACAAGTCGTGATTCCTTTGTGATTGTTGTGCGAGCATTCGGCTGTTGCGGCTAGTGTGGTCCATCACCCGCGGAAGCCGGTGAGCTTTCCCCGATACGACCGCAGGGAGCTGTAACGTCATGCAAGATCCGAACCAGGCGGATCGTCAGGAGATCCTGTCCGGGCCCGGAGACGCCCGGCGCGATGAGTTGAATAGGCCGCGCAGAAACCGATCGACGAAGAACCACAAGAAGGCGACGATCCTCGCCGCCTCTGCGCTCGTCGCGTTGATCGCCGCCGGTGGCGCCGGTTATCTGCTGGCCAACGCCAACGGTGAGGTCGCCCCGCAGAACGGCGCCCGGCCGCAGACGTCCCAGAGCGCCGCCGACGACCTCCAGGGCGACGACGAGGCGACCATGGGTGACGTCAACGCCGACGAGGCGGCCGGTGACGGCGCCAAGGACCGGGCCGCCGACGCCCCGGCCGACGACGGCGTGGGCGACGTGGCCGACCCCGGCGTCGGCGGCGACCCGTCCGGCGACAGGAGCGGATCCGAGAACGTCGCCACCTCCCGCGGCGAGTCGGGCAACAAGGCGAGCGACGGCAAGAAGCCCGCTTCGTCCCCCACCAAGGCACCGCAGTCCGCCGGCGACGGCGGGCAGTCCGACTCCCCGGCCGACGGCCCCGCCGGCCTCGTCCCCGGGCAGTGCTCGAAGAGCGGCTGCTGACGCACCGAGCCCACCCCAGCCCGCCGGCGGGAGCGGCCCCGCTCGGCCCGGCGGGTGCGGTGGCCGGTGGTGGTGTGCGGCCAGAAGGCGGCTGGGAGCGGCTGTGCTCGCTCCCTACGCCCGGTCGGCGGGCTGCCTAGCCCCATTTGCCCGGATCGGTCCACAAGGCGGCTGAGAGGCGCTGAGCGGCTTCGCGCCGACGGCAGCGCGAAGCCGCCGGTTCGCTGAGCCAAGTGGCTCGACGGTTCTGGGGCGTACTGGACCTTCGGCGCGGGGCGTCCGGGTGCCTAGGGTCGGCGCATGACGACTGACAAGGCATCCGAGTTGCGCGCCCTGCACGTACCCGGACGCCCGCTGCTGCTGCCCAACGCCTGGGACGCCGCCTCCGCGCGGGCCGTGCGCGAGGCGGGGTTCCCGGCGGTGGCCACCAGCAGCGCGGCCGTGGCCCGCACGCTCGGGTACGAGGACGGCGAGCGTACGCCGGTGGCGGAGATGCTGGCGGCGATCGCCCGGGTGGCCGCGGCCGTGGACGTGCCCGTGACGGCCGACGTCGAACGCGGCTACGGGCTCAAGCCCGCCGAGCTGGCCGAACGGCTGCTCGCCGCCGGAGCCGTCGGCTGCAACCTGGAGGACTCGCGGCCGGACACCGGCGAGCCGGTCGATCCCGGCGAGCAGGCGGAGTTCCTCGCCGAGGTGCGCGCCGCGGCGGGCCCAGGGCTGGTGATCAACGCCAGGGTGGACGTCTACCTCTCCGAGCGGCCCTCCCTGGAGGAGGCCGTACGGCGGGGGCGGCGCTACCTGGAGGCGGGGGCCGACTGCGTGTACCCGATCGGCGCGGCCGGCGAGGACGAGATCCGGGCGCTGGTGAGCGAGCTGGGCGGGCCGGTCAACGTCCTGTGCGAGCCCGGAACCCCGCCGCCCGCGCGGCTGGCGGAGCTGGGCGTGGCCAGGGTCAGCTTCGGCAGCGGGCTGCACCGGGCGGCCCAGGCGTACACGAAGGGGCTGCTCGCCGCCGTGGCCGAAGGCCGCAGCCCGCTCTGAGCGGGAGGCGCCGCGGCCCTTCGGTGAGCCGGTCCGGGTGGAGGCGGGCGGACCGGGGCTGAGTACGCTGGCGGCGTGCTTGTCGCCGCGGCCGTCTGCCCGCCAACCCCGCTGGTCGTGCTCGCGCTGCCCGGCCTTCGCTCCGCCTGCCATGACGCGATCGCGAGCCTGGCGGAGGCCCGTCCGGAGACGCTGATCGTGGTGGGCGGCGCCGAGACCACGGCCGCGTACGACGGTGACGCCGCGGGCACCCTGCGCCCCTGGGGCATCGACATGGAGACGCCGGGCGGCGGCGAGCCGGTGCTGCCGCTGTCGCTGACCGTCGGCCGGCTGCTGCTCGGCGACCGGACGCCGGACGCCCTGCGCTCCGTGGCGTTCGACACCTCCCCTGAGGAGTGCGCCGCGCTGGGCGAGGAGCTGGCGGACGGCCCCGGCAGGGTGGCGCTGCTGGTCATGGCGGACGGCTCGGCGTGCCTGGGCCCGCGCGCGCCCGGCCGGTACGACGAGGCGGCCGAGCCGCTCAACGACCTGATCGCGGGCGCCATCGCCGCGGGCGACCCGGCGCCGCTGGCCGCCATCGGCCCTGACGAGGCCGACCGGCTGTGGGTGAGCGGCAGGTCCGCCCTTCAGGTGCTGGCGGGAGCGGCGGGCGGGAAGACGTACAAAGGCCGCCTGCTCACGGCCACCGCCCCCTACGGGGTCGGCTATTTCGCCGGCTGCTGGGTGTCTTGAGAGCGCGGCCGATGGAGCGAAGGGGCGTGGCGGCGCTTGGGGACCGGGATCCTCATCAAATCCCTGGCCAGCACCACCTCGCCGTCGAAGTGCCTGCGCACCTCCTCGGTGAAGGCGGGCTCGTCGTCGAAGCCGTACCGCTCCGAGAAGTGAGTGAGCACCAGCCGCCGCACACCGGACTGGGCCGCCACCTGACCGGCCTGCTCCGCCGTCAGGTGCCCGTACTCCTTGGCCAGGGACGCCTCAGGCGACAGGAACGTCGACTCGATCACCAGCAGGTCGGCCCCGGAGGCCAGCTCGAAGACGGCGTCACAGAGCCGGGTGTCCATCACGAACGCCACGCTCTGGCCCGGCTTGGGCACGCTGCACTCGGCGAGCGTGACGCCGCGCACCGACCCGTTGCGCTGCAGCTCGCCCACCTCGGGGCCGCGGATGCCGTGGGCGGCCAGCTTCTCGGGGAGCATGCGGCGGCCCGGCGGCTCCTGGACGCGGTAGCCGTACGACTCGACGGGATGTGACAGGCGGCGCGCGACGATCGGCGCGACCTCGGCCACCTCGCCGGAGACGGGGTGCTCGGAGATGACGTCGGTGTCGGCGAAGGCGGTGGCGTGGCGGAGCCTGTCCCAGTACGTCCCGCCGGAGGCGGGGAAGACGGCGCGTACGCGATGGCGTACCTTGTCCCGGGCGATCCGCTGTACGATCCCCGGCACGCCGAGGCAGTGGTCGCCGTGGAAGTGCGTCACGCAGATCCAGTGCACGTCGTTGGCGCTCACGCCCGCGTACGTCATCTGGCGCTGCGTGCCCTCGCCCGGGTCGAACAGGAAGCCCTGGCCGTCCCAGCGCAGCAGGTAGCCGTTGTGGTTACGGTGGCGGGTGGGGACCGCGCTCGACGTCCCCAGCACCACGAGCTCACGTGAGGACACGATGACCCCTAGCGAGGAGACGGTCGCCATCGCCGAGCTGCCCACGCCGGTGGGCGTGTTCTCCCTGGCCATGACCGAGACCGGTCTGGTGGCGTCGGGCTGGGGGACCCGAGCCCGGCTGGCGGGCCGGCTCGATCTGGCGGAAGTCCATGATGCGGATCGTACGGCCTCCGCCGTCGCGGAGCTGAAGGCTTATTTCGCGGGCGAGCTGAAGACGTTCGCGACGCCGATCGACTGGCGGCTGATGGCGGGCGCGCGGCTGCGGGTGCTCCAAGCGCTGCACAAGGTCCCGTACGGCACCGCCGTCACCTACGGCGAGCTGGCCAGGCTCGCGGGCTCCAGCGTGCCCGCCAGGGGCATCGGCTCGATCATGGGCTCCAACCCGATCCCGATCTTCATCCCCTGCCACCGGGTGGTGGCCGCGGGCAACGGGCTGGGCGGTTTCAGCGGCGGCGAAGGTGTCGAGACCAAGCGGTGGCTGCTGACCCACGAGGGCTACCTGCAGCCGACCCTGCTGGATCTCTAGCAGACTTGTCGGTGTGCGCCAGCAGCCAGTGATCGCCGTCGTGGGCCCCACGGCGGCAGGAAAGTCCGATCTCGCCGTCGACATCGCCCTCAGGCTGGGCGGTGAGTGCGTCAACGCCGACTCCATGCAGCTCTATCGCGGCATGGACATCGGCACGGCCAAGCTCACCCCGCAAGAGCGCCGCGGCGTGCCCCACCACCTGCTGGACATCTGGGACGTCACGGTCACCGCCAGCGTCGCCGAGTACCAGAAGCTGGCCAGGGCCGTCTTCGACGCCGTCGAGGTGCCCGTGCTGGTCGGCGGCAGCGGCCTGTACGTGCGGGCGGCCATCGACGACTTGGAGTTCCCCGGCACCGAGCCGGAGATCAGGGCCAGGCTGGAGGCCGAGCTGGCCGAGCGTGGCTCCGCGCCGCTGTACGAGCGGCTGCGCGAGCTCGACCCGGCCGCGGCCGCCGCGATCCTGCCCAGCAACGGCCGCCGCATCGTGCGGGCCCTGGAGGTGATCGAGCTGTCCGGCCGCCCGTTCTCGGCCACCATGCCGTCGTACGACGCGGTCTACCCGAGCGTTCAGATCGGCATCGAGGTGCCGCGGCCGGTGCTCGACGAGCGGATCGAGCGCAGGGTCGAGCGCATGTGGGAGGCCGGGCTGGTCGACGAGGTGCGCACGCTGCTCGGGCAGGGCCTGGCCGAGGGGCGCACGGCGAGCAGGGCCCTGGGGTACGCCCAGGTCATCCGCTTCCTGGAGGGGGAGTGGAGCGAGGAGCAGGCGAAGGCCGAGACGATCAGGCTGACCAGGCGCTTCGCCCGCCGGCAGGAGTCGTGGTTCCGCCGGGATCCGCGGGTGCACTGGCTGCCGTACGACGCCCCCGATCTTCTGGAGCGCTCCCTCGCGCTCATAGGCGGACACCCGTACGAATAAACTCCTAAGATGCGCTTTCTCAAGGGGCACGGCACCGAGAACGATTTCGTCATCCTGCCTGATCCCGGCGGTGAGGTCGATCTGTCGGCTTCGCTGGTCGCGAAGATCTGCGACAGGAGAGCCGGCATCGGAGCCGACGGCGTGCTCCGCGTGGCGCCCACGAAGCAGAGCCCGGAGGTGGCCGATCAGGCGGCCCAGGCCGAGTGGTTCATGGACTATCGCAACGCCGACGGCAGCACGGCCGAGATGTGCGGCAACGGCGTGCGGGTGTTCGCCCGCTACCTGCTGGAGGCCGGGCTCGCGCACGGCACGGAGTTCGCCGTGGCGACGAGGGGCGGCGTACGCAGGGTGCGCGTCGAGCCGAACGGCGACATCACGGTCGACATGGGCAAGCCCGTCGTCCACGGCGAGAGCGTGGCGACGGTGTGCGGCCAGGAGTACACCGGGCTCCACGTCGATATGGGCAACCCGCACCTGGCCTGCGCGATCGGCGACCCGGTCGCCCAGCTCGACCTCGACCGCCAGCCCGGCTTCGACACCGGCGTCTTCCCCGCGGGGGTCAACATCGAGCTGTTCAACCCCGTGGGCACGAGCCGGGCGGTCATGCGCGTCTACGAGCGCGGCTCCGGCGAGACGCGGGCCTGCGGCACGGGCGCGGTGGCCACGGCGGTCGCGGCGGCGGCCCTGAGCGGCGAGACCACGGGCACGTGGACGATCGAGGTGCTGGGCGGCACGCTGACGGTGATCCTGGACGAGGAGACCAGCTACCTGTCCGGCCCTGCGGTGATCATCGCCCAGGGCGAACTCACTATTGCAGAATGATGTTCTGGTAGGGGATGCTGAGTCCACATTCCGGACTGAGAGGTGGACATGGCGCACCCACGTACCACGGCGGCCCAGGTCAAGGGGCCGATCGGGCAGCTCGGCGGCGGATGGATGATCTCGCGCGAGGTCAAGGCCGTCTGCGACGAGTACGGCCTCGGCGGTCGCGAGTTCTACTTCCGCGGCCGCTGCGGCGTGCTCGGCGAGTGCGCGGCCGACGTCGTCACGTCGGTCGCGGTCTTCTTCCCGCCCGAGCACGTCGAGGAGAGCTGGAACGGCGGGCGCAAGCTCGCCACGGACCGCGCCGTCGAGCTGTACGCCGCCGCCTGCCACCAGTGGGCGCGGCGCAAGCTGGGCGATTACGACGGCTGCGCGAGGATCGCGGAGCTGCTGGAGCCCGTCGTCGAGCAGGCGTCGCCCGTCGGCGCGCCGCTGTTCGCCGGCTGGCGGGCGGTGCCGCTGCCCGACGACCCGCCCGCCAGGGCCGTCCAGCTCATGCATCTGGTACGCGAGCTGCGCGGCGGCCTGCACGCCAACGCGGTGCTCGCGGCAGGGCTGCACCCCCTGGAGGCGACGCTGGCCGCCGACCACGACGCCACCCCCTTCGGGCGGCGGAGCGGGGAGGACCTGGCGCGGTTCTTCCAGTGGCCGGAACCGTATGAAAAGCCCGGTCCCGAGGTCGTCGCCAAGCGCGCGGCCGTGGAAGAGGCCACCGACGATCTCATGGCGGAGGTGTTCTCGGTCATGAGCGACGGCGAATCGGACGAGCTGATCGAGCTTCTGCGTTTTGGGCACGCTCGTTGACCTGGCAGACTGACTGCCCATGGACGTGGACATCTGGGCCTGGGTCGGCGAAACCCAGCAGCAGCTTTCCGAGGCGGGCAACGTTGGCCTCGCCATGGCGCTGGGAGACCTTCCCGCACAGGCTTACGAGGGCCGATACCCGCAGCTCGACGTCATGGCGCCGGCCATCGCCGGGCAGGCGGAGACCCTCCAGCTGCCCTGGCTCGAGTTCTACGCCCGCTACTGGCATCTGATGGGCCGCATCGGCGACCGCGCCCAGGGCGCGGTCGCGATCGACGACGCCAGGCAGCTCGTGGCGTTCGCTCAGCGCGAAGACGTACGCGACTGCCCGGCCACCCCCGCGGCGGCCGAGGCGATGGCCATCGCGCTGGCCAACGCCGACGGCCCCGGCTACGCCGCCGAGCGGCTGGAGACGCTCGCGCCCGTCATCGAGGGCGTCGGCCCGGACAACCCGGCCTTCTCCGGTCTCGTGACGCAGTACGTCGCGGCCCTCATCGACGCCGGCAAGCCGGGCGAGGCCGTCAGCTACGCGGAGTCCGCCGTCGAGCGGCTGCGCGCGGCCGGCCGTGAGGCGAGCTTCGAGCTGGGCGCCGAGAGCGCCCGTGCGCTGCTGGCCGCGGGCCGCGCCGAAGACGCGCTCACCGCGCTGCAGGCCGCATCCGGCTTCAAGCCCGACGACCCGGTGGCCAAGGAGCACCGCGACGGCGTGCGCAGGGCGCTGATCCTCGCCACGCTCGGCCGTACCGCCGAGTCCGTCGACGCGCTGCCCGACCTCGACGTCGTGGGCGACCACCCGCGCGTGTGGGTCGAGTGGACCCAGGCGGTCAGCAAGCTCGCGCCGTCCGGTGTGATCACCAACACCTGGCAGCTCGGCCGCGTCGTGCGCCAGTGGATCGACTACTTCGGCATGATGGGCGGCTACCGCGCCCGCGTCGAGCTGGCGCTGGTCGGCGGCGACCTCGCCATCGGCAGGAAGGGCGTGTGGCAGGCCAGGCTGCTCGCCGACCTGGCCGAGTCCGGCACCGCCGAGCTGCGCGAGACCGCCGGCCTGGCCGAGCGCATCGCCGCGCTGCGCGCCGCCGCCGACGCCACCGAGCCGCCGCCCGCTGAGGTGCCCCTGGAGGAGCGGGTCGGGCGCTTCGACGCCGAAGACGGCTTCAACGCCGACCCCGAGAAGTGGGTCGAATGGCTGGCCCCGCTGTCCGGCAGCGACATCGAGGCGACCCGCCGCCACACCACCACGCTCGGCTTCCTCGGCTACCCCGCCGCCGGCGCCGACATCTACTGGAAGATGCTGGTCGACACCGGCGAGATCGCCACGGCCCACAGCGACGACGTCGCCTACCTCACCACGCTGCTCATCGAGGCCCGCCAAGACGAGCGGCTCGAGCAGATGGCCGCCATGCTGCCGCACGCCGACCAGCAGTTCGCGCTCGCCCGCCTGCACAGCGCCCGCGAGCGCTGGCCCGAGGCGGTCGACGCGGCCGAGCACGCCATCGCGGCGGGGCCGGCGTCGAGGCCCGCCGCCTGCTGGCCGGCGCCGCCCAGCAGATCGACCAGAACGCCAGGGCCGCCCAGGTGCTCGCCGAGGCCCTCGACGAGCTGACCGAGGAGGACACCTGGCGCATGATCGTCATGGCCACCTCGGCCGAGGACTGGGAGATCGTGCGCAAGGGCGCCGCCAAGATCGGCATGCCGCTCAAGTCCACCGAGGGGCCGATCGAGGAGGAGATGGGCCTCATCCGGCTCGTCCTGCCCGCGCCCGACGGCGGCCAGCGCCAGGTGCTGTCCATCCGCACCGGCCCCGCCACCGCCCGGCTCGCCCTGCCGCAGCCGCGCGGCATGGACTACAACGCCGGCGACCTCGTCGTCTTCGACCCGCAGCTGCTCGAGCCGGTGCCCGAAGACCCCGAGGAGCAGCAGAACTTCGTGCCGCCCTTCGCCGCGGTGCGCATGCTGCGGCCCGGCGGCTACACCAGCTACTTCTTCGACGGTGCCGCGCCGAGCGAGGAGGACTGGGCGGAGTTCACCGAGGTCATGGCCGAGCGCGGCTGGCCGATGTGGGTCTACAGCGACGAGAACTACACCGTCACCCACCCGAGCACCGGCGAGCCGCTGCCCGGCGTGTTCGGCTGGGTCGCGGTGCCGCCCAACGTCACGCCCGCCGAGGTCGACGCGCTGCTCGACGATGCCACCGAGCGCTGGGTCCACCCGCTGGCCTGGCTCGACCTGGCGCGCGAGATCGGCGTCGAGGTCGAGCGGCACGAGCGCATCGTGAAGGAATACGGGCTCTAGACCGATCGGAGGGCGGCCGGTGGTGCTGGAGCGGTTCCGGCTCGACGGCAAGGTGGCGATCGTCACGGGCGCGTCCTCGGGCCTCGGCGTCGCCTTCGCCCGCGGCCTGGCCGAGGCCGGGGCCGACGTGGTGATCGCCGCCCGCCGCGCCGAACGCCTGGAGCAGACGCGGCGGCTGGTCGAGGAGACCGGCCGCCGGTGCCTGGCCGTCCAGACCGACGTGTCCAAGCCCGAGGAGTGCGACGCGCTGGTCGCCGCCGCCGTCGAGGGCATGGGTGCGGTCGACGTGCTCATCAACAACGCCGGGGTCGGCACCGCCGTGCCCGCTCTGCGGGAGACGCCCGAGGAGTTCCGGCGGGTCATCGACATCAACCTGCACGGCACGTACTGGATGGCACAGGCGTGCGCGCGGGTGATGCGGCCCGGCTCGTCGATCGTCAACATCGGCAGCGTGCTCGGCGAGACCACGGCCGGGCTGCCGCAGGCCGCCTACAGCGCCTCCAAGGCCGGCGTCGTGGGTCTCACCCGCGACCTGGCCCAGCAGTGGACGGGGCGGCGCGGCATCCGGGTCAACTGCCTGGAGCCCGGCTTCTTCGCCTCGGAGATGACCGAGCAGTACAAGCCGGGCTACCTCGAACGCATGACGGAGGCCCGCGTCATCATGGGCCGCGCCGGCGACCCGGCCGAGCTCGTGGCCGCCGCCGTCTTCCTCGCCGGCGACGCCTCGTCGTACATCACAGGCGTCACCCTGCCCGTGGACGGCGGCCTCCTCCTCACCTAGCGGCCCGCGGCTCGAAGACGAAGCCGACGCCCGGAGCGCCAGCGGGTGGCCAAGACCACCTTCCGGCGATGCAGGGCCTCACGATCGCGTTCCGCCCGGTTGCGCATCGCGATGGGAGGGAGAATCCAGCGCTCTGGAAGGCGGTCCCTCAGCGGGATAGCAGGATGTCTATCCGGTGTGCCGGCCGGACCTGCGGCGGTCAGGGTGCGGGCCGCAGCCGATGGTCGTAAGGGGCCGCATGCATCGCCTCGCGACCGTGAGAGGGCGCGGGCTGCGGCCCCTGGCCGCCGGAGGGTGCGGCAGGTGGTCGTCAGGGGTCGCGGGCGAGAAGTTTGTTCTGGGCGGCGAGGTAGCCGGCGTGGAAGCGGGTGCGGGCGCCGAGGCGTTCGGCGAGCACCTGGACGCGGCGCTGCACCGTACGGGGGCTGAGGCCGAGCTGGCGGGCGATGGCGTCGTCCTTCATGCCGGCGGCCAGCAGGGCGAGGACCTCGGTGTCGGACGGCGAGGGCCAGGACTCGGTCTCCAGGCCGTCCTCCGACAGCCGTAGCGGTACGGCCGCCCGCCACAGCGTCTCGAAGAGCCCGACGAGGGCGTCGAGCAGCGCCGACGGGTGCACGACCAGGGCGCTCTCCACCGCCTGGTCCTCGTCGGAGACCAGCGGGAGTATCGCGGTCTGGGCGTCGGCGATGGCGAGCTTGACGGGCACAGGGCCGAGCCGGGCGAGTTCGCCGTCGGCGACGGCGCGGCGGGTGTGGGCGAGCATGCCGGGCTGCTCGAAGGCGAGCGGGCTGTAGATGCCGCGCGTGACGGGCGCGCCACGGCGGGCGGCGCGGCGGCGGTTCTCCTGATCGTCGCTGATGTCCACCGCGTACGGCGGATGCACCAGCACCAGCAGCTCCTGGGTGGCGTTGCGTTCGAGCTGGAGGTAGCGGCGGGCGACGGCGTCGCGCCCGGTCACCACCTCGAGTACCTCCTCAGGGTGCGGCCCGCCGCGGTCGGCGACCTCGGTGGCGAGGAGCGCGGCGGCGGCCCTGCTGTGGGTGAGCTCCTCCTGGCGGCGGGCGACGAGGATGTCGATGGCGATGCTCGGCGGCGTGGCGACCAGGCGCAGCGGACGGCCGGCCACGCGGGAGACGAGGCCGAGGTCCTCCAGTCTGGGCAGCATGCGGCGGATGGCGCCGGCGGACGAGCCGGTCTCCGCCCCCAGTTCGCTCAGCGTGGCCGGGCCGTGCCGCAGCAGTGCGCGGTAGGCCGTCTCCTCGGCCGCCGTGACACCGAGCCCTTCCAGTAAGCGCCGCTGCGCCATGGTCTCGTGACGCCCCCTCCCCGTGCGATGATCCGAGGTCAGCGTACTGGTACGCCCGCTGTGGATGATCACATTTCGCGGCGTTCGTCCCCCGGCGGATCGCGCACCGAAGGTGACTCTTGTACCGGCGGTCCCGGGAATCTATGGTCGTTGCGTAGTGCGGTGCGTGTTGCGTATTAAGGAACAACTCCGGAGGCGACCATGAGCCGACCGCGTACGGTGATCGTGGGAGCGGGCATCGTGGGCTGCGCCCTCGCCGACGAGCTCACCGAGCGGGGATGGACGGACGTCACGGTCGTCGACCAGGGCCCGCTGTTCGCCGCCGGAGGCTCCAGCTCCCACGCGCCCGGCCTCGTCTTCCAGACCAACCCGTCGAAGACGATGACGGAGTTCGCCGCCTACACGGTCAGGAAGTACACCGCGCTCGGCGCCGGCTGCTTCGCCCAGGTCGGCGGCCTGGAGGTGGCGACCACCCCGGAACGCTGGGCCGACCTGCACCGCAAGCTCGGCTGGGCCGAGTCGTGGGGCGTCGAGGCGCACCTGATCGACCCGGCGGAGTGCGCGCGGTTATGGCCGTTGCTCGACAAGACCAAGGTGCTCGGCGGCTTTCACGTGCCGTCCGACGGGCTCGCGGCGGCGGTCGCCTGCGGCGAGCGTCAGGCGGCGCGCGCCACCGAGCGCGGCGCGACGTTCCTCGGCGAGCACACCGTGGCCGGCATCGACCAGCGCGGCGGCCGGGTGACCGGCGTCGCCGTCGTGGCCGGGGGCGAGCACCGGACCATCCCCGCCGACGTGGTGGTGTGCGCGGCCGGCTTCTGGGGGCCGTCGATCGGCGCCATGGCCGGGCTGACCGTGCCGCTGCTGCCGCTCGCCCACCAGTACGCCAAGTCGGGCCCCCTCGGCGACCTGCGCCCCGGCCCGATACTTCGCCACCAGGACCGCGACCTGTACTTCCGGCAGCACGGCGACCGGGTCGGCATCGGCTCCTACTCCCACCGCCCGATGCCGGTCGCCCAGCACGAGATCGGCCCCAAGTCCACCACGATGCCGTCGGTGCAGGCGTTCACCGAGGAGGACTTCGACCCGGCCTGGCGCGACGCGGTCGAGCTGCTGCCCGCCCTGGCCGGATCCAAGTACGAGGACGGCATCAACGGGATCTTCTCCTTCACTCCCGACGGATTCCCGCTGATCGGCGAGGCCCCGCACCTCGACGGGTTCTGGCTGGCCGAGGCCGTCTGGGTGACCCACTCGGCCGGGGTGGCGCGCGCGGTGGCCGAGCTGCTCGTCAACGGGCGCTCCGAGATCGATCTGCACGAGTGCGAGCTGGGCAGGTTCGAGCAGGCGCAGCTCTCGCCGGCGTTCATCGAGGAGCGCGGCAAGCAGAACTTCATCGAGGTGTACGACGTCGTCCATCCGCTGCAGCCGATGGAGTCGCCGCGCCCGCTGCGGACGAGCCCGTTCCACGTACGGCAGCGGGAGCTGGGCGCGTTCTTCCTCGAAGCGGCCGGATGGGAGCGCCCGCACTGGTTCGAGGCCAACGAAGGGCTGCCCCGCGCGGCCACCGGCGCCGAGCTGCGCGATGCGTGGGCGAGCCGCTACTGGTCGCCGATCGCCGCCGGCGAGTCCCGCGCCACCAGGGAGAGCGTGGCCCTGTACGACATGACGCCGCTCAAGCGGATCGAGGTCAGCGGGCCGCGCTCGGCGGCGTTCCTGCAGCGCATGACCACCAACAACGTGGACAGAAAGCCGGGCTCCGTCACGTACACGCTGCTGCTCGACCACCGGGGCGGCATCCGCTCCGACCTCACCGTGGCCCGGCTCGACGAGGACACCTTCCAGGTCGGCGCGAACGGCAACCTCGACCTCGAATGGCTGGCCAGGCACGCGCCGTCCGGCGTGCGGGTGCGCGACATCACGCCCGGCACCTGCTGCGTCGGCGTGTGGGGACCACGGGCCAGGGAGCTGGTGCAGCCGCTGACCGACATGGACCTGTCGAACGAGGGCCTGCGCTACTTCGGCTGCCGGCGCGGCTACGTCGGCCACGTGCCGGTGCTCGCGCTGCGCGTGTCGTACGTGGGCGAGCTGGGCTGGGAGCTCTACACCAGCGCCGACATGGGGCTGAAGCTGTGGGACACGCTGTGGGCCCCGGGCCTGGCGGTCGCCGGCGGCCGGGCGGCCTTCAACAGCCTGCGGCTGGAGAAGGGCTACCGGCTGTGGGGCGTGGACATGACGACCGAGCACACCCCGTACGAGGCGGGGCTGGGCTTCGCGGTCAAGACGGACAAGGACTTCATCGGCCGCGACGCGCTGACCACGGACGTCACCCGCACACTGGTGCCGCTGCTCAGCGCCGAGGTCGTCATGGGCAAGGAACCGGTCAGGCACGACGGCCGCACGGTCGGCTACGTCACCAGCGCCGCCTACGGCCACACGATCGAGCGCCCCATCGCCTACGCCTGGCTGCCCGCGGAGCTGGCCGAGCCCGGGACGCAGGTGGAGATCTCCTACTTCGGCCGCCGCATCCCCGCGGAGGTCGCCGCCGAGCCCCTGTACGACCCCGGGATGGAGAAGATCCGACGGTGACCCACCCCGACTTCCTCTGGCGCAACCCCGACCCGAAACCCTCCTACGACGTCGTCATCGTCGGCGGCGGCGGGCACGGCCTGGCCACCGCGTACTACCTGGCGAAGAACCACGGCATCACGAACGTCGCCGTCCTGGAGCGCGGCTGGCTGGCCGGCGGCAACATGGCGCGCAACACCACGATCATCCGCTCCAACTACCTGTGGGACGAGAGCGCCGCCATCTACGAGCACTCGCTCAAGCTCTGGGAGGGGCTGAGCGAGGAGCTGGACTACGACCTGCAGTTCAGCCAGCGCGGGGTGCTCAACCTGGCGCACAACCAGAGCGACGTGCGCGAGGGAAAGCGCAGGGTCAACGCCAACCGGCTCAACGGCGTGGACGCCGAATGGCTCGACGCCGACGAGGTCAAGAAGTTCTGCCCGATCATCAACGTCTCGCGGCAGGCCCGCTACCCGGTCATGGGTGCGACCCTGCAGCGGCGCGGCGGCATCGCCAAGCACGACCACGTCGCCTGGGCGCTGGCCAGGAAGGCGGACGCGTACGGGGTGGATCTGATCCAGGGCTGCGAGGTCACCGGCTTCGAGATCACCGGCGGCCGTGTGGTCGCCGTCGGGACCTCGCGCGGCAGGATCGCCGCCGGCAAGGTCGCGCTGGCCGCCGCCGGGCACACCTCGGTGCTCGCCGCGCGGGCCGGGCTGCGGCTGCCGCTCCAGTCGCACCCGCTGCAGGCGCTGGTGTCGGAGCTGCTGGAGCCGGTGCTCGACTGCGTGGTGATGTCGAACGCGGTCCACGTGTACGTCAGCCAGGCCCACAAGGGCGAGCTGGTCATGGGGGCGGGCATCGACGCGTACAACTCCTACGGACAGCGCGGCAGCGTCCACGTGATCGAGGCGCAGATGGCGGCGGCCCTGGAGCTGTTCCCGATCTTCAGCCGGGTCCGCGTGCTGCGCACCTGGGCCGGCATCGTGGACGTCTCGCCCGACGCCTCACCGATCATCGGCCGCACGCCGATCGGCGGCCTCTACATCAACGCCGGCTGGGGCACCGGCGGCTTCAAGGCCACCCCGGGCTCCGGCTGGGTCTACGCCGACACGATCGCCCACGACCGCCCGCATCCGCTGGCGGAGCCGTTCGCGCTGGAGAGGTTCACCACGGGGGCGCTCATCGACGAGCACGGCGCGGCGGCGGTGGCCCACTGATGCTGCTCATCGACTGCCCGCACTGCGGTCCACGCGACGAGACCGAGTTCCGCTACGGCGGCCAGGCCGGCATCGCCTGCCCCACGGGCGAGACCACCGACGCCGAGTGGGCCGCGTACGTCTTCTTCCGTGACAACCCCAAGGGCTGGTTCCGCGAGCGCTGGTTCCACGCGCACGGCTGCCGGACCTGGTTCGACGTCGAGCGGCACACCGTCACCCACGAGATCAGGAAGCCCTCATGAGGTTCACCTTCGACGGCCGCCCGCTGCGGGGCGAGCCGGGCGACACGCTGGCCGCCGCCCTGCTGCGCAACGGCGTGCGGGTGGTGGGCCGCAGCGTCGCGCTGGGCCGGCCGCGCGGCGTCTTCACCGCCGGGCCCGAGGAGCCGAACGCGCTCGTCCGCGTCGGCCCCGACCCCATGCTGCCCGCCACCACGGTCGAGCTGTACGACGGACTTCAGGCGTGGAGCCTGCGCGGCAAGGGCCGGGTGGACCCGCACAGCGCGGCCGAGCTTGTGGACGACCGCCGCTGCGACAAGGGCTACCTGCACTGCGACGTGCTCGTGGTGGGCGGCGGACCGGCGGGCCTCGCCGCGGCGGTGGCGGCGGGCCGTGCCGGGGCGCGGGTGATCCTGGTGGACGATCAGCCCCGCCTGGGCGGCGACCTGCTCAACTCCCGCCTGCGCATCGACGGCGCGCCCGCGCTCGACTGGGTGGACGGGCTCGATCTGCCGGGCCGGGTGCTCACCAGGACGACCGCCATCGGCTACTACGACCACAACTACGTGGTGGCCGTGGAACGGCGGGCGCGCGGCGAGCGGCTGTGGCACCTCAGGGCCCGCCAGGTGGTGCTGGCCACGGGCGCGCACGAGCGCTCCGTCGCCTTCCCCGGCAACGACCGGCCCGGCGTGATGCTCGCCTCGGCGGCCCGCGCCTACGCCAACCGGTACGGCGTCGCGCCCTGGCGGCGGGCGGTCGTGTTCGCCTGCGCGGACTCCGCGTACGAGGCGGCCGGAGACCTGGCGGCGGCCGGGGTGGAGGTGGCCGAGATCGTGGACCCGCGCGTGGACGGGCGGGTGGTCACCGGCACGACCGGCGACGCCGACGGCGTGCTGACCGGCGTCTCGATCGGCTCCCGGCACGTCGAGGCGGACCTGCTCGCCGTGGCCGGCGGCTGGAACCCGGCCGTGCACCTGTTCAGCCAGTCGCAGGGGCGGGTCGGGTTCGACGAGGAGCTGCAGGCGTTCGTGCCGGGCACGTCCGCCCAGGCCGAGCGGTCGGCGGGGGCGTGCAAAGGCGTGTACGGCACGGCCGCGGCCATCGCCGACGGCTACGCGGCGGGCGCGGAGGCGGCGTCCCTGGCGTTCGGCACCACCCGCGACTCCGGTGAGGCAGGGCCGGAGACGCGCATGCGCGATCGGGGCGGGCCGGGCGAGCTGCGGGTGCCCGAGTGCGACGAGCGGCCGATCACAGCGCCGCCCGCCGCGCTGTGGCTGGTCGAAGGCGAGGGGGCGGGCGGTGACGAGCCGGCCTTCGCCGACCTGCACCGCGACGTGACCGTGGCCGATCTGGCCAGGGCCACCGGCACCGGCATGCGCTCGGTCGAGCACGTCAAGCGCTACACCACCGCGGGCACCGGCGCCGACCAGGGCAAGACGTCGGGCGCGGTCGTGGTGGGCGTCATGTCGGCGCTGCTCGGCACCGAGCCTGGTCAGGTGGGCACGACCACGTTCCGGCCGCCGTACACGCCGGTGTCGTTCGCCACGCTGGCCGGGCGCGACAGGGGCGAGCTGTCCGACCCGGTCAGGACCACCGCCATGCACGACTCCCACGTCGCGCGCGGCGCGGTCTTCGAGGACGTCGGCCAGTGGAAGCGCCCCTGGTACTTCCCGCAGGACGGCGAGTCGATGGAGGACGCCGTACGGCGCGAGTGCCGGGCGGCCCGCACCGCCGTGGCCGCCATGGACGCCTCCACGCTCGGCAAGATCGACATCAGGGGCGCGGACGCCGGGGCCTTCCTCGACCGGATCTACACCAACATGTACTCCACGCTGCCCGTCGGGGCCTGCCGGTACGGCGTGATGTGCCGGGCGGACGGCATGGTGTTCGACGACGGCACCACCACCAGGCTCGCCGGCGACCACTACCTGATGACCACGACCACGGGCAACGCCGCCGCCGTGTTCGACTGGCTGGAGGAGTGGCACCAGACCGAGTGGCCCGGCCTGGACGTGTCGTTCACCTCGGTCACCGACCACTGGGCGACGGTCGCCGTGGTGGGACCGCAGGCCAGGCGGGTGATCGCGGCCGTCGCGCCCGGCGCGCTCGACCTGGCGTTCATGCGGTACGCGGCCGTGGACGTGATGGGCGTGCCCGGCCGGGTGTTCAGGATCAGCTTCTCCGGCGAGCTGGCGTACGAGGTGAACGTGCCCTGGGCCTACGGGCGGGCGCTGTGGGACGCGGTGCTGGAGCTGGGCGCGGTGCCGTACGGGACCGAGACCATGCACGTGCTGCGCGCCGAGAAGGGCTTCGCGATCGTCGGTCAGGAGACCGACGGCACGGTCACCCCCCAGGACCTCGGCATGTCGTGGCTGGTCTCCACGCGCAAGCCGGACTTCGTGGGCAAGCGCTCGCACGCCAGGCCCGACACCGCGCGTCCCGATCGCAAGCGCCTGGTCGGGCTGCTGCCCGACGACCCCGCCGCGCGGGTGGAGGAGGGCGCGCAGCTCGTGGCGGCCGGGCAGGCACTCACCGGTGTCGTGCCGATGCTCGGCCACGTCACCTCCAGCTACCACAGCGAGGTGCTGGGCCGTACGTTCTGCCTGGCCCTGGCCAAGGAGGCGGCCCCCGGCGACCGGCTGACGGCGGTGTCCGGGGGAGCGGCGCTGCCCGTGACGGTCGTGGAGCCGGTCTTCTACGACCCTGATAACGCCCGCCGCGACGGCGAGCCGCTGCCGCCCGGCGAGATCGCGCCGCTGACCGGCTGCCGCGCGGAGAGCCCGGCCGCCTCCTTCGCCGCGCGGTTCGCGGCGGCGAGCGGTGAGCGGGTGCGGCTGCGCGAGGTGCCGTTCGAACCGATGTGGGAGGTCAGGGGCGCGGATCCGGGGACGGGGCTGCGGCTCGGGCCGTCCTGGTGGCTCGTCGTGGGGGACGCTGCCAGAGACGCGACGCCTGGCCCCCGCTGGGTGGACGTCTCGGGCCAGCGGACGATCCTGGAGCTGTCGGGCCCCGGGACCGAAGACGTGCTCATCACCGGATGCCCGCTCGACCTGCACCCGTCGGCCTTCCCCGGGCACGCTCAGACCCTGCTCGGCAAGGCGCCGGTCGTCCTGGAGCGGCGAGCGCCCGATATGTACTGGATCTACGTAAGATCGTCCTTCACCCGGTACATGGCGGAGTGGCTGCTCGACGCCCTTCAGGGGTGATAACCGCCATACCTGGGAATTACCTAGACTTTACGAAGATTTTTGCTTGAAGTCTGGGGAGAAGAGCGTGCGCGTACGGGCGTTCATGGCCGGTCTGGCCACGGTGGGACTGCTGGCCGGCTGCGGCGGACTCGAAGCGCAGACCAGCGGCTCGATCGGCGATGCGAAGCCGGACTCGGCCGCGATCGCCGAAGCCAAGGAGAAGCTGGAGAAGCTGACCGTCAAGGGCCGCGCGCCCAAAACCGGGTTCGACCGCGACAAGTTCGGCCCGGCCTGGGCCGACGTCGATCGCAACGGCTGCGACACCCGTAACGACATCCTCAAGCGGGACATGGAGGACGAGACGTTCAAGCCGGGCACCCACGACTGCATCGTGCTGACCGGCACCCTGCACGACCCCTACAGCGGCAAGACCATCAAGTTCAAGCGCGGCCAGAGCACTAGCAGCGCCGTGCAGATCGACCACCTCGTACCGCTGTCGGACGCCTGGCAGAAGGGCGCCCAGCAGTGGTCGGCGACCAAGCGCAAGGAGTTCGCCAACGACCCGCTCAACCTGCTCGCCGTTGACGGCCCGCTGAACGGCCAGAAGAGCGACTCCGACGCGGCCACCTGGCTGCCGCCGCGCAAGGAGTACCGGTGCACCTACATCGCCCGGCAGATCGATGTGAAGGCCAAGTACGGCGTGTGGGTGACCGCCGCGGAGAAGGACGCCATGAAGAACGTCCTGAGCTCCTGCTGACCGCGTGAGCGCGCCGGCCCACCGTGGGGGTGAGCCGGCGCAGCCGGAGAGGTCGGTGAGGATCAGTCGTCCTCGGCGTGGTCGCGGCCACGGCCCCCGTGGTCGTCGTCGCGGTCATGGTCCCTGTCGATCTCCGACTTGGTGATCTTGCCGGAGGCGGCGTTCACCTTCACCTCGTACCGCTGGGAGCCCTTGATCAGTTTCACCTCCCAGACGTCGGGGGCGGCGCCGTTCCTGTCGAGCTCCACCTCCCGGATCCAGGCGCCCGGCACCTGCCGGTGCGCGATCGCGATGGCCTGTTCGGCCGTGACCTTCGGAGCGGCGGGCGCGGTGGCCGTCAGAGCGATGGGAGCGGCGGCCTCCGCCGCGGCGGAGGCGGTCGCGTACGCCGCGCCACCGCACGCGATCAGGGAGACGACACCGGCACCGGCCACGAGCAGCTTCTTTGTGATTCGCATGCCTCTACGAAACCGCCGGCCCCGGTAATCGCGCGCTAAACGGCGGTTAAGGCGGGGAGAAGGCCGGAATGGGCGCGCTCTGGAGCCTTACGGCGTGCCCAAGGGGGAGGCGCAGAAGGAGGCTCAAGGCGCGTCAATGGGGAGGCACAGGAGGCTCAAGGCGCGCCCAGTTGGAGGCGCAGGAGGAGGCTCAAGGCGCGCCCAGGTGGAGGTCGACGCGGGCGCCGCCGAGTTCGGAGCTGGAGACCGAGAGGCCGCCGCCCGACGACTCGGCGGTGCGGCGGGCGATGTCCAGGCCGAGCCCGGTCGAGCCGCCTCCGCTGGTGCCGCGCTCCAGCAGCGCGGGCTCGAACCCGGGTCCCGCGTCCTCGACGGACAGCAGGGCCCCGGGTGGGCGGCTCTGGAGGCGTACGGACATGGCGGCGCCCTCGGGGGTGTGCGCGAAGACGTTGCCGAGCAGCGCGTCCAGGCACGCGGCCAGCTCGCCCGCGCCCGCGGCGACCTGCAGGGGGCCGTCGGGCAGCGTGACCGTCAGCTCGCGCCCCTGGTCCTCGGCGAGCACCGACCAGAACCGCACCCGCTCGCTCACGACGGCGGCCGCGTCGCACGACTCCCGGTCGGCGGTGCGCCGCCGCGCCTCGGTGATGACCGCGCTGACCGCCCGTTCCAGCGCGTCCACCCTGGCCTGCAGGCGGGCCTTCTCCTCAGGGTCGCGCAGCGACTCGGCGTCCAGCCGCAGGCCGGTCAGCGGCGTGCGGAGCCGGTGCGACAGGTCGGCGGCGGACTCCCGTTCGGCGGCGAGCAGCTCGTCGATGCGGCCGGCGAGATGGTTGAGCGCGAGCGCCACCGACCGCACCTCGGGCGGCCCGCCCGGCTCGGCCCGCGCGGTCAGATCGCCGCCCGCGAGCCGGTGCGAGACCCTGGCCAGCCCGTCCACCGGCCGGGTGACGGCCAGCGCCAGCCGGTCGGCGAGCACGATGCCGAGCACCATCAGCCCGAGCCCGATGAGCAGCAGCGCCAGCCACGCCTCGCGCACGCCGCGCACCAGCTCGTCGTCCGGCACGAACACCCTGATCACCGCCGTGCCGCCGGGCGACTGCGCGGAGACCAGCACCTCCCTGCCGCCGGGTGCGGCGGCGGTGACGCTGCGCCCGGTCGCGGCCAGGCGTACGGCGTCGGAGCGCGGCGCCGGGGTGCCGACGATGCCGCCGTCCGGCAGGAACACCGTCACGGGGCGGGACACCTGCTCGACCGTCAGCGGCAGATCGGGCGTGCCGACCGCGACGGCGACCGACTCGGCTGCGGCGGTGGCCCGGCTCATCGCGCCGTTCTCGGCCACGGCCCTGATCAGCAGCGCCATCGGCACCAGCAGCGCGATGAGCACGAGCGAGGTGGTGGCCGCCACGAGCAGCGCGAGCCAGCGCCTCATGACGGATCGACCAGCTTGACGCCCACGCCGCGCACGGTGTGCAGGTAGCGCGGCGCGGCGGCGGTCTCTCCGAGCTTTCTGCGCAGCCACGACAGGTGCACGTCCACGGTCTTGTCGGCGCCCCCGTACGGCAGCTGCCACACCTCGGTCAGCAGCTCCCGCTTGGTCACCACCTCGCCTGGCCGGGCCGCGAGGTAGTGCAGCACGTCGAACTCGCGCGGCGTGAGGTCCAGCGGCTGGCCGTCGAGCGTGGCGGTACGGGCGCGCGGGTCCACGCGCAGACCGCCCACCGCCAGCGGTTCCGGCGCGGAGCCGCCCGCCCGCCGCAGCACCGCGCGTACCCGGGCGTCGAGCTGCGCCGCGCTGTACGGCTTGACCACGTAGTCGTCGGCGCCCGCGTCCAGCACCGGCACCATCTCGGCGTCGCCGTCGCGCGCGGTGGCCACGATGACCGGCACCTGGCTGACCGCCCGCAGCATGCGCAGCAGCTCGACGCCGTCGAGGTCGGGCAGCCCGAGGTCGAGCACGATCAGGTCGGGCCGGTCCTGGACGGCCAGGCGCAGCCCGTCCATGGCGGTGGGGGAGGAGGAGACGGCATGGCCGAGGTCTCGCAGCCCCCTGCTGAGCGCCGTACGGATCGCCACATCGTCCTCGATGAGCAGGATGTCAGCCATAGGAAGAACGTAGACGGTTTCTTCCGCTGCCTAGAGCAGCCTTAGCGTCGCCTTAACCTGGCCTTAGCCGGACAGGGGGGAACCTGAGCGGGATGAAGAGACTCGTCGCGGCCTGGGCCGCCACCGCCGTCGCCGCCACCGGCGCCGCCGTGGCGGTGCTCGGCCTGCTCGGCAACGGACTGACCGGCACCGACCGCCACGTGCTCGCCCCCGAGGAGGTGCGCGCCGAGCTGGCCACGGCCACCTCCCGCGCCACCGCCGCGCCCGTCCCCGCGGCGTCGCCGACGGGGCAGAGCAGGCTGATCCGCAGCGCGGGCGGCACGGTGATCGCCTCCTGCGAGGGCGGCCGGGTCACGCTGCGCTCGTGGAGCCCCGCCCAGGGCTACAAGGTGGACTCGGTCGATCCCGGGCCGGATCACGAGGCGAAGGTGGAGTTCGAGCCGGACGAGGGCGAGGAGGTCGAGCTCAAGATCGTCTGCTCGGACGGTGAGCCCGTCGTCCGCGAGAGCTGACCCTGCGGGCCGGTGACCGGGTCAGGCCCCTCGCGCCAGCGGTAGCCCATCGTGCGCAGCAGCCGGTACTCCATCACGGCCAGCGTCAGGGACGAGACGACGCCGCTGATGTTCAGGGTCAGCCACAGCCAGGAGGGCACGCCGTTCCTTTCCAGGCTGATGAGCTCCTGTCCGCTGACCAGCAGCATGACGAGCGTGGAGCCGACCGG
Organism: Nonomuraea fastidiosa; assembly: GCF_042751225.1. Lineage (NCBI taxonomy): Bacteria > Bacillati > Actinomycetota > Actinomycetes > Streptosporangiales > Streptosporangiaceae > Nonomuraea > Nonomuraea fastidiosa. The sequence continues at coordinate 5,110,113 of NZ_CP170570.1, forward strand.
CGCGAGCAACGGGTGCATGTCGGAGATCCACAGCCCGGTGCGCGTCGCCCAGTAGAGCGTGCTGCCGTAGAAGCAGGCGGCCCAGAGGAAGATGAAGATCTCCCTCGGCCCGATGGCCGAGCCGGGGATGGCGCCGTCGCCGTCGTTCAGCCACAGGTAGAGCTGGGAGAGCAGAAACGGCATGAGGAGGACGAGCAGGCCGGGCACCCCGCGGACCAGGTACCGCCGGACGCGCGGCCACAGCGTGCGGCGCCGGTCGCGGCGGGTCAGCAGGAAGACGGCGAGGAAGGCCAGCGGCGGCAGAGCCAGCGCGTACTGCAGGGTGTCGTAGGTCTTCGCGGTGGCGCTCGCGAGGACCTCGAGGACATTCCGATAGTGATGCGTGGCGATGACGACCGTGATCAGGCCGAGCATCGTCCGCCAGAACGCGAGCCGGTCCAGCCGCCGCTCCTCTGGAGTCGAGCCGACCGGGGGCTTGAACGCGCGCTTGGCGGCGAGCCACGGCACCAGCAGACTGACGACGGCACGTGCGCGAGGTGGCGGCACCGCTGCCTCCTATGTGAGAGCCCGGTCCTGGTGCGGGTTCTCATGCTAGGGAGCACGGCTTGCGGGCGGCTTGCCCGATCTTTGACGCCGGCTGTCGGCCCGCCTCGGCACGGCCGTTCACGCACGGTCACAGCATCGGCCGGTGCTGCGGCCGGTGCTGCGGCCGGTGCTGCGGCCGGTGAAACGGCCGGTCAAACGCGGCCCCGCCGCCGGGGCGGGCGTCGCGCCCGTCGGTGGCGGACCACCGGCGCGCCCGCGCGGGAGCCGTCTCGCTCGTGAGGGCTGTCAACGGCTCCCGCGGACCTGCAGCGCGCCCAGCAGCTCCTCCGACGCGCGCGTGATCGCCTCGACCGCGCGGTCGAACGCCTCCGCGTTGTGCGCGGCGGGCGTGCGGAAGCCGGAGATCTTCCTGACGTACTGCAGCGCCGCGGCCCGCACGTCCTCCTCGGTCACGCTCTCGGTGTAAGGCGGGCGGAGGGTCTTGATGCTTCTACACATGACTCAACCGTAATAGCCGATGCGCTGGCTGATCTCTTTCGCGCCCGCCACCAGGATCGCCCCGACCTCGGGCAGCCGCTCGGGCGTCAGCCGGTACGACGGCCCGGAGGCGCTGACGGCGGCGACCACCGTGCCGTCGGAGCCCCTGATCGGCGCGGCGACCGCGTTGAGCCCCACCTCCAGCTCCTCGACGGCGGCGGCCCAGCCGCGCTCCCTGATCTCCTCAAGGCCCAGCTCGTCGGGCTCGGTGATGGTGTTGGGCGTGTAGCGTTCCAGCTCGGACGGCAGCCGCAGCGCCCCGAAGGCCAGCAGCACCTTTCCGCTGGAGGTGGCGTGTGCAGGGGTGCGCTGGCCGACCCAGTTGTGGCCGCTGATGGCGGCGGGGCCGCGCACCTGCGTGATGTTGATGGCGTCGCCGTTGCGGGGCACCGCCACGTTGACGGTCTCGCCGATCTCGACGGCCAGGCGCAGGCAGACCGGGCGGCTCTCGCCCGACAGGTCGAGCTGGGCGGTGGCCGCGCCGGCCAGCCGTACGACGCCGAAGCCGAGCCGGTAGCGTCCTCGATCGCCGCTCTGTTCGACGAGCCCGCCCTGTTCCAGGGCCGACAGCAGGCGGAAGGCGGTGGACTTGTGGACGTCCAGCTCGGTCGCCAGGTCCGTGACCCGGCTGGCGCCGTCGCGGGCGAGGATCTCCAAGATCGCGATGGCACGATCGACCGACTGGACCGACGTGCTGTTGCTCATGCCGCAACAGAATATCGTTCAGTCGGCGATCGGTCCCAGCTCGTCACCGAACTGCGACGCGATCTTCCGCATGCCCTCGGCCAGCTCATCGCGGTCGAGCGCGTCGATGCGCTCGGCGGGACCCGAGACCGACATGGCCGCGACCACCCGGCCGCCATCGCGCACCGGCACCGCGAGGCAGTGCACGCCCAGCTCCTCCTCGCCCAGGTCGAGCGCGTACCCCTGGCGCCTGACGGTCTCCAGCTCCGCCCTCATCGCGTCCAGCTCGGTGATCGTGTTGGGGGTGCGGCGCGGCATGCCGGTGCGCTCGAACACCGCCACCGCCTCCGCCTCGGGCCGCCCGGCGAGCAGCACCTTGCCCACCGCCGTGCTGTGCGGCAGCACCCGCCTGCCGACCTCGGCGAACATCCGCAGCCTGCGCGGCGACGGCACCTGCGCCACGTAGACGACGAAGTCGCCCTCCAGCACGGCCAGGTTCGCGGTCTCGCCGGACAGCTCGACCATCTTCGCGAGGTACGGCTGTGCCCACACCCCGACCATGCTCTCCGCGATGCCGCCCAGCCTGACCAGCCCGCCGCCCAGCGCGTAGCGCCGGTCGGACTCCTGCCGGACGTAGCCGCGCGCCAGCAGCGTGCGCAGCAGCCGGTGGATGGTCCCGTACGGCAGGCCCGTGCGCGCCGCGATCTCCGACAGCCCCGCCTCGCCGCCGTGCTCGGCCAGCGCCTCCAGCACGTCGAGCGCCCGCTCGACCGACTGGACGCTCACAGCGTGACCCCGCGCAGGGACGCGTCCAGCACCTCGGCGGTGTGGGCGACCCTGATGTCCGCGCCCGCCCGCCGCATGGCCGCGGCGATCTGCATCGTGCACCCGGGGTTGGCCGACACCAGCAGCTCGGCCCCCGTCGTGCGCACCGAGGCCGCCTTCCTGTCGCCGAGGTCGCGCGCGGCCTGCGGCCGCAGCAGGTTGTACGTGCCCGCCGACCCGCAGCAGATCGCCGACTCGGGGATCTCGCGCAGCTCCAGCCCGGGGATGCCGGACAGCAGCTCGCGCGGCTGCGCCCGCACGCCCTGCGCGTGCGCCAGGTGGCAGGCGTCGTGGTAGGCCACGGTGAGCGGCAGCGGGTGCCGCTTGGCCACCGGCCCCAGCTCAGCCAGGTATTCGGACAGGTCCATGACGCGGAAGCCCGGCTCGCGGCCGAGCAGCTCGGCGTACTCCTTCATGGTGGAGCCGCAGCCGGCCGCGTTTACCACGACCGTGTCCACGCCGGCTCGCTCGAACACCTCCGCCGTCCTGCGCGCCAGCCGCCCCGCCTGACGGTCGAGCCCGGAGTGCACGCTGAGCGCCCCGCAGCAGCCCTGCTCGGGCGGAATCACCACGTCGCAGCCCTCCAGCGCGAGCACCCGCGCGGTGGCCGCGTTGACCTGCGGGAAGAACTCCCGCTGCACGCACCCGGTGAGCATGCCCACCACGGCGCGGCGCTCGCCCCTGGCCTTGACCAGGCGCGGCAGCCGCTGCCGGTGCTCCACGCGGGGCGCCAGCGCCGCCATCGCGCCCAGGCTCGGGTGGGCCCGCTCCAGGAACGCCGCCATCCGCCTGGCCAGCCTCATCGCCGGGCGCAGCAGCCGCAGCCTGCGCGGGTAGGGGAAGAGGCTGAACACGATGCCGCGGATGGCGCGCTCCTGCGGCTCGCGTACGTGCTCCCGCTCCACCTCGACTCTGGTCTGCTCGATCAGCCGGTCGTAGCGCACGCCGGACGGGCACGCCGTCACGCAGGCCATGCAGCCCAGGCAGGCGTCGAAGTGCCCGGCCATCTCGGGGGTGATCGGGGTGCCCTCGACATGCTGCTGCATCAGGTGGATGCGGCCGCGCGGCGAGTCCATCTCCTCGCCCCACAACACGTACGTGGGACAGGTCGGCAGGCAGAAACCGCAGTGCACGCAGTCGTTGATCAGCTCGGGGTCCACCTCACACGCCTCCCACGAACCGGCCGGGAGACATCCTGCGACCGGGATCGAACCGTTCCTTGACCCGCCGCATCAGCGGCAGCGAGCCCACGTGTCCCCACCTGTCGACGTTCTCGTACGGCCTCCCCGGCGGCAGGGCGAGCACGTGCGCCCGCCCGCCCGCCGCCTCGACCCCGGCGCGCAGCGCGGAGACGACGGCCGCCGGCTCGTCCTCCGCCATCGGCCGCACCGGCTCCAGCAGCAGCCGCCCGCAGGCGGGGGAGCCGCGCAGCACCATCCGCGCGGCGTCCGCCGCTTCGAGCACCGCCGCCGTCGCCGCAGGAGGAAAGCGCAGCTCGATGAGCACGTCATCGCCGAGGAGCCGCCCCCACCAGACCGGCGGCTCCTCGGCGACCTCGCCGGTGCCGATCAGCTCGCGCAGCGCCGCAGCCCTGTCGGCCGCCGCCGTGCCCTCGGCGAGCGCGGCGATGGTGATCGGCCCGCCTGGCTCAGGACGGTTGATCTCGATCGCGCTCGGCTCGGCCTGCGAGGCGGACAGCGCCGCCACCGCCCCGGCCGCGCGCTTGGCGGCGCCGTCCGACCGCAGGCGGGCGATCACCCAGCGGCGATCGGCGGGCAACGGATGCAGCCGGAACGTGGCCTCGGCGATCACGCCGAGCGTGCCGTACGAGCCGGTGAACAGCTTGCCGAGGTCGTAGCCCGCGACGTTCTTGACGACCTTGCCGCCCGAGTGGGCGATCGTGCCGTCGGCCAGCACGACCGTGATGCCGATGAGCAGGTCGCGGGCGGTGCCGTAGCGGAACGCGCGCGGCCCCGGCGGCCCTCCGGTGGCCAGCGTGCCGCCGACCGTGGAGTCATCGGCGTACGGCAGGTCGAGCGCCAGCTCCTGGCCCTCGGCCGCGAGCGTCCCGGCCAGCGCGCCCATCGTCACCCCGGCCTGCGCGCGCACCACGAGGTCACCGGCGGCGTGCTCGATCACCTCGTTCATGCAGCACATGTCGAGCAGCACGTCGCAGCGCTCCGGCGGCGGCGCCCAGTGCAGCTTCGTGCCGCCGCCCGCGGGCACCACCGCGAGGTCCTGCTCCGCGCAGGCCCGCAGCGCGGCGGAGACCTCCTCGACGGTCTCGGGCAGCACGACCCAGCGGGGCCGCACGCCGCCCACCACGTCGTCGGGTCCCGCCTGCCGGGTCGTCACCCCGCCGATCGCCGCGCTCGCCGTACCGCCGTTCAAAACTGCTCCGCCTTCCCCGACTCGACCAGCGGGTGCACGCCCTTGCGCACCCCCGGCACCTCGCCGCACAGGCGCGGGGTGGGGAACACCTTGCCCGGGTTCGCCAGCCCCGCGGGATCGAACGCGCAGCGCACGAGCTGCATGGTGTCGAGGTCGTCGGCGCTGAACATCTTCGGCATGTAGCGCGACTTGTCGACGCCGACGCCGTGCTCGCCCGTGATCGAGCCGCCGTTCTCGATGCACAGATCGAGGATGGCCCCCGACACCGCCTCCGCCCGCTCGCCCGCGCCCGGATCGCCGTCGTCGAACAGCACCAGCGGGTGCAGGTTGCCGTCGCCGGCGTGGAAGACGTTGGCCACCCTGATGTCGTGCTCGGCCGACAGCCGGTCGATGGCCGCGAGCACGGCGGGCAGCGACGTGCGGGGCACCACGCCGTCCTGCACGATGTAGGCCGGGCTGATCCGCCCCACGGCGGCGAAGGCCGACTTGCGGCCCTTCCAGATCGCCGCGCGCTCGGCCGGGTCGTCGGCCACCCGCAGCTCGAACGCCTCCGAGCACAGCTCGCGCAGCCGCGCGAACTGCCGCTCGACCTCGGCGGCCGGGCCGTCCAGCTCGACGATCAGCACCGCGCCCGCGCCCTCGGGATAGCAGCAGGACACCGCCGCCTCGGCCGCCTCGATGGCGAGGGCGTCCATCATCTCGATCGCGGCCGGCACGATGCCCGCCCCGATGATCGCCGACACCGCCCTGCCGCCCTGCTCGATGCTGTCGAACGCGGCCAGCACCGTGGTCACCGCCTCGGGCGCGCGGCTCAGCCGTACGGTGATCTTGGTGGCGATGCCCAGCGTGCCCTCCGACCCGATGAACGCGCCCAGCAGGTCGTAGCCCGGGTCCATGCGGTCGAGCGTGACCAGCTCGCCCTCCGGGGTGACGATCTCGCACGCCTCGACGTGGTTGACGGTGAAGCCGTACTTGAGGCAGTGGGCGCCGCCGGAGTTCTCCGCCACGTTGCCGCCGATCGAGCAGACCTGCTGGCTGGACGGGTCGGGGGCGTAGTAGTAGCCCTGGGCGCGCACGGCCTCGGTGATGGCCAGGTTCGTCACCCCCGGCTCCACCACGGCCCTGCGGTTGGGCAGGTCGATCTCCAGGATCGCGCGCATCTTCGAGGTGACGATCAGCACGCCGTCCTCGCGGGGCAGCGCGCCGCCCGACAGGCCGGTGCCCGAGCCCCGCGCGACGAACGGCACGCCGTGCTCGTTGCACAGGCGGACCACGGCGGCGACCTGCTCGGCCGTCTCGGGCAGCACGACCACGCCGGGCGTCGCGCGGTGATAGGTCAGGCCGTCGCACTCGTACGTGCGCAGGCGTACGGGATCGGTGATCACCGCGTCGTGCGGCAGCAGTGAGCGCAGGGCCGTAATCAGCGTCTTCATCACCGATCCCCCTTTGTACGCTTCTTTATGGCATTTGAGCATAGGCCGGAAGGGTCAGGAACTCCGCGAAGTCGTCGTCCAGCGCGACCTGCTTGAACAGCGCCGTCGCCTGCGCGTACAGACCCTCGTCGTAGCCCGGTTCCTCGGCGATCTTGGCCAGCTCCTCGCCGATGATCCGCTCCACGAGCTCCTTCGTCACCTGCTCTCCGGTGTCGGACAGCGTGATGTCGTTGTGGATCCACTGCCAGATCTGCGAACGCGAGATCTCGGCCGTGGCGGCGTCCTCCATGAGGTTGTGGATGGCCGCCGCGCCCTGCCCGCCCATCCAGGCCGCCAGGTAGCGCAGGCCCACGTCCACGTTGTTGCGCAGCCCCGCCTCGGTGATGTCGCCCGGCGTGTCCGACACCGCAAGCAGGTCCGCCGCCGTGACGTTGACGTCCTCGCGCAGCCGGTCGATCTGGTTGGGCCGCGAGCCGAGCACCCCGTCGAACACCTCGCGGCAGATCGGCACCAGGTCGGGGTGCGCGACCCACGAACCGTCGAAGCCGTCGTTGGACTCGCGGGTCTTGTCGGCCCGCACCTTCTCCAGCGCCACCGCGTTGACCTCCGGGTCGCGGCGCGAGGGGATGAACGCCGCCATCCCGCCGATCGCGTGCGCGCCCCGCTTGTGGCAGGTGCGCACCAGCAGCTCGGTGTAGGCCCGCATGAACGGCGCCGTCATCGTCACCGCGTTCCGCTCGGGCAGCAGGAATTCGCGGCCCCGCGTGCGGAACTTCTTGATCACGCTGAACAGGTAGTCCCACCGGCCGGCGTTCAGCCCCGCCGAGTGGTCGCGCAGCTCGTAGAGGATCTCCTCCATCTCGAACGCCGCCGGGTAGGTCTCGATGAGCACCGTCGCCCTGATCGTGCCCTGCGGGATGCCGAGGAGGTCCTGGGCCCTGACGAAGACGTCGTTCCAGAGCCTGGCCTCCAGGTGCGACTCGATCTTCGGCAGGTAGAAGTAGGGGCCCTTGCCCTTGTCGATCTGCCGCTGCGCGCAGTGGAAGAAGTAGAGGCCGAAGTCGAACAGCGACCCCGACACCGGCTCGCCGTCCACCAGCGCGTGCTTCTCGTCGAGGTGCCAGCCGCGCGGGCGCACGACGATCGTGGCCAGCTCGTCGTCGGGCTTGAGCGTGTACGACTTGCCGCCGGTCTCGAAGTCGATCGTGCGGTCGAGCGCGTCGCGCAGGTTGAGCTGGCCCGCCACGCAGTTCTCCCACAGCGGTGAGTTGGCGTCCTCGAAGTCGGCGAGCCACACCTTCGCGCCCGAGTTGAGGGCGTTGATGGTCATCTTCCTGTCCACCGGCCCGGTGATCTCGACGCGGCGGTCCTCAAGGCCCGGCGCGGGCGGCGCGACCTTCCACTCGCCCTCCCTGATCTCCTTGGTCTCCGGGAGGAAGTCGAGCCTGCCGCCCGCCGACAGCTCCGCCTGCTTGGCCTGGCGGGCGTCGAGCAGCTCCAGGCGGCGCGGGCCGAACTCGCGCTGAAGCGTCTCCACGAACGCGAGCGCCTCCGGCGTGAGTATCTCGTCGAACCGGTCGAGCTTCGGGCCGGTGATCTCCATGAGCCTCACCCTTTTCCATATAGTGGAAAATGAATTCTGGATTGTGGAAGTCAAGCTACTCTGGCGGCCTTCGCGGGTCAAAGGTCGGGGTTACCCGGGAGTGATTCCGGGGTGATCCCCGATGCCGGAGCACCTGCCCTCAGGGAAGGATCTGCCCCATGAGAAGGATTGCGATCGCGGGCGGGCTGCTGGCCTCCACCGTGCTGCTCACCGGGTGCGGGGTCGCGAGCCTCGCCGGGCCCAACCACGAGGACACGGTGTCGTACGAGGTGACCGACAAGGTCACCGCGCTGAGGCTGGTCAGCAAGGCGGGGGACGCGGTCATCACGGAGACGGGAGGCGATGCGGTACGCGTCGTCGAGACCCTGCACTGGCGCGGCGGCGACAAGCCGCAGCCGGAGCACAGGGTGGACGGTCAGGAGCTGTTCGTCACCTACAAGTGCCCGTCGGAGTGGGGGGCCTGCGGGGTCGACTACAAGATCGAGGTGCCCAAGGGCCTGCGCATGAACCTGGAGTCCGGCTCGGGCAACCTCACGCTCAGAGACCTCACCGGCGAGATCACGCTGAGCGCCGGGTCCGGCGACGTGGACGCGGCCGGGCTCGCCGGCAAGAAGCTCTCCGGCGAGTTGGGCTCAGGCAACGTCGAGCTCAAATACACCGCCGCCCCCGAGGACATCCGGCTCAAGACCGGCTCGGGCGACATCGAGGTGCGCGTGCCCGACCAGCCGTACGCGATCGACAGCCAGGTCGGCTCCGGCGACGTCACCGTCGGCGTCAAGCAGGACACGGCCGCGCCGAACAAGATCTCTGTCACGGCCGGCTCGGGGACATCACCGTCTCGCCGTCTTGACAGTCTGTGGGACTCGCCTGATAACCAGGTGCTCGAGCCGAGGGTGTCGTGCCACCATCGTGGGAAGACACCGAGGTGTCCAGACGTTCCCTCATAGAGATGACTTTTATGCACGAATACCCCGCGCTCGACCCGATCGAGACCGGCGACATGGACCTTGAGGACCGCCAGGCACTGCGCCGAGTAGCGGGCCTGTCCACAGAACTTCAGGACGTCACCGAGGTCGAATACCGGCAGCTGCGGCTCGAGCGGGTCGTCCTCGTCGGCGTCTGGACCAGCGGCACCGCCGAAGACGCCGAAAACTCCCTGCGCGAGCTCAAGCTCCTGGCCGAGACGGCCGGGTCGCAGGTGCTCGACGGGCTCATCCAGCGGCGCCAGAAGCCCGACCCCGCCACCTACATCGGCGCCGGCAAGGCGCTGGAGCTGCGCGACGTGGTCGAGGCCACCGGCGCCGACACCGTCATCTGCGACGGCGAGCTGACCCCCGGTCAGCTCCGCCAGCTCGAGGACGTCGTCAAGGTGAAGGTCATCGACCGCACCGCGCTCATCCTCGACATCTTCGCCCAGCACGCCAAGAGCCGCGAAGGCAAGGCGCAGGTCGAGCTGGCCCAGCTCTCCTACCTGCTGCCGCGCTTGCGCGGCTGGGGTGGCAACCTGTCGCGCCAGGTCGGCGGTCGCGCCGCGGGCGGCGTCGGCATCGGCGGCCGCGGCCCCGGTGAGACGAAGATCGAGCTCGACCGGCGCCGCATCCGCGAGCGCATGTCCAAGCTGCGCCGCCAGATCAGCGGCATGTCCACCTCGCGCGAGACCATGCGCTACCGGCGCCAGCGCCGCGAGATCCCGGCCGTGGCCATCGCCGGCTACACCAACGCCGGCAAGTCCTCGCTGCTCAACCGCGTCACCGGCGCGGGCGTGCTGGTCGAGGACGCGCTGTTCGCCACCCTCGACCCGACCGTGCGCAGGGCCCGTACGCCCGAAGGCCGGCTGTTCACGATCGCCGACACCGTCGGCTTCGTGCGCCACCTGCCCCACCAGCTCGTCGAGGCGTTCCGCTCCACGCTGGAGGAGGTCGGCGACGCCGACCTGATCCTGCACGTGGTCGACGGCTCGCACCCCGACCCCGAAGGCCAGATCGCGGCCGTCCGCGAGGTGCTCCGCGACATCGACGGCGCCTCCGACATCCCCGAGATCGTGGTGATCAACAAGGCCGACGCCGCCGACCAGGACGTGCTCGACCGCATCACCCGGCGCGAGCGCGACAGCATCGTCGTCTCGGCCCGCACCGGCCAGGGCATATCCGAGCTGATGCGGCTCATCGAGGAACGCCTGCCGCGCCTCGATCACGAGGTGCACCTGCTGGTGCCGTACGACAGGGGCGATCTGATCTCGCGTGCGCACAAGGAGGGTGAGGTGCTGTCCGTCGAGCACGTCGAGGACGGCACCATCCTGCACGCCCGGGTTCTGCCCAGCCTGTCGCAGGAGCTGCTGCGGGTCGGTAAGCCGGTGGAGCGGGTCTCCTGACCCTTTTGTTCCGTACGTTGTGAGCGCCTCTCGGGAATGAGGGGCGCTCGCGCGCGCCGTACGGCGACCGGATTAAGACGCTCAGACGGAGAGTTGCCGGGCGCCGCCTCGGGATCGCGGCCGGCGGCCACCGCCCGGCGGCCACCGCCGCAGAGAGCCCTTCGGTAACGCCTCAACGGCACGCACACACCGTTCAGAGGCTGCCGACGCCCGTCTCCTGAGGTCTGGGCCGCACGGGGCACTCCAGCGCCCGCCTGCGGTCACGTCCAGCGCCGCCTGTGGCCGTCTCCAGCGTCCGCCTGCGGTCGTCTCCGGCACCCGCCTGTGGTCGTTCCAGTCCCCGCTGTGGCCGTCTCCGGCGCCCGCCCAGAGCCGTCGTAGGGTCTTCCTGCGATGCCGTCCAAACCATGCGACCGGCACATCGACGTGCCACTTCATTCGCATGTCACGGATGGGCGGCGGGTGATGGTGGCGCTGCGTGCACACGTCGTATAACGGTCCCGTGATAGACCGCCCAGAGTTATGCATACGCTGCGATAACTCGCGCCGCCGTACCCATCGCTATGGTTGTGCGACACTCTCCACAAAGCGTGCAGACATCCCCAAAAGCGGCAGTGGTCCGGGCCCCCTTGGGGTTGCTAGGATTGGCCAGACCTAACGTTGGTCTGGTTTTTGGGTTCAGGTTCTAGGTTTCGGATGATGACTGGGCGTGTTCAAGTCGTCAGCGGGGGCCGTGGGGACGAGGCAGGGCTGCGGGATGGTTGGGATGAATGGTCTTTCTTCCGAATAACCCTGTACAGCAGCCCGACATGTGAAATAACGTAACTGAACTGAAATCGCTGGATCATGTGTCCGGCGATACGGTCACCGCACTACTCGATGCGGATGAGAGCAGGAGACCCCCCATGTCGTCCGGACCCGGAGCGGACTCAGTGGGCGCGGCGCAGGTAGCCGTGCGCTGTGTCCTGCACCCGTGCAGGGGGTCGTGCGGGGTGGTGATGCGGTGACCGTTCGGCTTCTGACCAACATCGGCCGCCTTTGGACCGGCAACGAGGTTCTCAGCAACGCGGCCATCCTGGTGCACAACGATCGCATCGCGTGGGTGGGGCGCGCTCCAGATCTGCCGCAGAGCGTGCCGGGCGTCGTCGACGACATCGTCGACGTCGACCACGTGGAAAACCTGGGCGGCGCCCTCGTCACGCCCGGGCTCATCGACGCGCACACCCACCCGGTCTACGCCGGCAACCGCTACGCCGAGCTGGCGATCCGTACGGGCGGCTCCACGTCCGCCTCGATCACCGCGGCGGGCGGCGGCGTCGGCTCCACCGTCACCGTGACCCGCGGCACCGACCCCTGGACCCTGTGCAACGGCGTACGCGAGCGCCTGCGCGACTGGCTGCTGAGCGGCACCACCACGGTCGAGGCCAAGACCGGCTACCACCTCACCCGCGACGGCGAGCTCGCCGACGTGCGGCTCCTGCGCGAGCTGGAGAAGGAGCCGATGATGCCGCGGGTGCACGTCACGTTCCTCGCGGCGCACGTCGTGCCGCCCGAGTACTTCGGCAGGCAGCGCGAATATGTCGAGGCCGTGGGCGCGTGGTGCGCCGACGCGGCCGCGGCCGGCGCCGACAGCGTCGACGTCTACTGCGACGAGGGCCACTTCACGACGGAGGAGTCCCGCTGGGTGCTCGCCTCCGGCCGTAACGTCGGGCTGCTGCCCCGCATCCACGCCGGCATCTACAGCCGCCGGGGCGCCGTGCAGCTCGCGGCCGAGCTGGGGTGCGCCTCCGCCGACGGCCTGCACCACCTGTCCGACGAGGACATCGCCATCATGTCCCGGTACGGCGTCCCGGCGGTCGTCTGCCCGGCCACGGCGCTGCAGCGCGGCCACCTGCCGCCGGTCCGCCAGATGATCAAGCACGGCGTGCAGATCGCCCTGGGCAGCGACCACAACCCCGGCTTCTGCGGCATCACCTCGATGTCCCTGGTGATCGCGATGGCGGTGTCGGCGTTCGGGATGAGCGTCAACGACGCCCTGCGCGCGGCCACCCTCGGCGGCGCCACGGTCCTGGGCGCGCCCGACCGCGGCGTGCTGGCTCCCGGGCGGCTGGCGGACATCGTTCAGTGGGACGCCGACCACGAGGGCGCGTTCGCCTGGTCCTTCGGCCTCAAGCCGCGTCGAGTGTGGCGGGGTGGAACGCCCGTTCAGTAGTTAATCTCGGTGGTATGCCACCCTTGGTTGCTGTTGTCACCGATTCGACTGCTTACCTGGGTTCTGTGCCTGGGGTGTCCGTGGTTCCCGTACAGGTGATCGCCAAGGGCGCACGTACGAAGGAGGACGGCGCCAGCCCGCCGTCGTCGCAAGAGCGGCGAGACCCCGCTGAGCCCCTGGAGCCACGACCTCCCGCGTCCTCCTTGAGCGCTTCGTCCCTCTTCGAAAGCCCAGCCGCGCCGGCTGACACCCCGAGCACACCTTCCGAAGGCCCGGCCGTGTCGCCTGGCAGGCCGAGCGTTCACTGCGAAAGTCCGGCCGCCCCGCTTCCTGACACCCCAGGCACTCCGGGCGCCCCCTCCGGATCCTCAGCCGCCTCCTCGACCGCGACGGCCGCCCCCTCGGGAAGCTCAGCCGCCTCCTCGATCACGACGGCCGCCCCCTCGGGAAGCTCAGCCGCCTCCTCGACCACGACGGCCGCCCCCTCGGGAAGCTCAGCCGCCTCCTCGACCACGACGGCCGCCCCTTCCGATACCCCGGACGTTTTCGATGAGGGCTCCTTCACCGGCGATCTGGCCTCGGCCACCACCTCTCGCCCGTCGCCTGCCAGCTTCGCCTCTTGCTACTCGGCCCTGGCCGCCGCCGGAGCCACGGCGATCGTCTCAATCCACCTTTCCGGCGAGATGTCCGGCACGATCGAGTCCGCCCGCGCCGCCGCCAGAGAGGCACCCGTACCGGTGGCCGTCATCGACAGCCGTTCGATCGCCATGGGCCTGGGTTACCCGGTGCTGGCCGCCGCCCGAGCCGCCGCCGGCGGCGCCCCCATGGAGGAGGTGGTCTCGGCCGCAAACCGGTGCATCTCCGCAACACGATCGTTCTTCTACGTGGACACCCTCGACTACCTCCGCCGCAGCGGCCGTATCGGCACCGCGGCCTCCCTCGTGGGTTCCGCGCTCATGATCAAGCCGCTGCTGCACATCACCAGCGGCCGCATCTCGCTCCTGGAGAAGGTCCGTACGGCATCCCGCGCCATCGCCCGCCTGGAGGACCTGGCCGTGGAGGCAGCGGGCGACAGGCCGGTGAACGTGGCGGTGCAGCACCTGGGAGCGCGTGAGCGCGCCGAGGGCCTCGCGGAACGGCTGTCGAAGCGGGTGCCGGGGCTGGGGGAGCTGCGGGTGGTCGAGGTGGGCGCGGTGATCGGCGTCCACGTCGGTCCGGGAATGCTCGGCCTGACCGTGACGCCGAGCGACATCTAACTCCGGCTCGTCGGCCGCTCCGAAGCCCCTGCAACAACACCGTGAGCAGACGTACCGGCGACACCCTGCAGCAGACCCGACGACGACACCCTGACGCAGGCATGAGCGCATCGGCGGGCCGAGCCAACGCCGGTCGTCCTTCCGATCACCTCATCCACAGCCTGGCACCGAGACCGGTACCTATCCCCAGAACGCCGCTCGGCCCTTTCCCGCCCGCCGCCTGGCCGTACCTTCGCTGCCGTGCGAACCCCCGATCGAGCGGCAGAGCGCGTCATAGCCGAGTTCCGGATACGGGCGATCACCGCGCCTGCCCGCCGTGCCCGTCGCCGTCTCGCCAGGCCCACCCGGTCGAAGAGCATCGGGCCGGTCTCCAAGCACCGCCCGCCCTATCAAGAGTTCCGACGAGACGCCGGCGACAACCCGAAGCGGAAGCCGAGCGCCGTGCCCGCCGATGCCGGGCCCCGGACGACCGAGCGTCCCATCGCCACGAGTCCGCCGCTGAACTCCACCCGCACCGAGCCGGTGCCACCGAGGACCTCGGCTTCCACGGGCGCAGGCCGATCGCCGGCTGCCGCCCGCGCTGACGCGGGCCCGCTGTCAGGCGTCGTTCCCGCTGACGCGGGCCCGCCGTCTGGCGTTGTCACCGCTGCGGCGGGTTCACCGACGACGACCGTCTTCGCTGACGTACGCCCGTCGCAAACACCGCACCGCATCGAGGAGGAAGCACCCGCCGTTGCTGGGCCCGCAGACGCGAGCTCATGGTCCGGCGTCGCCCTCGCTGTGGCGGGCTCACCGGCATCCGTCGTCTCCCACCCGTTCGACGAGGAACAACGCAGGGTCGTCTCCCATCCGTTCGACGAGGAACAACGCAGGAAGGAAGACATCGCCGTGTTCTCCGCTGCCTTCTGGGCGGCGGACCTGGCGAACACCGGCGCATCATCGCACCACACACGACCGGCGCGCTCCAGCTCGCCACGCGACCTGTCATCACTGCTCCACCCTGCTCCGCTAGGAGACTCCGCTCCGCCCCGGGACGCCGTTGACGTGCAATACCCGAACTCACCACTGAACCGTGCGAAGGCGTCAGACGTCGCCCCGCCGGCCGACCTTGAGACATCGCCGCACCGCGCCCTGCCTGTCGGCCACCTGGCGATGTCCTCGTACTCCGGCCTGCCCTCGTACTCCGGCTTGTCCCCGTACTCCGGGCCGTTCCCGGCCCCCAGCCCGTCTGCGCCCCCGAACCCCAGCCCTTCCCCGAACCACGGCCCGTCCGCGTCGCCGGCCCCCGGCACCTCCCCACACCCCGGTCCGTCTCTGTACCCCGGTTCGTCTGCGGACCCTACGGAGTCACCGCAGCGCGCCCTGTCGGCAGACCCCTCGATGATGCCCGTGCGCCATGGCGCGGCGGCCGACGTTCCGGTGCCGTCGCACCGCGATTCACTCACGATGCCGACGGCCCCACCACATGATGACTCTTCACCTACGCGCAGGCCGTCGCCGCGCATGTCCCCGTCAGTCGACCGTGGAGAATCTCCGCGCGTTCACACACCTGACGATCTCGACGTGTGGCCGCATGACGGTCCTTCCACGGAACTTGAGGCGTCGTCGCATGCCGACCAGGCCACTGACCTTGGAGTGCCCTTGAGCTCTGGCCCGGCAGGACAGTTCCCGAGACCAGCGCACCTCGACGCGGCGGGGGACGGCTGGACGCCACTTGACCTTGGCACACCATCACAGCGACCCTCAGCATCCGCTGACCGGGCGCAGAAGTCCGCCCCGACCGCTGACCCCTCATCGGCCTCTCTCCAGGCTCTCCGGAAGTTCCTGGCCGCCCAGAGCCCCACCCTCGACCCGGGCAAGCCCGGTCTACGGGCACTCCTCGCCATCGGGGTGCTCGCCACAGCGGTGGCGGCCTTCCTCGTCTGGCGCGCGCAGCCGACGCCCCAACCCTTGCCACCGCCCGCACCGATCACACCTCCGCCTGCGGTCACCCCCTCGGCAGCGGCTGCCGCCAAAGTCACCGTGCACGTGGCCGGCAAGGTCAGGAAGCCGGGTGTCTACCTGCTTGCCGCAGGCTCCCGAGTGACGGATGCCGTCACGGCGGCCGGAGGCGTGTCCAAGGGCGCTTCCACAGGCCAGCTCAACCTCGCCAGACGCCTGATCGACGGCGAGCAGATCGTGGTGGGCGCCCCAGCTGGCCAGGCGGCACCCGGCTCCCCGATGATCGACCCCGCGACCGCCGTCCTCGACCTGAACTCGGCCACCGCCGACCAGTTGGAACAGCTTCCGGGCGTGGGCGAGGTCCTGGCCGCGCGCATCGTGGAGTTCCGTACGAGCCGGGGCGGCTTCACCAGCGTCGACCAGCTCCGCGAGGTCTCAGGCATCGGCCCGAGGAAGTTCGAGGAGATCAAGCCGAAGGTCCGCGTCTGACATGCCTGTCCCCGACCCCACCCGCGCCCACAGCTCTGATGACGCTCGCACTCTCGGCCCGGACCCTGAGCGTGCACTCGGCGCCGATGCTGCGCAGGTCTTCGGTTCTGGTTCTGTGCATGCTCTTGGTTCCGGTGCGGCCCGAGGCTTCAGCCCCGACCCTGTCCGTTTCCATATTTCCGACCCTGCGCGAATCGTTGGTTCTGACTCCGCCCGCGCTCACGGCCCTACTCGCGTCCGTTCCCTCAGCTCCGGCCCTGGCTCCGTACGAAGGCTTGATGTCGCTCTTGCTCGGCGCAGCCGCCGTCCGGTGCCTCGGCCACCGTCGGAGCCCGCCGTTGCCAAGCCCGAGCCTGCTTGGCCCTTGGCGCTTCCGGCGTTGGCCGCCTGGGCCACTGCACTGATCCTGCTCGGATGCACCGCTTTCGTCGGCTTCATCGCCGCCGCTGGTGCCGCGGTCGCCGCTTTGGTGACGCTCTGGCGTACCCGGAAGTCCACGGAAAAGCCAGCCCGCCGGCTCGGCCTTGGATGGCGCAATGTCATCATCGCCACCCTCATCGGTACGGCGGCGACGGCCGCCTCTGTGGCCCTGCGCGTTCACGCGATCACCACCGGACCGGCCACCGAGCTCGCCGCCGAGAACGCCTTCATCACCGCCCAGATCGCCCTGACCGACGACCCTCGGCGCAGACCCAACGAAAGTGGCCGTTTCGCTCAGGAAAGCTACGTCGTCCCGGCGACACTGAAGGTCATCCAGACGTCCACGTCGCGGCAAGCGGTGGATGTCCCCATCACGGTCTTCGCGACGGGCTCGGCCTGGCGCTCCTACCTGCCCACACAGGAGGTGGAGGTCACTGGACGCCTGGCCAAGCCGACGCCGGGCACATCGGTGGCCGCGATCCTGCTCGTCCGCGAGCCGCCCCGTCCCCTGGCGCCCCCGTCCAGCCTTCAGACGGCGGCGGGAGCGATACGGTCGGGCCTGCGAGCGGCGGCCGACGTTCTGCCGCCCGACCAGCGGGGTCTCCTCCCGGGCCTGGTCGTGGGCGATGTCTCCCGCATGGACTCGCAGGTGACGGCCGACTTCAGGGAAGCCGGTCTCAGCCATCTGAACGCCGTATCCGGTGCCAATCTGGCGATCGTGGCAGGCGCGGCACTCGCGCTGTCCCGACTCGTCGGCCTGTCGCTTCCGGTACGGGCCGGCTTCGCCGCCGTCGCGATGCTGGCGTTCACCGTGGTCGCCCGCCCGTCGCCGAGCGTCCTGCGCGCCCTTCTCATGGGGCTGGCCGCCGCGGTCGCCATGGGCACGGGCCGCTCGAAGGACGGCGTCGCGGCCCTGTCGGCCACGGTCCTGCTCCTGATGTTGTTCGTGCCTGAACTCGCCCGCTCGTACGGCTTCGCCCTCTCCGTCACGGCCACCGCCGGCATACTCCTCCTCGCCCCACGCTGGCGAGACAAGCTGACGGGCACAAAGACCTCGCAGGGGGAGTTCGACCATCCCGGCGTATTTCGCGCTTCCACCCCCATCCCTGGCGTAGCCGCTGGGAAGAGTGTCTCCTTCTCGCCTGCTGTTGGTGGTGGGGTGGGTGGTTGTGCGTCCGGTTCTGCTGTTGGTGGTGGGGTTTTCGCTGAACGTCGGCGGAGGTTGCGGTTGCCGCGGTGGTTGGCGGAGGCCGTGGCCGTGCCTGCGGCGGCGCAGCTCGCCGTGACACCCGTGCTGGTGCTGATGGCCGGGCAGTTGACGCCCGTCGCGGTGATCGCCAACCTGCTTGTCGCGCCGGCGGTGGCGCCCGCGACCCTGCTCGGGTTCGGTGCCGCTCTGATTGCGCCGGTGTGGCTCGACGGGGCGCGGATGCTCACCATCCCCGCCGGGTACGCGGTCGGCTGGATCATCACGGTCTCCCGGTGGGCGGTGGGCGTGCCGTTCGCGACGGTGCCGTGGCCGGCGGGGATCGTGGGGCTCGGCCTGTTGCTGCTCGCTGTGGCGGTGGCGGTACCGGTCATGAGACGCCGTGCCTGGCGCGCGGTGGCGCTGACGGTGGCCGGTGCCGCTTTGGTGGCGGTTCTGGTGATCCGCCCCATCGCTGGGCCTTGGCCGCCCAAGGGGTGGTTGATGGTCATGTGCGACGTCGGGCAGGGCGATGGCCTGGTGGTCGCGGCCGGTCCCGGCAGGGGCGTGGTCGTGGACACAGGGCCGGACCCGGTGGTCATGGATCGGTGCCTGCGAAGACTCGGCGTCGTGGACGTACCGCTGCTCGTGCTCACGCATCCCCATGCCGACCACGTGGACGGTCTGCCGGGCGTGCTCAGGAACCGTCGCGTCGGGGCCGTCGTGGTCAGCCCGCAGCGTACGAGTGCGCGGGCCGAGGGGCGCATCGCCGGCATGCTGCGGCAACGCGGCATCCCTGAGTGGACGGTTCGGCCGGGCACCCGCTGGCGGTTCGGCCCGTCGGAGCTGACCGTCCTCGCACCCGACCCCGCCGCCGGCGAGTCGGCTGGGCAAGGCGAGGGCAGCGCGATCAACAACTCGAGCGTCGTGGTGCACGTACGGTGGCGGTCCGGGTCGATCCTGCTCGGCGGAGACTTGGAGACCGAGGCGCAAGATGAGCTGGTGCGGCGGATGCCCGTACGGGCCGACATCCTCAAGACGCCGCATCATGGGTCGAACCGGCAGTCGCCCGAGTTCGTGGCGTCGCTGGGGGCGCGGGCGGCGTTGATCAGCGTGGGGGCGGACAACGACTACGGACATCCCGCGGCGTCCACGCTGAACCTGCTGCGGCGGCTCGGCCTCACGGTTCACCGTACGGACAAGTCGGGGGATATTGCTGTGGTCGAGCAGGAGGGTGGCGGCCTGGCGGTGGTCCCGCGCGGCCCCTAGTCCGCGGTTGCCCGCACAGTGTCTCGTGGTGATTCGGGGCTCTCGTCGGCGTTCGAGGGGCTGCTGCAGCTCTTCGGAGCCTGGCCTCATGTCGCTTCGACGGCCCTGGTCGTCGAGAGCGAGACAGGTGGGCTGGTACGGAGGCGGCTCGGGGTTGGTCGTCGAGTACCTAGTTGTCGGTGGGGCGTGGCATGCTGCCTGACATGGCGGGAACCGATCCAGCACCTGTGACCTTGGTCGTCGGCGACGAGGAGTTGCTGGCCGAGCGGGCGGTGAGCGGGGTCGTCGCGGCGGCCCGGAGCGCCGACCCTGAGATCGAGGTGCACGACCTCGTCGGGAGCAAGGTCACGACGGGTGAGCTGTCGCAGCTGACGTCGCCGTCGTTGTTCGGGGATCGGTCCGTCGTGGTGATCCGCGGAGCGCAGGATCTCGGCAAGGACGTCATCGCCGAGATCGTGGCGTATGCGAAGCAGCCGTCCGAGGACACCGTGATGGTGCTGGCCCACCCGGGTGGGGTGAAGGGCAAGGCGCTGGTCGATGGGGTGAAGAAGGCCGGCGCCAAGGTGGTGACGGTGAGCAAGCTCACCAAGTCCGGTGAGCGGTTGGAGTTCATCAAGGGGGAGTTCAAGCGGGCCGGGCGCAGCATCTCGGGCGATGCGGCTCAGGCGTTGCTGGACGCCGTGGGGAACGATCTCCGGGAGCTGGCCGCGGCCTGTTCCCAGATGATGTTCGACACCGAGGACAAGACGATCAATGCGGCGGCAGTGGCTCGCTACCACAAGGGGCGGGCGGAGGTCACCGGGTTCAACGTCGCCGACTCGGCGGTGGAGGGGCGACTGGCGGAGGCGCTGGAGCAGTTGAGGTGGGCGCTCGGCACCGGCGTCGCCCCCGTGCTGCTGGTCAGCGCGCTGGCCGGCGGGTTGCGTTCGCTGGCCAAGGTCGCCAGTGCGCCTCGCAATCTCCGGGGCGGGCAACTGGCCAGCCATGTCGGCATGCCGCCGTGGAAGGTCGATCGGGTCAAGCGGCAGCTGAACGGCTGGGGGCCGGAAGGGCTGGCCCGGGCGATCCAGGCCGTGGCCCATGCTGACGAGCAGGTCAAGGGTGGGGGAGCGGACCCGGCCTACGCGCTGGAGCACACGGTGCAGGTCATCGTGGCGTGCCGCAACGGCCGCTGAGTGGTGGCGCTGTAGCGGGGTGCTGTGTGGGGGCGGTGCCTGACTGCGGCCCCTGCCCTCGTGACCTCGTGGCTCCGTGCTTTGGCGACCTGGTGGGAGTGCGGATACGCGGAGTGGTGCGTGGCTGGTGTCGGCGGTTCGGGGTTGCGCGGGGTGGTGCGTGGCTGGTGTCGGCGGTTCGGGGTTGCGCGGGGTGGTGCGTGGCCTCTCGTTGTCGGCAGCACCCGCCCCGGCCGTCGCGGTGCCGCCGTGGCCCGCTGGGTCCTCGACACCGCCGCCGACCACCCCTGCCCGTCGGCGGAGAAGTCGTCGTGTCCGCTGGCGGGGTCGGGACGTCGCGCCGGGTGGTGGGTGTGCAGGTGTGCGGGGGGCTCGTGTCGGGTGGCGTCCTGGGGGTGAGGGTGCGGGCGGGCCGCCCCTGGTGGTGACCGGTGCGTGGGTGCGTGGGCGCGCCGCGCTGGGTGGTGTCCTGGTTGTGGGTGTGCCGTTTCGGGTGGTGGCGGGTGGGTGTGTGGGTGTGCGTTTCGGGTGGTGGCCGGTGGGTGGGTGTGCGGGCGCGCCGTCTCGGGCGGTGGCCAGGGCGTGGGGTACGGGGTGTCTTACGGGGCGGAAGGCGGTGCGGGGTAAGGGGTCTGGCACAGTGGGCCGTGAGTCACGATGATGGGCGCTGGGTTCGGGGAGTGGGGCTGTGCCGGGTGAGCGGGTCGATGAGGAGCTGGTACGGGCGGCGGCGCGCGTGGCGGCCACGCGTTGCCGCGGCGACAACCACACCATGGCGGCCGCGGCCAGGGCGCGGGACGGCCGGATCGTCACCGGGGTGAACGCCTACCACTTCACCGGCGGCCCGTGTGCGGAGATGGTCGTCGTCGGTACGGCCGCCGGTCAGGGGATCTACGAGCTGGATGTCATGGTCGCGGTGGGAGATCGTGACCGTGGGGTGGTGCCGCCGTGCGGGCGGTGCCGGCAGTTCCTTCTCGACTACTTCCCGGCGCTCAAGGTCATCGTCGGTACGCAGGACGGCCTTCGGATGGTGCCGATCGCCGATCTGCTGCCGGTGAGTTACGTCTGGGCGGATCACCAGCTCGACGCCTGAGAAGGTGCTCGTCAGCGAGGGTTCTCGGCGTTGATGAGGAGTTGTTTGAGCAGGCCGTCGAGGAGGACCTGATCCTCGGGGGACAGGGCGTTGATCATGGAGGCTTCGACCTCGGCGCGGATGGTCATGGCCTCCATCCACAGGTCGTGGCCCTTGGGGGTGATCTCGACGTCCACCCGGCGGCGGTCCTCGGTGCTGCGTACGCGGCGTACGAGGGCTGAACGTTCCAGCGTGTCGAGGCGGCCGGTCATGCCCGCCGGCGACAGCAGGAGGTCGGCGGCCAGCTCGGACGGCGTCGCGGTGCCGCCGCGGGCGACGAGGCGGTGCAGGGTCTCGAACTCGAAGTCCTGCATGCCGACCTCCGACAGGGCCGCCTCCTTGGTGTGGGCGATGTGCTTCACCAGGAACTGCAGGCGGGTCACGATCGCCTCCACCCGTTCGTCGAAGGGCGCCTTTCCGCGCCAGCGGGCCAGGTGACGATCGACGGAGTCCTCCATGCCTGGGAGCATAGGGGAGCAGGTAATTAGTTGACGAAAGATTCGCTGTCGAAATATCCTCAGGCGGCGTGATTACGCGTTTGCTCATCGGGCGTTGCCTGTCCGCGCTGGCCACGGCGCTCATCCCGACCACCCTGACGCTGGCGGTGCTGCGGGCCGGAGGCGGAGAGGGCGAGCTGGGTGTGGTGCTGGCCGCCGAGCTCGTTCCACTGCTGGTGCTGCTGCCGGTCGGCGGGGTGCTCGCCGACCGGATCAGGCCCGCACGCGTGGTGCTGCTCGCCGACCTGACCCGGTGCCTGTCGCAGGCGATCATCGCCGTGGAACTGCTGCTCGGCGTCTACCGGGTGCTCGATCTGGCCGTGTTGTCGGCGGTGGCGGGGGTGGCGATCGCGTTCGGCAGCCCGGCGGTGCCCCGGCTGGTGGTGGCGGTGGTGCCCGGGCCGGACCGGTTGCGGGTGAACGCGCGGATCGGGGTGGTGACGAGCCTGTCCGCGGTGGCCGCGCCGGCGATCGCGGGGACGGTCACGGTGGTCGCCGGGCCCGGGTGGGCGGCGGGGATCACGGCCGCGGTGTTCGCGTGCTCGGCATGGACCCTCGGCGGCATCCGGGAGACGTCGCCGGTTCCGGAGGAGGCGGTGCGGGTCAGCGAGGAGGCGGTGCGGGTCAGCGAGGAGGCGGTGCGGGTCAGCGAGGAGACGGCCCGGGTCAGCGAGGAGACGGTCCGGGTCAGCGCAGAGGCAGCCGGTGAGCAGGAGTCCCTTGCCGGGCAAGGGGCGACGGCCGGGCCTGGACGCGGTGCGCCGGCACAGAACGCAGGCGGATCGAGGCAGCGGCCATGGCGGGAGCTGATCGGCAGAGGCTCGGGGTTCGGGCGGGATCTGGTCGAGGGGTGGCGGGAGGTCCGCGAACGCCCGTGGTTCCTGGCCTGCGTGGCGGGGCACGGCGTGTGGCACTTCATGGCGGGCCTGTTCCTGACGCTCGGCCCCGTCGTCGCCGTACGGGAGGCGGGCGGCGAGGCGGGCTGGGCGGTGATCGTGCAGTGCGGCACCGTGGGCATGGTGCTGGGCGTGTTCCTGGCACCGA
Organism: Nonomuraea fastidiosa; assembly: GCF_042751225.1. Taxonomy (NCBI): domain Bacteria; kingdom Bacillati; phylum Actinomycetota; class Actinomycetes; order Streptosporangiales; family Streptosporangiaceae; genus Nonomuraea; species Nonomuraea fastidiosa. Next base: position 5,133,124 of record NZ_CP170570.1, read on the forward strand.
GGCTGCCGATCCGGCGGCCGGTGGTCGCGGTGCAGCTCGGCGCGGCCTGTTACGCGTTCCCGATGGCGGCGCTGGCCGCCGGGGCGTCGCTGCCGGTGATGGCGGCGGCCTACGCGGTGGCGATGTTCGGGCTTGGGCTGCTCAGCCCGCTGTGGGAGACGGTGGTCGCCGACGAGGTACCGGAGCACGCGCTCGGGCGGGTGCGGTCGTTCGACCAGCTCATCTCGTTCGCGTCGCGGCCGTTCGGGCTGGCGGTGGCCGCGCCGCTGGCCGGGCTCGCCGGGATCGCGGCGCCGGCGGTGGTGGGCGGGGTGCTGGTCGCGGTCGTCAACCTCGCCGCCATCGTCTGGGCGCCGAAACCGAGGCGGGCCGTCGCCCCCAGTGCTCACGGCAGGTGACGGAAACCCCATCGGAGGTGGGGGCGAGCGCGCGGCTCTCCACGGGTGCCGGACGATCCTCCACAGGTGCCGAACGGCTCTCCACCGGTGCCGCAACTGCCGGGGTCAGGTACGGGCGGCCTCGCGCACCACACCGTCGCTGATCTCCAGCACCCGGTCCGCCACCGTCATCAGGCTGGGGTCATGGGTGGCCACCAGCGCCGTCACGCCTTCACTGCGTACGAGCGCCCGCAACAGCTCCATGATCTGCCGCCCGGTCTGCGAGTCGAGCTGCCCCGTGGGCTCGTCGGCCACCAGCAGCCGGGGCCGGTTGGCCAGGGCGCGGGCGATGGCGACCCGCTGCCGCTGACCGCCGGACAGCTCGTACGGCCGCTGGTTGACGTGCTGCTCAAGCCCGACGAGCGCGAGCAGCACGCGTACCCGCTCCTCCCGCTCAGCGGCAGGGACCCGCAGCAGCCGCATCGGCACGCCCACGTTCTCGGCCGCAGACAGGACGGGGATCAACCCGAACGACTGGAACACGAACCCGACGACGTCGCGCCGCACCTGCAGCAGCTCGTCCTCGGACATGGCGGTGATCTCGCGCCCGTCCACGACCACCCGCCCGGCGTCCGGCTTGTCCAGGCCGCCGATCTGGTTGAGCAGCGTGGTCTTACCGGACCCGGACCGCCCGCGCAGCGCCACCAGCTCACCGGGGTACACGGCGAACGACACCTCCCGCAGCGCCACGACCTCCTTGGGCCCGGTGCGGTAGACCTTGCGCAGCCCTTCGACCTCGACCAGGGGCGACTGACTCATTCGGACGGCTCCTCTCGGGCGGGCCACACGCCGATGTGGTCGGATTCGAGTTCGAGACGCACCCGGCGTTCCATGTCGAGGGCGTTCATGAAGTCGCGGGGGAGCTGGAGGCGTCCGACGCGGTCGAGCACGGCGTACTCCTCGGCGATGATCTGTCCCTCGGCGCCCTCGCGGCGCACGGTCTCGCTGCTGGTACGCCCGTCGCGGATGCCGACGGTGCGGTCCACCTGCTCGGCCACCATGGGGTCGTGGGTGACGATGACGACGGTCACCCCCAGCTCCCTGTTGGCGGTGCGCAGCGCCTCGAAGACCTGCTCGGACGTCTCGCTGTCGAGCTCGCCCGTGGGCTCGTCGGCGAGGATGAGCTGCGGGGAGTTGGCCAGGGCCACGCCGATGGCGACGCGCTGCTGCTGCCCGCCGGACATCTCGGGCGGTTTGCGCCCGGCGCAGTCGGCGACGCCGAGGAGTTCGAGCAGCTCGTCGGCGCGCTCGCGGCGGCGGCGCTTGCCGGCCAGCTTCATCGGCAGCTCGATGTTCTCCCGCGAGGTCAGGTACGGCAGCAGGTTCCGCGCGGTCTGCTGCCAGATGAAGCCGACGACGGAGCGCCGGTAGTGGAGGCGGTCGCGGGCGGTCATCGACAGCAGGTCCATGCCGGCCACCCTGGCCACGCCCGCGGTCGGCACGTCGAGCCCGGACAGCACGTTGAGCAGCGTGGACTTGCCGGAACCCGAGGCGCCGACGATGGCCACCAGCTCGCCCTTGTCGATGACGAGGTCGAGGCCCTGCAGCGCGACGACCTCGACGCCTTCGGTCTTGTAGATGCGGACGAGGTTGTCGCACACGATGTGCGCGTCCCCGCCGAAGACGGCCTTCTCCCGCTTGGCCTTCGCTTCCAGCTCTGACAGTGTCGGGTTCATGTGAGGTCCCCCACTCGAAGGACGGCGCCGAGGCTGCGGCGGCGGCTGATGGCGGTGTGCGCGTACGCGCCGAGCACGGCGACCACGGCGAGCCCCGCGGCCAGCGCGCCGGGCAGGACGGGGTCGGGCGAGTAGTCGCCGACGGGCAGGTCACCGGCGTACGACGACAGATCGACGCCGGGCCCGAGCGCGGTGGGCAGGGCCAGGCCGAGACAGAGGCCGGCCAGCGCGGTCATGAGGATCATGGGCAGCACCTCCAGCACGGTGAGCCACTGGGCCTGCCGGTCCGACAGCCCGAGCGTGCGCAGGAAGGAGACCGCCCTGGCGCGGTCGGCCGCGCCGACGATGAGCAGCAGGACGACGGCGAGCAGCGCGTAGCCGGCCAGTGCGATCGTCACGATCACCAGTGTGGCCCGTACGGTGCCGGTCAGCGGATCGTCCTGGATGCCGGCCAGCGCGCTTTCCTGGGAGATCACGGTGGCCGACGGCGCAAGCGCGGCCAGCTCGGCCACGTCGGCGTCGCCCTGGATGAGCAGCGTGTTGACGGCCGGGCGCAGCAGCACCTCCAGCGGCACGACCAGGAACTTGCCGGTGGTGAAGAAGCCGGGCACCGACTCGGCGACGGCGGCGGTGGGCACTTTGAACCGGGACTGCCAGCCGAGGTCGAGCGTTCCGCGCCCGCGCAGCTCCGGCGAGACGATCGCGCCTCCGGACACCGCGGGCAGGCTCACCGGCGCGCCGGACAGGATCGACCGCCACTCGGCGACGTTCACGGCGAGCGCCTCGGCCCGCTCCGCGCCGTACCCGACCTGGACCTGGCCCCGCTGCGCGAGCACGACCCGTTCGACGCCCGGCGCCTTGCGGATCTCGTCGATGACGGCGGCCGGGATCTCGCTTTCGGACGTCACCTTGATCGGCGCGCCGGCCCGCTGCCAGGACGCCAGCCGCTGGGTGCCGGCGATGCCGTCGGAGACGACGGCGGCGAAGACCGACACGGCCAGCGCGGGCAGCAGGATCAGCACCGGCATGACGCTCGCGGCACGCGCCCGCGCCGCCCGGGTGAGCCCCAGGAACGGCACCGCGGCCCGCCCGCGCGCCGCCAGCCGGACGATCAGCCGCAGCGGGTACGGATACAGCCGCAGCGTGACCAGCGCCGCCGCCACGGTCAGCGCGACCGGCACGATCAGCAGGAACGGGTCCTGCCCCGCCGACGCGCTCAGCCCGCGCGCCCGCAGCAGGTACGCCCCCGCCACGGCCAGCACGACGATCAGCACCTCGAGCGTGATCCGCTTGGCGGACGGCCGGGCGGTGGCGACGTCCGCGCGCCGCTCGTGCAGCGGAGTGCGGTGGGCCAGCGCGATCCGCACGGCGGCGAACCCGGCGGCGGCCAGCACCACGATCACCGGTCCTGCGTGCACGATGGGCCGCGCGGTGCCCGGCACCAGGTACGACAGCGCGTACCCGGCCACCGCTCCCGGCACCACGCCCATGGCGGTCAGCGCAGCCGCCGTGCCCGCCACCTGCGCCAGAGACCCGCCGCGCGCCCTGGTCAGCGCGAGCGTGTGGTCGAGCCGGTCGGAGAGCAGCTGCACGGCCAGCACGATCACGCCGAGCGCGACCGCGAGCAGCCCGCCCAGCACCAGGTACATGACGGTCTGTGCGGTGGACAGCTGCGCCTGGAACTCGGCGAGCAGGTGCGGCAGCCCGGTCTCCAGCGAGTACGGGGCGACGGTGCCGGTGGACTGGATGTCCACCACCCGGCCGAACTCGGCGATGGCGGCCTGCAGGCCGGGCACGTCCAGGGCGCTCGCACCGCGCGGATCGAGCGGCAGCGTCCACCGGTAGGCGAGGTTGCGTCCTTCGCCGCTGAGCTTGGCGAGCCCGGCGTCGGACAGCAGCGCGGTGGCGTGCCTTTCGAAGTCGAGACTGCCCGGCGGCTGCAGCTTGAGCACGTGCAGGATGTCGTTGTGGTGCGACCAGTAGCGGTCGTCCGCCTGCTTGGCGCGGAACACTCCGACGATCTTGACGGCGGCGTAGTCGTGCTCGCCGATCACCGTGGTGGAGCCGATGCGCAGGTTCATCTCGCGCACGGCCTCCTCGACGACCCCGGCCTCGAACACGGGGATCGTCTCGCCCTCGTACCGCATCGTCGAGGGCGCGCCTGGCGCCTTGCCCTGCACCCACTCGACGCGCTGGTCGGCGTCGGACAGCCAGCCCAGGTTGAGGTAGGAGGAGCCGCCGGTTCCGGCGATGGGGGTGGCGGCGGTCTTGGCGTTCATGTGGCCGGGCCCGGTCACCAGCGGGCGGAGCGTGGCGGGCAGGATCTTCTGCCAGACGCGCATGCGCGAGTCGAACTGGGCGCGTTCGCGCAGGTCCACCGCCGGTGACCAGGTGCCCACCGTGACGGTCAGGTCGGTCTGCACGCCGGGCGCGCCGGCCAGGGCGCGGCGCAGCGCCTCGTCGTACGCGGACTCGGTGGCCCGCGGCAGCCCGGAGATGAGCAGGCAGGCGCTCAGCGTCAGCGCGAAGAGCACCGCCAGAGGGCCCAGGTGCACCCGGGAGAGCAGCCCGATTCTCACTGTTCCTCCCGGAGGCTGTGCTGCCGGCGTACGGTGCGGGCCAGCCCGGCGACGATCGCGAACAGCACCGCCGTGACCAGGGCCAGCATCGCGGTGGTGGCCCCCCACGGGATGTCGAGCACCACGCCGGGCGTCACGGCCGCGGCCTGCCCGGTGAGCACGATGTGCGGCACGACCAGCACGCCCACGACCACCGCGAGCCCCGTGCCGGCCAGCAGCGACAGCCCCACGACGAACGCCTGCTCCATGGCCAGCATCCCGAGCACCTGCCGGGGGCTCACGCCGAGCGCCCGCAGCACCGCGAACTCGGACATCCGCTCGCGCGCCGCCACGGCCGCGTTCACCAGGAAGCCGAGCGCGGCGAACACCAGCGCGGCCGCAAAGCCCAGCATGAGCGCCCCCTGCAGACCGCTGGCCAGCGGGTCGTCCTGGAGGCTCGCGGCCAGCGCGCGCTGGTCGAGCACGGTGACGTCCCACTCGGGGTGGCTCTTGAGCTCCGCGGTGGCGGCGGTGCCGTCAGCGGTGGCCAGCCACCACTCGGTCGCGGGCCGCGGCGGCTGCGCCATGGCCAGCTCGTACGTCTGCATCGTCTCCCAGTCGGCGAGCACGGCCTGCTGCCCGGCCGTGGTGGTGGGCATGGTCTCGACGACGCCGACGACCTTGACCGGCAGCACCCGGCGGTCGATGCTGACCCGTCCCTCCTGCCCGGCGGCGAGCTTCAGCGAGGCGGCGAGGTCGGCGGTCAGCACCACCGGCAGCGGCCCCGGCTGCGGCCGCTGGACGAACGCGGCGGCGGTGGCCTGCTCGGCCTCCATCGTCAGCCGTGGCGCGCTCACCTGCCGGCCGTCGGCGCTCAGCCCGGTGACCGTGAGCGTCGCCTTGCCGGACGGCGCTCCGGCGATCACGCCGAGCAGCGAGACCGGGTAGGTGATCTTGCCGTTCTGCCCGGCCAGTGGCCGCAGGTCCACTTCGAGGCGGTTCGTACCGGCCTTGAGCACGCCGAGCGGCACGTCACGCCAGACCCCGAGCGCGTCGGTCAGCACCAGCCGGGCCGACAGCTCGGCGCTCGCCTCGGCGGTCACGGTCACCTTGGCGGGCTGTCCCGGCAGCTCGAGCCGGTCCGCGCGGCCGCCGATCAGCGTCCGCGACAGCTCGCTCACCGGCTGCGCCGACAGGTCGGGACGCAGGTGGAACAGCTCGCCCAGCTTGCCGGCGTCGAGCGCGACCAGCATCGCGTTCTCGCCGCCCACGTCGATCTGCCCGCGAAAACCCGGGGACGCGGCGCTGACGCCGGGCAGCGTGGTGAACGCGGTGCCGCGCCCGAGCGCGCCCAGCTCGGGACCGTCCGGCGGGCCGGACAGCCGCAGGTCGGCACCGGCCTGGTGGCGGGCCTGGTCGAGCTGCGAGGTACGCCAGGTCGCCGCGGTCGCGAGCGACACGATGCCGATGGAGATGGCCATGGTGAGCAGCAGCGCGGGCCCCGCGTACTTGAGCGGGCGCCTGCTCACCTGCCACGCGCCGAGCGCGGGGGCGAGCGAGGGCCGCCTTGAGGTGATCTTCTCGGCCAGCTTGGACACGCGCGGCACCAGCCGCAGCCCGAGCATGCCGCCGGTGAGCAGGGCCAGCGCGGGACCGGAGATGATCAGCGGGTCGATGCCCAGGCCGCCGGCCGCCGTCGCGGTCACGGGGGCGCCGTAACGCTGGAGCTGCCAGATCGCGAGCCCGGCCACGACCAGCAGCGCGAGATCGGCGCCCGCCCGCTCGATCAGGCCGCGACCGCCGCCGCGCCCGCGCGCCGCCTGCTCCTCGACGTACGTCCTGCGCGCCCCGGCCAGCGCCGGGGCCATGAGCAGCACGGCCGCGGCCAGCGCCACTCCGGACGACACCAGGAACGTCCCCAGGTCGGCCTCGGGAGCCAGCCGCACGCCCGCCGCCTCGATCCACGGCAGCCGGTTGATCAGCGCGAGCAGTGGCGGGCCGAGGAACGGCGCCACGATCGCGCACGGCAGCGCCACCAGCAGCGCCTCGCCGCCCGCCAGCACCGCGAGCCGCACGGTCCCCGCGCCGCGCGAGCGCAGCAGCGCCACCTCCATCCGGCGGTGGTCGGCCAGCAGCCGCGCGGTCAGCATCAGCGCGTACGCGGCGAGCAGCAGCAGCTGCAGCACGGGGATCAGCATGGTGGAGCGGGCCACCAGCGAGGCGGTGTCGAGCTGGGTGAGCAGCTCGGGCAGGTGGCTCGCGGCGACGCAGCTGCCGCAGCCCTTCTCCTTCAGCCGGTCCTCAAGGCCGGAGATCGCGGCGGCCATCGGGCGCAGCTGCTCGGGGGTGAGCGCGCGCAGGTCGGGTACGGCGGTCCAGGTGGCGTTGACGTTGGTGGCGAAGCGGTCGATGAACGTCTCGCGCGCCACCATCAGCGGCCCGTACGTGCTGAACTCGCCGCGTTCGACGCCCCTGCTGAGCAGCGGCTCGCCCGTCCAGCGGGCCCCGAAGGGGTCGTCGAGCTGGAACACGCCGACCACGCGCACCCGTACCGCGCGTTCGTCGAGCCGGCCGCGCGTGGTGAACTCCTGCCCGACCTTGAACCCGGTCTCCGATGCCGCCGACAGCGAGATCGCGGCCTGCACGGTGTCGTTGTCGCCGCCGGCCTGGGGCCAGGCGCCGCTGACGAGCTTGGCGTGCCGGTCGAGCCCGTCGTAGCTGCCGAAGCGCAGCAGCTCGGGTCGCTGCCTGTCCTCCTGGCCCGGCATCGTGTAGGAGTCGGAGCGCAGGCTGGTGGCCACGTCGGGCGCGCGGCCGTAGGCGGCGGTCAGCTCGGTGCGTACGGCCTGGTCGAACTTCGGGAACGTCTCCGCCGTGATGGGGGCGCTGACGGTGGCCGCGATCTGCTCGTGCGAGGCGGTCTCCATCGTCCTGCGGACGCCCGCCTCCGCGATGGAGGAGGCGTACATGGTCAGCGCCACGAGCGTGGTGGTGGCGAGCAGGATCGAGCCGAACGCGGCCAGGAGAAGCAGCGGCTCGCTGAACGCCCTCTTGACGACCAACGGCGCCCGCATGCGTCCCCCTTTGCACTGTTTAGTGCACCCTCGGGGATATCGCAGGTGAGCGGCAAGGTGATCTCTGCAACGGTGATGCACCCGATACGGCCGTGTGATATCGAAACCGTGACAAAACGACGGCGTAAATGACAAAAACGCCGCACTCCCGGCGAATGGAGTACGGCGTTCAGAGGCCGGTGCCGTCGCCGATGCGACGGCACCGTTACTACTTGGCGGAAGCCAGGGCCGCGGCCTGCTTGGCGATCGCGGACTTGCGGTTGGCCGCCTGGTTCTTGTGGATGACACCCTTGCTGACGGCCTTGTCGAGCTGGCGCGCGGCGGCCCGCTGCAGGGCCACGGCCTTCTCGACGTCACCCTGCTCGGCCGCCTCGCGGAACTTGCGGATGGCCGTCTTCAGAGACGATTTGACCGCCTTGTTGCGCAGGCGAGCCTTCTCGTTCTGCTTGTTGCGCTTGATCTGGGACTTGATGTTCGCCACGAAGAAGCCTCGGTGAAAGTCTGAGTGATGGATGGGGCGCGCGGGCTCGAGAGAGGGCGCGCCACACGCAGTTAGCCAGGTTACCAATACTCAAGGCGGCTGCTCAAATCAACGCCATCGTGTCATGTACTCGCGCCAATCCTCTTCCGTCGCGGCGAAGTCGACGTAGAGCGCCAGGCCGAACCGCTCGCGCCTGCCGTGGTCGGTGAGCGCGAGCCGGGCGCCCTCCGCGGCCATCGCCACGCTCTCGGCGGCGTCCAGCCAGGGCGCGCCGTGGTCATGGTAGGCGGGCGCGCCGATGTAGAGCGCCTTGTCCTCCGGCACCAGGTCGAGCGCCAGCCGGGCCTGGCGGGCGACGTGGCCGCCGTACAGGGACTGGGCGGGCAGGTACGAGTCGTACGTCATGACCGCCACCTGGTCCACCCGCGCCACGACCTGCTCGAAGAAGCCCTGAGACCAGTACTTGTCGTGGCCGATCGCGGCCCTGGCGGCCAGGCGCAGGCCGGGATAGGGCTCGATCTGCGGCGTCGAGGCCGACAGCAGGCCGGTGTGCCGCCTGGTCTGCTCCAGCAGGTCGAGGAAGTCGGTGTCGCCGTCGCCGATGGGCTCGAAGTTGTAGTGGATGCCGTCGAAGCCCTGCTTCATGATGGCGGCGACGCCGGACAGGACGTTCGCGCGGGCGCGGGGGTCGTCGAGGTCGAGGAAGCCGTCCACCCGCTGGCCGAGCCAGGCGGAGATGCGGATGCCGGGAGCGTGCTCACGCAGCCACTTCACGAAATTTCCGGCGTTGGGGTATTTGGCGGGGTCTAAGCGGCCGTCCGTCTCGAACGGGCCGGAGTGGACGTACACGTCCTTGATGCCCGTCGTCTTGAGCCGCGCCGCGAGCTGCTCGACGTCGCGCTCGGTACGGCGGCCGTCCACCCAGGCATGCCCCAGCCACAGGGCGTCGTTGCCGGTGCTCTTCGCCCAGGCCGCCGGTGCACCGGTAAACTGAAGCCGGAGCGCTGCGGCTAAGACGCCCGCCAGCGCGACCACGACGGCCAAGGCAAGCGCGAGCAGGCGCAGGCCGCGGCGGATGACGGTTCGGGTAATCACCCGGGCATGTCACCATGAAAGACTGCTTGACCTCAACCCTGTCGAAACGGACTTCGGTGCGCACTCAGCCTGGCCAGACCGACCCCGCGTTGATTCGCAACTTCTGCATCATCGCGCATATCGACCACGGCAAGTCGACCCTTGCCGACCGGATGCTGCAGATCACCGGCGTGGTCGACGACCGCACGATGCGGGCCCAATACCTCGACAGGATGGACATCGAGCGCGAACGCGGCATCACGATCAAGTCGCAGGCCGTGCGGCTGCCGTGGAACGGCCACGTGCTCAACATGATCGACACGCCCGGCCACGTCGACTTCACCTACGAGGTCTCGCGGTCGCTGCAGGCGTGCGAGGGCGCGATCCTGCTGGTCGACGCCGCCCAGGGCATCGAGGCGCAGACGCTGGCCAACCTCTACCTGGCCATGAACGCCGACCTGCACATCATCCCGGTCCTCAACAAGATCGACCTGCCCGCGGCGCAGCCGGAGAAGTTCGCCGAAGAACTGGCCGGCCTCATCGGGTGCGACCCCTCCGACGTGCTCAAGGTGTCGGGCAAGACCGGCGAGGGCGTGCGCGAGCTGCTCGACCACGTGGTGGAGGCGGTGCCCGCACCCGTCGGCGACGCCGACGCGGCGGCCAGGGCGCTCATCTTCGACTCCGTCTACGACACCTACCGGGGTGTGGTGACGTACGTCAGGGTCGTCGACGGCCATCTGAGCAAGCGCGAGCGCATCCTCATGATGTCCACCAACGCCACCCACGAGACGCTGGAGATCGGCGTCATCTCGCCCGAGCCCCAGCCCGCCGAGCTCGGGCTCGGCGTGGGCGAGGTGGGCTACCTCATCACCGGCGTGAAGGACGTCCGCCAGTCGCGGGTCGGCGACACCGTGACCTCGGCCGCGCGGCCCGCCGACGAGATGCTGGCCGGCTACGAGCACCCCAAGCCGATGGTGTTCTCCGGCCTCTATCCGATCGACGGCGACGAATACCCGGAGCTGCGCGAGGCGCTCGACAAGCTTCAGCTCAACGACGCCGCGCTGATCTACGAGCCGGAGACGTCGGCGGCGCTCGGCTTCGGCTTCCGCGTCGGCTTCCTCGGGCTGCTGCACATGGAGATCGTGCGCGAACGGCTGGAGCGCGAGTTCGGCCTGTCGCTGATCTCCACCGCGCCCAACGTCATCTACCGCGTGGTGATGGAGGACGGCAAGGAGTTCACGGTCACCAACCCCTCCGAGTTCCCCTCGGGCGGGAAGATCGCGCAGGTCTTCGAGCCGGTCACCAAGTCCACGATCCTCGCGCCGGCCGAGTTCATCGGCGCGATCATGGAGATCTGCCAGGGGCGGCGCGGCCAGCTCCTCGGCATGGACTACCTGTCCGAAGACCGCGTCGAGATCCGCTACACGCTGCCGCTCGGCGAGATCATCTTCGACTTCTTCGATCAGCTCAAGTCGCGCACCCGCGGCTACGCCTCGCTCGACTACGAGCCGGCGGGCGAGCAGGAGGCCGACCTGGTCAAGGTCGACATCCTGCTGCAGGGCGAGGCGGTCGACGCCTTCAGCGCCATCGTCCACAAGGACAAGGCGTACGCGTACGGCGTCGACATGGCCAAGAAGCTCCGCGAGCTGATTCCCCGGCAGCAGTTCGAGGTGCCCATCCAGGCGGCCATCGGGGCACGGGTCATCGCGCGCGAGAACATCAGGGCCATCCGCAAGGACGTTCTCGCCAAGTGCTACGGCGGTGACATCTCGCGTAAGCGGAAGCTGCTGGAGAAGCAGAAGGAAGGCAAGAAGCGGATGAAGATGGTCGGCCGGGTCGAGGTGCCTCAGGAGGCCTTCGTCGCCGCGCTGTCCACCGACTCCAGCGCCGACAAGCCCAAGAAGTAGGGGACTCGCCGGGGCTCGGCCGCCTTTTGTCGGGGCTGTGACGCTCTTTGCTGGGCTCCTGAGCCCTTTGCCGGGGTCTGGGGCGCTTTGCTGGGCTCCTGAGCCCTTCGCCCGGGGTCTGGGGCGCCTCGCTAGGCCTCGGCGCCCTTTGTCGGGGTTCGTGCCGCCCGCCGAGCCCGGCGAAATACCCTGAATGCATGGAAGTGGTGCAGACGGCGCGTATGGTCCTTTCCCGGGTGACGGCTGACGACCTGGACGCCGTACACGAGATCCACTCCGACCCGCGCACCAGCGTCTACCACCCCAGCGGCCCCATCACCGACATCGAGTCCAGCCGTGCCATGCTCGGCCTGTGGCTCGACGACTGGGACGAGCGCGGCCTCGGCTACTGGGCCGCCCGGCCCCACGACTCGCAGCACGTACTCGGCTTCGGCGGGCTGCGCCACGCCGTGGTGGACGACCGGCACGTGCTCAACCTCTACTACCGCTTCCGCCCGTCCGCGTGGGGGCACGGCTACGCACTCGAACTCGTCCGCGCCGCCCTCGACGTGGGCAAGGGACTGGGGACGGTGGTCGCGGTCATCCGCGACATCAACGAACCGTCCCGCAGGGTCGCCGAGCGGGCCGGGATGCGCAGGGAGCGCACGATCCCGTACGGCGGCGTGCCCAGCGACCTGTACGTGGCCTGACCGATTTCCGCACCGCTTGATGTGTGACGGCGCTCATCGGGACCGGGTGCGCCGGACGTAGGCCGCCAGCACCACCGCGCCCCAGACGGCCTGGACGGCGAGGCAGGTGGCCAGAGGAACGCCTGGGGAGGTCAGCGCGACCAGGGCGGGCAGGCTGCCGGCCAGGGCCAGATCCGGCCCCGTCGCCGCCCACTTCAGCGGCCCGGTGGGGATAGCGCCGCCCGGCGTCTCGATGACCGGCATCGTGTGATCGACCGGCTCACGCCTGGCCATCCGCAGCGCCCCGGCGGCCAGGGCGGGCCCGACCAGCGGCCCGAACAACCACGCCGTACCGACCGGCAAGGCCTGACCCGCTGCGGCGCCCACGCCTTCGCCTAGGAGCGCGCCCGAGGATCCGCTCAGAGCGACGCCGACCGCATCTCCGGCGAAGACGGCCGCGTCACCCGAGAAGACGGCCGAGTCGCCCGCGAAGACGGCTGTGTCACCTGCGAAGACGGTCGAGTCACCTGTGGCGACGGCTGTGTCACCCGCGAAGACGGCTGCGGCATCGGCCGCCGCCGGGACGCTCGCCGCCTGCAGGCTCATCAGCAGCAGGGCCAACGCCGTCCAGACGCCGCTCAGCAGGGCGGGCAGCACTGCGCGGGCGGCCAGCGTCGCGCGGAACGGCGTTCCGATGAGCCTGGCCAGAGCCGGGTTGTCGGCGTCCCGCCGGGCACCCGAAGTGGCGGTCGCGGCCACGGCGAGACCGCCCATCAGCACCGCGATCGCGAGCACCGCCACAGGAGCGCCCGCCTGACCCAGGATCGCGGGCGGCACCGCCGTACCCGCGATCAGCGCGAGCCGTCCCGGCCTGCGTGCCAGCCGCCGCCAGTCCTGCCAGGCGAGCGCGAGCGGCGCCGGCAGCACGGGCCAGCGGCGGGAGGTGAGCTTCCTGGCCCGCCAGTGGTTGTCCTCGGCGATCCAGGTGAGCGTGCTCAGGTCGAGCGACGTGGTGGCGTTCGCGACGTGCCCGGCGCGGGTGGAGGCGGCCAGGAGCGTACGGGCGGGGATGCGGTCGAGCGAACGCCACGCGTGCCGGGCCAGTAGCCCCGCCCCCACGACCGCCCCGGCCGCGGCGGCGGCCAGCGCCGCAAGGGGTGCGTGCGCGACCGTGGTGAGCACCGTACGCAACTGACCTGTCACCGCCACCACTGCCAGCACCAGCAGCGCGGCCATCACCCCGGTCAGCCACAGCTGCCACGCCTGCACCTGCCCGAGCCGCCACGACCGAGCCGTCTGCCCAAGCCGTCCCGGCTGTACCGCCGCCTGCCCGAACCGCTCCGGCTGGTCGGCCTGGCCGAGCACCGCCAGCGCCGTACCGCCCACGGTCGCCGCCACGCCCAGCACCAGCGCGGCGAGCACCCGCCACACGAGCTGATCGGGCGCGCCCAGCACCGCTGCCAGCCCCACCCCGAACAGCAGACCCGCCGCCAGCACCACCAAGCCCAGCGTCCTGACCGGACGGGCGAGCAGATACCGCCGGCTCAGCGGGGAGAGCAGCAGCCAGGACGCGTCAGGGGCCGACATCGCCACCGGCCCCGCCGCGCGCGCACCCGCCAGGAACCCGCACAGGGCGAGCGCGAGCAGCGCCACCCCCGCTCCCATGCGGTCGGGATCGACCGGCTCGGCCAGCCCCGCGAGCACCCCCGCCAGCGGCTGCCCCAGGACCACGATGGCCATGAGCAGGCAGAACCCGGAGACGTAACGGTCGAGCAGGCTGGCGGGCGCGGGGCCGCGGGAGCGCAGATACGCCCGGACGGCCCGTACACCGATCTCGGTCATCGGATGGTCCTCGGTGGGGTGGCGGCGGGGTGGACGTCAGGTGGAACGGCTGCGGGAACGGGCACGCTCCGGCCCCGTTGTTGTGGCGTGGGACGGCCTTCGCCATGTCGTGAACCGACGCCGTGGAGCCGGCCTTCGCCGTGTCGTGAACCGACGCCGTGGAGCCGGCCTTCGCCGTGTCGTGAACTGACGCCGTGGGGACGGCCTGCCGAGCTGCCCGCGCCAGGACGGTACCCGAGGGCTGCCGTGCACGTCGGAAGGCTCATCGAGATGCCCGTGCGTTGGCGGACGGCCGAGACGCCGATGCGGGAAGGCAGGAGATCGCAGGTGATGCGGGGTGGCGGAGACATGTGGCTGTGATGGGGCCGGTCATGCGTGGACGTCCGATGCAGGAACGCGGTCGTGTCCGGTCATGCCGCGGACGCTCGACGGGAGAACGCGGCGCTTGCGGCCGGTCATGCGGGGATGCCCGATGGGAGGATGCGACGGCCGTGGTCGGCCAGATCCTGGTCGTGGGTGGCCAGGACCACGGTGCCGCCTTCGGCGGCGTACTCGTCGAGCAGGTCGGCCAGAGCGGCGCGGAACTGAGCGTCGAGGCCGCGTTCCGGCTCGTCGAGAAGCAGCAACGAGCTCGGTCTGAGCAGCGCGGCGGCCAGGGCGAGGCGCTGACGCTGGCCGGTCGAAAGGTTCAGCGGGGCGGCGTCCGCCCGCTCCACCAGCGCGAACGTCTCCAGCGCCGCGTCCACGGTCATGCGGGCGGCAGTGTGCACGGCGCCCATCAGCTCCAGGTGCTCGCGCGCGGTGAGCCCCGGATACCAGGCGGGCTCATCGCTCAACAGCGCCACGCGGCCCCAGAAGCGTGCATCGTCGGCCGGGGCCTCCCCGAACACGCGTACCTCACCGGCGGTGGCAGGCTGCAACCCGGCCAGGCAGCGCAGCAGAGTGGACTTGCCGGAACCGTTCGGCCCCACCACCGCCACGATCTCACCCGGCGCGACGGTGAAGGACAGGTCACGCAGTACGGGGTTGCCCCCGAGCTCGACCGTGAGGGAATCGACGCTGATGAGGGGGTCTGACACGGTTCGAGGCTAACCGGTCGGCGATGTGATCGCGTGTCGGCCCGTGTCGCCTGGAGAGAGGCGGACACGAGAGCTGTGCGACCGGCGGTGGGGCCTGCTGATCGTCCGGCCTGTTGCCGAGCGGAGCGAGGCGGTGTGGTCGTCTGACGGCGCGAGATGGCTTGGTGGCCAGATCGATGTGATTGGCTGCCCGGCCGCGCCGAGTCCTGCTGGTTGCTGGGCCCGTTGCTGAGCGGAGCGAGGCGGCGTGGTCGCTGGACGATGTGAGGCGCTTGACCGCCCGGCCACGCCTGGTGCTCGGTTGTCCCGCACGCGAGGGGCCTCGCCCGGCCGTGCGCAGCCGGATGCCTGGGCGGGCGCCGGTCTGGCCGCGTGGCTGAAGACCAGGCGCGCGCCGTGGCCGGTGCCCGGGCCGAGCTCCCAGCGTACGGTCCCGCCGTCGTGGGCGCCGTATGTCGGCTCGCCTGCTCGGCCATACCGATTGCTTCGCCGTACCGATTGCTTGGTTGCCGGACGGCGTGAGGTGGTGCGGCTGCCCGCCCGATCACCCGGCCGCGCCGGTTGTTTGGGTGCCCGCTGCAGGGCCGATTTTGTCGGTGGCGTCGTCTACCTTTCATTCTCCGAACACCTGTGCGACTGGAGGGTGACGTGATTGCTTCTGAGCGTTTCGAGCGTGCAGCCGTTCTAGGGGTTGCCGTGGCTGAGGAGACTCGACGGCTGCTGAGGCGCCACGTGGGTGAGGCCGAAGAGGCGGCCGACGGCACTGTGCTGGTCGATGTCCCCTATCCGGATGCGGCGGTGGTAGCGATGTTGCTCGACGTGGCGGCCGAGTGTTTCGGCGAGCGTGGCGGCTCGGTCGAGGAGACCCGGCAGGCGGCCCTTGAGACCCTCTTACAGCTCGCCGGGTTCGACGAGGAGTCCCAGCTCAACGGCGGGTCCGGCGAGAAGCTCGGCGAGCGGCAGCAAGGGGGCCTCAGCCAGGGGTGACGAGGCCGTGGCGGTAGGCGTACGTGACTGCCTGGGCGCGATCCCTCAGCCTCGCCTTGGCGAACAGGTTGTTGATGTGCGTCTTCACGGTGGCTTCCGTGATGAAGAGCCGGGCGGCGATCTCGGCGTTCGACAGCCCCTCGGCGATGAGCATCAGCACCTCGCCCTCGCGTGGCGTCAGGCCGTCGGGTAGGGAGACGTCGCTCCGCCGGGCCCGTCGTCCGGCGGAACGCTGCCGGTGCTGGGCCGGAGGCGCGTCGGAGAGCCGTCCGTCCGCGCTGGCGAGCCGTGCATCCGAGTTAGAGACCGGTACATCTGGGCCGGGAGGGCGTACCCCTGCAATCTGCGCGTCTGAAAGGCCCGTCCCCGAAGAGGGCGCGGGTGACGGGTGAACCCCGAAGCCCGTCGGACCCGTGCCCGCTGAGCCTGCGCCTATCGAGCCCGCATCTGCCGGGCCCGCTTCCGCCGGGCGTGCATGTGAGGCGTGCGGGTCGGCAGGGCGCGCCCCCGAACCGTGCACGTCCCAGCGGCGCATGTCCGGGCGACGCACGTTCGACACGGGCTCGTCGGGGCCCACGCCTGGACCCGACGTGTCGGAAGAGGCGACGCCAGGAGGAAGCACATCAGGACCAGAGCCGTCGGAAAGCGACGCGCCGGCAGGAAGGGTGTCAGGAGTCGGTGGTGCGGCGGGGGAGGAACCGGCAGGAGGAGACGCGATGGAAGAAGGCGTAGTGGACAGCGATGAGGTGGGCTGGGACATGGTGTCCAGAAGACGGCGCTGCACGGTGGGGTCGAGCTGGGCGTCGCCGCGCATGACGGTGGCGATGGCCTTGGCGATGTCCTCGGCCTCGGCGTCTTTGGTGAGGAAGCCACGCGCGCCTGCCCGGAGTGCGGCGAAGACCGACTCGTCATCCGAGTACGTGGTCAGCACCACGACCTGCGTGCCGGGATGGGCGGCACGGATCCGGCGAGTTGCCTCCACGCCGTCCATGCGAGGCATGCGCAGATCCATGAGGACCACGTCCGGCCGTTCCGACTCGACCAGCCGTAGAGCCGCCTCGCCGTCGCCCGCCGCGCCGACCACCTCGATGCCGGGCAGCAGGCCGAGCAGCAGCACCAGCCCCTCCCGCACCACGGCCTGGTCATCGGCGACGACCACCCTGGTCATCCGGCCACCTCCCAAACCATCGCAGCCGAGCAAACGCCCCGTCCTTCGCTCGCTGGAGTGGGGGCAGCGTCACGTGCCAAGGCAGGGGCGGGAGGGATGGTCGGTGCGATCATGCCGGAACCCTGAGGTGGACCGTGAATCCTTGGTCGTCGGCGCCTGCCGTGAGGGTGCCGCCGAGGAGTTCGGCGCGTTCACGCATGCCGATGAGGCCGTGACCGCCGCCCAGCGACCGATGCTCGGCCGCCGCTTCCGCCGCTTCCGCCGGTTCGCTGAGCGTGCGGCGCCTCGCTGAGGAGCCGTCCGGTGATTGGCCCTCGGCTGGGGCCACGATCGGTGAGTAGCGCTGGGGGGAGGGGCTGCTCGGTGAATGGTGCTCGGATGCGGCGTTCGGAGAGGGGTGCTGAGTGGTGGTGTCCGGTGAGGGGCGCTCAGGGGAGGCGTCTAGCAGAGGGTGTTGCCGAGCGGCCTGGTGCTCGGGTGCGGTGCCCAGCGAGGAGTGCCGGCTGAGTGGCGTGGTCTGGCGATAGGCGCTCGGGTGGGGTGACGGTTGGGGGTGGGTTGGTGATGCGGAGGTCGCACCAGGTGGGGGAGAAGGTGAGGTCGATGGTGGCGGGGGCGCCGGGGGCGTGGCGGCGGATGTTCGTGAGGGCTTCCTGCGCGGTGCGGGTCAGAGCCAGCTCGGCCTCCGGGGTGAGGCGGCGTTCGGGGCCGGAGATGCGCAGCGTGCAGGGCAGGTGGGTGGTGCTCTCGAACTCCTCCTTGAGCCGCCGCAGGGCGGTGGGCAGCTCCGGCGGGTCCTCACGCAGGGCGGCCACCGCGCGCCTGGCCTCCTCCAGGCCCGACTTGGCGAGGTCGCGGGCGCGTACGACGCGGTCGAGCGCCTCCTCGGTACGTTCGGCACGCAGCAGCAGCTTGGCGCCCTCCAGGTGGACGAGCTGGGCGGACAGGGAGTGGGCGAGGATGTCGTGGAGTTCCCTGGCGATCCTGGCCCGCTCGGCGAGCACGGCTTCCCTGGCCTCGGCCTGCCTGATGGCCTTGCGCTGCCCGGCGGCGTACGTGATCAGGAAGACCAGGCTGGTGCTGAACGCGAGGGTCAGGTTCTTCGAGACGTCACCGGTGATCGCGCCCGTCACGAGCAGGGCGACGATCGCCGTCAGGGCGATCACCAGCGACTTCTGGAGAGGCAGGCGGCTGGTGGCGGCCACGACGCAGGCGAGCACGACGAGGGCGGCGGCGCCGTTCGGGATCATGTCGTGCAGGACGGCGGCGATGACCGTGGCGACGGCGAGGGCGACCGTCGGGAGGGGCGTGTCCGCCGAGCTCCGGCCGGCGACTCTGAAGGGGAGCAGGGCCAGGGCGAGGGCGAGCACCAGGGCGCAGCCCAAGATGATGCCCGGCGGGCCTGCGGTGAGCGCGGTCCGGGCCTGGGCCGCGCCGACCAGCACGATCGCGACCAGCCGCAGGATGCGGGGGAGGGTCTGGGCGAAACGTGCATCACCGTTCGACGGTATAGGACCCGGTACCGGAACCGAAAAGCGCACGTCCCCGAGACGACACCACCAGCGACTGCGTGGCCAGGGTCAGGCCGACGAAGACCATGATGCCGCCGGCTGCGACGGTCAGGCCCATGGCGCTGCCGGCGAACTGCTCGGCCACACGTACCGCGATCGAGGCCAGCCAGGCCAGCAGGGTCCAGCCGGTGCCCTTCGACCAGGCGACTCCCTTGGCGTCGGCCCAGATGCGTACGGTCATCGCGCGCAGGACCCCGAGCCCTACGGCGGTCACCACTTCGATGGCGAGCATGAAGACGCTGGGGCCGAGGTGGTCGGAGTCGAGGACGCCGCCCGAGACGAGGCCGAACACGATCAGGGCGAGCGAGATGTAGAGGACGGCCGAGCGGTCGGCTGGGCGGGTCTTGAACTGGCGGTAGATGGCGTAGGCGAGGACGAGGACGATCAGCAGGGGTGTGACAGCGGAATTCATGTCACGTGACGGTAGGGACGGGGTCGGCGACGTGGATCGACCTGCGGGTTGAGGTTCGTGCATCTCCACCCGGGGGTGGAGATGTTCCCGACGTTCCTGGTCTTCCTGACGATCCTGATGTGTCGGTTCAGTGTCGGGCTTCCTGCTCGGTGTCGCCGGTGTCGGGCTCCCTGTTCGGTGTCGCCGGTGTCGGCTTTCTGTCCGGCTCGCCGGTGTCGGCTTTGTCCGGTGTCCGGCCCGAGGTCGGGCTTCCTGTCCGGTGTCGGGCTTCCGGTCCGAGGTCGGACTTCCGGCTCGGGGCGGGCTCTCTTGTGGGCAGGTTTGGCGGTTGGCGGTCGGTGGTGGCGGTCGGCGGCTGGTGAGTGGTTGGTCGGCGGTCGGTGGTGGCGGTTGGCGGCTGGTGAGTGGTTGGTCGGCGGTCGGTGGTGGCGGTTGGCGGCTGGTGAGTGGTTGGTCGGCGGTCGGTGGTGGCGGTTGGCGGCTGGTGAGTGGCTGGTCGGCGGACGGTGGGGTGGGTGGTGGTGGCTGGTGTCGGGGTGGAGGTGGCTGCGAGAGGCTGGACCTGGTGGGCTGCGCTCGCCCGACGTCGCCTCCCGGGACTGCACCGCACCTGTCAGGAGCGCGTCTCGGGAGTCGCGCCCGCTGGCGTGGCGTCCCGTGGGCCGCGCCCACCACGGCGTCCGTAGCCCCCGGCCGTGCACGCCGGGGCCGTCCACGATGGTGCGGACTGGTGCTGGTGCTGGTGCCGGTGCCGGTGGGGCTGAGGGCGCGGTGCTCCCAGCCCGGGCGTGGCGCTCCTGGGTGCGGGGTGCTCCGTGGGTGCGGGGTGCTTCGCTCCGCTTGACGTGTCTCCCCGACCAGCCGGGGTTCGGCCGGGTGGAGGTGTCTGAAGTGGGGCTGTCGGGCTCGGTGGGGAGCCACTTCTCAGTCCGGAACGTGGACGGTTGGGTCGGGTGGGGGACGCCTTTCGGCCGGAGTGGGACGTTGGGGCGGGCGGGGTGCCCCCATCTTGGTCCGGAATAGCGGTCCTTCGGGGTAGGGCGCGTCGTCTTTGCCGGGGTGGTTGTTCGGGGGTGGGGTGCGTCGT
Organism: Nonomuraea fastidiosa; assembly: GCF_042751225.1. NCBI lineage: Bacteria > Bacillati > Actinomycetota > Actinomycetes > Streptosporangiales > Streptosporangiaceae > Nonomuraea > Nonomuraea fastidiosa. The sequence continues at coordinate 5,153,145 of NZ_CP170570.1, forward strand.
CTTTGCCGGGGTGGTGGTCGATCGAGGGTGGGGCGCGGCGTCTTTTCAGAGAGCGGCCGTTCGAAGGCGGAGGGAGGGGTGTGGCCTCTTAGGCCGGGCAGGGGCAGTTGGCGAGCAGGGGTGCTGGGGATTGGCTTTTGGGAGGGTGTGACCATTGCGGGGTCGATGGCGTCTGTATGTGACATGACCATCGAAACCGTTCGGAGGGCGACATCATCGAGGAGCTCTACCGCGAGCACTGGCCGCTCGTGTGCGGGTTCCTACTGCGCAGGACCCGCGACCCGCATCTCGCCGAAGACCTGGCGCAGGAGACGTTCGTCAAGGCGACCAGGGCGCTGCTCGGCTGGCGCGGCGGGAACGCGGCCGCGTGGTTGCTCACAATCGCCCGTAATGTCCTGCTCGACCACGTACGGAGGAACCGCCGCGAGCTGGAGCTTCCCAGCCCCGACGAGCTGGGCGTGCCCCCGCTGCACGTCGCGGCGATGGACGTGCGCGACGCGCTGGAGCGGCTGCCCGAACAGCAGCGCCGGCTGCTCACGGTTCCGTAGCCGGGTCGGCCTGCTGCGCGACCACGACGACGCCAACCTGCGCTCGTTCGACCTGAGCCTCAAGCGGTTGCGCGAGGCGGCGCGAGCCGGGCTCGCCCACGCTTACGTGGACGGCCTCAGCTCAGTCCGCAATCTGCGCGAACTGCTCAAGGACCCGCGGGTGCGGACGATCCGGCTCGCCGATGTGGCGTTCGACCTGGACAGCCCGCACCCGTGACGGCCGGGGCGGTCAGCGGAGCACGGTGTAGAGGGCCGAGGTGAGCGAGGCGCGGGCGTCGTCCTGGTCGATCGACCACAGCATCGCCCCGCCGAGCCCCTTCAGCCGGATGTAGGCCGCCTTCTGCAGCATCACGGCCGGGTCGTCGTACGACCAGAACTCGTTGCCGTCGTACAGCCACAGCGCGCCGGTGCCCAGGTCGCGGTGGCGCTTGCCGGGCTTGTTCACCAGGTCCTTATAGTCCTCGACACCGTCGGCCCACCTGCCGGGGGCGGCGCCGGTGGCGGGCTGGTAGAGGCCCTTGCCGCGGGCGGGGACCCCGGTCCAGCCCTGCCCGTACGCGGGGACGCCCACCACGAGCTTGCGGGCGGGCGCGCCGCGGGTGAGGTAGTCACGTACGGTCTGGTCCACGCTGAACTTGACCGGGCTCGGGTCGCGGCGGTCGGTGAACAGGTTGGCGTGGTGCGCGGTCTGCTGCTCCCAGGTGCCGTGTAGGTCGTAGCCCTGGAGGGTGGCAAAGTCGAGGTGCTTGAAGACCTCGCGTACCTCGAAGCCCGCGTCGATCTTGGCGGCGGCGGCCGGGAGGAACGCGGTGAGCTGCGTCTTACGGTCGAACGCGGTGAGCTGGCGGCGCAGCTCGGCCACGAACAGCGTGAAGTTGCGCTTGTCCTCGGGCCTGACCACGTTGCCTTCGGCGCCGGCCGAGCCCGGCCATTCCCAGTCGAGGTCGATGCCGTCGAAGATGCCGGCGGCCGCGCCGGGCTCGAGGCCGGGCAGGTTGCCGCGCAGCCACATGTCGATGCAGGAACGGGCGAGTGCGGAGCGCCGCTCGGGGGTGAGGACGGCGTCGGAGAAGGACGCAGAGCCGGTCCAGCCGCCCAGCGAGATCATCACCTTGAGGTGGGGGTGCTTGGCCTTGAGCTTGCGGAGCTGGTTGAGGTTGCCGTTGAGCGCCTGTCCGGGCTCGTCGGCGACGCCGTCGACGCTCTGCTCGGCCGGTACGGGGCGCTGCCAGTCGGCCCACGGGTCGGAGGAGTAGCAGGTGGCGTCGGCGCTCACGAAACCGAACGCGTAGTTGAGGTGGGTGAGCTTGGCGGCGGCCCCGGTGGTGTGCACGTCTTTGACGTGGTAGTCGCGCCCGTAGACGCCCCATTGGATGAAGTACGCGACCCGGTTGAACCCGGCGGCGCGGGCCTCTGCCGGTACGGAGATCAGCGTGAGGCCGAGTAAGAGTGACACTGCGATGAGGATCTTCTTCTTCACGGGGCCGCTCCCGGACGCCTACAAATAGGAAACTTTCCTATAAGTTGAACGCGATCGTAGAGCGGCCCCTCGCCGACGTCAACGACCCTCGTCGCCGCCTCGGCGAGGGCTGGCTTGCTTGTGTGTCTCGCTGGTGGGAAAGGCGTCGATACCTGTGGCGGATCCGGGCAATCGACTCTTGCGCGTGAGGCGCGGGGACGAGCGGGTGGTGGGTGTGGCGCGTGCTGCCACGGCGGCGGCAACTCCTGCGCGGCGTGGGTGCGAGCACGGCGGGCGCGGCTCCCGCGTGGCGAGGGGCGTAAGGATCGGGCCTGGTGCGGTGCGCGGCTCTGACGCGGTGGGGCTCCTCCTGCGGGGCGCGGGGACGGTGGTGCGGCTTGTGTGCGGGCGGGAGTGGCTCCTGCCCAGCGTGAGCACCGGTAGGGCGGCTCTTGCGGGGGCGGGACGGTGGCGCGGCTCGTGTCCTGGCGGGGCGGCTCTCAACGGCGCTAGCACCGGCGGGTGCGGGTGGGGCGGCCCTCGCGCGGCGTGACCACCCGGCGGGCGCGGCTGCTGCGGGCTGGCACCGGGCGGGCTTGGGTGGGGCGGAGCACTGTGAGGGGCGGGCACACTGGAGGGGTGCCATCCATCCTGCCTGACGGTGATCCCGCGCCCGCCTCCGGCGAATTGCCCGACAGTGCCCTGCAAGGCCTCGGCGAGCGGCCGTTCGGCTTCTACGTGCACGTGCCGTTCTGCCTGACCCGCTGCGGCTACTGCGACTTCAACACCTACACCGCCGCCGAGCTGGGCCCCGGGGCCTCGCAGCGCGACTACGCCGACACGGTGATCGAGGAGATCCGGCTGGCGCGGCGCGTCCTGGGCGAGACGGACCTGCCGGTGGAGACGGTGTTCTTCGGCGGCGGCACCCCCACGCTGCTGCCCCCTGAGGACCTGGCGCGCATTCTCGCCGCGATCGGCTCGGAGTTCGGGCTGCGGCCGGACGCCGAGGTCACCACCGAGGCCAACCCCGAGTCGGTGGATCCGTCGTCGCTGGAGAAGCTGCGCCACGGCGGGTTCAACCGCGTCAGCTTCGGCATGCAGAGCGTACGAGAGCACGTCCTGCAGGTGCTCGACCGCCGCCACACGCCCGGCAGAGCGGCCGCGGCAGTACGGGAGGCCAGGGAAGCAGGGTTCGAGCACGTCAACCTCGACCTGATCTACAGCACACCGGGCGAGTCCGACGACGACTGGCGGGCGTCGCTGAGCGCGGCGATCGAGGCGGGTCCCGACCACGTGTCGGCGTACTCGCTGATCGTCGAGGAGGGCACCCGCCTGGCGGCGCGCATCCGGCGCGGCGAGCTGCCGATGCCCGACGACGACGTGGCCGCCGACCGCTACCTGATCGCCGACGAGCTGCTGTCGCAGGCCGGGTTCGAGTGGTACGAGGTGTCCAACTGGGCGGCGTCGCAGGACGCCCGCTGCCGCCACAACCTGCTCTACTGGACCGGCGGCGACTGGTGGGCCGCCGGCCCAGGAGCGCACAGCCACGTCGGCGGCACCCGCTGGTGGAACGTCAAGCACCCCGCCGCCTACGCCCAGCGGCTGGCCGCCGGCACCTCGCCCGCCCACGCCCGCGAGGTGCTCGGGCCCGACGACCGCGCCGCCGAACGCCTCATGCTGGAGCTACGGCTGTCGTCCGGCTACCCGCTGGCCGAGGTCGCGCCCGCCGCGCGGCCCGCGGTGGCGAGCGCGCTCGCCAGGGGGCTGCTGGAGCCCGAGCCGTTCAAGGCGGGCCGCATGGTGCTGACCCTCCAGGGCAGGCTGCTGGCCGATGCCTTGGTCAGGGATCTCCTGGTCTGAGCCGGTGGTCCTAACCGACTGGTCTCGCCGGTCTGATTCGAGTGGCCTGACGCCGCCGACTGACCGACCGATCTGACGCAGTCCGGCTGGTCCAGGCCGACGGCTCGGTCAGGGGGCCTGCCCTGCGCCGGCTGGTCCAGGCCGACGCCCCTGATCAGGATCGATCTCCTGGTCTGAATCCACGCCCTGGCCGGGGGATCTCCTGGCGTAGACCGATGCCCCGGTCAGGGATCTGCTGGTTCAGGTGACGGCTGGTTCAGGTGACGAAGGGGATGGCGATCGGGTAGCGGTAGTGCTTGCCCTTGTTGGCCGCCACCGCCGCCTGGATGTGGAAGATCAGCGACACCACGTAGATCGCCGGCAGCGTCAGGAAGCCGATGAAGAAGAACATCAGGAACGTCGATGCGATGTAGCCGATGAACATCGTGAGCTCGAAGTTCAGCGCACCGGCCGCGTGGTCCCTGACGTAGGGGGACTGGTCCTTGCGCACCAGGTAGATGATGAGCGGGCCGATCCAGGAGACCAGCAGGCCCAGCAGGTGGCTGAGCATCGCCATGCTGTTGTCGTCGGAGCCAGGGCGGGGGCCGAAGCGACCGGGGATGTACGGCTGGCCGGGCGGCTGGGCGTATCCGTACCCGGGCGGGGGCGGCGGGTATCCGGGACGGCCGTAACCGCCGGGGTGGCCGCCTGGCTGGCCGTAGCCGCCGGGCGCGCCGTAGGGGCCCTGCCGGCCGTAATCGGGCTGGCCGTAACCGGGCTGCCCGTAGTCGGTGGGCGGCTGCTGCTGGTACTGGGGCGCCGAGCCGGGCAATTGCCCGTAGGGAATCTGCCCGCCGTAGGAGGGGGGTTGCTGCCCGTATCCGGGGGTTGAACCGGGCTGTGCGCCGTAGCCGGGTGCGGAGCCGGGTTGCGCGCCGTAACCAGGGGCCGAGCCGGGCGTCGAACCGGGCTGCGTGCCGTAGCCGGGTGGGGAGTCGGATGGCGGGCCGTAGCCGGGTGCGGAATCGGATGGTGCGCCGTAGCCGGGTGCGGAGTCGGGCTGCTGTCCGTACGGCGGCGGGCCCGGCTGCGGGCCAGAGCCCGGCGCGGGCGGCGGCATGTCGGCGGGGGAGAACTTGCGGGTGGCGTCGGCGTCCGCCGCGCTCACCTTGCGGGTCGCGTCGTCGTCGGGGGAAGGTCGGGGCGGGTCCTGGCCGGCATGGGGGTCTTGGCTCATGGTGCCTCCGTAACGAAGTCGATCAGCTCCTCGACCCGGCCGAGCAGCGCCGGCTCCAGGTCCGTGTACGTCGAGACGGCGCCGAGGATGCGCCGCCACGCCTCCGCGGGCTCCATGCGCCAGCCCAGCGCGGCGATGACACCCTCCTTCCACGGCACGCCGCGCGGCACCTCCGGCCAGGCCGGGATGCGCAGCACGGACGGTTTGACCGCCTGCCAGATGTCGACGAACGGGTGGCCGACCACGAGCACATCGGGGGAGGTGATCTCGGCGGCGATCCGGCTCTCCTTGGAGCCGGGCACCAGGTGGTCGACGAGCACGCCGAGCCGCCGCCCCGGCTCGGGGCGGAACTCTTCGACGATGGCGGGCAGGTGGTCGATGCCTTCGAGGTATTCGACGACCACGCCTTCGACCCGCAGGTCGTGGCCCCAGATCTTCTCGACGAGCGCGGCGTCGTGGACGCCCTCGACGTAGATGCGGCTCTGCCGGGCCACTCGCGCCCGCAGGCCCTCGACGGCGATGGAGCCCGACGCGCTGCGCCTGGGGCCCGCGGGGGCGGGCGCGGCAGGGCGTATCAGCGTGACGGGCTTGCCCTCGAGCAGGAACGCGGCGGGCGCGAGCGGGAAGAGCCGGCGGTTGCCGAACCGGTCTTCAAGGGTGACGGCCTCCTTGTCGCACGCCACCACGGCGCCGCAGAAGCCGCTGTCGGCGTCCTCCACGACGAGGTCCCGCTCGGCGGGCACCTTGGGGATCTTCCCCTTGCCCGGCCGCCGCCAGTTTCCCGCCAGAACATCGCCCTCGTACACAGGGGGGACCGTAGCAAATCACCCGCTGACCGCAAGGCGCTTGCGGGCGCCGCTGCGGCGGACGAGGACGACGATCGTGCCTGCGACGGCGGCGAGCAGCCCGGCGCCCGAGACGGCGATGATGGTGATCATGCCGTCGGCGACACCGGTCACGACGGAGTAGGAGTCGCGGCCGACGCCGTAGCGCACGGTGGCCTTCTCCTCGTTGACGCAGGTCAGCTCGTAGTCGCCCTTGGCCGGGGCGTTGATCACGAGGAACTGCTCCCAGACCGCGTCTCCCGCCTCGATCATCCGCCGGTCGGGGGTCTTGGCCAGCTTGGCGTCCCCGCTGATGGAGCAGTCATAGGTGACCTGGGTGTCGCTCGCGAGGTAGACGCCGGGCTTGTCGGCCGGGTCCACCGTCACCGTGATCTTTTCGCCGGACGCGAACGTCTGTTTGGGCACCAGGTCAGAGGCGGCGCCCATACCGTTCGCGAACAGCACGATCCCGGCCGCCGCGCAGGCCAGGAACACTCCCCAGGCGGCCGCGATCCACCACAGGCTGGGCTTTATGGCTTTGGAGTCGATTCGTGGTGGAAATTGGGTCTGTTGGCCGTATTGTCCGTACTGAGATGGCGGGCCGAACTGACCCGGGCCACCGTACGGCGGTGGGCCCTGTGGAGGTACGGGCTGCCGGCCGTATTGGGGTGGTTCCTGCGGAGGCTGCCACGGCGGCTGTCCGTACGGTGCCGGTCCGTGGCCGGGCGGCGGGCCGTACGTCGGGGGCCGGGAATCGTCGGTCATGAGGGCAAGTGTGAGGCCTGCTGCTCTCAGGAAGCCAGAAGCAGTTGGGACGCGGTGTTATCGCACCTTGTGACCGAGAGCCGTACACTTGGCACTCGGGAACACAGAGTGCTAGACACCACGTTCCTGTAAGGGACAGAGGCAGGAGGTGAGCACGTGCTCGACGATCGGAAGCTGGCGGTGCTCCGGGCCATTGTCGAAGACTACGTGTCCACCAACGAACCGGTGGGCTCCAAGGCGCTGGCCGAGCGTCACAATCTGAAGGTCTCCCCGGCGACGGTCAGGAACGACATGGCCGCGCTGGAGGAGGAAGGCTACATCACCCAGCCACACACCAGCGCGGGCCGCGTGCCGACGGACAAGGGCTACCGCCTGTTCGTCGACCGGCTCTCGCAGGTCAAGCCGCTGTCGGCGGCCGAGCGGCGGGCCATCGAGACGTTCCTCGCGGGCGCCGTCGACCTCGACGACGTGGTCACCCGTACGGTCCGGCTGCTGGCGCAGCTCACCCGGCAGGTCGCGGTCGTCCAATACCCGACGCTCACCCGCTCGACGGTCCGGCACGTCGAGCTCGTTCCCCTGACCGAGCGGCGGGTCATGCTCGTGCTCATCACCAACACCGGCCGCGTCGAGCAGCGGGTGGTGGAGCTGCCGGAAGTGGTGGAGGACCACCGCATCGCCAACCTGCGCGCCGTGCTCAACGCCTGCCTCGACGGCTGCGGCTTGAGCGCCGTGCCCGAGCTGGTCGCCGACCTGCCGGAAAGGCTTCCCGTCGAAGACCGGCCCGCCGCGGCGACGATCCTCTCCGTGCTGCTCGAGACGCTGGTCGAACGGCACGACGAGAAGGTCGTGTTCGCCGGAGCGGCCAACCTCGCCGGCGCCGACTTCGCCACCGGTCTGCGCGACGTGCTGGAGGCGCTTGAGGAGCAGGTCGTCCTCATGCGGCTGCTCGGCGAGACATCCTCAGACACCCCGTCCGCGCTCACCGTGCGCATCGGATCGGAAAACCCCTACCTGCGGGGCACATCCGTCGTCGCGACCGGATACGGTTCTGGCGACAACCAACTCGCCCGGCTCGGCGTTCTGGGCCCGACCAGGATGGACTACCCCGTGACGATGGGCGCCGTACGCGCGGTGGCACGCTACGTCAGCCAGATCCTGGCTGCATCATAAGAGGTCGATAAGTGGCAAACAGCGACTACTACGCCACCCTCGGGGTGCGCCGTGACGCAAGTCAGGACGAGATCAAAAAGGCGTACCGCCGGCTCGCTCGCGAGCTGCACCCTGACGTGAACCCCGATCCTGACACCCAGGAGCGGTTCAAAGAGATCACGCAGGCCTACGAGGTGCTGTCCGACCCGAACAAGCGCCAGATGTACGACCTGGGTGGCGACCCCTTCGGCGGCGGCGGTGCGGGAGCGGGCGCCGGTGCCGGCGGGTTCGGAGCGGGCTTCCCGTTCAGCGACATCATGGACGCCTTCTTCGGCACCGCCACCGGTGCCAGGGGGCCGCGCTCGCGTGCCCGCAGGGGCCGCAACGCCACGATCAGGGTCGAGCTCGACCTGCGCGAGACGGCCTTCGGCACGACCCGCGAGCTCGCCGTGGACACGGCCGTGCTCTGCGACGTCTGCCACGGGGCCGGCACCGCACCCGGCACCCACCCCGACACCTGTGACATGTGCAGCGGGCGCGGCGAGATCTCCCAGGTCACGCGGTCCTTCCTGGGCCAGGTCATGACCTCGCGTCCCTGCCCGCAGTGCGGCGGCTTCGGCACCATCATCCGCCACCCCTGCCAGGAGTGCTCCGGCGACGGCCGGGTGCGCACCCGCCGTACGATCAAGGTCCGCATCCCCGCGGGCGTCGAGGACGGCACCCACATCCAGCTCGCCGGCGAGGGCGAGGTCGGCCCCGGCGGCGGCCCGCCCGGAGACCTGTTCCTGGAGATCGCCGAGCGGCCCCACGAGATCTTCGAACGGCGCGGTGACGACCTCCACTGCACCGTGCAGATCCCGATGACGGCCGCGGCGCTCGGCACCGTGCTGACGGTGGACACCCTCGACGGCACCGAAGAGGTCGACGTCCGGCCAGGCACGCAGTCCGGCCAGGTCATCACCATGTACGGCAGGGGCGTCCAGCGGCTCAACGAGTCCGGCAGGGGCGACCTGCTCATCCACGTCAACGTCGAGACGCCGACCCGCCTCGACTCCGCTCAGGAGGAGTTGCTGCGCGAGCTGGCCAGGCTGCGAGGTGAGGAGCGCCCGCCTGGCAAGTTCGCACCGGGTCAGCAGGGTTTTTTCTCCCGCCTGCGTGACGCCTTCAACGGCCGGTGACGGCGCCGGTCTTCCTCTGCGAGCGCGAGCGCCTCGACGGGGCCGAGCTGACGCTGGAGGGCCCCGAGGGGCGGCACGCGGCCGCCGTGCGCCGGCTGCGGCCCGGTGAGCGCGTCGACCTCACCGACGGCGCGGGCGCGGTGGCCGAGTGCGTCGTACGCGAGACGCTGAAGGACAGGCTCCGGCTCGACGTGCTGCGCCGCTACGACGTCGAACGGCCGGCGCTCCGGCTGACGGTCGTCCAGGGCCTGCCCAAGGGCGACAGAGGCGAGCTGGCCGTGGAGATGATGACCGAGGCCGGCGTCGACGTGATCGTGCCGTGGGCGGCCGCGCGCAGCATCACCCAGTGGAAGGGCGATAAGGTCGCCAAGGCACTGGGCCGCTGGCGCTCCACCGCGCGCGAGGCCGGCAAGCAGGCCCGCCGCTTCCACCTGCCCGAGGTGGCCGACCTCGCCTCCACCGCCCAGGTCGAGCGGTTGCTGTCGGAGGCCGCGCTGGGCCTGGTGCTGCACGAGGAGGCCACCGAGCCGCTGTCGGGCGTGGCGCTGCCCGCCGAGGGCGACATCGTCATGGTGGTCGGCCCCGAGGGCGGGGTCTCGGAGGAGGAGCTGGCCAGGTTCACGGCGGCCAAGGCGGCGCCCGTGCTGCTCGGCCCGACGGTCCTGCGCACGTCCACGGCGGGGGTGGCGGCGGCGTCCGTCCTGTTCAGCCGTACGGGGCGCTGGTGAGCCTCTGACGCTCTTCAGGGCGTCTTTCAGTGCCTGTTTTTCGGGGCCTGTTTTTCAGCGCCTGTTTTTCAGGGCCTGTTTTTCAGGGCCTGTTTTTCAGGGCCTGTTCAGGGCGTGGGCTGCGTGTCCTGCAGCGGCGTGGACGCCTCGACGGGCGGCGTCTCGGTCATCACGTCCTCGGGAGGGCACTCCTCGGGCGGGCACGGCGACGGCGGCGCGGACGTCTCGATCATCGTGGGGCTCGGCGTCGGCGTGGGCGACGGCGAGAGCGTGGGGCAGTCGGCCGGCGGCTCGGCTTCATCGGCGAGCGCCGACGGACAGGGGGTGGGGGTGGGCGTGGGAGTAGGTGACGGCCTGCTGGTCGAGTCGGCCTTGCGGGTCACCTTGGGGGTCGCGGGCTCCGACGTGGCGGGCGGCAGCACCACCGGATGGGACTGGCGGGGCAGGACACTGGTGACCGGCGGGTCGATGGAGCGGGTGGTCGAGGAGTTGGACGGCACCTTGGTCGTCTCATCGTCCACGACCTGCACGGGAGCCCGGTCGATGATCTGGGAGCGCAGGCCGGGGACGGCCAGCACGATCGTGCCGGCCACCAGGACCGCGCCGGCCGCGGCCGCCCCCGCTCGCCACCAGAACAGCCTTCGTACGTTGCGCCGCTCGATGCGAGCACGGATGATCTCCAGTCCGTCCGGCGAGGGCACGACCGCGTCCGCCTCCGCGCGGAGCGCACGGCGCAGCAGGTCGCCGTACTCGTCGGGGGGCTGGGTCATGACATCTTCTCCAGGACCGATCGCAAGGCGGCCATGCCACGTGCCGTGTGGCTCTTGACCGCCCCCTTGCTGATGCCCATGGCGTGAGCGATCTCAGCTTCGGACAGATCACCGTAGTAGCGTAGAACCAGTGCTTCTCTCTGTCGGGTGGGCAGGGCACGTAACGCCTCGATCACAGCAGAACGTTCCAGCTCCCCGATGGCGCCGTTTTCGGCACTCGGCGCGTCAGGCAGACCTTTCGGAGCATACTTCTCGACGACCGCGCGGTGGCGCAGCACTGACCGGGACCGGTTGACGACAGACTGGCGCAGGTAGGCAAGTGCTTTGTCGGGGTCGCGCAGCCTGCGCCAGGCACCATGGATGGCGACGAACGCATCCTGCACGACTTCCTCAGCTGTTGCTATGTCGCGCACCAGCAACACAGCGAGACGCACCAACGACCGAAAATGAGCGCTGTACAGCGCCGTCACGGCCATGTCGGCATCCCACCCGACCGGCACCGCCCCCATCGACCTGTCGGCCAGAAGGGTTTCGGTGGTCACATCAGTGGGACGCGCGGCCTTCCCAGAGGGTTTACGCTCTTCCGGTTCTGGAGGTTTCCCCGGTTCCTTAGGGTGCATTACCCAGTCTGTGTCCTCGCCAGGTGGCGCTCGCCCGACCCTGAATCGTCTTTTCTGCTGTAGTTTCGCACACTCACCCTAACCTTGTTGATCTTCCTGTGCACGACACAGGTGATTACCGATTCGCAACGGACTCGGCCGGGGGCGGCGCCCTCGGTAGGCTGATCGGGTGAGCGATTGCCTCTTCTGCAAAATCGTCGCCAAGGAGATTCCCGCCGAGATCGTTTACGAAACCGGCAGGACCCTGGCGTTCCAGGACATCAACCCGCAGGCGCCGACCCACGTGCTCGTCATCCCGAAGGAGCACCACGCCAACGCCGCGGCGCTCGCCCAGGCCGACGACGGGCTCGCTGACGAGGTGCTCAAGACCGCGCACGAGGTGGCCGTGATGCGCGGCGTCGCCGAGCGCGGCTACCGCGTGGTCTTCAACACCGGACCCGGCGCGGGCCAGACGGTCTTCCACGTCCACGCTCACGTGCTGGGCGGGCGCGACCTGACCTGGCCGCCGGGCTGACGGCCCGCAGCGGCCGGGGCCGCCTGCACGGGGCCCGGACGCTGCGAATATCGGGGCGAGCAATCGGCCTGGCCCCGGATACGATGGGCGGAGAAGAACTCCGAAAGAGACCGGGAGGCATCAGGCCGCTGGCCTGCCCATGTCCGAACTACATGAATCCCGACGTACAGCACCTCCCTCGCGGACTCAAGCGAAGGTGCTGATACCGGACGAATACCCGATGGTCAGCCTCCTGGGCTCCGGCGATGAGCTGTTGCGCGTCATCGAAGGCGCCTTCCGGGCCGACATCCACGTACGCGGTAACGAGATCACCGTCACCGGCAGCCCTGACGAGAGCGGCACCGTCGTACGCCTCTTCGAGGAGCTCGTCGAGGTCCTGCGCAGCGGCGGGGAGCTGAGCCCCGACGCGGTCGAGCGCAGCATCGCCATGCTGCGCATGACCTCCGACAGGCCGGCAGAGGTGCTCTCGCTCGACATCCTGTCGTCGCGGGGCCGCACCATCCGTCCCAAGACCGTCAACCAGAAGCGCTACGTCGACGCCATCGACAAGCACACCATCGTCTTCGGCATCGGCCCCGCCGGCACCGGCAAGACGTACCTGGCGATGGCCAAGGCGGTGCGCGCGCTGCAGGAGAAGCGGGTCAACCGCATCATCCTGACCCGTCCCGCGGTCGAGGCGGGCGAGCGGCTGGGCTTCCTGCCCGGCACCCTGTACGAGAAGATCGACCCATACCTGCGGCCGCTCTACGACGCGCTGCACGACATGGTCGACCCCGACTCCATCCCCAAGCTGATGGCCGCGGGCACCATCGAGGTCGCGCCGCTCGCCTACATGCGCGGGCGGGCCCAGCCGGTCGGCAGCAAGGTGCTGACGCCCGACGGCTGGCGCCCCATCGGCGAGCTGGAGGTCGGCGATCTCGTCGTCGGGTCCGATGGCGAGCCGACGCCCGTGCTGGGGGTCTACCCGCAGGGTGAGAAGAAGATCTACCGCCTGTCCAGCCAGGACGGCGCCTCGGTCCTGGCCAGCGAAGACCACCTGTGGACCGTCCGCGACGGCCGCGGCGGGCCTTGGCGGGTGCTGGAGACCAAGGAGCTGGCAGGCGACCTCGGTCCCGCCGGTGAGCGCAGGTGGGAGCTGCCGCTGCTGACCGCGCCGGTCTGCTTCCCCGAGCGCGCCGTCGCGATGGACCCGTACGCGCTGGGCCTGCTGCTCGGCGAGGGCCGCGGCACCGCGTCCAAGAGCCTGGGCGTGCCGGTCGCGGCCGGGCGGTCCGGCGGCACCACGACGCTCGCGCACCCGCCGGCCGAGCTCGGCCTGGCCGAACTCGGGCCGGAGACGACGTTCGTGCCGGAGGTCTACCTCCGCAACACGGCGGAGATCAGGCTCGCGGTGCTCCAGGGCCTGCTCGACGCCGGCGGCACGGTCACCGCCGAGGGCCTGCGCTTCACCACCGCCTCCGAGCGGCTCGGCGACGACGTCGTCACCCTGGTGCGCTCGCTCGGCGGCGTGGCGCGGCGGACGGCGGGCGTCCTCGACGTCCACCTGCCCGAGGGCGTCGAGCCCTTCAGGCGGGCCGGCAAGGCGGCGGCCTACCACGCTCACGGCGGCGTCCGCCCCGAGCGCCGCATCGAGCGCATCGAGCCCAGCGGCACGGCCGAGTGCGTCTGCATCCAGGTGGCGGCCGAGGACTCCCTCTACGTCACCGAGGGCTTCCTGCTGACCCACAACACGCTCAACGACGCCTTCATCATCCTCGACGAGGCCCAGAACTCCTCGGCCGAGCAGATGAAGATGTTCCTGACCCGGCTCGGGTTCAACTCGAAGATCGTGGTCACCGGTGACGTCACGCAGGTCGACCTCCCGTCGGGCACGGTGAGCGGACTGCGGGTGGTGCAGGAGATCCTCGAAGGCATCCCCGACATCCACTTCGCCCGGCTGACCAGCACCGACGTCGTGCGCCACAAGCTCGTCAGCGAGATCGTCGACGCCTACGGGCGCTACGACGCCTCGCAGGCGGCCCAGGAGCCCAAGGCGATTCAGCAGCGAGGGAAGCGGCGACCGTGAGCATCGAGATCAACAACGAGTCGGGCGTCGGCATCGACGAGGAGAGCATCGTCGCCCTGGCCACCCACGTGCTCGGCGAGATGGGCATCAACCCGCTGGCCGAGCTGTCCATCGTGGTCGTCGACGAAGACGCCATGGCGGAGCTCCACGAGAAGTGGATGGGTGAGCCGGGCCCGACCGACGTGCTGGCCTTCCCGATGGACGAGCTGCGTCCCGGCGGCGGCGCGCGCGGCGAGTCCGAAGGGCCCGCCGACCCCGCGCTGCTCGGCGACGTCGTGCTCTGCCCGCAGGTGGCCGCCAGGCAGGCGGAGGAGGCCGGGCACAGCACGGCCGACGAGCTCGAGCTGCTGTGCACCCACGGCATCCTGCACCTGCTCGGTTACGATCATGCCGAGCCGGAGGAGCACAGGGAGATGTTCGGCCTTCAGTCCCGGCTCCTCGAGTCGTGGCAGGAGGTGCGCAAGCCGCGGTGAACGCCTGGTTGCTGTCGGCCATCGCGCTCGTCGTCGTCGGTGGCCTGATCGCCAGTGCGGAAACGGCGCTGACACGCATCTCCCGGGTGCGTGCCGACGAATACGTCCGTGAGTCGCGGCGCGGCGCCGCGCGCTTGCGGGACATCGTGAACGACCCGCCTCGCTACCTCAACCTGCTCCTGCTGCTGCGGCTGTGCTGCGAGATGGGCGCGACCGTGATCGCGACGCTGCTCTTCATCGACCTGCTGGACGACCAGGGCTGGGCCTACTTCTGGGCCGCCGCCGTGATGATCGTCATCAGCTACGTCGTGGTCGGCGTGATGCCGCGCACGCTGGGCCGCCAGCACGCCGAGCCGGTGGCGCTGGCCAGCGCGCCCATCGTCTACGGCCTGACCCGCATACTCGGCCCGCTGCCCAAGCTGCTCATCCTGCTGGGCAACGCGCTGACGCCCGGCAAGGGCTTCCGCGACGGCCCGTTCACCTCAGAGGCCGAGCTGCGCGACCTGGTCGATCTGGCCGAGGAGCGCCAGGTGATCGAGCCGGACGAGCGCGAGATGATCCACTCGGTGTTCGAGCTCGGCGACACGCTCGTGCGCGAGGTCATGGTGCCCCGCACGGACATGGTCTACATCGAGCGGGCCAAGACGATCAGCCAGGCGCTGTCGCTGGCGCTGCGCAGCGGCTTCTCCCGCATCCCGGTGGTCGGCGAGAACGAAGACGACGTCATCGGCATCGCCTACCTCAAGGACATCGCCCGCAAGATCCACGAGTCGGGCGAGGGCGGGGGCAAGGAGACGGTCGAGTCGATCATGCGGCCGGCCGCGTACGTGCCCGAGAGCAAGCCCATCGACCAGCTCATGCGGGAGATGCAGGCGCGCCAGATCCACATCGCGATCGTCATCGACGAGTACGGCGGCACGGCCGGCCTGGTCACGATCGAGGACGTCCTGGAGGAGATCGTCGGCGAGATCACCGACGAGTACGACCAGGAGGCGCCCAGGGTCGAGCCCATGGAGGACGGCGGCATGCGGGTGACCGCCCGCATGCCGGTCGACGAGCTGGGCGAGCTGTTCGACACCGAGATCGACGTCGATGACGTCGAGACCGTGGGCGGGCTGCTCGCGCACGCGCTCGGCCGGGTGCCGATCGCGGGCTCCCACGCCGAGGTGGCGGGGCTGTCGCTGACCGCGGAGAGCCTGGCGGGCCGGCGCAACCGGATCAGCACCGTGGTGGTGCGGCGGGTGACGCCACCGGAGGACGAGGCGCTGCCGGTGGCGGCCGAGCGCGAGCGTGAACGCGATCGGGAACGGGATCGCGAGCGCGAACGCGAGCGGGAGCGCCCCGCCGGCCGGGAGTGACGCCACTTCCGGCGAAGGCCGCGAATGCGGGCGAAACGGCAAGCGTTCTACAAGTCTTCTGCAAGCCGGGTACGGCACTCTCGAACCAACGACATCCAGTGCGGTGGGTGTCTACGAGGGGAGACCGTCCGAAGGCCGGGTGGGGTTCGCGGCCCGAGGACGGATCCTGGGGGAACGACGGCGTCCCGGCCTGGTACCGGGTCGCGACGCTGGTCGGCGTAAAGGGTGTTCTCGTCCTGATCAGGGCGGGGGCACCCTTTTTGCGTATTGGTGGTCACTCCGGTGGATTGCCGCATTACTCGTGCGGGGAGGCTGCGGTTCAAGGGGGGATCATGAAACGAAGACCAGGGATCGGCGCCTGCGCGCTGCTCACCTGCCTCCTGGCGGGGTGCGGCGGCGTGGGAGCCGAGAGCTTTCTCGACGCGCAGGCCATGGCGCAGTTGCGCGAAGTGCTCAGCAAGGAACAGCCGCGCCTGCCGGACGGCTTCACGATCAGACCGGAGCAGGCCTGGCAGATGCCGTTCGGGCAGGCGGACGAGAACTGCCGGGCCGTGCTGGAACCGCCCGGAGGCAAGGCGCCGGGACAGGCGCTCACCGCGCAGGCCGCGGTCAGCTACCACGGCGACGGCCTGGGCGAGCAGGCCGGGGTCGGCCTCGCCAGGTACGCGGCCGGCGAGGCGGAGGACCACCTGGACGAGCTGGCCGAGGCGCTGCGCAAGTGCCACGCCGTGCGCAGCTCGAGCGGCACCGACCTGCGGCCGCACGAACTGCCGATCGACGAGGCGGTGCGGGAGGCGGCCGACGACGCCGTCGGGGCGCGCTTCAGCGGGCGGCTGAACGGCTACCCGTACGAGATGGACCTCGTGCTCGCCCGCGTCGGCGACACGCTGGTCTCGGTGGTGCACACGGGGATGAACGACGTGGACGCCGGCCGTACCCGGAAGGTCGTCGAGGCGGCGCTCTCCATGGTCAGCGCCTAACCTAGAGCGCGTGACACTCGATCCCGAAGACAGCAAGATCATCACGTTGGCCCGTTCGGCCCGGGCGCGCAACGGTTCCGCCGAGGGCGCGGCCGTGCGCGACGAGACGGGCCGCACCTACGCGGCGACGAACGTGGCCCTGTCGGCGCTGACGCTCTCGGCCGTGCAGGTCGCGGTGGCCATGGCGGTCTCCAGCGGCGCGCGTTCCCTGGAGGCGGTCGCGCTGGTCAGCGAGGGCGATCCGAGCCCCGCCGACGAGGCGGTGGCGGCCGAGCTGGGTGCGGGCAAGCTGCTCGTGGCCGGTCCCGACGGCACCCTGCGAGGCTGACATGCCGATGTCGCCCTTTCTGGCGAGGCTGCGGGAGAAGGTCGGCTCAGACCTGATCATGCTGCCCTCGGTCTCCGCGTTCGTGTTCGACGACGACGGCCGCCTGCTGCTGGCCAACCACGGCGACGTCCGGCGGTGGGCGGCCCCGGGCGGCGGCGTCGATCCCGACGAGCGGCCCGAGGACGCCGTCGTGCGGGAGCTGCGCGAGGAGCTGGGCGTCGAGATCGAGGTGCGGGGCCTGATCGGCGTGTACGGCGGCCCCGAGTTCCGCACGGTCTATCCCAACGGCCACGAGGTCGGCTACGTCATCGCCGCCTACGGCTGCCGGCTCGCCCCCGGATCCCCCGAGCCGCGCCCCGACGGCGTGGAGATCCACGACTACCGCTGGGTCGCCGAAGAGGAGCTCCCCGGCCTCGAAACCACCCCGTGGACGCCGGGCGTCGCGCCCCAGGCGTACGCCTGGTGGCGTGAACACGCCCGCTGATAGGCCACAATGCACTATGTGACTTCGCCAGACAACCATCGCGCCGGATTCGCCTGCTTCGTGGGGAGGCCGAACGTCGGCAAGTCCACGCTGATGAACGCCCTGGTCGGCCAGAAAGTGGCGATCACCTCGTCCAAGCCGCAGACGACCAGGCGCGTCATCAGGGGCATCGTCCACCGGCCCGACGCGCAGCTCATCATCGTCGACACCCCCGGCCTGCACCGTCCCCGCACGCTGCTGGGCGAGCGGCTCGACAGCCTCGTGCTGTCCACGCTCACCGAGGTCGACGTCATCGGGTTCTGCGTGCCGGCCAACGAGCCCATCGGCAAGGGTGACCGGTTCATCGCCGAGAAGCTCTCGGCCGTGAAGAAGACCCCGGTCGTCGCGGTGGTCACCAAGTGCGACCTGGCGAGCAAGGAGAAGATCGCCGAGCAGCTGCTCGCGGTGTCGCAGGTGGCCGACTTCGCCGACATCGTGCCCGTGTCGGCCGAGGCCGGCGAGCAGCTCGACGTGCTCGGCGACGTGCTGATCAAGCACCTGCCGGAGTCGCCGCCGCTCTACGAGGGCGGGCAGCTCACCGACGAGCCCGAGCAGGTGCTGGTCGGCGAGCTGATCAGGGAGGCGGCGCTGGAGGGCGTACGCGACGAGCTGCCCCACTCCATCGCCGTCGTCGTCGACGAGATGCTGCCCAGGCAGGGGCGCGACGACCTGCTCGACATCTACGCCCACATGTTCGTCGAGCGGCCGTCACAGAAGGCCATCGTCATCGGGCACAAGGGCGAGCGGCTGCGCGAGGTCGGCACCAAGGCCCGCAAGCAGATCGAGGCGCTGCTCGGCACCCGCGTCTACCTCGACCTGCGCATCAGCGTGGCCAAGGACTGGCAGCGCGACCCCAAGCAGCTGCGGCGGCTCGGCTTCTACGACTGATCCCCCGCGCCTGCCGGGCTGGAGGGCCGCGGGGCGGTCAGCGGCGTACCAGGGCCACGACCGACAGCAGCACGGTCGCGACCGCGCAGGCCAGCGCGGCGAACCAGCCTGGCCTGATCACCGGCTCGATCGACAGCAGGTCGCCGAGGTGGATGGAGACGCGGTCGCGCAGGCCGTCGCTGCCCGCCACGTACGACACCAGCACGAACACCGCCACCACGCCCGGCGCGATCGCCAGGGCGGCGAGGCGGGGATGGGCGATCAGGCCGGCCACGCCGCAGCCCAGCGCGGCCAGGCCCGCCAGCAGGGTGTAGACGCCGAGCGGGTCGTCGATGCCGCGCACGTCGCTGGCCACGCCGGCGCCGATCAGGCTGCTCGTCGCCTGGATGCCCGCCCACGGCAGGATCGCGCAGATCGTGAGCAGCACGCCGGCCGCCAGCACCGCGATCGCGGGGCCACGGCCCAGGCGGGTACGGGCGGACGCGGGCTTGAGGTCGTCGGCCACACGATCAGCCTATGCCGGGGGAGGCCGCCTCACCACCGTACGCAACGGAGTCGTCACCAGTGGGCGGTGCCGGCATCGCCTGGCGCTCGCCCCACTCCAGGCGGGCGCGGAGCTGGACGGCGTCGTCGGCCAGGGCCGAGACCAGCGTGCCCGGCGCGGCCAGCGGCAGCACCGCGACCCCTTCGGCCACGGCGGGCGCGGGCGCCCGCTCGGTCAGGAACGTCGTGCCGACGCAGCGGGCACTCCCGTACACCGCCGGTGAACCGTCCAGGCCGGGGTCGCCGACCGTGAACTCCTGCCTGAGCAGCGGCACGCCGTCGCAGGTGGCGTCGAAGCGTGCATGGCAGCGGCCTGACGGCTCGCCGTGGCGGCCGAAGACGATCTCCTCCCGCCACAGCACCGTCGCGCCCGGCTCCAGCGTGAGGCGGACGCGCAGGCGGTGATCGCTGCGGGCGGCCAGCACGGTCGGCTCGGGGACGTACCTCAGCGTCGCCTCCGCGCCGACGTGCGCGGTGATCAGCATCATCGACGGGCCGTCGCCGGGCAGCACGAGCGTGGCCGCCACCGAACCCAGCTCCAGCGTCGTGCCGGGGGCCACCCGCAGGTCGAGCCGGAGCCGGTCGCCGCCCAGCGGGCCGGCCGCGGTGGAGATCAGGTGCACGGTGTGCGGGCCCGTCTGCCGCAGCGTCAACGGTGGTGCGGACGCCAGCCGTTCGATGACCGTACGCCCACCCGCCCCCGCCGCCGTCTCCACGGCCGCTTCCGCCCGCATCCCCCGCCCTGCCGGACCGGGAGAGTGCGCGGTGCGCCCGCCCGTGCCTGTCGCGGTCTCCGTGGCCGGTCCGGCGACGGGTGCGGGCTCGGCTGAGGCGGGTGCCTCGGTGGGCGGGGTGGCCTCGTGCAGGACCGCGTGCGCTGCCGTGCCGAGCGGGGCGGGGGAGCGGGTGGCCTGCCCGACGGTGGTGGGAGGAGGGTTCACGAGACCGGGGTGGCGTGGGAGTGGGACCAGGCGCGGACCTCGTCCCTGACCCAGGCGGCCACCGCGTCGGCGGTCGGGTCCTGGCGGATCGAGGTGAACAGCACGGGCCGCTCCCCGCGTACGGCCGCCGCGTCGCGGGCCATGACGCCCAGGTCGGCGCCCACCATGGGCGCGAGGTCCGTCTTGTTGATCACCAGCAGGTCGGCGGTGGTGACGCCGGGGCCGCCCTTGCGCGGCACCTTGTCGCCGCCCGATACGTCGAGCACGAAGATCTGCCGGTCGGCGAGCCCCCGGCTGAAGGTGGCGGTGAGGTTGTCGCCGCCGCTCTCCACGATGACGAGGTCGAGCGGCCCGAAGCGGTATTCGAGGGTCTCGACGGCGTCGAGGTTGGCGGCGATGTCGTCGCGGATCGCCGTGTGCGGGCAGCAGCCGGTCTCGACGGCCAGGATGCGCTCGTCGTCCAGCACGCCCGCGCGGCGCAGGAAGTCGGCGTCCTCGGTGGTGTAGATGTCGTTGGTCACCACGCCCAGCGACAGGGACGGGCCGAGCGCCCGGCACAGGGCGGCGACCAGGGCCGTCTTGCCGCTGCCCACCGGGCCGCCCACGCCGAGGCGCAGCGCGCGGCCGCGGCCGTCGGGCGTGTGGTGGTGGTCGTCGTGGTTGGCTCCCATGTGGGGTCCTTTCCTAGGAGACGAAGAGCCTGACCTCGGCCTGGGCATGCTGTTCGGCGATGAGGTCGAGGGCGGGTGCGGAGGGTGCGGGCAACGACTCCCACCCGCCGGCGAGGTCATCGAGCCAGGGGTCAGAGCCGGGGGCAGGGTCGGGGCCGGTGTCAGGGGCAGTGTCAGGAGCAGTGTCGGAGGCGGCGTCGGGGGCGGCGTCGAAGCCGGGGGCGGAGTCAGGAAAGCGGCAGGCGCGGGAGGCGACGGCGGCCAGGTCGGGAGTGAGGCCGGCGAGCAGGGCGTGCACGGCCACGGGATCGAGGCCGAGCAGGCGTACGGCGGCGGTGGCCGGCCCGGTGACCGCGTGGTAGGCGGCCGCCAGCGCCGCCTCCTCGGCGCTCGCCCCCGCGGCGAAGGCGGCCGCGCCGAGCGCGATCGGGTGGTGCGCGCTGGGCACGGCGCGGGCCAGCTCGTCCAGCGCCGGAGCGGGCCAGACCCGGCGCGCGACCCGCAGCAGCAGCCTGCCCTGGGTGCGGGAGGCGTCGCGCTGCGCGGGCGATGCGGTCCTGGCGTCCACCTCGGCGTCCAGCTCCGCCCACATGCGCGTGCCGGGTGCGGCGGCGTGGGTGCGGGCGGCGGCCGCCAGCGCGGCGGTGACCGCGCCGGCGGTGTGCAGGCGGCCGCGCAGGAACGCCGCCAGCGACGGCGCGTCGTGCACGGCACCCGAGACGACGGCGCGCTCGACGCCGCCCGAGTGCGCGTGGCCGCCGGCCGGGAGCCGGGAGTCGGTCAGGAGCAGCAGGGACGGGTTCATCAGAACAGGAAGTAGCGCTGAGCCATGGGCAGGGACGTGGCGGGGGCGGGCTCGATCAGCTCGCCGTCGATGCGGACGTCGAAGGTGTCGGGGGCGACGTCGATCCGGGGGAGCGCGTCGTTGAGCGGCATCGCCTCCTTGCCGCGCCGCCGCACGTCGGCGACCGGCGCGAGCCTGCGCCGGACGGCGAGCCGGTCGGCCAGGCCCGATTCGACGGCGAGCGGGGCGACGAAGTGCAGGGACGTGGCGGCGGCGGTGACGGGTGAGGCCCCGAACATGGGGCGGGGCAGCACCGGCTGGGGCGTGGGGATGGAGGCGTTGGCGTCGCCCATCTGCGCCCAGGCGACGACCCCGCCCTTGATCACCAGGTCGGGCTTGACCCCGAAGAACGCGGGGTCCCACAGGACGAGGTCGGCGAGCTTGCCCTGCTCGACCGAGCCGATCTCGCCGTCGAGCCCGTGGGCGACGGCGGGGCAGATCGTGTATTTGGCGATGTAGCGGCGGGCGCGCAGGTTGTCGGCGGGTCCGCCGCCGAGCTGACCGCGCCGGGCCTTCATGACGTGGGCGGTCTGCCACGTACGGATGATCGTCTCGCCGATGCGCCCCATGGCCTGCGAGTCGGAGCCGATCATGGAGATGGCCCCGAGGTCGTGCAGCACGTCCTCGGCCGCCATCGTGCTCGGCCTGATGCGCGACTCGGCGAAGGCGAGGTCCTCGGGGATGGCCGGGTTGAGATGGTGGCAGACCATCAGCATGTCGAGGTGCTCGTCGAGCGTGTTGACGGTGTGCGGTCTGGTCGGGTTGGTGGATGACGGCAGCACGTTGGCGTAGGAGGCGACGCGGATGATGTCGGGCGCGTGCCCGCCGCCCGCCCCTTCGGTGTGGTACGCGTGGATCGTCCGGTCGCCGATGGCCTTGAGCGTCGACTCGACGAAGCCGGCCTCGTTCAGCGTGTCGGTGTGGATGGTGACCTGCACGCCGGAGGCGTCGGCGACGCTCAGGCAGGCGTCGATGGCGGCCGGCGTGGTGCCCCAGTCCTCGTGCAGCTTGAAGCCGGAGGCTCCGGCCTCAAGCTGCTCGACCAGGCCCTCGCTGCTGACCGTGTTGCCCTTGCCGAGCAGGGCGAAGTTGAGCGGGTAGGCGTCGAGGGACTCCAGCATGCGGCCGAGGTACCAGGCGCCGGTGACGGTGGTGGCCTTGGTGCCCTCGACGGGTCCGGTGCCGCCCCCGACGATCGTCGTGACACCGGACCCGATGGCCTCGTCGAGAAGCTGGGGGCAGATGAGGTGGACGTGGGAGTCGACGGCCCCGGCGGTGAGGATCTTGCCGTTGCCGGCCAGCACTTCGGTCGACGGGCCGATGACGATGCCGACGCCGTCCATCGTGTCGGGGTTGCCGGCCTTGCCGATGGCGGCGATGCGGCCGTCGCGTATGCCGACGTCGGCCTTGATCACGCCCCAGTGGTCGAGGATGACCGCGCCGGTGATGACCAGGTCGGCTGCGCCCTCCGCGCGGGTGGTCCTGGCCTGGCCCATGGACTCGCGGATCACCTTGCCGCCGCCGAAGACGGCCTCGTCGCCGGCGCCCGCCGCGCCCATGGACAGGTCGTCGGTGACCTCGATGAACAGGTCGGTGTCGGCCAGCCGGACGCGGTCGCCGGTGGTGGGGCCGTAGAGTGCGGCGTAGCGCTCGCGGGAGATCTCAGTCATCGAGCGGCCCCGCCCATTCCGGCCGCAGCCCGGGGACGACGCGCCGCCCGGCCAGCGGCACCAGGGTGACGTCGCGCTCGACGCCGGGCTCGAACCTGACGGCGGTGCCCGCGGGCACGTCGAGCCGCATGCCCCTGGCCGCCCGCCGGTCGAAGTCCAGCCCCGGGTTGGCGGCGGCGAAGTGGTAGTGGGAGCCCACCTGGATGGGCCGGTCGGCGGTGTTGACCACGCGGACCGTCACCCGTTCCCGACCCGGATTGAGCGGAACGGCGCCCTCGGGGTGGACGTACTCGCCGGGGATCACGGGATCGGCCTGTGGACGGTGACGAGCTTGGTGCCGTCGGGGAACGTGGCCTCGATCTGCACGCTCTCCAGCATCTCCGGCACGCCCTCCATGACGTCGGCCCGGCTGAGCACCGACCGTCCGGCCTCCATCAGCTCGGCGACGCTGCGCCCGTCCCGGGCGCCTTCCATGAGGAAAGAGGCGATGATGGCGGTAGCCTCGGGGTGGTTGAGCCGCAGGCCCCTGGCCCGCCGCTCGCGCGCCACCCCGGCGGCGACGTGGATGAGCAGCCGCTCCTGCTCGTGTGAGGTTAGCCGCATGGCCGGACCATAGGAACCGGCCGTTTCCGCCCTGTTGCCGGTCGATGTCGTGTTGGTTTCGCGCCCTGGCGATCGCCGACATGACGGGTTATGTGCGTTTGTGAACGTTCGGCAATCGCCAATTAACAATCGAGAACTCAAGGCGAAATGTCGCGGAGTCACCTTTCTCGCAGTACCGGTCGGCAGGAAGGAACGGCTGTGCGCATCCCCCGCCCGATTGCCCGTCTGCTCGTCTCCGCGCTCCTCGTATTACCCATCGCGGCCTGTGGATCGGACTCCGAGCCGGCGGCCTCGTCCGACGAGATCAGGGTCGGTATCCTGCACTCGCTGAGCGGCACCATGGCGATCAGTGAGGTCACCGTACGCGATGCCGAGCTGCTCGCCATCGAGGAGATCAACAAGGCGGGCGGCGTGCTCGGCAAGAAGCTCGTCCCCATCGTGGAGGACGGCGCCTCCGACTGGCCCACCTTCGCCGAGAAGGCGACGAAGCTCATCAGGCAGGACAAGGTGGCGACCGTGTTCGGCGGGTGGACCTCGGCGAGCAGGAAGGCGATGCTGCCGGTCTTCGAGCGGTACAAGGCGCTGCTGTGGTACCCGGTGCAGTACGAGGGCCTGGAGAGCTCGCCGTACATCTTCTACACCGGCGCCACCACCAACCAGCAGATCATCCCCGGCCTCGACTACCTGAAGGAGCAGGGCAAGAAGAGGCTGTTCCTGGTGGGCAGCGACTACGTCTTCCCGCGCACCGCCAACAAGATCATCAAGGCGTACGCGGCCGCGAACGGCATGGAGATCCTCGGCGAGGAGTACACCCCGCTCGGCCACACCGAATACTCCACCCTCGTCAACAAGGTCGTGCAGGCCGAGCCCGACGCGGTGTTCAACACCCTCAACGGCGACAGCAACGTGGCCTTCTTCAAGCAGCTCAAGAGCGCGGGCGTCACCGCCGACACCATGCCGGTGCTGTCGGTGAGCGTCGCCGAGGAGGAGGTCACCGGCATCGGCGTGGACAACATCGCCGGCCATCCCGTCGCCTGGAACTACTACCAGACCACCGACACCCCCGAGAACGAGGCGTTCGTCAAGGCGTACAAGGCCAAGTACGGGCAGAACAAGGTCACCTCCGACCCGATGGAGGCCGGATACAACGCCGTCTACCTGTGGGCCGAGGCCGTCAAGAAGGCCGGTACGACCGAGGTGGAGGCGGTCAGGAAGGCCGCGCCCGGCATCTCGCTCGATCGCCCGGAAGGCAAGGTCACCATCGACGGCGAGAACCAGCACATGTACAAGACCGCCCGCATCGGCATCATCCAGCCGGACGGCCTGATCAAGCAGGTGTGGGACTCGGGCGAGCCGATCAAGCCGGATCCGTACCTCAAGGGCTACCCGTGGGCGGGCGGCCTGTCGGCGGGCCAGTGATGTCGGCGTTCGTCAACCAGCTCCCGATCGGGCTGTCGATCGGGGCGGTGCTGCTGCTCATCGCGCTCGGCCTGACGTTCACGTTCGGGCAGATGGGCGTGATCAACATGGCGCACGGCGAGTTCATCATGGCCGGTGCCTACACCGCGTTCCTCATCGGGGACCTGCTGCTCGCGCTGCCGGTCGCGTTCCTCGTGGCCGGGGTGATGGGGCTGATCCTGGAGCGGGCCGCGATCCGCCACTTCTACGGCAGGCCGCTGGACACGCTGCTGCTCACCTGGGGCGTCAGCCTGGTGCTGCAGCAGCTCGCCCGCGACCTGTTCGGCGCGCCCAACGTGCAGGTGCCCGCGCCGTCCTGGCTGTCGGGCGGCGTCGGCATCCTGCCCTACAACCGGCTGTTCATCATGGCGCTGGCGGTGGCCGGCGTGGTCGCGGTCTGGGTCTACCTGACGCGCACCGGGCTGGGCAGGCGGACGCAGGCCGTGGTGCAGAACCGGCAGCTCGCCGCCACCAGCGGCATCGACACCGGCCGGGTGGACATGCTGACGTTCTTCATCGGCTCGGGCCTGGCCGGGATCGCCGGGGTCGCGCTCACGCTGATCGGGCCGGTCGGGCCGGCGCTCGGCACGTACTACATCGTCGACGCCTTCCTCGTCGTCGTGGCCGGCGGGCTCGGTCAGCTCAGGGGCGCCGTGCTCGCCGCCGCCGGGCTGGGGCTGCTCAACTCCTACGCCGAGTTCTGGTCGGACGCCTCGCTGGCCAAGGTCATCGTGTTCGCCGTCGTCATCGCGTTCCTCCAGATCAGGCCGCAAGGGCTGTTCGTGCTCAGGTCGAGGGTGCTGACGTGATCAAGCGCAACCTTCCGTTCGCCGCCATCGCGGTCATCGCGCTCGTCGCCGCGCCGCTGCTGCTGGAGCCGTTCCGGCTCGGGCTGCTCGCCAAATACCTGTGCTACGCGATCGTCGCGCTCGGCATCGGGCTGGCCTGGGGACAGGGCGGCATGCTCACCCTCGGGCAGGGCGTCTTCTTCGGGCTCGGCGGCTACTCCATGGCGATGTACCTCAAGCTCACCGAGGCGGGGCCGGGCGGGCTGCCCGACTTCATGGTGTGGAGCGGGGGAGGAGCTGCCCGCGCTGTGGGCGCCGTTCGCCGACCCGGTCTTCGCGCTCAGCATGGCGATGCTCGCGCCGGTCGCGCTCGCGGTGCTGCTCGGCACGCTGGTCTTCCGTCAGCGCGTACGCGGCGCGTACTTCGCGATCCTCACCCAGGCGCTGGCCGCCGCCATGGTCATCCTGCTGGTCGGGCAGCAGGGCCTGACCGGCGGCACCAACGGCATGACGAACTTCTTCGAGCTGTTCGGCCAGGACCTCGCCGACGACTCCACCCAGCGCGGACTCTACCTGGTCGTCGCGGGCGTGCTCGGCGTGCTCTACCTGGCCACCAGGCAGCTCGTCAACAGCCGGTACGGCCGGCTGCTCGTCGCCGTACGCGACGGCGAGGACAGGGTCCGCTTCCTCGGCTACGACCCGGCCCTGGTCAAGACCGTCACCTTCGCCATCTCGGCGGGCATGGCGGGGCTGGCGGGCGCGCTGTTCGTCCCCGTCGTCGGCATCATCTCGCCCGCCCTGCTCGGCGTCGTGCCCTCGCTGGAGCTGGTCGTCGCGGTGGCCGTCGGCGGCCGGCACGCGCTCGCCGGGGCCGTGCTCGGCGCGGTCGTCATGGGCTACGCCAAGACCGCCTTCAGCGAGCAGTTCGCCGACGGCTGGCTCTACCTGCAAGGAGCGCTGTTCATCCTGGTCATGACGCTGGCCCCGAGAGGCATCGTGGGCCTGGCAGGGAGGCTGCGACGTGCTCGAACTACGTGACGTCCAGGTCGTGTTCGACGGTTTCCGCGCGCTCGACGGCGTGAACCTCACCGTGCCCGAGGGCGAGCTGCGCTTCCTCATCGGGCCGAACGGGGCGGGCAAGACCACGCTCATCGACGTGATCACGGGGCTGACCAAGCCCGCGGCCGGCACCGTACGCTTCGACGGCCACGACCTCGTCGGCAAGAAGGAGCACCAGATCGTCCGCATGGGCGTCGGCCGCACCTTCCAGACGTCGGTGGTGTTCGAGGCGCTCACCGTGCTGGAGAACCTCGACCTCGCCGCCACCTTCCGCAAGCCGCTGTGGTCGCTGGCGAGAAAGCGCTCGGGCGTCTCGGAGGCCGTCGAGGAGGCGCTGGCCAGGACGGGTCTCGAAGAGCTCGCCGGACGTTCAGCGGGCGTTCTCTCGCACGGCCAGCGCCAGTGGCTGGAGATCGGCATGCTGCTGGCGCAGCGGCCCCGGCTGCTGCTCCTGGACGAGCCGGTCGCCGGCATGTCCAAGGACGAACGCGAACGCACCGGCGAGCTGCTCATGCAGATCGCCGACGACCACACGGTGATCGTGGTCGAGCACGACATGGAGTTCCTGCGGCGGCACGCCTCGACGGTGACCGTCCTGCACGAGGGCAAGGTCCTGGTGGAGGGATCGGTCGAGCAGGTCAGCGGCGACCCCCGCGTGCAGGAGGTCTACCTGGGAAGGAGGACCAGCGATGCTGTCGGTAACCGGCCTTGAGTCGGGCTACGGGCGGGCACGCGTGCTGTTCGGGGTCTCGGTCGAGGTCGGTCCCGGCGAGCTCGTGTGCGTCATGGGACGCAACGGCGTGGGCAAGACCACGCTGCTCAACACCGTCATGGGGGTGCTGCCCGCGACCGCGGGCACGGTGACGTTCGACGGCCGCGACGTCACCAGGCTCAAGCCGCACGAGCGCGTACGCCTCGGCATGGGCTACGTCCCCCAGGGCCACCAGTGCTTCCCGCAACTGTCGGTGCTGGGGAACCTGCTGGTCACCGTCGAAGCCGCGAAGCAGCCGCGCTCGGCCGTGGACGAGGCGCTCGACCTCTTCCCCGCCCTGCGGCCGCTGCTCAAGCGCAGCGCCGGGCACCTGTCCGGCGGCCAGCAGCAGCAGCTCGCCATGGCCCGCGCGCTGGTGACCAGGCCGCGCATGCTCATCCTCGACGAGCCGACCGAGGGCATCCAGCCGTCGATCATCCTGGAGATCGAGGCGGCCATCGAGCGGCTGCACGCCTCAGGGCTGGCCGTGCTGCTGGTCGAGCAGTACCTGGACATCGCGCTGCGGCTGGCCGACCGGTTCGTGATCCTCGACGGAGGGCACGTCGTGCGCACCGGGACGGCCGAGGAGCTGCACAGGGAGGACGTGCAGCGGCTGCTCGCCGTCTGAGCCGCAGTCAGCCGGAAGGGGGACGCGGCGGCTGCTCGCGATGTGAGCCCTGCCGACTGCGTTCAGCGGCGTGCGGTCCCGGCCAGCAGGGCGCGGGCGTTGGCGGCGCCCCGCTGGTCGCCGGTCTCCTCGAACACCTCCAGCGCCGCACCGGCCAGCTCGGCGGCCAGCTCGGCCGCGCCCTCCGCCCGGTTCACCCGGGCCAGCGCCAGCAGGGCGTGGGCGTCGAGCAGCCGGTCGCCGAGGCGTACGGCGATGCCCCTGGCCTGCTCGGCGGCGGCCCGCGCGGCGGGTTTGGCGGCCTGCGCGAGGCGCACCGTGGACAGGTCGATCAGCGTGTCGGCCTGCCGGTGCCGGTCGCCCAGCCTGGCCAGCCCCTCGACGGCGGCGAGCAGATGCCCGGCGGCCTCGTCGAGGCGGCCCGCGCGGCGCAGCACCTCGCCGAGCACCCGGTCGGCGTCGGCCTCGTCCCGCAGGCCCGCGGCGGCCGCCCGGCACTGCCGCAGCGCCTGCTCGGCCGCCTCCAGCCGGCCCAGCTCCAGGTGGACGCGGCCCAGCCGGAGCCGCACCCGGTTCGCGTCGCGGGCCAGGCCGTGCCGCAGGCACGACTCGAGGGCCGGGCGCAGCGCCTCCTCCGCGCGGTCCCACCGCCGCTCGGCCAGGTGCAGATCGCCCAGGTCGAGCAGGACGAGCGCCGCCCCATGGTCATCGCCCGCCCGCCGCGCCGAGGCCAGCGCGGGCCCGGTCACCGCCCGCCAGTCGTCCAGGAACCGGTGCCGCTCCAGGAACGGCGCCAGCAGGTGGGCGAGCCGCCAGCACTCGTCGTCGAGGCCCGCCGCGTGCAGGTCGGCGACCAGGCTGACCAGGAAGCCGCGCTCGGCCGCCAGCCACTCCACCGACTCCCTGATGTCGCGCGTCGCCACCACCGTGCCGGGGTCGTCCGACACCAGCGAGAACCGCGACGCCTGCACCCGCGCGAGCACCACCGACGCCACCTTCGCCGGCACGCCGGGCACCGGATGCTCGCGGGCGAACAGCCGGGTCAGATCGTGCATCCGATAGCGGACCTGGCCCGCGACGTCCACCCCGCACGTCTCCAGCAGCCCCGCGTCCACCAGCGCCTCCGCCTGCCCGCCGAGCAGGTCGGTCACCCAGTCGGCGACGTCGGGCGCGGACAGCGCGCCGAGCCCGCGCAGCGTCAGCCTGGCCGGCTCGGGCAGGCCGTCGAAGCCGATCGCGAGCACGCTGCGCACGGCCTGGTCGCCCGCGTGCAGCCGGTCGAGCCGCTCCTGCTCGTCCTCCAGCAGCCGCACCAGGTAGCCGACCGTCCACTCGGGGCGGGCGGCCAGCCGCGAGGCGGCGATGCGCAGCGCCAGCGGCAGCCCGCCGCACAGCCGCGCCAGCCGCAGCCACGCCTCCCCGCCGTCATGCTCGCCGCCCCGGTCCGCGTCCCGGCCCGAGCCGGTGACCAGCAGCTCGAGCGCCTCCTTCTCGGCCAGCACGCCGACCGACAGCCGCCGCGCCTCGGTCAGGCCGCCGAGCGGGGAACGGCTGGTCACGACCGTCGGGCAGGCCGACAGCAGCGGCCGCACCTGCGCCTCGCCCGCCGCGTTGTCGAGCAGCACCAGCAGCGACCGGTTCGCCGCGTACGTGCGAAACAGCCGCACCCGCTGCTCCAGCGTGGCCGGGATGGCCTGCGCAGGGCAGCCCAGCCAGCGCAGGAAGTCTTCGAGCACGGCGGCCGGGGCCGTGGTCTCGCGCAGGTCGGCGTACAGGATGCCGTCGGGGAAGTCCGCGCGCCGCCGCCAGGCCGCGTGCACGGCCAGCGCCGACTTGCCCGCGCCCGCCTGCCCGTGCACCACCACCTGGCCGCCGATCACCCGGTCGAGCAGGTCGGCGCGCCCGACGAAGCCGCTCACGTCGGGCGGCAGCAGCACCGGCGGGCCGGCCGACACGTGCAAGGACGCGTCGTCGTGCAGCATCCGGTGGTAGAGGAGCTGCAGCTCGGGGTCGGGCTCGATGGCGTGGCCGCCGTCGAGCTGGTCGCGCAGCACCGCGTACGCCGCCAGCGCCTCCACCCGGCGCCCGCTGCGGTAGAGGGCCAGCATGTACTGGCCGCGGAAGCGCTGCCACGTCGGATGCCGCTTGACGAGCTGCTTCAGCTCGGCCAGCAGCTCGCGGTGACGCCCGGCGTCGAGGTCGGCCTGCACCCGGCGCTCCAGCGCGAGCAGCCGCAGCTCCTCCAGCTCCTCGCGCAGCCGCCGCGTCTCGGCCCACCGCGTGCCCTCGGGATCGACGTCCTCCAGCACCTCGCCGCGCCACAGCGCCAGCGCCTCCTCGTTGGCGCCCCGATCGACCAGCAGCCGGAACCTGTCCACGTCGAGCAGGCCGTCGCCCAGCGCGAGGGCGTACGAGCCGGACACGGTGGTGATCACGTCCTTGCCGAGCAGCCGGCGCAGCTCGCCGACGTAGCCCCGGACCAGGGAGTCGGAGCGGTCACCGCCCTCGCTCGCCCATAACAGCCTGCGCAGCCGCTCGACCGTCAGCGGACGGCCCGCGTGCAGCAGGAACAAGGCGAGCAGGTCGCGGTGCTTGGGCACCGTCGGGGTGCGGTCGCGGCCCTCGGCGTCGAGCACCGCGAGCGGCCCCATGATGCGGAACTGCATGCGCCCCTTCATGGCCGGCGTCACGCGACCCAGGCGGTGGCCATGCGGACGATCTCCTCCAGATGCCCGCTGTGCGCGCCGTGCCAGTAGACCTGGCCGCACGACTCGCAGCGGCCGTAGGCGTCGTAGGAGCGCCGGGTGCCCGCCTCCAGCTCCGGCTCCACCTCGTCCTTGGACACCGGCGCCAGCACGCCGTTGCAGGCGGTGCAGCGCGTCCACGGGCGCAGCGGCGGCGCGAAGCGCTGGAGCAGGTCACGGAGCTGGTCGGACGGGGCCGAGCCGCGGACGTACGCGCCCAGCCACAGCGCGCGGCGGCGCAGCAGGCCGCGGTCCTGGGTGAGTAGCACCCGCCGCTCCTCGTTGGCCTGCACCACCAGCTCGGGGTCGTCCATGTCGTTGTGGTACGCGGCGTCGATGCCGAGCAGCCGCAGCCGCCGCGCCAGCGTGCCCAGGTGCACATCGAGCAGGAACCGCGGCTCCTCGGGCAGCGGCTGCGGGCGCGGCACCGGGTGCACCTCCACGACGTCGCCGGGCGCGAGCAGGTGGGACGGCGGCACCTGCCGGCCGTCCGCGAGCATCGGCCCCACCTCGGTGAGCGGCACTCCCAGCGACTCGACGTGGTGTCCGAGCGTGGCGGTGCCGTCGGGGGTGACCTCCTGCCACTCCTGTCGGCGATTGGCGGGCAGGAACATCTGCAGCTCTGGGGTGATGCGCAGGCGTGCGGTCGTCACCCGTCCATTCTCCGCCACCGGATAGCGTGAAATCATGCCCGTTTCCCGGCGTTCTTTCCTCGGTCTCGCCCTGCTTTCCGCAGGAGTGGCCGCGGGCTGTTCCGGCGGCGGCCCGGGGCTTCCCGAGTTGCGGCTGGCCACGGGGCTCGCGGGCGGCCCCTACGGGGCGCTCGGCGACCGGCTCGCCGAGGAGCTACGGCGCGAAGGGCAGCCCGTGCGGGTGCTGCGCACGGCCGCCAGCGTGGAGAACCTCACGATGATGACCGACGGGCGGGCCGATGTGGGGTTCGCGCTGGCCGACAGCGCCGACGACGCCGTCCGCGTACGCCGCAGGCCCGTCTCCGCGCTGGCCAGGATGTACATGAACTACGTGCACCTCGTCGTCGCCAAGGACTCCGCGATCACCTCGCTCGGCGGGCTGGCCGGGCGGCCGGTGTCCATCGGGCTCTACGGGTCGGGCACGGCCGTCACCGCCGCCCGCGTGCTGTCCGTCGCCGGGCTGAAGCGCTCGCCCGAGGTCTCCCGGCTCGGCCTCGAACCGTCCATCGAGGCGCTGCGCGAGGGGCGCATCGAGGCGTTCTTCTGGTCGGGCGGGGT
Source organism: Nonomuraea fastidiosa (assembly GCF_042751225.1). Lineage (NCBI taxonomy): Bacteria > Bacillati > Actinomycetota > Actinomycetes > Streptosporangiales > Streptosporangiaceae > Nonomuraea > Nonomuraea fastidiosa. The sequence continues at coordinate 5,185,341 of NZ_CP170570.1, forward strand.
GCCCACGCCCGCCCTTGAGGCGCTGCCCGACATCCGGCTCGTGCCGCTCGAACCGCTGGTGCCGGAGCTGCGGCGGCGCTACGGGCCGGTGTACGAGCACGCGTCCGTCCCGGCCGGCGCGTACGGGGGCGTCAGGGCGGTGCCGACCGTGGGCACGCCCAGCTACCTGATGTGCCGGAACTCGCTGCCGGACGACACGGCGTACATGATCACTGAGACGCTGTTCGCGGCCCGCGACCGGCTCCAGGCGCCGTCCGCGCCCGGCGGGCGGCTGGACAAGCGCTACGCCATCGGCACCGGCGTCGTGAGCCTGCACCCGGGCGCGGCCCGCTACTACCGCTCCGTCTACGGCTAGAGCTTCTTTGCGGGGCTACGGCTCGGGGAGGCGGACTTCGACCACCAGGCCGTGCGGGTCGGCGGGCAGCAGGCGCAGCGTGGCACCGCACGCCCTGGCCAGCTCGGCCGCGATGGCCAGCCCCAGGCCGCTGCCCGGCACGTTCTCGTGCGAGCTGGAGCGCCAGAAGCGTCCCGGCGCCTCCTCCCGCTCCTCGTCGCTGAGCCCGGGGCCGTCGTCGGCGACCCGCAGCACCCTGTCGGACAGGGAGACGGTGACCGTGCCGCCCGCGGGCACGAACTTCTGGGCGTTGTCGAGCGCGATGTCGGCGATCCTGGCCGCCGCCTCCGGCACCACCGTCCCCTCGGGGATCTCGGTCCGCAGAGTCAGGTCCTTGGCCGCGTACACCTCGCGCCACGTCCCCATCCGCGGCGCCAGCTCGACCTCCTTGCCACCGGCCCCCGCGCCCGCCTCCACCTTGGCCAGCGCGAGCAGGTCCTCCACCAGCAGCGCCAGCCGGTCGAGCTCCGCCATCGCCTCCTCGTACTCGGCCGTGCCCTCGCGGCGCAGATGCGGCTCCAGGTTCTCCAGCCGCAGCCCGAGCACCGTGAGCGGGGTGCGCAGCTCGTGGGAGGCGTCGGCCACGAACGCCCGCTGCCGCTCCATCGCGGCGGAGACCGCGTCGGCCATCGCGTTGAACCGCTCCTCAAGCCGCCGCAGCTCGGAGGGGCCGCCGCCGGGATGGGCCCGCGCGTCCAGCCTCCCCTGGGCGATCGCCTGCGTGGTGCGGTCGAGCTCGGTGACCGGCCGCAGGATCCAGCGGGCCAGTCGCCTGGCCGCGAGCACCGCGTACGCCAGCGAGACCAGCGTGCCGAGCGCCAGCGCGCCCCACACCAGCGTCACGTCCCTGCGCGCCTGCTCCGCCGGCGCCTGAAGCAGCACCACGCCCGACAGCTGCGCGTCGCGGCCCGCCGGCTCGGCCAGCAGCACCGTGTCGGGGCTGAACGGGTTGATCGTCGGCAGCTCCTCCGTCGTGCGTCCCGACAGCGCGAGGCGCAGCGCGTCGCCGTCGTCGGCGGTGAAGTCGCCCGCGGTCAGCAGGATCGCACCGTCCCTGTCGCGGATGCGCACGGCCGCGCCGTAAAGGGAGGCGTAGCGGTCCACCTCCGAGATCAGGCCCGTGTAGTCGTCCTCACGGGCCGCCTGATCGGCCAGCTCCGCGAAGCGGGTGGCGTCGGCGCGGCGGTCCAGCAGCAGCCGGTTCGTACGGTGTGAGGCATAGGCCAGGCCGAGCGGCACCGCCAGCGCCGCCACCAGGAACACGATCAGCGTCGTGAACGTGCCGACCAGCCTGGCGTTCACGCCGTCGAGCCCAGCCGGTATCCCGTCCCGCGCAGCGTCTCCACCAGGCCGGGCCGGCCCGTCTTCGCGCGCAGGTTCGCCACGTGCACATCCAGCGAGCGCGACGCCGACAGCAGCGGGTCGCCCCAGATCTCGTCCAGGATCTCCTCCCGGCCGCGCACCACGCCCGGCTCGCGCGCCAGCATCGCCAGCAGGTCGAACTCGCGCCGCGTCAGCGTCACCGGCTCACCCGCCACCGTGACCTGCCTGGCCTCCAGGTCGATGCGCACGTCGCCGACCTGGACCACCTGGTCGCGCGGCGGGCGCGGGCGCGTGCCCCGCCGCACCACCGCCTCCATGCGGGCCATCAGCTCCGTCGTACGGAACGGCTTGACCAGGTAGTCGTCGGCCCCCGAGCGCAGGCCGCGCAGCACCTCGCGCTCCTCCGTACGGGCCGTCACCACGATCAGCGGCACCGCCGAGACCCGCCGCAGCCTGCGCAAAACGTCGAGCCCGTCCATGTCGGGCAGCCCCAGGTCGAGCAGCACGAAGTCGACGCCCCCCGCCAGGCGGAGGGCGTCGACGGCCAGCGCCGCCCGGATGACCTGATGGCCGTGCCGGGCGAGCGCCGTGGTGAGCGCGGAGGCGAGCCGATCGTCGTCCTCCACCAGGAGAACCCGCATGTCGCCAGGTTAGACGCGGGCGGGCACCGTTTCCGCCGCCGCCTCGGCCCTGGACAGCGCCACGTCCTTGGTCTCGCGCATGAACAGGTAGACCACGAGGGACACCGCCGCGCAGCCGGAGACGTACCAGTAGAAGCCGGACTCGATGCCGCTGTTCTTGAACCACAGCGCCACGTACTCGGCGGTGCCGCCGAACAGGGCGTTCGCGATGGCGTACGGCAGCGCCACGCCCAGCGCGCGCACGTGCGTCGGGAACAGCTCGGCCTTCACCACCGCGTTGATCGAGGTGTAGCCGGTGACGATGATCAGGCCGATCAGCGACAGCACGAGCGCGCCGCCGAACCCGCTCACCTGGCCGAGCGCCGTCATCAGCGGCACCGTCCCGATCATCGAGCCCAGGCCGAACGTGATCAGCAGCGGCCTGCGCCCGATCCGGTCCGACAGCGATCCGGCGACCGGCTGCAGGCACGCGAAGACGAGCAGCGCGCAGAAGCTCACCAGCGTCGCCGTCTCCTTCGGCAGGCCCGCCGTGTTCGACAGGTACTTGGTGAGGTACGTCGTGTACGTGTAGTACGCGACCGTGCCGCCCATCGTCAGCGCGATGACCAGCAGCGCCTCCTTCTTGTGCGTCAGGAGCTGGGCGATCGTGCCCCGGCGGGCGGGCGCCGCCTCGCGCTGCTCCTCGTCGTACGCCTCCGTCTCCAGCAGGTTACGCCGCAGGTAGAACACCACCGCGGCGGCCACCGCGCCCACCACGAACGGGATGCGCCAGCCGTAGGAGTCGAGCGCCTCCTTCGACATCGTGTTCTGCAGGATGATCTGCAGGCCGAGGCCGACGAGCTGGCCCGCGGTCATCGACACGTACTGGAAGCTCGACGCCATGCCGCGCCGGCCCTGCGGGGTGGCCTCGGTCAGGTACGTGGCGCTGGCGGCGTACTCGCCGCCCACCGACAGGCCCTGTAGCAGCCGCGCCACCACCAGCACCAGCGCGCCGAAGTAGCCGACCGCGTCGTACGTGGGCGCGACGGCGATCAGCAGCGCGCTCGCCGACATCAGCGTGACGGTGAGCGTGAGCGCCGCCTTGCGGCCTTTCCTGTCGGCGTAACGGCCCAGCAGCCAGCCGCCGAGCGGGCGCATGAAGAACCCGACGGCGAAGATGGCGGCCGTGTTGAGCAGCTTGGCGGTGTTGTCGCCCTCGGGGAAGAAGGAGGCGGCGAAGTAGACGGCGAAGCTGCTGTAGACGAACCAGTCGTACCACTCGACGAGATTGCCGACGGATCCGCCGACCACGGCCTTCCACGGCACGCGTGCCTTGCTCACGTAGATACCTCCTGGAGGGCTCTGGGGGGAGTAGGTGCTGGCCAGAGCCTCGCGTCAGAAGGTTGTTCGGACAAGACGCGGGGCGTCAGATCTAACGTGCGCTTAACGTGAGTTCTTACCTGGGCTTAACCCGGCCGCAACGCCGCCGTGGTGCCCGCGTCAGCGCAGCGGCGGGTTCGCGTTCTTCGCCATCTCCAGCCCCAGCACGTCCCACCACTGGCCGGCGGGCGGCGACACCACGCCGCGCTCGGGGTCCTTCTCGCCGTCCGTGCCGCGCCTGCACCGGCCGCCCGACACGCCCGGCCTGGCGATCCACAGGTAGGCGTCCACCAGCTCCTCGCCCGTCTCCGTGGTCGGGCGCGGGCCCACGCCCCTGCCCGGCGGGTTGCACCACGTCTGCGGGTCCTTGTAGTGCTTGTCCGGCACCCAGGCGCCCTGGCCGTTCCTGCTGGTGTCCACCACGAAGTGCGGCATGTCGGCCGGGTCCACGTCGACGTCCTTCGGGCAGCCGCCGCCGCCCTTCTTGACGCGCGCGGCGATGCAGGCCGACAGCTCCTTGCCGTACTCGACGCTCTTGTCCGTGGCGTGGAAGCCGGTGACGTTGAGGAAGAACCCGTCGGCCTTGTCGATGCCCGCCTCGATCAGCCGCTCGGCCATCACCTCCGCGCCCGGCCAGTAGACCTGGCTGCCGTCCAGGTAGACGGCCGTGCTCGGATTGGACTTGAGCGTGGTCACGGCGTCGCGCAGCGCGCGGTAACGCTCATCGGGGGAGCCGCCGGGGTCGCAGCCCTTGATGCCGGGGACGCGAGCCAGGCTGTCCGGCTCCAGGATCACCACGGCCTTGGCCGGGCCGATCGTCCGGGCGATGCCCTCGATCCACTGCTGGTAGCGCTCCATCTCGCCCGGGCCCGGCTTGCTGCAGTCGCCGCCCGGCAGGTTGCTCACCAGGAACACCGGGACCGCGCCCGCCTGCGCGGCCGCCGCGATGGACTCCTCCACCTTCGGCCTGACCTCCGGCTGGGCGAGCCGGATGGCGTGGGGGACCGCGGCCAGCAGCTCCATCAGCTTGGCGTCCTCAGGGCGGTCCTTGCGCCATGCCTCGGCCTGGTCGCGCGCGCCCGGCTCCTTCGGCGAGTAGAAGCCGACGGAGCCGGCGGCGCGTAACGGGTTGCCCGGTTCGGCGTTCGTGTTCGCCGGCGTGGTCGTGGCGCTGCTCGTGGCGCCGTTCGTGGCCGTGCCCGTGGCGCTGCTCGCGGCCGTGTTCTTCGTGGACGTCGCCGCGCCCGGCGTCGTGCCCGTGGCGGCCGTTCCGGTGGGTGTCTGGCTCGTGTCGCCGCTCAGTCCTCGCACCACGAGCGTCGTGGCGAGCGCGGCCACCGCCACGGCCACGGCGGAGCCCGCCGCCACCCACCTCCGCCGTCCCGTGGGTTCCGTGACCTCCCCGCTGCCTGTGGGGGCTCCCTCGTGGAGGGGAGGACGCGGCCGGCCGCCCATGCCGCCCGCCCCGCTCGGACCGGTCATCGGCGAAGCACCGCCCGCACTCTGAGGACCGGACGCTCCGCCGACGCCGGGCGGGATGGACGCGCCGCTCGGGCCGGTGGCGGGAGCGGTGTCAGGCGGGATGGAGCCGGTGCCGGGCGGGTTCGGCGGGCCGCTTGCGCCGGGGAGGCCGGGGATGCTGATCGCGCCGCCGGACGCGTCCGCGCTCAGGCGGTCCAAGAGGTCCTGGGCGGTGGGCCGGTGCGTCGGGTTCTTGGACATGGCGGCGGCCACCAGCTCGCGCAGCGGGCCGGAGAGCCCGGACAGCTCCGGCTGCTCGTTCACGACCCGCACGAGCACGTTCGGCACCGGGCCCGTGCCGAACGGCGGGACGCCGCTCGCGGCGAAGGCGACCGTGGACCCCCAGGAGAAGATGTCCGACGCGGGCCCGACGGTGACGCCCGACACCTGCTCGGGCGACATGTACGACGGCGTCCCCACGATGGCGCTGCTCACCTCGGCGTCCATGAGCTGCGCGATGCCGAAGTCGATCACCTTGGGGCCGACCTGCGACAGCAGCACGTTCGACGGCTTGAGATCGCGGTGCACGACCCCGGCCCCGTGGATGGCGCGCAGGGCCATCGCCATCGCGGCGGCGAGCCCGTCGAGCGCGGATCCCTTGAGCGGCCCCGACTCCTTCACGGCCGCGCCCAGGCTGGGGCCTTCGACGTATTCGGTGACGAGGTACGCCACCTCGCCGGTGACGTCGGCGTCGAGCACGGGCGCGGTGCAGAACCTGGCCACCCGCTGCGCGGCCGCCACCTCGCGGGCGAACCTGCGCCGGAAGTCGGGCTGCGCGTCCATCCTGGCGTGGATGACCTTGACCGCGACCCGGACGCCGTCGGGGCCCTGGCCGAGGTAGACGACCCCCATACCGCCCTCGCCGAGCCTGCCCACCAGGGTGTACGGCCCCACCTGCCGCGGATCTCCGCTTCGCAGCGACTCCAAGGTCATAATGCGTCAGACTAGCCCCGGCACGACGGCCGGGGCCATGCCCTTCGCGATCTTCGTGGTCGTCTCAGAGCGCCAGCCGCCACTGGTTCCACTGGTCGAACAGCGTGAACCCCATCGCCTCGTTGATGGCCAGCATGTGGGCGTTGGAGGTGGCGTTCCAGGTGATGACGCGGTCGATGTGCGGCTCCTGCTCGTGCAGCCAGAGCAGGTTGGCGATCTTCATCAGCAGCCCGAGGCGATGGCCGCGGTGCTCGCGCACCACGGTGGTGTCGGCCTGGTGGCCCCAGCCGCTGTCGCGGGCCTCGTCGAGCAGGATGCGAGTGTAGCCGGCGGGCGCGCCGTCGGAGGTGCGGCGGGCGACCGTGGTGTAGCAGGTGCGGCCGGTCAGCGCGAGAGCCTCCTCCCGCTCGCGCACGCGTTCGACGGTGTGGACCTCTTCTTCGATGTCCGGGTCGTGCGGCGCGTCGTTCATGCCGTTCATCACCAGCGCCAGATCCGGCAGCAGCTCCTGCCTGGCCGGGCCGATCCACTGCTCAAGGTGATAGCCGGGCGCCTCAGGGCGCATGCCGCGCAGCGCATCCCAGTCGGCGGTGCGCAGGTCGAGCGTGCTGCGGGCCTCCGTGAGCGTCACCGCCATCCCCTTCGAGGCGGCGAAGCGGGCGCCCACGCCGCCCGCGGGCGTCTCCGTCAGCAGCAGCGTCCTGCCCTCTGCGCGCAGCCGGTCCACCGCATGCTCGAAGAGCGCGGTGCCGATGCCGCGGCGCTGCAGCTCAGGGCGTACGGCGAACGCGAAGATCCACCCGGCGTGCTGGTTGTCCTCCTCGTACAGCTCCAGCGCGTAGCCCCCGGCCACCTTGCCGTCCTCTCGCACCACCACCGGCTCGGTGCGCGCTCCCGCACCGCCGCTCCTGATGAGGTGGGAGAAACGGGCGAAGGACGGCAGGGGGCCGCGGTCGTCGCGGCTCGCCGCGGTGGCCGCCGTGAACGCCTCGTGCAGGCCCTCGATGGAGTCGCCAGGCCGGCCGAGGTCGATCGGCTCTATATGCATGGCACCCATCAGAACGCACGGCGCGGCCCCGTGGCGAGCGAATTTACTGCCGGTAGTTCTCGACCTCGCTGGCCGGCCTGGCGGTCGCGCCGTCGGGGTCCTCGCCCACGCCGCGCCTGGCCCGGCGCTGCCTGAGCAGGTCCCAGCACTGGTCGAGAGCCGTCTCAAGCTCCTTGATGCGCGCCTGCTCCTCGTCGGTGGTCACCTGGCCCGACCTGAGCTTGTCGCGCAGCGCGTGCTCCTCGTCGACCAGGTCGCTGATCCTGCTGAGAATCTCGTCGTCCCGCATGCCCAAGACTCTAACCAGTGCGTGATACAACACGCCCTATGTCAGGCATTGCGCTGGTAAGGAAGCCCGGTCCCCGGATCGCCGAGGGCATCGTCACCCACCTCGAACGTGCGCCGGTCGATCCCGAGCGGGCCGCCGTCCAGCACGACGCCTACGTCGCCGCGCTGGCCGCCGCCGGATGGCGGCCGGTGTACGCGCCGCGCGCCGACGACCTGCCCGACGCGCCGTTCGTGGAGGACGCGCTGGTGGTGGCGGACCGGCTCGCGGTGCTGACCCGTCCCGGGGCCGAGCAGCGGCGGCCCGAGGTGGAGTCGGTGGCCGAGGTGGTGCGCGATCTCGGTCTGCGTTCCGTACGCATCGAGCCGCCCGCCACGCTCGACGGCGGCGACGTGCTCCAGGTCGGCTCCACCGTGTACGTCGGCAGGTCGGGGCGTACCGACGACGAGGGCATCGCGCAGCTCGCGGCCCTGCTGCCGGAGCGGAACGTCGTCCCCGTCGATCTCCGGGGCGTGCTGCACCTGAAGTCGGCCGTGACCGCGCTGCCCGACGGCACGCTCATCGGCGACCCGCATCACGTGGACCTGCCGGGGCTGCTGGTGCCGGAGGAGGAGGCGGGCGCGCATGTGGTGCCGCTGGGCGGGAACCGGGTGCTGCTGGCCGCCTCCGCGCCGAAGACCGGGACGCTGCTCGAGCGGCGGGGATATATCGTGACAAAGGTGGATATTTCGGAATTTGAGCGGTTGGAAGGCTGCGTGACCTGCCTCAGCGTGCTCATCGCCGACTGACGTTCTCACGATGTGAGAACCTGCGCGGCTCACGGTGAGACGTCTGGTAGCGTGCATGGCATGCTGCGTGGGCTGCTTCTTAGCTGCCGCGGCGGGGGCCTGTAAGGCCGGCTCCTCGCCGCGGAGCCAGTCGTGCGCGTCGGCCGCTTCCCTTTCCGAGACCGACGAGGAGCCCCGACATCATGACCGCTCAGCAGCCCAGCCGTATGCCCATCCATCGGTACCAGCCGTTCGAGCCCATCCGGCTGCCCGACCGTACCTGGCCCGACAAGGTCATCACCAAGGCGCCCCGATGGTGCGCGGTCGACCTGCGCGACGGCAACCAGGCGCTCATCGACCCGATGGACTCCCACCGCAAGCTCCAGATGTTCGAGCTGCTGGTACGCATGGGCTACAAGGAGATCGAGGTCGGCTTCCCGGCCGCGTCGCAGACCGACTTCGACTTCATCCGCAAGATCATCGAAGAGGACCGCATCCCCGACGACGTGGTCATCCAGGTGCTGACGCAGGCCAGGCCCGAGCTGATCGAGCGCACCTTCGAGTCGCTCGAGGGCGCCAAGCGGGCCATCGTCCACCTGTACAACTCGACCTCCACCCTCCAGCGCCGCGTCGTCTTCGGCCTCGACAAAGAGGGCATCACCGCCATCGCCGTCGAGGGCGCCAAGCTGGTGAAGAAGCTCGCCGACGCCAGCGACGTCGACATCCGCTTCCAGTACTCGCCCGAGTCGTTCACCGGCACCGAGCTCGAATACGCCGTCGAGGTGTGCGACGCCGTCAACGAGGTGTGGCAGCCCACTCCCGACCGCAAGGTCATCATCAACCTGCCCGCCACCGTCGAGATGGCCACCCCCAACGTCTACGCCGACCAGATCGAGTGGATGCACCGGCACCTCAAGTACCGCGACTCGATCGTGCTGTCGCTGCACCCGCACAACGACCGCGGCACCGCCGTCGCCGCCGCCGAGCTGGGCTACATGGCGGGCGCCGACCGCATCGAGGGCTGCCTGTTCGGCAACGGCGAGCGCACCGGCAACGTCTGCCTGGTCACCCTCGGCATGAACCTGTTCTCCCAGGGCATCGACCCCGAGATCGACTTCAGCGACATCGACGAGATCCGCCGCGTCACCGAATACTGCAACCAGCTGCCCGTGCACCCGCGCCACCCGTGGGGCGGCGAGCTCGTCTACACCGCCTTCTCCGGCTCCCACCAGGACGCCATCAAGAAGGGCTTCGAACACCTCGAACGCGACGCCGCCGCGGCGGGCGTGCCCGTCGACGAGTTCCGCTGGGCGGTGCCGTACCTGCCGATCGACCCCAAGGACATCGGCCGCACGTACGAGGCGGTCATCCGGGTCAACAGCCAGTCCGGCAAGGGCGGGGTCGCGTACATCATGAAGACCGACCACCAGCTCGACCTGCCGCGACGGCTGCAGATCGAGTTCTCCAAGGTCGTGCAGGCGCGCACCGACAGCGAGGGCGGCGAGATCAGCCCGGCCGAGATGTTCGAGATCTTCCGGGACGAATACCTGCCCAACCCGGCCAACCGCTGGGGCAGGCTTTCGCTCATGGCCCACCGCCACGAGTCCGCGGTGGAGGACAAGGACCGCATCAGCGCCGACGTGCGCCTCGACGGCGAGATCCGCGAGATCGACGGCACCGGCAACGGCCCCATCTCCGCCTTCATCGACGCCCTCGCCGGCGTCGGCATTCAGGTCCGCGTCCTCGACTACGTCGAGCACGCGATGACCGCAGGCAGCGACGCCAAGGCGGCCTCCTACCTGGAGTGCGAGGTGAACGGTCAGGTCCTGTGGGGCGTCGGCATCGACCACAACGTCACCACCGCCTCACTCAAGGCCATCATCTCCGCCGTCAACCGCGCCTACCGCTGACCACGGGTTTCGCCTAGCGCCCGAGCCCTCCGTTTGTGAGGGCTCGGGCGCGCCGCGTTTTCCGACCGCACGAGGACGGGGCGGGGGAGCGGCTGCGGTGATCGTTGCGAGAACGCGAACACTCGGCTCCGCCGGAGGTGTGGCTCGTGGAGCCGACCACTCGGTTCTGCCGGGGTGTGGCTCGTGGCGCCGACCATCGGCCTTCGCTCGCCTGCCGGGCGCGCGGCGGTGACGGTCCGCGCCGTCTGTAGCTGCTCGTTGGGGTGACTGGTCGCTCGTGGCGCGCCGCGTGCCGCGTATCCGCGCGCCGCCTATCTCGTGCTGGGCAAGCGGGGTCTCCTCGTCGCCCGCCGTTGCGGTGCGCGCGTTGGCAGCGTCGCCTGCGCTGGTGCGTCGAGTGGCGGTCGCCTCCGCACCCACTCCTCGTTCGTGTCCCGGGCCGGCTGGTCGCCCGGGTGTCCGCTCTTTCGTAATCTCGCGTGGATAGTTAGTGAACGTTGCGTTTCCTAAGAATGACACCTATGCTCCTTAGAGAACGATACGTTCTCTAAGGAGCGGCCATGGGGCTTGTGCTGCCGGGGCTGATGCTGTGCATGCTGCTCGGCGCGCTCGATCAGACGATCATGGCTCCGGCCCTGCCCGCCGTGGCGGCGGGGCTGGGCGGGCTCGATCAGATGTCGGCGGTCATCAGCGCCTACCTGGTCGCCGCCACCGTGGTCATGCCGGTGTACGGCAAGCTCGGCGACCGCTACGGCCGCAAGCCCACCATGCAGGCCGCCATCGTCATTTTCGTCACCGGCGCCGTGCTCTGCGCGTTCGCCACGTCGATGCCGCTGTTCATCGCCGCCCGAGCCGTCCAGGGGATCGGCGGGGGCGGGCTGATGATCGGCGCGCAGGCGATCATCGGAGAGGTGGTGAGCCCGCGCGAGCGGGGCCGCTACCTGGGGTTGATCGGGGCCGCGTACGTCGTGGCGGCCGTGGGCGGGCCGCTGATCGGCGGGCTCGTGATCGACAGGATGAGCTGGCGGTGGATCTTCGCGATCTACCCGCCCCTGGGGCTGCTGGCGCTGATCGTGCTGACCGCCACGCTGAAGCTGCCGAAGCCCGCCGATCGGGCGCCGCTGGACGTGGCGGGGGCCATCACGCTGGGCGTGGCCGTCCTGGGCGTCGTGCTGCTGGGGGAGAGCGGCAACCTCGCCTACGTCGGGCTGGCGGCGGCGGGGGCGGTCGGGTGGGTGATCAGCACCCGGTACACCGACGACCCGATCCTGCCGCTGCGGCTGTTCAGAGACCGGGCGTTCGCGGTGCCGGTGGCGATCAGCTTCATCATCGGGTTCGCGCTGTTCGGCGCGGTTTCTTACCTGCCCGCGTACGCGCAGATCGCGCTGCACACGAGCGCCACGCGCGCCGGGCTGATGGTGACCGCGCTCATGGGCGGCGTGCTGCTCACCACCATCGTCTCCGGCCGGCTCATCTCCAAGACCGGCGTCTACAAGCCGTACCCGATCGCGGGCACGATCGTCGCGGCGGCAGGGATGGGGCTCATCGGGCTGGCCGGCGCCTCGCCGGCCGGGCTGGTCGTGGCGATGGTGCTGACCGGGATGGGCGTGGGGCTGGTCATGCAGGTGATGGTGCTGGCCGCCCAGAACGCCGTGCGCTACGCCGACCTGGGCGCCGCCACGTCGTCGGTGACGTTCCTGCGCCAGATCGGCGCCTCCGCCGGGGTCGCGCTGGTCGGCGCGCTGATCACGATGCGCTCGGGCATCTCGGGAAGCACTCCCGCAGCCCTGCCCCCAGGGGTGCGCGAGGCGTTCGCGCAGGCCGTGCCGCCCGTGTTCGCCGCGATGGCGCCGCTGCTCGTCGTCGCGTTCGTCCTTGCCCTGATCATGCCGGCCCGCCCGCTCCGCACCACCGCCTACGTCGAGGAGAGACAGTGAAACTGGTCGCACCACTGAACGCCTTCGGGCGCGCCGACCTGGCGATGGCCGGGGGCAAGGGCGCAAACCTGGGCGAGCTCGTCAAGAACGGCTTCCCGGTGCCGGACGGGTTCGTGATCACCACGCACGCGTACGAGCTGGTCGCCCAAGGAAGCGACACCCGCGAGCACTTCGAGCGCGTCGAGCTGCCTGAGGAGCTGCGCGAGGCGATCACCGGCGCGTACGCGGAGCTCGGCGGCGGCCCGGTGGCCGTGCGGTCGAGCGCGACCGCCGAGGACCTGCCGGGCGCGGCGTTCGCCGGTCAGCAGGACACCTACCTCAACGTGGTCGGCGAGGAGGCCCTGTTCGACGCGGTACGCCGCTGCTGGGGCTCGCTCTGGACCGACCGCGCCGTCTCTTACCGGGCCCGGCTGCGCCTGGACGACTCCGAGGTGCGGATCGCGGTGGTCGTGCAGCGCATGGTGGAGCCCGACGTGGCGGGGGTGATGTTCACCGCGAACCCGGTCAATGGCGACCGCGGACAGCTCGTCGTCGACGCGGGCAGCGGGCTGGGCGAGGCGGTGGTGTCCGGGCTGGTCACCCCCGACCACTACGTGCTGCGGCCGTCGGGGGAGGTGGTGGAGTTCACGCCGGGCCGGGGTGAGGTGGTCGTCCGCAGCGCCGCCGGTGGAGGTGTGGTGCACGAGCACCACGAGTCCGTGGGCGGCGCCGCCGGGGGAGGCGTCGGGCGCGAGCACCCCGACTCGCAGTCCTCGGGCGGGCTGCTGTCCGGTGAGACGCTGCGCGAGCTGGCCGGGCTCGGGCGGCGGGTGGCCGGGGCCTTCGGGCGTCCGCAGGACATCGAGTGGGCGTACGCGGCGGGCCGCCTCCACCTGCTGCAGGCCCGCCCCATGACCGCGCTCCCGCCGCCCCCGGTGGGCCCGCTCAACACGTTCCAGCGCCGCGTGGCCATGATCCTCACGGAGTACCTGCCGGAGCGGCCGTACCCGATCGACATGTCCACCTGGGTATCCGACGGCCCGGCGGGACTGATGGCGAAGGTGTTCTCCGAGTACGGCGTGGAGAACATGATCGACGGCGCCCTGCACGAGGAGGACGGCGTCGTCTACCGCCTCGCGCCCGCCAAGCCGCGCCTGACCGTGAGGGCGCTGGCGACGCCGTTCAAGCTGCTGGCCAGGGCCCTGCGGTACGACCCCGCCCGCTGGACCGAGGACCCCCGCTTCCAGGCGTACCTGAAGGACGTCGAGGAGCTGCGCTCCCGCGACCTCGCGGCGATGCCGTGGGAGGAGCTGCGTCGGGTGCCCAGGCAGGCGCTGGCCGTGGCGCGGCCGGTCGCCGACCTGCGCGCCGCCTACCTTCCGGGCGTCGGGCTGGCGCTGCTGCGGCTGATGGTGGCGCTCGCGCTGCGCGGTCGCAGGGGCATGATGGGCGAGCTGCTGCTGGGGGCGCGTACCCGCACATCCGACGCCAACCGGGCGCTGGAGCGCCTGGCCGAGACGGCGCGCAGGACGGGCGCGCTGGAGGCGGATGAGCCGCCGAAGGAGTTCGCAGAAGAGCTGGAGGCGTTCCTCGCCGAGTACGGGCACCGCGAGACCGCGAGCCCCCTCCTCATCACCGCGCCCACCTGGGCCGACGCCCCCGAGGTGGTGCTCGATCTGGTCAGGGTGCTGGCGGCGGCGCCACCGGAGCGCAAGGAGCAGGAACGGCCGCCGCTGCGGTCGCCCGGGCTCGCCCGCAGGGTGGCGGCGGCCCAGGCGGGCATCACCTTCCGCGAGGACAGCCACTTCTCCTTCATGCTGCCCGCGCCGATCCTGCGCAGGTCGCTGCTGGAGATGGGCCGCAGGCTGGCCGCCGCGCGCCTGCTCGACGCGCCCGAGGACGTCTTCCACCTGCGCCTTGAGGAGCTGGAGCGGTTGCGGGGCACCGACGACCCGGCCGCCGCCCGGCTGCGCGAGGTGGTCAGGAAGCGGGCGGCCAAGCGGGAGGAGCTGTCCGGCGTGCGGCTCATCGACCCGGCCGCCGTGCACCCCGTCGCCGACGCCGGCACGGCGTTGCTGACCGGTGTCCCGGCCGGAGGCGGCACCGCCACGGGACCGGTCAAGGTGATCGCGAACCCCGCCGAGTTCGGCCGGCTGGAGCCTGGCGACGTGCTGGTCTGCCCGTACACGAACCCGTCGTGGACCCCGCTGTTCCAGCGTGCCGCGGCGGTCGTCGTGGACACCGGCGGCGCGGCCTCGCACGCCGCCATCGTCGCCAGGGAGTACGGCATCCCGGCCGTCATGGGCACGGGAAACGGCACGTCGGTGCTCGAAGACGGCAAGATCGTCACCGTCAACGGCGACACCGGCGCCATCACGGCGGCTCCCTAGAATGCCTGCCATGGTGACCGACCACCGCAAGCAGCCGAGACGCCGGGGCGAGGCGCTGTGCGCCGCGATCTTGCAGGCCACGCTCGACGAGCTGGCCGAGGTCGGTTACGCGGGGCTGACCATGGAGGGCGTCGCCGAGCGGGCGCGGGCCAGCAAGGCCTCGCTCTACCGGCGCTGGCCCAGCCGCATCGAGCTGGTGATGGAGGCGGTCTACCGTTCGCTGCCCGCGCCGGGCTCCGTGCCCGACACCGGCAACCTGCGCGACGACCTGGTGGCCCTGCTCAGCATCACCGCCGAGGCCCTGCACGGCCCGGCGGGCGAGGCGATGCGCGGGCTGCTCGGCGAGGCGCTGCGCGGCGAGTCGCCGCTGGGCGCGATGCGGCGCAACACGCAGGGGCGAGCCAGGCGGCTGATGGAGGAGGTCGTGCAGCGGGCCGTCGAGCGCGGCGAGGTGGACCCGGCCGACGTCACCCCGCGCCGCCTGGACGCGGGCCAGGCCCTGCTGCGCCACCACTTCCTCTTCGATGGCCTGCCGTTCCCCGACGACCTGGTGGTGCAGATCGTGGACGAGGTGCTCGTCCCGCTGCTCAAGCCGTCGAAGCGGAGCTGACCGCGGCGAGCCCCAGGGTGCTCGCCGCCAGGCGCATCGCGTGGTCGAAGGCCGCCTCGCGGTTGTCGATGGTGTTGTTGAACTGGCCGAACACCTCGAAGCTGACCCAGCCGTACAACGTGCTCCACGACGTGACCGAGCGCCAGACCATCTCGTCGGGCACCTCGGGCATCACCTCGCGGACCGCGGCGGCGTCCGCGGACAGCTCCGGCGGCGGCTCGGAGGAGGGCGGCCGCAGCGCGCCGTCCCGCCAGGCGTCGGAGACGATGCGCCCCAGCACGGTGACGTCGCGCACGCGGGCCTCGACCGTGGCGCGCGGTGCCTGGTAACCGGGTACGGGGGAGCCGTAGATGAGCGCGTACTCGTGCGGATGGGCCAGGGCCCAGCCGCGTACGGCGTGGCAGGCGGCCAGCCAGCGGCCGAGGTGGTCGTCGCGGGCGACGGCCGCCTCGCCCTGCTCGACGGCCTCGCCGAGCGCGTTGTAGCCGTCGATGATCAGCGCGGTCAGCAGGTCGTCACGGCTCGGGAAGTAGCGGTAGATGGCCGATGAGACCATGCCCATCTCGCGCGCGACGGCCCGCAGTGACAGGCCTCCGGCGCCCTCGGTGGCGAGCTGGCGCCGCGCGATGTCGGTGATCTCCCTGATGAGCTCGGCCCTGACGCGTTCTCTTGCGGTGCGGCTGGCTGTCATGCGAGCAGGCTACCAGAGCAGTGATCTCGAGACGAGAGCACTGCTCTTGACGAACGGCGCTCTCGTGAGAGAGCATTGCTCTCGTTAGCGAACGCCGCTCCGGAAGGTGACCCCGATGCACGTCCTCGCCAAGAACGCCAACGCGCTCCTGATGTTCCTGCTGGAGCTCGGCGTCCTGGCCTCCGTCGCCTACTGGGGCTTCACCCTCGGCTCGAACTGGGGCGTCAAGCTGCTGGCCGGGATCGCCGGCCCGGCGCTGTTCATCGCCGCGTGGGCGCTGTTCGGCGCGGGCGGCGGCGCGAACGCCGCGTTCCCGCTGACCGGCCTGGCCCGTGCCGCGCTGGAGATCATCTGGTTCGGCGGCGGTGCCCTGGCGCTCTACGCCGCGGGGCTGCGCACCCAGGCGTTCGTGTTCCTCGCGCTTTTCATCGTCAACGCGGTTCTCCGCCTGCTGTGGAACGAGGTCTGATCATGGGCAAGCATGTCGTCGTGGGCTCCGGCCAGGTCGGCGGCCACCTGGCCGCCAAGCTGCTGGCACGCGGCCACGAGGTCGTCGTGGTGTCGCGCTCGGGGCGCGGCCCCGAAGGGGCGGTCAAGGTGGCCGCCGACGTGAGCGACGCGTCCCGGCTGACCGAGATCACCAAGGGGGCCGACGTCCTCTACAACTGCGTCAACCCGCGCTACGACCGCTGGCTGATCGACTGGCCGCCGATGGCCGCCGCGTTCCTGGCCGCCGCCGAGGCCACCGGAGCGGTGTACGTGATGCTCGGCAACCTCTACCCGTACGGCCCGGTCACCGGACCGATGACCGAGGACCTGCCGCTCGCCTCTGCCAACGAGAAGTTCCGGGTGCGGACCACGATGTGGCAGGACGCGCTGGCCGCGCACGAGGCCGGCCGCATCAGGGCCACCGAGGTCCGCGCGTCCGACTACTTCGGCCCCGGCGCCACCGACCAGTCCTACCTGGGCGACCGGTTCCTCGGCCCGCTGCGGGCGGGCAGGACGATCCCGCTGCTGTGGCCGGCCGACGTGCCGCACACCTGGAGCTACCTGCCGGACGTCGCCGAGGCGCTGATCATCGCCGGCGGCGACGAGCGCGCCTGGGGCCGCCCCTGGCACGTGCCGAGCCCCGAGCCGATGACCTTCAGGGAGATCGGCGAGCGCATGGCCGCGCTGCTGGGCCGCCCGGCGCCGCGCATGCGGCAGATCCCGTGGCCGGTGACCAGGGCTCTCGGGGCGTTCTCGTACATGCTGGGCGAGCTGCGGCACGTCCGCTACCAGTTCACCGAGCCGTTCGTCATGGACTCCTCGGCCTTCCAGCGGACGTTCGGCGTCGCGCCTACCCCGGTCGACCAGGCGCTCAAGGCTACGCTCGAGGCGTGAAGATTGCGATGATCGGCCTGGGCGACATCGCGGAGAAGGCCTATCTTCCCGTGCTCGCCGCTCAGCCAGCCCTCGACCTGCACCTGTGCACCCGCAACCAGGCCCGGCTCGACCGGCTCGGCGACGCCTACCGCATCGGCGCCCGCTTCACCAGCGTGGACGAGGTGATCAAAGCGGGGGTGGAGGCGGCGTTCGTGCACGCGGCCACCGAGGCGCATCCGGAGATCGTGGAGCCGCTGCTCGCCGCCGGGATCCACGTCTACGTGGACAAGCCCATCGCCTACACTCTGGCCGACTCGGAGCGCCTCGTCGAGCTGGCCAGGGACACCGGCAGGTCGCTGATGGTGGGCTTCAACCGCCGCTACGCCCCCGGCTACGCCGAGCTGATCGCGCACCCCCGCCGGCTGATCCTCATGGAGAAGAACCGGCGCAACCTGCCCGACACGCCGCGCAGGGCGGTCTTCGACGACTTCATCCACGTGGCCGACACGCTGAGGTTCCTGGTGCCCGGCCCGGTCACCGACACCACGATCAGGACCCGCGTCCACGGCGGGCTCATCGAGCACATCGTCCTCGAGCTGTCGGGCGACGGCTTCACCGCCATCGGCATCATGAACAGGATGAGCGGCGCCGGTGAGGAGAGCTGCGAGGTCATGGGCGACGGCACCAAGCGGCGGGTGGTCAATCTCGGCGACGTCATCGACTACGAGGGCGGCGAGCGGCTCGTGCGGCGGCCCGACTGGGTGCCGGTGGCCAGGCAGCGCGGGATCGAGCAGATCTGCCTGGAGTTCCTGGACGCCGTGCGCGAGGGGCGGCGCATCGACGCGGGCGACGCGCTGGCCACCCACGCGCTCTGCGAGGAGATCGTGCTCCAGGCCGGCTGACCGGGCGGCGCGATCGGCCCGCGAAGACGGGCCGCCGCATCAGGCTGCGGGGTCAGGCCATCGGGGGGTCAGGCCATCGGGCGTCGGGTCGCCGCCCGGCGGCGCATCACCCGGTCGGCCTTGGCGTACATGCGCCCGAACACCTTCTCGCTCAGCCGGGTCAGCACCGTGTAGCCCTCGGCGTCGCGCAGCGGGCTCGACGAGGACACCACGCCCGCGACCGCGCCGCCGTACAGGGCGGGGCCGCCGCTGCCGCCCGCGCTGGCGTGGCAGTTGTGCGTCACCATCAGCCCGGGGCCCTTGCTGACGGCCTCGACGGTGTCGCCTACGCACCGGTACAGCGTCGTGCCCGGATAGCCCTTGCCCGCCGGGTAGCCGAGGAGTTCGAGCCCGCGCAGCTCGGTGCCGCGCGCGGTGGGCATCGTCTTCAGCCCGCGCCCGGTGACCGACTCGAGCGGGTGCTTGCCGTGCGCGACGCCCACCAGCCCCACGTCGTACGGCAGCAGATCCGGCGAGTACGGCCGGTCGCGCCACCGGGCCGGCACCCACGCGCGCACGACCGGCCACACGCCCAGCTTCGGCCGCCCCCGGTCGAAGCCCGGCAGGAACGCGAGGTGCTCAAGCGGCCGCCCGTTGCGGTAGATGCAGTGCGCCGCCGTCAGCACGAGGCTGCGGCTGCGCGAGCCGATCACCGTGCCTCCGCACAGGACGTCGGTCTTGGCGACGGGGTCGCGGCCGAGCAGCACTCCCGTCAGCCGCCGCGCCCCCGTGTAGGGGCGCGGGACCGGCGCGTAGCCCAGGCGGTCGCCGTCGGGGGTGAGGATGCGGGAAGCGGGAACGTCGCGTAGGAACACCTCGGTGACGGCGGCTGGATCGAGCAGGACCAGGGACAGCACCAACCTGAGCACCCTCACACCTTATGGGGAAGATGATCAGTGCCCTGACCTGCGACATCAATGTTTACCCTAACTTGTGTACGCGGAGGCGAGCGCGCGCAGCCGGGCGTGCGCGTCCTCGTAGACGGCGATCTTGCCGAGATGCGCCTTGGGCAGCTTGGCGACCATCGTGTAGTTGGTGTCGCACACGTTGCCGACCGGCGCCTGCCCGGCCTGGCTGACGAGCTGGTACGCATCCAGCGTGTCGAGCCCGGTCAGCTCGGAGGTCCAGGTGACGAGGTCGTGCTGGCTGATGCGGTAGGCGTCCTCCAGCGGCCGGGCCGAGCCGGTGGACATCAGGTGCCCGTCGTCCTCCAGGCGGGGCCACGGCGTGGCGACGCCCTTGATCAGCTCGACCGCGACCACGGTGTTCATGGCCGACTCGATGGCGGTCCCGCACACCTCGCCGTGCCCCTGCAGGCCGTGGCCGTCGCCGATGGCGAACAGCCCGCCCTCGACGTTGACGCCGAGGTAGACGGTGACGCCCGCGCGCAGCTCGGGGGTGTCCATGTTGCCGCCGTGCGCGTCGGGGGTGATCGACATGCGGGTCTCGTTCGCGGCCGGGGCGACGCCGACCGTGCCGTGCATGGGGTCGAGCGGCAGGTCCACGGTGAAGTCGCTGTTGCGGGCGTGGTAGACGGCCACGTTCCGCTCCAGGTCGATGTCGTAGCGCCAGACCCGCTCCTCCAGCGGCGGATGCAGCATGGCCGTGGTGTGGGTGGCGGTCAGCGCGCCGAAGTGCGGGAACGTGGTGGAGACCGCCCAGTCCCTGGCCGGGGTGATGGAGACGAAGTGCAGCGCCAGGGTGTCGCCCGGCTCGGCGCCCTCGACGTGGAAGGGGCCGGTCACCGGGTTGAGGTAGGGGAACTCGCACACCTGGGACGGCAGGTCGTCCACGGTCTGCACCCGGCCGCCGAAGCAGTCCTCGGTGTAGAGCTCCAGGATCGTGCCCGGCCGTACCTTGGCGACGGGCGGCCGTCCGCCGAAGGTGTAGCTCAGCTCCTCGGGCTTGGGACGGAAGGAGACGACGTTCACTTGACCTCCGTGGGAAGTTCGGGCCGGCGCCCCATCGCGTAGGAGACGCCGATGACGAGCAGGCCGATCGCGAGCCAGACGCCGCCGACCCACTGCGCCGCGACGTTCTGGTTGATGACGACGGCCACCAGGACCGTGAAGCCGATCGCGGGCGCGACGAGGTGCGCCCAGATGTTCCGGCTGCGCTGTTTGATCATGTAGTGGACGACCACGGCGACGTGGAGCAGCAGGAACGCGCTCATCGCACCGAAGTTGACCAGGGAGGCGAGCTCCCCGATGCCATTGTCGCGCGTGCTCATGAAGACGCCGAGCGTGATCGACACGGCGGCCACCGCGAACGTCGCGTTGACCGGCACCTTGTGCTTGGGATGCACCTTCGCGAGGAACGACGGGAGCTGCCGGTCGCGGGCCATCGCGAACAGCAGCCGTGAGGTGGCGGTCTGCGCGACCAGCGAGTCGGCGAAGCCCCAGGCGATGGCGGTGGCGACGGCGGTGAGCACGCCCAGCCACTGCCCGCCGGCGAAGGCGGCCGTGTCGTAGAAGGCGTTGCCGGTGAGGTCGCCTTCGGCGATGAGCTGGGCCCGGTTCGGGGTGAGCAGCGCGGCGACCCACGTCTGCACCACGAACAGCACCGCCGCCACCGCGAGCGCGGCCACCATGGAGCGGCCAAGCCTGCGGGCGTCCTCGCGGTTCTCCTCGGCCAGCGTCGAGATGGCGTCGAAGCCGAGGAACGACAGCACCGCCACCGACGCCGCCGCGAACACCACGCTCCACGTGAAGGACGAGGGGTCGAAGAGCGGGGTGAGCGCGCCCGCCTGGCCCTTGCCCTGGGCCAGCGCGACGCCGCCGACCACCAGGAAGATCGCCAGCACGGCCAGCTCGCCGATCAGCATGATCCGGGTGATCCTGGCCGTCATCTGGATGCCCAGGTAGTTGACGACGGTGTTGAACGCCACGAACGCCACGATCCACACCCAGACGGGCACGGCCGGGACGAACGAGTTCATCGCCGTGCCGGCCACCAGGTAGAGCAGCGAGGGCACCAGCACGTAGTCCAGCAGGATCGCCCAGCCGGCGAAGAAGCCCACGGGGGCCGCGATGCCGCGTCCCGCGTAGGTGTAGACCGAGCCGGCCATCGGAAAGGCCCTGGCCATCTGCGCGTACGACAGCGCGGTGAACGCCATGGCCACGACGCCGATGATGTACGCGAGCGCCACCATGCCGTGCGAGATGGAGAAGACCTCGCCGAAGATGCCGAAGGGGGCGATCGGCACCATGAAGATCAGGCCGTAGATCATCAGATCGGCGAAGCTCAGGGACCGCTGGAGTTCCTGGCGGTAGCCGAACTGCTCGATTGTGCTCATGGACGGCTCCTGACTGCTGTAGGGGGCGATCGGCCACCTTAGAGCCAAAGCTTTCTAGTGAAAAGATTTCTCTAGAAAAAAATCAAGGCCGTCGGCTCTGCCCAGGTGAACGGGGTGACGTACCTGGCCGTCGAGGAGTGTCAGCGTGCCGCGCGCACTGGTGATGGTGGTGCCGTCGGCCACCGCGTCCAGCGCGGGCACCGCGAGCGAGCCCGCCCGCGCGCACAGCGCCGCCAGCATCGCCACCGCCTCGTAGCAGCCGTGGCCGTGCGCGTTGAGCAGCGGCGCGTCCGGGCCGAACCGGGCGGTGTAGCGCTCGGCGAAGCCCTGCCCCGCCTCGGTCGGCAGGCTGCGGAAGTAGCCCATCGACGAGTACAGGCCGCCGGTGACGTCGCCGCCGATGCCCAGCAGGCCGTGCTCCTCCAGTGCCCCGCACAGCCGCACCGCGCTCAGCCCCGCCGTCGCGTACGCCCGGTTGAACGCCACCAGGTCGCTGCCGATCAGCGTCAGCAGGATCGCGTCCGGCCTGGCGTCGGCCACCCGTTCGAGCCGGTCCACCGCCTGGCCGTACGGGACCAGGCTCTCGCCCACCACCGTGGCGCCCGCCGCGTGCAGCCGCTCGCGCGCGGCGGCGTGCACCAGGCGCGGCCAGATGTAGTCGTTGCCCAGCAGGTACCAGCGGCGCGCCCGATCGGCGGTCAGCCGCTCGATGCCGGGCGCGAGCTGCCTGTCGGGGGTCTCGCCCAGGAAGTAGACGCCGGGGGCGCGGCCGCCGCCCTCGTACGGAGGCGCGTACACGAACGGCACCCGCCCCGCGATGGCCGCCACCACCGCCACCCGCACGTCGCTGGCGTGCGCCCCGGCCACCGCCGCCACCGTGCCCGATCGCACCAGCCCGGCCACCTCGCCGGCCACCTGTGGCGCGGGCCGCCCGCCGTCGATGAGCACCAGCTCGACCGGCCGTCCGAGCATGCCGCCGCGGTCGTTGATCTCCTCGGCGGCCAGCACCGCGCAGTTGATCGCGCAGGGCCCCATCAGGCCGAGCACTCCGGAGACCGGTACGACCAACGCGATCCTGATCGCGTCGGAGGGGAGGAGCCGCGCTTCGAGAGGATCGACCGTCGCCGCCACGCCGACGAGTATCCTCCCTTCAAACCGCACGATGAAAGGACCAGTTCGATGACCACCCACGGGCTCGGGTCCTCACTCGCCTACTTGCTGAGCCGTGCGGAGCGCGTCGTCAATCGTGGGCTGGCCGCGGCGCTGGCCGTCGAGGGCGTCACCGTCGAGCAGTGGCGCATCATGCGGGCGCTGGCCGACGGGCGGGGCGAGTCGATGGGCGAGCTGGCCGAGGCGGTGCTGATGCCGCATCCCACGCTCACCAAGGCGGTCGACAGGCTCATCGACCGCGCGCTCGTCTATCGCGGGCCGGCCAAGGGCGACCGGCGGCGGGTGGCGGTCTTCGTCTCGGGGCGCGGGGCCGAGCTGCTGGCCCGTATCGACGGCGCGGTGGCCGAGCAGCAGGCACTGGTCGCGGCGGCGTTCGGTGCGGAGCGCACCGCGCGGCTCATGCGCGACCTGGAGAGCCTGGCCGACACGCTCGGCCACGCCGAGCTGAGCGCTTGAGAACGCTCCAGCGCTAGCCCCGGTCGCGCTCCTTGGTGGCGGCGGTCACCACGATCGCGATCAGTCCGGCCGCCGCGACGCCCAGGTAGCCGGGCAGCGGCAGGTCGATCAGGTGGTGCAGGAAACCCCAGTCGCTGTCGAACCACATCCGCCCGGCGAAGCCGCCGAGCCCCTGGATGATGGCGATCACACCGACGATGTTGACGAGTTCTCTCATGCATCGAAGGTTCGCAACAGCAGGCCCGCCCCGGCATCGAACCTTGGGCGGGCCTGCTGCTACTAAAGTCGCGGCCGCGCGGATGGGCGCGGGCTCGCTGGTGGTCGCGGCCTCACGGACGGTCGCGGCCTCGCTGGTGGTCGCGGGCTCGCGGGAAGCCGCGGGCTCGCGGATGGGCGCGGCCTCATGAGAGGCCGCCGGGTCACGGGTAGAGCCCGCGCATCCGGTGCGCCTCGGCGACCCGGCCCACGCCGATGACGTGCGCCGCCTGGCGGAGCGTCAGGCCGCGCGCGGCGGCCAGCGCCTTCACCTCGTCGAAGGCGCTCAACATCAGCTCGCGCAGCTTGAGCTCGATGTCTCCGGAGCTCCATGAGCACGCCTGGAGGTTCTGCACCCACTCCAGGTACGAGACGATCACCCCGCCCGCGTTGGCCAGGATGTCAGGGACGACCGTGGTGCCGTTCGCGGCCAGGATCTCGTCGGCCTCCGGCGTGGTCGGGCCGTTGGCGCCCTCCACGATGAGGCGGGCGCGGATCCTGGGCGCGTTGGCCTCGGTGATGACGCCTTCGAGCGCGGCCGGGACCAGCACGTCCACGTCCAGCTCGAACAGGTCCTCGTGGGCCATCGCGTCGGCCTGGGCGAACCCGTGCACGCCGCCGCTCTCGGCGGCGTGGGCGCGCAGCGCGGCGATGTCGAGGCCGCGCGCGTCGTGCACGGCGCCGGTGATGTCGGAGACCGCCACCACCTTGCATCCCGCGTCGGACAGGTACTGCGCGGTGAGCGCGCCCACCTTGCCGAAGCCCTGCACGGCCACCGTCACGCCTTCGGGCGAGCGGCCGAGCGCGGCCAGCGTCGCGATCTGCACGCCGCGCGAGGTCGCGCCGCCGCGGCCGAGCGAGCCGCCCAGCGTCATCGGCTTGCCGGTGACCACCCCTGGCACCGAGTAGCCGGCGTTGACGCTGTAGGTGTCCATGATCCAGGCCATGGTCTGCTCGTCGGTGCCGACGTCGGGCGCGGGGATGTCCTTCTCCGGGCCGATCAGCGGCAGGATCTCGTTGACGTAGCGGCGGGTGAGGCGTTCGAGCTCGCGGGTGGTGAACTGGCTCGGGTCCACGGCCACGCCGCCTTTGGCGCCGCCGTACGGGATGCCGACCAGAGCGCACTTCCACGTCATCCACATGGCGAGCGCGGTGACCTCGTGGATGTCGGTGGCGGGATGAAAACGGATGCCCCCCTTGGCGGGCCCGCGCGAGATGTTGTGCTGGACCCGGAAGCCCTGGACGACGTCCAGGCTGCCGTCCTCGCGCCGCACGGGGACCGAGACGGTCAGCGAGCGGCGGGGCGTGGCCAGCATCGTGCGGAGCCCGTCGTCCAGGCCGAGGTGCGCGGCGGCCCGGTCGAGCTGGTGGAGGGCGGAGTCAAGGGCTTGACGGCCCGGGGTGATCAGGGCCGGCGTCGTTGACGGCACCATGATGCTCATGGAAGAAATTCCTCCTGTTATGTACGCCCTTTTTCCGGAAAAGGCGCCATTGCCAATCCCATTTGGGCGTTGTTGTCACGATCATCCTAGGGCGGGGGGTTTAGCCTTGCCTAGTTGTTGGTAGAAGTTCTCGCCGGCGATCGTGTGCTGCGGGTCGTGCCACTCTGGCAGGCTTACAGGCGAGAGTGTGCCGAAACGTCGAATCGGGGGGTCACATGCCCGCACTCGTGGTGGGGCCGATGCTGCGTTATGTCGACTCCGACAGCGCCTCGATCTGGGTGGAGACCGCCGAACCCTGCACGGTCGCCGTTGAAGCGGACGGCAGGACTTACCGGTCGCCTACCTTCACCGTGCACGGTCACCACTACGCGATCGTGGATCTCGTTGAGTTGTCCCAGGATATCGCGTCGTACACGGTCAGCTGCGACGGGGAGCAGGTATGGCCGATGGCGGGTCGCCCGCCCAGCCGCATCCGGCTGCTGCCCCGCGACGGCGTGCGGCGCCTGGCGTTCGGATCCTGCCGCACCAGCGTCCCCCACGACGACTTCCACGTGCGCACCCACGGTGACGACGTGCTGCGCGCCTACGGCGAGCACCTCGCCCGCACCGACCCCGACGAATGGCCCGACCTGCTGCTGCTCCTCGGCGACCAGGTCTACGCCGACAGCCCCTCGCCCGACATGCTGGCCTTCATCCGCTCCCGCAGGGACACCGAGCCGCAGGGGGAGGTCGCCGACTTCGAGGAGTACGCCGAGCTCTACCGCCAGGCGTGGACCGAGACCGAGATCCGCTGGCTGCTGTCCACCGTGCCGACGGCGATGATCTTCGACGACCACGACCTGCGCGACGACTGGAACACCTCACAGCCCTGGCGCGAGCAGATGGCCAAGACACCCTGGTGGCACCGCCGCGTGGTGTCGGGCCTCAGCGCCTACTGGATCTACCAGCACCTCGGCAACCTCTCGCCGGCCGAGCGCGCCGAGGACCCGGTGCTGGCCAAGCTGATGGCCGGCGACGGCGGCGCGGCGCTCGACGCGTTCGCCGAGAAGGCCGACGCCGAGCCGAGCGGCAACCGCTGGAGCTACGCCCGCGACCTCGGCACCGCCCGGCTCGTCATGGTCGACACCCGGTGCGCCAGGCAGCTCACCCCCGGAGACCGGCGCATGGTCGACCCGACGGAGTGGGAGTGGGTCGAGGAGCAGATACGCAGGCCCGGCGCCGAGCGGCTCATCATCGGCTCGTCGATCCCGTTCCTGCTGCCCGAAGGCGTCCACGGCGTGCAGAACTGGAACGAGGCGCTGTGCGACGGCAAGTGGGGCCCGCTGGTGCGCCGCTGGTCCGAGGCGTTCCGCCAGGCCGTCGACCTGGAGCACTGGGCGGCCTTCCGGCGCTCGTTCGAGGACATGGCCAGGCTGCTCGTGGAGATCGGCAAGCCGGTCTACATCCTGTCGGGCGACGTCCACTACTCCTATCTCGCCCAGGCCGACAAGGGGCAGATCTTCCAGCTCGTCTGCTCGCCCATCCGCAACCCGCTCAGCCGGCTGCTGCGCTGGGCCAACGTCTTCACCCAGTTCTCCATCGCGACCCTGGTCGGCAACCTGATGGCGCGCCTGGCCGGCGTGCCGCGCCCGCCGTTCCGCTGGCGCATCACCAAGGGCCCCTGGTTCCAGAACGCCCTGGCCACCCTCGAGCTGCCGCGCACGGTCACCTGGTACGGCTCGACCGGCGAGGTCGTCGCGCCGATCGACTCCGTCGAGCTCCGCTGAGGGACCCGAGGCGCCCCTTAACTACGCTGACCGGCATGCTTGACGACCCTTGTGCCGCTGCCGTCCCCTTCTACGACCTTTTCCATGAGGACGGTCACGTGCCCGCGATCCGCGAGCTGCTGCCCCCGCTGCTCGCCGGAGTGCGGCGCGGCGTCATCGAGATCGGCGCGGGCACCGGCCTGATCACCGAGGTCATCGCCCGGGCCACGCCCGCCGAGATCCACGCCGTCGAGCCGTCGCCCGGCATGCGCTCGGTGCTGGTCAACCGGCTGGCCCGCGACCCCGAACTGCAGCGCAGGGTGACCGTGCTGCCGTGCGGAGGGCTGGAAGTGAAGGTGGACGAGCCCGCCGGCGCCGTCGTGATGATCTCGGTGCTGCAGAGCTTCACCGCCGACGAGCGGCCGCGCCTGTGGCGGGTGCTGGCCGGGCAGCTCGAACGCGACGGGCGGCTGCTCTTCAACTGGCGCGACAGGCGGCCGCCGGCGCCGGAGACCGAGCCAGGGGTGATGGGCACGTACCAGGTGGGGCGGCACACGTACGAGGTGGCCGGGCAGGTGCTCGACGTGACCGGCGAGAGCGTCACCTCGCGCTTCCTCTACCGCGTCAGGCACGGCGAGACGCTGCTCAGCGAGGACGAGGTGGTGAGCACCGCGCACTGGCCGCCGAGTACGGCGGTGGCGGCCGAGCTGAAGGAGGCCGGGTTCGTCCAGGACGACGCCCCCGACGGCATGCAGGTGTGGCGCGCCGCCTGAGACGGCAAGCCGGCGGGGCGCGCCGCCTGGAAACGGCGAAAGGGCCGGAGGCGTGACCTCCGGCCCTTAACTCATCTGCTCTGGAGCTCGTAGACCGCGTCGACGAGCTGGTCGACCGCCCAGTGCAGGTCGTCCTCCGTGACCACGATCGGCGGGGCGAGCCGGATCGTGGAACCGTGGGTGTCCTTGGCCAGCACGCCGCGCTTGAGCAGCGCCTTCGACACCTCGCGCCCGGTGCCGACGTCGGGGTGGATGTCCACGCCCGCCCACAGGCCGCGCCCGCGCACCTCGACGATGGAGCCGTGGCCCACCAGCTCGCGCAGCCGGCCGTGCAGCACCTCGCCCAGCTTGGCGGCCCTGGCCTGGAACTCGCCGGTGTTCAGGATCTCGATCACGGCGTTGGCGACCGCGCAGGCCAGCGGGTTGCCGCCGAACGTGGAGCCGTGCTGGCCCGGGTGGATGACGCCGAGCACGTCGCGGTCGGCGGCGATGGCCGACACCGGCACCACGCCGCCGCCGAGCGCCTTGCCCAGCACGTAGATGTCGGGCACGACGCCCTCGTGGTCGCAGGCGAACGTGTGGCCGGTGCGCCCGAGACCCGACTGAATCTCGTCGGCGATCAGCAGCACGCCCTCGGCCGAGCAGATCTCGCGCAGCTCGGTCAGGTAGCCGTCCGGCGGCACCAGCACCCCGGCCTCGCCCTGGATCGGCTCGACCAGCACGGCCACCGTCTCGGGGTCGATGGCCTGCCGCACGGCGTCGGCGGAGCCGTACGGGACGATCTTGAAGCCCGGCGTGTACGGGCCGAAGCCGTCGTGCGCCTCCGGATCGGTGGAGAAGCTGATGATCGTGGTGGTGCGGCCGTGGAAGTTGTTCTCCATCACGATGATGTTGGCCTTGCCGGGCTCGACGCCCTTGACGTCGTAGCCCCACTTCCTGGCCACCTTGATCGCCGTCTCGACGGCCTCGGCGCCGGTGTTCATGGGCAGGATCATGTCCTTGCCCGTGAGGTCGCCGAGCCCGGCGCAGAACTGCGCGAACTGGTCGTGGTAGAAGGCGCGGCTGGTCAGCGTGAGCCGGTCGAGCTGCTCACGCGCGGCCTCGATGATCTTCGGGTGGCGGTGGCCGAAGTTCAGCGAGGAATAGCCGGACAGGCAGTCGAGATAGCGCTTGCCCTCGACGTCGGTGACCCACGCGCCCTCGGCCTCGCGGATGACGACGGGCAGCGGATGGTAGTTATGCGCGCTGCGGCGCTCGCTCACTTCGATGAGCTCGGCGCTGGTGATCATGTCAGTTCTCCCCCCTGATCTCCAGTGTGCAGCACTTGGGACCCCCACCCGCCTTGCGCAGCTCCGACAGGTCGACGGGGATCACCTCGTACCCACGCCGCTTGAGCTCAAGCTGGAGATTGGTCGCCTCGGCGTTGATGACCACGTTCGTGCCGTCGCTCACCGCGTTCAGGCCGAGCACCGCGGCGTCCTCGGCGGTCGCGACCACCGCGTCGGGGAACATGCGGCGCAGCACCGCGAGGCTGCCGGGGGAGAACGCCTCGGGGTAGTACGCGACGTTGTGGCCGTCGAGCGGGAACAGCGCCGTGTCGAGGTGGTAGTAGCGCGGGTCCACCAGCGTCAGCGAGACGACCGGGCGGCCCAGGTACTCCTGCGCCTCCTGGTGGGCCACCACGTCCGTGCGGAAGCCGGTGCCCGCCAGGATGACCTCGTCGAGGGTGAGGAAGTCGCCCTCGCCCTCGTTGACGTGCGACGGCTCCATCGTCGGGTAGCCGCGCTCGGCGAACCAGCGCAGGTAGGCGGGCCCCTCGGCGGCGCGCTGCGGGTAGGCGAAACGGGCGCCGTAGACGCGGCCGCCCACGACGAGCGCGCCGTTCGCGGCGAAGACCATGTCGGGCAGGCCTTCGATCGGGTCGATCAGGCTCACCTGATGCCCGAGCTCCTCGTACGCCGACTTCAGGCCCTCCCACTGCCGGATCGCGCGCTCGCGGTCCGCGCCCGCCTCGGGATGCATCCACGGGTTGATGGCGTACTCGACCGTGAAATAGTCCGGACGGCACATGAGGAAGTGTTTGGGCATGCAGCACTCCATCGGCACTCTCAGCAGGGAAAACTCCACGAGCGGGAGCTGAGGACAGCCTAGGAATGCGTATTCGGGCAGGCCAAGGGCTTGACATTGCGCATCTGCGCAAGCCTGTTGCGTGTTTCAGCCGGTGATGGGGGATTCGTTGCGCGCCTCGTGGACCAGCGCGCCGGGCGGTGTGTCGATCAGCCGCGACAGCACGATGACGCTCTTGGTCCGCACCACGAACGACTCCGCCGCGATGCGCTCGATCACCCGTTCCACGTGCCGCACGTCCCTCGCCCTGATGTGCAGCAGCGCGTCGG
The DNA here is from genome assembly GCF_042751225.1 of Nonomuraea fastidiosa. Classification (NCBI taxonomy): domain Bacteria; kingdom Bacillati; phylum Actinomycetota; class Actinomycetes; order Streptosporangiales; family Streptosporangiaceae; genus Nonomuraea; species Nonomuraea fastidiosa. The sequence continues at coordinate 5,214,968 of NZ_CP170570.1, forward strand.
CCTCGCCGGTGATCGTGGCCGCCGCCACCACCTCGGGGAACTTCGCCACCGCGAGCGCGATGTCCGACGGCTTGGTCTTGCCCTGGCAGAACAGCTCGACGTACGCCTCCGTCGTCCAGCCGAGCGCCTGCGGCGCCACCCGCGCGCTGAACCCGGTGATCGCCCCGACCTGCCGCAACCGGTCGACCCGGCGCTTGACCGCCGAGGCGCTCAGCCCGACCCGGTTGCCGATCTCGGCGTAGGTCTGGCGGGCGTCGTCCACGAGCGCCGCGATGATGTCACGATCGAGCCGGTCCAGTTCCACGCGCCCTGTATACCGCCTGGCCAGGCTGGCGCGCGACGAGGGGCGCGCGGGACACTGGGCCGGTTGATCGTTGACCGGAAGGTACCCGTACACATGAGCACCGCAAGCTTCCCCGAGGGCTTCGAGTGGGGAGTGTCGACTTCGGCCTTTCAGATCGAGGGGGCCACGAACATCGACGGCCGCGGACCGTCCATATGGGACACCTTCTCCGTCGACCGCGTGGAGACGTGCGACCACTACCACCGCTACCAGGAGGACGTCCGGTTGATGCGGGACCTGGGGCTGCGCGCCTACCGGTTCTCGGTCAGCTGGCCGCGCATCTTCCCCGGCGGCGGTGGCAAGCCCAACCCGGCGGGGCTCGACTTCTACGACCGGCTGGTGGACGAGCTGGTGGCCGCCGGCATCAGGCCGTACGCGACCCTCTACCACTGGGACCTGCCGCAGGCGCTCGAGGATCAGGGCGGCTGGCCGTCGCGCGACACGGCGCTGCGCTTCGCCGACTACGCCGCCGCCGTGTACGCGCGGCTCGGCGACCGGGTGCGCACCTGGTTCACGCTGAACGAGCCGTGGGTGGCGGCCTTTCTCGGCTACGGCGCGGGCATCCACGCGCCCGGCCGTACCTCCGCGGCCGAGGCGTTCAAGAGCGCCCACCACATGCTGCTCGGCCACGGCCTGGCCGTGCGGGCGCTGCGCGAGGCCGGCGCGGCCGAGACGGGCGTGGTGCTCAACCTCTCGCCCGTCGTGACGCCCGCCCAGGTGAGCGACCCCGGCCGCCGGGCTTCGGAGGAGGACGCGGTGGCCGTGGCCAGGATCGACACGCTGGTCAACCGGCAGTTCCTCGAGCCGATCCTGCGCGGGGCGTATCCGGAGGAGCTGCTGCCGGTCATCGAGCGGCACGGCGGCCTCGGCCACATCGAGGACGGCGACCTGGAGACGATCGGGCAGCCCATCGACCTGCTCGGCGTCAACTACTACACGCCGCTCGTGGTGCAGGCCCAGCCCAGCGAGCCCGCCGACCCCGCCTACCCGGGCAGCGAGGGCGTGCTGTTCTGCACGGTGCCCACCGCCGTCACCGCCATGGGCTGGCCCATCGTGCCCGGCTGCCTGTCGCGGCTCCTGCGCCGCCTCACCCGCGAGTACCCCGGTCAAGAGCTGATGATCACCGAGAACGGCGCGGACTTCGTCGACGTGGTCACCGGCGACGGCATCCACGACGTCGATCGCATCAGCTTCATCGAGGAGCACCTGCGCGCGCTGCGCGCCGCGATCGACGAGGGCGCCAACGTGCGCGGTTACCTCGCCTGGACGCTGCTCGACAACCTCGAATGGGTGGACGGCTACCAGCGCAAGTTCGGCCTCGTGCACGTCGACTTCGCCACCCAGCGGCGGCGGCTCAAGGACAGCGCCCTGTGGTACCGCGACGTCGTACGCCGCAACGGCCTGGCGCAGACCCGGCCCAAGCGGCCCACGCTGGAGACCGTGGCCGCCCGCGCCGGCGTCTCCCGCGCCACCGTCTCCCGCGTCGTCAACGGCGAGTCGTCGGTGAGCCCCGAGGTCAGGGCCGCCGTCATGCAGGCCGTCAACGAGCTCGGCTACGTGCCCAACCTGGCCGCCCGCAGCCTCGTCACCCGCAGGACCAACGCGATCGCGCTCGTGCTGTCGGTGCCCAGGCAGGGCGGCGGCGACGCGCTGACCGCCGCCGTCGTCCAGTACGTCACCAGCTTCCTCGAAGGCGCGGGCAAGCAGATCACGCTCATGCTCGCCGACACCGCCGAGAGCCACCGGCGCATCGTCGCCCACGTGGAGGCGCGGCTGGCCGACGGCGTGGTGCTGCTGCCGCCCGACCGGGCCGACACACTGGCCGAGCGGCTGTCGCGGACCGGGGTGCCGGTCGTGCTGCTGGGCAAGCCGGAGATCGCCTCGCTGGTGCCGTACGTGGACGCCGACAACGCGGGCGGCGCGGCGGCGGCGACCGAGCACCTGCTGGAGCGCGGCCGGCGGCGCATCGGCATGGTGTGCGGGCCGATGGACCTGGTGTTCGTACAGGACCGGCTGGCCGGGCACCGGGCGGCGCTGCAGCGCGCAGGGCTGCAGCCGCACCTGGCGCCCGCCGAAGACCTCACCAGGGCCGCGGGCGCCGACGCCGTGCGGCGGCTGCTCGCCGACGACCCCGCGCTCGACGCCGTCTTCGCCGCCACCGACCAGCTCGCCATCGGCGCCATGCGGGCGCTGCGCGAGGCCGGGCGGCGGGTGCCCGACGACGTGGCGGTGGTCGGCTTCGACGACATCGACGCCGCCTCGGCCACCACGCCCGCGCTCACCACCGTGCGGGTGCCGGTCGCCGACCAGGCTCTGGCGCTGGCCCGGCTGCTGCTGTCGCGGCTGGAGGGCCGCCACACCACCTCGGTCGTGCTGCCCGCCCGGCTCGTGGAGCGCGAGTCGGCCTAGATCTGCTGCTCGAACAGCCGGGGGAAGACCTTCGACACCTTCGACAGCAGGTACTCGCCGTACGTGCCGGTGAAGTCCACCTGCCCGTCCCAGCGGCGGCCCGGCGCGTACGGCAGCGGCGGCACCTCGCTGTCCCACCCGGGGTCGAAGAAGAACGGGAAGCTGAGCCGCTCGTTGCCGCTGAGGTTGCGCACGCGGTGCGGCGTGGAGCGGTAGCGGCCGCCGGTGAGCTTGTCGAGCATGTCGCCGATGTTGCACACGAACGTGCCCTCCACCGGCGGCGCCTCCACCCAGCCGCCTCGCGTGTGCACCTGCAGGCCGCCGTTGGCGTCCTGGAGGAGGAGCGTGAGCAGGCCGTAGTCGGTGTGCTCGCCGACGCCCCACGTGTCGGGGTCGTCCGGCGGACCCGGCGGGTAGTGGAAGATCCGGAACAGGATGGTCGGGTCGGCCGTGTAGCCCGTACGGAAGTAGTCCTCGTCCAGCCCCAGGCTGAGCGCGATGCCCGCCATGACCGACTGCCCGACCTGCGTCATCCTGTCCAGGTATTCGAGCACCGCCTCGCGCAGTTCGGGCACCTGAGCGGGGAACAGGTTGGGTCCGTGCAGCGGGAGCGGGCCCGGCGGCTCCTCCGCGCCGAAGTAGATGCCCTCCTTCAGGTCGGGCCGGCCCGAGGTCAGCTCGCCGCCGACCGGGAAGAAGCCGCGCCAGGCCCGGCCGCCGCGCTCCATCGCGATCTCGTTCTTGACGTCCTCGGGGAGCTCGAAGAAGCGCCTGGCGGCGGCGTCGAGGCGGTCGATCAGCTCGGCGGGCACGCCGTGGCCGCGGATGTAGAAGAACCCGCTGTCGCGGCAGGCCGCGCCGATCTCCTCGGCCACGGCCTCCTTGCCCGGCCCGCCGGTGACGAGCGGCGACACATCGATGATCGGCAATTCGCTCACGGGGGCCATTGTTCCCCGATTCCGCCGGGGTCGCCCCCTTCAGACGGGCTTGGGCGGCGCTGTGAGGGGCTGTGGGGCTCCGAGAGGGCGGGCCGGGCGGAGAAGATCATCGCCTGGCGTCGCGCCCTCCTGAGCGCGGCACAGGGCCCGGCCGGAGGCGTACGGCCGGGCCCTTCCCGATCAGGTCAGGACGTCGAGAACGTGAACCAGTTGACGTTGACGAAGTCCGCCGGCTGCCCGGAGGAGAACGTCAGGTACACCGTGTGCGTGCCGGTCACGCCCGAGATGTTGGCGGGCACCGTACGCCAGCTCTGCCAGCCGCCCGTGTTGGAGATCGCGAAGTCGCCGATCGGCGGAGCCGTCGGGCTGTCCAGCCGGACCTGCACGAGCCCGCTCACCCCGGCCGCCGCGCCCGAGGCCACCCGGGCCTTGAACTGGGTGGCGGGCGTCGAGCCGAAGTTCACGCCGTCGTAGCGCAGCCAGTCGCCGTTGGCGATGGCGCCGACGTTCTGGCCGCCGCCCGTGTCGGTGGTGGTCTCCACGATCGTGCCCGACTGGGCCGTGTAATGCTCGGCCTGGATGGTCGAGCGGGCGTCCACATCGCCGGGCGGGTCGGTCGGGTCAGTGCCGCCGCCGTCGCCGCTCTGCCAGACCGCCACGTAGTCGACCACCATCGGATGACCGGGCTCGGTGGCCGCGGTCGGGGTCTGGCCGCCGAGCGCGTTCGGGAAGGCACCGCCCATGGCCACGTTCAGCAGCAGGAAGTCGCCGGCGTGGCCGGTCATGTTGTTAGAGGTGGTGGCGTCGAAGCGGGACTGGCTCAGGCTGTGGAAGAGCTGGCCGTCCACGTACCAGCGGAGCTGGTTGGGCGAGACGCTGCGGTCCCACTCGAAGCGGTAGGTGTGGAAGGCCGACTGGCAGGTCGAGCCGGGGCAGGCGCGGCTGGCGCTCAGGCCGTTGGTCTCGTCGCACGGACCGCCGGGGTTGACGCCGCAGTGGAGCACGCCCCAGACGGTGTTGAGTCCGTTGACGTTCTCCATGATGTCGAACTCGCCGATGGCCGGCCAGTTCCAGTAGTTCCCCCGGTACGGCGAGCCGAGCGCCCAGAACGCGGGCCAGTAGCCGAGGGCGGCCTGGCCGGTGACGTTCGGCATCTGCAGGCGGCTCTCGATGCGCAGGATGCGGCCGTCGGCGGGCTTGAAGTCGGCCCGCCTGGTCTCGATGCGGGCCGAGGTCCACTCGCCTGAGGAGCTGCGCAGCGGCGTGATGCGCAGGTTGCCGGAGCCGTCGAGACTGAGGTTGGCGGTGCTGTCGGTGTAGCGCTGGATCTCGCCGGTGCCCCAGTTGGCGGGGCCGCCGGGGTAGGAGTGGCCGGTGTCGATGATCCAGTTGTCCGACGAGGGGAGGGTGCCGGCGGGGCCGTTGAAGTCGTCCGACCAGACCAGCGTCCAGCCCGACGGCGTGGAGGGAACGGAGGCCGAGGCGCTGCCGGCCGTCTGGACGAGCAGGCCGCCGAGCGCCGCGAGCGCCACGGCCACCGCGGCCAGGCGGCGTCTGTGCCTGTTCACACGGGTCATCATCGCTCCAGGGGGGTGCGGAGGGACGTGAGAGAGCGCTCTCTCATGCAGTGTGGACGCCGGACTTACCTGCTGTCAACATTCCGCACCGAGCCCTTGACAACGCTGTGAAGCCGAAGCTGGAGAGCGCTCTCTGGCTCAGCAAGAATGAAGAAACCGCGGCGCCGCACCCGCCGGGGGTGCGGCGCCGCGGCCCAGGAAAGAGCGCGAGACGGCGGGCGGCGACGGGTCAGCCCCGCTCCGCCTCTCCCGTGGCCCGCTCAAGGGCTTCTTCAGGGGATGCCTCCAGGTCCTGCTCTGCGTCGGCACTGGCCTGGGCGGACGCCTTGTCCAGGCGCACCCAGCTCGTCACGCTCTCCACCGCGAACAGCACGAACAAGTACGCCGTCAGCACCGCGAGCACCGGCGTCACCGCGCCGAACGCGGCGCCGAGACCGATGATCACCAGCCGCAGCTCCCAGCCGAGCCCCGCCCGGAAGACCCAGGCGGGCGGCCAGATGCTCTGGCGGGTGCGGTAGACGGTGTCGTAGGTGTGGTAGCCGATGACGTAGACCAGCACGAACAGCAGCCACTTCGGCGCGTCGGCGGTCAGGCCGATGGCGATGATGGTGAAGAACTCCGCGCCGCGCACCAGCGGCGGGGTCAGCCAGTCGAAGCGGCCCAGGTGGTCGCGCGACGCCGTGGGCAGCACGAGCACCAGCACGATCGCCACGGGCAGCAGCAGGATGGGACCCGGCTCGAGCAGCCCCGCGACCGTGACGGCGACCACGGCCAGCAGGGCTACGAGCGTGGCGGGCACAGGAGGCAGGCCGGCCCGATCCTGCTGGACAGGGCGTAGGCGAGCGGGCCGTCGTCCCGGTAGGCGACGAGGCGGGCGGTCTGGATGCGGCGGCGCTCCTCGTCGGGATCCGGCGTGGGGGTGGCCATGGCCTGCGGGTGGGTGATCATACGAGCGACCTCATGAGGCGTCCGGTGAGGGTGTAGGCGGCGGCGACGCAACCCCAGACCACCAGCGTGATGAAGGTGATCCGGGCGTCGAAGAGGGCGGCGGTGATCGCGATGGCCGCGAAGCGCTCGCCGATGGGGAAGACGATCATCTTACGCGCCCAGTGGATGACTCGGTACTTGCCGGCCTTGGTCCACATCTTGAGCACGCCCCGGACACCCTGCTTCCGCTCCTCCCTGCGGAGGCTGAGCGCCTGCCGCAGCTCGCGGTCGTCGGGGGCGTCGAGGGGGATCGAGGGAAGCGGGGCCTTCGGCTTGCGGCGGCGGGCGGCGCCGAAGGAGAAGTCGAGCAGGTGGCGTACGGACTGCAGGGCGATCGCCGCGAGGGCCAGCACCCAGATCTCCTCGCCGTGGCCCGAGACCACGTAGCCGATGGCCAGGCCGGCGAACACCACGTACTCTTTGAACCGGTCGAACGTGGCGTCGAGCCACGCACCCAGCACGCCGAACTTGCGGGCGTACCGGGCGAGCTGGCCGTCGACGCAGTCGAAGACGAAGGCGAAGTAGATCAGCACGCCGCCCGCCACCATCCACGGCCGGTCGCCGGTCGCGAAACAGGCGGCGGCCGCCACGCCGAGCGAGATGGAGATCAGCGTGACCTGGTTGGGGGTCAGGCCGCGCCGGGCCGCCCAGCGGGCGATGTAGCGGGAGTAGGTGGAGACGAAGAACGTGGTGAAGAAGCCGTCGGCGCCCTTGACCGCGTTCTTCAGCCTGGAGCGGTCTTCGTCCATGCCGGCCATCTCGGCGGCGGCCTCGTTGGCCTCCTCCTGGGTGGTGATCCGGCGGTAGAACAGGTCGCGGCGGCCGCGGATGCCGACCGACACGCCGTTGCGCACGAGGCCGAAGACGATGAGCTGCACCAGGTCGTCGTCGTCACCGAACCGGTCGGCCATGGCGGCCAGCTCGCGGCAGGTCTGCGCGAGCACCGGCGCGTTGCGGGCGCTGATGTGCAGCGGGCCGAGCACCACGCCGTTGGGCCTGGTCACGGCATGGTTCGCGGTGCCGACCGAGACGATGCGCGACTTGCCGATGCGCACGCGCACCGGGAGCCCCTCGAGGCGGTTGTAGCCGATCTCCGGCTCCGCCTCGTCGATGGGGATGCGGTCTCCAGGGCCTTCTTCCTCGTGCTCGGACTCGGGCACCTCGAGCCCGACGTCCTGGCCGTTGTCCTCCGTCACCCTGATGCGCGGCTCTTTCGCGACGAGCGCCAGCGCACCGCGCTTGGACTTGGTGATCTGGTAGATCAGCTCGTCGTGGACGACCGAGTTCTCCGGGATGATGAAAAGGCTCTCCGTTGCTGACTCGGCGACGTCGGCCACGGCGCGCAGAGCGGCGGCCACATCGCCCGTTGGGACCTTCGCGTAACGCGGGTCCATCGATGTGAGCTGGCCGTGCAGGCGCTCGGAGACGGTCGGATTACCGGGCAGCGCGGCCAGCCTCAGGCCGGTCGGAGAGATGTCGGGGCCGGGCGATGCGCCCAGCAGGACCACGCGGGTCATGACTCCCTTTCGAGGCGGTAGCGGGGGGTTGAACAACGGGTAATGCGGGGACAGGCGTCAAAGTCTAGTGAGAGTGACGCAAAGTCGCGTCACCAGAGCATGACCGTAACGTCTCGTCCGTCGGTATACAGGTCGGCCGTAAGATGTGCGAGTGAGTCTCTACCGTGACGAAGGCGTGGTTCTGCGCACTCAGAAGCTCGGTGAGGCCGACCGCATCGTCACCATCCTGGCCAAGCGCACCGGCAAGATCCGCGCGGTGGCCAAGGGGGTCCGTCGCACGACCTCACGCTTCGGAGCGCGGCTGGAGCCGTTCACGCACGTCGACCTGCAGCTTCACACCGGCCGCACGCTCGACGTCGTCACCCAGGCCGAGACGATCAGACCTTACGGAGAGGCGCTGGCCGCCGACTATCCCCGCTACACCGCCGGCAGCGCGATGCTGGAGACCGCCGACCGGCTGACGCACGGGGAGAAGGAGCCGGCGCTGCGGCAGTTCCTGCTGCTCGTGGGCGGGCTGCGCACCCTCGCCGACCGCGGGCACGAGGCCCGGCTGGTGCTCGACGCCTACTTCCTGCGCTCCCTGGCCGTGGCCGGCTACGCGCCCGCGCTCGACGCGTGTGCCAAATGCCAGGCGCCGGCGATCAGGGCGTTCGCCATCGTCGCAGGTGGCGTGGTGTGCGGGGCGTGCAAGCCGGCCTGCGCGGCGGTGCCCGCGAGCGAGACGATCGGCCTCATGTCGGCGCTGCTGCGCGGCGACTGGGCCACCGCCGACGCATCGGAGCCGCGCCATCGCAGCGAGTGCAGCGGCCTGGTCGCCGCATATCTGCAATGGCACCTCGAACACGGAATACGCTCTCTCCGACACGTCGAAAGGGAGCCTGCGTGAACGTACGACCACCGTCCCCGCACCCGTCGGGGGCGACGCCGCCGCCCATCCCGCGAGAGCTGGTGCCCCAGCACGTCGCCATCGTCATGGACGGCAACGGCCGCTGGGCCAAGGCCCGCGGCCTGCCCCGCACCGAGGGCCACAAGGCGGGCGAATCCTCGCTCTTCGACGTCATCGAAGGCGCCCTTGAGCTGGGCATCCCTTACCTGAGCGCGTACGCCTTCTCCACCGAGAACTGGAAGCGCTCGCCCGACGAGGTCCGCTTCCTCATGGGCTTCAACCGCGACGTCATCAGGCGGCGGCGCGACGAGCTGCACGCCATGGGCGTACGCGTGCGGTGGGCCGGTCGCCCCGGGCGGCTGTGGAAGAGCGTCATCTCCGAGCTGCAGACCGCCGAGGAGATGACGAAGGACAACTCCCAGCTCACATTGCAATTCTGTGTCAATTACGGCGGGCAGGCCGAGATCGTCGACGCCGCGCTCAAGCTCGCCCAGGACATCGCCGCCGGCCGGGTCAAGCCGCAGCGGGTCAACGAGAAGGTCTTCGCCCGCTACCTCGACGAGCCCGAGATCCCGCCGGTCGACCTCTTCCTGCGCTCGTCGGGCGAGCAGCGCATCTCCAACTTCCTGCTCTGGCAGTCGGCGTACGCCGAGATGGTCTTCCTCGACCGCCTCTGGCCCGACTTCGACCGGCGCGACCTGTGGGAGGCCTGCGAGATCTTCGCCAAGCGCGACCGCCGCTACGGCGGCGCCGTGCCCAACCCGGTCTGAGACCCGCCTGCGGGGGCGGCGTCTTGCCGCCCTCTCGCCGCTCACAGATGCGCCTGGTGCGGCGGCACGCGAAGCTTCCTTCCCCGGGCTCGCATGAGGCAGAGAAGCTCATAGCCGTCGCTCCGGGTGCAGCAGCCGTCGCTGATCCCCTCGCTGATCAGGTCGGCCGTGTCCCGCGCGGTGATCCCGACGCGCCGGGCGTAGTCGAGAGCGTCGCGGTCGTCGGTGATCCAGCAGGAGCCGGCGTACTCCTTCCAGTTGCGGATGACGTGGCACGTCTGGGCTTCCCCGAGATGCTTCAGCGGTTCGCTGCCAGAGCCGCCGAATACGGCGCGCCGGATGCGCTCCACCTGGTCGGCCTCCTGGGGATCGTCGATCTCGATGGGAGCGCCGAGCCAGCCTTCGGCCGGCAGCTTTTCCAGAGCGGGGTAGAAGCGGGCGGAGCGCTCTGCCTCGTAGGCGATCGCCTCCGTCCAGCGGCCGCGGCCGCGGAGGATGCGCTGGAGGAGCGGCAGGCCGTCCACCGAGGCGAAGTTGCACAGCACCGTGTTGTCGGGGAACCAGTACCAGGTCATGGCTGGAGTGGGGAGCCCTCTGCCATGCCGGTGATGGCCTGCCGCAACGTGTCGGTGTCGGAGCCGATCAGGTTGGCGAAGGGACGCAGCGTCGCCTTGCCCTCGGCGTAGGCCTGGAACGTCGTGCGGACGAGTGGCCCCGGCAGCCGTGGCCGCGAGGCGAGCTGGATCCACTCGCCGAGGGCCTCGACAGCGCCGGCCTTCCACGCCGCGTCCCAGGCGGTCAGGGCCCGCAACGAGTCACATTGGCTCTTGTCGATGAGCTGGAGGTTGAACAGCTGCCACGCGAGGGTGCTGGGCGAGACCCACAGCTCGCAGGCCAGCCGGGCGAGCTCGTCCACCGGCCTGCTCGTCCGCCGGACCCTGTCGTGCAGCATCTCGGCCGGCAGGAGCAGCTCGGCGGCGAAGGCGTTCGCCCGTCTCTCGGAGGGTTCGCGCCGGTGGTCGGCGGCGTGGATGTCGACGTCGAGATGGAGCCCTTGATCGTCGCCCGCGAGGAGATGGCCGAGCTCGTGGGCGATGGTGAAGCGCTGCCGGGCCGGCACCTCAGACGTGGCCACCACCATGAGCGCGGTGTTGGCGTCGGACCAGGACAGCCCGTCGAAGCCAGGGGCCAGCCGGTGAACGCGGACGTCAACGCCGAAGGCGGCCTCGACCGCGCCGGCGAGATCCTGGCATCGCCACAGCTCGTAGCCTTTGGCCGCGGCAAGCGCCGTGGCCTGGGTGGCGAGATCACGGCCCTGGCGTACAGACGGCCGCGACAAGCCGCCCGTCTCGAACCGCGGGATTTCCTGCCGGTATCCGAGGAAGGCGAGGTCGGCACGGAGCTGCGCCAGGCGCTCAGCCTCCTTGACGGCTGCGTCGGCCGATGTGGGCCGGTCTGTCGCGGCGCGGGCCGAGGTGGCGGGGGTGGGCTCGGACATGCCGAGCAGCCAGTCGACCGACACGCCGCACAGGTCGGCGATCCTCGCGAGGTCGAGCGAGGTGAATCTGCGAACGCCCGACAGCGACTTGGACATCTTCGGAGCGTCCAGTCCCGCCTTCGCCGCGAACTCGGCCTGAGTGAGGCCGCTCTGCTCGATCAGCTGGCGGACGCGTGCTGCGGTTTCCCCGGCCATGCGAGCAGCCTATGCAGCCGTTGCGAAAATCGCAACGGCGACGTCGTGCGCATGGTCGAGCGGGGCTCAGGCGCGGCGGCGGGCGCGGTAGGCGGCCACGTGCATCCGGTTGCCGCAGGTGCGGCTGTCGCAGTAGACGCGTGAGCGATTGCGCGACTCGTCCACGAAGACGCGGTCGCAGTCGGGGGCGGCGCAGGTGCGCAGGCGTTCGGCCTCGCCCTCGACGAGCAGGTGCGCCAGCGCGACGCCGCAGTCGGCGGCCAGGTGCTCGGCCAGGCCGGCGTCGACGGCGTGATAGTGGACGTGCAGGGGGTGGCCGTCGTGCTCGGTCAGGCGCGGCGTGATGCGGGTCTCGGAGAGCAACGCGTTGAGCGTCTGCACGGCCGTGGGCTGGTCGGGGGCGGTGAAGACGCGGTGGAACACCTCGCGCAGCGAGCGGACCTGGCTGAGGTCCTTGTGGGTGATCCGGTCTATGCCGCTGATCTCGCGCGCCTCCACGAGCTTTTGCAGGTCGCTCAAGTCGGCCAGTCCTTCCTCGCCGCCGGTGGCGGGCGAGGTGTTGACCAGCTCGACAACGGTGGCCAATGCATGCAGCATGTCATGGCCAAACGGCATGTTGACTCCTGTCCGCGCCGGGTTCTAGCGTGGTCGCAGCGTATCTCCTATACGGGACTGCGGGGGTTTCGGTGAGCGCACATCGCCGTATCGTGCTGATCGCGATCGCCGGAGCGCTCATCATCTCCACCTCGGCCCCCTTGGTCCGGCTTTCTGAGGTCTCGCCCGCCACCTCGGCGTTATTCCGTTGTGCGTACGCCGTACCTCCCATGCTGCTCCTCGCCTGGCGTGAACGGCGCAGGCTGGGGCCGCTGCCGCGCAGGGCGCTGCCCGCGGCCTGGGCGGCGGGCGTGGCGTTCGCGTTCGACCTGCTGTTCTGGCACCACGCGATCGATTACGTGGGCGCGGGCCTGGCGACCGTGCTGGGGAACCTTCAGGTGTTCCTCGTGGCGTTCGCGGCGTGGGGATTCTTCGGCGAGCGGCCGTCCACCCGGCTCATGGTCGGCACGCCGGTCGTCTTCGCCGGGGTGGTGCTCATCTCCGGGGTGCTCGACAGCGCCGCCTACGGCAGCGACCCGCTCATGGGCGTGCTCGCGGGGCTTGCGACGTCGGTGTCGTACGCCGTCTTCCTGCTGCTGATGAAGAGCGCCGGGCCCGAGCGGGCGGCCGGGCCGCTGGCGCACGCGACCGTGGTGGCCACGATCGGCATCGCGGTGCTCAGCCCGGTGTTCGGCGGCGCCGATCCGGTGCCCACCTGGCCGGGGCACGGGTGGCTGCTGCTGCTCGCGCTGGGGCCGCAGGTGCTGGGCTGGTCGCTGATCACGTACTCGCTGCCGCGCCAGCCCGCCGCGCTGACCGCGCTGCTGCTGCTCGTCCAGCCCATGACGACGGTGGCGATCGGCGCGCTCGCGCTGGGCGAGCGCCCGTCGGCGCTACAGCTCGCCGGATGCGCGGTGATCGTTCTAGGAGTCCTGTACGGCTCCCGCGGCGGCCCGCCCCAGGAGACGCGTGAAGGGACGCAGGAGCACGTGGAGGAGGCCGGGACCGGCGGGGCGCCGGTCAGCCCGTCTTGACCTCCGCCGAGCAGGTCGAGCAGGTGCCGAAGACCTCGACCGTGTGCGTGACCTCGGTGAAGCCGTGCTCGCTGCCCACCATCTCGGCCCACCGCTCGACGGCGGGACCGGCCACCTCGACCGTGTGGCCGCAGCGGCGGCACACCAGATGGTGGTGGTGGGTGTCGGTGGCGCAGGCGCGGTAGACGGACTCGCCGTCGTCGTTGCGCAGCACGTCGACCTTGCCGCCGTCGGCCAGAGCCTGGAGCGCACGGTAGACGGTGGTCAGCCCGATCTTGGCGCCGTGCAGGCGCATCTCGGCATAGACGTCCTGCGCGCTGCGGAACCCCTCGCTCTTGCGCAGGGTGTCATGCACGGCATCGCGTCTCGTCGTCATGCGACCTCCTCGATGCGCAGCTTTGGCCGCTCGCTCACTGTCGACTCCTGGGTACGCCCTCGACGTACGAATTTACCGACCCCGAGCGCCAGGACGAAGCCGGCGAGCGCAAGAAGCACGATCGCGGCCCCCGGCGGCACCTTCGCCGAGTAGGTGGAGGCGAGCAGGCCGCCCACGGAGGCGAGCACCCCGAACAGCATGGCCAGCCCCATCGTGCTGCGGAATCCGCGGGTGAGCTGCTGGCTGGTCGCCACGGGGATCACCATGAGGGCGCTGACGAGCAGCAGCCCGACCACGCGCATGGCGATGACCACGGTGAGCGCGGCGGTGACGGCGATGAGCATGCTGAGGAACCGCACGGGCAGGCCGCTCGCCTTGGCCATCTCCTCGTCCTGGCAGAGCACGAACAGCTCCCTGCCGAAGATCGCCACGACCGCCAGCACGGCGGCGGCGAGCGCGCCTACGACCCAGATGTCCTCCACGGTGACGCTCGCGATGGCGCCGAACAGGTAGGAGTTGAGCTTGGCGTTGCTGCCGCCGGGCGCGATGGCCATGAGCATGACGCCGCCCGCGATGCCGCCGTAGAACATCAGCGCGAGCGCCACGTCGCCGCTGGTGCGGCCGCGCGCCCTGACCAGCTCGATGGCGACGGCCCCGGCGATCGACACGATGACGGCGGTGAGCACGGGCGCGCTGCCGGTCAGGAAGCCCAGCGCGACGCCGGTCAGCGCGATGTGGCCGACGCCGTCGCCGAGCAGCGCCAGCCGGCGCTGCACGATGAACGTGCCCACGGCGGGCGCGCACAGCCCCACCAGCAGCGCCGCGATGAGCGCGAGCTGGAAGAGCCGCTCCTGCAGAAGTTCGAAGATCACCTTGGTTCCCCTTGCCACCCGGTCAGCGGGCCGCCCGCGGGTTCGGCGGCGTGCGGGTGCTGGTGCTCGTGTCCGGGGCGCGCGCAGTCGCCCTCGGGGCGCGGCGGCGGGCCGTCGTGGGCGACCCGGCCGTCGCGGATCACCACGCCGCGCGTGATGATCGGCTCGAGCGGGCCCAGCTCGTGGGCCACCAGGACGACCGTCTTGCCGTCGCGTACCAGCCCGGCCAGGGTGTCGGCGAGCAGCTGCTGCGTCTCGGCGTCCACGCCTGCGGTGGGCTCGTCCATCACGTACGTGTCGGGCTCCCCGGCCAGCGCGCGGGCGATGAGCACCCGCTGCTGCTGCCCGCCCGACAGCGACTGGACGGGGTCGCCCGCCCGGTCGGTCAGGCGCACCGACTCCAGGGCGCTCGCCACGGCCTCCTTGTCGGCCGCGCTGGTCCTGCGCAGCCGGCGCTGCCTGGCGATGCGGCCCGAGGCGACCACCTCGCGTACGGTCGCGGGCACGCCCCCGCCCACCTGGAGGCGCTGCGGCACGTAGCCGATGCGCCACCAGTCACGGAACCTGGCCGGCGGGGTGCCGTACATCAGCGTCGTGCCGCCGGTCAGCGGCGTCAGGCCGAGCAGCGCGCGGACCAGCGTCGACTTGCCCGAGCCGTTGGCGCCCAGCAGGGCCACGACCTCCCCGGGACGGACGGTCAGGTCGATCCCGCGAAGGACGGGCTTGCCATCGTAGGAGACCCGGCCGTCGGTCATCGCGAAGGCCGTTTCGCTCATGACGTACACCCCAGTGCTGTTTGTAGGGTTTTGAGGTTATCGCGCATGGCCGAGACGTAGTCGCCCGAGGGCTTGCTCTCCAGCGGGTCGAGCACCGCCGTCTTCGCGCCGACCTCGTCGGCCAGCACTTCGGCCACCTTCGGGCTGACCAGGGACTCGGTGAAGATCGTGGTGACGCCCTCGGCCTTGGCCAGCTTGCCGACCTCCGACAGCCGGGTGGGAGAGGGCTCGGTCTCCGGGTCGAGCGTGATGCCGACCTGCTTGAGGTGGTAGCGGTCGGCGAGGTAGCCGAACGCCTCGTGCGCGGTCACCAGCGTCTTGGTCGTGCACGTGGCGAGGCCCTTGGCGAACTCCTGGTCGAGGGCGTTCAGTGCGGCGGCGGTCTTGGCGGCCCGGTCCTTATAGCCCTGGGCGTGCGCGGGGTCGGCCGTGGCCAGGCGCTCGCCGAGCTTGGTGGCGACCGTGGCCAGGCGGGCCGGGTCGAGCCAGATGTGCGGGTCGTACGCGACCTCGTGCTCATGCTCCTCCTCCGAGTGGCCGTCCTCCTCGGAGTGCTCACCCGCGGGGATCGTGGAGACGGCGGTGGCGGCGTCGAAGCTCGTCTCGGGGTCCACCGCGTCGTCCACGGCCGGCTGGATGCCCTTGACGTAGACGGTGAGCGCGGCGTTCTTGATCTGGGTGACCTGGGGGATGCCCAGCTCGAGGTCGTGCGGCTCGACGCCGGGCGCGGTCAGCACGCTCACCTGCGCGTCGGACCCTCCCACCTGCTCGCTCAGCCACTGCAGCGGATAGAAGGCGGCGACCACTTCGGTCTTGCCGCTCCCGGAGCCGGTCTCGGCGGTGCCGGAACCGCAGGCAGTGGTGGTGAGCAGCGCGGACGCGGCCAGCAGGCCGACAGCCCACGACCGGGAAAATCCTGACATCATGGGAGTCAGTATTGCCAAAATGAAAATGATTGTCAAAGTCTCCTGAGTTGGGGCGCTCGGTGACCAGCGACGTCAACCACCCCAACCCCGCCCTCATTCCCCTGGTGCCGGGGTTCGGGGGTTGGGGCGGGGTGCGCGAGGGCGAGGCCGCGACGTCGGTTGGCGCG
Source organism: Nonomuraea fastidiosa (assembly GCF_042751225.1). NCBI lineage: Bacteria > Bacillati > Actinomycetota > Actinomycetes > Streptosporangiales > Streptosporangiaceae > Nonomuraea > Nonomuraea fastidiosa. Next base: position 5,230,833 of record NZ_CP170570.1, read on the forward strand.
GTCGGCGCACCTGCCCGCTGCCCGGTGTGCGGTCCATGGGCGAGGGGATGGCCAGGGGCGAGGGGAGTGCGGCGATCAGACCCGCGAGGGAGCCGCCGCCGTCCGGAGGAGCGGCGGGAGCGTAGCGACCAGAGCGGGGGAGGACGGTGGCGTCAAGAGCGACCGAGCGCGCCTCGCGGAGCGAGGCAATCAGACCCGCGAGGGAGCCGCCGCCGTCCGGAGGAGCGGCGGGAGCGTAGCGACCAGAGCGGGGGAGGACGGTGGCGTCAAGAGCGAGCGAGCCGCCGCACGGAGTGCGGCAAATCAGACCCGCGAGGGAGCCGCCGTCGTCTGGAGGAGCGGCGGGAGCGTAGCGACCAGAGCGGGGGAGGACGGTGGCGTCAAGAGCGAGCGAGCCGCCGCACGGAGTGCGGCAAATCAAACAGGGCTGCCGCACGACTCCGCTGGGGGCCCGGCGGGTCGTGCGGCATCCCGTTTCATCACCCCGGTGGGAGTGCGCCGGCAGAGCCGTTGCCGGCGCCCGAGGTGACGCTTTCACGGGCGCTCAGCCGGTGTTCACCCGTGTAGACGTTCATCGAGTTCCCGCGCAGGAACCCGATGAGCGTCAGTCCCTCGTCGGCGGCCAGCTCGACGGCGAGCGAGGAGGGCGCCGAGACCGCGGCGAGCACCGGCACCCCGCCCATGACGGCTTTCTGCACCAGCTCGAACGACGCCCGCCCGGACACCATGAGCACGGTGCCGCGCAGCGGCAGCCGTCCTTCGCGCAGCGCCCAGCCGAGCAGTTTGTCGACGGCGTTGTGCCGGCCGACGTCTTCGCGTACGCACAGCGGCTCGCCGTCGGCCGTGAACAGGCCGGCCGCGTGCAGGCCCCCGGTCCTGTCGAAGACCCGCTGGGCGGCGCGGAGCCGGTCCGGCAGGCTCGCGACAGTCGTCTGCGCCAGCTCGACCGGGTCATCGCCCGCGTTCCAGCGTGCCACTGTGCGTACGGCCTCGAGCGACGCCTTTCCGCAGACGCCGCACGAGGAGGTGGTGTAGAAGTTGCGCGGCTCGGGTTCGGGTACGCCGGGGGCGAGCCGCACGTCGAGGACGTTGTAGGTGTTCTGCCCGTCGACGGTGGCCCCGGCGCAGTAGCGGATGGTGGAGATGTCGTCAGGCGAGGCGACGGCTCCCTCGCTGACGAGGAAGCCGGCCGCCAGGTCGAAGTCGTCGCCGGGCGTGCGCATGGTGACGGTGAGCGGGGTGCCGTTCAGCCGGATCTCCAGCGGCTCTTCGGCGGCCAGCGCGTCGACCTTGCGTACCCGGGCGGCGTCCTTCACCCGCAGGATGCGCCGCTTGACGGTGACCCTAGACATAGCCGTACCCGAAGCGGCCCTTGACGCAGAGGTTGCCCTTCGTGACGGGGTTGTCGTGCGGCGACGTCACCTTGACGATCTTGTTGTCCTGGACGTGCAGGGTGAGGTTGCAGCCGACGCCGCAGTAGCTGCAGATGGTGGTGGTCTGGGTCTGGCGGGATTCGTCCCAGGTGCCTTCCGCGCGCATGTCGTACTCGGTCTTGAACGACAGCGCCCCGGTGGGGCAGACCTCGACGCAGTTGCCGCAGTAGACGCAGGCCGAGTCGGTGAGCGGGGCGTCGAACTCGGTGGAGATCTCGGCCTCGAAGCCGCGCCCCGCGACGGAGATGGCGAAGGAGTTCTGCCACTGGTCGCCGCAGGCGTCCACGCACTTGTAGCAGAGGATGCATTTGCTGTAGTCGCGGACGTACAGGTCGTTGTCGATCTTCGCGGGCTGCTCGACGGTGGCGGCGTCGTCGCCGAACCTGGCGGGGTCGGCGCCGTACTGCTCGGTCCATTCGGCGGCGCGCGGCGTGGTGGACAGGTCGACGGAGGAGCCGAGCAGTTCCAGCACGACCTTGCGGCTCTGCCGGGCGCGCTCGGTGTCGGTGCCGACCTTCATGCCGGGCTCGGCCTTCCTGGAGCAGGCGGGCGCGAGCGTGCGCGCGCCCTCCACCTCCACGACGCAGACCCGGCAGGCGTTCTTCGGGGTGAGGGTGTCGCCGTAGCAGAGGGTGGGGACGTCCTTGCCCGCCGCCTGGCAGGCGTCGAGGATCGTGGAGCCCTCCGGCACGCGTACGGTCTCACCGTCGATCTCGACGTCGATGAGCCGGCGGGGCGGCTGGAGCGGGATCATGTGAACACTCCCAGACGGTCGATGGCCGATTCGACGGCGTTCCAGGCGGTCTGCCCGAGGCCGCAGATGGAGGCGTCGCGCATGGTCTGCCCGACCTCGCGCAGCAGCACCAGGTCGGGGTCGTCGTCGCCGCGCGGCCGGTTCGGATCGACGCGGCGGGCGAGGCGCCGCAGGGCCTCCTCCTGCCGTACGGTGCCGACCCGGCAGGGCACGCACTGCCCGCAGGACTCGTGGCGGAAGAACGCAGCGATGCGCAGCAGCAGCGCCTTGAGATCGACGCTGTCGTCGATGACGAGCACCACGCCGGAGCCGAGGGTGGCGCCCGCGTTCCTGGTGCCTTCGAAGGTGAGCGGGATGTCGAGGTCGGTGACGAACGCCCCGGCGGCCCCGCCGAGCAGCACGGCCCTGATGGTGCCGGTGGTGCCGGCCATGTCGAGCAGCTCGCGCAGGGTGGCGCCGAAGGTCAGCTCGTACACGCCGGGCCGCTCGACCGCGCCGGAGACGCAGAAGAGCTTGGGCTCGGCCGCCGCGTACGCCTGCGCGCCGCGCTCCAGGATCGGCAGCACGTTGACCAGCGTCTCGACGTTGTTGACCACGGTGGGCTTGCCGAACAGGCCCTTCTCCACGGGGAAGGGCGGCTTGCTGCGGGGCTCGCCGCGCCGCCCCTCGATGGAGTTGAAGATCGCGGTCTCCTCGCCGCAGATGTACGCGCCCGCGCCCCTGCGCAGCTCGATGTCGAACGACAGCCCCTTGCCGAGGATGTCGTCGCCGAGCAGCCCGCGCGAGCGCGCGGTGGCGATGGCGTGCTGCAGCCGCGCGGTCGCCCTCGGGTACTCGCCTCTGATGTAGAGGTAGCCCCTGGTGCAGCCGGTGGCGTACGCGGCGATCGTCATCGCCTCGATGAGCGCGTACGGGTCGCCCTCCATCACGACCCGGTCCTTGAACGTGCCGGGCTCGCTCTCGTCGGCGTTGCACACCAGGTAGTGGGGGTGGTCGGGCTGGCGGGCGGTGGCCTCCCACTTGCGCCCCGTGGGGAAGGCCGCGCCGCCCCTGCCGACCAGGCCGGACTCCAGCACCTCGCGGATCACCCCGGTGGGGCCGAGCTCGAAGGCGCGGCGCAGCGCGGTGTAGCCGCCGGCCGCCCGGTAGTCGTCGAGGCTGGCCGGATCGACCTGCCCGATCCTGCGCAGCAGCACGAGGTCCGGGTCGCCGGCCTGCGGCACGGCCTTCTCGACGGGGGTCTCGCCGGCGACGTGGACGGCGGGCGCGTGGCCGTTGGAGCCGGGCGTGGTGCCGGTGACCGTGGTGCCGGTGACCGTGGTGCCGGTGACCGTGGTGCCGGTGATGGTGGTGCCGGTGATGGTGGTGATCGTGCCGGGGGTGGCGGGGGCGTACACCTCGGCCCGGTGCGGCACGCCGGCCTCCAGGGCGAGCGCGGCGGGGGCCCGCTCGCACAGGCCGAGGCAGGGGCTCTCGTGCCAGTCCGTGCCGGGCGGGCCGAAGCGCTCTTGCACCCGGTCGCGTACGGCCTGCGCGCCCCTGGCCTGGCAGGCCAGGTCGGTGCAGACGTGCAGCACCCGCTTGGGCCGCTCCTTGACGGAGAACAGCGAGTAGAAGGTGGCCACCCCGTACGCCTCGGACGGCGGGATGGTCAGGCGCCGGCAGATGTAGTCGAGCGCGCCCTCGCTGATCCACCCGACGCGGTCGTTGACCGCGTGCAGGGCGGGCAGCAGCATGTCGCGGGCGTCCTCGGGCCGGACGGCGACCCGCAGGTCGGTCTCGGTACGGGTGCCGCCGGTCCACGCGGTGGGCGGCGGTCCGAGCAGGTCGTCGACCGCCGCGCGCTCTTCGTCGGTGGGCTTGGCGTCGCGGAATCTCAGGTCCATCTGCTCACCCGGCCTTGACGAGCTTCTCGACCCTGACCGCGGCCGCCTTGAACTCCGCCGTGCCCGCGATCGGGTCGGTGGCCTCGATGGTCAGGGAGTTGGTGTCCACCTCGTCGGGGAAGTGGAACGTCATGAACACCAGCCCCGGCCTCAGCCCGGGGTCGATGTGCACGGGGGCGACCACGGAGGCGCGCCGCGAGGTGATCCGCACCTCCTCGCCCTGGACGACGCCGAGCTTCTCGGCGTCCTCGGGGCACAGCTCGATGGTCTCGCCGCGGCGCAGCGGCGAGGGGAAGCCGGAGGACTGCACGCCGGTGTTGTACGAGTCGAGCCGCCGCCCGGTGGTCAGCCGCAGCGGGTACTCCTCGTCCACCAGGTCGACCGGCGGCGAGTGGCGCAGTACCGCGAACGGCGCGGGGTCGCCCCGCTTGGCCGGGTCGGTCTCCCACAGCCTGCCGTGCAGGTAGGGCGGCTCCAGGGAGTCCTCCGACGGGCACGGCCACTGGATGCCCTGGTGCTCTTCCAGCCGCTGGTACGTCATGCCGCGGTGGATGGGCGACAGGGAGCGCAGCTCGTTCCAGACCTCTTCGGCGCTGTCGTAGTGCCAGTCGTGGCCGAGCCTGCGGGCGATCTCGCAGACGATCCAGATGTCGTCGCGGGCCTCGCCCGGCGGGTCGAGCGCCTTGCGCACCCGCTGGACGCGGCGCTCGCTGTTGGTGAACGTGCCCTCGGCTTCGCACCAGGCGGCGCTGGCGGGCAGCACGACGTCGGCCATCTGGGCGGTCTTGGTGAGGAAGATGTCCTGGACGACCAGGTGATCGAGCATGGACAGGCGCTTGATGCAGGCGAGCGAGTCGGCCTCGGACTGAACCGGGTTCTCGCCGATCATGTAGCAGGTGGTGACCTTGCCCTCGCCCATGGCCTCCAGCATCTGGGTGAGGTGGTAGCCGTAGCGGGGCTGGATGGGGCGGCCCCAGGCGGCCTCGAAGCGCTCGCGTACGGCGGGGTCGAGGATGTCCTGGAAGCCGGGCAGGCGGTTGGGGATGGCGCCCATGTCGCCGCCGCCCTGCACGTTGTTCTGGCCGCGCAGGGGGGACAGGCCGGAGCCGTAGCGGCCGACGTGGCCGGTGAGCAGGGCCAGGTTGATCAGTGCGCGGACGTTGTCGGTCGCGTTGTGGTGCTCGGTGATGCCGAGCGTCCAGCACAGCTGGGCGCGGTCGGCGCGGGCGTAGGCGTGGGCCAGCTCGCGGATGGCGCCGGCGGGCACGCCGGTGACCTGCTCGGCCGCTGACAGCGTCCAGGGCTCGACGGACGCGGCGAACTCCTCGAAGCCGACGGTGGCCCGTTCGATGAACGCCTTGTTGTGCAGACCCGCGTGGATGATCTCGCGGGCGATGGCGTGCGCGAGGGGGATGTCGGTGCCGACGTTGAGCCCGAGCCAGAGGTCGGCCCACTGGGCGGTGCCGGTGCGGCGCGGGTCGACGGCGAACATCCTGGCGCCCTTGCGGATGCCCTTGAGCACGTGCTGGAAGAAGATGGGGTGGGCGTTGCGGGCCGCCGAACCCCACATCACGATCACGTCGGTGTCCTCGACCTCCTGGTAGGAGGAGGTGCCGCCGCCGCTGCCGAACACCGCCGACAGGCCGGCCACGCTCGGGGCGTGGCAGGTGCGGTTGCAGGAGTCCACGTTGTTGGTCCCGACGACCACGCGGGTGAACTTCTGCCCGATGTAGTTCATCTCGTTGGTGGAGCGGGCGCAGGACAGCATCGCGAAGCTGTCGGGGCCGTGACGTTCTATGTTGCGGCGGAAGCCCTCGGCTGCCGCCTCCAGCGCCTCCTCCCACGACGCCTTGCGCAGCACGCCGTTTTCGCGTACCAGTGGATGGGTCAGGCGGTCATATCCCATGATCCCTCCATTCTGTATACAATCTACGGTATTCCGGGCTACCCCGCACGGACAAGGTTCTCGTTCAACAGGTCGCTCACCGCGTGGATCGCCCTCAGGGTCGGCACCTCCGCTCCTGTCAGATCGGCCAGCTCGACCACCGCGGCCAGCAGCACGTCGAGTTCCAGCGGCTTGCCCTTCTCCAGGTCCTGGAGGGTGGACGTCTTGTGCTCGCCCGCCTTCTCCGCCCCGCGCAGGCGGCGCTCGATCGAGATCCCCGGATCGCAGCCCACCCGCCGGGCCACCTCCACGGTCTCCCGCATCATGGCCACGACCAGCTCTCTCGCGCCGTCATGGCGGCAGATCCCGGCCATCGTCGCCCGGGCCAGCGCGCTGATGGGGTTGAAGGCGATGTTCCCCATCAGCTTGATCCATACGTCCTTGCGCAGGTCGCGCTCCACCGGGCACTTCAGCCCGCCCGCGACGGCGGCCCGGCTGAAGGACAGGCACCGCTCCGACAGCCGGCCGTCCGGCTCGCCGATGGAGAAACGGGTGCCTTCGAGATGGCGGATCACGCCCGGTTCGGCGATCTCCGTCGCGGCGTAGACCACGCAGCCGATGGCGCGCTCCAGGGGCAGCGCGGCCGACACCGCGCCGCCCGGGTCGACGCTCTCGATGCGGTAGCCCTCGTACGGGCCCTTGAGCCCGTGGAAGTACCACCACGGGATGCCGTTCTGCGCGGCGATGATGCTGGTCGTCTCGTGCAGGAGCGGGCGGATCATGGGGCCGGCCGAGGCGTAGCCGTTGGCCTTGAGCCCGAGGAAGACGTGGTCCACCGGGCCGACCTCCGCGGGGTCGCCGGTGGCATGGGGATGGGCGGTGAAGTCGCCTCTGGGGGAGAGCACCCGCACACCGGCGCGGCGTATCGCCTCGAGGTGGGCGCCTCGGGCGATGAGGTGCACCTCGACTCCCGCCCTGTGGAGGGCGGCCCCCACGTATGCGCCGATGGCGCCGGCGCCAAGAACAGCGACCTTCATGCTGCGCTCCGTTCTCGCGTCGGATTGTAAGCACGGAGCCCCGTGGCAGCGGCAGTCGCTAAAAGGCGACCCGGCCGTAAGTACGGGGGCCCCGTGCTTGCGGCGGGATCGCTGGACACTCCCCACCGTGCATTCGGTATACAGTATGGAAAAACGAGGGTCAAGGAGTGTGCCTGTGACCGTTTTGTGGCATGGATCAGTGGTGGAAGCGATGACATGGCCCGCGGCACGGGCCCTCGCGGCGAGTGCGGCATGCCCTTCGAAGCCCTCGGCGGTGCCTCTTGGAGAGGCCCTCGGCTGCCGGCTGGCGGTGCCGTTGCGCGCGCTGGTCGCAGTGCCGGGCGCGGACGTCTCGGCGATGGACGGGTACGCGGTCGCGGGCGCCGGACCCTGGCGCGTGGTGGGGCGGGTGCTGGCCGGAGGAGCGCCGTACGCGGGCGAGCTGCGGGCGGGGGAGGCCGTCGAGGTCGCCACCGGCGCGCCGGTGCCGGCCGGCGCGGAGGCGGTGATGCCGTACGAGCACGCGGACCTGTCCCGGAGCGGAGTGATCGGCGGGCCCGTCGTGCCGGGCAAGCACATCAGGCGCAGGGGCGAGGACATCTCCGAAGGCGCCGTCGTGCTGGCCGCCGGGACGGTGGTGACGCCGGTGACGCTCGGGCTGGCCGCCGCGCTCGGTCACGACGTGCTGGAGGTGCGCCCCCGCCCGGGTGTCGCGGTGCTGGTCACGGGCGACGAAGTGGTGGACGCCGGGCTGCCCGCGCCCGGCCGGGTGCGCGACGCGATCGGGCCGTTCCTGCCGGGTCTCGTCGAGTGGGCGGGCGGCCGGGTCACCGGGACGGTCCGCCTGCCCGACGGCCCGGCCCCGCTGCGCGCCGCGCTCGCCGGTGCGCCGGGCGGATGGGCGGAGCCGGGGGCCGGGACGCCGGGCGGATGGGCGGAGCCGGGGGCCGGGACGCCGGGCGGATGGGCGGAGCCGGGGGCCGGGACGCCGGGCGGGGGCTCCCAAGGCGGCGAGTCCCCAGGCGGGCCGGACGTGGTGGTCGTGTGCGGGGCGTCGTCGAAGGGGCCTGCCGACCACCTGCGCGCGGTGCTGGCGGAGCTGGGCGCGGACGTGCTCGTGGACGGCGTCGCCGTACGCCCCGGGCACCCGCAGCTCCTGGCCAGGCTGGCCGACGGCCGGCTCGTGGTGGGCCTGCCCGGCAACCCGTTCGCGGCCCTGGGCGCCGCCATGACGCTGCTCGTCCCGATCCTGCGCGAGCTGACCTGCTCGCCCGCGCCTGCGCAGACGAGCGCGCTGTCCGGCGAGGTGCGCCCGCACCCGTGCGACACCCGGCTGGTGCCGGTCAGGCGGTCGGGGCGGGGCGCGGTCCCGGTGGGGCATGACCGGCCGGGTTCGCTGTGGGGCGCGGCGCTGGCGGACGCGCTGGCCGTGGTGCCGCCGGGGTGGTCCGGCGAACAGGTCGAGCTGATCGAGTTGCCCTAGGGGCCTAGACACGCCCTTCCGGAGAGAGTAACCATTGCGTTCATACGGTATGCAGTATGCGGAAGACAGCGAGGCTCGTCGCCAGGAAAGGGTTGCACGATGTCGGAAACGATCTCCGGTGGTCATCTCGTAGCCAAGGCGCTCAAGGCCGAGGGCGTGGACGTGATCTACACGCTCTGCGGCGGCCACATCATCGATATCTACGACGGCTGTGTCGATGAGGGCATCGAGGTCATCGACGTACGACACGAGCAGGTGGCCGCACACGCAGCCGACGGCTACGCGCGCATCACCGGCAAGCCCGGCTGCGCGGTCGTGACCGCCGGGCCGGGCACCACCGACGCGGTGACCGGCGTGGCCAACGCCTTCCGCGCGGAGAGCCCGATGCTGCTCATCGGCGGCCAGGGAGCGCTGAGCCAGCACAAGATGGGCTCACTGCAGGACCTCCCGCACGTGGACATGATGAGCCCGATCACCAAGTTCGCGGCGACGGTCCCCGGCACCGAGCGGGTGGCCGACATGGTCTCCATGGCCTTCCGCGAGTGCTACCACGGCGCTCCGGGGCCGTCGTTCCTGGAGATCCCGCGCGACGTGCTCGACGCGAAGGTGCCGCTGGAGAAGGCGCGCATCCCCAAGCCCGGCCACTACCGCGCCTCCACCCGCCAGCAGGGCGACCCCGAGGCCATCGAGCGGCTGGCCGACATGATCGCGCACGCCGAGAAGCCGTGCATCCTGCTCGGCACCCAGATCTGGACGTGCCGGGCCACCGACGCGGCCATCGACTTCGTCAGGACGCTGAACATCCCGGCGTACATGAACGGCTCGGGCCGCGGCACGCTGCCGCCCGGCGACCCGCACCACTTCCAGCTCAGCCGCCGCTACGCCTTCACCGAGGCCGACCTCATCATCATCGTCGGCACCCCGTTCGACTTCCGCATGGGCTACGGCAAGCGCCTGTCGCCGGCGGCCAAGGTCGTGCAGATCGACCTCGACTACCGCACCGTCGGCAAGAACCGCGACATCGACCTCGGCATCGTCGGCGACGCCGGCCTCATCCTGTCGGCCGTCGCGCAGGCCGCGAGCGGCCGCATCGACAACAGCGCCGCCCGCCGCAAGGAGTGGATGGACGAGCTGCGCACCGTCGAGACCCAGGCGTACGAGAAGCGGCTGCCCCGCCAGCTCTCCGGCGCCAGGCCCATCGACCCCTACCGCCTGGTCCACGAGATCAACGAGTTCCTCACCGAGGACACGATCTACATCGGCGACGGCGGCGACATCGTCACCTTCTCCGGCCAGGTCGTCCAGCCCAAGTCGCCCGGCCACTGGATGGACCCGGGCCCGCTGGGCACGCTCGGCGTCGGCATGGCCTTCGCGATGGCGGCCAAGCAGGCCCGCCGCGACAAGGAGGTGCTGTGCCTCTTCGGCGACGGCGCCTTCAGCCTCACCGGCTGGGACTTCGAGACCATGGTCCGCTTCGACCTGCCGTTCATCGGCGTCATCGGCAACAACTCCTCGATGAACCAGATCAGGTACGGCCAGGCCGCCAAGTACGGCCAGGACCGCGCCCGCGTCGGCAACACGCTGGGCGACGTCCGCTACGGCGAGTTCGCCAAGCTGCTCGGCGGCTACGGCGAGGAGGTCCGCGACCCCGCCGAGATCCGGCCGGCGCTGGAGCGGGCCCGCGAGTCCGGCAAGCCCTCGCTCATCAACGTCTGGGTCGACCCAGAGGTCTACGCCCCCGGAACCATGAACCAGACCATGTACAAGTAGGGAAACGGTGCAGATGACGGCTCTCGAAGGTGTCCGCGTCCTTGACATGACCCATGTCCAGTCGGGCCCGTCGGCCACCCAGATGCTCGCGTGGCTGGGCGCCGACGTGATCAAGCTGGAGGCCCCGACCGGCGACATCACCCGGCAGCAGCTTCGCGACGTACCCGGCGTCGACAGCCTCTACTTCACGATGCTGAACTGCAACAAGCGCAGCATCACGCTCAACATGAAGACCGAGCGTGGCAAGGAGATCTTCACCGAGCTGGTGAAGCGCGCCGACATCCTGGTGGAGAACTTCGGCCCCGGGGCGGTGGACCGCATGGGCTTCCCCTGGGAGCGCCTCCAGGAGCTGAACCCGCGCCTCATCTACGCCTCGATCAAGGGCTTCGGCCCCGGCCGTTACGCCAAGTTCAAGGCGTACGAGGTGATCGCGCAGGCGATGGGCGGCTCGATGAGCACGACCGGTTTCGAGGACGGCCCGCCGCTGGCCACCGGCGCCCAGATCGGCGACTCGGGCACCGGCATCCACGCGGTCGCCGGCATCCTCGCCGCCCTCTACCAGCGCAACCAGACCGGTCGCGGCCAGCGGGTGCAGGTGGCCATGCAGCACGCCGTGCTGAACCTGTGCCGGGTGAAGCTGCGCGACCAGCAGCGCCTGGCGCACGGGCCACTGCGCGAGTACCCGAACAAGACGTTCGGCGACGAGGTGCCGCGCTCGGGCAACGCCAGCGGCGGCGGCCAGCCCGGCTGGGCGGTGCGCTGCGCGCCCGGCGGCCCGAACGACTACATCTACGTCATCGTCCAGCCGGTCGGCTGGAAGCCGATCGCGCACATCATCGGCCGTCCCGAGCTGGCCGACGACCCCGAGTGGGCGACGCCGGAGGCCCGGCTGCCCAAGCTGGACAAGATGTTCCAGCTCATCGAGGAATGGACGATCCGCCACGACAAGTGGACGGTGCTCGACCGGCTCAACGCCGAGAACATCCCGTGCGGCCCGATCCTGTCCACCAAGGAGCTGGTGGAGGACCAGAGCCTGCGCGAGGAGGGCATCGTCGTCACCGTCGATCACCCCGAGCGCGGCGAGTTCGTCACCGTGGGCAGCCCGCTGCAGCTCTCCGACTCGCCGGTCGAGGTCCGCACCCCGCCGCTGCTCGGCGAGCACAACCAGGAGATCTACGGCGAGCTCGGCGTGAGCCCCGAAGAGCTGGCCGAACTCAAGACGAACGGAGTCATCTAGTGCCTGCCAGGGACGTCATCGACAAGGCGCTGGCCGAAGGGCGTACGGCCCTGACGGCGCCGGAGGGCAGGAAGCTGTGCCAGGCGTACGGCATCGCCACCCCCGGCGAGGGCCTGGCCACCTCGGCCGACGAGGCCGCCCGGCTGGCCGGGGAGATCGGGTTCCCGGTCGTACTGAAGATCGTCTCCCCCGACATCCTGCACAAGACGGACGCCGGCGGCGTGCTGGTCGGCCTGAAGAGCGCCGACGAGGTGCGCGAGGGCTACGAGAAGATCCTCGCGAGCGCCCGCGCCTACAACCCGGACGCGAGGATCGACGGCGTCCAGGTGCAGCAGCTCGTGGGCGGCGGACACGAGGTCATCGTCGGCGCCGTCACCGACCCCACCTTCGGCAAGGTCGTGGCCTTCGGCCTGGGCGGCGTGCTCGTCGAGGTGCTCAAGGACGTGACCTTCCGGCTCGCCCCGGTCTCGGGCGATGATGCGCTGAAGATGCTGGACGACCTCAGAGCGGCCGACGTGCTCAAGGGCGCGCGCGGGGCCGAGCCCGCCGACCGCCGGGCGCTGGCCGAGCTGATCGAGCGGGTCGGCCGGCTGGTCACCGACATCCCCGAGATCGTCGAGGTGGACCTCAACCCGGTCTTCGCCGACGCGAACGGCGCCGTGGCCGCCGACGTGCGCATCCTCATCGGGCAGCCGGCGCCCGAGGCCGAGCGCCTGCCGCGCGAGGAGATCCTGCGGCAGATGAACCGCATCTTCAAGCCGCGCTCGGTCGCCGTCATCGGCGCCTCCGCCGAGACCGGCAAGATCGGCAACTCGGTCATGCGCAACCTCATCAACGGCGGCTACCAGGGGCGGATCTATCCGATCAACCCCAAGGCCGACGAGATCATGGGGCTCACGGCGTACAAGAGCATCGGCGACGTGCCGGGCGACGTGGACGTGGCCGTCTTCGCCATTCCCGCCAAGTTCGTGGCCGCCGCGCTGGAGGAGGCCGGCCAGAAGGGCGTCGCCGGCGCGGTGATGATCCCGTCGGGGTTCGCCGAGACCGGCAACGTGGAGGGCCAGAAGGAGATCGTCGAGATCGCCCGCAGGCACGGCGTGCGCATGCTCGGCCCCAACATCTACGGCTACTACTACACGCCGGAGAACCTCTGCGCGACCTTCTGCACGCCGTACGACGTGCGCGGCAGCGTGGCGCTGACCTCGCAGAGCGGCGGGATCGGCATGGCCATCCTGGGCTTCAGCCGCACCACCAAGATGGGCGTGTCGGCGATCGTCGGCGTCGGCAACAAGGCCGACGTGGACGAGGACGACCTGCTCACCTTCTTCGAGCAGGACGACAACACCCAGGCCGTGGCCATGCACCTGGAGGACCTCAAGGACGGGCGCGGCTTCGTCGAGGCCGCCCGCCGCGTGGTCAAGCAGAAGCCGGTCATCGTGCTCAAGGCCGGGCGCACCGCCATGGGCGCGCGGGCCGCGGGCTCGCACACCGGCGCGCTGGCCGGCGACGACAAGGTCTACGACGACATCCTGCGCCAGGCCGGCGTGGTACGCGCGCCCGGGCTGAACGACATGCTGGAGTACGCCCGCGCGCTGCCGATCCTGCCGGCGCCCAAGGGCGAGAACGTCGTCATCATCACCGGCGCGGGCGGCTCCGGCGTGCTGCTGTCCGACGCCATCGTGGACGCCGGGCTGACCCTCATGGACATCCCCGGCGACCTGGACGCGGCGTTCCGCGCCTACATCCCGCCGTTCGGAGCGGCGGGCAACCCCATCGACATCACCGGCGGCGAACCGCCCTCGACCTACGAGAACACGGTGCGGCTCGGCCTGTCCGACGAGCGCATCCACGCGCTGGTCCTGGGCTACTGGCACACGATCGTGACGCCGCCGATGGTCTTCGCCGAGCTGATCGCCCGCGTGGTGGCCGAGGAGCGGGCGAAGGGCAACATCAAGCCGGTCGTGGCGTCACTGGCCGGCGACACCGAGGTTGAGGAGGCCAGCGAGTACCTGTTCGAGCGCGGCGTGGTCGCGTACCCGTACACGACGGAGAAGCCCGTGGCGGTCCTCGGTGCGAAGTACCGCTGGGCCAGGGCGGCCGGGCTGCTGGGCTAAGAGCCGAGCCGCAGCAGTACCAGGCGAGGGGGCAATTCGGGGCGCAGAGGAAGGCAACAAACCCCCCAGGAGGTCCGTAGGTGGACACATCGAACAGACCACCGGCGACGGCCACGCCGCCGGTCGAGGATCGACGAGTATGGAAAGCGGGCCGGCTGGCGCCGATGCCCATCAGGAAGCTCCCCGACGCGCCTCCCTCGGTGCACCTCATCGGGCCGACGGTGTTCCTCGTCGCGCTCGGCGTGGGCATGGGCGAGTCGTACATGTGGCCCCGGCTGGTGCTGCTGTTCGGGCCCGAGATCAGGTGGCTGTTCCTGATCGGCGTCACGCTCCAGGCCGTGGTCATGCTGGAGATGGCCCGCTACGCCATGGCCACGGGGGAGAGCATCTTCTCCGGCGCGGCCAGGGTGTTCAAGCCGCTGATGTGGTTCTTCTTCGTGGTGGCCATCGCCGTCTACATCTGGCCCGGCCACCTGTCCGCAGGCGCGGCGGCGTTCGAGGAGATCACCGGAATCCCCTGGGTGGTGACCGCGATCGCCGGGCTGGTCCTCGTCGGCGTGGTCTTCACCCTCGCCAAGGTGATCTACAACCTGCTGGAGAACGTGCTCTCCCTGCTGATCGGGGCGCTCGTGCTCGGCACGGCCGTGGTCGCGGCCATGGTCGGCTCCTGGGGAGACGTGGTGTCCACGATCACCGGCATGTTCTCCTTCGGCTACCTGCCTCCTGAGGCCATGACGGCCACCTGGTTCCCCGTCATCGTCGGCGCCTGCGCCTTCGCCGGCCCCTCGGGCATGCAGCAGATGTGGTACACGCTGCACCTGCGTGACTCGGGGGCCGGCATGGGCGTGCACCAGCCGAAGGTGGTCGGGCTGCGCCACGCCGGCGCCCAGGAGGAGCAGGAGAGCCGCGGGTACATGTTCGACACCTCCGACCCGGCCGAGATGGCCAAGTGGAAGGGCTGGCGGCGCTGGGTCACCTTCGACGCGCTGCTGCTCTTCTGGGGCATCACCATGCTGGTCACCATCTCCTTCACGGTGATCGCCCAGGCGGCGGTACGGATCGACCCGGCCGTGCGCTCGGCGCTCATGGCCGACGACCGTGAGGTGGCGCTGACCGCGATGGCCAACGCCGTCTCCTCGGCGGGCAGCTCGGTGCTCGGGGTCGTGTTCCTCGGGTTCATCGCCCTGATCGGCCTCAACGCGACGCTGGGCCTGTTCGACTCGTTCTCGCGCGGCCAGGCCGACATGACCTACCACTTCATTCCCGGTGCCAAGAAGCTGGGCATGTCCCGCCTGTACGGCATCTTCCTCTGGGGCGTGATCATCTTCGGCATTCTGATCCTGCTGTTCGGCCCCGCCGACGGTCCCAGCGGGATCCTGGACACGCTGGCGTTCCTGTCGACGTTCGCGATGGGCGCGTACTGCGTCACCCTGCTTCTGGTGAACAACCGCATGCTGCCCAAACCGATCAGGCCCAAGTGGTGGGCGAACGCGATCATCGGGCTGGGCGCGGTGTTCTACCTGGGCATGCTCTTCTACAGCCTGTTCGCCTACGGCGTGGTCGTGGGCTGATGACCGGTCGGCACAGTTTCGAGCTCGCCCTGCCAGGGGCGTCGATCGGAGCCGTCGCCGGAGCCATGGCCGGTGGGCTGATCCTGCTCGCGGGACAGCCCATCGGGATGGCCGCGCTGTCGGCCCTGGCGCTCGCCGCACCGCTCGCCTTCTTCGGCGGCATGTACGGCGTGCTCCTGGCCCACCGCGTGTTCCGGCCGGGCACGTTCGGGCCCGTCGGCCTCTACTGGATGGTGGCCTTTCCCCTCTCGCGCCTGCTGCAGGAGAGCGTGGCCGGGGCCGGCATGGCCGACGGTGTGCCGCTGTTCCTGGCGTACCAGGCGATGATCAGCCTCGGTTTCGCGATCGGCTTCCTGTGGATGCACGAGCGGCTCATGCCGCACTGGCTGGTCCGGGTGGCCGGCGGCAACCCCGCCGCCAAGGAGCTGCTCGACCAGTACATCCGTTACGCCCGGATGATGCAGGCGAGGAAGGGAGCGCGTAGGTGAACCTGCCCTTGTGGATCTGGCTGGCCACGATCGGCGGTTTCTGCGTCGTACTCGCCGTCGACTTCTACCTCGTCGCCCGGAACCCGCACGAGCCCTCGTTCACGGAGTGCGTGGCCTGGGTGAGCTTCTACGTCGGCCTGGCGGTGGCCTTCGGGGCAGGGCTGCTTCTGCTGTCGGGCCCGTCGCACGGCGGCGAGTTCTTCGCCGGGTGGATCACCGAGTACTCGCTCAGCGTGGACAACCTCTTCGTCTTCCTGCTGATCATGAGCCGCTTCCGGGTGCCCAGGGAGTACCGCCAGAAGGTGCTGCTCATCGGCATCGTGCTGGCGCTGATCCTGCGGGGCGGCTTCATCGCGGCCGGCGCGGAGGCGGTGTCGAGGTTCGACTGGCTCTTCTACGTCTTCGGCGCCTTCCTCGTCTACACGGCGTGGAAGCTGATGGGCGAGGAGGACGAGGAGGCGGAGTTCTCCGAGAACGTCGCGCTGCGCACGGTGCGCCGGGTGCTGCCGACCACGGACACCTACTACGGGGCCCGCCTGACCGTGCACCTCGGCCGCAGGATGGTGACCCCGATGCTGATCGTCATGGTCGCCATCGGGACCACCGACCTGCTGTTCGCGCTGGACTCCATCCCGGCCATCTTCGGGCTGACGAAGGAGCCGTACCTGGTCTTCACCGCCAACGCCTTCGCCCTCATGGGGCTGCGCCAGCTCTTCTTCCTGATCGGAGGACTGCTGAACCGGCTGGTCTACCTCAGCAAGGGCCTGTCGGTCGTGCTGGCCTTCATCGGGGTGAAGCTGATCCTGGAGGCCCTGCACCACGACGGGGTTTCGTGGGCGCCGGAGATCCCGATCCTGGTGTCACTCGGGGTCATCGTCGGCACTCTCGCCGTGACGACGGTGCTCAGCCTGATCAAGTCGGCACGCGATGCCAAGGCGGAGAAGGCGAAGCAATCGGAGGAGGAGCCGGAGCCGGCCGCGGAACGCTGATCCGCGCCGGACGCGGGGGCGGAGGCCGCTGCTTTCGAGGGTGGCCGCCCCCCCTGCCGCCGATCATGCCGGCGACGGTGTCTCGACGGCTTGAGCCCGGGTGGGGGTGCTCGCTGACGGCACTCAGTGCCGGGGGCTTCTGCGGATGTCGATGTCCTTGCTCCACTCGCGCAGATGGCGGTCGGCGTCGTCGGCGGAGTAGTGCTTCCTGAGCGCGGTGCTCAGGCCGATGCCGATGGCCCGGCCGTCCGCCGCCTGACCGGGCGGATCACCGAGGAGAAAGCGGAAGAACGCTTTCATCGTCATGCACCTCCAATCGGTGTGGCTCCATCCTCTGCCCGAGGTGTTTCGGAGCACGTGGGCTTGTGTGAACGTCACGTCAACCGGGACCGTTCCCGCGGGCCGGGCCCGATCCGGGGCACTGCGCGGTGGAAGGGAAGCGCTCAGCCGGCCTGGCGGGTGCGGCGGCGGCGCACCGGCTTGGGCGCGGGCTCGACCGGCTCGTTCTCGCGCTGCTTCATGTACGAGGTACGCGTGTGCTCGGTGTGCTCGCGCATGATCTTGGCCGCGCGCCGCTCGTCACCGGCCTCGATGGCGTCGATGAGCGCGGAGTGCTCCTCCCACGAGGCCATGCCGCGCTGGCGGGCCACCGGCGTGTGGTACCACCGCACCCGCCTGGCCACCTGGGCGGCCAGCTCGGCGAGCACCTTGTTGCCCGACAGGTCGGTGACCAGCGCGTGCAGCTCGGAGTTGGTGGCAACGGCGGCTTCGACGTCGTCGGACTGCACGGCGGCGATGCCGCGCGCGCACAGCTCGCGCAGCCGCTTCACGCCGTCCTCGCCCGCGTGCTTGGCCGCAAGGCGCGCCGACTCGGTCTCCAGCAGAGCGCGTACGGCGAGCAGCTGGTCGGCCTCCTCGACGGTCGGGACGTGCACGAACGCGCCCTGGCCGGGGAAGAGATCGACCCAGCCCTCACCGCTGAGCTGCTGCAACGCCTCGCGGACCGGCTGCCTGGAGACGCCGAGCAACTCGGCCAGCTCGCTCTCGACGAGGTGCTGGCCCGGCTTGAGCTGCCCGGAGACGATGAGCTCTTGGATAGCCTCGATGACGCTCTCGCGGAGCGTCGCCGGACGGGGGATCTTCGGGGCCGCCGTCTGACCGGCCTGATCCGACAGCAACATGGGTCACGTCTCCAGGGCTGGAATTCGGTTTTTGGTCGACTGCCTACAGCATACCGTCCTGGGGTTCCGCTCGCCCGTGAGTCTCATCACAGTGCGTCATCACGGTGGTCGGTAGGGACGGTGTGAAGGGACGGTTCGGGGGTGGTGCTGAGGACGGTGCCGGAGCGGCGTCCGGGAGGGTCCCGGGGGCGGCGTCCGGGAGGGTGCCGGGGGACGGTGTCCGGGAGGGTGCGGAGGGCTTCGTCACAGCGGGATGGTGGCGGGCAGGCCGGGGATGCGCAGGCGGGGCGTCGCCAGCGCGGGCAGTGCCGCCAGCGCGGCGGCGGCCAGCAGCGCGGCTCCGGGGGCGGTGAGCGCGATGTACGCGAGCCCCGCGGCCATCACCCCCGCCACCGCCTTCGCGCTGTAGACCACGGCGTGGATCTCGGTGGCCCGCTCCGCGCCGAACAGCTCGCGGACGAGGCCGGCGAGCAGCGGGTAGAACGCGCCGCCGCCGAGCCCGGCGGCGATCGCGCCGAGCCACAGCAGGAGCGTGCCGCCCGGCCGCTCGTAGGCGGTCTGCGCGGCCACCGCGAGCAGCACCTGACCGGCGGCGAGCGCGCAGAACACGGCGGACAGCACCCGCCGGCGGCCGTACAGCTCGCAGGCGCGCATGGCGACCGCCCGGCCCGCGCCGTTGAGCGCGACGAGCAGCGCCACCGCGCCCCACGCGCCGGTGGCGGCCACCACGATCACGTCGAGCACCGAGACCGCGCCCGCGCAGACCAGCATCACCGCGAGCGCGGGCAGCGTGCGGGTGCGCAGCGCCTGCGCGAGGCCGAACTGCTTGGCCGACTCGGGCGCCGTGCGCAGGCGCGCCGCGTCGAGCGCGTGGCTGCGCGGGTCCACGTCCTGCGGCCACCACAGGGGAGGAGGCAGGCGCAGATGCCGGGCGGCGGTGGCGAGCACGGCCGTCGCGACCGCGGCGGTGACCAGGAACGCGGCGCCGGTGGCCGCGGGGAACGGCCCGGCCCACAGCAGCAGGGGCACGGCGCCGTAACCGAAGGCGCCGGTGATGAGGCCGACGCGGGCGGCGGGGCGTTCGGGGTACCAGGAGGAGACGACCTCGCCGCAGACCCCGTACACCAGGCCGGCGCCGAGGCCGCCGAGCACCGCGTACCCGGCGAGCGCGGCGGGTGACAGGCCGGAGGTGAGCCCGGCGGTGGCCAGGCCGAGCCCGGTGAGCGCGGCTCCGGCCGCCAGGCACGGCCGCACGCCGAGCCGCCTGCGGCGTACGAGGTGCAGCGCGGGCAGCGCACCCGCGGCCTGGCAGGCGATCCAGACGGCGAGCAGCGTCAGGCCGCCCGCCTGGCGGGTGTGCAGGGCGGCGTAGCCGTACTGGAGCGGGCTGATCACCGCCATCGAGGCCAGGGCCAGCCGGAACATGCACACGCGGTCGGCGGGGACGGGTCCAGGGAGGTACGAGCGCCCCCGCCAGTCTTTAATTGCATTCTCCATACAGTATGGAATATCCAGAATGCCGGAGCCTGTCGAGACCCTAGACGGCGAATACTCCATACGGTATACCGTCTACAAAGGAGGCTCGAATGGACCTGTACGAGTACCAGGCGAAGGAGCTCTTCGGGCGTCACGGGATCCCGGTCCCCGCCGGCCGGGTCGCGGCCACTCCGGAACAGGCCCGCGCGATCGCGGCGGAGCTGGGCACGCCCGTTGTCATCAAGGCCCAGGTGAAGACCGGCGGGCGGGGCAAGGCGGGCGGCATCAGACCGGCGGCGGGGCCGGCCGCGGCCCAGGCGGAGGCCGAACGCGTGATCGGCATGGACATCAAGGGGCACACGGCCCGCCGGGTGCTGGTGGAGGCCGCGACCGTGCCGTTCGAGGAGTATTACGCCGCCTTCCTGGTGGACCGGGCGGAAGGCGCGTTCCTTGCCATGGTGTCGGCACAGGGCGGCATGGAGATCGAGGAACTGGCGGCGCGCGACCCCGACGCCATCGTGAAACTGCCGATCGACCCGGCGACAGGGGTGGACGCCGGCACCGCGCGGCTGCTCGCGGCCAAGGCGGGCCTGCCCGAGCAGACCGCCGAGGTGCTGGAGAAGCTGTGGCAGGTGCTGGTCGCGGAGGACGCGCTGCTGGTCGAGGTGAACCCGCTGATCCGCACCACCGACCAGCGCATCGTGGCGCTCGACGGCAAGGTCACGCTCGACGACAACGCCGCCTTCCGGCACGACCGGCAGGAGTACGCCGAGCGGTCCGACGGCCTGGAGGCCCAAGCCAGGGCCAAGGGGCTCAACTACGTCAAGCTGGACGGCACGGTCGGCGTGATCGGCAACGGTGCGGGCCTGGTCATGAGCACGCTCGACGTGGTGGCGGGCGCGGGCGCGAACCCGGCCAACTTCCTCGACATCGGCGGCGGCGCCTCCGCCCAGGTCATGGCCGACGGGCTGGAGATCATCCTGGCCGACCCCGACGTGCGGTCGGTGCTGGTCAACGTCTTCGGCGGCATCACGGCCTGCGACGCCGTGGCCAACGGCATCGTCACCGCGCTGCGGCTCCTCGGCGACCGCGGTAACGGCAGGCCCATCGTCGTACGGCTCGACGGCAACAACGCCGAGGTGGGCCGGCGCATTCTCAGCGAGGCCAGGCACCCGGCGGTACGCCAGGTCTCCACCATGGACGGCGCCGCCGAGATGGCGGCACGACTCGCGGCAGGTGCGTAATGGCGATCTTTCTGACCAAGGACAGCCGGGTGCTCGTGCAGGGCATGACCGGCGCGGAAGGCAGCAGGCACACGGCCCGCATGCTCGCCGCGGGGACCGACGTGGTGGCCGGCGTGACCCCCGGCAAGGGCGGGCGCTCGGTGGACTTCGGCGAGCGCACGGTGCCGGTGTTCGGCTCGGTGGCCGAGGCCGTCGCCGAGACCGGGGCCGATGTGTCGGTGGTGTTCGTGCCGCCGCGCTTCACCGCCTCGGCCGTGGAGGAGGCGATCGAGGCGGGCGTGCCGCTCTGCGTGGTCATCACCGAGGGCGTGCCGGTGCACGACGCCGTACGCCTCCGCGCGCTGGCGCGCGGGCGCACCAGGATCATCGGGCCCAACTGCCCGGGACTCATCAGCCCGGGACAGTCGTCGGCCGGGATCATCCCCGCCGACATCACCTCCGCCGGCCGCATCGGGCTGGTCTCCAAGTCGGGCACGCTCACCTACCAGCTCATGTACGAGCTGCGCGACCTCGGCTTCTCCACCGCCGTCGGCATCGGCGGCGACCCGGTCGTGGGCACCACGCACATCGACTGCCTCCAGGCGTTCCAGGACGACCCGGGCACCGACGCCATCGTGATGATCGGCGAGATCGGCGGCGACGCCGAGGAGCGGGCCGCCGCCTACATCGAGCAGCACGTCACCAAGCCCGTCGTCGCCTACGTCGCGGGCTTCACCGCGCCCGAGGGCAAGACCATGGGGCACGCGGGCGCGATCGTGTCCGGCTCATCGGGGACGGCGCAGGCCAAGAAGGAGGCGCTGGAGGCGGTCGGCGTACGGGTCGGGAAGACGCCGTCGGAGACGGCGCGGCTGCTGCGCTCGGCCCTGTTCAGGGCGGCGGCGTCGTGATCCGGGTTCCCGAAGGGGTCGCGTTCGACGTCAACCTGTCGATCCTGTTCACCGGCCTGCCGCTGCTGGAACGCCCCGCAGCGGCGGCCAAGGCCGGGTTCGGCGCGGTCGAGCTGTGGTGGCCGTTCGGCGGTCCCGACCCGAGCGGCGCCGAGCTCGCCGCGCTGCGCGCGGCCGTCGAGGACGCCGGGGTGCGCCTGGTGGCGCTCAACTTCGACGCCGGCGACATGGCGGCGGGCGAGCGCGGCCTGCTGGCCAGGCCCGGCGGCTCGGCCCGCTTCCAGGCGAACGTCGACGCCGCCGTACGCCTGGCCGGCGAGCTGGGCTGCACGGTGCTCAACGCCCTGTACGGCAACGACCCCGGCACCGACAGGGATCTCGCGGTGGCCAACCTGCGCAGGGCGGCCGACGCGGCGGCGGACATCGGCGCGACCGTCGTCGTCGAGGCGCTGAACGGCCACGAGAACCCGCACTACCCGATCACCTCGTCGGCCGCCGCGTTCGAGCTGATCGGCCAGGTGGACCGGCCCAACGTGGCGTTCCTCGCCGACCTGTACCACCTGCACAGGATGGGCGAGGACGTGCTCGCGCTCATCGACCGGCACGCCGGCGCGTTCGGGCACGTGCAGATCGCCGACGACCCCGGGAGGGGAGCGCCGGGCAGCGGGCGGATGCCGTACGGGGAGATCTTCGAGCGGCTGGCGGCGGCGGGCTACCGCGGCCACGTCGGCCTGGAGTACCGGCACGAGGGGCCGGGCGCGTTCGACTGGAGGCGCACATGAACATCGGGTTCATCGGCTTGGGGATCATGGGCGGCCCGATGGCGGCCAACCTGCTCAAGGCCGGATTCGCCGTGAAGGGCTACGACGTCAGCGCCGCGCGCGTGGAGCATCTCGCCGGACGCGGCGGCAAGGGCGCGACGGGCGTGGTCGACGCGGTGGCCGGCGCCGACGTGGTGATCACCATGCTGCCCGACTCGCCGCAGGTGGAGGAGGTCGCGCCGCTCGTCATCGAGTACGGCAAGCCGAACCTGCTCTACATCGACATGAGCACGATCAAGCCGGAGACCTCGCGCGAGGTGGCCAGGCGGGCGGCGGCCGTCGGCGTACGCGCGCTCGACGCCCCGGTCAGCGGCGGCGAGCGCGGCGCCGTGGACGGCACCCTGTCGATCATGGTGGGCGGCGCGCCCGAGGACGTGGAGGCCGCCAGGCCGGTCCTGGAGCGCCTCGGCACGACCGTCGTGCACGTGGGCCCGGCAGGGGCGGGACAGACCGTCAAAGCGGCCAACCAGCTCGTCGTGGGCGGCATCTACGGCCTGGTGTCGGAGGCGATCGTGCTGCTGGAGGCGTCGGGCGTCGATCCGGCGGCCGGGCTCGACGTGCTGGCCGGCGGCCTGGCGGGCTCGCGGATCCTCGACCTCAAGCGCCACACCATGGTCAAACGGGAGTTCACCCCCGGCTTCCGCATCGACCTGCACCACAAGGACATGGGCATCGCCCTG
The DNA here is from genome assembly GCF_042751225.1 of Nonomuraea fastidiosa. Lineage (NCBI taxonomy): Bacteria > Bacillati > Actinomycetota > Actinomycetes > Streptosporangiales > Streptosporangiaceae > Nonomuraea > Nonomuraea fastidiosa. Next base: position 5,253,769 of record NZ_CP170570.1, read on the forward strand.
GACGCGGCCCGCGCCGCCGGGGTCAGCCTGCCGCTCACCGGGCAGGTCGCCCAGCTCGTCGCGGCGGCCAGGGCGCAGGGGCACGGCTCGCTCGACCACTCCGCCCTGCTCAAGGTGATCGAAAGGCTGAACGCATGAAGCGAGTGCCCTGCATGGAGGCCGTGGTCGCGGTGCTGGAGTCGGAGGGCGTCGACACCGTCTTCGGCATCCCGGGCGCGGCCATCCTCCCGCTGTACGCCGCGCTCCAGCACAGCTCGATCCGGCACATCACCGTACGGCACGAGGAAGGCGGCACCCACGCGGCCGACGGCTGGGCCCGGGCGACCGGCAACGTCGGCGTCTGCATCGGCACGTCGGGCCCCGCCGGCACCAACATGATCACCGGCCTCTACACGGCGCTCGCCGACTCGATCCCGCTCATCTGCGTCACCGGCCAGGCCGCCAGCACCAAGCTGCACCAGGAGGCGTTCCAGGCGGTGGACATCGTGGAGGTCGCCAGGCCGGTGACCAAGTGGGCGGTGCAGCTCAGGGAGCCCGCGCAGGCGCCGTGGGTGTTCAGGGAGGCGTTCAGGGTCGCCCGCTCGGGACGTCCCGGTCCTGTGCTCATCGACCTGCCGATCGACGTGCAGCGCGGCACCTGCCGGTACGACCGGGAGCTGGACGCGCCGCTGCCCGTCCCCGTGCCCGAGCCGCTGCCCCGGTCCGTGCGCGCGGCCATGGACCTCGTCGAGGAGGCCAGGCGGCCGATCATCCTGGCCGGCGGCGGCGTGATCATCGCGAACGCGTGCGACGAGCTGCGCGCGCTGGCCGAGCACCTTCAGGTGCCGGTGCAGGTGACGCTCATGGGCAAGGGCGCCTTCCCCGAGGACCACCCGCTGTTCGCCGGGATGGCCGGCATCCAGACGCAGACGCGGTGGGGCAACGCCGCGTTCCTGGAGAGCGACCTGGTGCTGGCCGTGGGCGCCCGCTTCGGCGACCGGCACACCGGCGACCTCGACGTCTACCGGCGCGGCCGCAGGTTCGTGCACGTGGACATCGACCCGCTGCAGATCGGCCGGGTCTTCGAGCCCGACCTCGGCGTCGTCGGGCACGCCAGGCCGGTGCTCGCCGGGCTGCGCGACGAGGCACGCCGCCGCGGCGGCCCGCGCGAGCCGGGCAGGTGGGTGCGCCGGGTCGCCGAGCTGCGCGGCACGCTCACCCGCAGAGACGACTTCGACGAGGTGCCGATCAAGCCGCCCAGGGTGTTCAAGGAGATCAACGAGTACTTCCCGCGCGACACCACGTTCGTCACCGCGATCGGGCTCTACCAGATCTGGTCGGGCCAGTTCCAGAGGACGTACCTGCCGCGCCGCTACCTGGTCTGCGGGCAGGCCGGGCCGCTGGGCTGGGAGGTGCCCGCCGCCATGGGCGTCAAGCTCGCCCATCCCGAGCGGCAGGTCGTCGCGGTGGCCGGCGACTACTCCTTCCAGTTCCTCATGGAGGAGGTTGCGGTGGCGGCGCAGTACCGGGTGCCGTTCGTCATCGTCATGATCAACAACGAGTATCTCGGGCTCATCAGGCAGGCGGAGCTCCCGTACGGCATGAACTACGCCGTCGATCTGCACTACGGGGAGGGCGGCATCGACCATGTCAAGGCGATGGAGGCGTTCGGCTGCCCGGCGCGCCGGGTGGAGCTGCCCGGCGACATCCGCGACGCGCTGGCATGGGCGAGCGCGGAGTCGGCGCGCGAACGGCTGCCGGTGCTGGTGGAGGTGATGGTGGAACGCGAGGCCGACGCCGCCATGGGGCCGGCGCTCGACGCCGTCGAGGAGTTCGAGCCGCTGCCCGAGCTCATCACCGCCGACTGGTCGGACTGAGGAGGGAGGTCACCATGCGGCTCAAACCAGGGACGTCCTGGCAGGAGGCGTACGAGCGGTGCCGCCGCGTCGCCCCCGAGGCCTTTCACGACGACCGCGTGCTGAACCACTGGGGCGGCATCTGGCACCGCGACGGGCGTCCGGTGCCCGGCTTCTCGCCGCTCGACGGCACCGCCATCGCGGGACCGCCCCGGCTCGACAGGGCAGGCGCCGGCCGGGCGGTGGCGGGCGCGGTCGACGAGCACCGCCGCTGGCGCCACACGCCGCTCGCCGAGCGCAAGGCCATGGTGGCGGCGGCCGTGGAGTCGATGGCCGCCCACCGCGACCTGCTGGCACTGCTGCTGGTCTGGGAGATCGGCAAGCCGTGGAGGACGGCCTGCGCCGACGTGGACCGCTGCCTCGACGGCGTCCGCTGGTACGTCGAGGAGATCGACCGCATGGTGGCCGGGCGCGCCCCGCTACCGGGCCCGGTCAGCAACATCGCGAGCTGGAACTACCCGATGAGCGTGCTCATGCACGCCATGCTCGTGCAGGCGCTCGCGGGCAACGCGGTGATCGCCAAGACGCCCACCGACGGCGGGCTGTGCTGCCTCACCCTGGCCTGCGCGCTGGCCGTGCGCGAGGGGCTGCCGTTCACGCTGGTCAGCGGGGGAGGGGCGGAGCTGTCCCCGGTGCTCGTCGGCTCGGCCGCGCTGGGCTGCGTGTCGTTCGTGGGCGGCAGGGACGCCGGCGCCAAGGTGGCGACCTCGCTGGCCGGGCTCGGCGGGCTCGGCCGGCGGCACGTGCTGGAGCAGGAGGGGCTCAACTGCTGGGGCGTGTGGGAGTACGGCGACTGGGACCTGCTCACCAGGCAGATCCGCGCCACCTTCGACTACGGCAAGCAGCGCTGCACCGCCTACCCGCGCTTCGTCGTGCAGCGCTCGCTCTTCCACGAGTTCCTGGCCGCCTACCTGGAGGCGGTGCGCTCGCTGCGCTTCGGGCATCCGCTGGCCGTGGCCGAGGCCGGCGACCCGCTGCCGGAGCTGGACTTCGGCCCGCTCATCAACGCCTCCAAGGCCAAGGAACTGGCCGATCAGGTGGACGAGGCGGTGGCCAGGGGCGGGGTGCCGGTGTACCGGGCCGCACTCGACGACGGATGCTTCCTCCCCGGTCAGGATATTTCGGCGTACTTCGCACCGACGGCGCTGCTCAACCCGCCCCCGTCGTCGCCGCTGCACCACGCCGAGCCGTTCGGGCCCGTGGACACGATGGTGCTGGTCGACACCGAGGCCGAGCTGCTGGCCGCCATGAACGCGAGCAACGGCGCCCTCGTCGCCACCCTGTCGTGCGATGAGGAGGCGACCTTCCAGCGGCTCGCGCCCGAGGTGCGCGCGTTCAAGGTCGGGCACAACCGGCCGCGCTCGCGCGGCGACCGCGAGGAGCTGTTCGGCGGGCTCGGCGCGTCGTGGCGCGGCGCGTTCGTGGGCGGCGAGCTGCTCGTCCGCGCCGTCACCGTTCCCGTCTCCGGCGGCTCGGACGACGAGCGCCTGCCGGGCAACTTCCCCGGCTACACGCTGCTGCCCTGACCACCTGAGGTGTCAGAGCGCGCCGAAGCGGGTCGCCGCCAGCAGGACGAGGAACGTCAGCATGGCGACCCGCAGCAGCTTGCCGCCCGCGCCCAGCGACGGCCACGACAGATACGCCAGCCAGCCGATGAACGCGAGCACCGGCAGCACCGCCACGCCGCCGAGCGGGTTGGTCACCGCGAACCCGGCCAGCAGCAGCATCACCATCACCGCCGGCGTCACCCAGCGGGGCACCTGCGTGAACAGGTATGTGATCGGCACCGCGCTGCGCTGCTCCACCGCCTTGCGCAGCCCGGTCGCGCCCGGCGTGAAGAACTGCTCGCCCGGCGGCAGCGGGCGCTGCTTGCCGCCGCGGATGTCGTCGCGCTTGTCCGCGCGCCTCTTCTCAGGGGCCACGCCGCGAAGCCTACGGGAGTTCGCGCGACTCGTGGGGCCTGCACCTCTAGGCTGGTCGGGTGCTCGCCGTGATCCGATACACCGTCCCAGAGTCCCAGTCCCAGGACTTCGTCAAGCAGGGCCAGACCATCCTCGACACCTTCGCGCAGCAGCCCGGCTACCGGCGTGGCAGGCTCGCCCGCTCGGTCGACGAGCCCAACCTGTGGGCGCTGATCTCGGAATGGGAGGGCGCCGGCTTCTACCGCAGGGCCCTGTCGGCCGCCCGGATGGTGATGTATCCGCTGATGATCCTCATGCTGAACGAGCCCAGCGCGTACGAGGACGTTTACACGTATGACGCCCAGGACGCCCAGGACGCCCCTGACACCTCCTCCGGGACGAGTGATTAGTCGCGCGCGAGAGCAGCCGACCGTGCCCTAAGCTGGGAGCTCATCGAATCACCCTCGCCGACCTCCAGCCGGAAAGAGAATCAACCAAAATGGCACGACGCACCGACGTCATCGACACCATCGTCAGCCTCGCCAAGCGCCGCGGGCTCGTCTACCCGTCGAGCGAGATCTACGGCGGACTGCGCGCGTCGTGGGACTACGGTCCACTGGGCGTCGAGCTGAAGAACAACGTCAAGCGGCAGTGGTGGCTGTCGATGGTCCAGTCCCGCGAAGACGTCGTGGGCCTCGACTCGTCCGTCATCCTGGCGCCCGAGGTGTGGCGCGCGAGCGGCCACGTCGACACCTTCACCGACCCGCTGACCGAATGCCTGTCCTGCCACAAGCGCTTCCGCGCCGACCACCTCATCGAGGCGTACGAGGAGAAGAACGGCAAGGCCCCTGAGGGCGGCCTGGCCGACATCACCTGCCCCAACTGCGGCAACAAGGGCACCTTCACCGAGCCCCGGCAGTTCAGCGGCCTGCTCAAGACCTTCCTCGGCCCGGTCGAGGACGAGTCGGGCCTGGCCTGGCTGCGGCCCGAGACCGCGCAGGGCATCTTCATCAACTACCTCAACGTCCAGCAGTCGGCGCGCAAGAAGATCCCGTTCGGCATCGGCCAGATCGGCAAGTCGTTCCGCAACGAGATCACGCCGGGCAACTTCATCTTCCGCACCCGCGAGTTCGAGCAGATGGAGATGGAGTTCTTCGTCAAGCCCGGCACCGACGAAGAGTGGCACCAGTACTGGATCGACGAGCGCTACCGCTGGTACTCCGACCTCGGCATCAGCAAGGACAACCTCCGGCTCTACGAGCACCCCAAGGAGAAGCTGTCCCACTACTCCAAGCGCACGGTCGACATCGAATACCGCTTCAACTTCGCCGGCTCGGAGTGGGGTGAGCTGGAGGGCATCGCCAACCGCACCGACTTCGACCTGTCGGCCCACGCCAAGGCGTCCGGCGTCGACCTCAGCTTCTTCGAGCAGGAGAGCGGCGAGCGCTACATCCCGTACGTCATCGAGCCCGCGGCCGGTGTCGACCGCGCCACGCTGACGTTCCTGCTCGACGCCTACAGCGAGGACGAGGCGCCCAACGCCAAGGGCGTCATGGAGAAGCGCACGGTGATGCGGCTCGACCACCGGCTCGCGCCGGTCAAGGCCGCGGTGCTGCCGCTGTCGCGCAACGCCGACCTGTCGCCCAAGGCGCGCGACCTGGCCGCGCAGCTGCGCCGCCGCTGGAACGTCGAGTTCGACGACGCGGGCGCGATCGGCCGCCGCTACCGCCGCCAGGACGAGATCGGCACGCCGTTCTGCATCACGATCGACTTCGACACCCTGCAGGACAACGCGGTGACGATCCGCGAGCGCGACTCGATGGCCCAGGAGCGCATCTCCATCGAGGGCGTCGAGTCCTACCTGCGCCAGCACCTGAACGACTGACCCGCCGAGGGTCGCTTCGAGGGCCGCTCGCCGTTGTGGCGGGCGGCCCTTTCACGTCCCTGTGCGGGGGCGGCGTCCTGGGGCGTGACACCGGCATCCCGGAGCGTAGACCGGCCTCCCGGAGTCCCTCCTGGGCGCAGACCGGCCGGCCTCCCGGAGCGCAGGTCGGCGTCTCGGGGCGTACACCGAAAATTTGTATAAAGACGACGGTTACGCTGCTTTTCGCGGTCGCCTGATGACATTCGTCCTAAGCCGATTACCGGCACATACGAGGGACGAGGGATTCATGCGTAAACCACGTTTCGCTCTTACGTTGCTCGCCGCAGCCGCGCTGATGATGACGGGCGGCGCCGCGTTCGCCGAACCGGAGACATCGGCCCTGGAGCTGCGGGTCGTCGTGGACGACTGCCGGCACGGGAGCGTGCAGCCATGACCGACCCCGCACTGCTCGAACGCGCCCTGTTCGAGATCAAGCGCGTGATCGTGGGTCAGGATCACATGGTCGAGCGCCTGCTCGTCGCCGTTCTCGCCAAGGGCCACTGCCTGCTTGAAGGCGTGCCCGGCATCGCCAAGACGCTCGCCGCCGAGACCACCGCCACGGTGGCCGGCGGCACGTTCGCGCGCATCCAGTTCACGCCGGACCTGGTGCCGGCCGACATCGTCGGCACCAGGATCTACCGGCCGTCGTCCGAGACGTTCGACGTCGAGCTCGGACCCGTCATGGTCAACCTGCTGCTCGCCGACGAGATCAACAGGGCGCCCGCCAAGGTGCAGTCGGCGCTGCTGGAGATCATGGCCGAGGGGCAGGTGAGCATCGGCGGCACCACGTACGAGGTGCCCCGGCCGTTCCTGGTGCTCGCCACCCAGAACCCCATCGAGTCCGAGGGTGTCTACCACCTGCCCGAGGCGCAGCGCGACCGCTTCCTGCTCAAGATCGACGTGGACTATCCCAGCGAATCGGAGGAGCTGGCGATCGTCTACCGCATGAGCGTGGACCCGCCCGCGCCCCAGCGCGTCCTCGGCCCCGAGGAGGTCATCGCACTCCAGCGCCGGGCCGAGGAGGTCTTCGTGCACCACGCGGTCGCCGAGTACGCCGTCCGCCTGGTGTACGCCACCCGCGACCCCGACAGGTACGGCATCCCCGAGGTGGGCCGGCAGCTCGTCTTCGGCGCCAGCCCCAGGGCCACGCTCGGCCTGCTGGCCGCAGGGCGGGCGCTCGCGCTGCTGCGTGGGCGCGACTACGTGCTGCCCGAGGACGTACGCGATCTCGCGCACGACGTCATGGCGCACCGGCTCGTGCTCTCCTTCGACGCGCTGGCCGACGGCGTCATGCCCCGGCAGGTCGTGGACCGCGTGGTGGCGGCGGTGCCCCTGCCGGTCGTCACTCCCCAGCAGCGGGCCGGCACGCAGCCGGACACGCAGCCGGACACGCAGCCGGGCATGCGGGCGGACATGCGGGCGGACATGCGGCCGGACATGAGAACGGACGCCGCATGAAGCCGTACCTGATGGCCGAGCCCGCGCTGCGCAGGCTCGAGCTGACGATCACGAGGAGGCTGGATGGGCTGCTCCAGGGCGAGCACATGGGCCTGGTGCCGGGTCCGGGCAGCGAGCCCGCGGAGTCGCGGGCGTACCGGCCGGGCGACGACGTGCGGCGGATGGACTGGAACGTCACCGCGCGCACGAACGAGCCCCACGTCCGTGACCTGGTCGCGGACCGGGAGCTGGAGGTATGGGCGCTGCTCGACGCCACCGCCAGCATGGACTTCGGCACCGTCGCGATGGAGAAGCGCGAGCTCGCGCTGTCCGCGCTGGCCGCGATCGGCTTCATCACCCAGCGCACCGGCAACAGGATCGGCGTCCACGTGCTGCACGGCGGCGGGGTCAGGACGCTGCCCGCCAGGACGGGCAGGCCGCACCTGATGGCGCTGCTCCAGGCGGCGTTCGCGCTGCCGCGCACCCCGCCCGGCGTGGCCGAGCCGCTGCTCGGCGTCGCCGCCGAGCACCTCGGGCGGCTGACCAGGCGGCGCGGCATGGTCGTCGTGCTGTCGGACTTCCTCGACTCGCCCGAGACCTGGGAGCCGCCGCTGCGCCGCCTCACCGCCCGCCACCAGGTGCTGGCCGTGGAGGTGATCGACCCGCGCGAGCTGACGCTGCCGAACGTCGGCATCCTCACGGTGATCGACCCGGAGTCCGGACGGCGGCGCGAGGCCGCCACCGGCAGCTCCCGGCTGCGCCGCAGGTACGCCGAGGCCGCGCTCGCCCAGCGGGACGCCGTCTCCGCCGGGCTGCGCAGGGCCGGGGTGACCCACATGCGGCTGCGTACCGACCGGGACTGGGTGCGCGACCTGGTCAGGCACGTCATGCGGCAGCGCCGCCTGGCCGCCCTGGCCGCCGGCCCCACCAGGCACGGACACGCTCCCATGAGCGGAGGAGGAGGTGACGCGGCGTGACCCTCATCGCGCCCCTCTGGCTGCTGCTGCTCATCCCGGTGGCGCTGCTCGCGGTCACGTACGTCATCGTCGCGCTGCGCAGCAGGACCGCGTACGCCGTCCGCTTCGCCAACTACGACCTGCTCGACAAGGTCGCGCCGCGCCGGCCCGGCTGGCGCAGGCACGTGCCCGCGGCGGCGCTGCTGCTCATGTTCGCGCTGCTCGTGGTCGGCTTCGCCCGGCCGACCGCCGAGGTGCTGGTGCCTCGGGAGCGGGCGACCATCATGGTGGCCTTCGACGTGTCCGCGTCCATGGGGGCCACCGACGTCTCGCCCAACCGGTTCGAGGCGGCCAAGCGGGCGGCCGACCAGTTCGTCCAAGGGCTGCCCGAACGCTTCAATCTCGGGCTGGTGTCGTTCTCCGGCTCGGCCTCCGTCGCGGTGCCGCCCACCACCGACCGGCAGGCCGTACTGACCGCGCTCGATCGCCTCGGCACCGACTCGGGCACCGCCATCGGCGAGGCCGTCTTCACCTCGCTGGAGGCGATCGCCGCGCTCGACAGCGAGGAGGAGGCGCCGCCCGCGCACATCGTGCTGCTGTCGGACGGCTCCAACACCACCGGCCGCACCGTGGGCGAGGCCGCGGCCGAGGCGTCCGCGCGCGGCGTCCCGGTCACCACCATCGCGTACGGCACCCCGGACGGCGTCATCAGCCTGTCCGGGCGCGACGTACCGGTCCCGGTGGACGGGCCGGCGCTGCAGAGCCTCGCCGAGACCGCGGGCGGCGGCTTCTACGAGGCCGCGAGCGGGGACGAGCTGCAGGCCGTCTACGAGGACATCGGCACCTCGGTCGGCTACCGCACCGAGCGTCAGGAGGTTTGGCAGTGGTTCGTGGCGGCGGGGCTGATCTGCGGGCTGGTGGCGGCGGTGACGTCGATGCTGTGGTTCTCGAGGCTGCCATGAAAGGCATCGGCTCGCCGTCAGGTCCCGACTTCCGCACTCCGCCCGCCGTCCGTCCGGGTCCGTCCGCACCGTCCGCCGCCCCTTCAGCATCACCCGCCGACGAGTCCCGCCCCGAGGGGAAGGCGCCCCGCCGCCTCTTCCCCCGCCGCACCCCCGCCCCCGGGACCTCCGCTTCCGGCACTTCCGCCGCTGGTCTCGTCGGCTCCTCCGCTTCCAGTCTCTCGGCCGCAGAACGCGCCGGCTTCTCCGCCGCCGGCGCTTCGGCCTCCAGTGCCTCCGCCTCCGGTTTCTCCGCCGCAGGGTCCGTCGGCTTCTCCGCCGCCGGCACCCCTGGCACAGGGCCCGTAGGCGTCACGGCTGCAGGGCCTGCAGGCGCCTTCGCCGTAGGGACCACCGGCACCTCTGCCGCGGGTTCCGCTGGCGCGGAACACGGGCCGGGACCGGGTACCGCGTCAGGGCCAGGAGCCTTGCCGAAGCCGAGACGCGGCACGGGCCTGAGCGCCGAGCCAGACGCTAGAACCGGCACAGGCGCAGGACCCGCGTCCGTGGCAGGCGCACTGGGCTCGAAAGAGGCACCCGGTTTGCGAGGGACACCGCGCTCAGGGGCACCGGGCGCGGCAGGGCCGCCGGGCGCGGGCGGCGGGCCGGGCGGTGGTGCCGGTGTGCAGGCGGGGTGGGTCGCCGGGCACCTGCCCAGCTCGTTGCCGCCCCGGTCGCGGCGCTCCGCCACGGGCTCCCCCTACGCGGGTGCGTCGCCTCTGGGGTCGGCCGGTGCAGGCGGGACGTCGGCGGGGGCCTCGCCTGCGGGCCAGTACCCCACGGGGCCGTACGCGACGGGAACCGCGCCTTCGTGGGCGGCCCCCTCGGCGGCCGGAGCAGGGGCCGGGATAGGCGCGGTGGGGCCAGGTGCAGGCGGACCGGGTGCGGGCGGACCAGGTGCGGGCGGGGTAGGCATGGCCGGGACAGGCGGTCAGGCCGGTCCTGCGGCTCCGGGCCGGGGACGGGGGCTGGCGGCCGCAGCACTGGTGGCCGTGCTCGCCGGAGCCGCAGCAGGCGGGGCCGCAGGGGGCCTGGCAGGGACGCGACCGGTGGAGGAGCCGGCGGCCCCGGCGGCGCTGCCGAGGGTGGCGCCCGCACCGTCCACACCCCCGACGGGGCTGAGCGCGACGGCGGCCCGCGTGCTGCCCAGCGTGGTCTCGATCGAGACGCGCACCGCGGGCGGCTCCGGCTTCGTCGTGGACGACCGCGGCCACATTCTCACCAACGCCCACGTGGTCGCGGGCAACACCCGGGTGACGGTGGTGCTCTCCGATGGCAGACGCCTGACGGCCAGGGTGGCGGGCGCGGACGGCGACGAGGATCTGGCCGTCCTGGAGGTGGACTACCCGGGCGAGCTGACGCCTGCGACGCTGGGCCGTTCGTCCGACCTGTCGGTGGGCGACCAGGTGCTGGCGATCGGCTCGCCGCTCGGCCTGTCGGGCACGGTGACGGCCGGCATCGTGAGCGCCCTCGACCGGGAGGTACGCCTCGGCAGCGCCCGCCGTACGGCGGTGCAGACCGACGCCTCCATCAACCCCGGCAACTCGGGCGGCCCGCTGGTGAACGCCCGAGGCGAGGTCGTCGGCGTGAACACGGCGATCGCTGCGGGCAGGGGCGGAGGCAACATCGGCATCGGGTTCGCCATCCCGATCGACAGGGCGGCGCCGATCGCTGAACGCATCATCCGAAATTAGGGTTCAAAGTATGCGACTGCTGGTGGTGGAGGACGAAGAGGACCTGGTCGACGCGATGCGCGTCGGCCTGGTCCGGGCCGGGTACGCGGTGGACGTCGCCTACGATGCCCCGGCCGCGCATGAGAGGCTGCAGGTCAACACCTACGACCTGGTGCTGCTCGACTTGAACCTGCCGGGCGGCGACGGTTTCGAGCTGTGCCGGTCGCTGCGCGCCGCGGGCAAGGGCGTGCGGATCATCATGGTGACCGCCCGCGACCGGCTGGACGACCGGGTCAGGGGTCTCGACGAGGGCGCCGACGACTACCTGGTCAAGCCGTTCGCGTTCCCCGAGCTGCTGGCCAGGGTGCGGGCGCTGCTGCGCAGGGACATCACGGGCGGCACGTCGGTGCTCCAGGTGGGCGGCCTGCGGATCGACACCGCCCGGCTCGAGGTGACGCTGAACGGCCGGGCATTGGCGCTCACGCCCAAGGAGTACGGCGTGCTGCACTACCTGATGACCAGGCCGGGACACGTCGTCTCCACGGAGGAGCTGCTCGAACACGTCTGGGACGAGCACGCCGACCCGTTCACCAACACCGTCCGGGTCACGGTCGGCAACCTGCGGCGCAAGCTCCAGGAGGACGGCCTGATCGAGACCGTGATCAGCCGGGGTTACCGGCTCAAGGAGCCCGTGTCGTGATCCACACCATCCGCTTCCGCCTGACGGTGCTCTACTCGGGCCTGCTGTTCGTGCTGGCCGCGCTGGTGCTCGGCGGCATCTATTTCGCCGTGTCGAAGACGACGCAGGAGCGGCCGATCACGACGCAGTACGCCAAGGCCTACAGCGGCAACCAGTACCTGGGCAGGCGTGAAGTGGTGTTCGTGGAGGAGGTCGAGAACGCGGTCAACGTCGCGACGCTGGCGACGCTGCGCGAGTACTCGCTGCTCACCCTGGCCGGCCTGTACGTCGCCAGCCTCGGCATCGGCTGGGTGCTGTCCGGCCGGGTGCTGCGGCCGGTGCGGTCGATCACCCGTACGGCGGAGGAGATCCAGGCCACCGATTTGACGCGGCGCATCAGGTTGCGCGGCCCGCGCGACGAGCTGAAGGACCTGGCCGACACCATCGACACGATGCTCGACCGGCTGGAGGAGGCGTTCAGCGCGCAGCGGCAGCTCATCGACGACGCCTCGCACGAGCTGCGCAACCCGCTGACCATCATCAGGGCGAACGTGGACGCCGTGCTCGCCTCTCCCGACGCTAGCGAGGAGGAGCGGGCACGGGCGGTGGCCATCGTGGACCGCGCGACCACCCGGATGACGACGCTGGTGGAGGACCTGCTGGCCACGGCCAGGCGGCAGGGCACGGCGTTCGCGGACACGGATCTCGACCTGGCGACGGTGGCGGGGGAGGCGTGCGAGGAGTACACCGCTCCCGCGGCCGCCCGCGACGTGACGATCGTCCGCGAGCTCGGCAGCGGCCTCGGCATGATCGGCGACGCCGACGCGCTGCGGCGTGCGGTGGCGAATCTGCTGTCGAACGCCGTTCGTTTCTCCCCGTCCGGCGGCACGGTCAGGGTGGGCGCGGGCCGCATGGGCGGCTGGTTGTGGGCGGCGGTCCGCGACGACGGCCCCGGGCTGCGGGAGGCGGATCAGCAGCGGGTGTTCGACCGGTTCTGGCGCGGCGAGTCCAGCCGCCGCGACCGGCACACCGGGCTGGGGCTGGCGATCGTACGGCAGATCGTGGAGTCGCACGGGGGCCGCGTGGCGGTCTTCTCCCGGCTCGGCCAGGGCGCCACGTTCGTGCTCTGGCTCCCGCCCAGCGAGGGCGCCGGAGACGCGCCCCCTGAGACGAACCCGCTGGCGCGCTCTGTGGCCTGAGACGGGACAGGGCCGGCGCGGGACCCGACCTGAGGGTCACGCGCCGGCCCTTTCGTGTGTACGGACGCGCCCAGGCCCGGGGTGACCGCCGCGTTCCCGACATGGCTTAGCAGGCCGACGAGCCTTTGTGCCGGGTGGTGACGAGCGCCTTCCAGTAGCAGTGTGACCTGTTTCTCATCCGCCACTCGCCTTTCTCAAGAATTGGTGTAAACCAATTGGTCTAATCCAATTCTTCGGCTATGACCCTTCAAATTGGATTAGACCTGTCATACCGTGTTTACCAGCACAAACGACGACTTAACGGAGGGGTGCAGTTTCATCATCAATTTCACCGGTAGAGTCCGGTTCAGAGGCGTTCGATTGGAGCTGTGGTGGCCAAGTACGTTTACGATTTCACCGAGGGCAACAGGAATCTCAAAGATCTTCTCGGCGGTAAGGGCGCCAACCTCGCCGAAATGACGAACCTCGGGCTGCCCGTTCCCCCCGGATTCACGATCACCACCGACGCGTGCCGCCACTACCTGGCGGAAGGCTCCCTGCCCGACGGCCTGGAAGAGGAGGTCGCCGAGCATCTCGCGGCGCTGGAGTCCCGGATGGGCAGGAAGCTCGGACAGGCCGACGACCCGCTGCTGGTGAGCGTACGTTCAGGGGCGAAGTTCTCCATGCCCGGGATGATGGAGACCGTCCTCAACATCGGGCTCAACGACGAGTCGGTGCACGGCCTCGCCAAGCAGTCGGGCGGCAACGACCGTTTCGCCTGGGATTCCTACCGCAGGCTCATCCAGATGTTCGGCAAGACCGTGCTCGGCATCGACGGCGACCTGTTCGAGAACGCGCTCGACAGGCTGAAGGGCCGCCGCCAGGACACCGACCTGGACGCCGGCGAGCTGCAGCGGCTCGTGGAGACGTACAAGGGCATTGTGCGCGAGCAGACCGGAAAGGACTTCCCGTCCGACCCGCGCGAGCAGATGCGGCTGGCCGTCATGGCGGTCTTCGACTCCTGGAACGCGCCGCGCGCCATTCTCTACCGCCGCCAGGAGCGCATCCCCGCCGACCTCGGCACCGCCGTCAACATCATGGCGATGGTCTTCGGCAACTACGGCGACGACTCCGGCACCGGCGTCGCCTTCACCCGCGACCCCGGCTCGGGCAGGCAGGGCGTGTACGGCGACTACCTGCAGAACGCCCAGGGCGAGGACGTGGTGGCCGGCATCCGCAACACCATGCCCCTGCAGGAACTCGAACGCATCGACCCGAACTCCTACCGCGAGCTCCTCGGCATCATGGAGACGCTGGAGAACCACTACCGGGACCTGTGCGACATCGAGTTCACCATCGAGCGCGGCAAGCTGTGGATGCTGCAGACGCGGGTGGGCAAGCGCACGGCCGCGGCGGCGTTCTGCATCGCCACGCAGCTCGTCGACCAGGGCCTGATCACGATGGACGAGGCCGTCACCCGCGTCACCGGCGACCAGCTCGCGCAGCTCATGTTCCCCCGCTTCGACAGCGGCGCGGAGAGGCAGCGGATCGCCAAGGGCATGAACGCCTCTCCCGGCGCCGCGGTCGGCAAGGCGGTCTTCTCGTCGGAGCGCGCCGTCGAGCTGGCCGGGCAGGGTGAGGACGTCATCCTGGTACGCCGCGAGACCAACCCCGACGACCTGTCCGGCATGATCGCCGCGAAGGGCGTCCTGACCAGCCGCGGCGGCAAGACCTCGCACGCCGCCGTGGTGGCCCGCGGCATGGGCAAGACGTGCGTGTGCGGGGCCGAGGAGCTGGAGGTGCAGACCGCCGAGCGGCGCTTCACCGCCCCCGGCGGCGTGGTGGTCGCCGAAGGCGACGTCATCTCCATCGACGGCACCACCGGCGAGGTGTTCCTCGGCGAGGTCCCGGTCGTGCCGTCGGCCGTGGTCGAGTACTTCGAGGGCGACGCCGAACCGGCGGACGACCTGGTGAAGGCCGTGGACCGCATCATGCGGCACGCCGACGGCGCCCGCAGGCTCCGGGTGCGCGCCAACGCCGACACCCCCGAGGACGCCGCCCGCGCCCGCCGCTTCGGCGCTCAGGGCATCGGGCTCTGCCGTACCGAGCACATGTTCCTCGGTGAGCGGCGGCAGCTCGTGGAGGACCTGGTGCTCGCCACCACCGACGAGGAGCGCCAGGCCGCGCTCGACGCGCTGGAGCCGCTGCAGAAGGCCGACTTCATCGGCATCTTCCGCGCCATGGACGGCGCCCCCGTGACCATCAGGCTCATCGATCCGCCGCTGCACGAGTTCCTGCCCGACCTGGTGGAGCTGTCGGTCAAGGCCGCCACCCAGGAGGCCACCGAGAAGGATCGCCGCCTGCTCAGCGCCGTCAAGCGCCTGCACGAGCAGAACCCGATGCTGGGCCTGCGCGGCGTGCGCCTCGGCCTGGTCATCCCCGGCCTGTTCGCGATGCAGGTCAGGGCCATCGCCCAGGCCGCCAAGGAGGTGCCTGGCGCGCGTCCCGAGATCATGATCCCGCTGGTGGCGACCGTCCAGGAGCTGGAGTCCGTACGGGAGGAGGCCGTCAAGATCCTCGCGGAGACCGGCGTGGACGCGCTCATCGGCACCATGATCGAGGTGCCGAGGGCGGCGCTCACCGCGGGCCAGATCGCCGAGTCCGCCGAGTTCTTCTCCTTCGGCACCAACGACCTGACCCAGATGACGTGGGGCTTCTCCCGCGACGACGTCGAGTCGTCGTTCTTCCACCGCTATCTCGACCTCGGCATCTTCGGGGTGTCGCCGTTCGAGAGCATCGACAGGGACGGCGTCGGGCGGCTCATCGAGATCGCCGTGGCCGAGGGCCGGGCCGCCCGGCCGGATCTGCACCTCGGCATCTGCGGCGAGCACGGCGGCGACCCCGACTCGGTGCACTTCTGCCACGACGTGGGCCTCGACTACGTCTCCTGCTCGCCGTTCCGCATCCCGGTGGCGCGGCTGGAGGCGGGGCGCGCGGCGCTGTCCGAAAGCGACTCCGACACCCGCTGAACCGCTGAGACCACTGGCGTCGGCGCCCGAATCCCCGGCGGGCGCCGACGCCGGTCCCGCCCACCCAATCAAGAGCCCAGCCCGGCCGGCACCCCCTAACCCCCTTCAGGAGCCCAGTCTGGCCGGTCCCGCCCATCCCCCTTCAAGTGCCCAGTCTGGCCGGTCCTGCCCAACCCCCTTCAAGAGCCCAGCCCGGCTGTCACGTTCTGCTGTGCCGAGTGGGGAGGTGTCACAGCGAGGCGAGGAAGTCCTCGAGGACTCTGTTGTACTCGTCCGGCCGTTCCATATTCGGGTAGTGGCCGGCGTTCTCGATCGTCACCGAGCGCCCGCCGGCGACCGTGGTGGCGAGCCGTTCGGCCATCGCGATGTGGTCGGGGGAGTCCAGCGCGCCGTGCACGGCCAGCACGGGCACGCGGATCGAGCCGATCCGCCGCCAGGTGTCGGTCACGGGCACGACGTGGTTCGGCTCGCCCACGGCATGCTTGCTCATCGTGCCGCGCGCCATCGCGCGCAGCCGCCGCACCACCTCGGGGTCGAGGCCGGCGGGGTCGCGGCCAGGGCCGATGCCGAGCGTCAGGTGCCCTTCGACCGAGCCCTCAAGGTCGCCCGCGGCCATCGCGCCGTGCCAGGCGGCCAGCGCCCGCAGGGTCCACGGGTCCTCGAAGCACGGCTCGCTCGTCCCCGCCCCCGTCACCACCAGGGCCCGCACCAGGTCGGGGTGCTCGAGGGCCGTGTCCACCGCGAGTCCCGCCCCCATGGAGACTCCCACCAGCACGGCCGGCCCCGTGCCGAGGTGGCGCAGCAGGGCGGCGAGGTCGTCGGTCAGCCGGTACGGCCCGTCGGCGTTGGGTGAGCGGCCGTGGCCGCGCGCGTCGTACGCGATGACCCGGTGGCGCTCGGAGAGCACCGGGATCTGGTCGTCCCACATCGTGTGGTCGAGAAAGCCGCCGTGCAGCAGGACGACGGGCATGCCGGTGCCACGCTCGATCCAGAACAGACCCATCATGACAACCAAGGTGTCATGTTCGCGTGAGAATGACAACTAAGGTGTCATATCGCCGGGTGAAGGCGTTCGGGATGACAACTGAGGTGTCATGATGGGAGGGTGAGTGAGGCGGCACGGCAGCCGGTGACCGACCGGCTCACCGAGGTCTTCGACCTGGTGGGCCCCCTCTACCGGCGCGCCCAGCGCAAGGTGGAGCAGGATGCGCCCATCGAGGGCCTGTCGGTCGGAGTGCGGGCGGTGCTCAACATGCTGCGTGACCTCGGCCCCATGACCGTCCCGCAGATGGGGCGGGCGCAGGCGCTGAGCCGCCAGTTCGTACAGCGCATGACCAACGACGCGATGGCGCGTGGGCTGGTCGAGACGGTGCCCAACCCGGCGCACAAGCGCTCGTCGCTGATCCGGCTGACCGGCAAGGGGCGGGCCGCCATCGACGCGGTGATCGCGCGCGAACGCGCGGTGCTGCGGCAGGTGGGCGCCGACCTGACCGAGGCCGAGGTCGATGCCTGCCTGCGCGTGCTCTCGCGGCTGCTCAGGCTGCTCGACGACGTCGACGTGGACTGAGCGGGCCGCAGGGGGTCACGTTCGTACAGGCTCGTCGTCCCAGACGAGGGGCGTCGTCGTGCCGGTGGCCCAGTCGTGGCGCAGGATCGCGTACGCGATGCAGGCGTGCACCGACCCGTCGGGAGACGGCCACGCCTCGCGGTAGTGGGCCTCCTTGATGTAGCCGCACGCGCGGAAGACGGCCCGCATCGCCGCGTTGTCGCCGCGGGTCTGCCCCTCCACCCGCCGGATCTCCGGGAACTCGTTGAACAGGTACTCCGTCAGCCAGCGCACCGCCGCCTTGCCGAGCCCGCGTCCCCGCCACTTGGAGCTGATCCGCAGGTCGAACATGGGCGTGGGGTCGGTGAGGTCGGTCAGCCTGATCAGCCCCGCTCGTTCGCCGTCGGCGAGCAGCCAGAACGTACGGTTGTCGGCGTCGTCGTAGACACCGGAAGCCACCCGCTGCCTGATCGCGTCGGGCTCTGGGACGCTGGCGTGGAACGGCCACTGGCTGGACATCAGGAAATCGACCAGCTTCTCGTTGTCCTCTGGTGCCAGCCGCTTGTATTCGATCTGCACCCGGCCATCGTCATGACCGGCCGTACGCGCGGTCAACCGAATAAATCCGGCCAGAACCGTACGGACGCGGCCATCAGGCGGGCGCGCCGCCCCCGGAGAAGAAGGGCGGCGCGCGGCGTGCGAGGTCAGCTCAGGATCGGGCAGGCCGGGCAGCAGCGCGTACTCACCGGCGGGCAGGCGGCGGGGAGGCGGGCAGTGTGACGGTCCGGTCGACTCCCCGCTGAGGTCAGGCGTCGTCCGAGGGGACCACGAGCCGCATCGCCGCCCGGTCGTTCCCGCCGACGATCACCGCGCCAGGCCGCGCCTGCGACACCCACGTGTCGGGCATGACGGACGGCGCGAGCACCCGATCGTAGGGCGCCCGCTCCGGGCACCCGCGCGCCGGGTCGCCGACGATCAGGTGGGGGCGCACTCCGGCGGCCACCAGGTTCCGCCACGCGTCCTCGGCCACCGCCGCGTCGCCCTCGACCGACGTCACGCTGCCCGACTCGCCCGTCAGCCGGCACAGCAGCGCGGTGATCCAGCCGCTGCCCGTGCCCACCTCGAGGATCCGCTGACCGGGCTGCGGATCGAGCAGTTCGAGCAGGTCGACGACACAGCTCGGGGCGAGCATCACGCAGCGGTAGGAGCTCGAGCCCTTGGGGCTCGGCGTGGCGATCGGCCGTCCGGAGTAGACGGCGTCCCACCAGGCGGTCGGATCGTCGTCGCGGTCGATCGGCCGCGCGCCGTCGTCTTCGAGCACCAGCCCGCGTGAGGGAACGAACCAGTGGCGCGGCACCTTGCGCAGCGCCTGCTCGATCGCGCCCGTCGCGCGCGGCCGGCGCTCGGCGATGGCCGCGAGCATCTCCTCCAGGCGCCAGGCGATGTGCGGAAGCATCGCCCGGGCCCCGCCGTCCTGCCTGCTCACATGGCCTCCTCCAGGCCGTCCGTATGCTAACGGTGACCGTAAGGCCACGGATCGCAACCTGGCAAGGGATCGGCGATTTTTCGGGGCGATCTCCGTCGAGGTCCGGTGTCGCAGCGGGTGCAGGGGCGGTGCCGGGGCCGCTACCGGGGCGCTGCCGGGGTGGTGTGAGGGCCGCTACCGAGGCGCTGCCGGGGCAGGCGCCGGTGCCGCTATGGGGCGCTGCCAGGCCGGTGGCGTGCGGCGGCGGGGTCAGTGCAGGGCGGCCGGGCGGGGCTCCTCGATCGGCACGTAGTCGTGGCGCATGCCGTGGTCGCCGAGCCACTGCCGCAGCCCGGGCACCGCCGCCGGGTTGGCCGCGACCTGGGCGGCGTACTCCGACAGCGCCACCTCCTCGCCGTCGTCGTAAAGCAGTCGCGCGGGCCCCGACCACGACAGCGTCCACTTGGCCTGGCCGAGCTGGATCAGCACCGCCTCGAGCGCCTGGCCGAGCACCCCGGCGAGCAGCGTCGGCGACGGGTTCCAGCCCTGCTCGAGCAGCTTGGCCTCGAGCTCGGCCTGCCGCCCGCGGGCGATCGCCTCGAACGCCGCGTCCAGGTACGGCCGCGAGGCCCCCATCACCTGCTGGCCCGCGATCGCCAGGTCGTGCAGGGCCTCGGCGTTGCGCGCCGCGTACATGCCGTGCGCGACCAGCTCCTCCCACGGCACCGGGCGCAGCGTCATCAGCGCCTCAGGGCTCCACATCGACTGCTCGACGGCCTGCACCGCCACGTTGGGATCGACGAGCAGCGTCAGCGCCGAGCGCGGGTCCGGCACCTGCTGCGGTTCGGGCAGGTGCTCGATGGCCGCGAGGCGCTCGGCCAGGCTCGGGTGGGAGTCGTACGGCGAGACCTCCTCGGGCTGCTCGGCAAGCTTGGCGATCTGCGCCTGCCGCTCGGGGTCGCTCATCAGCGCGTGGAACCCGCCGAACACGGACGCCGGCCTGGCGCCGCCCGCCCCGGTCAGGACGAGGTAGTTCTCGGCGTACAGCGCCCAGCCCGCCGCCGTCGCGTGGATCTTGCGCAGCGCGCCCGCCATGGCCTGCCGGCCGCCGATCGCCACCGCGAACCGGTCGGCCTCCAGCTCCTGCTTGCGCGAGACGGCCTGGGAGATGCGCAGGTAGAGCTTGGCGTACCAGGTGAACAGGCGCTGCACGAACGGGTGGTTCTGCAGGCCCTGGACGGTCGCGATCAGCGAGACCCTGCCGCGGTAGACCGGCGCGCCCAGCCGGGTGTGCGCGCCGCTGTAGTGGCCCAGCTCGTGCCCGAGCACCGCGCGCAGCTCGTCCACGGTGAGCGTCTGCAACAGCGGCAGGCCGATGAACATCCGCCGCTTGGTCGCCTTCATGCCGAGGAACTTGGTGTCCTCCGACACCGCCGCGTTCACCTCGGGGACCAGCCGGATCTCGTCCGGCGGCGCCGTACGGACGCGCTGGGCCAGCTCCTCGACCGTCTGCCACAGCACCGGCTCGTGCTCGCGGCCCACCGCCACGCCCGGCTGCTCGCCCCCGCGGCGGCGGCTGACCATCACCAGCGCGCGTACGAGAGCGCCCGCCGCCAGCGTCAGCACGACCGCGAACTTGACCAGATTGGTGTGGAAGTCCACGAAAAGCAGCACGTCGAAGAAGACGGCGGCTGCCAGAATGAGGCCGACCAGCACGTAGAAGCCGGCGAGCAGGGTGAAGGCCAACACCGCTCGGAATGCTGTCGTCATGGGGGAGGGCTCCCGGGGAAGGGGTTCTCGCGAGGCTTGACACTAGCGGAGAGACGAAACTGGAGAAAATCACCGCACACATGGCGTACTACGACGAGCACGACCAGGAGCGTTGGGTTCCCGAGCCACCCGGCAATCCTCAGCGTTCCGCCTTCGAACGGGACAGAGCTCGCGTGCTGCACAGCGCCGCGCTACGCAGGCTGGCCGCCAAGACGCAGGTCGTCGGCCCCGTCGAGACGCTCGGCGGCGGCCAGCACATCCCGCGCACCCGCCTCACGCACTCGCTCGAATGCGCCCAGGTGGGCCGCGAGATGGGCGCCACGCTCGGCGTCGATCCCGACCTGGTGGAGACCGCCTGCCTGGCGCACGACCTCGGGCACCCGCCGTTCGGGCACAACGGAGAGGTCGCGCTCAACGCGCTCGCCGCCTCATGCGGCGGCTTCGAGGGCAACGCGCAGAGCCTGCGCCTGCTCACCAGGCTGGAGGCCAAGGTGCTCACCGAGGACGGCCGCAGCGCCGGGCTCAACCTCACCCGCGCCGCGCTCGACGCCTCCATCAAGTACCCCTGGACGTGCGACAAGTCGCCCAAGTTCGGCGTCTACCACGACGACCTGCCGGTGTTCGAGTGGATCAGGCAGGGCGCGCCCGATGGCCGGGTGAGCTTCGAGGCGCAGATCATGGACTGGGCCGATGACGTCGCCTACTCCGTACACGACCTGGAGGACGCCCTGCACTCGGGGCACGTCACCCCCGAGGCGCTGCGGTCGCGCCGGGAGCGCGCCGACGTCTGCGAGACCACCCGCACCTGGTACGCCCCCGGAGCCGACCTCAACGAGCTGGAGGAGGTCTTCGCCAAGCTGATCGACGACCCGCTGTGGCCCCGCCACTTCGCGGCCACGCTCGCCGACCTGGCCGGGCTGAAGGCGCTGACCAGCGGTCTCATCGGCCGCTTCTGCCGCTCTGCGCAGGCCGCCACCAAGGAGGTGCACGGAGCGCGGCACCGCGCCGACCTCGTCGTGCCGCGCGCCACCCGGCTGGAGTGCGCGCTGCTCAAGGGCGTCACCGCGCACTACGTGATGGCCACCGAGTTCCACCACGCCAACCAGGCCAGGCAGCGCGACCTCATCACCGAGCTGGCCTCACTGATCACGCTCGGCGCGCCGGAGACGCTGGAGCCCGCCTTCAGGCCCGCGTTCATCGAGGCGCCCGACGACCCGGCCCGCATACGCGTGGTGATCGACCAGATCGCCTCGCTCACCGACACCTCGGCCGTCGCCTGGCACCGCCGCCTTTCACGCTGACCGCTCAGGCCGTCGCCTGGCACCGCCGCCTTTCACGCTGACTGCGCGAGGCTCAGACGGCCATCCGCCTCAAGAAGCGGTCGTCGGGTTGAGCGTGACGATCTCCTCCTCGCGCGGCTTGCGCTTCTTGGGCTTGCTCGTCGGCTTCGGGGTGCTGGACGTCGTCGTCTGCACCGGCGCCACCACCTTGCCGACGCACTGCACGGTGCAGGGCGGGGTCTCGCCCAGCTTCTTGCGCAGCTTCAGCGTCTCCTCGCGGGGCGAGAGCGTGCGGTTGCCCTTACGCCAGGCGTCGAGGTAGTCCCACGGCTTGACCATGCCCCTGCGCACCCACCAGTAGGCCGGGCCGGTCTTCCACGAGATCGCGAAGTAGAGGTTGGAGCCGGTGTCGCGGGCGTTGCCCGACCTGCCCACCTTCCCCAGCACCTGGCCGCCCTTGACCTTCGTGCCGGGCTTGATCCCGTCGGCGACGGAGGAGAGGTGGCCGCCGAGGTAGCGCACGCCGTCGGCCCCGATGATCGTGACGAACTTGCCCTCGCGCGCCGCCCCCGCGTCCGTGGCGGGCGACCAGTTGTCGGTGAGGTTGACCTCGTCGACCACGCCGTCCACGGGCGCGACGAACGAGCAGCCCTCCTTGGCCCAGATCGTCGTCTTGGGCAGCACCAGGAGTTTGCGCTGGTAGCTGACCTTACAGCCCTTCACGGGGAAGGTGTAGGTGTACTTCGACAGCTTCGGCGGCGGCACCTTGACCGGGTCGTCGCCCTTGGGTCGCTCGGCCGCCTGGTGCTCCGGGGTCGGAGCGGGGCTCGCCGTCGGCGTCGGCTCGGCCGCCGTCCCTCCGGCGGGGCCCGATGCGGGAACGGTGGCGGGAGGCGTGGCCGAGCGGCCCACGCCGACTCCCGCGAGGCCAGTGGCCTGGGTGCAGGCACCGGTCAGCAGCACGGCGCCCGTGACGGCCGCCCAACGTCCGATAAGCCCCGATCGCATGTTCTCCACCCGTGTCACCGTTTCCACCGACAACCTTTACCTTTGTAGCCGACCGGGAGCCCCCGCATTGCCGCTTTCCCCCTTTAGCAGCCGCGTGGTGACCCTCCGCTACCTCCCCGTTTCCCGCGCCGTGAACACCCGTGATCTGCCATGCCGGGGACACCCGCACTCCCATGTCAGGGCGGCCCACTCCCCATGCCGGGGTGGCCCGCTCCCCATGCCGGGGACACCCACGACGAGCAGAACCGTCGGTGGGGCGGAATAGACTTCCCGGCGTGGCTGGCCGGATCCGTGACGTCGACATCGCGCTCGTGCGCGAGCGCTCTCCCATCGCCGATGTGATCGGCGAGCACATCCAGTTGCGCAACGCCGGGGGCGGCAATCTCAAGGGGTTGTGCCCGTTCCACGACGAGAAGACGCCGTCGTTCAACGTCACGCCCGAGCGGGGCATGTTCTTCTGCTTCGGCTGCGGCGAGGGCGGCGACGTGATCACGTTCGTCGAGAAGATCGAGCACCTTTCGTTCACGGAGGCCGTCGAGCGGCTCGCCCAGCGGGCCGGCATCCAGCTCCAGTACGAGCAGGGCGGCTACGTCCCCAGGCGCGACCACGGCGAGCGCGCCCGCCTCATCGAGGCCCACCGCATCGCCGCCGAGTTCTACGCCGAGAAGCTCATGAGCCCCGAGGCGGCTCCGGGGCGGCGCTTCCTGTCCGAGCGCGGCTTCGAGCGTGCCGACGCCGAGAAGTTCGGTGTCGGGTACGCGCCGGCCGAGTGGGAGGCGCTGACCCGCCACCTCCTGGGCCGCGGATTCACCGTCGACGAGCTGGTGAAGGGCGGCCTGGCCAGGGAGGGCAGGCGCGGGCCCATCGACCGGTTCAGGGGCCGGCTGATCTGGCCGATTCGGGACGCCACGGGCGATGTGATCGGTTTCGGCGCACGTAAGTTGCTCGATTCCGATGATGGCCCGAAATATCTCAATACACCTGACTCGCCGCTTTACAAGAAGAGCCAGGTCCTTTATGGAATCGATCTTGCAAAGCGCGAGATCTCCAAGCGCGCGCAGGCCGTGATCGTCGAGGGCTACACCGATGTGATGGCCTGCCATCTCGCCGGCGTGCCCACCGCCGTGGCCACGTGCGGCACCTCGTTCGGCGAAGAGCACATCAAGGTTTTGCGGCGTTTCCTGCTCGACCAGGCCGAGTTCCGCGGCGAGGTGATCTTCACTTTCGACGGCGACGAGGCGGGTCAAAAAGCGGCGCTGCGGGCGTTCGCCGACGAGCAGAAATTCGTCACGCAGACGTACGTCGCGGTGCAGAGCGACGGGCTCGACCCGTGCGACCTGCGCGTCAAGCAGGGCGACGCGGCCGTGCGCGACCTCATCGCGAGCCGCGAGCCGCTGTTCCAGTTCGCGATCAGGAGCACGATCTCCCGCTACGACCTGCGCAGCAACGAAGGCAAGATCGCCGCGCTCGACGCCGCCGCGCCCATCGTGGCCGGCATCAAGGACGCCGGGCTGCGCAAGCGCTACGCCATCGACCTCGACCGCTGGCTCGGGTTCATGGACGAACGCTTCGTCATGCAGCGCATCTCCGAGGTCTCCGGCGCCCAGCAGGGCCGCCGCAGGCGCGCACCGCAGGCGGCGCCCGTCGATCCGAGCGCGCGGGTCGAGGGCGAGCTGCTCAAGCTCGCCGTGCAGCGGCCCGCGCTGCTCGGGCCGCGCTTCGACGCGCTGGAGGCCGACGCGTTCACCACGCCCGAGCACGCGGCGCTCCACCGCGTCATCATGGCCGCCGGCGGCGTCGTCTCGGCCGGCCACGGCGGCCGCGAGTGGGTCGACCGGCTCATGGAGCACGCCCACGAGGAGGGCACGCGGGCGCTGGTCACCCGCTTCGCCGTCGAGCCCATCCACGCCGACGCCCACGCCGAGGAGCGCTACGCCAACGACATCATGGCCGCCGCCGAGGCGATGCCGGTCGACCGCGCCATCGCCCAGGTCAAGTCCCGC
The DNA here is from genome assembly GCF_042751225.1 of Nonomuraea fastidiosa. Taxonomy (NCBI): domain Bacteria; kingdom Bacillati; phylum Actinomycetota; class Actinomycetes; order Streptosporangiales; family Streptosporangiaceae; genus Nonomuraea; species Nonomuraea fastidiosa. The sequence continues at coordinate 5,278,514 of NZ_CP170570.1, forward strand.
ATCCAGCGGCTCAACCCGGTGGAGGAGCAGCAGGAGTACAACAAGCTGTTCGGCGAGCTGGTAGCACTGGAACAACGCCGCCGCGTCCTCCGCGACCGCCTCGCCGGCGGCTGACCCGCTTCGGCCGCCGCGCACCGGCCTCTTGCGGCGGCTGACCACCACAACGACGGCGTCCGCCGGAACGGAGCAGGCTCACTGTGGCCTGTGGCCTGTGGCCTGAGGACGGGCCGATCCCGGCGGCCGCCTGCTTCGGCCACGGAGCCCCGCTTCCGGGGCCTCGCGACGGCTGCCCCGTGGGGCCTGTGGCCTGGGCAACGGACCACTTCCGGCGGCTTCCTGCCCCGGCCGCGAGGCGCCGCTTACCGGCGCCTCGCGGCGGTTGCTCACGGCTGACCTGCGGGACTGTCCTACGGGCGGATGAGGGGCCTGCTCGCCGCCCGCGCGACGGCCCCCGCAGGCGAGCGTCCCACCGCCATGTGCGGCGGTGTCGCGGGCGGCTGAGCCGGTCCTGCCCGCGGGCCTACCGTGTGGCCGGTGCGGGTGCCCTGTGGGCGGTTGAGGGTTCTCGTATGCGGCGCTGATGCGTGGCAGGTGGGCCGCCTGAGCGGCTCCAGCGCGCCGCTGTGGGCGATCCGGCCACCTGAGCAGCCCCAGCCCGCATCCTTGCACGGCAGCCGAGCAGGGCGCCCGGACACCGTTGCCCACGGCCTGCGCGCCAGCCTCGTGAGCGGCTGAGCGTGGCGTCCTGCTCCCCGTTCGCCGTGTCGCCACCGGTCACCCGCGACGCGTGTGCGGACAGCCGTCTGAGCGGGCCCGGCGGCAGCGTCGCGCGATGCGGCCACCCGAGCGCCCCCATCGCGCACGGTCGGCGCGACCGCCTAGCGGGACGGCCGAACCGCTCTGGCACCTGCACTGGGCAGCGGCTTCGTGGGCGGCTGAGCGCCCCGACGGCAGCTCTCGCGGCTGCTCGGCGGGCGGGCGAAAGCCTCACCGGCAGCGATGCGCGCCTGCTCGACGGGCGGGCGAAAGCCTCACCGGCAGCGATGCGCGCCTGCTCGGCGGGTGGACGCAAGCTCCCACCGGCAGCGCTGGGCGGTTGCCTGACGGGGCGTGAGCGCAGCACTCGCAGCCTGTGCGATCGTCGTGCGGGCGGCCCTGCCACGCCCCGTCCCGTCCCGCCAGCCCGTGCCTGGCCATGTGCGGGGCCCCGCTCGCCCATTCCGGGCGAGTGCGCCGCGTGCGGGGGTCCCTGAGCATCCCGGGCCGCCCTCCGAGCCGTCCCGCGCGGCGTTTCGAGGGGGCTGAACGGTGTTCAGAGTCGTCGCTCAGGTAACAGTTTTGCAGCGGGCTTGGCAGCGAAACCGGGTGGTTGACCAGGAAACTTGGCGCGGTCCAATGCTGGACAAAGCAGGCGTGCAACGGGGAAGAAGGCAGCGAAAGAGATGCGTCCGGCCAGACGTCGTCGCCGGGCGCGTGATTCCCAGACCGCGTAATTGACTTTACTTTCCTGATCAAACTCGGGCCAAACCTTATTGCGATCTCAATTCGGCAAAGACGATCGTCTTACCTTCGGTGACAAAAATGGGTCTGCCATTTGATGGAACCAATACTGCAGACTGTCCTTCGTGGGTGCATCGGTGCTGCCAAGTGGACCGCCATCCGTAGATCAGGTGGCGGACCTCGTCGCGAAAGGAAGGGAGCGCGGGAGCGTAACCGTCGATGACGTCGCAGCCGCGCTTGACCGATCCGAGCTGCCGTCCGACGCGCTGGAACGCGTCGTGCGCATGCTCGCCGAGAACGGCGTGGAGGTCCTCGAGCCACAGGGCGACGAGGAATCCACCCGCGCCGATGAGGAGGACGTAGGCAAGCGGGCGCCGACCAGCGATCTCGTCCGTATCTACCTGCGGGAGATCGGCCGGGTGCCCCTGCTGACCGCTGAGGAGGAGGTGGAGCTCGCCAAGTCGATCGAAGCCGGCCTGTTCGCCGAGGACAAGCTGGCGAACGGGGTCTCGCCTCTGGCCTTCCCTGAGTTCAGGGAGCTGGTCTGGCAGGGCACGCGGGCCAAACAGCGGCTGATCGAGGCCAACCTCAGGCTCGTGGTGTCCATCGCCAAGCGGTACGTGGGCCGCGGCATGCTGTTCCTGGACCTGATCCAGGAGGGCAACCTCGGTCTGATCCGGGCGGTCGAGAAGTTCGACTACACCAAGGGCTACAAGTTCTCCACGTACGCCACCTGGTGGATCCGTCAGGCGATCACCCGGGCCATCGCGGACCAGGCGCGGACCATCCGCATCCCCGTGCACATGGTGGAGACCATCAACAAGCTGGTCAGAGTGCAACGCCAGCTGCACCAGGATCTCGGTCGCGAGCCGGTGCCCGAGGAGATCGCCAAGGAGATGGACCTCCCGGTCGATCGGGTGGTCGAGATCCAGCGCATCGCCCAGGAGCCCGTGTCGCTGCAGTCGCCGATCGGCGAGGAGGACTCCGACCTCGGTGACTTCATCGAGGACGCCGACGCGGTCGTGCCGATGGAGGCCGCTGCCTTCATCATGCTGCAGGACCAGCTCGACGACATCCTCGCCACGCTCTCCGACCGGGAGCAGCGCATCATCCAGCTCCGCTTCGGCCTGGCCGACGGGCATCCGCGCACCCTGGAGGAGGTGGGCAGGGAGTTCGGCGTCACGCGGGAGCGCATCCGCCAGATCGAGTCGAAGACGCTGGCCAAGCTGCGCCACCCGACGCGCGCGCAGATGTTGCGGGACTACCTGGACTGATCAGGGACGACGGGGGACGGCCACGGCCGTCCCCTTTCCCCTGCCCCCTACATCTTCGAGCCCGTTACGAGCAGCCCTCGAACTGGGGCACGGCGACGGTGTCCAGGGGCAGTGACCCGCCGAACCACTTCTTCAGCAGCTTCTCGGCCGTCCCGTCCTGGTACATCTCGGTGATCGCGCGGTTGACCTCCTCGCAGCCCGCCACGTCGTCCTTCCGCAGCCCCACGCCGGTGCGCTGCTCGTTGAACTGGGCGTTGTTCAGCGTCAGCCCCGAGCCGTCCTGCTTGGCCAGCCCGGCCAGGATGACGTCGTTGGTGGTGACGGCGTCCACCTGGCGGTTCTTCAGCGCCGCCAGGCACTGGGCGTAGTCGCGCACCGGCACCACCTGCGCCTTCACCCCGCGCTCGTCCACGACCCGCTGGGCCGCGTTCGCGCCCTGCACCTCGCAGATCCGGCGCCCCTCCAGCTCGCGCACGTCGCCGATCCGTTCGCCCGGCCTGGTCAGGATGTCCTGGTACGAGATGTGGTACGGCCCCGCGAACAGCACCCGCTGCTTGCGGTCCTGATCGATCGTGAACGTGGCCAGCACCATGTCGGCCCGCCCGTCGGCGAGCACCTTCTCCCGGTCGGCGGCCAGCACGCCGCGGAAGGTGAACTCCTTGTCCAGCTTCCCGGCGATGTAGGCGGCCACGTCCACGTCGAAGCCCTCGAACGTGCCCTTCGCACGCTCGAACCCGACCGACGGCAGGTCGGAGCGCACCCCGATGACCAGCCGGTCCTTGTCGAGGATCGACTCCCGCCCGTCCGCAGCGCAGCCCGAGACCGCCACCGAGGCCAGGAGCAGCGCCACCGTCAGCACTCGCTTCATCGGTACTCCTTGAGTCGTGGCCACACCCCGGCGATCACCAGCAGCCCGATCGCGCCGATGGCGTAGGGGAGCAGCCGCCACAGGTCGTCGAGCGCGCCCTCGCCCTGCGCGGTGGCCCGTGCGAGCACCCCCTGGTGGGTGCCGGCCAGCGCCTTCAGCGCGTCGTCGTAGGCGGTGAACGCGCCCGTGACGGGCCCGATCCTGGCGGCGACGGCCTCGTTCGTCCGCTTCTCGTCGACCAGCGCGCGGAACTTCTCGTCCTCCGTCTGGAACGCCTGGTACGCGCGGAAGACCGCATGCCCCTGAGAGCCGACGAGCTCGGGCCCCAGCATGCCGAGGAAGTTCGTGGAACCCGCGGTCACCTGGTCGTGGTAGGCGTCCAGGTTGCCGACGTCGTAGAAGACGAGCGACAGCGACTTGTCGAAGTACGTGTGCTTGTAGGTGTCGGCGCGCTCCTCGTCCAGCAGAGCACGGCTCTGGTCGCCCTGCATGCTGTTGCTGATCGCCCGCGCCTTGGCCAGCGTCAGCACCGAGTCGAACCCCGTGTTCTTGGCGGTGCGCAGCGCCTGCTCGTCCTGGCCGAGCACGTGCACGCCGAACCCCAGCGCCACCGCCGTCGTCACGGTCGCCACCACCAGGGCGGGCCCGAACACGCGGCGGAAGCGGCGCGCCAGGAACACCTGGAGCCAGATCAGGCAGCCCAGCGCGATCAGCCCGGTCACCACGACGACGGCCCGCCACAGCGGCACCCACAACGCCTTCTCGTCGTAGGTGGCGCGCACGATCGTGCCGTTCTCCAGCGTCAGGTTGTACGCCTGCGGCAGCAGCACCTGCCGCATGAGGTCGGTGGCCTCCCGATAGGTCCGCACCACCTCCTCGGGCGGCGGTCCCGCCGCGTGCCCCGCCTTCTCGTCGAGCAGCAGCGCCTGACCGGCGAGCATGTCGTAGCGGCCGAGACCGTCGAGTATGGACCGCACGGTCGTGCGCTCGGCCTCGTCGTCGAGCGACAGCTCGTACGCCTTCAGCAGCGCCGCTCCCGCCTCGGCCCGCCGCTTGTCGTAGGCCTTCGTGGCCTCCTGCCGCTGCTGCGGGTAGTCCTTGCCCATCACCAGCGCGTTCGCGACCTGCGCGTCCATGTCGCTGAGCGCCAGGTAGAGCCCGGCGGTGGCGACGACCTGCGGGCCGGCGTCGCGGCCGATCACCCGCAGCCCCTCGCGGGCACTGGAGCCGCCGGCGGCGAGCGCGGCGAACAGCAGGGCCAGCGACACGACCGTGACGCCGGTGATGAGGCGGATCCGGCCGGGGACGCTGCGCCGGCGCGCGGGCGGGGGAGCGGCGGGTGCCCGGGTGACGGCGCCCGCCGGGGTCCGCACCATCGTCATGGCGTGCCCTCCCTGATGGTGATGACCGTCCAGGCGCCCAGGTGGATGCGGTCGCCGGGGCCGACCCTGGTCGGCACGTTGGTCTGCAGCGTGCGGCCGTTGACCTGGGTGCCGTTGGAGGAGCCCGGATCCACCAGCAGCCACCCGCCGTCGGGCTGCGCGAGCAGCACCGCGTGCAGGTGGGAGACGCCGGGGTCCTCGGGCGGCCCGGTCAAATCGATCTCGGGCGTGATGTTCCTGGCCCTGCTGCGCCGCCCGATGCGCACCTGCTCGCCCAGCAGCGGGAAGGAACGCTCGGGACAGTACGGCGGGAACTGCATCGCGGCGGCGTCCGGCCCGCCCTCGGCGATGACCTTGTCGAAGTACGCCCGGTCGGCGGCGGCGACGGCCTCCCACCGCACGCCGGTCACGGGGACGGGGCCGGCGTGGCACCGGTGAAGTCGTGGCCGCACACCTCGCAGAACTGCCCCGCCCTGGGCGTCTGGCAGATCGGGCAGTTCTCGGCCGGCTGCGCCTGCGTCTCAGGCTGGGGAGCTTGGGCTCGGGGCTGGGGCCGCGACACCGGCCGGGCCGGCGGGGCCATCTGGATGCCGCAGACGTCGCAGTAGTCGTCGGCCCCCGACGCGTGTCCCTGCGGGCAGGTCGCCATCAGCTTCCCTCCTTCCGCAGCCGGCTGGTGCGCACCGACCCGGTGTCCAGCTCGATCTCGTCGGCCTTGTCCACGTGGCGCCGCAGCCGCGCCGTGCCGGTGGCCGGATCGACCTCCACCACCTTCTCCAGCAGCCGCGCGGTGTCCTCGCGGCCCGACTCCTCGGCCAGCCGGTGCGCCTTGGCCAGGCGCGCGGTGGCGGTGTCGGCGTCGCCCATCGCGCGGGCGCTCAACCCCTCCTGGATCAGGTCGTGCAGCTCGGCCTGGCCCGTGTAGTGGGCGACCTTGCGGTTGATCTGGGTGGACGCCGCCAGGTCGTCGGTCCACTGCGCCAGCACGTTGCCGCTGGCCAGGACCTCCTGGGTGTCGGGGCGTACCAGCTTGACCCAGCCCGCCCGGATCTCCTGGCCGATCTGCCCCTGCGGCACCTCGACGCAGATGTGGTACTCGCGCTCCTCCTGCCCCCACGAGCCGGTCGGGTAGTCGCCGGTCAGCGGGTTGACGTCGGTGCGCTTGCCGGTCAGGTCGAGCAGCGTGGGCGAGACCTGCTTGACGAACTTCAGCCGCGCCGCCTGCGGCGTCCACACCCGCAGCGACAGCTCCGCCACGGTCTTGCTCATCGACGCCTGCGTCAGCCTGCGGAAGTACTCCGGCAGGTCCTCTTGGTTGCGTACGAAGTCGAACGTGCCCAGCATCGCCTCGGCCACCTTGCGCAGCTCGGCCGGCACCCAGTCGTCGCCCACGCCCAGGCTGTCCACCACGAACTTGCCGCTCCAGGCCGCCAGCACGTTGGCGAAGGTGTCCTCGCCCTCGTTGTTCTGCCCGTCGGTCATCAGCAGCGCGTGTTTGATCGCCGAGGGGTGCGCGGTCAGCAGGTGACCCGCCATCTTGATCCACGCGCCGATCGCGGTGCCGCCGTGCGCGGTCAGCTTGGAGATGGCCCGTTCGGCCTCGGCCCTGGTCGCCGGGTTCGCCACGGCCAGGCCGTCGCGGCTCGTGGGATAGACGACCCTGGCCCGGTTCGTTCCCGAGATCACCGCGAAGTGCACGCCGTCGCGCAGCGTCTGCACCGCCGTCGTCGCCGCCATCCTGGCCTCGCGGATCTTGCTGCCGCTCATCGAGCCCGACGTGTCCACGATGATCACCTCGGCCGCCTCCGTCGAGGCCGCCTGGACGGTCGCCGCCCCCGTCGCGCTGACGGTCAGGATCGCGTGCACCTCGCGGCCATCGAGAGGGAGGTACTTGTTCTGGTCGATGGTCAGCGTGAAGGCAGGCTGGTCACTCATGAGCCTCTCCTAGGGGGATCACGACGATGGTCACGTTGTCCTGGCCACCGGAGTCGAGCGCGTGGCGCAGCATCTCGCGCGCCATCTCGACCGGGGTGCCGGACGCGGGGAAGGCGTAGCCCTCCAGGTAGCGCCACAGGCCGTCGCTGCACACCAGCAGCAGGCCGGGCCTGGGCGGGGTGAGGGTGCGGACGTGCGGCGCCGCGCCGTCGGCGTCGGCGCCGAGCCAGGCGGTGATCTCGCCGGTCGCCACCACGTCGTCCTCGGTCAGCAGCTCGCCGCCGGGCAGCAGGTACGCCCGCGTGTCGCCGGCCCACGCCAGCCGCACGCGTCCGCCTGGCTCGGCCACGGCCGAGACGTACGTACAGGCGGGCGCGTCGTCCAGCGAGGTCGCCAGCTTGGCCACCGCCCGCCCGGCCAGCGCGAACGCCTCCTCCTCCGGCAGCCCCCTGGCGAGCGCCGCCGCCGCGGTCTCGACGGCCACCGCGGACGCTTCGTCGGCGCGGGGCGAGCTGCCCACGCCGTCGCACACCACGGTCACCACCGAGCCGCCCGCCTCCAGCAGCGCCACCGCGTCCTCGTTGCGGGCCCGCCGCAGCCCCTTGTCGGTCAAAGCGGCGGCGCCGCCCGGCAGCACCAGCTCGGCGTGGTCGCGTCCGGTCGGCTGGCGCAGCCCGCACCGCTCGCAGTAGCCGTCGGCGTCCACCGCCGCCGCCCCGCACGAGGCGCAGGTGGGCGAGCCCAGCGGATGCCCGCACGCCTCGCAGTAGGAGTCGCCGGGCATGACGGACATGTCGCAGACCGGGCAGGCCGGCCCGTTGCCGCCCATCACCACCACGTCCTGGGCCGCACCGAGTTGGCGAGGTCGATGAACGCGTGCCGCTCCTGCCGCGAGTCGGCGTGCGCGGCGAGCCTGCGGTAGATCGATTCGAGCCGCCGGCGCAGCCCCTGCTCGGTGAACGGCGCGCCGGCCAGCGTCAGGTCCTTCGGCGGTGACGGCGGGCCGGTCTCCAGCCAGTCCAGCGCCCCGCGCAGCAGCTCGGCGGTGAGCACGTCGCGCTGCCGCCCGTCGATGCCCTTCAGCCCGGTCACCCGCTCGACGGCGGACACCAGATCGGACGGCGTGAGCCCGCTCAGGTCCGGCCGCCGCACGACCGAGGCCGCCAGCGCCACCTGCGCCGCCACCCGGTAGACCGACGTCGAGGGCACCTCGTCCAGCACGTTCATCCGGCCTGACCTGGCCAGCCCGAACGCCGCGCTGACGTAGGCGCGGTCGGTGCGCCAGACGAGGTCGTACCAGCCGGCCGCGGGCCTGCCCGCGCACTCCAGCGCGAAGGCGAGCGCCAGCTTCGGCGCGGGCTCGCCGGGCAGCGCCGACAGGCACGCGTCGAAGCACGCCACCGCCATGTCCGCCTGGCCGCCGGCCAGCGCGAACACCCCGCGATACCAGGTGACCCGCCAGTCGCCGGGCAGCTCGTGGTCGAGGTCGTCCAGCGCGGCCGGCGCCTCGGGCGAGACGTCCTCGGCCAGCAGCCTGACCCGCATCAGCTTCGTCTCCGGCGTCTGCGTCATCCCGGCGAGCTGGGCGAGCAGCTCAGGCCCTTCGCTGCCGAGCAGACCGGCGAGCGCGCCCGCCGCCGGGTCGCCAGGGTCGGTCAGCGGCACCGGCAGCGCCGCCGCGGCCGCCCGCGGGTCGAGCGGGCCGAACACCTGCTCGCGCGACTCCGACAGCGCCGTCCCGACCGCCGTGCGCTCCGGGCCGAACAGGGACGACATCGCCGGGTACGGCACGCCCTCCTCGAGCGCGCAGACCTCCCGCAGCACGCCGACGAGCTGCTCCTCCATCTCCCACGCGCTCTGGAACCTGTCGGCGGGATCCGGCGCGGTCGCCCGCCGCAGCAGCCGGGTGAACGACGGGTGCCCGCAGTCGTCGGGCAGCGGATTCGGCACGCCGCCCGACGTCGGGCTCCAGCCGGGGACCGCCAGCACCGCCAGCGTCCTCGCCACCGTGTACAGGTCGGAGGCCACCGACGACGGCCGCGTCTCCAGCTCGGGGGCGTGGTAGCCGGGCGTCACCCACGACGAGCCCACCGGCGAGCCGAACGGCTGCACCGCGCCCATGTCGATGATCTTGAGCCCCTTGCCGACCCTGATCACGTTCGCCGGCTTGAGGTCGCAGTAGACCAGGCCCTGCTCGTGCAGGTAGCCGAAGGCGTGCAGAATCTCGCGCCCGTACATGAGGGCCTCGCGCAGCGGCAGCGGGCCCTGGCGGCGCAGCTCGTGCAGGGACTGGCCGCCGACGTACTCCATGACGATGTAGCTGTGGCCGCCGGCGCGGACGAAGTTGTAGATCTTGACGATGTTGGGGTGGTCGACCGTGGTGAGGAACCTGCGCTCGGCCTCCGCCACCCTGAGCGCCTCGGGGTCCATGGTGTTGAGCAGGCCCTTGAGCACCACCCAGCGGCCGTCCAGGTTCTCGTCCGAGGCGAGGTAGATCCAGCCGAGCCCGCCGTGCGCCAGGCAGCCGAGCACGCGGTACTGATCGCCCACCAGGTCACCCTTGGCCAGCTTCGGCGTGAACGAGAACTGGGTGCCGCAGTGCCTGCAGAACCCGTCGGTCAGCCCAGGACGCCCGTCGCGGGAGCGGCCCACCGGCTTGCCGCAGGCCGAGTTCGCGCAGAACCGCTTCTCCTCCGGCACCTGCGGATCGGCCATCACCGCCGTCGCCGGGTCGCGGTAGGGCACCGACGGCAGGTCGGCGATCGTGGCCAGCACTCCGGCCCGTGACCTGCCGCTGCCCGACGGCGAGCTGACCGACCTGCTCACCGGCCGGGTCTGCAGCGGGTCGGGCGCCGGGCTCGGCGACGTGCTCGACGACGTGCTCGACGACATGCTCGGCGACGCGGCCGCGGGGATCGGAGGCGGGCTCTCGGCCATGCCGCAGAGGTCGCAGTAGCCATCCTCGATCGTGCCCGTGCAGCCGGGCTGCGCGCAGCGGCTCATCACTCACCTCCGTGGATCGCGCGCTGGTAGTCATCGACGGCCGCGGCCGCCCGCGTCAGATCGCACGGGGCGGTCCAGAGCAGGGCGCGCGCCAGCTCGTACCGTTCGGTCGTCTCCGGGTCTTCTGCCAGCCCCTTGCGTACGGCCATCGCCTGGCAGGCGCCGAGCCGCCCGCGCAGCTCGTCACGCCGCGCCAGCAGGCCGTACAGGGCTCTCGCGGTGGTGCGCGCCCGCTCCTCGGCGGCGCGCACCTCGTCCTCCAGGGCCGCGAGCCGCTTGGCCCGCAGCACCCAGGTGCCGGCGGACACGTCGAGCGCGGCCAGCTCCGCCGCCAGCGGCTCGACCCTGCTGCGCGGCTGTGCCTGCGGCGGCAGGGCGATCTTGACGACGACCGCGCCGTGGGCCAGCCGCTCCTCGCTCTCGGCCGCGCGTACGCGATCGAGAGCGGCCACCAGGTCCTCCCTGCGCCGGGCGTACTCGGCCTTGACCGTCACCGCCTGCTCGTGCTCGGCCCGGCCGGCGGCCAGCAGGCCCGCCACCCGGTCGAGGTCCTGCTCGATAGGCGGGCCGAGCGGATCCTCGACGACCGCCGACCGCAGCCGCGCCAGCTCCGCCTCCTCGACCGCGTACGCCGCGCCGGGATCGTCGTCCTCACCCAGCTCGCGCGCCAGCTCCCTGATGCGGCGCAGGTCGGCGGCGGCCTCATCGAGCCGGGGGAGCAGCGCGTTCCACACGGCGTCGATGTCGTTGAGCGCTCCCGTGACCTCCTGGAAGGCGGTGTCCATGCGGATCACGGCCTCGTCGAGCGTCAGCCGTTCGTCGGCCTCACCGCGTAAAGAGCGCCGCTCGACCGGCTTGGCCGCGGCGCGCAGCACCACCGACTCGCCCGCCAGCAGCTCGGTGAGCCGGGCCAGCTGCTCCGCGCCCAGCCGGGTGCGGCTCGCCCTGACCTGCTCGGCCTCCCGCAGCACGGCGCGGTAGGCGTCGTACAGCGACCACAGCGCGGTCAGCGACTCCCTCGCCTTGGCCCAGCGCCGCTCGGTGGCGCCGCGCAGCTTCGCGTCCTTCAGCAGCCGGTACGTGGTGTGGGACTCGAGGTCGAGCAGGTCGCCGGAGATGCGGTCGCGTTCGTCGGCGCGCGTACGCAGGGCGTGATCGGCGCCTTCGCGGCTCATTGGTGGTCCCAGGCTCATCACGCTCCCCGTGAGGAGGCCCCCCGTAGCCCCGTTTATACCGGCTGAACGGCCGGTTCAACGGCTTTAGTTCCTTTAGCTCGGGGACGCCCCTGACTTGTCCCTGATCTAACCCCTGGCCGCCTGCAAACGACTTAACGATCTCTTAGCGTTTCGGACATGGGACGTGTACTTCTGATCGTCGCGGCCGTCATCGCCGCGCTCTTCCTGCTCGGCCCTCTCGTGGGATTCGTCTTCGACCTGCTCAAATGGGCGCTCGTCATCGGCCTGGTCCTCTTCGGCGTCGCGTTCGTGTCGAAGATGCTCAAGCGGACGTAGCATCCCGCCGGATCCCCGGTCATAGTTGGAAGATGGAGGCGCGGCCTGCCGTAGACGATGCCGCGCTCGGGCGCGAGGCTCTGGCCGTGCTCGAGGCGAACTGGACGGGCACGGGCACCGTGCCCGCGCCGGGGCTCTATCCCCACCAGTGGAGCTGGGACTCCGCGTTCATCGTGATCGGCCTGGCCAGGCACCGGCCGGACCGGGCCCGCGACGAGCTGCTCAGCCTGCTGCGCGGGCAATGGGCGACCGGGATGGTGCCCCACATCGTCTTCCACACCCGCGAGGCGTACTTCCCCGGGCCCTCCGTCTGGCGCTCGCAGGAGCACGACGCCGCGCCCGGCGTGCTCACCTCGGGACTCACCGCGCCGCCCCTGCACGGGCTGGCGCTGTGGTGGCTGTACCGCCACACCGGCGACGCCGCGTTCGTCCGCGCGACGTACCCGGCGCTCGCCGCCCAGCACGACTACCTCGCCGCCACCCGCGACATCGGCGGCGCGGGGCTGGCCGCGATCGTGCACCCGTGGGAGTCGGGCATGGACGACAGCCCGGCATGGGACGAGCCGCTCACCGCCGTCCCCGCCCCCCGGTACGGCAACCGCGCCGTCGAGATGGAGGAACGCCACCCAGGCGGCGACCATGACCGCTACGTCTGGCTCGCCATGCGCTACCGCGACGCCGGCTACAGCCCTGAGTACCTGCGTGACGAGCATCCGTTCGCGGTCGAGGACCCGATGTTCAACGGGATCTGGCTGGCCTCCTGCCAGGCCATGGCCGAGCTGGCGCCGCTCGCGGGCGCCGACCCCGCACCCCACGCCGAGCGGGCCGAGCGCATCAGGCAGGGGCTGCTCGACCGTCTCTGGGACGGCTGCTTCTACGCCAGGGACCTGCGTACGGACCGGCTCATCAAGGTGTGCACGGTCGGCTCGTTCGGTCCGCTGCTCGACCCCGAGCTGCCCGCAGGACACCTCCAGGCGGCCGTCGAGACGCTGGAATCGGCCAGGTTCATGGGGGCGTCCGGCTACCCCGTGCCGAGCTGCGAGATCCGCGCCGCCCAGTTCGACCGCACCCGCTACTGGCGGGGCCCCTCCTGGGTGAACACCAACTGGCTGCTGCGCAGGGCCGCCGCCGTGCACTCGCTCGACCACCTCGGCCGCCAGCTCGCCAACGGCACCCTGCGCCTGGTCAGGCAGGCCGGGTTCCGCGAGTGCTTCGACCCCTTCGACGGCAGCGGGCGCGGCTGCCGGGACTTCTCCTGGAGCGCGGCGCTCACCCTCGACCTGCTCGCGGATAACGTGGAGCAATGAGTCTTTTCCGCCGGTTGCCCGCCGACGTGCGCACCTCGTTGAAGACGGAGCGCGGCGAGCGGGTGCTGACCTTCGCCGCATCCGCCGACGGCCACGTGGTGGCCACCAACCTCGCGCTCCACCTCTCCGACGGGACGCGGGTGCCGTACGAGGAGATCGACCGGGCGTCGTGGGACGAGACCGGCATCCACCTGACCACCACCGGCGGCGAGCAGTACCACGAGCTCATCGCCGACCCGCGGCTGCTGCCTGAGACCGTCCGGGAGCGGGTCAACTCCACGATCGTGGTCAACAAGCACGTCAGCCTGCCGGGCAGGGGCGGGGTGCGGCTGGTGGCGCGGCGTCCGCCCGGTGGCGAGGTGCTCGGCTGGACGCTCGTCTTCGACGACGGGCTCGACCCCGACGACCCCGGCCTGCGCGCGCAGGCCGAGCAGGCCCTGGAGGGCGTGCGGCGGAGCATGGGCGTCTGACCCTTAGGGGTCTTCAGGGGTCTTCAGCGGCATGGGCGGGGCGGGCTCAGGCGTGCGGGGGTGTACGCCCGCACACGCCCATGCCGTCTTCTGCGAACTTTCGTGAGAAGGGGTCAGTACGGGATGCCGCTCTCGCGGGTCTTCGGCTCGACGTTCTCCTCATCCGGCCAGCCGGTGCCCGTGTCGGGCTGATGCTCGTGCGAGCCGAGGAACGGGATCCGCCGCTGCAGCTGATCGCCCACCTTCGTCCTGGCCTTCCCCACGACCTTCGACGCCTGCGCGCCGACGATCCCGGCCACTTCCTGCACCCGGGGGTTGTCGGCGACGCGCTGCGCCGCCTGCTTGATCTGCTCGTAGCGCTCGCGGCCGGCGCGGCTGCCCAGCACGTAGCCGATCGCCAGACCGACAGCGAATGTCATCCGATAACGCATGTTGCACCTCCGCTGTCTCGGGCCTACCCCGCTCACGATGCGACACGCACTCCGAGAGTGCGCTAATCTATTCGTGCGCACCGCGGAGGGGCCGGAAAAGCCCCGACGAAGTGGGCAAACGGTTCGATCCCGCGTAGCTCAATGGCAGAGCAGCCGGCTGTTAACCGGCAGGTTATTGGTTCGAGTCCAATCGCGGGAGCTGCCATCAACCAAGAGGTTGGTAACTCAGGCCCTCTCACCTACGAGTGAGGGGGCCTGAGTCGTTCGCAGCGCCTCCTGACCCGGTCTTCGCAGTCCCAGCCGTCGTTTCCAGGGCCGTCCGGCCCGGCCCTCGTGGTCCCGGCCGTCGTTTCCAGGGCCGTCCGGCCCGGCCCTCGTGGTCCCGGCCGCCGTTTCCACGGCCGTCCGGCCCGGCCCTCGTGGTTCCGGCCGCCGTTTCCAGGGGTTTCGCACCGTCGCCGAGCGCTCCGCCCGATGGGCGCCGTGCGGAATCCGCCGCCTCCTCCGTGATCGGCTACGCGCTCATGCGCGGCGGCGACATGGCCCATATCGGCCGGCTGCGCCGATCTTCGAGACGCTCGGGCCCCCGACGATAAGTGATCTTCGTCACCCCGGGCGGCATCGGCGCCCCTCCGAAGTCCTTCCGGGGCGGCGAACCGTCTCGCGCCGGGCCGGATCGGAAGCGGCCGGGCCGTCCTCGCGGACGTGATCTGCGTCACGTTCGGCGCGCTCGGACGTCTCGTGGGGAGGCGATTCGGCGTGCGCCGGCCTCTGATCGAGTGCCTTCTCGAGAGTGATCTGGGTCACGTTGCCGAGGGGTGGTCCTGGTCTGCTCGGCGGGGAAAGGCGGCTGGGTCCCGATTTTCACGTTATGTAGTGCGATGGTGACGGGATTTCGTGATTCGCGGGACAAGGCGTGGGCCGGGGCGGCAGGATGGCGGAGCCGGTCGTCATGACCGGAGCCGCGGGCAGAAGTCGTGGAGGCGGGGAGAGGGCGCCTCCGGCAGGACGTGTCGCCGACCCGGAATCGGCGGGGCGATCCGATGACCGGGAAGTGCTGGTTGCCGCGTGACTACCTGGATCAGGTCCCTACGTCCCTTCGACGCGCCCGTCTCCAGGACGGTGAACGGGCGCACCATCGACCTCCGCGAGGCGGAGCGCTTCATCAGGCTCTTCCACGCCGAGAACCCCTCGGTCGGCGGCCTGCAGGCCAGGCTCCGTGACGTGGCCAGAGACGTGGCCCGCTACGGGACCTACACGCACACCTACGAGGAGCTGGAATTCGGCGCCCGGGTGGCCTGGCGCAACAGCAACCGCTGCATCGGCCGGCTGTACTGGCGTTCGCTCAAGGTCCGCGACCGCCGCGACGTGCACACGGCCGAGGGCGTGGCGCTGGAGTGCGTCGCGCACCTGCGCGCCGCCACCGGCTCCGGCAAAGCCTCCGGCATCGGCAGGAGTCCCGCCGCAGGCCCCGGCTCCGGCGGATGCCCCGGCGCAGACGCCGGGGGAGTCACCGGCTCCGGGAAGGGCGTCGGCCGGGGCAAGATCAGGCCGACGATCACCGTGCTGCCGCCCGACACGCCCACCATGCGCGCCCCGCGAATCGTCAACGATCAGCTCATCCGGTACGCCGGCTACCGCACCCCTGACGGCGTTGTGGGCGACCCGGCGAACGTGGCGCTCACCGAGGCCGCGCAGGCGCTGGGCTGGCAGGGCGGGGGCGGCATGTTCGACGTGCTGCCGCTGATCATCCACCCGGGCCGCGGCCGCCCGCTGCTGTGCAACCTGCCTGGCGACGCCGTGCTGGAGGTGCCGCTGACGCATCCCGAGTACCCGTGGTTCGCGGAGCTGGGGCTGCGCTGGCACGCCGTACCGGCCATCTCGAACATGTGCCTGGAGATCGGCGGCCTGTGCTACCCGTGCGCGCCGTTCAACGGCTGGTACATGGGGACCGAGATCGGTGCGCGCAACCTGGGCGACGAGGCCAGGTACAACCTGCTGCCCGTGGTGGCCGAGCGGCTCGGCCTGGACACCTCGACCGAGCGCTCCCTGTGGCGCGACCACGCCATGGTGGAGCTGAACGTGGCGGTGCTGCACTCGTTCGAGCGGGCCGGGGTGACCATGACCGACCACCACACCGAGTCGCGCCGCTTCCTCACCCACCTGGAACGGGAGGAGAAGGCGGGCCGGGTCTGCCCGGCGGACTGGTCGTGGATCGTGCCGCCGATGTCCGGCAGCGCCACCCCGGTCTTCCATCGCTACTACGACACCCGCGTCCTGACCCCCACCTTCGTCCACCACGACTGATCACCGTGTCCTTGCCTTCCCGGGCTAGAACATGGTTCTGTTGGGGGCATGGCGGAACTCGTGCTCTCCTCGCTCGACGACCAGGGCGTGCTGACCCTCACCTTCAACCGGCCGGAGACGCTCAACGCGTGGACCGACGCGATGGGCCGGCGCTACTTCGACCTGCTGGCCGAGGCCGAGTCCGATCCGGGCGTGCGGGTGGTGGTGGTCACCGGCGCGGGCAAGGGGTTCTGCTCCGGCGCCGACTTCAAGACGCTGAGCGCGATCCGAAGCGGCTCGTACGACGCGGCGCCCGACCCGCGCCCCAACACGTTCCCCACGACGATCCGCAAGCCGATCATCGCGGCCGTCAACGGGGCCTGCGCGGGGCTGGGGATGGTGCACGCGCTCGTCTGCGACCTGGTCTTCACCGCCGAGGAGGCCAAGTGGACGACGGCGTTCGCGCGCCGCGGACTGGTCGCCGAGTACGGGCTGGCGTGGGTGCTGCCCCGCGTGATGGGGCAGCAGCGGGCCATGGACGTCCTGCTGTCGGGGCGGGTCTTCACCGGCAGGGAGGCGTACGAGCTGGGGCTGGCCAACCGGGCGGTGCCGGGGGAGTCGCTGATGGAGGAGGTCCTGGCGTACGCGCGGGAGCTGGCCGTGCACAGCTCCCCGGCGTCGATGGCGGTGATCAAGCGGCAGGTGTGGCACGACTGGGAGGCCACGCTGGAGGAGTCGGCCAAGACGGCCGTGCACGAGATGCTGGCCTCGTTCGAGCGGCCGGACTTCGCGGAGGGCGTCGCGAGCTTCCTGGAGCGCCGCCCGCCGAACTTCCCGCCGCTGTGACCGGCCGTCTCTCCGGGGCGGCCCGGCAGAGACGGCCGGTCAGCGAACGTCAGGCGACGCGGTGGGCGCCCCGCGCCGGGGTGGCGGGCAGGAAGCGCGGCGCCTGGAAGCCGCGCTCGGCGTAGGCGGCCGACACCGACTCCTGCACGCTCTCCAGCCGCTCGACCGGCACCAGCGCGATGGCCGAGCCGCCGAAGCCGCCGCCGGTCATCCGCGCACCGCGCGCGCCGCCCTTCAGCGCGGCCTCGACGGCGACGTCCAGCTCGGGCGCCGACACCTCGTACTTGTCCCTGAGCGACAGGTGGGAGGCGTTGAGCAGCGCGCCGATCTCCGTGACGGCGCCCGCGCGCAGCAGGCCGACCAGCGCCTCGACGCGGTGGTTCTCGGTGACGACGTGCTCGGTGCGCTTGCGCTCGTCGCCCTGGAGCCGCTCCAGCGCGGCGGCCAGGTCGGTGACGTCGCGCAGCGCGGTCACGCCGAGCTTGCGCGCCGCGGACTCGCACTCGGCGCGGCGCTTGGCGTATTCGCCGCCGGCGTGCTCGTGGTGAACCTGCGTGTCGATGATGAGGATGCTCAGGCCGTGTGCGGCCAGGTCGAGCGGGATGGAGCGGGTGCCGAGCGAGCGGCAGTCGAGGAACAGCGCGTGCCCCTCCTCGCACAGGGCCGAGGCGGCCTGGTCCATGATGCCGCAGGGCATGCCGACGAAGTCGTTCTCCGCCTTCTGGCTGAGCAGCGCCAGCTCCATGGGCGTCATGCCGAGGTCGTGCACGTCGTTGAGCGCGGAGGCGACGGCCACCTCCAGGGCGGCGCTGGAGCTCAGGCCCGCGCCCTGCGGCACGTCGCCGTCGATGGCGATGTCGGCGCCGGCGACGCGGTCGCCGAGCATGGCGAGGACGCCGACGACGTAGCGGGTCCAGCCGCGCGACTCCTCGCGGGTCTCCATGACGACCGGCTCGCCGTCGGCGGACTGGAGCGACAGCAGGCGGATCCTGCCGTCGGCGCGCGGGGTGAGCGCCGCCGTGACGCCCCAAGGCACTGCGAACGGGAGCACGAAACCGTCGTTGTAGTCGGTGTGCTCGCCGATCAGGTTGACGCGGCCGGGCGCGCGCCAGACGGTTTGAGGGGCCGCACCGAAGGCGGCACGAAAAGCTTCAACAACGCGCATAAGCGAACACTCCTCAACATGGACCCGTCCGTAGACTAGCGCCATGGAGGAGTTCCTGGATCCAGCGCTTGGCCAGGTCCGGGTCTTCCTGCGTCACGACGACAACAAGCCGCGCAAACTGAAGTACAACCTCGGGCACGCGCGGCTGCTGACGTTCGGCGGCGCCTACTCCAACCTCATCAGGGCCGTCGCCGAGGCGGGTGCGCGTCACGGCATCGAGACGATCGGCGTCATCAGGGGCGAGGAGCACCTGCCGCTCAACCCCGTACTGGCCCGCGCCGCCGCCTGCGGCATGAAGCTCACCTACCTCGACCGCGCGACCTACCGGCGCAAGCACACCGAGGAGGTGCTGGCGCGGCTGCGCGCCGAATGGGGCGAGGATGTGACGATCCTGCCCGAGGGCGGCAGCAACGCGGCGGCCGTACGCGGGTGCGCGGAGCTGCCGGGGGAGATCGAGGACGACTACGACGTCATCTGCTGCCCGGTCGGCACCGGCGGCACGCTGGCGGGCATCGCGGCGGGGCTGCCCGAAGGGAAGCGGGCGCTGGGGTTCGCGGTCCTGAAAGGGGCCGCGTTCCTGGAGGACGAGGTGGCCAGGCTGCAGCGCGAGGCGTACGGGCGCACGTGGCGCAACTGGTCGATCGACCTCGACCACCACTTCGGCGGCTACGCACGTACGACGCCCGAGCTGGAGTCGTTCGCCGCCCGCCACGGCTTCGAACGGATCTATGTGGCCAAGATGATGCTCGGCATCGTCGACCTGGCCCGCCAGGGGGCCTTCGCGCCCGGCACCCGCATCGTCGCCGTGATCACCGGTCAGCCCCCCACGCTGGTCGAGGCGTGCGGCGCGCCCACCGGCTTCGACTCGGGCGAGCCGCGCTGACGCAGATAGATCGACAGCACCACCATCGACAGCACGGCGAGCAGCTCCGACTGCCAGTTCTGCAGGCTGCGGTCCCAGAACTCGCCCGAGGTGACGTACGAGCCCCACGTGACCGGATCGCGCAGGCCGCTGAGCCGCTGTGCGTTGTAGGCCGCATGCCCCGCCACCGACTGCGCCAGCCACGACAGCAGGAAGATCAGCCCCATCACCAGCCCGAGCGAGTTGCTGAACAGCCACAGGCGCGCCCCCTTCGCCCTGGCCCAGCGTGGGGAGTCCGGGTCCGCGTGGCGGCCGACGCGCTGCTCCTCGTCGGACTCCCGGCCCGCCCTGCCCGGCTCCTTCGACTCCGGTGAGCCCTTCTGCACCAGCCAGACCGTCAGCACGATGAACAGGAAGAACTGCAGGTACTCCGACTGCCAGTTCTCCGCCACGTTCACGGCGTACGACGAGGAGGCCACGTACGACCACAGCGAGACGGGCTCGCCGCCCTGGGCCGTCTGCTCGTCGTTGTAGTGGAACAGGCCCGCCACCGCCTGCCCGGCCACCGCGAGCAGGAACAGCACGAGGAACGTCAGCGCCAGCGAGTTCTCCTTGATCCACCTCACAGCCGCGACCACCCCAGGACGAAGAACCAGACCAGCCCGGCCGCGATCAGCAGCAGGGTCACCGTGAACACCGTGCGCATCAGTCGTCCACCTCGCAGTCGTAGGGCAGGTCGCCGGCCGGTGTGCAGCCCGCCGCCCTGACCTGCCAGCCGTCGGCGTAGCGGTGCAGGAAGAGCGTGTCGCCGCGCAGCCGTACCAGCGCCTCGTCGCCCCACACGCTCACCTCGGTGACCGCGCCTGCGGGGCCGAGCCGCAGCTCGCGCAGCGCGTCGGCGCAGCTCTGGCCCCGGTCGGGGAGTCTCTCTGCGGTCCTGCGGGCGAGCAGCGCGCACGCGGCCTCCTCCCGGTGGGCGGAGAGCGCGGCGTAAAAGCGCAGCGCGGCGCGCGCGGGAGCGGCCGTGTCCACGGCGCAGCCCGTCCCCGCGCCCAGAGCAAGGGGCAGGGTCAGGGCCGATACGGCGATCACCGGTCTCATGCGCCTGCCGCTACCCGGCGGAGGATCGCGCATGCGCGCGGCTCCCGAGACACCCGGTCAGCCGAGCTGGGCGAGCACCGGGGAGACGAGGGCGTCGAGCTCGCGGGCCAGCACGGTCACCGCGCGGTGTGCGCTCTGCTCGACCTCCTCGTGCGGGCCTTCAGGCTCCGGCGGCAGGCCGTCGAGCGGCAGCGGCGCCTCCACCAGCAGGGACGCGCGCAGGAACGGCAGCCGGGCGAGGTCCTGCTGGGTGGGTTCGACGTACTGGCCGAAGGTCTCCTGCCAGCCCGTCCAGCCGCGGTCGCGCCACCACGTGCGGTCGCGGCGCAGCTCCTCGGGCAGCGGGGAGACGATGCGCACCCGGGCGTACAGGCTGCCGTCCCAGGTGTTGCGGTGGCAGGTGGCCTCGAGGACGCGGCGGTCCCAGCGGACGAAGCCGGGGTCGAGGGAGGGCGGCGTGGCCAGCCGCCACGCGGTGCAGGCGAACCGTACGGGCGCGATGTCGCCCCACTCGAACTCGTCGAGGTTCTTCCTCACGTGCACGGCATAGCGCCCATCACGGTCTCTGTCGAACTCCTGGTCGATCCAGAACGCTCTGCCCATGCGCTCTACGCTACGGCGCTCCCCGTCCGCTTCGCGGGCGTACCGGAGATCTCCAATTGCGGTGTGACGTGAGTGACACATGTGTAGCTTTTTCACGATATTCGATGACTTTGGAGTGAGGAATGGCGTCAGAGCAGCTCGACGCGGCCATGAGCCACTGGAGAGCCGGAGATCTCGACCAGGCCGCCGCGCTGTTCAGGCAGATCGCGGCGACGGGGGACCCCGAGGCGTCCCACCTGCTGGCCGGCTTGTTGCAGGAGCAAGGAGATCTCGACGGCGCGGAGGCGGCGCACCGCGCGGTGATCCAGTCGGGCGACCCGGTGTTCGGGCAGCGCTCGGCCATGGCGATGGGCATGATGCTCGTCAACGCCAAGGAGTGGGCGGCGGCGCACCGCGTGCTGATGATCGCCTCGGACGGCGCCGACTTCGAGGTGGCCGCGCTCGCCGACACGGCGCTGGTCCTGGTCTGCACGCAGCTCGGCGACGCGGCGGGCGCGCAGGAGGCGCTCGAACGGGCCCGCCGGTGTGACAGCCCCGCCGTGGCCGAGCTGGCCGCCCGGCTCGAGCTGCCCGAGTTCCCGCCCGCGCAGGCCCCGCCCAAGGAGCTGTACGACGCCGCAGAGACCGAGGACGACTACCGCGCGCTGCTGACCTGCGGCGACCCCGAAGTGGTGTCGCTGGCCGCGTTCCAGCTCTACCGCATGTACGCCGACGCGGGCGACTTCGCCGAGGCCCGCGCCGTCTGCGAGCACGCCATCGCCGTCGGAACCCCCGACCACCGCGCCATGGCGCACAACCTGCTCGGCGCGGTGCTCGTCGATCTCGGCGAGTCCGCCGAGTCCGCCGCCGCCTACCGCGTCGCCGCCGAGCACCCCGACCCCGAGGTCCGGCTGCCCTCCCTCATCGAGCTGGCCAAGGTCACCGCGCAGCTCGGCGACGACGAGGAGACCAGGGCGATCTTCAACCGGGTCATCGCCAGCGGCCATCGCGAGCACGCCCTGCAGGCCCAGGCCTGCCTGGCGCAGCTCCACACCGAGGCGGGGGAGAGCGCACCCGCGCTGGCCGCGATCAGGGCCGTGCTGGAGGCGGGCGAGTGCGAATGGTCCTCCGCCTGCGTCACCCTGCTCGGCATGCTGATCGAGCAGCGGCCCGAGATACGCGACGAAGCCATGGAGCTGGCCAGGCTGGCGGCCGGGAACGCCGACCCCGACACCGCGTTCAAGGCCACGCTGCTGCTCGAACACGACGCCCGGCGGCGGCCGCCCGAAGACCCCGTGACCGAGCAGGCGCTCAACGACGTCGACGAGGGCCTGGCCAGGCTGCGCGAAGGCGACCTGGCCGAGGCCAGGCGGCTGCTGCGCGGTGCCGCCGACTCCGGCGCGCCCGTCCAGGCGCCGCGCGCCATGGTCGCGCTGGCCGGGCTCGAGCTGCGCGAGGGCGACCCCGAGCAGGCCGACGAGCTGCTGACGTACGTGGCCGAGGGCGACGACGTGCCGCAGGGCTTCCAGGCGGCGGTCCTGCTGCAGCTGCTGCACGCCTCCGGCGAGGAGCCGCACCCCGTCTTGAACGCCCTGCTCGACCACCAGTGGCTGGGCAGGGACGAGGGCCTGCACGGCTACCGCGCCGCCACCGAGCACCTCGATCCGGCCGTCGCGGCGCTCGGCACCGCCGTCTTCGCGCACGTGCTGGTCTCCACCGGCTACGACCCGTCCGAGGCGGCCGAGCTGTTCCTGTCGGCGGCGAACAGCGGTGACCCGCTGGCCCTGTCGTACGCGGCGGTGCTCGGCAAGGAGGTGCTGAGCGACCGGCGGCAGGCCACCGAGCTGCTGGAACGCGCCTACGCCGACGGGCATCCCGCGCTGGCCCCATGGGTGGGCGCCACGCTCGGCGGGCTGGTGGCCGATGACGATCCCGGGCGGGCGCGGGCGGCGTACGAAAGCGTCCTCCAAGGCCCGCACCGCGGGCTGCGGCTGGAGGCCGCCGCCGCGCTGGCCGAGATCTACGAGCGGCAGGGCGACCTGCTCGCCGCCTGCCGGCTGCACGAACGGCTCATCGCCGAGGGCGAGACGGAGCGCGCCGCGCTGCCGCTGGCCGTCACCCGGCTCAGGCTGGACGACGTGGCGGGCGCGCGGGCCGCGCTCGACCTGGGGACGGACGAGCTGAGCGGGTTCGGCAGGCTGGTGCTCGACCGGGACTTCGCCGCCGCCGCGCGGGCGATGCCCGAGGGCGATGCGGGGTCGATGGCGACCCGGCTGGCCATCGAGTGCGCGGGCGCCTGGCGGCACCTCGGGGAGATCGAGGCGGCCGACGGCGCGCTGTCGCTGGCGGTCGAGTCCGGGCATCCGGTGCCGCGCCAGCACGCCGCCTGCCTGCTCGGCGCGCTGCGCAGCGACGCGGGCGATCCGCGCGGGGCGGTCATGGCGTACCTGGCGGGGCTGGGCGAGGACGAGGAGCTGGACCGGCTGGCGCTGCGTGCGGCCGGTGCGCTGCTGCACGACCTCGGGGAGCACGACGAGGCCGTGAACGTGCTCTCCCGCCTGCCCGGCGACGACCGGGACGCGGCGCTCCTGCTCGGGCGGACGCTCGTGGACGCCGGCCGGGTGCCGGACGCTTTGGAGCGGCTGACCGCCTCGTTCGGCGCCGACGGCCCGGTGCTGGTGGCCGAGCGGCTGCACGAACGCGGCGACGCCCCTGCGGCCCTCGCCACCCTGACCGCCGCCGCCCAGGACGCTGCCGCCTCCCAAGATCCCGCTTCCCGGGACCCCGCCTCCCAGGACGGCGCTGTCTCGCAGGACGGCGCTGTCTTGCAGGACGGCGCTCCGGAGCGCGGCGCGGACGTGCGCGGCCCCTGGCGGGTGCCCGCGACGGCGCGTGCGGAGCGCCTGCTCGGCGTGCTGCTGGCCGAGACCGGAGAGCTGGAGGAGGCCAAGGCGGCCTTCGAACGCGCGGCGGCCCTCGACCCCGGCTCGGAGGCGGAGACCATGCTCGTCGCCGGCCGCAGCCTGCGGGCCGCCGGGGACGCCGAGTCGGCGGAGTTCGCGCTGGAACGCGCGGCGGCCCTGGCGGACGCCGGCACGTCCGCGCCTGCGGAAGGCAAAGAATCGATGCCGGCGGCGGATGGCGGCACGGCGGCGCCCACGGGCAGCAGCACGGCGTCGTCGCCGGACGGCAGGACGGCGGTGCCGGCGAAGGTCCGGGCGCAGCGCTTGGTCGGGGCGACGGCGCGGCACCTGCTCGGCAGGGCGGCGGCCGACGAGCTGCCGTGGGTGCTGGACGCCGAGGGCGATCGGGCGGGCGCGGAGGCGGCGCTGGCCGAGCTGACCGGCTCGCGTCCGCTGGCGGCGCTGCTGTTCGCGCTGCGGGACGGTGACGTGGCCCGCGTGCACGCCCTGCTGGCCGAGATCCCCGAGGGGCCCGAACGCGACGAGGCGGTCGGTCACGTCCTGGACGTGGCCACCGACCTCGACAGGGACCAGGCGGAGCGGCTGCTGCGCCCGCTCGTCGCGGACGGCGAGGCGAGGGCCGCGTTCGAGCTCGGCGCGCTGCTGGCCGCCGACGGCGACCACTGCAGGTCCGAGCTGTTCTTCCTGCGGGCCGCCGAGCATCCGGAGGCGGCGGCCGTGGCCTGGCACGACATCGCGATCGTCCGCCACCGCCGCAGCGACCCGGACGGTGCGGTCGAGGCCGCGATGGCCGGGCTGCCCCGTACCGGAGCGCTGGCCGCCCGGCTGCTCCAGCAGCGCGGCGAGCCGGAGCGGGCCCGCGAGGTGCTGGAGGGAGCGGCGGCGAGCGGCGACCTGGAGTCCCGCCGCGAGCTGCTCACCCTCCTCGTACGCGAGCAGGACCACGACACACTCGAGACCGAGGCAGCCCTGGCGGTGGAGAGCGGCGACCCGGAGACGGCGGCCACGGGCCACTGGGCGCGGGGAGCCTCGCTGGCGCTCAGGGGCCGCAAGGAGGAGGCGGCCGCCGCGTTCGCGCGGGGCGTCGAGGCCGCGCCCGGCGAGCTGGCCGCCTCCCTGCGCGTGGACCTGGCGGGCGTGCTGGAGGAGCTGGGCGACCGCGCAGGGGCCGCGCGCGAGCTGCGCGTCGCGGCGGGCTCCGGGCACCCGGCCGCCGTGGGCCGCGCGGGCGTGCGGCTCGGCGTGCTCGCGTACGAGGACGGCGACCTCGGCGCCGCCGCCCAGGCGTTCGCGCTGGCCCTCGGCACCCCCGTGGACGACCTGGGGATCGAGTCGCTGACCGGCCTGTCGCACGAGGCGTGCGAGCGCGGCGAGCACGCGCTGGCGCAGCGGGCGCTCGCGCTGATGGGCGAGCGGGCCGCCGACACCGCCCGCGCGCTGGGCGGCCGGTGCGCCGACCCCGACGCGGTGCCCGGCTACTTCGCGCTGGCCGGGACCGGCCCGTACGCGGAGCTGGAGGCGGCTCAGCGGCTGGCCGAGCTGGGCGAGAAGGGCCGGGCGCGGGAGACGTACGAGCGGCTGAGCCGCCACGACGACCCCGACGTGCGATTCGTCGCGGACGGCCGGCTCCTGGAGCTGCTGGACGCCGACGGCGACACCGAGGCCGTCTACTCCCTGGCCGAGCGGCAGGCGCGCGACGCCGAAAGCCCGGCGCGCGGCGTGTTCGGCGGCCTGCTCGGCATGCTGCAGGAGCAGCAGGGCGACCTGGAGGCGTCGCTGCGCACGCTGCGCGAGGCGGCGCGGGACGGCGATCCGACCGCGCTCACCCTGTACGCCCAGCGCCTCGCCGACGCCGGGCGGGTGGACGAGGGCCGCGAGGTCTACCTGCGGGTGCTGGAGTCCGGCGACGCCGACCTCGCGGCACGGGCGATGATCGCGCTCGGGCAGACGTACCACGACGAGGACGCGGCGCAGGCGCGCGCCTGGTACCGCAGGGCGGCCGAGGAGGCGGACGGGCACATCAGCGCGCTGGCCGCGATGTACCTGGGCGCGCTGGCCAAGCGCGAGCGCGACTTCCCCGAGGCGCTGACCTGGTACCAGCGGGTGATCGACTCGGGCGACTCCGAGTCCGGGCTCGCGGCGGCGCACCTCGGCGAGCTGTGCTATTGGCTGGGCGACCGCGACGGGGCGCTGCGCTTCTACGAGCTGACGCTGGGGCTGACCGAGCAGGCCGAGCTGGTCGCCGAGGCCGCCTGCCGCATGGGCGAGATCCGGTACGAGCGCGGCGACCTGGACCTGGCCCGCACCCTGCTGACCAGGGCGGTCGAGACCGGCGACCCGTCGTTCGCCCCCGAAGCGGAGGCGCTGCTCAGCAAGATCGGGTGAGCCTCCGCTTGCGCACAATTAAATGACTGAATAGCCTCATTTGGTCAAACAAATGAGGTGAGTTCATCATGGGCAGGGCTGGACGGCCACCGCAGGATCCGGCGCGCCGGCTGGAACGGGCGCACCGGATCCTCGACGCGGCCACCGAGCTGATACTCAAGTGGGGGTACGACAAGACCACGATCGACGACGTCGCCCAGCGCGCCGGCGTCGCCAAAGGCACCATCTACCTGCACTGGAAGACCCGCGACGAGCTGTTCACCGCGCTGCTGCGGCGCGAGCGGGTTCACACGGTGGCCGAGCTGCGCGAGCGCGAGCCCGAGTGCGGGTTCACCACGCCGGGCGAGCTGTTCGGCCGCTTCGCGCTGACGCTGCTCGGCAGGCCGCTCATGCGGGCCATGCTGCGCGGTGACTCCGAGGTGCTCGGCAAGCTCGCCCGCCGCAAGCGCGAGAGCGGGCCGCAGCTCCCGCTCGGCGGGCCGCTCGACGCGTACGTCGAAGAGCTGGCCGCGATCGGCGCCGTCCACGGAGAGCCGCGCGACCAGGTGATCGTCATCTCCTCGATCGTCTACGGGTTCCTGTTCCTGCCGGACGTCAGGCCCGAGGACGCGAAACTGCCCGACGAGCGGATCGCCGAGCTGGTCGCCACCACCATCGACCGGGCGCTCGGCATCGGCGAACCGCTGCCGCCCGGCGGCGAGCAGGTCGTCGCGCTCGCCACCCGCCGCCTTCTCGACGGCATGGCCGAGGCCGCCCAGCGCAAGCTGGCCCTTTCCCTGGAGGCATGAGATGCGCGCCGTGCTCCCCCTCGACGACCCCGCCGCCGACCTCGCCACCGCCGGCGGCAAAGGCGCGTCGCTGGCCCGGCTGAGCAGGGCCGGGCTGCCCGTCCCCGGTGGGTTCTGCATCACCACCGACGCCTACCGCGCGTTCGTCGCGGGCTTCCGCGACGAGATCCTGCGCGCCGCCGCCGGCGACCCCGGCTCGATCCCGGCGCTGTTCGCCGCCCGCGAGGTGCCCGAGCGGCTCGCGGAACCGATCCTGCGCGCGTACGCGGAGCTCGGCGACGGTGTGCCCGTGGCCGTGCGCTCGTCCGCCACCGCCGAGGACCTGCCCGGCATGTCGTTCGCCGGCCAGCAGGACTCCTTCCTCAACGTCAAAGGCCCCGGCGCGCTGCTGGACGCGGTCAGGCGGTGCTGGGCCTCGCTGTGGAACCCCCGCGCCATCGCCTACCGCGACCGGCAGGGCGTGCCGCACGACGACGTGGCGCTGGCCGTCGTCGTCCAGAAGCTGGTGGACGCCGACGCGGCCGGCGTGCTGTTCACCGCCGACCCGGTCAGCGGCGACCGCGACGCGACCGTCATCAACGCCTCGTGGGGGCTCGGCGAGGCCGTCGTCGGCGGGCAGGTCACGCCCGACGTGATCACGGTGCGCGGCGGCCGGGTCGCCGAGTCGCGTACCGGAGACAAGAAGGTCATGACCGTGCGCACCGCCACCGGCACCGAGGAGCGCCCGGTCCCCGAGGAGCGGCGCGCCGCGCCCGTGCTTGACGACGCCGAAGCCGAGACGCTGGCCGGGCTCGGCGCCCGTATCCAGGCGCTGTACGGCGTCCCCATGGACATCGAGTGGGCCAGGCGCGACGGCGCGTTCGCCATCGTCCAGGCCCGCCCCATCACCGGGCTCCCCGCGCCGCTGGAGGAGTGGAACGACAGCCTCAAGGGCGGCCACCTGTGGACCGGCGGCAACCTGGGCGAGGCCATCCCCGACGTGATGACCCCCATCACCTGGTCGTACGTGCGGCTGTTCATCGCCGAGGCCATGTCGGCGAGCACCCTGCCCGGCTTCGACCTCGTCGGCAACATCGGCGGCCGGTTCTACATGAACCTCAGCGTCGTCCACTCCGTCGCCACCGCCATCGGCGTGCGGCGGCTGCTCGGCGCGATCGAGCAGATCTTCGGCAAGCTGCCGCCCGGCCTGGACGTGCCGCTGGTCGGCCTGTCACGGTGGGAGATCATCAGGCGGGTGCTGCCCGTGGCCGTCGGCATCCGGCGGCGCGTCCGCCGCAACATCAAGACCATGCACGCGTTCCTCGCCGCCTCGCCCGCCCGGTGCGAGGAGCTGCGCGAGCGCGTCGCCGCCACCGCCACCCCCGTCGAGCTGGCCGACCTGTGGGAACGCGAGATCAGGCCGCACGCGGTCACCTCCTTCCAGATGCTGGAGGCCGCAGGACGTCAGGGCAACGCCACCCTCGTCATGACCCGCCACCGGCTGCGCGACCTGGTCGGCGACATCGACGCCGAAGCCATGCTGACCGGCGTCAACGCCGACGGCGGGCTGGCCAGCATGGGCCTGCTCACCGGCCTGTCCAAGCTGGCCGCCGGCGAGATCGGCAGGGACGAGTTCGCCCGCACGTACGGGCATCGCGGCCCGCACGAGTTCGAGGTGTCCTTCCCGCGGCCCGGCGAGGACGCGCAGTGGATCGACGCCCAGCTCGCCGGCCTGCGCGACCTGCGGAAAGACACCGAGGCGCTGCTGGAACGCCAGCGCGCCGCCAGGGAGGAGGCGTGGGCCCGCTTCGCCCGCAGCCACCCGCGCAAGGCCGCCCCGATGCGGGCGCGGGTGCGGCGGTGGAGCGCCGTCGTGCGCGACCGGGAATCCGCACGCTCCGAATCGGTCCGCACGTTCTGGGTGCTGCGCGCCTTCACCGTACGGGCGGGCGAGCTGTCCGGGGCCGGCGACGACGTCTTCTACCTCTACCTGGACGAGCTGCTCGATCTCCTGCGCGGCGACCGGTCCGTCCTGGAGAAGGTGCCGTCGCGGCGGGCCACGTACGAGCGGTATGCGGCCCTGCCGCCGTACCCGGCGCTGATCGTCGGGCCGTTCGACCCCGTACGCTGGGCCGCCGACCCCGCCCGCCGCGCCGACCTGTACGACGCCCGCGCCACCGCGCCTTCCGCGCCTTCCGTGCCTTCTGTGCCTTCTGTGCCTTCTGTGCCTTCTGTACCTTCCGTGCCTTCCGTGGCCGAGCGCGATGCCATCACCGGCTTCCCCGGCGCGCCCGGCGTGGTCGAGGGCGTCGCCCGCGTGATCGCCGGGCCCGAGGACGGCGACCGGCTCCAGCCCGGCGAGATACTCGTCACCACGCTCACCAACGTCGGCTGGACCCCGATGTTCCCCCGCGCCGCCGCCGTCGTCACCGACATGGGGGCGCCGCTGTCGCACGCCTCCATCGTGGCCCGCGAACTCGGCATCCCCGCCGTCGTCGGCACCGGCAACGCGACCATGCGGGTGCGCGACGGCGACCGAATCAGGGTTGACGGCGAACGCGGCACCGTCGAGGTGCTCCGGTAGCGCATCCGGCAGGGAAAGCCGCGTCGAACCGGTTGTCTCGGCCGCCGGCGTGTGATCCCGTGAATGGCGTGATCGAAGAGTCGAACTTCGAGGACGAACGGGAGCCGGAGGAGTACTGCGCGCTGTTCCAGATGGCCATGTTCGCACTGGGGCCGCGCCTGCGCCGGACCGCCTTGGACCGACCTGGTGTGCCTGCTGCTGGAGTCCGACCTGGGCGAGCCCGACCCCGAGGAGGTCTTCACCAAACAACCCCTGGGCAGGGACGCGCCGCCTGAGCAGGTGGACGCGCTGCTGGTGGCGCTGGCTGGCTACTGGACGCGCACGGCGGCGCAACCCGGTCCCGCACACGCGCCGCACCTCCAGGACCGCCGCGAGCAGTCACGGCGCGCCACGCTGAACTGGCTCCGCACCCGCTGGGGCTGGGTAACCGAGGGTTAGCCGGGCTGAGGGACTGAGGGTTAGCACGGTTGAGGGCTGAGGGTTGGCCGGGTTGAGGGACTGAGGGCCTGTCGGGTCGAGGGACTGAGGGTCAGCCGGGCCGAGGGTCGGGGGAGTGAGGGTCAGCCGGGCTGAGGGCCGAAGGACTGGGGGCCTGTCGGGCCGCGGGGGCCGCGGGGGCTGCGGGGCTGCGGAGCCGCGGAGCCGCGGGGCCGAAAACTTCATGCGCGCAGGCGCCCAGACCGGAAATTCGATTGCCGCCTGTCGTGCTCGTTTGGTGTGCTGGATCGCGATCCGGCCGACCCGAGGAGCGGAAATGCGCACAACTGTCATGTCTTCCCAGCAAGAAGGAGTCGTCTCACCGAAGGACATGACGTTCGTTGCGTGTGCTCAACTTGGGGATTCTGGCGCATGTAGACGCCGGTAAGACCAGCCTGACCGAGCGGCTGCTGTACGCCGCCGGAGCCATCGACGAGGCCGGCAGCGTCGATGGCGGCACCACCAGGACCGACGTCCTGGCACTTGAACGCCGGCGCGGCATCACCATCAAGTCGGCCGTCGTCTCGTTCGCTGTCGGCGGCACCACCGTCAACCTGATCGACACCCCGGGACACCCAGACTTCATCGCCGAGGTGGAGCGGGTGCTCAACGTGCTCGACGGCGCCATTCTGGTCGTCTCGGCCGTGGAGGGGGTGCAGGCGCAGACGCGCGTGCTCATGCGTACGCTGCGCCGCCTCGGCATCCCCACGCTCGTCTTCGTCAACAAGATCGACCGTCGTGGCGCCCGCGCCGATGACGTGCTCGCCGAGCTGGCCGCCAAGATCTCGCCGGCCGTGGTCCCCATGGGCACGACCGCGAACCTCGGCACTCCCGAGGCCGGGTTCACCCCGTACGACGGCGAGCCCGCCTTCACCGACCGGCTACTGGACGTCCTGACCCGGCGGGACGACGCGTTGCTGGCCGCGTACGTGACCGATGAGGGCTCGATCACCCCCGACCGGCTCCGCGCTGAGCTGCGGGCGCAGACCGCGCAGGCCGCGGTGCACCCGGTGTTCTTCGGCTCGGCGATCATCGGGGCCGGGGTGGAGGCGCTGATGGCGGGCATCGACGAGCTGCTGCCCGCCGCGCCCGGCGACCCGGAAGGGCCGCCGTCGGGGACCGTCTTCAAGGTCGAGCGGGGCCCGGCGGGGGAGAAGGTCGCGTACGTACGGATGTTCGGCGGCACGCTGCGCGTCCGCGACCGGCTGCGCTTCGGAGATCGGGCGGGCAGGGTCACCGCGATCAGCGTCTTCGACTCCGGCACGGACCAGCGGCGGCAGGAGGTGCCCGCGGGCCGCATCGCCCGCGTCTGGGGCCTGACGGACGTCCGCATCTGCGACCCCGTCCACCTCGCCGGCCACCCTGGCCCGGGCCTCAACGGTCACGCTGAGTCCTGTCGCGCCGTCCCGCCCGGCCACGCCGGCTCGCGGTTCAACGGTCATTCCGGCGCCCACCGCGCCGACCCCCTGGGCCACCCTGGCCCGGGCCTCAACGGTCACGCCGAGTCCCGCCGTGCCATCCCGCCCGGCCCCCCAGGCCCCGCCCCTGGAAGGGACGGCGGGGGCGGTGGGTACTTCGCGCCCCCGACGCTGGAGACCGTGGTGGTGCCCCGGCGGCCGCAGGACCGGGCCGCGCTGCACCTCGCGCTCGCGCAGCTCGCCGAGCAGGACCCGCTGATCGCGGTGCGCCAGGACGACGTACGCCAGGAGGTGTCGGTCTCGCTCTACGGCGAGGTGCAGAAGGAGGTCATCCAGGACACGCTGGCCGAGGAGTACGGCCTGGAGGTGACGTTCCGCGAGACGACCACGATCTGCGTCGAGCGCCCGTCGGGCACCGGGGCGGCGTACGAGCTGATCGGCAAGGAGCCGAACCCGTTCCTCGCGACGGTCGGCCTGCGGGTCGAGCCCGGCCCGCCCGGCAGCGGAGTGAAGTTCCGGCTGGAGGTGGAGCTGGGATCGCTGCCGTACGCGTTCATGCGAACGGTCGAGGAGACCGTGCGCGAGACGCTCAAGCAGGGCCTGCACGGCTGGGAGGTGCTGGACTGCGTGGTCACGCTGACCCACTCGGGCTACTGGGCCAGGCAGAGCCACTCCGGCGGCGTCTTCGACAAGAGCATGTCGAGCACCGCCGGCGACTTCCGCAACCTGGTGCCGCTGGTGCTGATGGCGGCGCTGCGCCAGGCCGGGACCACCGTGTACGAGCCGATGCACAGCTTCCGCCTCGACCTGCCGCCCGACCTGCTCAGCTCGGTGCTGCCGGTGCTGACCAGGCTGGGCGCGGTGCCGCGCACCCGGCATGCGGCGCTGGTGGAAGGCGAGATCCCGGCGGCCAGGGTGCACGAGCTGGAGCGGCGGTTGCCGGGGCTGACGCGGGGTGAGGGCGTGCTGGAGTCCGCCTTCTCCCACTACGAGCCGGTACGCGGCCCGATCCCCGAACGCCCACGTACCGACCACAACCCGCTCGACAGGAAAGAGTACCTGCTGCATGTCGTGCGGCGGGTGTAGCCCGCGCGGGGGTAGGCCGAACGCGGGCGCGGCTTCGCGTGCGGGCCGGCCGACCCGTCCGTGCCGGTCACCCATGCGGGCCAGTTCCACTCATGAGGAGCCGAGCACCCGTGCGAGCCAGCCCCGTCTGTGCGTGTCGGCCACCTGTGAGGGCCAGGTCCTTTCGTGCGGGCCGGTCACGTGTGCGGGCCAGCCCCACCCGTGCGTGCCGGCCCCGGGCGTGCGTGTCGGCCACCTGTGAGGGCCAGGTCCATCCGTGCGTGCCGGCCACCTCTGCGGGCCAGTCACCCGTGTGGGCCAGCCCCATGCGTGCGGGCCGGTCCCATCCGTGCGGGCTGGCCACCTGTGTGGGCCGGTCCCATCCGTGCGGGCCGGGCACCCGTGCGAGCCGGGCCTGCCCATGCGCGGGCCGGCCACCCGTAGGCGCCGGGCTCCGGCGCGTGCCCGGACGCGCGTAGGGGGCGGACACCGGTGCGGACCTGGCGCGGGCCGTGCAACCGGTGCGGACCGGGGGCGGGCCGGATGCCGGGGCAGGCCGGACGCCGGTGTGGACCGGGGCGGGCCGGGCGCTGGTGTGGATCGAGGGTGGGCCGGATGCCGGGGCGGCCCAGGCGCCGGTGTGGACCGGAAGGTGGGTCGGGCGACCGCTGTGGGTCAGACGGGGCGTTCGTCGTGGTCGGTGGCGAGGACGGCGGCGGCGAGGTAGCCGTCGCCGTCCTCGACGACGTAGGCCAGCATGTCGTCCCTGAAGATCGGGTCGTTGCCGTTGAAGGTGTCCCTGGGCCGCTTGTGCCCCGCGCGGTACGGGGGTGTGGCGAGCACCTTCCTGTTCAGCTTCTCGTCGAACATGATCTCGGTGCACAGCGCCCGATGGTCTCCGACGACGACCATCACGTGAACGTGCACGGTACGCCCCGGGTACCAGCCCGGCCAGATGGTGGTGAAGCGGACGATGCCGTCGCGGTCGGTGAGCTGCACGCCGCGCAGGTAGCGCCGCCCGTCGGACGGGGTGATGTCGGTGAACACGGTGCCGGGCCTGACCCGCACCTTGTCCCCGCCGGTCAGCACCAGGCGCGACTGCCGCTCGGCGCCGGAGTAGAGGCCGGAGGCGTCGCAGTGCCAGACCTCGACGGCCGCGCCGGGCAGCGGCCGGCAGGTGGCGCCGTCCTGCACCTTGAGCGCCAGCCGCAGCCGCACGCCCTGCCGGTCCTCGCGCAGGTCGCTGCGTACGGAGCCGGTCTCGAAGTAGTAGGGGCCCTGCTTGGTGCCGGGCGTCAGCTTGCACATCTGTGCCTTGGACAGCAGCGCCTGGGCCTTGGCGTGCGTATCGGGATCGAAGGCGCTGCCTGCGGACCCGGCGGCGGGCCCCACAGCGGACGTCGCGCCGGAGGCCGCTCCACTGCCGGTCCCGGTCGCGGAGCCGGCGCCCGATCCGGTGCCGGTCGCGGAGCCGGCGCCCGATCCGGTGCCGGTCGCGGAGCCGGCGCCCGATCCGGTGCCGGTCCGGGCAGCCGGTCCGTCGCCGGACCGCGCCGTCGTGCTACCCGTGACCGTTCCCGCCGCCGAGCTGTCGGCGACCGTGCCCGCCGCGCGGGGGTCGCCCGCGGTCAGGAGGCCGCCGAGGCCGAGCGAGCCGATGCCGGTGATGAGCCGTCGCCGGCTGACCTGGCGGTCCTGGTGATCGTGTCCCATGAGACGTCCCTCAAGGTCAGGAGCTACTGTTCGGAATTTCTCACGAGAAGTGCGACCTTCCCGGCAACGCCGCGCACCCCGTTCCACCCCTTTTGACCTGCGCAAACGCACCGAAGACCATTGCCAAGCGCGAAGGGATCCCAGCCGACACACCGAAAGCCTTTTCGGTGATACGAAAATGTGAACAAGCATGAGCCGCCAGATCGGCGCCCATGGTCACCGAATCGAGCATGTCAGAGCACATGCAGGACGTTGCAACGGCTCATTGACGGCCTTGACCGGCCCGATCTATCTTCCCGAAAACCTTTTAGGGAGTCTCGAATCCATGATGTTAGCGCTCACATAAACCAGCTAGGGGCCACCACATGAGACGACGATGGGCGGCGGCCGTCGCCGCGGCACTCCTGCTCCTCCTCGGCACTCCGCGGCCCGCACTCGCGGGCCCGCCGATCACCACCGCCGACGCCGTGTCGTTCCACTGGAAGCCCGGCAGGATGGACCGCGCCGAGTCCGCCTACCAGTACAGCGGTGCGCTCGCCGCCGCGCAGGCGTACGAGGCGGCCGGCAACACCGCCAAGGCGAACGAGATGCGCACGCTCGCCACCAGGATCCAGAACGCCATACTCAACGTTCTCTGGAACCCCAACCGGCAGCTCTTCGAGCACCGCCTGAAGTCCACCAACGAGTGGGTGCCGTGGAAGGAGATCAACAACTACTACCCGTTCGCGGTCGGCGCGATCCCGAACACCGCGACGTACAAGCAGGCGCTGCGCCTGTTCGACGACCCGGCGCAGTACCCGATCTTCCCCTTCTACACCGCCAACCAGGCCGACAAGGCGGCCTCCGGCACCGGCAGCAACAACTTCTCCACCATCAACTCCACCGTGCAGTTCCGCCTGCTGTCGTCGGTGCTGCGCAACTAACCCAACGAGTGGATCGACGCCACCTGGTACAAGAAGCTGCTCTCCTGGAACGCCTGGGCGCAGTACATCGGCGGCAACACCCAGTGGCCCGACGCCAACGAGTTCTGGGCCGACTGGAACGGCTCCTCCATCACGTACCGCTCCTGG
Organism: Nonomuraea fastidiosa; assembly: GCF_042751225.1. Taxonomy (NCBI): domain Bacteria; kingdom Bacillati; phylum Actinomycetota; class Actinomycetes; order Streptosporangiales; family Streptosporangiaceae; genus Nonomuraea; species Nonomuraea fastidiosa. The sequence goes on from NZ_CP170570.1 coordinate 5,313,440, forward strand.
ATCCACCACAACATCCTCGGCAGCAGCAACTGGACGATCATCGAGGACGTCGCCGGGCTGCGGCCGCGCAACGACGCCAAGGTGGAGCTGTCGCCGATCCACATCGGCTGGACCCACTTCACGGTCAACAACCTGCGCTACCGCAACGCCGACCTCACCATCGTCTGGGACGACCCGGCCGACGGCGTGGTCCGCTACCCGGGCGTGCCCGAGGGCTACTCCATCTACGGTCAACGGCACCCGCGCCGCCACGGTCTCGGACCTGGTGCCGTTCACGTGGGACCGGGCCACCGGTGACGTGACCACCGCGGTCGACGGCTTCCCCATCAACGAGCCGTTCTGGGGCGGCACCGCCACCGCCGGCCAGGACTGGTACGAGCTGAACTTCGGCTCCGCCCGCACCTTCGACGAGGTACGGCTGTACTTCAAGGACAGCCGCCAGGCCAGCGGCACCTACCGGGCGCCGGCCTCGTACGACGTCCAGTACCACGACGGCAGCACCTGGGTCAGCGCCTCCTCCCAGGTCAAGAACCCGGCGACGCCGCGCGGCAACTACAACGTGGTGCGGTTCAACGCCGTGAACGCTCAGCGGATGCGGGTGGTGTTCAACGCCGTCTCCGGGGCGCGTACCGGGCTCACCGAGATCAAGGTGCACAACCGCGGCGGCGGCACCCCGCAGCCGTCCAACCTCGCGCAGTCGGCCGTGGCCACCGCGTCGTACACCTCGCCGTGGGAGAGCGTGGCCGCCGTCAACGACGGCATCGACCCGCCCTCCTCCAACGACACCGTGAACCCGCGCTGGGGCCGCTGGCCGGAGACCGGGCAGCAGTGGGTCGAGCTCACCTGGCCGTCCGCCCGCACCCTGAACCGGGCCGAGGTGTACTTCTTCGACGACGACCAGGGCATCGACATGCCGGCGTCGTGGAAGCTGCAGTACTGGAACGGCAGCGCGTACGCGGACGTGCCGGGCGCGTCGGCGTACACGCTGGCCAAGGACGCCGACAACACCGTCACCTTCACCGCCGTGAACACCACCCGCCTGCGGGTGCTGCTCACCGGCAACGGGACCAGTTCCGTGGGCCTCTTGGAGGTCAAGGCCTACGGGACTTGAGAAAGCGGGGGCGCGCCCAGGCCCGCGGGCGCGCCCCCGCCCCTCACCCCGGGCGGACGCCGGTTCCCAACGCCCGCCCCTCACCTGGGGCGGATGCCGGTTCCCCACGCTCGCCCCTCACTTGGGGAGGGCACCGGTTCCCCACGCTCGCCCCTCACTTGGGGAGGGCGCCGGTTCCCAACGCCCGCCCCTCACCCATCGCGCACGCCCGTGGGCGAGCCCTCCGCCGCGCGTTTTCTCCGTCCTCCACGGCCGGATCGGCAGGTTCCCCTGCCGATCCCCTGCCGGAAGGGGAACGCTCTTGACGCCACCCGCAGCCCGGGCGGACCATCTCCAGCAGCGGAGTAGTTGCTCCCTTACCTGTGGTGACCGAGCAGGCCGTCGTGGGGCAAGCTGCTGTCACACTCCCGGCCGGATGGGTGGCGATCGCGATGGCAGGCAAGTGGCAGGCGGGCAACCTTCCACCCGAGCTGACCAGCCTGGTCGGCCGCCGCGCCGAGCTGGACGTGGTGCGTACCGCCGTGCGTCACTCCCGCCTGGTGACGCTCACGGGCATCGGCGGCGTCGGCAAGTCACGCGTGGCTCTGCGTGCGGCGGCCGAGCTGCGGTCCGAGTTCGGCGGGGGAGCCTGGCTGGTGGGTTTATCCGCGTTGAACGACGGAGGTCTCGTTCCGCACGCGATCGCCGGAGCGCTCCGGCTGGCCGACCAGACCGCCCGGCCCATGACGGAGGTGCTGGCCGAGCACCTGTCCGGACGCGAGCTGCTGATCGTCCTCGACTCCTGCGAACACCTCGCCGGCCCTGCGGCGAGGTCGTCGCCGCGCTGCTCACCGCCGTACCGGGGCTGCGCGTGCTCGCCACCAGCCGCCGCCCGCTCGAAGTGGCGGGCGAGACGCTGGTCGTGATCGAGCCGCTGCCGGTCCCGCCCGCCGGCACCACGGCGCTCGTGGGCGACGCCGTGACGCTGCTCGCCGAGCGCGCCGCCGACGTCGTGCCCGGCTTCGACCTGGGAAGCGAGAACCCCGAGGCCGTCGTACGCCTGTGCCGGCGGCTCGAAGGCATCCCGCTGGCGATCGAGCTGGCCGCCGCCCGGCTGCGCGACCTGCCCGTCAGCTACCTCGCCGACCGGCTCGACGACCGGTTCGCCGCCCTCGACGCCGACCCCGGCAGCCCGCACGACCCGCCCTGGCACCGCGCCCTGCGCACGGCGGTCGGGTGGAGCCACGAGCTGTGCGAGCCTGCCGAGCGGCTGCTGTGGGCGCGGCTGTCGGTGTTCGCCGGCGACTTCGACACCGAGGCCGCCCGCCGGGTGTGCGCCGACGAGCGGCTCCCGGAGTCCGAGATCGGGCTGCTGCTCGACGCCCTGGCCGAGGATTCGGTGCTGACGTGGCTGCCGACCGGCGCGGGTGAGCGTTACCGCATGCTCGACACGCTGCGCGAGTACGGCGCCCGCCTGCTGCGCGACCTCGGCGAGGAGGAACGTTTCAAGCAGCGCCACCGCGAGCACTACCTGTCGCTGGCCATCAAGGGCGCCGCCGGCTGGCTGGGGCCCGGCCAGCTTTCCTGGTACGACCGCATGGTCGGCGAACACGACAACCTGCGGGCGGCGCTTGAAGTGGCGCTGGCCGCCGAGGACGCCACGCCCGCACTCGAGCTGGCCGGCGTGCTGGCCTTCTTCTGGTACGGCTGCGGCCACGCCAAGGAGGGCCGCCACTACCTCCAGCAGGCGCTCGCCCTCGCCCGGCGCCCGGAACCCGCCCTCGTACAGACGCTGTGGGCCGATGGCCTGCTGGCCGCCTCCCAGGGCGACGCCCACGGCGCCGAAACCCGCGCCACCCAGATCGCCACCGTCGCCCACGACCTGCGCACGACTTCCGGCGATCCCCAGTCGACTCCTGGCCATCCGCCTGCGGTTCCTGGTCAGGTGGCCGCGGCTTCTGGCCATTCGTCTGTGGTTCCTGGTCAGGTGGCCGCGGCTTCTGGCCATTCGTCTGTGGTGCCTGGTCAGGTGTCCGCGGCTTCTGGCCATTCGTCTGTGGTTCCCGGTCAGGCGTCCGCGGCTTCTCGCCATTCGCCTGCGCCTCCCGGCCAGCCGTCCGCGACTACTGGTCACCCGCCTGCGGCTTCTAGTGACTCGGCGTCGATTCCCGGAGGTCCGTCCTCGACCTACGGTGGCCTGCCCCCGACTTCTGGTGGCCCGCCCGGAACCTCCGGCGATGCGGCCGCGACTTCTGGCGGCCTATCCGCGACCCCCGGGGATTGGGCTGTGAACTTCGGTGGTCCAGGTGCGCTTTCCGGCGGTTCGGCTGCCACCTCTGGCGGCCACGCGCGCGCAGCTTTCGAAGGTCCGGCTGCGACCTCCGGCGATGGCGCCGGCATCTACGGCGACGCCGGTGCTCCTGGGGCCTCTACCGCGAGCTACAGCCATGCGGGCACTCGCGGCTACCCCGTCACGGGCGGTGACCTCGCGGGCATCTACGGGCGTGCTGCCCTGGTCCCGGGCGGGTTCGGCGCGTACGCCGCCACCTGCGTCAGGGCGCTCAGGTCGGCCGCCGGGGTGATCCGCGGCGACCTGGCGCGAGTCCTGGCCGAGTCAGAGCCCGCGTACCGCGACCGGTGGAACGACGAGCCGCCCACCATCGCCGGCCTGCTCGCACTGCTGTGCCGGGCGCATGCGCTGACCGTGGCCGGGCGGCTCGACGAGGCCATCGCCGTACTCGAGGACCTGCGGACGCTGTGCGACGGGCGCGGCGAGCAGCTCATGCGTTCCCACGGCGATTTCCTGCGCGGACAGGCCGAGCTGAGCAGCGGACGGCTGGCCGCCGCCGTTCGCTACGGGCAGGCGGCTTTACGGACCAAGCGGCGGCTGCACGACAGCTTCGGCATCGGGCTGACCGTCGATCTGCTGGCGCTGGCGGCCGGCGCGGCGGGGCAGGCCGGGCGCGCGGCCCGGCTGCTCGGGCTGGCCCAGCGAGTGTGGAGCAACCACGGCCAGGCGCAGGCCAGCGTTCCCGAGTGGGTGGCGGCCAGGCGAGCGTGCGAGACGCACGCCAGGGCCGCCCTCGGCGACAGCGCGTATGCGGCGGCCTACCGCACCGGCTTCGACAGCGACGTCGACGCGGGCATCGCGTACGCGCTCGAACCGGAAGGCGAGGGCCTCCCGCACAGCGGCCCCCACCTCTGACCGGCTCCAGGAACCTGGCAACGCCCACCCGCCGGCCGAGCCGCCCTTCCAGGCGAACCCCTCGAGGCCGTGGCACACCTCCTGAGCCCCTGCCCGGAGGTGGGCTTGGCACAGGGTGTGTTGAAGGCGGGGCCGCCCAGTGCCAGGCGCGAGCCGAGCGGGACCTGCCGATGGGCGCGCGTCGCTTGGTGTCGGGTGTGGGCGGTGTGGGGCCTGCTGGGTGGCGCGCGCCGCCTGGTGTCGGGTGCGGGCGGCGGGATCTGCCGGATGGGCGCGCGTCGCCTGGCGTCAGGTGCGGGCGGCGCGGGAGCTGCCGGGAGGACGCGCGCCGCCCAGTGCCAGGCGCGGGCGGCGTGCGCGGAGCTGGAACGACAGTGCGCGGCTGTGAAACAGCGCGCGGCGATGGGGCGAAGGGACGCCCTTGCGCACACCGGCCGCGACCGGTGGGACCTGCCGGAAGGACGCCCGCCCGAGGGCGGGTGCCGGTGGTACGAGATCGCTCCGGTGCGAGGCCGCCCGAAGCCGGGTGAGTGGCGCAGGGGCGATCTGGCGTTGGGCACGCCCGGTGGCGGAGGTCGGGGCGGGTGGGTTCGGCTTGAGCCTCGGCCAGTGCCACGTGCGCGCGGTGTGAAGCCCGCCGGATGCGTGACTCCCACGGAGGCGGGCGGCGTATGAGGGGTGGGTAAGGAGGTCTCAGCGTTGCCGGGTCGGCCGGATGATGATCTCGTTGACGTCCACGTCGGGCGGCTGGCCGATGGCGTACGCGATGGCGCCGCCGATGGCGTCCGGCGAGATGCTGTTCGCCCGATAGGTGCGCATCATCTCCCGGGCGCCCGGGTCGGTGATGGAGTCGGCCAGCTCCGACTCCACGACGCCGGGCGAGATCGTGGTGACCCTGATCGACGGGTCCATCTCCTGGCGCAGGCCCTCGGTGATGGCCCAGGCGGCGTACTTGGTGCCGCTGTAGACGGCGCTCGTCGGCACCACCTGGTGCGCGCCGATCGAGGCGACGGTGACGAAGTGCCCCGAGCCCTGCCGCTTGAAGTGGGGCAGCGCGGCGGCGATCCCGTACAGCAGGCCGCGAACGTTCACGTCGATCATCCGCTCCCACTCGTCCACCAGCAGCGCGTCCAGCCGGGACAGCGGCATCACGCCCGCGTTGTTGACGAGCACGTCGATGCGGCCGTACCGCTCGAAGACCTCGTCGGCGAAGGCGGCGACGTCCTGGCGGTCGGACACGTCCAGCCGCCGGACGTCGGCGGTGCCGCCGTCCGCCTCGATGGCCTTCGCGATCTCCGCGAGCCGGTCTTCGCGGCGTGCGCCGAGCACCACGATGTGGCCGTCGGCGGCCAGGCGGCGTGCGGTGGCCTCGCCGATGCCGCTGCTCGCGCCGGTGATGAGAACGATCTTGCTCACTGTCTCCTCCTAGGAGGCCGGGTAGTCGGCGCTGAGCGTCAGCTCGCGCCAGGTGTCGAAACCGGCCCGCAACGTGGTGAGCCGGTCGGTGGCGATGTCGTAGTCGGCCTTGCCGAGCAGCAGCCGCAGCGGCGGTTCCGGCGACGCGACCGCCGTGATGATCGCCGCGGCGGCGCGGTCGGGGTCGCCGGGCTGCTTGCCGTAGGTGGCCAGCGTGGACGCGCGCCGGGCACCGGCCGTCTCGTCGTAGTCGTCGATGCGGATCTTGGACTGCCGCATCGACGGCCCGGACCAGTTCGTACGGAACGCGCCCGGCTCCACGATCGTGACCTTGATGCCGAGCGGCCCTACCTCGGCCGCGAGCGACTCCGACAGCCCCTCCACGGCGAACTTCGTGGCGTGGTAGTAGCCGGTCGCGCCGAACGCGGCCAGGCCGCCCAGCGACGAGATGTTCACGATGTGGCCGGTACGGCGGGCGCGCATGCCGGGCAGCACGGCCTTGGTGACGTCGACCAGGCCGTGCACGTTCGTCTCGAACAGCGCTCTGACCTCGTCGTCCTCGCCTTCCTCCAGGGCGGCGAGATAGCCGTACCCGGCGTTGTTGACCAGCACGTCGATACGCCCGAACGCCGACTCCGCCGCAGCCACCGCCCGCGCGACCTGATACCGGTCGGTGACGTCGAGAGGCAGGGCGATGGCGCGGCCGGCGTGCGCCTCCACCAGGTCGGCGACCTGCTCGGGCGAGCGGGCGGTGACGGCGGCTCGATGACCTCGGTCGAGGGCGGCGGCGGCCAGCGCCCGCCCCAGGCCGGACGAGCATCCGGTGATGAACCAGACAGGGGTTCCGTCTTGCTTGCTCATGTGATGCGAAGCTCCAATGCGGTTGTTGTCGTGGCGCGTTCGTTGTCGTTGTGAGTCGTTGTGAGTTGTTGTGGGTCGTTGTGTGGTCGTTGTGGCGAACCCGTCGCCGTGGCGGTGCATCCGGTTCGTACGTCGCAGCGGCAGACGAACCGACGTGCCGTCGGGTACGCGGGCATGCCGGGATGGCGACGCGGCGGTCATGCCGCGGTCGCGCAAATAGCGGTGCGGGTGATGACGGTGTGGGTGGCTATGTGGATCCGGCGCCGGTCAGGCACGCATGTGACGGCGGCTAGCGCCCGGTCCAGGCTCAGGCGGCGCCGGTCAGGGCGTCTGGCCGAGCCCGGTCAGGGCATCTGGCCGAGCGGTGCCGGTCATCGGGCCGGGAAACAGGCGGGTCACGGGCCGGGAATCAGGCGGGTCATCGGGCCGGGAATCAGGCGGGTCACAAGGCAGGGAAACAGGCGGGTCAGGCGGTGAGGCTGCCGAGCAGCGACAGGCGCTCCTCCGACGGGCTGCCGGGCTCGGCCTGGTAGACGACGAGTTGCCGGCCGGGTGCGCTGTTCACGGTCAGCGACTCGTAGTGCAGGATCAGCTCGCCCACCAGCGGGTGGTGGATTCGCTTGGTCTCGTGGGTCTTCTGGCGGACGTCGTGGCGGGCCCACAGCTCGCGGAACTCGGCGCTCTTCAGCGACAGCTCGCCCACCAGCTCGATCAGGTCGGGGTCGTCGTAGTCGGTGCCGATGTTCGCGCGCAGCGCACCCACGGTGTTGAGCGCGGCTCGCTCCCAGTCGGGATAGAACGTCCGCGCGTCCGGGTCGAGGAAGACCAGCCGTACCAGGTCGTCGCTGTAGGTGTGGCCGGCGAACAGGGCCTTGCCCAGGGTGTTGGCGGCCAGTACGGTCAGGCGCCGCCCCAGCACCACGGCCGGGGTCTGCGGCCAGGCGGCCATCATGCGCAGCAGGGCGTCGCCGACGCGTTCAGGACCGCGGGCGGTGCGGCGGTTGTCCACGGCCGGGTGGGCCAGGCGGTGCAGGTGGGCCGCGGCGTCGTCGTCCAGCTCCAGCGCCCTGGCGAGCGCGTCGACCACCTGGTCCGACGGGTGCCGTTCGCGGCCTTGTTCAAGCCTGATGTAGTAGTCGGTGCTGACTCCGGCGAGCTGCGCCACCTCCTCCCGGCGCAGCCCCGACACGCGGCGGCGCGCGCCGACCGGCATGCCGATGTCCTCCGGTTGGAGTAGCTCGCGGCGCGCTCGCAGGAACTGCCCGAGCAGGTTCTCCGTCTCCATGCCTTCAGGCTAGGCCAGGAACGCCCTGTTCACAGGCTCTGAGGGTGGGCGTGATACTCCCACCCTCAGAGCCGATCATTGGGGGTTCACAGGCGGTGGCCGGCGCCCGCGCCCGCCGGCACCAGACCCCGCAGTGCGTTCGCCGGGTGCATGCGCGGAGCCGGCGGGTCCAGCCGACGTCGCGGCCGAGCGTGGCGCCGGTGGCGGCCTCGTACGCGGCCACCACGTCCACCGTCCGCCCGTTCACCAGGTTGCCCTTGGCGGTGATGGCCGTGCCGCCGAACACGCTGAGCACCTTGTCAGCGGCGATGCCGTCGAACGCGTTCGCCTCGGCGTAGACCTTGGAGCCCACGCCTACGCCGATGCTGTACGCGTGCGTGTCGCCGCCCCGGTAGTAGTTGTTGTAGACGTGCACGCGTCCCCACCGCACCCGGGGCGTGCGCTGCCCGAGGCCCTCGAAGTAGTTGTGGTGCAGGGTGACGCGCAGCTTGTCCTGCTCGTCGTAGCGTGCCGGATCGTCGGTGTTGCCGATCAGCGTCACCTTGTCGTGGCCGCTGAGATGGTTCCACGACATCGTGACGAGGTCGGATCCGCGTACGACGTCGAGCAGCCCGTCGTGCACCTGGTACGGCCGGCCGAAGTAGCGCGGCTGCCCGGAGTCGGGGTTGTCGCCGTCGTTCAGCGTGTTGTGGTCGAGCCACACGTGGGTCGAGCCGGACACCTCGACGTTGTCGAAGGAGGCGTTCCAGTTGCCCTCCTCGCCGTCGGTCGGGTCCCACTGCGGGAAGCAGTCGGCGGTGTCGGTGATGGTGAGGTTGCGGACGATCACGTTGTCGGCGTTCGTGATGCGCAGGCCGAAGCTCTTCAGCGCGGCGTCGCGTCCCAGGCCGATGATCGTGACATTGGAACCGACGGTGATCGTGACGTGCTCGGCCATCTTCGCGTACGACGCCCGGCGCGCATCCTCAAGCGGCCCCGACGGCACCCGGTCGCGGCCCCACACCTCCGGGTCGTAGGCCGCCAGGTAGGCCTCCAGGCTGTAGCCGTCCACGGCGTAGTCGTCGCAGGTCAGCGGGTTGCCCGCGGCGTCGGTGTCGGCGTCGATCGCGCCCCTGACGTACACGATCTTCGGGGTGTTGTCGGCGGGGTCGCCGAGCGCGGCGATGAGCTGCGCCCGGTTCGTGACGACGTGCACGTCCTCGGGACGGGCGGCCGAGCCGCCGGTGGTGCCGGTCGTGGCCGCCGCCCAGCCGTCGCCCTTGGGCAGCACCTCGCGGCCCGGCTCTGGCCTGGGCTCGGGGCTCGGCCGGCGGACCGGGTTCCAGCCGTCGCGGCCCGCCAGGTAGCGCTCAGGCGTGTACTTCGCGGCCTCACGCGGGTCGAGCTGCGGGCGGTCGTCGTTGACGGTGGCACCGGGGCCGTGATTGCGGTACTCGGACAGGCGGGCGTCCCGCCAGTTCAGGCCCGACATGTCGGTCCACGGCGCGTCCTTGAACTGCTGGCCGAGCCACGACTCGCGCACCAGCACCTGCCCGCGTGCCGTGGTCGAGCCGCCCGCCGGCCACGGGCGGCCCAGATGGAAGGTGCGGGCCGGCGCGTTGCTGGTCAGGTGGCTGCGGTAGATGAGGAAGCCGTACGGGTTGGTGATCTCGGTGCTGGCGGCGGTCACGTAGCCGTTGTTGTCGGAGCTGCCCCGGCTCAGCGCCTTGATGACGCAGCGGTCGAACACCGCCGTCGCGCGGCCGAAGATGAAGTCCACGTCGCCCTCGACGTAGCAGTTGTGGAAGTACTGGCGGGCGACGGTCGTGGCGGACGGGGTGTTGGCGTACAGCGTGTCCTGGTTGCCGAGGAACCTGACGTTGTCGTAGACCTGCCGGTCGCCGGTCGTCCTGACCGCGACGGCCTGGCTGTTGCCGTTCGCGGCCTCGTCGTAGGCGTTCTCGAAGGTGAGGTTGCGGGCGGTGAAGTCGGGGGCCTCGATCGTGTACGACGCGCTGCCCGACGTGCCGTACGTGCCGGAGCCGTCCGGCTTCGGCGTGCCGGCCGACACGTCGTACGTGAGCACCACGTCGCGCGGGTCCTTGGTGTCGCCGGCCAGCGTGATGTACGGCTTGTCGGCCGGGATGACGACCTTCTGCCGGTAGGTGCCCTTGCGGACCAGGATCGTGACCGGCCGCCGGTTGCCGGAGGGCACGGCGTCCACGGCGTCCTGCACGGTCGTGTAGTCGCCTGAGCCGTCGGCGGCGACCACGATCGTGGACCTGCCAGCGGTCGCGGCGGTGGCGGGGGAGAGGGGGGTGAGAGCGGCGATCACCGTCAGGGCGATCAATGGGGGGAGTGACGGAAGTCGCATGGCGCAACCTCGGGACGTGCGGCAATCGTTTGCATGAAACGTTCGCCGAAAGCCCTCACTTCGTCAATGGCCTGCAGTGAAACTGCACTTCCGAGGCGAAGTTGCAGCAACAAGCGATTGCAACCGCTTCTTGAGGGGGCGGAGGCGTGTCCGGGCGCCGCTCCTCATGAGGGCGGAGGCGAGGACAGGCGGGCGCTTCTCGGGGGCGTCAGGTGCGTCCGGGCAGCCGCTTGTCAGGGGCGGGGAGGGTGCGTCCGGGCGGGCGTTTCTCAGGGGCGGGGAGGGTGCGTCCGGGCGGGCGCTTGTCAGGGGCACGGAGGCGTGTACGGGCGGCCGGGGAAGTGGCGGTCCCACTCGGCGCGGGTGATCGACGTGCCGGCCTCTTCGCAGATCCGCGCGCTCGCCTGCTCCACGTTCAGCCCATGAAGCTGTACGGCGCTGCCCGACGCGCCGGCCAGCACGGTGCCGTCGGGTCCCGGCACGGCGTCGCGCACCGGCCGCGAGCCCGCGAACACCGCCCAGAGCGCCGGAGCGGACGGATCGACCACGTCCCACACGCGTACGGTCCGGTCGTCGGAGGCCGTGACAAGCCTGCGGTCGTCGGCCGCGAACGCCACGCTCACCACGTCGGCGGCGTGGCCGGTCAGCTCCGACAGGCGGCGCGGGTTCGCGGTGTCGGAGACGTCCCACAGCCGGACCGTGCCGTCAGACGACGCGGTGGCCAGCGTCGCGCCGTCGCCGCTGAACCGCAGGCCGAGCACCTCGCCGGTGTGCGCGGTGAACGTGGCGACCGAGCGCGGGCGGGCCGGCTTGGAGACGTCCCAGAGCCGAACGGACGAGGTGCCCGAGCCAGTCGCCACGAGCTTGCCGTCCGGGCGGAACGCGGCGGCGGTCAGCCGGATCTCGGCGGGGCCGAGGTAGGCGAGGCGGGCGGGCGCGGCGGGAGATTCGACGTTCCACAGGGCCGCGCGGCCGTCGGACGAGGTCGTCAGCACCGTACGCTCGTCCGCCCCGAACGCGGCCGAACGGATGCCGCCGGTGATCGTGCCGAGCGGCTTGGGCGCCTCCGGCGATGAGACGTCCCAGAGACGGGCGGTGCCGTCCCGCGAAGCGGTCACCAGGTGGTCGTCGTCGGGGCTGAACGCCGCCGTCAGCACCGCCTCGGTGTGGCCGGTGAGCGTGGAGTGCGGGACGGCGGCCGCCGGGTCGGAGAGGTCCCACAGCCGGATCGTGTCGTCGTCGGACGCGCTGGCCAGCACGGTGCCGCCCTTGGAGATCGCCACCGCGTTCACCTCGCCGGTGTGCCGCGCCAGGCGGGCGCGGGGGGTGAGGCGGGCGGCGTCGGCGACGTTCCACAGGCGGGCGATCCCGTCGGCACCCGAGGTGGCCAGGTGCCGCCCGTCGGGGCTGAACGCCACCCCCGTCACCGCGTCGGGAGACCCGGCCAGAGTCCCCACCATCTCCGGCGCCGCCGGGTCGTCCAGGCTCCACAGCCGGACGTCGGCGTCCGCCGAGGCGGCGGCGAGCAGCGTGCCGTCGGGGCTGAACGCGACGTCGTGCACCGCCGCGCCGCTGCCCTTGGCGGTGCCCGACTGCTCGGCGGCGGCGACGTCCCACAGCTCGATCGTGCCGGTCGCCGAGGCCGCCGCCAGCGTGCGGCCGTCGGGGGAGAACGCGAGCCCGCGCAGGCCGCCGTGCGTCGAGGTCAGGATCGCCAGCGTGACCGGCGTCGAGGGGCTGCGTACGTCGAGGATCGTGATCGTGCCCGCGGCGGTGGCCAGCGCGGCCGTGCGGCCGTCGGGGCTGAAGACCGCCCCGGTGAAGTCGGCGTCCTGGCGGACGACCGACAGCTCCTCGGCTTTGCGGGGGTTTGTCACGTTCCACAGCCGGGCCGTGCCGTCGGGGGAGGCGGTGATCAAGACGTCGCCCTCCGGCGCGAACGCCACCGAGCCGACCGGCTCCTTGTGGCCTTCGAGCGTGGCCAGCGGGCGCGGGCTCGCGGTGTCGGAGACGTCCCAGAGCCGGGCCGTGCCGTCGGCCGACCCCGTCGCCAGCACCTTCCCGCCCTTGGCGAACGCCGCCGCGCGCACTCCGCCGATGTGGCCGCCCACCACGCCCAGCGCCTGGGGACGCAGCGGGTCCGCGATGTTCCACAGCCGGGCGGTGAAGTCGCCGGACGCGGTCACGGCCACGCGGCCGTCGGGACGGAAGACCACCTGCTCGATTGGGGCGGTGTGGCCGATCAGCCGCGCCCCGATCGGACGCGAGAGCGAGCCGAGCAGCGCGCCGCGCGCCTCCGGCGTCGGCGACAGGCGGTAGGCCGCGAGCGCGAGCTGGGAGCCGAGCGAGGTGTCGCCCGCGCGGCTCGCCGCCGCCGCGACCTCGCGGGACAGCGCCTCGTCGCGCATCCTCGCCGCCTCCATGGCCCGCGCGTCGGCCCGGCCGCCCTGCACCACCGCCACCACGCCGCCCGCCGCCCCGACCAGGACGAGGAGGGAGAGCGCGGCGATGGTGCCGCGGGCGATCAGCCTCCTGCGGTCCTGGCGGCGGCGCGAGGCCACCAGGAACTCCCGCTCGATAGGGCTCGCATCACGGACGTCCCGTGCGTCCTGGCCGGCCTCCGGCACGCCCTCCCCGGCCCGCCGCACGTCCTCTTCGGCCCACTGCGCGAGCGCGTCCGCCCCGGCCTTTCGCGTCCGCCGCGCCGCGCTTTCCGCCCGTCGCGCCGTCTCACGGCGGCCGGCTTGCGCGAGGCCGACGACGGTCTCCGCCGTGGCGAGGCGGTCACCGGCGTACAGGTACGACGGGTTCCTGCCGTCCTCCCGCCACAGGGCGGCGTCCTCCGCCAGCCGCCCCCGTACGAGCAGCCGCGCCCGCCGCGCCTCCGCCCAGCTCGCCAGCCGGGGCCAGGCCCGCACCAGCGCCTCGTGGACGAGCCGCGCCTCGTCGCGCTCCACGGTGACCAGCCGCGCCCTGACCAGCTCGGCCAGCACCTGCCCCGCCACCGACTCGGGCCCCGGGCTCAGCTCGGCCACCGGCACCCGCCTGGGCAGCGCGCCCGCCTGCTCGTCCACGAAGACGAGACGTTCGAGCAGCCCGCGCGCCACCGGCTCGAACTCCGCGCCGAGCCCCCGCAGCGTCTCCTCGCCGCTCATCGCGATCGCCCGCGCGACCCCGCCGGCCGCGCGGTAGCCCTCCATGGTGAGCACCCCGCCGGTACGCCGCCGCCAGGTGGCCAGCAGCGCCTGCGACAGCTTCGGCAACGGGTCCTCATCGACCCGGCGCAGATCGTCCAGGATCAGCTCGACCAGCCCCGGTTCGACGGCGAGCCCGGCCCGCGCGGCCGGCTCCTCGATGACCCTGCGCACCCCGGCGGGCGACAGCGGCGGCACGACCTCCGGCCGCCGCAGCGCCTGGAGCAGCCCCGGGTAGGCCGCGCAGCGCGCGAAGAAGTCACCGCGTACCGCGATCACCACCGCCGCCGACCCGGACAGCTCGGCCAGCGCCGCGACGAACCGCCGCCGCGCCGTCTCGTCGCCGCACGCGGTGAACACCTCTTCGAACTGGTCGACCACCACCAGCGTGGGTCCGGGCAGCCCGCGACGGGCCGCGGCGGGGTCGGACTCGATGATCGCGCGCAGGCGTACGGGATCGGCGCCGCTCAGCGCGGCCAGCTCGGCGGCCAGCGCCGCCGTCGGCTCGGCACCGGGGGTCAGCGCGATGCACCGCCCCACCTCGTCCCTCAGTGCGGGCAGCAGCCCCGCGCGCAGCAACGACGTCTTGCCGCACCCCGAAGGGCCGGTGAGCACGAGCGGCCCCGCGCCGTCGAACGCCTGCGCGCCGAGCACCATCGGCGGCCGGGCCGCCCGCAGCGCCTGACGGACGCGCGCGACCAGCGACCGCGTCGCCTCCTCACGCCCGGCGAACACCCCGGCGTGCTCGGCCCCGTACGCGGCCAGCCCCCGGTAAGGGCTGCCGGGGTCGCCGGGCGTGGCCACCGGCCGCTGCCGGACCCGGGGCGCCGCGTGGGCCGGGTTGACGGCCAGCGGCGGCAGCTCCTCCAGCTCGATCGCCTCCCGCCGGGGACGCGGGAACCCGGCGGCGGGCAGCGACCGGGCCAGGCGGTGGTGCACGTGGTCGAGCGTGAACGCGGCAGGCCCCTCAGGATCGCCCTCGTGCAGCAGCCGCAGCAGCCCGCCGCTGAGCGCGGTGTGCCGCACGCCGGGCAGCGCCCACGAGTTGGGCTCCTTGCTCGTCGCGGCCAGCACGTACGCCCCCGGCCAGGCCAGCGACTGCTCCATGAGCTTGGCGGGCACCGGCCGCCCGCCGCCGCTGAAGCAGCAGTCGAGCACCACGACCGCGAGCCCGGCCCGCGACCCGGCCATGATCCGCCGCACCAGCGCGTACGGCAGCGCCTGATAGCCCGCCGTGCCCTCCGACAGGTCGGCGGTGGCGCCGGTGGCGAGGTAGAGCTCGTCGCCCGGCCCGAACAGGGCATGGCCGACGAAGTGGAACATCAGCACGCTCGTCGCCTCGCGCGCCGCCCGCTCCAGCGCCGTGCCCAGCTCGGCCGGACCGGCCGGGTCGAGCAGCACGTCGAGCCGATCCGGGGACAGCCCGGCCCGCTCCACCAGGCAGCGGGCGACGTCGTCGAGCGTGGCGGCCACGGCGGGCGCGTGCGGCAGCCGGGAGGCGGGCCGGTGCGTGCCCGTGCCGGCCAGCAGCACCCGGGCCCCGGCGTCGGACAGCAGCAGCGGTGGACCGTTCCATCGCATGTCGCGCACGGGCCGAGTCTTCTCGATCGTGGCTGGTTCGTCCTCGGTCATCCGGCGTTCCACCGCGCAAGGCTCGTCGAGTTCGGCGTTTGTCGGATGACAATGTACGCAGCTCCGGGGCGGCCGTCGAGGGGCACGAACACCCGCTGACCAGCAGTTATCCCCGCATATTCGGGCACATCATGACGGGCAATCTGCGTCACCAATTGGCCGGCAGCCCGGGGGTCGTGGCGGGCAGCCGGTGACCCCGCGGATGGATCACGTACGCCACCCCGCCGCTGCTCGAACCGCGCAGCCACACGTTCTCGAACGCGGCCCGCGGATAGACCCTGCGCACGGCCGCGTTGCTCGGCGACGCCGGGTCGTTGGCGATCACGTCGCCGTCCTCGGTGAAGCCGACGACCACCATGAGGTGGCCGTCCGTGCCATAGCCCGCGCCCGGCAGCTCATCCTCCTTGAACGACTGCGAGGTGATCACCGGCACGCCCGCGCTGATCAGCCGCTCCAGCTCGGTCAGCGAGCGCAGCCTGGTGACGAACCCGTCGAGGCCGTACCGGCCGGCGTACGCGGTGTTGAACGGCCAGTTGCCGGTGCCCTTGTAGGCATGGTCGTAGGTGTAGCGCGCGGCGTGATCGACCTCGGGGTTCGGGTCGGAGCCTGACACCCAGGCGGTGTCCTGCTCGCTCGGCCGGACGCCCCAATAACCCATCACCATCGTGGTCGAGGTCGGGCTGCACCACGCCTCGCCGCCGCCGTTCCACTCGGGGTAGTGGCCCTTGTGGATGTTCTGGGAGCGGCGCGGCACCGCCAGCTCCTTGCCCCACGCGCCGCCGCCGGGGCTGACCGGCACGCTCTCGCGGCGGGGCACGTTGGAGCTCATCACGCCGGACGTACGCACCCGGGGGACGACGTCCGAGCCGGGCCGCCGATAGAGGGTCAGCCGGAGCTGGTAGCCGCTGAGCGGCTTGCCGGCCGCCGCGACCAGTGTGTCCACGGCCACCTTCGCATCCGCGTCCGACTGCCCGGGCACCGAGGTGCGCAGCACGTCGCCCTCCGCATACGACCAGCGGCCCAGCGCATACCACCGGGTCAGGCCCCCGGCGTTCCTGCCCCTGGCCTGTACCTGCAGCCAGCTCCCCGGCGGCACGTCGGCCGTCCACGACGCGATCAGCTCGGTGGCCGGGAAGCCGATGGCCTGCTCAGGGCCGGTCCAGCGGGCGTACTCCCACGTCTTGGTGCCCAGCGCGTCGGTGTAGGAGACCGTGCCCGCGGCCTCCCCGAACGCCAGCCCCTCCGACGCCGTCGTGCCCTCGGCGGTGCCCGTGGTGAAGTCGGCCCGCTGGAACACCACGTCGGGCGTCGCCGCGGCCTGTCTCGCGCCCGCGGGGGCGGCGCAGGCCGCTGCCATGGCGCACGTGGACGCGAGCGACGTGAACGACAGGAACCACCGGAACGACAGGAACACGGTCAGCGCGCGCATGAACCCACCCTGCTTCGAAGGCGCTCGGCAGGGCCGACAGTATGCGCGCCGCCTGCGCAAAACCATCGGCAGATCTACGTAATCGGGCGGCACCTCGTCCCCGCACGACGGTTCGTGCGTCTCTCCGCGCATGATCGCCGATACGCGGGTGAGCATGCCTACGACAGGACGGGAGCGCTCGACATGCGGAAATACGTGATCATGGGGGTGCAGGGCAGCGGCAAGGGCACCCAGAGCGCCATGCTCGCCGGCGACCTCGACCTCGTCCACATCAGCGTCGGCGACATCTTCCGCTGGCACGTCAAGAACCACACCAAGCTCGGCGCCCAGGTACGCCGCCTCGTCGCGGCCGGCGAGCTGGTCGGCGACGACCTCGTGGAGGACGTCGTGAAGGACCGGCTCGACCTGCACGACTGGAACTACGGCTTCATCATCGACGGCTTCCCGCGCAACCGCCGCCAGGCCGAGTTCTTCCTGGAGAGCTACGACATCGACGGCGTCATCCACCTCGACCTGCCCGACGAGGAGGTGCGCAGGCGGGTACTGGCCCGGCGGCTGTGCTCGCGCTGCGGCATGGACTACAACCTCATCGCCCACCGGCCCGAGGAGGAGGGCCGCTGCGACGTGTGCGGCGGCGAGCTGGTGACCAGGCCGGACGACACCCCCGACGCGCTCGCCAGGCGGCTGGCCGACTACCACGACAAGACCGGGCCGGTGCTGGAACTGTTCCGGCGCAAGGAGTACGTGCTGACCATCGACGCCCGCGCCGACAAGCTGGAGGTGCAGCGCACCATCCGCGCCCGCTTCAACCTGCCGCCCTACCGGGGCGACGGCTAAAGAGTCGGTCATGGCGGCGCATCGTTGCGGTCGGACCGCCCCCGCGACCTGACCGGCCGGCAGGAGGATCGCCACCGGGTCGAGACAAGCGCATAGGGCGGGGGTACGACATGAGCAGGCCCGGGATCGCGGCGATCATCATTTCGCTCGCCGCGCTGGGCAGCGCCGCCTGGGCGGCGACCACGGCACTTCCTGCGAACTCCACCCCGCCTGCGATACACGCACCCGTCCCGGACGCCGACCTCTGGCCCGCCGCTGAGAAGGGCCGGTCCGCGCCCGGAGGAGCCGCCCGTGAGCCGGGCCTCGGTCCCCGGTCCGGCGCGGCCGCTCGTGAGCCGGGCTTCGGTCCCCGGTCCGGCGGGGCCGCCGGCGGCGCCGGTTTCGGTCCCGCACCCGGTTGGGCCGCTCGCGGCTCCGGCTGGGGTCGCGCACCCGGCAGCGCGGCCAAGAGCGCGCTCGGCCCGGACGGCGTCGTGCGCAGCTCCCCGTACGGACCGCTGCCCGGCCAGCCGGGCCCGCGCGGCTGGAACCAGACGTACGGACAGGACGGCGAACAGGGAGGACGGCGGGGCGGCCCGCCCGCACCCAGGCCGAGCACGTCCGGGACCCCCAAAGTGCCGGCGCACCTGCGCGTCGCCCAGGAGCTCACCCCCGACCCCGTGATCATCGGGGACGACGCGGCCTACGTCCTGACCGTCACCAACGCGGGCGTCACGGACGCCACGGGCGTCGTCGCCACCGGCCTGCTCGACCGCGACCTCACCCCGGGCCCGCTCCCCGACGGTTGCCGGCTCACCGGCCGCACGCTCACCTGCGGCGGCCCCGGCATGGCGCTCCCGGCGGGGCAGAGCGTGACGTTCGAGCTGCCGGTCACCACCGACCCGGCGCTGCGGAACGGTACGAACCTGGCCATCCGCGCCTCCGTCACCGCCCCCGACGCGACCCCCGACGAGGCCGAGCTGACGACCAGGGCGCGGGCGGTCGCGGAGGTCGAGGTACGCCAGGAGGGCGCGCCGAAGGAGGTGGGCCACGGGGAGCCGATCCCGTACCGGCTGACGGTGACCAACCACGGCCCCTCGCGAGCGGCGAACGTCTCCCTGCACCACCCGGCCGACGGCGGCCGGGCGACGATCGCGCAGCGCCCGGCGGAGTGCCCGCAGACCGGCCCCGCGCTCACCTGCCCGCTCGGCCCGCTCGCGCCGGGGGAGAGCAGGACGTACGCCTTCAGCCTGACCCCGCACGAGGCGGGCCCGCTGACGATCTGCGCGTCGGTCACCACGGGCGACGGCGAGGAGAACACCGCCGACAACCACGTCTGCGCCGACACGGTCGTGGCGGCGGCGCCGGAGCCGGAGAGCACCACGGAGGCGGAGGAGACGCCCGAGCCCACCCCCACCGCGACCCCGGAAGCGGAGCGCAAGGACGGCAAGCACGAGCACGCGGAGCAGGACGAGCACCGCCGCGAGCGCGGCAGGGACACGCCCGCCGCCGCGGGCGAGGTGCCGCCGCCCGCGCACCACGAGGCCGGGCAGCTCCCGGTGACCGGCGCGTCGGTCTGGATGCTGGGCCTGGGGGTGGCGGTGCTGCTCGCGATCGGCCTGCTCGTGCGCTCCTTCTCCCACCAGGACAGGCGCACCTCCTGACCTGCGCCCCGGAGCTTTCAGCCCAGCACGTCGCGGCTCCACGAGCCGAGGACCAGCAGGGTCTTGGTGCCCGTGACGTCCCCGGCCCTGCGCAGCCGGTCGATGACCTGCTGCAGGTGGCCGAGGTCGCGCACTCGTACGTGGATCAGCGCGTCGGGGTCGCCCGCGATCGTGAACACCTCCTGCACCTCCGGCACGTCGGTGGCGGTGCGGATGATCTCGCTGACCGGAGTGGTGCCGGGGTAGCGCAGCTCGGTGAAGGCCTCGATGCCCCAGCCGAGCTTGGCGTAGTCGATCTGCACCGAGAAGCCGGTGATCACGCCGATCTCCTTGAGCCGGTCGACCCGCCGCTTGACCGCCGCCACCGACAGGCCGATACGCTCGGCCATCTCGGAGAACGTCCTGCGCCCGTCCTCGCGCAGGAGCCGCAGCACTTGGTGATCGATCTCGTCGATCTCAGGCACGGAGTACGCCCCCTTCACGCGCAAAGAACGTCGGCTGGCAGGTCCATGAACTCATATTGTTTGCGTCTTCGGCCCGGTTTCTCGTCTAATACTTGCGCATATCATGCCCGGGTTGCTGTGCTGGGAAGCAGCGTGCCACGAGGCGAGCACGTATGAAAGCCAGGAGGTTCGCATGAGCGCGAGCGAGACTCCCACCCCCGTGTCGCTCGACGACAAGTACACGGCACTCGACGGCCGCGTGCTCATCTCGGGCATCCAGGCCCTGGTCCGCCTGACGCTGGAACAGCGCCGCCTGGACGACGAACGCGGGCTGGACACCCGCGCGTTCGTCAGCGGCTACCCTGGCTCGCCGCTGGCGGGTGTGGACCTGGAGATGGGCAGGGCGGCGAGGCACCTGGAGCCCGCCGGCGTGGTCTTCCAGCCCGGACTGAACGAGGAGCTCGCCGCCACCGCGGTGGCCGGCACGCAGCTGCTCGACCAGGTGCCGGGCCGCCGCCACGAGGGCGTGACCGGCTTCTGGTACGGCAAGAACCCCGGGCTCGACCGCGCCGCCGACGCCATCAGGCACGCCAACGTCGCCGGCACCGCCCCGCTGGGCGGCGCGGTGGCCTGGATCGGCGACGACCCCGGCTGTAAGTCGTCCACGCTGCCCAGCTCGTGCGAGCCGATGTGCCAGAGCCTGTCCATGCCGCTGCTCGCGCCCGCCACGGTCGCCGAGATCATCGAGTACGGCCTGCACGCGGTGGCCATGTCGCGGGCCAGCGGCCTGTGGGTCGGCCTGAAGATCGTGGCCGACATCGCCGACGCCTCCGCCACCGTCGACCTCGGGCCGCTGCGCGCCGGCGTGCCCGTGCCCGAGCGCGTCGCCAAGGGGCCCGCCCCCATCCTGCTCGGCCCCGCCGCGCTGGACGCCGAGCACGACATGCTCACCCGCCGCCTCGCCCTCGCCCGCGCGTACGCACGCGAGCACGGACTCAACCGTGTGACGGCCAGCGCCGGCAACACCGCGCTCGGCATCCTCGCCTCAGGAGCCACGTACGCGGCGGTCGAGCGCGCCCTGAACGACCTCGGCGTCGACGAGGCCGCCATGGACGAGCACGGCCTGCGGCTCATCAAGATCGCGATGCCGTTCCCGCTCGACCCCGCCGAGCTGGCCGAGCTGACCTCCGGCCTCACCAGGGTGCTGGTGGTCGAGGACAAGGTGCCGTTCCTCGAAGGCCAGCTCAAGCAGGCCCTGTACGGCGCCGCGCACGCCCCCGAGATCAGGGGCCGCGACCTGCTCCCCGCCAGGGGCACGCTGGGCGCCGACGACGTCGCCAAGGCGATCGCCACCTGCCTCGGCATCGAGCCGCCCCGCCGCGAGCGCCGCCGCGGCCTGCTGCCGGTTGTCGCCGCCCGCACCCCGTACTTCTGCTCCGGCTGCCCGCACAACACCTCCACCCGCACCGCCGACGGCACGCTGGTCGGCGTGGGCATCGGCTGCCACGCGATGATCGCGCTCGACGGCCACGGGCGCGGCACCCAGGTCGGCATCACGCAGATGGGCGGCGAGGGCGCCCAGTGGATCGGGCTCGCGCCGTTCACCGACGACCGGCACTTCGTGCAGAACCTCGGCGACGGCACCTACCACCACTCGGGCTCGCTGGCCATCAGGGCGGCCGTCGCGGCCGGGGTGCCGATCACGTACAAGCTGCTCTACAACGACGCGGTCGCCATGACCGGCGGCCAGCACCCGGAGGGCAAGCTCGACGTGCCGTCGCTGACGCGCGAGCTGGCCCTGGAGGGCGTGCGCAAAGTGGTGATCACCACGCCGGAGCCCGAGCGGTACCGGGGCGTCGAGCTCGCGCCGATCGCCTCCGTACGACACCGTGACGACCTGCCCGAGGTCGAGAAGGAGCTGGCCGCGGCCGGCGGGGTGACCGTGCTCATCCACGACGACCGCTGCGCCGCCGAGGAACGGCGGCTGCGCAAGCGCGGCAAGCTGCCCGCGCCCACCCAGAAGGTGCACATCAACGAGCGGGTCTGCGAGGGCTGCGGCGACTGCGGCGACGTCTCGACCTGCCTGTCGGTGCAGCCCGTCGAGACCGAGTACGGCCGCAAGACCCGCATCCACCAGGCGTCCTGCAACACCGACCTGAGCTGCCTCAAGGGCGACTGCCCGTCGTTCCTGCTGGTCGAGCCGGGCACCAAGGAGCCCAGGAAGGCGCCGGAACCGCCCGTCACCGCGCCCGAGCCGGTCGCCGCGCACGGCGACGAGACGCTCATCAGGATGCCCGGCATCGGCGGCACCGGCGTGGTCACCGTCTCGCAGATCCTCCAGATGGCCGCACACCTCGACGGGCTGCACGCCACCGGCCTCGAGCAGACCGGGCTGGCGCAGAAGGGCGGGCCCGTGGTCAGCGACGTGCGGATCGGCAAGCGGCCGCCGTCCGGGCACGTGCGCGCCTCGCAGGGCAGCGCCGACGTGCTCATCGGCTTCGACGTGCTCGGGGCGGCGGCCGACGCCACCCTCGCCGTGGCCGCGCCCGACCGTACCGTCGCCGTGCTCAACACCTCCGTGGTGCCCACCGCCGCCATGGTCACCGGACGCATCCCCGTGCCCGGCCACGCCGACGCCGTCGCCCGCGTCGCCTCCGCCACCCGCGAGCAGATCTGCGTGGACGCCCACGCGCTGTCGGAAGAGCTGTTCGACGACCACATGCCGGCCAACCTGCTGCTGCTCGGCGCCGCGTACCAGCAGGGCTGCCTGCCCGTCAGCGCCGCCTCGATCGAGCAGGCCATCAAGCTCAACCGGGCCTCCGTCGAGCAGAACCTCGCCGCGTTCCGGTGGGGGCGGGCCGCCGTGCACGACCCCGAGGCCGTGCGCAGGGCCGTGCTGCCCGAGCCCGCCGGGCCGAAGACGTTCGATGAGGTCGTGGCCGACCGCGTCGCCGACCTCACCGGCTACCAGAACGCCACCTACGCCCGTACGTACGAAGGCGACGTCCGCAGCGTCGCCGCGCTCGCCGTCGAACGCGCCGGCGAGGAGGCCGGCACCGCCATCGCCCTCGCCTACGCGCGCGGCCTGCACAAGCTGATGGCCTACAAGGACGAGTACGAGGTCGCCCGCCTCCACCTCGACCCCGCCGAGGTGGCGCGGCGCGAGCGCGAGTTCGGCAAGGACGCCAAGGTCACCGTGCTGCTCCACCCGCCCGTGCTGCGCGCGATGGGCATGAAGCGCAAGATCAAGGTGGGCCGCTCGGCCGGAGTGCTCTTCCGCGGCCTGCGCGCCGCCAGGGTGCTGCGGGGGACCGCGTTCGACGTGTTCGGCAAGGCCGAGGTGCGCCGGGTCGAGCGGGCGCTCATCGGCGAATACCGCGGGCTCGTACGTACCGCGCTCGACCGCCTCACCCCCGAGACCGCCTCCGTCGTCGAGGAGATCGCCGGGCTGCCCGACCTCATCCGGGGGTACGAGGACATCAAGCTCGCCAGGGTCGCAGAGTTCCGCGAGCGCGCCCAGAAAGCGCTGGACAATCTCTAAAGCCGTCCTTAGGGAGTCACCGTGACCGTCGAACGCCTGCTGCCGGACCAGGACGCCGAAGACCTCATCGAGCTGACCCGCGACATCGCAGACAAGGAGCTGGCCCGCAGGGTCGACGAGCACGAACGCTCCGAGACCTACCCTGAAGGGCTCTTCGCCACCCTGGGCGCCGCCGGGCTCCTCGGCCTGCCCTACCCCGAGGAGTACGGCGGGGGCGCGCAGCCGTACGAGGTGTACCTTCAGGTCGTGGAGGAGCTGGCGGCCCGCTGGGCGGCCGTCGCCGTCGCCGTCAGCGTGCACACCCTGGCCTGCTACACCGTCTTCACCTACGGCACCCCCGAGCAGCGCGAACGGTGGCTGCCCCGCATGCTCGCCGGCGAGCTCATCGGCGGCTACAGCCTCTCGGAGCCGCAAGCGGGCTCCGACGCGGGCGCGCTGTCCTGCCGCGCCGAACGCGTCGCCGACGGCTACCGCATCACCGGCAACAAGGCGTGGATCACCCACGGCGGCATCGCCGACTTCTACGCGCTCTTCGCCCGCACCGGCTCCGGCTCGCGCGGCGTCTCCTGCTTCCTCGCCCCCGGCGCCGCCGACGGCCTCACCTTCGGCAAGCCCGAGGAGAAGATGGGCCTGCACGCGGTGCCCACCACGAGCGCCCACTGGGACGGCGTCCTGCTGGAGGCCGACCGCCTCATCGGCGAGGAAGGCCAGGGCCTGCAGATCGCCTTCAGCGCCCTCGACTCCGGCCGCCTCGGCATCGCCGCCTGCGCCACCGGCCTCGCCCAGGCCGCCCTCGACGAGGCCGTCGCCTACGCCAAGGAACGCCGGACGTTCGGCAAGCGCATCATCGACCACCAGGGGCTAGGGTTCCTGCTGGCCGACATGGCGGCGGCCGTGGACAGCGCCCGCGCCACCTACCTCGACGCCGCCCGCCGCCGCGACGCCGGCCTTCCCTACGGCCGCCACGCCTCCGTCGCGAAGCTGGTCGCGACGGACGCCGCGATGAAGGTGACGACGGACGCGGTGCAGGTGTTCGGCGGGTACGGGTACACGCGGGAGTTCCGGGTGGAGCGGTACATGCGCGAGGCGAAGATCATGCAGATCTTCGAAGGCACCAACCAGATCCAGCGCCTGGTGATCAGCCGGGATCTGGCGAAGTAGCGATGGTCGCCGGCCGCGCTGCGGCGGTCACGGCGACGGCGCCCACGATGGAGGCGATCACCTGGGGCAGGAACCGGCCGATGTAGGCGTCGAGGGTCTCGATGCCGTCGACCAGCGTGGTCTGCGCCGCCCCGGTGCGCCCGCGCTGGGCGTGCGCGGGGCCGAGCCGCAGCAGCTTCGCGGTCAGGCGGCGGCGCAGCTCGGTCGTGACCGCGGCCGAGGCGCGCAGCGCGACGGATTCGCGCACCGCGAGCACGGCGCTGCGGACGAGCTGCAACACGACGACGCCGGCCACGAACCAGACGATCGAGCCCGCGTCCCGGCCGGCGAAGATCCGGGCCAGGGCCTGGGCGACGAGGACGCCCTGGCCGACGTAGGTGGCGGTGACGGACAGCAGCAACAGCACGAGTCCCGCCAGGCGCCACCGGACGGACGGTGACGGGGCCAGCAGCCGGGGGATCACTGCTCCTCCTTGAGCCGCTCGAAGACGAGCTGGGTACGGCGCACGGCGCGCACGCCGTACACCTCGGAGATCAGCTCGGGGGTGAGGACCTGATCGGGCGGGCCGCCGGCGACGATGCGGCCGGCGCTCATCACGTACAGGCGGTCGCAGAAGGCCGCGGCCTGGTTGAGGTCGTGCAGGACGGCCAGGGTGGCGACGCCGAGCTCGCGCACCAGGTGCAGCAGTTCGAGCTGGTGGCGGATGTCCAGGTGCGAGGTCGGCTCATCCAGCAGCAGCAGGCGGGTCTGCTGGGCGAGGGCGCGGGCGAGCAGCACGCGCTGCTTCTCCCCGCCGGACAGCGTGGCGAAGATCCGGCCCGCGGCGCCGGCCATGCCGACGCGGTCCAGCGCCCGAGCGCACAGCTCCTCGTCGGCACGAGGATCGGCCGGGTAGGGGGTGCGGCCCATGGCGACGATCTCCGCCACGGTGAAGTCCAGGTCGGGCGGGGTCTCCTGGGCGACGACGGCGGTGCGCCGGGCGGCCTGGCGGGCGGGCAGCCGGTGTACGTCGTCGCCGTCCACCGTGATGAGTCCGGCCGTGGGGCGCAGGGCCCGGTAGATCGAGCGCAGCAGGGTGGACTTGCCGCAGCCGTTCGGCCCGACCAGGGCGACGAACTCACCGTCGTCCACCACCAGGTCTGCCTCGCGCACGATCGGAGTGCCGTCGAGGGCGACGGACAGGCCGCGCAGATCGAGCTTCATGAGACGTTCACCGCCCGGTCCGCCGAGCGGCGGCGCAGCAGCCACAGGAAGAACGGCACGCCGAACAGCGCGGTGACGATGCTGAGCGCGAGCTCCTGCGGCGCGTTGACGGTGCGCGCGGCGATGTCGACGAGCTGCAGGAAGACCGCGCCGAGCAGGGCGGTGACGGGCAGCACGCGCCGGTGGTCGGCGCCCACCAGCAGCCGGGCGGCGTGGGGCACGATCAGGCCGACGAACGCGATGGCGCCGCTGGTCGCCACCATGACGCCGACCAGCAGCGAGGTCAGCACGAACAGGCTCAGGCGCAACCGGTTGACGTTCACCCCGAGCGAGACGGCCGTCTCCTCGCCGGCGGCCAGCGCGTTCAGCCGGCGGTGCTGCATCAGCAGGTACGCCACCCCGACGGCCAGCACGACGGCCGGCAGCGGCAGCATCGGCCAGCGGGCCCCGCCGAGGCTGCCCATCAGCCAGAACAGCACTTGCTGGGCGGCCCGCCCGCTCTGCGCGAGCTGCAGCACGAAGCTGTAGGCGGCCTGGAACAGGTACGCCAGCGCCACGCCGGACAGCACCAGCCTGGCCGCGGTGAGCCGGCCGGAGCGCTGGGCCAGCGCGTACACCAGGCCCAGGGCCAGCAGGGAGCCGAGGAACGCCGCGGCCGACAGCGACAGCCCGCCCAGCGCGGAGGCACCCAGGATCAGCACGACCACCGCGCCGAATGAGGCGCCGGAGGAGACGCCGAGCAGGAAGGGGTCGGCCAGCGGGTTGCGGACCAATGCCTGCAGCACCGCCCCCACGACCGCCAGACCGGCTCCGACGAGCAACGCCAGCAGGGCGCGTGGCAGCCGGAACTCCCACACGATCTGCTCCTGCACCGGGGTCCAGGTGCGCGGCACCACGCCGGGGACGATGTGATCGGCCACGATGCCCCACGCCTGGGGCAGGGCGACGTGCACCGCGCCGATGCTCACCGCCAGCCAGGTCGAGGCGACGACCGCGGCGACGAGGGCGACGATGAGCAGGAGAAACCGGCTCATGGGGCGGCGGCGCCCGGGAACGAGTCCGGCGGGTGCCGGGTTCTGCCGGAGCGTGCTGGTCACTGGGCGAAGGCGTCCGGGTGCAGGAACCGGGCGATGTCGGTGATCGCCAGGATGTTGCGGTAGCCGGGATGCTGGGCCGCGACCGGAAGGGCCAGGTAGCGCTTGTTCTTGGCGGCCGGGCTGTTCCTGACGATGGCGAAGGCTTCCTCCGCCTTGGCCTGCGAAGTGGGCATGTCCTCACCGCGCAGCGTGGCGTAGTCGCTGACCAGGATGGCCTCGGGCTCGGAGGCGCTGATCTGTTCGGCGCTGACCTCGGTGTAGTCGCCCTTGACGTCCTTGAGGACGTTCTCCCCTCCTGCCGCGACGATCATCTGGTTGGTGATCCCGGAACCGCCGAAGGCGTTGACGGGGCCTTCGCCGCCGTCGGTGGCGAGCACCTTGACCGGAGTGCGGCCCTCCACGCGCTTCTTGACATCGGCCAGCTCGCCCTGCAGCTCGCTGATGAGCGCTTCGGCACGGTCGGAGACGCCGAAGATCTTGCCGAGGTTGCGCAGGTCGTCGAAGGTGTCGTCGAGGGTGAACGTGAGCACCTCCTCGGGACTGCACCATCCGCCCAGGATGTAGACGGGCGAGCCGGCGGCGTCCAGCTCTTCCACGGTGGCGTAGCCGCCGGCGGCGTCGAAGCCGGCCATCGAATTGTCCAGGACGAAGTCGGCGCCCTGGGCGAGCATGATCTCCTTCTGCGGCAACATGATCGTCGGTGAGATCTCTTGGATCTTGTCGTACTGCTCCTTCTGGCCGGGCAGGAACGCGCTCTCGGAGAAGTTCGTACGCCCGGCGATCCGATCGCCCAGCCCGAGCGCGAGCAGCGTCTCCAGCGCCGGATGGTAACCGGTGACGACCTTGGACGGCGGCCGGTCGAACGTCAGCTTGCGCCCGCAGTTCTCCACCGTCACCGGGAAGCCGGGAGCCGCCTGCTCGGTCACCTGCGCACTGCCCTCCGTGGAGGGCTGGGAGCAGGCCGTCGTCAGCGTGAGAGCCGTGACCAGGACGAGCAGTCTGCTGGTGATCCGTCCACCGCGTCCGGTGCGGTGCCTGGCATGGGTATGGGGCGGGCGGCTCATGCGGTGTGTCTCCCGTGGCGCTCGACAACAGAGGTGATCGAGAGCCTCATTCTGCACATTATGTGCAATTGCCAGCAAGTGGCATCAAGGTGATGTACGCCTCTGTGCTGGACAAATCTCACGCCGGCATCGCCGTTCCGGACAGGGTGCCGCCAGGCCTGCGGGCCGTGATCGGCCTGGCTTCGGTTCCCGGGCGCATCGCCACCGCCCGCCAGCCGCGCCTCGCGATACAAGCCGAGCGCCGCGTCGGCACGCGTGTGGGTGAGTGAAGACCCGGCCGGCCACTTCGGCCACGCCGGCCGGGAAGGCATCCGCCTCGTCCGGTGGGACGAGGCGGATGCTCACGGAAGCGACGCCTGCCCGGCCTTGCGGACCAAGCTGTGACCGGGCGGACGTCGCCGGCATGGGGGATGCGTCAGGCGCCGCGGGCGGCGTCGTAACGGGCGATGACGTCGTTCCAGTTGATGAGGTCCCACAGCTTCTCCACGTAGTCCGGGCGGACGTTGCGGTACTGCAGGTAGTAGGCGTGCTCCCAGGCGTCGAAGACGAGCAGCGGGGTGGTGTTCATGCCGACGTTGCCGTGGTGGTCGTAGACCTGCTCGACCACCAGACGACGGCCGACCGGCTCCCAGGCCAGCACGCCCCAGCCCGAGCCCTGCACGGTGGTGGTGGCGGTGGTGAGCTGCTTCTTGAACGCCTCGAACGAGCCGAAGTGCTCGTCGATCGCCGCCGCCAGATCGCCGTCAGGGCGGTCGCCGCCGTCGGGCGACAGGTTCTGCCAGAAGATGCTGTGCAGCACGTGGCCCGACAGGTTGAACGCGAACGTCTTCTCCAGCCCGACCAGCCCGCCGAACTCGCCCTTCTCGCGGGCCTCCGCCAGCCGCTCCAAGGTGTCGTTGGCGCCCTTGACGTAGGCGGCGTGGTGCTTGGCGTGGTGCAGCTCCAGGATCTCGCCGGTGATCGCGGGCTCCAGCGCCGCGTAGTCGTACGGCATGTCCGGGAGGGTGTACTGCCCCATGAGCTATCTCCCCAAGTATGTAGTTGCGTATTGTTTGCAATAACAATAGATCAGCAACTAGCGAATGTCCCGGGCAACGTGCCGACAACCGCGGCGACTTCCGCTCATCAGCCTGTGCCAGGGCGTTGCACGGGATCATCGACGACGCTCTGAAGAAGTTTCCGCCACAACGGCAGGTGGCCGGGAGGTCAGTATCAGCGGAGGTTTATCCCCTGCTGGCGTACGTGCCGCTCAGGCCGAAATCCATGGAGGAGGTGTCGTCGGTGGGTGGGGAAACGGTCGCTGGCGCGGCCAGGGGGATGCGCAGGGGAGTACGAACCCGGTACCTGACCCGGGTCACCCATCGGTGACGGGAGCCGGAGGGGTCAGATCTTCTTGACGAGGATCGTGCCGGGGACGAGCCTTTCCAGGTCGCCTGGGTCCGAGGTGAGGACGGTGACCTGTCCCTTCTGACGTCGTGCGATGACGGCGAGCACGGCAGCGATCACGTGCTTGTGGCCGTGGAGCTTGGCGTCGGACAGGAGCCGGCGCGCCTCGCGGGCCTCGTCCTTGCCCACTTCGGCGACGTTGACCCGGGAGAGCACCCAGTCCCAGCGCTGCTCGGTGATCCTCCCGTCGTACGCCTCGACCACCGTCATCGGCGACGTCACCACCTCTGCGTGGCCGCGGGGCGAGGTCTGGCCACGTGATCATCTACCGGTCGCCCCGTATGGAGAGGGACAGCGCCTCGCTGTCGAGCACGAAGACGCGCAGCGGCGGATTCCTCCGCCCGCCGGTCCGTCTGCGCACGCGGCCTCTTCCGGGGTGCCCTTCCGGCGGGCGGGGCAGCGTTCGTGCACGCTCCCGGTACCGGACGAGCGGAAAGCGGTTGGCGGTGACCTGTGGGGATTTGGGATGGTTGGGGGTATGGCGGAAGTGGTGCGGGATGTGCAGGGGTTGGTCGAGGCCGTCCGGCGGGGGGAGCGGGTCAGGTACCTGAAGTTCTGGGGGCATCGGCCGCCGCGGTCCGGTGGGGTGGGAGCCGGGTGCCTGTCGCAGTGGTGGCCGGCGGAGTTCGTGGTGGACGGGGTCACGTACGCGACCGCTGAGCACTTCATGATGGCGGGGAAGGCGCGGCTGTTCGGGGATGAGGAGACGGCGAGCGCCATCGTCGCGGCCGCGCATCCCAAGCAGGCCAAGGATCTCGGGCGGCTTGTACGGGGCTTCGACGAGGAGAAGTGGGCGGCGGCCCGGTTCGACATCGTGGTACAGGGCAATCTCGCCAAGTTCGGGCAGAATCCCGAGCTCAGGGAGTTTCTGCTGGGGACCGGTGAGCGGGTGCTGGTGGAGGCCAGTCCCGTGGATCGGATCTGGGGGATCGGGTTGGCGGCCGATGACGAGCGGGCCGAGCAGCCGGAGATGTGGCAGGGGCTCAATCTGCTCGGGTTCGCCCTGATGGAGGTTCGCGACACGCTTCGGCGGTCGTGACAAACCCATCGGGCCGGTCGGTGGGCGGTTTGCCGCTTTGGCCGTGCTACTTCTCGCCGTTCCCCGGCCACCTGTGTCCCGAGGCCCTGCGGTTCGGTGTATGCGCCGATGGCGGCCGCGTCTTGCGGCCGCCATCAGCGGTTACCAAGGAAATAGGGATCAGGAGCTGGGGCAGGTGTCGCGGTACTCCGAGATCGCCAGGCCGCTGGGCGGCGGGCAGAGGAACTGCTCGTAGCGGGTGTCGTCGTCCACGAACCGCTTCAGCCAGGCCACCATCGACTTGGCCATCGTGGTGTTGGGCAGCTGCGGGAAGAAGTGGCTGGCGTTGTTCAGCTCCAGGTACGCCTTCTCCGACGACGCCGGGATGCTGTCGTAGAACAGCTTGGAGTGAGTGAGGACCGGGGCGATGGCGTCGGCCTCACCGCCGATGATCATGGTCGGGACGCGTACGCCGGACCACGACTTCTGCAGGTTCCACGGCGCGATCGGCACCGCCGCCTGCAGCGACGGGCGGCTGTTGGCCGCCTCGAGCGTGCCGCCGCCGCCCATCGAGTGGCCGGCCACGGCCAGCCGGTTCGGGTCGATGCGGCTGCGCACGGTGGCCGGGCTGTCCTCGACCAGGTAGTCGAGGGCGGCGAGGAGCTGGCGGCCCCGGCTGTCGGGCTGGTCGTAGATGGTGTTGGTCTCGATGCCGATCACCACGAAGCCGTGCGAGGCGATGCGCGGGCCCAGCCACTCGAGGCTGGACCAGCGGGCGGTGTAGCCGGGGGAGATGGCGATCGCGCCGAACGTACCCTGGCTGGTGTCGAGCGGATAGTAGATGGTGCCGCCGCCGAAGCCGGGCACCAGCGCCGAGACCCTGGTCTCCGCGGTGGCGAACGGGCCCCTGGAGGCTTCGAGCAGCGCGTCGGTGGGGTCGGGGCCGCGTTCGTCGCCGGCCGCGTGGGCGGGGGAGGTGGCCGCGAGGGTGCCGCCGATCAGCGAGACGGCGAGGGCGAGCTTGGTCAACGTTCGCGCGCATGATCGGGGGGTGAAGAGCTGCACGTCGTCATACTCCCTGCTCATCGGGGGGTGGCTCGGTCGGTGACAGCTGTCTTTCGCCATTGTTCGGAGCGGCGGTCAACCGTGCATCGGTGAAATCACCGGTCCTCGATCAGGACATGAGCCTTACCAGTTCGACGCGGGAGCGGACGCCGAGCCGGGTGAAGATGTTGCGCAGGTGGTGCTCGATCGTACGGGGGCTGAGGAACAGCTGCTCGGCCACCTCCTTGTTGGTGGCGCCCTCGGCCACCATGCGGGCGATCCGCAGCTGCTGCGCGGTCAGCCGGGCGGTGGCCGCCGCCGGGGCCGGGCCGACCGGTTCGCCCGAAGCGCGCAGCTCGGTCCTGGCCTGCTCGGTCCACAGGCGGGCGCCGTAGCGTTCGAACGTCTCCAGCGCCGCATGCAGATGCGCCCTCGCCGCGCCAGGGCGGCGGTCGCGGCGCAGCGCGCTGCCGTACAGCAGCCGCGTCCTCGCCGCCTCGAACTCGTGGCCGCCCTGCGCGTGCAGCTCCAGCGCCTCCCTGAACAGCTCGTCCGCCTCGCCGGGACCGGCGAGCAGGGCGCGGCAGCGGGCGACCAGCGCCCGCAGATCGGGGCTGCGCGTGCTGCCCACCCAGCCTTCAAGCACCTTCAGCGCCTCCTCGGCGCCCTCATGATCGCCGGTACGCGCGCACGCCTCGATCAGGTGCGGCGTGGCCATCACGCGGATCACCACATGGCGGTTGGTACGCCGCTCGGCACGCAACCGGCCCGCCGCGTCCGCAGGGCGACCGGCCGCCAGGTCGAGGCAGGCCAGCGCCCACGTGCCGATCGCACCGGCGATGCCCAGGTCGTGCGCCCCGGCCAGGTCGATGGCGGCGTCCGCGCGCATCCGGCACGTCTCCTGGTCGCCCTCCACCGCCGCCGTCATCGCCAGCCAGGCCAGGTGCTGGGCCGCCGTGTTGAGCTGGCCCGCCTCCCTGGCCAGGCGCAGGCCGCGGGCCGCGGTCTCGGCCACCGACGCGTAGCGGCCCGTCCACACCTCCGGATAGATCGAGTACTCCAGAAGCTGCGGCATCGCCGAGGCCGCACCGCGCACACCGGCCGCCTCCAGCGCGCGGGCCGACAGGCGCTGCGCGGAGGCCTCCTCGCCCAGCAGCATGCTCGCCACGCACCCCCACACCAGCACCGACGGGTCGTCCACCGCGCCCGCCAGCTCCACCACCCGGCGCAGCGGCGCCGCCGCCTCCCGGTGCGCGCCGCTGAACGTGGCGGCCATCCCTTCCAGGTACTCGAACATGAGCTGCGCGGGCACCGGCTCGTCCGGACGGCGCAAAGCCGCCGCCTGCCGGGCGATCGCGATGAACTGGCGGTTGTCGCCCGCGCGGTAGCTGGCGTCCGCCGCCCGCACCAGCGCCCGCACCCCCAGGACGCGGTGGCTCTCCAGCAGCCACGTCGCCGCGGCCAGCAGTTCTTCCCTGGCGCTGCCGGTCTCGCCGCCGAGGAGTTCCAGGCTGCCGCGCAGGAGGCGTACGCGGGCGCGCACCTCGTTGGGCGCCGCCGCCAGGCCGTGCAGGCGGGCCAGCAGCGCGCGGGCCACCTGCGGGCGGCCGGCCACCCAGGCGTGCCTGGCCGCCGCGGCGAGCCGTTCCGCCTTCTCGGGGCGGTGCCGGCCGGTCAGCTCGGCCGCCCTTTCCAGCGCCTGGTACGTCTCGGGGTGCCCGCCCGGCGTGCGGTCGTCCCTGGCCGCCGCTGCGAGGTCGTCGGCCAGCTCGTCGGGGGCGGCGTCCATGGCCCAGGCGCGGTGCCACGCCCGCCTGAGCCGCGCGCCCGGCCGGTCGTCCCCCGGCTCGATGAGCGTGGCGAGGCGGCGGTGGGCGGTGCGGCGCTGGAGGAGCGAGGCCCCGTGGTAGGCGACGCCGCGCAGAGCCGGGTCGCGGAAGGCGTACCGGTCGCCGATGGCGTGCAGGACGCCGGCGCGCTCCGCCGGCTCCAGGACGGCGAGCGCGCAACTCGGGCGGGCGGCGGCGAGCAGCGCGGGCACGTCGATCTCCGGGTCGGCGGCGACGAGCAGCAGCAGCCGTACGGTCTCCTCGGGCAGCGCGGCCAGCCGGGACGCCTGTTCCCGCCACAGGCGGCCGTCCCTGGGCAGCGTCTCGGGCGGGGCGGCGACGCCGCTCAGCTGGTCCCTGGTGAGCGAGCCGATCAGCTCGGTAAGCGCCAACGGGTTGCCGCGGGCGATCTGGTTCAGTGCGGCCAGCAGCTCGTCGGTGATCTCGCCCGGTGCCAGGTCGTCGGCCAGCTCGCGTACGGCCGTCCCGTCCAACCCGCCCAGCGTCAGCACCGGCAGCCCCGCCGCCCAGCCGGGCACCGCCCCGCCCGTTCCCGCCGCCCGGCCCGGCGCCGTTCCGCCTGTTCGGGCCGCGCGGTCCCGTGCGCTACCGCCCGTTCCCGCCGTCTCGGCTGTCCCGTTCTCGTCTGTACGGGGCTCCGGTGGCTCGCCGGTACGGGTGGTGAACACCAGGGCCACCCGCTCGCCCGCCACCCGCCTGGCCGTGAACGCCAGCGCCTCGCGGCTGGCGGGATCCAGCAGGTGCATGTCGTCCACGCAGGCGAGCACCGGCCGCTCGGCCGCGACCGCCGCCAGGAGCGCGAGCACGGCCGCGGGCAACGCCAGCCCGCCGCCCCGGGTCGCGCCTGGCGCTG
Organism: Nonomuraea fastidiosa; assembly: GCF_042751225.1. Classification (NCBI taxonomy): domain Bacteria; kingdom Bacillati; phylum Actinomycetota; class Actinomycetes; order Streptosporangiales; family Streptosporangiaceae; genus Nonomuraea; species Nonomuraea fastidiosa. The sequence goes on from NZ_CP170570.1 coordinate 5,347,105, forward strand.
CCGCGGGTGGCATCGGCCCGCCACCCTCAGCCGCAGTAGGTGCGGGCACGGGCAACGTCGGCCCGCCGCCCTGGGCCGCGCCCGCCACCGTCTCGCCGCCTTCAGCCGTGGACGACAGCTCTGGTTGCAGCACCGGGGCCAGGGCGCGGAGCTGCGGTTCCGGCAGCAGGGCGGCGGCGTCCCCGGCGACCGGACGTAACAAGCCGTGCAACCCGGCGTACGGTAGCCGCGACTCGGCGGCCACCCCCGACACCCGCAGCACCAGGAACTCCTCCCCGGCCAGCCCGGCGACGAGGTCGAGCAGGGTGGTCCTGCCCATGCCGGGCTCGCCCACCAGCACCAGGGCCCCGCCGTCGCCGTCGCGGGCGCCGTCGAGGAGCCGCCGCAGCGCCTGCTCCTCCGCGCCGCGACCGCGCACCGCCGGAATGCCGCGCACCCCAGGCAGGCCGCGCACCCCAGGCAGGCCGTACGCCTCCGGAAGGCCACGCGGCCCAGGTAGATCGCGCACCCCAGGCGGGCCGCCTAAGCCCGCGAGGCCGCGCTCTTCCGAAGAGGCGCCGCGCTCCTCCCGAAGGTCGTGCACCGCAGGAACACGTGTGACAGGGGACACAGCGTCCAGTGTTACGCGCGGATGTCGGCCGTGAAAGGGCACATTCGCCGCAAAACGCAATTCACCTGGCACTCCAACCCCACGGCAGCAGCCGCCGGCGGCGTCCTCCACACGGCAACTCTCACCGGCGCGCCTCCTACACGGCAACTCTCACCGGCGCGCGCCTCGCACGGCATCCCTCACGGGCGCGTCCCTCGCACGGCATCCCTCACCGGCGCGTCCCTCGCACGGCAACTCTCACAGGACGTGCTTTCCGCACGGCAGCCGTCACCGGGCACGCTCCTCGCGCACCCGCCGCCTCCTGGAGAACCGCTCGGACACGGCGGGCAACAGCCCCTGGGGCAGGAACAGCACGACGACGATGAGGACGAGCGCGTACACCGCGTACGACAGCACGCTGGGCGCGTACGACGGCATCCCCGGCAGCGTGGCGAGCCCGTCGAGCCCCTGCACGAGCAGCGTGATGGCGGCGGCCCCCACGACCGCGCCCCACAGCGTGCCGAGCCCGCCGACCACGGCCATGACGATGTACTGGATGGAGATCAGCACGGGGAAGGAGCCGGGCGCGACGTACCCGGTGTAGAAGCAGTAGATGCCCCCGGCGAGCCCGGCGAAGGCGGCGGACAGCGCGAAGACGACCAGCTTGTAGCGCCCGACGGGGATGCCGGACGAGGCGGCCGCGGTCTCGCTGGTGGCCAGCGCGCGCAGGGCCCGGCCGGGACGCGAGGTGATCACGTTGTGGGTGATCAGGAGGACGAGCGCGAGCCCGCCCCAGGTGAGGTACGCGTAGGCGACGGCGCTCTCGGCCTCGAACGACCCGATGGAGAACTGCGGGATGGCCTGCAGCCCGATGTCGCCGCCGGTGAATTCGAGCTGCCCGGCCAGCGACAGCAGGATGAGCTGCATGGCGAGGGTGGCGAAGGCGAGGTGGTGGCCGCGCAGGCGCAGCAGCGGGACGCCGATGACGAGCGCGGACGCGGCGGCCACGACGGGCGCGGCGACCAGTCCTGCGACCGGGGGCACGCCGCCGAGCGCGAGCAGCGCGGCGGTGTAGGCACCGATGGCGTAGAAGGCGCCCTGGCCGAGCGAGACCTGCCCGGCGTACCCCATGAGCAGCGACACACCGACGGTGACGATGGCGGCGAGGCCGAGCAGGATGTACACGGCGAGCGCGCTGTCGTCGAGCACCGCGGGCAGGGCGAGCGTGACGGCGGCGGCGAGAAGCCCGGCGACGATCCTGATCATGCGGACTCCTGGGAGAGCGTGGTACGGCGGCTCGCCTGCACGATCATGACCACGATCATCAGCCCGAGCGCGATCTCCAGTTGGTGCGAGCCGTAGCCGTAACCGGCGGCCATGGTCTCGGCGACGCCCAGCAGCAGCGCGCCCACCAGCGCGATCACGGGCCGGGTGAGCGCGCCGAAGACGGCGGCGGCGAAGGCGTTGACGATGAGCGTGACGTCGGTGTCGAACGAGATCGGCCGCAGCGGCGTCACCAGCACCCCGGCGATGCCGCCGAGCAGCCCGCCGAGCGCGAACGCGAGCAGCCCCATCCGCCGCACGTCGATGCCGACGACGCGGGCGGCGTACGGGTTGGACGCGCACGCGGTCAGCGCCTTGCCCAGGTAGGTGCGCCCGAAGAAGAAGGCCAGCAGCGCGAACGTGGCCGCGGTCACCCCGATGACCAGCAGGTGCTGGGTCTGGATGCGTGCCCCCGCGATCACCACCGAGCCGGCCAGCCCGGGGGCGGAGCGTGGCTGGTCGCCCCACAGCACGATCTCGACCGCGTACGCCAGCACGCCCACGCCGAGCGTGACGATCAGCGACGACAGCGGCGTGGTGCCCGGCCTGCCGATGGCGGCAAGGCCGGTGAGCAGCCCGGCGAGCGCGGCGGCGAGCACGGCGGCCACCTCGCTCAGCCCGTGCGGGAAGCCGAGTCCGAGCAGCGACGACGTGCACAGGCCCGCGACGACGGCGAAGGTGCCCTGGGCGAAGTTCACCACGCCGGTGACGCGGTGGATGGTGACCAGGCCGCTGGCGATGAGCGCGATGGCGCAGCCGACGGCCAGGCCGTTCAGCAGGTACGTGAGGAACGCGCTCACCGCGCCACCTCCCTGGGACCGTTCACGTGATCGCTCCTCCCAGGTACGCGCCGGCCACCCGGGGGTCGTCGGCCAGCCGCGCGCACTCGCCCTCGGTGACCAGCCGCCCCGACTCCAGCACGTACGCCCGCGAGCACAGGTCGAACGCCAGCCGCGCGTTCTGCTCGATGAGCAGCACGGTCAGCCCGCGGGAGCGGTTCAGCTCGGCGAGGTGGGCGGCCAGGTCGGCGGTGACGCCGGGGGCGAGCCCGAGCGACAGCTCGTCCACCACGAGCGCGTCAGGCTCGGACATCAGGGCCCGGCCGAAGGCCACCATCTGCTGCTCGCCGCCGGACAGCACCCCGGCCCGCCGCCCGGCCAGCTCGGCCAGGCGGGGCAGCAGCTCGTACACGGCGGACGGGTCGCGTCGGCCGGAGCGCCAGCCGCCGAGCGCGAGGTTGTCGGCCACGGACAGGTCGGGGAAGAGCTGGCGGCCCTCGGGGATGAGCGCGAGCCTGCCGTCGATCCGCACGCTGCCGGAGGCCGGCCGCAGCAGCCCGGCGAGGGTGTTGGCGAGCGTCGACTTGCCGGCGCCGTTGGGTCCGAGCAGGGCCACCATCTCGCCCTTGCCGACGGTCAGCGTGACGTGGTCGAGCGCGGTCGCGGTGCCGTACGAGACCACCAGGTCCTGGACGTCGATCATGAGGCCTGTCCGAGGTAGGCGGCGAGCACGAGGGGGTCGGCCCTGACCTCGGCGGGCGGGCCGTCGGCGATGACCTGACCGAGGTCGAGCACCACGATGCGGTCGGCCAGCCGGGTCACGAACGCCACGTCGTGCTCGATGAGCAGGATCGTCAGCCCGTCGGCCCGCAGCTCCTCCACCAGCGTGGCGAGGCGTTCGCGCTCCTCGCCGCGCAGGCCGGACGCGGGCTCGTCGAGCAGCAGCAGCCGGGGCCGGGCGCACAGCGCGCGGGCGAGCTGCAGCGCCCGCTGCTGGCCGATGGGCAGCCGGTCGGCGGGGCGGTCGGCCCACTCGGCCAGGCCGACCCGCTCCAGTGCGTCATCCGCGGCGGCGCCGATCTCCCGTTCGTCGCCCCGGTGCCGGGGCAGCCGCAGCGCCGCGGAGACGAACCCGGCCCGGGTACGCCCGTGCGCGCCGACCATGACGTTCTCCCTGACCGTCATGCCGTGGAAGACCCGGGCCGCCTGGAAGACGATCGACATGCCGAGCCTGGCCCTACGGTGCGGCGGCAGCCGGTCCACCCGGCGGCCGAGGAAGGAGATGCGGCCGGAGTCGGCGGCCAGGTGCCCGGTGATGAGGTTGAACAGGGTGGACTTCCCGGCTCCGTTCGGGCCGATGACGGCACAGGTCTCGCCGTCCGCGACGTTCAGCGACACGTCGCGGACGGCGTAGACGCCGCCGAAGGAGCGGGAGACGCCGGTGACCTCGAGCACGCCTACCCCAGCGCCGAGACGGTCTTGGCGAGCTGCTCCTTGGCCCACTCGGTCGGGACGAACTCGCCGTTCTTGACCGTGTTGATCGAAATGTACTCGGGAGTGAGCCCGGAGTGGTCGGTGGGGGAGTAACGGAAGCGGCCGTTGGGCGTGATCAGGTCCATGGTCTCCAGCGCCTGCTGGATCTTGGTCTTGTCGGTGCTGCCGGCCTTCTTGATCGCCTCGAACAGCAGCAGCGAGGCGCTGTAGCCGTCCTGGGCGAACTGCGGCGGCGGATAGCCGTGCTTCTCCTCGTACGGCCCCGCCATCTGGTCGATGACCTGCTTCTGCTTGCCGTCGGGCAGGTGCTCGCCCACCACGCCGATCGCGCTCTGCACGATCATGCCTTCCGCGGCGTCGCCCATCGGCTCCAGCCAGAGCTTGCTGGCCTGCGAGCCGGTGAGGAACAGCGGGGTCTTCAGCCCCGACGCCTTGTACTGCTTGGCCGCCGTCACGCCGGGCGCGCCCGAGCCCCAGAACACCAGGGCCTCGGCGTCGGAGTCGCGCACGTGGGTGAACACGGGGCTGAAGTCGGAGGTCGTGGTCTCGTACGGCTCGTCGACGGCGATCGTCACGCCGTACTTGGGCGCGAGCTCCACCATCGCCTTGTGTCCCGAGACCGAGTAGGCGCTCTTGGAATCCCAGGCCACGGCGATCGTCTTGATGCCCTCGGCCTGGATGTACTGCAGGAAGCGCTCGGCGTACATGCTGGACAGGGCGGGGGTGACGAAGATGTACGACTTGATCGGCTCGACCTGCTCCTGGGCCGGGGCGAGCGACAGGTACGGCATCTTGTCGCGCTGCGCCAGCGGCTCGATGGCGAGCGCAGAGTTGGAGAACACCGGCCCGATCAGTGCGTCGATCTCGCCCTTGATCTGGTTGTAGGCGACGATGCCCTGGTCGGGTGCGGTCTTGTCGTCTCTGGTGATCAGCTCCACCTTGCGGCCGAGCAGCCCGCCCTGCTGGTTGACCTGCTCGACGGCCAGCTCGACGGCCTTCTTGTCCTCGCTGCCGAGCGGCGTGTAGTTGCCGGTCAGGGAGACGATCAGGCCGATCTTGATCGGGTCCTGCCCACCCGAGCCGCCGCCCCCGCCGTCACCACCGCCCCCGCACGCGGTGATCGCAAGTAGGAGACAAGCCAGGGACGGTAGAAGCCTGCGCATCAGGACCTCCGAGACCGGGCGATGGTGGCCCCGACAGTAGGCAGGTACATTACGGCTGTCAATAGAGTGCCGAATATCGGGAGACCCGCAATGAGGCCCCAATCCGCGATCCTGACCTTCCTCGGCGACTACGTGTACGGCCGCGGGATCTGCGTCGCCTCGCGGAGCTTCATCGAGGCGTTCGGCAAGGTCGGCATCTCGGAGGAGGCGACCCGCTCGACGCTGACCAGGATGGTGCGGCGCGGCCTGCTGCGCCGCCAGCGCTCGGGCCGGCGCATGTACTTCGGCCTCACCCCCATCAGCACCGAGGTGCTCAAGGACGGCGAGCGGCGCATCTGGCACAGCGGCGTAGTCAACGACTCCGACGCCGACCGCTGGACGCTGATCGGCTTCTCGCTGCCGGAGTCGTGGCAGCGCCAGCGGCACGAGCTGCGCTCGCGGCTGGTCTGGGCGGGCTTCGGCCCGCTGCAGAACGGCCTGTGGATCGCCCCGGGCGAGGTGGACGCCACCGGCGTGATCGAGGACCTGGGCGCGAACGTCAAGGTGTTCGCCGCCGAGCCCAGGACTCCGACCGACATGCAGGCCCTCGTCCGCGACGCCTACGACCTCGAAGGGCTCGGCGAGCGCTACCGGGAGTTCCTGCGCCGCTGGGACACCGCCGACCCGGCCCCCGAGGCCCCCGACGACCTGGCCCGCTCGCTCATGCTGCTGACCGGCTGGCTGCAGATCATCAGGACCGATCCGCGGCTGCCGCTGCGCTACCTGCCGCACGACTGGCCGGCCGAGAAGGCGCAGCGGGTCTGCCACTCGCTGCACGAGCGGTTCAGGCCGCAGGCGGCCGGCATCGTGGCCGATCTTCTCGACACCGTCCCGGACGAAAGTTCGGCAGAACCGTGACAGCAGTCGAAAAGTGGCCTAACTTGAGGGCTTGAGCGTCGAGGAGGGCCCGATGCGGAATCAAGGGATCGGCTCGTGGCCGGCGCGCAGAGCGCGCATGACGCCCGAGCGGGTGGCGCTGTCCTACCGCGGGCGCGATCGCACCTACCGTGAGCTGCTGGAACGTGTCTATCGGCTGGCCTGCGCCCTTGGCGGAACACTCGGCGTGCGGCGCGGCGACCGGGTCGCCTTCCTCGGGGTCAACCAGCCCGCGATGGTGGAGACGTTCTTCGCCGCCGGGCTGCTGGGGGCCGTGTTCGTGCCGCTCAACACCCGCCTGGCCGAGCCCGAGCTGCGCTACATCCTGGAGGACGCCGAGGCCGCCGTGCTCGTGCTCGGCGAGGAGCGCGACGGCGGCGGGCTGCCCGGCAGGCACGTGGGCGCCGCGGAGTACGAGGAGCTGATCGCGTCCGGCTCGCCCGAGCCGGTCGACGAGCCGGTGAGCCAGGACGACATCTGCCTGATCATGTACACCTCGGGCACCACGGGACGCCCCAAGGGCGCCATGCTCACCCACGGCAACCTCACGTGGAACGCGGTCAACCTGCTCGTGGACGTGCCGCTGGCGCACGACGAGGTGGTGCTGATCAGCGCGCCCATGTTCCACATCGCTGCGCTGGCGCAGACGCTGATCCCGTGCGTGCTCAAGGGCGGCAGGGCCGTGCTGGAGCCGTCGTTCGACGTGGACCGCACCTACGACCTCATCGAGCGCGAGCGGGTGACGGTGATGTTCGGTGTGCCGTCGATGTTCGGCTTCATCGCCCAGTCGCCGCGCTGGCCGACCGCCGACCTGTCGAGCCTGCGCCACCTGCTGTGCGGGGGAGCGCCGGTGCCCGAGCCGCTGATCAGGACGTACCAGGAGCGGGGGCTGACGTTCCTGCAGGGATACGGCATGACGGAGACCTCGCCCGGCGCGCTCTTCCTGGGCGCCGAGCGCTCGGTGGACAAGGCGGGCACGGCCGGGGTGCCGTGCTTCTTCTCCGACGTCCGGCTGGTCGCCCCCGACGGCTCGCCCGCCGCGCCGGGCCGGCCCGGCGAGCTGTACGTGCAGGGCCCCAACGTCATGGCCGGCTACTGGCGGCGGCCCGAGGACACCGCCAAGGTGCTGTCGGACGACGGCTGGTTCCGCTCGGGCGACATCGGCGTGGCCGACGAGGACGGCTACGTGCGCATCTCCGACCGCATCAACGACCTGATCATCTCCGGCGGCGAGAACATCTACCCCGCCGAGGTTGAGAGCGCCCTGTACGAGCACCCGGCCGTCGCCGAGTGCGCCGTGATCGGGGTGCCGGACGAGCGGTGGGGCGAGGTCGGCAAGGCCCTGGTCGTGCTCCGCCCCGATCACCGGGCCGGCGCGGACGACCTGCTCAAGCACCTGGACGGACGCCTCGCCCGCTACAAGATCCCGAAATATGTGGAATTCGTCGGGGAACTGCCCAAGAACGCGGCGGGCAAGCTCCTCAAGGCCCCGCTGAGAAAGCTCTACGGAGGAGGATGATCCCCATGCGTACCTCACCGCCCTTCCGCGCCGACCACGTCGGCAGCCTGCTGCGTCCCCAGGAGCTGCTGCGCGCCCGCCAGACCCTCACCGGCGACGAGCTGCGCGCCGCCGAGGACGCGGCCATCAGGGACGTGGTACGCAAGCAGCGCGAGGTCGGGCTGCAAAGCGCCACCGACGGCGAGTTCCGCCGGTCCTCCTGGCACATGGACTTCATCTACCGGCTCGGCGGCATCGGGCAGGCCGACGACGAGAAGATCACCGTGCGCTTCCACAACGAGCGCGGCGACATCGAGTTCACCCCCGCCGCGCTGCGCGTGCACGACCGCATCACGCTCAACGAGCCGATCTTCGCCGACGCCTTCACCTTCCTGCGCGACACCGCCGGCGAGGGCGTCACGCCCAAGCTGACCATCCCGTCGCCCAGCATGGTCCACTACCGCGGCGGGCCCGCCGCCATCGACCCGAAGGTCTATCCCGACGTCGAGGAGTTCTGGCACGACCTCAGCGCCGCCTACGCCGAACAGGTGCGGAGGATCGGTGAGCTCGGCTGCACGTACCTGCAGTTCGACGACACCAGCCTGGCCTATCTCAACGACCCCGCACAGCGCGCCGAGCTGGCCGAGCGCGGCGACGACGCCGACCACATGCACCTGCGCTACATCAAGCAGATCAACGCCGCGCTGGCCGCCAAGCCCGACGGCATGACCGTCACCACCCACATGTGCCGGGGCAACTTCCGCTCCTCCTGGGCCGCGTCCGGCTCCTACGACTTCGTCGCCGAGGCCCTGTTCAACGAGCTGAACGTGGACGGCTTCTTCCTCGAGTACGACGACGAGCGCTCCGGCGGCTTCGAGCCGCTGCGGTTCGTGCCGAAGGGCAAGATGATCGTGCTCGGCCTGGTCACCACCAAGCACGGGGAGCTGGAGTCGAAGGACACGCTCAAGCGGCGCATCGACGAGGCCGCCAAGTACGTCGACCTCGACCAGCTCTGCCTGTCTCCGCAATGCGGCTTCTCCTCCACCGTCGAGGGCAACGAACTGACCGAGGAGCAGCAGTTCGCCAAGCTCCGGCTCATCGTGGAGACCGCCCAGGAGGTCTGGGGCTGACACCGGGCCTCACCAGGGGCTGACCCGCTCCCCACCCGTTCCGCCGGGTGGGGAGCCGTCCAGGTCAGCGGATGACGACCGTGGTGAGCGCGCGCGGCGCCAGCGTCACCGCGCCCCTCCCGACGCTCACCGGGGCCATCGAGCGGGCCTCGTCCGTCACGTACGCCGAAGCCCGGCCCCGCACGCCCGTCCACTCGACCGGGGCCGTGCCGGTGTTGAGCGCCACGATCACCTTCGAGCCGTCGCGGTTGCGGAACGCCGAGACCTTCAGCGCCGGATCGGCCGCCCCCGCCTCAAGCCGGACCGCGCCCGGCCTGATGAACCGGCTGTAGCCGGCCAGCGCCCACAGCCGCTTCGAGACGTGGTACTCGCCCGCCTCGTCGTCGAGCTGCAGCAGCGCCCTGGTCTCGCCGCGCGAGCCGCCCAGCCAGTAGACGTACGCGCTGACGTTGCCCAGCGTGAGCGCGTCGTGCACGGCCTTGGCGATCGTCATGCCGTCATAGCCGCTGCCGTCGTCCCACGCCTCGTTCCAGGTGTTCCCGCTGGGGTTCCACTCCGACATCCACGTCTTCCTGGACGTCGGCAGCGGGCCGTCCACCGGGCTCGCGTACGTGTGGCCCGTGTGCGTCTTCACCCAGCGCCGCGCCTCCGGGTCGGCCTCGATGGCCGCCGTGTACGCCTTGGCCTCGCGCCAGCCGAACGAGTCGCAGCAGACCACGTTCGTGTCGCGCGCGATCGGCCCGAGCACCTTGACGAACTCGGCGGCCTGCTCCGGGGTGAAGCGCATGGACGCGTACGGGGCCGTGTAGTCGGGCTCGTTCGTGAAGCCCAGGTCGGTGATCTTGATGCCTTCCTCGGCGTAGAACTGCGTGTACGCCACCAGGTACTTCGCGTACGCGCGCCGCCACTCGGGCAGCAGCGTGCCGCCGTTCTTGTCGTCGCCGTTGTCCTTCATGTAGCCGGGGGCGCTCCAGGCGTCGGCGAAGAACCGCTCGACCCCGTACCGCTTGGCCTCCTTGGCCACCCAGACCTGGCTGTTGTCGTCGCCGTCCCACATGTACTTGGGCGGGGCGTCCGGGCCGCCGGGGTCCTCGGGCTGGATCGAGACCATGTGGTCGTACGGGCTGCCCGCGGGGGAGGAGCCGATGCCGAGCCGCAGGATGCTCAGCCCGGCCCCCTTGGTGCGGTGGAACCACAGGTCGAGCACCTCGCGCTGCTTGGCGGCGGGCAGCGCCTTGAGCAGCTCGTTGCGGCGGAACGCCTGGGAGATGCCGAAGCCGTCGATCTCCTGGTGCCTGACGCGCTCGTTGACGGTGATGGCCGGGGGCGGTGCCGGGTGCCCTGGGTGTACGGCGGGGAGGCCGAGCAGGCCGATCGCGAGGATTCCGCGTAACATGGCGCCTCCGAAAGTTTTCGGAAAAATGACGATATGTTTCGTCGATCTCCGCGAACCTAAGCGCTCGGGCGCGGGCTCGTCAACCACACGCTGAGCGCGTTTCATCGGCGTTTCATCCCGCGCATCGCTCACAAAGGACGGCGGAAAGACCGGCAGAAAGCACGGCCGAAAGTCCGGTGGAAAGCCCGGTGGAAGGCGCGGTGGAAAGCGGGGCCTCGATCTGGAGCCGTCGTGGCGGTCGGTCCCTGGAATCAGGCCGAGCCGAAATTTCGTGAAACGGCGGGTAGAAAAGCCGTCTGGTAAGGCGAAAAGGCCGCTGATCAGATCTGGTCGGCTTTCCAAGCGGTCAGATCGTACGTCTCGGCGATCGGCCGCCACGATCGGGCGAAACGCGCCTTCGCCTCCTGCGCCGCCCTCGACCAGTCGAGTCCCCGCAGGTAATCGCGGTGCTCCCGCACCGCACCCGGGCATCCCGACGCCGCGAGCTTCCGCGCCCAGGCCAGGAACGCGCGATCGGCCTGATAGGAGGCGTCCAGCGCGGTCACCAGGGCGTCCTTAAGCTGCGCTCCGTCCGTCAGCGCCGACACCGTCAGGCTCCGTGCGGCGGAGAGCTGGGTGCGGCGGGATTCTGTGATCTCCTCGATCCTGCTCGGCCCGGCGCTCTCGCACCGGGCGGCGGCGTCGAGGGCCTCGCTCAGGCCGGAACGGGCGGACGTGCTGCTCGACAGCAGCCTGTTCACCTCCTTGGCCTGCCCCCTGGCCCGCTCCTCGGTGTCGCCAGTCTCGTCGGTATCGGAGCCGTCGGTGTCGGAGGAGTCGGTCTTCGTGCCGGGCTCGGCCTCGTCGGACTCGGGCCGGCGTTCTCACCCGCCTGCGCGTCCGAGGCGCTCTCCGGAAGCCGTTCCGCGGCCTCGGCCTGGTCCGCGCCGCCGCCAGCAGCCGCATCGCCGCCCGTGCGACCGACGACGATCCACCCGGCCAAGGCGAGCGTCAGCACCGCCGCGATCGCGCCGGCCAGCGCCGGAGCTCGCCGCCACGCCGGGGCTGGCGGGCGCAGCCGGTCGGGCTCATCGCCGCCGCCCGGCGCAGGTGTGGGGCCGGTGCCCGGAGTGGAGACGGGGAGGCCGCCCTGCTGTATCTGCGGGACGCCGCAGCGGGGGCATTGGGCGAGGGAGCCGACGTGCGATCCACACCGTCCGCACCGGCGATCAGACCCTGATTCGTACGCCACAGCACCCTCCCGGAAATGTAACAGGAAAATGGGTAGAAAGGGGTGTGTTGGAATTAGTGGAAGGCTCGGTGTTTCGCGCTACGGACGAGAGACTATTTGCTAACAACCCACACGTGCAGCGTTCGCCGCTCATAAGCTCTGCCCTCAAGGAGAAATGATGGGAGAGGGCTCATGGTCGTGCAGAACGCCGGCGTTCCTATGAGCAACGTGACGCGCTACCTGTGCGCCGCCGCCTACCTCGACAGTGAATTCCGTTACCGGGTTCTCGACGAGCTGCTTGCCGACCCCTACCGGGCGGTCCCGCCCTCCTACGGCGGGTTCGACCTCATCCCGGTGCTCCACCACTGTCGGCGCTCGCAGCAGCTGCTTCTCATCCGCGACATCCTCATCTCCGCGCTGTTCGCGGCCGGGCTGCTGATATCGCCCCTCACCGCGCTGAACTGGATCTTCGTGCTGATCCCGTTCGCTCTGCTCACCGGACGCCGCGTACGGCGCTGGCCGATCATCCTGCGGCTGCTCATCTGGTTCTGGGCCGTCTATGGGATCTTCTCCATGTTCGCGGCGGTGATCTTCAGCCTCTACATCGCGATGTTCGACACCGGCCGTTACGACTCTCTCGGCTACGGCTCTTCCGACTTCGGCCTCCCAGAACCGCTCGCGGCCCTGGGAGCCGGCGGCACGCTCACGCAGTCGCTGTTCGTCCCCGCCGCTACGCTCGGCGTCGCCGTGATCTACCGGGTCGTCATTTACCTCACGCTGGCCGGCTCGCTCAGGCCGGGCACGCCGGAGCCGCCGGGCCGGGCCGTCCACCCCCAGACCAGCGCCCGCCTCGACTACATCCGCCGCGCCCAGTGGGGCAACATCACCATGTACGGCAACGAGAACGCCTTCCTGGGCGCCGGGAGAGTCGAGCGGACCTGGTCCATCGCGGTCGAGCTCGACCGCGTACGCGACGGCGCGGGCAGCAGGCGGCAGCACACGCCCGTGGACATCGACCCCGTCGACCTGCACGCCTTCGTCCGGCGGCGGATGGCCGAGATGCGCGACCACGTGTTACGGCCCAACGAGGGCGTCCAGCGGCTGGACATCGGCGACCACGTGGTGATGCGCGGCCTGTTCACCGTGGCCGACTGGACCGGGCGGCGGCTGCCCGGCGCGCACCCGTTCATCGGCAAGGACGGCCTGCCGAGGTACCAGGCCACGCCCGAGGAGATCGCCGCCATCACCCGCCACCCGCAGGGCGGCGTGCGCTATTACCAGCGCGTGACGATCGGCAACGCCGGGCAGGAGATCCGCGACGCCAAGGGCGAGCTGGTCGCGCCCGCGGCCGAGCAGGAGGCGCTCACCTCGGCGTTCATCTACCTCGCGGTCGAGGGCCGCATGCTCTACACGCAGTTCGTGGTGACCGTGCTGCCGCCGGTGCTGGATCCGTACCACGTGGTGGACCGGCTGCCGTCGATGAACCCGGGGCGCATCGCCTGGGAGGCCGTCAGGGTGCTGCGGCTGCGGCTGCTGCGCGACGTGCTCGCCGCGCCCGCGCGCGTCGTCCGCACGGCGGTGCAGGCCGTCCGGCAGGGGGTGACGGCCCGCGACCCGCGCGCGCACATCGTCTACCCGTACGGGGCGCTGCGCAGCGTCAGGGAACTGGGCGCCGACACGGACATGCAGACCTACATCCAGACCCTCGACGTCGCCAAGTACGTGAAGATGATCGAGCACCGGCTCACCGAGGCGGTGCTCGACTACCTGGAGGAGCGCCAGGTGGACACCGGGGCCTACCGCTTGCAGGCGGCAGGGGTCACGATGAACGCCACGGTGACCGTGGGGCCGGGCGCGACGGTCAGCGGGCCCATGGCGTTCGGCCCGCACTCCTCTGCCACCCTGCACGGCACCGCCGGAGCCACGAGCTGAGGGAGGGGTCATGAGCGGCGACGAGTACCGCGTGCACATCAGCGGCGGCGAGGTCAGCGGCCCCATCGCCATGGGGCCGCACGCCCGCGCCACCGTCCACCGTCACCCGCCCGCCCAGGCGGGGGCCGATGAGCTGGTACGGCTGGTCGAGCGGCTCGAACGGCTGCTCGCCGAGCACGAGGGCGAGGTCCGCGAACCCGCCCAGGCCCGGCGCGATGCCGCCGACGTGCGGCGCGAGCTGGAGGAGGCCGAGCCCGACGGGTCCCGGATCGTGGACGCGCTCAAGCGGCTGTCGGCGCGGGCCGCCGAGGTGTCGGTCATCGTCGAGGTGATCTCTCAGATCCGCGCCCTCTTTCCGTGACCCGCGCCCGGTGCCGGGCCGGTCAGCGGTAGACGGCGATGGCGGCCTCGGCGACGAGCGTGTCCACGGTCTCCACCAGTTCGCCCACCGGAGGGGTGGCGCCGGCGGCGATCTCGCGGAGCCTGGCGACCAGCTTGGCGGCCGGCTGGTCGAGGTAGAGCTGCTCCTCCAGGCGCAGTACCGCGACCAGCCCGCACAGCCCGGCGCAGCGCGCGTCCGGTGCCTTCCAGCCCTCGACCGCCGCCCGCACCCCCGAGGACGCGCGGACGACGGCGGCGATGTCGGCCACCTCGTACCGCGTGTACGGCAGCATGCCGAGCCGCCGCCCGGTCACCCGGACGAGCACCCCCGAGCCGAGCAGCTCCTCCCGGGTGCGCTCGTAGATCCCGCCCGCCGCGGCCCCCTTGATGAGCGCCGCGGGCGCGGGGTCACGGCCGCCGATCGGCGTGAAAGGCTCCGCGAGGAGCCGGTCGAGCAGGGCGGCGCCGGCCAGCCCGAGCGAGAGCGACGTCGGGTGGACGAACGCTTTGCCGGACTTGTCGTGAGCGATCAGGTAGAGGTCCTGGTGCAGCGGCAGCCGGTCCATGGGGCCTCCTCAGCGGCGGTCCGATCCGGCGGGCATGCTCCGCAGCGTGGGGCGGCGGCCGAGCGCGTACAGGGTGATGAGCGCGAGCACGCCGAGCCCGAGCCAGACGAGGCCGAGGAGCTGGGCCATGATGTCCGCGTTGATCACGACGAAGACCAGGATGCCGGCGCCGATCAGGGGCGAGACGAGGTGCGCCCAGAGCCGGTCGGAGCCGGAGCGCAGGGCATGGTGCACGATGACCGAGGCGTGCAGGACGATGAACGCGACCATCGCCCCCATGTTGATCAGGCTCGACAGCAGCGCGACGCCGTCGTCGCGGGCGGCCGACCACAGGCCGACGCCGATCGATAACAGGCAGATGAGCAGGATCGCGTTCGACGGCACGGAGTGCCGCACCGATACCTTGGCGAGGAACGACGGCAGCTGCCGATCGCGGGCCATCGCGTACAGCAGTCGGGAGACCGACACCTGGGCGACCATGGTGTTGACCAGCCCCCAGGAGAGCGCGGTCGCGGCGGTGGTGACGTGCCTGAGCCATTCGCCGCCCGCGACGGCGGCGGCGTCGTAGAAGGCGGTGTCGCTGGGGTGCTCGATGAGCCCGGCGGGGTCGGGCACGAGCAGCGCGGCCACCCAGACCTGGGTGATGAACAGCACGCCGGCCAGCAGCAGCGCGACGCGCATGGCCCGGCCGACCTGGGCGGAGCCGCCGGTCGACTCCTCCACCAGCATGCTGATGCCGTCGAAGCCGAGGAAGGACAGGACGGCGACCGACACGGCGGCGAACATCACCGGCCAGGTGAAGGTGTCGGCGTTGAACAGCGGCGAGAAGCTGAAGCCGTGGCCCTCGCCGCGCAGCAGCGCCCAGACACCGACGAGCAGGAACAGGGCGAGCACGGCCAGCTCGACCGCGATGAGGATGCGGGTGAGGCGGACCGTCATCTTGATGCCGCGCAGGTTGATCGCGGTGTTGACCGCCGCGAAGCCGACCAGCCAGGCCCAGACGGGCACGGCGGGCACGCTGGCGTTCATGGCGATCGAGGCCACCAGGTAGAGCAGGCAGGGGACGAGAATGTAGTCGAGCAGCACCATCCAGCCGGTGAGAAAGCCGACGGGCGGCGCGATGCCGCGCCCGGCGTAGTTGTAGACCGAGCCGGACAGCGGAAACGCCTTCACCATCTGCGCGTACGAGGCGGCGGTGAACAGCAGCGCGATCATCCCGACGAGGTACGCCAGGACCGGCATGCCACCTGATTCCGAATAGACATTCCCGAATATCGCGAAAGGTGCGATCGGTACCATGTATGCCAAACCGTAGAAAATGAGGTCGGCGAGGCCGACCCCACGGTGTAACTCCTGGCGGTAGCCGAACTGCTCGATGTTCTGTTGTGCGCGCACGACAGGCGTCTCCAGTCGTCATGCCGGGCTGGGGTCCGACTGGAGATCCTTTCGCAGCGTGGGCGCGTGTCGCAAGACCGTACGTCGCCAAATGTTGAAAATCACGCTTTTGGTGAAATGTGTCGGGAGTAATACATTACTTGAGCGTAACTCCGACAGAAGCTGACCTAATGGGTCATGTGGCGATTGCGGGGCGATGGCGGGCCGTACCCGAGAACGCCCATCATGCCCTGCTCCTGGTGGTAGAGATTGTGGCAGTGGAACATCCATTCGCCGGGATTGTCGCACTCGACGTCCACGCTCAGCCGCTCACGCGGCTTGATGTTCACCGTGTCCTTGCGCGGCCCGCGCCGATCGCCCACGCGGACCTGGAAGGTGTGGCCGTGCAGGTGCATCGGGTGCCACATGGGCGAGGTGTTGTCCATGACGATCCTGATCGTCTCGCCCTTCTCCACCCGCACCCGTAGCGGGTCGGCGGCCAGCCGGTCGTTGAGCGTCCACTCGTTGCCCGACGGCCGCATGCCGAGCGTCACGGTCACGGTCCTGGACGGGCGGGGGAGCGCGTCGGCGCGGCGCGGCCTGAGGTCGGCGTAGGCGAGCAGCCGCCGCTCCAGCTCCGGCACCTTGACGTCGCGGGACGGACGCCGGGCGGTGCGCGTCGTCCTGACGATCGCGAACGCCCGCGCCCCCTTGCCCTCGGCCAGTGCGACCAGCGGGAACGCGCCCGCGCCCAGCCGGGTGACGAAGTCGTACCGCTCGCCCATGCCGATGAGGAACGCGTCCACGGTGGCGGGCCCGCACGGGAACCCGTCCGCGTGCGTGACCGTCATGCGGTGACCGCCGAGCGCCACCCGGTACGCGGTGTCGGCCGCCGCGTTGATCACCCGGAACCGCACCACCCGCCCCGGCCGGCTGTTGAACACCTCGGGCGCCTCCGCCATCCGGCCGTTGATCAGGTGGAACGGGTGGCGGATCTCGGCGGAGACCCCGCCGAGCAGCGTGCTGCGCAGCGTGTCGTCGTGGTCGGTGGTGGAGTTGAGCCGGCGCAGCGCGTCGTCGGGCGTGCCGTCGACGCCGTCCAGCCAGTCGTCGAGCAGGACCACGAACTCCTCGTCGTAGCCGAGCGGCTCGTGCGGGTCGGCCACCACGAGCGGGCCGTACAGACCGCGGTCGAGCTGGGTGCCGACGTGCGAATGGTAGAAGTACGTGCCGGGGTCGGGCACCTTGAACACGTAGTCGAAGGCGCGGCCCGGCTTCGTGGGCGCCTGGGTGTAGCCGGGCGCGCCGTCCATCCTGGGGTCGATCCTGATGCCGTGCCAGTGCACGGTGGTCTCCGCAGGCAGGTCGTTGACGAGCCGGGCGCGCACGACGCCGCCCGCCGTGGCGCGGATGATCGGCCCCGGCACCATGCCGTCGTACGTCCAGGTCGCCACCTTGCGCCCGCCGAGCGAGACGGTCGCGGGCTTGGCCCGCAGTGCCATGCCGCGCCCCGGCCGCCGGGCACGGCCGGGCCGGTCGGCCACCGCGGCCTCGGAGAACGAGCCCGTGACGGCGCTTGCGGCGGCGGCGAACGTGCCGGTGAACAGCAGCCGGCGGGAGACGCCCTCGCCGGAACCCCATGCCGAACCATTCACTGCAGATCCCCCCATTCACCTCGCAAGGTAACGGAGAGTGATCGCAGAAGCCGCGCGCCACGCTGCCGATCACAACCGGGGGTCCCGGGTCGTGCGGACCCTTGCCGGGCCCTCGCCCGCGAACTAGCGTGTTAATCGATTAACGCACACTGCGGGCCGGGTGGCGGCCGGACACCAGGGATTGACCTGCTCTCCCAGATCCGCCGCCACCAATTACCCCAAAACCCAATAGGGAATGCTAGGTTATTCGACTAACATGAGACCTACAGCGCGACAAGTGGCCGAGCTGGCGAACGTGTCAGTGGCGACCGTCTCCTACGTCCTCAGCGGCCGCGACAGACCCGTGGCCGCCGAGACCAGGCAGCGGGTGCTCGACGCCGCCAGGCAGCTCGGCTACACCCCCAACCAGGCGGCGAGGAGCCTGCGCAGACGCCGCACCCAGCGCGTCTGCCTGGTGCTGAGCACGTTCGGCGGCGTCCCCGCCGACGAGCGCCTGGCCACCGACCTGCACGAGATGGCCGACGCGCGCGGCTACTCCGTGATCACCCTCGCCGTCTACTCCGAGGCCAGGGCCGCCGCCGCGATCGAGATGCTGCGCGGCGGCATCGCCGACGGCGCGCTGATCAACGTGGTCGGTGACCACCTCGCCCGCGACCTGCTCGAAGGGGTGGCCGCCACCGGGCTGCCGATGGTGGTGCTGAGCAACGAGAGCGGCCTCGAAGGCTGCGACGTCGTCCGCACCCCGGAGGCCGAGGCCAGCGCGGAGGCCGTCGAGCACCTGCTGGCCACCGGGCGGCGGCGCATCGCGTTCATGGGGCAGCGGCACGAGCTCTACCGCGACAAGCCGGCCGGGCGGCTGCTCGGCTACCTCACCGCCCTGGAGCGACACGGCGTCACCGACCGCGTCGTCACCGGGGGAGCCGACGACCGCGTGGCGGCGTACCAGACGGCGACCGAGCTGCTGCGCTCGCCCGACCGGCCCGACGCGATCTTCGCCGCCGCCGACCGGGCCGCGATCAGCGCCATCTCGGCCGCCAGGGACCTGGGGCTCGCCGTGCCCGATGACGTCGCCATCGTCGGCGTCGGCAACATCGACGAAGGTCTCATCACCAATCCGCAGCTCAGCACCGTCGGCCCGCTGCGCCACGACTACACCGACGTCGTACGCCTGCTCTTCGACCGCCTCCAGGCCGATGAGCCGCCGCCCGCCCGCGAGATCGTCCGGTCGTGGACCTTCCTGCGGCGGGGCTCGTCCTAAGAAGGGAACCCCACGATGCCCGCTCACCCCTCACGCCGTGATCTGCTCCGGCTCCTCGGCGCGGCCACCGCCGCCGCCGGCGTGCCGGCCCTGTCGTCGTGCGCGGGAGCGCCGGCCACCCAGAGCGCCGACCCCGGCACCTTCACCGTCTACTGGAACGCCGGCCACGACTACCAGGCCTACCGCAAGGTGATCGCCGCGTTCGAGCAGGCACACAAGGTCACCGTCAACCTGCAGAAGTACCAGTGGCCCGACCTGCGCACCAGGCTGCTCGCCGACTTCGCCTCCGGCACCGTGCCCGACCTGGTGGAGGAGCCCGGCGGGTGGGTACAGGAGTTCGCCGTCTCCGGAAACGCCCGCTCGCTGCAGGACTTCGTCGACCGCGACGGCCAGGCCATGGGCTTCCCCTCCGACTGGCAGCCGGTGACCGTCGAGCGCAACTCCTACCAGGGCAAGGTGTACGGCGTGCAGCTCCACCTGACCTGCAACACCCTGCTCTACAACAAGGCGATGCTCAGGGACGCGGGCGTCGAGGTGCCCACCACCTGGGAGGAGTTCCTCGAAGCGGCGAAGAAGCTGACCAAGGACGGCGTGTACGGCGTCGCGCTCAACCAGGACTACTCCTACATGTGGCCGTGGATGATGCAGGCGGGCGTCACCCCGTACGACGCCGGGACCGGCAAGGCCATGACGCCGCTGGAGGACGCGATCGAGGCCCTGCAGTTCCAGGCCGACCTCATCCACAGGCACAAGGTCGCCCCCGTGCCGGTCACGGGCACCGACTACTCGGGCCCGCAGAAGCTGTTCTCCGCGGGGCGCGCCGCGATGATCCTCACCGGGCCCTGGGACCTCGACCCGATCAGGAAGACCAGCCCCGACATCGACCTCGGCGTCGCGCCGCCGCTCAAGCACAAGGTGCAGGCCACCCAGGCGGCCGGGGTCAGCCTGTTCGTGCCGGCCAAGGCGAGCAGGCCCGAGCTGTCGTGGGACTTCATCAAGCGCGTCACCGCCCTCGAGGTCGAGCAGGCCGCCACCCAGGAGACCGGCATGCTCATGCCCCGCAAGTCCTGGGCCGAGCTGCCCGAGGTGCAGACCGACCCGGTCATCAAGGTGTTCGCCGACGCGCTGCCGCAGGCGAAGGACTCCTCGCAGGAGGTGCGGCTGACCGGGCGGTTCGGCAAGTGGGAAGAGCAGCTCAAGGTGATGTACCAGCAGGTGATCATCCAGAACCGCCCGGCCGCCGAGGTGCTGACCGAGTTCGCGAAGACGGCGGAGGGCTACCTCAAGTGAGGCCGCGCACGCTCTCCGGCCGGTACGCGCGGACCGCCTACCTCTTCCTGCTGCCGGCCATCCTGTTCTTCGCGGCGCTGTTCTACCTGCCGATCGGCAACGTGATCGCCACCGGCTTCCGCACCGGGCCGATGGCCGACCAGTGGACCGGCCTGAGCAACTACGCCCAGGCGCTGTCCGACCCGTCGGTGCGGCACTCGTTCCTCGTCACGGCGGTCTTCGCGGTGCTGGTCGTGATCGGCTCCATCGTGCTCGGGCTGGCGCTGGCGCTGGCCATCGACCAGCCGCTCAAGGGGCGGGTGGCCTTCCGCGTGCTGCTGCTGGTGCCGTACCTCACCTCGGTGGCGATCGTCGGGCTGCTGTGGCGCAACATCCTCGACCCCGAGCTGGGCGTGCTCAACCGGGTGCTGCTCGCGCTCGGCCTGCCCACCCAGCAGTGGCTCAACACCGCGCCGCTGCTCACCATCGCCGCCGTCACGCTCTGGCAGAGCGTCGGCTACACGATGGTGCTGTTCCTCGCCGGTCTGCAGGGCATCCCCGAGACCTACCACGAGGCCGCCAAGATCGACGGGGCGGACGCCTGGCGCCGCTTCTGGCGGATCACGCTGCCGCTGCTCGGACCGACCACGCTGTTCGTGTCGGTCATGGCGGTCATCTCGGGGCTGCAGGCGTTCGGGCAGGCGTACATCATCACCGGCGGCGGGCCCGGCGACGCCACCGACCTGACCGTCTTCCACATCTTCAACGTGGCCTTCCGCACCAGGGACTTCGGCTACTCCTCGGCGCAGTCGGTGCTGCTGCTCCTCGTGATCGTGGCGTTCACCGTGATCCAGCTTCGGGCCGGGCGGCGGGGCGAGGTGACGTACTGATGGAACGGATGACGGTGCGCCGCAAGGTGCTGCTCTACACGCTGCTCACGCTGGCGAGCCTGGTGACGGTGCTGCCGCTGCTCTACATGGTCTCGCTGTCGCTGCAGACCGAGGCCGAGACGCTGGCGGCGAGCGCCGTGCTGTGGCCGGAGAGCCCGCAGTGGGGCAACTACGCCGAGCTGTTCGCCCGCGCGCCGTTCGGCGACTTCATCGTCAACAGCCTCGTCGTGGCGGGCGCGATCACGCTGTCGCACCTGATCTTCGACCCGCTCGTCGGCTACGTGTTCGCGAAGTTCCGCTTCCCGCTGCGCAACACGCTGTTCGTGGCGCTGCTCGCCACGCTCATGGTGCCGTTCTTCGTACGGATGATCCCGCTGTACGTGATGATGGCCAACCTGGGATGGCTGAACACCTACCAGGGGCTCATCACGCCGTTCCTCATGGACGCGTTCGGGATCTTCCTCATGCGGCAGTTCATCCAGCCGATCCCCGACGACCTGATCAGCGCGGCCCGCATCGACGGAGCCTCCGAGCTGCGCATCTACCGCAGCGTCATCCTGCCGCAGACCCGGCCCGCGCTCGCCGTGCTCGCGCTGTTCACCTTCGTCTTCCAGTGGAACGAGTTCCTCTGGCCGCTGGTCGCCACCAGCACGCCCGAGATGCGGACGATCCCGGTCGGCCTCACCCTGTTCAACCAGGAGTACTTCACGCTGTGGCACCTCACGGCGGCCGGCTCGGTGATCCTGTTCGTGCCCACGGCGCTGTTGTTCGTCTTCACCCAGAGATACTTCGTGCGGGGCATCGCCCTCACCGGCCTTCGATAGGAGTCTCCCTTTTGCGCCCCAACGTGATCGTCGTCTTCACCGACCAGCAGCGGTGGGACACCGTCGGCCCGCTCACCCCCAACCTCGACCGCATGGCCAGGCACGGCACGCAGGCCACGGTCGCGCTCACACCGCAGCCCGTGTGCGCGCCGGCCCGCGCGGCGCTCCAGACCGGCCGCTACCCGACCACGACCGGCGTGCACCGCAACGGCCGCGTCCTGCCGCCGGAAGAGCGCACGCTCGCCCACCACTTCGGCGCGGCCGGCGACGCCACCGGCTACATCGGCAAGTGGCACCTGGCCGGGCAAGAGCCGGTGCCCGAGCACCAGCGCGGCGGCTACCAGAGCTGGCTGGCCGCCAACGCGCTGGAGCACACCTCCGACGCCTACCGCACGATCGTCTTCGACGAGGCGAACGAGCCCGTCATGCTGCCCGGCTACCGCTCCGACGCGCTGGTGGACGCCGCCGTGCGGTTCGTTGCCGACCACGCGGACGAGCCGTTCTTCCTGTTCCTGTCGTTCCTGGAGCCGCACCACCAGAACGAGCTGGACAACTATCCCGCGCCCGACGGCTACGAGGAGCGCTACCAGGGCACCTGGATGCCGCCCGACCTCGCCACGCTCGGCGGCACCGCGCACCGGCACATGGGCGGCTACCTCGGCCAGGTCAAACGCCTCGACGAAGGGCTCGGCCGGCTGCTCGACGCGCTGCGCAGCATGGACCTGCTCGACGACACGATCGTCGCCTACACCTCCGACCACGGAAACCACTTCAAGACCCGCAACGCCGAGTACAAGCGCTCCTGCCACGACGCCTCGCTGCGGGTGCCGCTGGCGCTGCGCGGGCCCGGCTTCGACGGCGGTGGTGCGATCTCCCGGCCGGTCAGCACCATCGACCTGCCGCCGACGCTCCTGGACGCGGCCGGGCTGCCGGTGCCCGAGGAGATGCAGGGGCGCTCGTTCCTGCCGCTGCTGCGCGATCCCGGCGCCGACTGGCCGGAAGAGGTGTTCTTCCAGGTGAGCGAGTCGGAGGTGGGGCGCGGCATCCGTACGTCCCGGTGGAAGTACTACGCCGTCGCCGAGGACGCCGACCCCTGGGACGACCCGGCCGCCGCCCGCTATCGCGAGCAGGCGCTGTACGACGTGGTCAACGACCCGTACGAGCTGGTCAACCTGGCCGGGCACGCCTCGCACGCGCAGGTCGCGGCGGAGCTGCGGGAGCGGCTGGTACGCCGGATCGTCGCGGCGGGCGAGGCCGAGCCGGTCATCGAGCCCGCCGAGCCCGTCCCGAGCCGCAACCAGGCGATGCCCGACCCGGCGGCCCGGACGCACGGCGTGAAACCGGTCCGCTTCGGCCACCAGCCCCGCCCCTGAGCCCGGCGTGGCCTGAGCCTGCGCTGGGCGTGTCTGAAGGCGCGGCCCCTGCGCCCGGGCGAGCCGGCACGGCCCCGGCATGCGTGCGCCTCTCCACCCCCCTCCTCTTGCAGGGTGGAGAGGCGCACGCGGGGATCAGCTCGCCGAGCCGGCGGGCTGGTGCGTGTGCTTCCCGGCGCTGCGCGCCGCGCTCGCCGGGGCGGGCCGCGTGGCGCCGATGTCGCCGATGTCGAACGCGTACGTGCCGGTCAGCGTCGCGATGGCGTCGGAGTTCACGTCAAGAGCGAAGTCGTTGATGTTCGTGATCGTGTCGCAGGCGCTGTGGTAGCACGGGTCGAGCGGGAGGCCCGCCGTGCCGCCGAAGATCGCCGCCTCCTCCTCGGTCTTGCGCTCCTCGGCCCCGGTGAACAGGCCGCCCGCCGGGATCCCGGCCTCGATGAACGGCCCGTAGTCCGAGCGTCCGGTGAACGCGGAGGCGGTGAAGGGCAGCCGCCGCCCGGTGAAGAACTTCTCGAAGTCCTCTTCGATCTTGTCGGAGCCGGGAGGACCGGCGGTGCCGAACGCGTCGCCGTCACCGTCGTAGATGCCGAACGTGTAGTTGGGCGAGCCGATCATGTCGAAGTTCAGGTACAGCTTGATCTTGGCTCGCTCCTCCTCGCTCAGCGAGGCCACGTAGTGCTCGGAGCCGAGCAGGCCGAACTCCTCTGCGCCCCAGAAGGCGAAGCGGAGCTGGTTCCTGGGCTTGAGCTTGGCCGCCTGCAGGGCCACCTCGAGGACGCCCGCGCTGCCGGACCCGTTGTCGTTGATGCCGGGCCCCTCCTGCACGCCGTCGAGGTGGGCGCCGAGCATGACGACCTTGTTCGGGTCGCCCTTCTTGCTCTGTGCGATCACGTTGTAGGTGGTCCTGGTCTCCACGATCGGGTCCCAGTTCATGGTGACCGCGGTGCCGGCCGCGGCCAGCTCCTCGCCGACGGAGAAGCGGGTGAAGAACGTCGGAATCGTCACGCCGGGCCCGCCGAGCACCGGGTTGAGGTCCACCTCGGTGCGTCCCTCCTGGCCCTCGTTGAAGACGATGGCCCCGATGGCGCCCGCGGCCGCCGCGTTGTCCGCCTTCACGCGGAAGTCGCAGGTGCCGCGCTGCATGAGCGCGATGTTCCCGGGGGTGAAGCCGGCGAAGTCCTCAGGCTCGCAGCCGGAGGTCGAGCTGTTCTCCGGTCCCGGCGGCAGCGTCAGGTCCACGGCCTGCACGGTGCCGCTGACCGACCCGGCGGGCGAGTCGCCCATCGCCACGTAGTCGCTGAAGAACCCGTACGTGTACGTCTTCGGCGTCCCGCTGGTCCGCTGCAGCACGGGCGGGGTGATGTAGCCGTCGAAGACGAACTCGAAGGGCTGGATCGTCACCTTGTCGCCGGCCCTGCGCAGCTTGCCGGCCACGTAGTCGCGGGAGGCGTCGAACCCGCGGGTGCCGGAGACGCGGGTGCCGTCGTTGGCGTCGGCGATGGCCTGGAACTCCCTGAGGTGCTTCTTGACGTTCTTGCCGGACACGGCCTTGACGAGCTTGGCGACCTCCTTCGTGACGGGGTCCTTCGGCCCGTGCCCGCCCGGTCCGCCGGGCTTGCCGTGACCGCCGTGACCACCGTGCCCGCCGTGCTGGCCGCCGTGCGCGGCGGCGGTTCCGGTGAAGGCGAGGGGTGACAGGGCCACGGCCACGGCGGTGATGGCGCCGAGCATGCCGTTACGTAAGCGGGAAGCCATGGTGCTCCTCGAACGTGGAGGGTGAACCGGGTCATTATTCGCACGTGCCCCGAAACGTATTCATCGGGCGGGTGATAGGGAAGATTTGTCCGCGTATCCGTTGCATCACGGACTTGGAACGTCACTCTCGGAAACGAGGAACTGTCATGTCCATCTCCCTCCCGTCCACCGGCACCGTCACCATCGGCGGCAAGACCGTGCACCGTCTCGGCTTCGGCGCCATGAGCCTGACCGGCCCGGGCGTCTGGGGGCCGCCCGCCGATCGGGACGCGGCCGTCAAGCTTTTGCGGCGCGTTGTGGAGCTGGGGGTGAACCTCATCGACACGGCCGACTCCTACGGCCCGTACGTCAGCGAGGAGATCATCCGTGAGGCGCTGCACCCGTACCCCGAGGATCTGCTGATCGCCACCAAGGCCGGTTTCGTGCGCACCGGGCCCGGCCAGTGGCACGCCGTGGGCCGTCCCGAGTACCTGCGGCAGGAGGTCGAGATGAGCCTGCGCAGGCTCGGCCAGGAGCGGCTCGACCTGCTGCAGCTGCACCGCATCGACCCGAAGGTGCCGCTTGAGGACCAGATCGGCGAGCTGAAGGCGCTGCAGGACGAGGGCAAGATCGCCGCCATCGGCCTGTCGGAGGTGACCGTCGACGAGCTGGAGCAGGCGCGGCGGATCGCCGACATCGTCTCCGTACAGAACCGCTACAACCTGACCAACCGCTTCTCCGAGGGCGTGCTCGACCACTGCACCGAGCAGGGCATCGTGTTCATCCCCTACAGCCCCATCGCCAAGGGCACGCTGGCCGCGCCCGGCGGTCCCGTCGACAACGTCGCCAAGCTGCTCGGCGCGACGCCCGCGCAGGTCAGCCTGGCCTGGCTGCTGGCCCGCTCGCCGGTGGTCGCGCCGATCCCCGGCACGTCGTCGATCGCCCACCTGGAGGAGAACCTGGGCGCCTCCACCGTGACGCTCACCGCCGAGCAGTTCGCCGAGCTCAGCTGAGCCGGGGACGGTGATGTAGACGCGGAAAGGCCGGCCCTCCGCCGCGCGGGGAGGGCCGGCCCACCGTGATGGGGATCAGCTCAGGCCGTTCTTCATGGCCGTGAGCAGCTCGGCGTTCGTCGTGTCGCCGCTGAGCTCCCAGAAGAACGCGCCGCCGAGGCCCTGGTCCTTCGAGTAGCTCATCTTGCCGCCGATCGTGGCCGGCGTGTCGTAGCTCCACCACTGGTTCCCGCAGTACGCGTACGCCGTGCCTCCGACCGTGCCGGTGGCCGGGCAGCGCGTCTTGAGCACCTTGTAGTCCTCGATGCCCTGCTCGTACGTGCCGGGCGCCGGACCGGTCGCGGTGCCGCCGGGCGCCGCCTGCGTGACCCCGGCCCAGCCGCGGCCGTAGAAGCCGATGCCGAGCAGCAGCTTGCTCGCCGGCACGCCCTTGCTCTTCAGCTTCTGGATGGCCGCATCCGAGTAGAAGCCCTGTGTCGGGATGCCGGGGTAGGAGGTGAGCGGCGAGTGCGGGGCCGTCGGGCCCTGCGGCGCGAAGGCACCGAAGTAGTCGTAGGTCATGACGTTGTACCAGTCGACGTACTGCGCGGCGCCGGCGTAGTCGGCCGCGTCGATCTTGCCGCCGTCCGTGCCGTCGGCGGTGATCGCCGCGGTGACCAGGTAGTCGGGGCCGAAGCGGGCGCGCAGCGCCTGCATGAGGTTCCTGAACGCGGCGGGGCCGCTGGAGTCGCAGGTCTCACCGCAGGCGTTCGGGTACTCCCAGTCGATGTCGATGCCGTCGAAGACGTCGGCCCAGCGCGGGTCCTCCACCAGGCGGTAGCAGGACTCGGCGAACGCGGCCGGGTTCTGCGCGGCCTGGCCGAAGCCGTCGGACCAGCTCCAGCCGCCGAAGGAGTACAGCACCTTGATGTGCGGGTACTTCTGCTTCAGCTTGCGGAGCTGGTTGAAGCTGCCGCGCAGCGCGCCCTGGTCCCAGGTGTCGGCGACGCCGTCCACGCTCTCGTTCGCCTGGTAGAAGCGGTCGTAGTCGGCGTAGCTGTCGCCGATCGCGCACTGGCCGTTCGTCACGTTGCCGAACGCGTAGTTGATGTGCGTCAGCTTGGCCGCCGAGCCGCTCGTGTCGATGTTCTTGACGTGGTAGTTGCGCTGGTAGACGCCCCAGTTCACGAAGTAGCCGAGGACCTTCTTGTCGCCGTCGTCGCCGCCGTCGCCGTCACCGGGGCCGCCGTCGTCTCCGCCGTCGCCCCCGTCACCGGGGCCGCCGCCGTCGCCAGGGTCGCCGTTGTCTCCGTCGCCGTCACCGGGGTCGCCGCCGTCACCGGGGTCTCCGCCGTCGTCGCCTGAGACCTGCTTCCACAGGGCGGGGACGTTCGGCGGCTCCCAGCCGGGCAGCGCGGTGTGGCTCTGGATGCATTCGTACTCGACGCCGTTGTACGTGACGCGCGTGCCGGCCGTGTACGAGGTCCCGGCCGCCCACTCGGTCGCCTGCGCGGCGGCGAGCGGGGCCGAGAGCGGGGCGGACAGCGCGGAGGAGGGGGAGGTGGTGGAGGCGAGGGCCGGGCCGGACCCGGCGACGACCGCGGTGAGCGGCAGCGCCAGAGCGGCCAGCCCGGCGAGGGCCTTGCTCAAGGTGGGGTTCTTCATGATGCTCCGACATCCGGTCGAGGGGTGTACGGGGGATGGGATGTCTGGGATCAACTATTAGGAAACTTTCCTGTCAGTTGTGTGCCGACAGTAACCCCGACCTGTGCAGGCAGTCAAGACCTCTGTGTCAGGAACGTGTCAGATCGTGAAGTCGCGCAGCAGGCCCGAATAGCGCTTGGGGCGTGGCGGGGCGTACTCGCCGCGCGTGCTCGTCCGCAGCCCCAGCGCCACCAGCGACTCGGCGAACCGCGTCGCCACCGCCACCCCGTCGATCACCGGCACGCCCGTCGCCCGCGACACCTCGGCGCAGAAGTCCGCCATGCCCGCGCAGCCCAGCACGATCGCGTCGCTGCCGTCCCGCTCGGCCACCTCCGCGCACAGCTCGGTCACCGCCGCGCGGGCCGGCGGCTTCTCCAGGTCGAGCACGGGGATCTCGCAGGCGTGCACGCCCCGGCAGGCGGCGGCGAAGCCGTACCGGTGCGCGAGGTCCCACGCCCTGCCGGTGGTCCTGGCCAGCGTGGTCACCACGCTGAACGTCCTGCCGACCATCGTGGCGGCGTGCATCGCGGCCTCGGCGATGCCCAGCACCGGGCCCGTCGCAAGCTCGCGCGCCGCGTCCAGGCCGGGGTCGCCGAAGCAGGCGATCACGTACGCGTCCACGCCCTCGCGCTCGCCCGCCGCGATCTCCGCCAGCACCCCCGGCACCGCCAGCGCCTCGTCGTAGTGGCTCTCGATCGACTCCGGCCCCATGGCCGGGCTCACCGCCGTCACCTCGGTGGACGGCGACGCCACCGCCCTGGCGCACCGGCCGATGGACTCGGTCATGGCCAGGGCGGTGTTCGGGTTGATCACACGGATACGGGTCATGCCGGAATGATCCTCGGTACGCGCCGCTCCAGCAGCACCATCGCCGCGAACCCGAGCCCGCAGCCGATGAACCAGCTGAAGTCGGCCAGCCAGGCCAGCTCGACCGCCGTGACCCACTTCGGCACCAGCACCGCGGCGATGGCCGGCACCCCGGCCGCCGCCGTGGCCCACACCGCGTTGGGGTTGTAGCCCTTGCTGAACCAGTAGCGCCCGCCCGGGTCCAGCGTGAACATCTCGTCCACCGAGACCCGCTGCCGCGCGCACACGTAGTAGCCCGCGATCAGGATGCCGAACAGCGGCCCGATCAGCGCGCCCAGCAGGCCCAGCGTGTAGTGGATGGCATCGGGGTTGCCGTACCAGTTCCACGGGGTGAGCAGCACCGAGCCGACCGCCGCGATCATCCCGCCGGTGCGCCAGCTGATGCGCTGCGGGCTGACGTTGGAGAAGTCGAACGCCGGCGAGATGAAGTTCGCCACGATGTTGATGCCCACGGTCGCGATCACGAACGTCAGGCCGCCCAGCAGGATCGCGAACGGCGTGTCGATGCGCTGCACGGTGTGGATCGGGTCGGTGATCAGCTCGCCGAACACCGGCACCGTGGCCGAGGCCGTGATGACCGTCAGCAGGGAGAAGAACAGGAAGTTGACCGGCAGGCCGAGGAGGTTGCCGCGCTTGACCGCCTCGAACGAGCGGCCGTAGCGGGAGAAGTCGCCGAAGTTCAGCATCGGCCCCGAGAAGTACGACACGACCAGTGCGATCGCGCTCAGCATCACCGGGATCGACTCGGCGAAGCCCAGGCTCTCGCCCTGCGACAGGTCGAGGCTGATGTTCTCCCATCCGGCCCGGCTCACCAGGTAGACGGCCAGCACCAGCATGACCACGTACACGGCGGGCCCGGCCCAGTCCACGAAGCGGCGGATCGCGTCCATGCCGCGCCAGAACACCGCCGCCTGCGCCACCCACAGGATCGCGTAGCAGATGTAGCCGAGCGCGGACAGGCCGAGGAACGTCGGCTCGTTGAGCGCGGCCGTGGCCGGCCAGAACTTCAGGAAGATGATGATGAGCGACTGCGAGGCGAGGTAGGTCTGCACGCCGTACCAGGCGATGGCGATCGAGCCGCGCACGATGGCCGGGATGTTCGCGCCGAGCACGCCGAACACCACCCGGTTGATCACCGGATACGGCACCCCGGTGACCTGGCTGGGCCTGGCCACCAGGTTGCAGAAGACGTTGACGATGACGATGCCGGCGAGCAGCGCGAAGAGCACCTGCCAGCTCGCCAGGCCCAGCGCGAACAGGCTGCCCGCGGTGACGTAGCCGCCGACGCTGTGCACGTCGGACATCCAGAAGGCGAAGATGTTGTACGACGACCAGGTCTGTTCGCGCAGCGGAGCGAGGTCCGCGTTGGTGAGCCGTGGGTCGTGGGGCGGGGCTTGGGCGACGGTGGGCTGTGTCATGTGCGGCATCCTTGGGGGGTAGGGTCGCCGGACGGTGTTAAGCCATCACTTAACACTTGAGGGCGTTCGGCCCGATTGCGCAAGTGTTAAAGACGTGTGACGGAGGCCATGGAGGGCCTGGAGGCGATCAGCGGCGAGCGGCTCGGCAAGCGGCTGCGGGAGCTGCGCACGGAGTCCGGCAAGTCGCTGCGGGCGGTGGCCAGGGAGCTCGGCATCTCGCCCAGCGCGGTGTCCCAGATCGAGCGCGGCACGATGCGGCCGTCGGTGAGCAGGCTCATCGCGTACGTGTCGGCCATCGGAGCGCCGCTCGCGGCGGTCTTCGACGGGTACGAGCCGGGACCGCCCGGCAGTAGCGCTGGGAGCGAGGTTCTGGTGGCGCGGGCGGGCGAGACGGCGCCCATCAGGCTCGGCGGGGGAGTGACGTTCCGCAGGCTCTCACCCCGCCCGACCCCAGACGTCGAGTTCTTCGAGTCCACCTATCCGCCGCACGCGGTCTCCACCGCGCACGGCCGCTTCCTGCACCACGAGGGCTACGAGGTCGGCACGGTGACGGCGGGGGAGCTGACGATCGAGTTCGAGTCGGAGACCGTCACGCTGGCCGAGGGCGACTCGATCACGTTCCCGTGCAGCCGCCCCCACATCATCGGCAACCGCTCGGACACCGTCACCGCCGTCGCCACCTGGCTGATCGTGCACGGCCGCTGACCTGCTCCTCCACCGGCTCCTTCACGGGCGCGATGTCGCAGGCGTGATCCCCTGTGCGGCTGGGCAGGCTGTCGGATGGCAGCGAACGCGTCGTCCCTGAAGGAGACCGGCATGGCGGTACTACTGCTGGGCACGCTCGACACCAAGGGCGCCGAGTACGCCTACGTCCGTGACCTGATCACGGCGGCGGGACAGGAGGTCGTCCTCGTCGACACGGGCGTCATGGCCGGCGCCAGAGCGCTGGTGCCCGACGTTGCGGCCGAGGAGGTGGCCGAGGCGGGCGGGGAGAGCCTGGAACGGCTGCGCAGTGCGGGCGATCGGGGCGCGGCGCTGCGCGCCATGGCCGCCGGTGCCGCGCGCATCGCCCGCGACCTGCACGAGCAGGGCCGGCTGAGCGGCGTGCTGGCGCTGGGCGGCAGCGGCGGCTCCTCGATCGCGGCCGCCGCCATGGCGGCGCTGCCCGTCGGCCTGCCCAAGCTGCTCGTCTCGACCATGGCGTCCGGCGACGTGTCGGCGTACGTGGGGCAGAGCGACGTGACGCTCATGTACAGCGTCGTCGACGTGGCCGGGGTCAACTCGATCTCCCGGCAGATCCTCGGCAACGCCGCCGCGGCGATCGCGGGGATGGCCGCCGCGTACGACGCCCGCAGCCGTACCGGACCGACCGGCGACGATCGGCCGCTGGTGGCGGCCACGATGTTCGGCGTCACCACGCCCGCCGTGGACGCCGCCCGCGCGCGCCTTGAGGAGCTGGGCTACGAGGTGATCGTCTTCCACGCCACCGGCTCGGGCGGCCGGGCCATGGAGGCGCTCATCGCGAGCGGCTACTTCGCCGGGGTGCTCGACCTCACCACCACCGAGCTGGCCGACGACCTCGTGGGCGGCGTGCTGTCGGCGGGGCCGGACCGGCTCACCGCGGCGGGGGCCGCCGGGGTTCCCCAGGTCGTGAGCCTGGGCGCGCTCGACATGGTCAACTTCGGGCCGATGGAGACCGTCCCCGACCGGTTCCGCGACCGCAACCTCCTCGTGCACAACCCGACCGTCACGTTGATGCGGACGACGCCCGAGGAGAACGCCGAGCTGGGCCGGCGCATCGGCGCGAAGCTGGCCGCCGCCAGCGGGCCCACCGCGCTGTTCGTGCCGCGCGGCGGCGTCTCCGCCGTGGACGTGCCCGGCGGGCCGTTCCACGACCCGGCCGCCGACGCCGCCTGCTTCGACGCCGTGCTCGCGGCCGTGGCGGGCGGCGACGTGCAGGTGGTGGAGAGCGCCGACGACATCAACAAGCCCGCATTCGCGGTCGCCGCCGCCGAGCGGCTGCACGAGCTCATCCAGAAGGGGACGGCATGAGACGCGCCGGGGGTACCCGCCGGGCGCAGGAAGGGAGGACGGCATGAACCGTGAGGAGGCGCTCGGCAGGCTGCGCGCCGAGCGGAACGCGGGCCGGCTGATCATCGGAGCCGGCGCGGGCACCGGCCTGTCGGCCAAGGCCGCCGAGGCCGGCGGCGTCGATCTCATCATCATCTACAACTCGGGCCGGTTCCGGATGGCCGGGCGCGGCTCGCTGGCCGGGCTGCTGCCGTACGGGGACGCCAACGCGATCGTGGTCGAGATGGCCGGCGAGGTGCTGCCGGTCGTCAAGGACACCCCCGTGCTCGCCGGGGTGTGCGGCACCGACCCGTTCCGGCTCATGCCGCAGTTCCTCGACCAGCTCGCGGCCATGGGCTTCACCGGCGTCCAGAACTTCCCCACGGTCGGCCTCATCGACGGTGTCTTCCGTACGAACCTGGAGGAGACCGGCATGGGGTTCGACCTGGAGATCGAGATGATCCGGCTGGCCGCCGAGCGCGGCATGCTCACCGCCCCCTACGTCTTCACGCCCGAGCAGGCCACCGCCATGGCGCAGGCCGGCGCCGACATCCTCGTACCGCACATGGGGCTGACCACCAAGGGCAGCATCGGCGCCAAGACCGCGCTCACCCTGGAGGAGTCGGCCGTACGCGTGCAGGAGATGCACGACGCCGCCGTGGCCGTCAACCCCGACATCATCGTCCTGTGCCACGGCGGGCCCATCGCCGAACCGGACGACGTCCGCTTCATCCAGGAGCGCACCAAGGGCATCGCGGGCTTCTTCGGCGCCTCCTCGATGGAGCGCCTGCCCGCCGAGCGCGCCATCGCCGACCAGCTCCGGGCCTTCAAGGCCCTCTGACGATCGAGGGAGACCGTCCGTGCACCGCAGGCCCGAAGACGTACCGACCATGATCTTCGACTGGGGCTCGATCAAGTGGCACGTCACCCCGGCCACCGTGCCGGGCGCGTCGTCCACGTTCGGCGAGGTCGTGATCAACCCCGACCGGGGCCACGAGCGTCACCAGCACCCGGCCTCCGACGAGGTGCTCTACATCATCGAGGGGGAGGGGCGGCAGATGGTCGGCGACGAGCCCGAGTTCGAGGTGAAGGCGGGCGACGCCGTCTACATCCCCATGGGGACGCCGCACTCGACGTTCAACACCGGGTGGCGGCCCCTGCGGATCATCGCGACGTACACGCCGGGCGGCGCCGAGGAGGCGCTGCGGGAGCTGCCCGGCTTCGTCGAGCTGCCGCCGGGCGAGCACCCGAGCTGGGCCGTCAAGCTGGGCTGACGCCCTCGTCCTGCGTCTCGTCCTGCGTCTTGTCCTGCGTCTCGACCGGCGGCGTGCCGTGCGTGTGGAACGACTCGATCGTCTTCAGGCCCCACGCCTGGCCCTTGGCGCGCTCGGCCTCCGTCCAGGTGATCGTGCGCCAGTCGGGGGCCAGGATGAGCCTGGTGAGCGGGTTGCACAGCTCGATGCGGTTGCCGCCGGGCTCGTAGACGTACAGGAAGAAGGTCTGCTGGATGGCGTGTTTGTGCGGGCCCGTCTCGATGAACACGCCGTTCTCCAGGCAGATGTCGGCGGCGCGCAGGATGTCCTCGCGGGTGTTCGTGGCGAACGCCAGGTGGTGCAGCCGCCCTGACGTGCCCGTCCAGTCGTCGGTGTAGACGACGTCGTACGACTTGTTCGCGAAGTGCAGCCACTGGGCCGAGATGCGGCCGCTGTCCAGCCGGATCTGCTCGGTCACCCGGGCGCCGAGCGCGTCGCGGATGAACGCGCCGTTCGCCGCCGCCTCGGCGGCCAGGAAGTTGACGTGGTCGAGGCGGCGGATGCCGATGCCGTGCGAAGGGTAGGCCTGCGGCTGGTTCTTCAGCGCGGGCCGCAGCTCCTCGGGCGGCTCGTACCACTCGGTCTCCCAGTACAGGCGCAGCTCGTGGCCGTCGGGGTCGCGGAAGGCGTACGTCGGGCCGCGCCCCGGCTCGCCGTCGCGCCAGCCGATGCCGAGCCCCGCGTCCTTGATCGCACGTACCCGGCGGTCGAGCGCCTCCTGGCTGCTCGCGCGCAGGCCCGTCGCCCGGATGCCGGAGGTGCGGTGGGCGGTCAGCGTGAGGCTGTGGTGCTCGTAGTCGTCATAGGTGCGCAGGTAGACCGAGTCGCCGTCCGCGCCTGCCCGCGTCATGCCGAGGATGTCGGTGAAGAACCACAGGCTCCGCTCCGGCTCGGGGGTGAGCAGTTCGACGTGACCGAGGTGGGCGACGTCATGCAACAGGGCGTTCATGGCAGGTCATGCTCCGTCGGCTAGGGATCGGGGGTATTCGGTCCCGTCGACCAGCTTGGGCGCGGTGCGTACGTTCGCCGCGCGTATCGCCGTCGGCGGGCTCGTGGACAGGTCGAGCTCCACCTCGACCTGGAGGTGGCCTGTGCGGTGGCGCGGGCCGGGGCTGCCCATGACGCGCCGGTCCACCGGCTCGGGGCTCTCCAGCAGGGGATAGTCGCCCGCGTCGAAGAACTCGATCTCGGCGCCCAGGGCCGCGGCGGCGTTCTCCGCCTCCTCGCGGCGGATCGCCTTGATCTCCTCCAGCGTGTGGCCGGCCCGCCACGCCTTCGCGGACTCGCCGCGCTCGCCGAAGCTGGGGCGGACCACCTTGGCGCGCTGGCCGCCAGCCCGGTGACGAGGGCGATGGCGCCGGCCGCCCGCCAGACGAAGCCGCCCGCGTGGGCGCCGATCACCCGCAAGGGTGCTGGGTGCGGTCGGAGCCGTGGTCACGCGCCGACGCTAAGAGCCTGATGATCGATTGTCAACACTTCCTGCGATCAGCCTTGTGTTGCCGGGCTACTTCGCTCGCTCTAGCGTTAATGTAGACAATATTGTTAACGAGATGCTGAGTCGGCGGCCTGGATCCGTACCGGCTAGGGCCGTACGGAGGGCCGGAGGCGGCGCCGCGCAAGCCGCTGCGCAGCGTCCTGGTGAAGGGGCTCAGCGCGTTGATCACCGAGTCGCAGCGGGCGGCCGACGCTGCGGGCCTGGGCGACTGGTTCTGGAAGCATCTCGTGGAGACGGTCACGGACGCGGACGAGGAGTTCGTCGTACGGCTGCTGCGCGGCGCGGCCCAGCACGGCGTGCGCCGCGTCCACGAGATGGAGGCCGCCACCGCCATGCTCGACCCCCTCACCGTCCCCCAACGCCATGACCCGCGCCACCGCCGCCACCCTCGACACGGCGACCCGCAGCGGCCTCCCACCCAGCCCTCGCACTACGTGAGACCCGCCCCCGCCCCCGCCCCCGCACCGGCGCGCCGCCGCGCCCGGCGCCACGTGGATCCCCGCGGGCTCGCCGCGCCGAAAGGCGGTCCGCCCATTCGGGCCAGGTGGTCGTGGGCGAGCGAGGCGGCTCGCTGGAAGGGCCGTCGTGGCACCGTCGCCCCGTCAGTTCTGGGGGCCGTAGGGGACCCACTCTGGCCGACGGGGTGGGTGCGCTGATGGCGGAGCGCGTCTTTCGCGTCGGGAGGCGGAGCGTGTCTTTTGCGTCGGGGGGCGGAGCGTGTCTTGCGCGCTGGGAGGCGGAGCGTGTCTTCTGCAGCGGGACTCGTGTCCCAGCTGGAGAGGCAGGCCGACGACCCACTGCCCTGCCCCGGGCTCTACTGCCCTGCCCCGGGCTCAGGGGGAGGTGGTGCCGCCGCGTCTGGCGGTGGCCGAGTGCGTAGCGCCCGCCCCTGAGCACGGGCGAGTCACGGAAGTCCGGCGGCTTCAGCCGGGAAGCGAGACACCCGCTGCCGCCCTAGCACGGGCGAGTTCCCCGCACCCGGGCTCGTGCCCCGGGGAGCGGGACCGACGGCGAGCCTGCCGGAAAGCGGGTCACTCGAGGGTGGCTTCGAGGGCTTTGGCGACGCTGCGGAGGTGCTGTTGCATGGCGGTCTGGGCCGCTTCCGGGTCGCGGGCGACGATGGCGGCGACGATCAGCTCGTGCTGCGGCAACGATACGGCGGCCCGCCCCGGCTGGCGGGCGAGGCGGAACTTGTGGCGGACCACCTGCGCGCCCAGCCGTTC
This sequence comes from Nonomuraea fastidiosa, assembly GCF_042751225.1. Lineage (NCBI taxonomy): Bacteria > Bacillati > Actinomycetota > Actinomycetes > Streptosporangiales > Streptosporangiaceae > Nonomuraea > Nonomuraea fastidiosa. Next base: position 5,382,940 of record NZ_CP170570.1, read on the forward strand.
GATGATGGCCGCCGACGTGCGGTGGCCGGCGATCTCGCGCACCTTGGCGTGCAGGGCGGCGTTGAGCTCGGAGTAGCGGTCGAGGTCGTTGCCGTCGACGGCGGTGCGCATCTCGGCCACCAGCCGCCGCAACTCGCCGGCCTGCTCGGGCGTCACCCGCTCAGCCGCCTTGGCCGCCGACAGCCCTTCGAGCACCATCCGGACCTCGGTGATCTCGATGGCCTCGGCTTTCGACACGGCGCGCACCCTGGCACCCTTGTTGCGCAGGATCTCGACGAGCCCTTCGCCGGCGAGTTCTTTGAAGGTCTCGCGTACGGCGGCGCGCGGTGCGCTGAACTGCTCGCAGATGTCGGCTTCGACCAGCCGCTGGTTGGGCACGAAGTCGCCGCCGAGGATGGCGGCCCTGAGCCGGTCGGTCAGCGTCTCCCCGCGCGGGGACCCTGCGGTCACGCGATCCTCCCGGCGCTGATCGGGTCGGTGTCTTGTTCGACAATATTATGAACAATCTCCGAACGCCCAGGACTCTGCTTCCCCGCGTCTCCGCGCCTCGCGTCTCCGCGCCCCGCGCCCCGCACCCCGCGTCCCTGCGCCTCGCGTCTCCGCGTCCCTGCGCCTCGCGTCTCCGCGTCCCTGCGCCTCGCGTCTCCGCGCCCCGCGCCCCGCGTCTCCGCGCCCCGCGACAACGCGAACCGCGAGACACACCCGACAACGACCGCGGCCCACGCCGCCACAAGCGGCTCATCTGCCGTCAGAAGCGTCCGTGGCCAGAGCGAGCGGCGGTGCCTCACCTGTCCGCGCTGAATGCGGCCTATGGGCGCGCGCAGCCTCCCACGTGTCGCCGGAGGTCGGCCTGCCTGTGCGCGGCAGCGCTCTACCTGCGCGCCCGAGCGTTCCACGTGTCGCCGGAGGTCGGCCTGCCTGTGCGCGGCAGCGCTCTACCTGCGCGCCCGAGCGTCCCACGTGCGCGCGGAAACGCCTCGTCCGCCGCCGGAAGCGGCCGACCTGCGGGCGGAAACGCCTCGCCTGTCAGCAGAAGTGGCGGACCTGCGCACAGGAGCGCCTCACCTGCCGCGAGAAGCGGCCCGCGTGTGCGTGGGAGCGCCGGTCACGCCCACGGCGACAACGCGGTCGCACTCAAGCGCCCGCGTGTGCGCGGGAGCGCCTCACCTGCCCCCAGAAGCCTCCGGCCTGCGCGCAGAAGCGGCCCACCTGCGGGCTTGATCGTTTCGCTGAGTTCTGTCAGTCGGCTTCGGTAAGTTCCACGATCAATTGATCAGCCGGCCGTACGGATCCGGGCATTTCCGCCTGCGCTCGTGAGCCGGCCGGGGTTAGGGGGTTCTGACATCGTGGACGCGGACGAAACCGCGTGGGAGCAGCGTAGCGCCGTGCGGGTGGTGCCGCCCGTGCAGCCGCGCAAGCTGGCGAAGGTGCCCTTCGTCGAGCTGGCCGACGGCCGGTTGCAGGGCGTCGTGTCGAGCGGGTCCGACATCGAGCGGGTCTACGTCTCGTCGATCGCCGCCGGCACCCTCGCGCTGAGTTGCAGCACCAACAACAACCGCCCCTGCGGCGGCCTGTACGGCCACGCGTGCAAGCACATCAACGCGTTGGCGGCCGAGGCGGTCGTCCAGTACGGGCTCGACCGGGTGGCCCGCTACCTGCGCATCGAGGTGCCGCCGGGCGGCTCGCTGATGGACCAGGTCAACGGGCCGGTCGAGCGTACTCCGGCGGCCGTGGTGTTCAGCAGGTTCCTGCGCCACTTGGCCTACCTCGAGGTGCCCGACAGCGCCGATCCGCTGGCGGAGCTGCACTGGTTCCCCGCGACGGGGGCGGTGCGCTGATGCCACTCATCTCGACGGAAGACATGACGGACAGGGCGGTGCGGTGATGCTCGACGTACAGCTCGGAGAGCTGATGGGCGCGGCCCCCGCGGGGGTGGACGAGGCGCTCGCCCTGGTGACGGGATTTGACGAGGCGCTCACGTACGGGTTAGCGCGGCTCGGCGATGAGCGCGCGCAGGCGCTGAACGCCCTGGCGGGCGCGCTGGCGGGCACTCCCGTCGGCGAGCGGCTGGCCGAGGCGGTGGCGAAGGTGGCCGCGGGCTCGGTGTCGGACGAGCACCTGGCGGCGCTGGCCGGCGGCCGGGCGGCGCTGTTCGGCGCGGTGCACGACACGCTGCTCGCCCGGCTCGACGCGGCGCTCGGGCGTACCCGCGCCGCCGTCGAGCAGGCCGGGCCGGGCCCGGACGCCGAGGTCGCGGACAATCTGCTGGCCGGATGCCGGGCGTGGCTGCGCGAGCTGGCCATCACGGGCTGGCGCGGGGTCGATCACGACCTGGTCTCCTCCGCCGACCAGACGATCGAGGCGCTGCTCGCCGAGCCGGCGCTGCGCGGCCTTGCGGTGCTGCTCGACGGCCTGGCCGCGGAGCTGCGCGCCTCGTCGCCGGTCGCCACGATGGACCGCGTGCCCGCGCGCCGCTGGGCCGACCTGTGGACGCGCGCGACGCTGCTGGCGCAGCGCGGCCCGTGGCGGGACGAGGCCGAGGAGGTGTCGGGTCGGCTGCTGATTCTGGGCGTCGACGTGCACGAGCACGCCACCGCCGTACGCGTCCAGGTGCACGCCGTCCTGGAGCCCTCGGGAGGCGGGCAGGCCCGGCTGGTACGCACGAGCGTGGCCGCCGCGAAGGTCGACACCATCGTCGGCCCGACCGTGTGGCGGCTGTTCGGCGGGCACCCGACGCTGCTCGCGGCGCTGGCCGAGCATCGCAGTCTGGAGATCACCGACATGCCGCTGCTGCCGGGCGGCGACCTCATCTGGCACGACGACAGGGCCCGTACGGGCGATGAGGCCGACCCGCTCGCGGTGGCCAGGCTCCAGCTCCCGGTGGCGACGGCGGCCGCGGTGACGCCGCTCGACCGTCATCCCGTACGCATCGCGGAGCCCGTCTTCGTCGAGGGGTACAAGAGCGACGGCAGCTCGCTCAAGCTGGGCGAGCACACGATCGCGTTCGACCTCGACCGGCTGCCCTCCTGCGGCCCGCTCACGCCCGCGCTGCTCAAGGCGTCCACGGCCTGCATCGGGCTGCTGCGCTGGGACGCCGGGCGATGGACGCTCCAGCCGCTGGGCGTACAGGCCACGGTGAAGAAGCAGCCGGTTGCGGCGCACACCGGCGACTGGGCGCAGGGCCCCACCGACCCCAAGGTCGTCAAGGCCGAGGCCAGGTCCGGTGACGTGGTCGCGGTGCTGCGCGAACGAGCGGGACGGTTGCTGCGCAAATGAGCGAGCACATGAATGGACACACCGATCTCACCGACCTCACCGAGAACGCGACGCCGGCCGGCGACACGACCTCGTCGGCCGAGGACGCGGCCTCGCCGGGCGGCTCGCCTGCGGTGGCCGGCGGAGGCGGGCAAAGTGCGGGTGCGGCCTTGCCGGGCGGCTCGCCTGCGGTGGCCGGCGGAGGCGGGCAGAGCGCGGGTGCGGCCTCGCCTGCGGTGGCCGAGGGCGGCGGGCAGAGTGCCGATCAGACGCGGCGGCAGGTGCTCTACTGGCGGCTGCTGTCGCGGCTGTTCAGCCCCGAGGAGGAGCCCGCGCTCGAAACCGCCAGCGTCGGCATCGTCGGCGACCTCGGCCTGCCGCCCGCGCTGCTCGACCCCGGCGTCTCGATCGACAACCTCGTGCAGCGCTTCCCCGAGCTGGCCGCCGAGTTCCACGACCTCATGGCCGACAAGGACCACGGCCCCGGCGACGAGGTGCGCCGCGCGGCGCTGGTGTCGAAGCTGCTGCTGAACGTGTTCGCCACCGGCTCGGGCAACGTCACCGCGACCCGGCTGGAGGGCTGGAAGTCGGATGCGGCCTGGTTCGAGCGCGGCATGGGCTGCGAGCCGGGCGGGCTGCGCCATCGCGTCGGCGACGAAGAGCTGGCCAAGGTGCTCGCGAACATCGAGGGCGACCTGGTCAAGCGCATGCACCTGCGCGAGGTGCTGGCCGACCCGGCGCTGGCCAAGCAGCTCACGCCCAGCATGTCGCTCATCGAGCAGCTCCTGCACGACAAGTCGAACCTGTCGGGCGTCGCGCTGGCCAACGCCAAGGCGCTGATCCGCAGGTTCGTGGACGAGGTGGCGCAGGTGCTACGCACCCAGGTCGAGAAGGCCAGTGTCGGCGACATCGACCGTTCGGTGCCGCCGAAGCGGGTGTTCCGCAACCTCGACGTCGAGCGCACGATCTGGAAGAACCTCACCAACTGGAACGAGGAAGACCAGCGCCTCTACGTCGACCGCCTCTACTACAAGCAGACCGCCCGGCGCACCACTCCGGCCCGCATGATCGTGGTGGTCGACCAGTCGGGCTCGATGGTCGACGCGATGGTCAACTGCACCATCCTCGCGTCCATCTTCGCCGGGCTGCCGAAGGTCGACGTGCACCTCATCGCGTACGACACCAGGGCGCTCGACCTGACCCCGTGGGTGCACGACCCGTTCGAGGTGCTGCTGCGCACCACGCTCGGCGGCGGCACCGACGGCACGGTCGCGATGGCGCAGGCCAGACCGAAGATCAGCGATCCGCGCAACACCGTGATGGTGTGGATCTCCGACTTCTACGACAACCGCTCACTGATCAACGACTTCGAGGCGATCCACCGTTCGGGGGTCAAGTTCATCCCCGTCGGCTCGGTCAACAGCTCCGGCCACGCGAGCGTCGACCCGTGGTACCGCCAGAAGCTCAAGGCCATGGGCACCCCCGTGCTCTCCGGCCACATCCGCAAGCTCGTGTCCGAGCTCAAGAACTTCCTCGCTTAGGAGACCCCGATAACCATGACCGACATGCTGCGCGCGCCCGCAGAGGTGAAGTACGCCGAAGAGCTCGACTACCTCGAGTCCATCGACACCGCGCCCAAGCCGTTCTCGTGGCGGCTCAGCCCCCGCATGATCCGGATCTTCATCCTCGGCTCCGAGCGGGCCGACGGGCTCGACAGGGAGATCCCGCAGAAGTGGTTCGGCGACCGCAGCTTCGTCGAGCGCAGCATCGTGACGCTGGCGTCCGACCGCGGCCTGCTGCTGATCGGCGACCCGGGCACCGGCAAGAGCTGGCTGGCCGAGCTGCTCGCGGCGGCGATCTGCCGTAACTCCACGCTGGTGGTGCAGGGCACGGCCGGCACCACCGAGGACCACATCAAGTACTCGTGGAACGTCTCCATGGTCATCGCCAAGGGCCAGTCCCGCGAGTCGCTGATCCCCTCGCCGATCATGACGGCGATGGAGCGGGGCGTGATCGGCCGGTTCGAGGAGCTGACCCGCTCGACGAGCGACGTCCAGGACGCGCTCATCTCGATCCTGTCGGAGAAGTACGTCTCGATCCCCGAGCTCGACGACGACAACATCGTCTTCGCCAAGCCGGGCTTCTCCATCATCGCCACCGCCAACAGCCGCGACCGCGGCGTCAACGACCTGTCGTCGGCGCTCAAGCGGCGCTTCAACTTCGTGCGCATCCCGGTGGTGACCAACAAGAAGAGCGAGGCGGAGATCGTCCGCTTCCGCACCGAGGAGCTGCTGCGCCGCCACCAGATCGAGCTGGACCTGCCGCCCACGCTGCTCGACATCCTGCTGCAGAGCTTCGCCGACCTGCGCTCGGCGGCGGCCTCGGCCACCAGCGACGACGACAAGCTGGAGTCGGCGCTGTCCACGGCCGAGCAGATCGGCGTGCTGGAGGATGCGATCCTGCACAGCCACTTCTTCGGCGACCGGGTGCTGCGCGCGCAGACGCTGGCGAGCTCGCTGGTCGGCTCGCTGGCCCGGCGCAGCCCCGAGGACCTCGCGATCCTCAACAAGTACTGGCACGGCGTGGTCGAGCCGCGCAGCAAGAAGGAGGGCGGCGAGTGGCCGGAGTTCCTCGAGGGCGGCCGGCAGGCCATCGCGACGCTGTCATGATCGATCAGTCGAGCCCCTTCGGCTCGCTCCGCGAGCAGCTTCTCGACGCGGCGGAGACGTTCGCCGGCGGTCCCGTCGAGGTCGCCGGCATCCTGTCCGGCATGGTCGACGACGTCGACCGGGCGCTGCGCGAGGAGCTGGAGATCTTCCCGGTCTGCCACCACTCGCCGGCCTCGGCGCTGGCCATGGTGCGCAGGCTGCGCGAGAAGCAGCCGAAGGTCATCTATCTGGAGCTGTGCGAGGACCTGCAGCCGCTGCTCACCGAGCTGCGCAACTGCAAGCTGCCGGTGGCGGTGCAGGCGTTCGCGACCGACCTCGACGGGTTCCCGAAGTCGTGGGCGCCGCTCAGCGTGGTGGCGCCCATCACGGAGGCGTCCGCCGAATACCAGGCCATCGCGTACGCGCTCGAAACCCCCGGCGTCGAGCTGGTGCTGGTGGACCGCTCGACCGACCACGTCTTCCAGTGGGCGCCCGAGAAGGAGGCCAAGCCCAAGCCCGACGAGGGCGCGGGCCTGCACGGCGACGCGGTCGGCGTGGAGATCGGCGACCTGCGGCCCCGCTTCGCCGAGCTGGAGGAGCACCTGCTGCACCACGGCAAGGTGCGCCACTGGTCGGAGTGGTGGGACCAGTACGTCGAGCAGCCGCTGTCCGGCGCGGACTACGACACCTACCGCCAGGTCATGGTGCTCATCGGCAGCCTGTTCCGGCGGCTGCGGCCCGAGGGCGACGCGCGCCTGTCGGTGGACGAGGACCGCGAGCGCTACATGTGGACCAGGATGCGCGAGCACCTGGCCGCCTCCGGCGCCGACCCCGCCGACTGCCTCTACGTCTGCGGCGCCTTCCACGCCGCGAGCCGGGTCGAGCAGTTCGGGCTGAGGTCCACGGCCACGTTCGAGATCAGCCCGCGCACCGGCACGAAGTGGCTGTACGGGCTCATCCCCTCCAGCCACTCGGCCATCGAGGCGCAGTTCGGGCTGGCCCCCGGCTCGGTGTCGATCGCGGCGGCCACCTGGAACAAGGCGCTGACGCGCAGCAAGCTCACCCCGTTCCGGCTGGCCGGGCAGAAGGGCTCGGCAGGCAAGGGGAGCAAGCGCCATGCCAAGCTGCCGCCGCCCGCGCCGCAGGGCGAGGTGGCCGACAAGCTGACCGGGTTCCTGTCGCGGCCGCCCGCGCTCGACCCGCTCGACGAGGCCGAGCTGCTCGGCTGGTCGGTCGACATCGTCAGGCTGGCCCGCCGCAACGGCTACCTCGCCAGCACCGCCGACGCGATCGCGGTCTACGAGACCTCGATCCTGCTGGCCGGCATGCGCAACCGCGCCAGGCCCACCCCGTACGACTTCCAGGACGCCGCCGTCACCTGCATCGAGAAGGACGTCGTGCCGGGACGGCGCGACGTGCGGCGGCTCTGCGAGATCCTGCTGGGCGGCGACAAGATCGGCGAGGTCGGCTACGACGCGCTGCCGCCGCTGGCCAGGGACGTCTACGACCGGCTCGCCCCTCTCGGGCTCGACCTGAGCAAACGCACGATCCAGCGGGCGCTGCTCGACTTCACCGCGGAGCCCGAGCTGCGGCCCTGCTCCGACGTGCTGTGGATGCTGCGCTACCTGCTGCCGTCCGACGCCGTACGGCCGATCATGGGGGAGCGGCGCCTCGGCGAACGCTCCATCCAGGAGAGCTGGGACCTCGCGATCGGCAAATACCAGCGCTCGATCATCGAGCTCGGCTACGAGGGCGTCACCGTCGAGCAGGTGCTGGAGCAGCGGCTGCGGCGCTCGGTGTGGGATCCGAAGGCCACCGCGTCCGTCGCGCTGGCGGCGGTCGAGGACGCCATCCTGTTCCTCGGCAGCCGCCGCTTCGCCGACGAGCTGGGGGAGCGGGCGGTCGAGCTGCTCGCCGCCGAGCGGAGCGTGGACGACGCGCCCGACGTGCTGCGCCGTATCCGGCGGCTGCTCGCCCACTACCGGGCCACCGAGCCGGAGCTGCCCGCGTGGTGCGAGAAGTTCGTGACGTCCGGCTACGCCCACTACTGCACGCTGCTGCCCACGGCGTTCGTCGACGACGACACCGGCGTACGGCAGGTGGGGGCCATGCTCGGCTTCCTGTTCCACATGGAGAGCCTGGCGCTGGCGCTCGGCTGCGACCGCGCCCAGCTCGAGCTGGCCGTGCAGCAGTCACACCCCGAGTCGCCGGCCAAGGTGGCGCTGCTGTGGGCGGCCCAGCACCAGCTCGGCCTGCTGCCGCCGGCCGAGCTGCGGTCGCGCTGCGACGAGCTGCTGGCCAACCCGCTGGTGATCCCGTCGTTCCCGCAGTACGTCATCGGGTTCGTCCAGGCCCTGGAGCCGGTGCCCGCGCTGTCGGGGTTCGTGGTCGAGGTGATCTCGAAGGCGTTCGGGCGGCTGCCGGACAGCGTGCTGCTGCCGTGGCTGCCGAAGCTCATCACCGCGCTGCGCGACGGCGCCGCCGAGCTGATGCCGATGCTCGTACGCGAGGCAGGGCGGACGTTCCCCGGCTCGCTGACGGCGGTCGACTCGTGGGTGCCGCCGTGGACCGCCCGCCCCAAGCCGGCCGCGCCCGCCGCCGCTCCGGTGGCGGGCGGGCCGGTGGCCGAGCTGCTGCGCGCCCACCCGGCGGCCTGCGACGCCGTGGCCGGGGTGCTGGGCTGCTCCGGCGAGTGGCTTGCGCCCGGCGAGGGCGCTGCGCCCGGCGCGGATCCGCGGGTGGCGGCGCTGCTGGCGGCTCACCCCGAGTCTGCGCTCGCGGTGGCCGGGCTGCTGGGGTGAGGCGGGCGGCAAGCCGTTGACCGGTCCCGGTCGCCGTCTCCTGATCCGGTGTCAGGAGGCGGCGGGGGCCGGGCGGCAGGTGGCGCCGGGCGGGGGCAGACGGAGATCGGTGAGGTACGCGTACGCGTGCGCGATCGTGTACGGGTCCCCCGTCAGGTACAGCCCGTGCCCTGGGCCGTCGAACCTCACGGTGCGCGAGCCGGGCACGCGCCGTACGAGGTCGGCGGTGTCCGTGTAGTCGGTCCAGGTGCCCGCGCCGAGGAACGGCGGCAGCCCCTCCGGCAGCGCCCGCGCCGGGTTCGTCGCCGGCGTGGGCCAGCCCGCGCAGCCGAGCCGGTGCCACACCTCGGCTCCGGCGAGGTTCGGCGACCTGCGCTCCCCGAGCGCCCGCACCTTCCGGTACTCGCGGTGGTCGCGGAAGCGCAGGCCGTCCAGGCACTGGGTGGCGTTCATGCCGACGAGCGACGGCGGCTTCAGGCTGCCGGTGCCCGCCCGTACGTACGCCGCGAAGCCGCCCGCGTCCCCGCCCTCGGCCTGCCTGATGGCCTGGCGCGGGTAGCCGGGTGCGGGGCCCGGGGCGAACAGGTGCGGCATCGCGGCCACCTTCATGTCGAACCCGGTGTACGTCACCCGCGCGTCCCCGCCCGGCAGGGGTTGTTCGTCGGCGCCGTCCTCGATCGGGAGGTGCCTGCGATCGGCGGCCACCCGCGCGCCGTCGACCGGCAGGGGCTCGCGGTCGGCGCCGGCCACCAGCCTGCGCCAGCGCGCCCCCATGCCGTGGCCGCACACGTCCGTGTTCTGGTCGCACCAGGCCAGGAAGCGCCGGAACTGCGCCTCGTGCGTGCCTTCCTGCACTCCTGCGCGCTCGCCCGTACGGTGGCCGCCTGGCGCGCGTACTCGCGCACGGTGTCCGGACGGGTCAGCCACGGGCCGGTGGTGAAGCATCGTCGGGGAAGGCGTCCGTACGTGCCGGCGTTGCGCGGCTCGAGGCTCACCACGTCGAACCGTTCGCGCAGCTCGGTGAAGCTGTCGCGGGAGGAGGTGAGGTCGTCGATGCCGGACCCGCCAGGGCCGCCGGGGATGCTGAACACCGTGCCCGCCCGCCGTCCCGTCGCCGGCAGCTTGGCGATCTTGATGGTGAGCTTCCTGCCGTTCGGGTGTTCCAGTCCAGCGGCACCTCGATGGACGCGCACCGCAGGTCCTGTGGCCGTCCCTCGCCGTCGCAGGCAGCCCACTTCAGGGCGTCCGGCGTGGCCGGGGCGGTCGCCGGGGTAAGGGTCATCGTCAGGGCGCCGATCGCGGATGTGGTCATGCCCTCAACGCTCGCCGCCGCGGGCGTGGAACTCGATAGCGGTACGACCAGTCTTCGAGGTAGTGCCCGCACTACCTCTGCGGCCGGCCTGTGACGGCGAAGGTCGACGCCGACGACGTGCCCGGCTACCGGGCCGATGACGGCCGAGTCGTGCGGCTGGACGGCCGTGCAGCCCGCGCAGGCCGGGCCGACCGGCCTGCGCGGTGTCCCTGCTACCGATGCCGCATCCTTTCTCGACGGACTTCATGTGCGATCACCGCTGACACGACGAGATACGGCGGCGGCGCGGCCTCGGTTCATCGGACGCGACGATTTCTCGCGAACCCCCGGCGGGACCGAGCGTGAGGCTCTGCGAGCCGCCGGTCAGCCCTTGCCCGCGCGGGCGGCGCTGTAGACGGTCTTCGGCGGCTTGCCGTTGAACAGCCGGCTGACCGTGACGAACCGGTAGCCGCGCTTGGACAGGATCTTGAGGATGCGGGGCATCGCCCGCACCGTGGACGGGTGGATGTCGTGGAAGAGGATGACGCTGCCCGGACGTATGGACCTGACGGCCTTACGGACCACCTTGCCGCTGTCGCGGTGCAGCCAGTCCAAGGTGTCCACGCTCCACAACACCATCGGCCGCCCGGTCAGCCGGCTGACGGTGGCGTTGATCGCCCCGTACGGTGGCCGGACCAGCCTCGGCACCACCCCGATCGCCGACTTGACGACGTGGTCGGTACGGGCGAGCTGGGTGCGCACCCCGGCGGCCGTCAGCTTCGTCAGGTCCGGGTGCGACCAGGTGTGGCTGCCGATCTCGTGCCCCGCCGCGTACGCCTTGCGCACGATGCCGGGGTTCGCCGCCACGTTCTGCCCGACGACGAAGAACGTCGCCTTGGCGCGGTATCGAGCCAGGTGTCCGAGCAGCGCGTCCGTGTACGCGCCAGGCCCGTCGTCGAACGTCAGCGCCACGCACTTCACCCGGCGGCAGTTGACCGGGCGTGCCGCGCCCGCTTTCCCCGGCGCCTGCACCGCCCCGGTGGTCGTGGCCGGTAAACCGCCTCGCGTCCGCCCACGGGCCTGAGCTCCGGAGGCGCGGGTGGAGGTTTCGGAACGTTCCATAGCCCGGCCGGAGGTCGCGGGTTCGCGCTCTGGCGCGCCTGCCCGTGTCCCGGCTTGGCCGGGGGCCGCGGGTGGACGGGCGCGCACGCTGGCCTGCGCTTTGGCCGGAGGAGCGGAAGCGGGTTTGCGCCCCAGTGGGTCGGCCTGCGTCCGCCCCAGCGGGTCGGCCTGCGTCCGGCCCAGGGCGTCGGCCTGCGTCCGGCCCAGGACAGAGGGCGTGGGATCGCCGGCTTGCGCCTCCGGCTGGGGAGAGGGTGTGGCGGCATGGGCGCGCTCGCGGGCCCCCGGCCGGGGCGAGGAGCCCGATCCGCTCGAGGTGCCCGACGCGCCCGAGGCTGCCGATGTTCGGGGAGCCGATTTGTCGGATCTCGTCCCGGACGATGTTCGGGGAGCCGGTTTGTTGGATCTCGGCCCGGACTTGGCGGAAAGGGTCGTGCGGGGCCGGCCGTCGGCGGCTTCGCCGCCGTCCCGTCCCCCGGTGAGCCTGGTCGTGTCGCAGCCTGCTGCCAGCAGGGCGGCCAGGGCGAGCGCTCCCGCCGTCCCCCGTCTCGCTCCAGCGCGGGCAGGCCGGCGCGGTGGTGTGCCGATGTTCATGCCGTTCCCCCTTCGCGCACCGCCCCCGGTGCGTCCCCCTGAACGGAGGCCCCGGCGAGGCGGCCGGGACCGTACCAACGGGTTGGACTACCGGTGATCGTTCTTGGTTCGCGGGAAAGGCACGTATGGCCGGAAAGGGAGACCGCGGCCGGGGTGGTGTCGTTGCGCATGCCCGGACTGCTCGCCCTGCTCAGCGCGGCCTGCCTGGCCGCCGGGCGCGGTCAACGGGATGAGGGCCTGCGCACGCGCGCCCTGTCCGTCATGTTCGACGGCCTGCGCGGCTCCTCTCCATGACCTGCGCCGGGTACGGCAGGGGCTCGGCCCGCAGTACCGCCGCCTCCTCCTCGGTCACCGGGCGTTCGATCTCGGTGAAGCCGCCGCCGGGTCCGCGTACGATCACCCCGGTCTCCACCCCGTGCGCGACGGTGTGCCGGTCGCGCAGCCGCAGTCCCAGGCAGATCCGGCGGGTGACGACGTACCCCAGGACCGGCCCGGCGACGATGGCGACGCGGAAGATCCAGGTGGTCGCGTTGAGCGAGATGTGGAAGGTCGAGGCGATCACGTCGTTGCCGCCGGCCGCCCACAGCACGCCGTAGTACACGATGCCCGCGACCCCGAGCCCTGTCCGCACGGGCACGTCGCGCGGCCGGTCGAGCAGGTGGTGCGCGGCGTGGTCACGGGTGAACCGCCGCTCGGCGAACGGGTAGAGCGCCAGCGCGGTGAACAGCAGGCCCGGCGCGCCGAGCGCGGGGATCAGCACGCTCATCGTCACCGTGGAGCCGAAGACGGTGAACTCCCACGGCGGCATGATCCGCAGCGCGCCCTCCAGGAAGCCCATGTACCAGTCGGGCTGGGATCCGGCGCTGACCGCGCTGGGCAGGTACGGCCCGTACAGCCAGATCGGGTTGATCTGGAACACCGTGGCGAGCAGCGAGATCACCCCGGTCACCCACAGGAAGAACACCGTCGTCTTCGCCAGGAACGCGGGGAAGAACGGCGCGCCGCGCACCTGCTCGTTCCGCAGCCCCTTGGCCCGGAACTGCGTGTGCGTCTGCCGCCACGTCAGCACCACCGCGTGCAGCGGGAGCAGCACGAGCAGCAGGGCGGGGATCAGCAGCACGTGCAGGCTGTAGAGGCGGGAGATGATGTCCTCGCCGGGGAACTCCCCGCCGAACAGGAACATCGCCAGGTACGTCCCTACCAGCGGCACCGAGATGATCACCCCGTGCAGGATGCGCAGCCCGGCCCCGGACAGCAGGTCGTCCGGCAGCGAGTAACCGAACAGCCCGTTGATCAGCACCAGGGCGAACAGCGCCACGCCGATCAGCCAGTTGAGGTCGCGCGGCTTGCGGAAGGCTCCGGTGAAGAAGTTGCGCAGCAGGTGGGCGACGATGGCGGCCAGGAAGATGAGCGTCGCCCAGTGGTGCATCTGCCGCATCAGCAGGCCGCCGCGCACCTCGAAGCTGATCTCCAGGGACGACGCGTACGCCTCGCTCATCGTGACGCCGCGCAGCGGCGCGTAGCCACCGTCGTAGACGACCTCCTGCATGGACGGCTTGAAGAAGAACGTCAGGAAGACGCCGGTGAGCAAAATGACCACGAAGGCGTATAACGCGATCTCGCCCAGCAGGAACGTCCAGTGGTCGGGGAAGACCTTCCGCATCGCCTTCTTCAGGAACCCGGCCCCGCCGAGCCGGTCGTCCAACGCTCTGGCCAGTGAGCTGCCCTTCATCGCCGCTCCGCATGCCCCTTGCCCGCACCTTCATGAAACAAGACGGGGCAGGGGCCGCGAATGTGACAGTCACCGGCCGGTGGATGTCTTCTCTCAGGCGAAGCGTTCGACGGTGACGGGGATGAGGCCCTGTTCGCGTACCGCCTGGCGGTGGTGGTGCAGCAGCGCGCCGAGCGCGGTGAGCGGGCCGGAGCCGAGCCTGGCGGTGACGTCCACGCACCAGGCGATGCCCGCGCCGATCCGGCGCAGCTCCCAGGTGAAGCCGTGGCCGCCGGAGCTGGCCGACGCGGTGCCGACCACGCGCGGGTCGCCGGTGGCCGGCTTGAGCCGCAGCGCCGTACGCGCGTTGGCGAGGCCGTCGGCGCCCAGCTCGCCGGCGAACAGGATGCGGTAGCGGCGCGCTCCTGAGCCGCCGAGGTTGAGCGGGGCGGTGGTGGGCAGCGTACGGCGCTCCTGGAAGAGCGTGCGCAGCCCGGCCTCCTCAGGCAGTACGCCGCCGCCCATCCGGGCGAAGGCCTCGCACGCCTGCTGCCTGCTGACCGGCGTGACCCGCCCGCGCAGCGAGCTGTCGGCGCGGATGGCGCGGCTCAGCTCGGCGGAGGAGGACCAGGCGCCGATCTCCGGTCTCCACTCGGCGCCGTCGATTCCGGCCGCCGTGTAGTCCTCGCACAGGACGAACTCCTCGACCAGGAGCCCCGCGGGCGTGCGATCGCCCGCGGTCGCGGAGATCAGGTAGTAATCCACCGGCCCATGATTGTGGGCGGCGGAACGCCAGATCAAGATCATTCAATCGCGCCGCGCGTGCCGGTGCCCGCATGCGCGGCGCCAATCCGGGCAGGTGTCCGCCGGATCTCCAGAAACGGTCTAATGTGGATATTTCCCTCTATATCGGGCACGGAGGCATCGGCGATGCGGAACGGCCGGACCAGTCCCACCCCCACCTCCACTCTCATCGTCGTCGCGGCGGCGGTGGCGCTCGCCGTCACGGGGTGCACGTCGCCGGGCGGCGGTACTCAGGGCGGACCGGATCAGGGCGAGCAGAGCGGGCGGTCGCAGCGGAGCCCGGCGGCCACGCTGACGATCACCCCCGCGAACGGCGCGAAGAAGGTCGCGCCCGACACCGGCATCGCCGTCAAGGCGACCGGGGGCGAGGTGACGAAGGTGACCGTGGCCGACGCCAAGGGCCGCACCGTCAAGGGCGCCATCGGGAGCGACGGCACGTGGCGGCCGGAGTGGCCGCTGCGGCCCTCGACGACGTACACGGTGAAAGCCCAGGCCGCCGGCGCCGGCGGACTGCAGGTGAACGGCGCGTCCACGTTCACCACGCTCAATCCCAAGCGCGTGCTGGAGAGCGGCATGGCACCGCTCGACGGCGAGAAGGCCGGCGTCGGGATGCCCGTGCAGCTCCTGCTGTCGCGGCCGATCACCTCGCGCGAGGCGCGGGCGGCGATCGAGCGGTCGCTGGTGGTGCGCATGTCCGAGCCGGTCGAAGGCGCCTGGAGCTGGGTGAGCGACCGCGAGGTGCAGTTCAGGCCCCGTGAGTACTGGCCGGTCGGGGAGAGGGTGACCGTCGTCGCGCACCTGGCGGGGCTGCGGGCGGGACCGGGGGTGTGGGGGACGAAGGATCGCAGCCTGACGTTCACCGTGGGACCCGAGCACATCACCAAGGTCAGCGCCAAGATCCACAAAGCGGTCGTCCGTGAGAACGGCAAGGTCGTCAAAACCATCCCGGTGAGCCTCGGCAGGCCGGGCGACGACAGCTATTCGGGCGTCATGATCGCGCAGGAGAAGGCGGCCGACATCGTCATGGACTCCGCCACGATCGGCGAGCCCGGTGAATATCGCATCAAGACCAAGTGGAACGTGCGGATGACCTACAGCGGCACCTTCTTCCACGCCGTCCCCTGGTCCACCGGCGCGCAGGGGAACTCGAACGTCAGCCACGGCTGTGTGAACGCGAGCCCGGCCGACGCCCGCTGGTTCTACGACTTCACCCAGCGTGGCGACATCATCGAGGTGACCGGTACGTCCAGGAAACTGCGATTCGGCAACGGGCCGACGCCGTGGGCCAAGTCGTGGGAGGACTGGCTGGCGGGCGGCGCGCTCGGCAAGCCTGTCACCGGATAGGCGACATTTCCGGTTATCGCCGCTTGCTTGTGCGGCGGTAAAGGACACAATCGGGAATCCTTTGGCGGCGTATACCGCAGTGGTCCATACCGGAGAATTATCATGAGGGCCACAACAGGAACGCTGTCCCGTTAAGGGAGCACATAATCCGGAACCGCCGCGAAACCGGAAAATCCTTCCAGGAGCGCCGGCCGCTCCGAATAGCGCACACATCCCCGGAGACGGGCTGCGAGCCTGGCCCCGCCGTCGGAAGGAAGGCGTGTGGTATCGGGTGCCTGAATATGGAACCGGCCGGGGGCTGATCCCGCTCCCGACTCTCGCCCTGTGGCTGCTGGTCTGGCTGCTCAACTGCTACGAGTTCCTGGTCACGTTCTGAACCGGGGCCTCGTACGCGGGCGCCGGACGGCGGCCTGGCCGCTCGCGTGCCCACAACCCGGACCGCCCCTCCCCATCGTCCCGGCGACCTACTAGGTTGATCCCAGGGGACGATTCATCGGATGTCATGATCCCCCTCGTCTGATGAAGCTAGGAGCAGGAATGCGGATCGTACGGTTCACCAGCCCTCTGAGCAGCGCCGACGCGGTCGGGGTCGACGACGGCGAGCAGGTGGTCGAGCTCTCCGGTATCACCACGGTCGGCGAACTGCTCCGGCTGTCCTCCGACGAACTGCGGGAGCGGTGCGCGGCGGCCGACGGTCCGCGCCACCCGTCGGGCTCCGTCACCCTGCTGCCGCCCGTGGACGGCCGCATGGAGGTGTGGGCCGCGGGCGTGACCTACCGGCGCTCCCGCGAGGCGAGGGTGCTGGAGAGCGAGCGCGCCGCCGACGTGTACGAGCTGGTGTACGACGCCGAACGTCCCGAGCTGTTCTTCAAGTCCGTGGCCTGGAAGGTCTCCGGTGAAGGCGGCCGCATCTCCGTACGCGAGGACTCCGAGATCGACGTGCCGGAGCCCGAGCTGGGTCTCGTCCTGAACGCCCACGGTGAGATCGTCGGCTACACCGTCGTCGACGACGTCAGCTCCCGCACCATCGAGGGGGTCAACCCGCTCTACCTGCCCCAGGCCAAGATCTACCTGGGCGGTTGCGCGGTCGGGCCGGCGATCCGGCCCGCGTGGGAGGTCGCCGACCCGTACGCGCTGGACATCGCGCTCACCATCGTCAGGGACGGCGAGACCGCCTGGGAGGGCAAGGCCAGCACCTCCCAGCTCAACCGGCGGCTCGACGACCTGGCCGGCTACCTCTTCCGCGCCGACTCCTTCCCCGACGGCGCCGTGCTCGCCACCGGCACGTGCCTGGTGCCCGACCTGCCGTTCACGCTGCAGCACGGCGACACCGTCACCATCTCCATCTCCGAGGTCGGCACGCTGACCACCGGCGTGGTCCGCGGCCTCGACGCCATGCGCTGAGCGCCCTTCGGGGCTTCGGCCCGCCAGGACGCGCCGCACCCGGTCCTGCCGGGCAGCGGCGCGTCCGGCGTGTGCGGGCGGGGTGTCCAGGTGCGCCTGCTGCGTTGTGCCTTCAGGCCGGGTGGTGCGGCGGGTCAGGGGTCGGTGGGGATGGTGGCGGCGGTGGCGCGGAGGGTCGCCGCGCGGCGGCGGAGATTGTCGGCGGTGGCCAGGCAGGAGTCCTCCAGGTCGGCCAGCTCGCGGCGGAGCCTGACCACCTGCGTCAGGTAACGCTCGGCGGCCGGCCCTTTCCAGTACGACTCGCAGTCGGCGGGCCGCGCCGGGATGCCGTCGAACGCGCCCGCCAGGCCCCTGGCGTACCGCATGAACGCGGCCGCCAGCGACTCCTTGTCGGCCGCCTCGCGAAGGAGCTGGTGCCTGGTGGCCATGGGTCAGCCGCCCTCGGCCGCCGACCGGCCGCCCGGTGTGCCGATGACGGTGGTCCAGGCGCGTTCGCGCAGCCCGTCGGCCCCGGCGCCGGGCTGCAGCGCCTCGTGCAGCGCGGTGGCGAGCGCCTGAGCGGCGGCCGGGTCGGCGGTGGCGGCGTTCAGCAGGGTGCGCGACTCGCGCGGATGCTCGGCCAGCAGCTGCTGGAAGGCCAGCGGGTCGGCGGCGTACGGCTGGAGCAGGTCGCGGGGGCTCCACGAGGCGTCCTGCGGGCGGTTCAGCAGCGCCAGCGCGACCCGGTTGAGCACCGTGCCCGACTGCTCGGCCCCCGTGACCAGCGCCGCCAGTGCGGCGGACGGCGCGGTGTCCACCAGCTCGTGCCAGGCGTCGCCGAGCCGTCCTGTGCGTTCGGCGCTCGCGTACGCCCGCGCCAGCGGCCTGCCCTGTTCCCCGGGCAGCCCTTCGAGCAGCCGGGTGAACACCTCCGGGCCGAGCGCCTCCAGCAGCGCCGCCGCGTAGGCGGGGTCACCGGCCTCGCCCTCGATGGCCGCGACGGCCCTGGCGGCCTGCGGCCCTGCCGCGCCATCGCCCGAGGCCGAGATCGCCTGGGCCGCGGTCTCCGCCGCCTGCCGCGCGTCCGGCTCGGAGGGGAAGGGGAAGGTGGCGGTCAGCATGCCGCGTTCCCGCACCGGCACGAGCTGCTCGACCGTGTCGATGCGCCACGTCAGGTCCTGCTGGGACTCGTGGAGGAACATCCAGGCGCGGTGCATGGCGGTGGTGCCCTGGCGGCCCGCCCAGTCCTGGCCCGCCTCGGCGATGGCCGCGTCGAGGCCGGGCCGGGTTCCGCTCAGGTACGCCTTGACCGCCTCCATCCGGCGGATCAGCTCGTGCGCGCCACGGGGGTCGATCCCCACGAACTCCCCCATGAACTCTCCCAATCGGTGCTGTTGTGCCAAGGCGGGAGTCAAGCACACGAACCGGGCTCCGCGACACGCGTTTGCCGGAACGGGAATCGGTCGGCAGAGCCAGGGAGCACAGCGGCTCCGCTCAGGCGGTCGAGCCCTCCTTCTCGAACGAGCTGAGCGTCGGGTCGTAGTCGAGGGCGCCGATGTCGTACATCGGGGTCATCCAGTGATAGAAGTTGTCGCCCCGCTCCCGCAGCAGGTCGTACAGCCGCCGCATGAGACGCCGCCGCACGGGCGCCAGCTCGGGGTGCGTGTAGCGGTTGCTCAGCTCGTACGGGTCGGCCTCCAGGTCGTACAGCTCGTTGACCGACTCCGGGTTGACGATCAGCTTGTAGCGGTCGTCGCGGATCATCCGCTGCGGGTAAGGGAAGTGGTGGCCGTGGAACTCGGCCAGCAGCTCGGCGGGCCACTCGGGGTGTTCGCCGCGTACGAGCGGGAGCAGGCTGCGGCTGTCCACGGCGGGCGCGGTGTCGCAGCCGGCCAATTCGAGGATGGTCGCCGTGCAGTCGGTCAGCGTGACGAACTCGTTCCTGACCTGGGCCGGCTGCCCGGGGACGCGGATGATGCCGGGGATGCGGTAGATGTCCTCGTACATGGCCGGGCCCTTGTCGTGCAGGCGGTGGGCGCCGGTGAACTCGCCGTGGTCGGCGGTGAAGAAGACGGCGGTGCGGTCGGTGAGTCCCAGCTCGTCCATGCGGTCGAGGATGCGGCCGATCTGCCGGTCGATCAGCGTCACGTACCCCCAGTAGACGGCGATGAGCTTGCGGGTGACCTCGATGGGGATCGTGTCGAACGTCCAGTGCGCGCTGTAGTTGCGCTGCACCGGCGGCTTGCCCTCGAACGTCTCGGCGATCGACGGCGGCAGCTCCACCAGGTCGGGGTCGTACATGTCGAAGTACTCGTCGGGCAGCAGGTACGGCAGGTGCGGCCCGAAGAAGTGGGTGGCGAGGAAGAACGGCCGCCCGTCGGCGGCGTACCGCTCCATGTGCTCGATCGCCCTGGTGGCCAGGTAGTGCTCGAACGTGGCCTCTTCCGGCTGATGCAGCCGGGCGGCCAGCAGGTTGCCCTGGTTGCCGTTCGGAGTGGTGCCGCGGATCAGGTCGGAGATCCGGTACGGCGGCAGCCCCCGCTCCTCCAGGTAGGCCAGGTAGTCGGGGTGATCGACGGGGTTGTGCCAGCCGGGCAGGTCGGGCCCGTCGAAGCCGTAGGAGGCGGCGTTGCGGTGGGTGCCGCCGTGCCACTTGCCGATGAGGCCGAGCCGGTAGCCGCGCGCCTTGAGCGCCTCGGGGAAGGTGAAGGCGTCCTCGCGCAGGTCCTCCAGGTAACCGACGTTGCGCTCGTAGTTCGCCAGCAGCCGGTGCCGGAACGGCGCCTGCCCGGTGAGCAGGCTGGCCCGCGCGGGCGTGCAGATGGCGGTGGGCGTGTAGAACCGGTCGAAGCGGGTGCCGCTCGCGGCCAGCCGGTCGAGGTTGGGCGTGGCGACGTGCGGATTGCCGTAGCAGCCCAGGGTGTCGACGCGGTGCTGGTCGGTCATCAGGAACAGCAGGTTCACTTCGTGAAGGCCTTCGTGTAGAGATCGCCGGTGTAGTACGCGGAGGGGTCGGGCTTGGACGTGAGCTGGCCCGTGCTGACGAAGAAGTCGCCGAGGCTGTTCAGCCACTTGGCCACCGTGCCGTCCTTGGTCTTGGCGACCAGGTCCTCGGTGGTCATCGTCTGGACGTTGGCCGCGTCGGCCTTGACCTTGGCCGGGTCGAGCTTGAGCAGCCTGGCGGCCTCGGCGACGGCCTCGTCGGGGTGGGCCGCCCGCCAGTCGTTGGCCTCCTGCAGCACCTTGATCACCTTGGTGGTGAGCTCCTCGTCCGCGTCCGGCGCGCCGACGAACGCGGTGGGGAACGAGCTGTCCGGCCACTGCCTGGTGCTGGCGAGCTCCACCATGTCCGGCACCTGCTGCTTGATGTTGTCGATCAGCGGGTACCAGATGCCGGCCCCGTCGATCTGCCCGGACGCGAACGCCGAGACGACCGTCGCCGGGTCCATCGGCACCTTCTGGAGATCCTTGACCGACATGCCGGCCTTCTGCAGCGCCAGGTTGAGCACCATGTCGCCGGAGGTGCCCTCCGGCACGCCGACCTTCTTGCCCTTGAGGTCCTGGATCGACGTGATACCGGGGCGGCCGATGACGCGGTCGGCGTACGCGAGCGTGTTGATCGCGACGACCTTGGCCTTGCCCGAGGCGGGCAGCCACATCGCGCCGGGGCCGATGTAGCCGAAGTCGAGGTCGCCCGCGCCGAGCGCCTGGATCTGCAGCGGCCCGTTGGTGAACACCTTGATCTCGGGGGTGAGCCCCTGCTTGTCCCACAGGCCCTGCTTCTCGGCGATGGCGAGCAGGCTGGCGCCGTTGTAGTCGCTGATGTAGCCGAACCTGACGGTCGAACCGTCGCCGGAGCAGGCGGTGACGGACAGTGACAGCATCGTCACGGCTGTGGCGGCCGTCAGGGCGCGGCGAAGCAGACGCATGGCCGATCAGTCCTTCTTTCTCGAGCTTTCTCGTCTAGGGGGTTCAGGCCGCCGGCGCGGCGGGCGCCTGGCGGTAGACGGCGTGCCAGACCTCGTTGCGGATGCGCCCGAACTCGGGGGAGAGCCGCATCTCCTCGGTCCTCGGGTACGGCAGGTCGACGTCGATGACCTGCTGGATGCGGCCGGGCCTGGCGGCCATGACGATCACCCGGCTGGCCAGGTAGACGGCCTCGTCCACGTCGTGGGTGATGAACATGACCGTGCGCTGCTCCCTGCTCCAGGTGGAAAGGAGCCGGTCCTGAAGCCGCACCCTGGTCAGCGCGTCGAGCGCGCCGAACGGCTCGTCCATGAGCAGCACCTGCGGGTCCACCGCGTACGCGCGGGCGATCGCGCAGCGCTGCTTCATGCCGCCCGACAGCGTCTTGGGCAGCGCGTCGGCGAAGTCGGCCAGGCCGACCAGCTCGATCGCCTGCTGGGCCCGGCGGGCGCGCTCGCCGGCGGGCAGGCCCTTGAGCTTCAGCCCGAACTCGACGTTCTTGCGCACGGTCAGCCACGGGAACAGCGCGTACTGCTGGAAGATCACTCCGCGGTCGGGGCCGGGCCCGGTCACCGGGCGGCCGTCCACCAGCACCTCGCCGCCGGTCGGCTCCACCAGCCCGGCCGCCATGCTCATCAGCGTGCTCTTGCCGCAGCCCGACGGCCCGACGACGGTGACGAACTCGCGGTCGGCGATGTCCAGCGACACGTGGTCCAGCGCGGTGAAGACGCCGTCCTTCATCGGGTACGTCTTGACGACGTCCCTGAACGAGATCTTGTTGTTCATCGGCGCTCCTGCCAGTCGGTGAGGCGGCGCTCGGCGAGCAGCAGCAGGCGGTCCATCAGCAGGCCGAGCACGCCGATGGTGATCAGGCCCACGAAGATCGTGGACAGGTCGTAGTAGAGCTGCGCCTGCTGCATCCGGAAGCCCAGGCCCTCCTGCGCGGCGATCAGCTCGGCGGCGACCAGCGTGCCCCAGGCCGCGCCGAGCCCGACCCGCATCCCGACCAGGATGAACGGCGTCGAGGCCGGCACCACGACCCTGAGGAAGATGGTGCGGTCGGACGCGCCGAGCACGCGGGCGGCGTTGATCAGCGTCCGGTCCACGCCCACCACGCCCTGGAACGTCGAGACCACGCTCGACAGGAACGCCGCGAGGAAGATGACGAAGATCTTCGGCCGCTCGTCGATGCCCATGAGCACGATGGCCAGCGGGATGATCGCCAGCGGCGGGATCGTCCTGAAGAACTGCACGTACGGCTCCAGCAGGCCGCGCGCGGTGGCGTACCAGCCCATGAGGAAGCCGACGGGGATGGCGAGCAGCGTGCCGAGCAGGAAACCGATGAGGACGCGGCGCAGGCTGGCCAGGGCGTCGGTCACCAGCGTGCCGTCCGAGATCAGCTCGACCGCCCTGCCCGCCACCTCCAGCGGGTTCGGCAGTCCCTGCACGCCGAAGCCGGCCAGCGCCGTCCAGACGAGCAGGCCGGCGACGACGGCGACGAGGTTGAGTACGAGGGCGCGCCGCGAGCGCCCGGGGCCACGCCGCGCGGCCGGAGCCGCCTGCGCCTTGCCCGTCGCGGTGAGCTGGGTCATGGGTGGTGCCTCGATTGCGTCATGGTGAAGTGAGCCTCTCCGCGAGATCAGGCCCGGCCGGATAGCGGGAGAGCAGGGGAGATTCGTGCAGCACCAGGGCGATGCCGCCGAGGGCGCCCGCGGCCTCGCCGAGCGTGGCGAGACGCAGGCTCACCCGGTGGCGGGAGACCGGCATGATGTGGTCGTGCAGCGCCCGCTCGATCGGCCCGACCAGCGCGGCGCCGGTCTCGATCAGCTCGCCGCCGATCACGATGACGCTGGGGCCGATCGCGTTGCAGACGGCGGCCAGCACCTCGCCGATCTTGCCGCCTGCCCGCTCGAGCACGGCCAGCGCTCCCGGGTCGCCGGCCTCCACCGCTGTGACCAGCTCGCGCACGTCCCCGGCCTGTCCGCCGGAGGCGCGGTAGGCGTCGAGCACGGCTTTGATGGAGGCGACGGTCTCCAGGCAGCCTCTGCCGCCGCAGCCGCAGGGCGCGCCGCCGGGCTCGACCGTGATGTGGCCGAGCTCGCCCGACAGCCCGTACGCGCCGCGGTGCAGCGAGCCGCCGACCACCAGCCCGCCGCCGACGCCGTGAGACAGCCGCAGGTAGAGCACGTCCTGGCCGCCCGCGGCCGCGCCCCAGATGGCCTCACCGAGCGCGGCCAGCCTGGTGTTGTTGTCGAGCAGCACCGGGACGCCGAACCGCTCGCGCAGCAGCACCTGAGCGGGATGCGGCGCTCTCTCCCCGGTGGCCGGCGCGCCGCCGCCTTCCCGGCCGTCCGCTTCCTCGGCTGTGGGGCCCTCGACCTGGGCGCCGACCACGCCGACGCCGATCGCGTCGAGCGCCCCGAGCCGCAGCGCTCCCGAGCCGGTGCCGGTGAGCGAGCCGATGAGCCGCTCGGCCAGCTCGACCCGCCGCTCCCACGGCAGGTCGGCGTCGTGCGGCTCGCTCGCGGAGCCGACGATCTCGTGCGCCAGGTTGACGGCCGCGACGTGCAGGCCGCCCCTGGCGAAGTCGATGCCGATGGCCTGGCCGGCGTCGGGGTTGAGGGTCAGCGTCTCGGCGGGTCTGCCGCGGCCGCGCGGCGCTTCCTGCGGGGACGCGGTGACCACGGCGCCGCTCGCGACCAGCTCGGCGAGGATGTCGTACAGGGTCGTCCTGGACAGCCCGCAGCGCTTGCCCAGCTCGCCCCGGCTGAGGGGGCCGTGCTTGCGCAGCAGGCCGAGCACGAGCTCTTCGTGCCCGCGCCGCAGTTGCGACAGAGGGCCACTGGGTGGTGCCATGCGGAGAGTCTGCCGAGGCGTCCCGTTTTTCGTCAATAATCCGGAAAAAAGAAGCGCGTGCCGCGATGTGAGCTCTGAGCTGGGATGACGCTGCTGCGAGGGGTTGCCCGGGCGGTCGTAACGTTCGCGTAACGGCCTGCCGCCGGGTGTGGACGCGCACCGTCGGTGAGGCCGCCGTCCGGCGATCGATCGCGCCCTGCGTTGTCACTTCAACGGTGCGCGGCTCTGCGGGGCTGTTCCGGCGCGGTGGTGCTGTGCGTGTCGCGCCGGCGTCGCGCCGTCCGGCATGCGCCCCTGTTCGCCGGTCGCACGCCCGCCCGGCACGACGCCGTCCCTGGCGTGGCGCCGTCCCCGGCGTGGCGCCGTCCCCGGCGCGGCGTCGCCCCCCCGCATGGCGTCGCCCCCCCGCATGGCGTCGCCCCCGCATGGCGTCGCCCCCGCATGGCGCCGCCCCCTGGCCGCAGAGTGGCGGCAGGGGGCGGCGAAGGGGAGCGCGGCGGGTCAGGCGCCCTTCTTGACGGCCATCTCGCCCAGCTCGGACCAGTCGTCCTGGGGGATGGTGGTGTTCACGATGCGCGGAGTCTCCGCCAGGTGCGGCGGGAGCGTCTGCTGAGCCTTCTTGAAGTGCTCCGACTGGACGTGGGCGGCCCCGGCCGCGTCGTCCCTGAACGCCTCCACCAGCACGTACTCGTTCGGGTCGTCGAGGCTGCGCGACCAGTCGAACCACAGGCAGCCGGGCTCCGCCCGCGTGGCCTCGGTGAACTCGCGGGTGATGTCCGGCCAGGCGTCGGCGTGCTCGGGCAGGACGCGGAACTTCGCGGTAATGAAGATCATCGATACCCCTCGATGTGAATCGTCAGGCGGCTCTATGGCTGACGATAGCGGCGGAGTATTGTCTTCATCTCATGTAGGAAATGTTGACTTTGTGGGCGATGGCTCGTAGCTTCATACGCATGAGTCAGGGCCCGCATCTCAGCTTGAGAGGCGTGACGCTGGAGGCCGGCGATCCCGCCGCCCCCGTCACGGTGCTGTCGGGCGTCGATCTCGACGTGCCCGGCGGCGAGCTGCTCACGCTCGTCGGCCCCAGCGGCTGCGGCAAGTCGACCATCTTCGCGCTGGTCGCGGGGCTCGTCCGGCCCACCCGTGGGCAGGTGCTCATCGGCGGCGTCCCCGTCACCGGGCCCGCGCTGGAGCGCGGCGTGGTCGTCCAGCAGCACGGGCTGTTCCCGTGGCGCAGCGCGCGGGCCAACGTGGAGTTCGGGCTCGAGGCCCGCGGCGTGCCCGGGCGGGCGCGCGACCGGCGGGCCCGCGAGCTGCTCGAGCTGGTGGGGCTGGCCGGGGCCGAGGAGCGTTATCCGTACGAGCTGTCTCTCGCGGACCGGCAGCTCGTCGCCCTCGCCCGCAGCCTCGCCTTCGACCCGGGCGTGTTGCTGCTGGACGAGCCGTTCGCCGGGCTGGAGGCGCGCGACCGCGCCCGCCTCGGCGCAGAGCTCGTCCGCGTCTGGCGGAGGACCGGCAAGACCGTGCTGCTCATCACCCACGACCTCGACGAGGCCGTCAGGCTGGGGCGTCGGGTCGCGGTGATGACGGCGGCGCCGGGCCGCATCAGAGAGATCGTGGACGCCGGCCCGCCGGGGAGACCCCGCGGGCCCGGCCGGCGGCGTGCGGCCGCCGGCACGTGTGGAGCCTGCTGCGCGGTGAGGTCGCGGCGGCCAGGGAACGAAGGGTGGCGGCCGCGCATGGCTGACACGACACGACTGGACGAGCGCGACGGCGACGTCCACTGGTACGACCTGCCCGACGACGAGGCCGAGGAGGACTGGGTGAGCGACGAGGAACGACGGCCGGAGCCACAGGTGCGCGGCGGCCTGCTTCGCGTCATCGCGGCGGTGATCCGATGAGCGTCGTCGTCCTGGTGGGCAACCCCCGGAGCGGATCCCGCACCTTGACCGTGGCCGTCGAGGCCGCCAAGGCCGTCGGGCAGCGCATCGACGGGCTCGCGGCGGCGGACTCGTACGAGGTGATCGACCTGTCGGCGCTCGGGCCGCAGCTGTTCGGGCCCGGCGCGTCCAGCGGCGTGGAGGTCGCGCTGGAGCAGGTGGCCGAGGCGAGCGTACTGGTCGTGGCCAGCCCCACCTACAAGGGCACCTACACCGGGCTGCTCAAAGCGTTCCTCGACCGGCTGCCGCCGAACGCGCTGGCCGGGAAGCCGGCGCTGCCGCTGCTCGTCATGGGCGACGCCCGGCACGCGCTCGCGGTCGAGGTGCACCTGCGGCCGCTGCTGGTGGAGCTGGGCGCGACCGTCCCCACGCCGGGGCTGGCCGTGCTCGAGGCGGACCTGCCGAAGCTGGACGAGGTGCTCGCGGCCTGGGCGGAGCGCGTCGCCCCGCAGATCGCCCCCCAGGTCGGCTCGCGCATCGACACCCCCGCCTGAGCGGCGTTCGCGAGGGCGCGTCAGACCGCGGCGGCGGCCGGGTCCGTGGAAAGAGCAGCAGTGCCGCCGCCGCTCACATCGGGTCGCCACCCAAGGTGACCCGCCGCGTGAACGCTCCGTCCCGGCGGTGTGGGGGGCCGCCGGGACGGAGCCGGGCGTTCATACGCTGATCTCTCCGCCTTGACAAGATCTTGGCAGGCCCTGAGGACGTACCGGATCGACTGCGCAGGAATCCGCACAACGAACGTGCCGCGCGCCACACCTCAGCGCTTGACCCGCACCTGATCCACCGCGAACGGGACGAACTGCGGCGCCGCCGCCCTGGCCTGCGCGTTCCCGCCGGTGCCGCACGCCGCGCGCAGCAGGTACTCCAGGCTGGCGTAGTCGATCGCGTGCGGCACCACCTGGCCGTTCTCGTCCACGGTCTGGTACTTCGTCCTGTTGACGCCCATCGAGACCTGGCGCTTGCCGTCCTCGCTGGTCAGCGACTCCGTGGCCATGCCGAACACGCTGCCGCTGTGCCCCCAGAACCGGCCGCACGGCAGGTCGTAGGCGTAGATGCCGAGCCCGTAGTCCAGCAGCCCGCCGGCCGCCACCGGCACCGTCTTCCGCATCTCCGCCAGCTCGGCGGGACCGATCAGTTCGCCGCGCAGCAGCGCGCGGTAGAAGCGGTTGAGGTCGTCCATCGTGGACGTGAGCGCCCCGGCCGTGTTGAGGAACGACACCTCGTAGACGCTGTAGTCGCGCGGCGGGTCGATCAAGCCGAACAGCGACTCGTACGCCTTGGAGTGCGGGCCGGGGATGAACGGCGTGCGCGGGAACGACGTGTGCCGCAGGCCCGCCTTACGGATCACGTGGCGCGTGATGTACTCCTCGGGCTCCATGCCCGTGACCTTCTGCAGGATCATGCCGGCGAGCACGTAGTTCGTGTTCGAGTAGACGCCGGGCGTGGACCCGGGCTCGCCCGTCGCCGGGGCGTCGAGGCCGAGCCTGGCGACCTCCAGGCGGGTGAAGCGGCGGAAGCGGTTGTCGTCGAGGCTCTGCGGCGAGCCCTCGTACAGCGAGGGGAACGCGGGGCCGACGAAGTCGGCGATGTGGCTGGTGTGGTTGAGCAGCATCCGTACGGTGATCCGCTGCCCGCGCTCGCCCGGCACCACGTCGGGCAGGTAGCGGCCGATCGGGGCGTCCAGCTCGACCGTGCCGCGCGCGACCTGCTGGAGCAGGGCGACGGCGGTGAACGTCTTGGTGATGCTGCCCACGCGGTGCACCATGCCGGAGGTGACCGGGCGGTTCGTCCGCACGTCGGCCACGCCGGAGGCGCCCTGCCAGCTCTTGGCGCCGTCGCGTACCGCGCTGTAGATGCCGTACATGCCGGCCTCGTGCACGGCGCCGAGCGCCTGGCGCAGAGCCTGCCGGTCGAGCCCGGTGCCGGACCCGGCCTCGGCCGCCTGGGCGGGCGTTGCGGCGACCAGGACGCCGAGCGACATCGCGACGGCGGCGGCGCGGCGGACGGCGGTCTTTCTCAACTGTCGCATCGTCATGCCGCCAGCATGATCGAAAGCGGCCCCTTCAGGGCAGTCGCCGGTGTCACGAGGTCCGTATGACACGCGTCATATGCGCCGGGACAGTACGCTGCAATCCCTGCCCGAAGCCCACGAGAGGACGATCGCGGATGCCCCACGCGGCGCGGCCCACGGTCACGCTGCACGACGTGGCCGCCGCCGCGGGCGTGTCGATCTCCACCGCCTCCCGCGTGCTCAGCGGCAGCACCAGGAAGGTCGCACCCGAGTACGAGGCCCGCGTCCTGGCCGCCGCGAAGGCCCTGCGCTACACCGCCGACGCCGCCGCCAGGGCCATGCGCAGGGCGGGCGACTCCATCGCGCTGGTCGCCGACGACCTGACCACGCCGTCGATGGGCATGGTGGTGGCCGCCATGGAGCGGGAGGCCAGCACGGCAGGCGCGTTCGTCACCGTCTCCGCCACCATGGGCGACGCCGAGCGGCAGGCCGAGACCGTGCGCGTGCTGCGGGCGCTGCGGCCACGGGCGCTCGTCGTCACCTCCAACCGGTACCTCGCGAGCGCGCCCGGCGACCGGCTGGCCGAGGAGCTGCTGTCGTACAAGCGGGACGGCGGCCGGGCGGTGATCTTCGGCGACACCGACCTGCCGTTCGACGCGATCGGCTTCGACAACCACGGCACCGGGCGGAGCGCGGGGGAGTACGTGGCCGGTCTCGGGCACCGGCGGGTGGCGATCCTCGCCGGCACGCCCGGCATGCGGAACCTGGCCGATCGCACGGCGGGCTGCGTCGCCGGGCTCACCGCGGGCGGTGTACGCGAGCGCGACATCCTCATCGTGCCCTGCCCGGTCAGCAGGGACGGCGGCTTCGCGGCGGCGCGCGAGCTGGCCGCCGCCGGGATGGACGGGCGGGAGGCCGTGCTCGCGGTCAACGACACCATCGCCATCGGCGCCCTCTCCGGCTTCCGGGAGGCCGGGATCGACGTGCCCGGCGACGTGTCCGTGACGGGCGTGGACGACATCCCGCTCGCCCGCGACGTCACGCCGCCGCTGACCACCGTGGCGCTGCCGCTCGCCGAGGCGGGCGCGCGGGCGATCCGCTTCGCCCTGGCCGATCCCGGCCCGATCCGGCACGTCCGCCTGACCGGCCGCCTCGTCGCCCGCGCCACCACCCGCCCCCGCCGCTGACCCTCCCGGGCCCGCCTCGTCGCCCGCGCCGCCGACGCGCGGCGAATACGTACCGGTGTCCCGAATGTCCACTCTTGACGCTCCTGTGACAGCCGGGGCAGACTGCGGAATACGTTTTCCCATCACGGCCGTGCCGGCCACACGAGCGCTCCCGGCAGGGCCGCCGGCCGAAAGCGACCGCGCCGTTCCCCGGCGGCGCGCGACCGACCCCCGGACGAAGGAACACATGTCTCGACAGCAGTACCGGGCCGCGATCATCGGCACCGGAGGGATCGCCCATGCCCACGCCAGGGCCGTGCAGAACTCCGGAGGACGGGCGGAGCTCGTCGCCGTGGCCGACGTGGACGCCGGCCGGGCCCGCGAGTTCGCCGACAAGTACGGAGTCCCCCACGCCTACACCGACGCCGAGGAGCTGCTGCGCGAGCAGGAGCTCGACGTCGCGCACCTGTGCA
Source organism: Nonomuraea fastidiosa (assembly GCF_042751225.1). Lineage (NCBI taxonomy): Bacteria > Bacillati > Actinomycetota > Actinomycetes > Streptosporangiales > Streptosporangiaceae > Nonomuraea > Nonomuraea fastidiosa. The sequence continues at coordinate 5,412,305 of NZ_CP170570.1, forward strand.
CGCCGCCCCAGCTCCACGCCCCGCTCGCACTGGCCTGCCTGGAGGCCGGGGTGACCGCCCTGGTGGAGAAGCCGCCGACGCTCTCACTCGCCGAGTTCGACCAGCTGATCGAGGCCGAGAAGCGCACAGGCGCGCACGTCGCGACCGTGCTCCAGCACCGCTTCGGCGCGGGCGCGGCCCGGCTGCGCCGCCTGGCGGACGCCGGAGACCTGGGCCGCCCGCTGGTGGCCACCTGCCTGACCCAGTGGTATCGGGGCGAGGACTACTACGCGGTCCCGTGGCGCGGCACCTGGGAGTCGGAGGGCGGCGGCCCCACCATGGGGCACGGCATCCACCAGTTCGACCTGCTGCTGTCGGTGCTCGGCCCGTGGACCGAGGTCACCGCCATGGCCGCCCGCCAGGCCCGCCCGGTGGAGACCGAGGACGTGTCGATGGCGCTCGTGACGTTCGGGAACGGCGCCATGGCCACCGTCGTGAACTCGGTGCTGTCGCCGCGCGAGACCTCCGTGCTGCGCTTCGACTACGAGCACGCAACCATCGAGGTCGAGCACCTGTACGGCTACACCGACGACGACTGGACGGTCACCCCGGCGCCCGCCCACGAAGAGATCAAGACGGTGTGGGAGTCCGACCGCACCGAGGGTTCGAGCGGGCACAGCGGCTGGTTCGCGGCCGTGCTCGACGCGCTCGACCGGGGCGAGAAGCCGCCGGTCACCACCGAGGACGCCCGCCGCACGATGGAGTTCATCGCCGCGCTGTACGCCTCCGCCTTCACCGGCGAGCGGGTACGGGCCGGGCAGATCACCGCAGACAACCCCTTCGCCCGCAGGATGGACGGCACGGGCGCACCTTGGAGGAACCAGTGAACTTGCAGGCCACCCACACCCTCGGCAGGTCCGTCGCGGTCACGGCGGGCGACGTCGAGCTGTTCACCTACGTCTACCGCCCGGACACGCCGGTGCTGGAGTCGCCCAAGCCGTACCTGCACCCGGTCCGCACGCTCGGCGGCGCGCTCGTGTCGCTCTACCGGCCGCACGACCACGTCTGGCACAAGGGCATCGCCTGGTCGCTGCCGCACGTGGGCGAGCACAACTTCTGGGGCGGCCCGACGTTCACCGACGGGCGCTACGTCCAGCTCGACAACAACGGCAGCGCCGTCCACCGCGAGATGACGAAGCTCACGGCCGACGGCGGCCGGGTCGAGATCGCCCACACGCTCGGCTGGACCTCCCAGGCCGGCGCGCCCATCATCGAGGAGGAGCGCGCGCTGAGCGCGTCCGTGGTGGACGGCGACGCCTGGACGCTGGTCTTCGAGACCACGATGACGAACGTCTCCGGCGCCACGCTCGACTTCGGCTCCCCGACCACCAAGGGCCGCGAGAACGCCGGCTACGGCGGCCTGTTCTGGCGCGGTCCCCGCTCGTTCACCGGCGGCATCATCCAGTCGCCCGGCAAGGCGGGCGGCGACGAGCTGCGCGGCGAGCGCGCCGAGTGGTTCGGCTTCCGCGGCCGGCACGACGAGACCGGCGAGTGGTCCACGATCGTCATGGTGGACGACACCGCCAACCCGCAGCATCCGCCGCAGTGGTTCGCCCGCTCCGAGTACTTCGCCTGCTTGTGCCCCGCGCCGTTCTTCAGCGAGGAGGTGCCGCTGCCCGACGGGCAGAGCCTGCGCTTCCGGTACGCGGTCGTCATCGCCGACGGCGACCGGGGCGAGGACGGCACGGCCGAGCTCGCCGCGCGGGGGAGGGAGGCGCTGCGATGACCGCCGCTCCCGGGGCCTTCCCCGGCGGCACGTCGGTCAGCCGCCTGTCGGTCTACTCCGGCAACGCCTGCGCCGACGGCCTGGAGGGCGGCACGCCGCACCTGCACACCGCCTCCACGGAGGCGTACGTGGTGATCGGCGGCGAGGGCGCGCTGCAGACGCTGGACGCGCGCGGCCTGCGCGAGACCGAGCTGCGTCCCGGCACCACCGTGTGGTTCACGCCCGGCACCATCCACCGCGCCGTCAACAGGGGCGGCCTGGAGGTGGTGGTCGTGATGTCCAACGCGGGGCTGCCGGAGGCGGGGGACGCGGTCATGACGTTCCCACCGGACGTCGTGGCCGACCCTGACCGCTACCGCGAGGCCGCCACGCTGCCCGCCACCGATGTCGAGGAGGCGGTGCGCCGCCGCAGGGAGCTGGCCGTCGAGGGGTTCCTGCGGCTCGTGGACGGCGGGCCCGGCGCGCTGCGCGCCTTCTACGACAGCGCGGTCGCGCTCGTCCGCGGCCGGGTGGGGGAGTGGCGGGGCATCTGGGAGCGTACGGTCGCCGAGGAGACCCGCCGCACCTCCGCCGTGCTCGACGCCCTGGAGCGCGGCGACGGCGGTCACCTGATGGACGCGGCGCTCATGGAGTCGCCCGCGGAGGAGCGGTGGGGCATGTGCGGCCACCTGCGCGCCCACGACGTCACCCACCCCGTCGTCCGCACCCGGGCGTGAGCGGTGAGCGGCGTGGCTGACGGGCCGCAGGGGCAGGCCGCGCCGCCGACCCTGCACGACGTCGCCAGGGAGGCGGGGGTCTCCGTCGCCACCGCCTCCCGGGCGCTCAACGGCAGCGCCCGCAACGTCCGGGCGGAGAACGTCGCCCGCGTCCGCGCCGCCGCGCAGCGGCTCGGCTACCGGCCCCACCTGTCCGCCCAGGCCATCGCCAGGGGTTCGACCAGGACCGTCGCGCTGGTGGTCCGCGACGTGGCCGACCCGTACTTCTCCGCCATCGCCGCAGGGGTGATCGAAGAGGCCGAGGCCGCCGGGCTCATCGTCACGATGGCGGTGGCCGGCGGCTCGCCGGAGCGCGAGCTGCAGATCGTCAGGACGCTCAGGGGCACCCGCCCGCGCGTCGTCATCGTCACCGGCAGCCGCATCGACGGGGCCGGCACCAGGGACGCGTTGGTGGAGGAGCTGGAGGCGTACCGGACGGCGGGCGGGCGGGCCGTCATGATCAGCCAGCGGGACCTGCCGTACCCGACCGTGACCATCGACAACGCGGGCGGCGCGGCCGAGCTCGCCCGCGCCCTGCTCGGCGCGGGCTACCGGCGCTTCGCCGTCCTCCACGCCCCCGCCGCGCTGCGCACTTCGCGCGAGCGGCACGAGGGATTCCTGGCCGGGCTCGCCGGGTCCGGCGTGCCCGAGCCGATCGCGGTCGAGACCGACTTCACCCGCGACGGCGGGTACGCGGCGGCACGGCGGCTCGCCGAGCGGGGGATCGGGGACGTCGACGCGGTGTTCGCGGTCAACGACGTGATGGCGATCGGCGCGATGACCGGGCTGCGCGAGGCCGGGGTGAGGCCGGGCCCGGACGTCGGCGTGGCCGGGTTCGACGACATCGCGCCCGCCGTGGACGTCGTGCCGGCGCTGACCTCGGTCGCGGTGCCGCTGCGCGAGGCGGGCGCGGCCGCCGTACGCCTCGCGCTGCCGGACGGCGACACCGGTTGCGAGGCCGGCGCCCGCGAGGCCGGGGTGCGCCTCCCCGCCCGCGTCATCCTCCGCGCCAGCACCCCACCCCGCTGACCGTCACCGGCGAGGACGGGGCCGCCGAGCCGCGCCGCCCCTTCTCATCTCCCACCCGATGATGCGGTGCGCGGTGGCGGAGCCGTCCGGCAGGCTCGCGGGCATGAAGGGCTACGACGACCTGATCCGCGAGGCGCTGGACACCCCCTTCGAGGGCTGGGACTTCTCGCTGTTCGGCGACCGCGTGACGCACGAGGGGGGCCTGCCGTGGGACTACGAGACGATGGTGCGCGACCGGCTCCCTGCCACGAAGGCGCTGCTCGACCTGGGCACGGGCGGCGGCGAGCTGCTCTCCTCGCTCGCCCCGCTGCCCCCGCGCACCGCCGCGACCGAGGAGTACGCCCCCAACGTCCCGGTGGCCAGGGCAAGGCTGGAACCCCTCGGCGTCGAGGTGGCCGAGGGCACGGCCGCGTTCGATGACGCCTCCTTCGACCTGATCATCAACCGGCATGAGTCGTACCGGCCGGAGGAGATCCGCCGCCTCCTGACCCCCGGCGGCACGTACCTCACCCAGCAGGTGGGCGGACGCGACCTGGAGGAGCTGAACGCCGCCCTGGCCGCCCCGCCCCACGAGGACGCCGCATGGAACCTCGCCGGCGCCGTCGCCGGCCTGCGGGCGGCGGGACTCGACGTCGTGTGGAGCGAGGAGGCCGCCTTCACCACGACGTTCCACGACATCGGGGCGCTCGTGCTGTTCCTGCGGCTGATCTCGTGGCAGATCCCCGGCTTCGACGTGACGGCGTACGACGCCCGCCTCCGCTGCCTGCACGAGGAGATGACCCGAGGGCGCCCGCTCAAGGCCACCGCCCACCGCTTCGCGCTGCTGGCTTGCCGACCCGGCTGAGGTGCTATTTCACGACATTTCCACGTTATTTGAAGGGACCTCGGGATCCTCCGGACGCGCCCTAGTGTGTCCGCGGACACGTATGCGCATGAAGTTCGCGGGAAGTGAAGCAGTGGCCGTTCGGTGGCGGAGCGCGGCGGGGCGGCGGGCGGCGGGGATCGTCGCGGCCGCGCTGGCCGTCGCGCTGGTAGGAGTGGGCCTGTTCCTGGGCACGGGTGTCTCCAGTGCCCGGCCGAAGCTCTCCGACGTGGGCGCCTGGCTGGCCAGCGCGCTCAACGGCGAGGTGGTGCACGCCAACGGCCTGTCCGGCCAGCTCGACGGCCGGGTGGACCTCGCCTCCGCCGACGGGCAGGAGCTCAAGGTCGTACAGGACGGCGACAACGTGCTCGTCATGGACGAGTCCACCGGCCAGGTCAGCCGCATCGACCCCACCCAGCTCGAGGTGGCGCAGACCGGCAAGCTCGGCGCGGGCGGCATGCAGCTCGTGATGGGCGCGGGCAAGGCGTACGCCATCGACCCGCGCGGCGGCACCGTACAGCAGCTCAACCCGCTGACGGTGGACACGATGGGCGCCCCGATCACGCTGAAGCCGCCGCTCGGGCAGGGCGGGCTGGACAAGAACGGCACGCTGTGGGTGCCCGTCCCCGAGGAGGGCACGCTCGTCCAGATCAACGGCGATCAGAAGGGCAAGGCGGTCACGGTCGGCGAGCCCGGAGACCCGCTCTCGCTGACGATCGCGAACGGTGTCCCGCTGGTCACCAACTCCGCCGCCGCCACCGCCCTGGTGATCGGCGGCACCGGCACCAGGCTGCAGGTCAGCCTGCCCAGCACGATCACCGATGCGGGCGGCGCCGGCCTGCTCGTGCCCGCCGTCGCCGAGAGCCAGGTGGTGCCGGTGCTCGCGCCGAAGCAGGGCGCGCTCGTGCTGGTGGACACCTCCACCGGCGCGCTCACCACGGTCGCGGTCAAGGGCGGCAAGCTGGGCGCGCCGCAGGCGCTCGGCCGCCGCATCTACATCCCCGACGAGAGCGCGGGCAAGCTCATCGTGTACGACACGGTGGCCAAGCGCTTCGAGGCCGACCGGGTCGTGACCGGCAAGTCGGGCCCGCTGGAGGTGTTCGTCAAGGACGGGCTGCTCTGGGTGAACGACCAGTTCAGCGAGGTCGCCCTGGTCATCGAGGAGGACGGCAGGCAGCACCGCGTCGGCAAGTACGACGAGGCGCTCGGCCAGAACGACACCCCGACGCCGCTGCCCGAGCCCACCAACGTTCCGACCGTCGTGCGGCCCACGGTCGTCACCACGGCGACCACGAACGTCCCGACCGCGACGACCACGGTGCCCGCGCGGACGACGACCGCCGTGCCGACGGTGACGGTCACCGCCACCCCCACGCCGACGGTCACCCATACGCCGACTCCCACGCCGACCCCGACACCGACTCCGACCCCCACGCCGACGCCGACGGTCACTCCCGACCCGCCGGGCGGTGTCACCGCTAACTCCGGCCCCGGCTGGATGGAGATCGTCTTCACGCCCTCGTCCAAGGGCGAGGTGACCGGCTACCGGCTCAAGGGCGGCCCGAGCGACGGCGACGTCACGCCGTCGCAGGTCAGGCCGGACGGGCCGTTCCAGTTCCGGGTCACCGGCGGCAGGTGCGACCAGGAGTACACGTTCCAGGTCGTCGCCGTGTACGACGGCGGCGAGGTCGAGTCGGCCCCGTCCATCCCGGTACGTCCCTGCGTCGCCCCCGGCGCACCCTCCGGCTTCACCGCCAAGGGCAAGAACCACGGAGCCGACCTCACCTGGTCGGCCCCTGAGAACGCGCAGGACGGCGTCACGTACATCCTGGAGGGCCCAGGACAGCACCCCGCGCAGCCGGAGGGCACGAGCGCCGAGGTGACCGGGCTCAAGAACGGCCAGAGCTACACGTGGACGCTGCGCGCCAGGAACGAGGCCGGCGAGAGCGAGGAGCGCGCCGAGGCCACCGCCGACCTGAAGCCGCCGTCCGCCCAGTTCAAGAACGCGAACAACGACGACGTGAACACCCTCATCCGCTCCGCGCCCGGCGGCGGCGAGGTGGGCAAGATCCCGAAGGGCGTGTACATCACGCTCACCGTGCTCTGCCAGCAGAAGGGCCCCGCCTACACCGACGAGTACACCGGCCAGAGCAGCGACGTCTGGAACAAGATCGAATCGCAGTACGGCAACGGCTGGCTCAACGACGTGCTCGTGAACACGCCGAAGGGGGGCTTCCCCGCCGCCCCGCTCTGGGAGTGCGAATGATCACCCGCGCGGGGTGGGGCCTCGCCGCGGCATCGGCGCTGGTCTACGCGGCGGGCGCGCCGCTCGGCTACGGCCAGGCGGCGGTCCTCGCGGTGACCGGGCTGGCCGCCGTGGGCGCCGGCGCGCTGTGGACCCTGCGCGGCGCCCGGCTCGAGGTGCGGCGCGAGGTCACGCCGGTCAAGGTGGCCCGGGGCGAACCGGCCGTGGCCGTCCTGCACGTGCGCAACGCCGGCCGGTGGAGGCACTCCGGGCTGGTCGCGCGCGACACCTGCAGGGACACCACGGTGACCGTGGACGTGCCGTCGCTGGCGCGGCGGTCGGCGCGCACCGTGTCGTACCGGCTGCCCACCCGGCGGCGCGGGCGCACGCAGGTGGGGCCGCTGCTGCTCGACCGCGGCGACCCGTTCGGGCTGGCGCGGCGCTCGATCGCGTACGGGCGGGCCGACGTGCTCCTCGTACGGCCCCGCACCGTGCCGCTCACGCCGCTGCACTCCGGGCGGCGCCGGCACCTCGACGGGCTCGCCTCCCGCTCCGCCCCGGCCGGGGCGAGCAGCTTCAACGGCCTGCGCGAGTACGTCATCGGAGACGAGCTGCGGCACGTCCACTGGCGCTCCACCGCCAGGACCGGCACGCTCATGGTGAAGGAGCTGACCGACGTCAACCTGCCGGACACCGTCGTCGTGCTCGACACCCGCGCGTCGTCGTACGAGGGGGACGACGCGTTCGAGCTGGCCGTGGACGTCGCCGCGTCGGCGGCCTGCGCCGTCGCCCGCGACCGGTTCCCCGTACGGGTGCTCACCGGGGACGGCGAGCTGCTGCACGCCAAGGGCGGCCCTGGCGAGGACGAGGAGGTCCTCGACCGGCTCACCCTCGTGGAACGCTCGGACCGCGCCGAACCCCCGCGCCACGCGCTCCGCCAGGCGGGGGCGGGCGGAGCGCTGGTGCTGGTCAGCGGCGACCACGCGGCCCTGGCGGACGCGGCGGCGCTGCGGCGCCGCTTCGACCAGGTCCTGTTCGTCCGCGTCGGCGCGCCCGCAGCGGATGGCGGGCCCCGTGCCGCCGGGGTGACGGTCATCGAGGCGGCCGACCTCGGCGAGCTGGCGGCGGCATGGCCACGCTGACCCCACCCCCACCGGCCCCCGGCGGCCCCTCTCCCGACGGCCACCCGACGGGACACACCGCGGCCACGGGACGACCGCCCTCCGGCACCGCGGGTCCCGCACCCGCGCAGCCTTCCGGCGCGACGTTCGCGCAGGCCGCACCGGCGCAGTCCCAGGTTCCGGGACAGCCGCCGTCCCGCTCCGCCCCGGCGCAGACCTCCATGCCCGCGCCCGGGGAGAGCAGCCCGGCGTCCGGGCCGGGCGGCGGGTTCGCCGCTGCCGGGAGTGGCGCGGCGCCCGGCGGAGGAGCACCCGGCTCGGGCGGTGCGGCAGGACCGGCCGGGCGAGGCGACGCGGCGACGGCGGCCGCCCACGGGACCTCGGCCGGGCAGGGCCGCGAAGGCGGGTCCCGATCGGGCGCCGGGGAGCGGGAGTCCGCTGGGCGGAAGGCGGCGGCCGTCGTCGTGGCCGGGCTGCTGGCGGCCTGTGCCGGGCTGGCGTTCGACGGGGTGTTCCCGCTGGAGTCGCTGCTGCCCGTGGTCGGGCCGGCGGCGGGCGGGCCGTGCGTGCTGGCGCTGGCGCTGTCGGGGCGGTTGCCGCTGTGGGGGACGATCCCGATCAGTGTGCTGGCCTGGCTGACGACGGTGTCGGCGACCCTCTTCAGGGAGCAGGCGTGGCTCGGGTTCCTGCCCGGACCGTCCGCCGCCGGCGCGGCGTTGACCGGTGTGCGCGACGCGGGCGGGTGGCTGCTCACCACCATCCTGCCCGCCGCCCCGGGCAGCCCCGCGATCGTGCTGGTCAGCTTCCTGGTCTGGGCCGCCGCGACCGTGGCGGCCGAGCTGGCGCTGCGCCGTCGTGCCGCGATGCTGCCCGCCGTCGCCGCGCTGCCGGTGTTCGCGGTGGCCGTGGTGCTGGGGGTGGCCGGGGGCGGGACGGTCGTGCCGTACGCGGCCTGCTTCGCGGGCCTCGTCCTGCTGCTCGGCCTGGTCAGGACCGGCAGGTCGCCGCTCGCCGTGGCGGCGGGGGTGCCGCTCCTCGCCCTGCTGGTGCTGGCCGCCACCGTCGTGGCGCCCGTGCTGCCCATCGCCGAGCGGCCCTTCGACGTACGGACCCTCGTCGAGCAGCCGCCACCGCGGCCGATCAAGGGCGTGAGCGCGCTCGACCAGGTGTCGGCGTGGCTGCAGAACCCGCGGCGCGAGCTGTTCACGGTCGAGACGTCGTCCGACGCGAACCTGCGGCTGGCCGTCCTGGACACCTTCGACGGTGTGAGCTGGACGTCCAGCGCCGGCTTCGTCCCCACGGGCGGACGCGTGCCCGGCGCCGACGACGCCACGCGCGAGACCGTGGAGCAGCGCTTCACCGTGCAGAAGCTGCCGGGCCCGTGGCTGCCCGCCGCCGACAGGCCGCTCTCCGCGACCGGTACGGACCTCGTGGTCGATCCCGCCACCGGCATGCTGGCCAGCACGCAGGCGCGGGAGGGCCTGACGTACCGCGTGACCTCAGGAATCCGGAGATATCCGGCCGCCGAGCTGCGCCACGCCACCCCCGCCGACGACCCGGAGCAGCGCCGCCTCCCCGACGGGCCCGACGGCCGCACGCCGCCGCAGCGCGCCCGCCTCGGCGAGATCGCCCGCCGCGCCACCAAGGGAGCACGCAGCCCTGGCCAGCAGGCCGCCAAGCTGGCCTCCTACCTGCGCAAGCACGCCGTGAACGACGTCAACGCGCCTCCCGGGCACAGCTACCGCAGCATCGAGTTCTTCCTGACCGAATCGAAGCGGGGGACGACCGAGCAGTTCGCCGCGTCGTTCGCGCTGCTGGGGCGCGCGCTCGGGCTGCCCACCAGGATCGTCGTCGGGTTCCGGCCGGGAGAGAAGAAGGGCGGCGTCCGGCAGGTGCGCGGCGGCGACGTGCTGGCCTGGGCGGAGGTCGAGTTCGACGGCATCGGGTGGGTGCCGTTCTATCCGACGCCGTCCCGTACGCGCTCCGGCGACGGCGGCGACGTCGCCGAGGGCGCGCCCAAGCAGGCCAAGGAGATCGAGCAGGCCATCAACGACTCCGCCGGTCAGGCCGAGCCGACGCCCAAGCCTTCCACCGACCGCCCCACCCCGCCGCCGGTCCCCGACGAGGACGCCTCGGCAGGGCCGCTGATGTGGCTCGCCGCCGGCGGGGGCCTGGCCGCCGTCTACCTGCTCGCCGTAGCGATCGTCCCCGCCGTACGCCGGGCGCGCCGCCGCAGGGCTCCTTCGCCCGCCGCCCGCGTCGTCGGAGCCTGGCGGCAGACCGTCACCCGGCTCCGCACGGCCGGCCTGCCCGTCACGACGGGGACGCTGACCGCCGGTGAGGTGGCGTTCCTGGCGGAACGGGCGCTGGACCCCGCCGCCCGCGAACCGCTCACGGCCCTCGCCGAACTGGCCAACCTCGCCACCTTCGGCGACACCCCCGTGGACGCCGCGGACGCCGACCTCGCCTGGCGGCACTATGCCGCTGTGGATGCGGTGGTGAAGGGGAACGTGGGGGTGCTGCGTCGGGCGGCCGGGCGGCTGTCGCCGGTGTCGCTGTTCGGCTGAGGTCGGCTGGACGGGTGCGGCTGAGGTCGGCTGGACGGGCCCTCGTGGGACTCGGTCCAGGTGAGCGGGACGGCGCGTGGCTCGGCTGGAGGTCTGCCCGGACGGGGCGTGGCTCGGCGAAGGTCAGCTGGAGGGTGGCGTGACCAGGGGGAGCACGATCGGGGGCTGGACGTCGTCCTCCGTGCCGGTCTCCGCCGCGCCCCTGATGCACAGCGACGACGACCAGGCCACCGAGGACGGCTGCCCGAGCGCGACCACCGCGCCCACCTTGAAGCAGTAGCCGGTGCCGGGGTCGAGCTTGCCGACCGTGTACGTGGTGCTGCCGCTCGGCGCCGACATCAGCCGGTCATCGGGGGCCTGCTGGACGATCACCGGGTACTGGGTCTTGCGTGCCGACTTCCACGACAGCGTCACCGTGGTGCCGTTGTCGGCGACCAGCTTGAGGTTCTTGGGGCGGTAGGCGGTGAGCGTGGCCGGGTCGGGGGTCCTGAGCGTGGCCGGCGGGGAGGTGGCCGGGTCGGCCGTGCCCTGCTCGGGAGCCGGCGACGGCACGGCCTGCGGCTGACCGCCGGTGGCCCGCGCGTCGGGCTGCTGCCGCCCGTCTCGGTTTCGCGTGTCCTGAGGCTGCTCGCTCTGCGGCCGGCCGTCGTGGACCACACCGTCCTGAGGCCGGCCATCGCCGGACCGGTCGTCGCTCGACTGGTCGTCCTGTACGGCCGGGTCACCGGGCGGCGTGGCGCCGGCCCCGCTGTCGGCCGTCAAGGTGACGCCCCGGTCGCCGCTCATCGCCAGCGCCACACTGCCCGCACCGGCCAGTACGGCAAGCGCGGAAACGCCCGCCACGATCAACGGCATCCGCCCGCGCCGCCGCTCCTGCGCGGCGTCCTGGGCCTGCGCGGGCGCACTCGCCTCGGGCGGCGGCGGGAGGAACGGCTGCGGCCCCGCCGGGGGCCTGACCCGGGAGCGCTCCGAGTCCACGGTCCACACCAGCTCCCGGGGCCCCGACCGCTCGGCACCGGAAACCTCGCCCTGCCCGGTTCCAGACGCCTCTCCGCGCCCAGGCGGCCCGGCCGGTGAAAGGACCTTAGCCTCCGACTGCTCGGCCGACGACGACGGCTCCCCGTAACCGGGCGCGCCCGGCACGGGCAGCCGCGCCGTCCGCGGCAACTGAGGACCGGGCTCCGGCAACAGCGCGGTGCGCGGCAGCTCCGCGGCCGACTGAGCTGAGGGCGCGGCCGAGGATCCGGACGGATGCCCGGCCGGCAGGGGCCCGCCGGCCTCGCCGAACGGCGGCCGCGACCCCGCCGCACCCCCCGGCTCGCCGCCGATGACGTGCGGGCCGTTGGCGGGGCCACGCTGGTCGGTGGGAACGCCTGCGGGCGGATGCTGCCTGGTCGGGGTGCCGGTCGCCTGGGGCAGGGCGTTGTGTGCGGGAGCGGCGTGCTTGTCGGCGGTGGTGGCCAGGTCGGTGGCGGCGGGGCGCGCGGCCGGATCCTTGGAGAGGGCCTGAATCAGGGTGGCGGCCAGGTCCTCGGGGACCGACGCGGGCAGTGGCGGCGGGGCCTCGGTCAGGACGGCGAGGGCGAACTTTGCCACGTTTCCGTCCAGCGCGAACGGGGGACGGCCCGTCAGCAGCTCGTACGCCGTCGAAGCCAGCGCGTACACATCCGAAGCGGGCACGGGCGGGCGGCCCTCAAGCTCCTCCGGGGAGGCGTGTACCGAGGGCGGCGTTCCGTCCGGCAGCTCCACTATCGACATCAGCGCCGACATGGCGAATCCGGTCAGCTTCACGCCGTTCCCGGCCGGCACGATGTTCTCGGGGATGACGCGGCCATGGACGCCGCCCGCCGCGTGCGTGGCCGCGACGGCGCGGGCCACGGCCGCCACGAGTGCGGCGGCCTGGTCAAGTGGCATCGGGCGGTCGCGGCCCGGGCGTTCGGCGAGGGTGGGGCCGTCGTGCGGGGGCGTCACCAGGTACGGTCGCCCGTCGCCGGTCGCGCCCACCTCCAGGACGGGGATCACGCCGCCGTGGGCGGACAGCTCGGCGGGGAAGCCGAACCCGCGGATGATCCGCTTCAGCGCCCGCTTGTCCACACGGTGGCAGGCCAGCGTCTTGACCAGTACGTCCGCCCCGGTCGTCGCCGAGCGCGCCCGGTGCACGGTCCAGGGGCCGTCGTGGCCGGCCGGTCCGAGCAGGTGATGACCGCGTACCCGGTCGGCGAGCGCGGTCATGTGATCAGGGGCGGGCCGCCCAGGTCATCGCTGTCGAACGGGTCGTACTCGGTGAGCGGCATCTTCATGCGCTCCCGCTCGCGCTCCTGCCCGGCACCGGCCGCGCCGCCGAGCGGCGGGATCATGCCCATCGGCCCGCCGGTGAGGCCGGCCGCGCCGGGCGTGGCCGAACCGCCGAGGCCGCTGCTGCCGAGGCCGGTGGCGGCGACGCTGCCGGGCACGACCGTGGGGCCTGAGCCGGTGGGCGTGCCGGGCACGAACGCCTGCGGCGCGGGCACGTTCGTGTTGGGCAGGCTGGACAGGTTCGTGGCCGGGTTGCTCAGCTCGGCCTGGTGCAGCGCCGGGTTCTGCGGCTCGGGACGCTGCAGGCCGGGGTTCGGGAGGCCGGGGTTCCGCAGTGCCGGGTCGTCCGAAGACGGAGTCCGCATGTCCGGGTTCTGCTGGGACGGGTCCGGCTGCGCGGGGTTCTCCAGCCCCGGGTTCTGCGACGACGGATCCTGCGACGACGGGTCCTGCAGCGAGGGGTCCGGAATCGACGGGTCGCGCAGCGACGGGTCTTCGTAGTCCGGCATGTCGGGAACGCCCGAACCGGGGAGGCCGTCGCCGAGGTCCGGCGTCGAGCCGAACCCCTTGTACGGGTTCTCGGTCAGCCCGCCGCCCAGGCCCAGCCCAGGACCGGCCCCGAAGTCCGGCATCCCGGTCGCCGGAGCCGTGGCCCGCTGCTCCACGTGGTCGCCGATGGAGTGGTAGACGTCCTGGATGAAGCGGTTGAGCTGCTGCAGGTGGTGGCGGGCGAGCGCGTGGGCGTTGGTGTCGGTGCCGACGACGTCGCCCATCCAGTCGTCCAGGTCCACGCTGCCGGTCCTGGGCACGTTGTTGTGGAACCAGGGCAGGACGTCCCTGCCGTACCAGATGAGGGGCTGGCCCACGGACTGGGCGGCGAAGCTGAGCCGGCCGAGGTCGCGCTGGAGCTCGCCGATCTTCTCGAAGATGCCCTCCAGCGACTCGCCGCCCAGGGTCTCGGCGATGCGGGCGGCCTCGCGGTGCAGCGTCTCCACCGACTCGGCGCACATCTCGGCGATCTCGGTGTACCTGCGCCCGGCCTCGGCCACCTTGTCGGGCTTGGTGGACTGGATGAGGTTGGAGATGTCGTCGCTGCTCTCCGCCTCGCCGTACTGCGGCAGGGTGCCGTCGATCTGCGGCACCCGCGGGTCCTTGAGCGCTCTGACCCAGTAGTCGGTCATCGGGCCTCCGTCACTTCCTGACGCCGCCCGCGATGGCCTGGTCAGCGCTCTTGGCGGTCTTGACGGTCTCGTCGAGTGCCTGCACCACGGCCGCGTACACCTGGGTGATGCGCCCGATCGCCTCGTCGATGGTCCGGTACGCCTGGTCGGTGGTGAACTTGAGGTCCATGGCGGCCTGCCACGTGCCGAGCTCCCGCTCGGTGAGCTGGGCCCGCGTGAGCCGGACCTGCAGGCTCTCGCCCGCCGCGCCCTGCAGCCGCTCCAGGTCCTGGCGCAGCCGCTCGACCGGGGACGATGGGAGCGGCCTGCCGGACTGCGGGTCCTCGTACTCGCCGATCTTGATGAACATCGTCTTGCTCGTCGTGCCCGGGTCCACACGGTTGGCCGCGAGCAGTTCGTCGAGCTGCGCCTGGGCCGGGGCGGGCGGAGGCTCCGGCGGGTAGTCGCCGTTGCGGTGGTCGTGGATGTGGTCGGCGTAGGCGTCCTCGACGCTGCGCGGCCCGACGTGCTCCTCGTGCGAGGAGATCGCGTCCTCGTGGCCGACGGTCCGCGTGGGACGCTGTAGCCGCGACAGCCCGATGCCCGGCCTGGGGGCGCCGTTGCCGTCGCCGCCCTCGGCGACAGGTACCGTCATGCTCACTCCCCGCGTCCGCACCGGTGTCCGCATCGGCATGTACGTCAACGATCGACGGACGTGCCGACATCTGCCTACCGGCCGCACCGCCAGGTGAAGCGCCATTTCAAGATATTTCTAAGAGAGCCACAGCAGCCGGATATGTGGGCAGACTTCCGTTTCGTGCCTTCGCTTTGGTACGGCGCCGCCGCTCTCCTCCTGGCGCTCACCCCGACCCCGGCGCCGACGCGTCCGGTGTCCCCGACCCCGGCGCGCGCGGTCACCTGCGACCCCGAGCCCGGCGTCGCCGAGGTCACCGGGACGCCGTGGCCGCAGGAACGGCTGCGGTTCTCGCAGGTGTGGCGGCTCACCAGGGGCGAAGGCGTACGGGTCGCGGTCGTGGACAGCGGCGTGGACGCCGCGCACCCGCAGCTCCGAGGTGTCGTCACCGACCAGGTGGACCTCACGGGGACGGACGCGCGCGACTGCGTCGGTCACGGCACCGCGGTGGCCGGCATCATCGCGGGCCAGGACCTCACCTCGCGCGGCGTGCCGGTGCTGGGCGTGGCGCCGGCCGCGAAGATCCTGGCGATCAAGCAGAGCGCGGGCAGGTCGGGCGACGTGTCGCGGCTGGCCGCCGCCATCCGGCGGGCCGCCGACCTCGGGGCCGACGTGATCAACGTGTCCGTGCAGGCCCACGACGCGCCCGAGCTGAAGGCGGCGGTGGCGTACGCGCAGGAGCAGGACGCGGTCATCGTGGCCGCCGCCGGGAACGTCGAGCAGGACGGCGGCGAGGTCACGCCCGCGTACCCGGCCGAGTACCCCGGCGTGATCGCGGTCGGCGCGGCCTCGCCCGACGGCGACAAACCGGACTTCTCCAATGGCGCCACCCGCGTCTCCGTCACCGCGCCCGGCGCGGGGATCACCAGCGCGTGGACGGGCGGCGGCTACCGTACGGGGCTCGACGGCACCAGCTTCGCCGCCCCCTTCGTCTCCGGCGTCGCCGCCCTCGTCAGAGCCCGATATCCGGACCTCGACCACTGGCAGGTCAAGCGCCGCATCGAGCAGACCGCCGAGGGCGGGGGAGCGGCGGGCACCGGCGCCGGACTCATCAACCCGCTGCAGGCGGTCACCTCGGTGCTGCCGCCGCCCGACGGCCCCGCCACGGCGAGCGCCGCCGCCGCGCCGCCGCTCGTGCTGCCCGCGGCGCCCGTCCCGGACCCGCGCACGCGTACGGTCGCCGTCGGCATCACCGCCGGCGCGGCGGGCGTCACCGCGATCGTGGTGTTCGTGGCGCTCATGCTGCCCAGGGCCAGGCGCAGAGGCTGGCGCGCGGGCGGCCCCGCGACATTTACAGGAAAGTTGAAATCGCAGCCCGGCCCGCCGGAACCCGCTTACGTTGATCCGGGAGATATCCCGGCCCGCGCCGCGCCGAAAGGAGCACCGTGGTAAATCAACCGACCACTTATACCGAGGGCAGCCAGCATAGCGCCGCAGAACGCGCGCAGCAGGCCGTCGCCAACATCGAGCAGATCTACAACCGGCTCACGCAGATCCCCGAGACGCTCGGCGCCGCCTGGCAGGGCGAGGCCGCCACCGTTTACCAGCAGGTTCTCGCCGAGTGGACGCCGCAGTTCAGAAGGGTCATCGACGCGCTCAACTCGATCGGCGAGAACCTGAAGGCGACCGGCATTCAATACAACGAGGCGAACACCCAGGCGACCGATGTGGCGGCGAAACTCCGGGCCGCGCTCGCCGGCGGCGAATTCTCCGGGCCCGTCTCCTGAACCACGGATCGAGGAGCTGACATGAGCGACATCATTCTCGCCAATTTCGACGAGATGGACGAGATCGCGAACGAGCTCGGCCGCGCGTACACCAATCTCGTCGGCGAGCTGGCGGACCTGGAGGCCGACTTCAAGGTGCTGGAGACCTGGGAGGGCGCGGCCAAGGAGGTCTACATGGAGGCCAAGCGCCAGTGGAACGACGCCGTCGTGAAGATGGGCGACACCATGCAGCGCTTCGGCCCGTCGCTGCAGGAGGCCACCGGCATCATGCGCGAGGCCGAGCACGTCAACGTGCGCCGCTGGACCGGCTGAGCAGGTGAACGAGCCGCTCATCGACCCGGCCGCCGCCGGGGACCGCACCGTGTGCCGGCCCGACGCGCTCCTCGACGTGGCCGGCAAGCTGCAGCGGGAGCTGCTGCCCCGGCTGGAGGCGGCGCGTTTCCAGGTGCCGGACCTGAGCCGGGGAGCCGCGGGGACGTGGGACATCGCCCAGGGGTACGCCGACACCGTGCGCCGCGCCCGCGAGGCCACGGGAGACTCGCTGCAGTTCGTGCTGGAGCAGGTCCAGCGGGTCATCGGCGACCTGGCCGACACCGCGACCACCGTACGCGACGCCGACCAGCGGGCCGCGGGCGTGGCGGGCCGCACTGACAGCGCGAGATAGAGGCGCGAGATAGAGGAACGCGTGCCGGAACCCAAACCGATCAAGAACGGCTGCCTCCAGGGCGGCAACCCCCACCAGTACGGGGGCCGCGACGCGATCAGGTCGCTGATCATGGGTACGCGGCCGGAGGAGTTCGAGCCGGTCGCGGCGGCGTACCGGCAGACCGCCGAGCTGCTCACCACCACGATCACCACGCTCGGCGACGGCGCGGCCCGCCTGGTCGCCGACGGTGACTGGGGCGGGGAGTCGGCCCGCGCCATGCTCACCCGGATGAACCGGCTGCAGACCTACCTCCAGGCGCTGCGCGACCGGCTGCAGGAGATCCCGCCCTCGCTGACGAGCGTCGGGCAGGAGCTGGCCACGGCCAAGGAACAGTTCGACCAGGCCACCAAGCCGCAGACCTACTACGCGATGGGCGCGGGATCGACCGACCCCCGCCATCCCACCAACGACCCCGACGAGGCGGCCAGGGCGTTCATCACCCGGCTCAACGCGGCCTTCCATCATGCGCACACGGCGCTGCCCGACCGGCTGCCGTGGGACGCGGAGCTGGCCTCGCCCGCGCCGTACCTGCCGCCTGCCGCCGCCGGTGACGGCGGCGACGGGACGGGGGAGAGCACGACCCCGCTGCGGCTGGGCACGGAGCTGGCCGGTACGGCGGGCTCCCCGCAGACGACCCCGGCAACGATGCCCGTCCCACCCGGCACGCCCGGCGCCGCCGTCCCACCCGGCACCGCCGTCCCACCGGGCACCGTCCCACCCGCGGCCGTGCCGGGCCCCGGAGCGACAGGCACCCCGGTGACCGCCACCCCATCCGGCTACCTCGGCACCACGCACCTGACCGGCACATCGGACCTGGTGCGCCCTCTCTCGACCGGCCCCGACGGGCAGCCGGGCCCGGCGGAGAACGCCCGGCAGCCGCAGACCGCCCGCCCCACCGGCGTGCTGCCGCATGCCGCCGTTCCGCGGACGGCCCGCACCACCCCGGTCGCCCAGCCGATCACCAGGCCCGACCGCCACGTTCCCGCAGGCAGGGACACCTCCACCGCCCAGGGCCCCTCCGCACGGCCCGGCAGCGTCCCCGTGGTGGGCGGGTCATCTCCGGCGGGCCTACCGGCCGGGACCGGCGGGCAGGGCACGGCCGGAACGGCAGGTGCCGGCGGGGTGCCGTTCCTGCCGATGGCCGCGGGCGCGCCGCTCGACCGGCAGAGTGCGCGCCGCCCCGGCACCCAGCGGGCCGACGACGACTTCTTCCGCCCGTCCGTGGACACGCCGCCGCCGGTGGTGGGGTGATCGGCATGGACCACGCTTCCGTGGGTTCGCAGCGCATGGACGCCGGCACCGTCGCCGTCGTCGCCGACTCTGTACGCGGGCACGTCGCCGGCGTGATGCACAGGTACGCCCAGCTCAACCCGTTCGCCAGGGCCGTGTCCGAGGTGGCCGCCACGCAGTTCGGCATCAGGGCCGACCGGCAGGCGGGCGCGATCGCCAGCCGGGTCAGGCAGTTCGCGGCGGGCGGGCAGGGCGTGCTCGGCAAGGTCGTGGGCCACCTGGCCAAGGTCTCGCCGGGCAGGCTCGCGCTCTACGGAGGGGTGGTGCTCGGCGGCGGCATGCTGGGCCAGCAGGCGGTGGCGACCCGGTTCAGCGAGACGAGGCTGCGGCAGGAGCCGCCCGGGCCGCCGTTCGGTCAGACGCCGTTCGGTCAGACGGGCCAGGGGAGCAGTCCGGAGACCCGTCCGGGAGATGAGCCCGGAGACGGAGAGGTGAGACAGACGTGACGGCGATCCCCGACGAAGGAGCCCTGGACCGGCTGATCGACCGCGCCCGGCAGCCCGACACCGGGCTGGACGACCTCTACCAGCAGGTCCTGGCCGTCACAGGCACCGCCAGTGACCCGGACGACCTGGTCAGGGTCGAGTGCTCGGCTGAGGGAGTCACCGGCCTGCACATCGACCCGAGGGCCATGCGGTGGGGCTCGCAGCGCCTGTCGGAGACGATCCTGCGCCTGATCGCCGAGGCCCTGGCCGACCTGCAGGCGCGCTCGGCCGAGCTGCTGCGCGAGGTGGTGGGGGACGGCCCGCTGGACCTGTCCGCCCAGGACAACCCGGCCGACGTGCGCATGCGCGAGGCGCGCGAGGCGTACGAGTCCGCGCTCGACCAGGCCATGGCCGAACTCGCCCGCATCGAACGCGAACTGTAGAACCCCGGCTGTAGAACCCGGCCACGACGGCCCGGCACGGCGGCCGCACTCTGCGCAGCCCGCACACCGGAACCGGCCGAGGGCCGCGGGGAGCGGCCGGGCTCAGGACTGCAGGAACGCGGTCTGGATGAGCTTGTCTCCGGAACGCCGATCCACGTACACACCCCGCCCGGCCGGCAGCGTACGCGGCCGCACGTTCCCGAAGAGCTGCCCCTCGTCGCGCGGCCCCGACAGCAGCACGGCGGGCGTGTTCATCTCCTTCAGCCGCCGCACCACGGGATCCAGCATGGCCCGCCCCGCGCCGCCCATCGCCCGGCCGAGCACGAGGTGCAGGCCGATGTCGCGGGCCTGGGGGAGCAGGTCGCCGAGGAGCGCGAGCGGGTTGGCCGAGGTGGCGACGAGGTCGTAGTCGTCCACGATCACGTACAGGTCCTGCCCGGTCCACCAGCTCCGGGTGCGCAGCTGCTCGGCGGTGAGGTCGGGCGGCGGCAGCCGTTCCTGCAGCACCTCCTGCACGCCCTTGAGCAGCGTCGCGGCGGCGGTGCTCGATGCGGCGTAGCCGACGCGGTGCTCGGTGTCGGTGGCGTCCAGCAGCGAGCGGCGGTAGTCGATGACGACGAAGCGGGCCTGCATGGGCGTGCGGGCGGCGGCGATGCCGCGCGCGATCACCTTCAGCAGGTTGCTCTTGCCGGTCTCGGTGTCGCCGAACACCACGAAGTGCGGGTCGGCGTCGAAGTCCAGCAGGACGGGCGCGAGCGCGGCCTCGTCGATGCCGATCGGCACGCGGGCGCCGTCGCCGGGCGGCAGCGGCAGCGTGTGGGCGGGCAGCAGGGACGGCAGCAGCCGCACGGGCGGCGCGCCCTGCTCGTGCCAGGCCGCCGCGGCGGCTTCGACCAGCGCGGACACGCCGTCGGCGAGGTCGTCGACGGTGCTGCGGCCGTCGATGCGCGGCAGCGCGGCGAGGAAGTGCAGCGCCTCGCGGGTCAGGCCGCGTCCCGGCGCGCCCTCCGGCACGTTGGCGGCGGCCCGCCGGTCGATCTCGGAGTCGAAGGCGTCGCCGAGCCGCAGTTCGAGGCGGGTGCCGAGCAGGTCGCGCACGCCGGCCCTGAACTCCAGCCAGCGGTTCGCGGTGCCGACGACGTGCACGCCGAAGCCGAGCCCGCGCGTCACCAGGTCGCCGAGGTCGGGTTCGAGCTGCTCGTACTCCTGGCGCAGCGTCGCCCAGCCGTCCACGACGAGGAACACATCGCCCCAGCCGTCGCCCTCGTACTCGCCCGATGCGACCATCCGCCGGTAGGTGGCCATGGAGTCGATGCCCCGCTCCACGAACAGCCGCTCGCGCCGCTCCAGCACGCCCCGCACCTCGGCGACGGTCCTGCGCACCGCGTCGGCGTCCAGCCGGGTGGCCACGCCGCCGACGTGCGGCAGGCCGGCCAGCGCCGACAGGGTGCCGCCGCCGAAGTCCAGGCAGTAGAACTGCACCTCCTTCGGCGTGTGGGTGAGCGCGAGCGAGGCGATCAGCGTGCGCAGCAGCGTGCTCTTGCCGGTCTGCGGCGCCCCGACGATCGCGACGTTGCCCGCCGCGCCCGACAGGTCCAGCCAGTACGGATCCCGCCGCTGGTCGAACGGGCTGTCCACGATCCCCGCGACGGCGTGCAGCCGCCCCGGCCGGTCCCGCGCGGTGCCCGCGGCGGTGAGCCCGTGACGGGGCGTGGCCACGATGCGGGGGAGGAGCTGGTCCAGCGAGGCGGGCTCCTTCAGCGGCGGCAGCCAGATCCGGTGCGCCGCCGGGCCCTTGCCGGCCAGCCGGGACACCACGATGTCGAGCAGGCTCTCCTGCTTGCCCTTCTCCTCGGCGGGCGGCGGCGTCTCGGGCGCGGGCGGCAGCGGCACCCGTTCCGGGCCGTACCAGACGATCTTCCCGCGGTGGCCGGAGCGCGCCGCCGTGGCCGGGCTCTGCGCCGCCGCCGGCTGGTACGGCCCCGACACGTACGCGGCCTTGAACCGCGTCATGCCGGTCGTCTCGAACATCAGGTACGCGTTGCCCGGCTCGGGCGGCAGCGAGTACGCGTCCGCCACCCCGAGCACGGCCCGGCTCTCGGCGGCGGAGAAGGTGCGCAGCCCGATCCGGTACGACAGATGCGTGTCGAGCCCGCGCAGCCGCCCGGACTCCAGCCGCTGCGAGGCCAGCAGCAGATGCACGCCGAGCGAGCGGCCCAGCCGCCCGATCATCACGAACAGCTCGATGAACTCCGGCTTGGCCGACAGCAGCTCGCTGAACTCGTCCAGCACGATGAAGAGCGTCGGCAGCGGCCGCAGGTCGGCCCCCTGCTCGCGCGCCTGCTCGTAGTCGCGCAGCGAGGCGAAGTTGCCGGCCGCGCGCAGCAGCTCCTGGCGGCGTACCAGCTCGCCGTGGAGCGCGTCGTGCATGCGGTCGACCAGCGGCAGCTCGTCCTCCAGGTTGGTGATGACGGCCGAGACGTGCGGCAGCGACTCCAGGCCGAGGAAGGTCGCGCCGCCCTTGAAGTCCACGAGCACGAAGTTCAGCGTCTCGGACGAGTGGGTGATCGCCAGCGCCAGCACGAGCGTGCGCAGCAGCTCCGACTTGCCGGATCCGGTCGCGCCGACCACGAGGCCGTGCGGGCCCATGCCGCCCTGCGCGGCCTCCTTGATGTCCAGCTCCACGGGCCGCCCGTCCGCGCCGAGACCGATCGGCACCCGCAGCCGGTTGCGCAGCGGGCGCGGCTGCCAGGTGACGGCGGTGGACAGGCGCCGGGCGTCGCCGAGGCGCAGCAGGTCGGTGAGCGTGGTGTTGGCGGCGAAGACGTCGCGTGCCTCCTCCTGACCGCCCGTGCCCGTGCGCATCGGCGCGAGCTGCCTGGCCAGCGCCGCGAACGCGGGCTGCGACAGCCGGTCGGGACGGCCGAGCGGTGACCTGACCTCCTTGCCCAGCTCGTCCTCGGAGATCCTGACCAGCTCGTCCCCGGTGACCTCAAGCCGCAGCGTGAGCTGGGCGGGCCCCTGCGGCACCGTGCCGCTCAGGTCGATCACCGTGACGCCCTCGATGACGTCGAGCGCGAGCTGGCTGCCCTGCGGCACCGTCCCGCCGTCAACCACGATCACGTGGTACGGCACCGCGTCCGCCGACAGGCCCTTGGTGAAGCGCGGCCGGTCCTTCAGCTCGAAGCCCAGCAGCCCGTCGAGCTCGCCGAGGTCGCCCACGACCAGCCGCACGGGACCGGCGCCGTCCTCCTCCGACGGGTGCAGGGCGTGCGGCAGCCACTTGACCGGCTCCCACTCCCTGGCCCGCTCGCCCGCCGCGCACACCGAGATCCGCATCTCGTCGGGCGCGTGCAGGGCCGCCGCCTGGGCCAGCGCGGCGCGTACGAGGTCGCGCGCCGCCACCGGATCCCCCGACAGCGTGATCCTGGCGAACGAGTGCAGCGCCAGCGCCACCGGAAGCCCCGGCACGGTCGCGTGCGTGCGCACGAACCTGCGCAGCGCGCCCGCCGTCAGCGGGTCCAGGTCCTCGATCGGCCGGGTCTCCGGCGGGATGAGCGGCAGCGCCAGCCGCTGCGCCGAGGTGGCGATCCGCACCTGGGCGAAGTCGTCGTCGCGGGGCCGCCGCTCCCACAGACGGCTGGTCATCACCAGCGACCACAGGGTGGCCGGGTCGGGGTGGTTCCAGGTCATGGCGCGGCGCTGCTGCGCGGCGGCCGTACGCACCCGCTTCCTGACCTGCTCCAGGTAGCGGTAGTAGTCGCGGCGCAGGCCGTTGAGCTGGTTGCGGCGCTCGCCCGCCGTCCGCATGAGCTGGCCCACGCTCATGCCGATCATGGAGACCGCGAACAGGCCGCTGGAGACCAGCATGATCGGGTTGTGCGCCGACCCGCCGGTGAACATCAGCGCCATCGCGCCCGCCCCGGCGATCATCGGCAGATACGTCAGCAGTTGCGTCAGCCCGCCGCCCGTGACGGTCTCGGGGATCTCCGGCGGCGACTCCAGAAGCACCTCGCCGCTCGGAGGCTCCGGCGGCCTGCGCCGCTCGGGCCTGCGTACCACGATCAGGCTGCCGCTCACCGGGCCCATACAAGCCCCTGACGTAGGGATATGCCGGATATTTCAAAATTCCTGTACGTGTTACGCCCGCCGTCACGACAGCGCGCTCCCTACACTCGTCCGGGTGAGCGCCACCGGAACCGACCTGTGCCGGGTCACCATCGTGACCCCGCGCGGCTTCCTGGACCTCGGCCTGCCGCCGGACATCCCGCTCGGCAACCTGCTGCCGACCGTGCTGCGCATCGCCGGCGAAGGGCTGGCCGAGGCGGGCCTGGCGCACGGCGGCTGGGCGCTGCAGCGGCTCGGCGGGCCGCCGTTCGACCCCGGCGTCACCCTCGCCGAGCTGCAGGTGCGCGACGGCGAGCTGCTGCACCTGCGCCCGCGCGGCCACGAGCTGCCCGAGCCCGTCTTCGACGACGTGGCCGACGCCGTGGCGACCGGCGTGGCCGAGCGCACCGGCCGCTGGCAGCCCGATCTGACGAGGACGTACGGCCTGCGCGCCGCCGCCTGCCTGCTCGCGCCCGGCGCCGCCGCGCTGCCGCTCGCCGGGCCGCCGTGGACGCCCGCCGCCCTGGTCGCGGGCATCGTGGCGGTGCTGCTGCTGGTGGTCGCCGTGGCGCTCTCCCGCGCGCTCGGCGACGCCCGATCCGGCGCGGTGCTCGGCTACGCCGCCCTGCCGTACGGCTTCGTCGCCGGCCTGGTCGCCCCCGCCTCAGGCCCGTCGGTGCTCCAGCCGGACAACCTGCTGTCCGCCTGCGGCGTGACCCTCATGCTCGCCACCGCCACCGGGTTCGCGGTCGCGCAGGGGCTGCCCGCCTTCCTCGGCATCGCCGCCGCGGCGTTCTGCGGGCTGCTCGGCGCCGGCGTGGTCATGGCGTTCGGCCTGCCCGCGGCGGGTGTGGCGGCGGTGCTCGCCGCGCTCGCGGTGGGGCTCACCACGGTCGTCCCGTCGCTGTCGTTCCGGCTGGCCGGCATGCCGCTGCCCGCGCTGCCCACCACGGCCGAGGAGCTGCGGCGCGAGACCGGCGACCTCGACGGCGAGCTGGTCATCGACAAGACCGTGGTCGCCGACCGCTTCTGTGCCGGGCTGCTCGGCACGGTGTCGCTGGTCGTGCTCGGCGCGCAGGCGCTGCTGACGCTGGAGGGCACCTGGGCGGCGCTGGTGATGAGCGCCGCGCTGTCGCTCTCGCTGCTCATGCGGGCCCGCGTCTTCGAAGGACGCGGCCAGCGGGCCTGGCTGCTGTCCGCGACCCTGGCCGGCGTGGCGCTGCCGCTCGCCGGAGCCGCGCTGACCGCGGCCGACGCGCTGCTGCTGTACGCGATCGTGCCCGGCGTGGTGGTCCTCGCGCTCGGCGTGACCGGCACGGCGCTCTGGCTGGCCGCCTCGCGGCCGTCGCCGTTCTGGGGCCGGGTGGGCGACATCTTCGACATCCTGCTGATGATCGCCCTCATCCCGCTCGCGCTCGCCGTCATGAACCTGTACGAGACCATCCGCGGCCTGGTCAGCTAGCGGCCGTGAACGGGAGCGAGGGCGCAGTTGCACAGCCGGCGTGACCTTTACCAGGCCTACCGCCTCACCATCCAGCGGATCGGCCTGGCGCTGCTGCACGGCCGGCCCAACCAGCCGGAGTGGCCGCTGCGCCGCCAGACCATCGGGTTCCTCGCCGGGATCATGGTGGCGGTGCTGCTCTGCGTCGGCTTCGCCGTCTACGGGCTGCTGCGGCCCGGTGGCACCGCGTCCCTGGAAGAGCCCGGCACGCTGATCATCGAACGCGAGACCGGCGCCCGCTACGTCTACAGCCCCGACCAGCGCCGCCTCGTCCCCGTCGCCAACTACGCATCCGCCCGGCTCGTGCTGCCGTCCGGCCAGATCAAGGAGCGGGTCGTGGCTCGGGAGGCGCTGGCCTCGTACGAGCGGGGCGTGCCCATCGGCATCCCCGGCGCGCCCGACTCGCTGCCCGGCCCGGAGCACCTGGCCCGCGGCCCCTGGTCGGCCTGCGTGCAGGAGCGGGCCGAGCCGACCGGGCGCAAGCCGTACGTGACGCTGATCGCCGGACGCGAGGTCGGCGGCACGCCCGTCGCCGAGGGACAGGCGCTGCTGGTGGACGTCGGCGGGCAGCGGTGGGCCATCTGGCGCGGCACCCGCATGCGCGTGCCCGCCGGCATCGCCCGCGGGCTCACCGCCACCGACCCCGCGTCCGTACCGGTGGCCTGGCTCAACGCGCTGCCGGAAGGCCCCGATCTGGCCGCCCCGGCGATCAGCGGACGCGGCCGCCCCGCCACCGGGCCGGGCGGCAGGGCGGCGGCCGTCGGTCAGGTGTTCCGCGCAGGAGCGGTCGCGGGCGGCGAGGACCGCTGGTACGTGCTGCTCGCCGACGGCCTCGCCCCCGTCACGCAGGCGCAGGCCGCGCTGCTGCTCAGCGACCCGGCCAGCAGGGCCGCGTACGGCGGCGGCGCGGTCAGGGAGATCCCCGTGGACGCCGCCACCGCCAACGCCGCGCCGCGCTCGCGCACCACCGTGCCCGCCGACGGCCTGCCCGCCACGATGCCGGATATGATCGCCTACAGCCCGGCCAGGCCGCTCTGCGTGGTGTACGCCGAGACGGACACCGGCTCCACCCGCGTCCGCCTCACCACCGGCGCCGCGCTGCCCGCACCGCGCGGCGACGCCACCGACCTGGTACGCCTCCCGCCGGGCCGCGCCGTCCTGGCCGGCGTGCTGCCCGGCGACGGCCAGCTCAAGGCCGTGCGCTCCTACTACCTCATCACCCAGGAGGGCCGCCGCCACGCCGTGCCCAGCGCGCAGGCCCTCGGCAAGCTCGGCTACGCGCCCTCGCAGGCCGCGCCGGTGCCGCTGAACCTGCTCCAGCTCATCCCCGAAGGGCCGGTGCTCGACCCGGCGCGGGCCGCCAAGCCGGTGCTCGACGGCGACCGGGCCGATCAGTAGCCCGTCAGTAGCCCCGGTAGCCCGTGCCGGTCTTCATGCCGACGACGCCCGGCACGTTCGACACCGAGCCGTAGCGGGCGATCGCGTAGCGGACGCCCGCGATGATGTTGTCCACCGGGTTGTAGATGTCGTCGTGTCCGGGCAGCTTGTAACGCTGGAACGTCGGGTCGATCGTCTGCATGAGGCCCTTCGACGGGGTGCCCCTGGCCGCGTTCGAGTCCCAGTTGTTGATGGCGTGCGGGTTGCCGCCCGACTCGTGCTTGATGATCAGGTAGATGTCGTTCGGGTGCATCTTGTCGGCCGGGTACCCGTGAGCCTTGAGGATCTCGATGGCCTGGTCGATCCAGACGGCCACCTGGCCCTGGGGCGCGGGGCCGCCGCCGGGCGGGGGAGGACCGCTCGGGCCGTAGCCGCCGAAGCCGCCCGTCGTGCCGCCACCGCCGTACCCGGCCAGCGAGGTGCCCCGGTCGTCGCCGCGTGAGGCCGGCGACCAGCCGAGCGCCTGCCCGGCGCGGGGCGCGAACGGCTGCGCGTCCGGCTCCGGCACGGTCGCGCCCACGTCGGGGATGCCCTCCATGGCCTCGGTGATCTTGCTCGCCAGGCTCGCCAGCGTGCCGCCGGTCTCGGTGACCAGCCGCTGCAGGATGCCGCGCGCCTCGTTCAGCGCGGGGGCGACGCTCCGCGCCACCTGCTCCTCGGTGGGCGGCGGGGTGGCCGCGCGCGCCTCGCGTACGGCGGCGGCGTACGCCTGGCACACCTCCTGCGCCTGCGACTCGGCGGCGCGCAGCGTCTCGGCGGCGGTCTCCAGGTGGCCCGCCGCCGTCTCCAGCGCCTGCGCCAGCCGGTCGCCCGCACCCGTCAGCCTGCCCATGTAGCCTGCGAACGCCTCGGCGCTGCCGCCCTGCCAGGCCTCGCTCACGTCACCGGTCGCGGAGGTCAGCGCGCCGGTGTGCCGCCGGGCCGTGCTCGCCGCGGTGCGCAAGGCGCCCGCCTGCGCGGAGATCGCGCCCGGGTCGCCGACCAGCCGCTGCGCGAGCCCGGCCAGCTCCGCCCCGCCGGGCATGCCGCCGACGTCGTCGATCGCGCTCATGCCGGCGCCACCTCCGGTGACGTGATCGCCTCGCCGCCCTGGCGGCCTGCCCCGGTCCTGCCCGTACGGGGCCGCCCCGGGGTCATCGCCTGACCGCCTGCGCGGCCTGTCCTGGTCCTGCCCGTACGGGGCCGCGCCGGGGTCATCGCCTGACCGCCTGGCCGTCGGCGGAGGTGAACGTGCGATCGACGGCGTCGAGCGTGCGGTCCACCGCCTCCAGCCTGCGGCCGAGCGTCTTGGCCGCCTGCTCGGCGGCGCCGCGCAGCGCGGAGACCGCCGACGCCAGCGCCTGCGATCCCGAGACCGTCCCGAAGGCCGCCGCTTCCGGGGCGTCCGTACCGATCAGCCCGGCGAAGACCCCGGAGGCCGACTTCGCCGCCGCGCCGCAGTCGTCCAGCGCGTCGCGGTGGAACGTGAGCGCCATCCCCAGGCACTCTCCTTCCCTCAGCCCTTACACACAGCCTCACACTCCCGGCGCCTGGGCTCAGCGCCGGAAGAGCTCCAGCAGCTCCTCGGCCCGGTGGGTGCGGGCGATCCACACCTCGCGCCCCCGGCGCTCCCTCGTGATCAGCCGCCCGGCGCGCAGCCGGTCGCAGTGGTACGTCAGCCCGCTGGGCGCGATCTTCATGTCGGTCGCCAGCATGGACATCGTCATCGGCTGTTCCAGCGCGCAGAGCAGATCGGCGCGGACCGGCCCGACCAGCGCGGACAACTCGTCCACCGCCGGTGCGACGGGCCGCCGCCACAGGGAGTCCGCCCCCGGCACCGGGTAGGCGATCCAGACGGCGTCGGGGTCGTCAAGGCCGAGGATGAGCGCGTCGCGCCCGGCCAGCATCGGCACCAGCACGATCCGCCGGTCGCCCAGCTCGTACGTGCCGGCCGCGACACCCGAGAAGACCAGCCCGCGCTCGCCGTAGGACATGCGGTCGCTGATCGCGCCGAGCAGCAGCTCGGGCCCGCCGCGCACGGTGGTCACGCCGACCCGCTCGACCTCCCTGTCCAGCAGCCGGCGGGCCCGCTTCCACAGCGGTTCGGTGGTTCTCCAGACGTCGGCGAGCGCGGTGGCGTAGCCGTGCAGCCAGAGGTCTGGCCGCTCGACGACCGGGCGCCACTGCGGGGGCGGCGTGCCAGGCCCGTACGTACGCTCGAGATCCTTGATCAACGCGTCGGGCTCGAGCTCCTGAAGTGCGGCGATCTGGGCCGCGACCGTGAAGTCGCCGCCTGAGGGGGAGCGCGGCACCAGGAAGTCGGGCGCGAGCGCGGATCCGGGGACCGACAGGGGACGCACGGCCTCATGACCGAGCGGGCCGACCCGCGCGCCGACCGCCCGCCGCCAGAGCTCGGGCAGGCCGCGGCGGCGGCCGGCGAGGGCGTCGGCGAGCATGGCGAGCGCCGTCAGGTTGGGCGAGATCGAGATGGAGAGCTGCGGTGTGGAGCCGATGATCAGTTCGCTCCACGCATTGGTCCTTGTTACTTCGGCCCCCACGGGTAGGACTGTAGACAGAGAAGACATCGGCGGAGGAATGCTTCAACGAAGCTCGAAACATCAATAAAGCGGGCGAATCACGGGGCTAAGTGCCGCACCTTTCGTGGCATCCCTTCGGCGGAGAGGCGGCGTTCATCGCCCGCGCCTCCTGCAAAGGGGCGGGCGGATTTGTCGGTGCGGGAAGTTACGCCACGCCGCTAACTTTTGCCTTAAAAGCGGCTTACAACCCCTGCTGGGTCATACGTCCTCGTGGGGCGCGGCCGCCTCTCCGGGCCACCGCCGCACCGCGGAAACCGTTTGTTGTACCGAGGTCAAAAGACGGACCACCGCGTGATGGCTTTTTCCACCGAATGCCGGGCCGACGGGTGGCGTACGGCGCGCCGGGATGAAAGCCTTCCGGCAACCGCCCCGGCCGCCCTGCGAACGGGCGGCCGGGGCGAGCCCGCAACGCACCGAGAGGAGTGCTGCAGATGACACCTGACGCCAGCCGCGTCGCGGCGAAGCGGATCAACGACCACGTGGAGGTCGTCCACGTGGATCACCCGGATGTGGTCCTGGAGGTTCCTCGCCGCGACTGGGAGGCGTTCACCGCGGCCGTCAAGTCGGGAGCGTACGATCTCGACGTGCTCCCCCGAGTGGCCGAGGAGAGCGCGGCCTGACATTCCGCAGCACGACGGCGCCCGCTCCCGCCAGGGGGAGCGGGCGCTCCGCACTCATCGGTCCCCGCCCGGTACGAGCGCGGGCGCGCGCCCGCGGACCCCACCCGGCTGGAGCGCAGGGGCGGGTGCCCGCGGACCCCGCCCGCGAGGCGGCGGGCCCGGCAAGAGGCCACACCTGGGCTCAGGGCAGTCGCAGCTCGGCGAACACGCCGCGATGGTCGGTCCCGGGGACGTCCACCACCTCGACGTCGCGCACCGCCACCCGCCGGTCCGCCACCACGTGGTCGATGGAGATGATCGGCGGCATCGGACGGAAGTTCGGCCAGGTGGGCGTGAGGCCCCGGCCGAGCTGGTCGGCGGCGTCCACGTACCCCCTGTCCAGCAGCTCGCGGAAGGCGCGGTGGTCGAGGCTCGCGTTGAAGTCCCCGGCGAGCACCCTGATCGCCGACGGCGAGGGCCCGGGCAGCGCGCGCAGCGACGCCGTCCACTCCCGTTCCTTGCGGCCCAGGGGCGGGTTGGGGTGTACGGCGACGAACTCCACGCTGCTCCCGCCGGGCAGCGTCACGGTGGCGGCCGGCATGTTGTGCCCGATCGGCGTGAACAGGTCCTTCAGCTCCGCCACCGGATGCTTGGCGTAGATGCCGCTGCCCGTCACGTCGGCCTCCGGCTGCAGCACCCGGTACGGCAGCAGCTCCCGCAGCCCGGCCGCGTCGAGCCGGTCCGCCTCGGCGTGGGTCAGCTCAAGGGCGCTGAAGACGTCGATGTCGTAGCGGCGTACCAGGGCGACCACGGCGGCGGCGTCGGCACGGCCGAACAGGTTGACCGACAGCACCCGCAGCGGCGCGCCCTTGGCCGGCGGCTGCTCGGCGGCCACCGTACGCGGCGCCACGACGGCGGCCATCGTCACGCTCGCCAGCGCGGCGACCAGCGCCGCCCACCGGTTGCGGCGCAGCAGCGCCACGATCGCGGTCAGCGCCGCAAGCACCGCGCCGTACGGCGTCACGGTCATGAGCTGGGTGTCGAACGAGCCGCGCTCCCACCCGAAGAGCCGCTCGACCGCCCACACGCCGACCACCACGGCCGCCGTCCACGACATCCACCGCCTGCGCCGCCGTCGCCGCGGCACCGGCGCCTCGTCGCTCGCGGCTCGCTCGATGCCGACCGTCGTGCTCACTTCGTCGTCGTCCCGTCCCAGAGGAGGTAACTCGCCGATGCCCGGCCGCGCCAGGGACGGCGTCTAGCGTTTGCGGCCCACGCCCGCGTACATCCAGGCGGGCTCGTCGGGGAAGAGCGGCGTGTCCCGCCACTGCGACACCGCCACGAGCCCCGGCTCCAGCAGGTCGAACCCGTCGAAGTAGCGGCTGATCTGCTCGCCGGTGCGCGGCGTCCTGTGCATCGCCTGCGTGCTGGTCGCCGCCACGTAGTCGTCGGCGGTCTTCTTGTCGATCAGGTCGAGCGTCAGGTGGCTGAGCACCAGGTAGCTGCCCGACGGCAGCGCCTTCGTGTACGCCTTGACCAGGCCCTCGGGGTCGTCGCTGTCGGGGATGTGCATGAGGATCGCGACCATGACGAGCGCGATCGGCTGCGTGAAGTCGAGGGTGGCCAGCGTGTCGGGGTGCTCCAGGATCGAGCGGGGCTCGCGGACGTCGGCCTCGATGTACGCGGTGCGGCCCTCGGGCGTGCTGGTCAGCAGGGCCCTGGCGTGCGCCATCACGATCGGGTCGTTGTCGACGTAGACCACACGCGACTCCGGCGCCTCCTCCTGGGCCACCTCGTGGGTGTTGCCCTGGGTGGGGATGCCGGTGCCCAGGTCGAGGAACTGCCGCACGCCGAGCTGCGCGAGGTGGCGCACGGCCCGGCCGAGGAAGGCCCGGTTGTTCCGCGCGCTCTCGCGGATGCCCGGCACCGCGGCCATCGTCGCTTCGGCCACCCGGCGATCGGCTTCGAAGTTGTCCTTGCCACCGAGCCAGTAGTCGTAGACCCGGGCGGAGTGAGGAATGTTCGGGTTGATGCCGTGGGGTGCGCTCACACCGAGGATCTTACGGGCAAGTCAGGCTGATTCCGCGATCAGCCCTTGCGGCTCAGGCGGTCACGAACTCCGCGACGATCACCGTGGCGTCGCCCTTGGGCTCCTGAGCGGCCATCTCGTCTGCGCTCCTGAGCGGTCAGCTCCGTCGAAGACGCGATCCAGGCAGGCCGCAGGCGACGCGCCCGCCATGAGCAGCACCTCCAGCCGCTCCGCGCCCAGCGCGTCGAGCGCCCCCTCACTCGCGATCGCCACCCGGTCGCCGGGGCGCGGCTCCACCGTGCCCACCTGCACCTCGCTCGCCGCCGACGTGCTGCTGCCGGACCTCAACCTGGGCGGCACGATGGTCATGGACCGCGTCGCCGAGCTGTGTGCGGGCGGGCAGCGCGTCATCGTCTTCTCCGCGGCACCTTATCCGGCTGCGTCACGCTCCGTGCCGCGCTTGCTACCAAGCGATCTTCCCTGAAAGTTTCAACTTCCTGAGCAATATCGGGAAAGCCCTTTCCCCAGCTCAACCCCCGGGGTCACAGAGGGCGGGCGCGGTTGACAATCCGCCGTCACTTGGCCGTACGTCCGCCGTCAGATACCGTCCGCCACTGGGAGCGCTCCCAGCAACCGGCAACCCCCGACCGGAAACACGGAGACCGCACTATGCCCCAAGCACCACGTCGTCGCAGGGCGTCGCGTGCCCTGATCCTGCTCTTCTCCGCCCTGGGGATCCTGTTCGTGCCGCTCACCGGCACCGCCTCGGCGCACGGTTCCGTCATCGACCCGGCCACCCGCAACTACGGTTGCTGGGACCGCTGGGGCAGCGACCACCTGAACCCCGCCATGGCGCAGGAAGACCCGATGTGCTGGCAGGCGTGGCAGGACGACCCCAACGCCATGTGGAACTGGAACGGGCTCTACCGCGACAACGTCGGCGGCAACCACCAGGCCGCCGTGCCCGACGGCCAGCTCTGCAGCGCCGGCCAGACGCAGGGCGGCCGCTACCGCTCGATGGACACGCCGGGCGCGTGGAAGACGACGAGCCTCGGCAGCACGTTCGACATCCGGCTGTACGACCAGGCGCTGCACGGCGCCGACTACATCAGGGTCTACATCACCAAGCAGGGCTACGACGCCACCACCACGCCGCTCCGCTGGAGCGACCTGGAGCTGGTGAGGGAGACCCAGCGGTACGCCCCCGCGAACGAGTACCTGGTCACCGGCATCGACAAGGGCTCGCGCACCGGCCGCCACGTCGTCTACACGATCTGGCAGGCCTCGCACATGGACCAGGTCTACTACCTCTGCAGCGACGTCACCTTCAGCTGACGCGCTCGCCTGGCCGCTACGGGCGGGGGCTCGTGGAGGCGCGTACCGCCGGCTCGATGGGGTGGACGCGTTCCGCCCCCGCCTGTGCGGCCCCGGCAGCGGCTCGAACAGCAGCTCGGCGCAGCTGGGCCGGCCTTCTCGGGCCGCAGGCCGATGGCCGTGATGGGCGGGTCGGCCGGCGCGTGGCCGCACTGCCGACGCGGGAGGCGCGCAGTACGCCGGCCCCGGCGCGCGCAGCCGCCGCGCCCCGCCTCGGCCGTGCCGCCTCGGCCGCGCTGGATCGCCGCGCTCGCCGCGCTGGGAGCCGGCGCCCGTCTCGCGCGAGAGGTTCCGCGCGCTGCTGCCCGGGGTAGTGGCTTTCGGCGTGGACGTACGGTCGGTCAAGGCCATGTTCAAGCTGAGCCAGGGCATCGACGCCGAACGGTACTCGCGCGTCCGCGCCGATCTCGCCGCCCGCAACCCGCGGCTCGCCGACTTGATGGGTGCATCATGACTTTTCCTGCTTTCTCGTCCAGCCAGATCGACCCCCGCGCTCGTGGCAAGGAGCTCGGCACCCACCTGCGCGACCGCATCGCCGCCAACTACGCCGGCTACACCGACCTGTTCGCCGTCGCCGGCGCCACCCCCGAACAGGTGCGCGCGTGGGCCGAGCGGGCACTCGAAGCGAGCGCGGACTGGGCGCCCGAGCTGGCCGAGGAGATGACGGGCATCGCCGCGGGCTCCGGCCTTGAGCCGTGGCAGGTCGCCGTCGTCAACGCGCGCACGGAGATCCTGGCCGCCATCGACGCGACCGGGCACGGCGAGTGCTCGACCTCGGTGGTGCTGCCCGAGAGCGGCCCGCCGCGTACGGTGCAGACCTGGGACTGGCACGACCACCTGCGCGAGGCGCCGATGCTGTGGGAGCTGGAGCCGCGCCCCGGTCACGTCGTGCGCACGTTCACCGAGGCGGGCGCGCTGGCCAAGATCGGAGCCGCCACGTCCGGGCTCGGCGTGCACTTCAACATCCTGCGCCACGACTCCGACACCGACGACATCGGCGTGCCCGTGCACCTGATCGCCCGCCGCATCCTCGACGAGGCGGCCACGGTGGCGGAGGCGGCGGAGATCGCCCGCTCCGCCCGGGTCTCGGCCTCGACCGTCATCACCGTGGTCACCGCCTCGGACGAGGGGAACGACGCCGCGTCCATCGAGATCTCCCCGGCGGGCGTGGCCGTCATCCCGCCGGAACCCGACGGCGTGCTGCTGCACTGCAACCACTTCCACGACGCCGCGCTCGCGGCGGGGGAGCGGCACGCCACCTCGCGGCCCGGCACCTACGACCGGCTGCGCCACCTGCGCGACCACGTCGACGACCTGCGCGACCCCGACCAGCACGCGCGGGCGCTCGCCATGCTCAGCCACGCGCCGGACGCGCCCGTCTGCGCGCACCCCGACCTCACCCAGCCGCTCAACCAGCGGTGGGAGACGCTCGCCACGATCGGGCTCGACCTGCCCGCCGGGCATCTGCGGGTGCATCAGGGCGGGCCCTGCCAGGTCACCGAGGCGACCTGGCGGACGTTCTGAGCGTCACTTGAAGGCTCCGATGCCGGTCAGCGCCTTGCCGATGACCAGCGTGTGGACTTCGGAGGTGCCCTCGTAGGTGAGCACCGACTCCAGGTTCACCGCGTGCCTGATCACCGGGTATTCGAGGGTGACGCCGTTCGCGCCGAGCAGCGTGCGGCACTTCCTGGCGATCTCCAGGGCCTCCCGCACGTTGTTGAGCTTGCCCAGGCTCACCTGCTCGGGCGCGAGCGTCCCGGCCTCCTTCAGCCGGCCCAGGTGCACCGCGAGCAGCAGCCCCTTGCCCAGCTCCAGCGTCATGTCCGCGAGTTTCTCCTGGGTGAGCTGGTACGACGCCAGCGGCCTGGCGAACACCTCGCGGTCGGCCACGTACGCGAGCGTCGTCTCCAGGCAGTCGAGCGCCGCCCCCATCGCGCCGAACACGATGCCGAACCTGGCCTCGTTCAGGCAGCCGAGCGGCCCCGACAGGCCGCGCGCGCCGGGCAGCATCGCGTCGGCGGGCAGCCGCACGCCCTCCAGCACCAGCTCGCTGGTCACGCTCGCGCGCAGGGAGAGCTTGTGCTTGATCTCGTTGACGGTGAAGCCGGGTGTGCCGGCCGGGACCAGGAAGCCCCTGATGCCCTCGTCCGTACGCGCCCAGACCACGGCCACGTCCGCCACGGAGCCGTTGGTGATCCACATCTTGGTGCCGTTCAGCACCCAGTCGCCGCCCTCCCGCTTGGCCGTGGTGCGCATGCCGCCGGGGTCGGAGCCGAAGTCGGGCTCGGTCAGGCCGAAGCAGCCGATGCGCTCGCCGGCCGCCATCGCGGGCAGCCACTCCTGCTTCTGCTCCTCGCTGCCGTACTTCCAGATCGCGTACATGGCCAGGGAGCCCTGCACGGAGACGAGGCTGCGCAGGCCCGAGTCGGCGGCCTCCAGCTCCAGGCAGGCCAGCCCGTACGCGACCGCGCCCATGCCGGCGCAGCCGTACCCGTCGAGGTGCATGCCGAGCACGCCGAGCGAGCCGAGCGTGCGGGCCAGTTCGCGCGCGGGCAGCTCGCCGGCCTCGAACCAGCCCGCGACGTGCGGCCGGATCTCGCGGTCGCACACGCGCCTGACCGTGCTCCTGATCTCGCGTTCCTCCTCGGTCAGCAGGGTGTCGAGGGAGAAGAGAGCGGTGGGTGCGAACATGGCGTCTCCGTATTTTGGATCCAATATTGAAAATCCAATATGGCATAGTTAGGGTGCGTTGACCATGGACGTTCTGCATCTCATCGCCGGCCGCCGGGTCTGCACCCGCGCCGTCACCGTCTACCTGGGGGCGCCGGCATGAGCGGGGCGCTGTCGGGGCTGCTGATCGCCGACTTCAGCCGGGTGCTCGCCGGTCCTTACGCCACCATGCTCCTCGCCGACCTGGGCGCGGAGGTGGTCAAGGTCGAGCGGCCCGGCACCGGCGACGACACGCGGGCCTGGGGGCCGCCGTACGCGGGCGGCGAGGCCACGTACTTCCTGGGCGTCAACCGCAACAAGCGCTCCATCGCGCTCGACCTCAAGGAGGACATCGAGGTCGCCAGAGCCCTCGCCGCGCGGGCCGACGTGCTGGTGGAGAACTTCAAGCCGGGCACCATGGACCGGCTCGGGCTCGGCTACGAGGCGCTGCGCGAGCTGAACCCCGGGCTCGTCTACTGCTCCATCACCGGCTTCGGGTCCGGGGCGGGCGCCGGCCTGCCCGGCTACGACCTCATCGCCCAGGCCGTCGGGGGGCTGATGAGCGTCACCGGCGAGCCGGAAGGCCCCGGCACCAAGGCGGGCGTCGCGCTGGTGGACGTGATCACCGGACTGCACGCCGCGCTCGGCATCCTCGCCGCCCTCCGCCACCGCGACCGGTCAGGCGAAGGGCAGCGCATCGAGGTGTCCTTGCTGTCGTCGCTGCTGTCGGCGCTCACCAACCACTCCTCCGCGTACGCCGCCGCCGGGGTCGTGCCGCGCGCCATGGGCAACCGGCATCCGAGCATCGTGCCGTACGAGGTGTTCCAGGCCGCCGACCGCCCGATCGTCATCGCCGCGGGGAACGACCGCCAGTTCCGCGCCCTGTGCGCCGCCCTCGACCGGCCCGATCTCGCCGGCGACCCCCGCTACGCCACCAACGCCGATCGCGTCGCCGCCCGCGAGCCGCTCGTCGCCGAGCTCAACGCGGCGCTCGCCGAGCGCACGGCCGACGAGTGGTTCGCCCGGCTCACCGAGGCCGGGGTGCCGTGCGGCCCGATCAACGACCTGGCCGCCGCGTTCTCGCTCGCCGCCGGTCTCGGACTCGAACCCGCCGTGGACATCGACGGCGTCGGCCAGGTCGCGAACCCGCTGCGGCTCAGCGCCACCCCGCCCTCCTACCGCCGCAGGCCGCCCGCGCTCGGGCAGGACGAGGCGTGGGTTCGTGAGATATTGGGGCGGTGAGTCCGGACGAGGCACGACGCAGGCCGCCCACGGCCCAGCAGTTCGTGCTGGGCGAGCTGCGGCGGGCCATCACCACCGGCAGGCTGCGCCCCGGCGCGCCCATCCGGCAGGACGCGCTGGCCGAGGAGCTTCAGGTCAGCCGGGTCCCGCTGCGCGAGGCGCTCAAGACGCTGCAGGGCGAAGGGCTGGTCACCTACGAGGCCCATCGCGGCTACTTCGTCGAGACGCTCTCACTCGACGACCTGCGCGAGGTCTACCGCATCAGGGAGCTGCTGGAAGAGGAGGCCGTGCGCCGGGCGGTGCCCCGGCTGACGGACGACGACCTCGCCCGGCTCGAGGCCGCGCAGGACGACGTCGAGCGGGCCGCCGCCGCCGGCGACGTCGCGGCCATGGCCGCCGCCAACCGGGCGTTCCACATGATGTTGTTCGACTGCTCGGGGATGCCGCGCCTGGTCCGGCTGATCCGTACGCTGTGGGACTCCACCGACGCCTACCGGTCGATGTACTACGGCGAGCCGGGCAACAGGGAGCGGGTGATCAAGGAGCACCGCGCCACGCTCGACGCGCTGCGCCGCCGCTCCGCCGACGACGCCGTGGCCACGCTCGACGTGCACCGCGCCCACGCCGTCACCGCCCTCGCCCCGCTGCTCGACACCTGACCCGCAGGCGCGCATCCGCTCGGGGCGCTTTCCAGCGCCGGCGCCGGGCTTTTCGGCGCGGGGGGGCTTTCCGCACGGGGTCGGCGTCGAGAGGCGCTTGCCGGGTCAGGCGCTCAGCAGCGGATCGTACGGCGGCACCCGGCCCCTGGCGATGCCGGGAGGAGAACCTTCCCGTGACGCCCCGCCGTCTCGCGATGCTCAGGCGGGCCCCGCGACGTTCAGGCGGAACGGCCGGCCAGGGTGAGCACGGCGTTCACCAGCTCGCGGCCGTTCAGCATGACGAGGTCGTTGTGCCCCGCGCCCGGGATCTCGACGACGGTGGCGCCGGCGGCCTCGGCGACCGCGCGGCTCAGGCGGGCGGGGACGATCGTGTCGGCGGTGCCGTACACGACGACGACCGGGGCGCGCACCCGGCCGACCCGCTCGGTGACGGGGAAGCGGTCGCGCAGGAGAGCGCGTACCGGAAGGAAGGGGTAGTTGACCTGACCGGCCGCCGCCAGGTCGGTGAACGGTGAGCGCAGCACCAGCCCGAGCGGCGGGCGCTCCACGGCCAGGCGGGTCGCGACCGCCGCGCCCAGGCTCTCGCCGAAGTACACCACCCGCCGGTCGCCGAGCCAGTCGCGCGCGGCCAGCGCGTCGCGGAACAGGCCCTCCTCGTCGGGGCCGCCCGGGTTGCCGCCGTAGCCGCGGTAGTCCATGAGCAGCACCCCGAGCCCGTGCTCCGCCAGCGCGCTCGCCAGCGGCGCCCGGTGCAGCCGGTTGCCCGCGTTGCCGCCCATCACCAGCACGGTCACGTCGCGCCGTCCCGGCACGTACCAGGCCGACAGCGTCAGGCCGTCGCTCGTGGTGAACGTGACGTCGCGCCCGTCCGGCAGCACCGACGCCGCCGGAGGCGCGGGCGAGCCGTCGGGCAGGTAGATCAGCCGCCGCTGGAACGCCCACAGCAGGGCGAGGAGCAGGACCGCCACCGCGGCGACGACCAGGACGGTGCGCATGAGCGTCGTCACGCCCTTCACGGTACGCACGCACTCCCGGCCTCGCACCCGTGAACGGCTTCGCACGTCGGTCTGGTGATCTCCGCGCTCCGCGCCCATGGAGGGTTTCGCGTGTCGGCCCAGCCATCTCCGGCCCCGGCCCCTCGCTTCACGCCCGCGCCCCTCCCTCCGCGTCCGCACCCTTCCGGCACGCCCGATTCACCGCAGGCGCCCAGCCGGGGAGGGCGGGAGGTGCCGTCGAGGCGCAGGCCCTGATGAGGGGTGATGGTGATGGCGGTCGGTCAGACGAGGGCGCCGGACCGGATCATGCGGTGGCTGCGGCAAGGGTGCCGGACCGGATCATGCGGTGGCTGCGGCAAGGGTGCCGGACCGGATCATGCGGTGGCTGCGGCAAGGGTGCCGGACCGGATCACGTGGCGGATGCGGCGAGCGTGCCGGACTGGATCACGTGGCGGATGTGGGCGGGGTCGGCGAGCACGCCGATGTCCTCCAGCGGGTCGCCGTCGAGCACCAGCAGGTCGGCGCGGGCGCCCACGGCGAGAGTGCCGATCTCGCCGGACATCCCGACCAGCTCCGCCGCGCCCGTGGTGGCGGCGCGCAGCACGTCGAGCGGCCGCTGCACCTCGGCGCGGAGCCGGAACTCCTGGTTCTGGTGCCGGTGCATGCCGCCGAGCAGGTCCGTCCCGTAGGCCAGCCGCACCCCGCCGCGCGCGGCGCGTTCGAGCGCGACGATGCCGGCTTCGAGCACGTCGTCCACCTTGCGCCAGCTGCTCTCCGACAGCCCGAACTCGCGGCCCTCCTCCTTCAGCGCCCAGTACGTCACCAGCGTCGGCACCAGGAAGGCGTCGTGCCGCAGGAACAGCTCCACGCTGGAGTCGTCGATGAGGTTGCCGTGCTCGATGGAGCGCACCCCGGCCTCCAGCGCCCGGTTGACGGCGCGGGCGGTGTAGGCGTGGGCGGCGACGTACCGGCCCGCGGCCTCGGCCTCCTCGACGGCGGCGCGCAGCTCGTCCATGGAGTACTGGGTGGAGTCGATGCGGTCGGTGGGGGAGGCGACGCCGCCGGACGCCATCACCTTGATGTGGTGCGCGCCCTTGCGCAGCTCGTCGCGGGCGGCGGTGCGTACGGCGTCCACGCCGTCGGCCACCCGTCCGACGCCCGCGCAGCACGGGTGGTCGTCGTCGAGGTGCTCGCCCCGGCCGCGGAAGTCGGCGTGGCCGCCGGTCTGGCTCAGCCCTTTGCCGCAGAACAGCAGCCGCGGCCCCCTGATCAGGCCCTCGGCCTGCGCGTCGGCGAGGCCGAAGTCGGCGCCCGACGCGTCGCGCACGGTGGTGAAGCCGCGGCTCAGCATGTCGCCCATGATGCGGGCGGCGTGCGCGGTCACGTACGACGGCGGCTTCGACCGCAGGGAACCGAGGTCGGCGCTGGAGGCGGTGACGTGCACGTGCGCGTCGATCAGGCCGGGCACGACCCGCGCGCCCGCCACGTCGATCACCCGGGTGCCGTCCGGCGCGGTGAGCCCGCGCCCGGTCTCGGCGATCCTGCCGTCGGCGCAGCGCAGGTCGGCCTCGGCGTACTCGCCGGTCTCGACGTCGAGCAGCAGCGCGTTGCGCAGCAGCAGGGTCATGCGGTACCTCCGAACGTGAAATCCTTGGCGATCTTCTGGGCGGCGGCCACCGAGGCGTCGTCGTAGGCGCCCTCGGCGTCGAGGATGTTCAGCACGGCGGCGACCTCGCCGTCCGGGCCGAGCACGGGCACGTTGATGATCGAGCCGCAGCCGAGGCTCTCGATGAGCTCGTGGTCGGCGAAGATCTCCCGTACGGCGGCCTTGTCGCGGCCGAAGTACGGCTCGCGCCGCTCGATGCAGGTGGCCAGCCACCGCTGGGCCACTTCGACGGTCTTCTCGCCGCCCACCGGATACTCGGCGGGGTGGCTGCTGTGGACGCGGCGCAGCGCGCGCCGCTGCGGCACCCAGGCCAGCACGGTGAACAGCCGCACGCCCACCTCCTCCCGTACGCGCCGCTCCAGCTCGTCCAGGTCGTTCACGTGGTCGCCTCCTCGGTGGCGGGTTCGGTGAGCTCTTCCAGCGATCGCCCTGCGGTGGCCAGCCCGAACACCATCACGCAGACCACCCCGGCCACCAGCACGGCGGTGGTGAGGCCGAACACCCCGGCGAAGCCGAGGCTCGCCGCCGACACGCCGATGATCGTCGGGGCCAGGATGCTGCCGACCCGCCCGAACGCGCTGGACAGGCCGGTGCCGGTGGCGCGGATCCAGGTCGGGAAGACCTCGGGGGTGTAGGAGTAGACGCCGGCGTACGTGCCGTTCAGGAAGAACGACAGCACCGCGCCCGCGAGCGTGATCGTGACGGGCGAGTCCATCTGCGACAGCCAGAACGCGCTGACCGCCGAGCCCGCGAGGTAGATGGCGATGGTGTTCTTGCGGTCGAGCCGCTCCGACAGCCAGGCCGCGGAGAAGTAGCCGGGGATCTGCGCCAGGTAGATGATGATCGAGAACTCGAAGCTCTTGGTGACCGTGATGCCGCGCTGCACGAGCAGCGTCGGGATCCAGGAGAAGAACCCGTAGTACGAGAACGTGATCACGAACCAGATCAGCCAGATGACCGCCGTGCGCTTGGCCATGGCCTTGCTCCACAGGTAGCGCAGGGCGCTGAGCAGGTTCACCTTGGGGGTCTCGGCGGCAGGGGCGACGGCGGTGCCGGGCACCGGGGGCAGCGGGCCGCCGACGGCGCGCTCGACGCGCCGCTCCAGGTCGGCGACCACCTGCTCGGCCTCGCTCGTACGGCCCTGCTGCAGCAGGTAGCGGGGCGACTCGGGCAGCGAGCGCCGCCACCACAGCAGCATGACGATGGGCACCGCGGTGATGATCTGCGCGATGCGCCAGCCCTCGTCGAACGTCGGCACCACGAACCGGCCGATCAGCGCCGCCGCCACGAAGCCGAACGAGAAGAACCCCGACAGTGCGCCGACGAACCAGCCGCGCCGCTTGGCCGGTACGAACTCCGACAGGAACGGCGCGATGATCGCGCTCTCCGCGCCGGCGCCCGCCCCGGCCAGCACGCGGGCGGCCAGGAACACCTCGTAGTTGGGGGCGAACGCGGCGACCACCGAGAAGGCGGCGTAGAAGGCGAGCGCGTACATCATGACCTTCTTGCGCCCGATCCTGTCGCCGAGCAGCCCGGCCGCCGTCGCGCCGAACAGGAACCCGAACGGCGTCGCCGATCCGATGATGCCGAGCTGCCCGTTGGACAGGTTCCATGCCTCCTGCGCGCTCGGCAGCAGGAACGCGACGACCGCGGAGTCCATGCCGTCGAAGGTGTATCCGAGGCCGCCGATCAGGAGGAGGAGGTAGTGAGGACGGCTCAGCGGGAGCCGGTCCAGACGGGCCAACAAGGTCATCGAACACACCTTTCACCAGGTTGTGGCCCTGCAGGTCGATTGCGCAGCAACATATAGTGCGTTTCGCTAAAA
Source organism: Nonomuraea fastidiosa (assembly GCF_042751225.1). Classification (NCBI taxonomy): domain Bacteria; kingdom Bacillati; phylum Actinomycetota; class Actinomycetes; order Streptosporangiales; family Streptosporangiaceae; genus Nonomuraea; species Nonomuraea fastidiosa. The sequence goes on from NZ_CP170570.1 coordinate 5,454,108, forward strand.
TTGCAATGTTCTTTGCAAAACTCGCGGAGCCGGAGCACGTAGGATGCTCCCGGCTGAAGGCCCACAGAGCGGCCGAGCGGCCGGTGAGGAGAGAGAACGGGTGACAGGCACCGACAGCTTCGAGGAGTGGCTGCGCGAGCGGCTGCCGGCGCGCGGGCTGCGCGGCAAGTCGGCCGCCGTGCTCGAAGTGCTGCTCTCCCAGCCGCGCCGGGCCTCGTTCGGGTCGGCGCAGGAGCTGGCCCAGCTCGCCGGGGTCAACGTGGCCACCGTCACCCGCACGGCGCAGGCGCTCGGCTTCGCCGGCTGGCCCGCGCTCCAGCAGGAGCTGCGCGCCCGCTACCTCTCCTCGCTCAGCGCCGGCCAGGTCGCCGCCGAGCACCGGGGCGCCGGCTCGCCCAGCGCCCGCTCGCTGCGCCGCGACCTCGACAGCCTGGCCCTGCTCAACCGGCGGCTCGACGAGCGCGTCCTCGTCACCATCGCCGAGGCGGTCGCGGCGGCCCGGCGTACGGTGATCGTCGCCGACGGCAGCTACGCCGCCGTGGGCCTCGCGCTCGCGCACAACGCCCGCCTGGCCGGCTACCCGGTCACCGCCGTCACCGGGGGAGATGCCGAGCTCGCCAACACCATGGCCGCCATCGGCGAGGGCGACGTGCTGATCGCGATCAGCTTCTGGCGTCTGTACGAGAGCACCGTCCTGGCCGCCAACGAGGCCCGCGCGCGCGGCGTGCGCGTCTTCGCCGTCACCGACGCCGCCAGCCCCGCCCTGGCCAAGGCCGCCGAGGAGGTCGTCATGGTGCCGGCGGAGGGCGAGGCGTTCTTCCCGTCGCTGACCGCCGGCATCGCCGTCGCCCAGGCCCTGGTCACCCAGCTCGCCGCCGTGGACCCGGCGCGTACGGGGGCCTCCATCGAGGCGGCGGAGGCCATGTGGGGGAAGTTCTCACTCCTGCACCGCCGCCCCGCTCCCGCGCCCAGCTCCACGGACCGCCCCGCCTGACTCCAAGGACCGCCCCGCCGCCCCGCCTGGCTCCAAAGGACCGGCCCGCTGCCCCGCCTGACTTCGCGGATCGGCCCGCCGCCCCGAGCGAGCCGCATGAGAACTGCTCAGAAGCGCACGCTGGTCACGCGGGAGCGGCTATGGGCGCATACGGCCGCGGCCCGGCGGGCTGCGGTCACGGGGCGGGCGGCTGAGAACGAGGGCCGGCCGCAGGGGGCAGGTGCTCCGGATGCGCGCCGCTCCGCAGGGGCGGCTGCGGGCGCATGCGGGCGGCGGCCCGGCGGGCTGCGGTCACGGGGCGGGCGGCTGATTGCGGAGGCCGGGCCGTGGGCGCACTATGGGCGCGGGTCGATGGGGTGCGGGCGGGTCAGAGCCAGCTCGCGCGTACGCTGGTCGCGACTTCGGCGCCCTCGGGCACGGGCGAGGAACGGACGGCGTCGAGCAGCCGCGCGACCGTCTCCACGATCTCGGGCGCGCGCTCGCGCAGCCCCTTGACGTCGGCCTCGCTCACCGTGTCGCGCGGCTCGCCGGCCTGGTCGAGCACGCCTTCCAGGTCCGACAGCCGCTCCTGCAGCCACTTCAGCGGCTCCTGCGACAGCTGCGGGTCGAACACCCGCCGCCCCGGCTCCCAGCCGTTCACGCCCGGGTGGTGGTGCGTACGGTCGAAGCTGCCGGGCGTCCCCGAGACCGACTCCAGCAGGTCCACCCGCCAGATCGGCCGATCGACGGTGATCGGGCGGGCGGAGTAGATCGACCCCTTCAGCTCGCCCGTCTCCAGCCTGCGCAGCTCGAGCCGCACTCCGCGCTCGGCGCCCTCCTGCCCCTTCATGGGCTGGGGATCGACGAAGAAGATGTCGCTGACGGCCACGCCGATGCGATCGAAGCCGAAGAGGTAGAGCACGGGAGACCACGTCCTTCGCGGGTGTCGGGCACGCTCCTCGACTCAACGTAACACCGAGAACCGGGCGTTCAAGGGCGCGGCGCCAGGGCGTGGTCAGCGGGGTGGCAGGTGGTCGTGAGCCCACTGGGAGATCTGCTCGAGCGCCGGCATGAGCGCCCAGCCCGCCTCGGTCAGCTCGTACGACACCGCGACCGGCGGCCCCTCGTCGACCTTGCGGGCGACCAGCCCCGCCTTGGTCAGCTCGGAGAGCCGGTCGGACAGCACGGAGTCGCTGACCCCGTCGATGGCCCGTGACAGCTCGCGGAACCCGGCCGGTCCCGAGCGCAGGCTGCCCAGCACGACGGCGATCCAGCGCTTGCCGAGCAGGGTGAAGGCGCGGGTGAGCGCCTCGTCGCGGCGATTACAGGCTTCCACGTTGTGGGTCGTCGGTGCCGCCATGCCTTCAACGCTAGCAGAAATACTGCTGCTTTGATTTTCGAAGTAGGTATGAATAACCTAGCCGCATCTCGATACCTAGCAAGGAGTTCGCTGATGAGCCAGAAGCCTGCGGGCAGCCGCCCGTCCGTCGTGGTGCTCGGCGGTGGTTACGGCGGCCACAAGGTCGCCAAGCTGCTCGACGATGTCGCCGACGTGACGCTCGTCGACCCGTCTGACGCCTTCGTGCACAACGTGGCCTCATGGCGGGCGCTGGTCGAGCCCGAGTGGCTGGACCGGATCTTCCTGCCGTACAGCCGGCTGCTGAAGCACGGCCGGTTCCTGCGTGACAGGGCGGTCGCCGCCGACGGCCGCCGCGTGACGCTCGCGTCGGGGACCACGCTGGAGCCCGACTACCTGGTGCTGGCCACGGGGTCGGCCTACCCGTTCCCCGCCAAGATCGCCACTCCGGACGCGGCCGCCGCCAAGGCCGAGGTGCGCCGCGCGCACGACGCGCTGAAGGAGGCGGAGCGGGTGCTGCTGATCGGCGCCGGCCCGGTCGGGCTCGAGCTGGCGGGTGAGATCAAGGCGGCCTTCCCCCGCAAGCACGTCACGCTCGCCGACATGTCCGACGACATCCTGCCCGGCCCGTTCCAGCCGTCGCTGCGCGCGGAGCTGCGCCGCCAGCTCGACGAGATCGGCGTGGAGCTCAAGCTCGGCAGCCCGCTGCGGGAGCTGCCCGCCGCCGCGCCCGCCACGGTGGCGCCCATCGCGATCGCGACCGGAGCGGGGGAGAAGCTCGTCGCCGATATGTGGTTCCGCTGCTTCGGCGTGCAGCTGCGCACCGACTACCTGCGCGGCGAGCTGGCCGCCGCCCGTGACGCGCGCGGCTACGTACAGGTGGACGAGATGCTGCGGGTGCGCGGTCAGGAGCGGGTGTTCGCGATCGGCGACATCGCCGACGCCGACCGCGACATGGCCGCGTACGCCGGGCGGCAGGGCGAGCTGCTGGCGGGCAACCTGCGCGCGCTCATCACCGGCGAGGGCGAGCCGGTCCCGTACGAGAAGCAGCCGCCGATGATCCTCGTCCCGCTCGGCCCCGAGGGCGGCGCCGGCCAGCTCCCCGACCAGGGGGTCGTCGGCGCCGAGGCCGCCGCGGAGATCAAGGGCCGCGACATGCTCGCCACGTACGCGAGCGCGCACTTCGACGTCACGGACGCCACCGCCTGAGCCGGATCAGGGGCCTGGCCGCATGACCCGGGATGAGGGGGCGGGCCATGCGGCCCCGGATCCGCAGGCGGGGGACGCGGGTCAGGGCCGCGAGGGCCCGTGGCGGGGGCGCGCCCCCGGAGCCCCGGCGCGGGCCAGAGCGGGGGCGTGCCCCAGAGGCCCGGGCGGGCGCGGGTCAGGGTTCGACGAGGCCGGCGCGGATGGCGTAGCGGGTGAGTTCGAGCCGGTCGCGCATCCCGAGCTTCTGCAGGATGTTCGCCCGGTGCCGATCGACCGTCTTCACGCTGATGACCAGCGTCTCGGCGATCTCCTTGGCCGAGTTGCCCTCCGCGATCAGCTTGACGATCTCCTCCTCCCGAGGCGTCAGGATGCTCTCGGGCAGGCGCTCGCCCTCGCGGTCGCGCTGGAGGTAGTCGCGGATGAGCGCGGTGATCGCCCCGGGGTACAGGAAGGGCTCGCCCCGCATGGTGGCCCGGCACGCCTCCAGCAGGTCCTGGTCGGCGACCGACTTGAGCACATAACCGGACGCCCCGACCTTGAGCGACTCGAAGAAGTACTGCTCGTTGTCGTACATCGAGAGCATCAGGATGCGGATGCCGGGCGCCCGGCGGTTGATCTCCCTGGCCGCCTGGAGCCCGGTCATGCGGGGCATCGCGATGTCGAGGATGGCCAGATCCACCTTGTCGTCGTCGGCGGCGGCCACCGCCTCGGCGCCGTCCGCGGCCTCCGCGACCACCTCGAGGTCGGGCTCGGCGTCGAGGATCAGGCGCAGCCCCCGCCGTACGAGGGCGTGATCGTCGGCCAGCAGGATCCGGGTCTTGTTCACGAGGTTGCGCTCCGATTCGCGGGACATGGGATGACCAGGCTCACGCGCGTGCCCTCGCCTGGCGGTGAGTCGACGGTCAGGCGGGCGCCGATCAGCAGGGCACGCTCGCGCATGCCGCGGATCCCGGCGCCGTCCTGGCGCGCGCCGCCCTGCCCGTCGTCGGTGATCCGCAGCACCAGCCGGCCGTTCTCGGCCTTGAGCGACAGCTCGGCATGCTCGGCGTGGGCGTGCCTGGCGATGTTGGTCAGGCTCTCCTGCGCGATCCGGTACAGCACCAGCTCGACGTCCGAGCCGAGGTCGGGCAGGTCGGCCTCGACGCACCGGGTCACCTTCACGCCGCTCATCTGCGAGACGTCCACGGCCAGGGCGTTGAGCGCGCTGTGCAGGCCGAGGTCCTCCAGGACGCCGGGCCGCAGCCGCCGGGCGACCTGGCGGACCTCGTCGAGGCTGGCGCGCACGGTCTCCTGCACGGCGTGGAGCTCCTCGCGCAGGTCGTCGGGCGCGCGGTCCACCACACGCTTCAGCCCGAGCAGCACCACGGTCAGGCTCTGGCCGATCTCGTCGTGCAGCTCGCGGGCGATGCGCCGGCGCTCGCCCTCCTGCGCGGCCAGCGCGTGCGCGCTGCTCGCGCTGCGCTCGGCCTCCAGCCTGTCGAGCATCGCGTTGAACGTGTCGATCAGGTGGGTGAGGTCGCTGTTGCCCCCGTCGGACAGGCGGTCGCCGGTGCCCAGCAGGTCGACGCGCTGCATGAGCGAGGTGAGCGCGTCGAGCGGGGCCAGGCTGCGCCGCAGCAGCAGCGCGTTCGCGCCCAGCATCACCGCGAGCCCCACGAGCAGCACCGGCACTTCCGCGAGGACGATCGGCGATGAGATGGTGGCGGGAGAGAACGCCAGCACGAGCGTGCCGATCGTGAACACCAGCCCGTTGATGACAACCAGCCGCCGGAACAGCGCCTGAGCCGGTGTGCGCGGCAGTTGCACCGCCCGGTGCGCCGCCCCCTCGGCCACGCGGTCGTTCATAGCCTCAGCCTCTTCGTCTAGGGCCTTCGTTGTCCATCCGGGCTGACCCTCATCCGTAGCCCACGCCTACATGTTGTATCCCCGCGGAGATGGGTGACGGACCCGATGGTTCGGGCCCCCTTTCCGCCACGACACTTGAGCGGAGCCGGATTGGAGAGATAGCGGATGTCATGCATGCCAGCGAAATCGCCGTGAACCTGCCCACCGTCACCGCCGGCGACCCTGTCACCAAGGCGGTCCGCCTCATGGCCCTGGGCCGCATGCCCGGCCTGATCGTGGTGGACGAGCAGGGACGGCCCTCCTGCGTCCTGCCGGGGACGCAGGTCCTGCGGCTGGCGGTGCCGGGGGCGTACCAGGAGGACCCGGCCCTGTGCCGGGCCATCGACGAGGCCCACGCCGACGTGTTCTGGGGAGAGCTGGGCGAGCGGACGGTCGGTGACTGCCTGCCCCGGCATCCGGTCACCCCCGCGACCGTGCGCTTGGAGGCGACGCTGCTGGAGGTGGCCGCGCTGATGGCGCGGCTGCGCAGCCCCATCGTCGCCGTCGTCGGCCGCGACGGCGCGCTCGAGGGGGCCATCACCCTCGAACGCCTGCTCACCTGCCTGGCCCTCGCTTCAGACGACTGACAGAACCTTGGCCCGCCCGGCGTGTGCCGCGCGGCCACGCCTCGACCTTCCGGGCGTGCTCCGCCGGTGTCGCCGCGGCGGTTCACCCATCTCCGAAAGGTCTTCGCCATGTTCGCCCTTCACTGCGTTGTTCCGTCATGCGTTGAATGTCTGCTTTGTCGATACGTACCCGCTGAACGCGGGCTCTCCGCCGACGGGCAGGCCGGCCCGCCGGGGCGGCACGGATGAGCGCCTTCCTCGCACTGGCCATCTTCATCGTGGCGTTCTTCTTCATCGCCACGGAGAAGGTCAACAAGGTCAAAGTCGTCCTCATCGCCGCGGGGCTGATGGCCGTGCTCGGCCTGATCCCGGGCGCGGAGGTGTTCTACTCCGAGCACGAGGGCATCGACTGGAACGTCATCTTCCTGCTGTTCGGCATGATGATCATCGTCGGGATCATCAAGCAGACAGGCGTCTTCGATTACCTGGCCATCTGGGCGGCCAAACGCGCCAAAGGACGGCCCTACCGGCTGATGGTGATGCTGATGGGCATCACCGCCATCGCCTCGCCGTTCCTCGACAACGTCACCACCATCATGCTGGTGGCGCCCGTCACGATCGTGGTGTGCAACCGGCTGCGGATCAGCGCGCGGCCGTACCTGATCGCCGAGGTGCTGGCCTCCAACATCGGCGGCGCGGCCACGCTCATCGGCGACCCGCCCAACATCATCATCGGCAGCCGCGGCGGGCTGACGTTCAACGACTTCCTCGTGCACATGACGCCGATCGTGGTGCTCATCTTCACCGTGTTCGTGCTGTTCACCAGGGTGCTGTTCCGCAACTCGTTCCAGTACAACGCCGAGCACGTGGCCGAGGTGATGGCGCTGCAGGAGCGGCGGGCCATCACCGACCCGCGGCTGCTGGTGCGCTGCCTGGTGGTGCTCGGTGCGGTGATCGCCGGGTTCGGGCTGCACGCGGTGGTGCACGTCGAGCCGTCGATCGTGGCGCTCGTCGGCGCCGGCGTCATGCTGCTGGTCTCCCGCGCGAACGTCGACGACGTGCTGCGCGAGGTCGAGTGGCCGACGCTGGTGTTCTTCATGGGCCTGTTCGTCATGGTGGCGGGGCTCGTGCACACCGGCGTGATCGCCGCCATCGGCACCTGGGCGCTGGACGTGCTGGGCGACAACTACCTGGTCGCCGCGACGGCGCTGCTGTTCGGCTCTGGCGCGCTCGGCGCGTTCTTCGACAACATCCCCTACGTCGCCACGACCGCGCCCATCGTGGAAGGCGTCGTCGAGGCCGCGACCGACCCGCAGGCCGGGCAGGCGCTGTGGTGGGCCTTCGCGCTCGGCGCCGACTTCGGCGGCAACGGCACCGCGGTCGCGGCCAGCCCCAACGTGGTCGCGCTCGGCATCGCCGCGCGCAACGGACACAAGATCAGCTTCTGGCAGTTCACCCGGTACGGCATCATCGTCACCGCGCTGAGCATCGCGCTCGCCTGGCTGTACGTCTGGCTGCGCTACTTCACCTGATCCCGCGCCCCTGGCGGCCTCAGGGTCAGATCAGGGGCGATCACCGATGAGCGGGCCGGGCGGAACGGGGCATCGTGGCCCGTATGAACCCCGCAAGCCGCCTGGCCCAGATCTCCTTCACCGCCGGCCCCGCCGCCTTGCTCGCCGGCTGGTTCCTCCTCCGTCCCATCCACGGTGAGGCGGAGCCCGGTCCCTGGTGGACGGCAGGGCACCTCGCCTGGCTGGCCGGATTCGCGATGTTCGGCCTCATGATCTTCGCCATGCGCGGCCTGGCCGGACCGGTACGCGGCGGCCGCCGGGCGGCGGTGGAGGCGGCGACCGTCGTCGCGCTGCTCGGCGTGGCCGCCAACCTCGCCCAGCTCGCCATCGCCCTGCACGCCGGGTTCACCGCCTCCGACGGCGAGCAGATGCGGGCGCTGCTGAGCCAGGCGCGCGCCTACCCGGGGATCGAGCTGGTCGTCTACACGCCGGGTGCGCAGCTGTTCTTCTTCGCGGTGCTCGCGATGGCGGCCGTCCTCGCCCTGCTGCGCCGGGTCACCACGGTCAGCGCCGGCGTCACCGCCGCCGGCGTGGTCCTGCTGGGCGTGGCCACGCTCCAGGAGGGCGCCGGCACCGCGCTGGCCGCCGTCGGCATGGCGGTCATGTGGCTCGGCACGCTGCTGCTCGGCCGCGGGCCGTCCGGCGACGGCCTCCCCGCGACCACCCCGACCCGGGCCTGACGTCGGTGCGCGCCAGGCGCGGCCACGGTGCGATGGGCGGCGCGCGGGCCGGCTCCGGCGCGACGGTCAGCGTTCGCGGGGCGGGCAGACCGGCTCGTACGGGCGGTCCGGCAGGTAGTGCCGCCACTCCTCCTGGGTCAGGCTCCGGCCCGCCCGCATGCACACGGTCTCGGCCAGCGCCGGCACCGTGGTCGGCAGCCGGGTCAGCCGCCCGCCCCTGCCGATGGCCAGCACCTCGGCGGAGCCGGCGGTGAAGGCCACCGAGCGGGCGCTGCCGGTGAGCCCCACCGGCGGGCCGATCCGCCGTCCCTGACGCACGTCCCACAGGCTGAGCGTGTTGTCCTGCGAGGCGAAGGCGAACAGCCGGCCGTCGGACGAGAACGCCGCGTCCCACGGCGGGCCCTCCATCCGCATCCAGTTGCCCACCTGCATGCCCGTCGCGGTGTCCCAGACGCCGACCTTGCCGGAGAAGTTCGCCGCGACCAGGTCGAGCTCCGCGCCGAACCACACGTCGTCGGCCTGCCCCGGCAGCGACAGCCGGGCGCCGAGCGGCGTGCCGGTCTCCAGGTCCACCAGCCGCGACCCGGCGCCGTCGAGCCCGACGAGCCGCCCGTCGGCGGTGGCGGTCCAGCCGAGCAGCCGCTCCGGCCTCGGCACCTGCTTGAGCCGCCGCCCGCCGGGCAGCCCCCAGAGCGTGAACGTCCGCTCGCCCGCCGTCCACAGGCCCTTCGCGGTCGGCAGCACCGATCTCGCCTCGACCTCGGCGGCGAACTCCGGGGTGAGCGCGGCGAGCTTCCGCCACGAGGCGGTCTCGTGGACCGTGACGTGGTCCGCCCGCCGCACCGCGAGCAGCCGGTCGTCGGGGCTGAAGGCCAGCTCGCTGTCGTAGTCGTCGAAGTGGCCCACCTTCCTGTGGCGGCCGTTCAGCGTGATGTCGGTGCTGCCGAGCGCGTGCATGGCCACCGTGCGGCCGTCGCCGCTCAGCCGTACGGCGTCCATCGGCTCGTCGGACGGCGGGGCGGGCACCAGCGTCACCACCGTGTCGTCGCTGAGGTAGCGCAGCCCGCCGGGGCCGAACGCGGCGGCCGTCACCGGGTCGCGCGGGCGGCGCTGCAGCAGCAGCGGCTCGCCGGCGCCCGGCCGCCACACCTTGATCGACCTGCCGACGCCCGCGACCAGCTCGCCGTCCGCGCTGAACACGGGCACGGCGTGCGCCTCCCAGCCGTACAGGACGTCGATCTCCTCGCGGGTGCGGGTGTCGTACACGGTCAGGCCGTCGTCGTCGCTGATCGCCAGCCGCGCGCCATCCGGGCTGAAGGCGGCGGCGCTGTCGCAGTCGGCGCACACGCCCGGGTAGCCGGGGCGGCGCTTGCCCGACGGCAGCAGGTAGATGTCGGGGCCCGCCACCGCGTACCGGCCGCTCGGGTGCACGGCGGGCCGCCGCATGGTGGGCAGCGACGTCGTCTTCCCGGTACGCCAGTCGTAGACGCGCGTGCCCTGCCCGGCCGTCACCAGCAGCCTGCCGCCGCTGAACGCGATCGACAGGTCCACCGCGCCGGGTGCGGGCAGCCGGCGGCCGAGCGGGCGTCCCGTGGCCAGCTCCCACAGGCCCACGCCCGTGTCGTCGGCCACGGCAAGCACCTTGCCGTCCTCGCTGACCGCCGCTCCCCGCAGCCGTCCGCTCTCGGGGTCGGTGTCGTAGCCGTCGGCGGCGGCCCTGGCCGCCTCCCGCATCCGCCCGGCCCCAGCCCCGGCGCCGGCCCCAGATCCGGCTCCGGCCGCGCTTCCGGCTCCGCCGGCCGCCCCGGATTTGGCCTCGCTTCCGGCTCCGGCGGCCTCAGAGCCCGTCGTGGCGGATCCAGAGCCTGTCGCGGTGGAGCCGGAGCCCGCGGCGGCGGGCGGAGGGCCGGTGATGGCGGCGGTGAAGCCGCCGGTGCGGCGGCCGGTGGCGACGTCCCACACCGTGACCGCGCCGGGGGTGACGCTCACCAGCGAGCGCCCGTCGGCGGTCAGCGTGCGCACGATGTCGGGGCCGAGCGCCGGGTCGTGGAAGGCCGTGGTCGCCGGGTCGGAGGCCGCCGCGATCAGGCTCGACCTGGCCGCGCCCGTGGGCGACAGCTTCCCCGCGGCGGCGGCGAGCAGCATGCCGAGCACGGGGTCGCGCCCGCGTACGGTGTGGGACGCGGCGGCCAGCCGGGCCGAGTCGGCCGCGTCGCGCTGCCCGGCCAGCGTGGTGCTCTGCCGCCAGGCCAGCCCGCCCGCGCCCACGGCGAGCGCGAGCAGCGCGGCGAGGCCCACCGACAGCAGCCGGATGCGGCGCGTGCGCCGCCGGGTGAGCGTGGCGGACGCGGCCAGGAAGTCCCGCTCGGCGGGGGTGAGCGTGAGGTGCTTGCGCTCGGCGGCGGCCCAGCGCAGCGCGTCGTCGAGGGTGCTGCCGTGGAACAGGTCGGCGTCCTTGCGGCCGTGCCGCTGCCAGCGTCCGGTGGCCGCCGTGATGCGGCGGTGCACGGCCAGGCCGTCGCGGTCGGCCTCGATCCAGCCGCGCAGCCGGGGCCAGGCCAGCGGCAGCGCGGGGCGCAGCAGGCGTACGGGGTCGCCGCCGGACACCAGGTACGAGAACGCCGACAGCACCCGGTCGATCCCGGCGGGCAGCTCGGACCTGCGGGCCTCGCGCAGCGCCAGCTCGCCTTCGTCGGTCACGGTGACCAGCCGCAGGAACAGCTCAGGCACGAGGAGCCGGTCCTCCGGCGGGAGCGCGGCGTAGGCGTCCTCGGCGATCACGTCGAGCGCCGGGTCGGCCGCGACAGCGAACGCGGCGGTGACCCGCCGCCCGTCACCGGCGCCCAGCGCGAGGAGCTGCTCGGTGTCCACGGAGCCCGCGGCGCCCCGGACGTGCCGCCGCGTGGTGTCCATGGTGCGGTGTGCGCGCCTCCGTGCGGGGCCCGGGGTGTCCTGAGGGTGCGCGCCGCCGGAGGCGAGCGGGCGTACGGCGTCGCCGGTCCTGGTCAGCAGACGGGCGGGCAGCACGGGATCGGTACCGGTCAGCAGGGCGAGCAGCAGATCGCGGGAGGTCGGACGCTCCGCGGGGTCCTTGGCCAGCGCGGCGCCCACCGGGCGGCGCAGCGACGCGGGCAGCACCGACAGGTCGGGCTCGTGGGCGAGCACGCGGTGCATGACCGCGGCGACCGAGTCGCCGGTGAACGGGTCCTCGCCGGTGGCGGCGTACAGGACGACCGCGCCCCAGGCGAACACGTCGGCGGCGGGACCGGCCCGCTCGCCGGAGAGCACCTCGGGCGCGAGGTAGCCGGGCGTGCCCGTGACCGAGCCGGTGGAGCTGAGCGTCATCTCCTGCGTACGGGCGATGCCGAAGTCGATCACCCGGGGCCCGTCGGGGCCGAGCAGCACGTTGTCCGGCTTGAGGTCGCGGTGCACGACGCCGGCGTCGTGCACCGCGGTCAGCGCCGTGGCGATCGCGGTGGCCAGGCGGTGCAGGTCGTCGCCGCCGAAGGTGCGCCCGGCGGCGCGCAGGCTGGGCCCTTCGACGTACGCGCTGACGATGTACGGCCTGGGTCCCTCGAGATCGGCGTCCAGCACCCTGGCGGTGCAGAACGGCGCGACCCGCTGCGCGGCGGCGGCCTCCCTGGCCAGCCGTTCGCGCAGCCGGGGCTGCCCGTCGGGGTCGCCGCGCAGCACCTTGACCGCGACCCGCGTGCCGTCCTCGTCATAGCCCTCGTAGACGACTCCCTGGCCGCCTTCGCCGAGGCCAGGCCAGCCAGTAGCCGCCGAGTCGCTGCGGGTCACCGTCGATCAGTGGACTGCTCATGCCAGGTTGGACGGCGACGGTGACGCAGTGGTTGGGTAAAGGTCACACTCTGTGTCCGTTGACCCGCACATTACGCAGCACGAACCCGGTCACATCGGACACAACGTCGTCCTCGGTCATGTTCTCGAAGACGCTGTTGGTCACCTTCACGCCCCGGATCGGGTTGCCGGGGTTGCCGATGAGGGTGAAGGCCCTGGGCGCCGTCCCGGCCCGCAGCCTGGTGATCTCGATGTCGCCGACGTACGGGAAGTAGGGGCCGGTGTGCTTGTTCTCGTAGTTGAGCGCCACCTCGATCACCGCGTCGGCGGCCTGCCCGACCGTGACGTTCCTGACGTAGAAGTCCCTGACGTAGCCGCCTCTGTCAGGGTTGGTCTTGATCCGGATCGCGCGCTCCAGGTGGGGGCTGCTCATCGTGCAGTCCCAGGCGAACACCCAGCGCACGCCGCCGGTCGTCTCGCTGCCCGCGGTCACGCCGCCGTTGCCGTCGCGCATGACGCAGCCGGTGACCAGGACGTTCAGGCAGGGCGCGTTCACCCGGCGGCCGTCGGCGTTCTTGCCCGCCTTCAGCGCCACGCAGTCGTCGCCGGTGTCGAACGTGCAGTTCTCGATGAGCACGTCCACGCAGGACTCGGGGTCGCAGCCGTCGTTGTTGGGGCCGTGCGGGCTGTCCACGGTGACGCCGCGGATCGTCACGTTCGTACACAGGACGGGGTGGATGTTCCACATGGGGGAGTCCTTGACCGTGACGCCCTCGATGAGCACGTTGCGGCAGCGGTAGAGCTGGATGAGGTTGGGCCGCAGGTAGTGGCCCTCGCCGAAGACCCGCTCCGCGACCGGCACGCCCTCCTCCGCCATGCGGGCGAGCAGCTGCTTGTCGGGGCCCTCCGACGGCGGCGGGTCGTTCGACCAGTCCCACCAGTGCGTGGCGTCGGCCTGGCCGTCGATCACGCCGGAGCCGGTGATGGCGACGTTGGTGCGGCCGTAGGCGTAGATGAACGGCGAGTAGTTCATCAGCTCGATGCCCTCGTACCGGGTCGGCACGACCGGCAGGTAGTCGGCGGGGTCGCGGCTGAAGCGGATGACCGCGCCCTCCTCCAGGTGCAGCTCGACATCGTCGGCCAGGTGGATCGCGCCGGTCAGGTACGTCCCCGCGGGCACCAGCACCCGGCCGCCGCCCGCCGCCGAGCACGCCTCGACGGCCCGGCGGAACGCCTCGGTGCACAGGGCGGTCCCGTCACCGGTCGCGCCGTAGCGGGTGATGGGGAACGTGCGGGCGGGGAAGCGCGGCGGCCTGATCCGCCGCCTGATCGCGGGCACCCGGCTCCACGCGGTGCCCGCCTCGGCGGGCCCGGCCAGGGCCGGCGCGATGACGAAGCCGCCGACCGCGGCGCCCAGGAACGTCCTGCGAGAGTGCTGCATCGATGTCCTCCGGATACGGAAAGCGGGGGTCGGCCCGTCACGCCGGTGAGCGTGATGCCTGGATGAAGGTGCGCCGCGCGCCTGGTCACGCCCATGCCACGCCGACGCCCCTGTGCTCGGTCATGCGGTGCTCGCCCACCAGGTACGGCTCGGCCCGCCGCACCGCCGTGTAGAAGTGGTGCAGGCGTCCCTCGTGGGTCACGACGGCGGGCTTGTGCGCGTAGGTGTCGTCCACGCTGCCCGGCGGCCCCACGTCGACCAGGATCTCGCCGCCCTTCTTCCAGGTGCGCAGGTCGCGCGAGACCGCGTACCCCTCGCGGGCGTGCCCGTCGAAGGAGAGCCCGAAGTAGAACATCACCCACCAGTCGCCGTCGCGCAGCACGCACGGGTCGGAGGCGAAGCGCTCGTCGAACGCGCCCGGCCCGCCGTTCGGCACGACCGGCTCGGAGCAGGGGCGCTCCCAGTGCTCGAGGTCGGGGGAGACGGCGTAGCCGATCTGCTCGCGCCAGCCGTCGTAGGTGCGGTTCTTGGCGTTGTAGAAGCAGTAGAACAGGCCGTCGTGGCGCAGCAGCCACGACTTGTACAGGCCGCCGCGCTCCCATGCGCCACCGTCCTGCGGGCGCAGCACCGACCCGGTGTCCTTCCAGGTACGCAGGTCCTCGCTGACGACGAACCCGATGATCGCCGCGCCCGACTCCATGCCCGGCTCGGGGTAGGCGTGGTAGGTGCCGATCGCCCGCCCGTCCAGCCAGGTGACCTGCCCGTCGGAGCCGAGCCGGTTGTCGCGCACGATCGAGGTGAGCGCGGCGTTGTAGCGCCGGTAGGGGTGGCCGGGGTCGCGCGGGAACACGACCTCGCCGGGGCTCCACGTCGTCAGGTCGCGCGAGCGGCTGAGCGCGGTCTGGTAACCGGTGCCGTCGAAGCCCACGTACGTCATGAGGTACTCGCCGCCGTCGGAGCAGACGAACGGGCAGTCCACGAAGAGCGCGTCGAACGCGCCCGGCTCGCCCGACGGGCCGATGAGCAGCCGGTCGGCCTTGTGCGGTGTGCGCAGCCGCGCGGGGTCGTAGCCGGTCATCGGCCCGCCCCGAACGTCCAGCGGCCCGCGGGCACCTGCCAGGCCCGCTCACCCACGGCGGTCGCCGCGCCGGGCGCGGTGCAGCGGGGCAGACCGAGGTCGGGCAGCCGCACCTCGGCCGTCGAGCCCGGCGGCACCTCCACCTGTAGCTCGTACGCGCCGTCCGCCCGCTGCCAGGCCACGCCCACCTCGCCGTACGGGGTCTCGGTGCGGGCGGTCACGGACGCGAGGTCGCCGGGCGCGGCCGGCGCGATGAGCAGCCGGCGGAACCCGGTCGAGCCGGGCGCCTGGCCGATGCCGCCGAGCCCCCGGTAGAACCAGGCGTCGATGGCGCCCAGCATGTAGTGGTTCTGCGACAGGCCGCGGGTCGGGCCGTCCCACGCCTCGGTGAGCGCGGTCGCGCCGTGGCGCACCTGGTAGCCGTAGCTCGGGTGGCTGGTGGAGGTGGCGAAGCCGTAGAGCGCGTCGTGCCGCCCGGCCCTGGTCAGCACCTGGTAGAGCGCGGGCAGCGCGACCTCGCCGACCGTGATCTCACCCGCCCGCACGGCCGCGCTCAGCTCGTCGAGCGCGCCCTGCGCCAGGTCGGCGGGGACGACGCCCATGTCCAGCGCGAACACCTGCGACGCCTGACCGCCGCCGCCGAAGCGCCCGTCCTTCAGGAACGCATCGGTGAACGCGGCGGAGATCTCGTCCGTCAGCGCGCGGTACCGCTTGGCGTCGTCGTCGCGGCCCAGCACCTCGGCCGCCCGTGCCAGCGTGCCCGCCGCCCGCCAGTAACCCCAGGTGGACACCAGCGGCACCGGCGTGCTGCCGTCCAGGCCGAACCAGTCGCCGAGCCCGTGCCGCACGATGCCGCCGTCGGCCTTGCCCGTCAGGTAGCCGACATAGCGGGCCATCGCGTCGTAGTGCCGCTCCAGCGCCGAGGTGTCGCCGTACCAGCGGTAGATCTGCCATGGGATGCGCACCATCGCGCCGCCCCAGTTCGGGTCGTCCCTGAAGGGCCCGTCGAAGACGACGTACTCGGGTGCGATGTCCGGCACCAGGCCCTCGGGGGTCTGCGCCTCGGCGATGGTGACCAGCAGCTCGCGCAGGTAGGCGGCCACGTCGTAGTTGTAGGCCACCACGTCGAACAGCAGGTGGGTCTGCTCGAGCCAGCCCAGCTTCTCCCGGTGCGGGCAGTCGGTCAGGACGCTGTACATGTTGCCGCGCACCGCGCGGTCGATGATCCGGTGGATGTCGTTGAGCAGCGGGTTCGAGGTCTCGAACCGGCCGATCGCGTCGTTGGCGGCGCGCAGCGCCAGCCCCGCCACCGCCTCGCGGCCGACGTGCTCGGGCAGGCCCTGCACCTCGACGTAGCGGAAGCCGTCGTAGCGGAAGTCCGGATGCCAGGTCTGCGGGCCGTCCTTGGTGACGTACGTGTTGAAGATCGGCGCGCCGGTCGTCGGCTTCGACTGCACCACGCGGCCGTAGTCGTCGAGCTGGTCGCCGGGCAGCACCCGCAGGTAGCGCCCGGCCGGCAGGTCGAGCCGCAGCTCCGCCCAGCCCGCGATCACCGTGCCCACGTCGAAGACGGGCGTGCCGTCCTTGGCCGGCCGCTTCTCCACGGCGGGCAGCTCCTCGGTGACCCTGATCGGCGGGCAGGAGCGGGCCCGCAGCAGCTCCGTGCCGCCGGGCAGGACGACGACCGGCCGCCAGCCCGAGCGGTCCGCGCCGGGGACGTCCCAGTCCGGAAGCCGCAGGCGGGCGTCGTGGTCCTCGCCGCCGTACCAGTGGGAGCGGGTGGTCGGGCCTTCGGTCGCCAGCCAGCCGGAGTCCGTGCCGAACCGCTCGGTCGTGCCGTCGGCGTAACGCACTTCGAGCTGCGCGATCGCCTTCGGCGCGGCTTTCGAGCCGTAGAACTTCATGTAGCGGTCCTGGTGCGGGAAGACGTGCGCGATGCCGGGGCCGAGCGTCAGCCCCAGCGCGTTGCGTCCCTCCCGCAGCAGCGCCGTCACGTCGTGCGTGGCGTACGCGACCCGCCGGGTGAAGTCCGTGTACGCCGGCTCCAGCACGGCGTCCGTCACCGGGGCGCCGTTCAGCGAGGCCACGTACACGCCGAGCCCGGCCACGTACAGGCGGGCCGCGGCCACCTGCCCGGCGAGGGTGAACTCGCCGGCCAGCAGCGGCAGCGGGCGGCCCTCGCCCACGCGGGGGTCGCCGCCCTCGTCGTACCAGTCGGGGTGGGTGATCCACGACGCCGACCAGTCCTCGGGCTCCAGCAGGCCCAGCTCGAAGCGGGCCGGCTCGCTCCACTCCGACCAGCGGCCCGTCTCGTCGCGCGTCCTGACCCGCCAGATCGCGGCGGTGCGGCCGGCCAGCGGCTCGCCGCCGTAGACCACGCGCTGGTCGGCCGACTCGACCTCGCCGCTGTCCCACAGGCCGTCCACCCGCACGTGGTAGGCGGTCTGCGCGGCGGCGCCGGTGAGCCGCCAGCTCAGGACGGGCCGGGTGGCCTCGATGCCGAGTGGGTCGGTCAGGTCGCACGTTCGCAGGTTCGTCGGCAACGAAGACACTCCTCAGATGATCTTCAGCATGTACGCGGCGGTCGTCGGCGGCTCGGGTGGCAGCTCGGCGCGCAGCGCGTCGGAGGACAGCGTCCAGGGGACCGGGCCGTGGCCCAGCAGCTCGACCCGCTGCGGGCGGCGCTCAAGCAGCCCGGCGGCGGTGCCCAGGCTGGTCACGACCGCGGTCCTGTCGTGCGGCCAGGCCAGCAGCGTGGCGTAGACGGCCTCGCCGCGCCTGGTGAAGCGGATGTCGCCGGGGGTGTAGGCGCGGTCGGCCTCGTTGTAGCCCTCGTAGCCCTTGGTCTCGCCCAGCCCGGTCGAGCCCTCGGCGGCGCGCACCCAGGGCGTGGTGCCGTAGACGCCCTCGCCGCACACCCGCAGCCACGCGCCCACCCCGGCCAGCAGCTCGCGGGCATGGTCGTCCACCGTGCCGTCGGCGCGCTGCGGCACGTTCAGCAGCAGGCAGCCGTTCTTGCTCACCACGTCGATCAGCGTGTGGATCACCTGCTGGGCGCTCTTGCGCGGGTGGAACATCGGGTCGTCGCCGGCGCAGTCGAACCACTCGCCGTCGCTGGTGTCGAACTGCCACGGGTGCGGCTGCGCGGTGTCGAGCTGGCGGCGCTCGCAGTCCAGCAGCACGGCCGTGCGGTCGGCGTCCGGCACGTCCTTGATCGTGACCACGCCGCCGGTCGGGCAGGTGTCGTAGTAGTGGGCGAGCAGCGCCAGTCCTTCCTTGCTGGCCGGCTCCGACTCCACCACGCTGCCCTCGTCGAACGGCAGCCGCCCGTCGTCCAGATAGACCAGGTCGGGGCGGTAGCGGTCGAGCGCCTCGCGGACGCGGGCGTAGAAGCGCTCGGCCACCCGGGCCGGCGGCTTGGCGCCCGGCTCGTGCCGCTCCGGGTAGAGCTGGGCCGGGTCGAGCCCGTCCCACCAGGTGCCCGCGCCGTCGGCGGTGGTGAGCCCTCCGTCGTACGGTTCGCCCGTCTCCGGGTCCGCGCCGTGGGCCACGTCGAGCCAGCGCCACGTCCAGTTCTGGTGGAAGCTCAGCCCGAACGGCAGCCCGGCCGCCCGCGCCGCGCGCTCCCACGCGCCCACGATGTCGCGGCGCGGGCCGATGCGGGCGGCGTTCCAGGCGTGCAGCGTGGAGTCCCACAGGTCGAAGTTGTCGCAGTGGGTGGCCAGCGCCACGAAGTAGCGGGCGCCGCTGCCCACGTAGAGGTCGATCAGCTCGTCGGGGTCGAAGCGCTCGGCCCGCCAGCGCGGGAACAGGTCCTTGGCGCCGCCCTTGCCGAAGTGGGCTCGGTGATGGGCGTGCTGCCTGGTGGCCCGCTTGCGCTCCCACGGCTCCGACCAGGGCTGCATGCCGTACAGGTGGCGGGCGTACCAGTCGCCTGAGCGGCCCACCGACTGCGGGCCCCAGTGCGACCAGATGCCGAACTTCGCCGCGCCGAACCACTTCGGGATCCGGTGGGCGCGCAGCGACTCCCAGTCAGGCCGGAACGCGCTCATCTCACCACCCGTACGTCGAAGGGCGCCAGGCGCAGCGGGCCCGGCGGCAGCCTCTCGCGGGATCCGGTGACCTCGGTCGCCCGGTCGGTGAGCGTCACCGTGCTCGCGCGGCCGGACCAGTTGTGCACGAACCACAGGCGCTCGCCCCGCGCGTTGACCGCCGAGCGGATGCTGACCTGCGGCACGGTCGCCACGACCAGCGGCTCCGGGCGGGTCATGCGGGTGCTCGCCTGGCGGAACAGCTCGGCGGCCAGCTTGCGGCCCGGCAGCGTGCCGACGTACGTCACGGTGCCCGCGCCGGCGCGGTGACGGGTGATCGCAGGCCAGCGGCCGTAGTGGTGGTGGTCGTAGCGGGCCAGCACCTCGGCGCCCTCGGGCTCAAGGGCGTCGGCCCAGTGCCTGGCCACGTCCTGGATGCCGAGCCCGTGCACGGGGAGCGGCGAGAGCAGCGTCGCGTACTCCAGGTAGCGCACGCCGGCCAGCGCGCGCAGCGGGCCCGGCGCGACCTCGGTGCGCGCCCTCGCCTCCTCGTCGGCGTAGCCGGTCAGGAAGGTCAGGATGAGGTGGCCGCCGCCCTCGACGTACCCGGCCAGCGCCTCGGCGGCGGCGTCCGGCAGGCAGTGGAACGCGGGCGCCACCGCGATGGGCAAACGATTGACCTGTGCGGGTGTCACGAACGCCGCTTGCAGGCCCGCGTCGGCCGCGCCTCGGTAGAACGTGGCCAGGATCCGCTCGTAGGAGTCCTTGTCCGGGTTGCGCCCGTCGAGGGTGAGCGGCGGCTGGAAGGACAGCGCCCACTTGCTCTCGTGCGAGTAGAGGAAGCCGACGTCGGCGTCCGGCGTCAGCCCCGCCACGTCGTCGCCCGCGTGCGCCAGCTCCGCGCCCAGCGCCGCGATCTCGCGGTAGATCCGGCCCGGCTCCATCGCGTGGCCGAGGATGCCGCCCCAGTGGGTCTCCGCGCCGTACGGCAGCGTGTGCCAGTGCCAGTACGAGATCATCTCCGCGCCGCGTGCCACCAGGGCCCACGCCGCCTGGCGGAGCTGCCCGTCGTACGGGGTGAGGTTGAGCTGGGAGCCGGCGATCGAGGTGGCGTTGGTCTCGGTCACCCAGAAGCGGCGCCCCTTGGAGGCGTACATGCGGTCGGCCGCCTGGAACAGGCCCTCCGGTGTGGTGCTGAACCAGGAGACCTCGATCGGCGTGTCGGCCGGGTCGTGCACGAGGTGGTCCTGCGGCAGGTAGTAGGCGTTGCCGCTGGTGACCGTCAGGTGCTCGGAGAGCCGCACGTCGTGCAGCGCCGGGCGCTGGTAGGCCAGGCACGTGGTCAGCTCGCGGTCCTCCGGCACCAGCTCGCGCACCAGCCGGGCCTGCCAGGTGATGAACTCGGTGGTCAGCTCGGCCTGGAAGCGCCGCCAGGCCAGGTCGTAGGAGGGCGTGGTGTTGCCGGAGGGCGGCCACAGCTCGTTCCAGTCGCCGATGCGGTGCGACCAGTACGTCAGCCCCCACTCCTCGTTGAGCCGCTCGACGTCGCCGTACCGGTCGGCCAGCCACGCCTTGAACCGCTCGAACACCGGCTCGTTGTGGATGAGGTGCAGGCCAGGCTCGTTGTCGAGCTGGACGCCGAGCACCGCCGGGTGGCTTCCGTGGCGGCCGACGACCTGGCGGATGACGCGCTCGGCGTAGTGCAGGAACGTGGGGGAGGTGAAGTCGATCTCCTGGCGCGCGCCCCACGGGATCCGGCCGCCGCCCGCCCGCACGATCGCCAGCTCGGGGTGCTTGCGCTGCAGCCACGGCGGTATGGCGTAGGTGGGGGTGCCGAGCAGTACCTTCATGCCGCGCTCGTGGGCGCCGTCGAGGACGGGCGTCAGCCAGTCGAGGTCGAAGACGCCGTCGCGCGGCTCCCAGGTGGACCAGACGGACTCGCCCACGCGGATCGTGTCGATCCTCGCCTGGGCCATGAGGTCGAGATCGAGCTTCAGATCGGGGGTGCGCTGGTACTCCCAGTAGTACGCGGTGCCGAAGCGGACATGGGCCGGACTCGTGGGGGAGAAGGAGCCATGGAGTTACCCAATGATCTTAAAACGATTTACCAGATGATATATTTATTCATGCCCCCATGTCAATGCATCTGAGATCTGGTGTCGTGGAGTCCGGACCATTAGGGTTAAAACGTTTTGGCGACTCCTCCGGAGGGACGTACGTGATCGCCGACTTCCACGAGGACCCGGCACCCGGCACGGGACGGCGGGCACCGCGTGCGGACTTCGTCTCCGACGCTCCCAGACTCTCGCTCAACGGGCAATGGCGCTTCCGGCTCTCCGGCACCGCCGCGGGCACCGGCCCCGGCCTGCCCGACCCCGGCCTCGACGACAGCGCATGGGACACCATCCGGGTGCCCTCGCACTGGGTGCTGGAAGGTCACGACAAGCCGCTCTACACCAACACCGCCTACCCGTTCCCGATCGACCCGCCGTACCTGCCGGACGACAACCCCACCGGTGACTACCGCCTCCGCTTCGACCTGCCCGACGGCTGGCCCGCCGCCCGCGACGTGCTGCGCTTCCAGGGCGTCGACTCCTGCGGCACGGTTTGGCTGAACGGCGAGCTGCTCGGCCACTCCAAAGGCAGCAGGCTGCCGTTCGAGTTCGACGTCACAGGGCGGCTGCGCGAGCGCGGCAACGTGCTGGCCGTCCGCGTCCACCGCTGGTCGTCCGGCAGCTACCTCGAAGACCAGGACATGTGGTGGCTGCCCGGCATCTTCCGCGACGTCGAGCTGCTGTCGCGGCCCGAAGGCGGCATCGACGATTTCACCGTGCACGCCTCCTACCGCGACGGCACCGGCACCCTCCTCGTCACCGCCGACGCCCCCGGCCTGGTCGAGCTGCCCGCGCTGGGCCTCGCCGTCCCCACCGGCGAACAGGTCACCGTGCCGGACGTGCGGCCGTGGAGCGCCGAGGACCCCCACCTCTACCGGGGCACGCTGCGCGCCGCCGGCGAGACCATCGAGCTCGCCGTCGGCTTCAGGACCGTCGAGATCGCCGGCGGGCGGCTGCTCGTCAACGGCAGGCCCGTGCTGCTACGCGGCGTCAACCGGCACGAGCACGACCCCGACCGCGGCCGCGCGCTCGACCGCGCCACCATGATCCGCGACATCGAGCTGATGAAGCGGCACAACGTCAACGCCGTCCGCACCTCCCACTACCCGCCGCACCCCGAGTTCCTGCGGCTGTGCGACGAGTACGGCCTGTGGGTCGTGGACGAGTGCGACATCGAGACGCACGGCTTCATCTACTCCGGCTGGGAGGGCAACCCGCCCGCCGAGCCCATGTGGCGCGACGCCCTGCTCGACCGCGCCCGGCGGATGGTCGAGCGCGACAAGAACCACCCCAGCGTCATCATCTGGTCGCTGGGCAACGAGAGCGGCAGCGGCGCCGCGTTCGGCGAGATCGAGAAGTGGATCCGCGAGCGCGACCCCACCAGGCCGCTGCACTACGAGCGCGACCCCTCCTACCGGCACTCCGACTTCTACAGCCTCATGTATCCGGCACAGGACGTCCTGGAGCGCATCGGGCAGCGCAAGGAGGACACGCCCGACGGCGTCGAGCCCGGCTCGCCTGATGACGTGCGGCGTCGCGGGCTGCCGTTCCTTTTGTGCGAGTACGCGCACGCCATGGGCAACGGACCCGGGTCGCTGGTGGACTATCAGCGCATCCTGGAGTCGTACGAGCGGTTCTGCGGCGCGTTCGTGTGGGAGTGGATCGACCACGGCCTCGCCGGGTACGACGAGCTGGGCCGCCGTTACCACCGGCACGGCGGCGACATCGACGCCCGGCCCAACGGCGGGCGGTTCTGCATCGACGGCCTGGTCTTCCCCGACCGCACGCCCTCTCCCGGGCTGCTGGAGCTGCGCAAGGCCATCGAGCCGGTGGCGATGGAGGTGTCGGGCGGCGAGCTGGTCGTCACCAACAAGTACGACTTCGCCGCGCTCGGGCATCTGGCGTTCCGGTGGTTCGCGGAGACCGACGGGGAGCGCGGCGTTTCCGGGACGCTTTCCGTGCCGCACTGTCCCGCGCGCTCGTCCGTACGCGTGCCGCTGCCGCCCGTCGAGCCCGCCGACGAGGGCGAGACGTGGCTGACCGTGGAGGCGGTCCTGGCCGGGGACGCCCGCTGGGCGCCGGCCGGGCACGTGGTCGCCTTCACCCAGGCCAGGCTCGGAAACGGCACCCACCGCCGCCGCGCATCCGGCGTGACACCGGCCACCCCCTCGCGACAGGCGGAGGGAGAGCTGCGGCTGGGGGCGGCGGTGTTCGATGGCAGGACCGGCCGGCTGCTGCGCATCGGCGACCTCGAACTCGACGGCCCCGTGCTCGACGTGTGGCGCGCCCCCATCTCGAACGACCACGGCATCGGCGGCGCCAACGACCTCGCCGCCGACTGGGAGGCCGCCGGCATCGACAGGTT
Source organism: Nonomuraea fastidiosa (assembly GCF_042751225.1). Taxonomy (NCBI): domain Bacteria; kingdom Bacillati; phylum Actinomycetota; class Actinomycetes; order Streptosporangiales; family Streptosporangiaceae; genus Nonomuraea; species Nonomuraea fastidiosa. Next base: position 5,477,178 of record NZ_CP170570.1, read on the forward strand.
CGTGCACCGCACCGGCGGCATCGAACGTCCCGACGAACGCACGCTCGTCGTCCGCGGGCGCAGCGGCCCCGCCACCCGCACGCTCGGCTTCCGCACCGCGTACACGTACCGGCTGCGCGACGACGGCACCCTGCACCTGCGGATCGACGCCGAACCCGTGGGCGACTGGGACGACACCGCCTACGGCCACCTCACCGTCCGGCCGCCCCGCATGGGCGCGAGGTTCGCGCTGCCCGGCGGCTACACCGACGTCACGTGGTTCGGCCTCGGGCCCGGCGAGTCGTACGTGGACAGCAGGGCCGCCGCCCGCGTCGGCAGGTTCAGCGGCTCCATCGACGCGCTGCAGACCCCGTACGTCGTCCCCCAGGAGAACGGCAACCACGTCGAGACCCGCTGGCTGGAGGTGTCCGGCCCCGGCCTGCCCACCCTGCGCGTGGACGGCGAGCCGTACGTCGACTTCACCGCCCGCCGCTGGACCAGCGAGGCGCTGCGGGCCGCCCGCCACCCGCACGACCTCACCGACTCCGGGCGCGTGTGGCTCAACCTCGACCACGGACAGCAGGGCATCGGCAGCGCCTCCTGCGGGCCCGCCCTGCCCGAGCGTCACCGGCTCCAGGTGCGCCCCTACACCTGGTCGATGACGCTGGCCCCGGTGCATCCGTGACGTGAACCCCCTACGAGCCGAGAGGAATCAGCCGCCATGACGTTCGACTACTGTCCATGGCTGTACTGGGACCACGCCACCGACGACGACCGCCGCGCCCAGGAGGCCCACATCGCCGGGCTGCGTGAGAGCATCGGGCTCGAGCCGGCGGAGAAGGTGTTCATCTCGCCGCTGGCCGCCGTGCACACCGACCGGCTGCGCATGGGCGACTTCTGCTACCTCGCCGCCCACGCGTACGTGACCGGCGACATCTCCATGGGACGCGACTGCACCGTCAACCCGTACGCCGTCGTCCGGGGCACGGTCTCGCTGGGCGACGCCGTACGGATCGGGGCCCACACCTCCCTGCTGGGCTTCAACCACGGCACCGCCCCCGACCGGCCGGTCTTCCGCCAGCCGATCACCAGCAAGGGCATCCGTGTCGGCGACGACGTGTGGATCGGCTCGAACGTCGTCGTCCTCGACGGCGTCACCATCGGCGACCACGCCGTCATCGGAGCCGGCTCCGTCGTCACCAAGGACGTGCCCGCCTGGGCGATGGTCGCCGGCAACCCGGCCCGCCTGATCCGCGACCGCCGCACCCCGCGAGACGGGGCGAGCCGCCCGTCCGCACCGCGTGACCTGGAGGGGCGGCTCGTCGCGTTCGCCGAGCGGGCCAGGCAGCAGGCGCACGACGTCTTGGCCCGCTGCTGGGACGGCGAGCGCTACCTGGACCGGCCCGGCGCCGCGCCCACCGTACGGGCCTGGGCCGACGCCGTCGAGATCGCCGACCTGCTGCTCGGCGGACCGCCGCCCACGCCCTCCCGCGACGAGATCATCGCCTTCCTCCGCGACCGCCAGGACCCCATCACCGGCCTCGTCCCGGAGATCGGCGCCCCCGGCTCACCCGAGGCGGCCTCTCACGGGGGAGGGAACGACGGGGGCGAGGACACCGCCGGAAGGACCGGCGAGGCGGCGGGCACCGGGAGCCCTTTGCAGCTCGAGGGCATCACCGCGTACCACATCCTCTCCGTCGGCTACGCGCTGGACCTGCTCGGCACCCGCTTCCGCCACCCGATCAGAGCCGTCTCCGAGCTTCCGCCCGCCGACCTCATCGCCCTGCTCGACGGCCTCGACTGGACGCGCAACGCCTGGACGGCCGGCTCCGTCGTGGACGCCATCGGCACCGCTCTCTACCGCAACCTCGCCGACTTCGGCCTGACCGGCCCGCAGTTCGAGACCCTGTACGGCTGGCTGCTCAGCCGGTGCCGTCCTGCCCACGGCATGTGGGGCGAGCCCGACTCCGACGCCGGGTGGCTGCAGGTGGTCAACGGCTTCTACCGGCTCACGCGGGGCACGTACGCGCAGTTCGGGCTGCCGCTGCCGTATCCGGAGCGGGCCGTCGACACCGTGCTCGCCCAGGCCCGCGACCCCCGCTACTTCGGCCCGGACACCGGCAACGCCTGCAACGTGCTCGACGTCATCCACCCGCTCTGGCTCGCCGGACGCCAGACCCGGCACCGGCGCGCCGAGGGTGAGGCCTGGGCGCGGGAGCACCTGGAACGGGCGCTCGGCGGCTGGCACGACGGCGCCGGCCTCAGCTTCGCCCTCACCAGCGGCACCGGCGCGACCCGCACGCCCGGCCTCCAGGGGACGGAGATGTGGCTCGCCATCATCTGGCTGCTCGCCGACTACCTCGGCCTCTCCGACACCCTCGGCTACCGCCCCCGAGGCGTCCACCGCCCCGAACCCGCCATCACGTACCCGGTGGGCTGAGGCGCCGCCGCGTGAGGTGGTGGGAGGTGTCACGGCGGGCGGGGTGGTCAGAGGTGAGGCAGGGGGACGGCGGTGGCCATGGCGTGGTGGCCTGCGGTGCTGGGGTGGAGGTGGTCGCCGCTGTCGTAAGCCGGGAGGAGGCGGGCCGGGCGGGCGGGGTCGCGGAGGGCGGCGTCGAAGTCGGCCACCGCGTCGAACACGCCGCCTCGCCGGAGGCACGCGTTCACCTCCTGGCGGGCCCGTTCGCCGGACGCCGTGTGGTACTCCGCGCCCTCGTACGGCGTGATCGTCCCGCCGACCAGCCGCACCCCGGCGGCGCGGGCGGCTGCGGCCATGCGCCGGTACGCGGCGATCAGGTCCTCCGCCCGAGCGCCCGCGCCGAGGTCGTTGATCCCGGCCTGCACGATGACGGTGGTGATGCCCGGCTTGGTCAGGACCTCGGCGGTCAGCCGTGCTTCCGCCGGCCGTCCGGTCCCCGCCGTCAGGACCTTCCCGCCGGACACGCCCTCGTTCACCACGGCGAGCCCCGTACCGGCTGAGAGGAAGTCGGGCCAGCCGTGGCCGGTCCGCGAGCCGACGCCGGTGGTGATCGAGTCGCCCAGCGCCGCCACCACCCGCACCGGTGGCTCGGCGGGGACCACGGTCAGCGCGTCCAGCCAGTGCCATACCGTCGTCTCCTCGACGAACGCCTCTCCGCTCTCGTCCCCGGCGTGGTCACCGCGCACCGAACGGTAGGAGGGCGCCCCTGCGGGTTCCCGCATCCCGGCCGCTTCTCGCACACCGGCCGCCTCCTGCACACCGGCAGCCTCCTGCACACCGGCCGTCTCCCGTACCCCGGTCGGGAGCGTGGGAGGCGGATGAGCGGGGGCGGTGGCGCGGTTGCGGCCGGTCAGGACGCCGCCGGGGCCGCGCAGGTAGACGCTGACGGCGAGCCGGCGCCCGGCCCGCACCAGGTCCGAGGCCGGGGTCTGTCCGGGATCCCGTCCTGGGTGCGGCGTCGGACCTCGCACCGTGTAGCGAGCGATCGTGTTCCGGGCGATCATGTTTCGGGCGATCGTGTTCCGGGCGGTGGTGTGCGGCACGTCCTGGGACGTGCCCTGGGGTGCGGCCTCGGATATCGGGTCGCTGAGTGCCGTCGCCCCAGGCGGGAGGCGCACCTCCGGGGAGCCGGAGAAGGTGACCAGGCGGTTCGAGCCGGGCTCCAGGGCCGGGCCTTCGCGGGGCACGCCCACGTACACGTGGCCGAAATGCACCGTGCGGTCGCCGAGCGCGTTGGTCAGCCGCACCCGCAGCCCGGTCCCGCTCACGACGGGACGGACGACGTTGCGCACCGTCACCTCGCACAGGTCACCGCCGAGCGCCTCGGATGCGGCCGACCAGGCCGTCACCACGTCCATTCGGTGGCGGGCCGGTTCAGCTCGTACGTACGGCGCGGCGCCACCGGATGCACCCGTCGGCCGCTGTACATCGGCCGGGCCGTGCCCTCGGGGCTGATCCCGATCACGTCGTCGCCCCGCCAGCGCACCCGGTACTCGCGGCCCGCCGCCACCTCCGTGCTGGTCGTCTCGGGGACGGGGAAGGTGACGGTGACGCGCTCGCCCCGGCGCGGCGCGGGGATCGACAGGTAACCGTCGGGAGCCCAGGCCCCGGTCCTGGTGCCGTCGAAGGTCTCCACGGCTCCGGGGTCTTCGGAGCCGCCGGGAGCCGCGGAGCCGTCCGCGCCGTCCGAGCCGCCTGAGCCCCCCAAGCCCCCCGAGCCGCCCAATGCGCGCGTGACGCGGACCTTCGCGTAACCGGCCCACTCCGGCACCCGCATCCGCAGCTCCCGCAGGTCCTCGTGCACCTCCAGGTCCACGCGGCCCTCGTGCGGCAGGTGGCTGAGCACGGTCACCTGGCGGGTGGCCCGGTTGAGCAGCAGGTTGACGCGGGTCACCCGGTCGTCGGCGGTGACGACGTTGTTCCAGCCCCAGAACAGGCCGCGCACGCCGGAGCCCACGCAGCACGCCTGCACGTCGGCGGTGTGGCCACGGCCCAGCTCGACGTCGCAGACGAAGTCGTTGGGCGCGCCGTACCCGGCGAAGGCGCCGAGGACGCGCTCGCCCACCCGTACGTGCGTGGTCCAGCCGGGTTCGTCGAGCGAGTCGTCGGGGGCGGACTCGACCCAGCTCAGGTCGAGCAGCTGCGACTCGACGAGGTGGTTGCGCAGGAAGCGCTCGGCGACGCCCCAGTAGCCGGTGTGCCCGGCGCGGGCCAGCGTGGTGCCGAGGCCGATGAGGTCGACCAGGGAGCAGCTCTCGTGCTCGTACCGCTGGTCGGCGAGGTCGCCGGGGGTCCAGCCGAACGCGGTGGCCTGCCCGAGCGCCCAGTCGTAGGAGCGGCGCACGAACGCGGTCAGCTCGTGGTCGCAGGTGTGCAGGGCGTACCTGGCGAGCCCTTCGAGGGTGCCGAGCCGGGTGTGGAAGTGGCCGCTGCGGTAGGCACGGGCGGCGTTGAAGCCGCCGTCCTCGAGGTAGACGCCGCTCTTCTCGACGATGAGCCGGGCGAACCAGCCGCACAGCTCCAGTGCGTCGTCGTTGCCGGTGGCCTGGTGGTAGCGGAGCAGTGGCATGATGAGCCGGCCGCTGAAGGAGGCCGGGTCGGGGGCGAGGTGCAGCGCGATCGCGTTGGGGGACGGCCAGCCGTCGGGGGTGTACTCGGAGGCGGGATAGAACCAGACGTCGCGCTCCTTGATGGCGATGCGCTTGAGCGCGGCCACGTGCGCGTCGGCCAGCTTCCTGACCTCGGGGTCGCCGTCCGACAGGTACGAGGTGGTCAGGGAGAGGATCACGGCCCGCTGGTCGATGAGGTTGGCGTTGGCCGGCCAGCCGGCCTCGGGGCGGGCCTGGCGGTAACTGAGCCCGTCGGGGCCGAAGAAGGTCGCAAGTCGCCGCCGGTAGCCGTCCTCGACCTCCCGCCAGGTGTCCTTGCCCGTCATGTGCCTGGCCAGCACGCAGGCGTCGAGCAGCCGTCCGTGGCTGGAGCCCCAGTCCCAGTCGCCGTGCCGCAGCACCGCAGGGCGGGCGAGCAGGTCGGCGCTGAAGTACGGGATGCCGCCCATGCTCTCGTCCGGCAGCCCGGCCACGGCGTTCATCGCCAGCGCGGCCCGCTCTTCGAGCACGACCGTGTCGGGAATCTCAGGCATCGTTCCCCTCATAAATATTCACGCACGCATAAACCTTGCATCCCAGCCTCCGACGCCTCTCCTGTGGCGTCAAGGTGAGCATAGATATTCGTATCTTGTTGGATATATAAACACTGAGGCAGGATGTCCGCATGAGCGATGATTCGGTGGTACGACCCCGCCCGGAAGCCGCCGTGACCCTGCGACCCGCCCCCGGCATGCGGATCGACGGCGGCTTCTGGGCAGCACGGCAGCGGGTCAACCGCGAGGTCACCATTCCCCTGGGCGGCGAGCGCATCCGCGAGTCCGGCGCCTTCGCCAATCTCGAACAGGCCGCACGCGGCGGCGGGCGGCACCGCGGCAAGGTCTTCGCCGACTCCGACGTCTACAAGTGGCTCGAAGCCCTCGCCTGGGAGCGCGGCCGCGCGCCGTCCGCAGACCTGGCCCGCGCGTACGACGACGCCTCGGCCCTCGTCGCCGCCGCCCAGGCCCCCGACGGCTACCTGCACACCCACACCCAGCTCACCGGCCGCGCCCGCTACAGCGACCTCGCATCCAGCCACGAGCTCTACTGCGCCGGCCACCTCATGCAGGCCGCCGTCGCAGGACGCCGCGCCACCGGCGACGAACGCCTGCTGAGCGTCGCGGGCCGCTTCGCCGACCACCTCGTCAAGGACCTGCCGCCGGACGCGCTCGACGGGCACCCCGAGATCGAGACCGCGCTGGTCGAGCTCTACCGCGAGACCGGCGTGCGCGCGTACCTCGACCTGGCCACCCGCATGATCGACGGCAGGGGCCACGAGACGCTGCCGCTCAAGGGCCACCACGGGCCCGGCATCCGCCAGGACCGCGTCCCGCTGCGCCAGGCCACCACCGTCGAGGGGCACGCCGTCCGCGCCATGTACCTCGCCGCGGGAGCCGCCGACGTCGCCGCCGAGACCGGCGACCGCGAGCTGCTCGCCGCACTCACCCGGCAGTGGCGGCACATGGTGGCCACCAAGACGTACCTCACCGGCGGGCTCGGCTCCGTCTGGTACGGCGAGCAGTTCGGCGGCCCGTACGAGCTGACGCCCGAGACCGCCTACTGCGAGACGTGCGCCGCCGTCGGCAGCGTCCAGTGGTCGTACCGGATGCTGCTCGCCACCGGCGAGTCCGCCTACGCCGACCTCATGGAGCGCACCCTCTACAACGCCGTCCTGCCCGGCGTCTCGCTCTCCGGCGACCGCTTCTTCTACGTCAACGCGCTGCGCGTCCGCGCGGGCGCCAACCCCGACGACCGCCGCGCCGCCGCGCGCGGCCGCCAGGACTGGTACGGCACCGCCTGCTGCCCGCCCAACGTCATGCGCCTGCTGTCCTCGCTCGACCGCTACCTCGTCACCCGCGACGGCGGCGGCGTCCAGCTCCACCTGTACGCCCCCGGCACCCTCAGGGCCGGTGACGTGGTGCTGCGCGTCGAGACCGGCTACCCGTGGGACGGCCGCGTCGAGATCACCGTCGTCGAGACCCCCGGCACTCCGTGGACGCTCGCCGCCCGCATCCCGTCGTGGGCCGACGGCGCCACCGTGGACGGCCTGTCCGGCACCGGCCTGCCCGCGCGGCCCGGCTCGTACTACCGCGCCCGCCGCACCTGGCGGCCGGGCGACCGCGTCGTGCTCGACCTCGCCGTACGCCCCCGGCTCACCGCCGCCGTGCCCCGGCTCGACGTGGCCCGCGGCCAGGTCGCCGTCGAGCGCGGCCCGCTCGTCTACTGCCTGGAACAGGCCGACCACCCGGACGCCGGCGTGGACGACCTGTGCCTCGCCGGTGCCGAGCTGACCGACGGCAGGCCCCTGACCGGCCTGCCCGCCGAGGTGGTGCCGGTCCACGCGCGCGGCCGGGTCCACGTGCACCGCGAGGAGGACGGCGGATACCCCTACCGCACCGCAGCCGCCCCGCTGGAGCCGGAGCACGAGGGCCCGGTCGATCTGACCTTCATCCCGTACTACGCCTGGGCCAACCGCGACCTGGGGCCCATGACGATCTGGACCCCGATGCACTGAGCACCGCGACACGGGCCGCACCCCCTCGGCTGCGGCCCCTCAGGTGGGCTGTGCGGCGGGCCGCACCCCCTCGGGCCCCCTTTCAGCGGCCATCTCTTTCAGAGCCTCAGCCGCCGCCGATCCGCACTCCGGTCACCGACAGCCCCTCGACGTCGCTCACCACGTCGGAGCGCAGCACGTGCGCGAACGTGCTGTCCCTGATCGCGATGTCCCGCAGCGGCTGCTCGGGGTAGCCGCGCAGCAGGTACGCGCTGCGCGTCCGGTCGCTGCGCAGTCCCGACACGTGCACGTTGCGGATCGGGGGAGGGTCGTCGCCGTTGTGGCCGTCGCCGTGGTAGAGGTCGATGGAGACGGCCTCCTTGGTCAGCTCGCTGATCGTCACGTCCTTGACGAAGACGTTCTCCACGAAGCCGCCGCGCACCGAGTTCGTCTTGACGTACAGGCCGAAGTACAGCCCGGGGCCGCCCCAGCGGCAGCGGCGCACGAACACGTTGCGGATGCCGCCCGTCGTGTCGGTGCCGATCGCGACGGACCCGTACCGGTAGCGCATGTCGCAGTCCTCGATCAGCACGTTCTCGCACGGCACGCCGACGCGGCGGCCGTCGGGGCCACGGCCCGCCTTGATCGCGATGCAGTCGTCGCCGACGTCGAACACGCAGCCCGAGATGACGACGTCGCGGCACGACTCGGGGTCGCAGCCGTCGTTGTTCGGGCCGCGCGAGTAGATCGACACGTTCCTGACCAGGACGTTCTCGCAGCGCACCGGGTGGATCTCCCACATCGGCGAGCGCACGATCCGCACGCCCTCGACCAGCACGTTGCGGCACAGGTACGGCTGGATCATGTTCGGCCGCAGGTAGTGCCCGGCACCGAACACGCGCTCCGCCACCGGCACGCCGTCGGCGGCCATGCGCTGCAGTGCCTCCCAGTCGGCGGCCTCGTGCGGCGTGCCCGGCCGCCAGCCGAACTCCGGCGTGCCCACCCACGGCCACCAGTGCTCGGGCCCCGCGGAGCCGTCGAGCGTGCCGCCGCCGGTGATCGCGATGTTCTCCTGCTCGTAGGCGTAGATGAAGGGCGAGTAGTTGTAGCACTCGATGGCCGAGAACCGGGTGTAGACGGCCGGCAGGTAGTCGGCGGGGTCGGTGGAGAACCGGATCACGGCCCCCTCCTCGACGTGCAGGTCCACGTTGCTCAGCAGGTGGATGGCGCCCGTGTCATACGTCCCCGGCGGCACCCGCACGTGCCCGCCGCCCGCCTTGTGGCAGGCGGCGATCGCCGCGCGGAACGCCTCCGTCCACAGACCGTCGCCGCCGCCGTACTCGGTCACGTCGAACCAGCGGTCGGGGAACTCCGGCGGGCGCACCCGCTCCCGCAGCTCGTCGGCGTACCGCCACGCCGCGGCCTCCGTCATGGGCTCGGTCATGGGCTCGGTCAGCCTGTCCATCTCACCTTCCTCATGCGCAGCGCGTGATAGAGCGGCAGCGCGATCACCCAGGACGGGTTCCACGTGTTCGCCTCGCCCGTGCGCTGCCAGTTGGTCTGGAAGAACCCCTCGCCCTGTTCGCCCGGCGTCCGGAACCCCCAGTCGCCGGGCTCGCGGCAGATGCCCTGGCCCATGGCGTGCAGGATCCGCACGGCCCGCTCGGCGTAGCGCGGCCGGCCCGTGGACAGGCCGAACTCCAGCAGCTCCGACGTCGGGAAGAACACGTCGAGGTGGTGGTTCTGCACGCTGACCGCCGGCCAGCCGGCCGCCTTGAAGCCGCGCCGGGCGAACGTGCTGCCCGCGGCGAACTCGGGCGACCACACGTACACGAAGGTCAGCAGCCAGTCGGCGGCCGCCTCCGCCCAGCCGGCGTAGCGCTCGTCGCCGGTCAGCCGGTGCAGCTCGTACGCGGCCAGGAAGAAGTACATCCCGGCCTCCTTGTCCTCGCCCGAGGCGTCGAGCGTGGCGTGCGCGAACGGCCGCTCGTACGTGGCCGCGTGCTCCCGGTGGTAGGCGGCCAGCACCTCCTCGGCGCGCAGCAGCCACACCCGCTCCCCGCTCAGCCGGTACGCGCCCAGCATCGCGAGGACGCACGCCACCCCGGCCGCGCTGACCATGCCGGAGACCGGCGTGCCCCACGGGCTCCAGCCGACGGGCACGACGCCCTCGGGCAGCCTGGTGTGCCAGAAGACGGAGGCGGCGTCCGTCACCGCCTCCTCCCAGGCGTGCGGCACCTCCAGCCCGGCCTGTCTGAACAGCAGCGCGAGCGCGGCCAGGTCGGTGATGGTCTCGCCGTGTGCCCGGCTGGAGACGAAGTCGCCCCAGCCGTCCTTGCGGAACGACTCCCAGCGGTCCTCGTCCACCAGGTAGCGGGCGGCGTGCAGGCCGCGCACGGGCGTCCTGCCGCCGTGGACGTAGAAGTCGGCGGCGCGGCGGGCCCGCTCGATCCGCTCGTCCTGGCCGTCCTCGACGCCCAGGATGGCCTCGCACAGGGCCAGCTTCATGGCCTGGCCGGTCCAGCCGTACAGGTAGGAGCGCGGGCGGCCGTGGCGCACGCCCTCGTAGGCGAGGTGGCCGTCGCCGTTCCAGCGGGAGTCCATCGCGTCGGTCTTGAGCCGGACGATCTCGTCCACGCTCAGCGGGGCGGCCCCCTCGTCCCGGTAGAGGCGGGTGTGCACCAGCGTCCTGAAGCCGAAGCCGCGCGGCGCGACCTCGCCCCAGTCGAGGCTGTGCCGGGTGGTGATCTCCGCGCCCGGCGCGAGGTCGCGGTAGCCGAGCGGGCGGCCGGCCGTCTCCGCCTTGCTGACGTAGCAGACGTCAGGCCGGCCGTTGAACGCGATCACGCCGGTCATCGCCGTCACCGCCAGGCCGGGCGCGCGGACCGCGCCGAGCGAGCCGTAGGCGACCGAGCCGTCCTCCTCGTCGCGCACCGGGCCGGGATGCGCGAAGAGGCTGAGGTAGCGGCCGTCCCACGCGGCGTTGACGGCCGGGATGGGCAGGCGGTGCTCCTCGCAGACGAAGCCGATGTGCGGCACCTCGCGGGCCGGGTCGGATGACGGGTTGTCGTTGTAGAGCACGCCCGGCATGGTCAGGCAGGCGTCCTGGACCGGCAGCGGGAGCAGCAGCCCGGCCGCCACGTCTACGAGCCGCTCGCCGGTGTCGTTGCGCCAGGTGGTGCGCAGCTCCAGCATGCCCTCCCGGCCGAAGCCCAGCTCCAGCCGCACGCTCAGCTCCCCGGCCCGCGCCGTCGCCACGATCCCGTCGCCGCCGGAGCCGGGCGGCAGGACGCGCACGCTCGCCGGGTCGGCGGGCCGGAACCGCCAGGGACGGCCGGTCGAGGCGGTGAACAGGACGTGCAGCGGCACGCGGAGGTGCGGCTCGGCGGCGCCGTCACGCCCGAGCCGCACCTCCGCGCCGCCCACTGGAGCGCCGCCCACTGGAGCGCCGCCCACCGGGGGATCGCCCGCCACTCCGGCGCCGCTCACGATCTCGACCAGCTTCCCGCCCGGGCCGGCCAGCCGGGCGAGCGGCGGAACCGGCCGCTCGCCCGGAGCATCGGAGCGCCGGGGGCCGGTGCCGTGGCGGGCCGTCATGGGACGCGGCGCAGGCGGATGGCCTGGCCGACCGTGCCGGGCAGCGGCACCGTGACCGCCGGGCCCTTCATGATGCCGAGCGGCGTCACGGTCATCTCCCACGTGTCGATCACCTCGGCCTCGTACCGCCCGTCCGGCACCTCGAACGACCGCTCGGGGAACCGGTGCTCGCCGCAGAACTCCAGGTAGAACTCCCCGGTCAGCTCCAGCATCGGCGCGTCCCTGTCGCGGTATGCGGCCTCGTCGGGGATGGCCGCGAGCACCTGGCGCAGCAGCGCGAGCCTGGGCACGGCGGCCCCCTTCAGCGTCCCGCCGTCCTGCGACCAGGTCAGCCCGTCGTCGCCCGCGTACGACTCGCCGTGCGTCACGCAGCGCCGCCGCACGACGCCGTCCCACGCCTGGACCACCACCTCCTCGGGGGTCAGGCTGTGCCACGGGTCGTCGGCGTCGCCCTCGTACCCGCAGAAGTCCATCCGCACCGGCTTGTGGTGGTGGCGCGTCCGCACCCAGGCGTCGCGCGGGCTGCGCGCCCGTACGCTGCCGTGCGTCCACACCCGCCGCCACAGCAGCGGCGAGCCGGCATCGACGGTGATGGACAGCGGATGGTGCAGCGGGTCCTCCTCGGCGACCAGGTTCCCGAGGCTCACCCAGTCGTGCTCGGTGAAGGCGGGAAAGGCGCCGGGGTCGTCGGTGAGCGACCACCACACGTTCTGATGCGGCGCCAGCCTGGGCACGACCTCGCTCAGGTAGCGGGCGGCGCCGTCCACGTCCTCGATGCCCTCGCCCGGCCGCAGCAGCACCAGCTCGGCCGTCACGCCGATCCCGGCCAGCTCCTCCACCCGCTCCTCCAGCGCGTCGAGCGAGCAGCGGGAGGCCAGCGCCGCCATCCGCACCCGGTCGAACGGCGACGACTTCAGCGTGGCCAGCGTCCGCGCCCGCCGCCGCTCGTCGTGCAGGTGCCAGCCGAGCGCGGTCGTCGCCAACCCCTTGTCGATCATGAAGTCACCTTCGTCATCCGCAGCGCCAGATACGGCCGGCCCGGCAGCGCGACCCGCACCCGCCCCTTGTGCTCGCCGTCCACCGGGCTGATGGTCATGTTCCAGGTGTCGATCAGCTCCACCCGGTACGCGCCGTCGTCCGGCAGCTCCACCGTCACGTGGGCCTGCTGCCGCCGGCCCAGGTAGCGCAGGAACGACCCGGCGGGGCTCTCCTCCACCACGCGCCGCAGGAACGCGATCCTGGCGGGGCTCTCGCCGAACAGCTCGCCGCCGTTGCTGACCCAGGCGCGCGGCTGGTGGCCCATCAGCGACTCGCCGTGCCCGACGTAGCCGCCCCGCGTCACCCCCTCCCAGAAGCGGTCCACCAGCTCCTGGCCGGTCACGTTGCCCCAACGCTTGCCCAGGTCGCCCTCGTAGGAGATCTCGTCGATCACCACCGGCTTGGGGCAGGCGCGCAGCCAGGCGTCGGTGGGGGTGGCGTCCCAGTGCTGGATGCTCTGGTGCGTCACCCACGGCTTGGTGAAGTCGTAGAGCGAGGCGACCTCGTACATGCGGGTCCCGTTGTGGATCGAGCGCAGATGCTCGTACGGGTCCAGCCTGGCGATCGTGCGCAGGATGTCGTCCCAGTCCTCGACGGTCTTCGCCTTGTTGAAGTCGTACTCGTTGGCCGCCGACCACCACACGTTGCGGAAGGCCGCCAGGCGGGCGATGACGTAGCGCAGGTAGGCGTGGTCGGCCTCGCGGCCCATGTCCTCGATGCCGCGCAGGCCCCCGTCGTACGGGTGGAACAGGATGATGTCGGCCTCGACGCCGATGTCGCGCAGGTCGCGTACCCGCGACTCCAGGTGGCGGAAGAAGGCCGGGTCGTAGCGCGTGAAGTCGAGCCCGTCCGGGTCGGTGCCGGCGAACGGCACCAGCGGCGGCCGCATGGCCCCGGTGGGCAGCACGCACATGCGCAGCTTGTTGAACGGCGAGGCGGCCAGCGTGCGCAGCGTGCGCCGCTCCCGTTCCTCGTCCAGGTCGTGCGTCCAGTGGTAGGCGGTGGTGCCCCACGGCAGGTACGGCGTGCCGTCGGCGTACACGAAGCCGGTGCCCTCGGCGCGCACCGGGCCGTGGTTGCCCGGCGTGGCGGGGGTCACGGTGAACTCCCCGGTCACGCCGTCCAGCTCGGGCACGTTGCTCACGGTGGTGTAGGTCCACGAGCCGACCGCGTCCGGCATGAACCGGACGCGGTAGACGCCGTCACCGTCGTAGAAGCCGCCGGCCTCGACGATGCGGTGACGGAAGCGGAACCGGGCCGCCAGGCGAACCTCCGCGAAGGGGTTGCCGCCGGCCGGCCCGGCCAGCTCGATCTCGTGGACGCCCCAGCGTTCCACGGTGGAAGTCAGGGTTACCAGTCCTTCCCTGCGTCCGCCTGCGCCTTGATGTAGGCGGGGATGTCCTCCTGCTGGGACACGGTCAGCGACTGCTCGGGGGTCATGCCGTCACGCAGCACGTGCTGGCGGAAGACCGTCCACAGCGGCAGGTCCCAGAACTCGGTGTTCTCATAGTCGCCGATGGTGGCGTTCTCGCCCCAGTAGACCGCGGAGGTGTCGATGCCGGCCAGCTCGGGGATGGCCTTGCCGAAGCTCTCCACGACCTCGTCGGTCTGCAGCACGGCCTTGATGCCGTGGCGGGAGATCTCGGTCTGCGCCTCCTCCGACACCAGCCACTTCACCACCTGCAGCGCCTGCTCGCGGTGCGGGGCGGCGGGCGGGACGAACGCGGCCCTGGTGTTCGGCTGGTAGATGGTCTTCGAGCCGCGCTCGAACACCGGGAGCGCGCTGACGCCGATGTCGACGCTCTCGCGGTACTGCGCGAACGAGTCCTCGTCGCCGTCCTCGATGAACAGCTCGCTGCCGGCGTACATGGTGAGCCGCGACAGCGTCTCCACCGCCATGGCCAGGTGGCCGGGCCGGCTCATGTCGCCCTTGAGGAAGTCGGTGACGGTGGTGAACCCGTTGCGCGGGATCATCAGGAAGCGGTACAGGTTCTCGGTGTACTCCCTCCACCCCTCACCCGTGATATCGACCTTGACCTCCTCGGGTTCCGGCTCCTCGCTCGTCGTCGGCTGGAACGGGTAGAGCCCGAGCTGGTTGAACTCCAGGTACTGGTCGGGATGCTGCATGTACCCCTTGTAGTGGTCCAGCCCGTCGTCCCTGGTGAGCTTCTTGGCCAGCTTGTACGCGTCGTCGTACGTCATGCCGGGCTTGGGGTACTTCACCCGGAACTTGTCGAAGATCTTCTTGTTGTAGAGCAGCACGTGCTCGTCGATGAAGATCGGCACCCCGTAGATCCCGCCGTCGGAGCGCGACTTCGTCAGCTCGACGGCGGCCTTGTTGAGCGTGCTCAGGTCGATGCCGGCCCGCTCGATGTCGGCGGTCATGTCGCCGACCCAGCCCAGCGGTTCGAGGTCGCGGTCGATGCGGGACTTCGGGTCCTCGATGACGATGTCCGGCGTGACGCCCGCGTTCTTCAGGTCCTCGTAGCGGATGGGCAGGTCCCACGTCGCGTACTTGATCTTCACGCCGGGGAACGCCGCCCGCAGCCTGTTACCGATGATCTCGTCGAAGACGCGGGTGCCCTGCCGCTGCTCGTCGACGGTCGACTCGAACGGCTTGTAGTTGGCGGCGAAGATGAACAGCTCGTCGTCGCAGACCTGGAACGGCTGGTTGTACTTGTTCGGCACGTCCTTGCAAGCAGCGGTCTCCGCCGCGACGGACGCCTGGGCCGGGACGGTGGTCAGGGACAGCGCGAGCGCGAGCAGCGCGATACCGCGCACCTTGTGCATCTCTCTCCTCAGCGGGGCTGTTTCGCGGGGGTGTAGTGGCACTGACGCACGACGTTGCGCCGGACGCCGTTCTTGAACTCGGTGATCGTGTGCTCGGGGTAGTTCGACAGCAGGCCCACGGCGTCACGCAGGTACTGCTCGTTGAAGACGACGTGCCGGATGTTGTTGCGGTTGTAGCTGTAGACCATGTGGATGAAGCCGTCGGCGCTCTGCGTCAGCATCGGGTACGTGAACTGCGGGCCCGACTGCGCCTCGACGTCCACCGAGTGCTCCCAGGTGCGGCCCTTGTCGGGCGAGAGCGACAGCCGCATGGGGGAGCGGTGCTCCACCCACGGGTTGTAGGCCAGCACGAGCTTGCCGGTGTCGAGCTTGAGCGCGGCGACCCGCGAGTTCGGGTTGCCGATCGGCTCGGCCACCGGCTCGCTCCAGGTGCGGCCGAAGTCGGTGGACTGGCTGGTGTAGATCGCGGCGTCACCGGTGCGCATGTACGCGACCAGCCGCCCCGGCTCCACCTCGACCACGCTCGCCTGGATCGAGCCGCGCGGCGTCCTGATCCAGTCCTCGGTGTTCTCCGGGTACGCCTGCCACGAGCTCATGTCCTCGCTGAAGACGTAGAACCCGGAGCGGGAGCCGCCCTCGTCGTAGATGGGCAGCAGCACCTCGCCGTTCGACATGCGGATCGGGTTGGTGCCGACCATCCACCCCCATTCCTTGCGGATGGTGACGGGCTCGCTCCAGGCGTGGCCGCCGTCGTCGGAGGTGATCAGCCGGATCGGCGCCTGCTCCCAGCCGTGCCCCTCGATCGTGACGAAGAACAGGTAGAGGCGCTTGCCGTCCGACCACAGCACCGGGTTGCCGTCGGCCTTGCCCGGCTCGTCGAACACCACCTCGGGCTCCGACCAGGTGTGCTCGCCGGCCGCCAGCCGCGACATGTAGAGCGCCTGGTCCGGCGCCCCCTCGGTGGCGCCGCCGTAGTAGACGGTGAGCAGGTCGCCCTGCGGGGCCTGCGCGATCGTCGCCGCGTGCACCTTGGGCACGTCGGGGTCGGGCGGTGCCACGTCCTGGCGGCAGGCGTACGCGCCGGTGGGCTGCACCCGTACCGTGCCGCTGTCGCCGCCGGCGGCGTCGCGGTCGCCCGCGACGTACGACGGCACCGCGACCGCCACCGCCAGAGCGCCGTATAACAGGCTCTGCCGTACTTTCATCACACGCCAATCTCTAGATACTTGATGGTCTTGCGCAGGTAGGAGTAGGCGACGTGGACCCGGCCTCCGCCGCCGTCGATCACGCTCGGATACGAGTAGCCGAGCTCGTTCTGCCAATACTCGGAGTCGGCTTCCTGCAGGACGCGCCGGTGCGGCCAGGTCGCACCGCCGTCCTCGGACAGGGCGAGTGACAGCGGGGTGCGCAGCGCCTTCTTACGCGGCTTCCCGTTCTTGGTCACCCACCGGAACCGGTCGCGCTCCAGGCTCGCGTCGTTGTAGACGAGCGCGAGCCGTCCGTCGCCGAGCCTCGTGAGCTGGACGGAGGAGTCGTTGCTGGGCAGCTCGGTCCGCTCCGGCGCGGACCAGCTACGGCCGTCGGCCGAGAACGAGGCGTGGATGCGCCCCGCCCGCCGGTCGCGGAAGAAGGCCAGCAGCCCGCCGCCGGGCCGTGGCACGACCGTCATCTGCACCAGGCCCGCGCTGTCCGGCACGTCGTGCGCGGTCCAGGTGTCGCCGCCGTCCGCGCTGAGGTGGACCACGCTGTGGTCGCCCGTCGGCGCGCAGTGGTAGGCGGGCAGCAGCCAGGTGCCGTCGTCCAGGACCAGCGGCGGGTGCCGGACGAAGCTGCCCGGCTTGGCGAGCATCACGCGCGGCGCGCTCCACGTACGGCCGCCGTCTCCGGAGGTGCGGGCCACCACGTGCGCGCTGGTCTGGTCGTGCGGCTCGC
The DNA here is from genome assembly GCF_042751225.1 of Nonomuraea fastidiosa. Taxonomy (NCBI): domain Bacteria; kingdom Bacillati; phylum Actinomycetota; class Actinomycetes; order Streptosporangiales; family Streptosporangiaceae; genus Nonomuraea; species Nonomuraea fastidiosa. The sequence goes on from NZ_CP170570.1 coordinate 5,494,132, forward strand.
CGGAGGTGTGCAGCAGCCACACCCGCCCGTCCACCTCGAACAGCACCGGGTTCTGCTCGGTGCGCTCGGGGTCGGCGGCCACCAGCGCGGGCTTCTCCCAGCGCCCGCCCGCGAGCCGCGACACCACCACGTTCGTGCCGGGGTCGCCCTCCTGCGGGCCGCTGAACCAGGTGCACAGCAGCTCGCCCGACGAGGTGCGCAGCAGGTTGGCGGCGTGGTTGTCGACGCCGTGCGGGGCCGGCAGCAGCGCCTCCTCGGCGTCCTCCAGCGTGGCGGACGGGCGTACGACGCCGTCGAAACGCGGGTCGCTCACGCGGTCACCTCCCGGATCTCGGGGCCGGGCACGCCGCGCAGGTCGAGATCCTCGGCGAAGTGGCAGGCCACCCGCCGCCCGCCGACCTCGCGCAGCGGCGGCCGGTCGGCGCGGCACTCGTCCTTGGCGTACACGCAGCGGGGGTGGAACGGGCAGCCCGGCGGCACGTTCGCCGGGTCGGCGATGTCGCCGAGCAGCTTGATCCGCTCCCGGTGCCGCTTGGCCGCCGGGTCGGGGTCGGGCACCGCCGACAGCAGCGCCTCGGTGTAGGGGTGCAGCGGCCGCCGGTACAGCTCCTCCGTGGGGGCCTGCTCGACCACCCGGCCGAGGTACATCACCGCCACCACGTCCGCGACGTGCTCGATGATGCCGAGGTCGTGGCTGACGAACAGGAAGCCAAGCCCCGACTCCTCCTGCAGGTCCATGAGCAGGTTGAGGATCTGCGCGCGGACCGACACGTCCAGCGCGCTGACCGCCTCGTCGGCCACCACCAGCCGGGGCGACAGCGCCAGCGCCCGCGCGATGCCGACCCGCTGCCGCTGGCCGCCGCTGAAGGCGTGCGGGTAGCGGCTCGCGTACTCGCGGCGCAGGCCCACCCGTTCGAGCAGGTCGCCCACGCGCTCGGCGATCTCGTCCGGCGTGCCGTAGCCGTGCACCCGCATCGGCTCGCCGATGATCTCGCGCAGCGTCTTGCGCGGGTTGAGCGACGAGTGCGGGTCCTGGAAGATCATCCGCACCTCGGCCCGGTACGGCTTGAGCTCCTTCTCCTTCAGCGTCGCCACGTCGATCACCGAACCGTCGGGCCGCCGGTAGAGCATGCGGCCGCTGGTCGGGTCGTGCGCGCGCACGATGCACCGGCCGAGCGTCGTCTTGCCGCAGCCCGACTCGCCGACCAGCCCGAGCGTGCTGCCCGGGGCGATGTCCAGATCGACCTCGTCCACCGCGCGCACCGCGCCCACCTGCCGGCCCAGCAGGCCGCTGCGGACGGGGAAGTGCTTGGTCAGCCCTTCGATCCGGAGCAGAGGCTCCGTGCTCACGATTCCTCCCTGTCATCCGGGGTGTCGTCCGGGGCGCCGCCCCGCTGCGGTTCCGGCTCGTCCTGGTAGAGCAGGCACGCCACCTCGCGGCCGCCCACTTCGGTCAGGCGCGGCGTCACCACGTCGCACCGCCCCTCGACGGCGTGGTCGCAGCGCGGGTGGAAGGAGCAGCCTTCGGGCCGCGCGTACGGGGGCGGCACCGAGCCCCTGATCGCCGCCAGCCGCCGCTGCCTGGCCTGGCCGAGCCGGGGCATCGAGCGCAGCAGCGCCTGCGCGTACGGGTGGCGCGGCTGCGACAGCACCTGCTCGGCGGAGCCGTACTCGACGACCCGGCCCAGGTACATCACCGCCATCGTGTCGGCCACCTGCGCGGCCACGCCGAGGTCGTGGGTGATCAGCATGATCGCCATGCCCAGCTCGTCCTGCAGATCGCGCAGCAGCTCCAGGATCTGCGCCTGCGTGGTCACGTCGAGCGCGGTGGTCGGCTCGTCGGCGATGAGCAGGCTCGGCCGGCACGACAGCGCCATCGCGATCATCGCCCGCTGCCGCATGCCGCCGCTCAGCTCGAACGGGTAGGCGTCCACCCGCCGCTGCGGCATCGGGATGCCGACCCGGTCCAGCATCTCGATGGCGCGCTTGCGGGCCTCGGCCTTGCCGACGTTCTCGTGCAGCCGCACCGCCTCGATGATCTGGCTGCCGATCGTGTGCACCAGGCTCAGCGAGGCCATCGGCTCCTGGAAGACCATCGCGATGTCCTTCCACCTGACCTGGCGCAGCAGCCGCTTGTGCGCGCCGACCAGCTCCACCGGGCCGTCGGGGCGGTGCAGGGTGACCTTGCCGCCCTCGATCCGGCCCGGCGGGTCCACCAGGTGCAGGATCGAGCGGGCCATGACGCTCTTGCCGCAGCCGGACTCGCCGACGATGGCCAGCGTCTCGCCCTTGCGCATCCGCAGGTCCACGCCGTCCACGGCGTGCACGACGCCGTCGTCCATGTGGAAGTGCGTGTGCAGGTCCTCGATCTCAAGCAGCACGTCGCCTGCGGCCACGCCTGCCCACCCCCTTATTGCGGTGTTGATGGTCGCGCTCACTGTCGGCCTACGCGGTTACGCCTGAACGGCTTCCTTCTCCGGCCTCCGCTCGCCGCTCCGTACGGGTCGGCGGCGTCGCGCAGCCCGTCCCCGAAGAAGTTCATGGCGACCACCACGACCACCACCGCGACGCCGGGCGCGAGCAGCCACGGGGCGTTGGCGACGACGCGCACGTTCTGGGCGCCCTCCAGCAGCACGCCCCAGCTCACGGCGGGTGCCTGCAGGCCGAGCCCGAGGAAGCTCAGGCTGGTCTCGCCGAGGATCATCCCGGGGATGGCCAGCGACAACGAGGCGATGATGTGGCTGGCGAACGAGGGGATCATGTGCCGGAAGATGATCGACAGCCTGCCCACGCCGTCCAGCCTGGCCGCGGTGACGAAGTCCTCCTCGCGCAGCGCCAGGAACCGGCCGCGGACGTCCCTGGCCAGACCCGTCCACCCGATCAGCGACAGCAGCACCGTGATGGCGAAATATCGGGTGAGCGGCCCCCAGTCGGTGGGCAGCGCCGCCGACAGCGCCATCCACAGCGGCAGCGTCGGTATCGCCATCAGGAACTCGATGACGCGCTGCACCACGTTGTCGACGCCGCCGCCGAAATAGCCGGAGACGCCGCCGATCAGCATGCCGAGCAGGAAGCTCGCCGCCACGCCCACCAGCCCGATGGACAGCGACACGCGTGCGCCGTGGATGAGCCGCGACAGCAGGTCACGGCCGTTCTGGTCGGTGCCCAGCAGGTAGAAGGGATCGCCGTGCCGCACCGGGCCGATGAGGTGGATGTCGGACGGGATCAGCCCCAGCAGCTTGTACGGATCGCCGTGCACGAACAGCCCGACCTCGATCACCTGCGACGGATCCTCGGTGTAGGTCTGCGCGTACGTGCGCGGGTCGCGCTCGCTGGTGTACCCGTACACGTGCAGGCCGTGCTCGGCGGAGATGCGCAGCACCTGCGGCGGCGCGTACGTCATCTGCGTGTTCGCCGTCGAGCTGGACATCGGCGCGAAGAACTCCGCGAAGATCGCCACGAAGTAGACCGGGATCAGGATCGCCGCGCCGACCATCGCGAGCCGGTGCCGGCGGAACTGCCGCCACATCAGCCGCCACTGCGGCAGCGTCCCTGCTTCCCTCGCCGTCGGTCGCCTGAGGAACATCTGGCGCTACTCTCTCTTGTACCGTTTGCGAATTCGCGGGTCCCACCAGGCCAGCGCCAGGTCGCTGATCACGGTGCCGATCACGGTCAGCGTGCTGAGGATCAGCACGAAGCTGCCGACGAGATACATGTCCTGGTTCAGCACGCCGCTGAGCAGCAGCGGGCCGCCGGTGGGCAGGCTCATGACGACCGAGACGATCGTCTCGCCGCCGATCAGGCCGGGCAGCAGCCAGCCGACGGTGCTGAAGAACGGGCTGAGCGACATCCGCACCGGGTACTTCAGCAGCAGCTTCCACTCCGGCAGGCCCTTGGCCCTGGCGGTCACCACGTACGGGCGGTAGAGCTCGTCCAGCAGGTTGGCCCTGGTCACCCGGATCATGCCGGCCGTGCCGGAGACCCCGATGACCACGATCGGCACCCACAGGTGGCTCAGCAGGTCGAGCACCTTGCCGAGGTTCCAGGCCGCGTCCTGGAACTCCGGCGAGAACAGCCCGCCCACGCTCTGCCCGAAGTAGCGGAACCCGATGTACATGAGGACCAGCGCCAGCATGAACTCCGGGACCGCCATCCCGATGAAGCCGAGGAACGAAAAGCCGTAGTCGCCCCAGGAGTACTGCTTGACCGCGCTGTAGATGCCGATGGGGAACGCGATCGCCCAGACCATCAGCAGCGAGCTGAGCGACAGCACCGCCGACAGCGCGATGCGCTCGCCGATCAGCGTGGAGACCGCCTGGTTCCAGGCAAACGATTGACCGAAGTCGCCGTGGAACAGGATGGCGGAGAACCAGCGCCAGTACTGCACGAGCAGCGGATCGTCGAGCCCATAGCGCTGCCGCAGGTTCGCGATCTCGGCGGGGGTGATGCCCTCGCCGCCCGCCTGCGCGTTCGCGACCAGTGTCGAGACGTAGTCGCCCGGCGGCAGGTTGATGATGACGAACGCGACGATCGAGATCGCCCACAGCGTCACCACCACGTAGATCAGGCGGCGCCCGAAGTAAGCCAGCACGCCGTGCCCCTCAGAGCGAGTACTGCTCGGGCTGGGTCGGCCCGGGGTTCACCGGCGCGGACGCCATCGAGTCCGGCACGTTCTTGAACGCGGTGGAGACGATGCCGTACTCGTCCGGGTACGAGCTGATGCCGATCGCGTAGAACTGCTCCTTGGCCGCCTTCACCACCTCCTTGGCGTGCTCCAGCGCCTTGGTGAAGTCCGGCTCCGTGCGCATCTTGGTGAACGCCTCGAGCTGCGCGCGCACCGGGCCGGCGGCTCGTCGCCGCTCTTGCCCTTGCTGCCGTACCACTGCGCCCAGCGGATGGCGTAGCGGGCGCTGCCGGAGTTGCTCGGCACGTAGTAGTGGTCGCCGCCGGTGCCGGTGATCACGTCGAAGTCGCTGCACGTGTACGTCGAGCACTGCGGCTGGTTGCCCATCGTGCGCTCGGTGAACAGCGTGCCCGCGACCGGGTCCACGCGCAGCCCGACGCCGACCGCCTCCCAGCCCTTCTTGACGAACTCCAGCGCCTCGACGTGGTGCGGGAACTCCGTGCTCGCCATGACCGTGATGATCAGCGGCTTGCCGTCGGGGCCGAGCCGCCGCCCGTCGGAGTCCTTCTCCGTCAGGCCCGCCTTGTCGAGGAACTCGTCGGCCTTGGCGACGTCGTACTCGGTGTACTGCTTGGCGAACTCCGGGTCGTAGAGCGCGTTGTTCTTCGACGGCGCGGCCTGCCACGGCTCGCCCTGGCCGGCGTACACGCCGTCGATGATCTCCTGCCGGTTGATCGCGTACGACAGGCCGATCCTGAAGTCCTTCTTCTGGAACAGCTCCCGCAGTCCGTCGTCCTTGATCGTCTGGTTGAACTGCAGGATCATCGTGTTGCTCAGCCGGCTCGGCACGTCGAACAGCCGGTACTTGCCCTTCTCGGCGTTCTGCGCGATCAGCGGCTTGTTCTCCGGCGTGTTGAAGTTGCGCAGCTGCAGGCCGATCTCGCCGTTCATGATCTTCAGCAGCTCGACCTCGACGTCGCCGAGCACCTCGGCCCTGAACCGGTCGATGTACGGAAGCTGCCGCCCCTTGTCATCGACCTTCCAGTAGTACGGGTTGCGCTCGGCCACCACCGCCGTGCCCTTGCCGACCGGGTTCGTGATCTTCCACGGGTGCAGCGTCGGCATGTCGGCGTTGTGCGCGACGTCGTTCTTGTTCATGAACAGCTGGGTCCAGTCCTCCAGCTGCCGCTCCTTGGCCAGCTTGTCGGCGTCCGGGTTGTACTTCTTGTGGAACTGCTTGAGGTAGTGCTTGGGCAGCAGGAACCCGGCCGCGCCGCCGCGCTCGAACGTCGAGACCGCGATCTGGAACAGCAGGCCCGCCTTCGGCTGCTTGTAGACGTAGCGGACCGTCCGCTCGTCCACCTTCTCCACCTTGACCAGCTCGTCCGTGGTGCCGTTCTCCAGGTAGAGGTCGTAGACGCCGGTCGTGTGCAGGTCGTGGTAGGTGGCCACGTCCTCGAAGGCGAACAGCATGTCGTCGGCCGTGCACGGCTGGCCGTCGGACCACTTCAGGCCCTCGCGCAGCCGGAACACGTACACCCGGCCGTCGTCCTGGACCTCGAACTCGGCCACGTTCGGGACGATGTCGTCGGGGCCCTTCTGCCCGTTGGTGCCGGGCTTGAGCCGGACCAGCGGCTCGTAGCCGAGCGAGTAGTACAGCCAGTCGAAGTCGTCCTCGCCCACGATCGCCGAGGCCCACGTGCCGCCGTAGCGGCCGGGCTCCTTCAGCGGCGTGACGACCATGGGGTTCTTCGGCAGACGCTGCTCGAGCGGCGGCAGTTTGCCGGCTTTGACCAGCTCGGCCAGCTGCGGCGCCTCCTTGGCCGACAGGTCGGCGGCCGCCGCCGGGCCGCCCGCGTCCTTGGCGGGGCTGGTGTCGAAGAAGCCGCAGCCACCGGCCGTGGCCAGCAGCAGAAGCCCTCCGCCGCCGCGGAGCAGGCTCCTCCTCGTGAAGGCGTGCTCTGTCATCGGTGCTCCGTTTCCGGGGGTCTAACGATTGACCTTGACCTGGCTGAAGGTCGCGGTGATGTAGTTGTGGACGCCGTTGGCCTCCTGGTTGCCGTCCACGACGAGACCGACGTAGAAGCGGCTGGTGCGCATCGCGATGCGCTCGTAGCCGATGCGGTCCCAGTTGAGGGAGTTGTCCGACAGGAACGCCTCGAACTCGGTGTCGTTGCCGGTCGGCAGGCTCCTCGCGACCAGGCGCAGCCAGTACGGCTTCTCGCCCAGGCCGTCGGGCCACTCGCCGACGCTCGGCCGGGTGCCGTGCGAGGCGACCCTGATCGCCATCGCCCGCCGGCCGGAGCCGTCCTCACTGCTGGCTGAGTAGCCGATGCCGGCCAGCATGAACGGCGAGTCCGGCTCCAGGTCCTGCCGCACCATGACGCCGGCCACCGCGCCGATGTGGTTCCTGCTGATGCCGTCGAGCCGGGCGGTGATCTCCAGGACCTCGCCGCGCCTGCTGAAGCCGACCGCCTTGTACGCGAAGTGGAAGGAGTCGTTCCAGCCGGCGATCTTGCCGGAGCCCTTCATCGTGAAGACGCCGTCCTTGAGCGCCGTGTTGCCGGGGATCGGCACCTCGCCGATGTCCCTGACCTGCCAGCCGCTGTGCGTCCTGGTGCGGTTGACGTGGATCGGCACCAGCGAGGACGTGGTCGCCGATCCGGTGCTGTCGGTGGCCCTGGCCGTCAGGCAGTAGCTGCCGTCCTTGACCCCCTCCCACGTCACCGTGTACGGCGCCGCCGTCGCCTCGCCGATCTTCGTGTCGCCGTGGAAGAACTCGACCTTCGCGATCGTCGCGCCGTCGAGCGCCTTGGCGTCGGCCGTGATCGTGATGGACTGCTTGTTCTTGGCCGCCGCGAACACCTGGTCGATCGCGGGGGAGGTGATCGCCACCTCCGGGTTGCGGGCGCCGGCCCGCTGGATGGAGTTGAGGTAGCGCTCCAGGTTCGTGTACCCGTCGGGGCCGGCCGTCTGCGCGTCCTCGGGGTCGGCGGGGTCGAGGCCGTTCGCGGTCTCCCACTCGTCGGGGATGCCGTCGTGGTCGCCGTCTGCCGGGGGCTCCACCTCGGTGGGCAGGGGCACGAAGCCGCCCACGTCCTTCTGCGAGTTGATGTGCCGTCCCGTGCCGGTGCGGGCCTCGTTCACCAGCCGCGCGTCGATGGCGTCCCGGCGCGGCAGCGTGGCCCCCGCCTGCTCCAGGACCGTCGCGAACGCCTCGCGCGCCGTCTGCTCGGTGATGCCGTTGTCGAACTCCACCGGCCTGGGCAGCAGCGTGATGCCGCCGACCGGGAATGTGATGCCCTTGCTGTTGTCGGCCGTGACGTCGGCGTGCCCCTCGATCTCGTTGCCGCTGACGTGCCACTGGCCGAAGCGTCCGGGGGCGACGATCTCCCTGGCGATGCCGGGCAGCGTGTTGGGGCCCGGTTTGTAGTAGTTGCCCACCAGGTTGATGCCGTTGGACCACTCGCCGCCGTAGCAGGACGTGATGCCCGGGTTGTAGATCACGTTGTTGCGGTGGTCCACCACCAGCGCCATGCCCTCTTCGAAGCTGAAGCGCGGGTTACGGCCGTTCTGGTGGATGAGCAGGTTGTGGTGGTACGTGACCGTGTCGCCGCCCCACAGGCCGCCCATGCCGTGCCGGCCCTTGTCGTGCACCGAGTTGACCAGGCCCTCGGAGATGATGCACCACTGAACGGTCACGTTGGTGTTGCCGTAGACGGAGAAGCACTCGTCCACGCCCCAGCTGAACGAGCAGTGGTCGATGATGACGTCGCGCACGCCCCTGGCGGCGAAGGTGTCGATGGGGGTGCCGAGCTCGTCACCGCCGCGGAAGCGCAGGTGGCGCAGGATGATGTTGCTGCCCTTGATCGCCGTCTCGTTGCCGATGACGGTGATGCCGTGGCCGGGCGCGGTCTGGCCGGCGATCGTCAGGTTGGAGCCGGTGATGTCGAGCCCGCTCTTGAGCCTGATGGTGCCGGCCACCCGGAAGACGATCGTGCCGTTCGACTTGGCGGCCGCCGCGCGCAGCGAGCCGGGGCCGTCGTCGTCGAGGGTCGTCACCTCGTACACCTTGCCGCCGCGGCCGCCGGTGACGTACATGCCCGCGCCCTCGGCGCCGGGGAAGGCGGGCACCTTCTTCGCGGCGGCCTGCGCCGTCTGAGCCGGTGCCGGCGACGGCGTGGGCACCGCCGCAGCGGCGGCATGACCCGCAGCCGGCCCCAGGCCACGGCGGGTGTGACCAATGCCGCCGAGCGCAGTAAAGCGCGGCGGCCGAATCCTGATCTTTGGGGATCGAAGCCAAGGGCCTCGGTCATCGAAACGCTCTCTTTCCGCCCCGGGAATAGGCAGGGCCGTGCCGTCTGATCGGCACACTCCGGACCACGCTGCTGTCGGTGAGAATTTTTATTCAGGCATGAATGGAGTGGATTCATCACATCGTGAACGACACGGATGTGACTGTCAAGAGCGGTTTCTCCGGCGGTCATCTTTCGAGTTCCGGCGAACGCGCGAAGACCGCCACGGGACGGCACGAAGACCGCCGCGCGAAGGCACGACGGCCGCCCGCGCGAAGGCACGACGGCCGCCCGCGCGAAGGCACGACGGCCGCCCGCGCGAAGGCACGACGGCCGCCACGCCGAACGCGCGGCGGCGGTGGGAGAGCACATGGAAGCCGGCGGCGGGCGGGGAGCGTGGGGGAGCTGGGTGGGGTGCGGGGGCCTGGAGGAGCGGGCGGGGCCCGCGAGGTTCGCGTGTGCCGGCGCAGAACCTCGCCGGCCGGGTGGGTGCGGCATCCGCCGCACGTCGGCGCGGCATCCGGGCGCCGGGGCACGGGCGTGGTGGCGGGGAGGCTCGGGGCAACCCTGAGCGGCTCCTTGACGAGGAGAACCGAGGGTGGCCCTGGAAAGAAGCTCCTCGGCCGGTCGGTCCTCCGGGAGAGTTCCCCGGCTCTCGGCGAGGAGAGGTCCCCGGCTCCTCGGCGAGGAAAGTTCCTCAGCTCCTCGGCGAGGAGGCCGGTCGTCCTGCGGGAGGCTTTCTCTGCCAGGAGGGCCGGGTCAGTCCTTCAGGAGCTCCTCGGCGACGCCGACGTCCGTGATGAGGGTGTTGACCCAGCCGCCCTTGAGCGCGGCCCTGATGGCGGCGGTCTTACGGCGTCCGCCGGCGATGGCGATGCGGCGCGGCACCCGCCGCAGGTCGGCGGCGGGGATGCCGAGGATGCGCTCCTCCAGCGGCGAGTCGATCAGCCGGCCTTCGGCATCGAAGAAGCGCAGGCACACATCGCCCACCGCGCCGAGCCCGCGCAGCGTCTCCAGCTCGTCCTCGGAGATCGCGTTGCCGCTCTCCTGCAGCAGCGGCGACGGGTTGAGGCTGCCGATGCCGACCAGCACGGTGGTCAGCCGCGACCAGGCATCGATCACCTGCCGCACCACGTGGTCCTCTTCCAGCGCCTGCCGCGCCACCGCCGAGCCCACGAGCCCGGGAGCGGGCAGGAAGACCGGCTCGGCGCCGGTCAGGTCGGCCAGATGAGCGGCCAGCCGGGTCGCCTGCACCTGCGCGGAGCCCTTGCCGACCCCGCCGATGAGCTGCACGACCTCCTCGGCCACCCGCACCGGACGGCGCTGCATCGCCTCGACCGTGGCCAGCAGGCTCGCGCTCCACGAGGAGATGCCGAGGTGCTCGCCGCCGATCAGCGTGGCGTCGAGGTACGTCGCCCCGGCCGAGCCCAGCGCGGCCACCACGTCGTGGTTCTCGCCCGCGGCGTCCACGACGATGATCTGCTCCGCGCCGTACTTGCGCTCGAGGTCCTCCTCCAGCAGCGCGTGCACGCCGGACGGCACCACGACCACCGTGCGCACGATGCCGATCTCCGCGGCCTCCTTGAGCAGCCGCGACACCCTGGGCTGCGAGATGCGCAGCTGGGCGGCGATCTGCGGCTGGCGCACGCCGTGCTCGTGGTAGAGCCGGGCGACGCGGACGAGCAGCCGCATGCGCTCGGACTCCTGGCCGAGCCGGCGACCGCCGAGCCTCACCTCGCCCGCGCGGCCCTTGTCGAACCCACTGTCAGCTCCCACGATCGCTGGCCTCCGCTTCGGCTTCGCCGCTCCTGCTGGTCCGGTGGCGAGCCCGGGCCACTGCCGAGTGCCATTGTGCTAGCGCGCGGCGCCGCTCGCACACCGGCAGCACGGGCGGGTGTCGCCGGCCGTGGCGCGGCAGCCCCGACAGCTCCCCGCGGGACCATACACCGGTTTCGAGCCCGGCCAGGTGCGCGGCACCCAGCGCGGACAGCTCGGGACGCGCCGCCACCCGCACCGGCAGCCCGGTGATGTCGGCCTGCCACTGCATGAGGTCGGTGTTGGCCGCCGGACCGCCGTCGGCCAGCAGCTCGGTGACGGGCCCCGCGGCCCGCCGCATGGCCGCCACGACGTCGGCGACCTGCAGGCCGATCGAGTCGACCGCGGCCCGCGCGAGGTCCTCCCTGCGCGTGCCCAGGCCGAAACCCGTCATGATCGCTTCTGCTCCGTCGTCCCACCACGGCGCGCCCAGACCACCGAACGCCGGCACGATGTGCAGCCTACCCCGCTCGCCGCGGGCCGCGAGCCGCGCCAGCTCGTCAGGCTCGACGCCGAGCACCCCGGACAGCCAGGTGACGGTGGCGCCGGCGGCCAGGATGTTGCCCTCCAGCGCGTACGCGGGCGCGCCGTCGTCCCAGGCGATCGTCAGGCACAGCCCCGCCTCACGGGCCGTGTTCTCGCACATGTCGGCGCCCGCCAGGGCCATGATGGACGAGCCCGTCCCGTAGGTGACCTTCACCCCGCCTGGGCGGCCCGCCGTGTGCGCGTACAGGGCGGCGTGCGAGTCGCCGAGCACGGCCGCGACCGGCACCCCGGCCAGCGAGGGGTGCAGGGCGCCCGCGCCGGCGTGCGCCCCCGTGGACGGCACCACCTCGGGCAGCGCCTCATCGGGGATCCCGAACAGCTCGCACAGCTCCGGGCTCCACGCCCGCCGCCGCACGTCGAGAAGCTGGGTACGCGATGCGCAGCCGGCCTCGATCACGTGGCCGCCGCCCAGCCGGTACAGCAGCCAGGAGTCCACCGTGCCGAGCCGCACGCCCTTCCTGCCGTGCCGGTCGAGCAGCCAGGCCGCCTTGGACGCCGAGAACATCGGGTCGAGCGGCAGGCCGCTCAGCTCGCGTACCAGGGAGGCGGCGCCGGCCAGGCGGGCGCACAGCTCGCCGCCCCTGCGGTCCTGCCAGCTCACCAGCGGCCCGAGCGGCTCGCCCGTGCCGCCGTCCCACAGCATGATCGACTCGCGCTGGACGCTCAGCCCGACGGCCGCGACCCGGCCGGGCGGCGCGTCGCGCAGGCAGGCCGCGACCGCGTCGAGGACGCTCCGCCACAGCTCGGCGGCGTCCTGCTCGACCAGCCCGGGACCCGGGTCCCGCCGGGCGAGCGGCGCGGACGCCCGCGCCACCACCTCACCCGCCGCGTCGACCAGGATCGCCTTGGTCGCGCTCGTGCCCTGATCGACGCCCAGGACGAACGGCCCGGCCGAGCCCTCTCCGGCGTCCCGCCGTACGGGCGCGCCGCGAGCGTCCCCGGCGTTCAGACCGGGCGGCGGTCCCGCCCGCACGTCACGCGCCGGCACGGCCCAGCACCTCCAGCGTCGCGCGGGCGATGCCGTCCGCGGTGAGCCCGAAGTGTTCGAGGAGGAACTCCGGCTCGCCGGTGGGCGCGAACGTACGCGGGCCGAGCAGCCGCATCGGCACCGGGCGCGTCTCCAGCACCACCTCCGCCACCGCCGCCCCGAGCCCGCCGGTGGGCACCGCCTCCTCCGCCGTGACGACCGCCCCTGTCTGCGTGGCCGCCGCCGCGATCTCCTCGCGGTCCAGCGGGGAGACGGTCGAGACGTTCACCACCCTGGCCTGCACGCCGCGCCCGGCCAGCAGCTCCGCGGCCTCGAGCGCGCGGCTGACCAGCGTGCCGGTCGCCACGATCGTCGCGTCCGAGCCCTCGCGCAGCCGGGCCGCCCGCCCGTAGGTGAACGCGGGCCCGTCCGGCGGCGAGACGTCCGGCACCGGGAACCTGCCGATGCGCAGGAACGCCGGGCCGGCCGTCCGCGCCGCCCACCGCACCGCCGCGCGCGTCTGCGCCGGGTCGGCGGGCACCACGACGGGCAGGTCGGCGATGGCGCGCAGCCACGACAGGTCCTCGGTCGAGTGGTGGGTGGGCCCCAGCGCGCCGTACGACAGCCCGGGGCTCATCCCGCACAGCTTGACGTTCGCCGCGCTGTAGGCCACGTCCGCCTTGATCTGCTCCAACGCCCGGGCCGTGAGGAACGTCGCCGCCCCGCACACGAACGGCACCAGTCCCGCGTTGGCGAGGCCCGCCCCGATGCCCACCATGTCCTGCTCCGCGATGCCCACGTTCACCAGCCGGTCGGGGAACTCGGCGGCGAAGGCGGCCAGCTTGCTCGACCCGACCGAGTCGTTGCACACGGCCACGATCCGGTCGTCGGCGCGGGCCAGGCCGACCAGCTCGTCGGCGAAGGCGTCGCGGCAGTCGTGCGCCGCTTTCACGATCAACGTGCGTCCCCTGACTCGGCCAGCTCGGCGAGCGCGGCGCGGGTCTGCTCGGCGTCCGGCACCCGGTGATGCCACTCCACCCGGTCCTCCATGAACGAAACGCCCCGTCCCTTCACTGTCCTGGCGATCACGCAGCGCGGCCGGCCCTCGTCGCGCGGTGCCGTGACGGCGTCGAGCAGCGCCAGGTGGTCGTGCCCGTCCACCTCGACCGCCTCCCACCCGAAGGCCCGCCACTTGTCGGCCAGCGGCTCCAGGTCGTTGGTGTCGCTGGTGCGCGCGCCCTGCTGCAGCCCGTTGCGGTCCACGATCGCCGTCAGCGACGACAGCCGCCGGTGGCCCGCCGTCATCGCGGCCTCCCAGTTGCTGCCCTCCTGCAGCTCGCCGTCGCCCAGCACCACCACCGTCCGCGCCGCCGACCCGCGCAGCCGCAGCCCGATCGCGACGCCGACGCCGACCGGCAGGCCGTGGCCGAGCGGACCCGTGCTGGTCTCCACGCCCGGCACCGAGCGGCGGCTGGGATGGCCGTTGAGCGGCGACAGCGGGGCGGCGAACGTGCTCAGGTGCTCGGCGGGGAAGAAGCCGCAGGTCGTGAGCGTGGTGTAGAGGGCGACCGAGCAGTGGCCCTTGCTCAGGATGAGCCGGTCGCGCTCCGGCCAGGAGGGGTCGGCGGGGTCGAGGCGCAGCACGGCGGCGTACAGGGTGGTGAGGATGTCGGTCACCGACAGGTCGCCGCCGGTGTGGCCGAGACCGGCGTCCGCGATGGTGCCGATGACCGTGCGCCTGATGCCGCCGGCCAGCGCGGCGAGCGCGGCGGCGCGGCCCGCGCGGTCGGCGCGGGCCAGCCGCTCGCGCAGCCGCCGCCACTCGGCGATGGCCTGATGGTCGGGGCGCAGCTCGGCGCCGGTGCTCACCGGCGGGTGGGGGAGTGTGGTGTCGCTAGGTCGCACGTGCCGTCCCGATCGCCGACCAGAGCACCGCCTGCGCGGCCAGCGCGTCCTGCCGTTCCTGCGCGTCCCTGAGCGCGTCCAGATCGACCCGGTCGCACACCTCCTCCAGCATCCTGATCGTCCGGATGCTCTGCGACAGCGCGCGCACCGGATCCTCCCGGTACGGGAACTGGTCGAGCAGGATCGGCTTGTCCCAGCCGATGCGCCGCACGGCCAGCACATACTCGATGGTCTCGAACAGGTGCACCGAGGCCACCGGCAGGTCGTCGTCCCAGCCGCGCCAGTTGTCGTTCAGCTCGACCGAGACCAGCCGCCCGCGCCGGTGCACGAGCTGCACGGCCTCGGCGGGCGTCTCGCCGGCCAGCAGCGAGTGGCCGAAGTCCATGACGATGCCGACGTTCGGCTGCCCGGCCTCCTCGATGGCCAGCAGGGTGCGGGCCGCGTCGGCGAGCGTGATGCGCACCCGCGGCTCCTTGGCCTTGTACTCGATCGCGAACTGCACGTCGGGGTGGGCGGACGCGAGCTCCCTGATCGCGGTCACGGTCAGGTCCCACAGCCGCGCGTAGTCGGCCTGCCCCGGCAGGTCGAAGCCGTCCTGGCCGGGCCAGAACTTCACGTAGTCGGCGCCCAGCTCGCGCGCGACCGCGACGGCCTCGTGCACGCGCTCGGCGGCCTTCCGGCGTACGGCGGGGTCGGGGTTGGTGAAGGCGCCCCTGGTGAACTCCCTGGTGTAGATGTGCGGGGTGATCGCCCTGGCCCGCAGCCCGCGCTCGGCCAGCAGCCCGGCCACCTCCGACGCCTTGGTGACGCCCTCGGCGAACGGCACGTTGACGTCCAGGCACTCCAGCCCGTCAACGGCGGCCGCGAGATCGAGCATCTCGGTCATCGTCCTCGCCGGACCGTAGCCGTCCGTGGCGTACCGGTCCACGATCTGCCCGAACGCCCATATCCCGGCGCCGAACGTCAGCGCACTCATGGCGCATCGCCTCCTGCTCTGATGGGTGTGCTCAACGGCCCGCGCCGTCTGCGAAGGCGCGCAGCTTGGCGAAGAAGTCCTCGTGGATGAAGCGCGCGTCGATGGAGTCGTACGTGCGGATGGGCCGGTTGGCGCTGGAGAAGTCGAGGGTGCCGTCGTAGCGGAAGTTCGGCGCCGGCCGCTCGACCCAGGTGCCGCAGTCGGGGTGCAGCATCAGGCCGATCGCGGGCGAGTCGCCGAGCACGCGGAACTCGATGGAGCCGCGGTGCCGCCGCTCGTTCCACTCGACGAGTTGGCGTACGAGGTATTCGCCGATCTCGCCGCACGGCGCGACCTTGGCGTCAAGCTCGGCGTAGCCGACGGCCATCATCCGGTACGTCGGCGCGGGCACCTGCCACACCTTCAGCGCCGACGAGAAGACGAGGTTGGCCGCCACGATGTCGTTGGACAGGTTGAACTCGGGACGGCCGTCCTGGGGGCCGCGCCCGTCGTAACCGCCGCCGCCGATCCAGATGACGGTGACGTCCCGCTCGGCGATGCGCGGCTCCAGCAGCAGGGCCGAGGCCATGTCGGTGAGTGGGCCGAGGAAGGCGACGTAGAGGGGCTCGGCGCCCTCGCGCATGGCCTCCTCGATGATGAGCTCGGCGCCCGGCGAGGGGACCGGGGTGCCGGCGTCGGGCAGCGCGTACGGCGCGCCGTCCGCCACCGGCACCTGGCCCTCCAGCTTCATCAGCCGCAGCAGCAGCTCGATCTCCGCGCGGCTCTCCTCAAGGCTGTGCCGGGTACGGCGGTTGCCGAAATGCGCGGGAATCAGGCCCCTGATGTCGAGGCTCGGAGAGAGCAGGGCGTGCACGATCGCGAATTGGTCGTCCGCTTCGTTCTTCGCATCGCTGTTGATGATGACGCGGCGCCGGTGAGAGAAAATCCTGCCCGCCATGCGGCCCTCCACAAATGGCCGGTGAATATTTATTCGCTAATGTATCTATATTCTGATATTAGGTTGTGACATTTGTGCTGTCAAGATCCCAGAGGATGACGGAAAGCGCGTACGGCGAGATCGTGTGATCGCCATGGGTGGCGTCCTCCAGCAGGTCCCAGCGGCCGTGCTCCGGCCGCCCGCCCGCGAGCAGCCGCACCCGGTCGCGCAGCGGCGCCGCGTACACCCGATGGCTCACGCCGTTGAAGCAGCAGTCGTCGAACCTGTTGAGGATCTGGAGCTGGCCACGGTTCTCGCCGATCGAGGCCATCACGTACATCTGCAGGTAGTCGTCCGCCGTGCCGGCGGTGATCGAGGAGTAGAAGCCGGGGAACGACTCCTTGGTCTGCTCCCAGTCGCCCACCGTGGGGCTCGGCTTCGGCGATGCGGGGCGCAGGAAGAACGGCAGCGACCCGGCCACCGGATAGCTGTGGTTGATGCGCGGGTCGAGCGCCGCGTACACGGTGGTCGTCCAGCCGCCGCCCGACAGGCCCAGCATCTCGACCGAGGCCGGGCGGTAGGTCGCCTCTGCGTAGTTGAGGGTGACGACCAGCGGCTCCAGGAAGAACGCCAGCGTCGAGAACGACTCGCTCTCCCACGGCACCAGCTCCCGGTGCGACGGGCTCGGCAGCATCGTGCCCGGGTTCGCGGGGTCCTCGATCTGCTGGCCGCCGTTCCAGTGGTGGAACGGCATCGCGTACGCCATCACCCGGTAGCCCCGATCCAGCAGCGCCTGCACGGTGCGGAGCATCGTCTCCGGTGGCTCGCCGTGGCCGTTGTGGTAGAGGGCCAGGCGGCGGTTCCACGGCTTGCGGGGCAGCAGGTCGTACACCTTGGCGGAGATCCGGTAGCGCAGCGGCACCGTCAGCAGGTCGATCCTGCGCACGCCGGTGAGCGAGGCGAACTCGGCGGCGTCCACGCCCTTTTCGACGGTCGGCAGGCCCTGCGGCAGGCCGGCGCCCTTCCAGATGAAGTCGATCATCCGCTGCCGCCGGGCCGCGATGTCCTCGGTGCTGGTGATGCCGATGAGCGGCTCGATGTCCACGCCTGCCACGGCGGCGGGCAGCGTCTTGTACTCGGGGCCGAACCTCGCCGCGACCTCCGCGTTCACCGGCGACACCGGCCTGGCCTTCGCCCGCGCCCCCGCTACGCCGCCTGAAGAACCAGCCGGGGTGCCGCCTGCGGAGCCGGCCGGATCGCCGCCCGGGGTGGGCGCCGCCGCGGCCGGGCCCGTCGCCGCGAGGGCGACGCCGATGCCGCCCAGCACGCCGCCGAGCACCGCACGCCTGCTCTGCCCCGCTCTTCCTGCGCGGGTGCCGGAGTCGTGCCTGGCGTCTGCTCGGGCACCGGAGGTGTGCCGGGCGCCTGAGAGGGCACCGGAGGCGTGACGGGCGCCTGAGAGGGCGCCGGGGTCGTGCCGGGTCCCTGAGAGGGCGCCGGGGTCGTGTGAAGGCTCCATGCCCGCGTCCCGTACCGTCATCTCGCCTCTCCGTTCCTTCATGACGTCCCGGCCGGGCGGTCGCGCAGCGGGTCCCAGCCGCCCAGCACGAACGCCGGGTCGCGCCACCGCTCCGCCTCCTCGGGGGTGAGCTGACGGGAGCAGGCCAGCCGCTGCGAGGTGTCGATGGGGTTGCCCGCCAGGTCCGTGCTGCCGTACTCCCAGAACTCGGCCGTCTGGGCCTGCGCGCAGTCGTCCGGGTCGATCTGCCAGCCGACCGGCGCCACATGGGCGTCCATCTTCGTGTCGATGAACACGGTCTGGCTGTGCGTGAAGCGCCACACGGCGGTGCGGCCGAGCACCACCGACGCGTCCGGCACGCCGGGGGCCCTGGTCAGCTTCGTCCGCACGAACACGTAGCCGGGCCGCGTCTCGTCGCTGCGGCTCTGCGAGATGTAGCCGCGGTCGGTGGACTGCAGCTCCGAGTCCTGGATGAACACCGTGCCCGTGCCCCACACGAAGTCGGTGTCGCCGCTGATCTTGCTGTGGGTGACGAAGCCCTTGCCCTGCAGCCGCAGCGTGTCCTGGAAGCTGACGAGGTGCACCCGGTCCAGCACGATCCGGTCGTTGTTGCCGCGGAACGCCTCGGCCTGCGAGCCGCCGTCCGGGGTGGTGTTGTGCACGGTGAGGTTGGTCAGCCGGAAGTCGGCCGCGTCCACGCCGAACGTCTGCCGCCAGCAGTTGTGCAGGTCTGAGGTCTCCAGCACGCGGCGCGGGCACACGTCCTCGGGGCCGCCGTCGCTCAGCGCCTTGTCGCCGTTGCGCAGGTCGTTGTTCGGGTACTGGATCACCGTGCGGCCGGGGCCCGCGCCCTTGACGGTGATGTGCGGGCGGTCCTCGCGGACGTAGACGATCTCGGTGTAGACGCCTGGCTTGACGTCGATGGTCACCGGCCGGTCGTTGCCGAGCGGCACGGCGTCGATGGCTCCTTGCACCGTGCAGAAGTCGCCGGTCCCCTTGGCGGAGACGGCCAGCCTGCGCTGGTCGTGCGGGCGGCGCTTGGTGGTGGTGAAGCGCCAGCTCGCGGGGCCGTGACCGGGGAAGACCCCGGCCTCCACGGTCACCGTGTACGTGCGGCCGTAGTCGAGGCGGTGGTGCGGGTAGACGGTGGCGGTGTTCCCCTCCACCATGATCGACTCGTACGAGAAGTCGTGCGGCAGGCCCGTGTCCGAGACCGCCTGTCCGATGTTCTTCCTGTCGTCCTTGGCGGTGGCCGCCTCGATGCGGTCGGCGAGCGTGCCGTCGGCCGTGCGGATCTCGATCGCCCCGGACGTGCCCAGTGACACCGGCTCGGGGAACGTGATCGTCAGCGGCGCGTCCACGCAGGTCGCGCCGGTACGGCCGGGGACGGAGAACCGGGGGCCCGCCTCCGTTGCGGCGGCTGGGACGGTGCCTAAGACGAGTGCGGTGACGGCGGCGAGAACCGGGATCGATGCCTTCACATTCGGCCCTTCTCTGCGCGAATGGATAGTTGGCTGTGAATATATATGTAGACCTCGGGTAACCCTCGGTCAAGTGTGATGACCGTCGTCCCCCCACCGCTCCGTCCGCGGCGGGTGACGCCCAGGGCAAGGGCGTAGGGGGCGGGCAGGCGCGCCCGGTCGGCAGCGGCGGCGGTGGTCGCCGTCGGGCAGGGCGGGCTGACACGCCCGCCCGAGCACGAGTTCACAAGCGACCCCGAGGCCGCCGCGCTCGTCCTCGGCTCCGGCGCGCCGATCACCGTCACCGGCTTGGAGATCACCACGACGGTCCGCATGGACGCCTCGGACGTGGCCGCCATCGCTGCGGCCGGGCCGCTGGGGCAGGCGTTCAAGGGGGAGGTCGAGCAGTGTTTTCTGTCCGCCGCAGCACGGCCGTCGCCGCGTGACTCCGGCGACGGAGCCTCCTGGACGGCTTGTCGCCGGATCGACAAGGCGTCCGTGGCAGAGGCAGGGGTCACCAGGCGGATGGAGAAGGCTCCGCTGAGGGTCAGGAGCGGAGCCCCGGCTATCCCGTCTCAGCACCGCGGCTGAGAGCAGCAGGGGAGTCAGGCTCGCGGGCTGACCAGTTCCGCCAGGAACTCCTGCGTTTCCGCGTCCACCGCGTACAGCACCACGCCGGCCAGCCCTCGCGTCAGCCGGACCTTGTACGTGTTGCGTACCAGGCGGTCGAACTGCTCGTCGGTGACGGTGGACTTCGTCAGGTCTCTGTCCTTGCTGCCTTCGCGATTGGTGACCATCCGGCCGCCGCGAGCGAGCAGATCAGGGCCGATGATCACCCCGGCCCAGCCGAACTCCAGGCCCTGCGCGGTGTACACACACCCGATCTGACCGAAGCCGCCGGGTGATATAGCCCAGATGTGGCTGGGAGGCGCGTCACCGACCCTGGCGGTGCTCTTGGCGTTCCACGGGCGTCGCCAATCGCCGATCTCCACGTCGAGCGGGAGGCTTTTGTCGGCACCGGGGCTGTTCCACGGCCAGCAGTAGCCTGCGGTCATCCGGGCGCTCCAGCCCTCGGCCAGCTTGTCGCTGAGGATGGCTTCCATGGCCGCGGGCGATTCCGCGACGATCACCTCGAAGGTCTCGTCGCCTTCCCACGGCACCGGCGGTGCGTCCCCGTCCCATTCGGCATCCTCGCTGCCCAAGCCGAGAAGCCGCTTGACCCAGAGGTCATAGGCGATGCTGCCGCCGCACCGCCACTGGCCGTCGAGCGGCACGTGATGGTGACGTACGTTCAGTTGCTGCGCGTACGACTTGATCGCGGCAAGGGTGCCGACCTCACCGGGCTTGACCACCTGGTGCTCGTCGAGAAAGAAGATAGGGACCCGGGCCGCGTTGATGAGGTCTTGGATCTGCGGCCGGTCGCTGGACTTGTGCGGGCGAAAGCGGTCGAAGGACTTCAGCCGGGCACGATGGGCTTCGTCAGCGATCAGGATGTCCGCCTCGTTGGGCGCGGCGTTGGCGAAGTCGTTGAAGTACTTGAACAGGTTCTTCAACTCCTTGTCGCTGCCGGTGACGAAACGCCGCATCGTCTCGGTGAAAGCCCTGGAGCCGGTGGCGTACCAGGTGCGGCGCCGAGCCTGAGTCATGTAGCGCAGCAGCTCCATGGCGACGGCGGTCTTGCCGCTGCCGGGGCCGCCGGTGATGGTGACCACACGCTTGGTATTCGCGGCGAAGGCGCTCTCGACGGCGTGGCGGACGGTCTCGAACGCTTCTTGCTGCTGATCGAGGAGGATGAACGTGTCCCGGCCCTTGAGCACATTCGCCGCCTTCCTGAGCAGCGGCTCATTGGGCTGGATACGTCCGTTGAGCAGTCGTTCCGCCGCGTGCCGTCCTTCCTCGTCTCCGAAGCGGCCGCGGAGATGGTCGATAAACGCGCTGCGCTCGGTCTTGGTGAACAGCTTGACGTTGTGGTCGAGGGCCAGCTCGAACAGTCCTGCCACGCTCTGCCGCGTGGCGTTGTGGAGGTAGACGATCCCTTCGACGGATTCGGGGTGCCCGTCGACGGCGCTGCAATTCTCGATGATCTTCTGACAGTAGTTGGACACCTGGATGGCGGGATGGGTCTCGTACTCCTTCCTGCTGCCCGGTACGGTCACCAGCTTCTCGTCGTCCTCGTAGAGCTCCGCCTCACTCCACTGCTTCAGCTCGACCACCACGAACAGGTCCCTGCCCGTGCGGCGGTGCTGACCGGCGAGCACGGCATCGGCCGAACTCGCCTTGTTGTGCGGCATCGGGTACTCCACCAGCACCGCGATGTGGTCCAGGCCGGCCTCGCGCAGGTCACGCGCCAGCGCGGACAGGCTGTTGGTCCACGCCCGCATCTGGCTCTTGCCGACCGGCCGTCCCGTCGCCCTCTTGGTCGATTCTGCGAGCGCCGCGGTGAACGCCTTCTCCATCTCCGATGCGGGCGCGGACAGCGTCGCGAAGAGCGTCTCCACAGACCCGACGAACGCGGGGCCGTGCTGCTTGGCCATGCATACCCCCAGGGCACGAAGAACTCGTGCGGTGTGGGGGCGTGTCCGGTGACCCGGAAGCCCGTCGGACCGCGATCTGACAGGTGGTGCGGAACTAAAGAGGTGGAAGCAGCCGGCTCAGGAACTGCCGGGTTTCGGCGTCCACCGCGTAGATGACGGTGCCGGCCATGCCGCGAGTCAGAAGGACCTTGTACGTATTGCGGATCAACCTGTCCGCTTCCTCGTCGTCGGCACCGCGGGTGAGCGCAGGATCCCTGTTCGCCGCCCGGACAGTGACCAGCCGGCCGTCACGGGCGACCAGGTCGGGGCCGATGATCACGCCGTTCCAGTCGTACTCGAAACCCTGGGCGGTGTAGACACAGCCGACCTGTTCGAAACCGCCGTCAGCGGTCGCCCACAAGGCACTCGCGGGGGCTTGCCCGACGGCCCGTTCGCCTTTGACATTCCAGGGTCGGCTCCAGTCACCGATCCGGACATCATGGACGAGCGTGTCGTCCTTCCTGGGCTCGCTCCATGGCCAGCAGAACCCGGCCGTGATCCGGGCGGAATACCCCAGGCCCAGCTGCGAGCGGAGCACGGCTTCGAGCTCCTCCGGAGATCCGGCCAGGGCGACCGAGAAGTGATCGTCGCCCTCCCACGGTTCGGGTGCGCCTCCTCCCAGGCCGAGGAGGCGCAGCACCCAGGACTCGTAAGCGCGGCTGCCGCCACAGCGGAATTGCTCGTTGAGGGAGATCTCCCGCACGCGGATGCCCCGGGCCTGGGCGTGGGCCCTGATGGCGGTGACCGTACCCATCTCTCCCGGCCGTACGACCTGATGCTCGTCGAGGAGGAAGACGGGGACGCGCGCGGCGTCGATCAACTCGTCGACCTGGCGACGGTCGCTGCGCAGATGAGCCGGGGTGAAGCGGTATTGGGAGGTCTCCCGCAGCCGATGCGCTTCGTCACAGATGAGGACGTCGAGGCCGTCGGGCTGGGCCTGTGTGAAGCTGTTGAAGTACTTGAACAGGCTCTTCACCTTCGACGAGCCCTTCCCGGGCACCCGGCGCAGCGTCTCGGTGAACGAGCGGGAGCCGGTGGCGTGCAGGACCGCGCGGCCTCGCCTCGACAGCTCTCCCAGCAGCGAAAGCGCGATGACGCTCTTGCCGCTGCCGGGCCCGCCGGTGACGATGACGACCTCCTTGGTGCCGTCCTTCCGGGCACGGTCGACACTGTGCAGGACGATCTCGTACGCCAGGCGCTGCTCATCGAGCAGCACGAACTGCTCGCGCTCTTTGATCTCCCGTGCTGCGAGCGCGAGAAGCTGCTTGGACGGGCGGATCGCGCTGGCGAGTAAGCGCTCGGCGGCGTCGAAACCCGGCCTGGGTGCGAAACGATTCCGGAGGTAGTCGAGGAAGGCGGCACGCCGGGTCCTGCCGAACAGGTGAACATGCTTGCCGCGCGCTGTGGAGTAGAGGTCGCGGATGTCGGGATCTGCTGCATTATGCAGGTACGCCACGCCGTCCACGACGTCGCTCCGGTCGTCCAGCACCTCGATGAAGTCGGCGAGGTAGTCGCGGTACGTGCGCACCTGCACCGCCGGGTGCAGCCGCGGCGCATGCGGGACGCCTTCAACGAGCACGAGATCGGGGTCGTGCTCATAGAGCTCCGCCCGGCTCCACTGCTTCAGCTCCACGACCACGTACGCGTCGTGCCCGGTGAGCCGGTCCACTCCCGCGAGTACGGCGTCGGCGCGCTTGCTGGTCAGCGGAAGCTGGAACTCGACCAGCATCTCGACGTCACCCAACCCGGCGTCGACCAGGTCGCGGGCGAGCATCGGAAGGCTGCGATCCCACGATCGCCGCTCCGCTGCGGAGGGACTGATGCGCGCGGTCCTCCCGAGATGCTCGGCGATGGCTTGGCTGAGTCGCTGCTCCGGAAGCAAACCGCAGCTCGCGAGCTTGGCCAGTTCTTCGGCGGGGCACCGAAATGCCGTCACAGACCTACCCCCAGGCAGCACGAAGGACTCGTGCGGTGTGGGGGCGTGTCCGGAGCTCAGATGATCTGCGGAAGCCCGTCGGGCCGCATGACTACGACAGGCAGATTACCTCGATCGACCGACGTTCTCGGCTGGAAGGGCGCCCTATACAAGGCTTCGATGGCGATGTGCTAGATCCGCGCCTCGCCGTACGGGACCAGGCGGACCGGGCCCAGGAGGCCGTACGGCTGGCGGGGGAGCGAGCCGTAGACGGACGGGTCGGACTGGCGGAGGCGGTTGCCGAGCGGGGTGGCGACCTCCACCTCGATGGTGTTCCTGCCGCGCTTGACGTGCGGGCCGAGGTCCACGACGGGATGCAGCAGGTCGACGGGGTCGAGCGCGCGGCCGTTGACGCGGACCCTGCAGGTGTCGGTGACCTCGCCGAGCTCCAGGTACGCGGGCCCGTCCAGCTCCACCGTGGCCGCGTACGTCCCCACACCGGAGACGTCCTCAAGCCCGGGAAGGTCGTGCCACGGCGCGAGCCCGTCGAGGTCGAGCGTGTGAGTCCGCTCGCCGTCCGGGCGGCGGTCGCGCACGGTGAGCCGCCAGGCCCGCAGCTCGGCGGGCTCGGGGAGCGGGCCGATGCGGCTGGTGACGGTGCGGCCGGTGGACAGGGTGGTGGTGTACGTGCCGGGCGCGGTGGCGCGGACGACGAGCCGGCCGTCCTCGTAGCGCACCAGGTCGGCGGTGGTGGCGGTGGCGTGCGGGCGCTTTCCCGTACGGTCGCCGAACAGCCCGGGACGCCCGACGGCGACGATGCGGGCCTGCCCGGGCCGCAGCGTGACGCGCAGCCGGATGGCGTCGCCGTCCTCGATGTAGCGGGCGATGCGCTCGGCCCGCCCGGTCCACGGGTCGAGCAGGTACGGCACTCCGCCCCGGTCGGTGCGCGCCAGCGTCACCTCGTGGTCGATGGCGGTGACCGGCGGCTTGACGTTCTCCTGGTGCTTGCCGTTGCACAGGTAGTAGTAGTCCACCCGGCCGGCCACGCGGCGCATGGTGAGCAGGGTGGACGGGGCCGCGTACCGGACGTCGGGGCGGACGCCGAGCGCTTCGAGCGCGCCGGGCACCTCGTCGGCGCTGTCGATCCTGCGTACGGTGGGCTCGGCCAGCAGGTCGGCGACGAGCGCGCGCAGGCGGTCGTTCTCGCCGTCGCGCGGCACGCCCGGCACCGAGGCCGACTCCCAGGCGCCGAGCAGCACGATCGGCAGCCCCGCGCGGGCGAACCCGAGCAGCCGTTCGGCGACGTGGAGCGTCATCGTGCACTCGTTGCCGCCGAAGCGGTCGCCTTCGACGAACAGCGCCTTGTACGCCGGCCGCCCCAGCCGCCCGTCCGTGACCCGGGCGCCGGGCAGGCCGAGCAGCGGCCCGCTGACGAACTGGTGGGACCAGCCGGAGGGCACGCCGGTCCCGGTGAACCACGTGGCGCCGATGCCGGTCTTGGTGTAGCCGGTCTGCCGGAACACCGCCACGTCCACCCGCGGCACCCCTTGCCGCATGATCAGATGAATTCGCGCGAAATATCGGGAGATGTCGGTGACATGCTCCCAGGTGGGCTGGCGCGGCCCCCACGACTCCGAGTACCCCACCGACCCGCCGTACGGCGTGAACGCCGCGAACCCCGGCCACGCCGCGCCCGGCGCGCTCGCGTACGAGAAGCCGTGCAGCACCGTCTGGTTGAGCCCCGCCGCGTACGCGCCGCCCATCGTCAGCAGCAGCCTGCGCCACGTGGTCGTGTAGGCGCCGCCCGCGTACGCGCCCGCCTCGCAGGACAGCACCTCGCGCCCCGCCATGTCCCGCCCCCCGGCCAGGCAGCGGTAGTCGTCGAGGTTCTTGAAGCCGAGCGACTCGCCTTCCGGTACGTCGAGGATGGCCGCCGCCTCGATGGCGTCGGTCTGCAGCCCGTACGGCTGCGCCCGCAGCCGCAGTCCCAGCGAGTGGGCCCAGTCGCGCAGCGCCGTGAAGTGGTGCTCGTTGAACAGCTCGGACACCGTGTCCCAGTAGTCCTTGCGGGCGTGCCTGGTCAGCACGGGGTCGAAGGCGAACACCGGGTCCTCGTCGGCCAGCACGACCACCGGCAGCACGTCGGTGAGGGGATATCCGCGCCGTCGCTCGAACTCGGCGGGCAGCTCGGGCGTCCACGGCAGCGCGTCGCTCTCGATCTCGATCGAGTCCTCGAACAGCGCGCCGCCCGCCCGCTTGAGCAGTCCGCGGATGGCGGGGGTGAGCAGCCGTGACTCCCAGAAGCCGATGACCGCCTGGGTGCCGGCGCGGCTGAAGTGGTCAACGACGTACGACTCGGGAGCGGTGTGCGGGCCGGACTCGGGCCGCTGGCCGGAGCCGCGCTGCCAGTAGGAGATCAGCAGCCATTCGCCGTCGCCGGGCGCCGTCCAGGTGACGGTCTCGCCGTCCACGGGGACGGTCCGCAGGGAGGCGGGGTCGAGGCCGGTCTCGTCGCGGGTCGAGTGCGCGGGCTCGACCCTGGCCGCCTGGACGAGCAGCAGCGTGCGCGCCGCACGTCCGGGCACGGCGGGCGGCGGCACAGGCCCCCGGTACGTCGTGCCGCCCGCCACCGCCACCGAGCCGTAGGCCAGCTCCTTGCAGGCGGCCTCGCTCTCGGGCGTGATCGTCGGTACGGCGGCCGGCCAGGCGGGGCCGATGGTCAGGTCGATGGTGAGGCCGCGCCTCGCCGCCTGGTCGAGCGCCGCTGCGACGGCCGCGTTCCATGCGGGCGTGCCCCAGCCGTGCCCTTCGGGGTCGAGCACGGACTTGTCGGCGATGCTGTGGTGCACGGCCGCGATCTCCGCGCCGCCGAACCCGGCGTCGGCGAGCTGGTCCACCTCGCGCCGGATCTCGGCCGGGTCCACCAGCGCGTCCGGCCACCACCAGCGCACCATCGGCCGCGCGGCCGCGCCGGGCTCGGCGAACCAGCCGGCCGACGGTACGGGGGCGGCGACGGCGGGGGAGATGAGCGGGCGTCCGGCGAGCGCGGCCGAGGCGGTGGCGGCCCCGGAGAGCACGAGAAACCCGCGCCGCGTCACGGAGGCGGCCGGGCGGGAGCGGGGGAGAGGAGGGTTGCCGTGGGGGGTGGATGCGGGCACGGGCGCTCCAGGAGACGAGGTCCTGCGGGGGTGGTGCGGAGGGGGACGGCGAGCCGCCCGTCCAGGGCGGGTCCTGCGGACAGGCGCGGGACTGGAAGGGGCGCCGGGCCGGCGGGACCGGCGCCCCGGTCTGCGGGGCCGGCCCCACGCGGGGACCGGCCGGGATCCCTGATCGGTCAGGCGGGGACGGGGTACGGGAACGCGCTGGTCACGCCGATCTTGTCGTACTCCATCTTCGAGCGGTCGAACCCGTCCTGCCAGTTGGCGTTGGTCACCTCGTTGCACTGGTACGCCTGGTACTTGTCGTCGCTGACCTCGCCCACCTCCACATTGGAGATGGCGAACCCGCAGCCGCCGGCGTCCATGTGCACGCCGCGCGTCCCCGAGTCGGGCATCTGGCCCGCGGGGTCGTTGAGCACGTCGCCGATGACCATCTGGTCCACGTAGTTGTCGATGGCGTGGGGCTCGGTGTTGTGCACGCCGTAGGTGTAGAACGCGCCCATGTCGCCGCTGTCGAGGCCGGTCTCCTCCAGGCGGATGTAGGAGAAGCGGTTGTTCCTCGCGTAGTTGTCGGCGTTGGCGATCTCGGGGCGGACCTCCAGGCTGATGCCGTAGCGGGCGCTGTGCTTGACCACGACGTTGCTGACCTGGTTGTTGCCGGTGCTCATCAGCTCGATGCCGGAGGCGTCGCCGGGCACGATCTCGCCGACGTGGTCGATGTAGACGTTGGAGATCGTGTGGTGGCCGGAGATGTCGCCCTCGCCGGGGTAGCCGCCCTCGACCTTGATGCCGTCGCCGCCGAGGTTGGCGAGCAGGCTGTCGGCCACCTTGACGCGCTCGTTGGCGAACAGCATGAAGATGCCGGTGAAGCCGGTGTCGGAGATGTGCAGCCTGGTCAGGTCGATGTCGCGGGTGTTCTCCAGGGTGATCATGCCGAACCGGTTGCGCGGCATCTCGATCTGCCGGTCGTAGATGGGGTACTTGTGCTCGTACCCGGAGTCGCCGGAGGAGTTCCAGCCGTAGCGGTACCACTCGACGAAATCGGAGTACTGCAGCGCGAGCCCGTCGAAGGCGAGGCGCTCGACCCGCTTGTCAGGCGACGACCCGTGCAGCGAGATGATCGTCTTGACCGTGGGGGCCATGACCTTGTCGATGGAGGTCTTCGGCCAGTAGTAGACCTCGCTGTTTTCGAAGTCGAAGTAGTACTCACCGGGCTGGTCGAGGAAGCGCAGCGTGTTCTGCAGGAAGTAGCGCGAGCCGCTGCGGCTGTTCACCAGGGCGAAGCGGGCGTCGTGGTTGAGCGTGAAGAAGTGCTTGCGGAAGTCGGCGCCGCCGAGCGGCACGTGGTCGGTGAACCAGCTCCACGACCCGCCCGACCAGACGACCATCTGGGCGTTCTTGTCGAAGTCGGGGTCCCACTTCTGCGGGATGTCCTCGGGGTCGAAGAACAGCCAGTTGTGCACGGCCTGGTATTCGGCCTCTGGGGTCACCGAGAACAGGTACGGCGACCACAGGTCGTCGGCGGTCCTGTTGGGGTAGCGGGCGGTGGTGGCGCGTACGCCGTCCTCGAAGAGCGTGTAGAAGGTGCGGTCGACCTTTGTCTTGTAGATGTCGTCCTTGTACTTCTCCCAGCCGGTGAGCGGCCGGGCGCCGACCAGGCGGGCCTTGCCTGGGCCGTCGGCGCTGCGATAGGTGATGGTGTGGCCGTCCGGGCCGGAGTCGGCGTCGGTGAACTCGATCGTCTTGTCCACCACGTAGTCGCCGGCCTTGATGTTGACCACGATGTCGCAGTTCTTGCGGTAGTTCGGCTTCCTGAGCTGGTCGCGGGCCTGCTCGATGGACTTCCACGGGTTCCTGGCGCTGCCGTCGCCGCGGTCGCTGCCGTCGGTGGCCACGTAGTAGTCGCACGTCTTGGCGCCGGCGGTGGCGGACGTGGTCGCGGGGGCGGTCAGGCCGCCCAGGAGTAACGCGACGGCGCCGATGGACCTGAGGATCACTGGCTCTCCTTAACCTCCCGCCACCGTTCGTACTCGGCGCGGGTCTCGGGGGTGAGGGGGTAGTAGTCGGACAGCGCGCCGCCCTCCTCGATGCGGGCCCTGCTGTAGCGCTCCCACTGCTCGTGGTCGGCCGCCGCCTCCAGCACCTTCGCGGCCCGGCGCAGCGGCACGATGACCGCGCCGTCGTCGTCGGCCACGCACAGGTCGCCGGGCAGCGCGAGCGCTCCGCCCACGGCCACCGGCACGTCGTACGCCCAGGGGAACAGCTCGGCCTGCGAGGCGTAGTGCGGGGTGGCGCCGGTGCACCAGATCGGCAGGCCGATGCCGCTCACGCGCGGCAGGTCCCTGATCCGGCCGTCCACGACGATGCCCGCGCCGCCCCTGCGCTTGAAGTAGCGGACCAGCATGTCGCCGAAGCAGCCGGTGTAGGCGCTGCCGTACGCCTGCACCACGAGCACGTCGCCGGGCCGGATGTCCTCGAGCACGTGCCACAGGGCCGTGTGCCGCTCGACGTACTCCTGCCCGAGTCCGGAGGCGATGTCCTCGCGCTGCGGCATGAACTGCAGCGTGCGGACCCGTCCGGCGATCTTCTGCCCGGCGGCGATGGGGCGCGGCCCCTCGATGAAGGTCCGCCGGATTCCCTGGGCGTGCAGCTTGGCGCAGGCGGTGGCCGAGCTGATCCGGGACAGCCCCGCCACGAGCGCGGGATCGGGGTCGGCGGGCAGCGACCCGCGAACGGGGAGATCCCAGATGGCCTCGTCCATGTGACTCCTCAGTAGTGCTGGTGGGACGGCGTGCGAACGCGCGCGGTCGTGTGCAGGTCGAGCCGGATGCGGCGGCCGGGCGGCAGCTCCACGAGCAGCCGCGGGCCGTGCACAGCCACCTCCTGCTCGCTTTCGTGGATGGGAGGTGCGGTGTAGTCGCGGGGATCGCCCGGGTATCCGTCGCCGGATGCCGGGGCGGCGGTGACGGTGGCGTGGTCGAAGTCGTGCTCGGCGAACTGGCCCGCCTGCACCACGACCCGCCTGGTCCTGCTCAGGCTGAGGTTGACCAGCTCGAGCTCGGTGCCGTCGGCGCGGACCGCGCCGACCAGGGCGGCCACGTCGGGCGGCAGGCCGGGGCGGTGCTTGTCGGCGTCGAAGTAGGCCAGGCGGGTGGGCAGCAGGCCGCCGTTGTAGAGCACCTGCGGGGTGCCGGTGACGAGCTGCAGCAGCGCCTCGGTGAGCACCGGGTTGAGCCGCTGCCAGTGGTGCACGTGGATGGTGGCGAGGTCGGCGTCGTCGGCCTCGATCAGCGCCATGCGCCGCTGCACCTGCCCGAGCGCGGTGGTGAGCATCCGCTCGGGGTAGGCGGGGTTGGCGCCGCGCAGGTACTCGAGCCAGGGCGCCTCGTGCCCGGCCTCCTCCTTGTTGCGGAACGGCCGCACGACCGTCCAGTCGTAGCCGGACGCGCGGCGCAGCCGCTCCAGCCGGTCGGCGTCGGGCCGGCCGAGCGACCGGTGCCAGAGCCAGACGGGGAAGCCGAGCTGCGGCGGCTGGAAGTCGAACCAGCCGGAGTCGTCGTGCCGGTTGGGCACCAGCATGGTGGGCTTGCCCGCCTCGTCGCCCAGCTCGGCGAGCCAGCGGTCGCTGATGCTCATCTCCGTCTCGGTGACGGCGGCCTGCCTGGCGTGCTCGTACACGGCCTCGAGCGGGTCGCGGCCGATGGCGAGCGCGGCGTCGTCGCCGGTCAGCAGGTGGGCGTTGACGGCGGCGATCGCGGCGGCGGCGCCCACGCTGTAGAGGCCGTGCGGCCACTGCCAGCCGTAGTTGCCGCCGTACCAGCGGCCGCCGTGCAGCTCGCCGACGATGCCGGACGGGCCGACGTTGTCGGGGATGACGCCGTTGTTGGCCTCGGCCCTGCGCTGCCAGGCGCCGATGTAGCGCAGCGCCCAGTCGCGGTAGCGGTCCTCGCCGTCGTACAGCCAGGCGTTGACCGCGAGGCTGGTCGCGGCCAGGTTGACGGCCACGTCGCCCCGTCCGATGCGCTCGCGCATGGCGGCGCCCATGCGGGCGGCGTTGCACGGGTCGGCGAGGTCCTCCCAGCGGGTGATGCCGGGCAGGTCGCGCAGCGGCAGGCCGAACGGCCGCATGCTGACCAGGTCGGTGTGGTACGACGCCCACTCCCACTGCAGGCCGTAGCGGGGGCCGACGGCGCCGTTGTGCGGGGCGCGGATGATGTCGTGCTCGGAGTCGTAGTTGGCCGAGCCCGGCAGGTACAGCTCGGCGAAGCGGCGGGCGCGCGCGGCGAACCGCTCGTCGCGCGGGTCGGCGGCGCAGATGCCGTAGAACAGCAGCATCGACTCGCCCTGGTGGAACCAGTCGTAGCCGCGCTCGTACTCGTCCACCAGGTAGCCCAGCTCGGTGAGCTGGGCGGTGACGCCCTCCCAGTGGTGCTTGGCGGCCTCCAGCAGGTCGTCGGCGCCGCCGAGCTGGTAGAGGGTCGGCCAGTTGAAGAACGCCTCGTAGAAGTCGTCGGCTCCGTCGCGGTCCGCGGCCGGGCCGTGGTAGATCAGCCGCCCGTCCGGGGCGCAGTAGCGGGCGGCGAAGGCCCGCCAGGCCTCGTCGAGGGCGTCGAACAGCCGGCGTTCCAGCACCGCCCAGGCCGGGGGCGCGCCGAGCGGTACGGTCGCTCTGATCTCGCGCATGGTCACCCTTTCGTAGCTCCTGCCGTGAGGCCGCTGATGATGTGCCGTTGCATGAAGACGAAGAAGACGAGCAGGGGAGCGATGGCCAGCAGCAGCGTCGGGAAGACCACGGAGTAGTCGGTGGAGTACTGGCTGACCGCCGCGTAGACGCCGGTGGTGACGGTGTAGAGGCCGCTGCCCGGGCCGAGGATGATCTGCGGGTTCACGAAGTCGTTCCACACCGAGAAGGTGTTGAGAATGACCATCGTGGCGACCGCCGGCCGCATGAGCGGGAAGACGATGCGCCAGAACGTCCGCAGGCCAGGCTCCGTCCACCGCCGCCGCCTGGTCGAGCACGGCGGGGATGGTGGCGATGTAGCCGGCGTACAGGAAGATCGAGAACGGCAGCGTGAGCGTGGTCTCGAACAGCACGAACCCGCGGATGGTGCCCATCAGGCCGAGGGTCTTGAGCACGTACACGACGGGGATGACCAGCACCTGGCCGGGGATGAAGGTGCCGGCGAGGAAGAACAGCATGAGGACGCGGAAGCGGCGCTTGGGGCTGCGCGCGATCACGTACGCGGCGGGCGCGGCCAGCCCCACCGACAGCACGTTGACCGCCACCACGAACAGCAGCGTGATCGCATAGCCCTTGGCCACGTTGAAGTTCGGGTTGGTGAGCGCCCTGCCGAGCGGTTCGAGGGTCAGCCCGCTCAGGCCGAACGGGCTGGACAGGATGTCCTGCTGGCCCTTGAACGCGTTGACGGTCAGCACGTACAGGGGGATGAGCATGAAGGCGGTGGCCGCCCACAGGAACGTCTTTCTCACTGGTGCACCGCCAGCTCTCCGCGCCTGCGCAGCTTCGTCACCACGAACGCCAGCGCGCCTGTGACCAGCATGAGGATCACCGACTGCGCCGAGCCGAAGCCGAGCCTGGCGTCGTGGAAGGAGTTCCAGAGGATGAGGTAGGCGACGGTCTGCGTCTGACCGGCCGGGCCGCCCGCCGTCAGCGAGACGACCAGGTCGTACGTCTTCAGCAGCGTCACCAGCGACAGCACGATGTTCACCGTCACCGACGGCCCGAGCGCGGGCAGCGTGACGTTCCTGAACACCTGCCACCGGGTGGCCCCGTCGATGCGGGCCGCCTCGATCAGCGAGTGCGGCACCGCCTGCAGCCCGGCCAGGTAGAGCACGACGTTGACGCCGAAGCCCGCCCACACCAGCACCGCGATCATGGTGACGGTGGCCCAGGCCGGGTCGGACAGGAACGGCAGCACCTCACCGCCCCACGTGGTGACGAGGTTGTTGACCGCGCCGGTGGTGCCCAGGATGGCCGACCAGAGGAAGCCGACCACGAGGGCGCTCAGCACGTGCGGGTAGAACAGCACGATCCGAAAGAACGTGTTGAGCCGGGAGGAGCCGTTCACCAGGAGGGCGAAGCCGAGCCCGCAGAGGTTGAGCCCGGCGGTGCCGGCCGCGGCGATGAGCAGGGTCACCAGCGCGGCGCGGCGCAGCTCGGGATCGTCGAGCAGGTCGAGGTAGTTGGCGGCGCCGACGAAGGCGGGGTCGGCGCTGAAGCCGTCCCAGTCGGTCAGGCTCAGCCAGAAGGCCAGGCAGACCGGGACGATCAGCATCACGACGTACAGGACGGTGGCCGGGGCCACCATCAGCGTGGTGGCCAGGCCCTCGTGGCGGCGCCTCACGCGCTCGCGTACGAGGGGGCGTCGCACCGCGGGGGGTGCCTCCCGGGTGAGCGTCATGATTTGCCGGCCAGCCAGCGGTCGACGCCCTCGGCGACCTCCTTGGGCGACTTGCCCACGTACAGGCCCTGGACCTCGGTGTTCCACGCGGCGTTGAAGCCCTTGGGCAGGGTGGCGTCGCCGTAGCCCTCACCCTGCGGGACGCCCTGCGGCGCCTCGTCGAGGATCTTCTGCACCTCCTTCTCCAGCGGGGTGAAGTCGCGCTCGACGCCGGAGCGGAAGTTGCCGTCCTGGGCGAGCTGGCTCTTGACCGCCTCGGGGTCGGTGACCAGCCACTGGACGAGCTTGAGCGCCGCGTCCTTGTGGGGGGTGGACTTGAGGATCATGTACGGGGCCGCCAGCGTCTCGCCCTGCGGCCCGGGGTAGGTCTGGCCCTTGTTGACGGGGGCGGGGAAGACGCCGACCTCGAAGTCCTTCTTCGCCTTGGCCTCGGAGGCGGTGAACCAGCTTCCCGTGATGTACATGCCGGACTTGCCGGACAGGAAGGCGGTCTCGGCGTCGGCGTACTTCATGCCGAGCGCGTTCTTGTCGACGTAGCCCTTGTCGATCCAGGTGCGGTAGCGCTCCAGGTAGGGCAGCAGCGACTCGCCCGCCTTGAGCTTGCCCGCCTTCACGTCCTGCTGCCAGTTCGGGTAGAGCTGCGCCCTGCTCGGATTGGACAGCTGGAGCACCTGCAGCCCGGTGAGGAAGTCGCCGCCGGTCTGCAGCGGCAGGTAGCCCGCGTCCTTGAGCCTGGCCATGGCGGCGTCGAAGTCGTCGAACGTCTTCGGCGGCTCCTTGATCCCGGCCTTGTCGAAGGCGGTCTTGTTGTAGAAGACCAGCGACTGGGCCTGCACCCCCACGCCGACCGTGTAGATCTTCCCGCCCAGCTTCGCCTGCTCGGCCAGCGGCGTGTCCTTCGCCCACGGCTGGTCGGTCAGGTCGAGCAGCTGCTCGGCCAGTGTCTCGTCGGCCATCAGCGTCTCGACCACGTCGGGCGCGTTGCCGGCGGCGAGCTGCTGCGGGAGCGTGTCGGCCACGCCCTTGCCGGTGGGCGCCTCGATCTTGACGTCGATGCCGGGGTTGGCCTGCTCGAACGGCTTGACCAGGCCCTCCCAGTACGTCTGGGTGAGGTTCGGGCTGATGTTGACCAGCATGCGGACGGTGACCTTGCCGCCCTCGGATTGGCGTGCCTGGGAGTCGCCGGCGAAGCCGCCCCCGCCGCAGCCGGTCAGGACGAGCAGGCAGCCGAGGGCCGATAGGGCGAGGGACGGTCGGGGGGAACGCATCGCACCTCCAAGGGGGCGAGATTTGCGACGCCTTTTAATGGGTCGGTACTCGATTAGCGATTATTTAATACGTTGGTCACATGGGGTCGTCAAGGGGATATGTGGTGCTACAAATACGTTTCCAGCGGCTTACTGAGTCATAAGTACGTTAAAGTAAGCCCGTGAACGCACCCGATGACGACAAGCGGCTGGTCGTGGGCGACGAGGAGCTCGCCACGCTGCGCGAGTGGGCCGCGCGCGAGCCGGCGAAGGGGCCGGGCAGAGGTATGGCGCTGCGCAGCCGCATCATCCTGGCCTGTGCCGAGGGGCTGCCGCGCAAGGAGGTCGCGGCCCGGCTCGGCGTCAGCCCCGCCACGGTGGCCAAGTGGCGGGCCCGCTTCGTCGAGCGCGGGCTCGACGGGCTCGCCGACGCGCCCAGGCCGGGCCGCCCCCGCAGTCCCGAGCGCATCGAGGCCGAGCGGGTGATCGCCGCCGCGGCCGGCGGCGCCGCCGTGCCGTCCACCAGGACGATGGCCGCCCAGCTCGGGCTGTCGCAGTCCACGGTCGCGCGCATCTGGCAGGAGCACCAGATCGCGCCGCCCGCCGCCCGCGTGCTGCCCAGGGAGCTGCTCTCCGACCGCGTCTACGCGCTGCTGCGCGGCTGGATCGTCTCCGGCGAGCTGAAGGCCGGGCAGCGCCTGGTGGAGGCCGAGATCGCCCGCCGGGTCGGCACCAGTCAGGCGCCGGCACGCGAGGCGATCAAACGATTGGCGCACGAGGGCCTGGTCATCTCCTATCCGAACCGGGGCAGCTATGTCGCCGAGATCTCGGACGAGCAGGCCCGGGAGGTTCGCGACATCAGGGTATTGCTGGAGGAGTATGCCGCACGCCGGGCGGCCGTCCGCATCCAGCCTGAGACGTTGCGCCAGCTCTCGGCCGATGTCCTGGCCATGCGCAAGGCGGCGAAGGACGGCGACATCGGCGCCTTCCGCGACGCCGACCTCGCCTTCCACCGCCGGGTCTGCGCGGCCTGCGGAAACTCCTTCCTGCTGCGGTTGTGGCGGACGATCGAGTCGAACCTGTGGAGCCTGCACGTCGTGGGCAACCCCCTCTACGACGGCGACTGGAGCGCGATGGCCGGCCACCACGACGACCTGGTGGCGGCGCTGGCCGCGGGCGACCCCGACGAGGCGGCCCGGCTCTTCGCCGCGCACGCCCGCGGCGAGGCCTCCCGTACCCGCCCGAAGAACGCGGCGAGCACGGGAGGCGCGGCGGCGGCCGGAGCCCCGGAGGGCGCGGAATGCGCCACGGCGGACGCCAGAGGCGCCCTGACGGACACCGAAGGCGCCCTGACGGACACCGAAGGCGCCCTGACGGACGCCGGAGACGCCCTGACGGACGCCGGAGGCGCCCTGACGGACGCCGGAGACGCCGTGCCGGTTCATCCGGACGGCGTGACGGTCCGGGCGGCGGACGGTGTGACGGCTCAGGCCGACGGCGCGATCTCGTAGGTGGCGCCGCGCCGGGTCTCCAGCACCACCACGCCGGCCTCCGGCCGTTCGACCTCGACGGGACGGCCGCGCTCGGTGACCGTCACCGGGCCCGCCGTCCGCAGCGTCAGCGGGCGTCCGAGGTCGGAGCGGATCCGGCCGCGCCGCAGCGCGCCGCCCGCCCACTCCACGTCCACCTCGAACCCGCCCCTGGCCCGCAGCCCGCGGACCGACCCGGCGGGCCAGGCCGCGGGCAGGGCGGGCAGCAGGTGCACCTGATCGGCGTGGCTCTGCAGCAGCATCTCGACGATGCCCGAGGTGCCGCCGAAGTTGCCGTCGATTTGGAACGGCGGGTGCAGGTCGAACATGTTGGGCGCGGTGCGCGCCGGGACCAGCAGGTTCGACAGCCGCTTGTACGCCTCGGCGGCGTCGAGCAGCCGCGCCCAGAAGTTGATCTTCCAGGCCAGCGACCACCCGGCACCGGCCTCGCCGCGCAGCTCCAGCGAGCGGCGCGCGGCGGCGGCCAGCTCGGGCGAGAGCCGCGGGTCGATCTGGTGCCCGGGGAACAGCCCCCACAGGTGGGAGGTGTGCCGGCTGCGCGACAGCGCCGCGTCGCCCCGGTAGTCCTCCTGCCACTCCTGGATCTGCCCGAGGTGCCCGATCTGGTTGGGCACCAGCCGCCCGCGCGCCTCGGTGGCCTTGGCCGCCAGCTCCTCGTCCTGCCCCAGCACCTTCGACGCCTCGGCGAACGCGCCGAACAGGTCGCGCAGGATCTGCATGTCCATGGTCGGGCCGGCGCAGATGCTGACGTTCTCGTCGTCGTCCTCGTGGTGGCCGACCTCGGGCGAGTGCGACGGGTTCGTCACCAGGTAGCCGGTCCTGGGGTCGGTCTGCAGCGTGTCGAGGAAGAACTCCACCGAGCCCTTGATCAGCGGGAAGTGCTCGCGCAGCCGCCGTTCGTCGCCGGTGTAGAGGTAGTGCTCCCACAGGATGAGGCAGAGCCAGGCGCCGCCGGTCGGCCAGACGCCGTAGAAGGCGAAGTCCACCGGCGCGGTGCCGCGCCAGCCGTCGGTGTTGTGGTGCGCCACCCAGCCCTTCGCGCCGTACTGGGTCTTCGCGGTCTTCGCACCGGTCTCCGACAGGTCCTTGATGAGGTCGAAGAGCGGGTCCATGCACTCGATGAGGTTGCCTGGCGCGGCCGGCCAGTAGTTCATCTCCAGGTTGATGTTGATCGTGTACTTCGACTCCCACGCGGGGGTCATCGAGTCGTTCCAGATGCCCTGGAGGTTCGCCGCGTGGCCGGGTGCGCGGGAGCAGGAGATGAGCAGGTAGCGGCCGTACTGGAAGTAGAGCGCGGCGAGCGCCGGGTCGGTGTCGAGCTGCTGGCGGGCGATGCGCTCGTCGGTGGGCAGCGCGGCCGCCTCGGAGGTGCCGAGGTCGATCTCCACCCGGCCGAACAGCTTGCGGTAGTCGGTGACGTGCTTGCGGCGCAGCACCTCGTACGGCTGCCCGCTCGCCCGCTTCAGGTACTTCCCCGCCACCTCATCGGGGTCGCCGCTGACGTCGCGATAGTTGCGGTAGCTGGAGCCCATGGAGATGAGCAGCGTGACCTCGTCGGCGGCCTCGACCGACAGCGTGCCGCCGTCGGTGCGCACGGCGCCGCCCTTGGCCTGCGCCTTGACCAGGGCGCGGAAGCGCACCTCGCCCGGCATGCCCTGGGTCTCGCCGCTGACGCCGTCGAGCGCGATCGTGTCGCGCCCGGCCGCCGACGCGGTGGTCTGCTGCGGGCTGGAGAAGGCGGCCTGGAACGTCACCGAGCCCGGCTTGTCGGCGGTGAGCCGGACCACGATGACCTGGTCGGGGTTGCTGGCGAAGACCTCGCGGGTGTGCCGCACGCCGTCGCGGACGAAGCTCACCGAGGTGACGGCCGTGTTCAGGTCCAGCTCGCGGCGGTAGCCGGTGAACTCATCCGAGCCGGGGAAGGTCAGCGTCAGGTCGCCGAGCACCTGGTACGGCGCCTGCTCGCTGGGCCGGCCGAGGAACTTCTCGTCGGCGAGGTTCTGGGCGAGCTTCCACTTGTCCTCCCACACCCACTGCCGGATCTGGGGGAGCGCCTCCAGCGCCTCGGGGCTGTCGTAGGTGTGCGGGCCGCCGGCCCAGATGCTGTCCTCGTTGAGCTGGAGGCGTTCGGAGGTCACGCCGCCGAAGACCATCGCGCCCAGCCGGCCGCAGCCGACGGGCAGCGCCTCCAGCCACTCGGCGGCCGGGCGGGTGTACCAGAGGGTCAGGGCGTCGTCGCGGGCCTCGGCCCGCGCGGGGCCGGCCGAGACGCCGTTCACGAGCAGGGTTCCGGCCGCGGCGGTCAGACCGGTCGCGAGCACGCCTCGGCGCGTGTAGCCGTCGTTGGTCACGGTTGCTCCTGTTCGAAGGGGGGTGGGGGATGGCGCTCGCCCGGGGGCGACGAGCGGGCTGCCCCGGGCCGATGCCGGGTGCGCACTGCCGTGAGCACGAACCAAGGGCCGAAACGCCCTATACATGGGATGTATCTTTACGTCACACTGCCGATATCTGTCCAGACCTCACGTAATTTCGCTGAAACATCGGAGGTAAGTCGTGCGTCGTATCGATGCTCACCATCACGTCTGGGATCTGGCGGCCCGCCCGCACGCCTGGCTCGACCCCGAGCCGATGGCGCCGGTGCGGCGCACGTACACGCTGGACGACCTCGCGGGCGAGGCCGCGGCGGCCGGCGTCGAGCGCACGGTGCTCGTGCAGGTACTCGCCGACCTGGACGAGACGCGCGAGTTCCTCGCCATCGCCGCCGCGTCCGAGCTGGTCGCGGGCGTGGTCGGGTGGGTGGACCTCACCGCGCCCGGCGTCGCGGACACGCTGGCCGAGCTGCCGCCCGGGCTCGTGGGCGTGCGCCACGGCGTGCAGTCGGAGCCCGACCCCGACTGGCTCGACCGCCCCGACGTGCGGCGCGGCCTGGCCGACGTGGCCGCGGCCGGGCTCGCCTACGACCTGCTCACGCTGCCGCACCAGCTTCCGTCCGCGATCAGGACGGTGGCCGCGCTGCCCGAGCTGACGTTCGTGCTCGACCACCTGTCCAAGCCGCCGATCGCGAGCGGCGAGCTGGAGCCGTGGCGCGGCCGGATCAAGGAGCTGGCCGCGCACCCGAACGTCTTCTGCAAGCTGTCCGGCATGGTCACCGAGGCCGACTGGGCGGCCTGGCAGGTCGCCGACCTGCGGCCGTACGCCGAGGTCGTGCTGGAGGAGTTCGGGCCCGAGCGGGTGATGTTCGGCTCCGACTGGCCGGTCTGCCTGCTCGCCGCCCGCTATGACCAGGTCGTGGCGGCGGCCGACGAGCTGTGCGCCGGCCTGTCGGAGAGCGAGCGCGCCGCCGTCTTCGGCGGCACCGCCCGCCGCGCCTACAAGCTCGGGGAGCTCTAGGGACTCTGGGGCACGGCCTCCACCCGGAACGTCGTGTGGTAGCTGCGCGACTCCTGCGGGCCCAGCCAGATCATGCTGCCGTCCGCCCTGGCCGCCGCGTCGCCCGACACGTGGTGGGTGGACGGCTCCAGCCCGACCGCGTAGTTGCCCGAGCGCAGGTTCAGCCACTCGAAGAAGTACGGGAACTCCGCCGCCCGCCACTCGACGGTCACCCGCATGCCGAGCCGGTCGTTGACCACGGCCACCCGATGCAGCCCGTCGGACACCGGGGCCAGCACGTGCTCGTACACCTGCTCCACGAACCCCGGCGCCGGGCCGGGGAACACGAGGTGATCGGCCTTCTGCTCGGCGACGCTGTCGCTCTGCCACACCGTCTCGCGGATGTCGGCCTCCAGCCGCGCGCCCTCGTCGAGCAGCGGCCAGCCCAGGTTGATGTGGTACAGGTACATGTGCGGCGTCGGCTCGAACCCGGCGTTCGTCACCGTGTCGACGAGCCGGATCTCGTCGCCGCCCAGGTCGGCCTCGATACGGCGGACCAGGCGCAGGTTCTCGGCGAAGACCGCCGCCTGCCGCATCTCGCCCTCCGCCCACAGCACGCAGCGCTCGCCGTCCCACCGCTCGCCGTAGCCGGTCAGCCGGGCGGGCAGGTTGCCCGCCCTGCCGTGCAGCCCGTGCCGTACGGACGTGCGCGGCGGATACCGGTAGGTGCCGGCCGGCACGTCGCCGCCGAACAGCGTGTGGTCCAGCCCGGCCGTCACGATCAGCCCGGAGAACGAGCGCAGCCACGACAGCCCGTCCTCGTCGTTGTTCTCGTGCAGGCCCGGGTGGCGAAAGCCGGTGGGGGAGCGCCAGCCGAACGCGCGCCCCGCGTGCTCGGCGTGTCCGATGTCCATGCACCGGTCGACCAGCACGTCGAACGCGAGCCCCGAGCCGGTGCGGAACTCC
The DNA here is from genome assembly GCF_042751225.1 of Nonomuraea fastidiosa. Classification (NCBI taxonomy): domain Bacteria; kingdom Bacillati; phylum Actinomycetota; class Actinomycetes; order Streptosporangiales; family Streptosporangiaceae; genus Nonomuraea; species Nonomuraea fastidiosa. The sequence continues at coordinate 5,534,355 of NZ_CP170570.1, forward strand.
AGCGTCCTGATGCCGCGCTCGACGCCGTCGCCCAGGGTCACCAGCCGGACCCCGCCGGCCGCGCTCAGATCGCCCGTCAGCTCGGCCAGCCGGCCGCGGTTCGGCATCATGCCATCACCCACCCTCCGTTGACTTCGATGGTCTGGCCCGTGACGAAGGAGGCGTCGGGGCCGGTCAGGAACGACACCACGGCGGCCAGCTCGTCCGGCGTGCCGCGCCTCTTCAGCGCCTGCCGCTCCAGCACCATGCGGTTGTAGGACTCCAGGTCCTCGTGGATCTCCTCGGCCTTCGTGGCGAACGCGCCCGGCGAGACGCAGTTGACCCTGATCTCGTGCGGGCCCAGCTCGCGGGCCAGCGCCCGGGTGAGCGCCGCCGCGGCACCCTTGGTGGAGACGTACGCGGCCAGGTCGGACCAGCCGCCGTGCATGGTGATCGAGGCGATGTTGACGATCGCGCCGCCGCCGAGCCCGAGCATCTGCCTGGCCGCGTGCTGCGCGCACAGCCAGTAGCCGCGCTGGTTGACCGCCACCACCTCGTCGTACTCGGCCTGCGGCACCTCGAGGAACGGCCGTGCCGGGTAGACGGCGGCGTTGTTGACGAGGATGCCGACCGGGCCGAGCCGCTCGGCCGTCTCGGCGAACGCGGCCTCGATCGCGGCCGGGTCGCGCAGGTCGGTCTTCAGGTTGAGCGCGCCTTCCAGGCCGTCGGTCGCGACGTCGAGCGCGGCGACCTGGTGGCCGTCGGCGGTCAGCCGGCCGACGATCGCGCGGCCGAGCGCCCCGGCGGCTCCCGTGACGAGCGCCGTGGTCATGTCGTCCTCCATTCCTCGTGCAGGTCGTTCAGCAGGCGCCGGGGCGGCGTGCCGGCCAGCAGCCCGTCGCGGACGAGCGCGGACGAGCGCCGCTGCAGCGCGATGTAGCCGGGGAAGCGCGGCCTGATCCAGGCGGCCTCCAGAGTGGTGCGGGTGTCGCGGTAGAAGCCGTCGCCGGCCTCCCAGACCGAGCGGGCGGCGGGCTGACCGCCGGTGGCCGGGAACAGCCGGGTCTGCACCGGCTCGGACGTCAGCCGCAGCAGGTGGGCGCGCACCGCTTCGCGCTTGTCCATGGCGCGTCTGGACACCGCGAGCCCGGTCCCGCCGAGCACGCTGCCCGGCGGGCGGCCCGGCCATGCGGGCGCGTCGGAGAAGGCCAGCGGGTAGGTGACGTAGCCGTACAGCAGGGGGCACCAGTCCACCCGGCCCGCCGCGATGGCGTCCAGCACGCCGATGGGGTTGAGCAGCGACACTTCGCGATCGGCGTGCGCGAGCAGCTCGGCCATCAGCTCGAGCGCCCGCTCACCGGCCGTCTCGTCGAGGAAGTCGCCGCAGGTCAGCGCGCAGAACATGAGGAACGCGTGCGGCCCGCCCAGGCACAGCGCCATCCGCGAGTCCCGCGCCCGCTCGGCGACCTCCGGCCAGGTTCCCGGTGCCCGCAGGCCGGGGCGGGCGGCGGCGACCTGCGTGGCGGCGTCGAGCGGCAGCGCCCACTGGCGGCCGTCCAGCCGGTAGCTCTCCCAGGAGCGGCCCGCGAACCGCAGCCCGGCCGGCTCGTCCGGCGCGAACAGCTCCTCCATCGGCACCAGCGCGTCCACCGCCGCGCCCAGCCCCGGATGGTCGATCACCAGCACGTCGTAGGTCTCGGCCAGCTTCGCGATCGGCTCAGACTCGAACCCCTCCAGGGGCTGCCGGTCCCACTCGATCGGCTCGGGCACCGGCCCGTACGGATGCTCGCCCGCCTTGTCGAGCCGGGTCAGCTCGTCCAGCGGCGCGTACCCGCGGGGGTGGTCCCAGGTCAGTCCTCGCATGCCAGCACGCCCTCCGCCAGCAGCTCGGCGGTGCGCTCCTCCGGATAGCCCAGCTCCGCCAGCAGCTCCCTGGTGTGCTCGCCCACCAGCGGCGCGCCCCTGCGCACCCGCGGCGGCGAGGCGCTCAGCCCGTACGGGAAGCCGGGCGTGGTCACCGTGCCCTCCGTGCGGTGCTCGTAGGTGACGAACGAGCCGTTGTGCCGCACCTGCGGATCGGCCACCAGGTCGGCGTAGCCGTACACCGGGCCCGCCCACAGGTCGTGACGGGCGAAGATCTCCAGCCACTCGGCCGTCGTGCGCTCGGGCAGCCTGGCCGCCACCATCGCGGTGATCTCGTCGCGCCTGGTGTGGCCGTCGGCGTCGCCGTCCATCTCGGCCAGGGCGGGCAGGTCCATCGCCGCCGCCAGGCCGTCCAGCCGGGGCATGCCGAGCGCGATGTAGCCGTCCTTGGTGGTGAAGACGCCGTACGGGGCCCTGATATAGGTGTGGCCGTGCGGCTCGCGGCCGCGCCGCTGCGGCACCCCGCCGACCGTGAAGATCGACAGCTCCTGCATCTGCACGGCGACCGCCGCATCGAGCATGTTCACGCTCACCCGCTGGCCCTCACCGGTCCGCTCACGGTGCAGCAGCGCGGCGAGCGCGCCTTCGAAGGCGCTGTAGGCGGTGATGGCGTCGATCGCGTACGAGCCGGCGGGCACCGGCGGGTCGCCCTCCCTGCCCGTGCTCAGCATGGCCCCGCTCATCGCCTGCAGCAGCAGGTCCTGGCCGGGGCGCGAGGCGTAGGGGCCGGTCTCGCCGTAGCCGGACATGGAGACGTACACGATGGACGGGTTGAGCCCGCGGATCGTCTCGTAGTCCATGCCCAGCCGCTCGGCCACGCCCGGCCGGTAGTTCTGCAGGAACACATCCGCCGTCGCGGCCAGCCGGTGCACGATCTCCCGGCCCGCGTCCGACTTCAGGTTCACCGCGAGGCTGCGCTTGTTGCGGTTGAGCGACAGGAACGAGGCGTTGATCCGGTTGCCGGTGGCGCCGCCCGCGGGTGCGTGCCGCTGCCACTCGCCGGTCACCGGCTCCACCTTGACGACGTCCGCGCCCAGGTCGCCGAGGCGCATCGCGGCCAGCGGGCCCGCCATCGCGATGGACAGGTCCACCACCCGGTAGCCGTCGAGCACGCCCATGTCAGCGCCCCTCGAAGACCGGCTCGCGGCGGGCGGCGAACGCGGCCCTGCCCTCGGCGGCGTCGGCCGTGGCGAAGCAGACGGTCTGCAGGTCGCGCTCGTACCTGATGGCCTGATCGAGCGGCATCGAGTAGGCCGCCCTGAGGTTCGACTTGGCGGTCTGCGCGGCGATCGGCGCCCGCTTGGCGATGGTCGCGGCCAGCTCCTTGGCCGCCGCCGCCAGCTCCCCGGGCGGGTGGACCGCGGTGACCAGGCCCCACTGCAGGGCGCGGACCGCGTCGATCGGGTCGCCGGTCAGCAGCATCGTGGCCGCGTTGCTCGGGCCGACCGCGTGCGCGAGCAGCGCCGACTGGCCGCTGCCGCCGATCCAGCCCAGCTTGATCTCCGGCGCGGCGAACGTGGCGGTCTCGGCCGCGAGCCGGATGTCGCAGGCCAGCGCCAGCTCCAGGCCGCCGCCGTAGGCGTAGCCGTTGACCGCCGCGATGATCGGCTTGCGCAGCGCGCGGACCGCGTCGCCGTAGTCGTCGCGGTTGCGGAACTCCCACGGCGTGTCGTACGCGTCCAGCTCGCGGATGTCGCTGCCGACGCAGAACGCGCGCTCGCCCGCGCCGGTCAGGACGGCCGCCCTGATCTCCGGGTCGGCGTCCACCCGGGCCAGGCAGGCGCGCAGCGCGGCGGCCATGTCGGGGGTGACGGCGTTGAGCTTGGCGGGTCTGTTGAGTGTGACGACGGCGACCGGGCCGTCGACGTCGAGGAGGACGTCCAAGGGAGGCTCATTTCTAGCAGCAGAGACGTATGTGCTGTTCGGCGTCGGCGCGGGCCACCTCGACCACCGTGCGCATGGCCTCCTCGGCCTTGCGGTGGTGGCGGCGTCTGATCGCCTGGGCCACGCGCTCGTGGTTGGGCAGCGTTTCCTTGTTGTGCGCCACCGAGCGGGTGTGCACCTGGCGCACCGACCGCAGGGCGATGCTGATCATGTCGTAGAGGTAGAGCAGCAGGTCGTTGTCGGCGGCGGCGAAGACCGCCTGATGGAAGGCCAGGTCGGCCTCGATGAACGGCTCGGGGTCGTCGGCCGTGGCGTACAGCGCGGCCAGGGCCTCGTCGATGCGGCGCACGGCCGCCGCGTCGGCCCGCTCTGCCGCCACCCTCGCGGCGCCGGGCTCAAGCGCGACCCGCAGGTCGGCCAGCACCCTGATGTCCTCGGGACGCGGCTCGGGCTCGAAGCGCCAGCTCAGCACGTCGGCGTCGAGCAGGCTCCACGACTCGCGCGGGCGCACGATGGTGCCCGCACTCCTCCTGGTCTCCAGCAGGCCCTTGCCGGCCAGCACCTTCACGCCCTCGCGGACCGCCGAGCGGCCCACGCCCAGCTCGCCGACCAACTCCTCCTCGATGGGGATGGACGTGCCGGGGGCGAGCTCGCCGTTGACGATGCGGGCGCCGAGTGCGCGTACGACCTGGACGTGACGGGCCGCGTCACTGCGGGGATCTGTAGCCACGGCTCCGCACGGTATCCCGAGCGCGCCGGAAATCCTAGACCCTTCATCGGATGAAGTTCGGATTTCATCAGATGAAGTCTTCACAGGGCGGCGGCACGGTAGTAGCTTTCCCAGGGACGCCGCCGGCGACGATCACCGAGAGACCCGCCCACCTCCTGCCGACCTCGACCCACGTCCACCCCCTGCTCGCCCGCGAGGGAGCGGCCATGACGACCCTGGGACTCATCCACACCTCGGCGACGCTCGTGCCGGTTTTCGCCGACCTGTGCACGCGGCACCTGCCGGGCGTCGAGACGTTCAACATCGTCGACGACAGCCTGATCAAGAACACCGTCGCCGCCGGGCGGCTCACCCCCGATACCGCCCGCCGCGTCGCCGGGCACATCGCCAGCGCGGAGGCCGCAGGGGCCGACCGCATCCTCGTCACCTGCTCGTCGATCGGCGCCGCCGTCGAGGCCGCCGAGCCGCTGACCGGCGTGCCCGTCACCCGCGTCGACCGGCCCATGGCCGACCGCGCCGTCGCCATCGGAGCCAGGATCGGCGTCATCGCCACCCTCGCCACCACCCTCGAACCCACCGCCGACCTCGTACGCCGCCGCGCAGAAGCGGCGGGCGCCGAGATCGCGCTGACCGCCCGGCTGTGCGAGGGCGCGTTCGAGGCGCTGATGAGCGGCGACGCCGCCACCCACGACGCCCGCGTCTCCGCCGCGCTCACCGAGCTGGCCGGGGAGGTGGACGTCATCGTGCTCGCCCAGGCGTCCATGGCCAGGGTCGCCGGCGCCGTCCCCTCGCCCGTCCCCATCCTCGCCAGCCCGCCGCTGGCCATGGAGTACCTGGCGAAGGAGCTGCATGGCTGAGCTGACCGTCGCCACGTACCGGGTCGTCACCCGGCTGCCGCTTGAGCGGGCCGTCAGCGCGATCGCCGGCGAGCAGAGCACCGGGACGTTCGTCAGCGTCGCCGGCGAGACCGACGAGCTACGCGCCCGCCACGCCGCCGTCGTGCTCGGCATCACCGAGATCCCGCCGCCGATCACCGAGCCGCTGCCCGGCGCGCGCGGCGACGGGCCGCTGCGCGCCGCGCTCGTCCGCATCGGGTTCCCGCTGGACAACACCGGGCCGTCGCTGACGAACCTGCTGCCCGTCGTCGCGGGCAACCTCTACGAGCTGCGCGAGGCGGCCGGGCTCAAGCTCGTCGACCTGGAGCCGGCCGCCGCGTTCGGTGAGGCGTACCTGCCGCCCGCGTACGCCGTCGAAGGCACCAGGCGGCTCGTCGGCCGGCCGGAAGGCGTGCTGATCGGCACCATCGTCAAGCCCAACGTCGGGCTGCGCCCCGCCGACTACGTCCCGCTCGTGCGGGAGCTGGGGCTTGCCGGGGCCGACTTCATCAAGGACGACGAGGTCAACGCCGACTGCCCGCCCGCGCCGCTCGCCCAGCGCGTCGAAGCCGTCACCGCCGCGCTCGACGAGGTCGAACGCCGCACCGGGCGGCGGCCCATGTACGCCTTCAACATCAGCGACGAGCCCGACCGCATGCTGCGCAACCACGACCTGGTGGTGGCGGCGGGCGGGACCTGCGTGATGGTCAACCTCAACGCCGTCGGCCTGCCCGCCGTCGCCATGCTGCGGCGGCACGCCGAGGTGCCCATCCACGGCCACCTCGCCGGGGTCGGCGCGCTCGCCCGGCATCCCGGGATCGGCATCGGGCTGGTGGCGTACCAGAAGCTGGCCCGCCTCGCCGGGGCCGACCACCTGCACTGCGGCGGCTTCCACAGCAAGTTCTACGTCACCGACGACGAGGTGGCCGACACGGTCGCGGCCGTCCGCGCGCCCCTGCTGGGCGGTTTCGCCTGCCTGCCCGTGCTGTCGTCGGCGCAGTGGGCGGGGACCGCGCCCGTCACCCTCGACCGTACGGGGACCGACGACCTGCTCGTCCTGGCCGGCGGCGGCGTGCTCGGCCACCCCGACGGGCCCGCCGCCGGCATCACCAGCATCCGGCAGGCGTGGCAGGCCGCGGCTGCGGGCGTGCCGCTTTCCGAGGTGGACGCGCCCGAGCTGGCCCGCGCCTTGGAGCACTTCGGTACGGCGGTGGCCCGATGACCCTTGACGGAGGTGGAGGCGCCCTGGAGTGCTCCCGGTTGGGCGGTGGCCCGATGACCCTTGACGCCAGCCGGCTCGGCCCGGGAGCGCTGCGGTTCGGTGATGACCCGATGAGCGATTGCGAGGCCGGGCGGTGACGCTCTTCGCCTTCGTGGCCGACGACTTCACCGGGGCGACGGACGCGCTGTGGCAGTTCCGGCGTTACGGGCTGACCGGGTCGCTGGTCACCGACGCGCGCCGCCTGCACGATCGCGCCGACGTCATCGGCCTGGCCACCACCGCCAGGGCCGCGGACGACCCGGTGCCGATCGCGCTCCCCGCGCTCCGGGCCGTGGCGGCGCTGTGCCCCCTCGCCGTCCAGTACAAGATCTGCTCGACCTTCGACTCCGCACCCGAGCGGGGCAGCATCGGCGCGGTCATCGCCGCCCTGCACCGCGCCGGTCTCGCCGACGGGCCGGTGCCGGTGCTGGCCGCCCAGCCCGAGTTCGGCCGCTACACCTGGTACGCCAACCACTTCGTCCGCTCCGGCGACGACGTGCTCCGCCTCGACCGCTACCCGCCCGCCCGCGACCACCCCGTCACGCCCGCCAGGGAGGCCGACCTGCGAATCCGGCTCGCCGAACAGGGCGCGGGCCCGGTCGGCCGGCTCCCCGCGGGGGCGACCCGCGACCGCTACCTCGCGCTGCGCGGCCACGCCGCCTTCGTCGCCGACGCCACCACGGACGACCACGTGCACGCCCTCGGCCGCCTCCTCCTCGCCGATGCCCTGACGACGTTGCCCGAGGGTGCTCCTTCCGCGTCAGGGGCTAGAGGCACCGGTCGTTCGGCCTTCGCGGCGTCTTCCGCGGGCTCGTCTCCGGTCGCGAGCGCTGGGTCCTCCACGCTGTCGGAGGCGCTTCCCGGCGGCTCTGCTCCCGGCGGCTCTGCCTTCGCCGCGAGCGCTCACCCGGCCGGGGCCTCCACCGGCTCCGAGGCGCTTTCGGGCGGGGCACCCTCCGGGGCCGGCCGACGCGTGCTCTGGTGCGTGGGGTCCGGCGGGATGAGCCAGGCGCTGGCCTCGGCAGCGGCGTGGTGGCGGTCGGGTACGGCAGCGCCGGCTGAGCCTGCCTGGTCGGAACCCGGTCCGGAACGCGGACCCGCCGATCCGGAACCCCAGCCCGCCGGTCCGGAACGCGGACCCGCCGGGCCGGGACCAGCGCTCACCGGTCCGGGGCTTGCGCCCACCGGGCCGGGGCTTGCGCCCACCGGGCCGGGACTCGCGCCCGCCGATGCGGGGCTCGTGCCAGCGGGACCGGAACTCGGGCCCGCGGGACCCGTACTGGTGGTGTCGGGGAGCCGGTCTCCGGTGACCGCGCGGCAGATCGCCACGGCGGCGGAGGCGGGTTGGGCGGTCGTGGACGCGTCCGAGGGGATGGCGGCGATCGCGGCGGCCGAGGTGAGCCTGCGCGCCGGTCGCCACACCATCGTGCAGACCACGCTGGGCCCGGAGCGCGACCCGGACGGCATCGGCGACCTGCTCGGCCGGGTGGCCGCCGCGTCGGTGGCTGCCGGGCTGACACGGCGGCTGGTGGTGGCGGGCGGCGACACCTCAGGGCAGGTGGTGACCGCGCTCGGGGCGCACGCGCTGGACGTGGTCGCCTCCCTGGCGGTGGGCGGGCCTGTGTGCGTGCTCGCCGCCGACGATCCCGCGTTCGACGGACTGGAGGTGGCGCTCAAGGGCGGTCAGGTGGGCGGCGACGACTTCTTCCTCCGCGCCGCCGCCGGCTCCGCGCGCCGCCTGCACTAGCCCGCCCCGAGGCATCGGCCTGCCCTGCGGCGCCGGCCCGCTCTGCTGCGCCGGCCCGCTCTGCGGCATCGGGCTGCTCCGAGGCGTCGGCCCGGCCGAAGCGCCGGTGGCGGGAAGGGGCGGGGAGGAAGGTCGTGGATGGGGGGATCGTGGGGAAGCGGGATGATGGTCGGCATGCGCTTCGAGCCGATCGACCGTCCAGCCCAGGCATTCCAGCAGTCCGTGACCCCCGACCACATCCAGCGGATCGCGCGCCGGGTCTTCGGCCGTGACGCCGTCTCGGCGGCCGAGCTGGGGCTCGGCATGTACAACACCACGTACAAGGTGACGATCGAGGGGCGGGACCGGCCGGTGGTGATGCGGTTCGCGCCGGACCCCGCCCGTCAGGCCCGCTCGGAGCGTGAGCTGATGCGCAACGAGTACGCCACCGCCCCCTACCTCGCGCCGATCGCCCCGCTGATGCCGCGCATCATCGCCGCCGACTGGTCGCACGAGCTGATCGGCCGCGACTACATGGTGCAGACGTTCCTGGACGGCGTGCCCGCGCCCGACCGCCTGCCGAGCTACCCGCGCCCCACCTGGACAGGCTTCTTCCGCAGGCTCGGCGAGATCACCAGGACGGTCCACGACATCCGCGGCCCGGGGTTCGGCCCGGTGGCGGCGCCCACGTACCGCACGTGGAGCGAGGCCGTGGCGGGCGCGCTGCACGAGCTTGCCGCCGACGCCGAGGACGCCGGCCTGCACGGCGCAGACCTGCGCAAGGCCGCCGCGCTGGCGGAGAGCCGCAGTGACGTACTCGACGAGATCACCGAGCCGCGCCTGCTCACCGGCGACCTGTGGACGGTGAACACGATGGTCGCGGCGGACGCGCCGGAGCCGACGCTCACGGGGGTGCTCGACCTGGACCGTACGTGGTGGGGCGACCCGGCCGCCGACTGGACGATCAGGATGGCGAACGCCAAAAAGGACGAGCGGCTGGCGTTCTGGGAGGCGTATGGAGAGCCGGACCGCACCCCCGCGGCGGTCTGGCGCTCCGTGATCTACGAGATCCGCCATCTTGGCGCCATCCGGCTGGAGCGGCACCGGCACGGGCAGACCGACGGCGTGAGCCGCTCCTATGACGACGTGGCGGCCGCGCTCGCGGAGATCGATTGACGCTCACACAGAGGCGTCACCGAATATGATGTGGATCACCGGCCTGAGCCGTCAATTAATGTCCGGATTCTGTGACACAAGCGCATCCCGCGGGCGCCGCGACGGCCATCTGATCATCCGCGTTTCCGCAGGTGGGCCCGGGAAATCCGCGACCGGGCGCCGCGTCCGGCGATCTATTGCGAGTGACCTTAACGTTATATGCCGCGATTCTGACTGTTATCCCTTTCCTTATATATTGCGCGTTGATCAGTCATCTTGACGTCACGTGAATTTCGCGATGTGAGATGGGTTTTCCGTTGAGGGGGCGCCGCTCCGCGTGGAGTTCGCGCCCTCGGTCAGCGCGAACGGAGAGTGATGGGCAAGTACCTGCTCCGCAGGTTGGCGATAAATGTGATCTTGGTCGCTATCGCGGCTAGCCTGGCGTACATGCTCGCGGCGACCACGCTGAACCCGCGGGCGTCGTACCAGGGGCGGCAGCCCCCGGTCCCCGAGGCGACCATCGACGCCACATTGGACGCCTACAACCTGAACGACAAGACTCCCGTGCTGCAGCGCTACGTGACCTGGGCTTCCGGGGTCATCACCGGAGACTTCGGCAAGACCTGGAACGGCGGTTCGGTCAACGACGAGATGGGCCGCCGCATCATGGTCAGTCTCCGGCTCCTGTTCATCGGCACCCTGCTGGGGTTCGCGGTGGGCGTGGCACTTGGCGCGATATCCGCGGTGAAGCAGTACAAGATCACTGACCGGTTAATAGGTGTCAGCTCCTTCGTGATCATGGCCATCCCGGTGTTCGTGCTGGCCACGCTGCTGGCGATCGCGACCTACAACCTCAACAGAGGGCTCGGGTTCACGCTGATCGAGTACACCGGCGAGTACAACCCGCGCCTGTCGGGCTGGGACCAGTTCCTCAACCGGCTGAACCATCTCATCCTGCCGACGATCTCGCTGAGCCTCGGCTCGATCGCCTTCTACAGCCGGATCCAGCGCAACATGATGCTCGACGTGCTGAACCAGGACTTCGTCCGCACCGCGATGGCCAAGGGCCTGCGGCGCAGGACGGCGCTCATCAAGCACGCGCTGCGCACCGCGCTGATCCCGTCGGCGACGTACTTCGCGTTCGCGTTCGGGACCATGTTCACCGGAGCCACGTTCACCGAGAAGATCTTCGCCTGGCACGGCATGGGCGCGTGGCTGGTCGACTCGATCAACCAGAACGACGTCAACTCCGTGGCCGCGGTGACCTTCTTCGCCGCGGTGTGCGTCCTCGTCGCGTCGTTCCTGTCGGACGTGCTGGTGGCGGCCCTCGATCCACGGGTGCGGGTGAGCTGAGATGCGATCGAAAGTCGTCCTGCGGCGCCTCTACCGCAACAAGCAGGCCCGCTACGGGATCATCGCGCTGATCCTGCTGGTGGCGCTGGCCTACATCGGGCCGTACTTCGGCCCGTACGACTGGACCGAGAAGGACTTCCTCGCCTTCCTGCAGCCGCCGAGCGCCGACCACTGGTGGGGCACCACCTCGATCGGCCAGGACGTGTACGCCGTCACGCTGCGCGGCATGCAGAAGTCGATCGTCATCGGCCTGCTGGTGGCGCTGATCTCCACGGCCCTGGCCGCCCTGGTCGGCGCGTTCGCCGGCTACTTCGGCGGCTGGGTGGACAAGGTGCTCATGTGGGGCGTGGACCTGCTCCTCGTCCTGCCCAGCTTCCTGATCATCGCGATCGTCTCGCCCCGGCTCAAGGAGGGCGCCTCCTGGCTGTGGTTCGTGGTGCTGCTGGCCGCGTTCTCCTGGATGATCACCTCGCGGGTGGTGCGGAGCATGACGCTCTCGCTGCGCGAGCGCGAGTACGTCCTGGCCGCCGTCTACATGGGCATCCCGCGCTGGAAGATCATCTTCCGGCACATCGTCCCCAACCTGTCGTCCCTGCTGATCATCGACGCCACGCTGAACGTCAGTGGCGCGATCATCGGTGAGGCGGCGCTGTCCTTCTTCGGCTTCGGCATCCAGCCGCCCGACGTCTCGCTCGGCACGCTGATCGCGCTCGGCTCCGGCAACGCCACCGGCTACCCGTGGCTGTTCGCCTTCCCGCCGGCCTGCTGGTCGCGTTGGTGCTCAGCGTGAACCTGATCGGCGACGGGCTGCGTGACGCACTCGACCCGGGGAGCAACTCGTGAGCATCTTGGAGGTCAAGGACCTCACCGTCACCTTCCCCGGCGGCATCGAGGCCGTGCGCGGCGTCAGCTACGAGGTCGAGCGCGGCGAGGTGCTCGGCATCGTGGGCGAGTCCGGCTCGGGCAAGTCCGTGACGTCGCTGGCCGTGATGGGCCTGCTGCCGCGCGACGCGGTGGTGGACGGCTCGGTCAAGCTGCACGGCCAAGAGCTGCTCGGCATGCCGGAAGACGAGCTGGTCAAGGTACGCGGCAAGGCGATCAGCATGATCTTCCAGGATCCGCTGTCCGCCTTCACCCCCGTCTACACGATCGGCGACCAGATCGCCGAGGCCGTCCGCATCCACCAGAAGATGCCCAAGGACAAGGCGGCCAAGCGCGCGGTGGACCTGCTCGACCTGGTCGGCATCCCCAACCCGCAGCTGCGGGCCAAGGCGTTCCCGCACGAGTTCTCCGGCGGCATGCGCCAGCGCGCGATGATCGCCATGGCCATCGCCAACGACCCCGACCTGCTGATCTGCGACGAGCCGACCACCGCGCTCGACGTCACCATCCAGGCGCAGGTCCTGGAGGTGCTCAAGACCGCGCAGCAGGAGACCGGCGCCGGCATCGTGATGATCACCCACGACCTCGGCGTCGTCGCCGGCATGGCCGACCGGGTGCTCGTCATGTACGCGGGCCGCCCGGTCGAGCAGGGCTCGGTGGACGACATCTACTACCGGCCGCGCATGCCGTACACGATGGGCCTGCTCGCCTCGATCCCCAGGGTGGACGGCGAGGAGGGGCCGCTGGTGCCCATCGAGGGCAACCCGCCCTCGCCCGCCTCGCTGCCGCCGGGCTGCCCGTTCGCACCGCGCTGCCCGATGAAGGTGGACATGTGCGAGGAGGAGGAGCCGCCGCTGACCCCGATCGACGGGGGACGCCACGTGGCCTGCATCCGCGCGCACGAGATCGAGCACAAGGGCCTGACCGGCGCGGACGTGTTCCCGGTCCCGGTCATCCCGCCGAGCGACGTCGTCCGCGTGCCGCGCGAGCAGCGCCCCACGGTGCTGGAGCTGGACGGGCTCAAGCGGCACTACCCGCTGATGAAGGGCGCCATCTTCAAGCGCCGCGTCGGCACGGTCTACGCCGTGGACGGCATCAGCTTCGACATCGCCGAAGGCGAGACGCTGGCCCTGGTCGGCGAGTCCGGCTGCGGCAAGACCACCACGCTGCAGCAGATCATGCAGCTCGCGCCGCCGCAGGACGGCCGCATCGTGGTGCTCGGCAAGGACAGCGCCAAGCTGGACAAGGCCGCGCGCCAGGCGCTCCGCCGCGACCTGCAGATCGTCTTCCAGGACCCGATGGCGGCGCTCGACCCGCGCATGCCGATCGGTGACATCATCGCCGAGCCGCTGCGCGCGCACGGCAAGAAGGACGTCTCCGCCAAGGTCGCCGAGCTGCTGCAGCTCGTCGGCCTCGCACCGGAGCACGCCGAGCGCTACCCGCAGCAGTTCTCCGGCGGTCAGCGCCAGCGCATCGGCATCGCCCGCGCACTGGCCCTGGAGCCGAAGCTGCTCGTCCTCGACGAGCCCGTCTCGGCACTCGACGTCTCCATCCAGGCAGGTGTGATCAACCTGCTGGAGGAGCTGAAGAACAGGTTGGGCCTGTCCTACCTGTTCGTGGCACACGACTTGGCGGTGGTACGGCACCTGGCCGACCGGGTGGCCGTCATGTACCTCGGAAGGATCGCCGAGATCGGCGCGGTCGAGAACGTCTACGACCGGCCCGCGCATCCGTACACGCAGGCACTGCTGTCGGCGATCCCGCTCCCCGACCCCGAGAAGGAACGCACCCGCAAGCGGATCCTGCTCGAAGGCGACCTGCCCAGTCCGGCCGACCCGCCGTCTGGCTGCAGGTTCCGCACCCGCTGCCCCAAGTTCGCCCGGCTCAGCGAGGCCGAGCGACGGCGGTGTGTGGAGGAGGAGCCTTCGGTCGCCCGGCTGACGAGCGCCGTCGACCACGGTGCCGCCTGCCACTACGCGGAGGAAGTCGAGGTCATCACGGCCTCGGACAATCAGGAGGAAGAGTGAAGGTTCATCACCGTGCGGCCGCTGGGCTCGCGGTCCTGGCCATGGCAGTGGCGGCCTGCGGCGGCGGCGGCTCGGAGAGCAAGCAGCCGAGCGCCGAGCAGTCGCAGCAGGCCCAGCAGCAGATGGCGGAGACCCCGTCCATCAGCATCAACCCCGTCCCGTACGAGCAGGTGAAGGACGGCGGCACGCTCACCCTGCCGATTGGTCAGTGGCCGAGCCAGTGGAACCCCTACCACGTCGACGGCAACCAGGCCGACACCTCGGAGATGCGTGACACCTTCCTGCCGTCGGTGATGGTGTCGGACGCGGAGGCCAACTTCACGCCGAACAAGGACTACGTGACCGACGTCAAGCTCGACCAGTCGTCGGGCAAGCAGGTCATCACCTACACGATCAACGACAAGGCCCAGTGGTCGGACGGCACGCCGATCACGTGGAAGGACTTCGAGGCGATCTGGAAGTCCAGCAACGGCGAGAACAAGAAGTACAAGCCGACCTCCACCGACGGCTACGACCGCATCGAGTCGGTCGAGAAGGGCGACTCCGACAAGGTCGTCGTCGTCACCTTCGCCAAGACGTACCCGGAGTGGCAGGGCCTGTTCACGCCGCTCATGCCGGCCAAGCACATGGACTCGCCCGAGGCGTTCGAGAAGGACTACCTGCAGAAGGTCCCGGTCACCGCGGGTCCCTTCAAGATCGAGAAGATCGACGAGGGCACCAAGACGCTGACCGTCGTGCGCGACGACAAGTGGTGGGGAAGGAAGGCCAAGCTCGACAAGGTCATCTTCCGTACCATCGAGACGCCCGCCGCGCAGGTCAACGCCTTCGCCAACGGCGAGCTCGACATGGTGGAGATCCCGCCGGGCAGCCCCGCCGACCTCAAGCGCGCCAAGGAGGTCCCGAACGCGGACATCCGCAAGGCGCTCAGCCCCAACTGGCGGCACATCACCGTCAACAACCAGAGCGAGTTCCTGAAGGACAAGTCGGTCCGCCAGGCCGTGCAGTACGCCATCAACCGTGACGTGATCACGCAGTCCGACCTGAAGGACATGGACTGGCCGCTGCAGACGCTCGGCAACCACGTCTTCATGAACAACCACAAGGGGTACGTCGACAACTCCGGCGACCTCGGCAAGTACAACCCTGAGAAGGCCAAGCAGCTGCTCGACGCGGCCGGCTGGAAGCAGGAGAGCGAGGGCGCGACCCGCAAGAAGGACGGCAAGGAGTTCGAGCTGACCTTCGTGGTGCCCGCCGGCGTGCCGTACGCCAAGACCGAGGGCGAGCTGACCCAGGCGATGCTCCAGGAGGTCGGCATCAAGCTCAACATCCGCGCGGTGCCGGACGACAAGTTCTTCACCGACTACATCATCAAGGGCGACTTCGACCTGGTGCCGTTCTCGTGGATCGGCACGCCGCTGCCGCTCGGCGCGCTGCCGCAGATCTACAAGACCGGCTCCGAGAGCAACTTCCCGAAGTCGGAGAACCCTGAGCTCGACGCCGCGATCGACGATGCCGTCGGCGAGATGGACCCGCAGAAGGCCATCGAGAAGGCGAACATCGCCGACAAGATGATCTGGGACATGGTGCACAC
Source organism: Nonomuraea fastidiosa (assembly GCF_042751225.1). NCBI lineage: Bacteria > Bacillati > Actinomycetota > Actinomycetes > Streptosporangiales > Streptosporangiaceae > Nonomuraea > Nonomuraea fastidiosa. The sequence continues at coordinate 5,549,741 of NZ_CP170570.1, forward strand.
GATCCCGCTGTACCAGCGTCCCGACATCCAGGCGGCCAAGAAGACGCTGGCCAACCTGGGCGCTGAGGGTTACAAGACCTACGACTGGACCGAGGTCGGCTTCACCGAGTGAGCCCCTCTCACGTGAACGGGCGACCCCCGGCCGGAACTCCTCAGGCCGGGGGTCGCCCCGTTTCTGGAGGTCTTCAGCCGCCGTGCGAGTCGGCCGCGCCGCCCTTGAGCGTGATGCCGCAGGACGGGCCGCCGGGGCCGTCGAAGCGTACGGAGTCGAAGAAGTCGCGGAAGGTGGGGAAGAAGTTGCCCTTGTCCCTGGGCTGGGTGACGGCGGTGCAGCCGTCGTAGTCCGCCTCGGAGAAGAGGTAGATGAACGAGTCGGTACGGTTCCAGTCGGACTTGGCGCGGTCGGCCATGCCCAGCGCGGCCAGGTCGGGGGTGTCGGCGTTGATCTGGATGATGTCCCCGGTGCCGTCGAGGCCGGAGAACATGCAGTAGTAGCCCTCCTGGCACCGGTCGTAGCCCTCGGCGGCCTGAGCCGGCGTTCCGAGCGCGGCCACGACGGCGGCGGCGAGCGGTAACGCCAGCATCTGAAGCTTCTTGCCCACACTTCCTCCAAGGGTGAAACTTTCTTTCACCCCGAACATACACGGCGCGATCTTGTAGGGAAAGGGATCAATTTCGCGCCGCCAGACCGACCTCCACGCCCGCCCTGGTGCCCCAGCGGCCCACCCGGTGGCACGTCAGCACCGCGTACGCCAGGAGCGGGCGCAGCACCAGCAGCCGCCAGAGCGCGGCCAGCGGGGCGAGCGCGAACAGCACCAGCCGCGCCCGTGTGCTCTCGTCGCTGCGCCGCACCGTGAACAGCCGCAGCGCCATCGCGTAGTTCATGGCCAGCGCGGCCTGCCCCGTCGCGACCGCCGCCGCGCCCAGGTGAGCCCGGTGGTCCGGGCCGGCCACCAGCGCCACCGGGACGGCCACGACCAGCAGCAGGTGCAGGAGCTCGGCCACCGCGGTCCAGAAGGCGGCGCCGGTCAGGGGCAGGTAGCGCAGCCACCACAGATGACGTACGGCCGTGCCGCGCATCCACCGCACCTGCTGCCGCACGTGATGGCTGAGCCGGGCCGGGGCGAGCGTGAACACCATCGCCGACGGCTGGTGCACGGTCCGCCCCGCCAGCAGGGCGTGCAAGGTGAGCAGCGAGTCGTCGTTCATCTGCATCGGACGGCCGCGGAAGCGCTCGCTTCCGTACGCGCCCGCGCACCTTCGCACCACGCCCGCCCGGTAGAACGCCAGCGCGCCCGAGTTCAGCCGCACCTGCCTCAATGCCGAGGTGGCGCTGCGCAGGCCGAGCGTGAACGGCAGGTACAGCAGGGGGCTCAGGCGGGCGAGCACGCCATCGGCCCGGTTCAGCACCAGCACCTGACCGGCCACCGACTGCACGCGCAGGTCCGCGAACGGGGCCAGCCCCTCCCTGACGGCGTGCCGGTCGAGCACCGAGTCGCTGTCGAGGGTGACGAAGACGTCCCCGTCGTCGCCGGCGAGTGCGTGCATCTGGGCGTGGCGCTTGCCCCGGTTCGGGGTGCGGTCCCAGGTCGTCTCGATGCCGCGCGCCGCCGCCTCCTGCTCGAATTCCGTGCGTACGTCGTCGTACGGCAGGTCCGAGCCGTCGTCCACCACCCGCACCCGCGTGACCGGGCGGCTCTGCGCCAGCACCGAGCGCAGGCAGGCGCGCAACGCCTCCGGATCCTCGTTGTAGACCGGGATCTGTACGGTCACCCGCAACGCGTCCAGCCTCGCCTGGTCGTCGCGCCGTGCTCTGATCGGGCGCTCGCACCACGACAGCGGCAGCCACCACAGCAGGATCGCGGCGAGCGGCCAGGCCGCCTCGCCGCCGCCGTTCGGCAGGGCGGCCATCACATGGGTCACGCCCCAGGCGGCGACGGCGGTGGTGAGGAGTGCGGCGCATGCTTGGAGCTTGGGACCGGCGGCGTAGTCGGCGGATGGGAGCCGCCGGGGGCGCCCGTCTCGCGTCATGGGCAGAGGGGGTCGCGGCCGGGGCGGAAGCGGGCGCGTACCAGGAAGGCCGTGCCGAGCGCGATCGACGCGCAGAGCACGACCAGCCACGGGTGCCCGCCGGCCAGCGCGGCCACCGCCACGCCGCCGCCGTAGCCGGCGAGGGATCCGTACGCCATGAAGGGCCTCCTGAAGGCGAGGGGTGACGAAGGCGAGGGGTGACGGCGGGAATGTCGCCGGATCCGGGGCGCGGCAACCTCCCCGCCGGTCAAGAGGAGCTGAAAGTTTCACCGGAGTACGGCCCGTTTCCGCTGGTGCCTGCCCTCGCCGGGGCGGCGCCTCGCACGCGGCGGCGAAACTCGGGGATCGTGACCTACAGTGCCTCTGGGAGCGCTCCCACATCCCTTCGAGCCAGCCGGAGCAGCGTGCGATGAGCAGCAACCCGAGCAGGAAGCGGACGGTTCCGACGTGGGCCGGCCGATGGCGGACCGGTCTGCGGCGGGCCCTCATGCGGACGGACCCGCCACCGGGCGACCCGCCACCGGGCGACGCGCCGCCGGGCGGATGGCGGGCGAGCCGCAGACGGACGGGATTCGCCGCCGTTCTCGCCCTGGTCGCCGCGACCCTGACCGTGCCCGCCACGGCGATCGCGGCTACGGTCCCCGCGACCGGGGCGGCGGCCCTGCCGTACCAGGACCCGAGCCTCCCTGTCGGCGCCCGGGTCGACGACCTCATGTCCAGGATGTCGCTGGAGGAGAAGCTGGGCCAGATGACCCAGGCCGAGCGCGGCTCGGTCAGCGCGTCCGACATCACCACGTACCGGCTGGGCTCGGTGCTGTCGGGCGGCGGCTCGGCCCCCACACCGAACACGCCCGCCTCCTGGGCCGACATGTACGACGGCTTCCAGAACGCCGCCCTGGCCACCCCGCTCGGCATCCCGCTCATCTACGGCGTGGACGCCGTACACGGCCACAACAACGTCGTCGGCGCCACGATCTTCCCGCACAACATCGGCCTCGGCGCCACCCGCGACCCCGACCTTGTCCAGCGCATCGGCCGCGCCGTCGCCGAGGAGGTGTCGGGCACCGGCATCGACTGGAACTTCGCCCCCTGCCTGTGCGTGGCCCGCAACGACCGGTGGGGCCGCACGTACGAGTCCTTCGGCGAGACCCCCGACCTGCCCTCGTCGATGACCTCCATCATCACCGGGTTGCAGGGCGACGCGCTGAACGGCCCCGCCTCCGTGCTCGCCACCGCCAAGCACTACGTCGGCGACGGCGGCACCGAGGGCGGCGTCGACCAGGGCGACACCCGGCTGTCGGAGGCCGAGCTGCGGGCGATCCACCTGCCGCCGTTCGAGGAGGCCGTGGAGCGCGGCGTCGGCTCGGTGATGATCTCGTTCAGCAGCTGGAACGGCACCAAGGTGCACGGCCACCGCTACCTCATCACCGACGTGCTCAAGGGCGAGCTGGGCTTCGACGGGTTCGTGGTCTCCGACTGGAACGGCATCGACCAGATCGACGGCGCGCCCGGCACCTCCGCGCTCGACGTGCGCACCGCCATCAACGCCGGCATCGACATGGCGATGGTGCCCACCGAGTGGCGGAGCTTCATCGAGCTGCTGCGCGCCGAGGTGCAGGCAGGGCGCATCAGCATGGAACGGATCGACGACGCGGTACGCCGCATCCTGACCAAGAAGTTCGAGCTCGGGCTGTTCGAGAAGCCGCTGACCGACCGGTCGTACACCTCCACCGTGGGCAGCGCCGAGCACCGGGCACTGGCCCGCGAGGCCGTCGCCAAGTCGCAGGTCGTGCTGAAGAACGAAGGCGGGCTGCTGCCGCTCGCCAGGACCGGCGGGAAGATCTTCGTGGCCGGTAAGAGCGCCGACGACATCGGCAACCAGAGCGGCGGCTGGACGATCTCCTGGCAGGGCTCCTCCGGCGACATCACGCCCGGCACCACCATCCTGGAGGGCATCAGGAACACCGTCGGCTCCGGCGCCACCGTCACCTACAGCCGCGACGGCAGCGGCATCGACGGCTCGTACCGGGTCGCCATCGCGGTCGTCGGCGAGACCCCGTACGCCGAGACGCAGGGCGACCGGCCGGGCGACCTCGGCCTCGACAGCACCGACCTGAACACCCTGGCCAACCTGCGGGCCTCCGGCGTCCCCGTCGTCGTGGTCCTCGTCTCGGGACGGCCCCTCGACATCGCCGCGCAACTCCCCGGCTGGGACGCCCTGGTCGCCGCCTGGCTGCCGGGCACCGAGGGGCAGGGCGTGGCCGACGTGCTGTTCGGCGTCGTCCAGCCGACCGGGAAGCTGCCCATGACCTGGATGAACAGCGCCTCCCAGCAGCCCATCAACGCGGGTGACGGCAAGACGCCGCTGTTCCCGCAGGGGTTCGGGCTGACGTACGAGCCGGGCGGAGAGGACGACACCACCCCGCCCACCGCGCCCGGCACCCCCACCGCCTCCGGCGTCACCTCCACCTCGGCCACCCTCACCTGGTCCGCCGCCACCGACGACGTCGGCGTGACCGGGTACGACGTGGTCCGCTTACAGGGCTCCGCCGAGACACCGGCGGCCTCCGTCACCTCCACCTCCGTCACCATCACCGGCCTGTCGCCGGACACCTCCTACACCTTCGCCGTCTACGCCAGGGACGCCGCCGGCAACCGCTCACCCCGCTCCGGCACCGTGACGGTCACCACGTCCGGCGACGGCACCGGATCCGGCTGCACGGTCACACCGTCCACGCAGAGCCAGTGGGGCACCGGGTACGTCATCCAGGCCACGGTCGCCAACACCGGCACATCTTCCAGAACGTCCTGGACGGTCACCTTCACCCTTCCCGCCGGGCACACCATCACCGGTTCGTGGAACGCCGAGGTGAGCGTCAGCGGCCGTACCGTCACCGCCCGCAACGCCCCGCACAACGGCACGCTGGGGGCGGGGAGAGCACGTCGTTCGGCTTCCAGGCCACCCGCCCCGACGGCGACACCTCCCTGCCCACGTCGTACACCTGCAGCTGACCCGGGCCGCCCCGGGCCCGGGTCCCGCCCGCGGAGCCGGTGCTGTGCCGCTGGGCCCGAAACCGGGCGCGCTGGCGTTGCCGAACCCAGAGGGCCGCCGGCGGCGCGCCGCCTCCGGCGGAGCGGTTCGCTCGTCGCCCCGGGCGACGCGCCCTCCCGGCGGAGCGGTCCGCTCGCCGCTACGGGCGGCGCGCCACCACCGGCGGAGCGGTTCGCCGAGGGCGGCGCGCCACCCGCAAGGTCAGCGGTCCACGTGGAGGGTGCCGAACGTCACCTGGGGTGTCGCACCCGCGAAGTTACGGTCGACCTCGGCGCGTTCGGCCGCGCTCGGGGCGGCGTTCTGGCAGCTCACCGGCGCGCTCGAGCCCGACATCAGGTCGCTGCACAGGCCCGTACGCCGGTCGGGCAGGCCGAGGATGTGCCCGATCTCGTGGGTGGCGATGCGCAGGGGGTAGTAGCCCTGGTCCACGGCCTGCCGGCCCATCCACACGGTGCCGCGCCCCAGGCTGGTGGGCAGGGCGCGGGGCCAGCCGTTGTCGGCGATCACCACGAAGTGGGCGGGCGTGCCGCGCACCAGCCGTACGTTCGACACGTTGGCGTTCCAGACCTGCGCCGCCTGATCGATGGTGGCGCTGAACTCGGCGGCGCGGCTCGCGTCGTACCGGATGACCGTGACGAGGGCGGCGGCCTGCGCGGGGGCGGTGATGAGCAGGAACGCCAGGCTGAGTACGGCGGACAGGACGATGCGAAGGCGTTTGGTCACGGAGCCTCCTCCGGAAAGTTGGGGGTGTTGTGACGGTATGCGCACCACCAACCCCCGGAAGAGGTACCAAGTTGCTCCTATCACCGTGATATGGCCCCGCTCAGCAGATCGACTGGCGGCTGTTGACCAGCGTGTTGTTCCTGAACGTGATGTTGACGCCGCACGGGTTCTCCACGAGGGCGGAGTTCGTGACGGTCAGGTTCTGGATGGTGATGTCGGCGGTGTTGGGGAACTCCGAGCGGGCGGCGATCCGGATGTCGCCCGGGCCCTGGACGCTGCCGCCCTGGGCGGCGATGTTCACGTTGTAGCAGTTCTCGATGAGGATCGCGTTGTTGCCGGTCTGGGCGATGTCGACCCGGTTGATGACGGCGCCGCCGCTCTCCGAGACGCAGAACACGCCCCTGCCGCCGCCCCGCGCGATGACCTGGTTGACGCGGATGTTGGTGGGATAGCCGGAGCCGATCCTGCCGTTCCTGTTGGCCATGCGGAAGGCGGCGTACCCGGTGCCGGTGCCGGCGTTCTGCGCGTCCACCGTGTCGACCGTGGCGTTGATGGTGTCGTTCAGCAGCAGGCCGGAGTGGCCGGTGTCGCGGGCGACGACGGTGCCGACGGTGAGGCCGTCCACGCCGTACGTCTCCACGCCGTGCGTGCTGGTGCCCGAGACGTAGACGTTGTCGATGCGTACGTTCCTGGTCCGTACGCTGCGGTCGCCGTGGTTGTCGATGCGGATGCCGAGCCCGCTGGACAGGCGCAGATCGATCTGGCCGAGGGTGATGTCGGTGCCGTTGCGGACGAAGATGCCGTACAGCGGGGTGCCGGTGACGTTCAGGTGCTGGACCTCGACGTCGGTGACGCCTCGTGCGTACACGACGGCCTGGTCGCCGGAGCCGGAGCCGGTCACGTTCACGGTGCCGCAGACGTCCAGCACCGTGTAGCTCGGCAGCGACAGCCGCGAGCCGGCGCTGATCGAGCCGGAGCCGCGTACGACGACGCGCTGCTTGGAGGTGCGGCCGGCGGTGAGGCTGTTCACGGCGGCCTGCATGGCCGACAGCATGCTGCTTCCCGTGTAGACGGTCCTGCTGCCGTTGCGCGCGGTCCAGGTGCCGCCGCTCAGCACGGCCTCGGCGTTGTACGAGCCGTCGCCGCAGGCCAGCGCCTTACTGGGGGGCGTTTGCGCGGCGGCGGGGCCGGACAGCGCGGTCGCCGCGAGCGCGAGTGCGGCGAGGCCCGTGATGAGTTTCCTCGTGCTGCTGCGTAACATGCTCCGCTCCCATGAATCGATTCATTCGCGACAAAGCTCCTGACCTGCACATTTGCTCGGCAGCAAGCGGGTGGAACGGGGGTTGAATCGCACGGAGTATCACAACGTTCAAATCGGCCGTCAACCGAGCGTGAAACTTACATGACAAGCCCTCTGACTCCTGGCGATCTCCTCACAAAAGCCGCGCTCTGCGGTCATCGAAAACTGTCAGTGGCCGCGTGCACACTCGGAGCATGCAGAACGAGTCGCTCGACATCGGCGAACTAGCCCTCCCCAGTTGGAGCGTCCACACCGACAAGATGGCGGAGGTCGGTTTCCTGACCATCGCCAGACGGCTGCCGTCGCTCGTCGGTCAGGCCCTGCGCATGGCCTGGCAGGCGAGCCCCCGCGACACCCTGGCCACCGTCGTGCTCAACCTGCTCGGCGGCCTGTTCACCGCGTTCGGCCTGCTGGCCACCACCGGCGTGCTGACCGCGCTGTTCAGCGAGGGCCCCACCCCCGACCGCGTCATGGCGGCGCTGCCCAGCCTCGCCCTCGTCGGCGCCGCCGCGGTGCTGCGCAGCTCCGTCCAGGCGGGGGCGGGCTGGGCGCAGTCCCGGCTCACCCCCCAGATCGCCCGCCACACCGAGGAGCGCCTCTACGGGCTGACCAGCCGGGTGGAGCTCGTCTCCTACGACGACCCCGACTTCCACGACTCTTTGGAACGCGCCACATCGCGCGGCGTGGCCGTGCCCGGCTCCGTGGTCAGCTCGGCCATCGACGTCGTGACCGCCGTCATCGGCATCGGCGCCGCCGCCGGTGTGCTCGGCGTGCTCCACCCCGTTCTGCTCCCGCTGCTGCTGCTCGCCGTCCTGCCCGACGCCTGGGCGGCGGTGCGCAGCGCCCGCATGCGTTACACCGCCATGTACTCCCTGATCCCGGTGGCCCGCCGCAAGTGGATCATCGGCGATCTCATGGCCAGCCGGTCCTGCGCCGCCGAGGTGCGCTCGTTCTCCATGCGCGGCTTCCTGCTGCGCATGTACGACGTCGTGGCCCGCGCCCAGCAGGACGTCCTGCTGCGCCTGGCCCGCCGCCAGACGGTGGCCAGGCTGGTCGGCGACGCGCTCGGCGGCATCGGCACCGCGCTCGTCTACGTCGCGCTGGGCGTCCTGCTGGCGATCGGCGCCATCCCGCTCGCCGTCGCCGGCACCGCCGTCCTCGCCATCCGTTCCGGCCAGACCTCGCTGGCCAACCTCATGTACGCCACCAACCACCTCTACGAGCAGGGCCTCTACTTCACCGACTTCCTCGACTTCTGCGCCGAGGCCGAACGCCGGGTCACCCGCCCCCGCTCCCGGCCCGCCCCCGACCGCTTCTCGGCCATCACGGCCGACAACGTCACCTTCACCTACCCCGGCGCCGACGGCCCGGCCCTGCGCGGGGTGTCGGTCGAGATCAAGCAGGGGGAGGTGATCGCGTTCGTCGGCGAGAACGGCTCCGGCAAGACCACCCTGGCCAAGATCCTCGCCGGGCTCTACGAGCCCGACAGCGGCACCGTGCGGTGGGACGACACCGACCTGCGCGAGGTGGGCCCCGACGAGCTGCGCCTGCGCACCGCCGTCATCGCGCAGGACCACACCCGCTGGCCGCTCGCCGCCCGCTACAACATCACGATGGGCACCGACAAGGGCGAGCCCGCCCTCCACGCCGCCGCCTCGGTCGCCGGGGCCGACGAGGTCATCGCCGAGCTGCCCCACGGCTACCGCACCCTGCTCGACCGCCGATTCAAGGACGGTCACGAGCTGTCCGGCGGCCAGTGGCAGCGCATCGCCGTGGCCCGGGGGTTCCATCGCGACGCTCTCCTGCTCATCTGCGACGAGCCCACCGCCGCCCTCGACGCCCGCGCCGAACACGCCCTCTTCGAGCGGGTACGCGCTCACTCCGACGGCCGTACGGTGCTGCTCATCACCCACCGGCTGGCCAGCGTGCGCTACGCCGACCGCATCTACGTGCTCGACCACGGCGAGGTCACCGAGCAAGGCGACCACGACACGCTCATGGCGCTGAACGGCCTCTACGCCGACCTCTACACCCTCCAGGCGGCCGCCTATCGATGACCGCCGCGTTCAGGCGACGGTGACGTCGAGGAAGATGGGCCGCTTGTCGGCCAGCAGCGGCGCGCCGTCCTCGTCGGTCATCTTCCAATAGATCTTGCAGCGGCCGGGCGAGTCGGGGGCGCGCACCCGTACGGTGATGTCCACCGATTCGCCCGCACGTACCGGGCCGATCGCCACCCGCTTGGGGGCCTTGCAGGGGGTGTCGTTCATGCGGGTGAGGTAGCGGTCGTGCCAGTGCACGTTGCCCGCGTTCCGGATGCGCCAGGTCTTGTCGAACCGCTCGCCCGCCCGTACGACGCTGCCGTCGGGGTAGGTGACGTCCCGCTCGAACACGGAGTCGTCGTGCGGGGAGGCGGGCACGGTCGGTGTGGCCGGGTGCGGCGAGGTGGGCTCGGTGGGTGTGCTCGTGTGTGGTGAGGTGGGCTCGGTCGGTGTGCTCGCGTGTGGCGAAGCGGTCTCGGTCGGTGTGGCCGGGTGCGGCGAGGTGAGCGCGGTGGGCGTGGCCGGGTGTGGCGAGGCGGGCGCGGTCGGCGGGATCGGGGTGTCCGGCGTGGTGCTGGTCGGGGCCGCGTGCTCCTGCCGGTCGCCGGCCACCGTCGGCACCAGCCACCCCAGGACGACGGCCGCCACCCCTGCCACCGCAACGACGGCGGTCACCAGCGCCGTCCTGCGGCGCGGCACCGGCTGCGGGTGGGGGTCGGGCTGCGGATGGGGGTCGGCTGGCGAAGCGGCCTCCGCGGTCGCGGCCTCGGGCGCGGTGACCGGGGCCGCCGAGGATGCGGTCGCCGCAGTCGTGTCCGCGGTGGACGCGGACGCGTGTCCGGAGGGCGTGGTCGTGTGTCCGGGAGGTGCGGTCGCGTTTCCTGGGGCGGTGGTGGTGTCGCCGGAGGGTGTGGTCGCGGTGCCTGGGCCGGCGGTCGTGTCGTCGGAAGGGGCGGTCGTTTTCTCTTGGGCGGTGGTGGTGTCGCCGGAGGGGGCGGTCGTTTTCTCTTGGGCGGTGGTGGTGTCGCCGGAGGGGGCGGTCGTTTTCCCTTGGGCGGTGGTGGCGTCGCCCGAGGGTGCGGCCGTGTTGCCTGGTGCAGTGGTCGCCTCTCCGCATGCGCCGACTGCGTGCGCGGAGGGTGTGGTTGGCGCAGTCGTGCCGCCCGCAGGCGTGGTTGTGGCGTCTGGGGCGGTGGCTGGGTTGTTGGGGGCAGGGGTTGGGTGCGCGGAGGGTGTGGTTGGCGCAGTCGTGCCGCCCGCAGGCGTGGTTGTGGCGTCTGGGGCGGTGGCTGGGTTGTTGGGGGCAGGGGTTGGGTGCGCGGACGGCGCGGTGGGCGCGGGCGTGCCGCTCGAGGACGCGGGCCTGTCGTCTGCCTGGGTGGCCACCTCGACGGGGGAGGCGGCTGCTTCCGCAGCGTTCTCAGACGGAGCGGCGTGGTCTCCGGGAGCAGCAGTTCCGGTGGGTGCGTCCCCGGACGGAGTGGTCGCGGGCACCGGGTTGCCTGCGTTGTCGGGGCGCACGGTGGGCGTGCTCCTGCTGTCGTCCGGACGCTCGGCGAACGCGTTCTCGTCGGGAGCGTTCTTGTCAGGAGCCGGTGCAGGGAGAGCGGCGGCGTTGTCCGCGGCCGTGGCGTCGGAGGCCGACGGTTTCTGAGGGCTCGAAGGCCGGCCTCTTCCCAGCGGGCGCGCCACTCGCGGCGTACCTCGTCGGGGTCGCGGCCGAGGCGATCGACGGCGAGTACGCGGACGAACTCCCACGTCGTCTCCCAGCTTGGCAGCGCTTTCCCTCGGGCGGCCGCTGCCAGGGACGACTTGGAGGCCGCCGCGCCGAGCTTGGAGGCCATGTCCGCGAAGGACGGGTCGCCCGCCTCCTTCTTGAGCTCCCAGAGAAGGTGTGCGAAGAGCGCGACGGGCCCCGATGCCGGATCCGGACGGATCGGCCTGCGCCCCCGTCGCGTGCTGGCCGTGCCTTCGCCTTGATGTCCAGGTGACTGCGCCATCCCACCCCTATTTCGGTCAGTCGCATGTACGGCGATCGCCGCATCACACCAAGACCAAGGGAGGTTACCAAAAGGCCCTTCGGCGGACGAAATGCCCCAATTGGGGAACGGCAGAAAGGGATGAATTGCTCTTATAGTGATGAACTGGGGCATGCGGTGTCGCCTCTGAGGGCGGCTCCGGAACATTTTCGGCTCGGACCGTTCCATCCATGGCCAGACCGTAAAACCTTCCGGATTGCGAATCGGCTGGTCGAAAAGCGGCCTTCCGGTAAACGGCGCGAGTCGGCGGTCCTGCAAATGTGCGGGCATTTCCAGTAGCGCAGCGGGTGCAGGAAAGTGCAGGTCAGCGGACTGGGCCTGGCACGACTGGCAGGCCCCACCTGAGCAGCCGCCCGGAGGACCTGAGCAGCCGCCCGGAGGCTCGCGCTATCAGCCGCACAGCCGACATGGCCGGCGCTGGATCGGCCGCATGGTCGGTGGCCAGTGTGGGGTAGCCGTACCGGTCGGTCGTGTGGTCGGTACGGTCGGTGTGCGATCGGTCGGTCGTGTGGTCGGTACGGTCGGCCCGCGACCGGTCGGCCGCACGGTCGTGCCTGCCCGGGGCGGGGGCGGTGATGGTCGTGTGGTCGGGACGGGTGGGGCGGGGGCGGTGACGGTTGCCCGGTCAGCGGCTGGCGTGGGGGCGGTGGTGCGGCCGGTGCCGGTCAGCCGAGCCAGCCGGGCGCGACCAGGACTGCCCATGCCGCGAGAGGGCCGGCCAGGACGATCGCGGCCCCGTACGCCAGCAGCTTGCGGTAGAAATCGTCCCTCGGCATGCCGCGTACGTTGGCGACCAGCAGCGCGCCCGTGGTCGAGAACGGGCTCACGTCCACGATCGCCGACGATACCGACAGGGCGGCGATCATCGCGATCGGGCCGAGCGTGCCCTGCGACAGCAGCGGTACGGCCAGCGGCACCAGCGCGCCGAGGATGCCGACCGTCGAGGCGAACGCCGACACCACGCCGCCGACGTAGCAGATGAGCAATGCCACCAGCAGCGGGACGCCGATCGCGGCCACCGCCGAGCCGACGTAGTCGACGGTGCCGATCTCCTGCAGCACGCCGACGTACGTGACGACACCGCAGATCAGCAGCACGGTCGGCCAGGCCACCCGCTCCACCGCGCCCTTGTTCGACTTCGGCGAGGTGAGGGAGAGCACGACGGCCACGGTGATGGCGGTCAGCCCGACGTCCAGCTTGAACGCCAGTACGGCCACGCACAGCGCGACGATGCCGGTGAGTGTGAGCGCCTGGTGCGCGGTCAGCCGCAGCCCACCATCGTCGGCGGTCGAGGGCTGTCCGGTAGCGGGTGCGGCGGTTGTCGCGGGTCGTTCCGTCGTGGGTGTGGCGGTGGTCTGGGGTCGTTCCGCTGTGGGTGTGGCGGTGGTCTGGGGTCGTTCCGTCGTGGGTGTGGCGGTGGTCTGGGGTCGTTCCGCTGTGGGTGTGGCGGTTGTCGCGGGTCGTTCTGCTGCGGATGTGGTGGTGGTCGTCGAGTGTTCCGTCGCCTGAGCGGTCGCCGTCGCGGGTTGTTCTGTCGCGGGTACGTGGGTGCCGCGGCGGATCAGATCACGCCCGCCGAACACGAAGAACACGATCACAGCGGCGGCGGTGTTGTACGCGAAGCTGGACAGGAACAGCACCAGGTAGTCCATGGGCAGGCCGGCCTCGCTTGCGACGCCGTTCACGATGCCGCCGAGCACGCTGATGGGGGAGAACGCGCCGGCCTGCGTGCCGTGGGCCACCATCAGCCCGATGAGCAGGGCGTGGATGCGGTATTCGGCGGCGAAGCCGAACGCGATCGGCGCCAGGATGGCCGCCACCGCGGGGGCGGGCGCGCCGACCGCCGTCAGCAGCGCGGAGATGACGAAGACGACCGGCGGGATGGCGGCGAGCCGCCCGCGTACGAGGTGCACGGCCGCCCGGACCAGCCAGTCCACGGTCCCGTTGTTGGTGGCGATGGCGAACAGCAGCGTCACCCCGACGAGGATCACGAACAGGCTGCCGGGGAACGCGCCGAGGATGTCGTCGGTGCTCATGCCCGCGGCCAGCGTCCCGACCAGGAAGGCGCCGACGAGGGCCAGCGCGCCGAGGTTCACGGGAAAGATCGTGGCCACGACGAACATGAGGATGAGGGCGAGGATGGACAGGAGCTCTGCGGACACTGCTAACTCCGATCTCCCCCGAGAGTCAGGTCAGGCCGGCCGCCTGGTGGACGAGCTCGACCGGGTGGCGCGCCATGCGTCCCGCGCCGTGTGCGATCTGCTGGCGGCACGAGACCCCCGTGGCCGCGAGCAGGGTGTCAGGTGGGGATGCGGCGATCGCCGGGAAGAGCCGGAGACCGCCGATCTTCATGGACAGGTCATAGTGTTCGGCCTCGAAGCCGAACGATCCGGCCATGCCGCAGCAGCCGGCGTCGATCTCGGTCACCTCCGCTCCTGGGATCCTGGACAGCAGCGCGCGGGTGGCCGCCGTGCCGGTGACGGCCTTCTCGTGGCAGTGGCCGTGCAGGAGGATCTCGCGCCCGCGCAGCGCGTCGCCGAGCACCAGCCGGCCGTCGTCGATGGCTTGCGTCAGCAGGTCGGGTACGAGCCTGGCCCGCGCCGCGACCTGCGCCACCCGGGGGTCTCCTGGCAGCAGAGCGGCGTACTCGTCCTTGAGCGTCAGCAGGCACGACGGCTCCAGGCCGACGATCGGCGCGTCGGAGCCGGAGAGGCGGCCGACCATGTCGGAGGCCATCGAACGTGCCTGATCGAGCAGCCCCTTGGAGATGCTGGAACGGCCGCAGCAGCCCTCGGACTCCAGCCGCACCCGGTAGCCGGCCCGTTCGAGCAGCTCCACGGCGGCGCGGCCGGCGGAGGGCTCGCTGAAGGTGGTGAAGGAGTCGGCGAGCAGGATCACCTCCTCGCCGCCGTCCGGTGGCGCGGGGCGGCGGGCGAACCAGCGCAGCAGGTTGTCGCGGTGGAAGCGGGGCAGCGGGCGGCGCCTGGCCAGCCCGAGCGGGCCGCGTACGGCGCCGGCCAGCCAATTGGACACCGGCGCCGTGGCCGAGCCGAGCCGGTTGAGCGTCCTGATCGCACCGAACGCGCGGGAGCGCAGCGGCACGCCGTGCTGACTCTGGTACTGGTGCAGGAACTCGCTCTTCAAGGCCGCCATGTCCACGCCGAGCGGGCACTCCGACTGGCACGCCTTGCACTCCAGGCACAGGTCGAGGATGCCGTGCAGCCGCTCATCGCCCAGCGCCCGCCGCGGGTCGGGCGACGACAGCGCCTTGACCAGCGCGTTGGCCCGTCCCCTGGTGGAGTGCTCCTCCTCGCGGGTCGCCATGTACGACGGGCACATGACGCCGGTGTCGTCCTTGCGGCACACGCCGACGTTCATGCACCGGTCGGCGGCTGCGTGCATGCCGCCGCCGAAGGCCAGCGTGGTGGCCAGCGGGCGCGGCTCGGGCATGGCCGGATCGCGCAGATGCTCGGTCATCGGCGGCGCGTCCACGATCTTGCCGGGGTTGAGCCGCCCGTCGGGGTCGAAGATCCGCTTGACCTGCCGCATCGCCTCGTAGATGCGCTCGCCGAACAGCCGCCGGTTGAACTCCGAGCGGGCCAGCCCGTCGCCGTGCTCGCTGGAGTTGACGCCGCCGTAGCGGGCGGCCAGGTCGGCGACCTCCTCGGCGACCGCCCGCATCGTGGCGATCTCGCCGGGCTCTCGCAGGTCGACGAACGGCCGGATGTGCAGGCAGCCGACCGAGCAGTGGCCGTAGAAGCCGGCGCGCAGGCCGTGCCGGTCGAGCACGCGGGCGAACTCCTCCACGTACGGCAGCAGCCGCTCCGGCGGCACCGCGGTGTCCTCGACGAACGCGAGCGGCCTGCGGCTGCCGACGCTAGAGGCCATGAGCAGGCCGAGCCCGGCTTTGCGGACCTTCAGCACGGCCTCCTGCTCGCCCTTCGTGTACGCCTTGAGCGTGTGGTAGCCGTGCCCGCCCGCCCGCCACGCGGCGGCCAGCTCGTCCACGCGTTCGGCCACCTCGGCGGGGCTGTCGCCGAAGAACTCCACGAACAGCAGCGCCTCGGGATCGCCCTCCACGATGGAGGCGAGCGCCGCGTAGTCGACCCGCCGCCTGGACAGGTCGAGTATGGCCTTGTCCAGCAGCTCCACCGAGGCCGCGCCGAGCGACAGCGCGTCGGCGGTGGCCGCGACGGCCGCCGGGGTCGAGGTGAAGTGGCCCACCGCGATGGCCTTGGCGCGCGGCAGCGGCACCAGACCGACCGTGGCCTCGGTGACCACGGCCAGCGTGCCCTCCGAGCCGACGATCAGCTTGGTCAGGTCCACGTCGCCGCCCGCCGCGGCCGCGTCCAGCCGGTAGCCGCCGGAGTGCCGCCAGAAACGCGGGAAGCCTGACAGATCGAGCCCATCGAGCACCTCGCCGACCGCGGCCTTGAGCCGGGCGTCGGTGGCGAGGTCGGGCGTGCTCGCGTCGGCCAGCACCACCTTCAGCGCCTGGACGTGGTCGATGGTGGAGCCGTACAGGACGGAGTGGCTGCCGGCCGAGTTGTTGCCGATCATGCCGCCGATCGTGGCCCTGTTGCTGGTGGAGGTGTCGGGGCCGAACATCAGGCCGTGCTTGCGCGCGGCCCGGTTGAGCTGGTCCTGTACGACGCCGGGCTGCACCCGCGCGGTGTCGCCGTCGATCTCCAGGATGCGGTTCATGTGCCGGGAGAAGTCGACGATCACGGCGGCGCCCACCGTCTGCCCGGCCAGGCTGGTGCCCGCGCCGCGCGGCAGCACCGGCACGCCCAGCTCGCCGCAGGCCGCCACCAGCGCCTGCACGTCGTCGGCGTGCCTGGGGAAGGCGACGGCCAGCGGCTCGATGGCGTACATGCTGGCGTCGGAGGAGTAGAGGTGCCTGGTGTACGGGTCGTCCCTGACGTCGCCGGCCAGCAGCGGGGCCAGCGTGCGTGCCAGGCTCACGCGGCGCCTCCCGGAATCGTCCGTGCCAGGCTCATGCGGCGCCTCCCCGAATCGTCCGTGCCAGGCTCATGCGGCGCCCCCCGGAATCGTCCGTGCCAGGCTCACTCGGCGACCTCCAAGCCCGCTGAGCCCTCCGAGCCCTCCAGGTAGGCGAGCGCCGCCCGCGCCCCGCCCTCCTTGATCGGCACCCCGGCCGCCGCCAGCCCCATCTCGACCCCGCTCAGCGTGCCCGCGAGCATCAGGTCGTTGAAATGGCCGAGATGCCCGATCCGGAACACGCGGCCCGCCAGCCGGCCGAGCCCGGTGCCGAGCGACATGTCGTACCGCTCAAGGATCAGGCGTCTGACCGCGTCGGCGTCGTGGCCGTCCGGCAGCACCACGGCGGTGAGCGAGCTGGAGTACGCGCGCTCGTCGGCGCACAGCACCTCAAGTCCCCACCCGCGCACGGCCCGCCTGGTCGCCTCCGCGTGCCGGTCGTGCCGGGCGAAGACCGCCTCCAGGCCCTCCTCCTCCAGCATGATCAGCGCCTCGCGCAGGCCGTACATGAGGTTGGTGGGCGGCGTGTACGGGAAGAAGCCGCGCCGGTTGGCCTCGATGATCGGATCCCAGTCCCAGTACGAGCGCGGCAGCCGCCCCCGGTGGGCCAGCGCCTTCTCGCTGACGGCGTTGAACCCCATGCCGGGCGGCAGCATCAGCCCCTTCTGGGAGCAGCCGACGGTGACGTCCACGCCCCAGTCGTCGTGGCGGTACTCCATCGAGCCGAGTGACGAGATCGTGTCCACCAGCAGCAGCGCCGGATGCCCGGCCCGGTCGAGGGCCTCGCGGATGTCGGGTACGGGACTGCGCACGCCGGTCGAGGTCTCGTTGTGC
Source organism: Nonomuraea fastidiosa (assembly GCF_042751225.1). NCBI lineage: Bacteria > Bacillati > Actinomycetota > Actinomycetes > Streptosporangiales > Streptosporangiaceae > Nonomuraea > Nonomuraea fastidiosa. The sequence goes on from NZ_CP170570.1 coordinate 5,566,760, forward strand.
ACCACCATCACGGCGGCCACGTCGGGGCTGAGCCGATCGGCGAGCGCGGCCGGGTCGGCGGCGTGCCGCCAGTCGCCGGGCACGACGTCCACCACGAGGCCGAGCCTGGCGGCCAGCTCGCACCACAGCGTGGAGAAGTGCCCGGTCTCGAACGCCACCACCTTGTCACCCGGCGACAGCGTGTTGACCAGCGCCGCCTCCCACGCGCCGGTGCCCGACGAGGGGTAGCAGACGACCGGCCCCGAGGTCATGAACACGCCCTTCAGCCGTTCCAGCACCTCGCCCGTGAGCCGGGCGAACTCGGGTCCGCGATGGTCGATGGTCGGCTGCGCGATCGCGCGCAGCACCCGGTCGGGAACGTTGGTCGGCCCTGGGATCTGCAGGAAGTGCCGGCCCACTGATGGATCACCTCCGTGCCGTATGGCGGCACGGCGTGCCGCATGACGGCTCATTCACCGTAAAATCACACCGCAGAGGAGTCAATGATGAGAAGCGTGGTGAACGCCCTCCGAGCGCTCGAAGCGGTCGCCGCCCGCCAGCCGATCGGCGTGGGCGAGCTGGCCCGCGAGCTGGGGCTGCCCAAGAGCACCGTGCAGCGGTCGCTGAAGACGCTGCACGAGGCCGGGTGGATCAGGCCCGCCGGGGGCGAGGTCACGCGCTGGCAGGTGACGAGCAAGGTCTTACGCCTCGCCCGCACCACCGAGCTGAGCCTGCGCGATGCGGCCATGCCCGTCATGGAGGAGCTGCGCCAGCGCACCGGTGAGACGATCCACCTGATGGTGCCCGAGGGCGACGCGGTCGTGCTCATCGAACGCCTGGAGACCGACAAGCCGGTGCGCATCGTGCTGCCGCTCGGCATCAGGCTGCCGCTGCACGCCTCCGCCAACGGCAAGGCCGTGCTCGCCCACCTCGACCGCCCGCTCGGCGAGCTGCCCGCGTACACCGAGAACACCATCACCGACCCAGCCGCGCTGCGGGCCGAGCTGGATCGGGTGCGCGCCCGCGGCTACGCCGACAACCGGGGCGAGTGGCGCTCTGACATCGCGGCCGTCGCCGCCGCCGTGCTCGGCCCCTCCGGGCCCGTCGCCAGCCTCAGCGTCTCCACCCCGGCCGGCCGCATGACGGAGACGCTGCGCGCCGAGTACGGCGCACTCGTCACGGAAGCGGCCGCCGCGCTGTCCAGGCGCTGAGCCGTCACTCGGCACGGGCGGGACGGAGAGGCGCTGAACCGCCGCTTCACCGGCGCTGGTGCGTCACCCCGTCGGTGACGGGCTGCCGGAGATCGAGTCGTCCGTCGTCGGAGCCGTCGGCGGCGCGGTGGCGGGCGGCGATGCCGTCGGCGGCGCGTTGGGGGAGGGCGGCAGGTTCGCGTACTGGCCGGTCCGCGCCATGACCGGCACTATCACGCGTACGGACGTGCGGTCCTGGAACGTGAACGTCATCGGCACCGAGGTGCCGCGCGCGCCCGACACCATCCCGATCGGCTGGTTGCCGGTGCCGATCGCATAGTCGGGCGGGATCGCGACGGGCCCGGCGAGCCGCACCGTGCCGCCGCCTTCGACCGTGACGTTCTCCAGCGTGGCAGGCCGGTCGGAGCTGTTGACCAGCACCACGTACAGTGCCTGCTCGGGCGCCGGCGAGGCCGGGTCGGCGCTGCCCAGCAGGAAGGCGTTGCGCAGCTTAAGGTCCTGCCCGATGTTGGCGTTGGCACCGTCGTTCTGCGGAGCCTGGTTCGCCCAGTCCTTCTCCACCTTCGCGCAGCCCGTGACCGCCAGGCCCACGGCCACGGCGGCGATGACCAAACGACGCATCTGCGCTGCCCTCCTTCCGGCGTGGCCCTCCCGCTACCCGCCGCGAACCCGCACTCACCTCGCCCGTACGCGAACCCCGGCCCGTACGGCGAAACCCGGAACCCCCGCCGATTTCGGCTCGTGACCGCAGATCAACGTTCATGTACCGTCGCGGGTATCGCGAGACCTCCCCCCAGGAGCGGCAAGATGGTTGAGCAGCAAGAACTCGACGCATCAGGGCAGCAGAGAAGACGGCAACTGGTCCGGGCGGTGATCGCCTCAGCCGTCGGGACCTCGATCGAGTGGTACGACTTCTTCCTCTACGGCTTCGCCGCCAGCACCCTGTTCGCGGAGCTGTTCTTCCCCACCAGCGACCCCACCACAGGGCTTCTCCTCGCACTCGGCACCTACTTCGGCGGGTTCGCCGCACGGCCGATCGGCGCCGCCATCTTCGGCCATTACGGCGACCGCATCGGCCGCAAGGCCGCCCTCATCACCACCCTCGTCACCATGGGCCTGGCCACCGCGCTCGTCGGCCTGGTGCCCACCTACCAGCAGATCGGCATCTGGGGCGGCGTCCTGCTCACCGCGCTGCGCCTGCTCCAGGGCATCAGCGTCGGCGGCGAGTGGGGCGGCTCTGTCCTGCTGGCCACCGAGTGGGGCAAGACGCGCGGCGGCAAGCGCGGCTTCCTCGGCAGCTGGCCGCAGTTCGGCGTGCCGGTCGGGCTCGTGCTCGGCTACGTGGCGCTGCAGATCTTCCAGCCGCTGCACCCGTACTGGGGGTGGCGCATCCCGTTCCTGCTCAGCCTCGTGCTGGCCGGCGTCGGCCTGTACATCAGGCTCGGCATCCTGGAGACGCCCGTCTTCGCCAAGGTCGTCAAGGAGAACCGGGTCGAGCGGGTGCCCGTCAAGGAGGCGCTGGTCAAGAACTGGCGGGAGATCGTGCTCAGCGCGCTGCTGCGCACCGGCCAGCAGGCGCCGTTCTACATCTTCACCGTCTTCATCCTCACCTACGCCACCAAGACGCTGGGCTTCGCGGCGAACGACGTCTACACGTACGTGATCGTCGCCGGCCTCGTCTCCCTGGTCACGGTGCCGTTCTGGGGCTACATCTCCGACCTGGTCGGACGCCGCCGCCTCTACATCGTCGGCGCCGCGCTCATGGTCGTGTGGTCGTTCATCTACTGGCCGCTGCTCGACACCCGGGTGCCCGCGCTGGTCTTCCTCGCCATCGTGCTGGCCGCGCCCATCCACGACATCCAGTACGGCCCGCAGGCCACGTTCATCGCGGAGAGCTTCACCGGGCGGCTGCGCTACAGCGGCGCGTCGCTCGGCTACCAGCTCGCCTCGGTGACCGCGGGCGGGCCCGCGCCGCTGATCGCGGTCTGGTTGTACGCGACGTACGAGAGCTCCTTCGCGATCGCCGTCTACATGGCGATCTGCGCCGCGATCAGCGTGGTGGCGGCGTGGCTGCTCAAGGACCGCTCGCAGCACGACTACGCGATCGAGTACGACGAGCAGCAGGCCACGGCCTAGCCCCGGTCAGGCCGCGGGGCGCCGGGCGAGCAGGTCACGGATCGCCTTGACCACCTCCTCCGGCGCCTCCTCGGCCATGAAGTGGCCGCAGGAGACCGTACGGTGATCCAGGTCGTCCGCCCACGCCCGCCACCGCGCCGCCGCGTCGAACCCCAGCGCCGCGCCCCAGTCCTGCTGCAGCACCGTGACCGGCATCCGCAGCCGGCGGCCCGCCCGCAGGTCGGCCTCGTCGTCCTCGACGTCCACCGTGGCGGTGGCGCGGTAGTCGGCCACGATCGACGGCACCGCCTCACGCGACGCCTTCAGATAGGCGGCGCGCACGTCCTGCGGGATCGCCTCGGCATCGGACGCCCACAGGTCGAGGAAGTGGCCGAAGAACGCGTCCGCAGCCGCCCCGATCATCGTCTCGGGCAGGCCCTCCGGCTGGGCCATCAGGAACAGGTGGAAGCCGACGGCGGCCGCGCGGCCCCGCATCACCTCCCAGGAGTCCAGCGTCGGCAGCACGTCGAGCGCCGCCAGGTGAGTGACGCGGTCCGGGTGGTCGAGGCCCGCCCTGAACGCGACCAGCGCGCCCCGGTCGTGACCTGCGAGCGCGAACCGCTCGAAGCCGAGCGCCCCGGCCAGCGCGACGATGTCGGCGGCCATCGTGCGCTTGGCGTAGGTGCGGCCGTCCACGTCGCCCGGCTTGTCGCTGCCGCCGTAGCCGCGCAGGTCGGGGCAGATGACGGTGTGGTCGGCGGCGAGATCTGCGGCCACGTGCCGCCACATCAGGTGCGTCTGCGGGAAGCCGTGCAGCAGCACGACCGGACTGCCGTCGCCGCCCACGGCCACGTTCAGGCTCACGCGCTCGGCCACGGCGACGCGGCGCGTGTCGAACCCGGGAATCTGGGGCGTCATGCGGAATCGCCTCCTTCTGAAACGATGTATCGGAACGTCCGCACCCTGCCGCCCCTCGATCAGCGCCCGATCAGCAGCCGATCAGTGCTCCTGGGCAGCGGCTCGCGATCTACAAGGACGAACCGGGCCACCAGGACGAACCGGGCAGCGTCCGCGCCGAAGCCCCCCGTCTGCTCGGCTCCGTCCACACCGCCCTGCGGCAGGACGCACCCGGCTGGCGCCGACCGGGACTCGCCGAAGGCGGGCGGCACGAGAACCGGTCTGCCGGGGGTGCTCGCCGGGAGGACGGGCGGGGGCAGGTGGCGGTGGCGCGTAGGTTGGGTGGCGCCATGGTGACTTTCGGTGTGCTCGGCCCGTTGACGGCCACCTGCGAGCGCGGCCCGATCCCGCTCAAGGGGCCGCGCCACCGGGCCGTCCTGGCCAGGCTGCTGGTCGCCAGAGGGCGGGTCGTGCCGGTGTCGTGGCTGGTGAACGACCTGTGGGAGGAGCCGGGGGAGGGCGCGGTCGGGGCCGTGCAGACGTTCGTCGGGGCGCTCAGGAAGGCGCTCGAACCCGACCGCCCGCCGCGTACCCCTTCCCGCCTCCTCGTCACCTCGCCGCCGGGCTACGCGCTGCGCGCCGAGCCGGACGCGGTGGACGCCTGGCGCTTCGAGTCCGCGCTGGCCGAGGCCGCCCGTGTCCCGGCCGCCGAGGCGTACGCGCTGCTCGGAGCGGCTTTGGGGCTGTGGCGCGGGCCCGCGTACGCGGAGTTCGCCGACCAGGACTGGGCACGTGGCGAGGCCGCCCGCCTGGACGAGCTCCGCCTGCTCGCCGTGGAACGCCGGGCCGAAGCCGGTCTGATCGCGGGGCCGGCCGCCGAGTGCGTCGCCGACCTGGAGGCGCACGTCGCCGCCCATCCGCTGCGCGAGGACGGCTGGCGGCTCCTGGCGCACGCCCTGTACGCGACGGGACGCCAGGGCGACGCGCTCGCGACCCTGCGCCGTGCCAGGGAAACGCTGCTGGCCGAGCTGGGCGTGGACCCGGGCGCGGCCCTCCGCACGCTCGAAGCGGACATCCTCTCCCAAGCCCCCCACCTGACCGTCCCCCGGCACCCGGCCTCACCGGTCGAGCTCAGCGGGCCCGATCGGCTGCAGGCAGGGGCGGCGGTGGGGGAGCACCCGTTCGTGGGGCGGGAGGCGGAGCTGGGCGAGCTGGAGCGCGCGGCGGCGGATGTCGTGGCGTCCGGCCGGGCACGGCTCGCGCTCGTGTCGGGCGCGGCAGGTGCGGGCAAGACCGCTCTCGTACGTACGCTGGCCCGCCGGCTCGAAGCCACAGGCTGGCACACGGCGTGGGCGGCCGGTCAGGAAGCGCACGCCACCACCTGGCCCTGGCCCTGGCGTCCCGCCGACGCCGAGGCACAAGAGAGCACAAGGCGTCACACCCCGAGGGTCCGGGAGGCGAGCGCCGAGGTGGCGGCCGCCGCCCGCAGGGCACCGCTGCTGCTGGCCTTCGACGACCTGCACGAAGCCGACGAGGAGACGCTCGCCCTGCTCACCACGCTCGCCACCGGGCTCGGGCGCGCGCCGGTGCTGGTCGTCGGCACGTACCGCTCCACCGACCTCACCGTCCCCCTCACCGAGGCCCTGGGCCGGGCGGCGCGGGCGGAACCGGTGCGCGTCTACTTGGGCGGGCTGTCCGAACCGGAGACCGGAGCGCTGGTCCGCGCCCTCGCCACCCGCGAGCCACCCGGCGCCCACGTCCGTACGATCCACGCGCGCAGCGGCGGCAACCCGTTCTTCGTACGCGAGCTGACCCGCCTGTGGGAGAGCTGCGGGGACGCCGCCCTGCACACCGTCCCCGCCGGGGTGCGCGACGTGATCAGGCAGCGGCTGGCCGGGCTGCCCGAAGCGGCGCGCACCCACCTGCGCCAGGCCGCCGTCATCGGCCAGGAGATCGATCTCGACGTGCTCATCGCACTGGCCGGCGACGAGGAGGCCGTCCTGGACTCGGTCGAGTCCGCCCTGCTCGCGGGGTTCCTCGTCGAGCGGGACGCCCACCGGCTGGGCTTCGCGCACGCGCTGGTCCACGAGACCCTGTACGCCGACGTGGCCCGTGCCCGCCGCGCCCGCCGGCACGCCGCCGTCGCCGACATCGTCGAACGCCTGCGTCCCGGCGACGTGGAGGCGATCGCCCACCACTGCCTGCGATCCGAGGGGCGGGCCGACGACCTCCGTACCGCCCGCTACGCCCGTGCGGCGGCCGAACGTGCCGAGCGGCGCTTCGCCCCGCACGAGGCCGCCCGCCTCTGGCGCGCCGCCCTGGAAGCCTTCGGCCGCGCCGCCGAGCGCGGTGAGCAGGGCCCGTCGCAGGAGGAGCGGCTGGCGGCGGTCATGGGGCTGGGGCGGGCGCTGGCGGTGATCGGGCGGCTGGGGGAGTCGCGCCGCCTGCGGGCCGAGGCGGTGGACGCGGCAGAAGCGCTCGGCGACCCGCTGCTGACCGCCGCCGTCATCGGCTCCTTCGACGTGCCCGCCAACTGGACGGCCAACGACGACCCCGCCCTGTCGGCCCGCCTCGTCGCCGCCGCGGAACGCACGCTCGCCGCCCTCCCCGGCGACGAGACGTACGCGGAGGAGCGGGCCCGGCTGCTCATCACCATCGCCATGGAACGCCGCGCCGACCCCGGGCGGCGCGGCGACCAGGCGGCACGGGAGGCGGAGCGCATCGCCAGGCGGCTGGGGGACCGCACGCTGCTGGCGTACGCGCTCAACGGCCGCGCCCTCCAGACCTTCCACCGCGCCGGCCTGGCCGGCGAACGCGCCGCCATCGGCGAGGAACTGCTGAGGCTGGCCGAACGCGCCCCGACCGCAGCGGCGGCCAGGGAGCGAAGCGGGACGCCAGAGCCAGCGGGCGCGGGCGAGGGGATGGTGACGTTAACGGTGCTGGCGCACCTCATCCTGCTCCAGGCCAGGGCGGGGCTCGGTGACCTCGCCGCCGCAGACCGGCACGCCGCCGCCGCAGACCGGCTGGCCGAGCAGCACGACCTGCCGCTCGTCGGCGTCTTCACCGGCTGGTACGCAGCGCTCCGCCTGGCCATCACGTCCGGCGACTCCGACGAGGTCCGTGCCGCCTACCGCGCGGCGGCCGCCCGGCTCGACGGTTCGAGCATGCCCGGCGTCGAGCAGGGCCTGCTGCCCCTGGCTCTGCTCTGTCTGGACATCGCCGATGCCGGCCCCTCGCCGCCCGGCCTGTAAAGGCCAGTCAAGTCCCGGCCACCCCCGCCGGGGAAGCCGCGCCAGGGGGCGCCGTGCACGCGGAGCCAGGTCCGTACGAGGCGTGGGTGCGGCCGTTCACCCTGCTCGCCGCAGGCCGCTTCGACGAGGCGCGGGAGGCCGTGCGGGCCGTCCCCGAGTCGCCGCGCGACCTGCTGTACGAGCTGCGGACCTGCCTCCACGCCACGGCCGCGCTCGCGACCGGCGTGCACGACCACCTGCCCGGCCTGTACGACCGCCTGCTGCCCGCCCACGACGAGCTGGCCGGAGCGGGAAGCGGCCTGGTCACCCTGGGCCCGGTGGCTTTTCACCTCGGCCACCTGGCCTCCGCCCTGGGCATGCCGGAGCGCGCCCGCGAGCACTTCCGCCAGGCGGCGGCCGTCGCCGGCCGCGCCGGCGCCCCGCACTGGGCCACCGCAGCGACCAGCGCCGAACAGCGAATCGGGCGTTGACGGCCGCGAGCCCGTGAATGGAAACGGGCGGTGACAGGAAAGCAACGGGGCGCTGACGAGAGGAGGGCATAGCTGTAACCTTCATGTCAAAACGGACTGTCAGAACGACGGCCGCACCGCCGCCTCCCAACGGTGTCAGGCAGCCTTCCAATCCACTCCGTATTTCCGAAAGTTTCGGGCAACTTAACATCGGCGGAACCCGTCATGGGCCCCAGAGCACGCAGGAGGCCACAACCGGCAGGACCTGCAACACAGCAGGTTGGCGGCGGTCTTGACACGATTCAATGAGCCCCTTATGTTGCCGCAATATTAAACGGAACTGCTTGAAACTTTCGGCGTCATCCCCGCGTTACACCCCCCGCTCTCGCCGCGGGCCGGCGCCGGCATAAGGGCGAAGGGATGGCATGAGGGGCCACGAACCAAATGACACGCGCTCGGCGGCGTCCGGCGAGGGCGAGCAGTGGCGGGACGCGGGATCGACCCCCGCCCAGCGGGCGGAGGCCCTCATCCCCCTGATGACGCTGGAGGAGAAGGTCGCCCAGCTCGTCGGGGTCTGGGTCGGCGCCGACGCGTCGGGTGGCGGCGTCGCCCCGCACCAGACCGACATGGGCGAAGGGCCCGACTGGCAGGACGCGATCCGGCAGGGCCTCGGGCAGCTCACGCGGCCGTTCGGCACGGCTCCCGTGGACCCGGTGGCGGGCGCGCGCTCGCTGGCGGCCTCGCAGGAGGAGATCGTGCGTGCCAGCAGGTTCGGCATCCCCGCGCAGGTGCACGAGGAGTGCCTGACGGGGTTCGCGGCCTGGAAGGCGACCGTCTACCCGGCACCGCTGAGCTGGGGCGCTTCGTTCGACCCCGAGCTGGTCGAGGAGATGGCGGGACGGATCGGCCGTTCGATGCGCGCGGCGGGCGTCCACCAGGGCCTCGCCCCGGTGCTCGACGTGACCAGGGACTACCGCTGGGGCCGCACCGAGGAGACCATCGGCGAGGACCCGTACCTGGTGGGCACGGTCGGCGCCGCGTACGTGCGCGGCCTCGAAAGCTCCGGTCTGGTGGCCACGCTCAAGCACTTCGCCGGCTACTCCGCCTCGCGCGGCGGCAGGAACCTCGCGCCGGTGCACATGGGCCGCAGGGAGCTGGCGGACGTGATCCTGCCGCCGTTCGAGATGGCGCTGCGGCTCGGCGGGGCCCGCTCGGTGATGAACTCCTACGCCGAGATCGACGGCGTCCCGGTGGCCGCCGACGAGAGCCTGCTCACCGGCCTGCTGCGCGACGAGTGGGGATTCGAGGGCACGGTCGTCGCCGACTACTTCTCCGTACGGTTCCTCGAGCGGCTGCACGGCGTGGCCGCCGACGGCGGGCAGGCGGCGGGCCTCGCGCTGCGCGCCGGCATCGACGTGGAGCTGCCGACCGTGGACGCGTACGGCGCCCCGCTGGTCGAGGCGGTCAAGGCGGGCGCGGTGGACGAGGCGCTGATCGACAGGGCGCTGCGCCGCGTGCTGATCCAGAAGGCGGAGCTCGGCCTGCTGGATGCCGGCTGGCGGCCGCTGCCCGGCCCCGCAGAAGAGGTGCGGCTGGACGACGAGGAGAGCCAGGAGCTGGCGCTGCGGCTGGCGCGCGAGGCGATCGTGCTGCTGCGCAACGACGACGGCGTGCTGCCGCTCGCGGCGGGCGGCCGGGTGGCGCTGGTCGGCCCGGTGGCCGACGACCCGATGGCGATGCTCGGCTGCTACGCCTTCCCCGCCCACGTCGGCCCGCACCCCGAGCACGGGCTCGGCGTGGAGATCCCGTCGCTGCGCGAGGCGCTCGCCGAGCGGGTGCCCGGCCTGGAGTACGTCCAGGGCTGCGACATCAGCGGCACCGACACCTCCGGCATCGCCGAGGCGGTGGAGCTGGCGAAGAGCAGCGACGTGTGCGTGCTCGCGGTCGGCGACCGGGCCGGGCTGTTCGGGCGCGGCACGTCCGGCGAGGGCTGCGACGCCACCGACCTGCGGCTGCCCGGCGTGCAGGCGGAACTGGTCGAGGCGGTCCTGGCGACCGGCACGCCGGTGGTGCTGGTGCTGCTCGCCGGCCGCCCGTACGCGCTGGGCCCCGAGACCGACGCCGCCAAGGCCGTGCTGTTCGGCTTCTTCCCGGGCCAGCGTGGCGGCCAGGCGCTCGCCGAGGTGCTGACCGGCGCGGTGAATCCGACCGGCCGCCTGCCGGTGAGCGTGCCGCGCGACGCGGGCGGGCTGCCCTCCACCTACCTCTCGCCGCCGCTCGGCCGCCGCTCCCAGGTGTCGTCGGTGGACCCGACGCCCGCCTACCCGTTCGGCCACGGCCTGGGCTACACCGCCTACGAGTGGAGCGGCGCGCGGGTGCGCGGCGACGTCACCGGCTGGCCGGTGGACGGCGAGGTCGAGGTCGAGGTCACCGTGCGCAACACCGGCGAGCGGGCCGGCGCCGAGGTGGTGCAGCTCTACCTGCACGACCCGGTGGCGCAGACGACCAGGCCCGTCGTCCGCCTCATCGGATTCGCCCGCGTCCCGCTGGAGGCGGGGGAGAGCGCGCGGGTCACCTTCACCGTGCCGGCCGACCTCACGTCCTTCACCGGGACCGACGGCCGCCGCATCGTCGAGCCGGGCGAGGTCGAGCTGCGGCTCGGCCGCTCGTGCGCCGAGGCCGTGGCGACCCTGCCGCTGCGGCTGACCGGCGACGTACGTGAAGTCGGCCACCGCCGCCGGCTCCAGGCGCCGGCGCAGATCGATCGCAACCCCCCGGAGGGCCGAGCATGAGCACATCTGACACGCTGAGCCCGGCGAAGACTCAGCGTCCCCCCGCGAAGCCGGCACCTGGACGCCGGCGGCGGGAGAAGAGCGGCTCGTGGCGGCGGGCGTTCCGCCGCGACTGGCAGCTCTACACGCTGGCGATCCTGCCGCTGCTGTTCTTCCTGATCTTCCGGTACGCGCCGATGATCGGCAACGTCATCGCGTTCCGCAAGTTCGAGCCGGGCGGCAGCATCTTCGGCGAAGAGTGGGTGGGCCTGCGCTACGTGAAGCTGTTCCTGAACGACCCCACGTTCTGGAACGTCTTCACCAACACCCTCGTCCTGGGCGCGCTGACGCTGATCTTCTGCTTCCCGCTGCCGATCGTGCTGGCGCTGCTGCTCAACGAGGTCAGGCGGCGCACCCTGAAGCGGTTCCTGCAGTCGGTGACGTACCTGCCGCACTTCCTGTCGATGGTGATCGTGGCCGGCATGGTCATGCAGATCACCTCGCTGGACGGGCCGATCAACTCGTTCCTCGACTTCATCGGCAGCCAGAAGATCTCGTTCATGCAGGACCCGGACTGGTTCCGGACGATCTACGTCAGCTCCGAGGTCTGGCAGACGGTCGGCTGGGGCACGATCCTCTACCTCGCCGCGCTGACCACCATCGACGACCAGCTCTACGAGGCCGCGAGGATCGACGGCGCGGGCCGGTGGCGGCAGATCTGGCACGTGACGCTGCCCGGCATCCGGCCGACGGCGGTCACGCTGCTGATCCTCAACACCGGCACGTTCATGGCAGTGGGCTTCGAGAAGGTCTTCCTGCTCTACAACCCGCTGACCTATCCGACGGCCGACGTCATCTCGACGTACCTGTACCGGATGGGCCTTGAGGCCAGCAACTTCAGCTACGCGGCGGCGATCGGCCTGTTCGAGGCGATCATCGGCCTGGTGCTGATCCTCTCGGCCAACCTGATCTCCCGCCGCACAGTTGGGACGAGCCTGTGGTGAATACGCACGACATGACCCGGGGCTACCGCGTCTTCCAGTGGTTCAACGCGCTGATCCTCACCGTCGTCGTGATCGTGACGCTCTATCCGTTCGTCAACATCCTGGCGCGCTCGTTCAGCAGCCAGAGCGCGATCAGCGCGGGCGAGGTGAACCTCCTGCCGAAGGGGTTCAACCTGACCACGTACAAGATCGTGGCAGCGGACCCGATGTTCTGGACGAACTACCGCAACACGGTGGTCTACACGGTCGTCGCGACGTTCATCGCGATCGTGCTGACCACGAGCTACGCGTACGTGCTGTCCAAGAAACACCTCAAGGGCCGTACGTTCCTCATCGGCATCGCGGTCTTCACGATGTTCTTCTCCGGCGGCCTGATCCCCAACTACGTGCTGATCAGCAGCCTCGGCATGAAGAACACGATCTGGGCCATCGTACTGCCGAACGCGATCAGCGTGTTCAACCTCCTCGTCATGAAGGCGTTCTTCGAGAACCTGCCGCGTGACCTGGAGGAGGCCGCCGCCATCGACGGCCTGAACACGTACGGCATCCTGTGGAAGATCGTGCTGCCGCTGTCGAAGGCGGTGCTCGCCACGATGATCCTGTTCTACGCGGTCTCGTTCTGGAACTCCTGGTTCCCCGCGTTCCTCTACATGAACGAGGCCGACCTGTTCCCGGTGACCGTCTACCTGCGCAACCTCATCGCCGGCGCGACCGGAGCGGACTCCTTCGGGGCCGCGGCGGCCGAGGTGACCCAGGCGGCGGCCAACATCCAGGCGGTGACGATCGTGCTCACCGTCCTGCCCATCCTCCTGGTGTACCCGTTCGTCCAGCGCTACTTCGTCTCCGGCGTCATGCTCGGCGCGGTCAAGGGCTGACGTCCACGCCTTTCAACCCAGCAGAATCACGGGAAAGGATTCCCCCCATGCGCGACATCTCGCGACGTCAGGCGATCATCGGTCTCGGTGCCTTCGCCTCCCTCGCCCTGACGGCCTGCGGCAGTGACAGCGAGACCCCGGCGAAGGGCGCGGCGACGTCGTCGGCCAACAAGGCGGGCTCGATGGCGAACTTCGCCGTCGGCCAGCAGTTCAAGGCCACCGAGCCGCTGACGTTCGACATGCTCTACAACAACCACCCGTTCTACCCGTACAAGGCCGACTGGTTGTTCTGGGACGAGCTGACGAAGCGCACGAACGTCACCATCAAGCCGGTGACGGTGCCGCTCAGCGACTACGAGAAGAAGCGCAGCCTGATCATCGGCGCGGGTGACGCCCCGCTGATCATCCCGAAGACGTACCACCCGCAGGAGGAGCCGTTCGTCGCCTCCGGTGCCATCCTGCCGGTCAGCGACTACTTCGACCTGATGCCGAACTTCAAGGACAAGGTCGCCAAGTGGCAGCTCCAGCCCGAGCTGAACTCGATCATGCAGTCCGACGGCCGCATCTACCTGCTGCCCGGCCTGCACGAGGCGGCCTGGGCCGACTACTCCTTCGCGGTGCGCACCGACATCCTCGACAAGCTCGGTCTCGAGGTGCCGAAGACGCTCGACGACTTCTACAACATGCTCAAGAAGATGAAGGAGGAGTACCCCGACAAGTACCCGATGACGGACCGCTGGGGTGTTCCGACGCCGGGCGGCAACATCATCAAGCTGATCGCGCAGGCGCACGGCAGCAAGGGCGGCTGGGAGTACCAGCACGCGACGTTCGACTCCGCGCAGGGCAAGTTCGTCTACACCGGCACCATGCCGGGCTACAAGCAGACGATCGAGTACCTGAACAAGCTGGTCAAGGAGAAGCTGCTCGACCCCGAGGGCTTCACCCAGCAGGACGACGCCGCCAAGGAGAAGTTCGTCTCGGGCAAGTCGTTCGTCATCAGCACCAACGCGCAGACGCTGATCAACGACTACCGCGGCCCGCTGACCGAGAACATCCCCGACGCGAAGATCGTCAAGATCCCGGTGCCCATCGGCCCGATCGGCGAGTACAAGTTCGCCAGCCGGCTGGAGAACGGCATCATGATCTCCAAGAAGGCCCTGGAGCACAAGAACTTCGTCGCGATGATGCAGTTCATCGACTGGCTCTGGTACTCCGACGAGGGCCAGCTCTTCGCCAAGTGGGGCGTCGAGGGCACCACCTACACCAAGGACTCCGACGGCAAGATCAAGCTCGCCAAGGACGTCGACTACGTCGGTCTCAACCCCAAGGGCTCCAAGCACCTGCAGAAGGACTTCGGCTTCGGCAACGGCGTGTTCGCCTACGGCGGCCCCACCTCGCTGCTGCAGTCCACGTTCTCGGATGAGGAGATCGAGTTCCAGAACGTGATGAACGCCAGGAAGTCCTGGCCGGTCGAGCCGCCCGCGCCGCTCACCGAGGAGGAGCGCGAGCAGGTCGCCCTGTGGGAGACGCCGCTGAAGGACCACGTCACCCAGAACACCCTCAAGTTCATCCTCGGCCAGCGCGACCTGTCCGAGTGGGACGCCTACGTCAAGGAGGTCGAGGGCAAGGGCGCCACGCAGTACATCAATGTGGTCAACGGCGCCTACGAGCGTTTCAAGAAGGAGCACGGCAGCTGACCTTCTCCCGGCCGGGCCGTCCTCTCTCCACCGGGACGGCCCGGCCTCCTGCCTGTCCACACCGCACGACCGCCCGCCGGCTTATGTCCCCGGACGGCCCGGTATCCTCCGGGACGGCGGCGGACCCGCCCATCCTGGAGGAGCACACGCGATGAGCGACCTGACGACCTCGCAGAAGTTCGGCTCCGGCCCGCTGTCGCGCGGCTCGGCGCTGATCTACACGCTGCTGATCGTCGAGCTGCTCGTCCTGCTCACCGCGATCCCCGGACTGGTGGCGATGGTGCTGCTCGACCGCGACGCCACCAACCTGCCGCTGATGGCCGCCTGCCTGCTGCCGGCCGGCCCCGCGCTGTCGGCCGCGCTCTACGCCCTGCGCCACCGCAGCCGCGACCTGGCCGAGCTCAGCCCGGCCGCCGCGTTCTGGCGTGGCTACAAGCTCAACTTCGGCGCCGCGCTGAAGGTCTGGGCGCCCTACCTGCTGATGCTGGCCCTGGTCGGCATCAATCTGACCAACTTCGCCGCCGCGGGCGTGCCCGGCTGGTGGGGCGCTTTGCTGATCGTGCTCGCCGCGGGCGGCACGCTGTGGGTGCTCAACGCGCTCGTCATCGCCTCGTTGTTCGCGTTCAGGGCGGCCGACGTCGCCAAGCTCGCGGCGTACGGGCTCGGCCGCTTCCCCGCCGCCACCCTGGCCAACGCGTGCCTGCTGATCGTGTCCGGCGGCGTCGTGTTCGTGGCGACCGAGGCGGCGCTTGCGCTGCTGGCCTCGGTGTTCGCCGGGACGCTGCTGTGGAACAGCCGCGCCATGATCACCGAGGTCCGGCAGCGCTTCACCCGCCCTGACGCTCAGTAGATCGTTCTGCCCCGCGCGTCGGGCACGCCCGACTTGCGGTAAAAGTAGCTGTTGATCTGGTCGCGCCACTCCTCCGCCGAGCGCACCTGCTCGTCCAGCAGCTCGCGTACGCGGGCATGCAGCGCCGGGTCCACCAGGCCGTCGCCCTCCAGCTTCGCCCACAGCGCCCTGATCTCGGCGGCCTCCTCCGCACCGGCGAAGTGGGTGTCGTAGATGTGCTGGATGACCGTGACGCCGCTGTGCAGCACGTGGCCGTACGGCACGTGGTGGAAGAACAGCAGCAGCTCGTCAGGGCACTCGGCGAGCGACTCGTACACCTCCGACCACGGCTTCGGGTACTGGCCGGTGTAGCCGGTGCCGGTGGCCCTGGTGCGGTCGACGCCGACGCCGTCGCGGTCGGCGAAGTGGTAGGTGCCCCACGGCGTGTACTCGTAGCCGTCCACGTCGGGGCCGTAGTGGTGGCCCGGCCTGACCATGAAGCCGACGCCGAGCGGCGCGGTGTAGCGCTCGTAGGTGCGCCACGAGCCGTCCATCATGCCGTGCAGCGTGGCCCGCAGCCGCTCGCCGCCCTCGTCGTCGCCGGGGACGAAGGTCAGGCCGATCCACTCGTCGAGGATCGCGACCGGATCGAGCCCGGGGTCCCAGGCCAGGCGGCCGAAGGCGTACAGGTTGGCCTGGGCCAGCGGGTGGCCCGTCCAGTAGCGGTCGTCGCCGACGTTCGACACCGCGACGAGGCCGCCGCTCTTGATCACCTCGGCCACCGCCGGCTCGCCCTCGCCCCAGAAGCGGAACCCGAGCACCTCGCTCCACATCGGCGCCAGGTAGCACACGTGCCGCTGCTGGCCGGTGTACTCCTGCGTCACCTGCAGCTCGACCGCGAGCCGCGTATCCGGCATGGCGGCGATCACCGGTGAGACCGGCTCGCGCGTCTGGAAGTCGATCGGGCCGTACTTGACCTGGACGATCGCGTTGTCCCTGAACCGGCCGTCGAGCGGGGCGAAGTGGTCGTAGGCGGCCCGCGCCCGGTCGGTCGAGCGGTCGCGCCAGTCCTGGCGGTGGTTGTAGACGAACGCCCGCCAGTGCACCACCCCGCCGTGCGGGGCCAGGGCGTCGGCCAGCATGTTCGCGCCGTCGGCGTGGTCGCGCCCGTACGCGAACGGCCCCGGCTGGCCCTCGGAGTCGGCCTTGACCACGTAGCCGCCGAAGTCGGGGATCGCCGCGTACACCCGCTCGGTCGTGCGCGCCCACCACGCGCGCACCCGTTCGTCCGCTGGGTCGGCCGTCTCCAGGCCGCCGAGCGCGATGGGGGAGGCGAAGTTCACCGACAGGTGCACGCGGATGCCGTACGGGCGGAACTCGGCGGCCAGCGCCGCCACCTCGTCCAGCCGGTCGGTCAGCAGGCGGGCCTCGGTGGCGTGCACGTTGACGTTGTTCACCGCGACCGCGTTGACGCCGGTGGCCGCGAGCAGCCGCGCGTAGGCGCGCACCCTGGTCAGGTCCTCGTGCAGGACGCCGTCCCGCCAGAAGATCGACCCGCCCGAGTAGCCGCGCTCCACCTGGCCCATCACGGGATGCACGTCGATGTTGTCCCAATGATCGAGCATGCGCCGCTCCAGCGCGGGCCGGTGCGTCTCGGCGGGCCGCTCGCCCTCGAACGCGGCCTCGCCGAGCCTGACCACCGCGAAGAACCCGTACAGCAGACCGGCCGGCGCGTCCGCGAGCACCGCGCTCACCCCGCCGGTGCGGGCCAGCAGGAAGCCCTCAGGACCGAGCTCAGGCCCCTTCAGCGCGGCGGCCTCCGGCGGCAGCGAGCCGCCGGAGGCCAGCGCGAGCACGAGGTCGTACGGCTCGCCGGGCGCGGCCACGGCACCGCCGTGGCGCGCGCAGGCGTCCGCCACCTCGGCCCGCACGGTGCCGGACAGCGGCGAACCGTCGGCGAGCACGAGCACGCGGCGCGCGCCGATCGCGCGGAACGCCTCGGGTGGCAGCCAGGCCGGATGGACGTCATCGACATGGGGAACGGTCACGGGGGGCTCCTTAGCTCGGACTCCAAGGAGCGAATCTATCGTCGCCCCGCCGGCCTGCCAGGGGGCGGCGTCGAACGGCGTCAGCCGCAACCTGATCGCGGTGGGCGCGTGGTCCTCGATGTAGGTGGAGCCGTCGGCCACGTCGTCGTAGGGGTAGCCGTACGCCTTGCCGTCGCGGGTGTTGGCGTGCAGCACGCGGGCGTAGTGGTTGGTCAGCGAGGTCCGGTAGTTCAGCGAGTGGTCGGTGACCGGCTGGTCGGGGTGACTGAGCAGCGTCGTGCGGTTGAACGCGGCCCCGAGAATCGCCGCGACCGGTCCCGAGACGCCGTCGGAGTGCAGCGCGCCGTTGCAGTAGAACACGTCGCGGGTGCTCGGCCTGGCGAACGCGCGGATGCCCTTGTCGAAGACGAGCTGACCGCCCGACACCCGCCCGGTGTAGGTGACGCCGTTGGCGGTCACCCGCAGGTCGCGGCCGGTGTAGGAGTTCCACACGTCGTTGATGTACGGGTCGAGGTACGTGGGTGAGAACAGCCCGGCGTCGATGCCGTGGCCCGGCGCGATGACGCGCAGGTCGCCGATGACGAGGTCGCGGAACGCCGGCTCCGCCCTGACGCCCGCGAAGATCTGGTCGCGGCCGTTCGGCACCAGCGTGCCGGAGATCTGGCTGCGGCTGCCGTCGAGCTTGAGCTCCATCGGGATGGAGAACATGTCGACCATGGTCGTGTTGCAGAACATGCCACCTTCGTTGAAGGTGAACTCCATGAAGTCGTGCAGCACGTTGTAGCTGGGGTCCGAGCTGACCCAGCCCGCCGGGTGCTGCAGCGCGGGGCGGCCGTTGCCGTCGATCACGACCCTGAACCTGATCTTCTGGCCGATGGAGACGTACACCCGGCCGGACATCCATGGCAGCGTGATGCGGGTGTCGCCGTCGGCGGCCAGCGGGATCGACAGGTCGGCGAAGCCGTCGGGGCCGTTGTGCGAGAGCGACACCGGCACCTTGGTGCCGTCGGCGCGGGCGAAGACCTGCTGGCCGGTCTGCTGGTCGGTGCCGACGACGTACAGCCAGATCTGGTTGTTGGCGTAGCGGTTGGTGTGGTTGACGACGGTCATGGGCAGCGCCGTGGCCGCCTGAACGGGTGCGGCGGGCTTGGCGAGCGCGAGGACGGGTGCGGCGGGCTTGGCGAGCGTGAGGACGGGGGCGGCCGCCATGCCGGCCAGCAGCGCCCTTCTGGTGATCATCGTTCGACTCCTCGGGGGTGCGCCTGGAGAGAGCGACAGTCGAGAGAGCGCTCTCTCGCGATTTCGGTTAAGTTTCTTTTTTGTTAGGACGCACTGTCAAGACCGCGGGCCGAACCCGTACCCGATCTCCGCTGGACGCCCCTCGACCAGCCCCGACGGCTTGCGCGTCCGCCACGGTGCCGGCGTCCGCGTCGCGTGGCGGCCGGCGACCAGCGGCGGCGTGCCGGGGTCGTGCACCGACACCTCGCGCGGCGAACGGCGGGCCGCGCGCGGCGGCACGGACTCGCCGTCGCGCGTGGCCTCCGGCTCGGGCCGTCCGGAGCCGCCGGGTGTGGGGGAGACGGCCGCTTCCGGGTTCGCTGGGGCAGTGGTCCGTTCCCGGGAGGCGGTCGCTTCCGGCGGGGTGGGAGCCGGCGTGGCCGGGCCACTGGCCGGTCCGCCGGTGGGCTCGCTCGCCGGGCTGCGGGTGGCGGCGGTGTACGGGGTGGCGTTCGGGCGCGGGCTGAGCGCGGCCACGGGACCGCGCGTGCGCCCGTCCTTCTCCTGCGGGAACGTCAGCGGGTCGAGCGTCGGCGAGCTGCCGGGGAGCGTGATCAGGAAGCCGGCCACCGCCAGATGGACCACGCCCAGCAGCACCGTCGAGACTCCCAGCACCCGGCGCCGCCGCTCACCGGCAGGACCGGGCCGCTCGCTCAGCACGGCTCACGCCTTCGTGCCATGGAGGTGTCCTCCGGGGGTGCGGGACGGACGGGTTTTCCGATCTAGACACGGATGTGGATCGTGGTCAAGCGCGGACGGCCGTCCAGGGGCCGCTTGGGAGCGCTGCGCTATGATCGCACCGACAACGGGCCTCGCGACCTGGAACGATCCGCACCGGCCCGAGACATGCCGTTCAGGTCGCGCCGCTCACGGGACACGAGGGACGATGTCGAGCATCAAAGAGGTCGCCCGGCTCGCCGGGGTCTCCGTAGGCACCGTGAGCAACGTGCTCAACCGCCCCGAGCTGGTCGCGCCCGACACCCGGCGGCGGGTGCAGGACGCCATCGAGCGGCTCGGCTACGTCCGCAACGGCTCGGCCCGCCAGCTCCGCGCCGGCCGCAGCCGCACCATCGGCGTGGTGGCGCTCGACCTGGGCAACCCGTTCTTCATCGACGTGCTGCGCGGCGTCGAGAGCGCCGCCCAGCAGGCCGACCTCACGGTCATGGTGTTCAACAGCAACAAGGACGCCGACCGCGAGGCGAGCCTGCTCGACACGTTCGAGGAGCAGCGGCCCCTGGGCGTACTGATCACGCCGGTCAACGACAGCGGCGAGGAGGAGCGGTTGAGCCGGCTCGTCGCGCGCGGCATCCCCGTGGTCCGCTTCGACAGCTCGGCCCGGCACAGCAACGGCTGCTCCGTCGCCGTTGACGACGTGCTCGGCGGGCGGCTGGCCGGCATGCACTTACGCGAGGCCGGCCACCGCCACATCGCCTTCGCCGGCGGCCCCTCCACCGTGCGGCAGGTGCGTGAGCGGCGCGACGGGCTGGCCGCCGCGCTCGGCCCCGGCGACACGCTCACCGAGATCGCGCTGCCCGACCTCACGGTGGCCACCGGGCGCATGGTCGGCGAGGAGATCGCCGCGCTGCCGCCCGCCGACCGGCCCACCGCGGTGTTCTGCGCCAACGACCTGGTCGCGATCGGCGTGCTGCAGGAGATGACGCTGCGCGGGCTGAAGGTCCCCGACGACCTGGCGATCATCGGCTACGACGACATCGACTTCGCCGCGGCGGCGGCCGTGCCGCTGTCGTCCGTACGCCAGCCGCGCGAGCAGATCGGCCGCACCGCCGCCATGCTGCTGCTGGAGGAGGCCAACCGGCCGGGCGAGCACGAGCACCGTCAGGTCATCTTCCAGCCCGACCTGATGGCCCGCACCTCGACCACCGCGGCCCGGCGGGCGCCCTAGCTCAGGCCGCGGCGGTCAGGCCGGTCGGGCCGGTCAGACTGCGGCGGTCGGGCCGGTCAGGTTGCGGCGGTCGGGCCGGTCAGGTCGCGGCGGGCAGGCGGACCGGGAGCGTGCGCGGGCCGCGTACCTGACCGGTCGCCCACGTCACCGCCGCCGGGTCGGCCAGCTCGAACACGGGGATCCGCTCCAGCCAGACCTCCAGCGCGACCCGCAGCTCCATGCGCGCGAGATGCGAGCCGACGCACCGGTGGATGCCCAGCCCGAACGCGACGTGCCGGTTCACCTCGCGGTCGATCACCACCTCACCGGCCCGCTCGAACTGCCGCGGATCCCGGTTGGCGGAGGGGAACGACAGCAGCACCCAGTCGTCGGCCTTCATCTCCACGCCGCGCCAGGTCATGTCCTCCTTGACCAGGCGGGCCATGGTGACCGGCGCGTACGCTCGCAGGAACTCCTCCATCGCCGTCGGCAGCAGCTCCGGCTCGGCCACCAGCCGCTCCCGGTCGGCCGGCGTCTTGGCCAGATGCCACAGCGAGGCCCCGATCGCGCTCCACGTCGTGTCGATCCCGGCGATGAGCAGCAGCGCCATCGTGCCCGCGACGTGCAACGCCTCCAGCTTCTGCCCGAAGAGCTCGGCGTCGATGAGATAGCTGGTCAGGTCGTCGCGCGGGTGGTCGACGTGGTCGCGGATCTGGTCGAGCAGGTAGTCGAACAGCTCGTCCATCGCCGCCGTACGCTCCTCCGGCGGCTTGTTGACGCCTTCCAGCACGTTCTCGATGAACTCCCGGAACCGGGGGCCGTCCTCGGGCGGGAAGCCCAGCATGTCGGCGATCACCCGGACCGGGATGTGCTGGGCGTAGTCGCGGGCGGCGTCCACGACCGTCCTGCCCTCCAGGGCGTCCACCAGCGTGTGACAGTACGCCCTGGTCGCCGCTTCCCGCTTGGCCACCGCCGACCTGGTGAACGCGGGCAGCAGCAGCTTGCGCGCGTGGTGGTGGAACGGCGGGTCGGAGGAGATCGGCGGCGAGCTGCCCACCGGCGCGGTCTCGCGCGGCGGGCGGAAGTTGCCCATGATGATCGAGCGCGAGGAGAACCGCTCGGTGTCGTAGGCGACGGCGGCCACGTCCTCGTAGCGGGTCGGCAGCCAGCCGCCGCCGAACCGCTCGGTGTGCGCGATCGGGCAGCGCTCGCGCAGGTCGTCCAGGATCGGATACGGGTCGGCGGCCCACTCCGGCTCTAAGTGGGAGAAATCGGTCGCCCAGTCCGTGACGGGCCCGGTGACGATCTCGCTGCGCGTGCCGGGCGGCGCGTCTGGCGCCTCCTGGAAACCCGTGGTGAACCGCTCATCCACGCTCATGTCAGGACCCTTCGCTGAGGTCGATGGCATGCTCAGGACAGTTGGCGACCGCCAGGCGGGCCGCCTTCTCCTGCCCGGCCGGCACCAGGCCGTCGCCCAGCACCGTGCCGTAGCCCTCGTCGTCCTCGCCGAACAGCTCGGGAGCCAGCGTGTAGCAGCGGCCGTGGCCTTGGCAGCGCGTGGGGTCGATATGCAGTTTCACGGCGTCGCCTCCGTCTGTGCGGTCGGATCGGCGGGGGCTTCGTCCCCGCCGGCTGGAGCAAGGGCGGCGATGATGCGGACGAGCAGCGCCGTCCACTCCTCGTCGTCCACGGGATGCAGGTCGGATGTGACGAGGGCGCTGCCCATCGCGAGCAGGAGACAGAAGTGGGCCAGCGCGTCCGCGGACACGCCGGGGTCGATCTCACCGTCGGCCTGCGCCACGCGTACCAGGCCGGCGATCCAATCCGCCCGCTCGCCCAGGTAGTCGCGCATCGAGCCGGCCACCTCGCCGTCCCTGCGTGCGGCGACCAGCGCCTCGACGACGAGGTTGCCCTGCGCGTCGCGAGGGCGCGGCAGGTTGCGGCCCAGGGTGAGCAGCAGGTCGGTCGCCGACCTGTCGGGGTCGGCGGCGAACAGGTCGGCCAGCATGCGCCGCCCATGGGCGCGCAGCGCGGCCACCATCAGGTCGGCCTTCGAGCCGAAGTGGGCGTACAGGGCGCCGTTGCTCACGCCGGCCGCCGCTGAGATGTCGGCCACACGGGTGCCGTCGTAGCCGCGCTCTGCGAAGGCGTCGGCGGCGGCGCGCAGCAGGCGCTCGCGGGTCTCGGCCGCGGTCACTCCGGGGATGCGTCCCATGGACGAATTTAAAAAGTCGTTCATTTGTCTCGTCAAGACCGCCGCCTCGGAGCCGGGTGGCCGGGGGCCGGGAGTTCATCTACGCTGAGGGCGGCGAGGGGAGTACTTCGCAAGAGCCGGCCCGGTCAGTACGGACGCCCCTGAGCGTCCCCGGACGGCCACCCGCAGGGTGAAGGAGACCTCGAACGGATCACTGACGTTCGAGGGAGGTTCCCCCATTGTCCGCGGAGATGTTCGCGCATGCCGTCGAGCTGCGCACCATCGCTACACCGGCCCTGTGGTCGGTCACCTTGGCGGCCCTGATGCTGCTGCTCGCGCTCGACCTGCTGCTGACCCGCCGCCGGGAGGCGGAGAGCGTGCGCGCGGCGGCCGGCTGGTCGGTGTTCTACCTGCTGCTGCCCGTGCTCTTCTGCTGCTACCTGTGGGCCGGCCACGGGGGCGGCGTGGCGGTCGAGTTCTTCACCGGGTTCGTGGTGGAGAAGTCGCTGTCGGTGGACAACCTGTTCGTGTTCATGCTGCTGCTGTCGGCGTTCGCGGTGCCGCACGCGCTGGCCAGGCAGGTGCTGCTGTACGGCATCGTCGGCGCCCTGGTCCTGCGCGCGGTGTTCATCGCGCTGGGCGCGGCCGTGCTGCAGAGCGGCACGTGGGCGTTCCTGCTCTTCGGCGGCATCCTCATCCTGACCGCCGGCAAGATCGTCAAGGACGTGGTGGCGGGGGAGCGGCAGGAGGTGGACGTCTCCTCCATGCGCACCGTGCGGCTCGTGCGCAGGTTCGTGCCCGTCACCGAGGACTACCGTGGCTCGCGCCTGGTCGTCCGCGAGAACGGACGCAGGGCGCTCACCCCGCTGGCGCTCGCCGCGGTCGCCATCCTGGCCACCGACATCGTCTTCGCCGTGGACTCCGTGCCCGCCGTGTACGGCGTCACCGAGGACCCGTACCTGGTGTTCGCCACCAACGCGTTCGCGCTGCTCGGCCTGCGCGCGCTGTACTTCGTGCTGCAGGGCGTGCTGGCCAGGCTGCGGCACCTCAACCACGGCCTCGCCGTCATCCTGGCCTTCATCGGGGCCAAGCTGATCCTGCACTGGGCGCACGGCGTCTGGCCCGCCGTACCGGAGATCCCGACCCCGCTCTCGCTCGGCGTCATCGTCGTCGTGCTGGCCGCCGTCACCGGCACCAGCCTGCTCGCCGGCCGGCGAGCGCGGCTCAGGGAACGACCACCGGCTCAGCGGCCCGACCCGCTAGAAGAGACCGAGCGTCGCTGAGCGGCCGGTCGCAGGTGCCGGTCTGGAGGCGGTCGAGTGGTCAGTGGGCGGTGGGCCTGAAGGAGCCGGCGCGGTCGGTGGGCGGTGCGGCCCTGCGAGAGGTAGAGCGGTCAGTGGGCGGTGCGAGCCTGCAGGAGGTCGGCGAGGAAGTGCAGCAGGGCCGCCGACGTGGTGGCGGAGGTGATGGCCTGCTCCTCGATGAGTCCCTGGACGCGCAGCATCGGCACCCACTCGGCCCGCCCGCGCACCTCGTCGCCACCGTCGCCGTCGCCGCCGTCGGCACGGCCCGGCAGCTCGGTGGCCTGATGGGCGGCGAACACGACGTGCTCGCAGTCGGCGACGTCACCGGCCGGCCTGGTGCGGATCAGCGGCAGCATCGGGCCGGGCCGCCAGCCCGTCAGCTCCTCGACGTGGCGGGCCGCCGCCTCCTGCGGCTCCTCGCCGGGCCCGACGTCGCCGAGCGGGATCTCCCAGCCGGGCGTGTCGGTGATGGGGCTGCGCCGCCACAGCAGCAGAACCCGGCCGTCGTGGAAGACGACCGCCCCGGCCGCGAGCGGCGTACGGATGAACGGCCGCTCGACGCGCTCGCCACCGGTCAGCTCGACGTCGGCGACCCCCAGATCGACTCCGTTGGCCGCATAGAGCAGCCTCTCCGACCGCCGTCGCATGACACGCTCCTCACCGCTCCACCCGCTCCCTTACCCCCAGTCTTACCGACGATACGCACCGGTAGGGCTAGGAACGCGGACCCGGGGGAAACGTCAGTGGGGAAGGCTACCCTGGGGCAGCGCCGGCCCGCCGCGGTCGGAGCGGGGGCCTAGGGGTGTCCCGGCGTTCGACCGGAGGGGAAGCGATCGTGGGGTCATGCGCAGGCGGAGGGCTGCCACCTGACGAGGTCGTCGTCACGGCCCTGCGCGCGGGCGACGAGGAGATGTTCGCGGCGCTGCTCGACACCTGGTCACGGGGCATGCTGCGGGTCGCCAGGTCTTACGTGTCCACCGACCAGTCGGCGGAGGAGGTCGTCCAGGACACCTGGCTCGCCGTCATCGACGGCATCGACGGCTTCGAGCAGCGGTCCTCGATCAAGACGTGGGTCTACCGCATCCTGGTCAACACCGCGAAGAAGCGCGGGATGCGCGAGAGCCGTACGCTGCCGTGGAGCACGTTCGGAGCGGACGGGGAGCCGTACGAGCCGGGGCCGCGCGAGCTGGGGCCGCTGTCCCGCGGCTGGAGCGACCCCGGCGGGGTGTGGCCGACGCCCGAGGGCGAGGCGCTGGCGGCCGAGGTCCGCGCGCTGATCGCGGAGGCCCTGGCGCGGCTGCCGGCACGGCAGCGGGTCGTGATCACGCTCCGCGACGTCGAAGGATGCACATCCGACGAGGTCTGCGAGATCCTGGAGATCTCCGCGGCCAACCAGCGGGTGCTGCTCCATCGCGCCCGCACCGCAGTGCGCGGCTGGCTAGCCGACTACTACGAGTCCGTCAAGCAACCCGAATGATTTCGACGGTCCCATCACGGTCGTAAAGCGGCGACAATGAAGTGAAGCGGTTCATCTCCAACGGCAAGGGCGGTCCACGTCGTGAAGCGGTTCACCTGCGACGAGCTGGCGGAACTCCTCACCGCCTACCTTGACGGCGCCCTCGATCGGCTCGCCCGCGACGGCATCAGGGCCCATCTGGCCGGGTGCGAGTGGTGCGAGCGCTACTTCGAGCAGTTCCGCGCCACCATCAGGGCGCTCGGCGACCAGCCGCCGGAGAAGCTGTCAGCCGGTGTGCGCGACCGTCTCATGACCGCCTTCCGCGAACGCCGCCGCGCCTAGCGCCGCCGCCTCGGGCCGTTTCGCGTGGCTGGTCCTCGTGCGCTGCGAGGTCGCTCGCCGTGTCTGTGTTCGTGTGGTGGGGGTGGTGGGGAGGCAGGTGCGCAGGGGTGGCCGGGTGGGCGGGTCGTGTCTAGCGTCGCCGTCTCGGGCCGTTTCCGGGGCCGTTTCTTGTCGCTGGTCGTCGTGTTCTGCGGAAGTCGCGGGGGCGCTCGCCGCGGGCGGGGTCTGCGCGGTGGGAGGCGTGGGCGAAGCAGGCGCGCAGGGCGGCCAGCGTGGCGGGGGTGAGGGAGCCGGAGCGTAGGCAGCCGAGAGCGGCGATCGTGGCGCGGAGCTGCGCCAGCCGGCGCGCGCAGCCGGGGCAGGCGCGCAGGTGCCGCGTCACGGCCCTGCGCCGGGCCGGTGCGAGCGCCCCGTCCAGGTAGTCGGTCAGCAGGGCGAGTATGGCCGCGCAGTCCCGCGGGATCCGCTCGTCCCCTCGTGCGAGCCGGCGCTTCATGCGTTCTTGTCCCCGTCCGAGCCGGTGCCGTCGTCCATGGGATCTAGTTCTCGTTCTGCTTTATCCGTTACGCCCACATTTGCGGTGTAACGTTCGGGCGCCTCGCGGGTCTGTAGCTCCGTACTGACCGGCGAGGGGAGGACGATGATCGGTGTCACGGCCGAGAGCGCACCGTTGCGGGACGCCTCTGAGGTGGCCGACTTCGCGCGCAACAGCTTCCGTCCGGCCGGCGGCGACCGGGTGGGCGTGGAGCTGGAGTTCCTGGTCTTCGACCGTACGGACGTCACGGGGCAGGTGCCGGTGGCCAGGGTCGAGCAGGCCCTGCCGCCCCTGCTGCCGGGCGGAAGCAAGGTGACGTTCGAACCCGGCGGCCAGCTGGAGCTGTCCGGGCCCGCGGGGTCGCTCCCGCTCATGCTGACCGCGCTGGAGGCCGACGTGGCGGCGGCCCGCGACGCCCTGCACGCCGAAGGGCTCGCGCTCGCCGGGGTGGGGCTCGACCCGGTACGCCCGGCCCGCCGCCAGCTCACGCTCCCCAGATACGACGCCATGGCGGAGTTCCTGGGCCGCCCGTACGGGGCGCTGATGATGTGCTCGACCGCCTCCATCCAGGTCAACCTCGACCTGGGAGACCGCCCCGCCGCCCGCTGGGAGCGCGCCCACGCGCTCGGCCCGATGCTGCTGGCCGCGTTCGCCAACTCGCCGCTCAGCGACGGCCGCCCCTGCGGCTGGATGTCGGGCCGCCAGGCGGTCTGGGACAACCTCGACCCCACCAGGACGTCCCCCGTCCCCCGCAGCGGCGACCCCGCCGCCGACTGGGCGGAGTACCTGCTGAACGCCCGCCTCATGCTCGTACGCGAGGCCGACGACCACTACCGCACGATCCGCGACGGCTCGACGTTCCGCGACTGGCTGGAAAGCGGCGGCCCGCGCCGGCCCACGGCCGAGGACCTCGCCTACCACGCCACCACCGTCTTCCCTCCGGTCCGCCCCCGAGGCTGGCTGGAGATCCGCTACCTCGACGCCCAGCACCCGTCGGCCTGGCCGGTCTGCGTGGCGGTGACGTACGCGCTCATCACCGACGACCGGGCCGCCGACACGGCGATGGCCGCCGTGGAGCCCCACCGGCACGCGTGGGCGGCGGCGGCGCGCTGCGGGCTGGCCGACCCGCGGCTCGGCCGGGCCGCAGAGACCTGTTTCCGCGCCGCGCTCGACGCCCTGCCCCGGCTCGGTGCGGACGCCGCTCTGGTCGGCGCGGTGGCCGCGTTCGCCGACCGGCACGTGACGCCCGGCCGCTCGCCGGCGGCCGACCTGACCCTCGAAGGACTGCTATGACCGACGTCAAGGAACGCATCGCCGCCCAGCTCATCGCGGTGCGCGACCGCTCGCTCACCTACACCGAGGCCGACGACGACCTGCTGGTCCGCCAGCACTCCCCGCTGATGTCGCCGCTGGTGTGGGACCTCGCCCACGTCGGCAACTACGAGGAGCTGTGGGTGCTGCGGGCCGCCGCCGGCATCACCCCGCTGCGCCCCGAGATCGACGACATCTACGACGCGTTCAAGACCCCGCGCAAGGACCGCCCCAGCCTGCCCTTCCTGCGGCCCGCCGAGGCCCGCCGCTACATCGAGGGCGTGCGCGGGCGCGTGCTCGATGTGCTTGACGCGATCGACCTGGACGACCCGCGGCCGCTCAACCGCGACGGCTTCGTGTTCGGCCTGGTCATCCAGCACGAGCACCAGCACGACGAGACCATGCTCGCCACCCTGCAACTGTCCGGGCAACCGGGCCTGGTCCGCGACGGCGAGCTGCCGCGCGGCCGCTCGGGCGGGCCTGAGGAGGTGCACGTCCCGGCGGGGCCGTTCCTCATGGGCACCGACACGCTGCCCTGGGCCTACGACAACGAGCGCCCCGCCACCTGGGTGGACCTGCCCGGTTACTGGATCGACCGGCTGCCCGTCGGCAACCGCGCGTACGCCGACTTCGTCGAGGACGGCGGCTACGACGACCCGCGCTGGTGGACCCCCGAGGGCTGGCACTGGCGGCAGACCAGCGGCGCCACCGCCCCGCTCTTCTGGACCAGGGACGGCGGCACCTGGTACCGCAACCGCTTCGGCCGTGTCGAGCCCGTCCCCATGGACGAGCCGGTCCAGCACGTCTGCTGGTACGAGGCCGACGCCTACGCCCGCTGGGCGGGCAAGCGGCTGCCCACCGAGGCCGAGTGGGAGAAGGCCTGCGGCTGGGACGCCGAGCAGCGGCGCTCCCGGCGCTACCCCTGGGGCGACGGCGACCCCACGCCCGCCCTGGCGAACCTCGGGCACCGCGCCTCGCACCCCGCGCCGCTCGGCGCGTACCCGGCGGGGGCGTCGCCGTACGGGGCGGAGCAGATGGTGGGCGACGTGTGGGAGTGGACCGACACGTGGTTCAACGGCTACCCGGGGTTCCGCAGCTTCCCGTACAGGGAGTACAGCGAGGTGTTCTTCGGCGAGAAGTACCGCGTGCTGCGCGGCGGCTCGTGGGCGGCCGACCCGGCTGCGGTGCGGACCACGTTCAGGAACTGGGACTACCCGATCAGGCGGCAGATCTTCACCGGCTTCCGCTGCGCCAGGTCGGAGAGCTGAGGTGTGCCGCCACGCCGCCTGGCTGGGCGCCGCACGGACGCTCGCCTCGCTCATCCACGAGCCGCCGTACGGGCTGCTCGTCCAGTCGTACGCGCCGCGCCGCCAGCGGCACGGCCTGATCAACGCCGACGGCTACGGGATGGGCTGGTACGACCCGGCCCGTCCCGAGCCCGTCCGCTACCGGCGGTCCGTGCCCATGTGGACCGACGCCAACCTGCCGGCGCTCGCCGAGATCGCCCGCTCGACCTGCCTGCTCGCGGCCGTCCGCTCGGCCACCGTGGGCATGCCGGTCGAGGAGAGCGCCACCGCGCCGTTCGCCGACGGCGCCTGGCTGCTCAGCCACAACGGCAGGGTCGACCGCGACGCGGTCAAGGACCTCGCCGACGGTGCCGAGAGCACCTGCGACTCCGCCTGGCTCGCCGCCGCCGTGTTCCAGCGCGGCCGGGCCGGTGCGGAGCTCGGCGAGGCATTGGCCGACGTCGTCGTACGGGCCGGGGAGAAGGACCCCGCCGCCCGGCTCAACCTGCTCGCCTGCGACGGCGCGTCGATCGCCGCGACCGTCTGGGGCGACACCCTGTTCCATCACCGACACCACGACGGCGTGCTGGTGGCCAGCGAGCCGCTCGACGACTCGCCCGGCTGGCGGGCCGTGCCCGACCGCGCTCTGCTGACCGTCTCCGGCGAGGACGTCACGATCCAGCCGTTGTGATCCCACTTCAGGAGGCCTCGTGCCCGCCATCCAGTCAACCGTCCGCCTGATCAACCATCTCGACCGCGACTACCTGCGCCAGGCGCTGGAAACCGACGTCAGGACCGGGCTGACGGCCACGCCCAAGTGGTTGCCGCCCAAGTGGTTCTACGACGCCGCGGGCAGCGAGCTGTTCTCGCAGATCACCCGGCTGCCCGAGTACTACCCGACCCGGCGCGAGCTTTCGATCCTGCGGGCGCGGGCCAAGGACCTCGCCGCCGCCGGCCGCGCCGACACGCTGGTCGAGCTGGGCTCGGGCACCAGCGAGAAGACCGTGCTGCTGCTCGACGCGCTGGCCGCCGCCGGCACGCTGCACGGCTACACGCCGGTGGACGTGGACGCGGTGACGCTGGAGAGCGCCGCGCACCGGCTGGCCGCCCGCTATCCGGGGCTGGCCGTCCAGGCGGTGTGCGCCGACTTCGAGCGGCATCTTGCGCTGCTGCCCCGCGACGGGCGGCGCATGGTCGCCTTCCTCGGCGGCACGATCGGCAATCTCGAACCGGCGGCGCGGGCCGCGTTCCTCGCCGGGCTGCGCGAGACGCTGCGGCCGGGGGAGACGTTTCTGCTGGGCGCCGACCTGGTGAAGGACACCGCGCGGCTGGTGGCGGCGTACGACGACGCGGCCGGGGTGACGGCCGAGTTCAACAGGAACGTGCTGCACGTCATCAACCGGGAGCTGGACGCCGACTTCGAGCCCGAGGCGTTCGCGCACGTCGCCCGGTACGACGAGGAGCGGGACTGGATCGAGATGCGGCTGCGCGCCTCGCGCCCGATGCGGGTGCGGGTCGGCGGGCTCGGCCTGGCCGTGGATTTCGCAGAAGGGGAGGAGATGCGTACGGAGATCAGCGCCAAGTTCCGGCTGGACGGGCTGCGGGGGGAGCTGGAGTCGGCCGGGTTCACCCCGCTGCGCGTCCACACCGACCCGTCCGGCGACTTCGCCCTGCTGCTGGCCGGGGTATGACGGCCGGGCCGGTCGTGAAGTCGCGTCCTGCCCCTGTCAGGAAGGCGCGGGGATGGTGACGGCACGGCCCGTGGGGGAGACGCGCCCCGAGCCCGTCGGGGCGGTCGGGGAGGCTTGGCGGGCGGCGCGGAGCGTGCTGCCCGCCGGGCACCTGGACGCGGCCGGCTGCAACGTGCCCAGCGACCGGGTGCTCGACGCGATGGCCGCCCACCTGGCGCTGGAGCGCGAGCGCGGCGCCTACGGCGCCGTACCCGACCTCACCGAGGCCCGGCGGGCCCTGGCCGCGCTGGCCGGGGCGGAACCGCAGGACGTGGCGTTCCTGGAGAGCGGAACGGCGGCGATGGCGGCCCTGCTGGGCGGCTGGCGGCTCGGCCCCGGCACGCGGGTGGGGCGGGCCCGCACCGAGTACGGCAGCACGGTCATGCTGCTGCACCGCCTGGCCGAGCGGAACGGCTGGCGGCTCGTGGACCTGCCGGTCGGCGGTGACACCAGGATCGACCCCGACGGCCTGCGCCGGGCGCTGGAGGCCGGGCTGGACCTGGTGGTGCTCTCCCACATCGCCTCGCACCGGGGCGTCGTGCAGCCGGTGGCCGAGCTGGGCGCGCTCTGCCGGGACTTCGGGGTGCCGCTGGTGCTGGACGTCTGCCAGTCGCTCGGGCACGTGGACGTGCGCGGGGCCGGGGCCACCGCGTACGTGGGGACGTCCAGGAAGTGGCTCGCGGGCCCGCGCGGCGTCGGCGTCCTCATCGTCCCCGGCCTGACCCCCGCTGTGAACGCCGCCATGGACGCCCCCGCGCCCACGCTCAGCGGCCACACCTGGGAGGACCCGGCACAGGATCCGCGGCCCGTGCCGGGGGCCGCCCGCTACGAGAGCTCGGAGGGCGTCATCGCGGCCCGCGCCGGGCTCGGCGTCGCCGTGCTCGAACACCACGCGCTCGGCCCCGCCGCCGTCCACGCGCACCTGGCCGGGCTGGGGCGGCTGGCCCGCGAGCTGCTCGACGGGGCCGGCGGCTGGCGGGTGTGCGAACCTCTGGACGAGCCGTCCGCCCTGGTGACGCTTCTGCCGCCGCCGCACGACACCGTGGAACGCGCCGCCGCCCGCGCTCACGCGGCGAACCTGCTGGTGGGCGTCGTGCCCACCGCCCGCGCCCCGCTCGACCTGCGTGAGCCGGTCCTGCGCATCTCCCCGGCCCCTGGCACCCCTCCGGAGACCCTGGAAACCCTCGCCAAGCTCCTCTCCACCCCCTCCTGACCCGCGCCTCCTCGCCTTCCTGGCTTGTACGGGACGCCGCCGGCGCGCCGCAGGCGAAGCTCCCGCCGTTGAGGACGCGCGCGGACGGCGCAAGGGGAGCCATCGCCCCCCTGAGGACGCGCGCGGACGGCGCAAGGGAGCCACCGGCCCTGAGGACGCGCGCGAAGGCCCTCAGGCGGTGAGCAGGGGCAGCGTTCCGAAGACGTGGCCGGACCACAGGCGGCGCGAGGTCTCCTCCGGGTAAGGCACGACCGCGGGCTCGACGTCGAAGAGCCGCGTCAGACGGCGCTCGGGGTCGTAGGGGGCCCACCCGGGCCCCTCGCCGCGCGCGAACGCCGTCCACGCCCGCCGGAAGTCCCGTGAGACGGCCTCAGCCTCCTCAGGGGCGGGATCGCCGAGGAAGAACCGGCCCACCCCGCTGTCCAGGGTTCCGAGCACCAGCGGCACGTCCAGCGCGTGGCAGGCGCCGAGCGCGCCGCCGTGCGCGGGGGCCGCCCAGGTCAGCTCGTACGCGTACGTCCTGCCGCCCCCCGCGGCGTGCGCCTCGGCCAGGCGCAGGCTCGGCATGCGGAACAGCCAGTCGGAGCGCACCAGCTCGGCCAGCTCCGCCGCGGACGCCCCGGGGAAGGCGGCGCGGTACGGCACTCCCGG
Organism: Nonomuraea fastidiosa; assembly: GCF_042751225.1. Classification (NCBI taxonomy): domain Bacteria; kingdom Bacillati; phylum Actinomycetota; class Actinomycetes; order Streptosporangiales; family Streptosporangiaceae; genus Nonomuraea; species Nonomuraea fastidiosa. The sequence goes on from NZ_CP170570.1 coordinate 5,599,068, forward strand.
CGCGAACGCCTCCAGCAGCGCATCGGCCGGCTCGCCCGGCGCGTCGTGGGTGTAGAGGCGGTACTCGTCGCGGTTGTGGCCGGCGATCAGCTCGACGTCGCGGGCGGCCCCGGCGGACAGCGCGGACCAGGGGTCGCCGGGCAGCACCTCGCCGTCCACGACGGGAGCGAACGGGGTGGGAAGGTGCGCGACGGGCCCCCAGCGGGCCTCGTACGCGGTCATCCCGGCCGCCAGCGCGTCCGCCGCGCCCACCAGGCGCTCGGGGCCGACGGGCGCGAGCGCCTCGGCGGCGGGCGGCAGGCCGAGCTCGCCGGAGAGCGCGGCGGCGATGTCGGTGGCGAGCGGCACCGAGAAGTACGTGCCGGGCACGCTCTGCGCGATCGCCCGCCTGAACAGCCCGGCCGCGCGCGGCATCGCCATGAGCGCGGCGATCGACCCGGCGCCCGCCGACTCGCCGAACACCGTCACCCGGTCGGGATCGCCGCCGAACGCGGCCACGTTGTCCCGCACCCACTCCAGGGCGGCCACCTGGTCGAGCAGTCCCCGGTTGGCCGGCGCGCCCTCAAGGTGAGCGAACCCCTCGATCCCCACCCGGTAGTTGAACGTGACCACCACGACGCCTTCGGCGGCCAGCACCGCCCCGTCGTGGTGCGACTCGGCCGAGCTCCCGCCCCGGTACGCGCCGCCGTAGACGTAGACCATCACCGGCAGCCGGGCCGCCGGTGCGGGCGACCACACGTTCACCGTCAGGCAGCTCTCGGTGAGGGGCGCGGTGGCGCCCTGCTGTGACGGGTGCGGCCCGAACTCCGCGCAGTCGCGCACGCCGTCCCATGGCTCCACCGGCACGGGAGCGGCGAAGCGCAGGCCGCCGAGCGGCGCCCGTGCGTACGGGATGCCGCGAAAGACGGCCGCACCGCCCTCGAAGCGGCCCCGCACCCGTCCGCTCGTGATCGTGACCTGAGGCTCGCCCGTTTCCGCCATCCGCCATCCGTCCCTGTGCCCGTGCCCATCGGCCGTTCGCCGACAGGATCTGACCGTTCATCGTAAAGGTCGTACAACTTTTAAATACTGCATACCGTATGTGGTAACCCAGGTGGGTGGCAGACAGTACGAGGTCCGCGAGTCCGCAAGCTTTCCTCAGTCGTTCCCGTATTGTGGCGGCCCCCGCCTGGAGCCGGTGGCTCGTGCCGCCCGCGGCGCTCTCCGTCCACCTCGCCATCGGGCAGGCGTACGCGTGGAGCGTCTTCAAACCCCCACTGGAGTCGGCGCTCGGCCTCACCGGCACCCAGAGCGCGCTGCCCTTCCAGCTCGGCATCGTCATGCTCGGCCTGTCGGCCGCGTTCGGCGGCACGCTCGTCGAGCGCAACGGCCCCCGCTGGGCCATGTTCGTCTCGATGACCTGCTTCTCCTCCGGGTTCCTGCTGTCGGCGCTGGGCGTGATCACCCGGCAGTACTGGCTGGTCGTGCTCGGCTACGGCTTCGTCGGCGGCATCGGGCTCGGCATCGGCTACATCTCCCCGGTCTCCACGCTCATCAAATGGTTCCCCGACCGGCCCGGCATGGCCACCGGCATCGCGATCATGGGATTCGGCGGCGGCGCGCTCATCGCCTCCCCATGGTCGGCGCAGATGCTCTCCGCCTTCGGCACCGAGACGACCGGCATCGCCACGACGTTCCTGATCCACGGCATCGTGTACGCGGTCTTCATGTCGATGGGCGTGCTGCTCGTCCGCGTCCCGCCGGAGGGCTGGAAGCCCAGCAACCGGCAGCCGTCCACCGCGAAAGCGAGCCCGCTCATCACCACCGCCGACGTCTCCGCGCGCAACGCCATCCGCACCCCGCAGTTCTACCTGCTGTGGATCGTGCTGTGCTGCAACGTCACCGCCGGCATCGGCATCCTGGAGAAGGCCGCCCCCATGATCACGGACTTCTTCGCCGGCACCATGGCGGCCGTCGCGGCGGGCGCGGCGGCCGGGTTCGTCGCGCTGCTGTCGCTGGCCAACATGGCCGGCCGGTTCGTCTGGTCGTCCACCTCCGACCTGATCGGGCGCAAGAACATGTACCGGGTCTACCTGGGCGTCGGCGCGCTGCTCTACCTCGTCATCGCGCTGGCGGGCGACGTCTCCAAGCCGCTGTTCATCGTCTGCGCGCTCGGCGTCCTGTCCTTCTACGGCGGCGGTTTCTCCACCGTGCCCGCCTATCTGAAGGACCTGTTCGGCACGTTGGAGGTGGGCGCCATCCACGGCCGCCTGCTCACCGCCTGGTCCACCGCGGGCGTGCTCGGCCCGCTCATCGTCAACGCCATCGCCGACGCCCAGGAGAACGCCGGGCGCTCCGGCCCCGCCCTCTACACCACGTCCCTGTTCATCATGATCGGCCTGCTCGCGATCGGCTTCATCGCCAACGAGCTGATCAGGCCGGTCCACGAGAGATTCCACGAACGGCCCGCGCAGCGGCAGGAGCCCGCGGAGAAAGGACAGGCCGTATGACCACCGAATCCACCGCCGAGTCCGCTGATGGGCCCGCCGCCGAGCCTGCCGCCGAGCGGCGGACCTGGCTGATGATCCTGGCCTGGGTGTGGGTCGGGGTCCCCTTCGCCTACGGGGTGTATGAGCTGTTCCTCAAGCTCACCCAGCTCTTCTCCGGCTGACCCCGCGCGTGCGCCGCGTCCATGCTCACAGGGCGCGGCGCACCGCCGAGGCCACCATGGTCAGCCCGGCGTCGCCGGCGGGCAGCACCACGGCGGGCGGCAGACCCGACAGGTCGGCGGCGCGCGCCCGCGCTGTCGCCCGCCACCACGATCGGCAGGCCGGGCATCCGGCCGGCGGTGCACAGCAGCGCGGCGTACGCGTCGCGCGCCGCCACCGGATGGCGGTGCTCGGGAGCGCGCCCCGCTGTCCAGAAGGATCGTCTGGGCGCAGGGCAGGTGTGGAGGGCCTGAGCTGGGGCAACGCGATTGTGGTGAAAGTCGTCACGGTGTCGTCGTGGCGGGAGCTGGACGACGCGGTCGGGGAGGCCGGCCGGAGCGAGGGGTGCGGGCCTTCGCACTCGTCGCTGGTCTTCAGAGGGCTGGCGCGCAGCACGTACTCGCACATGTCGGGGCTCGCGCGGCTGCGCGGCAAGTACGCGGCGGTCGAATCCCACCTCGTACGAAATTTCCGTAAATATGCGCATCGGCAGGCGCCGGGTCCGACCGTCTGGGACTGGCTCGCGCTCGGCCAGCACCACGGACTGCCCACCCGCCTGCTCGACTGGACGTTCTCCCCGCTCGTCGCCCTGCACTTCGCCACCGCCACCTGGCCGGAGGACGACGGCGTGCTGCTGTCGGTGGACTGCGCAGCCGCGCACCGGCTGCTGCCCGAGCCGCTGCGCGCCCCGCTCGCCGCCGAGGGCGCGCTCGTGTTCACCACCGAACTGCTCGCCAGGGTCGCCCCCGCGCTCGACCGCTTCGACCGGCTCACCGAGGACGACCGGCCGTTCCTCGCCTTCTTCGAGCCGCCGTCGCTGGACGAACGGGTCGTCAACCAATCGTCGGTGCTGTCCGCGCTGTCGGACGTGACGTACCAGCTTGAGGACTGGCTGGCCGACCATCCCGACATGGGATGGCAGTGGGTGATCCCGGCCCCGGTCAAGGCCGAGATCCGGCAGCGGCTCGACCAGGCGAACATCACAGAACGCGTGCTGCTGCCCGGTCTCGACGGGCTGGCCGACTGGCTGCGGCGCTACTACTCGCCCGGCTCCATCGAGGACGGGCGCGGCGTGCAGGACAACGGGGCCTCGATGGCCGGCCTGGAGAACCGCCACGGCCAGAACGGCCGCATGGGCGGCTGACCTGCCTTCAGCGCCCGGCGGCGGCGTCCTGAAAGGCGAAGCGGCGGTCGAGGCCGGTCATCCGCATCAGCTTGCTCACCCGCGGCTGGAGCCCGCTCAGCCGCAGCCGCCCGCCGGCGGCCTCCACCGTGTTCGCGGCCCAGATCAGCGCGTTGAGCCCGGAGGAATCGCAGAAGTCCACCTCGTGCAGGTCGACGACGACGAGCGGCGGGCACAGGCACGACATCGCCTCCGACAGCCCGCTGCGGAACTCCTCCATCGAGGACAGGTCCAGGTCCCCGCAGGGACACAGGACGGCGGCGTCGTCACGTTGCGTGACCACCCAGGAGAAGCCGGTACGGCCGATGCTGCCCATTCCACGCCCTCCGCATCCCTACGGTTCGCCCCTCTTATCTTTGCATGGTGCAATCGCCCGCTACCGGTTTCGCGGCGAACGCGACACGAACATGTACAGCAGTGGCCATGGGTGCGGACGACGAGCCCGCACGCCGAGGACGATCCCGCCGTGGTGGTCGCCGCCGAACTGGCCGGGCCGAGGCCGCTTGTTGACGTGGCCCGCGCGGGCTGGCAATGTCCTCGACGTGGTACGACAGCGGCTCGACGGCGGCAACGACGGCGGCGCCGTGCGGATCGGCCACACCGTACGCCGCCAGGTGCGTCCCTGGACCCCGTACGTCCACGAGCTGCTGCGCCACCTCGAGCGCAAGGGCTTCGAGGGCGCGCCCCGCGTGCTCGGCATCGACGACGAGGGCCGCGAGATCCTCACCTACATCGAGGGCGAGACCATGGGCTCCGAGGTCGTGTGGCCCTGGTGGACCCGTACGGACGAGTCGCTCGTCCAGGTCGCCGAGTGGACGCGCGCCTACCACGAGGCGGTCGCCGACTTCGTGCCGTCGCCCGGCGCGCGCTGGCGGATGGGCGGCCGATGGGCGCCCGGCCTGATCATCGCCCACAACGACGCCAGCCCCTTCAACGCCGCCTGGCACGACGGCCGCATCACCGGCTTCTTCGACTGGGACTTCGCCGGCCCCGTCACCCCCGGCTCCGACGTCGCCTGGATGGCGCACGGCTGGGTGCCCCTGCACGCGCGCCGCACCGCCGAGCTGGAGGGCTTCACGAACTTCGAGGAGCGGCCCCGCCGGCTGCGGCTGTTCCTCGACACCTACGGCTGGACCGGCAGCACCGACACCGTCATCAGGGAGCTCCAGGCGCGCATGAGCGCCCGCGCGGCCCGCATCCGCCGCTACGGCGCCGGCGGCGAGGGCCTGTACGGGCGGCTGCTGCGCAGCGGCGTCGCCGACGACCTCGACCAGGCCGTACGCGAGCTGGAGGACTTCCCGCGCTGAGCGCCGGTCAGTCCGGCTCCGGCTGGTAGTCGCGCATGTAGCGGGCGACCTTGGTGGTGTAGGGGCGCCACTTGTCCGGGATGCCGTTCGCGCGTTTGAGCACCTGGACGCCGCTGCGATAGAGCGCGGCCAGCTTGAGCGCCGGATCGCCGGGCAGGTCCGACACCCGGGGGCCGAGCGTGCACAGGAAGCGGCCCATCGACGAGATCGACAGCTCGGGGCTGAGCGGCGGGCTGGGCTTGGGGCTCTGCAGGCCGCCGGGCTGCCAGTGCCACAGCACCTCGGGGGTCCAGCGGGCGATGCCGTACTCGTTGTTGCGCGGGTCGTCGAGGTTGGGGTCGAAGCCGGACTCGGCCTTCAGCATGGCGGCGATCAGGGCGGGGCTCAGGCCGGGCAGCTCGCAATGGCGTCCCGCCGCCACGATCATCTTGCGGTATTCGCGGGGGATGTCGGAGTCGGTACGCAGCCAGGCGGCGGTGCTGTCGTACTCGTCCTGCCGCCCCTCGGGCGTGCCGGCCGCCGAGCTCTGCGGGGCCGGCGTGGCCGGCGTGCGCTGCGGCGTGTCCGGGAGCGCGACGGCCAGCGTGACGATCGCCGCCGTCGCCACCACGGCACCGGCCGCGACCCCGGCCACCACCTTGCGCCGCCGCCCGCCGGGAATGTGCTCGGCGTCCTCGTCCTGGACGCGCTCGGGGCCCTCCGCAGCGCGCTCAGAGCACGTCCTCGATGCGGATGGGCAGGCGGCGCACGCGGCGGCCGGTGGCGTGGAAGACGGCGTTCGCGATGGCGGGGGCGACGCCGACCAGCGCCACCTCGCCGAGGTTCGTCACGCCCATCGGGTCGAGCGGGTGGCCGGGCTCGTCGATGAAGTCCACGTCGATCGTGCCGACGTCGGCGTCGACCGGGATCACGGAGTCGGCGAGGTCGTCGTCGACGAGGCCGCCGTAGCGGGGATCGGCCTCGCTGTGCTCGCGCAGCGCCGCGCCGATGCCCCACACCACGCCGCCGCGCACCTGGGACTCGGCGGCGACCGGGCCGGCCACCCGGCCGCCGTCGGCCACGCTGACCATCCGCGAGACCCGGATGCGCCGCGTCACCGGCTCCACCCTGACCTCGGTGAAGTGGGCGATGAAGCTGAAGGAGACGAAGCCGGGATACTCGGGTCCGACCGGCGCGACCAGGCCCCTGCGCATCCGGTCGGACGCCTCGGGCGGCTGCCCGGGCGCCCGGGTGACGGCCTCGGCCACCACCTCGTCGCCGCCGGTCCGCTTGACCGCCGCCGCCACGTCCACCGGGCCCTCGGGGTCGGCGCCGAGCCGTGCCCGCAGCTCGCGCAGCGCCGCGTGCACCGCGAGCAGCGCGCTGTCGGTGCCCCGCGCGCCCGCCGTCAGGTGGTGCGGCACGCCGCCAGGTGCCGGGACGAGAACGGCTTGCCCGTCACCGGGTCCGTGCGCGCGCCGTTGGCCAGGCGCAGCTCGACCGGGTCGCGCCCGGCGGCGACGGCCAGCTCGTCGATGGCCGACTCCAGCGCGAACGCGGCCGGATGCTCCCGCATGTGGCCGGGCGGCCCGAGCGGTCGGCGCCCAGCCGGACGCGGTGCCGGGTCTTCGGGTGGAAGCTCGCCGCGTGGAAGGTTGCCGGTGAGGAGCGGCCGCGGCGGCGCCTCCTCCTGGGAGACAGGCTCCGCGCCGTCCGCGCCAGGCTCCACGGCGAACGGAATCTCGTCGTGCTCGGCCCGTACGAGCGATGCCGCGTGCGCGGCGGCGACCGGCGTGTCGGCCACGACCAGCGCGATCGGCTGGTGCGCCGGGTGGGGCGATCAGCCCGGGAGCCCCGCGAGGTCATTTCGGCAGCACGGAACCCGCCAGGCGGCCCTCGGGCCGGTAGACCGCGCACATGACGTCACGATCGCCATCCGCCCACGTCTCCGCCGTCGGCATGATCGGGTAGTACGCCAGGTCTTCGCGTTCGCCGCCCCAGAAGCGGTCGAACCGCTCGCCGCAGCTCCGCCACGCGAACGCCGCCAGCCTCTCCCGGTCGTACGGGCCGTCGGGGACGTGCGCGAACCCGTACGACTGGTTGTCCGCGCCCTGCGCGCACGGCGTGTAGACCACAATCGGCTCGCCGGCGCGCACCGAGTACTCCGGATCGCTGAAGCACTCGCCCGCCTCGATCAGCAGGATGCCCGTCGTCTCCGCCGTGATGAACGTCTCCGTCTTGACCGTCGCCTGCGCCGGCGGCGGCACGAACAACGTCGCCAGCGCCAGCACGGCGGGCAGCAGGCTCCAGCGGCGCACCATCCGTCCCTCCACCCGTCCCTCCACCGGCCCGATCGTAGGAGGCGGCCGGGGAACGCCGGGCGAACGGCCGATGACCGGCGGCTTACCGATCGCGAATTCACCTGGCGGACCACTGCGCGACAGGAGATCGTCAGCGCGGTCTGGATGAATGCGCTCGCACCCGTCCGCCTTCGCGCGGGCGGGCCCGTACAGCCCCTCTCAGAGAGCGAAACGAGAAGTGAACGACCCCATCAAGCCGCGCAGGTCCTGGCCGCGCCAGGCGAAGCTGGCGGCGGCAGGCACCGCCGCGCTGCTCGCCGCCGGGTTAGCGTTCGGCCCCGCCGCCATCGGCGCGGCGGCACCGCCCGCCTACCCGGCCGCCGAGGCGCACAAGCCCAGCCCCATCCCCGACCGCATCATCCTCATCCCGACCACCACGCCCGCCACCAGCCAGCGCGTCTCGTGGCGGGCCGAGGCCGACGCCGACACCGCACAGGCCGAGATCCTGGAGGCGCCGCGCGCCCTCGGCCAGGTGCAGCCGCCGCCCGGGGCCGTCACCACGGTCAAGGCCATCGCGAGCACGCCGGTCAACACCACGCTCGGGTACGCATCGACGTACCACACGGTGGAGTTCACCGGCCTCAAGCCCGGCACCCGCTACACCTACCGCGTCGGCGACGGCACCAACTGGAGCCCCTGGACCGACTTCACCACCGCCGCCGAGGGCTTCGAGCCGTTCTCGTTCATCTACTACGGCGACGCCCAGAACTACCTCGACTCCGCCGTGCCGCGCGTCTTCCGCCAGGCGTTCGCCGACCGGCCCCAGGCCAAGGTCATCGTCAACGCCGGCGACCTCATCGACTCCGCCAACAGCGAAGAGCAGTGGGGTCAGTGGTTCCAGGCCGGCGGCTTCATCGACAGCCAGATCAACAACATCTCCATCCCCGGCAACCACGAGTACAGCGGCGGGCTGTCCGCGTTCTGGCGGCCGCAGTTCCCGTATCCGGACAACGGGCCCGGCGACCCCGAGCTGAAGCAGACCGTCTACAGCGTGGACTACCAGGGCGTGCGCTTCATCGGCCTGGACACCAACCACCAGAGCAACGCCACGCTCATGGCCGCCCAGACCGCCTGGCTCGAGGGCCTGCTCAAGGACAACCCGAACAAGTGGACCGTGGTGACCTTCCACCACCCCGTCTACTCCACCACCGGCACCCGCAACAACCCGAACGTCCGCGAGCAGTGGGCGCCGCTGTTCGAGAAGTACGGCGTGGACCTCGTGCTCCAGGGGCACGACCACTCGTACGGGCGCGGTAACCAGGTGGCCGCACGCAAGTCCGCCACCGTGCACAACGGCGTCGCGTACGTCGTGTCGGTCTCCGGCGGCAAGATGTACGCGCTCAACGGCGGCGAGAACTGGACCGGCAACGGCGCCGAAGTCCGCAGCACCAGCGAGAACACCCAGCTCTACCAGCTCATCGACGTCGCCGAGGACACCATCACGTTCGAGGCCCGCTACGCCGACGGCACCCACCACGACGGCTTCGTCATCCGCAAGAACCGCAAGGGCGAACGCACCGTCAACGACCTGCGCACCCCCGAGAACACCGTGGGCGAGCAGGTCACCGTCGACAAGACGTCGGTGCGCCGGCTGGAGCCGGTCAAGGTGTCGGCGTACGGGTACGACCCGGGCGAGCGGGTCGCCATCTGGTGGCGCGAGGCTGATTCCCGCCGCGGCGGCGGCCACGGCAAGGACGGCACGCTCCTCGGCCACGCCAAGGCCGACGAGCTGGGCCGCCTGTCGCAGACCGTCCGCGTCCCCGCGCCGGTGAAGCGGGGCGGCACGTACGTGGTGCACCTGGACAGCGACCACCAGAAGATCACCAGCCCGCCCATCACCGTCACCAGGTAACACCCTCGGCGCGGGCTCGCCCCCCAGCGCCCGTGCGGCTTCGGGCGCGCTGACGCCGCGACTCATCAGCGCGCCCGGAGCTTTCAGCGCCGCGTCCCAACCCCTCAGCACGCCGGCACCCCGGCGCCTCCGCTCCCCATCGGTTCGGAGCCGTAGCGCTGCCGCGCCTTCGCGCGTCAGGCCCCGTGCGCCGGCGTGCCGACGGTGTGAGGGCGTGCGAGCCGGCCGATCCCGAGCACGGGCCGGCTCGCTTTGAACGCGGGCGGGCCGGCCTTGGGCACCGGCCGGTCCGCCCGCCGAACGCCGGTCGGCCTGTTTCGGGCGGCCGCGTCATCACGAGCCGGTCTGGGCCGTGGGTACGGGTGGCGGCGCGTTCGTCGCGTGGCCGGGCGTCACGGGGTGGTTTCGTTGGTTTTCTTGCTAGGAGTTCCCTTGAGGTCTGGCCTTCCGGCACGCCTATGCGTGCCCTTCATCGTCGCCGTCGTCGCGGTGCTCGTGCCCGCTCAGACGGCGGCCGCGCACCCCTTCGGGCCGCCGTCCACGGCCAGGATCGCCGTGGACGGTGACCGCGTGACGCTCGCCTGGCTGCCCGCCGAGGACGACTGGGTGGCGCTCGGCCAGTCGCTCGGCGCGTTCGAGGACCCGGCGACCGGCGCCGACACCACGCTGACCGGCGAGCAGAAGCTGGCCAGATCCGCCGCCGTACGCGACTACCTCCTCGCCCACGTCGGCGTCACCCAGGGCGGCCGGCCGTGCGCCGCCGAGCTGGAACCGCTGGAGCGGCTGCTCGCCGAGGGCGCGCGGTTCGGCTTCGAGTGCCCGGAGCCGGTGGTGACGGTGGACGTGCGCATCGCGGCGCTCACCGACCTGCACCAGGCGTACCGCACCGTGCTCACCTCCGACACCCCGGCCGAGCCCGCGAAGGTGCTGTTCACGAAGGCGGAGGACACCCGAAGCGTGCGGTTCGACGCGCCGGAGGGCGGTGGGGTGCCGCTCGCGGTGCCCGCCGTCGCGCTGGTGGCCGTCCTCGGCGTGCTGGTTCTTCTCCTGGTACGGCGCCGCGCCCCCGCCCCGCCCGCCGCCTCGGACAAGCCTGCTGAGCCGGCCGCGACACCGGGGACGGGCGAATGAACGATCTCACCGGGCCCGAGAACGTCCTCATCACCTTGTTCGACGGGGCGGGCGCGTTCTGGCCGGCGTTGATCGTGGCGCTGGGGGCCGGTGCGCTGCACGCCGTCGCGCCGGGGCACGGCAAGAGCGTGACGGCGGCGTACCTGATCGGAACGCACGGACGCTACCGCGACGCCCTGCGTCTCGGCGTGGTCGTGGCGTTGATGCACACGGTGTCGGTGCTCGCCCTGGCGCTGGCCTGGGTGGGGTTGAGCAGCGGCGCCGCCGCCGTGGGCACCGAGGCCGTCACCGCGTGGCTGCAGGTGGTCGCCGGTGTCGTCGTGATCGGCGTGGGGGCGCACCTCACGTACCGTCACCTGCGCGGACGTACGACGCATGCCCACGGCCACGGCCACGGGCATGGGCACGGGCATGGGCACGGGCATGGACACGGGCACGGGCATGCGGAGGTGCACGATCCGTGGTCGGCTCGCGGGCTCACCGCGCTGGCCCTGTCAGGGGGTCTGGTGCCGTCGCCGTCGGCGTTCATCGTGCTCGTCAGCGGTCTGCTCACCGGGCGGTCGTTCGGCGCGGTGGTGCTGGTGCTGGCGTTCGGTGCGGGGATGGCCGTCACGCTGACCGGCGTCGGCGTGGTGACCGTGCGCGGTGCGACGATGGTGCGCGGACGTACGCCACGGCTGCGGGCGTTGCGTACGGCGGCGGCGTGGGCGCCGGCGCTGGCGGGCGTGGCCGTGGCGATCGGCGGCTGCCTCTACCTGGCCACCGCCGTGACCGCCCTTTCCTCATGAGCCTTCGCGCGTTTCGCCGGGGATGCGGTCATTCGGCCGCGACCGCGCCCGCGTACGCGAGATCCGCCTCCATGCGCGCCGCCGCCTCCCGCAGCTCGGGGAGGACATCGCGGATCAGAGCGTCGTTCCCGAACCGTCCGGCGTGGGTGGCGACGTTCACGGCGGCCACGGTGCGCCCGGTGCGGTCCCTGATGGGCACGGCGATCGACCGTACGCCCTCCTCCAGCTCCTGGTCCACCAGCGCGTAACCGTCGGCCCCGGCCCGCCGGATGAGGGCGCGCAGCTCGTCCTTGGAGGTGACGGTCCGCGCGGCCAGGCGGCGCGGCTCGATGGCGGCCAGCCGCTCGTCCGGCTGCTCGGCCAGCAGCACCCGGCCCATGGAGGTCGCGTACGCGGGGAAGCGGGTCCCGACGGTGATGTTCACGCTCATCAGGCTCACGGTCTGGACCCTGGCCACGTACACGACGTCGTCGCCGTCCAGCACGGCGACGGAGGCCGACTCGTTGACGCGGGCGGCCAGGTCCGCCAGGTGCGGCTGGACGATCTCCCTGAACGTCAGCCCCGACAGGTGCGCATACCCCAGCTCCAGCACCCTGGGCAGCAGCGTGAAGCGGGACCCGCGGGCGGCGGCGTACCCGAGCCGCTCCAGCGCCTGCACCGCGCGCCGCACGGTCGCCCTGGGCAGGCCGGTCACCTTGGCGGCGTCGGCGAGCGTCAGCCCGCCGCGCGCCGACCCGAGCGCGACCATGACGGCGAGCCCGCGCGCGAGCGACTGCAGGAACCCCATGCCCAGCTCCCGCTTCGCCTCCTTCGCCGGATCCACCCCGGGACGGGGGACCGGCGGCGTGTGATCAGTACGGCCGGCGGCGAGCGCGGCCTCCATCTCGGCGACCGTTTCGCGCAGTGCGGGCAGGCAGTGTTCGCCTAGCTCGGCGACGGTGTGCCGGCTCGTGTGGCTGACCACGCTGACCGCGCACACCGCCTCCCCAGGACCATCGGGTCCGGGAGCAGTCCGTACGGGCACCGCGATCGCGATCAACCCGGGCTCGATGAGCTGGTCGTCCTCGGCCCACCCCTTGGAGGGGTCGAGCAGGGCGAGCCCGGCCGCGCATCGGGAGGCGGGCAGCACGTCACCCACCCGGAAGGTCACCGACATGCGCCGCCGCCGGGTGAACTGCGCGATGAACCGCACTCCGTCACCGTCGCGCACGGCCACCGACACCGACTCGTCCAGCTCGTCGGCGAGCCGCGCGGCCGGCCCCGCGACGGCGTCGCGCAGCCCCGAGCCGGACAGGTACGCCTCGCCCAGCTCCATCAGGCGCGGCGCGAGCACCACGTCCCGCCCTTCGGCGCGCAGGTAGCCGAGGTGCACGAGGGTGCCGAGCACCCGGTCGACGGTGGACCTGGCCAGCCCGGTCGCCCGGACGAGGTCCGTGGCGCGGGCGGGCCGCCGCGGGTCGGCGGCGATCGCGCGCAGCACGCTCAGCCCGCGTTCGAGGGTTCCGGCCGGTTCCATCGGCTCCTCCTGCGGCGCTCGTAGGGGACCTTTGACAGGCCAGCCACTCCACACACATACTGAAAACCCCATAATAGTGAACAAAAGTTCGCAGAGCGAACACGTCCTGATCGGAGCGTCGTGCCGAGAGACAAGGTGGTCGCCACGGCCGCGGAGGCGCTGGCAGGCGTGCGCGACGGCGCGTCGTTCGCCGTCGGCGGCTTCGGCCTCAGCGGCATCCCGAACGTCCTGATCAAAGCCCTCTTCGACACCGGTGTCACCCGCCTGTCGGTGGTCAGCAACAACTGCGGCGTGGACGGCGGCGGCCTCGGCCTGCTGCTGGCCGCCGGCCGCATCGCCCACGTGACCGCCTCCTACATCGGCGACAACAAGGAGTTCGCCCGGCAGTACCTGTCCGGCGAGCTGACGGTCGAGCTGACCCCGCAGGGCACGCTGGCCGAGCGGCTGCGCGCGGGCGGCAGCGGCATCCCCGCCTTCTACACCCCGGCCGGCGTGGGCACGCCGATCGCCGACGGCGGCCTGCCGCTGCGCCACAACCCGGACGGCTCGGTCGCGGTGTCCTCGCCGCCGAAGGAGGTGCGCGAGTTCGACGGCCGCGAGTACGTACTCGAACGCGGCATCCGCACCGACTTCGCCCTCGTCCGCGCCGCCAAGGGCGACCGCCACGGCAACCTCGTCTTCCGCAAGGCCGCCAGGAACTTCAACCCCCTCGCCGCCATGGCGGGCCGCGTCACCATCGCCGAGGTCGAGGAGCTGACCGAGCTGGACCCGGACGAGGTGCACCTGCCGGGCGTGTTCGTGCAGCGGGTGCTGGTGCTCACCCCCGAGCAGGCCGCTGACAAGGGCATCGAGAAGCGGACGACCAGGGGAGCGTGAGCGGATGAGCTGGACCAGGGACGAGATGGTCGCGCGGGCGGCCGCCGAGCTGCGCGACGGCGACTACGTCAATCTGGGCATCGGCCTGCCCACCCGCATCCCGTCGTTCCTGCCGCCCGGCGTGGACGTGGTGCTGCACTCGGAGAACGGCATACTCGGCGTCGGCCCGTACCCGGCCGAGGACGAGATCGACCCCGACCTGATCAACGCCGGCAAGGAGACCGTGACCGTGCGCGAGGGGGCCGCGTTCTTCGACTCTGCGCTGTCGTTCGGCATGATCCGCGGCGGGCACATCGACGTGGCGGTGCTGGGCGCGATGCAGGTCTCCGCCCGCGGCGACCTGGCCAACTGGATGGTGCCGGGCAAGCTCGTCAAGGGCATGGGCGGCGCCATGGACCTCGTGCACGGCGCGCGCAAGGTCATCGTGATCATGGAGCACACCGCCAAGGACGGCTCACCCAAGATCGTTGAAGAGTGCTCGCTTCCGCTCACGGGGAAGGAGTGCGTCCACCGGATCGTCACCGACCTCGGCGTCCTCGACGTCACCGAGCAGGGGCTCGCGCTGGTCGAACGCGCGCCGGGAGTGAGCGTGGAGGACGTGCGCGAGCGCACCGACGCGGAGGTACTGGCATGAAAGACGTCTACATCCTCGACGCCGTACGCACGCCGTTCGGCCGGTACGGCGGCGCCCTGTCCGGCGTGCGCCCCGACGACCTGGCCGCGCACGTCATCAAGGCCCTCGCCGAGCGCAACGACCTCGACGCGCCCGACGAGGTGATCCTGGGCAACGCCAACGGCGCCGGCGAGGAGAACCGCAACGTCGCCAGGATGGCCGCCATCCTGGCGGGCCTGCCGATCACCACGCCGGGCGCGACCGTGAACCGGCTGTGCGGGTCCGGCATGGAGGCCGTCATCCAGGCGTACCGGGCGATCGCGCTGGGCGACGCGAGCACCGTGATCGCGGGCGGCGTCGAGTCGATGACCCGCGCGCCCTGGGTGCTGCCCAAGCCGGACAAGGCGTTCCCCGCGGGCGGGCAGGAGCTGGTCTCCACCACGCTCGGCTGGCGGCTGGTCAACCCGGCCATGCCCGCCGAGCACACGATCCCGCTCGGTGAGGGCGCCGAGCTGATCGCCGACAAGCACCGCATCAGCCGGGCGGAGCAGGACGCGTTCGCGCTGGCCAGCCACCAGAAGGCGGCCAAGGCGTCGTTCGAACGGGAGATCGTGCCCATCGCCGGCCTGACCCGCGACGAGGGCATCCGCCACGACACCTCCATGGAGAAGCTGGCCAAGCTCAAGCCCGTCTTCCGCCGGGACGGCGGCACCGTCACCGCCGGCAACTCCTCCCCGCTCAACGACGGCGCCGCCGCGCTGCTGCTGACCGACGAGGCCGGGCTGCGCGGCCGCGAGCCCCTCGCCAGGATCGCCGCCACCGGCGTCAGCGCGCTGGAGCCGCGCTACTACGGGCTCGGCCCCGTCGAGGCGTCCACCAAGGCGCTCGCCAAGGCGGGCAAGAGCTTCGGCGACCTCGCCACCGCCGAGCTGAACGAGGCGTTCGCCGCGCAGGTGCTCGGCTGCCTGGCCGAGCTGCCCGACCTCGACCCCGCCATCGTCAACCCCGACGGCGGCGCCATCGCGATCGGCCACCCGCTCGGCGCCTCGGGCGCCCGCGTGACCGGCGCGGTGGCGCACCGGCTGGCCGCCGCGGGCTCCGGCACCGGGCTGGCCACCCTCTGCATCGGCGTCGGCCAGGGCCTGGCCGTCGTCCTCGACAGATAGCGCGAAAGGCAGCTGTATGTCCGAACCCCTCCAGCAAGCCGACATCGACCGCGAGATCGCCGAGTACGCCGGTCGTCCCCCCACGCCGTCCGGCCATCCCGCGCGCGACTACGCCCCCTACCGCAGCACCCTGCTGCGCCACCCCAAGCAGCCGCTCATCCCCGTCAAGGACCCGGAGGCGGCCGAGCTGACCGGGCCGGTGTTCGGGGCGACCGACGTGACGCCGCTCGACAACGACCTCACCAAGCAGCACCTCGGCGAGCCGATCGGCGAGCGCATCACCGTGCGGGGCCGGGTGCTCGACCGGTCGGGACGTCCCGTACGCGGCCAGCTCGTCGAGATCTGGCAGGCCAACGCGGCAGGACGCTACCTGCACCAGCGCGACGACCACCCGGCGCCGCTCGACCCCAACTTCACCGGCGTGGGCCGCTGCCTGACCGACGACGAGGGCCGCTACATGTTCACCACGATCAAGCCTGGCCCCTATCCGTGGCGCAACCACCGCAACGCCTGGCGGCCGGCGCACATCCACTTCTCGCTGTTCGGCACCGCGTTCACGCAGCGGCTGGTCACCCAGATGTACTTCCCGGGCGACCCGCTCTTCCCGTACGACCCGATCCTGCAGTCCGTCACCGACGAGCGGGCGCGGCAGCGGCTGGTCGCCGAGTACGTGCACGACCTGTCCGAGCCGGAGGTCTCGCTCGGCTACCAGTGGGACATCGTGCTCGACGGCCCCGCCGCGACCTGGATGGAGGAAGGCCGGTGAACCCCACCCCCTCGCAGACCGTCGGCCCGTTCTACGGGTACGCGCTGCCCTTCCCCGGCGGCGGCGACATCGCGCTCGGCGGCATCGCCGTCCACGGCTACGTCTACGACGGCGCGGGCGACCCGGTGCCGGACGCGCTGCTGGAGTTCTGGCAGGCCGACGAGAACGGCGAGCTGCGCGGCGCGCCTGGCTCGCTGCGCCGCGACCCCACCAACGGGGCCGTGCTCGGCAGGAACGGCGTCGTCTTCACCGGCTTCGGCCGTGTCGGCACCGACCAGGACGGGCACTGGGCGCTGCGCACGGTACGGCCGGGAAACGGGTACATCAGCGTGTGCGTGTTCGCCCGAGGTCTGCTGCACCACCTCTACACCCGCATCTACTTCGGGCAGGACCCCTTCCTCGACTCCGTGCCCGCGGAGCGGCGGCACACGCTGCTGGCCGAGCAGGAGCGCGACGGGGTCTACCGCTTCGACATCCACCTGCAGGGCGAGAAGGAGACGGTCTTCCTTGACTTCGGCTGATCCCGCGGACCTCGGCCTGCTGTCCCCGATGCGGGGCGCGGCCGGGGCCACCGGGGACGCCGCCGTGCTCCAGGCCATGCTGGACGCCGAGGCCGCGCTGACCCGCGCCCAGGCGGCGCTCGGCCTGGCGCCCGCCGAGGCCGCGCCGGCGGTCACCGCCGCCGCCCGCGCCGAGGCGTTCGACCTGCCGGGGCTCGTCGTGCGGGCTCGCTCGGGCGGCAACCCGGTGATCCCGCTCGTGGCCGACCTGCGCCGGGCGGCCGGCCCCTACGGCGCGTACGTGCATCGGGGCGCCACCAGCCAGGACATCCTCGACACCGCCCTGATGCTGGTCGCCCACCGGGCGCTCGGGCCCGTGCTCGCCGAGCTGGACGGGGTGATCGAGCGGCTGGCCGCGCTGGCCGCCGAGCACCGCGACACGCCGATGGCCGCCCGTACGCTCACCCAGCAGGCGGTGCCCACGACGTTCGGGCTCAAGGCGGCGGGCTGGCTGACGCTCTGCGCCGACGCCGCGGAACGCCTCGAAGCCGCCCGCCGCGCGCTCCCCGCCCAGCTGGGCGGCGCCGCCGGCACCCTCGCCGCCTTCGAGTCCGACGCGCGGGCGCGCCTGTCCGGCTCGCGGGAGCCGGACAGGCGGCAAGCGCCGAACGGGCACTCCGAGCCGGACGGGCGGCAAGGGCCGGACGGGCGGGTGCTCGCGCTGGAGCTGCCCGCGCGGTTCGCCGCCGAGCTGGGGCTGGCCGCGCCGGCGCTGCCGTGGCACGTGCTGCGCACACCGGTGGCCGACCTGGCGCACGCGCTGGCGTTCGCGGCCGGGGCGCTGGGCAAGCTGGCGGCCGACGTCCTGGTGCTGTCCCGCACCGAGATCGGCGAAGTGATCGAGGGCGTGGGCGGCGGGTCGTCGTCCATGCCGCACAAGCACAACCCGGTGCGGGCCACGATGATCGCCGCCGCCGCCCGCCAGGTGCCGCCGCTCACCGCCACCCTGTACGCCTCGCTCGCCGCCGAGGACGAACGCCCCTCCGGCGCCTGGCACGCCGAGTGGCAGCCGCTGCGCGAGGCCCTGCGCCTGGTCGCGGGCGCCACGAGGGACGCCGTGGAACTGGTCGCCGACCTGCGCGTGCACCCGGACCGCATGGCGGGGAACCTGGCCGTCGAAGGCGACCCGGGCCCGGCCTCGGCCCTGGTGGACCGAGCGCTGGCCCGCCACCACGAGAACCGGCGAGAAACCTGAGGAGGCCGGCAGAGCCGTCACCCAGCCCGTGAAAGCGGCCTGAGCCCATCCACGGAGCCGCCGCGCCGATCACCCAAGGCGCGAACAGGCGCGGTCTCCGTACGTCACCACGGAAGCGAAACACCGAGACAAGGCACGCCATTGATGTTGCACTACCGTCTGGACGGCCCCGAGCGGGGAGAGCCGCTCGTTCTCGCCCCCTCGCTCGGCACCACCACCCGCCTGTGGGAGCCGCAGGTGCGGACGCTGGCCCGCAGATACCGGGTGCTCAGGTTCGACCTGCCGGGCCACGGCGGCTCCAAGCCGATCCCCGCGAGCACCATCGAGGACCTCGCCGGGCTGGTGCTGCGGGTGGCCGAAGCGGCAGGGATGGAGAGCTTCCACTACGCGGGCGTCTCGATCGGCGGCGCGATCGGCGCCACGCTGGCCGTCCGCCACCCCGCCAGGCTCAAGTCGCTGGCGCTGGTGTGCTCCAGCGCGCATTTCGGCGACCCGGCGGGCTGGCACGAGCGTGCCGCGCTGGTGCGGGCCGAGGGCACCGCGCCGCTGGTGGAGGGCGCGGTGGGCCGCTGGTTCGCGGGCCCGCCGGAACAGGCGCTGCTGGACGACCTCGCCGCCGCCGACCCCGCCGCGTATGCCGCCTGCTGCGACGCCCTGGCCGCCTACGACCTGCGCGCCGAGCTGGCCGCGATCAGCGTCCCGACCCTGGTGGTGGCCGGACGCGAGGACCCGGCGACGCCGTCCGCGCACGCCAGGGAGCTGGCCGACGGCATCCCCGGCGCCACGCTCGTCGAGCTGCCGGGCGCCGCCCACCTGGCCACGATCGACCAGCCGGACCGCGTCACCCGGGCCCTGCTCGGCCACCTTCCCGCGGCCCCCGGCATGCAGGTGCGCCGCGAGGTGCTGGGCGACGCCCACGTGGACCGCGCGATCGCCCGTACCACGGACTTCACCAGGGACTTCCAGGACTTCATCACCCGCTACGCGTGGGGCGAGATCTGGACCCGCCCCGGCCTCGACCGGCGGACGCGCAGCTGCATCACGCTCACCGCGCTCGTCGCGCGCGGCCACCTGAACGAGCTGGCCATGCACGTACGCGCCGCGCTGCGCAACGGCCTCACCCCCGACGAGATCGGCGAGGTGCTGCTGCAGAGCGCCGTCTACTGCGGCGTCCCGGCCGCCAACGCCGCCTTCGCGGTGGCCCAGCGCGTCCTGAACGAGGAGACGGCCTGACCCGCCGGTCCGGGCCGCGGCGGGTCGAGCCACGGGGCGCTGAGACCGCCGCAGGCTGAGCCGCGGGGCTCCGAACCGGGGCGGCCCGGAGCCGATGGCAGGCCGGGTCAGCGGGCCGAAGCCGGCGCGGGGGAGGTGCCGAGCTCTTTCGTCGGCACCCGGTACGTCTCCCGCGCCGTGGCCACCGCGATGGCGCTGATCGCGCACAGGATCGCGGTGAACACCCCGACGCCGGTCCACCCCTGCAGCCCGAGCCAGCCGTCGGGGGAGACGATCCCGGCCGCGGACGCCACGGCGAACCCGGCGATGGCGAACCCGATCTGCGTGCCGATCGCCATGCCGGACAGCCGTACGCGGGTGCTGAACATCTCCCCGTACAGGGCGGGCCAGATGCCGTTGGACGCGCTGTAGACCACGCCGAGCGTGAGGATGCCGACGGCGAACACCAGCGGATAGCTGCCCGCGTTGATGGCCGCCAGGTACGCGAAGATCATGATCGGGCTGCCGATCGCGCCGATGAGGAACACCGGCTTGCGCCCGATCCGGTCCGACAGCCGCGCCCACAGCGGGATCGCGACGAGCGCGACGGCGTTGGCGGCCACGCCGACCCAGAGCATGGTCGCGTTGTCGAGGCCGATCTCGTCGCTGGTGGCGTAGTTGAGCGCCCAGACCGTGAAGATCGTGCTGACGGTGGCGATGAGCGCCGCGCACACCACGCGCAGCACGCTCGCCCAGTGCTCGCGGAAGAGCTCGGCGAGCGGCAGGCGCGGCACGGTGCCGGCGGCGACCTCCTCTTCGAAGGCCGGGGTCTCCTCAAGCCGCCGCCTGATCATGTAACCGGCCACCGCCACGGCCACGCTCAGCCAGAACGGCACCCGCCAGCCCCAGCTCAGCAGCTGCTCATCGGGCAGTGCGGCCACCGGGATGAAGACGAACGTGGCCAGGATCTGCCCGAACTGGGTGCCGTTCAGGGTGAAGCTGGTGAAGTAGCCGCGCCGGTCGGTGGGGGAGTGCTCGAGCGTCATGGAGTTGGCGCTGGCCTGCTCGCCCGCCGCCGACAGCCCCTGCATGATGCGCAGCAGCACCAGCAGCACGGGCGCGGCCCCGCCGATCTGCTCGCGCGTGGGCAGGCAGCCGATGAGGAACGTCGACAGCCCCATCAGGACGAGCGTGAACACCATGATCTTCTTGCGGCCGAACCTGTCGCCGATGTGGCCGAGGAAGAACGCGCCCACCGGCCGGGCCGCGTAGGCGACGCCGAAGCTGGCCAGCGACTGGAGCGTGGCGGTCGCCGGGTCGGAGTCGTCGAAGAACACCTTGCCGAAGATCAGCGCGGCGGCGCTGCCGTAGATGAAGAAGTCGTAGTACTCCAGCGCGCTGCCGATCCAGGCGGCGAAGGCGGCCTTGCGCGGCGTTCCCCTGCTCAGGGGGCTGCCTGGGGAGTTGCCTGGCGAGTTGTCGGTCACGTGGGCTCCTCGGGCTTCTGGTGAGCGTGGTGGCGGCGGCCCCCGGCGCCGGTTACCCGTGTTTTACGAACTAGATAGTTAATTAACGTGGGAGCAATGCTGACGTGGCGCGGGTCACATGTCAAGGACGTCTTCCCGGGGAGCGGCTCGTGCGTTATAACGAACTCACTAGTCCGTACGTTATTGGCCGGCCGAGGAGAACCGCATGACCTCGTACCTGATCGGGCTGATCGGCTCGGGCATCGGTCCCTCGCTGAGCCCTCCGCTGCACGAGCGCGAAGCCGCACACCACGGCCTGCGCTACGTCTACCGGCTGCTCGACACCGACCGGCTCGGCGACGACGCCGGTGAGCTGCTGCGCACGGCCCGCCGCTTCGGCTACGACGGGCTCAACATCACCCACCCCTGCAAGCAGGCCGTCATCCCGCACCTGGACGAGCTGTCGCCCGACGCCGCCATGCTGGGCGCGGTCAACACGGTCGTCTTCGACGGCGAACGCGCCGTCGGCCACAACACCGACTGGACGGGCTTCGCCGAGTCGTTCACCCGCGGCCTGCCCGGCGCGCCCACCCGCCACGTCGTCCAGCTCGGGGCGGGCGGCGCGGGCGCCGCCGTCGGGCACGCGCTGCTCACGCTCGGCGCGGACGTGCTGACCGTGGTGGACGCCGACCCCGGCAGGGCGGCGGCGCTCGCCGACCGGCTCGCCGAGCGGCACGGCGCGGGCCGCGTGCGGCAGGGCCGTACCGCAGACCTGCCCGCGCTGCTGGAGGGCGCCGACGGCCTGCTCCACGCCACGCCCACCGGCATGGCGCACCACCCCGGGATGCCGCTGCCCGCCGGGCTGCTGCGCCCCGAGCTGTGGGTGGCCGACATCGTCTACCGGCCGCTCGAGACCGAGCTGCTCAAGCAGGCGAGGGCGCTCGGCTGCCGGACACTCGACGGCGGCGGCATGGTCGTCTTCCAGGCCGCGCACGCGTTCCGCCTGTTCACCGGCCGTACGCCCGACGCCGAGCGGATGCTCGCCCACCTGACCGACCTGACTGACTGAGCCGACCCTGACCGAGCCGACCCTGACCGGGCTGATTCTGACTGGGCCGACCTTACTGGGCCGACCTTGTTGGACCGACCCGATCGGCCGGTCGCGGCCGAGGAGGAGCCATGCGCAAGTCGATCGCCACCGTGTCGGTGAGCGGCACGCTGACGGAGAAGCTGGCGGCCGTGGCCGCCGCGGGCTTCGACGGTGTGGAGATCTTCGAAAACGACCTGCTCGCCTGCCCGCTCCCGCCCGAGGAGATCCGGGCCAGGGCCGCCGACCTCGGGCTCACCATCGACCTCTACCAGCCGTTCCGCGACTTCGAGTGCGTGCCGAGAGCCCGGCTGCGCGCCAACCTGGAGCGGGCCGAGCACAAGTTCCGCCTGATGGAGCGGCTCGGCGCGGATCTGCTGCTGGTCTGCTCGAACGTCTCGCCGGAGACCATCGCCGACGACGGGCTGGCCGCCGAGCACCTGCGGCTGCTCGCCGAGCGGGCCGCCGAGCACGGCATCCGCATCGCGTACGAGGCGCTGGCCTGGGGCAGGCACGTCAACGAGTACCTGCACGCCTGGCACATCGTGCGCCAGGCCGACCACCCCAACCTCGGCACCTGCCTGGACAGCTTCCACATCCTCTCGCGCGGCTCCGACCCGCTCGGCATCGAGGCCATCCCCGGCGAGAAGATCTTCTTCCTCCAGCTCGCCGACGCGCCGCTGCTCGCCATGGACGTGCTCCAGTGGAGCCGCCACCACCGCTGCTTCCCCGGCCAGGGCGGCTTCGACGTGGCCCGGGTGGTCAGGCACGCGCTCAACGCCGGGTACGCGGGCCCGCTGTCCCTTGAGGTGTTCAACGACCACTTCCGCCAGGCCGGCACCGCGCGGACCGCCCGCGACGGCATGCGCTCGCTCATCGCGCTCGAAAGGCAGCTCCAAGGGGCGGTGCACCCGTCGGTGCCGGCGGGGTTCGCCTTCGCCGAGCTGTCCGGCACCGGCTCGCTGGGCGGGGTGCTGCCCGCGCTCGGCTTCACCCGTACGGGGCGGCACCGCGGCAAGCCGGTCGAGCTGTGGTCGCAGGGCGCGGCCCGCCTCCTGGTCAACGAGGCCGGTGCGGGTCAGGGGCCGGGGCTGCTCGCGATCGGCCTGGACAGCCCGGACCCCGGCCGTGCCGTCGAGCACGCAGAGTCGCTGCTGTCGCCCGTCCTGCCGCGCGAACGTGCGCCGCAGGACGCGATGCTGCACGCGGTCGCCGCGCCCGACGGCACGGAGATCTTCTTCTGCGACGACGGCTGGCTCGCCGACTTCCCGCCGGAGGACGGCTCCTCCTCGGACGACGGCTCGCCCCGAGGCGGCGGTTCCCCCTCGGCAGGCGGCTCCCCGGGGCACGGAGGCGGCGGGATCACCCACATCGACCACGTGGCGCTCGCCCAGCCGCCGCACTACTTCGACGAGGCCATGCTGTTCTACCGGGGCGTGCTCGGCCTGCAGCCGCAGGAGAGCCTGGAGGTGCCCGACCCGTACGGGCTGGTGCGCAGCCGGGCGATGTCCACCCCGTCCACCCCGTCCACCCCGCAGGGCACGGGGGAGGGGCCTGGCGTGCGCATGGTGCTCAACCTGGCCCAGGTCGGCGCCGGCCAGCCGCCGCCCCAGCACGTGGCGCTCGCCTGTACGGATGTGCTCGCCGTCGCCCGCAGGCTGCGCGCCGAGCATCCGGAGCTGCTGCTGCCGATCCCCGCCAACTACTACGACGACCTGGAGGCCCGCCACGACGTGCCGCCCGAGCTGCGGGAGCTGGGCGTGTTGTACGACCGCGACGAGCGCGGCGGCGCGTTCCTGCACCTCTACACGGTCACCGTGGGCCGGGTGTTCTTCGAGCTCGTTCAGCGGGTGGACGGATACGACGGCTACGGCGCGGTCAACGCCCCCATCCGCCTCGCCGCCCAGCACGCGGCCCCATGACGGCCCCCATGACGGTATGGCCGGCGGCCGGTACGCGAGCAGCCCCGCGGGGCCGCCTATGATGAGCGAATGACCTCGTCTCCCGCCACCGCCGAGCGCCGGCGGGACGCCGACCGCACGCGGGCGGAGATCCTCGACGTCGCTCAGCGCGAGTTCGCCCGTTACGGCTACGCCGGGGCCAGGGTCGATGAGATCGCGGCCCGCATGCGCACCACCAAGCGCATGATCTACTACTACTTCGGCAGCAAGGAGCGGCTGTACATCGCCGTCCTGGAGAAGGCGTACTCCGAGGTGCGTGCGGTCGAGCGCACGGTCGACGTCGAGCACCTGGAGCCGGTCGAGGCCATCCGCACGCTCGCCGAGCTGACGTTCGACCACCACGACGCCCACCGCGACTTCATCAAGCTGGTCGCGATCGAGAACATCCACCAGGCCGAGCACATCCGCAAGTCGGAGGTGCTGGCCAACCTGGGCGCGCCGGTGCTCGACCTCATCACCCGCATCCTGGAGGCCGGGCGGGCCAGCGGCGACTTCGTCACCGAGGCCGACGCCATCGACGTCCACATGATGATCAGCGCGTTCTGCTTCTTCCGCGTGGCCAACCAGCACACCTTCGGCGCGCTGTTCGGACGCGACATGACCGCGCCCGAACACCGCGACCGGCTGCGCCGCATGGTCGGCGAGATGGTGGTCGGCTACCTCTGCGGCGCCGGCGAACGCGGCTGACGGCCCGGCCGCGCCCCGGCTCACCGGCCCGGCCGCGCCCCGGCTCACCGGCCCGGCCGCGCCCCGGCTCACCGGCCTGGCCCGCCGCGGTCTCGCCCTGGCCCGCCCGGCTCGCCGACCCGGTCCGGCCCCCGACCCTCCTAGGCGGCGGCCTGTCCCGCTCGGCCCTACCCCTGGTCGGCGGGGGCAGGGCCGGTGGAGCGGCGTGGCACCAGGGTCGGGGTGACGGAGAAGCGCATGGCGGCCGCACGCCCTTCGACGCGTTCGAGCAGCAGCCGTGCCGCCGTCCTGCCCATGAGCACGCCGTCCTGATCGACGCTGGTGAGCGAGATGTTGGCCATCGCCGCCAGCTTGGTGTTGTCGTCGCCGGCCACCGACATGTCGCCGGGCACCGACAGCCCCGCCTCGTGCAGGGCCGCGAGCGCGCCGAACGCCGCCTGGTCGTCGCCCGCGAAGATGGCGGTCGGCCGGGGCGAACGGGCCAGCAGCTCGCGCGTGCCGTCGTAGCCGCCCTCCTCGGTCCAGCTCGTGACGGCGATCGCGATCTCGGCGGCCAGGCCGTGCTCGTCCATCACCCTGCGGTAGGTCTCCGCCCTGGTCAGGTGGGGCAGTGCGAGCGGCCGGCCGCGTCCGGGGCAGCGCTGCGAGATGTGGCCGATGCGGCGGTGGCCCAGCTCGATGAGGTGGCGCACGACCAGCTCGGTGCCGGCGTCATCGTCGTCGAAGACCGCGTCGTACGCCGATGAGCGCTCGTGGCGGCCGAGCACGATGAGCGGCATCTCGGCGGCCACCTCCTCCAGCCGGGACTTCGCGGTGAGGGGCGCGATCATCAGGATGCCGTCCACCTGCCGGTCGA
Organism: Nonomuraea fastidiosa; assembly: GCF_042751225.1. Taxonomy (NCBI): domain Bacteria; kingdom Bacillati; phylum Actinomycetota; class Actinomycetes; order Streptosporangiales; family Streptosporangiaceae; genus Nonomuraea; species Nonomuraea fastidiosa. The sequence goes on from NZ_CP170570.1 coordinate 5,624,316, forward strand.
TCAGCGCCTCGATCGCCCGGCTCTCGGCGGCCAGGTCCGTGCCGCCGCCCTGGACGAGGATGGCCTGGTAGCTGGTGCCCGCGAGCTGCTCGTTCACGCCGTCCAGCACGTCGGCGAAGAACGGGTTGCGGATGTGGGGGAGCAGCACCCCGATGGTGAACGTGCGCCCGCGCATGGCCCTGGCCGCCGCGTGGGGACGGTAGCCCAGCTCCTCGATGGCCGCCTTGACCCGGTCGCGCATGGCGGGGCTGGCGCCGTAGGCGTTGCGCAGCACCTTGGAGACGGCGGTGGTGGACACCTGGGCGTGGCGGGCCACGTCCGCGATCGTCACCCGCCGCCTGGGCCCGCGCTCCGCCATGAGTCCCGCCTTCCGTTCGTCGGTGACGAGTGTAGGAGCCCGCGCTGCCACCCGGCAGCCTGGTGAGCAACGATGCCCTGAAAGCGACGTCCAAAGTCGCCATCCGGCGCAGGAGCTGGGGTGAGGAGTGGACATCGTTTTCCACAACAGCGTCTTGACGCACCCTCAAGCGGCGTTTTACGTTAGCTCGCGGCGACGCTGTTAAAACGTTTCAAGCATTCCCGCTGATCTCCGTACTCCTCATCCGCCTCGTCCGCACGACCGTGGCCGGCATCGACCGCCGGGGCCATCAAGGGCCGACCTGAAGGAGCGCCTTGCTACACGTCACACCACCCACCTTCGAGCACCACCGCGACCCCCTCGGCATCGGCGAGAGCCGCCCCCGCCTGTCCTGGACCGTCGCCACCGACCTGCCCGGCTGGACGCAGGCGGCGTACGAGATCGAAACCCGCACCGCGAGCGACGCGAGCGAGACATGGCGCGTCGAGTCGGCGGAGTCGGTGCTCGTGCCCTGGCCCGCCGAGCCGCTGCGGTCGCGCGAGCGGCGCGAGGTCCGCGTCCGCGTCCACGGCGGCGACGGCTCCGCGAGCGACTGGAGCCCCTGGGCGGCGGTCGAGACCGGCCTGCTGGAGCCCGCCGACTGGCGTGCGGGGGCCGCCGCGCCGCCCCGTGACCTGCTCGGCCCGCCCGACGGCCCCGCCCTGCTGCTGCGCCGCGACTTCACCCTGCGCGGCCCCGTCGCGAGCGCCCGCCTGTACGTCACCGCACACGGCCTGTACGAGGCCGAGCTGAACGGCCGGGTCGTCGGCGACGACGTGCTCGCCCCCGGCTGGAGCAGCTACGACCGGCGGCTGCGCTACCGCACCCACGACGTCACCGGACTGCTGCGCGAGGGCCCCAACACGATCGGCGCGACCCTGGCCGACGGCTGGTACCGCGGCAGGATCGGCTTCGGCGGCGGCAAGACCGAGGTCTGGGGCGACCGTACGGCGCTCATCGCCCAGCTGGAGATCACCTACGCCGACGGCGGCACCGACCTGGTCGTCACCGACGAGCACTGGCGCTGCGCCACCGGCCCGATCACCGCCACCGGCCTGTACGACGGCGAGCGCTACGACGCCCGCCTGCTGCCCCAGGGCTGGTCGGAGCCCGGCTTCGACGCCTCCGCATGGACGCCCGCCGAGGTGCTCGACCACGACCCCGCCAGGCTCGTCGCACCCACCGGCCCGCCGGTGCGCAGGGTCGAGACGCTGCGCCCGCGGCAGGTGCTCACCGGGCCGTCGGGGGAGACCATACTCGACTTCGGGCAGAACATCTCCGGGCGGTTGCGCATCCGCGTCCAGGGCCCGGCCGGGCACACGATCACCCTGCGCCACGCCGAGGTCCTGGAGAACGGCGCGCTCAGCCTGCGCCCGCTGCGGCACGCCGCCGCCACCGACACCTACACGCTGCGCGGCGACGACGCCCCGGAGCAGTGGGAGCCCCGCTTCACCGTGCACGGCTTCCGCTACGCCCAGATCGACGGCTGGCCGGGCCCGCTACCCGACGGCCTCGAGGCGGCGGCCGCAGGCGGCGATGCGCAGGTGGCCGAAGACGGGTTCGGTGACGGGGACGGCGCGAAGACGGGGATCGAAGCGGTCGTGTGCCACACCGACCTGCGCCCCACCGGCTCGTTCCGCTGCTCCGACCCCGACCTCAACCGCTTCCACGACAACGCCGTCTGGAGCCTGCGCGGCAACTTCGTGGACGTGCCCACCGACTGCCCCCAGCGCGACGAACGCCTCGGCTGGACGGGCGACCTCCAGGTCTTCGCGCCCACCGCGTCCTTCCTCTACGACTGCGCGGGCCTGCTGTCCTCCTGGCTCGCCGACCTCGCCGCCGAGCAGGCCAAGCTCGGCACCGTGCCGCACTACGTGCCGTGGGTGCCGCTGATGCCCGCCGAGCCCGCCGCCGCGTGGGGCGACGCGGCCGTCATCGTGCCCTGGGTGCTGTACCAGCGCTACGGCGACGTCGGGCTGCTGCGCACCCAGTACGCCGGCATGAAGGCGTGGGTGGACCACATCGCAGAACGGGCGGGCGAGAGCCACCTGTGGGACACCGGCTTCCAGTGGGGCGACTGGCTCGACCCGGCCGCGCCGCCCGACAAGCCGGGCAAGGCACGTACGGACCCCGCCCTGGTCGCCACCGCCTACCACGCCAGAACGGCGCGGATCGTCGCCGAGACCGCCGCGCTGCTCGGCCACGACGATGACGCGGCGCGCTACGCGGCGCTGGCCGGCGAGGTGCGGGCGGCGTTCGCGCGCGAATTCGTCACCCCGTCGGGGCGGCTGGCCTGCGACACGCAGACCGCGTACGCGCTGGCGATCTGCTTCGACCTGCTGGAGACGCCGCGGCAGCGGAAGCGGGCGGGACGGCGGCTGGCCGAGCTGGTCGCGGCCGACGGTCACCGCATCGGCACGGGGTTCGTGGGCACGCCGCTGATCTGCGACGCGCTGGCGGCGGTCGGCGAGTACGGCACCGCCTACGAGCTGCTGACCCAGCGCGAGTGCCCGTCGTGGCTGTACCCCGTCACGATGGGCGCCACCACGATCTGGGAGCGCTGGGACAGCATGCTGCCCGACGGCAGCGTCAACCCGGGCGAGATGACCTCGTTCAACCACTACGCGCTGGGCGCGGTCGCCGACTTCCTGCACCGTACGGTCGCCGGGCTCGCCCCCGCCGCCCCCGGCTACCGGCGGCTGCGGGTCGCGCCGCGTCCCGGAGGCGGGCTGACCGAGGCGGAGGCGGCGCTCGACACCCCGTACGGGCCTGCCCGCGTCGCCTGGACCAGGGCGGGCGGCGAGCTGACCGTCACCGTCACCGTGCCGCCCGGCGTGACCGCCGAGCTGGACCTGCCGTTCAAGGGCGCGCCCGCCGAGGTGGGCGCGGGCACCCACACCTTCACCGGCGAGCCGCAGGAGTGAGCCGGGCGCGGGCCCGGCGCGCTCAGCCGGGCCCGCGCGCCGCCAGGCGCTTGCCGAGTCGCTGGGCCGGCGCCTCGACGACGTGGTACGTGAGGATGCTGAGCGGAATCAGGACCAGGAGGTAGAGCGGCAGGTTCGGCAGCACGTGCAGCAGGATCGGGTGCAGCAGGTAGACGGAGAAGCTGATCACGCCGAGCCGCGGCAGCCAGGCGGGGAAGGTGCGCTCGCGCAGCCGGTACGCCAGCCAGAACGCGCAGAACGCCAGCACGATCGCCGGCGCCCAGGCCGGGTCGTCCTTGGCCGGCAGGCCGCAGCCCAGCACCACCAGCACCGCCGCGATCGCGGCCCGCCAGGAGATCGTGCCCTGCTCGGCCCGGTACATCGCCGTGCCGGCGAACATCGTGGCCAGGATGATCACGCCTTGCCAGGTGCCGCCCCTGCTGCCCAGCACCACCAGCGCGAGGCCCAGCAGCCCGCCCGCGACCGCGCCCGCCGTCCTGAGCGCGCCCCTGCCCAGCACGGTCACCGCGACGGCCGCGACCACCGCGAGGCCGAGCGACGCGGCGAGCAGGTCCGCCCGCCCGCCGATGACCGCCTTGGGCAGCAGCAGCCCGAGCGGCACGGCGGGCACCGCCAGCGCCACCGCGATCCCCGCCGACCGGTGCGACTGGCCGGCCGCGAACAGCGCCGCGCACATCAGGTAGAAGGCCATCTCGTACGACAGCGTCCAGGTGACGTTGATGACGGCGGGCAGGTTCAGCAGCTCCTGGAGCATGGTCACGTTGCCGAGCACGACCAGCGCCGCCGGCCGGTCGCCCAGCCCGTCCGGCACCGGCAGCGCCCCGGCCAGCGCTAACCCGAGCAGCAGCGCGCAGGCGACCAGCAGCAGCGGCAGCAGCCGGAACGCCCGGCCGGTCCAGAACGCGCGCAGATCGCCCTTACGCTCCAGCGAGGCTGGGATGATATAGCCGCTGACCAGGAAGAAGACGAACACGCCCCAGGTGCCCACGTCGACGCGCCGGTCCACCTCCGCCCAGATGCGGGGGATGAACGTCCACCGGCGTGATGCAGGGTGACGGCCAGCGCTGCCGGCCCTCGCAGGGCATCCAGCCAGGCCAACCGGGCGGGGGCCAGGAACATCTGCCGCAGTCTAGGCCATGTGCCGCGCCGGGCCGTTTCCCAGGGCGGGCGAATCCGGAATGAAGCCCTGTCGGATACCAGGTACCGGTATGGCGTGCGATCTTCTATCTTTACCGTGACATTGCGTCACGAAGGAGATGTCGATCGTGAAAAGCCTATCTGGCCGAGCCGTTCTCCGTACCAGCGCCGTCGCCGCCGTCGCCCTGGCCGGTGGCCTGCTCGTCGCTCCTCCCGCGAACGCCGCCGCGCCCGTCACGAGCGCACCCGCCGTCACGACGGTGACGCTGACCGCCCAGCAGGCCGCCGCCGCGCGCCCGCGCAACGGCCGCATCCTCTACGACCGCATCAGCGGCGGGCTGGGCCAGCTCAAGATCAAGAACGGCACGTCGCGTGACGGCGTCGTCGCTCTGGTCAAGGGCAGGAAGAAGGCGATCAGCATCTACGTGCGCGCGAAGTCCAGCGCGACGATCCGGGACGTCAGGGACGGCACGTACACCATCTACTTCACCACCGGCACCCGCTACAGCGTCTCCAAGGGCCGCTTCACCCGCGGGGCCAGCTACCAGCGCTTCAACAACCGCCTGCGCTTCACCACGACCTCCCGGACGCGGACCATCTGGACGATCACCCTCAACCCGGTCAAGGGCGGCACCGCGCGGACGAGCCACGTCAACCCGAAGGACTTCCCGGCCTAGCCGGGTCGCTTGCGTGGAACGGCCGTGATCGAGGCGCCGGCCGAGCCGTCCGATCGCTGACCGCGACCCGTCCCGGCTCGGCTGACCAGCAGCCGTGCAAGCCCGGACACCGGCCCGCCACACGGGGGTCATGGGGCCCGCTGGTCACGGGTTTCCGTGTCGGGTCGGGCCGCCCCCGGGGGTCATAGGCCCGCTGGTCGCGGGTTTCCTTGCCGGGTCGGGTTGCCGTCGGGGGTAGTAGGCCCGCTGATCACCGGTTTCTGTGCCGGGTCGTGCCCCGCTCGGGTGTTACAGGCCCGCTGGTCAGGGGATTCCCCGCCAAGCCGTCCCGCGCTCGGGCCGGCGGCTGCGCGCCCCTTTCCGCAGCCGCCACCCCGCATCGGCCCGCTTGTGACCTGCCGCCGCTCCGCCGTGAGGCGCATCTGGCCTGCCGGCGCTCTCCCGCCGGGGCGCCTCAGGTCCGCTACCGCCTTGCGGCCGCCTCGTTTTGGCTCGCCCGCCGCTCCGCTGTCGGCACGTCACCGCCCCACCTCCGGCGCACGGCCGTCCCGCCTCCAGCCCGCTTGCGCCCGCAGGCACCTCGCGTCCGTCCCGTCGTCGTGCGTCCGGCTTGCTGACAGCCTGCCGCGCTCGGTCGTCGCCCCGCCACTGGCCCGCGGCCCGTCCGTCGCGTCCGGGCGCCGTCGCGTCCGGTCGCCGTTGCGTGCGGCGCCGTCGTGCGGCCGTCCCGCCCAAGCTGCGTTGCTACCCCGCCGTTGGCCGGTCGTCGGTGCGGGGGTGGTTTCTTCGCTCTGGGCGATCAGGACCCCGGGCGGAGATCATTGTGGTAGGAAAGATCCCCTTGTTGCCTCAATATCGTTATGCTCACTAGACGCCGACTGCTCCAGGTCGGTGCCGGAATGGTGCCCGCCGTCGTGCTCGGCTCCGAGGCCGCCCACGCCAGTGCGATCCCGACGACGGGGGTCGTCCCCAGCGCGCTCGCGGGCTTCGACAACGCCATGAAGACGTACATCGCCGAGCGGAACATCTCCTGCGCCCAGCTCGCGGTGGCGAAGAACGGCAAGATCCTGCTGGCCCGCGGCTACGGCTCGTACGTCGCGAACGGCAAGACCGTGGCGGTGCAGCCGACCTCGCTCTTCCGCATCGCCAGCCTGAGCAAGAGCCTGACCGGGGCCGCGCTGGCCCGCCTGGCCCAGGACGGCAAGGTCGCGCTCGGCGCGAAGGTGGCGGACCTGCTCGGGCTGTCCACCTCGGCGGATCCGCGGCTGAAGGACGTCACGCTGTGGCGGCTGCTGCAGCACACCGGCGGCTGGGACCGCAGCGTGTCCCCGGACCCGCTCTGGTACGACCAGGGCATCGCCTCCGCGCTGGGCGTGTCGCTGCCGATCGACCACGACGACATCATCAAGTACGTCACGGCGAGGAAGCTCGACTTCACCCCGGGCAGCAAGTACGCCTACAGCAACTACGGCTACATGCTGGCCGGCCGGGTGATCGAGAAGCTGTCGGGCATGAGCTACGAGACGTACGTCCGCAACACGCTGCTCACCCCGGTCGGGATCACCCGGATGCGGCTGGGCAGGAGCCTGCGCTCGCAGGCGTTCCCCACCGAGGTGACGTACGAGTCGCAGTACACCAGGAAGAGCGTCGTGGACGACTCGGGCGAGGTGGTGCCCTACCCGTACGGCGGCTTCAGCATGCCGAACCAGGACGCCAACGGCGGCTGGCTCGCCTCGGCGGTCGACATGGTCAAGTGGGGCTTCGTCTTCGACGCCTCCGGCCCGGTGCTCAACAAGACGTCGATCGGCCGCGTGTTCGCCAAGCCGGAGACGGGCGTCAACTCGAACGGCTCCTGGTACGGCCTCGGCTGGCACGTCCGTACGAACAATCTCGGCACGCTGAACACCTGGCACACCGGGTCCATGCCGGGCACGTACAGCTTCCTGGCCAGGATCCAGCACGGCGTCAGCTACTGCGCGATCTTCAACCGGCGCGAGGAAGAGGGCACGCCCGACTTCGACTCCATCGACCCGATCCTCGGCAAGGCGACCGGGGCCGTGAAGACGTGGCCCACGACGGACCTCACCTCGCGCTACTTCTGAGCGCTCCGCCGCTTCGAGTGCCGAGCCTCTTCCGAGCGCACGCGCCTCTTCTGAGCGGCGCGTCACTCCCGTGACCGCCACGCAGCGGAGCCCGGCGATCCCCGGCCGTGACGACGGCGGGGGATCGCCGGGCAAAGGATGCCTCATCTGCGGATTCGGCTTGACGAGCGATCTTAGATGCACCAGATTGTTCGCGTCTTTCAGCACCCTCAACAAGGAAAGCGAATGAAGCGAACCCTTATCGGTGCGGTCGCCGTCGCGGGCCTGGCGCAGTTCTTCGCCGCTCCCGCGCACGCCGCCCCCACCACGGATCCGGTCAAGGCGCTGCAGTCCCAGTTAGGGCAGGGCAAGGCGGTCAACCTGCAGGCCACCGCCAAGGTGACCTACAAGGCCGGACAGGTGGCCACCTCCGCCCTCGACGGCACCATCGGCTTCGGCCCGCGCGGGCCCGTCGCCTCCGACGTGGCCCACACCCTGCAGTACAGCCCGGCCCTGCTGCGCACCATGAAGAAGACCAGCCCGGCCGAGACCGAGGCCCTTCAGGCGGGGCCGATCCGCATGCTCTCCTCCGGTGGCGTGAGCTACGTCTCCGGCCCCGTGGTCGAGCAGGCGCTGCCGCCGGGCACGAGCTGGGTGCGCTACCGCAAGGTCGTCCAGCCGCCGAGCAACCTCGTCGTCGAGCCGCTCGACCCGGCCACGCTCAAGACCCTGGTCGCAGGCCGCACCTCGTGGAAGAACGGCATCCTCAAGGGCAGCGTGAAGGCCAGCAAGCTCGTCAAGTCCTCGAAGCCGTTCGCCGCCTTCTACGGCACGGGCTTCACCGCCAAGCGCGACGGGAAGATCGCCTACACGATCTACTTCGGTGACAAGGGCCTGGTGCGGCGGGTCGTCGCCAAGGCGACGCTGCCGATCGGCAAGAGCACCGTCCAGGTCGAGTCCGACACCCGTTACCGTGACTGGGGCCGCGAGGCGACCGTGCTGCTCCCGCTCGAGGGCGACGTGATCGACCGCAGCGAGGTCAAGGACGACACGCCCGACCAGGTGCCGGGCATCTGGAACTGACCCGCAGGAAAATCCGTGGCGGGCCCGCGCGGCCCGCCCGTACACTGATCCGCATGTCTACGCCCCGGACTTCTTAGCCCAGGACACCGGCTTCACGTCACCCTTGTGTCCTTGAGCTTTTCCGGAGCGTCATCCCATGCTTACCTTCCGTGGCGTCGCCGTGCGCGCCGGCGCCTCTCTGCTCATGTCCGGTGTCACCGGTCACGTCGCCCCCGGCGACCGCGTCGGCCTGGTCGGCCGCAACGGCGCGGGCAAGACCACCCTCATGAAGACCCTCGCCGGGCGGCTCCAGCCCGCCTCCGGCGAGATCGTCCGTACCGGCCCGGTCGGGTACCTGCCGCAGGACCCGGCCGCGGCCGACCCCGCGAGCACGGTCATCGGCCGCATTCTGTCGGCTCGCGGCCTCGATGAGGCCGTACGCGAGCTGCGCGCCGCCGAGACGGCGCTCGCCGAGACCGCCTCGGCCTCCCCACAGGCCGCAGAGAAGGCCATGGCCCGCTATGCCAGGGCCGAGGCCGAGTTCCAGGCGCGCGGCGGCTACCCGGCGGAGGCGGAGGCCGCCCGCGTCGCCGCCGGGCTCGGGCTGCCCGACCGGGTGCTCGACCAGCCGCTCGGCACGCTCTCCGGCGGTCAGCGCCGCCGCGTCGAGCTGGCCAGGGTCCTGTTCGCCGAGCCGGGCGTGCTGCTGCTCGACGAGCCGACGAACCACCTCGACCGCGACTCCATCGCCTGGCTGCGCACGTTCCTGCTCGGCTACCCGGGCGGGCTCGTCGTCATCAGCCACGACACGGACCTGCTCGCCGACGTGGTCAACCGGGTCTGGCACCTGGAGGACGGCACGCTGGAGATCCGCAACATGGGCTGGGAGGCGTACCTGGCCGAGCGGGAGGCCGACGACCGGCGCAGGGCCAGGCTGCGCGCCGCCGCCGAGCGCAAGGCCGCCGCGCTGCGCGCCCAGGCCGACCGCATGCGGTCCCGCTCGTCCACCGCCGTGCGCGCCCGCGACATGGCCCGCCGCGCCGAGCGCATGCTCGCCGAGACCCGCCCGGTGCGGCGCGCCGCCAAGGTCGCGCGGTTCCGGCTGCCCGAGCCCGCGCCCTGCGGCCGCACGCCGCTCGGCGCGATCAGCCTGACCAAGTCGTACGGCGGCCTGCCCGTGCTGACCGGCATCGACTTGGCCATCGACCGCGGCAGCAGGCTCGTCGTGCTCGGGCTGAACGGCGCGGGCAAGACCACCCTGCTCAAGATCCTCGCCGGGCATGAGCGGCCCGACTCCGGGCGGGTGGTGCACGGCCACGGGCTGCGCCTCGGCTACTTCGCCCAGGAGCACGACACCCTCGACCCCGCGCACACCGTCGGCCGCCACCTCGCCGAAGCCGCGCCGCACCTCAGCGACGGCGAGGCGCGGACGGTCCTCGGGTCGTTCCTGTTCGGCGGGGACGACGTGGACAAGCCGGTGGGGGTGCTGTCGGGCGGCGAGAAGACCAGGCTCGCGCTGGCCGGTCTGGTCAGCTCGCAGGCGAACGTGCTGCTGCTCGACGAGCCCACCAACAACCTCGACCCGGCGTCCAAGGCCGAGGTGCTGGGCGCGGTGGCGGCGTACGAGGGGGCCGTCGTGATGGTCACCCACGACGAGGAGGCCGTCGAGGCGCTCGCCCCTGACCGGGTGCTGCTGCTGCCCGACGGCGTCGAGGACATGTGGAACGAGGAGTACGCCGAGCTCGTCACCCTGGCCTAGCGGCCGGGTCGTCGCCGGCGTGAGGGGCGCGTGCCTGGGCAGGGGTCAGCTGAGGACCGCGCCCCCACGTGGGGCGAGCTGCGACGACAGGACGGCGACATGACCTCTGCACCCGATCCCCACCGGCCGGTCGCCCCTCCCATCCCGCCCGGCGCGGCGGAACCGGAGGACGCGGCCGAGGCCGCGATAGAGGCCGAGATCGGGCGCGTCAAGGAGCCGGCGCGGCTGCTGCGCGTCAGCACGATGGCCCGATCGATGCTCGACGAGGCGCGCGGGCTGCCGCTCGACGAGCACGCACGCGAGCAGCTCGGGCACATCCACGCGCGCGTCGTCGCGGAGATCGGCGAGTCGGTGGCGCCCGAGCTGCGCGAAGAGCTGGAACGGCTGCTGCCCGCCACGTCCGGCACCCTCACCCAGGGGGAGATCCGCATCGCGCAGAGCCAGCTCGTGGGCTGGCTCGAAGGGGTGTTCCAGGGCATCAAGGTGGGGCTGTCGCTCCACCAGGCGGCCCATCCCGAGCTGCCGGGACGTCCGGGACCGCCTCGCCCGCCGGGCGGCCCGGGCGCGGGCCCGTACCTGTGATCAGACCTTCATCGGCCTTTCACCGCGTACGTGACGAGCGTCGTCAGCACCTCCTTGACCGACTCGCGCTGCCGCACGTCGCACATCACGATCGGGATGTGCTCGGCAAGCCCGAGCGCCCGCCGCACCTTGGACGGCTCGTACCGGCGGGCGCCGTCGAAGCAGTTGACCCCCACCACGAACGGGATCTGCCGCTGCTCGAAGTAGTCGACGGCGGGGAAGCAGTCCTGCAGCCTGCGCGTGTCGGCGAGCACCACCGCGCCCAGCGCGCCGAGCGCCAGCTCGTCCCACATGAACCAGAACCGGTCCTGACCCGGCGTGCCGAACAGGTACAGCCACAGCCCGTCCCTGATCGTGATCCGGCCGAAGTCCAGCGCCACCGTGGTCGTGACCTTGGACTCCACGCCCGAGGTGTCGTCCACGCCGATGCCGCGGTCGCTCAGCAGCTCCTCGGTGTGCAGCGGCCGGATCTCGCTGATCGTGCCCACCATGGTCGTCTTGCCGACGCCGAAGCCGCCCGCGATGAGGATCTTGATGGCCAAGGCAGGGACGGCCGGCGCCGTCCCCGGCTCAGAGACTGCGTAGCCCATGGAGCACTTCCCTGTAGATGCGTTCGTCGATCGTCTGCGCGACGGGGCGCGGGCGGTCGATGGTGACGAGGCCGTCGCGGCGCAGATCGTCCAGGATGACCCTGGTGATGTTGATGGGCAGCCGGAGGTGCGCCGCGACGTCGGCCACGGGTGTGGGCCTGCGGCACAGCGCCAGCACGGAGCGATGCTCCGGCATCAGGTCCGGAGGCCCGGGGGCGTCGCCGGCCGTCGTGACGATGGCCATGAGGTCGAACGCCTCGCCCTGAGGCCGCGCCCGGCCCCCGGTCAGCCCGAACAGCCGGATCAGCGGCCCCGGATCGTCCCCGCTCACTGCCTCGAACCGTTCCAGGCCGGAGCCGGTGCCGCTCCTCTCGGTTGCGCGGAGAGGTGCTCGCCGACCCTCTTGACCATCAGCGCCATCTCGTACGTGACCATGCCCAGCTCGGCGTCCGCCGAGGCGAGCACGGCGAGCCTGGCGCCCTGGCCGGCGGCGGTGACGAACAGGAAGCCCTCCTCCAGCTCGATGATGGTCTGCCGGACGCCGCCCAGCCCGAAGTGCCGTCCCGCTCCGGTGGCGAGGCTGTGGCTGCCGGCCGAGATGGCGGAGAGGTGCTCGGCGTCCTCCCTGGTCAAGCCCTGGGAGCTGCCCATGTTCAGCCCGTCGGCGGACAGCACGATGGCGTGCCGGATGCCGGGCACGCGCTGGATGAGGTCGTCGAGCAGCCAGCTCAGTTCGCTTCTGGAGTCAGGCATCGGATTGGTCGTCCTTTCGGTTCCACATGTCGTGCTCGTGCCCCGTCTGGCGGCGGCCTTGCTGCCAGCCGCGTTGCATGGACGACATGAGCTGTGCGAGCTCCTCAGGGCTGCGCTCCGCGACGACGCGCCGGTGCACGCGTCCGGAGTCACGTAGCTGGGGAGCGAGGCTGGCCTGCGGGATCCGCATGGGCAGCCCGTCGAGATCGTCGTCGGCGTCCTGAGGCGGCACCGTGACGCTCCACGCCTCCTTCGCCCCGCCGTTCCCCGGTGATCCGGGTACGGGCGTGGGCTTGGGGCCGCCGCCGGCCGGTCGCCGCATCGGCAGCTCCACGTCACCGGTGTCGGGCCCCGTGAGCGGGGGCCCCGAGCGTCCGTTGGCGTTTCCTGTGTTGTCTCCCATGGTGTGTCCCGTGGCGGGTGCCGTCGCGGGTCTCGTCGTGGGGGAGCCGGGTGCCGGCTCCGGTTCGGGGCCGGCCTGGCGGCCGGGACGGTGCCGGACAGCCAGGCGGGCTCGGGCGTCCAGGTCGTGCCGGGTTCCGGCGCGCTGTCCCGGTGCGGGGCGTCGAACCAGGTGCCGCGCTCGGGGGCGGTGCTCGTGTCCTGCCCCCAGGATGAGCTCGGCGCGGTGGACGAGCCGGCGGTGAGCGCCGGGCGCTGGGCTTCGGCGAGCAGCGAAGCGGGCAGCAGCACGATGGCGGTGGTCCCGTCGTACGGCGAGCGCCGCAGCATGACCTTGATGCCGTGCCGGGCGGCGAGCCTGGCGACCACGAACAGGCCGAGCCGGTCGGTGTCGTCCAGGTCGAACTCCGGCACGTCCGACAGGCGGGCGTTCAGCTCGGCGAGCGTGGCGTCGTTCAGGCCCAGCCCGCGGTCCTCGATCTCCAGCGCCAGCCCGTTGGCCGCGGTGAGGCCGCGCACGCTCACGGTGGTGTTGGGCGGCGAGTAGACGGTGGCGTTCTCGACCAGCTCGGCGACCAGGTGGATGACGTCGGTGACGGCCGGGCCGACGAGCAGCGGCGCGTCCTGCATGGGCGCGACGGTGACCCGCGTGTAGTCCTCGACCTCCAGCACGGCGGCGCGTACGACGTCGAACAGCGGCACCGGGTCGCGCCAGCGGCGCGCGGGCGCGGAGTCGGACAGGATGATGAGGTTCTCGGCGTGCCGCCGCATGCGGGTGGTCAGGTGGTCGAGCTTGAACAGGTCCTCAAGGACGTCCGGCTCCTCCACCCTGCGCTCCATCGTGTCGAGCAGCGAGAGCTGGCGGTGCAGCAGCGCCTGGTTGCGCCGGGCCAGGTTGAGGAAGACCTGGCTGACGCCCTTGCGCAGCGCGGCCTGGCCGACGGCGGCCTCGACGGCGGTGCGGCGCACCGCGGCGAAGGCGTCGACCACGCGGTCCACCTCGGCGGTCTCGGCCGGTTCGAGCGGGGGCGCCTCGGTGGCCGGGTCCACGTCCTCGCCGCGGCGCAGCCGTTCGACGAGGCGGGGCAGCCGCTGCTCGGCCAGCTCGACCGCCGAGCCCTGCAGCCGGTGCAGCTCGCCGACCAGCGAGCGGCTGAACCGGTACGACAGCGCCAGCGACACCAGCACCGCCGCCAGGCCGATCAGCAGGACCAGCCCGATCCGCCAGTACGCGCCGACCTTCTGGCTCTCGGCCTCGGCGGCGGCCCTGGCCAGCTCGGCCTGCGTGGCCTGGTTGATCTGGGCCAGCACGGCCTCGGCGTCCGCGCGCCACTCGTTGCCGTTCACCGGCGGCGCGCCGCCCGTGTCGAAGGTGAACAGCTCGTCCTCGACCGCGACCACGCGCTGGTAGGCCTCGCTCGCCACCAGCTTGTCGTAGGCGGCCCGCAGCTCGGGCCCGGCGTCGCGCTCGGCGTTGGCGAAGACGAGCCGGCGGCTGGTCATGGCGGCCACGAACGCGGCGCGGTCGGTGGGGGTCATCCTGCGGTGCACGATCGTGCTGGTCAGCACCGCGTGCTCGCGCCACAGGTATTCGGCGGTGGCGCTGTAGGCGGCCATGCCGCGCACGGCGCGGTAGGAGGAGACGTCGCTCAGCGCGTCCCGGTCGGTGAACTGCCGGTTCACCACCGCGATCAGGTTGTTGTACGCCTCGATGATGGTCAGCGGCGGGGCCAGTACGCCGCCGTCGGCGGAGGCCCGCAGCGACTGGAGCCCGTCGAGGGCCTGCACCATCGCCTCGACCTGAGCCGGCGCCTCATCGGTCTCGCCTTCGAGGATGTCGTCGATGATCTCGCGGATCCTGGCGACCTGGGCGTCGGTCTTGTGCCGCTGGTCGGTGAGCGGCCTGTACGCCGCCGTGCTGCCGGGCGCCTCGGCGGAGAGCTTGCGCTCGCGCTGCAGCTCGACGATCAGCTGGAGCAGCGGGGAGCCGATGGCCTCCCACCGGTCCTGCGTCTGCGAGACCTCGACGATCTCGTCCACGCTCGAGTAGGCGATGAACCCCCATAACGCGACCATCGAGACCAGCGGGAGTAAAAGAATCCTGAGCAGCTTGGTACGGATCGGCGGGGGCGAACTCATCCTTCATCCATTCCGCGCGTGCCTGTGCGCTGCCGGGTGGCCGTGGACTCGCTACCGCCCCCCGAGGTTGCCCGCCACGACCTGATTGCGCCTGTGGTCCGTCCACTATGCCGATGGGGCAGATGTACTTCAAGGTACGGATGCGAAGAAACATCGCGAATGGTGGGTTGACTCTTTGTCAACCTACGATTCGTGAATCGTGACGGCCGTCATGCCACGCACAGTGACCAATTCCGCGCGAACGACCAGGGAATCGATCAGGGGGACGAGCGTGGGACCGGTCAAATGAGCGGCCACGATCAGACGAACGCGCTGTGCCCCGTCACCGCCCGCCCGACGATGAGCGTGTTGATCTCCCGGGTGCCCTCGTAGGAGTAGATCGCCTCCGCGTCCGCCACGAACCTCGCGATGTCGTAGTCGAGGATGATGCCGTTGCCCGCGAGCAGCTCGCGCGCCCAGCCGACCGCCTCCCGCATCCGCGACGTGCAGTACGCCTTGGCCAGCGCCGAATGCTCGTCCTTGAACACGCCCTCGTCCTGCAGCTTCGCCAGGCGCACCACCATGCCCAGGCAGGCGGTGGCGTTGCCCAGCATCTTGACCAGCAGGTCCTGCACGAGCTGGAAGGACGCGATGGGCCGGCCGAACTGCTCGCGCTCCCCGGCGTAGCGCAGCGCGATCTCGTACGCGGCGATCATGATGCCGACCGCCTGCCACGCGACGCCGCTGCGGGTCCTGCGCAGGATCTGCGCCGTGTCGCGGAAGGACCGGGCGTTCGCCAGCCGGTTCGACTCCGGCACCCGGCAGCCCGACAGCGTGATGTCGGCGTTCTGCACCGTGCGCAGCGCCATCTTGTTCTCGATCTTCGTGGCGGTGAACCCGGGCGTGCCCTTCTCCACCACGAACCCCTTGACCTGCCCGTCCTCGACGTCCCTCGCCCACACCACGATCAGGTCGGCGAACGTGCCGTTGCCGATCCAGCGCTTGGCCCCGTCCAGCACCCACGTGCCGCCCTCGCGCCTGGCCGTGGTCCGCATGCCGCCCGCCACGTCGGAGCCGCCCAGCGGCTCGGTGAGCGCGAACGCGCCGATCTCGTCCATCCTGCTCATCGCCGGCAGCCAGCGCTCGCGCTGCTCCTGCGAGCCGCACGCGGCGATGCTGCCCATCGCCAGGCCCGTGTGCACGCCGAAGAACGTCGCCATCGACGGGTCCGCGTGCGCCATCTCCAGCGCGAGGAAGCCGCTGAGCAGGCCGCTCGGCTTCGAGCCCGGGCACTCGGGGTGGGCGAGGGCCGCGATGCCCAGCTCGGCGTACTCCTTGACCAGGTCGATCGGGAACTCGCCGCGCAGCCAGCAGTCGTTGGCGATGGGCACCACCTTGTCGTGCAGGAACTCCCGCACGCGATGCAGCGTCCGCCGCTCGTCCTCGGCGAGCATGTCCTCGAACTGGTAGAAGTCCCCGGTCAGCAGCTCCGACATGGCCCCCGCTTCCTCCGCTCGTGGCCGCTCCTCCTACCCAGCACCCGCGTCCCGACACTGCCGGGCCTTTCTCGGGGCGTCATGCGTACGCGCTGGCGGCGAGTGCCACGGTCACCGCGAACAGCGCCAGCGCGGGCGCGGCCAGGGGGAGCAGGCGGACCAGCAGCGTGCCGCCCGTCGCGCCGAGCGCCAGCGCGAACAGCACCGCCACCAGCTCGGCCCCGTACGGCTGCCCGGTGCCGGAGGTCAGGTGGCGGGCCAGCGTGGTGGTCAGCGCCCCCGTGATGAACGTGGTCGAGCCGATGAACGTGTGCAGCCGGTGCGTCACCGCGCTCTGCACCCCCATGGCGAACGCGGCCGTCGCGATCAGCCCGAGCCGCGGCGCCGACAGCGCCCAGCCGGTCAGCAGCACCACCAGCAGCCCGGCCTCCGCCGCCACCGCCAGCCTCGTCCGCGGCGCCCACCCCGTCACCCCGCGCGTGAACCGGAACGCCGCCGCGAGCCCGCAGGTGAACGCGGCCAGCGCCACCAGCGAGCCCACCGCGTCGGCGAACTGGCTCCAGGCCGCCGAGATGCCGAGCAGTACCAGGTTGCCGGTCATGTTCGAGGTGAAGACGTGGCCCAGCGAGAGGAAGGTGAAGGCGTCGACGGCTCCCGAGGCCAGCGCCAGGCTCAGCACCGGCAGGCGTGGGACTGATCGCATCTGTCCATCGTCCGCCGTACAGGCCGCGGGGACGGGGAAGGCACGCAGGCAGCACGGCCGTGTCGGCCGAAGCGCTGGTCGACCGGCAGCGAGGATCGCCCCCGCCGGCCCCGCCCGCTTCGCATGCCGGGAAGTCGGGCGGCTACGCGCCGCCCTGGTGCCCGTTCGAGCCCGGGTGCGTGCCGTTCCCCGGTGCGGCCTGGGCCTGCTGGGTCGCCTGTTTGGAGGCGTCCGAGACGGGCTTCTGGGCGGGTTTCTGCGTGGAGGCGGGCAGGCGGTCGAGGACGCGGCGGCGGATGACCCGCTTCACCCGCCCGGTCAGGGTCACCGGCGGTGCGGGCTGCCGCGCCTGCCGCTGCGCCGCGTGCAGCTCGCGCCGCAGCGTACCCACCTCGCGCCGCAGCTCGACCGTGCTCTTGCGCCAGCGCCCCGCCTCGTCGCGCCACTTGGCGACCTGGCCGCGCAGCCGCTCGTTCTCCTCGGTCAGCCGCTCCACCTCGGCCTGCGCCTGCACCCTGGCCTTGTACGCGGCCCGCCGCCCCACCAGCTCGGGCAGCTCGTCACCGGAGGGGGAGAAGTCGTACTCCTCGCCGGTCACCCACCGCACCCCGGACACGTCGTCCACCGCGTCCTCCAGCGGCTCGCCTGGACGGGCGACCAGCCGGGCGCGCGAGAAGGACGCCACGCGTTCGAGCCGGGCCTCGACCACCCCGTCAGGCGTCTCGTCCAGCAGCACCCTGATCAGCCCGAGCGCTTCGTTGCGGGCCAGCCGCAGCAGCCGCGCCACGCTGTCCTCGCCCGGCATCCACCCGGCGGGCAGCCGCAGCACGAACGGCACCGACGGGTGGATCTCCTCGGTGGTCGCCAGGCGTACCCGGCCTTCGTGCTCGTAGTGGCCGTGGACCAGCACCAGATCGAGGTTCGGGTCCTTGAGCGGGGCGCGGCGGTCGCGGTCGAGGGTGTCCCAGGGGCCGGTCACGACGACGGACAGGTCCGGCACCGTCGAGGCGAGCAGGGCGTCCACGCTGGAGCGCACGGCCTCGTACCCGGCGGTGCCGGAGACGACGGCGGTGACGTGCGGGATCTTCCACTGCCGCGCGGGGTGGGTGCGCAGCCACTGGTAGGTGGGGATGCGGTCGGCGACGAAAGCGTGGCTGACGCGGTCGATGCGCTTCTGCTCCCGCATCCGCATGGTCGGCCCGAGGTGATAGGCGCGAGCCTTGGGCTCCGGTACGAACACCGCGCCCGCCTGCGCGAGCCGGTAGCCCATCTCGGTGTCCTGGCCGAGGATCAGCTCCTCGTCCATCGGCCCTGCGGCCTCGATGAGCCGCCTGCTGACCGAGGTGGCGCCGCCGACGTGCAGGCTGAACGGGCGTATCGGGTTGGCGGTGAGCCCGTCGGTCCGCTCCACCAGGCCCACCAGCCAGGCGTGCGGCTCGGCCGGCTCGAACGCCGCCTCCAGGTCATCGGGCAGCTCGTCGGGCAGCGGGGCGCTGGTGAAGCGGATGTAGCCGGTCACCGAGAGATAGGGGGCCGTGTGGTGCCAGCGCATGTGCGCCTCGAGGGCGCCCGGCGTGAGCACCACGTCGGAGTCGAGCCAATGGATGACGTCGCCGGTCGCCTCCGCGAGCCCGGCGTTACGGGCGGCGGCCCGGCCCGGCCGCTCGCACACCACCAGACGGGCGGCGCTGCCCTCGGGCAGCCGCAGCGGCGGATCGCTGCCGTTGTCCACCACGATGATCTCGGTCAGCTCCGCCGGATACGTCTGCCGCGCCAGCCCCGCGAGCACCAGGTCGAGCTTGTCCTGGGCGCCGTAGGCGGGGATGACCACGCTGACCCGCAACCGGGGCGTGAACCGCTCCGGCGGCCGCAGGACGCGGTAGTCGTTGCCGCGGACGCGCGGCACCTGGCTGTCTGCAGGGTCCCGAGGGGTCACGGACATGCGCGTTGCTACTCCCTCATTGCGTCGTCGGTCGGGGCGATCGCGTGCCCACTGTAGAGCCCTTACCTGAGAACGCAACGAAACCGGCATTCAGGAACTTGTGTTCCCGCAGGTCAGGCTTGTCAGGATTTGTCAAGGAAGCAGGAAAACCGCGCCGCCGTCCTCGCCCGCCGTCGAACACCCCTCCGCTCCGGCGCCCCTCCGTGCTCAGAGGTGCACTGACGCCGGCGACGGCGGCGGGAGCGGTCGTGCTCAGGGGCGCACTGACGCCGGTGCCGGTGCCGGTGCCGGCGACGGCGGCGGGTGCGGGTGGGGTCAGGGGCGGGTGGTCGTCGGCGGCGGCACGAGGCGGCCGTTCCTGATCAGCGCGACGACCCGCTCCAGATCAGGCGTCATGTAGCGGTCGTCACCGAGTGGTGCGACGTACTGGCGCAGCTCCGCGTGCAGGGCGCGGGTGCCGGGGCCGAGCGGCAGGCCGGTCATCTTGTCCGCGATCAGATCGATGCCCTGGGCGGCCATCAGGTACTGCACCGCCAGCACGATCTCCAGCCGGTCGAGGTTCTCGTGCAGGTGCCGGGCCGAGGCCATGGCCATCGTGTTGTGGTCCTCCTGGCCGTCCTTGACCGGGCGGGACAGCGTACCGGCCGGGGTGGCCCTGACCTGCAGCTCCGGGATCAGCGCCGCGGCGACGGACTGCACCTGCACCATGCCGGAGTTCAGCCCCGGCGTGCCGCCCGCGAGGTTCGCGGGCAGGCCGTAGCTCCAGCGGGGCGACAGCAGCCGCCCGGACAGCTCCTGCGACAGGACGGCGACGTCGGCGATCTCCGCGTTGAGGCTGTCGGCGAGGTGCCCCATGATCGAGGCGTCCCAGTTGCCGCCCATGACGAACTCGTAGCCGGTGCCCTGCTTGCGCCGGAAGACGAGCGGGTTGGAGGTGGAGGAGTTCGCCTCGCGTACGAGGGTGCGGCGGGCGTCGGCGAGCACGTGCCGCAGCCCGGCGAGGATGTGCGGCGCGGCCCGTACGGACACCGCGTCCTGCACCCGGGGCTCGTAGTTCTCGGGGTCGAGCCGCTTGCGGCCCTCCTCGGTCATCCAGCCCGAGCCCGCCACCATCGCCCGCAGCCGCGCAGCGACCGCGTTCTCCTCGGGGATGTGCCGTTCTTTGTGCGTACGCGCGTCCAAGGATCCCTGCTCGGCCCTGGTCGCCTCCATGAACAGCGCGAAGGCGCCCTCCGCCTGGTCGGCGAGTACCGTGGCCCGGCGTACGGCGTCCATGAGCAGGGCCGCCACGACCGTGCTGCCGCTGACGATCGGCAGCGCCTCCCCGGCCTTGAGCGTGAACGAGGCCGGCAGCCCGGCCTTGGGCAGCAGGGCGGACGCGGGCCCCTCCTCACCCGCGTACCGCACCGGCGCATCCTCGCCGATCGCCGCCAGCCCGGCCGCGGCCTGCGGCTGCAGGTCGCCGGTGCCGAGCGAGCCGATCTGCGGCATCCTGGGCACGACCCCGGCGTTGACCAGGGCGAGGAGCCGTTGCGGCAGCTCGGGGCGCACGCCGTACGTGCCGCGTGCCATCTGGTTGGCCTTGATGACCAGCGCCAGCCTGGCCACGTGATCGGGCACGGGCTCGCCGACCCCGGCGGCGTGCGAGCGGAGCACGTTGCGCTGGAACTGCTCGGCCTGTTCCGGCGAGAGTGGCCGGTCCTTCAGCGGCCCGAGCGCCTGGTTCCAGCCGTACACCCGCTGCCCGCTCTCCAGCGCTTCGAGCGCGCCCGCCCGCGTCCGCGCCATCGTCGCCTGCGCGTTCGGCGCGATTCTGGCCGAGACCGGGCGGCCCTCCAGGATCGCGAAGGCGTTCTTGAGCGTGAACGAGCGGCCGTCGAGCACCAAATTCAGCGGGCGCGGCGCGGGCGCGGCCGGTTCCGCCGTGGCCTGCCCCGGTACGAGCAGGGCTGCCAGCAGTCCCAGCCCTGTGGCGATGCGTGCGATCCTCATGAAACGCCTCCCCCTTCGGATCGCTCCGTTATAGGCAGGGGAGAGGTCAGGATGGGCGACGGCAGGCGGGTGCTGACCTGATCCGGGACAAGTGATGAGGGCCCCGGTACTGTCGGTGGCCATGGAGATCTGGATCAACCCGGCCTGCTCCAAATGCCGCGCCGCGCTGTCCGTGCTCGACGCCGAGGGCGCCGGCTACACCGTACGCCGCTACCTCGACGACCCGCCGAGCGCCGACGAGCTGCGCGACCTGCTGGCCAGGCTCGGACTCGAACCCTGGGACATCACGAGGACCGGCGAGACGGTCGCCAAGGAGCTGGGCCTGGCCTCCTGGCCGCGCGACGCCGCCGCCCGCGAGCGGTGGATCGAGGCGCTCGCGGCCCATCCCGTGCTCATCCAGCGGCCGATCATCACGGCCGACGACGGGTCGGCGGTGGTCGCCCGTACGGAGGAGGCCGTCCGCTCCGTCCTGCCCGCGGCGGGAAAGTGACGGAAGGCCGCGTCCCCGCGGGCGAGACGGGAACGCGGCCTTCCGGGTCCTTCGGGTCTTCCGGCTCTCCCGAAGGCTCACGCGGCCACCGGGCTCTTACGGCCTTCCGGGTTTGTTGACGCCTTACGCGGGACTGGCCGGGGTGGGAGCGTCCTCCTTCATCGGCTGAGCCGGCAGGTCGAGGCTGTCGCGCAGCTTCGCCGGCTTGAGGAAGAACGCCGCGATGAGCCCGACCACCGCGATGCCGGCCGAGACGAGGAAGATGTGGCCGGTCGCGTCACCGTACGCGGCGCGCACGATCTGCTTGATCGGCTCGGGCAGCGCGGCGATGTTGAGGCTGCCGCTCGCCGCGGCGCCGTCGCCGGTCACCGGGATGCCGGCCTTGGCCAGCCCTTCCGTGATGCTCGTCGCCACCCGGTTGGCCAGCACCGCGCCGAGCACGGACACGCCGACGGTGCCGCCGAGCGAGCGGAAGAACGTGATGGCGCCGCTCGCCGCGCCGACCTCGCGCAGCGGGACGGTGTTCTGGATGACCAGGACGAGGTTCTGCATCGACATGCCGACGCCGATGCCGACGGCGAGCATGAAGAGCGAGACCAGCACCAGCGACGTCTCGTGGTCGATGGTGGACAGCCCGCCGAACCCGGCGAGCAGCACGACCAGGCCGACCAGGATGTACGGCTTCGTCTGGCCGCTCTTGGAGACCATCCGGCCGCTGATCGTCGAGGAGAACAGCACGCCCACCATCATCGGGATGGTCAGCAGACCGGCGGCCGTCGGGCCGTAGCCGCGGCCGATCTGGAAGTACTGGCCGAGGAAGACCGCGCCGCCGAACATGGCCATGCCGACCGAGAGGCTGGCCAGGATGGCGAGCGCGGGGTCGCGGCGCTTGATGACGTGCAGCGGCACGACCGGCTCGCGCACCTTCGACTCCACGTACGTGGCCAGCGCGAGCAGCGCCACGCCACCGCCGACCATGGCGGCGGTCTGCCAGGACAGCCAGTCGAAGGAGTTGCCGACGAAGGTCACCCAGATGAGCAGGACGCTGACGCCGGCGGCGATGAGCGCGGCGCCCCAGTAGTCGATGCTGACGTCGGCGCGGCGCACGGTGGGCATGTGGAGGGTCTTGGCGAGCAGCGCGAACGCGGCGATGGTGAACGGCACGGCGATGAAGAAGCACCAGCGCCAGCCGAGCCAGGAGGTGTCGGCGATGAGGCCGCCGAGCAGCGGGCCCCCGACGGTGGCGACGGCCATGACGGCGCCGAGGTAGCCGTTGTACCGGCCGCGCTCCTTCGGCGGGATCATGGCGGCGATCACGACCTGGGTGAGGATCTGCAGCGCGCCCATGCCCAGGCCCTGCAGGGCGCGGAAGGCGATGAGCTGGCCGGTGTTCTGTGCGAACCCGCAGGCCAGCGAGCTGACCATGAAGATAACAATGGAGATCTGGAGCAGCAGCTTCTTGTTGAACAGGTCGGCGAGCTTGCCCCAGATGGGCGTCGAGGCGGTCGAGGCCAGCAGGGATGCGGTGACGACCCACGTGTACTGCGACTGGCTGCCGTTCAGCGCGCCGATGATCTGCGGCAGCGCCACCGAGACGATGGTGGCGCTGATCATGGCGACGAACAGGACGAGCAGGAGGCCGCTGAGGGCGTTGAGGATTTGGCGGTGGGTCATCGGCTCCGCCGCGGACGGCGCTGCCGGCTGGGCACTCACACGCAACCTCCGTTCAGGGTGTGTAAGGGAAGCAACTGGGACACTTTACATGCTCAAGCGGCAACTTTGCTCATTGAGCATTTATTCCCAATGGGTAAACTATGTCGCACCATGGGCAGTACAGCAGGGTTGCGTGAGCGCAAGAAGGCAGAGACGCGGCAGGCCGTGCACGAGGCCGCGCTGCGGCTCACCGTCGAACACGGCCTCGACAACGTCACCGTCGAGGCCATCGCCGACGCCGCCAACATCTCGCGCCGGACGTTCTCCAACTACTTCGCCGGCAAGGAGGACGCGCTGCTGTACGGCGACGAGCACATGCACGACACCCTCGTGCGCCGCGTACGCGAGCAGCCGCCCGACCGCTCCGCCTGGCTCGCGCTGCGCGGGGCGCTGGACAGCCTCTTCGACGAGCACGACGGGCCCGACCGCGAATGGCACGTCCGCGCCCGCCTCGCCATGCGCCACCCGTCCCTGCTCGCCCGCCAGCTCGCCAACCGGATCCAGCTGGAGAACGATCTGAGCGAGGCGGTGGCCGGACGCGACGGGGCCGCCGACCCCCGGCTCGTCGCGGCCACGTTCCTGGCGGCGCTGCGGGTGGCCACCCAGCAGTGGTGCTCGGAGGACGAGACCCGCCCGCTCCAGGACGTGATCGCCCAGTCCCTCGACCAGCTGGCAGCCCCCTTCACCTGACCCGGGCCGCCGGCGGCCCGAGCTCCTGTCCCGTCGGCCGCCGGCCCGCCGGACACGCCGCCCGTTGAGCGCCTCTACGACGACTCGCCGGACCGTGACGCGCACGGCATCCGGGTCCGCCGCGTGTCCTGGCCGCTCAGCCGCCGGTCTTCTCGTCGTCCCAGGGCAGGACGATGGCGGTGAGGATCAGCCCGTCGGCCGCCAGCCAGCGTCCGGAGAAGTCCTGGAGCGTACGCCCGCCGAGCTGCGGCCCCGGGACGAGTAATCGCGCGCTGAAGCTGCCGCGCACGCCGCCGGGCTGAGCGGCGGGCGCAGGGGCGGACCCAGGGGCGGACCCAGGGGCGGACCCAGGGGCGGACCCAGGGGTGGACTCTGTGCCGGACACCACCGCCGGGGCCGGGTCGGCGACGAGGTCGATCCGAGCCTCCTCGAAGCCGAGCCACCGCCCGGTCAGCGGATACCACGTCTTGTAGACGGCCTCCTTGGCACAGAACAGCAGCCGGTCCCAGTGCACGCCGTCCTGCCCGGCCCGCTCCCGTACGAGCACCGACTCCTCGGGCAGCGCGACCGCGTCGAGCACCCCGTCGGGCAGAGGACCGTCGGGCTCGGCGTCGATCCCGATGGACGCCACCTCGGACCGTACGGCCGCCACCGCCCCGCGATAGCCGGCGCAGTGGGTGATGCTGCCCACGATGCCGTCGGGCCACAGCGGCTCTCCGCGGGATCCGGACAGGATGGGCGCAGGCGGACGGCCGAGCAGCGCGAGCGCCCTGCGGGCGCAGATGCGGGCCGCGGCGAACTCCTTGCGGCGCTTGTCGACGGCGCGGGCCACCAGGGCCTCTTCCTCGGGGAACAGCACGCCGTCGAGATCGTCGTCGTCGCGCGACTCGACCGCGACGACCTGCGGGGGGAGGATGGATTCGATCACGTGGACACCGGGGCCGGGCCGATCATGGCTTCATTCTAGGCGAGCACTGTTTAGGTAGATCGTCTAATGATTGGGTGGTCGCTGAGATTCAACCCCATTGCCTGGAGGACGACATGCCCGCCCGCGCCGCCGCCGACCGTGAGCTGTGGATCCGCTCCTTGCGCCCGGCTCCCGGGCGCGCGGTCACGCTGCTGTGCTTCCCGCACGCCGGTGGTGCCGCCGGCTATTTCACCCCGCTGGCCCGGTGTGCGCACGAGTCCGTCGAGGTGCTGGGCGTGCAGTATCCGGGGCGGCAGGACCGCTTCGGCGAACCCATGATCGACGACATCTTCGTGCTGGCCGAGCGCATCCATGAGGCGCTGACGTCCGCGCCGGTGGAAGGGCCGATCGCCTTTCTGGGGCACAGCATGGGGGCGACGGTCGCGTTCGAGGTTGCCAGGATCATGGAACGGGAGGGCCAGGCCCCGCCCGTACGGCTGTTCGCCTCGGGCCGGCGCGCGCCGTCCCGCTCGCGTGACGAGGGCGTGCACCGCCTGGACGACGCGGGCCTGGTGGCCGAGGTGCGCGCGCTGAACCCGGCCGTCGCGCCCGCCTTCGACAACGCCGAGTTCGTCTCGATCGTGCTGCCCACGCTGCGCAACGACTACCGCGCCGTCGAGCGCTACCGGTGCGCGGAGGAGGCGACGGTGAGCTGCCCGATCACCGCGTTCCTCGGCACGGAGGACCCGAAGGTGACGCGGGACGACACGAGCGCGTGGGCCGGGCACACCACCGCCGGTTTCGACATGGAGCTCTTCCCCGGTGGCCACTTCTACCTCGAGGACCAGTGGGAACGCGTGTACGCCGAGCTGGCCCGCCGCCTGCCCGGCCGCTGAGCACGTACAAGATCGAGTTGCGCGGAGAGAAATCGTCAGGGATTCTTGACGACTATGAGTTTCCGCTCCCCTGACATCCCCGGCCACGAGGGCTTCGCCGCCCCGGTGCTCCCCGACGGCCAGGCCGCCCCGACCTCACCCGTCTTCACCAAGACCTTCGTCGGATACCGGGCCTCGTGCTCGTGCGGATGGACCGACCGCCGCCGGCTCCCGCCCACGGAGGAGGGGCTCAAGGACGCCGAGTACCGGTGGTGGAGCAAGCACGCGGCCGCCCTCATCGCCGCCGCGCCGCCGAACTGGCTGGTGGTCAAGTCGGATCTGCTGTGCCAGGAGATCGTACGGCTGGCGGGGGAGCGGCCGCTCGCCGCGCTCACCCTGCTGTCGCAGGTCGAGAGCTGGCAGCGCACGCTCCTCGATCAGGCCGTCACCGCGGCCAGGGCGGGTGGCGCGTCGTGGGCGGAGGTCGGTGAGGCGATGGGCATCAGCAAGCAGGCCGCACACGAACGGTTCAGGGCGCTCAGCGGCACGTGAGGCGGCCTGGGCTCAGCTCTCGACCCACTTGTAGCTCTTGGCGAGCGACGACAGCTCTTGCCGGATGGCCGCGATCTGCGTGCCCGTCAGCGTCGGGACCGTCGTGATGAGCAGCTCGGTGATCTCTCGCTTGAACTCCGACTCCGACAGCACCTCGCACAGGTCGTCGCCGCCGCTCTCGTGGGAGCCGGCGTAGGAGCCCTGCGTGTGGGCGGTCGTGCCCCGCTGACCGACGATGCGTACGTCGGACGCCTTCAGCCCCCGGTCGCCGCCCTCAAGGCGGAACTCCACGATGGTCCCGGGCCTGAGCGCGTGCTTGTCGTCCAGCAGGTCGTTCGCGTGCAGGAAGACGTCGGCGCCGCCGGTATCCGGCGCGATGAACCCGTAACCCCGAACCTGATCGAACCGCAGTACCCTACCCGTGACCACCAGCACCTCACTCGACCAAACCACGGGTGTACCAGCAGTTGGACACCCGAGCGCAGGCTACCGCGCGCCGCTGCGGGGGCACAACGGCACGCTCCGGCGGCGCGCGATGAGCGTCCTGCGGCTGCTCAGGCGGGCACGGGCTGGGGCGGGGTGGCGCCCACGTACCGCGCCGCCGGTCTGATGATCTTGCGGTCGGCGGCCTGCTCGAGGATGTTGGCGCACCACCCGACCGTACGCGCCGCGGCGAACGTCGGCGTGAACATCGAGCGCGGCACCCCGCACAGCTCCATCACCACGCCCGCGTAGAACTCGACGTTGGTGTGCAGCTCGCGGCCCGGCTTGAGCTCGGCCAGGATCTCGACGACCCGCCGCTCGACCTCGTGCGCGAAGTCCACCAGCTCGCCGCCGAAGCTCCGCGCGATGCCCGACAGCAGGCGCGAGCGCGGGTCCTCGGTGCGGTAGACGGCGTGGCCGAAGCCCATGATGCGATCGCCGGCCAGCACGCGTTCGCGGACCCAGGAGTCGATGCGGTCGGGCGTGCCGATCTCGTCGAGCGTCTCCAGGGCGCGGCTGGGAGCGCCGCCGTGCAGCGGCCCCGACAGCGCGCCGAGCGCCCCCACCACGCAGGAGGCCAGGTCGGCGCCCGTCGAGGCGATCACCCGCGCCGTGAACGTGGAGGCGTTGAAACCGTGGTCGACGGTGGAGATCAGGTACTGCTCGATCGCCCTGGCGTGCGCGGGGTCCGGCTCCTCGCCGGTGAGCATGTAGAGGTAGTTGGCGGCGTAGGCGAGGTCGTCGCGCGGCTCGACCGGCTCCAGGCCGAGCGAGAGCCGGTGCAGCGCGGTCAGCAGCGTCGGCATCAGCGCGCTCACCCGCAGCGCGTCGTCAAGGCGGCGCTCGGGGGAGAGGTCGTACAGCGGCTTCATCCCGAGCATGGCGCCCGCCGCCGACACGGCGCTGCGCGCGGCGTCCAGCGGCCCGCCGTCCGGCGCGGCCAGGGCGGGCAGCACGGGTCGCAGCGCGTCGGGGACGCGGCGCAGCGCAAGCGTGCGCTCCAGGAAGCGGCGCCGCTCCTCGCCGGACGGCAGCGTGCCGAGCAGCATCAGATGCCAGACGTCCTCGAACGTCCGCTTCTCCGCGAGCTCGATCGCGGAGTACTGGCGATAGTGGTAGAAGCCCTCACGGCCGCGGACGTCGCTCAGGTGCGTCTCGGTGACGACGACGCCGCTGAGTCCTCTGGGCACGTCGATGCCCTGCCCGTTGCCCGCCGGCGCGGTGGTGCTGTTCATGACGTGAAACCTCCTCTGATACCGGCACTCTCCGGCCTCCGGCAGAGGGGTGTCAACATTGATTTTCATCCACGTGATCTAGACCACTGGCCGGTCAGCAGTCGTTGGTGGCTCGCAGCATATTGATTTTCATCAACACTAAGGCGGATGGTGTGGCCGTATCGATCCGGGAGGGTTTCGCCGTGCGCGGAAGGCGCGGGGAGCTGGGAAAACCCGGCCCGCGATTCCGTAACGCGGTGGTATAACTACTCACCGTAATCAAGAGCGTGCGCCGGTGCGGACACTCCCGGCGCCGTCCCCCCGCTTCCCCCGAAGGAGCACCACGCATGCGCCTGACCCGTGCGTCCCTTGTCGCCGGCGGCACCGCGCTGGCCGCAGTCCTGCTCGCCGTCCAGCCCGCCGCCGCCGTCCGCCCCGACACGGGCTGTCTCGCGTACGGGCAGGTCGGCAGCTACCTGTCCAGGGACGGCGGCGCGAAGGTGACGCTCTCGGCCGCGTTCGTCGACGAGCTGAAGAGGGCCGGCATCGGGTTCTCGGCGCTCGGCCCGGTCGAGCCGGTCGACGGCGGCAGGGCGCTGTGGATGCCCGTCGGTGAGCGCTACGACACCATCGAGACGCCCAGCGGGCGGATCTGCCACCCCGGCGGCTTCCGTTTCACCGAGGACGAGGTCGGCGTCACGTACGAGATCGACACCTTCCGCATGCTCTTCGCCACCGGCGGCGGCAGCGCGATCCTCGCCACCCCCACCGTCAACGGCGAGTCGAGGCCGCGCGGCGAGCTGACCCTCGCCACCTTCAGCCTCCGGCAGGCGCTCGACCCCGGCACGTTCGTCCGGCACGGCGGCGGCGTCGGGCCGCGCAAGGTCGCCCTGACCCTCCACCAGAGCTGGGCCGACGACCTCAACAGAGAGCTCGGCACCCGCCTGCGCGGCGGCGCCCACTGGGCCGACATCGCCATCGCCTGGCAGGGCGCGCCCAGCCGGCCCGTCCCTTCCGGCACCTCGCCCGGCCTGCGCGGCATCAAGCTCGTGAACGACGCCATCCGGCGCACCTCGGCGCGGCCCGCCCCGATACTGCCGTTCTGACCGGCAGTCCCCCCTCCGCCATCCCCCTCACGAGGACACCTCGAACAGATGAAACGCGTACGGCTTGTGCTGCCCCTGCTGGGATGCGTGCTGCTGGGCGGCCTCCTGCTCGCCCCGCACACCCCCACGGGCGTCATACGCGATGAGGAGCCGCCGCAGCCCGGGCCCTCGGCAGGTGCGTCGTACGACCCGGCGGTCACCATCGAGGCCGCCCGGCGCCGGCTGAGCCGCGACCCCCGCGACGCGGCGGTCTGGGCGAACCTCGGCCACATGTACCTCCAGCAGGCCCGCCGCACCACCGAGACCGGCTACCACGCCAAGGCCGAGGCCGCTCTCGAACGCTCCCTGCGGCTCGGAGCCGGCGGCCGGCCGCCCGTCGATGCCGTCATCGGCATGGGCGAGCTGGCCAACGCCCGCCACGACCACACCGGCGCGGTCCGCTGGGCCGTACGCGCCCGCGCCGCCGCCCCGCACCGCTGGGCCCTCTACGGCGTGCTCACCGACGCCTACCTCCAGCTCGGCCAGTACGACCGGGCGGAACGCGCCCTGCGCCGCATGCTCGACGGCCGCCCCGACCTGGCCTCCTACAGCAGGGCCGCCCGCATCGAACACCTCCGCGGCCGCGTCGGCCCGGCGCGCGAGCTGCTGCGCCGCGCCTGCCGCCTCGCCGCCGACCCCGCCGAATACGCCTCCTGCCAATGCCAGCTCGCAGACCTCTCCTGGGACGAGGGCGACCCGTCGGCGGCGCGGGCCGCGTACACGCTGGCTCTGGCGGCCGACCCCGGCCACGTGCCCGCGCGGGCCGGCAAGGCGCGCACCGAAGCCGCGCTCGGCGACCACGACCAGGCCCGCCGCGACTACGCCGCGGCCGTCGCCCGCTCGCCCGCCTACGCCGTCGAGTACGGCGAGCTGCTCGACCACCTCGGCGATCATGCGGGCGCCCGGCAGCAGTACGCCGCGTTCGTGGCCCACCACAAGGTGCTGGCCGCCAACGGCGCCACCGACCACTACGCCATCGGGGTGTTCCAAGCCGACCACGGCGACCCGCGCACCGCCGTACGCCACCTGCGGCTCGAATGGGCGCGACGCCAGGCCGTCGAGGTCGCCGACGCCCTCGCCTGGGCCCTCCACCGGGCCGGCCGTCACGCTGAGGCCGCCCGCTACGCTGCTCGCGCCGCCGCGCTCGGTGGCCGCAACGCGTTGTTCTCCTATCACCGGGGTGAGATCGAGTACGCCCGTGGGCACCTTGCCTGGGCCCGTACGCACCTCACCCGGGCCCTGGAGATCAACCCGTACTTCTCACCCGGAGGGGCGGTCCGCGCCCGCGCCCTGCTGGCGGAGACCGCGTGACGGCGCGGGGAGGACTTGTCCTTCGGGGCGGGACGGGTGGGTGAACGACTCCGGCAGCAGGCCGGCTCGGCCGAGAGCGAGCCGGCCGACGCCCTCGCCTGGGTACTTCACACGAGCCGGCCGTCACGCTGAGGCAGCGCGCTACGCTGCTCGCGCTGCCGCGCTCGGTGGCCGCAACGCGTTGTTCTCCTATCACCGGGGTGAGATCGAGTACGCCCGTGGGCACCTTGCCTGGGCCCGTACGCACCTCACCCGGGCCCTGGAGATCAACCCGTATTCCCCGTTCGCCGAAGCGGTCCGCGCTCACGCCTTGCTGGCAGCGACCGCCTGGCCCTGTGGGGCGTTGGGGTGCGAGGCGCTCGGACACGAGGCGTAGGGACGCGAGGCGCAAGCGCGCAAGGGCGTCGGACTGCGAGGCGTGGGGGCACAAGGCGCAGGGCGCAAAGAACGCCGCGTGCAGGGGCGCGAGGGGCGAGGGTGAGGGCGTGGAAGCGCAGGGGGCGCAGGGGGCGCAGACGCACGGACGCACGGACGCACGGACGCACGGACGCACGGACGCACGGACGCACGGACGCACGGACGCACGGACGCACGGACGGGCGGCCCTGTACCCCTCAGAAAAGCACCGCAAACCAGGTAATTTCACCGTCAGATCCGAGAAAAAGAGACGGCGCGCTCAAGCGTCAATCCCGGATTGCTGTGCTAGCCTGGCGGCGTTGCAGTTGTGGTTCCCATAAAAGACTTTGTGTGCGCCTGACAGATTGCTATCAGGCGCATTTTTTGTTCGCCGGTCATTTCCGGATGGGCACATCGTGGCGACACGGATTCCGCAAAGTGCGGATTCCGTCTGGTCTGCGCATTTCTAAGGAGATCGACATGGCGACAGGCACCGTGAAGTGGTTCAACTCGGAAAAGGGCTTCGGCTTCATCGCCCAGGACGGCGGCGGCGCCGACGTCTTCGCCCACTACTCCAACATCGTCAGCAACGGCAGCGGCTACCGCGAGCTCACTGAGGGACAGAAGGTGTCCTTCGACGTCGTACAGGGCCAGAAGGGCCCGCAGGCGGAGAACATCATCCCCGCCTGACCATAAACCGCCGAAACCCCTGAGCCTCACGGCTCCCGAGCCCGGGCCCCGCGTAACGCGGCGCCCGGGCTCGCGTATGCACCGACGGACACGCACGCGCGCCCCACGGTTTCCTGCGGGTACGCGGTCGTGCTTCTGGGGCGGCGAGGGGGTGCGGTGGTGCGACACGCCGGCGATGAGTTTCGTGCTCGGTGGGAGTCAACACGGTGGCAAGGACGTATCCGGCATGACGAGAGGAATCATCGCCATGAGTGAGCAGAAGGCAGCCCCCGCCGACGTGCCGTCCGACCGATCGCCCGCACTCGACCGGCTGGACGTGCTGGTGGGGGAGTGGGAGACGGCCTCCATTTTCGAGCCGGGCTTCTTCGGCCCCGGCAGCCCCGAGATCGTCGGACGCGGGCGCACCATGTTCACCTGGATGGAGCGGCGGCACTTCCTCATTCAGACCTACACCAACGAGCACCCCGACGCCCCCGACGGCATGTGCGTCATCGGCCTGAGCGACCGGCCGGAGGTGTTCGTGCAGCACCTGTACGACTCGCGCGGCGTCACCCGCGACTACCTCTTGACCCTGGAGGACGGCGAGCTGCGCATCTGGCGCGACGACCCGGCTTTCGCGCAGCGCTACCGCGGCACGATCTCGGCGGACGGCAAGACGATCGAGGGCGCATGGGAGGCGTCGGAGAACGGCGGCCCGTGGCGGCACGACTTCACCCTCGTCTACACCAGGGTCGCCTGACGCCCGCGAAGATTCTTGCAACGAAAGCCGCGGCCCGGGCGTCCCTGGGAGGTGGAGTTCGAGGATTTCGTCCGGGCCAGGGGCCGGCGCTGCTGCGGTACGGGCTCGTGCTGACGGGGAACGCCGACGACGCCGCGGACCTGGTGCAGGAGGCGCTGCTCAAGCTGAACTCCACCTGGCGCCGGGTCAGAAGGAAGGACGACCCGGAGGGCTACGTCCGCACGATCATGGCCAGGCAGCACGTGACGTGGTGGCGGCGCCGCCGGCGGGAGCAGCTCACGGACGAGGTGCCGTCGCCGGTCCGGGAGGACGAGGAGGACCTGCGGGAGGTCTGGGAGCGGCTGCGCGCTCTGCCGCCGAAGCAACGGGCGGTGCTGGTGCTGCGCTACCACGAGGGGCTCGGCGACGGTGAGATCGCCGCGATCCTTGGGATCTCCCAGGCGACCGTACGCAGCCAGGCGTCCCGCGCGCTCGCCACACTCCGCGCCCGCGCACGGGCACTGTCGGGGAGGCAGGCATGAGAACCGACGATGAGCGCCCGGCCAAGCAGTCGACCAAGGCCGAGTCGGCCGAGGTTGAGGTGAGTGGGGCCGGGCTGACCGAGGTCGAGTCGATCAAGGCTGGGGTGAGTGGGGCCGAGACGACCGGGGCTGGGGTGAGTGGGGCCGGGCTGAGCGGGGCCGAGTCGGCCGAGGTTGAGGCGAGCGGGGCCGGGCTGACCAGGGTCGAGCGGACCGAGGCCGGGCTGACCAAACTTGGGCTGGCCGAGCCCGAGCTGGATAGGGCCGAGCTGGCCAAGGGCCCGCTGTTCGGTGGTCCGCTGGTCGAGGGGTCGCTGGTCGAAGGGCCGCTGATCGAAGCCGGGCTGGTTGATGACGAGGCGGCCGATGATCAGGCGGTCGATGATCGGCTGGCTGAGGAGCGGCTGGCCGAGGCGTTGCGGACGATCGCGGAACGGGCTCCGCAGCACGACCTGCTCGCCGCCCTGGCGGCGCGACGGCGGGACCGGCGGCGCCGCCGGACGGGGGCCGTGCTGGCGTCGGCGTGCGCGCTCGCGCTCGGGTGGGCGGTGGTGACCGCGTGGCCGTCCCCGCCCCAGCCGATCCCCGGACCCGGCGCGGGCGGCACCGCCGCCCCCAGCGCGGCGGCCCCCAGCGCGGCGGCCCCGAGCGCGGCACCTTCGAGCGCGGCAGCCCCGAGCACGGAAACCCCGAGCACGGCGGTCCCTGCATCAGGGCTGGAGACGCCGGGATCGGGCAGGGAGTCCGCGCCAGGGCCGGACGGGGACAAGGCGAACCTCGGCCGCACGCCGCGGCCCGACAGGGACACGGCGTCTGGGCCGGAGGGAGACGCTACGCCGGGTCCGGGCAGGGACGGCGCGTCATGGCCGGACGGAAGCCTCACGCAGGGGCCGGACGCGGTAAGGCCGGGCAGGGAGATCGAGCGGGTGTGGCCGGGCGCCATGGTCACCGTCCCGGCGGCCTACCGGCCGCTGGCCGCCATCGACGCCACACGGCTGCTGGCCAGGGAAAACCGCGGCACGATCGGCGTTTACGACGTCACCACCGGGCGGTTCACGACGGTGGCCACACCGTCCGGCGAGATCACGGCGCTGACCGTCGATGACGAGCACGCCGCCTGGCTGACCGATGGCTGGGTGTGGGTCGCGCCGCTGCGCGGCACCGGCCAGGCGCGGCGGGTGGGCCGCGCCGAGGGCCGTTCCGTCGATCGGCTGGAGCTGGCGGGCGATCAGGTGATCTGGTCGAGCCCGCTCGACGGGGTGTGGCGGATGCCCATCGGCGGGGGAGCGGCGAAGAAGGTGCCCAGGTCGGCGGGGCTACAGCTCGCCGGCTGGCCGTGGGCCACCGACGAGCCGCTCGCCCTCAAGCACAGCGCCACCCGCCTGGTGAACCTTGAGACGGGCAAGAAGGTGACGATCCGGGCGGCGCGCGGGGTCGAAGGGCTGCGCTGCCGGGCCACCTGGTGCGCGGGGCAGCGCGGGCAGGACACTGTGGTGCAGCGGACGGACGGCCGTGACGCGCGGGTGGTCAAGGGCTTGCACGGGGAGTCCTACCGCGACCGGTTCTTCCCCGGGTACGCCGGCGTGTACGACGCCGACGCCGGCCGGCTCGTCTCCTTCGAGCCGCTCAGCGAGTGGTCGGGAGGGGACGGGGTGATCTTCTGGGAGCAGGGCGACGGACTACGGGTGGTGAACCTGGCCGCCGTCCCACCGGCCCGGTAAGCGCACCGGGGTCGCCCGCCGATGTCCGCAGCTCGGGTGGACCCGGTGGGGTCCCGGGGGAATCGGCGGGAGACTTCGGCCCCGGACGGAAACGGGGCCGCCTTCAACAGCGCGGCCCCGGACGGAAAACGGGGCCGCCTCCAACGGCGCGGCCCCGGGTGGGAACGGGCCGCTCCGAAGGCGGCCCACTCATGTCCGTTCTGAGGCTCTCTTATGCGACCACCAGGTGATCGCCCAGAGGATCAGGCCGATCGCCAGCAGCACGCCCGCGATCTCGTACTGCCCCGCCGGACGGCCGGACGACCACGGCAGGACGAGGTAGAGGCAGGTGATCGTGCCGATGACGGGCAGCACGCTGCCCGCTCTGAAGTGCTCGACCCCCGTGTCCTCCCTGCGCAGCACCAGGACGGAGACGTTGACCAGCGCGAAGACCGCGAGCAGCAGCAGCGAGGTGGTGCCGCCGAGCAGCGCCACGACCGGGCTGTCGGGCACCAGCGAGACGTAGGCGATGAGCAGCAGCGCGATCACGGTGGTGAACACGATCGACACGTGCGGGGTGCGCCGTGTCGGGTGCACCTTGGACAGGAACGGCGGCAGCACGCCCTGCTTGCTCATGCCGTACAGCAGGCGGCTGGCCATCAGCATGTTGATCAGCGCCGAGTTGGCGACGGCGAACATCGAGATGAACGGCAGCAGCTCGCCGATCGGCACCCCGGGCGCCGCCGTCTCCACCACTGTCACCAGCGGCGTCTCACTCGCCTCCAGCTCGCCGACCGGCACCACGGCGACCGCGCAGATGGACACCAGCACGTAGATGAGCCCGGTGATGCCGATGCCGGTGAACATCATCCGCGGGAAGATCTTGACCGGGTCCTTGGTCTCCTCCGCCATGTTGACGGAGTCCTCGAAGCCGACCATGGCGAAGAAGGCCAGCGACGTGGCCGCGCTGACCGCGAGGAACACGCTCTTGTCCTCGGGCGTCTCGAACGCCACGACCCGGGAGAAGTCGGCCTCGCCGCCGGTGATGAAGTACAGGCTGAGCACGATCACGAGCAGCAGGCCGGACAGCTCGATCGCGGTGAGCACCACGTTGAGCTTGACGCTCTCGCCCACGCCGCGCAGGTTGACGGCCAGGACGAGCAGCATGAACGCCATCGCGATCAGCAGGATGACGGTGTTGCCGACCTCCAGGCCGAACCCGGTGGCGAGGTTGGCGGCGAAGGCCCGCGACGCCGCCGAGGCCGAGGTGATGCCGGAGCACATCACCGCGAAGCACACCAGGAAGGTCAGCAGGTGCTTGCCGAACGCCTTATGGACGTACAGCGCCGCGCCCGCCGCTTCCGGGTATTTCGTGACCAGCTCCAGATAGGAGCACGCCGTGATCAGCGCGACGACGAACGCGACGGCGAACGGCAGCCACGCGGCGCCGCCCACCTCCCCGGCCACCTGGCCGGTCAGGGCGTAGATGCCGGTGCCGAGGATGTCGCCGACGATGAACAGCAGCAGCAGGCCGGGGCCCATCACCCGCTTAAGGGTGGGCTGGCCGTCACTCCCCGTTTCCGCGGGGCCGGGGGGACTGATCTGTGACATAGGGGTCCTTGTCGTGCGTCAGCCGTGCGGCTGCATGGGCATGGGAACGCGTCCCGCGCGCGGGAACCTCGTGGGTTGAGCGATCACGGCGCCGGCGGGCGTCGTGGGCCGGACCGGCCGCCTGATCACGACAGTCATCCTGTCACTTTACGGCGCGTACAGACATCCGTGAATACGTCGTCACGCTGTGTCGGCGCGTGTCCCCGCGCTGCGACGTTCGCACGTCGGAGCCGATTCCCGGCCGCCATGACCGGTGTTGCGGCTACCGTCCGTTAGCCCAGGTCGTCGGCGGGTAGCGGCCCTCAGCAGCATCAAGCCGGTGCGAACTGGGGGAGTCATGAGCACCTTTCGGGACGAGACCGCGGGGCCGTCACGCCTGCCCAGCCTGCTCAAGGCGGCCGGGGTGGGAGCCTGCGCGGGGGCCGCGGCCGCGTACCTGCTGGACCCCGCGAGGGGACGGGCCCGCAGGGCGCGCGTACGGGACAAGGCGGCGCACGCCACGCACGAGATGCGCGACGGCGCGGCCGTGCTCAGCCGCGACCTGGGCAACCGCGGACGGGGAGCGGGCGCCGAGCTGCGCTACCGGATCGCGGGCCGCTCGGCCGACGACCGGGTGCTGTCGGAGCGGGTACGCGCCGAGCTGGGCCGTCATGTCAGCCACCCGCACGCCGTGCGCGTCTCCGTGCACGATCACGTGGTGACGCTGGAAGGCGACCTGCTCGCCGAAGAGGAGGAGCACGCCAGGAAGGCGGTGCGGCGCATTCCGGGTGTGAAGGCGGTCGACGCCCGCTGGATCCCGCACATCGACCCGTCCGGCGTGCCGACGTTGCAGGGCCGGGGCCGGCCCCGCGAACCCGTTCCCGAACTGCGGCAGCAGCGCTGGTCCCCGACCGCCAGGTTCGGCGCCGGGCTGGCCGCCGCGTACGCGCTGACCGCCTCCCGCCGCCTGCCCGGCCCGCTGGCCTGGATCGTGCGCGCGGCCGGCGCCGCCGTGGCCGCACGCGCGCTGACGAACCTGCCGCTGCGCCGCCTCACCGGCATCAACGCCGGCAGGCGCGCGGTGGACGTGGCGGAGGCGGTCGAGATCACCGCGCCGCCCGAGGCCATCTGGAAGCTGGTGAGCGACTACTCGGTGTTCGCCGAGGTCATGCCCGACGTGTACGAGGTGCGCCGCTCGCCCGACGGCGGGCTCTCGCACTGGATGATCAAGGGCCCGGCCGGTGTGCCGATCCGCTTCGACGCCACTGAGACCAAGC
Organism: Nonomuraea fastidiosa; assembly: GCF_042751225.1. NCBI lineage: Bacteria > Bacillati > Actinomycetota > Actinomycetes > Streptosporangiales > Streptosporangiaceae > Nonomuraea > Nonomuraea fastidiosa. Next base: position 5,661,245 of record NZ_CP170570.1, read on the forward strand.
GCGACGAAGGCAAGGAGATCGCCTGGAAGTCCACCGAAGGCCAGCTCATCGCGCACACCGGGTCGCTGCGGCTGGTGGACAGGGGGCGGGGCAGGACCCGCGTGCAGGTGCGGTTCACGTACAACCCGGTGGTGGGCGCCGCCGGGCACGCCATCGCCAAGCTCCTCGGCGCGGACCCCGGCCACAAGCTGCGGCAGGACCTGGCGCGGCTGAAGCGGCACGTCGAACGCGCGCAGCAACGGCGGGAGACCGGCCGCAGGGGGCACCCGGTCGCGGTCGGCAGCTGAGGTAGCGGTCGGTGGCTGAGGTCGCGGTCGGCGGCTGAGTCGGTGTTCTGCGCCTCAGCGGTCATGCCGGGGCGCGGTACACCCCAGAGGTGGCGTCAGGCCGGCTGCGGGGTGCGGGCGGCCATGCGGCGTTCGAACCAGATCGAGGTGAACGGCGGCACCGCGCACGCCAGCCCGAGCACCACCGTGCCCCGGCCCCAGCCCGCCTCCCGCGCCGAGAGCAGCACGCCGAGGCCGTAGAGCACGAACAGCGCGCCGTGGATCGGCCCGAAGATCTTGACGCCGAGCTCGCTGGTCTCGGTCACGTGCTTGAAGAACATCCCGACCAGCAGCCCGGCCCACGAGCACGCCTCGGCCACCGCCGCGACACGGAACCAGCGCAGCACCTTTCGCCCCTTTCCTTGGAAGATCTCCACGTACTCTACAGGCTGTAGAGCAGAGGCTGGACGGCGGTCTCAGTGGCCGCGGCGGCGCTGGACGTAGAGCCGGTCGCCGCGCGGCCCCGTCCACTCCAGCCGCACCACCCCGGGCACGGCCGCGTCGCCGGTGCGGGAGGGGTCGGCCCAGTAGCCGGCGTTCGGGTTGCGGAAGAACGTCGCCCACAACCGCCCGGCGTGGTCGCGGAAGAGGTTGTTGTGCCCCGCGCCGACGCCCAGCGTCCACCGCTTGGAGTAGGGCCCTTCGAACCGGTCGGCGACCGCCACCACCGCGTCGTACTGGTACTGCGTCCGGCCCGGGCCCGGTGGGTCGTAGGCGTGGCGGGTGCTGCCGTCGATGTGGTGGTACGCGCCCGGCTCGATGAAGTCGGGCCCGCCGATGAAGGACTCGCCGAACGGCTTGTCCAGGTTGCCCTCCGCGAGCCGGTACGGCCCCTCGATCCCGCCCTCGCTGACCAGCAGGAACGAGCCGACCTTGCGGGAGTGGTCGCCCATGCACGCCACGATGTACCACTTACCGCGGAAGCAGTGCACCTCGGGCGCCCACACCTGACCCCGCTTGCCGAACCGCTCGTCGCTCCAGTACTCCTGCCAGGGCGCGACCACCGTGCGCCCTTCGCGGTTCTCGTTCACGAACTCGGGCGACCACACCTTGCCCTTCTCCGCGCCGGGCCTGATGCGGGTGGTGTCCACCAGCCGCCACGGGCCGCGCAGGGACGGCGCGGTCCACACGAAGATGCCGTCGTTCCAGGGCGCGGCCGCCTGCAGGCCGGGCACCCGCGTGGTGCCGGTGGCGACATAGAGCGGGCGGCCGCGCACGATGAAGCAGTTCACGTACGTGTCCCGCATCCAGACCCGGCCCAGCTCCCGGTCGCGGGGGCGGGGGCGGCCGCCGCGCGACATGCCGGAGAGTCTGCCGATATCCCTGGAATTTCGTCAATAACCCGGAAGAAATACGTACGCGGGCTCCCGGCCGCCGGAAAGCCCGTACGGTATGGGCATCGCGGCGACGCCGGAGCGATGGCGGAAACCTCAAGCACCCGCCGGAGCGTTGGAGCGGGTGAGAAAGCAGGCGCGCCCAGACGGGGAAAGGCGGAGGATGACCTCGGGAACGAGCAGCACGCAGGCGCAGGACATGCTGGGCCCCTACCGGGTGCTCAGGAAGATCGGCGAGGGCGGCATGGGCGTCGCCCACCTCGGGCTCGACCCCGCCGGCCTGCATGTCGCGATCAAGGTGCTGCACCCCCACGTGGCCGCCGACCTCAAGGCGCGCGACCGGCTCATCCGCGAGGTCGAGACCATGCGCCGGGTGCGCAGCCGCTACGTCGCCGAGGTGATCGACGCCCAGATCGCGGGCGGCCGCCCGTACGTGGTGACGCGCTTCGCCGACGGCCGCACGCTCGAGGACACCGTGCTGAGCGACGGTCCGCTGAAGCCCCATGAGGTCGTCAGGCTCGCCCAGGGCCTGTGCCAGGCGCTGGTGGACATCCACGCGGCCGGGGTGATCCACCGTGACCTCAAGCCGTCCAACGTCATGCTGGTCGACGGCGAGCCGCTGGTCATCGACTTCGGCATCGCGCAGCTCGTCGACTCGGCCCGGCTGACGCAGACCGGGATGTTCGTCGGCACGCCGGGCTACCTCGCGCCCGAGATCATCCGCGAGTCGCTGATCACCCAGGCGGCCGACGTGCACGCGCTCGCCTCGACGGTGTTCTTCGCCGCCACGGGGCTGCCGCCGTTCGGCACGGGCACGTTCGAGTCGGTCTGCTTCAACACCATGGAGGGCCGCTGGCAGTCCGAGCACGCGCCCGGCTGGCTGCGCGGCTGGCTCACCCGCGCGCTCGACGTCGACCCCGCCGCCAGGCCCACCGCGCGGGAGCTCGCGCGCATGGCCGCCGCGCTCGACCCCGACGGCCGCCGTCCCACCGCCACCCCGGCGTACGACCGCACGCTCACCATGCCCGCCGGCCAGGACGCCGTCTCCGACCTGCTGCCGCCCGTCACCTACGCCACGAGCGTCCACGAGCAGGCGCACCCCGCGACCACCGCGGCCCCCACCGTTCACGAGGACAAGCCAGAGCCGCCGCGCCCCGCGCCGCCCCGCGAGCCGTTCGAGCTGCGCAGATTCCTGAAGAGCAGCGACTTCTCCGGCGTGCTCGTGCTCATCATGCTGGCCTCGATCACCGTGCTCAGGCCGGTCACCATCGGCCTGATCGCGGCAGGGCTCTCGGTGGCGCTGCGGATCGCCGGCCACTACCTCGACGACGAGCGCGAAGACCTCACCAGGGCCGCGCTCGTGACGGTCGGCCACCTGCTGCTGTCGCTGGCGTTCGGCATCGTCGCCGGCACGCTCCTCCACATGACCGGCTGGCTGAACGCGAGCCACGCCGAGTCGCTGGCGGCGGGGGCGTTCACGATCGGCCTGTTCGCGCTGCCCGGCGCGGGCAAGGTGCGGCAGGTCGCCTCCACCGCGCTCGCCCGCGTGCTGCCCGGCCAGAGCGCGGTCATCGTGAACACCGCGATCCTGGGGCCGATCGCGCTCATCACGGTGATCGCCGCCCTGAGCCAGGGCGTGTGAGCGGGTCCGGCCGGGGTCAGAGCCAGCCGCGCCGCTTGAAGATCACGTACAGGCTGAGGCACGTCAGCGCCATCAGCCCGAGCGCGAACGGATAGCCGTAGGTCCAGCGCAGCTCGGGCATGTTCGGCGGCTCGAAGTTCATGCCGTAGACCGTGCCGATGAGGGTGGGCGCGAAGAGGATGGCGGCCCACGAGGAGATCTTCTTGATCTCCTCGTTCTGTGCCAGGCTGGCCTCCGTCATGTGCTTGATCTCCTCGTTCTGCGCCTGCGTGACGAGGGTGGCGTTGACGGTGAGGATGTCGGCCAGCATCTGGCGGAAGCCGTCCACCCGCTCGGCCACGGTGGTGGCGTGGTCGGCGACGTCGCGCAGGTAGCGCTGCAGCTCCTCCTCGGTGCCGTACTTGTCGAAGCCCGCCGTCAGGCCGTCGAGGATGGCGAGCAGCGGCCTGGTCGCCCGCTGGAACTCGATCACCTCGCGCGACAGCTCGTAGATGCGCCGCGAGACGCCGGGGTCGCCGCCGAACACCTGCGTCTCGATCTCGTCGATGTCGTTCTGCAGACCGGCGACGACGGGGGCGTAGCCGTCCACGACGTGGTCGAGCACGGCGTACAGGACGGCCTCGGAGCCGCGTGCCAGCAGCGCGGGGTCGGCCTCCATGCGCTCGCGCACCGCGTGCAGCGGGGGCGCGTTGCCGTGGCGGACGGTCAGCACGAAATCGGGGCCGCAGAACAGGTGGATCTCGCCGAACTCCACCTGCTCGGCGGCGTCGTCGTAGCGGGCGGCGCGCAGCACCACGAACAGGGTGTCGCCGTAGCGCTCCAGCTTGGGGCGCTGATGGGCGACGACGGCGTCCTCGATGGCCAGCTCGTGCAGCCCGAACTCCTTGCCGAGCACCTCCAGATGCTCCTCGTCGGGCTGGTAGAGGCCGATCCAGGCCATCGTGCCCGGCTCGTCGCGCAGCCGGGCGCGCACGTCGGCGGGGGACGACGGGCTGTCGAGACGCCGGCCGTCGCGGTAGAGGGCGGCGTCGAGCACCTGGCCGTCGAGCACCCGCACGCCGTCGCGCCGGGCAGGGCGGCGGCCGTGCGGATCCATCGACTCCTCGGGCGCGGGCTTGCGCTCGGGCTCTGCCTTGACGGCCGGAGCCGCGATACGCCGTACGGGACGCAGAACGCGTGAACGCCAGTCGGACATCATCGGTGGACCTCCGGAACGTACTCAAAGGGCGACGACCCGGCGCGCGCGACGGCATGAGGGCACGCGGCAGCGCCGGGTGGAGAAGGGGATGTCGGCTGCTCAGTGAGTGCGACTAGGAGGTTGACTGCTCATGCAGCCTCACCTCCTCGCCCTGGGGCCACGCGGACGGTGGCATCCGGAAGAACCCGCCCAACATACCGCACGCATATGACGCGCGGATGGACGGCGCGGGGCCGGCGGGTGTGCGGCCGCCGGCGGGTTCGCGGAACGGTTCGCGTCATGGAGCAAGCAGTGATCTTCATGACGGGGAGGGTTTCGCGGTCGGTCTGTTTCGCGTACGGACGGTTGGGCCTGCGGACGGGACGGCTGCGCGTACGGGATGACGAAACGGCTCGCGCTTTACGAGGGTACCCGGCGCACCGGCGTCGCCCATCCGCGCACGCGTGCCGCGGCGGGCAGGTGCAGCCGCCCCCGGGTCGCCTGCCACGAGGCGACCATCACGAACGTGACGCTGACCAGCAGCGCCCACGCCCCGAACTTCGCCGGGTGCACCAGGTGCCAGGCGTCCTGCTGATGCGGGTACTGCCAGGCGCCCAGGAAGGTCGCGATGTTCTCCGCCACCCACAGGAAGAACCCGATGAGCGCGAGCGACAGCGCCAGCGGCATCTGGTAGCGGTGGCCGCCCACGGTGAAGTGCACGACCGTGCCCCAGGTGACGAGCAGCAGTGCGGCGGCCAGCGGGATGCGCAGGTCGATCGAGAAGTGCTGGCTGACGAAGTTCACGTAGATGGCCGAAGCCACCAGGGTCGTCGGCACCGTGCGGTAGCCGACCAGCCGCAGCTCGAAGATCCGCCAGGCGGAGCAGACGTAGCTGCCCACGGCCGCGTACAGGAAGCCGCTGTACAGTGGCACCCCACCGATCTTGGTGTGGGCGTCCTCGGGGTAGCTCCACGAGCCGATCCGTACCTTGAACAGCTCGAACGCCAGCCCCACCAGGTGGAAAGCGGCGATGACGGCGGTCTCCGCGCCGGTCTCCCAGCGGGTCAGGCGCAGCAGGACGGTCACCGCGACCGCGTACAGCAGCAGCGCGTCGTAGCGCGGGATCGGCAGCGGCACGACCGACGAGACGGCGAGGCCCGCGAACATGGCGACCGCGAACGTGCACGCCCGCGCCTCCGCCCAGGCGAAACGGAACAGCTGGGTGACGAAGAATCTCACGCCTGTATCCGATGGCCGCCACCGCGCCCGAGTTCATGAGATTGTGTGAAATATCGGTGCAGGTCACGGACGGAAGACCGCGCGGACGCAGCCGTCCAGCTTCCGCTTGAACAGCTCGTAGCCCTCCGGTCCGTCGTCCAGGCGCATCGGATGCGTGAGCAGGTGGGAGGCGTCGATCTCGCCCCGGCTCATCCGGTCCAGGATCATCGGGATGTAGCGGTGGCCGTGCTGCTGGGCGCCGCGCATCGTCAGGCCCTTGTTCATCAGCGCGCCCATCGGGAACTTGTCGACCATCCCGACGTACACGCCGAGCACCGACACCGTGCCGCCCTTCCTGCACGCCTGCACGGCCTGCCGCAGCGCGAGGCCGCGGTCGCTCTGCAGGCGCACCGCCTGCTTGGCGCGGTCGTAGACGTACTGCGGGCCGGTGCCGTGGCTCTCCATGCCGACCGCCTCGATGCAGACGTCGGGGCCGCGCCCGCCGGTCATCTCCTTGAGCGCGTCCAGCACGTCGGCCCGTTCGTAGTCCAGCGGCTCCGCGCCGATCGCGGCGGCCATGCCGAGCCGTTCGGGGAACCGGTCGATCGCGATCACCCGCTCGGCGCCCATCCGCAGGGACGCCAGCGCCGCCATCTGCCCGACGCCGCCGCACCCCCACACCGCCACCACGTCGCCCGGCCCCACCTGGCCGAGATCCGCGCCCATCCACCCGGTCGGCACCGCGTCGGAGGCGAAGACCGCGTTCGAGTCCGGCACGTTCTCCGGCACCGGGAAGGCGTTGACGTCGGCGTACGGGACGCGCACGTACTCGGCGTGGCTGCCCGCGAAGCCGCCCATGGCGTGGGAGTAGCCGAAGATCCCGGCGCTGGAGTGGCCGTTCAGCTTCTCCTGAACGCCCGGGTTCGGGTTGGTGTTGTCGCACAGCGACCACAGGCCCTCGCGGCAGTAGCGGCAGCGGCCGCAGCCCAGGATCGAGCACACCGCGACGCGCTCGCCCACCCGCCGCTCCTTCACGTCCGGGCCGACCTCGACCACCTCGCCGACGAACTCGTGCCCCAGCACGTCGCCGGCCAGCATCGCCGGGACGTAGCCGTCCAGCAGGTGCAGGTCGGAGCCGCACACCGAGCTGGCGGTCACCTTGACCAGGGCGTCCTGGCGGTTGAGCAGGTGCGGCTCGGGGACGTCCTCGACCGTCAGCTCGTTCACGCCCGTCCAGCACAGCGCCTTCATCGCCTCGCCCTCCCTCCGCGCAGCGCGCCGTTCATCGGGGTCCCCTTCGCGTCAGGTGGCGGATGACGGGAGCGGCGGTGCGGCCGAACGCCGTGCGCCGGCCCTCCGGCTGGCCCTCGACCCGCAGCACCTCGCCGGTCTCCAGGAGCTGCTTGAGCGCGCGTACCTGCTCCCTGGTCGCGCCGTCGGCGGTGCGGACCGCGATCTCCGTGCCCCGCCCGCCCGGCGCGCGGCTGATACGGATCTCGTGCCGCTCGGCCAGCCTCGCGAGCAGGTCCGGCCGGTCCCTGCCGGTCAGCGCGGCGGGGTCGGCCTCGACCGTGACCGCGTACCAGGGGACGGTCTCGGGGCGTCGGGACCGCAGCGCGCGTGCCGCCATCGCCGCCGTCGCTCCCGCCGCGGCGGCGCCCGCCAGTAGCAGCCCCCGCCGTCTCGGGGCGCGGGCGCGGTGGTGTCGCGTGCGCCTGGTGAACGTGCGTGTGCGTTTCATGAGTGCGCGGCTGCCCGTCACACGTACCCGCAAACCGGCCGCAGCGCCCGCCGCGAACCGCCCCGGCCAGCGCCGCGCGCTCGTCCGCGAACCGTCCGGCCCAGCGCCGCGCGCTCGTCCGCGAACCGCCCCGCCTTCCGTCCGTGCCCACTCGCGGACCGCCCGCGACGCCGGCCTTCCACCCCCACTCCCGAGGGCGCCTGCGGGAGCCCTGCCGATGCCCGTTCGGAGAAGTCCTTGCTGGTGCTTGTGTTTTCCCGGGGCCGATCGGGGGCAGCCGCCTAACCAGTCGCCCCGGAGTTCCAGCGTGGGGCAGGCGATCGCGGGGGCGGAGATCGTCCCGCCGGTGCCGGGGCCGCGGCTATGGGGGAGGCCATCGATGGAGACACCGCCGAAGTTCATCAGCGGGCCGAGCACGTTCCTGGACGACCGTCTCGGCGGTGCCGCCTTCCTCAAGCGCAACATGCGCAAGATCTTCCCGGACCACTGGTCGTTCCTGCTGGGCGAGATCGCGCTCTACACGTTCATCATCCTGCTGCTGACCGGCACGTTCCTCACCTTCTGGTTCCGTCCCAGCATGGGTCACGTCATCTACGACGGCCCGTACGCGCCGCTGCTCGGCGTGCAGATGTCCGAGGCGTACGCGTCCACGCTGGAGATCAGCTTCGAGGTGCGCGGCGGCCTGCTGGTGCGGCAGATCCACCACTGGGCGGCCCTGCTGTTCGTGGCGAGCCTGGTCGTGCACATGCTGCGGGTGTTCTTCACCGGCGCCTACCGCAAGCCGCGCGAGCTGAACTGGCTCATCGGCATCGGCCTGTTCACGCTGTCGCTGTTCGAGGGCCTGACCGGCTACTCGCTGCCCGACGACCTGCTGTCCGGCGCCGGTCTGCGCATCACGCAGGGCGTGCTGCAGTCGATTCCGCTGATCGGTACGTACCTGTCGTTCTTCCTCTTCGACGGCGAGTATCCCGGCGAGACCGTGATCGAGCGCTTCTACGCCCTGCACATCCTGCTCATCCCGGGCATCCTGCTCGCGCTCATCACCGCTCACCTCGTACTGATGTGGGTGCAGAAGCACACCCAGATGCCGGGCAAGGGACGTACCGAGCGCAACGTGGTCGGCTCGCCGCTGTACCCCGCCTTCATGGGCAAGTCGGGCGCGTTCCTGCTGTTCACGCTCGCGGTGCTGTGCGGGCTCGCGACGTTCGCACAGATCAACCCCATCTGGCTCTTCGGCCCGTACTCACCGGCCGACATCTCCGCCGGTTCCCAGCCCGACTGGTACATGGGCTTCCTGGAAGGCTCGCTGCGGCTCATGCCACCGTGGGAGATCAACCTCTTCGGCACCGCCGGAGGGACACTGCCGCTGAGCGTGCTCATCCCGGCCCTCGTGCCGCTCGGGTTGATCATCACGGGGCTCGTGCTCTTCCCGTTCCTGGAACAGTGGGTCACCGGCGACAAGCGCGAGCACCACATCGCCGACCGGCCCCGCAACAACCCGCACCGCACCGCGATCGGCATCTCCGCCATCACGTTCTACGGGGTCCTGTGGCTGCTCGGCGCGAACGACCTGTTCGCCACCCACTTCCACGTCAGCCTCAACTGGACGACGTACGCCGGCCGCGCGCTCATCTTCATCGGGCCCGCGCTGGCCTACTGGATCACGTACCGGATCTGCCTCGGCCTGCAGCGCTCCGACGCCAATGTCGTCTCGCACGGCGTCGAGTCGGGGGTCATCCAGCGGCTGCCGCACGGTGAGTTCATCGAGGTCCACGCGCCGCCGTCCGAGGACATCGAGGCGCACGTCCTCGGCAAGAAGCCCGTCCCGATGCTGCCGTCGGGGCCGGACGGCGACGGCGTGCCGCCCAAGGTCGCGCGCGGGCCGCTCGGCAAGCTCAGGATCAAGATGAGCCGCGCGTACGGAGGCGAGAGGATCCGCCTCTCCAGCGGCGACGGCCACGGAGACGGTCACGGGCCCGGCACCGACGTCGAGGGCCGCGACACCCCGCCAACGGCCAGGACCGGCCCGCCCGAGCAGTAGCCGCACCCCCGCGGAGCGCAGGTGACCTTTCCTGCCCTGAGGGTAAGGGACGGCGACAGCCATTCCGCGGGAGGAAAGATGCGCTCCTCGATTCCTCTTGGCCGCATCGCCGGGGTCCGGGTCGGGCTCAACATCAGCGTGCTGGTCATCGTCGTCATCCTGGTCGTGGGGCTGGCCTTCGGGCGGTTCCCGGCCGTCTTCCCCGGGCGATCCCCGGCGGTCTACCTGCTGGCCGGGCTGGTCGCGGCCGTGCTGTTCCTCGCCTCGCTGCTCGCCCACGAACTGGCGCACGCGGTCACCGCGCGCCGCCACGGCATCGACGTCGCGCAGATCACCCTGTGGCTGCTCGGCGGCGTCGCCGAACTGCGCGGCGAGCCGCGCACGCCGGGCGCCGACCTGAAGATCGCGGTCGTCGGGCCGCTCACGAGCCTGCTGGTCGGCGTGGTCTCCGGGGCCATCGCGCTGCTCGCCGACGCCGCTCTGGGGACGCCGCTGCTGGCCGGCGTCTTCTGGTACCTCGCCGCCGTCAACGTCCTGCTCGCCATCTTCAACCTCATCCCCGCCGCGCCGCTCGACGGCGGACGCGTGCTGCGGGCCGCGCTGTGGGCGCGCTGGGGCGACCGTACGCGGGCGGCCGTCGCCGCCGCCCGTGCCGGCCGGGTCTTCGGGTACGTGCTCATCGCCCTCGGCTTCATCCAGGTGCTCGCCGGGCTCGGGTTCCAGGGGTTCTGGCTGGCCCTCATCGGCCTGTTCCTGGTGAACGCCGCCACCGCCGAGGAGCAGCAGACCCAGCTCGGCCACGCCCTCTACGGGCTGCGCGTGGCCGACGTGATGTCCGGCAACCCCATCACCGCCCACCCCGACGAAACCGTGGCCGGCCTCATCGACCGGGTCGTGCTGCGGCACCGGCTGTCCACGTACCCGCTGGTCGACGGGCACGGCACCTTCACCGGACTCGTCACGCTCAACCGCATCCGCCAGGTCCTTCCCCAGGACCGCGCCGTCACGCGGCTGAGCGACATCGCCTGCCCGGCCCACGAGGTGCCCAAGGCACGCCCCGACGAGCAGCTCACCGACCTGCTCCAGCGCATGGGCCGCAGCACGGACGGGCGCGCCGTCGTCCTCGACCCCACCGGCCGCCTCCTCGGCCTCATCACACCCAGCGACGTCAGCCGCGTCGTCGCCACGGCCGGCCTGCGCGCCACAGACCCCTACCTGGGGCCGCGGGGTGCGGACATCGCCGTACCGCACCAGCGCCGAGAGGAGCCCGGCCCCGTCCGCCACCACCACGACGCCACCTGACCGCTTCCACCTGGGGGTGGACCACCGCTTCTCCCTGCCTGCGCGGTCCTACTGCCCGGGCTTGCCTGCCCCAGCAACCTGGGCCCGCTTTCGACCGCGTCGCGCACCGTAACCCCCGGGCCCACTTCCGATCGCGTCCCGCGCTGCTACCTGGGCCCGCCCCCTGAGCGCGTCTCGTGCCGCAGCCGGGCCCGCTTTCGACCCCGCCCGCGCCACAACCCTGCGCCTGCGCCTGCCCTCGGACCACAGCCCGCGCCACAATCTGCGCTTGCCCTCGGACCGCAGCCCGCGCCACGCCCTTGAGCCCGCCTCACAGCCACGGCCCGCCCTACTACCCACGGCCGGCCCTACCTTCCACGGCTGCTCACGGTCGGCCGGATCTCCCACGGCTGGGCCTACCTTCCACGGCTGCTCACGGTCGGCCGGACCTCCCACGGCCGGCCTGCTCCCTGAGCGGGACCCCAGCCCACGGCCGGCCTGCTCCTTGGGCGCGGCCTCAAGCCACCGTCGGCCCAACTGCGGCCCACCCCGCGATCCCGGTCACTCCGAGACCTCGACCTATCTCGCGACTTCGACCTGCCTCGAGACCTCGACAAGCCATCAGAGCCCGGCTCGCACCATGACTCGGACCCCGGCGTGCCCGCGCTGCCGGCCCACTGGCGCGAACGCCGCCCCTACGGGCACCGCCTCCTCGTCGTGGCCCCGCAGTCCTGCAGCCCGCAGCTCCCCGTACCCCCGCCCCTGCCGCCACCCGAAAGCTCGTAGCCCTCGCCCCCAGAAACCTCGTCTGGGGGCCGGTGGGCGTCGTGTTATTGAATGCAATCTGTGGGTTTTGACGGGTTGTTTGGGTTTAAGGAGGTAACTGAGAACATCTGCATGGGTACGTCTGCTTGCGTCTAGGTGTCCCGACAAAAGTGCGGGTGCCGGATTCTGGCCAATTTATCCAGGCAAGGAAACGAGTGCAGTGAATACCAACATGTCCCGCCGCGGACGGTACGCGATGCTGGCCGTGGCCGCCGCCGCTTCCAGCGTCATCTTCCTTCCGCTGGCCCAGGGTGTGGCCTCCGCCAGCGCGGGCTTCCACACCGTTCAGGCCGGCGGCCCGCCCGCTCCGGCGGCGCCGGTGCGCCACGTCACCAAGGTCCGCCACGTGCCCAAGGAGAAGCCCATTCTCCACAACCCGCGGTTCCACATGCCGCGGATCCGGGTGATCATCCACAACCGCAACCACAACAAGAACCGCCGCCACGAGCTGCGCCACCACCGCCACGAGCGGGTGCAGCCGCTGCAGGTCGAGCGCGAGGAAGTCGAAGCGCCAGAGGAAGAGGTCGAGAACGAGCCGGAGAGGAACGACGGCCGCTGGTGGTGGCCGAGCGAGCTGCGCTAATGCGCGATCGGTCCTCGTACGGAAGCGACAGGGTCGCGGTGTGAGTGGTGGGGTCTGCGGGCCTCCGGACGGGACGGCCCGCACGGACCCCGCACCAGCCGCCCGCACCGCGGCCCTGTCGCGGCACCGGAGAAAGGACCACCGGGCCCCGTATCATCCCGCTCGGCGAAAGCCGCCTCCAGTGAAAAGGCCGGTCGCCGCTCAACGAATGACCGACCGAAAAGCGACGGCCGATCATGCCTGGCACCTTCGTGGTTCTCCACAATTGGGCATGACTCGGCTAGCATCGTGATTCACTCGGATATTTCCGGCGGCGCGGGGAGTTTCCACGTTGACCTACCTGGGGGAGGATCCGCCGCGAGAGTGGCCCGACACTCTCGACGTGACCAAACTGCTGGACAACGGATGGCGCCCCCGCCCCTTCCGGCAACTCCTCCTGAAAGTGCACAGCCGCTGCAATCTGGCCTGTGACTACTGCTACGTCTCCACTCTCGCGGACCAAAGCTGGCGGTCGCAGCCCAAAGTCATGGCCCCGGAACTCGTCACCGCCGCCGCGGAACGCATCGCCGAACACGCCACCGCACACGGGCTCACCTCCGTACGCCTGATCCGGCACGGCGGCGAACCCCTGCTCACGGGCGCACCTACTTACGCAAGGTAGTCGAGGCCATCGGGCTCATCTGGTCGTGGAGACCGCCGGCACGATCGAGCAGACCGACTCACTCGAAGCCGCCGGCCACGGCGCCGCCGCGACCGGCCTGACGCCGGGTGGCGGCGGCAAGCAGAAGGCAAAGTCCTCGTCAGCGGGCTGCCGCAGTCCGAACGGTGGGTCACGCGCGCCCTGGGCGCCGAGTACGGGCTGTCCGCCACTAACGCGCACGCCGCGGTCATGCGGGCGCGCTCGTGCTCATCGTGGACGGCATCGAGGAACTCGAATCCACCCGACCTTCCGAGTTCCTGGCATGGGCGCGGAACACTCCTTGCGGCGTCGTGCTCACCGGACGGGACGCGGAGCCGGATGGATTCGAGACGGTACGCGTGCTCGGGACCGCGCCCTCCGAGGCCCGGCGACGGCTGGAGGGCCTGCTGACCGCCCGCGAGGCCGACCCCGACCGGCTGCTCGGCCTGACTCTGCGGCGAGTCGCCCGTGCATTTGGTACGGCGAGTGGTCACGTGGTGTCGGGCGAGAGCACCGACGTCCGGACCAAGCCGCGGGACGCGGGCGTGTACGACGTGCCAGGCCTTCCTGGACGCCGCCGTCGACGCGGGCCTTCTCTGCCCGGCAGGCGACGGGATCTACCATTTCGTGCATCCGCTGATTCGCGAGCACCTGGCCGCCGTCACACCCACTTCATTCATGAATTAGCGGAGAAACGCGCGTCCGTACGCCATGATTGTGCAATTTCAAGGCCGCCGGATGTTTCAATCCCGGGCGGCCGATGTGGCGGCGAGAAAGATTTTCCGGTGGCCACTTGACGGCTTCCCGTCGGCGTTCGTCACCATGGGCGGAGAGGAAGGGAGGGACACATGCTCAAAACAGCATGCGCCACCGCTGCCATGGTGGCCGCCGCCCTCGTCCCGTCAGCGTCATCCCAGGTCAACGCCGATACGGCGGATTGCTTCCGTACCGCCACCGGTGTCTCGGAGTCGCGCGCGGCGCCGTGTAAGTGGATGACCGGCGAGTCCGGTCGCAGATGCTTCTACTGCAAGGGGAAGCGCGGCGGCTGGAAACGCCAGTACTGCGAGCAGAAACAGACCAAGCCGAAGCTCAGGGAATGCGATACGGCGCCCGACACGACCAATCCGAAGAAGGTCTGCACGATATGTAAGGAGGACGGCACGGTGGTGTCGCGGGACTGCAAGACGACACCATAGTCCGGCCTGCTCCTCACCGCGTGAACGCCCCGGCCGTCGTATGGCGGCCGGGGCGGCGTGCGCCTCGGCCGTCGCGTGGCGGCCGGGGCGGTGTGCGCCTCGGCGCCGGAGCCACCCCGTCGCGTCTGACCGGGCGGCCGTCGCGTCGGCTGGGATGGCGGGTGTGTTCAGGCCCGTGTGGCGTGCGCGTCAGCCCGGCACTAGTTCCGTGCGCAGCTCGTGGGAGCCGTCCGGGCGGCGGGCCTCGTAGAACAGGCGGTGGCCGCCTCCGGGCAGGGGCAGCACCTCCAGGTAGCGCACGTCCGCCACGGGCTCCGCGCCCACTGGGATGAGTAGCGGGCCGCTGACCGGATCCGCGCCTATCGGGGTGGGTAGTGGGCCGGCGACCCGATCCGTGCCTTCCGGGGTGGGTAGTGGGCAGGCGACCGGGTCCGCGCCCACCGGGGCGTTGACGGGCTCTGTGCCCATCGAAGCCGGCAGCGGGCCGCCAGCAGGTACGGCGATGCCCGTGCGTTCCCGCCAGTTCTCCGCGGCCGAGGCGCGGCCGTCGTAGGACGCGCGGCCGTCCGGCAGCACGGCGGTCAGCCCGGCTCCGCGGGCGTCCCAGGCGCCGGGGCGGCCGGTCAGGACCGTGCCGTGCCACCGCCAGGTCAGCCCGTCATCGCTGGTCGCGTACGCGGTGCTCATGCGGTCCTCGGCCCCCGGCACGTCCAGCGGGTGGCAGCACAGCCACGCCCGCCAGGTGCGGCCGTCGTGACGGATCACCGGGTCCTTGACCCCGGTACGAGAATCGCCCGCGAAGACCGTACGCACCCGGGCCGTCGCCAGGCCCTCCGGCGATGCGGCTTCGAGCACGCCGATCCACCAGTGCTTGGTCCCCGGCGTGGCGCAGCTGACGTACAGCCGCCAGCGCCCGGACGGCGTGCGGACCAGGGCGGGACGCTCCACCATGGCCGCGCGGAAGCGGTCGCGCGGCAGCAGCGCGACCGTGGTGAAGCGCCCGCCGTCCACCGAGCGGGCCACGACGTTGCGGTCCTCGCCGTCGCGTACCCGGTAGGCGAGTACGTACGTGCCGTCGTCGTCGAGCGCGGCGCTCGGCGCGCCGGCCCAGCGCTGCGGCCCGGGGCCCGGAGCGGGCACGGCGACCGCCGGGCGGCCCTGTCCGGGCAGCGGGAAGCGCGGGTGCGTGGTGATGGTCATGCCCCCAGCGTCGCGGGCGGCACCGGAGGCGGGGGAGTGGCAGGAATGACCAGATGCGGGAATTTCCTGCCAGAATCGCAGACGTGATCCGCGATGTCGTCGCCGTCGTCGGGGACGTGGCCGCCACGTTCGAGCTGGGGATCGTCTGCCAGGTGTTCGGCCTCGACCGTTCCGACGACGACCTGCCCGGGTACGACTTCGCGGTCTGCGCGCCCACGCCCGGCCTCGTGCCGACCACCTCCGGCTTCTCCGTCCAGGTCGAACACGGGCTCGACCGCATCGCCCGCGCCGACCTGGTGACCGTGCCCGCCTGGCCCGCGCTCGACGCGCCCGTGCCCGAGCCGCTGCTCGCCGCCCTGCGCGCGGCGGCCGAACGGGGCGCGCGCGTGCTCACCATCTGCACAGGAGCCTTCCTCGCGGCCGCCGCCGGGCTGCTCGACGGCCGCAGGGCCACCACCCACTGGCAGTTCGCCGGCCTGCTCGCGCGCGCCCACCCCCGTGTCAGGGTCGAGCCGGACATCCTGTACGTCTCCGACGGCCCCGTCCTCAGCAGCGCCGGAGCGGCCGCCGGGATCGACGCCTGCCTGCACCTCATCCGGCTGGAGTACGGTGCCGCCACGGCCAACGCCCTGGCCAGACGCCTCGTGGTGCCCGCACATCGGGCCGGCGGGCAGGCCCAGTACGTCGAGGCGCCCATGCCGCCGCCGCGCACCCCGTACGAGCTGTCGGAGCTGCTCGACTGGATCACCCGGCACCTCGACCGGCCGCTCACCGTGGAGGCGCTCGCCGCGCGCGCCGCCATGTCGCCGCGTACGTTCGCCCGCCGGTTCAAGGCGCTGACCGGCACCACGCCGCACCGCTGGCTGCTCGAACAGCGGCTGCGCCTCGCCGAAGAGCTGCTGGAGACCACCGAGCTGAGCGTGGACGCCGTGGCGGCGCGGGCCGGGTTCGGCGGCGCGGACACCCTGCGACACCACTTCGCCGCCCGGCGCGGCATCGCGCCCGCGGCCTACCGCCGCGCCTTCCGCCGCCTGTGATCCGCGCCTTTTTATGCGCTTTCCGCCCCTGTCCTGAGTTCCCACCGGTGGGCGGCACGTCTCAAGCTCTTCCACCGCGCCCTTCCATCGCGCCCTTCCACCGCGCCCTTCCACCGCGCCCTTCCATCGCGCCCTCCCTGCGCCCGAGCCCCATTCCGGACATCGGCTCGCGCACCCCACCTCCTTCTCGCATACCCTTATTCGTACGCGTACGAAAAATGAAGGGAGCGCGATGACCGCCATCGAATCCGCACCGGCGGCGGCGCGGCGCGAACGCGTCCGCGACCCCGCGCCCGACCCGGGCACGGCCGGACTCCTGCGCCCGCACATCCCGGGCTTCGCCGCCGTGGTGATCCTCCAGATCGCCGGGGCCCTCGCCGGCCTCGCCCCGCTGCTGGCCGTCGTCGAGCTGGGCCGCACGCTGCTCGCGCCGGGACCGATCGACGCCGGACACGTCCGTACGGTGGTGATCGCGGGCGCGGCCGGGCTGCTCGTCCGGCTGGTGTGCACCGCGACGTCGTCCGGCATCGGCCACCTGGTCGACACCGACGTGCAGCTCGCGCTGCGCAGGCGGCTCGCCGAGCGGCTCGGGCGGGCGCCGATGGGCTGGCTGTCGCGACGCCGCACCGGCGAGCTGGCCAAGGTGGTCGGGGACGACGTCAGCGCCATGCACCCGCTGATCGCACACACGCCCGGCGAGCTGACCGCCGCGTTCGTGGTGCCCGCGGCATCGCTGATCTACCTGCTCACCGTCGACTGGCGGCTCACGCTCATCACGCTGATCCCCGTCGCGCTCGCCCTCATGCTGGTGCCGCTGCTGATGCTGCCGGCCAGGGCCCGCGAGCAGCGCGAGTTCGAGGCCGCCATGGGGCGCATCGCGGACTCGGTGGTCGAGTTCGTGCAGGGGATCGCGGTGGTGAAGGCGTTCGGCGGGTCGCAGCGGGCGCACCGGGCGTTCATCACCGCCGTGGACGACTTCGTCGGCACCTTCCTGCGCTGGGTGCGCGGCATGTCGCCGATCGCGGCGGCGATGCGGCTGGTGCTGGCGCCGCCGTTCGTGCTGCTGGTCGTGCTGATCGGCGGTGCGGTGCGCATCGCGTCGGGCGGTCTGGCGCCGGCGGACCTGCTGCCGTTCCTGCTGCTCGGGCTCGGGCTGACCGCTCCGGTGGCGGCGCTCGGCCACGGGTTCGACGACGTGACCGCCGCGGGCCGCGCGCTCGGCCGCGTCAAGGAGGTGCTGTCCGTACGGCCGCTGCCGGAGCCGGAACGTCCGGTGACACCGAGCGGCCACCGGGTGGAGCTGCGCGGCGTGCGCTTCGGCTACGAGGAGGACCGCGAGGTGCTGCGCGGCGTGGACCTGGTGCTGGAGCCCGGCACCACGACCGCCGTGGTCGGACCGTCGGGCAGCGGGAAGTCCACCCTGGTCCGGCTGCTGCCGAGGTTCTTCGATCCGGCGGAGGGCGCGGTGCTGCTCGGCGGCGCCGACCTGCGCGACATCGCCGCCGACGAGCTCTACCGGCGGGTCTCGTTCGTCTTCCAGGACGTACGCCTGCTGCGCGCGTCCGTCGCCGACAACATCGCGCTCGCGGTGCCGCACGCCGATCGCGACGCCATCGTGCGGGCCGCCCGGCTGGCCGGCATCCACGACCGCGTCATGGAGCTGCCGCGCGGCTACGACACGGTCATCGGCGAGGAGGCCAGGCTGTCGGGCGGCGAG
This sequence comes from Nonomuraea fastidiosa, assembly GCF_042751225.1. Lineage (NCBI taxonomy): Bacteria > Bacillati > Actinomycetota > Actinomycetes > Streptosporangiales > Streptosporangiaceae > Nonomuraea > Nonomuraea fastidiosa. The sequence continues at coordinate 5,679,242 of NZ_CP170570.1, forward strand.
GCCCAGCGCGTCGCGCTCGCCCGCGCCCTGCTGGCCGACACGCCCGTCCTGGTGCTCGACGAGGCCACCTCCTTCGCCGACCCGCAGACCGAGCAGGCCGTACGCCGCGCCCTCGCCGGCCTCGGCGGCGACCGGACGATCCTCGTCATCGCCCACCGTCAGGAGACCATCGCCGGGGCCGACACCGTCGTCCTACTGGAGGACGGCGTGATCACCGAACAGGGAGCCCCGGCCGAGCTGCTGCGGCGGGGCGGCAGGTTCGCCGCGTTCTGGCGCGCCCACGACCCGCGACAGGCCGGGGAGCGCCGGCCCGCGCACGACCCGGCACAGGCAGGCGCGTACGACGCGGCGCAGGCCGGGGAGCGGCAAGGAGAGGAGGCACGATGATCAAAACGCTGCTGCGGGTGCTCGGCGACCAGTACGCCCGCCCGATGCGCCGCACCCTGGCCCTGATGGCGGTGGCCGCCGTCGCCGAGGGCCTGTCGTACGCGCTGCTCGTCCCGGTCCTGCGCGAGCTGCTCGGCGGCGCGCCGGAGAGTGCCGTGCCGTGGCTGGCGGGGTTCGGGGCGGCGGTCGCCGGTTACGCCGTGCTGCGCTACGCCGCCGACCTGTCCGGCATGAGGGTCGGCACCACGATGCTGCGCGGCATGTACTACCGGCTCGGCGGCCACCTGGCCAGGCTGCCCATCGGCTGGTACGACACCGGCCGGGTCGGCGAGGTGTCCGTCATGGCGGGACGCGGCCTGCTCCAGGCGATGGGCGTGGCCGCGCACCTGCTGGCGCCGTTCGTCTCGGCGGTCGTGACGCCGCTGACGATCGTGGCCGTGATGTCCGTCTTCGACTGGCGGATGGGCCTGGCCGCGCTGGTCGCCGCGCCCGCCGTCGCGGGGGTCCAGGCGTACGCCGCCCGCGCGACGGCCGCCGCCGACGCTGACCGGCACGAACGCGACAAGGAGTCCACCGACCGGGTCATCGAGTATCTTCAGGCCCAGCCGGTGCTGCGGGCCGGCGGCCGGAGCGGGGAGCGGTTCGCGCTGCTCGACGACGCGCTGCGGCACGTACGGCGGGCCGCGCGCGCCACCCTGCTCGCCACGCTGCCCGCCGCCGTGGGCCTGACGCTCACCGTCCAGGTGGTGTTCACGGCGCTGCTGGCCCTGGGCGCGTACCTCGCGCTCGGCGGCGGCATCGGCGCCGCGGAGGTGCTGGCGATCCTGGTGCTCGCGGCCCGCTGCGCCGACCCGCTGCTGTCGCTGGCGGAGATCGGCGGCAAGCTGCGCGGTGCCCGCGCCGAGCTGGACCGGCTCGACACCGTGCTGCACACCGAGCCGCTGCCCGAGCCGGCGAAGCCCGTCCTGCCCGACCGCCACGACCTGCGGCTCGACGCCGTCACCTTCCGGCACGGCGACCGCACCGTCCTCGACGGGGTGTCGCTGTCCGTGGCGGAGGGCGAACGGCTGGCCGTGGTGGGGCCGTCGGGCGCGGGCAAGAGCACGCTGCTGCACCTGCTGGCCCGCTTCTACGACGTGGACGCGGGCGCCGTGCGCATCGGCGGTGCGGACGTACGCGACGTCGCCGCGGAAGACCTGATGTCGCGCATCGCCATCGTCTTCCAGGACGTCTACCTCTTCGACGGCACCATCGAGGAGAACGTCAGGCTCGGCCGCCCCGGCGCCACCGACGCCGAGGTGCGGGCGGCGGCCCACGCGGCCCGGCTGGACGAGGTCGTCGAACGCCTGCCGGGCGGCTGGGCGGCGAAGGTCGGCGAGGGCGGGGCGCGGCTGTCCGGAGGCGAGCGCCAGCGCGTCTCGATCGCGCGGGCGCTGCTCAAGGACGCCCCCATCGTGCTGCTCGACGAGGTGACCTCCGCGCTCGACCCGGTCAACGAGGCCGCCGTGCACGAGGGCGTCGAGCGGCTGATGGCGGGCCGTACCGTGGTGATGGTCGCGCACCGCATGCGCACCGTGCGCCGCGCCGACCGGGTGATCTTCCTCGACGGCGGCCGCGTCGTGGAGGAGGGCACGCACGAGGAGCTGGTGCGCAGCGGCGGCAGGTACGCGGGGTTCTGGGAGTTGTCGGTGACGCCGTGACCTCAGGGCGCGGTGGTCCGCAGCAGCCCGTCGATGATCGCGGTCAGCCCTTCGCGGTGGGTGTCGCGGGCGTTCAGCTCGGTCCAGCGGTCGGCCAGCGACGACAGCCTCGGATGGGTGCCCGCGCGCAGCCCGGCGACGACCGACTCCTCGTACGAGGGGACGCTGGAACGCCGCCGGGCGCCCTTCGCCCGGATCATGAGGTCGCCGACGATGTAGAACCAGATCGAGCGGTAGATGAACAGGGCGCGCTCCGGCGGGTGGCCGCACTGGACGGCGGCGTCGATCATCTCTTCGACGAACCACAGCGCCGAGGGGGCGATGAGGTCGCCGCCCGCCAGCACCTCGACGATCCACAGGCGTTCGGAGAGCTGCTCGTGCAGCATGGTCGCCACCGCGATCAGCCGCTCGCGCGGGTCCTCGGGGAGCTCGGGGCGGGGGATGCTCCTCGCCTGCTCCTCCATCACGCGCAGCAGCAGCTCGTCCTTGTCGCGTACGTGGTAGTAGAGCGTCATCGGCGCGCTGCCCAGCTCCTGGGCGAGGCGGCGCATCGACAGCTTCTCCGGGCCCTCCGAGCGCAGGATGCGATCGGCCGCCTCCAGGATCGCCTCAAGGGTGAGACGCGGGGGACGGCCTACGCCCTTCGCACGCTCCTGTGCCATGGCCACCAGCCTACGTCCAGGCCGGGCGGCGGCGATCACAGCAGGCGATCCGTACGCGCGGCGGCCTCCTCCCGGGTGGCGGCGACGAACGCCGCCCGCGGATCCGGTGCGGCGGGCTGCACCCGCGGATCCGGTGCGGCGGGCCGATCGTGCCGCTCGTAGTGCAGCAGGCAGGTCCTGATGCCGTGCAGCAGGTTGCGTAGCAGGTCGGGGGCGGGCCGCACCGGGTCGAGCGCGGTGAGCGGCAGATGGACGGCCTCGGACGCGGGCTCGCAGCCTCCGTACCCGGCCGCGTGGACGAGGTCTCGTGCGGCGGCGAGCCGGCGCCGTACCTCGCGCAGGCCGCACAGGTGGCCCTCGGCGACGTGCAGGGCGGTGCGGATGAGCGGGATGACCGCCTGCCGGGCCCGGACGCCGGAGTCGAGGGCGGCGGTGACGCCGGTGAGGCTCTCGACGGCGAGCGGCCGTCCTGGCCGCCCGGCCGCGGCCACGATGCGCTCGGGCGGCAGACCGGTGTGCCGGGCGGTGACGGCGAGCGCGGCGTGGAACCAGTGGGCGGCGGCGATGGCGGCGGCCGTGGGGTCCACCTCGGTCAGAAGGGTCTCGCCGCCGCACGGATCGTCGCGCAGCAGCCGGTCGGCCCGGGAGATCTGCAGGGGCGAGGCGTCCTCGCGGCTCAGCTCGACCGCCTGCCTGGCACGTTCGGACAGGTCACCGCGCTCCGCCTGCTCGACCGCGGCCAGCTCGGCCGCGACGTCGGTGGTGACGAGCGTGGTGAGCTGGGACGCGCCGATCGTCTGCAGCACCCTGGCGACGTCGTGCGCGGCCCGCTCGACCTCGGTGCCGTCCGGCAGGTCGGGCGGCCGCCTGGTGGCGATGAGGGCGGGCAGCACCTTGGCGAACGCCTCGCGCTCCCGCCGCCGGTTCGCGTCGTGGAGATCGCCGCAGCCGGCGGGGTGCGTGTACGCGCGCCAGCAGAGGCCGGACAGGCGGGTCAGCGCGGCGGCGAGCCGGCACGTGTCCTCACGCGGCTGGTCGCGGGTGAGCGGGGCCACGACGGTGGCGGTGTCGCCGATGCCGGTGCTCCACTGGGCGAGCAGCGTGGTGTGGGCACGATCGATGGCGTACCGAGTCACGAAGACCTCTTTATGCGGAGAAGGGGGACCGGAGTAGGTGAGGGCCATGCTCGGGCCGAATTCGGCCATGCCCAGGATGCTGGATTCGCCGCTCATGCGGAGCCGTTTTGCCGTTGTCCCACGTCCCTGATCTGCGGTTTTGCGGGGTAGTGCGGCTTAAATCCCGTTGTTGCGGGGCGGACGATCTGCCTACATTGCCGGTGTGAAGGTGAACGTGTGGGTGGTCGAGTGGCAGATGGCGTGCTGCGGCGACCCCTTCAGCGTGGGGTCTGAGGTCTCCTGGACCCTCGCCCCGGCCGACCGTAAGTGGCTGACGCAAGCTCTCGGAGAGGAGACCGCCGCCACGATCGAATGGGTCGAGGAGCATCACGACGAGCCCACACCCGACTACATCACCGTCGAAGGCCAGGTCACCGGCATCTCCCAGATATACGTCCGCTACGAGTACGCGCTGAACGAGAGAGATCCCCACCCGGCCGGAGGAGTGCTCGTACCGGTGCACTCCACGCACGGCGTGGACCGGCCGTCCGACCTCGGCCGCGACTTCAGCTGCATCGGGTGGGTCGCCACCCTCGACGTGCCGTCCTGACGACGCGTTCTCGCGACGCTCGGGTACGCCCGCCGCGCGGCTGAGCCAGGTGTCACGGAAGCCTTCCGCGTGCGCCGCACTTCATGATCACGACGTTGTTAAGATCAACTAGTGCGTAGAGTCAGACGGCGGGTCAGGACGGGTAAGGAGCCGGGGCTGCCGGATCGGGTGGCGATCGGCGTGCTCGTGGCGGCGTACCCGCCGGACCTGGTGGACGCCGCGATCGACGCCTGCGAGGCCCGCGAGTTACGGCGGCGGGCCCTGCCCGCGCAGCTGGTGGCGTACTACACGATGGCCATGACGCTCTGCTTCGACCTGGGCTACGGCGAGGTCTGGAACACGCTGCTCGCCGGCTTGTCCTTGTCGCCCGCCTCCCAGCCGCGGCAGGACGCCCGCATGCGGCCCTCGGCCGCGGCGATCAGCAAGGCGCGGGCGCGGTTGGGGTGGCGGCCACTGGCTGAGCTGCTGAGCATGGCCATGGCCCAGAACGGCCGGGAGCCCGCGCCGCGGGCGTACTGGCGGAATCTGCGCAAGCTCACGATCTCCGGCCTCGCCATGAAGGTTCCGGCCAGCCGGGCGAACGGCGCGGCGTTCGGCAGCGAACGGGAGGGCGGGCTGCCCCAGGTCGGGATGGTGGCCTTGACCGAGACCGGCAGCCGGGCGCTGGCGGGCGTACACGTCGGGCCGGCCGGCGAGGGCGAACAGGCCATGGCCCGGCGGCTGTGGCCGCTGCTGCGTCCCGGCGACGTGGTGGTGGCCGATCGGGGCTTCCTGTCGTACGCCAACCTCGACGCGGTGGTCCGCGCCGGGGCGCATGCGATCTTCCGCGCGGACGACGACGAGGACCTGCCGGTCCTGGAGCCGCTGCCCGACGGCAGCCATCTGTCGCGGATCACCGACACCTCGCACGACGGGGAAGCGGCGCCGACGACCGTGTACGGCGGGGAAGCGGCGCGGGCGGCCGCGCGCGGCGAGGGAGCGGCGCCGACGACCGGCCAGGGCATCCCGGTCCGGGTCATCGACTACCACGTCACCCGGAAGGACACGCCGGCCGACGAGCATGTCCGCCTGGTCACAACACTTCTCGATCGCGAGGCCTATCCGCTGGAGGAATTCCCCGCACGTCTCGCTGAACGCTGCGAGCTGGCGAGCGCCATTGGCGAGCTGGAGGCCCGGCTGCACGACGGGCCTGGCGTGCTGCTGCGCTCGAAGTCTCCTGACATGGTGCGGCAGGAGGTGTACGCGCTGCTCTGCGTTTATCAGGCGGTCCGCCACCTGGTGACGGCGTCCGCGGAGAACGAGGCGATGGACATGGGCCGCATCACCTTCACCCGCACCCCCGCCCCGGCAGCCTCGTAACCCGCCCCACGAGGTCACACGCGCAGCACGGTGACCGGTCGGCCGGACGGCGTGACCGCCTCTTCGAACGCGCCTAGCTCCGGCCACGGCGGTGCCTCGGGGCGGCGGTCGAAGATGACGAGTTTGCCGGTGGGGAGGGTGAGCCGGTCGAGGTAGCGGTCGAGCTGGGCCAGGCACTCGGGCAGCGGGTCGTCCTGGCGAGCGTCGCGGTGTTCGACGTGATCGTCGCCGTCCTCGACTGGTTCGCATCCGTGATGACCGCGCAGGAGGCACAGGTGTGAGCCGGCGCGACCCCGTCGCGCGCGGCGTCACTGTCTCGGTGGGGTCGAGTCGAGGTGGTGGAGTGCGAGGAGGAGGTCGGTGAGTGAGGTGACGTCGGTGAGGTCGCGGCCGAGCAGGTGCTCGATGGTGCGCAGCCGGTAGGGGACCGTGTTCGGGTGCACGTAGAGCGCCCGGGCGGTGGCGCGGGCGGACATGCCGTGGCGGAGGTATTCGCGCAGGGTGGCGAGGAGTTCGGGGCGGTCGAGCAGGGGTGCGAGCCGCGCCGAGAGCACGGCGGTCGCGTCGGGGTTGCGGGCCAGCATGACGTCGAGGCAGACGTCCTCGAACGTGACGACGCGGTCGGTCCAGCCGCGGCGGGCGGCGATCTGCGCCGCCTCCCTGGCCTTGCCGCAGACGTCTGTGATGTCGTCGAGCGGGGCGCTGTCGCGGCTGGTGGCCAGCAGGAACGAGCCGGGCCTGTGCGGGTCGGTGACGCTGCGCCGCAGCAGCCGGTGCAGGATCTCGTGGCCGTCGTCCGGGCGGTCGCCCGGCCCGTCGCCGGGCATGGGGCAGAGCAGGACGAGGTGCTGGTCGATACGGCCGAGGAGGATGCGTCCCGTGGTGTGGCCGGCCAGGAGGGCGAGCAGGTGCCGTTCGATGCGCAGGCTGAGCCCGGCGTCGCAGGCGGCGACCACGACCACGATCGCGGCGTGCGGCTGTGCGGGGTCGCTGCCGATGGCCTGGGCCTGCTGCCGGATCTCGTCGGGGGTCGCCTGCTGCTCGCCCACCAGCCGGGCGACGAGGTCGGTGCTCAGCCGGTCGTAGTAGGCGGTGACCTCGTTCTGGGTGCGCCGGTACTCGGTGGCCGACAGGCGCGCCACCTCGCTGAAGACGACGTTCAGCTCGGTGATGACCTGCCGGATGTCGGCGACGGGGAACGCGCCGGCGTGCCGGAGCACGTGCTGGACGCAGATCCGCTCCGAGGTGTTCCAGGACTGCAGCATCGCCTCCAGCGGCACGCCCGACAGCGCCCGGCTGGTGCCGATCTCCTTGGCCGCCTGCCGCGCCGCGCCGGTCAGCCGGGCGCCGTTCTCCAGGGAGGCGAGCAGTGCCTGGATGGAGATGGGGATGCGGGCGGCGAGGTCCTCCTTGGGCATGTGGGCGGTGTCGTAGCCGGGGATGCCCCAGACGCTCTCGAACGTCTCCTTGTTGATCTCCTCGGCGGACTCGGCAAGCAGGCGCTTGATTTGTGTGATTGACACAAACGCAGCATAACCGCGCCTGGTTCTTTGCCCATATGACCTGGCCTGGCTCTGGAGCATCCTGTGTGAACCGCTGAATCGCGCCCGGAAGGAGCCGTACGGTGCCGATGGAGACCAGCCGATCGCCCGGGCTGCCCGCCCTGCGCAGGGAGCGGGTGCTGGCCGAGATGGCCGCCTCCGGGCTGGAGACCGTGGTGCTGAGCACGCCGGAATCGGTGCACTACGCCACCGGCCACCGCAGTCTCACCGCGACGCTGCACCGAGGCCCCGCGGTCGCCGCGGTCGTGACGGCCGCGCGTACGGTGCTGGTCGTCCCGGCCGGCGAGGCCGCGGCGGCGGAGGAGGCGCTGGGCGGGACCGGCGACCTGGTGACGTACGGGGAGTTCTACTTCGCGCACGCCGACGGGTCGGTGACGAGCGGCGACTATCCCGATCTGCCGTCCGCCCTCGGCGCGGTGCTGCCGAAGACGCCGGCCCAGAAGCCGGCCGAGAAGCCGGCGCAGAAGTCGGCTCTGAAGCCGGTGCGGAAACCGGCCGTGGAATGGGGCGGCCTCACCCGGCCGCCCGCCGCGCTCGACGGGGCGCCGGCCGCCGACGAGTGGATTAGGACGGTACGCGCCGTCAAGCTCCCCGGCGAGCAGGAGCTGCTGCGCAAGGCCGCGCGACTGGCCGAGGACGCGATCGCGGCCGCGCTGGACCAGGCGGCGGCGGGCGTGACCGAGCGCGAGCTGGCCGCTGTGATCGCGGGGGCGATGGCGGCCGGAGGCGGCGAGCCGGGGTTCGTGGTGGTGACGTCGGGGGAGCGGTCGGCGCTGTCCGACGCCTATCCGGCCGATCGCGCGTGCCGGCCGGGCGATCTGGTGCGCTTCGACGTGGGCTGCAGGTACCAGGGCTACTGGTCGGACGTGGCCCGCACCGCCGTCGTGGGCCCGCCGGACGAGCGGCGGCGCCGCTTCTACGAGGCGCTGGCGGCGGGCCAGGAGGCCGAGTTCGTCATGGCCAAGCCGGGGGTGCGCGCCTGCGACGTCTTCGCCGCCGCCGTACGCGCGGTCGAGGCGCACGGCGGCCCGCGCCCGTACCGGCGCCGCCACGTCGGCCACGCGATCGGGCTGTCGGTCTACGAGACCCCGGTGATCGAGCCGGCGGACGAGACCGTGCTGCGGCCCGGCATGGTGTTCAGCCTGGAGACGCCGTACTACGAGCTCGGCTGGGGCGGGATGATGGCCGAGGACGCCGGCGTGGTCACCGAGCACGGGTTCGAGCTGTTCACCCGGACCGATCGCGGGCTGCGGGTGATCCCGTGAGCATCACCTACCTCGGCGAGCTGGTGTGCCTGCGCTGCGCGGCCCGCTATGGCGAGGCCGCGGCCTTCGGCGGCTGCCCGGCCTGCGCCGAGCAAGGCGTGCCGGTCGCGCTGCGCCCCGACTACGCGATCACCCGGGACGGCGCCTCCTGGCGGTGGCGGGACGCGCTGCCGCTGGCGCCGGAGCGGCCGCTGGTGTCGCTCGGCGAGGGCGGCACGCCCCTGCTGCCGCTGCGCAGACTGGGCAGTGAGCTGGGCATCGGCGAGCTGTATCTCAAGGACGAGTCCCGCAATCCGACGTGGTCGTGGAAGGACCGGCTGGCCTCCGTCACGGTCAGCAAGGCGGCGGCCGATGGGGCGGACACCGTGATCGTCTCCACCTCCGGCAACCACGGGGCCGCCGTTGCCGCGTACGCCGCCGCCGCGGGGCTGCGCTGCGTGGTGCTCACGATGCGGTCGGCCCCCGTGGCGATGCGCACGCTCATGCAGGTCTACGGCGCGGCCGTCTTCGCCTACGAGGACGGCCCGAGCCGCTGGGCGGTGATGAGGGAGGCGGTCCGGGCGCACGGCTGGGCGCCGATGTCCAACTTCGCCGATCCGCCGCTGGGCTCGAACCCCTTCGGCGTGGACGGCTACAAGACGATCGCGTTCGAGATCGTGCGCGATCTCGGCCGGGTGCCCGACGACGTCGTCGTCCCCGCCTCGTACGCGGACGGGCTGGCCGGCATCTACCGGGGATTCGCCGACCTCGTGGCCCTCGGCCTGGCCGAACGCGTGCCCAGGCTCATTGCAGGCGAGGTGTTCGGCCCCTACACTCGGGCGCTCGCGGCGGGCGATGAGGTCGCGGGTCCCGTGCCCGCCCGGGACACCAGGGCCTTCTCGATCGCCAGCCCGGTCGGGACGTACCAGGGACTGGACGCCCTGCGCCGCAGCGGCGGCCGGGCGGTCGTCGCGGGCGACGACGGTGATCGTCGCGGGCGAGACCTGCCCGCCCGCGCTGGTCGGCGCGCACTACGCGATGCTGCCCGACGCGCTTCTCTACAACGAGTACGGCCCCACCGAGTGCACCGTCTGGAGCACCGTGCACCGCTGCGTCCCGCAGGACGCGCGGGCGGCCCGGGTGCCGATCGGCCGCCCGATCCCCGGAGCGCGGGTGGAGGTCGCAGAGCCGGGCGAGGACGGCGTCGGCGAGCTGGTGATCTCCGGCCCCGGCCTGGCCGAGGGGATCGGCGACGCCTACCGCACCGGAGACCTGGTCTCGCTGCGCTCCGACGGCGAGCTGCTGTTCCACGGCCGCGCCGACCACCAGCTCAAGCTGAGCGGCGCGCGGGTGGAGCGCGCGGAGATCGAGCACGCGATGGCGACGTTCCCCGGCGTGCTGGACGCCGCCGTCGGGGTGACGCGGGCCGCGGCGGGCGCGCCCCGGCTCAAGGGCTACCTGGTCACCGAGCAGGACCGCATCGACCGCCGGGCCCTGCGCGCCCACCTGCTCGACCGGCTGCCGATCGTGGCCGTCCCGGCGACGTTCCAGCGGCTGGACGCGCTGCCGCGCCTGCCCAACGGCAAGATCGACTACACCGCGCTCGACGACGGCTGAGGCGGCTCCAGGCGCAGCGCGCGGGCGGCCGCCCAGGCCCTCGGAAGGCCGAACTCGGCCACGCCGCGCAGCAGGTCGCGCAGCGTGTCGTCGGTCGCGCCGGCCGTCCTGGCCAGCTCGGCGTGCAGCCGCAGCGACTCGCCGAGCGTCTGGTGGAACACGTCCACCACCAGGCAGGCGAGGGCACGCTCCCGCACGCTGAGGTGCGGGCGCGCCCAGCGCTGGGCCAGCTGGTCCTCGGTGAAGGCGGCGAGGCCGGGGTCCACGTCCTCCAGGGCGTGCACGGCACGGGCGAGCGGCCCGGACAGCGGCGTCGGCTCGACCGGCTTGTCATCCTTCGCCTCCGGCAGGCCGAGCTCGGTCAGGCGCTGCAGCGCGGTGACCACGATCGGATAGCCGGTATAGGGCGCGAGATGCCGGTAGAGCTCGCGGATCGCCTCCGGGTCGGTGCCGTTGTCCAGCGCCATCCGCAGGTGCATGGCCAGGGGCTGCCCGAGGTGCGGGTGGCACAGGTCGGCGGTCAGGCAGACGAACGCCTTCTCCCGCATGGTCAGGTGGCGCAGGCCCCACAGGTTGTGCCCGGCGCCCACGGCGTACTGGGCGAAGACGGGGTCGAGCGCGGTCAGGGCTTCCGCGCCGGAAAGGCGGATCATGGGACTCCGTTCAGCAGGAGGGTTCAGGACAGGCCGAGCGCGCGCATGCGGACGGCGTCGAGGGTGTACTGGGGGAGGATGCGGCCCATCGTGCTCATCAGCCGGGACTTCTTGCCGACCGGGTAGCGGGCGCGCGGCTTGCGCGCGGTGAGCGCGTGCAGGATGGCGCGCGCCACCACGTCCGGGCTCGATCCGCTGCGCTCCTCCTTGAGCCCGGCGGCGGTCATGGTCCGGTACGCCCGGCCGTACAGCCGCCGCCCCTCCTCGCCGAGCGAGGCCAGGCGGGGCTCGACCTCGTCTTCGAGCTTGTCCACCGCGTCAGTGTGAATGGAGCCGGGCTCGATGAGCACGGCCGCCACCCCGTACGGCTTGAGCTCCATGCGCAGCGCGTCGTTGAGCGAGCGGACGGCGTGCTTGGACGAGCAGAGCGGCCCGCCGAACGGCAGCGTGATCCAGCTCCCGACCGAGCCGACCGTGACCACCCGGCCGCGCGAGGCGCGCAGCATCGGCAGCATCGCCTGGGTGACGGCGATCTGGCCGAAGACGTTGACCTCGTACTGCCACCGCAGCGCGTCCAGGGGGACGAACTCCAAAGGCCCGGTGACGCCGATGCCGGCGTTGTTGACCAGCGCGTCGAGGCGGCCGAGCCGCCGGGCGGCGCCGGCGATCTGCCCGGCGTCGGTGATGTCGAGCGGTATCGGGGTGACGGCAGGGCCGAGCGCCTGGCCGTCGGCCTCCTTGCGCACGCCCGCGTACACCGTGAAGCCCTCGCGGGCCAGCAGCAGGGCGGTGGCCCGGCCGATGCCGGTGGAGGCTCCGGTGACCAGCACGTTCTTGGACTCGGTTCTCGTGGACATGATCCGGACACTAGGAGGAACGCCCCGGAGTCCGCCTCCGTCACGTGACTGATGTTCGTACGGAGGTCACCCGGTCATGCGGCGGGCGCGCTCCGCACAGGCCCGGGGACGGCGCCGCGCTCAGGGCCATCGGAGCCGCGTTCCCGCTGGTGACAGGCCATAGAGGCGGGTTCAGCGCGATGACGGAAGCGGCCGGTCACGCGTGCGGTCTAGCGTCGGCGGCGTGAAGCTGATCAACGACCATCTGGCCGTCAAGGCCCGCCTTCTGCCCGCGACCGGCGATGGTTTCGTCGTGCTCGCCGGCAAGGCCGGCTCCTGGCGCGGCCCTTTCGCGTCCGCTCCCACCCGGCTCGCCGCGCGGCTCAAGGCGCTCGCCGCGGACGTCGAGGCCCGCGAGGCCAACGTGTTCCGCGCCGTGCTTCGCCCGCCGGGCGAAGGCGACGAACTGCTCGCCGCCAGGGGCGTGCCGCCCGCGCGCTACGACATCGTCGTGCTGATCCGCACCGCGTCCGTGGAGGCCGCCCACGCCGCACGCGAGAGCGCAGCGTACCGCGAGCTCGCCAGGACGCTGCGCGCGAGGGCCCGCCGCACGTACGAGACCGTCGCGGAGAACGCGGCCCGGCTCGGCGACGTGGACCACGGCCAGGACCACTACTTCCTGTTCAACTACTTCTACGCCGACGACCGCGACATCCTGCTGAAGGTCTGGGAGTACACCGCGGGCTGGTTCCAGGCCAAGACCGCGCTGCCCGACTCCGCGCTCATGCGGCCGGTCGAGGGCGAAGCCGGCGGCTACGGGCTCATCAACCACGCGAGCTGGCCGACGCTCGGCACCTTCCTGCCCGGCCTGATCTTCCGGCCGTCGTTCCGCAGCTTCGTGCTCGCCACCTTCAAAGCGAACGGCATCGCCGCGCAACCGATCATCTACCGCCGGGTCTGATCCAGCCTGGCCAGCTCGGCACGCGAGGCCACGCCCAGCTTCGGGAACGCCTTGTACAGGTGCGATGCCACCGTGCGCGGGCTCAGGAAGAGCTGGGCGGCGATCTCCCGGTTGGACGCCCCCGTGACCGCCAGCCGCACCACCTGCAGCTCCTGCGGGGTGAGCCTGGACATGAGGTCGTCGCCGCCACCGCCGGCGATGGACACGCCGGCCGCGCGCAGCTCGCCGGCCGCGCGGGCGGACCACGGCGCGGCGCCCAGCCGGTCGAACGCCTGCATGGCCGCCTCCAGGTGGGTGCGGGCCTCGCCGCGCCGCTGGTGCCGCCGCAGCCACTCCCCGTACACCAGCCGGGTGCGCGCCTGGTCGAAGGGCTGCTCGTGCTGCAGGTGCAGCTCAAGGGCGCGCTGATACTCCTGCTCTGCGCGGTGCTCATCGGCCATCAGCGCCCTGGCCCGGTGCTGGACGGCCAGGGGGCCCGGCTCCTCGGTCGCCCGCGCCCACTCCGCGTGCCTGCGCAGCGCCGTACGTCCCCGCTCGGGCGTGCCCGCCCTGACGGCCGCCTCGACGTAGTCGGGCCAGGCGTACCGCCAGATGAATGCGTGCCGCGACGGGCCCGCCATCGCCCGGTCCATCGCCTCCAGCGCCGCCTCGTAGCGGCCCCTGCCCAGGTCGAGCAGCACTCCGGCGAACTCGGCCCAGCACCGGCTCGGAAACCACCGCCGGGCCTCGGAGAGCCGGATCGCCTCGGCGGCCAGCGCGGCGTACTCCTCCTCCGCTCCGGCGACCGCGGCCAGCCAGGCGCGCAAACCCGCCAGGTAGCCGCGCCACACCGGCTGGCCCACGTCCGCGGCGAGCGTCATCCCCTCCGCCGCCGTGTCCCGCGCGCCCGGGTGCCCGCCGTCCATCAACTGGGCGATGGCCAGTATGGTCATCGCCTGCGGCATGCGTCCGAGACGCCCCTCCGCCCGGCACTCCCTGACCATCTCCACCGCGGCGTCGAGCATCCCCGCGCGGTCGGCGGGCATCACGGCCTGCAAGGAGACGATCAGCCGCAGGTCGAACGGCACCTCGTCCAGCCTGGCCGCGCGCGTGATGGTCACCTTGGAGCCGCCTTCTATGACCGTGCGGAAGTTCGCGTTCATCGCCTTCACCACCGCGGTCACCCCATCGCCGTCCGGGGTCAGCTCCTCGATGCGGCGCACCAGGTGGAGCTGGTCCGCATGCGCGGTGCTCGTCCAGGTGTAGTAGCTGGCCGTGCCGAGCAGCGACAGCCGGGTGAGGTGGTCCACGCCCGCCTGGGCGCCCTCCACCAGCAGCCGCGCGGCCTCCAGCGGGCGGCCCGACTCGACCGCCAGCCGCGCGCGTACGACGTCCAGCTCGGCTCTGACGGAACCCTCCGGCATCCCGGGTCCGGTCCGCCGCAGCGCCCGCGCGACCAGCTCGGCGGCGCGCTGCCCGAGCCCCGCCTCGACCGCCGCCGACGCCGCCAGCGTGTAGCGGCGTGCCGCCTCGGCGGCGCCGGCCGACAGCTCGGCGGCACGCGCGTAGGCCGCCGACACCGCGGCCTGCCCGCCGCGCCGCTGCGCGCGCAGCGCCAGCCGCTCCATCTCCATGGCCACCTGCTCGTCAGGGCGCAGCGTGACCGCGGCCAGATGCCAGGCCCGCCGGTCGTCGTCGACCGACTCGGCCAGCGCCCGGTGCGCCGCCATCCGGGCGGCGATGTCGGTGGCCATCAGCACCGCGGCCCGTACCAGCGGATGGTGGAAGGCGACGCCGTCGGGGGAGACCCGGATCAGGCCCGCACGCTCGGCCGGGGCGGCGTCGGCGAGCGAGGCCCCGAGCTTGCTCAGCGCGTGGGCGAGCACGCCCAGCTCGCCCCGGTCGTCGAGCGCGGCGACCAGCAGGAACGTACGGGTGCCCGCGGGCAGCGCGGCGACGCGGTCGCGGAAACCGGCGAGCACCCGGCCGGTCACCGGCGCCGCGCCGCCCAGGCAGAACGGCAGCGGGCCCGTCGCCTCCGGGCTCAGCATGCGCGGCAGCTCCAGGAGGGCGAGCGGGTTGCCCTGCGCCTCGGCCACCACCTGGTCGCGTAACGCCGGCGGGAGCGCCTCCGAGTGCTCGGAGAGAAGCCGGCGGGACGCCTCGGCGTCCAGGCTCCCCAGGTGAAGCTCGGGCAGCTCCCCGGAGGAGAGCCGGGCGCCGGTCCTCGCGGCGAAGAGCACGGCGACCGGCTCAACGTGCAGGCGGCGCGCGGCGAACAGCAGCGCGTCGGCCGACTCGCCGTCCAGCCATTGAGCGTCGTCGATCAGGCAGAGCAGCGGCCCCTGCGCCGACAGCTCCACGAGCAGGCTGAGCGTGGCCAGGCCGACGAGGAAGCGGTCGCCCCTGGTGGTGCCGCCCAGGTTGAACGCGCCCAGCAGCGCCTCGGCCTGCTGCTGCGGCAGCCCGCTCACCCGATCGAGCGCCGGGCGGAGCAGCAGGTGCAGCGCGGCGAACGGAAGCTCGGCCTCCGACTCGACGCCGGTCACCCGCAGCACCTGCCCGGTGAAGTTCTCCGCGGCGTAGCCGAGCAGGGCGGACTTGCCGATGCCCGCCTCGCCGCGCACGACCAGCACGCCGGGACGGTTCTCAAGGGTGCCGAGCAGCAACTCGTCGATGGCGGCCTGCTCCGCCGCCCGGCCGTACAACATGCCACTCCTCGCACCTTTTGTCCCTGGCGTCACCGTAACGTTCATGTTCCCGTCACACCATCGCGCAGGCCAGGCGATGAACGCATGCGGGATCTCCCCACGGCGGAGTCGTGCGGGACCCCCGAGGAGGTGCGGTGGCGGGCCATCGAGGGCTACGTCGATGTGCACCTGCGCCACCGCGACACGCTGACCATGCTGGTCAGGGACATGAGGCTGCTCGTGCAGGCGCCGATCGCGGACCGCTGCCGCACCGCCATCGCGCGGCGGATGATTCTGGACGGCGCTCGGGCACTGCTGGAGGCGCGGGGGCGAGGCGGCGGACGCCCCGCCATCCTGGGCGACGAGCAGATCGCCCAGGTACGCGCCCTGCACGCCGAAGGCGTCGCCGCCGAGGAGATCGCCACGAGGTTCGGCGTCTCCAGGGCGACGGTCTACCGCTGTCTCGAAAACTCAAAACCTCGAATCAAGACGACTTGATTTCGATACTGAGACGGGGCCGGGATCTCAGTAGCCGCTCAGTAGTAGGCGCGCATCAGCTCCGTCGCCCACTCCGGCTGCACCGTCTCGCCCTGCGGGCCGAACTCGGCCATGTAAGGCTTGACGTCCAGCACCGGGCTGCCGTCCACGGCGTCGAGACCGCGTACGTGGATGTCGAGCCCATCCACGGCGAGCAGGCGGCAGCGGGAGACGCCCAGAAGGTTCGGGCGGTTCTTGCCCCGCTGGGCGAAGATGCCGACCTTGGGCCAGTCGGTGTTGCCGCGCGGGTGGCGCGCCGACGTGGTGATGGAGCCCGGGTCCACGAGGTGGAACCGGTACACCACCTCCAGATGCGAGAAGTCCTCAAGACCGGCGAGCGCCTCCGGCTCGAAACGCGTCCCGTCGATGCGGATCACCGCGACTTCGGCGTCCCAGCCGTCGTCGAAGGGTTCGGCACGGCCGCCGACGACGCTGCCCACGGGTTCCAAGGTGATGGCCTGCACGGCGTTCCTCCCAGGGTGTCCTCGTACGTTGAGCGGGCCACGAACGTACGGCCCGGCCGAGGCGCACCGCATCAGTAAGAGGACTGAAGTCCGGCGAGGCCGCTTAAGCATCGTGACCGGATCCCACGACGTGTGATCGAGATCACCTCCGCCCATGTCACGCGGGCGTGCCTTCGCCCGTCCTTGCTGCGACGAACCACTGAGGGGGGATCATGATCAACGTTGAGCAGGCACGGGCGGGGCGCCCCGGCAGGCGGCGCGGGCGTCGTTGGCCGCGTCGGGTGGCGGGCGCGCTCGCGCTGCTGGTGGCCGTGACGCTGTTCATCGCGTACGTCTGGCAGCCGTCGTCCGTGGACGGCTACCGCTCGGCGTACGAGGGCGGCTACCTCGACACGCGGCGGGCGCGGTTCCACTACAGCAAGACGGGCAGCGGATCGCCGGTGGTGCTGGTGGCGGGCGGCGCGCAGTGGCTGTACTCGTACCGGGACACGATCCCGGCGCTCGCGCGCGAGCACACCGTGTACGCCGTCGATCTGCCGGGACAGGGCTACACCACGGTGAAGGGCGAGTTCGCCTACGACATCCCGGCCATGGCGGCGGCGCTCGGCGCGTTCCTCGACGCGGCGGGGCTGACCACGGTCTCCCTGGTCGGCCACTCCTGGGGCGGCGCCTGGTCGCTGTACTACGCCGAGCGCAACCCGTCCCGCGTCGACCGGCTCGTCCTGCTCGACTCCCCGGGCCTGGACAAGCCGCTCGCCTCGCAGACGGCGCTGTTCTCCGTACCGGTCGTGGGGGAGCTGGCGGTCAAGCTCATGGGCCGCTCCGACTTCGAGAAGAGCCTGCGCACCGCTTTCGCCCGCCAGGACCGCGTCACCGCCGAGGTCGTGGACGAGACCTGGCACTGGATGTCACGCCCCGACAGGCGGGAGGCTTTCGTCCGCCTCGTCCGTACCCAGGACTACCAGCCGACGGACGCCGGCCTCGCCGGCCTGCGCGCCAAGACCATGGTCATCTGGGGCGAGGACGACCAGTGGCTCCCGGCCGCGTACGCCCAGGAGTACGGCAGGCGCATCCCCGGCGCCACGGTGAAGATCGTCCCGGACGCCGGCCACAACGTCCACGAAGACGCTCCCGACCAGGTCAACCCGCTCCTCACCGCCTTCCTCCGGTCCTGATCCGGCAGGCACCGGTGCCGGTCACCGCCACCACCTCGATGGCGGCGCGCAGCCGCAGCGCGTCGCGCACGGGGCCGGAGGGGGTGAAGCCACCCGCTCAGGGGGTCGGGACGGGAAACCCGTACACGTTGCCGTTCGAGCTGCCGACGAAGACGAAACCGCCGGTCACGACGGGTTCGGTGGTGATGCGGCCACCGGCGCGGAAGCTCCGCCGCTCGACGCCGGTACCGGCGTCGAGCGCGTGCAGCGTGCCCTCGTCGTCCCCGATGTACACGGTCCCGTCCGCCACCACCGGGCCGGTTCCCCGGTCCCGGCCCAGGGGAAGGTCCAGCGCGATGTGCCGGTGGCGGCGTCGAGCGCGTGCAGCCTGCCGTCCAGTCCGCTGATGTACGCGCGCCCCCGGGCCACTGCGATGGCCCAGTTGTACTGGAATGCGCCGCCGGTCGTGTGGTGGTTCCACAGCGGCTTGCCGGTGGCGGCGTCCAGCACGTACGTCGTGCCCTCCTTGTCGCCGAGGTACAGCCGCCCGCCGGTCACCACGGGCCGGAAGCCGATGGCGGCGCCGATGGCGGCGCGCCAGAGGACTTCTCCGGTGGCGGCGTCCAGAGCGCGCACCTCGCCCCTGGCGCTCGCGGCATAGAGCACCGCGCCGCTCCGCGTCAGGTGGATGAAGTCCGTGGCGCCGCCGGCTCGAGCGCGCCACTTCCGGGCTCCCGAGGCGGCCTCCAGCGTGTCCACCATGCCGTTCCCGCCGCCGACGTGGACGGCATCGCCCATGAGAACGAGATAGGACTTGACAGGGAAGAGACCCTTCGGCCGGAACGTCCACAACCTCTCGCCCGTGGCCTGGCTCAGCGCCACGAGCTCGGGCGTCGTCTCCAGGTGGGAGCGCCTCGTCCAGGCGTACAGGCGGCCTCCCGCACTGGCGAGGTCGCTGACGACGAGCAGCTCGCGGCTCCACCTCGGGCGGCCGGTGGCGGTGTCCAGCGCGACCAGGCGGCCGGACTCGTTCGCGGCGTACACGGTGCCGTCCACGACCACATGGCCGTTATGGATGACGCCGCCCGTCGGGAAACGCCACCGCCGCGCGCCCGAGGCGGCGTCCAGCGCGGTCACCGTGCCGTCGCCGCTGGTGGCGTATGCCACGCCGCCGGTCACCACCGGCCCGGCGTGGACGATCGCGTCCGTCGGGTGGCTCCAGCCGTCCGCGTGCGCGGGAACGGGGACGGCGGCGCCTGGGCGGTAACGGGCGAACAGCTTGTTCCGCAGCAACGGGGAGAGGAGCCGTACCGCCTGCCGTGACGGAGAGGTCAACCGGACGATGACGGGGCCCACGTTCATGAGCGTCCCGCCGTAGTACCCGTTCGTCTCATCCACGGTGTAGGTGAGAAATCCCGGGCTCTCGGTGGTGGGATCGACGTGGTCGGTCGCTTCGATGGCTTGCTCGTCGCGAGCGAACAGCCGGCGCGCGCCGGCGTCCGACGGCGACACCCATTCCACCGAGAGCGAGACGACGGGGTCGCCGTCCCCGGGCGGCACCCAGTCGCATTTCCCGGCTTTGCCCGGTGGGCCGACCGGCCAGGGGACCGCGCGGTAGCCGTCCGCGACCAGGGACAGATCGCGCTCGGTCAGCAGGCCGCAGGCATCCGGCCAGGCGCTCGCCGGGACTCCGCCGAACCAGGAGCGTTCGCGAGGCGGGCCGTAGGTCAGCCTGTACGCGGTGATCCGGCTGCCACCTGGCCACTTGCCGTGCACGAAGGCCATGTTCGTGATCACCCCGGCGAGGGACGCCTGGGTGAAGGGCTGATCGATCGGCAGCCCGCCGAGCCGTCCCGTCCCGGGGTCGACGGAGATCAAGTAGGCGGGCAATGGCCAGCCCTCCTGCCGTCGGGCTCCCCCGGGGTCGGCCGCGGCCGAGAGAGTTCCGGCGTAGATCGGTGGAGACCAGCGCTCCGGGCTCGTGATGAATCCGGCCTCCCGCGCACGCGGCAGCGGGCGGCCGTCAGGTCCGTGGAAGGAGCCGCTGGAGCCGGTCAGGACATGTGTGTGACCTTCGGCGTCGGTCGTCAGGCCGATCGCGAGGCCGGCGTACGACTTATCGGACGGCTTCGACAGCGTCCGGCTCCACCGATGACGCAGCGTGCGCGGATCGATCGAGGCGAGCCGGAGCCCGTTCTCCTTGCAGCCGCTGAGCAGCGTCACCGACCGGGCGGTCCCGGCACTCGTCAGGTGGCAGCCCTGCCCGTACGTCGCCCGCGCCGTGTCCGCCCCGGTGCTGAGGTCGAGGGCCCGGATGTCGAGCGGGTCGGCCGAGCGTTCGAACACCACGACGCCGCGCTCGGTCACCAGGATCCGCGGGCCGTCGTACGCACCGACGTCGTCCCACACGGCCGGCTCGGTGGAGACAGTGATCGCGCGCCGCCACAGCACCCGGCCCGTGGCCAGGTCATGACCGGTGAGGGCATGTCCGGTGGCATCCGGCCGCTGGCGTGCCACGACCAGCGTGCCCGCGGCGATCCACACGCCGGTGACGATCGTGGACGGGGACGGGTCGGCGGGGATGGTGCGCCGGAGCTCACCGGTGCGGGGATCGCGGATCTGGACGGTGTTCTCGTGCGCGGCCATTGCGACGGCACGGCCGGACGCGGCGAAACGCGGGGTGTCGTACGTCTTGTCGATGTCGGCGTTCGCGGACACCGACCACACCGCACGCCACTCGATCGGGACGAGCCGCCGCCACGGCGCGTCCGCCGCCGCGCACGCCAGCACCGCCACCGCGAGCAGCACTCCGGCCACGCGACGCCCGCTCAGCATGCCGCCCTCTTGTGGCTCTGCCTGCCCATCGCACATGCTTCCGCGTTGGAGATGGGCCGCCAGCCGCCGAGCGGGGAGACGGCGTAGTAGGAGCGGTACGTGCCGGCGAGGCCGGTCACCCGGAACGGGCCCCCGTCCGGCCCTTCGACGCTCACCTGCTCGGTCCGGTCCTCGGCGAGCACGGTGACCAGGAGATCGAAGGCGTAGGACGCCGCCTTGCCCTTGACCGACAGGGAGAGCGTGACCCGCTCGTCCCGTTTCAGGTCGATCTGCTTCTTCCTGAAGTAGGGGGTCTTCCGGTCCGCCGCGGTCACGAAGCGGGGAACCGGCGTGTCGAGATCCGCGGACAGTTCGATGGTGTCGGTCGTGCCGGCGGAGCTGTAGATCAGCAGCGCGCCGTCCGCGACGGGCCCGCGATCGAGGATGCGCGGCTCGATGTCGACGATGCGCAGGCTGCTGCGGTTCCCGGTGAGGACGACCGTCACCGCCGCCTCTTCGATGGGGGCCGCCTGGTGCCGGGCCATGACCGCGTCGTGCCGCGCGCCGGACGCGTTGGCCCGCAGGACCGCCCGTTCTCCGGGATCGGTCACCGGCCTGCCCAGGGCGATCTCGTGCTGGGAGCGGTCGACGGCCACGTAGCCGACCTTGATGGGCGGCCCGCCGCTGAGCCGATCGACCGCGGCGGGACCGCGCGCGTTGACCCACGCGGTGATGACGGCGCCGATCGCCGCGATGATCACGGCACTGAGTATCCCCGCCGACCACCTCCCCACGGCCGTCCAGCGTCCCTCCTCGGCCTCCTTCGCGCGGGTGGGCGCGGCACGCCTTTTCTGACGTGCTCTGGCCATGGAGTTCTCCCTGGGAATGGCGGGGCACCGCTTGGTTTGACAACTGTATAGCGTTGCGGCGCGTCGGCCATCAAGTTTTCACACGCATCAATAAAATGCTCTGATAATGCCCGATGTCATCATTTTCATTGTTTTGATGGCCGGCGTGGACAGCGGTCAAGCCAGGCGTGAAGCCCCAGGCAGATCGGGTCTCAGCCCGTGTGGTCCGGCCGTCGAATGGGCTACGCGACCCATCCGTACGAAACGGCGCCCGGGTTCGGTGGGCCTGCTCTCCCCATTCCTGAACGATTCCGGTGAGTATGTAGTCCTTCCGCTTTTCAAGCGTGATCGTGAGATTGTGCACCACCGCCTCCGGCCGTTCGTCGGGTGCGCCGCGGCTCCGATGAGAACGGCACTGCGTCGGGGTGCCGAGATCGTGCTCCTGGCGCTACCCGGCTCGTTGACCTCTGTCCGATCTGTCCTGACTCCAAGTTGACGTCTCAGCAAGGATTTTCGCAGGTCACACGTAGGAGACAGACCTGATCACATGCCCCCATCCCGGAGCATAATGATCGTCTGCGGAGAGCAGATGACCCCGAGGAGGACAACCCGCGCGGCGATCGGTCGCGCCGATTACGCGACGCTGGACCGCCCGCGCGACCTCGTGCGGCCGGCGACGACCTCGCCTTGGACCCGTGCGCCATCCCCAAAGGAGCGGACCCGTTCGCGACCGCCCACCCGGGCCTGCGTTTGACCCCTGCTGGAAAGAGGACACATGAACCCCCCTGTGACGGGCGCGAACCGCCCTCCCACAGACATGCCCGGCCGCCTCCACGAGGCTCTGGAGGCGCAGTGCCGGCGCACGCCCGATCGCGTCGCCGTCGTCGCGGGCACGACCCGGCTGACCTACGCCGAGGTCCACCGCATGGCCAACGGGATCGCCAACGCACTCGCCGCGCGAGGCGTCGGGCGCGGCGACCTCGCGGGGATCTGCCTGGACCGTGACGAGTGGCTGGTGCCGGCGCTGATCGGGGTGCTGAAGGCGGGGGCCGCGTACGTGCCGCTGGACCCGGCCTACCCGGCGGAGCGGTTACGTTTCATGGCCGAGGACTCCGGCGCGGGCGTGGTGGTCACCTCGGCGGCCCGGCGCGGCACCGCGTCGCTGACCGGCGCCGACACCGTGCTCGTCGACGACACGACACCCGCCGAGCGCGGGCCCGAGGTCCCCGGCGAGCCGTCCGACGCCGCGTACGTCATCTACACCTCCGGCTCCACCGGCCGCCCCAAGGGCGTGGTCGTGGAGCACCGCAACACGCTGAACCTGGTGCGCTGGGAGGCGTCCGCCTACACGGCCGAGGAGCTGAGCGGCATGCTGGCCGGCTCCTCCATCTGCTTCGACGCCTCGATCACCCAGATCTTCACGCCGCTGTCCGCCGGCGGCACCGTGATCATGGCGGATAACGTGCTGTCGCTGCCGACGCTGCCGGCCCGCGACGAGGTGCGCACGGTCTTCGGCGTCCCGTCAGCGCTGTCAGTGCTGCTGCGCGAGCCGCTGCCCGAGGGCGTGCGCATGGTGCTGTCCGGCGGCGAGCGGCTGACCGCCGCCCTGGTGGCGCGCATCTTCGAGAACCCCGGCGTGCGCCGCGTGCTCAACATGTACGGCCCCACCGAGTGCACGACCGGCAGCACCCTGTACGAGGTGACCCGCGGCCACCAGGGCGAACCGCCGCTGGGCGGGCCCATGGCGAACGCGGTGCTCAGCGTGCGCGACGCCGACGGCCGGCCGGTCAAGGACGGCGACGTGGGCGAGCTGTGGATCGGCGGTCCCGGCGTGACCCGCGGATACCTGGGCCAGGAGTCGGACGCGTTCCGCACCGAGCCGGACGGCTCCCGCGTCTACCGCAGCGGCGACCTGGTCCGCTGGGTGGACGGCGAGCTGCATTACGTGGGCCGCGCCGACGACCAGGTCAAGATCCGCGGCTACCGGGTGGAGCTGGGCGAGGTCGAGTCGGCGCTGGAACGTCACCCCGCCGTGCGCCGCGCGGTCGTGCTCGCGCACACCGACGACGACGGCATCGCCTACCTCGTCGGGCACGTGGAGGCCCCCGGTGCGACGGAGCCCGAGCTGCGCGACTGGTTGCGCGAGCGGCTGCCCGACTACCTGGTCCCGGCCAGGATCGGCGTGACCGACGAGCTGCCGATCGCCCCCATGGGCAAGGTGGACCGCGCGGCCCTGCCCAAGCTGCGCCCCGCGCGTACGGGAGGCGAGGCGCCGGTCGCGCCGCGCACGGACGACGAGCGCCAGGTGGCCGAGGTGATCGCGGACGTCCTCGGCCTGCCCGAAGTGGGGGTGTACGACCGGTTCCCCGACCTGGGCGGGCACTCGCTGGCCGCCGCCCGGGTGGTGACCGAGCTGTCGCGGCGGCTCGGGCACACCGTGCCGCTTGCGGCGTTCCTGACCGAGCCGACCGCGGCCGGGCTGGCGGCGCGCCTGCGCGAGCCGGGCTCGGCCCCGGTGCGGCGGACCGGCGCGACCCGCCACCCGCTCACCGCCACCCAGCGCGAGTTCTGGACGCTGCGCGAGCTGCACCCGGGCAGCCCGGTCACCACGGTGTCGGTCCGGCTGCGCGTGCGCGACCTCGACGGGAGCGGGCCGCTGCGCGCGGCGCTGGACGCGGTCGTCCGCAGGCACGAGTCCCTGCGCAGCACGGTCGCCGTCGGCGATGACGGCGTCCCGTACGCGATCGTGCACCCGCCCGCCGCCGTCCCGCTGACCGAGCACCCGGCGGGCACGGACCCGGTGAAGGCGGCGCGGGCCGCGGCGGAGCACGTGTTCGACGTGACGACCGAGGTGCCGCTGCTGCGCGCGAGCCTCTGCCCTGCGGGGGACCACACGGCCGAGCTGGTGCTGGTGACGGACCACCTCGCCTTCGACGGCGGTTCCGTCGGCGTGCTGATGGAGGAGCTGGCCGCCGAGCTGGCGGGCGAGCCCGTACCCGAGCCCGCGGTGCAGCTCGGCGACGTGGCGGTACGCGAGCAGGAGGACCGGCCCGGCCTCGACGGGCTGCGGGAGTTCTGGCGCGCCGAACTGGAGGGGGCGCCGGTGGCGGGCCCGCCGCCCGCCGACCTGACGACGGACCGGGTGGTCAGGCCGCTGCCCGAGGAGTTCACCGATGGCGTGGCGGCGCTGGCCCGCGCGTGCGGCACGACCCCGTACGCGGTGTACCTGGCCGCGCTCGCCCTGGCCTCCGGGGAGCCGGACACGCTGATCGGCATGGTCGCCGCGCGCCGTGCCGCACCGGAGCTGGCCAGGGTCGTCGGACCGCTCATCGACACGGTGCCGGTCCGGCTGCGCCCGGACGCCGCGCCGACCTTCCGCGATCTGGTCAGGCAGGCCGGTGAGGCCGCGACACGGGCGCTGGTGCACCAGGAGGTCCCGCCCGCCGACCTGCCCCGCGCACCGGTGCTGCTGGCCATGCAGCACGGCGAGGTGCCGGTCCGTGCCGGACGCCTGGACCTGCTGACCGAGGTGGGCTCGGGCGCGGCGGTGCACGAGTTCAGCGTCCTGGTCAACCGCACGGTCGAGGGCTCCGAGCTGCACCTGGAGTACGCGCTCGCGCTGCTCGGCAGGCGGCAGGCCGAGGCGTACCTCGACCGGCTGCTGTGGCTGCTGCGCGGCGCGGTGGCCGAGCCGGACCTGGCGATCTCCGCGTTCGAGCGGGTCACCCCGGACGAACGCGCCGCGCTGCTCGCCCGCGCCGCCGGGCCCGAGCTGCCCGGCGACCTGCCGCCGGTGCCGGTGGCGCTCGCCTCGCACGCGACGGGCACGGCGGTGATCGGCCCGGACGGCGCGACGCTGAGCCACGCCGAGCTGAACGACCGCGCCGACCGGATCGCGGCCGGGCTGCTGGCGCACGGGGTGTCGCGGGGCGACGTGGTCGGCGTCCGCGTGCCGAGGGACCGGATGCTGCCCGCGGTGCTGCTGGGGGTGTGGCGGGCCGGGGCGGCGTATCTGCCGCTCGACCCGGACCTGCCGGAGGAGCGGCTGCGGCTGCTGGCCGAGGACGCGGGCGCCCGCGTGGTGCTCACCCGCGGCGAACCGCCCTCCGCGGCGGCGACGCTCGACGCGGACCTGCTCGCCGAGGGACCGCGCGCCGACCTGCCGGAGGTGCGCTCCGGCGACCTGGCGTACGTCATCTACACCTCCGGCTCCACCGGCGCCCCCAAGGGCGTCGAGGTCACCCACGGCGGCCTGTCCGCCCTCGTGCACGGCATGATCACCGCGCTCCGCCTCGGCCCGGATGACGTGCAGCCCGCGGTCGCGCCGCTGAGCTTCGACGCCTCGGCCTCCGAGCTGTGGTGCGTCCTGACCGCCGGCGGCACGTCGGTGGTGGTGGACAGGACCACGGCCACCGACGGGCACGCGTTGGCCGAGCTGATCACCGCGAGCGGCGCCACGGTGATCGACCTGGTGCCGACCTCGTACCGGATGCTGCTCGCGGCCGGCTGGACCGGCGGCCCGGCGCTGCGCGCCGTGGTCGGCGGCGAGGCCCTGGACCCGGCGCTGGCCGAGCAGATCCTGCTCCGCGCCGGTGAGCTGTGGAACGCCTACGGCCCCACCGAGACCACCGTCACCTCCACGCTGCACCGGGTGCGCACGCATGAGGGCGACCGGGTGCCGATCGGGTCGCCGATGCCGGGCGAGCGGGCGTACGTGGTGGACGCGCGGCTGCGGCTGGTGCCGCCGGGCGAGGTCGGCGAGCTGCTGCTGGGCGGCGCCGGCGTGGCCCGAGGCTACCGGGGACGGCCCGACCTGACCGACTCCGCGTTCGTGGCCGACCCCTTCACGCCGGGCGGCCGCGCGTACCGGACGGGCGACCTGGCGCGGTGGCGGCCTGACGGGACGCTGGAGTTCCACGGCCGCCGCGACCACCAGGTGAAGGTGCGCGGGTACCGGATCGAGCCGAGCGAGATCGAGGCCGTGCTGCGCGAGCTCGCCGAGGTCGCGGTAGCCGTGGCGGGCACGGGCGCGGACGCCCACCTGGTCGGCTACGTCGCGCCGGAGACGGCGGACCTGGCCGCGATCCAGCGGCACGCCACGTCCAAGCTGCCCGCCCACATGGTGCCGCGCCGCTGGGTCACGCTGCCGGCCCTGCCCACGCTGCCCAACGGCAAGGTGGACCGCGCCGCGCTGCCCGAGCCGGACACCGGACCCGGGCAGGAGCGGGTCGCACCCGCCACCGACGCCGAGCGCCTGGTGGCCGCCGTCTGGGCCGAGGTGCTCGAACGGCCCGAGGTCTGGGCCGGCGACGACTTCTTCGCCCTCGGCGGCGCCTCGTTCGCCGCGACCAGGGTGGCCGCGCGCCTGCGCGAGATGTTGCAGGTCGCGGTGCCGGTGCGGCTGCTGTTCGACCGCCCGGTGCTCGCCGACTTCGCCGCCGCGCTGGAGGAGCTGCTGGCCGCCGAGCTGATGGAGGGGAACGAGGGATGACCGAGGTACATGAGGACCGGATCGCCGGGCTCGTCCGCTCCAGGCTCGCCGCCGCGCTCAAGCAGGCCGAGAAGGCGGCCCCCGGCATCCCCGTGACGCGGGCCACGGACATGCCGCTGTCGCCGACCCAGGAGCGGCTGTGGTTCCTGGCCCAGCTCGAGCCGGACACGCCCGCCTACAACGTGCCGCTGGCGCTGCGGCTGCGCGGCCCGGTGGACCTCGCCGCGCTCACCGGCGCGGTGGCCGACCTCGCCGAGCGGCACTGGATCCTGCGCGGCGTCATCGAAGACGGCCGGGTACGCCCCGTCCCCGCCGTGCCGGTGCCCGTGGTGGACGTGGACCCGGCCGACCTGGAGCGGGAGCTGACCGGGCACGCCTGGCGGCCGTTCCGGCTGAACGCCGAGCCGCCCATGCGGGCCACGGTGTTCCGGCTCGCCGACGACGAGTGCGTGCTCGCGCTCACCCTGCACCACATCGCCACCGACGCCTGGTCGGAGCGCGTGCTGCTGGACGACCTCGCCCGCCTGTACGCCGCCCGCCTCGGCCTGGAACCGGCCCCCGACGCCCCCGCCCTGCAGTACGCGGACGTCGCGGCGTGGGAGGCCGGACGGCAGGACACCGACCTCGACTGGTGGGCCGGGTACCTGGCGGGCCTGCCGCCGGTGCTCGACCTGCCGCTCGCCCGCCCCCGCCCGCCCGTGCCCGGATGGAAGGGCGCGGCGGTGCCGCTGGAGGTGCCCGAGCCGCTGGCGGCGAAGGTCCGCGCGGTGCCGGGGACGTCGCCCTTCATGGTGTTCCTCGCCGGGCTGCAGGCGCTGCTGAGCCGCCTGTCCGGCATGGACGACATCGCCGTGGGCGTGCCGCACGCGGGCCGTCACCACCCCGACGCCGAGCGGGTCGTCGGCTGCTTCGTCAACACGCTGGTGGTGCGCGGCGACACCTCGGGTGACCCGACCGGCGCCGAGCTGCTGGAGCGGGCCCGTACGGCGGCGCTGGACGCGTACGCGCACGCCGGCACGCCGTTCGAGCGGGTCGTGGAGCGGCTGCGGCCGGAGCGGAACCTCGCGGTCACGCCGCTGTTCCAGGTGATGCTCAACGTCTACGACACCGGCGCGCCGATCACGCTGCCCGGACTGCGGGTCGAGGAGGTGCCGCTGGAGGCGCCGACCGCGAAGTTCGACCTGAACATCGAGCTCGGCGACGACGGCACCCGCTTCACCGGCGAGCTGCGCTACCGCAGCGACCTGTACGACGAGACGACCGCGCGCCGCCTCGCCGGCTGGTACCTGGAGCTGCTCGACGGCATGCTCACCGACCCGGACGCGCCCGTGCGGATGCCGGCCGGCGACGACCTGCGCGGCCCGGCCGCGGACCTGCCCGTGGACGTGCCGCTGCACGCGCTGGTCGAGCGGGTGGCCGACGCGAGCCCCGACGCAGTCGCGGTCGGCACGCTCGGCTACGCGGAGCTGGACCGCCGCGCCAACCAGGTGGCCCACTGGCTGCTGGAGCGCGGGGTGCGCCCTGACGAGCCGGTCGGCGTGCTGCTGGAGCGGCGGCCCGAGCTGGTGGTCGCCATGCTCGGCGTGCTCAAGGCGGGCGCGGCCTACCTGCCGCTCGACCCGGTCTATCCGGAGCGGCGCAACCAGGCGGTGGTGGCCGACGCCGGGGCGCGGATCGTGCTCACCGAGGCCGAGCTCGCCGCCGCCGCGGACGCCTCCGCCGAACGTCCTGGCGTGGACGTGCGGCCGGAGCACCTGGCGTACGTGATCTACACCTCGGGCTCGACCGGGCGGCCGAAGGGGGTCGCGGTCGAGCACCGGCACATCACCCACTACCTCGGCGCGGTGGCCGGGGTCCTCCCCGCGGGGCTGGCCTCGTTCGCGCTGGTCTCCACCGCCGCCGCCGACCTGGGCATGACGAACGTGTGGTGCGCGCTGACCACGGGCGCCACCCTCCACCTGATCGACCACGAGACGGCCACCGACCCGGCCGCGTTCGCCGCCCGCCTGGCAGAGCAGCCGGTGGACGCGATCAAGATGGTGCCCAGCCAGCTCGAACTCCTCGGCACGGCCGCGCTCCCGGAGAAGCTGCTGATCCTGGCCGGCGAGGCGGTGCCCGCCGACCTGGTGGCGCGCGTCCGGCAGGCGCGGCCGGACCTGGAGGTGCAGATCCACTACGGACCCACCGAGACCACGGTGTCCGTGCTGGCCTGCGACGCGGACGAGAGCGCCCCCGGACGGGCGCCGCTCGGGCGGCCGCTGGCCGACGTGGTGTGCCGGGTGGCCGACCCGTCAGGACGGGCGCTGCCGCCCGGCGTGCCGGGGGAGCTGTGGATCGGCGGGCCCAGCGTGGCGCGCGGCTACCTGGGCCGCCCCGACCTCACCGCCGAACGTTTCACCGGCGGCTGGTACCGCACCGGCGACCGCGTCAGGGTCACCCAGGACGGGCTGATCGAGTTCCTGGGACGCGTCGACGACCAGGTGAAGGTGCGCGGCTTCCGCGTCGAGCTGGGCGAGGTCGCCGCGGCGTTACGAGCCCTGCCGCAGGTCGCCGAGGCGTACGTGCAGCCGGTCGGCGCCGGCCTGGAGCGGCGCCTGGCCGCCTGGGTGACCCCGGCCACGGTGGACGCGGCCGAGGTACGGGCGGCGCTGCGCGAGCGGCTGCCCGACTACATGGTGCCGGCCGCGATCGGCGTGCTCGAGGCCCTGCCGCTCACCCCGAACGGCAAGGTGGACCGGGCCGCGCTGCCCGAGCCCGAGGCCGCGCCCGCCGTGCGGGTGCCGCTCGGCACCCCGGCCGAGCG
Source organism: Nonomuraea fastidiosa (assembly GCF_042751225.1). NCBI lineage: Bacteria > Bacillati > Actinomycetota > Actinomycetes > Streptosporangiales > Streptosporangiaceae > Nonomuraea > Nonomuraea fastidiosa. Next base: position 5,708,728 of record NZ_CP170570.1, read on the forward strand.
CCTGGTGGGCGAGATCTGGACCGAGGTGCTCGGCCTCACCGAGGTGTGGGCGGACGACGACTTCTTCGCGCTCGGCGGGCACTCGTTCGCCGCGACCCGGGTGGCCGGGCGGCTGCGCGAGCGGCTGGGCGCGGCGGTGCAGGTGCGGCTGCTGTTCGAGCACCCGGTGCTGGCCGACCTGGCCGCCGCGCTCCCGCAGCCCGCCGCCGCGGCGCGGGCGCGGCGCGCGCCGGTGGACGGGCCGGTGCCGCTGTCCGGGGTGCAGGCCAGGCTGTGGTTCCTGGCGCAGCTCGAACCGGACAGCAGCGCCTACAACGTCCCGATCGCGCTGCGGCTGCGCGGCCCGCTGCGGGAGGAGGCGCTGCTGGGCGCGGTACGCGACCTGGCCGAGCGGCACCACGTCCTGCGCAGCGTCGTCGACGACTCGGGACCCGAGCCCGTGATGGTGGTGCGGGACGCCGCCGAGGTGCCCGTCTCCACCGAGCGCGTGCACCGGTCCGAGGTCGAGGACGTGCTGGCCGCGCACCTCGCGACCCCGTTCGCTCTGGACCGCGAGCCGCCCATGCGCGCGACGTTGCTGACCGTCGATCACGAAGAGCACGTGCTCTCGCTCACCTTCCACCACATCGCCACCGACGCGTGGACGCGCGGCCTGCTGCTCGACGAGCTGTCCGGCCTGTACGCCGCCCGCCTCGGCCTGCGCCCGCCGCTCGGCCCGCCGCCCGCGCAGTACGCCGAGGTCTCGCCGGTCCCCGACCCGGCCGACCTGGACTGGTGGGCCGAGCGGCTGGACGGCCTGCCGCCGGTGCTCGACCTGCCCGCCGACCGGCCGCGCCCCGCCGTGCCCGGCCCCGGCGGCGCCGCGCTCGACCTGGAACTGCCGGCCGGGCTGAGCGAGCGGATCAGGGCGGTGGCCGCCGCCTACCGCTCCACGCCGTTCATCGTGCTGCTGGCCGGGCTGCAGGCGCTGCTGGCCAGGCTGTCGGCGAGCGCGGACATCGCGGTCGGCGTGCCGGTCTCCGGCCGCGACCACCCGGACACCGAAGGCGTGGTGGGCTGCTTCCTCAACACCGTCGTCGTACGGACCGACGTGGGCGGCGACCCGACCGGGCGCGACCTGCTGGCCCGCGCCCGAGAGTCCGCGCTTGGCGCGCTCGCGCACGCGGGCACGCCGTTCGACCGGGTGGTGGACCGGCTGCGGCCGGAGCGGAACCTGGCGGCCACGCCGCTGTTCCAGGTGATGCTCAACTACATCTCCGGCGTGGCGCGGCCGGAGCTGCCCGGCCTGGAGTCGTCCGAGATCCAGCTGCCGGAGCAGACCACCAAGTTCGACCTGAGCTGGCACGTCATCGACGAGGGTCCCGGCGCGCCGCTGCGCGGCGGGCTCGCGTACCGCACCGACCTGTTCGAGCCGGGGACCGCGGAAAAGCTGGCCCGCTGGTACACGGCCCTGCTCGACGGGCTGCTCGCCGACCTGGACGCGCCCGTGGGCGCGGTGCCGCTTGAGCCGGTGACAGGGCCCGTCATCGACGGCGGGCCGCCGCCCGAGCCGCCCGCCGGGGCGGTGCACCACCTGATCGAGCGCTGGGTGGACGAGACCCCCGGCGCCCTCGCGGTGGTGGGCGCCGATCGTGCCCTGACGTACGCGGAGCTGGAGTCGGCCGCGAACCGGATCGCGCACTGGCTCCTGGACGCCGGCGTGCAAGCGGACGAACCGGTCGGCGTGCTGCTCGAACCCGGGGCGGACCTGGCGTGCGCGCTGTTCGGCATCCAGAAGTCGGGCGGCGGCTACCTGCCGATGGACCCGGCCTACCCGGCGGCGCGGATCGCCGCGATGCTGGAGGCCGCCGGAGTGCGGGCCGTGGTGACGGTGAGCGAGTTCGCGCCCCTCATCGGGGACGGCAGGCGGGTGCTGACGCTCGACCGGCCGCCGTCCCTGCCGGACACCCGGCCCGACGTGGACGTACGGCCCGGGCACCTGCACCACGTGATCTTCACGTCGGGCTCCACCGGCACGCCCAAGGCGGTGGCCGCCGAGCACCGCGGCGTGCTCAACTACCTGGGCGGCATGCTGCCGCGCATCGGCGTGCCCGGCGGGTCGTTCGCCGTGGTCTCCACGCCCGCCGCCGACTTCGGCCTGACCTGCGTGTTCGGCGCGCTGACCACGGGCGGCACGGTGCACCTGGTGCCGCGCGAGACCGCGATGGACCCGGCCGCGTTCGCCGGCTACCTCGCCGGGCACCGGGTGGACGTCGTCAAATGCGTGCCGAGCCACCTGGAGCTGCTGGCGTCGGGCGGCGACCTGGCCGCCGTGCTGCCGCGCGAGCTGCTGATCCTGGCGGGTGAGGCGTGCCCGTGGGACCTGGTCGAGCGGGCCAGGACCGCCCGGCCCGGGCTGCGCATCCAGAGCCACTACGGCCACACCGAGTCCACGATGATCTGCCTGGTGTGCGACACCGAGGAGATCCCCGCCGACCGGCGGACCGGCATCGTGCCGCTCGGCCGCCCGCTGCCCGGCGTGCACGGCCACCTCGTGGACGCGGCGATGCGCCCCGTGCCGCCCGGCGTGCCCGGCGAGCTGGTGGTCGGCGGTCCCGGCGTCACCCGCGGCTACATCGGCCGGCCCGAGCTGACCGCCGAACGGTTCGTCCCCGACCCGCTGACCGGGGACGGACGCTGCTACCGCAGCGGCGACCTGCTGCGCCTCACCTCCGACGGGCGGATCGAGTTCCGCGGCCGGGTGGACGACCAGGTCAAGGTGCGCGGCTACCGCGTGGAGCTGGGCGAGGTCACCACCGCGCTGCGGGCGCTGCCCCAGGTCGCCGAGGCCGTGGTGCTGCCCGTCGGCGAGGGCAAGGCCAGGCAGCTCGCCGCGTGGGTCACGCCCGCGACCGTGGAGGCCGCGGCCGTGCGCTCGGCGCTGCGCGAGCGGCTGCCCGACTACATGGTGCCCGCGCACGTCGTGGCGCTCGACCGGCTCCCGCTCAACCCGAACGGGAAGATCGACAGGGCCGCGCTGCCCGAGCCGGTGGCCGAGCGGGCCGCGTACGCCGCGCCCGCGACCCCCGAGGAGGAGCTGGTCGCCGGGGTCTTCGCCCGCGTGCTCGACGTGGAGCGGGTGGGGACCGACGACGACTTCTTCGCCCTCGGCGGTGACTCGTTCGCCGCGGTCCGCGCGGTCAAGGAGATCGGCCGCGGGCTGCGGGTGATCGACCTGTTCACCCGGCCGTCCGTCGCCGAGCTGGCCGCGTTCCTCGGCCGCGAGGACGGCGGCGAGACCGGCGGCGGGCTGCTGCATCGCCTGGGCGGCGGGCGGGCCAGCGAGTTCACGCTGGTGTGCGTGCCGTACGGCGGCGGCTCGGCGGCGGTCTACCAGCCGCTGGCCAAGGAGCTGGGCGACCGGGTGGAGGTGCTCTCCGCCGAGCTGCCCGGCCACGACCCCGCCCGCCCCGACGAACGGCCGCTGCCGCTGGAAGAGCTCGCGGACAGGCTGGCCGCCGAGGTGGCGCGGAGTGCGTCAGGACCGGTCGCGATCTACGGCCACTGCGTGGGCTCCGCGCTCGCCGTCGCACTCGCCCGCCGCCTGGAGGCGGACGGCGTGCACGTGCTGGGCGTGATCGCCGCCGCGAGCTTCCCCGCCGCACGGCTGCCCGGACCGATCAGGCGGCTGTTCGGCGGCGACCGCTGGGTGTCGGACCGGATGTTCCGCGACGCGCTGCGCGCCTCCGGCGGGCTGCTCGACGACATGGACGAGGCCGCCAAGCGCACCGCCGTACGCGCCATGCGGCACGACGCCGACCAGGCGCAGGAGTGGTTCACCCGCGAGCTGACCGGCGAGGCGGCGCCGCTGCGCGCCCCGATACTCAGCCTCGTCGGGGAGCGTGACCGCGCCACCCAGCTCCACGAGGAGCGCCACGCCGAGTGGGCGGCGTTCTCGCCCCGCGTGGAGCGGGCCGTGCTGCCCAGGGCCGGACACTACTTCCTGCGCCACCAGGCGGCACCCCTGGCCGCCCTGGTGCTCGGCCACCTGACCCGCTGGACGGCCGGCGACCTGCCCGACCCGGTGCGCCCGCCCGAGCGCACCAACCTGCGGCCCTTCTACACGGTCGCCGCCGGGCAGATCGTCTCGGCGCTGGGCACGGCGCTCAGCTCGTTCGCGCTCGGCGTGTGGGCGTACCAGCTCAGCGGCGAGATCCTGGACCTGGCGCTGGTCACGATGCTGGCGCAGATCCCGGCCGTGCTGCTCACCCCGCTCGGCGGCGCGCTCGCCGACCGGATCGACCGGCGCACGATCATGCTGGCCTGCGACGCGCTGTCCGGGCTCACCATGGTGGCGCTGGTGCTGCTGCTCGTCACCGGGCGGCTGGAGTTCTGGAACGTCTGCCTCATCGTCGGCGTCACCTCGATCGTGTCGGCGTTCCAGCAGCCCGCGTGGATGGCGGCGGTCGCGCAGCTCGTGCCGAAACCGTACCTGCCACAGGCCAACGCCCTCGCGAACGTGGGCTTCGGCATCGGCAACGTGGTCGCGCCGCTCGCCGGCGGCGCGCTGATCGGCCTGTTCGGGCTGTCGGCGGTGGTCGCGGTGGACGTGGCCACGTTCGCGGTCGGCGTGATCACGCTGCTGCTGGTGCGCTTCCCCGACCGGCTCTTCCACCGGCGCGAGGAGACGTTCACGGCGGCGCTCACCGGTGGCTGGCGGTTCCTGCGCAGGCGGCGGCCGCTGCTGGTGATGGCGCTCTACTTCGCGGTGGTCAACTTCTGCACCGCCCTCATGTGGGTGCTCGTCACCCCGATCGTGCTGGCCATCGGCACCTCGGCCGACCTGGGCGTGGTGACCGCCGTGGGCGGTGTCGGCGCGGCCATCGGCACCGGCGTGGTGATGGTGTGGGGCGGCACCCGGCGGCGGGCCACCGGCATGATCGGCTTCGTCGCCGGGTCCGGCGTCGGCGTCATCCTCATGGGCGCGTGGCCGGTCGTGTGGCTGGTCGCGGCCGGGCTGTTCATCCGGCTGGCGTGCATGAGCATCGGCAACGCCCACTGGCTGTCGATCATCCAGGTCAAGGTGGGCCAGGAGCTGCAGGGCCGGGTGCTCGCGGTGAACATCATGATCGCCACCGCGATGCAGCCGATCGGCTTCCTCGCCGCCGACCCGCTGGCCGAGTGGGCCGGGCGGTTCGCCGGCGGGCCCGGCGGCGGCGCGGCGGCGGTGCTGCTGGCCAGCGGCGTCTTCCTGGTGATCTGGGGACTGCTGGGGCTGTGGTACCGGCCGCTGCACCACCTGGAAGACCGCGTTCCCGACGCCGCGCCGCCCGCGGAGGCCGCGGCCGACCTGGACGCCATCCAGGAGAGGGTGCTGAGCGCGTGAACGTGGAAAGCGCGGTGCGCACGGGGCTCGTCACCGCAGGCGACGTCCAGGCGGCGAGCGCCCGCATCGAGCCGTACGTGCGGCGCACCCCGCTGCTGCGGCTGCCCGGCGAGCGGCTCTGGGTCAAGCCGGAGAACCGGCAGCCGACCCGCTCGTTCAAGGTCCGCGGCGCGGTCAACGCCGTGGTCCGGCTCGCCCGGCACGGCGTACGGCACGTGATCGCGCAGTCGTCGGGCAACCACGCCCAGGCCATCGCCTACGCCGCCGCCGAGCAGGGGGTGCGGGCCACCGTCGTCCTGCCGGACACCGCACCCGAGCTGAAGGTGAGCGCCGCGCGCCGGCTCGGCGCCGAGGTGGTGATCGTGCCGCCCGCCCTGCGGGAGGACGCCTGCCTGGCGCTGTCCGACCGGTTCGGCGCGGCGATCATCCGCTCCGACGCGTTCGACGTCATCGCCGGGCACGGCAGCGCCGGAGCCGAGATCGTCCAGGACCTGCCGGACGCGGGCTCGGTCCTGGTGCCCGTCTGCAACGGCGGCCTGCTCGCCGGGATCGCGGTGGCGGTCAAGGCCACCTGCCCGGCGATCCGGGTGATCGGCGTCGAACCCGAGCTGGCCGCCGACGGGGCGGCCAGCTTCCGCTCCGGCACGCGTACGGCCTGGCCGGTGGAGCTCACCTACCGCACCCGCGCCGACGGGCTGCGCGCCCCCGTCCTCGGCGCCCTGGCCTGGGAGCACATCCACCGGTACGTGGACGACATGGTGACCGTGACCGAGGACGCCATCGACACCGCCGCCGCCCTGCTCCTGCGCGAGCTGGGGGAGCGTGCCGAGCCCAGCGGCGCGGTCGCCACGGCCGCCTACCTGGCCCACCGGGCTTCCCTGCCGCCGGGACCGGTCGTCGCGATCCTCTCCGGCGGCAACGTCGCCTCCGCCACGGCGGCGAGCTAGCGGCGGCGAACCAGTGGCGGCCGGGCGGGGCCAGCGCGTACGGAATACTTGCAAGCAGAGGAGAACCATGCCCAGTACGACGTTCAGCAACGTCTTCCACGTCCCTGCCCCGCCGCCCGCGGTGCTCGCGCATCTCAGCGAGCCGTCGAGCTACATCGGCCTGTCACCGCTCGTGGTGGCGGTCCGCGACGTGCGCAAGGAGCCCGGCGTGACCCGGTACGTGTCGGTGGAGCGCTTCCGCTTCCTCGGCTTCATCACGTACGACAACCTGATCGAGGTGACGCTGCGCACCACCGAGGACAGCGTCGAAGGCGAGGTGGACAGCCCCGGCGGCGTGCGGCTCGTCTACCGGTTCCGGCTGACCCCCGACGGCGCGGGCACCGAGGTGGAGGACGTGCTGACGGTGCACGCCACGCTGGCCCCGGTGCTCTGGTACGCCGCCCGCAAGGCCCGCCAGGTCCAGCTCGCCCGCGCCGGCATCCTCGCCGCCCGCGCCGCGACCCTGACCTGAGCCTGACCGGAGACCGACCAGGCGTCGAGCCCGCCGGGCTCGACGCGTTCCACCAGGCCGAGACCGCCTGGCTTACCGGCACGGGACGGCGGCAGGCTCCCGGCCGCGCGCCCGGGAACACGATGACCCGGCGACCGCTCCGCTGCCATCTCCCCCTGCCGGGGGAGGGCACTTCCGGGGGCGTCGGCTAGGGTCGGGCCACGTGAAGCGCCACCTCACCCAGGCCGTGCGGGCCGGGGTCTACCAGCTGCTGGGCGCTGCGCTGTTGTCCCCGGTCGCCGCGGCGCTCGGCTTGCTGATCCTGACCGCGCTGACGCCGGGACGCGTACTGGTGCTGTGGGCGGCATGTCTGCCCGCCTCGGTGCTGCTCGCGATGCTGCCGCTGACGCGCCGTCTGGAGGTGGCCGCGCTGTCGGATCTGCTCGACGTCGTCGTGCCCGAGCGCGGTGACCGCCTCTACCTGGTGGCCCTGACCAGCCTGCACCTGTACGTCGGCGCGACGCTGAGCGCGGCCGTGCTGGCCCTGTCTCCCGGGCTGCTCCCGCGGGCGTGGCGGACGCCTCCGGTGAGGTGGCCGAGGTGCTGCTGCTCGCCGCCGTCGTGCTGGCCGCGATGGTCGCCGCGGGTCTCGGCCAGCGCTGGGCCGCGCGCCGGCTGCTGCGCTCAGAGCCGTCCCAGCTGATCGACGAGCTCGGCCGCCGCCAGTCGCTCGCTCTGGAACTGCACGACTCCGTCGGCCACGCCCTCAGCGTCGTCCTCGTGCAGGCCATGGCGGCCGAGGCGGCCCTGCAGCGAGCCGCCCCCGCGCTCGCCGCGCAGTCGCTCGGACACCTGACGGCCACCGCCCGCGATGCCCAGCAGCAGCTCGACGTGCTGCTCAGCGTGCTCGACGACGGCACGACGGGCAAGACGCCCACCCTGGAGGCGCTCGGCACGCTCACCCGCGGCCTCGACGTCAGGGTCAGCGCCGACCCCTTGGACAGGGTGCCTGTCGCGGCTCATCCGCTCGGGCTGGGCCACCATGCTCTCCCTCCACGACGACATCGAGGTGACCGCCGAGGCCGCCGACGGCCGCGCGGCGGTCACGGCCGGCGCCGGCGCGGACGTCGTGCTGATGGACATCCGCATGCCCGGGATGGACGGCCTGACCGCGACGCGGGAGCTGGCCCGCCGCTCCCCGAGGACGCGCGTCATCGTGGTCACCACGTTCGAGAGCGACCAGCTCGTCTGGGGCGCGCTGCGCGCGGGCGCCGCCGGGTACGTGCTCAAACGCTCGCCCGCCGGCGACCTGGTGGAGGCGATCCGCCTGGTGCACCGCCGCGACGCGGTGCTCTTCCCCGACGCGCTGCGCCGCATCGCCTCGCCGCACGTCGGCTCGGCCCGGCAGCGCGTACCGGTCGAGCTGACGCCGCGCGAGCTGGACGTCCTGCGGCACATCGCGCTCGGACAGAACAACGCCGAGATCGCCTCGGCGCTGCACGTCACCAGGGAGACGGTCAAGACGCACGTCGGCAACCTCCTGGACAAGCTGGGCGCCCGCGACCGCACCCAGGCCGCCGTGCTCGCCTACGAGCTCGGTCTCGTCGGCACCGGCGTCGCGGAGACGGCGGAGAGCCTCTGGCATCGAGAATGACCCGGGCCACCCCGATCAGGGCCGGACATGGTCCGCCCGGCGACGCAGCCAGTAGGCCAGGACGGCTCCGGCGAGCAGCACACCCCACAGCGGGTACGGCCAGAGCAGCAGCGCCACAGGCTGACCGCGCACGACGGAGTCGATGACGAGCCCCGGCGAGGCCAGGCAGCAGATGCCCGCGACCGTCCCTCCGGCGATGACCGGCAGCCGCACCGGGACGGTACGGCCGTGGACGATCGGCACCCAGCGCGGGAACACCTCGCCCCACCTGCTGATCAGCCCGAGGGTCAGCACGGCGCCCCCCAGCGCGGCGAAGGCGAGAAGCAGCCCCTGGAGCCGGGTGTCGGCCGCGAGCGGCCCGGTGACGCCGGAATCGGTGGGCCACGGGGTCAGCCAGGTCAGCCGGTACAGCGCGTACGGAAGCGGGCACATCGCCGCCCCGATCGTGGCGACGCGTCCCCACCTGACGGCGGACTCGGGCCTGATCCAGCGCGACGGCTCGCCCGTCCTGAACGCCTTCGCCGCGATCACCGTCCACACCGCGCAGGCCACGGCATTGGCCAGCGTCCAGCCGAGCCGCCCGCCGTACGAGGCGAAGTCCCTCGTGATGTTGCCCATATAGCGTCCCACCAGGCTCAGCGCACCGAACCCGGTGACCGTGTCCGCCACCGCCAGGACGGCCAGCGTGGCGACGTCCACCAGTCCGGACCACTTCCCGCGCACGGCCGCCACGACCACGACACCGAGCAGCGCCACGGGCCCCAGGATCGCCACACCATAGGCCGCGACCGACATGATGCCGGCGTCGGAGAGCACCACACCGAAGAACAGCAGCTCGGCGACCGCTCCGGCGCGCACCAGCGGCCCCGGCCCGACGATCACCGCCAGGCCCACGAGCCCGGCGGCCACGGTCATCGGGCCGGTCACGTCGTGCTCGAGCAAGTGCGTGAGCGACACCGTGACCCGGTCGGCCGCGCCGAACGGGTAACTCGCGGGGGTCGTCCACCACATGATCCCCACCGCGATCACGGCGATCGACAGGAGTGCGCCCAAGATCCGGATGCTTCTGGTCATGCTGGTCACGCTAGGAACTCGCGGCCGTCGTCACCTCCCCCATCTGGGGGAAGGCGCGGAACCGGCCTTGCGGGGGCGCATCGCCCGCCGGCACGGTGATCCGGCACGGTGATCCGGGACGGCGTCTAGGCCAGGCCGGCCAGCCCTTCCCGGTAGGACGGGTAGGCGGGCGTCCACCCCAGCTCGTCCTTGGCCAGGCCGGTGCTCAGCCGCAACCGCGTGCCCACCATGAGGGCGTACATGTACGGCGTGGCGCGCAGCAGCCATCCTGGCACCGTCAGCGGGACGGGACCGCCGGCCGCCCTCGCCAGCTCCCTGACGTACTCGTCGAACCGGACCGGATGGTCGTCGGCGATGTTGTAGGCCCGGCACGGCCTGCCGCGCTCCAGGGCCGCCACCGTGGCGGCGGCCGCGTCCTCGATGTGGACGAGCGAGACGGTGCTCGCGGGGCGGGGGACGGGAAGCAGCCGCCTCCTGGCCATCCTCACCAGGCGCCAGGTGGTCGGTTCCGGGCCGTAGAACATGCCGTAGCGCAGGGAGATGCCGCCGATCGCGAACACCTGCTCCTCGTTGGCGCGCATCGAGCGCATGTGCGGGTCGAAGGCTCCCTGGCCGGGTTCGGCGAAGGGGCGATCCTCGGTCACCGGCTCGTCGCCGTGGTCGCGGTAGCCGTACCCGAGGAAGAACGACTGCGTGAGGAACCTGCGGGCGCCGACGAGCCCGGCGGCCTCCACGAGGTGCGCGGTGCCGCGCTCGCGCAGGGCGTCGGTGGCGTACAGGGCGCGGTGGAAGAGCGGGAGCCCCGTGATCGCGGTGGCCTGATGGATGACCGCGTCCGCCCGCAGGCCGTCGAGCGCGGTCAGGAGCGCGTCACGGTCCATCACGTCCGCGACGACGGCGGTGGCACCCGCATCGGCGAGCCTCCGGGCGCCCGCGGCGGATCTCGTGATGCCGCACACCTGGTGACCGGCGGCGAGCAGCTGACGTACCAGGACCGAGCCGAGCGTGCCGGTCGCGCCGGCGATCAGCACGTTCACGCGCCCGCCCCCTGACCCGCCCGGCGGGCGGACGGCACGCACAGCCCGGCCACCAGCCCGATGCCGATTTGGAACACCCCGGCGTCGCGCCGGAAGCGCACGCGGTTCGGCCGGCCGGCCCAGGCGGCGAACCCGGCCGGATCCAGCCACGCCGACACACCCGCGACCAGCAAAAGGACGATCCTGATGAGGACGTTCATGTCAGACCTCCACACTCTCGCCGGCCTCGACGTGCCCGCGCGCGGCCGGCCCGTCGTACGGATGATGCGCCGGGACAGCGTGCCCGAAGCAAGGAGACAGACGCGGGGCGGCGACCCAGACGCTCGCCGCGCGGGCGAAGCAGTCCGCAAGCCCGATGCCGACGAGGGCGCGGACGAAGCCGTCGCCCGCGACGCCGGCCCAGGCGTGCGGCTGGACGAACGCCCACACGAAGTGCATCAGGGGGCGATGATCAGCCAGGGGACTCACGAAGGGCTCCTTCTACCAGCACTTCAAAGGCATCCGCGGCGATAAGTCCGACTCGCTCGCCCACATCGGGGCCGAGCATACCGGCCGCCTCATCGCCGGTGCGGACAAGCCACCGGCGCGAGCGGCGACAAGATGCACACCCTTCCCGACCTGGTGCTTGGAAGCCCACGCGGGCAGCCGGAACCTGGAGACGGCCGTACGCGCCTGGGCCCGGCAGAACGCGACGTCCAGGCGTTCCAGATATGCGTTGACCTCATGCGCATGGACCATCTGCGCTCGCTGTGGCTGGAACTCGGCGGCGGACCTGACGAGGCCGACGGCACGCGACCTCTCCGACGCCCGGCCGCCTGATCGACACGACCTGTGCCGCTCAAGACCTCGCCGCCGAAGGCACCTCTGCTGCTCAGGACGGTGTCGCTGAAGGGATCTGCTGCTCAGGGCCTAGCCGCTGAAGGCGCCGGTGCCGACCGATTCTGCGGCGGCGGCTCTCCGCGCACCACCACCAAGGCTCGCATCCAGACGCCGCGGCATTCGTCGTCGTCGATCACGGCGGACTTGTACACGACCGTGCGTGCCGGAGTTGGCGCGAGAGCCTGCGGAGGCGAGCGGCGCGATGGTGCCGCGGGCGGTCCGTGAAGGGTGACCGTCCTGAACTGATCCCCTCGGTCTCCCTGCGCCCGGATCGGGGGCTCCCCCGATCCGTGATCAAGGAATCCGCTGGTCAGCGTGGTAGGGCGGGTGGGACTTGAACCCACGACCCACGGATTATGAGTCCGATGCTCTGACCGGCTGAGCTACCGCCCCTGGATGAAGTTGTGTCGCGTGCGGCGCGGCGAGAAGGATCTTGCCGTGGCCTGGCGCTAACCAAGGCTAGAGCATCGGATCCGGTCGTGGTGCCGGGCCGGGCGGGAGAAACGGGCTCCGCCGACATCATTCCACGTCTTCCGGGCTTGGTGGAGTGCCAGACGATCATATTCTCCGTCGGCGTAGCGCCATGCGTGGCTGGTCGGGGTGGGGTGAGCGGGGACGGGGGCGGTAGGAGCCGGTCAGAGCGGGACCGAGGCCGGGTACGGCGGTCGCCGTGGCCTCTCGTCGGTGCCGGCCTCCGGCCTTATGGGAGCGGGGGTCGGCCTGCGGCCTCGTGAGACCGCGGCGGGCCTGTCCGGCCTTATGAGCCGGCGGGTCGGCGGTGCGGTCAGGCGGCGTGGCTCTCTGACGCGGATGCGGTGCTAGGGGGTGGTGCCGTAGCCGGGGTTGCGTACGAGCCAGTCGGAGTACACGGGGCTGCGGCGTACGGCGTCCCGATGCGCCTGCTTGGCCTGCGAGATGACCCACTCGGCCTCGGGGGCGGTGGGGTGGCGGCCGAGCAGTTGCCGCCAGCGCAGCGGCACTCCCTCCAGCGGCACCATGACCAGGCCCGGGGCGGCCTGGTGGGTGGCCTGGCACAGGACGACGGCCCGGCCGACCTGGGCGAGGTGGGTGCAGGTGGGCACGTCGGTCTCGTAGATCGTCCCCGGCGTGAACCCCGCCCGCGCGCACGCCATCGCGAAGCAGTCGGCGAAGCAGCCGTCGCCCGGCGTCACCGCCCACTGTTCGTCGGCGAGGTCGGCCAGCGACACCTCTTTCTCCCGCGCGGCCGGATGATCCTCGGAGACCAGCAGGAACACCGGGTCGATGCTGATGGTCTCCCAGAGGAGCGTTCCGGTGGGGGTGCCGGAGTCGCCGCAGGCACCCGTGAGCACGTAGTCGAGGCGGCCGAGCTCGACCATGCTGTTCAGCTCGTACGTCGACCACGACGTGTACGTGCTGACCTTCCGCTCGGCGGCGAGGCGGTCGACCAAGCCGCCCAGGATCGGCCCGTTGGTGGCGCCTATGCGGAAGCTGGGGGAGGGGGCCTGAGCGAAACGTACGGCTTCGTCCTGCAGTTCCTTGGCTGCGGGGAGAAGCACGCGCGCGCGGGCGAGCACGAGTTCGCCGAGGCGGGTGGGCCTGGCGCCGTGGCGATCACGCTCGAAGAGGGCGCCGCCGAGCGCCCTCTCGATGCGCTTGAGCTGCGCGGTCAGGGCCGGTTGTGCCAGCCCGAGCAGGGAGGCGGCCTTACTCACACTTCCCGCGTCCGCGACCGCGCGGACGATCCTGAGGTGCCTTAGCTCGAGGTCCATAACGGGAAGGTAAAGCGACGACATCTTACAGACAATGCCTAATTGTCAGGAAATGTGACAGATGTTGTCCGAACGTTCCTGGGTAGGGGGTTCGCATGACGACGATGGGAATTGATCCGGCTCAGCTCAGCGACGAGGACGTCGTGCGCGAGCTGCGCCAGCTGCACGCCACCAGGAGCGACACCTTCTTCCACGGATCGGACGACGCCCTCGTCCACCACACCTCGCGGACCAACGAGCTCGAGGCCGAGTACCTGCGCCGTTTCCCCGACAGGGAGGTCGACCCGGCCAGGCTGAGAGAGGGAGCGAGACAACGATCATGACTGACAGGCACGATGTGCAGGCCCTGTCGGACGTCGACATCTACGTCTACGAGGCCGTCGCCGCCCAGACCGTCGAGTCCGGCGGCGCGTGGCTCGACGGGTTGACGCACGCGTCAGGGCTGAGCGAGGAGGAGGTGCGGGAGAGCCTCGCGACGTTGATCGGGCACGGGTACGTGGTGCCGCAGGGCGACGGCTACGGGCTCGGGCCGCACACCTTCGAAGTCGAGTACTGAACCGCACACGTTCGAAGTCGAGTACTGAACTCCACCAGTCCCGGCGCCGCCGTCAGCTCACCTTGTGGTCGCTGCCGGCGATGGTGTCATGCCGCCTGCCTATGCGCGGGTCCCCTGCCGGCCTCGCCGCCCTTTCAGAGCGGGTCGGTGGTGAACGATGACAGTGCTCTGAGCACGCCTGCGCGCTCCGCCGTCAGCCGCGTGGCCAGGCGGGACCGGCCATGGGACGCGGTGCGGGCGCTCGCCGGCGAGGTGCCTGCGGGCGGCGACGTGTGCGACGACCGAGCCGAGCACGGCGTGCACTCGGTCCACGCGGGAGGGCAGCGGGGCGTCCCGGGCCGGCGAGCAGGGTCTCCGGGTCGGGCAAATTGAGGTCGCGCAGCCAGGAGAGCAGCTCGTACCCGGCCGCCTCGCCGACCGCGCCGGTGACCAGCTCGGCCCGTACCTCGTCGGGGGCCTTGATCGTGTGCGCGAGTGCGATGGCGGCCGGCTCCCAGGTGCGGGGGCTGGGCCAGGCGCGGGCGGGCCCGTCGGGGACGTTGAGCACCGGCTCGGGCCGTACCCGCAGGAAGGCGCCCACCAGCGCCCGCGTCCGGTCCACATCAGCGCAGACGCCGTAGCCCTCAAGGGACGGAGTGGAGAAGCCGCCGGTGAACCCGTCGGCGACCGAGGCGGAGCTGACCGTCCAGTCGAGGTGGATCAGCCGGTTGGCCAGCGGCGCCGGCAGGTCCCACCCGTCGGCGGCCTGCTCGGGCGGGTTGGCGGCGGCGACGATGCGTACGGAGGCGGGCAGCGTCAGGTCGCCGACGGCCCGTTCGAGCACGACCCGCAGCATCGCGGCCTGCACGGCGGGCGGGGCAGGCTCGCCGTGACGGCGACGGACAACGCGTCCAGGGTGCACAACCCCCTGAAGCGGGCCACCGAAGTTGACGCAGATATCATCGTCGACTTAGGTTGACGGACACGAAGATGTCAAGCCCGCGATGGTGGACCGGCGCACCCCGCGCTCTTACTGTCGAGAGGTGAACGTCGCCGACCTGAGCCCCGCGCAGGCGCGGGAGCGGTTCCGTTCCGGCGAGCGGGGGCCGACCGCCGGCTGGTGCCGGGGCTGGACGCAGGCCAACCTCATCGCCGTGCCCAGCGAGCTGCGCTACGACCTGCTGCTGTTCGCCCACCGCAACCCGCAGGCGTGCCCGGTGCTCGACGTGGGCGAGCCGGGGGCGTACTCGACCGAGCTGTTCTCCGGTGACCTGCGCACGGACCTGCCCGGCTACCGTCTCTACCGCGACGGCAGGGCGGTGGCCGACCTGGACGAGGTGGTGGAGGAGTGGCGGGCGGATCTGGTGCCGTTCCTCATCGGGTGCAGCTTCACGTTCGAGCGGGCGCTGCTGGCCGCCGGGGTGCCGGTGCGGCACCTGGAGGCGGGGACGAACGTGCCCATGTACGTCACGTCCATCCCCTGCGAGCCGACCGGCAGGCTGTCGGGGCCGCTGGTGGTGTCGATGCGGCCGGTGCCCGAGAAGCTGGTGGCGACCGCCGTCGAGGTGAGCGGCCGCTACCCGAGGGTGCACGGCGCGCCCGTGCACATCGGCGACCCGGCCGCCATCGGCATCCGCGACCTGGGCGCGCCCGACTACGGCGAGCCGGTCGAGGTGCGGGACGGCGAGGTGCCGCTGTTCTGGGCGTGCGGGGTGACGCCGCAGCAGGCGGTGCTGGCCGGCGGCGTCGAGTACGCGATCGGCCACCTGCCCGGCCACATGGCGATCATGGACGTCCGAGACGACCGCTATCGAGTGACCTGACGAGATATTTCGCCGTGTAGGTGGAGGCGGAGCGCAGCTCGGCCGGCGTGCCCTCGAACATCACCTCGCCACCGAGCCGCCCCGCCTCCGGCCCCATGTCGATCACCCAGTCCGCGTGCTTGACCACGTCGAGGTCGTGCTCGACCACGATCACCGTGTTGCCCGCGTCCACCAGCCGGTCGAGCAGCGCCAGCAGCGTGTCCACGTCGGCCGGGTGCAGCCCGGTGGTCGGCTCGTCGAACACGTAGACCCGGCCCCGCTCCCGCAGCCGGTGCGCCAGCTTGAGCCGCTGCCGCTCGCCGCCCGACAGCGTGCTGAGCGGCTGCCCCAGCGTCAGATAGCCGAGCCCCAGCTCCACCAGCCGGGCCACGCCCGGCAGGCCGAACAGCTCCGCCGCCTCCTCGGCCGTCATCGCCAGCACGTCCGCGATCGTCCGCCCGGCCAGCCGGTACGACAGCGCCTCGGCGTTGTAACGGCTGCCCCCGCACGCGTCGCAGACCCGGGTCACCGGATCCATGAACGCCAGGTCCGTGGTGATCTCACCGCGCCCCTTGCACGCCGGGCAGGCGCCCGCCGAGTTGAAGCTGAACAGCCCGGCCGGCACCCCGTGGGCCTCGGCGAACATCCGGCGCAGCGGGTCCATGGCGTCGAGGTAGGTGGCGGGCGTGGAGCGGGACGAGGCGGCGATGGGCGACTGGTCGATGAGGATCGTCTCAGGGTGCTGCTCGACCAGCTCCTTGCGGACGAGCGTGCTCTTGCCCGAGCCGGCCACCCCCGTCACGGCGGTCAGCACGCCGAGCGGCAGGCGCACGGTGACGTTCTTGAGGTTGTGGGCGCTTGCGTCCGCGACGGTCAGCCTGCCGGACGGCCGGCGGACGCGCTCCTTGAGCCCGCGTGCGCGCCGCAGCATG
Source organism: Nonomuraea fastidiosa (assembly GCF_042751225.1). NCBI lineage: Bacteria > Bacillati > Actinomycetota > Actinomycetes > Streptosporangiales > Streptosporangiaceae > Nonomuraea > Nonomuraea fastidiosa. The sequence continues at coordinate 5,725,194 of NZ_CP170570.1, forward strand.
CGCCCGGTCAGCGTGTCGCCCGCGGCGAGGCCGGACACCGGGCCCTCGTAGACCACGCGGCCGCCCGCCGTACCCGCGCCGGGCCCCATGTCCACCACGTGGTCGGCGAGCGCGATCAGGTCGCGGTCGTGCTCGACCACCAGCACCGTGTTGCCCTTGTCGCGCAGCTCGAGCAGCAGATCACCGAGCCGGTGCACGTCGCGCGGGTGCAGGCCGGTGCTGGGCTCGTCGAAGATGTACGTCATGCCGGTCAGGCTGCTGCCCAGGTTGCGCACGGTCTTCAGGCGCTGCGCCTCGCCGCCCGACAGCGTGGGCGTCTCCCTGTCGAGGCTGAGGTAGCCGAGCCCGACGGCGTCGATGCGGCGCAGCGTCTCCACGGCCGCCTCCGCCACCGGGTCGTCGAGCCCTTCGAGCACCTCGATCAGGGAGGTGACCTCCATCGCGCAGTAGTCGGCCAGGTTGCGCCCGCCGATCGTGGAGGCCAGCGCGGCGGCGTTGAGCCGGGCGCCGCCGCAGGCGGGGCAGGTGCGCTCGGTCACGTAGGGGCGGGCCTCCTCGTCCACCTGCTCGCGGGCCCGCTTGAGGTAGAGGCGCTGGAAGCGGAGCGCGACGCCCTCGTACGTGTTGTCGTACTTGCCGCGCTTGACCTTGAAACCGCTGCCGTACAGCAGCAGCTCGCGCTCGCGCGGCGTGAACTCGCGCAGCGGCTTGGCCGGGTCGAACAGCCCCGACCGCGCGTAGATCTGCCAGGCCGCCGAGCCGATCGGGAGCAGCGCGAGCGCGCCCTCGTCGAGCGAGCGGTCCTCGTCGATGAGCTTGCCGAGGTCGAGCTCCACCTTGCGCCCCAGGCCGTCGCACTCGGGGCACATGCCCTGCGGGTCGTTGAACGAGTACGCCGTCGCCGGGCCGGCCGACGGCTCGCCGCGCCGCGAGAACAGCACCCGCAGCAGCGCGTGGACCTCGGTCATCGTGCCCACCGTCGAGCGCGCGCCGCCGCCCACCGGCTTCTGGTCCACGACGACGGCGGCCGTCAGATTGGCCATGCGCTCGGCCTTGGGCCGCTCGTGCTTGGGCAGCCGGTGGCGGACGAACGCGCTGAACGTCTCGCCGAGCTGCCGCTGCGACTCCACGGCGATCGTCCCGAACGCGATGGACGACTTGCCCGAGCCGGACACGCCGGTGAACACCGTCAGCCGCTCCTTCGGCAGCCGCAGTGAGACGTCCTTCAGGTTGTTCTGCCGCAGGCCGATCAGCTCGATGTCACGCGACACGGTGGCACACCCCCATAGCTTTGGCTAACAGTATTAGCCTAAGCTAACGGGTATGACCGACATTCCGGATCGGCGGGCCCGCCGCAGGGCCGAGACGCAGGCGGAGATCCTCGGCATCGCGCTCGACGTCATGGCCGAGGAAGGCGTGGCGGGGCTGAGCCTGGCCACCGTCGCCAGGCGGCTCGGGGTCCGGCCGCCCTCGCTGTACAAGTACTTCCCGTCGCGGCACGCGGTCTACGACGCGCTGTTCCGCCAGGGTCAGGAGGGATATCTCGCCGCCGTGCGCGGGCCGGGCGGGCAGGGGCTGGCGGGGGTGGGCGCGGCGCTGGAGGCCGGCGCCCGGTGGATCATGGACAACCAGGTGCTGGCGCAGCTGCTGTTCTGGCGGCCGGTGCCCGGCTTCACGCCCTCGCCCGAGGCGTACGCGCCCGCGCAGGCCGTACACGAGCACTTCCGCACGCTGATCGAGCAGGCCGTCGAGCGCGGCGAGCTGCACCCCGACGCCGCCGGGCCCGAAGGGCTCGACCTCGCCTCCTCCCTCATCGCCGGGGTCGTCTCGCAGCAGCTCGCCAACCAGCCCGGCGTCACCTACGAGCAGGGCCGCTTCACGCGGCTCGTCAGCCGGCTGCCGGACGTGCTCGCGGCGGTATACCCGCCGCCGTGAGCTGCTCGCCGATCGCCGGCGCGCCCGGCCGGTTGTCGATCTCCAGATGCGGTACGGCGGGCGGCTCGTCCACCCGGATGTTGCGCAGGTAGTCGTCGAAGGCGGCGAGCTTGCCCGCGTCGCGCGAGAGCCCCCTGGCCACCAGCCGCTCGCGCAGCGTCGGCCCGTCGGAGCGCACCCACAGCAGCCGCACCGGCGGCCCGCCCAGCTCCGCCACCCACCGCTCCCAGCGGGCCGCGTCGTGCACCTGCGCGGTGAACGGGCCGTCCAGCGCGACCGGGCAGCCGTGGCCGCGGATCTGCCGGGCGATCCTGGTCAGGCCCGCGTACTCGTACCGCTTGATGTGCTCGTCGTACCAGGGGCCCTCGCGCTCGCCGTCGGGGCGGCCGTGGGCGCGCAGCACCGCGGCGGCGAAGTCGCCGTACACGGTGTCCTTGTCGAGCAGCGCGGGCACCGGGTCGAGCCGGGCGAGCAGTTCCGCCGCGACCGTCGACTTGCCCGCGCCCGGCGGCCCGCTGATCACCCATACGGTCGTCATGCGATCACCGTACGCGGGTCCGGTCAAACGGTGCGGCTCCGCCGGTCGCCGTCCAGGCCCCAGGAGATGACCTTGGACGGGGTGATCCTGATGACCTCGCGGGAGAAGTGCGGTAGCGGCGGGTCCACGTCCGCCAGCGCCTGGGCGGTGCCCCTGATCTCGATCCCGCGCACCACCCACGGGTCCACCGAGGCCAGGTCGTCCACCACGAGCGCCACCGTGCTGCCCTGCCGCACGTTGGCGAACTTCTTCGACCTGCCCATCGCGTGCCCGCCGATGGTGATCGTGCCGGTCCCGGCGTCGACGAAGAAGCCGACCGGGTTGTTCTGCACCTGCCCGTCGGGGGCGACCGTGGCCAGGCGGCCGAGCCGCTGACCTGCGAGATAGTCCAGTTCCGCTGCTGTGAAGATCATGCGGCTCAGTCTGCAACCTTGACTTCGGTTGAGGTCAAGGGCGAGGGACGACGGGTCAGGAGGCGAGGCCCTCGGTGAGCCAGCGCAGCGGGTTGTCGTGGGTGATCGAGCGGATCACCTCGTCGCCGGCACCCGCCTCGCGCAGGCGCGGCAGCAGCGCGTCGAACAGGTCGGCGTAGCCGGGGCCGTCGTAGCGGCGCACCTGGGCGACCCGGCTGAGACCGGTGCTGAGCAGCAGGCGGCCGGCGTGGCCGTCCTCGATGAGGCCGAGCGCGATCCTGGCCGTCTCGTCGGCGCCGCGGGCGAGCGAGCCGAGGGAGACGTACGCCCCCGCCTCGGCGATCTTCCTGGCCGTGCCGAGGTCGCCGCCCGTGTAGCCGACGGCGACGCGGGAGGCGGGCAGGTTCTGGCCGAGCAGGATCTCCAGCAGCGCGAACGCGTTCCTGCCGTGCGTGGCGACCGGCAGCCGGGTGCGCAGGGACGCGCGGGCGGCGGCGATCAGGGCGCGCTCCTCGAACGCGGTGGGCTCGGCGCCCCAGCAGCCGACCTCACCGATCACGCCGGGGAAGACGCCGGTGCCGTCCAGGCCGCTGAGGATCTCCTCCATGAGGCGGGCGGTGAGCTTGTCCACGTCGGCGTCGCGGGTGTCGCTGAACGGCTGAGCGTACAGGCCGGTGGAGGCGATGACCGGGACGCGGCTGGCCGCGGCGATGCGGGCGAGCGCGGCGGCGTCGCGGCCCATGCCGATGCAGGTGAGGTCCACGACGAGGCCGAGCCGTCCGGACAGGCGGAGCTCGCGCAGCTCGGCGGCGACGGTCTGCTCCTCGTCGAGCCACCGGTGCGGGTCGGAGTCGATGCCGACCGCCCAGCGCATGTCGTTACGCAGGTGCTCGTGGGGGAGTACGGCGCCGTCGATGGCGTCCAGGCGTACAGGGCCGGTGACGGTACGGAGCAGAACATCGGGCATAGCAGACATTAACCGATGTTTGCCTGGCATGGCCTGCTTGAGCAGGAAATTTTACGGAAAACGGCGTTTCAATGCCTTGCTAGTCATCTGCAAGTGGCGGCGAAGGACGGGCCGTATCCTGGGGTGCACACCGACTGCAGGGGGACGTGTGCAGGTACAGAACTCCGACACCGGCGACGCCGACGTGGTGAAGGACGAGGCGGCCGCCCGCTCCAGCATGCCCGCACGCCGCAGGGGCCTGCACGGCTGGCTGGACGGCATCAGGGCCACGCGCACGGGCGCTCTCACGCTGAAGATCGTGGTCGGCCTGGTCGGGACCGTCATGGTGGTCGGCGGGCTGATCATGGTGCCGTTCCCCGGGCCCGGCTGGCTGGTCGTGTTCGCGGGGCTCGCGGTGCTGTCCACGGAGTTCCACTGGGCGCGCAAGCTGCTGGAGTTCGGCAAGCGCACGCTGCACGCCTGGACGGAGTGGTACAAGCGGCAGGGCTGGATCGTCCGCATCCTGGTGCTGATCGTCACCGCGGCCTGCGCCGCGGTCATCGTCTACGCCGGGCTGCGCACGCTCGGCATCGACATCATCAAGCTCGGTCTCGGCTTCGTCCAGACCCGATAGGCCCAGACCTGATAGGCATCGCTGCGGAAATCCGGCGATCGGCCTGTCTAGTCTGCGGGACGTGATCGCTCACCTTGCCGCCGCACTGACCTTATCTGTTTCTGCATCCGTCTCTGCAAGCGTCTCCGCCGTGCCCGCCGCCGCCCAAAGCGCCGCCGACCTGCGGTTGCCGGGCACGAACGGCATGACCTACCGCGAGCAGCAGGGCGATCCCGTCCGCCTGTCGGCCTACGGTCTCGGCACCAAGCGCACCTACCTGCGCACGCCCGCGGGCAACGCCTTCACCTGGGAGAAGAACCTGTCGGAGGTGTCGGTCGCGCCGGGCGGCACGCTGACGGCGGGAGTGCCGGCCGCGTACCGGTCCGGCTACGACTCGCTGGTCGTCACCGACCGCGCCACCGGCCGCAGCACCACCATCCGCACCGTGAAGAAGCCGCTGACCGCCTCTTACGCCTCCTGGTCACGCGACGGCAGGCGGGTCGCGCTGACCGTCGAGCAGAAGGTGCGCGGCGCCTGGCAGGTGCTCGGCTTCACGGTGGTGGACGTCGCCGCCAAGCAGGCGCGCACCGTGCGGATCTCCGGGCTCAGCCCCAAGGCGGGCTTCTGGTGGAGCCCCGACGGGAACCTGGTCGCGCGCCACGGCACCGGCCTGCGCGTCCACCGGCCGTCGGACGGGGCGGTGCTGCGCACGTACGCCAGCGCCGGCCTGCCCACCGGCCCCGAGGACGCCTACTCGCCGTCGGGCCGGCGGCTCGCCACCTGGTGCCCGGCCCGCTTCAAGGAGCCGATCTGCCTGGTCGACGCGGCCACCGGCACGATCGCGCGCAGGGTGGCGGCACGGCCGGAGGCGGTGTTCGGCTGGTGGGACGAGAGCCATCTCATCGCCGTCATGGCGCAGGGGAACGCCCACCGGCTGGCGGTGATCGACTTCAGCGGGAAGGTGACGCGGGTGCTGGCCGGAGTGCCGGCCGAGACGTGGGACTCGGACCTGTGGCTCTCCTTCACGCGGACGAAGCCGCAGGGATCATAGGGAGCCCGCGAGTCACGGGGGAGTGAGGGGTCGGACGGGCGCTGATCAGAGGTAGAGGCCGGTGCCGTGGTCGGTCTCCTGGGTGGCCACCGCGTGCAGGTCGCGCTCGCGCATCACAAGGTAGACCTGCGCGTGGATCTCCACCTCGAACTGGTCTTCGGGGTTGAACAGCACCTTGTCGCCGACCTTGACCGAGCGCACGTTCGTGCCGACGCCGCAGACCTCGCCCCAGGCCAGGCGGTTGGCCATCTTGACCGTCGCGGGGATGACGATCCCGGAGCCGCTGCGCCGCTCTTCGGCCTCCGGCTCCATCTTGATCATCACGCGGTCGTGCAGCATCTGAATCTCGAACTTGGGCTCTTCCACGGCTCAAGTTTACGAGCAGGCGGACGCACCGGGCTCCAGGACGGTGGCCCGCGCACCCGTGAGAAGGTGTGCTCCATGCACGACGTGGAAGCCCGGGTCCTCGATGCCATCGACGAGCCCGAGACCGTGAACCTGCTGGCCGAGACCGTCAAGGTCCCCAGCGTGACCGGCACCGACGCCGAGTCCGAGCTGCAGCACCGCGTCGCCCGCCTGCTCACCGAGGCGGGCATGGACGTGGACGTCTGGAAGCTCGATCTGCCCGACCTGACCGCCCGCCCCGGCTTCCCCGGCACCGAGGCGCCGAGGAGCGAGGGGTACGGCGTCGTCGCCGTCACCCCCGGAGGCGAGGGACCGCCCGCCCTGGCACTCCAAGGTCATGTGGACGTGGTGCCGACCGGCGACCTCGCCAAGTGGGCGGGCAGCGACCCGTTCGCCGCCCGTATCACCGGCGACGTACTGCACGGCAGGGGCGCCTGCGACATGAAGGCCGGCCTGGTGGCCAACCTGGCGGTGGCCCGCGCGATCCACCGCGCCGGCGTCAAGCTGGCCAGGCCGCTGGCCGTGCACTGCGTCATCAGTGAGGAGGACGGCGGGCTCGGCGCGTTCGCCACCCTGGCCAGGGGGCACACCGCCGACGCCGCGGTCATCACCGAGCCCACCTCGGGCGCGGTGATCACCGCGAACGCGGGCGCGCTGACGTTCCGCATCGAGATCGCGGGAAGGGCCGCGCACGGCGCCACCAGGAACGAGGGCGTCAACGCGATCGAGGCGTTCTGGCCGGTGTTCGCGGCGATCAGGCGGCTGGAGGCCGAGCGCAACCGCGACGTGCCCGAGCTGTTCGGCGACAACAGGCTGCCGTACCCGATCGAGGTGGGCACGGTACGCGCGGGCGACTGGGCGAGCACCGTGCCCGACCTGCTGGTCGCCGAGGGGCGGCTCGGGGTGCGGCTGGACGAGGACCCCGCGCAGGCGCGGGCGGCGTTCGAGTCGGCGATCGCCGACGTGTCCGACCCCTGGCTGCGGGCCAACCCGCCGGTGGTCACCTGGCCTGGCGGGCAGTTCGCCAGCGGCCGGCTGCCTGCCGGGCACGAGCTGCTCGGGCAGGTGCGCGACGCGGTGGCCGCCGTCACGGGCACGACCCCGGCCGAGACCGCCGCACCGTACGGGAGCGACCTGCGCCTGTACGCGGCGGGCGGCATCCCGACCCTGCACTACGGCCCCGGCGACGTCCGCTTCGCGCACGCCCCCAGGGAGCAGGTGCGGCTGAGCGAGATGCTGGAGGTGACCCGCGCGATGGCGCTGCTCGCGGTCCGCCGCTGCGCAGCCCGCTGAGGAGCGGCCCCGAGGGACGGCCCTGAGGGACGGCCCCGAGGGACGGCCCTGAGGAACGGCACTGTAGACGCGACCGGTCAGGCGGTGGCGGCGGCGACCCGGCGGCGCGCCTCGGGGACGATGAGCGGGGTGCCGGTCTGCGGATCCTGGATGATCTCGCACCGCAGGTCGAACACCTGCTCCACCAGCTCCGGGGTGACGATCTCCGTCGGGTCGCCCGCCGCGACGATCTCGCCTGCGCGCATCACGATGAGGTGGGTGGCGTACCGGCACGCCTGGTTGAGGTCGTGCAGCACCGCCACCATGGTCCGGCCCGCCTCGTGCAGGTCGGCGCACAGGTCGAGCACCTCGATCTGGTGGGAGATGTCCAGGTACGTGGTCGGCTCGTCCAGTAGCAGGATCGGCGTCTCCTGCGCCAGCGCCATGGCCAGCCACACCCGCTGCCGCTGCCCGCCCGACAGCTCGTCCACGATCCGGTCGGCCAGCCCCGCCACGTCGGTGGCGCGCATGGCCTCGGCCACCGCCGCCTCGTCGGCCTTCGACCACTGCCGCATGAGCTTCTGGTGCGGGTAGCGGCCGCGCGCCACCAGGTCGGCCACGGTGATGCCGTCCGGCACGATCGAGCTCTGCGGCAGCAGGCCGAGCCGCCGCGCCACCTCCTTCGACGGCAGCGAGGTGATCACGCTGCCGTCCAGGTGCACCGCCCCGGCCTTCGGCTTGAGCATCCGCGCCAGCGCGCGCAGCAGCGTCGACTTGCCGCACGCGTTGGGGCCGATGATCACGGTGAAGGACGCGTCGGGAATGGTCACGCTCAGGTCGGTGGCCACGACGCGCTGGTCGTAGGCGAGGGTGAGGCCGGTGCCGGACAGGCGGGAGGAGACCATCAGTGGCGGTCCTTTCGCAGAAGCAGGACGAGGTACGTGCCGCCGATCGCGGCGGTCAGCACGCCGACGGGAAGCTGGGTGGGGGCGAGCAGTCGCTGCGCGGCCAGGTCGGCGGCGGTCAGCAGCACGGCGCCCATCAGCGCGGATGACGCCATGGTGACGCCGGGCGAGCGGGTGAGCCGCCGGGCGAGCTGGGGCGAGGCCAGCGCGACGAAGGCGACAGGGCCGGCCGCGGCCGTGGCCACGCCGGACAGCAGCACCCCGGCCGCGATGGCCGCCGCGCGGACCACCTCGACCCTGATGCCCATGGCCCTGGCCGCGTCGTCGCCCATCTCGATCATGCGCATCGGCCGCGAGATCGCCGCGCACAGCGGCAGCAGCACGGCCAGCGCCAGCGCGACGGGCACCGCGTGGTCCCAGCCGCGCCCGCTGAGGCTGCCGGTCAGCCAGGCGCCCGCGGTGGCCGCGTCGTTGATGTTCGCCCTGGTCAGCAGGTACGAGTTGACGGCCAGCAGCAGCGCGTTGGCCCCGATGCCGACCAGGACGAGCCGGTAGCCCGCCACGCCGCCGCGGTAGGCGAGCAGGTACACCAGCGCGGCCGTCGCCACGCAGCCGAGCAGCGCGCCGCCCGCGATCACCAGGGCGGAGCCGCCCGCGACCACGGCGAGGATGCCGCCGGTCGAGGCGCCCGCGGTGAAGCCGATGAAGTCGGGGCTGCCGAGCGGGTTGCGGGTCAGGCTCTGAAAGATCGCGCCGCTCAGCCCGAACGCGGCCCCGACCAGCAGCCCGGTCACCACGCGCGGGGCGCGCAGCTTGCTGACGATCAGCTCGGCGACCGGCGTGCCCTGGCCGAACAGGGCGTCGATGATGTCGGGCACCGGCACGGTGAACTCGCCCGTCGCCAGCGCGGCCACGCTCACCGCGCAGCCGATCAGGATGAGCAGGACGGTGACGAGCAGCGCGCGGGGCGCGAGCCGTACGGACCAGGATCCGACGCGGACGTTCACAGCGCCGCCACCCGCTTCCTCCTGGCCATGAGGATGAAGATCGGCGCGCCGATCACCGCCCACACGATGCCCACCTGCACCTCACCCGGCCGGGCGATGAGCCGCCCGATCACGTCGGCGCCGAGCAGCAGCACGGGCGCGGCCAGCGCCGAGTACGGCAGCACCCACCGCTGGTCGGGCCCCACGGCGGCGCGCACCGCGTGCGGCACGATCAGCCCGACGAACCACAGCGGCCCCGCGGCGGCGGTGGCCGCCCCGCACAGCAGCGTGACCGCCACGCCGGTGAGAATCCGCGTGCGGTTGACCGCCACGCCGAGCGCCTTGCCCGCGTCGTCGCCGAGCGCGAGCATGTTGAGCGGCCTGGCCAGCAGCAGGCCCAGCACCAGCCCGGCGGCCATGAACGGCGCGAGCCGCACCAGCGTGTCGGCCGTCTGCCCGGCCAGCGAGCCGGTCAGCCAGAACCGCATGCGGTCGAACGTCTCCGAGTCCATGCGCAGGATCGCCGACGAGATCGCGGTGCACACCATGCCGAAGGCGACGCCGGCCAGGGCCAGGCGTACCGGGCTCGACCCCGAGCGGCCCGACGAGGCCAGCGTGTACACGATGAACGAGGCCAGCGCCGCGCCGCCGAAGGCGAACCAGAAGTAGACGGTGGGGTCGCCGAGCCCGAACAGGCCGAGCGCCAGCGTGACGCCGAGCGCCGCGCCCTGGTTGATGCCCAGCAGGCCGGGGTCGGCGAGCGGGTTGCGGGTCAGGCTCTGCATGAGCGCCCCGGCCAGCCCGAGCGTCGCGCCGACACCGAGGCCGAGCAGCGTGCGGGGGACGCGCAGTTCCCGGATGACCGTGTGGTCGCTTGAGCCGTTCGGGGCGATGAAGGCGTCGATCACCGTGCCGAACGGCACCGACCGCGCGCCCAGCGCCACGCTGGCCAGCGCGACCAGCACCAGCACCCCGAACGTGACCACCAGTCCCGCGACCAGCACCGGAGGCCGCCGCCCGGCTTTAGCGTCGGGGACGCCGCCGGTGCCTGCGACGGGTTCGCTCACGGCCAGGCCCGCCGCCTCTGCGGCGTCGGCCGTTTCCTCAGCCGGGCGCACCCGACCCCCTCTCGTCGTAAGTCAAACTTAGGCAAGGCTAATCTAATGGTCCAGCAAGCAGACAAGGCCAGGCAACTGAGGAGATGCACATGTCGGGACCGGTACTGCCGCGCAGGGGTTTCCTCGCGGGCGCGGCGGGGATCGCCGCGGCCCTGACACTCGCGGCGTGCGGTGAGGGCGGCGGCACGGAGGCGGCGCCCGCCTCGTCCACGGGCGCGTCCGGCGCGCCGTCCGCGCAGGGGTGGACGTTCACCGACGACCGCGGCAAGAAGATCGACCTGCCGAAGGTCCCCACCAGGATCGTCGCTCAGGTCGGCGCCGCCGCCGCGCTGTGGGACTTCGGCGTCCGCCCGGTCGGCGTGTTCGGCCCGCACAAGCTCGCCGACGGCGGCAAGGACCCGCAGGTCGGCAACGTCGACATCACCAAGGTCACCGGCCTTGGCAACGTCTGGGACGAGTTCAACGTCGAGCAGTACATCGCCCTGCAGCCCGACCTGCTCGTCAGCAGCATGTACGTCAAGGGCACCCTGTGGTACGTGCCCGAGAAGTCGAAGGACACCATCGAGCAGGTCGCACCCACGGTCGGCGTCATGCTCACCGGCAGGAGCGCCACCGAGGTCATCGGCACCTACGAGAGGCTCGCCCAGTCGCTCGGCGCCGACATGGCGGGCGTGCCGGAGGCCAAGGCCCGCATGGAGGCGGCCACCAAGAAGCTGGCCGACTTCAAGGACCTCAGGGTGCTCATGGTGTCGGGCGGTGCCGACGCGTTCTGGGTGGTCAACCCGCCCGAGTACCCCGACATCGTGCACCTGACCAACGCCGGCCTGAACGTCGTCAAGCCTGACAAGGTCGACGAGGGCGGCTTCTTCCAGACGCTGAGCTGGGAGAACGCCGACACCTACGACGCCGACGTGATCCTCTACGACACCCGCACGCAGGCGCTCAAGCCCGAGGAGATGATGAAGAAGCCCACCTTCGCCAAGCTCCCCGCGGTCAAGGCCGGCCAGCTCTACCCGTGGGCGGCCGAGGCGCCCTTCAGCTACCACGGGTACGCCGACTTCCTCGAGGACCTGGTGGAGAACCTGGCGAAGGCCAAGCCGCTGAAGTAGCGCGCGCCGCGTCAGTAGGCGCCGCGCACCTCGACGATCTCGGCGAGCGGGAACTCCAGGTAGTCGCCCGCCTCCTCGCACCAGGCGTCGAGCGCGGCGCCCTTCAGCTCCCCGTGGCTGATCGTCGCGGTCAGCCCGTCGGCCAGCGTGATACCGGCCCGCACGCCGCGATCGACCACGAACCCGAGCAGCGACTGCTGCGCGGTCGGCAGCCGGGTGGCCATGCGGCCGATGATGGCCCAGGTGCGGCCGTTCTTGTCGTCCTCGGGGCGGTCGGCGGCGAGCAGCCTGCGGGCGTGCTCGTACGGGTCGGGCGCGGGCTCGGCCAGCATGTACGGCGGCGTCTCGGTGATGCCGGGAAAGTCGGACAGCTCGGCCACCTGGCCGCCGGGCAGCAGGATGAGCTTGCCGCCCGCGGGCTCCTCCGGCTTGGCCCGGTGGACGGTGATCTCCCCGGTGTCGGAGACCGGCACGGGGGAGTAGCCGACCTCGCGCAGCGCGGCCAGCGTGCGGTCGGCGGGCGCCTTGCTCACCAGCACCGTGGGCGCGAGCAGCCGCAGCCCGAGCCGGCCGAGCCGCCGGTGCGCGGCGATCTCGGCGAGCAGCGCCGGGTCGGCGGCCTGCACGACGCAGCCGACCGTGGTCACCGTCACCTCGCCGTGGCGGCGGGCGGTGTCGCGGATCAGGTATTCGAGCGGCTGCGGAATCGTGCCCACGGCCGCCAGCTCGTCGAGCAGCTCGTCGGCGTCGTAACCCTGGTCGAGCGCCCGGCGCACGCTCTCGGTGGTGAAACGCCACACCGAGGCCGCGCCGCGCGACTCGCGCTCGGCGGTGCGGTCGAGCAGCGCCGCCAGCTCGGCCGACGGCGGGCCGGTGACGACGGCGGTCAGGTCGGGGCCGAACAGCGCGCTCCTGCGGACGCTGGCCAGCGCCCGGGTGGCCGCCTCCGCCAGCACCGGGTCGTGCTCCACCATGGGGACGGCGTCGTCGTTCTCGCCGCCCGGCTTCGCGGTGAGCCCGGCCAGCGCCCGGCCGAGATCGGTCAGCGCGTTGTTGGCCAGCAGCCCGAGCAGCCTGGCCTCGTCGAGCACGGCCGGCGCCGACGAGCGCAGCAGCGCCACGTCGAGCAGCGGCGCGTGCCAGTGGACTGCGGTGATGAGGCTGTCGCGATCGGCGAACGCGGTGCCCGCGGGCAGGTGGGCCAGCACCGACAGCACGGCTCTGCGGATCTCGGCCAGCGTGCCGCCCGCGGGGTCGTCGCCGAGCACGGTGCCGTACTTGCCGTCGACCTTGCGCAGGGACGAGCGCTCCATGCGCCACCAGGCGGCCAGCAGCACCCGCAGCCGCGCCGAGCCCTCGTCCAGCCGCCACCGGTCGAACCGCTCGGTGGGGATCATGCCGCCGGACGGCTCGTCCCAGGCCAGCAGCCTGGCCACCGCGCAGATCTCCAGCAGCAGGCGGGTCTCGTCCTCGTCGCAGCCGGTCTCCTTGGCCACCCTGCGCACCTCGCGCACGCCGACGCCGCCGGTCTTGAGCAGCGGCAGCGGGGTCTTGGAGGTGTTGTCGAGCAGCGCCGCGCAGCGTTCGACGACGTGCGGCGCGGCCAGCGTCATGAGGTGATCGACCTCTTCCGGGTCGATCGGGATCGTGGCGATCTCGGGGGCCACGGGCTGGAAGGGCGGGTGGTAGCCGGGGCCGCGCAGCCTGATCGCCACCTCGCGGGGGATCTCGGCGACGTGCCAGCTCGGGCGGAAGAGCAGGCCGTGGTCGGCGCACCACTTCTCCGGCGTGCCGGGGGTGACGAACCTGCCGCCGTCGACGTCGAGCGAGGGGCCTTTCCAGGCGAAGCGTTCGAGCAGCTCGGCGGTGCCCTGGGGGGCGGAGCCGAGGAGCGCGCGCAGGCGGCCGGCGTCGCTCAGCGCCTCGATGACGCGGGTGATCGTACGGCGCTTGTTGCCCTGGACGGGCAGGCCGAGCGAGCGGGCGAGCGCGTGCAGCGCGTCGTTGCTGATGGACCAGGAGTTGAGGTAGTGCTCAAGCGGCTCGCCCAGGCTGAGCGGGGCCGACCAGTGGCGGGCGACGCCTTCGGCGAAGTGGATGACGCCGTCGTCGCCGGGCCAGGCGAGGGCGTGGTCGTAGAGGTGGTCGAGCCAGGAGGTGACGTGGTCGAGGCCGCTGTCGAGGAAGCGGGCGAGGGAGTCGGCGGTGGGGCGGCTCATGGCCAGTGCGGCCTCGGCGAGCTGCAGGCAGGGGAGTGGCAGCCGGCGCAGGGTCTCCATCACGGCGAAACCGTTGCCGAGCCGCTGGGCGAGTGTGTCGAGACGGCGGGGCCAGGGCGCGGCGATGGCGTCGGGCCTGTTGGCCAGGATGCGCCCAAGCCTGTCCTCGTCTAGTGTTCGTAGCCAGCCGAGCAGGTGATCTTCCATCTGTCAGCACTCTCATGGGGTCGCGCGCGGGACTCACCGTGAGCCATGACCATCCACGGTAATGCAGATCACCCCCGGTCAGGAGAGGACTGCCCAGACGATCTTTCCGCGGGGCGCGAGTGCGGACCAGCCCCAGCGGAGGCTGAGCGATTCGACGATGTGGAGTCCGAGGCCGCCGGTGTCAAGGGGGCCAGGGTATCGCAGCACCGGCACCGATGAGCCTGGATCGGTGAAGGCGCTGGTCACGAGATGACCGCGGCGTACCAGGGAGAACTGCACCGAGCGCCGCGCGCTGTCGGGGTCGTCGAGGCACAGGCCGTGGCGCAGCGCGTTGGTGGCGAGCTCGGAGACCACCAGCTCCATGTTCTCGGCCATGTCATCGAGACCCCAGCCGGCCAGCGTGCCGGAGCTGAAGCTGCGAGCGGAGTGTACGGAGGACGCCGTGGGCGGAAGGACGAACGTGGCGCTGGCCGACGGGCCCGGGACCAGAAGGTCGCGAGCCGCCTCGGGCCACCAGCCGATCGGGGGCCACCAATCGAACGTGGTCCACTGGCCGTGCGCCGGGGTGGATTGCACGTGATCATTCTGCGTCAAACTCTCGTGCAGGTGCAAGAGCGAATGCACGTGCAGAGTGAGCGTGCACACGCTACGGTTCTCTTCAAAAGGTCAATTTGCGGGAAAGGGGATCTTGTCCGCGGCCATGATCTTTCGGCCGTGAAGTGACACACTTGGTGGCAAGGAAACGACCAAGGAGCAAGCACGTGTCCATTGATCCGCCAGGGACCGGTTCGACCGTTCGGCGCATCATGCTGGGGGCGAGCCTCAGGCGTCTCCGCGAGCGCTGCGGGCTCGACCGGGCACAGGCCGGATTTCACATCCGGGCATCCGAGTCCAAGATCAGCCGCATGGAGCTCGGGCGCGTGGGTTTCAAGACACGTGACGTGGAAGACCTCCTCACCCTGTACGGCGTCGTCGACGATGCCGAACGCCGTGCCCTGCTGGAGATGGTGCGCGAGGCCAACACCCCCGGGTGGTGGCACAAGTACTCGGCCGTGCTGCCGCACTGGTTCACCACGTACATCGGCCTGGAAGAGGCCGCGAGCGTGATCAGGACCTACGAGGTGCAGTTCGTGCCCGGCCTGCTGCAGACGGCCGCATATGCGCGCTCGGTCTACCAGCTCGGCAACCCCGATGCGACTCCCGAGGACATCGAACGGCGCGTGCACCTGCGCATGCAGCGCCAGGAGCGCTTCACCCGGAAGGACGGGCCCAAGCTGTGGGCCGTCATCGACGAGGCGGCGCTCAAGCGGACCATCGGCGGGCGGGAGGTCATGATCGAGCAGCTCGAGCATTTGCTGGAGGTCGCCGCCCTTCCCAACATCACCATCCAGGTGATGCCTTTCAAGTTCGGCAAGCACGCCGCTGAGGGAGGCGCGTTCAGCATCTTGCGGTTTCCCGAGTCCGATTTGTCGGACGTGGTCTACGTCGAGCAGCTCTGGGGTGCCCTGTACCTGGACAAACGTGAGGACATCGATCCGTACCTCACGGCCATGGAGCAGTTGTGCGTGGAGAGCACCACGCCAGGAGGCACCGTCGAGCTCATCGGCGGTCTTCTCAGAAAGATGTAGATGAACCAGACCTACAACGGCATGCCGGCGGCGGACCTGACGGAGGTCGCCTGGCGCAAGAGCCGCTACAGCAACTCCCAGGGCAACTGCGTCGAACTTGCGGAGCTCCCCGACGGGGGCATCGCGGTGCGCAACTCGCGCTTCCCCGACGGGCCTGCCCTCATCTATACCCGTGACGAGATCCGGGCCCTGGTGCTCGGTGTGAAGGACGGAGAGTTCGACGGCCTGCTCGTGTAACAACGTGTTAACCTCCGGCGCGCCTGCTTAACGGCGGCGCGCCGGAGGTGTAACCGCCCGGCCTCGTCGTGCGGCGAGTATCAGGGTCATGCTCGACCAGATGACCCTGTATCCGATCGCCGACGACGTGCTGTTCGCGCCGGGCGGCAAGGTCGTGATCCGCACATACGGTGTCGCGCCCGCGACCGGCGGGGCCAGCGGGAAGGAACCGGTCACCGTCTCCTACCGCACCTGGGTGACGGGCATCCGGGACCAGCCCCGCTACTGGCACTGGGGCCACTTCGAGGACGCCGCCACCGGCCACCGCAAGGTGCTCGAATGGCTGACCGGACGCGGGCCGCAGCCCGCCCAGGCGCTGGCCTGACCGAGGCCGGGCGCGTGTCCGGCCGCAGGGCCCGCCGTGCCCGGGACGGCCTCTTACGCGAGCCGCCGTCTTCATGACGGCCGCGGCGACGGGAGCACGCCGCGTCCGAGACGGCCCGCGAGCACGGGAACCTGCCGTGTCCCCGATGGCCGCGGGGGCGGGAGTCGTCACGCCAGGGACAACTGCGGATAAAACGCGTTCGCGTCTATCTGGAAAGCCCCTGGCGTGAGACGCTGCTGGCACCGTTCTCCGGCCGCCGTCCGGCGCGCCCGGAAACGGGCCGGGACAGCGTCGGCTGCGGAGGTGGCCAATGGCGGACTCCTACCTCTTCGACGGGCAGAGCCCGAACGAGCACGTCGCCTCGTGCATCGACTGCGGCGCGGCGATCGCGCTGCTCGATCATCCGGAGACCGTCGCCGAGCCGCCTGGCGGAGCGCCACTCGAGCCGCTCGCCGAGCCGCCGCCCAGGCTGCGCGAGGCCGTGCTGTCCGCGGCGCGCCGCCGCCGCAACCCGGCCGCCGTGGGCGTGGCCACCGTCGCCGTCCCGTACGCCGAACTGGTCGCGGGCATGGACGACGTGCTCGCCGAGCTGAGCCCCGTCCAGTGGGCGGCGCCGGTGCCCAAGCACGGCACCGTCAGGAGCTTGGTCGAGCACCTGACGGCCAACGACGCGACCGTGGCCCGCTTCATGGGCGTCCCGGCCACGGTGACCCGCGTTTCGGCCGGTGTTTCCGGCGGCAACGGCACCGCTCCAGGCGCTCCGGCCGGTACTCGCACCGGTCCGGATGCTCGCGCTGGGAACGGCACCGTTTCCGGCGCTCGGGCCGGTACCGGCACCGGTCCGGACCTTTCCGCCGGGACCGGCGCCGGGCAAGGCGTCGCCGTGCCCGAGCACCGGCGCTGGCGGGAGCAGGCGGGCCTGCTGCTGTCGCGGGTGGCGGCGGGCAGCGAGGTGCTGCTCGGCGTGGAGGTGGCGCTCGCCGGAGCGCGACCGGCCCGCGCGCCGCTGCGCCAGGCCATGATCCAGCGCACGTTCGAGACCTGGACGCACACCGACGACATCAGGGCGGCCACCGGCCGCGCCAAGGCCGAGCCGAGACCCGAGCACGTGCACATGATCGCCGAGTTCGGCCTGGCGCTGCTGCCGCGCGCGCTGCGCGGGCCGCGCCGCGACGTCTCGGCCACCATCGTGCTCACCGGCCCCGGCGGCGGCACCTGGACCATCCCGCTCTCGCCCGCCTCCGACCACGTGGCCGTGCTCATCTCGGCGGACGCCGCCGACTTCTGCCGCCTGCTGGGCAACCGGTGGCCACCCGGCGCCTTCCCGTACGCCGCCGAGGGCGACCCCGTGCTCGCCCGTGACCTGATCGCCGCCGCCGCGACGCTGGGGTGCGACTGATGAGCGACATGGATGTGCGTGCACGATTGGCCGCCGGCGACCTCGACGCGCTGGCCGACGCCTACGACCGGCACGGCCCGTACGTCTACGGCGTCGCCGTCAAGGTCACCGGCAGCCAGGCGCAGGCGGAGGAGATCACGCAGCGCGTGTTCGTGGCGTTGTGGGAGGAGCCGCTGTCGTACGACCCGGCCCTCGGCTCGCTGCGCGGCTGGCTGGCCGGCCGGGCGTTGCACGAGTCCGCCCTGCGGGCCCGCGTCGGCTGAGCTCCCCCGGCCGAGCCGCGCGCTGCCCGGACGGCCCTACGCGTCCGGGCCGGCTGAGCCTTTTCGTCCGAGTCGGTGCGGCGCGACCACCGGCCCGGGATCGGTCAGGTGACGGGGGCGTTCCAGGCCAGCAGCACCGGCTCATCGTGCTCGTACCCGAGGCGCGAGTACGTACCGGTGTCGAGCCTGAGCAACCGGCCGTCCTCGGGAGCCAAACCCAGCCAGCGGGCGGCCAGCACCCGCAGGAAGTGCCCGTGCGCCACCAACGCCACCCGGCCCTGCACAGCACGGGCCCGCGCGATCACCCGGTCGGCCCGGACCGCCACCTCCGAGGCGCTCTCGCCCGGATGCTCGGCATCGCCGGGGATCACGCCGTCACGCCACAAGTACCAACCGGGCCGCGTCTCACGGATCGTCGCCGTGGTGATGCCCTCATAGCCGCCGTAGTCCCACTCCCACAGGTCGGGATCCACCTCATACTCGGTCAAACCGGCCAGCTCCGCCGTTCGCCTCGCCCGCTGCGCGGGGGAGACGAGCACCAGGTCGAAAGGCTCCTTGATCAGCGGCGCCAAGGCTCTGGCCTGCTCCTCGCCGTGCTCCGTCAAGGGCAGGTCCGTACGGCCCGTGTGCCTGCCCGCCTTACTCCACTCGGTCTCTCCATGCCGAAGCAGCAGCATCTCGTTCATGGCTCCCATCATCCGGCACGCCCGATCGCGCCCCACCGCCAGGTGCCCGCCCGCCTCTTTCTCGCGGCGCGCCGGTCGGTGATCGGCACCGCCGCCCGCGGGTCGCTCGCGCGGAGCGGGAGGAGCCGGCACGCCCGCGTCCGCCGACCGCCCACGCAGCAGGGCGGCTGATGTGCGTTCGTGGAGGTGCGGGCGATCTTTGGCGATATGTCATCTAAGGTGAAAGATCAGATGACTTGCGAAGGAGGACGTGCATGGAACCGGTGGCGGTCGGACTGATCGGCGCGGGGCCCTGGGCGCGGATGGCGCACGCGCCCATGCTGGCCAAGAGCCCGCACACGAGGCTGGCCGGCGTCTGGGCCCGCCGTCCCGAGGCCGCCGCCGAGCTGGGCGCGCCGGTGTTCGCCCGCGTCGAGGAGCTGTTCGAGCACTGCGAGGCGGTCGCGTTCTGCGTGCCGCCCGCCGTCCAGGCCGAGTACGCCGTCCGCGCCGCCCGCGCCGGCAAGGCGCTGCTGCTGGAGAAGCCGCTCGGCGACTCCCTGGAGTCGGCTCGGCGCGTGGCGGACGCGGTGGCCGAGGCGGGCGTCGCCTCCCAGATGGTCTTCTCCATGCGCTACACCGCCGCCGCCCGCGGTTTCCTGGCCCGCTGCGCCGAGGTCGAGCCGTTCGGCGGTCACGCCGCCAACATCTCCGGCGCGCTGCTCGGCGACCACCCGTTCGCGACGCCCTGGCGGCTCGAACGCGGCGCCCTGCTCGACGTGGGACCGCACGTGATCGACCTGCTGGACGCCGCGCTCGGCCCCGTCACGGGTGTGCGCGCGCACGGCCACCCGCTGCGCTGGGTCGGCCTGCTGCTCGAACACGAGGGCGGCGCCGTCAGCGAGGCGTCGCTGAGCATGGCCGCGGGCGGCGAGACGCCGCCGTCCAGCATCGCCGTGTACGGCCGCAACGGCAGCGCCGCCCTGCCGCCGCATGACAAGGACGACGACTACCTGGCCACGGTCGCCGAGGAGTTCGCCGCGACCGTCCGCAAGGGCGGCGGCCACCCGCTCGACGCCGCGCACGGGCTGCGCATCCAGAAGATCATCGCCGAGGCGGAGGCCCAACTGACCCCTTGACTCCTCCGGCGGACGGGGAATTGATACCGTTTGCCCGACGCGCAGTGCGCAGCGAAGTCCGGTGAGATTCCGGCGCTGTCCCGCAACTGTCATAGCCAGGTCGCCTGCCTCTGCGCCGACGCACATCAACCCTCGTGGAAAAGGGTGATCCGTCACTACAAGCGGGTCTCTCGGTTCCAACAGTGTGAAAGGACTTCTCGTGAGGCCCGTACGCACGGTTCTCGCGGGCGCGCTGCTGGGAACGCTCGCTCTGGCCGGTTGCGGCCAGACCGGCACCACAGCCGGCCCTGCCGCCCCCTCGTCCGCCGCTTCCTCCACCGCTCCCGCCGCCGGCGGCTTCCCCGTCACCGTCGAGGCCGCCAACGGCAAGGTCACCATCCCCAAGCGGCCCGAGCGCATCGTCTCGCTCTCGGCCACCCACACCGAGACCCTGTACGCCATCGGCGCCGGCTCGCAGGTCGTCGCCGTGGACGACCGCTCCAACTACCCGCCGGAGGCCCCCACGACGGAGCTGTCCGGTTTCAAACCGAACGTCGAGGCCATCGTCGCCCAGAAGCCCGACCTCGTCGTGGTATCGGACGACATCGACGACATCGTCTCCGAGCTGGGCAAGGTCAACGTGCCCGTGCTCCACCAGCCCGCCGCCACGAACCTGGACGAGGCGTACGAGGAGATCTCCGAGCTGGGCGCGGCCACCGGGCACCAGGCCGAGGCCGACAAGGTCGTCGCGGACATGAAGAGCGCCATCGACGACGTGGTGTCCAAGGCGCCCAAGGACGCCGAGCTCACCTACTACCACGAGCTCGACCAGACGCCGTACGCCGTGACGTCCAAGACGTTCATCGGCCAGATCTACGGCATGTTCGGCCTGACCAACATCGCCGACAAGGCCCCCGACGCGGCCGGCGGATACCCCAAGCTGTCGGCCGAGTTCGTCGCCCAGGCCGACCCCGACCTGATCTTCCTCGCCGACGTCAAGTGCTGCCAGCAGAACAAGGAGGCGCTGGCCGCCCGGCCCGGCTGGAAGAACCTGTCCGCCGTCAAGAACGACCGGGTGATCGAGCTGGACGACGACATCGCGTCCCGCTGGGGGCCGCGCGTCGCCGACCTGGCCAAGAGCATCGGCGCGGCCGTGGCCGACGCGGCGCGGGCGAAGACCGACGGCGCGAGCTGACGTGGCGACTCAGGCCCGCCCCGCACGGGCCCGGCCGCTGTGGCTCGCCGGCGCCCTGGTCCTGCTGGCCGCCTGCATGATCGCCGGCATGCTCGACGGCGCCGCCGACATCTCGCCCTGGCAGGTGGTGCTCCAGGTCGCGGACTGGCTGCCGTTCACCCACGTCGACTCCGGCCTCGCGCCGGTCGAGCAGGGGCTGCTGTTCGAGCTGCGGCTGCCCAGGGTGCTGGTCGCGGCCGTGGTCGGCGGGCTGCTCGCCATCGCGGGAGCCGGGTACCAGGGCGTCTTCCGCAATCCGCTCGCCGACCCGTACCTGCTGGGCGCGGCGGCGGGGGCCGGGCTCGCGGCGACGGCGGCGATCGTGCTGCTGCCGTCCGCCAGCGTGCCCGTGGCCGCCTTCGCGGGCGCGGTGGGTGGCGTGTTCCTCGCGTACACGCTGGGCAACACGGCGGGGCGCAGCGGCGGCACGGCCACGCTCGTGCTGGCGGGCGTCGCGGTCACCTCGTTCCTCACCGCGATCCAGACCGTACTGCAGCAGCTCGAGGTGGAGAAGCTGCAGCGCATCTACGCGTGGATACTCGGCGACCTCGGCGGCGGGTGGGATCAGCTCCTGCTCGTGCTGCCGTACGCCGCCGTCTCCGCCGTGCTGCTCCTGCTGCACGGGCGCATGCTCGACGTGCTGTCCGTCGGCGACGAGGAGGCCGCCGGGCTCGGCGTGCGGGCCGGGCGGGTGCGGTTCGTCGTGCTGCTCGCCGCCTCCCTGGCCACCGCGGCGGCCGTCGCGGTCAGCGGGCTCATCGGGTTCGTCGGCATCGTCGTCCCGCACGTGGTGCGGCGGCTGGCCGGCGGCTCGTACCGGATCGTGCTGCCGCTGTCGCTCATCGGCGGTGCGGCGTTCCTGGTGCTCGCCGACCTGGTCGCCCGCACCGTGCTCGCCCCGGCCGAGCTGCCGATCGGCGTGGTCACCATGTTCGTGGGCGCGCCGTTCTTCGTCGCCGTCCTGCGCATGACCAGGCGGGTGGTCACGTGATCAGGGCGCGCGATCTCACCGTACGGCTCGGCGAGCGCGAGGTGCTCTCCCAGGTGAGCCTGGACGTGCGGCGCGGCGAGTGGACCGCCGTCATCGGGCCCAACGGGGCCGGCAAGTCCACCCTGCTCAAGAGCGTCATGGGGCTCGTCGCGCACCAGGGCCGGGTCGAGCTGGACGGCCGGCCTGCCGCCGCGCTCAAGCCGCGCGAGCGGGCCAGGCTCGTCGCGTACGCCCCCCAGACCCCGGCCCTGCCGCCCGACATGACGGTCTTCGACTACGCGCTGCTCGGGCGCACGCCGTACATCCCCTACCTGGGGAGGGAGAGCGCGCGGGACCGGGCCGTCGCCGAGTCCGTCCTGGAACGGCTCGACCTGACGGAGCTCGCCATGCGGCCGGTCGGCGAGCTGTCCGGCGGCGAGCGGCAGCGCGCCGTGCTGGCCAGGGCGCTCGCGCAGGAGGCGCCGGTGCTGCTGCTCGACGAGCCCACCACCGCGCTCGACCTCGGTCACCAGCAGCAGGTGCTGGAGCTGATCGACCGCCTGCGCCGCGCCGACGGGCTCACCGTCGTGACCACCCTGCACGACCTCACCGTCGCCGGCCTCTACGCCGACTCCCTCATGCTGCTGGCCGGCGGCCGTGCCGCCGCCACCGGCGAGCCCGCCGCCGTGCTGACCGAGGAGCTGGTCGGGCGGCACTTCGACGCGCATGTGAAGATCGAGCCGGGCCCCGACGGGCGGCCCGTCGTGCACCTGGTCAGGGGAGGCCCATGAAGCTCACCTACCGCGTCGAGGACGGCGCCAGGCTCGGCTCGCTGCTGTGGGAGTTCGGGCCAGGCTGGCGGATGATCTCCTCCGCGCTGCTCGGCGGCGGCATCGGCGAGCGCGAGTGGGTGCTGAACGCCCAGGTCGTGGCCGGGTACGCGCGGATGGACCCGGTCGATCACCTCATCTCGCTCGGGCCTTCGCACGGGGCCGGGGTCGGCATGATGACCGCGGCCTCCGTCGACCGGTACGTCCGCGCCACCGACGGCGGCGTGGAGGCGTGGGCCACCGTCGGGCTGCGCGTCCCCACCTGGGCCGCCGCCCCCGAGGGCCACCAGGACCCCGAGCTCGCCCCCATCCGCGTCGGCACCATCAACATCGTGGTCGAACTGCCCGTCGCCATGACGGACGCGGCGCTGGTCAACACCGTGATGACGGTCACCGAGGCCAAGACCCAGGCCATGCTGGAGGCGGGCTTCGAAGGCACCGGCACCGCCTCCGACGCCGTCTGCGTCGCCGTACCGGTCGAGGGGCCGCAGGAGGTTTTCGGCGGCCCCCGCTCGGACTGGGGCGCCCGCGTGGCCCGCGCCGTCCACACCGCCGTGTTACGCGGCGCCGAAGCGTGGCGCTCCCATCACTCCGGGTGAGATCTTCGGGGTAAAGCGGCGTGTGCACGGGGCCGTGTTTCCCGATACTGGGTGGGCGACCGCGATGGCGACGATCGAACCGGCCAAGCACATCGCGCGGACCGAGGCGCTCAGCGCGCCGTTCACCGTCGACGACCTGCTTGAGATCCCGGATGACGGGTTCCGGTACGAGCTCTTCACCGGGAGCCTGCTGGTGAGCCCTGCCCCCACCCCCTTCATCAGGACATGATCTTCGCACTGCAGATGATCCCGCACGCCGCGGAACCCGCCCATCTGAAGGTCCTGTCCACGGTCAACGTGCGGGCGAGCGAGACCGGCTTCTCCATCCCCGACCTCGTGGTCGTGCCCAAGGTCGCGGCGAGGTCCGTGAAACTCGCGTTCCGGCCGGAGGACGTCCTGCCGGCCGTGGAGGTCGTCGGTCCCGGCACCGCGGCCGCGGACAGGACCTTGAAGACCGCGGCCTACGCGGCGGCCGGCATTCCCGGCTGCTGGCGCCTCGACCCCGGCCAGGGACCCGCGCCCCACGTCTATGAGCTCAACGGCGACTCCTACGGTGAGCCCACTGTGATCAAGGCCGGATCCCAGGCCGTGCTGTCGCAGCCGTTCAGCGTCACCTTCGGCCCAGGTGATCTGAGCGACCTCGGCTGATCAGTTCTCGGCGATGAAGCCGTAGCCCTCCAGGGCGCCTGCGGGGGTGATCGCGCCGGTGGCGAGGCCGCCGCGGACGGCCTCAGGATCGCGGTCCGCGGGCGGGCCGAGGCCGCCGCCGCCCGTCGTCTCCACGATGAACGCCTCCCCGGCCGCGAAGCGCACGTTGTCGACTTTCGACGGCAGCCGTTCCACGGTCCCGTCGGCCCGCCGCCGGCAGAAGCCGCCGGTGCGGCCGGGCAGCCCGCCGTCGCGGCCGGGCGGCGGCAGGCGGAGGCGGTCGGCGCGGGTGATGACGTGGCAGCCGGCGAGGAAGCGGAAGACGGTACGCGAGCCGAGCCCGCCCCAATACCGGCCGGGACCGCCGGAGCCGGGCACCGGCGTGGTCGCGTGCACCACCCGCGACCTGGGCGGGGGTCGCGGCCTGCGAGCGCGCGCGTAACACCGGTGACGATCCCCGCGATGGGGTCGTAGTGGGTGCTCAGACATGTGGCCACGGAGATCGAGCCGGACGTGCTGCGAACGACCACGTCGGTGAAGGTGCCGCCGACATCGACGCCGATCGTGATGCCCATCCGGGTACGTGATGTTCCCGAGCAAGTGCTTGTCTGCATCGTGGTCTATTGACTTACGGCACCTGCTTGGGACGCTGGTCCTAGTCGTGCGTTTGGAGCGGAGAGATGGCGCGCTGCAGAGCCCTTGCCGGTGGCATCGCGGTGGCCATGGTGCTCATCGGCTTACCGGCCTCGGCGCACGAGCACCCCAGCGGGATCACCGACCTGGTGACCCCGGCCGTCGTACGGCTCGAGGCCGTCTCCCACGTGGAGATCACCCTGCTCGACCACGTCGGAGAGCTCAGACATGTGGAGCGCTCCTACGACTTCCCCTTCGCCGAGGGAACGGGCACCGTGATCAGCCCCGACGGCACGATCGTCGCCCTGCGGCGGCTCGCCATCAATCCCGACGACGTCGCCGTCTACGCCGCCAACAAGATCTTCGCCGAGCACCACAAGGTCAAGATCCCCGCCGACGACAAGAAGCACCGCCTCAAGAACCCCATCCTCGACCGCCACCTCCAGCAGTGCTACAAACCCGAGAGCGACACCGCCACCTGCATCATCGACGTCACCACCGAGATCACCGCCTACCCCAACGTCTCGCCGGCCAGCACTGACGGCTTCAAGGTCACGTGCATCAAGGCCGGTCCGAAACCCGACTCGCCGGCCGTGCTGGTGCCGGTGACCCCCATGTCCGGCGGCGTCGGCATGCCGACCGCGCCGCTCGCCGACAAGGTGCCCGACCAGGTCGGCGCGCCCGTCAGCGTGGCCGGCTTCACGGGCCGCCCCGGGGCCAAGGTCAAGCACACCGTCGAGATCGCCCACCTCGGCAAGGGCGGCTCAGGGGGCGACGGCGGGCGCCCGTTCGCCGACCCCGAGAACAAGGTGGACGAGCCGGTCAAGCTCGGCGGCCTGGCCGACAAGGGGATGATCGGCGCGCCCGTGATCGGCGACAAGGACGGCCACGTCATCGGCCTGCTGGTCGGAGGCGGCAAGGACGGCCGGATGATCGGCATCAGAGAGGTCACCGGCCTCCTGGGCGAGGCCAAGGTCGTGCCGCGCAGAGGCGCCATCGACACGGCCTTCGAGGCCGCGCTCACCCGCTACCACACGCAGTACTACACCGAGGCCGCGCCCGGCTTCCAGCGCGTCCTCGAGCTCTATCCGGGCAACGTGGTGGCCGCCGAGCTGCTGAAGGACTCGCTGGCCAAGCGGGGCGGCCCCGAGGACCAGGGCACCAGGCAGGCAGCGGCGCGGCAGGACGAGCGCTCAACGCCCCTGTGGCCGCTCATCCTGGCCGCCGGGATACTTTTCCTGGCCGCCGGCGGCGGGGCGTATCTGCTGTGGCGCCGCCGTACTCCCGAAGTAGTGACAGAACCGCCACAGCCCCTGGCGGCCGGCCCACCGCTCGACGACGGCGCCGACCAGACCGTGGTCGTACGGCGGTCCCAGCCGTTCCAGGTGGCCTCGCAGCAGCAGGTGATGACCGCGCCCAACCCGGCGATCAAGTACTGCACGTCGTGCGGCATGAGACTCGGGCCGGCGCACCGCTTCTGCGGCTACTGCGGCCACCCCATCGAGACGTGATGCCAGTGAACGAAAGATCGCTCATCGGCCAGGAGGTGGCCGGGTACTACATCGAGGACATCGTCGGCAAAGGCGGCATGGCCGTCGTCTACCTGGCGCTCGACCCCAGGCTGAGCCGCCGCGTGGCGCTGAAGATCCTCAACCCGGTGCTCAGCGTCGACGACAGGTTCAGGCAGCGCTTCATCCTGGAGTCCAGAACGGTCGCCAGCATCGAGCACCCCAACATCATCCCCATCTACGAGGCCAACGCCGACGCCGACGGCGTGCTCTACATCGCCATGCGCTACGTCGACGGGCTCGACCTGCGCCGCCTCATCTACGACCGCGGCCCGCTGCCGCTCGGCCCCGCCAACCAGATCTTCGCCCAGGTGGCCGCCGCGCTCGACGCGGCCCACGCCCACGACCTCATCCACCGCGACGTCAAACCGGCCAACATTCTGCTGGCCGGCGACCACGTCTACCTGACCGACTTCGGCATCACCAAGCACCGCTCGTCCATCTCCGGGCTCACCCAGACCGACCAGTTCATCGGCACGCCCCGGTACATGTCGCCCGAGCAGATCAACAAGGAGCACATCGACGGCCGCAGCGACCAGTACGCGCTGGCCTGCGTGGTCTACGAGGCCCTGTCGGGGCGGCTGCCGTTCCAGCGCGAGAACGACATCGCGCTGCTGTGGGCCCACCTGGCCGAGCAGCCCGTGCCGCTGTCGCAGATCAGGCCGGAGCTGCCGCCCTCGGTGGACGCCGTGATGAGCCGTGCTCTGGCCAAGTCGCCGGACCAGCGGTTCGCCACGTGCACCGAATTCGTGGCCGCGCTGCGGGATGCGATCAGCGGCCCGCCGTACGACCCGTACGGGGTGCCGGGCGAGCTGTACGGCGGGCAGCACCGTGCGCCGGGCTCTGGCCCGAACCTCATCCCCAGACCGAGCCCCAGCCCGCACTCGGGCCCGCACGCCGTACCACACCTGGCCGCCCCCGCTCCGGGCTCCGCCACGCCACCCCGGACCGGCACGGGCCCCGGCACCGGGCCGGGAACGGGACCTGGTGCACACACCGCCGCCACCACCACAGGGCAGAAACGGCCGGGCCGCCTGCCGGTCGTGATCACGACCCTGATCGCCGCCTTAGCCGCGCTCGCCCTCGTAGCGGTCGTCATCGTCAACAACCGCGCCGAGACCTGGACCCGCTACAAGACCAGCGCCGCCGCCCCGCTCACGTTCGAGTACCCGGGCGACTGGACCGTGCGCACCCACCAGGACCTCTTCGCCATCGTCTCCCCGCACGCACAGGAAATGGAGCAGCTCTTCGTGGCCGGCCCGGCGCCGACTGGTCGCGCATCGCCGAGATCTTCGAAGACGACCCGGAGAGCCTGACCGGCGTGTACGTCCAGGTCTCCGACACCCTCGACGCCGGCGGGACATCGGAGATGATGAAGCCCAAGATGGAGGCCCTGCTGCCCGGCCGCGTCGACCTCGGCAAGCCCGTACTCGACCAGGCCGGCAACAGCCCCGCAGCCCGCTTCGACGGCTCACTCCACGACCCCGCCACCGGCACCCGGCTGGGCTTCGTCAGCTACGTGATCGACCGCGAACCCAAGACCATGCTCGTCATGTACTTCTGCCCCCGCACCACCTGCGACGACGCCACCCAAGCCCGCATCCGCCAGAGCGTCCACATCCCCTGACCCGCCCGCACGAACACGCCGACGCCATCGGGCGCCCGGCGACGACCGGCCACACCCAGCGGACCCACGGCGCTGAACCGCCACCGGCCGCCCGCCGGGATGCTCAGCGTGCCGCTGGGGTGCTCAGCGTGCCGCTGGGGTGCTCTCAGCGTGCCGCTGGGGTGCTCAGCGTGGGGCCGGGGTGCTCAGCGTGGGGCCGGGGTGCTTGGTGTGCTGATTAGGGGGCGGTCGCTTGAGCGCCGCGTCCAGGCGCGGCCCCGCTTGCGGGGCTGTGTGGCGGGGTCCGGCCCGCAGGCTGTGCGCGGCGGCCAGGGCGCGGGCCGCAGCCCGGCGGCGGCCGCGCTGCGGCGTCCGCCCTGCGACGCGCTGCCTGGCCCGACCGCGCCGCCGGACGGGCGGCGGACGGAGCGCGGCGGCGGCGACGTGCGGCGCTGCCCACTCCGCAGGTGCGCAACGCACCGCTCGCCATGCCGATGCCGCTGCACACTGAGGCGGCCGTCGCGCGCACCTAAGCCGTCACCCGTGGGCGTGCCGCCGCGCCAAGCGCCGGGCGGGGTTTCCGCGCGCCGTCGCACCCGGGTCGGGTGTCGCCTCGCTCGGCGTAGCGTCCGGGCCGGGTGTCGCCTCGCGCGCCGTCGCACCCGGGTCGGGTGTCGCCTCGCGCGCTGTCGCGTCCGGGCCGGGTGCCGCCTCTCTCGCTGTCGCGTCCGGGCCAGGTGCCGCCTGGCGCGGCGGCGCCTGGCCCGGCACCGGTCCCGCGTGGTGCCGGCGCCTGCGCCGGCCCCAAGCCTGTCTCGGTATTCGGGAGGGATTGGCGGGGCATGCAGGAAGGGTGTGTATATTTTCCGGCATAAGGCGGTAGAAACAGGAGAAATTTCATGCGATCGTTCCCTCGGGTGCTGTTCGACGAGGCGCACAGCGAGTCGTGGACCATCCGCCGCGAGCTGGCCGAGACCGTCAACCCGGCCCACCCCGACGACACCAGCTACGCCCGCGCGGCCGGGCTGCTGCGGCACCTGGGGCACACGGTCGACGCTCACACGGGCGGCCCGCTCGACGCGGAGACGCTCGCAGCCCAGGACGTCCTGGTCATCGCCCACCCCTCGGACGCGCGCTGGGAGCGCACGACCGGACAGGGCAGCCCCGTCTTCACCCCGGCCGAGCTGGACGCGATCGAGTCCTACGTACGCGACGGCGGCGGCCTGGTGGTGCTGGCCGAGGAGGAGCAGGACAAGTACGGCAACAACCTCGCCGACCTGCTGGCCCGCTTCGGCGTCCGCGTCGAGCACACCACCGTGCGCGACCCCGGCCACTCCTACCGCGGAGTGGCCACCTGGGTGCTGGGGGAACGCTCCACGGAGTCCGGGCTGCTGGCCGGCGTGCGTACGGCCTGCTTCTACCGCTCGGGCGTGCTGGCCGCGGGCGAGGGCGCCGAGGTCCTGTTCCGCACCTCGGCCGCGGCGGCGCCGGCGAACGCCCCGCTGGCCGTCGCGCTGCGGCACGGCAAGGGCCGGGTGGTGGTGTTCGCCGACTCCGACCTGTTCGGCGACGACTCGATCGAGGACCACGACCACCGCAGGCTCTGGGGCAACGTGATCACCTGGACCGCCCGCGTACCCGACGACGAGACGGACCGGGCGCCGCGCGATGAGATCAAGGCCGCCCGCTTCGCCCGCCTGAAGGAGGCCGTGGAGGAGCTGCGCCCGCTGCAGGTCAAGGACGGCTCGGTGCCGGACGAGCACAAGGAGCGCGCCGCCGAGCTGGTCGCGACGATCGCGGAACGGGTGGCCGAGATCGCCCCGCACTTCCCGCACGACGCCGCCTACCTGGAGGCCGTCCGGGCGGACCTGGGCAAGTGGGCCGCCCAGGGGCTCGGCGTGCCCGACTTTCTCGACTCGCTCGACCTGTTCCACCCCGACACCCAGCGCGAGGACGGGCTGGAGCACGTCGTGGTCTTCCCCATGTACACCCAGAACGGCAACCCCAACAGGAACCTGGAGGCCGTCTGGGTCCGCACGATCTGGCCCGGCTGGCTGGCCGAGCTGGAGGCGGGCGGCTACGACAACCCGATGTTCGTGCCGATCGCGTTCGAGGACTTCACCTCCGGCTACGACACCCACTCGGCCGTGCTGTTCCCCGAGACGGTCGCCGTGCGCACCACCCCGGCCCGCTTCACCTGGGGCGGCATCTTCGCCGACCGCGAGGCCGCGAGGTTCCGCAGGGTCGCCGGGGCCGCCGCCGAGACGCTGCGGCTGGACCTGCCGCCGGACGCCGAGCGGCTGCTCGCCTCGCAGCGGCTCGCCCAGGACACGTACGTGCTGTGGGACCTCGTCCACGACCGCACCCACAGCCACGGCGACCTGCCGTTCGACCCGTTCATGATCAAGCAGCGGATGCCGTACTGGCTGTACTCGCTGGAGGAGCTGCGCTGCGACCTCACCGCGTTCGGCGAGGCGGTCAGGCTGGAGGAGCGCGGGGTGCCGCACGCCCGCTACGTCCAGATCGCGATCCTGTTCGACCGGCTGTTCCGCTTCCCGATCACGGGGGAGCGGGTGCGCAACTACGACGGGCTCGGCGGTCAGCTGCTCTTCGCCTACCTGCACCGCAACGACATCGTGCGCTGGACCGACAACCGGCTCTCGATCGACTGGGAACGGGTCGCGATCGGCGTCGCCGACCTGCGCGGCGAGGTGGAGAAGCTCTACCGCGACAGCATCGACCGGTCCAAGCTGGCGCACTGGCTGGCGGCGTACGAGCTGGTCAGCGCGTACGTGCCGCCGCACCCCGCGTCCGTGTGGGCCAAGGGTGTCGAGGCGCTGCCCGAGGAGCAGAAGGCCAAGGTGGACGCGGTGCTGCCCGACGAGTTCCCCCTCAGCATGTTCTACGAGGCGCTGCGCCGTAAGCTGGCGGACGTGGTCGAATCGACAGAGGGACTCCGCGCATGATCATCGTGGTGACCGGGGCAGGAGGCCCCACCGGCGCGGCGGTGTCGGCATATTTCCGTAAGGGCGGGCACACCGTCATCGAGGTCGGCAGGAAGGACACCGACCTGCTCGACCGCGCCGCCGTGCACGAGCTGGCCGCCCGCGTCGAGCGCGAGCACGGCCGCGTCGACGGCGTCGTCCACCTGGTGGGCGGCTGGCGCGGCGCGCCCTCGTTCGCGGAGACGAACCTCGACGACTGGGACTTCCTGCACGACCGCATCATCCGCACGCTCCAGCACGTGTCGCTGGCGTTCGAGCCGCTGCTGCGGCGCAGCGACAACGGCCGGTTCGTGATCGTCTCGGCCCAGGCCGCGCAGGCGCCCACCGCGGGCGGCGCCGCGTACGCGGCCGCCAAGGCGGCGGCGGAGGCGTGGACGCTCTCCCTCGCCGACGCGCTCAGGGGAACCGGCGGCGCGGCCGTCATCCTGGTGGTCAAGGCGCTGGTCAACGACGCCATGAGGGCGGCCAAGCCGGAGGCGAAGTTCGCGGGGTTCACCGACGTCGACGACCTGGCAGCGGCCATCGGCGGCCTCTACGACCGCCCGGCCGAAGAGATCAACGGCACGCGATTGGACCTCACCTCTTGAATCCCCGGCACGACCCCCTGCTGAAGGCGTTCGGCAGCGACAACTACGCAGGGGTGCACCCCGAGATCCTCCAGGCCATCGCCACCGCCAACGGCGGCCACCAGGTCGCCTATGGCGACGATGTCTACACCGAGGCGACGCGGGAGGTCTTCCGCCAGCACTTCGGCGAGACGGCGCAGGCATGGCCGGTGTTCAACGGCACCGCGGCCAACGTCGTCTCCCTGCGCGCCATGACCGCCCCCTGGGAGGCGGTCATCTGCCCCGAGACCGCCCACATCAACACCGACGAGGGCGGCGCGCCCGAGGTGGCGGCGGGCATCAAACTGCTGACCGTGCCCACACCCGACGGCAAGCTCACCCCCGAGCTGATCGACCGGCAGGCGTGGGGCTTCGGCGACGTGCACCGCGCCCAGCCGAAGGTGGTCTCCGTCTCCAACGTCACCGAGCTCGGCACCGTCTACACGCCCGGCGAACTCGCCGAGATCTGCGCCCACGCCCACGGCCTCGGCCTGACCGTCCACCTCGACGGCTCGCGCCTGGCCAACGCCGCCGCCGCGCTCGACGTGCCGCTGCGGGCGCTGACCACCGACGTCGGCGTGGACGTGCTCTCCTTCGGCGGCACGAAGATCGGCCTGCTGTACGGCGAGGCGGTCGTCGTGCTCAACCCCGACGCGGCCCGCGGCGTCGACTACCTGCGCAAGACGTACATGCAGCTGTCGTCGAAGATGCGGTTCGTGTCGGTGCAGTTCGAGGCGCTGCTCTCCGGCGACCTGTGGCTGCGCAACGCCCGCCACGCCAACGCCATGGCGCGGCGGCTGGCCGCGGCCGTCGAGGGCATCCCGGGCGTGCGGCTGAGCAGGCCCGTCGAGGCCAACGCGGTCTTCGCGGTGCTGCCCGCCGACGTCGCCGACCGGCTGCGCAAGCGCTTCCGCTTCTACACCTGGAACGAGTCCACCGGCGAGGTGCGCTGGATGTGCGCGTTCGACACCACGGAGGAGGACGTGGACGCCTTCGCCGCCGCCCTCGCCGAAGAGGCCGCCGCCTCGGCGTGACCGCTGGTGCCGCCGCCTCGGCGTGCGGTCCGTGCCGCCGCCGGCCCGTGCCGGTCAGCGGCGGCGCAGGGCGAGGCGGGCGGCCTGCCAGCCGCCCATCCCGTGCACCCCGGGCCCGGGCGGCGTCGCCGACGAGCAGAGGAACACCCCGGGCAGCGGCGTCCGCCACGGCGCGGGCGACCAGACCGGCCGCCGTACGAACTGCCCGAGGCTCGCCAGCCCGCCCGCGATGTCGCCGCCCACCAGATTGGCGTCGGCCGCCTCCAGTTCGGCCGGGCCCATCGCGTGGCGGGCCAGCACCCGGTCGCGAAAGCCCGGCGCGTAACGCTCGATCTGCGTCTCGATGGCGTCGCTCATGTCCATCGCGGAGCCGTTGGGAACGTGGCAGTAGGCCCACAGCGTGTGGCCGCCGCGCGCCGGGTCGGCCGCGTACGGCTGGACGAGCAGCACGTACGGGCGGGGCGAGTGCCGCCCGGCGGCCGTCTCGGCCTCGCTCAGCGCGATCTCCTCCAGCGTGCCGCCGAGGTGCACCGTGCCCGCGCCCGCGACGGCGGGATCGCGCCACGGCACCGGCTCGTCGAGCGCCCAGTCCATCTTGAACACGCCGGGCCCGTGCCGGTAGCGGGCGAGCCGCCGCCGGTAGCGAGCGGGCAGGAGGTCGCCGGCCATGGCGAGGAACTGCCGGGGCGTCACGTCGAGCACGACGACGGGCGCGCGCAGCTCGGCCAGCCGGCGTACGCGGTGGCCGGTCACCGCCTCGCCGCCGAGCGCGCGCAGCTCGGACACCAGGGCGTCGGCCAGCACCTGCGAGCCGCCGCGCACCAGCGGCCAGCCCACCAGGTGGGCCAGCGACGCCAGCATGAGCCCGTAGCCGGCCGTGAGCGGGGAGCGCAGGTCGAGCAGCGAGTGCGCGGCCATCCCCGCCAGCAGCGCGCGCGCCTCCACCGTGCGGAACGCCGTACGCGCGAACGTCGTCGCCGGCAGCGCCGCCATCGCCCCGAACGCGGCCGCCCGCACGAAGGCCGACACCGGCAACGCCCCCACCGCCAAGGCGTCCCCGGACGGCGCTCCCGCTCCGAATGCGGCCCCGTCGATCGGCGCGGCCCCGAATGCGGCCTCGTCGATCGGCGCCGCCCCGGATGCGGCCTCATCGGCCGGTGCCGCCCGTCCCGAGCCGCGCCCCAGCGGCGGGGCGATCCGCCACGGCCCCAGAGGCTTCAGCAGCAGCTCGGCCAGCGGAAGCCCGCCGCGCGCCACCATGCCCGCGCTCGCCAGCCAGGCAGGACCGTCACGCCCGAGCCCCCGCGCCGTACGCCGCACGTCGCGATGCACCAGCACGGCGGGCCGGTCGTCGAGGGGATGGGCGGCGGGCACCGGGGGATGCGCGAACTCGACCCCTTTGAGCCCCAGCGCGCGGAACGCCGGCGAGGCCAGCGCCATCGCCATCACGGTCGCCCCCACGTCGTGGACGCGCCCCGGCAGCGTCAGCTCGGCCGAGCCCAGCCCGCCGCCGAACCGGTCGGCGGCCTCCAGCAGCGTCACCCGCAGCCCGGCGCGGGCCAGCAGGACGGCGGCCACCAGCCCGTTGGGCCCCGATCCCACGACGACCGCGTCGGCGCTCATCGGCTCAGCGGCCTATTCGGGCTTGAGTATCGACGGGAGGGGCTCGGCGCCCCGCTTGGCGAGCAGATCGGTCATCAGCTTGATCTCCGCGGACTGCCCGTCGATGATCTTCTGGGCCATGCCGACGACCTCGGTGCGCGTGGACAGCTGCCGCAGCCCCTCGGCCATCTGCACGCCGCCCTCGTGGTGGCGGATCATGAGCTGCAGGAACAGCACCTCGGCGTCGCGCCCCTCTGCCTGCTTGAGCTTGGTCAGCTCCTCCGGCGTGGCCATGCCGGGCATCTGGCCCTGGACGCCGGGAGAGGCGGCGGCGCTGTGGCCGTGGCCGCTCATCCAGGCCATGGGCCGCTGGTCGGTGGCCTGGCTCAGCCCCCACTGCTGCAGCCAGCCGAGGAACATGCCCCGCTGGTTGGCCTGGGTGTTGATGATGTCGAAGGCCAGACTGGAGATCTCTTTGGCGGGGCCCTTGTCCCTGATCGTGAACGCCATGTCGACGGCCTGCGCGTGATGCGCGGCCATGTCACGGGCGAACCCGGCCTCGGGCGAGGTGTCGCCCGGGGTGCCGGCACGGCCGAACAGCAGGAACGCGGCCGCGGCGAGCACCAGCACGCCGCAGATGATCAGGAACGGTTTCCTCACGGGCTTTTCCATGGCCCGTCCAGCGTACCCACCCCGGTGCGAAGCCGTGATCGCATGCTTATGCAGGTCTTATTCTCCACATACGCCCGGAGGGCATAGGGTGACCCGAGGTTGGTACGCCGATGGAGGAACGATGACGAAGGAGAAGGCGCAGGCGCGGCGCGAGCATCTGCAGAAGATGCGGGCCGAGCAGCGGCGCAAGGAGCGTCGCGCGGCGCTCCTCATGTGGGGCACTGGCGGGCTCATCATCGTGGTGCTCGTCGGCGTGGTCGGCTTCTACCTCGTCAAGCGGGCGCAGGAGACCTCACTCGACGCCGTGGTCAGCACCAAGTACGACGCGGGCCAGCACGTGTGGACGGCGGTCGACTACAAGGAGACGCCGCCGATGGGCGGCGAGCACAACAACTACTGGCAGCAGTGTGACATCTACGACAAGCCGATCCACAACGAGCACGCGGTCCACTCGCTCGAGCACGGCGCGGTCTGGATCACCTACCAGCCGGAGCTGCCGAAGGACAAGGTCGAGAAGCTCAGGGAGGCGGCGACCTCGGTGGGCCAGCAGGACTACCTGCTGATGAGCCCGTACCCGGGTCTGCCCTCGCCGATCGTGGTGTCCTCGTGGGGGCACCAGCTCAAGCTGACCGATCCGGAGGACCCGAAGCTGGGGGCGTTCATCAAGCGCTACCAGAACGGCCCCGACACGCCTGAGCCGGGCGCGACCTGCGGCGGACCCGACGCGATCACCACGACCGCCGACCAGGCTCCGCTGCCGCCCGAGCCCACCGGCGATCAGCAGGCGCCGATGGAGAACCTGCAGCCGTCGCCGAGCGAGTCGAAGCAGTAGGCCGGCACCGGCACAGGGTTCAGCCGAGCACTTCCTCGAGGGCCGTCCACTCCAGCCCGTGCGCCTGCGCGACCGGTTCGCTGGTGAGGCGGCCCTCGTGCGTGTTCAGGCCGAGCGCGAGCGCGGGGTCCGCGCGCAGGGCCTGCTGCCAGCCCAGGTCGGCGATGGCCAGCGCGTACGGGAGCGTGACGTTCGTCAGCGCGAACGTCGAGGTGTGCGGCACGGCCCCCGGCATGTTGGCCACGCAGTAGAAGATCGAGTCGTGCACCCGGTAGACGGGCTCCTCGTGCGTGGTCGGCCGGGAGTCCTCGAAGCAGCCGCCCTGGTCGATCGAGACGTCCACCAGCACGGAGCCGGGCTTCATCCGGGAGACCAGGTCGTTGCTCACCAGCTTCGGCGCCTTCGCGCCGGGCACGAGCACCGCGCCGATGACGAGATCCGCCTCCAGCACGGCACGCTCGATCTCCAGCGTGTTGGACGCCACGGTCTGGCAGTGGCCCTGGTAGATGAGGTCGGCCTGGCGCAGCTTGTCGATGTTCTTGTCGAGCAGCAGCACCTCGGCCTGCATGCCGAGGGCGACGGCGGCGGCGTTCATGCCGGACACCCCGGCGCCGATGACCACGACGTTCGCCGCGTGCACGCCGGGCACGCCGCCCATCAGCACGCCCCTGCCGCCCGCCGAGCGCATCAGGTGGTAGGCGCCGACCTGCGCGGCCAGCCGTCCCGCCACCTCGGACATGGGCGCGAGCAGCGGCAGCGCGCCGTCGGGCGTCTGCACGGTCTCGTACGCGATCGCCGTGCAGCCCGACTCCAGCAGGGCCTTCGTGCAGCCGCGCGATGCGGCCAGATGCAGGTACGTGAAGAGCACCTGGCCCTTGCGCAGCCGGTGGTACTCCTCAGGCTCCGGCTCCTTGACCTTCATCACCAGGTCGGCCTCGCCCCACAGCTCGTCGGGCTCGGGCACCAGGACGGCGCCCGCCGCGGCGTACTGCTCGTCGGGGATGGCCGATCCGACCCCCGCGTAGCGCTCCACCAGTACCTGGTGCCCATGGCGGACGAGCTCGTGCACCCCCGCCGGGGTCAGCGCCACTCGGTATTCGCTGTTCTTGACCTCTCGCGGCACTGCGACCTTCATGGCGTAACTCTTTCGCCGAAATGTGCGATCCTGCCCCTACTCTTCTTCCCATTTCCGGGTCAAGCATGGAACTTCCGCTTGATTACCTCGCTGCGGCCTCATCTCGATAGGCTCACCGGCAGCCCGACCGTCGACATGGGCCGTCAGGATGGGAACGTCATCGATGGACAAGCCGGAAGAGCCGCAGATCGCGGATCCGGGGGAGCCTAAGGCCAGCAGATTCACCACCATCGTGCTGATCGTCTCGCTGGTCCTCGTCGTGATCATCGCGGGCGTGCTGGGCACGGTCGCCGTCCTGATGACCCGCAATCCTGACACGCCCCTGTTAGGGGGCACGCCGCCGCGCCACCTCGCGGTGCCGATCCACTTCGCGCCGGTCACGGAGACCAAGCAGGCGCCCTGCCCCGGCGACCCGGCCGTGCTCGACGAGCAGCAGAGCACCTGCTATCTGCTCGAAGACGGGGTCACCGTGCCGTCGGTGCAGCGCATCGAGCCGCTGCGCGAGCGTGACGGCTCCTACTCGGTCCGCATCGCGGTCGCCCCGGCGTACAAGGAGCGGCTGACGGATCTGATCGACGAGATGGCGCTCGACCAGCGGCAGGTGGCGATCGTGCTGGCGCCCGAGCAGGCCGACCAGCCCAAGATCGTGCTGGCCGCGCCCATCGTCACCCAGCCCATGGAGGGCGACAGCGTCAGCATCGCCGGCTTCACCAAGGAGGACGCCGAGGCGCTGGCGGCGCGCATGCTGGGCGACGCGCAGGGCGGCACCCCCACCGGGCAGCCGTCCCCCGGCCAGACCCAGCCGGGCACCGGGCAGACGCCGGGGCAGGACCAGCCGACCCAGCCGGGGGCCGTGCAGTCGCCCCCCGGCACGGGCCAAACGGGGCAAACAGGTCAGACGGGGCAGACGGGTCAGACGCAGCCGGGCGTGGGTCAGACGCAGCCGGGCGTGGGTCAGACGCAGCCGGGCGTGGGTCAGACGCAGCCGGGCGTGGGGCAGACCCAGCCAGGCGCCCAGCAGACGGGCACGACGGGCACGCAGACGGGCGTCGGCGGCCGCGTCCCCGACAAGCGCTTCGCGAGCTGCAAGGAGGCCGTGGCGGCCGGCGACGGCCCGTACCACAGGGGCCGCCACGAGGAGTACGCCTGGTACGACGACGTCGACAACAACGGCGTGGCCTGCAACAGCGCCGACATCCGCTAGGCGAACAGCTCCTGCAGCCCTTCGATGGCGAAGTAGGCGAAGAACACCAGCGAGACGATCCACAGCAGCACCGGGATCTCCGAGAACCGGCCCTTGACCGCCTTGATCAGCGTGTAGACGATCACCCCGGCGCCCACGCCGTTGGTGATCGAGTACGTGAACGGCATCAGCGCGATGGTGAGGAACGCCGGCACGGCCACGTCGAGATCGTCCCAGGGCACGTTCCTGCTCTGCGTCATCATCAGCGCGCCCACCAGCACCAGCGCGGGCGCCGCCGCGGCGGCGGGCACCACCCCGGCGAGCGGCGTGAACAGCAGCGTCAGCGCCATCAGCGCGCCCGTCACCACGCTGGCCAGACCGGTACGCGCCCCCTCGCCGACACCGGCCGCCGACTCCACGAAGACGGTGTTGGCCGAGGAGCTGACCGCGCCGCCCACCACGCCGGCCACGCCGTCCACGGTGAGGATGCGGCCCAGCCTGGGCACCCGGCCCTTGTCGTCCACCATGCCGGCCTCGTCGCTGACGCCGATGATCGTGCCCATCGCGTCGAAGAACCCCGACAGCACCAGCGTGAACAGCACGACCGTGGCCGTCAGCGCCCCCGCCCTGGCGAACCCGCCGAACAGGTCGAACTGCCCGACCAGCCCGAAGTCCGGCGCGGCGACCAGCGACTCGGGCAGGCGCGGGGTGACCACGCCCCACGTGCCCTCCTCGACCGTGGCCGTCTCGTTGACGACGATGGCGAGCAGCGCGGTGATGGCGATGCTGATGAGGATGGCGGCAGGGACCCTGCGGACGTACAGCAGGATCATCAGCAGCAGGCCGAAGCTGAAGACCGCGACCGGCCAGCCGGTGAGGTGGCCCGTCGCGCCGAGCTGCACCGGCGTGCCCGAGCCGCGCGCGACGAAGCCCGCGTCCACGAGCCCGATGAGCGCGATGAACAACCCGATCCCCACGCTGATCGCGTGCTTGAGCGCCAGCGGGATCGCGTTCATGATCAGTGTGCGCAGCCCGGTGACGGCCAGCACGATGATGACGACGCCTTCGAGCACCACCAGGCCCATGGCCTCGGGCCAGGTCATGCGCGGCGCGGCCTGATAGGCGACCACGGCGTTCAGGCCGAGCCCGGCCGCCAGGCCGAACGGCGCGTTGCCGACGAACGCCATGAGCAGCGTGGAGATCGCGGCGGCCAGGGCGGTGGCGGTGGTGAGCTGCGCGATGGACAGCCGGGCGCCGGTGACGTCCGTCGCGCCGGCCAGGATGATCGGGTTGAGCAGGATGATGTAGGCCATCGCCATGAACGTGGTGAGCCCACCACGCACCTCGCGGCCGACGGTGCTCCCCCGCCCGGTCAGCTCGAAGAACCTGTCGAGCACCGGCACGACTCCCCTCGTGTCCCCTCGCGATCACGGGGGAGTGCCCGGTTGCCTACCCAGCGGCGGGGGAGATCACGCCTTCTCGTGGCGGCCGTGGCCGACCAGCGCCACGAACTCCTCCAGCTTGATGGAGCCGTCGCCGTCGGTGTCGGCGGAGGCGATGAACGCCTCGATCTCGCTCTCGGTGACCCCCTGCCCGCCCAGCGCCTCGTTGGCCTTCCTGATCTCGTCGGCGGTCAGCAGGCCGTCGCCGTCGGTGTCGAAGCGCCGGAACTCGGCCTCGGCCGCCTCGCGCGCGCTTGCCATGAGATGCCCCCTTGTCGAGCCGTCATTCGGACAAGGCGATATCCTCCGGCCTGACGGGAACGCGAGTCAACCGACGTCCCGTGGCCGCTCTGACCGCGGCGGCGATGGCGGGCGTTGAAGAGAGCGTGGGCGGCTCGCCGGCGCCGCGCAGGCCATAGGGGGCCGCCGGGTCCGGATATTCCAGGATCTCCAGCTTCATGGGCGGCATGTCGAGGATGGTGGGGATGAGATAGTCGGTGAACGACGGGTTCAGCACCCGCCCGTCGCGCACCTGGATCTCCTCCATCAGCGCCAGCCCGAGGCCCTGCGCCGAGCCGCCGTGGATCTGGCCCTCAAGCGCCTGCGGGTTCAGTATCCGCCCGACGTCCTGCACCGCCGCCAGCTCGACCACCTTGACCAGGCCCAGCTCGACGTCCACGTCCACGACCGCGCGGTGCACGCACAGCGCGAGCTGCGTGTGCGAGTCGCCCTGCCCGGTCACCGGGTCCATCGGGTACGTCGGCCGGTGCCGGTACTCGCGCGTCTCCTCGATCGGGCCGAACCGTTCGAGCGCCTCCTTGGCGGGCAGCCCCTTGAACCGCTCGCGCACCGCCTGGCAGGCGGCCCTGACCGCGCCGCCCGTCACGTACGACTGCCGCGACGCCGACGACGAGCCCGCCGACCCGACCGAGGTGTCGGCCGTGGCCACGGTGACGTTCGGGATGCCGAGCTCGGTCCGCGCGATCTGCGCCTGCACGGTCACCAGGCCCTGACCCACCTCGGCCGCCGCCGTGTGCACGGTGACGTGCGGCTCCCCGCCGACCAGCTCGGCCCGCACCCGCGCGGTCGAGTAGTCGTCGAAGCCCTCAGAAAAGCAGATGTTCTTGATGCCGACGCCGTAGCCGACGCCGCGCCGCACCGACTCGCCGTGCGTGGTCTGCGAGACGCCGCCGGGCAGCGAGCGCAGATCGGTGTCCGTACGCTCGGGCGGCAGCGGCATCGACGCCAGCCGCTTCAGCATGTCGGCGAGCGGCGCCGGCGAGTCGATCACCTGCCCGGTCGCCAGCCGCGAGCCCTGCGAGAC
This sequence comes from Nonomuraea fastidiosa, assembly GCF_042751225.1. Lineage (NCBI taxonomy): Bacteria > Bacillati > Actinomycetota > Actinomycetes > Streptosporangiales > Streptosporangiaceae > Nonomuraea > Nonomuraea fastidiosa. The sequence goes on from NZ_CP170570.1 coordinate 5,765,507, forward strand.
CGCGTTGCGCACCCGGATCTCGACCGGCGACAGCCCGCACGCCTCCGCCAGCCGGTCCATCTGCGACTCGTAGGCGTAGCACGCCTGCACCGCCCCGAACCCGCGCATCGCGCCGCACGGCGGGTTGTTGGTGTAGACGCCGGTGGCGTCGATGTGCACGTTCGGCACCTCGTACGGCCCCACGCCCAGCGACGCCGCGTTGCCCACCACCGCCCGCGACGAGGAGCAGTACGCCCCGCCGTCCAGCAGGATGTCCGCCTTGACGTAGACGAGGCGGCCGTCGCGGGTGGCGCCGTGCTCGTAGCGCATCCGTGCCGGATGGCGGTGCACGTGACCGAAGAACGACTCCTCGCGGCCGTAGGAGATCTTGACCGGGCGGTTCAGCCGCAAGGCCAGCAGGCACGCGTGGATCTGCATCGACAGGTCCTCGCGCGCACCGAACGCGCCGCCGACGCCCGCCAGCGTCAGCCGCACCTTCTCCGGCGGCAGGCCCAGGCAGGGCGCGAGCTGGTCGCGGTCCACGTGCAGCCACTGGGTGGCGATGTAGAGGTCGACGCCGCCGTCCTCGGCCGGCACCGCGAGACCCGCCTCCGGGCCCAGGAACGCCTGGTCCTGCATGCCGACCTCGTACTCGCCGCGGACCACGACCTCCGCCTCGAAGGTGTCGCCGCGGCGTACCGGCTGGTAGCGGACGAACCGCTGCGACTCACGCGGATCGGTCACCGCGGGGCGGGGCTCGTAGACGACCTCGATCGCCGCCGCGGCCCTGCGCGCCGTCTCCGGATGGTCGGCCGCCACCAGCGCCACCGGCTCGCCCTGGTAGCGCACCTCGTCGATGGCCAGCACCGGCTGGTCCTTGTGCTCAAGGCCGAAGTACTTCTCGCCGGGCACGTCCTCGTGCGTCAGCACCGCACGTACGCCGGGGATCCGCAGCGCCGGGCCCACGTCGATGGAGCGGATCCACGCCGACGGGTGCGGGCTGCGCAGCGTCGCGCCCCACACCATGCCCTCCAGCCACAGGTCGGAGGCGTAGGCGAACTCGCCGGTCACCTTCAGCGTGGCGTCGGGCCGCCGCGCGCTCTCGCCGATCCCGTGCAGGATCGCGGCAGCCGTCTCGTCAGCCGTTCGCGTCATCTTCCGAGTAGAGCACCGGCCGCCCGGTCCGTCCTATGCGCCTGACGTGAAATGTCGGTCAGCGGTTGTCCTGCCCGCCTTGTACATTCCTACAGGTGCGCCTCTCCGACCTGCTGGCCATCGAGGACCTGCGCCTGACCCTGCTCACCGGCGACCCCGCCCGCGAGTTCGCCGGCGTGCACATCACCGACCTGCCCGAGCCCGGCCGCTACCTGGCCGGAGGCGAGCTGGTGCTGACCGGGCTGACGTGGTGGCACGCGCCCGGCGACTCCGACAGGTTCGTGGCGGCGCTGGCCGAGTCGGGCGTCGCCGCGCTCGGCGCCGGTCAGGCGCTGCTCGGCCGCGTGCCCGGCGACCTGGTCTCCGCCTGCGAGCGGGCCGGGCTGCCGCTCGTCGAGGTGCCGACCGAAGTCTCCTTCCGCACGCTCGCCGAGCTGGTCGCCTCGCGGCTGGCCGGCGACGCGCGCGACGCGCTCGGCCGCCACCGCAGGCTCGTCGCGGCGCTCGCCGAGGGCGCCGGGCTGGCCGAGCTGTTCGAGCTGACCGCCGCCGAGCTGGGCGTCACCGGCGCCGTCCTGACGCCGTCGGGCGAGATCCTGGTGGGCGCGGCCGACGACCCGGTGGGGCTGGCCAAGGCGTACCTGACCGCGCCCAGCCTGCCCGTGGTCGCCGGAGGCCACACGATCTTCGCCGTCGGGCGCGGGCACCGGGCCGCCGGCTGGGCGCTGGCCTGCGACGGAGACCTGCTCGACCGGGCCGACGTCGGCTACGAGCTGGCCGCCTGCGTGGGACTCGAACGCGGCCGCGTCGAGGAGGGCCGCCGCGTCGAACGCCGCCTCGCCGAGCAGCTCATCGTCGCCGCGCTGGCCGGGGCCGACCCCGCCGAGCTCAACGCCAGGCTGCGCACCTGCGGGATCGGCGCGGACGAGCCGTACGCGGTGGTCAACGCCGTCGCCGTCAGGCCCGGCGCCACCCGCGGCCCCGACCCCGCCACCCTCGGAGGCCGGATCGTGGAGAACCTGCTCGGCCGCGAGGTCGTGGCCGCCGCGGGCGCCGACGGCGCGGTGGCCGTCGTGCCGCTGCGCGACGGCGGCGCCGGCGAGCTGGCCGCCCGGCTGCGCGCGGGCGCCGAGGTGCTGGCCGCGCTGCCCGACACCCGCCTGTGCGTCGGGCTCAGCGGCGCGCTCACCGGAGCCGCCGCCGTCAAGGGCGGCGTCGAGGAGGCCGGGCACGCCCGCCGCCTGGCCGAGGACCGCGACGGCGGCGTCGTCACCAGCGACGAGATCTACACCCACGCGCTGCTGCTCGCCACCGTGCCATCCGACGTGCGCCGCTCGTTCTCCCGGCGGCTGCTGTCGCCGCTGCTCGACTACGACCGCAGGCACCAGTCCGACCTGGTGCGCACGCTCGGCGTCTTCCTCGACCGGGCCGGCTCCTGGCACTCCTGCGCCGAGCAGCTCCACGTGCACGTCAACACCGTGCGCTACCGCGTGCGCAGGATCGAGGAGCTGACCGGCCGCGACCTGTCCACGATGGCCGACCGCGTCGACTTCTTCCTCGCCCTGAGGGACACCGCCCCACCGCCGTGACGCGCCGCCTCGCCGTTCATCGGCTCGCCATGGCCGCTCATCGGGTCGTCATGGCCGCGCGCGCCGCGATGGCAAGCGCCCGCTCGGCCTTCGCCTCTTCGAGCCAGTACGTGCTCCCGGCCCGCTCGGCCATCGCGACCGCCTCGACGCCGCGCCGCACGGCCTCGTCGATCTGCCCCAGCATGCGGTGGGCCCGCGCCAGATACACCAGGCAGCCCATCTCGGTCGTCCTGGACAGGATCCGGCCCCGCTCCAGTACCCCGGTGAGCAGGCCGAGAGCCGCCTCGCACCGGCCCAGTGCGATCATGACCCGGCCGCGCCACACCGCGAACTCCGTGGCGCTGTGCACGTCGCCCGCCCGCTCGGCCATCGCCGCGCCCTCGTCCAGCACGCCCACGGCCTCCTCGACGCGGCCGAGCTCCACGTACGCCCGTGCCGCCGCCAGCAGCGCGTAGCGCTCGCCGACGTCCGAGCCGATCTCGCGGGCGATCGCGCGCTGCCCTAGCGCATGGTCCAGCGACTCCTCGAAGCGCTCCCAGCGCAGCAGCGTGGCGGCCAGGTTGCCGTGCGCCCGCTGCTCCTCGAAGCGGTCGCCGAGCCGCCTGGCGAGCGCGAGGTGCCGCTCGTTGTGCGCCAAGCAGGCGATATCGTTCAGGAAGTAGCGCCCGGTCGCCATGTGCGCGTACCCATGCATCTCGATGACCTCGTCACGCAGGCGCTCGCCGGTCGCGACCAGCCGCTCGCCCGTCGCCACCAGGTCGGTCACGCGGTAGTTCTTCTGCTGGTACCACCACAGGGCCAGGCCGATCGCCGCCCCCGCCCGCGCCACGCCGTCGTCGGGGTCCGCCATGGCCTGGTACGCGGCGGCCAGCAGCGTCGCCTCCTCTCTGCCGAGCCAGTCGTCCGCCTCCGCCGCGTCGCAGAACGTGCGGCCCGTCGCGTCGATCGGCGGATACAGGCAGTGGACCCGGTGCGGGTCGCTGGTGCGCGCGGCTGCCCTGGCCGACTCGGCGTAGAAACCGAGCACCCGCAGCAGCGGCGCGGTCCGCCCGCCCGGGGGCGGCAGCTCGGCGGCGAACAGCCGGACCAGGTCGTGCGGGTGGTAGCGGCCGGGCTCCCCGGCCTCCAGGAGGTGGGCGTCGCACAGACGCTCCAGCGCCCGCTCCACTTCGGGCTCCGGATCGCCGGACAGCGCCGCGGCCGCCTCCACCGTGACGTCGGGCACGTGCAGCAGGCCGAGCAGGGCCAGCAGCCGTGCCGCCGCCGCATCGGTCTCGCGGGTGCTGCCGCTGAGCGCGCTCCAGCTCGCCGCCAGGCTCGACCGTACGGCCAGGTCACCCGCCTCCAGTTCGCGCAGCCGCCGCCGCTCGTCGCTGAGCCGCTCCGTCAGCGCCGCAACGCTCCAGTCGGGGCGGTCGGCCAGCCGTGCCCCCGCGATGCGCAGCGCGAGCGGGAACCCGTCGCACAGGCGGACCAGCCGCCCGGTCTGCTTCAGGTCGGCGGACACCCGGTCGGCGCCCGCGTACTTGGCCAGCATGGCGGTGGCCTCGGCGTCGGACATCGGCCCCAGGCGCACCTGAGCGCAGCCGTCGCCTGCCGCCAGCGACTCCCTGCTCGTGACCAGCACCGCCGTGCCGGGCGGCAGCGCGGCGAACGGCCTCACCTGCGCGTGATCCGCGGCGTCGTCGAGGAGCACGAGCAGCCGCCGGCCGTGGAGCGTGCTCCGCAGCAGGGCGGCGGCCTCGTCCTCGTCGGCCGGAATGGCCGCGCCGGGCGTGCCGAGGCCGCGCAGCAGCCGGCAGAGCACCTCGTACGCGGACGGTCTGGGCACGTTCGGCGTGCCGCCGCGCAGATTGACGTACAGCCGGCCGTCGGGGAACCGGTCGCGCACGGCGTGGGCGACGTGTACGGCCAGAGTGGACTTGCCGACGCCCGGCGGGCCGCAGATGACCACGAACGGGTGCGGCGGCTCCCCGCCCCACGGGTCGAGCAGGGACTTCAGCCGGACGATCTCCCGCGCCCGCCCGACGAACGCCGCCGGGTCCCGGGGAAGCTGCCGCGGCACGTGCCTTCCGGCGGGCTCCACCCCGCCGCCCGCACGGTCCGCGCGGCCGGAGGGCGGCTGCACGTCGTCCTCGCCCGGGGCGCGGTGGGAGGGCGATCGCCCGCCTTCGCCCCGGGAACGGACGGAAGCGGGTTCGCGCCGGGCAGGGGCGGCGGGCGGGTCGTCGCCTGAGGCGGACAGGACGAGCCGGTGGGCGTGGCGCAGGCCGTCGCCGGGGTCGGCGCCCAGCTCCTCGGCCAGCACGCGCCGTGCCTCCTCGAAGGCCCGCAGCGCTTCGGCCTGCCGCCCGCACGCGTGCAGGGCGAGCATGAGCAGCTCGTGGGGGCGTTCGCGCAGCGGATGGCGGCGGGCCAGCTCGCGCAGCGGGGCGAGGGCGTCCTCGGGGCGGCCGAGCAAGGTCAGCACCTCGGCCCTGGCCTCGACGGCGGTCAGGTGGAGCTCGTCGAGCCGGGCCCGCTCACCCTCCGCGAACGGCCCGGGGACACCGCTGAGCGCCGGGCCACGCCACAAGGCGAGCGCCTCGTCGAGGGCGCGCAACGCGGCGGAGAGGTCGCCGGCCGTACGTGCCTTCGACGCCGACTCCAGCCGGGCGGAGAAGAGGTGCGCGTCGATCGCGAGCGGGTCGAGCCGTAAGAGGTAGCCGCCGGGGGCCTTGGTCACCGTACGGGGCGGTTGCCGCCTGCCGCGTCCGGGCTCGAAGGCGCGGCGCAGCCCGGCGATGTAGGTGTAGACGCTCTGCTGGGAGCTGTTAGGAGCGGTCTCACCCCAAAGACCGGCGATGAGCTGAGGTAGGGTCACCACCCTGCCCGGCCACGTCGCCAGCATCGCGGCGACGGCCTGTTGGAGTGGCGGGCCGAGATCGAGCGCTTTGCCGTCGCGCGTTCCCACCACCGGGCCCAGGAGGCCGATGACCAGGCCGGACGTTGAAGGAGGTCGGGGATCGGCGGGATGCACGTAGGGAGCTTAATCGCGATCCCTGGAGAGGGGAGGGCCCACGCGAGCGTGTAGCTGGAATGTAGATGCGGTCGGTAGCTTGTCAACCGGCCGTGTCTGATGTGTAGTGGGTCACGTGGGCCCTTGATCAGCGACTCAGGCGAACGACGCGCGACCAGCAGGTGCCGGGACCCGAAGGCCCCCCACCGGCGCGGACGAGCGTGCGCGCACCGCGGCGGGCGAGGCGAGTGCGGCGCCTTCCCTGAGCGGTGTGCCGCCTGGGCGTTCATTCCGGACGACGTCCTCGATCATCTCGTGGACGGCGACCAGGACGGTGGTCGTCGCTCAGCAGCAAGAGGACTCGGAGAGTGCGCTCGAGAGGGGAGACGCTGAGGCATTCGCGGCCGTACCATTACCCGCAAGGGCTACCGCGGTGCCGATCGCGACGGCCAGGACTGACAGGGCAATGCGCTTGCGCATGGGGGTTCTCCCTCGCCTAGGTGGGTTGCTCGGACTTCATCTTCTCAGGGAGTGGCGGTTGTGACCACATCGGATCTCGTCGGACTCCGCATCAAGACGGTTCGCCGGCAGCGCGGTCTTTCGCAGGCTCAGTTGGCACACCCCGAGTTGTCGGACAGTTACGTTTCGCTGATCGAAAGCGGTAAGCGTACTCCCACTCCTGCGGTATTGGAGTTGCTGGCCGCGAAGCTGGACTGCTCGCTGTCCTACCTGATCAACGGTGTCACCGCCGAGCAGATGGAGGACATCGAGCTCGCCCTGGGCTATGCGCGGCTGGCACTCGAAAACGGTGAGGTCGCCGAGGCCCGCACGCGTTTCGCGGAACTCCTGGAGAACAGTAACTTGTCAGGCTTGACATCGCTTCGTCAAGAAGCGGAGTTCGGCCTGGCACTCGCCACAGAGGCGGCCGGCGATCTCGGCGAGGCGATCTCCATCATGCTGCGGCTGCGCGAGGAAGAACTGCCACAGGAGCGCGCTCTCGAAGTGGCCATCGCGCTGTGCCGGGCGTACCGCGAGAGCGAGCGGCTGCACGAGGCGGTCGAGGTCGGCGAGCAGCTGCTCATCGGCAACAACCGCGAACCCTGGACCGACCTGCGGGTCGAGCTGGGCGCGACCCTCCTGTCCGCCTACTACGAGCGTGGCGACATGCTGCGCGCCCGGCAGTTCGCGGCCGAGCTGCTCAACGCCGCTGACGCGCTCGGCACCCCGCGCTCGATCGCGGCGGCCAACTGGAACGCCTCCTTCATCGCCCGCGCCACCGGTCACTACGACGAGGCGGTGACGTTCATCGAGCGGGCCCTGGCCGTGCAGCTCGAGCACGGGCAGCCGCGCAACACCGCGAGGATGCGGCTGCAGGCCGCGCGTACCAAGCTCAGGACCGGCGCGCAGGACCCGGCGAGCGCTCGCGACGTGCTGCGCGCGGCGATCAAGGAGTTCGAGCAGACCTCCACGAGCACCATCGACCAGGCCACCCTGTACCTCGAGCTGGCCTGCGCCGAATACATGAACAACGATCTCGACGAGGCCGCTCAGCACGCCGTCAAGTGCCGCGAGCTGCTGCCGCAGTACGGCAATGTGCTGGGCGCCGAGGCCAACCTGCTGCTCGGCCGCATCTACGGCGCCGCCGGCCGGGTCGACGAGGGCCGCGAGCACGCCGCCGCCGTCGAGCGGTGGCTGCAGCCGCTGCCCGACTCCCGCCGTTCGGCCTCCCACTGGTACGCCACCGCCGAGACCATGGAGCAGCTCGGCGATACCGACCGCGCGGTCGACGCCTACCGGCGCGCGCTCGCCTGCGCGGGCCTGTGACCGCCGCCGTCGCCTGATGTCGTGGCCGGGTGAGCACGCCCGGCCACGACCGTTCTCGCCTCCATCTCCACGCCGCGCATCCGGCGCAGCTCGGCTGGGCCCGTTCGGCGCGTCCGGAGCCCGGCCGGGTCAGCGGCGCGCCCGGAAAAGGCCGATCACTCGGCCGGAAACGCGACTCGGGGCCGACCCGAACGGCGGCTCGGGGCCGACCCGAACGGCGGCTCGGGGCCGACCCGAACGGCGGCTCGGGGCGGACCCCGAACGGCGGCTCAGCGGCCGGGCCGGAAGGTGGGGCGGCGGCGGGCCGGAAAGCGGACTGCCCGAATGTGGGCATAGGGGCGGAATTGTAGACGTGTGTTGGAGGAGTGAGGTCCAGACCGGCCGGGTGCGTCGGTAGCCTGGGGTTGTCATGAACAGATCCCCGCTCGCGGCCCTTACCGCGATTCTCGCCGCCGCCCTGTTCGTGTTCGGCACCGCCGCTCCCGCGCTGGCGCACGACAGGCTCAAGAGCAGCAACCCGGCCAAGGGCGCCGAGGTGGAGTCCCTCGACGAGGTCAGGCTCGAATTCAGCAGCAAGGTGCGCATGCCCTTCGTCAGCGTCCGCGGCGACGGAGACGCCGAGCACCAGAGCGGCGAGCCCGAGGTCGACGGCGCCGTGGTGACCCAGGCGGTCAAGGGGCCGCTGCCCGACGGCACGTACACGATCGCCTACCGGGTCGTGTCGTCCGACGGGCACCCCATCGAGGGGGAGATCCCGTTCCGGGTGAAGGGCGCGGAGAAGGCGGCCGAGGAGGCGTCACCCGGCGCCGAGCCGTCCGATGGCGCTTCCGAGACGGCCGCGCCCGCCGTGACCGCGGCCTCGCCGCCGGCCGAGCAGCCCAGCGCCTCCATCGAGGCCGGCAACGCGGCCGCCGAGCAGGACGCCCAGCAGGACGTCACGTTCCCCGTCTGGCTGATCGTCGTCATCGGCGCGCTCGTCGGCATCGGCATCGGCTTCCTCATCAGCGCGAGGAAGAAGCAGCCATGACCCGGACGGCGCGCCTCGCCCTCGTGACCGCGGCGGCCGCCGTCGCGGCCCTGGTCATCGGCATGATCGCGGGTGGCAGGGCGTTCCCCAGGATCATCCCCGGCCTGCCCGACTCCGGCGCGTTCGTCCGCTGGGGCCTGCCGGTGTCGAAGCTGCTCATGGACGCGGCCGGCGTCGTCACCGTCGGCCTGCTGCTCATGGCCGCCCTGCTGCTGCCCAACGACAAGGGCGTGCTCGGCAAGAGCGCCGTCGACTACGTCAAGGCGAGCTCGTGGGCTGCGCTGGTCTGGGCGGGAGCGGCGTTCGCCTCGATCCTGTTCGGCGCCGCCGAGAGCATCGGCCGCACCATTCCCCAGATCCTCGACCGCACGATCCTCACCAGCTACGCCACCCAGACCACGCAGGGCGTCGCGCTGACGCTCGTGGTGCTGTTCGGGGTGGCCATCGCACTGTTCTCGCGCGGCGCCATCACCGCGGGGGCCGCGGCGGGGCTGCTGGTGTTCGCGCTGGTGACGATGCTGCCCGCGCCGCTCACCGGCCACACCTCGTCCTCGCCCAACCACGACCTGGCCACCTCGTCGGTCGCGCTGCACCTGCTCTCACTCGCCCTGTGGGTCGGCGGGCTCGGCGTGCTGGCCCTCCACGCGCTGCGCAAGCAGCCGCAGCTGGAGATCGCGGCGGAGCGCTTCTCCCGGCTCGCGCTGTTCTGCTACGTCGGGGTGGGGCTCTCGGGCGTCTTCGCGCTGGTCGCCCGCCTCGGCGCGGTCTCCGACCTGTGGACCACCGAGTACGGCCTGCTCGCCCTCGCCAAGATGGTGGCCTTCGTGCTGCTGGGCTACGTCGGCTACTGGCACCGGCAGCGCACGCTCGCCGACCTCAAGGCGGACAAGCCGCGGGCGTTCACCCGGCTGGCCGGCGGTGAGGCCGTGCTCATGTTCGCCACCATCGGCGTGGCCGTGGCGCTCTCGCGTACGCCGCCGCCCGACTACAGCATCCCGGCCGACCGCGCCTACGAGCTGCTCGGCTTCCCCATGCCGCCCGAGCTGACGCTGGGCAACGTGTTCACGCTGTGGTGGTTCGACCTGTTCTTCGCCGTGGTGGCGGCGGTGCTGGCCGGTCTGTACGGGGCCGGCGTGCGCCGTCTGCGAAGGCGCGGCGACCACTGGTCGTGGGGGCGCACCGCCTCCTGGTACATCGGTGTGGCGGTGCTGGTGTTCTGCACCCAGAGCGGGCTGGCCCGCTACGCCAAGGTCATGTTCGACATGCACATGATCGAGCACATGACGCTGTCCATGGTGGTGCCGATCTTCCTGGTCCTCGGCGGGCCCGTCACCCTGGCCCTGCGCGCGCTCAAGCCCGCCGCCAGGAGGGGCGACAGAGGGCCGCGCGAATGGATCACCACGATCCTGCACAGCCGGTTCACCAAGGTCATCTCGCATCCCGTGGTCGCCACCGCGATCTTCGTCGCGTCCACGTACGCGCTCTACTTCACGCCGCTGTTCGAGTCGGCCATGAACGAGCACCTCGGCCACATCTGGATGACCCTGCACTTCCTGCTCAGCGGCTCGCTGTTCTTCTGGGTGATCATCGGCGTCGATCCGGGCCCCAGCCGCCTCCCGCACGTCGGGCGGCTGCTGATGCTGTTCGTCACCATGCCGTTCCACGCCTTCTTCGGCATCGCGCTGATGATGATGGGCACCGTGATCGCGTCCGGCTGGTACGAGCAGCTCGGCCGCACCTGGGGCGACACGCTGCTGCAGACCCAGCGCGACGGCGGCGCCATCGCGTGGGGCTTCGGCGAGATCCCGACGCTCATCGTGCTGATCGCCATCGCCGTGCAGTGGTACCAGAACGACGACCGGCAGGCCCGCCGCGCCGACCGCAAGGCCGACCGCACCGGCCAGGGCGACGCCGAGCTCGACGCCTACAACGCCTATCTCGCCCGCCTCAACCGCGCGGACAAGGGCGAGTAGGCGCACAGCCGGCCCAGTCGCGTGGCCGATCGGAGATGGCGCGCAGGCGCGCCCGGCTCAGCCGTGTGATCGGGTAAGGCGGCTGTCGGCTCTGTGCGCGAAGGTGGAGCGAGTGTGCGCGCCGGGTTTGTGGGAGGGCGCCGGGCTCAGCCGCGTGGCCGCGTTGGCGCCTGTCGGCGGTGCGCATGTGGGCGGGGCGCGTTGGCGCGGGCCGAGCCTGGGCCGGTGTGGGCGCTGATCTCAGCGTGCAGCCGATCGGATGCGGGGGAGGGACGGGGTCGGGCCGTGGCCGCGTAGCCGTTCGGACATGGGCTTCTTCCTTACCACTACACGCCCGTGGAGCGACGGGTAGCCTTTCTCCCAGGGGAGACGGGTATAACCCCGAGTGGCAGCGTGCGTGGTCTTGAGGGGGATGCGCGCCGCGTCGACGGGAGCGCCGGAGTGGGGACCGGCGTGCGGCCCGGGTGCCAAGAAAGGCGAAACCAATTGTCGGAAGAGACACGGATGCGCGGGGGGCAGAGCCTGGCGGAGGCGCTGGAAAGCTGCCTGGCCGACTGGTCGGAGCGCACCGGGATCAGGGTCGAGACCTGGGCACTGCCGGCCACAGACGTGCCGTCACGCGTGTCGAGCGGCGTCATGACCACCTTGCGGGAGGCGCTGTCCAACGTCGAGCGGCACAGCAGGGCGAGGACGGTGTCCATCGCCGTGACGGTGGGCAAGAGCGGGCTGCGCATGACGATCAGTGACGACGGCCAGGGCTTCGACCCGGCGACGCCGGGGCGCGGCATCGCCCGCATGCGGGCGGCGTTCGCCGAGGCCGGGGGAGCCTGTCGGTCAACAGCGTGCTCGGTGAGGGGACCACGGTGTCCGGGGTGGTGCCGCCGCAGCGCGGCTGACCCCGGTTGACGCGCCCGGCGGCTCGCCCCCGCGACCGGGGCGGGTCAGGGCAGGGTGAGGATCTCGCTGCCGGTCTCGGTGACCACGATCGTGTGCTCGAACTGGGCCGTGCGCTTGCGGTCCTTCGTCACCGCCGTCCACTTGTCGGGCCAGATCTCGTACTCGATCGTGCCCAGCGTCAGCATCGGCTCGATGGTGAACGTCATGCCCGGCACCATTTCGACCTTCAGGTTGGGGTCGTCGTAGTGGGGCACCATGAGGCCGGAGTGGAACGTGGTGCCGATGCCGTGGCCGGTGAAGTCGCGTACGACGCCGTAGCCGAAGCGCTTGGCGTACGCCTCGATGACGCGCCCGATGACGTTGAGCTGACGGCCCGGCGCGACCGCCTTGATGGCCCGCATCATCGCCTCGCGGGTGCGCTCGACCAGCAGCCGCGACTCCTCGTCGACGTCGCCCACCAGGAACGTCGCATCGGTGTCGCCGTGGACGCCGCCGATGTAGGCGGTGATGTCGACGTTGATGATGTCGCCGTCCTGCAGCACGGTGTCGTCGGGGATGCCGTGGCAGATCACCTCGTTGATCGAGGTGCACAGCGACTTCGGAAAGCCCCGGTAGCCCAGCGTGCTGGGGTAGGCGCCGTGGTCGAGGAGGAACTCGTGGCCGATCCTGTCGAGCTCGTCGGTGGTGACGCCCGGCCGGACGTGCTTGCCGACCTCCTCGAGAGCCTGGGCGGCGATCCTGCCCGCCACCCGCATCCGCTCGATGATCTCGGGGGTCTTCACGTCGGACTCGCCGGTCTTGGGGCGCTTTTTGCCGACGTACTCCGGCCGCTCGATGTGGGCGGGGACCTTCCGCATGGGCGAAACTCGCCCTGGCTGGAGCAGTGTCGTCATGAAACACGAGTCTACGGGGCAGAATTGACCCCGTGAGCGAAGGCCAGTGGTGGTTCTGTCTCAAGCACATGCGGGTCGAGCCCGACAAGGGTTGCCCCAATAAGGACCGGATGGGTCCGTACGCGTCGGAGGAAGAGGCGGCGGGTGCGTTGCAGCGCGCCGCCGACCGCAACAAGGCGTGGGACGAGGCCGATCAGGACGACGACTGACGTCCGGCCGTCCTCGGCAGCGCCGCCCTGGCGAGTTTGATCAGGGCGGTGACGCCGATGGCGGCCCAGATCAGGTTGAGCGCCGCGGACGGCCAGGCGGCGTAATAGGCGCTGTTGATCATCAGCCCGACGGAGCCGGCGAGGTTGATGAGCTGGTACGCCACTCCGTCGCCCGAAAGACGGGACGACGAGACGAGGGCGTAGCCCGCCAGCAGCAGGGCGGCACCCAGCCAGCCGAGGGCGTCGAGCAGGAGATCCATGGGTAACATTCTCCGGATTCGCACCCTCGCGACACAATCACCGCAACTTCCTGGTGTGCGGGCTTAGGCTGGCCGTGTGGAGATCGACCCCCGGCGCTTGCGCGTGCTCCGCGAGGTGGCCAGGCGCGGTGGCGTGCTGCGCGCCGCCCAGGCCCTGCACCTGACCTCCTCCGCCGTCTCCCAGCAGCTCGCCCAGCTCGAACGCGAGGTCGGCCTGCCCCTCATCGACCGCTCCCAGCGCAGCGTCTCGCTCACCCCGGCAGGTCGCGTGCTGGCCGGTTACGCCGAGCGGGTCGAGGAGGAGCTGACCGAGGCCAAACGCGAGCTCACCCGCTTCACCGAACGCCTGGCCGGGCCCGTGCGCATCGCCGCGTTCCCCACCGCGATCAGCCACCTGCTCGTGCCCGCGATGCGAGGGCTGGCCCGCCGCCATCCGAAGATCGCACCGGCGATCCGCGAGATCTACGGCCCGCCGGCGCTCCAGGAGCTGCGGCTCGGGTCCGTCGATCTGCTCATCACCGAGCAGGACATGGGTCTGCCCGTCCTGGCGCAGCCGTCGCTGACCAGCCGCCTGCTGTACGTCGACGCATACCGCATCGTCGTGCCGCCGTCCTGGTCCGATCCGCCGTCCACCGTCGAGGAGCTGTTGCAGCGGCCGTGGGTGGCGGCCGATCCCGGGCAGGCGTGCGGGCAGGCGCTCGACCGGCTGGCCGGGCTGCACGGCATCGAGCCGCAGAAGCCGCACGTCATCGGCGAGTGGGGGCCGGCGCTCGCGCTGGTCGCGGCCGGGCACGGGGTGGCGATCGTGCCGGAGCTGGCGCTGCTCGACGTGCCGGAGGGCGAGGTACGCGTGAGCGACATCCGCGGCATCGGGGCCCGCAGGCTCGACGTCGTCACCCGGGCGAGCCGTAGGCGGTCGGGGGAGCCCGATCCGGTGCAGGCCGTGGTGATCGAGGCGATCGAGGAAGTGACGAAGGAGCTGGCCGCCACCTTGCGTTCCCGCATCTCCGACCCTGCCGACGAGGAGGCCGCCGACCGGGCTTGACGGCCGCGCCGCACGACGGTGGCGAGGGGCCGCGAGGCGGCCGGTGTCTGCGGTGGCGGCCTGAGACGGCCGGTCTCGGTGGTGGGGGTCTTCAGGCGGGCGGTCAGTCGGTCAGGCGGGGGCCGCTGACCTTGTCGAGCAGGCGGGCGAGCCGCTCGCGCAGCCCCGGCCGCTGCCCGGCCTCGCCGGCCGCCGCGCTCACCAGGTGCTGGGCCCCGTCGAACGTCATCGGCCCCTCGCGCGGCACCTCGATCGCGTCGTGGGCCAGCCCGGCCAGCTCGCGGTCGCCGCCTTCGATCGCCAGGATCGTGGCCCCTGTGCGGCGGGCGTCGTTCACGCGCTCCAGCAGCGGCACCGGCGCCTGCTGCTCCGACAGCACGAACAGCGTCTCCCCGCGCCCGGCCTGCTCCAGGCGCTCGATTCCGACCCGCAGGTGGGGCGGCGCGTCGGGCGGCGGAGACCAGCGCAGCAGGGTCGGGGTGAGCTGGGGCAGGCCGGAGTACCTGGCCTCGTCGGCCAGATGGGCGGTCACGTGCCAGGGCTCGTCGTCGGGGGTGCCGACCACCAGCAGGCCGCCGGGCGAGCGGGTGGCGCGCAGGGCCAGGCCCAGCTCGCGGGTGCGTTCGAGCCAGCCGGTGCCGGCCAGGAGTTCGCGCAGGAGGGCCACCGATCCTGAGTCCATGCCTCCATGGTGCCTGACGGGCCCGTCGCGGGGTGGCCGCTTCCCATGTGACGCATTTACACGAAACGTATTTCTCCGTCATTTCGGGCCTTGACATGGAGTTACTCACGGGTAACGATCGGCTCGCGGCGCGCCGTCCCCCAAGCGCAGACCTCACGGAGAGGGGCGGCACATGACCTTACGTGTGCGCGTCAGCATGTCCTTGATCGTGTTATCGATCCTGTCGTTCATCGCGGCGCCCGCCCGCGCCGCGGCACCGGGAGACGTCGTCTCCGCCCAGCCCACCACCGTCTACCTGCTGCCGGGCAAGCTGCTCGAAGTCCCGGTCAACGCCTGGCACCTGCGCTACACCTCCACCTCCGCCACCGGCACGCCCAACGTCGTCTCCGGCACCCTGCTCGTGCCCAAGGCGGGCTATCCGCTCGGCCGCCGCCCGATCATCGGGTACGCCGTCGGCACCCACGGCCTCGGCGACCAGTGCGCGCCGTCCGTCAGCATGAGCCAGGGCCGCGAGGCCGAGCTGGCGCTGGTCAGCCTGTTCCTGCTGAAGGGGTACGCGGTCGCGATCACCGACTACGAGGGGCTCGGCACGCCGGGGCAGCACACGTACATGGCGGGCATCTCGCAGGGGCACGCCGTGCTCGACTCGATCAGGGCCGCCACCCGCGTGCCCGGCGCCGGGCTGTCCGACGAGGCGCCGGTCGGCATCATGGGCTACTCCCAGGGCGGCGCGTCCGCCGGGTGGGCCGCACAGCTCCAGCCGTCGTACGCGCCTGAGCTGCGGCTGCGCGGCGTCGCCGCCGGCGGGGTGCCGGCCGACCTGGGCGAGGTGGCGCGCAACCTCGACGGCGGCCCGAACTTCGGGCTGGCCGCAGCCGCCGGGATCGGCCTCGACGCCGCCTACCCCGAGCTGGACCTGGAAGCGGACCTCAACGACCGCGGACGGGAACTGCTCGCCGACGCGGCCGACGACTGCGTGAACGACCTCGGCAAGCTCGCCGGGCTCGGTTTCTCCGACATCAGCCCGATCGACCTGATGAACCAGCCCAAGTGGCAGGCCCGCCTGGCCGAGAACCGGCTCGGCGGCATGCCGCCGCGCGTGCCGATGTTCCTGTACCACGGGCGGGGCGACGAGATCATCCCGCTGTCGGTCGGGTCCACCCTGCGCTCGGAGTACTGCCGGGCAGGCGTGAACGTGCGGTGGGCGTCCCTGCCCGCGCCTGACCACGTGACGGGCGCCATCGAAGGCGGGCCGCTGGCCATCGAATGGCTGGCCCTGCGCATCCTCGGGCTGCCCGCCCACGGCAACTGCTGACCGCTGCATGCCCGTCCCGGCCCTCCTTCGCGGGGGCCGGGAACGGGCGCGACATGATCTGCGTTATGACCGACGTGAGCAAACTATCCATTGGAATCCTCGGCGGCACCGGAGACCAGGGCAAGGGTCTTGCCCGCAGGTTCGCGCTGGCCGGGCACCCCGTGTTGATCGGTTCTCGTAACGCCCAGCGCGCCCAGGAGGCGGCCGAGTCCATCGGCGCCGGCGCGAGCGGTGGCGAGAACGCCGACGTCGCCCGCCGCGCCGACATCGTGATCGTGGCGGTGCCGTACGAAGGGCATAAGGCACTGCTGGAGTCGCTGCGCGACGAGCTCGCCGGCAAGATCGTCGTCGACTGCGTCAACCCGCTCGGGTTCGACAAGAAGGGCGCCTACGCGCTGCCGGTCGAGGAGGGCAGCGCCGCCGAGCAGGCGGCCGCCGTGCTCCCTGACAGCCGGGTGGTGGCCGCGTTCCACCACGTGTCGGCCGTGGTGCTGCTCGACCCCGAGGTGGAGAAGGTCGACCTCGACGTGCTGGTGCTCGGCGACGATCGCGAGGCCACCGACACCGTCCAGGCGCTGGCCGAGGCCATCCCGGGGGTGCGCGGCGTGTACGGCGGGCGGCTGCGCAACGCCCACCAGGTCGAGGCGCTGACCGCCAACCTCATCTCCGTCAACCGCCGCTACAAGGCCCACGCCGGCATCCGCATCACTGACATCTGACCCGGCCAGGGGAGGGGCCGGGACAGGCCGCACGGCGCCGAGGTGCCGGGGCCGTCGCGGCAACGAACGGGGGGTACGCCGCGCCGCCAGGAGGCCGGCGCGGCGGTGGAGGCGCGCCAGGCCGCGAGCCCGCGGGTGGGGGGTCACAGCCAGCCGGCGTCCTGGGCGATGCGGATGGCGTCGATCTTGTTGCGGGCGCCGGTCTTGGTGATCGCGCCCGTGAGGTAGTTCCGTACGGTGCCGGCGGACAGGTGCAGGGCGGCGGCGATGTCCTCCGCCGACGCGCCCCTGGCGGCCTCCTTGAGCACGGTGGTCTCCCTCGGCGTGAGGGGGCTTTCGCCGTACTCCATGGCGGCCGAGACCAGCTCGGGATCCAGGACGCGCAGCCCGGCGGCCGTACGCCTGATCGCGTCGGCGAGGCGGTCGCCCGGGGCGTCCTTGACCAGGAACGCCTCGATGCCCGCCGCCAGCGCCCTGCGTACGTTGCCCGGCTGGCCCATGGCCGTGAGCACCAGGATCCGGCAGGACGGCAGCCGCTGCCGCAGCGTGGCGGCGGCGGTGATGCCGTCGATCACCGGCAGGTCGATGTCCACCACCGCGACGTCCGGCCGCACCCGCAGCGCCTCCGGGACGATCTCGTCGCCCCCGGTGACCTCCGAGACCACCTCGATGTCGGACTCCAGCCGCAGCAGCGCGGTGAGCGCGGCGCGGATCATGTGCATGTCCTCGGCCAGCAGCACCCTGATCACGCCTGCCCTCCTTTCCACCACCTCGTCACCTGTCGGTTCACCGCGACCCGCCCGCCGGGACCGGCCGGACGGCGTGCCCGCCTGCCGCGACCCGGCCGTGCGGCCGGCCGATGGGCGGTGGGGCGGTGTGCCCGTCCGCACCGCCCCGGCCGCGCCGACCGCGGGCGGGCGGCCGGGCGGCGGACGTTGCGCCTCGTGCGGGCGCGTGGCGGGTCACGCGCTCACCTCCATCGCCAGGACGAAACCGCCGTCCGTGCGGGTGGCGGTGCAGGTGCCGCCGGCCTGGGCGGCGCGCTCCGCGAGCCCCGTCAGACCGCCGCCCGCCGTGCCGGGTCCGGTCGTGGCAGCGGACCCGGCGGCGGTCTCCGTCGGCACGCCGTCGTTGGCGATCTCCAGGCGGACCCTCGCACCGTGTACGGACGTGGTGATCGTGCAGGTCGTGGCGCGGCTGTGGCGGAGCACGTTCGTGACGCCCTCGCGTACCGCCCACGCCAGCGCCTCCTCCGACTTCGGCGGCGGCGTCGCGTCGGCGAGGTGCACCTGCACGCTCACCCCCGACGATTCCAGCAGCGCCGCCGCACGGTCCACCTCTCCGGACAGCGACATCGCCCGGTAGCCGCGCGCCACCTGGCGGACGTCCTGGGCCGCCTCCCTGGCCACCTGCACCAGCTCGCCGACCTCGGTGCGGGCGGCGGACGGGTCGCGTTCGATGAGGCGGGCGGCCAGGTCGCCCTTGAGCGCGATGGCGGTGAGGCTGCGGCCCAGCCCGTCGTGCAGGTCGCGGGAGATCCGCAGCCGCTCCTTGAGCACGGCGGCGTCCGCCAGCTCGGCCCTGGCCTGCTGCAGCTCGGCGGTCACCCGGGTGAGCCGGACCAGCGCGTACGTCATGGCCCCCGTGGTCGGCACGGTCATGACGTAGAACGCGGTGACGACGAAGAGCCCGGCGCCGGCCCAGAGCACGCTGCCCTCGTACAGCATCATGACGACGATCAGCGCGCAGCCCCACGGCAGCGGCAGGAACACCAGCAGCGTCCCGGCCAGCAGCGGCG
This sequence comes from Nonomuraea fastidiosa, assembly GCF_042751225.1. Classification (NCBI taxonomy): domain Bacteria; kingdom Bacillati; phylum Actinomycetota; class Actinomycetes; order Streptosporangiales; family Streptosporangiaceae; genus Nonomuraea; species Nonomuraea fastidiosa. The sequence continues at coordinate 5,783,870 of NZ_CP170570.1, forward strand.
CCGTCACCGCCGACCAGCCGGCGGGCAGCAGCACGTCGGGCAGATAGGTGATCACGGCCTGCAGCACCAGCGGCAGCGGGTGGAGGGGCGGGCACTCGCCGCGCAGCCCGGCCCGCATGTTCACGTAGTGCGCCGCGATCACGGCGAGCATGCAGGCGGCGGCCGACAGGCCGTACCCCACGCCCCATGGGAAGTAGGTGAGCGAGATCGCCGAGTAGGCGCAGGCGACGGCGGTGATGAGCCAGCTCGCCAACCGTTGGGCGGCGGAGTGAAGCACGCCGAAGACCTTACGACCTGCGCGGTTCCCAGCGGAACCAGAGCCGCAGCGCGACCAGCCCGAGCGCCGTCCAGGCGGCGATGCCGAGCAGCGGCACGATCAGCTCGCCGGTCCTGATGGCGTGCACGGCGGCGCTGGTCGGCAGCAGGTCCAAAGCCGCCTGCAGCCGGCCGGGCAGCGGGATCGGCCCCATCCCGCCCGTCGCGGCCGTACAGATCATGAAGACCGGCATGGTGTAGACGGAGGCCAGCTCGGCGCGGGGGACGAGCGCCGTGAACGCCGCTCCGAGCAGCGCCATCGCGGCGGACCCGGCGAGCGTCGCGACGATGAACGCCACCGGGTGGGCAGGCAGCGGGATGCCGGCGGTGAGCCGCACGGCCACCGTGCACAGCAGGACGATGACGATGGACTGCGTGGCCGCGCCGGCGATCTGGCCCGTCAGGATCTGCCCGTCGGTCAGCTCGCTCGCCCGCAGCCGCTTGAGCACGAGCCGGTCGCGGCGCGCGGTCAGCGTCACGGTGACGCTCATGAACGCGGTGATCGACAGGACCAGCGCGAGCAGGCCCTGGAAGACGTGGACGGCGTTGTCCGCAGGCGTCACCTGCCGGAGCAGGGTGGGGATGCCGATGGTCAGGCCGACCGGCGTGATCACCGACGCGAACAGGTTGACACGGTCGCTCCAGAACAGGCGGGTGCCGAGGCGGTAGGTGGCGGCCAGGCTCATCGCGACTCCTCCATGGCGGCGGTCGTGCTCATCGCGGTTCCTTCGTTGGCGGGGGCCGTGCTCATCGCGGCTGCTCCGTGCTCTCCGTGGCGGCGGTGGTGAGCGTCGCGCTCTCCATGAACAGGTCTTCCAGGGTGGCGGGGCGTACCTCCAGGCCCTCAAGGCGCAGCCCGCGCGCCGCGGCCCAGGTCAGCAGGGTCTGCGCGGCCAGGTCGGGGTCCTCGGCGCGGCAGACGGCCCGCCCGTGCTCGACCGTGACGGGCAGCGGAAGATCGCCGGGCGGTATGTGCGCGGGCATACGGAACGAGACCTTGCCGGCGTGCGCCGCCAGCGTCTCGGCCATGTCGCCGCCCGCCACGACGCGGCCGGCGTCCATGATGGCCAGCCTGGACGCCAGGCGCTGCGCCTCGTCGAGGTAGTGGGTGGTCAGCAGGATCGTGGTGCCCTGCCTGGCCAGGTCGCGGACGACGGCCCAGGTGGCGGCGCGCGCCTCGGGGTCCATACCGGCGGTGGGCTCGTCGAGGAAGAGCAGGTCGGGGCGGCCGAGCAGGGCGAGCGCCAGGTCGAGCCTGCGCTTCTCGCCGCCGGAGAGCTGGCGGACGCGGGTGCCGGCCTTGGCGGTCAGGCCCGCCAGCTCCAGCGCCTCGTCCCGGGGGCGGGGCGCGGAGGTGAAGCCGCGCCAGGTGTCGATGGTCTGGGCGACGGTCAGGTCAGGGAAGAACCCGGCCTCCTGCAGCATCACGCCGGTGCGCCCGCGTACGGCCGCGCGGTCGGCCCAGGGATCGAGGCCGAGCACGCGTACGGTGCCCGCGTCGGCCCGCTGGAAGCCGGCCAGCACCTCCACCGTGGTGGTCTTGCCCGCGCCGTTCCTGCCGAGGAGCGCGAAGATCTCCCCCTCCGCCACCTCGAACGAGATGCCCTTCACCGCCTCGAATCCCTGATGGCTCTTGCGCAGCCCGCGTACGTCGATCGCTGTCATGCGCTCCACTGTCGCGAAGCGCGGCCGCGGACGGCAGTGAAGAATTCACGACTTCCTGGACAAGCCGAGCAGCGCGCCGGCGACGCCCTCGGGGTCGATGAGCTGGTGCAGGTGGAGGCCGGGCAGCCGGGTCACGGGCCAGCCGCGCTGGGCCGCGCGCTCGGCGGCGTCCGCGTAGCCGGGGCTGAACCACAGGCACGAGCACCTGACCTCGTCCCACCCGGCGGGGACGGGGACGGGCTGGGTGTAGTAGTCGAGCGGCAGGCGGGGCTGCTCGCCGGCCACGCGGACGCGCACGGCCGGGTCGGGCAGCATGGCCACGACGTCCTCCTCGTCCCACCAGTCGGTCCAGCGCGGCAGCACGCCGTCGGGGCCGGCCAGGTCGCGCAGGAACGGCAGGAACTCCTCCTCGGCCGTCGTGATCAGCCCGTCGGCGGGCGGCACGTGCGCGTCGGCGAACACGCAGGCCACGACCCGGTCGCCGAGCCCTTCCTTGATCACGGGGAGGAAGAACCCGGCGTTGCTGTGCGCGACCAGCACGACCGGCCCTTCGGGCGCGCTCGCCGCCAGCTCGGCGCGTACGGCCTCGACCACGCGCGGCCAATAGGGGGCGCCGCCCGCGCTGATTCCGGTCAGGTCGGGCACCACGGCCGCGTGCCCGCGCCGCTCCAATGCCTCGGCCACGGGCGCCCACGTCGAGGGGCCGACGGAGGGGCTGTGCACGAGTGCGAACGTCGTCTGCATGCCCTCCACCCTCGCAGACCGCGGGAGCCCGCGCCGCCGCCGCGTCGGCGGAGGCCCAGCGCAGGCCGGGTGTTCACCGCTCGCGAAAGAGACGGCGGGCCCAGCGTGTTCCACATCTCGGTACCCGGGTCTGCCATGTGGACGGCCGACAAGGGATCCTGCTGGTATGAACGATTTCCGCCCCGAGGCGCAGTCCCACGCACTATCCGGCGCTACATCCGAGATGTCGTCCGAAACGCGGCCGGAGACCAGGACCGTGCACGTGCCGCACGTCCCCATCGAGGGCAGCCGCCCCATCGCCGTGCCGATCTACCAGACCTCGGGGTTCTCCTTCGACGACCCGGCCGTGATGGCCGAGTCGATGGGCCACCCCGACAAGTCGTTCGTCTACGGGCGCTACAGCAACCCCACCGTGCGCTCGCTCGAGCAGGCCGTGGCCGGCCTGGAGGGCGGCGCGGCCGCCGTGGCCACCGGCTCCGGCATGGGCGCCATCAACACCGTGCTGCTCGGCCTGCTCAAGCCCGGCGATCACCTGGTGGCCCAGAACTCGCTGTACGGCGGCACCGCCGCCATGCTCAACGAGCTGATCGACAGGTTCGGCATCGAGGTCACGTACGTGGCGGAGAACGACCCCGCCGCGCTGCGCGCCGCCGTACGGCCGCAGACCAGGCTCGTCTACCTGGAGACCATCAGCAACCCCATGACGCTGGTGGCCGACCTGCCCGGCATGTGCGCGGTGGCCCGCGAGCTGGGCATCCTGTCGGTGGTGGACAACACGTTCGCCTCGCCGCTGCTGTGCCGGCCGATCGAGCACGGGGCCGACATCGTGGTCCACTCCTCGACCAAGTACCTGGGCGGCCACAGCGACATCGTGGGCGGCATCGCGGTCTTCGCCGACGCCGCCCTGTACGAGCGGGTCTGGCACTTCGCGATCGAGCTGGGCGCCTCGCCCGACCCGTTCGCCGCCTGGCTCACGCTGCGCGGCATGCAGACGCTGGCGCTGCGCATGGAACGCCACTGCTCCAACGCCCTTCACCTGGCGACCAGGCTTCAGGAGCACCCGGCGGTCACCGCCGTGCACTATCCGGGGCTGGCCTCGCACCCCTCGCATGAGCTGGCGGGCAAGCTGCTGTCCGGGTGCGGTGGCGTGTTCTCGTTCGACCTGGCCGGCGGGCGGGAGGCGGGGGAGCGGTTCATGAGCTCCGTACGCCTGGCGCTGCTCGCCCCCTCGCTGGGCGGCGTGGAGACGCTGGTCCTGCACCCGGCGACCACCTCGCACCGTGCGCTCAGCGCCGAGGAGCTGCGCCGCTGCGGCATCGGCGAGGGCACGGTCCGCGTCGCCGTCGGCATCGAGCACCCCGAGGATCTGTGGGCGGATCTCGCGCGAGCGCTGGCATAGCCTGGATCGCGACGATCTGAGGGGGAGACGTGACCACAGTCACCTATGACGATGTGACGGCGGCGGCCGCCCGGATCTCCGGGCATGTCCTGCGCACACCCGTGATCGAGGTCGCGCCGCGGCTCTGGCTGAAGCTGGAGCAGCTGCAGCACAGCGGGTCCTTCAAGGTGCGCGGGGCCTTCAACCGCATCATGTCCGCGGGTGACCTGCCCGCTGCCGGGGTGATCGCGGCCAGCGGCGGCAACCACGGGCTCGCGGTGGCGTTCGCCGCGCGGGCGCTCGGCGTGCGGGCGGAGATCTTCGTCCCTACGGTGACCAGCCCGGTGAAGGTGGCCGGGCTGGAGCGGCTGGGCGCGCGCATCACGCAGACGGGCGCCATCTACGCCGAGGCGGCCGAGGCCGCGGCCAAGCGGGCCGCCGAGACCGGCGCGCTGTCCGTGCACGCCTACGACCAGCCCGAGGTGGTGGCCGGGCAGGGCACGGCCGGGCTCGAGCTGATCGAGCAGACGGGCGGCGTCGACACCGTGCTGGTGGCCGTGGGCGGCGGCGGCTTCGCGGCCGGCGTCACGCTGGGCACGTCGGTGTCAGGGCCGCGCATCGTGGCCGTCGAGCCCGAGCGCATCCCCACGCTCAACGCGGCGCTGCGGGCGGGCGAGCGGGTGCAGGTGGAGGTCGGCGGCATGGCGGCCGACGCGCTGGGGGCCAGCATGATCGGCGGGCTCGCGTTCGAGATCCTGTCCGGCCCCCGGGTGGAGAGCGTGCTGGTGAGCGACGAGGCGATCGTCGCGGCCCGGCGTACGCTCTGGGAGCGCCACCGGGTGGCGGCCGAGCACGCCGGTGCGGCCGCCTACGCGGCGCTGCTGTCGGGCGCGTACCGGCCCGAGCCGGGCGAGCGCGTGGCGGTGGTGGTGTGCGGAGCCAACACCGACCCCGCCACGCTCGTCTCCGGGAGTCAGCCGTAGGTGTGCTCGGGCGCCGGGAAGGCGCCCGAGACCACGTCGTCGGCGAACGCCCGCACCGCCCGGTCCAGCTCGGCCCCGAGGTCGGCGTACCGCTTGACGAACTTGGCCGGGCGCGGCGTCAGCCCCATGAGGTCCTGCCAGACCAGCACCTGCGCGTCCGTCGCCGCCCCCGCGCCGATCCCGATCGTGGGGATCGCCAGCGAGGTCGTCACCCGCTGCGCGAGGTCGGCGGGCACGCATTCGAGCACCACCGCGAACGCCCCGGCCCGCTCCAGGTCCTTGGCGTCCGCCATCAGCTCGGCACCCGCCTGGCCGCGCCCCTGGACGCGGTAGCCGCCCATCACGTTGACCGACTGCGGGGTCAGCCCGAGGTGCGCCATCACCGGCACACCGGCCGAGACCAGCGTCTCGACCTGCGGCAGCACCCGGCGGCCGCCCTCCAGCTTGACCGCGTGCGCCCCCGCCTCCTTCATGAACCTGGCCGCCGACTCCAGCGCCTGCTGCGGCGAGCCCTGGTACGAGCCGAACGGCAGGTCGGCCACCACGAGCGCCCGCGACGAGCCGCGTACCACGGCCGCCGTGAGTGGCAGCAGGTCGCCGACGGTGACCGGCAGCGTGGAGTCGTAGCCGTAGACGACCATCGCCGCCGAGTCGCCCACCAGCAGGACGGGGATGCCGGCGGCGTCGAACACCTTGGCCGTCATGGCGTCGTAGGCGGTGACCATGGGCCACCGCTCTCCGCGCTCCTTGGCGGCGGCGAGGTCGCGGACGGTGACGCGGCGTCCGGACGCGCCGCCGTACAGCGTCGTTGAAGAGGTGGATGGGGTGGTTGAAGAGGACATGTGACAACCCTCCAGAAACGTCTCGAGGCGCCCTGGTGCGTCCCCGGACTCTCTTGATGATGGCACGCGGAAAACCGGTGGCGAAAACGTCGGAGGGCTTTGCCACAATCGGTGCGGAGGTAACGAACGTACATGGCTCTCGACCCTTACCGAAGACTGCTGAAGATCCCCGGCGTGCCCACGCTGCTCCTGGTGGGGCTGCTCGCGCGGGTGCCGACCACGGCCACCGCGATGACGCTGACGCTCCACGTCGCCAACACACTCGACCTCGGGTACGGCAAGGCCGGGGTGATCACCGCGGTCAACACGATCGGCATGGCGGTCGGGTCCCCGCTGTCGGGCAGGTTCGTCGATCGTCACGGGCTGCGTCCCGTGCTCATCGTCACCACCCTGGCCCAGGCGGCTTTCTGGTCGTGCGCGTGGGCGCTGCCGTTCCCCGCGCTGGTCGTCGCGGCGGGGCTGGCGGGGCTGCTCGCCATGCCGGTGTTCAGCGTGACCCGGCAGTGCCTGGCCGCGATGGTGCCGGTCGAGCAGCGGCGCAGCGGTTTCGCGCTCGACTCCGTACTTGTCGAGCTGTCCTACATGGTGGGTCCCGCGCTGGCCGTCGCGGGCCTGACCACGGCGGGCAGCACGGCGACCATGCTGGCCATCGGCGCCGGCATGACGATCGCGGGGCTGGGGATGATCCTGCTCAACCCGCCCATCAGGTCCGAGGAGGAGGACAACGAGCAGGGCGTGAAGGTGCCGCGGCGGCAGTGGCTCACACCCGGGTTCGCGGCGCTGCTCGGCACGATCGCCGCCGCCACGTTCGTGCTCACCGCGACCGAGCTGTCCCTGGTCGCCACCATGAACGAGGCGGGCCAGACCGAGTGGGTGGGCCTCGCGGTCGCCATCTGGAGCTGCTACTCGCTCGTCGGCGGCCTCATCTACGGCGGCCTGTCGCGGGGCTTCTCGCCGCTGCTGCTGATCGGCGGCATGGGGGCGCTGACCATCCCCGTCGGCCTGGTCGGCGGCGGCTGGCACTGGCTGGTGCTGGCGCTGCTGCCGTCCGGCATCCTGTGCGCGCCGTCGCTGTCGTCCACGGTCGACGCGATCAGCCGGTGGGTGCCGAGCGCGGCCAGGGGCGAGGCGATGGGCCTGCACGGCACGGCGCTGCTGATCGGCGGCGCCGTCTCCGCGCCCATCGCGGGCTCCGTCATCGACGGTACGGGGCCGTCCTGGGCCTTCGCGGTGGCCGGGCTGACCGGTGTGGCCATGGTGCTGGTCGCGCTGCCGTTCTGGCGCCGCCGACCGGCCGAGCGCTCCTGGACGCCCGCCGCGGAGCCGCCGGTGGATGCCGCCATGAATGCGCCCGTCGAGAAGGCGGCGGCCGTTCCCGCGGCCGGGGAGGCCGGCGCGGCTCCTGCCGCTGGGAAGACGGGTGCGGCTCCTGCCGCCGGGAAGGCCGGCGCGGCGGAGTCCGATCCGATGTGAGCCGTCTCACGCTCGTCGCCGCGGCCGGGGTTCGCGCGAACCCCGGCCGCGCCCTTTTGTGGCGCTGACCTGCGGCTTCACCGCATCGTTCGGCGTGCTGAGCGCCTCCGTTCACCGCGGAGTTACGAAACGAGACCGTTGCGTATCGGAATACCAAGCGATACGGTCGCGTTGCGAAACTTGGTCGTATCGAAATTAAGGAACTGTGCCAATGGATCCGATGACGGGACATCCGCGCCGATGGGGCATCCTCGGTGTCCTGGTGTTCAGCCTGCTGGCGGTCGTGCTGGACAACACCATCTTGAACGTCGCGATGAAGACCATCGCCGACGAGACCGCCGGCCTCGGCGCCACCCAGAGCGAGCTGGAGTGGGCCATCAATTCCTACACGCTGGTGTTCGCCGGGTTGCTGTTCACCTTCGGCGTGATCGGCGACAGGACGGGCCGCAAGCGCATGCTGATCATCGGCATGGTGCTGTTCGGCCTGTCCTCGCTGGCCAGCGCCTACGCCCAGGACCCGACCCAGCTGATCCTGGCCAGGGCGGCGATGGGCATCGGCGGCGCGGCCATCATGCCGGCCACCTTGGCGATCATCTCCAACGTGTTCCCGCCGGGTGAGCGAGGAAGGGCGATCGGCGTGTGGGCGGCCGGCGTGGGCCTCGCCGTCGCGATCGGTCCCATAACCGGCGGCCTGCTCATCGAGCACTTCTGGTGGGGGTCGGTCTTCCTCATCAACGTGCCGATCGTGATCGTCGCCACCATCCTCATCACGACCCTCGTGCCGGAGTCGCGCGACCCCAAGCCGTCCAAGCTCGACCCCGTCGGCGTGGTGCTGTCGATCATCGGGCTCGTGGCCGTCGTGTACGGCATCATCCGCGGCGGCGAGCTGGCCACGTTCGCCGGCGCCGAGGTGCTCGTCCCGACCCTGTTCGGGCTGGCGGTGCTGGGCGTCTTCGTGTGGTGGGAGCGGCGCATCGACCACCCGGTCTTCGATGTGCGCAGCTTCGCCGACATCCGCTTCAGCTCGGCCATCGGCATGATGGGCATCGTCTTCTTCGCGATGATGGGCGGGATGTTCTTCTTGACGTTCTACCTGCAGATCGTGCTGGGCTACACGCCGGTGCAGGCGGGCGCGCTGATGATCCCGTTCGCGGCGGCGCAGCTCATCTTCGCCCCGCTCAGCCAGCGGGTGACGCAGCGTCTGGGAGCCAAGCTGTCGGCCACCCTGAGCATGATCCTGATCACGTTCGCGCTCGGTAGCTACGCCCTGATGGACCAGAACACCCCGATCGTGCTGATCGAGATCGTCTTCTTCGTGCAGGGCGCCGCGATGGCCAACATCATGCCGCCGGCCACCACCGCCATCATGGAGTCGCTGCCCAGGGAGAAGGCCGGCGTCGGCTCGGCCATGAGCAACACCGTCCGCCAGGTCGCCGGCGCGCTCGGCGTGGCCGTGCTCGGCTCGGTGCTGTCGTCCAGCTACCGCGGCGAGATCGCGCCCGCGCTCGCCGGGCTGCCCGCCGGTGCCCAGCACGCCGCGGGCGAGTCCATCATGGCCACGATGGGCGTGGCCCAGGAGCTGGGCGCTCGCGGACAGGCGCTCATCCAGCCGGCGTTCACCGCCTTCATCGACGGCATGCACGTCACCGCGCTGGTCTCGGCCGCGATCACTCTGGCCGGCATCTTCGCGGTGGCCCGGTGGATGCCGGGGAAGCAACGCAACGCCAAGCACGCTGAAAAGAGGGAGCCGGTGCTGTCGTCGTCGAGAGGGTGACGGCCATGCCGGTGGGCACATACCGTTCATCACGGGAGCGCACGGGAGGAGGCGTCCGCGCCGCCTCCGAGCCCCTGTGGCGGCATGGTGCGGATGCCGTCCGCGCCGGAGATGTATGGTGAGGCCGCGATGTCGAACCAGCAGACAGTGACCGCCCGCCCCGCGGGCCGTCCGCGCAGTGAGAAGGCCGAGAAGGCGATCATCGAGGCGACCCTTGACCTGATCGCCGAGGGCATGGGCGTATCCGAGCTGAGCATCGAGGCGATCGCGGCGCGGGCGGGGGTCGGCAAGACCACCATCTACCGGCGCTGGGCCAACAAGGAAGAGCTGGTCGCCGACGCGCTGTCCACGCTCAAGCGGCCCGTGCCGCCGCTGCCCGGCTCGTCCGTACGCGACGATCTCATCGCGCTGGTCGACAGCATGAGCAGCGACGCCGACACCCGCAACCGCCGCGTCATGAACATCGCGATGAGCGAGGCCGACCGCTACCCGCGCCTGATGGAGCGCTTCGTCAAACGCGCCATCGAGCCGCGCAGGAAGGCCGTGCTCGGCGTCATCGAGCGCGGCATCGCCACCGGCGAGCTCAGAAGCGACCTCGACCCGCACCTGGCGCTCGCCATGATCCAGGGCACGATGATGTACCTGAACAAGTGGGGGCCGGGCCTCGGCCTCGGCCTCGACCCCGACGTGGGGGCGCGCGTCGTCGACGCGATCCTCGACGGCCTGGCCCCCTGACCGTCCCGGCGTTCAGGCCGGCGAACGGCCGGCCGTCCTGCGGCGGAACAACAGCGCAGCCGCCGGCACGCCCAGCGCCACCGCGCCCGCCAGCCACGCCGCCGCCACCGTGCCCGACGCCCCCACGGGCATGTCCAGGAGCAGCCCTCGCAGGGCCGCGACGATCGGCGTGTACGGCTGCGCGGCGGCGAAGTCCCGCAGCACGCCCGGCATCGTTTCGGCGGGCACGACACCGTCCGACACGTACGGCAGGAACAACACCACGAAGCTGAACGCGCCCGCCGCCTGCGTCGACCTGACCAGCAGCCCCCACACGGCCGCCAGCGCCGACACCGCCAGCACGTGACCCGTCACCAGGGCCAGCGTCAGTGCCCAGCCGGCGAGCGAGGCGTCCGGGCGGAACCCGAGCAGCAGCGCCACGGCCAGCGCGATGGCCGATGCGCCCACGTTGCGGATCACCGAGGCCACCACGTGCCCCGCGGGCACCACCCAGCCGCCGATCGGCAGGGTGCGGAAGCGGTCGATCATGCCGGCCGTCATGTCCTCGCACATCGCCACGGCGGTGAGCGCGGCCCCGTAACCGCCGGACATGACCAGCACGGCGGGCACCACGAAGTCGATGTAGGCGAGGCCGCTCGATCCGGTGGTGATCGCGCCGCCGAACACGTACACGAAGAGAACCATGATCATCACGGGCATGGCCGTGCTGATGATGAGGCCGTCGAGCACGCGCAGTTCGCGGCGCAGGTCGCGGAGCACCAGGCGGCGCAGGTCTCCGGCGGCGCTGATCCCGGGTGCGATGAGCGCTTTCATGCCGCCGCCGTCAGCTCGATGAAGACGTCGTCCAGAGTGGGGGTGCGCAGCCGTACGCGCTCGACCGCGACGCCGGCCCGGTGCAGCGCGTCCAGGGCGCGGCGCAGGTGGTCGGGGTCCTGCAAGGCCAGCGTCAGCTCGCCTTCCGCCGCGTCCGGGTTCCCCGGCTTTGACCAGGCCGGTGTCGAGGGCGCGGCCGACTACGGCGAGCTGCTCGCCGAGCTGCTCGACCCCGATGCGTACCCGGCGCTGTCGGCCGCGATGCGCAGCGGTGTCATGCGCGGCGCCACCGGGTGGATCGACGACGCCGACTTCACCTTCGGCCTCGACCTGCTGCTCGACGGCGTGGAGCAGCTCATCGCCCGGCGGTCGGCGCAGGGCGACTCCGGCTGATGTCCGTTGCGGGTCAGGTGAGGTCGGCGGGGATCAGCCGTTCGGTGATCAGCCGCCGCACGCGCTCAGACCCGGTGCCCCGCTGATGCGCAGTGGCCCGCTCAGGCGCGGTGACCCGCTCAGGCGCGGTGACCCGCTCAGGACCGGTGGGCTGGTCAGGCGCGGTGACCCGCTCAGGCTCGGTGACCCAGCGGCGCACCAGCTCCCATCCGTGGAAATACCCGAAGATGTACGGACTCATCGGCGACGGCCGGAGGATGCCCAGCGCGGCCGCGGCCTCCTCCTCGCCGGCGAGCGCCCAGCGCCGCAGGTAGCCGGTCAGCTCCGCCTCGCCGCGCCCCTCGTCCGCCATCAGCGCGACGTTCCCCCAGACGCCCCACAGCACGTTCTTCGCGTGGTGCACGGCCGCCAGATCGGCGTCGATCGGCTCCAGCCCCACCTTGGGCAGGATGTTCGCGTTCAGCCAGTCGCGGGCCTCGTTCCCCGGGAAGATCACCTCCTCGGCCACCAGCCCGAGACCCTCGCTGAGCGCGAACGACGGCGACAGCATGAACCGCACCTTCTCGCCCTTCAGCATCGACTCGGCGATGTGCCCGGGATGACCCTCGTGGGCGACGAGATACAGCAGGTCGGCCAGGTTGAATGGAATGTCGTTGTTGATGTGGATCGTCGACTTGTGCCCGCCCTCGTATGAGCCCGCGCCGTGGTACGTCACGCCCTGCACCAGCCGGCACTCGACCACCTCGTCATCCGGCAGCGGCACGATACGGGCGTTCGTCCGCGCCCGCGTCTCGGCCACCGCCGGCTCTGCGAACTCGGGCAGCCGCTCGATCGGGTCCAGCGTGTACGCCGCCGGCCAGGCCCGCCACCGCTCCTCCAGTGAACCCCGTGTCTTCGGCAGCGCCCGGTCCAGCTCGTCGTGCGCCTGCTCGAACACCTCCTCGGGCACCCACCGGACCTCCATGCCGAGGCACTCGCTCGCGTACTCGGCCAGCGGACGCCGCTCACCGTCCAGGTGACCCGCGGCCGCGCGCATCGCCCGTACCTGGGCGGCCGCGTAGGCGTCCGGTGCCCGCTCCAGCAGCCGCTCCGCCTCCTCCTTCAGCGCGCCCGCCGTCGCGGGCGGCTCGTTCGCGACCTGCTCGCTCCACTCGGCAGGGCCGTCGTAGATGAGCGCGGTGCCCGTCGCGCCGCCGGTCATGAGCCGATTGAGCCGCAGGGCCAGCAGGGCATGCTCGCGATCCCAGTCCATGACGTCACTTCCCTTCCGTCTGAACCTCAGCGGGCGGCTTAAGCTACCTGTACGGATTTCCGTACAGTGCACGGAAGGAGGGAGATGCCGGAGTCCATCTGGTTCCGCGAGGACGCCCGCCCGCGCCGCCCTCGCCTGTCCCGCGAGCGCATCGTCACCGCCGCCGTCGGGCTGCTCGACGCCGAGGGCGTGACCGGGTTCTCCATGCGCGCCCTCGCCGCCCGCCTGCAGGCCGGCACGATGTCCCTTTACGAGTACGTACGGAGCAAGGAAGACGTCCTCGACCTCGCACTCGACGAGGTCTTCAGCGAGATCGGCGAACCCTCGGCGGACGGCACGTGGCGCGAGATCCTGACCGGGCACCTCACCCGCAGCAGGGCCGTCATGCGCCGCCACCCGTGGATGCCCGCCCTCATCGCCACCCGCCCCCTGCTCGGCCCGAACGCGCTCGCCGGTTCCCGCGCCGTCTACGGCGCGCTCGCCCGCGAGGGCCTGCGCCCGCCCGAGCTCACCGCCGCGATCGGCACGCTCTCCTCCTACCTGTACGGCTTCGTCGCCTCCGAGAACACCTGGTGGGCCACCGTCCGCACGCCCGCCGCCGACGCCGAACTCCGCGCCCGCGTGACCGATCACCTGCTCGCGCACGAGGCAGAGCTCGGCCACCAGGCCAGGGTGGACGACGCCGACTTCGACACCCACTTCCTGCTCGGCCTCAACCTGATCCTCGACGGCATCGCAGCCCGCCTCCCCGAAGACACCCCCTGAGCGCCCCCTTCGTCGTCGCAGGCGTCTCGTGGCCGGCCTGCACGAGCGCCTCGCGGCCGGGTAGCACAAGCGCTTCGTGGCCGGCCTGCACGAGCGCCTCGCGGCCGGGTAGCACAAGCGCTTCGTGGCCGGCCTGCACGAGCGCCTCGCGACCGCGCCGCACAAGCACTTCGCGCCCCGGCCGCGCGACCGTCTCGTGGCCGGGCTGCACGAGCGCTTCGTGGCCGGCCTGCCTAAGCGCCCTGTCCGGGCCACCCGGACTTCAGGCCGGGCTTGACCGAGCGCCCGGTGCCCGCGCGGATGATCGCCTGCGCGTTAGGCTGGCGGAATCATGTGCACCTACGCGTTTGTCGACTACAAGGTCCACTACGTGTGCGTGCCGTGCCGCCGCAGCTTCAAGCAGCCCAGGCGACGGCAGGAACCACGCTGTCCCCGCTGCGCGCGCCCGATGCGCTACGCCGGGCACGACTTCGCCGCGCCTCGCCGTGGCGACGAGCGCCGGTGGCGCGCCGTCGAAGCGGTGCTGGAGGCGGGCCTGCGCTACGACGGCTTCGAGCCCTGCGGATGCGGACGGCAGCCCAAGCCCCGGCCGCGGACGAGCGCCCAGGTCCGCGCCCGCCGCCGCCTCGCCGCCCGCACCGGCCTCCCCGAAGCCGACGCCTTGTCCCTGCAGCTGTAGCCCTGGCCCGCTCGAAACCGGCGTCCTGCCCATGCGCCCGTGACCCGGGCCGCTCGATGCTGTCTTGTCCACGCGCCGGTCATCCAGGCCACCCGCCGCCGACGGCCTCTTCCTGCGCTTGTGACTCCGGCCTGCCTGAAGCCGAAGCCTTACCCCTGCGTCTGCGCCCCGCCCGCTTACGCGCGCGGGCAGCGCCCATTGGCCTGGGTGACGACTGGCGGCTTGCGTCCGAACCCGAGCTGCGCGGGCCGTTGTCGCCTGCGCCGGTGTCGCCGGGACCGGCGTCGCGCGTGCCGGTGCTGCCCGGGTGGGTGCGCGTCCGGCTATTTCCTGAGGGCCGTCGTCTCGCCTGCCGGTCATCGGGAGGCGGGGGAGCGGGGAGCATGGCGGTCATCGGGAGGCGGGGAGCGGGGAGCTTGGCGGGACCTCTGGTCACGAGGTGAGGGTGAAGGGGACGGTGGCGGCTACGCGGCCATTGACGATGACGTCGAGCTCCCTGGCTCCCGGTGGCTCGTCGCGGGTGGTGACCGGGCGGAACGAGTGGCTCTTGCGTACGGTGAACCGCGCCCCCGCGTCGGCGGCCTCGCGCTGTCCGAGGTGGAACACCCGGCGCGAACCCGTGCGCCTGATCGCGTACTTCAGCACCACCGGCCCCGCCGCGCCCGCCGTCACCGTGACCGCGAAGGCCAGTTTGCCGCCCACCGCCACCGTGTCGCTCTCCAGCGCCACGTCCTCCACAGAGCCGCTGCCCGGGGTCGCGCCCACCAGGGCCAGGGCCTCGGGGTGGCCGGCGCGCAGCAGGCCGCGTACGGCATGACGCAGCACCCGCTCCACGTGGGAGCCGCCGTCGGCACGCCACCGCCCGAGCAGGCGCAGCGCCACCTCGGGATGGTCTTCGGCCAGGTCGTTGACGTGGTTGGCGACCGAGCGGCGGACGTATTCGCTCGGGTCGTCGCGCAGCCGGTCGAGCAGGGGCAGAGCGGGGCCTGGCGTCATCAGCCAGGACACCCGGGTCGCCCACGGCAGCCTGGGACGCGAGCCCTCGGAGGCCAGGCGGCGCAGGTGCTCGTCGGGTGACTCCGCCCACCCGTACATGATCTTGAGGGCGTCTTCGCGGTGACGCTCGAGCAGGGGGCGTACGGCGAACTCGCCCGTCGCGTACGGCGTGAGCACGGCCAGTGTCCGCATCGCGTCGCCGAGGTGGTCGAGGCCGTGGACGGCGGTGTGCTCGGTGACGGGCCAGCCGCTCCACATGTCGAGCCGCACCCGCGTGGCCGCCTCGCGGACGACCTCGGCGGCGTGCGGGTAGGGGAGCGGCAGCGCCTCGCCGAGCGCGGCGGCGACGTGGGAGACCCGGGCCTTCAGCTCCAGCCCGTCGAGCCCGTGGACCGCCCGCGCGACGAACCGGTCGCGCGGGAACGGCGCCCAGGCCGCGGCCAGACCGTCGGCCGGCACCGACACCGACCCGAGGTTGATCATTTCCTTGAGAGGTTGAGCCACGGGAAGACCCTGCCAGGCGCCACCGACAATTCCGCCCTCAGGAGGCCCACATTCCGGGTCCGCTAGGAGGTCCTCCCGCGCTCTGGGTTCCCCAGGCGGCTCTCTCACGCTCGGGGTTCCCCAGGCGGCTCTCTCACGCTCTGGGTTCCCCAGGCGGCTCTCCCGCGCTCTAGGTTCCCCTACGCGTTCCGGGTGAGGGTGCCGGGCGCCGGATTCCGTGGTGAAGCGACCCGTACGCGAAAAAGCCCCGGCTCAACGAAAGCCGGGGCCTTGCACGCGAACGGAGTCAGGTGGTCTCGCGCCAGCGGTTGGTGATCGGGAGGCGGCGGTCGCGCCCGAAGTTCTTCGGCGTGATCTTGGGGCCGGGCGGGTACTGCCGCCGCTTGTACTCCGCCAGGTCCACCAGCCGGATCACCCGCGCCACCAGGTCGGGGTCGTGCCCGGCCGCGATGAGCTCCTGCGAGCCCATGTCCTTCTCCACGTAGTCGTCGAGCAGCCGGTCGAGCACCTCGTACGGCGGCAGCGAGTCGGTGTCGCGCTGGTCGGGACGCAGCTCGGCGCTCGGCTCCTTGGTGATGGAGTTCTCGGGGATGGGCCGCTCGGCGTCGAGCAGGAAGCCGGGGAGCGTGTTGGCGTTGCGCCACTTGGCCAGCTCCCACACCATCGTCTTCGGGACGTCCTTGATGGGCGCGAAGCCGCCGGCCGAGTCGCCGTAGAGTGTGGAGTAGCCGGTGGCCAGCTCGCTCTTGTTGCCGGTGGTGAGCACCAGGTGGCCGTGCTGGTTGGACAGCCCCATGAGCAGCATGCCCCGCACCCGCGCCTGAAGGTTCTCGGCGGCCAGGCCGGACAGCTCGATCTCCTTCTCGTACGCGTTGACGATCTCGGCGATCGGCACCACCCGGGAGTGGACGCCCTGCCTGCGGACCAGCTCCTGCGCGTCGGTCAGCGAGTGGTCGGAGGAGTAGCGGGAGGGCATGAGGACGACGTGGACCCGCGAGGGGCCGATGGCGTCGGAGGCGATGGTGGCGGTCAGCGCGGAGTCGATGCCGCCGGACAGGCCGAGTATGACGGAGTCGAAGCCGTTCTTGGCCACGTAGTCGCGGACCGCGAGCACCAGCGCCGCGTAGACCTCGGCGTGCGTGTCGAGGCGCGGCGCGATCGTGGCCTGCTGCGCCGGGTAGGGGGCGACGGGCTCGTCCGACAGCACCAGGCGCTCGACCGTGATGGTGGAGCCGTCGCCCGCGTCGTACGGGTACGTCCCGGGCTCGGCGTCGGACACCGGCAGGTCGTCGAGGTCGACGATCAGCAGCTCCTCCTGGAACTGCCCGGCCCGCGCCACCAGCTCGCCGGAGGCGTCGACCACGATGGAGTCGCCGTCGAAGACCAGCTCGTCCTGCCCGCCGACCTGGTTGACGTAGACGAGCGCGCAGCCGGCCTCGCGGGCGCGCCGCGCGCACAGCTCCAGCCGTACGTCGTCCTTCTCCTTCTCGTACGGCGAGGCGTTCGGCGAGATGAGCAGCCCGGCGCCCGCCTGGCCCACGACGGCCACGGGGCCGCCCTCCTGCCAGAGGTCCTCGCACACCGCGATGGCCACGTCGACGCCGTGCAGCCGGAAGATGGGCAGCCGGTCGCCGCGCACGAAGTAGCGGTATTCGTCGAACACGCCGTAGTTGGGCAGGTGGTGCTTGGCGGTCCTGGTGACCACCTCGCCCCTGTGCAGCAGCGCGGCGGCGTCGAGCGGGGCGCCCTTGGGCTGCCCGACCCTGGGGGCGAGGTTGGCGCGGTCGACGTAGCCGACCACGACCGGCAGCTCGCCGAGGCCCTCGTCGGCGAGCCTGCGCGCCACCTCGTCAAGCGTCCTGATGCTGGCCTCCACGAAGGACGTGCGCAGCACCAGGTCCTCCACCGGATAGCCGGTGAGGAACATCTCGGTGAAGACGACGAGATGGGCCCCGCGTCCGGCGGCCTCGCGAGTCCACGAGATGAGCCGGTCGGCGTTGGCGCTCAGGTCGCCCACGGTCGGATTGGTCTGTGCCAGGGCAATGCGCAGTTGTGCCACGCGACCAGCCTAGTACGCCCCGATTTTTATCGTCCAAGAGACGAAAAGTGTGCTTTATCTCCTTTTGAAAGACCGGATCGGCGGCGGCAGGGGATCGGGTCGGCGGCGGGGGAGGACCCGGTCAGCGGTGAGGGGGAGACTGGATCGGCGGCGGTGGCCGGGTCGGCGGTGACGGGGAGGCCGGGTCAGCGGCGGCGGATGGCGGGACCGAGGAGGAGCATGCCGGCCGCCGCGATCGCGCCGACGCCGCCGATCGTGAACCACAGCGTCGCGGAGCCCCTCTCGAGCAGCACGCCGCCGAACGTCGGCGCCAGCACCGCCGCCAGCGACCAGGAGAACCCGAACAGCCCGGAGTAGCGCCCGCGCAGCTCTGGCGGTGCCAGCCTGGCGACGATCGAGCCGGGGATGCCGGCGGTGATGATCTCGCCCGCCGTCCACACCGCGATCGTCAGCACCAGCCCCCACATGGTGGTGACGAACGCGGTCATCGCGAACCCGGCCGCCATCACCGCCAGTCCCAGCGCGAACGTGCGCGCAGGGTCGTGCCGCCCCAGCCACCCCGACACCAGCGGCTGGACGACCACGATGAGCACGCCGTTCAGTGCCATGGCCAGGCCGTACTCGCCGGGCGTCAGCTTGACCACCTCGGTCATCGCCACCGGCAGCATGGAGAGCGTCTGGGAGTAGACCAGCGCATTGCCCAGGGCGACCAGCGTGAACCCGACCATGACCCGGTCGCGCAGCACCACGCCGAACCCGCCGCTCGACTCGCGGCCCTGCGGCCGGGTCTCCGGCACCGCCCGCCACACCAGCGCGGCGAAGACCAGGCAGGACACCGCGTCGATCCAGAACAGCCACAGGAAGCCGAGCTGCGCCAGCCAGCCCCCGGCCGTCACGCCGACCGAGTAGCCGAGGTTGATGCCCCAGAACAGCAGCCCGTACGCCCGCGGCCGCTCCTCGGGCGAGACCAGGTCGGCGACCAGGGCGTTGGAGGCCGGCCGGTAGATGTCCGTGACCATGCCGAGGAAGAACATCGACACCAGGATCGCGGGCAGCGAGGTGCTGTAGCCCAGCGCCAGCATGAACGCGGCCGTGGCCACCATGCCGCCCGCGAGCGTGGCCCGGCGCCCGACGCGGTCGGTGAGCACACCCGCCAGGAACTGCGACAGCAGCGACCCGGCGCCGAACAGGCCCATCACCAGGCCCGCGGCGGCGACCGGAAGGCCGCGGCTCTGGGTCAGGAAGACGCCGGTGAAGGGCATGACCATGGTGCCCAGGCGGTTCACCAGCGTGCCGCCCCACAACGCCCAGAAGGGGCGGGGCAGCCCGCCGATCTGCGCCTTGATGAAGGAGGGATTCTCGACAGTAGGCATCGACACGCCCGATAGCGTGATATGTCGGAATTCGCGGCGCGAACGTTTTAGGCAAGACTGAAAGCATGCCCATCACCTGGCGCTTCACATCGGATGACGTCGCCCGCATCCGCTTCGCGTTCTCCCCGATGTGGGAGCTGGTGGCCAGCCTGCGCACGCTGCGGGCGCCCGCCAGGCAGTCGGTCCACCTGCCCTGGCTCAAGGCCGTACGCCCCCGGCTGGCCGGGCTCGACCTCACCGAGCTGTTCGCGCTCGTGCCGCCGACCGGCTACCTCGCCGACTTCCTCACCCCGCCGCCCGACACGCCGATGCCGGACTTCGCCGATGAGCTCGGCCGGGTCAGGCGCAGCGACCCCGGACGGGTCACGGAGGAGGCGGCCCGGCTGCGGGCCGGCGCGCCCGAGGTGATCGACCGGTTCATGGCCGACCCCGAGGCCGGCATCGCGCGGGTGGCCGACACGCTGGAGGCGTACTGGGAGCGGTGCTTCGCCGAGTTCTGGCCCCGCGTGTACGGCCTGCTCGAACGCGACGTGCTGCGCCGCTCGCGCCGCCTCGCCCAGGGCGGGGCCCGCGAGCTGTTCGCCGGGCTCGCCCCCGCCGTGCGGTGGACAGGGGAGCGGCTGATCGTCGACCGCCCCTGTGACATCGAACGGCTCCACGGCGACGGGCTCGTGCTCGTGCCCAGCGCCTTCCACTGGCCGGCCGTGGCCGTGATGTCGGCTCCGTACCAGTCGATGCTCGTCTACCCCGTGGAGGGCGTCGGCACGCTGTGGGAGCAGGGCCCGCCGCCCGCGCCCGACGCGCTCGCCGCGCTGATCGGCAAGAGCCGGGCGCGCAT
Source organism: Nonomuraea fastidiosa (assembly GCF_042751225.1). Lineage (NCBI taxonomy): Bacteria > Bacillati > Actinomycetota > Actinomycetes > Streptosporangiales > Streptosporangiaceae > Nonomuraea > Nonomuraea fastidiosa. The sequence goes on from NZ_CP170570.1 coordinate 5,803,451, forward strand.
CCTGCTCGCGCTCGCCGAGCCCGCCACCACCTCCGCGCTGGCCGCCCGCATGGACCTCACGCCCGGCGCGGTCAGCCAGCACCTGAGCGTGCTCAGCCGCGGCGGGCTGGCCGTGGGGATGCGGATCGGCAAGCAGGTCGTCTACCGCCGCACCCTCGCGGGCGACATGCTGGCCGGCACCCGCTGACCGCCCCGACGATCAGGGCCGACGATCAGGGCCGGTGATCAGGGCCGGTGATCAGGCGTACCGCTTCGACTCCAGCAACCAGTCGAGGTGGGCGCGCGGCGCCGCCAGATACGCGCACGCCACTTTGCTCACGTCCCGTGCCACCGCGGGCGCGAGGTCGTCGAGCGGCAGCCGCCGCGCGGCCTCGCGCATGTCCTCGCAGCGCCTGGCGATCCTGTCGAGCACCCAGGCCGTCGCCTCCCGCTCGCCCAGCCCGAGCTGCCGCATCGCGAGCACCACGAAGTTGTGCACGTCGCCGCGCTCCTTGGGTCGCGACGCGACGTCGTTGCACCACGCCGTGACGTCGCTGCAGGCGTCCACCAGCAGCCGCCACGGCTCCGACCGCTGCACCCAGACCGGCACCTCGACCCGCAGGCACGGCTCGACCAGGTCGTACAGGTACGGGCCCACGGTGCCCCTGCGCAGCGCCGGATACTCCTCGATCGTCGGCATCCGCCCCGCCGCCCGGTTGTCGGCCTCGGTGCGGCAGGCGTCGTACTGGCGCTGCAGTCCCACCGCGAACCTGGCCCGCCAGCTGTCGCTCATCCGCGCGCTCGTCACCCGCCACAGATCGGCGAAGGCCGCTTCGAGCGGATGGCGGGCGGCGCCCTTGAGCAGGCCGTGGAAGACGTCCAGCGGGCCCGACCGCTCGTCCAGCTCGTCGTCCAGGTGGAACAGCCACGTCAGCCACTGCGCGAACAGCGCCGCGGCCGCGGCGTCGAACTCGGAGAACACCCGGCCCGCCACCCGGTGGTAGCCGACGCCGGGATCGGCGGGCAGGCCCGTACGCCTGGCCCAGTCGATGACGGCCGCCTCGATCGCGTACACGGCCGGGTGCATCCGGCACGGCGCGGCCATCGCGGGCACCCGCTCGGTCAGCGGCAGCAGCGCCGTCGCGGGCGCGTGGCCCCTGCGCGGCAGCGGCAGCAGCGACGACAGCGCCGAGCGCAGCGCGGTGCGCACCGTGGACAGCACGGTGCCGGACGTGGACGGGCTTGCGGCTTGGCCCGATGGCGCGTCGGCGGGCGCGGGCTCCCCACTGTTCGAAGGACTGTTGACTGTGCTCTTCATGGGCTTTTCACCGTGTTCTCTACGTGCTTCTCACAGCGCTCTTCACAGTGCTCTTTACAGAGGGCCGAAAAGCCAGTTGCCGACGGCGTTGGGGTCGTCGCTGCGGTAGTAGTCGGCGAAGGCCGCGACCAGCTCGTCCGTGGTGAGCGCGCCCCTCGCGGACCTGTCGAGCCGGTCGAAGGCCTGGTCCACGTCGTCGTAGGCGACGCCGTACGCCGACAGCAGCGTCCTGAACTCGCCCATGCCGATCTCGCCGTCCCGGTCGCCGTCGCACAGCTCGGCCACCGCCACCGTGGCCGGCCGGAACACCGGGTCGTAGTGCTCGCCGGTGACGAACGCCGCGGTCATCCCCTTGAGGAAGTCGGGGCGCGCGATGCCGGAGTCGCCGTCGCGTTCGAGCGCGTACGAGAGCGTGAACCAGATGCGGTCGAAGCCGTCGACGAGGCGCGCCCCGGTGACCGAGGTGGGGGACTCCCCGAAGCCCACCAGGATGCGGGCGCCCAGCCCCAGCAGGTCCTCACGCTCGACGACGCCGTTGCCGTTCGCGTCGATGTGGTCGAACGCCCGATCGAGCTTGTGATTGAGCAGGTCGATGGCCACCAATGCCTCCCCCGAGACTGACTGCGTTGATCACAGTAGGTCGGGGGAGGCCCTTTGTCAGCGAGGCTCGCACCGGCGACCCTCGTAACGTGTGCGAAACACGGACACGGCATGCTGGTAAGTGACCTGTAGTTTCGTCGATCGAGGGGATGCTGTGGACCGCCAGCAGGAGTTCGTGCTCCGCACGCTCGAGGAACGCGACATCCGGTTCATCCGGCTGTGGTTCACTGACGTGCTCGGCTTCCTCAAGTCCGTGGCGATCGCGCCCGCCGAGCTCGAAGGCGCCTTCGCCGAGGGCATCGGGTTCGACGGCTCGGCGATCGAGGGCTTCGCCCGCGTCTACGAGTCCGACATGCTGGCCAAGCCCGACCCGGCGACGTTCCAGATCCTGCCCTGGCGCAGCGAGGCGCCCGGCGCGGCCCGCATCTTCTGCGACATCCTCATGCCCGACGGCTCGCCGTCCCATGCCGACCCGCGCTGGGTGCTCAAGCGCACGCTCGCCAAGGCCGCCGACATGGGGTTCACCTTCTACACCCACCCCGAGATCGAGTTCTTCCTGCTCAAGAGGAAGCCGGAGCCGGGCGAGCGGCCCGAGCCCATCGACTCGGGCAGCTACTTCGACCACACGCCGCACAGCGCGGGCCACGACTTCCGCCGCCAGGCGATCATGATGCTGGAGTCGATGGGCATCTCCGTCGAGTTCAGCCACCACGAGGGCGCGCCCGGCCAGCAGGAGATCGACCTGCGCTACGCCGACGCGCTCACCACGGCCGACAACATCATGACCTTCCGCCTGGTCATGAAGGAGGTCGCGCTGGAGCAGGGCATCTGGGCCTCGTTCATGCCCAAGCCGTTCACCGAGCACCCCGGCTCCGGCATGCACACCCACATGTCGCTGTTCGAGGGCGACAGAAACGCCTTCTACGAGGCCGGCGCCGACTACCAGCTGTCCAAGGTGGGCCGCTCGTTCATCGCGGGCCTGCTCAGGCACGCCGCCGAGATCACCGCCATCACCAACCAGTGGGTCAACTCCTACAAGCGGCTGTGGGGCGGCGCGGAGGCCATCGCCGGGCAGGGCGGCGAGGCGCCCTCCTACATCTGCTGGGGCCACAACAACCGCTCGGCCCTGGTCCGGGTGCCGATGTACAAGCCGCACAAGACCGGCTCGACCCGCATCGAGTTCCGCTCGCTCGACTCCGCCTGCAACCCGTACCTCGCCTTCGCGCTCATCCTGGCCGCCGGGCTCAAGGGCATCGAGCAGGGCTACGAGCTGCCCGCCGCCGCCGAGGACAACGTCTGGACCCTCACCAGCGCCGAGCGCCGCGCCCTGGGCATCCAGCCGCTGCCCGGGTCGCTCCACGACGCCATCGAGGTCATGGAGCGCAGCGAGCTGGTGGCCGAGACGCTGGGCGAGCACGTCTTCGACTTCTTCCTGCGCAACAAGCGCACGGAGTGGCGCGAATACCGCCGCACCGTGACCGAGTTCGAGCTGGGCCGCTACCTGCCGATCCTCTGACCCGAGCCCGCAGCCGGCCCCCGGCCCGCAGGCGCGCTGCGGGCCGGGGCGGGGCGCCGCACGACCGGGGGCTTGCAGCGCTGGGGTGCCGCTGCCGTCTGGAGGCGCCTGCGGTGCTGGGGTGACCGCTACCCCGGTGGGGGCCCGTGGTCCTGGGGTGCCGCTGCCGTCCGGCGGAGCCTGCGGTGCTGTGGCGCCGCCGCCGTCCGGCGAGTCTCGCCACCTGCGGGTTCTCGCCGTTTCTCCGGCCCCGCCGGCTGCGCGTGGGCGTCACCCGCTGATGTGGTGGGCGGGGGTGTCGAAGACGATGGCCTCCAGCAGGTCGGCCTGGGCGCGGTCCACGACGTGCGCGCCCGCGGCCGGAGCGGGGTCGCCGCCCTTGACGCGGGTCAGCAGGCTCCGCACCCGGCGCTGGTGGCGGGCGAACGTCCGCGGCGAGACCACCCGGCCCCGCGCGCGCTGCCCGGCCAGCGCCTCCTCGGGCGGCGCGTCCAGCAGCAGCAGGTGGAAGTCCGCGCCGTGCCTGCGGGCCAGCCAGGCGAAGCCGCGCAGCACGTACGGCGCGCAGCCCCGGTTGTGCGCCACCACCGACGAACCCTGAGCGAGCGCCCGCCGGATGCGGTTCACATGGGTGACGAACACCACGGCCCGCCGCAGCGGGTACGGCGCCCAGGTGAGCCTGCCGTCCCAGCGCCGCCGCGACTGCGACGAGTCGATCACCACGACCGCGCCGGCCGTCACGGGTGCGCTCTCGTCGCCGTGCAGGCCGTACAGGCGGCGCAGCAGCGTGCTCTTGCCCGCGCCCGGCAGCCCCGTCAGGATGACCAGGGACCCCGGCGGGTACCGCAGCCTCGCCCCCTCCACGCTCCCCACCCCCGCCGATCACGCCTTTTCCGATCTTGTACGCCGCGCCAGGATAGGCCGTGCGCACCTCCAGCCTCTGCGACACCGGCGAAATCCGCGCACTCCCGGCTCCGGCGGGCCGCCCGGTACGGGGGTCAGGACGGGTGCTGACCAGGGGCGATCGGGCCTGCCTGCGCATGCTTTGACGGGCTCCTCACCGGATTCGGCGGAATCGTTCGCGGCATGCGGGAAACCCCGTTAAGGTACTGCCAACGCCTTGATCGGCCTCACTCCTGAAGTGGTTCGGAGTGAGGCCGATTTTCGTTCCTTCTCACGCCCGGGACACGTCCCCGCGATGCGCGGCGCCTATCGTCGTGAAACCCCCTGGGCGAGGGAAGTTTCGGGCCCCTTCGAGGCGTTATGGAGGAGCACCGAGTGGCCGCCAGGACCCCCGTCCCCTGGTAAAGCGGGAGTCCAGTAAAATCGGCCTGCTCTTTACGATATTTTCGGACTTTTCGCCGATTGGGGCGATATAGGAGGGTGTGGCATGACGACGGCTGCCTTGCAGACCGTGTTGACCGTTCCCAAGCGCTTCCGTGGTCCCGTGGGCGTCGCCAACGGCGGCTGGATCGCGGGCACCATGGAGGAGGCGCTGAACGGTGGCCGATCAGGTAGCCGATCAGCCGTCGAGGTCACCCTGCACGCTCCGACTCCGCTGGAGACCGAGCTGCGTCTCGACCACATGGCCAACTCCGCCTCCCTTTTCCACGGCGACAAGCTGCTGGTCGAGGCCATCCCCGTGACGGAGGACCTCGAGGGCCCCGGCTTCGTGCCATTCAACGACGCGGCCCGCGCCGAGGCCGGGTTCGCGGGCCTGCGCAAGCACCCGTTCGCCGAGTGCTTCGCCTGCGGCCTGCGCGAGCCCGGTGACGGCCTGCGCATCTTCCCCGGCCCGGTCGAGGGCAGTGACCTGGTGGCGGCCGGCTGGCGGGTGCCGTTCACGGTGACCGACGAGGACGGCGTCCCGGCCTCCATCATCGGCGCGGTGCTCGACTGCATCACCGGCTGGGCCCACTTCGGCCCGGGCGAGAGCGCCCTGCTGGGCCGGCTGACCCTGCAGATCCGCGGTGAGATCCTGCCGGGCGGCCGCTACTCCGTGGTGGCCCGCCCGACCGGCCGCGACGGCCGCAAGCTCTACGGCCAGAGCGGCATCTACGAGGTGGACGGCACGCTGGTCGCGGCGGCCAAGGCCACCTGGATCGCTCCACGCTGAACCGCGTAGCGCAAGGGGCCTCCGAGCGCGTCTCGGAGGCCCCTTCGCATGTCCGGGGTCAGGACGTGAGCCGCTCCACGACGATGTCCGCGCAGCGCTCGTCGAACAGGATCGTGTAGTGATTGCAGTCGGGCACCACCTCGTCGCGCAGCTTCGGCAGGCGCTCGATCCAGGGCCTGACGAGATCGTCGGGCAGCATCCCCACCGGCTGGTCGAGCAGGCCGCGCGGGGCCCGCAGCAACGTCAGCGGCGCGGAGATCCGCTCAAGGGCCGCCGCGATCCTGTCCCGCTCGGCGTGCAGCCACCGGCCGTCCTCCAGCACCGCCTCGCCGACCGCCCGCGGCCGCAGCGCGCCCTCGGGCCCGGTGAGGTCATAGCGCGCGTACGCCTCGACGTCGTCGGTCCACTTGCCGGCGAAGGCCGGGTGGGCCTTGAAGAACTCCACGTACTCCTCGGGCGAGGCGTACGTCTGCCGCAGCCGTTCCAGCGCCGGGCCCAGCAGGGCCCGGGTGGCCGTGTCCGGATCCTGGCCTTCGGGCAGCGGGGCGAACGGGATGCCGCCGTCCACCAGCACGACCTTGGCGAACTCCCGCTGCGCGGCGGCCAGCACGGCCACGTACGCGCCCATCGAGTGCCCGGTCAGCACCGCGCCGGGCCCCGCGCCGACGCGCTCGGCGATCCGCAGCACGTCCTCGGCGTGCCGGTCCAGCCCGTACGGGCCGGGCAGCGAGTCGCTGTGCCCGCGTCCGCGCAGGTCGATGGCGACCAGCGACCAGCCGTCCGGCAGCCGCCTGCCCACCGTCGCCCAGGCCATGAGCGAGGCCGAGATGCCGTGCGCGGCGACGATCTTGCGCGGGCCCTTGCCGAACGTGGCGATGCGCTGCCCGTCCACCTCAGCGAATTCAACAGTCATGCGGGGCAGCATAGAGACCGGCACTGGCAAAATGGCCGGATAATTGTGGATATGCGGATCACGGTCATCGAACACGAGGCCGAGGCCGGTCTCGGGTACCTCGCCGGCTGGCTCGGCGTTCCCTGCGACGTCGTGCGGCCCTACCTGGGGCAGGAGGTGCCGGAACGGGCGGCCGACGGGCTGATCGTGCTCGGCGGCGCGGCGGCGGCCTGGGAGGACGAGCGCAGCCCCTGGCAGCCCGCCACCCGCGACCTGCTGCGGCGCGCCGTGGACGAGGGCACGCCCACGCTGGGCATCTGCCTGGGCGCGCAGCTGCTCACCATGGCCTGCGGCGGCACGGTCGAGCGCGGCCCGGCCGGCCTTGAAGTGGGCGCGTGCGAGGTGATCGCGCTGCCCGCCGCCGCCTCCGACCGGCTCTTCTCGGGCGTCGGCGAGCGGGCGGTGGCCGTGCAGTACCACCAGGACGCGATCACGCGGCTGCCGGACGGCGCGGTGCCGCTGTTCACCGGAGACCGCTACCCCAACCAGGGCTACCGCCTGGGCGAGGCGGCCTGGGCGGTGCAGTTCCATCCGGAGGCCACGCCCGAGATCTTCGCCGCCTGGACGGCGCAGTCCGCTCACTCCGCCGAAGGTGACAGCCTGAGCGCCCAGGGCTACCGAGCCGAGGAGCTGAACGCCGAGGTGAAGGCCGCCGAGGACCGGCTGGTGGCGACCTGGCGCCCGGTGGCCGAGGCTTTCGGGGCCCTGGTCAAGAACTCCTGAGCCCGCCGCGCCAGGGTCTGCGCGTTCTTCGAGTTCCCGCGGCGGCCGGTGAGGGCGTGGGCGAGCGCGTGCACGCCCGCCAGCACCAGCGGCAGCGCCGCCAGACCGCCCGTACGCGACGTCACCGGCACCTCGGCGGCCCGTAGCCGCCGCCAGGCCCACACCGCGTACGGGAGCACCACCAGGGGAGCGGTCACCACGCCGGGCACGTACCCCCTGACCAGCGCCGCCTGCGCCAGATGCAGCATCCCGTGCACCCCGAACCCGGCCAGCGCCGCCTGGAAGACCGGGCTGCGCCCGCCCGTACGCGCTCCCAAGGCCGCCGCGCCCGCGACGACCCCGCCCATGAGCCCGATGGCCGCGTTCACGTGCGCCTGCGACACCTCAAACCGCTCCCACGGCACCCCGGGGAAGCAGGACTCCAGCCGGGGCCGCGCCTGCCGCGTCCACCGCGCCATCGTGGCCAGCTCCTCGGCGTCGTGCACGACCCACGCCCCCAGCAGCCCCCACGCCACACCGGCGGGGACCCGGCCCGCCACTCCCTCGTCCCGGCTCATCAGCACGCCTCCTCGATTGCAACGCAACGTTGCGTTGTGATGTCATGCTACGGCCGTACGGGAAAGAGCTGTCAAGATGGAGGGGTGCCCAGGATCGAATCCACCGCGGCCAGGCTCGCCAAACTCGGTTTCGCCGACGGCGCCAGGGCCGCCCAGCTGGTCAGCCAGTCACCGGCCGATCTCGACGACATCCTGGAGGCGCTGGTCGACGTCGCCGATCCCGATCAGGCGCTGGTCTCGCTCACCCGGCTGATCGAGCGCGAGCCCGCCGTCCTCGCCACGGTGCGCGGCGACGACCGGCTCAGGAGCCGCCTGCTGGCCGTGCTCGGGGTGAGCGCGGCGCTCGGCGACCACTTCGTCCGCCACCCCGGCCACATCGCCCTGCTGGCGCAGGACGGCCTCGGCGACGCCAGGGCCGAGCTGCTGCGCGCCGTCGGCGCGGAGCCGGACGAAAGCGAGCCGCGCGCGCAGGCCGGCGGCAACGACGCGCTCACGGCCCTGCGCGTGGCCTACCGCGGCAGGCTCGCCCACCTGGCAGCGCGCGACCTCACCGGCACGCTCACGCTGCAGGAGGTCACCGCCGAGCTGTCCGAGCTCGCGGGCGCCGCGCTGGAGGCCGCGCTCGCCATCGCGCGCGCCGAGATCGACGCCTCCGACGTGCGCCTGGCGGTCATCGGCATGGGCAAGTGCGGCGCCAGGGAGCTCAACTACATCAGCGACGTCGATGTGATCTTCGTCGCCGAGCCCAAGGACGGCGCCGACGAGACCAAGGCGCTGCGCACGGCCACCCGGCTCGCCCAGGCCATGATGCGGGCCTGCTCGGCCACCACCTCCGAGGGCTCGCTGTGGGAGGTCGACGCCGGGCTGCGGCCCGAAGGGCGCTCGGGGCCGCTGGTCCGCACGCTGGAGAGCCACCTCGCCTACTACCGCCGCTGGGCCAAGACGTGGGAATTCCAGGCGCTGCTCAAGGCCAGGCCGGTGGCGGGCGACCTCGACCTCGGCGCCTCCTACGTCGCCGCCGTCAACGAGATGGTCTGGTCGGCCGCCACCCGCGAGCACTTCGTCGAGGACGTCCAGGCCATGCGCCGCCGGGTCGAGGCCCACGTGCGCGAGCAGGGCGACCGGCATCTCAAGCTGGGGCCAGGCGGGCTGCGCGACATCGAGTTCGCCGTGCAGCTGCTCCAGCTCGTGCACGGCAGGCTCGACCCGCTGCTGCGCCGCAGGGCCACGCTGCCCGCGCTGGCCGCGCTCTCCCGGGGCGGCTACGTCGGGCGCGACGACTCGCGGAGCCTGGCCGAGGCGTACTCGTTCCTGCGCCAGGTCGAGCACCTGCTGCAGCTCCACCGGATGCGCCGCACCCACGTCGTGCCCACCGACGAGGCCGATCTGCGCCGCCTCGGACGGGCGCTCGGCATGTACGCCGACCCGGTGGGGGAGTTCACCACCCGGTGGCGCCGCCACGCGATGGAGGCCAGGCGGCTGCACGAGAAGCTGTTCTACCGGCCGCTGCTGCAGGCCGTGGCGCGGCTGCCGGAGTCGGAGGCGCGGCTGTCCGCCTCGGCCGCCGAGGCCCGGCTGAAGGCTCTCGGCTACGTCGATCCCGCCGGCGCGCTGCGCCACATCGCCGCGCTGTCCACCGGCGTCTCCCGGCGGGCCGCGATCCAGCGCACGCTGCTGCCGGTGATGCTCGGCTGGTTCGCCGACACGCCCGACCCCGACGCCGCGCTGCTCGGGTTCCGCCAGGTCAGCGACAAGCTCGGCAGCACGCCGTGGTACCTGCGGCTGCTGCGCGACGAGACCGCCGTCGCGGCCAGGATGGCGCGGCTGCTCGGCACCAGCCGCTACGCCACCGGCCTGCTCATGCACGCCCCAGAGGCGGTCGCCATGCTGGGCTCCGACGACGAGCTGACCCCGCGCCCGCCCGAGTCGCTGCTGGGCGAGGCGTCGGCGGCGGTCTCCCGGCACGGGGGCGACCCCGAGGGCGCCGTCACCGCGGTGCGGGCGTTGCGGCGCAAGGAGCTGTTCCGCACGGCCGTGGCCGACATCTCCGGCCTCATCGACATCGAGACCGTCGGCACGGCGCTGTCGCGGCTCAACGACGTGACGCTGCAGGCGGCGCTCGACGCGGCGTTCGGCGAGGCGCGCGAGCTGACCTCGTTCGCGATCATCGCGATGGGCAGGCTCGGCGGCATGGAGTGCTCCTACGCCAGCGACGCCGACGTGATGTTCGTGCATTCGCCGCTGCCCGGCGTGGATGAGCGGGCGGCCACCGACGCCGCCTTCGCCGTCGCCAACGAGGTGCGCAGGCTGCTGGCGCTGCCCGCGCCCGACCCGCCCCTGCACGTCGATCCTGGCCTGCGCCCCGAGGGCCGCCAGGGGCCGCTGGTGCGCACGCTGGCCTCCTACCGCTCCTACTACGAGCGCTGGTCGTCGCCGTGGGAGGCGCAGGCGCTGCTGCGGGCCAGGTTCTCGGCGGGCGACCCCGAGCTGGGCGAGGCGTTCACGGCCGTGATCGACGAGCTGCGCTACCCGCGCGACGGGCTGAGCGCCGGCGCGGTCAGGGAGATCAGGCGGCTCAAGGCCCGCATGGAGGCCGAGCGGCTGCCGCGCGGCGCCGACCCGGCGCTGCACACCAAGCTCGGCCCCGGCGGGCTGTCCGACGTCGAGTGGGTGGCCCAGCTCCTGCAGCTGCGCCACGCCGGCACGCGGCCGTCGTTGCGCACCACGCGCACGCTGGAGGCGCTGCGCGCGGCCGTGGCCGAAGAGCTGCTCGCGCCCGAGGACGAGGCGGTGCTGGCCGAGGCGTGGCGCTTCGCCTCCCGCGTCCGCGACGCGATCATGCTGGTCAAGGGCCGGCCCGGCGACAGCGTCCCGAAGGACTCCACCGAGCGCGGGCTGATCGCCCGCACGCTCGGCTACCCGCCCGAAGGCTCTGAGGACTTCCTCGACGACTACCGCCGGGTCACCCGGCGCGCCCGCAAGGTGGTGGAACGCGTCTTCTACGGCGACTGATCCGCATTTCCGGGGGTTCCTGATGCGCTGCGTCATTGCGCCATCACCCCCGCGGGTGTTTCATGGCCGCCGTGTTATCCGTGTATCTGGACCTCGCACTCGGCCTGGTCGTGACGTTCCTGCTGCTGTCGTTGCTGGTGAGCGGCATCAACGAGGCCGTCGTACGGCTGCTGTCTATCCGCAGCAAGTTCCTGTGGGCCTATCTCAGGGACACCATGGACGGCGCGGGACCCCACGGTTCATGGCTGCCCACGAGGGTGGTCGACGTGTTCAGGACGATGCCGTTCCTCCGCGACCCGCGGCCCGCCCACGAGGCCAGGCCCGCGCCCGCCAGCGCCGGCGAGGTGCCGGAGACCGGCACCGGCGCCTCCATGATCAACCTGCTGTACGAGCGGGTCAGGGAGATCGACCACGGCAAGCAGGGCAGGACGAGCATCGCCGAGATCCCGCCCGCCAGGTTCGCGGTGGCGGTGATGGAGCTGGCCGCCGCGAACGGCGACGTCGAAGGCCTCCTGGCCAGGCTCAAGCAGATGGGCAGCCCGCTCTACGGCCACCTCAAGGGCGTCTGGGAGTCCGCGCAGGGCGACCTCGACCGGTTCAGGAAGGGCGTCGAGAGCTGGTTCGACGGCGAGATGGAACGCCTGTCGATGCTCTACAAGCGCTACGCCAAGTGGGTGCTCGCCGTGCTGGGCGTCGCGGTGACGCTGCTGTTCAGCATGGACGGCCTGGAGTACGCCAAGACGCTGCTGCGCGACGACGCCTTCCGCGCCTCGGTGACGGCCGTGGCCGGGTCGGGGCAGGGCGCGTACGACGAGCTGAAGGCCCGCTGCACCGGCGCCGGCGATCCGGTCACCTGCGTCACCGAGACGCTCAGCGAGCCCGCGCTGGTCAAGCTGATGGGCCAGGCGCTGGTCAGCGTCTCGCTCCCGGCCGACGGCGAGCCCGAAGTGCGCTGGAACGGGGGCGCGTGGTGGGACCGGGTCAGCACGCCGAGCCACTGGCCCGGCTTCGTGCTGACCTCCGTGGCGCTGCTGTTCGGCGCGCCGTTCTGGTGGGACGTGCTGCGCCGCATCGCCGGGCTCAGGTCGCGGCGCTGACAGCTCGTCGCGTACGGGGACCCAGAGCACCAGCCCGTCGCCGCCGCCGGTGCGCACGCCGCGCGCCGCCAGCTCGGCGGCCATCCGCGCCCGCCGCCGCGCGTAGACCTCGCGGGCGCGGGCCACGCACGCCTGCGCGCCCGCGTCCTCGAGCAGGTGGGCGAGCGCGTCCTGAAGGATCCTGCTCGTCCAGCCGGTGCCGAAGCTGCGCAGCACGCGCACCCGCTCCACCGCGTCGGCCGCGCCGCCGATCACCGCGATCCGCAGGTCCGGCCCGTGCGACTTCGAGTACGAGCGCACCAGCACCGTACGGTCGGGAAAGCGCGTCCCCATGCTGACCATCGGCGAGACCGACAGCTCGCCGATGCCGTCGTCCTCCACGATGAGCGTGGTGGCCGGCTCCAGCAGGCCGGCCAGCTCCGCCGAGCGCTCCGGCGTGACCGCGTGCCCGCACGGCGACTGCCCGCGCGGCTGGTAGACGAACGCCACCGGCCGCGCCTTCAGCGCCTTGGCCAGCGCGTCCGGCAGCGGCCCTTCCTCGTCGCAGGCGACCGGGATGATCTGTACGCCGATCGTCTCCAGGATGTCCAGGTCCACGGCCAGGCGGTCGCCCCAGTGGCCGAGCCGCTCATACCGGATGGGGCGCGGCGCGTCGGGCGGCCCGAGCACCACCGTGCCGCGCCGCCGATCGGTCTTGATCATGCCGTGCCTGCGCAGCTCCGACCATGCCTCCGCGACCGTGCCCGAGCTGACGCCGAGCTCCCTGGCCAGGCCGCGGACCGTGGGCAGGCGCGCCTGCGCCGTCACCGTCCCCTCCCTGATGAGGTCGGTGAGTGCGGCGGCGATGCCGCGCGCGCTGCTGCGCCGCGTCGGCCTGGAGGACAAGGCGGACAGCTACCCCCGCCGGCTCCCGGGCGGCCGGCAGCAGCGGGTCGCGATCGCCAGGGCCCTCGCCATGCGGCCCAAGCTCATGCTGTTCGACGAGCCCACCAGCGCGCTCGACCCCGAGCTCGTCGGCGAGGTACTGGCCACCATGAAGAGCCTCGCCGAGGACGGCCTCACCATGATCGTGGTGACCCACGAGATCGGGTTCGCCCGCGAGGTGGCCGACCGCGTGGTGTTCATGGACGGGGGAGTGGTCGTCGAGTCCGGCCCGCCGGCCAAGGTGCTGGACGATCCGAGCAACGAGCGGACCAAAGCGTTCCTGAGCCGCGTACTGTAGCTCTGATGGAAACGGCTCGACTGGAAACAGAGCGGTTGATCATGCGCAGGTGGCGCGAAGAGGACCGCGAGCCCTTCGCCGCCATGAACGCCGACCCCGAGGTCATGGAGCACTTCCCGGCCCTGCTCACCCGCGAGCGGAGCGACGCCCTCGTCGACCGGATCGAGCGGCACTTCGACGAGCACGGCTACTCGCTGTGGGCGCTCGAACTGCGCGGCAGCGGGCGGTTCATCGGCTTCGCCGGGCTGATGCTCCAGACCTTCGACGCACCGTTCCTCCCGGCCGTCGAGATCGGCTGGCGGCTGGCCCGCTCCGCGTGGGGCCACGGCTACGCCATCGAGGCCGCCAGGCGCGCCGCCCGCTACGCCTTCGAGGAGGCCGGCCTCGACGGGCTCATCTCGATGACGGCCGTGCAGAACCGGCGGTCGCGGTCGGTCATGGAGCGCCTGGGCATGACCCGCGATCCGGCCGAGGACTTCGACCACCCCCTCGTCCCGAAGGACAGCCCGATCTCCCGCCACGTGCTGTACCGCCTGCGCCGCCCCGCGACGACCTGACCCCGGCCAACGGCGGCCCGGACCGGCCCCTGGCGACGCGACCCGGCCGCTGGTGACGCGACCGGCCGCTGATGGCGTGGCCCGGCCGCGTTGACCGGGCGCCGGGGCCGCCCCGCTATAGGCTGCCGGAAGAAGATCCCGATCCCGGCAGCCTGCACAGCGCAGTACAGGGGAGTGAGGACCGATGCGTTTCCAGCATTCGCCCGCCATCTGGAACGACTTCCCCGCACTGGTCCCCGCGGCGCTCTACGCCGAGGGCATCACGCCCGAGGTGTCCGTGGCGGACCGCGTGCCCGCGTACGCCGCGCGCGCCGCGGCCAGGCTCGCCACCGCCTCCGAAAGCGACCTGCCGGAGATCCAGGCCTGGCGGCGGGCCTTCTCCCGCATGGGCCTGAAGCCCACGCAGTACCGGTGCGCCTCGGAGTCGCTGCTGCGTCGCTTCAGGAAGGAGGGCGCGCTGCCGTCCCTGCACCTGCTGGTGGACCTGTGCAATGCGATCTCCATCGCGTACGCGGTGCCGATCGCGGTCTTCGACGTCTCGCGGATCGCCCGCTACCTCGAGGTCCGCCACGCCACCGGCGACGAGACGTACCTGACCTTCTCCGGCGAGACCGAGCACCCCGCCCCCGGCGAGGTGATCTTCGCCGACGCCGAGGGCCGCGCGCACGCCCGCCGCTGGACCAACCGCCAGAGCGGCCTGTCGGCCGTGCGCGACTCGACGTCGAACGTGCTGATCGTCGCCGAGGCCCTGCACGCCTCGGCCCCGGCCGACATGGACTCCCTGGTGGCCACCCTCACGACCGAGCTGAACGCGCTCTGGCCGGTCACCCCGAAGTCGGCCGTCCTCACCGCCGCCGAACCCGCCTTCGACTTCGCCGGCGACTAGGCCGGTCAGCCGCGGGCGTCGCCGGGGCGCAGGACCTTGTAGAGGCCGTACAGGGCCTCCACCCCGCCGATCACCATGAGGACGACGCCGATCTTGGACGGGGTGAAGACGAAGATCTCCTCATCGAGCCCGAACAACCAGAGCGCCAGCCCCACCACGAAGGTGAGCGAACCGGTGAACAGCGTCTTCCTGGCAGAGGCCATGAATAATCCTCACAAAGGGGATTCGCGTGCTGATGACCCTGCACACCCTAGTGAGGGGCGCCCCGGCGGGGCCTCCTGCCGCTGAGGGAGATCGCCGTACACCTTTCGGCTGACCCCCGTACGCTCACCCGCAGCGCTCCTGCGCGCGCAGGCCGCCACCGGGGCGTCCGTGACGGTCCGGCGCTCACCACCGGTCGTGGCGGCCGCGCAGCTTGTCGAGCAGGCCGTGCAGCCGCTGCCGCTGACGGGGGTCGCGCGTCATGCGCCTGCCCTTGTCGACGTGCCTGCGGCCCTCAGGGCTGCTCAGGAAGTGGCGAACCTTGTTCATCAGGGATGTCATGATCTCCTCCTCGGGTTTCGCCATCCTCTACCCCGGATACCGGCTGGTTCACGGGACCGCCCGGCCCCGACCGCCCGGCGCACGCCACGGCACGGGGCGTGGGAGGGGGCGTGTCCGGCGCGCGTGGTGGGGGGCGTGTCCGGCGTGCGTGGTGGGGGGCGTGTCCAGTCGCGTGGGTGGGGGCGTGTCCGGGTCGCGTTCGCGGGGGCAGATTTGGTCGCGTCGGCGGGTGTATCCGGGTCGCCAGAGCGAGAGCACGCCGGCGGGGCGTGTCCGGACGTTACGGCGCGGGTGCGGAACAGGGCGCGCCCGGTCGCCAGGGCGCGTCGGCGTAGGGCCGTCACCCCACGGCCGCGCGGGCCCGCCGCACGCGGGGTCGTCACCCGGCCGGCCCGGCTCAGCCGAAGCGCGTCGTCCACTCGCCGGGCAGCTCGGCGCGGACCCGATCGAGGGCCTCCACGGTGCGGGCCCGGACCTGGATCATGGCGCCGTCATCGCGGATGATCACGTCGCGACCGGCGTACCAGCGGATGCCAGGCGCCGCCTGAGACGTCGGATAGTCAGGCAGCGGCAGCCGCGTGAAGCGCCCCTCCAGTACGCCGCCCTCGTCATCGTCCAGCTCCCTGCCGTCGGCGAGCTCCTCCGGCGAGACGAGCGACTCCGACAGCACCATCTCCACGCAGGCGTGCGAGAAGCGGTCGAGCCAGCCGTCCCAGCTCTCGGAGGCCTTGTCGGCGAGGTCCAACCGGATCATCACCGGGGGATCGGGCCGCTCCAGCTCGGCGAGCGGAATGCCCCAGCGAGCCGCGCCCTGGCTCTCGACGCGGAACACCAGCGCCTTGTCGACGATGTGCAGCTCATCGGGGCCGAGGAGAACGTCCTGCACCCCGACCAGGTCGGTGCGGCGGCCGAAGAGCCCGTACGCCTCGCGCAGCGCCACGGGCAGGCGCACGCCCAGCCGCGCCTCGGTGGCGTCGAGCTCGGGCTCGGACCAGCCGTCGCCGTCGGCCGGCGGCGAGCCCCACGCCGCCGCGAACCCGCGGATGAACCGCCACGCCCCCTCCCGGCCGGCCATCGCCGCCGGGAACTCCCGGATCACCTCGAAGCCCGTCATGCGCCGAGAGGGTAACGCCACCCACCGACAATCGAGCATGAGAAGGCCTCGCGGCGAACGCCCGGAGGCCCGGGGCGAGGCACATCTCCTCGCCCCGGGCCTCCGGGGTTCACGACCTGTGGCGGACGACCGCCGCCCACGCGGACGGGGCGGCACCGGCCGGACGCCGCGCGCCGCCCGCAGCGGGCCGGCGTGCGGCGGCCGATCACACGTCGTAGTAGAGCTCGAACTCGTGCGGGTGCGGGCGGAGACGGATCGGGTCGACCTCGTTCTCCCGCTTGTACGACAGCCAGGTCTCGATCAGGTCCGGCGTGAAGACGCCGCCCTCGAGCAGGTAGTCGTGGTCGGCCTCGAGGGCGTCCAGCACCTCGGGCAGCGAGCCGGGCACCTGCGGGATGTTGCGGGCCTCCTCCGGCGGCAGCTCGTAGAGGTCCTTGTCCACCGGCTCCGGCGGCTCGATCTTGTTGCGGATGCCGTCGATGCCGGCCATCAGCATGGCCGAGAACGCGAAGTACGGGTTGCACGACGGGTCGGGCACCCGGAACTCGATGCGCTTGGCCTTTGGGTTGGAGCCCGTGATCGGGATGCGGACGCAGGCCGACCGGTTGCGCTGGGAGTAGACCAGGTTGACCGGGGCCTCGTAGCCCGGCACCAGACGGTGGTAGGAGTTGACCGTCGGGTTGGTGAACGCCAGCAGCGACGGGGCGTGCTTGAGCAGGCCGCCGATGTAGTAGCGGGCGGTGTCGGACAGGCCCGCGTAGCCGACCTCGTCGTAGAAGAGCGGCTGGCCGTCCTTCCACAGCGACTGGTGGCAGTGCATGCCGGAGCCGTTGTCACCGAAGATCGGCTTCGGCATGAACGTCACCGTGTGGCCGTACTCGAGCGCCGTGCTCTTGATGACGTACTTGTAGAGCATCAGGTTGTCGGCGGTCTTGAGCAGCGTGCCGAACTTGAAGTCGATCTCCGCCTGACCGGCGGTGCCGACCTCGTGGTGCTGCATCTCGACCTCGATGCCGGCCTCGATGAGGTTGCGCACCATCTCCGAGCGCAGGTCGGTGAAGTGGTCCATCGGCGGCACCGGGAAGTAGCCGCCCTTGTAGCGCGGCTTGTAGCCGAGGTTGCCGCCCTCGGTGGCCTTACCGGTGTTCCAGGCGCCTTCGATGGAGTCGATGTAGTAGTAGCCGGCGTTCGCCTTCGTCTCGAAGCGCACGTCGTCGAAGATGTAGAACTCGGCCTCGGGGCCGAAGTAGACCGTGTCGGCGATGCCCGTGCCCTTGAGGTATTCCTCCGCCTTGCGCGCGACGTTGCGCGGGTCGCGGCTGTAGGCCTCACCCGTCAGCGGGTCGTGCACGAAGAAGTTGATGTTGAGCGTCTTGTGCTGACGGAACGGGTCGAGCACGGCGCTGGAGGGGTCGGGCAGCAGAAGCATGTCGGACTCGTGGATCTGCTGGAAGCCGCGGATCGACGAGCCGTCGAACATGAGTCCGTCGGTGAAGACGCTCGCGCTGAAGTTCTCAACCGGGAAGGTGAAGTGGTGCGTCGTCCCCGGCAGGTCGGTGAACCTGACATCGACGAACTGCACCCCTTCGTCGCTGATGAACTTCAGGACGTCGTCGGCGGAGTTGAACACTCTCAAACCTCCCTGGGGACTGGCCACTCATGCGAAAGCTAGGGCGTAGCGGTTTCCGCATGGTGTCCCGCTTGTTTCGCACGTGTTACGCGCGGTCTGCCTGGTCACAGGGCGTGCGGGCGGCCGCTCACGTCTCCCCGGGCGGCGAGTCGTCCCCGTCGCGGCGGACCGGAGTGCGGCGCGCGCCCTGCGATTCGGACCGCCCCTGCCTGCGGCTACCGTGGAGTCCATGAGCAGCAAGGAGCCTCGGTGGACGCAGACCTGGCTGGGCGGCGTCCGTTCCGCAGGGGTCGATCTCGGCTACCCGGGTGAGCGCCTGGGGCTGCCCCAGGAGGGCAGCGGGTCGGTGTCGGGATGGGGGCGCAGGATCGGCGCGCTCGTCATCGACTGGATGATCTGCACGTGGGTGGTGGTGCAGCTGCTGCTCAGGATGAACCCCGCGGAGTCGCCGTGGGCGCCGGCGCTCGTGTTCGCCGTGCAATACCTGCTGCTCGTCGGCTTCATGGGGCAGACGTTCGGCCACCGGCTCATGGGCATCAGGGTCGCCGCGATGGACGGCGGCGACCCGCGCTGGCTGCCCGTCTTCGTCCGTACGGTGCTGCTCAGCCTGGCCATTCCCGCCGTCATCTGGGACCGCGACCACCGCGGCGTGCACGACCGCGTCTCCAACACGGTCGTCGTCCGCATGTAGCGCCCGAGCCGCAAAAACCGTACTGGGTATGTTTTGTACCCGGTAGGGTTTATGCTGTCCGCATGATGATGGCGGGGCTCAGAGAGCGCAAGAAGGAGCAGACCCGGCAGCGCATCGCGGAGACCGCGCTGCGGTTGTTCGCCGAGCACGGCTACGACGCGGTGACCGTCAACGAGATCGCCGAGGCGGCCGGGGTCGCCAAGGTGACGCTGTTCGCGTACTTCCCCAGCAAGGAGAGCCTGGTCCTCGACCAGATCAAGGACGACTACGCCGCGGTCGTGCGGAACCGGCCCGAGGGGATGCCGCCGCTCGGCGCGCTGCGCGAGCACTTCAGGGGCATCGCCAGGCGCGGCGTCGAGGCGCCGGTCGAGACGCTGCTGACCAGGGTCCAGGTGATCGCGTCCAGCCCCGCCCTGCTGTCGGGGGTCTCCCAGACGAACATGAGCGAGCGCGAAGAGCTGGCCGCCGCGCTCGAAGCCGCCATGCCGGACGCGGGCGTCGTGCCCCGGCTCATGGCGGCGCAGATCACCGCCGTCATCACCACGCTCCAAGAGACGTTCTTCCAGCGGCTGGTCAAGGGTGAGTCGCTGGAGAAGGCGGTGCGGCTGCTGGAGGACGAGGTCGAGCTGGCCTTCGACCTCCTCGAACGCGGACTTTCCTGGCAGGAGGGGACTGACTCATGAAGAAGGGCATCAACTATGACACCGGCTTCCTGCCGGGCGACGACCTGTCGCGCAAGAGCTTCGACCCCGCCGCCGTCGCGCGGGAGATGCGCGTCATCGCCGATGACCTGCACTGCCAGGTCGTCCGCGTCTCAGGCCGCGACCCGCACCGGCTGGCCGTCGCCGCCGAGCGGGCCGCGCAGGCCGGCCTCGAGGTCTGGTATGCGCCGTTCCCCGTCGACCTCACCGCGGACGAGATGATCGACCTGTTCGCCGAGGCGGCCGGGCAGGCCGAGTCGCTGCGCCGCGACGGCGCCGAGGTCGTGTTCGTCACCGGCTGCGAAATCACCGCCTTCGGCCCCGGCTACATCGAGGGCGAGACCTACCGCGACCGTCTCAAGGCGATGGGGGCGGGCGACGTCGCCTGGTGGACGGAGCTCTTGCGGGTCATGCCGCGCTTCAACGCCTACCTTGCGCGGGTGGCCGAGGTGGTGCGGGAGCGCTTCGGCGGGCGGGTGACGTACGCGGCGGGGCCGTGGGAGCTGGTGGACTGGGCGCCGTACGACATCGTGGGCGTGGACGCCTACCGCGCCTCCTACAACGCCCACGACTTCACCGATGAGCTGCGCGCCCGCTTCGAGTACGGCAAGCCGGTCGCCGTCACCGAGTTCGGCACCTGCCCCTACCGGGGAGCGGGCGAGCTGGGCGGCATGGCCTGGGCGGTGCCCGAGGGCGCGGTGCGCGACGAGGGCGAGCAGGTGCGTTACTTCACCGAGCTGATGGACGTCTTCGAGGCCGAAGGCGTGGACACCGCCCTGTGGTTCACCTTCGCCGCCTACAACCGCTTCGGCGACGACGACCTCGGCTCCTACGGCGTCGTCACCATGCTCGACGAGACCCGCTGGCGGCCCAGGGAGCTCTTCCACGCCATGGCCGCTAGATATTCGCGCAGCTGAAGATGGCCGTGCCCGGAATGTGGCGGCCGCGCAGCGGGCTCCAGCCGCCCCACACCCGCTCATGGCCCTCCGGCCACTCGGGCTCGATCAGCCCGGTGATCGTCAGGCCGGACGCCACCAGCAGGTTGACCCAGTCGGCCATCGTCCTGTGGTGCTCGACGTAGGTGAGCCTGCCGTGCTCGTCGCGCTCCTCGTACGGCGACCGGTCGAAGTAGGAGCGGTCGGAGGTCAGCCCGCGCGGCCCCGGATCGTCGGGGAACGCCCACCGGATCGGGTGGCTCACCGAGAACACGAACCGGCCGCCGGGCCGCAGCACCCTGCGCACCTCGCGGAAGACCGCCAGCGGGTCGGCCACGAACGGCAGCGCACCGTACGCCGAGCAGGCCACGTCGAACGCCGCGCCGGCGAACGGCAGCACCTCGGCGTCGGCCTGCACCACCGGCACGGACACCCCGGTGTCGAGGTCGATGCGCTGGGAGTGGCGGAGCTGGCGGTGCGAGATGTCGAACGCCGCCACCCGCGCACCCTGCGTCACCAGCCAGCGCGCGCACTGGGCGGCGCCGCAGCCGATCTCCAGCACCCGCCGCCCGCGTACGTCGCCGAGCAGGCCCGCATCGGCCTCGTCGAGTCCTTCAGGCCCCCACACGAAGCCGGTGTCGCGCAGGAAGTCGCCGTGCTCGACCTGGTAGTCGTCGGCGTTGCCGTCCCACCAGCCGCGGTTGGCCCGCGACGAAGGCGACAGCACTAGCGCATCTTGGGGCCGCGCGGGATGCGGGCGCCCTTCGGCATCGGGCCCTTCGGCAGCGGCATGTTGCGCGGCAGCGAGCGCAGGCGGTCCTTCACCTCGTTGACCGACGGCTTCTTGAGGTTGCGCGGCAGCTTCATCAGGTGGCGCTGCAGCTTGGCCAGCGGCACCTGGCCCGGGCCGTCGCCGCACTGCACGTCGTAGATCTCGACGCCGAGCACCACGCGCGAGATGCGCTGCTTCTCGGCCTTGAGCAGCTTCGCCACCCGGTTGCCGGGACCCTCCGACACCAGCACCACGCCGGGATAGCCGACCACGAGGTGCACGACGTCCTGGTCACGGTTGGCCGCGATGGCGGGCGTGACCTGCCAGTTTCCGCGCATGCCCTGCAGCACGGCCGCCGCCGCGCCCTTCTGGCCGTCGAGGAGGGAGTATTGCGCCTTCTGGGCGAACTGCCCGAAGACCACGAGCCCGACCGTGAACGCGGCCAGCAGGCCGATGAAGATCGAATACCACAAGTAGTCCGTGACCAGACCGATCACGACGACCACCGCCAGCGTGCCCACCGCCGAGAGGAAGACGATCGGCATCCCCTTGGGGTTGGCCTGCTTGATGATCTGCGCGATCATGCGGAGCTGCTTGATGCGCCCCGGCTTCTCTGGGTCCTCGGACTTTGCCATGCTCAGAAGGATACAAACCAACAGGTGCAGGAGAGAAAACGCGGCCCCTGCCGTTTTTCCCTTGTGACCTAGATTTTCACCGTTGCCGCCAGGGGGAGGTCCGCCGCGTTACGCCCGGCGCGTACGACGTGCTCGCCCTCGACGGTCCGCCAGCCGCCGTCCCACACCTGAAAGGCCCGCTCGGGCAGGAACATCGTGGTCACGACCGTCTGCCCCGGCTCCGCCTCGACCACGTCGAACGCGGCCAGCCGCCCCCGCGCGTACACCTGCACGACCTCCCGGCCCGCGCGGTCGCCCGTGTTGGTGACCGAGACGGTGACGCTCGTGCCCTCGGCCGCGATCGCGTCGTACGACCAGGTCGTGTAGCCGAGCCCGTGCCCGAACCAGAACGCCGGCGACCCCTCCCACGCCCGGTAGCCGATCTCCTCCCCGTAGACCAGCCGCCCGTCCACCGGCCTCACGTCCGGCACCGGCGCGTCGGACAGCCGGCGCGGCCACGTCGTCGGCAGCCGGCCGCCCGGCTCGCCGTCGCCGAACAGCACCTCGGCCAGCGCCGCGCCCGCCTCCTGGCCGGGGAACCAGGTCAGCAGCACCGCCGCCACCTCCTCCAGCCACGGCATCTCGACCGGCGCTCCCGCGTTGACCACCACGACCGTGCGCGGGTTCGCCGCCGCCACCGCGCCGACCAGCTCGTCCTGCCTGCCGGGCAGCCGCAGGTCCCGCCGGTCGAACCCCTCGCTCTCCACCTCCGGCGTGGTCGCCACCACGACCACCGCGACGTCCGACTCCGCGGCCACCCGGACCGCCTCGGCCATCAGCTCGTCGTCGCTCGGCGCGGGGTCCGCGTGGCCGAGGGTGAGCGACACGAACGGCAGGCCCGCGAGCGTGCCCGCGGGGTGCGTCAGCGCCAGCTCGTACGTCCTGCCCGCCTCCATCGGCACCCGCACCCGGCGCTCCGGCGGCGTCAGGAACCCCGCCGGGTCGCCGTGCTCCGGTTCGAGCCGCTCGTCCATGACCACCGCGCCGTCCACGGTGAGCGTGAACGCGCCCACGCCCGCCGCCGACAGCTCGTGCGCCCCGGAAGTCTCCGCCCGGTACGCCGCCCGCAGCCGCACCGCGGCCAGCCGGTCGGCGTCCACGCCCGGCGGCAGCCCGCCCAGCCAGCGGCACTCGCCGTCGGCCACCTGCTGCTCGGCCAGCACCGCACCCGCCCCGTCCAGGAACTGCGCGGTCAGCGGGCCGGGCAGCGGGGCCAGGCGGATGCGGGGGTCGGTGCCCGTCGCGTACCTGACCTCCGTACGCTCCGACAGCGCCGCCAGCGGCGAGACGACCCGCTCGGGGTAGACCTGGGCGCTGCCGCCGCCCATCGCCCGCGCGTGCCGGGCGGCGGCCCCGATGAGCGCGATCGTCGTGCCCGGCGCCAGCGGCAGCACGCCGTCGTTGACCAGCAGCGTGCTCCCGCGTACGGCCGCCTCCCGCGCCAGCGCGGCCCCGTCGATCGCCTCATCCATACGGACGGAAGCCGCGCCGGCCGGGGGAGTGGCAGTGCCAGGGGGAGCTTGAGTGCTCAGGGGCACCGGGTCGCCCGCAGGCGTGCGAAGCGCGCCGACGCGGGCGGCCAGGCGGAGGATGCGGCGGACCCGGTCGTCGATCGCCGACTCCGGCACCCGCCCCTCGCGGACGGCCCGCTCAAGCCGGGAGCCCCACGGACTGTCCGGGCCCGGCATGGCGACGTCCGTGCCGCCCAGCGCGGCGGCCTCGGTGGAGCGGACGGCCGTCCAGTCCGACACCACGAACCCGTCGAACCCCCACTCGCTCTTCAGCACGCCGTGCACCAGCTCGGCGTTCTCGGTCATCGTGGTGCCGTTCACCGAGTTGTACGCGCTCATGATCCCCCACACGCCCGCCGCCACCACGCGCTCGAACGGCCGCAGGTACAGCTCGCGCAGCGCCCGCTCGCTCACCCGGACGTCCAGGGTGAGGCGGTCGGTCTCGGAGTCGTTGGCCACGAAGTGCTTGGCCGCGGCGGCGACCCCGCCCTCCTGCACGCCCTCGACCAGCGCGGCGCCGATCTCACCGGTCAGGTACGGGTCCTCGGAGAAGTACTCGAAGTGCCGGCCGGCGAGCGGTGAGCGGTGCAGGTTGAGCACGGGGGCGAGGAGCACGTGCACGCCCTTGCGGCGCGCCTCCTGAGCGAGCAGCCGGCCCGCCCGCCTGACCAGGTCCACGTCCCACGTGGCGGCCAGCGCGGTGGGGCTTGGCAGGGCGATCGAAGGGTCGCCCGAGCGCCACTGCCTGCCGCGTACGCCGATGGGCCCGTCGCCCATCACGATCGCGTCGAGCCCGATCTCGGGCAGCGGCGGCAGCGACCACAGGTCGGCACCGGTCAGCAGGCGGATCTTGGCGGAGAGGTCGAGGCGGGCGAGCAGCGCGTCGAGGTCCACGACCCCAGTGTCCCTCGCGCACCGCCCGCCCGCAGTCTGTTTTCCGCCGGCCCCGGCCCCCGTCTCGGCGCCCCAGGCCGCCGGGTTCCGCCAACGGCGGCACGTCGCGCGATCGGCCCGGTCCCGCCGTCGCCAAACCCGTCCGGCGTCACGCCGCCACGAAGAACTCCAGCAGCTCGGGCACCAGCGCCTCGGGCGCGACGTTGTGCGCCTGACCAGGCAGCACCCGCCGCACCGCGCCGGGCACCGTGGCCGCCACCGCCGCGCCCGCGTTCACCATCCAGCCGGGGCTCGCGCCCCCGTTGAGCACGAGCGTCGGCTGCGTGAGCCCGGCCAGGCGCGCGGCGGGCAAGGCGTTGCCAGGACCCAGCACCGCCGCCTCGTACACCAGCGTGTGCGCAAGCGCCTCCATGTCCGCCCAGGACGGGTGCTCCCGCATCCCGGCCAGGACGGGCTCGGGCACCTCGGCCGCCTCCACCATGAACCGCTCGACCACCTCGCCCCGCCGCCCGGCCGCGACGAGCGCGGCGAGCTGCTCGGCGAAGTCGGAGGGCAGCGGGGGAGCGCTGTCGTCCACGTGGTACGGCGGCTCCCACACCGCCAGATGCGTGACGCCGGGGAGCACCATGGCGGCCTCCAGCGCCAGCGCCGCGCCCGACGAGCCGCCGAACACCCTGGCGGTCCCGCCCGCCTCGGCGATCACCGCGGCCAGGTCCTCGATCTCCCGCTCGACCGCGTACGGCGCGGTGTCGCCGCTGCCGCCCCGCCCCCGCCGGTCGTAGGAGTACACCGTGAACCAGCGGGACAGCCCGTTCGCGATGGCCGTCATCGTCGGGTCGCTCCGGTCCGCGAACGCGCCCTGGACCAGGACCACGGCGGGGCCGGAGCCGTGGCGGTCGCAGGCGATGGGCGTGCCGTCGGCCGAGCGTACGACCGTGCTCACTGCGCGGGCTGAACCAGGCACAGCGCCTCCCAGTGGTGGCCGTCGAGGTCGGCGAAGCCGCGCTGGTAGCGCACGCCGTCTTCCTGCCGCACGCCCGCCGGGGTGGCCCCGGCCGCCAGCGCCTTGTCCACCAGCTCGTCCACCTGCGCCGGGTTCTCCATGCCGAGCACCAGGATCGCCTCGGTGCTCGTGCCGGCGTCGGCGATGTCCTTGGTGGTGTACCGGGAGAACACCGGCTCCTCAAGCAGCATGACCTGCGTCTTCTCACTGATGATCAACGACGCCATGCCCTCGGCCATGCCGAACAACTCGAAGCCCAGGCTGGTGAAGAACTCCGTGGACTTGGCGAGATCCTTCACGGGCAGATTCACGAAAAGCTGCATCGCTGAGGTCCCTTCTTCTCATCGCGCCTTCTCAGCTGTGTCGATCATGCCGGGCGCGGGACCCGCGGTCTTGCACGTGAGTGCCAGGAGATTGACGTTCAGCGCACGGCGTTGGCACGGCGGAACTCGGCGGGCGGCACGCCGTACGTACGCCGGAACAACCTGCTGAAGTGCGCCGAGTCGGGTAAGCCCCAGCGCGCGCCGACGGCGCTGACCGGCTCCGCGCCGCCCGCGAGCAGGTCGGCGCGGCAGCGTTCGAGCCGCCGCCGCCGGATCCACGCGGCCACCGTCGTGCCCTCGGACTCGAACAGCCGGTGCAGGTAGCGCACGGAGATGTGGCAGGCCGCGGCGATGGTGGCCGGGTCGAGTTCCGGGTCGCCGAGCCGCTGCTCGATGAAGGCGTGCACCTGCGTCAGCAGCGCCCGCCGCCGCGCGTCGTCGGGCAGCTCGTCCGTACGCCCCGCGCGCTCGGCCACGGCGGTGCCGATGAGGTCCATCGCCACCGTGGCCAGCCTGGCGGCGCTGTCGGGCCGGTAGGTCGCGTGGTCGTCGGCCACCCTGCGCAGCAGCGGCGCGGCCAGCGCCCCCGTGCCCGAGCCGCTGTCGATGGGCATCGCGGTGAACGGCGCCACCCGCCCTTCGGGCAGCGCGAGCAGGTCCCGCGGGAAACTGAACACGGCGAGCCGCACCGAGGCGTCGTAGGCCAGCTCGTACGGCCGCCCGAAGTCGTAGATCGCGAACTCGCCCGCGCCGAGCCGCGCCTGCCTGCCGTCCTGCTCCAGGCGGACGCCGCCCGAGACCACCAGCACCACCCGGTAAAGGTCGGGGTCGTCGCGGCGGATCAGCCCGGGTGTGCGGTGCATGCTGTGGGGCGTGGAGGCGCGCACCCGGCCCACGCTCATCGGCCCCAGCCGGCCCAGCTCGATCTCGCCGCGCAGCGGCGCGCCGGGCGCGATGCGGGTGTCGAGCGGTCCGAGCACGTCGCACACGATGCTCCGCCACGTCTGGTGGCGCTCTTTGGCGGGCAGGTCGCTCGTACGGAACAGCATGGCCATGCGGTATCCCTCGCGAACACGGTCGGCTGCGCCGACATCGTAACGACGCCGCACCTGCCCCGCACACGGGCATGATCAGGCCCCGGGACGCGCCCGGGGCCTCAGCTGTTCGGTCAGGCGGTCTGCCTGGCCTCGATGGCCTGCTTGTAGAGCCGGCCCGCGCGGTACGACGAGCGCACCAGCGGACCCGACATCACGCCGGCGAAGCCGATCGCCTCGGCCTCGGCCTGCAGCTCCACGAACTCCTCCGGCTTGACCCACCGCTCCACCGGGTGGTGGCGCGGCGTCGGCCGCAGGTATTGGGTGATCGTCAGCAGGTCGGTGCCGGCCTCGTGGAGGTCGCGCATGGCCTGGAGGACCTCCTCGCGCGTCTCGCCCATGCCCAGGATCAGATTGGACTTGGTCACCAGCCCGGCCTCGCGGGCCATGGTGAGCACGTTGAGCGAGCGCTCGTAGCGGAAGGCCGGCCTGATGCGCTTGAAGATGCGCGGCACGGTCTCGATGTTGTGGGCGAACACCTCCGGCTTGCTGGAGAAGACCTCCTCCAGCTGCTCGCGCTT
Organism: Nonomuraea fastidiosa; assembly: GCF_042751225.1. Classification (NCBI taxonomy): domain Bacteria; kingdom Bacillati; phylum Actinomycetota; class Actinomycetes; order Streptosporangiales; family Streptosporangiaceae; genus Nonomuraea; species Nonomuraea fastidiosa. The sequence goes on from NZ_CP170570.1 coordinate 5,830,392, forward strand.
GCCGTTGAAGTCGGGCACCAGCAGCTCGACGCCGCAGTCGGGGAGCAGCGCGTGGATCTGCCGGGCGGTCTCGGCGTACAGCCAGGCGCCGCCGTCGGGCAGGTCGTCGCGGGCGACGCCGGTCACGGTGGCGTACTTCAGGCCCATCTGCTGGACCGACTCGGCCACGCGGCGCGGCTCGTCGCGGTCGTACTCCTTGGGCTTGCCCGTGTCGATCTGGCAGAAGTCGCAGCGGCGGGTGCACTGGTCGCCGCCGATCAGGAAGGTCGCCTCGCGGTCTTCCCAGCACTCGTAGATATTGGGACAGCCCGCCTCTTCACAGACCGTGTGCAGGCCCTCCCGGCGCACGAGCGATTTCAGCTCGGTGTATTCGGGGCCCGTCTTCAGCTTGGTCTTGATCCACGGGGGCTTGCGCTCGATAGGGGTTTCGGCGTTACGCACCTCCAGGCGGAGGAGCTTTCGGCCTTCAGGAGCAACGGTCACCTCTTCAGCTTACGTCTCCTGGCAAAACGCCCGGGTCGAGGGTCAGGAGATGAGGCCGAACCCGCGAACCGCCCGCGCGTAGTGACCGGTCAGCTCCTCGTCGATCCGTTCCGACTCCTCCACGCCGAGCAGCTCCGACGGCGGCGGCGCCGGGAGCACGCCGTCATCGGTGAGCTGGAACTTCGTCAGCGCCGTACGCCTGATCGCCGCGACGCTCTCGCCGCGCAGCGCCGCCGCCTGCATCGGCGCGAGATAGCGGCCGCCCGCCGCCTGCTCGTCCAGCTCGGCCAGGTCCTCCTCGGGCGCCGCCCGCCTGGCCAGCGCCCGCTGCCTGGCCCGGACCCGTGGCTCGCCCGAGCGGGCCAGCCACGACAGCGCGTACCACAGCAGCAGCACCGGGACGCCCAGCACGCGGCCGAGCACCCGGCCGAGGAAGCTCGCCACGTCGTACGGGGTGTCGGGGGTCTGCGTGCCGCCCAGCGCGTACGCGATGCGTTCGCCGGCCGCCTCCCTTGCCGTCAGCGGCGCGGAACCCATCAGGGCGTCGCGCCAGGCGTCCAGCGTGGCCAGCGCCTGGCTCACCACCCGCTCGTCCCCGGTCGGCAGCCGCGCGTACGCGGCCGCGAGCAGCGCCACCCGCTGGCGGGGCGGCAGCGCCAGCCACAGCGGCAGCCCGACGAGCAGGACCGGGGTGCGGGCCACGCCGATCCGGTCGTAGGAGGTCACCGGGCTGAGGTCGACGAGCGCGATCGCGCGCGGCGGCCGCACCCCCATCCTGGCGGCCACCCGGGCGGCGACCGCGTACAGCTCGGGCGCGCTCGCCCGGCTCACCGGCTCGGCGCCGGTCGGCATCCGGCCCAGCCGGGGACGCAGCGCCCACCCGACGGCCAGGCAGAGCAGCCCCAGGAGCCACCACAGGACCGACCCTGGGTCCCGCACGATGATCCAGCCGCCCAGCACGACGAACGCCAGCGTCAGCAGATGGACCACGAGCGCGAGCGCGAGAGCGGTGAGGCGCTTCACAAGCGGATGGTAAGCAGAACCGCCGCGAACCTTCCGCTGCTTTTTCGTGCCGATTCGGTCACCGGGGTCGCTTACCGGCCTGGACTACCGCCGTAGCAGATCTTCTTCGTGGAGATCGAACGGCTGCTTGCCGAGCGCCTCCGCCAGCCGCTTCTCCGCGATCGGCATGACCTCCTCGACCACGATGCGCCGGCCCGTCTCGGCCGACAGCGAGGAGACGCCCACGTCGGGGATGCCGCACGGCGTGATGCGGTTGAACCAGCTCGGGTCGTTGGCGCAGTTGAGCGCGAACCCGTGCATGGTGACGCCGCGCGACAGCCGCAGCCCCACCGCGCCGAGCTGACGGTCGGGCAGCCCGAGCGCGGGATCGCCGGACGCCCACACGCCCGCGCGCCCCTTCACCCGCCGGGCGGTCACGCCGAAGTCGGCGCACACCTGGATCATCGCGTCCTCGAGCCGGCACGCGTAGTCGACCACATCGGTGATGGCCACGATCGGGTACGCGACGAGCTGCCCGGGGCCGTGCCACGTCAGCCGCCCGCCCCGATCGACGTCGACGACCGGGGTGCCGTCGGAGGGCCGCTCATGCGGGGCCGTACGCTTGCCCGCCGTGTAGACGGGCGCGTGCTCGAGGATCAGAACGGTGTCGGGAAGCTCGCCGGCGACCCGCTTGCCGTGCACCCAGCGCTGCAGCGACCAGGCCTGCTCGTAGGGGACGTCGACTCCGAGACGGACGATGGCGAGTGCGTGGGGATCGTCCCCGGGGATGGGGCGCATGAGCCTATTGTGCCGTTCCCTCACCCTTGAAGGGTAATCAGGGGGTCAGCGACCGCGGCTCGATCCTCAACTCCTTTACCCCATCCGTACCGTCACGCTCCACCTTGTACGCATATCCGCCCGGCGCCACGCTCACCGCCTGGATGAACTCCGTGCCCACGTAGTGCAGCGCCACGCCCTCGTCGGCCGCGTACGCCTCCGGCAGCTCGCCCGAGGCCACCGACGCCTGCAGCAGCGGCCGCCGCTGCGGCTCGGAGTCGTAGTGGACCCCGCACGCGTAGGGCAGCAGCCCCATGCCCTCGGCCCACACCCGCAGCTCGGGCCCGAAGGAGTCGGTGTTGCCGCCGACGTGCCAGCACAGCGCGCCCGCGCTCTGCCCCGACAGCACCACGCCGGACCGCCACGCCTCTTCGAACGCCTCGTCAAGCCCGTGCAGCCGCCACAGCGCCATCAGGTTCGCCACGCTGCCACCGCTGACGTAGATCATGTCCTGGTCGAGCATCCAGGCGCGCGGGTCCTCCACGTTCGGCATCGGGAACACCGTCAGGTGGCTCACCTCGACGTCCCAGCCGGCGAACGCGCCGTACATCTTCAAGATCCAGTCGGCGGAGTCGCCCACCGCGGTGGCCACCAGGCCCAGCTTCGGCCGGTCCTGGCCGGTGAGGTCGAGGCCGTAACGCAGCAGCCCGCTCGCCTCGATCTGGCCGTGCCGCTTGCTCGGGCGGAACGACCCGCCCCCGATCGCCAGGATGTGCGACTGTCCGGACCGGTTCATGTCAGGGATCCCCCACGCTGTGAAAACGATGAACGGCCACTAGAGTACGGCGCGCAGCGCCTCGTCGATGCTGGTATGGGCGAAGCGGTACCCGCCGTCGAGCAGCTTGGCCGGCCGGAGGCGGTGGCTCGACAGCAGCCCCTCGCGGGCGAACTCGCCGAGCCCCGCGGCCAGCGCGAACGCCGGCACCGGGATCGGCATCGTGCTCTTGCGCATCGCCTTGCCGAGCGCGCGGGTGAACTCCGCGTTGGTGACGGGGGAGGGCGAGACGAGATTGACCGGCCCGGCGATCTCCCGCTCGGCCAGCAGGTGCAGCACCGCGCCCACCCAGTCGTCCAGGCTGATCCACGACCAGTACTGCCTGCCCGTGCCCAGCGGCGCGCCCAGGCCCAGCCGGAACAGCGGCAACATCCGGGCCAGCGCGCCGCCCCGCCCGCTCAGGACCAGCCCCGTACGCAGGAACGCGGTCCTGATGCCCGCCTCCTCCGCCCACGCCGCCGCGCCCTCCCACCGCTCGCACAGGTCGGCCAGGAAGCCGCGGCCCTTGCCCTGCGCCTCGTCCACCACCCGGTCGCCGGTGTCGCCGTAGAAGTCGACGCCCGAGGCCGACAGCAGCACCTCAGGCGGCCTGTCCAGGCCGCGCAGGGCGTCCACCAGCACCTGCGTACCCTGCACCCGGCTGGCGAGCAGCTCCCGCTTGTACGCCGGAGTCCAGCGCCGGTCGGCGATCGGCGCCCCCGCGAGATGCACGACCGCCTCGGCACCCTCCAGCGGCGCCAGGTCCACTGTCTGCTCGGCCGGCTGCCAGAACGCCTCACCGGCCCCGCGCGGCGGCAGGCGCACGAGCCGGACCACCGTACGCCCCTGCGCCTCCAACGCCTTCACCAGCGCCGACCCGAGCAACCCCGACGCCCCCGTCACGATGATCGCCATACCCGCACCTTACGTCCCACCCCCGCGAAACCGCCCGCTCAACGCGCCCCACCGCACAGGCGGCGGTCGGGGAGGCGCACATGACGGCAACCCCATGGCGGCGCGCGCCGGGCAGACCGGCGGCGGCGAGGTGCTGTCACGCGTCGCGGTGCGGCTTCGCGCCCCTGCGCATCCGGCCCTGGCCGGCCTCCGCACACGCGGACGGGTGCCGAGCGGTGGGGTGGCGGGTTCGCGCGCACCTGGGCGCTCTGCCGTGGCGGGTGGGTCTGCGCGCGGCCTTTGTGCTGATGACGCGCCGAGGGCGGGCCGGCGGCCGCGCGCGCCGGACGGCGTGCGCTGCTCCTGTGCGCCCCCGCGCACTGCCCCGCCGCAGAGGCGCGCCACCCCTGTGCGCTGCCGATGTGCAGGGGCGGGCCGGGCATCCCGCGAAGACCCGGGCAGCGGGACGCCGTGGAAACGCGACGGCCGGGCGGCCCCTCGACGGGGCCGCCCGGCCGGTCAGCGGGCGAGCGCCGCGTGACTACGCGAGGCCGAGCTGCGCCTCGAAGCGGCCCTCCTCCAGACGACGCTTGATCGTCGTGAGGAAGCGGGCGGCGTCGGCGCCGTCGACGAGCCGGTGGTCGTAGGTCAGCGCCAGGTAGACCATCGAGCGCACCGCGATGACCTCGCCCTCGGGCGAGTCGATCACCACGGGCCGCTTGACGACGGCACCGGTGCCGAGCATGCCGACCTGCGGCTGGTTGAGGATCGGCGTGTCGAACAGCGCGCCACGGCTGCCGGTGTTGGTCAGCGTGAACGTGCCGCCGGTGATCTCGTCGGGCGTCACCTTGTTGGCGCGGGTGCGCTCGGCGAGGTCGGCCGTCTTGCGGGCCAGGCCGGCGAGGTTGAGGTCACCGGCGTTCTTGATGACCGCCGCGATGAGGCCGCGCTCGGTGTCGACCGCGATGCCCAGGTGCTCGACGTCGAAGTACGTGACCTCCATGGTCTCGTTGTTGATCGTCGCGTTGAGCTTCGGGTGCTGCTTGAGCGCCTCGATGGCGGCCAGCTCGAAGAACGGCATGAACGTCAGCTTGACGCCCTCGCGCCGCAGGAAGTCCTCCTTGGCCCGCTCGCGCAGCCGGGCGATCTTGGTGACGTCGACCTCGACCACGGTGGTGAGCTGGGCGGCGGTGTGCAGCGACTCGACCAGGCGCTTGGACATCGTCTGGCGCAGGCGCGACATCTTCTCGGTGCGGCCGCGCAGCGTGGTGTCGACCTCGACCGGCTCGGGCCCGGCGGCGACCGGGGCCTGGGCGGCCGGCGCGGCCTGAGCGGGAGCCTGGGCCGGAGCGGCCTGCGAGGCGGCCTGAGCCTGGGCCTTCTCGCGCTGCGCCCTGGCGGCCTCGAGCACGTCCTGCTTGCGGATGCGGCCGCCCACGCCGGTGCCGGTGATGGAGTCGAGGTCGACTCCGTGCTCGGCGGCGAGCTTGCGCACCAGCGGCGTCACGTAGGGGCTCTCACCCGACGGCACCGCGGGAGCGGGCGTGGGCGCCGGCGCGGCCTGCGGAGCAGGCTGGGGAGCCGCCTGCGGCGCGGGAGCCGGAGCCGGCGCGGGGGCCGGGGCGGGCTGCGCCGGGGCGGGCTGCGGGATCGAGGAGGCCGGCTGCGCCGGGGCGGGCTCGGGCTCCGGCTCGGGCTGCGGCGCCGGCGGAGCGGCGGCCTCGGGAGCGGGGGCTGCGGCGCCCGGCTGGCCGTTCTCGTCGATGATGGCGAGCTCGGCCCCGACCTCGACCGTCTCGTCCTCAGCCACGACGATCTTGGTCAGGACACCCGCGGACGGCGACGGGATCTCGGTGTCGACCTTGTCGGTCGAGACCTCGAGGAGCGGCTCGTCGGCCTCGACGCGCTCGCCCTCCTTCTTCAGCCAACGGGTTACCGTGCCCTCGGTCACGCTCTCGCCGAGCTGGGGCATCTGTACGGAGACCGGCATCGTTATCTTCTCTCGCGTTCTGGATCTCGAGGGCTGGACTAGTTGTGTACGTGCAGCGGCTTGCCGGCGAGAGCCAGCATCGCCTCACCCATGGCCTCGGACTGGGTCGGGTGTGCGTGAATGAGCTGGGCGACCTCTGCGGGCAGGGCCTCCCAGTTGTAGATGAGCTGGCCTTCGGTGACGAGCTCGCCGATGCGCCGGCCCACCATGTGGACGCCGACGACGGGCCCGTCCTTCTGCGCGATGACCTTCACGGCGCCCGACGTGCCGAGGATCTGGCTCTTGGGGTTGCCCGCGAGGTCGTAGACCTGCTCGACGATCTCGATGCCGCGCTCTGCCGCCTGCTTCGAGGTGAGGCCGACCGAGGCCACCTCGGGGTCGGAGTAGGTGATGCGCGGCACGCCCGCGTAGTCGATGGGCGGCGGGTTGAGCCCGGCGATGTGCTCGGCGACCAGGATGCCCTCCGCGAACCCCGCGTGCGCGAGCTGCAGGGTCGGGATGAGGTCGCCGATGGCGTAGACGCCGGGCACGGAGGTGCGGCAGTACTCGTCCACCACGACGGTGCCGCGCTCGATGGCGATGCCCTGCTCCTCGAAGCCCATGCCGGAGGAGACCGCGCCGCGGCCGACGGCGACGAGCAGCACCTCGGCCTCGAGCGTCTTGCCGCCCGCGAGGGTGACGATGACGCCGGACTCGGTGGTCTTGGCGCTGTCGAAGAAGACGCCGAGCTCGTACTTGATGCCGCGGCGGCGGAAGGCCCGCTCGAGCAGCTTGGAGCTGGACTCCTCCTCGGTGGGCAGCAGGTGGGGCAGCGCCTCGACGATCGTGACCTCCGCCCCGAAGGAGCGGTAGACGCTGGCCAGCTCGACGCCGATCACGCCGCCGCCGAGCACGACCACGGAGGCGGGGACGCGCTCCATCTTGAGCGTGTGCTCGCTGGTGATGACGCGCTCGCCGTCGATCTCGAGGCCGGGCAGCGTCTTGGGCGCGGAACCGGTGGCCAGGACGATGTTGCGGCCCTCGTAGACGTCGGAGCCCACCTGGATCCGGTTGGGGCCGACGAGGCGGCCCTCGCCTTCGACGATCGTCACGCCCGCGGCCTTCAGCAGGCCCTGCACGCCCTTCCAGGCCCGATTGACGATCTTGTCCTTGAAGGCGTGGACGCCCTGGACGTCGATGCCCTCGAAGCTCGCCTTGACGCCGTAGGACTCGCTCTCACGGGTCTCGTCGGCGATCTCGGCGGAGTGCAGCAGGGCCTTCGTGGGGATGCATCCCCTGTGGAGGCAGGTGCCGCCGATCTTGTCCTTTTCGATCAGGGCGACCGACTTGCCCAGCTCAGCCGCCCGCAGGGCACAGGCGTAACCGCCGCTGCCGCCTCCTAGGACGACGATGTCATAGGCCACAGGAAGGCTCCTTGTCGGGGTGTTCGTGATGCCGTCATCTTTTCATTTGTTTCAGATGCTCGCGTGCCGCTCCGCGACTCCGATCAGGGTGCGGGTGAAGGCGCCCGTGCCGCCCTTGGGGATGTAGCCGTACGGCTCGCCCTTGTTGTACGCGGGACCGGCCATGTCGATGTGGGCCCAGCGCACGCCGTCGGGCACGAACTCCTTCAGGAAGATCCCGGCCGCCAGCATGCTGCCCCAGCGCTCGGGCTGGAGGTTGGCGATGTCGGCGACGGCCGAGTCGAGGCCCTTGCGCAGCTCCTCGGGCAGCGGCATGCCCCACGCGCCCTCGCCGGCGGCGCCGGCGGCCTCGACCACCAGCTCCCTGACGGCGTCGTCGTTGGCCATGACGCCGGCGGTGCGCCAGCCGAGCGAGACGATCTGGGCGCCGGTGAGCGTGGCGACGTCGACGATCAGGTCGGGCCGGTCCTCGGCGGCGCGGGCAATGCCGTCCATGAGCACCAGGCGGCCCTCGGCGTCGGTGTCGAGCACCTCGACGGTCTTGCCGCTGTAGCTGTGGATGACGTCGGAGGGGCGCTGGGCGGTGCCGCTCGGAAGGTTTTCCGCCAGGCAGAGGTAGCCGATGGCGTTGACCGGCAGGCCGAGCCTGGCGATGCCGATGAGCGCGCCGAGCACGGCGCCCGCGCCGCCCATGTCGGACTTCATCCAGTCCATGGAGGCCGACGGCTTGAGCGACAGGCCGCCGGAGTCGAACGTGATGCCCTTGCCCACGAACGCGAGCGTCTTGCTCGCCTCGGGGTGGCTGTAGGAGAGGCGGACCAGGCGCGGCGGGTTGGACGAACCCTGGCCGACGCCGATGAGGCCGCCGTAGCCGCCCTCCTTGAGCTGCCGCTCGTCGAGCACCTCGACGGTCAGGCCGGCCTTGCCGCCCGCCTGCTCGGCGAGCTCGGCGAACCTGGCCGGCCACAGGTCGGACGGCGGGGTGTTGACCAGGTCGCGGACCAGTGTGACGGACTCGGCGAGCACGCTCGCGCGCTCGGCCACGCCGTCGCCCTGGCCGGACAGCACGGTCAGCTCGGCGACGGGAGCCTGCTGGTCGCCGCCGGTGCGGTAGCGGGAGAACGCGTACGCGCCGAGCAGGCCGCCGAGCGCGACGGCCTCGGCCTCTTCCGCGGTGCCGGCGGGCAGCGCGAGCGCGGCCCTGGACTGGCCGGCGACGGAGCGCACGGCGGCACCGGCGGCGCGGCGCAGCGCCTCGAGGTCGGGGGAGTCGCCCAGGCCGACGGCGACGAGGAGGGGAGCGGTGACCGAACCGAACGTGGGCAGCTTCGCCAGCTCACCCGCCTTGCCGGTGAAGCCGACGGCGTCGAGCGACGCGGCCAGCTTGCCGCCGAACGCGGAATCCAGGGCCTCGGCGCCCACCGCGGGGACGGGGCCGTCCTGGCCGGACCGGAAGCCGACGATCAGGGCGTCGGTGTCGATGGAGACGGGATCTGCTGAGTTCAGCCGCACTGTGGTCACGTAAACCGATGCTATCCACGGTTTCTGCGTACTCACAAACAGGGGTTCATCCCACGAATCACGGCCGCGCGGTGATCGAATAATCGTGCTAGTGTCATTGGCACCATGTTGCTGACGCTCGATCTCAACGACGCCCGGCCGCTCCACGAGCAGGTGGCCGGCGCGATCCGCCGTGCCATAGGCGAGGGCTCCTACCGGCCGGGCGACCGCCTGCCGCCGGCCCGCGACCTGGCCGGCGCCCTGGGCATCAACTCCAACACCGTGCTGCGCGCCCTGCGCGAGCTGCGCGACGAGGGGCTGCTGGAGTTCAGGAGGGGCCGCGGCGTCAGCGTCGCAGGGCGCGCCGACGGGCGCGCGCTGCTCGTCCAGCGGGCCCGCGAGCTGCTGGAGGAGGGCAAGAGATACGGCTACAGCCGTGACGACCTCATCACCATCCTGGAGGGATTGACGTGATTCCCCGAGCCGTCGCCGCCGTTTGGTGGCTGGCCGTGACCACCGTGCTGGTCCTGTCGACCTTCGCCGTGCGCGACCGGCTTCCCGATCCCATGGCCACCCACTGGTCGGGGTCCCTGCCCGACGGCTCGAACTCGCTCACGGGACACCTCATCACCAGCACGGCCATCTGGGCGGTGCTCGGCGTGGGCCTGGTCGCGTCGGCCGCGCGGGCGCAGGCCCGCCGCGTGCCCCGGATGACGTGGTGGTCGATGCTGTTCGGGATGGGCACGCTGCTGATCGGCGCCCAGGTCTCGACGCTGGCCGCCAACCTCGACGTCCCCGAGTGGACGGCCGCCACGCTGCCGGGCTGGCACATCCCCGCCGTGCTCGCGGGCATGCTCGCCGTCATGGGGCTGGCCGCCGTGCTCGCCAAGGGAGAGCCCGACGAGCCGTCCCCGGGAAACCTGGAGCCGCCCGTGCTCAAGCTCCGCTCCGGCCAGCGCGCGGTCTGGGTCGGCCGAGTGGTCAACCGCAAGATCACCTGGGCCGTCGTCGCGGCCTTCGCCGTCACCGTGCTGATGGCCGTGTCCGGCCTGCGCGGGCAGGGACAGTCCCTGGTGAGCGCCATCCTCCCGGGCGCGATCATCCTCCTGCTGGTCGGGCTCGCCACCATGGCCGTGTCCGTACGCGTCGGCGACGGCGTGATCAGGATCGGGTTCGGCCCGTTCGGCTGGCCCGCCCGGCACATCAAGCTGTCGGCCGTCGAGTCGGCCTGGGCCGAGGAGCGCTCGCCCGCAGAGACCGGCGGCTGGGGCTTTCGCGGGCTGCCGGGAGCGGCCACCATCATGTTGCGCGGCGGCGAGTGCCTCGTGCTCCGCTACCGTTCCGGTGGGCAGCTCGCGATCAGCATCGACGACGCGGAACGCGGCGCCGCCCTCATCAACGCCCTCATCGCGGAGCGTGCACAGACATGAGAAGACCGCTGCTCGTCTACATCGTCCTCGCATTCGGGCTTTCCTGGGCCGCGACGCTGCCGCTGTGGTTCGGCGACGGGCTCGGCACGCCGCTCAAGGTGCAGGCGCTGGGCGCGCTGATGATGTTCACCCCCACCATCGGCGTGCTCGGCGTGTGGGCCACCACGCGCCTTCCGTTCCGCCAGTGGGCCAGGGAGACCGGGCTCACCCTCGGCGAGCGCAAGGGCCGCACCGGCCGCCTCGTGCTCGCCGCCTGGTTCGGCGTGCCGCTGCTGACGCTGCTCGCCATGGGGATCAGCGCCGCCGTCGGCCTGGTCTCGCTCGACCTCGACACGTTCAGCCTCCTCGCGGAGGTGCTGCGGGCCCGCGGCGCCGAGCCGCCCGCCGACATGACCGCGGTGGCCGTCACCCAGCTCGTGCTGGCGTCGCTGCTGGTGCCCGTGCAGATCCTGATCCCGGCGCTGGGCGAGGAGTGGGGCTGGCGCGGCTGGCTGCTGCCCCGCCTCATCGCCGCCAACGGCGTCGTCGCGGGCCTCATCTACTCCGGGCTCATCTGGGGACTGTGGCACGCCCCGCTCACCCTGCTCGGCTACAACTACCCGCGGCTCGGCTCCTGGGCGGCGCTGGCGTTCATCGGCTTCTGCGCGGTGGCCGGCGTGGCCATCGGGTGGCTGCGGCTGCGGTCGGGCAGCGTGTGGCCCGCGGTGGTGGCGCACGCGTCACTGAACGCCGTCGCCGGGCCCGTCCTGCTGCTCGGCGACACCGCAGAACCGCCGAACGAGATCCTGGCCGGCATCACCGGCGTGGTCGGGTGGGTGCTGCTCGCCCTGGTGGGCGCGGCCCTGCTCCGCTTCCTCCCGGTGGGCGTCCCGCGCCCCGCCGCACCCGAGGCGGCGGGGCAGTCCGATGAGGACGGGCCTGATGCCGGTGCCGCCGACTCCGACGAGCCGGAGCCCGAATCGGCCGGGTCGGGATCCACCCGTCCCGCCGACGCGGACTGAGGCTCGTGCCACGCGGTCTTGTGACGCGGGCTGAGGTTCCTCGCATGCGACCCGCCGGCGTGCTGCTGTCCGGCCGCGTCAGGCGAGCAGCGCGTACGCCACCAGCGCCGCCGTCGTGGCCGTCTCCACGAGCGCGCCGAGCACGTCCCCTGTGATGCCGCCGAGCCGCCGCCTGGCGCGCCTGAGCAGCAGCAGGGCGGCGGCGAGCCCCGCGAGCAGCGCGGCCGGCGCCGCGAGCGCTCCGGCGGGCGGGAGCTCTTCGAGCCCGCCCGCCGCGACCAGGCCGATCACGGCGGCGACGACAAGCGCGGCCACGGTGACGAGCACGGCGGCGGGGCGGCGTACGGTGCCCGCGACCATCGCGCCCAGCCCCTCGGGGCGGGCGGCCGGCACGCCCTCCCGGCAGGCCCACGTCAACGCCAGCCGCCCGGCCAGGCAGGCGGTCACCAGGGCGGCATGGCGTACGAGATGGCCGCCGCCGATGGAGGCGAGGGCCGCGACCTGGACGAGCAGCGTGAGCACCAGCGTCACCACGCCGAACGGCCCGATGTCCGACTTTTTCATGATGTCGAGCGCCTGGGCGGCCGGTTTCGCGCTGCCCAGCCCGTCCGCGAGATCGGCGAGCCCGTCCAGATGCAGCGCCCGGGTGAACAGCGCCAGCAGCGCGATCGCCAGCGCCGCCCCGAGCAGCGGCCGGCCGCCGAGCAGCGCCGGCGGCAGCCCCGCGACCAGCCCCAACGCGAGACCGACGGCCGGGGCGAGCGCCATCGCCTGCCCCGCCACGCGCCGATCCACCCGCTCCACGCGTACGGGAAAGACGCTCAGCGTGCCCACGGCGAACCGCAGCCCGTCCATCGATCGCATAACGGGCGATCCTAGGGCCCACTAGGGTGGCGGGATGCACGTGCTCGAACTGCAAGGCGTCGGCGTCAGGGTCGCAGGCAAGACGCTGCTCCACGGCGTCGACTGGCAGGTGGACTACGGCGATCACTGGGCCGTCCTGGGGCCCAACGGCGCGGGGAAGACGACGCTGATGTCGCTCGCGGCGGCGGTGCGCCACCCCAGCGAGGGCACGGTCAAGGTGCTCGGGCACCGGCTCGCCCGCGTCGACGTGCGCGAACTGCGCCGCCACATCGGGCTCGTCGCCTCCAGCCAGCGGCTCGTCGACGAGGAGCTGATGGAGGAGGAAGGGGCGACCGCCCACACGGTGGTGCTCACCGGGCACACCAGCACGAGCGTTCCGCTGTGGGACCGGTACGGCGACGCCGAGCACGACCGCGCGCACCGGCTCCTCGCCGACCTCGGCTGCAAGGAACTCGCCGAGCGGCCGTTCCGCGTGTGCTCCCAGGGCGAGCGGGCCCGCGTACGGGTGGCCAGGGCCCTCATGTCGGAGCCCGCGGTGCTGCTGCTCGACGAGCCGTTCGCGGGCCTCGATCTGCCCGCCCGCGAAGACCTCGTCAGCGCCGTCGAGCACCTCGCCGCCGTCCGTCCCGTGCTCACCACCGTGACCGTCACCCACCACCTGGAGGAGGTGCCCGCCACGACCACGCACGCCATGCTCATGCGCGAGGCCAGGGTGCTCGCCGCGGGCCCGGCCGAGGACGTGCTCACCTCCGAGCTGCTCAGCGAGTGCTTCGGGCGGCCGCTCCAGGTGGACAGGATCGACGGCCGCTGGTACGCCCGCGCCGCCCGCTCCTGACCACCGCCGGGCCGGGTGCGGGGCTGACGGCTTCGCTCACAGTTCGAGTACGCGGCCCGCGACCACCAGGGCCACGTACTCCGATTCGGCGGCCAGGCGCTCGTTGAGGCGTCCCAGGGCGTCTCTGAACGCGCGTCCGCTGGCCGTCGCGGGCACCACGCCCATGCCGACCTCGTCCGAGACGGCCACCAGCGGCTGCGGCGCCTGCCGCCAGGCGGCCACCAGCTCGTCGCAGCGGGCGGACACCGGAGCCCGGTCGCCCTCCCAGGCCCCGTGCTCGTCGAAGACCGCCGCCAGCCACGTGCCCAGGCCGTCGATCAGCAGCGGCGTGGTGGCGGAGCGGATCGCCGTCGCGAGATCGGTGGTCTCCAGGGTGTCCCAGTGCGCGGGCCTGCGCTCCCGGTGCGCCCGTACGCGCGCCGCCCACTCGCCGTCGCCCGCGCAGGAAGGACCCGTGGCCACGTACGTGACGTGCGGCTCCGCCGCCAGCCTGGCCTCCGCCTCCGCCGACTTGCCCGACCTGGATCCGCCGAGCAGCAGCGCCCGCCGTGGCATCCGCGCCCGCACGCCCTGTCCCGGCGTCACCTCCGTGCCGTCGGATACGGCGATCGCGCCCCACAGCCGCAGCCGCCGGGCCAGCTCATCCTCCGAACGGATCCGGTGGTCGAGCCCGACGGCCACCACCGTGGTCGCCGCGCCCGCCAGCCCGGCCCTGCGCAGCTCTCCGAGACGTTCCGGACGGCCGAGGAGGTCGATGAGCACGACGTCGTACGGGGCGGGCTCCGGCGCGGGCACGGGGACGCCCCGGGGGAGGTGCAGCAGCCGGGCGCCGTCGGGGCAGACCAGCCCGAGGCCGCCTGCGGACGTGCGGTAGCCGGCGGGCAGGTCGCGGAAGGGGTACGTGACGCGGCCGTCGACCACGAGCCCGAACGGGCGGCGATGACCGGCGGGCAGCGCGGCGCACGAGGCGCACAGGCAGCCGGGCTCCGGCCAGCCCGCGCCCCCGGCCGTACCGGTGAGAAGGACCTTCACCGCGCCGAGCGTACAAAGGGAACGGCCGCGCGCCCCCGCCGGGTCCCGCGCGTCAGACAGGAGTGAGGGGGACGCGGAACCGGGGGAGACAGAGGAAGGCGCGCGGGGCAGGCCGGCGGGAAGGTCGGAGGCCAGGGGCGGAGGGTGCGCCGGCGAAGCCGTCACACTCGCTCCGCGAAAGGCGCGCGGGACAGGCCGGCGGGGAAGGCTCGACGGTAGGGTTCGCAGTGCCTGCGAAGGGTGCGCCGGCGGATAAGGAGCGTGTGGCATGACATGGCGATGGCGTTATGAGAACGCGCGTGGCGCAGAGGTGGCGGATCGCCCTTTGCCGCGAGAGGTCTTCCCGAGCCAGGCCGACGCCGAGTCCTGGCTCGGCGAGAACTGGCGTGAGCTGCTCGAGGCGGGTGTCGAGCAGGTCGCGTTGCTTGAGGAGGACCGCGTGGAGTACACGGGATTGTCGTTGCGCCAGGAGTAAGGCAGAAAGAGCCGGAGGAAACGAAGAACCCCTTGAGCGGAGTACGGCTCAAGGGGTTTCGTCGTACGGGGGCTACGGCCGGGTGGCCGGGCTCACCGTCTTGGACGGGTCGCGCTCGACCACGTCGCCGAGCACGTCGTCGATCTTCTTCAGTACGTCGGCGTCGAGCTTGACGCCCGCCGCCTTGACGTTGTCGCGCACCTGCTCGGGGCGGGTGGCACCGACGATGGCGCTGGAGACGTTCGGGTTCTGCAGCACCCAGGCGACCGCCAGCTGAGCCATGGACAGGCCCAGGTCGGCGGCGATGGGCTTGAGCTCCTGCACGCGGGTCAGCACGTCGTCCCGCATGAAGCGGGCGATCATGGCGGAGCCGCTCTTGTCGGTGGCCCGGGAGCCCTCCGGCGGCTGCTGGCCGGGCAGGTACTTGCCGGTCAGCACGCCCTGAGCGATCGGCGACCAGACGATCTGGCCGACGCCCTCCTTCTCACTCAGCGGCACGACCTCGGACTCGATGACCCGCCACAGCATGGAGTACTGCGGCTGGTTGGACACGATCCGGTCGAAGCCCATCTCATCGGCGATCTTCAGAGCGCGGGCGATCTGGTCGGCGGTCCACTCGCTGACACCGACGTAGAGGACCTTGCCCTGGCGTACGAGGTCGTCGAACGCCTTGAGCGTCTCCTCGAGCGGGGTCTCGTAGTCGAAGCGGTGCGCCTGGTAGAGGTCGACGTAGTCGGTCTGCAGGCGGCGGAGCGAGCCGTGGATCGACTCGAAGATGTGCTTGCGAGACAGGCCGCGGTCGTTCTTACCGGGGCCGGTCGGCCAGTAGACCTTGGTGAAGATCTCCAGCGACTCCCTGCGCACACCCTTGAGGGCCCGCCCCAGCACCTCCTCGGCCTTCGTCCCCGCGTAGACGTCGGCGGTGTCGAACGTGGTGATGCCCTCGTCGAGGGCCGCCTGGACGCACTGCTTGGCGGCGTCCTCCTCGACCTGAGAGCCGTGGGTGAGCCAGTTGCCGTAGCTGATCTCGCTGACCATGAGACCGCTGCGGCCAAGGTGTCGGAATTCCATGCATCCGACTCTAATGGCCATACATCGGATGATCTGATTCGGGATAGGGTGCGCGACGTGCTGAAGCTCGTACGGCTGGCGCTCACCGCCGCGATCCTCACCGCCATCGTGGTCCGGCTGCGCCGTCGCGCCCGCATGCCCGCCAGGCCGGACGCAGGACGGACCGCCACAGTGCCCTGGCCGGGCGGCTCGGCGCGCCGCACGAGGGTGTGGCCGGTCTGGGCGGCGGTCGCGGCGATCGCGGCCGTGGTGCTCGCGGTCGCGCTGATGCCCCCGTACGACGCCTCCGGCGCGCACGAGCGGGCCCGGCGGGAACGCCAGAGCGCGCTGATCGCGGCGGCCGAGCGCACTGCCGAGCCCATGACACCGTCCACCCCGGAGCCGGTCCCGACGCCCGACCCGTACTGCGCGCCCGCGCTGAGCACGGGGACGGCCCGCCCGGAGACCGGCCGCACGACGAGCGGCCGTGCGGTGACGATCCGCCCGATCGACCCCGAGGTCAGGCGGGCGGTGAACCGTCAGTGGCGGCGCATCGAGCGGTGGCTGAAGGCGAACGCGCCGCGTACGTACCGCGAACTCGGCAGACCCGGCAGGGCGCGCACGATCGCGATCGCCGAGGCGCAGATGGGCGTGCGCTTCCCCGACGACCTGCGCGCCTCGCTGCTGCGCCACAACGGCGCCGCGGGCTTCGGATTCGGCGCGGACCCCGATGGAGTGTCGAACCTGCCCATCCGCGAGATCAGGGACACCTGGCGCCGGGAGTGCGGGCACGACCCCACCGACAGCGGTGACGACCCCTGGAGGGAGCTGTGGAGCGGCAGGATGATCCCGTTCCTCGCCTTCACCGGCAGGGCGGACGGCTCCGCGACGTACGCCTTGATCGACTCCGCCGACGGCACGGTCGGCTGGGACGACGGGAGCGCCGGCATGGGGCGGCGGCTGCCGTCGTACTACGCGCTCATGCGGGCCGTCGCCGACGCCCTGGAGAACGGGACGGAGTTCGACGGCCGGCGGCCCGCGGTGGAGCGAGGCGTGCTGCGCTGGGAGTACGCGGACTAGGCGACCCGTGCCGTCACTTCTTGGTCGGCACCGGCTCCTCGCCGACCTGCACCCTCGGCGGCGGGAACCGCAGCTTGCGGATCTGCAGCGCCCGCATGGCCGCGTAGAAGCCCACGCCCTTGACGCTCTCGTTCGGCATCTTCTCGGCCACCAGCTTCTTCACCTTGAAGGCCACGTAGACCGAGGTGAACAGCACGCCGAGCATCATGATCGGCCAGCCGATCGTCACGACGTAGCCCAGCACCTGGGCGCGGATCGACATCGGCCACGGAATCCAGGTGGCCAGCAGGATCACTAGCGAGAACGGCAGGAAATACTGACTCGGCAGCCGCCGGGAGTCGACCCAGTCGCGCGCGAATTTACGCGCGGGGCCCTTGTCGCGGGCAGGCAGATATCGCTCGTCACCGGCGAGTATGCCCTGACGGACCTTTTCCCGCTCGGCCGCCTGCTTGGCACGCATCTGCCGGTACGCCTCTTTGCGGTCTTTCGGCGCGGAAACGTACTGGCGCCGCCTGCCTTCGGCATCCCGGCGCTTGGGTGTGGGACGACCTTTACCCTGGGGCTTAGGATCGTCAACGGGGACGGGGGTGTCGTCCACAGAGGTTTGGGAACGGCGTCGCAACACGACGTCAACCCTACCTGGAGTGCAACTTCAGTGACGCCCTCGTGCGTTATGCGTAGGGTAATCCCAAGGCGGCTGCGCTGCATCGGGATGTACACCAGCACGACCTAGAAGGGGACGGCCGACGCGCATGAGCGTGATGAAGAGACTTTCGATGATCTTCAAGTCCAAGGCCAACAAGGCCTTGGACAAGATGGAGGATCCGCGCGAGACCCTTGACTACTCCTACCAGCGGCAGCTCGAGCTGCTGCAGAAGGTGCGCAGGGGGGTGGCCGACGTCGCCACCTCGCGCAAGAGGGTGGAGCTGCAGATAACCGGCTTGGAGAACCAGGCGAGGAAGCTGGAGGAGCAGGGTCGCAAGGCGCTGTCCGTCGGCCGCGAGGACCTGGCCCGTGAGGCGCTGCAGCGGCGCTCCAACCTGCAGGCCCAGATCGCCGATCTGAAGGTTCAGCACGACAACCTCCAGGCCGAGGAGGAGAAGCTGACGACGGCCTCGCAGCGGCTGCAGGCCAAGGTCGACTCCTTCCGTACGAAGAAGGAGACCATCAAGGCCACCTACACCGCCGCCGAGGCGCAGACGCGCATCAACGAGGCGTTCTCCGGCATCTCCGAGGAGATGGGCGACGTCGGCCTGGCGATCCAGCGCGCCGAGGACAAGACGGCGCAGATGCAGGCCCGCGCCGGCGCCATCGACGAGCTGCTCGCCAGCGGCGCGCTCGACGACTTCAGCGGCACCCGCGGCGACGACATCCAGGCCGAGCTCGACCGCATGGGCGGCGGCATGGACGTCGAGCTGGAGCTGGCCAGGATGAAGGCCGAGCTCGGCCAGGGCCCGGCGCCGCAGCAGGCCATCGAGCAGGGCCAGCCGCAGCAGCAGGCGCAGCCTCAGCCGCAGCAGCAGGCCCAGCCGCAGCAGCAGGCCGGTCCCACCCAGCAGTACCGCCAGCCTGGGGAGGGCGCATGATCGTCAGAATCATGGGCGAGGGTCAGGTGGACATCTCCGCCGACGACATCGCCGTACTCAACGAGCTCGACTCCGAGCTGGAAGCGGCCATCGACGCGGGCGACGAGAAGGCCTTCCGCGTCAAGCTGCACGCGCTGCTCGACAAGGTGCGCCAGGTGGGCAAGGCGCTACCCGACGACAGCCTTGAGCCGTCAGAGCTGATCCTTCCCCCGCGGACGCCTCGATCGAGGAGGTCCGGGAGATGCTGGGCGACCAGGGCCTCATCCCGGGCTGACCCCGTGAGCACGCGGTTCGCGTCCGACCCCGGCCTCAGCCGCCGGATGGTCGTGACGCTGTTCCTGCTCGGGTTGCTCTATGTCGTGTTCGTCGGCGTACTGATCGCCCTCGGCGCTCAGGCGCTGACCGTGCTGGTGCTGGCGGGCGCCTTCCTGCTGGTGCAGTACTTCCTGTCCGACCGCATCGCACTGTTCGCGATGCACGGGCGGGAGGTCTCGCCGCAGGAGGCGCCCGAGCTGCACGGCATGATCGACCGGCTCTGCGCGCTGGCCGACATGCCCAAGCCGCGGGTGGCGATCGCGCAGTCCGACGTCCCCAACGCGTTCGCCACCGGGCGTGACCAGAAGCACGCCGTCGTCTGCGTGACCACCGGCATCCTGCGCCGCCTTGAGCCGCAGGAGCTGGAGGGCGTGATCGCTCATGAGCTGTCCCACGTCGCACACCGCGACGTGGCGGTCATGACCATCGCCTCGTTCCTCGGCATCGTGGCGGGGCTGATGACCAGGTTCGCGCTCTACACGGGGCTCGGCGGCCGCCGCAACGGCGGCCAGGGCGGGCTGCCCATCGGCGTCATCATCCTGCTGGTGTCCGTCGTCGTGTACGCCGTCAGCTTCCTGCTCACCCGCGCCCTGTCGCGCTATCGCGAGCTGGCCGCCGACCGGGCCGGTGCCCTGCTCACGCAGCGCCCGTCCGCGCTGGCCAGCGCACTGACCAAGGTGTCCGGCGACATGGCCAGAATCCCGACGCGCGACCTGCGGGAGGCGGAGCCGTTCAACGCCTTCTACTTCGCGCCCGCGCTGGCCAAGGGGGCGACGCTGGCCGCGCTGTTCTCGACGCATCCGCCGCTGGAGCGCCGCCTGGAGCAGCTGGCCGGCATCTCCCGCCAGCTCGGAAGGGGCTGAGGCCATGGGCTGGCTCGACGTGCTGCTCGGCCGGTCGAAGCCGGTCAAGCCGAATCTCGACGCGCTGTTCGCGCTGCCGTCCGCGGCGGTGACGCTGCAGGCGGCGACCGGTCTCACGCCCACCGGGCTGGGCTCCGTCGCCTTCCGCGCCGCCGAGGGCGGCGCCTTCGCCAGTCTCGAACGCGACGTCCAGGCGCTGCTGGGCGATCGCGTCGAGAAGTCATCCGACGGCTACGGCTACACCTGGCTGCTCGTACGCCGCCCGCCGGAGGCGCTCAGCGACCTGGTCACCGAGCTGCACGCGGTCAATTCCTCGCTGGAGGGCGCCGGGTTCGGCCCGTCGCTGCTGTGCTCGCTGGTGTCGTTCGCCCGGCGGGACGGCGGCCGGCTCGCCGTCGTCTACCTGTACAAGCGCGGCACCTTCTACCCGTTCGCGCCGCTGCCGGGGGAGAAGCGCGACAACGCGCTCGAACTGCAGGCCAGGGGTGCGCTGGAGGGCGAGCTGCCGCTGGAGAAGGATCTCGGCCGCTGGTTCCCGGTGTGGGGCGCTCCCGGACTCTGAGGCTTCGGGGCGCTTCGAGACGCCGGCGCCTCGGGGGAGGCTTATCCGCAGGGGCGCTCATCTGCGACTATCGCACCGAGTGATCTAATTGTCACGTGGAGCGAAGGTTGTACGTGTTCGCCGCGTGCGCGTTCATCGTGGCGGCGGTGCTGGGCAGCGCCTGGATCACCGGCCAGTTCACCACGCCCGCGGTCGACAGGACGCACGGCTTCGTCAGCGAACTGGCCGCCCGCGACCAGCCGTGGACCCGGCTGTTCCGGGTCAGCGACGGGCTGGCGGGGCTCGCGTGCGTGCTCGGCGTGCTGCTGGTGCCCCGGGTGGCCCGCGAATGGCCGGGCTGGCTGGCGCTGGCCGCGTTCGGGCTGCTCACCTTCGCCGGCGGGCTGTTCCCGCTCGACTGCGCCGCGCTCAGCGACCCCTCCTGCGGCGCCGCCGGCGTCTCGCTCGCCCACCGGCTGCACGAGACGGCCGGCACGCTCGCCACGCTCGCCGTCCTGGCCGCCATGGCGTTCCTCGCCGCGTGCTGGCGGTCGTGGGTGGCGTGGCTGCTGACCTGGCTCAGCCTGGTCACCACGCTGCTCCTGGTGATAGCGCTGCTGGCGGGGCACGGCGCCGGCCTCGCGCACCGCGCCCAGCTCACGGTGATCGCGTTCTGGCTCGTGTACGTGGCACTGCACCTCTTGGTCACCGACGACGTCTCTCCGGAGCGCGTTGACGGCGATGCCGCCGAGGGCCGGATGGCCGGTGACGCGGCCGCGGACCCGCCTGCTGACGGCGTCGCCGGCCGTGCGGACGGTCCCGGGGCCGCCACCGATGACCCGTACGGCGAGGGCTGCCTGCGGGTCGCGCCCGGCCGCATGGGCGGCGTGGGCGGCGCCCGCGTCCTGCCACCACCGCCCGCTGAGGGCCGTGTGGCGTTTCCACCGCCCGCTGAGGGCGGTATGGCGCCTCCGCCGCCCGCTGACAGCCGCGTACCGCCTCCACCCCGTGCGGGAGGTAGCCGCGTAGTGCCTCCGCCCCCCGCCGGCGGTTGCGTCCTGCCTCCGCCGCCCGCAGGCGCGTCGCAGGGCGCCGGGCCGCATGTCGTCGAGCAGGGTGAGGGGCCCGCCGTGCTCATCACCGCAGGTCCCGGCGGCGCCTGGTTCCATTGGGACGCCGTGGCCGAGCTGTTGGCGGGGAGCCGCCGTGTCATCCGCTTCGATCGCCCGGGGCTCGGACGCAGCCCGCGTCCCGTGACCCCGCCGACCCTGTACGCCGAGGTCGCCCGCCTGGCCGCGCTCGCACCCGCCCACCCTGAGCAGGTGACGCTCGTCGCGCACGGTGTCGCCTGCTGGCATGCGGAGGCGTTCGCCCGGCTGCACCCGCTGTGTCTGGCCGGGCTCGTCCTGGTGGACCCGGCCTGCGTGGCCGGACGCCGCCCGTACGCCGCCGCCAGGAACGCAGGGCGGTGGCTGCCCGCGCTCGGCGGCACGTGGGGCGCGGCCGTGCTGGCCCGCATGACGGGTCCCGTCGCGCACCGGCTGCTCACCGGCCTGCCCGACCCGTCCGGCGTGTACGTCCTGGGCAAGGTGCCCGCCGCCGTCGTGGGGGAGTGGCTCGCCCGGGGTGACATGGCCGCCGATCTGCTCCTGCTGCGCGCCGACAAGCCCTTCCCCGCCGTCCCGGTCACCGTGATCAGTGGTGAGGACGCCGACGAGTGCCAGGCCCGGCTCGCCGCCACGCTCGGCGGGAGGCATGTACGGCTGCCGGGGATCGGCCGCCGCATCCCGCTCCGCGCCCCGCAGGCCATCGCCGGCGCCGTGACGGCCGGGCACGTGGATGCCTGACGTGTGCCCCGGGCAACGCCCGGCGCACGGCCGGATCAAGGCGTGCAGCCCGTTCCGGCGATCCCGTGACGTGCGGCCGGATGAGGGCGTGACGTGCGGGTGGTGATCGCGTGACGTGCGGCCGGATGAGGGCGTGACGTGCGGCCGGATGAGGACGTGATGTGCGGCCCGGCGTACGCGCCATGTGCGGCCCGGTGAACCTGTGACGGGCGGTCCGGTGATCACGTGACGGGAAGCCCGGCGAACCGCCAGAATGGCGGTAAAGTCGCCATTTCGTGGGGGATGTGCCAATGCCGGACCACGCGCCCCTGCGTCCTGGCGACCCCGCGGCGGTGGGCGGCTATCGCCTGACCGGGCGGCTCGGCGAGGGCGGGCAGGGCATCGTGTACCTCGCCACGGGCGCCGACGGGACGCGTGTCGCGGTCAAGCTGCTGCGCGCCGACCTGGTGGGCGACGCCCAGGCGTCGGAGCGGTTCGTCCGCGAGGTGGCGATGGCCAGGCGGGTGGCGCCCTTCTGCACCGCCCAGGTCATCGAGACCGGGCTGAGCGACGGGCGGCCGTACATCGTGAGCGAGTACATCGACGGCCGCACCCTGACCGACGTCGTACGCGAGCAGGGCCCGCGCACCGGCACCGCCCTGCACCGGCTGGCCATCGGCACGGTCACCGCGCTGGTCGCCATCCACCAGGCCGGCATCGTGCACCGGGACTTCAAACCGTCGAACGTGGTGCTGGCCTCCGACGGGCCGCGCGTCATCGACTTCGGCATCGCCAAGGCGCTCGACCTGGCATCGACGCTCACCAGCGCCGTGGTCGGCACGCCGTCGTACATGGCGCCCGAGCAACTCGGCGACGAGGGTCCTGGGCCGAAGTCGGACATGTTCGCCTGGGCGGGCACGATGGTCTTCGCCGCGTCGGGACGGCCGCCGTTCGGGCAGGACAGCGTGGCCGCCGTGGTGAACCGCATCCTGCACGCCGAGGCCGACGTCTCCTGCATCGGCGACCCCGCCCTGCGCGCGCTGGTCTCCGACTGCCTGGCCAAGGACCCGGACAGCAGACCGGCGGCCGACGAGGCCCTCATGCGCCTGCTCGGCCACGTCCCTGCCGCGCCACGGCACCCCCTGCCGCCCCAGACCGCGGGCCAGCCCGCCCCGCAAGCCTCACCGCCCCAGAACCCGCCGCCTCATGGCTCGTTGTCTCAGAGCTCCTCGCCCCAGAGCCCGTCCTCTCGGGACGCGTCGCTCGAAAGCTCGTCGCCTCAGGGCTCGTCGTCTCGGGGCCTGGCGCTTCAGGGGCTGCCGTCTCAGGCAGGGCCGCAGCAGGGCCTGCTCTTAGAGGGCAGCGCCGCCTCGCGGAACACGCCCTTAGAGCCCAGCGGGCAGGCCGCGCCACCCGCGCCATCCCGGCCGGGTGCCCAGACGGCACCGCCCAGCCCGGGGGGCCCGGCCACACCGCCCGAGCATGGTGGCCAGGCCGCATCGCCCGCCCCGGCCGCGCCGCCCAGGCGGGACGGCCCGGCAGCGCCGCCCAGGCGGGACGGCCCGGCAGCGCCGCCCGGTGAGACGGCACTTCCCCCCATGGCCACGCCGCCAACGTCAGGTGGCCGGGTCGCGCCGCCGGCCCAGGCCGCCGCACAGCCCGGTCCGGGTGCCCGGACGCCGCCCGGACCGAGCGGCCCGGCCGCATCGTCCAAGCCAGGCGGCCAGGTCACGCCGCCCAGTCACGTCACACCGCCCAGTCACGTCACACCGCCAGGTGCGGTCGCGCCGCATGGTCAGACGGCATCACCCGCTCAGACCCCGTCGCCCACGTCAGGTGGCCAGGCCCCATTGCGCGGGCCTGCCGAGCCGGTGCCGTCGCCTGGGGCGGGCGGTGCGGCCACGCCGGCCGGGCCGCGCGGTCAGGTCGCGCCGGCCGCCCCAGGTGACGGGCCTGAGAGGGCGGCTCGGCGGCGAAGGGCCAGGTTGGTGGTGGCCGGAGCCACGGCCGGGGTGCTGGGGCTGGCCGCTGCGGTCACGCTGGTCGCCGTACGGCTGAGCACGCCTGCGTCGCCCACCGTCAGCCCGACCCCGTCGGCGGCGGCCATCACGACGGCGGGGACCACCGCCACGCCCGAGCTCCGTACGTTCACGCTGCCGGGCACCTCCGTGGAGGTCCGGGAGAGCGACGCCGACCCCGTCAAGCTGGTCTCCTACACGCTGGACGGCGGCAAGCGCCTCTACGTGCGCAAGCACGACGCGAACGAGTTCGCCCCAGAGGAGCGCTACTTCGAGTACGCCCTCGACCCCAGGACGAACCTCGCCCTGGCCACCGACGTGGACTACAGCACGGACCTGTTCTCCACCGTCTCGATCGTCGATCACCGCACCGGCACCAAGCGCGTGGTCAAGCTCAGCCCGAAGCCGGTCTTCCCGACCACGCCCCGCTGGTCGCCGGACGGTGAGCGGGGCCTGGTCACCCTCTACAAGGGCGAGGGCGACGCCGTGCAGACGTACGGCTTCGGCGTCATCGACGTCGCCGCGGGCCGGGGCGAGGTGTTCGAGGTGCGGGAGAAGGGCGCGGGGGAGTGGCGCTTCTTCTGGGACGCGGGCGGCCGCGCGGTGGGCACGTGGGCGGGCGGCGCGATGACGTTCTACGGCCTGGACGGCAAGGTGCTGCGCACGCTCAAGGACGTCGGCTCGCCGGTGTGGGTGGAGGGCGACGACGTCTCGCCGTCCGGCGGCCGGTTCCTGGCGCACTGTACGCCTGCGGGCACCGCGCTGTGCGTGCGCCCGACGGCGGGCGGTGACCCGGTCACCGTGCCGATCGCCGCCGAACGGCTCATCGGCTGGTGGGACGACGACCACCTGGCGGTGTGGCGGCGGGCGGGTAACGGCTACGAGGCGGTCGTGGTGGACCTCAAGGGTCAGGTCGGCAGGGTGCTGGCGAAGGCTCCCGACAAGGCGCAGTTCGAAGCGATGGGTTTCCGCTTCGCCAGGCCCACCGCGTAGCGCGTACCCGATCTAGGATCGGGGCCTGGACCCACCTGAGGGGGTTGCCCGTGGACATCACCGTGATCGGCGAGGGCTCGGTCCTGGCCGCGCCCGACATCCTGCGGCTGCACGCGGGCGTGGAGGTCCGCAGGGCCTCCGCCGCCGAAGCGTTCTCCGCCGCCCGCGCCGCCGCGACGCGGCTCGCCGAGGCGCTGGAACGGGCGGGAGTGACCGCCCGCGACGTGACGACGGTCGAGCTGTCCCTGGGCCCCGAGTACGAGGCGTACCCCAAGGTGTCGGCCTACCGGGCGGCGCAGGGCGTGGAGGCCGTCGTCCGCGACGTGAGCAGGGCCGACCACGTCATCGACACGGTGGCGGGCGTGGGCGAGGAGGTCAGGCTCAACGGCGTGGCGTTCGAGCTGTCCGACCCCGCGAGGGCGCTGGCCGAGGCCAGGGAGCGGGCGTTCAGGGACGCCGCCGCCAAGGCCGTCCAGTACGCCGCGCTGGCGGGCCGGCCGCTCGGCCGCGTGGTGTCGGTGAGCGAGCTGCGCCAGGCCCCGCCGCAGCCGATGCGGGCGGCGGCGCTGGCGGCCGAGGCCGGGGCCTCGATCAGCCCCGGCACGCGGCAGGTCACGGTCTACGTGGAGGTCGGATACGTCTTCGCCTGACCCTTGCGCGGGTACGGCTTCGCGTGACCCTTGCGCGGGCACGGCTTCGCGTGACCCTCACCGGGTCACTTCGCGCGACCCGGCACCGGGTTACGGCAGCGCCAGCATGCGGTCGAGCGCGACCTTGGCCCAGTGGGCGGTGTCGTCGTCCACTGTGATCTGGTTGACGACCTCGCCGAGCACCAGCGACTCCAGCGCCCACACCAGGTGCGGCAGGTCGATGCGGTTCATCGTGGAGCAGTAGCAGACCGTCCTGTCGAGGAACGAGATGTTCTTGTCGGGGAAGGTCTGGGCGAGCCGCTTGACCAGGTTCAGCTCGGTGCCGACGGCCCAGCTCGAACCGGCGGGCGCGGCTTGCAGCGTCTTGATGATGTACTCGGTCGAGCCGATGTAGTCGGCCTTGGTCACGACCTCGTGGCGGCACTCGGGGTGCACGAGCACGTTGACGCCGGGGATGCGGGCGCGCACGTCGTCCACGGACTCGGCGGTGAAGCGGCCGTGCACCGAGCAGTGGCCGCGCCACAGGATCATCTTCGCCCGCTCCAGCTCCTCGCGGGTCAGGCCGCCGTTCGGGCGGTGCGGGTTCCACACCACGCAGTCGTCGAGCGACATGCCCATCTCCAGCACGGCCGTGTTGCGGCCCAGGTGCTGGTCGGGCAGGAACAGCACCTTCTCGCCCTGCTCGAACGCCCAGTCCAGGGCGCGGCGGGCGTTGGACGAGGTGCACACCGCGCCGCCGTTGCGCCCGCAGAACGCCTTGATGTCGGCGCTGGAGTTCATGTACGTGACCGGTACCACCACGTCGGCGAGCTCCGCGTCCTCCAGCTCCTCCCAGCACTCCTCGACCTGGTCGTAGGTCGCCATGTCGGCCATGGAGCAGCCCGCCGCCATGTCGGGCAGGATCACCTTCTGGCCGTCGCCGGTCAGGATGTCGGCGGACTCGGCCATGAAGTGCACGCCACAGAAGACGATGTACTCCGCCTCGGGGCGCGCCGCCGCCTGCTGGGCGAGCTTGAACGAGTCGCCCGTCACATCGGCGAACTGGATGACCTCGTCGCGCTGGTAGTGGTGGCCGAGCACGAACAGGCGGTCGCCGAGCGCCTCCTTGGCCTTCCGGGCGCGTTCCACCAGCGCGGGGTCGGAGGCGGGAGGCAGCTCGCCGGGGCAGTCGACCCCCTTCTCACTGTGCGGATCGGCTCCCCTGCCGAGGACGAAAAGCGGCAGTCCGGTCTGGGTGGCCATCGCCATACCCCCTTATCGTCGGTTTGACGATACTCATGATGACATACCGCCGAAACGGTTTATTCCGGGATGTCCGGTACTCGGGAATGTGTGGACACTCGCAGGTGTTGGTAGCGTCATCTGTAGGACGTCGAAAACAGACAGCCGGGTTAGGGAGTCAGCAGATGACGGTTGAGAGCAGCGAGACCACGGCACAGGGCCTGATCCTGACTGACGCGGCCGCCGCCAAGGTCAAGAGCCTGCTGGAGCAGCAGGGTGAAGAGGGTCTGCAGCTGCGGGTCGCCGTGCAGCCGGGCGGGTGCTCCGGCCTGCGCTACCAGCTCTTCTTCGACGACCGTTCGATGGACGGTGACGTCGTGTCCGAGTTCGGTGGTGTGAACGTGGTCACCGACCGGATGAGCGCTCCCTACCTCATGGGCGCGACCATCGACTTCGTCGACACCATCGAGAAGCAGGGCTTCACGATCGACAACCCCAACGCCACGGGCTCGTGCGCCTGTGGTGACTCGTTCAACTAAGAGCGGGTCGTCCGCAACCACCGCAAGGTCCCGTCCGCCTTTGAGCGGGCGGGACCTTCGCGTATTCTCGTGGGGCTCATTTGGCCTGCTGACAACGAGGAAGAAGAATCCCGTGCGCATCGCCGTAACCGGCTCCATCGCGACAGACCACCTGATGACGTTCCCCGGCAGCTTCGGCGACCAGCTGATCGCCGAGCAGCTCGACCGAGTGTCGCTCTCCTTCCTGGTCGACGATCTGCAGATCCGTCGCGGGGGATGCGCGGCGAACATCGCCTTCGGAATGGCCTGTCTCGGCCTGCGGCCGATCCTCGTGGGCGCCGTCGGCAACGACTTCGCCGACTACCGCTCCTGGCTGGAGCGCCACGGCGTCGACTGCGACTCCGTGCACGTCTCCGAGACCCAGCACACCGCGCGCTTCCTGTGCACCACCGACGAGCACCACAACCAGATCGCCTCCTTCTACACCGGGGCCATGGCCGAGGCGCGGCTCATCGAGCTCAAGCCGGTCGCCGACCGTGTGGGCGGGCTCGACCTGGTCCTGATCAGCCCCAACGACCCCGACGCGATGCTGCGCCACACCGACGAGTGCCGCCAGCGCGGCATCCCGTTCGCCGCCGACATCTCCCAGCAGCTCGCGCGCATGGAGGACGAGCAGATCCGCCAGCTCGTCGACGGCGCCGCCTACCTGTTCTCCAACGACTACGAAAAGGGCCTCATCGAGCAGAAGACCGGCTGGTCCGACGCGGAGATCCTCGACCGCGTCGGCGTCCGGATCACCACGCTCGGCCCCAAGGGCGCGGTCATCGACCGCAAGGGCGAGCCGTCCATCCAGGTCGCCCCCGCCCCCGAGCGCGGCAAGGCCGACCCGACCGGCGTGGGCGACGCCTTCAGGGCGGGCTTCCTCGCCGGCCTGGCCTGGGGCCTGTCGCTGGAGCGGTGCGGGCAGATCGGCAACCTCACCGCCACGCACGTGCTCGAGCGCGTGGGCGGTCAGGAGTACGAACTGGGGCAGAAGGAGTTCCTGGAGCGCTTCGGAGCCGCGTACGGCGCCGACGCGGCCGCGGAGATCGCCCAGCACGTCCGCTGCTACCACCCCTGACCGATCCAGGGCCTTTTCCGCACGCGAAAGGCCCCTTTCACGCGCCAGGCCGGGCCGCTCACCGGCGGTCCGGCCCTTTCTGACATGCGCCCGGTACGGCCCCGCCCAGGCGCTCAGCGTGGTGCGACGGGCGCTCGGCCGGGCGTCCCGCGTGGCGCGCGGGCGCGCAAAGCGGCGTGCTCTGAGCGGCGCGCGGCTGCGCAAAGCGGCGTGCTCTGCGCGGCGTGCGGGCGCTCAGTGCCGCGCGTAGACGCGGTGCACGAACTCGGCGAGCTGGTCGTCGCTCAGGTGCGCGGCCAGGTCCGCCTCGCTGATCATGCCGACCAGCCGGCCGCCGTCCATCACCGGCAGCCGCTTGATCTGGTGCTCCTCCATGCGTGAGAGCGCCTCCTCCACCGTGGCGTCCGGCGCTACCCAGACCAGTCCGGTGGCCAGCTCGCCCGCCGTCGTCTTGGCCGGGTCGTGCCCCGCGGCGATGCACTTGATCACGATGTCGCGGTCGGTGATGATGCCCGTCACCCGGTCGTCGGGCCCGCACACGGGCAGTGCCCCCACTTCGTGCTCGCGCATGAGCTGCGCGGCCCTGTCGAGGGTTTCGTGCGTGCTGATGCACTCGGCGCCCGTGCTCATGACGTCGCGTGCGCAGTTGTGCGACTGTGAGCTGATCATGGCTTTCCCCTGGTGTCGGCGACTTCCTTCGGAAGTCCCCTACCCCCCATACAGGGACAAATCGGACCCCTAGTAATTGCGGCGGACGTGGATGGCCCAGCCGCCCTCGGGCAGCTCGTACGAGCCGACATGGCGATGCGACTTCAGCCTGCACCACGCCGGCACGTCGTTGTAC
Organism: Nonomuraea fastidiosa; assembly: GCF_042751225.1. Taxonomy (NCBI): domain Bacteria; kingdom Bacillati; phylum Actinomycetota; class Actinomycetes; order Streptosporangiales; family Streptosporangiaceae; genus Nonomuraea; species Nonomuraea fastidiosa. The sequence goes on from NZ_CP170570.1 coordinate 5,859,517, forward strand.
GCCGCGGGATCGTCGGCCAGCACGGCCACCACCGCGTTCAGCGGGACGTGGTTGATCTGCTCGGCGAGCATGATGATCGGGATCGGGCACTTCTTCCCGAGCGCGTCGATCGTCAACGCCGGCTGGGTAACCTCGGTCATGCGACTCCTGCGTCCTGGCGGATGCGGTGCACCAGCTCGGGCAGCACGGCGAGGAACGCGTCGACCTCGGCCGCTGACGTGCCCCTGGGCAGCGACACCCGGACATTGCCATGCGTCAGCACGCCCATCGCTTCAAGAACGTGCGATGGACGAAGCGTACTAGCGGTGCACGAACTTCCGGAGGATACCGCGAAGCCCGCCTTGTCCAGTTCGGTGAGCAGCGCCTCGCCGTCGACGTACAGGCACGAGAAGGTCACGATGTGCGGCGCCCGCTCGACCGGGTCGCCGATGACCTCCACGTCCGGCACGAGCTGCGGGACCCGCTCCCTGATCCGGTCGACCAGCGCCGACAGCCGGGCCTGCTCCGCCTCCGCCTCGGCGGCCATCGCACGCAGCGCGGCCGCCGCCGCGACCACGGCGGGCACGTTCTCGAAGCCCGGCACTCGCCGGCGCTCGCGCTCGTCCAGCGGCAGGGGAGAGCGGAAGCGCGTGCCCTTGCGCACGGCGAGCACGCCGACCCCGGCAGGGCCGCCCCACTTGTGCGCGCTGGCCGTCAGCACCGACCAGCCCGGCGGGATCGGCAGCCGCCCGGCCGTCTGCGCCGCGTCCACCAGCAGCGGCACGCCGTGCTCCCGGCAGGCGGCGGCCACCTCGGCGACCGGCTGGAGCGTGCCGACCTCGTGGTTGGCCGTCTGCAGGCACGCGAGCGCCGTGCCCGGCCGCGCGACCGCCTCGGCGAAGGCGGCGGCGTCGGCTTTGCCGGTGATGTCCACGCCGACCGTCTCGACCGTCCCGCCGTCGCGTTCGTGCACTTCACCGGCGTGCAGGACGCTCGAATGCTCCACGGCACTGGTGACCAGGTGGCGCCCGGCCCTGCGCCTGCCGTGTAGGGTTCCGAGCACACCGAGATGCACGGCCTGTGTGCCGGACGAGGTGAACGACACCTCGTCGGGTCGCGCGCCGAGCACCTCGGCCACCTCCGTGCGGGCCTGCTCCAGCAGCAGGTGCGCACGGCGGGCAGCGCCGTATAGTCTCGCGGGGTCGGCCCAGCCGGCGTCCAGCGCCGCCAGCAGCGCCTCACGCGCCTGGGGGTGCAGCGGTTCGGTTGATGCCGCATCGAAGTACGCCACGAGACTCATCGTCCCACTTCCGGCGCCATGGAGGGGTCGCGCGGTGGGGCGAGGCACCTGCACGCTAATGTGTCTGCAATCAAGCTGTGCATCAGGAAATACGAGCGCCCAGGGGAAAGACTCTTGGGCTTCATCTGTGGGGTAGGCGATCCGTGAGTCCGACTCGCCGTACGACGCGGCGTTCGTTGGCCCGGCGCAGGGTGCCACGCGCCGCCGCTTTGGCGTTGCTGCTGGCCACTGCTACGGCGTGTGCTAATGACGTCCCCGAGGCCAAATGGTCTCGCGGCCTTCTTCCCGATCACGTCACCGAGCAGGGCGGGGTCGTCCAGAGCCTGTGGAACGGGGCTTGGATCGCCGCTCTCGCCACGGGCGCCGTCGTCATCGTTCTAATCTTGTGGGCGTCGATCTTCCACCGCAAGCGCAGGGCCAAGGCCGACCTTCCGCCGCAGGTGCGTTACAACCTGCCCATCGAGATCCTCTACACGGTCATTCCGCTGGTGATGGTCTCGGTGTTCTTCTTCTTCACCGCGCGCGACAGCGAGACGCTCACCAAGGTGAGCGGCGACGCGCCGGTCAAGGTCAAGGTCGAGGCGTTCCAGTGGAGCTGGCGCTTCACCACGACCTACAAGGGCAAGACGATCGAACCGGTCGCGGGCGTGCCGGTCAGCGACTACAACCAGGGCCCTCAGCTGGTCCTGCCGAAGAAGACGAAGGTCGAGTTCGACCTGTCGACCGACGATGTCATCCACTCGTTCTGGGTGCCGGAGTTCCTCTTCAAGCGTGACGTCATCCCCGGCATCCCCGAGGACAACCCCGGCCGTAAGTTCGAGATCACCACGCTCGACAAGACCGGCACCTTCGCCGGCCGCTGCGCCGAGCTCTGCGGTGTCGACCACAGCCGGATGCTCTTCTCGGTCAAGCTCGTGGACCAGACCGAGTTCGAACAGTACATCGCGACCCACCAGGCTGGGAGTGCCCAGTGACCGCCATCCAAGAACCACTGACGACGACGCCGCGGGTCCGGCCCAGCACCAAGGGCCAGATCATCGCGAAGTGGATGAGCTCGACCGATCACAAGATCATCGGGCACATGTACTTGATCACGTCGTTCGCCTTCTTCCTCATCGGCGGCGTGATGGCGCTGGTCATGCGGGCCGAGCTGGCGCAGCCGGGGCTGCAGTTCACCACCAACGAGCAGTTCAACCAGCTGTTCACCATGCACGGCACGATCATGCTGCTGATGTTCGCGACGCCGCTGTTCGCCGGCTTCGCGAACGAGCTGATGCCGCTGCAGATCGGCGCCCCCGACGTGGCGTTCCCGCGCCTGAACATGGTCAGCTACTGGCTCTACCTGTTCGGCAGCATCATCGCCGTCTCCGGCTTCTTCACCCCGGGCGGTGCCGCCTCGTTCGGCTGGTTCGCCTACACGCCGCTGTCCAACGCGATCAACTCGCCGGGCATCGGCGGTGACCTGTGGATCATGGGTCTGGCGCTGTCGGGTCTCGGCACCATCCTCGGTGCGGTGAACTTCATCACCACGATCATCTGCATGCGCGCGCCCGGCATGACGATGTTCCGGATGCCGATCTTCACCTGGAACGTCCTGCTGACCAGCATGCTCGTGCTGATGGCCTTCCCGGTGCTGGCCGCCGCGCTGCTGGCGCTCGAGGCCGACCGCAAGCTCGGCACCCACATCTTCGACTCCGAGTTCGGCGGCGCGCTGCTGTGGCAGCACCTGTTCTGGTTCTTCGGCCACCCCGAGGTGTACATCATCGCGCTGCCGTTCTTCGGCATCGTGACGGAGATCCTGCCGGTCTTCAGCCGCAAGCCGATCTTCGGTTACATCAGCCTCATCGGCGCGACGATCTCGATCGCCGGTCTGTCCATCACGGTCTGGGCGCACCACATGTTCCCGACCGGGCAGGTGCTGCTGCCGTTCTTCTCGTTCATGACGTTCCTCATCGCGGTGCCGACCGGCGTGAAGTTCTTCAACTGGATCGGCACGATGTGGCGCGGGCACCTGACGTTCGAGTCGCCGATGCTGTTCTCGATCGGCTTCCTCGTCACGTTCCTGCTCGGCGGTCTGACCGGTGTCATCCTGGCCTCGCCGCCGCTCGACTTCCACATCAGCGACACCTACTTCGTCGTGGCCCACTTCCACTACGTGGTCTTCGGCACCGTCGTGTTCGCGATGTTCGCCGGGTTCTACTTCTGGTGGCCGAAGTTCACCGGCAAGATGCTCAACGACAAGCTCGGCAAGCTGCACTTCTGGCTGCTGTTCATCGGCTTCCACACGACGTTCCTCGTCCAGCACTGGCTCGGCATGCTCGGCTTCCCGCGCCGCTACGCCGACTACAGCGCGGCCGACGGCTTCACCGACCTCAACCTGCTGTCGTCGGTGGGCGCGTTCATCCTCGGCGCCTCCACGCTGCCGTTCTTCTACAACGTCTGGAAGACCTGGCGCAGCGCGCCCAAGGTCACCGTCGACGACCCGTGGGGTTACGGCGGTTCGCTCGAGTGGGCGACCTCCTGCCCGCCGCCGCGGCACAACTTCACCTCGCTGCCGCGCATCCGGTCCGAGCGCCCCGCGTTCGACCTGCACTACCCGCGCACCTCGAGCAAGTCCACCGAGGAGGTTGAGGCCTGATGAAGGTCCAAGGTTGGCTGTTCCTGCTGTGCGGGGTCTTCTTCGCCGGCGTCGACATCGCGTACTGGTTCTGGACCAAGGCCGCCACCGGTCAGGGTGAGCCGGTCGGCACCACCGCGATGGCCATCTCGGTCGGGTTCGCCTTCATGGTGGGCTACTACCTGATGTTCACCGCGAAGCGCATCGGCGCCCAGCCGGAGGACAACAAGCAGGCCGAGATCAGCGAGGGTGCGGGCGAGCTCGGGTTCTTCAGCCCGAGCAGCTGGTGGCCGCTGTTCCTGTGCCTGGCGGCGGCGTTCGCCTTCGCCGGGTTCGTGATCGGCTTCTGGATGTTCCTGATCGGGGTCTTCCTCGTGATCATGGCCATGATCGGGTTCGTGTTCCAGTACTACCGGGGCCACTTCTCGCACTGAGCCACTGAGCCGCACACCTGAAGCGGGCGGCCTCCCTTGGGGGAGGACGCCCGCTTTTTGGTGTTCTTTAACGGTGTACGGATGTGGTGATTCGATCACTCAGGGTAATAAGGAGGCGGAAGCGGTTCGATAAGGGACGAGGGAGTACTCGTGGGGCGCGGTACGTATGGATGCGGCCTGCTGGCCATGGCGCTGCTGGCGGCGTGCTCGGCGGGCGAGCCGGCCGACGACCCCAAGAAGGGCGTCGCCATGGCGGGCAAGGCCTACAGCGCCCCCGTGGGCGTCACTCCGGCGGACAAGTCGTCGAACGTCCCCACCGACCGGCCCGTGGTCGTCTCCGCCCAGGGCGGCACGCTCAAGAGCGTCCGGGTGGACGGCGGCAAGTCGGGGCCGCTGAAGGGCGTGCTGAGCGCCGACCGTACGCGCTGGCGCAGCCTCGGCACCGCCAGGCCCGGCGCCTCGTACACGGTGACCGCGGTCTCCGTGGACGCCACGGGCAAGGAGCACGAGACCACCAGCAAGTTCAGCACGGTCAAGGCCACCAAGACGTTCGACATCGAGAGCATCACCCCGAACAAGGAGGTCACCGGCCTGACCGTCGGGGTCGGCATGCCGGTGATGATCGCCTTCGACCAGCCCATCCAGGACCGGGTGGCCGTCGAGCGCAACCTCATCATCCGCAGCTCCAAGCCGGTGGAGGGGGCCTGGCACTGGTTCGACGACCAGCACGTGGACTTCCGGCCGAAGAAGTACTGGCCGGCCAGGACCAAGGTGCGGGTGGAGGCCAAGCTGGCGGGCGTGCGCGGCGGGCCCGGCATGTACGGCAAGCGCGACGTACGACTCGACTTCAAGATCGGCCGCCAGCAGATCACCAAGGGCAGCGTCAACGAGCACGTGCTCGTGGTCAGGCGGGACGGCAAGAAGATCCGTACGATGCCGATGAGCGCAGGCCAGGGCGGCCAGTGGAAGTACCACACGACCTCGGGCATCCACCTGGCGATGTCCCGCGAGCCCGTCACGATCATGACCTCGCCCGGCATCGGGCCCGGCCAGCCCGGCTACTACCAGATGACCGTCTACAACACCGTCCGCATCTCCAACAGCGGTGAGTACGTGCACAGCGCGCCCTGGTCGGTCGGCTCGCAGGGCCGCGCCAACGTCAGCCACGGCTGCGTGAACATCAGCCCGGCCAACGCGATCTGGTTCCTCAAGAACACGCTGATCGGCGACCCCATCATCATCACCGGCTCGCCGCGCAAGCTGGAGCCCACCAACGGCTGGGGGCACTGGCAGGAGGACTGGAAGCAGTGGCTCAAGTGGAGCTCGCTCAAGGCCGGTCCCACCATCGCACTGTCCTGACCGCGCGTACCTCGTCGCCTCCGGCGCGACGCGCGCTCTTGCGGCGCTGACGGGCGGGATCCCGTTCCGAGGCGCTGAGAAGGACGCTCACGGCATGAAAACGGCGCCGCCACTCCTGGTGAGGGGCGGCGCCGTCGCGCCAGGTCAGAGTCCTCTCAGAGCCGTCTCGGCGGTGGCGCTCCCGTGGGGGAGCCGGGACGCGAGAAGGCCAGGGGTCAGGAGCGCGGGAAGGCGCTGCTGACCTCGATCCAGCGCTCCAGCGTGGCCTTGGCGGCGCCGGAGTCGACGGCCTGCGCCGCGCGGGCGTAACCGTCGATCATCGCGGAGTCGAGGTCGTCGCCGGGCCCGTCGAGCGCCACGAGCGCCGCGGCCGCGTTGAGCAGCACCGCGTCGCGCACCGGCCCCGTCTTGCCCTCCAGCAGGTCGTGCACGGCCTGGGCGTTGAACGCGACGTCGCCGCCGCGCAGCGCGCCCACGTCGGCCCGCGGGATGCCGAGCACCGCCGGGTCGAACGTGGTCTGCGTCGCCGTGCCGTCCTTGACCACCCAGACGGTGGAGGTGGCGGCGATGGTCAGCTCGTCGAGGCCGTCGTCGCCGCGGAAGACCAGGGCGGAGACGCCGCGCTCGGCGAAGACGCCGGCCAGCACCGGCAGCATGCGGGCGTCGTAGACGCCGATGGCCTGCGCCGACGGGCGGGCCGGGTTGGTCAGCGGGCCGAGGAAGTTGAAGATCGTCGGAACGCCGATCTCCTTGCGCGTCGGACCGGCGAAGCGCAGCGCCGGGTGGTAGACCGGCGCGAAGCAGAAGGCGATGCCCGCCTCGCGCGCCACCTGCGCCGTCTGCTCGGGCGTGAGATCGAGCCGGATGCCGAGGTGCTCCAGGACGTCGGCAGCGCCGCACGAGGACGACGCCGCGCGGTTGCCGTGCTTGACCACCCTGGCGCCCGCGGCGGCGGCCACGATGGCGGCCATCGTCGAGACGTTGACCGTGTGGGCGCGGTCGCCGCCGGTGCCGACGATGTCGACCACCGGGCCCTCGACCTTCAGCGGCGTGGCCAGCTCCAGCATGGTGCGGGCCAGGCCCACCACCTCGGCCACGGTCTCGCCCTTGGCCCGCAACGCGACCACGAAGGCGGCGATCTGGGACGGCGTCGCGGCGCCGGACATGATCTCCCGCATCGCCCAGGCCGACTCGTCGGAGGTGAGGTTCTCTCCCGACAGGAGAGCGTTGAGCAGGGTTGGCCAGGTCGTCCGGGAGTCCATGGTCACCTACTTAGCGTTGAGACGGGTGGCGGAGCGGCGGCGCATGAGGTCGGCCACGGTGTCGGCGAGCACCAGCGGCTCGAGCGGCTGCGAGACGACGGCGTCGGCCTTGGACCACTCGGCCAGCCAGCGGTCGTCGCGCCTGGCGATGATCAGGCAGATGGGCGGGCAGTCGTAGACCTCGTCCTTGGCCTGCCGCGAGACGCCCATGCCGCCGGCGGGCTGGGTCTCGCCGTCGAGCACGGCGACGTCGATCTCACCGGAGCCCAGCCACTGGTGCACCTTGGGCTCGGTGGCGCACTCCACGATCTCCACGAGGGGTACGTCGGCCGCGGGACGCCTGCCGATGGCCTGGATCACCTCGGCCCTGGTGGCGGCGTCGTCGCTGTAGACGAGGACTTTCATCTTCTCGTCGGTGCTCCCACTGGACATCGGTCGCGCTCACTATCAGTCGAAGAGGTATGGTCACCTGGGATCGTACCGGTGCGTGGGCATGCGTACCCAGGCCACCATGCCTGGCGGGTGTTTTATGGCGATTATCCCAGGTTGGTCGGTGGTTCGTACCTGCTAACGGGGGGTCGTGCGCCGGACCGACCACCGGAGCCGCAATAATGCTGCCCGTGGCGACAGCATCCGCAATAACTTCGACGACGACAGCACAGTCGTACCGCAGACCCAACCTGGTCAGCGTGGGCACGATCGTGTGGCTGTCCTCTGAGCTCATGTTCTTCGCGGCGCTGTTCGCGATGTACTTCACCATCCGGTCGGTGAGCGTCGGGAAGGGCCTCGAGTGGGGTCCGGCGCTGCTCCCTGCGGGCGCAGAGGCAGGCGACGTCGCTCATCTGAACATCCCGTTCGCGACGGTCAACACGATCATCCTGGTCCTGTCGAGTGTGACGTGCCAGCTGGGCGTGTGGGCCGCAGAGAAGGGGCAGGTCGGAAAGCTCCGCTTCTGGTACGTCGTCAGCTTCCTCATGGGCGCGATCTTCATCGCCGGGCAGCTGTACGAGTACGGCGAGCTGGCGTCAGAGGGCGCGACCTTGTCCGCTAACGCTTACACCTCGGTGTTCTACCTGACGACGGGCTTCCACGGCCTGCACGTGACCGGTGGCCTGATCGCGTTCCTCTTCATGCTGGGACGCACGTACGCCGCGAAGCGCTTCACGCATGAGCAGGCCACCAGCGCGATCGTCGTGTCCTATTACTGGCACTTCGTAGACGTCGTCTGGATCGGTCTTTTCGCGACCATCTACATCATTCGTTAAGGAACGGGATCTCTGTGACTAGGATCACCGCTTGGCGGCGGCATCCCCTCGCGAGATACGCCGTCCTGATTTTGGCGTTGGCGCTGGTCGGGATGGTATACGCCGCCTTTGTCCAGGCGGGTAAGCCTGCCGACGCGGCGCTGGCGGCCGGCAAGGTCGACGACGTGGCCGAGGGCAGGAGCCTGTTCGTACAGCACTGCTCCAGCTGCCACGGCATGAACGCGGAGGGCACCAGCTCGGCGCCCACGCTCATCGGTGTCGGCGCCGCGGCCGTCGACTTCCAGATGAGCACCGGCCGCATGCCGGCGGGCGCGCCCGGCCCGCAGGCGCCGCGCAAGCCGCCGGCGAACTGGGTCAACGAGACCACGACCCGCCAGATCGCCGCCTACGTCCAGTCGCTCGGCGGCGGGCCGCAGGTGCCCGGCCACGAGCAGGTCGACCCGAAGCTCGGTGACGCCGGCAAGGGTGGTGAGCTGTTCCGCGCGAACTGCATCCAGTGTCACAACTGGGTGGGCGCGGGCGGCGCGCTGACGCAGGGCAAGTACGCGCCCAACCTCAACGAGGCGACGCCCACGCAGATCTACGAGGCGATGATCACCGGCCCGCAGGCGATGCCGGTCTTCAACGACACGACGATCACGCCCGAGGAGAAGCGGAGCATGATCGCCTACATCACCCAGGTTCGCGAGCAGAGGGACCCGGGCGGCTTCGGTCTCGGCCGCATCGGCCCGGTCACCGAAGGTCTCGTAGCGTGGGTGGTGGGCCTGAGCGCCCTCGCACTCGCCGCCATCTGGATCACCGCGAAGAAGCGACAGAAGTCATGACAGACAACGAGCACGAGATCGAGCAGCCGGACGAACGCGTCCCCAAGCGCGTCATCGGCACCCCCGCACCGGGCACCTCGATGCTCGGCACCGAGGAGGCCGACAAGGCCGAACGCGACGTCCCCGGCGTGACGCTGCAGGACGAGGCCAAGGCGCGCAAGGCCGAGAAGATCGTGGCGCTCTGCTTCACGATCACCTTCCTGGCCGCCATCGCGTTCATCATCTCCTACGTGGTGTTCCAGGTCGGCAGTCCCGAGGCCACGGGCACCTCCAACCTCGCGCTGGGCTCCTCGCTCACGGTCGCGATCCTCGCCCTGGCGATCGGCATCGTGATCTGGGTCCGCCAGATCATGCCGAAGTACTCGCTGGTGCAGGAGCGCCACACGATGGCCTCCGACGAGGACGACCGCGAGGTCGTGAGCGAGACGTTCGTGCAGGGCGCCAACGAGAGCGGCTTCGTCAAGCGCAAGCTGCTCCGCCGCACCCTGCTGCTGGCCGCCGCGCCGCTCGGCCTGGTCCCCCTGGTCATGCTGCGCGACCTGGACAACAGCAAGATGCCGGGCGCCAAGTTCAACAAGACGCTGCGGCACACCGTCTGGGGCACCACCAACAAGGAGGGCAAGCCGCTCAGGCTCGTCGTCGAGGGCACCGGCCAGCCCATCAGGGCGGCCGACTTCAACTCGCCCGGCGGCATCCTGTCGGTCGTGCCCGAGGGCTACGAGCACGACCTCAACGCCCTCGCCAAGGCCACGCTGATCCTGATCAAGTTCCGTCCCGAAGAGCTCAAGGACGGCACCAACAAGAACTGGACGCACGACGGCATCGTCGCGTACTCCAAGATCTGCACCCACGTGGGCTGCCCCGCGGCCCTGTACGAGCAGAACACCCACCACATCCTCTGCCCGTGCCACCAGTCGACGTTCGACGCCGCCGACGGCGCGAAGGTCATCTTCGGCCCGGCCGCCCGGCCGCTGCCGCAGCTGCCCATCACCGTCGACTCCGAGGGCTACCTCATCGCCAAGGGCGACTTCGCGGTGCCTGTCGGACCCAGCTACTGGGAACGCGGTGACGCGGAGGCCGAGGCCAGGTCGAAGGGAGGCCAGGCATGAGCACCGAGCTCAAGTCCGCGCCCAAGGCCATCGCAGGCCCGTCGAACTGGCTCGACGAGCGTCTCGGCGGTGCCAGTTTCCTCAAGCGCAACATGCGCAAGATCTTCCCGGACCACTGGTCGTTCCTCCTGGGTGAGATCGCGCTCTACTCCTTCATCGTCCTGCTGCTGACCGGTACGTTCCTGACGCTCTGGTTCAAGCCCAGCATGATGGAGGTCGCCTACGACGGCTCGTACGCGCCGCTCAAGGGCGTCATGATGTCCGAGGCCTACGCGTCGGCGCTGGAGATCAGCTTCGACGTCCGCGGTGGTCTGCTCATCCGGCAGATGCACCACTGGGCGGCCTTGCTCTTCGTGGCCGGCATGATGGTCCACGCGCTGCGTGTCTTCTTCACCGGCGCGTACCGCAAGCCGCGCGAGATCAACTGGCTCATCGGCGTGCTGCTGCTGACGCTGGCGCTCGCCGAGGGCCTGACCGGCTACTCCCTCCCCGACGACCTGCTCTCCGGCGCCGGTCTGCGGATCACCGAGGGTGTGGCGATCTCGCTGCCGCTGGTCGGCACGTACATCACGTTCTTCCTGTTCGGCGGCGAATACCCGGGTGAGGATGTCATCTCCCGGTTCTACTCGCTGCACATCCTGCTCATCCCGGGCATCATCCTGGCTCTGGTCTCCGCCCACATGGTGCTCATGTGGGTGCAGAAGCACACCCAGATGCCGGGCAAGGGCCGGACGAACAAGAACGTGGTCGGCGCGCCGTTCTACCCGGCCTTCATGGCGAAGGCGGGCGCGTTCTTCCTGTTCACGCTCGGCGTGATCACCGGTCTGGCGACGTTCACCCAGATCAACCCGATCTGGCTGTTCGGCCCCTACACCCCGGCCGACGTCTCCGCCGGTTCGCAGCCCGACTTCTACATGGGCTTCCTCGAAGGCGCGCTGCGCATCATGCCGCCGTGGGAGATCAACCTCTTCGGCACCGCCCACGCCGGCACGCTGCCGCTGAGCGTCATCATCCCGGCCCTGGTGCCGATGGGCATCATCATGACGGGCCTCGCGCTCTATCCGTTCCTCGAACGGTGGATCACGGGCGACAACCGCGAGCACCACATCGCCGACCGTCCGCGCAACAACCCCCACCGCACCTCGATCGGCGTCTCCGCCATCACGTTCTACGGGGTGCTGTGGCTGCTCGGCGCCAACGACGAGATCGCGGCCAACTTCCACATCAGCCTCAACTGGACCACCTACGCCGGTCGAGTGCTGATCTTCGTCGCCCCGGCCCTGGCCTACCTGATCACGTACCGGATGTGCCTCGGCCTCCAGCGCGCCGACCAGGCGATCATCTCGCACGGCGTGGAGTCCGGCGTGATCAAGCGGCTGCCGCACGGTGAGTTCATCGAGGTCCACACGCCTCCGTCGGAGGACATGGAGGCGCACATGCGCGGCAAGGAGCCCGTGCCGATGCTTCCGGTGGACGAGGACAACTCGGGCATCCCGCCGAAGGGCATGCGCGGGCCGCTCGGCAAGCTGCGTGGACGCATGTCCCGTGCCTACGGCGGGGAGAAGATCCCGCTGGAGGACCCGCACGGGCACGGCCACGACGAGCACGACGAGCACGGGGAGGAGCACGCCGCCGTCGGCGCCGGTGCCGGCGCGAGCGACGAGCAGCACAGCATCACCCGCTGATCCCTGACGCCACAACCGCACGGGCCCGGCCGAGCACCTCGCTCGACCGGGTCCGTCGGTGTTTCCTGAGGAATTTCGCGGGGGCCTGCGGGGCCGGAAAACGCGCCGTTTCGCGAGGGGCTGGGGAACGCGCCGGACACGTCTCGCGCGCCGCACTGCGTTCCTGCTGAAGGTGACACGCCCGTTTACGTTCGTGCGGAAGGCGACACGCCGTTCACGCACGTCTCGACGCCCGGCGGGCGGACGGCGCGTGGGAGCGTCGCCGCGCCACCAGGGTGTCGCTCACGCCACGGGCGAGGCGCTGACCTCCGATCGTTCGCGGCACGGAGCTGTGCCGGGCCGGCTGCGTCGTGAGGGCGTCTGCGCGGGTGGCACGCGCTACGTCGGCCGGGGCGCGGCGGTCCGTGCCCGCCTGCCCGTCAGCGGCGACCGGGCGCGCCGTGTGTTCGCTTGCTCGCCCCAGGGCCTTTCAGCGGGCCGTGAGGGCGCCGGGGGTGCGCCGCTTACGTCAGCGCGGCTCCGCGAGTGCTGTCCGGTCGGTGCGGGAGCGGGCCGGCGGCGTGCGTGCGCCTGCGGGCCGCGACCGAGTCCGGCCAGGGCGTCGGGAAGGCGCACCCGCGAGAACGGTTCGCGCAGAGGCGCCTTCGTGCACGCGGGCGCGCGCATTCCTGCACGGGGGCGCGCAAGCGGGCAGGGAAGAGCGGCTGACCTGCTCAGGGCGTGCGCGGGTGGGGGTGGCGGCCGGTCGGCTCGGTGGGCGTTCGGGGTGGGACGCGTGGAGCGCACTATCTGCTCGCACAGGCCCAGAGGGACCGGCCGATGGGCAGCACTGAGTGGCCGACCGGGTCGGCGGGGGACGCCAGGGCGCGGTCGGATTGAAGGGGGCGCGGCCCGACAGGTGCGGGCCGCGCCGGTTTGCGAGGTGTGGTCGGTGGCCGAGTCAGTCGGCTTCGGGGAAGCCGATGGAGAAGGCGGCGTCGAGGTCGTGGCGGGAGTAGGCGCGGAAGGCGATGTGCGTCTCCGTGTTGAGCACTCCGGGCACCTTGTTGATCCGCCCCGGGACGACCTCGGCGATCTCCTCGTAGGCGGCGACCCTCACCATGGCCAGCAGGTCGTACTCGCCGGTGATGGAGTAGACCTCGCTGACCCCTTCGATCTCGGCGATCGTCTGGGCGACCTCCGGGATCCGGTCTACCTCTGCATTGATGTGGACGATAGCCGTGACCATGCCACAACTCTATCGTTTCACCTCAAAGGTCGCCCCTCCCGAGGACGGCGTTGATCAAGATGCCGGTACGCGAGGTCAATGCGCGCCTTATGTCGCGCCGCACCCCACGCGGGCAGGCTCCACTCGCCGTCGACCTCCACCAGCCGCACCCCCGGCGACTCCAGCCAGCGCAGGATGCACTCGGTCTCCTCGGCGCTGGCCGCGTGGACCGGCCCGGGACCGGGTTGCACCGACTCGGCGCCGGCCTTGAGCGCGGTCACGAAGGGAGTCGGGTGGGTGCCCTTGGGCATGACCCCGGCGGCGGCCAGACGGCCGTACCGGATGACGTGGATGTCCCAGCCGCCGCCGAAGGCCGGGCTCGCGGCCACTAACTCGGGGATGCGGGTGATGGCGCTCAGCCGCTGCATGCGGGCCGCCGTACGGACGAAGGAGGCGAGCCGGTCGCGATCGACGGACGCCTCCTCGTAGCGCTGCTCGACCGAGAGCCGCTCCATGCGGGCGGTCACGGCGGTGAAGACGGGGGTGGCGTCCTGGGTCATGGCGCGGCGCGCGTTCTCGACGTGGACGGCGTACTCCTCGGGGCTCTCGCGTCCTTCGCAGGGCGCGCCGCAGCGGCCCATCTCGTGCAGCACGCACGCCGAGCGCCGGGTGCGCAGGGTCACCGGCTGCGTGCACTGCCGCAGCGGGACGGCCTCGTGGAGGGCGATGCGGGCGTCATCGGCCAGCCGGGCGCTGCTGAACGGCCCGAGATAGGTGGCGCCGTCGTCTTTGAGATCGCGCACGATCGACAGGCGCGGGAAGACCTCGCTGGTCAGCTTCAGCCACAGCATCTTCTCGGGGAAGCGGGAACGGCGGTTGTAGCGCGGCTTGGCCCCGCCGATCAGGCGCAGCTCCCTGACCTCGGCCTCCAGCGCGGTGGCGCAGACGATGTGGCGCACCCGCTCGGCGATGCCGATCATCTCGCGGATGCGCGGCCGGGTCTCGCCCGCGGTGAAGTAGGAGCGTACGCGGTTGCGCAGGTTGGTGCTCTTGCCGATGTAGAGGATCTCGCCGCGCGCGTCCTCGAACATGTAGACGCCGGGCGCATGGGGCACGGACTCGGCGAGGTGGCGCTTGCGCTGCTGCTCGGGCGTGGGCGCGCGGACGAACGACTTGAGCTCTTCGAGCGTGTGGACCTGGAAGGACCCGGCCCGCTCGATCAGCCCGTGGAGCACGTCGACGGTGGCGCGGGCGTCCTGCAGCGCGCGGTGGCACGGCTCGACGGGGCTGCGGAAGAACCTGGCCAGCGTGGACAGCTTGGCGTTGGGGATCTCGTCGCGGGTCAGCACGCGCCGGGCGAGATCGACGGTGTCGAGCACGGGATTGGCCGGCGGGGGATAGCCGAGCGCGGCGCAGGCCGCCTTGATGAAGCGGGTGTCGAACCCGGCGTTGTGCGCCACCAGCGTGGCGCCCCTGATGAACTCGAGGAAGCTCGGCAGCACCGACTCGATCTTCGGTGCGGCCATGACCATGGCGTCGGTGATGCCCGTCAGCACCGAGATGAACGGCGGGATCGGCCCCCCGGGATCGACCAGCGTGGAGAACTCGCCGAGCACCTCGCCGGCCCGCACTTTGACCGCGCCGATCTCGGTGATCGCGTCCTCGGCGGGCGCGCCGCCGGTCGTCTCGAGGTCGAACACGACGAACGTGACGTCGCTCAGCGGCGTGCCGAGCTCGTCGAGGGTGCCTTGAACCGGGTCCACGTTCCAAGACCATAGAAGGACGGACCGACAGGAACGAGTAAGCACCCCCCTTGATCCTTAGTTACCCTTCCCTTTATGTCCGCGGGAAGACTTGCCGGTCGCTACCTCCTTCTGCGCCCTCTGGGCGCGGGCGGCATGGGGAAGGTGTGGCAGGCCAGGGACGAGATGCTCGAGCGCGATGTCGCGGTCAAGGAGCTCACGCTGCCCGAGGGCATGTCGGAGAAGGAGCGCGCCGAGGCGGTGACGCGGGCGGTGCGCGAGGCGCAGGCCATGGCGCGGCTGCGCCATCCCGGCATCGTGGCCCTGCACGACGTGGTGGTCGAGCAGGACCGTCCGTGGCTGGTCATGGAGCTGCTGCGCGGCCGTACGCTGGGCGACACCATACGCGACTTCGGCCCGATGCCCGCCGACTACGCGGCCAGGGTGGGCGCCGACGTCCTCGAGGCGCTGATGGCCGCCCACGCCCAGGGGCTGCAGCACCGCGACGTCAAGCCGGGCAACGTGTTCCTGACCGAGAGCGGCCGGGTGGTGCTGACCGACTTCGGCATCGCCAGGCAGGAGGGCCAGGCCACGCTCACCCAGCAGGGCCTGATGGTCGGCTCGCCCGGATTCATCGCGCCCGAGCGGCTGGAGGGCCACCCCGGGGGTCCCGCCAGCGACATGTGGTCGCTCGGCGCCACGCTCTACGCCGCGCTGACCGGCACGCCCGCCTACGTCGGGTCGGTGGCCGAGCGCGTACGCGCCACGCTCACCCAGCCGGTGCCGGTCGCGCCGGGTCCGCTCGGGCCCATCGTGGCCGCGATGATGGCGCAGAACCCCGCCGCACGCCCCGAGTCCCGGCTGGTCGTGCAGGCGCTCAGACAGGTCGCCGCGGGCGGCCCGGCGCCCGCGCTGCCGGTCCCCGAAGTGCCCACCCAGCCGAGCGGGACGGGAGGTCACGGCCGGATGGCCGTGCTGGTCGCGGCGGTCGTGGTGGTGGCGCTGGCCGCGGCGGCCACCACCGTGTTCCTGTGGCTGCGCGACCGCGACGGCGCCGCGGCGGCCGGGTTCACCACGCCCATGGACGTCTGCACGATGATCAGCAAGCAGGAGCTGAGCGGCATCCTGCGTACCAGGAACCTGCCCGAGGACCAGCCGGACGCCGACGAGGCGGGCCCGGAGTGCGCCTGGACGCTTCCTCAGGCCGGGACCGGCGTGAGCATCCAGGTGCAGAAGGACTCCGACACGGTCGATCCCTGGTCGATGACCGAGGCGTCGGCGCGCAAGCTGTACCAGAGCCAGAAGCGCTGGTGGAGCAGGTACGACTCGCTCGACTGGACCTGGCCCGAGATCGGCCAGAAAGAGAGCACCAAGGCCGCCCGCACCCCGTTGCGCGACATCCCTGAGCTCGGCGACGAGGCGTTCGGCTTCGAGCTGGCGGGCCCCACCGGCCAGATGCACACCTCGTACATCATCTACCGGGTTGCCAACCTCGTGGTGGCCGTCATGTACACCACGCTCGCCGACGGGCCGACCGACGAAGACATCAGGCAGCGGGCTCTGAGAGCCGCGCAGGCGAGCATACGGACGTTGCGCGATGGTGGCTGAGCTCTATCTCCTGGCGGGCCGCTACCGGCTCATCGAGCGGCTCGGCCAGGGCGGCGCCGGCACGGTGTGGCGGGCCATCGACGAGGTGCTCGACCGGCAGGTCGCCGTCAAGCAGGTACGCGTGCCCGAGGGCATGTCCCAGCGCGAGCACGCCGAGTTCATCGACCGCGCCATCCACGAGGCCAGGTCCGCGGGACGGCTGCGCGACCCGGCCATCGTGCTCGTCCACGACGTCGTCATCGAGGGCGCGCAGCCGTGGATCATCATGGACCTGGTCAGCGGCCGCTCGCTCGACAAGGTGATCAAGGAGAGCGGTCCGCTGCCCCCGGGGTACGTCGCCGCGATCGGGCTGCGCGTGCTGTCGGCGCTGGAGGTCGCGCACGCCCACGGCATGCTGCACCACGACGTCAAGCCGGCCAACATCCTGCTCGACGCCGACGGCACGGCGATGCTCACCGACTTCGGCATCGCCACGCCGATGAGCGGTCAGGGCGGTCCCTTCGGCCACGCGGGCTCGCCCGGCTACATGGCTCCAGAACGGCTCAACGAGCAGCCCTCGGGCCCCGCGTCCGACCTGTGGTCGCTCGGCGCGAGCCTCTACACCGCGGTCGAGGGGCGCGCGCCGTTCGACCGCGGGATGCCCGCCGCGATCGCCGCCGCGGTGCTGCTGCACGAGCCGCCGTATCCGGCCAGGGCCGGCCGCCCCCTGGGCGACCTGCTGATGGCCATGCTCGCCAAGGACCCGGCGGCGCGGCCGCCGGCGGCGCACGTACGCCAGGTGCTGTCCGCGGTGACCACCATGACGACCCCATCGGGCACCTCCACCGCGCCCCGGCCCGCCCGGCGCCGCCGGTGGGTGCTGCCCGTGGCGCTCGCCGCCGTCGCGGTGCTGGGCGCGGGCGGCTGGTACGCGGTCAGCGCGCTCGGCACGTCCACGGCCCCCGCCGGCCGGTACGCCACCGCGCCCGACCCCTGCAAGCTGCTGACCACCGAGCAGGTCACCAAGCTCATGAAGGCCGACCAGGTCCGCGTGTTGCCCTCCATGACGGGGGAGTGCCAGTGGAAGGACGACACCACCCAGTACATCCTCACCGTGCGGGTCCGGGCCGAGCAGCCCACGAAGGACGTCAGCGGGCCGCAGGTGGCAGAGCGCCGGTTGGCCAGCGAGCGGCGGACGCGGGCCGCGGCCGAGGGCACCTCCCAGCGGCAGCTGTGGGGGAGCGTCCGCGACGTCGAGGGCATCGGGGAGCAGGCGATCCTGCAGAACGGCTGGAAGAGGTATCTCAACTCCGGCACAGAAGGTTCATCGGACAGCCGGTTGCTCTTCCGTACAAGTAACCTGCTGGGCGAGGTCATCTGGCATCGGGAGGATGTCAACGGCAAGACGGAGGCCAACGACGAGAAGACCGCGATCGACGCCGCCCGCCTGGTCGTCGCGGCACTACCGGAATAATCCGACGATCGTGTCGCAAGCGCCTCGCAAGGGGTGTGGCTAGCATGTTTCCCCGCAAGCCAGGGCAACCTCAGGAGTCGCAGTGAATCCCGGTAGTGATTACGGGCCGCCGAACCCCTATCAGGTCCCGGGCGGGCAACCCCAGCCACCACACCCGCCGCAGGACGGAGCGGCAGGCGGTCCTCCCGACGGACCGACCCCTCCGCAGGACGGCCCTCCGGGGCATCCGGGCGGTCCTCCTGGCGGGTATCAGGTCTGGCCTCCGGACGAGCAGCAGCAGCCTCCGCCGCCCCCGGGCGGGTTCCCCGGGCCCTATGGCGGGCCCCCGCACATGCCGCCGAACGGCCCCCACCCCGCCCCGCCGGGCGCCTACCCGCCCCCGGGGAGCGGTCCTTCGGGCTGGCCGCAGGGCGGATACCCGAACGGCCCCCAGGGAGGCCCGCCGAGCGGACCTCACGATGGGAGCGCTCCTGCGGGTTGGTCGCCGAGCGCGTATCCGAGCGGCCCCCAGGGCGGGCCGCCGAGCGGTGCGCAGGACGGGCCGGGAAGCGCTTCTGCGGGCTGGCCGCCGGAGGGTGCCCTGCCGGGTGGTCCCCAGGACGGGGCGGGCAGCGGGCCTTCGGGGTGGCCGCAGGGTGGACCGCCGAGCGGACCTCACGATGGGAGCGCTCCTGCGGGTTGGTCGCCGAGCGCGTATCCGAGCGGCCCCCAGGGCGGGCCGCCGAGTGGCCCGCAGGACGGGGCCGGCAGTGGCTCTTCGGGCTGGTCACAGGGTGGGTTCCCGAGTGGCCCGCAGGACGAGGCCGGCAGTGGCCCTTCGGGGTGGCCGCAGGGCGGATACCCGAGCAGTCCTCAGGGTGGGCCGCCGAGCGGGCCACAGGATCGGGCGCCGGGTGGGACCGCGTACCTGCCGCCCACACTGCCCCCGACCCTGTCGCCGCAGATGCCGCAGGACCAGGCGGCCATGCCGCCCACGCTGCCGCCAACCAACCCTCCGGTGCTCACGCCGGACGGCGGCTCCAAGCGCCCGGCGTGGATGATGCCCACGCTCGCCGCCGCGCTCGTCGTGCTGGTGGCCGCGGCGGGGGTGGGCGCGTTCCTGCTGTGGGGCCCGGAGGACAGCGGCGGAGGCGGCAACCCGCCGGTCGCCCGTACGTCGGGCGAGGGCACCGCGAGTCCGAGCGCGACCGGCGTGTCCGTCGATGTGTGCTCGATGCTGCCCAAGGACGAGGCCGACCGCCTGGTGCCGGGCGCGACCGTGGAGAAGCGGTCCCGGGAGGACGACTACACGATCAACTTCTCCTGCAACTGGCTGAACAACCGCATCTCGTACGGCGAGTACTGGCGCAGCCGGGAGATCGACGTCAAGATCAACCAGCACAAGGGCGAGGGCACCAAGACGGGCCGCGCGATGGCGCAGAACTCGTACGAGGCCGACTATCGCGGCGGCAAGTACCGCGAGACGGCCAAGCCCGAGCTCGATCCGGACGAGAAGGAGTACATCTCGCCGGTCAAGGACATCCCGAACGTCGGCGACGGCGCGTTCGCCCAGTACACCTGGCGCCGCTCGGGCAAGCTCCTGTGGTACGCCTACGGCACCGCGTACGCGCGGGTCGGCGACATGACGATCGAGGTCAAGTACCAGGCCGGCCAGCAGCGTAAGGACGCGGCCATCCTGTCGAACGAGACCGCGCAGGCGGTCACGGAGGAGAACGCGATCCGCGAGGTGAGCGGCCTGATCGTGCACTTCGCCAAGGGCGTGGCCGAGTGGCAGCGCAAGCACCCTGACGTGCTGGCGCAGGCGGACCCGACGCCCACGGCGACCACCCCGTCCACCCCGGCGCCGACCGCCACTCCGACGCCGTCGCCGACGGTGCTGGCCTCGTTCCCCGCCGAATGCGCGGCCGTCACCGACACCGCGCTCAAGCTGGTGCCCGACGCGGAGACGCGGGCGCGCGGTACCCAGGTCGGCGACGACAACCAGACCGAGTGCCGCTGGCTCAACAGGAACCTTCCGGCCGGCGAGGGCAAGATCAAGATCCGCAGCGCGCTCATCACGGTTCACCGGTTCACCAACCGGGCGGGGGCCGAGGACGTGGGCGCCGCCAAGGACTTCTACGCCACCGACCGCGGCCGGGCCAAGGGCACCGCGGAGTCCACGATCGGCTTCATCACCTGGGGCAAGCTGACCGACATCAAGGGGCTCGGCGACGAGGCGTTCAAGCAGTACGTCCAGCACAGGGGCGGCGATGTGGCGGCCTCCAGCGGCTCGTACGTCATCCGCAAGGGCTCGATGGTGATCAGCGTGGACTACTCGGGGCACCAGCGGCCGGAGAAGGCGGAGATGAACGCGCCCAACGTCGAGATGATGTCGGAGAAGGAGGGCTTCGAGAGCGCGCTGACCCTGGCCAAGGCGTACCTGGCCACGCTGTCCTCCGGCGGCTGACGATCCAGCACGTCAGCCGCCGGAGGGCTGACGGTCCGGCACGTCAGCCGCCGGAGGGCTGACGGTCCGGCACGTCGGTCCGAGGGGTGACGGTCCGGCACGTCAGGCGGGGGTGACGGTCCGGCGCGTCAGGCCGGGGTGTCGCGGAGGCGTTCCACGCGGATGCCGCGCAGCAGCAGCTCCGACACCGCCGCCGCGGCCAGCAGGCTGAGCAGCAGGGCGGCGCCCACGACGAGCGCGACGGGCGCCGCCGCGATGTCGTGCGGCAGCGGCGGCGTGACCGGCGGCTCGGTGAACTGCGGGATGCGCCGCAGCGCCGCGCTCGCCGCCGCCAGCCCGGCGAGCAGCCCGGCCAGCGTGCCCGCCGTGACCGTGATGAGCTGTTCGAGCAGCAGCGCGACCCGCAGCGCCGACACCCGGGCGCCCGCCGCCTCCAGCGCGGCCAGCTCGTACGCCCGCCGCCGGGCCGCCGTGCGCAGCGCCAGCACCGTACGTCCGAGCGCGAGCGCCGCTGCGGCCAGCGCCGACACCAGCAGCAGCAACAGCGCAAGGCCCGGCCCGCGCGCCGCGAACGAGGCGGCCAGCTCGCTCGCGTGCCGCCGGCTCACCACCGTCAGCCCCTGCTCGGTCAGCGCCCGCTCCAGCGCGGCCACGTCGGCCGTCCGCGTCCACACCTGGAACTGGGCCTGCTCGTGCACGCCGTACGCCATCCTGTCGGCCTGCTCCAGGTCCACGATCGCGCCCGCGTCGGTCAGGCCGGGCGCGGCGGACGAAGTCGCGACGGCGTGGGCGGGTGCGGCGTAGCCGTTGTCCAGGCCGGGCAGCGCGCGGCTGCCGACGACCCCGACCACCAGGGCGGCCGGCTGGGGCCGGTAGGTGTCGGGGCGCAGCGTCTGGTTGCCGACCGGGGTGATGCCGAACGTGCCGCCGCGCTCGCGCGGGTTCTGGTCCACCCGCCAGGGCGGCAGGTCGAGGGCCTTCCAGCGGCCCTGGTCGCGTACGGACATGGCGGTGACGCGCACCCGTACGAACGCAGACTCCGCGTACTGGGCGGGGGAGATCGGCTCGCCCTGGAAGGCGCGCAGCTCGCAGGGCGACTCCCGGCAGATCGGCGGCAGGTTCCACGCGTGCACGCCGGAGCGCCCGCGCAGCTCGCCGAGCGGGATCAGCGTGGGAGTGCGCCGGTCGGGTACGCGCAGCAGCGCCGACAGCCGGATCGTCCAGCCCTCGGGCGGCAGGTCGTGGGCGACCGTCACGCGGAAGCGCTCGCCCTTCAGCCACACGCGCGGCGTTTGGGGGCCCTTCAGTCCGGACAGCGCGTCGGCCAGCGATCGGCCGCCCGCCAGCTCGGGACGCCAGTGGCCGACGGCGGCGAGCCGGTCCGGGTCGGTGGCGATGAGCTGCGGCGGCCCCGGCATCTTGATCACCGGCGCGGCCATGGTGCCCGACGGGTCGGCGGCGGCCACAGCGGCCATCAGCCGGCTCGGCTCGACCGGGCGTACCGTGATGGCGGTCGGCGCGCCGTTGTGGAACCTGGCCGCCTCCTCGTAGTCGCCTGACGTCGCGCTCCACGCCGACACCGCGAACGTCGCCAGCCCGAACGCCGTCCCCAGCACGATCACGCTGCCCGCCGTCACCGGGCCGCGCGCGACCTGCCGCAGCGCGAGGAACGGGCCCAGCCCGCCGCGCCGCCTGGTCACCCCGAACAGCCGCCCCGCCAGCACCGGAACCGCCCGGCTGGCCAGCAGCGCCGTGCCCAGCGCGATCAGGCCGGGCACCGCGAGCGCGCCCGAGCTCTGCCCTGACACGTCGGTGATGACGCCCGTGGCCAGCAGCTCGACCAGGCCGAGCGCGGTGATCGAGAGCACCGCGACGTCCAGCACCCAGCCCCGCGCCGACCTGCGCGGCGTGCGCCGCCACTCCTCCGTCACCGGGCGGGTCGCGGTGCGCCAGGCGGCCAGCGCCGCCGCCAGCACCCCGCCCAGCATGGCCGCCACCCCGGCCGCCGCCTCCGGCGGGAACGTGACCGGGATGCCCGGCGGCAGCAGCACCCTCGCCATCGCCTCAGCGGCCACCCGGCCGAGCAGCAGGCCGAGCGGCACCGCGACCGCCAGCAGCAGCGCCGGCTCGGTGAGCGCATACCGCCACACCCGCGCCCTGCCGTGCCCGCGCAGCCGGGCAAGGGCCAGCTCCGCGCTCCTCGCCCTGACCAGGTCGCCCACCGTCTGGAACAGCAGCATCCAGCCGAGCCCGACGAGCTGGGCCACCACGAGCAGCGTCGGGACGCCGAGCGAGCCGGTGCCGGCGGTCAGCCGCTTGAGCGTCTCGGCGATCCGCGAGTACACGATCGCCTCGCTCTCCCGGCCCGCCTGCTCCGCGCTCGCCTGCATGGCGGCCAGCTTCGGCACGTCGTCGCCCTCGACGCGGGAGGGATCCACATAGACGATGCCGTAGTCGGTCCAGCCGTTCGGCCGGCCCGAGGCGTCGGTGCCGCCGCCCAGCGCGTACGTCTGCAGCCGGGTCTCCGGCACCGTGAACAGCGCGTCCGCCTTGCCGTCGCCCGGGTCGCCCGTCGTGGAGAACAGCGTGCGGCCGAACCAGAACGGGTCCGTCGGCGAGCCTGGACGGTACAACCCGACGACCGTGAGCGGCGCGGGCACCCGCCGGTTCGCACTCTGCTCCATCTCGACGATCGAGCTGAGGCGCAGCCGCTGCCCCACCGTGAAGCCGGACGCCTGGCTCGCCATCACCTCCCTGCCCGCGCTCGGGCAGCGGCCCTTCGCCAGCGTCAGGTGCTCGCACTGGCCGTCCTGCCAGATCAGCGTGTAGACGGCCTCGTCGTTCACCCGGCCGCTGGTCGTCTCCATGCCCAGGATCGGCGGTGCGGTGAAGCCGGCGCCCGCCGTGAACGCCGCCAGCTTCCCCTCGATGTCGCCCGTCTTGGTGGTGTAGCGCCAGCCCCGGCCTTCGAGCGGCGCCGTGGTCAGCGCGTTCCTGGCGATCGCCGTGCGCGCCGCGGCCGAGTAGACGGGGCCGGCGGCCGCCGACGCGATCGGCACCACCGCGATGAGCAGCACGACCAGCGAGAGCGTGCGGCGCTCCCACAGACCCCGCAGGATCACGGCTCGGCCCTCCTGAGCGCGATGCCGTCAGGCAGCTCCTCGATCCGCGCCATCGAGCCAGGGGGCAGCAGATGGTGGTACTCGGGCGGCACCTGGACCCCGCCTTCCCTGCCCACCACCACGAAGTCCTCGCCGCGGCGGCCCTCGGCGCCGACCCGGCCGTCCCTGATCGTCACCGTACGGCTCAGCGCCGCGCTCACCGCCGTGTCGTGCGTGACGACCACCGCCGTCGTGCCCTCGGCCGCCGCCGCCCGCTTGATCAGCTCGACCACCCGCGTTCCGGACTCCTCGTCGAGCTGGCTGGTCGGCTCGTCGGCCAGCAGCAGCCTGGGCCGGTTGGCGAGGGCGACCGCCAGCGCGAGCCGCTGCTGCTCGCCGCCCGACATGCGCCCCGCCGGCCGGTCGCCGGCGCCGTCCAGCCCGACCAGGCGCAGCAGCTCGCGGGCCCGCCGCCGGTCCCGCTTGACCGCACGCTGGGCGAAGGCGACGTTCTGAGCGGCGTTCAGGTAGCCGATGAGGTTGCGCGCCGGGTTCTGCAGCACCATGCCGATCCTGGACGCCCGCAGCCGGTCCAGCCTGCGCTGGTCGAGGCGGCCCATGTCGATGCCGTCCAGCCACAACCGGCCCGCGCTCGGCCGCAGCAGCCCCGCCAGCAGCCACAGCAGCGTCGACTTGCCCGCCCCCGACGGGCCCAGCAGGGCGACCGTCTCGCCCTCGTTTATCACCAGATCCACATCGCGCAGCGCCACGACCTCCACATCGCGCGCCTTGTAGATCTGCACGATCCCGTCGCATCTCACCAGGCTCATGAACTGCCCTTCCCGGCACGGGGCGGCGCGCCGGCGCGCAGGTTGACGACGCGGTCGCAGCGCTCGGCCACCTCGGGGTCGTGGGTCGCGATCACCAGCGTGGTGCCCTGCCCGGCCGCCGCCAGCAGCTCGTCCAGGACGATCTCGCGATGGTCGGGGTCCTGCTCGGCCGTCGGCTCGTCGGCCAGCAGCACCCGGGGCCGCAGCGCCAGCGCCCTGGCCACCGCCACCCGCTGCTGCTGCCCGCCGGACAGCTCCTCCACCAGGTGGTCGGCGAACTTCGCCACCCGTAATCGCTCCAGTGCCTCCGCCGCCAGCCGCATCGCCTCCGGTGGCGGGATGCCCGCGGCGCGCAGCGCGACCTCGACGTTCTCGGCCGCCGTGAGCAGGCTCAGCAGCCCGTACGACTGGAACACCAGGGCCAGCTCGGCCCGCAGCTCCGGCTGCGCGTCCAGCGGCACCCCGTGCACCAGCACCCGGCCCGCCGCGGGCGGGAGCAGCCCGGACAGCGTGGTCAGCAGCGTCGTCTTGCCCGAGCCCGACGGGCCCATGAGCGCGACGCGTTCGCCGGGGAAGAGCTCCAGCGTGAAATCGGAGATGATCGTGCGGCCGTCGGCGCGGCAGGCGAGGGCGCGACACGCGAGCGCCGGTCCTCCAGTCGTCACGCGCGGATCATCCTCTGGCGGAACGAACCCCGTCAACGGTTAAAGGGGCTGCAACCCGGTTGCAAGTCGGACAAATAGCGTTATCAGGGCAGGCGCCTGAGCCGCGCGATCGCGTTTGCCCAGTACAGGGGCATGGGCAAACGCTGGGGGATCGCGCGGCTCGTCTGCTTTCCCGCGCCTGCTCACGGCGTCTCGGCCGGACCTTCAGCGGCTTACGGAGCTTGGCGGGTCTCTACGGACCCCGGGTGGGTCCCTACGGCGGGTCCAGGGTGAGGCCCTCGATCGTGTCGGGTGAACTTCGTGGACCGGGCGGGACCCTCGGACGCACGGAGGTGCGGCGGTCGCTCGGAGCCTCGCGGACGAGGAACGGGTCGAGCAGGCCGGGGACGGTGGCGGCGGCCAGGTCGAGGCCGTCCGAGCGGCCCACGTCCACCACCTCGTAGTGGCCGCGTCCCGCCGCCGTCGTGGCCGAGACCGTGAGCAGGCCGGAGCGGCGCTGGAAGAACGTCTCGGTGAACGTCCAGCCCGCGACACCGCGCCGGTCGAGCGCGACCGTGCGCCGCACCACCGCACCCCTCCTGGTGATCAGGTGGCGAGGGCTCAGCGCGTGACCGAGGTTCGCGGCACCCGCCACGGCCAGCCACAGCCCGTACGCCAGCACCGCCACCGGCACGGCCACCGCCGCCACGATCCAGCCCCCGCCGATCGCACCTGCGCCGATCCAGTCCCCGCCGATCGCACCTGCGCCGACCCAGCTTCCGCCGATCGCATCGTCGCCCATCCCGCTACCGCCGACTGAGCCTGCGCCGACCCCGCTCTGGCCGCTCATACCCGCGCCGATCAGGCCCTCGGCCCACGGCACGGCCCCCGCCCGCACAGCCACCACCAGCCCCGCCGACAGCATCGCCACGGCCCCGGCCGCCGCCAGCGCCCGTACCACGCGCCTGCGCAACGCGGCGACCGGATGCCGCACGGGCGCCACCAGGGCCCGAGCCAAGTCGCTCTCCTCCGCCACCGCCGCCACTGCCGCCGAGCCCGGCGCAGCAGCGGTGCCCGGCCGCTTGGGGCCGCCCGGATGCGCGCCTTCGGACGCAACCCCCTGATGCCCGGGCAGCGGCCCGTCGCTGAGGCGGTCGGGCGCGGGCATGCGGGGTGGAAGGCCGGGCGCCGGTGCGAGCCCTGGACGTCCAGACACGGGGACGGGCGCCCACGCCCGGTCCAGCGCCTCGGGCGCGGGCACAGAGGCGAGCGGGCTGTGCGTCGCGACGGCGGTGGCGATGTGGAGGGCGGTGGCGCGGGGGAGTGGCGGGGTCAGGGCGGCGGTGTCCTCGGTGTCCTCGTCGTCGGTCTTGGCCAGTCCCGTGGCGATGGTCTTGACGCGGGCGGCCCCGGCCAGGCGCAGCAGGAGGGGCTCGTGCAGCTCCACCCCGCGCAGGCGGCGTTCCTCCAACGTCAGCGAGCGGGTGGTGAGCAGGCCGCGCCGGAGCCGGATCCTGCCGGGCTCGCGGTCGAGCCGGTAGCGGCCCCACGACTCGGCGAACAGCAGCATCGCGCCCGCCACCCCCACCACCACATGCACAGCGAGCAGCAGCGGGATGGCGAGCAGCGGCTGCGTCACGACCCACTCCCACAGCTCGCGCGCCAGCCGGGTGGTGACATTCTTCAGCCCGAACGAGTCGAACATCTTGAACAGCGCCGCGAGCAGCGCCGCCGTCCCGGTGAACGTCCACACCGACAGCGGCGCGTACCTGATCCACGACCACCGCAGCTCGGCGAGCGGCCCGTCGCAGGATTCGGCCGTCTCGCCCTGGTGCAGCAGTGCGCGGCGCAGCACCTCGGCGTCGTGCCGGGTCAGCGGGTCGAGCGCCAGCTCAGGTTCGTCGCCCGCGTGCTCGCCGGTGCCGACTTTCACCACGGTGAGCCCGAAGACGCGGCGCACGGGGTCGGCGCGCAGATCGACGCTGCGCACGCGGTCGCGGGGGATTGCGCGGTGCCGCCGGGTGGTGATGCCGGAGCGCAGCTCCAGCCGTTCGGGGGTCAGCCGCCAGCGGGTGGTGCGCAGCCTGAGCACGTCGTACGCGACCGCCGCCGCCACGATCAGCACCGCGGCCCCGGCGCACGCCGCGACGACGCCGCCGGGCGGCAGGTCAAGGCCGGTGAGCAGCCGTACGAGGCCGAACGCGGCCCCCGCCGCGACCGCCAGCGACTTGACCCCGGTCACCCACAGGCTCCGCCGCGAAACCGTCCGCCACCGCGTCGAAGGCCCGTTCACGTCGCGTCCCCCGGAGTGGCCTGGGTGCGGGCGGTGAGGTGGTCGGCGAGGTCGGCCGCCAGCTCGTGGCCGAGCCCGCCGATGGTGATCGCGCCCGCCGACGACGCGGTGGTGACGGTGACGTCGGCCAGCCCGAACAGCCGCTGCACCGGCCCACGCGCGGTGTCGACCCGCTGGATCCTGGACATCGGCGCCACCCGCCACCGGTGCGTCAGCAACCCCGTACGGGTGTAGACGGCGTCGTCGGTCACCTCCCACCGCTCCACCCGGTAGGACACGCGCGGCGCCACCACGGCCAGCGCCAGGCACCCGAGCGCGAAGACCGCCACCAGCGCGCCCAGCCAGCCGGGCCGCGAGGTGAACAGCGCGTACGCCGCCACCGCCGCGCCCGCCAGTGGCGCCATCAGCATGAGCCACTGCACCGTCCACCACGAGACCGCCCGAGGGTCGGCCTGGTGGCGCGGCGGACGCAGCCCGGTCGCGCTCATCCGTCCTCCTCTTCCCGCCGCAGCGACCCGGCCGTGGCCAGCAGCGCGACCCCGAGCACGCCGATCACGATGGACGCGAACACCTCATATCCCTTGAGCACCGGCAGGACGTTGACCACGAGCAGGCCGTCCGCCCACTTCCACCAGCCCCACACGGCGTCGGCCAGGCCGGCGACCCCTTGCAGGAGCAGCAGCCAGCCCGCCACCGTCAGCACCGCTTGCATGCCGCCAAGCCTGGCCCGGCCGATGCGGCGGGCGCGTCGGCCGTAGGTCTCGTCAGGTATCGACTTTGGTCGCTGTCGGCGCACCCCCGGTAGGGCCTAACCTCGATGAACGTGACGGAACTGCGGGGAGACGAGGCGCCCGTCCACGCATACCGGTGGGCCCTGCCGTCGGTGCTGCTGGGCGACGCCCGCGACGGCGGGCGCGTGCGGCGCTCCACTCGCGACTGGATCGTCGACATCCTCATGTTCCTGGCCGCCTGCTTCATCACCTTGGTGTCGCTTGGCGAGCTGGAGAAGCAGCCGACGTCCGAGCCGCTGATGGCGGTGGAGCAGGTGGCGGGGGCGCTGGCCTGCGCGTCGGTGTGGCTGCGGCGCCGCTGGCCGGTGGCGCTGTCGCTGGTGCTCGCGGTGCTGTCGTCCTACCTGGAGCTGGTGGGCGGGGCGTGCGTGGTGGCGCTGTTCACGGTGGCGGTGCACCGGCCGTTCAAGATCTCGGCGCCGATCGCGCTGATCAACTTCCTCACCCTGGCCCCCTACGTGGTCCTGCGCCAGCAGAGCGACGACGACCGGGCCTGGGCGCTGGCGCTGGGCGTGACGGTCGTGCTGATGGTGTTCGCGTGGGGCGTCGTGGTCAGGGCGCGGCGGCAGCTCGTCTGGTCGCTCAGGCAGCGCGCGGAGAGCGCCGCCCAGCAGGCCAAGCAGCTCGAACGCGAGCGCATCGCCAGGGAGATGCACGACGTGCTGGCCCACCGCATCTCGATTCTCAGCCTGCACGCGGGCGCGCTGGAGTTCCGTCCCGACGCGCCGCCGGAGGAGATCGCCAGGGCGGCGGGTGCCATCAGGACCAGCGCCCACCAGGCGCTGCAGGACCTGCGCGAGGTGATCGGCGTGCTGCGGCACGGCGAGCCCGACGCCGACCTGGTGCCCGACCGGCCGCAGCCCACGCTGGCCGACCTGCCGGCCCTGGTCGAGGAGTGCCGCCAGGCGGGCATGGACGTCCGGCTCGACCTGCGGGCCGGCGGAGTGCCCGAGGGGCAGGGCCGCAACCTCTACCGCATCGTCCAGGAGGCGCTGACCAACGCGCGCAAGCACGCGGGCGACGTCCCGGTGACCGTCACCGTCGGCGGGGAGCGCGGCAAGGAGCTGACGGCGGAGGTGCGCAACCCGCTGGCGGCGCGCCACGGCGCCCGCCTGCCCGGCGCGGGTGCCGGGCTCATCGGACTGACCGAGCGTGCCGAGCTGGCGGGCGGCCGGCTCGAGCACGGTCCGACGCCGGAAGGAGAGTTCGTGGTACGCGCCTGGCTGCCGTGGCCGGTGGAGGCGACCAGGGAGGAGACCTCATGACCACACCCGCCGACGGCGGTCCCATCACGGTGCTCATCGTCGACGACGACCCGATGGTGCGCGCCGGGCTGACGATGATCCTCGGCGGCGCCGGCGACATCAAGGTGGTGGGGGAGGCGGCCGACGGCTCGGAGGTGCCGCCGCTGGTCGCCGAGCACCGGCCGCGCGTGGTGCTGATGGACATCCGCATGCCGGGCGTCGACGGGCTGACCGCCACCGAGGCGCTGCGCCGCACGTCCGCGCCGCCCGAGGTGGTGGTGCTGACCACGTTCCACGCCGACGCGCAGGTGCTGCGGGCGCTGCGGGCGGGCGCATCCGGGTTCCTGCTCAAGGACATCGCGCCCGCCGACCTGGTGGCGGCCATCAGGAAGGTCGCGGCGGGCGAGCCCATCCTGTCGCCCGCGGTGACCCGCCAGCTCATCAGCCACGTCTCCGACGGCGGGGCGGACGAGCGCACCGCGCGGGCCAGGAAGCTGCTCGCGCGGCTCAGCGAGCGCGAGCTGGAGGTCGCCAGGGCCGTCGGGCAGGGGAAGTCGAACGCCGAGATCGGGCGCGAGCTGTACATGAGCGTGCCCACGGTCAAGGCGCACGTCTCACGCATCCTCACCAAGCTCGACCTCAACAACCGCGTCCAGGTGGCGCTGCTCGTCTACGACGCGGGTTCGTAGCGGGCTCGCGGCAGGTGCGGCGGACGCCGGCGCGGCGCATGAAGCCCGGCTCGCCGGGGGTGAAGACCGTGCGGTGCAGGGCCGCCCTCAGCGGCGCCGGATCCGGCTCGAACCAGAGCGCCCGTGGTGCTGGGATCCCAGCTTTTTCGCGCACCAGGCGCATCAGCCCGCACCGTGTGCGCAGGTCGTCGTCCGGAAAGCCCGGAACCGCCTGCGGCGCAGGTGCCAGGCGGGCCGCACGGCGGGTGTCACGGCCGTCCCGACCGGCGGTGGAGAGAAGGGTCTCGCTGGACAGGCCGTTCTCCGACGGCCTGGTGAGCTCCGAGACCGGCGCGTCCGCGCCGGCCTTCTTCGGGAGCCGGGCGTTGGCGCGTTCCCGCAGTTCGGCCAGGTCGCGGGTGGAGGTGCGAAGCCGCCCGGCGACGACGGACCTCCCGGGCGGACACGGGGCCCATGACGGTCATAAAGCGCCTAGCGAGCGCTTGTCCACCTTGGGGCGGCCGTTACGGTCAGGTACGCGACGGCCGTACCCTTGTCTGAAAGGGCATGTCACGAAGGGACAAGTGGGATGAGTTCAGCGGGTGAAGGCCTGTCTCGCCCGCTTCCCGAGCAGGTGAGGCTCAACGTCGTGGACCTGGCCTCTCAGGTCCTCGGCTCGATGCCGCCTGCCGCCATCCCGCCACCCCTGCGTGGCATCGCCAAATTCGATCCCCGTAAGCGCGCGAAACTCGGCAGCGCGCCCATCGCGGCACAGCTCGAAAACGACAAGAAGTTCCGCGAGCTGGTCGCCGAGTCCGTCGCCGCCGGCTGGCCGGAGCTCGTCGCCGCGCTGGCCGAGGGCAACGTGCCACCGGCGGCCGATCCCGTCCTGGTGGCGGCGGCAGCCTACCTGACCCGGCCGCCCGGTTGGGCGGAAATGATCGAAATCGCCCGAGCCGACCTCGAACGTTCGGCCGTGGCGGCGGAGGACTCCGAGCGCGAGGAGGCGGTCGCCCGCCTGCGCGAGCAACTCGCCGCGCAGAAGAGCGCCGCGAAGGAGGAGGCCGACCGGCTGCGCGAGCAGCTCAAGGCGGCCCGCGCGGAGAACTCCGACCTGCGCCGCAAGCTCCACGACGCCCGCGAGCGCGCCAAGGCGGCCACCCGGCGGGCCGAGGAGATGGAGCGGGCGGCCGAGGAGGCCAGAGCGGCTGCCTCCCACGCCGGCAGCGGCGCCGAGGCCGAGCTGCGGCGGCTGCGCGAGCGCCTCGCCGACGTGGAGAAGCAGCTCGAAGCATCGCGCCGGGCCGCACGCGAGGGCAGGAGCATCGAGGACGCCCGCATTCGCGTGCTGCTCGACGCGCTCCAGGACGCCTCCGCCGGGCTGCGCCGCGAGCTGGCGCTGCCGACCACGATCAGCCGGCCCGCCGACTCGGTCGCCGCGATCACCGGCGAGCGCCCCAGCGTGCGCGGCGTGCCCGCGCGCGCCCTGGCCGACGACGACCCGCAGCTGCTCGACCAGCTCCTCGCGCTGCCGCAGATCCACCTCATCATCGACGGCTACAACGTCACCAAGACCGGCTACGGCACCCTCACCCTCGCCGACCAGCGCACCCGCCTGATGAACGCGCTCGGCGGCCTCGTCGCCCAGACCAGGGTCGAGGTGACGGTGGTCTTCGACGGGGCCGAGCTCAACGCGCCGGTGCAGGTGGTGGCGCCGCGGGGGGTGCGCGTGCTGTTCAGCGCGCCGGGGGAGATCGCCGACGACCTGATCCGCCAGCTCGTACGCGCCGAGCCGCCCGGCCGGGCCATCGCCGTGGTCTCCTCCGATCGGGAGGTCGCCGACTCCGTACGGCGGATGGGTGCGAGACCCGTTCCGTCGGGATTGCTGCTGCGCCGGCTTAGCCGCGCATAATTACGAATTGGTGCGTTTAGCCTTACCTCACGCGCCACTTCTGTACTATTTCGCCCCAGATTAAGATCCCTGGGAGGCGATACAGTGAGGTGTGGCCGGGTGCCGATGGCCGCGGGTCTCGCGTTCGGACTGATGCTGACTCCGATGGGAGCGGCCCTCGCTGATCCCAAACCCACGATCGCCCAGGCGAAGGCCAAGCTGGAGAAGCTCAACGACAGGGCGGACAAGGTCGTCGACCGCTACAACACCGCCACCGAGCGCTACAAGAAGGCCAAGAGCACCTACACCAAGCTCGACACGAGCTACAAGCGCAAGCTGGCCACCGTCGCCGACCTCCGCACTCAGGTGGTCGGCATGGCCGTCGACAGTTACAAGCTGGGCGAGGACCTCACGTCCTGGCCTGGAATCTTCGGCTCCAACGACCCGCAGGGCAGGTTGGCCGGCCTCGCCGTGGCCGGGCAGCTCGCCCAGGAACGGCTGCAGAAGCTGGCGGCCTTCGACCGGGAGAACCGGGGCCTGAAGATCGAGCGTGACAAGGCGCAGAAGGCGCTCAAGGAGGCCGACAAGGAGCGCGACGCCGTCCAGAAGGAGCGCGCGGAGGTGCTCAAGCTCATCGCGCAGCAGAAGAAGCTGCTCGACAGGCTGGGCGCCTACAACCCGGGCAACCCGAACAGCACCGGGCTCAAGTACACCGGGCCCGCCTCGGGAAGCGCCGCGGCGGTGCTGCGGTTCGCGTACGCGCAGATCGGCAAGCCGTACGTGTTCGGCGGCACCGGTCCAGGCGGGTACGACTGCTCGGGGCTCACTCAGGCGGCGTGGGCGGCCGCGGGCGTGCGGCTACCGCGGACGACCTGGCAGCAGTGGGCGTGGGGCGCGAACCGGCGGGTGTCGCTCGACGACCTCCAGCCCGGTGACCTCATCTTCAGCGAGGGTTTGGGGCACGTCAGTATTTATGCGGGCAACGGGCAAATCGTCCACGCGCCGCAGACGGGTGACGTCGTCAAGGTGGTCAAGCTTTCCGCGTACGGCCGCCGCCTCGTCGGCGCGATCCGCCCGTAAGGCTGACGTGGCGGGGTGACCCGCCTGGTTGCACCCGTTTCTCAAGGGCCTGCCCGCTCGTACGAAGGTCTGCGACGTAGCGCGCAGCCTCTATGAGCGGGCCGGCCGCTTTTGTCAGCGCTCCTCCAAGGCCATCGCCCGCCCATTCGGCCGCTCCGCGGGGCGGGGAACCGGCTTCGGCCGGTCTGCGGGGTTCGGCCGGTCCGGTGGGGTGGTGAACCGGCTTCGGCCGGTCCGGTGGGGTGGTGAACCGGCTTCGGCCGGTCCGGTGGGGTGGTGAACCGGCTTCGGCCGATCCGGTGGGGTGCGATCCAGCCGAGTGGCAGGGGGATCTCGGGCTTGGTGACGAGGCCGGTCCGGCGGGGCGGGGAACCGGCCCGAAAGCCTGCCATCCGGCCGTTTTCGATCGGTCACCATGTGGAGCCGCTATTCCTTTTAGTCGCCGTTCTTCGATGTGTGAATCGCGTCGCTCTCCTTCTACTACGCCACTTCGTAGGGAGCGTGGTGGCGACGGACTTGATCAGTGGCCACGGGCGTGATCTTGCTGCTAGGGCCTGTCGGAAATCGGGGAAATTTCGGAAGTTACGCCTGTCACAACAACCGTTCGCGCAGGCCGGAGATCGCGCGGGAACGATGTTCACGTTTGTGACCAAGGTGACAGTTGTGGCGGATGGGACCTTACACAGCAGCGGGAAAAGAATTGTGAGTGAGGTCACATTTTGGTCACGGGGCCTGGGGTCCCAGCAGCGGTTCTGAGTCTGACAAATACCCCTATCTGATCTTTACAGCATTACTCGGGCTTTGCCGATTCGTGACCGTTCGGCGTAACTTCTGGCGTCGCGGCGGACAAGCCATGTCGTCGCGAACCGATCATCGGTCCCTCCCGATGTGAGACAGCTACATATCCGCCGGTCGGCCCCGACATCCCCATCGCACTCATCGATCGGGGCGCGACCTGCCGAATCCGTGCAGACAGGAGGCACGGAGCCGGGGACCCAGCGATCCCACGTCCCCAAGGGATCAGGGGTGAATCGGCGCGCCATCGCGCCGTAGGGCGACTTCCACGCCCGAATCCGTCAGCTAACCCGGTAGGCGTTCGTGGAAGACCCAAGGAGAAATCCTGTCTGAATCCCTGCAGAACCCCCGCCTGTCCCGCCTTGCCCTGAGTGGTGTCGCACTCACGTTGACTGTGACAGCCGGAGGTATGGTCCTCCATGCCCCCGAGGCTCAGGCGGCGACGACCCGCGAAGCCAGTGCGGCGGCCGGAATGACGGTGAAGGCGGCCACCACCGCCCGCACCGCCATCTCGGCCAAGGCCCGCAAGAGGGCCGCCAGAGCCGCCCTGCAGAGGGCGAGGGCCAGCAAGGCCGTCGCCGTGGCCAAGAAGCAGATCGGTGACCCGTACCGTTACGGAGCCACCGGACCTGGTTCGTTCGACTGCTCCGGTCTCGTCCAGTACGCCTGGAGGAAGGCCGGCGTCAAGCTCCCGCGCGTGGCGAGCAGCCAGTTCGCCCGCGTCAGGAAGAAGGTCTCCTGGCGCAACCTGCAGCCTGGTGACCTGATGTTCTTCAACGGGCTCGGCCATGTGGGCATGTACGTCGGCAAAGGCAGAATGATCCATTCACCTCGGACGGGTGAACGGGTACGCATCGACAAGCTGAGCGGATGGCGTAAGGCGTCCTTCGTCGGCGCCGTCCGTCCCGGCGCGTGAAGAAGCCCCGTGCGGATCCTCCCCGATCCGGACGGGGCTCTCGCGTGTCAGGGGACCACCTACCATCGGGGCTGTGCCTGAGCAGGTGAGCCGACGTGCCCTGGCGGCCGGGCTGGTGCTCGCCGCCGCCTCGCTCGCGTCGGCCGCCGCCCCGCTGCCCGGCGCGCCGATCCTGCCCCAGCCGGTACGCGACCTGTGGCCGGGCCCGCACATCGTGCGCCGCGGCACATGGTCCACGGTCGTGGGCCACGACGCCACGGGGCTCGGCGAGCTGGCGCGCAGGGCCGACACGGCGAGCCGAAGGGTCTCGGCGGTGCTCGCCCGCCCCGTACGCCCCCTGATCGTCGTACCGGCCGATGCCCGCGAGGCCGCCGCGCTGGCCCGGGTGGGCGGCGTGGACGGGCTCGCAGCGGTCGCCGACGGCGAACGGGTGATCGTCGTGCCCGAGTCGTTCGCCAGGCTCAACCCCACGGGCAGGGACGTCGTCCTCGCCCACGAGCTCACCCATGTCGTCGCCGGCACCGGCGGCCTGCCCGTCTGGCTGTACGAGGGTTTCGCCGACTACGTCGCCTACCGCGACGCCGGGCTGCCCGTGACGACGGCCGCCGCCGAGCTGGCCGCCGAGGTACGGGCCGGCCGCCTCCCGACCGTTCTGCCCGGACCTGCGGCTTTCGCGGCGAACGGCGGCGACCCTGCCGCGCTCGCGCGGGCGTACCAGGAGGCCTGGCTGGCGTGTCGCTTCCTCGCTGACCGGTTCGGTGAGGGGACCCTGGTGAGGCTCTACCGTGCGGCCCGCGTACGCGGGACCGATCGGGCACTCGCCGCGCTCGGGCTCTCCGTCGCGACGCTGACCGCGCGGTGGCGCGCGTACGTGCGGGATCAGCTCGTGTGAAGGGGAGGCAGATGAGCGAACGACAAGACCCGGACGACCGGGAGACGGACCGCCAGGAGAAGACCCAGGGGGCGAAGGACGGCGCTCGCGCGGCGGAGGAGGCGCTGGCCACGGTGGGCGCCGCCCACCCGCCGGGCGCGCCCGCCGCGAGCGGCGCCCAGGACGCGGAGGCCGCGGGCAGCGGCACGCGGGCCCAGGACGCGGAGGCCGCAGGAAGCGGCACACAGACGAACACGCCGGCCTCGGACGGAGGCGGCGGAAAGGAGCACGTTCAGGCCCTGAGCAGCGGGAAGGGTGCGGGCATGGACGAACGCGGAACCACCACCCCGGCCCTGCGCCGCCAGGCGGCCCTGGCGCTGGTGCTGCTCGGCATCGTGATCATCGCCGTGGCCGCGTTCACCACGCCCTGGGACGTGCTGACCGGAGGCCCGCCCGACCCGGCCCGCGACTTCACCGCCGCCCAGATCGCCAGGGGAGAGGCGTTCGACGCGGCGACCAGCCTGCCGAGCTACCTGTCGCTGGCGCTCACGCTCATCTTCGCCGGGGTGCTGGTGGCCACCCCGTTCGGCGCGAAGGTGCTGACCTGGCTGAGGGGCCCGTGGTGGCTGCGGGTGATCCTCGGCACGGTGGTGATCACGGCGATCGTCGAGGCGCTCAGGTGGCCCCTGGGCATGTGGTTCGAGACGATCCTGCGCGAGTACGGCCTGTCCACGCAGGACTGGGCGGGCTGGACGGCCGACCGGCTGAAGAGCCTGGGCGTGGAGACGGGCCTGCTCTGTCTCATGCTGCTGGTCCTGGTGGCGCTGGCCCGCAAGGTGCGGCGCTGGTGGATCCCGGCGGCGGCCGGGGCGTTCGCGTTCACGGTGGCGGCGTCGTTCGTCTACCCGGTGGTGTTCGAGCCGCTGTTCAACGACTTCACCTCGATGCCGCAGGGCACGCTGCGGACGAACCTGCTCGACATGGCCGCGCGCGACGGCGTGCCGGTGAAGGACGTGCTGGTGGCCGACGCCTCGCGCAGGACGACGGCGCTCAACGCGTACGTGTCGGGCTTCGGCGCCACCCGCAGGATCGTCGTCTACGACACGCTGCTCCAGGCCCCGCAGAAGGAGGTGGAGCTGGTCGTGGCGCACGAGCTGGGCCACGCCAAGTACGACGACGTGCTGCACGGCACGCTCATCGGCGCGCTCGGCTCGGCCTTCGGCGCGATCCTGCTGTACGTGATCTTCGACCCGCTGCGGCGGCGTACGAAGGTCATGTCGATCACCGATCCGAGGGCGGTCGGCGCGCTCATGGGGCTGATGACGATCGGCGGGTTCCTGCTGGGCCCGGCTCAGAACCTCATCAGCCGCCACATCGAGGCCAGGGCCGACGTGCACGCGCTGGATCTGACGCGGGATCCGGCCACGTTCATCGCCATGCAGAAGCGCCTGGCCACAACCAACATTTCCGACTTGACGCCGAATGCGGTGGAATATGTGCTCTATGCCTCCCATCCGTCAAGTCCCGAGCGCATCGCCATGGCCCGCGCGTGGGCGCGGCTGAACGGCGTACCCCTGCCGTGACACATCCCGTGCTCTTCGTCACGAACGACTTCCCGCCCCGCACGGGCGGGATCCAGTCGTTCGTGCACGGACTGGCGCTGCGCACGCCAGGCGTGACGGTCTACGCCCCCGCCTGGCCGGGCAGCGCCGAGTTCGACCGGCGCCAGCCGTACCGTGTGGTGCGGCACCCGACGCGCCTCATGCTGCCCACCCCGGCCGTCGCCCGCAGGGCGGCCGGGCTGGTCGCCGCGTGCGGCGCGCGGACCGTGGTGTTCGGGGCGGCGGCGCCGCTCGGCCTGCTCGCCCCGCGCCTGCGCCGGGCGGGCGCCGAGCGGATGGTGATGCTCACCCACGGCCACGAGGCGTCGTGGGCGAGCGCGCCCGGCTTCCGCTCGGTGCTGCGCAGGATCGGGGAGCACGCGGACGTGGTGACGTACCTGGGCGACTACACCCGCGCCAGGCTCGCCGCCGCCATCCCCCAGGACAAGCTGGTACGGCTCGCGCCCGGCGTGGACGTCGAGCAGTTCCGCCCCGCCCCGGCCGACCGGCCGGCCAAGGCCCGGCTGGGGCTCGCGGGCCGCCCGGTGGTGGTGTGCGTGTCGCGGCTGGTGCCGCGCAAGGGCCAGGACCGGCTCATCAGGGCCTGGCCGCGGGTGCTGCGCTCGGTGCCGGACGCGGTGCTGCTGCTGGTGGGCGGCGGCTCGTATCGGCGGACGCTGGAACGGCTGGCCGCCGGGCACGAGTCGATCAGATTCGCGGGCACGGTCCCGGCGGCCGACCTGCCCGGCTACTACGCGGCTGCGGACGTCTTCGCGATGCCGTGCCGCACCCGCCTGCGCGGCGTGGACGTGGAGGGGCTCGGCATCGTGTTCCTGGAGGCGTCGGCGACCGGGCTGCCGGTCATCGCGGGCCGGTCGGGCGGCGCGCCCGATGCCGTACGTCCCGGCGAGACCGGCCTGGTCGTGAACGGCGAGGACCCCCGCGAGATCGCCGAGGCGGTGATCGAGCTGCTCACCGACCCCGACAAGGCGCGCAAGATGGGCGAGGCCGGCCGCGAGTGGATCGCCGCCGAGTGGTCGTGGGACCAGGTGGCCGCCCGCTTCCGCGCCCTGCTCTGACGAGCGTCACCCCTTCGTCGACCCCAGCGTCAGACCGGCCACGAACTGCTTGTGCAGGAGCTGGAAGACGATCAGCGTCGGCAGCGCCACCAGCATCGCCCCGGCGGCCAGCAGGTTGTAGTCGGTGAAGAACTGGCCGCGCAGGTTGTTCAGCGCCGAGGTGACCGGCAGCTTGTCGCCCGACGACATCAGCACCAGCGCCCACAGGAAGTCGTTGTACATCCAGGTGAACTGCAGCGTGCCCAGCGCCGCCAGCGCCGGACGGCACAGCGGCAGCGTCAGCGTCCAGTACCGCCGCCACACCCCCGCGCCGTCCACCAGTGCCGCCTCGGAGATCTCCTCCGGGATCGTGCGCATGAAGTTCGCCAGCACGAACACGCAGAAGCCGAACTGGAACGCCACGTGGATGAGGATCAGCCCCAGGTAGGAGTCGTACAGCGACTGCGAGTCCGACAGCCACGCGGGCAGGGGCACCATCGTGTAGAGCGTGTAGAGCGGCGTGATGAGCACCTGCGGCGGCAGCAGATTCCCCGCGGTGAACACGATCAGCAGCGTCTTGCGCCCCGGGATGCGCAGCCGGGCGATCGCGAACGCCGTGAACGAGGCCAGCAGCAGCGTCACCAGCACGCCCGGCACCACCACGTACAGCGTGTTGAGGTAGTAGCGGGGCAGCTCGGCCTGCGTCCACGCCTGAGCGTAGTAGCCGAGCGTCAGGCTCTCCGGCAGCGAGAAGTAGCCCAGGCGGGCGGTCTCCTCGTACGGGCGCAGCGAGGCGTACACGGCGAGCGCCAGCGGCAGCAGCCACCCCAGCGCCACCAGCACCAGGAACGCGTGCAGCAGCACCCGCAGCGGCCGGACCGGGCGGCGCGCCGGCGGCGTGACCGCCTGCGACGGGGGAGCGGACGCGGGGGCGGTGACCGTCATCGCTCCTCCTTGAACAGCTGCGACAGGTACGTGGCGATGAACCCCAGCGAGATCACCAGCAGGATCACCGCGATCGCCGAGCCGAACCCGATCCTGCTCGCCTCGCCCACGATGTTCTCCGTGACCAGCACCGACAGCAGCTCAAGGCCGTTCCTGCCCTTGTTGATCGCGTAGACGATGTCGAACGCCCGCAGCGCCTCGATCACCGTGATCACCAGCACGATCACGTTGACCGGCCGCAGTGTGGGGAGGATCACGCGGAAGAACGCCTGCCGCTCGTTCGCGCCGTCGATGGCCGCGGCCTCCTTCAGCGCCGGATCGACCGCCTTGAGCCCGGCCAGGTAGATGATCATGACGTATCCGACGTGCCGCCAGGCCGCCGCCACCATGACCACCCAGATGTTGATCGACCGGTCGCCCAGCCAGTCCACGCTCAGCCCGGTCACCGCGTTCAGCACGCCGTAGTCGGAGGAGTAGACGAGCTGGGCGATGAAGCCCACCACCGCGAGCGACAGCACCACCGGCATGTAGAGCGCGCTCTGGTAGAACCGCGACAGCCGCAGCCGCCGGTCCAGCAGCACCGCGCAGAACAATCCGAACGGCGTCGCCACCAGCCCGAGGAAGGCCAGCCACAGCACGTTGTTGCGGACCGCCGACCAGAACGGCGGATACTCCGCCGCCAGGTCGTGGTAGTTCCGCCCGCCCACCCACTCGATGGGCCCGATGCCGCTCCAGCTCGTGCCGGACAGCCCGATGGAGGCCAGCGTGGGCCCCCAGATGAGGCCCACGTTGACGGCGATGGCCACCCCCAGCCCGATGACCAGCACGGTCACGTCGCGGGCGGAGTAGCGACGGGTCTTGACGGCCATCAGCGGAAGATGTTCGCCTTCTGCTGCTCGATGCCGGCCAGCAGGGAGTCGATCTCGTTGGGTTTGTCGATGAACGTCTGCAATGACGGGATCATCACGGTCGAGGCGAAGTCGGGCCGGGTGTCACGGTCGAGGAACTGCGCGATGTGCTTGGCCTTCGACACCAGCTCCGCGCCGCGCTTCTGCAGCGGGCTGTAGCCGGAGGTGTCGGCCTTGGAGCTGGCGGCCAGCGTGCCCGGGTCCATCTTCGTGGCGATGTTCTGCGAGGACGCCTGCGCGAAGTGCTTGAGCAGGGCCTTGGCGCCCTCCACGTTCTTCGCCTTGGCGGAGATCATGTAGCCGTCGATGGGCGCGTCGATCGAGTCGGTGCCGTACGCCGGGTTGATCTCCGGGAACGTGAAGAAGTCCAGGTCGTCCCGGTCGGCCTCGGGGAACTGCTGGGCGACGAACATCCCGAGCAGGTACATCCCGGTCTTCTTCTGCGCCAGCGACTGACCGGCCTCCTGCCAGGTACGTCCCAGCGCGGCCGGCTGGTGGAACTCCATCAGCCCCCGCCACGTGTCGAACACCTGCTTCACCCGGGGGTCCGTCCACGACTCCTTGCCGCCCATGAGCGAGATGTGGAAGTCGTAGCCGTTGATCCGCATGTTGAGGATGTCGAACGTGCCCATCGCCGGCCAGCCGTCCTTGTCGGCGAACGCGATCGGGATCAGGCCGTCGGACTTCATCTTCCTGCACAGCGCGGTGAGCTCGTCCAGCGTCGCGGGCGGCTCGTAACCGCGCTCCTCCCACACGCTCTTGCGGTAGAAGACGGCCCACGGATAGTACGTGAACGGGACGAAGTACTGCTTGCCGTCCACGCCCGTCGACTGATCCTTGAACGCCTGCGTGTAGTCCGCGCCGATCTCCTGCCACACGTCCGAGATGTCCACCGCGAGGCCCTGCTGGGCGAAGAACTGCATCCGGTACCCCGCGAACCAGGTGAACACGTCCTCCGGGGTGCCGCGCAGGTAGCGGTTGATGTTCTCCTGGAAGGTGTTGTGATCGACGGTGTTGATCCTGGTCGTGGCCTGGGTGAACCCCTTGACCACGGCTTCCAGCGTCTTCTTGGGGATCTCGTCGGAGGCGTTCGAGCCGATCGTGACCGTGCCCAGATCGCCGCCTCCTCCTCCGGGCGATGGGGCGTCCGAGCCGCAGCCTGTCAGGACGGCGGGAACGCCGAAGGCGGCGGCTCCTAAGAGAAGATTGCGACGGGAGATCGGCGACGGTTGGTCCATGTGGGTGCCTCCTTGCCGGACCCTTCAGATTCCCCCGAGTTCGCTCACTTTCCTTCATCGAAAAGCCCACATTTCGGACTGTCAACGCACGGTTTCATGACAAATTCCGAAACGCTCAAACTCGCCGCGCCGAGGCAGGGGCGCGACGGCCGCTGCGATCACAGCACGCTCCGCCGCCGCGCACCAGGCCCCGCCCAGCCCTCGGCCGGGTGTGGAACCCGCGTGCGGGCTGAGCCCCGTCCAGCCCTCGGCCGGCGTGACGGCTGCGTGCGCTTGGGGCGGTCGGTGGCCGCCCGGTGGCGGGACGGGCGGGTGTGTGGCGGCGATGTCGTGAATAATCCGCCTATGCTCTGGCGACCTGTGCCGGTGGTTCCGGCGGTAGTGGCGGTGCTTGTCAGCTTGGCCGGATGTACGCCGGCCGCACCCGGCTCCGCGGCGCCCGCAGCCACTCCGGGCCAGGGGAGATCCGACGGCTCAGTGGCCGACTGTACGAAGGCGGGGGCGCGGGACTTCGACGGTGACGGCCGGGACGATGTGGCCGTCGGCAACAGGGCGCTCACGGGCGGCCAGGTCTCCTTGCTGACGGCGGGCAGGCTCGTCCCGCTCGCCATCCCCGACGAGGCGGCCGACGCCATCGGAGCGTCGGTGACGCTGACCCGGGTGGACGCCGACGGCTGCGCCGACATCGTCGTCGGAGCCCCGTACACGAAGGTGGACGGCAAGGGCGGCGCGGGCGCGGTCTACGTCCTGTACGGCGGCGGCGCCCGCCCGTACCGCAAGATCGTCTCGCCCGAGCCGCAGCAGAACGCCAGGTTCGGCAGCTCGGTGGCCGCGTACGGCGGCACGATCGCGGTCGGAGCGCCCATGGAGAAGGAGCGCGACGGCGCCGGCGAGGCCGGGGCCGTGTACGTCTTCTCCGGCGCGGCCGCTCCTCGCCGCATCACCCAGGACACCGACGGCGTGCCGGGCAACAGCGAGAAGGGCGACAACTTCGGCGAGTCCCTGGCGCTCGGCCCGCTGCCGGACGGGCGGCTGCGGCTGATCGTGGGAGCGCCGCGTGAGCGCGCGGACGGCCCGGGGCGGCAGCGCCGGCTCAGGTCCGCACGGAGCACGGGCGCCGTCACCGTGATCGACGACGTACGTGCGGAGAAGCTTGCCGCGGTCAAGTACGACGGAGAATCGGAGGAGTGCGGGTATGGCGCGGCAGTGGCGCACCTGCCCGGCGGCCGATGGGCGGTCACCGCGCCGCGCTGCGGCATGGCGTACATCAACGACCGGACCGGCCCCATCAGGAAAACCGGGTGCCGGGCCTGCGCGGCGTCCAGCCATCCGATGTCGGCCCTGGCCGTCTCCCCGGACGGACGCCTGGCGGTGGCCTGGGGCGACTCGGCGACGGTGCTGTCTCCGGACGACGAGCGGGGCGCGGGCGACCAGGTCGTGCCCACCCTGCCCGGCGGTGACTGGCCGGTCGCCTTCTACGGCTCCGAACTGGTCTTCGGCCGCCCCAGGGACACTCCGCCGCAGTCGGTGACCGTCTACGACCCGGCGACGGGCAAGCACGAGGAGGTCGGCCCCGAGGGCGGCCCCGGCGACGTGGAGGGCATCGGCGAAGCCCTCGGCTGACCACTTCCGGCCGCCCGCCATCGACCATCCGGCCTGCTGCGAGATCCGCCGCCGCCCGCTACCTGCCGTGTTGCCGGCGGTGGCGTTCGGGCGGGCGGCTCTCTGCGCCCAGCCGGCCGTGGAAGGGCGATGCACCGGTACTGCGATCGCTCCGCGGAGCGGCCCCGGGCTCCCGGCTCGAGGCGCGTTGCCGGGCGACGGCCCGCTCACCGGGCGCCATCTACGACTGGGAGTCGTAGATGGCGTCGATCTCCTTGGCGAAGTCGCGCATCACCAGGTTCCGCTTGACCTTGAGTGTGGGCGTGAGGTGGCCGCTCTCCTCCGTGATGTCCGCGTCGAGGATGACGAACTTCTTGATCTGCTCGGCCTTCGACACCAGCGCGTTCGCCCGGTCCACCGCCGCCTGGATCTGCGCCAGCACCTCCGGGTCGGACTTCAGCGAGGAGACGGTGGCGCCGTCCGGCAGGGCCTCGGGGTCGAGGGTGATGAGGGCGGCGACGAACGGCCGCCCGTCGCCGATGACCATGGCCTGCGAGATCAGCGGGTGGGCGCGCAGCGCGTCCTCGAGCGGCCCGGGGGCGACGTTCTTGCCGGCGGCCGTCACCAGGATCTCCTTCATCCGCCCGGTGATGCGCAGGTAGCCGTCGTCGTCGAGCTCGCCCACGTCGCCGGTGTGGAACCAGCCGTCGGCGTCGATCACTTCGGCGGTGGCCTCCTCGTTCTTCCAGTAGCCGTGGAAGACGTTGCGGCCCTTGGCCAGGATCTCGCCGCTGTCGTCGATGCGTACGGTGACGCCGGGCAGCGGCTTGCCGACGGTGCCGATCTTGTTGGCGCCCGGCAGGTTGACCGAGACGGGCGCGGTGGTCTCGGTGAGCCCGTACCCCTCGAAGACCTCGATGCCGACGCCGCGGAAGAAGTGGCCGAGCCGGTCGCCGAGCGCGGAGCCGCCGCTGATCGCCGCGGAGAGCCGGCCGCCGGTGGCGGCGCGCAGCTTGCCGTACACCAGCTTGTCGAAGATCGCCCGCTGCAGCCGCAGCCCGAGCGGCGCGCCGCCCGAGCTCTCGGCCTTGCTCCAGGCCACCGCGACGTCGGCGGCGCGGGCGAAGATCTTGCCCTTGCCGCCGGTGATGGCCTTCTGCTCGGCGGCGTTGTAGACCTTCTCGAACACCCGGGGCACGCCCAGCAGAAACGTCGGCTGGAAGCTCTGCAGGTCGGGGGCGACGTTCTTCATGTTGGGCGTGTGGGCGATGATCGCGCCGGCCTCGACGAGCGCCACCTGGATGATGCGGGCGAAGATGTGCGCGAGCGGCAGGAACAGCAGCGCGGCCGGCTGCTTGCCCGCGAACAGCGGCTCCAGCGGCCCGCGCACCACGTTGCGCGCGGTGAACAG
This sequence comes from Nonomuraea fastidiosa, assembly GCF_042751225.1. Lineage (NCBI taxonomy): Bacteria > Bacillati > Actinomycetota > Actinomycetes > Streptosporangiales > Streptosporangiaceae > Nonomuraea > Nonomuraea fastidiosa. The sequence continues at coordinate 5,903,694 of NZ_CP170570.1, forward strand.
CAGGTTGTCGTGAGTGATCCGGCAGCCCTTGGGACGCCCGGTGGTGCCGGAGGTGTAGACGACGGTGGCCAGGTCGGCGGAGGTGACCTGCTCCCTGCGCGCGGTCACGTCGGCGTCGGTGACGCCGCCGGTCTCCAGCGTGGCGTCCACCCGCCACAGCGACTTCAGCTCGGGCGCGGCCTCCTTGACGGCCTGCTCGTGCGTGTCGAGCTCGACGAACGCGGCCTTGGCCGCGCTGTCGGCGAGGATCCACCTGATCTGCTCGACGGAGGAGGTCTCGTAGATCGGTACGGTGACCGCGCCGATCGTCCAGAGGGCGTAGTCGATGAGCGTCCACTCGTAGCGGGTGCGCGACATGAGCGCGACCCGGTCGCCGTGCTCGATGCCCGCCGCGATGAGGCCCTTGGCCAGCTCGGCCACCTGATCGCGGAACTCGGCCGCGGTGACGGCGGGCCAGCCCGACTCGGTCTTGCGCCGCATGACCACGGCGCCCGGCTCCTGCTCGGCGCGCCGGAAGACGGTGTCGGGCAGGCCGGCGTCGACAGGCACATCGACCAGGACGGGGACGCTGTACTCGCGCACGAACTCAACTCCTCTTCGGGCTCCGCCTGGACGTTACCGTCTGAAGTTACGCGCCGGTAGCTTTGTCATTGAGGCGTTATGAAGGGTCTTTCACACACGCTAGCAAGCCGGAGCCGGTCCCGCGGTGATGCGCGAGCGGCGGGCGGCCGGTGCCCGCGCATAGGATCTTCCCCATGAGGGTCCACGTCGTCAGCGACGTCCACGGCAGGGCGGACGCGCTCGCCAGGGCGGGTGACGGGGCCGACGCGCTCATCTGCCTGGGCGACCTGATCCTGTTCATCGACTACGACGACCACGCCAAGGGCATCTTCGCCGACCTGTTCGGCGCCGAGAAGGCCGCGGAGTTCATCGCGCTGCGCACGGCCAAGCGGTTCGACGAGGCCAGGGCCATGTCGGCGCGGCTGTGGGCGACGCTCGACGGCGACCCGCGCGAGCACATCGAGCGCAACGTCCGCGCCCAGTACGCCGCGCTCTTCGAGGCCATGCCCACCCCCGCCTACCTCACGTACGGCAACGTCGATCTGCCGCGCCTGTGGTCCGACTACCTCAGGCCCGGCCACCAGGTGCTCGACGGGCAGGTGGCGGAGATCGGCGGGCTGCGGTTCGGGTTCGTCGGCGGCGGGCTGAAGACGCAGTACCGCACGCCGTACGAGATCAGCGACGAGGAGTACGCCGCCAAGGTCGAGTCGCTCGGCGAGGTGGACGTGCTGTGCTGCCACATCCCGCCCGCGCTGCCCGAGCTGCTCTACGACGTGGTGGCCCGGCGGTTCGAGCGGGGCAGCGAGGCCACGCTGGAGGCGATCAGGCGGACGCAGCCGCGCTACGCGCTCTTCGGCCACGTGCACAATCCTCTTCACGCGCGCGCCCGCGTGGGCCGCACCGAGTGCGTGAACGTCGGCCACTTCCGCAGCCGGGGCGTCCCGTACGTCCTGGAATGGTGATCTGCGGCCTTACGCCGTCACCGGTGGTTTGTGCACTAACGTGGTCGCCATGGCTGATCGGACCACTTCGAGCACCACGATCGGCGCGACGCGCGCCGACATCATGGCGGTCATCGCCGACTTCCCCAGCTACCCCCAATGGGCCGGCCAGGTCAAGAGCGCCGAGGTCCTGACCAGCGACGACGACGGCCGCCCGAGCACGGTGCGCTTCACGCTCGACGCCGGGCCGATCAGCGACACCTACACCCTCGGCTACACCTGGCAGGGCGACGACGCCGTGAGCTGGCAGGTGGTCGAGCCCGGGAAGATGGTCTCCGACCTGCGCGGAAGTTACCGGCTCTCCGAGTCGGGCAGTGGCACCGACGTGACGTACGAGCTGACGGTCGACCTCAGCGTTCCCATGATCGGGCTCATCAAGCGCAAGGCCGAGAAGGTCATCGTGGACACCGCGCTGAAGGGCCTGAAGAAGCGCGTCGAAGGCCGCTGAGGTGCATCCGCGGGTTCTGCTCTTCACCGGCAAGGGCGGCGTCGGCAAGACCACGGCGGCGGCCGCGACCGCCACGCTGGCGGCCAGGCGCGGGCTGAAGACGCTGATCGTCTCCACCGACACGGCGCACTCGCTGGCCGACGCGCTCGCGGCCGAGCCCGGCGAGATCGCGCCCGGCCTGCACCTGCACCAGGTGGACACGCAGAAGTCGATGGAACGCCACTGGGGCGAGCTGCGCGACTACGCCAGGAACGTGCTGGCCGAGCTGGGCCTCGACGAGATCACCTCCGAAGAGATCACCGTCCTGCCGGGCGCCGAGGAGCTGATCGCGCTGCTGGAGCTGCGCAGGCACGCCCGCGACGGCTGCTGGGACGTCATCGTGGTCGACTGCGCGCCGACGGCCGAGACGCTGCGGCTGCTCGCGCTGCCCGAGGCGCTCGACTGGCACGTCAACCGCCTCATGCCGGTCGGGCGCAGGCTGATGCGGCTGGCCGCGCCGTTCGTGCGCGGCGTGGCCAGGGTCAGCGCGCCGGACGACGAGGTGATGAGCGCGGGCGAGCGTTTCCACCGCGGCCTGATGGAGGTGCGCGAGCTGCTCACCGGCGACCACGCCTCCGTGCGGCTCGTGTTCACCCCCGAGTCGGTGGTGCTGGCCGAGGCCAGGCGCACGCTGACCTCGCTCAGCCTGTACGGCTACCGCGTCGACGCCGCCATCGCCAACCGGGTCTTCCCCAGGGAGGACGCCGACGAGTGGCGCACCGGCTGGGTGGCCGCGCAGTCGCGGCTGCTGGCCGAGGCCGAGCAGTCGTTCGCGCCGCTGCCCATCCACGTCGTGCCCTACCTGCCCGCCGAGCCCGTCGGCGAGGACGCGCTCGCCGCGGTGGGCGCCGCGATGTACGGCGCGTCCGACCCCTTCGCCCCCCACTCCGTACGCCCGCCGCTGCGGATGAGCGCCGACGAGCTGGAGCTCGCGCTGCCCGGCGCCGGCCGGGGCGACGTCGACCTGGCCCGCAAGGGCGACGAGCTGATCGTCACCGCGGGACCGTACCGCAGGATCCTGGCGCTGCCGGCGGCGCTGGCCCGCAGGCAGATCAGCGGGGCGACGCTGCGCGACGGTGTGCTTCGCGTCACGTGGTCCGCCGAGGGAGCGAATCCGCGACCTGATGAGTTGAATGGATGAGCGACCCCACGAGCTTGGAGGACCAGGATGACCGAGAGCAGCGACAGGAACGGCAGAGACCCTTATCGGGACACCGGCCGCGACTCCGCCGGTGACACCGGCAGGGACACCCGGGGCGGCGCAGAGCGGGACCCCATCGGTACGGTTGCCGACGAGGCGCGCAAGCTGTTCGAGTCGCTTCAGGAGCGGGCCACCCGCCAGGTCGGCAAGAGCGTCTTCGACTCTTTCGCCGGCACGCTGAGCGGCGCGGTCGGCGGCCGGTCCCGCAGGGAGCGCGACGTGTGGGAGGAGGCCGTCTCCGAGCCCCACGACGAGTACATCTGCCGGGCCTGCCCGGTGTGCCGGGCGATCGCGGCGCAGCGCGAGTCGGGCAACGACGTGGCCGGCCACCTGGTGGCCGCGGGCGGTGAGCTGTTCGCCGCCTTCCGCGGCGCGCTCGACGCGCTGAGCAGGCCTGCCTCGCGGGCCACGTGACCGGCGCGATGAGCCTCGCGACGATCGCGGTCATCGCGACAACGTTCAACATATAGATCTGGGATAGGGAGACACGCGGCAATGCTCACGATCGGTGTCGACATCGGCGGGACGAAGGTGGCCGCCGGTGTGGTCGACGACAACGGCGAGATCGTCGAACACACGCTCAGGCCCACCGCCGCCGACCGCCCCGACAAGGTGGCGGAGACGGTGGCCGACGTCGTTCGCGAGCTGTCCGAGGGCCGCGACATCGAGGCGGTGGGAGTCGGCGCGGCCGGATTCGTCGACGAGAGCCGGTCCGTCATCCGCTTCGCGCCCAACCTGGCCTGGCGCGAGGAGCCGCTGCAGAAGAAGATCAGCGGGCTGGTCGGCCTGCCGGTCGTGGTCGAGAACGACGCCAACGCGATGGCCTGGGGCGAGACCAGGTTCGGCGCGGGCAGGGGCCAGTCCCACGTGGTCTGCATCACGCTCGGCACCGGCATCGGCGGCGGCCTCGTCTTCGACGGCAAGCTCTACCGGGGCCGCTGGGGCATGGGCGCCGAGCTGGGCCACATGCAGGTGCAGCCGGGCGGGCGCGAGTGCGGCTGCGGCAACATCGGCTGCTGGGAGCAGTACGCCAGCGGTAACGCCCTGGTCAAGGAGGCCAAGAAGCTGGCCGAGGAGCACCCCGAGCGGGCCGCCACGCTGCTCGGCCTGGCCGGGGGCAAGATCGAGGGCGAGGAGGTCACCGAGGCCGCCAGGCACGGCGACGAGGTCTCGCTGGAGGCGTTCCGCAGCCTGGCCGACTGGCTCGGGCAGGGCATGGCCGACCTCGCCGCCATCCTCGACCCCGGCTGCTTCATCGTCGGCGGCGGCGTGTCCAGGGCCGCCGACCTGTTCATGGACAGGGCCAGGGAGGCGTTCGCCGAGCGGCTCACCGGGCGCGGACACCGGCCGCTCGCCGAGATCCGGCTCGCCGAGCTGGGCGCGTCGGCGGGCGTGGTGGGCGCGGCCGACCTGGCCAGGCGGCGCTGAGGTCCCCGGCCGTCCCGTGACGGTCCCGATCCGGGTCGCGACGTACAACCTGCACGGGCTGCGCGACGACGTGGCCGCGCTGACCAGAGTCATCGCCGCGCTGCGCGCCGACGTGCTGTGCGTGCAGGAGGCGCTGAGGTTCGGCCGCTGGCGGGCCAGGAGGGCCGCGCTCGCGGCCTCGGCCGGGCTCACCGTCGCCACCCACGGCAGGGTGGGCGGCGTCGCCGTGCTCACCGGGCCGCGCGTGCGCGTGCTGCACGCCGAGCACCACGCGCTGCGCGCCTTCCGCGGGCTGGAACGGCGCGCGCTGGCCGTGGCCGTCGTGGAGCCCGTGCGGGGCGACGGCGGCGGGGCGCGGCTGGCCGTGGGCTCGTTCCACCTCGACCTCGACCAGACGGCGAGGACGTGCCACGTCGCCGAGATCACCGCGCTCATGGAGGACGTCGCCGCCCGCCACGGCGCCTCCATCGTGCTCGGCGGCGACCTCAACGAGCAGGACCACCAGCCGGCCTGGCGGCACCTGGCCGCCCGGCTGGCCGACTGCCACGCCGAGGCCCCTGCGGGCGGCGGGCCCACCTTCCCCGCGCGGGGCCCGCACCTGCGGATCGACGCGGTGTTCGCCGCGCGCGACACTCCGGTCGTCTCGTGCGCCGTGCCCGCGACCGGCCCCGACGCGGTGCGGGCCAGTGACCATGTCCCGGTCGTGGCGGAGTTGAGAGTTGGGCACTAACGGGCAAGACCGGCGCGCAAGCCCGTAGCATTTCCTACATGACCCGTCGCTCTCAGCGGCGTGCGCTCTCTCTGATCTTGGCGACGTCCGTGGCCTTGACGCAGGTCACGCCCGCCGCGCATGCCGATCCCCGGCCCGCCGCCGAAGCGTGGCAGCAGTCGACCAGCGTGCGCCTCCAGGCCGACGGCTCGCTGTCCGACGTGCTCGCGATCACGCCCGACGACGTGTGGGCGGTCGGCCAGCAGGAGATCTGGGACGTCTGGAAGAACCGCGGCACCATCCGCCACTGGAACGGCAGCAGGTGGTCCGAGATCGGCATCCGCGACGCCACGGCCGCGGGCAACCTGCGCAGCCTGGCCGCCGCGTCGGCATCCGACGTGTGGGCGGTCGGCGACGGGCACGACGGGCTGCCGTACCTCGCCCACGGCGACACCAACGGGTTCGACAGGGTCAGGCCGCCGGGGCTGCGCGCCGGCGACTGGCTGGGCGGCATCGACGCCAAGCCGGGGCGGGTCGTCGCGGTCGGCAGCCGCGAGAAGAACGGGCTCATCATCACCGGCCAGGGCAGCACCTGGACCGTGCAGCAGACCAAGGAGAAGGGCGCGCTCTACGCGGTCTCCAGCGGCTTCGCGGTCGGCGACACCGGCACCAGGCCGCTGATCGTCCACTACACGGGCGGCTCGTGGAAGTCCATGACGCTGCCCTCCATCCCCGGCGGCTACCTGCGCGACATCCAGGTCGACAGCCCCAAGCGGGCGGTGGCCGTGGGCGGCATCTACCGCGGCCCCGGCGACATCTCGCCGCTCGCCCTCATCTGGAACGGCAAGCGCTGGAGCCGCCTGCGGCTGCCCGGCTCGTCCGAGGCCCGGCTCTACGGCGTCACCGGCGACGGCAAGGGCCGCTACTGGATGACCGGCTACGACCCCGAGCACGCCAACGTGCCGTTCATGCTGCGCTGCGAGAAGGGCTCCTGCACGATCATCAGGGGCGCCGCGCAGAAGGACAGGGACAGCGTGCGCCTGCAGGCCGTCACCTACGTCGCGGACAAGGGCACGGTCTGGGCGGTCGGCCACGCGGTCGACCCGGACGACCAGTACACCGACGTGGTGGAGTCGTTCGTGCCCAAGACGAGCACGCAGAAGTCCTGACCCGCGCCCGCGAAACGCCGGCACCCCCAGTGGGTCGGCGCCGCCTGGAAGCGGCGCCGTCGTCCCGGCCCGGGCCGGCTTCAGAGGCGGGCGCCGTCGTCCCAGCCCGAGTCGTTGGGCGGCCCGTCGCCCATGCGCACCACCAGCGCCACGAAGCCGCCGATGAACGCCGCCACCGCCGTGAACAGCGCCCACCCCTCCATGTGCCAGCTCGCCATGGCCGCCACCAGGAGGTAGGCGGGCCCGCCGAACAGCGCCACCCACGCCAGCTTGGTCGGCAGGTCGAGCTTGGGCAGCGGAGGCGGCGGCGGGGGCACGTAGTGGCCCTCGTCCTCCTCGTCACGGCCGGCCGCGTCGTCGGCGGCGTCGAGACCGCCGTCGATGCCGTCGGGAAGCGTGGCGCCGTTGACGCCGTGCTCGGTCTCGGACGGCTTGACCACCCGGCGGGTCGGCTCGGCGGGGAGGTTTTCGCTGTCCGGCCATGGCTGGTCGGCCGAGTCACGCTCGGCTGTGTCGTTGAAGGACGCGACGATCTGCCGCCAGACCTCGTCCTCGTCACTCTGGGGCGTCACCTAGATGGGCCTCTCCGCAGCGATCGCGACTTCCCCCTGGGTGCGATCAGTCCCTCTGCAAGGGTACCGAGGCATGTGTCCGGATGAAGTCGAGGCTACCGGCAAAGATCCTGTCGGCATCGTTGTCCAGCGTCGCAACATGGTAGCTATCGGTAAGCTCCTCGATCGTGGCCTGCGGGACCTTCGCGCGGATGATCGCGACACTCGTCGGCTTCACCACATGGTCCTCCGTGCTGTGGAAGACCAGCAGCGGCTGCGTCACCTTCGCCAGGTCGGCCTGCACCAGCGACCACAGGCTCGGCAGCGAGGCCGCGGCCTTGACCGGGGTGCGGGTGTAGGCCAGCTCCGTCACGCCGGGCTTCTTGACGTCGTTCGCGACGCCGGGCACCGACGGGACGAACCACTTGAGCAGCGGAGCCAGCCTCAGCAGCGGCACGTCGAGCGCGATCGAGGGGTTGACCACCATCACGCCCCTGATCGCCGGGCCGTGCACCTCGGCGAGCCGCAGCGCCAGGCAGCCGCCCAGCGACAGCCCCGCCACGAACACCTCCGTGCAGCGACCCTGGAGATCGGCGAACGCCTTCTCCACCTCGGCGTACCAGTCCTCCCAGCGAGTGCGGTTCATCTCCTGCCACGTGGTGCCGTGACCGGGCTGGCGGGGCAGCGACACGCTGATCCCGTGCCCGGCGAGGTACTCACCCCACGGCCGCAGCGACTGCGGCGTTCCGGTGAACCCATGGCACAACAGCACGCCCACCGGGCCTGCATCATGGTGGTAGGGTTCCGCGCCTGGCATGAGCGGCATAACAGCTCCTCCGTGCTGTTTCATTCCGGCGATTTCTTCCGGAACGGCCCGATCGTCGCACGTTCTGGGGTAATTGTGCGAGAGGTGCGGTAGGAGCATGGCCCACGAGGTGGGAAGATGACTCTGCCGATCTCGACGACGTGAGCAGGAAGAGGTGCCAGGTGTTCTACTGGGTGGTCAAGGCCATTCTGGGGCCGTTCCTCCACCTCGTGTTCCGGCCCTGGACCGAGGGCGCGGAAAACGTGCCCAAGCACGGGCCCGCCATCCTCGCCGGAAACCACCTGTCCTTCGCCGACCACTTCTTCGGCCCGCTGCAGATCCGCCGTAAGGTCATCTCGCTCGGCAAGGCCGACTACTTCACCGGCACGGGCATCAAGGGCTTCTTCACCCGGATGTTCTTCAGCGGTGTCGGCACCGTGCCCATCGACCGCTCGGGCGGCAAGGCCAGTGAGGCGGCGCTGCGCACCGGCCTGCGCATCCTGCGCGAGGGTCAGATCCTCGGCATCTACCCCGAGGGCACCCGCTCGCCCGACGGCCGCCTCTACAAGGGCAAGACCGGCGTGGCCAGGCTCGCCCTGGAGTCGCGTGCGCCGGTCATCCCGTGGGCGATGATCAACACGCACGAGATGATGCCGCCGGGGCGCCTGTTCCCCAAGCTCGGCATCCGTCCTGGCGTGCGGTTCGGCAAGCCGCTCGACTTCTCCCGCTACTACGGCATGGAGGACGACCGGCTGGTGCTGCGCGCGGTGACCGACGAGATCATGTACGCGCTCATGGAGCTGTCGGGCCAGGAGTACGTCGACAAGTACGCCGCCAGCGCCCGCGTGGAGATGGAGCGCGCGGCCCGCGCGGCGGCGGCCGGCAAGAGCTGATCCCGGTCTCCCGCCTCCCGGCGGGTCGGGTTTCACGAGCGTTCCGCGAGCGCGCCCGCGAGGGGGCGGCCGGGATGATCAGGCGGAGGAGCGTAACGCCTGCTCCGCCTTGCGCATGGCGTCCGTCATCGCCTGCAGCTCCTCGCGGCTGAGCCGGTCGATGAGGTACGCCCGTACGACCTCGAGATGGCCGGGCGCCACCCGCTCCAGGCACCGCATGCCCTCGTCGGTGAGCACGGCGAGCACGCCCCGGTCGTCCGACGGGCACGTCTCGCGCGCCACCAGCCCCGCCTTCTCGAGCTGGGTCACCTGGTACGTCAGCGCGCTCTTCGACGCCACCACCACTCTGGCCAGCTCGGTCATGCGCATCCTGCGCCCGGGGGCCTCCGAGAGCCGCACCAGGATCTCGTACTGCGGGTGGGTGAGCCCTGCAGCGGACTTGAGCTGCTCTTCGATGCGGCGCTCAAGCAGGTGGAAGGTGGAGAGGAAGGCGCGCCATGCGGCCATCTCCGTCGAGTCCAGCCATCGGGGGTCCGTCACCGATTCAGTGTACTGTCGTTCGAATTTGAACTATCACTGCTAGAGTGGTCGTTCAAATCTGAACATCACACGAGGAGCACGCATGGTGGATCAGGCGCGTCCCGTCGTTCTGCTTGTCGCCAGGGTCGCCGTCGGGGTGATCTTCCTGGTGCACGGCTACCAGAAGTTCGCGACCATGGGCATCGCGGGCACGACCGAGTTCTTCGAGTCGGTGGGCATCCCGCTGGCCGGCGTCGCCGCGCCCGCGGTGGCCGCGCTGGAGGTGCTCGGCGGGCTGGCGCTGATCCTCGGCGCCGCGCTGCCCATCGCGGGGATACTGCTGGCTCTCGACATGGTGGGCGCCATCGTCTTCGTGCACGGCGCCAACGGGCTGGCCGGCGAGGGGGATACGAGTTCGTGCTGGCGCTGGCCGCGGCGAGCCTGGCGGTCGGTTTCACCGGCGGGGGAGCGTTCGCGCTCGACAACGTCCTGCTGCGCCGCCGCAGCGCTCCCGCCATCGCCTAGCCGCCGCTTACGCGACCGGGCGGCCGCCGCAGCGCATCCGCCATCGCGCAGCCGCCGCAGCGCCCCGCGGTCGCGTAAGCGCGGCCTTCACGCCTTGCGATCATCCGGCGCCGCGTTCCCCGACGTCTCGGGGAACGCGGCGCCGACGACGTTCCGCACCTGGGCCCGCAGCCACGCATGCCCGGGGTCGGCGTCGTGGCGCGGGTGCCACGCCTGCGACAGCGTCATCTCCGGCAGCTCGAACGGCAGCGGGAACGTCACCAGCCCCAGCGCCTCGTACATCGGCCGGGTGAGCCGCTCCGCCGTCAGCCCCACCAGCTCCGACTCCCGCACCGCCAGCAGCATCGCGCCGAACGTCGGCACCGAGCCCGCCACCCGCCGCGACAGCCCCATGGCGGCCAGCAGCTCGTCCACCGGCCCCGCGCCACGGCCGCGCCTGCTCGCGATCACGTGCTCGGCCGCCGCCAGCCGCTCGGGCGTGACCGGGCCGTCGAGCAGCGGATGCCCGGGACGTACGACGCCGACCGGCCGGTCGACGAGCAGCGGCTCCACCCGCGTCTCCGGCTCCGGGTCGGCGATCGCCGCCAGCACCAGGTCGGCGCTGCCCCGGCGCAGCGCGGGCTCGTCCTCGTGCCCCTCGGGGATGAAGTGAAAGCGCACACCCGGCGCCGCCGCCCGCACCTCGGTCAGCAGCGGCACGCTGAGCGCCGTGATCATCGCGTCGGACGCCATGATCACGAACCGCCGCTCCAGCGTGGCCGGATCCGGCTCCTCCTGCGGCGTCAGCACCCTGCGCGCCGCCTCCACCAGCGCCCGCACCTCGCCGTGCACGGCCAGCGCCCGCGGCGTCGGCACCATCTGCCGCCCCGACCGCACCAGCACGGGATCGCCCATCGCCCGGCGGATGCGACCCAGCGTGCGGCTCATCGCCGGCTCCGACAGGTGCAGCCGTCGTGCGGCGGCCGAGACGCTGCCCTCCTCCAGCAGCGCGTCCAGCGCGATCAGCAGGTCGAGGCTAGGTTGCGTTTGACGCATATATCACCTGATGAAGATGCATTTGAGGTCATGTCCGGTCCGAGTCTACGGTGAAGCCCGCGGGAGGCCTCCGCCCACCTTCACCCTTCTCTGACCGGGGGTTCTGCATGCCTGCAACCGCTTCCATGACCGGCCCTGATACGGGCCATCCCGCGCGTACGCGGATCACCGCCCTCATGGCCGCCTCCGTGATCGTCGCGGTCTCCCTGGTGGCCGCCGTCAACCTGGCCATCCCCGTGCTGCTCGCCAGCGAGCTGCGCCCGTCGCCGGCCCAGCTCACGTGGATCGTCGACGCGTACGTCATCGTCTTCGCCTGCCTGCTCATCCCCGCGGGCGCGGCGGGCGACCGCTACGGGCGCAAGGGCGTGCTGCTGACCGGGCTCGGCGTGTTCGCGGCCGGCTGCCTGGCCGCCGCGCTCGCGCCGGGCACCGGCACGCTCATCGCCGCCCGCGCGCTGAGCGGCGCGGGAGCCGCCCTCATCATGCCCTCCTCGCTGGCCCTGACCGTCGGCGCGCACCCCGCCGCCCTGCGCGGCCGGGCCGTCGCCACCTGGACCGCCGCCACCGGCGTCGCGGGCGTCGCCGGCAACCTCGGCGGCGGGCTGATCATGGAGTACCTGCCGTGGCGGGCGCTGTTCGCCGTGCCGGCGCTGCCGGCCCTCGTGCTCGCGGCACTGGTGGCCGCCGTGGTGCCGCGCGCGCCCCGGCACCCCGCCGCACTCGGCCTCACCGGTACGGCGCTGCTCACCGCCGCCTCCGTGGCCCTGCTCGCGGGCATCATCGAAGGCCCGGACGCCGGGTGGGCGAGCGGGCCGACGCTCGGCGCGTTCGGGGCGGCCGCCGTGCTCTTCGCGGTGTTCGTCGCCCACCAGCTCCGCGCCCGCGCGCCACTGCTCGACCCGCGCCTGTTCGCCTCCGCGCGGCTGCGGGCCGGCACGCTCGGCATCGCGGTGACCTTCTTCGGGCTGTTCGCGCTGTTCTTCGTCAACGCCCGCTACCTGCAGGAGGTCAAGGGCTTCTCGCCGCTGCTGACCGCCGTGGCGATCTTGCCGGTCGCCGTCCCCATGATCACCCTCACCCGGATGGCGGGCCGCTTCCGCCCGCGCGCCGCCGTCGCGGCCGGACTCGCCGGGAACGCTGCGGGCCTAGCGCTGCTGTCGTTCGCCGACGCCGCCATGCCGTACCCCGTCTACGCCGCCGGGCTGATCGTCATGGGCGCCGCCATGGGACTCTCCGTGCCCGTGCTGTCGCACGAGATCATGGCGGCGCTGCCGCGGGAGCGCGCGGGGCTCGGCTCCGGGCTCAACAGCGCCACCCGCGAGCTGGGCAGCGCCGTCGGGGTGGCCGTCATGAGCACGGTCATGACCGCGTACGGGATGGGCGCGGGCTTTCGCGTGGTCGCCGCCGTCGTGCTGGCGGGCGGACTGCTGACCGGCTGGTGGCTCAGGACAGGTGCGCGCGGATCTGCCTGATGTGCTCGGGCGTCGTACGGCAGCAGCCGCCGATCAGCGACGCGCCCGCCTGCTGCCACTCCTTGGCCGCCTGGCCGAACTCCACCGGGTCGGCCAGGCCCGTCCATCGGTGGTCGCCGGCGTCCCACGTCTCGCCCGAGTTCGGGTAGACCACCACGGGCAGCCCGCCCGACAGGCAGCCGATGAGGCTCGGGATGTGGCGCGGGGCCGTGCAGTTGACGCCCACGGCCACCACCTGCGGGTTGCCGCCGAACAGGGCGGCCGCCTCGGCGATCGGCGTGCCGTCGCTCAGCCGCTCGCCGTCGCGGCACGAGAAGCTCACCCACGCCTTCACCCCCTGCGTGGCGGCCAGCAGCCGGGCGAGCGCCCGCGCCTCGGGGTAGGACGGGATCGTCTCGCAGGCCAGCAGATCCGCCCCGGCGCCGGCGAGGATCTCCCAGCGGGGGCGGTGCCAGGCGTACAGGCCGTCCTCGTCGAGGTCGTAGTCGCCGGTGTACTCGGCGCCGTTGGCCAGATAGGCGCCGTACGGTCCCACCGAGGCCGCCACCAGGCCGCGCCCGTGCTCGTCGCGGGCCTGCGCCGCCAGCTCGACCGACAGCCGCAGCAGCCGCTCCGCCTGGGCGGCGTCGAGCCCGCGCCGCGCGAAGCCCGGCAGCGTCGCCTGGTAGCTGGCCGTGGTCGCCACGTCCGCGCCCGCGGCGAAATAGCACGCGTGCGCCCGCCGGATCAGCTCCGGCTCCTCCACCAGCAGCCGCGCCGACCACAGCTCGTCGCGCAGGTCGGCGCCGAGGCTTTCGAGCTGGGTGGCCAGCCCTCCGTCCAGGACAAGAGTCGTCACCCGTTCAGCCTACGAGCCGCCGCGCGTGCCCGGCGCGCCTCCCGGCGTGCGCGTGGCCGATGGCCGAGCGGAGCTGCGGCCTGATCCGGTGCGCTTCCGGAAGCCGCCCGTCGCTCCTCGCCCGAGTCCCGGGCCGCCTCGTCAGCCGCGCTTCCAGAAGGGGCCGCGGGGACGAGGGCCGCCGGGCCCGCCGCCGGAGCCCGGGTCGCCGCCAGGACCGGCGCCGGAGGCCGGGTCGCCGCCAGGACCGGCGCCGCCCGCCGGGGGAGTGGCGGAGGAGCCGGTGAGCGCGGCGAGGACCTGGACGGCGCGCTCGTGCAGGGCCTGGGCGTCCGTGCCCGGCCGCTCGGCCGCCGCCAGCTCCTCCGCCAGCCGCTCCAGCTCCTCGTTCCCCCCGAGGTACGCCGCCAGCGCCTGCAAGCGGGTGCCCAGGTCGGCCAGGTAGAGCAGGTCGGGTGCGGGCATGGCCGTCAGCCGGTCGAGCTCGGCGAGAAGCTGGGGACGTACCGACTCCAGCCGCCCGCCGGCCGCCCGGCCGCGGCCACCCCGGCCGAACCTGCCGGCGACGGGGCCGCCACCGGAGCCTCGCCCGCCTGCCGTGCGGCCGCGCGCCACACCCGAGCGGCCGTAAGCCGTTCGGCCTCCAGCAGGACTCCCAGGCCCGGATGCGGGGGCGGGCGGGCCTCCGGCGAAGAAGCCCTGCTCGGCCTGGATGCCCAGCCCCGGCTGCGGCACACGCATGCCGGACGGGCTCGCGGGCGCGGCGGCCAGCATCACGTTCGCCCCGAACGCGCCCATCCCCGGCGACTGCGGCATCTCCCATCCGCTCGGCGGCTCGACGGGCTGGATGACGCGGTGCTCCGGCCCCTCGCCGGCGACCTGCCGGGTGTCCACCGCCACGTACGCGGTGAACCGGCAGAGCACGCCGTACTCCAGCGAGGTGCGCACGATGCGCTCCTCCAGGTCGTGCTCGCCCATGGCGTACCGGTCCTCCAGCTCCCGCAGATGGGCGCGGGCCCACACCGCACGCAGGGCCGGGTTGTCCACGGTGACGCCGTCCACACGCTCCTCCCACGGCCCCTGCGAGGTGAGCCCCCGCACGGTCACCGATGAGCCCTCGCGGTAGCGCCCGTACGCGCGCAGCGGCACCCCCGGGAAGATCGACCCCAGGTGGGTGACGGTGTCCGGCTCGACGCCGAGGTCCTTGAGCGCCAGGTCGGTGACCAGGGGAGCGCCGATCCTGCGGTGAATGTGGTCCATGGCCGCGTCGAGCCGGTCCTCCGACTCGACCAGCTCGCACCGGCCCGCGCCGAGCCCCGCGAGGCGGCCGAGGAACCCGGCGTTCACCGCGCGGTCGATGCCCACCGTGTGCACGCGCATGGCCGACAGCGCGCCGCCCGCCTGCTCCAGGATCTGGTCCTCGTTGCCGACCTGGCCGTCGGTGACGAGCACGACGACCCGCTCGCGGCCCTCGGCGCGGCCGTCGAGCAGCGCGATGGCCCGCCGCAGCGGTTCGAGCATCTCGGTGCCGCCCCTGGCGTCCACCCTGGCCAGGTGCTCGACCGCGCGGTAGCGGTTGCGGTCGGACGCCTCGGCCAGCCCCTCGAACGCCTCCTCGACCACCGAGTCGAACGTCAGCACCGCGAACCTGTCCTGCGCGGTCAGCGTGTCGACGATGCGGGCGGCGGCCCTGCGGGCGCACACCATCTTCCAGCCGCCCATGCTGCCGGAGCGGTCGAGCAGCAGCACCACGTCGCGCGGCGCGCGGGCGGCCTGCAGCGGCGGCGGCAGCACGGTCAGCGCGAACGTGCCCCGCCCGTCCAGCTGCAGCGCCGTGGACGCGTCGAACGACAGCCGCAGCACGAAGTCGCGGTCGAGCCGCTCGCCGGGCCGCAGCCGCACCGTGCGCCCGCCGTCCGCGCCGCCCTCCTCCTCGACCACGTGCAGGCTGGAGGCGAGCTCGCGCAGCTCGAGACCGGCCGCGTCCACCGTGGCGGCCAGCGACAGCCGTACGGGGTTGGGGAAGCCGGGCAGCAGCACCGGCGGGCTGATCCTGGAGGCGTCGGGCACGGCGCCGGTGTCGGGTGCCGTGCCGTCACCGGCGGCAGGCCCGTCGATCGGGCTGCCGGGGATGTAGCGCGGCGCCACCACCAGCGGGAACCTGAACGTGGCCGCGCCGTCCTCGTACGGGAGCGGCTGGCTCATGCTCAGGTGCACCGAGACGCGCTCGCCCGGCAGGATGTTGCCGACTCTGATCGTGAACACGTCGGGCCGGTCCTCCTCGGCGATCGCGGCCCGCTTACCCTCGCGCAGCGCCTGGTCGTAGTCGGCCCTGGCCTGGCCGCGCTCCTTGAGCACGCCTTCCACGACCCGGTCGTCGGCCTCCATGCGGAAGCCGGTCACCGCAGCCCTGTCCGGCAGCGGGAAGACGTACGTGGCCTCCAGGGTCACGTCGTACGGGTTCGTGAAGCCCTGCGTGACCTCGACCCCGGCGACGAGACCCGTGATGCCGGCGGCCACGTCCACGCTCTCCAGCGGCAGGTTGCCGCGCTCGGTCCGCAGCGCGCCGAACCCGGCGTCCGGCACCGGCAGGCACCGCGCGGGCTCCAGCGAAGTGATCTTCATGTCAGCTCCCTCTCTTCGAGCACCGCGAGCAGCGGCCCGGCCGCCGCCAGCACCGCATGAACGTCCTCGTCGGTCAGCGCCCGGCCCTCGTCGAGCACCAGCCGCACCCCGTCGGCCAGCTTGACCCCCCTCATCGCCACGGCCCCGGCCTCCCGCCCGTTCACGGGTGCCCGCCGCGCGGCCCGGGAGCCCGCATGTTCGGCGTCCCGCCCGTTCACGTCGGCCCGAGGGGCCGTGTGCTCGGCCGCAGGCGTGTGCCGCGCGGCCGGAGAACCCGTGCTCTCGGCCGCAGGCGTGTGCCGCGGGGCCGGAGAACCCGCGGGCTCGGGCCTTGCGGCCGTGGGGTCCGCCGGCTCCGGCGGCCGGCGACCGGCGGCGGCGTCCGGTCCCCCCGGTCGGCTACCCGGGCGCTCCGCCCAGAACCGCGTCCGTCCCGTGAGCGGCCGGGCGCTCACGGCCGGCCCTCCGGTGGGGCAGGCGCCGTCGCGGACGGCTTCGGGAACGGTCTCCGGGCGCGGCAGATGCAGTCCGGAGACCGCCTCCAGGGTGTGATCTTCAGCACCCGCGAGCGCCGTCTGGATCTCGGCGATCGAATGTCCGGCCGCCTGCATGCGCTTGATCGCCACGAGCTGGAGGAGGTGGCGGCGGCCGTAACGGGCGACTCTGCCGCGCCGGGTCAGCGGCGGATCAACGAGCCCGATCGTCGTATACCACCTGATCAGCCGCTCGCTGGGCACGTCGCGGACCCGGCCGTTGACAGGTGCCGCCGCGCCGTCGCGCAGGGCGCGGGCCGCGTGCTCGGCCAGCTCGCCGATGGTCCAGGTCTCGCTCATACCTCCACATTGACACTGTCATTATTGCAGTGTCAATGTCTCCGGCCCGGAAGAAGCGGAGGGGGAGATTGGTTGGGGGCAGGTGTAAACACCGACAGGCGGGGAGGAAAGTAGTCATGGCTACCATCACCGGACCTCTTACGGACGACGCCAAGAACACCGTCGTCGACGCTCTCCAAGGCGCCCTCGTCGACCTCATCGACCTCACCCTGGTCGCCAAGCAGTTCCACTGGAACCTCATCGGCTCCCACTTCCGACCCATCCACCTGCAGCTCGACGAGCTCGTCTCCATCGCGAGGGAGCACGCCGACACCGTCGCCGAGCGCGTGGTCGCCCTGGGGGCCAACCCCGACGGCCGCGCCGCCACCGTCGCCCGCGACACCAAGCTCCAGCAGCCCGAGGGCGGCTGGCAGGAGGACGGCAAGGTCGTGGCGGCCATCACCGAGATCCTCAGCGGCATCAGCAAGCGCATGTACGAGCGCATCGAGGCCACCGACGAGCCCGACCCGGTCAGCCAGGACCTGCTCATCGCCGTGGCGAAGGAGATCGACAAGCAGCACTGGATGTTCCAGGCGCAGCGCTGACCCACCACGGCACCACCGGCTCACGGCGGGCGGGCGCCGTACGACGAAGGAGAGCCCGGGCACGCGGCCCGGGCTTTCGCATGCCCGGAGGCGATGGCCGCCGAGGTTTTCCCGCCCGATCGCAGGAAGGCGGGAAACGATTCCATCGTCACGTACGGTGACGCTCGCCCCCGGCAGGGGCGGGCCTCCTCCCGGAACGATGTACGGAGCGTCACGGCCCGGCCGATCACAGGCGGGGTTTGCGGATTGTTTGATTACCCGAGTCCCTGCCATTCATGTCCGTGCGGTCGACTAGCGTGGCACCTAGAGGGAGGCCCCACGATGTCGCACAAGACTCTCCTCCGCACGGGCCCGCTCTTGCCGGGCGGCATCAGCCCGTACGGTCCGCTCGGACTGCCGGGTCCCGACGGCCTGGCGCTGCCCCCGGGGTTCACCGGCCGGGTGGTGGCCCGCAGCGGTGCGAAGGTCGCCGGTCTGACCTGGCACGCCGCCCCCGACGGCGGCGCCTGTTTCCCCGACGGCGACGGCTGGATCTACGTGTCCAACTCCGAGCTGCCCCTGCTCGGCGGCGCGTCGGCGCTGCGCTTCCGCCCCGACGGCAGCATTGGCGACGCCTACCGGATCCTCTCCGGCACCGATCTCAACTGCGCGGGCGGCGCCACGCCGTGGAACACCTGGCTGTCGTGCGAGCTCGGCCACCGCGGTCGCGTCTTCGAATGCGACCCGTACGGCGCCCGCGCCGCGCGCCCCCGCCTGGCGATGGGCCGGTTCAAGCACGAGGCCGCCGCCTGCGACCCCGAGCGGCGGGTGATCTACATGACGGAGGACGAGCCCGACGGGTGCTTCTACCGGTTCCGGCCGAGCGACTGGGGCGACCTGACGGAGGGCACGCTCGAGGTGCTGTGCGAGTCGGGCCGCTGGGAGCCGGTGCCCTCGCCGGCCGCCCTGCTCAAGGAGGCCCGCCACCAGGTCGACGACGCCCGCCACTTCGACGGCGGCGACGCCTGCCACTACGCGGGCGGGGTGTGCTACTTCACCACCAAGGGCGACACCGGCCTGTGGGCCTACGACGCGCAGACCTCCACGCTCGACCGGCTCTGCGAGGGCGTGCGCGCCATCACCGCCGCGCCGTCCGGTGACCTCTACGTCGCCAGGGAGCGCCCCGAGATCGACGTGATCGCGCCCGACCGTGCGGTCACGCCGTTCCTGCGGCTGGAGGGCCACGACGGGGCGGAGCTGACCGGGCTGGCGTTCTCGCCGGATGGGCAGCGGCTCTACTTCTCGGCCAGGCGCGGCCGCACCGAGGGCCAGACGTTCGAGGTCACCGGCCCGTTCCGCCCCTGACCGGCGGGCCGGCGGCGGTCCGGGCACCGGCGCTCACGCGGAGCCGGCCGCGGGTGGCGTGGACAGGTCGAGCGTCCACATCTCCTCGACCAGCTCGATCCCGTTCTCCGAGCCCTTCTCCGACGACTCCAGCTCGAACCCGGCCGCCCGGTAGATCCGCCGCGCGCTGGTCAGGCAGTCGCGGGTCCACAGCGTGATGCGCCGGTAGCCCTCGGCGCGGGCGTGCCGTACGCACTCGTCCACCAGCCGCCGCCCGATGCCGAGGCCGCGCGCCCACGGCTCGACCAGCAGCAGGCGCAGCTTGGCGGTCTCGTCGTCCTGCCGCATGCAGAAGATGCACCCGGCCCGCTCGCCGTCCACCTCGGCGATCCAGCCGGTGTCGTGCGCGGGGTCGAACCCGGCCACGATCCCGGCGACGAGCTGTTCGAACGCGGTGCCCCAGCCGTACTCGGCGCTGTAGAGCTCGCCGTGCCGGTAGGCGACCCAGCCGAGGTCGCCGGTGCGCGGCGGCCTGATCACGTACGAGCGCCGCTCCCGCGTCCCGTCGAGCACCTGCCGGATCGTCGCCATGCCCTCGACCAGCCGCGCCTGGTCCCCGTCGGACAGCCCGCCGAGCAGCTGCTCGATCTCCTCGCCGGAGCGCCGGTCGAGCGCGGCGAAGACCTCCGCGCCCTTCGGGGTGAGGCTGACGAGCTGCTTGCGCCCGTCGGACTCCGAGCGCTCGCGCTCCACGAGCCCGTCGTTGCCGAAGCGGGTGAGGATGCGGCTGAGGTAGCCCGCGTCCAGGCCGAGCAGCGCGCGCAGCTCGCCGGTCTCCAAGCGGCCGGCCTGCGCCAGCTCGAAGAGCACGCGCACCTCGGTCAGCGAGTACGGCGAGTCGAGCAGCCCCGCCTGGAGCGCGCCGATCACCTTCGTATAGAACCGGTTGAAGGCTCTTACCTGAGAAACCCTTGCCTCTGTCAACGAACTCATTGCCTTAGTCAACCATAGGAGGATCCCCGCTGTGAAGCACGTGCGCATTGGCGGATACGGTCCCGGCATCGTCACGATCGGCGATGGTGAGGCACGCGGCCTCGCACGGGTGACGGCGCCGTCGTTCCTGGCCGCCCACCCGACGCTCCCGGTGCTGTACGCCGTGGGCGAGCTCGAACGCGGCTGGCTCACCGCCCTGGAGGTCACCGGCGAGCTGACCCCGTTCGACGAGCGCCCGAGCGAGGGCCACAGCCCGTGCCACGTCGCGGTGGACCCCACCGGCACGCTGCTCGCGGCGGCCAACTACGGCGACGGCACCGCCGTGATCTATCACCTCGACGAGCGTGGCGCGTTCTCCGGTGAGCCGATCGTGCTGCGCAACGAGGGCTCGGGCCCGAACGCCGAGCGCCAGGAGGGCCCCCACGCCCACCAGTGCGTCTTCCACGACGGCCTGCTGCACGTCTCCGACCTCGGCACCGACGAGATCCGCCGCTACCGGCCCGACGGCACCCGGCTGGAGCCGATCAGGCTGAGCCCCGGCACGGGCCCGCGCCACTTCGCGTTCGCGGGCGGCCGCCTGTACGTCGCGGGCGAGCTCGACGGCACCGTCACCCTCATCGAGGGCGAGCGCCGCACCACCGTGCCCGCCTCGCAGCAGGACGGCGCCAACGCGCCCTCGCACCTCCAGGTCGAGGGCGACCTCGTCTACGTCGCCAACCGCGGCCCCAACACCGTCACCGTGCTGCGCGCCGGCGACCTGTCGCGGGTGGCCGAGGTGCCGACGGGCGGCGACTGGCCCCGCCACTTCGCCATCGACGGCGAGGTGATGTACGTGGCCAACCAGTACGCGAACAAGGTCACCCGCTTCGCCCTGCGCGACGGGGTGCCCGAGCCGGACGGCACCTCGTACGAGGTGGACAGTCCCGCCTGCGTGCTGATCGTGTAAGGAGTTCACCAAGTCGCCGCCGATCCGGAGGGCGGGCCCCGACCATGGCCTCGTGCGCAAGGTGCCCGTCGTCGCCGCCCTCCTCGTCGTGCTCGCCGCCGGCTGTGGCGAGCCGCCTCCGTCCGCGCCCGTCCCCGTCGATCCGCGGATCCCGACCGAGCTGGACGTGCAGGAGTCCTGGCGGATCACCAGGCTCGGCGCCGACCACGAGATCGAGGGGTACGCCGACCGGGTGAGCGTGCTGCCCGGCCAGCCGCTGCGCCTGCACGTCTCGACGACCGCGCCCCGCTTCACCGCCCGCGCCTTCCGCATGGGCGCCAACCCGGCCAAGGTGTGGGAGTCCGACCCGGTCAAGGGCACGCGGCAGCCCCCCGCCAAGGTCGTGGACGGCATGGTCACCGCCGCCCACTGGCCGCCCTCCCTGACCGTGGACACCACGGGCTGGCCGGAGGGGTCGTACCTCATCAGGCTCGACGCCTCCACCGGCGCCCAGCGGTACGTGCCCGTCACCGTGCGCTCGGCCTCCACCGTCGGCCGCGTGGTGCTGGTGAACGCGGTCACCACCTGGCAGGCGTACAACCTGTGGGGCGGGCGCAGCCTCTACACGGGCCCGGGCGGGTACGCCGGCAGGTCGCGCGCCGTCACCTTCGACCGCCCGTACGACGGCGTCGGCGCCCGCCTCTTCCTCGACTTCGAGAAGGAGGTCATGGCGGTCGCCGAGAAGAGCGGCGTGCCGCTCGCGTACCTCACGAACCTCGACCTCGTGCCGGGCGCGCTCGACGGCGCCCGCGCGGTGATCTCGCTCGGCCACGACGAGTACTGGACGCCCGGCATGCGCCAGGTCGTCACCCGCGCCAGGGACAGCGGCACCAACCTGGCCTTCCTCGGCGCCAACGCCGTCTACTGGCGCATCGCCGTGCACGGCAGGACCGTCGCCTGCGACAAGGAGAGCCAGTGCCGGCTCTGGCGCGACACCCGCCCGGAGAGCGCGCTGGTGGGCCAGATGTACGACTGCTTCCCCGCCGAGGGCGCCTACCGCGTCACCAGGCCGGATCACTGGATCTTCGCCGGGACGAAGGGCCGCGTCTTCCCCGGGCTGGTCGGCGTGGAGACCGACCGGGTCTCGCGCGGCTCGCCCGCGGGGGTGCAGGTGCTGGCCGAGTCGCCGTTCTCGTGCGGCGGGCGGCCCACCGTCGCGCACAGCACCTACTACACGGCGCCGAGCGGGGCCGGCGTGTTCGCCTCCGGCACGATGCGCTGGGTGTGCGGGCTGCGCGGCAAGCGCTGCGGCCACGGCGTCACCGACGACGCCGCCGCCTTCATCCGCCGCGCCACCATCAACATCCTCACCCGCTTCGCCCAGGGCCCCGCAGGCCGAGCGTGAGCCTTCGCCCAGCGCTCTATGGGGCGAGCCTGAGCCTTGGCCCAGGTCCCGTGTGGCGAGCCTGAGCCCAGTCCTCAGCCCGGTCAGGTGTGGCGGGCGGCCGTGCGGGTCAGCTCGACGGCGGCCCGCCAGCGCGCGTACGCCGCCTCGTCCCGCTCACCGGGCTCGAAGCGCCGGTCGAGGAGCCACGTCTCGCGCAGCTCCGCCTCCGACCCCCACACGCCCGCTCCGAGCCCGGCCAGGAACGCCGCGCCCAGCGCCGTGGTCTCCTGCACGGCCGGCCGCTCCACGGCGGTGCCGAGCTGGTCGGCCTGGAACTGCATGAGCAGGTCGTTGGCGCTGGCACCGCCGTCGGCCTTGAGCACCGGCACCGACCCGGCCGTCATCGACTCCACCACGTCGCGCACCTCGAACGCGATGGCCTCCAGCGTCGCCCTGACCAGGTGCGCCCGCGTCGTGCCGCGCGTGATGCCGGTGATCAGCCCGCGCGCGTCCGGCTCCCAGTGCGGCGCGCCGAGGCCGGTCAGCGCGGGCACGAACACCACGCCGCCGCTGTCGGGCACCGTGCGCGCCACCGCCTCCGATTCCGGCGCGGTGCCGATCAGCCCGAGCCCGTCGCGCAGCCACTGCACCGCCGCGCCGGTGACGAAGATCGACCCCTCCACCGCGTACGTGCGCTCGCCGGACGGCGTCTGCCAGGCGACCGTGGTCAGCAGCCCGTTCTCCGGCCTGGTGATCTTGTCGCCGATGTTGGCCAGCACGAACGAGCCGGTGCCGTAGGTGCACTTCACATCGCCCACGTCGAAGCAGGTCTGCCCGAACAGCGCCGCCTGCTGGTCGCCGGCCACCCCGCTGATCGGCACGTCGAGCCCGAGGAAGACGGACGGATCCGTACGCCCGAGCGGCCCGTAGTTGGGCACGATCTCCGGCAGCGCCCGCTCGGGCACGCCGAACAGCTCGCACAGCTCCGGCTCCCAGCCGCCGGACGCGAGCCCGTACAGCAGGGTGCGGGAGGCGTTGGACGGGTCGGTCACGTGCTGCGCGCCCGCCGTCAGCCTGGCGATGAGGTAGGAGTCCACCGTCCCCACGGCGATGTCGCCGGACTCGACGCCCGCCCACACCCCGGGGTCGTGCTCGGCCAGCCAGGTGAGCTTGGTGGCGGTGAAGTACGGGTCGAGCCGCAGCCCGGTCAGCTCGCTCACCCGCGGCTCATGACCGGCGTCGCGCAGCCGCACGCACAGCCCGGCGGTGCGGCGGTCCTGCCAGACGATGGCCCGGCGCGGCGCGGCCAGCGTGTGGCGGTCCCACAGCACGGCGGTCTCGCGCTGGTTGGTGATGCCGACGCAGGACGGCCGCAGCGAGGTGCCGCGCAGCGCGGCGGCGCAGGCCGACAGCGTGGCCTGCCAGATGTCCTCGGGATTGTGCTCGACCCAGCCGGGCTCGGGGAAGTGCTGGGCGAACTCCTCGTATCCCTTGCTCGCCACGCTTCCGTCCTCGGCGACGACGAGCGCCGTCACTCCCGTCGTCCCGGCGTCGATGGCCAATACGCTCACGAAAACTCCTCCTCGATCGATGGCGGCACGAGCGGGCGCCCAGGTTTCATTCCCCAGCCTCGCGTTTGGTCTAGACCACTGCGTGTGATGCCGGGCACAATGCGAGTCTGACACTAGGTCTGGTTCGTGACCCCTATCGGGAGGAACCCGCCATGCGTATTGGAGTGCTCACCGGAGGCGGCGACTGCCCCGGCCTCAACGCCGTCATCAGGGCAGTGGTGCGTAAGGGGGTGAGCGTCTACGGGCACGAGTTCGTCGGCTTCCGTGACGGCTGGCGCGGCCCCCTCGAAGGCGACACGATGCCACTCGACATCCAGGCCGTGCGCGGCATCCTCCCGCGCGGCGGCACCATACTCGGCTCCTCCCGCACCAACCCGATGAAGATCGAGGGCGGTGTCGACCGGATCAAGGAGAACCTCGCCGCGACCGGCGTGGACGCGCTCATCGCCATCGGCGGCGAGGACACCCTCGGCGTCGCCAAGCAGCTCTACGACCGCGGCGTCCACGTCGTGGGCGTGCCCAAGACCATCGACAACGACCTGTCCGGCACCGACTACACCTTCGGCTTCGACACCGCCGTCAACATCGCGACCGAG
Source organism: Nonomuraea fastidiosa (assembly GCF_042751225.1). Taxonomy (NCBI): domain Bacteria; kingdom Bacillati; phylum Actinomycetota; class Actinomycetes; order Streptosporangiales; family Streptosporangiaceae; genus Nonomuraea; species Nonomuraea fastidiosa. Next base: position 5,927,725 of record NZ_CP170570.1, read on the forward strand.
GCCATCGACCGGCTGCACACCACCGCGGAGTCCCACCACAGGGCGCTCATCTGCGAGGTCATGGGCCGCCACGCCGGCTGGATCGCGCTGCACGCGGGCATGGCGGGCGGCGCCAACGTCATCCTCATCCCGGAGAAGCCGTTCGACATCGACCGCGTCTGCGAATACGTCGAGTCCCGCTTCCGCACCCGCTACTCGCCGATCATCGTGGTCGCCGAGGGCGCGCACCCGGTCGAGGGCCAGATGGCGCTGCAGACCAGCACGCTCGACGCGTTCGGCCACGTCCGGCTCGGCGGCATCGGCGAGGTGCTGGCCAAGGAGATCGAGAAGCGCACCGGTAAGGAGGCCCGCACCACCGTGCTCGGCCACATCCAGCGCGGCGGCACCCCCACGGCCTACGACCGGGTGCTCGCCACCAGGTTCGGGCTGCAGGCCATCGACGCGGCGCACGAGGGCGACTACGGCAAGATGGTCGCGCTGCGCGGCACCGACATCGTCCGCGTCGGGCTCGACGAGGCCACGGCCGAGCTCAAGACCGTGCCGGTCGAGCGGTACGAAGAGGCCGAGGTGTTCTTCGGCTGACTGTAAGCGGCCTGCAAGCGCGCGGCCGTACCGTCGGGGTCAGCGGGGTCAACCGCTACAACCCCCTCAGGGTACGGCCTGCGCCGCGACACGTCGGCGGCCCACCTGTGCGTCGCAGGCCGTACTCATGACATAGATCGACCGTGGGGCGTGCCGGAGAGATCGGTCTCGGCACGCCCTCCGCGTTCGCGCGGCGCGCCCGCGAGGCCCGCCGGCCTTCTCGCCGCCGTCTTCTGTCGTCCCGGCGTTCGCCCGCTCACCGGCGCCTGCTGCGCATCGGCTGCTGCCGGGCGGCGGGCTGCGGCTGGGCGGCCTGCATCGGCTGCTGCTGCCTGGGCTGCGCCGGTTGCATCGGCTGCATCGGCTGCGGCGCTGGCGACCGGGGCCGCGAGCGGGGCGGAGGCCCCCGCCGGGTAGGTCAGCTGCTGCTGTTGCTCGGAGTTGCGGCGGCGCTCCTCCAGCTTGGCGAGCAGCTCGGCGTCCTCGCTCAGCTCCTCCTCGGAGGGGGACAGGATCACCATGAGCAGCATGGTCAGCGTGATCAGGCTGATCACGGTCATGAGCGGGACGAGGAAGTCCAGGGCGTCGGCGCCGAGCACCTCGCCGGGCTGCGGGTCCACCGTGACGTGCATCGCGAACATGCCGGTGTAGTGCATGCCGGCGACCGCGAGGCCCATGACGAGGGCGGCGCCGGTGATCCAGATGGGCTTCTTGACCCGGGTGGTGAACCAGAGCGCGACGGTGGCCGCCACGACCGCGATGACGACGGAGAGGCCGACGAGCAGGCGGTCGTAGGAGACGCGGGCCGACATGTTCATCGCGTACATGCCGAGGTAGTGCATGGAGGCCACGCCGAGGCCGGTGAGCAGGCCGCCGCCCAGCAGCGCGGGCAGCCGGCCGTTGCCGTAGGAGACGAGGAACAGGCCGGTGCCGACGACCACGACCGCCACGAGGGCCGAGGCCGCGGTGAGCCAGACGTCGTACTTGATCTGGGTGCCCTCCACCTGGAAGCCCATCATGGCGATGAAGTGCATGACCCAGATACCCGTGCCGCCGATGGAGACGGCCGCGCCCAGCAGCCAGCGCACGCGTGCTCCGCCGCGTGAAGCGTGCGCCTGGGCGGTCAGCCGCAGCCCGAGCATCGAGCCGATGCAGGACATGACGTACGCGAGCAGCGGCGTGAGCAGTCCGTAGGTGAAGTGGTCCACAGCGGAGGTCATCTATCGGTCCTTGCGAATTAGGGGTCCACGGATTTTGCCATCCTGGATGTCCTATTCGCATGGATATTGCAACTATCTGTCAACTTAACCGGTCGGGAACATGAGAAGTGCTCACAGCTGAGTGATCTCCGCAGGCGAGCGAGCCGCAGTCCGGCGCGGACTAAACTCAAGACGTCGCGACGTTGCCATCAACGGCCGCGTTTCCCCATCTTCCCGGAGGTTCCACCATGACGATGTCCGCCCTGGGCGAGCCGTGCGTTCTGCTCAAGCTGGGCGAGATCGTCCTCAAGGGCAAGAACCGCGAGCTGTTCGAACGCCGTCTGATCGGCAACATCCGTGACGCGCTCAAGAGCGTCGGCGTCCAGGTGGACGTGCGCAGGCGGCACGGCGTCATCGCGATCTTCCTGCCCAAGGGCGCCACCGCCGAGCAGGCCGAGAGCGTCGCTCAGCGCGTCGCCGACGTGCCCGGCCTGGTCTGGATCCACCGCGCCTGGCGCGTCGCCAAAGACCCCGACACGGTGCTCAAGGCCGGTCTCGAGCTGGCCGGTGAGAGCGAGGTGGCCAAGCGCGGCGGCACCTTCGCCGTCCGCTCCCGCCGCCGTGACAAGCGCTTCCCGCTCAGCTCCAACGAGCTCGACCGGCTCGTGGGCGGCGCCATCAACGACGAGTACAAGCTGCCCGTCGACCTGAGCAAGCCCGACCTGACGGTCTTCATCGAGGTCGACAGGGACGAGGTGTTCGTCTTCACCGACGGCATCCCCGGCCAGGGCGGCCTGCCGGTCGGCAGCAGCGGGCGGGCGCTCGTGCTCATGTCGGGCGGCATCGACTCGCCGGTGGCCGCGTACCGCATGATGCGGCGCGGGCTGCACGTCGACTTCCTCCACTTCTCCGGCATCCCGTTCACCACCTCCGAGTCGATCTACAAGGCGTACGCGCTGGTCAAGAAGCTCGACCGGTTCCAGGGGAAGTCGCGGCTGTGGGTGGTGCCGTTCGGCAAGGCCCAGCAGTCGATCCGCAACTCCGGCCAGGACCGCCTGGCGGTGATCGCCCAACGGCGGCTCATGCTCAAGACCGCAGAAGAGGTCGCCCACCGCATCCACGCCTCGGCGCTGATCACCGGCGACGCGCTCGGCCAGGTGTCCTCCCAGACGCTGGCCAACATCACCGCCCAGGACAACGCGGTCGACCTGCCGATCCTGCGGCCCCTGGTCGGGTGGGACAAGACGGAGATCATGGCCGAGGCGCGGCGCATCGGCACGCTGGAGATCTCCGAGCTGCCCGACGAGGACTGCTGCTCGCTGCTCGCTCCCCGGCGGGCCGAGACCAGGGCCAAGATCGAGGACCTCAAGCAGATCGAGAAGCGGCTCGACGCCGAGGAGCTGTGCGTCCAGCTCGCCGACTCCATCCAGGAGTACACGATCTGCGCCGGCCCGCCCTGAGGCCCACTGAGACCGTCTGAGGCGCCCGGGGGAGGGGTTCCCCGGGCGTCACGCGTCAGGCCGTGGCAGGGGCGGCGGCCGGGGCGGCGGTCTTGCCGAGCAGCGGCGGGAAGTCCGTCATGATCTGGGCGAGCGCCCCCAGATCGGCCTCCACGAGCGCCTGCGGGCCGTCCACGAGGGCCTGCTCGGGCTGCGGATGCACATCGATGATCACCCCGTCGGCGCCCGCCGCGACCGCCGCCCTGGTCAGCGGCAGCACCAGGTCGCGGTGCCCGCCCGAGTGCGACGGGTCCACGACGACCGGCAGGTGCGACAGGCGCTGCGCCACCGGCACCGCCGAGACGTCCAGCGTGTTGCGGGTGGCCGTCTCGAACGTCCGCACGCCCCGCTCGCACAGCACGATGTCGAGGTTGCCGCGCTGGGCGATGTACTCGGCGGCCATCAGCCACTCCTCGATGGTGGCGGTCATGCCGCGCTTGAGCATCACCGGCCGCCCGGCCGCGCCGACGGCCTGCAGCAGCGCGAAGTTCTGCATGTTGCGGGTGCCGATCTGCAGCATGTCGGCGTACGAGGCCACCAGCTCGACGTCGCGGACGTCCAGGACCTCCGTGACGATCGGCAGGCCCGTCTCCGCGCGCACGTCCGCCAGGATGCGCAGGCCCTGCTCACCGAGGCCCTGGAAGGCGTACGGGGAGGTGCGCGGCTTGAACGCGCCCCCGCGCAGCAGCACCGCGCCGGCGGCCTGCGCCATCCTGGCCGCCGCCAGCGTCTGCTGGTGCGTCTCCACCGCGCACGGCCCCGCGATCAGCGTCACGGTGCCGGGGCCGATGGGCACGCCGCCCACGTGCACGGTGGAGCGTTCCGGATGGTTCTCCCTGCTGACCAGCTTGTACGGCGTCGAGACCCGCATGACGTCGCGCACCCCGCCCATGCCCCGCAGGGCGGCGGCGTCGAGCTGCGTCACGTCGCCGACCAGGCCGACGATCGTCCGGCTCACACCCTTGCTGACGAACGCCTCGACTCCGGCCGCCTCGACGACCGACACGATAGCCGCGAGATCGTCCGCGGTGGCCTCCGGGCCCATCACGATCACCATGTGCTGCTTCTCCTTGTCCGGAAAACGCGAAAGGCCCCGGGTCCTGTGCGGACCCGGGGCCTTTCGTTCGCCTGTGTGCTAGCGCAGCGTCACATGGCGAGCGGACTCGGGTCCGTCGCCATACCAAAACAGGAACGCTGCGTGCATAGCCCCAAACAATAGCGCACCGCACCCGCTGCCGAGCCACTCGGCGTGCGATGGCAGGATGGCGTGAGACGCGAGACGGTGAAGGGAGTGTTCGTGGAGGAGTCGCGCCTGCCCCCAGGTCAGTACGTCCCACGCGGCAGGCCCGTGATCCACTACGGTCGCGTGCCCACGTTCAAGCCCGAGACCTGGGACTTCCGCGTCTTCGGCGCGACCGCGTCCGGCGAGGAGCACGCGCTGCGCTGGCCCGAGTTCGAACGGCTGCCGCGCATCACGCGCGTCGAGGACTTCCACTGCGTCACCAAGTTCTCGCTCATGGCCAACGAATGGCGCGGCGTCACCCCGGCCACGATCATGGACATCGCGCCGCCCGACCCCGGCGTGCGCCACGTGATGATCTGGGCCGAGTACGGCTACAGCGCCAACCTGCGCATGTCCGACTTCACCGCGCCCGGCACGCTGTTCGCCCTGGAGCTCGACGAGAAACCGCTCAGCCCCGAGCGCGGCTACCCGGTGCGCATCGTGGTGCCCCACCTGTACGCCTGGAAGAGCGTCAAGTGGGTGCGCGGCATCGAATACCTGCTGGAGGACCGCCGCGGCTTCTGGGAGGAGCGCGGCTACCACAACATCGCCGACCCCTGGCGCGAGCAGCGCTACTCCTACCAGGAGGAACCCGGCGAAGGACCGGACTGATCTCACCGTCCGTTCCCGCCCGCGCACGCTGCGTTTGCGGCTACGGTGTGCCGCATGCCGATCATCGCGTGCGTGGCGCCGCCCGGCGCTCCCGTCCTGCTGGGGGTCCTCCTGCCGGGGGCCTTCGCGCTGGGGTACGCGCTCGCCAGGGCCGCCTGCCGCCGTCAGGCGCCGCCGCGCAGGGCGGACGACGCCACGTTCGCCACGCTCCACGTCGCCGCCATGGCCGCGCCCGCCCTGCGCGCGGGCCTCGACCGCGACTCCGCCCGCAAGGCCGTACGCCACCTGCGCACGCTGCTCGGCACCCGGGCCGTCGCGCTCACCTCGGCGGACGCGGTGCTGGCCGCCGACGGGCCCGGCGCGGGCGGCGTGCTCGGCCACGCCCAGGCCGCCCTGGCCGCCGGGCGGGCGCAGGTCTTCCCCGACGAGCCGTACGGGGCGGTGGTGGTGCCGCTGACCGTGGACGGCACCGTCGTCGGCACGCTGGCCGCGCTCGACGACGAGGTGAGCGCCGCGCTCGTGCGCACCGTCACCGAGGTCGGCCGCTGGGTGTCCGGCCAGCTCGAGCTCGCCGAGCTCGACGCCTCACGCCGGCGCGCCATGGAGGCCGAGATGCGCGCCCTGCGCGCCCAGATCTCCCCGCACTTCGTCTACAACGCGCTCACCACGATCGCCTCGTTCGTCCGGACGAACCCCAGGCGGGCCCGCGAGCTGCTGCTCGACTTCGCCGACTTCTCCCGTTACGCGCTGTGCCGCGCCCACGACTTCACCACCCTGGCCGACGAGCTGACCTGCGTCGACCGCTACCTGCTGCTCGAACGCGCCCGCTTCGGCGACAAGCTGCGCTTCAGCATGCAGGTCGCGCCCGAGGTGCTGCCGGTGCCGGTGCCGTTCCTGTGCCTGCAGCCCCTGGTCGAGAACGCCATCAAGCACGGCATGCGCGGCCGCGGCGAGCCCGGCGAGGTGCGGGTGGTGGTCCGCGACGCCGGGCCGGAGGCGCACATCACGGTCGAGGACGACGGCGCGGGCATGGACCCCGAGGCCGCTCGCCGCCTGCTCGACGAGGACCCCGCCCGCGAGGGCAGCGGCATCGGCCTGGCCAACGTGGACCTGCGCATGCGCCAGATCTACGGCGACGGTTACGGCCTGGTCGTGGAGACGGCGCTCGGCGCGGGCACGAAGGTGCGGCTGCGCGTCCCCAAATTCCACCATCATCTCTCCGTAGTCGAATAATTACGCTATGCTGGTGTGTCTCTTGTGACCTCTGCTTTCATACGACAGCGTGGTGGACATGCTGAGAGTGCTGGCCGTCGACGATGAAGTGCCTGCTCTGGAGGAGCTCGCCTACTTGTTGCGCCAGGACGACCGCATCGAGCACGTCACGACCGCGGCCGACGGCGTCACGGCCCTGCAGGACATGGTGCAGATGATCGGCGGCGGCGAGCGGCTCGACGGCGTGTTCCTGGACATCCGCATGCCCGGTCTCGACGGGCTCGACCTCGCCCGGCTGGTCGGCGGGTTCCCCAGCCCGCCGCGGCTGGTCTTCGTCACGGCCCACGAGGAGTGCGCGGTGCAGGCGTTCGAGCTGGAGGCGGTCGACTACCTCCTCAAACCGGTCAGGGCCGAGCGCCTGTCCGAGGCCGTGCGCAGGCTTGAGGCGGCCACCTGCCCCGCGCCCGAGCCCGGCCAGGACGACGTCATCCCCGTCGAGCTGGGCGGGCGCACCCGGTTCGTGCCACAGCAGGCCGTCTGGTTCGCCGAGGCCAAGGGCGACTACGTACGCCTGCACACCGTCGACGGCAGCTACCTCGTCCGCATGTCGCTCGCCGCCCTCGAGCGGCGCTGGTCCGGCGCCGGGTTCATCCGCATCCACCGCAGCACGCTCGTCTCCGGGCGGCACGTCAGCGAGCTGCGGTTCGAAGGCGGGCGCGTCACGCTCACCGTCGGCACCGAGACCCTCCAGGTCAGCCGCCGCCACAGCCGCCAGGTCCGCGACCAGCTCGTCCGCCAGCACCGCGGCGTGATCCCGTGAGGAGCGTGACGCGTTGAGCGCGCAGCGGCGCGTCGTCGTACGGCGGCGCGCCGCGCTCCGGGGCTCCCGGCGGACGGCCGCGCTCGCCGGTCCCGCCGGTTCCGGCGACTACGGCCTGACCGGTTCCGCCATGTACGGCGTGGCCGGGCACGATGTGCCGGGCGTGCCGGCGATCGTGGGCCTGCAGCTGCGCCAGGCGCTGCGCACCGTGGGCGCCGTCGCCGCCCTGCTCGTCGGCGCCCCCGTGCTGGCCGCCTGGCTGCCCGAGCCGGGCGCGTGGGTGGCGATGTCGGTGGCCGTGCACCTCGCGTGGGTCGGGCTGGCCGTACGCCAGCTCAGACGCGCGGAGCGGCTGGAGCGATGACCGTCGCGGTGCTGACCGGGATCGCGTTCGTGTCGGTCCTGGGCGTGATGGCGGGTGCCGCGAGACCCCGGCGCTCGGTCGGCGTGGCCGACTTCCACGTGGCCGCGAGGACGGTGCCGCCCTGGTGGAACGGCGCCGCCATCACCTCCGAGTCCACCTCCGCCGCCGCCTGCCTCGGCACGGCCGGGCTCATCGCCATCCACGGCTCGCCGATGCTCTGGTATCCGGCGGGTGCGGCGGCCGGGTTCGTCGTCGTGCTGGCGCTGGTGGTCGCGCCGCTGCGGCGGTCGGGGACGTACACGCTGCCCGACTTCGCCGGCTGGCGGCTGCGCTCGGCCCGGCTGCGCCGCTTCACCACCGCCTTCGTGCTGCTCGTCGGGCTGGCGTTCCTGGTCGCGCAGTTCCACGCCGCCGGAGTGGTGGTGCGGCTGCTCACCGGGCTGCCGCCGTGGCTGGGCTGGGCGGCCGTGGCCGGGGCGGCTCTCGCCGTGGCGTACGGCGGCGGCGCGGGCAGCGTCACCAGCGTGCAGGCGTGGCAGTTCTGGCTGAAGCTGGTCGTCTTCCTCGGCGTCGGCCTGGTCTGCTGGTGGGCGGCCGGCTCGTGGCCGGTCCCGTGGCCGGAGGGCGCCTACCGCGCCGGTGGGGCCGGGCTCGCGGGGACGGGCGACCCGTCGCTGCCCGGCGTGCTGGCCGTGCTGCTGGCCTGCGCACTCGGCACGATGGGGCTGCCCCACGTCATCGTGCGCGTCTACACCAGCAAGGACGGCACGGGAGCCCGCCGCTCGATCGTCGCCGCCCAGGCCATGCTGGCCGCCTTCTGCGTGGTGCCGCCCCTGTACGGCGTGCTCGGCCACGTCCACGCCCGCGACGCCGCCGCCGACGAGATCGTGCTCCTGCTGCCCGCCAGGATGGTCCCGGGGGCCGCCGGCGAGCTGCTCACCGGCCTGCTGGCGACCGGGGCGTTCGCGGCCTTCCTGGCGACCGCCGGGGGCGTGCTGGTGGCCGTGGGCGGCGCGGTGGCGGCGTGCGTGCCCGGCGCGGGGGCGCGTGCCTTCCGTACGGCCGTACCGGCGGTCCTGGCGGCCGCGCTCGTCCTCACCGCCGTCTCCATGCCGGGCGTGTCGGTGGCGCTCGTGCTGCTCGGGCTCAGCCTCTCCGCGGCCACGCTCTGTCCGATGCTGGTGCTCGGCATCTGGTGGCGGCGGCTGACCGACGCGGGCGTCGCGGCCGGGTTCGTGCTCGGTGGGGGCGTGACGGGGGCGTTCGTGCTGGGGGAGCAGGTGGGTGTGAATCCGGGCGCGCTGACGTCCTGCCCCGCGCCCGTCGCGGTGCCCGCCGCGTTCGCCGCCATGGTCGTGATTTCCCTGGTCACGCCCGGTCGGCTGCCGCAGGGGGTGGGTTTCATGATGGCCAGGATGCATCTCCCCGAGCGACTCGCGCGCCCCCCTGCCTACCGTTCGTCGCGCCAGGACGACCGCTGGTCGTGAGACCACTCTCCGTATGGCGATGACTACTGACCGCTCAACGAGCTGCCCGTGAAGAGGGTTTCGCCCGCAAGATCGCAACCGTAGTGTTTCGGCATCGGAAGCCATCCCGGCGCATCGGGAGGGACGAGCCGGGGGGCTCACGACAGGCTCGATGCGCCGGCTTCACCGGCGACGCGCAGGTCGCCGCGGCGGCCGGGCCCTTGACCGGGGGGTAGGGCCCGCCACGCCGGATCCGTGAAGGGGCGCCCGCGAGGCCGCGCACCAGGGCCCCGCGATCCGGCACGCGGGGGCGGCCGTATCGCGCAAGCGGGCGCCCCTATCACGATCCCGGCGACGCCTTCCGCCCCACCCCGATCGCGGGGGTTCCCGTCTCCCGCGTGCGGGGTTCCCGCCTGCTCACGCTGCTCGCAGCGCCTGCTGCGGTGCATGGTGCTCCCACGTCGTTTGAGCGGATGCGTTGCCCTGCTTCCTCCGCCTGCCGGGGAAAGCGCGCACCGGCGCACCTCGACGTGGTAGCGCTCGCCCTGCTTCCTCCGCCTGCGGGGAAAGCGTGCCGCCCGGCTCTCACCGCCGCCCGCCGGCGGGGTGCCGGGCACCGCCGTCGAAGCCCGTCAGCCGTCGCGGAGTTTCTTCAGCAGGGCGATGTCCTCGGCGTGCTTCGGGGCCTTGCCCGGCGTCTCGATGCAGAGCGGGACCCCCGCCACCGCCGGGTGGCGCATCAGGTCGGCGAACGGCTGGATGCCGATGTGGCCGGCGCCGATGTTCTCGTGGCGGTCCTTTTTGGAGCCGCAGACGTCCTTCGAGTCGTTGGCGTGGATGAGCTTGAGCCGGCCGGGCGCGATGGCGTGCAGCGCGTCGAAGGTCTCCGTCACCCCGCCATCGGCGGCGAGGTCGTGGCCGGCGGCGAAGGCGTGGCAGGTGTCGAGGCAGACCCCGGCGCGCGGATGCCAGTCGAGCTGAGCGAGGTAGGGCTCGAGGTCCTGGACGGTGGCGCACAGCATGGCGCCCTGGCCCGCCATCGGCTCAAGGAGCAGGTCGGGCCCGCCGTCGGGGATCTCGTCGAGCAGCGGCAGCAGGTTTTCGCGCAGCTGGCGCATCGCGTCGTCGCGCGGCTGCGTGACCGCCGAGCCGGTGTGCACGACCACGCCGCGCGCGCCGGTCTGGACGCCGCGCCGCAGCGTGTGGCGGACGATCGCGACGGAGTTGGCCAGCGTCTCGGGGTTGGGCGAGCCGAAGTTGACGAGGTAGGGCAGGTGGATGAACGCCGGGACGCCCGACTCGGCGAGCTTGGCGTCCTCGTCGGGCTTGCCTTCGGTGAGCGCCCACCCGCGCGGGTTGGTGACGAACACCTGGATCATCTCGGCGCCGATCTCGGCCATGTACTTGAGGCCGCCCGTCGCCAGGCCGCCCGTGACGGACACGTGCCCGCCGATCAGGGATGTCACGGTCATGATGGCACCCAGTCTAGGGCCGCCGCCGGACACCTCCGCAGTTCAGCGCCGCCGCGCGAAACCGCGGCGCCCCGGACGTCACGAAGGCCCGGCGATTGGAGCATGACACGAAAAGTGCCCGCGTTCCTGGTCGTCAGTTGGGAGTTCTGGCGGATGGACCGGGCACGGAAGGGCTGTGTGTACTTCTGCCATGGCGCACCCGCACGACGGCAACCTCGCCGCGTTCAACGCCCGGCCCCGGGCCGAGGCCGTGGCGGACCTGCTCACCTGCTGTGCCTCCCCGGCGTTCGCCGAGGAGGTGGCGGCGCGCAGGCCGTACGGCGACCTCGACGACCTGCTCGACACCGCCGCGCGCGCCGTGCGGGACCTCGGCTGGGACGAGGTGCTGCGGGCGCTGAGCGCGCACCCCCGCATCGGCGAGCGCCCGGCGGGGGAGGGGAGACAGGCGGCCTGGTCGCGGCAGGAGCAGTCGGGCGTGCCCGACGCCCTGCGGGCGGCGCTGGCCGACGCCAACCGCGCCTACGAGCGCCGCTTCGGGCACGTCTACCTGGCGTGCGCCACCGGGCTCACCGGCGCGCAACTGCTGGCCAGGCTGGAGGAGCGGCTGGCCAACGACGAGGAGAGCGAGCGCGAGGTCGTCCGCGCGGAACTCGCGGCGATCGCCCGGCTCAGGCTGGCGAAGCTGCTGAAGGAGGAGGGGGCATGAGCCTGTCCACCCACGTGCTCGACGCGGTCACCGGCCGGCCCGCCGCCGGCCTGCGCGTACGGCTCGAACACGACGGCCGGGTGGTGGCCGAGGGCCGCACCGACGACGACGGCCGGATCAAGGGCTGGAACCCGGGCGCCGGGGTGCACCGGCTGGTCTTCGACACCGGGGCGTACCTGGAGGACACCTTCTACCCGGAGGTCGTCGTCACCTTCACCGTGGCCGACCCGGCCGCGCACCATCACGTGCCGCTGCTGCTCAGCCCGTACGCCTACAGCACGTACCGAGGGAGCTAGATGACCGTCAAGCTCGGCGCCAACCGCTACGGAAAGGCGGAGACCAGGCTCGTTCACGTGGTCAAGGACGGCCCGGTGCACCACCTCAAGGACGTCAACGTCAGCATCTCCCTGTCGGGCGACATGGAGGCCGTGCACCTGACCGGTGACAACGCCGCCGTGCTGCCCACCGACACGCAGAAGAACACCGTCTACGCCTTCGCACGCAAGTACGGAATCGGCCAGATCGAGGTGTTCGCGCAGCGGCTGGCCACGCACTTCGTGGCGACGCAGGAGGCCATCAGGCACGCCAGGGTGGAGATCGAGGAGTACGGCTGGCGGCGGCAGGGCCCGCACTCGTTCGTCCGCGACGGCGGTGAGGTGCGCACCTGCCTGATCCACCACGACGAGGACGGCCGCACCACGGTCGTGTCGGGACTGAAGGACCTGGTGGTGCTGAACACGACCGGCTCGGAGTTCCACGGCTTCGCCGTCGACGGGTACACCACGCTGGAGCCCACCACCGACCGCATCCTCGCCACCGCGGTCCACGCCCGATGGCGGCACGCCGGCGAGCCCGCCTCGTACGGGACGTCGTACGCCCAGGTCAGGCAGGCCCTGCTGGACGCCTTCGCGAACACGCACAGCCGCTCGCTGCAGCAGACCCTGTACGCCATGGGCGAGCGCACGCTGCTGACCTGCGAGGGGGTCTGCGAGATCCGGCTGGCCCTGCCCAACAAGCACCACTTCGCGGTGGACCTGTCGCCGTTCGGCCTGACCAACGACAACGAGGTCTTCTACGCCGCCGACCGCCCGTACGGGCTGATCGAGGGCGGCGTGCTGCGCGAGGACGCACCCGACGCCGGATTCGCCTGGGAGTAGACGCGATGGACTTCTTGCGCCCCACGACGTGGGAGGAGGCGCTGGCCGCCAAGGCGGACCGGCCCGACGCGGTGCCCATCCAGGGCGGCACCGACGTGATGGTGGAGATCAATTTCGGCGTGCGCAGGCCGGCCGCGCTGCTCGACCTCAACCGGGTGGCCGAGCTGCGCGAGTGGTCGATGACCGGGGACGCGTGCTGGCTGGGGGCCGGGGTGCCGTACGCGGTGATCGTCGACCGGCTCGGCGGCGAGCTGCCGGGCCTGGCGCAGGCCGCGCGGACGGTCGGCTCGCCGCAGATCCGCAACCGCGGCTCGGTCGGCGGGAACCTCGGCGCGGCCTCGCCCGCGGGCGACAGCCACCCGCCGCTGCTCGCCACGGGCGCGACGGTCGAGGTGGAGTCGCGCGACCGCGGCGTACGGATGATCCCGGCCGACGAGTTCTACCTCGGCGTCAAGCGCAGCGCGCTGGAGCCGGACGAGCTGATCAGGGCCGTGCACGTGCCGCGCGCCACGGGACCCCAGTACTTCTCCAAGGTCGGCACCCGCAACGCCATGGTGATCGCGGTGTGCTCGTTCGCGGTCGCGCTGCATCCGCGGGAGCGGCGGGTCGGCACCGGGATCGGCTCGGCCGCGCCCACCCCGCGCCGCGCCCTGGAGGCCGAGGAGCTGCTGGCCGCCGAGCTCGACTGGGACGCGCCGCTCGATCCCGCGCTGGCCCGGCGGTTCGGCGAGCTGTGCGCGCGGGCCGCCGCCCCGATCGACGACGTGCGCGGCAGCGCCGCCTACCGGGTGCACGCCATCGGCGTGCTGGCCCGCCGCACGCTCGCCTGGGCGTGGAACGACCACCTGGGAAGGAGGGCGGCCTGATGCGCGTCACGTTCACCGTCAACGGCCGCGAGGAGAGCGCCGAGGACGTCTGGGAGGGCGAGAGCCTGCTGTACGTGCTGCGCGAACGGCTCGGCCTGCCCGGCGCCAAGAACGCCTGCGAGCAGGGCGAGTGCGGCTCCTGCACGGTCTACCTCGACGACGTGCCGGTCTGCGCCTGCCTGGTGGCGGCCGGCCAGGCGGAGGGGCGGCAGGTGCGCACCGTGGAGGGCCTGGCCGAGGGCGACCGCCTCGACCCGGTGCAGGAGGCGTTCGCCGAGAGCGGGGCCGTGCAGTGCGGCTTCTGCACGCCGGGGCTCATCGTCCAGGCGCACGACCTGCTCGAACGCGTCCCGCACCCGTCGGACGCGGAGATCAGGGAGGCGCTGGCGGGCAACCTGTGCCGGTGCACCGGCTACGAGAAGATCCTCGACGCCGTACGCCTGGCCGCCGAGCGCAAGGCGGCGCCGTGACGCTGATCATCGACAACGTCCGCATCGCGCCCGTCTCCGGCCCCGAGATCCCCTCTGGCCACATCACGATCGAGGGCGACACGATCGCCGGGCTGGGCCCCGGCCCCGCGCCCGCCGCGCCGGGCGCCGAGCGCATCGACGGCGCGGGCTGCCTGGCCACCCCCGGCCTGGTCAACACCCACCACCACCTCTACCAGTGGGCCTCGCAGGGCCTGGCCCAGGACGCCACCCTCTTCGAATGGCTCGTGGCGCTCTACGAGGTGTGGGCCGCCATGGACGCCGAGGTCGTCGAGGGCGCCGCCACGGCCGCGCTCGGCTGGCTGGCGCTGTCGGGCTGCACCACCTCCAGCGACCACCACTACATCTTCCCCAAGGGCCGGGGCGACCTGCTGGCCGCCGAGATCGAGGCCGCCCGCGCGATCGGGCTGCGCTTCCACCCGGCGCGCGGCTCCATGGACCGGGGCCGCTCGCAGGGCGGTCTGCCGCCGGACGAGGTGGTCGAGGAGCTGGACGACATCCTGGCCGCCACCGCCGAGGCCGTGGACGCCCACCACGACCCGTCGCGCTCCTCCATGCTGCGGGTGGCGGTCGCGCCGTGCTCGCCGTTCTCGGCCAGCGGCGCGCTGATGACCGAGTCCGCCGCGCTGGCCAGGGACAAGGGCGTACGCCTGCACACCCATCTCGCCGAGACCCTCGACGAGGACGAGCACTGCCTGGAGCAGTTCGGGCTGCGGCCCGTGGACTACATGGAGAAGCTGGGCTGGCTCGGGCCCGACGTGTGGTTCGCGCACACCGTGCACCTGAGCGACGCCGACATCGGCAAGCTCGCCGCCACCGGCACCGGCTCGGCACACTGTCCCTCGTCCAACGGGCGGCTCGGCGCGGGCATCGCGCGGGTGTCGGAGATGCTGCGGCGCGGCGCGAACGTCGGGCTCGGCGTGGACGGCAGCGCCTCGTCCGAGCTGACCCCGATGGCCGGGGAGATGCGGCAGGCCCTGCTGTTCCAGCGCGCCCGCTACGGACCGCGCGCCCTGACCGCCGCGCAGGCGCTGGAGCTGGCCACGCTGGGCGGCGCGCGCAACCTCGGCAGGCAGGACGAGCTGGGCACGCTGGAGCCCGGCAAGCTGGCCGACGTCGTGCTCTGGCGAGTCGGCGGGCCGTTTCACGCCGCCGTCACCGACCCGGTCTGCGCGCTCGTCTTCGGGCCGCCTCCGCCGGTCGAGCTGGTGCTGGTCGGCGGACGTACGGTGGTCGCCGGCGGCGAGCTGCGCACGGTCGCCCAGGACGCGGCGGGACGGGCGGGCGCCGAGGCGCATCGCCGGCTGCTGCGGCTGGCCGCGGAACGCGGAGTCGCCGCCGCCCGCCGAATCCACGACGACTAATGTGGAGATATCCGGACGATCAGGAAAGGCGGTCCCGTGTCGGCGGAACTCCCAGACGAGCGGCTGGCGGAGCTCAAGAGCACCTTCGCGGCCATCGACACCGACGGCGACGGCTACATCACCGAGGCCGAGTTCAAAGCGCACTTCCCCGACCTGCCGGCGGAGGCGCTCGGGGCGATGAGCCAGGAGGCCGACTCCGACCAGGACGGGCGCTACTCCCTGGAGGAGTTCATCCGCACCCTCTCCTGACGGGCCACCCGCCTGCCGTCCCCGCCGCACCCCGCTCGGGGCGGGGCCCCGTGCGCGGAAAGCGCCGGGGTGCCGGTGCTCCCGCCCCTGGCTGGTACGCGAGCGGGCCGATGCGCCCCTGCTCCGAAAGCGCCTGGGCCGGCGCTTCGCCCCGCCCGGCGCGCGAGCGGGCTGCGTCCCCGCTTCGAAGAGGCCGGGGCGCCGGTGCTCCCGCCTCTGCCCGGCGCGCGAGCGGGCTGCGTCCCCGCTTCGGAGAGGCCGGGGGACCGGTGCTTCCGCCCCTGCCCGGCGCGCGAGCCGGGCGGGGCGGGATGTGATGATGAGTCACGCCTTCCTGCCCGCTCGCACCGGGCAGGAAGGCGTGTCAGCACATTCTTCATCATCAGGTGGGAGTTCGTAGTGGTTCAGCACGTACTGGTGGCCCCCGACAAGTTCAAGGGCTCGCTGACGGCCGCCGAGGTCGCCTCCCACGTCTCGGCGGGCCTCGGCGTGCCCACGGTGGAGCTGCCGGTGGCCGACGGCGGCGACGGCACCGTGGACGCGGCCGTGGCGAGCGGCTACAGCCGGATCACGATCGAGGCCACCGGGCCGACCGGGCGGCCCGTCTCCGCCTCGTACGCCTGGCATCCCACCGGCACCGCCGTGGTCGAGCTGGCGGAGGCCTCCGGGCTGCGCCGCCTGCCGGGCGAGCGCGAGCCGCTGACCGCCACCAGCCGGGGCACCGGCGAACTGATCGCCGACGCCGTACGCCGCGGCGCGAAGCGGGTCGTGCTCGGCCTGGGCGGCAGCGCCTGCACCGACGGCGGCGCGGGCCTGGCGCAGGCGCTCGGCGCCCGGTTCCTCGACGCGGAAGGCAACGACCTGCCCCCCGGCGGGGCCGCGCTCAAGAAGCTCGACCGCATCGACATGTCGGGCTTCCTCGACATCTCGGGCGTCGAGTTCGTGGTCGCGAGCGACGTGGACAACCCGCTGCTCGGCCCGCACGGCGCCGCCGCCGTCTACGGCCCGCAAAAGGGCGCGACCCCCGACGACGTCAAGACGCTGGAGGCCGGCCTCGCACGCCTGGCCGCCATCGCCACCGCCACCCACGGGCTGATGGGCGCTGTCGAACACGACGACGTGCCCCGGGCGATGGGCGTGGCGGGCGCGCCGGGCGCGGGCGCGGCGGGCGGCGTCGGGTTCGCCGCGCTCGCCTTCCTGCACGCCGAGCTGCGTCCCGGCATCGACTACCTGCTCGACCTGCTCGGCTTCGACGCCCACGCCGAGGGCGCCCGCCTGGTGATCACCGGCGAGGGCTCGCTGGACGAGCAGACGCTGCGCGGCAAGGCCCCCGCGGGCGTCGCGCGGGGGGCCGCGCGGGCGGGAGTGCCGGTGGTGGCGGTCTGCGGGCGTACCACGCTCTCGGCATCCGACCTGAAGGCCGCCGGCATCGAGGCCGCGTACGCGCTGACCGACATCGAGCCCGACCCCGCCCGCTGCATGGCCGAGGCGGGACCGCTGCTCGAACGGCTCGCGGCCAGGATCGCCGCAGAACGCCTCACGGAGGGCGCATGACACCGTACGACCTGGTCGTCCGATCCCGCAGGACCGTCACGCCCGAGGGGGAGCGGGCCCTGGCCGTCGCCGTGCGCGGCGAGCGCATCGCCGCGCTGCACGACCACGCCGAGCCGCTCGCCGCCGCCGAGGACGTCGACCTGCGGGATCTGGTGCTGCTGCCCGGCCTGGTCGACAGCCACGTCCACGTCAACGAGCCCGGCCGCACCCACTGGGAGGGCTTCGCCTGCGCCACCAGGGCCGCCGCGGCGGGAGGCGTCACGACGATCGTGGACATGCCGCTCAACAGCCTGCCGCCCACGGTCAGCACCGAGGCGCTGGAGATCAAGCTGCGTGCCGCCGAGGGCCAGTGCCACGTGGACACCGCGTTCTGGGGCGGCGCGATCCCGGGCAACCTCAAGGAGCTGCGGCCCCTGCACGAGCGCGGCGTGCGCGGCTTCAAGTGCTTCCTGTCGCCGTCGGGGGTCGAGGAGTTCCCGCCGCTGAGCGCGGGCGAGCTGCGGCAGGCCATGACGGAGGTGGCCGGATTCGGCGGGCTGATGGTGGTGCACGCCGAGGACCCGGCGCTGCTGGGCGAGCCGGACGGGCCCGGCTACCGCGCGTTCCTCGACTCGCGGCCGGGCGCGGCCGAACGCAGCGCCGTCGAGCACGTCGTCCGGCTGGCCGGCGAGACCGGCTGCCGGGTGCACATCCTGCACGTCTCCAGCGCCGAGTGCCTCGACGTGCTGGAGGCCGCCAGAGCCGAGGGCGTGCCGGTCTCGGCCGAGACCTGCCCCCACTACCTCACGCTGACCGCCGAGCAGGTGCCCGAGGGCGAGACGGCGTACAAGTGCTGCCCGCCCATCCGCTCCGCGCGCAACCGCGACCTGCTGTGGGACGGGCTGGCCAGGGGAGTGCTGAGCTGCGTGGTGTCCGACCACTCGCCGTCCACCGCCGACCTCAAGGTGCCCGACTTCGCCGCCGCGTGGGGCGGCATCGCCTCGCTCCAGCTCGGGCTGGCCGCCGTCTGGACCGAGGCGGCGCGCAGGGGCCACACCCCGTCGGACGTGGCCCGCTGGATGTCCGCCGCGCCCGCCGAGCTGGCCGGCCTGTCCGGCAAGGGCGCGATCGCGGCCGGCAACGACGCCGACCTCGTCGCGTTCGACCCCGACGCCGAGACCGTCGTCGACGCGGCCCGCCTGCACCACAAGAACCCCGTCACGCCCTACCACGGCCGCACGCTCAAGGGCGCCGTCCTGACCACCTGGCTGCGCGGCCGCCCCGTGGACGGCGAGCCGCACGGACGATTCCTGCTGGGAGCGCGATAGATGGCCGACTTCACCCGCCTGCCCGACCTGGCCCTGCGCACGTACGGCGGCTCGGTCGTGGCCGCGAGCGACGAGTCGTTCGCCGAGAAGGAGAGCCTGATCAAGCCGGGCCGCCCCGGCTTCCAACCGGAGACGTTCGGCAACAAGGGCCAGGTGTACGACGGCTGGGAGACCCGCCGCCGCCGCGAGCCCGGCCACGACTGGGCGCTGGTACGCCTCGGCATGCCCGGCGTGATCCGCGGCGTGGTGATCGACACGGCCTGGTTCAAGGGCAACTACCCGCCGCACGCCTCCGTCGAGGCCGCATCCGTGCCCGGCCACCCGTCGCCCGGCGAGGTGCTCGACGCGTCCTGGACCGAGATCGTGCCGCTGTCGCAGCTCAGGGGCGACCGCGAGCACTTCTTCCCCGTCGCCGACGACACCCGCTACACCCACGTACGGCTCAACATCCACCCCGACGGCGGCGTGGCCAGGCTGCGCGTGCACGGCGAGGCGCGTCCCGACCTGTCCGTCTACGACGGGCTCGGCTTCGACCTCGCCGCACTCGCCAACGGCGGGCTGGTCACCGCCTGCTCCGACGAGTTCTACTCATCGCCCAACAACGTCATCGCGCCCGGCCTGGCCCGCCACCAGGCCGAAGGCTGGGAGACCGCGCGGCGGCGCGGCGGCGGCAACGACTGGCTCGTCATCCGGCTCGCCGGGCGCGGCGTCATCAGGCTCGCCGAGATCGACACCACGAACCTGCTGTACAACGCGCCCGCGGCGGTCTCGCTCACCGGCATCGACGGCGACCGCGAGGTGGAGTTGCTGCCCAAGACGCCGCTGCAGCCCGACACGCCGCACCGCTTCCGCCTCGACGGCGACACGCCGGTCACGCACGTGCGCGTGGACATCCACCCGGACGGAGGGCTGGCCCGCGTACGGCTGCACGGCCACCTGGCCTGACTCACCGGCACCCCGGCCGCGCTCCTAGGGCCGGCCGGGGCCGCGTCAGCGCCGGAGCCGGTGCCGGAGTCAGTGCCGGAGTCAGTGCCGGAGTCAGTGCCGGAGTCAGTGCCAGAGGATGACCGTGCTGCCCGGCGGGCGCTCGCTGTTGGGCAGCGGCCGCTGGAACTGCACCACAGGGGCGTTGGCCAGCCGCTGCACGCGTACGCGGAAGCCCAGCGCCTCCAGCTCGGACTTGGCGTCGTTGACGTTCTTGCCGATCACCCCGGGCACCATGGCGAACTGCTGGTCGTCGCGGGCCTCGTTGTCGCCGTTCCTGAACCAGTCCAAGAACGGCGTCTGGCAGCGCGCCACCGTGATCATCGCGGGCGCGCCCCTGTCCACCTCGGCCTTGGCCTTCGGCGACTGGGCGATGACCGTGCACGGCTCGGCGTCGTCGTCGACCTCGTTGACCTGCACCTGGAAGCCCTGCGAGCCGAGGAACTGGGCCGCCTCGTCCTTCGGCATGCCGGACACGTCGGGCATGGTCAGCCCGGCGCTGACGAAGATGTTGACCTTCGCGCTCTTCCTGACCCGCTCGCCCACCTGCGGCGAAGTGCGGATCACCTTGTCACGCTCGACCTGCTGGTTGGGCTGGCGCTTGACGGTGCCGACGGTCAGCCCGGCCTTGGCGATGGCGGCCCGGGCGTCGTTGCCGCTCATGCCGGTCACGTTGGGCACCACGATGCGCTCGGGGCCGAGAGAGAGCGTCAGCGTGACCGTCGTGCCCTTCTCCAGCTCGGTGTTCGCCGCCGGGTCGCTGCTCAGCACCAGGCCCTCGGCCACCTTCTCGTCGTACTGGCTCTCGCCCTTGCGCGCCTTCAGCCCGGCGTTCGCCAGGTCCTTCTCGGCCAGCGCCAGGTCCTTGCCCACGACGTCGGGCACCTTGACCTGCTCGGGCAGCGAGAAGTACCAGCCGGTCAGGCCCACCGCGATCACCATCACCGCGGCCAGGCCGGCCAGGAACAAGCTCGGACGGAACCGGCGCCGCGGCTCGGGCTGGGCCACCTCCATCCGCGGCTGGATCAGCGTGTGGGCCGGCGCCGCGTGCGGCACCGACGGAGCCGAGTGGACGGAGTGCGCCTGCCGACCCGACGGGGCCGGGGTGTCCGGCTGGATGGCCGTGAGCGCCGCCGTCTGCTGCGAGTGGAACGCCGCCATGCCCGGCAGCGAGGCCGTGCCCGGCGGGATCGACGTCTGCGGCAGCACGCGGTGCGCCTCGACCGCCGCCACCAGCATCGCGGTCGCGTCGGCCGGCCGGTCGTCCGGCTCGCGGGCCGTCGCGCTCGCCACCAGCCGGTCGATCAGATGCGGGACGTCGGGGCAGATCGACGACGGCGGGGGAACGGTGTCGTGGACGTGCCGGTAGGCCACCGACATCGGGGTGTCACCGGAGTACGGCTGCTGCCCGGTCACCAGCTCGAACAGCATGATGCCGGCGGCGTAGACGTCGCTGCGCACGTCGGCGGCGCCGGTCAGCACCTGCTCGGGCGCCATGTAGCCGATCGTGCCGATCAGCATGCCGGTGCGGGTCTGGTTGGTCGCCTCGATCGCCCTGGCCAGACCGAAGTCGACGACCTTGACCCGGCCGTCGTCGGTCATCAGGACGTTCTCCGGCTTGACGTCGCGGTGCATCATGCCGGCCTGATGGGCCGCGCCCAGGGCGGCCAGCACCGGGATGAGGATCTCCAGCGCCTCGCGGGCCGGCAGGCGGCCGCGTTCGCGCAGGATGTCGCGCAGCGTGCGGCCGGGGACGTACTCCATCGACAGGTAGACGACGTCGTTGTCGGTGCCCTGATCGAAGACGGCCACCACGTTGGGGTGTGACAGGCTGGCGACCGACTTCGCCTCGCCGATGAACCTCCTGACGAACGCAGGGTCCTCGGCGAGCGAGCGATGCATGACCTTCAGCGCGACGGTCCGGTCGAGCCGGACGTCCAGCGCGAGATAGACGGTCGCCATACCGCCCCGGGCGATCCGGCCCTCGATGCGGTAACGCCCATCGAGGAGCCGCCCGACCAGGGGGTCCGCAGTCGTCGTGTCCACCCCGCTGAGTTTACGGGCGATTTGCCACCGGGATGGCCTTGCCGCCCGAAACCGATGCGGAGACGTTCCCGTCCGCACCGCCGCGGGGATGCCGATGTGGCCCCGGCGTGTCGCCGGGGCGCACGAAACGGGCCGCTCGCGCGGGCGGCCTCCCAGGAGGCACGCGCGAGCGGCCCCCTGGAAGGCTCACGCGGGCCGTCTTATGGAAGCGGGGCTACGGCCTTCTTCTGGAAGCGGGCTACGGCGTCATGGGGGAGGACGCCTCGGCGTAGCGGCGGCGCGGGATGCGGCCCGCCTGGGCCGCGAGCCGCCCGGCGATCACCGCCTGCTTCATCGCCGCGGCCATCAGGTCGGGCCGCTGCGCCCGCGTCACGGCCGTGGCCAGCAGCACGGCGTCACAGCCCAGCTCCATCGCCAGCGCGGCGTCGCTGGCCGTGCCGATGCCCGCGTCGAGGATCACCGGCACGGACGCGGCCTCGACGATCAGCTCGATGTTGTGCGGGTTGCGGATGCCGAGCCCGGAGCCGATGGGCGCGCCCAGCGGCATGACGGCCGCGCAGCCGGCCTGCTCGAGGCGCCGCGCCAGCGCCGGGTCGTCCCCGATGTACGGCAGCACCACGAACCCGTCGGCCACCAGCCGCTCCGCCGCGTCGAACGTCTCGATCGGATCGGGCAGCAGCGTGCGCTCGTCGGCGATGACCTCCAGCTTGACCCAGTTGGTGCCCAGGGCCTCTCTGGCCAGCCGGGCCGTCAGCACGGCGTCGCCCGCCGTGAAGCACCCCGCCGTGTTGGGCAGCACCTTGATGTCGCGCTTGCGCAGCACGTCCAGCACGGAGCCGCGCGCCGACGGGTCGAGCCGGCGCATCGCCACCGTGGTCAGCTCGGTGCCGGACGCGGCCAGCGCCTGGTCCAGCACCTCCAGCGAGGGCGCGCCACCGGTGCCCATGATGAGCCGGGAGGAGAACTTCTCACCGGCGATGATCAGCTCATCCACCTTGCACCGCCGTCAGCACCTCCACGCGGTCACGGTCGCTGAGCGCCGTCGTCTCCCAGGCGCTGCGGGTGACCACCTCGTCGTTCACGGCCACGGCCACGCCGGTGGTGGCCGTCGTCAGCGTCCGTACGGCCTCCGCCACGGTGGTGCCGTCGGCCACCTCGCGCTCAGACCCGTTAATGGTGACAATCATGAAATTTCCTGAAACCTCCCTGGCGAGCACAGGGTCGCCAGCTCGCTCTCCTCGCCCATCAGGATGGCCGCCGTCAGCGGGGCCATCAGCACCCCGCCGCGGTGGTGCCCGGTCGCGTACGTCAGCCCCGGGGTCCTCGCCGGGCCGATCACCGGAAGGTTGTCGGGGGTGCCCGGCCGCAGGCCCGCCACCACGTCGGCGACCTCCATCTCGGTGACGCCGGGCACCAGCTCCCTGGCGTCGCGCAGCAGCTCGTACAGGCCGCCCGCGGTCACCGTCGTGTCGAAGCCCAGCTCCTCCTGCGTGGCCCCCACCACCAGCTCGCCGTCGCCCCGGGGGACGAGGTAGACCGGCGAGCCGTGGACGGTGCCGCGTACGCAGTGGGTGAGCAGCGGCTGCGGCGAGCGCAGGCGCATGATCTGGCCCTTGACCGGACGCACCGGCACGTCGGCCAGCTCACCGCTCCACGCCCCGGCCGCCAGCACCACCCGGTCGGCCGCCAGCACGTCCCCGTCCGCCCACGCACCGTCCGCCTCACCGGCCCCGGCGACGTCAAAGGCCCGCTCGGCACCGTCACCGGCGGCCCGTTCGCCGGCATCGGCGGGGTACGGCGCGGCAGGTGGTCCGCCGACGTGGTGAGCCCCGAGACGCAGGCCGGTCGCCGGTGCGCCGGTGGGCTTCGACAGGCGTACGCCCGTGACGGCGCCGTTCGTACGGACCAGCTCGCTGACGCGCGCCCGCACCAGCGGAACGCCGCGTCGCTCCAGGGCGGTCAGCAGCGCCGCCGTCACCCGCCGCGGGTTCACCCAGGCGTCGCCGGGCGCGAGCAGCCCGCCGCGCACGGAGGGGGCCAGCATCGGCTCCAGGCGGCGGCACTCGCGCCCGGTCAGCCGTTCGACCGGCAGGTCCAGCTTCTCCATGAACGCGGCCAGCTCGTCCAGCATCGCCATGTCGTCGGAGCCGAACGCGACGTCCAGCGTCCCCTCGGCCCGCAGATCCAGCCCGCCCGCGCCAAGCCCCGAACGGGGGCCGCGGGCCAAGGCACCGGCGGCGGAGACCTCGCCGGCGGGGAGTCCGGCGTCCTCGGCCAGCTCGGCGGCGAAGGCGGGCCAGCGGCTCAGCGCCGCCATGCCCAGCCGCAGCAGCGGCGCCTCGGTGTAGGTGACCTCGCTCACCGGCGCCAGCATCCCGGCGGCCGCGTGGGAGGCCCCGGTGGCGGGCGCGGGATCGACCACGGTGACCGGCCGTCCCTCGCACGCGAGCCGCCAGGCCACGGACAGCCCGACGACCCCGCCGCCCACGATCACGTCCATCATGCGCTCCCTTCGCCGGCATGATCCGGATCAGGTGTCTTGCGGTCGAAGGCCCGTCACAGCCTTCCTCTCAGCCCGGTCACGGCCGGACTCCCGCGCGTCTTACCGCCCACAGCCTACGACCTCGGTACGGGGCGCACGCACCGGCCCCTTATGGTCGCCGTTATGGTCATGAGCGTGAACCATGTCGTGGTGGTGGGAGCGGGTCTCGCGGGTGTGCGTACGGTGGAGGCCCTGCGCGGGCGCGGCTTCGACGGCCGCATCACGCTGCTGGGCCAGGAGCGCCATCGCCCCTACGATCGCCCGCCGCTGTCGAAGGCGGTGCTGAAGGGCGACGCCGACACCAGCTTCATCGACACCGACCTCGACGCGCTCCAGATCGACTTCCGGCCGGGCGTCGCGGCCACGTCGCTGCGCGCGGGCGTCGTGGAGACCACCGAGGGCGAGCTGCCCTACGACGGCCTGGTCATCGCCACCGGCGCCGACCCGATCAGGTTGCCAGGCGACGGCCCGCAGCACGTCCTGCGCACGCTCGACGACGCTCACGAGCTGCGGGTGATGCTCGTACCCGGAGCGCGGGTCACGGTCATCGGCGCGGGCTGGATCGGCGCGGAGGTCGCCACCGCGGCCCGGCGCGCGGGCTGCGCGGTCACGGTCATCGAGGCGGCGCAGACGCCGCTCGCCGCCGCCGTCGGCACGGAGCTCGGTGGCCGCACGATCCCCTGGTACGAGGGCATCGACCTGCGGCTCGGCACCATGGTCGAGTCGGTCGAGGAGGGCGGCGTCCGCCTGGTGGGCGGCGAGTTCGTCGAGTCCCACGTGGTCGTCACCGGCATCGGCGTGCGCCCGGCCGTCGAGTGGCTCGCCAACGCCGACATCGACCTGCACAACGGCGTCGTCACCGACGAGCACCTGCGCACCTCGCTGCCCGGCGTGGTCGCGGTGGGCGACTGCGCCGCGTGGTGGTCGCGCCGCTGGGGCACCCGCCTCAGGGTCGAGCACTGGGACACCGCGCTCAACGCCCCCGACGTCGCCGCCGCGACGCTCATGGGGGAGGAGGCGGTCTACGACCCGGTGCCGTACTTCTGGTCGGAGCAGTTCGGCCACATGCTCCAGTACGCCGGACACCACACCGAGGCCGACCGCCTCGTGTACCGGGGCGAGCCCGAGGGCAAGTGGTCGGCCGTCTGGCTCACCGACGGCGACACGCTCGCCGCGGTGCTCGCCGTGGACCGGCCGCGCGATCTCGTACAGGGCCGGCGCATCATCGAAGCGGGCCATCGACTGGACGCGGAACGCCTGGTAGATCCACAAGTGCCCCTACGAGATTGTGTTGTTTGAGCAAGCACGCCATGTGGTAGTTGTGGTTTCGTGACGCTTTCTGTTGCACAGATCGACCGGGAGACCGAGCAGCTCGTCGACGAGTGGCTCACCCTCCCCGAAGTGGCCCAGCGCCTCGAGCTTCCGATCGGCCGGGCCAAGCAACTCCTCAAGGACCACAAGCTGCTCGGCGTGCGCCGCGGCAGCGGCGGGCCGCAGGTGCCCGCGAAGTTCCTCGACGGAAAGGACGTGATGAAGGGCCTGCCCGGCACGCTCACCGTGCTGCAGGACGCCGGTTACGACGACGTCGAGGCGCTTCGCTGGCTCTTCACCCCAGACGACTCGCTGCCGGGGTCGCCCATCGAGGCGATCAGGGCAGGGCGTCACACCGAGGTCAAGCGGCGTGCCCAAGCCCTCGCTTTCTGAGGCCCGCCTCTACCTCTGCACAGACGGCCGCCGCGACCGCGGCGATCTGGCGGAGTTCCTCGACGCCGTGCTGGCGGGCGGTGTGGACATCATCCAGCTGCGGGAGAAGGGTCTCGAGGCGCGCGAAGAACTCGCGCTGCTCGAAGTCTTCCGCGACGCCTGCGACCGGCACGGAAAACTGCTCGCTGTCAACGACCGGGCGGACGTCGCCTACGCCGCCCGGCCCGACGTGCTCCACCTGGGGCAGGACGACCTTCCTGTGACGGTCGCGCGAGAGATACTCGGCGACGACATCGTCATCGGACGGTCCACCCACTCCGCAGCCGAGGCGTCCGCCGCGGCCGTGGAAGAGGGCGTCGACTACTTCTGCTGCGGCCCGATCTGGCCGACCCCCACCAAGCCTGGGCGCCCCGCGCCGGGGCCGCCGCTGCTGCGGCACGCCGCCTCGCTCGGCACCTCGCGTCCTTGGTTCGGGATCGGCGGCATCGACCTGGGCAACCTCGACGAGGTGATGTCGTACGGCGTGAGCCGGGTGGTGGTCGTCCGCGCCATCACCGAAGCCGACGACCCAGGGGCGGCCGCGGCCGAGTTCGCCAAGCGGCTGGCCGCCGGGCCGGCCCGCTGAAACCTCCGAGGCGCCCGCGCTCCCCGCACGGGCGCCTCCCGTCCTTCCCCGGCCCTCCGGGGTCTTTTCCCGGCCTTCCGCAACTCCTCGGCGGTCTTTCCCGGGCCCCTGCGACTCCTCGCGGCCCTTCACGTCCTTCCGCGCCTTTCGCCGGCCCCGACCGCCTTTCCCCGCCCCGTCCGTGACGAGGCTCCGGAGCGTCCGTGACACGGCGGCGCGTGCCGTCCGTGGCACGGGAGCGCTCCCGCTACGAGGCGGCGGTGTCCGTGACGAGGCGGCGCGCGGTCAGGTCTTGCGGGACGTCGCCGCGATCGCCAGCTCGGTCAGCGCCGCACGGGCCTCCGGCGTGACCGGCGCCGCTTCGAGCGCGGTCAGCGCCTGGCCGAGATAGTCGGAGATCAGGTCCTCGCACTCCTGCAGCGCCCCGCTGTCCTCGATGATCGTGCGCAGCTCCGCCACGCCCCGCGCGTCCAGCTCGGGGTCCCCGAGCAGCCGGCGTACGGTGGCGGCCCCGGCGGGGGAGGCGGCGGCGAGGGTGCGCGCCACCAGCATCGTGCGCTTGCCCTCGCGCAGGTCGTCACCGGCCGGCTTGCCCGTCTCCGCCGGGTCGCCGAAGACGCCCAGGATGTCGTCGCGGAGCTGGAAGGCGATGCCGACGCGCTGGCCGTACCCGGTGCACAGCTCGTCCATCCACGGCGTCAGCTCGCGGGCGGCGAGCACCAGGCCGAGCCGCAGCGGCTGCTCGACCGAGTACCTGCCGCTCTTGTAGAGCGCCACCCGCAGCGCCGAGTCGAACGTGTTCTCCCCGGTGGCCTGCTCCAGCAGGTCGAGGTACTGGCCGCACATCAGCTCGCTGCGCATGTGGTCGTGGAGGGGCTGCGCCGCCTCCAGCGCCTCGCGCGGCAGGCCGCAGGTGCGCCACATCTCGCCCGACCAGAGCAGCAGCAGGTTGCCCAGCAGGATCGCCGCGCCCTCGCCGAACTGCCCGGACGAGCCGTGCCAGCCCGCGCTCTCGTGCATCGCCTGGAAGCGGCGGTGCGCCGACGGCATGCCCCTGCGCAGGTCGCTTTTGTCCATCACGTCGTCGTGCACCAGCGCGCTGGCCTGCAGCAGCTCCAGCGAGGCGACGGCGGTGAACACGGCGGGCTCGTCGATGCCGCCCGCGCCGCGCCAGCCCCAGTAGCAGAACGCGGGCCGCAGCCGCTTGCCGCCCGACAGCAGCGCGTCGGCGGCCGTGCGCAACGGCTTGAACTCGGGCTCGCCCCCGGCGGGGAGCTTCTGTTCGACGAACTCCGCGAGCGCGCGCTCCACATGGGCGCGCAGGATCTCCATGCCGGCGGCGTCAGTGGTCATGCCTTGAGCGTAATGGCCGAAAGGGCGCGGTTCGATCTCGGAGGGGCCGCTCTGGCCGGTGCGACAGGAGTTCCACGGGGTAGCCTTATCGTCATGGCTCTTGGTCGACCCTCCGTCCGGCCCGATCGCGTTCCGACGGTCCGCGAAATGCTGGCCTCCGGCGCCAGGTCGTTCTCGTTCGAGTTCTTCCCCCGAAGACCGACGAGGGCGAGCGGCAGCTCTGGCGCGCGATCAGGGAGCTGGAGTCGCTGCGGCCGACGTTCGTCTCGGTGACGTACGGCGCGGGCGGCTCCACCCGCGACCGCACGGTCGACATCGTGGAGCGCATCGCCCACGACACCACGCTCACGCCGGTGGCCCACTTCACGGCCGTCAACCACTCCGTGCGCGAGCTGCGTCATCTCGTGGGCCGCTTCGCCGACGCCGACGTGCGCAACATCCTGGCCGTGCGCGGCGACCCGCCGGGCGACCCCACCGGCGAGTGGGTGCCCCACCCGGAGGGCGTGATGTACGCCGAAGAGCTGGTGCGCCTGATCCGGCAGTCCGGCGACTTCTGCGTGGGCGTCGCCGCCTTCCCGTACAAGCACCCGCGCTCGCCGTCCATCGAGTCCGACACCGAATACTTCGTGCGCAAGTGCCGGGCCGGTGCCGACTACGCGATCACGCAGATGTTCTTCCAGGCCGACGACTATCTGCGGCTGCGTGACCGGGTGGCGGCCAAGGGGTGCGAGACGCCGATCATCCCGTGCATCATGCCGGTCACCCAGATGAGCACGATCGCCCGCTCCGAGCAGCTGTCGGGGGCGCCGTTCCCGCCCGGCCTCGCCGCCCGCTTCGAGAAGGTCAAGGACGACCCGGCGGCGGTGCGGGCCCTGGGCATCGACCACGGCGCCGAGCTGTGCCAGCGGCTGCTCGACGAGGGCGCGCCCGGCATCCACTTCATCACGTTCAACCGGTCGAGCGCGTCGCGCGAGGTGTTCCAGCGGCTGCAGCCCGCCGGCCTGCTGGCATAAGGCCTACCGGCCTGCCCGCATAAGGGGAGCCCGCCACCCGCCCGCAGGGGGACCGGGCGGGTGACGGGCAGGGGACACTAGACGGTGGGTAAAGTGTCGGCTACTTTCTGTCATCAAAGGTGCCCGTGCGTCATCCCCGGTAAACCTGTGGTCACCTGGTCTCCAGCAGGTCACTCAGATCAGGTGAGCGGGAGGCGGCGGCCCGCGATCGCGTACTCCTCGTGACCGCCGGGGAAGGCGAACTTCGTCAGCAGATCCATGAAGCCCATGCTGGCGTAAAGGTGGCGGGCCGCCGTGGGCTGGTCGTGCGTGGACAGGATGGCCGTACGCTCGCGCCGCCCCGCGCACAGCGTCTTGATCATCCGGCGGCCGATGCCCTTGCCCTGGTAGTCGGGGTGCACGTGGATCTCGGCCAGCTCGAAGGCGTTGCCCATCCAGGCATGCGCGGCCTCCTGGCCGATGCGGTCGGCGAGGCCCCGTACGACGACGTCGTGCCACCACTGGCCGGGCGCGCCGCGGAAGCCGTAGGCGAAGCCCACGATGCGGGGTTCCACATCGCCCCCACCCGGGGATGAATCACGCAACTCCGCGAAATAGCACTGGAAGTAGGGATATGTCGCGTGATTGCGCATGATGGTCTGGCGCCCGGTGATCTGGTCGAGAGGCGGGTTCATGGCCGCCGTGTAGATGTCGATCACCGTGTCCAGCCGCTCGGTGAACTGGGCGGGACCGGCTCCGCGAAACTCGATCACCCGTCGCACACTACTCGACGTCCACCGGTGTGCCCCCGGTGATCCGCACCAGCTCGTCGAACGTCGTCGGGAACACCGTGTGCGGATGCCCCGCGGCCGCCCACACCACCTCGTGCTTGCTCAGCCAGTTGTCCACCAGCGTGCGCACCGGAGACGGATGCCCCACCGGAGCCACGCCGCCGATCGGCTGGCCGGTCGCCGCCCTGACGAACTCCGGCGTGGCCCTGCGCACCCGCTGGACGCCCGCCGTACGGGCGATCAGCTCGGTGTCGACCCGGTGTGCGCCGCTGGTCAGGACGAGCAGGGGAGTGCCGTCGGCGTCGAAGATCAGGCTGTTGGCGATGGCGCCCACCTCGCAGCCCAGCTGGGCCGCGGCAGTGGCGGCCGTGGGGGCCTTCTCCGGCAGGACCACGATCTCGCCGGTCGCGCCCAGCTCGCGTAGCGCTGACTCGACGATGACGGCGTTCGACGGCAACGGCAACTTCTCAGACATGGGGACACTCTAAACAGAATGGCCGCCCGATTACCGATTCATGGTGACTGGTGTATGGTCCCGTGATCTGTTCTGTACGGATTGTGAGAGGTGGTACCTGTGGGGTTTCCACGGCTGCCCGGGGTGGCTGCCCTCCTGACGGCCGGCGCGGTCGCCGTCTCGGGTTGCGGAACGCAGAGCGCATTACGTACGGCCGCCCCGCCCCCGAGCAGCCTCGCGGCCTCCGTCGCGCCGCCCGCGGCGGGGAAGAACGCGCCCGCGGCCGAGCCCGCGGTGGTGGCGCCGCGCAAGACGCTGCGGCTGGGCGCCAAGGGATCGGCGGTCAAGTGGCTGCAGAAGCGGCTGATCGAGCTCGGCTACCGGCCCGGCAAGGTGGACGGCCAGTACGGCACCACGACGCTGGCCGCCGTATGGGCGTTCCAGAAGGTCAACGGGATCAAGCCGACCAGCACCATCGCCCGCCGCACCTGGGAGGCGCTGGAGAGGCCGAGAGCGCCGCGCGTGCTGGTGCCGAACGGCCGGCCGACCCGCGCCGAGGTCGACCTGACCAGGCAGGTGATGACCCTGTACGTGCGCGGCCGGCTCAAGCTGATCAGCCACATCTCGTCGGGCAGCGGCATCCCCTACTGCGAGACCGCCACCTGGCAGGGCAGGAAGCAGCGCTTCTGCGGCTCGGCGACCACTCCCACCGGTGACTACCGCACGACGTGGCGGGTCGGCGGGTGGCACAGGTCGTACCTGGGCCAGCTGTACAACCCGATCTTCTTCAACGGCGGCATCGCCTTCCACGGCGCGCTGTCGGTACCGCTCTATCCGGCCTCGCACGGGTGCGTGCGCATGCCCATGAACGTCGCGGAGGAGCTGCCCGGCCTGCTCGGCAAAGGCGTGCCGGTGCACGTCAGGGGCAAGTTCCGCCGCTAGGAGCCCATGCCGGGCCCGCCGGGCTGCCGCAGGCTCGGCGGGCTCTCCGGACCCGGGGGACTCGGCGAGCTCTCCGGGGCCTGCTGAGCCTCACGGGCCTTGTGCGCCGCCGCCGCGCGCCTGCCGTCGGTGGCGGCCATGACCATCCCGACGGCCTGCGCCACGCCGCCGATGAGGATCAAATACGCCGCGTACGACTGCCAATCGGGCAGCCCCGACACGAAGCCGGACTGGTCGGTCAGCGCGGCGAGCGCCCTCGCCGGGTTGAGCAGCGCGATGGCGAACGCCAGCGTGTACGGCAGGATCAGCAGGCCCGAGACCACCAGCAGCGCCGTGCGGCCCCGTCCCGGGCGGCGTAACAGCAGGCCGATGACCAGATAGGCGAGCGCCACCAGACCGGCGAAGAGCGCCGTCAGCAAGATGATCCGCCACGCGTCGGCGCCCATCGTCGTCATGCCCGAGGCGTCGATCCTGCCGCCCTCCCACTCGGGGTCGGCGATCTGCGCTCGCACCGCCGCGCGGACGCCCAGGTAGCCGGCGCCCGCGTACGCCGCCGCCAGCACGGGACCCAGGGCCAGCAGCACGAGACCGGCCGGTCGTCCCCTGCCCGCCATGCGCTCTCCTTCCCGCTCGTCGGTCCGGGCCTCCGGGAGACAGCTTCTCACCGGATCGCGCTAGCCGAGCGAGCCCAGCCCGGCGATCGTGACATCCCCTGCCCTGCGTACGGCCGCGATGATCTCGTCGATCGGCTTGCCCTCGTCGACGCTCGTCATCACCGTCACCATGATCGCGCCGATCAGCGCGCCGACGGCGGTGCCCGCGTCCTGCAGGCTCAGCCGGTCGGGGAACGCCTCGTGCAGCGCCTTGGCCAGGGTGAGCTGGCTGTCGAGCAGCAGGTGCAGCGCCCGCGCCTGCAGCGACGGCACGGTCAGCACCAGCCGCGCCCGCAGCGCCGCGGCGTCGTACGTGCCGGTGCCGGTGATGACCTGCTCGATGCTGTCCTCGAGGAACTGCCGCAGCAGGTCGGCCACCGTCTGGTCGGGCGTTTTGGCCGCCAGCCGCGTCATCGCCCTGTCGAGCCGCTGCTGGGAGTCGAAGAAGAGCACGTCCTCCTTACTGGCGAAGTAGCTGAAGAACGTGCGCGTGGACACCTCGGCCTCCGCGGCGATCTCCGCAAGCGTCGTCTCCTCGTACCCCTTCTCTTCGAACAACCGCAGCGCCGCCTGGATCAGCGCCTGGCGGGTGCGCTGCTTCTTGCGCTCGCGCAGACCTTCGACCATGGCCGAACTATAGTGCACCGGATTATTCTTTTCACTCGTTGCATTTTTGCACTCGTTGAGGTTTTCTGGAGGGGAGTGAAGGAAAGGAGCCGACCATGACCGAGACGTCCGCGCTGACCTTGTCCATGACCCGCCAGCGTCCGCTCGACCCACCGGACGAGGTCGCCGGCCTGCGCCGGCACGGGGCGATCCACCGCATGAAGTACGCCGACGGCCACCTGGGCTGGCTCGTCACCGGCTACGCCGCCGCCCGCGCCGTGCTCGCCCACCCGCACTTCAGCAACCGCCCGGAGACGCAGCACCCGCCGATCGCCTCCACCCGGCTGGAACTCGCTCAACGCGACTTCAAGCTGCCGCCGGGGTTCTTCCTGCGCACGGACGCACCCGAGCACACCCGCTACCGCAAGCTGCTGACCGGGCAGTTCACCGTGCGGCGGATGAAGATGCTCGAACCGCGCATCACCGAGATCACCAACGACTGCATCGACGCCATGGAGGCCAAGGGCGGGCCGGTGGACCTGGTGGAGGAGTTCGCGCTGCCGATCCCGTCACTGGTGATCTGCGAGCTGCTCGGGGTGCCGTACGAGGACAGGGAGACGTTCCAGAGGGAGTCCAGGACGCTCTTCGACCTCGACGCCGGGGCCGACGACGCGGTGGCGGCGCTGGGGCGGATCTGGGCGTACCTGATGGAGCTCATCCAGCGCAAGCGCGAGCAGCCGGCCGACGACCTGCTCAGCGGGCTGGTCCAAGGCGGGGAGCTGAACGACGAGGAGCTCACCGGGGTCGGCGTGCTGCTGCTCGTCGCCGGGCACGAGACGACCGCCAACATGCTCGGGCTGGGCACGTACGCGCTGCTCACCAACCCCGAACAGCTCGCCCTCCTGCGCGACGACCCCTCGCTGGCCGAGAACGCCGTCGAGGAACTGCTGCGCTACCTGACGATCATCCACCTCGGCCCGGTCCGCGCGGCGACCCAGGACGTCGAGATCGAGGGCGTCACGATCAAGGCGGGCGAGGCCGTCACCCTCCACCTGCCCGCCGCCAACCGCGACCCCGCGCGCTTCCCCGACGGCGAGCACCTCGACCTCACCCGGCCCGCCTGCGGCCACCTGACCTTCGGCCACGGCATCCACCAGTGCCTCGGTCAGCAGCTCGCCCGTACGGAGATGCGCATCGCCTACCCTGCGCTGCTGCGGCGGCTGCCTGGCCTACGCTTGGCGGTAACACCCGAGGAGGTGCCGATGCGCTCGAACATGTCGATCTATGGAGTGCACCGCCTCCCTGTCACTTGGTAGGTCACCATGAAAATCAAGGCAGACGAATCGGTGTGCATCGGGGCGGGCATGTGCGCGCTGACGGTGCCCAAGATCTTCGACCAGAGCGAGGACGAAGGCACGGTCGTGCTGTTGCAGGATGTGCCGCCTGCGGATCTGGAGGACGCCGTGCGGCGCGCGGTGACCCTGTGCCCATCGGGAGCCATCTCGATCGAGTGAGGCCCCGGGCGGGCCCCGGATGTCGGCTCGGCGCCGCTATGCGAAGGCGCGGATCTCGGTTGCCGCTCTCGTGGGCGCGGATCATCGGTCGGGCACCGCTGGGCGGACGCGGATCGATTGGACGCCGCGGGAGCGGACCGCGGATCGGTTGGACGCCGCGGGAGCGGACCGTGGATCGGTTGGACGCCGCGGGAGGGGGCCGTGGGTCGGTTGGATGCCGTGTGAGCGGGCGCGGGCGCCGCTACGCGGGGGTGGACGCCGGCGCAGCGCCGCTTCACGGGCCTGCCGTTGCACGGACCTTCCCGCTCCGCTCTGACGGCCCGACCGGCTGCGGCGCCACGTTCGCATGTGCGCCGCGCTGGACGCGGCCGGTCGCTTGGCGTGCGTGACGTGCGGGGCTGGTCCGGAGAGTGCGCGCCGGGCGGGGATGAGGCTTGTTCTTGGCTCGGGTGTCGCCGGGGTGGCCAGTCGCCTGGCGGGCGTGTCGCACGGGTGCTGCTCCTCGGAGCGCGTGCCACAGGGAACTTGACCGCTCCGGGGTCCTCACAGCCTCGGGCACCGTGCGCCGCGGCCGTGACGCCGTCATCGCCGTCACGTCGACACCACCACACCGCCGCCGTCACCACGGCGGCGGCTTTTTCCTGCGGACGCGCGTTTTCGAGCGGGTACGTGCCCTCCACGTCTTCGTGCGGGTACGCATCCGTCACTTCAAGGTCATCGAACCTTTGTTCGCGAACCGGTTGACAACGTGGCGTGATCGAAATTATGTTCGACCTAGTGACGGTG
Source organism: Nonomuraea fastidiosa (assembly GCF_042751225.1). NCBI lineage: Bacteria > Bacillati > Actinomycetota > Actinomycetes > Streptosporangiales > Streptosporangiaceae > Nonomuraea > Nonomuraea fastidiosa. The sequence goes on from NZ_CP170570.1 coordinate 5,961,916, forward strand.
AGGCTCGCGGCTCAACGTCACACGGGCCTGGTCGCGGACGTCGCTACCCCAGCGAGCCCCCCGCGGCCAGGCTCCCTGGGCGAAGGGCACGTCCTCGTCGTCGGCGGAGGCGAGTGGGCGTGTCCTGGCCGGACGGGGAGAGGGGAAGCTCCTCGTCCGGCCGGCCCGGCGGAAATGTCGGTGGCGTCTGCGATTGTTGTGACCACCGGCGGAGACGCCGGCGCCGCCCACGACTCCAAAGGAGGCGCGCAAGATGGCACCACGGCCTAGAGAAACGCCCGGGCCCCGGCTGTCGCCTGCGGTTCGGGCACACCTGACCGATTCCCGTTCCTGCCTGGCGGAGGCGAGCGCCGCTCGCACCCCGGCATCGCGCTACGTCGCCGCCCACCTGGCGGCGCTGCGCGCGGCGGCGGCGATCCTGGCCGCCCATCCCCGGCCCATGGAGGGCCGCAGGCGGCGCCTGCGCAGCGCGTGGGAGCAGCTTCCCGAGGTCGAGCCCGAGCTGGCCGAGTGGGCCGCCTACTTCACGACGACCGCCGCCAAGCGCGCCGCCGCCGAGGCGGGCATGGTGCGGCGGGTCAGCCAGGCCGACGCCGACGAGATCCTCGCCGAGGCCGAGACCTTCGTCTGCACGGTCGAAGACCTGCTCGGCGTACCGGGCCAGCCCCAATTGCCAGTGGACGTCCCACTGGCGGGCTGACCCCTCCTCACCGGCCCCTCCCACCCGGGCCGGACTGATGTCATCCCGCCACGGCGGCCGACCTGACCGCGCCACGGGAGACGACCTTCCCCGCCCACGGCGTACCTGGTCCGTCGGCGCAGCGGCAGCCCCGGCGCACTCCCGCGAAGGCGAACGGGTCGCCGGACAAGTTACTGCAGCCGCGGTGGCCCGGGTTCGGTCGCGCTACGGCAGTTCCAGTTCAGTTGCGCTGCGGCAGCCCCGGCCGGCCTCAATGCGGGCATGGGATTCCGTCGCAGGAGCCTCGACGTTGCTCCACCGCCAACGACGTGCTCTTCTGTGGTGCGGGCGGCCTGTCCGGAGGAGTATTGCGGCGGGTTTCGCCGTCTAGGGCATCTGACGGCGCCTCGCGCCGATGATGGTTCCTCCGAGCGGGGATTTCCGCCCGGATCTTCGGGCTGGTTGCACTGCGGCAGCCCCGGCCGGCCCTGCTACGGCGGACGGGCTACGGGCTTCTGCCACGGGGAAGCCGACGTCACCTCGCCGACGACGATGCGCGTCTGTCCTGCGGCGACTTGGGCGGACGGCGCGGCGTAGAGCGAGTTCCTGCCGTCGCGGCGACCGGATCGGATGGCGCGCCGTAGGGACGTTCTTGCCGTTGCGGTGTCTTCTTCCGCCTTCCACGCCGGAGACGGATCCTTTTCGCCGCAGGCGAGGCGCATGGGGAGGAGCTTGCTCGGCTTGTACGGTCGGCTGCCAGGCCGGCTCGGCCGCCATGGCTCGCTCTGTTTGCGGCTCTCCACCCCGCGAAGCCCGCCCGCCCCTTCATGTGACCTCGGCACGTCGCCGTTGTGCGCGGCGGGCGGTCGCCCGGCGGGTGCGGGCGGTGGCGGCCGGGGTTCGTCGCGAGTTGGGCCTGGTCGTGCAGGCGGTCAGGGGGTGGCGGTCCACTCGAAGAGCGGTCGCCGGCTCTTCGTCCGCCGGTGCCGGTTTTCCTTGTGGGTCTTGCCGGGTGCGTGGGCGGTGACCGGTCACACCGGCCCTTCGCGGGCCTCCGTGGGCGCTGGCGGGCGTTCACGGCCGGCCCAGCCCTTCAACGCCATCCCTGGGGTGCGCGAGCCCTGCGGCGTTCTGGGCGCGTCAGATCGTGCTGAAGGCCCGCCGCGGGACGGCGAGCCTTCAGTGAGCGGGTGACCTCGCAAGCGGTGCCCCCGCGATGCCCGGCCGATAAGACCGGGGACCGTCAGGCCCGAGGGAGACAGCCTCGGAAGCTGTACGGGCCCCGGCGCCGGTCCGGGGACCGCGGAGGGCTCAGAACGACTCGACGGCCCTGCGGGCCTCGGCGTCGAGAACGCCCCAGCTGATGAGCTCCTCGGTCAGCTCGCTCGGCGACTTGTCGTAGATCACCGCCAGGGAGCGCAGGTCCTCCTGGCGGATCGACAGCACCTTGCCGTTGTAGTCACCGCGCTGGCTCTGGATGGTGGCGGCGTAGCGGGCGAGCGCGCCGGCCTTCTCCTTCGGCAGCGTGGCGAGGCGCTCCAGGTCGATCACAAGCTTGGGCGTCGGCCCGAGCGGGCTGGGGGCGGCACCGCCCGGCAGCAGCTCGGAGACGGGCACCCCGTAGAAGTCGGCAAGCTCGGCAAGCTTCTGCACGGTCACAGCGCGGTCGCCACGCTCGTACGACCCCACGACGACGGCTTTCCACCGGCCACGAGACTTCTCTTCGACTCCATGCAGGGACAGGCCCTGCTGGGTGCGGATGGCGCGGAGTCGTGCACCCAGCGACTTTGCGTACTCAGACGGCATGGTGTGGCCCCCCGGCTCTCGTATGTATCGCTCTCAGTAGATTGTGCTCCCTTGCGGCGTATGCCCGGGCCACCGGGGGGTCTGGTGCCGGGCTCGGCACCATCGGTAGCCATGGCCCTGGGTTTACCCCAGAACGCCGCGCGGTGTGGTTACGCACAGTGACGGTAAAGGGGTGGGCGCCTGAGGTCAAGCTGATTGGAAAAAAGATGCCGAATCCGGTCCGGTAGGGATCGCCACAATCGCCCCTCATGTCGCGCTGGTAACAGTACTTCGTCAGAGTTTGACGAGGAATCGACACCAGGTCAGGGTTGCCTGGTCAAGATCATGACGGGACGGGTGGCGGCCTTGAGGATCTTGATGGAGGTGTCGCCCAGAAAGACCCTTCTGAGTGGCCCGGTGTCGCTGGAAGCGCATATGATCATCTCGCCGGGCAGCCACGAGGCCGCGCCGAGCGCCTGCGCCACGTTGCGGCCCTCCAGCACCTCGACCTCCACGGGGGAGCGTCGCCGCTGGCCGCGCGCCGCCGCGCGCAGGTCGGCCGCGGCCTGGTCGCGCAGGCGTACGAGCATCTCTTCCTCGATCCTCGCCCGCCTGCCGCTGCTGAGCACGAGCGTGACCAGGCGCAGCGGCACGTCCAGCGTGGCCGCCGTCCTGGCCGCGACCTTGACCGCCTGGTCGCAGCCGGGGCCGCGCCGGTAGGCGAGCGTCACCCGGTCGAAGGCGGCAGGGGGCGCGTCGGCGAAGCCGCGCGGCGCGAGCATGACGGGGACGGAGGAGGAGTGCAGCAACTGGTCGGCGGTGCTGCCCAGGCTGATGCGGCCCTTGCCGCCGCCCGGGGCCGGGCCGATCACCACGACGTCGGCGCCGCGCCTGCGCGCCAGCTCCACCAGGCCGCGCCCGCTGCCGCGATGGGCGGTCACCACGTAGTCGGCGTCCTCGCCGGCCAGCTCGCGGGCCTGGGCGAGCGCGGTGTCGGCCTGTTCGCGCAGGTACGCCAGCCACGCGCTCTCCTCGGCCCGCGCGGGCCCCGGCGTGGTCACCGCGGGCGGCCGCACGTACGCGACCGACAGCCTGGCGTGCGCCTGCCGCTTGAGCAGCACGGCCAGCGCGAGCCCGTCGTTCCCGCGGGGACCCGGCATGTATCCGGCCAGCACGTCGTCGAGCTTCATTCAGGACACCTCGGCATTCAGCCGCGAATGGCCATAGCCGTACAGGAAGTAACAGATCAGGCCGACGAGCATCCACAGCGCGAAGGCCAGCCACGTCACGCCCGCCAGCCCCGCCATGACGACGACGCACAGGATCGCGCCGATCACCGGCGTGGCGGGGAACAGCGGCGTCTTGAAGCTGCGCGGCAGCTCGGGGCTGCGGTAGCGGAGCACGAGCACGCCGACGTTGACGATGGCGAAGGCGAACAGCGTGCCGATGCTGGTCGCCTCGGCGAGCTGCCCGAGCGGCACCAGCCCGGCCAGCAGGGAGATGAACGCGGCCACGATGAGCGTGTTGAGCACCGGCACCTGGCGGCGCGGGTTCACCCGCTGGAAGACGCGCGGGATCAGGCCGTCGCGCGACATCGCGAACAGGATGCGGGTCTGGCCGTAGATGACGGTCAGCACGACGCTGGCGATCGCGATGACCGCGCCGAACGAGACGATCAGCCCCGGCCAGGTGGCGCCCAACGCCAGATCGGCGATGTGCGACAGGCTCGCCTCGGTGCCCTCGGGGTCGAAGTCCTGCCACGGCATCGCCCCGATCGCGGCCAGGGCCACCGCCACGTACACGATGGTCACGATGAGCAGTGACAGCAGGATCGCGAGCGGCAGGTCGCGCTTGGGGTTCTTGGCCTCCTCACCTGCGGTGGACGCGGCGTCGAAGCCGATGTAGGAGAAGAACACCTGCGAGGCCGCGGCCGTGATGCCGGCCAGCCCCATGGGCGCGAACGGCGCGAGGTTGCCCGAGTCGAAAGCGGTGAACGCCACCGCGCAGAAGAACGCCAGCACCGCGACCTTGATGAGCACGAAGACGGCGTTGGCGGTGGCGCTCTCGGACGCGCCGTACAGCAGCAGCCAGGTGGCCAGCAGCACGATGACGATGGCGGTGACGTTCACCACACCGCCGTCCTGGCCGGGGGAGCGGGTGATCGCGTCGGGCAGCGCGAACCCGAACGCCGAGTCCAGGAACGCGTTGAGGTACTCGCCCCAGCCGACCGCCACGGCCGCCACGGAGACCGCGTACTCCAGCATCAGGCACCAGCCGCAGATCCAGGCCACCAGCTCGCCCAGCGTCGCGTACGCGTACGAGTAGGACGAGCCGGCCACCGGGATCGTCCCGGCCAGCTCGGCGTACGACAGCGCGGAGAACAGCGCCGTGACCGCCGCGAGCACGAACGACAGCACCACCGCGGGCCCCGCCTTGGGCACCGCCTGCCCGAGGATCACGAAGATCCCCGTGCCGAGTGTGGCGCCCACGCTGAACAGCGTGAGCTGCCACAGCGACATCGTGCGGCGCAGCTCGCCGCCCTCGCCGTGACCGCCCTCGGCCACGATGCGACCTGTCGGCTTCGTACGCAGAAGCCGTCGGGCCAGTGTCACGCGCGCCCCCTACAGCGTGCTCGTCAGCGGCCACCTGCCGTTGGGCGTCACGATCGTTCCCGCCGTGCCGTCGAGTATGCGTTGTGCCTGGTCAAGTCTGCCGATCGCGGCCATGTCGCCGGTCGTCTCGACGAAGCGGCAGACCGCCTCGACCTTCGGCCCCATGGACCCGGCGGGGAAGTCGAGCGCGCGCAGCTCGTGGGGCGTGGTGTGGCGGATCGGGCTCTCGGCCGGCGTGCCGAAGCCGCGCAGGACGTGCGGCACGTCGGTCAGCGCGAGAAAGGCGTCGCAGTCGAGCGCCTCGGCCAGCAGCGCGGTCGTCAGGTCCTTGTCGACGACCGCCTCGACGCCGGTCAGCCGGCCGCGCTCGTCGCGCACGACGGGGATGCCGCCGCCGCCCGCGCACACCACGATCACGCCTTCGCCCATCATCCGCCGGATCAGCCGCGTCTCCACCACGCGCTGCGGGGCGGGTGAGGGCACGACGCGCCGCCACTGCCCGCCGTCCTGCTTGACGGTCCAGCCGTGCTCGGCGGCCAGCTTCTCGGCCTCCTCGCGGTCGTAGGCCCGCCCGACGAACTTGGAGGGCGCCGCGAACGCCGGATCGACGGCCGACACCAGGGTCTGCGTCACCATGGCGAGCACCTGGCGGCCGGGCAGCGCGTTCTGCAGCGCCTGCTGGATCCAGTACCCGAGCAGGCCCTGCGTCTGCGCCCCCAGCGCGTCGAACGGATAAGGACGGCTCAGCCCTGGGTCGGAGGCGCTCTGCACGGCCAGCATCCCCACCTGCGGCCCGTTGCCGTGGGTGATGACCAGCTCGTGCCGCCCGGCCAGCCCGGCCAGCGTCCTGACCGCGGTGCGGACGTTGGCGAGCTGCGTGGAGGCATCGGGACGCTCGTCGCGCCGCAGCACCGCGTTGCCGCCGAGCGCCACGATGACCCGCATCTCAGCGGCTCCCCAGCGTCGCGACCATGACGGCCTTGACCGCGTGCAGCCGGTTCTCGGCCTGGTCGAAGACGATCGAGCGGGGCGAGTCGAAGACGGCGCCGGTCACCTCCAGCGCGTCGAGTCCGGTCCTGTCGAAGATCTCCCTGCCGATCCTGGTGCGCCGGTCGTGGAAGGCCGGCAGGCAGTGCATGAACCGCACCGACGGGTTGCCCGTCGCCCGCACCACGGCGTCGTTCACCTGGTACGGCAGCAGCAGCTTGATCCGCTCGTCCCACACCTCGGCGGGCTCGCCCAGCGACACCCACACGTCGGTGTAGAGGAAGTCCACGCCCTTGACGCCCTCGATCACGTCGTCGGTGACCGTGATCCGCGCGCCCGTCGCCGCGGCCAGCTCCTCGGCCGGGCCCACGGCGAGCCCGGCGTCGGGCCACAGCGCCTTGGGGGCGACCACCCGCACGTCCATGCCGAACATCGCGCCCGTCACCAGCAGCGAGTGCCCCATGTTGTTGCGCCCGTCGCCCAGGTAGGCGAACGACACCTCGCGCAGCGGCCGGCCGGCGTGCTCCTTCATGGTCAGCACGTCGGCCAGCGTCTGCGTCGGATGCCAGGAGTCGCTCAGCCCGTTCCACACCGGCACTCCGGCCAGCGCCGCCAGCTCCTCGACGTCGGCGTGGTCGCCGCCGCGATACTCGATGCCGTCGTACATCCGGCCCAGCACCCGCGCGGTGTCGGCGACCGACTCCTTGTGCCCGAGCTGCGAGTCGCCGGGGCCCAGGTAGGTGGTGTGCGCGCCCTGCTCGTACGCCGCCACCTCGAAGGCGCAGCGCGTACGCGTCGAGGTCTTGCCGAAGACCAGCGCCACGGCGCGGCCGGTGAGCCGCGGCCGCTCGGTGCCGGCGCGTCGCTCGGCCTTCAGCTCGGCCGCCAGTTCCACCAGGTGGCCGAGCTCGCCCGGTGTGAAGTCGAGCTCTTTGATGAAGCTGCGGTTGCGCAGGTCGAATGCCATCGGTCGGTGTCCCCCCGGATTCCCCTAGACGGCGTCACGCTCGAGCGGGCAGCTCATGCACCGCGGCCCCCCGCGCCCCCTGCCGAGCTCGCTGCCCCTGATCGTGATCACCTCGATGCCGTTGTCGCGCAGGTAGTTGTTGGTGGTGGCGTTGCGCTCGTAGGCCACGACCACGCCGGGCTCGATCGCCAGCCCGTTGCAGCCGTCGTCCCACTGCTCCCGCTCGGCGGCGTAGACGTCCTGGGTGGCCGTCAGGACCGTGATGTCCGGCAGGTCCAGCGCGTGCGCGATCGCCTTGTGCATGTCCTCAGGGGGATGGTCGGTGACCTTGAGCTCCTTGGACGTCTCCCCGGGCTCGATCGTGTACGCCGGCAGCATGCCGAGGCCCGCGTACTTGGTGAACACCCCCACGTCCAGCATCGTCATCACGGTGTCGAGATGCATGAACGCCCGCGCCTTCGGCATGTCGAGCGCCACGATGCGGCTCGCCGAGCCGGCCCTGAACAGCCGCTGCGCCAGCATCTCCACCGCCTGCGGCTGGGTGCGCTCGCTCATCCCGATCAGCACCGCGCCCCGCCCGATGACCAGCACGTCGCCGCCCTCGATGGTGGCCGGCGCCACCGCCCTGCCGGGCATCCAGCAGTGGTAGCCGCCCTGCTCGGGCCGGTTGAAGCCGTCGGCGAACGTCGGGTGGTACATGTAGACGGCCTCCATGTTGACCGTCTCCCGCATCCTCGCCTTCTTCTTCATCGCGTTGATGGACACGCCGTCGTAGATCCAGCAGGAGGTGTCGCGGGTGAACAGGTGATTGGGCAGCGGCGGCAGCACGAAGTCGTCGTCGGCCAGCGTGTGGAAGGTCAGCGCCTTGGGGTTGCAGCCCAGCTCGACCAGCTCCCGCTTGGTGATGCCGCCCGTCAGATAGACCTGCAGGGTGGCCGGGTCCATGCCGTCGAGGGTGTTGCGCACGTCGTCGATCGCGACCGGGCCGAGCCAGCGCTCGTCCACCACGGCGTCGAGGATGTGCTTGCGCGCCTCGGGAATCTCGACGGTCTCCCTGAGCAGGTCCGACAGCAGGTGGACGCGGATGCCGCGGCTGGTGAGCACCTGCTGGAACTCCTCGTGCTCCTCGACGGCCCGCTGCACCCACAGCACGTCGTCGAAGAGGAAGGCGTCCTTGGTGGTGGGGGTCAGCCGTTTGAGCGCCAGGTCGGGCTTGTGCAGCAGGACCTGCCGCAGGCGCCCGACCTCGCTGTCAACATGAAAGGTCATCTTCGATCCATCCCCTCCGGCGGCCGGCCTCACGCCCGTACGCCCGCCGCCGCGCGCGGGTCCTGTGCCCCGCGCGGACCGCTCCGACACCGGCGAGGCCGGGAAATTACCTGATCAGGGAGATCGCGCCGCCCGGGAGGGTGCGCACGTTGTAGCTGGTAGCCCCTGATACTGTGTGTCCGACCAACACCCTTTTAAGACCCGTCCCGTGAGGCGGGAAAGGTGGTGAGCTTCGCCATGTCCGCAGAACCCGATACCAGGGAGCCCGGCCATAAGGGAGACTCCCGGGCGGTTCTCGAAGCCCCCGACATCCACCGGGCGCTGACCCGGATCGCGCACGAGATCCTCGAACGCACCAAGGGCGGCGACGGCGTCGTCCTCCTCGGCATCCCCACGCGCGGCGTCACGCTGGCCCGCAGGCTCGGCGAGCGCATCGAGCGTTTCGAGGGCCTGAAGATCCCCGTCGGCTCGATCGACATCACCATGCACCGCGACGACCTGCGGCGCGGCCCCGTGCGCCCGCTGGGGCACACCGAGGTCCCCGCCGACGGCATCGACGGCAAGGTCGTCGTGCTGGTCGACGACGTGCTCTACTCCGGCCGCACCGTGCGCGCCGCGCTCGACGCGCTCAACGACATCGGCCGCCCCACGGCCGTGCAGCTCGCCACGCTGGTCGACCGCGGCCACCGCGAGCTGCCCATCCGCGCCGACTACGTCGGCAAGAACCTCCCCACCGCCAAGAGCGAGAAGGTCAAGGTCTACCTCGAGGAGACCGACGGCCGGGACGCCGTGCTGCTCGTGAAGGGGGGTTCCCGGTGAAGCGGCACCTCATCTCCGCGGGAGACCTGACCAAGGACGACGCCCTCCTCATCCTCGACACCGCCGAGGAGCTGGCGAGAGTCTCGGAACGTTCCATCAAGAAGCTGCCGACGCTGCGCGGGCGCACGGTCGTCAACCTCTTCTTCGAGGACTCCACCCGCACCCGCATCTCCTTCGAGGCGGCGGCCAAACGGCTGTCGGCCGACGTCATCAACTTCTCGGCCAAGGGCTCCAGCGTGTCCAAGGGCGAGTCGCTCAAGGACACCGCGCTGACCCTGGAGGCCATGGGCGCCGACGCGGTCGTCATCCGCCACAGCGCATCAGGCGCGCCGCACCGCCTGGCCGGCTGGGTGCGCGGCAGCGTCGTCAACGCCGGCGACGGCACCCACGAGCACCCCACCCAGGCGCTGCTCGACGCCTTCTCCATGCGCCGCCGCCTCGGCGGGCTCGAGGGCCGCAAGGTCACCATCGTCGGCGACGTGCTGCACAGCCGGGTCGCCCGCTCCAACGTGCTGCTGCTGCACACCCTCGGCGCCGAGGTCACCCTCGTCGCCCCGCCCACGCTGCTGCCCGTCTCGGTCGGCAGCTGGCCGTGCGAGGTCTCCTACGACCTCGACGCCGTGCTGCCCAAGTCCGACGCGGTGATGATGCTGCGGGTGCAGAAGGAGCGGATGAACGCCGCGTACTTCCCGAGCGAGCGCGAGTACTCCCGCCGCTACGGCCTCGACCGCGACCGCTTCGCCAAGATGCCCGACGACGCGATCGTCATGCACCCCGGCCCGATGAACCGGGGCATGGAGATCGCCGCCGAGGTGGCCGACTCGGCCCGCTCGACGATCGTCGAACAGGTCGCCAACGGCGTGACCATCCGCATGGCCGTCCTGTACCTGCTGCTCGGGGGAGAGACCGCATGATCATTCGAAACGTCAGGATCCTGGGCGGCGAGCCCGCCGACATCCGCATCGCCGACGGCGTGATCGCGGAGATCGGCACCGGTCTCAAGGACGGCGAGGTCGTCGACGGCGGCGGCGCCATCGCGCTGCCCGGCCTCGTCGACCTGCACACCCACCTGCGCGAGCCCGGCCGCGAGGACGCCGAGACCGTGCAGACCGGCACCCAGGCGGCCGCCAGGGGCGGCTACACCGCCGTGCACGCCATGGCCAACACCTCGCCCGTCGCCGACACCGCCGGCGTGGTCGAGCAGGTCTGGCGGCTCGGCCGCGAGTTCGGCCACTGCGACGTGCACCCGGTCGGCGCCGTCACCGTCGGCCTGGAGGGCAAGCAGCTCGCCGAGCTGGGCGCGATGGCCGACTCCGCGGCCCGCGTCCGCGTCTTCTCCGACGACGGCCACTGCGTCGACGACGCGGTGCTCATGCGCCGCGCCCTGGAGTACGTCAAGGCGTTCGACGGCGTCGTCGCCCAGCACGCCCAGGAGCCCAGGCTCACCGCCGGCGCGCAGATGAACGAGGGCGAGGTCTCCGGCAGGCTCGGCCTGACCGGCTGGCCCGCCGTCGCCGAAGAGGCGATCATCGCCCGCGACTGCCTGCTGGCCGCCCACGTCGGCTCCCGGCTGCACGTCTGCCACGTCTCCACCGCGGGCTCGGTCGAGATCCTGCGCTGGGCCAAGTCCAAGGGCTGGAACGTCACCGCCGAGGTGACCCCCCACCACCTGCTGCTCACCGACGACCTCGTGGAGGACTCGCCGGTCGGCGCCTACAACCCCATCTACAAGGTCAACCCGCCGCTGCGCACCCGCGCCGACGTCGAGGCGCTGCGCGCCGCGCTGGCCGACGGCACCATCGACATCGTGGCCACCGACCACGCGCCCCACCCGGTCGAGGACAAGGAGACCGAGTGGAGCGCGGCGGCCATGGGCATGGTCGGCCTGGAGACCGCGCTCAGCGTCGTGCAGGCCGCCATGGTCGACACGGGCCTGCTCGACTGGGCGGGTGTGGCCGAGCGCATGTCGATCGCGCCCGCCCGCATCGGCCGCCTGGCCGGTCAGGGACGGCCGCTCGCCGTGGGCGAGCCGGCCAACATCACGCTGTACGACCCGTCCGTGCGCACGGAGGTCGACCCGTCCGCCTTCGCGTCCAAGAGCCGCAACACCCCCTACGAGGGGATGACGCTGCCCGGACGCGTGGTGGCCACGTTCCTGCGCGGCAGGCCGACCGTACTCGAAGGGAAGCTGGTTTGAACACAGCGGTGCTCGTCCTGGAAGACGGCCGCGTCTTCCACGGATCTCCGTACGGCGCCGAAGGCGAGACGTTCGGCGAGATGGTCTTCAACACCGGTATGACCGGCTACCAGGAGACCTTGACCGACCCGTCCTACCACCGGCAGATCGTCGCCATGACGGCCCCTCACATCGGCAACACCGGCGTCAACGACGAGGACCCCGAGTCGGGCCGCGTCTGGGTGGCCGGCGACGTCGTGCGCGAGCCGTCCAGGATCGTCTCGAGCTGGCGGGCCAACCGCTCGCTCGACGACTACCTCAAGGAGTACGGCGTGGTCGGGATCGCCATCTCCGGCACCCGTGCGCTCACCCGCCACCTGCGCGAGCGCGGCGCCATGCGGGCCGGCATCTTCAGCGCCCCCGACGCGCCGGTCGAGGAGCTCGTCGAGCGGGTCAGGCGCTCGCCCGGCATGGAGGGCGCCGACCTGGCGCGCGAGGTCGCCACGAAGGAGCCGTACGTCGTGCCGGCCATCGGGACCAGGCGCTTCACGGTCGCGGCCGTCGACCTCGGCATCAAGGGCATGACCCCGCGGCGCATGGCCGAGCGCGGCTGCGAGGTGCACGTGCTGCCGGCCGACGCCACCTTCGAGCAGATCATGGCGGTGCGCCCCGACGGCGTGTTCTTCTCCAACGGGCCGGGCGACCCCGCCACGGCCGACGTCACCGCGCTGCGCCAGGTGCTGCAGGCCAAGGTGCCGTTCTTCGGCATCTGCTTCGGCAACCAGCTCTTCGGCAGGGCGCTCGGGCTGTCGACGTACAAGCTGCGCTACGGCCACCGCGGCGTCAACCAGCCGGTCCAGGACGTGCGCACCGGCAAGGTCGAGATCTCCGCCCACAACCACGGGTTCGCGGTCGACGCGCCGCTCGACGGGCCGTTCGAGACCCCGTTCGGGCCGGCCGAGGTCAGCCACATCAACCTCAACGACCGCTGCGTGGAGGGGCTGCGCCTGCTCGACGGACGCGCCTTCAGCGTCCAGTACCACCCCGAGGCCGCCGCGGGCCCGCACGACGCTGCCTATCTTTTCGACGAGTTCTGCGAGGTCATGAGCCGTGCCCAAGCGTGAGGACATCAGGTCGGTCCTGGTGATCGGCTCTGGGCCGATCGTGATCGGCCAGGCGTGCGAGTTCGACTACTCCGGCACCCAGGCGTGCCGGGTGCTGCGGGCCGAGGGGTTCCGCGTCATCCTGGTCAACAGCAACCCCGCGACGATCATGACGGACCCGGAGTTCGCCGACGCCACGTACGTCGAGCCGATCACCCCCGAGTACGTCGAGAAGATCATCGCCAAGGAGCGGCCCGACGCGCTGCTGCCCACGCTGGGCGGCCAGACCGCGCTCAACACGGCCGTGGCCCTGCACGAGTCGGGCGTGCTGGAGAAGTACGGCGTCGAGCTGATCGGCGCCGACTTCGAGGCGATCCAGGCCGGCGAGAACCGCGAGCGGTTCAAGGAGATCGTCGCCAAGGTCGCCCGCGAGCACGGGCTCAACGCCGAGTCGGCCAGGTCGGCCATCTGCCACAGCATGGACGAGTGCCTGGCCGCGGCCGCCGAGCTGGGCTACCCGCTGGTCGTGCGGCCCTCGTTCACGATGGGCGGCGCCGGCTCCGGCTTCGCCTACGACGAGGCCGACCTGCGCCGCATCGCAGGCGCCGGGCTCGACGCGTCTCCGACCACCGAGGTGCTCCTGGAGGAGTCCATCCTCGGCTGGAAGGAGTACGAGCTGGAGGTCATGCGCGACAAGGCCGACAACGTCGTCATCGTCTGCTCCATCGAGAACATCGACCCGATGGGCGTCCACACCGGCGACAGCGTCACGGTCGCGCCCGCGCTGACCCTGACCGACCGCGAATACCAGAACATGCGCGACGTCGCCATCGCGGTCATCCGCGAGGTCGGCGTGGACACCGGCGGCTGCAACATCCAGTTCGCGGTCGATCCGCGCACCGGCCGCATGATCGTCATCGAGATGAACCCGCGCGTGTCGCGCTCGTCGGCGCTCGCCTCCAAGGCCACCGGTTTCCCGATCGCCAAGATCGCCGCCAAGCTGGCCATCGGCTACACGCTCGACGAGATCCCCAACGACATCACCAAGGAGACCCCGGCCTCCTTCGAGCCGACGCTCGACTACATCGTGGTGAAGGTGCCGCGCTTCGCGTTCGAGAAGTTCCGCGGCGCCGACCCGACGCTCACCACTCATATGAAGTCGGTCGGCGAGGCCATGGCCATCGGCCGCTCTTTCCCCGAGGCGCTGCAGAAGGCGCTGCGCTCGCTGGAGAAGAAGGACTCCTCCTTCACCTGGGCGGGCGAGGTGCGGCCCAAGGACGAGCTGCTGGCCGCCTGCCGCACGCCGCACGACGGGCGGCTGCGCACGATGCAGCAGGCCATCAGGGCGGGCGCCACGCCCGAGGAGCTGCACGAGGCGACCAGCATCGACCCGTGGTTCATCGACCAGCTCTTCCTGCTGCACGAGGAGGCCGAGGCCGTCGCCGCCGCGCCCGAGCTGACCGCCGAGGTGCTGGAGCGGGCCAAGCGCCACGGGTTCAGCGACGTGCAGATCGGCGAGATCCGCGGCATCGACGAGGCCCGCGTGCGCGACCTGCGCCATGCGCTCGGGCTGCGGCCGGTCTACAACACGGTCGACACCTGCGCCGCCGAGTTCGCCGCCAAGACCCCCTATCTCTACTCGACCTACGACGAGGAGAGCGAGGTCCCGTACGGCGAGCGGCAGAAGGTGATCATCCTCGGCTCCGGGCCCAACCGCATCGGCCAGGGCATCGAGTTCGACTACGCGTGCGTGCACGCCTCGTTCGAGCTGTCCAGGGCCGGGTTCGAGACCGTCATGGTCAACTGCAACCCCGAGACCGTCTCGACCGACTACGACACCTCCGACCGGCTCTACTTCGAGCCGCTCACCCTGGAGGACGTCCTGGAGGTCGTGCACGCCGAGCAGCAGACAGGCCCGGTCGCGGGCGTCATCGTGCAGCTCGGCGGGCAGACGCCGCTCGGGCTCGCGCAGGCGCTCAAGGACGCGGGCGTGCCCGTCGTCGGCACCTCGCCCGAGTCGATCCACCTGGCCGAGGAGCGCGGCGCGTTCGGGCGGGTGCTGGCCGAGGCCGGGCTGCCCGCGCCCAGGCACGGCACCGCGCTGACCGTCGCCGAGGCACGGGAGATCGCCTCCGAGATCGGCTACCCGGTGCTCGTGCGGCCCTCCTACGTGCTCGGCGGGGCCGGCATGGCCATCGTGTACGACGAGGAGACGCTCACCGCGTACATGGCGGCCCAGGAGCAGCCCGACGGGGCCGGTCACCCGGTGCTCATCGACAAGTTCCTCGACGAGGCCATCGAGATCGACGTCGACGCGCTCTACGACGGCGAGGAGCTGTTCCTCGGCGGCGTCATGGAGCACATCGAGGAGGCCGGCATCCACTCCGGCGACTCGGCGTGCGCGCTGCCGCCCATCACGCTGGGCAGCGCCGACATCACCGCCATCAGGGAGGCCACCAGGGCCATCGCCCAGGGCGTCGGCGTGCGCGGGCTGCTCAACGTCCAGTACGCCATGTCGGCCGGCGTCCTGTACGTCCTGGAGGCCAACCCGCGCGCCAGCCGTACCGTGCCGTTCGTGTCCAAGGCCACGGCCACGCCGCTGGCCAAGGCGGCGGCCCGGGTGATGCTCGGCGCGTCGATCGCCGAGCTGCGCGCCGAGGGCATGCTGCCCGCCACCGGCGACGGCGGCACGCTGCCGCTGGAGTCGTCGATCGCGGTCAAGGAGGCGGTGCTGCCGTTCAACCGGTTCCGGGGCGTCGACACCGTCCTTGGGCCGGAGATGCGCTCCACCGGCGAGGTCATGGGCATCGACGAGTTCTTCGGGATCGCCTTCGCCAAGTCGCAGGCCGCGGCCTACGGCGAACTTCCGACCAAGGGACGCGCCTTCGTATCCGTGGCCAACAGGGACAAGCGTGCGATGATCTTCCCTGTGAAGGCGCTGGCGGATCTCGGGTTCGAGATCCTGGCCACCGAGGGGACCGCCGAGGTGCTGCGCCGCAACGGCGTCCATGCCAAGATCGTGCGAAAGCACAGCGAGGGAGCGGGTCCCGGAGGTGAGCCCACAAGCGTGCAGGCCATTCTCGACGGCGAGGTCGACCTGATCGTCAACACGCCGTTCGGCAGCCCGGGGCAGTCGGGGCCGCGCCTCGACGGCTACGAGATCCGCACGGCCGCCGTGCTGCGCGGCATCCCGTGCATCACCACGGTGTCGGGGCTGGCCGCCGCGGCGGCGGGCATCCAGGCGATCGTACGCGGCGATGTGGGCGTACGGTCCCTTCAGGAGCACGCACAGGCAATCAGGGGATGACCCCGCACGGGAGGTGAAGACGACTGGCCGGCACACCGGTGCAGGTGACGGGCACGGTGCTCACGACGCGCCGGGTCGACGCCTACCATGCGCTGACGGTGGTGGCGCCCGGCATCGCCGAGCGTTACCGTCCCGGCCACTTCGTCTCCGTGGCGGTCGGCGGGGCGTACACGTCGATGGTGACGCGCCGCGCGCTGTCCATCCATGACGTGAAGTCCGACTACGGCGGGACGGTCGAGCTGGTCTTCACCACGCGCGGCCCCGGCACCGCCTGGCTGGCGGAGCGGCGCGCCCGGGACACGCTCGACCTCGTCGGGCCGCTCGGGCGGCCGTTCCCGCTGCCGCGCGACCCGGTCAACTGCGTGCTGGTGGGCGCCGAGTACGGCTCTGCCGTGCTGTTCCCGCTGGCCGACGCGCTGCTGGCGCGCGGCTGCCGGGTCGACTTCGTGCTGGGCGGCGCGGGCGCCGAGCGGGTGTTCGGCGCGATGCGGGCCCGCAGGATGGCCGAGACGACCACGCTGACCACCGAGGACGGGTCGCTCGGCCTGCGCGGCAAGGTCACCGACGCGCTGCCGTCGGTGATCACCGACACCATGGCCGACGTCGTCTACGCCTGCGCGCCCATGGAGACGCTGCGGGCGGTGACGGCGGTGGCGATGGAGTTCGACATCCCGGTGCAGGTGGCCGTCGAGGAGTCGATGGCCTGCGGCATCGGGGTGTGCATGACGTGCGTGTTGCCCGTCATCGGCGACGACGGCTCGACCAGGATGGTCAGGGCGTGCGCCGAGGGGCCGGTGTTCCGGGGGAGCGGGTGCGCTTCGAGGACGTGGGAACGATCCCGTTCGACGCGCTGGGCGCCCCAGGGGGCGGTGCACGACATGTCAGTTGATATGCGGACTTTTCTGGCGCACGTGGAGCTGTCGAACCCCATCACCACGGCCGCCGGATGCGCCTCGTCGGGCCGCGAGCTGGCGCAGTTCTTCGACCTGCACCGGCTCGGCGCCCTGACCACGCGGTCCATCACCATGGCGCCGCGCGCGGGCCGTCCCACGCCGCGCATGGCCGAGACGCCCTCCGGCATGCTCAACGCCGTCGGGCTCCAAGGGCCCGGCATCGACGCGTTCCTCGAACGCGAGCTGCCCTGGCTGGCCCAGCGCGGCATCAAGACCATCGTCTCCATCGGCGGCGGCACCGTCGCCGAATACTCCGAGCTGGCCCGCAGGCTCGCCGACGCGCCCGGCGTGACCGCGCTGGAGGTCAACCTCTCCTGCCCCAACATCGAGGACCGCGGACGCGTCTTCGCCCGCGAGGGCAGCGCCGCCGCCGAGGTCATCGCCTCCGTACGCTCGATCATGCGCTACGACGTGCCCGTCGTCGCCAAGCTCGCGCCCGACGTGGCCGACATCGTCGCCGTCGCCCGCGCCTGCGTGGACGCCGGCGCCGACGCGCTCTCCATGATCAACAACCCGCTGGGCATGGCCATCGACACCGAGGCGCTGCGCCCCTCGCTCGCCGCCGTCACCGGCGGGCTGTCGGGGCCGGCCATCCTGCCGCTGGCCGTACGCTGCGTCTGGCAGGTCCACGCGGCCCTTCCCGGCGTGCCGCTGATCGGCATGGGCGGCGTGATGACCGGCAGGGACGCCTTCCAGCTCGTGCTGGCAGGCGCCTGCGTGGTCGGGGTGGGCACGGCGCTGTTCCACGACCCGTACGCCTGCCTGCGCATCGAACGCGAGCTCGAGGACCTGCTGCGGGCCCGCGGCTTCCAGCGGCTGGCCGACGCCGTCGGCCTCGCCCACCGCCCGCCGGGGAGCGCACCCCGGCACCTGTTGGTAGACATCGAGGAGAGCACGCCTTGACTCCCGAGCGCCTGGAGAGCACGCCTTGACGCCCTTGACCCCCGCACCCATCGCCGTCGCTCTCGACGCACCCGACCTGGAGACCGCCGCGCGCTGGGCCGCCCTGGTCACCCCGCACGTCAGCACCGTCAAGGTCGGCCTGGAGCTCTACCTGCGCTACGGGCCCGACGTGATCGCCTCCGTGCAGGGCGCGAGCGGCGTGAACGTCTTCCTCGACCTCAAGCTGCACGACATCCCCAACACCGTCGCCGGGGCCGCCAGGGCCGTGGCCCGGCTGCGTCCCGCGATCCTCACCGTGCACGCCGCCGGAGGGACCGCCATGATCAAGGCGGCCGTCGAGTCCGCGCCGCACACCCAGATCGCCGCCGTCACCGTGCTCACCTCGCTCACCGAGGCCGACCTGGAGCGCATCGGGCTCGCCGGGCCCGCCGACGACGCCGTACGCCGCCTGGCATCGCTGTCGGTCGAGGCCGGCGCCACCGCGCTGGTGTGCTCGCCGCACGAGGTCGCCGCCGTACGCGCCGAGGTCGGCGGCGGCATCACGCTCATCACCCCCGGCGTCCGGCCCGCCGGCGCCGACACCCAGGACCAGAAGCGGGTCGCCACGCCCGAACGGGCGCTCGCCGACGGGGCCGACCTGCTTGTGATCGGCCGCCCCATCACCGCCTCACCCGACCCGGGGGCCGCCGCCGCGGCGATCGCCGCCTCACTGCGCCGGGCATCCTGACGCGGGGTCTGGGCCGCCGTACGGGGGTGCCGTCTCGTCCGGGTGCTGCGGGCGTGTGGCGCGCGGCCTGGGCGGCGACCGCGGGCGTCGCGGGTGTGTGTGCGGCGTAGGTTGCCGGCCTCCGGTGCGCCGTGGGTGCGTGCGGTGTGGGTGCCGTCCCCGCGCGGCGTGCTTCCGTGCGGCGCTGCCTCCATGCGTGCGTGAGCGCCCGTCCGCACGACGCCAGTGCCACGCACGCCTCGGGGCCTTTGACGTACGGGTGCCACCTCGGGTGTCGCTGTCGCGTGGGCGGCCGGCCCGGCGTGACGGAGGCGTTGGTCTGGGAGGGCATTGGCTGCGTCCGTGCGGCATGGGCATCATCGGCCGCCTGCCTGGCACGGGCACTGTCCTTGGGCGGCGGCGCAGGCTCGCTCGTGGGGCGCGGACGTCGTGTGCTTGGTGCCGCCGCGCCTGGCGCAGGTGTCGCCTGCTCCGTGGCGTGGCCGGCGTGCTGCGACGTCCTTGTCGCGCGCGATGCGCGAGTGCCGCATCTGCGGCGGGCCCGCCCTCCGTGCGGCGCGTTCGCACTGCGCCTACTCGGCCGTGCGTCCACTCGGCGGCCGTGCGTCTACTCGGCCGCGCCGGGCACTGCGCGTGGGCGAGTACTGCGCGTGCCTTGCGAGCACCCCAAGGGACCGAACGTAGGCGTCGCCCGCGTTCGCCTAACGGCGCCGCGCTGTGCACATGGTGCCGATGGCGTTCGCGAGGCCGGCCCGGCCGCCTTCGGCCGCCGCATGGAACGGAAGCCGACGGCACCCGTACGAACCCCGGAGCGGCTCCTCACCGCAACGGTCGCACGGGGGTGGAACGGCCGGGGTGTGAGGACGGCGCACCAAGGGCCCGGAAGGGCCGCGCTAACAAGATCATAAGGCATCCGTCAGGGCCGTGCGCAAGATCGCGAAAAAGGGTTTCGGCCCAGGTGCGGCGGGGGTTTCGGACATCGAAGGGTGTCTCGAAATCGATCTTCGTTGCGTTTCGCGACAGCGGCGCGAGCCGACGCGCGTAGGCGGATGTGAGGGCGATTTGATCAGCGTAGGGTGACTTTACACTTACGGAGAGTGATGAAGTGGATTTTGTCGCGAGAGAAACGGCTCTTGACGTTGCTTAGGGGGCGATGACCAGCTAGTTTCCCTTCCCGTCCGAGTACATCGACAGAAATTCGAGGTGACCCGGCGTGGCTCTTCCTCCCCTGACCCCTGAGCAGCGCGCCGCAGCCCTGGAGAAGGCTGCCAAGGCCCGTAAAGAGCGTGCCGAGGTCAAGAACCGGCTCAAGCATGGCGCGGTTTCTCTGGCTGAGGTGCTCAAGGATGGGCAGACCGACGACGTCATCGGCAAGATGAAGGTGTCGGCTTTGTTGGAATCGCTCCCCGGTGTCGGCAAGGTCCGTGCCAAGCAGCTCATGGAGCGGCTTGCCATCGCCGAGTCCCGTCGCGTGCGGGGCCTCGGTGCGAACCAGAGGGCTGCCCTCGAGCGCGAGTTCGGTGGCAACGAGAGCTAATCTCTGTTCCACACGAAAACGCGGGTTCAACGGGGGGTAGGAAGTGACCGAGAGGTCCTGGTCCGGCGATGTCAGTGCCCACGAGGCGGTCGGGCCTGGAACGGAGGTCGGATTCCTGCCCATGAGCGAACGGCGGCTGACGGTCCTTTCGGGGCCGTCGGGCGTCGGTAAATCCACGGTCGTCGCCGAGCTCCGGCGGGCACACCCCGAGGTGTGGCTGTCGGTCTCGGTGACAACCCGGCGACCCCGTCCCGGCGAGGTGCACGGGGTCCACTACTTCTTCGTCGACAACGAGGAGTTCGACCGGCTCATCGAGTCCGGTGAGCTGCTGGAGTGGGCGGAGTTCGCGGGCAACCGCTACGGCACCCCTCGCGAGCCGGTGCTGAAGAAGCTCGCCGAGGGCGTGCCCACCCTGCTCGAGATCGACCTCGAAGGCGCCAGGCAGGTGCGCAGGAGCATGCCGGAGGCGCTGCTGGTCTTCCTGGCCCCGCCCTCATGGGAGGAGCTGGAGAAGCGGCTGCGCGGGCGCGGCACCGAGCCGGAGGAGGTCATCGCCCGCCGGCTGGAGGCCGGGCGCAACGAGATGGCCGCGGAGCACGAGTTCGACCTCTCACTTGTCAACACGAACGTCCAAGACGTGTGCCATCGGCTGATAGCCTTGATGACCGACCCTCAGGGGGTCACGACAACCACCAACCGAGAGGTCTGACAATCGTGGCAGGCACCACCCCGGCCGCGGAGGGCATCACCAACCCGCCGATCGACACGCTGCTCGACATCGTCGACAGCAAATACTCCCTGGTGATCATGGGCGCCAAGCGCGCTCGCCAGATCAACGCCTACTACTCCCAGCTCGGCGAGGGCCTGCTGGAGTACGTCGGCCCGCTGGTCGAGACGCACGCCCAGGAGAAGCCGCTGTCCATCGCGCTGCGAGAGGTCTCCGAGGGCCTGCTCAACGCCGAGCCCATCGAAGGCGCGGTCTGACCCCTTCGATGAAGGTCGTCCTGGGCGTCAGCGGCGGCATCGCCGCGTACAAGGCGTGTGAGCTGCTGCGCCTGTTCACCGAGTCCGGGCACGAGGTACGGGTCGTCCCGACCCGCGAGGCGCTCAAGTTCGTGGGCGCGCCCACCTGGGCCGCCCTGTCGGGCAACCCCGTCTCGGCCGAGGTGTGGGACGACGTTCACGAGGTGCCCCACGTGCGCATCGGCAAGAGCGCCGATCTCGTCGTGGTCGCACCCGCCACCGCCGACGTGCTGGCGAAGGCCGCCCATGGGCTGGCCGGCGATCTGCTGACCAACACGCTGCTGACGGCCACCTGTCCGGTCGTGTTCGCGCCCGCGATGCACACCGAGATGTGGCAGCACCCGGCCACGCGCGCCAACGTCGCGACGTTGCGTTCGCGGGGCGCGGTCGTGATCGACCCGGCCGTCGGCCGGCTCACCGGCGCCGACACGGGCCCGGGACGGCTGCCCGACCCCGCCGAGATCTTCCAGGTCTGTCTGCGCGTCGCCAGAGGGCGGCCGCTCGACCTGGCCGGGCGCAAGGTCGTGGTCTCCGCCGGCGGCACCCGCGAGGCCATCGACCCCGTCCGCTTCATCGGCAACCGCTCGTCCGGGCGCCAGGGTTACGCCTTGGCCCGTACGGCGGTCGCCCGCGGGGCCGAGGTGACGGTCGTGGCGGCCAACGTGACGCTGCCCGACCCGGCGGGGGCCACCGTCGTGCGCGTGGAGTCGGCGTCCGAGCTGCGCGACGCCGTGCTCGCCGCCTCCGCCGACGCCGATGTGGTCGTGATGGCCGCGGCGGTGGCCGACTTCCGGCCTGCGGAGCGGCACGACACCAAGATCAAGAAGACGGACGGCGAGCCCGAGGCCATCCACCTGGTCAAGAATCCCGACATTCTCGCTGAGTTGGGTGAACGTCGGCGGGCGCGGGCAGGGGCACCCGCTGGGTCCGCATCGCCGGCCGATTCCGCATCGCCCGTCGGGTCTGCATCGCCCGCCGGGTCTGCACCGTCCGCTGGGTCCGCACCGTCCGCCGGGTCCGCACCGTCCGCCGGGGTCGGGCCGGCCGTTGCGGCGGAGGCGGCGGTTTCCGCCCGTGCGCACGTTCCGGGCCCGCCTGCCTCGGGTGACGCTGCCACGGAGTGCGCTCCCGCCCCGGGCGGCACGCCCTCCGAGCCGGCCGAGCCGGTCGGGAGCGACACGCCCGGGCGTCTTGCCGAGGAGAAATTCGCCGGCGCCGGGCCGCGCGTGATCGTCGGGTTCGCCGCCGAGACGAACGACGTGATCGCCAACGGGCAGGCCAAGCTCGCCCGCAAGGGTTGCGATCTGCTGGTCGTCAACCAGGTCGGCGAGGGCCTCGCCTTCGGTACGGCCGACAACGCCGCGACGATTCTGGTGGCCGGCGGGGAGCCGGTCGAGGTGCCGTTCGGGCCCAAGGAGGACCTGGCCGACACCGTCTGGGACCTGGTCGCCGCCCGCCTCTCCTGAGCCCGGGCCATCCGGTCTTCCCAAGCCCGCGATAAGGCGGGCCTTGGCCTTATGCACGCTGCAGGTCGCGTGCGCCCTCCTTGTCGACGATCTCGCTTGAACCCGGCCGGTTCATCGCCGAGCGGTCATGGATCTGAACCCGGGCGGTCGCCGTTGACGGACTCGGTGTTCCGCGCTGTACGGCCGCATCTGTGGGGCGTTCCAAAGAGGTAATGGGATGCCGGGGCGTCGATCGTACAAAGCGTGCAAATCCCACTACTCGATCACCTGTTGCAACACCCCCGCACGCCTGCGGATACTTGGGGCAAAGGGGGATGGAATGCCGGTGGGTTCTGCTGTAAGAGACCGTTGTAGAACGTTGCTCGGTGACCAAGAGGAGATTCACTACCTCTTCCCCGCCTTATCCTCGGGGCCGGCGGGAACAGGGCATTTCCTGATCGTGGTCACGCGCACGGCCATTTCCGTGCTGGCGACGAGGACGCTGCGGACCGATCGGCCGGTGTCGGTGTTCGCGGAGTTCCCGCGGCGCACCCGGCTGGGTCCGATTCTCCCGGGCAATGCGCTCGAGCTGGGCTCGATGGTCTTCGAGTTCGATGAGGAGTACGCGGCGGTGGTGTCGGCCGCGGACGCCGAGATTTTCGCGCCCGAGCTGCTGCCGCCCGACCCTTTGCCCGAACTCTGATGGGAGACAAATGGTGGACGGTTTCGCCGCGGGGCGCATGGTAGGGCTAGACTTCGGCGAGGCCCGGCCATGCCCTTCGGCTCCGGGCCTTACATCCGTCAGCAGCCGCTGCATGAGGAGCCACTGAGTTGTCACGTCGCCTGTTCACCTCCGAGTCGGTCACCGAAGGCCACCCGGACAAGATCGCCGACCAAATCAGTGACGCGATTCTCGACGCCATGCTCAAAGACGACCCCAAGAGCCGGGTCGCGGTCGAGACGCTGATCACTACCGGCCAGGTCCACGTCGCAGGCGAGGTGACGACGGAGACCTACGTCGACATTCCCGGCGTCATCCGGGAGAAGATCCTGGAGATCGGTTACGACGCCTCCCACAAGGGTTTCGACGGCGCCTCGTGCGGTGTGTCGGTGTCGATCGGCGCGCAGTCGCCCGACATCGCGCAGGGCGTCGACGACGCCTACGAGCACCGGGTGACCGGTGACGGTGACGAGCTCGACCGCCAGGGCGCCGGCGACCAGGGCCTCATGTTCGGCTACGCCTGCCGTGAGACCCCCGAGCTGATGCCGCTGCCGATCACGCTCGCCCACCGGCTCGCACAGCGCCTCGCCGAGGTGCGCAAGACGGGCACCGTGCCCTACCTGCGCCCCGACGGCAAGACGCAGGTCACCATCGAGTACGACGGCGACACGCCGGTCCGCCTCGACACCGTGGTCGTCTCCACGCAGCACGCCGCCGAGATCGACCTGCAGGAGATGCTGACCCCCGACATCAAGGAGCACGTGGTCGACCACGTGCTCGCCGGCCTCGACATCGAGACCGAGGGCTACCGCCTGCTGGTCAACCCGACGGGCCGCTTCGAGATCGGCGGTCCGATGGGCGACGCGGGGCTCACCGGCCGCAAGATCATCATCGACACCTACGGTGGCATGGCCCGCCACGGTGGCGGCGCGTTCTCCGGCAAGGACCCGTCCAAGGTCGACCGTTCCGCCGCCTACGCCATGCGCTGGGTGGCCAAGAACGTCGTGGCCGCCGGGCTGGCCGACCGGTGCGAGGTCCAGGTGGCCTACGCGATCGGCAAGGCCAAGCCGGTCGGCCTGTTCGTCGAGTGCTTCGGCACCGAGAAGCTGCCGGTCGAGAAGATTCAGGAGGCGGTGCTCCAGGTCTTCGACCTGCGTCCCGCCGCCATCATCCGCGACCTCGACCTGCTGCGTCCGATCTACTCCGAGACCGCCGCCTACGGGCACTTCGGTCGCGAGGGCTTCTCCTGGGAGTCCACCGACCGCGCCGAGGCCCTGAGGACCGCCGCCGGTTTCTGAACGACGTGACGGCCGCCTGACGGCCGTTGCGCTCAGCACCAACCCGATCGGTGCCGTCCGCCCTTTTCGCGGGGCGGGCGGCACCGATCGGTGTCTTGTGCACGCACAGCCGGGGGGTGATGGCGGGATCGCCCGCACGCCGCCCCTCGGCTGCTCTGGCGTGGCGTGGGTGAGTCGAGGCCCGTCTCCGGCGTTGTGCGTGCGATGGCGTCCGTCCGGGGCCGGGTGGGGCTGTTCGATGTCGTACGTGCTGCGGGTGGCGTGATGGTGTTCCGGTGGGATCGCCATGGGCGATGGCGGAGGCGGGGGTCTGGTAGACGTTGTTCGTGACCGACTCCTCCGACGACGCCCTCCTGCCGCTCGAAGCCGTGCGGCCCCCGGCGTCCGAGAAGGACACCAAGGGGGCGGTGCTCCCGGCCCCGGAAAACCCCGTGGCCAAAGTGGTCGTCGACAGCCCGCTGCCGCACCTCGACCGCCCCTTCGACTACCTCGTCCCCGACCGGCTGCACGAGACGGCCGAGCCGGGCGTGCGGGTGCGGGTGCGGTTCGCGGGCAAGCTCGTGGACGGCTTCCTCCTCGAACGCGTCCAGGAGAGCGACCACGAGGGCAAGCTCACCCCGCTCGAACGCGTCGTGTCCCCGGAACGCGTGCTCACCCCCGAGATCGCCGGCCTGGCCAGGGCCGTGGCCGACCGGTACGCCGGCACCCTGACCGACGTGCTGCGCCTCGCGGTCCCGCCCCGGCACGCCAGGGCCGAAGCCGAGACGCCCAAGCCCGTCCCGCCGCAGGATCGCCCGCCGGCGCCGTCACCGAGCGCCTGGGACGCCTACCCGGCAGGCCCCTCCTTCCTCGCCGCACTCCGCGACGGGCGCGCGCCCCGGGCCGTCTGGCAGGCGCTGCCCGGCGCCAAGGGCTGGGCCTGCCCCTCGCCGAGGCCGTCCGCGCGACGCTGGACGGCGGCAGGGGAGCGGTCGTCGTCGTCCCCGACGGCAAGGACGTGGCGCTGGCCGACACCGCGTTCCTGCGGGTGCTCGGCCCCGGCGCCCACGTGGCGCTCACCGCCGACCTGGGCCCCGCCGAGCGCTACCGCAGGTGGCTGCGGCTGCTCAGAGGCGAGGTCAAGGCGGTCGTCGGCACCAGGGCGGCGATGTTCGCGCCGGTCGCCGATCTCGGCCTGGTGGCGATCTGGGACGACGGCGACGACCTGCACGCCGAACGCTTCGCCCCCTACCCGCACGCCCGCGAGGTGCTCGGGCTGCGCGCCCACAGGGCCGGCGCGGGCATGCTCATCGGTGGCTACGCGCGTACGGCCGAGGCCACCCAGCTCGTCGCGAGCGGCTGGGCCAGGCCGATCGTGGCCGCGCGTACGACGATCAGAAGCCTCGCCCCGCGCGTGCGCCCGGCGGGGGATGACGCCGAGCTGGCCAAGGACCAGGCCGCCAGGCAGGCCCGCCTGCCCAGCATCGCCTGGCGGGCCCTGCGCCACGGCCTCGACAGCGGCCCGGTGCTCGTGCAGGTGCCCAGGCGCGGCTACCTGCCCGCGCTGGCCTGCCGCCACTGCCGCACCCCGGCCCGCTGCGTCCTGCCGCCCACCAGGAAAGCACCCGGCGACACCCTCACGATGGAGACCGGCGAGGGCCCGCTGTGCCACGGGCCGCTCGCGCTGCGGAGCGGGCACGCGGCGCCGTACTGCCGCTGGTGCGGCCGCGTGGACGCCTCCTGGCGCTGCCCGTCCTGCGGCAGCCCCAGGCTGCGCGCGGTGGTCACCGGCGCCAGGCGTACGGCCGAGGAACTGGGCAGGGCGTTCCCTTCCGTGCCGGTGCGCACGTCCGGCCGCGACGGCGTGCTGGCCACGGTGCCCGCCGCCCGCGCGCTCGTCGTCGCCACCCCGGGAGCAGAGCCGGTGGCCGAGGACGGATACGCCGCCGCGGTGCTGCTCGACGGCTGGGCCCTGCTCGGCCGGGCCGACCTGCGAGCCGGCGAGGAGACCGTGCGCCGCTGGATGAACGCCGCCGCGCTGCTGCGCCCCGGTGCCGAGCTGGTGGTGCTCGCGGACGCGGCGCTGCCGGCCGTACAGGCGCTGCTGCGCTGGGACCCCATCACCTTCGCCGAGCGTGAGCTGGCCGACCGGGCCGAGCTGGGCTTCCCGCCCGCGGTACGGATGGCCACGCTCACGGGCCCGGCCCATGCGGTCAGGCAGATGCTCGACGAGACCCGCCTGCCGTCCGACGCGCAGGTGCTCGGCCCCGTCCCGGTGGCCGGCGACGGCCAGGAGCGCGCCATGATCAGAGTGCCCAGACCGGAAGGCGCCGCACTGTCGGCCGCGCTCAAAGCCGCCGGCGGAGTACGCGCGGCACGCAAGACACCGGATGTCGTGAGGGTGTGTGTCGACCCCCTCGACCTGATTTAGCCCGTTTCCCCGATTCGCTCATCCGTTGGCCAGCCGTTAGCGTGCCCCTGTGTCGATCGAATGGGTGAACCAGGCCATCGACGACCTGCGCGCTTGGGGGCGCGCGCGGGACGTCGAAGTGGACGCGGACGAGGTCCGCCTGCTCTGCGACTACGCCAGCGACTACCTCAACGTCAACGAACTTCGCGACTTCACTCCCGAGACCTTCGACGAGCTGCTGCTGTCCATCTATCCGCGCAAGGTCATCGCACCGCCGGAGAGCGCACCCGAGACCATCGCCGCCGCCCGCACGCTCGTCGACTACCTCAGCGAGACCGGCCACGTGAGCGCGGAGACCGCGGACGCCATGCGCGCCCGGCTCGACGACATCGAGCCTCGCATGCCCGAGGCGCTCGCCGACCCGGCGAACTTCGGCATGGCCAAGAGCCTGTTCAGCTCCATCGGCCCCGAATCGCTCGAGCAGTCGATCGCCATCCCCGCGGGCGAGCTGCCAGACATGCCCGACCTGGGAGACCTGGGCGAGGCGCCCTGCGACTGCCCGGCGTGCACGCCGCTGCCCGCCGTACGCCTGGCCGGGCCCGGCGAGCTGCGTACGGCGCTGGAGAGCATCCCCATGCTGGCCGAGCAGCCGCTGCCGGGCGGCGACGACCCGCTGCAGGCGTGGGCGAGGCGCGTCGCCGACCTGCTCGACCACGACACCGGCGGCGCCGTCACCGGCCACGCCGAGCTCGACGAGAGCCTCTACGACCTGTTCGACATGCTCTACCGGCTCCAGACGCGCGTGCCCGTCACGGTGATCGGCGACCACATCGACGAGATCGACGCCGACGGCGAGATCGACCTGCGGGCCGTGCTCGACCGGCTGGAGTGGACGGGCCTGCTGCGCGTCACCGGCGACACCGCCGAGCTGACCCCCGCCGGCGTCTGGGCGCTGCGCGAGCACTACCTGTCCATGGGCGTCGAGGCCCCCGAGGCGCCCGACCTCGCCGAGGCCGACGCGCACGGCCTCATCGAAGGGCTGCTCGACGGCGTGCCCACGGAGGTGGCCGAGGCCGACATCGACCGCTGGCTGGCCGGCCGCGAGCCCGCGGAGGCCGCCGCCGAGCTGCTCGCCGCCGCCTCCGGCGCGCCCGCCGTGGCGCGCGGCATCGCCATCACCATCGTCGACCGGCTCGGCCCCGAGGCCGAATCCGCCGTACGCGGCTATCTCGACGACCCCGAGCTGCGCCCGCACGCCATCCACTGGCTGGCCGCGAGGAAGCTGTCCGCGCCGCCCCTGACGCAGGACGAGCTGCTGTGGGTCAGCGTCGACATGCTGGCGCTGGCCATGCCCGCCGCCGAGGAAGACCCCGAGATCTTCGCCGAGAACATGGCCGCATCGGGCCCGCCCGCCCACCTCATCGAGGAGATGTGGCGGGTCGATCACCCCGACGTGGTCGAGGTGCTCGAGCTCCTCGGACGTTCCATCCCCGACGGCGCGGTCGCCAAGGCGGCCCGCAAGGCCGCGTTCAAGGCCCGGTCGCGAGCGATCCGTTGAGTACGCTCATGTGACCGGTGTGCAGTAAGTTTCGTGGGTGGCAAACAACGTCTTCGACCTCGCCGAGCTGCGCAAGCTGATCGATGAGCAGGCCGCCGTGCCTCCACGGCCCCCTGAGGAGACACCGGAGGAGCGCGAGGCCCTGACGTTCCCGCCGGTCGCGACGGCGCCGGACGCCGAGCTGGCCGCCGCGGTGCCGACGGTGCCGCTCGTGGCCGACGCCATCCGGCTCACCAACTGGACGGGCACCCGCGAGGTCGGCCCCGACGGCCACCTGAGCCCGGCCGACGCCGAAGCCGCCGCGGCCCACCTCGGCGTTCCCGTCTCCCGCGTACCCCTGATCTGGGTCGTCGCCGTCAACACCGGCCTGCTGCGCATCCTCGGCGGCAAGGCCAGCCGGGGCCCGCTGTCGATGCAGCTCTCGGTCGAGGCCACGCTGGAGTTCTGGGACGGCGTGGTCATGGACGTGCTCGACCGCGCCGACGACGGCCTGACCGGCTCCGCCGTGGTCGACGGCCACCTCGCCGAAATGCTCGCCACCATCTACTCCGTACGCTCGGGCGTCGCCACCGCCAACCTGGCCCGCGGCATCCTGCAGTCGCACGAGGTCGCCTGTGCGCCCGGCCCCATGGAGATGCGCAAGATCGCCGCCTCCCTGCCCGGCGAGCTGCTGGAGGCGCTGTCGCTGCTGGCGTACTGCGGGCTCGTCGAGCAGACACCCGCCGGCCGCACCGCGCTGACCCCGCTCGGCGTATGGGCCATCCGCCGCGACCTGCTGCGCGAGGGCCACGACGCGCCCACCACCGCGGAGGTGGAGGTGTTCGCCGACCTGTCGGCGGCCGAGCTCGTCGAGGCGCTGGTCAAGGGCAGCGCCACGCAGAGCGCGGTGGCCGGGTGGCTGGAGCGCCGCTCGCCCGAGTCCGCCGCCCGCGACCTCGTCGAGATCGCCGCCACCGGCACGGCCGGCCAGCGCGGCGCCGTCGGAGCCATCCTGGAGGAGCTGGGCCCCGAGGCCGAGGCGCCCGTCAGGGAGGCGCTGCAACACCCGCTCACGCGCCGCTACGCCGCCTCCTGGCTGCACATCCGCGACCTGCCCGCCCCCGCGCTCAGCCCCGAGGACCACACCTGGCTCGCCGTCGACTCCCTGGCCGCCCTCATGCACCTGTCGGGGCCTGCCGCGGGCCGCATCGACCCGCCCGAGCCCGGCGAAGACCTGATCAAGCTCATCGGCGACATGCCCGGTGTCGGACACCCCGACACCGTCGCCGTGCTCGACATGCTCGCCTCCGCCCACGACGACCCGGCCGTGGTCAAGGCGGCGCGCAAGGCCGCGCTGAAGGCCCGCACGCTGGAGCACGCCAGGAAGCACGCCAGAAAGCACGGCCACCGGTGACACCGGCGGCTGCACTAAACTGGGCTGATCCACGCATGAGAACGGAGTGACCCCCTTGGCGATCCAGCCCATCAGGCTGTTCGGAGATCCGGTGCTGCGCACCCCGGCGGCCCCGGTCGTCGACTTCGACAAGGAGCTGCGCAAGCTGGTCAAAGACCTGACCGACACGATGATGGACGCCCCGGGCGCGGGCCTGGCCGCCCCTCAGATCGGCGTGGGGCTGCGGGTGTTCACCTACTACGTCGACGAGCAGCTCGGCCACCTCGTCAACCCCGACCTCGACCTGTCGTCCGAGATCGACGAGGAGGGCGAGGAGGGCTGCCTGTCCTTCCCCGGCCTGTCGTTCCCCACCCCGCGGGCGGTGCGCGCCGTGGCCAAGGGCTTCAACATGTACGGCGAGCCCGTCGTGCTCGAGGGCACCGACATGATGGCGCGCTGCTTCCAGCACGAGACCGACCACCTCGACGGCATCCTGTTCATCGACCGCATGGACCCCAAGCAGCGCAAGCTCGCCATGAAGGCCGTGCGCGAGGCCGAGTGGAGCGGCCTTGCCGCGCCCGTGGTCAAGTTCTCGCCCCACGCCACCCGCGGAAAGGCACTCTGACAGCATGCGTCTGGTCTTCGCGGGCACACCCGAGACGGCACTCCCGTCGCTGCGCACCCTGATCGACTCGCCCCGGCACGACGTCGTCGCGGTCGTCACCCGCCCCGACGCGCAGTCGGGCCGGGGGCGCAAGGTCCACCCCTCCCCGGTCGCGGAGCTCGCGGAGGAGGCGGGCATCGAGGTGCTGCGCCCGCAGAAGGCCGGCGACCCGGAGTTCCTCGACCGGCTGCGCGCGCTGGAGCCCGACTGCTGCCCCGTCGTCGCCTACGGCGCGCTGCTCCCGCAGAGCGCGCTCGACATCCCCAGGCACGGCTGGGTCAACCTGCACTTTTCGATCCTGCCCGCCTGGCGCGGCGCAGCCCCCGTCCAGCACGCCATCCTCCACGGCGACGAGATCGGCGGGGCCAGCACGTTCCAGATCGTCAAGGAGCTCGACGCCGGGCCCGTCTACGGCGTCGTCACCGAGGAGATCCGCCCCACCGACACCAGCGGCGCGCTGCTCGATCGGCTCGCGGTCTCCGGGGCCGGGCTGCTCGCCGCCACCCTCGACGGCATCGAGGACGGCACGCTCGAGCCGCGCCCCCAGCCCGCCGACGGCGTCACCATCGCACCCAAGATCACGGTGGCCGACGCACGCATCGACTGGACCAAGCCCGCCATGCACGTCGACCGGCTGATCCGCGCCTGCACGCCCAACCCCGGCGCGTGGACCGAGTTCCGCGGCCTGCGCATCAAGATCGGGCCGGTGCGCCCGGCGCCCGGCGAACGGCTCGCCCCCGGCGAGCTGGCCGCCACCAAGGCCCGCGTGCTCGTCGGCACCGCCACCGACGCGGTCGAGCTGGGCGAGGTGCAGCCGCAGGGCAAGCGGCTGATGACGGCGGGGGAGTGGGCCCGCGGGGTGCGCCTCGAGGGCAAGGAGACCTTTCAGTGACACGGGGCCGGCGGTCCGCGCGGTGGCCGGGCCGCCCGGGTGACGTGCCGGGTGCCTGCCGAAACGGCGCGTGGGACGCTCGCCGGAGTGACGCGCGGGGCACTGACCGGAGTGGCGCGTGGAGCGCTCGCCGGGCCGGCGTGCCTGGCGCTAGTGAGGGTTCGTGGGCATGAAGACCAGGGGGCACCAAGGGACCGGCTCGGGCGGCGGCAACCGTACGCGCAAGCCGCGCAGGCCGGCGCGCGATCCGGCCCGCAACGCCGCCTACGACGTCGTACGAGCCGTCGACGAGCGCGACGCGTACGCCAACCTGCTGCTGCCGCGCCTGCTGCGCGAGCGCGGCATCAAGGGTCGTGACGCGGCGCTCGCCACCGAGCTGGCCTACGGCACGCTGCGCGGGCTCGGCACGTACGACGCGATCATCGAGATGTGCAGCGACCGCGCGCCCGACCCCGACGTGCGCGACGCGCTGCGCATCGGCGCGCACCAACTCCTGCGCATGCGCGTGCCGCCGCACGCGGCCGTCGGCACCACCGTCGATCTCGTACGGCTGCGCATCGGCGCGGGAGCCGCGAAGTTCGTCAACGCGGTGCTGCGCAAGATCGGCTCGAGGACGCTCGACGAGTGGCTGCCCATCGTCGCCCCCGACCCGGCCGACGACCCGGTCGGCCACCTCGCCATCGCCTACGGCCATCCCCGGTGGATCGTCTCGGCTTTCCGCGACGCGCTCGGCGCGCCAGGCGAGATGCCCGATCTGCTTGAGGCCGACAACGCCCGCCCGCTGGTGACCCTGGTCGCCCGTCCCGGGCGGTCGTCGGTGGAGGAGCTGGAGGCCGCGGGCGCCCTGCCGGGGCGATACTCGCCGTACGCGGCGTACCTGCGCGAAGGCGACCCCGGCGGCATCGACGCGGTCGCCGAGACGCGCGCCGCCGTCCAGGACGAGGCCAGCCAGCTCGTCGCGCTCGCCCTGACCCGGGTGCCCGTGGAGGGCGACGGCGAGGAGCTGTGGCTCGACATGTGCGCCGGGCCCGGCGGCAAGGCGGGTCTCCTCGACGCCATCGCCACCCACGGCGACCTCGCCGGTCTGGCCGAAGAGGCACGGGTTCGTGCCGGGACGTCGGCCGGCAAGCCTGCCGCGTCGTCGGGTGGCGCGTCGGTCGGGGAGCCTGATGTGGCACGTGGCTCGGTCCCGGGCGCTGTGACGGGTGGGGAGCCGTCCGGGGCGAGGGACGCGGCGGCTGGTGGCGCGCCTGGCGGGACGCCAGGTGCGGTCTCAGGCGCTGTGACGGGTGAGGAGCCGTCCGGGGCGCGGGATGTGGCGGCCGGTGGCGCGCCTGGCGCGGCGCGGGGCCGGTCCGGGGGAGTGGCCTTTCCCGGTGGGGCTCGGTTGCTGGCCGCCGACGTGCAGCAGCATCGGGCCAGGCTCGTCCGCGAGACGACCAAGGACGCCTCGGTGATCACCGCCGACGGCACCGAGCCCGCGTGGCGGCCCGGCGTGTTCGACCGCGTGATGCTCGACGCCCCCTGCACCGGGCTCGGGGCGCTGCGGCGGCGGCCCGAGGCGCGGTGGCGGCGCGACCCCGCCGGCATCGCCGAGCTGGGCAAGCTACAGCGGCGGCTGCTCGCCACCGCGCTCGACGCGGTGCGGCCAGGGGGCGTGGTCGCATATGTGACGTGCTCGCCGCACCTCGCCGAGACCCGGGTCGTGGTCGGCGACCTCCTGGCACAGCGCGATGACGTCGAGCAGCTCGACGCCCGCGACTACCTGCCCGAAGTCGAAGGGCTCGGCGACGGCCCGCACGTCCAGTTCTGGCCGCATCGGCACGGCACCGACGCCATGTTCCTGGCCCTGCTCCGCAAGAAGCCCGCCCAGCCCGCCTGACCCACCTGCCGGCCCGCCGGATGCGCCCACCTCCCGGCCGGATCCGTGCCCTCAGCCTGCCATTCGGCCGGATCCGTGCGCCCAGCCTGCCGGGTCCGTGCGTCTGCTTGTTCGAGGGGTCGTTCGGGCACGTGCGTCCGCGGGGTCACGTTCACGGGCGCAAGCGCCTGGTTCCTCAGGGCCGGGCGATGCTCGGGGTTCTGGCGGGCCGCCCCCGAAGGCTCGGCGTCTGCGGACGCGTCCGGGGTCGAAGGCCGCCCTGGCTCGCTGTGCGTGGCAGGGGTTCTTCGCGGAGGCCGTTCTGATCGGGGCGTGTTTCCGGGGCGGCGCGGGGCAGGGGGTCGGGCGATGCGGCCGGGTGGTGAGTGGGGTGGCATGTGGGGGCGGAGGTGTGCTCCGATCGGCGGCGTGGACTTCCTCGATGATCTTCACCTGGCGGAACTCGCGCCTATCGCCTGGCTTCAGAGCTGGCCCGACGCCGTCAGGCCGATCATGGAGCTCATCTCGTTCTTCGGCACGAACGCGTTCTTCCTGCTCGTCCTCCCCATCCTGTACTGGTGCGTCAACCCGGCGCTCGCGCTGCGCCTCGGGCTCACCGTGCTGGCGGCCGCCGGGACGAACGCGGTCGGCAAGCTCGCCTTCCACCAGCCGAGGCCGTACTGGATCGACCCGCAGATCCACGCGTTCGCGGCCGAGCGGAGCTTCGGGCTGCCGTCGGGGCACGCGCAGACCGGCACCGCCGCTCTGGGGCGGCTGGCGGTGGCGGCGGCGCGGCCGTGGGCGTGGTGGGCGGCGGGGGCCGGGGTCGCGCTGGTGTGCCTGAGCCGGGTCTATCTCGGCGTGCACTTCATCTCCGACGTGGTGGCGGGCGTGGCGCTCGGGGCCGCCGTCCTGGTGCTCGTCGTACGGCTGGAACGCCCGGCGACGGCGTGGTGGCGGCGGCAGGCGCTGTGGGCGCAGCTCGGCCTCTCCTTGGCGGTGTCCGGGGTACTGCCGGTGGCGGCGGTGCTGGCCGCGCTGCCGTACGGGGACTGGGTCGTGCCGCCCGCCTGGAGCGCGGCCGGGGAGATCGATCCCGAGAGCATGGACACCGTCGTCCTGATGTCCGGAGTGCTGTTCGGCACGCTGGCGGGGACGTCGGTAATGTACCGGATCGGGTGGTTCGACCCGGGCGGCCCGCTCAGGCTGCGGATCGGGCGGTGGGTGCTCGGCACGGGGGTGGCGGTGCTCATCTGGTACGCCGAGCGCGAAGTGCTGCCCGAGGCCGAGGTGTCCACCTACCTGGCGTACGCGGTGCTGGCGTTGTGGGTGCAACTGGGGGCGCCGGTGCTGTTCATCCGGCTGAGACTGATGGAGCCCGCGGGCAGGGCACGCGGCGCGGAGACCGTGGAGGCACGGGGCGGCGCGGGCGGAGAGCACGGGCGGGGTCATTAGACTTGGCGCATCATGGCCGTACAGATCTCGCCCAGCATCCTCGCCGCCGACTTCGCCAGGCTCGCCGATGAGGCCGCCGCGGTGCCCAACGCCGACTGGCTGCACGTCGACGTCATGGACTACCACTTCGTGCCCAACCTGACGCTCGGGCTGCCCGTGGTCGAGGCGCTGCGCAAGGCGACCGACAAGCCGCTCGACTGCCACCTGATGATCGCCGACCCCGACCGCTGGGCGCCGCGGTACGCGGAGGCCGGGGCGGGCAGCGTGACCATCCACGCGGAGGCGGCCAAGGCGCCCATCCGTACGCTGCGGGAGATCCGGGCCCTGGGCGCCCGCGCCGGGCTGGCGCTCAACCCCGCGACGCCCGTCGAGCCGTACGAAGACCTCCTCGAGGAGGTCGACATGCTCCTGCTGATGACCGTCGAGCCGGGGTTCGGCGGGCAGAAGTTCCTCGAGATGGTGCTGCCGAAGGTGCGCAGGGCGCGCGAGATGGTCTCGCGGCACGGCGGCCGGGTGTGGCTGCAGGTCGACGGGGGAATCGACGAGGACACGATCGGCCGGTGCGCCGAGGCGGGGGCCGACGTGTTCGTGGCGGGCAGTGCCGTCTACGGCGCCTCCGACCCGGTGGAGGCGATCGACAAGCTCCGCGCCGCCGCCGACCGAGCCATCTCGTGATCCGGTTGCGCCTGCCACTGGCTCTTCCGGTCCTCCTCCGGGTACGTGGGGTTCCGCAGCGTCGTGCGGTCTCCGGAGTTGCGGGTGACATGAAATATCCGTCATCAGGGTAACTATTCACTTATGACCGACTATGGGATCTTCGGGCCCCGCTCGGTGACATGGCGGGTGATGGGGGAGCCGATCCTGCTCGTCGGCGGCTTCCGTGCGCTGCTCATGCAGGGGCTGCACCCCAGGGCGATGCGCGGGGTGCTGCAGAACTCCGCGCTCATGGACCCGCACGAGGCATGGTCCCGGTTCGTACGGACGACCGAGTTCGTCCGCGTGCGTACGTACGGCACCCATGAGGAGGTCGAGCGGGCCTGCTGCTGGGTGCGCAAGATCCACGCCGGCCTGACCGCCTATGACCCGGACACCGGCGAGACGTACCGGCTCGACGAGCCCGCCGCGCTGCGCTGGGTGCACGTGGGCGAGGTCGATTCGTACCTGTCGGTCGCCCGCAGGGCCGGGGTGCGGCTGACGGATGCCGAGGCGGACGCGTTCGTCGCGGAGTGGCGGCGGGCCGCCGAGGTGGTGGGCCTGTCGGCCGACGAGGTGCCCGGGTCGGTGGCGGAGCTGCGCGACTACATCGAGGCCGAGCGTCCGCATCTGCGGTTCGTGCCCGAGGCGTCCCATCCGCTGCGCATGTCGCTGAACGCCCCGCTCCCGCTGCTGCTGACGCCGCTCAAGCCGGTGATGCCCGCGCTGACCCTGCTCGCCTTCGCCACGCTGCCGCGCTGGGCCAGACGCCTGTACGGCCTGCCCGCCACGCCGGTCGGCGACCTGTGGGCCACGGCGACGCTGCGCACCCTGCACACCGGGATCGGGCTGGTCCCCGGGCACGTCCTGCACAGCCCGGCGGCACGCCGCGCCCGCCGGCTCATGGCCGCCTGAGCCGAACCCCCCATGGCCCCTGAGCCGAACCCCTCATGGCTGCCCGAGCCGAACCCCCCATGGCCGCCCGAGCCGGACGCCGCCGTCCGATCCGGCGGTACACGACCGCATGCGGGCTCGTCTGATCCGGCGGTGCGCGAGCGCATGCGGGCTTGCCGGATCCGGCGGTGCGCGTGCGCAAGCTCGCGCGTGTCGTCCGATGGCCGCTGCATCGCGCTCCGCTCCCACCGCCCTGACCAGCTCGTTCGCCCTTCACAAACGAGCGCTTGGTCAAAAGTGGAGGGGTGGTCGCGTGCTTTGCGAAGGACGTGGCAGACTGGTAGCGAAAGAGAGCTAGCGTGCTCCGGGGTCGGTGAAAGTCCGAACCGGCGGTGAAAGTCCGCGACCCGGCCGATGCCATCGGCCGGTTGACCCGGTGGAACTCCGGGACCGACGGTTAAAGTCCGGATGGGAGGAAGCGCGCGAGGCGTCCGGTGTCCCCACCGGCCGCCTGCCGAGGACGTATGGCATGCGTCCCGGCGAAAAGATCCCCCGGGGCCCGCCGTGGCTTGGAGCTACTGGCGAGTAGGAGACCCGGGTGGAGATACCCGAGCAGGACGTCGCGCACATGGCGCGCGCCGTCGAACTGGCCGGTCGTGGACACGGCAGCACCACCCCCAACCCCGTCGTCGGCTGCGTCGTGCTCGATGCCGCAGGGCAGGTCGCGGGCGAGGGCTATCACGCGTACGCGGGCGGGCCGCACGCCGAGGTCGTCGCCCTGGCACAGGCGGGGGAGCGGGCGCGGGGCGGCACCGCGTACGTGACGCTCGAACCCTGCGACCACACCGGACGCACAGGCCCGTGCAGCCGGGCGCTGCTGGACGCGGGCGTGGCCCGCGTCGTGATCGCGGTGTCCGACCCCAACCCCACGGCCGCGGGAGGCGCGGCGCGGCTGCGCGCCCACGGCGTGTCCGTCACCACAGGAGTGCTGACCGAGGCCGCTGAGCGGGTCAACGAGGAGTGGCTGACCTTCATGCGCCTCGGCCGCTCCCACGTCACCTGGAAGTTCGCCGCCACCCTCGACGGCAGATCCGCCGCCGAGGACGGCACCAGCAAGTGGATCACCTCGCCCGAGGCGCGCGCCGACGTGCACCGCATGCGGGCCGCCTCCGACGCCATCGTGGCCGGCATCGGCACGGTGCTGGCCGACGACCCCCGCCTCACCGCCCGCCCCGGAGGTGAGAAGCCGGCGCGGGCGCCCGTACGCGTGGTCGTGGACCCCGACGCGAGGACGCCCGCGACGGCGCGCGTCCTCGACGACGAGGCGCCCACGCTGATCGCGGTGGCCGACGACGTGGACACCGGCCTCAAGGCCGACCTGCTGCGGCTGCCCCGCCACGACGCCGGGCTCGACCTGCGCGCCCTGCTGGCGGAGCTGGCCGCCCGGCAGCTCGTGAGCGTGTTCCTGGAGGGCGGCCCGGCGCTGGCCGGGTCGTTCGTCAAGGAAGGGCTGGTCGATCGCGTGGTGGCGTACGTGGCGCCCGCGCTGCTCGGCTCCGGCAAGGCGGCGCTGGGTGCGGCCGGTGTGGGCACGATCGGCGAGCTCCACCGCCTCAGATTCGACGACGTCACGGTGATCGGACCGGACGTACGGCTCACCGCACGACCCGTCCACCCCTCGACCCCGCGAGAAACCCGGCCGGCAGGCCCGCAACCAGGCAGGGAGCAGTGAATGTTCACCGGAATCATTGAGGAAAAGGGCGAAGTCACCGCCATCGAGCGCGCGGGCGGCGGCGCCCTGCTGTCGGTACGCGGCCCGCTCGTCACCTCCGACGCGGGGCACGGCGACTCGATCGCGGTCAACGGCGTCTGCCTGACCGTCGTCGAGGTCGACGGCGACGTGTTCACCGTCGACGTGATCAAGGAGTCGCTCGACCGCAGCTCCCTGGGCGGCCTCACCGAGGGCTCGGCGGTCAACCTCGAACGCGCCGTACGCGCCGACCAGCGCCTCGGCGGCCACATCGTGCAGGGCCACGTGGACGGCACCGCCGTGCTGCTGTCCAGGCAGCCCGGCGAGAGCTGGGACGACCTGCGCTTCTCGCTGCCTCCGGCGCTCAGCCCGTACGTCGCCGAGAAGGGCTCGATCGCGATCGACGGAATCAGCCTGACGGTCACCACGGTTGACGACGAAAGCTTCGGCGTGAGCCTCATCCCCACCACGCTCAAGCTGACGACCATGGGTGAACGCCAGGTGGGTGACGTGGTGAACATCGAGGTCGACGTGATCGCCAAGTATGTGGAGAGGCTGGTGGGCAGGAAGTGAGCTGGGCCGAGGCCGGATTCGAGATATTCGGCGCGCACGTGATGTGGACCGACCTGGTGGGCAACATCGCCGCCCTGGCCACGGTCCTGCTGGCGATACGCAAGTCGATGTGGACGTGGCCGGTGCAGTTCACCGGCGCGGTGCTGCTGCTCATCGCCTCGATCAGCGCCCACATCACCGGCAACGCGCTCAAGCAGGCGCTGTTCGCCGGTCTGGCGATCTACGGCTGGTGGGCCTGGCGGCGCGGCACCCAGAACGGCAGGAACCTGGCGGTCCGGCCGGCGCAATGGTGGGAGCGTGTGCTGCTGATCGGCGGCTTGCTGGTGGGCACCGTCGTGATCGGGCTGCTGTTCTGGGTCACGGGCCTGTCGTGGGGCGCGCACGTGCCGCCGCCCGCCGGCGTGTTCCTGGTGCTCGCCGACGCCTACATCTTCGTCGGCAGTGCGATGGCGACCTGGGCGCAGGGCCGGGCGCTGGTGGACTTCTGGATCGTGTGGGTGGCGGTGGACCTGGTCGGGGTGCCGCTGGCGTTCAGCTCGGGGCTGGTGGTCTCGGGCGCCGTCTACGGGATCTTCTTCGTCCTGGTGCTCATCGGGTTCGTCAAGTGGCTGCGTGAGTACCGCGCCGCCGCGCCGGGTGCGCCGGTGGCCGGGGAAGTGGCGGCCGAGGGAGTGGCCCGATGAGCGACATCACGCTCGACCCGATCGAGCGCGCGATCGAGGACATCCGCAACGGCAAGCCGGTCATCGTGGTGGACGACGAGAACCGCGAGAACGAGGGCGACCTCATCTTCGCCGCCTCCAAGGCCACGCCGGAGCTGTGCACGTTCACCATCAGGCACACCAGCGGCATGATCTGCGTGGCCATGGAGGGCAAGGAGCTCGACCGGCTCGGCCTGCCGCTCATGGTCGTGCACAACACCGAGCGCATGCGCACGGCGTACACGATCACGGTGGACGCCCGCGACGGCGTCACCACCGGCATCTCGGCGGCCGACCGCGCCACCACCATCCGCACGCTCGCCGACCCGGCCACCGGGCCGGACGAGCTCGTACGCCCCGGCCACGTCTTCCCGCTGCGCTACCGCGAGGGCGGCGTGCTGGCCAGGCGCGGCCACACCGAGGCGGCGGTCGATCTCGCCAGGCTGGCCGGGCTGCGTCCCGCCGGGGCGCTGGCCGAGGTGGTCAACGACGACGGCACCATGGCCAGGCTGCCCGAGCTGCGCCGCTTCGCCGACGAGCACGACCTCGCGCTGGTCTCGATCGAGCAGCTCGTCGATCACCGGCGGCGGGTCGAGAGCATGGTCACCAGGGTCGCCGAGACGCGGCTGCCGAACGCGTACGGGATGTGGCGGGCGTACGGCTACGCCGGCGCACTCGACGGCGGCGAGCACGTCGCGCTCGTCTACGGTGACCTGAACGGCGGCGAGAACGTCCTGGTCAGGGCCCACTCCGAGTGCCTGACCGGCGACGTGCTCGGCTCGCTGCGCTGCGACTGCGGCGTGCAGCTCGACAACGCCATGGCGGCCATCGCCCGCGAGGGCCGGGGTGTGATCGTCTACCTGCGCGGGCACGAAGGCAGGGGGATCGGGCTGCTGGCCAAGCTCAAGGCGTACAGCCTGCAGGACGCCGGCAGCGACACCGTCGACGCCAACGTCGAGCTGGGGCTGCCGGTCGACGCGCGGGAGTTCTCCGACGCCGGGCAGATCCTGGCCGACCTGGGGGTCAAGTCCGTACGGCTGCTGACCAACAACCCGGCCAAGCTCAAGGGCCTGGACGGCTACGGCGTCAAGGTCATCGGCAGGGAGCCGATGCCGGTGGCCATGAACCCTTACAACGAGCGCTATCTCAGGGCCAAGCGGGAGCGGCTCGGCCACGACATCTCGGAGGCGTCATGAGCGGTGAAGGACGGCCGGTCGCGAGCGCGCCCGACGCGGCGGGGCTGACGGTGGGCGTGGTGGCGGCGAGCTGGCACGCCGAGATCACCGACCAGCTCCTGGCGCGGGCGTTGCGGGCCTGCGACGACAGCGGCGCGAGCGCGACCGTGGTGCGGGTGCCGGGGTCGCTGGAGATCCCGGTGGTCGCGCAGGCGCTGGCGCGCCGCCACGACGCGGTGGTGGCGCTGGGCGCGGTGATCCGCGGCGAGACCGCGCACTTCGACTACGTCTGCGACTCGGTGACCTCCGGCCTGACCAGGGTCTCGCTCGACGAGGAGACACCGGTCGGCAACGGCGTGCTCACCTGCGAGACGGTGGAGCAGGCACTCGACCGTTCCGGCCTGCCGGGCAGCAAGGAGGACAAGGGGTACGAGTCGGCCGTCGCCGCACTCGAGACCGCCTTGCTGCTGCGGCGGCTGCGCGTTCCCGAGGCGCAGCTGCGGTAGGTTTCCCTCGTGTCAGAGCCCGTGTCCCCTCCGCCCCTGCCCGTCACCTGGCGTCCGCGCCGGGCCCGCGTCGTCGCCTACGGCTTCGCCGCGCTGATCGTGGTGGGGGCGGTGGTGATGGCAGTGCTCATCGCGCCGCCGTTCCAGATCGCCGACCGGGTGGCGATCGTGGTGTTCGGGTGCGCGGTGGCGTACGTGCTGCACCTGCTCGGCCGGGTCAGGGTCGAGGCCGACGAGGAGGGCATCACGATCGTCAACGCCGTGCGCACCCACCGCTACACCTGGCCCGAGGTCATCGACGTGACGCTGCTGGTCGGCGAGCCGTGGCCGCGCATCGACTTCTCCGACGGCCGCACCATCGGCGCGATGGGCATCCAGGGCTCGGAGAAGGCCCGCGCCCGCCGCGCCACGGCCGAGCTGGCGGCGCTGATCAAAGAGCGCGGCGAGGCGCACGAGGAGCGCTGAGACGCGGGCGGAGCCTTGACAGCGGCCCGGACGCCGTTGAGGGCCGCCGGTCCGGACGCGCCGCGAGGAGCGCTGAGACGCGCCGCAGGCGGCAGGGCATCGCCTGCGGCGCGGTCGCGACGTAGCCTGAAGGCGTGCTGCGGCGGACAATCAGGGCGACGGACATCAAGTCGCCGGACGAGCTGATCGAGCTTCTCGACCGGCACGCCTACCTGGCCGACGAGGGGCTGGCCACGGCCGCCTTCCTGGCCCTGCGCATGGGGCGGCCGCTGTTCCTCGAAGGCGAGGCGGGGGTCGGCAAGACCGAGCTGGCCAAGACGCTGGCCGCCCTGCTGGACGCGCCGCTGATCAGGCTGCAGTGCTACGAGGGCCTGGACGCCGCACAGGCGCTCTACGACTGGGACTTCGCCCGCCAGCTGCTCCACCTCAAGGCCGCGGAGGCCGCCGGGATCACCGACGTCGGCAGGCTGGAGGGCGAGATCTACGACCGGCGCTTCCTCATCGCCAGGCCGCTGCTGAAGGCCATCGAGACGCAGCCGAGCGTGCTGCTGGTCGACGAGATCGACCGCGCCGACGACGAGTTCGAGGCGTTCCTGCTCGAGGTGCTCTCCGACTTCACGATCTCCATCCCCGAGCTGGGCACGGTGAAGGCCGGGACGCCGCCGGTGGTCGTGGTGACCTCCAACCGCACCCGCGAGGTGCACGACGCGCTCAAGCGGCGCTGCCTCTACCACTGGCTCGAACACCCGAGCTTCGAGCGCGAGGTCGCCATCCTGCGCCGCCGCCTGCCCTCCTGCACCGAGAAGCTGGCCGAGCAGGTCGCCGCGGCGGCCTGGCCTGCGCCAGGCCGACCTGGTCAAACCGCCGGGCGTGGCCGAGACGCTCGACTGGACGGAGGCGCTGCTGACGCTGGGCGCCGAAGAGCTCGACCCCGGGCGGGCCGCCGCCACGCTCGGCGCGGCGCTGAAGTACCGGGAGGACGTCGCGGCCGTGCTCGGCAACGGCCTGCTCGACCAGGCACTGAAGGCGAACGGGCGGTCCGGCCGTGCGTGAGCCCGCCGCCCTCATGACGGGGTTCGCGCGGACGCTGCGCGCCGCGGGCGTCGCGGCCGACCACGAACGCACCCAGAACCTGCTCAGGGCACTCGACCACCTCGACGTGACCGACGCGGCCGCCGTCTACTGGGCCGGGCGGCTGACGCTCTGCGCGGGGCCCGACGACCTGCCCCGCTACGACCGCTGCTTCGCCGCGTACTTCGGCGGGCACAGGGCGACGCCGGCCCGTACGGCGATCACGACCGTCACCCGCCACCTGGCCGAGCGCGACGGCGGCGACGAGGGCGAAGGTGAAGGGGACGACGAGACCCCGGCACCGGCCGGGGCGAGCAGGATCGAGGTGCTGCGGCACCGCGACGTCGCCAGGCTGACCGAGGCCGAACGCGCCGAGGTGCACCGCATGCTCGCCATGCTCAGGTGCGGCCGGGCCAGGCGCCGCTCCCGCCGGTTCGAGCCCGCCCACCAGGGCAGGCTCGACCAGCGCCGCACCATCCGCGACGCGCTCAGGAAAGGCGACGTGGCCAGGCTGCGCCGCCGCAGGCACACCACCAGGCCGCGCCCCGTCGTGCTGTTCGTGGACGTCAGCGGCTCCATGGCCCCGTACGCCGAGACGCTGCTGCGCTTCGCCCACGCGCTGGTCAGGAGCGAGCCCAGGGCCACGCGGGTCTTCTCGGTCGGCACCCGGCTCACCCCGATCACCGCCGAGCTGCGACACCGCGACCCCGGCACGGCGCTCGCCGAGGTGTCCAAGGCCATCCCCGACTGGAGCGGCGGCACCAGGCTCGGCGAGGAGCTGAAGGAGTTCCTCGGCCGTTACAGCGCCAGGGGTGCGATCGCGGTGATCGCCTCTGACGGGTGGGAGCGCGGCGATCCCGAGCTGCTGGGCACCCAGATGGGGCGGCTCGCCCGGCAGGCGTACCGGGTGATCTGGGTCAACCCGCACAAGGGTTACGACGACTACCAGCCGCTCACCGGCGGCATGCGGGCCGCCCTGCCCCATCTCGACGACCTGGTGGCCGGGCACAGCCTGGCCGCGTTCGAGCGACTCAGCGAAAGGCTCGCGCATGCGTGACGTGCTGCCGGAGATCATGAAGTGGTGGCGGTCCGGGGAGAAGTTCGGGCTGGCCACCGTGGTGGGCACCTGGAGCAGCGCCCCCAGACCGCCGGGCGCGGCCATGGCGGTGCGCGGTGACGAGGTGGTCGGCAGCGTCTCCGGCGGCTGCGTGGAGGGCGCGGTCTTCGAGCTGGCCTCCGAGGCCGAGGAGCCG
The DNA here is from genome assembly GCF_042751225.1 of Nonomuraea fastidiosa. NCBI lineage: Bacteria > Bacillati > Actinomycetota > Actinomycetes > Streptosporangiales > Streptosporangiaceae > Nonomuraea > Nonomuraea fastidiosa. The sequence goes on from NZ_CP170570.1 coordinate 6,005,499, forward strand.
GTGCTGCAGCGGTACGGCGTCAGCGACGACGACGCGTTCTCCGTCGGGCTGACCTGCGGCGGCATCATCGACATCCTCGTCGAGCCGGTCTCGCGGGAGACCTTCCCCGAGCTGGGCGAGATCGCCGCGGCGGTGGAGGAGCGCCGCCCGGTCGCGGTGGCCACCATCGTCTCCGGCCCCGGCAAAGTGGGCGCCCGCCGGGTCATCTGGCCCGACCGCGCGAGCGGCAGCCTCGGCCTCGAACGGCTCGACGCGGCCGTGGACGACGACGCCCGCGGCATGCTCGCCCAAGGGCTGACCGGTCTGCGCCGCTACGGCGGGCAGGGGGAGCGGCGGCTCGACGACCTCGCGGTGTTCGTGCAGTCGTTCGCGCCGACGCCGCGGATGCTGGTGTTCGGCGCCATCGACTTCGCCGCCGCCGTGGCCAGGATCGGCAAGTTCCTCGGCTACCACGTCACGGTGTGCGACGCGCGGCCGGTCTTCGCCACCTCCAAGCGCTTCCCCGACGCCGACGAGGTCGTCGTCAAGTGGCCGCACGACTACCTGTCGTCGGTGGAGGTCGACGAGCGCACGGTGATCTGCGTGCTGACCCACGACCCCAAGTTCGACGTGCCGCTGCTGGAGGTGGCGCTGCGCACCGACGCCGGGTACGTCGGCGCCATGGGCTCGCGCCGCACCCACGAGGACCGCTTGGCGCGGCTGCGCGAGTCGGGGCTCACCGAGGACGAGCTGGCCAGGCTGCGCTCGCCCATCGGGCTCGACCTCGGCGCGCGCACCCCGGAGGAGACCGCCGTGTCCATCGCCGCCGAGCTGATCCAGATGCGCTGGGGCGGCTCAGGCCGCCCGCTGTCCACCACCGGCGGCCGCATCCACCACGACATGCGGCACGAGACGCCGTGAAGGACGCGAGAGTGGCCGGGCTGCTGCTGGCCGCGGGCGAGGGCGCGCGGCTGGGGCGGCCCAAGGCGCTGGTCGAGTACGCCGGCGAGCGGCTGGTGGATCGGGGCGTGCGGCTGCTGGCCGAGGGCGGCTGCCATCCCGTCGTCGTCGTGCTGGGCGCGGCCACGGTGCAGGTGCGCGGCGCGGTGACCGTGCGCAACCCCGACTGGTCTTCTGGCATGGGCTCGTCGCTGCGCGCCGGGCTGGCCGCCCTGCCCGAGCAGGCGGAGGCGGTGGTGGTCGCGCTGGTGGACCAGCCGCTGATCGGGCCGGGCGCGGTGCGCGCGCTGATCGGCTCGGGGGCGGAGCTGGCGGTCGCCACGTACGGCGGGCGGCGCCGCAACCCGGTGCTCATCGGCCGTGCGCACTTCGCCGGGGTGGCGGAGCTGGCCGTCGGCGATGTGGGGGCGCGGCCGTACTTGAAGGCGCATCCCGAGCTGGTCACCGAGGTGCCGTGCGACGAGCACGGCGACCCCGCCGACATCGACACCCCCGCCGACCTCGACCGGCTGCTGCCCCGCGCTTGACGGGCGCGGCCGGTGTGCTTGAGAGGCGCGGGACGGAAGCTCGAGAGGAGCGGTCGTCAGAAGCGCAGCCAGGCGATCGCGGCCCGGTGGTCGCTGCCGGTGGCCGGCGCCACGCCTGCCTTGGTGGCCGTCATGCCGCGATAGAGGATGTGGTCGGGCCTGGTCACCGGGAAGCTCGCCGGCCAGGTGAACCCGAACCCGTCGCCCGCCTCGCTCTGCGCGTTGATCAGCGGCGGCGTGAGGCCCCGCATGCCGCGGTCGGTGGTGGCGGTGTTGAGGTCGCCGAGCAGGATGATGCGCTTGCTCGGGTCGGCGTCGATCAGCTCGCGCGCCTTGGCCAGCGAGGCGTCGCGCGAGGTGGTGTGGCCCGGCCTGGCCGATGCGAGGTGCATGACGTACACGGTGACCTTGCCCTTGGGCGTGGTGACGACGGCGCGCAGGGCGCGCGGCCAGCCCATGCCGACGTCGAGCGGCTTGGTCTCGCTCAGCGGGTAGCGGCTCCACAGCCCGACCGTGCTGACCGGGTAGTGGTACTTGAACATCTTGTTGAGCTGCTTGGCCGCCGGGCCGCCGCGGGTCAGCTCCTGCGCGGCCAGCAGGTCGAGGTCCTTGGCGATGGTGCGTACGGCCTCGCCGGAGGCGTTGTTGCGCACCCCCACGTTGACGGTGCCGACGGCCAGATCGCTGGGGCCGCCGGGAGGCGTCTGCAGCAGGGTGGAGCCGAACATCGCGGCCCAGACCGCCCCGGGCAGCAGCGCGGCCAGCACGGCGCCGGTGGAGCGTGCCAGCGCGGCGGCCGTAAGCAGCAGCGGCACCGCCAGGCCCGTCCACGGCAGCAGGCTCTCCAGGATCGGCGTGAACCCTCCGAGCGCGGGGATCAGCCGGTGACCCGCCAAAGTCGCGGAAACCGCGACGGAGACGACGATGACGACCCGCTTCAGCACCCGAACCAGGCTAGCGGCTCCTGCGAGAGGCACCGTCGCGATACCATGGTGCCGACTCAACAGAACATCATTCGGTCGGTGGGAGTCCTGAATGCGCATCGGTATGGCACTCAACTACGCGGGCGGCTTCAAGGAGTCGGTGGCCGAGCTGGCCGACTACGAGAAGGCCGGGCTGGACATCGTCTTCGTGGCCGAGGCCTACTCGTTCGACGCCGTCAGCCAGATGGGCTACATCGCGGCCAAGACCGAGCGGCTGCAGATCGCCTCGGGCATCCTGCCGATCTACTCGCGCACGCCGACGCTGCTCGCCATGACGGCCGCCGGGCTCGACTACGTCTCCGACGGGCGGTTCACGCTGGGCCTCGGCGCGTCGGGGCCGCAGGTGATCGAGGGCTTCCACGGGGTGCCGTACACCGCGCCGCTCGGGCGTACGCGGGAGGTCATCGAGATCTGCCGCCAGGTCTGGAAGCGCGAGCGCGTCCAGTACGAGGGCCGCCACTACACCGTGCCGCTCCCGCCCGGCCAGGGCACCGGCCTGGGCAAGCCCCTGAAGATCATCAATCACCCCGTACGGTCCCGCATCCCCATCATGGTGGCCGCCATCGGCCCCAAGAACGTCCAGCTGGCCGCCGAGCTGGCCGAGGGCTGGGAGCCGATCTTCTACATGCCCGAGAAGGCCGCCGACGTCTGGGGCGCCGCGCTGGCCGCGGGCAAGGCCGAGCGCGACCCCGAGCTGGGCGAGCTCGACGTCGTCGCGCACGCCACGCTGGCGATCGGCGACGACGTGGCCGGGCTGCGCGAGTTCGGCCGCCCGATGGCCGCCCTCTACATCGGCGGCATGGGCGCCAAGGGCCGCAACTTCTACAACGACCTGGCCAGGCGCTACGGCTACGAGAAGGAGGCCGAGCAGATCCAGGACCTCTACCTGGAGGGCAAGAAGGACGAGGCCGCCGCACTGGTGCCGGCCGAGCTGCTGGAGAAGACCTCGCTGATCGGCAGCGAGGGCTTCGTGCGCGACCGCGTCCAGGCGCTGAAGGAGTCGGGCGTGACGACGCTCAACGTGGCGCCCATCGCGTCCACGCACGAGGAGCGGGTCCGCCTCATCGAGCAGATCAAGGAAATTGTTGCGTAGATCACACTAGGTGGGGGAATTTCCGGCATTCTCCGTTGGTTGTGCCGGGCTGTGAGGTTTTCCGTGGTGATCGTGTGGCTCATCGAGCGGCTGCACATCGATCTGTGCCGGCTGCACGCATCGCTCTGTAGCTGACGCCCCTTCCCGTCAACTGTCGAACAACATCCTCACTCCCGGCATGCCACAAGCATGCCCGCAACGCGAAGGCATCCCCCCGTGAAGAGATTCTCCTTCTCACTCCAACTGCTGCTCGGTCTCGTCGTCGGCATAGCCCTGGGCTTCGTCGCCAAGATCTGGGACGTCACCTGGCTCGCCGAGACGCTCACCAAGGTCGGCTCGATCTTCGTCCAGCTCCTGAAGCTCGCCGTACCGCCGCTGGTCTTCACCGCCGTGCTGGTCAGCGTCGCGAACCTGCGCAACGTCAACGGCGCCGCCAGGCTCGCCACCAAGACGCTGGTCTGGTTCCTGATCACCGCGGCGATCTCGGTGGCGCTGGCCATCGGGCTCGGTCTGATCATCAACCCGGGCCAGGGCGTCACGCTCGACACCGGCTCGGCCAAGGCGCCCGAGCACACCGGCACCTGGCTCGACTTCGTCACCGGCATCCTGCCCACGAACATCGTCACCGCCTTCACCGACGTGGAGGTCCTCCAGATCGTCTTCCTGGGCGTCGTGCTCGGCGCGGCCGCCCTGGCCGTCGGCGAGAAGGCAGAGCCGTTCCTCAACCTCGCGCGTTCCGTCCTTGAGCTGGTGCAGAAGGCGCTGTGGTGGGTCATCCGCCTGGCCCCCATCGGCACCGCGGGCCTGATCGGCAAGGCCGTCGCCACGTACGGATGGGACCTGCTCGCGCCGCTGGCCAAGTTCAGTGCCGGCGTCTACGCCGGCTGCTTCCTGGTGCTGCTGGCCGTCTACCCGACGCTGCTGGCCGTCTGGGGCAAGGTCAACCCCCTGCGCTTCTACCGCAACGCCTGGCCGGCGATCGAGCTGGCGTTCGTCTCCCGCTCCTCGGTCGGCACGCTGCCGCTGACGCAGCGGGTCTCCGTCGAGCGCAACGGCGTGGACGCCGACTACGCCTCGTTCGCCGTGCCGTTCGGCGCGACCACCAAGATGGACGGCTGCGCCTCCGTCTACCCGGCGCTCGCCGCGATCTTCGTGGCCCAGGTGTTCGGCATCCCGCTCGGGGTGGGCGACTACCTGCTCATCGCGTTCGTCTCCGTGGTCGGCTCGGCCGCCACGGCGGGCCTGACCGGCGCGACCGTCATGCTGACGCTCACGCTCAGCACGCTGGGGCTTCCGCTTGAGGGCGTCGGCCTGCTGCTGGCCATCGACCCGATCCTCGACATGATCCGCACCGCCACCAACGTGACCGGCCAGATGGTCGTCCCGGTGCTGGTGGCGCGGTCGGAGGGCCGCCTCGACACGGCCGTGTTCGACGCGCCGCCGCAGCCGCTCGACCAGCCGCGCGCGGCCCGCGTGGCGGAGCCGGCGACGGCCTGAGGTTCTTCGCGAAGGGGGCGGGGCACACCCGCCCCCTGTTTTTGTGCCCGTACGTTTCCGCCGCCCGTACGCCGTCCGGCCGCGTGTACGCGAAGCGGCCGGGGCCGTGGGGGCCTAAGGTAAGTCGGAACTCCTGAAAATTCCGGAATCCGAGTATTTGGCGGGGATATGTCCGACGCGGAGCGCGAACCCTCCTTGATCGCCGGCCGCTACCGGCTCGACGAACGCATCGGCAGCGGGCCGATGGGCGAAGTGTGGCGAGGGTACGACACGCGGGCCGACTGGGTCGTGGCCGTCAAGGTGCTCGGCGCGAGAGCGGCGGGCGCCGCCACCCGTGAGGTGCTCAGGCAGCACGCCCAGGCCGTCGCCAAGGTCATCCACCCCAACGTGGCCATGGTCCTAGACGTCGGCGAGCACGACGGGGCGCCGTTCCTCGTCATGGAGCACCTGACCGGGCTCAGCCTGGGCGAGGAACTGGCGGCGCGCGGCGGCCTGAGCATCGTCGAGGTGTGCGACCTCATCGGGCAGGCCGCCGCCGGGCTCGACGCCGCGCACCGGGCCGGCGTCGTGCACGGGCAGGTCGACCCCGACGCCTTCAGGATGGCCGCCAGCGGCGTGCTCAAGGTCGTCGGGTTCGGGATGGACGGGCGTGAGCCCGTACGCGGGAGCGGCCGTTACGCCGCGCCCGAGCGCGTTCCCGGGCAGCCCGCCGAGGCGCCGGGCGACATCTACGCGCTCGGCTGCGTCTGCTACGAGCTGCTGTGCGGCCGTCCTCCCTTCGAGGACGGCGCGCCCAGGGGCCAGGCCGCGCCGCCCAGCACCCTCAGGGCCGAGGTGCCGCCCGAGCTCGACCGCCTGGTGCTCGCCATGCTCGACGAGGACCCGGCCAAGCGGCCTGCCAGCGGCGAGTACATCAGGCGTACGCTGGCCGCGATCGCCCGACCCAAGCCCGCCGCGCCGAACCAGACGGGCGCGTTCGGCGCCCCAGGGGCCGCAGGGGCCGCAGGGGCCGGTGGGGCCGGGGCTGCTGGGGGAGTGGGCGCACCCGGGAACGCCGTTCCTGGAGGCGCCGTGCCTGGGGGCGCCGTGCCTGGGGGCGCCGTGCCTGGGGGTGCTGTGCCGCAGACCGGGGCGTCGTTGCGCGGGGCCGGGTTCTCGCAGGGGCCAGGGCAGGGGCCGGGCGGCGCCACCGAGGTCTACCCCGTGCCGCCGCCGCGGGCCGGTGACACCGCCGTCTACCAGGCGGCCGATTTCGAGCCCGAAGCGCCGTCGGGATCGGTCAACCGCAAGCTGGTGCTGCAGCTCGGCATCGCCGTCGCGGTCATCGCGGCCGTGACCGTGGCCATGGTCATGATCGCGGGGCAGCGTGAGGAGCAGCCGCTCGCCGAGGCCACGCCGACCCCGAGCCCTTCCCTCACGACGCAGACGGAGCCCACCGAGCCGCCCGTCACCCCCACCGCCGACTCCACGCCGGAGGTCGTGACCACGATCGACGAAGAGGACATGACCGCCCTGCGGGAGATCGCCACGCCCAAGGCGACCCTCGGCAGGTCGGTCCCGGCCGGTGGGTACGAGACCTGGTTGCAGCGGTTCGACCAGGCGCTGATGGCGCAGGAGGCGATGGGTGGGATCGACCCGCACGTCGCCGGCAAGGCCCGCGAGAAGCTCAGGAAGGCCGCGAGGAAGCTCGGCGAGGGCCACCTGGACTCCACGCTCAACCACGTCGCGGGCGTCTACCGCGACCTGCTGCGGGCCCAGGAGAAGGGCCGCATGGAGCAGTCTGGCCCGGCATCCGACTTCATGCGCGACTGGAGCGTGCGCCTGCGCTGACCGCTTCGCGCGAGGAGACCGGAGCGTGCGCCTGCGCTGACCGCTTCGCGCGAGGACATCGCGGCGGCACGGGTGGCTGCCGGCGGCAAGGGCGACACGGTCGCGGGACGTCGGAGGGCGATGCGGTCGCACGGCGGCGGGGGCGATGCGGTCGCGGGGCGGCGGGGGCGATGCGGTCGCGGGGCGGCGGGGGCGATGCGGTCGCGGGGCGGCGGAGGTGATGCGGTCGTGCGGCGGCGCAGGCGCGCGGGACGCCGGCCGGCGCGGGAGGCATCCGCGCGGGACGGTCGCCGGCGTGGGCGGCATCGGGCGGTGCCCGCGTTCTGTCCGGAGCGCGTAGATTGGCGGGATGACCTTCGACTACGCGGCGCGGCGGGCGCGGCTGGCCGAGTCGCTGCCCGGCCACGGGGTCCGCGCCCTGCTGGTCACCTCGCCCGTCAACGTCCGCTACCTGACCGGCCTGGCCAGCTCCAACGCCGCCGTCCTGGTGAACGCCGACGGCACGGCGAGGCTGGCCACCGACAACCGCTACATCGGCGCGGCCCGCGAGCTGGACCTGCCCGTCGTGGAGGCCGGCGACGTCGCGGCCGCGCTGCTCGCGTCCGGCCCCGGTGACGGCCCAGGTGACAAGGTGGGCATCGAGGCGGCGGCCATGAGCGTGGCCACGTACCTGCGGCTGGGCGAGGGCCTCGTACCGCTCGAACAGGCCGTGGAACGCCTGCGCGCGGTCAAGGACGAGCAGGAGCTCGACCTCATCCGCACCGCCTGCGCGATCACCGATCAGGCGTTCGCCGACGTCACGCCCAGGATCGTCCCCGGCATGACCGAGCGCGAGCTGGCCCGCCTGCTGGAGCGGCGGATGGCCGAGCTGGGCGCCGACAAGCCCGCGTTCGACACGATCGTGGCGGCGGGGGAGAACGGCGCGATCCCGCACCACAGCCCCACCGACCGGGAGCTGCGCGCCGGGGACCTGGTCACGATGGACTTCGGGGCCCGCTACCACGGCTATCACGCCGACATGACGCGTACCGTCAGCCTGGGCCCGCCCGCCGGCTGGCAGCGCGAGCTGTACGATTTGGTGGCCGACGCCCAGCGGGCCGGGCGCCACGCCCTGGCCCCCGGCGCGGGAGCCCGGGAGGTGGACGCCGCCGCGCGGTCCGTCGTCGAACGCGCGGGCCACGGCGAGCACTTCAGGCACGGTCTCGGCCACGGCGTCGGCCTGGAGATCCACGAGGAGCCGTTCCTGGGCCCTTCGCGGACCGGTAAACTAGAGGATCGAGTTCCGATCACCGTCGAGCCAGGGGTCTATCTCCCAGGCCGGGGCGGGGTTCGCATCGAGGACACCCTCGTGACACGTGAGGGCGGGCCGGAACTCTTCACCAAGACGACCAAGGAGCTGCTCGTCCTTTAGAGCGGCCACACGCGGGAGAAGAACGAGTGGCGACGACCAACGACCTCAAGAACGGCATGGTGCTGAAGCTCGAGGGCGGTGAGCTCTGGAGCGTTGTCGAGTTCCAGCACGTCAAGCCGGGCAAGGGCGGCGCGTTCGTGCGCACGAAGCTCAAGAACGTCCTCTCCGGCAAAGTCGTCGACAAGACCTTCAACGCCGGGGTGAAGGTCGAGGTGGCCAACGTCGACAAGCGCGAGATGCAGTTCTCGTACAAGGACGGCGACGAGTTCGTGTTCATGGACACCGAGACCTACGACATGGTCAACGTGCCGGCCGCCACCGTCGGCACCGCCGCCAACTACATGCTGGAGAACACTCTGGCCACGGTCGCGTTCAACGAGGGCTCCGCGCTCTACGTCGAGCTGCCGGCCGCCGTCGAGCTGACCATCGCCAACACCGAGCCTGGTCTGCAGGGCGACCGCTCCACCGGCGGCACCAAGCCGGCCACGCTGGAGACCGGCGCCGAGATCAAGGTGCCGCTCTTCATCACCACCGGCGAAAAGGTCAAGGTAGACACCCGTAGCGGCGAGTACCTCGGCCGGGCCTGAGGTGTCGGCACGCGGCAAAGCACGCAGGAGAGCGCTCGACATCCTCTTCGAGGCCGAGCTGCGCGGCGAGGATCCGCTGAAGATCCTCGCCGAGCGCGTGGAACGGAAAGAACCACCGGTCAACGAGTACACCTCGGCCATCGTCGAGGGGGTCGCCCGGCACCATGCGCGCATCGACGAACTGATCACGACGTACGCCGAGGGCTGGACACTCGACCGGATGCCCGCCGTCGACCGTAATCTGCTGCGCGGCGGCACGTACGAGCTGCTGTGGATGCCCGACGTACCCGAGGGCGTGGTCATCAGCGAATGGGTGCACCTGGCGGGGGAGCTGTCCACCGACGAATCGCCGCAGTTCGTCAACGGGCTGCTGGCGCGGTTCAAGCAACTCAAGCCAAGCCTCACCCTTTAGACACCCTTTAGGCACCCCGTTTCGGGGGACCGGAGGGGCGCGTTCGAGGTACGTTTCGAGCACGCCGGTTTCCGTACGGAGGAGGGGCGCGTCACCAGCCGCGACGCGCCCTTCTCCGCGCCGGCCCTGCTTCGCGGTGATTCCGCCCGGCCGGCCGCCGGTTTCTTGTCGGTGGCGGTGGCTAGGGTGACCGGCATGGTGACGGAAGAGGACGTACGGCGGCTGGCCCTGGCGCTGCCCGAGGTGGCCGAGCGGACCATGTACGGCACGCCCGCCTTCTCCGTACGCGGCAAGTGGTTCGCCCGGCTGCGCGAGGAGGGCGACCTGCTGGTGCTCCCGGTTCCGTCGGAGGAGCACAAACGCGAGCTCCTGACCGCCGATCCCGCCACGTTCACCACCACGCCCCACTACGACGGCCACGCGAGCGTCCTGGTCCGGATGGGGGCGGTGGACGCGGACGAGATGGGCGAGCTCCTGGCGGAGGCCTGGCGCCTACGCGCCCCTAAACGCCTCGCGGCCACCCTGGGCCCGCCCTCTGGCTGACGCCTCCCCGGACCGGGAGGGCCGGGTGGTGCTGACCGACTTCGGCATCGCCGGGCAGGTCCCGTGCGAGGCTCCTTCGGGTGCCCGGATGACGAGCCTCGGCACGCTGGTGGCGAGCGCCGGCACGCCGCTGCGCACCGGCACGAGGGGTGAGAGGCCGCGCGGGGACCGGAACGTGTCGTGCGACTGCGTCCCCGCGAGTCCGCGCACCGCACCGGCACGAGGGGTGAGAGGCCGCGCGGGGCCCGTGGCGCCCGCGATGGGCCCGTGCCACGCGCGCCTGCGCAGGCGCTTTCCACGCGCAACCGTGCCGGGCTCCCACGAGAGGCTACGCGCGGCATCCGAGAGCTGGGGACGGCGCAGATCGCCCGGGTGCTGCGCGCCGATGCGCATCCCCAGCATCCCAGAGCCACCGTGCAGGGCGTTCCCACCAGGCGCCGCTGACGGCCGTTCCCGAGCCGAGGCGGGGGACTCCTGGGCAGGCGGCGCGCACCATCCCGCGCGTCGTCGCCTTGCGCTTCCGTACCGGCGTGGGAGCGGCGAGCCGGACGGCCTCGTGTGACGGCCGCCAGGGATGCGGCCTGGCGACGGGTGGGGCGGCCGGGGCCGGCGGTAATGGGTCTTCCTGGTGTGGAGCGGGCGCTGCCGCGTACGGCGTAGGCTGGGGCGCGTCCACGTAGAAAGCCGTCCGCGAAGTGCACGTTTCGCAGGACGCGCGTTCGCGGAACCGCGCGTTGAGCGGCGGATGCCCGGGGCGTCCGGGAGCCGCCGCAGGGGCGCCGGTCGCGGCGGAGAGGGAGGCGAGCCGAGGTTGCGGGCAGAAGGCGTCACCACGAGGACCCCGGCGGTGCGCACCGCCGTCGTCTGGGAGGCGTTGCGGTCCATGCTGGCCGAGCGCACGGCGGCCACCGGGCGGGAGTCGCTCGACATCGTCGACGCCGGCGGCGGCACCGGCGGGTTCGCCGTGCCGCTGGCCGAGCTGGGTCACTCCGTCACCGTCGTCGACCCGAGCCCCGACTCGCTGGCCGCGCTGGAGCGCCGGGCCAAGGAGCGCGGCGTGGGCGTGCGCGGCATCCAGGGCGACGCGGCCGACCTGAGCGACCTGCTCAGCCACGAGTCGGCCGACCTGGTGCTGTGCCACAGCGTGCTGGAGTACGTGGAAGACCCGACCAGCGCGCTGACCGCGGTCGCGGGGCTGCTGCGCAAGGGCGGCACGGTCAGCGTGCTGGCCGCCAACCCGGTCGCGAGCGCCATCCACCGGGCGCTGGCCGGGCAGTTCGAGGAGGCCAGGGCGGTGCTGGCCGATCCGGTCGGCACGTGGGGCGACCGCGACCCGACACCGCGCCGCTTCTCCGCGGATACGCTGGCCGAGCTGCTGGAGGCGGCCGGATTCACGGTGGGCTCCATCCACGGCGTGCGGGTCTTCGCCGACCTGGTGCCGAGCCGGCTGATCGACGGCGAGCCCGGCGCGGCGGAGTCGCTGGTCGCGCTCGAACAGGCCGCCTCGACCCATCCCGTGCTCCGCGACATCGCCACGCAGCTCCACGTGCTCGCGCACCGGGCCTGAGCCGGAGGAAAGAGAAGGGAAACGATGGCCGCTCCCCTCGGTATAGAACGTCTGTTCGGATAGAATCGGCTGCGTGTCTCGCAAGCAGATCACCGGCATCGGCCCCGCTCCGCGCACCGGGGCCGATGACAGCGGCTGCCCGATCCTCCATGTCGACATGGACGCCTTCTACGCCAGCGTCGAGCTGCTCGAGCGACCCGAGCTGAAGGGGCGTCCGGTGATCGTGGGCTCGCCCGCCGGGCGCGGCGTCGTGCTCAGCGCCACGTACGAGGCGAGGGCGTTCGGCGTGCACTCGGCGATGCCGATGAGCCGGGCGCGCCGGCTCTGCCCCCAGGCCACGATCATCCCGCCGAGCCACGGTAAGTACGCCGAGGTCTCCAAGGGCGTCATGGAGATCTTCCACGCCATCACCCCGCTGGTGGAGCCCATCGCCTCCGACGAGGCGTTCCTCGACGTGGGCGGTGCCAGGCGGCGGCTCGGCCCGCCCGCGACGGTCGCCGCCATGATCAGGGAGCAGGTGTTCGAACGCTACGGCATCACGTGTTCCGTGGGCGTGGCGAGCAGCAAATTCATCGCAAAACTCGCTTCCAAGCAGTGCAAGCCCGACGGCCTGCTGGTGGTGCCCGCCGACGAGGTGGTCGACTTCCTCCATCCGCTGCCGGTCTCGGCGCTGTGGGGCGTCGGCGAGCGCACCGAGCAGGCGCTGGTGCGCCTGGGCATCCGTACGGTCGGCGACCTCGCCAAGGTTCCGCCCGCCACCCTCCAGCGTGAGCTGGGGCAGGCGGTGGGCGGTCATCTGGCGGCCCTGGCCTGGGGGCGCGACGAACGCCCGGTGACCGCGCACGTGCCCGACAAGAGCATCGGAAACGAGGAGACGTTCGCCACCGACGTCGACGATCCCGACGTGATCAAGCGCGAGCTGCTGCGCCTGTCGGAGCGGGTCGCAGCTCGCATGCGTAAGGCCGGTCACGTGGGAAGGACAGTAAGTGTGAAGCTACGCCGAGCCGATTTCACCACGATCAGCCGGTCGCGTACGCTGCGCGAGCCGACCGACGTGGCGCAGGTGATTTACGCCACCGCCTGCGAGCTGTTCGAGGCGGCCGGGCTTCAGCGGGTGCGGCTGCGCCTGGTGGGGGTCCGGATGGAGAACCTGCGACCGGCCGGCGAGGCCACCCGCCAGCTCAGCATCGGAGAGAAGGAGACCGGGTGGCGCGAGGCGGAGCAGGCCATGGACCGGGCCATCCAGAGATTCGGTCCCGACGCGGTGCTCCCGGCGTCGCTGGTACGTGGCAAGCTTGATGAAATAGAGACATGACGTTCGATGTCAGGACTTGCTGGGGGCGTCCGTGTCAGGATTTGGGGGGAAGGGGGGCGAGATGAGCCACAATAGAGCTATGACGTCGCCTCCGGTTTGGTCTGCGTTGGACGTTTGCTTTCGCCTACGTCTACAGCCTCGTATTCTGGGGATAACCGACCGCGAGGTTCGGACACCCCGTGTCGTCCGTTGCCGTCTTCCCCGTCCTGGGGCCGTCCTTGGGAGGCGCCGTGCCGCTCTCTGAGCACGAGCAGCGCTTGCTCGACCAGATCGAGCAGGCCCTCTACGCCGAGGACCCGAAGTGGGCCAACACCGTAAGGATCAGCGACCCGCGCAGCCATTACAAGCGTCGCCTGGTCAAAGCCTCCATCGGCTTTGCGCTCGGCGTCGTCATCATGATGGTCGGCGTGGTCATCAGCGGCACCGCCCTGATCCCGCTCGGCGTCGGCGGTTTCGTGGTCATGCTCGCCGCGTGTCTGTGGGGCCTGTCCAGCTGGAAAAAGATGAATGGATTCGGCGACGGCCCCGGTGCCGGCACGGCCACCCCTCCGGGCAAGCAGGCCCGCCGGGGCAACCGAGGCACCTTCATGGAGCGCATGGAAGAGCGCTGGCGCCGTCGTCACGACGAACGCTGACCCATCCGGGCAAGCGTCGCGGCCGCCCCCGGTAGGGGACGGCCGCTGGCACGCCCACCGTCAGCCGGTACCGGCAGCTTGTCCGTGCCCCGTCCAGGCTTCACCGGGTGCCGGATCCCGTGCCCGGTTCTCTCGCGTCCTCCCAGCACCATCCCGGCCATCGTCTTCCGGCCGCCGCTCCGTTCAGGCAACGTCGAGCCTCGCACCCCGTCGCCGGCAGGAGTCCGTAGGCGTCGCTCTCGTTGAGCCGCGACACCCGCCATCGTCGGCTGCGGTCGGTCGGCGGCCACCTCGTCCAGACGGCCGCGCGCTCTTCACCGCCGTCGTCGGCTTCCTCCCGCGAGCGTCGTTTCGGGCCGGGCCGGCCGGCACAACACTCCCAGACGCGGCGCGACCGCCCAGCCCGTGAAAGCAGAGGGCTGGGCGGTCGCCTTCCGTGGGTCAGGCGCCTCGCTGGGCCGAAGTGCGGCGCAGGCGGATGGTCTCCAGCAGGTCGAACCCGTCGAGCAGCCGCTCGCCCACCTGCCGCATCCGCCGCAGCGTGGACGGCGGCAGCAGCACGGCGCGCACCCGCCGCCCGCGCGAGACGGTGGCCGCCAGCGCCAGGCGTACCCGGCGCAGCTCCTTGCCCATGGGAGCGATCCGGCCTGGATCGCGGGCGAACAGCACCCGCTCGACGCTCTGCGCGATGGCCGCCATGGCCGCCGCGGACTCGGCGTCGAACTCGTACTGCTCGGTCAGCCGCCGGGCCAGCGCGCGCGGCGTCTCGCTCGGCAAGCGGGCCATGCCGTAGTCGTACAGGACGTCGTCGAGCTCGGCCCATACGGCGGCGACGGTCGCCTGGCCGCGGCGGGTGACCATCCTGGCGGTCAGCTCGTCGGACGGCTGGGAGACCTTCCAGGTGAGGCGGCGTACCCGGCGGTTACGGGAGATCAGCCGCAGACCGGCCGGGATCAGCAGGACGAGCAGCAGCGCGCCCGCCCCGATGCCGATCTTGGCGGCCAGCGGCATCGAGTCGTCCGGCGGCGTCGTGCCGGTCGCGACCGTGCCCTCGCGGTCCAGCTCGCGGGTGTTGCGCCGGGCCTGCGGGTTCTGCGGCTCGTCGGCCTCGGAGCTGGTGGTGCCGGTCGACGGCTCGCTGGTGGAGCCGGTCGACGGCTCGGGCCTGGGCTGGGAGTACTCGGGCACCCGGGCGCTGCCCTGCCCGGCGGCGCAGGCAGGCGTCGGCTCGAACGGCAGCCAGCCCACGCCTTCGAAGTACAGCTCGGGCCAGGAGTGGGAGTCGTTGGTGCCGACCTCCCAGTGGTCGCCGACCTTGGTGCCGCCGGTGTAGCCGATCGCCACCCGCGACGGGATGCCGACCAGCCGGGCCAGCACCGCCATCGAGGCGGCGAACTGCTCGCAGTAGCCGGCCCGGGAGCGCAGCAGGAAGTCGGCGAGCGCCGAGTTGCTGTGCCCCTGCGTCTCCAGGCTGTAGATGAAGCCGCCGTCGGTGGTGAAGAACTTCTGCAGCATCACCGCGGCCTCGTACCGGGTGCGCGCCTCGGCGGTCACCTCGTCGGCGAGCTCCCTGATGCCGGGCGGCAGGTTCTCCGGCAGGGCGAGGAAGCGGTCGTCCGCCTCGGACGGCAGGCTGTCGGTCGCGTCCAGCAGGTCGGCGGTGGGCTCCGGCTCGGTGGTGCGGACCTCGTACTCGGCGCCCGCGGCCTCCTCGCGGGTGGAGAAGACCATGAGCGTGTCCACGTCGGCCCGCCAGTCGCCGTCGATGTCGATCTGCCGGGGCGGATACGGCAGCGGCAGGAACTGGAGCTTCGCGATCTCGTCGCTGATCCGGATGTTCGTCCGGACGTCCCTGATCTTCGGCCGCGGGCCGAGCCCCGGAGGGTCGGGCAGCGGGCCGTTCTCGGTCCTGTTCTGCGGCGCGCCCTTCGGCTGGGTCATGCCGAACTGCTGCCCGTCGAACGTGTCCAGAGCGTAGATCCGCAGGTAGCGCGGCCTGTTGTCGCTGTTGGAGTAGGTCAGCACCACGCGCCGCTGCGGCAGCTGGAGCTGGCCCTTGAGGTTGGCGATGGGGTTGGGGATGCTGATCGAATTGCCGGGCCCCGAGCCCCTGCCGCCCACGCCGAAGGTGAAGAACGACACCGGCTCCATCGTGGGCAGCGCCGCCGGCAGCAGCACGGCCAGCAGGATCGCCGCGAACCCGATGCGCTTGCCCGACAGCCGCAGCCCGCTGGTGTCGGCGGTGTCGCGCGGCGTCCTCTCCTGGGAGAGATTGACCGCGCGCGTACGGCGTACCAGCACCGCACGCCCCCAGTGGCCGATCCGCTCGCGCCCGTCGGAGATGAGCAGCCCGATGAAGCCGAGCGAGGCGATGATGAACGCGGGCCAGCTGATCGGGTCGGCGAGGATCGTCGCCGGCACCGTGGCGAGCGCCAGCAGCGGCAGCCCGGCCAGCGCCGCCCGGCGCAGCCGCGCGGCGAGCAGGTCCACGGCGATCGCGATGAGCGCCACGCCGCCCGCCGTCAGCAGCGTGATGCCCTCGGTGTCCGGTACGGGCGCCGCGAACCGCTGGATGTCGGCCCATCCGACGCCGAGCAGCCTGATCAGCTCCGCCACCGAGTCCTTGGTGGGCACCACCAGCGCCCACGCCTTGCCGGACGCGAACGAGACGGTCAGGAAGATCCACGCGGCCGCCAGCCCCACCAGCGGCGCCGCCCACGCGGGCAGCGACAGCCGGCTGCTCAGCAGGCCCGCCGCGACCACGGAGAGTACCGCGCCGAGCGAGGTCCAAAACCACGAACCGCCCGAGAAGAGGGGGTAGAGCAGGAAGGCGGCGGCGAAGGAGGCCGCCCCCGAGGCGATCGTCAGTCTCATGCCGCCCCTCCCGTGGGATCGAGCACGTATCTGCCGCGGTTGGCGGCGTCCGGCCAGACCGAGGCGATGGAGACGCCGGCGGGCAGGTTGACGATGCGCCAGCCGTACCCGGCCAGGATCGTCTGCACGGCCAGGTGGTTCTCCGCGGCGGTGCGGTCACCGCCCTCCCAGGAGCTCACGTCCAGCAGCACCGCCACCCCGGTGATGCTGCTGTGCCGCAGCCTGGCCAGCTCCCTGGCCTCCTCCGGCTCCATCGCGCCCAGCACGGCCACGATCAGCCCGTCGCCGCCGCCCTGGCGCAGCGCGGACACGCCCATCTCCAGGGAGCGCGCCGGGCTGTGCCTGATGACGGCGAGCGTGTCGAGCAGCGACTGGCTGCCCTGGTCGGTCAGGTGCTCGGCGCCCTGGTCGGTGACCAGCCGCAGGCCGAGGCCCTCGCGGGAGAGGTGCACGCCGATCGAGGCCGCCGCCGAGACGGCCACCTCGAACGACGAGCGCGGGCCCTCGCCGCGGTGCGCGTGCCTGCGGGTGTCGAGCAGCAGCGCGCCGCGGCTCTGCCACTGCTGTTCCTCGCGCCGCACCATCAGCTCGCCATGGCGGGCGGTCGAGCGCCAGTGCACCCGGCGCAGGTCGTCGCCCTGCCGGTATTCGCGCGGGGCCACGTCGTCGTCGCCGGCCGCCGCCACACTCCGCGTACGGCTCTCGCCGCCGCCCGCCCACTCGCCCGACAGCCGTACGTGGGGCAGCGCCACCACCTGCGGCGTCACCACGAGCGTGTCGCTGATCGTGAACGAGCGGGTCAGCTCCACCAGTCCGAACGGGTCGGCGATGCGGATCGACAGCGGCCCGATCGTGTAGCGCCCGCGCAGGTCGGAGCGCACCCGGTAGTCGATCTCCCGCACGCCCCTGGCCTCGACCCGGTCCAGCACGAACCGGGGGCGGACGCCCAGCGCGTACGGCACCGTGTCCTCGATGAGCAGCAGGCCGGTGGGCAGGCGGGTGACGTTCTCCAGCCGCAGGGTCACGGTGGCCTCGCCGCCCACCTCGGTGCGTGCCGGGTCGAGCCGGCGGGCGCAGCTCAGCCGGTAGCGGGTCCGCGCCACCACCATCGCGGCGAGCAGCGGCAGCGCCGTGATCAGGACACCGATTCTGAACAGGTCGTTCTCGCCCAGCAGCAGCGCCATGAGCAGCGCCGCGATCCCCGACGCCAGGAACGACCTGCCACGGGAGGTCAGTGCCCGCAGCCCGGCCCTCACCGCGCCCTGCCCCGCGGGCGCAGGTCCTGGATGCCCGTCATCAGGTGCCCCGCGTCTCCGGCACCGGCACCCGCCTGACCAGGTCGGCCACGACGTGCTCCGGCAGGCGGCGCTGGCCCTGGGCCTCGATGCTGGGCAGCAGGCGGTGCGCGAGCACGGGGATGGCGAGGTCCTGCAGGTCGTCGGGGATGACGTAGTCGCGGCCGGACAGCGCCGCGTGCGCCCTGGCGGCGCGCACGAGCTGCAGCGTGGACCTCGGTGAGGCGCCGAGCCGCAGGTCGGGGGAGTGGCGGGTGGCCACGACGAGGTCGATGGCGTACTTCTTGATGGCCTGGGAGACGTAGACGCCGCGTACGGCCTCGATGAGGGCGCGCACCTCGGCGGTGGTCGCGACCGGCTCCAGCTTGTCGAGCGGCGAGGTGCCGCCGTGCACGTCGAGCATCTCCAGCTCGGCGGTCGGCTCGGGGTAGCCCATCGCCACGCGGGCGGTGAAGCGGTCGCGCTGGGCCTCGGGAAGGGGGTAGGTGCCCTCCATCTCGACGGGGTTCTGGGTGGCGATCACCATGAACGGCGACTCGAGCTGGTACGTTCGCCCGTCCACCGTCACCTGGCCCTCTTCCATGCATTCCAGGAGCGCGGACTGCGTCTTGGGCGAGGCCCTGTTGATCTCGTCGCCGACGACGATGTTGGCGAACACGGGACCGGGCTTGAACTCGAACTCCCGCGTCTGCTGGTTGTACGCGCTCACCCCGGTGATGTCACTGGGCAGCAGGTCGGGGGTGAACTGCACACGGCGCACGGGACAGTCGATGGAGCGGGCCAGCGCCTTGGCGAGCATCGTCTTGCCGACGCCCGGCACGTCCTCAATCAGGAGGTGGCCTTCGGAAAGCAGGACGGTAAGGGTGAGGCGGACGGCGTCGCTCTTGCCCTCGATCACCGATTCGATGGCCTGCCGGATCCGGTGGGCGGTGGTGACCAGCTCGTCGAGCTGGGGAGGGACGTCATGGGTAACTGCCACCAGGCCTCCATGAGAAGTGCGACGGCTGTCCCGGTACGGTGCCTTTGCGGGAGCCATGCCATTCCTTTTCCATTGTTCTGTACGACCCTACGACGCTGCGGGTTCCGTAGCGACATTTGTGGATATTCAGGGAACACCGGTCATGTTCCGGTTCTTGTGGCATGGTCGTGCGAATCCCGTGACACAGCGCACTCGAAGGACCGCGGGAAGGCCCCGGCGCCGCCCTCCACCGAGCGCTCCACTTTCCTCCACTCCACGCTTCGCCCCTCCCCTGAGGGGCCTATTTGAAGGCGGTTTCAAAGCCTCGACACGCCCATGGCGGGGACCGCCGCCGCACCCCGCTCCACCCCGAGCCATGCCTCTGACCTGCGGTAACGCAAGGGAAACCAATGATGAAGACGGTTCGAATCAGTTGACGGTGGGGAGAAGTGGAGTATGGTGGTGCGCAGTGGAGGGCACGGTGCACCAGCGCTGAGCGCTTCACGAGGCACGGGAGGTGGGGCCGGTGTTCCTCGGCACCCATCAACCGCGTCTGGACGACAAGGGACGGCTGTTCCTGCCGGCTGAAGTACCGTGAGGAGCTGGCGGAGGGTCTTGTGATCACCAAAGGCCAGGAGCGATGCCTCTACGTCTTTCCCGTGGAGGAGTTCCAGCGCATTACCGAGGCTCTCAGCACCGCCCCGGTCACCGCCAAGGCGGTGCGTGACTACAGCCGCGTCTTCTTCGCCAGCGCGTCCGACGAGAAACCAGACAAGCAGGGACGCATCACCATTCCACAGAGTCTCCGCACGTACGCGGGCCTGGAACGTGACTGCGTCGTCATCGGGGCCAACACCCGGCTGGAGATCTGGGACGCACAGGCTTGGGACAGCTATCTCAGTGCACAGGAGCAGGCGTTCGCCGAACTGTCCGAGGAGGTGCTGCCAGGGATTCTGTAAAAGAACCACGGTCGATCCGTCGGTGATGTCGTTCGGCGAGGTCTCCACCCGCAACCACTGTCCGTCAGCTGATGCACCTTCCCCGGTGTCAGATGGCGGGCGTCCACGAAGAGGGTGCGGATGGGGACCTGGCCGGGCGGCGCCGGTTGGGGACCCAGGAATGACCGGCGATCGATCGATGAACGCGTCATCCGCGAGCAAGGACGCGAAAGGGGGGTTGGAGATGGACGACAGCGTCGCCACGGGCGGTCACGTTCCGGTGATGCTCGACCGCGTTCTGGAGCTGCTCGGCCCCGCGCTGTCCGGCCCCGACCCCGTCGTCGTCGACGCCAACCTCGGACTCGGCGGTCACTCCGCCGCTCTGCTCGCCGCCCACCCGGCGCTCCACCTCATCGGCATCGACCGCGATCCCTACGCGATCGAACACTCCACCCGCAGGCTGAGCCCCTACGCCGACCGCATCACCCTGGTCCACGCCTCGTCCGCAGACCTGCCCGACGTGCTCGCGCGTGCCGGGCGCACCACGATCAACGGGGCGCTGTTCGACCTCGGCGTGTCATCGCCGCAGCTCGACGAGGCCGAGCGCGGGTTCGCCTATTCCTATGACGCGCCGCTCGACATGCGCATGGACACCTCCCAGGAGCTCACGGCCGAGCAGGTGGTCAACACGTACTCCGCCGCCGACCTCACCCGCATCCTGCGTGACTACGGCGAGGAGAGATTCGCTCAGCGTGTCGCGGGCCTGATCATCAGAGAACGTGCCAAAGAGGCAATAACCTCGACGAAGCGGCTCGCGGACATCGTTCGCGAGGCCATCCCCGCCGCGACCCGGCGCACCGGGGGCAACCCCGCCAAGAGGACTTTCCAGGCGCTGCGCATCGAGGTGAACGCGGAGCTGTCCGCCCTGGAGGCGGCGCTGCCCGCGGCGCTCGACGCGCTGGCGCTCGGTGGGCGAGTCGTCGTGCTCTCCTACCACTCACTCGAGGACCGGCTCACCAAGCAGGCCCTCACGGCGCGAACCAGGGACACCAGCCCCCCCGGGCTGCCCGTCCCGCTTCCGGCTCACCAGCCGAGGTTCCGCCTGCTGACGAGGGGAGCAGAGCTCCCGAGCGAAGAAGAGATCGCCCGCAACCCGCGGGCGGCCTCGGCCCGGCTACGGGCGGCAGAGAGGATCCGTGTTGACGACTGAGCAGGAGACCGGCCGGGGGGCTCCCGTCCGCCGCGCGGTGCCCAGGACGGGCGTCCGCAGGCCGGCCGTGTCGCAGCAGCCCAAGCTCCGGCCCCGTCCCGACGTGCGGGCCGAGGCGCGAGCCGACGTGCGCTCCGAAGCGGCGGGCAGGCGCTCGGCCGCCGAGCGCGCGCGCCTGGACGCGCGTGCGGGCGGCTCCACGGGCGCTGCCGCGGCGAGCGGCGCTCCCGCGCGCGGTCGTGCCAAGGCGGCTCCCGTACGCGGCAAGGCGCCCGCGCCCGAACGGACCAAGGCTCCCACGCGCGGCAGGACCGCCGCACCCGAACGCGGCAAGCCCTCCACGCGCGCCGCCGCGCCCGCCACCGCGCCTGTCACCGCGCCTGTCACCGCGCCTGTCACTGCGCCCGCCAGTGAGCGCAGGCCCGGCGAGGCGGCCGGCGCACGCGTGCGCAAGGCGCCCGCAGCACGCCCCTCGGGCGGCCGTGGCCCCGCGCGCCGGCAGCGCACGCCGTTCGTCCTGCTCGTCGTCGGCCTGCTCTGCGGCGGCCTGGTGAGCCTGCTGCTGCTCAACACGATGCTGGCCCAGGACACGATCACCGACGCCAAGCTGCGCGAGGAGATCGCGGTGGCGCGGCGCGAGAACGAGAAGATCGACCAGGAATATCAGCTCAAGACCCAGCCGGGCAACATCGCCCGGCTGGCCGAGATGCAGGGGCAGCACCCCGACTGGGACGAGGTCAACGCCTACACCAGCGACGGACGGCCGAACCAGGCGGACACGGAACGGTGAGGGAATCAGGCGGCAGGGGGCAGGGCCCCGGCCGCGGCGCAGGCGGCGCCGGCTCTCAAGGAGGGCCCGGCGCCGCTCGTCGTACGCCGGGCGGTCCCGGAAGGACGACACGGCAGAGCGGCGGCTCGGGGCGCGGCGGGCCCTCCGGTGAAGGCCGCCCGCCGTCGCAGGAGCCGCCGCGCCGCCGTCGCGACCCCGACGACCCCCTCGACCTGCCGTTCGGGCCCGAGGCGTTCGGTCCCGCAGGCGACGCGCGGGGCCGCTCGCGCGGCGACGACCGGCCGGCCGGGCGCAGGCGTCCCCGTGACGACGATGACGCGGGCCCCCGCAGGGCTCCCCGCGACGACGAGCGGCCGAGAGGGCGCGCGGCCCAGGGCCGTGACGACGACGGCCGCCCGCGCGGGCGCGCCCCCCGCGACGAGGCCGACCGGCTGCGCGGGCGCGTGCAGGGGCGCGACGACGATCGGGGCAGGACCGCCAGGCCCGGCGGCGCCGGCAGGCCGGGTCCCGCCGGCCGTACGGGATCGGCGGCGGGCTCCAAGGCGGCCGGGCAGCCCGGCGGCAAGGCGCGCCGTCCGGGGGACGAGGAGCCCCGGGGGCGCGGCCAGGACGGCCCGCTGCGCCGCACACCGTCCGGTGCCCCCCGAGGAGCCGCGGGCGCCCCGCCGGGAGGTCCCAGAGGGGCCGCAGGCGCCCGGCAGGACGCCGCCCGGGACCGTGACGGCGCGGCGGCCAGGCGCACCCCCCACAGCGGCTCTCGCGGCGCCTCCCGTGGCGGTGACGTGCCGCCGCCCAGGGGACCGCGGCGGCCGCCGCCGCGCCCGCCGCTCGTGCTGCGGCTCGGCAACCCGCGCAGGCGCATCAACATCGGCCTGATCGGCATGACGTTCGTGCTGTCGATCTTCGCCGGCCGGCTCATCCAGATGCAGGGGCTCGACGCCAAGGTGTACGAGGCCGCGGCGGCCGAGCAGCGCGTGCAGACTGTGGCGATCCCGGCCAAGCGCGGCTCGATCACCGACGTCAAGGGCCACTACCTCGCCGTCACCCGCGAGGCGCGCGACCTGTCGATCGACCCGACGAAGGTGCCCTCGGGGAAACGCGCCGAGGTGGCGAGCGTCCTCGCCCAGCAGCTCGGCAAGAGCGAGCAGGAGATCGCCGCCAAGCTGGCCAGGACGGACACCCGCTACCAGCTGCTCGCCAGGGGCGTCGACCCGTTCGTCGCGACCCGGCTGCTGCAGGCCAAGATCCCGTCGCTGGCGGCGAAGAAGACCTACCGCAGGGACTACCCAGCGGGCGACCTCGCCGGCAGCCTCATCGGGTTCGTCGGCGACGACGGCACCGGGCTCGGCGGCATCGAGCGCGAGAAGAACGAGCTGCTGGCCGGCCGCGACGGCAAGATGCGCGTCGAGACCGGCCGCGACGGCCAGCAGATCCCGATGACCAGCAGCGAGCAGACGCCGCCTGTCGACGGCCGTGACGTGCGCCTGACCATCGACCGCGACATCCAGTGGGCGGCCCAGAAGTCCATCGCCGATCAGGTGAAGAAGTCGGGCGCCGACAGCGGCACCGTGATCGTCATGGACGTCCAGACGGCTCAGATCATCGCCATGGCCAACGCGCCCGAGCTCGACCTGAACAACTGGCGCAAGGCTCCCGAGTCGAGCTTCGTCAACAAGGCGGCCTCCGTCGTGTTCGAGCCCGGCAGCACCAACAAGGTGATCACCGCCGCGGCGGCGCTGGAGGCCAAGGTGGTGACGCCCGACACGGTCTACCGGGTGCCCGACCGGATCAAGTGCGCCGACCAGGTGCTGCGCGACGCCCACAGCCACAAGACGGAGCCGATGACGTTCCGCCAGGCCATGGCGCAGTCCAGCAACGTGGCCACGGTCATGGCGGCGCGCAAGGTCGGCAGCGAGCGGCTGCACGCCATGCTCAAGGCGTTCGGCTTCGGCAGCAGGCCAGGCGGCGGCGTGCCCGGCGCGGAGGCCGGCCTGCTGCCCGACTACAAGAAGTGGTCCGGCAGCCAGAACTGCACGGTCGCCTACGGGCAGGGCGTCTCGGTGACCGCGCTGCAGATGGCCAGCGTCTACCAGACCATCGCCAACGGCGGCGTCAAGATCGAGCCGCAGATCGTGGCCGGCACGACGGACGAGCACGGCAGGTTCGTCCCCGCTCCTCCCGGTAAGCAGACCAGGGTGGTGAGCGAGACGACGGCCAAGGAGATCACGACGATGCTGGAGAGCGCCGTGGGCGAGGAGGGCACCGGGCAGCTCGCCGCCATCGACGGATATCGCGTTGCGGGCAAGACGGGCACCGCGAACCGCTACGATGCCGAACTCGGCCGCTATGACGGCTATACGGCGTCGTTCGCCGGGTTCGCGCCGGCCGACAAACCACGCCTGGTGGTGCTGTCGGTGCTGCAGAACCCGAAGAACGGGCACTTCGGCGGGCAGCTCGCGGCCCCCGTCTTCAAGGATGTGATGACGTTCGCCATCAAGAGCAAGAAGATTCCTCCCACAGGCTCGGCCGTCTCGCCGGTGCGGGTCGGCGCGGGACAGTGACCAGGGAAGGTACGCTCTCGCCGTGCGTCCCCCGTCGTCTATGCGTCCCACGACCAGCCCGCCCCGCCCGCTGAGCGGGCTCGCGACCATGCTCGACGCCGAGTCGGGCACGTCGCGCTCGCCGCACGCCGTGCTGACCGGCGTCACCATCGACTCGCGCGAGGTCAGGCGCGGCGACCTGTACGTCGCGCTGCCCGGCAACCGCGTGCACGGCGCCGAGTTCGCCGCCGACGCGATGGCGAACGGGGCCGCGGCCGTGCTCACCGACCGCGCGGGCCGCGAGGCCGCGGTGGCCACCGGGCTGCCCGTGCTCGTCGTGTCCGACCCGCGCGCCCTGCTCGGGCAGATCTCCTCCTGGGTGTACGGCCAGCCGGCCCACGACATCCAGATACTCGGCGTGACCGGCACCAGCGGCAAGTCCACCACCACGTTCATGATCAAGGCCGGCCTGCGGGCCGCCGGTCACCGTGCGGGCCTGGTGGGCGGCGTCGAGATCCACGCCGGCGAGCTGCGCTTCCAGCCCAGGCTCACCACGCCCGAGGCGACCGACCTGCACGGCCTGTTCGCGCTCATGCGCGAGGAGGGCGTCACGGCGGCGGCCATGGAGGTCTCCAGCCACGCGCTGGCGCTCGGCAGGGTCGACGGCGTCTACTACGACGTCGCCCTGTTCACCAACCTGTCGCAGGACCACCTCGACTTCCACAAGGACTTCGAGGACTACTTCGCGACCAAGGTCAGGCTGTTCCAGCCGGAGATGAGCCGCGTCGGGGTGACCAACATCGACGACCGCTACGGCCGCGAGCTGCTGGAGCTGGCGAAGGTGCCGCTGACCACGTTCTCGGCGCTGGGCGACCCCGAGGCCGACTGGCGGGCGGTGGACACCAGGCTGGGCTCCGACGGCAGCGCGTTCCGCGTGGTGGGCCCCGGCGGGGTCGAGGCCGACGCGACCGTGGCGCTGCCCGGGCCGTACAACGTGGCCAACGCGCTCGGCGCCGTGGTGACGCTCGTCGAGGCCGGCGTGCCGCTCCAGGCGGCCGTGCACGGCATCGGCACGCTCGCCGGGGTGCCGGGACGCATGCAGCGCGTCACGGGCGCCGACGACGAGTTCCAGGCCGTCGTGGACTACTCGCACAAGCCGGGGGCCGTGGAGTCGGTGCTGCGCTCGCTGCGCTCGGTCACCGAGGGCCGCCTGACGATCGTGCTCGGCTGCGGCGGCGACCGCGACAGCGGCAAACGCCCACTCATGGGGGAAATCGCCGCGCAACTGGCCGATGTGGCAATCTTTACGAGCGACAACCCGCGATCCGAGGATCCGCTGGCCATCCTCGCCGCGATGATGGAAGGGGCGCTCCGCGTTCCCCGGCACCACCGCGCTCATGTGATCATTGAGCCCGACCGCGCGGCCGCCATCGGCCTGGCGATCGCCCGGGCCGGGCGCGGCGACGTGATCGTCGTAGCGGGCAAGGGTCACGAACAGGGCCAGTACGTCTCAGGCGAGGTGATCCCCTTCGACGACCGCGAAGTGGTCGCCGAAGCGATCGACGCACGCAAGGAAAGCAGGAAGCACTAATGATCCCGTTGCCTCTGGCCAGGATCGCCGAGATTACCTCGGGCGCCCTGTCGGGCATGGCCGATCCCCGCGCGGTGGTGCGCGGGCCCGTCGTGATCGACTCGCGGGCCGTAGAACCGGGATCCCTCTTCGTCGCCATCAAGGGCTCGCGGGCCGACGGTCACGACTTCGCCGCCCAGGCCGTACGCGACGGAGCCGTCGCCGTGCTCGCGAGCAGGCCGGTCGACGCGCCCGCGGTGATCGTCCCCGACGCCGCCGCCGCGCTCGCCGAGCTGGCCGCCGCGCAGGTGCGCACGCTCACGAAGGCGACCGTCATCGGCGTGACCGGGTCGGCGGGCAAGACCACCACCAAGGACCTGCTGGCCCGCCTCACCGGGCGGATCGGGCCGACCATCGCGCCCGTCGGCAGCTACAACAACGAGCTCGGCCACCCGCTCACCGTGCTGCGGGCCGACCTCGACACCCGCTACATGGTGCTGGAGCTGGCCGCGCGCAACATCGGCCACATCAAGGAGCTGACCCGCGTCGCGCCCCCGAAGATCGGCGTCGTGCTCAACGTCGGCACCGCCCACCTCGGCGTGTTCGGCGGCAAGGAGGCCATCGCCAAGGCCAAGGGCGAGCTGGTCGAGGCGCTGCCGCGCGACGGCGTGGCGGTGCTCAACGCCGACGACCCGCTCGTGCGCGGCATGGCCTCGCGCACCGAGGCGCGGGTGACGTACTTCGGGCAGGGCGAGCAGGCGGCGATCAGGGCCGAGAACGTCGTGGTCGACGTGCGCGGGCGGGCCTCGTTCACGCTGCGCACCCCCTCGGGCTCCGCGCACGTGTCGCTCAAGCTGATCGGCGCGCACGCCGTCGAGAACGCGCTCGCCGCCGCCGCGGCCGCCTACGAGCTGGGGCTGCCGGTGGCCACCATCGCCGAGGAGCTGTCGGCCGCCACGCCGGCCAGCCGGTGGCGGATGGAGGTCACCGACCGGCCCGACGGCGTCACCGTGGTCAACGACGCCTACAACGCCAACCCCGACTCCATGCGGGCCGCCTTCCAGGCGTTCGACGTGATCGGCCGCGGGCGGCGGCGCTTCGCGGTCATCGCGGCGCTGCGCGAGCTCGGCGAGGACAGCGGGGAGCTCAACACCGAGCTCGGCCGTCTGGCCGGCGGCGCCGGTCTCGCCGGGCTCATCGTGGCGGGTCCCGACGCCGAGCCGGTCCTGCAGGGGGCGCGCGCCGCCGCCATGGAGACGGCCGCCGCGCTGGAAGCCGCCGCCCAGGAAGCCGCCCAGACCTCCGCGCCGCCCGAGCCCGCTTCCGACCCCCAAGGTCCCGGGGCGCCCGTGTCCGGTCCTCAGGCCGCGGGTCCGCAGGGGCCCGGCGCCCCCGCCTACGGGCCGCAGGCCCCGGGCGCGCCCGTCCCGGGTCCCGGTGCCCCCGGTCCTCAGGGCGCGGTTCCGCAGGCTCCCGGTGTTCCCGGGGCTCAGGGTCCGCAGCTTCCCGGAGCGTCCGTTTCCGGCCCTCAGGGTCCGCAGCTTCCCGGGCCGCAGGCTTCCGGTGCCCCCGCCGGTGTGCCTCAGGCGCCCGGTGCGTCCGCCTCCGGGCCGCAGGGCCCCGGTGGGCCCGTTCCCGGTGTGCCCGGTGCGCCCGCGCCGGTGCAGGGGTGGCAGCCGCCCGCGGGCGGGCCGCCCATCGGACCTCCCGGCGGACCGGCGGGCGGTCCGCCCCGGCCGTCCCCGGCGGCTTCGGCCGCCCCACGACCGTCGTGCACGTCTCCGACGCCGAGGCCGCGGCGGCGCAGCTCGCCGCGTGGCTGCGGCCAGGTGACGCGGTATTGATCAAGGGCCCGCGAGCGATGGGCCTGGAGCGAACGGCCGAGCTGGTGCTCGGAGGTGCCCCCCAGTGACCAACATCATCATCGCCGGCGCGGTTGGCCTCGTCCTCTCGATGCTGTGCACCCCGCTGGCGATCCGGCTGTTCTCGCGGCGCGGCATCGGCCAGCAGGTCCGCGAGGAGGGCGTGCAGGCGCACCTCGGCAAGCGGGGCACCCCCACCATGGGCGGCACGGTGTTCGTCCTGGCCGCCCTGCTCGCCTACGGCGCCTCACACCTGGCCACCCTGACCCCCGTCACCGTGTCGGGCATGCTGGTGCTGTTCCTGATGACGGGACTCGGCGCGGTCGGCTTCCTCGACGACTTCATCAAGATCTACAAGCAGCGCAGCCTGGGCCTGCGCAGCGGCGCCAAGGCGCTCGGCCAGCTCATCGTGGGCGCGGTCTTCGCCGTCCTGGTGGTCCGCCAGCCCAACGTGTACGGCATCACGCCCGCCGAGACCCGGCTGTCGTTCCTGCGCGACTTCGGCCCCTCGATCGGCATCGTCGGGTTCACCATCTGGGTGCTCATCATGATCGTCGGGTTCTCCAACGCGGTGAACCTCACCGACGGTCTCGACGGCCTGGCCAGCGGTGCGACCGGCACGGTGCTCGCGGCGTACGTGCTGATCGGCAACTGGCAGCTGCGCAACAACTGCATCGACCAGCTCGGCCCCAACTGCTACTGGGTGCGCGACCCGCTCGACCTGGCCGTGGTGGCCGCCGCCGTGCTCGGGGCGCTCATCGGCTTCCTGTGGTGGAACGCGCCGCCCGCCCGCATCTTCATGGGCGACACCGGCTCGCTCGCGCTGGGCGGCGTGCTGGCCGGCCTGGCCATCGCCACCCGTACCCAGCTCCTGCTGATCATCCTGGCCGGCCTGTGTGTGATCATCACGCTGTCGGTCATCATCCAGGTCGGATCCTTCAAGATGACCGGGAAACGGGTGTTCAGAATGGCGCCGTTGCAGCACCACTTCGAGCTCAAGGGCTGGGCGGAGACCACGATCGTGGTCCGCTTCTGGCTGATCGCCATGCTGTGCGCGGCGCTCGGCCTCGGGCTGTTCTACGTCGAGTGGATGCCCAGGCCATGACGTACACGTGTGTCGCCGGGCTCGGCGTGTCCGGCACCGCCGTGGCCGAGGTGCTGGCCGCGCGGGGCGAGCGGGTCGTGGTGGTCGAGGCGACGGAGGGCGAGCGGCAGCTCGCCGCGGCGGCGGAGCTCGCCCGCGTCGGCGTGGAGACCAGGTTCGGCGAGATGGCGCTGCCGGAGGGGGTGACGCGGCTGGTCACCACCGGCTGGCCGCCGCACCACCCGCTCATCGACGCCGCGCTGAAGGCCGGGGTCGAGGTCGTCGGCGAGGTCGAGCTGGCCTGGCGGCTGCGCTCCGGGCAGGCGGCGCCGTGGCTGGCGCTGACCGGCACCAACGGCAAGACCACCGCCGTGCGCATGCTCACCTCGATCCTGCTGGCCGCCGGCCGCAAGGCGCTGGCCGTGGGCAACGTGGGCGTGCCCGTGGTGCGCGCGGTGGGGGAGCCGTACGACGCGCTGGCCGTCGAGCTGTCGAGCTTCCAGCTCCACTGGTCGTCCACGCTGGCCCCGCACGCCGCCGCGGTGCTCAACGTGGCGCCCGACCACCTCGACTGGCACGGCTCCATGGAGGAGTACGCCGCCGCCAAGGGCCGGATCTTCGAGCGCGCCGGCACGGTGATCTACAACGCCGACGACCCCGAGGCCGCCAGGCTGGCCGCCCCCTACCCGGGCGCGGTCGGGTTCACGCTGCGCATCCCCAGGCGGGGCGAGATCGGCGTGGTCGAGGACCTGCTGGTGGACCGCGCGTTCGTGGCCGACCCCGTGGACGCCGCAGAAGAGCTCGCCACCCTTGACGACATCAAGCCGTTCGCGCCGCACAACGTGGCCAACGCGCTGGCCGCCGCCGCCCTGGCCCGCTCGCTCGGCGTGCCCGCCGAGGCCGTACGCCAGGGGCTGCGCGACTTCGTGCCCGACCCGCACCGGCTCGCCCACGTCGACAGGATCGGCGAGGTCGACTACGTCGACGACTCCAAGGCCACCAACCCGCACGCCGCGGCCGCGGCGCTCGCCTCCTACCGCTCGGTGGTGTGGATCGCGGGCGGCCTGCTCAAAGGCGCGGACGTGGAGGACCTGGTACGCCAGGCCGCCCCGCGGCTGCGCGCGGCGGTGCTGATCGGCGCCGACCGCGCCAGGATCGCCGAAGCCCTGGCGCGACACGCGCCGAATGTCCCCCTCGTGGACATCGCGGATCGGGACACTGGTGCGATGGACAAAGTCGTCACCGAAGCGGCCCGGCTGGCCTCGCCAGGCGACACCGTGCTGCTCTCCCCGGCGGGGGCATCCTTCGACATGTTCGCGAACTATCCGGCGCGAGGGGAGGCCTTCGCGCGTGCCGTACGCGAGCTGAGGGCGCGACGTGAGCACGAGCGCTGAGGAGCGGGTGCGGCCGGCGCGCGCCGAGGAGAGCCCGCAGAGCTTCCTGCGCGAGCAGCTGCTCGCGCTCAAGGAGCTGCTCGACAAGCCGCTGGCCACCTACTACCTGATCATCATGTGCAGCGCGCTGCTGCTCGCGCTCGGGCTGATGATGGTGCTGTCGGCCTCCAGCATCGAGGCGCTCAACAAGACCGGCAGCCCGTTCTCGTGGTTCATCAAGCAGTCGCTGTCGGCCGCGATCGGCGTGCCGCTCATGTACGTGTGCTCGCGGCTGCCGGTCAAGTTCTTCCGCTGGGCCGGCTACCCGCTGATGGCGCTGTCGATCATCGCGCTGGTCATGGTGCTGTTCGTCGGCTCGGCCGAGTGGGGCGCGCAGCGGTGGATCTACCTCGGCCCGCTGACCATCCAGCCGTCGGAGCCGGCCAAGCTCGGGCTCGCGCTGTGGGGGGCCGACCTGCTGGCCAGGCGGGCCAAGCAGGGCCGCATCGAGTGGCGGCAGATGCTGCTCCCGCTGCTGCCCGGCACCGCGATCCTGGCCGTCATGGTCATGCTGGGCAGCGACCTCGGCACCACGCTCGTACTCTTCATGATCTTTCTCGCGCTACTGTGGGTGGTGGGCGCGCCGATCAAGCTGTTCGGCGGCTTCATGGCGCTCGCGGTGCTGGCCGCCGTCATCGCGATCAAAGTGGAGCCGTACCGCACCGCGCGCATCAGCTCCTTCCTCGACCCGTGGGCCGACGCGCAGGGCGACGGCTACCAGGCCGTGCAGGGGCAGATCGCGATCGGCTCGGGCGGCTGGTTCGGCGTCGGCCTGGGCGAGAGCCGGCAGAAGTGGAGCTGGCTGCCCAACAGCGAGAGCGACTTCATCTTCGCCATCATCGGCGAGGAGCTGGGGCTCATGGGCACGCTCACCGTCGTGGCGCTGTTCGGGCTGCTGGGCTACGCGGGCCTGCGGGTGGCCATACGCGTCAACGACGCCTTCACCAGGCTCGCCGCGGCCGCCACGGTGGCGTGGGTGGTGGGTCAGGCGACCGTCAACATGGGCGCGGTGCTGGGGGTGCTGCCGATCACCGGCATCCCCCTGCCGCTGGTCTCGTACGGCGGCTCGTCACTGCTGCCCACGCTCGCGGCGCTCGGCATGCTGCTGTCGTTCGCCCGGCGCGAGCCGGGAGCGCGCGAGGCCTTGGCGGCACGTGGCCCCGGACCGGCCGCCCGGGCCCTAAGCTGGCTGGGCCTGCGGCGTACGACCAGAGGCCGAGCGACACGTTAGGGAGTGACCGAGATGAGGGTGGTCCTCGCCGGTGGGGGACGGCCGGGCACATCGAGCCCGCGCTCGCCCTTGCGGACGCGCTGCGCCATCTTGACCAGAGCGTCGGCATCACCTGCGTGGGCACGGAACGCGGCTTGGAGACGCGGCTCGTGCCTGCGCGGGGTTACGAGCTGGAGCTGGTGCCCGCCGTGCCGCTGCCCAGGACCCTCACGCCGAGCCTGCTCACCGTGCCCGGGCGGCTCGCGGGGGCGATCAACGCCGCGGCGGGCATCCTCGACCGGGTGCAGGCCGACATCCTGGTGGGCTTCGGCGGCTACGTCGCCACGCCCGCCTACCTCGCGGCCAAGCGGCGCGGCCTGCCGATCGTCGTCCACGAGGCCAACCCGCGTCCCGGGCTGGCCAACCGGCTGGGCGCCCGGCTGACCGAGCACGTCTTCACCGGCTTCCCCGACTCCGCGCTGCCCAAGGCCGAGTTCGTCGGCACGCCGCTGCGCCGCGAGATCACCACGCTCGACCGGCTGTCCATGGGCGACAAGGCGCGCTCGTGGTTCGGCCTTGAGAACGACCGGCCGACGCTGCTGGTGTTCGGCGGCTCGCAGGGCGCCAGGTCGATCAACCAGGCCGCGCTGGCCGCCGCGCCCGCGCTGCGCAGGGCCGGGGTGCAGGTGCTCCACGTGCTGGGCCCGAAGAACACCGTCGATCACGAGCCGCCGCCCGGCGACCCGCAGTACGTCCTGCTGCCCTACGTCGACCGCATGGACCTCGCCTACGCCGCCGCCGACGTCGCCCTGTGCCGCAGCGGCGCGCTGACCTGCGCCGAGCTGACCGCGGTGGGACTGCCCGCCGCGTACGTGCCGCTGCCCCACGGCAACGGCGAGCAGCGCATCAACGCCGAGCGCATCGTCGCGGGCGGCGGCGGGCTGCTGGTCGACGACGCCGAGCTGTCCGCCGAATGGATCATTCAGAACGTGCTGCCCATGCTCCACGACCCCGAGCGGGTCGCCGTCATGTCGGAGGCCGCCTCCAGGCTGGGGAGCAAGGACGCCGATATCATGCTCGCCAGGAAAGTGTTGGAGATAGCCCGATGAGTCTCGTGAAGCTGGTCGATCCCGTCGCCGTCGAAGATCTTGGGCGCGTGCACTTCATCGGCATCGGCGGCGCGGGCATGTCGGGCATCGCCCGCATCCTGCTCAAGCGCGGCGTACGCGTGACCGGCAGCGACGCGCGCAGCTCCGAGCTGATCACCGAGCTGCGCGAGCTGGGCGCCACGGTCCACATCGGGCACGCCGCCTCCCACATCCGAGACGTCGACACCGTCGTGGTCTCCACGGCCATCCGCGACTCCAACCCCGAGCTGGGCGAGGCGCTCAAGCAGGGGCTGCGGATCATCCCGCGGGCCGCCGCGCTGGCCTCCGTCATGGCCGGGCGCACCGGCGTCGCCATCGCCGGCACCCACGGCAAGACCACGACCACCTCCATGCTCACCGTGGCGCTGCAGAAGTGCGGCGCCGACCCGTCCTACTGCGTGGGCGGCCAGCTCGTCACCACCGGGCTCGGCGCCGACGACGGTCAGGGGCGGGTGTTCGTGGCCGAGGCCGACGAGAGCGACGGCTCGTTCCTCATGCTCGCGCCCGACATCGCCGTGGTCACCAACGTCGAGGCCGACCACCTCGACAACTACGGCGACCCGCGGGCCGTGCACGACAGCTTCGCGAGGTTCGCCGAGCGGGTCGGCTCGCTGCTCATCTGCTGCGCCGACGACCCCGGGGCGGCCGGGCTGGCGCGCCGCGCCACCGAGCGCGGCCTGCGGGTCAAGACCTACGGCGTGCGCGGCGACGACTACCGCGTGGGCGAGGTGCGGCCCGACGGGTTCGGCACGGTGTTCTCCATCGAGGGCAGGGGAGAGGTCAGGCTGGCCGTTCCCGGGGCTCACAACGCGCTCAACGCCACGGCGGTGATCGCCGTGGCCGATGAGCTCGGGATGCCGTTCGAGGAGATCAGAGACGGCCTGGGGGCCTTCACCGGGGCCAAGCGCCGCTTCGAGGCCAAGGGCGAGGCCGGGGGCGTGGCGGTCTTCGACAGCTACGCCCACCACCCGACCGAGCTGGCCGCCGACCTGCGCGCCGCCCGCGACGTGGTGGCCTCCTACTCCGGCACCGGCCGGGTCATCGCGATCTTCCAGCCGCACCTGTACTCGCGCACCCGGTTCTTCGCCGACGAGTTCGGCGCCGCGCTGGGGCTCGCCGACGAGGTCATCGTGCTCGACGTCTACGGCGCCAGGGAGGACCCGGAGCCGGGGGTGTCCGGCGCCATGGTGGCCGGGCGGGTGCCGCTGCCGCCCGAGCGGGTGGTGTACGCGCCCGACAGGTCGGCCGTGCCGGCGCTGGTGGCCGAGCGGGCGCGGCCCGGCGACATCGTGCTGACGATGGGCGCGGGCGACGTCACCGAGCTGGGGCCGCAGATCGTCGCCCGCCTGTCCTGAGCGAGGCGCGCTCTTGGGCGTGGCGCGCGGGCTTCAGGCCGCCGTCGGCGTAGGTTCGGTGCCGACATGAGCCGCATGCTGGGGGGAGGGCGATGAAGGCGCGTACGGCGTTCCTGGTGCTGTTGACGGCGGGCGTGGTGGGCATCACCGCGTGGCTGGTGTTCTTCTCGCCTGTGCTGGGGGTGCGCTCGATCGAGATCGTGGGAAATCTCACAGTGCCGAGCGAGCGCATCAAACAGCAGGCGGGCGTGCCCGAGCTGCATCCCCTCGCCACCGTCGACCTCGCCGGCGTCGAAAGCCGCGTCCTCGGCATCCGGCAGCTCGCCTCCGCCAAGGTGGACCGGGTCTGGCCCGGCACGCTCAAGATCGAGGTGGTCGAGCGCGAGCCGGTCGCCGCGATCGAGACCGGCGGCAAGGTGGCGGTCGTCGACGGCGAGGGCGTGGTGATCGAGGTCAAACCGACGCTGCCGCCCCTGCTGCCCGTGCTCAAGGTCGACCGCCCGGTGGCCGGCGATCCGGTCATGACGGCCGCGCTCAAGGCCGTCCAGGCCGTTCCGCCCGAGGTGGCGGGCAAGGTCAGGCGGGTGCGCGCGGGCACGGCCGAGGGGATCACGCTGGAGCTGTCCGACGGGCGTACGGTCCTGTGGGGCGGCTCCGACCGTCCCGAGGAGAAGGGCCGCATCCTGGCCTCGCTGCTCAAACGGGAACGATCCGCCACCTTCTACGACGTCAGCTCTCCGGACGTGGTGACGCTGAAGTGATCGTGATCGTCAGGGTCCGGCAAGTCAGCGGCAAGCAGATCGCCGAGCCTGTACGAGCCGGGGCCCGGAACATGAGAGCCTGTAAGCCGGACTTTCGGCAGAGGAGGCGCGCCATCTGGCGCGGCGGCGGAGCGAAACGGACAGCGCGCGACACGCCGGACGTGCTTGCGGCGCGGTTAGTTGACCGGCCCGGAGCGTAACTCCTACTGTCCGTATCAATCATCAGGTTGACATAAATCTAAATCTCAACCTGAGGTTGAGAGTTACCTGAAGTGACAAAAAAGCGGAGACAATCCGCACCGGAATGGCAAGTCAACGAGCGGAAAGGCCCCTCGTCGTGGCAGCACCGCAGAACTACCTCGCGGTCATCAAGGTCGTCGGCATCGGCGGCGGCGGAGTCAACGCCGTCAACCGGATGATCGAGGAGGGACTCAAGGGCGTCGAGTTCATCGCGATAAACACCGACGCCCAGGCGCTGCTGATGAGTGACGCCGATGTGAAACTCGACGTGGGCCGCGAGCTCACGCGCGGGCTCGGCGCCGGCGCCAACCCCGATGTCGGCCGCAAGGCGGCCGAGGACCACCGTGAGGAGATCGAGGAGGTCCTCAAGGGGGCCGACATGGTCTTCGTCACAGCGGGCGAGGGCGGCGGCACCGGCACGGGCGGCGCGCCCGTCGTGGCCAACATCGCGAGGTCGCTCGGCGCGCTCACCATCGGCGTCGTGACCCGTCCGTTCAGCTTTGAGGGACGACGCAGGGCCTCGCAGGCGGAAGCGGGCATCGAGACGCTGCGCGACGAGGTCGACACGCTCATCGTGATCCCCAACGACCGGCTGCTGTCGATCTCCGACCGGCAGGTCAGCGTGCTCGACGCGTTCAAGGCGGCCGACCAGGTGCTGCTGTCCGGTGTCCAGGGCATCACGGACCTGATCACCACGCCCGGCCTGATCAACCTCGACTTCGCCGACGTCAAGTCGGTCATGTCGGGAGCCGGCTCGGCGCTCATGGGCATCGGCCACGCGCGCGGCGACGACCGCTCGGTGGCGGCCGCCGAGATGGCCGTCTCCAGCCCGCTGCTGGAGGCCAGCATCGACGGCGCGCACGGCGTGCTGCTGTCCATCGCGGGCGGCTCCGACCTCGGCCTGTTCGAGATCAACGAGGCCGCCCAGCTGGTGTCGATGGCCGCCGCGCCCGACGCCAACATCATCTTCGGTACGGTCATCGACGACGCGCTCGGCGACGAGGTGCGGGTCACGGTGATCGCGGCCGGCTTCGACGACGTGCCGGGCCCGTCCGACAAGCAGGCGCCCAGGCCCGCGGGCCGCCCCGCGGCGCCGCCCGTGTCGTCTCCTGCGCGGCCGAACGCGGCCTCCCCGAGTGTGAAGTCCGACCCTCCTCCGTTGCGCGCTGAGCCGCGTCCTGAGCCGCGTACGGAGTTCCGCCCCGAGCCGCGCCCCGAGCCCCGCGCCGAGGTGCGTCCCGAGCCGCGGCCGGAGGTCAGGCCTGAGCCGCGCATCGAGCCCCGTGCCGAGGTGCGTGCCGAGCCGCGTCCTGAGCCGCGTACGGAGTTCCGCCCCGAGCCGCGCGCCGAGGCCAGGCCCGAGCCGGTGCGGCCGGTCGAGCCCGTGCACGACTCGGCGCCGGAGCGTTCCGACGGCAGGGCCGACAACCGGAACGACGGCAGGAGCGAGGGCCGCGACGAGGGGAGGCAGGAGTCCGGAGAGGCCGACGGACCGTCCGGCCCCGTCTCGATCCCGAGGCCCACGCCCGAGCCGGCCAATCCGCCCACGCCCATCACCTCCCGCATGTCGGAGCCTCCCAAACGTCCCCGGGTGATCTTCGAGGAGCAGGAAGAGGAACTCGACGTTCCCGACTTCCTCAAATAGCCGGTCAACGAGTCGTTCGCCTGACGCCGCTCCCCGCAGCGATCCGGGAGCGGCGCCGTCGTGCGTACGGCGGCAGGGCGCGCCGGACCGGCGGGGCAGCGGGCGGCGCGGTAACGAAGGAGAGGCACGTGAGAAGGGACGAGATCGCGGCCGGTCTCGCCGAGGTCGAGGAGCGCATCACCGCGGCGTGCCACGCCGTGGGCCGCGACCGGAGCGAGGTCACGCTGATCGCCGTCACCAAGACCAGGCCGGCCGACGACATCCGCATCCTGGCCGAGCTGGGCGTGCGCGACATCGGCGAGAACCGCGACCAGGAGGCCGCGCCCAAGGCGCGCGAGCTGGCCGGGCTGCCGCTGACCTGGCACTTCGTCGGTCAGCTGCAGACCAACAAGGTCCGCTCGGTGGTCTCGTACGCCGACGTGATCCACTCCGTCGACCGTTCCAAACTGGTGAGCGCCATCAGCAAGGAGGCGGTCAGGCAGGGCCGGCGCATCGGCTGCCTGGTCCAGGTCGCGCTCGACGACGACCCCGGCAGGGGCGGCGTGCGGCCCGACGACCTGCTCGCGCTGGCCGACGAGGTGGCCCTGGCGGAAGGCGTGTGGCTGGGCGGCGTCATGGCGGTGGCCCCGCTGGGCGAGGAGCCCGCCAAGGCCTTCGCCAGGCTCCGCGAGCTCGCCACGGCGCTGCAGGAGCAGCACCCCCGGGCCACCATGGTCTCGGCCGGGATGAGCGGCGATCTCGCCGAGGCGATCGCGTACGGCGCGACACACGTTCGGGTCGGTACGGCGTTGCTCGGTCGTCGCAAGCCCTTCGTCAGGTAATGTCCCCTCAAGTGGGTCTTCAGGCCCATGACCAAGTAGAGGTCGATCAGCGGTGAGCTCCAGGGGGTACGCCTACCGCCTCAGGGCACGGCGACGGGCCCGAGCGAGTGCGACCATGAGCAGGAGGACGACGTAGCGATGGCCGGCGCGATGCGCAAGATGGCGGTCTACCTCGGTCTCGTGGAGGACGACCGCTACGAGAGGTACGAGACCTACACCGACGACTACGCCTACGACGACGACGTGCAGCGCCCCGGTGAGGAGCGTCCTGTCGCGGTCCAAGACCGCGACGACGAGCCCGAGACCGGCGGCCCCGCGCCCAGGCCGACCACGACCATCGTGGAACGCCGTACGACGGATCTGGCTCGCATCACGACCCTGCATCCTCGCACGTACAACGAGGCGCGTACAATCGGTGAGCACTTCCGTGACGGGACCCCCGTCATCATGAACCTGACCGAGATGGTCGACAGTGACGCGAAGCGGCTGGTTGATTTCGCGGCAGGTCTCGTCTTTGGCCTACATGGCAGCATTGA
Organism: Nonomuraea fastidiosa; assembly: GCF_042751225.1. Taxonomy (NCBI): domain Bacteria; kingdom Bacillati; phylum Actinomycetota; class Actinomycetes; order Streptosporangiales; family Streptosporangiaceae; genus Nonomuraea; species Nonomuraea fastidiosa. The sequence continues at coordinate 6,043,108 of NZ_CP170570.1, forward strand.
ACGTGTTACCAACAAGGTGTTCCTGTTGTCCCCTGCCAATGTCGAGGTGACCGCCGAGGACAAGGCTCGAATCGCGGAACGCGGGTTCTTCAATCAGAGTTAGAGTCTCTGTGTATGCCTATCGGACCCAACCAGGTCTCCCCAAGGCCTGGAGGCACATCAGAAGTGGAGGCGCGGCCGGGCCGTGGAGATCGTTAGTGGGATCTTGGTCGTAGTCCTGTCTCTCTACTTGGTGCTGCTCATCGGCAGGATGATCTTTGAGACGGTGCAGGCGTTCGCACGTCAGTGGCGTCCGTCGGGCGTGGTGCTCGTCGTGGCGGAGGCCACCTACACCGCAACTGACCCACCCCTCAAGTTCCTCCGCCGTTTCATTCCTCCGCTCCGGTTGGGTACGGTGGCCTTTGACCTAAGCTTCACTGTCCTGTTCATCGTGGTTCTGATCTTGATTCAGATCGCCCAGGCTCTCGGCCCACGGTGAGCATGGCCTGTGAGGCCGCCGGTCGTGTTCCAACTCGTGTCCGCGCTGAAGTGATTCGGGTTACCGTCCTCCGGACAGACTCCAAGCGCGCCAAGGAGACCAAAAAATGCCGCTGACGCCCGCTGATGTGCGGAACAAGCAGTTCAGTACCACCCGGCTCCGGCCGGGCTACGACGAGGAGGAGGTCGACGCCTTCCTCGACGAGGTGGAAGCTGAGCTTGACCGCCTGATCCAAGAGAACGAGGAGCTCCGCGCCAAGCTGGCCGAGTGCCTGCGCGGGAAGGTGCCGGGCGGCATGAACATGCCCATGGCCTCGGCGCCTGTCCAGGAACAGCCCAAGCCGGAGATGATGCAGCCGCCGCAGCCGGAGCCCATGCGGGCGCCCGAGCCGCAGCAGCAGCCGCAGCAGCCCCAGGTCCCCGTGGGCATGAACATGCCGCCCGCCGAGGACAACATGGACACCGCGGCCCGCGTGCTCGCTCTGGCCCAGCAGACCGCCGACCAGGCGATCGCCGACGCCCGCCGGGAGGCGGACGAGACGGTGACCCGGGCCCGGCGCGAGGCCGACGAGATCCTCACCAAGGCACGCCGCCAGGCCGAGCAGGTCATCGGCGACGCCAGGGCTCGCGCCGAGACGCTCGAGCGCGACGCCCAGGAGCGCCACCGCCAGGCGATGGGCTCGCTCGTGCAGACCCGCGACGAGCTCGAGCGCAAGGTCGAGGAACTCCGCAGCTTCGAACGCGAATACCGCAGCAGGCTCAAGCTCTACCTCGAAAACCAGCTCGCCGAGCTCAACGTGTCCGCCGAAGGCAGCGGTGGCTTCCCCGTGCTGTCCGGCGGTCCGCAGGGCCAGGCACCCGCCATGTCGCACGCCGTGCCCCAGAGCGGCCAGCAGCCGCTGCCCGGAGGCCCCGCTCCGTTCGGCGGCGACGCTCCGCAGGGCGCTTTCCCCGGCGGTGACGGTCCTCACAACGACCGGCGGTAAAGTAACGGGTCACTAGGACCTGCCACTCGAAAGAGCCCTCTGTGATCCTTATCAGTGCTGGTTTGGTGCTCGCGGCAGTGGTGCTGCTGATCGCGGGCTTCGTACTGGCGAAGCCGTTCCTGATCATGTGGTCCATCGTGGTCAGCGTGCTGTCCGCGTTGTTCCTGGTGATCGGGGCGTTTCTGCGGCGGAACGAGCTTTTTCCCGGAGGTGGGCAGGCCGCTGCGCCGGCCACCCCCCCGAAGGGGCTCATGCCGTCCGCGGCGCCGTACACCCAGACCGGCCCCATGGCTCATCAGCCGCCCCCGCAGCCCCGACCGCATCCGCAGGCACCGCAGCAGCGCACGGCGGCCACCCCGGCCACCGCACCGCGCCGCCCCGCGGCCGCCGGCATCGCGCCGGATGCGATCGTGCTGGTCATCCCTGGACGCAAGCGCTACCACGTCCACGGGTGCAGGCAGCTGGTCGGGCGGGAACACGAGGAGCTCACGTACGAGGAGGCACGCGAGGAGGGCTTCACGCCCTGCACGGCGTGCCTGCCCGACGCCGCGCTCGGCGGACGGCAGCTGCCGCCTGCCGCCGACCCCGAGCCCGCCGTCCACTCCAGCACCGCTTCTGCCAAGAACCGAGCAGAAGACTCCGCGGAGACCCGCGACGTTCGTCCGCAGGTCACCCCGCCGAAGCCCGGCACGAAGGCTTCCACCCCCAGCCCGGAGCCTGCCGCCGCCCACGAGGAAGGCGCCGCCGGGTGGTTCGGCCGTCCCAAGGCCGCCCCGGCCGACCAGGCATCGGGCTCCACCTCCGCCGCCCCCGAGACCGGCACCGGCTCGGACGATGAGCAGGCGGAGTCAGAGACTTCCTACTTCCGGCCGCCGCCCTCGCGCGGGGCCGGCACCGCGCCCTCCCGATCCGGATCTCCGAAGGCCGGTCCTTCGAAGGGCGGCCCTTCCACGCCCGGGGCCGGCGAGTCCGGCTCCTCGGGTGGAGCGCCCGGGGCCTCGGGAGGAACGTCCGGCAAGCCCGGCTCCCCGAAGGGCGCGCCGTCGAAGGGCGCGCCGGCCAAGGGCACGCCGGCCAAGGGCACGCCCGGTAAGGGCGCGTCCTCGCCGAAGACCGCGTCCGTCGCCTCTCGGGAGTCCGCCGCCACCGCCGGGGGCTCCGACGACGAGACCTCTCCCAACGTTCCCAGCCCGGCCAAGGCAGCCCAGGGCTCGGGTCCCAGCCCGGCCAAGGCCGTCCAGGGCTCGGGCTCGGCCCGCCCCGATCGGCCCGGCGACAAGCCCGGCCGCCCAGGTGCCACTGGTCCGTCCGGCGGCGCGCCTGGCCGCCCGGGTGCCGCTCCTTCCGGTGACGCATCTGGCCGTCCGGGTGCTGGTTCATCCGGTGACGGTCCTGGTCGTGCGGGTGCTGGTTCGTCCGGTGACGGTCCTGGTCGTCCGGGTGGTGTCGGCTCGTCGGGTGGTGAGGCCGGTCGTCCCGGTCGGCCCGATGGCAAGCCCGGCACCGCCGCCGCGTCGACGCCCGCCAAGCCTGGGACGCCCGGTGCGTCTGCCCCCGGGAAGCCCGGAACGTCCAGCACACCCGCGCCCGCAAAGTCCGGAGCGTCCGGTGTGTCCGCGTCCGGGAAGCCGGGTGCTGCGGGCGGGCCCGCTTCCGGCAAGCCTGGGACGAGCGGGGAGCCCGCGTCCGGGAAGGCCGCCACGGCCGCCGGTGCGTCCGGGGCCGCGAAGCCGGGCACGGCCGCTGGGGCCACGGCTGGAAAGCCTGGGACATCCGGCTCGTCCGCACCCGGGAAGCAGGGGACGACGGGTGCGTCCGCGTCCGGCAGGCCCGGCGCGTCCAGTGGGTCTGCGTCCGGCAAGCCCGGTACGGCCGGTGCGTCCGCGTCCGGGAAGGCAGGACAGGGCAACGGCAAGGCCGGGCAGGGGGCCGGTCCTGGCGAGCGCGATGACGACGCCGGGCCCGTTACGGCGCCGCAGCCTCGGGTGACCGCGTCGGGCAGCCCGCAGCGTCCCGGATCGTCCGGTGGGCCGCAGCGTCCTGGATCGTCCGCTAAGTCCGGTGCGCCGCAACGCCCGGGGACGTCCGGGTCGTCCGAGGTTTCGGAGCGGTCGTCGGCGTCGGGAGGCGAGTCGGCCAAGCGCCCGTCCGGCGGTGGCGACGAGCCCGCGCCGGGGGAGACCGTCATCCTGCACGAGCGGCCCGCGTCCTCGGCAGAGGCGACCGCCAAGCCTCGGGGGCCGCTGCCTCCGGGCGCGCCGGTCACGTCCTCCGGTGCCAAGCCCGGGGCCACGCCGGGGAAGAGCGGGGCGTCCGGTGGCGGTGAGCAGGCCGCCTCGTCCGCCGGTAAGGGAGCGTCGGCCGCCAAGGGGAGCGCTTCTCCCGGGCAAGGGCCTCGCGATCAGGGGAGCGGCCCGTCCAACGGTGGTGCCGCAGCCAAGGCCGCAGATCCCAAGGCTGCGGGTGTCAAGGCCGGTTCGTCCGGTGGCAAGGCCGGTGACGGCTCCACCGGGGCCAACGGCAACGCGAACGGGGCCGGAAACGGCAAGGAGCGAGGGCCGCAGACCGTCAAGGTCATCATCGGCACCCGCCGCTACCACGGCTCGGCGTGCCCGCTGGTCCGGGGAGCGGGTGACGGCGTCGAGTCGATGACCCTCGCCGCCGCCCAGGCCGCCGGGCTGACGAGCTGCCCGGTCTGTCAGCACGACCGCGAAACCGTCAGCTGACGCCTCCGGCCACCTGCCTTGCCGTAAGTCAGTCTCTGCCGCAGGCCACTCAGGATGTTCTTCTGCGGGGCGTCTCTTCGTGGGGGCGTCCTGCTGTGGGCCGTTCTGTCGGGCGTTGCGGGTCGTCCTGCCGTGGGCCGTCCTGTTGGGCGTTGCGGGGTGTCCTGCCGTGGGCTGTTCTGTCGGGCGTTGCGGGTCGTCCTGCCGTGAGCCGTCCTTTCGAGGGCTGTGAGGCGTTCTTTCGTGGGGCGTTCTGTCGGGGCTGCGGGGCGTTCTTTCGTGGGGCGTTCTTTGAAGCTGTGGGGCGATCTTCTGCGGGGTGTCCATCCGCGGGGGCGTCATTCCTGCGTGCGGAACTGTGCGGAACGCAGCCATTCCTGTGTGCGAGACGTAGCCGCGCCGCGCTGCCTTTCCGTCAGAGCGAGTGGGCTACGCGCATCCGCCTTCGGCGCGGGGTGGTCGCCTGTTCCTGCCTGCGCGGGTGAGGTAACGCATCTCTCTGGCGCGGGCGGGTGAGGTCAGGCATCTCCCTGCGCGGGCGGGTGAGGTGAGGGTGTCTCTGCCTGCGTGGCGGGCGGGGTGGGGGTGCCGTCTCCTGCGGGCGCCATCACACAGCCTGACGCCACGAAGCGGGCCCCGGGTGCTGGTACCCGGGGCCCGCTCGATGGGTCCTTACCGTCCGGGGTGCGTACGCCCCCGGACGAGCGGCTACTGAGCGCGGCGGAGCTGGAAGGTGAGGCCGAGGTCCTCGTCTGCGTGGGTGGGCAGGTCGGGGGCGGTGCCCTCGGTGAACGAGGTGGCGAGCACCTCCTCGGTCACCACCTGGCCCTGAGTGCGCAGCGCCGTGGCCAGGTCGGGCGAGGACGCGCTCCACCACAGGTCGATGCGGTCGGTGATGGACAGGCCGGTCGACTTGCGGGCGTCCTGGACCAGGCGGATGACCTCGCGGAGCAGGCCGGCGCGGCGCAGCTCGTCGGTCAGCTCCAGGTCGAGCGCCACGGTCTCGCCGGTGCCGGTGCCGATGGCGCCGGTCTCGACGGCCCAGCCGGAACGGGGCTGCTCGTTGACGATCACCTCGTCGGGGCCGAGCATGACCTCGCCCAGCTCCTCGGCCTCGACCATGACGGTGGAGCCGGAGCGCAGGGCGCGCGCCACGCGGGTGGCGTCGGCGGCGGCCAGCGCGGCGGCCACCAGCTTGGTACGCGGCCCGAACCGCTTGCCCAGCGCCCGGAAGTTGGGCTTGACCGTGTAGGACACCAGGTCGGCGCTGAAGCCCGACATGTCCTCGAGCGCCTGGACGTTGAGCTCCTCGGCGACCAGCCCGCGCAGCTCGTCGGGCAGGGACGGCCAGCCGTGCGCACCCACCAGGGCCCGCCGCAGCGGCTGGCGGGTCTTCACCCCGGAGGAGGCACGGGCCGAGCGGCCCAGCTCGACCAGGCGGCGGACGAGGGCCATCTGCTCTGACAGCTCGGTGTCGATGAGCTCCTCACGCGCCTGCGGCCAGGAGACCAGGTGCACCGAGGTCGGCGTGTCCTCGCCGCGCAGGACGTCCCACAGGTAGTCGGTGATGAACGGCGTGATCGGCGCCATCAGCTTGAGCACCGTCTCCAGGCACTCGTACAGCGTCGCGAACGCCTCTTCCGAACCCTGCCAGAAGCGGCGGCGCGAGCGGCGCACGTACCAGTTGGACAGGTCGTCGAGGAAGTCGGCCAGGCGGCGGCCGGCGCGCTGGGTGTCGTAGTCGTCGAGCGCCGCGGTGACCTCGGCCACGGTGCGGTGCAGCTCGGACAGCGCCCAGCGGTCGAGCAGCGGGCGCTCGGCCGGCGGGACGGCCTCGGCGAGCTGGGCAGGCGACCAGGACTCGGCGTTGGCGTACAGGGTGAAGAAGGAGGCGGTGTTCCAGAGCGTCAGCAGGACCTTGCGGACGATCTCCTCCAGCGTGGCGTGCCCCACGCGGCGGGCCGCCCACGGCGAGCCCGAGCAGGCCATGAACCAGCGCAGCGCGTCGGCTCCGTGCCGGTCCATCAGCGGGATCGGCTCGAGGACGTTGCCGAGGTGCTTGCTCATCTTGCGGCCGTCCTCGGCGAGGATCAGGCCCAGGCAGAGCACGTTCCGGTAGGAGGACTGGCCGAAGACCAGCGTGCCGACGGCCATCAGCGAGTAGAACCAGCCGCGCGTCTGGTCGGTGGCCTCGCAGATGAAGTCGGCGGGGTAGACGCCCTCGGGCTTGCCGCGCTCGCCCCACTGCGCGAACGGCATGGAGCCGGAGTCGTACCAGGCGTCGATGACGTCGGGCACGCGGCGGGCGAGAGCGCCGCAGGTCGGGCAGTCGAACGTGACGTCGTCGACGTACGGGCGGTGGGGGTCGAGGGCGGAGACGTCACGGCCGGCGAGCCTGCCCAGCTCCTCCAGCGACCCGACGCACGTCACGTGGGACTCGTCCTGCTCGCACACCCACAGCGGCAGCGGCGTGCCCCAGTAGCGGGAGCGCGACAGCGACCAGTCGACGTTGTTGCGCAGCCACTCGCCGAAGCGGCCCCACTTGATGGTGTCGGGGTACCAGTTGGTGCCGGAGTTCTCGGCCAGCATCTGGTCCTTGACGGCGGTGGTGCGGATGTACCAGGACGGCAGCGCGTAGTAGAGCAGCGGGGTGTGGCAGCGCCAGCAGTGGGGGTAGCTGTGCTCGAAGTGGCCGCCCTTGAACAGCAGGCCGCGCCGCCGCAGGTCCTCGGTCAGCTCCTCGTCGGCGTCCTTGAAGAAGCGGCCGCCCACCATGGGGACGTCCTCGAGGAAGCGGCCGTCGGGGCCGATCGGGTTGACGATCGGCATGTCGTACCGCTTGATGACGGCCATGTCGTCGGCGCCGAAGGCGGGCGCCTGGTGGACCAGGCCGGTGCCGTCCTCGACGGTGACGTAGTCGCCGAGCACGACGTAGTGGGCGTCGGGGATGTCGACCAGGTCGAACGGCCGGCGGTAGGTGGTGCGCTCGAGCTCGCGGCCGGTGTAGCGGGCGACCTCGGTGACGCCCTCGCCCAGCACGGACAGCAGCGGCTCGGCCACGACCAGCACCTCGCCGTCGGCGGTGCGGGCGGCGACGTACGTGACGTCGGGGTGCACGGCGACCGCGGTGTTGGAGACCAGCGTCCACGGCGTGGTCGTCCAGATCAGCAGCGAGGCGCCCAGCTCGGCCAGCGGGCCGGAGGTGACGGGCATGCGGACGTACACCGACGGGCTGGAGATGGTCTCGTAGCCGCCCGGCTGGCCCAGCTCGTGGTCCGACAGCCCGGTGCCGCAGCGCGGGCAGTAGGGCGTGATGCGGAAGTCGCGGAACAGCAGCCCCTTGTCGAAGATGACCTTCAGCGACCACCACACGGACTCGACGTAGGACGGATCCATCGTGCGGTAGGCCTGCGACAGGTCGATCCAGTAGCCCATGCGCTCGGTCATCTGCTCGAACGCGTCGACGTGCCGCAGCACCGACTCGCGGCACTTGGCGTTGAACTCGGCGATGCCGTAGGACTCGATGTCCTTCTTGCCGGACAGGCCCAGCTCGCGCTCCACGCTGACCTCCACGGGCAGGCCGTGGCAGTCCCAGCCGGCCTTACGCGGAACGCTGAACCCGCGCATCGACTTGTAGCGCGGGAACAGATCCTTGAACACGCGGGCCTCGACGTGATGCACGCCGGGCAGGCCGTTGGCGGTGGGCGGGCCCTCGTAGAACACCCACGAGGGGTTGCCGGCGTTCTGCTCGACGGAGCGCTCGAAGATCTTCCCGTCCCGCCAGCGGTCCAGGACCTCGCGCTCGAGCGCGGGCAGGTCGACCTGCGCGGGAAGAGAGCGGAACGTTGGGGAAGACATCTCGGGCGTGACCTCCACGCGTGAATCGGCCGATAGGGCTGTGGCGTGAAGGGACGAAGCCTCGCGGCCCCGCGGTACCACCCTTCTTGACCCCGCCCGAAGGCGAGGCCCTCTTCATTTGACTGCTGCCGGTTCTAATAAGCTCGCGCGAGCCGTTCTTCCGGCGGCTCCGGGGTGATATCCCTCACAGCGGGCCCCATCAACGCCTTGCAGACTCAAACCATAACGCAGAGTCGAGGTCAAGGCTTCCACGTTTCCCGCCTCAGGAGGTCACCCGCCTCCCAGCGGTACGTGAGTCGTAAAGGGCGCAAAGATGTGGGAATGGACGCCGCTGTGGAGGAGTTGAATGCGCGAGGCGGGATAGTACGGGCTAGGTAAACCGTCCGGCGGGTCGTTTGCCGTTCCGTTATCAGGATCCTAAGCTGCCCGCACCATTCACGGCCTTGATCAGCATGGAGGCAGCCATGGCGGCAGGCACGCAGACCGCTACACCGTCGATGTGGTCGGATGAGGAGCTGGCCGAGGTACGCGGCAGGCTCCAGAAGGAGATCGACGAGCTCGAGGCGGACATCCTCCGTCACGAGACGGAGATAGCCTCTGGGGACGTCACGCAGGGCGCGGGCGACGACCAGGCCGACGCCGGCGCGAAGACGTATGAGCGCGAACGCGAGATCGCCCTTACCCTGAATGCGCGCGATCTGGTCGCGCAGAACGAACGTGCGATCGCCAGGATCGACGCAGGGACCTATGGAGTGTGCGAATCGTGCCACAAGCCGATCGGCAAGGAACGCCTCCAGGCGTTCCCCAGGGCGACGCTGTGCGTGGCCTGCAAGCAGAAGGAGGAGCGCCGGTAGGCCGGCGGAGCACCGCCGGCAGGCCACGCGGGCGCCTGGTCGCCGTCCTCGTCGCGCTGGCGGCCGTGATCTACGCGGCCGACCTCGTCACCAAGACGGTGGTGTTGCGCACCCTCGAGGGTGAGGCGCCCCTGGTCGTGATCCCAGGCGTGCTCCAGTTCCGGGTCATCTTCAACTCCGGTGCCGCCTTCAGCATCGGCACCGGGATGACGTTCGTCTTCACCTTCATCGCGGCCGGCGTGGTCGTCGCCATCATCCGTACGGCGCGCAAGCTCGGCAGCCGTTCGTGGGCGGTCGCGCTCGGCCTGCTGCTGGGCGGCGCCGTCGGCAACCTCACCGACCGGCTGCTGCGCTACCCCTCCGGGTTCGGACGCTCCACGCAGCTTCAGGGCCACGTCGTGGACTTCATCGAAGTGCTGCCGGGCAACTTCCCGGTCATCGACTACTTCCCCGTCTTCAACATCGCCGACTCGGCCATCGTCTGCGGCGGCATCCTGGCCGTGATCCTGGCCTGGCGCAACGTGCAGATCGACGGCTCGAAGGAGGTGGCCGAGGATGGCTGAACGGCGCAGCCTGCCCGTGCCCGACGGGCTGGAGGGCGAGCGGCTGGACGCCGCGCTCTCGCGACTTTTCGGGTTCTCCCGCACCCGCGCGGCCGAGCTGATCGGCGCCGGCGAGGTGCTCGTCGACGGCCGCGTGCCGAGCAAGTCTGACCGCGTGCACGCCGGCGCGTGGCTCGACGTCACGATGCCCCCGCCCGTCACCGCGCCCATGCCGGTGGCCGAGCCGGTGCCCGGCATGACGATCGTGTACGAGGACGACGACATCATCGTGATCAACAAGCCCGTCGGCGTGGCCGCGCACCCCACGGTCGGCTGGACGGGCCCCACCGTGATCGGCGGGCTCCTGGGAGCCGGTCACACCATCGCCACCAGCGGCGCCGCCGAGCGCCAGGGCATCGTGCACCGCCTGGACGCCAACACCACGGGCGCGATGGTGGTGGCCAAGAGCGAGCACGCCTACTCGTTCCTCAAGCGGGCCTTCAAAGAACGCACGGTCGACAAGCGCTACCACGCGCTCGTGCAGGGGCATCCCGACCCGTTCAGGGGCACCGTCGACGCGCCCATCGACCGGCATCCGTCGGGCGACGGCCGCTGGGCCGTCGTCGCCGGTGGCAAGCCGTCGGTGACCCACTACGACACGGTCGAGGCGTTCCGCGCCGCCTCCCTGCTCGACATCAAGCTGGAGACGGGGCGTACGCACCAGATCCGCGTCCACATGTCGGCGCTGCGCCACCCGTGCGTCGGCGACATGCTCTACGGCGCCGACCCCACGCTGGCCGCCCGCCTGGGCGTCACCCGGCAGTGGCTGCACGCGGTCTCGCTCGGGTTCGAGCATCCGACGACCGGCGAGTGGATGTCGTTCAGCACGGACTATCCGCAGGACCTGCAGAAGGCGCTCGACCTGGTACGCGCGGAGTCCTGAGCCGCGCGCCCGCCGGTCCTGCCGCCTTCACGCCCCGGATCGGCCGCCGTCCGAGCCGGATCGGCCGCCGTCCGAGCCGGATCGGCCGCCGTCCGAGCCCTCGATCCGGCCGGGCGCCTCTGAGGGGGACTCGCCGCTTTCCTCCGTCCCGTCCGGTGTCTGTGCCGTCCGCCCGCTCTGAGCGGCTGTCCGTGCGTTCTGAGCGCGTTCCGGACGTGCTGGGGCGCGGTTCGGGGTCCTGTGTGCGCACCCTCCGTGGCCCTGGGCTGGACGCGGGCGGGCGGCGGCGTGCCGCGCGGCGTGACCGGACCGGACCGGCCGCCGCCGCGCGTGACGTGCGCGCCGCGAAGACCTCGCGTCCGGCGTCCGTCAGGTCAGGAGGCGGGGCACCTCCTTGATCGCTTCACCGCGCACTCGGACATGCACCGCCGGCTACCCCAGAAGGAACCGGACGAGCGCCGTCATCGCCGCCGCGGCCGCCAAGACGACCAGGAAAGGCGCGCGGAGCAGGAGGGCCACGATGCCCGCGCCGAGCCCCGCCGTACGGGCGGCGTCGAAGCCCAGCCCGCCCTCCTGCGTGAACATCTGCACCGCGATCAGCGCCGCCAGCAGCGCCACCGGCACCAGCTCCGCGAACCTGCGCACCTTCGGATGGTCGAGCACCGCGCGCGGCGCGGCCAGGCCCGCCAGCTTCAGCGCGTAACAACCCGCGCACACCAGCGCGATCGCCCACCACAACGTCATCGCACCATCACCACCAGCACCGCCACCGCCGACAGCAGCACCGGCACCCCGGGCGGGAAGAACGGCGTCGTGCACAGCGCGATCGCCGCCGCGCTCGCGGCCAGCGCGCGCAGCTCGCCGCTGTCCTTCAGCCGGGGCCACAGGATCGCGAGGAACGCCACCGGGCCCACGACGTCCAGGCCGAGGACGCCGGGGTCGCCGAGGGACGAGGTGCCGTACGCGCCCGCCAGCGTGGTCAGGTTCCAGGTGATGTAGAGGGTGGCGAACGTGGTGACGAAGCCCGTACGCGCCGAGCGGGGGTCGGGCTGGGCCATCGCCACGGCCGTGGTCTCGTCGATGACGCCGTGGGCGGCCAGCAGTTTGCGCGGGCCGCGTACCTGGAGGAGGTCGGCCAGGCGCAGGCCGTACAGGGTGTTGCGGCCGCCGAGCAGCAGCGCGCCGAGGCCGGCCGCCAGCAGGTCGCCGCCCGCGCCCACCGCGCCCGTCAGCGCGAACTGCGAGGCGCCCGTGAACGCCAGCAGGCTCAGCACGCACGCCTGCGGCACGGACAGGCCCGCCGTGATCGCGGCGGCGCCGAAGGCGAGCCCGGACAGCCCCACGGCCAGGCCCACGCCGAGACCGTCCCGCACGGCCGCGGAACGGTGAGTTGTCGGTTCCATGCCTACCGAGGCTATGTGCCGCCTGAATGTCGGGTCTTGTACGATCCTGCGGCCCTTTGGTACACGGCGGGCGGTACGCCCATGACCCGCTTGAAATGCCGGTTGAGGTGGGCCTGGTCGGTGAAGCCTGCCTCGGCGGCCACCTGCGCCGGGCGCATCCCGCTCAGCAGCAGCTCGCGCGCCCGGCGTACCCGCAGCGAGATCAGGTAGGCGTGCGGCGGCATTCCCGTCGCCGCCTTGAACGCCCGCAGCAGCGGGAACGGCCGCGCCCCCACCGCCTCCGCCAGGTCGTCGAGGGTCGGCGGGTCCACCAGGCTCTCGTGCAGCAGCTCCAGCGCCGCGCGCACGGCCCGGCCGCTCTCCGCCGTCCCGGTGGCGGGCGGCTTGGGCGCGGCGTGCCGCATCAGCAGCCGGGCGAACAGCGTACGGCTCAGCGTCGAGGTCGCCAGCGCGTCGCCCCGCTCGGCCGCCTGGTGCGCGCGCCGCAGCAGCGCCGCCACCTCGTCGTCGCGCACCACCTGCTGCGGGAAGTACGGCGTCCCGCCGGGCCCGCCCAGCTCGCGGGCGATCGCCGAGACCGTCTCGATCGACGGATAGAGCATCCGGTACGCCCACCCGCCCGGCACCCCGGCCTGCCCGGTGTGCACCGTTTCCGGGTTGACCAGCACGATCTCGCCCGCCCCCGCCCGGTGCAGCGTGCCCCGGTAGTCGAACTCCTCGACCCCGGAGACGATCAGCCCGATGGCGTAGCCGTCGTGCACGTGCCGGGAGAAGCGGTGGGTGACGTAGCGGGCCTTCAGCAGGTCGGTCTCCGGCACCGCCGGATGCCGCCAGAACGTCGCCCGCTCCTCGGTGATCTTGCTCATAGCGGTCTGAACGTCCTGAGGAAGTCGTCGAAGTAGTGGCGGTCCCGCTCCCAGCGGTCCTGCGTGGTCTCCCACATGACGGCGAACGGGCGGCCCTCGGCGGTGCGCAGGCCGCGGTCGATGACGTGGATCGTCACGCCCTGATCAACGCGGGTGAACTCCCAGTCGGCGGCCGGGCGGCCCTGGAACTCGGTGGGGGTGATGGCGATCCGCCGGTACTGCTCGAAGTCGCCCTTCCTGCGGATCTCCGCCTCCAGGAGGACCCAGTGGCGTTCGGGGTCCTTCCAGGGGACGTCGGGGATCGTCCACTCCACGAGCAGCCTGCCGGGGGTGCCGGGGCGGGTGAACTCGACGCTGTCGCGGCCCGCCGTCTTCGTCGCCCGCCAGCGCGGAGGGACGGCGATCTGGAAGCGCCCCGCGGTGTTCCGGTACGCCCGCCAGCCGTCCGGGATCTCGGGCTCGTCGACGGGCTCCTCGGTGGGCTTTACGGCCGGCTCCTCCGTGGCCTCCCTGGTGGGCACGCCGGTCGTGGGGGCGGTCGTGACGTTCTCCTGCGAGGGCTCCTGCGAGGGCTGCTCCGAGGGCTGCTCCGTGGGCGCGGGCGTGGGGGAGGGCCGGGGAGCGGCGGCCGTACCCGCGAGGCGGTCGTACAGCAGCACGCCACCGCCGCCCAGCGCCGCCACGGCGAGCACCGCCGCCGGCAGGGCGATCAACACCGCCTTGCGCCGCCCGCCGCCTCGCCCGTCGAGCGTCGCATCGGGGCGGCCACCGGTCGGGATGCCGTCGTGCGCGCTGCGCGGCGTCTGGTGCCACGAGGCATCGGGCGGCGGGGTGCCGCCGTCAGCGGGGACGGCAGGCGGCGTGTCGGGTCGTGAAGCGCCGGGAGGCGGTGTGGCACGCCAGGAGCCGTCGGCAGGCGGCGTGTCGGGCCGTGAAGCGCCGGGAGGCGGCGTGGCAGGCCAGGTGCCATCCGGAGGCGGCGTGTCGCGCTGAGAAGCGTCCGGAGGCGGGGTGCCGCGCCAGGAGCCCTCCTGAGGTGATGTGGCGCGCCATGAGCCCTCCGGGGAGGGGGAGCCCGCGGGGGCCTGCCAGGGGGCGTCCGCGGTGGCGGCAGGGCGCGGCGGAGCGGTGGCGGCGACGTCGTACAGGAGCCTCGCGGCCTCGGCGGCGGGCAGGCGCGCCTCGGGCTCGCGCCGCAGCAGCCCCATCACGATCGGCCCGAGCGCCCCGGCCCGCGCGGGCGGCTCGGGGTCGTCGCGCAGCACCGCCGCCACGGTCGCCGCCCACGAGTCGCGCTTGAACGGCGGCCGCCCCTCCACGGCGGCGTACAGCGTCGCGCCGAGCGACCACAGGTCGGACTCCGGCCGCGCGGGCTCGCCGTTGAGCCGCTCGGGCGGCATGTACGCGGGCGTCCCCACCAGCCCGCCCGTCGCCGTCAGCCCGCCCTCGGTCTCCAGCGCCGCGATGCCGAAGTCGGTGAGCACGACCCGGCCGTCATCGGCGAGCAGCACGTTCTCGGGCTTGACGTCGCGGTGCAGCACCCCGGTGGCATGGGCGGCCCGCAGCGCGTCGAGCACCCGGCCGCCGATCACCGCGGCCTGCTCGGGACGCAGCGGCCCGTCCTCGGAGATCACCCGGGCCAGGGAACGGGAGCGTACGAGCTGCATGACGATCCACGGACGGCCGTCCTCCTCGACGACGTCGTGGATGACGATCACCGACGGATGGTCGAGCCGCCCCGCCGCCCTGGCCTCGCGGATGGTACGGCGGTTGAGCTCGGCCCGCTTGGCGTCGCCGACCCCGGTGTAGCGGACCTCCTTGATCGCCACCGTACGGTCGAGCAGCTCGTCGTAGGCCCGCCAGACCACCCCCATGCCGCCCTCCCCGATCGGCTCGAGGAGGCGGTACCGATTGCTGACGTGCACGTCGCGCAGCCTACTTCTTGGGCTTGAACGTCGCGCAGAACCCTTCGAAGAAGTGGTAATCGTCCTTCCAGTGGCTGTTCAGCGTGTGCCAGTAGATCGCGTACGCCTTGCCGTCCTCGGCGATGAACCCCCGGTAGCGGATGCGGGACTTGCCGGTCTGGGTGGGCCAGATGAAGTCCCAGTCGGCCGCGGCCTCGCGGTAGGACACCTTCTTGATGCCGAGCTTGCGATAGCCGCCGTACTGGTGCTTCAGCCGCGGCTCCAGCTTCTTCCAGCCCTTGAGCGGGTCCTTGCCCAGCTTGGACGCCCGTTCGATGCGGACGTGCGCGTTGGGCGCTCCGCCCGGCCCCTTGAACTCGACGCCGTTGCCGGTGCGCTGCCACTCGTCCCAGCCCTTGGGCAGCCCGATCGAGAAACCGAGCTTCTTGTCCGTGTGCATCTTCCAGCCGGACGGCAGCGCGGCCCTCGTCTCCTTGGGCTTCGGCTCGGGGCTCGGCGACTGCGGCGCGGCCGGCGACGTCTCGCCCGCCGGGGAGGCCGAGGGGGACGCGGGCGGCGACGCGGGAGACGTCTGCGGCGCGGACGCGCTCGGCGCGGCCGGGACCGTGCTGACCGCCGCCTGGTTGCCGCCGGCGTCGTCAGGGGCCGAGCTCAGGCCCAGGTAGCCGCCGACGCCCGCGACCAGTAACACGGCCGCGGCCGCCGCCAGGATCGGCAGCACGCGCCGCTGCTCGCCCTTGGCGGTCGCGTCCATCGTGGACTCTCCGATGGGCGGCGCCGGGGCCTGCACGGGCGGCTGTGCGGACTGCTGCGGCGCCGCCGTCGGCGCCTGCGACAGCCGTACCCCGGTCTCCGGCACGCCTCCGGCGGACGAGGGCGCGGCCTGCGAGCGTGCGGGCGCGAGGCCGGGGTCGGTGGGAAGGTCGTCCTCCACCGGCGCGTACGGCCGCCGCGCCTTGGCCGGACCCGGCCGCTTCGGCCTGGCCGGCTGCGGCCCGGACCCCGGGGCAGGCGGCTGCACCGGCTTGCGGGCCGGCTTCTGCGCGGGCTCTGGCACCCGCAGCTCCTGCGCGGGGAACCGGGCGGCGGGGAACTGCGCCGTGGGCGCCGGGCTCGGCTGCGACAGGACCGCGATGGCGTCGCGCAGCATGCGCTGCGTCTCCTCGTACGTCAGCCGCTGCACCGGCTCCTTGGCCAGGAGCCCCATGATCACGTCGTGGAGCGGTCCCAGGTTCGGCGCGGGGTCGGGCTCGTCCGTGAGCACGGCGTGCATGGTCGCCAGCGCCATGCCGCGCTCGTGCGGCGAGCGTCCCTCGACCGCCGTGTAGAGGGTGGCGCCCAGCGACCACAGGTCCGACTCGCGGCGCGCGGGCAGGCCCTTGAGCCGCTCGGGAGCGATGAACGCCGGCGTCCCCGCGAGGCCCGTCACCGTCAGCTGCGTCTCGGTCTCCAGCGTCGCGATGCCGAAGTCGGTGAGCACGACCCGGCCGTCGTCGGCGAGCAGGACGTTCTCGGGCTTGACGTCGCGGTGCAGCACGCCCGCCTCGTGGGCGCGGTGCAGCGCGTCGAGCACCGCCAGGCCGATCTCCGCCACCCGCTTGGGCGGCAGCGGCCCGTCCTGTTTGATCACGGCACCGAGCGAGCGCGACTGGACGAGCTGCATGACGATCCAGGGCCGGTCGTCCTCCTCGATCACGTCGTGCACGACGATCACGTTGGGATGCTCGAACCTAGCCGCCGCCCTCGCCTCGCGCATAGTGCGCCGGTTCAGCAGCTGCACCTCCTCGCCGAGGGCGGCGGCGTACCTGACCTCCTTGACCGCCACCGTGCGGTCCAAGAGCTCGTCGTAGGCACGCCAGACGATGCCCATCCCGCCCCTGCCGATGGGTTCCTGCAGCTGGTAGCGGCCGGCGATGCGGCGTCCCTCCTGCTTACGATCCGACATCAACGGCCTCAAACCCTCCTCTAGGCCAAGAAATACTCCCATAGGCAGGGATCAACGGCGACTCGCTCGAAGGCCACTCCGGCATGCGAGAAGTGCCGACCAGCAGGTGGAGGCCGGGTGTAGAGTTCAAACATGACCTTGCGTCGCTACGCGTTTACCGAGCCGGCTCCAGGAGAGCCGGTCGTACGCTAGCGACCACCTGGAGTCGGCACGAGGCAGAGACCACCGTCTCTGCCTTTTTCGTTTCCCCGCCGGCTCCAGGGGGCCGGCCTTTGACGAGGAGTCGGTATGTCATCGACCTTGGAACGTCAGCAGGAATGCCGGTCGCGGATCACGCTCGGCGGCGTGCCGCTCGGCGACGGCCCCGCCGTGGTCATCGACACCCGGATCAGCCTCCGCGATCGCCCCGCCGAGCCCCCGAGAGCCCCCGCAGCGCCGCCGTGGGCGCCACCTGAGAGGCGTTCTGAGGTCCCGTCCGGGAGGACGCCTGGAAGGCCGTCTACGGCGCTGTCCGCAGTGCCGTCCGGGGCGGGGTCAGCACGGCCCGCGGACGACGTCGCAGGGGCGCGGCCCGGGGCGCCGGGGCGTGGTGTGACGCTCGTCGAACCGGCCGGCGCGGCGGACCTTCCGGCGATCGCCGCGCACGCGCATGCGGTCATCGTGGGGGCGTCGTGGACCCGTGACATCCCCCTCGTACGCGCGGCGGCCGGGCTCGGGCTGCCGGTCGTCGTGGAACGGCGTCCCGGAGCGTCGCTGGAGGAGTGGCTGGGGCTGGCCGACTACTGCGCAGCCGAGGGCGACGGGCGGGTGATCCTGTGCGAGGGCGGGCGGCCCGATCTGAGCCTCGTACGCGCGGCTCGGGCCGCCTCGGGACGTCCCGTGCTCGTGGACGTCACCAGCGACCCCGGCCTGTCCGCCGCTGCCGTCGCCGCCGGTGCCGACGGGCTGATCGCCGGCCAGGACGGCCGGGCACTCGCCGAGGAGGCCGTCACCGTCGTCGGCGGCCTGCTGCGCCCCGAGTCGCCCGCCACGCTGCCCGAGTGCCGCGCGGCGATCGACCGGGTGGACGCCGCGCTGGCCACGCTCCTCGAACGCCGGGTGGAGCTGGCGGGCATCGTCCAGCGCATCAAGCCGGTCGGGGGCTTCGCCGGACGCGACATGGACCGCGAACGCGCCCTGGTCGCCCGGATGGCCCTGCGCGCCCCGTCTCTCGGCGAGTCCGGCCTGGCCCCGATCATGAACGCGGTCATCGAGGCCGGCCTGCGCCTGTCGGAGCAGCGCGCACCCCGCTGACCGGGCGACACGCGCGCCTTGCGGTGCCGGGACCGCGCCTCGGCGGACGACCCTGAGGACGGCCCGGCCCGCACGCAAGGCGCGTCATCCGGGCCGTACGCGACGGGCCCTGGGTCAGCCGGGGGTGGCCGGCTGAGGCGGAGGTTGTTGAGCGGGCGGCCGGGGCCGTCGGCGATCTGCTTGATGATCAGCTCGGCGAAGCGCCGGTAGCCCTCGCCCGTCGGGTGGTAGCTGCGGGCGTTGACGCGCAGCTCCTTCACGTCCACCGCCAGCCCGTTCAGGTACGGCGCGGGCTGCCCCACCTCGTGCCCGCTGAACGCCTCGTAAGCGTCGATGTACTCGGCGCTTCCAGGCGCGCCGAAGGCCGCGATGGCGCGGTCGAAGTCCCTGACCACCGACCCCACGGTGTCGTTGAGCCGCCGCGTGACGTCGTTGAGCCAGCGCTGGTCGGCCACGCTCAGGTTGTCGACGGTGGCCACCGGGTCCTCGGGGAACGGCCGCGGGTAGCCGAGCACGATCACGCGCGCCTCAGGCGCGCGCACCCGCAGCTCCCTGAGCACCTGGAGCACGCTCGTACGCAGCTCCTCGATGCGCCGGCTGACCGCGGTCTCCTGATCGACGCACGCCGACGACCAGGGGAGCTTGGCGATGCACCCGGTGAGCACCTTGCTGAAGCCGGCGTCGTTGCCGCCGATGCTGAGCGTGATCAGGCTGGTGCCCGCGCCGACCCGGGAGATCTGCGGCGGCTGGCCGTGCTGCCCGGTCAGCAGCTGGCGGGTGGTGGCGCCGCTGCAGGCGTAGAAGGCGGTGCCGCCGCCGAACCGGTACGCCTTGGCGACGAGCGGCACGTACGAGCCGGTGGCCCGGTGGCAGCGGTCGGCGCCCTCGTTGATCGGCTGCTCGTCGAGCTCGTAGACGCCCTCGCCGGAGGAGTAGGAGTCGCCGAGCGCCACGTAGGTGCCGCTCTGCGCGGCCTGCAGGGCGGTCAGCCGGGTCACCCGCGGCAGGTCGCCGGCGGGCGAGCCGGGCGGGCAGCCCGCGTCGAGCAGCGCGCAGGCCAGCTTCGGATAGACCCCCAGAGGCAGGCAGGCCAGCGCCAGCACCACGCCGGTCGCGACCGCCACCCCGACCTTGATGAGCGACCACCTGGTGTCCCGTCCAGCCCCGTCCAGCGCGACCTCCCCGAGCGGCGACTCCTCATGGCTGCGCTGACGAGACTACCGAGCCGATCTCCGGGGCGGGTATGTCCGGACGGGTCAGGGCCGGGCGACCGGATCGGCCGGATCGGCCGGGTCCGTGGGGTCCGTGGGGCCGGTCGGGTCGGCCGGGCCCGGCGGCTCCGGCGTGTGGCGGCGCCGCTTGACCACGTGCCAGCCCAGCGCGATGCCGAGCGCGAGCACCGGGATGAGGAAGAACGCGACGAGCTGGTCCTCGTCGGCGAACGGCATCAGCAGCACCACCAGCGCGAGGAAGCCCAGCGTCAGCCAGTTGGTGTAGGGGGAGCCGGGCATCGGGAACGTG
This sequence comes from Nonomuraea fastidiosa, assembly GCF_042751225.1. Lineage (NCBI taxonomy): Bacteria > Bacillati > Actinomycetota > Actinomycetes > Streptosporangiales > Streptosporangiaceae > Nonomuraea > Nonomuraea fastidiosa. Next base: position 6,062,447 of record NZ_CP170570.1, read on the forward strand.
GAGCGGTGGCCGCTGCGGCGCAGGCGGGTCTGGCAGAACACCAGCACGCCCCACGTGGTGATCACGCCGAGCGAGGCGCAGGCGGTGGCGATGTTGAAGGCCCGCTCGGGCAGGAAGTAGAACAACGCCACCCCGCCGAGCAGCATCGACGCGGTGAACAGGATGCCGCCCATCGGCACGTGGCGTGAGCTGAGCGTGGCGGCGAAGGAGGGGGCCTCCCGCTTCAGCGCCATCGAACGCAGGATGCGGCCGGTGGCGTACAGGCCGGAGTTGCACGACGACGCGGCGGCGGTGATCACCACGAGGTTCATCGCGTCGGCCGCCCAGGGCACGCCGAGCCCGGCGAAGACGGTCACGAAGGGCGAGGTGCCGGCGCGGTAGGCGGTCCACGGCAGCACCATGGCGAGCAGCAGCACCGAGCCGACGTAGAAGATCGCGATGCGCCACACGACGCCGTTGATCGCGCGGGGCATGACCTCGTGCGGCCTGGCCGTCTCACCGGCGGCGATGCCGACCAGCTCGATCGAGGCGTACGCGAAGACGACCGACTGCAGGCTCATCAGCACCAGCGGGAACCCGGTCGGGAAGAACCCGCCGTGCGCCACCAGGTTGTGCGGCCCGGCGTCGCCCACCGCGAACACCACCAGCACCAGCCCCACGATCAGGAAGGTCGAGATGGCCAGCACCTTCAGCAGCGCGAACCAGAACTCCAGCTCGCCGAAGAGCCGCACGGACAGCAGGTTGACGGTCATGACGATGCCGAGCGCGATCAGCGCCGTCATCCACTGCGGGAAGGCGGGCGCCCAATAGTGGATGTACGCGGCGATCGCCGTCAGCTCGGCGATGCCGGTGAACGCCCAGTTGATCCAGTACATCCAGCCGCTGGCGAAGGCCGCCCACGGTCCGATGAACTCACCCGCGTACTCGACGAACGAGCCCGCCACCGGCCGGTAGAGCACCAGCTCGCCGAGCGCCCGCATGACGAAGAACGCGGCCAGTCCCGCGATGGCGTAGGAGAGCACGAGGGCGGGCCCCGTGGCGGCCAGGCGGCCTCCCGCGCCCAGGAACAGGCCCACGCCGATCGCCCCGCCGATGGCGATCATCTGGACCTGCCGGTTGCCCAGCGCCTTGCGGTATCCCTCGTCCGTCTCCGTGCGCACCGAGTCACTCCTTGGCTACGAAACGTGACATCGAGGATATCGGTGCCGTGTGCGAAGCCCGCCGCCGCCTCGCCGGTCCGCTGTGGCCGGGAGGAGATACGGACTGTCAGTGGCGGGGATTAAAGTCTGATCCGCACGTCCGCTTCGAGACTGGGAGGCGCGGTTCCATGTCGTCCAGCGACTCGTTCGTCCACCTGCACGTCCACACCGAATACTCGATGCTGGACGGAGCCGCGCGGCTGAAGCAGATGTTCCAGGTGGTCGGCGAGCTGGGCATGCCGGCGATCGCCATCACCGATCACGGCAACATGCACGGCGCCTACGACTTCTACAAGCAGGCGACGGGGGCGGGCGTCAAGCCGATCATCGGCATCGAGGCGTACGTCGCGCCGGAGTCGCGCCACAACAAGCGGCCGGTGCTGTGGGGCGAGCCGCACCAGCGCAAGGACGACGTGTCGGCGGGCGGTTACTACACCCACATGACGATCTGGGCCCGCAACAAGACGGGCCTGCACAACCTCATGAAGCTGTCCTCGCGCGCCTACACCGAGGGCTTCGTGCGCAAGTGGGCCCGCATGGACGCCGAGCTGCTCGCCGAGCACGCCGACGGGCTCATGGCCACCACCGGCTGCCCCTCCGGCGAGGTGCAGACCAGGCTGCGCCTCGGCCAGTACGACGAGGCCCTGAAGGCCGCCGCGAAATATCAGGACATCTTCGGCAAGGACAACTTCTTCCTGGAGATCATGGACCACGGCCTCGACATCGAGCGCCGCGTCCGCGACGGCCTGATCCGCATCAGCCGCGAGCTGGACATCCCGCCGCTGGTCACCAACGACTCCCACTACACCTACGAGTCCGACGCCGCCTCCCACGACGCGCTGCTGTGCATCCAGACCGGCAAGCGGCTGTCCGACCCCGACCGCTTCCGCTTCGACGGCACCGGCTACTACATCAAGAGCGCCGACGAGATGCGCGCCGTCGACTCCTCCGACCTGTGGGCCGAGGGCTGCCGCAACACGCTGCTGGTGGCCGAGAAGGTCGACACCAGCGGCTTCTTCGAGCACAAGAACCTCATGCCGACGTTCCCGATCCCCGACGGCATGAGCGAGACCGAGTACTTCCGCAAGGCCGTCTGGGAGGGCATGGCCCGCCGCTGGCCGGAGGGCTACGACGAGGAGCACCGCAAGCAGGCCGAGTACGAGATCGGCGTCATCGAGCAGATGGGCTTCCCGAGCTACTTCCTCGTGGTCGCCGACTTCATCAACTGGGCCAAGCAGAACGGCATCCCGGTCGGTCCCGGGCGAGGCTCGGCGGCGGGGTCGCTGGTGGCGTACGCGCTGGGCATCACCGACCTCGACCCGCTCCCGCACGGCCTGATCTTCGAGCGGTTCCTCAACCCCGAGCGCGTGTCGATGCCCGACGTCGACGTGGACTTCGACGAGCGCAGGCGAGGCGACGTCATCCGCTACGTGACCGAGCGGTACGGCGCCGACAAGGTCGCCATGATCGCCACGTTCGGCACCATCAAGGCCAAGGCCGCCATCAAGGACGCGGGCCGCGTCCTCGGCTACCCCTACGCGCTCGGCGACCGCGTCTCCAAGGCGTTCCCGCCCGCCGTCATGGGCAAGGACATCCCGCTCTCGGGCATCTTCGACCCCGACCATCCGCGCTACGCCGAGGCGGGCGAGCTGCGCCGCCTCTACGAGGAGGACCCCGACGTCAAGGCCACCATGGACCTCGGCAGGGGCCTGGAGGGCCTGATCCGGCAGACCGGCGTCCACGCGGCCGGCGTGATCATGTCGCGCGAGGTGCTGACCGACCACATCCCGATCATGCGCCGCGACTCCGACGGCGCGATCATCACGCAGTTCGACTACCCGACGTGTGAGACGCTCGGCCTGCTCAAGATGGACTTCCTGGGCCTGCGCAACCTCACCATCATGGACGACTGCCTCAAGCTGATCGAGGCGACCACGGGTGAGAAGGTCGATCTGCTCTCGCTGCCGCTCGACGACCGCAAGAGCTACGAGCTGCTCGCCAAGGGCGACACGCTGGGCGTGTTCCAGCTCGACGGCGGCGGCATGCGTTCGCTGCTGCGCCTCATGCGTCCCGACAACTTCGAGGACATCTCCGCCGCCCTCGCCCTCTACCGGCCGGGCCCGATGGGCGCCAACTCCCACACCAACTACGCGCTGCGCAAGAACGGCCAGCAGGAGATCACGCCCATCCACCCCGAGCTGGAAAAGCCGCTCGAGGACATCCTGGAGACCACCTACGGCCTGATCATCTACCAGGAGCAGGTCATGGCCATCGCCCAGCGGGTGGCCGGCTTCTCCCTGGGCGCCGCCGACCTGCTGCGCCGCGCGATGGGCAAGAAGAAGAAGGCCGAGCTGGACAAGCAGTACGCCAGCTTCGAGCGCGGCATGAAGGAGAACGGCTTCTCCGCCGAGGCCATCAAGGCGCTGTGGGACATCCTGCTGCCGTTCTCCGACTACGCCTTCAACAAGGCCCACACGGCCGCCTACGGCCTCATCGCTTACTGGACCGCCTACCTCAAGGCCAACTACCCGGCGGCCTACATGGCGGCGCTGCTGACGTCGGTCAAGGACGACAAGGACAAGTCGGCCCTCTACCTCAACGAGTGCCGCCGCATGGGCATCAAGGTCCTGCCGCCCGACGTCAACGACTCCGACTTCGACTTCACTCCGCGCGGCTCCGACATCCGCTTCGGCCTGTCGGCCATCCGCAACGTCGGCGCCAACGTCGTCGAGGGCATCATCAACGCCCGCAAGCAGAAGGGCCGCTTCACCGACTTCAAGGACTTCCTGCGCAAGGTGCCCGCCGCCGTCTGCAACAAGCGGGTGATCGAGTCGCTGATCAAGGCGGGCGCGTTCGACTCGCTCGGCCACCAGCGCAAGGGCCTGGTCATGGTGCACGAGCAGGCCGTCGATGCGATCATCGACATCAAGAAGAACGAGGCCATCGGCCAGGACTCCCTGTTCGGGGCGATCGACGGCGGCGACGACCAGACCTTCGACGTGCAGATCCCCGAAGGGGAGTGGGACAAGACCACGCTGCTGCAGTTCGAGCGGGAGATGCTCGGCCTGTACGTCTCCGACCACCCGCTGTTCGGCGTCGAGCACATCCTGGCGGCGGGGGCCGACTGCTCGATCGCGGCCGTACAGGACGAGAGCAGGCCCGACGGGCAGGTGGTGACCGTGGGCGGCATCCTGAGCGGGGTCCAGCGCAAGGTCACCAAGAAGGGCGACACCTGGGTGCTGACCCAGCTCGAAGACCTCGCGGGCTCGATCGAGGTGATGATCTTCCCGTCGACGTACCAGCTGTGCTCGACGGTCGTGGCCGAGGACGCCATCGTGTTCGTCAAGGGCCGCATCGACAAGCGGGAGGACGTCGCCAAGATCATCGCCATGGAGGTGACGGTGCCCGACCTGACCCAGGAGGCGGGCGGGCCGGTGAAGGTCAACCTGCCGCTGGCCCGCTGCACGCCGCCCGTGGTCGGCAGGCTGAAGGAGATCCTCACCACCCATCCCGGCACGTCCGAGGTGCACCTGCAGGTGCGCAACGGGCCGCGCACCACCGTCCTGCGGGTCGACGACCGGCTGCGGGTCACGCCGTCGCCGGCGCTCATGGGCGACCTCAAGCAGCTCCTCGGCCCGGCCTCCGTCACCACCTGACGGCCCGGCTGTATCGCCGCCTGACGCCCGCGCCTCGGCCTGCTCCACCGAGGTCGGCCGGGCGCGGGCCTACGGCCGCGGGCCGGGCGGCGTTCGGATCACGGAGCGGGCCGGGCGGTGTTCGGCAACCCTCGCCGTCGCCTCCCCGGCCGGCGTGGGGCAGGATCGCATCGTGAGCGAACTGCACTACCTGACCGCGACCGAGCTGGCCCGCCTCATCAAGACCCGGGAGGTGAGCGCCGTGGAGGTTCTCCGCGCCCACCTCGACCGCATCGACAAGGTCAACCCCGCCGTCAACGCCATCGTCACGCTCGCCGCCGACCAGGCGCTGCGGGCGGCGGAGGCGGCCGACGCGGCCCTCGCGGCCGGCGAGCCGGTGGGGCCGCTGCACGGCGTGCCGGTCGCGCACAAGGACCTGCTCGACACGGCCGGCATCCGCACCACGTACGGATCGCCGCTGTTCGCCGACCACGTGCCGGAGCAGGACGACCTGGTCGTCAGGCGGCTGCGCGCGGCGGGCGCGATCAGCGTGGGCAAGACCAACACCCCGGAGTTCGGCACCGGCTCCCACACGGTCAACGAGGTGTTCGGCGCCACCAGGAACCCGTACGACCTGACGAAGTCGGCGGGCGGCAGCAGCGGGGGAGCGGCCGCCGCGCTGGCCACCGGCATGGTGCCGCTGGCCGACGGCACCGACATGGGCGGCTCGCTGCGCAACCCGGCCTCGTTCTGCAACGTCGTCGGGCTGCGGCCGACGCCGGGCCGCGTCCCCACGCCGTCCGTCACGGCCGCCTGGTACACGCTGTCGGTGTCCGGGCCGATGGCGCGGACGGTCGACGACGTCACGCTCATGCTCGGGGCCATCGCCGGGTTCGACCGGCGCTCCCCGTTCGCGATCAAGGAGAGGTTCGCGCCGGAGCCCGAGCAGGGCGTGGCGGGGCTGCGGGTGGCGTGGAGCCCCGACCTGGGCGGCCTGCCGGTCGATCCGCGCACGGCGGCGGTGACCGCGGCCGCACCCGCCGTGTTCGAGGGGCTCGGCGCCCGCGTGGAGGAGGTCGAGCTCGACCTCGAGGACGCCGACGACGCGTTCAGAACGTACCGGGCCTGGTTCTACCTGCTCGCCCACGGCGACAAGAGCGGCCTCGGCCCCAACACCGCCTGGAACGTCGAGCAGGGCCGCAAGGTCACCGGCGCCGACCTGGCCAGGGCCGAGATGGCGCGCAGCCGCCTCTACCAGCGCATGGCCGACTTCTTCGACACCTACGACGTGCTGATCGCGCCGGTCAGCCAGGTGCCGCCGTTCCCCGTCGAGCATCCGCACGTGAGCGAGATCAACGGCCAGAAGCTGCCCGACTACCTGTCGTGGATGCGCTCGGCCTACCTGATCAGCGTGCTGCACGCGCCGGCCGCGTCCGTGCCCGCCGGGTTCACCGAGGACGGTCTGCCGGTGGGCGTGCAGATCGTCGGGCGGCCGTTCGAGGACGCCAGGGTGCTGCGGGTGGCGCGGGCGTTCGAGCACGCCACCGGCCACGGGCGGCGCAGGCCCCCGCTGTAGCGGCTAGAGCCGGTCCGGGTCGCCGGGCTCGATGCCGTACGGATGCCGCAGCGGCGACTCGCGATAGCCGTGCATGCCCTCAAGGAGGGCGAAGAACCCCACGGCCAGCAGCGGCCAGCACACCAGCACGCCGGAGGCGGTCAGCTTCAGCGCGCCGGGCACGATCGTCACCCCGGGCGCGGCGGCCGCCTCCACCGTGACCGCCCCGATGGTGAACGTGGACCCGATCCACAACGTCAGAAAGGACGCGAGCACCCCGCCCGCGCAGAGCCCCAGCAGCACCGGCAGCATCCACCGGCGGGCGATGAACCAGGCGACCCCGCCGCACACCAGCCCGAGACCGCCGGTGATCACCGCGAACCAGCCGTCGGCCGCGATCAGCGCCTGCGTGGTGGGGTCGGCGAGCACCGTCTGGCCCTGCCCGGTGACCTGGTAGGGAGCCCGGGGCGACAGCCCTGACCAGAGCAGGCCGGCGGCGGCTCCGAGTGTGGCGAGAGTGAGGACAGTTACCGCAAATGCGCGTACTTCCCTCGCCACGCCACTCCCCCTCACATGTACGTCCGAATCAGCTCGATGGTATCTCCCGGTTAGGCTCACTTCGTGATTGCTGAAGAGGTCTGGCTGATAGAACCCTCCGGTCCCCTCCGGGGTGACGTCGAAGTACGCGGTTCCAAGAACGGCGTGTCCAAGCACATGGTCGCCGCCATGCTCGGCGACGGCGAGAGCAGCATCCACAACGCCCCCGAGGTCGGTGAGGTGGGGATCACCGCCGAGATGCTGCGCGCCCTTGGCATCCACGTCGAGATCTCCGGTACGGAGATCAGGATCGAGCGCGGCGCCGAGATCGAGCCGCGGGTGCCCGACGCGTTCACCGGCCTGAACCGCATCCCCATCCTCATGCTCGGCCCGCTGCTGCATCTGGCGGGCGAGGCGTTCGTGCCGCTGGTCGGCGGCGACCCCATCGGGCGGCGGCCGGTCAACTTCCACGTGGACGCGTTGCGGGCGATGGGCGCCGAGGTCGAGGTGAAGGAGACCGGCATCTACGCCAAGGCCAAACGCCTCAACGGCACCCGCATCGAGCTGCCGTACCCGAGCGTGGGCGCCACCGAGACCGTGCTGATGTCGGCGGTGCTGGCCGACGGCAAGACCGTGCTGAAGAACGCCGCCACCGAGCCCGAGGTGGTGGAGCTGGCGCTGTTCCTGCAGCGGATGGGCGCGCGGATCGAGCTCTCGCCCGACCGCAGGATCGTCATCGAGGGCGTCGACCACCTGCGCGGCGCCTCCACGTGGCTGACCGGCGACCGCATCGAGGCGTTCTCGTACCTCGCCGCCGGGCTCATCACCCAGGGCGAGGTACGCGTCCACGGCTGCCCCCAGGACCGCCTGGTCACCGCCATCACCACGCTGGCCAGGATGGGCGCCCAGTTCGAGATCAACGACGAGTACCTGTGCGCCACCGCGCCGCCCGAGGGCCTGCGCGCGGCGGCCGTGCAGACCGACACCCACCCGGGCTTCATGACCGACTGGCAGACGCCGCTCATGGTGCTGTTCACCCAGAGCCACGGTATGTCCGTGCTGCACGAGACGGTCTTCGAAAACCGCCTGGTGTACGTGCCCGCGCTGCAGAAGATGGGCTGCGAGATCGAGGTGTTCGACCAGTGCCTCGGCGGCCCCGCCTGCCGCTACCACGACACCAACGCGCGCCACTCGGCCGTCGTGCGCGGCGTGTCCAAGCTCAAGGGCGCCGACGTGACGCTGCCGGACATCAGGGCCGGGTTCTCGGCCGTGCTGGCCGCGGCCGTCGCCGACGGGCCCTCGACGCTGCGCGGCGTGCACCACATCGAACGCGGTTACCACCGGCCGTTCGAACAGTTCGCCTCGCTGGGTCTGAACATCCGCAGGCAACGGTAAAGAGCTGCCAGCCGGGCGTTTGCCGCCGATCGGGACGTCGCACACAACTCACGTGAGCGTACTCAGATCCATCGGGGCACTCGGGCTGGCGGGAGCGCTGGGCGGGCTGCTCACGGCCGCGCTGGCCGTCCCGGTGGTGGGCGGGGGCGGCATCGCCACGAAGAACGCCGTGAACCACTTCGTGGACCTGCCGCCCGCCCCGCGCGAGGAGCAGCTCTCCCAGGTGACCAGGCTGCTCGACAGGAACGGCCGGCCGTTCGCGCAGTTCTACGAGGCCAACAGGACCGTCGTACGGCTGGCCTCCGTCGCGCCCGTGATGCGCAAGGCCATCGTGGCCATCGAGGACGCCCGCTTCTACGAGCACGGCGGCCTCGACGTCAGGGGCACGCTGCGGGCGCTGCTCACCAACACCCAGGCGGGCGGCATCAAGCAGGGCGGTTCGTCCCTCACCCAGCAGCTCGTCAAGAACATCCTGGTGGAGAGCGCCCGCACCGATGAGGAGCGCGACCGGGCCCGTGCGCCCAACCTCGCCCGCAAGATCACCGAGCTGCGGCTGGCGCTCGCGCTGGAACGCAAGTACCGCAAGGACGAGATCCTCGAGCGGTACCTCAACATCGCCTACTTCGGGGCCGGCGCCCACGGCGTGGAGGCGGCGGCCAGGCGGTTCTTCTCCACCTCCGCGGCCAAGCTCACGCTCACCCAGGCGGCCACGCTGGCGGGGGCGGTGCGCATGCCGTACTCGACCGACCCCTCGCTCGGACGCGAGCACCGCGAACGGCTCAAGGCGCGGCGCGACCTCGTCCTCGACCGCATGGCCGGGCTCAAGTGGATCACCCAGCAGCAGGCGGCCCAGGCCAAGAGCTCACCCCTCGGGCTGCGGCTGCGGCCCGAGCCGGGCGGCTGCGCGCAGAGCGACTACCCCTTCTACTGCGTGTACGTCCAGCAGGAGCTGCTGTCCAACCCCGTCTTCGGCAACACCGCCGCCGAGCGGCGCCGCCGCATGGCCAGGGGCGGCATGACGATCAGGACCAGCCTCGACCCCGTCGCCCAGCGCGCCGCGGAACAGGCCATCCGCAGATACGTCTCGCCCAAGGACACCGAGGTGGCCGCCGAGGCCATGGTCGAGCCCGGAACCGGGCGCATCAGGGCGATGGCCGCGAGCAAGCACTTCGGCCCCAACCCCGGCAACCGCAAGAACGGCCCCAGGACCACCTTCAACCTCGCCGCCGACGTCGCGCACGGCGGCGGGCAGGGCTTCCAGGCCGGATCGACGTTCAAGGTGTTCACCCTGGCCACCGCGCTGCAGCAGGGCTGGCGCTTCGGCGACGGCTTCCAGACGCCCGGCTCGCTGACGCCGTCCCAGGGCTACCGCAACTGCGCGGGACGCCCCGTGAACGACCCCGGCACCCGCATCCACAACGCCAGCGGCGAGGGCGAGGGCGGCCCGCACAGCATCGAGACCGGCACCTGGAAGTCGGTCAACATCTTCTACATGATGCTGGAGCGCAAGGTCGGGCTCTGCAACGTCGTCCGCACCGCCAAGAAGCTCGGCATCGTCAGGGCCGACGGGCAGCCGCTGCGCGAGGTGCCGACGTTCACGCTCGGCATCAACGAGATGGACCCGGTGACCGTGGCGGCCTCGTTCGCGGCCTTCGCGGCGCGCGGGCGCTACTGCCGGCCGCTCGCCATCGTCGAGATCACCGGCAGGGACGGCCGGCGCACGCACATCCCGCCCGCCTGCGAGCAGGCCATCGAGGCGCCCGTCGCCGACGCCGTCAACCACGTGCTCACCGGCGTCTTCGACAAGGGCACGATGAAGGGGCAGAGCATCGGGCGGCCGGCCGCCGGCAAGACCGGCACCAACAACGGCTACACCTCCGCCTGGTTCGCCGGCCACACGCCCGACCTGGCGGCGGCGGTCAGCGTGGGGGACATCCGGGGGTCGTACCGGTATCCGCTGCAGGGCGTGGAGATCGGCGGGCGGCACTACGGGTCGGTGCAGGGGGCGTCGCTGCCGGGGCCGATCTGGGTGGAGTCGATGCGGAAGGCTCTGCGGCGTACGGAGCCGACCCGCTTCCACAAGCCCGACATGTCCCGCTTCGGTGGCGGGCACACGCCCGGCCTGGAGAAGGCGCTCGCCGAGGAGGAGCGCAAGCGGCGCATGCACCCCTTCCTGCGGCGGCACCGGCGGCTCTTCGAGTGGCTGCTCGGGCAGGACGCGATCACCTCGCCGCGGCGTGGGCGCACGGAGTTCACCCTCGAATGGCCCCCGCTCCGCCGCCACCACCCCGCCACCCACACCGCCCCACCCGCCCAACCGAGCACGGCCCCACCCGCGCAGGCGCGCCCGCAGCCTCCCGCGCGGTCCCGCCCGCAGCCTCCCGCGCGGTCCCGCCCGCAGGCGCCAGCTCAATCGCGCCCGCAGGCGCCCGTCCAATCGCGTCCGAAGCCGCCCGCGCAGGCGCGTCCGCAGCCGCCTGCTCAGTCCCGCCCGCAGGCGCGTCCGCAGCCGGCCGCCCAACCGCGTCCGCAACAGGCGGCGCAGCCCCGCAGGCAACCCCCTGCGCAGTCTCGCCCTCAGGGCCCTGCTCAGAACCGCTCACAGCCGTCTGCTCAGCAGCGTCGGCAGCCTTCTGCTGGTGACCGCTCGCAAGGCAGCGGATCCGGCCGGGCGCAGGGTCGCGGGTCAGGTCGTTCGTAGGGCGGCTGATTTGGCCGCGTGTTGCGTGGCGGGTTCGGGTTGGGCGCAGGGTGGCGGATCGGGTCGTTCGTAGGGCGGCTGATTTGGCCGCGTGTTGCGTGGCGGGTCCGGGCCGGGCACAGCGTGGCGGGCAGACCGCGCACAGGGTGCTGCTCCGCCCCAGTCCTAGCGGGCCCGCCGCAGCTCGTTTCGCCAGTCGTGGTTGCGTGGCTCGGAGGGGCCGTCGGGCCAGAGGCCAGCGCGCCCGCAGACCCGCCTGCGAGCGTGCCTCCAGCCCCCGCCCACGCGCGCTCAGCACTGCCTCCAGCCGTCCGCTGGTGATCGCGCGCAAGGGAGCGGGACAGGCCATGCACAAAGCGGCGGGGCAGGTCGTGCGCAGGGGTGGCGGGGCAGGCCGGGCGCAGGGTGGCAGGGCCGAACTCGCCGTAGGGTCCCGCTCTGGCGCGGTCGGTGGCCGGGTTCTCGCAAACTCGTCGCTAGGGTGCCTCCGGCCAATTGTCGTCCCACGGCCCGGGGCTCCTCGGGCGAGGCATGGTTTGCGGCTCCGGCGCAGTCGTCGGCGCGGTGCAGCATTTCGGGTGGGGCGCAGCTTGCCACCACGGCGAGGTCGTCAGCCTGGTCGCAGGCGTCCTGCCCTGGCCCTGCGGCAAGCGGAGCGCAGGCTTCCTTGCGAGGCTCCGCTCGGCACCGCTTCGAGCCGTCTAGCCAGGCACCATCGCCAGCCCCTGCGGTGGCCGGTCGCAGGCGGCTCGTCTTGGTTGAATGCGGCCTGTCACTCCCCGGCGCGGCGCCGGGCCGGTCTCAGCCAGAGCGGCCCACCCGAGGTGCCGGGAGGCTCACCCGAGGTGCCGGGAGCTGGTCTGAGGTGCCGGGAGGCCGGTCTGGGGCGGGTAGTCCCGCGTTCGGAGGGGGCTCGTCCGGGGCGGGCGGTCACGCATTCGGAGGGCTCGTCCGGGGCGCTCAGGCGTGTGCTCGGCGAGCCGGTCGAGGGCGGGCAGACTCCCACGGTTCGGTCGGCGCACCTGGCTCTACGGAAGGCGCCGTCACACTCCGGTTCTATGAAAGCGCCGATGCACTCTGGCTCTACGGAAGCGCTGACGCACCCCCGCTCTACAGAAGGGCTGACACACACCGGCCCTGCGGAAGCGCTGACGCACCCCCGCTCTACAGAAGGGCTGACACACACCGGCCCTGCGGAAGCGCTGACGCACCCCCGCTCTACGGAAGCGCCGTCGCACCCTGGCCCTGTGGAAGCGCCGACACCCCTGCCCTGCCGAAGCGGGTGGTCAGGCGGGTTTGGCGATGGGGGCGGTGAGGGCGCGGGTGAGGGTGATGAGGTTGGCGGGGGCGGTTTCGACCTGGAGGCCGCGCTTGCCCGCCGAGAAGTAGATGGTCTCGAAGTCGAGCGCCGACGAGTCGACCACGGTGGGCAGTTGCTTGCGCTGACCGAGGGGGCTGATGCCGCCGACGACGTAGCCGGTGACGCGTTCGACCTTGGCGGCGTCGGCCATCGCGGCCCGCTTGCCGCCGAGCGCGCCGGCCAGCGCCTTGAGGTCGAGTTTGCCCGCCACGGGCACGACGGCCACGGCCAGCCCGCTCTCGACCTCGACGACCAGCGTCTTGAAGATCCGCTCGTAGGGGACGCCGAGCGCGTCGGCGGCCTCCTCGCCGTAGGCCTGCGCGGAGGGGTCGTGCTCGTAGGGGTGGAGGGTGAACTCGGCTCCGGCCTTGGTCAGCGCCATGGTGGCCGGGGTGCCGCCCTTGCCCTTCGTTTTGCTCACAACCCTCCAGTGTAGCGAATCTACAATGTAAAGGCCCGGCCGGGGGTGTACCCGAAGGCCTTCTTGAACACGTCGATGAACGCGCTGGCCGTCGCCCACCCGCAGCGATGCGCGACGGCGGTCACCGGCAGCCCGTCGGCCAGCAGCAGGAGCGCGTGGTGCAGCCGGAGCTGGGTGCGCCACTGCGGGAAGCTCATGCCGAGCTCGGCCCTGAACAGCCGGGCGAGGGTGCGTTCGCTGGTGCCGGCGCGGGCGGCGAGCTGCGCCAGCGTGGCGGGGTCGGCGGGGTCATGGTGCAGGGCGGCGCACGCGGCGGCCAGGCGCGGGTCGCGCGGGGTGGGCAGGTGAAACGGCTGCTCGGGGGCGCGCTTGAGCTGATCGAGCAGGACGGCGAGGAGACGGGCGCGCTCGGGCTCGGAAGCGGCGGATTCGGCGGTGTACGCGATGATCAGCTCGCGCAGCAGGGGACCGACGGCGAGCACGGCGGGCCGTCCGAGCCGCAGCGGGTTGCGGGTGAGCCCGACGAGGCGCAGGTCGGTGTCGCCGTGGGCGCGATGCTCGTGCACGGTGCCTGCGGGCACCCAGATGGCGCGGTTCGCAGGGGCGACCCAGGTGCCGGCGTCGGTGGTGACGGACAGGACGCCCCGGCAGGCGTACACGATCTGGTGGGTGTCGTGGCGGTGGGCGTCGATGCCGGCGCCGGTGGTGAGGGGCCGGTGTCCGGTGGGCGCCTCCGGCATGTGGCGGATATTCGACATACATTGGCACTTTATCGGAAGCGTGCCAGCGGCCGTCCGAATCACCATCGGAGGCATGAACAGGATTCCTACGCTCGCCGCGGGTCACGCGGCGGTGGACTTCTACCAGGGCGCGGTTCCCGCGCTGGTGCCGTTCTTGGTGGCGCAGCGCGGTTACGGGTACGTGGCCGCGTCCGGCATCGTGCTGGCGGCCACGCTGTCGTCGTCGATCGTGCAGCCGCTGTTCGGAGTGCTGACGGACAGGTGGCGGATGCCGTGGCTGATCCCGGTGAGCACGGTGCTGGCCGGGGCGGGGGTGGCGGCGGGCGGCCTGTCCGGCTCGTACGCGCTGACGTGGCTGGCGGTGGCCCTGTCGGGCCTGGGCGTGGCCGCGTACCACCCGGAGTCGGCGCGGCTGGCGCGGATCGCGAGCGCGGGCGGCCATGTGCGGATGAGCTGGTTCTCGCTGGGCGGGACGCTGGGGTTCGCCTGCGCGCCGGTGCTGGTGACGCCGCTGCTGGCGGTGGGCGGCCTGGAGGCGTCGCCGTTCCTGGTGGTGCCCGCGGTGGCGGGCGCGCTGGCGACGCTGCCCGCGGTGCGGGCGCTGACGGGCGGCACGCGGGCGGCGAAGGCCGCGCCGGTGGCGCGCGGCAGGGACGACTGGGCGGCGTTCGCCAGGCTGACGCTGGTGATCGTCTTCCGTTCGGTGGTGTACGTGGGGCTGAGCGCGTTCGTGGCGCTGCTGATGGGCGGCGGCGCGGCGGGTGCGGTGGCGCTGTTCGTGCTGTTCGCGGGCGGCGCCGTGGGCACGGTGCTGGGCGGCAGGCTGGCGGCGCGGTACGGGCGGGTGCGCACGATGCGGATGGCGTACGTGCTGGCCGTGCCCGCGGTGGCGGGCGTGGTGCTGGTGCCCGGCCCGGCGGCGTACGTGTTCGTGGCGGCCTCCTCGATCGCCCTGTACACCCCCTTCTCCCTGCACGTCACGCTCGGCCAGGACATGCTGCCGAACAGGGTGGGCACGGCCGGCGGGGTCACGCTGGGCCTGGCGGTGAGCGTGGGCGGCCTGGCGAGCCCGCTGGTGGGCGCCGTGGCGGAGGCGTCGTCGCTGCGTACGGCGCTGGCCTGCCTGATCGTGTTCCCGGTGCTCGCCTGGCTGCTCGCGCGCACGATCAAGGAGCCGGAGCCGCTGCCCGCGGCCGAGCCGGCGTGAGCGGGGTCAGTGGCGGGCGCGCAGGCGCAGGGTGCCGGTGTTGTCGCGCTGGTCCGGGTCGAGGCTGGTGGAGACGACCCGGGCGGTGACGGGCAGGCGGCGCGGGGCGTCGGCGGCGACGTGCAGGCGGGCGGTGATCTTGACGGGCTTGCCGGGACGTACGACCGGGATGACGCAGGTGGCGTGGCGGCGGGTGGGCTTGCAGGCGACGCCGCGCACGGCGGTCAGCCCGGCGCCGCGCGGCGCGCTGAGCGTGACGGGCACCCGTGCGGCGGCCATGACGCCGCGCATGGTGACGGTGGCGGTGACGGTGGTGTTCTCGCCGCGCTCAACGGCTGTTGCAGGGCCGGTCAGCTTGACGGACAGGGCGTCGTAGACGCCCTTCGGGTCGGCCTGCCGGACGATGGCGCCGTAGCCTTCGAGGTTGAGCGCGGTGGCGACGGAGTTGCCGTCGGCCTCGCCGTCCTCCTTGCCCGCCGAGAGCACGCCGACGAGGTCGCCGGTGTCCTTGAGGAACCAGGGCCCGCCGGAGTGGCCCTTGTAGAGGTGGCAGTTGTACGTCGCCATGCGCCCGTCCCTGGTGGCCCGGTCGGTGGCGGGCAGGTGGGTGGTGTGGGCGGCGAGCACGGTCTCGGCCGGGGCGACGCCGGCGGTCTGACGGGTCCTGCCGAGGCACCAGAGCTGGTCGCGCCCGTCGTACGGCTGCCTGCCGAGCAGCCCCGGGTAGCCGGTGGTGGCGATGGTGTACCTGCCGCCCTGGTTGAGCATGGGGGTGAAGGCGCCGACGGCGTCCTGGAGGGTGCGGTCGCGCTTGCCGACCTCGATGAGGGCGATGTCGTAGCTGGAGTTCCAGTCGCCGCCGTGCAGGCCGGTGTAGCCGTCGGGCTTCCACGCACGGCGGCCGCCCCAGCGCCCGTACGGCTCGCGCCCGCGCACGGTGGTGGCGCGGCCGTCGTAGGCGGGCACGAACGCGAAGTCGCGGTGCCAGCGGCCGATGGTGGTGCCTTCGGAGACGCTGTAGACGCAGTGGGCGGCGGTGGCGATGAGCAGGCCGCTGGCCGAGCGTACGACGGAGGCGGTGCAGGAGTCGCCCTGCCCGGAGGAGTTGATGAAGAAGAGGCGGCCGCTGATGCGGCTGTAGGGGACGGCGGTGTACGGCCTGGGGACGCGGGCGTAGCCGTTGACGTCGCCGCCGGGGGTGAGGCGCTTGGCGGTGGGGACGCTGAGCAGCGCGACGGTGCGGGCGGCGCCGATGCGGCTCTTGGGCTCGGGGCTCTGGGGCAGGTCGGCGGTTCTGGCTTCGGCCTGCTTGGCGGCGGTCCAGTATTTGACGGCGCGGCCCGGCCGCATCAGCGGCGACGCCTCGGCGCCCCAGGGGAAGGCCGCGGCCTGGGTGGCGGTGCCGGTGGTGGTGCTGGTGCTAATGGTGGGGGGCGGCGCGGCCTCCCGGCCGGCGGCGCTTGACAGGGCCCGGCGGTCGGTGACGAGGGGCGGGGCCTGGGGGTCGGTGACGAGAGACGGGGCCTGGCGGCCGGCGACGGTGGGGGAGATCTGCCGGTCGCCGTGCCTGACGGCGGGCGCGGCCTGATGGGCGGCCTGGGTGGAGACGGCGGGCGGCTGGTCGGCGGTCGCATGCGGGACGGGCGTGGCGGCGGCCAGGCCGGTGAGCCCGGCCAGCCCGGCCATGGTGGTGACGAGAGTTCTGCGCACGATGTCCCCCGAACCGTTCAATGTGCCTCTCGGTAACTCTAAGTCACCATATGGGGACGATTCGTGGTCAGGGGTGGTGTGTCAGGGATAAGCCGTTACGTGTCAGCCGGCGGCGGCGTCGCCCCGGTGGGGGAGGAGCCCGTCGGTGCGGGCCTCGGCGGGCTCGCGGTCGGGCCGCAGCCCCCGCCATGAGGGGTGGCGCAGCCGCCCGTCGCCGGTGACCTCGGCGTACTGGACCTCGCCGACGAGCGCGGGGCGTACCCAATGGGCGTCGCGGGCGTGCTCGCGCGGCACCTCCTCGTCGAAGGGCGGCTCCGGCTGCTCCAGGGGGAGCAGCCGGTCGCGCAGGTCGCGCAGCGCCCGGTCGGTGAACCCGGTGCCGACGTGGCCGACGAAGCGCAGCCCGCCGCCCTGGTCGTACGCGCCGAGCAGCAGCGACCCGATCGTGCTCGCACGCCGCCCGCTGCCCGGTTTCCACCCCCCGATGACGACCTCGGCGGTGCTGACGTTCTTGACCTTGGTCCATTCGCTGCTGCGCCGCCCCGGCCGGTACGGCGAGCCGAGCCGCTTGCACACGACCCCTTCGAGCCCGAGCCGCCGGGAGGACTCGAAGGCGCGGGTGGCGTGGTCGGTGAACCAGACCGGCACCTGCCACCGGTAGCCGGGCGTGAGCGTGCTCTCCAGGATCTCGCGGCGTTCGGTGTAGGTCCGCGAGACGGTGCTGGTCTCGTCGAGATGCAGGATGTCGAAGGCCATGTACGTCACCGGCACGGCCCTGGCCAGCGCGGCAGCGGCGGCCGGGTTGCGCTGGTGCATGCGGGGCTGCAGGGCTTCGAAGCTGGGCCGCCCGGTCTCGTCGAAGGCGACGATCTCCCCGTCGATGACGGCGTCGCGGCCGCCGGTGGCGCCGGCCATGAGCTGCAGCTCGGGGTAGGCGGGGGTGATGTCCTTGGCGTTACGCGACATCAGGCGTACGGCGCTGTCCTCGATGTAGGCGAGGGCGCGCACGCCGTCCCATTTCATCTCCACGGCCCAGCCGGGGCCCTGGACGGCGGTCAGGGTGCCGGGCTGGGCCAGCATCGGGGCGTAGACCGGCAGCCGGACCATGGTGCATGCCGTACCCCGTCCGCTTGCTCGTCAGTGGCGGTCAGGGGTCTGCAGATGGTCAAGCGGCCGGTCGTCGGCGCGTTCGACGAGCTCGGCGAGGTCGACGCCGTGCTCGCTGAGCTCGTCGACGGTGGCGCAGTAGCCGCGCAGGTAGGTGCGGCCGTTGACGCGATGGGAGACGCGCAGGAGCGGGCGATCGTCCAGGATGATCGCCTCGACCAGGATGCCGTCGGGTCCGTGCCACTGTCCCATGCCGCTAAGGGTAAAAGGACGGACATAATGGACAGATAATCTCCGGCGTCCCGCTCCACGTCTCGCCGTAGTACCGCGCCGCGCGGTTTCCGGCGTTTCGCCACAAGCCTCCGGCCCCGAAGTTCCCGCGGTCCCGAAGTCCCCGCAGTCCCGGAGCGCCACAGGCCCGCCGAGCCGGTCACGCCGCGCGACGGCTGGAAGATGTGGCTAAAAATCACGCAACGTCACCTTGTCGCGCCGCAAAGTTTGTCTTGAGAATCCGGGTTAGAGACCGTGTCTCCCGGGCAGTGGAGTTTCCCGTGACTTTCCCCGGCCGTGGCCGTACCCCCGTGACGGCTACGGCGCCGGCCCCGGCAGGCCCGGTCCGGGGCCGCGACGGCCGCGAGGGGCGTGCGTCGGCGAGCGCCGCCCCCGCGGCCGTCGAGCACCGGCCGCGGGGCGTCCGCGCTGTCCGCATGATGGACGCAACCTGAACCGGAGCCCGGACTCCGTAGACTGTGAGGGTGATTTCCCGTATCGACATGCGCGGTTCCCTGCCTGCGGACCTGCGCGACGTGCTGCCCCGCGCCGAGCTCGACGTCGAGGCCGCCCTGGAGAAGGTGCGGCCGATATGTGAGGACGTGCGCCATCGCGGGGCGGCAGCCGTACGGGAGCTGACCGCCACGTTCGACGGCGTTGAGATCGCCTCTACTCGCGTGCCCGCCGAGGCGCTGCGCGACGCGCTGGCCGCGCTCGACCCGCGGGTGCGCGCCGCCCTTGAGGAGTCGATCAGGCGGGCCAGGCTCGTCCACCGCGACCAGCGGCGCACCGACGTCACCACCCAGGTCGTGCCCGGCGGCACGGTGACCGAGCGGTGGGTGCCGGTCGACCGGGTCGGCCTGTACGTCCCCGGTGGCCGCGCGGTCTATCCGTCGAGCGTCGTGATGAACGTCGTGCCCGCCCAGGAGGCCGGCGTCGGCTCGCTGGCGGTCACCAGCCCGGCGCAGAAGGAGTTCGGCGGGCTGCCGCACCCCACGATCCTGGCCGCGTGCGCGCTGCTCGGCGTGGACGAGGTCTACAGCGTCGGCGGCGCGCAGGCGGTGGCGATGTTCGCCTACGGCACCGAGGAATGCGAGCCGGTGTCCATGGTGACGGGCCCCGGCAACATCTTCGTGGCCGCCGCCAAGCGGCTGCTCAAGGGCCGCATCGGCATCGACTCCGAGGCGGGCCCCACCGAGATCGCGATCCTCGCCGACGAGACGGCCGACCCGGTCCACGTCGCCGCCGACCTGATCAGCCAGGCCGAGCACGACGTGATCGCCGCCTCCGTGCTGGTCACCACCAGCCCCGAGCTGGCCGACGCGGTCGAGAAGGAGCTGCCCGGCCAGATCTCGGCGACCAAGCACTCCGAGCGCATCACCGAGGCGCTGAGCGGCCGCCAGTCCGGCATCGTGCTGGTGAGCTCGATCGACGACGGCCTGAAGGTGGTCGACGCCTACGCCGCCGAACACCTGGAGATCCAGACCGCCGACGCCGCCGCCGTGGCGGCGCGGGTGCGCAACGCCGGGGCGATCTTCGTCGGCCCCTACTCGCCGGTCTCGCTCGGCGACTACCTCGCCGGGTCCAACCACGTGCTGCCGACCGGCGGCTGCGCCTGCCACTCCAGCGGCCTGTCGGTGCAGTCGTTCCTGCGCGGCATCCACGTCGTCGACTACACCCGCGAGGCGCTCGCCGGCGCGGCGGCCCATGTGTCGGTGCTGGCCGACGCCGAAGACCTGCCCGCACACGGCGCCGCGATCCGCGCCCGATTCGACTGGCGAGTGCCGACGGAGACCTCGTGAACCTCGACGACCTGCCCATCCGTGACGATCTGCGCGGCAAGACGCCGTACGGCGCGCCCCAGATCGACGTGCCCGTACGTCTCAACACCAACGAAAATCCCTACCCGCCATCGCCCGAGCTGGTCGCCGACCTGACGGCGGAGATCGGGCGGCGGGCGGGCGAGCTCAACCGCTATCCCGACAGGGACGCCACCGAGCTGCGCGCCGACCTGGCCGGCTACCTCGGCCACGGCCTGACGGCCGCGCAGGTGTGGGCCGCCAACGGCTCCAACGAGGTGCTCCAGCAGATCCTGCAGGCGTTCGGCGGCCCCGGCCGCACCGCCATCGGGTTCGAGCCCTCCTACTCCATGCACCCGATCATCACGGGCGGCACCAGCACCGAGTGGATCAGTGCCTCCCGTGAGGGCGACTTCTCGCTCGACCCGGACAAGGCGGTCGCCGCGATCGAGGAGCACCGCCCCGACGTGGTCTTCCTGACCTCGCCCAACAACCCCACGGGCACCGCCCAGCCGCTGGAGACGATCAAGGCGGTGCTGGCGGCGGCCCCGGGCATGGTGGTGGTCGACGAGGCGTACGCCGAGTTCGCCCGCGAGGGCACGCCGTCGGCGCTGACCCTGCTGCCCGACCACCCGAGGCTCATCGTCACCAGGACGATGTCGAAGGCGTTCGCGATGGCCGGCACCCGCCTCGGCTACCTCGCGGCGCACCCGGCGGTGGTCGAGGCGCTGCTGCTGGTGCGGCTGCCGTACCACCTGTCCACGCTGACGCAGGCGGCGGCGCGGGTGGCGCTGCGCCACCGCGACGAGCTGCTCGGCACGGTCGACGCGCTGCGCCGCGAGCGCGACGCCACCGTTGACTGGCTGCGCGGCAAGGGGCTGGAGGTCGCCGACTCCGACGCCAACTTCGTGCTGTTCGGGCGCTTCCCCGACCGGCGCAAGGTGTGGGAGGGGCTGCTGGAGCGTGGAGTGCTCATCCGCGAGGTGGGCCCGCCGGAGTGGCTTCGGGTGACGATCGGCACGGGCGAGGAGATGGCGGCCTTCCGCGCCGCCCTGGAAGGAGCAATGTGAGCCGCGTAGGTCGCGTCGAGCGTGTCACGAAGGAGACCTCGGTCCTGGTGGAGGTCGGCCTCGACGGCACCGGCCGGGTGGAGGTGTCCACGGGGGTCGGCTTCTACGACCACATGCTGGCCCAGCTCGGCAAGCACGGGCTGTTCGACCTGACGGTCAAGACCGAGGGCGACCTGCACATCGACTCCCACCACACGATCGAGGACACCGCGCTGGCGCTGGGCGCCGCGTTCCGCGAGGCGCTGGGCGACAAGTCCGGCATCAGGCGGTTCGGCAGCGCGTCGTGCCCGCTGGACGAGTCGCTCGCCCAGGTCACCGTCGACCTGTCGGGCCGCCCCTACCTCGTGCACACCGAGCCCGAGGGCATGGCGCCGATGATCGGCCCCGACTACGACACGACGATGACCCGCCACATCCTGGAGTCGTTCGTCGCGCAGGCGGCCATCTGCCTGCACGTTCATGTGCCTTACGGCCGCAACGCGCACCACATCGTCGAGGCGCAGTTCAAGGCGCTGGCGCGGGCGCTGCGCGAGGCGTCCGAGCTCGACCCGCGCGCGAGCGGGGTGCCGAGCACCAAGGGCGTGCTGTGACCGACAACCTGCTCGCCCCGGTGCTGGTGTTCATCGGGCTGTTCCTCGGCGGCGGCGTGTACTCCCTGGCCAAGCAGGGGCTGAAGGCGGGCGCGGCGATGTGCGCGGTCGGCGCGGTGATGGCGATTACGGCGGGAGTGTTGTGGTGGTGAAGAAGAACGTCGTGGTGCTCGACTACGGCTCGGGCAACCTGCGCTCGGCCGAGCGCGCGCTGACCAGGGCGGGCGCCGAGGTGACGGTGACGTCCGACTTCCAGACGGCCCAGGAGTGCGACGGCCTGGTGGTGCCGGGCGTGGGCGCGTTCGCCGCCTGCATGGAGGGCCTGAAGGCGGTGCGCGGCGAGCAGATCATCGGCCGCCGCCTGTCCGGCGGCAGGCCCGTGCTCGGCATCTGCGTCGGCATGCAGATCCTGTTCGCGCGCGGCGTCGAGCACGGCGTCGAGACCGAGGGCTGCGGCGAGTGGCCGGGCACGGTCGAGCAGCTCGACGCGCCCGTGCTGCCGCACATGGGGTGGAACACCGTCAAGGCGCCCGCGGGCAGCGTGCTGTTCGACGGGCTCGACGCCGACACCCGCTTCTACTTCGTCCACTCCTACGGCGTGCGCGACTGGGTGCTGCGCACCGGCGACGGCTTCTCCGAGCCGCTCGTCACCTGGGCCGAGCACGGCGTGCCGTTCGTGGCCGCCGTGGAGAACGGCCCGCTCATGGGCACCCAGTTCCACCCGGAGAAGTCCGGCGACGCCGGCGCGGCCCTGCTGCGAAACTGGGTCAAGGCGCTGCCGTGAGCAAGGAGCGTGCGCGCCGCAGGGCGGAGCGGGAGGCCGAGCGGGCGCGCGCGATCCGGGCCAACGAGGAGCGGCAGGCCCGCAGGGCCAGGCGTCGCGCCCTCATCGCCCGGCTGACGCCGCGCCCGGTGCGCATCCGCCGCCAGGGCGGGCTGCTGGCCCGCCGCCATCGCGCCCAGAACGCCGTGGTGGCGCTCGGCTTCCTGCTCGTCCAGGTGATCGCGTGGCTGGTGTGGGGGTCGCTCCTGGCCAGCTTCGCCGTCCTGGTGCTGTCGGTGCTGTTCGTGCCCGTCGTCGTGACGCTCGCTTTCGACCGGAGGACCTGATGTCACTCACATTGCTGCCCGCCGTCGACATCGTCGACGGCCAGGCCGTACGCCTGGTGCAGGGCGAGGCCGGCACCGAGACCGGCTACGGCGAGCCGCTGGCCGCCGCGCTGGCCTGGCAGGAGGCGGGCGCGGAGTGGATCCACCTGGTCGATCTCGACGCCGCCTTCGGCCGGGGGAGCAATCGCGAGCTGATCGCCGAGATGATCGGCAGGCTCGACGTCAACGTGGAGCTGTCGGGCGGCATCCGCGACGACGACTCCCTGGCCCAGGCGCTGGCCACCGGCTGCCGCCGGGTCAACATCGGCACCGCCGCGCTGGAGAACCCCGCCTGGTGCAGCAAGATCATCGCCGAGTACGGCGACCGCATCGCGGTGGGCCTCGACGTGCGCGGCACCACACTGGCCGCGCGCGGCTGGACCGAGGACGCCGGCGACCTGTGGGAGGTGCTCGACCGGCTCGAAGCCGACGGCTGCCCCCGCTACGTCGTCACCGACGTCACCAAGGACGGCATGCTCCAGGGCCCCAACCTCGACCTCTACCGGCGCATCCTGGCCCGTACCGACAAGCCCGTGGTGGCCAGCGGCGGCGTCTCCAGCATCGACGACCTGGTCGCCCTCGCCTCCCTGGTCCCCGACGGCCTGGAGGGGGTCATCGTGGGCAGGGCCCTGTACGCTCGCGCGTTCACCCTGGAAGATGCGCTGGCAGCGGTACGCGTGTGACCGTGCCAGGAGGGGGCGAGATGAGTATCGGGAGCATCGGCATGGAGAGCACCGGTTACCGAGTGTTCTCAGGCGGCATCTGGGAGGAGAAGTACGGTTACGCCCGCGCGGTGGTCGCGGGCGGCCGGGTGATCGTGTCCGGCTGCACGGCCACGGTCGACGGAGAGGTACGCCACGTCGGCGACCCGTACAAGCAGGCCCTGACCGCGATCGAGATCGCGCTCGAAGCCGTCCTGATGGGCGGCCTGACGCGTGAGGACGTCGTCATGGTCCGCTACTACGTGGTCGAGCAGCGCCACTTCGACCCCGTGGGCAAGGCTATCCACGAGGTCTTCTCGAAGGTGCGTCCCGCCTGCACAGGGGTGCGGGTGGCCGGGCTGGTCGACCCGAGAATGCTGGTAGAGATCGAGATCGAGGCACTGCGAACATGAGCGTGGCGGTAAGAGTCATCCCCTGTCTCGACGTTGACGGCGGCCGCGTGGTCAAGGGCGTCAACTTCGAGAACCTGCGCGACGCGGGCGACCCCGTCGAGCTGGCCAGGCGCTACGACGAGGAGGGCGCCGACGAGCTGACCTTCCTCGACATCACCGCCTCCTCAGGCGAGCGCGAGACCATGCTCGACGTCGTACGCAGGACCGCCGAGCAGGTCTTCATCCCGCTCACCGTGGGCGGCGGGGTGCGTTCGGTCGACGACGTCGACCGGCTGCTGCGGGCGGGGGCCGACAAGGTGTCGCTCAACACCGCCGCCATCGCCAGGCCCGAGCTGCTCACCGAGGCGTCCAGGCGGTTCGGCGCGCAGTGCGTCGTGCTGTCGGTGGACGCCCGGCGGGCGCCGGGCACGGCCAGCGGGTTCGAGGTGACCACGCACGGCGGGCGGCGCGGCACCGGCATCGACGCCGTCGAGTGGGCCGCCCGCGGCGAGGAGCTCGGCGTCGGCGAGATCCTGCTCAACTCGATGGACGGCGACGGCACGCTCGACGGCTACGACCTGGAGATGCTGCGCGCGGTCAGGGCGGCCGTGCGGGTGCCGGTGATCGCCAGCGGCGGCGCCGGCCGGCTGGAGCACTTCCCTCCGGCGGTGGCGGCGGGCGCCGACGCCGTGCTGGCGGCGAGCGTGTTCCACTTCGGCACGCTGAAGATCTCCGAGGTCAAGGAGACGCTCAGGAACGCCGGCCACCCGGTCCGCTGAGCGGGGGCTCAGAACACCCGCATGTGGTGGAAGAGCTCGAAGGAGGCGTCCTCGCCCGCGAACGCCGCGGCCTCGGACCGCTTGACGGCCAGATACGCGCTGCGCCGCAGCGGTCCGAGCGCCTCCATGAGCACCTCGTCGGCCTCCAGCGCGTCCAGCGCCTCATCCAGCGAGGACGGCAGGCGGGGATAGCGGCCGGGCCGGGTGTCGGGATCGACGTCCACCGGCTCGCCCGGGTCGAGCTTGCGCCTGATGCCGTCGAGGCCGGCGTGGATGACCGCGCCGAGCGACAGGTAGGGGTTGGCGGAGGAGTCCGACGGCTTCAGCTCCAGGTTCGGCTCGCCGGTCTCGCCCAGCGGTGAGCAGACGCGGACGGCGGCCTCGCGGTTGTCGGGGCCGTAGACGGCGTACGCGCTGGACCACATGCGGGGCGCCAGGCGGCGGAAGCTGTTGACGCTGCCGCAGGTCAGCGCCGTGAGCGCGGGCAGGTGGGCGAGCAGGCCGCCGATGAAGGCGTCGCGCACCTCGTTGCCGGTGGCGAAGACGTTGCGGCCGTCGTTCCACAGCGACAGGTGCAGGTGGGCGCCGTTGCCCGCCTGGTCGGCCAGCGGTTTGGGGGCCAGCGAGGCCCACATCTGCATGCGCAGGGCGACGCCGCGCACGGTCTCGCGGTAGAGCACGTGGTTGTCGGCGGCGCGCAGCGCGGGCGCGTGGCGGATCGACAGCTCCTGCTGGCCGTGGCCGAGCTCGGGATGGTAGTGCTCGACGCGCAGCCCCTGCGTCTCCAGCGCGCGCACCAGCGCCATCGTGTAGTCGTGGGCGATGTCGAAGCCGATGGCGGCGTAGCAGAGGGCGTCGTCGATGGGCACCAGCCGGTCGGGCCCGCCCGACGGGTCGGGCAGCCGCCGGCCGAGCGTGAACTCCGGCTCGAACGCCGCCTCCAGCGCGTAGCCCTCATCACGCAGCTCGGCGATCGCGTCCTTCAGGAACGTGCGCGGGCACGCCTCCCACGGGCTGCCGTCGGGCAGGCACAGGTCCGACAGCATCGCGGCGGCGCCCGGAGCGTACGGCAGCGGCACGTACGTGGCGGCGTCGGGCACGATGCGCACCTCGCCCACCGGCCCCATGTGCTCGACCTCCTGCAACTGGTCGAGCATGTTCATCGCCATCATGGCCACCGTGTGCCCGATGCCCGAGCTGAGCCGCTCGGCCAGCCGGGACCTGGCCGCCGCCTTGCCGCGGATCACGCCTCCGTGGTCGGCGTACAGGAAACGGATGAGCTCGATGCCCTCGAGCTCGGCTCGCTCGAGGGTGCGCCGGGCGGCGGCGCCGAGCTGATGCGGTCTGGTGCCGGTGGGGCGATCTGTCACCCTGCCTGCGTAACACGAACCGGCGGTGCGCGGAAGCACCGCACGCAGACAGAACCCAAGGTCAGGTCAGGATGCTCGAGAAGAACACCGCCAATTGGTTGGCTCCATGGATGATTCCGTCGAACACACCGTTGACCGCGGCGGCGGCCTGGGCCGGCCGGGTGAACAGGTAGAAGACCACGAACGCGATAGCCACGTAGGTGATCACCTTCTTGACCTGCATGGGGGGCCTCCTGCAGTCCGTTCCCAGCCGTATATACCCGAGTCTGGGCGATCCTTAGGCATCTCTATAGATGTACAAGATCCTAACCGGGGGGCTTCTTTCCTTTGCCATGGTAAGTGCAGTGTCCGGAACGCGAGCGCCTGCCCCGCCGGGTTTTCCGGGCATTCCGCACACCGAGCCGCCCCCACGGGGGCAGGTCAGACCCCGAGAGGAGCCTCGCGCAGCGCCTCCACGGCCGCCGGGTCCCCGGTCAGCTCGACCCGGGCGTGTCGCTGCCGCCCGAAGCAGAACATCAGCAGCTCGGCCGCTCTGCCGGTGACCTCCACGCGCGAGCGTCCCTTGGGGCCGCCGAGCACCACGCCGCCGCCGAGCCGGTGCAGCACCACGCCGACGGGCGCCTTGCGCAGCATCAGCCGGGCCCCTGCGGACACCCGCTTCCAGATGAGCCGCTCGAACTCGGGGTCCAGCTCGCGGGGCTCCCACGACGGCTGGGCGCGGCGCACGTCCTCGTGGTGGACGAACATCTCCAGCGTGTTGACGGCCGAGTCGAGCGCGGGCACCAGGCCGTAGACGCCGCCCGGCCGGCGGACGAGGCCGACCAGCTCGGGGTAGGGGTGGGCCTCCTTCATCCGCTGCTGGACCTTGGCGGTGTAACCGGCCAGCGGCTTGAGCCCGATGCCCGGCATGGCGTCGGGCCTGCGCTCGCGCACGACGAGGTGCGCGGCCAGGTCATAGGTGCTCCAGCCCGCGCAGAGGGTCGGCGCGTCCGGGCCGAGCCGGTCGAGCAGGGTGCAGAGCGCAGCGCGTTCGCCACGAGCGTGAGTCACGTGGATCAGCCTACCGCTGGGAATAACCGTGTGATCGGGCGTGATAGGGACATACGTACAAACATCAGACCTGGAAGGAAACGTACCGAGTGGCGAGCAAGGTCACCTCGGCCGTGATGCGTCAAGGGCTCCGCGTCCTTGGGGTGGCCATTCGCACGGAGAAGACGGTCTTCACGCTCGCGGTGCTGGCCAGCGCCGTGTACGGCGGCATGACCGTCGCCTCGGCCTCCGCCCTCGGATGGGCGACACAGAACGTTGTACTGGCCGCGTTCCGCGACGGCGACGTCACCGCGGGAGCGCTCTGGACCGGCGTGTCGCTCATCGTCGGCGCCGCGCTGCTCAAGGCGATCGGCGTCGCGGGGCGGCGCATCCTGGCCGGTCTCCTGCAGTACCGCATGCAGGCGCGCTCCCGGCGCGACGTCACCAAGCAGTACCTGCGGCTGCCGCTGGCCTGGCACCACCGGCACCCGACCGGGCAGCTGCTGTCGAACGCCAGCTCCGACGCCGAGGCCGCCTGGGCGCCGCTCGCGCCGCTGCCGATGGCCGTCGGCGTGATCGTCATGCTGATCACCGCGGCGGTCGCGATGGTGCTCACCGACCTCGCGCTGGCGCTCGTGGGCTTCCTCATCTTCCCGGCCATCGCCGTGCTCAACCTCGTCTACCAGCGCAAGCTGAGCCCGCTGGCCACCCGCGCGCAGCAGCTGCGCGCCGAGGTCAGCGAGATCGCCCACGAGAGCTTCGACGGCGCGCTCGTCGTCAAGACGCTCGGCAGGGAGGAGCTGGAGACCGAGCGGTTCCGGCGGCGCGCCCAGGAGCTGCGCGACGCCAACATCGCCGTCGGCCGGGTGCGCGGCCTGTTCGACCCCATGCTGGAGGCGCTGCCCACGCTCGGCGTGCTCGCCGTGCTGGGCGTCGGCGCGGCCCGGCTGTCCGCCGGCGCGATCGACCCCGGCGACCTGGTGCAGGTGGCGTACCTGTTCACGCTGCTCGCCTTCCCGATCAGGGCGCTCGGCTGGGTGCTCGCCGAGCTGCCGCGCAGCGTCGTCGGCTGGCAGCGGGTGCAGGCCGTGCTCGACGCCACCGGCTCCATGGAGTACGGCACCGCCACCCCCGGCACCTCGGCCGGCCCCGCCGAGCTGAACGTCAGAGGCGTCTCCTACGCCTACGGCGAGTCGAAGGTGCTGCACGACGTCACCTTCGACGTGCCGGCCGGGCGCACGGTCGCCATCGTCGGCCCCACCGGCTCGGGCAAGTCCACGCTCGTGCAGCTCCTGGTGCGCCTGGTGGACCCCGACTCGGGTCAGGTGCTGCTGGACGGCGTGGACCTGCGCGACCTGCCCTACGGCGGAGTGGCCGCATCGGTGGCGCTGGTGCCGCAGCAGACGTTCCTGTTCGACGACTCCGTACGCGGCAACGTCGCGCTCGGCGGCGAGGTCACCGACGAGGACGTGCGGGCCGCCCTGCGCCTGGCCCAGGCCGACGGCTTCGTCGGCCGCCTGCCCGACGGCCTGGACACCCGCGTCGGCGAGCGCGGCGCCTCGCTCTCCGGCGGCCAGCGCCAGCGCCTGGCCCTGGCCCGCGCCGTCGTGCGCCGCCCCCGCCTGCTCATACTCGACGACGCGACCTCCAGCGTGGACCCGCAGGTCGAGGCCAAGATCCTGCACGGCCTGCGCGACGCCGCCGAGGCGTCCACCGTCGTGGTCGTCGCCTACCGGATGGCCACCATCTCCCTGGCCGACGAGGTCGTCTATCTCGACCACGGCCGCGTGGTGGACCGGGGCACGCACGAGGAGCTGATCGGGCGCTGCGAGGGTTACCGCAACCTGGTGACCGCCTACGAGCGCGAAGAGGCCGAGCGGGCCGCGATCGAGCTGTCCGACATCGACATCGAGGAAGAAGGGGTCAGCGCATGACCGCGCAGAGCATCCACGGCAACGCCGAGCGCTCCGCGCTGGCCACCATCCGGCAGGGCCTGTCGCTGACGCCCGAGTTCCGCACCGGCCTGCTCGGCACGCTGGCTCTGGCCGTCGTCGCCACCATCGGCAAGGTCATCGTGCCGATCGCGGTGCAGCAGGTCATCGACACCGGCCTCAAGACCGGCACGCCCGACATCCCGTACATCACGCGGGCCGTGGTGATCTGCGCCGTCGCCGTGGTGGTGACGGCCCTGGCCGGCTACGTCATGAACGTCCGCCTCTACAAGGCGACCGAGTCCTCGCTGGCCACCCTGCGCGTACGCGGCTTCCGCCACGTGCACGACCTGTCGGTGCTCACCCAGAACTCCGAGCGCCGCGGCGCCCTGGTCTCCCGCGTCACCAACGACATCGACCAGATCAGCACGTTCATGCAGTGGGGCGGGCTGATGATCATCGTCTCGCTCGGCCAGCTCTTCGTGGCCACCGTGCTGATGTTCGTCTACTCCTGGCAGCTCACGCTGCTGGTGTGGGCCTGCTTCATCCCGCTGATGATCGCCCTGCCGCGCTTCCAGCGGCTGCTGTCGCGGGCGTACACCACCGTGCGCGAGCGCACCGGCGACATGCTGGCCGCGGTCAGCGAGTCGGTGGTCGGCGCCGCCGTCATCAGGGCCTACGCCTCCGAGCGGCGCACCGCGGAACGCATCGACAGGGCCGTGGACGCCAACAAGAGGGCCCAGGTGCGGGCGCAGACCATCGTCGGGTTCGTCTTCCCGCTGACCGAGATCGTGGCCGCGATCGCCATCGCCGGCATCGTGCTGCTCGGCGTGCGGCTCGGCCTGTCGGGCGGCATCTCGCAGGGCGAGCTGGTGGCGTTCCTGTTCCTCGTGACGCTGTTCATCTCGCCGCTGCAGACCGCCACCGAGGTGCTGAACGAGGCGCAGAACGCCGTCGCGGGCTGGCGGCGCATCCTCGGTGTGCTCGACACCCCGCCCGACGTCGCCGACCCCGGCGAGCGCGGCGTGACGCTGCCGCGCGGCCCCATCGAGGTGGCCTTCGAGAACGTGCACTTCGCCTATCCCGGCGGCGCGCCCGTGCTGCGCGAGGTCACCGTGTCCATCCCGCCGCGCTCGCGCGTCGCCATCGTCGGCGAGACCGGCTCGGGCAAGACCACGTTCGCCAAGCTGCTCACCAGGCTCATGGACCCCGCCTCGGGCCGGGTCACCGTGGACGGCCACGACCTGCGCGACGTGCGCTTCTCCTCGCTGCGCGAGCGCATCGTCATGGTGCCGCAGGACGGCTTCCTGTTCGACGGCACGCTGGAGGAGAACATCCGCTACGGCAAGCCGTCGGCCACCAGGGAGGAGATCGAGCTGGCGCTGACCGAGCTGGGCCTGGCCGACTGGCTGGAGGGCCTGCCCGCGGGCCTCGACACCCCGGTCGGGCAGCGCGGCGAGTCGCTGTCGGCGGGCGAACGGCAGCTCGTCGCGCTGGCCCGCGCCTACCTCGCCGACCCCGACCTGCTGCTGCTCGACGAGGCCACCTCCGCCGTCGACCCGGCCACCGAGGTGCGCCTGGCCCGCGCGCTCGAAGGCGTCACCCGGGGCCGCACCGCCGTCTCCATCGCACACCGGCTGTCCACCGCCGAGAACGCCGACGAGGTGCTGGTCTTCGACGCGGGCCGGCTGGTGCAGCGCGGGCCGCACGCCCAGCTCGTGCAGGAGCCCGGCGTGTACGCCGACCTGCACGCCTCCTGGGTGTCGGCGGCGCGCTCGGAGACGACCCGCAACTCGTAGATGCGCTCGCAGGCCGAGCCGCGTCGCCTCGGGAGCGCGCCCGCCCGCCGCGCGTCGCTACGGGCGGGGTTCGCGGGCCTGGCGGGCTTCAGTCGCAGAGGGCGGCGAACGTCACGGTCGTCCCCGCCGGCCCTGAGACGATCATGACCTGGTCGCACAGCATGCCGGTCAGCCACAGCCCGCGCCCGCGGTGGTCGAGCCGCTCCGGCGGCCGGCCGTCGCCCATCCACCCGGCGGGCAGCCCCGGCCCCTCGTCGCTGACCTCGCACCACAGGCGGCCGCCGTGCGACCACATCCGCAGCCGGCCGTGGCCGCCGCCGTGCAGCACGGCGTTCGTGGCGACCTCGTTGACCGCCAGCACGAAGTCCTCGAGGCGGCCGCCGGTCAGCCCGTGCCGCCTGGCGTGCTCGGTGACGGTCCTGCGCAGGAGCGTGATGCGGCCGCGGGCGAAGCTGGTGCGGAGCGCCTGGCTAGTCATCGTCGGCCCGCCGTACGGCGAGATGCTGGTCCGCGCCGATCAGCCGCAGCACCCGCGCCATGGGGGCGCGGCAGATCACCGTCGTCGTGCCGCGCGGCCTGGCCATCGCCGTGGTGGCGAGCAGCTGGGCCGAGCCCGCGTCGATGAAGCCGAGCCCGCCCGCGTCGATCACGACCTCGCCCGGCTGCCTGACCAGGGGCCGCAGCAGGGAGGCGAACGCCGGGCGGTTGGTCAGGTCCACATCGCCCCACACCCGCAGCCCGGACCCGGCGCGGGCGAAGCGCAGCAGCGCCTGCTCGGGGGAGATCGGGTGCACGGCCGCCGCCTCCTCCAGGGCGTCGCGGGGGAAGACGCCGCGGTCGTACTGGCAGACCGCCGCCAGCCAGCCCTCGCCGAACAGCTCGTTGACGGCCGCCTCGAACGCCGCGTGCCCCGGCGCGTCGCCGAGGCCCCAGGAGGCGTCGACCAGCGCGTACACGCCGTGTCCTCCGGCGCGGTCGCGGGCGGCGGCGAGGCCCGTGCGCAGCCGCGCCGGATCGAGTAAGCCGTCGGTGAAGTGGGTGTCGGCGCAGGCCAGGATCTCGATCCGGCCGGCCGACTCGGCCTCGGCGAACCCCGGCACCAGCGGCGCCAGCCAGGTGCGCGTGCGCTCGGGGGTGTCGGTGTGCGTCATGATCACTACTTTGACGCGGCGGAGCAGGCCGTTCACGGTGAAGACCCGGGTGACCGTCATCCGCTCGCGCTCGCCGTCGAACGGCAGGCAGACATGGTCGCCCAGATCCGGGTCCAGGACGGAGCCCGCGACGTGCACCACGATCCTGTCCTCCCTAGCACGCGAAGGTCGGGTCAGAAGGTACTCGCACGGATGTGATCACGTACCGCATTCTCAGCAAAACCCACCGTGATGCGAGGCGGACGGGTGTACGTTTTCGGCGGAGCCGCCCACGGGAGGGGTCATGAGGAACATGGGCGTGGATGTGCTGGAGATGTCGCGACACGATCACGGGGGCTCGGTGGTGGTGAGGTTGTCGGGGGAGATGGACGTCGACAACGTCTCCCAAGTGCGGAAATGTCTGGATGAGGCGGTCGCGACGAACGAGCCGCGGCTCGTGGTCGATCTGACGGGGCTGACGTTCATCGACACCACGGGTCTGGGGGTGCTGGTACGCCTGCTCGCCTCGCTGCGCGAGCGCGGCCGCACCATGGCCCTCGTCGCCCCCGACGGCCTGGTGCTGCGCCGGCTCAGGCGCACCAACCTGGCGCCGCTGTTCCCGATCTACGACACCCTGCCCGAGGCGCTCGCCTGACGGCCGGGGCGCGCGGGCGGCCTGGTTGAATGGCAGCATGTCCCTCGATCCCAAGATCGCCGCGCGGTTGAAGCGCAACTCCGACGGCCTGGTGCCCGCGATCACCCAGCAGTACGACACCGGCGAGGTGCTCATGCTGGCCTGGATGAACGACGAGGCCCTGCACCGGACGCTCACCACCGGCAAGGCCACCTACTGGTCGCGCAGCCGCCAGGAGCTGTGGGTCAAGGGCGCCACCTCGGGCAACGTCCAGCACGTGAAGTCGGTGGCGCTCGACTGCGACGGCGACACCGTCCTGGTCAAGGTGGACCAGGTGGGCGGAGCCTGCCACACCGGCGACCGCACCTGCTTCGACGCCGACGAGCTCGAGATCGCGATCGGCTAGCACCATGCGCAGCGACAAGCGGGAGCTGTCGATCTGGGTCGTCGCCACCGCCCTGGGCTGCCTGCTGGTGCTGCTCGCCGCCGGCCGCGAGTGGGTGCGGGTGCTTCAGGACGGCGCGGCGGGCGTGACCACCGGGCCCACCGGCGGCGATCTGAGCCCGGCGCTCACGCCCGTGGCGCTGGCCGGGCTGGCCGGCGTGGTGGCCGTGCTCGCCACCAGGGGCACCGGCAGGCGCGTCGTCGGCGCGGTGCTCGCCCTGTGCGGCGCGGGCGTGGCGGCGGCGACCTGGGCGGCGATCGACGGCGGCAACGTCACCGGCTGGCTGAGCGAGCGCAACGTGCTCCACGGCGCCTCGGGCGTGCCCTGGGAGGCCGCGCCGCTGTGGCCCGCCGTAGCCGCGGCGGGCGCGCTGCTGATGCTCGCGGGCGGGATCACCGCGATCGTGCGCGGCGGTCGCTGGGCGGGCATGTCCGCGCGCTACGACCGCGCCAAGGGACCGGACGGCGAGGCGAAGGCGCAGGTCAGCGACGATCGGGCGCTGTGGGACGCGCTCGACAGGGGCGACGACCCCACCGAAGGCCGCTGACTCGCGGCGCTGACGAAACCTCCACTGTTCTGAATCCTTGTCTTCTTGGCAAAGAAATCCTCACTAAGCTGCCGTACCAACTCGCCACGAACGATTGAGGAGCCAGCTCATGAGCTACGGGGATCAGAGCGGTAGCGGCGGCTACGGCGCGCAGCCGCCCGGCGGCGGCTACGGGCAGCAGCCCGGCTACGACGGAGGCTATGGACAGCAGGCCTCCAGCGGTGGTTACGGCCAGCAGCCGCCGAGCGGAGGTGGCGGGTACGGCCAGCAGCCTCCCAGCGGCGGCGGCTATGGCCAGCAGCCCCCGAGCGGTGGAGGTTACGGTCAGCAGCCCGGCAGCGGCGGCTACGGTCAGCAGCAGCCGAGCGGCGGCTATGGACAGCAGCCGCCCAGCTACCCGCAGGACCTCAGCTACGGCCAGATGCCCGCGAGCGGCGGCTACAGCGCCCAGCCGCCGGGCTACGGCGGCTACGACCAGCAGCAGGCCTACTACGGCCAGCCGCAGCGCCCGACCAACGGCATGGCGGTGGCCTCGCTCGTCCTCGGCATCATCGGCCTGGTCTTCTGCGGGCTCACCAGCATCCCCGGCGTGATCTGCGGCCACATCGCGCTCAACCGGATCAAACGCAACGGCGAAGAGGGCTCGGCCCTGGCCATCGGCGGCCTGGTCACGTCCTACATCACCGTCGTGATCTGGGTGCTCACCTGGATCTTCCTCGGCGGTATCCTGCTGTCGTTGGTCGGGCTGGCCGGAGCCGCCAGCACCACCTACGACTACTGACCCGGCCACGCGGCACGGGCCGACCGGGAAGGCGGACATCGGGGGCATGAGTTTCGCGACCATCGAGCGGCCGCGCGCGCGGCGTATGAGAGCGCTGCTTGCGCCGCTCGGCGTCGCGGCCGTCACGGCCGCGGCCTTCGCGGTCGCGGGGCTGGTCGACCCCAACGAGCCCGGCCACTACCCGACCTGCCCGTTCCTGTGGCTCACCGGCCTCTACTGCCCGGGGTGCGGCACGCTGCGCACCATGCACGCGCTCGCCCACCTCGACCCCGTCGCCGCGCTCGGCCTCAACCCGCTGTTCGTGGCGATGATGCCGATCCTGCTGTTCTGGTGGGTGCGCTGGGTCGTGCGCGCGTGGCAGGGCAGGCCGCCGAGCACGGCCGTGCCTCACCCGGCGTGGCTGTGGGCGTTCATCGCCGTCGTCATGGTCTACTGGGTAGTCCGTAATCTGCCTTTCGGGGCGTTCCTCGCCCCCTAGGCGGGGACCGGTGGTGAGCGCGCCCCGCAGAGGCCGATACCATCGCAGGACAAGGCAGAGAGCGGACGCGACGCGAACTCTCCGCCACCCCCTTACAGCCGACCGGAGGGACCTCAAGCGCGTGAGTGAGCGGACGGAAGGGCCGAGTGTCCTCGACGACATCCTCGACGGGGTGCGCGCCGACCTCGCCGCCCGTCAGCAGGCCGTCTCTATCGACGAGCTCAAGCGGCGAGCCGAGCGTGCGCAGCCGCCCAGAGACGCCATGGCCGCGCTCGGGGGCGATCGGGTCTCGGTGATCGCCGAGGTGAAGCGTTCCAGCCCGTCGAAGGGCGCGCTCGCCGCGATCGCCGATCCGGCCGCGCTGGCGGCCGACTACGAAGCGGGCGGTGCCCACGTCATCAGCGTGCTGACCGAGCGGCGCAAGTTCGGCGGCAGCCTCGACGACCTCGCGGCCGTCCGTGCCCGTGTCGACATCCCGATCCTGCGTAAAGACTTCATCCTGACCTCCTATCAGCTCTGGGAGGCCCGCGCCTACGGCGCCGACCTGGCGCTGCTCATGGTCGTCTGCCTCGAGCAGGAGGCGCTGGTGTCGCTCATCGAGCGTGCCGAGTCCATCGGTCTGACCCCGCTGGTCGAGGTGCACACCGAGGAGGAGCTCGAGCGGGCCGTGGCGGCCGGCGCGCGGGTCATCGGGGTCAACGCGAGAAATCTCAAGACACTCGAGGTCGACCGCGATGTCTTCGCGAAGATCGCGCCTAAGATCCCCGATAATGTGATCAAGATCGCAGAGTCGGGCGTGCGCGGTCCGCACGACCTGCTCGCCTACGCCAGGTCCGGCGCCGACGCCGTCCTGGTGGGGGAGAGCCTGGTCACCGGCAAGGACCCGCGCAAGGCAGTGGAGGCGCTGGTGACCGCCGGTGCACATCCGTCGACGCGCCCCGACCACTCGACAGAGGGATAGCAGTGGCAAACGAAGGCACCATTCTGACCGCCGCCGACCTGGCGGGCAACGGCGCGCACGGCGACGACCCCGATGTGCACGGCAAGTTCGGCATCTTCGGCGGCCGATACGTGCCCGAGGCGCTGATCCCGGCGCTCGACGAGGTGGCCGCGGTCTACGAGAAGGCCAAGAACGACGCGCAGTTCATCAAGGAGTTCGACCACCTGCTGCGCACCTACGCGGGCCGCCCGACCACGCTGACCGAGGTGCCGCGGTTCAGCGAGCACGCCGGCGGCGCCCGCATCATCCTCAAGCGCGAAGACCTCACCCACACCGGCGCCCACAAGATCAACAACGTGCTGGGCCAGGCGCTGCTGACCAAGCGGCTGGGGAAGAAGCGGGTCATCGCCGAGACCGGCGCGGGCCAGCACGGCGTGGCCACCGCCACCGCCGCCGCCCTGATGGGCCTGGAGTGCACCATCTACATGGGCGCCGTCGAC
Source organism: Nonomuraea fastidiosa (assembly GCF_042751225.1). Taxonomy (NCBI): domain Bacteria; kingdom Bacillati; phylum Actinomycetota; class Actinomycetes; order Streptosporangiales; family Streptosporangiaceae; genus Nonomuraea; species Nonomuraea fastidiosa. The sequence continues at coordinate 6,098,348 of NZ_CP170570.1, forward strand.
TGCGAGCGCCAGGCGCTCAACGTGGCGCGGATGAAGCTGCTCGGCGCCACCGTCGTGCCGGTCAAGAACGGCTCCCAGACCCTGAAGGACGCCATCAACGAGGCGTTCCGCGACTGGGTGACCAACGTCGACACCACCCACTACCTGTTCGGCACCGTCGCGGGCCCGCACCCGTTCCCCGAGATCGTGCGCGACTTCGCCCGCATCATCGGCGTCGAGGCGCGCCGCCAGATGCTGGAGCTGACCGGCCGGCTGCCCGACGCGGTGTGCGCCGCGGTCGGCGGCGGCAGCAACGCCATCGGCGCCTTCCACGCGTTCATCGGCGACGAGGGCGTGCAGCTCCACGGCTACGAGGCCGCGGGGCGTGGCCTGGAGAGCGGCGAGCACGCGCTCACCCTCACCGCCGGCTCGGTGGGCGTGCTGCACGGCTCGCGCACCTACGTCCTGCAGGACGACGAAGGCCAGACCATCGAGTCCCACTCGATCTCCGCCGGCCTCGACTACCCGGGTGTCGGCCCCGAGCACGCCTGGCTGAAGGACTCCGGCCGCGCCACCTACCACGGCATCACCGACGATCAGGCGATGGCCGCGTTCTCGCTGCTGGCCAGGACCGAAGGCATCATCCCGGCCATCGAGTCCTCCCACGCGCTCGCGGGCGCGCTCGAGCTGGGCCGCGAGCTCGGCCCCGAGGCGATCATCCTGGTCAACCTCTCCGGGCGCGGCGACAAGGACATGGGCACCGCCATGAAGTATTTCAACCTGTGACACCGCCGGCCCGCGGACGCCCGCGCCCTCGACACGACGTCCTGAGAGGCTTCGAACCGGGCGCGGAGCAGGGCATCATGGTGGGACTAGACCTTCGAAACGGACAGACATGACGACTCTTCAGACGGTCTTCGCCAAGGCGAAGGCGGACAACCGGGCCGCGCTCGTCGGCTACCTGCCCGCGGGCTTCCCGTCGAAAGACGGCGCCATCGCCGCCGCCGCGGCCCTGGTGGAGGCCGGCTGCGACGTCATCGAGATCGGCCTGCCCTACTCCGACCCGCTCATGGACGGGCCGACCATCCAGGACGCCGTGCACCGGTCGCTGACCAACGGCACCCGCATCGCCGACGTCATGCGCACCGTCGAGGGTGTGGCCGCCACCGGAGCCGCGACGCTCGTCATGACGTACTGGAACCCGATCGACAAGTACGGCGCCGACCGCTTCGCGCGCGACCTCGCCAACGCGGGCGGCGTCGGCACGATCACGCCCGACCTGACGCCCGAGGAGTCCGAGCCGTGGCGCGCGGCCTCCGCGGCGGCCGGCATCGACACGGTGTTCCTGGTCGCGCCCAGCTCCACCGAGCAGCGCATCAAGGCCGTGGTCGACTGCTGCACCGGCTTCGTCTACGCCGCCTCGCTCATGGGCGTCACCGGCGCCAGAGAGACCGTCAACTCCGCCGCCAAGGGCCTGGTCGAGCGCACCCGCGCCCACACCGAGCTGCCCGTGTGCGTGGGCCTCGGCGTCGGCACCGGCGCCCAGGCGGCCGAGGTCGCCGCGTACGCCGACGGCGTGATCGTGGGCTCGGCGTTCATCCGCCGCATGCTCGACGCGCCCGACGAGGCCGCTGGGCGCGAGTCCATCGCCGCGCTGGCCCGCGACATGGCCAAGGGCGTCCGCAGCCGCTAGCCGTCCGGTCTCATCGGCCGCCTCGGGGCGCGCGCCGGCGCGTCGTCGTGGGCGTGCCGCCGGTCCGCCTCGGTGTGCTGTGGATGCGTGCGCCTGGCCGGGCTCGGGCGCCGCGCAGAGGCGCGCGGAGCGGGACGGGGCTCGGGCGTGCGGACGCCTGCCGCCGGACCGCGCTCGGGGCGCGAAACTCGCCGAGGCACGCCTGAATATGTATCGGAACGCAGGCCTTCCACTTTGTCCGATTGATGGCTTATTGCGAAGACCCTCCCAGGTCAGCGGCGGGATACGCGCTTAGCTGACGCTTATCCCAGACGTGATCGGATGGGACCGGGTACTGTGCGCATTCCGGCGCAGAGAAAAGAGGAGAGGACTCGTGGCCGCGTCTCAATCGTCACCGTGGGCGAGAACGGCGATACCCTGGGTGACGACCGTCGCCCGGCTGGTTCTGGGCGGGGTGCTGATCGTCGCGGGTGCGCTGAAGATCGGCAACCCGGCCGACTCCGTGGTCGCGGTCAAGGCTTACCAGTTGCTGCCGGAGTCGGTCGCCATCGCGGTGGGCTACGCGCTGCCCATCGTGGAGATCGTGGTCGGCGTGCTGCTCGTCGTCGGTCTGCTGACCAGGGTGGCCGCGGTGATCGCCGCGCTGCTGATGTTCGCGTTCGTCTTCGGCATCGCCTGGGCGTGGGCGCACGGCCTGCGGATCGACTGCGGCTGCTTCGGCGGTGGTGGCCAGCTGGGTGCCGGACAGGAGCCGACCTACCTGCTCGACATCCTGCGCGACTTCGGCCTCGTGCTGCTCGGCGCGTGGACTGTGCGCTTCCCGCCGGGCCGTTTCGCGCTCGACGGAGCTCTCGGCCTCGGGGGCGACAATGGTGTTGATGAGGGGGAGGACGAACAATGAGCAAAGGCGAGCGCACCAAGACGAAGGCGCAGTCGGCGCGCGAAAAGATCAAAGCACAGCAGGCCGCCCAGCGGGCCCGCGAGAAGCGGCGGCGCATCGTGACGTACACGACCGCGAGCGTGGTCGCCATCGCCGCCGTCGGCCTCGGCTGGTGGTACACCGCCAGCCAGTCGCGCTCTGAGGAGGCGCTCGGCACCGTCGCGCCGATCACCGTGCAGTCCGACGGCAGCGTCGTGATGGCCCAGAACGGCGTCACCTCGCCCGTCGTCGACATCTACGAGGACTTCCAGTGCCCGGCCTGCAAGGAGCTGGAGCGCGTCAGCGGCCAGACCTTCAAGAACCTCGCCGCCGAGGGCAAGGCCAAGGTCGTCTACCACCCGATCACGATCTTCTCTCAGGACCCGACCAGGGCCAACTCCGTGCGCGCCGGCAGCGCCATCCGCTGCATCGCCGACGGCAAGCAGTGGCTGGCCTTCCACGACCTGCTCTTCAAGAACCAGCCGCCCGAGACCGAAGAGGGCTTCCTGCCCGACCAGCTCAAGGAGTGGGGCAAGGAGGCGGGGGTCGACACGCCCGGGTTCGACCAGTGCGTGACCAGCAACAAGAACGCCGACGCGCAGCTCTCGTACAGCAAGAAGGTCAGTGACGAGCAGAAGCTCGACCACACGCCGACAGTGAAATTGAACGGAACAGAAATCGACAATCAGGTACTGTTCACTCCTTCTCAGCTGCGTGAAGAGATTACCGAGGCGGCCAAGTAGGCCCGCTTCCGCTACCCTCACCTGACATGCCCCTAGCCTCGATTCCCAGCCCTTCAGAAGGGGTCTGGCATCTCGGAATCATCCCGATCCGGGCTTATGCGCTTTGCATCGTGCTCGGCGTCATCGTCGCCGTCTGGCTGAGCGAGCGGCGCTGGCGCGCCCGCGGCGGCCAGGCGGGGACGATCGTGGACATCGCGGTTCCCGCGGTCATCTTCGGCCTCATCGGTGGCCGGCTCTACCACGTCATCACCGACTGGCAGACCTACTTCGGCAGCCGGGCGATCAAGGAGCCTTACCAGGCGCTGTTCATCTGGGAGGGCGGCCTCGGCATCTGGGGCGCCATCTCGCTGGGCGCGCTCGGCGTCTGGCTGGCCGTACGCAAGCGCGGCCTGTCCATGAGCGCCGTCGCCGACACGGTCGCGCCCGGCATCGCCTTCGCGCAGGCCATCGGCCGCTGGGGAAACTGGTTCAACCAGGAGCTCTACGGCTCGCCGACCACCCTGCCCTGGGGCCTGGAGATCGACGTCGACCACGGCGGCGAGCCCGGCGTCCTCTACCACCCGACGTTCCTGTACGAGTCGCTGTGGGACGTCGCGCTCGGCTTCGCGCTCATCTTCGCCGGCCGCCGCTTCGCGCTGCACCACGGCCGGCTGTTCGCCCTCTACGTCGCGGGCTACACGCTCGGCCGCTTCTGGATCGAGGGGCTGCGCATCGACCCCGTCGGCGGGGTCGACCACGCGGTCATGTTCCTGGGGCTGCGCATCAACCAGTGGACCTCGATCGTGCTGTTCGTGCTCGCGCTGGTGTACTTCTTCGCCACGCGCGGCAAGACCGGCGAGGAGATCGTCGTCGTGCCCGAGTCCGGCTCCGACGGCGAGGCGGTCGATCCGGCCCACGGCGCGGGCCAGGCCGACCCCGGTGCCGGCGAGTCCTCGGCGCAGGCGGACGAGTCCGCGTCCGGTGGGTCCGCGTCCGGTGGGTCCGCGTCCGGCGGGTCCGCGTCCGGCGGGTCCACGGCCGGCGGGTCCACGGCCGGTGACTCCGCGTCCGGCGATGGCGCGGACACGCCGTCCGGTGACGCGCAACCGGAGGCCGCCGCCGAGCCTGCGCAGCCCGAGGGCGTCACCTCAGGCGGCCAGGAGGAGGGTGAGCAGGCGGGGCCCGCCGAGGCCGAGACGGTGACGAAGGAGAAGAACACTCGATGAGCGAACGCGCGGAGGCCCACCACGCCCATCGCGACGTCACCGGAGGGTGGCTACGGCCCTCGGTGTTCGGCGCGATGGACGGCCTGGTGTCGAACTTCGCGCTCATCGCAGGCGTGGCGGGCGGCACCGCCAACCCGAGGGTCGTCGCGCTCGGCGGCGTCGCCGGGCTGGCCGCGGGAGCCCTGTCCATGGCGGGCGGCGAATACGTCTCCGTCGCCAGCCAGCGCGAGCTCGCCCAGGCCGAGATCGCCGCAGAGCAGCGCGAGCTGGCCCACCATCCCGAGGACGAGCAGGCAGAGCTGGCGCAGACCTTCGTGGACAAGGGCGTGGCGCCCGACCTGGCCGCCGAGGTCGCCCGCCAGATCTCGCAGAACCCCGAACGCGCGCTAGAGGTGCACTCGCGTAACGAGCTCGGCGTGGTGCCCGGGGAGCTGCCGTCGCCGGTCGTGGCCGCCGTCTCGTCGTTTCTGTCGTTCGCGGTGGGGGCGGCGCTGCCGCTGCTGCCGTACCTGTTCGGGGCGCGCGAGCTGGTGATCTCGGCCGCGGTGTCCTGCTGCGCGCTGTTCGCCGCCGGTGCGCTGGTGTCGGCGGTGACCGCCCGCACCTGGTGGTACTCCGGGCTGCGGCAACTGCTCGTCGGGGCGGTGGCGGCGGCGGTCACCTTCTCCGTCGGCAACGCCATCGGGGCGGCGGGGCTGTGATGGCCCGCCGACGCGGCACCCCGGGCTCCGGCCGCTCCGGCGGCGACGGCACCGGCCGCTCCCGCCGCACCCGCCGCACCCCGCCTGGCTCCGGGGCCGAATTCGAGCCCGGCTCCGAATACGGGTCCGGGGTGAGGCCTGAGTACGGGGCCGGAGCGGGGCCCGAGTACGGGTCTGACTACGGGACCGAGACCGGGACCGGGCCCGAGTACGGGTCTGACTACGGAACCGGGACCAGGACCGGGGCTGGGCCTGCGTACGGGGCTGACTACGGAACCGGGCCTGGATCTGGGCCTGAGTATGGAGCCGGTGCTGATTACGGGGCTGGTGCCGGGGTCGGCGGGCGTGGCCGGCCCGGCGCGGACGTCCCCGCCGCCGGACGACGTGACGGCGCCGTCAGCGGCTCTACCGGCGGCTTCTTCGACGATGGCGCGGGTGGCGGCGTCGGTGGCGTTGCCGGGGGCGGCGCGGACGGCGACTGGCCGAGCGCTGCACCTGGTGGTTCGGGCGGTGCACGCGGCAGGCTCGGCGGCCGTGGGGCCCGCGGGGATCACGGCGACGGGACGCCCGGCGGCCATGACAGCGGTGCGGGCGGTTACGACGGCTATGACGTGGGGCCTGATGGTGGGCAGGCGTTCGGAGAGAGCCGTGGCCGGAGCCGCCGCCGCAGCCGGCGTGCTGCCGGAAGCCCTCAACCGCCGACCGGCCCTCAGCCCATCGACGACGGCCGCTCCGGCACGGGCGGCTGGCCCGCCGGCGACGGCCGGTCAGGCACGGGTGGCTGGCCTGCCGATGGCGGCCTGTCGGGTACGGGCGGCTGGTCCGCGGCGGGTGACCAGGCAGGCACCGGTGGTTGGCCCGCGGGTGATGGCCTGTCGGGGACTGGCGGTTGGGCTGCCGGTGATGGTCGGTCGAGTACGGGTGGCTGGGCTGCTGGTGATGACGGCCGCTCGGGTGCGGGCGGCGGGCGTGCCGCCGACGGTCGCTCCGGCACTGGCGGCTGGCCCGTAGGTGATGGCCGGTCGGGGACCGGCGGTTGGTCCGCGGGTGATGCCCCGTCGGGTACAGGCGGCTGGGCTGCGGGTGATGGCCGGACGAGTACGGGTGGCTGGCCTGCCGGTGAGGACGATCGCTCGGGCGCCGGTGGCCGGCGTTCCAGGGACCGCAGGTCGGACACTGGTGGCTGGGCCGCGGATGAGGAGCGCTCGAATACCGGAGGCTGGTCCGCTGGTGACGGTCGATCGGGCACCGGTGGCTGGGCTGCCGGTGATGGTCGGTCGGGGACCGGCGGGTGGGGTGTCGGTGACCTTGGTGCCTCGGGTGGCAGCCGGCCTGGCACTGGTAGTTGGTTCATCGGCGAGGGGCGTTCCGCTGGAGACGGCGGTGAGCCTGGGAGCGGTCGCCCGGCCGGTGACGCGGTGCCGGAGGCGGAGGCCGAGGGCGGCAGGAGAGGACGTTCGGCGGGGCGGCGCTCGCGTCGTCACGGCCGGTCTGCCGACACGGGCACGGACGCCGGTGGGTGGCCCGCGACGGGTGACGGAACGGCCGGCGATGTCTGGTCGGCCGCTGGGACGGACCCCGGGAGGCACGGTGCCGGGACCCGGAGCGGCGGCTGGCAGGCGGCCGAGAGCGGCAGGCCGTCGGCGTCCGGTGACGAGGGCGGTCAGGCGGCAACGGGAGCCGGTCAGGCGGTAACGGGCTCGGGCGACGTCTGGGGATCGGGTGCTGAGGGCCGATCCGAGGGTGAGCCGTCCAGGCGTTCCGCGCGCGGTCGGCTCGGGCGCAGGGCTGCTCGCCGAGCCGAGCAGGGCGCCCAGCCTGCCAGCGGAGAGTGGCCGGCAGGCAGGCCGTCCGCTAGCGGTGAGTGGCCGGCAGGCAGGCCGTCTTCTGGTGGGGAGCGGTCGTCGGCTGCATCGGCTGTCAGTGGTGAGTGGCCGGTGGCCGGGTCTCCCGCGAGTGGTGAGTGGCCGGCTGGTCGGCCGTCTGCCAGTGGTGAGTGGCCGGTGGGCAGGCCGTCTTCTGGTGGGGAGCGGTCGTCGGCTGCATCGGCTGTCAGCGGTGAGTGGCCGGTGGCCGGGTCTGCCGCCAGTGGTGAGTGGCCGGCGGCCGGGCCGGACGGTGATGGGCGCGCCGCGTATGGTCGGGGGCGGCGGTCGGTCGCCGATGAGGGCGACGGGTTCGCGGGCGGTGACCGTTCGGCTGCCACGCCCGAGGACGGTGGGCGTGCTGCCGGTCGAGGCCGACGGCGCGCGAGCGGCGACAGCGGCCGGTCAGCCACGGGCCGTGACGACCAGGGCTGGGGAGCAGCTCAGCCTGATGGTCGCGCTCGGGCTGAAGGCCATGGTGGTCCCGATGAAGCCGAGGGCGTCGGCCTCGGCCACGCTGCCCCCGATGGGGGCCGCCGGGGACGGGCCGGTGCCGAGGGTGGTGGCCGTCGGGCTGCCGGTCGCGGCGACCGTCACCTTGGCGAGGGCGCTGGTCGTGGCCGGGGCGCCGAGGCTGAGCCCGTCGGGGATGCTGGCGAGGCGGGGCTTGGCCACGCTGCCGGTGACCCTGACGGCCGCCGAAGGGCCGGTCGTGATAAGGACCGTCGTCGGGCTGCTGCTGAGAGTGATGGCCGGGGCCGCGGCAAGGGTCAGAGCCGGGCCGACGCCTCGGGCGACGGCGGCTGGGCTGCGGACGACGGCGACGAGGACTTCTGGAGCGCCGACCCCGGCGCGGACGAGGGTGGTTCGCAGCGGCGGCGTTTGGGGCTGCTGGGGCGTGGCCGGGGCAAGGGCGGCGGCAAGCGGTCCGATGAGGAGTCCGAGGCCGGGTCGCGGGCGGAGAGCGGATCCGGTATTTCGGCTGGACCGGAGGACGAGCTCGGCCTGGGCATGCCGCCGGGCGGGATCGTCGCGAGCCGTAAGCGGGCGGCCGGTCGGCCCGGGAGCGGCGGGCGTACGCGGGATGACGGCGCCGAGGGGCCGAACGCCGGCTCTCAGTCCGATGAGTGGCCGGACGCGGGTCCTCGCGCCGGGCGGCGGTCGGACGCCGGCTCTCAGTCCGATGAGTGGCCGGACGCGGCTCCTCGCGCCGATGGGCGGTCGGGCGCGGGCGCTCGATCCGATGGGCGGCCGGGTGCCGGCGCTCGGCCTGATGGGCGGTCGGACGCCAGTGCACGGCCCGACGGGCGGGACGGCGGTCTGGATGATGGCAAGGCGGCGTCGCGCAAGCGGCGGAGGACGCCGCGGTCCGACTGGCAGTTCCCGGTGCTCACCGAGATGGGCATGCCGCCGGAGCGTCAGCGGCTGCTGGTGATCATCGCGACGGTGGTCGGGGTGATCGCGGCCGGGGTCGGGTTCGTGTCCGTGGTCAGGTCGCTGGGGACGTACCAGCCGGAGAGGCAGGCCACGGCGGCGGTGCTCGCGCCGGACGCGGTGCTGCCCGCGGTGTTCCACGGCTGGGAGTCGCCCAAGCTGTTCGACCCCGTGGCGGAGCGCGCGAAGGACGCCAAGCCGCTGACGGAGAAGGAGGTGTTCAGCCAGAAGGAGCTGACCGTCTCCAAGAAGCTCAAGCTGAAGCTCGCCGCCAAGAAGCTCGACAGCGACTGTACGCAGGCGTTGCAGGGGGAGGAGTTGCTGCAACTGGCGGAGGACGCGGGCTGCACCCAGACCGCCCGCGGCCTGTATCTCAGCTCCGACGGCCGCTACGTGGGCCAGTACACGCTGCTCAACCTTGAGGACGCCGAGTCGGCGGGCGAGCTGGTGGAGCAGCTGAAGGTGCTCTATCGGGGCGGCTGGGTGCAGCCGCTGTCGTCCGGCAAGGCCGTCTTCCCGCCCGGCGGCTACTCCGAGGCGGGCGGTTACGCGCTCGGCCACTACGTCGGCCTGGTGTGGCTGGGCCGGGTGGACGGCGCCGAGCCCACCGCGAAGGACGACTACGTCACGCTCACCCTCGCCCTGCGCGGCGCCGAGAAGGCGGTCTACCGCCGGGTCGTGTCGATCACGGGGCCGTCGTCCTGATGTCCAGGCGTGTGCTTCTGTCCGTGGCGGCCCTTGTGCTGGTCGTGGGCCTCGGCGTGGCCGGGTGGCTGTGGTTCGGGGCCGAGACACCGCGCCCGTCCGCCCTGCGTGCCGAGTCCACCTCCGCCTTTTACGCGGCCATCGACAGCCGTCAGAGCGACGCCGCGCCGCTCACCCCCGATGAGGTCTTCCCCGCCTCGTCCGAGACCCTGGGGACCCTGAAGCGGGTCGCGGCGGACGCGTTCACCGACTGCTCCGAACTCCTCGTGGGCGCCTCGGCCGAGGGGTGCACGCAGGCGCTGCGGGCGACGTACAAGGGCGGTTCCCTGGCCGGCCAGTTCGTCATCTTCAACCTCGCCGACGGCAAGGCGGCCGACGCGCTGGTGGCGGCGCTGCGCCAGGACGCGTTCGTACGGCAGGACATCCCGTTCGACGTCAAAGGCAGCAGCGCCCAGGTCCGGGCCATGGGGCACTACGTGACGGTGAGCTGGGTGGGCGGCAAGGCGTCCGCACAGGACCTGGTCACCGCACTCATCGCGCTCGACGGCCTGGGACGGGTGGTCCAGGATCGCATCGTGGCGGCCACCTGACGCCTGGCCCGGAGCCGTATCGTGGCGGCCACCTGACGTCTGGCCCGGAGCCGTATCGTGGCGGCCACCTGACGTCTGGTTCGGAGCCGCATCTGACGCGTGGTCAAGTCGTGCTGGTGAGCGCGGTCACCGTCGTCTGAACGGCGGACGGCAGGGCGGACAGCCGGTGCAGGGGCGCCTCGATCGGGGTCAGCCCCTCCGACCAGCCGGCGGCCTCGCGGATCAGGGCGCGGGCCTCGTTCTTGGTGAGCGTCGTGCCCTGGGCCCGGGCGACCGCGATCAGGCCCTCGCGCCAGGAGTTGGCGAGCTTGCCGTGCCCATTGTCGAGGATCCTGCGCAGCACCGTCTCGGCCTCGCCGGTGGGCTGAGGGCGTCGTACGGCGTCGAAGGCCGTCTCGCTCGCGTTGCGCACCTCGTACACGGTGGTGAGAACCTCGGGGAGAGGCGGCAGAGCCGAGCCGACGACGCGGACGTGCTCCGCGCGCGTGGCCAGCAGCAGGCGCGCAAGCGCCGCCTCCAGGCCGGGCGGCACGGCGACGGCCACCCGGGACGGCGTGGCGGCGTAGGGCTTGGCGAGCCACGTCGAGAGCCTGACCCGGGGCTGGGAGAGCTCCTTGGGCCACTCGCCGACCAGCAGGTCCGGCTCGAAGTCCGCGAGCGCCTCGGCCGGGGCCACGGACGGACCCGCGCTTTCGACCGCCTGCGGCCCCTGCGTGTAGATGGCCGTGGACTGGCGTGACAGGCGTGACTGCACAGCGGGGCGGGTCTTGCTGGTGGGACGCAGGATGTACAGGTCGGCGGCCGAGCCGATGGCCTCCGCCCCGAGATACCGGTTGAAGTCGGGATAGATGGCCTCGTAGGCGAGGTTCAGCTCGGTCAGCTCCTGCTGGACCTTGAACGCCAGCATCGGCGTACGCTCGCTCGCCCCGTACGCCAGCAGTACCCGCCCGTCCTCGCGCAGCCCCTCCACCGCGCGCGCCACGAACAGGCCGATGCCCTCCGGCGTGTACGGGGGATCGGTGAGCGCCAGGTCGTGGTCGCGTGCCGAGGCCGGCAGGCCGAGCCGCAGGTCGGCCCAGCGCGTACGGACCCCCAGCCGCTGCTCGTCGATGTAGGCCAGGATGCGCTCGTCGACGTCCACCACCGTCACGTCCGTCTCGGGATGCACCAGCTTGACGGCCAGCGAGGTGAGGTCGTGGTCGCCCACGCACAGCAGCCGCGCGCCGGGCAGCCAGAACCGGGCACCGAGCAGCAGCGCCCGCCGCAGCACGGTGCCGGGCGTCGCGGAGACGTGGTCGAGCACGTGGCGGGCGCGCGGCGCCTTGGCGACGAGGCCGGTGAGGCGGTCGAGCACGTGGGCGTAATGGGGGACGAGGTGCGCGACCGGGTCCTCAGGAGGCGGCGCGACCGCGATGAGGTCCTGATAGGCGGGGGTGTCGATGGGCGGGACCCGCATCCGGTCGCCGTCGCGCTCCAGGACCAGCTCTCCGAGCAGGGCCTCGATGGTACGCCGTGACGTCGCGGTCTCCCTGACCAGGTCGGGCAGCGTCCACCACTGGCCGTCGCACAGCAGGGCCAGGGCGTGCCGCAGCCGCCTGCTGTCGGCCCCGGCCTCGGTGAGCAGCCGTTCCACCCCGTCGCGCTCCATGAGCGAACCCTATCGGTGCCGCGGCCCCAAGATCTCGCCTGACGCCGCCCGCTTGCGGCCAGGTCGTCGATGTCGCTGGTGAGGGTGGGCGCTGGTCAGGGAGACCGGGGTGTGGGGGCCGTGCGGGCGAAGACGGAGGCGCCGGGGGAGGAGCGCACCCATGGGCTCGTGGGGGTGGATGTGGAGGTGTGGAGTAAGCGCGTCCGGAGGCTGGTGCGGGTGGAGGTGGGGAAGGCGCGCGTGGAGCCGGGCCAGGGGCGCGGGCTGGGGTAGCGTGTGCCGGCCTCAAGGGGCCGGGGGAGGACTCGATCCCGCTCGCCGGGATCGCCGTCTACAGCGGGAATTCCGCGCCAGGTGTCCGGGGTTTGGGATGGGAAGTTCGGATGCCGGGACCTGCCCAAATGTTCGCAATACGGACGCGGCGGGCACCATTCCGGCAGGGTGAGGTAACCTCTACCCACGATATGCAGCAGGGCCAACGTCGTCCCTCGCCTGTACAGCGGTTCCAGACAGACGAAAGACGACGGGAGGGATTCAATGCCTGCTGCCCGCCTCGGGTTCCCCGAGCCTCAGGGTCTTTACCACCCCGCCAACGAGCATGACGCCTGCGGTGTCGCCATGGTCGCCGACGTCGCGGGACGGCGTGATCACGGCATTGTGGTCAAGGCGCTGACGGCGTTGTGCAATCTCGATCACCGGGGGGCCAAGGGTAGCGAGCCTGACACCGGCGACGGAGCCGGTATCCTCACGCAGATCCCCGATGAGTTCTTCCGGGCCAGTGTGCCGTTCACACTGCCCGAAGCCGGTTCGTACGCGGCCGGCATCGCCTTCCTTCCGGTCGAGGACGAGGCCAGGGCGGCCGCCGTCCGCCTGATCGAGGAGATCGCGGCCGAGGAGGGCCTGACCGTGCTCGGCTGGCGGGAGCTGCCCGTCGACCGCGATCTGCCGGGTCCGAGCGCGCGGGCTGTGATGCCCCACTTCGCGCAGCTGTTCGTGGCCGACCCGGGCGGTCGTTCCGGGCTCGACCTCGACCGGCTGGCGTTCTGCCTGCGCAAGCGGGCCGAGCACGAGGCGAAGGTGTACTTCCCCTCGCTGTCCTCGCGGACGATCGTCTACAAGGGCATGCTGACGCCCGAGCAGGTCGAGCCGTTCTTCCCCGACCTGAGCGACGAGCGTTACAAGACGGCGATCGCGCTGGTGCACTCGCGCTTCTCCACCAACACGTTCCCGAGCTGGCCGCTGGCCCACCCCTACCGCTTCATCGCCCACAACGGCGAGATCAACACGGTCAAGGGCAATCGCAACTGGATGCGGGCGCGCGAGGCGATGCTGGCCTCTGCCCACATCCCGGGCGATATTTCGCGACTTTTCCCCATCTGTGACCCGGATGGCAGCGACACCGCCAGCTTCGACGAAGCGCTCGAGCTGCTCCACATGGGCGGCCGCAGCCTCCCTCACGCCGTGCTCATGATGATCCCCGAGGCGTGGGAGAACCACACGGAGATGGACCCCGCGCGGCGCGCGTTCTACGAGTTCCACTCCACGATGATGGAGGCATGGGACGGCCCCGCCTCGATCACGTTCACCGACGGCACCGTCGCGGGCGCCGTGCTCGACCGTAACGGCCTGCGCCCCGGTCGTTTCTGGGTGACCGCCGACGGCCTGGTCGTGCTGGCCTCCGAGGCCGGCGTGCTGGACATCGCCCCTGAGGACGTCGTCCGCAAGGGCCGCCTGCAGCCGGGCCGGATGTTCCTCATCGACACCGCCCGTGGCAAGATCATCGAGGACGACGAGATCAAGGCGGAGCTCGCCGCCGAGCAGCCGTACGCCGACTGGCTGCACGCCGGGCTCGTCCGCTTCGAAGAGCTGCCCGCCCGCCAGCGGGAGATCCCCACGCACGAGGCGCTCGTCAAGCGGCAGCAGACCTTCGGCTACACCGAAGAGGAGCTGCGCATCATCCTGTCGCCGATGGCGCGCACCGGCCAGGAGCCGATCGGCTCCATGGGCACCGACACGCCCGTGGCCGTGCTGAGCGAGAAGCCGCGGCTGCTGTTCGACTACTTCACCCAGCTGTTCGCGCAGGTCACCAACCCGCCGCTGGACGCCATCAGGGAAGAGCTGGTCACCTCGCTGGCCAGCACGCTCGGGCCTGAGGGCAACCTGCTCGACCCGGGGCCGAGCTCCTGCCGCCAGCTCGTGCTGCCGTACCCGGTGATCGACAACGACGAGCTCGCCAAGATCATCCACATCAACGACGAGCACGACCTGCCGGGCTTCCACCCGTACGTCATCAGCGGCCTGTACGAGGTCGCCGGCGGCGGCCAGGCGCTGCTGCGGCGGCTGGAGGAGATCAGGGCCGAGGCGTCCAGGGCGATCGCCGACGGCGCCCGCATCATCGTGCTGAGCGACCGCGGCTCCAACGACACGCTGGCGCCCATCCCGTCACTGCTGCTGACGGGCGCGGTGCACCACCACCTCATCCAGGAGAAGACCCGCACCAAGATCGGCCTGGTCATCGAGACCGGCGAGGCCCGCGAGTGCCACCACATGGCGCTGCTGATCGGCTACGGTGCCGCCGCGATCAACCCGTACCTCGCCATCGAGACCATCGAGGACCTGGTCGACAGCGGGGCGCTCAAGGTCGACAAGCACAAGGCCGTGCGCAACCTGATCAAGGCGTACGGCAAGGGCGTCATCAAGATCATGTCGAAGATGGGCGTGTCCACGGTGGCCTCCTACACCGGCGCGCAGATCTTCGAGGCGCTCGGCCTGAGCCAGGAGGTCATCGACTCCTGCTTCACCGGCACCACCTCGCGCCTCGGCGGCGTCGGCTTCGACGTGCTGGCCGAGGAGGTCGCCCAGCGTCACCGCCACGCCTACCCGCGGGTGGAGAACCCGCACCGCAGGCTCCAGGTCGGCGGCGAGTACCAGTGGCGGCGCGAGGGCGAGCCGCACCTGTTCAACCCCGAGACCGTCTTCAAGCTGCAGCACGCCACCAGGACCCGCCGCTACGAGATCTTCAAGGAGTACACGAGGCTCGTGGACTCCCAGTCGGAGCGGCTGATGACCCTGCGCGGCCTGTTCAAGCTCCGCAAGGGCAAGTCGATCCCCATCGAGGAGGTCGAGCCCGTCGAGAGCATCGTCAAGCGGTTCTCCACCGGCGCGATGTCGTACGGCTCCATCTCCAGGGAGGCCCACGAGACGCTCGCCATCGCGATGAACCGGCTCGGCGGCAAGTCCAACACCGGTGAGGGCGGCGAGGAGCCCGAGCGCCTGTACGACCCGGCCCGCAGGTCGGCGATCAAGCAGGTCGCCTCGGGACGCTTCGGCGTCACCTCCGAATACCTGGTCAACGCCGACGACCTGCAGATCAAGATGGCGCAGGGCGCCAAGCCCGGCGAGGGCGGCCAGCTTCCCGGCCACAAGGTCTACCCGTGGATCGCGAAGACCCGCCACTCCACGCCCGGCGTCGGCCTCATCTCGCCGCCGCCGCACCACGACATCTACTCGATCGAGGACCTCGCCCAGCTCATCCACGACCTGAAGAACGCCAACCCGGAGTCTCGGGTCCACGTGAAGCTGGTCGCCGAGGTCGGTGTCGGCACGGTCGCGGCCGGCGTGTCGAAGGCGCACGCCGACGTGGTGCTCATCTCCGGCCACGACGGCGGCACCGGCGCATCGCCGCTGACCTCGCTCAAGCACGCCGGCGCCCCCTGGGAGCTCGGCCTGGCGGAGACCCAGCAGACGCTGCTGCTCAACGGCCTGCGCGACCGCATCGTGGTGCAGGTGGACGGCCAGCTCAAGACCGGCCGCGACGTCGTCATCGCGGCGCTGCTCGGCGCCGAGGAGTACGGCTTCGCCACCGCGCCGCTGGTCGTCTCCGGCTGCGTCATGATGCGGGTCTGCCACCTCGACACCTGCCCGGTGGGCGTGGCCACGCAGAACCCCGAGCTGCGCAAGCGCTTCACCGGCAAGCCGGAGTTCGTGGTCAACTTCTTCGAGTTCATCGCCGAGGAGATCCGCGAATACCTGGCCGAGCTGGGCTTCCGCTCGCTCGACGAGGCGATCGGCCACGTCGAGATGCTCGACACCACCGCGGCCGAGGAGCACTGGAAGGCGAACGGCCTCGACCTGTCGCCGATCCTGCACAAGCCCGAGCTGCCCGCGGGCACCGCGCTGCGCAAGGTCGTCGAGCAGGACCACGGGCTGGAGCACGCGCTCGACAACACGCTCATCCAGCTCGCCGAGGGCGCCATCGACGACGGCACCCCGGTCACGCTGGAGCTGCCCATCCGCAACGTCAACCGCACGGTCGGCACCATGCTCGGCTACCAGGTGACCAAGCGGCACGGCGGCAAGGGGCTGCCCGACAACACCATCGACATCTCCTTCACCGGCTCGGCGGGCAACTCGTTCGGCGCGTTCGTGCCGCGCGGGATCACGCTGCGGCTGACCGGCGACGCCAACGACTACGTCGGCAAGGGGCTGTCCGGCGGGCGCATCATCGTCAGGCCGCACGAGGAGGCGCCGCTCGACGGCCACATCATCGCCGGCAACGTCGCCCTCTACGGCGCCACCTCCGGCGAGGTGTTCATCCGCGGCGTCGTGGGCGAGCGGTTCTGCGTGCGCAACTCCGGCGCCACGGCCGTCGTCGAAGGCGTCGGCGACCACGGCTGCGAGTACATGACCGGCGGCCGGGCCGTGGTGCTCGGACCCACCGGGCGCAACTTCGCGGCCGGCATGTCGGGCGGCATCGCGTACCTGCTGGACCTCAAGCCCGAGCGGGTCAACCGCGAGATGGTCGCCATCGAGGAGCTCACCGAGGCGGACGCCGAGTTCCTCAAGGAGACCGTCGAGAAGCACTTCGCGGAGACCGGCTCGCCGGTCGCCAAGCAGCTGCTGGCCGACTGGGACGCGGCGCTGGCCAGGTTCGGCAAGATCATGCCGACCGACTACAAGCGGGTGCTCGAGGCCGCCGAGGCCGCGCGCATCGAGGGCAGGGACATCGACGAGGCCGTCATGGCGGCCGCGGTTCAGGGTTAAGGGAGGCGTACCGAATGGCTGACCCGAAGGGTTTCCTCACGCACGAGCGGGAGCTGCCGGCGCGCCGTCCCGTCGACGTCCGCATCAGCGACTGGCGGGAGGTCTACGAGGACTTCCCCCGCGAGAAGCTGACCAAGCAGGCGGCCCGCTGCATGGACTGCGGCATCCCGTTCTGCCACAACGGCTGCCCGCTGGGCAACCTCATCCCCGAGTGGAACGACCTGGTCTATCGCACCGACTGGCGCGAGGCGATCGAGCGGCTGCACGCCACCAACAACTTCCCCGAGTTCACCGGCCGGCTCTGCCCGGCTCCGTGTGAGGCGGCGTGCGTGCTCGGCATCAACTCCGACCCGGTGACGATCAAGCGGGTCGAGGTCGAGATCATCGACCGCGCGTTCGCCGAGGGGTGGGTGCGGCCGCAGCCGCCGGCCGTCAAGACCGGCAAGAAGGTCGCGGTCGTCGGCTCGGGACCGGCCGGTCTGGCCGCCGCCCAGCAGCTCACCAGGGCCGGGCATGACGTGGTGGTGTTCGAGCGGGCCGACCGCATCGGCGGCCTGCTGCGCTACGGCATCCCCGAGTTCAAGATGGAGAAGCGGCACATCGACCGCCGCCTGGAGCAGATGCGGGCCGAGGGCACCGAGTTCCGCACCGGCGTCAACGTCGGCGTCGACATCACCGCCGCCGAGCTGCGCGAGCAGTTCGACGCCGTGGTGCTGTCCGGCGGCGCCACCCAGTGGCGCGACCTGCCGGTGCCGGGGCGCGAGCTCAAGGGCATCTACCAGGCGATGGAGTACCTGCCGCTGTCCAACAAGGTCCAGGAGGGCGACTTCCCCGTCTCGCCCGTCTCGGCCGAGGGCAAGCACGTCGTCGTGATCGGCGGCGGCGACACCGGCGCCGACTGCATC
Organism: Nonomuraea fastidiosa; assembly: GCF_042751225.1. Taxonomy (NCBI): domain Bacteria; kingdom Bacillati; phylum Actinomycetota; class Actinomycetes; order Streptosporangiales; family Streptosporangiaceae; genus Nonomuraea; species Nonomuraea fastidiosa. Next base: position 6,115,778 of record NZ_CP170570.1, read on the forward strand.
GGCACCGCCATCCGCCAGGGCGCCAAGTCGGTCACCCAGCTGGAGATCATGCCGCAGCCGCCCGCCACGCGGCCGGCCAGCCAGCCGTGGCCGACGTACCCGATGCTGTTCAAGATGGAGAGCGCCCACGAGGAGCTGGCCAAGGAGGGCGGAGAGCGCATGTACGCGGTCTCCACCACCGAGTTCGTCGGCGACGAGGACGGCAACGTGCGGGCGCTGCGCCTGGTCGAGGTCGAGGGGCCGCAGACCGGGTTCAAGCCCATCCCCGGCACCGAGCGGGAGATCCCGGCCGAGCTGGTCACGCTCTCCATGGGCTTCCTGGGGCCGGAGAAGGGCCCGCTGCTGCAGGACCTGGCCGAGGTCGCCGGTGACGGCTTCTTCGACGCCAGGGGCAACGTGGCGCGCGACAAGACGTACATGTCGAAGGTCGACGGCGTCTTCGTGGCCGGTGACATGGGGCGCGGCCAGTCGCTCATCGTGTGGGCCATCGCCGAGGGGCGCTCCGCCGCCTCCGGCGTGGACCGGTACCTCACGGGCGACACGGCGCTGCCGTACCCGATCCTGCCGACCGCGCGTCCGCTCGTCTGAGCCCGCCTCTTCTGAAGCGCCCGCCCCTGTGGCGGGCGCTTTGGTTTTTGCAGGGTCTGTACGGATTACACGGCATGCATTCTTTGCATGACCTGCATGACTTGCAGAGTCTGCAAAAGATGCATATAGTGCAAAGCATGGAGAGTCCGCAGGAGCGGCGCGAGCGCCGCCGAGCCGAAAAGCGGCAGGCGATCAGGAACGCCGCCGTCCGCATCGCGCTCGACCAGGGGCTCGAAGCCGCCACCGTCGAGGCCATCAGCGCGGCGGCCGACATCTCGCCGCGCACCTTCTTCAACTACTTCGCCTCCAAGGAGGAGGCGCTCGCCCCCGTGCCGCTGTGGACGCCCGAGGAGTTCATCGAGCTGCTCAGCGCCAGGCCCGCGGACGAGCCCGCCTTCCAGTCGCTCAAGGTCGTGGCGCGTGCGCTCGCGCAGCGGCTGCGGCCGGTCATGGCCGACCTCAAGCCGTTCATGGAGCTGCGCAACCGCTACCCCGAGCTGGCCGCCAAGGCCAGGGCCGCCGACGAGACGAAGCTGCTGGAGAGCCTGCTGGGCGCCGTCAGGAGCCGTCCCGGCGTCACCGGCGCCTTGCACGCCAGGCTCCTCGTCGTCGCCACCTTCGGCGCGGCCGTCTCGGCCGTGCAGGAGTCGGTGGCCGGCGGCGGGCCGGTCGAGGAGCTGATCGAGGAGGCGTTCACCCTGCTCGAAAACGGATTTCGACTCTCCTGAAGACAAAGGCGGCGACCGGGGTGGCACCCCCGATCGCCGCGGATCACTCCTGCCCTCTCGCGAAAAAGAAGCAAGGAGTCTGCTCATGGTAGCGACAAACCCCCAGCAGTCCACCTCACGGCGAACACTGTGGGTGGTCATGGGGTCACTCATGCTCACCCTGTTCCTGGCCGCGCTCGACCAGACCGTCGTGGCCACCGCCATGCCCACCATCGTGGGGGAGCTGCACGGGCTTGAGAGCCTGTCCTGGGTGGTCACCGCGTTCGCCCTGACCTCCGGCATCGCCACCCCGCTGTTCGGCAAGCTCAGCGACATGTACGGCCGCCGCACCCTCTACCTCGCGGCCATCGTGCTCTTCCTCATCGGCTCCGCCCTGTGCGGCGTCGCCCAGTCGATGGGGCAGCTCATCGCCTTCCGAGCCTTCCAGGGCATCGGCGCGGGCGGCCTCATGGTGCTGACCTTGACCATCGTCGCCGACGTGTCCACACCCCGCGAACGCGCCCGTTTCCAAGGCCTGTTCGGCGCCGTCTTCGGAATCGCCTCCATCGCCGGGCCGCTCGTCGGCGGCTTCCTCACCCAGCACATCTCCTGGCGCTGGATCTTCTACATCAACCTGCCGCTCGGCGCCCTCGCCCTGGCCGTCGCCTTCACCGTGCTCAAGCTGCCCAAGCGCACCTCGCCGCACCACATCGACTGGCTCGGCGCCGCGCTCATCGCCGGGGTGCTCACCTGCCTGACCCTGTTCGCCTCATGGGCAGGCAGCACATACGCGTGGACCTCACCCGTCATCATCGGGCTCGGCGCCGGCGCGGTGCTCCTCGGCCTGCTGTTCGTCCTCGTCGAACGGACCGCCGCCGAGCCCATCCTGCCGCTGCGGCTGTTCCGCTCGCGCTCCTTCACCATCCCCGTCGTCACCATCGTGCTCCTGGCCACCGCCCTGGTCGGCATGGCGACGTTCCTGCCCATGTTCCTCCAGCTCGTGCGCGGCGCCGGCGCGGCCGACTCCGGGCTGCTGCTGCTCCCGCTCATGGGCGGCATGATCGTCGCCTCCACGCTCGGCGGGCAGATCGTGACCAGGCTCGGCCGCTACAAGTGGATCATCGTGGGCGGTGCCGTCTGCTCCGGAATCGCCGGAATCCTGTTCTCCACCATGGACGTGACCACCGGCCCGGTCGTGTCGGGGGCGTACATGGTGCTGTGCGGGCTCGGGCTCGGCGTGATGGGGCAGAACCTCATGCTCGCCGTCCAGACCACTGCGCCCGTGGCCGACCGGGGAGCCGCCACCTCGGCCGTCACGTTCGCCAGGAACGTCGGCGGCGCCGTGGGCGTGTCCGTGCTCGGCGGCGTCTTCGCCGCCGGACTCGCGCCCGGCCAGGAGTCACTCACCCCCGCCGCCATCCAGGCGCTGCCCGAGGCCACCCGGCACGCCACGCAGCTCGCCTTCGCCGACGCGATCACCGGGGTGTTCGCGTGGACGGGGCCGATCATGCTGGTCGCGGCGGCGCTGCTGGCCTTCCTGCCGGACGTACGGCTGGGGTCGGAAGCCGCGGACGTACGGCCCGGCCGTCGCGAGCCCGACGCCCAGCCGAGTCACCACGCCTGACGCCCGATCGGCTGACTGCCCACCTACCCACCTACCCGCCTACCCGCCTGTCCGCCTGTCCGCCTGCCCGTCGCCGAGCGACGGGCAGGCACGGCCGTCACGCGCCCGTGAGCTGGGGCAGGACGAGGGGTCCCCTTCGCCCACCATCGACCGAAATTTCACCACTCGGTTGCATCACTGGTTGACTGTCGGGAAGATTCAGATTCTGCGGCATTCAGGCGTAGGGGGAGATATGCGGCGTGTCGCCTCGGGCATGACGGCTCTGGCCGCCGCACTCGCACTCGCCGCCTGCTCGGCCACCGCGCCGCACCCGAGCCAGGCCGGCCCAAGCCGGAACCGAGCCAGGCCGACCGCAAGCCGGAACCGAAACCGGGACGGCCCGAATACCTCGTCTTCTACGAGTGGGGCCACCAGAGCCAGGCCAAGGCCGCCGTCGAACGCGCCGGCGGCACCGCCCTCTCCGACGACACCAGGCTCGGCTACCTCCTGGCCAGCGGCGGCGACGGCTTCCAGGCGGCCGTGGGCGACGACCCCTCCGTCGTCGGCGTCACCCCCGATCGCAGCATCGGCCGTACCGCGGGACGATTCATCACCAATCCCGCGGCCCTGCCCGACGAGCAGGCGTTCACCAAGCGCAAGGGAGAGCCGCTCGCCCCCCGCCAGTGGGACATGCGCATGATCGGCGCCGACCGCGCCAACGCCAAGGTCCCCGGCAGCAAGAAGGTTCTCGTCGGCGTCATCGACACCGGCGTGGACGGCAAGCACCCCGACATCGCGCCCAACTTCAACCGCGAGCTCAGCCGCAACTTCGTCACCGACCGTCCCAAGGACGACTACGGCGAGACGCTCGACGGCCCCTGCGAGGCCCGCGACTGCAAGGACCCCGTGGACGTCGACGACGACGGCCACGGCACCCACGTCGCCAGCACCATCGCCTCGCCCATCAACGGCATCGGCATCGCCGGCGTGGCGCCCGGCGTCCAGATCGTCAACATCAGGGCGGGCCAGGACTCCGGCTTCTTCTTCCTCAAGCCCAGCATGGACGCCCTCACCTACGCCGCCGACATCGGCGTCGACGTGGTCAACATGAGCTACTACGTCGACCCCTGGCTGTTCAACTGCCGCGCCAACAAGTCCGACACCAAGAAGCAGCAGCTCGAACAGCGCGCCATCATCACCGGCATGCAGCGTGCGCTCGACTACGCGCGCGAACGCGGCGTCACGCTCATCTCCGCCCTCGGCAACGGCTCCACCGACCTCGGCAAGCCCAAGATCGACAGGCAGAGCCCCGGCTACCCCAAGGGCGACGAGAAGACCCGCACGATCGACAACTCCTGCATCAACGTGCCCGCCGAGTCCAAGGGCGTCATCTCCGTCTCCGCGCTCGGCCCCTCCGGCCGCAAGGCCGCCTACAGCGATTACGGCGTGGAGCAGACCGACCTGTCCGCCCCCGGCGGCGACGTACTCGACGGGCAGGGCATCAACGCCACCAGGGGCATCCTGGCCGCCGCACCCGAACACGTGCTGCGCGCCACCGGCCGCATCGACCGCGACGGCAAGCCCAAGGGCGCCGACGTCGTACGCGACTGCACCCGCGGCACCTGCTCCTACTACCAGTACCTCGAAGGCACCTCCATGGCCGCGCCGCACGCCACCGGCGTCGCCGCCATCCTCATCAGCCGCTTCGGCAAGCCCGGCAAGGGCGGGCTCGAACTCGCCCCCGACACCGTCCAGGAGCTGCTCTACAAGACCGCCACACCCAAGGCGTGCCCCACGCCGCGCGAGTACTCCTACGACTCACTCGGACAGACCCAGAAACACCTGTGCGAGGGCGGCACCTCCGACAACGGCTTCTACGGTCACGGCGTCGTGAACGCCTGGAAGGCGGCAACCGCCGAGCCATGATGTACCGCCTCCTCGCCGACGCCGCGATGGTGGTGCACTTCGCCTTTCTCGCCTACATGGCCGTGGGCGGCTTCCTGGCCTGGCGCTGGCCGCGCACGATCTGGATCCACCTCGCCGTCGCCGCCTGGGGAGCCATGTCGGTCGTGACAGGCGTCGAATGCCCGCTCACACTCGTGGAAGACTGGGCACGTCGCCAGGCGGGCCAGGACGGCCTGCCCCCCAGCGGCTTCATCGACCACTACATCGAAGGCGTGATCTACCCGGAGGAGTACACGAACGTGGCGCGACTGGGGGTCGCCGTTCTCGTTCTGTTCTCTTATGCCGGGTACGTTCTCCGTCGTCAGTGACTGTTAAGTGGTCTGTACCAATTAAGGTAGGACTCGTGACTCGTCGCGCGAAAATCGTCTGCACTCTAGGCCCCGCCACATCGTCCAAGGAACGCCTCCGCGAGCTCATCGCCGCCGGCATGGACGTCGCACGGTTCAACCTCAGCCATGGCAACCATGACATGCACAGAGAGGTGTACGACCGGGTCAGGGAGGTGGCGGCCGACCTCGGCCGCGGTGTAGGCGTGCTCGCCGACCTGCAGGGCCCCAAGATCCGCGTCGGCACGTTCGAGGAGGGCCCCGTCAGGCTCGGCTTCGGCGACGTCTTCACCATCACCACCGAAGACGTGCCGGGAGACCGCGAGCAGGTCTCCACCACCTACAAGGGGCTGCCCAAAGACGTCCACCCGGGCGACACCATCCTCGTCGACGACGGCCGCCTCGTGCTCGAGGTCACCAGGGTCGACGGCGAGCGCGTCATCACCCGCGTCGTCATCGGCGGCATGATCTCCGACAACAAGGGCCTCAACCTGCCCGGCGTCAACGTCAGCGCCCCCGCGCTGACCGACAAGGACGAAGCCGACCTGCGCTGGGCGTTGCGCACCGGCTTCGACATGATCGCCCTGTCCTTCGTGCGCCGCCCGTCCGACGCCGACGTGGTGCGCAACATCATGGAGCAGGAGGCCGTACGCCTGCCGCTGCTCGCCAAGATCGAAAAGCCGCAGGCCGTCGAGCGCCTCCCCGAGATCGTCGACGCCTTCGACGGCATCATGGTCGCCCGCGGCGACCTCGGCGTCGAGCTGCCGCTCGAGCAGGTGCCGATCGTCCAGCGCCGCATCATCGAGCTGTGCCGCGAGAAGGCCCACCCCGTCATCGTGGCCACCCAGATGCTCGACTCCATGATGAACTCCCCGCGCCCCACCCGCGCCGAGGCCTCCGACGTCGCCTACGCGGTCATGGACGGCGCGGACGCGATCATGCTCTCCGGAGAGACCTCCGTCGGCAACTACCCGGTCGAGGCCGTCTCCACGATGGACCGCATCGCCTGCGCTGCGGAGAAGTCCTCCCTGCAGGCCACCCACACCCTCGACCGCATGCCCGAGACCACGGGCGGCGCCATCGCCAGGGCCGCGGCCGAGGTGGGCGCCATCGTCGGCGCCAAGGCGCTGATCGCGTTCACCATGTCCGGCGAGACCGCCCGCCGCCTGGCCCGCTACCGCTCGCCCATCCCGCTGCTGGCCTTCACCTCCGCACCCCATGTGCGCGGCCAGCTCTCGGTGACGTGGGGCGTGGAGACCTTCCACGTGCCGTTCGTGCACCACACGGACGACATGGTGCGCCAGGTCGAGGCGTCGCTGCTGTCGCTCGGACGGCTGGAGAAGGGCGACAAGGTCGTCATCGTGGCCGGCTCGCCTCCCGGCACGCCCGGCTCCACCAACGCGCTCCGCGTCCACACCATCGGTTCCGCGGTCTCTCACGCCCACTGACAGGCGGCGTTCCGGGCCGTCCGGCGTTCGACTGGCCCGCCGGTCCGGTCCGGCACCGGCCATCCGACCGGTGCGGCTCGCCTGGAGGGTAGGCAGGCACGGGCCTGGCCCGTCCGGGGTCGGGGGCTGCACTGGCCGGGCCCGCCCGGTCTGCCTGGCGTGGCCACTGTCCTGGGGTTGCCTCCGGTGCCGCTTTGGCCCCGCTCGACGCCCGCTCGCCGGTCCGGTGTTCGGCGTGGTCGCCGAGGCGCTGGCCCTCTGGCGGCGCGACGCCCCACCGGCTCCTGACGCGGCCGGCGTGCCGGGCACCGCAGCTCGCCCCGTGGCGGGGCTGGATCTACGGCCCGCTTCGCGCCCGCTCGACGCCCGCTAACTCCCTCCGGACGCCCGCTCGGTCCCTCCGCTGGTCGCCCCGCGGCTAGTGAGGTGCCTGCTCGGTTCGGTGGTGATGGTGCTGACACGGCTCGTTGGGCACCCGCCGGGTCCGCCAGGGCTTGCCCCGCGTTCGGCGCTCACCCAACCCGCCTGGTCAGTGGGGCGCTCGGGCCGCCGGTAAGGAAGCGCTGGGGCCGCCGACGGCGACGCTCGTCCGCCTGCGTCCGCCCCGGGCGGTCCTGCCCCAGGTCCGCCCTGAGGTGGGCCGCCCGCTCCACGGCGGCCCACCTGGAGTCATTCGCCAAGTCAGTCGTTGGCGTGCAGGGCGGCGTTGAGCTCGACCTTGCCGCCCTGGCGCGGCAGCGCCTCCACGACGCCCGTCTGCGAGTTACGCCGGAACAGGATCCCGTTGGACCCCGACAGCTCGGCCGCCTTGACGACGGTGCCGTCGGGCAGGGACACGCGGGTGCCCGCCGTGACGTACAGGCCGGCCTCCACCACGCAGTCGTCGCCCAGCGAGATGCCGAGCCCCGCGTTCGCGCCCAGCAGGCAGCGCTCGCCGATGGAGATGACCTGCTTGCCGCCGCCCGACAGCGTTCCCATGATCGAGGCGCCGCCGCCCACGTCGGAGCCGTCACCGACGACCACACCGGCCGACACCCGGCCCTCGATCATCGAGGCGCCCAGCGTGCCGGCGTTGAAGTTCACGAAGCCCTCGTGCATGACCGTGGTGCCCGGGGCGAGGTGGGCGCCCAGCCGTACGCGGTCGGCGTCGGCGATGCGCACCCCGGAGGGCAGCACGTAATCGACCATCCGGGGGAACTTGTCCACCCCGTAGACCGTCACCGGCCCACGCCCGCGCAGCCGCAGCCGGGTCCGCTCGAAGTCCGGCACCGGGCACGGCCCGTAGTTGGTCCACACCACGTTGGCCAGCAGGCCGAAGATGCCGTCGAGATTCACCCCGTGCGGGCGGACCAGACGCGCGGACAGCAGGTGCAGGCGCAGGTAGACGTCGTGCGCGTCGGCCGGAGGCTCGGAGAGCTTGGCGATGCCGGTGCGCACCGCCACCACCTCCACCCCGCGCGCCGCGTCGGGGCCGGTCAGCTCGGCCAGCTCCCCGGCCTCATCGCCGGACAGCCGCCGCGTGCCCGCGGCCGGCGCGTCGCCCAGCTCAGGGGCGGGAAACCAGGTGTCGAGTACGGTGCCGTCAGCGGCGATGGTCGCCAGGCCGGTGCCGAAGGCACCGATCGAGGTCGGGTCGATAGCAGTCACGGGCCCAAAAATACCGGTCCGCAGCTCAGCCCAGCGCGCCCAGGTCGGCCGACAGCCAATGTTCCGGCCGCATCCTGAACGTCACCAGCACGTTGAGATCGGACCCCTGCACATAGCCCGACACGGCGTCGGGCGGCAGATAGCGGGAGGAGATCCTGGTCAGGTCCTCCAGCGTCGTCGGCCCCGACCGCACCACCGGACCCTCTACGGACACGTACCGGTACGTCGGGCTCGAACGCTGCACCAGGAGCGAGAACCGCCCGGCCTTCGCGATCAGCCTGGCCTTCACAGAATCCCCATCGGTCAGGAACCTCACGTCGCCACCCGGGGAGTAGTCGTACCAGACGGGGACCGTCAGCGGGCCCCGCCCGTCACCGGACTCCACCGCCAGGCTCGCGATGTGCGGCTCCGCCAGGAACTCCTCCCGGTCAGCCAGGCTCAACGGCATGCCACCCCACCCCCGTGCGTTCGTCGATCTGGAACGGTGATTCCCGCCGTGCGGGATTCCGAAAAGTCCCGAACCCACCATCCTTCGCTGTTCTCTCCCTGACGCCTCCACGCACCGCCGCCCCATCTGCCGCAGAAACGGTCAGTATTTGGGGCCGACGTGGCGATCGAGCAGCTCAACGGCCTCCCGCCGCGCGACGGACAACTCGTTGCGCTTGTTGTAGCGCCAGGCGACGCCGAGCAGGTCGAGGGCCTCGCCGCACAGGGCGAGGATGTCCGCCGACTCGTTCTTGAACAGGTAGCGGGGGTATTCGTACCAGCGGACACCGCTGGGCAGGTCGCGGCGGACGCGGTTGACCCCGCGGTAGCCGTCGGAGTGCATCAGCCCGCGCACGAAGCGCCCCGGATGCGTGGCGACGATCTCCCTCTGCCAGGAGAGGAGGGTGATCTCGCGGTCGTGTTTCTTGCCGGGGCCGTGCTGGGGGAAGAGGTGCGGCCAGTGCTTGGAGTAGGAGTTGACCTCGCTGCACCCCTGCCGCCGCAGCACCCGGACCTTGTTGGTCGGCCGGATCGCCCGTAGCGCCTCGACGCACTCCCGCACGAGGCCGGGCCAGCTGTCGGCGCACATGATCCGCAGGGACCAGACGCGCTTGGCCCGGTCTCCGACCCAGGAGATGCAGCCGTCGCCGAGATAGAGACCCAGGAGATAGGCGTAGTCGCCGGTGGGCGCAGGGAGATGGGGCGCCGCCGCGCAGCGGGGGCAGGTGCCGGTCATGGGGGAGTCGTGCGCCGGACGGTCGCGCCACTCGCGGATGGCGGCGCGGCTGACTCCGGTCTGACGGCTCGCCTCGCTGATGCTGAGCCCTGAGGCGAGCAGGCGGAGGGCCTGCTCACGGACCGTGAGATCGTACACGCGGAGAGTGTCGCATCCGGGTACGACAAAACCGCCCGGCCGGATGCCAGGCGGTCGTGTCAGGTGCCCCGGGTGGGATTCGAACCCACACTGTGCGGGTTTTGAATCCGCCTTCTCTGCCAATTGGAATACCGGGGCTGAGATCCGGATATGTCCGGAGGCGTGGGGGTCCCGCGCGTTGGAATCCTAGCCTAAGCATGGGCCGGATCGATCCAGCGTGGATCTAATCTACCGGACGTCGGTACTCTTCTGCTCGTGAGTACGCAGCGGCGAGTAGTGATCGCGGAAGACGAGGCCCTGATCCGCCTCGACCTCAAGGAGATGCTCCAGGAGGACGGCTACGTCGTCGTGGGCGAGGCCGGTGACGGTGAGCAGGCGATCCGGCTGGCCGCCGAGCTGAAACCCGACCTGGTCATCCTCGACGTGAAGATGCCCGTGCTCGACGGCATCTCGGCGGCCGAGCGGATCACCGAGATGCGCATCGCCCCGTGCCTCATCCTGACCGCCTTCTCCCAGCGGGACCTGGTGGAGCGGGCGCGGGATGCGGGGGCGATGGCCTACCTGGTCAAGCCGTTCACGAAGGCGGATCTGGTGCCGGCGATCGAGATGGCGGTCAGCAGGCACGACGAGATGGTGGCGCTCGCGAACGAGGTGTCGAACCTGTCCGAGCGTCTGGAGACCCGCAAGCTGGTCGAGCGGGCCAAGGGTCAGTTGATGGCGCAGCACGGGTGGACGGAGCCCCAGGCGTTCCGTTGGATCCAGAAGGCGTCGATGGACCGGCGGCTGAGCATGCGCGAGGTCGCGCAGATCGTCATCCAGGACGCGGCGGAGCGTTCCTGAGGGTGCCGATCCGGGCTTCTGCGGGCGCCTCCTCTGAGCTCTGAGGGGGCGGTTCCCTGGCGCTCCTGTGCGCCGGTTCTCGGGCGGGTGGCGCCTGGGCTGAAGGCGGTGTCCGCCCCTGTCGTCGGGCGTGCCCGGCCGTGCTCCGGTGTGTGTCGCGGTCGGGCACGCCTTTTCGGCGTGCTTCCGGGAGTTTCGGTCCGTACGGAACCCTGGGCGCGGATCGCCCTGTGGCCGCCCGGTCGCCCCAGAAATTGGGACGCAAGGGACTGTTGGTGTATTTGACCGCTGATCCCGAAATATCACCTCCCTGTCCTGGTGTCGGCCACGCTCGTAACGCTCATGAAACAAACCATTACCATCCGTGCTTGCGACATTACGAATCGGCATAAAAACATCGGGAGAACTCCCCATTTCACCCCACACCGGGCATGCTGAGCCCGTTAAACCCGGCGAAGGCGATCGTCCCTTCGTTGAGATAGGGGGAGTCTCATTTTGATGAACCGCATTGCTCCGGCTGGGCGCGTCCTGGCGGTCGCGGCCGCGGCGAGCCTGGCTTTGACGGCATGTGGCAGTGGCGGCGGCGACACGGCCGCGCAGGAGTCCGCCGCCCCGGCGTCCTCGGCGGCCTCCTCGGCCCCGGCGGCGAAGGGCGACGGCACCTTGACGCTTGGCACGGTCCTGCCCCAGACCGGTTCGCTGGCGTTCCTCGGCCCGCCCGAGTTCGCAGGCGTGGATCTCGCGGTGAAGGAGATCAACAAGGCCGGCGGCGTGCTCGGCAAGCCGATCAACGTGGTGCACACGGACTCGGGCGACACCAGCACGAACATCGCCTCGCAGTCGGTGGACAAGCTGATCGCGCAGAACGCCGACGCCATCATCGGCGCCGCGTCCTCGTCGGTGTCGGAGTCGATCATCGACAAGATCACGGGTGCGGGGATCGTGCAGTTCTCGCCGGCCAACACCTCCGACAAGTTCACCACGATCAAGGACGACGGCCTGTACTTCCGTACGGCTCCGCCGGACAAGCTGCAGGGCCGCGTCCTCGGTGACGTGATCGCGGCCGACGGCAACGACACGATCGGCATCCTGGCGATGCAGGACTCGTACGGCTCCGGCCTGGCCGACCAGGTGACGGCGACGGCCGAGGCGGCCGGTGCGAGCGTGGTGGAGCGGGTCGACTACGACCCGAAGGCGGCCGACTTCTCCGCTGACGTCGCCAAGATCAAGGCGAAGAACCCGAAGGCGATCGTGCTGATCGGCTTCGAGGAGGGCGCCAAGGTCGTGGCCGAGCTGGTCAAGCAGGGCCTGACGGCGGACAAGCACAAGTGGTACATGGTGGACGGCAACATGTCGAACACCAACTACGCGGGCATGCCGAAGGGCACGCTGAAGGGCGTCAAGGGCACCATTCCCGGCGCTGAGGCGCCGGACGCCTTCAGGGACAAGCTCAAGGACATCAACAAGGACCTCGACGACTACACCTACGCCGCCGAGTCCTACGACGCCGCGAACCTGATCGCGCTGGCCGCCGAGGCCGCCAAGGACGACAGCGGCCGCTCCATCGCCTCCAAGCTGCCCGAGGTCAGCAAGGAAGGCGAGAAGTGCAAGAGCTTCAAGGAGTGCGTCGAGCTGCTGAAGGCGGGCAAGGACATCGACTACGACGGCATCAGCGGTCCGGTCGAGTTCGACGACAACGGTGACCCGCAGGTGGCGACGATCGGCGTCTACCAGTACGGGGACGACAACAAGTACCCGAGCAAGGCTCTCGAGTACCGGACGGGCAAGATCGCGGGCTGATCCCGCCTGTCACCGAGACCGCCTCTCCCGCGCCGCGCCCGCGGGGGAGGCGGTCTTTCATTTGGGGCTTCCGGGCTGCTGGGGCAGGCCGCAGGTGCGGGCGGCGTACAGGATGAGCCGGTCCTGCAGGGGCTTGGGCGGTGAGACGATCACGACGCGCTCCTCTCCGCCGTCGAGCGTGACGCGTACGGGGAACAGGAACGCTTTCTTGGCCTCGGCGAAGGCGTGGGCGTCGCAGCGGCCGGGGGAGAGCCGGATCGGCGCCCGGATCTGCTGCGTTCCCGGGTCGAGCACGCCGAGCGGCTCGTCGTGGCCGACGATGTAGTGGGTGGTGCCGCCCATGGAGACGAGGCGGACGGCGCCGGGGCCGCGCCGCGTGACGATGAGGTCGCCCCGCATGACCGCGTCCGCGCCGGAGCCGGTCTCCTTCCATTCCGGCCCGAACTCGATGTTGACGGCCTGTTTGACCAGGTATTCGGAGCATTCGTCGCGCAGCACCCTGGCCAGCAGCGGGTCGGGGTGCGGCACCGGGAAGGCGACGGTCCTGGGCGGCTCGTCACCGACGCTGATCCTGGCGACGATCTTGGCGGGTGCGACCTCGGGCAGGCCCTTGGGCAGGCAGTTGGCGGGGCCGTAGGGGAGCGGGAGGTCGGTGCGTTCGGTTTTGCCGATGACGGCGTCGGCGCGCTGCGGCGGCAAGGTCTTGAAGGACGCCGACACGAGCTGGACATCGGCGAAATAAACGCGTGTTTCATAAATGTTTCGGACGGCCACCAGAAGCCGGTGGGCCGCTTCATCCGAGCGATATTGCGCCAGCGAGACCGTGACCCCTGGCGGCGGCGCGGCAGGGGCAGATGAAGCCGGTTCGGTGGTGCCGCAACCGGCCGCGAGCAGCACCGTCGCAAGAACGGGGGTTATGCGCTTCACCTATCGCACATTAAGCGTCCTTGCCCAGGTCCGTAAGTTGAGGAGTGATTACGACTCCGCATCCAAGTGCCGACAGTTCCCCACCGCATCTGGTTGGATCATGCGACGGTTTTGTACGTTTCCTGCATTCGATCGGGAACGCTCGGCGGTGCTGACGGATCCCGGCCTGGAATGAAGGAGACACTTCATGATCCGCATTGCTCCCGTGGGGCGGGCGCTGGCTGTCGTGGCTGCCACCAGCCTCGCCCTGACAGCCTGCGGTGGTGGCGGTGACACCGCCACGCAGACTTCCGAGAGTGCCGCTCCGGCCTCTTCCGCTCCCGCGGCGAAGGGCGATGGCACGCTCACCCTTGGCACCCTGCTGCCCCAGACCGGTTCGCTGGCGTTCCTCGGCCCGCCCGAGTTCGCAGGTGTCGACCTGGCGGTGAAGGAGATCAACGAGGCGGGCGGCGTGCTCGGCAAGCCTGTCGTCAAGCACGACACCGACTCCGGTGACACGACGACGAACATCGCCTCGCAGTCGGTTGACAAGCTGCTCGCCCAGAACGCGGACGCCATCATCGGTGCGGCGTCCTCGTCGGTGTCGGAGTCGGTCATCGACAAGATCACGGGTGCGGGCGTGGTGCACTTCTCGCCGGCCAACACCTCCGACAAGTTCACCACGATCAAGGACAACGGCCTGTACTTCCGTACGGCTCCGCCGGACAAGCTGCAGGGCCGCGTCCTCGGTGACCTCGTCATCTCCGACGGCAACGACACCGTCGGCATCCTGGCGATGCAGGACTCGTACGGCACCGGCCTGGCCGACCAGGTCCAGAAGACCGTCACCGACGCCGGCGGCGAGGTCGTCGAGCGCGTCGACTACGACCCGAAGGCGGCCGACTTCTCGGCGGACGTCGCCAAGATCAAGGCCAAGAACCCCAAGGGCATCGTGCTCATCGGCTTCGAGGAGACCTCCAAGGTCATCCAGGAGCTGGTCAAGCAGGGTCTGCCGGCCAGCAAGCACAAGTGGTACATGGTGGACGGCAACATGTCGAACACCAACTACGTGAAGATGCCGAAGGGCACGCTGAAGGGCGTCAAGGGCACCTTCCCCGGCGCCGCCGCTCCCGACGAGTTCCGCGACAAGCTGCTCGCCGTCGACCCCAAGCTCGAGGACTTCACCTACGCCCCCGAGTCGTACGACGCGGCGAACCTGATCGCGCTGGCCGCCGAGGCCGCCAAGAGCGACGCGGGCCCGGACATCGCGGCGAAGCTGGGCGAGGTCAGCAAGGGCGGCGAGAAGTGCACGAACTTCAAGGAGTGCGTCGACCTGCTGAAGGCCGGTAAGGACATCGACTACGAGGGCGTCAGCGGTCCGGTCGAGTTCAACGACGCCGGTGACCCGGCCGTCGCCACCATCGGCATCTACCAGTACGGCGACGACAACAAGTACCCGGCCAAGGCGCTGGAGTACCGTACCGGCAACATCGAGGGCTGAGCAGCACCCGGCACTCGAGTTGAGGGCCCGGCCATCACGGCCGGGCCCTTTCCCGTGTCAGGGGCCCTTCCTCGTGCCAAGCCCGTGCCCACCGGCGAAGGAGCCCGCTCAAGGGCGGAGGTTCTTGCGCTGAAGGGCGAAGGGGTCGCTCAAGGGCGAACAGGCCCGTGCCCACCGGCGAAGGGCCCGAGGTCACTTGCAGCCGGCCACGATCCGGTCGGCGGCCGCGCGGTACTGCTTGAGCAGCGCCACCTGCCGCTCCCGGGGGACGTCGCTCTTCGACAGGCGGGCCGTGGTGGCCTTGACGGTCTCGGCGGCCGGCTTCAGCGAGCCGGGCAGCCGGTCGGCGAACTCGGTCGTGATGCCGTACGCCTCGGCCAGGCGGCCGATGACGGCGTCCTCGAAGTTCTGACGCTCCTCCTGGCCCTTGGGCTCCAGCAGCAGGTCGGCGTACCCGATGGCGGAGACCACGCGCGCGCACGGGTCGTCGGCGGGGTCGCCGCCGGTGCTGTACTTGGCCGAGGAGGACGCGGCCTCCTGGCAGCCGACGAGGAGGGCGGGGACGATGAGTGCGACTGCCGCGAATCGTTTCACAGCGCACATTCAAGAACGGGAAGGGCTCCCGAGGGAGACCCTTCCCCGTCTTGCGGTTGATCCGTTACGTTACGCCTTCGCGAGCGTGCCGAGGTACAGCTCGATGACCTTGGGGTCGTCGGCGAGCTGCCGCCCGGTGCCGGTGTAGGCGTTGCGGCCCTGGTCGAGGACGTAGCCGCGGTGGCAGATCTGCAGGCAGCGGCGTGCGTTCTGCTCCACCATGATCACGGTCACGCCCGCCTTGTTGATCTGCTGGGCCTGGATGAAGACCAGGTCCTGCAGCTTCGGCGACAGGCCCGCGGACGGCTCGTCCAGCAGCAGCACGGACGGTTCGGTCATGAGCGCCCGCGCCATCGCCACCATCTGCCGCTCACCGCCCGACAGGGAGCCGGCGCGCTGCTTGCGCCGCTCCTTGAGCGCGGGGAACAGCTCGGCCACGAACTCGAAGCGCTCCTTGAACTTCCCCGGCACCTGGAAGGCGCCCATCTCGAGATTCTCCTCGATGGTGAGGCTGGGGAAGACGTTGTTGGTCTGCGGGACGTAGCCGACGCCCCGCGAGACCAGGTCGTGCGCCTTCATGTTCGTGATGTCCTCGCCCTTGAGCAGGACGGTGCCGCTGCGGATGGTGACCAGCCCGAACATGGCCTTCAGCAGCGTCGACTTGCCGGCGCCGTTGGGACCGATGATGCCGATCAGCTCGCCCGGCTTCACGTACAGGTCGGTGCCGTTGAGGATGTTGACGCCCGGCAGGTAGCCCGCGATGAGCTCGTCGCAGCGCAGCACCGCGTCCTTGGCGCCCTCCAGGTGGGCGCTGCGGTCGGTGACGGCGCGCGCCGACTTCGCCGGGGCGGCCTCCGGGGTGGGCTCTTCGGCCTGCCCGTTCGCCGGGGTCGGCGATTCGTCGGCGCTCACTTCTGGGCCTCCTCTTCGATCTCGGCTTCCAGGGCCTCCTCGGCCTCGTGGAGCTGGGACTCAAGCTCGGTGTCGGTAAGCGGCGCGTCGTGGTGGGCGCCCAGGTAGGCGTCGACGACGCGCTCGTCCGACATGATCGTCGAGGGCGGGCCCTCGGCGATGACCGCGCCCTGAGCCATGACGATCACCCAGTCGCTGATGTCGCGGACCATGTCCATGTCGTGCTCGACGAACAGCACCGTCATGCCCTGCTCGCGCAGGTCCTTGACGTGGCCGAGCAGCGACTGCGTCAGCGCCGGGTTCACACCGGCCATCGGCTCGTCGAGCATGACCAGCTCCGGCTTGACCATGAGCGCGCGGGCCATCTCCAGCAGCTTGCGCTGGCCGCCGGACAGCGAACCGGCGAAGTCGTCGCGCTTGGCGTCGAGCTTGAACCGGGCCAGTAGCTCCTCGGCCCGCTCGGTGATCTCCGCCTCCTGGTCGCGCCAGAAGGCGGGGAACATGGCGCGCCAGAAGCTCTCGCCTTTCTGCTGCTGGGCGCCCAGGCGCATGTTCTCCAGCACGGTCAGCCGGGACAGCGCCTTGGTGAGCTGGAACGTGCGCACCATGCCGGCGCGGGCGACCTTGTGCGCGGGCACGCCGTTCATGGGCTTGCCGTTGAAGGTCCACGTGCCGGAGTCGGCCGTGTCGAAGCCGGTGAGCTGGTTGAAGAACGTCGTCTTGCCGGCGCCGTTGGGCCCGATCAGCGCGGTGATGGAGCCGCGCTGGATCTCGACGTGATCGACGTTGACGGCGGTGAGACCGCCGAAGCGGCGCACCACCTTGTCGACCACGAGGATGGGATCCGGCTTGGGCACGCCCGGGTCGCGGGGCAGGTCGGCGAACGCGGCCAGTGCGGCGGCCTTGCGCTCGCTGGTCGTGTTCTGGGTCTCAGCGTGCATCGATCGCTATCTCCCTCTTGTCACCGAAGATGCCCTGTGGCCGGAAGACGAGCAACAGGATGAGGCCGAGACCGACCAGGACGTACCGCAGCGCGCCGACCTGGTTGACGTCGATGAAGGTGATGTCGCCGGCCGCGACGGCCTCGCTGAGCACGCCGTTGAGCAGGACCAGCAGCACCCAGAACAGCATCGCGCCGACGACCGGGCCGAGCACGCGGGCCGCGCCGCCCAGAATGATCATCGTGTAGAGGTAGAACGTGGTCTCGGTGCCGAAGACGTCGGGCTGCACGGAGCCGTACGCCAGGCCGTAGATGAAGCCGCCCAGGCAGCCGATGACGCCACCGAGGATGAGCGCCTGCATCTTGTACGAGAACACGCTCTTGCCCAGGCTGCGCACCGCGTCCTCGTCCTCGCGGATGGCCTTGAGCACGCGGCCCCACGGGCTCTTCATGAGCATGAAGACGATGAGGCAGCACAGCGCGATGAGCACCCAGCCGACGGTCAGCACCCACATCGAGCGGTTGTTGAAGAACAGCGGGATCGGGCCGAGGTTGAAGCCGTAGTCGCCCTCGGGGTACGGGTTCAGCGCGTAGAAGCCGTCGCTGAAGCCGCGCTGTCCGTCGGAGCCGCCGAAGATGTCCTTGAACGTCACCGAGCGGAAGATGAGCCGGACGATCTCGGCCGCGGCGATGGTGACGATGGCGAGGTAGTCGGCGCGCAGCTGCAGGGTCGGGATGCCGAGCAGGAACGCGAGGACGACCGCGCCTGCGATGCCGACCGCGATGCCGACCCAGAACGGCAGGCCCATGACGGTCACCATGACCGCCATGCCGTAGCCGGCCACGCCCATGAACGCGGCCTGGCCGAAGTTGAGCAGGCCGGTGTAGCCGAAGTGGATGTTCAGGCCGATCGCGGCCAGGCCGTACAGCACCGTCTCCACGTTGATCGCGGACTTGATGGTGGTGCTGAGAATCGTGATCCAGTCCATTCTGATCCTCCCCCGATCAGCCGATCCGCTCGCGGCGGCCCAGGATGCCCTGCGGCCGAACGAGGAGCACGATGATGAGCACGGCCAGCGCACCGACGTTCTTCAGCTCCGGCGGCACCCACAGCGTGGAGACCTGGATGAACAGGCCGACCACGAGCGAGCCGACCAGGGCGCCGAACGCGGTGCCCAGGCCGCCGAGCGTCACGCCGGCGAAGATGAGCAGGAGGATCTCCTGGCCCATCGTGTACTTCAGGTTCTGGGAGAGCGCCAGCATGATGCCGGCCAGCGCGGCGATGGCGCCGCCGCCGGTCCAGATGATCCTGATGACGCGGTCGACGTTGATGCCGGAGGAGGCCGCGAGCGCCGGGTTGTCGGCCACCGCACGGGCCGCCTTGCCGGTCCTCGTCCGCAGCAGCGCGAACCCGACGATGATCAGCACGACGAGCTCGATGCCCATGGCGACCAGGTTCTTGGGAGCGGCCGAGATGGGGCCGATCTCGATGCCCGGTTGCGCGTTGTACTGGGCGTACGCTTCGGTCTGGCCGCCGAAGAAGATCAGGAACATGTAGCGCATGAAGAGCGCCACACCGATCGAGATGATCATCATGGCGATGATGCCGGTGCCCCGCTTACGGAGCTTGCCCCAGAACAGGCGATCCTGAAAGTAGCCGAGCACCGCTGCGACGAGGACGGCGATGATGGCGGCCGGGATCAGGTGCAGGCCCAGGCCGACGTTGAAGCCGTAGGCCAGCAGGGCGCCCAGGGTGACCAGCTCGCCGTGGGCGAAGTTGGTCAGGCCGGTGGTGCCGTAGATCAGCGACAGGCCGAGCGCGGCCAGCGCGATGATGAGGCCGAGGTTGAGGCCTTCGAAGGTGAGCTGGGCGGCCTGCGCCCAGAACGTGCTGCCGCCGCTGGTGCCGCCCTCCTCCTGCTGCTGCTCGCCGGCCGCGCCCTTGGGCTGGAGCGCGAAGAGGACGGTCGAGCAGTTGCCTTCGTAAACGGTCGGCGTACGGGTGTTGTTGCCGCCGCGCACCTCCGCGTTCTGCGGAAGGGTGCTGACATCGAGCGTGACCTTGTACTTACCCGGTTTGTCGACCTGTACTTCCCACGTGCCCTGGGGATTGGTGGTGACCTCCTCGACGGGTTGCCCGCTTTCGGTGGTCACGGCGATTTTGGCGCCGTTCACTGGCTGGCCTTGGAGTTTGAGCGTTCCCCTCAACCCCTGGCAATCGGCTGGATCCGCGTGCGCGGGGCCGGCAAGCAGGAAGATGAGTCCACTCAGAAAGGCCGTGAACGCGATCACGGCTCTGCGCAATGGTGCTCCCTCAAGTAGGTCAAGGCGGGGTTGTGCCCCTCCATCTCGACACGCGCGCATCGCAGGCACAACTGGGATGCAATGGCGGGAGCTTATTGCGGCTACGCCCGTTTCAGTATCGTTCGTCACCAATTAGTGACATGCGTGTGTCACTGATGTGAGCAAACAACGTGGCAGGTCAGGGGCTAAATCAGGGTAGACACCTGGCGCGCGGAGGAAACGATCTCGTAACGATCGGAAGATGAGGGTGGACGAGCCCGCGGGGGCGGCCGTTGGGGCCATGTCAGGCGCCGTCGGCCGTACACGGGAGCACCCCGCATACGCGGGGCCGGACACGTTTTCTACTTGGCCTCCCCGCGGGCTCTGGTGAAACCACCGTAGCGACCCGCGGGGGGCATGCGCAAAGGGTCAAAGAGAGTGACGTATGGGACGCTTCTGGTCAAGCGTCGCGAAGCATGCAGGTGAGGCGTGAGGTGCACACGCGCCTGCCCTGCTCGTCGGTGATCTCGATGTCGTACGTCGCCAGCGTCCTGCCGCCGTGCAGCCGGGTCGCCACCCCCGTGACCCAGCCCTCGCGGGCCGAGCGGTGATGGGTGGCGTTGATCTCGATGCCCACGGCGATCCGGCCGGCGCCGGCGTGCACGGCCGCGCCCACCGAGCCCAGTGTCTCGGCCAGCACCGCCGAGGCCCCGCCGTGCAGCAGCCCGTACGGCTGCGTGTTCCCCTCGACCGGCATCCGGCCCACCACCCGCTCCGCCGAGACCTCGAGGAACTCGATGCCCATCCGGTCGGCGAGCGTGTTCTTGTGCATGTCGCGGAGTATCGAGACGTCCATAGGGTCGGTCTGCGTCAAAGTGACGCCTCCACTCTTCCGAGCTCGGGTTTTCTGTCGGAGACGCAGACTAGGCTGCGGGTGTGCCGAAGAGTGAAGTGACCCCCAGCCGCCCGTGCCTGCTGCTGCTTGACGGGCATTCGCTGGCCTATCGCGCGTTCTACGCGCTCAAAGACGCCAACCTCATGACCACCGACGGTCAGCACACCGAGGCGGTCTACGGGTTCACCTCGATGCTGACCAACGTCCTGCGCGACGAGCGCCCCACGCATGTCGCGGTGGCCTTCGACCGGTCGGAGCCGACGTTCCGCCATGAGGAATACGCCGACTACAAGGCCAACAGGGCCGAGACGCCCGAGGACTTCCGCGGCCAGATGCAGCTCATCTTCGAGCTGCTCGACGTGCTGCGCATCCCGCGCCTGTCCAAGGCCGGCTTCGAGGCCGACGACCTCATCGCCACCCTGGCCACCCGTGCGCGCGAGCAGGGCATGGACGTTCTGATCGTCACCGGTGACCGCGACGCGCTGCAGCTCGTCGACGAGCACGTCACGGTCCTGATGACGCGGCGCGGCATCAGCGACATGACCCGCTTCACCCCCGAGGCGGTCCAGGAGAAATACGGTCTGACCCCGGCGCAGTACCCCGACTTCGCCGCCCTGCGCGGCGACCCCAGCGACAACCTCCTGAGCATCCCCGGCGTGGGGGAGAAGACCGCGGCCAAGTGGGTGCGCGAATACGGCTCGCTCGCCGCGCTCGTCGACCGGGTCGACGAGGTCAAGGGCAAGGTCGGCGACAAGCTGCGCGAACACGTCGCCCAGGTGCTGATGAACCGCCGGCTGACCGAGCTGCTGCGCGACGTCCCGATCGAGGCCGAGCCCGCCGAGCTGAAGCAGGGCGCCTGGGAGCGCGAAGAGATCGACAAGCTGTTCGACACCCTGCAGATCCGCGGCGAGCTGCGCGATCGGGTCTTCAAGGTGCTCGGCACCGGCGAGCAGGAGCCCGAGCAGGGCTTCGAGGTCGAGACCGTGCTGCTCGGCCCCGGCCGGGTGGCCGGCTGGCTCGCGGCGCTGCCCGAGGGCCGGGCCGGGCTCGCGTTCAAGGGCGTCTACGGCAGCGGCACCGGCCGCATCGACGCCATCGCCATCGCCTCGCCCGACGGCACCGCCGCCCACATCGACCCGGTCAAGCTGACCGAGGAGGACGAGGCGGCCCTGCGTGCCTGGCTGGGCGACGACACCAAGCCCAAGGCCGTCCACGACGCCAAGGGGCCCATCCTGGCGCTGTGGGCGCAGGGCATGGAGCTGCGCGGGCTGAGCTGCGACACCGCGCTCGCCGCCTACCTCGCGATGCCGGGCCAGCGCACGTTCGCGCTCGAAGACCTCGCCCGCCGCTACCTCCACCGCGACCTGCGCGCCGAGCACGAGGACAACGGGCAGGCCGCGCTCTTCGGCGACGACGAGGACGCCCCGGCCAAGGACCTCGCGCTGCGCGCCCACGTCGTGCTCGAGCTGGCCGAAGCCCTGGAGAAGTTCCTGGCCGGCCGGGGCGGCACCCAGCTCCTGGCCGACGTCGAGCTGCCGCTGCTGTCGGTGCTCGCCGAGATGGAGCGGACCGGCATCGCGGTCGACCGAGACTACTTCGCCGCCCTCGAGGCCGAGTTCGGCGCCGCGGTCAAGCAGGCGGTGGAGGAGGCGCACCGCTCGGTCGGCGAGCAGTTCAACCTCGGCTCGCCCAAGCAGCTGCAGGAGATCCTCTTCGTCCGGCTCAACCTCCCCAAGACGAAGAAGATCAAGACCGGCTACAGCACCGACGCCGACCAGCTCGCCTGGCTGGCCACCCAGACCGACCACGAGCTGCCCACGATCATGCTGCGCCACCGCGACCAGCAGAAGCTGCGCACCACGGTCGAGGGCCTCATCAAGGAGATCGGCGACGACGGGCGCATCCACACCACGTTCAACCAGATCATCGCCGCCACCGGCCGGCTGTCGTCGGAGAAGCCCAACCTGCAGAACATCCCGATTCGCACCGCCGAGGGCCGCCGCATCCGGCAGGGCTTCGTGGTCGGCGAGGGCTACGAGACGCTGCTGACCGCCGACTACAGCCAGATCGAGCTGCGCATCATGGCCCACCTGTCGGGCGACGAGTCCCTGATCGAGGCGTTCGAGTCGGGCCACGACTTCCACCAGGCCACCGCCGCCCGCGTGTTCGACCTGCCGCCCGAGCAGATCGACGGCGAGCTGCGGGCCCGCATCAAGGCGATGAACTACGGCCTGGCCTACGGCCTGTCCGACTTCGGGCTCGCCGGGCAGCTCAACATCCCGGTGGCCGAGGCGCGGGCGCTGAAGGAGGAGTACTTCGAGGAGTTCGGCGGTGTCCGCGACTTCCTGCAGGCCATCGTCGCCCAGGCGCGCAAGGACGGCTACACCGAGACGATCATGGGCCGCCGCCGCTACCTGCCCGACCTCACCAGCGACAACCGCCAGCGCCGCGAGATGGCCGAGCGGATGGCGCTCAACGCCCCCATCCAGGGCTCGGCGGCCGACATCATCAAGGTCGCCATGCTCAACGTGCACCGGGCGATCGCCGAGGAGGGGCTGGCCTCGCGGATGCTGCTGCAGGTCCACGACGAGCTGGTGTTCGAGGTCGCGCCGGGCGAGCTGGAGCGGCTCACCCAGCTCGTACGCGAGCAGATGAACGCCGCCTACCACCTGCGCGTCCCGCTGGAGGTCTCGGTGGGCGTCGGCCGCACCTGGGAGGACGCCGGACACTGACCGGGCGGGGCCGGGGAGGGCTTGGGGCGGTAGCCGCGAAAGCCGCGCCGTGGGCGGTTCTGCACTAATGTGTGGAGCCGTCATCACCGAACGGCCGGGAGTTTCGTGCGGTTACCAGCGTCACTCACGCGGATCATCGTCGTCGCGAACGTAGCGGTGATCACGGTCGCCGTCATCGGGCTCGTCCTCATGCCAGGCGAGCCGAGACCGCACGCCAGACCCGAGGCCGCCACCACCGTCCAGGGCAGCGCGGAGCCGCCCGCGCCCACCCCGGTCGGAGAGCCGCCGGGGGTGGTGTCCACGCCCGAGTTCGCCCGGCAGGTGCGCGCCAACGAGGCGGGGCTGGTGCCGGTGCTGATGTACCACCGCATCCTCGCCAAGCGGCGCGCCTCGCTCGACCGTACGCCCGCCCAGCTCCGCAAGGAGCTGGAGAAGCTGGCCAAGCGCGGCTACGTGCCCATCACGGCGGCCGAGTTCGTCAAGGGCGACATCAGGGTGCCGGCCGGCAAGTTCCCCGTCGTGCTGACGTTCGACGACGGCCACCCCAGCCACTTCGCGCTGGACGCCAAGGGCCGGCCGCGGCCCGACACCGCCGTGGGCATCATCCAGGAGGTGGCCGCCCGATATCCGGGCTTCCGGCCGGTGGCCACGTTCTGGGTGAGTAAAGAGCCGTTCGGGCTGCGCGAGCACGACGCGCAGGCGGCGGCCGTGCGGTGGCTGGTCGACCACGGCTACGAGGTGGCCAACCACACCTGGAGCCACCCCGACCTGCGCACGCTCAAGAGCGAGAAGGTCAGGGAGCAGATCGCCCGGCTCGAGCGGCTGCTGAAGAAGCTCGGCGCGCCGCCGTCCCAGACCATGGCTTTGCCGTACGGGTCGATGCCCCGGGGGAAGAAGACGGCCAGGAAGGGCTCGTGGAAGGGCACGCGCTACGACTTCGCCGGCGTGTTCCTCGCCGGGGCCGAGCCGTCCGTTTCGCCGTACGCGAAAAAGTTCGACCGCGGGGCGATCCAGCGCATCCAGAGCAACGGCAAGAAGGGGGAGTGCCGCAAGTGGTGCTCCCAATACTGGCTCGAGTGGCTGGACCGCCATCCCCGCAAGCGCTTCGTGAGCGACGGCGACCCGGAAAGAATCTCCATTCCGAAGAAAGCTCGGGGTAATATCGTCGCCAAGCATGGGCTCCAGGTCATCACCTACTGAGACCTCCCCGGATTGACCCCGTGGCGTTGGTCTCATATGCTGATCGCTGCGCTGTGGGCTCGCGCGCGCCTCAGACGGAGCGGGCTCGCGCTCGGTCACGTCGATGTCGTAATTCCTCGGCTTGATGCGGAAGAGGGCCTGCCGCGCATCCGCCACATCGACATCCTGTCCGCGTTCGGAGCAATTCCACACATGACGTCCAGCACTGAGGCCACCTCGAGCACCCCGCAGGTAGCGGTCAACGACATCGGGTCCGAGGAAGCCTTCCTCGCGGCGATCGACGAGACCATCAAGTACTTCAACGACGGCGACATCGTCGAGGGCACCGTCGTCAAGGTCGATCGAGACGAGGTTCTTCTCGATATCGGCTACAAGACCGAGGGTGTCATCCCCTCGCGCGAGCTTTCGATCAAGCACGATGTCGATCCCGCTGACGTCGTGGAGGTCGGCGAACACGTCGAGGCTCTCGTTCTCCAGAAGGAGGACAAGGAGGGCCGCCTGATCCTGTCCAAGAAGCGTGCTCAGTACGAGCGCGCCTGGGGCACGATCGAGAAGATCAAGGACGAGGACGGCATCGTCACCGGCACCGTCATCGAGGTCGTCAAGGGTGGTCTCATCCTCGACATCGGCCTGCGGGGCTTCCTCCCCGCCTCCCTGGTCGAGATGCGCCGTGTTCGCGATCTGCAGCCGTACGTGGGTCGTGAGCTCGAGGCCAAGATCATCGAGCTTGACAAGAACCGCAACAACGTCGTCCTGTCGCGCCGCGCCTGGCTCGAGCAGACGCAGTCCGAGGTTCGCCAGACCTTCCTCAACACCCTGCAGAAGGGTCAGGTCCGCAAGGGCGTCGTCTCCTCGATCGTCAACTTCGGTGCCTTCGTGGACCTCGGCGGCGTCGACGGTCTGGTCCACGTGTCCGAGCTGTCCTGGAAGCACATCGACCACCCGTCCGAGGTCGTCGAGGTCGGCCAGGAGGTCACGGTCGAGGTCCTCGACGTCGACATGGAGCGCGAGCGCGTCTCCCTGTCGCTCAAGGCCACCCAGGAAGACCCCTGGCAGCAGTTCGCCCGCACCCACCAGATCGGCCAGGTCGTGCCGGGCCGCGTCACCAAGCTGGTGCCGTTCGGCGCGTTCGTCCGGGTCGAGGAGGGCATCGAGGGCCTGGTCCACATCTCCGAGCTGGCCGAGCGCCACGTGGAGATCCCGGAGCAGGTCGTCCAGGTCGGCGACGAGATCTTCGTCAAGATCATCGACATCGACCTCGACCGTCGCCGCATCAGCCTCTCGCTGAAGCAGGCGAACGAGGGCGTGGGTGCCGAGGTCGAGTTCGACCCGACGCTCTACGGCATGGCCGCCACCTACGACGAGCACGGCAACTACATCTACCCCGAGGGCTTCGACCCGGAGACCGGGGAGTGGCTCGAGGGCTTCGACAAGCAGCGCGAGGAGTGGGAGCGGCAGTACGCCGAGGCCCAGCAGCGCTACGAGGCCCACAGGCGGCAGATCGAGGAGGCCCGCAAGGCCGAGGCGGAGGCCGGCGAGGCCGCTCCCTCGTCCTACAGCGGCGAGAGCCAGGGCCAGCAGGGCGGCTCGTCCGCTCCGGCCAGCGGCGCGCTCGCCTCTGACGAGGCGCTCGCCGCGCTGCGCGAGAAGCTCGCGGGCGGCCAGAGCTGACGCCCCGCACCGGGCATCGGCCGCCGCCTGAGGCTTAGCCGCCTCGGGTTCGTGGCCGGAAAGAAGTGGCGGAAGGCCCCGCACGGATCACCGTGCGGGGCCTTCCGCATGCCGGGGAGGTTTTCCGCTGCTTTTGTTACGCCGGCGCCGCGCTCCTGGGGCCGCTGCCGTGCTGGATCGGAGGCCGGGTGTTCTCGCGCCGACGACCGCCCCACCAGCCGCGTGCCCTGCACCGCCCCCAGGCCCCGGCGGTCGCAGACGCGGGCTGCTTTTGCCGCCCTGGGGCGTGCTTCTCCTCGCTCACCGGGCGCGTTGGAACCCCGGCGGCGTGTTGCGAGTCGTCAGCCCGCTTGACTCGCACACGACATGAGCGAACTTTTCCGGATTCGTCGGCTGGCGCGCCGAGATTTTACTTGAGGGTCTTTGCAAACCTGTGACCTGTGGTGATGGGCGCTGCCAAACTGGGCGGCGCTTGGTGGCTGCGACTGTCAGGAGCGACGTACGTGGGCATGGTTCAGCCGGTCATCCGGGCGGCGGCGGGTCTCACGGCGGTCATCGCCGTCCTCGCTGCCGCCGTACCGGCCGCGTCGGGCGTGGCGGACCCGGCGGACGCGCCGAGAGGGCGTGACGATGGCGGGCTGTGGGCGGAGCCGCCCGGCGCGGCGAACGGCCGGCTCGGGCGGGTGCGATGGCGGGAGTGCGGCGACGGGCTCAGGTGCGGGAGACTTTCGGTGCCCGTCGACTGGAAGCGGCCCGGCGGGACGCGTACGGAGATCGACCTGGCCTGGCTGCCCGCCCGCGACCCGCGCCGCAGCCTGGGCCCGCTGATCGTGAACACCGGCGAGGGCTCCACCATCCAGGGCGTGCGCGCCCGGCCCGACACGGTGAGCGAGCTTGCCCGGTGGTTCGACGTGGTGCTCTTCGAGCCGCGCGGCATCGGTGACCGGGGGAGCACCGCCATGGTGCGCTGCTCCGTGCCGCCGCCCGACCCCCGGAGGCTCCAGCTGGCCTCCACAGAGGCCGCATGGCGCTCCTACGCCGGTCACAACGCCGCCTATGACAGAAGCTGCCGGATCGCCTCCGGGCCCGCCTACGACGGCCTCACGGCCTGGCAGGTGGCACACGACCTCGACGTCCTGCGGGACGCGCTCGGCGAGCGTCGCCTGCGGTACTTCGGCAACGGGTACGGGGCCGTCTACGGGCAGGCGTACCTGGAGTTGTTCCCCGGCAAGGTCGGGCGGATGTACCTGGAGGGCGTACCCGATCACTCCGAGCCCAGCCTGGGCAGGCGGCTCATCGCCCGCGCCCGTGCGGCCGAGCGGCGGCTGCGCTCCTTCCGCGACTGGTGCGCCGGTCGGCTGGGGTGTCCGCTCGACGGCGATGCGATCGCGGTCTTGGACGACCTCCTCGAACGCGCCCCCTTGCCGGTCCAGCCTGAGCACGGACGCACCCCGCTGCCTACTGGTCCGGGACGCGACCTCGCCTCTCCGTCCGTCGATCCGGGGCGCACAACACTCGCTCCTTCGTCCGTTGGTCCCGGGCGCCAAACACTCGCTCCTTCGCCCGCTGGGCCTGGACGTGATCCCGCCCCTTCGCCCGCTGAACCTGGACGCGAACGCCCGTCTCTGTCGGCCGGTTCCGGGCAGGAGCGTGCGTCTCTGTCGGTCGGTTCCGGGCAGGAGCGCGCGTCTCTGTCGGTCGGTTCCGGGCAGGAATCTCTGTCGGTCGGTTCCGGGCACGAGCGCGTGCCTCTGCCGGAGGGTTCCGGGCAGGAGCGCGCGCCCGCCGGAACACCGGCGGCACGCGGGCATGTGCGTGCGGGTTCTCTTGGCGAGCCCCGTTCCGCTTCCGGCCCTGATCTCGGCTCCCTGCTCGGCAAGGCTCCGCTGGTCGCGGGCGTCGGGCTAGGCGGGTTGCTGGGCGGTGCGCCTGGCGTAGCCGTTTCTGGGGTCGGCGGGCTGGTCGGCCTCGTTCCTCCAGAGGCGGTGCGCCCCGGTGGCGATGCCCTGCTCGGTGGGAAGTCCTCGACGGCGGGCACTGGTGACGGTGGGCTGCCCGGCGAGGAGCCTTCGGTGCCGGGCGGCGGAGCCGGTGGGCCGGCCGGCAGGGTGCCTGCGGCGGCGGGTCCTGGGGAGGCGGGTCCTGGGGAGGCGGGTCCTGGGGTGGATGTGCTGCTTGGGGAAGCGCCTTCGGCGGCGGCTCGCGGGTTTGAAGGGTTGCTGGGCGCGGCGCCTCTGGTGGCGGGTCCTGAGGTGAGTGGTCTGATCGGTGAGGCGGCTTCGGCTGCGGGTTCTGGGGGCCGGGGGTCGCGTGGCGGTGCTTCTTCGGAGGTGGAGCCTCGGGTCGATGGGCTGCTCGGCGAAGAACCTCTGGTAGGGGGGTCTCGGCTCGGTCGGCTGCTGGGTGCGGCGCCCTTGGTCGATGGCGGCTTGCTGAGTGGGGAGCCGTCGGCCGTCGCTCCTGGGCGTGGTGGCGCGGTGAAGAGGTCGCCTTCGGAGCACCGTGCGGCACGCGACGAGGAGCATGAGCGGCTGCCGGGTGGGCGTGATGCGCTGCGTGGGCGGGCGGGGGAGGGCGTCCGGGCCGGGCGGGTGATCGACGAGCGGAGGATCACCGCCGCCGTGCTTGCCGGGCTTGAAGCGCGGCGGTGGCCGGAGCTGGCCAGGGCGCTCGCCGCTGCAGAGGAGGGCGATGTCCGGGCGCTGGCGGCGCTCGCCGCCGTGCGGCGGCCTGACGCGCCTGCCACCGTCTCCCGTGCGATGCACTGCCACGACTTCATGCCCGTCGTGCCCGGTTACCGGAGCTTCCTGCGCATGGAGTCCCGGCTGCGTGAGGTGGCACCTCGGGTGGGGTGGCTGACCGCTCGCTACGAGGTCGGCAAGTGCCTCGGCTTGGACACCCGCCCGAGCTGGCGGCCTCACCCCCTGCGGATCGACCGGTCCCGGCTGACCGGTGCTGAGGAGTCCGCGCCGGCCGGAGGTGGTGACGAGTCCGCGCCGGCCGGAGGTGGCGGGCAGCCCGCGTCAGCCGGAAGCGGCGAGGGCCGGCCTCTTCGGGAGCGGCCGGAAGCCGGTCGGCGCGGACCGGCGCCACCAGCCCTTCGCCCCACGGCCGCGGCGTATGGGAGCCCGGTGCCACCGTCCCCACGCCCCGAGGCGGTGACGCTTCTGAGCCCAGCGGCCTCGGCGCCTCGCCCCGCTATGGTGCTGGGTCGGAGGTCGGCGCCGTCGGTTCCTCGCCCCGAGGTGGTGCCGGTGATGATGCCGGCTCCGTGGGCCGGAGTGGCGGCGAACCGGAGGCCGGTGGTGGTGACCCCTTGCTCAGAGGTGGTCGCGGGCCGCAGGGCAGTGCCACCGGCTCGGCGGCAACCCCGGACGCGGGTGCCGGCCGCGAAGTGGATGGTGAGGTGGGCCGGACCCGTGGTGGCGAATCGGCGGTCATCGGTGGTGGCGGGTCGGCGGATGGCGATGGCGGTGGGTCGGCGGTCATCGGTGGCGGCGGGTCGGCGGGTGCCGATCGTGGTGCGTCACGAAGCGGTCGTGCTGCGCGACCCGCTGAGAGAGGGTCAGGGGCGGTTGTACTGGTCGGGATCGGGCGGCTCGACGTGGTGAGCCCGCCTGCGGCGGCGGCTCGGCTGGCCAGGCAGATCCCCGGCGCGGTGGTGCTGTGGCACGGGGACGGGCACGACGCGTACCTCCTGCAAGGGGCCGCCAAGCTGCGGGCCGCCTGCCTGCGGGCACGCGTGCACGACTTCCTGGTCAACGGCGTGGTGCCCAAGCCGCGTACGGTGTGCCCCGGCGAGCTCACGGCGGGGGAGGACCGCTGAGGGTAGGCTGCGACGGGTGGTGATCGAGCAGGCGGTGCCCGACGACGCGGGCGAGGTCCTGACCTTGCAGCGGGCGGCCTACGTCAGCGAGGCCCAGCTGTACGGCGACCCCTACATCCCGCCGCTGGTCGAGTCGCTCGAACAGGTGCGCAAGGTCATCGAGGACGCGGTGGTGCTCAAGGCGGTCGAGGCGGGCCGCATCGTCGGCGCCGTACGCGGCCGCCTGGCCGGCACCACCTGCCTGGTCGGCCGGCTGATCGTGGCCCCCGACCTTCAGGGCAGAGGCATCGGTACGGCCCTGCTGCGCGCCCTGCACGAGCGGGTGCCGCAGGCGCAGGCGTTCGACCTGTTCACCGGTCACCTGTCGGAGGCCAACCTGCGGTTCTACCGGAGGCTGGGCTACCGCGAGACCCACCGCGAGCGCATGGACGACCACCTGACCCTGATCCACCTGCGCATGACGCCGGAGCCGGCGGCCTGAGGCACCGGCGGGGATGGCGGGCGATAGGCTTTCCCGCGTGTTGAAGATCGGGCTCACCGGCGGGATCGGTTCCGGCAAGAGCGAGGTGTCCAAGCGGCTCGCGGCCAAGGGCGCGATGGTGATAGACGCCGACGTGATCGCCCGCGAGGTGGTCGAGCCCGGCACGCCGGGGCTGGCGCGGGTGGTGGAGACGTTCGGCGAGGATGTGCTGCGTCCCGACGGCTCGCTCAACCGGGAGAAGCTCGGCTCGATCGTCTTCAACGACTCGGAGAAGCTGGCGGCGCTCAACGCGATCGTGCATCCGCTGGTGGGGGAGCGGGTGGCGGAGCTGCAGCGTACGGCCCCCGACGACACGATCATGGTGTACGACGTGCCGCTGCTCGTGGAGAACAACCTGGCCTCCATGTACGACGTGGTGATCGTCGTCGACGCCCCCGACGAGCTGCGCATCCGCCGCCTGGCCGCATACCGCGGCATGGCGGAGGCCGACGCCAAGGCCCGCATCGCCGCCCAGGCGAGCCGGGACGAGCGGCTGGCCGCCGCCGACATCGTGATCCCCAACGACGGCTCGCTGGAAGATCTGGACGCCCGTGTGAACGAGGTCTGGGACGAGCTGCTGCGCCGTGCGGCCCACGCCTGAGCCTGCGCGCCTTTCTGCGGTCGCCCTCTGCGCCTGAGCCCTTCAAAAGCCTGAGCCCTTTAAAAGCCTGAGCTTTTCAAAGCCTGAGCCCTTTGAAGGCGGTCCTCGACTGAGAACCGTGCATGCCCTGTTCGCAAGGGTCTGTCCCCAAGATGCCTTGACGGCATGACATCCTTCCCTGACGATCAGAAAGATCGACCGGCAAGATCGTGGAAGGATCGCCGATGCCGCGCACGTCGCCGTGGCGGGCCGCTCACGTGGTGCTCGCCGCACTCATCGTCGCCCTGAGCCCGTCGATCCATGCACCCGCCCAGGCGGAAACGGCATCAGCCCAGGCCCAGCCCGCGGCCGCACCGGCCCAGCCTGCGGCGGCACAGGCCCAGACCGCAGCGCCACCGGCCCAGACCATAGCGGCACCGGACCAGGCCGTAGCGCCACGGGACCAGGCCGTAGCGACTTCGGCCCACGCGGCCTCGTACGAGCCGAAGCCCGGCACAGCGCGCGCGGCCGACTCGTTCCGCAACCCGGTCAACCCCTCCGCCGACCCCAGCCTGATCTACCACGACGGCTCCTACTACGTGGCCACGACCAGGGGCGACCGGATCGGCATCTGGCGGTCGCGCAGCCTGGCGACGCTGCTGGCCGAGCCGGAGCAGGTGGTGTGGCGGGACGGCGACGCGAGCCGTGACAAGCAGATGTGGGCGCCGGCCTTCCGGCACGTCGGCTCCCGCTGGTACATCTACTACACGGCGTCGGACGGGGTGGACGCCAACCACCGTATGTACGTCCTGGAGTCGGCGGGCGACGACCCCATGGGCCCGTACGCGTTCAAGGCCAAGATCGCCGACTTCGGCGAGTACGCGATCGACGGCGAGCCGATCACCCACAACGGGCAGATGTACTTCGTCTGGGCGGGCCCCGGCCGCGGCATGGGCGGGCCCGCGCAGCTGTACATCGCCCGCATGAGCAACCCGTGGACGGTCACCGGCGGCCGGGTGGCGATCCCGGCGGACGGCGGCTGCCCCGAGGTGCGCGAGGGACCGACACCGCTCTACCGCAACGGCCGGACGTTCCTCACCTACTCGACGTGCGACACCGGCAAGCCGGACTACCAGCTCTGGATGCTGAGCATCGCCGACGGCGCCGACCCGATGGTGGCGTCGAACTGGCGGCAGCACCCGGGGCCGGTGTTCTCGAGGAACGACGAGACGGGCGTGTGGGGCCCCGGGCACCACTCGTTCTTCCGCTCGCCCGACGGCACCGAGGACTGGATCGCCTACCACGCCAAGAACACCAGCACCTACACCTACGACTTCCGCACCACAAGGGTGCAGCGCTTCACCTGGAACGCCGACGGCACCCCGAACTTCGGCCGCCCGCTCGCGGCCGGCGCCACCCAGCGGCTGCCGTCCGGCGACCCCGGCGCCGCCACCTCGGTGATCAACGACTTCGACCCGCAGGTCACGTACGCGGGCACCTGGCAGTCCGGCTCGGGCTGCGGCAACCAGTGCTTCTGGGGCAACGATCACTGGAGCGGCCAGGCGGGCGCGACGGCGACGGTCACGTTCACCGGCAGCCGGGTTGCGCTGCTGAGCGTGCGCGACCGCGGCAACGGCATCGCCGCCATCTCCATCGACGGCGGCCCCGAGCAGCGGGTCGACTACTACAGCGGGATCCGGGTGGGCGAGCAGCTCAACTACCTGAGCCCGGTGCTGCCGTACGGCACGCACACGCTGCGCGTCCGGGTGACCGGCGAGCGCAACCCGGCCTCGGGCAGCACCGTGATCAGCATGGACCGCATCGAGGTCTACTAGAACGGCTCGTCGAGCGGCACCTGACGCACCTCCGGCAGGTACGCGTCCAGCTCGCCCAGCTCGAACCGCGCCATGCCGACCACGTGCCAGAACTGCCCGCCCGGCTCGCCCTGCACCTTGTAGCGGCCGTCGGGCGCGATGGCCGCCCACCCCTCGGGCAGCCCCAGCAGCGTCGCCAGCCGCCGGTCGCCCTCCCAGAGGATGACCACGCCGTCGTCGCCGGCGCTGGCCAGCAGCTCGGAGTCGGGTGCGGGGCTGAAGGCGACCGACCAGATGCGGCGGTTGTGCCCGGCCAGGATGCGCCGCAGGTCGCCGGTGGCGGCGTCGTAGATACGGATGAGCGCGTCGTCGCCCCCGGTGGCCAGCAGTGAGCCCGTCCCGTTGAACGCCGCGCTCCACAGCCGCCCCTCGTGCCGCAGCGTGTGGACCAGGCGCGGCGCCAGGCCGGGCGGCAGCTCCCACACCATGGCCCGGCCGTCGTTGCCGGCGCTGACGAGGTGGCGCCCGTCGGGGGAGTAGGAGACGGAGTAGACCCGGTCGGTGTGCCCTTCCAGGACGGCGACCCGGCGTCCTGTGCGGATGTGCCAGACGCGGACGAGCGTGTCGTCGCAGCCGGTGGCCACGTAGGCGCCGTCGGGG
Source organism: Nonomuraea fastidiosa (assembly GCF_042751225.1). Taxonomy (NCBI): domain Bacteria; kingdom Bacillati; phylum Actinomycetota; class Actinomycetes; order Streptosporangiales; family Streptosporangiaceae; genus Nonomuraea; species Nonomuraea fastidiosa. The sequence continues at coordinate 6,149,096 of NZ_CP170570.1, forward strand.
CTGAACGCGATCGAGCGCACCCTGCCGCGATGCTCGGCCAGGTTGCCGGAGAGCCGCCCGGTCGGCCGGTACCACAGGCGTACCGTGTCGTCGTCGTTGGCCGTGGCGAGCAGGTCGCCGTCGGGGCTGAACGCCTCGGCCCACACGTGCTCGGTCTCGGCGTTGAGCTCGCGCTCGTAGTCGCCGGTCGCGGCGTTCCAGAAGTGCACGCCGCCGTCGTTGCTGGCGGTGGCGAGCACCGGGCCCGCGGGGGAGAAGGACGCCGAGATCAGCCGGTCGGAGCTGCCGGTGAACTCGCGCAGCCGGCGGCCGGTGCGCGGCTCCCACAGCCGCACGATGCCGTCGTTGCCGCTGGTGGCCAGCATCGAGCCGTCGGCGCTGAAGGCGACGGAGGAGATGCGGCGGCCGTGGCCGCGCAGCACCCGCTGGCACTGGCCGGTCTGCGGGTCCCACAGGCGTACGGTGCCGTCGTTGCTGCTGGTGGCGAGCTGCTGCCCGTCGGGGCTGAACACGAACGGCCACACCGAGCTGCGGTGCCCGGTCAGCTCGACCTTGCCGGAGTCGCCGACGCGCTGCAGGCGCACCACGCCGTTGGCGTCGCCGCTGGCCAGGATCTGCCCGCCGGGGCTGAAGGCGACCTGGTAGACGTTGGTGGCGTGGGTGGTGTGCACGCCGCGCGTCTCGCCTGACGAGGTCCACAGGCGCACCGACCCGGCCGTGTCGCCGCTGGCCAGCAGCGTGCCGTCGGGCGAGAACGCCAGCGAGTAGACGCTGCCGAAGTGGCCGGTCAGCTCGTGCAGGCGGGTCCAGGTGGCGGTGTCCCACAGGCGTACGGTGCCCGCCTCGTCGCCGGTGGCGAGCAGCTTGCCGTCGGGGCTGTGCACGGCGCGGTAGACGCTGCCCCGGTGCTCGCCCAGCGTCTCCTTCATCTGCCCGGATCCGATGTCCCACACGCGCACGACGCCCGCGGCGTCGCCGGTCACCAGGGCCGAGCGGCCGAACGACGCGGTGTAGATCGGCGCCTGGTGCCCGGCCAGCTCGTGCAGCAGCCGGCCGGTGGCGCTCTCCCACACCCGGACGATGCCGTCGCCGCCGCCCGCCGCCACCAGGTCGCCCGAAGGGCTGAGCCGCAGCGGCCAGACGCCGCCCGGGTGGCCGTCCAGGCGGCGTACCGGCTCGCCGGTCAGCGCGTCCCACAGCAGCACCACGCCGTCGCTCGCGCCGGTCGCCATCAGGTCGCCGGCGAACGTCACGGCGTAGACGCGGCCCCGGTGACCCTGGAGCGTGCGCACGGGCGCGCCGCCGACGCACAGCAGCACGCCGCCGTCCTCGTTGCCGACCGCGATGGTCGCGCCGTCGGGGCTGTAGGCGATCGGCTCGGGCAGGCGGCTGTTCTGGAAGTGGTAGCCGTACGGGACGCCGATGCCGGCCGGGGCGAACTCCACCTCGACCGGCTGCCCCGGCACCACGGCGGCGCCGGGCAGGCGCGGCAGCGTGCCGGTCACGTCGATGAGCGTGGCGCGGTGCCAGCGGGCGCCCTCGACGGCCGCGTCGCTCAGGTCGACGCGCGCCAGCCGGGCCCCCGACAGGTCGGCGCCGCGCAGGTCGGCCCCGGTGAGCTGGGCGCCGTCGAGCCTGGCCCCGGTCAGGCGGGCCTCGCGCAGCACGGCCCTGGACAGGTTCGTGCCGACGAGCGTCGCCTCGGACAGGTCGGCGCCGGTCAGATCGACCTCGCGCAGGTCACGGGCCGACAGGTCCTCGCCCTTGAGGTTGGCGCCGCGCAGGTCCGTACGGGCGGGCGTGCGCAGCCTGGCGGCGATCTTGACGGCGTTGGCGCGGGAGACGTCGTCCTGCGGCGGGTCGTTCACCCAGGCGCGCAGCGCCCGCACGTCGGCCAGGTCGCACAGGAACTCCACGGTCAGCGCCGACAGCGGCCGGCGCGACAGCAGCTCGGGGCCGTCCATGGTGGCGGCGATGTGGCGGGCGATCAGCCACTCCATCACCGAGGTGTGGATGAACCCGAACATGCCCTCCTCGGTGCGCACCAGCAGGCTGCCCGAACCCATGCGGAACGCCGCGTGCGCGGCCGTGAGCTGCCCGTCGGCCAGGTCGGTCAGCGTCTCGCCGATCTCGGTCAGCTCGTCCATGCCGAGCAGCGACTCGCCCGACTCCCACAGCCGCACCGCCAGCGCCGTCACCGCCTGCCACAGCTCGTCCACGCTGAGCCCGCCGGTGGAGCCGGGAACCTTGGCCCGCCGCTCCTCGAAGGTCAGCCAGGAGGTGAGGATCTCCTCGTACAGCAGGGCCGGGCTGATCGTGTGGCGGGCCTGGGCGACCGTACGGAGGCGGTCGGCGTCGAGGTCGGCGATGAAACTCAGCATGCGCGGGTTCTGGGCCAGCGCGAGCAGGTCCTCCATCTCCCGCATCAGCGCCATGCGGGCGCCCGCCTCGGCGTCGTCGCCGAACCTGTTGGCCAGGTAGGAGCTGATCTGGTCGGGCGCGAAGTTCTCGACGCCGAGCACCCGCCGCTGCGGCAGCACGCCCACCATCTCGCCCAGCGAGGTCAGCACCTGGCTGTGCGACTTGAAGTGCTGCGTACGGCTGGCCACCACGATCTTCGCCTTGTCCTCGGCCGCGGCGAGCAGCGTCGCCAGGTGGTCGGCCGCGCGGTCGTAGGTGAGCCGGGTCACCAGCTCGTCGAACCCGTCGAACAGCAGCACGATGCGGCCCTGCCTGAGCAGGTAGCGGAACGCCTTGAGGTCGATGACCTCCTCGCCGTGGCTCGCCAGGTGGGCCGCCACCAGCGCGTCCACCGAGTGCGCCTTGTCGAGCGCGCGCAGCTCGATGAGGATCGGCGTCAGGTGGGGCAGCTCGGTGGGGATGCGGCGGGCCAGCTCGCGCAGCGCGAACGTCTTGCCGTGGCCGAAGTCGCCGAGCAGCAGCACGAAACGGCCGTGGTCGGCCGACAGCAGCCGCATCAGCTCGTCGGTCAGCCCGGCCTTGACCTGGCTGCCGGGGCGGTCGAGCTCGCGGTAGCGCTGGGGGACGTACAGGCTGGGCGGGTAGCGGCGGTCGGAGGTGAGCCGCGCGGTCTGCTCGGCGACGTAGCCGCTCAGGTCGAGCAGGCCCTGGAACTCGGTGAAGCTGCGCAGCCGCACGCCCTTGCGCATGAGGTCGTCGCGGACCGCGCGCGGCGCGGGCGGTCCCTGATAGACCAGCTCGGCCGACAGCCCGGCGGCGTGGGCGGTGCGCACGAACGCGGCGGCGCTCTCCGCGGTGACCTCGCCGACGTACGCGCCGATCATGGTCTGCCGGACGAACCCGTCCTCGGGGTGCGTGACCACGAGGTGGGTGTCGAACCTGCGGATCCTGGCCCGCTCGTGCCGCGCCTCGCACACCTCGGCGATGCGGTCGAGCAGCAGCTCGACGGGGCTGGGCGCGCGCCGCTCCGGCTCGGGCGCGGGCGGCGGCGCAGGCGGGGTCTGCCCGGTGAACGTGGTCTGCGCGGACCGCCACCTGGCGCGCACCCGCTCGGGCCGGCCCGCGTCGGGCAGCCATGTGCGCAGGCCGTCGGGGCCGATCTCGATCACCTGGTGCCGCCCGGCGCGCGGCGCGGCGATATGGCCCTCGCCCGCCGGGCCCGTGCCGCCGTGGAAGAGCAGGTTGAGGCGGTGGCCGAGGAGCCGCTCGTAGGTGGCGGCGTCGCGCAGCTCGGCCGGCGGGTGGCCCATCGCGCCCAGGCGCAGCCACGCGCGCTCCTCGTAGGGGCGCAGCCGTTCGGCGAACCAGGCCGCCTGCGCCTCCCCGATCATCGCGTACGCGTCGCGCTCCAGGTGGCTCATCGCCATCGTGGAGTTGAGCCCGGCCACGACCACCTGCAGGTCGGGCACCTCGAACATGGTCCACGGCTGCCCGCCGTCGAACACCCGGTCGTCCAGCCCCTGGTAGACCTCCCCGAACAGGGAGGCGAAGTGCCGCCACTTGGGCCAGTAGGGCGGCTGCGGCGCGACGTCGTCGGCCTCGCAGGTCAGGAAGTAGGCGCTGGCGGCGGCCTTGGTGACGTCGCGCGGGCCGGGCAGCAGGATGAGCCGGTGCGGCTCCAGGCCGAGCAGCAGCCGCAGGTCGGTGACGAACCGGGTGGCCTGCCCGAACTGGCCGAGCGTGCCCGACTCGGTGAGGTCGCCCGCGATGACCATGAGGTCGGGGCGCGGCATGCCGCGGTCGTACATGGCGGTCAGGTCGGCCCAGATGCGGGCCTGCATGTCCTCGGGCGTGAACGGGTCGCCCGGGTCGGGCAGCGCCCGGCCGAAGCGGGGCCCGCCGATGTGCAGCACGCTGATCGTCTCGCGCCCGCGCCCGGTGGCCGCGGCGGGCGGGAACGTCGGCGCGGTCACCGGCCTGCGCCTGGCCCTGGCCGGCTCGGCGGACTCGGGCAGGGCGGGCAGGGCCGGCGGCGGGGCGGGCACGGACGCCGGCACCGAGGAGCCGTCCGGGAACGCGGGCGGGACCTCGGGCTTGGCCCGGCCCGCCAGCGCCTCCCTGACCCGGCCGAGCAGCAGCGCCCTGGCCTGGCCCGGGTCGGTGACGCCCAGCAGGTCCACCCAGGTGATGGTGGACAGCAGCCCTTCGAGCGGCACGTCCTCCAGGCGGATGGTGACGAGCTTGTTGGACGGGTTGTCGGGGTCGGCGCGCAGCGCGGCCTGCCACTCCATGCGGCCGTAGCGCGAGCCGAGGTAGTTGCGCGAGAGCACGGCCACGACGAGCTTCGCCTCGCTGACGCCGCGGTCCATGAAGTCGATGAAGTTGGTGCCGGGCACGAAGTCCCACGCCTGGATCATGGTCTTGTAGCCCGCCGCCTCGAGCTCCCACGCGATCCAGGTCGCCCAGGCCGTGTCGGCCGGGGAGTAGCTGACGAAGATGTCGATCGGCCTGCCGTCACGTGCCATCTGCTCAGTATCTCCTGTGGGATCGGCGTTTTGCAGCGTGTGTGCGATCATCGTCAGGTGTTGCGGCGTCTTGGCGTACTCGACTGGATCAGGATCGGGCTGCTGATTCTGGGGCTGGTCTTCGTGGCGACCGGGTTGCTGCCGTGGGAGGCGGCCGTCGAGAGCCTGAGCGAGATCGGGCCGCTGCTGGTCTTCCTGGTGGCGATCATCGTGGTGGCCGAGCTGACCAAGGAGGCGCAGGTCTTCGACGCGATCGCGGCGAGGATGGCGGTGCTCGGCCGCGGCAACTATGCCGCGCTCTTCCTCCTCTGCACGGCCTTCGCGTCCCTCGTCACGATCTTCCTGAACCTGGACACGACGGCCGTCCTGCTCACCCCCGTGATGCTGGCCCTGGCGCCCCGCGCGCGCATCGCCGCGCTGCCTTTAGCCATGACAACGATCTGGCTGGCCAACACCGCGAGCCTGCTGCTGCCGGTCTCCAACCTGACGAACCTCCTCGGCATGACCAAGATCGGTCTTACCACGCAGGAGTTCGCCGCCCGCATGTGGGCGCCCCAGCTCGCCGCGATCGCGGTGACGATGGCGTTCCTGTGGGTGTTCTTCTGGCGCAGGGGCGAGCGGCGCGATCTGCGCTACGTCCCACCGGTGCTGGAGCCGGTGGCCGACCGGGTGCTGTTCGCGACGGCGGCGGCCGGCTGCCTGCTGTTCATCGTGCTGCTGCTGCTCGGCGCGCACGTCGCGGTGGCGGCCGTGGCGGCGGCGGTCATCGTCGTGGCCGCGTTCCTGGTGCGCGCCCGCGAGCGGCTGAGGTGGAGCCTGATCCCGTGGCAGCTCATCATCTTCGTGACCGGGCTGTTCCTGGTGGTGCCCACGCTCAGCGGCAACGGCCTGTCGGCACTGATGACCTGGCTGATCGGCACCGACGACGATCCGCTGCGCATCGCCGCCGTGGGGGCCGGGCTGGCCAACCTGATCAACAATCTGCCGGCGTACAAGGCGGTCGAGATCGTCATCCCGGCCGTCCAGCAGGACCACCTGCTGGCGCTGCTGGCCGGCACCAACGTCGGCCCGGTCATCACGCCGTGGGCGTCGCTCGCCACGCTGCTGTGGTTCGAGTCGTGCCGCCGCCACGACGTGACCGTGCCGATGCCGCGCTTCCTGCTCACCGGCGCCGGCCTCGCCGTCGTGGGTACGGCGGCGACGGTGTGGGCGCTGGTCGCGTTCGGCTGATCGTTCAGGCCGTCACTGGAGCAGCGCGAGCAGGCCGGGCAGGGCGCGCGGATGCGCGGCCACGTAGCTGCGCTCATCGGCCGCGCCCTGGATGCGCTCGTCGTACGGGCCGCCGTCCAGCGCCCTGATCTCGATGCCCGCCTCCTGCGCGAGCAGCGCGCCCGCCGGCAGGTCCACCACCCCGGTGCGGTAGCCCACGATGCCGTCGATGTCGCCGCGGGCCAGCATCGCCCACGACAGCAGCGGCGTCCACAGCTGCAGCACCCGGCGGGCGTGGAGGTCGAGCGCCGACTTCAGCCTGAGCACGGTCGCGTCGTCCCTGGCGATGCCGTAGCCCTGGATCCAGGCCAGCAGCGGCCCGTGCGGGCTCGGCGCGTACGGCGCGGACAGCCGCCGGCCTGACGACGCCAGCGCGCCCCTGCCTTTGATGGCCGACCACGTCTGCGCCGAGACCGGGTCGTGCACCACGCCGAGCTGCGGCCGGCCGGCCCGGCACAGCGCCACCCCCACCACGTACGCGGGCAGCCCGATGGCGATGTTGTTGGTGCCGTCGAGCGGATCGACCAGCCACGTCCACTCGCAGCCCGCCGCGCCGTTCAGCCCCGACTCCTCGGCGATCACCGCGTGCGACGGGAACGCCGTCAGGATCCGCTCAAGCAGCAGCTTCTCCGACGCGAGGTCGAGGTCGGTCACCACGTCTCCGGCGTCGCCCTTGGCGTGCACCCGCAGGCTGCGCCGCGTGCCCTCCCGGATCAGCGCCCCCGCGGCCTCGGCGGCTTCGACGGCGACCGTGCGAGCGTGGTCCAGGTCCATCGGCGTTGCCCTCTCAGGTCAGATGCGCGGTGATCAGGCGGACGGCCAGCGCCGTCTCCTCGGCGTCCAGCGGCTGCCTCGCCACGTGGTGGGCGCCGCCGTCAAGCGGGCCCAGCGACAGGTCGCGGGCGCCCGGCCTGCCACGGCCGAGCGCGATGGTGGCCGCCTCACCATCTTCGGGCACGACGCTGCTGTGGAAGCGGTCGGCGGCCAGCGTGTACGTGTCGCCGGGGCCGAAGACCTCCACCAGCCCCGTCGCATGGCGCACGGTGCGCCCGGTGGGAGAGATGCGGTCGCCGTCGGCGCCGCTGACCACCTCGTAGACGCGGTGGGTGGCGTCGGCTCCCGCGTCGGTGACGACCACGTGCACGTTGCGCACCTGGCCGTAGAGCACGTGACTGACCAGGTCCCAGCTGTGGCAGTGGATCTGCGAGGTGGTCACCTCGGCGTGGGCGAGCGAACCGGACCACACGTGCAGGCACACGCCGTCGCCGCCGTCGCGCTCGATCGGCAGGCAGACGAACCCGAGCGGATGACGCACCGCGGTCAGGCCCGGCCGCGACAGCTCCTCCAAGGCCCACGCCCTGGCGCGCCCCTCGTCGACCAGCCGCCGCACCCCTTCGATGCTCATCCGTACGGGTCCACGGCACGCAGCGCCTTGCGCGCGATGTCGACGACGTCGCGCCCGTTGTAGGACTTGGGCAAGGGCAGCCCCACGCGCTCGAACAGCTCCTGCACCTCCTCGATCGTGGGCTCGTCGCTCAGCGGCACCTTCCGGTACATCTCCAGCGGCACCCGCCGCGCCTGCTCGAAGCTGAGCCGCAGCTCGGTGTCGCAGTTCTCGTAGTAGAAGGTGTCCCTGAGCGCCGTCATGGCCTTGTTGGGGTCTTCGACCGTCATGATGACGCGGCTCGACGACAGGTCCCAGCGGAAAGTGGTCATCGTGGACGACAGGGCCACCCCGATGTCGAGCAGGCCGTAACGCTGGCGGTGCCAGAAGGCGGCCAGCACGGTCGCGTACGACTCCTTCCTGACCCGGTCGGTCGTCCACGTCTCGCCGGTGCCGTCGGGGGCGTCGGACAGCGAGCGGCGGTAGTGGGCGTACGTCTCGCACACCTCCAGGTCGGAGGGGTCGATGACCTCGATGCGCACGGTGAGGTGGCGCTTGTCCTTGCGGGCGGCGGCCACGCACTGCGGCAGCGTGACGGCCCGCAGGTAGGTGCCGGTGCCGCCCTTGAAGATCCACCGGGTGGTGTCGCGCCTGGCCTCGGCGTGGCACTGCGCGATCTCCTGCCTGCTGCCCAGCACGCGGACGAGCTGCAGCGCGTCGAGGGCGTGCCGGGTGCTGTGGGCCAGCGTCTCGATCTCCTCCAGGCGGGCCAGCCTGATCGGCAGCTCGGCCAGCGCGCCCGAGGTGATCGTCTTCTCCACGGGGGCCTGGCGGGCGCGGTCGCGCAGCAGCGCGGTGGCCACCAGCGCCATGATCACCAGGGCCGACGCGTTCACGAGCTGCGTCTGGATCTCGTTGCCGTCTTCGCCGAAGAGCTCCGGCGGCAGGATGCCGAGCACGCCCACCACGAAGGCAAGCCCGAGCGCGATGGCGCCGTCGGCGTTGCGCGCCCCCCACAGGGCGGTCCTGCGCATCGCCGCCTTGAACCGTCCCATGCGCCCCGCCCCGCCGTCTCATGATCAGTCAGTGCCTGTCGTCATGGTAACGATCGCACCATGGCACTGCCAGCTCGCGCAAAGGCGCGAAACCCCTACTGCGCCGGGGATTCCGTGCCGGGGTTCTGGCCTCGGGCCGGGGCTTCGCGCCGGGGATAATCGCTCGCCTCGCCCGCGGGGCGGCGCTGAGGATCGCGCCATGATCACCGATCCCGTCCTCATGGCCTACTACGAGCGCGGCGGCGAGCGTACCCGGCTGCGCGAGGGACGCGGCCGGCTGGAGTACTGGCGCACGCGCGACGTCCTGCGCCGCACCCTGCCCCCGGCCCCGGCCCGCGTGCTCGACGTGGGCGGCGGCACCGGCGTGCACGCCGAGTGGCCGGCCGAAGAGGGCTACGAGGTCGAGGTGATCGACCCGGTGCCGCTGCACGTGGCCGAGGCGGGCGAGCTGCCCGGCGTGACGGCGCGCCTCGGCGACGCCCGCGACCTGCCGGTCCCCGACGGCGAGGCCGACGCGGTGCTGCTGCTCGGCCCGCTCTACCACCTGCCCGAGCGCGACGACCGGCTGCGCGCGCTGCGCGAGGCCCGCCGCGCCGCCAAGCCGGGCGGGGTGATCGCCGCCGCCTTCATCAGCCGGTACGCCGCACTCCACGACACCGTGCACCTCGGCATCTACCCGCAGGGCGCGTGGCGCTTCGCCGTGCACACCTCGCTCGAGACCGGCCTCCTGATCACCGGGGAGGGCGCGGGGAGCGGGTTCCGCGCCTACCTGCACGACCCCGACGACATCCCCGGCGAGTTCGCCGACGCCGGGCTGCCCGAGCCGCGGCGTTACGGCCTGGAGGGCGCCTTCTGGCTCTACGGCGACGTCAACGACTGGCTGGACGACGAAGGGCGGCGCGAGCTGCTGCTCGACGCCGCCCGTCGGGTGGAGTCCGTGCCGTCGCTGCTGGGGGTCAGCGGCCACCTGCTCGCGGTGGCACGGCTCTAGGACGCGCTAGAACCAGCCCCTGCGCCGGGCCATCGCCTCCAGCCCGCGCTGCAACGCCGCGTCCGCCGCCTGCGGCGGGTCGTCATAGCGCACGGTGAAGCGGTTGTACGCATCGTGGCCGGAGGTCAGGAAGCCGCCCTTCTTGTCGGCCTCCAGGATGACGTCCATCTGGTGCGGCCCGGCGATGAACGTCAGCTCCAGCTCGTTGAAGCGGCGCCGCCACTCGCCTCCCGCGTAGTACTCGATCTCCTGGAAGAACGGCATCGTCGAGCCGTACAGCGTGCCGCGCTCCAGGTCGGCGCCCTTGAACCGGAAGCCCATCCGGTCCAGCGCCGCGAGCACGTGGTTCTGGGCCGGCAGCGGGCTGACGTACAGCGGGTCGAGGTCGCCCTTGTCGAGCGCGCCCGCCAGCGCCAGCTCCGTGTGCACGCCCAGCTTCATGCCGTGCAGCGGATGCCCGCCCACCGCGCTGATCGGGGTCTCCCACGGGATCGGGACCTCGAACGGGTGCTGGTGCTGCGCGCCCGCCGCGAGCTGGAACGTCCCGGCGACCTGCGTGCGCTGGAAGCTGTAGCTCGTCTTGTACTCGCTGTCGCCCGACTCGACCTCGACCACGGCCGTGAGGTCGATGTAGATGCCCTCGACCTTGTAGTCGGACTTGCCGCCACGGAAGTGGACGACGCCGCGCAGCAGCTCGCCCGGCCGTACGTCCCTGCCGGTCAGCACCGTGTCGACCTCGACGCCCGCGCCGAAAGCGGCCATCAGTTTGCGGAACACCATGGAGGTTCTCCTAAGCGGAAGCGGAAGGTGTGTGGCCGTTCACGTTTGCCGACCCGGCTCCCGAGATGCGGGGGAGGAGCTGGGCGAGCAGGAGGGTGCTGAGCGCGGAGTCCGACTGGCCCTGCTGGGTGCGCACGACCAGCGGCTGCGGCGCGTTCTCCGCGAGCTTGGCGCCCACGTCGAGGCGCCTGCGGGCCAGCTCGTACTGCAGCACGGCCCGGTTGTCCCGGTACGACTCGGCCAGCCGCCGCAGCGCCTTGGCCTCGTTCTCGGCGGCGGTCAGCTCGGCCCTGCCGCGCGCCTCGATCTCCCACGTCACCCGCTGCGCCTCGGTCTCCTGCTCCTCCAGCATGCGCGCCACGTCCTTGCGCGCGGTGTTGTAGGCGGCCTTGACCTCGACCACGCGGGCGTCACGCGTCTTCTTCGAGCGCTCGATCTCCATCAGCAGCGTGTCGATGCGGCGCTTGCGGGTCAGCTCCCACTCGCGCTCGTAGGCCGACATCTCCTTGGCGACCTTCTCGCGGGTGGCCAGGTGCTGCTGGTACTGGTCGGGAAGCTGCACGTCGGGGATGTTGGCGCCGGTGATGCGCACGCCATAGCGGCCGAGCTGGCGGTTGAGCGCGTCCTGCATGTCGCCGACGTCGGAGCCGCGCAGGTCGTACGCCCGCTCGGTGTGGACCTTGCGGCTGCGCTGCCTGATGGCGTCCTGCACGGCGCTGGAGAGCACCAGGTCGAAGTTGCTCGCCCCGATGGTGCGGACGAACGCGACCGGGTCCACGATCCGGAACTTCAGGAAGAACTCGATCGACTTCAGCGGCACGTTCTCGGCCGTGGGGCAGGCCACGATCGGCGCCGAGTACGGGATCTCCGTCGAGGTGTCCACCACCGCGTCCACCCGGTCCCACGGCAGCCACAGGTAGTGGCGGCCCGGCGGGAGGGTGCCGGTGATGGCGCCCCAGCGGCTGCGCACGCCGGTCGTGCCCTCCTCGATCTCGATGATCGCCTTGCGCCACACCGTGAGCAGCGCGAGCAGCAGGAACACCAGCGCGGCGAGCGCCGCGATGAGCGTCAGGTCGGTGAGCACGGCCATGCCGGCGAAGTAGATCGCCAGGAACACCAGCGTCATCCACGCGAAGCCGCGCCGGTCCTTGGGGATGACGACCGGCACGAGCTGGCCCTGCTCGCCGCCGCGCAGGAGCTGGCGGATCTCACTCCAGGAGGCCAGCGACTCCTTGATCTTCGAGAATTCCCTGCTCATCAGATGGCACTCCCAGGCTCTCCGTGGTGCGGGCCGTTCGGCAGCAGCCGCTCCACCGTGCGTTCGAGGTCGGCGTCGGACACCTGCGCCTGCGGCGGCGTGGGCGGTGGCGGCTCCTCCACGTCGGCCGCGGCCTTCTGCAGCAGACCGGCGATCTCGGCCTCACGGGCGCGGACGCGCGCCGCGATCTCGTCGAGCCTGCCGCGGATGGCGGCCATGTCCTCCTCGGAGAACAGCGCCGCGTCCTTGCCGCCCACGAGCTGCTGGGCCAGGGCCAGGAAGTCGATCTCGGTCTCGTCGCCCACCTGCACCACCTGGGGCAGCCTGGCGGCGACGGACTCCAGCTTGTTCAACAGGTCCTGCTGGAAGCGGTAGTCGAGGATCTCGGGCGCCTCGGCGGCCGACAGCGCCCTGATGTCCAGCGCCTGCGCCTCCAGGAGCGCGGCGTTGGCGTTCGCCTTGGACTCCGCCTCGATGAGGCGCTGCCTGGCCTGCGCGGTCGCCTGGTGGGTGGCGCGTTCGAGCGCGGTGTCCATACGGGCCTGGTAGCTCGCGATCTCCGCCTGGATGGCGCTCAGCGTCTCCTGCAGCCCGGCCAGCTCCTTGACCAGGTCACCCTCGTTCTGCTCCTTGCGCAGCTGGAGCTCGTACTCGTAGGTGTAGGCCTCCTTGGCGACGCGCACCATCTCGGGCGCGGCCAGGTCCATGCGGTACTCCTGGCTGGACGGCTCGGCGTGCGTGATGTTGACGTCGGTGAGCCGTACGGCGGGCAGGAACTGCTGGTTGAGGCTCTCCAGCATGCCGACCGTGCTCTCGCCGACGAGGTCGTAGATCTCCTCGGCCCGCTGGGCGTAGATCAGGGAGCGGGTGACCTCGCTGATGGCGTTCTGCAGCTTGGACTGAAAGCCGCTGACCGAGCCGAGCACGAAGATGAACTCGGCCGGGTTCTCGATCCTGAACTGCAGGAACAGGTCCACGCTCGCCTTGACGCCCTGCTGCGTGGGCGCCTCGCTGATCGGGGCGTTGAACGGGTACTCGCGCGTGGTGTTGACGATGTAGCTGACCCGCTTCCACGGGTTGAACAGCGTCACCCGCCCGGGGTCGGCGATGTGCACGAGCTTGCCGAACTGCGTGATGAGCGCCTTGCAGCCCTCGGGCACCATCACCACGCTGCGCCGCCACCACAGGAACGCGGCGGCGAGCACCAGCACGATCCAGTAGTGGAGGCCGAAGAGCACCTCGGCGTTGGGGATGATGTTGCCGAGCGCGCCGATGAGGCCGAGCACCACCAGGACGCTCAGCGGCACGACCACCTTGGCGGTGCTGCCCTTGGGGATCACCACCGGGGAGATGACGTGCATCCCGTTCTCGGTCCAGCTGCGGTTGACGATCTCGCCGGCCTCGTTCAGCGAGGCGGTCCTCGCCTCGATCGAGGTCCCCAGCGACTGACCGCCGTCGCGGGCCGCGGCGAAGTCGTGCGGATTCAGCGCGAAGCCCTGGCCGGGCTGACCGCCTTGGTTCGGCATCGCTCCGGCCTGACCGGCCATCTGTCCCACGGCCTGTCCGACGGCCTGGCGGACGTCACCCCCTTGGGCCACCGCCTGGGCTACGCCCCGTCCTGCCTGGATCAGTGCCTCTCTGGGTCGTGACATCGAACCTTCCTTTTCCGCTACAGGCGGATTCGACCGTATCGGGTATGGCTTACGGTTCGCTTGCAATGTGATGCCATATGGGTATTGCTGGCTGTAGCGGAGGGGCGACCGACGGCGATCATGGACACCGATCGCGGCGCCGCATCCCCTGCCCGCCAAGGGATCGCGGCGCGCCATCGCCGCCGGCGCCCGGGTGGGCTTCCGGCCTGACTTTTTCTGTCAGTCGGGCCGCCTACAGTGGCAACATGCGACCGGTCACTGATTTGCAGCGGAAGGTGGCGCCGTTCAAGGTCGTCACCGAGATGACTCCATCAGGCGACCAGCCGACGGCCATCGCCGAGCTGGAGCGCCGCATCAAGGCCGGGGAGAAGGACAGCGTCCTGCTCGGCGCCACCGGCACGGGCAAGACCGCCACCATCGCGTGGCTGATCGAGCGGCTGCAGCGGCCCACCCTGGTCATGCAGCCCAACAAGACGCTCGCCGCGCAGTTCGCCAACGAGCTGCGCGAGATGCTGCCCAACAACGCGGTCGAATACTTCGTCTCCTACTACGACTACTACCAGCCGGAGGCGTACGTCCCGCAGAGCGACACCTACATCGAGAAGGACTCGTCGATCAACGACGAGGTCGAGCGGCTGCGCCACTCGGCCACCAACTCGCTGCTCACCCGCCGCGACACCGTCGTGGTCGCATCGGTGTCGTGCATCTACGGCCTCGGCACGCCGCAGGAATACGTCGACCGCATGACCCGCCTGCGCGTCGGCATGGACATCGACCGCGACCAGCTCCTGCGCCGCCTGGTCGACATGCAGTACACCCGCAACGACATGGCCTTCACCCGCGGCACGTTCCGGGTGCGCGGCGACACCATCGAGATCATCCCGAAGTACGAAGAGCTCGCCGTCCGCATCGAGATGTTCGGCGACGAGATCGAGAAGCTCTCGACCATGCACCCGCTCACCGGCGAGGTCATCACCGAGGACGAAGAGCTCTACATCTTCCCCGCCTCCCACTACGTCGCGGGCGAGGAGCGCATGGCGGCCGCCATCGCGGGCATCGAGGCCGAGCTGGCCGAGCGGCTGGCCGAGCTGGAGCGGCAGGGCAAGCTGCTGGAGGCCCAGCGGCTGCGCATGCGCACCACGTACGACATCGAGATGATGCGCCAGATCGGCACCTGCAACGGCATCGAGAACTACTCGCGCCACATGGACGGCCGCGAGCCGGGCAGCGCGCCCAACACGCTGCTCGACTACTTCCCAGAAGACTTCCTGCTGGTCCTCGACGAGTCCCACCAGACCGTCCCGCAGATCGGCGCCATGTACGAAGGCGATGCCTCCCGCAAGCGCACGCTGGTCGAGCACGGCTTCCGGCTTCCGTCGGCGCTCGACAACCGGCCGCTGAAGTGGGAGGAGTTCCTGGAGCGCATCGGCCAGACCGTCTACCTGTCGGCGACGCCGGGGCCGTACGAGCTGGGGCGGGTCAAGGGCGAGGTCGTCGAGCAGGTCATCCGCCCGACCGGCCTGGTCGATCCGGAGATCGTGGTCAAGCCCACCAAGGGCCAGATCGACGACCTGGTCCACGAGATCCGCGAGCGCGCCGAGCGCGACGAGCGCGTGCTGGTCACCACGCTGACGAAGAAGATGGCCGAAGACCTCACCGACTACCTGCTGGAGCTCGGCATCCGGGTCCGCTACCTCCACAGCGAGGTCGACACGCTGCGCCGCATCGAGCTGCTGCGCGAGCTGCGCACCGGCGAGTTCGACGTGCTGGTCGGCATCAACCTCCTGCGCGAGGGCCTCGACCTGCCCGAGGTGTCGCTGGTGGCCATCCTCGACGCCGACAAGGAGGGCTTCCTGCGGTCGGAGACGTCGCTGATCCAGACCATCGGCCGCGC
Organism: Nonomuraea fastidiosa; assembly: GCF_042751225.1. Taxonomy (NCBI): domain Bacteria; kingdom Bacillati; phylum Actinomycetota; class Actinomycetes; order Streptosporangiales; family Streptosporangiaceae; genus Nonomuraea; species Nonomuraea fastidiosa. Next base: position 6,164,325 of record NZ_CP170570.1, read on the forward strand.
CGCCCGAAACGTGTCGGGCCAGGTCCACATGTACGCCGACAAGATCACCCCGTCCATGGAGCGGGCGATCGACGAGACCAACCGGCGCCGGGCCAAGCAGATCGCCTACAACGAGGCCCACGGCATCGACCCGCAGCCGCTGCGGAAGAAGATCGCCGACATCCTCGACTCGCTGCAGCGCGAAGACGCCGACACCCAGCAGCTCATGGGCGGCGGTCGCCAGCAGTCCCGCGGCAAGGCCCCGGTGCCCGGCCTCAGCGCCCGCCAGGCCGGCCAGCACGCCAAGGCCATCGCGGGCGAGATGCCGCGCGCGCAGATGGAGTCCCTCATCGAGTCGCTGACCGAGCAGATGCACCAGGCGGCGGCCGACCTGCAGTTCGAGGTGGCGGCGCGGCTGCGCGACGAGATCAAGGAGCTCAAGCGCGAGCTGCGCGACATGCGCGAGGCGGGGGTCGAGTAGGGGGCGCGCCGCTCCGGGGGCGACGGGCACGGGCATGCCGCCGTCGCCGGGCCTGGCACCGTCGCCGGGCCTGGCACCGTTGCCGGGCCTGGCATCGTCGCCGGGCACAACCCTGCGCGACGCCTCCGCTTCAGCACCCGCCGCACCCGGCTCCCGCTGTAGTCGGCTTCCGCCGCGCTCACGGCCTGGTGTGCTTGTGCTCGCCGCGCTCACGGCCTGGTGTGCCGGTGCTCGCCGCGCTCATCGCCTGGTGTGCCGGTGCTCGCCGCGCTCATCGCCTGGTGTGCTCGTGCTCGCCACGCTCATCGCCGGGCGTGCTTGTGGCTGCCACGCTCATCGCCGGGCGTGTGCGCGCCCGCCGTACACCGCGCCCACCGCGCTGAACGCCGGCCGCGCTCGGCACACGCCGCGCTCGGCACCCGCCGCAGCCGGTACCCGCCCGGCGAAGGTGCTGTACCCAGCGAAGGCGCCGTGCCCCTCAGGGTTTGGACCCGCGATGGGGCGGTCTGATGAGGGCGCTGTGTCCGGCGACGGGGCGTGTCTGTGATGACGTGCGTATCCGGCGGCGGTGGTGCGCCTGGTGACGGATGGCGGCGTGCCCGGCGAAGGCGCTGTGCCCCTGAGGGCCTTGGGCCCGCGATGGCGGCGGGCCCGGTGACAGCGGGGTGTCTGGCGAAGGGCTGCTGGCGAGGACGGCGTGCCTGGTGAGGGTGGTGTTCCCGGCGACGGGGGCGTGTCCGGCGGCGGGGTGGGCGCAGCGGCAGACGCGTTCCGGTGGCCTGACCTGGGCGAATGCTTTACCTTCTGGCGGGCAGCGTCCAGGGTATGAACAAGTCGATCATCGGTGCCCTGGTCGGCGCCACGGTGCTCGCAGGGGGCTGCGGGGCGGTGACGAGCGAGGCCGAGCGGCTGGCCGTACGGTCGTCGCCGACCCTCGGCACGCCCACGGCCGAAAGCACCGACATGCCGATCAGCCCTGGCACCGCCACGCCGGACGGCAGCCCCGGCACGCCGGGCTCCGCCCAGCAGAGCCTGGAGGAGTTGAAGCAGGCCGGGCAGGCGGCGCTGGCGGCCGTACCCGGCTCCAAGGTGATCTCCATGGAGGCCGAGGAGAACGGCAGCCGCTGGGAGGTCCAGGTCGTCGGCAAAGACGGCACGGAGTACCAGCTCGACGTGGAGGGCGGCAAGGTCGTGACCGGCCCGACCAGCGAACAGGACGACGCCGACGACAAGGCCGAGCTCCGCGACCGGGTGGCCGCGGCCAAGCTCGACTACGCCCAGGCCGCCGACAAGATCACCGCCGCGGTGCCCGAGGGGCGCATCACGGAGCTGGCGCTGGACGACGAGCGGGACAAGACCGTCTGGGAGTCCGACGTCGTCACGACTGACGGCGCCAAGCACGAGGTCACCATCGACGCCGCCACCGGCGACGTCATCCGCACCAGCCCCTCCCCGTCCTGACCCTTCACTTCGAGAACCCCTCCCGGGCCGCCGCGCACCGACCACCCCGAGCGTGGTGGCGGCCCACCCCCCGCACCTCGCACAACCAGTGGCCGTCCGCTTACTTGGCTCGCAACGGCCGGCTCAGTGCTCGCACGCCATACGCCCGCCCGCCGTCTCTCCCGGCTTGCGGCGGCCTGTCCTGCTCTTCAGGCGGTTTGTAGCGCCGGCTTCGTGCCTCGCACGGCTCGCGGCCGCTCCGTTGTCGTGGCTTGCGGTGGCGCGCCCCGCGCTTGTGCGGCTTGTAGCTGACCGCCCTGCGGTTTGCGGGGTTCGGCTGGGGCTGGGGAGCGCGATCGGCGGTAGGCCGTCCCCTTGCTTCGCGGCGGGTGCGCCGAATAACACGCGTGTGCCGATGCGCCGTGTCTGGCTGACCGGGGGACCGGCTGTGCTGTGTCCCCGCTGCGGGCGGGCCGCGGCGTCCTGGCGTGTTCAGCTGGGCGGGGTTTCGCCGGGCGTTTCCAGGGCGGCGAGGGTGGTGTGGAGCCAGGCCAGTTCGGCTTGGCTGGTGGCGTGGGCGATGGTGAGCAGGCCCTGGCGGAACGGGTCGGGGAACTCCTCGGCGGCCATCGGCCGGTCGCCGTCGTAGAAGAAGCTGGTCGGCTCCTCCAGGAAGGCGAGCCGCCGCCGCAGCACCGCCGCCTGCTCCTTCGGCTCCCCGAGGTGTCTCAGGAACGCCAGCAGCGTGAACCACCGGTTCTCGTCGCTGATGTCGAGGTCGGCGGGCTCGCGCAGCCGGCGTTCGAGCTCGGCCTGCCCCTCCGGCGTCAGGTAGAGCATGCGGCGGGGCGCCGCGGCCACACCGGGCTCGTCCTTCCTGAGCACCCAGCCGGCGTCGGCCAGGCGCTTGATCGCGGGGTAGAGGGTGCCGTCGGCGATCGGGCGTACGTGGCCCATCAGGGCGGCCACACGCGTACGCAGGTCGTATCCGTGCAACGGCTGATCCCTCAGGAATCCCAGGATGGCCAGCTCCAGCATGCCCCGATTATATATCGGGTTCGATATATATTGGCTTCGATACATGAGGAGGGCTGTCATGCACGATGCCATCGTTCATCCCAGCGGCGCCCGCATGCGCTGGGTCGAGCTGCCGGGCGGGGAGCCGGCCCGCGTGTACGTCCACGGCCTCGGCGCCACGTCGGCCCCCTACTACGCGGAGGTCGCGGCGCACCCGGCGCTGCCGCGCCGCCGTTCCCTCCTCATCGACCTGCTCGGGTTCGGCATCAGCGACCGCCCGCAGGACTTCTCGTACACGCTGGAGGCCCACGCCGACGCGCTCGCCGAGGCGCTGCGCAAGGCGGGTGTGGCGGGCGCGGCGGTGATCGCGCACAGCATGGGCGGGGCCGTCGCCATCGTGGCGGCGGCGCGGCATCCCGGCCTGGTGGCCGACCTGATCCTGGTGGACGCCAACCTCGACCCCTATCCGGTGACGCCCCCGCGCCCGGGCACCAGCGGCATCGCCGCCTACGGCGAGGAGGAGTTCGTGTCGGGCGGCTGGAAGGAGGTGCGCGACCGGGTGGGGCCGCACTGGTGGTCCACGATGCGCCTGGCCGACCTGCGCGGCCTGCACCGTACGGCGGTCAGCCTGGCCCAGGGCACCACGCCGACCATGCGCGAGCTGCTGATCGGGCTGACCGCCATTCCGCGTGCCTTCCTCTTTCCCGAGGGTGACGAGCCGGACGGGGCCGGGGAGCTGCGGGCGGCCGGGGTGCGGGTGCTGGGCATCCCGGAGTCTGGGCACAACATCATGCTCGACAATCCGGAGGCGTTCGCGCGTACTCTCGCGACCCTGCTGCCCTCCTGATGATCCTTTTCGGGCGCTCGCCCAGGGGCCTCTGCGCAGGTCTCGGGCGCTCGCCCAAGGACCTGTGCGCAGGTCTCGGGTGCGGCCCGTCAGGGGAGGTCTTTGCGCTCCTGCATCGTGCGGCGATACAGATCGTCGATCTCGTCGAGCGGGTCGGGGGCGGGGCGGCGGGCCTCGATCTCCAGGTCGGTGCGCTGGGTGAGGTCGGCGATGCCGGCCCCGGTGTGCTGGACCTGGTTGCTCAGCAGGTCGGCGCGGATGCGGGCGCACATGGCGGTCAGCGTGGCCTGGTGCCGGCGCAGGCGGTCGAGCGTGGCGTGATCGACGTACGGGGACATGCGGCGCTGCTGCGCGTACATGCCGAGCTGCTGGTCGTGGACGTCGGCCTGCGCGGTGAGGTCGGCCAGCAGCCGGGGCAGCTCGCCGAGCCCCCAGCCCTGGCGCTGGGCCTGTTCGACGGCCTGGCGGGTGAGCGAGACCTCGCGACGCAGGTCGAGCCGGAGACGCTCCACCTCGGCGGCGTCGCCCGTGCCCATGGCGTTGACGTGGGTCGTGATGCGGGCGGTGGCCTCCTTGGCCTTGACCGCGGCCTTCTTGGCCAGCTTGACGATCAGGAAGATGCCGAGGCCGCCGAGGAACAGGAGGAACGCCAGGATCACCAGTACGACGATGAGGAACTCGCTGATCGTTGCCACCTCCTGTTGGCGCTGCTGCTTTGAAGGATAGTGCGCGCGGGCGGTTCAGGGGCGGGGCGCGTGACGGCGTACCCGAGCAAGCTCTTGATCGGGCCCGGACGCTGTGCTGACATGGCGGCAGGGATCACGCTCGCGAAGGGCGGGCCGGCATGGGCGGCGGGCGAGACGCCGCTGCTGCGGAGGGTCGGAGGCTAGGTGCCGTACGCGCAGGTCGAGCCGGGCGTCCGGCTCTTCTACACCGACGACGGCGAGGCGGGCGGCGAGCCGCCGCTGCTGCTCGTGCACGGCTGGGGCGCCGACTCCCACCAGTGGTCGTGGCACATCGACGCGCTGTCCGCCGGGCACCGCGTCATCGCGGTGGATCTGCGCGGCCACGGCTACTCGTCGGTCCCCGAGACCGGGAACACGCCGCGTGCGATGGCCGAGGACCTTGAGGTCATGCTCGGCCGCCTCGGCATCCCGCAGGTGGTGGCGGTCGGCCACTCCATGGGGGCGCAGGTGGTCTCGATCCTGGCCGTCGAGCATCCCCAGCGCGTACGGGCACTCGTCACCCTCGACCCCGGCTACGGCATGAGCGCCGAGATCGCCGCCGGCTTCCCCGGGATGATCGCGGCCCTGCGCGGCGAGCGCCCGCACGAGGCCGCCGAGCGCATCGACGAGTGGTGCACGAACGCCGGCACCCCCGCCCTCATCAGGCGCTGGCACAAGCGCCGCCTGTACGGCATGCCGCCGCACGTGCTGGCGCAGGCGTTCGAGGCCATGTTCGTCAGCGGGGACGCGATCGGGGTGCGCCCGGCCAGCGACGACTATCTCGCACGCAGGCGCTGCCCGGTGCTGTCGATCTGGGCGGACCCCGGGCGCGCGCAGTGGGAGAGCGGGCTGCTCAAGGACCCGACCTCGGCGGTGCTGTGCTGGGAGGGCGCGAGCCACCGGCTGCACGAGGAGCGGCCCGAGGCGTTCGTGCACGCGGTGGAGGGCTGGCTGCGCCGCCTCTGACCGCCCACGCGCCGGGCCGGGCGGGGCGGAAAGCCGCGGCCGGGCGGGGTGGAGAGCCGCGGCCGGGCGGGGTGGAGAGCCGCGGCCGGGCGGGGTCACAGGGGCGGGCCGGTACGCGCCTCCCTCTTGCGGGCGCGCGCCCGCCGTACCCGCCGGATCAGCAGGAAGGCGAGCACGGCGAGCACCAGCAGCGCGACCAGCACCAGCACGGGCGCGAACACCGCGACCAGGCTCATCCCGATGGAGCCCGCGTCCTCGGCGGTGCTCAGCACCGGCGCGCCGAACCCGGCCGTGCCCGCGTTGACCACCGGACGGACGAGCGCCTTGACCGCGTGTACGGCCAGCGCCGCCACGATGCCGATCAGCCACCCGGCCCAGGGGTGCTCGCTCATCCAGGCCGAGCGTTCGAACTCGGCGGCGGCGTTGGTGGCGGAGAAGACCACGCCGCCGGACGCAGGGCGGATCACGGTCTGGATGGTGTCGTTGACGCTGTCGATCGCGGGCACCTTGTCCAGCACCAGCTCGGCGATCAGCAGCACGGCGATGATCGCGAGCACGCCCCAGTTCGACAGCCAGGAGTAGCCGTCCGGCAGGCGTACGGCGTCGGTGAAGTTGGCGAGCACACCCACGATGAGGAGGGGGATGTAGGCGTTGAGGCCGGCCGCCGTGGACAGCCCCAAACCGGTCAGAGCGGCGAGCATCCCCCTAGTCTGCCCTGGCGGCCTCGTCCATGAGGTCCCGAAGACCGGGGTCGGTGACTTCGGTCAGCGCCCGGTCGAGCGGCCGGGCGCGGGCGATCTTGTGGCGCAGGCGTCGTTGTCGCACGGGACGGTGCCCTCGTCCCTGACGGCCAGGCACGCCCTGATGCGGTCCGCGACGGGGATGGAGCCGAGGTGGCGGGGCGGCAGCCGGTCACTCCGCTGTGAGCCTGCCCAGGCGCTCGACCGCCTCGCCGAACTCGCTGATCATGTCGTACACCACGTCCCTGGCCGGGCGTACCTGGTCGAGCTGGCCGACGACCTGCCCGACGAAGTAGTTGACCAGCTCGATCGCGCCGGGCTCGCCCTTCTCCGCCGCCGCGCCGATCCGCGCCATCGCGCCCTCGGCGAGCAGCAGCTGCAGCGGCATGCCCAGCGGTCCCGGGCTCTCCTCGGCGCCGTCCCACTCCTCGGTCCAGGCGGACTTGAGCTGGCGGGCGGGCTTTCCCGTACGGGAGCGCGAGCGCACCGTGTCCAGCGACGAGGCCGCGAGCAGCTTCCGCTTGACCGCGGGCGACGTCTCGGCCTCCTCGGTCGTCAGCCAGACCGAGCCGCACCACACGCCCTCCGCGCCGAGCGCCATGGCCGCCGCCATCTGCCGCCCGGACGCGATGCCGCCCGCGGCCAGCACGGGAACGGGCGCGACCGCGTCCACGACCTGCGGCACCAGCACCATCGTGGAGACGTCGCCGGTGTGGCCGCCCGCCTCCGTGCCCTGCGCCACGATGATGTCGGCCCCGGCGGCGATCTGCCTGCGCGCGTGCTCGACGGTGCCCACCAGGGCCGCCACCGGCACGCCCGCCTCCCTGGCTCTGGTCACCATCTCGGGCGGCGGCGGCCCCAGGGCGCTGGCGATGAGGCCGATGCGGTGCTTGAGCGCCACGTCGATCAGTCCCGTCGCGCCGGCCGCGGTCACCCGCCTGCCCATCTCGTCGGCGGTCGCGCCCATCGGCCTGACGGGCGTGCTGACGCCGTACTTGGTCATCAAGTGCGTGATGAAGTCGCGGTGCCGGTCGGGCACGGCGTCCATGAGGTGCGCGCGCCGGTCGTGGGCCGAGGCGTCGATCGTGCCGGGGACGAGCACGTCCACCCCGTACGGCCGGCCGCCCACCTGCTCGTCCAGCCACGTCAGCTCGGTGTCGAGCTGCTCGGGAGAGTACGCGACCGCGCCCAGCACCCCGAACCCGCCCGCGTTCGTGACGGCCGCCACCACGTCACGGCAGTGGCTGAAGGCGAACAACGGGAACTCGATCCCTAAACGCTCACATATCGCGGTCCGCATGCACCGACGCTAACCGTCAGAAGCTTGTTCGGTCCATCCCCGGAACCGCCGTCGCGTGCGGGGCTGGGGTGCGGTGGGCAGGGGGTTCGGCGTGCGGGACCGCGAGTGACGGGCGCGACGGCGGACCGGGCCTCAGCGCGTAGGGCCGGAAGCGCTGCGGTGCTCAGCGCATGGTGGCGTCCTGCGTGACAGGCGTGTGCCAGCCAAGCTCGGGCGAATAGCCGCGGACCCGCCTGGCCGGCACCCCGGCGACCACGCTGTGATCGGGGAACTCACCGCGCACCACCGCGCCGCCCGCGACCACGCACTGGCGGCCCAGCGTGGTGCCGGGCAGGATGATCGCGCCCGCGCCCAGCCAGGAGCCCGAGCCGATCGAGACCGGGCTGTTGCGCGGCCACTGCCGCCCGATCGGCACGTCGGGGTCGTCGTAGACGTGGTTCTGGTCGGTGATGTAGACGTACGGGCCGGTGAAGACGTGGTCGCCGATGTCGATGGACTGGTGCGCGACGATGTGCGAGCCCCGGCCGATCGAGCAGCCGCCGCCGATGCGCAGGATGGAGTCGGGGCCGAGGTCGTGACCGGGCACCATGCCGCACGACAGCGACACCCGCTCACCGACGAGCGTGTGATCGCCGATCTCGATCCACTCCTCGCCGAAGATCGCGCCAGGGGGAAGGCGATGCTGACGCCGTCACCGATACGCCGGAATCGGTAGCCCGATGGCGTGGACGGGGTGATCGCTCCGGCATGGCGGATCGCCGCGTACGTACGGTGAATCAACGCCCCCAAAGCCCGCCGAACGAGTGACATAGGGACCAAAGTTACCGCTAGGTCAAGCCGTTCGGGCATGTGAAGGGCGTTGTTTGATATCCTGAGAGCCCGTGGACATTCCGACCACACCTCGAGCCACGGGAGCCCCTTTGCGCAGCGCATCGCAAACCAAGCATCTGTTCGTCACCGGCGGTGTCGCCTCCAGTCTCGGCAAGGGGCTCACGGCATCCAGCCTCGGTCGCCTTCTCAAGGGGCGCGGTCTCAGGGTCACCATGCAGAAGCTCGACCCTTATCTCAACGTCGACCCCGGGACCATGAACCCGTTCCAGCACGGTGAGGTGTTCGTCACCGAGGACGGCGCGGAGACCGACCTCGACATCGGTCACTACGAGCGCTTCCTCGACACCGATCTCCACGGCTCGGCCAACGTCACCACCGGCCAGGTCTACTCCAACGTGATCGCCAAGGAGCGGCGGGGCGAATACCTGGGCGACACCGTGCAGGTCATCCCCCACATCACCAACGAGATCAAGGACCGCATCCGGGGCATGGCCGGTCCTGACGTGGACGTGGTCATCACCGAGGTGGGCGGCACGGTCGGCGACATCGAGTCCCAGCCGTTCCTCGAGGCCGTGCGCCAGATCCGGCACGAGGTGGGCCGCGACAACGTGTTCTTCCTGCACGTGTCGCTGCTGCCGTACATCGGGCCGTCGGGCGAGCTCAAGACCAAGCCGACCCAGCACAGCGTGGCAGCGCTGCGCAGCATCGGCATCCAGCCCGACGCGATCGTGCTGCGCTCCGACCGTCCGGTGCAGACCGCGATCAAGCGCAAGATCAGCCTGATGTGCGACGTCGACGAGGACGCGGTCGTCTCCGCCGTCGACGCGGCCTCCATCTACGACATCCCGAAGGTGCTCCACGCCGAGGGCCTCGACGCGTACGTCGTGCGCCGGCTCGGCCTGCCCTTCCGCGACGTCGACTGGACGGAGTGGGAGCAGCTCCTGCGCCGGGTGCACCGCCCGGCCAAGGAGGTCACGATCGCGCTGGTCGGCAAGTACATCGACCTGCCGGACGCGTACCTGTCGGTCACCGAGGCGCTGCGCGCCGGCGGCTTCGCCAACGACGCCCGCGTCAACATCCGCTGGGTCAAGAGCGACGACTGCGAGACCCCCGAGGGCGCAGAGCGCGAGCTCGACGGCGTCGACGGCGTGCTGATCCCCGGAGGCTTCGGCGTGCGCGGCATCGAGGGCAAGATCGGCGCCATCCGCCACGCCCGCGAGAACAAGATCCCGCTGCTCGGCATCTGCCTCGGCATGCAGGGCATGGTCATCGAGGCCGCGCGCAACCTGGCCGGGCTCGAGAACGCCAACTCCTCCGAGTTCGACCCCGACACCAAGCACCCGGTCATCTCCACCATGGCCGACCAGGAAGACGTCATCGCCGGCGAGCGCGACATGGGCGGCACCATGCGGCTCGGCAGCTACACCGCCAAGCTCGGCGAGGGCACGCTGGCCCGGGAGCTGTACGGCGGCAAGGCCAAGGCCGACGAGCGCCACCGCCACCGCTACGAGGTCAACAACGCCTACCGCGAGCGGCTCGAGCAGGTCGGCCTGGTCTTCTCCGGCCTGTCGCCCGACGGCCGGCTGGTCGAGTACACCGAGCTGCCCACCGACGTCCACCCGTTCTTCATCGGCACCCAGGCGCACCCCGAGTTCAAGTCGCGGCCGACCCGGGCCAACCCGATGTTCAAGGGCCTGATCGCCGCCGCGCTCGTCTACGCCGACAGCCGCGTCGGCAGCGCCAAGGTGCACCCGTGAGCGGGCGCCCCGACGGCCCGCTGATCGCCGACACGCCCGAGTCGTGGGACGTCGTCGAAACGCGTCATCGCTTCAAGGGCCACATCATCGACGTCGTCACCGACACCGTCAGGATGCCCCGCGACGAGGTCGCCGAGCGCGACTACGTCGTCCACCCGGGTGCCGTGGCCGCGCTCGCACTCGACGAGCACGACCGCGTCCTGCTCATCAGGCAGTACCGCCACCCCACCCGCCACCTGATGTGGGAGCTGCCCGCGGGGATCCGCGACGTGGAGGGCGAGCCGCTGGTCGAGACCGCCGCGCGCGAGCTCGCCGAGGAGGCCGGCGACCGCGCCGAGACCTGGCACACCCTGGCCGACCTGCGCTCGTCGCCCGGCATGACCGACGAGCGGGTCAGGGTGTTCCTGGCGCGCGGCCTGACCAAGATCCCTGACGAGGAGAACGACTTCGTCCAGCGGCACGAGGAGATCGGCATGCCGGTCGAATGGGTGCCGCTGGCCGACGCGGTCGAGAAGGTCCTCCAGGGAATGATCCACAATTCCACGGCCGTGGCCGGTATCCTCGCCGCGTACGCGGCTTCGGCTGAGGGGTTCGCCCGGTTGCGCCCCGCCGACGCCCCGGAGGCGTGACGGAAGGACCTGTTCGTGGAGGCGGTGCTCTCCAGCTACCTCGCCCATCTCGCGGTAGAACGTGGTCTGGCTGCCAACACGCTCGCGTCCTACCGCCGTGACCTGCAACGCTACGTCGAGCATCTCCGGGCGCGCGGCCGCCTGGCGCTCGACGAGGTGGGGGAGGCCGACGTCCAGGCCTTCCTCGCCGCGCTGCGCGAGGGCGACGGCGAGCATCCCGCCCTCGTGGCCAGCTCCGCCGCCCGCGCCGTCTCCGCCGTGCGCGGGCTGCACCGCTTCGCCCTGCGCGAAGGCGTCACGGCGCACGACCCCGCCCATGAGGTGCGCCCGCCGCGCCGGCTGCGCCGCCTGCCCAAGGCGATCGGCGTGGACGAGGTCGAGCGGCTCATCGCCGCCTCAGGCCCCGACGGGGCCCCTCTGACGCTGCGCAACCGCGCCCTGCTCGAAGTGCTCTACGGCACCGGCGCGCGCATCTCCGAGGCCGTCGGGCTGGCCGTGGACGACCTCGAGGACGACCAGGTGCGCCTGCACGGCAAGGGCGGCCGCACGCGGATCGTGCCGCTCGGCCGCTACGCGCGCGCCGCGCTGGACGCGTACCTGGTGCGGGCCAGGCCCGGGCTGCTCGCCCACGGGCGCGGCACCTCCGCCGTCTTCCTCAACGCCCGCGGCGGCCGTCTGACCCGGCAGGGCGCCTGGGAGGTGCTGCAGGCCGCCGCCGAACGAGCCGGACTCGACGGGATAAGTCCCCACGTACTCCGGCATTCCTTTGCAACTCACCTTTTGGACGGCGGGGCGGACGTTAGGGTTGTGCAGGAGCTGCTCGGCCACGCCTCGGTGACGACCACCCAGGTCTACACCCTGGTCACGGTCGACAAGCTCCGCGAGGTCTACGCCGCCGCGCATCCGCGTGCCCGGCAGTGATCTATAGTCTTTTGGGACGTGCGCCGCCCACGGCGTGCCGCCTTGCCGCGTTAAGTGGCGACGCCATAGTGTCCGTCCGGACGGTCCGGTTCGGGATCGTCAGGGAGGTTCGAGCTGGTGACTGTGACGACCAACGGTTCGACCCCGGGGACCCCCGACAACCCCTGGGGCGACACCAAGACCAACGCGCCCTCCAACGGCGTCAATTTGGGCCCGACGCAGCGGCCCAGACCCGTGTTCCCCGAGCCGGTGCCTCCCACGGTGCACGGCCCGGCGCGCGTGGTTGCGATGGTCAACCAGAAGGGCGGCGTGGGCAAGACCACCACGACCATCAACCTCGGCGCCGCGCTCGTCGAATACGGCCTCAAGGTCCTGCTGGTCGACTTCGACCCGCAGGGCGCGCTCTCCGTCGGGCTCGGCATCAATCCGCTGCAGCTCGACCTCACGGTCTACAACCTGCTCATGGAGCGCGGGGTCACCGCGGAAGACGTCCTGCTGCAGACCGGCGTCGAGGGCCTCGACCTGCTGCCGAGCAACATCGACCTGTCCGCGGCCGAGGTGCAGCTCGTCACCGAGGTCGCCCGCGAGCAGGTGCTGAGCCGGGTCATCAAGCCGCTGCTGCCCCACTACGACGTCTGCCTCATCGACTGCCAGCCGTCGCTCGGCCTGCTCACCATCAACGCCCTCACCGCCGCCCACGGCGTCATGGTGCCGCTGGAGTGCGAGTTCTTCGCGCTGCGCGGTGTCGCCCTGCTCATGGACACCATCTCCAAGGTGCAGGAGCGGCTCAACGAGGGCCTGGAGCTCGAGGGCCTGCTCGCCACCATGTACGACGCCCGTACCCTGCACGGCCGCGAGGTGCTGGCCCGCGTCGTGGAGGCGTTCGGCGACAAGGTGTTCCACACCGTGATCAACCGTACGGTGCGCTTCCCCGACGCCACCGTGGCAGGCGAGCCGATCACGACGTTCGACCCGTCCTCGCTCGGCGCAAACGCCTACCGTGAGCTGGCCCGAGAGGTGCTCTCGCGCTGGCGCGCGCCTGCCACAATGGCCAGGTGACCGAAGAGCAGACCGAGCCCCAAGGCTTCCAGGTCCACCTGGACGTCTTCGAAGGACCCTTCGACCTGCTCCTCGGCCTCATCGCCAAGCACAAGCTCGACATCACCGAGGTCTCGCTCTCCAAGGTCACCGACGAGTTCATCGCCTACATCCGCTCGCGTGGGCCGGAGTGGGACCTCGACCAGACCAGCCACTTCCTGCTGGTCGCGGCGACCCTCCTCGACCTCAAGGCGGCCAGGCTGCTGCCGTCCGGCGAGGTCGAGGACGAAGAGGACCTGGCGCTGCTGGAGGCCAGAGACCTGCTGTTCGCGCGGCTCCTGCAGTACAAGGCGTACAAGGAAGTCGCGAAGATCTTCGCCGCGCGGATGGCCGAGGAGTCCCTGCGCTACCCGCGTACGGTGCCGATGGAGCCGCAGTTCGCCAACCTGCTGCCCGAGCTGGTGCTCGGCATCGGGCCCGAGCAGCTCGCGAAGATCGCGGCCAAGGCGTTCACCCCCAAGCTGCCGCCCACCGTGAGCACCGGCCACATCTACCAGCCGCTCGCCAGCGTCAAGGAGCAGGCCGCCATCCTGGTGAGCCACCTGCGCCGGCTGCGGCGGGCCACGTTCCGCGCGCTGACCGCCGACTGCCAGGGCACGTTCGAGGTCATCGCGCGCTTCCTCGCCGTGCTCGAGCTGTTCCGCGAGTCGGCGGTGACGTTCGAGCAGGTCGAGCCGCTCGGCGAGCTGCACGTGACCTGGACGGGCACCGACGACGGCGAGGTCGCGGTGGGGGACGACTACGAGGAATCGGCGGAGAAAGCGACCCATGACTGACGACAACCGGCTGCCCGGCCCGCGCCGCTCGCCCGACTCCGAGCCGCCGCTGCCCGCCTGGATGACCCTCCCGGGCTCCCTGGCCCAGCCGGGCGCCCCCCGCCTCGAGGACCCCGACCTCCTCCCGCCCATCACGGGTGCGGAGAACACGGCGTCGGCGGGCCCGGATCCCGCCGTCGCGGAGACCGACGAGACGGAGGCACGCGAGGCGGGCGCGCGCGAGACTGACACGCGGCAGACCGCCGACACGGACGCCCGCGACGCGGGGTCTGGCGGCGTGGACGCGCGCGGCGAGGCCGCCGACACGGGCACCCGCGCGGCGGGTGCCGCCGTGGCGGAGGATGCGCCGCGACCCGCTGAGGACACGCAAGGGGCCGAGCCGCCCGCGCCTGGCCTGGGCGCGTCGCGGCAGGGCGCGCATGAGGCCGCAGGAAGCGCCGACGTCGGGGGCCGGGAGGCCGCAGGAAGTGCCGTCCTCGGAGGCCGGGAGGCGCTGGGCGACGCCGTGAAGGCGCCCGAGGAGCCGACGGTCCCTGCGACGCCGGAGCCTGCAACAACGGCGTCAGCACCTGCCACGGCGGCTGGATCACCTGCCACGGGGGCTGGATCGCCCGCTAGCGGGGCCGGATCGTCCGCCCCGGTGGCTGGATTGTCCACCGAAGCGCCGGAGGGCTCCGCTGACGGAGGGCTCGGCACCGACGCAACGGCGGTCGGGGGTGACGGCGAGGTTCGTGCCGCAGCGTCGGCGGTTTCCGGAAGCGGCGAGCTTTCCGGCGCGGCGCCGGAGGCTTCGGGCGGCGGCACGGTCGGTGCCGCGCTGCTGGCGGGCTCCGGCGACGAGCCCTTTGGCGCGGTGGCGCTGCCCTCCGGTGACGGTGAGCCTTCCGGCGCGGTGCCGGTGCCTTCGGCCGCCGGTGAGGCCTTCCTTGAGACGAGTGCCAGGGGTGAGGCTGATGGGGCCGCCACCAGCGCTTCGGGCTCCGAGCGGCGGAATGGGGCCCGGGGAGACGGCGCTTCGGCGGCGGCAGGCGCGGGAGAAGGCGACGCTGAGGGGCGTGAGGACGAGGGCGTCGGCGGGGGCTCTGAGGAGGGGCCGTCGTTGGAGGCGGCGCTTGAGGCTATCCTGATGGTGGTCGACGAGCCGGTCGCCGAAGTGACGCTGGCTCAAGTGCTGGAGCGGCCGACGCACGAGGTGGCCGCTGCGTTGCGCGCGCTCGCGGCGGAATACACCGCCGCAGGGCGGGGTTTTGATTTGCGAGAAGTCGCGGGCGGCTGGCGTTTCTACACGCGCGCCGAGTGCGCGCCTATGGTCGAGCGGTTCGTACGCGACGGCCAGCAGACGCGGCTCACCCAGGCCGCTCTGGAGACACTCGCGGTCGTTGCCTACCGGCAACCGGTGAGCCGTGCCCGCGTCGCCGCGGTGCGCGGCGTCAACAGCGACGGCGTCATGCGGACGCTCGTCGCCAGGGGGCTGGTCGAGGAGGCCGGCACCGACCCGGAGAGCCAGGCAGTGCTCTACCGGACAAGCTCATACTTCCTTGAACGTCTGGGACTGCGGGACCTGAGCGAGCTCCCCGAGCTCGCGCCTTTCCTCCCCGACGACGTGGAAAATCTCGAGGAGACGACAAAGTGATCAACAGGCGTAGCACCCCGTCCGGTGATGGACGCGGTCGTGGACGTGCCGGCGGCTCCGGCCGTGGCGGGCGTCCCGCCTTCCGCTCCGGTGACACCCGCGGCGGCGGCACGCGTGGAGGGGATTCCCGCGGTGCCCGCGGCGGCCGGGGCGACTTCCGTGACGACGACTTCCGCGGCCAGGACGACTTCCGTGGCCGTCCGTCGCGCGACTCCCTGCGCGCCGACCGTAGCGGCACCCGCGCCCGGTACGGCCGCAGCGACAGGACCGACAGGTTCGACAGGTTCGACACGGGCGAGCGTTACGAGCGCGGCGAGCGGTTCCGCGACGAGGGCCGGGACGGTCACCGGTCCGGCCGGCGCGACGACCGTTATGACGACCGCTATGACGACTGGCGCGGCGACGACCGTGACGACCGCCGTGACGACCGGCGCGACGAGCGCGGCCCGAGCGTGTTCAGGGCCGGACGCGGCGGACGGCGCGAGGACGTCGCCCCCAAGCCCGTGACCTCCACCCGCGCCCGCTACGGCCGGCGTGACGACGATGACAGGCCGGGCCGGCGCGACTGGGCCGACCGCCCCGAGCGCGACCGCGACGAGTACGGCGGCCGCCAGGAGCGCTCCGGCAGGCGCGACCGGTCCGAGAGCGTGCGCAGCGGCCGCGGCGGCCGTCCCGCGACGCGTACCGGGCGCAGGGACACCGGGCGCAGGGACACCGGGCGCAGGGACACCGGGCGCAGGGACGTCGTGCAGACCATCGGCGGCAGCAGCCGGCGCGGCGGCTCCGGCAGCCCGCAGCGCGACCGCGTCAAGGCGGCCCGCCAGCCGATCCGCGACCGCGACTTCTACCCCGAGGGCTACACCGACGAGCGCGACACCACCGAGGTCCCCGACGGCGTACGCCTGCAGAAGGTGCTCGCCCAGGCGGGCGTGGCCAGCCGCAGGGCCTGCGAGGAGATGATCGGCGAGGGCCGCGTCACCGTGGACGGCCAGGTGGTGCGCAGGTTCGGCGCCAAGGTCGACCCGGCCAAGCAGGTCATCCACGTCGACGGCAGGCGCATCCCGACCGCGCCCGACCTCGTCTACTACGCGCTGAACAAGCCCATCGGCGTCGTGTCCACCATGAACGACCCGCAGGGCCGGCCGTGCCTGGCCGACTACGTCGAGGACCTGGCGCCTCGGCTGTTCCACGTGGGGCGGCTCGACACCGAGACCGAGGGCCTGCTGCTGCTCACCAACGACGGCGAGCTGGCCAACCGGCTGACGCACCCCAGCTACGGCGTGCCGAAGAAGTACTGGGCCAAGGTGCCGGGCCCGATCCCGCGCAGCCTCGCCCGCAGGCTCAAGGAGGGCGTCGAGCTGGAGGACGGCATCGTCAGGGTCGACTCGTTCTCGGTGGTGCAGGAGCACGGCCAGCAGGCGCTGGTCGAGGTGGTGCTGCACGAGGGCCGCAAGCACGTGGTCAGGCGGCTGCTCGAAGCGGTCGGCCACCGGGTGATCGATCTGGCCAGGATCGAGTTCGGCCCGGTGAAGCTGGGCCGGACGAAGCCTGGCACGGTCAGGGCGCTGACGCTGAAGGAAGTCGGCGACCTGTACGCGGCGGTGAAGCTGTAATCTGGCCGGACGCAGGAGCCCGTGCGCGAACTCCGCACGGGCTCTACGGCTCTGGAAGGGGACGAAGCACATGGTGCGGGCGATCCGTGGTGCGATCCAGGTGGACGCCAACGACCGCGACTCCATCATTTCGGGCACGACCGAGCTGGTCAGCGTGATCATGGAGCGTAACAGCCTGACTCCGGACGACGTGATCAGCGTGCTGTTCACCGCGACGCCCGACCTGACGGCCGAGTTCCCCGCGCTCGCCGCGCGTAAGCTGGGTTTTCACGAAGTGCCGCTGATCTGCGCCACCGAGATCGACGTCCCCGGGGCGCTGCCGCGCGTGGTGCGCCTGCTCGCCCACATCGAGACCGACCGGCCGCGTTCCGAGATCCACCACGTCTATCTGCGGGGCGCGGTGGCGCTGAGGCAGGACATCGCCCAGTAGATTCGCTCCAAGCCCAGGACCACCCAGCCCAGGACCAACCAGCCCAGGACCAGGCACAGGACGCGGCAGGCAGGCCGGCCGCGCGGCACCTCTCAACCGTTCAGCCCGACCAATCAGGACATCGAGATGGATCTTCGTACCGTGCTCGTCGTCGGCACCGGTCTCATCGGCACCTCCACGGCGCTGGCGCTGCGCAAGCGGGGCGTCCGGGTGCTGCTCGCCGACCGCGACGAGGGAGCCGTACGGCTGGCACGGGAGCTCGGCGCAGGCGAGGAGTGGCGGCCGGGCACGCCCCAGGCCGAGGGTGTGGACCTCGCGGTCATCGCGGTGCCGCCCGCGGCCGTGGCGACCGAGCTGCACGAGCTGCAGCGCATCGGCGCCGCCCGCTTCTACACCGACGTGGCCAGCGTCAAGGGCGAGCCCATCCACCGGGCCAGGCAGCTCGGCTGCGACCTGGCGTCCTACGTCGCCTCGCACCCCCTCGCCGGGCGGGAGAAGTCGGGGCCCGGCGCGGCCAGGGAGGATCTGTTCCTGGGGCGTCCGTGGGCGCTGTGCCCGACCGAGGAGGCCGATCCTGAGGCGAAGGCGGCGGTGCTGCGGCTGATCGAGCTGTGCGGGGCCAACGCCGTCGAGGTGAGCGCCATCGACCATGACCGCGCGGTCGCGGTCGTCTCGCACGCACCCCACGTGGCCGCATCGGCGGTGGCGGCCCGGCTCGCCGACGCCACCGACGTCGCGCTCGGGCTGGCCGGCCAGGGCATCCGCGACGTCACGCGGATCGCGGGCAGCGACCCCGGGCTGTGGCTCGGCATCCTGTCCGGCAACGCGGGGCCGGTGGCCGAGGTGCTGGAGGCCGTGGCCAACGACCTCGCCGACGCGGCCAGCGCGCTGCGCGCCCTGGCCGAGGGCGACGGCACCGCCACCGACGAGATCACCCAGTTGCTCAAGCGAGGCGTGGCGGGGCACGACCGCATCCCCGGCAAGCACGGCGGGCCCGCCTCCGCGTACGCCGTCGTTCAGGTGGTCATCGGCGACCGTCCCGGCCAGCTCGCCCGGCTGTTCCAGGTGTGCGACGAGGTCGGGGTCAACGTCGAGGACGTCCGGCTGGAGCACGCCCCCGGCCTGCCGCTGGGCATCGCCGAGCTGTCGGTCGAGCCCGGCGCGGCCGCCACGCTCACCGAGGCGCTGCACGAGCGCGGCTGGCAGGTCCCCTGACTCCCCTGACGCACCACTGCCGACGACCGCGTCCAAGCCGCCTCTGACGCCCCGATGTCCGCGTTCAGGCGGTTTCTGATGCGCGGTTGTCCGCGTTCAGGCGGCTTCTGATGCGCGGTTGTCCGCGTTCAGGCGGCTTCTGACGTGCGGTTGTCCGCGTCCTTGGAGGCAACGCCTGCGTGGAGCCGTCGGCGGCGACGGGCCGCACCCCGTGCCGGGACACGGATCGGGCGGAGCCCTGTGGGGCCCCGCCCGATGTCCTGCCGGGCGAATCAGCGTTTGGTGATCGCCTGGCTGACGGCGTTCGGGCCGTCGTATTCGCGGTCCGGCATGGATTCGAGTGCCTTGAGAATGTCCTTGCTCGCGTTCTGCTCGCGAGCCGCCTTGATCAGATCCTGCTTGCTGGCCGGGTAGTCGACCCCGCTCAGGTGCTTCTGCAGGTCGATCGGGTTAGGTGCGGTTGTCATACCTGCCTGATGCCCCCCAATCACGATACGTAACGACTTGCTCGCAGTGAGTTGGTAGATCCCGTTTTCACGTGTTAGGTCCGGCTCTACAGGACGCGTCCCGGGCTGAGCGCCCCGGTCTCCGGGTTGACGGGCCGGGCGGCTTCGCGTACAAAGATCGGTAACAGTGTTACCGACAAGAAACGGCGTTACCGTGAGCACCCCGTACCAGCAGGCCCAGCGCGAAGGGCAGGACGTCGTCAGGGCGACCATCCTCGAAGCGGCCAAGAACCTGCTCATCAACGAAGGGCCGGCGGCGCTGACCGTCCGGCGCATCGCGTCCGAGGTCGGCTGCTCCACGAAGGTCATCTACACGCTCTTCGGCGGCAAGGACGGCCTCAGCGAGGCCCTCTGGCTGGAGGGCTTCGCCCGGCTGGAGCGGCGGCTGCTGGACGTGCCGCGCGACGGCGGCCCGCTCGACCGGCTGATGGCCATGCTGGCCGCCTACCGCGACCACGCACTGGCCGAGCCCGACTACTACCGCGTGATGTTCCTCGGCGCCCTGCCGGGGTTCAAGGCGGGGGAGGAGGCCATCCGGACGGCCAAGCGCACGTTCGGCATGCTCGTGGCGGGCGTGGCCGCATGCCTGGAGGCGGGGGAGCTGGCCGGGGCCGAGGCGCCGGAGATCGCCGACCTGCTCGGGATGGCCGTTCACGGGGCGGTCAGCCTGGAGATCTCCAGCTACTTCGAGGAGGCCGACACCTCGGCCCGCTACCGGCTGCTGTGCACCTCGGTGCTCACCCCGTTCATGACCCGGGACGGACGCCGTACCTGATCACGACAGGAGAGGGAGATCATGAGCACCACACCGTTCACCGGAGGCTTCGCCCCCGCCACCGAGGAGATCACGGCCTTCGACCTGGAGGTCACCGGCCGCATCCCGGCCGAGCTGAACGGCCGCTACTTGCGCAACGGCCCCAACCCGATCGGCCTCGACGACCCGGCCGCCGCCCACATGCTCCTGCCCGAGGGCATGGTGCACGGCATCAGGCTGCGCGACGGCCGCGCCGAGTGGTACCGCAACCGGTGGGTGCGCAGCGCCTCCGTCGCCGAGCGGCTCGGCGAGGAGCCGCGCTCCGGGCCGGTGCACGCCGGCCTGGACCTCGCGCCCAACACGTACGTGATCGGGGTGGCCGGCCGCACGTTCGCGACGCAGGAAGGGGGAGCGCGGCCGTACGAGCTGACGTACGAGCTCGACACGATCGGCCCGTGCGACTTCGGCGGGAAGCTGCCCGGCGGCTACACCGGCCACGCCCACCTCGACCCGGTCACCGGCGAGCTGCACGCGATGGCGTACTTCTTCGGCTGGGACCACCACCAGCACATCGTCATCGACGCCAAGGGCGAGGTGACGCAGGTGACGAAGATCCCGGTCCCCGACGCGCCGATGATGCACGACTTCGCGCTCACCGAGCGCTACGTGGTGATCTACGACCTGCCGGTGACGTTCAGCATGGAGCAGGCCGAGAAGGGGACGACGCTGCCCGTCGCGTGGAACGAGGACCACGCGCCGCGGCTCGGCCTGCTGTCGCGGGCGACCGGCGAGGTGCGCTGGTTCGAGGTGGCGCCGTGCTGGGTGTTCCACACGCTCAACGCCTACGAGGAGGGCGATGAGGTGGTCGTGGACGCCGTGCGCTACCCCAGGCGGTTCGTGGACGGCCGATTGGATCTCGGGGGCGCGCCCACGCTCGACCGCTGGCGCATCGACCTGCGTACGGGAACGGTGACCGAGACGCGGCTCGACGACCGGCCGCAGGAGTTCCCGCGCATGGACGAGCGCCGCACCGGCCGGCCGTACCGCTACGGCTACACCGTCGCCACTTTCGACGTGGAGGAGCGCTTCTACCCTGGCGCCACCGATCTTGAGGACATGCCGGACTCGGCGTTCGACAACACTTTGATCAAGCACGACCTGACGACCGGCACGCGGGAGACGCGGCGGATGGGGCGCGACGCGTACGCGGGGGAGCCGGTCTTCGTCCCGGCGGGCGACGGCTCAGGCGCGGCCGAGGACGACGGCTACGTGCTCGCCTACGTCAACAACCCCGGCAGGGGAGCGGCCGATCTGGTGATCCTGTCCGCGCAGGACTTCACCGGCGAGCCCGTCGCCACCGTGCATCTTCCCGTACGCGTGCCGCTCGGCTTCCACGCGAGCTGGATCGCCGACTGACCCGGAGGCGGTAGCCTCTTTCCGGCAAGCCGAAACGTGAAGAGGGAGAGACCGTGGCCGGTCTGGTCGTCGCGATGGACGGCCCTTCGGGGTCGGGTAAGTCGAGCGTGTCGCGCGGGGTCGCCCGCGCGCTGGGCCTGCGTTACCTGGACACCGGGGCGATGTACCGCGCGATGACCTGGTGGATGCTGCGCGAGGGCGTCGATCTGACCGATCCCGCCGCCATCGCGGCCCGCTGCGGCGAGCCCGAGGTCGTCTCCGGCACCGACCCTGACGGCCCCACCATCCACGTCGACGGCGTCGATGTGGCGGGGCCGATCAGGGAGGCCGACGTGACCGGCGCGGTCTCGCTGGTGGCGGCGGTCCCCGAGGTACGCGCCCGCCTGGTGGCGCTCCAGCGCGAGATCGTCGGCGACGGCGACATCGTGGTGGAGGGCCGCGACATCGGCACGGTCGTCTGCCCCGACGCCGCCGTGAAGGTCTACCTGACGGCCAGCCCCGAGGCCCGCGCTCTGCGGCGCAGCGCCGAGGTGGCCGGCTCGACGGTGGAGGCGCAGCGCGAGGCCATGGCCAGGCGTGACACCCTTGACTCGACACGGAAGACAGACCCGCTCTCGATGGCGGAGGGCGCCGTCGAGCTCGACACCACCGACCTGACCTTGGACGAGGTCATCGCGGAAGTGTTGAGACTGGTCAAAGAGCGCACCTGACCCGAAGTCCGGTGCGGGACTCACAAAGGACGATGAATAGTGACAACGGGGGATTGGGTCGAGGCCGACCTCGAAGACCTTGAGATAGGCGAGCACGAGGACAGCACGCCGCTGCCCGTCGTGGCCATCGTGGGCCGGCCGAACGTCGGCAAGTCCACGCTGGTCAACCGCATCATCGGCCGCCGTGAGGCGGTCGTCGAAGACGTGCCGGGCGTCACCCGCGACCGGGTCACGTACGACGCCAACTGGCGTGGCCGCCGCTTCACCGTGGTCGACACCGGCGGCTGGGACCCCGACGCCACGGGCATGAACGCGCGCATCGCCGAGCAGGCGCAGGTGGCCGTCGAGCTGGCCGACGTGATCGTGTTCGTGGTCGACGCCACCGTGGGCGCCACCGACGCCGACGAGATCGTCGGCTCGGTGCTGCGCCAGTCGGGCAAGCCGGTCGTGCTGGCCGCCAACAAGGTCGACAACCAGCAGCTCGAGCTGGAGGCCAGCGCGCTGTGGTCGCTCGGGCTCGGCGAGCCCCACCCGGTCTCCGCGTTGCACGGGCGCTCCAGCGGCGACCTGCTCGACGTCGTGCTCGACCTGCTGCCCGAGACGCCGAAGGTCACCTTCGACGGCGAGCGCGGGCCCGCCCGCGTGGCGCTGCTCGGCAAGCCCAACGTCGGCAAGTCCTCCCTGCTCAACAAGCTGGCGGGGGAGGAGCGCGTGCTCGTCGACCCGATGGCCGGCACCACCCGCGACCCCGTCGACGAGCTGATCGAGCTGGGCGGGCGCACCTGGCGCTTCGTCGACACCGCCGGCATCCGGCGGCGCGACCGCGAGCTGCAGGGCGCCGACTTCTACGCCGCCATGCGCACCCGCGCAGCGCTCGAGCGCAGCGAGGTCGCGGTCGTGCTCATCGACGCCAGCCAGCCGCTCACCGAGCAGGACCTGCGCATCATCGGCCTGGTCATCGAGTCGGGCCGGGCCATGGTCGTCGCCTTCAACAAGTGGGACCTGCTCGACGAGGACCGCCGCTACTACCTGGAGAAGGAGATCGACCGCCAGCTCGTCCGCACCCCGTGGGCGCTGCGCGTCAACATCTCCGCCAAGACCGGCCGCCACCTCGACCGGCT
Organism: Nonomuraea fastidiosa; assembly: GCF_042751225.1. Classification (NCBI taxonomy): domain Bacteria; kingdom Bacillati; phylum Actinomycetota; class Actinomycetes; order Streptosporangiales; family Streptosporangiaceae; genus Nonomuraea; species Nonomuraea fastidiosa. The sequence continues at coordinate 6,187,230 of NZ_CP170570.1, forward strand.
CGTGCCCGCCCTGGAGAAGGCGCTCGACTCGTGGTCCACGCGGGTGCCGACGGCCCGGCTCAACGCGTTCCTGACCGACCTGGTGCGCGAGACCCCGCCGCCGGTGCGCGGCGGCAAGCAGCCGAAGATCCTCTTCGCCACCCAGGCGGCCATCGAGCCGCCCAAGTTCGTGCTGTTCACCTCCGGCTGGCTGGAGGACACCTACCGGCGCTTCATCGAACGGCGCATCCGCGAGGAGTTCGGCTTCGCCGGCTCGCCCATCGAGGTGACGATGAAAATCAGGGAGAAGCGCAAGAAGGACAAGTGATAAGGTCACCGGCAACGCGTTGACGGAGACGAGTAGCCGCGGGACCCACGGCCGCAGAGAGCCGCCGGTAGCTGCGAAGGCGGTGCCGTGACCCGCCGGTGAAGACACTCCTGAGTGCGGGGAGGAAATGCCCCGCCGGTTGACCCCCGTCATCGGGTCGTAACGAGGCCGCCCCCGTTCGCCGGGGGCGGTGAAAGTGCGGTGGCACCGGGAGCTCCCTTCTCCCCCGCACTCCCAAGGGGTCATGCAATTCTTCGCAGGAGTTGTGATGATCTCTCGTGTTCTGTCGGCGGAGCTCGCTGAGCACGCCGGGCAACGAGTGACGGTCGCCGGCTGGGTCCATCGCCGCCGGCGACTGAAGTCCGTGTCCTTCCTCGTCGTACGCGACCGCGCCGGGCTCGCCCAGGCCGTCACCGCGCACGACCCGCCTTCCGAGGTCGGCCCGTCAGGGGGCGGCCTGTCTTCCGCGAACGGCTCGGCCGAGAGCGACCTGCCTGCCGAAGAGACAGTGGTCGCGGTCACCGGCACCGTGGCCGCCAACCCGCAGGCGCCCGGCGGCCATGAGCTGGTCGAGCCCTCGATCGAGGTGCTGGCCGAGACGGGTGCGGCGCCGCCGTTCGACCTCTACCGGCCCGCGGTCAACGCGGCGCTGCCGACCGTGCTCGACCACGCGCCGGTCGCGCTGCGGCACCCGCTGCTGCGGGCGCCCCTGGAGATCGCGGCCGCGGGCGTCGCCGGGTTCCGCGAGACGCTCGACCGGCTCGGGTTCACCGAGATCCACACGCCGAAGATCGTCGGCTCGGCCACCGAGTCCGGCGCGAACGTCTTCGCCATCGACTACTTCGGCAGGCCCGCCTACCTCGCGCAGTCGCCGCAGTTCTACAAGCAGGCGATGGTCGGGGTGTTCGAGCGGGTCTACGAGGTCGGGCCCGTCTTCCGCGCCGAGCCGCACGACACCGTACGGCACCTCGCCCAGTACACCAGCCTGGACGCCGAGCTGGGCTTCATCCGCGACCACCGGGACGTGATGGCGGTGCTGCGCGAGGTGGTGGCGGGCATGCTGGAGTCCGTACGCCGCCGGGCCGGGCACGCCGTGTCACTGCTCGGCGTACGCCTGCCCGAGGTGCCCGCCGAGATCCCGGCCGTGCACTTCACCGAGGCGCAGCGGCTGACCTCGTCGCCGGAGCCCGACCTGTCGCCCGCGCAGGAACGGTGGCTGTCGGAGTGGGCCGAGCGGGAGCACGGGTCGGAGTTCCTCTTCGTCACCGGCTACCCGATGTCCAAGCGGCCCTTCTACACCCACCCCGACCCCGAGCGGCCCGGCTACACCAACGGGTTCGACCTGCTCTTCCGCGGGCTCGAACTCGTGACCGGCGGGCAGCGGCTGCACCGCTACGACGACTACGTCCGCGCGCTGGCCGACCGGGGCGAGGACACCGGCCCGTACGAGGGGTATCTCCAGGCGTTCCGGTACGGGATGCCGCCCCACGGCGGCTTCGCCCTCGGCCTCGAACGCTGGACGGCCAAGCTGACCGGCGCCGCCAACGTCCGCCAGGTCACCGCGTTCCCGCGCGACCTGCACCGCCTGACGCCCTGAACCTGCGCCGAGGGGCGGCCCTCTGCTCGGAGGGCTCGTGGGCCGCCCCTCAGCGGCGGGCCGGTAGGTCGGCGGGCACCACCGCCCGCGTGGGGCCGCCTTTCAGCGGCGGGCCGGCATGCGGGCGGCCACCACCGCCCCCAGCAGGCAGATGACCGCCGTGACCAGGAACATCTCGGTGTACTCGGTGTGCAGCGCAGCCTGCACCAGCTCTGTGTACTCGGCCAGCTGCCGGCGGTACGTCTCCGCGTCCACCCCGAACGGCAGCGGTGTGTCCAGATGCGCCGTCAGCGACTGGAACCGGTAGAAACCCCACGCCGACACGGCCGCGATGCCGATCAGCATGCCCATCATCCTCGCCACCACGACCGCCGCCGACGCCACGCCGTGCTGGTCCGCCCGGCTCACCCGCAGCACCGCCGACGACACCGGGGCGATCACCAGGCCGAGCCCCAGGCCCGCCAGGACCAGCGTGAGGTCCACCCTCAGGCCCGCCTCGGCCAGGTCGAGCGGCCAGCGGCTCATCAGCGCGTAACCGGCCGCCGCGGACACCATGCCGGCCACCGCCACCACCCGCTCGCCCAGGCGGCGGGCCAGCAGGCCGCCCAGGAACGCCGCCACCGTCAACGCCGCCAGGAACCTCGCCAGCACCAGCGACGCGCCCAGCTCGTCGGCGCCGAGCAGAGTCTGGGCGGTGATCGGCACGAACACCATCGTGACCAGCAGCGCCGCCCCCGCCAGGAAACTGACCGCCAGCGTGGCCAGCAGGGGGCCCTTGCGGGTGCCGGTCAGGTCGAGCAGGCGTACGGGGGAGCGTACCTCCCACCACACGAAGCCGGCTCCCGCCACCACGCTCGCCCCGATCAGCGGCAGGCCCCACGACGGGAGCACGGCGGCGGCCGGGTCGGGGTTGTAGAGCCCCACGATCAGCAGCGCCAGCGTGACCGCCAGCAGCGCCCCGCCGACCGCGTCCACCCGCCCCGCGCCCGCTTTCGCGCCTGCGCGGGCCTCGCCCGCTTTCGGGGTCGATCCCGTGCCTGCGCTGGCCTCGTCCGCTTCAGTGGCCGTGTCGGTCTCGGGCCGGCGGCTTCTGCGTGCGTCTCTGCGGCCGCGCCGGTTCCGAGTGCGAGGGTTTCGGTGCGCGGGTCCGCCGCGTTGCTGCGCTCGCCCGCTTCCGCGAGCGTGGCGAAGCGGGCGGGTGCCGGCGGCGCGGCGGTGTCGCGCGGCTGCGAGCCCGCGCCAGGACCGGCCACCTCGCCCTCGCCGTACTTCCCGCCTCCTGCACCGGTGATGGGCTGGGCGCTCGCGGCGGGCGCGGGAGCCTGAGCGGGTTCGGTGTGCACGTCCACCGCTGAGCGCGCGGCCGCTCCGGACTTCCCGGGCGGGCTGCTCTCGCCAGAGGAGGGCGGCGGGGGCACGAGGTGGCCGGGTGGGAGGGCGCGGTGGACGGCCAGGGCGGCGAGGGCGGAGAGCGGGACGTTGATCCAGAAGATGGCGTGCCAGCCGCCCAGCTCGATCCCCGCGACCACCGTGCTCGGAACCCCGGCGAGCAGGCCGCCGTACAGGGGCCCGAGCGCGCTGCCCAGCTCCTGCGCGGCGCCGACGGCACCCAGGGCGACGGAGCGCTCGCGCTCCTCCCACAGGTCGCCGATGACCGCCATGGTGATCGGCAGCAGCGCACCGCCCGCGACCCCCTGCACGGTGCGCCCGGCCACCACTGTGATCTCCCCGCTCGCCAGCGCGGTCAGCACGGAGCCGAGCGCGAACGCGGCCAGGCAGGCGTGGATGAGCGGGCGGCGGCCGTACCGGTCGGAGAGCCGCCCGAGCAGCGGCATCGCGGCGACGTACCCCAGCAGGAAGCCCGTCACGATCGGGGTGGCGCGTTCGAGGTGGTTGAGCGGGATGCCGACGTCCTCGGCGATGCCGACCAGGACCGTCACCACCACGTACGCGTCCAGTGCGGCGAGCAGCACCACCGCGCCGCCCGCGCCGAGCACCACCCGCCGGGCGCGCCTCACTGCGCCCTCCTCATCGAGCACTTCCCGTCAAGCTCGCCTCACGTCCCGTCTGCAACGGCCTCACTGCGCGGGCGGCTTGATCGTGACCGGCGCGTCGTAGTCGCTGAACGACACCGTCACCGTGCCGCCCTCCAGCGGCAGGCTGGCCTTGGTGAGCCTGCTGCTGGCCTGGTCGATCCAGATCTTGGCGTTCACGCCCTGCGTGACGCCGGGGACGATCTGGCCGACGACGCTGCCGGGGAAGGTGGTGGCGACCCGGTAGGAGCCGTTCTCGACGGCCTCCACCTTGGGGTCGGTGCCGGAGGCGAGCAGCTGCGCGACGCCCTTGGTCGGCTCCAGGATGACCGACGGGTCGTAGATCTGGGCGAGCTGCTGCCGCGTCATCTTCTGGAAGCCGCCCGTGGCGCCCTTGAAGTGGACGGTGTCGCCGACCACGGCGAAGGTGACCTCAAGGAGGCTGCCCAGCGCCTCGAGCGTGATCGTGCCGTCGGCGTCCCCCTCCGCCGTGAGCCGCCCGTCGGCCTTCTTCAGCGGCACGTTCGGCTTGCCCTCGGTCGCGATGGAGAAGCCGGCCGACTTCACCGTCTTCATGGCGTCCACGGCCTTCTTCATCACGTCGGGCCCGGCCGGCAGCTCCGCCCCCGCGCCGCCTGACGAGCACGCCGTCGCGAGCGCGAGGACCGCCACGATCAGTAGCTTTCTCAGCATGACCGGATGCTAGCCAGCGCGGAGATCGCGCGTGGCCGCTCGCGTATATCGGTTGGGTGTCAGCGCAGCTTCTTCAGATGCTCGACGATCGGCGCGTACGCCGCCACGATCGCGTCGAGCTGGTCGTCGGTGAGGCGGTCGACGAAGTGCTCGCGCACGCCCCGCACGTGGTGCGGCGCCACCCGCTGGATCGTCTCCCAGCCCTCGTCGGTCAGCACCGCGTAGGTGCCCCTGCGGTCGTCGCGGCAGTCCTCCCTGACGACCAGGCCCTTGGCCTCCATGCGGGAGATCTGGTGCGACAGCCGGCTGCGCGACTGGATGGTGACGTCGGCCAGCTCGCTCATCCGCATGCGGCGGCCCGGGCTCTCGGAGAGGTTGACGAGGATCTCGTAGTCGTTGAGCGAGAGCGAGTGCGCGTGCAGCTCGCGGTCGAGCCGGTGCATGAGCAGCTTGTGCACCGCCAGATGCGTACGCCACGCACGTTGTTCGGCAGGCGACAGCCAGCGGGGCTCACTCACGCACTCAATCTAGCGCACGTAAGGTGGGGCGCTATGGGCGAGAAGTCTGGGGAGAGCCTGGGCACCGTGCTCGTGGCCGGCGCCGCGAACCTGGCGATCGCGCTGGCGAAGCTGATCGCCGGTCTCATCGGCGGCTCGGCCGCCATGCTGTCGGAGGCGGCGCACTCCGCCGCCGACACCGTGACCGAGCTGCTGCTGCTGGTGGCCGTGCGGCGGTCGGGCAAGCCGGCCGACCGGCGGCATCCGTTCGGGCACGGCAAGGCGGGTTTCGTCTGGGCGCTGATGGCGGCGGTGGCGACGCTGGTGGGCGGGGCCGGGTTCTCCATCACCCACGGCCTGCACGAGGTCGGCCACGGCGAGGAGCTGGCCGACCTCACCCCCTCGTACGTCGTGCTGGCCGTCGCGTTCGTGCTCGAGGGCACCTCGTTGCTCAAAGGGCTGGCGCAGCTGCGCCGCGAGGCCGCACGTTACGGCATCCCGCCCCGACGGCTCGTACGGGTGACCTCCGACACGGCGCTGAAGGCCGTGCTGTTCGAGGACGGCGCCGCGCTCATCGGGCTGCTGGTGGCCGCCGGAGGGCTGCTCGGCTCGCAGCTCACCGGATCGGCGCTCTGGGACGGCGTCGCCTCCGTCGTGATCGGCCTGCTCCTGCTGGTCGTCGCGGTCACCCTGATCAGGACGAACCTGTCGCTGCTCATCGGCCAGGCCGCGCCCGAGAGCGTGCAGAACGGCATCCGCGCCGTGCTGCTCGACCAGCCCGAGGTGGCCGGCGTGGTGGAGCTGCTGACGATGGTGATCGGGCCGGGCGCGGTCCTGGTCGCCGCGAAGATCGATTTCCAGGACGAGGCCACGGCCCGTGGCGTCGAGAAGGCCGCCGACGAGGTGGAACGGCGGCTGCGCGAGCAGTTCCCCCAGGTACGGCAGGTGTTCCTCGACCCCACGCCGACCTGCCGCCGCTGATCACTTGTCGGCGGGCTTGCCGTCCAGGCTGTACCGGTCCCCCGACGCCGCGCCGAGCACGGCACGTCGTTGATCTTCCTGGTGTCCTTCTCCTTCACCGTGCTGATCTCGAGGTGGGGGTCCTTGACGGAACGGATCGCCTCCGAGGTGTTCACCTGCTGGTCCACGACCACGATGGCGTGCGCGGTCGCCTCGTCCACGTCGGCCAGGTAGACCTCGCGCACGGTCGCCTGCGAGGTGGCCTCGAGCTTGACGATGACCTGCGCCATCGCGCCGCCGACGTGCCCGGCTCGCTACAGGAGCCCGCCCATCCAGGACTCGATCTCGTCGGGGTGGCGGGGCAGGCCGTCCGACAGCATGGTCGCGCCGTCCGCCGTGATCAGCAGGTCGTCCTCGATGCGCACGCCGATGCCGCGCAGCTCCTGCGGCAGCGTCAGGTCGTCCGGCTGAAGGTACAGGCCGGGCTCGACGGTCAGCACGTGGCCCTCCTCCAGCACGCCGTCCAGGTAGACCTCGGCCCTGGACTTCGCGCAGTCGTGCACGTCGAGGCCCAGCATGTGGCCGCTGCTGCAGAGCGTGTAGCGGCGGTACAGGCCGGTCTCCATGAGCGTGTCGGCCGACTCCTTGAACAGGCCCCACTCGCGCAGGCCGTCGCAGATGACGCGCATGGCCGCCAGGTGGAAGTCGCGGAAGCGGGCGCCCGGCCGCAGCGTCGCGATGGCCGCCTTCTGGGCCTCGTACACCAGCTCGTACACCTGGCGCTGCACCGGGCTGAAGCGGCCGGACAGCGGGATCGTACGGGTGACGTCGGCGGTGTAGAGGGTGTCGGACTCGACGCCGGCGTCCATGAGCAGCAGGTCGTCGCGGTGCAGCGCGCCGTCGTTGCGGATCCAGTGCAGCACGCAGGCGTGCGAGCCCGAGGCCACGATGCTCTCGTAGCCGACCGCGTTGCCCTCAAGGCGCGCCCGCAGCCCGAACACGCCCTCCAGGTACCGCTCGCCGCGCGGGTGGCCGATCGCCTGGGGGAGCGCGCGTACGACGTCCTCGAAGCCGCGCACGGTCGCGTCCACCGCCGAGCGCAGCTCGCCCACCTCCCACTCGTCCTTGACCAGCCGCATCTCCGACAGGAACGACTCCAGCTCGGCGTCGCCGTCGCCGCGCTCGACCCGCGCGTCCACCGACGGGTCCACGCCGCGCAGCACCCGCGCCGGGCCCTTGAGGTCGAGGTCGCGGATGTGGGCGCACTCGATCTGGTACAGCTCGGACGCCTCCGCCAGGTCGGGGCGCGGCCCGGCCCAGAACTCGCCGTAGCGGCGGTCGCGGTAGAACTCCTGGCCCTCGGCGCGCGGGGCGCGCGGCCTGACGTACAGGACGGCCTCGCCGGACGGCTCGATCACCAGCACGTCGTCCGACTCGTTCGCCCCCGTCAGGTACGAGTACGCGCTGTGCGGCCGGAACCGGTAGTCGCAGTCGTTGCTGCGCACCTTCAGCGTGCCCGCCGGGATCACCAGCCGCTCGCCGGGGAAGCGCTGTGCCAGCGCGGCCCGCCGCTTGGCCGCCCACGGCGCGATCGGCCGGGGCGCGATCTCCGCCCGCCGCTCGCTCGCCCACCCGGTCCGCATGAACGCGGCCAGCTCCTCGGTGACGGGCAGATCATGGCTTCCGGTATTGAGCCGCTCGGTCATTTCTCACGGTCCCTGAGTGACGTGTCGGATTCGTACGCAGGCAGCCTACGGGACCGCTTGACTGGGCCCCCACCCGCTTGTTTGCTCTGGACACGGGCTTGGAACACTGAGGGACAGAGGTGGTGCACATGCTCATCGGTACGATCCTTCGGAACAAGGGCAGCGACGTGACCTGCGTGGCACCGTCCGCCACCGTCCGCGAGCTGCTCGCCAAGCTCGCCGAGCGCAACATCGGGGCGGTGGTCGTCTCCTCTGACGGCGTGACGATCGAGGGCATCGTCTCCGAGCGCGACGTCGTGCGCCGCCTGCACGACCGGGGCGCCGCCGTCCTCGACATGCCGGTGTCGTCGATCATGACGACCGAGGTGACCACGGTGGGGCCGGGGGAGAACGTCGACTCGCTGCGCCGCACCATGACCACCCAGCGCTTCCGCCACATGCCCGTCGTCGACCAGGGCCGGCTCGTCGGCATCGTGAGCATCGGCGACGTCGTCAAGAGCGCCATCGAGGAGCTGGAGACGGAGAAGGCGTCGCTCGTCGACTACCTGCACCGCTGACCCGGCGCATGCGGGGTTGACAGGGGTGGCACGCTAAAACCCGTGATGTACGGGCCGCCTCCCCCTGACTACCCGCAATACCCCCGTGCGACGAGCAGCCCGCCGATCATCGTGCTCGTCGCGGGGCTGGCCGCGCTGCTGGGATTCCTGCTGGGGGTGTTCGTCGGGTTCGGCGCCGGCTCCCCGTCGTCGAGCGGCGAGCCCGCGCCCAGGGTGACGGTGACGGTCGAGAAGAGCCAGTCGCCTCCCGCGGACGCCGGTCTGCCCGCGCAGCCGACGCAGGGGGTGCCCACCGATCCGGCCCAGACCCCACCCGCGCAGACTCCTCCTCCTGGTCAGACCCCGCCTGCCCAGACCCCGCCTGCTCAGAGCGGGCCTGCTCAGAGCGGGCCTGCTCAGAGCGGGCCTGCTCAGAGCGGGCCTGCTCAGAGCGGGCCGATCGGGACTCCGCCCGTGCAGACCCCGCCTGGTGAGACGCCCGCCCAGAGCGTGCCCCCGCAGACGCAGCCCGGCGGGACCCTCACCAACTCCGCGTCCCTGCGCACCCTCCGCGTCGGCACCGACATCCAGCCGGGCACCTACCGCACCACCGGCCCGGCCTCCGGGTTCACGATGTGCTACTGGGCCCGGCTGCGCGACGAGAGCGGCGACGTGATCGCGGCCGGCATGCCGTCCGGCGCCGCCGTGGTCACCATCCAGCCCACCGACAAGGCGTTCCAGACCGGCGGCTGCGCGGAGTGGACGAAAGCCTGACGCGCGAGGTATCGGCGTGTTTGCTCTGGTAAGGCGAGCGTAGGAGGATGCGGCTCAGCCCTACCGAGGAGGAAGACATGTCGGTGTTGCAGAGCTTCGTGGACAGCGTGCGCAGCGGGGCGATCGAGGTGATCGACCTGACCGCGCCACTCACCGCGGAGACACCGATCCTCCAGCTGCCCGAGCCGTTCGCCAACACGATCCCGTTCCGGCTCGAGGAGATCAGCCGGTACGACGACCGCGGCCCGGCGTGGTACTGGAACGACATCCACACCGGAGAGCACACGGGCACGCACTTCGACGCTCCCGTCCACTGGGTCACCGCCCGCGACGGGCAGGACGTCTCCCAGGTGCCGGCCCGCAGCCTCATCGCGCCCGCCGTGGTGCTCGACTTCGCCGACGAGGCGGCGAAGGACCCCGACTTCCTCCTCCAGATCGACCACGTCGAGCAGTGGGAGCGCGCCAACGGCCCGCTCCCCGACGGCGGCTGGCTGCTCTACCGCACCGGCTGGGACGCCCGCTCCGGCGACCAGGCCGCGTTCATCAACGCCGACGACAACGGCCCGCACACGCCCGGCATCTCCGCCGAGTGCGCCGAGTGGCTGGCGTCCGAGACGCCCATCCTGGGGATCGGCGTGGAGACCGTCGGCACCGACGCGGGCGCCGCGCACTCCTTCGACCCGCCGTTCCCGTGCCACTCCTTCCTCCTGGGCGCGGGCAAGTACGGGCTCACCCAGCTCCGCAACATCGACCGCCTGCCCGTCACCGGCGCCGTCGTGGTCGCGCCGCCGCTGCCCATCGTGGGCGGCTCCGGCAGCCCCGTCCGCGTGCTCGCCCTGGTGGAACGTTGATCGTCGCCGAGGCCGTCGGCCGGGCCCTGGCCGCCTGCGGAGCCGAGACCGCGTTCGGGGTGGTCGGCAGCGGCAACTTCCACGTCACCAACGCCCTCGTGGCCGCCGGCGTGCGCTTCGTCGCCGCCCGTCACGAGGGCGGGGCCGCCACCATGGCCGACGCCCATGCCAGGATGAGCGGCCGGCCCGGCATCGTCTCGGTGCACCAGGGTCCCGGGCTGACCAACGCGCTGACCGGCATCACCGAGGCGGCCAAGAGCCGCACGCCGCTGGTCGTGCTGGCCGGCGAGGCCACCGAGCCGCAGTCCAACTTCCACATCGACCAGGCCGGGCTCGCCACGGCGGTGGGCGCGGTGGCGATGCGCGTCACCGACGCGGGCGATGCGGTCGCGCAGGCGGCGCGGGCGTACCGGCTGGCGGTGGGGGAGCGGCGTACGGTGCTGCTCAACCTGCCGCTCGACGTCCAGGCCGCGCCTCACTCCGGCGGACTCGACGTGCCCGCCGAGCCGGCCGCGCCCCGCGTGGAGCCCGAGATCGGCGAGCTGGCCGCCGCGCTGGAGACGGCCGGGCGGCCGGTGTTCATCGCCGGCCGCGGCGCCCGGCACGCCCGCCGCGAGCTGGAGGCGCTGGCCGAACGCACCGGGGCGCTGCTCGCCACCTCGGCCGTGGCCAAGGGCCTGTTCCGCGGCAGCCCGTGGGACCTCGACGTCTCCGGCGGTTTCGCCACCCCGCTGGCCGCGGAGCTGATCCGGGACGCCGACCTCATCGTGGGCTGGGGCTGCGCGCTCAACATGTGGACCACCCGGCACGGCTCGCTCGTCTCGCCCGGCGCCAGGGTGGCCAAGGTGGACCTCGAACCCGCCGCGCTCAAGACCCACGTGCCCGCCGGCATCGGCGTCGTCGGCGACGTGGCCGAGGTCGCCGCGGCGCTGGCGGACGCGGTGCCGCAGCGCACCGGCTACCGCACGCCCGAGCTGGCCGGGCGCATCAGGGCCGAGGGACGGTGGCGGGCGGTGCCGTACGACGACGACGGCGCGGGCGGCAGGATCGACCCCAGGACGCTCACCATCGGCCTGGACGACCTGCTGCCCGCCGAGCGCGTCGTCTCCATCGACTCCGGCAACTTCATGGGATATCCGTCGATGTTCCTGGACGTGCCGGACGAGAACGGCTTCTGCTTCACCCAGGCGTTCCAGTCGGTCGGTCTGGGCCTTGCGACCGCGATCGGCGCCGCGCTCGCCCGGCCCGACCGGCTCCCCGTGGCCGCGCTCGGCGACGGCGGCTTCCTCATGGGGCTCGCCGAGCTGGAGACCGTGGTCCGGCTGGGGCTGCCGATGGTGATCGTCGTGTACGACGACGAGGCGTACGGAGCCGAGGTGCACCACTTCGGCCCGCACGACCACCCGCTCGGCACGGTCACGTTCCCACCCGCCGGCCTCGCCGCCATCGCGCGCGGCCACGGCATGGACGCCGTCACCGTCACCCGCCGCGAGGACCTGGCGGGCGTCTCCGCCTGGCTCTCCGGGCCCAGGGACCGTCCGCTGCTGGTACACGGCAAGGTGACCAGGGAACGCGGCTCCTGGTGGCTGGAGGAGGCGTTCAAGGGCCACTGACGGGCGTTCAAGGGCCACTGACGGGCTCTGCCCGCCGAGGGGCGCCCGCGTCAGAACTTGCGGTGGGTGCGGGCCTCCTCGGCGGCCGCCACGACCTCGGCCAGCGTCTCTCCCGCGCCCGCCGTCACCGCCGCCGCGATCGCGCCTTCAAGGAACGGCACGTCGACCACCACCGCCTTGCCCTCATCGGCCAGCAGCCGGGCGTTCAGCACCGAGCTGCCGATGTCGGGGATGAGCACCACCCCGTCCCCGTCGTCGACGCTGCGCACCGCCTTCTCGATCACCTCCACGCTGCTGCCCAGCCCGCCGTCGGCCGTCCCGCCCGCGGCCGCCACCGGCACGTCATCGCCCGCGATGCCCCGGACCAGCCGCACGGCCTCGGCCGCCAGCCCGGCACTGTGTGAGACCAGCACCACGCCCACCGTCACAGCGCCTCGCCGCCCAACGATCGCACCGCCTTTCTCAAGCCCGGCCACGAGCGCGCACCCGCGGCCCTCATCCCGCCACGCTCGCCAGCGCTTCGAGCAGCAGCGCCGCCGAGGCCGCTCCCGGGTCCTCGTGGCCGATGCTGCGCTGCCCCAAGTAGCTCGCCCTGCCCTTCTTCGCCTGCATCGGGATCGTGGCCTTGGCCCCTTCCAGAGCCGCGTCCGCCGCCTTGACCAGCGCCTCGTGCACGCCGACGCCGTCGCGTACGGCCAGCGCCAGCGCACGGGAGGCGGGGGTGAGCGCGTCCACCATCGTCTTGTCGCCCGGCGTGGCCTTGCCCAGCCGCTCGATCGCCACCACGCCGTCCTCGAACGCCGCCGCGAAGCCCGCGAGCGTCACCGGCGACTCCCGCAGCGCCCTGCCCATCTGCCGGAACAACGACCCGTACAGCGGCCCCGCCGCGCCGCCCACCCGGCGGATCAGGATCGTCCCCGCCGTCGTCAGCACCTCCGACGCCGAGCCCGGGGGATCGTCGGCCAGCGCCTTGCACACCTCGGAGAAGCCGCGGTCGAGGTTGGTGCCGTGGTCGGCGTCGCCGATCGCCGCGTCCAGCCTGGTCAGGCGGTCGCGTTCGCGGCGGATCAGCCTGGAGCTCTCCTCGAACCAGGCCACGAACAGATCGGTGTCCATCATCGCCCCCAGCGCAGTCCCGGCGTCTCGACCGGCGCGTCCCACAAGCGGGTCAGCTCGTCGTCCAGCGGGCAGACGGTGACCGAGAAGCCCTGCATGTCGAGGCTCGTCACGTAGTTGCCCACCAGCGAGCGCGCCACCCTCGCCCCCCTGCCCTTGACGTACGCCGCCACCTCGCCGAACACCACGTACAGCTCCGACAGCGGGGTGCCGCCCATGCCGTTGACCATGACCAGCAGGTCGCCGCGCAGCGGCATGTCGCCGTGGATCGCGTCCATCGCCACGCCCGCCAGCTCGCGCGCCGGTGCGATCGGCACCCGGGTGCGGCCAGGCTCGCCGTGGATGCCGATGCCCAGCTCCACCTGGTTCTCCGGCAGGTCGAAGATGGGCTTGCCGGCGGAGGGCGGCGTACAGGAGGTCAGCGCGATGCCGAACGACCGGCTGCGCCGGTTGACGTCGGCCGCCACCGCGGCGACGTCCTCCAGCGGCAGGCCCTCCTCCGCCGCCGCACCGGCGATCTTCTCCACGAACAGCGTCGCGCCCGTGCCGCGCCGGCCCGCCGTGTAGAGCGAGTCCTGTACGGCGACGTCGTCGTCCACCAGCACGCTCGCCACCTCGACGCCCTCGACCAGCTCGGCCGCCATCTCGAAGTTGAGCACGTCGCCGGTGTAGTTCTTGACGATGTGCAGCACCCCGGCGCCGCCGTCCACGCTCGTGGTCGCCTCGATGATCGGGTCGGGCACCGGCGAGGTGAAGATCTCGCCGCAGCAGGCGGCGTCGAGCATGCCGTAACCGACGAACCCCGCGTGCAGCGGCTCGTGCCCCGAACCCCCGCCCGACACCAGGCCTACCTTGCCCGGCCTCGGCCCCGCCGCTCGATAGACCACGTTGTCGCGGACCCGCAGCGACGGGTGAGCCGCGGCCATGCCGTTCAATGCGTCCTCAACGACGGAATCAGCCGTGTTGATGAGCTTCTTCATGGTCAGAACATCTGCCCTTTTTCACGACCGCGCAAGCGTCATGGCGCGGGCGGGCTGGATGTCATGCTCAAGCCGGCCGGCGCGGACGCTCAGGCCGGGGCCGCGACGGACGCGGTGGCCGGGGCCGGGACGGACGCGGTGGCCGGGGCCGGGACGGACGCGGTGGCCGGGCTCCCACGTCCGCCGGAGCCGCCCGAGTAGGTTACGGTCTGCTCATGGCTGAGATCGTGTACCCGCCGGTGATCGCCGCCGCGCGGACCCTCTTTCGCGTGCTCGACATCCGCTTCCACATGGAGGGGACCGAGCACGTGCCGCGGTCGGGGGGAGCGGTGCTGGTCAGCAACCACATCAGCTACCTCGACTTCATCTTCGCCGGGTTCGCCGCGTTGCCGTCGAAGCGGCTGGTGCGGTTCATGGCCAAGGAGGACGTGTTCAAGCACCCCGTCTCCGGGCCGCTGATGCGCGGCATGCACCACATTCCGGTCGACCGGGGCGCGGGGCCGGCTCGTACGCCACCGCCCTGCGCATGCTCAAGGCCGGCGAGGTCGTCGGCGTGTTCGCCGAGGCCACGATCAGCCGCTCGTTCACCGTGAAGGAGATCAAGAACGGCGCCGTCCGCATGGCCCAGGCCACCGGCACCCCCGTGATCCCCGTCGCGCTGTGGGGCAGTCAGCGCCTGTGGACCAAGGGCCGACCGCGCAAGCTGCTGCAGCGGCACATCCCGATGACCATCCTGGTGGGCGAGCCGATGTATCCCAAGCGCGGCGAGAACGTGGCCGATCACGTCGCCGACCTGCGCGGGCGGCTCACCGAGCTGGTGGACCGGGCGCAGCGCACGTACCCGGAGATCCCGCCGGGCGTCTGGTGGCAGCCGGCCCACCTCGGCGGCACCGCCCCCACCCCCGAAGAGGCCGAGGCCATGGACGCCGCCGAGGCGGAGGCCCGCGCCAAGAAGGAAGGCTGACGCGCCTGCCACGACGTTGAGGCCGCTGACGCGCCTGCCACGGCGTTGAGGCCCCTGCCACGGCGTTGAGGCCGCTGACGCGCCTGCCACGGCGTTGAGGCCCCTGCCACGGCGTTGAGGCCGCTGACGCGCCCACGGCGCGCGATGGGCGCCGGGCGGCTGCGCTCGCGAGGAGCGGCTGAACGCTGGGACGCGCACACCTTCCGGACCTCGCCTCGGCCGGCGCTCGACGGCCGAGGCGTCACCGGACGGGTGTCGTCAGATGGCCGCCTGGTAGGCGCTGGCGCGCATGCCGGCCAGCAGGCCCGCCGTCTGCTCCAGGGTGAACCTGCGCACCGGGTCGTGGTGCAGCAGGCCCTCGATGAGCGGGCGCATGATCCCGGCGCGGCGCGGCGGCGGGTAGGGGCCGCTGCGCGCCATGCCGAGCACGGTCGCCGCGTCCTGGCCAGGGTAGGGCGGCTGGCCCTCGATGGCGCTGTACAGGGTGGCGCCGAACGACCACATGTCCGCTTCCTTGCTGGCCGGCCCGCCGTGCAACCGCTCAGGCGCCATGAACGCCGGGGTGCCGCGCAGCCGCCGCGACGTGGTCATGCGGATGTCGCCTTCGGCCGTCGCTATGCCGAAGTCGGTGAGCACCACCCGGTCGCCCGTCAGCATGACGTTGGCGGGCTTGACGTCGCGATGGAGCACACCCGCCTCGTGGGCGGTACGCAGCGCCGCCAGCAGGTGCTGGCCGATCGCCGCCACCGACTGCGCGGGCAGCGTGCCCACCTGGGAGAGCAACTGGTGCAGTGAGAGCCCGTCGAGGTACTCCATCACGATCCAGAGCTTGCCGCCCTCCTCGATCAGGTCGTGCACCGTCACGATATTGGGGTGGCTCAGCCCGGCGGCCATCCTGGCCTCACGAAGCACCCTCCGGCGTACCATCTCGACCTCGCCGGTAAGGGTCAGCTCCTTGAGCGCCACCGTACGGTGAAGGAGCTGATCGAACGCCCGCCAGACAACTCCCATACCCCCACGACCGGCCTCCTCGTTCAGGAGGTACCGTCCGCCGATCTGCCGCATACCATCCCCTCATGCTCGGGGATAATCATGTCACTTCCGTACAGGCTCTTGGGTGCCTAACGTGATCCGGATATGCCGGAAAGTGTGGCGGTGCTGGTCAGAGGCGTGGAATTTTCGACCCGACAAAGCGCGCCACAGCAGCCCGACAGCCACCAAACATACTCCAGTCGCGCCTGTGAGGACGGCAGGAACCCCGGTGAATTCGGCCACGACGCCTCCGAGAGCCGCTCCGAGCGGCATCGCGCCCATGCCGATGAGCCGGTACGCCGAGTTGACCCTGCCGAGCAGCTCCACCGGGATGAGCCGCTGCCGGGTCGAGATCACCAGGACGTTGACCGCCGCGCCGACCACGCCCCAGAGCACGGCGGTGGGGTGGAGGGTCCACGGGGACGGCACGAGCAGGGGCACCAGGAGCAGCAGGCTGCTGGCCAGCCAGCCGCCCAGGAGCGTACGCAGCTCTCCGAACAGCCGCGTCGCCCACTCCGACAGCAGCGACCCCGGTATGGCGCCTGCCGCCAGCGCCGTGGTCATCAGGCCGTACTGGGCGGGCTCCAGCCCGATCGCCGACTCCTCGCCGACCGCCCAGAGCACGAAGACGCCGAAGTAGGCGGCGTTGGCGAAGTTGACCGTCCCGGCCGTGAGCGCCAGGCAGCGCAGCACCCGGTGCGACCACAGGAACGCCAGCGCCTCTTGATGTCGGCCCGCATCGGCCGTACGCGGACGGGCGCGGCAGGCGCGAACGTGCTGTGCATGCCCAGCAGGAGCAGGTCGGCGGCGGCGTACAGCAGGGCCGGGGCGCCGAACAGGACGGCGGGCACGAGGGCGACGAGCAGGCCCCCGAGCGGCGCGCCGACGAATTCGTTGCCGATCATCATGGCGGTCGAGACGCGGCCGTTGGCCCTGGTCAGGTCGCGGCCTGAGACGGTCATCGGCAGGATGGACCGCGCGGAGAGGCCGGCGAACACCTCGCTCACCCCGGCCAGCAGTACCGCCGCGAGCAGCAGCGGGTAATCGAGTGTCCCTGTGAAGGCGAACGCGGTGACCAGGGCCAGGAGCGCGGCGCGCACGAGGTTGGCCCCCCACCTTCAGCAGGCCGTCGGCCAGGTTGGACAGCGCCGTCGATGACAACAGGAAGGCGAACGGACGCCCCAGGCCCGCCGTCGTCTCCTCCGATAGTCTGTGTAAGGAAAAGTGTGCACAGTCTTCTTTGCAAAGAGCGGTTTGCACAAGATGGGGAGCAAGAGCTACCCGGCCAGGACACTCGACGCGAACGCCCTCAAGTCGTTCGCCCACCCGCTGCGGCTGCGCATCTACGAGCTGCTCGACGAGCACGGGCCGTCCACCGCCACCCGCCTCGCCGGCCTGCTCGACCAGAACACCGGCACCACCAGCTACCACCTGCGCGAGCTGGCCAGGCACGGCATGATCGAGGTGGTGCCCGGGATGGGGCGCGGCAAGGAGAAGTACTGGCGCATCCCGCCGGGTGGCTACTCCTACGGCGACCGGCCCGACGACGACCCCGAGACCGCCAAGGCCGTCGACTACCTGCTCGACGATCTGGTCCGTCAGCGTGGCGCCGAGCTGGCCCGCTGGCGGCGGATGCTCGGCAAGGCGCCGCAGGAGTGGGTGGAGGTCAGCGGCTTCGGCCGCCGCTCACTTCGGCTGACCGCCGAGGAGACGGCACGGATGCAGGACGAGGTGTACGAGGTGCTGGAACGCTACCGTGCCCTGTCGGACGCCCGCGCCGGGGTCGCCGCCTCCGCGGGCCCGGCCGGTTCCGGAGGGGCGGCCGTCTCTGGGGAGCCGGTCGAGACCGCCGCGACGGACGGGCCGGCGGGCGAGGCGGGGGTCGAGCACGTGGTCGTCCACTTCGACGTCCTGCCCCTGGGCGTCGCGCGCGAAGAATGATCGGGAAGAGATGATGGGGAGCGCGCGCCCGTACGCCTGCGAATGATCGGGAACGCGTGCTCGTACGCCAGCGAATGATCGGGAACGCGTGCCCGTACGCCAGCGAATGATCGCGCGCCCGCGCGCCCGCCACGGTCACGACAGCCCTCGGCGCGCCGCCGTCTGAGCAGTGGTCCGCGGCCGGTCGTGACAGCGGGGCGGTGAGGAGGTGAGGCTCAGCGCTTGGCGCGGCCTGCGGAGACACCACCCACCGCCCGGAGTGAGGCGTGGGGCGGTCGTGCCGCTCTCCGGGTTCGGGGGCGTTGCCTGCTGGGCCGGTCGCCGGTCGAAGACCGGGACGGCGGTGGGCTTCTAGGCGGGGACGTCGGTCAGGAGGTGGAGCGCGCGGTCGGGGATGCCTTCCGGGGCGCCCCGCAGGGAGCCGGAGGTGAAGGGCGGCTCGGGGTCGTACTCGATGGCCAGTTGCACGGCCTGGGCGGTGGCCTCGTCGGCGGCCTCGGCGAGGAGCGTGAGCGCCATGTCGATGCCCGCCGACACCCCCGCCGCCGTGACGATCTTGCCGGTCGTCACCACCCGCGAGCTCACCGGCTCGGCGCCGTACTGCTTGAGCATGTCGAGGAGCGCCCAGTGGCCGGTGGCCGGGAGGCCCTTGAGTATGCCGGCCGCGCCGAGCAGGAGGGAGCCGGTGCAGACGGAGGTGGTCCACCGGGTGTGCCGATGCGCCTGGCGGATCCAGCCGACCAGCGCCTCGTCGGAGAGCGCGTCGAGGGTGCCGGTGCCGCCGGGCACCATGATGACGTCCGGCGCGGGCACCTCGTCGTACGAGGCGGTGGCCTCGAGCCGGAACGTGCCCCAGTCGTCGGAGACGAGACCGCGCTCGGCGGCGACGAGCGTGACGGAGAACCCGGGCGCCATGTTCAGCACCGTGTACGGCCCGGCCACGTCGAGGGCGGTGAAGCGGCGGTAGAGCGGGATGGCGACGTGCATGAGGATTACCTCTCCTTGGACTGGAACCGGCGCCGGTGGTCGCCGGGGGAGATCCGCCAGTGCCGCCTGAAGACGCGGTAGAGGGTCTCAGCAGAGCCGAGCCCGGACTCCCTGGCCACGGCGTCGAGCGGCAGCGAGGTGACCTCCAGGAGCCGCCTGGCGGTGTCGGCGCGGCTGCGCTCGACGTACCGGCCGGGTGACATGCCGGTCTGTGCGGTGAAGACGCGGGAGAAGTGGCGCTGGCTCATGCCGGCCCGCGCGGCGAGCGCGGGCACGCTGAGGTCGGCGGCCGGGTTCGCGTCGATGTAGCCCTGCAGCTCCCTGAGCGGCTCGCTGCGCGGCGTCAGCGCCCGCATGGCGGTGCTGAACTGGCTCTGCCCTCCGGGCCTGTGCAGATAGACCACGAGCCCGCGGGCGACCTTCCTGGCGAGGTCGTGGCCGTGGTCCTTGGCGACGAGGGCGAGCGCGAGGTCCACGCCGGACAGCACGCCTGCCGACGTCCACACGTGGCCGTCCTCGATGTAGAGGGGGTCGGCGTCCACGTCCACGCCGGAGTAGCGGCTGCGCAGGTCGTCGGCGACGAGCCAGTGCGTGGTGGCGCGCCGCCGTTCGAGCAGGCCGGCCTCGGCGAGCAGGAACGCGCCGTTGCACACCGACGCCGTACGCCGCGCGCCCGCGGAGAGCCGGGCGATCTGCCCGATCAGCTCGGCGTCGCCCAGCCGGTCGGGTACGGAGGGCCCGCCCGCCACCATCAGGGTGTCCACCGGTTCGCCGATCCCGGCGAGCGGCCGGGTGGTGACGGTCACGCCGTTGCCCGCCGTGACCTCGCCGCCCGCCGCCGACCCCACCTCGACGGCATAGCCCGCCTCGGGCCGGATGTGCGTGGCGGTGGCGAAGACGTCGGCCGGCCCGGCCATGTCGAGCAGCTGGAAACCGGGGAAGACGACGATGAGGACTCGTCGCTGCATGCCTCCCATGCTGGGCGCGGCCCGGCGAAGGCGTCAATGACACGATCATTGCACTTCATGCCATCGGCAGAACGCCGAGAGCCATGCCGGGACCCCGAGAGCCACGCCGGGACCCCGAGAGCCAGGCCCGGACCCCCTGAAGCCATACCGGGAACGCCGAGAGCCTCCCGGGGCAGGACCGGGAGGCTCTCGGCTGTGATGGGCGGTTCAGCCCATGTGCGGGTAACGGTGGTCGGTGGGAGGCACGAACGTCTCCTTGATCGCGCGGGCGCTCACCCACCGCGTCAGGTTGTGGATCGAGCCCGCCTTGTCGTTGGTGCCGGAGGCCCGGCCGCCGCCGAACGGCTGCTGGCCCACCACGGCGCCGGTCGGCTTGTCGTTGATGTAGAAGTTGCCGGCCGCGAAGCGCAGCCGCCGGGAGGCGTCGGCGATGGCGTACCGGTCGTCGGCGACGATCGAGCCGGTCAGCGCGTACGGCGCGATGCCCTCCATCTGGTCGAGCACCTTGTCGTAGTCGCCGTCGTCGTAGACGTGCACGCCGAGGATCGGCCCGAAGTACTCCTTGACGAAGATCTCGTCGGTGGGGTCGGCGCACTCCAGGATGGTCGGCTTGACGAAGTAGCCGACGGAGTCGTCGTACGAGCCGGTGAGCACGTCGATGTTCGCCGCCGCCCGCGCCCGGTCGATGGCGGTCTTGTGCTTGGCGAAGGCGCGCGCGTCGATGACCGCGCCCATGAACGTCGACAGGTCCCCGGCCACGTCGCCGACGGTCAGCGACTCGGCGGTGGCGACGAAGTCGTCACGCATGCGGTTCCAGACCGAGCGCGGCACGTACGCGCGGGAGGCGGCCGAGCACTTCTGGCCCTGGTACTCGAAGGCGCCCCTGATCAGCACGGTCGAGAGCACGGCCGGGTCGGCGGAGGGGTGGGCGAGCACGAAGTCCTTGCCGCCCGTCTCGCCGACGAGGCGCGGATAGCCGCGATAGCCGGAGATGTTCTCGCCGACGGTGCGCCACAGGTGCTGGAACGTCGCGGTGGAGCCGGTGAAGTGGATGCCGGCCAGCGCCGGGTGGGTGAGCGCCACCTCGGAGACGGCCTGCCCGTTGCCGGTGACCAAGTTGATCACGCCGGGAGGCAGCCCGGCGGCCTCCAGCAGCCGCATCGTGAAGTGCGCGGCGAACTGCTGGGTGGGCGACGGCTTCCAGACGACGACGTTGCCCATCAGCGCCGCGGAGGTCGGCAGGTTGCCGGCGATGGCGGTGAAGTTGAACGGCGTGATCGCCAGCACGAACCCTTCGAGCGGGCGGTACTCCATCCGGTTCCACACGCCGGGCGAGGAGATCGGCTGGTCGGCGTAGAGCTTGCGCGCGTACGAGACGTTGAAGCGCAGGAAGTCGATCAGCTCGCAGGCCGAGTCGATCTCCGCCTGCTGCACCGACTTCGACTGCCCGAGGATGGTCGCCGCGTTCAGCGTCGCCCGCCACGGCCCGGCCAGCAGGTCGGCGGCCCGCAGGAAGATCGCCGCCCGGTCGTCGAACGACATCGCGCGCCAGGACGGCGCCGCCGCGAGCGCGGCGTCGATGGCGTCCTGCACGTCCCGGGCCGTAGCGTCGTTGGTACGGCCCAGGACGGAGGCATGGTTGTGCGGCTGCACCACGTCGATGGGGGCGCCGCCGCCCAGACGCTGCTCGCCGCCGATGGTCATGGTGAGCTCGGCCGTCGAACCGGCCAGCTCCTTGATGCGGTCCTCCAGCGCGGCCCGCTCGGGGCTGCCGGGCGCGTAGCCGTACACACGCTCGTTCGCGGGCACGGGGACGTTGCTGATGGCATCCATTTACTTACCCCCAAGGGCACGAAGGAAGAAGGCGACGTTGGCGGGGCGCTCGGCCAGGCGGCGCATGAAGTACCCGTACCAGTCGTCGCCGTAAGGAACGTAGACGCGGACCGTGTGGCCTGCCCCCGCCAGGGACTCCTGCAGGTCGGTCCTGATTCCGTAGAGCATCTGGAACTCGTGGTCGCCGATCGTCCGCCCGAACCGGTCGGCGAGCAGCTCCGTGATCGCGATCATGCGATCGTCGTGCGTCGCCACCATGGGGTACCCCTTCCCCGCCATGAGGATCCGCAGGCATCGCACGTACGCCTTGTCGACGGCGGTCCTGCCCTGGTGCGCGACGGAGGCGGGCTCGCGGTAGGCGCCCTTGACCAGGCGTACGCGGGAGCCCTCGGCCGCGAGGTCCCGGCAGTCCTGCTCGCTCCTGAACAGGTACGCCTGGATCGCCACCCCGGTGCCGGGGTAGTCCTCGCGCAGCTTGCGCAGGATCGTCAGCGTGGAGTCGACCGTGGTGTGGTCCTCCATGTCGAGCGTCACGGTGGAGCCGTTGGCCGCGGCGGCGGCGCAGATCTCGCGGGCGTGCTCAAGCGCCATCGACTCGTCGAGCCGCTGGCCGACGGCCGACAGCTTGACCGACACCTCACCCCGCCCGCCCAGGTCGAGCGGCTTGATGGTCTGCAGCAGCGTGATGTACGCGTCGGTGGTCGCCTCGGCGGCCCGCGCGTCGAGCGTCTCCTCGCCCAGGTGGTCGATCGTCACGGCGAGCCCCGCGTCGCGCAGCCGCTCGATGGCGTCACGGGCCTGCTGAACGCTCTCACCCGCGACGAACCGCTCCACGACTCTCTTCGTGAGCGGGAAGCTTGACACGGAACGGCGTACGAGCCCGCTCCGTGAAGCGGCGAGCAGCAGTTGACCCAGCATGCTTCGAGTCTAAAAAGCCAGCTCAGAGGGGGCCATCGACGCGCGTAACGCCCGGTGTGGGAGGCTGTCGTACAAATGCACAACTCGGCAGATCTGCAAGAGATCGTGGACGAGATCGCCGCCCGGCTGGGCGCGTCCGCGACGCTGGAGGACCGCTCGTTCCGGCTGCTGGCCTACGGCGCGCAGCACGGCGACATCGACACGGTACGCCAGGAGTCGATCCTGCGCCGGCGCGCCACCGGAGAGGTGCGCGAGTACTTCGAGCGCTACGGCATCGCCCGCGCGAGCGGCCCGGTCAGGATCCCCGCCGACGCCGAGCTGAAGGTCCTCGCCAGGGTCTGCTGGCCGTTGCGACACGCCGACGTCACCTACGGCTACCTGTGGCTGCTCGACTCGGGCGAGCTGACCGACGAGCGGCTCGCGTCGGCCGCGCCGCTGGTGGCCAGGGCCGCCGCCGCGCTCGCCCAGGAGGCGCGCAGCCGCCAGGACCTCGGGTACGGGCTGCGCGCCCTGCTGTCGGCCGACCCCGAGGAGCGCGCGTCGGTCTCGCTGGAGGTGACGGGGCCGGTGACGGCCATCGCGGTACGCGAGTCGCCGGAGCGCGTGGCCGCCCTGTGGACGCTGCCGCGCGGCGTGCTGGCGCGTACCGGCTCTCCTGTGGCGCTGCTCGCCCCCTCACACCTGGCGGAGGAGGTGGCGCGTACGGTCCAGGGCGCCTACGGCACCGCGGCCGGCGTCGGCGCGCCCCGCGACGACCCGGGAGAGGCGTGGCTGAGCTGGCGCGAGGCCCGCCAGGCGCTGCGCGTCGCCGAGCACTTCCCGCGCCACGCCCCGATCGCCCGCTGGGAGGACCTGGGCGTGCACCGCCTGCTCGCCCGGCTCAGCCAGGCCGACCTGCGCGAGCTGGCGGCCGAGGCGGCGGCGCTGGACGCGGAGCTGGCCCACACGGTGGAGGTCTATCTGGATCGGGGCGGCCACGTCCAGCAGACCGCCGCGCAGCTCGGCGTGCACCGCCAGACGCTCTATTACCGGCTGGCCAAGGCCGAGCGGCTCACCCACCGCGACCTGTCGGACGGCGACGACCGCCTGGCCGTGCACCTGGCGCTCAAGGCCGCCCGTCTCCTCTGAGCTCCTGGCAGGGAGACGGCAGGTGGCCGGAGCCACCTGCCGGGGTAGATGCGGGGGAGGGCGTGGGGCAGCAGGGTCAGGCGCAGGACTCGTAGACCCGGACCAGCTCCTGGCTCACCCGCTCCCAGGAGTAGCGCGAGCGTGCCCGGTCGGCGCCGGCGTAGCCGAGTGCGGTGCGCAGCGTGGGGTCGTAGAGCAGCTCGCGGGCCAGGTGCGCGGTGCGGGCCGGCCGGTCCGGCGGCACCAGCAGCCCGGTGACGCCGTCGATGATGGAGTCGAGGTGCGCGCCCACGGCCGAGGCGATCACCGGCACGCCGCAGGCCATGGCCTCCAGCGCCACGATGCCCGTCACGGCCTCGCGCGGCACCGACACCACGGCGTCCGCGCTGCGCATCAGCTTCGGTACGGCGGCCCGCTTCACCTGGCCGAGCAGCGTCACCCGGTCGGCGACGCCGAGCTGCTCGGCGAGCGCCCGCAGGCGGCGGGCGTCGCGGTCCTGCTCCAGCTCGTCCGGCTCGGGCCCGCCGGCGATGACGAGCTCAACGTCGTCGCCGAGCCCGGGAAGAGCCCGCACGATCGTGTGCGCGCCCCGGTCGATCGACAGCGGGCCGACGTGCAGCAGGCGCTTGCGGCTGCCGCGCGTGGCCACCGCGCCCCGGCGCTGGAAGCGCTCGGTGTCGACGCCGTACGGCACCACGGAGATGTTCCCGCGCGGGACGCCCAGCCGGATGAGCGCGGACTCCTCGTCGCCCGAGCCCGCGATGACCGCGTTGGCCCGGCGTCCGAGCGCCCGCTCCAAGTCCTTGTGTCCGGCGTCGACCCGGTGGAACGTCTGCGTCACCGGCACCCCGAGACCCTCGGCGCCCGCCACCGCGACCAGCCCGCCTGTCCACGAAAAGGCGTGGATCACGTCGGGGCGATCCTGCGACCAGCGCTTGCCGAGATGCAGGCCCACCTCGTTCAGGTACGGCGCCACCTCGTCGGCGGCCAGCTCCTTTGCGGGCCCAACGTCGATGTTCTCCAGCGTGACACCCGGGGCCACCCGCGTCTTGGGCTTGCCGTCGGCGCTGTCACGGCGGGAGTAGATGGTGACGTGGTGCTCGCGCCCCAGTTCTCGTGCCACGGAGAGAATGCGGTGGCGCTGGTTGCCGTTCGTGGAAGCGACGATTGCGATATTCATGGCACACCTCAGCGTGAAAGAGCAGCTTCAAAGGTGTGCCTGCGTCTTAGGCACGTCGTTCTACTTCTCCGACCATACCCAGGTTTGTCCAGATCGCAAACCACCGCGAATCAGACACCGCGGAGTGCGAACACCACAATCTCATCCCAAACCTGGCCGCCGGAGAACGCGTGCCGGTCATCCTCGACCGTCTTGACCACGGCAGACGGCGCCTGGCCCGCGCACCGGCCCAGCACGTCGGCCAGCCGCTCCTCGCCGTACGGCTCGCCGCGTTCGTTGCGCGAGGAGACCAGGCCCTCCGAATAGAGCACCAGCGTCTCGCCCGCCGCCACCGTGAGCGTCTGGACCTCGGTCTCGGCCTCGGCGGAGATGCCCAGCGGCACCCCGCCGCCCGCCGCGAAGCGCACCGCGCCGTCCGGCTGCAGGATGGCCGCCGGATGGTGGCCGGCCGACGACAGCCTGATCCGCCGGCCCTTGACGAAGCCCGCGACCGCCATCACGAACATGCCGGTGCCCTGCGCCACCAGGGCCTCGTTCACCTTGCGCATGACCGGCTCAGGGTCGGACTCCCAGACGCTCAGCACCCGCAGGCCGCCCCTGACCATCGCGCTGACCGAGGCCGCCTCCTCGCCCTTGCCCGCCGCGCCGCCCAGCGCGAAACCCCAGCCGCCGCCCGCGACCGGGAACACGTCGTAGAACTCCGCGCCCACCGACGAGCCCGGGTTGTAGACGGCCGCCGCCTCGTAGCCGGGCACGTCGGGCAGGTTGCGCGGCGCGACGCTCGCCGACAGCGCGTCCGCGGCCCGCGAGCGGCTCTGGAAGCTCACCTGGGCGCGCAGCGCCAGCCCGAGCTGCAGCCCCACCTCCTGCATGACGCCCAGGTCGGCGAGCCCGAAGGGAGGCCGGTCATGCGCGCGTACGAGCGTCAGCACGCCGTCGCCGTGCCCGATCGGCACCGACAGCAGCGAGCCCGCGCCCATGGCGGTCAGCAGCGGACCCTCCGCGCAGAACCCGAGCAGCGTCTCGTGGTCCACCATCTCCCGCACCACGCCGGTGCGGTGGTCGAGCACCTGCATCACGATCGAGCTGCCCGCCGGGTCGGCCGACTCCACCTGCCTGACCAGGTCGCCCAGCGGATGGTTCTTGGGCGCCATGACGGCCGCGCGGTGCGGCAGGCCGTCGCGCAGCAGGTCCGCGATCACCCAGTCGGCCCACTCGGCCGCGAGCAGCCGCGTGGCCCGCTGCAGCGCGCCGGGACGCATCAGCGCGTCCTCTTCCAGCAGCAGCCTGGCCATCCTGCTCAGCAGGTCCTGGCGCTTGGCCGCGGCCAGCAGCAGCGCGCCGTCGGCCTGCTCGGGCCGCCGCGCGCCCGGCTCCGGCAGCTGCACCTCCGTCGGCAGCGCCACCGCCGCCACCATCTGCTGCGGCTCGCCGGGCATCGTCAGCCTGGTCAGCGCGAGCTGCACGGTGTGCGTACGCCCTTGGTGCGCCAGCCGCGTCTCGAACGCCGACGGCTGCCCCGTCTGCAGCACCGCCGTCAGATGCGACCGGAACGCCGCCCGCCGCGACACGTCCACCAGCAGCGGGAACGAGCGGCCCACGAGATAGCCGTCGGGGCTGCCCAGCATGCGCGAGGTCTCGGGGTTGATCCGCCTGACCACGCCGCCGCCGTCCAGCACGATGACCGGCACGGGAAAGGAGCGGAACACCTGGCGCAGCAGCTTCAGCTCCCGCTGCCCGCCGTCCTTCTTGCCGCCCGGCCGCCTCGGCGCCTTGCGCAGCTCCTCGCGGGCCTCGGCGAGCAGCTCGGTGGCGGTGTCGAGCTCGGCCAGCGCGGCGTCGAGTGTGGGCGCCAGGTCGCTGGGGTAGGCGGCCCTCGCTTCGCGCAGCGAGGCGACGCGCCCGGCCAGCGCGTCAAGCGCGTGTTCGAGGTCCGGCATGGTCATGTCTGAACGCTACGCCACCCGGGATAACGCTAGCCATAAGGGGTAGATGCTTGTTGCTATGGAATCGACCGCGATGATCACCCCCGGACTCGCGCGAGACCTCGCCGCGCTCGGCCGCCTCGGTGAGGACACCTCGACGGAGAGCGTGCTGCGCGGGCTCACCGCGGCGCTGACGGCGGGCGTGCCCGGCTGCTCGGGCGCCTCGGCCGAGCACTGGCGCGACCACCGGGTGCTGGTCTCCGGCTCACATAGCGAGCTGATCCTGCTCGTCGAAGGCGAACGCGAGCTCGGCGAGGGCCCGTCCATCGAGGCCAGGCAGAGCGGCGGCCGCGCCACCGTGACCGACGTGCTCACCGAGACCCGCTGGCCCCGCTACGACGCGCTGGCCACCCGCTCGGGCGTCCGCTCGGTGCTCGTGGTACCCATCGAGGTGCCGCCCGCCCTGCTCATCGTCGGCCTCTACTCCGTACGCCCCGGCGCGTTCTCGCCGCAGGGCGCGAGCTCGCTCGCCGACATGCTGGCCGAGCAGGTCGGCGTGGCCATGGCGAACATGTGGGAGTTCGAGGAGGTGCGCACCGACGCCGCCCAGCTCCAGGAGGCCCTGGCCGGCCGCTCGCTGATCGACCAGGCCAAGGGCATCATCATGCAGACCAGCGGGTGCAGCGCCGAGGCCGCGTTCGAGGAGCTGCGCCGCATCTCCCAGCACCACCAGGTGAAGGTGGCCGACCTGGCCAGGCTCCTGGTGGAGGAGCACCAGCGCAAGTCGTCGAAGCGCAGCTGACGCGGGTGGCGCCGCCGCAAGGCGTGAGAGCGCGCCTGAACGTCGCTCCCGCCCTCATCGCCCGCCTGCGGCCCGCCCGCTTTCGACCGCCTCCGCCCCCCTGCGGCCCGCCGGATCCGTCCGCTTCGCCCGTCCGTGCGTCGGGAACGCGCCGTCCGCTTCGCCCGTCTGCGCGTCGGGAACGCGCCGGCGCGGCTACTTGTTGATGGCGGCCAGCGCGTCCTCGAGCGTCTCGTAGATCGGCAGCCTTTGGGCGAGACCGGTGATCCACATCACCTTCGACTTGGTGTATTCCACGCCGATGAGGGCGAACTTGGCATCGGCCGAGAGGCTGGCCTGCCAGCGATGCACGATCAGCCCGAGCGCGCGCGAGTCCATGAACGTCACCCCGGCCAGATCGAGGATCAGGTCGGAAGCGGCCATGGTGAGATAGTCGGCGAACTGGGCGCGCGTCGTGGCGTCGAGCACGCCGTCGACCCGCACCACGGTGATCCCGTCCACGGTCGACGACGTCAGGCT
The DNA here is from genome assembly GCF_042751225.1 of Nonomuraea fastidiosa. Taxonomy (NCBI): domain Bacteria; kingdom Bacillati; phylum Actinomycetota; class Actinomycetes; order Streptosporangiales; family Streptosporangiaceae; genus Nonomuraea; species Nonomuraea fastidiosa. The sequence goes on from NZ_CP170570.1 coordinate 6,215,090, forward strand.
GAGGGACGCCACGGGCTCCCCGCCGTTCTCCGGCAATGTCACGGAGCAACCCTACTGTCACCAGGCGATCGAGGAATACTTCCGGCCGCACGGGGGACACTGGTTCCGGAAGTCCAGCAGAGGGCTTCGGTCTCGCGACCAGACGAGGCGTGCCTCTGCATGGGCTTTTTCCCTTGCGGGGGCCGCCTGCGATCCATATGAGGAGCAGCGATGGCTCTGCAGGAATACGTCCTCGAGGATATGACCGCGGAAGAACTCCTTGCCGAAATGGTCAAGGAAGAGACGCCCGACAGCCACAGGGAACGCCTGCGCGAGCGCATCGTCGAGATGCACAGGCCGCTCGCCATGGAGATCGCCCGACGCTACCGCTACCGCGGCGAGCCTTTGGAGGATCTCCTTCAAGCCGCGTATGTTGGCCTGATGAAAGCCGTCAACGGCTTCGACCCGACCCTCGGCCACGCGTTCAGGGGCTACGCGGTCGTGACGATGACCGGCGAGGTCAAGCGGCACTTCCGTGACCGCACCTGGGCCATCCGGGTGCCGCGCCTCTACCAGGAGCGACGCTCGGAGCTCAACCGGCTCGTCGCCGACCTCAGCCAGGACCTCGGCAGGTCCCCGACCGTGGCGGAGCTCGCCGCCAAGATGAACATCACGGAGGAGGACGTCCTGCTGACGCTCGACGCCTCGGCCGCGTACAGCACGCTCTCGCTCGACGCGCCGCTCGGCACCGACGACGACGCCGCCTCGCTCGGCGACGTCATACCGGAGGACGACGACACGCTGAGCACCATGGTCGACAGGGAGGCCGTCAAGCCGCTCATCGACGCGCTGCCGTCCCGCGAGAAGCACATCCTGCTGCTGCGCTTCTTCGGCAACATGACGCAGGCCGAGATCGCGGCCGAGTTCGGCATCTCGCAGATGCACGTGTCCCGCATCCTGCGCAAGGTCCTCGACCAGCTGCGCGCCGAGCTGGTCTCCTGACGGGGGCGGTCACCGGGTGAACGAGGGCGTGGAGCCTCAGCGGGGCCGTACGGGCCCGCCGCCCGGCGCGCCCGTGAAAAGCCTGCGGTTCACGCTGCCGGACCTGCCGCTGGTCCGGCGGCACGCCGAGGAGGAGGCCAGGGCCGCGGGCATGCCCGAGGAGGCCATCGGCGACTTCGTCATCGCCGTCAACGAGGTCGCCACCAACGCCGTCACCCACGGGCACGACCACGCGTCCATGCGCACGTGGACGCACGACGGGGACGTCGTCGTCGAGATCCACGACGACGGCTCGTGGAAGCCCGGCCCGATGCCCGGCTCCGTGGGCGGCATGGGGCTGTGGGTGGCCCGCCTGCTCTCCTCCGACCTGACCCTGCACGTCGGCGGCGGGGGCAGCACGGTCACCATGCGTTTCCCCGGCAAAGCCTGACGTCCCGTTCCCTTACCTCGCTTATGTCGTCGTATGTCGGCTTATGTCGCAGAGGCCCGGATATTACGTCGGGGAGGCCCGGATCTGACGTCGGAGGGACCCGGAGATCCGGGCCCCTCCGCTCGTCCCGCCGGTGGGTTCTCCGCCCTGCCGGCGGGCCCTGTGCCTTGTCCTACCGGCGGGCCCTGCTGCGCCAGCCGCCGGAGCCCGAACGGACGCCGGCCGTGCCGACCCCCGCCTGATGCAGCGCCAGCAGCGTCAGCCCCAGCAGGACGAACGTCATGCCGGAGAACCCGCCGGGGATCGACGCCCCTACCAGATCCAGCAGGAAACCGAGGCCGAAGATGACGGCCGCCACGATCGCGAGCATGGCACGTCACCTCGTTCCCAGAACGCTGTGCCGGGCCTCGGCGGCCTGCCCGGCGCCCTGCTGGGGGCTCGGGGAGCCGGAGAGCGCCAGCAGGCGCTCCAGCACGTTGCGGTAGTCGCGCAGCGCCAGACGAAGCTGCTCGGTCTCCGCCCCACCCGCGTCCTTCCAGCGGCCGCGCAGCGCCGCCGTACGGCTCGTCAGGCTGCTGGTGAGCGACTCCACCACCTCGCCGACCAGCCCGTCCGCGCGCCGCACCGCCTCGCCGGGGTCGTCCACGAACGACGCCTGCAGGTCGCGCCAGCGCGCCTGCACCTGGGTGGGGTCCTGGTCGAACAGGACGATGTCATCGGGGGCCGCGTGCGCCGGGGCCTGCTCCGCGCAGGGGCCGCCGGGCGGATCGTCGTCGTGATCGCCCATGGCCTGCGGGGGAATGCGGTCGGTCCGCGCCTCGGACCGCGCCAGTTCGTCGCCGTCACGGCTGGTCGCGTGGTCGTGCGCCGGCTCGTTACCGGTCCGGGCGGTCGCGTCTTCGCCGTCCCTCAGACCGTCTCTGAGGCCGTCTCCGGGGCCGTCCTGGACCCTCTCCCTGAACTCGTCCGTGCCGTCCCTGCCGTCCCTGCCGTCCCTGTGCGGGTCGCTGTGGGGGGCCTTCAGCTCGTCGTTGCCGCTCATGTCGTGCTCACCGTCCTCGGGTGGTCTCGTGGAGCAGCTCTTCGAACAGCGCGCGGTAGTGCACCATGGCCTGCCGGAGGTCCTCCGTGGAGGCGTCCTTCCTGGCCGCGCGCCCGCTGATCTCGTGAGCCGTTCTGTAGTGGTCGAGGGTCTCCGCGTGCCCAACCGACAGGTCGGACAGGCGCTGCTCGAAGTCCTCGGTGGGGTAACCGCGCTCGGCCATCACGGCCGTCACGAGCTGGTCCGCCTCCGTCACCGCGTAGCCGGGCGCGTCGACGAAGCGCTCCTGCACCTCGGTCCAGCGGCTCGCGTACGTGTCGCGCGACTCCTCCGGCAGCGGCCTGATGTCCAGCTCGGCGTGCCGCTGCTCGCGTTCCAGCAGCTCCTGCTCGGCCTCGCGGCGATCGTCGTGCTCGGCGACCGTGCGTTCGTACTCGGGGCCGAAGCGTTCGCGGAGGTGGGAACGACGCGTCTGCCGCTGCAGCACGAAATATCCCACTGCGGCGAGCGCCACCACCGCGACCACGACGACGGCCACCCATATCCAGGTGGTCATGTTTTCGCCTCCGGTCTCTCTGTTGAGGACCAGCGACTGCCCTGAGCGGGTATGCCGAAACCCACGCTTCAGCGAGCTTCGAGTGCCTTCCTGGCCGCCTCGAGCATCTTCGCGACGTGTGAGCCCTCCGGGGAGGCGGGGACCTCGCTGAAGCCCTCCTCGGGGTCGTAGGCCACGTCCAGGCCCGCGTCCACGAGCCGCTGAGCCCACCGCAGCGCGGTGTTCAGCCGTTCGGAGGCGGGCGGCTTGCCCTGGGCCGCCGCCGACAGGTTGCGCAGGTTCGTGGCCGGCCCCGACTGGGAGTGCTTCCTGGCCAGCTTCCACGGCAGTGCGGCGCTGTGGTCGAGCATCGGCTTGGCCAATCCGGCGGCGCGCTTGGCCTGCAGCACCCCCGATTCGCTCACCCCGAAGTGAGCCGCCAGCTCCTGCACCGTCCGCCCTTCAGCGACGAGTCTGGCCAACTCTTCGCGATCGATGCTCGGCCTACGCCCCACTGGCCGCCTCCGCTCCCGCTTTCCGTGTACGCGTGCACCTCCGATGTGCGCTAAGGTTATGACGTCCCACCCCGCAGGGGGCGGCCGACACAACCACCGGGACGTAGCGCAGCTTGGTAGCGCACTTGACTGGGGGTCAAGGGGTCGCAGGTTCAAATCCTGTCGTCCCGACTGGTGGAAGAAGGGGTGCCAGAATCTCTCTGGCACCCCTTCCGCGTTGTGGGGAGCCGAACGAGGAGCCACTGCTCTGCCCGGCTCGTGACGCGAAGAACTGCTTCATGGCCACCGCGCCCCCGGCAGGCCGGTGAACGCGGCGTCCCAGGGCCGCGTGGGCCGCAGAGCAACCGGCCACCGGTGCCGGGCACCAGGTGGACCTGCGAACGAACCTCACCGGCGACGGCAAGGTGAGCCCGGCGCCGCGTCCCCCGCCGCAACGCCTGTATCCCCGCGCCCGCTCGCGGCTCTGTTCTCTGTGGGGTTCTCTGTGGGGACTTGCGCCTGCCGACGGTCTCTGTGGGGACTTGCGTTCGCCGACCGGAGGGGATCTTGCTGACCGGGCCTCATCCTCATCCTCATCCCGTTGTCCGAGGTGCCGACGGCGCCGTATGCATCCGAGGCTCCCCACGCCGGTGACACCAGGGGTGCTGAACAATCAGCTCAGCTGAGTTTCGTTTTTCGCGCCGTCCGAGAATGAGGAATTGCGGACGGCGGTGATCTCGCGCGATAAGCGTCGGTGTCAGGGCTTGGCTGTGCCGTGCGCGAAATTCGGAAACGTTCCGGAAATCGTCGCGATCCGAATATCATCCCGTCATTCCGCGGCTCGCGAGAAGTTTCTGACCGGCCCCTTTACGTGAAGGAAAGTTGCGCACATGATGAGGTGGTTTCGCCGATCACCTATGGAAGGGAAGAGTCATGAGCGCACGCTCAAGGCGCGCCGCAATCGTCGTCTTAATACTCCAGCCGCATTTAGTGATCGATGATTCGTCGCTGTCGCTGGTAATGGCAGCGGCGGGCGCGGGCTTGATGCCGACGTCGCCACTGTGACCAGCGGATTCGATGACTGGCAGGGTGCCGGGGCTGGGCAAGATGAGCATGCAGACGCCGGATCTCGTTGACGGTAAGCGGGATCAGCTCGCCGGAATCGTCACCGTTCGCACCCTCAAGCTGTGATCGTCCCTGTCGGCAGGGCCCCCTGTGTGGCCAGGCCCGAGAAAGCCTCGCCCTGCTGAGCGCCCGTTGCGCCGGGTGGGCCGGCGGCGAGGAAAGCCAGGTGAGCGTGAGCGACCATGGCCAACGTGACGTGCCGATACCAGGCCAGGTGCTTGCGGACCTGGTAATGGTCCAGGCCGACCTCGTTCTTGGTGGCCTGGAAGCATTCCTCCACGCTCCACCGCGATCCCGCCACTCGCACCAGCTCCGGCAGCGCGACCGGGCCGGTGGCCCAGCAGGTGTAGAACGCCAGCTCGCCGGAATCAGTGATGGAGCGGCGGGCCAGCAGCCACTCGGCCGGGCCGAGCGGGATCCACGCCCAGTCGTAGTAGCGGTGGCCCTTGGCACCCTGGCCGCAGGAGTAACGCTGCCACGCCTGCTCCTCCAGCGCGGCGAAGACCTCATCGGCACGCATCTTCCGGCCGGCCAGCACGATCGGGTGGTCACAGGAGACAGCGAACACGTAGCTCAAACCCCGGCTGCGGCACCGCTCACGCAACACGGGGTTGTCGCCGTAGCCCTCATCCGCGGTGAGCCAGGCGAAGGTGAGCAGCGGATCGTCGGCGGCCCGCTCGATCATCCTCCAGGCCAGCTCCGGTTTGGTCGCGAACTCCACCTGCTCCGGGATGCCGGCGTCGGTGCGCCGCTCGGGTGCGGTGAACCAGGAAGCGGGCAGATACAGTTCCCGGTCGATCAGCACCCGTTGCCGGCCGGGGTGCAGGTAGGAGGCGAACACTCCGACCTGACAGTTGGTGATCTTTCCGGCCGTGCCGGTGTACTGGCGCTGCACCCCGGCCGAGCGGCGGCCCTTCTTCTCGAACCCGGTGTCGTCGACCACCAGCACCCCGTCCAGGCACCCGAGCCGCTCGGCGACCTGGGCCCGCAGTGCATCCCGGACCGCATCGACGTCCCAGCGGGCGTGGTTGAGCAGTCGTTGCATCCCGTCGGGTGTCGCGTCTCCGGCGAACTCGGCCAGGGACCAGCCGTTCTTGCGTTCCAGCGAACTCAGCAGGCCCAGCAGGTAACCACGCGCTCTGATCCGCGGCTCACGCCGGCCGAAGAACGGTGCCACTACCTGCGCGAACAGGTCATCGAACGCATCGGCCCATACACGCGGGTCGATTTCGGCTACCGTGGCTGCCACGGCCACCGCCGATCATCTGGATTCCACACACCCACATGATCACTGCGGTGGCCGTCTCACGTCTCAGCCTCGACCAGATCGAGATCTCGAAGTGCGGCTGGAGTATTAACGGCGTTGCTGGCGGTCTCGGGGATGAGCGCGACCGCCTCCGGCCAGACCTCCGCCACCGGCACCGCAGCACCATCGCCCGACACATTGTCGAAGGGGGTGGTGAACAAGGCCGGCAGTGAGCGGATCCTCAGCTACTGGACCGAGGAGCGGATCCGCGCGGCCACGCCGGAACCGATCCCTTCGTCCCCGCCGCTCATCCAGAAGGGTGAGCCGCCCAAGAACGTCCTGCCGGGACAGAAGGCCGAGGGCTCGCTGCCGGCCAGGAGACTCGACCGGCCCATCGGCCCGTCGGCCGACGTCAACGCCGGGGCGCGGGCCGAGCGCTGGTACGGCCAGGGGAGCATGCCCGCCATCACCATCGGCAAGATCTACTACCGTCGCAACGACGGCTCGCCGGGCTACTGCAGCGGCAGCGTGATCACGGCCGCCAACAGGAACACCGTCTGGACCGCCGGGCACTGCATCCACGCAGGCGGCGGCGGTGACGCCAACTGGTTCAGCGACTTCATCTTCGTCCCCGACGCCGACAACGGGCTCGAACCGCACGGCCGGTGGACCTGGCGCTACGCCGCCACCGCCAACGGCTGGTGGGAGGACGGCGACTGGAGCTACGACGTCGCGGCCATCGCCTTCGACCCGCAGTCGCAGCACGGAAACCTGCAGGACTGGGTCGGCTCGCAGGGCTACCGGTTCGGATACGGCCAGGACTTCACCGACATCCACGCCTTCGGCTACCCCCAGGACGGCTACCAGCGCACCGACTTCACCGGTGACGATCTGTGGTACTGCTTCGGCGACGTCAGCCGGGCGGGCCTCTTGGACGACCGCATGGACATGGATTGCGACATGTTCCACGGCTCCAGCGGTGGTCCTTGGCTCCAGGAGCTACAGCTCGACCGGGGATGGGGCTACATCGTCGGGGCCAACAGCCACCGTACGGTCGACAACAACGGGAACCCGACCGACATCGTCTACAAGTCGCCCAACCACGGTGACGCCGCCATCAACGTCTACAACGACGTGAGCGCGAACTAGCCCGCCGTCGCGTGCGAGGGGTCTCCGTTCGCGCGGCTCCTCGCACGCGCTGTTCTCTCGCCCCTCGGTTTCTCTCACCCTCCGGTGGCCTCGTCCATGCGCTCCCTGGTCCAATAAGACGAGACCTCTTCTGGAGATCGGGTGTTCTCCACACCTCTGGAGGTCTCCTCGGGAGCCGTGTTCCCCAGGATCACGACCGCTCCGGCCACGACGAAGGCGGCGGCGATCACCAGCAGTGCGACGCCTTTTCGGCTCATACGGCCATCGTACGGCCGACGCGGAAGAAAAACGGGTCGGCGGTTTCGCAGCTCCGTGAATCGTTCGTCCCCGCCTCGGTGATCGAATACCGGTGACCATCCCTTTTGCGGCTCCGTGGCCTTCGTCGTTGCGATTCTTCGGCGCATCGGATGCCTCCCTGGCACAGGCGTGGGGGATATCAGCGCGGCCTGGCGCCGGCCGGTGGTCGGCTCGTCGAGCACCACCAGCTCGGGGTCGCCCGCCAAGGCGAGCGCGAGCTGCAGCCGTTGCTTCTGGCCGCCGGACAGATCGCAGAACGCCTTGCCCGCCAGCGGTTCCAGGCTCCACCGCGCCATCACCTGGCGCCAGTCGGCCGGCTGCGGATAGAACGCGGCGAACAGCCGCAGCGCCTCACCGGCCTTGATCCGGTCGGGCAGCGCCCCCTCCTGCAGTTGCACGCCGATCCGCTGGGCCAGCTTGCGGCGCCGGCGCACCGGGTCGAGGCCGAGCACCTTCACCGAGCCGCCGTCCGGCCTGCGCAGCCCCGTCAGGCACTCCACGGTCGTCGTCTTGCCGGCTCCGTTGCGGCCTGCGATGCCGAAGGTCTCGCCCTCGGCGATCTCGAAGGACACGCCGTCCACGGCGACAGTGCCGCCGTATCTCTTGCGGAGCCCGCGTACCTGTACTGCCGCCATTCCGCTAGTTTCACCTCGCGCGCGTTGAAGGCGACATCCTCCAGGACGGCCGAACCCATCCTCCCTTCGGAGGATGGCGCCGCCAGCGGACGCCCCTGGAACGGGCAGGTTGTCGTCGCGGCACGGCGGCCTGGATACGCCCGATGAATCGTCCACGCGGCCGGTGAGTCTCCATGCGCGCTCATGTGAGGTCCGTGAGTCGCATTTCGGTGACGGCATGACGGCGCAGTCGATCTGGTGACCGATCTTCTGCGATATCCGGCCTGCCCGTGAACCCGGCGGCCTGCCCGGAGCGGCGGGCCGACCATCTGCGAAAGCGACTCGTGCACTTCGCGGCCGGCTGCGGGCGGGGTGATGATGTCGGTGCCGAAAGCCATCGCCAGGCACGGACGGGTTAGCCCGCCCCATGCCGCCCGCCGGTCTCCGATGACGCTGACCTCGTACTGCGCGCTCGGTCCCGCGCCGGAGAGCGGACATCGCCGCGGCAATCAACGGCACCGTCGTGCTGGGCCCGGCCCTCACCCACCTGGGCCTGCTCTCCGGCCTGGCGGGCTTGGGGCTGCCGCAGGCCGACGCCGCCCTGGGCCCGCTACGGCGCGCCGTCTGACCATCTCGTCGCGCGTCGCGGCAGCGGTGGGGGAGAACGGGGCAGTTGTCGTATGAATAGCGGATTTGTACGATGACTTGCGTACCACGCCCACCCTGACCCCGCGAGGTTCTGTCATGGCCGACCGCATCCGCCACGTCACGCTCTCCTCCGTCACGCTTCCCCTCGACGTGCCCGTCAGTGACGCCAAGGTGCTCACCGGGCGGCAGAAGCCGATGACGGAGGTGGTGTTCCTGTTCGCCGAGATCGCGACCGAGGACGGCCACTCCGGCGTCGGGTTCAGCTACTCCAAGCGGGCGGGCGGCCCCGCGCAGTACGCGCATGCCAAGGAGGTGGGGGAGCACCTGCTCGGGCAGGATCCGTCGGACATCGGCAAGGTGTACGAGTCGTTGTTGTGGGCGGGTGCGTCGGTGGGCCGCTCGGGTGTGGCCACGCAGGCGCTGGCGGCCGTCGATGTGGCTCTGTGGGATCTGAAGGCCAAGCGGGCCGGTCTGCCCTTGGCCAAGCTGCTGGGGGCCTACCGCGACTCGGTGAGGACGTACAACACCTCGGGCGGGTTCCTGCACGCGCCGATCGAGGAGGTGAAGCAGCGCGCTTCGCAGTCCCTGGCGGACGGCATCGGCGGGATCAAGATCAAGGTGGGTCAGCCGGACATGCGGGAGGACCTGCGGCGGCTGGCGGCGGTCCGGGAGCACGTGGGCGATGAGGTGCCGCTGATGGTGGACGCCAACCAGCAGTGGGACCGGATCTCGGCGCTGCGCTTCGGGCGGGCGGTCGAGGAGATGAACCTGGTGTGGATCGAGGAGCCGCTGGACGCGTACGACGCCGAAGGCCACGCCCGGCTGGCGGAGGCTCTGGACACGCCGATCGCCACCGGCGAGATGCTCTCCAGCGTGGCCGAGCACGTACGGCTCATCGAGGCCCGCGCCGCCGACATCATCCAGCCCGACGCCCCGCGCGTGGGCGGCATCAGCTCCTTCCTGCGCATCGCCGCCCTCGCCGATCACGCGGGGCTGCAGCTCGCGCCGCACTTCGCCATGGAGATCCACCTCCACCTGGCCGCCGCCTACCCGCGCGAGCCGTGGGTCGAGCACTTCGAGTGGCTCAACCCGCTGTTCAACGAGCGGCTGGAGACGCGCGACGGCCGCATGATCGTGCCGGACCGTCCGGGGCTCGGGTTCACGCTGAGCGAGCAGTGCCGCGCCTGGACGACCGACCGCGTCGAGTTCGGCAAGGCGTGACGACGGCCGTGGGCGACGCGATCGCGTCCGTACGGCTCGGCAGGTACGCGGTGCCGCTCGCGACCCCCGTGAGCGACGCCAAGGTGGCCACGGGACGCCAGCGGCCCCTGTCCAGGATCGACGTGCTGACCTGCGAGATCGGCACCCGCGACGGGCTGCGCGGGCTCGGCTTCTCCTACACCACCCGCGCCGGCACGCCCGCGCAGTACGCGCATGCCAAGGAGGTGGGGGAGCACCTGCTCGGGCAGGATCCGTCGGACATCGGCAAGGTGTACGAGTCGTTGTTGTGGGCGGGTGCGTCGGTGGGCCGCTCGGGTGTGGCCACGCAGGCGCTGGCGGCCGTCGATGTGGCTCTGTGGGATCTGAAGGCCAAGCGGGCCGGTCTGCCCTTGGCCAAGCTGCTGGGGGCCTACCGCGACTCGGTGAGGACGTACAACACCTCGGGCGGCTACCTCCAGGCGCCCCTGGACGAGGTCAAGGAGCGCGCCTCGCGCTCCCTGGCCGGGGGGATCGGCGGGATCAAGATCAAGGTGGGTCAGCCGGACATGCGGGAGGACCTGCGGCGGCTGGCGGCGGTCAGGGAGCACGTGGGGGACGAGGTGCCGCTGATGGTGGACGCCAACCAGCAGTGGGACCGGATCTCGGCGCTGCGCTTCGGGCGGGCGGTCGAGGAGATGAACCTGGTGTGGATCGAGGAGCCGCTGGACGCGTACGACGCCGAAGGCCACGCCCGGCTGGCGGAGGCTCTGGACACGCCGATCGCCACCGGCGAGATGCTGACCGGCGTCCCCGACCTCGTCCGGCTCATCGGGGCCGTCGACGTCGTCCAGCCCGACGTGCCCCGCGTCGGCGGCATCACCCCCTACCTCAAGGTCGCCGCACTCGCCGACCACGCGCACGCCCAGGTCGCGCCGCACTTCGTCATGGAGATCCACGTCCACCTGGCCGCCGCCTACCCGCGCGAGCCGTGGGTGGAGCACATCGAATGGCTCGCGCCGCTGTTCGAGGAGCGGCTGCGCATCGAGGACGGGCGCATGCACGTGCCCGACCGTCCCGGGCTGGGGCTCAGCCTCGCCGGGCGGGCGCGCGACTGGCTGATCGACGACGTCGAGTTCCACGGCCCCGGCCGGTAGATTGTCCGCCGTGCCGCGCAACCCTAAGGGCAACCCCGAGGACGCCGCGCCGCGCAGCCCCAAGGACCCCGAGGACCTTGAGGACGCGGTGCCGCCACGGAACGCCGCCCACCGTCCCAAGGGCCGCAGGGGCGGCCGGGGCCTTGCTCATGAGGTGGTCGAGCGGCTCAGGGCCCGCATCCTGGTCGGCGAGATCCAGCCGGGCGAGAAACTGCCCACCGAGTCGTCGCTGATCGAGGAGTTCGGCGTCAGCAGGACCGTGGTCCGCGAGGCGATCTCCCGGCTGCAGGCGGCCGGGCTGGTGGAGACCTTCCAGGGCCGGGGCTCGTTCGTGCTGGCGCTGCCGCCGCCCACGGCCTTCTCGGTGGAGGCGGCGCAGGTGCGCACCCACCGCGACGTCCTCGACATGATCGACTTCCGCATCGGCATCGAGACGGAGGCCGCGGGCCTCGCCGCCGAGCGCCGTACGGACCTGCAGCTCAAGGCCATCGAGCGGGCCCTGATCGACCTCGGGCGCTCGGGCGAGCAGCCGGGCCACGCCGTCGAGGCCGACTTCGCCTTCCACATGAAGGTGGCGCTGGCGTCCGGCAACAGGTTCTACTCCGACCTGCTGGCCTCGCTCGGCCCCATGATGATCATGCTGCCGCGCACCCGCCTCGAACACGTCTACACGGTCTCCGACGCCACCCACCTCACGCGGGTGACGCTGGAGCACGAGAACATCTACCGCGCCGTCGCCGACCGTGATCCGGCGGCGGCGCGGGCGGCGATGCGGCTGCACCTGTCCAACAGCCGCGCTCGCCTCCAGGCGCCGTAGGACCGGCTACCAGCGGGCGGTGTTCGGGGTGAAATCGGGCACGATCGACTGCATGTACGCGGTGTCCTCGCGCCCGCGCTGACCGCACTTCAGGTACTGCTCGTGCAGCGCGGCGAGCGCGTCCTCGTCCAGCTCGACCCCCAGGCCGGGCCCGCGCGGCACGGCCACGCCGCCGTCGCGGAACTCCAGCACGCCCGGCTTGACGACCTCCTCGGTCTTCCACGGGTAGTGGGTGTCGCAGGCGTAGGTGAGGTTGGGGGTGGAGGCGGCCAGGTGCGTCATGGCGGCCAGGCTGATCCCCAGGTGCGAGTTGGAGTGCATGGACAGCCCCATGCCGAACGTCTCGCAGATCCCGCCGAGCAGCGCCGAGCGGCGCAGCCCGCCCCACAGGTGGTGATCGGAGAGCACGACCTGCACCGCGTCGGCGGCCACGGCGGGCTTGATGTGCTCGAAGGCGATCACGCACATGTTCGTGGCCAGCGGCAGCTCCGTGTGCTTGGAGACCTCGGCCATGCCCTCGATGCCGGGCGTCGGGTCCTCCAGGTACTCGAGCACCCCGGACAGCCTGGCCATCTCGACGGAGGTGCCGACCGTCCAGGCGCCGTTGGGGTCGATGCGCAGCTTGTGCCCGGGGAACGCGTCCGCCAGCGCCTCGACGGTCTCGGCCTCGTGGCGGGGCTCGTACACGCCGCCCTTGAGCTTGATGGCGGTGAAGCCGTACTCGTCGACCATCCGGCGCGCCTGCGCGACCAGCTGCTCGGGCGTGCGGCCCTCGCCCCAGTCGTCGTCCTCCTGACCCGGGTGCCCGGCCCACTTGTAGAACAGGTACGCCGAGTACGGCACCCGCTCGCGTACGGCGCCGCCCAGCAGGTCGCTCAGCGGCCGCCCCATCGCCTTGCCCTGCAGGTCGAGCAGCGCCACTTCGAACGGCGACACCACGGTGTCCACGGCGCTGGAGACCTCCAGCATGCCGCCGAAGCTGGCACCGGCGCCGCCGGTCGACTCACCCAGGGCCTCGGCGACGATGCGCCGCAGGCCGTGCAGGTCGAAGACGTCCGCGCCGGGCAGGGCCGCAGCCACCGCCTCCAGGCGGCCGAGATGGGCCTGGTCGGCGTACGTCTCGCCGAGCCCGACCAGCCCCTCGTCGGTGTGCACCTGGACGATCGCGCGCAGCACGTACGGCTGGTGCACGCCCACCACGTTCAGCAGGGGAGGGTCGCGGAAGGCGACGGGCGTGACGACGACCCGGCTGACCCGGCCGGCGGAAACGGTCATGAAATCCTCTCCTCAACAGGGTCGGCGGCGCTGGGCGCGGGCTTGCGGCGTATCGCCTTGCGGATCAGCGGCCAGGCCGCGACGATCACCACGATGGCGAGCACTGTGCCAGAGATCGGGCGGGTGAGGAAGCCCGCGGGGTCGCCGCCGAAGATGAGCAGGCCCTGCCGCGCCGAGCTCTCGATCATCGTGCCGAGCACGAACGCCAGCACCAGCGGTCCCGGCTCGAAGCCGAACTTCTTCATCAGGTAGCCCAGCACGCCGAACGCGATCACGAGGAAGATGTCGTACACCTGGTTGCGCACGGTGTAGGCGCCGAGCAGCGTGATCAGCACCGTGATCGGGGCGAGGACGGCCTGCCGCACCCGCAGGATCCTGACGAACACCCCCACCATGGGGATGCTCATGATCAGCAGCAGGATGTTGCCGATGTACATCGAGTTGATGACGCCCCAGAACACGTCGGGGTGCTCGGTGACGAGCTGCGGGCCCGGCTGGATGCCCTGGATGAGGAGCGCGCCGAAGATCAGCGCCATCGTGGCGTTGGCCGGGATGCCCAGCGTCAGCAGCGGGATGAACGACGAGGTGGCGGCGGCGTTGTTGGCGGTCTCCGGCGCGGCCACGCCCTCCACCGCGCCGCGGCCGAACCGCTCGGGCTGCTTGGCGCGCCGCTTCTCCAGCGCGTACGCCGCCAGCGACGACAGCACCGCGCCGCCGCCGGGCAGCACGCCCAGCACGAACCCGACCAGCGAGCCCCGCCCGATCGCGCCCTTGGCCTGGCCCAGGTCGCGGCGCGACGGCCACACGTTGCCGACCTTGGCGGGGGAGTGCACCTTGTTGTGCCGCTCCTCCAGGTTGTAGAGGATCTCGCTGAGGCCGAACAGACCCATGGCGATGGGGATGAAGTCGATGCCCTCGGCCAGGTTGAGGCTGCCGAAGGTGAAGCGCTCCGCGCCGGTGAAGGTGTCGCGGCCCACGGTCGCGATCAGCAGGCCGACGCAGGCGGCGATGATGGCCTTGAGCTTGTTGCCGTTGCCGATCGAGGAGATCAGCAGCACGCCGAGGATGCCGAGCGCGGCGTACTCGGGCGGGCCGAAGTCGAGCGCGAAGCCGGCCACGATCGGCGCGACCAGCGTCAGGCCGATGATCGAGATCGTGCCGCCGACGAACGAGCCGATGGCCGCGATGCCGAGCGCCGTGCCCGCCCTGCCCTGCTTGGCCAGGGCGAAGCCGTCGAAGACGGTCACCACCGACGACGCCTCACCGGGCAGGCGCAGCAGGACCGAGGTGATCGTGCCGCCGTACTGGGCGCCGTAGAAGATGCCCGCCAGCATGATGATCGCCGAGACCGGCCCGATGCCGTACGTGATCGGCAGCAGGATGGCGATCGTCGCGCCGGGGCCGAGGCCGGGCAGCACGCCGATGAGCATGCCGATGATGACGCCGATCAGGCAGTAGAGCAGGTTGGCCGGCTCCAGCACGACGCCGAAGCCGTCGAGGATCGGGGAGATGTCCATGGGGTTTTCTCGGACTTCCTCAGATGAGGCGGGGGAGCGGGATCTGCAGCAGCAGCACGAAGAGCACGTAGAACGCGGCCACGGCGCAGATGCTGATCACGATGGAGGAACGCCACGACTCCTTGCCCAGCCAGCGCAGCCAGACGAACATCAGCAGCAGCGCGGGGATCTCGAACCCGATCAGCGGCAGCAGCGCGGCGAGCGCCACCAGCGTCACCAGGCCGATCAGGGTCTGCAGGCTCGCGCGGGAGAACCGCTCGGAGTCCTGCAGGCCGCGGCCGGTGACGAGGAGCACCACCGAGAGCACGGCGATCACGACGCTGATGGCGAACGGCCACAGCCCGGGCCCGGGCTGGGTCAACTGCCCCAGGCCGAGCCCGTAGGAGCCGATCGCGCCGAGCACGCCGACGGCCAGCGCCACCAGCGCGGCCCCGACCTGGGCGGCCGGCCCCGCGTGCGGCGGCCTGGCCTCCTCCATCTCGGCCGCGAGCCGGTCGGCCTCGGCCTGCAGCAGGGCGGCCTCGTCCGCCTCAGAGGCCGAGGCCGGTGGCCGGACCGGGTCGGAGGCCGGGTCGGACACGGACATGCAAACTCCTTCGCAGGAAGGGGATCAACCGGCCAGGCTGATGCCGAACTCGTCGAGCTTCGCCTTGTACGTCGAGGCGTCCTTCTGCAGCGAGTCGATGACCTCCTGCGGGGAGACCTCCATCGGCGTGAGCGAGTTCTGCTCGTTGAACTTCTTGTACTCCTCCGTGGCGAACGTCTTCTTGGCCGCCTCCAGCAGCTTGGCCTTGACGTTCTCCGGCGTGCCCTTGGGCGCGGTGAGGAAGCGGTACTGCGTCACCTGGACGTCGAAGCCCTGCTCGATGGCGGTCTTGACGTCGGGCAGGTAGGGGATGCGCTCCTTGGAGAAGACGGCGAGCGGGATGAGCTTGCCGGCCTTGATGTTCTCGATGGCCTCGCCGATCTGCATGGTGGAGACGTCCACCTGGTTGCCGAGCAGGGCCGTCAGGTTGGGCGCGCCGCCGTCGAACGGCACGGCCGTCGCGTCGATGCCGGCGGTCTTGAAGGTCAGCGCGGAGGCGAGCTGGGCGCCGGTGCCGACGCCGGTGGTGCCGTACCGGATGGTCTTGCCGGCCTTCTTCATGTCGTCGATCGACCTGAAGCCGGACTTGGGGTTGGTGGCCATCACGTAGTCGTCGCGCGAGACACCGGTGATGACGTCGAAATCCTCGATCTTGACGGCCTCGGACGGCGACACCGTGAGCGGGGTGATCGTGAACAGCGAGGCGTTCTGCACGGCGACCTTGTATCCGTCGGGCTTGGCGGCCTGCAGCTCCTTGGCCGCCAGCGCGCCGTTGGCGCCCGGCTTGTTGATCACGGGCGCGGAGACGCCGAGCTCCTTGGCGATGCCCTGGGCGAGCGCGCGGCTGATGAGGTCGGATGAACCGCCGGCGGACGCGCCGACGCTGAACTCGATGTTGCCCGACGGATAGTCCCCGTCGCCGCCACCGGAGGAGGTCGTCTTGACGCCACCGCACGCGGTCAGCGTCATCGCGGTGACGACGCCGACGACACCCATGAGGATGCGGCGGGGGGCTGTCCGAGATGTCGGCATGGACTTCTCCTTCATGCGGGCGAGGACCGCCCGTGGATCTTTCGTGCGCGGAGATGGAGTTGCGTCAGGTTACGGCAAGGTTTCCGCTTTGTGGTTCTCCGGAGACTAAGGACCTGCCTTGATGCCTGTCCAACGTCATTTCGGTATCAAGTGATACTCTTGCGGCATCATGCTAACCCTCGATCAGATTCGGGCATTCGTCGCGGTCGCCGAAGAACTTCACTTCGGCCGCGCCGCCGACCGGCTGCGCATGACCCAGCCGCCGCTCAGCCGCCACATCCAGAAGCTGGAACGGGCGATCGGCGTGACGCTGCTGGAACGCGACAACCGCCGCGTCGTGCTCACCGACGCGGGCCGCGGCTTCCTTGAGGACGCCCGGCGCATGCTCTCCCTGGTCGACACCGCCGGGGACCGGGCGCGCAGGATCGCGAGCGGCGCGGCCGGCATCGTACGGCTCGGCTTCACCGCCGTCTCCGCCATCAGCATGCTCGGCACGCTGCTGCGCCGCCTGGCCGAGCAGCTCCCCGACATCGACGTCATCCTGCACGAACGGGTGACCGCCGGGCAGGTGGACGGCCTGCTGCGCGGCGAGCTGGACCTGGGACTCGCCCGCCCGCCGTTCGACATCGCCACCCTCGACTCCCGCATCGTCTTCCGCGAGCCGCTGTGCGCCGTCGTCCCCGCCGGGCACCGCCTCGCCACGCTCGGCCGGCCGCTCGCCCCCGACGACTTCGACGGCCTGCCGGTGATCAGCTACAACCCCGTGCAGTCGCGCTACTTCCACGAGCTGACCGTCCGCTTCCTCACCAACGCGCACCCCCGCATCGAGCAGCAGGTGCACCAGATCCTCACCGCCGTGCTGCTGGTCGCGGCCGGGCGCGGGGTGGCCCTCGCCCCCGCCAGCGCGCGCTCGCTCGGCGTGGACGGCGTCGCCTTCTGCGACCTGGTACGCGGCGGCGGCGACCCCCTCGACCCGGCCGGCGCCACCGGCGAACCCGTCGAGCTGCACGTCATCTGGGACCGCAACTCGACCAACCCCGCGCTCGGCCGGGTGCTCGAACTGCTGCCCGCCATCGGGGAGCCGCACGACCAGTGATGCTCGTACGGCATCGCTGGATAGAGAATCGCACTTGGACAGGAATCGCTCCTCCTTCTTAGCCTGGCGGACGTCGGACCTTTCAGCCGGTGCGGGGAAACCCCACGGCCGCATGTCAAGCGAGGAGCCTCGTCATGCCCAGTTACTCCCCGCAGGAGTTGGCCAGTCAGCTCAAGAGCGGACTGCTGTCGTTCCCCGTGACCCACTTCACCGAGGACCTGCAGTTCGACGAGAAGAGCTACCGCGAGCACCTGTCCTGGCTGAGCGGCTACCCGGTGGCCGGCCTGTTCGCCGCCGGCGGCACGGGTGAGGGCTTCTCGCTGACCGGTGAGGAGATCGACCGGGTCGTGCGCGCCGCCGTCGACGAGGTGAACGGCCGCCTCCCCGTGATGGCCCCCGCCACCGGCGGCACCGCCAACGCCGTCGCCCAGGCCAAGGCCGCCGAGGCGGCGGGCGCCGACGGCATCCTGCTCATGCCGCCGTACCTCACCGAGGCCGGGCAGCAGGGCCTCATCGAGCACATCTCCGCCGTCTGCTCCGCCACGAGCCTCGGCGTGATCGTCTACAGCCGCGCCAACGCCGTGCTCAACGACCGCTCCGTCGCCACCCTCGTCGACCGCAACGAGACGCTCATCGGCTTCAAGGACGGCGTGGGCAACATCGAGAACCTCACCCGCATCTACGCCGCCGTCGGCGACCGCCTGGCCTACATCGGAGGACTGCCCACCGCCGAGACCTTCGCGCTGCCGCTGCTGCAGCTCGGCATGAGCACCTACTCCTCGGCCATCTTCAACTTCGTGCCGCAGTACGCGCTCGACTTCTACGCCGACGTGCTGGCCCAGGACCGCGAGGCCGTCTACCGGCGCATCCGCGAGTTCATCCTGCCCTACCTCGACATCCGCGATCGCATGAAGGGATACGCGGTCTCTATCATCAAGGCCGGGCTGGCCGCCGTCGGCCGTCCCGCAGGGCCGGTGCGCCCGCCGCTGCAGAATCTCACCGAGAGCGAGCTCGCCGAGCTGACCGCGCTCATCGACAAGATCCGCTAGGGGGAACCTCCCGAGATGTCGCCCACCATCGAGAGCGTCGAGGTCGTCCCGGTCGCCGGGTACGACAGCATGCTCCTCAACCTGAGCGGCGCCCACGGGCCGTTCTTCACCCGCAACGTCGTCATCGTCACCGACTCCGACGGGCGTACCGGGCTGGGCGAGGTGCCCGGCGGCGAGGCCATCAGGCAGACCATCGAGGAGGCCGCCGCGCTGCTGACCGGGCGGCCGGTGGCCCGCTACCGCGCCCTGCTGCGCGAGGTCGCCGACCGCTACGCCGCCCGCGACGCGGGCGGGCGCGGCCAGCAGACCTTCGACCTGCGCACCACCGTGCACGCCGTCACCGGCCTGGAGTCCTGCCTGCTCGATCTGCACGGCCAGTACCTCGGCCTGCCCGTCGCCGACCTGCTCGGCGAGGGCCGGCAGCGCGACCGGGTGCCGATGCTCGGCTACCTGTTCTACGTCGGCGACCCCGGTAAGACGGACCTGCCGTACCTGGTGGACGACGAGGGCGAGGACCGCTGGTCGCGGCTGCGCCGCCGCGAGGCGCTCACCCCCGACGCGGTGGTGGCGCTGGCCGAGGCCGCCCAGGAGCGCTACGGCTTCACCGACTTCAAGCTCAAGGGCGGCGTGCTGCCCGGCGAGGAGGAGGTCGAGGCGGTCAAGGCGCTGGCCCGCCGCTTCCCCGACGCCCGCGTCACGCTCGACCCCAACGGCGGCTGGCTGCTGGCCGACGCCGTACGCCTGTGCCGGGGCCTCGGCGGCGTGCTCGCCTACGCCGAGGACCCCTGCGGGGCCGAGGGCCGCTTCTCAGGGCGG
Source organism: Nonomuraea fastidiosa (assembly GCF_042751225.1). Classification (NCBI taxonomy): domain Bacteria; kingdom Bacillati; phylum Actinomycetota; class Actinomycetes; order Streptosporangiales; family Streptosporangiaceae; genus Nonomuraea; species Nonomuraea fastidiosa. The sequence goes on from NZ_CP170570.1 coordinate 6,234,193, forward strand.
GAGACGATGGCGGAGTTCCGGCGGGCGACCGGGCTGCCGACCGCGACCAACATGATCGCCACGGACTGGCGGGAGCTGGCCCACGCCGTACGCGCGGACGCGGTGGATATCCCGCTGGCCGACCCGCACTTCTGGACGATGGCCGGCTCGGTGCGCGTCGCGCAGCTCTGCCACGACTTCGGGCTGACCTGGGGCTCGCACTCCAACAACCACTTCGACATTTCGCTGGCCATGTTCACCCACGTCGGAGCGGCCGCGCCGGGCGAGATCACCGCGCTGGACACGCACTGGATCTGGCAGGACGGCCAGGCGCTCACCACCTCGCCGCTGACGATCGAGGACGGCGCGGTGCGGGTGCCCGACAAGCCGGGGCTCGGCGTCGAGCTGGACAGGGACGCGCTGGCCGAGGCGCACGAGCGCTACCTCCGCCACGGGCTGGGCGCGCGCGACGACTCGATCGCCATGCAGTACCTGATCAAGGGGTGGACGTTCGACCCGAAGCGCCCCTGCCTGGTCCGCTGACGGCCGGGCCGCGCCGGGCCTCCCGAAGACGGCGTCAGAACAGCGTGAGCGGCTGGTGCGGCTCGGGGTCGGGCAGCGGGGCGAGCTCCGGCACCAGGGCGCGCACCTCGTCGTGGAAGCGGCGGGCCAGCGCCGGCGCGTCGGCGTTGTCGGGGGTGTGCACGAACACGGTCGGCGAGCGGCCCTCGCGCAGCCACCGGGCGACCGTGTCCACCCACGGCCGCCAGCCCGCCACCGTGCGCTCCTCGTCGTCACGGCCCAGGTAGCGCACGATCGGATGGCCGGTGAGCGCCCGTGCGCGGCGCGGCAGGCGCGGCTTGCGCTCCCACGCCTCACGCTCGGCGTCGCTGGTGGGCGGCGCGGCGAACATCACCGTGGTGTCGAACGGCACCCACTCGGCACCCGCGCCGTCCAGCACCCGCTCCAGCAGGCGGGCCGCCCGCTCGTCGGTGAAGAACGCCGGATGGCGCACCTCCACGGCGTAGCGGTGGCCCTGCGGCATCCGGCGCAGGAAGGCCGCGAGCGCGCCTGCGTCGTTCGGGCCGAACGAGCCGGGCACCTGCACCCAGAACGCGTGCACGCGCGGCCCCAGCGGCTCCATGGCGTCGAAGAACGCGCGCAGTTCGGCTTCGCCGCCCATCAGCCGGTGGTCGTGGGTGACGGCCTTCGGCAGCTTGACGACGAACCGGAAGCCGGGCGGGGTCTGCGCCGCCCACGACTCCACCGTGGCGCGGGCCGGGGTGGCGTAGAACGTGGTGTTGCCCTCGACCGCGTCGCACCACCCCGCGTACGCCCTCAGACGCTCGGCCTGAGGCAGGTGGGCGGGCACGAAACGCCCCTGCCACCGCGCGTGCGCCCACATCGCGCATCCCACATGAAGCCGCATGGGCACGACGCTACCGGACCCTCGCGCGGGCAAGATCCCGGTCCCGCCGCGCCCGCACCGTGACGGCCCACGTAAGGTTGGCGGCATGGGCATGGTCGGGACGGTCGGGCTGGTGCTGCACCCCCAGCGCGACTCGAAGAAGGCGATCGACACCATCCTGAGGTGGGCGGCCGACAAGGGCGCCACCGTGCTCGGCCTGCCCGAGGAGGTGGGCCGCATCGACTGCACCGCCGTCCCCGTCGACGCCGGCGCCCTGGTCGAGCGGGCCGACCTGGTCGTCGGGCTGGGCGGCGACGGCACGATGCTGCGCACGATGCGGCTGCTCGCCGGGCGGCCGACGCCCATCCTGGGGGTCAACCTCGGCAAGCTGGGCTTCCTCGCCGAGATCGGCGTCGACGAGCTGCCGGAGACGCTGTCGGCCATCGACCGGCACGAGTACACGATCGAGCCGCGCATGGCCATCCGCAGCGAGCTCAACGGCACCAAGGTGACGGCGTTCAACGACATCGCGCTCGTCCGCACCCCCGGTGACGGGCTGGCCGGCGTCGCCGTCACCCCGGCAGGCAGCCCGTTCGTCCGCTACTCCTCCGACGCCGTCATCGTGGCCACCACCACCGGCTCCACCGCCTACAGCTTCTCCGCCGGCGGGCCCATCGTCTCGCCCCGCGTGGAGGCGGTGCTGGTCGTGGCGGCGGCCGCGCACTCGGCGTTCAACCGGGCCCTGGTGCTGCCCGCCGACGAGGAGGTGACGCTCACCGTGCTGCCCAGCAGCGGGCGGCTGGCCGTCGAGGTGGACGGCAGGGTGATGGGGCACCTGTTCCCCGGCGACAGCGTCACCGTGACCGCCTGGCCGGGCGCGGCCAAGGTGGTCCGCCTGGGCACCACGTTCTACGAGCGCGCCCGGCGCAAGCTGCGGGTCGACGGCAGCCTGCAGCCCGACTGAGCCCCCGTCAGGCGCCCGCCCGCCGCCGGTGCCGCGCCGCCCGCTGCGGCGCCGTACGGTGCGGCGGCCCGGCCTCGCGGGGCGTGAAGAAGTCGCCGGGCTCCCGGCCGGCCGGACCCCGATCCCCGCGGTCCCGGCGCGGGGCGTCCCGCTCCTCGTCCTCCCAGAAGCCGCCCTCGTCGTGCGGATCGTGGCCGGGATGGTCGCGGTCGCGGTCGCGGACGGCGGCCAGGGCGGCCAGGGCCGTCGTGATGGGCACGGCCGCGATGAGCCCGAGCGTGCCGACCACGCCGCGCACGATCTCCTGCGCGATCACCGGCGTCGTCAGCACCTGGCCCAGGGGCTGCGCGCCGATGCTGAACAGCAGCAGCAGCGGCAGCGACGCACCCGCGTACGCCAGGATGATGGTGTTGATCACCGACGCGATGTGCGCGCGCCCGATGCGCCCGGCCGCGCGGTAGAGGCGGGCGAAACCGTAGGACGGGTTGGCGCGGGCCAGCTCGGCCACCGTCACGGCCTGGGTGACCGTGACGTCGTCGAGCACGCCCAGCGAGCCGATGATGATCCCGGCCAGCAGCAGGCCCTGCGTGTCGATGGACAGGCTCATGCCCAGGGTGAGCGCGCTGTCGTCGGTGACGCCGTTCAGGCTCGCCAGGCCGAGCGCCGCGTACGACAGCAGCCCGGTCAGCGTCAGGCTGGCCAGCGTGCCGAGCACGGCGACCGACGTGGACGGCGAGAAGCCGTGCGTGAGGTAGAGCACGGTCAGCATGATCGCCGCCGACCCGACGATGGCCACCAGCATCGGCGGCCGGCCCTCCAGGATGCCGGGGATGACGAACGTCAGCAGCAGCACGAACGTCACCGCGAGCCCGGCCAGCGCCGTCACCCCGCGCCAGCGCCCGAACGCGATCACCGCCAGCGCGAACGCGATGCCGAACAGCCACAGCGGCATCGACCTGTCGTGATCGGAGAGCTGGTAGGCGCCGTCGGCGTCGCGCAGCAGGATCACGTCGTCGCCGGGCGCGAAGCGCTGCGCCCCCGGCCCGCCCGGCAGCCGCAGCTCGACGTCCCTGCCGCTGTCGCGGCCCTCGGTCAGCTTGACGACGGCCTTGCCGCAGGTGGCGGGGTCGGGCTTGGGCGCGCCCTCGGGAGCGGCGGGGCAGCGCTTCAGCGTGACGCTGGTGACCGTGCCGGTGAGCCGCTCGACGCCGGACTCCGGCGCGGGCCCCGCGGTCGTGCCCTCCGGCCAGAGCCAGACGAGCGCGGCCAGCGTGATGATCGCCAGCGGCACCAGGACGGCCAGCGCGGCCACCACGGTACGCCGCGAGGCGCGGGAACGGGAGACGGCGGTGCCGTGCGCGTGGTTGGCGCCCATCGCGTGAAAGGTCCTCCTCGGCCTGACGAAGTAGGACAGTACTGCACCCGGCGGGCCGGGGTAGACGCAACGGCATGACGTGGCTGGTCGGCACCTCGGGCTGGCAGTACAAGGACTGGCGCGGGGTGCTCTATCCGGAGGGGGTGCCGCAGCGGCTGTGGCTGGAGACGTACGCGCGCGAGTTCCCCACCGTGGAGAGCAACAACGCCTTCTACCGGCTGCCGAGCAGGCAGGTGTTCGCCTCCTGGCGCGAGCGCACGCCGCCCGGGTTCGTGATGGCGGTCAAGGCCAGCCGGTTCCTCACCCACATCAGGCGGCTCGGCGAGCCCGGAGAACCGGTGGCGCGGCTCATGGCCGCCGCGGCCGGGCTGAAGGAGAAGCTGGGGCCGGTCCTGCTGCAGCTCCCGCCGTCGCTGAAGGCCGATCCCGCCCTGCTCGACCACTGCCTGGCCTGCTTCCCGCAGGGCGTGCGGGTGGCCGTGGAGCCGCGGCACCCGTCGTGGTGGAGCGAGGAGACGCGGGCGGTGCTGGAGGCGCGGGCGGCCGCCCTGTGCTGGGCCGACCGGCTGGGACGGCCGCAGGCGCCGTACTGGCGTACCGCGCCGTGGGGTTACGTACGCCTGCATGAGGGCAGATCCGCTTACGCGTACGGGGAGCGCGCGCTGCGGACGTGGGCCGCCCGCGTCGGCGAGGCCGCCTGGCCCGACGCCTACGTCTACTTCAACAACGACCCGGGAGGAGCGGCCGTGCGTAATGCTCGACGTTTCGCGGCACTCCTGGCCAGGATGGGCTGATGCACACGCGTCTGTACCGCGGTGGCCGCCTGGAGAAGGAGTGCTTCCCCATCGCGGAGGTTCCCGGCCATCTGGACGACCCCGAGGCCACGGTCTGGTTCGACCTGTGCTCGCCGACGCGGGACGAGCTGGACAAGCTGGGCGACGAGCTGGGGCTGCACGAGCTGGCCGTCGAGGACGTGCTGGCCGGCCACCAGCGCCCGAAGCTGGACATCTACGATAACCACCTGTTCGTCGCGGCCTACGGGGTGCACTTCGACGGCGAACGTGTGCACGCCGTCGAGGTGGACGTCTTCGTCACCGCCAACGCGCTGGTCACCGTGCGCGAGAGCGCGCACTTCGACATCGGCGAGGTGGTCAAGCGCTGGGACGCCGCCGCCCACCTGGCGGGGCACGGCGTGATGTTCCTGCTGCACGGCCTGCTCGACTACGTCGTGGACACCCAGTTCGACGTGGCGCAGGACCTCGACGCGCAGGCCGAGACGCTGGAGGAGTCGCTGTTCGCGGGCGAGCTCACCGACGACGAGAGCCTCCAGCGCACCCTGTACGTGCTGCGCAAGAACGTCACCAAGCTGCGCCGGGTCTCCCTGCCGATGCGCGAGGTCATCGGCACCCTGCTCAGGCGGGACGAGGCGCTGATGAGCGACCCGGTGATGGCCCCCTACTACGAGGACGTCCGCGACCACGTGCTGCGCGTCGGCGAGTGGGTGGACGAGGTCCGCGACATGCTCGCCAACGTCCGCGACACCCGCCTGTCGCAGCAGGGCTTCCGGCTCAACGTGATCATGAAGAAGATCACGAGCTGGGCGGCGATCATCGCCGTGCCCACCGCGATCACCGGCTTCTACGGGCAGAACGTGCCCTACCCGGGCATCGGCGAGCTGTGGGGGTTCTGGCTGTCCATGGTGCTGATGGCGCTCACCTCGGTCGCGCTGTACGTGGTGTTCAAGAAGAACGACTGGCTCTGATCGCAGGGCCCGCCCCGCACGTCGTGGGTGAGCCGCAGCGCCACCCGCACCTCGGCCGCGCCGTCGCGGGGGTAGAGCGGCAGGCAGCGCCCGCCCGACAGCAGCGTCCTGCGCCCGAGCGAGGTGGTCAGCAGCGGCAGCTCACGGTACGTCACCGGCTCGGCCAGGCGCAGCACCCACCCGCCGCCCGGCAGCCTGGCCCGCTCACCGTCCAGCGCGTAGTAGTCGAGCACGCCGCCGCTCAGCGAGAGCACCGCCCGCATCGTGAACCGGCCGCCCAACACGGTGAACACCTCGGCGGACGGCGCCCGGTACATCGAATGCACGTACGTGATCGCGAAGCGGCCCGCGACGACCGGCAGGCCGTTCACGGTCAGCCGCCCGGGCCGGCGGCGGTGCCGAGCGCCGCCACCGCCGCCAGCGCGAGAACCAGCCTGATCAGCCCTTCTCCCGGAAGTAGCGGGCCGCGCCCGGATGCAGCTCGACCGGGGCCACCTGCTGCGCGAGCGCCGGGTCCAGCTTCTTCGCCTCCGGGTGCACCTTCTCCAGCTCGGCCTTCTTCTCGAACAGCGTCTTGGTGATGTCGTAGGCGAGCTGCTCGTTCATCGAGTCGGGCACCAGCAGCATGTTCGCGATGCCGACGGTCTTGATCGTGCCGCCCTGCAGCTTGTACGTGGACAGGTCGATGTCGAGGCCGACGTACTGCTCGCCGTAGGTGGCGCGCATCTTCTCCAGCACGTCGGAGGTGTCCATGATCTTCATGTCCGGCTTGCTCACCGCGAGGTCGGTGATGCCGGCCGTGGGCAGGCCGCCGACCCAGAAGAACGCGTCGATCGTGCCGTCCTTGGCGGCCTGCACCGACTCGTTGATGGACAGCTGCTGCTTGCTGATGTCGTTGTCGGGGTCGAGCCCGGCCGCCTCCAGCACACGCCGCGCCACCACCTGGGTGCCGGAGTTGGCGGGACCGAGCGAGACGCGCTTGCCCTTCAGGTCGGCCACCGTGGCCGCGTTCACGCCGGGGGAGACCACCAGGTGCAGGTAGTTGTCGTAGATGCGGGCCAGCGCCTTGATCGGCTGCTTGGCGGTGAAGCTGTCCTTGCCGTTGACCGCGTCGGCCGCCGTGTCGGCCTGCGAGAAGCCGATCTGCGCCTTGCCCGAGGCCAGCAGCTTGATGTTCTCCACCGACGCCGAGGTGACCGAGGCGGTGGCCTGCGTGTTGGCGATGCCGGCCGACAGCTGCTTGGCCAGGCCGCCGCCGTAGACGTAGTAGACGCCCGTCGTGCCGCCCGTGGCGATCGAGATCCGGTTGCCCGAGCCGCCGCCCGCGCCACCGCCGCCGCAGCCGGCCACGGTCAGGACTGCGGCGGCGACGATCGTGAGTATCCGCTTCACCTTGGGTCCCTTCTCCTTCTTCTGACGAGGTGCACGACGGCGGCCACGGCGAGCACGCCCAGGCCGGCGACGATGGGGACGGGGTCGAGGAACAGCAGCAGCACCGCCGCGACCGCCGCGAGCACCCGCTCGGGCCAGGCCGCCGCGCCGCCGGTGGCCACCGCGAGCGCGGCCACCGCGACCGCCGACACGGCGGTCATCAGCAGCACGGTCCCGAACGGGCCCTGCCCGAGCAGCGCCTGCCCGTTGGGCGTGAGCACGAAGGCGAACGGCACGAGGAACGCGGGCAGCGTGTACCGCCAGGTCATCAGCATCGTCCGGTACGTGTTGCCGCCCGTGATGGCCGCCGCCGCGACCGCCGACAGCGCCGTGGGCGGGCTCACCTCCGACAGCACCGCGTAGTAGAAGACGAACATGTACGCCTCGGGCCGCGTCACGCCGAGGTCGAACAGCGCCGGCCCGATGATCACCGCGGCGATGATGAAGCTCGCCGTCACCGGCACCGCTAGACCCAGCAGCAGCACCGCGACGGCCGCCATGACCGTGGTCGCGATCAGGTTGCCCGCGCCGATGTCCACGATGATGTCGGCGAGGTTCTGGCCCAGCCCGGTCAGCGTGATCGCGCCGACGATGATCCCGGCCGCCGCGCAGACCGCGGTCACCGGCAGCACCTCGAGCGCGCCCTTGGCCAGCGCCCGCCCGATGCGCCGCGGCCCCATCCGGTGCCGCGGATCGAGGAACGACAGGCCGAACGCGACCGCCGTGGCGATCGTCACCGCCTGGAACGCCGACCGGTCCAGCGCCATCAGCACCACGATGAGGAGCAGCGAGCTGAAGTGGTAGCCGAAGCGCAGCAGCAGCTTCCCCGCGCGCGGCGCGTCCACCTCGACCGCGCGGGTGCCGAAGCGGCGCGAGTCGATCTCGATGGCCAGGAAGATGCCGAGGTAGTACAGCAGCGTCGGCACCGTCGCGTACAGCAGGACCTGCAGGTAGCTCACGCCGAGGTACTCGGCGATGATGAACGCCGCCGCGCCCAGCGTGGGCGGCGACAGGATCGCGCCGATGCCGCCCGCCGCCAGGATGCCGCCCGCCTGCTCCCTCGGGTAGCCGGCCCGCCGCAGCACCGGCCAGGCCACGCTGCCCAGGCTCACCGTGGTCGCCACGCCCGAGCCCGACACGGTGCCGAGCAGGAAGCCCGCCGTGGTCACCGTACGGCCGGGCGCCGACCGCGACCTGCGGAAGGCGGCGAAGCTCAGGTCGATGAAGAACTTGCTGGCGCCCGAGTAGTCGAGCACCGCGCCGTAGATCGTGAACAGGATGATGTAGCTGGCCGCCACCTGCATCGGGACGCCGAAGAAGCCCTCGGTGCCGGTGTAGAGCTGCGCGACGATCTGCGAGATGTCGAAGCCCGGGTGCCCGATCGTCCAGTCGATCGGCAGGTACGCGCCGTAGTAGGCGTACAGCAGGAAGACCACGCAGATGACGGCGAACGTCAGGCCGACCGTGCGGCGCACCGCCTCCAGCAGCAGCACCGTCAGCACCACGCCGGCCGCCACGTCGAGGTCCGTCAGTGCCGCGCCCGAGCCGCGCTCGCGGAAGGCGTCCATGTCGAGCAGCGGGTAGACCAGCACGGCCAGCGACGCGGCGGCGAGCAGCCAGTCGGCCACGCTCGGCCGCTCGGCGCGCTTCCCCTGCTCTGAGGGCTCGGGGCGCTCCGAGGGGTCAGGGTGCTCTGAGGACTCAGGGCTTTCCGAGGGCACGGGGCTGGGGCGCTCCGAGGGTTTCGGGGCGGGGCGCCGCAGCAGGCGGCGCACCCGCAGGTCCAGCCCTGAGCGGTAGCAGAGAAAGACCAGCGGCAGCGCGACCGCCAGGAACGTCATCCGGTGCTGGATCGCCTCCACCGGCTGGAACACCACCAGCAGCGAGTACGCCGACAGCACCCCGCCCACGACCCACACGCCGGCCTTGAGCGGACCGCCCAGCTCGCGCGCGGGGCGCTCCTGCTCGTGGGCGGACACCAGCTCGGCCTCACGATCGCTCAGCTCGGTCAAGCCGTCCTCCTCGGACCTCGGCCGTTGGAGCGGACTTTACGAGCCGTTCACACGATCGGGGAAGCCTCTGTTACCCGATTGATCACCAAGCGTCAGCCGAAACGGCCGGGACCAGCTCGGCCCGCAGCCCCGACGCAAGGCAGCGCCGCAGCACGCTCTCCGCGGCCGGCAGCTCGGCATCCGACAGCGGCAGCACCACCGCCTGCACCGGGGCCAGCCAGGCGGGGAAGGCGCCGCCGCGCCTTCCGCTGCGGGTCCTGCCCGCCTCCCTGCTGGCGCCCGCCTTCCGCTCCGGGCCCCGCCCCCACCGATGCTCAGCCGCCGCCCCAGGTAGGCATTCGGTAAAGGGAGGGTCGGAAAACCGTAAATGATATAAAGGCAGGCGTGGCCCAGATCACCGTTGACGTGCGCCATCTTCAGGCGTTCGCCGAGGTCGGCTACCAGGTCGCGGGCGGTGGGGGCGCCCAGGGCGCGATGGCGGCGCTGCGCCGCGTCGTCCCGCTCGACGCGTACGAGTTCGTCGCCTACGACCCCGCCACCGGCCGCCACCACAGCGTGATCTCCGAGGGCCACCCGCGCATCGACCACGACGCGGCCGAGGAGTACGCCGGGCTCGACGCCTACCGCAGGGCGCTCGCCACCCGCGAGCCCGTCGAGATGCCCGAGCCGGACACCGAGCGTTACTTCCGCCGCCACCTCGCGCCCTACGGCTGGCGGGCCGGGCTGACCGCGCCGCTCTTCCTCGATGAGGGCCGCTTCACGGGCCTGCTCCACTTAGCCGCCAGGAAGGCGTTCCCGCCGCGCACCGGCGCGCTGGTGTCGGCCGTCAGCCCGCTGCTCGCGCACATCACCGACCTCAACCGGTGCGTGATCGATCCGGTGGGGCTGCCGCCCGGGTTCCGGGCGGTCGCCTTCGACCGGCTCGGCACGCGGCGCGAGGTGCCCGGCCACGAGGTCTCGCCGGTGCTGTGGGACGACCCGGCGATGGCCGCGTACGCGCGGTCCTTCATCGACTCGCGCGAGCTGAGCAGGCACGGCCTGTGGCTCGGCGGTGACGGCGGCTGGCACGAGGTGCGGCTGGTCAGGGCCGGGGTCGGGTTCCAGGGCTCGCTGCAGGGCGCGGTGGTGGCCGAGCGGCCGTGCACGCTGCCGTACGACCTGACCGGCCGCGAGATCGACGTGCTCACCAGGGTCGCGGCCGGCGACTCCAACCCGCAGATCGCGGCGGCGCTCGTGCTCAGCGTGCGCACGGTGACCACGCACCTGGAGCACATCTTCGCCAAACTCGGCTGCGACAGCCGTACCCGCCTGACCACCAAGGCGCTCGCCGAGGGCCTGTGCCGCCTCGACCTCTGACGCCCCCGCCGCGTCAGACGGCCAGGCCGGCGGGCAGCCGCTCGCCGACCAGCTCGAACCAGACCGTCGTCGAGCCCTGCTGGCGGGTGAAGCCCCAGCGGTGGCTCAGCGCCTCGATCAGCGGCAGCCCCCGGCCGCTGGTGTCCTGCGCCCCCGTACGGCACACGCACGGCGGCCGGTCCGATCCCGAGTCCGTCACGAACACCCGTACCGCGCCGCGCGAGCTGGCCAGGCTCACCGTGAACGAGCCCCCCGCACCCGATCTGCTGTGCAGCACCGCGTTCGTGGCCAGTTCGCTCGTCAGCAGCACCACGTCGTCGTAGAGCGGATGATCACGGCCGAGCGCCGACGCCACCAGCGCCCTGGCCCTCGACACCTGCGACGGTTTCCCCGGCAACCGGACCACGTGATCGTTCGGGCCGGGCCGGTAGTCCTCGATCACCTGCTGCGTGTCCGGCGGTGCCACGGCGACCTCCCCCATATCGGTGACGTAATGAGACGCGCGAACGGGGGCCCGGGGACTATCGCGAAAAGGTAGGAATCGCCTTTCCGAGGTCGCCTGCACGGCCTGCTGCGCCGACCGAGTACGCTGCGATCGACGAGTCGTCTAGGCCCATGGGGGAGCAGGAGGTCGCGTGAGCAGCCTGGAGGCCGTCTGGGTGCAACCGTACGACCGGCCTGGCGCGGCGGTCGTCACCGGAGTCTTCGACATCCTGCATGTGGGCCACGTGCGCTACCTCGGCGCGGTGGCCGCCCGGGGGCTTCCCCTCGTCGTCGGCGTCGAGGACGATCCGCGCGTACGCGCCTGGAAGGGGCCGACCCGGCCGGTCAACCCGGCGGCGGAGCGGGCCGAGGTGCTGGCCGCGCTCCGGTTCGTGACGGGCGTCTTCATCGTGGCCGGGCCGCCCGAGGCGCACGGGCCCGAGGACTACATCGACCTGCTCGCCCCCATGCGTCCCGGCGCGCTCGCCCACACCGCCGGCGACCCGCACGCGGGGGCCAGGGCCGCCGCCGCGGCCATCCTGGGGGCCGAGTGCTGGGAGATGGACGCCATCCCCGGCCGCTCCACCACCCGCATCGTCAACGCCGCTTCCAAGGGCTGAGCCTTCGCGGCCGGCGGGCTGGCCTCAGCGGCGACCGGCCAGGCGGTCGAGCAGAGAGTCGTCCCCGCCGGGCGCGAAGGGTGCGCCCAGCGTACGGGCGCGCAGGCCGAGGGCCGCGGCCTCGCCGAGCAGGCTGACGCCGATGGAGAGGGCCATCGGGCGGACCTGGTCGGGGGTGCCCGCCGCCGTCGCCAGGGCGCCGATGCCCGCGTTGATCCCGGCAGAGACGGCCCACGCGAGCAGGGTCCAGCCGGTGTAGCGCTGCCAGATGTGGCCGTCGCGGACGTACAGGCGCGGAGTGAGCCCCCGCACGGCGCCCAGCAGCACTCCCGCCACCGTGCCCGCCAGCACCCAGGCGAGGTCCGCCCCCGCCGGGTGCACGTCCTTGACCAGCGTGTACGCGCCGATGCCGATGAGCACGACGGGCGGTGTGAACAGGTCGCGGGCCCGCAGCGGCTCACCTTTGAACCGCCGGATCACCACCACGACGACCATCGCCACCACGAGCAGGGGGGACAGTGCATCGCTCATGTACGCCTCCGTTTATAGCACGACCATGCCAAAAAGAATCTAGCATGACCGTGCTATAAAAGAGCCCGTGCCGAAGATCGTGGATCCGGAGGAGCGGCGGCGCGCGGTCGCCGAGGCGGTGTTCCGCGTGATCTGCCGCGACGGCATCGAGCAGGCGTCGCTGCGCAACGTCGCCGCCGAGGCCGGGCTGGCCATCGGCTCCGTACGCCATTACTTCGCCGGGCACACCGAGCTGATGGTGTTCGCGATGCGGGAGATGGCCGCGCGGCTGATGACCCGGCTGACCGCCCACGCCGAGCGCCTCCTCGACCCGTCCGCCCCGCTGTCGCCCGGCGAGCAGCGCGAGATCGTCGCCGGCATGCTCGCCGAGCTGCTGCCGCTGGACGACGAGCGCAGGACCGAGGTCGTCGTCTGGCTGTCCTTCGCGGCCGCCGCCCGCACCCGGCCGGAGCTGCGCGCGTACGCCGACGAGCTGTACGACGGGCTGCTCGCGCTCACCACCCGCGTGCTGGAAGGCGCGCGCCGCTCGGGGAGGCTGCGCCCGGGCGCCGACGTCGCCCTGGAGGCCCGCCGCCTCTGCGCCCTCCTCGACGGCCTGGCCCTGGAAGCCGCCTTCTACCCGGATCGGCTGGAGCCCGACACCCTCCTCGCCGTCCTCCGCACCCACCTCACCGCCCTGACCCCCGGCCCACCCTCCTGACCACGCCCCGTTGCCACGCCGCTGCCACGGCGCCTTGCCGCGCCTCACCGCTTCGCGGGTGCTGCGGTCGGGGCGCCTGGGTGACGGGTCAGGGCACAGAACGGGTGGAGAAGGTGGGTATACGAGGGCTTACCTGGGGTTTTGCCGGGTCGGTTGGCCGGATGCGGGGCATGATCGCGTACTGTTTCGTGACATGACGGCCGAGCTGGTGGCGAAGCGGGTGACGAACATCCTGGCACCTCAAGTGCTGGTGATCGTCATGCCGCCCGCCGTCGGGCTGCTCGCGCAGGGGTGGAGCGGCGCCGCCTGGGGGCTGGTGGCGTCGGCGCTCTGCGGCGGGGTGCCGGCGGCGGTGATCGCGGTGGGAGTGCGCAGAGGGTGGCTCGACTCGCATCACATCGTGGACCGCACGCGCCGCACCAAGCCGCTGCTCGCGGCCGTGGCGGCCGTGCTGGTCGCGCTGGTGCTGCTGATCCTCATGGGCGCGCCGACGCTGCTCGTGGCCACGGTGACGGCGATGCTGATCGCGCTGGGCGTGACCGTCCCGATCACGCTGCGCTGGAAGATCTCCTTTCACGCCGCCGTCTCCGCGGGCACGGTCGTGGTGCTCGCGCACGTGCTGCCCGCCTGGCCGGCCGTGCTCGGCGGGGCGGCCGTGGTGGCGCTGGTGTGCTGGGCGCGGGTACGGCTCTCGCACCACACCTGGTCCCAGGTCACCGCGGGGGCGGCGGTCGGCGCGCTCATCACGTGGGGGACGCTGGCCGCCTTCGGTCTCAGCTGACCGGCGGCGGAATAGGCGTGCGGGCGGCCGGGTTGCCGCCGGTATGGATGCCAAGAGCCGCGGCCGGGTGCGCGTCGAGCGTACGGCCAAGCGTGTCAGGACCTACCTCGGCGGCCGGGTGGTGGCCGACACCACCTCCGCCCTCCTGGTGTGGGAGGTGCCCTACTACCCCACCTACTACTTCCCGCCGGCCGACGTCGAGGAGTCCGCGCTCAAGCCGACCGGCGCGACCAAGCACTCCCCGAGCCGCGGCGACGCGGTGGTCTACAACGTCGTCTCCGGCACGTCGGAGGCCGCGGACGCCGCCCTCGTCTACCCCGACTCACCCCTTGAGGAGATCAGGGGCCACGTGCGGTTCGAGTGGGACGCCATGGACGCCTGGTTCGAGGAGGACGAGGAGGTCTTCTTCCACCCGCGCGACCCGTACACGCGGGTGGACATCCTCAGCAGCTCACGGCACGTCCGCATCGAGGTGGACGGCGTCACCGTGGCCGACTCGCACAGCCCGCGGCTGCTGTTCGAGACCGGGCTGCCCACCCGCTACTACCTGCCCAAGACCGACGTACGGCTCGACCTGCTGGAGCCCACCGGCACCGTCACGCACTGCCCGTACAAGGGCACGGCCGAGTACTGGTCGGTCAACGGCAAGAAGGACCTGGCCTGGTCCTACCGCACGCCGCTGCCCGAGAGCGAGAAGATCGCCGGGCTGATCGCGTTCTACGACGAGAAGCTCGACGTCTACGTGGACGGCGTGCTGCAGGACCGGCCGAAGACCAAGTTCGCCTGACTGGCGGGCGGTCAGGCGGCCGTGAGCAGGCGGGTCAGCACGCGGGTGCCGAACTCCAGGCCCTCCACCGGCACCCGCTCGTCCTTGCCGTGGAACATGCCGAAGTAGTCGAGGTCGGGACGGAGCATGAGCGGCGCGAAGCCGTAGCCCTTGATGCCGATCCTGGCGAACGACTTGGCGTCGGTGCCGCCCGCCATCACGTACGGCACCGGCCGCGCCTTCGGGTCCTCGGCCATCAGCGCCCCGGCCAGCTCGTCGAAGAACGCCGACGGGTAGGGCGCGCCTGGCGCGTCCTCCAGGTTGACGAACTCGCGGGTCACCTTCGGGCCGAGCAGGTCGTCGATCACGTCGAGGAACTCCTCCTGCAGCCCCGGCAGGTAGCGCCCGTCCACGTGCGCCTCGGCCGTGGAGGGCACGACGTTCACCTTGTAGCCGGCGTCCAGCATGGTGGGGTTCGCCGAGTTGCGGATCTGGCCCTTGAACAGGTGGCCGAGCGCGCCGAGCCGGGCCGCCTCGGCGTCCAGGCGGTCGAGGTCCACCGGCTGCCCGGTGATCTCGCCGAGGTCCTTGATGAGCGCCGCGACCGGGGGCGTCAGGCGTACCGGCCACTCGTACGACGCCACCCGCGACAGGGCGTGCGCCAGCGTCGCGACCGGGTTGTCGGCCGGCGGGCGGGAGCCGTGACCGGCGACGCCGTGCGCGGTCAGCTTCATCCAGGCGGTGCCCCGCTCGCCCACCGCGATCGGGTAGACCCGGTGCTCGCCCGAGGTGACGCTGAACCCGCCCGACTCGCTGATGGCTTCGCTCACCCCGTCGAACAGCTCCCGGTGCTCGCCCACCGCGTGGCGCGAGCCGTAGTCGCCGGTCGCCTCCTCGTCGGCGAGGAACGCCAGCACCAGGTCGCGCTTGGGCCGCTCGCCGCGCTCCGCCATGCCGAGCACGGTCGCCAGCGTCATGGCGCACGAGCCCTTCATGTCGACCGCGCCCCTGCCGTACACGCAGTCGTCCACGATCTCGCCCGAGAACGGGTGCATGGCCCACTCGGACGGGTCGGCGGGCACCACGTCGAGATGGCCGTGGATCAGCAGCGCGTCGGGCGAGTCGCCGTCGATCCTGGTCACGACCGTGGTCCGCTTGGGCGCCGACTCGAAGACCACCGGCTCCATCCCGGCGTCGGCCAGCAGCGTGGCGACGTACTCGGCGGCCGGTCGCTCTCCGGAGCCGGGATTGGTGGTGTCGAACCTGATCAGGTCCGAGCAGATCTCGGCGACGCTCTTCACGCTCTCCCCTTCAGTGTCAGAGGCGGCACGTCGGGGGTCTCCATGTCGAAGATCAGCCCGTAGAAGGCCAGCTCGGCCTCCAGCACCGCGACGATGGTCTCTTCCCTGCGCCAGCCGTGCTGCTCGCCGGGGAAGGTGAGCAAAGCCCACTCTTTACCGTGTTTGTCCAGTTCGGCGGTGAACCGCTGGGCCTGGCTCACGTCCACGATCGCGTCCTCCAGGCCGTGCAGCATGAGGCACGGGCCCGACGCGCGGAAGGCGTTCAGGAGCGGGGAGCGTTCGGTGTAGCGCTGCCGCGTCTCGGGCAGCGGGCCCACCAGGCCGTCCAGATAGCGCGACTCGAAGTCGTGGGTCTCGGCGGCCCAGCTCTCCGGGTCGGTGATCGCGTAGTGCGCGACCCCGCCCGCGAACACGTCGCTGTGCACCAGCGCCGCCACCGTGGTCCAGCCGCCCGCGCTGCCGCCCCTGATGGCGATCCTGCTCGCGTCGGCCACGCCGCGCTCGACCAGCCCGCGCGCCACCTTGGCGCAGTCCTGCACGTCCACCACGCCCCACTGGTGGCGCAGCCGCTCCCGGTAGGCGCGGCCGTAGCCGGTCGAGCCGCCGTAGTTGACCACCGCGACGCCGATGCCCCTGCTGGTGAAGTAGGCGATCTCCAGGTCGAGCAGCAGCGGCATGGAGCCGGTGGGGCCGCCGTGCACGAAGATCACGTACGGGCCGGGTCCCTGCGCGCCGGACGGCGGGTACAGGTGTGCGTGCACGCCCTCGATCGTCACCGTCTCCGGGGTAGGCAGCAGCGCGCGGTCCGGCAGCGGCTTGGGCGGCGAGACGACCTCGTGCGCGCCGTCGTCCAGCCCGACCAGCGTGACCTCCAGCGGCGTGTACGGCGTCCCCTTCACCGCCGCCGCCTTGCCGCCCGCCACCGAGACGGTCGCCGACCAGTGGGTGGCGTCACCGCCGACCTCGCGCAGCTCGCCGGTCTCCGGGTCGAGCACGCCCAGGCGGCGGTGGTCGGCGGTGCCGTGCACGACCACCAGGCGGCCGTCCTCGGCCACCGCGAACGTGGCGAGGCCCGGCTTCCACATCGCCACGCCGAACTCCGACTCCATGGGGGTCAGGTTGCGGGCGGGGCCGCCGCCGAGCGGCACGAGGTGCACGTTCCACCAGCCGGTCGGATCGGTGACCGCGTACAGGCTGCCGGCGTCGCGCCACTCCGCCTGCGTGACCGACTCGCTCGGGCCGCCCGCCACCACCTCGTACGGCCCCGCCGTGCCGTCGTCGTTCAGCGGCGCGACGCACAGCTCCGTGCCGTCCCAGGGCATGTTCGGGTGGTCCCAGCCGATCCAGGCGACCTTGCGGCCGTCGGGGGAGATGCGCGGGTTCATCAGGAAGTGCTGCGCTTTGACGATGACCCGTACGCCGCCGCCGTCCAGCGGCACCGCCACCAGGTCGCGCACGTCGTTCGTCTCCCTGACCGCCCACACCTCGGCGCGGCCCGGCGGCAGGTACAGGTCGCCGTAGCGCGACGGGCCCTCGGGCGTGAGCGGCACCGGCGTCCCGCCGTCGTCCAGGCGGTAGAGGCGCTGGTCGGACCAGTTCGTGAAGACCAGGCCGCCGCCGGGCAGCGGACGCCAGGAGCGGCCGCCGTACTCGACGAGCCGGTTGCGCGCGTTCCAGCCCTCGGGGAGCGCGTCCGTACGGGTGCCGTCCGGCAGGCGGCGGACCACGCAGCGCCGTCCGCCCTCGTGCGGGCGGGGCTCGTCCCACCAGACCTCGACCCCGGCGGCGGTGGCCACCGCCTCCACCCATTGGGGGCCGCCGTCGGTCCTGGCCACGTCGATCGGGCTAATGCTCATAACTCACCAATTGCCGTTGGTACTCGGAGGAAGAGGAACGTCTGGAGGGTGTAGCACGTACACGATGCCGCCGCTTCCCGAACGTCGGAGCCACACGTGCTCGAACGCGGCCCGCGGGTAGACCCGCCTGACCTCGTCGTCCGTGGGAGCGGCGGGATCGTTGACCACGACGTCGCCGCCGGCCGTGAAGCCGGTGACGACCAGGATGTGGCCGTCGGTGCTGTAGCAGGAGCCGGGCAGCTCGTGCGCCTTGAACGACTGCGAGGTGATCACCGGGATGCCGGCCCTGATGAACGGCTCGAGCTCCGCCGCCGACCGCAGCCGGGTCACGAAGCCTTTCAGACCGTAGCGGCCGGCGTAGGCCACGTTGAACGGCCAGTTGCCGGTGCCCTGGTAGCTCGCGTCGTACGTGCCCGCCGCCGCGTGGTCCACCGCCGGTGCGGGGTCGCCGTCGCCCACCCAGGCCAGCTCGTCCGGCGACGGGCCGCGGCCCCAGTACGCCAGCACCATCGCCACCGAGGCCGGGCTGCACCAGTTGGCGCCGCCGCCGTCGTAGCGCGGGTGGTGACCGGCGTGCGCGTACTGCGAGTGGCGGGGCACGTCCAGCTCCACCGCGCCGCCGGGGCCGAAAACGCTCGTGGACGGCGGGCGGGGTGGCAGGGCCGAGGCCATCACGCCCAGCCCGGTCACCTCGGCGCCGCCGCCGTGCCAGGTCACCCGTACCTGGTAGGCCGTCACCGGCCGCCTGGCCACGAACGTGTCCACCGCGACGTCGCCGTCCTCGTCGCCCTGGCCGGGCACGGACGTGCGCGGGTCGCCGTGCTCGGACCAGCGGCCCATGACGTACCACTTGGTCCACCTGCCCGGCTCCGCGGCGGGCCTGGCGCGTAACGCGATCTCGATCCATGAGCCGGGCGGGGTGCGGGCCGTCCACGACGGGATGATCTGGGTGGCGGCGAAGCCGATCGGGTGCTCCTCGCTCGTCCACTCCGCGCTTTCCTGGACCGTCGGTACGGTGCCTTCCGGAGCCGTCGGCACGGGGCTTCCGAGGAGCGTCGCCGCAGGGCTTCCGGGGGTCGTCGGCGCGGGGCTCCCCGGGGTCGTCGATGCGGCGTTTTCCGGGGTCGTCGGTATGGCGAAGCGGGTGAAGGCGACGCGGGCCGGATCGACGGTGAGCACCAGCCACATTGTGGTTTTGCGCGGCATGTCGCACATCGGATGGTTTACGTACCGGGGGATTGTCGGTCCGCCACCTTAGGGTTCGGCTCATGACTCCTGTATCTCAACGGCACACGCGCCCCGGGCGTCGCCCCGCGGGCCCCATCCCCTGGCACCGCCCTGCGGACGCCGGCAGGCCCGCCCCCACGCTCTCCGGCGAGGGGCCGTCACCCGGCTTACCGGCGGCGCGGGAGGTGGCGCCGTGAGCGCCGAGGAGGAGCCGGTCGCCGCGTCGTGGGCGGCGGTGGCGGCGGCCATCGGCTCCGGCGACGCCGATGTGGCCGCCGACCTCCTGCTCCGCCTCGACCCCCGCACGTTGTCGCCCGGCCCGCACACGCACGGGCACCCCGGCCCTGCGGCTCTCGCAGAGGACGCGGTGCCGGCCTCCGAGGGGCCCGGCCCGCGGGTTGCTGCGGAGCACGGCTTGCGCGCCTCTGAGCGGCCCGGCCCGCGGGTTGCTGCGGAGCACGGCTTGCGCGCCTCCGAGCGCTCCGGCCGGCGGGACGCCTCCCGTGCGCCTTACGGGCCTGACTCGCAGGCTCCCCTGGACCGCGGCATTGATGCCGCCGAGCGGTCCGCGCTGCGGGCTCCTGCGCAGGACGCTTCCGGCGCGCCGTACGAGCCCGGCGTGCCGGAGCCTTCAGAGGACGGCCTGCAGGTCGCCGCTGATCGGCCAGGTCCGCAGGCTCTGGTGGAGCATGGCCCGCACGCGGCTCGCCACGCCGGGCCCCAGGCACCGCATCACGCCACCTGCAAAGGCCGTCACTCGGAGCACGGGCGGCGGCGGGGACGATCGGGCGGCGCGGGCCCGCGTGGTGGGCGCGTCCGGAGTGACGACGATCCCGGCGACGCCGCCCTGTTCGGGCTGCTCGCCGACGCCATGGCCGGGCGTACGGCGGAGTGGCGGGCCGAGTTCGCCACCCGGGCCGCGCTCAAGCTGGTCCCTGGGCCGCGACGGCGCGGCGGACCCGGGCAGGGTGTCCGCATGGTGCTCGCCCTGCTACGCCACACCGGCGTGGTGCCGCCCGTACACGACCCGCTCGTCCTCACCTGGGCCGCGTGCACGCCCGACGCCGCCGCGCTGCGCGCCGACCCGCTGCTCGACCACCTCGTGCCGAGGCTGTTCGACGCCGATGGCGTCGGGGCGCTGCTGCGGGACGAACGCTCAGACCCGCCCAAGCCCCGCTCCTGGCTGGCCGCGCTGCACGAGCTCGCCGCCGACGGGCGGATCGAGCGCGACCTGCTGCTCGACGGGTGCCTGCGGCGTTTCCTGCGCGGCGGGCAGCCCGCCGACCTGCGCTTCTTCGTACGCCTGCACGAGCTGCTCCAACCCACCTACGACGAGGTGAGCGGGCGCCGCAGCGCCTACCTGGAGCTGCTGTCCGCCGCGCCAGGGGCGGTCGCCGAGACGGTGCTCAGGCACGTACGGCGGCTCGGGGACCTGGAGCCCGGCGAGGTGACCGGGGCGCTGCGGGCGTTGCTGTCCAGGCGGGAACGCAAGCTCCAGACGGCCGGCGTCACCTGGCTCGACGAGGTCGCCGCCGCCGATCCGGCCGCCGGGCTCGACGAGCTGGCGTCGGCGCTCGGGCGCGCGTTCGGTTCGGAATCCGCTGACGTGCAGGGGCGGGCCGTGCGGGTGGCGGTCAAGCACGCCAAGCGGTTCACCGCCGACGGAGCGCGGGCGATCAGGGAGGCGGCGCAGGCACTGCCGCAGGAGCTGCGGGAGACGCTGGCGGCCGTCTTCGGCGGGAAGACGGGGGAGGGGGCCCGGCATCCCGACGGCTTCCGCCCCGTGCCGCTGCCCGAACCGCTTCCTGTTGGAGCGTTCCCTTCGCCGGTGCGGGCGGCGTACGAGCTGGATCCCTGGCCGGGTGCCGGGTGGCAGGATGCGGAACGGTGGCTCGCCGGAGTCGTCCGTCTGTACGGTCACGACCCGATCGGTCTCGCCGCCCGGCTCACCACTCGCCGCCCGCCCCCGAACCCGCCGTCCGGCCCCTGGCTGGACATCGACCAGTGGGCTCAGGCGATCACTCGCCTCATCCTCACCCTGCCCCGCACCACCAGGCCGCGCAGAGGTGCCGCCACTCGCTTATCCGGCCGGAAGAGCCGGGTCGGCGGGGGTGTCGCGGGCGACGCAGGGCGCGGTGGAGACGGCTCCGGCACCACCCTCGCCGCTCGTGGGGCAGGCATCATGCCCGGCGCGCGGGCGGCGGGCGTCCCTCCCGCCGCCCGCGAGGTCGGCGTCGCACCTGGCGGCCAGGGGGCCGTCGCCGCCATCCGTGCGGGTGGGGGGGACGTCGGCTTCGGAGAGAGCGGGTTTGGCGTCGCGGCGGGCGCGCGTGAGGTGGGCGGCGTGTCCTCGGCTGCCTTGCAGCGGCTGCCGCAAGCCGGGGATGTGCCGGGGCCGCACCTGTTCCTGCTGCGGCGCTGGGCCGAGGTGCACGATGCGCTCGCGGCCGGAACGCCCCCGCCTTACCTGCTCGCCGAGCCCACCGACGACGCCGGAGGGCTCGACCCCGCGGTCCTGGTCGAGCGGCTGGCGGGCTACGAGCGGGCCGGGGCCGAGGCCCTGCCCGCCGACCTGCAGCAGGCGCTGCTACGGCTGCCACGCGTGATCCCGCAGGAGGTGGTGGTGCGCGCGGCCGGGCTCACGTCCGAGGCCGGCCGGGCCGCTGCCCGCTGGATGACCGGTGGGCGGCCGGAGCCGGTCGCCGAACTCCTCTGGTGGTGCCCCATCCTCGGCGGCCCCGGCGTGGACCTGTCCGGCGCCGCCCTGACAGAGCCCGCCCTGGCGAAGTCCGGCGCGTCCGGCGCGTCCGGTCCCGATCTGGCGGAGGCCGGTCCGTACGGCGTGTCCGGTCCTGGCCTGGCGGAGTCTGGCGTGTCTGGCGTGTCTGGTTCCGGCCTGGCGGAGTCCGGTTCGTACGGCGCATCCGGTTCCGGCGTGGCCGGTGCTCCCGGGACCGGCACGGGCGCTGCTCGCCACGGCGGTCCGGGCGGTGAAGGCGCCGGCCGGGGCCGGGGCGTCGGCGGGTCTGCCGGTGAGGCGGCACCGCACGACAGGTGGCAGTGTTGTGCGGCGAGGGCCGGACGGGTGCATGAGCTGGGCGCGCGCCTGCGGCTGGCCGCGCCGACCGGGCTGGCGCTGGTGGACGGGCTGCTGGGCGGCTCGGCGGCGCACGGGTTACGCGATCACGGCGGTTACCTGGGGTGGTGGCCGTACCTGATGCCGTCGGATCGCGAGGCCGTGGCGGCGTACTTCGTTCCGCATCTCATGGAGCGGTGGCGGCGGGCACGAGTGGAGGCGGCGCAGGCGCCGGCCCTGGCGGCGGCGGGTGGGCCGCCCGGGGACGCGCTCGCGCTCGTCGTGGCCTACCTCGCGGCGGACCGGTCGCGGGCGGCGGCGAAGGAGCGGGCCCGCCCGGTCGTCGAGCTGGCCGCGCGCGGGGAGCTGGACGCCGAACGGGTGGGACGGCGGCTCGCGCTGCTGCTCCGCCGTACGGAGCTCAAGCCGGGCCCGGCGTTCGAGACCCTGGAAGCGGCGGCGGCGCTCGGCGCGCAACGGGAGGTGTGGCGGATCATGACCGCGTTCCTGCCGGGGTTCCTGCCGGGGCCGGGGGAGCGGCCGCACACCCGGCACACCCAAGGGCTCGTCTTCGCGCTGCGGGCTGCAAGGTGGGCGGGGGCGCGCGGTGCGGTGCCGTGCGTGGCGGAGATCGCCGGGCGCAAGGCGTCGAACACGTTCGTGCGTGAGGCCCGCCGCCTGCACACCTATCTCACCTGATGCCGGCGGTTCGGGGGCGCACGCCTTGCGCCCCCGAAACCGGCCGTTACAAGTAGAGGCCGGTCGACTCGTCGCCGGGCGTCGGGGTGATCTCGCGGCCCGCGCGCAGCGCATACAGCTGGGCCAGGGTGGCGCCCGACGGGCCGACGCCCTCGGACGTGCCGAGCCACGCGATCGCCTCCTCCTTGCTCAGCGGCCCCACCTCCAGCTGCGCCAGGCAGCGGCCGGGGCGGACGACGGCGGGGTGGAGGCGGGCGAGGTCCTCGTTCGTGGTGATCGCGACGAGCACGTCGCGGCCCTGCCCGAGCAGCCCGTCGGTGAGGTTGAGCAGCCGGGAGAGCCCCTGGCCCGCCTGCGCCTTGGCGCCGGAGCTGATGAGCTCGTCGCAGTCTTCGAGTACGAGCAGCCGCCAGCGCTGGGACTCCTCGTCGGTGTCGTAGCCGACGGCGACCTCCATGAGGTAGCCGGGCTCGTTGAACAGCCGCTCGGGGTCGAGCACGCAGTCGACCTGGCACCAATCGCGCCACTGCTTGGCGAGGGTGCGCAGCAGCGTGGTCTTGCCGGTGCCGGGCTCGCCGTGCAGCAGGATGAGGCGGCCGTTGACGTCCTCAGGCGTGATCGACATGAGCCGGTCGAGCGCGGGGCGGATCTTGGCCGAGTAGTTGCCGCTGATCTCCGACCAGGGCTGCGCCGTGATCGGCTTCTCGGACCGGGTGCCGCCGTGCATGCCGCGCCACCAGAAGCCCATCTCCACGTGATCGGCTTCTGGTACGGGCTCTTCCGCCCCCTCGATGCTCTCCGCGAGCACGCTCTGGGCGAGGTCCTCGTTGACCGCGGTCACGCTGACCGTCGCCGTCCGGTTGCGGTGGCGCACGACCCGCAGCGTCCAGCCGTCTCCGCAGATGAGCTTCGACTCCGGGCCGTCCTCGACCCGGGCGGTGCGCAGCACCCGGCCGCCGGCGGGGGCGAGCGGGGCGTCAGGGCGTACGCGCTCCAGGTTGGCCAGGCGCGACCACGGCTGCACGCCTGTCGCGAACGGCGACAGCGCCAGCGCGTCGATCACGTCGATGGCGGAGTCGGCGTCGTCGATCCAGATGTTCATCGGGAGCTCAGAGGAGTCCGGGCTGGGGAACGGCACCTCCTTGATCACAGACATACCGTTGATGATCTCCGTCTCGGGGCCGTATGTCGACGAGTTTTCGGCTGGGGACACGTATATCCCTCTGAGCGTACCCGGCCGGGTGATGAGGAGGGGGCCGGGCGCGCCAGCCCCTATGGCGTAGGGGATTCGGAGCGCTTCGCCATGCGTAGACCAACATCGCCCGGTACCTTGTGACGTCGGGTAAATCAGTGCTTAAGCGGAGGTATGGGGGAAGTGTCGAAAGTCACGTTCCGCGAGCGGGCGAGGTACTGGTTCGACAACACCATGTCGAAGGGCACGGCCTCGCTCATCGGGTGGCTGGCGATCGTGTCGCTCGCGCTCATCGTGGTCGTGACCGGGTTGACGCTGTGGCTGGCCCCCAACGAGCCCGAAGGTGTGCAGCACGCCGGCGAGGTGGCGTGGATCGCCCTCATGCACGCGCTCAGCCCGGGCAAGGTGGCCAGCGACGAGGGCTCGTTCGCGTACGTGGCGGTCATGTTCGCGATGTCGCTCGGCGGGTTGTTCATCGTCAGCATGCTCGTCGGTCTGCTGTCCAACGGGTTGAAGCAGAAGGTGGACCGGCTGCGCAGAGGGCGCTCGCGGATCGTGGAATCGGGGCACACGGTGATCCTCGGCTGGTCCGACCAGGTCTTCACGATCATCTCCGAGCTGGCCAAGGCCCAGGCCAGCCAGAAGCACTCCGTCATCTCGATTCTCGCGGAACGTGACAAATTGGAGATGGAGGAGGAGATCCGCGAGCGGCTCGGCGACCTCGGCCACACCCGCGTCGTCTGCCGTACGGGACGCCCGACCGAGCCGCGCGACCTGGAGCTGATGAACCTCGCCACCGCCCGCTCCGTTGTCGTGCTCTCGCCCGAGCGCGACGACCCCGACGCCCACGTCATCAAGATCCTGCTCGCGCTGGCCAAGCGCGAGGGCATCCGCCCGCCCGTGGTGGCCGCGCTCACCTCCAGCCGCAACATGGCCGCCGCCCGCCTGGCCGGTGGTGACGACGTGCACCTGGTCGACTCCGACGACACCGCCTCCCGCCTGATCGTGCAGTCGTCCCGCCAGTCCGGCATGTCCGTGGTCTGCATGGACCTGCTGAACTTCGACGGCGGCGAGATCTACCTGCGCACCCCGAAGAAGCTCATCGGCGTCACGTACGGAGAGGCGCTGCACGCGTACGAGACCGCCTCCGTGATCGGCCTGCGCCGCCCGACCGGCGTCGTGCTCAACCCGCCGTTCGACACCGTCATCAACGCCGACGACCAGGTGATCGTCATCGCCAACGACGACTCCCACGTCCGGCTGGCCGCCGACGAGCCGCACATCGAGGAGGCGGCGATCATCGCGTCGGAGAAGGCGCCCACCGAGCCCGAGCGCACGCTGCTGCTCAACTGGAACGGCCGCGCCGAGCAGATCATCCGCTACCTCGACGGCTACGTCGCCCCCGGCTCGGTGCTGGAGGTCGCGACCGACCACCCCAAGGCCGCCATGGAGCTCACGGGCCTGCGCAACCTCACCGTCAACGTCAAGGACTGCGACACCACCGACAGGTTCGCGCTGGAGGCGCTCGGCGTCGGCCTGTTCCAGCACGTCATCGTGCTCTCCGACGACCGCTTCGACCCGCACCACGCCGACACCCGCACGCTCATGACGCTGCTGCAGCTGCGCGACATGCAAAAGACGCTCGGCGAGCACTACTCGATCGTCAGCGAGATGCACGACGAGAACAACCGCGCCCTGGCCGAGGTCACCGAGGCCGACGACATCGTGATCAGCAACACGGTCATCGGCCTGCTGCTCGCCCAGCTCGCCGAGAACCGGCACCTGGCCGAGGTGTTCTCCTACCTCTTCGACTCGCGCGGCTCGGAGATCTACCCGCGCCCGGCCACCGACTACGTGAAGACGGGCGTGGAGGTGTCGTTCTCCACCGTCGTGGAGGCCGCGCGGCGCAGGGGCGAGACCGCCATCGGCTACCGCGACAACAGCGCCAGGAACGATCCGCCGCACTACGGCATCGTCCTCAACCCCGACAAGAGGAAGCCGATCGTGCTGGGCGAGCGCGACTCCGTCATCGTGCTGTCCGAACGCTGATTGCCGCAACGAGAGATTGGGTTAGCGTTTCTGCCGTGAGGACCATCGACTGGGTGGACGGCGCCGTCGAGATCATCGACCAGACCCTGCTGCCCGACAAGTGCGTCACGCTGCGCATCCACACCGTCGCCGAGCTGATCGACGCCATTCAGCGGCTGGCGGTGCGCGGCGCGCCCGCGCTCGGCGTGGCGGGGGCGCTCGGCGTCGTGCTGGCCGACGGCGACCCCGACCAGATCGCCGCGCTGCGCGCCGCCCGGCCCACCGCGGTCAACCTCGCCTGGGGCGTCGACCAGGCGGCCGCCCACCTGAGCGAGGGCCGTGAGGCCGTGCTGGCCGCCGCCCTGCGCGTACGCGACGACGACCTGGCCGCCAGCAGGGCCATGGGCGAGCGCGGCGCCGACCTGCTCGAAGGCGACCGCCTGCGCGTCATGACCGTGTGCAACACCGGCGGGCTCGCCGCCGTCGAGCGCGGCACCGCGCTCAGCGTCGTGCAGACGCTGCACGAGCGCGGGCGGCTGGCCGAGGTGCTGGTGCTGGAGACCCGGCCGCTGCTGCAGGGCGCCCGGCTCACCACCTGGGAGCTGGCCAGGATGGGCGCGCCCCACCGGCTCATCGCCGACTCCGCGGGCCCCTACCTGCTGGCGCAGGCCGACGTCGACGCGGTGCTCATCGGCGCCGACCGCATCGCCGCCAACGGCGACACCGCCAACAAGATCGGCTCGTACGCGCTGGCGCTCGGCGCGGAGCGGGCCGGCGTGCCGTTCATCGTGGTCGCGCCCGAGTCCACGATCGACCCCGACACCCCGTCGGGCGACAAGATCGAGATCGAGGACCGCGGGGCCGAGGAGATCGTCTCCATCCGCGGCGTGCGCATCGCCCCCGAGGGCACGCAGGCGCTCAACCCGGCCTTCGACGTGACGCCCCACGACCTCATCACCGCGATCGTGACCGAGCAGCGGGTCATCAGACCGTAAAGGAATATCGCCGATCCCCTGACCGGTCCGCGCCCTCCGGGTTACGCTCAGTTGCCAAGACAGCGAATCTCGGAGCTCACGGTGGCCATCGACCTGGTGTTAAGGCGCGAATGGAACGCCCGCGCCCCGCGCGGCGACTACACACAGCTCGACTCCACCAAAGGAGTCAAGGTCCACTACACGGGCGGCAGGGTCGACGAGGCCATCGTGTCCGACCATGCCCGTTGCGTGGCGTTGGTACGTTCCATCCAGGCCTACCACATGGACGGCAACGGCTGGATCGACATCGGCTACAGCTACGTCGCCTGCCCGCACCGCAAGGTGTTCGAGGGCCGGGGCCTGCACCACCTGCCCGCCGCCAACGGCCCGGGGCTGAACGCCGGCCACTACGCCGTGCTCGGCCTGGTCGGCAACGCCGGCCTGGTCCGCCCGCCCGACGGCGTGCTGCACGCCATCGTCGACGCCATCGAGTTCGTCCGGCGGAACGGCAGCGCCGGCAAGGAGATCAAGGGCCACCGCGACGGCTACGCCACCGACTGCCCCGGCGAGCCCCTCTACGCCTGGGTGCGGCGCGGCGCGCCCCGCCCGGCCGGCGGCGACGAGGGCGGCGGCCCTCCTGCGGCTCCGCCGTTCCCCGGACGGCTGCTCGGCTACCCGCCCGTGATGCACGGCGAGGACGTGCTCACCTGGCAGTCGCAGATGCGGCGGCGCGGCTGGGAGCTGGACGTCGACGGCGCGTACGGACCGCAGTCGCGCGACGTGTGCCGCCGCTTCCAGCGGCAGCAGGGCGTGACCGCCGACGGCATCGTGGGACCGATCACCTGGCGCCTGACCTGGGAGGGTTAGACCCGGGGTTACTGGGTTCGGGGGGTTCCGCCTACTATCCGAACCATGGAACTGGCAGCGGGGTTCGCTCCCACCTCACGGGACGACTGGCGGGCGCTGGCCGCGCAGGTGCTGCGCAAGTCGGGGATCGAGACGGACTCCCCGGAGCAGGCGCTGTCCAGGACGACGTACGACGGGCTGACGATCGCGCCGCTCTACGACGCGAACGACCTGCCCGGCGACCCCGGCCGCCCCGGAGCCGCCCCCTACGTGCGGGGCTCGCGCGTGCGCGGCGGCTGGGACGTGCGGCAGCGGCACGCCGTGCCCGACCCCGATGCCGTGCTCGCCGACCTGGAGAACGGCGTCACCTCGCTCTGGCTGGTCGTCGGCGACGGCGCCATCCCGGTGAGCGCGCTCGGCACCGTGCTCAAGGACGTCTACCTGGACCTCGCGCCCATCGTCCTGGAAGCGGGGGAGCAGACCCCCGAGGCCGCCGAGGCCCTGCTCGCGCTGGCCGCCGAGCGCGGCGTCGAGCCGTCCGGCAACCTGGGCGCCTCGGCGGCGCGCGGCACCGGCGGTGCCGAGCTGGCGCAGCGCTGCCTGGAGCGGCATCCGGGGCTGCGGGCCGTGACCGTGGACGCCACGCCGTGCCACGACGCGGGCGGCAGCGACGCCGAGGAGCTGGCCTGCTCGATCGCGGCGGGCGTCGCCGAGCTGCGCGCGCTCACCGCTGCCGGGCTCAGCGCCGAACAGGCGCTCGGGCAGATCGAGTTCCGGTACGCCGCCACCGCCGACCAGTTCGCCACCATCGCCAAGCTGCGGGCCGCGCGCCGCCTGTGGGCCAGGGTCGCCGAGGTCTGCGGCGCGCCCGGCGCGGGCGGCCAGCTGCAGCACGCCGTCACCGGCTCGGCCATGATGACCGTCCGCGACCCGTGGGTGAACCTGCTGCGCACCACCCTGGCCTGCTTCGGCGCCGGGGTCGGCGGGGCCGCGGCGATCACCGTGCAGCCGTTCGACGCCTGTCTCGGGCTGCCCGACGACTTCTCCAGGCGGCTCGCCCGCAACATCCAGTCGCTGCTGCTCGAGGAGTCGGGGCTCGGGCGCGTCATCGACCCGGCCGGCGGCTCCTGGTACGTCGAACGCCGCACCGCCGACCTCGCCTCCGCCGCGTGGTCCTTCTTCCAGGAGATCGAGGCGGCCGGCGGCATCCTGGAGGCGGGGACGCTGATCGCCGAGCGCATCGCCGCCACCCGCGCGCGCCGCGACGACGACATCGCGCACCGCCGCTTTCCCATCACCGGGGTGAGCGAGTTCCCCGACCCGGCCGAGAAGCCGCTACGCCGCGACAGCGCGCCCGTGCCGCGCGAGTCCGGGTCCGGGCTGCCGAGGATCCGGTACGCCGAGCCGTACGAGCGGCTGCGCGACCTCGCCGACGCCCAGCCCGAGCGGCCCACGGTGTTCCTGGCCACGATCGGCCCCCTGGCCGCCCACAGCGCGCGGGCCACGTTCGCCGCCAACCTGTTCCAGGCGGGCGGCCTCGCCGTCGAGACCGCGGGGCCCGGCACCGACCCCGAGGAGATCGCCGCCGCGTTCGCCGCCAGCGGCACCTCCGTCGCCTGCCTGTGCTCCACCGACCGGCTCTACGAGCAGCACGCCGTCTCCGTCGCGGCCGCGCTGCGCAGGGCCGGGGCGAAGAAGGTGTGGCTGGCGGGGAAGGGACGTTACGAGGGGGTGGACGCGAACCTCTACGCCGGTTGCGACGTGCCGGCCGTGCTCCGCGAGACGTTCGACGACCTGGAGGTGACCCGATGATCCCGGACTTCTCCGGCATCCCGCTCGGCCCCCTGCCCGAGCCCGCAGGGGCCCCCGAGCCGGACGGCGAGGTGTGGGAGACGCCCGAGGGCATCGCGGTCAAGCCGCTCTACACCGCCGCCGATCTGGACGGGCTCGACTTCCTGCGCACCTACCCGGGCGCGCCGCCGTACCTGCGCGGGCCGTACCCCACCATGTACGTCAACCAGCCGTGGACCATCCGCCAGTACGCCGGCTTCTCCACCGCCGAGGACTCCAACGCCTTCTACCGGCGCAACCTGGCGGCCGGGCAGAAGGGCCTGTCGGTGGCGTTCGACCTGGCCACGCACCGCGGCTACGACTCCGACCACCCGCGCGTCGCGGGCGACGTGGGCATGGCGGGGGTCGCGATCGACTCGATCTACGACATGCGGCAGCTCTTCGAGGGCATCCCGCTCGACCGCATGTCGGTGTCCATGACCATGAACGGCGCGGTGCTGCCCGTCCTGGCCCTCTACATCGTGGCGGCGGAGGAGCAGGGCGTCGCGCCCGAGCAGCTCGCGGGGACCATTCAGAACGACATCCTCAAGGAGTTCATGGTCCGCAACACCTACATCTATCCACCGGCGCCGTCGATGCGCATTATTTCGGATATTTTCGCTTACACGAGCGAAAAGATGCCGAAATTCAATTCCATCAGTATTTCCGGCTATCACATCCAGGAAGCCGGCGCCACGCTGGACCTGGAGCTGGCCTACACGCTCGCCGACGGCGTCGAATACCTGCGCGCGGGCACCGCCGCCGGGCTCGACATCGACCGGTTCGCGCCCCGGCTGTCGTTCTTCTGGTGCATCGGCATGAACTTCTTCATGGAGGTCGCCAAGCTGCGCGCCGCCCGGCTGCTGTGGGCCAAACTCGTCTCGCAGTTCGGGGCGAAGAACCCCAAGTCGCTCAGTTTGCGTACGCACAGCCAGACCTCCGGCTGGTCGCTGACCGCCCAGGACGTCTTCAACAACGTCGCCCGCACCTGCGTCGAGGCCATGGCCGCCACCCAGGGCCACACCCAGTCGCTGCACACCAACGCCCTCGACGAGGCGCTCGCCCTGCCCAGCGACTTCTCCGCCCGCATCGCCCGCAACACCCAGCTCCTCCTGCAGCAGGAGTCCGGCACCACGCACGTCATCGACCCGTGGGGCGGCTCCTACTACGTCGAACGCCTCACCCACGACCTCGCCGCCCGCGCCTGGCAGCACATCCAGGAGGTCGAGGAGGCCGGCGGCATGGCCAAGGCCATCGAGGCGGGGCTGCCCAAGCTGCGCATCGAGGAGGCCGCCGCCCGTACGCAGGCCCGCATCGACTCCGGCAGGCAGCCGGTGATCGGCGTCAACAAGTACCGGGCCGACGAGGACCGCGACATCGAGGTGCTCAAGGTCGACAACAGCGCCGTACGCGCGAGCCAGCTCGAAAAACTCGCCCGGCTCAAGGCCGAACGCGACCCCGACGCCGTGCGGCGCGCTCTCGACGCGCTCACCAAGGCCGCCTCGCACCCCGCGCCCGGCCTGGAGCACAACCTGCTCAAGCTGTCCGTGGACGCCGCCCGCGCCAAGGCCACCGTGGGCGAGATCTCCGAGGCCCTGGAGAAGGTGTTCGGGCGGCACGCCGAGCCGGTGCGTACGATCACTGGCGTGTACCGCGACGAGTCAGGCCAGGCCGCCGGCATCGAGCGGGCCCGCCGCGCCTGCGACGCCTTCGCCGAGACCGAGGGGCGCAGGCCGCGCATCCTGGTCGCCAAGATGGGGCAGGACGGCCACGACCGCGGCCAGAAGGTGATCGCCACCGCCTTCGCCGACCTCGGCTTCGACGTCGACGTCGGCCCGCTGTTCCAGACCCCTGAGGAGGTCGCCAGGCAGGCGGTCGAGGCCGACGTGCACATCGTCGGCGTCTCGACGCTGGCCGGCGGGCACCTCACGCTGGTGCCCGCGCTGCGCGACGCGCTCGCCGCGCTCGACGCCTCCGACATCATGATCGTCGTCGGCGGCGTCATCCCGCCCGGCGACGAGGACGCGCTGCGCGCCGCAGGCGCCGCCGCCATCTTCCCGCCCGGCACCGTCATCGCCGACGCCGCCTTGGACCTCCTGGAGCAGCTCAGCAAGCGCCACTAGCCGGGCGCGGCCCCCGAAGCGCCGCCGGTCCTGGCGGCTCAGGCGGCGGGCGTCAGTAGGTGCCCTGCTCGCACATCGGGACCGAGACCGTGCGCTCGACGGCCACCGGCGCGGTGATGCGCAGCGTCACGCGGTGCACGCCGCCGGTGCTGCGCAGGGTGCGGGGCGCGGCGAGGTAGCGCTCGCCGTTCGCCGAGATCACCGCCGAGGAGCGGCCGATCGCGGTGCCGTCGACCAGCCAGGTGTAGCTGAACGTCGTCGCCGCGCCGCTGCGCCGCACCAGGGCCTGCAGCGTCACCTGGCCGCCCGACCAGCAGTCGCCGGTCCTGGTGCCGCCCGCGCGCACGTAGACGAGGCGCAGCCGGTTCGTCGCGTTCGACGCGGTCTGCGTCTTGCGGTCGTCGGCCGGGAGCGTGGACGCGGTGACATCCGGGCCGGCGGTGGACCGCTGGGCGCCCGCATCCGACGACTCCTCGGCCGGCTGCTCCTCGGACGACGGCGGCTCGGCCGGCGCGGTGGCGGGCCGGGTGGCCGCAGGTGTGGTGGGGACGTTGCTGGTGGCGGGCACATTCCCCGTCTTCGGGGTGGGTTCGGTCGGGGTGAGCCAGATGATCGCGGCGCCCAGCACGCATACGGACACGCCGGAGACGCCCGCGATGGCCAGCGTCTTGACCCGGCGCCGCCGCGACGGACGGGCCGCGGGCCGCTCCTGGCCGTCCCCGCCGTCCCCGGTTCCCTGACCGCTCTCCTGGCCGCTCGCCGCCGTGCCGCCCGTGGTGCCCTGGCCGACCGCGGCGATCAGGCTGCCCGTCGCGCCGGGCGCGCCTGCGAACCCGCCCGCCGGAGCGCCGAACCCGGCGGACGCAGAGCCGGAGCCGCCCGCCGACGAACCCGGGCCGCCCGCCGGAGCGCCGAACCCGGTCGAGCCGGAGCCTCCAGCGGCCGGGCCCGACCCGCCCGTCCTGTCCCCGAAGCCGGGGCGCGCAGACGCCGGCTCGAAGCCGTGGGCACCCGCCCCGCCACCGGAGCCGGCGTGGTCGCGGGGCGATCGCGTACCTGCCGGCGGCGCGTCGAAGGCGACCGGCGCGCCCAGCGGCACGGCGCTCCCTCGCCGGTCCCGGGCGCCGGAGGGCGGCTCCACCGGCGACGACAGGTCGAACAGCGCCTGCAACGACGCGGCCGTCTGGCCGTTCTGGGCGCTCACGTCGTGCCCGCCCTGCTCGGGCCCGCGCCGCTCCTCGCGGGAGCGCTCGCCCCCATGAGCCTGGGCGTCGTCCGAACGGGCCGCGCCGTGGGCGTCACGCGGGTGCCCGCCCGCAGCGTGGGCCTCTGCGGCCTGGGCCGCGCCCGGCCGGTCAGAAGGGGCGTCCTGGGCGGCGGCGGAGCCGAAGTCGCGGGTGGTGGCCTCGGCGGGACGGCGGCGCGGCAACGGCGGCACGTTCTGCCGGTCGGGTGTGTCGTAGGCGTCCGGGGCGGCGTGCGGTGCCAGGGTGCGCCGGGAGGGCGAGGTCAGCTTGAGCAGCACGTCACGCATGGACGGCCGCGCGCCCGGGTCCTTGGCCAGGCAGGCGGTGACGACGTCGCGCAGCGGCCGCTCCAGCTCACCGAGCTCCGGCTCGTCGTGCAGGATGCGGTTGATCACGGCGGGCAGCGCGTCGTCGCCGAACGGCGGCACGCCGGTGGCCGCGAACACGATGACCGAGGCCCACGAGAACACGTCGGCCGCCGCGCCCACCGGCCGCCCGGCGAGCTGCTCGGGCGCCATGTACGCGGGCGTCCCCGCGATGTTGCTGGTGGCCTTCATGCCCGAGCCGAGCACCGCGGCGATGCCGAAGTCCACGAGCTTCGCGCCGTCGGGGCCGAGCAGCACGTTGGACGGCGTGAGGTCGCCGTGCACGACGCCGGCCTGGTGAATGGCGTCGAGCGCGGTCGCGGTGGCCACGGCGAGCCGCTGCAGCTCCGCGCCGCCGCGCCGGCCCGCCTGCTGCAACGAGGGCCCGTCCACGTACTCGGAGACGATGTACGGCCTGCCGCTGGTCGAGGCGTCGAGCACCCGCGCGAGGCAGAACGGCTCGACCTTGCGCGCGGCGGCGACGGCCGCGGCCAGGCGGTCGTCCACGGCCAGGCCCTCGCGCAGCAGCTTGACGGCGACCGGGGTTCCGTTGCGTGCCTGGCCGAGGTAGACGACACCGTGGCCGCCCGCGCCGAGGCGTCCGACCAGCCGGTAGGGCCCCACCGCTGCCGGGTCGCCCTCGCGGAGGGGTTCGACGTTGGGCATGAGGGGAGTGACTCCTGTGACGGCTGTGAAACGAACTCCAGCACCCTACTGGCAAAAGTCAACATTTGTCAGAAGTTAGGCTCATCAACTGCGAAGAAAGGGGTGGTGGGGTGCACTCGCTGGAGGACTACGTCCGGGGCGTGCGGGCCGGTTCCCGTACGTGGATCGCCCGCGCGATCACGCTGGTCGAGTCGACCAGGGCCGATCACAACGCGCTCGCGCAGCGGCTGCTCGTCGAGCTGACCCCGCTCACCGGGCAGGCCCGCAGGGTGGGCGTGTCCGGCGTGCCGGGTGTGGGGAAGTCCACGTTCATCGACGCGCTCGGCACGAAGCTGACCGGCGAGGGGCACAAGGTCGCCGTGCTGGCCGTGGACCCGTCGTCCACCAGGACGGGCGGCAGCATCCTCGGCGACAAGACCCGCATGGCCCGCCTGGCCGCCGACCCCGGCGCCTTCATCCGGCCCTCGCCCACCTCCGGCACCCTCGGCGGCGTGGCCAAGGCCACCAGGGAGGCCATGGTCGTGGTGGAGGCGGCCGGCTTCGACGTCGTCGTGGTGGAGACCGTCGGCGTCGGGCAGTCGGAGACCACGGTGGCCGACATGGTGGACACGTTCCTGCTGCTCACCCTGGCCCGCACCGGCGACCAGCTCCAGGGCATCAAGAAGGGCGTGCTGGAGCTGGCCGACGTCATCGCGGTCAACAAGGCCGACGGCGAGTACGCGCTGCCCGCCAAGAAGGCGGCGCGCGAGCTGGCGGGCGCGCTGCGCATGCTGCGTACGGACTCGGCCCCGCCGCCCGTGCTGACCTGCAGCGCGCTGACCGGCGAGGGGCTGGACGAGGTCTGGGAGAAGGTGCTCGCCCACCAGGACGGCCTCGACCTGGCCGCCAAGCGCCGCCGCCAGCAGGTGGACTGGACCTGGGCGCTGGTGCGCGACCGGCTGCTCGCCGAGTTGCGCACGCACCCCCGGGTGGCGGAGATCAGCGCGGAGGTCGAGCGCGCGGTGCTGGCGGGGGAGGTGACCCCCGCGCTGGCCGCGGAGCGCATTCTGTCCGCATTCACCCGATCCTGATCCGGCAGGCGGAGCAGCATCGGAACCCCTCAGGTTGAGATACCTCTCCCGGGGATGAGGATTCCCCCTCCGCCC
The DNA here is from genome assembly GCF_042751225.1 of Nonomuraea fastidiosa. NCBI lineage: Bacteria > Bacillati > Actinomycetota > Actinomycetes > Streptosporangiales > Streptosporangiaceae > Nonomuraea > Nonomuraea fastidiosa. Next base: position 6,268,936 of record NZ_CP170570.1, read on the forward strand.
CGCTCCGGCCCGGCGAAACCGCCGTGTGATCCGTGCCACGATGGCGCGCAACCGACGTGGGGGAGGGGCGCACATGGGTGCGGATTCGATGCTGCCCGGAAGGGTGACCGACGAGCTCGAGGAGTACGGCCGCCTCCTCGACCGCCACGGCATCACCTGGGGAGAACCGGAGATCCATTACGTGAAGTTCTTCGCCCGGCGGAAGGTTCTGCCGCCTGCGCTTTTCGACCGCTTCTGGAGCCTGGTCCACCAGGCCGTGGCGGACGAACATCCGGGCGAGCCATGTGACCGGCTCGCCGCCCGGCTCGCCGAGCCCGACTACGACCGCGTCCTGCGCGACACCCTCGACGGGGAGCTGCCGGGACACCTCGTCGCCGTCCGCATCGGGCCAGGCGCGGTCTCGCTGGAGGGCGCGCCGCGCACAGTGCTGGTCACCGCAGAGGACACGGCGGGGAGGCGTGCGGAGGCGGGCGGGCGGCTTGCGGAGGTGGAGGCGGGCGGGAAACCTGCCGAGGCGGCCGGGCGGGGAGGCTCCGCCGCACCCTGGCAGGGGGAGCGGGCGCCGCTGCCGGGACGCGGGGTAGAGCGGATCTCGCTGCTGTTCGACTCCAGGCGCGACGAGCCCTGCACGGTCAGCGTGGACGACACCCGGCGGGTGCTCGCGCCGCGCGGCGCCTGGCTGGTCGAGGCGGACCAGGACAGCGTGATCGTGGTGGGCGGCGAGCGCGTACGCCTGGACAGCCTGCTGCGTCCCGTGCGCGCGGCCAGGCTGCGCCTGTCGGCGGGGCTGCCGTGCCGGTGGAGCGTGGTGGCCGAGGACGGCAGCGGCTGGTTCCCGTCCGGCGTGCCGCACCGCTACGACTACCACGGCCGCCCGTACTTCCACGGCGACGACCTCGTGGTGGAGGTCCCCTGCCTGCCGCTGACCGTGCGGGTGGCCAGGGGCATGGAGTACGGCGAGCGCGAGCTGGCGCTCACCCCGGTCCCCGGCGCCGAGCAGCTCGTCGAGCTGATCCCGGACCGCCTGTACGACGCCGCCGCCCGCGGCTGGTACGGCGGCGACCTGCACGTCCACCTCAACTGGGCGGGCGACCTGGTGGCCGTGCCCGCCGACGCGGCCGCCGCGCAGCTCGGTGAGGACCTGCACGTGCTCAACCTGCTGGCGGGCAACGTGTCGGGCCGCCGCGTGTACGACAGGGAGGCGCTCGAACACTGGACCGGCCGCGACCTGCCATGGTCGGACGCCACCCACGTGGCCAGGATGGGCGTCGAGTACCGCAACGACCTGCTCGGCCACATCTACGCCTTCGCGCCGCGCTCGGCCCCCGGCCGCTATCACACGGGGTTCGAGGACGACGCCGACTGGCCGCCGAACGCCGACGGGCTGCGCGAGCTGCGCGGACTCGGGGCGCTCGTCGGCTACAGCCACCCCTTCCACGGCGCGATCGGCGACGGGGACTCGCCGTCCGGCGTGGTCTCGCCGGTGCCGCGCGACTGCACCGCCCGCGAGCTGGTCGCCGACGCCGCGCTCGGGCTCGTGGACAGCCTCGACGTGCTCACCCACGCCTCCATCCCGGCCACGGCGGCCGTCTACCGGCGGCTGATCGGCGCGGGCAACCGGCTGGCGGTCACCGCGGGCACGGACGCGATGATCTCCTTCACGCGTTCCGACACCCACTCGAACCCGCCCGGCTGGGCGCGCGTCTACGCGCAGGTCGAGGGCGAGCTGACCGCGCGCTCGTTCGCCGCCGCCGTGCGCGCGGGCCGCACGTTCGCCACCACCGGCCCGTGGCTTGAGCTGGACGTCAACGGCCACGGCCCCGGCCACGTCATCCACGCCACGGAGGGCGACCGGGTCACGGTCACGGCCGCCGCCGTCGGGCCCGAGGTGGTGGCGGTCCGCATCCGCACCGCCGAGGGCGTGCGCGCCGGGGCCGAGCGGCTGGCACCCGACGGCCGCGACGGCGGTGACGACGTGCTGACGGTGACGGCGGAGCTGACGCTGGACGCGCCCACGTACGTGGTGGCCGAGGCGCTCTGCGAGCCGCACCCGCGCACGCTGACCGCCACCGGGTACGCGCTGACCAGCCCCGTCTACGTGAACGTGGAGGGCAGGCCGGTGGCGCGGCGCGAGGACGTGCTGTGGTGCCTGGAGTGGCTTGACCTGCTGGAGGAGCTGATCCGCCAGCACGGGAGGCTGGTGAGCCCGTACCAGTTCGGCGACCACATGTCCCTGCTGGAACAGGCCAGGACGGTCTACCTGAGCCGCCTGGAGTCCTGAGCCGCCCCGCATCGAGGACACGGGCCTGCCACTGGGGCCGCCTGGAGTCCTGCGCCGGCCTCATCGAAAAGACGGGCCCGCCACGGCGGGCCCGTTCGCATGCCCGGGCCCTGCTCATTCGAGCCTCTGGCCGAGTGTGTTAAATTTTGGCCATGCGGTCAGAAAATGGGACGAGCGGCCAGAAGTCGCGCTCGTTCATCGAGGAGGCCAGGCGGGCGCAGATCGTGGCCGCGGCCATCGAGGTCATCGCCGAGGCGGGGTACGGCCAGGCGTCGCTCGCCCGGATCGCCAAGCACGCCGGCATCAGCAAGGGGGTGATCTCCTACCACTTCGCCGGCAAGGACGAACTGATGGAGGAAGTGGTCGAGCGGACCTACGGCGGCATCGCCGAGCACGTCATGGCCAGGATGGAAGGGCTCACCACGGCGACCGAGCTGCTCCGGGCGTACGTCCTCGCCGTGGCCGAGCACATGCGCGGCCACCGTGCGCAGCTCGCGGCGCTCGGGGAGATCTTCCACAACTTCAGGGACGCCGACGGCAAACCCCGCTACGGCGTGCACACCAGCGAGCAGATCTACCAGACGCTCGAGCACTTCTACCGGATGGGGCAGGAGAGCGGCGAGTTCCGCGACTTCGACGTCCGCGTCATGGCCGTCACCCAGTCGGCCGCCATCGACAACATGTTCGCCTACTGGGCCGCCCACCCCGAACACGACCTCGACGCCCACGCCAATGAGCTCGCCGACCTCTTCGAAAGGGCCTGCCGCGCATGACGACCGCCACCACCACCCCCGACACCACAAGGACGCTCAGGCTCTACGCCATCGACAACCTGCGCATCGTGCTGACCGTGCTGGTGGTCGCCCACCACGTCGCGGTCACCTACGGCACCATCCCCGTCTGGTACTACCTGGAGCCCGCCCGTGACTCCACCGGCGGCCTGCTGGACCTGCTGGTGGTCGTCAACCAGGCGTTCTTCATGGGGTTCTTCTTCCTCATCTCCGGCTATTTCACCCCGGGCTCGCACGCGCGCAAGGGCGGGCGCGGGTTCGTCCGCGACCGGCTGATCAGGCTCGGCATCCCGCTGCTCGTCTTCCTCCTGCTGCTGCGCCCGATCGTGACCGCCGGCGTGTACGCCGACCTCGACGGCCTGCCGTACTGGCAGTTCTACCTGCTCTCCTGGGACCCGGGCCCCATGTGGTTCGCCGAGGTGCTGATCGTCTTCGCGCTGCTCTACGCCGCCTGGCGGGCCCGCAGGCCGCTGCCCGAGCGGCGGGACCTTCCGCTGCGGGCGCGGCAGATCGTGCTGTTCGCGCTGGGGCTCGCGGCGGTGACCGCCGTGTGGCGGATCTGGGTGCCGGCCGGCTCGTACGTGCCCGTGCTCGGCCTGCCGTCGCCCCACTTCCTGCCGCAGTACGCCGCCATGTTCGCGGCCGGATGCGTGGCCTGGCGGCGCGGCTGGTACACCTCGCTGCCCGCGCGCGCCGGCCGGATCGGGCTGATCGCGGCCGCCGTGTCGACCGCGACCGTGCTGCCCGCCTCGCTCATGACGACCGGGATGGTCTCGACCGCGCTGACCGCGCTGTGGGAGACGGCCTTCGCGATCAGCATGATCATCGGGCTGACCGTGCTGTTCAGGGAGCGCTTCAACACGCAGGGGCCGCGCGGGCGCTTCCTCGCCCAGCACGCCTTCACCGTCTACATCGTCCACCCGCTGGTGCTCGTCGGGCTCGGCTACGCGCTCCGCCCGCTGGAGGCGATCGCGATCGTCAAGTTCGCGATCATGCTGGTGCTCGCGCTCCCGCTGTGCTGGGGGCTGGCCTACCTGGTGCGCTCGCTGCCGGGCGCCAAGCGGGTGCTGTGAGCCGCGCCCGGCAGCCGTGAGCGGACCGTCCCAAGGTCCTCAAACCCTCAAGCGTCGTAGAAGCCGTCGAGGACGCTGCCGTAACGCTCCTCGACGGCCTTCCGCTTGATCTTGAGGCTGGCGGTCAGCTCGCCCGTCTCCACCGTGAAGTCGCTGCCCAGGATGGCGAACTTCTTGACCGTGGCGTAGCTCGCCTCGCCCGCGTTCACCTGCTGGATCGCCTTCTCCACCTCGGCCCGCATGCGCGGGTGCTCGCGCAGCTCCTCGGGGTCGAGCGGCAGCGACTGGGCCTGCGCCCACGGCCTGACCACCTCCATGTCGAGGGTGACCAGGCAGGTGACGTAGTTGCGGCGGTCGCCGTGCACGAACACGTGCGACACGTACGGGCAGGCCGCCTTGATCTTGCCTTCCAGGTAGGTCGGGGCGACGTACTTGCCGCCCGAGGTCTTGATCAGCTCCTTCTTGCGGTCGGTGATGCGCAGCCGGCCCACGTCGTCCAGCTCGCCGATGTCGCCCGTGTGCAGCCAGCCGTCCTCCAGCGCCTCGGCGGTGTCCTCGGGCAGGTTGTGATAGCCGCGCATGATGCCGCGCCCCTTGATGAGGATCTCGCCGTCGTCGTCGGCGATGCGCACCTCGGTGCCGGGGAACGGCAGGCCGACCGTGCCGAACTTGACCGACTCCGGCCGGTTGAGGAACGTGCCCGCCGACGACTCCGTCAGGCCGTAGCCCTCGAGGATGGTCAGCCCGGCGGCGTCGAAGAACTCGGCGATGTCCTGTGACAGCGGGGCCGCGCCCGAGATGAAGTAGCGGATCCTGCCGCCGAACCGCTCGCGCAGCTTGGCGAAGACCAGCCGGTCGGCGAGCGCGTACTCGATGCGGGTGGTGATCGGCACCGGCACGCCGCGCTGGCGGGCCCGTACGACCCTGATGCCGGTCTTGCGCGCCCACTCGAAGATGCGCAGCTTGAGCCCGCCCTCGTTGCGCATGTTCGCCACGACCGTGTTGTGGATCTTCTCGAAGATGCGCGGTGCGGCGGCCATGAACGTGGGCCGCAGCACGCCGAGGTTCTCGGCGATCTTGTCCAGGCGGCCGTCGATGGCGGTCGGCACGCCCTGGCCGATCATCACCACCTCCAGCAGCTTGCCGAACGAGTGCGACAGCGGCAGCCAGAGGAAGTGCAGGTCGGACGGGGAGATCAGGTTGATCTCGCGGACCGCATCGGCGGTGTAGAGCCAGTTGTCGTGGGTCAGCTCCACGCCCTTGGGGCGGCCGGTGGTGCCCGAGGTGTAGATGAGCGTGGCCAGGTCGTCCTGGGCGATGGCGTCCACCATGGCGTCGTAGTCGCCCTCGTCCGCGGGGACCGAGTCGAGCGGGATCACCCAGCCGTCGTCGCTGGGCGTGCCGTCGATGACGATCACATGGCTGACGCCGGGCAGCTCCTTGCGCACCGACTCGAGCTTGGCGACCTGGTCGTCGTTCTCGGCGATGACGATCGTGCTGCCCGAGTCGCTGATGATGAACGCGGACTCCGCCGCGGTGTTGGACGGGTAGATCGTGGTCGTCGCCGCGCCGGTGGCCAGCACGGCCAGGTCGCACAGGATCCACTCGAGACGGGTCGAGCAGAGTATCGACACGCGGGCGCCGGGGCCGGAGCCGAGCTTCGCCAGGCCCAAGGCCAGCCCGCGTACCCGGTCGCCCACCTCGCGCCATGACAGCGAGATCCACCCGTCGTCCGAGGGCACACGGTACGCCTCGGCGTCGGGGGTGGCCGCGATCCGGTCGCGGAGCAGGGAGGGAATGCTGGACATGCCTGACCTCCTGGGGGGTGGTTGGCCCCGACTTTAAGGTGAGTGCGGCCTTTCCGTCGATGGGTGATCAATGACGCCGCCGCCGGTGCTCTCCCCACGGCGGAGCGTCTTGCCTGGCCCGGAGGCTTCGCGTAAGCTCCCCACGTCCTGTCGCCGATCTGTGAGGGCAGCAGATTTGAGGATCTGAGGTCGCGGGCACCGCGCCGTGCCGCCCTGCCGTGAGCACCCGTACTCGGGCACCCCGTTGTGGGCGCCCTGCCGCGGGCCGCGCCTGGGCGTGCGCGCGTCACCTGGACCTCCGGCGGATCCTCGTCGTTCGTTTCGCAGGCCGCGGGCTCTTCCTGCGAGCCTCCACGCTGACGCGTGCGCATGCGGTGATTCCCGCAAAGTCGCGATATTTCCGACTTTTGTGATGGGAGCCGCTTTTATGGCCTTTTCGATTGTTGTAGATCACGTGTCCTTTTCCTGGCCGGACGGCACGTCTGTGCTCGACAAGCTCGACGCCGCCTTCCCCGCCGGGCGTACCGGGCTGATCGGGGTCAACGGGTCGGGCAAGTCCACGCTGCTGCGGATCATCGCCGGAGAGCTGGCGCCGCGCTCGGGGTCCGTCACCGTCTCCGGGGTGCTCGGCTACCTGCCGCAGACCGTGCCGCTGCGCGCCGGCCGTACCGTGTCCGACCTGCTGGAGATCACCCGCAAGCGGGAGGCGCTGCACGCCATCGAACGCGGCGATGTGGCCGAGGAGCACTTCGCCGTCATCGGCGACGACTGGGACGTCGAGGAGCGCGCCCGCGCCGAGCTGGACCGCCTCGGGCTCGGCCACGTCGGGCTCGACCGCACCGTGGGCACGCTGTCCGGCGGCGAGGCCGTCATGGTCGCGCTCGCCGCGCAGCTGCTCAAGCGCCCGGACGTGCTGCTGCTCGACGAGCCGACCAACAACCTCGACCTGGACGCCAGGCAGCGGCTCTACGCCGCCGTCACCGCCTGGCAGGGCGTGCTGCTCGTCGTCAGCCACGACCGGGCGCTGCTCGAGCTGGTCGACCAGATCGCCGAGCTGCGCGACGGCGCCGTCCGCCTGTACGGGGGGAACCTCAGCGCGTACGAGGAGCAGGCCGCCGCCGAACAGGAGGCCGCCGAGCGCGGCGTGCGCACGGCCGAGGGCGAGGTCCGCCGCCGGCAGCGCGAGCTGATCGAGGCGCGGACCAGGATCGAGCGGAGCGCCAGAGCCGGGAGGAAGGCGTTCGAGAACAAGAAGGTGAGCAAGATGGCCGCGGGCGCGCTCAAGCGCAAGGCCCAGGTGACGGCGGGCAAACAGCGCGCCCTGCACGAGGAGCGGCTGGCGGAGGCGCGCGAGCGGCTGCGCGAGGCCGAACAGGCGGTGCGCGACGACGCGGAGATCCGCATCGAGCTGCCCGGCACCGAGGTGCCCACGGGCCGCGTCGTCCTGGACCTCCCGCTCGACCCGCCGCCCGCCAGGCTCCTAGACCCGCCCGCCCCGCCCTCTGGTCCGCTCGCAGATCCGGTCGGGCCGCCGGTTCAGCCGGACGGCGCGGACGGACAGCGGGACGGCGTGAGCGGGCGCCAGGACGGCGCGGACGGGCAGGTGGACGGGGTCGATGGGCCGGCGGACGAGGCCGACGGGCCGAGGGGCGAGGTCGACGGGCCGAGGGGCGAGGCCGACGGGCCGAGGGACCGGGTCGGTGGGCCGGGGGACGGGGCCGATGGGGTGCGGAGGATCGTGCTGGAGAGGCTGGTCGTGCGCGGGCCCGAGCGGATCGCGCTGCTCGGACCCAACGGCTCCGGCAAGACCACGCTGCTCAAGCGCATCGTCGCCCACGGCGCGAACGTGCCCGTCCGCTACCTGCCGCAGCGGCTCGACCTGCTGGACGACCGGCTGAGCGTGGTGGACAACGTCCGCGCCGTGGCACCGTCGGCCTCGATCAACGAGGTACGGGCCCGCCTGGCCCGCTTCCTGTTCCGCGGGGAGCGCGCCGAGCGGCAGGCGGGCACGCTGTCGGGCGGCGAGCGCTTCCGCGCGACGCTGGCCGCGTTGCTGTCGGCCGAGCCGCCGCCCCAGCTCCTGCTGCTCGACGAGCCGACCAACAACCTCGACCTGGCCAGCGTCAGGCAGCTCGCCGAGGCGCTGTCGGCGTACCGGGGCGCGCTGATCGTGGCCAGCCACGACATGCCGTTCCTGGAGACGCTCGGCATCACCCGCTGGCTGCGGCAGGACCGTGAGGAGGGACTGTCGGCATCGTAATTGACGGTTAGGGATCAATCCGGAGATAGTGTGGCAGGTGGCTACACCCCGGTTGATTTCCTGCGTTCTCGCCCTCGCTACCGTCACCGCCCTCGGCGCGTGTTCCTCGGCCGGGGAGTCACCGACCGGGGGAGACTCGAAGGTGTCCGGCGTCGCGGGCGGCGACGGCACCGCCTCCGATGGCGGCGAGTCGAAGGCGGCGCTGACGCCCGAGGCGTACAAGGAAGAGCTGCAGAGCCGGCGCAAGGCGATGACCGACGCGATCACCGGGCTGGCCAAGGCGCGCGGGCTCAAGGCGCTCGGCCAGCGGGTGGACAAGGCCGAGGAGACGCTGAGCGGCGCCGCCGAGGCGCTTGCCGCCATCACGCCGCCCGAGGACGTGCGGGCCCAGCACGAGGCGTACGTCGCCGGCCTGCGCGACGTCGCCACCGGGCTCGGCTCCACGGCCGGCAAGGTCGGCGCCCGTGACCTGTGCACCTCCTCGGCCGTGCTCGCCGACCTCCGTGACAAGCTGGCCGCGCTCGACAAGGCGGGCCGCGCCCTGCAGACCGCCGGCGACTACCCGGCCGACGTCGTCAACGTCAAGGCCGGGGAGCGCCGCACGCGGCGGCTGCGCAACGGCGCGTTCGTCCGCAAGGGCGGCACCCTCGACGGCCGCAGCACGCTGGAGATCGACAACGGCGGAGACCTCGACGCCGTGGTGACCGCGCTCAGGGGCGGCAGCAAGGTGTTCAGCGTGTACGTGCGCAAGAAGGCGACGTTCAAGGTCAAGGGCGTGCGCGACGGCAACTACAAGATCTACTTCACGCACGGCACCGACTGGGACGGCAAGACCGGCGCCTTCACCCGGGACTGCAGCTTCGAACGGTTCGAGAAGACCGTGAAGTTCAAGACGACGTACACGGCGACGCAGATCCTCTGGCACGACTGGCGGCTCACGCTGCACGCCATCAGCGGCGGCAACGCCCGCACCACGCAGGTGGACCCCGACGACTTCCCGGGCTGATCCGGACCTCGTGAGACGGGGAAGGCCGCGCTTCCCGGCAGGAGCGCGGCCTCGACGACGATCAGATCAGGTGGAGAACAGCATGCCCACCCAGCTGCGCTGGCGGTGGTGACCGTAGTGGCCGTGGTGGGGAGCACCCCAGGCCGGGCCGGGGGCGGGCGGAGGCGGGGGCGCCGCGTGGTACTGAGCCTCCAACCTGGTCAGCGTCTCGAGCTCGCCGTAGTCGAGAAAGATACCCCGGCAGTTGTCACACTGCTCGATGTGGACGCCGTTGCGCTCATAAGTCCGCATGTTTCCGCGGCACTTGGGGCACTGCATCTAAGTCGTTCTCCTTGGCTTCCGAGGTCTCGAAGTGAAACCTACCGCGCGCAACCCCGTCACGCCCTGACGATTCTGTTGCACGCCTCGACTAACGAATGCTCGACCTCGTCCAGTTCCCGGCCTTCGCGGTCGGCGTTCACCACGGCCGCGGCGGCGAGCTGGATGGTGAGCGCCCTGGCCGGAACGTCCAGCCACCGCCACGGGTCGTCGCCTGGGCCGAGCGCGGGCCCTCCCGAGGCGAGGTAGGCGCCCAGGAACCGCTCCCACACGGCCGGTTCGAGCAGGCCGGCGGCGTACCAGGCGGCCGGTCTCGCGAGGTCCCACGCGGGGTCGCCCACACCGAGGTCGTCGACGTCGATGAGCAGCCAGCGCTCGCGGTGGACGAGCTGGCCGAGGTGCCAGTCGCCGTGCGTCAGCAGCCCCGGCGCGGGCGGCGGGTCGGGCAGCTCCTTGAACGCCCGCCGGATGAGCTGCTCCACCGGCCCGTCGCCCGGCATGCGATCGACCGCGCGCGCCGCCCTGGCCGGGCCGCCCGCGGGCGGCAGCTCAGGAAGCAGCGTCAGCGGCACGGCGTGCAGCCTGGCCAGCAGCCGCGCGCCCTCCTCCCAAGGCGCCGCGCCCGGGTCGTCGTCCTGCGAGATCGGCCGCCCGGCCGGCCACACCGTCACCGCGCGGCCCGCCGCCGACAGCACCTCGGGCTCCAGCGGGGCCAGCATCACGCCGCTCAGCGCGGCGCTCGCCGCCGCGCGCAGCCTCGGTCGCAGCGCCTCCGGGTCGTCGCGCGCCGAGTGGGCCTTCACCACGACCTCGCCCAGCCGTAAGACCCTCACGTCGGTGCGCGTCGGATGCCACACGGGCGTGCCCGTCCCGCCGTACGCGGCGGCGATGCCCGCCAGCTCCTCCTCCAAGCCCACGCCTCCAGACTATGCGCCGCCGCCGCGGACGATCATCGGGTCAGCCGCAGTGCAGGTTGCCGCACTTGACGGACGTCCAGGCGGGCGACCCCCCAAGACGTCGATGCACTGGTCGCGCGCGGAGACGTACACCGGCCCGCCTGGTAGAGGTGCTCGCCGGGGCCGGTGCCGCAGGGCCCGGTCGCGCTCGCGGGGGCGGCGCCGGGCTCCGGACAGGCGGCTGTCCAGGGGAGATCAGGTCGGTCAGACTAGGCGTATGAGAGTTGGTTTCGCCGTACCCGTGTCGGGGCCGTGGGCCACGCCGGAGCATGTGCGCCGGGTCGCCGTCAGGGCAGAGGAGCTCGGCTACGCGGAGCTGTGGACGTTCCAGCGGCTGCTCTATCCGGTGGGCAGCAGCATGGGGCCCACCTACCGCGCCGTCCACGATCCGCTGATCACGCTGGCGCACGTGTCGGGCGTGACGAGCCGCATCGGGCTCGGCGTCGCCGTGATCAACGCGTACGTGCCGCCGGTCCTGCTGGCCAAACAGCTCGCCACCCTGCAGACGCTGTCGGGCGGGCGGGTCACGGCGGGCATCGGCCTGGGCTGGCTGCCGGAGGAGTTCGAGGCCAGCGGCGTGGACATGGCGCGGCGCGGGCGCAGGGGCGAGGAGTTCGTCGAGCTGCTGCGCCGGGCGTGGACCGACGACGTGGTCGCCCACAGCGGCGAGTTCTACCGGGTGCCGCCCGCCCACATCGACCCCAAGCCGGAGCCGGGGCCGCCGCGCGTCCTGCTCGGCGGGACGGCCGACGTCGCGCTGCGCAGGGCCGCCCGGCTGGCCGACGGCTGGGTCAGCTCCAGCAGGGAGGACCTGACGGCCATCGGCGGCAGGATCCGGATGATCAAGGAGGAGCTGGCGGCGGCAGGGCGCGACCCGGAGGCGTTCAGGTTCGTGGTGCGCGGCGTGACGCGGGTGCGGCAGGCCGGCGAGGAGCGGCCGCTGTCGGGCACGTACGACAAGATCCGCCGCGACGTGGCCGAGCTGGCCGAGGCCGGCGTCACCGACGTCTTCCACGACCTCAACTTCGACCAGGACATCGCCTCGGCCGACGCCAAGGAGGCGATGCGCAGGGCCGAGGAGGCGCTGGAGGCGCTCGCGCCCTAGCCGCCGTACGGCACGGTGATGATCTCCAGGTTGTGGCCGTTGGGGTCGGACCAGTAGAGCCCGCGCCCGCCGTCGTTGCGGTTGATCCGCCCCGGCTGCCGGTGGTACGGATCGGCCCAGTACGTCAGGCCGCGCTCCCTGATCCGGCCCCAGATCTCATCGAACTCCTCCTCGCTCACCAGGAACGCGTAGTGCAGTGCCGGCACCTCGCCGGCCTGCGCGACGTCGAGCGAGACCCCGTTGCTCAGCGTCACGACGCGGAAGGGACCGTAGACCGGCGCCGGCTCCAGGCCGAGCACGTCCACGAGGAAGTCCGCCGTGGCGTCCCGGTCCCTGGCCGGCACGATCGTGTGGTTCAGCTGGACGCTCATATTCGCAGGCTATGTCAAGGCGACCGGCAGGGACGCGACGCCGCGGATGAAGTTCGACGGCAGCCACGTCACCGGGCCCGTCACCTCGATCGACGACACGGTGGCGCGCAGCTCCGACAGCAGCGCCCGCAGCTCGGCGCGGGCGAGCTGGGCGCCCAGGCAGAAGTGCGGGCCGTGGCCGAAGGTGAGGTGCCGGTTCGGCTTCCTGCCGATGTCGAAGGTGTCGGGGTCGTCGAAGACGGCCTCGTCGCGGTTGGCCGACACCGTCCACAGCGCCACCACGTCGCCCGCCGCGATCGCCCGGCCGCCCAGCTCCGTGTCGCGCACGGCCGTCCTGCCGACGTGCGCGGCCGGCGTGGTCCAGCGCAGGATCTCCTCGGCGGCGGGCTCGACCAGCTCGGGGTCGGCGCGCAGGCGGGCCCACTCCTTGTCGTGCTCGGCCAGCGCCAGCACGCCGCCCGCCAGCGCCAGCCGGGCCGTCTCGTCGCCGCCGATGATCAGGTTGTAGCAGTTGAGCAGCACCTCCTCCTCCGTCAGGTCGGCGGAGACGAGCAGGCTGATGACGTCGTCGCCGGGCGCGTCCCTGCGCTCGGCGGCCAGGCGGGTGTAGTAGAGCAGGATCTCGCTCTGGGCGATCCTCGCCTCGGCGCCCGGCGTCCCGGTGCCGCTCTCGCCCAGCATCGCGCGGCCGGTCAGCTCCAGCACCCGCTGCCGGTCGCGTTCCGGCACGCCGAGCAGCTCGCAGATCGCGCGCAGCGGCACCTGCGCGGCCACCTCTTCGACGAAGTCGCCGCCGCCCCGCCGCACCAGCCCGCCCAGCAGGTCGCGGGTGGCCGCCTCGATCGAGCGGGTGATGGGGCCGAGCGTACGCGGGCCGAAGCCGGGGGTCAGCAGGCGGCGCAGGACCGCGTGCCGGGGCCCGTCGGTGACCACGATCATCCGGCCCGCGCCCGGGTCGTGGCCGCGTAGCAGCGTGCGCAGCATGTTGCCCTTGAGCGAGGTGAACGTCTCGGTGTCCCGGACCGCGGCCAGCACGTCGGCGTGCCTGGTGACGCTCCAGAACCCGGCGTGCCTGCGCACCGGGTCGTGGGCGCGCAGGTGCCGCCAGTAGGCGGTCAGGTCGTAGTCGGCGTGCAGGCGCGGATCGAGCAGGTCCAGGTCGTCGTAGGTGCCCGGATCCGGCTGCGGGCGGCCCCCGCTCATCGCTCGAACTCGTCGAGGAGGTCGCCGAGCAGGTCGTCCTCCTCGCCGTTGACGGCCCTGCCGATGATCTCGCTGAGCGGCAGCTCGGTCAGGAACAGCTCGATCGGAACCTCCAATCCGAACCTGTCGCGCAGCTCGCTCGCCAGGAAGACGGCGGTCAGCGAGTCGCCGCCCACGGCGAAGTACGTACGGGACAGGTCGCCGGGGCCGGACAGGGCGAGCGTGGTCATGAACAGCTCGGTCACCGCCGCCGTCACGTCCTCCTGAGGCGCTCGCGTGTCCTGCTCCGGCTGCGGGCGGGGGCGCAGGGTGAGCGCGCCGTGCCGGTCCCCGGCGAACGGGTACGTGGGCAGGTGCACCCGCCAGCCCGCCGGCCAGGCGACCTCCTCGCCCGCCAGCCACGCATCGCCCAGGGGATCGCCCCGGTCCCACCGCCGCGCCTCCAGGGCGGCGGCGGCCTGCTCGTGGCCGGTCGCGATCACGTACGCCCGCGCGTCCAGGGCGGCGCGGCCGTGCGCCAGCGTGTACGCGACGTCGGCCAGCGCGGGCGCGTCCGGCTCGCGCAACGCCGCCGCCAGCCGCCGCGCGGCCGTGGCCAGCTGCTCCTCGGTCCGCGCCGACAGCGGCAGCACGACACGGGGCGCCGTCTCCGTACGCGTCCCTGCGGCGGCCGGGGCCTCCTCCAGGACCACGTGGACGTTGGTGCCGCCGATGCCCAGCGACGACACCCCGGCGAGCCGGGGCCCGGAGGCCGGGGCCGGCCACTCCTCGGTGGCGGTGAGCAGGCGGAACGGGGTGGCGTCCAGGGAGAGGTCGGGGTGGGCGCGGGTGACGTTCACGGTGGGCACCATCGTGCGGTGCCGCAGCATCAGCGCCACCTTGATGAGCCCGGCGATGCCGGCGGCCGCGTTCAGGTGGCCGACGTTCGACTTGACCGAGCCGATCGCGCAGCGGCCCGGCCTGCCGGGCCCGTCCTCGAAGGCGGCGGCCGCGGCGGCGATCTCGATGCGGTCGCCGAGGTCGGTGCCGGTTCCGTGCGCTTCGAGGAACTGGGCGTCCGACGGGTCGAGCCCGGCCGTCGCCCACGCCTCCACGATGGCCGCGACCTGCCCGTCCACGCCCGGCGCGGTGAAGCCGACCCGGCCGGGGCCGTCGTTGGTCGCCGCCGTGCCCCGGATGACCGCGTAGATCGGGTCGCCGTCGGCCAGCGCGTCCTCCAGCCGCCGCAGCACCACCAGGCCGACGCCGTCGCCGCCGACCGTGCCCGCGGCCTTCTCGTCGAACGGCCGGCAGCGGCCGTCGGGCGAGGAGATGCCGCCGGGCTCGTACACATAGCCGCGCGGGTACGGCGACTCGATGGACACGCCGCCCGCGAGCGCCAGGTCGCACTCGCCGCCGAGCAGCGCCTGCACGGCGACGTGCACGGTCGCGAGCGACGTCGAGCAGCCCGTCTGCACGGTCAGGCTCGGCCCGGTCAGCCCCAGCCGGTACGACAGCCACCCGGCGAGGAACTCCCGGTCGGTGAACACCCGCACGTGCATCGGCCCCAGCCGGGACCGCAGAGTCCCGTCCACCTGGGCCGCGACGGAGTGCTCCGACGGCCCGCCGCCCACGTACACGCCGGTCCTGGCGGGCGGGCGGCGCGGGTCGTACCCGGCGTCCTCCAGCGCCGACCAGGCCGTCTCCAGGAGCTGGCGGTGCTGCGGGTCGAGCGCCGCCGCCTCCGTGGCGTTGAACCCGAACAGCGGATGCTCGAACCTGTCGGCGTCGGCCAGGAACCCCTTGGCCGCCACGTAGCCGGGGCCGCGCAGCTCGGCCGGGTCCACCCCGGCGGCGAGCAGCTCGTCCTCGCTGAAGTCGGTGATCGAGCAGACGCCCTCGCGCAGGTTGCGCCAGAACTCGGCCACGTTCCCGGCACCAGGGAAGCGCCCGCTCATGCCCACGATGGCCACCGCCGGTACGTCGCTCAATGCCTTTCACCTCTCTGTGCGTTCCTGCGGGCGGCGAGCAGCTCGCGCCGCCGCTGCCCGCGCCGCCTGGCCTCGCCGTTTCCCGCGGTTCGCCGATCGGGGGCGCCGCCGTCGAGCCGGGCGGCCAGCGCGGCGACCGTGGGGTGGCGGAACAGGTCGACCAGCGTGAGCCCGCCGTCCCTGCCGCGCTCGCGCAGCGCGGCGAGCACGGCGAGCAGCCTGATCGAGTTGCCGCCCAGGTCGAAGAAGTTGTCGTGCAGGCCGACCCTGGTCAGGCCGAGCGCCTGCGCCCACACCTCGGCCAGCATCCGCTGCGTGTCCGTCTGCGGGGACACGTACGGTCTGTGCAGGTCGGGGCGGGTGAGCGGCGGGTCGGGCAGCCGGGACCTGTCGATCTTGCCGGACGTGCCCAGCGGCAGCTCGTCCAGGAAGACGACCGTGTCGGGCACCATGTAGCCGGGCAGCCGCTCGGCCAGCCACTCCCGTACGTCCGGCACCGTCGGCGGTCCCTCCCCGTCAGCGGGGACCGCATAGACGGCCAGCCGGTCGCCGCGTACCGTCGCCGCCGCGACCGACACGCGCGGGTGCGCGGCCAGCACGGTCTCGATCTCGCCCAGCTCGACGCGGAAGCCGCGCAGCTTGACCTGGGTGTCCACCCGGCCCAGGTAGGACAGCACGCCGTCCGCGTCGTAGCGGCCGAGGTCGCCGGTCCGGTACATGCGCGCGCCCGGCGGCCCGAACGGGTCCGCGACGAACCGCTCGGCCGTCAGCCCTGGCCGGTTGGCGTAGCCGCGCGCCACACCGTCGCCCGCGATGTAGATCTCGCCGGTCACGCCGACGGGCACCGGGCGCAGCCGCTCGTCCAGCACGTACGCCCGCGCGTTCGCGACCGGCCTGCCGATCACCACGGGCCGCCCGGGTTCGAGGTCGGCGGTGGTCGCGTACACGGTGGTCTCGCTCGGCCCGTACGCGTCCACCACCCGCCGCCACGGCGTGGCCCAGCGCTCCACCAGCTCGGGCGGGACCGCCTCGCCGCCGATGGCGAGCGTGCGCAGGTCGGGCAGCGCGTCCTGCGGGCACGGCAGCGACATGGCGGCCGACGGCGGCAGGAAGGCGTACGTGATGCGGGAGTCGCGCAGCCGGGCGTACAGCTCGTCGCCGAGCCGCTCGTCCTCGCCCGCCACATGCAGCTCGGCCCCTGCCACGAAGGTGAAGAACAGGTCGGAGACGGCCACGTCGAAGCCGAACGACACGTACTGCAGCACCCGGTCGCCGGCGGTCACGGGGAACTGGGGGCGGACGGCGGTGGCCAGGTTCAGCAGCGCGCGGTGCTCGACGGCGACGCCCTTCGGCCTGCCGGTGGAGCCGGAGGTGTAGAGGATGTACGCGAGGTCGTCGAGGGTGGGATGCGTGTCGCGTACCGGGCCGACGGGCGGGATCGGGCCGTCGTCGCCGTAGATCGTCACCGGCGCGCCCAGGTCGGCGGGGGCCGCCGTGATCAGCAGCCGGACCCCGGCGTCGGCGACCATGAACCGCAGCCGGGCCGGCGGATGCGCCGGATCGAGCGGCACGTACGCGCCACCGGCGCGCAGCACCGCGAGCGCCGCAACGGCCATCTCCGCGCCCCTGGGCAGGCAGAGGCCCACCGGCACACCGGGGCCGACGCCGGCCGCGCGCAGCCGGGCCGCCAGCCGGTCGGCGGCCGCCAGCAGCTCCCGGTAGGTCAGCCGGGCCGAGCCGTGCACCAGCGCCGTCGCGCCGGGCCGCGCCGCCGCCTGCTCGGCCACCAGGTCCGGCACCAGGCGCCGGGGGACGGGCACGGCGGTGCGGTTCCAGTCGCGCAGCACGCGGCGGCGTTCGCCGTCGGCGAGCAGCTCGTGCGCGGTGACCGGCAGCTCGGGGCGGCTCAGCAGCCCGCCGAGCAGCGTCTCGAACGCCCGCGCCCAGTGCCGGATGGTCGCCGCGTCGAACAGGTCCGCACGGTAGACGAGGTGGGCGGCCAGCCCTTCGTCCTCGCGCTGGACGTTCAGCAGCAGGTCGAACTTGGCGTCGTCGAGCAGCAGCTCCAGCCGCTCGACCTGCGCGCCCGGCAGGTCGAGCGTCATGCCGGGGTCGTCGTCGTAGGCGAGCATGACCTGGACGAGGGGGTCGTGGCTCAGCTCGCGGCCCGGCGACACCGCCTCCACCACCGCCTCGAAGGGCGCCTCCTGGTGCGGCCGCGACTCGCGCAGGCGGTCGCGTACGCGCTCGATCAGGTCGAGGTACGACGGCTCGCCCGTCACGTCGGCCCGCATCGCGAGCGTGTTGGCCAGCAGGCCCACCAGGTCCTGCACGTCGGGGTGGTCGCGACCCGAGACCGGCACGCCGACCACGAAGTCGCGCTGGCCGGTGACGCGGGTGAGGAACGCGGCGAAGGCGGCGAACACGGCCGCGAACGGCGTCGCGTTCCGCCCCGCCGCCACCTCCGCCAGCCGATCGCGTACGCCCTCGGGCAGGTCCAGGCGTACGACGCCGCCCGCCGCCGACTGCACCGCCGGCCGGGGACGGTCGGTGGGCAGGGCCAGCGTCTGCGGGACGTCCTTGAGCGCGCCCGCCCAGTACGCGACCGCCTCGTCCAGGGCGTGCCCGGCCAGCCGGTCGCGCTGCCAGGCGGCGTAGTCCGGGTACTGCACCGGCTGCTCGCCGTTCCTGAAGGTGATCGTCTCGCCTTTCAGGCGGGCGGAGTAGGCGGCGGCCAGGTCGCGCAGCAGCAGGCGGAGCGACCAGCCGTCGCAGACCACATGATGCGCCACCAGCAGGACGAGATGGGTGCCGTCGCCGAGCGCGTAGACGGTGCAGCGCAGCAGCGGGCCCCGCGTGACGTCGAACGGCTCGGCCGCGTCCGCCGCCATCCGCGCCCGCGCCTCGCCCGCCGGCACGTCACGCTCGATGCGCAGGCAGGCCCGCGCCCGCTCCGCCACGACCTGCACGTACTCGCCGCCGTGCGGGCGGAACACCGTGCGCAGCGCCTCATGCCTGTCCACCACCGCGTCCAGGGCCGCGCCGAAGGCCGCCACGTCGAAGCGCCCCCGCACCGCGAACGCGACCGGCACGTTGTACTGGGCGGTGCCCGGGTTGAGCTGGTCAAGCACCAGCATCCTGGCCTGTGCGGGGGACACGGGGAACTCGTACTCGACCGGCGTCATCAGAACTCCCTCAGGATCGGTTCGAGGACTTCGGCGATCTCGGCGGCCGGGCCCGGCCTGAGCAGGTCGCTGTGCCCGCAGTCCAGGTCGTGCACCCGCACCTTCGCCGGCGCCCACCGGGCGGCCTTGGCGGGCGAGGGCAGGCCGCCGGGCTGGGCGGTGGCCGAGAAGAGCAGCACCGTCCCGTCGTACGGCGCGGGCCGGTACGTCACCGCCAGCCGCAGATGCCCCGCCACGGCGTCCGCCACGGCCGACAGGCGCTCGTCGTCCAGCCCGGACAGCGGCCCCTCGCTCTCCCTGACCGACGCGAACACGCGGGCCCGCTCCAGGCGGCCGGGCTCGGCGTAGGGGCGCAGCGTGCGGGTGCGCAGCAGGATCGTCAGCGCCTCCTGCTCGGCGTCGCCGGGGTCCGCCTGCGTGCCCGGCGGCCAGGGGACCGCGTCCAGCGAGGCCACCAGCCCGGCCTCCTGCCCGTCCGCGCGCAGGCGGGCGGCCATCTCGTACGCGAGCAGCCCGCCGAAGGAGTGCCCGAGCAGCAGGTACGGACCCTCGGGCCGGACCCGCCTGATCCGCGCCAGGTAGTCGCCGGCCAGCTCGCGCATCGTGCCGGGCGGCCGGTACGAGGGGTCCTGGAGCACCGGCGACTGCAACGCGTACACCGGGCGGCCGGACGCGAGGTGGGGGAGCAGCGCCGTGTAGGACCAGCCGATGCCCCGTCCCGGATGCACGCAGAACAGCGGCGGCAGGTCGCCCTCGGCCCTGAGCGTCAGCAGCGGCGACAGGTCCAGCTCGGGCGCGGCCCTGTCGAGGCGGGCGGCCAGCCCGGCCGGGGTGGGCGACTCGAACAGCGCGGCGATCGAGGTGCGCAGGCCCAGCGCGTGCTCGATCGCGGCCATCAGGCGCATGGCGAGCAGCGAGTCGCCGCCCGCGGCGAAGAAGTCGGTGCCGGCGTGCGCCTCGGGGATGTTCAGCACCTCGGCGAACAGGCCGCACAGCTCCTTCTCGCGCGGTGTGGCCGGAGGGGTCCCCGAGGGCTCGGCCGCGTGCGCGGCGGGACGCGCGGCGGCCCGGCCGCCGGTGGCCCGGCTCCCGGGCGGGCCGTCGCCCGGCAAGCCGGAGCCGGGGATCCCGGAGTTCGGGAGGGCGGCGGAGGGGAGGGCGGCGCGGTCGACCTTGCCGTGCGGGGTGAGCGGCAGGTGCCCGAGCACCTCGTACCGGGAGGGCAGGAGGTGGCGGGGCAGGTGGGCGCCGGCGTGCCCGCGCACCCGGTCGAGCCGCCCGTTCCCGGTCAGCAGCAGGTACGCGACCAGCCGCCGCCCGGACGGCGACTCCGGCGCGGTGACGACGGCGCGCTCCACGTCGGGGCAGCCCTCCAGCACCGCCTCCACCTCGCCGGGCTCGACCCGGTGGCCGCGGATCTTGACCTGCCCGTCCGCCCGGCCCGCGAACTCCAGCTCGCCGGCCGGCGTCCACCGCGCCAGGTCGCCGGTCCGGTACATCCGCCCGCCCGGCGGGCCGAACGGGTCGGCGACGAACCGTTCCGCCGTCATCCCCGGACGGCCGAGATAGCCGCGGGCCAGGCTGGTCCCCGCGATGTACAGCTCGCCGATCACGCCCACGGGGGCGGGCCGCAGCCGGGCGTCGAGGACGTACACGCGGGTGTTGTCCAGCGGCCGCCCGATCGGGATCGGCCCCGCCGCCGGCTCCTGGGGCACGCGGTGGCTGGTGGCGAACGTCGTGGTCTCGGTGGGGCCGTACCCGTTGACGACCCGGACGCCGCGCCGCGCCAGCCGCCGCGCCGCGTCGGCGGGCAGCACGTCACCGCCCGCCCACACCTCGCCCGCCCTGGCCAGCGCGCCGGGCGCGAGGTCGGCGAGGGTGCGGAACAGCTCGGCCGTCAGCCACACCGCGTCAAGGCGGCTCCGCTCGATCGTGCTCGCGTGCAGCGGGCCCGGCGGCGCGATGACGACGGTGCCGCCGTTGAGCAGGGGGATCCACAGCTCGTACGTGGCCGCGTCGAAGGTGTGCGGGCTGTGCAGCAGCACCCGCCGGTGCCCGGCGAAGCGGCGGTCGGCGGCCAGCTCAAGGATGTTCTGGTGGGTGACGACCACGCCCTTGGGCTCGCCGGTCGAGCCCGAGGTGTACATGACGTACGCGGCGGCATGCGGACGCACCGGCACGGGCACGAACTCGCTGCTGCCGGTGTCGCAGCCGGCGGAGGTCAGCACGATCTCGGCGCCGCTGTCCGCGAGCAGCCGCTCCAGCCGGGCGGCCGGCTGCGCCGGGTCGAGCGGCACGTAACAACCGCCGGCCTTCAGCACCGCGAGCTGGGCGATCACCAGGTCGATCGAGCGCTCCATGAGCAGCGCCACCGGCGTCTCCGGCGCCCCGCCGGGTCGCGTGCGCGGCCGCATGCGGGCGGCGAGCCAGGCGGCCAGGCGGGAGGAGCGCTCGTCCAGCTCGGCGTAGGTCAGCGTACGCTCGCCGAACTCGACCGCGACCGCGTCCGGGGCATGCTTGGCCTGCGCCGCGAACCGCTCGGGCACCGACCCGCCCGCGGGCTCGCGCGCCGTGTCGTTCCAGGCGGTCAGCAGCCGGTGCCTTTCCGCCTCCGGCAGCACGTCGGCACCGTCCACGCCGGCGCGTTCGAGCGCGGTGACCAGCCGGGCGGCCACGGCCTCCGCCTCCGCGCGGGACACCACGCCCGCCCGGTAGCCGAGCCGCAGCCACAGCCGCTCGCCCGCCACCACCGTCACCGTCAGCGGGTAGTGGGTGGCGTCGTGGACACCGGTCAGCCGCAGGCCGGGGGTGCCGAGGCCGGAGCGCGGATAGTTCTCGAAGGCCAGCAGGGTGTCGAACAGCTCGCCGGTGCCGCGCTGCACGTCCGCCAGCCGTACGTGGTGGAACGGGGTGAGCGCGGCCTGCTCGTCCTGGAGGCGGCGCAGCAGGCCGGGCGCGGCGGTTCCGACGCGTACCGGGACGGTGTTGACGAACAGCCCCACCATCGACTCCACGCCCGGCACCTCCGGCGGGCGGCCCGACACCACCGCGCCGAACACCACGTCGTCGCTCCCGGTCATCCGCGCGAGCACCAGCGCCCAGGCGGCCTGCACCAGCGTGTTCACCGTCACTCCCGCCTCGCGGGCCCGCCGCCGCACGTCCGCGCTCAGCTCGGGGGACAGCTCCAGTTCCAGCGCCTCCTGCCGGGCGGCGTCCGCTCCCACGCCGGGCCTGAGCAGCGTCGGCCCCGGCAGACCGGCCAGTGCCTCGCGCCAGGCCCGCAGCGCCCGCTCACCGTCCTGCTCGCGCAGCCAGGCCAGATAGTCCCGGTACGCGGGTGCGGGCTCCGGCAGGGTGCCGCCCGCGTACAGGGTGGCCAGCTCGCGGGCCAGGATCGGCATCGACCAGCCGTCCACCAGGAGGTGGTGCAGGGTCAGCACCAGCTCGCGCCGGCCCACCAGCATGGCGCGCACCAGCGGCGGCCTCGTCACCTCGAACGGGCGCAGCCGGTCCGCCTCCAGCATGCGGTCCAGCTCGGCCTCCGACGGCGGGTCCACCTCCGTCCACGGCAGGCGGACCCGGTGCGGGATGAGCTGGACCGGGCGGTCCAGGCCCTTGTGGCGGAAGCAGGCCCGCAGGTTCGGGTGGCGGCCGAGCAGCGACTCCAGCGCCGCCCGCAGGCGGGCCGGGTCGGCGGGCTCGTCCAGCGCGAACCTGGCCTGCACCACGTACGGGTCGTGGCCGCCGTACAGGGCGTGGAAGAGCAGGCCCTCCTGGGCGGGGGAGAGCGGCAGCACGTCCGCCAGACGGGCGCTCACCACTCGCCGTCCAGGTCGGCCGTGAGCTCGTCGAGCTGGGTCTGGGTCAGCTCGACCAGCGGGAAGTCACCGGCCGCCGGGCCCGCCGCCTCCGCCCGCCCCGCCAGCTCGGTCAGCGCCGACTCGAAGTGGCCCGCGAGGTCCGCGACCTGCTCCTCGGTGAGGGCCTCCGCCGCGTACGACCAGCTCGCCGCCAGCTCGCCGGCGCGGGTCAGGGCGTCCAGCTCCACCGCGTACGCCATGGGCGCGTCCTGCATGCCGAGCAGCTCGCCGTCGAACCTGCCCAGGTAGTTGAAGCGCAGGTCGGGGGCGGGGAGCGCGGCCAGTTCCGCTGCGGTGGCGGGGTTGAGGTAGCGGAGCAGGCCGTACCCGAGTCCGTTACCCGGCACGGCGCGCAGGCGCTCCTTGGTCCGCTGGAGCGCGTCCGCCGGCGTGCCGGAGGCGTCCAGGGCGATCGGGTACTGGGCGGTGAACCAGCCCACGGTGTTCGAGATGTCCACGTCGTCGGTGAACGGCTCCCGGCCGTGGCCCTCCACCTCCACCAGCACGTCGGTGCCGCCGCGCCACCTGGTCACCGCGATGGCCAGCGCGGTCAGCAGCACCTCGTCCGGGCCGCAGCGGAAGGCGGCGGGCAGGTGCGTGACGGCCTGCTCGGTGAGGCCGGGCGGGAGGACGGAGGTGAACGTCGCCCGCTTCCCCCGGCCCCGCCCGGCCGGCAGGAGGGGAGCGGCGTTCGCGGCGATGTCCTTCCACAGCGGCAGCTCGGCCGCCACCCGTTCCGGGTTGCGGGCCTCCGCCGCGAGCAGCCGCGCCCAGCGGGCGAACGACGTGCCGGGGGCGGCGGGCCGCGCGTCCGGGTCGCGGAGCAGCGCGTCCAGTTCGGAGCCGATGACCCGCCAGGACACCGCGTCCACGGCCAGGTGATGCGCCGTGAGCAGCAGCCGATCCGGCGCCACCCATGCGGCCGTCAGCATCACCCCCCGCTCCGGATCCGGCCGCGTCGCCGCTTGCCGCCCGCTGACGGCCGGGTGGATGAACGGGATGTCCTGGGGCTCGTCCGGGATCTCCAGCTCCCAGGCGGAGTCCGGGCGGCGGAGGAGGCGCATGCGCAGGGCCGCGTGCCGGGCCGCCAGCGTGCGCAGCGCCGTCCTGATGCGGTCGGCGTCGCAGCCGTCCGGCACGGGCACGATCAGCGACTGCGTGAACGACTCCAGCGGCCCGCCGTGCTCGCGCCACCAGTGCATGATCGGCGTGATCGGGAACCTGCCGGCCGGGGAGTCCGCGACCGGCCCGCCCACCGTCCGCGCCAGGGCGGCCAGCGCCGCCGGGGTCCTCGCGGCGAACACCTCGCGCGGCGTCAGCGCGAGCCCCTGGGCGCGGGCCCGGCTCACGAGCTGGATCGCGGTCACGCTGTCGCCGCCCAGCCGGAAGAAGTCGTTGTCCGCGCCCACCTCGGGCACGTCGAGCAGCTCGGCGAACAGCCCGCACAGGACCGACTCCCGCTCGGTCGCCGGCTCACGCGACGCCTCCAAGGCCGGGCCAGGTGCGGGCAGCGCGGTCCGGTCCAGCTTGCCCTGCGGCGTCACGGGCAGCGCGTCCAGCACGACGAACTCGCTCGGCACCATGTGCGCGGGCAGCACCGCCATCGCGTGCGCCAGCACCTCCCCGGTGTCCAGCCCCGCCCGGCCCGGGCCGGCCCCGGCCCCCGGCACCGGCCCGGCCCCCGGCACCGGCCCAGCGCCCGGCACCGGCCTAGCGCCCGGCACCGGCTCGTTCGGGGCCTGGCCGGTCGCCGCCGGTCGCTGCGCCGGGGGCGTGCCGGCCGTGCTCGCGTCCCTTCCGGTGGGGACGAGGTAGGCGATGAGGCGGGAGCCGTGGAGGGCGACCGCCGCCTGGGCGACGCCGGGGTGGCGGCAGAGCGCGGCTTCGATCTCGGCGGGTTCGATGCGCAGCCCGCGGACCTTGAGCTGGTCGTCGCTGCGGCCGAGGAAGTGGAGCTGGCCGTCCGGGCGGCGCTGGACGAGGTCGCCGGTGCGGTACATGCGCGTGCCGGGCGCGCCGTACGGGTCGGCGACGAAGCGCTCGGCGGTCAGGCCGGGGCGTCCGAGGTAGCCGCGCGCGACCCCGGCACCGGCGACGTACAGCTCGCCGGGCACCCCGACGGGCACCGGACGCAGGCGGGCGTCCAGCACGTACGTGCGGGTCCCGGCGAGCGGCCGCCCGATGGGAGGCAGCGTGCCGTCCGGGGAGAGGGTCGCTGACGGTGGCGGCGACGGTGGTCTCGGTCGGCCCGTACGCGTTCCAGAAGCGCACACCCGCCGCCGTCCACGCCGCCACCAGCTCGGGCGGGCACACGTCCGCCCCGGAGGCCAGCCCGCGCAGGCCGGGGCAGTCACCAGGCGGCACGGTGGCGAGCACCGAGGGCGGCACCAGCGCGAACGTCACCCGCCCGTCCCGCAGCACCCGCGCCAGCTCGCCGCCCACGAGGGGACCGCCGGGCGGGACGACGAGCGTGCCGCCGGAGCCGAACGCCATGCACAGCTCGGCCACCGAGATGTCGAACGTGGCCGGGCCGAGCTGCGGGATCCGGTCGCCGGGCCCCAGCTCGAAGCGGGTGACCAGGGAGTGGGCGAGCGCGGCCAGGCCGGCGTGGGTGACGACGACCCCCTTGGGCCGCCCGGTGGAGCCGGAGGTGTAAATGACGTACGCCGCACTATCCAGCGAAATAGCCGGAAATTTCGTGACCTGCGCGGTGTCGCGCGGCGAGACCCGCTCCGCGTCCAGCTCGGGCAGCACCCCCGGCTCCGCGATCAGCAGCGAGGCCCCCGCGTCCGCCATCATGGACGACAGCCGCTCCGCCGGATGGCCGGGATCGAGCGGCAGGTACGCGCCGCCCGCCCGCTGCACCGCCAGCATCGCCACCACGCGGTCGACCGAGCGTTCCAGCGCGAGCGCCACCACCCGCTCGGGCCCCACGCCGCGCGCGAGCAGCGCCCCGGCCAGCCCGTCGACCCGCGACAGCAGCTCCCGGTACGTCAGCCGCTCGCCGCCGGACTCGACCGCCACCGCCTCGGGCGCGCGCAGGGCCTGCCGCGCCACCAGCTCCGGCAGGTTCGCCCCGGGCGGCGGCGCCTCGCCCGCGCACGCGGGCGGCTCGCGCAGCAGCGCGGCCCGCGACACGGGCTCGTCCGGCGCGGACACCAGCGACTCCAGCAGCACCGTGAAGGAACCGGCCCAGGCCCGCACGACCTCGGGGTCGTAGACGTCGGTACGGACCTCCAGGCTCGCCTCGAACCCGTCGTCACCGTCGCGCACGATCCCGACCAGGTCGTGCTCGCCGCCGGTGTGCACCCGCTCGGGGTCGGTGATCTCGCGCAGCCTGGCCACGCTCTCCTGCTTCGTCAGGTGCATGAACACCCACGAGTACAGCGGCGAGCGCCCGGCCACCCGCTCCGGGTCCACGGCCTGCACGATGCGGCCCACGGGCACGTCGCCGTTCGCCATGATCTGCGGGAACTCGGCGGTGAACCGGGCCAGCAGCTCCGCGAACGTCGTGTCCCGCCCGATCCGCCAGCGGACGGGCAGCGAGTTCATGACATACCCGATGACCCGCTCCAGGCCCCTGGCCGACCTGTTGGCGACGGGGGTTCCGGTGATCAGGTCGGACTCGCCGGTCAGCCGGTGCGCGAACACCGCGAAGGCCGTCATCAGCACCCCGTAGACGGTGGCGCCGCGCTCCCTGGCCAGGCGGCGTACGGCGGCCTCGATGCGCGCGTCGATGCCGAACGCGATCTGCTCGACGCCGAAGGGCCGGCCCGGCGCGGCGGAGCCGACCGCGAGGGGTTTCGGCGGGCCCGCGAGGTAGTCGCGCCACCAGGCGAGCTGGGCGTCGAACACCCCGGCCGCCTCCAGCTCTCGCTGCCAGCCCGCGAAGTCGGCGTACTGGACGGACGGGCGGCCCAGCCGGGGCGCGCCGCCCTCGCGCACGGCGCGGTAGGCGTCGCACAGCTCGTTGTGCAGCACGTCGAACGACCACCAGTCGGTCGCGATGTGGTGCAGCGCGAGCACCAGCGTCGCCCGCGTGTCGTCGACGGTGATGAAGCCGCCCCTGATCAGCGGGCCGCCGTTCAGGTCGAACGTGCGGCGGCTGAAGGCGTGCAGCGCCTCGCGCAGCGTGACGCCCGTGCCGCGCAGGTCGATGCGCTCAAGACGGAACGGCTCCGGCGGCGCGAACGTCACCCGCAGGTCGTCCACGTCCCCGGTGATCCGCATGCGCAGCGTGTCGTGGTGGCGCAGCACGATCGTCAGCGCCGCCTCCAGCTCAGCCGGGTCCACGGGGCTGTCGAAGTGGTACGAGCAGCACAGGTTGAGCGCGGCCGTGTCCGGATACAGCGACTCGAACACCCACAGGTCCTCCTGCGCCGGGCTGAGCCGCACCGGCTGCGCGGGGTCGCGCGGCGGCACCACCTCGGGGATCGCCTCCAGCTTGCCCGCCGCCACCAGCCGCCGCAGCAGCTCGACGCGGCGCTCCCCGCTGAGCGCGGCGAACCGCTCACTTGCGCTCTTGCCCGCCGTCCGCTTGACGGCGGGTCCTGCCCCCGTCCGGGTCCCGATCCCGGGCACGGTCCCAGGTACGGCCCCAGGTACGGCCCCAGGTACGGCCCCAGGTACGGTCTCAGTCACAGTCCCTCCCGCAGGTCGGCGAGGCGTTCCAGGCCGGCGAGCACCTCGTCGCGGCCGAGCCCGAAGTCGACGAAGCAGGCCACCTCGTCGCAACCCAGC
This sequence comes from Nonomuraea fastidiosa, assembly GCF_042751225.1. Lineage (NCBI taxonomy): Bacteria > Bacillati > Actinomycetota > Actinomycetes > Streptosporangiales > Streptosporangiaceae > Nonomuraea > Nonomuraea fastidiosa. The sequence goes on from NZ_CP170570.1 coordinate 6,295,863, forward strand.
TCGGCGAGGTCCGCCAGGCTCTTGCGGCACGTCTCCGGCGAGCCGATGAGGCCGCCCCAGGCCAGGTAGCGGCGGAAGGCGAAGTCGGTGAGCGCCGTGAGCTGCGCCTCGCTCAGCGCGGCCGCCCCGCCGTCCGGGCCGCCCTTGTTCGCGGCCGTCTGGGCCACGTACGACCGCAGGTACGCCTTCAGCGGCCCGGCCGCGCGCTCCCGCGCCTCCTCGTCCGATGCGGCCACGTAGGTGTGCGCCATGAGCGTCACCGTGCCTCTGGGCGGGGCGCCCGGCCGGCCGGGCGCCGCGTCGTAGGCGTCGCGATAGGAGGCGATCTTCCCGGCCAGCTCCTCGCGGGTCTGGCCGATGGTCGCGCCGAGGATGTTCGTACGCATCCGTCCGGCCGCCTCCCACGTGCTCGGGCTGCCCGATGTGGTGGTCCACAGCGGCAGGCTCGCCGAGTACGGCCTGGGCTGCGGCGTCACCTGAACCCGTCCGCCGGTCCCGTCGGTGAACTCGGCGGGTTCGCCCGCCCACACCCGCCGCAGCAGCTCCAGGTCGCGGAAGGCGCGCTCCCTGCGGTCCTCGTACGCCTCAGGAGCCAGCACGAAGTCCCGCGAATGCCAGCCCGTCGCCACCGACAGGCCGACCCGGCCGCGCGACAGGTTGTCCACGACCGCCCAGTCCTCGGCCACCCGCAGCGGGTGGTGCAGCGGCAGCACCAGGCTGCCGGCGCGCAGGTGGATGCGTTCTGTGACGGTGGCGAGCGCGGCGCTGAGCAGGGCCGGGTTCGGGAACACCTGCCCGACCTGCTGGAAGTGCCGCTCAGGCGTCCACAGTGCGGTGAAGCCGAGCCGGTCGGCGGCCCGGGCGATGGCCAGGATGTCGTCGTACTTGGCGGCGTGTCCGCCGGTGCCGCCGGCGTCGGCCGGGTCGGCGCCGAAGAACATCACGCTGAGGTCCATGGACGTGCTCCTCACGGGCGCCCGCGACACGGGCTGCCTCAGTTGGTGCGGGTACGCGGGGTCCTGGGCAGTCGGGTGATGGCGGGTTCCGCCCTGGCCGGTGTCCGCGCCAGCAGGGCGGCCAGGGCGGCGACGGTGGGGGCCTCGAACAGGTGGGCGGCCGTGGCGGGCAGGCCCTGGGCGGACAGGCGGGCGGCGACGCGTACGGCACTCAGCGAGTTGCCGCCGAGCGCGAAGAACCCGTCGTCGGGCCCGACCCGCGCGACCCCCAGCACCTCGGCCCAGACAGCGGCCACCACCCGCTCGATCTCGGAGGCGTCCCGCCCGGGCGGCGGTGCCGCGCGCTTCCCGCCGTCCCGCCCGGGTCGCGGTACCGCGGGCTCCCCGCCGTCCCGCCCGGGTCGCGGTACCGCGGGCTCCCCGCCAGCCAGCCCGGGTCGCGGTACCGCGGGCTCCCCACCGGCCGGACGCGCCGGGCGGACGGGCGGCGGCGGCACGCCGATCCCCGAGACGGGAGCGTCAGGGGCGGCGCACATGCCGTCGAGCACCAGGACGAACGCCTCGGCCAGCCACTCCATCACGGCCCGCTCGAAGGCGTCGGCGCGGTACTCGACCGTCACCGCGATCCCGTCGGGCGCGCCGTCCTCCGTGTAGGTGTCGGTGACGTCCACCAGCAGCTCGAACCTGGCCGCGCCCGTCCTGACGACCTCGACCCGCGCCTCCACGCCGGGCAGCGCCAGCTCGGCCCGCGCGTTGTTCTGCAGCGCGAGCACGACGTCCACGAGCGGCGGCAGTCCTGGCCGCCGGGCCGGGTTCAACTCCTGCACGACCCGCTCGAACGGCACCTCCTGGTGCGAGAACGCCTCCAGGTCGGTCTCCCGCACCCGGGCGATCAGCTCCTCGGCCGTCGGATCCCCCGACACGTCGGTACGGAGCACGAGCAGGTTGACGAAGAACCCCACGAGGTCGTCCACGGGCCCGGTCGACCGCCCGGCCACCGGCGCACCGATCGGCAGGTCCTCGCCCGCGCCCGCCCGCCGCAGCACCTCGGCCAGCCCGGCCTGCAGCACCATGAACAGCGTGGCGCCCTGCCGCCGGCCCAGCTCGGCGAGCCGCGCGTGCAGGCCGGCGTCGATATGCCGGACGACGGTCTGCGCCGCCCCGCCGAAAGCGGAGGAAGCGGCGGGTGAATCGGTGCCGGAAAGGGACGGGGAACCGGCCCCGGGAATTCCGGCGCCGGTGGCCGCGGAATCGGCGGGGGATCCGTTGGCGGAAACGCCGGGAAAAGCGCCGGCGGAAACAGCGGGTGAGCCGTCGGAGGAAACACCGGCGGAACCTGCAACGGAAACCCCGGGGGAACCCGCGCTGGAAACGCCGGGCGAGTCCGTAGGGGAAACACCTCGCGAGTCCGCAACGGAAATGCCGGAGGAGCCCGTAACGGAAGCGGCGGACGTGCCGATGCGGGGTAGCGTGAGCCGTTCCGGCAGCCCTTTCAGCGCCTTTCTCCAGTACGCCAGCTCATCGCCTGCGATGGCGGCCACGCGGTCGCGGTGCAGGACGGCGTACTCGGCGTACGTGATCGGCAGCGGCGGCCAGGTCACGGGCATGCCGTCGAGCCGCGCCCGGTAGGCGCGCGACAGATCCCGCATGAGCGGCGGCAGCGACCAGCCGTCGGTCGCGATGTGGTGCATGACCAGCAGCAGCGCCGACGACTCCGGCCCCGTGACGAACAGCACCGCGTGGATCGGCAGTTCGGCTTCCAGGTCGAAGCGGTGCCGCGCCGCCTCGGCCACGCGCGCGTCCAGCTCGTCCTCGGTCACCTCGACGACCTCGAACCCGGGCCGCGCCTCGGCCACGGGCAGCACCCGCTGGGCGGGCTCGCCGTCGTGGACGGTGAAGACCGTGCGCAGCGGCTCATGCCTGGCCACCACGTCCGCCAGCGCCCCGCCCAGCGCGCCGGCGTCCACGGGGCCGCGCAGGCGGACGAGCATCGGCATGTTGTAGGCGACGCCCGCGTCCACCTGGTCGAGGAACCACAGCCTGCGCTGCGCCGCCGACAAGGGAGACGTATCCCCGGCCGCCCTGGAGTGCTGAGCCTCAGGCCGCGGGGAGGAAGCGGCAGGCACACCGCCGCCGGGCCCGGGACGTTCGCCGACGTGGCGGGCGACGGCCGCGACCGTGGGCGTCTCGAACAGCGTCCTGACGCCGACCTCCACGCCCAGCACGGCGTGGATCCTGCTGAGCAGCCGCGCCACCATCAGGGAGTCGCCGCCCAGGTCGAAGAAGTCGTCGTGCACGCCGACCCCGGGCACCTTCAGCACCTCGGCGAACAGCTCGCACAGCGTCTTCTCGATCTCGTCACGCGGCTCGTCGCGAGGTCCGGCGGACGCCTCAGAGGGCTCGCCGTAGACGGGCGCGGGCAGGGCGGCGCGGTCGAGCTTGCCGGTGGCGCTCAGCGGGAGCGCCTCCAGCGTCACGAACGCCGCAGGCACCATGAACTCCGGCAGCACCGCCGCGACGTGAGCGCGCAGCACGCCGGGATCGACGGGGCAGCCCGACCGGTCGCGCGGCACCACGTACGCGACCAGCCGGCGGTCACCCGGCACGTCCTCCCTGGCCACCACGCAGGCCCGCCCGACCGACGGGTGGCCGGACAGCACCGACTCCACCTCGGCCGGCTCGATGCGGAACCCGCGCACCTTCACCTGGTCGTCGGCCCGGCCCACGTATTCGAGCACGCCGTCAGGGCGCCGCCGCACCAGGTCGCCGGTGCGGTACATGCGGCCGCCCGGCGGGCCGTACGGGTCGGCCACGAAACGCTCGGCGGTCGCGCCGGGACGGCCGAGGTAGCCGGTCGCCAGACCGTCGCCCGCCGCGTACAGCTCGCCCACCTGACCGTCGGGGACCGGCCGCAGCCGCGCGTCCAGCACCCGCACGTGCTTGCCGCGCAGCGGCGTGCCGATCGGCACGGGGCCGTCCACGGCGGTCACGGGATGCGTGGTCAGGAAGATCATGCCTTCGACCGGGCCGTAGCCGTTGCGCAGGCGCAGCCCCGGATGCAGGGCGAGGGCCCGGCCGACGTGCGCGGGGGAGAGCGCTTCGCCGCCGACGATCAGGTGGCGCAGCCCGGCCAGCGCGTCCGGGCACTCGTCCACGATCACGTTGAACAGGCTGCTCGACAGGTACATGCTGCTCACGCCGTGCTCGGCGATCAGGCGGCCGAGCACGAGCGGGTCGGGACGCGCGCCCGGATAGAGCACGCAGGTGCCGCCCGACAGCAGCGGGCCCCACAGCTCCAGCACGAACGCGTCCCACGACGTCGGCGAGCACTGCAGCCACACGGCGTCGAACGGCGCGTACTCCTGGCCGGTGACCGTGGCCGTGATCGCCCGGTGCGGCGCGGCCACGCCCTTGGGACGGCCGGTGGAGCCGGAGGTGAACATCACGCACGCGATCCCGTCGTGCCGGGCGGGATCGGACCGGCGCTCCAGCCCTTCCGGGGAGAGCACCGCCGACACGCCGGCGTCGTCCGCCATGACGCGCAGCCGCTCCTCGGGGAACGCCGGATCCAGCACCACGTACCCGGCTCCGGCCTTCAGCACCGCGAGCAGCGCGACCACCAGCTCGACGCCGCGCTCCATGCGCACGCCGACCAGGCTCCCTGCGGGGACGCCCAGCCCGGCCGCGCGCGCCGTGGCCCGCGCGTCCAGCTCGGCGTAGGTGAGCCGCTCCGCCCCGCAGACCAGCGCGACCCGCTCGGGGGTACGCGCCACCTGCGCCGCGAACGCCTCATGCACCAATGGTTCGGGCACGCTCATGGTCAGGCCCGGATGAGGCTCGCCGGGCGCATGTCCGTCCAGTGTGTCGCGATGTGCTCCAGGCACGCGGCGCGCGCGGCGGGGCCGAAGGTCGTGCGCCAGCCCGCGGGCACGTCGATGTCCGCCGGCCACAGCGAGTGCTGGTTCTCGTCGTTGACCAGCACCAGGTAGGAGCCGTTCTCGTCCTCGAAGGGGTTGGTGGTCATGTCAGCCTCCCGCGGGTTGCTTCTCGAGGTCGGGCGTGAGCACGTCGATGTGGCGTACGGCACGCTGGGCCAGCCCCCACAGGGCGGCGGCGGCGCCCAGCAGCCCGGCGATGAGCAGCATGGCCGCCATGCCGCTGCCAGGGCCGGTGCCGATGAGCGGCGCGAGCAGGCCGGGCACGCCGGTGCCGGCCGCCGCCTGGGGTTCGAAGACGTGGTCGGCGAGCGGCCCTGAGAAGGCCATCGCGACCGGAGAGGAGATCTGCGAGACGAACATGACGGCCCCGAACACCCGTCCCTGCCGTTCCTCCGGCACCTTGGTCTGGATGATCGACTGCATGGAGCCGTTCACGATGGGCATGATCATCGCGCCCACGAGGATGGCCGCCGTCCACGCGACGACGCCCTGGACGACGGACATGACGATCTGCGCGCTCAGGCACATGCCGACGACGCCGAGCATCATGCCGCGCACCCGGTTCTTCGGCCCGCCCCAGGCGGCCAGCAGCAGGCCGCCGGCGATGCCGCCGGCGCCGATCCCCGCGTTCACGCTGGCGAGGACGGACACGTCGCTGCCGGTCCTGGCCAGGATCATCGGCTGCACGACGGCGAAGCCGAACACCATGACCAGGTTGACGGTGAAGAACACGAGGATCAGGCCGCGCAGGCTGGGCTGGGCGAACAGGTAGCGCAGCCCCTCCAGCGAGTCGGCGCCGAGCCGCTTGCGGGCCCCGCTCTCGCCCGCCCGGTCGCCGTCCAGGCGGACCAGGCGGATGGTGGCCAGCGCGACCGCGAAGCTGATCAGGTCGATCACGAGCACGGCGCCGAGCCCGCCGGTCACCACGAGCAGCCCCGCCAGGGCGGGGCCGCCGACGTCGGCGACGCTCTTGGCGGTGGCGAGCAGCCCGTTGGCGCGCTGGAGCTGCTCCTTGCCGACCAGCATCGGCACGGCCGACGACAGCGCGGGGAACTGGAAGGCGGCGCACGCCCCGAGCAGCGCGACGGTCACGTAGACCTGCCAGAGGTGCAGGTCACCGAGGAAGTACACGGCCGCCATGGCGCCGACCGCGACGAGGCCGCCGAGGTCGGCGAGTTGCAGCGCGGTGCGCTTGCGGCAGCGGTCCACGAGGGCCCCGGCGGTCGGGCTGAGCAGCATCTGCGGCAGCAGCGCGCACAGCGAAAGCGCCACCACCTGCGTGGCCTGGTGATCGACCGTCCACGCCTGGATCACCAGGGAGAAACGGAGAACGGAATTACCGATGAGGGTGACGACCTGGCCACACCACACCAGGCCGAAACGGCCCATTCCAGAGAATCGCTGGAGAAATCGGTTTTGGAGGGACGAGGGAGGTTGACCCATGCTGCCCGAGGCCCTTCTGGTGAAAGGAACCTGTGAGAGGCCAATTTGTCCTCGGCCGTCTCACTTGTACCATCACACACAGTTTGGCACCGGGCAATAAGCGGTTTGTGGTCTGGTAATTACTTCCCGTCAAGAAACGAGGTCAGCCAGCCTTAACGCTTCTTCCGCCACTTTGTGACGCAGGGTGCGGATGCCTTCACGCCCGCGTACCGGGTGCACGAAGTTCGTCAGCAGCACCACGGTGAGACGGCGGTCCGGATCGACCACCAGCGACGTGCCGGTGAAGCCCGAGTGGCCGTAGGCGTCCTTCAGCGGGCCGACGATGCCGGGATCGCCGATGCGCACGCCCAGCCCGTGGCGGAACGGCGCGTCTTCGACGCCCTGGTCCCGGGTCATCTCGGCCACGGTCGCCGCGCTCAGCACGGGCCCGCCGCCGAGCCGCAGCGCCTCGCCGAAGGCCAGCAGGTCGTCGGCGGGGGCGAACAGGCCCGCGTGCCCGGCCACGCCGCCCAGCGCGTACGCGGTCTCGTCGTGCACCTCGCCCCGCACGCACCCCGGCCCGGGGCGCTCGGCCTTCCACTCGGTCGCGGCCACCCGATCGAGCAGCTCGGGGCCCGGCCGGTAACCGGTGCAGGACAGCTTCAGCGGGCCGGTGACGCGCTCGCGTACGAGCACCTCCAGCGGCGCCCCTCCGGCCAGCTCCGCCAGATGGCCCGCCATCACCATGCCGACGTCGCTGTAGAGATAGGGGCCGCCCACCGGGTGGGCGGGCGGCGTGGCGACCATGGCGGCCAGGCGCTCGGCGGGACCGGCCTCCGGCAGCTCCCTGTCGATGCGCCGGCTCGCGGGCAGGCCCGCCGTGTGGGTGAGCAGGTGGCGCGGCGTGATGCGCGGGTCGGCGGCGGGCAGGCGCCCGGTCACCGGCTCGTCGAGGTCCAGTCTGCCCTCCTCGGCCAGCGAGAGCAGCACGACGGTGGTGAACAGCTTGCTGACGGAGGCAAGGTCGAAGATCGAGTCGCGCCGTGCCCGCGGGCGGTCCGCGGCGAGCGTGCCGTCCGCGCCGGCGTACCTGACCAGCTCGCCGGCCGCCGCCGCGGCCGCCACGGAGCCGTCCACGGCGATCAGCGCCACCGCGGCGGGGCACACCTCGGGCACCGCGGCCGCCAGGATCTCCTCCAGCCGGTCCGACATCCCCGTACTCCTCCTCTTCATCCGGCACCAAGACGTCCACCACACGCCGTAAACCACGCGGCCCGCCGTGCGCAAGCCCTCCCGCGCGTCCGGTGTTCGCGCGGCACCCCGGCCGGACCGCCCGGTTCAGCCGCTGAGCGCGTCGCTGAGCCGCTCGCCGTGCGAGCGCAGCAGCTCCCTGGCCGCCTCGGCGTCGAGCCCGTGCCGGATCATCAGCACCGCGATCTTCGCCTGGCCGCCGGCCGCGTCCAGGGCCGCCTCCGCCGTCGCGTGGTCGGCCCCGGTGATGTCGCTGACGATGCGCAGCGCCCGCCCGGCGAGCTTGCTGTTCATCGCCGACATCTCGATCATCTTGTTCCCGTACGTCCGGCCCAGCTTGACCATCGTGATCGTGGAGATCATGTTGAGCACGAGCTTCTGGGCCGTGCCCGCCTTCAGCCGGGTCGAACCGGTCACCACCTCGGGGCCCACCACCACTTCGATGGCGTGCTCGGCGGCCGCCGACAGCGGGGCGTCGTCGTTGCACGACAGCGCCACGGTCAGCGCGCCGCGATCTCGCGCCTCCGCCAGCGCGCCCAGCACGAAGGGAGCCCGCCCGCTGGCGGACACGCCCACCACCGAGTCGAGCGGTCCCACCTCCAGGTCCTTCAGCGCGGCGGCGCCGGCCTCGGCGTCGTCCTCGGCACCTTCAACGGAACGGGTCAGCGCCTCCGGCCCGCCCGCGATGATGCCCTGCACCATCGACGGGTCGGTGCCGAACGTCGGCGGGCACTCGCTGGCGTCGAGCACGGCCAGCCGCCCCGACGTGCCCGCGCCCACGTAGAGCAGCCGGCCACCCTCGTTCATCCTCGCGGCGATGGCGTCGATCGCCTCCGAGATCGCCGGCAGCGCCAGCGCCACCGCGGCGGGCACGGCGGCGTCCGCCTGGTTCATCAGCCGGGCGATCTGCAGGGTCGGCAGCCGGTCGATCTGGGCGTAACGGGGGTCGCTCTGCTCGGTGGACGCCTCTGATAGCGGATCAATCATGTCGCTAATTTCCACCCTCTACTTCTCTCTTGTAAATATCTTTCAGACAATGGGTTCATGCCACACGTGAGAACAGGAGCCGAACGGCTGGCCGCGGATCCCGCCCTGGCGGGCGGTACGCGCCTCGGCCTGATCACCAACCCGACCGGCGTCCTGCCCGATCTGACCCCCACCCCCGACGCCCTGCTGGCCGCAGGGCTCAAGCTCACCGCGCTCTTCGGTCCCGAGCACGGCATGCGCGGCACCGCGCAGGCCGCCGGCAGCGAGGCCGACGGCGTGGACGAGCGGACCGGCCTGCCGGTCTACGACACGCACAAGCGCTCCGGCGCGCCCCTGGACGAGGTGGTGGCCGCCTCCGGGGTGGACACGCTCGTCTTCGACATCGCCGACGTGGGCGCCCGCTTCTACACCTACGTGTGGACCATGTACGACCTCATGGCCTCCGCCGCCCGGCTCGGCCTGCGCTTCGTGGTGCTCGACCGCCCGAACCCGCTCGGCGGCGCCGTGGAGGAGGGACCGCTGCTCGACCCGGCGTTCGCGAGCTTCGTCGGCCGCTTCCCGCTGCCGCTGCGGCACGGCAGGACGGCGGGGGAGCTGGCCGGGATGTTCGGCTTCGACCTGGACCTGACCGTCGTCACGATGGAGGGCTGGCGGCGGGAGATGAGCTACGCCGACACCGGCCTGCCCTGGGTCATGCCCTCGGTCAACATGCCGACCCCCGACACCGCGCTGGTCTACCCGGGCACCGGGCTCTTCGAGGGCACGAACTTCTCCGAGGGGCGCGGCACCACCCGGCCGTTCGAGCTGATCGGCGCGCCCTACGCCGACGCGCGCTTCGCGCCGGCGCTCAACGAGCTGGGCCTGCCGGGGGTGCGGTTCAGGGAGGCGTGGTTCACGCCGACGTTCCACAAGCACGCCGGCGTCCCCGTACGGGGGGTTCAGCTCCACGTGCACGACCCCGCCGCCTTCCGCCCCGTGCTGACCGGCCTGTCGATGCTGCACGTGGCCCGCACCCTCTACCCGGACGAGCTGAAGTGGGCGGGGCCCGAGCTGTTCCTGGACCACCTGTGGGGGTCCGACTCCCTCAAGAAGTGCCTGGAGGCCGGGGAGGACCCGCGGGCGCTGTGCCCGCCGCCGGCCCGCCCCGAGGGAGGACTTCTGTACTGACCGGCTCATCACGCCAGATCGCGCCGGTAGAGCCAGAAGACGCGTTCGGCTCGCGCGCCCACGGCGCGCGAGTAGAACCGCAACGGCCCCACCCAGCCGATCTGGGCGTGGTCCTGCCCGGCGGCCCGCTGCTCCGCCAGGCACCTGCGCAGCAGCACCCGCCCGAGGCCGAGGCCCCGGGCGTCGGGCGCGGTGCCCATGGGGCCGAACCAGGCCGGCCGCGCACCCCACGCGGCGAAGCCGAGCACCCGGCCATCGCGCTCGGCGTAGTGCAGCCCGGCCGCGTTGACCGCCTCCCAGGCCCATCGATCGTTCCACTGCTCCTCGACGAAGGCCGCCACCCGCTCCCGGCCGGCCGGCGCGTCACCGGGACCGCCGAGCCCGTGCACCGAGACGCCCGCGCGCTTGAGCCGCGCGAGGTCGTCCTCGACGCCCAGGTCGGCGTGGCGCAGGTCGGCGGTCATGTTCCAGGCCACCTGGTAGCGCTCGTAGCCGAGGCTCTCGGCCAGGCACGCGGCGGCGGTGTAGCGCACGTCGATGCCCGGCCAGGCGTAGCACGGCGGGTTCCCGGCGAAGCGGGCCTCGCGGGCCCCCTGCCCGCGCAGCCACTCCTCGGCCGCGCGCACCAGCGCGCGCCCGCGCCCCGCGCCCTGCGCCGAGGGGTGCACGGCCAGCAGATCGACGTGCCCGACCGCGGGGTCCACGGTGTTGACCGAGGCCATCACCACGCCGCCGTCCACGGCCAGCGCCGTCCAGCGCCGCTCCGCAGGGGGCCGCGACAGGCTGCCCACCAGGGCGGCGGCCTCGCCGGCGTCGAGCGTCAGCGCGGCCTGCGCCACCCGCGCGGCCTCGCCCGGGTCGAATTCCCGCACCGAGTGCGCCATCACACCTCGCTCATCGGGCGCGCGATCACGCTGCGGCGCTCGGGGTAGAAGCAGGCGTGCTCCTGCGGGACGCCCTCGGTGCGCCCCAGCACCGGCCGCTCGGACATGCAGCGGTCGGTGCGGAACGGGCAGCGCCGGGCGAACAGGCAGCCCTCGTCGGGCCGGCTCTCGTCCAGCGACTCCAGCGGCACCACGGGCTGCTCGCCCGGCTGCTCGAGCCCGTGCAGCACCGGGATGGCCGACAGCAGCGACTGCGTGTACGGGTGCACGGGGTCGGCGATGACCGTGTCCACCGCGCCGCGCTCGACGACCTGGCCCCGGTAGATGACGTACAGCTCGCCGTCGTCGCCGATGTAGCGGGCGGTGGCCACGTCGTGCGTGATGAACAGCACGCTCACGCCGAGCCGCTCGCGCAGGTCCTTCAGCAGCGCCAGGATGCCCAGCCGCAGCGAGACGTCGATCATCGAGACGGCCTCGTCGGCGACCAGCATCTCCGGGTCCACGGTCAGCGCGCGGGCGATGACCACGCGCTGGCGCATGCCGCCGGAGAGCTGGTGCGGGTAACGCGCCAGCACCGTGCCGGGGTCGAGGCCGACCAGCGACAGCACCTCGGCCGCCCGCTCCTCGATCCACGCCCGCGACCTGCCGGTCTGCTTGGCCCGCAGGCTGAGCGGCGCATGCAGCGTCTGGTGGATGGTCCTGGTCGGGTTCAGGGCCGAGTACGGGTCCTGATGGATCATCTGGATCTTGCGGAAGTGCGGCTGGCGCTGCTTGGGCTTCAGGCTCGACATCGGCACGCCGTCGATCTCGATCTCGCCCGCGTCGTACGACTCCAGCCCGGCGATGATCCGCCCCAGCGTGGTCTTGCCGCACCCGGACTCGCCGATGAACGAGGCCGCGCCGCCCTTGGGGATCGCGAAGTCCACGCCCCGCAGCGCCTGCACCTCGCGGGCGCCGAGCACCTTGCCCCGCTGCTTGAACGTCTTGACGACGCCGGTTCCGGTGATCATGCGTGCTCCTTCACGGTCACGGCGTGGCAGGCCACGGTGCGCGAGCCGTCCGCGACGGCCTGCGGGTCCTCGGTCTCGCACACGTCCATGCGCAGCGCGCAGCGCTCCCTGAAGACGCAGCCCTGCTGGGGCACGGTCGCCAGCGTGGGCGGCCGGCCGGGCAGCGCCTGGGCCTCGGAGATGTCGCCGACGAGCCGCGGGATCGCCTTGATCAGGCCGCGCGTGTACGGGTGGCGGGGCGCGCCCAGCACCTCCGTGGTGGGGCCCTGCTCGACGATGCGGCCGCCGTACATGACGGCGAGCCGGTCGGCCACCTCGGCGACCACGCCGATGTCGTGCGTGATGACCAGCGTGGTCAGGCCGCGCTCGGCGTGCACCTCGCGGACGATCTTCAGGATGTTCGCCTGGGTGATCATGTCGAGCGCGGTCGTCGGCTCGTCCAGGACCACCAGGTGGGCGTTGAGCACCAGCGCCAGCATGATGCCGACCCGCTGGCGCATGCCGCCGGACAGCTCGTGCTGGTGCGAGTCGAGCACGCGGGCGCCGTCCAGGCCCATCCTGGCCAGCAGCTCCTTGGCCTCGCGCACCAGCCCGCGCAGGTCGTCCACGCCGTGCGAGCGGCCCAGGTCGAGCAGCTGCTTGCCGACCGTCTTGAGCGGGTTGAGAGAGTTCTGGGCCGCCTGGAAGACGTAGCCGATGTGCTTGCCGCGCGCCTTGCGCAGCTGCTCGCCCGACAGCGCGGCCACATCGCCCAGCCCGTCGATCTCGACGGTGCCCGCCGCGATCCTGCCGGGCGGCTGCACGGCGTTGAGCAGCGACAGCGCGAGCGTGGACTTGCCCGAGCCGGACTCGCCGACGATGCCGGTGATCGAACCCGGCTCCAGGGTCAGGCTGACGTCCCTGACGGCGGGCAGCTCGCCCGCGGGGGTCTTGTAGACGACCGTCAGGCCGCCGATGCGCACTCCTGGCGCCTTGTTGCTCACCCTCTACTCCTCGCGCAGCCGGGGGTTGAAGATCTCGTCCATGGCGTCGACCACGAGCACGATGGCCAGCGTCAGCAGCAGGATCGCCAGCAGCGGGCCCAGCAGGAAGCCGAGCGCGCTCGGCACGGTCAGCGCACCCGAGCGGAACACGGCCGTGTTGAGCATCTGGCCCCAGTTGTTCGACTCGTACGGCAGCACGCCCAGGAAGAACAGGCCCACCTGCGAGTACACGCCGCCGGTGATCGCGATCAGCATGTTCATCGCGATGTACGGCGCCATGCTCGGCAGCAGCTCCTTGCCCACGATGTGCGTGGTGGACAGGCCCAGCCCGCGCGCCGCCTCGATGAAGCCGCGCTCGCGCAGCGACAGCGTCTGCGACCGCACGGCCCTGGCCACGCCGCCCCAGCTCAGCAGCCCCAGCACCAGGCCCATCTGCACCGCGCTGCTGAACTTCCACACGGTGGACAGCACCAGCAGCAGCGGCAGGCCGGGGATGGTCAGCTTCATGTCGGTCAGCCGCATCAGCACGGTGTCCCAGCGGCCCCGCTTGAAGCCGGAGAACAGGCCGATCGCGGTGCCCAGCACGACCGTGATGACGGCCGTCACCAGTGCGGCCAGCAGCACGTAGCGGGAGCCGGTGACGACCAGCGCGATCACGTCGCGGCCCTGGTCGTCGGTGCCCAGCCAGTGCTCCCAGCTCGGCGGCCTGGTGATCTGGTTCGGGTCACGGGGCAGCGGGTCGGGGTAGAACATCGGGCCGAACGCGCCCATGAACACGAACCCCGCCATGAGCACCACGCCCACCAGGCGGCTCGGCTTGCGCCGCATCACCCGCCACACGCCCGACCAGAAGTTGCGGCGCATCGCCGCGCTGGTGGACGAGCTCTCCAGCAGGACACTCATGCCGACACCTCCTCCCCGCTGCGGACCCGCGGGTCGATGACGCTGTAGAACAGGTCCGCGAGGATGTTCGCCACGATGATCGACACCGTGATCAGCAGGAACGCGCCGCCCATCAGCGCGTAGTCGCGCATGGTGATGCTCTCGATGAGCAGCAGCCCGAGACCCGGGTAGTTGAAGATGCGCTCGATGAACACCGCGCCGCCCAGCAGCAGGCCGAGCGAGAGCGCGAGGATCGTGAACAGCGGCAGGATCGCGTTGCGCGCGATGTACCGGAAGATGATCGAGCGCTTCATGCCGCGCAGCTCGGCGGCCAGGATGAAGTCGTCACCGAGGACGGTCACGACGCTCGACTTCATCGCCAGGATCCATCCGCCGTAGGCGGCCAGCGCGTACGTCGCCACCGGCAGGATCGCGTGCTCGATGAGGGAGCCGATGTAGCCGGCGTTGAACCCGGGCTCGTACAGGATGTCCACCGGGCCGTCGGCCGGCAGGATCGGGATCAGCGTGGCGAAGATCGCGCTGAGCAGCAGGCCCAGCACGTACTGCGGCACGCCGTGCAGCAGCGACCCGGAGATCGCCAGCACGTCGCCGAGCTTGCCGGACCGCTTGATGGCCGCGTAGACGCCCATGATGACGCCGACGAGGAAGCTCAGCAGCGTGCCCGCCAGCACCGGTAGAACGGTCCACTTGGCCGCCTCGGCCAGCACGTCCGTCACCGGGGCGCCGGCGTGCGTGACCGACTGGCCGAGGTCGAAGGTGAACAGCCCGCCGAGGTAGCCGGTGTACTGCTCCCAGAGCGAGCCCTTCGGCTGGAAGCCGTAGAGGACGCGGGTGGCCTGCTCGGCTGCCTCGGGAGACATGCCCTGCTCGACCAGTTTCTGCACGTTCGCCGCCACGGGATCGCCCGGGATGCTCCTGACGATGAAGAAACTGATCGTGGCGACCACGAGGATCATGACGACCCCGCGGGCCAGGTGGCCCGCGAGTCGCCGTGCGATGACCGTCATAAGTTCTCTTCTACTGCTTGGCCTTGATCAGACCGAGCTGGATCCAGACACCGGCCGGCAGGCGGAGCAGGTCGCTGTCCTGCTCGGGCCACCCGGTGAAGCGAGAGGTGTTGACGAACTGCGTGTTGACGTAGTCCCAGAGCTGGATGACCGGTAGGTCCTGGTTGGCCGTCTTGGCGAGTTCCACCATGATCGGCTTGGCCTCCTCCGCGGTGGCGGAGTTCAGCTTCGCGGTGAGCTCGCCGGGGTTGACCTTCCCGACGCCCTCGACCTCGATCTCCTCAGGGCCGCCCATCCAGTTGCCGCCCTTGCCGGGGGCGCTGTGCTTGACCTTGCCCGCGACGTTGGTCCACCCGTTGGAGGCGCCGTAGAGGCGCTGGAAGATGTCGTACGGCGCGGGGCCGAGCGCCATCAGCCAGAAGCCGACGTCGTACTTGCCGGCCGCCAGCTCCTCCAGGTAGACGGGGTAGTCGGCGACGGTGACGACCTCGGCGTCCACGCCGTTCTCGACGAGCTGGCTCTTGATGTTCTCCTGGGCGGAGATCCAGTCGGAGAAGCCGGACGGCGCGGTCATCCTGACCTTCCACGGGGTGCCGTCGGCCAGCGTCCACTTGCCGTCCTTCTTCTGCAGACCGGCCTCCTTGAACTCCGCCTCGGCCTTGGCGACGTCGTGGTTGTACGGCTCGAGCTTGTTCAGCTCGTCGCCGATCCACTCCTGCGCGGGCTTCTGGTGGATGCCGGAGGTCGTCACGGCCGGGGTGCCGCCGTCGGGCGAGGCTACCTTGGTGACCTGCTGGCGGTCGATGAGGTAGGCCAGGCCGCGGCGCACGTGCACGTTGTCGTACGGCTTCTTGGACTGGTTGAACGCCATGCCGACGGCCACCGGCGAGAAGCCGGTGATGGTCTGCGAGCCCGGAGCCTGCTTGATCCGGTTCATCACGTCCGGCGGCGCGGCGACGAAGCCGGAGTGGTCGAGCTTGCCGGCCGACAGGTAGTTCCAGATCTGCTCGTTGCCGCTGTAGTTCAGGAACTTGACCTGGTCGGGAGCGACGTTCGCGGCGTTGTAGAAGTTCTTGTTCTTCACCAGCAGCGCCTCGCCGGGGTTGACCCGCTCCAGCGTGAACGGACCGCCGGAGACGTCCTTGGGCGGCGCGAAGGACAGCACCTTCTGGCCCAGGCCGGTGATCTCCTCGCGGGCCTTCTCGGCGTCGGGGCCGTCGCCCTGGGCCGTCTTCAGCTTGTCCCAGAAGTCGGCCGGCAGCAGGCTGCCCCACACGTGCGCGGGAACGACCCAGTTGTCCATGACACCGCGGGCGAACTTCGAGCTCGGGTTGCTCATGTCCTGGGTGACCTTGATGGTCTTGTCGTCCACGACCTCGATGTCGGCCGCGAGGCCGGCCGCGCCGGGCGTGGTCGCGAACGCGGTGCTGCCGGTGGTGTAGGCGAGGCCGATCGAGGTCTTCACGTCCTCTGCGGTGATCGGCTTGCCGTCGGACCACTTGCCGTTCGGCTGCAGGTGGATGGTGATCGACGAGTTGTCAGGCGCGATCTCCCAGCTAGCCGCGATGCCCGGGTAGAACTGGTTCGGGTCGGTCAGGTGGTTCTTGACCCAGCCGAGCTTCATGGCGTTGTAGCCCTGGAAGGAGTTGCCCTTCGGGGCCCAGGGATTCGCGGGCGCCGACGCGTCGAGGCCCGGCCTGTTCACATCGATCGTGGTGAAGAGCCCGCCGCCTCCACCGCCCGACCCGGACTTGTTGGTGGTGCCACCGCTGCACGCTGCAGTCGCGGTGGCAAGGCCCAGCAACGCCACTACCGCTGCCAGTCGCTTCATTTGCCGCTCCGGGGGATGTCTCTAGGGATTGACCGGACATTACGATCGCGCCAGATCGGCGTCAATAATCTCCAGCGGTTGTGAGGCTAATGTAACTTTCCTTCATGAGTGTAGGAAGTGGCGCTCAGCGCCATCAAGTAAAACCTCAGGTCAGGGTCAAGACGGCCGCCCCGTTGACCCGGTCGGCGGCCAGATCGGCCAGCGCCCGGTCCGCCTCCTCGAAGGCGTAGGGGACCGCCGACACCCGCGGCGGATGCGCGAGCGCCAGCTCCAGGTACGCCCGCCCGTCGGCCCTGGTGTTGGCCGTCACGCTGCGCAGCGTGCGCTCCTGGAACAGGTGCCGCTCATAGTCGAGCGGCGGGACGTCGGTCAGATGGATGCCCGCCACGGCGAGGGTCCCGCCCCGGTCGAGCGCCTCCAGCGCAGGCGGCACCAGCGTGCCCACCGGCGCGAACAGGATGGCCGCGTCCAGCGGCTCGGGCGGCCGGTGCTCGTTCGCCGAGGCCGCGCCCAGCTCAAGCGCCAGCCTACGTGCTTGTTCCGACCGCGTGACCACATGAAGGGCGGCGCCCCGCGCGATGGCCGCCTGCGCGGTCAGATGCGCCGACGCGCCGAAGCCGTAGATGCCGAGCCGCCCATCGGGCGGCAGGTCGCACCGGGCCAGCGCCCGGTAGCCGATGATGCCCGCGCACAGCAGCGGCGCCAGCCACTCGGCCGGCCGGTCGTCGGGCAGCGGGTAGACGTAGTCCTCGCGGGCGACGACGTACTCGGCGTAGCCGCCGTCGGCGTCCCACCCCGTGTACGTCGAGTCCGGGCACAGGTTCTCCATGCCCCTGCGGCAGTAGCGGCACCGGCCGCAGGTGGAGCGCAGCCACGCCACGCCCACCCGGCGGCCGCCGCCTGCGATCCTGCCGACCACCTGGTGCCCGGGGGTGGTGCGCGGCCGGCGCGGCTCCAGGTCGCCCTCCGCCAGGTGCAGGTCCGTACGGCACACGCCGCACGCCTCCACCTGCACCAGGACCTCGCCGGGCCCCGGCACGGGCGTCTCCCGCTCGATCAGCCGCAGCGGCCCCGACGCGATGGGCCCCGGCCGCTCCACCACCCAGGCGCGCATGTGTCAGCTCCCTCCCCGGTTCACGCGGCCTCCCGGTTCACGCGGCCTCCCGGTTCACGCTGGCTCCCCGCTCGTGGCGGCCGCCCGCGCGAGCCTGGCGTGGGCCAGAGCGGCGTACAGGGCGGCGCCGTCGGGCAGCACCGAGTCGTCGAAGACCGCGTCGGGGGAGTGGTTGTAGGGGGCCGTCGCCGGGTCGCGGTCCGGCGGGCAGGCGCCCAGGAAGATGAACGCGCCGGGCACGTTCTCCAGCACGTACGAGAAGTCCTCAGAGCCCATGATCGGGTTCGGCGCGACGGCGTAGCGGCCGGGGCCGAACAGCTCGTCGGCCGTCGTGCCCGCGAACTCCGCCTCCGTCGGGTCGTTCACCGTCACCGGGTAGCCCATGCCGAACGACGTCTCCGCCGTCATCCCGTACGCGGCCGCGATGCCCTCCACGACCTCCACCAGCCGCCGCTTGGCCAGCGCCCGGTTCTCCTTGCTGAAGGTCCGCACCGTCGCCTCGAAGTGCGCCTCGTCCGGGATGATGTTGTCGGCCGAGCCCGCCTGGAACTTGCCGACCGTCACCACGACCGGGTCGAACACGTTGAACGTCCTCGTCACCATGGCCTGGATCGAGGTCACCATCTCGCAGGCGGCCTGGATCGGGTCCAGCGACAGGTGCGGGGTCGAGCCGTGCCCGCCGCGCCCCTTCACCGTCACGAGGAACGTGTCGGCCGCCGCCATCAGCGGCCCCGGCCGCGACGCGAACACCTTCGGCGGCAGCACCGACGACACCACGTGCATGCCGTACGCGGCCACCGGGCGGGAGCCCGCCGCGTCCAGCACGCCCTCCTCGATCATGTGCTTGGCGCCGTCGTGGCCCTCCTCGCCCGGCTGGAACATGAAGATCACATCGCCGGCCAGCTCGTCGCGCCGCGCGCTCAGCAGCCGCGCCGCGCCCACCAGCATCGCCGTGTGCAGGTCGTGGCCGCAGGCGTGCATCCGGCCCGGCTCTTGGGAGATGAACGGCAGGTCGTTCTTCTCGGTCACGGGCAGCGCGTCCATGTCGCCCCGCAGCAGCACCGCCGGGGCCTGTCCGCCGCCAGGACGTCCGCCGCGCAGCACGGCCGTCACCGAGCTGA
The DNA here is from genome assembly GCF_042751225.1 of Nonomuraea fastidiosa. Taxonomy (NCBI): domain Bacteria; kingdom Bacillati; phylum Actinomycetota; class Actinomycetes; order Streptosporangiales; family Streptosporangiaceae; genus Nonomuraea; species Nonomuraea fastidiosa. The sequence goes on from NZ_CP170570.1 coordinate 6,314,437, forward strand.
GCGCGGACCCGGTCGTGATCTCCAGCGGCAGCCCCTCCAGAGCCGCCAGCACCTTCTCCTGGGTGCGCGGCAGGTGCAGGCCGATCTCGGGGGTGGTGTGCAGGGAGCGCCTGAGCTGGACGATCTCGTCCCGCATGTCTTGGGCGGTTTCAGTGAACGACATGGGGAACATTCTTCATCTGCGGGACGGGAAGTCGATAAGGCCCTATCGGTACGATGGGCGCGTGACTCAGCGTAAGCGGATCGACGCCTGGTTGTCCGACATGGACGGCGTGCTCGTTCATGAAGGGCGGCCCATCCCCGGTGCGGACGAATTCATCAAGAAGCTCAGCGAGTCGGGGCGCAAGTTCCGGGTCCTGACCAACAATTCGATCTACACCCCACGCGACCTGTCCGTCCGCCTCGCGAACGCCGGCCTCGACGTGCCAGGCCGAGTCCATCTGGACCTCCGCCCAGGCCACCGCGCAGTTCCTCGACGACCAGCGGCCCGGCGGGTCGGCGTACGTGATCGGCGAGGCCGGGCTGACCACGGCGCTGCACGAGGTCGGCTACGTGCTGACCGACCTCGACCCCGACTACGTGGTGCTCGGCGAGACCCGCACCTACAGCTTCACCCAGATCACCCGCGCCATCCGGCTCATCGAGGGCGGCGCCCGCTTCATCGCCACCAACCCCGACCCCATCGGCCCCTCCACCGAGGGCTCGCTGCCGGCCTGCGGCGCCGTCGCCGCCATGATCACCAAGGCCACGGGCGTGGAGCCGTACTTCGTCGGCAAGCCCAACCCGCGCATGATGCGCAGCGCGCTCAACGAGATCGAGGCGCACAGCGAGACCACGGCGATGATCGGCGACCGCATGGACACCGACATCGTCTCGGGCATGGAGGCCGGGCTCTACACGATCCTCGTGCTCACCGGGGTCACGCAGCGGCGGGAGATCGAGCGGTTCCCGTACCGGCCGTCCCTGGTCGTCGAGTCGGTCGCCGAGCTCATCGACCTGATCTGAGCCCGGCTCGGCCGGGGTGGCGCGACGAGGCGCGGGCAGGGCGGCATTCGCCGCCCGCTCACGCGGGGAGGCCGGGCGCGCCCGCGTCACAGCACCGAAAGCGCCGGCTCCATGACCTCGGCAGGGCAGAGCTGCCGGATCACCCGCCGCACCTGATCGCGCAGGTCGGCGGAGGTCAGGTGGCCGTTGTCGTCGAAGTGCGGCCAGGCCGGCGAGATGACCAGCTCGGCGCCCGACACCACGGCGCCCGCCCCGAGCAGACGCTTGTACAGCTCCGCCTGCGCCCACATGGCACCGCAGGCCCGCGCGCTCGCGCTCATCACCGCCACGTGCTTGCCCGCCAGCCCGTCCCGCGCGGCCATCCAGTCCAGTGCGTGGGTCAGCTCCATCGGCAGCAGGCTGTGCTCAGGAGCCGTGAGCAGGATCGCGTCGCTCCCGGCCACCAGCGAGACCAGCTCCCGCGCCGGTGCGGGAACGGGCCCCGGCTGGTACGGCGGGATATCGCTCAGCCCCCGCCACACCTCGAAACGCACGCTCTCCGGCAATTCGCCGCCTGCCGCGTCCAGCAATCTGGTGATGAATGACCCCGCGTGGAGACTGGCGGCGATCCCGATGATTTTCACCCACTGCTCCCAAGGGGTTCCGGTGTTACCGGGAACCTGCCCGATGCCGCGGATGTCCAAGACCATGCAGAAGTCAAGAGGCGCACAGTCTTCCCCGAACCGTCGCCTTTGTGACGTCGGCTCGGGGTGTACCGGTCCGGCCGGACATGTGCCCAGCGCGTACCCGGACGAGCGCGCGTCGTACCCGGCGGAACGCCGGTTCAGCGTGCGCCTTCCCGCACATCGGAGTCCCTCGGGCGGCGGAAGATGAGCGCCAGCACGCGCAGGCCCAGGATCGCGGCGATCATCAGCAGGTTGTAGCCGATGAGGTGAAGCAGCGTCGTCGAGCCCGTCAGCACGGGCCCGCCGTCGGTGGTCAGCAGGATGACCGCCATCAGCCCCGCCGTCGCGCCCAGCACCGTGAGCAGCACCTGGTGCAGCAGGCCCGTCAGGTAGCGGCGGTCGCGCTCGTCGGCGAGCAGCCGCACGTTCATCGTGAACCGGCCGTGCTCGGCGGCGCTGGCGATGCGCTCGACCCGGCGCGGCAGGCGGCGCAGCATCGGCACGAGGGCGGTCAGCTCCTGGGTGAGCGAATCGCGGACGGTCTCGGGCGTGATCTGCTCCGACAGGTAGCGTCCGGCGAACGCGCGGGCCTCGCTGATGAGGTTGAAGCCGGGCGACAGGCGCACCAGCGTGCCCTCCAGCGTGGCGAGCGCGCGGAAGACGGCGGCCACCTCGGGCGGGATCGACAGCCCGTACGCCGAGACGATCTTGAACAGGTCGGTGAAGAGCTGCGCGCTGTCCAGACCGGGCCCGAGATGCCGGGCCATGAACTGCCCGACGGCCCGCTCCAGCGCCGGCTCGTCGATCTCCTCAGGGCGCGGCACCACCTCCAGGAGCGCGTCCGTGACGCCGAGGGGGTCCTGGCGGTTCATGGCCAGCAGGAAGCGCTGCAGCGCCGCGCGGACGGAGCCGTCGAGCCGGCCCACCGAGCCGAAGTCGAGCAGGCCGAGCGTGCCGTCGTCCAGCAGCATGAGGTTGCCGGGGTGCGGGTCGGCGTGGAAGACGCCCTCGATCAGGATCTGCCTGAGCAGGCAGTCGAGCAGGCCACGGGCGAGGCGTGTCCCCTGGCCGGGGTCGGCGGCGGTGACCGGGCGTCCCGACAGGCGCTCCATGACCAGCACCCGCTCGGAGCACATCGCGCTGATCGGCGCGGGATACCTCACCGGCACCGTGCTCCCGGAGCTCCCGGAGCCCCAGGACCCGCCCCGGTCGCCTGAGCCGCGGGCCGGGAGGGAGGCCGAGACGGCGGCCATGTTGGCGGCCTCGACGCCGAAGTCCAGCTCCTCCATGATCGCCGTGGCGAACCCCTCGGCAAGGTCGCACAGGCCGAGCGAGCGGCCCCACCGGGTCCTGCTCTCCAGCGTGGCGGCCAGCCGCCGGACGATCTCCAGGTCCCGGCCGACGACCGCCTCGATGCCCGGCCGCCGTACCTTGACCACGACCTCGCGGCCGGAGTGGAGCCGGGCGGCGTGCACCTGGCCGATGGAGGCGGCGGCCAGCGGGGTACGGTCGAACGCGGCGAACACCTCGTCGACCGGCCCGCCCAGCTCCTCGCGCAGCACCGGCTCGATCTGCTCCCACGGGGCCGGGGCGACCTGGTCCTGCAGCCGTCCCAGCTCCTCGACGAACTCGGCGGGCAGCAGGTCGCGCCGGGTGGACAGCACCTGGCCGAGCTTGATGAACGTCACCCCGCCGTCGTCGAGCGCCGCACGCAGCGACGCGGCCAGGCGCAGCTTGCCCGACCGGTCGTCCAGGCGCTCGCCCCGGCCGCGCAGGTACGGGCCGAGGCCGTGCCTGACGGCGATCCTGGTGATCTGCGAGTAGCGCCTGGCCCGCGACAGCCGCCCGCGTACGGACCTGGCCAGCTCCAGCGGCCCCGGCACCGACCCGGGCGGCACCAGAGCCTCGGCCAGCACCAGCAGCGCCATGGGGATCAGCACCATGGCCATGAGGACCAGCAGCAGCACGCCCAGCGCGGCCGCGTCGGGCGGCTGACGGCCGTCCGCCGGGACCACGGTGGCGACGATCGGCCGCAGCACCGACTGGCCCAGCCCGAGCGCGAGCAGCGCCGCAAGGAACGTGCGCAGCGCCCCGAACCTGACGCCCAGCAGCCGCTGCGTGACGACCGCGAGGAGCATGATCGTCAGCAGCGTGGCGATCCCGACGACGACCGATGAGGGGAAGTCCATGGGGCAGGATCCTCCCACGTCACCGCAGATCGCCACATCATGATCCTCGCTGAGGACGAACCACCACCAGCCGGCCTGCCGGACCTCGCCGGGGCACGAACGGGCGGCCGGGGAGTGCCGGTCACCGCCCGCACGGGCGGACCGGGGGCGCGGGCGGGCGATACCGCCTTGCCCCTGGCGGGGTCACTTCCGAGTCGTCGCCGGGCGGGTCACTGGCGGGCGGCCATGCGGGCGCGCCGCTCCTCGCGGCGCTCGACGAAGCGGGTGGCGGTCGCGTCGGTCTTGGCCAGGAACGCGGCAAGCTCCTCCCGCGCCTTCTCGCCCTCGTCGTCCAGCCCGGTCTTGTCGAACACCGACCACTGCCGCAGCACCGGCATGAGCACGTCGTCCAGGTGCAGCCGCAGGTCGTAGATGCCCTCGTTGGCGATGATCAGAGACTTGCGCGCGAAGCCCTCCATGCCCTGGCCGGGCATCTGGAAGGTGGTCACGACGTCGGTGACCGCCCGCATGGTCTGGTTGGGGTCGAGCTCGAAGGCCGCCTTGAGCAGGTTGCGGTAGAAGAGCATGTGCAGGTTCTCGTCGGCGGCGATCCTGGCGAGCAGGCGCTCGCAGCCCTCGTCGCCGGAGGCCTTGCCGGTGTTGCGGTGTGCGATGCGGGTGGCCAGTTCCTGGAAGGAGACGTACGCGATCTGCTGCAGCATCGTGGCGTACTCGGTCTTGAAGCCCTGCTCCATGTGGCGCATGCGGGCGCGCTCAAGAGCCACGGGATCCACGGCGCGGGTCACGGTGAGGTAGTCGCGGATGGCGCTGCCGTGGCGGTCCTCCTCGGCGGTCCAGCGATGCACCCACGTGCCCCAGGCCCCGTCGCGGCCGAACGTCGTGGCGATCTCGTGGTGGTAGCTCGGCAGGTTGTCCTCGGTCAGGAGGTTGACGATGAGCGACACCCTCGCGGCCTCGGGGAGCTTGGAGTCGCTCTCCTGCCACGCCTCACCCCCGTAGATGCCGTCGAAGTCGCGGCCTTCGCTCCACGGGATGTACTCGTGCGGGAACCACTCCTTCGCCATCTTCTCGTGGCGGTCGAGTTCTCGGGCCACGACGGGCTCGAGCTCGTGCAGCAGCTCCGTCTGAGTCATCGCCATAAAAGATCTTCTCCTTCAGGTTACGGTACCGTAGGTTAGGCTACCCGAAGGACATACCGGTCAAATAGGGTGGATATATGCGACCCAGTGTCCGTGGTGTCCTTCTCGACCACGACGAGCGGCTCGTTCTGTTCCGTCGTACGGTGCCGGGACGCGCGCGCTACTGGACGGTGCCGGGCGGGCACGTCGAGCCGGAGGACGGCACACTCGAGGACGCTCTGCATCGCGAGCTGCTGGAAGAGCTGGGTGCCACGGTCTACGCGGTGCGCCACCTCGTGACCGTGTCCTACCCGTGGATGGGCGAGGTGAAGACCCAGCACGTGTACGGGTGCCGTCTTGTGACCATGGACCCCGCGCTGCGCACCGGCCCCGAGTTCTCCGATCCTGCGCGCGGGGTGTACGAGGTGGAACGCGTACCGCTGAAGCGGTCTGAGCTCTTCGCGCGGAACCTCATTCCGCAGGCGGTGGCCGGCTACCTCTCGGCCACCATCACCGCCCTTCCCCGCCTCATCGTCCCCTGACGCGCCGGGAGGGTTTCCACGCCGCAAGCCGCCCTTCCGGCGGGCCGAGGCAGAGGGATGCGGCCGCGTCAGGCCGGTGACGGGCGCAGACGTGAGGTGGCGCCGGCATAGCGGAGAGGAGCGGGCCGTTCGCGGCGGGGCGTGGGCCTCGGTGCGGTGGGCTGTTCGCGGCGGGGGATGGGCCCCGGTGCGGTGGGCTGTTCGCGGCGGGGGATGGGCCCCGGTGCGGTGGGCCGTTCACGGTCCGAACAGTGGCTCCGACGCGCGGTGGCGACGTGCGGGCCGGCCGTTCGCCGCCGGATGGCGGGCCCGCCGGTGGCGGGCAGCGGGCCGAACCCCCGGTGGGGTGGCGAGGGCGTGCGGCCGGAAGCGCGGTCGCTGGAGACCGGCGAGTGAGCGGTCAGGGGTCGCGGCGGAGGCGCTTGAGGTCGGAGCGGTGCTTCTTGGCGGCGATGCGCCGCTCGACCGCGCCCCGGCTGGGCTTGGTCGGCCGCCGGCGCTTGGGCGGCGGGGCGATCGCCTCGCGCAGCCGCTGCGCGAGCCGGTTGGCGGCGGCTTCGCGGTTGCGGAGCTGGGAGCGGTGTTCGGAGGCGGCGATCGTGATCGTGCCGCTGCCGAGCCGGCTGAGCGCCCGCGCCTTGAGCGCGGGCGGCAGCGCCGTGGTCGCGGACATGTCGAAGATCAGCTCCACCCGGCTGTCGGTGGTGTTGACGCCCTGGCCGCCAGGACCCGAGGAACGCGAGAAACGCCAGACGAGCTCGGCGTCGGGGATGACGACCGAGTCGTTGACGATCAGCGGGCCGGGCATGGCGGGAGACTCCTGTTCGCGAAGTGCTGCTACGTACGACATGTCACCGTATACCGGCGGCATATACCGCCTGCAACGGCATTTTCCGCTTCATCCTTCCGTTGACGCCCCGGCGGGCGGCGGCGTATGCCACTATCGCGCGAGAGGACACGGGGATGGGGGAGGCGCGATGCCCGGCATCGTCGGCGTGCACGGAATCGGCAAGTACGACTACTACCTCAGAGCCGGACGTTCGGTGCCCGGCGCGGAGGCGGCCATGCGCCGCAAGTGGGACCGCTACCTGCACGCGGCACTCGGCGGCGAGGCCAAGCCCTACTTCGCGGAGATCGCCTACTACTCCCACCTCCTGAACGACGGCGGCGACCTCGACGCGGCGCCCAAAGAGGCCATGGAGGCGCAGGCCCACCAGGTCCTCGCCGAGTGGGCCAAGAACCTGGGGATCGGCGAGCACGTCACGGGCGCGCTCAAGTCGTTCACCGGCTGGCTGCTGGACAAGCTGGACGAGCGGTCGGCGGCGTTCGCCAAGCTGTTCGCGCCCGAGGTGGCCACGTACCTCACCGACCAGGGCAGGCGGGAGAAGTGCCGGGGGCTCGTGGCCGACGTCATCCGGCGGCGTCGGCCCCGCGTGGTCATCGCGCACTCGCTCGGCAGCGTGGTCACGTACGAGGCGCTGTGGGCCTGCCCGGACATCGGCGTGGACCTGCTCGTCACCCTCGGCAGCCCGCTCGGCATGCGCAACGTCGTCTTCGAACGCCTCCTGCCGGCCCTCGTCAACGGCCGTGGCGAGCGCCCGCCGGGCGTACGCCGCTGGGTGAACATCGCCGACAAGGACGACATCGCCGCCATCCCGCCCGAGCTGGCCGGGTGCTTCACCGGCGTGGACGCCGAAGAGCTGGTCAACCTCGACTGGATCGACTTCCACACCGCCGAGAAGTACCTGGGCTGCCCGGCGCTCGGCGCGCATCTGCGACCATTCCTCGCATGACGTGGATCGTGTTCGACTACGGCGGCGTGCTCTCCCTGCCCCAATCGGCGGCCGACGCCGAGGCGATGGCGCGGGCGGTGGGAGCCGACCCCGACGAGTTCCAGCGCGGCTATTGGGAACATCGCCTCGCCTTCGACCGTGCCGACCTGAGCCCGCAGGCGTACTGGAGCGCCGTGCTCGGCCGCACCGCCACCGCCGAGGAGGTCGCCCGGCTGGTCGCCATGGACGTCGCGAGCTGGGCCAACCCCGACCCGGGCACGGTCGGGCTGCTCGCCGAGCTGCTCGACGCCGGACGTGACGTGGCGCTGCTGTCGAACGCGCCCATCTGCGTCGGCGACGGCCTCGACCAGCTCCCCTGGATCTCCGCCATCGGCCACCGCTTCTACAGCGGCAGGATGGGCCTGGTGAAGCCCGACCGGGCGATCTACGACGAGCTGGCGCGCGGCATCGGCGCCGACCCGTCCGAGATCGTCTTCATCGACGACCGCGAGGAGAACGTCGAGGGCGCCCGGCGCGCCGGCATGCGCGCCGTCCACTTCACCGACGCCACCGCCCTGCGCGCCGCCTTGCCCTTGTCGGCTTGACGGCGGACTGCGGACGTCCTCCGGGCGCCGCCCGCCCGGACGCTGCCGGATGCCCGCCCGGCGGATGTGGCCTGGCCGGGACACGGACCGACCCGCGTGGACCGCTTGCCGGCCGTCACCGCCCGCTGGGTCGTCCGGCCGGCCGCGGTGCTCGCCGCGCCGAAGCGCGTCGCCCTCCGACGCCGCGCAGGCGGGGAGGTTCTCTGGAAGGTTGCTGAAAGGCGGCTGTGGGTTTGCTCAATCGCGGGTGGGGTGGCCGGGCCCCGGCGGTGGCAGGTGATGCCGGGGTCCGGCCGGGTGACCGGGCCGGACGGGCGGGTGGTGACCGTCCGGCCCGGTCGGCTCAGGTGCCGGGCCAGCTCGCGTCGGGGAACTCGCCCGACGTGCCGCCCGGCATGACCACCTGGTCCTGCTCGCTCAGCCCCGAGACGACCTGTACGTACTGGTCGCCGCGCACCCCCGTGCGCACCACCTTGGCCGCGTCCCGCCCTCCGGCGCGTACGGTGACGACCTGGGTCCCGTCGGGACGGCTGCGAACGGCGGACGCCGGCACGTACAGCGCGTCCTTGACCTCGTCCGTGGTGATCGTCACCGAGGCGGTCTGGCCGAGCATGAGCCCGGACGGTGGCTTGTCGAAGGCCAGCGTCACCCCGTACTGGACCAGCCGCCCTGACACCGTCGCGGCGGGCGCGATCGCCGTCACCGTGCCCGCGTACCGCTCCCCGGCCCGGGTCGCCAGCGTGATCGCGGCCTTCTGCCCGACCTTCAGCCGGTTCACGTCGGACTCGGTGACCATCGCCCGCACCTGCAGCTCGTCCAGGTCGCCCAGGGTGATGAAGGCGCCGGTCCCGGCCTTGTCACCGGCCGCGCCCGCGATCGAGAGGACCGTGCCCGCCGCCGGGGCGACGATCCTGGTCCCCCGTACGGCGTCCGCGGCCTCCTCGACGGCGGCCTCGGCGCGTTCCACGTTCGCGGTGGCCTGTTCGGTGCTGAGCCCTCCCTTGGCCGGCCGGCCGCCGGTCCTCGCCTGCCGGGTTCCGTCCTGCGCGCAGCTGTCCCGTTCGGTGCGGGGCTTGGACTCCTTGGACGTCCTCGCCGTCGTCGGTCTGCCGGTGGCCGCCGGCCTGCCGCTGGTGGCGGGTCTTGACGAGGGACCGGGGGTGGTCGCTTGCGGCGTCTCGCCGGCCTCGTCGGCGTCACCGGTCCCGGGAATGCCCTGGAGCCTGTCGGATGGGGTGGCGGGTGGTTCGTCAAGGGCGGGTGGGGGAGTGGCGGTGACCGTGGCCGTGACCGTCACGGTGGCCGTCGCGGTGACCGTCACCGTCGGCTGAGGTTCCGGCCCGGGCTCCCCGGGTTCGGGCGTGGGCGTCGGATGCGGCGTGTACGGCGCCTCGGGCCCCGCCACGCCCCCAGCCGCCGATGCGCACCCCGGCGGCGTCCCGCCCGCAGCGGCCGTTGACGCCTTGTCCAGCGCCTCCTGAGCCGCCGCGAGATCCGCCTTGGCCGCCTCGTACGCCTCCCGCGCCGCCCGCCCGTCGATCCTGGCCAGCACCTGGCCCTTCTTCACCTTGGCCCCGACCTTGACGTACACCTTCGTCACCGTCCCGGCCGAGCCGAACGCCAGGTCGCGACGGGAGCCGTCCACGGTGTTGCCCGCCGCGCTGACCGAGGCCGTGACCTGCCCGCGCTGCGCGGCGGCCAGCCGTACCTGGGCGGCGGGCACGGGGTCGTCGCGCAGCGCCAGCGCCAGGCCGGTCCCGGCCATGAGCACGGCGAGGGCGAGCCCGCCCAGCGCGATTGTCGGTCTCATGACGGGACATCCTGGCCGAGCAGGTTGGCCGCAGCCTGCGCGCACCCTCAGAGTTTCCTGGACGCCGCCGGGACGCCGCCGTCGTCCAGCGAACGTTCAGCTTGCTCGCGGCTGCGTCACAGCCTGGTGTGCGAGGGTCACCGCTCGTGAAGGTGTCGATCAGACGCAGGGCGCTGGTGACCAACGGGGTGCTCACGGTGCTCCTGCTGGGCGGTGCCGGCCTCGTGTACGCGCAGCTCGGCACGGACCGGGCCGCGGGTGAGACGGCCGTGCGCACGGTGACCGCGAGCCGCGGCTCGGTGACCGCGTCGGTGTCGGCCTCGGGCGCGGTCGAGAGCGCGCGGGCCCGCGCTCTGTCGTTCGGTACGAGCGGGACCGTCGAGAAGATCTACGTCAAGGCCGGCGACAAGGTGGCCAAGGGCGACATCCTGGCCAGGCTGGACGACACGGCGGCGCAGGAGAACCTGGCGGCGGCCAAGGCCGCGTACGACAGCGCCGTGGCGGACGGCACGGACACGGCGCAGCTCTACGCCGCCTACATCAAGGCACGCAACGCCTACCGGCAGGCGCAGCGCACGGTGGCGGCCACGGTCATCAAGGCCCCGTTCAAGGGCACGGTCACCGCGGTGAACGGCTCCGTCGGAGGCCAGAGCACCGGCGGCACGGGCGCAGGAGGCGACCAGGCGGCGGGCGGCTTCATCGAGCTGGCCGACACCACCAAGCTCCGCCTCGTCGGCACGTTCACCGAGTCGGACGCCGGCCGTCTCAAGAAGGGCCAGCAGGCCACGATCACGTTCGACGCGCTGCCCGGCGTGACCGCGACCGGCAAGGTGACGCAGATCGAGCCGGTCGCCGCCACCAGCGACAACGTCGTGCGCTACCCGGTGACGATCACGTTCACAAAGGTCCCGGAGCAGGTCAGGCTGGGACAGACCGCCACGGTCGAGGTCGTGGTCGGCAGGGCCGAGAACGTCGTCACCGTCCCCTCCACCGCGGTCTCCACCAGCGGCGGGCAGACCACGGTCACCGTGCTCAGGGACGGCCGCCAGGTCAGGACCCCGGTCGAGGTCGGCGTCCAGGGCGCCGCGCTCACCGAGATCGTCTCCGGCGTGTCGGAGGGCGAGCAGATCGTGCCGCCCTCCACCCCGACCGGCGGCACCGGAAGCGGCCCGGACGGCCGGCGGTTCGGCGGCGGCTTCCCCGGCGGAGGCCGCAGATGACGGTCCCGGTCCTGCGGGTGCGCAACCTGGTCAAGGAGTACGGCGAGGGCGAGGCCAAGGTACGGGCGCTGCGCGGCGTCAGCCTCGACGTCGAACAGGGCGACTACGTGGCCATCATGGGCGCGTCCGGCTCCGGCAAGTCCACGCTGATGAACATCCTCGGCTGCCTCGACGTCCCCACCTCGGGCACGTACGAGATCGACGGCACCGACGTGGGCCGCCTGGACGAGCACCAGCTCGCCGTGCTGCGCAACCGCCGCGTCGGCTTCGTCTTCCAGGCGTTCAACCTGATCCCGCGCATGAGCGCGCTGGCCAACGTGGAGCTGCCCCTCGTGTACGGCGGCGTCGCCCCGGCCGAGCGGCGCGCCCGCGCGCTGGCCGCGCTGGAACGGGTCGGCCTGGCCGGCCGGGTGCACCACGAGCCGAACCGGCTCTCCGGCGGCCAGCAGCAGCGGGTGGCCGTGGCCAGGGCCCTGGTGACCGCCCCGGCGCTGCTGCTCGCCGACGAGCCGACCGGCAACCTGGACACCGCCTCGACGGCCGACGTCCTGCAGATCCTGGACGGGCTCAGCGCGTCCGGCCGCACGATCGTGCTGATCACACACGAGGACGACGTGGCCGCGCACGCCAAGCGGGTGATCCGGCTGGTGGACGGCGAGATCGTGGACGACCGCCGCCAGGCCCCGGTGGACGGCCCGCCGCCCCGCCTGGTGGAGGCCGCCCGGTGAACCAGATCGAGATCCTCCGCTTCGCCCTGCGCGGCCTGCTGGCGAACAAGCTGCGCAGCGCGCTGACCACGCTCGGCATCCTCATCGGCGTGGCCGCCGTGATCATGCTGGTGGCCATCGGCGAGGGCTCCTCGCGCAGCATCCAGCAGAACATCCAGCGGCTGGGCGCCAACACGCTGACGATCTCGCCGTCGTTCTCCGGAGGAGGGGGCCAGCGCGGGCCTTCCGGCGGCAACACCGGGCCGCGCACGCAGGCCAGGCAGCTCAGCCTCGCCGACGCCAGGGCGCTGACGGACAAGACGCTGGCCCCGTCGGTGAAGAGCGTCTCGCCGGTGGTGACGGTCTCCGCGGCCCAGGCGGTGTACGGCGCCGCGAGCCACCCGATCGCGCAGCTCGTCGGCACCTACCCGAGCTACTTCGAGGCCGTCAACAAGCCGGTCGCGAAGGGCGCCTACTTCTACAACGACGACGTGCTCGCCGCCAGGAAGGTCATGGTCATCGGCCAGACGGTCGCGGACGAGCTGTTCGGCGCGACCGACCCGATCGGCCGGCAGGTCAGCGTGAAGGGGGTGCCGTTCACGGTGGTCGGGGTGCTCAAGGCGGCCGGGTCGAGCGGCGCGCAGGACGCCGACGACGTGGCCGTGGCGCCGCTGCCCGCCGTACAGCAGAGCCTGAGCGGGTTCGGCTCGCTGAACCAGATCGTCGTGCAGGCGACCGGAGCGGAGACCACCTCGGCGGCCCAGGCGGAGGTCACCGCTATTCTCAACCAACGACACGGCATCACGAACCCCCACAACCCCGACTATCGCCTCCTCAACCAGGCGACGTTGCAGGAGACCGTCAGCGAGGCCACCGGCACCTTCACCGTGCTGCTCGCCGCGGTCGCCGCGATCTCGCTGCTCGTGGGCGGCATCGGCATCACCAACATCATGCTGGTGACGGTGACCGAGCGCACCCGCGAGATCGGCATCCGCAAGGCGCTGGGCGCGCCCAGGAGCGCCATCCTGGGCCAGTTCCTCATGGAGGCCACGCTGCTGAGCCTGGTCGGCGGGCTGTCGGGGGTGCTGGTGGCGTTCGCAGGGACCCGGTTCAGCATCGCCGGCATCGAGCCGGTCCTCGTGCCGTCGTCGGTCGTGCTGGCGCTGGGCGTCTCGGTGGGGATCGGGCTGTTCTTCGGCGGCTACCCCGCCAACCGGGCGGCCAAGCTCAGGCCGATCGAGGCCCTGCGCCACGAGTAAGGAGAAGGAGATGGACAAGCTGGACTCCTCGCCGTTCCCCGGCGACCTGCGTGAGGAGCTCGCCGTCCGGCCGGCGAGGGGCGTCTCGAAGGTCACGCTCGCGCTCGGCGCCGGGGTCGTGCTGGTGGCCGGGATCCTCATCGGCATCCAGGCGCACAGCGCGTTCGGCTCGACGTCCCGGGCCGGTGCGGGCCCCCAGGCGGGCCCCCTGGCCGGCGCGGCGCGGCAGGCGACCGGCGAGCAGGCCGGCGCCGGGCAGCGCGCCCGGCAGCCGGGCCGCTTCGGTGGTCAGGGCAGAGGAGCGGGCGGTACGGCCGGCACGATCGAGAAGGTCGAGGACGGCACGATCCACCTGAAGACCGCGGCCGGCGAGACCGTCACCGTCGCCACCACCGGCGAGACCACCGTGCTGATCTCCAAGCCGGGCGAGCTCGCCGACCTCAAGGCGGGCGACACGATCGTGGTACGCGGCACGCCCGGCGCCGGCGGCGCGGTGACCGCGACCTCCATCACCCAGGGCGGCCCCGCGCCGCGAGGAGGGGGCCCGCGATGAGCGAACCCGAGGCCAGGCTGCTGGTGGTCGACGACGAACCCAACATCAGGGAGCTGTTCTCGGCGAGCCTGCGCATGGCCGGGTTCGAGGTGCTGACGGCGGCCGACGGCAAGGAGGCCCTGCGGGTGGCCGAGGAGAGCTCGCCTGACCTGGTGATGCTCGACGTGATGCTGCCCGACCTGGACGGCCTGGCGGTCGCGGGAAGGCTGCGGTCCCGCGGCCGCCGGGTGCCCGTCCTCTTCGTGACCGCCAAGGACACGCCGGAGGACCGCATCGCCGGGCTGGGGCTCGGCGAGGACTACGTGACCAAGCCGTTCAGCCTCGAGGAGGTCATCGCGCGCATCAGGGCCATCCTGCGCAGGACCCGCCGCGGCACCCCGCCGCCGAACCGGCTGCGGGTCGCCGACGTCGAGCTGGACGAGGAGAGTCACGAGGTCTGGCGCGACGGCGTCCTCGTACGGCTGTCGCCCACCGAGTTCCGGCTGCTGCGCTACTTCATGCTGAACGTGGGCCGGGTGCTGTCGAAGAAGCAGATTCTCGACCACGTCTGGAACGGCGACTGGCGCACCGACGTCGGGCTCGTCGAGTCGTACGTCTCCTACCTGCGCCGCAAGATCGACACCGGCGAGGAGAAGTACCTCCACACCCTGCGCGGGGTCGGCTACATCCTGCGCCCGCCCCGCCTATGAAGAAGATCAGGAAGCACCTGTCCAGGACGCCGCTCTGGCTGCGGCTGGTCTCGGCCACCCTGCTGCTGGTCACCCTCGCGATCACACTGACCGGCCTGTTCGCCGTGCGGCTGCTGCGCAGCTATCTCGTCGAACGCGTCGATCGCCAGCTTCACGTGGCCGCCATGCCGCGCGAGGCCCCGCTGCCCGTCGAGCCCCGCGCCGACGGGCGTCCGCAGCGCTTCTTCGGCCTGTTCCACGGCGTCGTGCTGAGCCCGGAAGGCGACGTCGTCAGGACCTTCAGCGAGTCCACCGAGGAGTACAGGCCCGCCCTGCCCCGCATGACCGGCGCCGAGGTGCGGGCCCGCGCCGGACGCCCGTTCACCGTGGAGTCCACCGCCGCGGGCGGGCCGAGCTGGCGGGTCGTCGCCGCGCCCGCCCGCGACGGCCACAACAGGATGATGGCCATCAGCCTCGGCGAGGTGGACGCCACCGTCTCCCAGCTCGCCCTCATCGTGGCGGTGGCCGGCGGCGGCACGCTCGCCGTCCTCGGGTTCCTCTGTTATTGGCTGGTACGCAGGAGCCTGCGCCCGCTCGGCGAGATCGCGCGTACCGCGAACGACATCGCCGGCGGCGACCTGTCGCGCCGCGTGCCGCTCTGGGCCGGCACCACCGAGGTCGGCAGGCTCGGCCGCTCGCTCAACACCATGCTCGCCCGCATCGAGAGCGCGGTCCGCGAACGGGAGGAGGCCGCCGAGGCGGCCCGCGAGTCCGCCACCGCCGCCCGCCGCTCCGAGGAGCTGATGCGCCGGTTCATGGCCGACGCCTCGCACGAGCTGCGCACGCCGCTCACCTCCATCAGGGGGTTCGCCGAGCTGTACCGGCTGGGGGAGAAGAAGGACCTGGACGAGGCCGTACGGCTGCTCGGCCGCATCGAGGGGCAGGCCGCCAGGATGGGGCTGCTGGTCGAGGACATGCTGCTGCTGGCCCGCCTGGACCAGCGGCGCGAGCTGGCGATGCGGCCCGTGGACCTGCTCAGCCTGTGCGCCACCGCCGTCATCGACGCCCAGACGCTCGCCCCCGACCGGCGGATCGAGCTGGTACGGCTCTTCGACGGCGAGGGCGAGGTCGTCGTCACCGGCGACGAGACCCGGCTCGGCCAGGTGCTCAACAACCTCGTCACCAACGCGCTCACCCACACCCCGCCCGGCACCCCCTTCCAGATCCGCGTGGGGATCGACGGCGACCACGCGGTGGTGGAGGTCGCCGACGAGGGGCCCGGGTTCGCGCCGGAGGTGGCGGAGCGCGTGTTCGAACGCTTCTACCGCGCCGACCCGGCCCGCAGCACCGGCGGCTCCGGGCTGGGGCTGTCGATCGCGGCGACCCTGGTGGAGGCGCACGGCGGCGTCATCATGGCGGAGTCGGAACCCGGCAAGGGCGCCCTGTTCCGCGTCATCCTCCCCATGGACCCCGAACAGCCGCCCGAGAACCCCGCCCCTCAGCCCCCCGCCCCCGGCTCCTGACCCCGCCGCCTCGCCCTCCGGCCCCGACGTCCCACCCGCGCCGACCCCGGCTCTCAAGGCCGCACCGCGCGACGGCCCGCCGCCCGCCTCCGGCATCGGCACTCCGCCCTTGAGGGGCTCGCCTGCGCGACGGCCCGCCGCCCGCCTGTGGCATCGGCACTCCGCCCCTTGCGGCTCCAGCGGCCCGCCGCTCCCCACTTTCTCCTTCCGGGACCTCAACCCGTTCTGTGGGTTGCGCCCGTGCGGTGGGAGGCGGGCAGAGCGGGAGGAGGGCGCGCCTGCGCCGGGAACCGGCCGACGGCGCAGCCGCTCCGCGTGCCGGCCGGCGGCGCAGCCGGAGCCGGCCGGGGAAGCCGCCGCTGCGGGCGTCGGCCGGCGGCGCAGCCGGAGCCCGCCGGAGGACCGCCCGGCGAGCACCTGCACCGCCTTCTCCCCGGGCACGCCGAGGGGGAGCGCCAGGGGAGCGGCGAGCAGCGCGTTCGTACCGCCAGTAAGACCAAGCGTCACGAATAAGGGCTGAACGCTACGAGAACGGGTCAGAAGGGCAGGATGCACATCCGTGTCGGTCCCGCAGGCCCGTGATATCCGGGCTTTCCGTCCGGCGTCGGTGGCGGGACCGGCCTGGGAACGTGCCAGGATAGGCGGGTGGACATCGACCTCGCTGATCTGGATTTCTGGCGCAAGCCGCTGAAGGAGCGGAACGAGGCTTTCGCCCGGCTCCGGCAACTGGAGCACCCGGTGTTCTTCCCCGAGAAGAAGGTGCCGTTCCTTCGCTCGGGCAAGGGCTTCTACGCCCTCGTACGCCATGCCGACGTCGTCGAGGCCAGCCGCAATCCGAAGATCTTCTCCAGCGAGCCGGCCGTCACCAACCCCGAGCCGCCCGGGTGGATCAAGCAGGTGTTCGGTGAGTCGATGGTCAACATGGACGACCCGCGCCACGCCCGCCTGCGCCGCATCGTGACCCGCTCGTTCAGTCCGAAGATGCTGTCCGGCCTGCAGAGCGATATCGAGGCCGCGTGCAAGCGCATCGTCGACGACGTCATCAAGGACGGCCCGCGCGACTTCGTCTCCCAGGTCGCCGCCCGGCTGCCCATCCACGTCATCTGCGACATGCTGGACATCCCGCAGGAGCTGCGCGAGCGCGTGCACAAGCATGTCGACATCTCCACCGCCTACACCGGCGTGCGCCCCAGCCTGGCGCGCAGCGTCCAGATGGCCGGCCAGAACATGATGGCCCTGCTCGCCCTCCAGCGCATGGTCATCAAGCTCGGCCAC
Organism: Nonomuraea fastidiosa; assembly: GCF_042751225.1. Lineage (NCBI taxonomy): Bacteria > Bacillati > Actinomycetota > Actinomycetes > Streptosporangiales > Streptosporangiaceae > Nonomuraea > Nonomuraea fastidiosa. The sequence goes on from NZ_CP170570.1 coordinate 6,331,348, forward strand.
GAGCGCGCCGCGAACCCCAAGGGCGACCTGGTCTCCCTGCTGGTCACCGCCAACGTCGACGGCGAGAAGCTGACCGACAAGGAACTCGGCTCGTTCTTCTCGCTGCTGCTGGTCGCCGGCAACGAGACGACCCGCAACGCGATGGCCCACGGCATCCGGCTGCTCACCGAGAACCCCGCACAGCGCGAGCTGCTGCTGAGCGACTTCGACGCGCACATCAACAACACGATCGAGGAGATCGTCCGGTACGTCTCGCCCATCATGCAGTTCCGCCGCACGGTCACCCAGGACTACTCGCTGCGCGGGCTGGAGCTGAAGAAGGGCGACAAGGTCGTGCTGTTCTACGGCTCCGCCAACCGCGACGAGTCGGTCTTCCCCGACCCCGACACGTTCGACATCACCCGCGACACCAAGCCTCACGTCGGCTTCGGCGGGCCCGGGCCCCACTTCTGCCTCGGCGCCAACCTGGCGCGGCAGGAGCTGCGGACGATGTTCCGCGAGCTGTTCACCCGGCTGCCCGGCATCCGCACGGTGGGGGAGCCGGAGCTGCTGCTGTCGAACTTCGACAACAGCGTCCGCAGCCAGCGCTTCACGTTCTGATTCCGGGCCGGCCGCGGGCGCGGTCAGTCGCCGGCGGCCAGCACGTTCGACCTGATCGTCACCCACGTGATCGCCGCCGCGACGGCCATCATCGCCGCCGAGATCAGCATCGCCGTCCTGAACCCGGCGTCGAACACCGGCGGGTTCTGGAAGGCGTCGCCCACCAGCCCCACCAGCGGCGGCACCGCGGCCACCGCCAGCAGCCCGCCGGTGCGCGCGACCGCGTTGTTGACGCCGCTGGCCATGCCCGCGTGCCGTTCGTCGGCCGAGGCGAGCACGGTCGCCGTCAGCGGCGCGACCGTCGCCGACAGCCCGAGCCCGAACAGGAACACCGCGGGCAGCACCTGGAACGGGTAGGAGGCGCCGAACCCGATCGTGCTCATCGCCAGGAACCCGCCGCCCGCCGCCAGCATCCCGAGCGTCATGGGCGTGCGCGGCCCGAACCGCTTGGCGAGCTCGCCGGCCCTGGCCGACAGCAGCATCATCAGGATCGTCGCGGGCAGCATCGCCATGCCCGCCGCGATGGGCGAGAACCCGGACACCACCTGGAGCTGCACCACCAGCAGGAAGAACACCACGCCCATGGCCGCGTACATGATGAGCGTCACGATGTTGACGGCCGTGAACACCCGGTCGCGGAAGATGCCCACCGGCACCAGCGCGTCCGGCGACCTGCGCACCTGCACCACCACGAACGCCGCGCCCAGCACCACCCCGGCGGCCAGCGGCGCCACCGCGCCCCGCTCGATCAGCCCGTACGTGAGCCCGGCCAGCGCCAGCGCCGCGAGCACCGAGCCGAGCACGTCGAAGCGTCCCGCCGCCTGCTCGTCCCGGCTCTCCGGCACGTGCCGCAGCGTGACGAAGACGATGAGCGCCGCGAACGGCAGGTTGATCAGGAACGCCCACCGCCAGCCGGCCGACTGCACCACCCAGCCGCCGACCAGCGGCCCGACCGCGCTGGCCACGCCGCCGAGCCCCGACCACACGCCCACCGCGCGCGGCCGGTCGTGCCGCAGGAAGCTCGCCTGGATGATCGCCAGCGAGCCCGGCGTGAGCAGCGCCCCGCCGACGCCCTGCAGGGCGCGCGCCGCGATGAGCATCTCGATGCTCCGCGACAGTCCGCACAGCGCCGATGCGACCGCGAACCAGACGACCCCGATGAGGAAGATCCGGCGGCGGCCGTAGCGGTCGCCGAGCGAGCCGCCCAGCAGGATGAGCCCGGCCAGGGTCAGCGTGTACGCGTTGATCGTCCACTGCAGCCCGTCCATGCGGGCGTCCAGGTCGCGGCCGAGGAACGGCAGCGCCACGTTCACCACGGTGCCGTCGAGCAGCGCGAGCCCGGACCCGAGCACCGTCGCCGCCAGGATCCACCGGCCACGCGCCGACTTGACGGCGACGTGCCCATCGGCCTGCTGGGACGGGTTGCTCATGCGAACATCATCCAGCCCTGGCCTGGATCACCCGTACGCGGGGGTGCGCGGCTGGGCCCGAGGTGCGTCAGCGGCGCTCGATCGCCCGGAGCACGAACTCCGACACCAGCTCCCCGGCTCGCTCCACCGTGACGTCGCCGCTGATGAGCGGCACCCGCTCGGCCCCGATGACCGCGAGCACCATGCGCGCGGTGGCCGCCACATCCAGCACGCGGAAGTCGCCCGCCTCGATCCCGCTCTGCAGGATGCCGGCCAGCACCTGCTGCATCGGCGCGACGTGCTCGGCCAGCCGCTGGTACGCGTCGGGCCCCAGCGCGGCGCTCAGATCGGCGGCCCCGGGATGCGGATGGGCGAGCAGCCCGGCGAGCTGCAGCCTGACGAACGCCCGCAGCCGCTCGGCCGGCGACGCCCTCTCGGGCAGCTCACGCTCGTAGCTCTCGATGAAGTACCGCGTCACCCGCTCGGTGAAGGCCAGCAGCAGCGCCGCCTTGTCGGGAAAGTAGTTGTAGAGAACGGTTCGCGTGATGCCGGCCTCGTTGGCCACGTCCGTCATCGAGATCTCATCGATGCCCTGCACCCGCGACAGCCGGGAGACGGCCTGCAGGATGCGGTCGCGCGTCTGCGCGCGATGCTCACCGATGGTGGCGGCCGAGATACGGGGCATACCCACCATCGTAGGCCGCCCCGCTCACTCCGCCCCCGTCAAGCAGGGATGATCACGCGGCCTTCCTGATGACGCGGTGGAGGTCGGTGAGGACGTCGGTGTTGAGCCGGTACGCCAGGCGCACCTCGGCGATCATCCGCTGCCGCTCGGCCTCGTCCAGCTCCTCGCCCAGGGCGTCGAGGCGGGCGCGGTACTCGCTTTTGAAGCGGGGCAGGCTGCCCAGCTCGTCGAAGACGTAGAAGTCGACGCCCCCGCCCCTGCCGTAACCGTAGATCTTCTGCAGCTCCATCCGGATGAACTGGCCGCCGGACAGGTCGCCGAGGTAGCGGGTGTAGTGGTGGGCGACGTAGCCGCCAGGCCAGCCGGCGACCTCGCGGATGCGGGCCACGAGGGCGCGGGTGGACTCCGACGGCGCGATGCGGTCGCGCCAGCCGGGGCCGTAGATGGCGGCGAGGTCGCGTTCCAGCGCCGCCTCCCGATAGAGCTCGGGGAAGACGAAGCGGCCCGCCACCGGGTGGCCGGCCAGCTCGCGGGAGACGCCGTCGAGCGCGGCGTAGGCGAAGTAGTGCTGGGCCACCATCTCGCCGTATTCCTGCTCGGTCAGGCGGCCGGCCATCAGCGCGGCGAGGTATCCGCCGGACTCGGCGGACTCGTGGTCGGACCACGTGGCGTTCCGCAGCGTTTCGGAGAAGGTCGAGGTCACGGCCCACCTCTGCTCGTGCCGGCGTTTCATGACGAAGTGTCACAAACGGCGGCGGGCGGCGTCAAGAAGATGACGACAGTCTGTCAGCAAAGTCTGCCTCTCCTTTCCGCTGCCAGGAAAAGGCCACGTCAGGCCGGGCGTTCGGCGTAATGGCAGGCCGCGAAGTGGCCGTCCACCTCTTCGAACGCCGGCTCGACCTGCCCGCACCGATCCGTGGCCTTCCAGCAGCGGGTGTGGAAGCGGCAGCCGGGCGGTGGCGCCACCGGGCTCGGCGGGTCGCCGGCCAGCATGATGCGCTTGCGGCCGCGCAGGGCGAGCTTCGGCACGGGCGCCGCCGACAGCAGCGCCATCGTGTACGGATGCGCCGGCGCCGAGTACACCTCGGCCGCCGTGCCCAGCTCCGCCATCCGCCCCAGGTACATCACGCCCACCCGGTGGGAGACGTGCCGGACGACGGCGAGGTCGTGCGCGATGAACACCAGCGCCACCCCGAGCGTGCGCTGCAGCTCGGCGAAGAGGTTGACCACCTGCGCCTGCACCGACATGTCGAGCGCCGACACGGGCTCGTCGCAGACGATCACGTCGGGCTCGGTGGCAAGGGCGCGGGCGATGCCGATCCGCTGCCGCTGGCCGCCGGAGAACTCGTGCGGGAAGCGGCTCATCCGGTCGGGCGACAGGCCGACCAGGGTCAGCAGCTCGGCGACGCGCTCGCGCATGGCGCGGGAGTTCGGCGCCAGGCGGTGCACGCGCAGCGGCTCGGCCACGATGTCGTGCACGGTCATGCGCGGGTTGAGCGAGGTGAGCGGGTCCTGGAAGACCATCTGGACCCGCCGCCTGATGTCGCGCGGCACGCCGCCCCTGGTGAAGAAGGGCCGGCCGCGGAAGGTGACCTCGCCCTCGTCGGGACGTTCGAGGCCGACGAGCATGCGGGCCAGGGTGGACTTGCCGCAGCCCGACTCGCCGACGATGCCGAGGGTCTCGCCGGGATAGAGGTCGAGGTCCACGCCGGAGACCGCGCGTACGGCGCCGCCCCTGGACAGCAGGCCGCCCCGGTACGTCTTGTGCAGGTTCACCGCCCGCAGCACCGGCTCGCTCTCCTGCTCGGAGGTCCTGGTGGGGGCGGCGTCAGGTGAGAGCGCCATCGAGCATCTCCTCCGCGTGGTGGCAGGCGACGTAACGGTCCGATCCGGCCCGCAGGACCGTGAGCGGCGGCCGGGTCCGGCCGCACACCTCGCTCGCCCGCGCGCAGCGCGGCGCGAACGAGCACCCCGGCGGCACCTCGGCCGGGCTGGGCGGCGCGCCGGGAATGGCGCGCAGCTCCGATGCCGGGCTGTCCAGGTCGGGGACGGCGGCGAGCAGCGCCTCCGTGTACGGGTGCGCGGGCCGCTCGTACAGCTCGCCGACCTCGCCGCGCTCGACGATGCGCCCGGCGTACATGACCGCGATCCGGTCGCTGACCTCGGCCGCGACGCCGAGATCGTGCGTGATGAGCAGCACGGCGGTGCCCAGCTCGCGCCGCAGCCGGTCGATGAGCTCCAGGATCTGCGCCTGGACGGTCACGTCGAGCGCGGTCGTCGGCTCGTCGGCGATGATCAGGTCGGGCTCCAGCGCCACCGCCATGGCGACGAGGATGCGCTGCCGCATGCCGCCGGAGAACTGGTGCGGGTAGTCGTCGATGCGCTTGGCGGCGGCGGGGATGCCGACGAGGTCGAGCATCTCGATGGAGCGGGCCCGCGCCTCCTTGCGCGACAGGCCGCGGTGCACGCGGAACAGCTCGCCGATCTGGTCGCCGATGCTGAGCACGGGGTTGAGCGCCGACAGCGCGTCCTGGAAGACGAGCGTCATCGCGCTGCCGCGCAGCGCTCTGAGCTGCTCGGCGTCCATGGCGAGCAGGTCGCGCCCGCCGAGCCTGGCCGACTCGCAGCGTACGCGGGCGTTCGGCTGGTCGAGCAGCCCCATGACGGCCTTCGCGGTGACGGATTTGCCCGAGCCCGACTCGCCGAGCAGCGCCAGCGTCTGGCCGCGCTCGATGGTCAGGTCGACCCCGCGGACCGCCGGGATCTCGCGTCCCTGGACGGTGAAGGTGACATGCAGGCCGCGGATCTCCAGGGCCGGTGGTTCGCTCACCGCACCCCCTCCTCGATTGTGACGAATACTGGCGCTGATGGATGGTCTGCTGCCGAAAAACAACTCGGATATTGTCTTTGGCGCCTGATCCTGGCAAACTTCCGGCAATCGGACAAGAGGGGATACCAGATGCTGGAAGCCGCGAAGAGCTACAAGGGCTACCGTTCGTACGAGTACCTCGAAGAAGGTGTCGACTACCGGCACTTCGACCTGGCCCCCGAGATCGGCCGCGTCCCCGCCTACCAGGGGCCCGAGCTCACCACCGAGCAGACCGAGCGCGTACGCCGTCTCCTCACCGAGAGCCTCGTCGTCTCCCTGCACGACCACCCGTCGGTCTTCCCCGACGACATCAGCCAGACCGTCGACTACAACCGCACCGCCCGCCACCGCACCGGCTACGAGGGCCTGGCCCGCTCCGGCATGACCGTCGTCTTCGACAACCTCATGGACGGCACCTGCTGCGTCACCAGCCAGGCCGGCTGGAAGTGGACCGACGTGGTCGCCGACATCGGCATGCGCCTGTCGGACATCGCGCACCAGGACTACCTCATCAAGGTCGAACGCCTCGCCGACGTGTACGAGGCGCACAACAGCGGCCGCATGGGCCTCGTGCTCGCCCTGGAGGCGGCCACGATGATCGAGAACGAGCTCGACAGGATCGACATGCTGTACGGCTTCGGCGTACGGCAGATGGGCATCGCCTACAGCGAGGCCAACACGCTCGGCAGCGGCCTGAAGGAGCGCCGCGACGGCGGCCTGACCCTGTTCGGCGAGAAGGCCGTGCGCCGCATGAACAAGCTCGGCATCGCCATCGACGTCTCGCACTCCGGCGACCAGACCTCGCTCGACACGATCAGGCACTCCACCAAGCCGATCCTCATCACCCACGCCGGCGCCCGCGCGGTCTGGCCCACCAACCGCATGAAGCCCGACGAGGTCATCAAGGCGGCGGCCGAACGCGGCGGCGTCATCGGCCTGGAGGCGGCCCCGCACACCACGCTGTCGCCGAACCACCCCAGGCACAGCCTGGAGTCGGTCATGGACCACTTCACGTACTGTGTGGACCTGGTCGGCATCGACCACGTGGCCTTCGGCCCCGACACGCTCTTCGGCGACCACGTCGGGCTGCACGACACGTTCGCCGACCACCTGTCGATCAGGGAGGCGCACGCCGGGATCGACTACGAGAAGGTCGAGTACGTGGACGGCCTGGAGAACCCGGCCGAATGCTTCTGGAACATCATCTCCTGGCTCGTCGCCCACGATTACTCGGACGACGAGATCACCAAGGTCGTCGGGGGCAACGTCATGCGGGTGCTGGAAGAGGTCTGGATCTGATGAAACGTGTCACGCTCGCCGCGGCGCTGGCCGCCGCACTTACCGCCATCACGGCTTGCGCCCCCAGCGTGCCCGGCCAGTCGGGCTCACCGTCCGCACAGCAGGCCGCTCCGGCCTCGGCCGACCGGCTGACCATCGGCACCACCGCCGACGTGGTCAACTACAACCCGCTGGTCGGCAACAGCCGTACCGACTCGTGGGTCACCAGCCTCATGTACCCCCACCTCATGCAGATGGACGAGGCCGGCAAGCGCACCCCGTACCTCGCCACCGAGTGGTCGTACGCGGAGGACGGCAAGAGCGCCACCGTCAAGCTGCGCGACGACATGAAGTGGTCCGACGGCAAGCCGGTCACCGCCGACGACGTGGTGTTCGCGATCACGGCGGTACAGAAGGAGCAGTTCGGCGTCGTGGCCGGGCTCATCACCGCGCTCGACAAGGCCGAGGCCGTCTCGCCCACCGAGGTGCGCTTCACGCTGACCCGCCCCGACGGCACGTTCCTCGACAACGTGGGCTTCTGGCTGCCGATCGTGCCCAAGCACGTCTTCGAGAAGGCCCCGAGCGTGCAGAAGTTCGCCAACGACAAGGACTGGGTGAGCGCGGGGCCGTTCAAGCTGACCAAGGTCGAGCGCGGCCAGCGCTACATCATGGAGCGCGTCGACGACTTCGGGCCCGGCAAGCCCACCGTCAAGGAGGTCGTCTTCCGCGTCTTCCCCGACGTCAACACCGAGGTGCTGGCGCTGCGCAACGGCGAGATCGACCTCATCGGCAACGTGCTGCCGCCCGCCACCGCGGCCGAGCTGAAGAACGACCCCAAGGTCAAGCTCCAGCAGATCCCCTCGCTCGGCTGGGCCCACCTGCAGTACAACACCAAGCGCAAGCCGCTGGACGACGTGCGCGTGCGCCAGGCGCTGGCCCACGCCGTGGACTACGAGGCCATCAGGAACATCGCGCTGAAGGGCTTCGCCAAGTCCTCCAACTCCAGCGTGCTCACCCCCACCCTGCCCGACTGGACCGACCCGACGTCCAAGGAGTACGCCTTCGACCCCGAGCAGTCCAAGAAGCTGCTCGCCGAGGCGGGGCAGACCGGCCTCAAGCTCGGCATGATCTACGACCAGGCCGACCCGAACATCGCCCGCTGGGCGCCCATGGTGCGCGACTCGGCGAAGAAGGCCGGGATCACGATCGAGCTGCAGGGCCTGGAGCGCAACACGTACCTGGACAAGACGGCCAAGCGCGACTTCGACATCTACGCCGGATCGTGGGCGATCATGGACAACCCGCCCGCGAACCTGGGGCTGGCGTTCAAGACCGGTGGGTTCATCAACTACGCCCAGGTCGAGGACCCCAAGCTGGACGCGCTCATCGACAAGGCGCAGCGCGCGCTCACCGTCGACGAGGCCAGGGGCCCGATCCAGGAGGCCGCCCGCATCATCCACGACCAGGTCTACGACAACGTCCTGTACGTGGAGACGTTCAACATCGCCTACTCCGCGAAGTGGACCGGCTTCAAGCCGATGCCGAGCGAGCTGCTGTCCATCCTGAACCCGCTCTCCCTCGCCTCGGCGAAGCCGGCGGGCTGATATGCGGTTCATCGGCCTACGGCTGGCCCGCGGCCTGCTCACCCTGTGGTTCGCGGTCACGGTGACGTTCTTCCTGGTCCGCCTGCTGCCGGGCGACCCGGTGCTGGCCGTGGCCGACCCGAACATGACCGAGGAGCTGCGCCGGAAGCTGCTCGCCGACTTCGGCCTGGACAAGCCCCTGGCCGCACAGTACGTCGACTACCTCGGCCAGCTCCTCCACGGCAACCTCGGCATGTCGTTCCGCCAGTCGGTCCCCGTCACGACCGTGCTGATGGAACGGCTGCCGTGGACGCTGATCCTCACCGGCTCGGCCATGGTGGTGACGATCGCGCTGGGCATCCCGCTCGGCGTGCTCGCCGCCACCAGGGCCAAGGGCTGGCTCGACCGGGTCATCCAGCTCACCGGCGTCACCGCCCAGTCGCTGTTCGTGCCCAGCGTCGGCATCTTCCTCATGTACGTGCTGGGCGTCTGGCTCGGCTGGTTCCCCATCGGCGGCGCGGTGGACCTCGACGCCACCGGCATCGCCGCCACCGTCAGCATGGTGCACCACCTGGTGCTGCCCTGCCTGTCGCTGGTGCTCATCCAGCTCGGCGGCTACGTGCTGACCATGCGGACCACGCTCATCGAGGCGCTCGGCGAGGACTACGTCTCGCTGGCCAGGGCCAAGGGCGTACGGCCCGGGACGGTCGTGTGGAAGCACGCGCTGCGCAACGCGCTGCTGCCCACCACCACCATCGCCGGACTGCAGCTCGGCACCCTAGTCGGCGGCGCGGTGCTGACCGAGACCATCTACGCCTACCCGGGCATCGGCCGCGCCATCTACGAGGCGGTCGGCCAGCTCGACTTCCCCGTCCTGCAGGGCGCGTTCGTGCTGCTCGCCGCCGCCGTCGTGGTGGCCAACCTGATCACGGACGTGGCCTACGGCATCCTCGACCCGAGAGTGCGCACCACATGACCGCCATCGCAGCGGAGCTCACCCCGCGCAGGCGGACCTGGAGCTCCTTCCGCCGCAACCCGCTCGGCATGGCCAGCGCGGCCGTGCTGCTGCTGATGCTGCTCATCGCGATCTTCGCGCCGCTCATCGCGCCCTTCCCCGAGGGATACGGCCCCGACACCTCGCAGCCGCCCTCGGCCGCCCACTGGTTCGGCACCGACGACATCGGCCAGGACGTCTTCGCCCAGGTCGTCTGGGGCACCAGGGTCAGCATGGCGGTCGGCGCCAGCGCCTCCGTGCTGGCCATCGGCATCGGCCTGCTCATCGGCGTCAGCGCCGCGTACTTCCGCCGCCTCGACACCCCGCTCGGCGTGCTGGTCGACCTGTCGCTGTCGCTGCCCGTGCTGCCGCTGATGATCCTGGTCGCCGCGCTCGCCGGGCCCAGCGTGCGCACGCTGGCCGTGGTGATCGCGCTGTTCAGCTGGCCCGAGGTGGCCCGCGTGGTGCGCTCGCAGGCGCTGGCCATCGTGCCCATGCCGTTCGTGTCGGCCGCCAAGGTCGTCGGCGGCTCGTCGTGGTGGATCGTCCGCAAGCACCTGCTGCCCGGCGTCGTCCCCGTCGTCGGCGTGTCCGTCGTGCTCACCACGTCGCGCGCCGTGCTGTCGGAGGCCGGGCTCTCCTTCCTCGGCCTGGGCGACCCGAACAGCTGGTCGTGGGGGACCATCCTGCACAAGGCGCAGCAGTCGGGGGCGCTCGCCTCCGCCTGGTGGACCACGCTGTTCCCGTCGCTGGCGATCCTGCTGCTCGTTCTCTCCACCACGCTGCTGTCCGTGGCCTACAACGACGCCCGCAACCACAGGAGCGACACATGACCTTCTCCCAGCGGCTGCCCGGCTCCTTCTACGCGGGCGCCCTCGACCGGGTGCGCGCCCGCATGGCCGCCGACGGGCTGGCGGCGCTGCTGCTCGACGACCCGCTGGACGTCGCCTACCTCACCGGATTCCACCACTTCCCGAACGAGCGCCCGGTCGCCTGCTGGCTGCCGCTCGACGGCGACCCCGTGCTGCTCGTGCCCGACCTCGAACGCGAGTACGCCGAGGACCAGGGCGCCAGGGCCGAGATCCTCGCCTACCCAGAGTTCCCCGGCACCCGCTCGCCGTTCGCGGTGCTCGCCGCGCACGTCCCCGCCCCCGCCACGGCCGGGTACGCGCCGTCCACCTCGATCGGCCGTACGGCGGCGCTGGCCGAGGCGTTCCCCGGCACCCGCTGGCGCGTCTGCGACGCCGTCGGCCAGGTGCGGCTGCGCAAGCAGCCCGAGGAAATCGCGCTGCACGAGGAGGCCGCCCGCATCGCCGACCGGATGATCGACGCCGGCGTGGAGCTGGTCAGGCAGGCCCTCGAAGCGGGCGGCGAGCTGCCCACCGAGACCGAGCTGGCCGGCCACGTCATCTCCTACGGCTCCCGCCTCATGTACGCCTCCCACGAGGACGTCGTGGTCGTCCCCATGCTGACCGGCGGCCTCGTCTACGGCGGGCCCAACTCCGCCCAGCCGCACCGGCTGCCCGGCGGTGACCGGCTCAAGGCGGGGGAGACGTTCATGCTCTCGCTCGGCTGCGCCGTCGGCGGCCGGTTCGTCGAAAGCGAGCGCACGTTCGTCATCGGCGAGCCCACGCCCGAGCAGGCCCGCTACTACGAGGCCGTACGCGAGGCGCAGGAGATCGGCACCGAGGCGCTCGTCCCCGGCATCACCTGCGAAGAGGCCAACCGCCGCTGCCTGGCCGTCATCAAGGAGGCCGGCGACGGCGCGCACCTGCGCCACCGCCAGGGGCACGGCATCGGGCTCGGCTTCCACGAGCCGCCGTGGCTGTCCGACGGCGACGCCACCGAACTCGCCCCCGGCATGATCCTGTCCAGCGAGCCCGGCGTCTACGTGCCGGGCCACGCCGGCTACCGCATCTCCGACACCGTGCTCGTCACCGAGTCGGGTCCGCGCCGGCTCACCGCGTACCCGCGCGAGCTCACCGACGTCGTCATCTGAGAGAGGACACCTGTGTACGTCGACATCAACGGCAACCGCCTCAACGTCGAGATACTCGGCGACGGCGAGCACGTCGTCATCGCCCACCACGGCGCACCCGGACTCGGCTCGCTCGCCGAACCCAAGGCCAGCTTCGGCCGCCTCGCCGACGCCTACCGGGTGCTCGTCTTCGACGCGAGAGGTTCCGGGGCCAGCGGGCTCAACGGGCCGTTCACCCACGAGCAGTGGGTGGCCGACGTCGAGGGCCTGCGCCAGTGGATCGGCGCCGAGAAGATCGTCATGGCCGGCGGCTCGTACGGCGGCTTCATCGCCATGGAGTACGCCGCCCGCCACCCCGACCGCGTCAGCGCCCTGGTCCTGCGCGACACCTCGGCCGACAACGCCAACCAGGACCTCGCCATCCGCAACGCCGCCGCCTCCTCCCGGGTGACGATCGACCGCGACAAGCTCGACCGCATCATGTCGGGCACCGTCCGCGACGACGACGACCTGCGCGACTGCTGGCGCGAGATCCTCCCCCTGTACGACCACGACTACGACCCCGCCAAGGTCGAGCAGCGCGTGGCCGCCACCCCGTACCACTACCAGACGCACAACTACGCCTTCGCCCACAACCAGCCGAACTACGACATCAAGCACCTGCTGCCCGGCATCACCGCGCCGACCCTCGTCACCGTCGGCCGCCACGACTGGATCACGCCGCCCGAGTGCAGCGAGACCATCGCCCGCCTCATCCCGGGTGCCGAGCTGCGCATCTTCGAGAAGTCCGGGCACTCGCCGCAGGTCGAGGAGGCCGAGCTGTGGGAGGCCACCGTCCGCGACTTCCTCGCCAGAGCGCTCGCCGGCGCGTCCGGCTCCTCGGGTTCCGCCGGCTCTGTCAGCGAGGAGCCGGGTGGCGCGCGGCAGGTGCGAGAACGGCCCTGATCGCGCGATGATGCCCCCGATGGAAGATCTCGACGACCTCGACCGCAAGATCCTCGCCGCGCTCCACGTGAACGGCCGGGCGAGCTGGACCGACATCGCCCAGCTCATCGGCACCTCCACCACGACGGTGGCGCGGCGGGCCCAGCACCTGTTCAGCGCCGGCCTGGCCCGGGTCGCGGTGCTGCCGCACCTGGAGCACGAAGGACCCGTCCACGTGTTCCTCGTACGGCTGACCTGCGCGCCCGGCAGCCAGCTCAGGGTGGCGGGCCTGCTGGCCGCCAACCCCGACATCCGGTACGTCACCATCGTCACCGGCGGCTACGACATCGTGTTCGAGCTGGTCGCACCCAAACACCGCGACCTGTACTCGATGCTGGTCGACTTCGTCCAGTCCATCCCCGGGGCGCAGCAGAGCAACGCCGACCTGGTGCTGCACACGTACAAGGTGAGCTACGACTGGAGCGCGCCGCTGCTCGGGCAGGGCGCGAGCGCCTTCGCCACGCCCATGCCCGGCCACACCTGCGAACCCGGGCACCTCGACGACGTCGACCGCGAAGTGCTCGCCGCGCTCCGCGACGACGGCCGGGCCAGCTTCCAGTCCGTCGGCCGGCGCATCGGCATCAGCGAGAGCACCGCCAGGAGGCGGCTCGAGGCCATGCTCGAACGCGGCTGCGCCAGCGTCACCACGTTCATCCCCGCCGCCGCCCTCGGCTACGAGGCCGAGATCCTGTTCTGGCTGTCCATCGAGCCGAGCATGCAGGACAGCGTGGCCGAGCGGCTGTCCGGCGAACGCGGCGTCCGCATGATCGCGTCGGTGCTCGGGCAGGCCTCGCTCATCTGCGAGGTCATCGTCCCCACCACCGCCGACCTGCACCACTTCACCTCGCGCACGCTGGCCTCCGTACCCGGCATCCAGTCGTGGACGGCCGGAGTGCAGGTGCTGACCGTCAAACGCGGCTTCCTCATGGTGCCGTGGGCCGAAAGCAGAATCGCCGCGGCCCTGGCGGGCTGACCGGCCTCGGACCTGGCACGACCGGGGATGCGGCGCAGCGGCGCTGATCACGCAAAGGGGAGCCCCCGGGAGCTAGCGGGTGTAACGGTGCTTGGCGCCCGGAGGGAAGTACTCCGGGTCGCCGGCCTCGCGCAGCCGGATCACCGGCCGCTGCCGCTCGGGAGGCACGTAGGCGGCGAACTCGCTGTTCAGCCGGAGCAACCGGCCCAGGATCGCCTCGCCCGCGGCCGCCGCCACCTCCTCCGACGGCCGTACGCCCGGCATCAGCTCCACCGTGACCGTCAGGGCCCGGTCGCGGCGCTCGTCCTCGGCCACCTCCAGCACGAACTTGCCGGTCACCGCCCCGCTCACCTCCGGCTGCTCCAGGCCGACCGCGATGTTCTCCGGGTAGACGTTCGCGCCGTAGAAGGAGACCGTGAAGTGGCTGCGGCCGAACACGTACACGAACGGCCGCTCCGGGCCGCTCGCCGACGGCTTGAACCCGTGCTCCGCGACGTACGACAGCAGCCTGTCGTACGGCAGCACGCCGCCCTCGTCGGCGATGTGGTAGCGGATCAGCGGGACGCCGTTGTCGCCGGTGAACAGCAGCGTGCCCTCGTGCTCCTCGAAGTAGCGGACCCGCGGGTCGTACTGGACGAGGGTCGGCAGCCGCGACTCGCCGAAGATCTCTCTCGCCAGGTCCGGCCTGCCCGACAGGAAACGGCGGATCTCGGCCGACAGCGGCGTCTCGTTGCCCAGCACGCCGGCGTCGGCGGTGCCGTACAGGGAGGCGATGCCGCGCAGCGGGTCGGCGATGCCCGCCCGCTCGGCCACCAGCGCCCGCCACTCCTCGCTGAACACCTCGCCCGCCGTCACCAGCTTGAGGTCCCACTCGTGCCACGGCAGGTCCTCGGTGTCGATCACGTTCTTCAGGAACGGCGGGTAGCCAAGCAGCACCACCTGATCGAAGTACGGGGCCAGCGCGGGCAGCACCCGCCGGATCTCCCGCCGGTCGGTGCCCGGCGCGACCACCGTGATCGGGAACCCGCGCTCGGCCAGGTGACGGCAGCAGCTCACCGTGAACAGCCCGCCCACCCACGTGCCGAGCGCGAAGCACACCACCGCCAGCGTGCGCCGCTCGCGGGCCCCGAACGCGTCGCCGAACACCTCCGCGAACCGGTCCGTGATCACCCGCTCGTCCGACGCCGAGCGCGGCCAGAACGACGGCTCGCCCGTCGATCCCGACGACACGGCGACCATGTCCCCGATCACACCGTTCCTGCACAGGTCGGGCAGGGGATGGCGGCGCGTGTAGCCGTCCTTGGTCGTCATCGGCAACGTCGCGAAGTCCGCGAGCGTCCGCACCCTCGCCGGATCGACCTGATGCTCGGCCAGGAACCTGCCGTAGGCGGGCACGGTGGCCGCCACCTCGTGAAAGAGCTCAACGGGATCCACTCGCCGACTGTACGACCCCACCGCCTCCCGGAAAACCACCCCGGCCGCCGCAAGTGCACCTTCACACCGCCCCACGCGACTCTGTTCAGGACTGCTCCCGACGGGGTCGCGACGTTGGCCCTCGCGTGGCCCGACGAAGAGCGGCCGTGTGGCCCGACGGAGAGCGGCCGTGTGGCCATCCGGAGTTCGTGGCGCAGGCGTCCTGGTCGGTGGCAGATCCGACCGCGCCCTAGCCTCCCGGCCAGCGGCGGACCCGTTCCCCGTGCCCCGGCCGGGCCCCCGTGCCACCGGCTTCGGGCCCGGGCCACCGGCCAGCCGTGTCACAGACCGCGCGCCACTGGCCCGCCGTGTCATCGGCCACGTATCACAGACCGCTCGCCACTGGCCGGGTGCATGGTCACTCGCCGGGGCGGACGAGGCCGGATTCGTAGGCATAGACGATCGCCTGGGCGCGGTCGCGCAGGCCTAACTTCATCAGCACCCGCCCCACGTGCGTCTTGACCGTCTGCTCGGCCACGAACAGCTTTTCGGCGATCTCCTGGTTGGACAGCGCCTGGGCGACCAGCAGGAGCACCTCGGTCTCCCGCTCGGTCAGCTCGTCGAGCCGCCGCCCCGGCACCGGGCGCGGCGAGCCGAGCCGGGCGAACTCGGTGATCAGCCGCTTGGTGATGGCCGGCGCGAGGAGCGCCTCCCCGGCCGCGACCACGCGTACGGCCTCCACGAGCTGCGCCGCCGATGCGTCCTTCAGCAGAAACCCGCTCGCCCCCGCCCGCAGCGCCTCATAGACGTAGTCGTCGAGGTCGAACGTCGTCAGGATGAGCACTTTCGCCCCGATGTCGCGGGCCATGAGCTGCCGGGTCGCCTCAAGGCCGTTCATGACCGGCATGCGCACGTCCATCAGGACCACGTCGGGCTTGAGCTCGGCGGCCCGCTCGACGGCCTCGCGCCCGTCGGCCGCCTCGCCCACCACCTCGATGTCCGGCTGGCCGCTCAGGAACACCGTGAACCCGGTGCGCACCATGCCCTGATCGTCCGCGATCAGCACCCTGATCACGCGCTCTCCCTTCCCGCGATCGGTAACGTGGCCCGTACCTCGAACCCGCCACCGGGCACGGGACCTGCCTTCAACGTGCCGTCGAGCAGCGCCACCCGTTCCCGCATGCCGATGAGCCCATGCCCGCTCCCCGTCGAACCGGCTCGTGAAGCCCCGTCGCTCGGCTCGCGGGTTCGCCGAGTCCCACCGCCTGCCGGACCGGCCTGCGTGGCCCCGTCGTCCGGCACCCTGGCTCGCCGGCTCTTGCCGCCTGTCGCATCGGCTCGCGTGAGCCCGTGGTCCGGCGCATCGCCGCGCCGACTTCCGCCATCTTTCGCGAGTTCGCCGCCCTTCCCAGGCTCGCCACCCTTACCGGGTTCGCCGCGCCTCACGAACGAACCGCCCTTGCCAGAGCCGCCAACCTCCCCAGGCTCACCGACCTCCCTGGGCTTGCCGATGATCCCGGGCCCGCCGGCGTCCCCAGGTTCGCCGACCTCCGTAGACCTGCCGATGCCCCCCGGCTCACCGTCGTCCCAAGGCCCGCCGACGTCCCACTGACCGTTCCTAGAAGCGCTGCCCTGTCCGAGCTCGCCGACCGGGCGGTGGCCGGGTGCCAGGGCGGTGCCGGGCCGCTCCGGGTCCGAGCCGGACGGCAGGGCAGGGCTGGGGCCGTTGGTGATGGTGACGTGGAGCTCGTCGCCCACGCGGGCGATGTCGACGGCGACGGCCGCCCCGGGCGCGTGCCGCATCACGTTCGACAGAGACTCCTGGACGATCCGGTACGCCGACAGCTCCACCGCCGACGGCAGCCCGCTCAGCTCCCCGCTCCGTTTGACCAGCACCGCGAGCCCGGCGGCGCGCGCGTTGGCGGCCAGCTCGTCGATGCGGTCGAGCCCCGGCTGCGGCGCGGTGTCGGCCCGCCCGGTGGGGTCGCGCAGCACGCCGAGCACCTGGCGCAGCTGCGCGATGGCCTCGAGGGACAGCCCTCTGATCTCGGCGAGCCCCGCCTCTAACTGCGCGGGGTCGCCCGCCGCCTTGAGCGGCACCGCCTCGGCCTGAATGGCGATCACCGACATGTGGTGCGCGACCACGTCGTGCAGCTCACGCGCGATGCGGGCCCGCTCTTCCAGCACCGCCTGCGCGCTCTCGGCCTGCTTGGTGCGCCGCTCCTCCTCGACGAGTTTGGCGGTGGCGCTGCGCCGCACGCGTACGTTGTAGCCGAACAGCAGCGCGACCGTCGTGAAGACGGCGACCAGCGGCATGGAGTTGGGGTGGATGATCCACGCCGCCAGCACCGTGAGAACCCATACGCCCACCGTGATGCGCCGCTCGCAACGCACGGCCACGGAGTAGAGCACCAGCGGGTAGGCGATGGCCAGCCCGTCCGGATAGGGGGTGAGGCCAGGCATGCGGTTGAGCTCGACCGAGACGATGAAGGGCGTCGTCGCGAAGGCCCACCTCCAGGCGGCCAGCGGCCAGCGGTGGCGTAGGGCCACGGGAAGCGCGATACAGATCGCGGCCAGCGTGGGGTAGGAGTCGGTGACGGGCATGGGGAGCCCGTCGCGCGCCGTCATCCCGGTCCGGGTATCCGACTGCACGATCCACGAGAGGGTCACGTTGTACAGCCAGAGCGCCACCAGACCGTCCGCGATCCGCACGAGGTTGATGGTGCGCAGCGGCAGCACTCTCTGCACCGGCTGCGGCACGCGGAAGGTCAGCCGGCGCCCCTGCGGCATCGGGTCGGCGTCGCCCCGGTAGAGAGCGAGCGCGAACGGCTGCACCAGGGCACTCGTCGTGCGCCGCACCGCCCCCTTCTTCACGACACCCCCGTCCGGTCACCAGCTCCTCCGGCGAGCGGGGGAGGAGCAGAGGAAACGCCTGCT
This sequence comes from Nonomuraea fastidiosa, assembly GCF_042751225.1. NCBI lineage: Bacteria > Bacillati > Actinomycetota > Actinomycetes > Streptosporangiales > Streptosporangiaceae > Nonomuraea > Nonomuraea fastidiosa. The sequence goes on from NZ_CP170570.1 coordinate 6,349,051, forward strand.
CAACAATAAATCGCGACCTTCGCCGGAGTCGTCACACCGAGGTCTGATCCTGACTCAACCCTAGGTATGGCTTACATCATTACGATCGCCGTGAGCGAACATCGGCAAGGAAGGGAACAATGCGAGGCTCCAATGAATTGAGTCGGTATAACTCAACCCTTTGGAGTTCGCATGAGTGAGAGCTTGACCCTGCCGGTCCTGCCGCTTGACGACGCCGTCGTCCTGCCGGGCATGGTGGTTCCGCTGGACCTGTCCGACTCCGAGGTGCGCGCTGCGATCGAGGCGGCCCGTGCATCCGGTGGCAACAAGCCACGGGTCCTCCTCGTTCCCCGCATAGACGGCCGCTACGGCGCCATCGGCGTCAGTGCCGTCGTGGAGCAGGTCGGGAGGCTGCCGGGCGGCGAGCCCGCCGCGGTGGTGCGCGGCGTCGACCGCGTCCGCGTGGGCACCGGCACGACCGGCCCCGGCGCCGCGCTGTGGGTGGAGGCCGACACCATCGATCCCGTCCCCGCCGGCGACCGCGCCCACGAGCTGGCCAAGGAGTACAAGGCGCTGGCCACCACGATCTTGCAGAAGCGCGGCGCCTGGCAGGTGGTCGATCAGGTCAACCAGATCGACGACCCCTCGGTGCTCGCCGACAGCTCCGGCTACACCCCGTGGCTCAGCACCGCGCAGAAGGTCGAGCTGCTCGAGCAGCCCGACCCGGCGGAGCGGCTGGCCAAGCTCATCGAGTGGTCCCGCGAGCACCTGGCCGAGCTCGACGTCGCGGAGACGATCCGCAAGGACGTCCAGGAGGGCATGGAGAAGCAGCAGCGCGAGTTCCTGCTGCGCCAGCAGCTCAACGCCATCCGCAAGGAGCTGAAGGAGCTGAACGGCGACTCCGCCGAGAGCGAGGAGGAGGACTACCGCGCCCGCGTGGAGGCCGCCGACCTGCCCGACAAGGTGCGCGAGGCCGCGCTTAAGGAGGTCGACAAGCTGGAGCGGACCCCCGACCAGTCGCCCGAGACCGGCTGGATCCGCACCTGGCTCGACACCGTGCTCGACATGCCGTGGAACGTCCGCACCGAGGACAACTACGACCTCGCCAACGCGCGGGCCGTGCTCGACGCCGACCACACCGGCCTCGCCGACGTCAAGGACCGCATCATCGAGCACCTGGCCGTGCGCAAGCGCCGCCAGGACAAGGGGCTCGGCGTGGTGGGCGGCCGCCGCAGCGGCGCCGTGCTGGCGCTCGCCGGCCCTCCCGGAGTCGGCAAGACCTCGCTCGGCGAGTCCGTGGCGCGCGCGATGGGCCGCAAGTTCGTCCGCGTCGCGCTCGGCGGCGTACGCGACGAGGCCGAGATCCGCGGCCACCGCCGCACCTACGTCGGCGCGCTGCCCGGCCGCATCGTCCGCGCCATCCGCGAGGCCGGCTCCATGAACCCGGTGGTGCTGCTCGACGAGGTCGACAAGGTCGGCGCCGACTACCGCGGCGACCCCACGGCCGCCCTGCTCGAGGTGCTCGACCCGGCCCAGAACCACACGTTCCGCGACCACTACCTCGAGGTCGAGCTCGACCTGTCCGACGTGCTGTTCCTGGCCACCGCCAACGTGCTGGAGGCCATCCCCGGGCCGCTGCTCGACCGCATGGAGGTCGTCACGCTCGATGGCTACACCGAGGACGAGAAGGTCGCCATCGCCCGCGACCACCTGGTCCCCAGGCAGCTGGAGCTGGCCGGGCTCACGGCCGAGGAGGTCACGGTCGAGGAGCCGGCGCTGCGCAAGCTGGCCGCCGAGTACACCCGCGAGGCGGGCGTGCGCTCGCTCGAACGCTCCGTCGCCCGCATCCTGCGCAAGATCGCGGCCAAGGACGAGCTGCCCGTCACCGTACGCGAGGAGGACCTGGTCGACTACCTCGGACGGCCGAGGTTCGTGCCCGAGTCGTCGCTGCCGGAGAACAAGCAGCGCACCTCCGTCCCCGGCGTGGCCACCGGCCTGGCCGTCACAGGGGCGGGCGGAGACGTCCTGTACGTCGAGGCGTCGCTGGCCGACCCCGAGACCGGCGAGACAGGGCTCACGCTGACCGGCCAGCTCGGCGACGTGATGAAGGAGTCGGCCCGCATCGCACTGTCCTACCTGCGCTCCCACGGCGCGGAGCTGGAGCTGCCAGTCACCGCGCTGAAGGACCGCTCGGTCCACGTGCACTTCCCCGCGGGCGCCGTGCCGAAGGACGGACCGTCCGCCGGCGTGACGCTGACGACGGCGCTGGCCTCGCTGCTGTCCGGCCGGCTGGTCCGCAGCGACGTCGCCATGACCGGCGAGATCTCGCTGACCGGGCGCGTGCTGCCGATCGGCGGTGTCAAGCAGAAGCTGCTCGCCGCCCACCGGGCCGGCATCACGACCGTCCTCATCCCGGCGCGCAACGAGCCCGACCTCGACGACGTGCCCGAGGAGGTCCGCAAGGAGCTCACCATCCACACGGTGAGCGACGTGCGCGAGGTCCTCGACATCGCGCTCAGCCCGGCCGAGGTCGCGACCACCGTCGCGGCCTGACCGCCGCCCGGCCCGTGCCGCGCCACGAGCCACCGCCCCGCCGTACCTGGCCTCCTGGGGTACGGCGGGGCGGTCATGTCCGGCGGCCCGAGGCGGAGTACGGCGGGGCCGTCCTGCCCGCCGCCACGGTCGAGGAACCGCGCCCCCACGCGCCCAGTGCCCTGCGCCCCGCCCCCACGCGTCCGCGCTCCCGCGCCCCGCGCCCCGCGTCCGCGCGCTCTGCGCCTGCGCCCTGTATCGCCTGCGTCGTCGGCTCTCTGCGTCGCGCCGTGAGCAGCAACCCGTCGAGGCGGTCGAGGAGATGCTCGGCCAGCTCGTCGGCCCGGCCATGCGCAACGCGAAGAAGGAGGCCGAGGCGCTGGCGGAGCAGGCCGGGTTCCCGATCGAGCCGTGGGACTGGCCGTACTACACCGAGAAGGTGCGCCAGGCCCGCACCCCCGCCCCTGCTCGCACCCGGTCTCCCGGGTTGTGGTGGGACGGCTGTGTGGGCGTCACTTCGATAACACCCTGCCTGCTTTCGCCGCCCTACCGCTTCTGCCCGCTTTGGCGTGCTGCGCAGGGTGGGGCTGTTGTGTGTGGCCCTTCGGGGGCCGTGCCCGGCTCCGTCCCTTACTGCTCCCGTCCTGCTGTGCAGGCGGGGCGGCTGTGTGCGCGGCTCTTCGGGGGCCTGCTGGCTTCCGCCGCCCGTCCACACCTGGTCATCTGGCCTGCCTGGGGCGGGCGTGTGCCAGCCCTTTGAGGGAGGCCCTGTCGGGGGAGGCCCGCCTGCTTTCGCCGCCCCTCTGCCCATCGCCTCCCGGCCTACGGCGGGGCGGTCGTGCGCGTGGGGCCATCGCCGGGCGTGACGTATATCACTGAAAAGACCGGGAATAGCGGAAAAGATCACCGTCGTTGACCCGGGCGTGAACGAGGCATACGCGACCGATCGCTGCGTCCCCGAGGGCGCCGCGTGTCGCCGCATGCGTATGGGGCGAATGCCGGCCCGCTAGAAGCAGACCCACCCGCCCGTTCCTCGAAGTCGAAGGTCGTCATGATCAGACCAGGTCACGTGCTGCGCAGGCTGAGTCACCTGCCCTTCCACCCCGGCATGCACTGACTTCGGCGCGCCTCAGGCGCGCGCCAGCCCTTCCGGTGATGTTCGTTCCCGCGGCCCGCCACGCGGCCGCCCTCAGTCGTGGGGATTCTCCGTGATCCAGGCTTCCGGCCTGCGCAAGCAGTACGGCGACACCGTCGCGCTCGACGGCGTCGATCTGCATGTGCGCGAAGGCGAGATCTACGGCGTGCTCGGCCAGAGCGGCGCCGGCAAGAGCACGTTGCTGCGCTGCGTCAACCTGCTCGAACGCCCCACCGCGGGCACCGTCACCGTCGCGGGACAGGACCTGACCGCGCTCGGCGACCGCGAGCTCAACCGCGCCAGGCAGCGCATCGGCATGATCCACCAGCACTTCGCGCTGCTCTCCTCGCGCACGGTGGCGGGGAACGTGGCCTTCCCGCTGGAGATCATGGGCGTGCCCAAGGCCGAGCGCGAGCGCAGGGTGGCCGAGCTGCTGGAGCTGGTCGGCCTAGAGGGGCGCGGCAAGGACCGCCCGCACCAGCTCTCCGGCGGCCAGAAGCAGCGCGTCGGCATCGCCAGGGCCCTGGCGGGCAACCCGTCGGTGCTGCTGTCGGACGAGGCCACCTCGGCGCTCGACCCGGGTACCACGCAGTCGATCCTCGCCCTGCTCAAGCGGCTCAACACCGAGCTGGGCCTGACGATCCTGCTCATCACCCACGAGATGAACGTGGTCAAGAGCGTCTGCGACTCGGTCGCCATCATGTCGCGCGGCCGCATCGAGGAGTCCGGCGCCATCGCCGACCTCATCAGGACCCCGGGCTCCCGGCTGACCAGGGAGATCTTCCCGCTGCCCGAGCCCGCGCCCGCGGGGTCGGTGACGCTGACGTTCACCGGCGACCCGCGCCAGCCCGTGGTGTCGGAGGTGGTGCGCAAGTTCGACGTGGACCTCAGCATCCTCGGCGGCTCCATCGAGGACCTGGCGGGCGGCTCGGTCGGCCGGCTGCGCGTCGTGCTCGACGGCTCCGACCGGCAGGCGGCGCTGGCGTACCTGCGTGACTGCGGGCTGATCGTGGAGGAAGCGGGGGAGGCCGCGTGACCTGGGAAGAGATGCTGCCGCTGCTGGGCCCGGCGACGCTGGAGACGGCCGCCATGGTCGGCTGGTCCACGCTGTTCACGCTGCTGCTCGGGCTGCCGCTCGGCGTGGCGCTGGTGGTGTTCGACCGCGACGGCCTGCGCCCGCTGCCCGCGCTGAAGTCCGCGCTCGGGTTCGTCGTGAACGTGGGGCGCTCGCTGCCGTTCATCGTGCTGATGATCGCGATCATCCCGTTCACCCGGCTGGTCGTCGGGACCACCATCGGGACGGCCGCCTTCGTGGTGCCGCTGACCGTCGGCGCGGTGCCGTTCTATGCCCGGCTGGTCGAGACCGCGCTGCGCGAGGTCGGCAAGGACGTCGTGCAGGCGGCGCAGGCCATGGGCGCGAGCAGGACCGCGATCGTGCGCAAGGTCCTGCTGCCCGAGGCGCTGCCCGGCCTGGTCGCGGGCCTGACCGTGACCGTGGTGGCGCTCATCGGCTACTCCGCCATGGCCGGCACGCTCGGCGGCGGCGGGCTCGGCGACCTGGCCGTCCGGTACGGCTACCAGCGGTTCGAGACGCTCCTGATGATCGTGACGGTCGTGCTGCTGCTCGTCATCGTGCAAGTCCTGCAGAGCCTGGGCGACTGGGTCGCTCGGCGCCTATCGCACAAGTAAGGAAAAATCATGAAAATTCACCGCATTGTGGGTGCTGTCGCGCTGGCTCTGTCGCTCGCCGCATGCGGCACGTCGCAGTCGGCGACCGGCCCCACGCAGGCCGAGTCCGCCGACGACGTGATCAAGGTGGGCGTCAATCCGGTGCCGCACGCGGAGATCCTCAACTTCGTCAAGGACAACCTCGCCCCCGCCGCCGGGCTCAAGCTCGAAGTCGTCGAGTTCACCGACTACGTGCAGCCCAATGTGCAGCTCGAAGAGGGCAAGCTGACGGCCAACTACTTCCAGCACCGGCCGTACCTCGACGACTTCAACAAGAGCAAGGGCACGAACCTGACCTTCGTCGCGGGCGTCCACCTGGAGCCGCTCGGCCTGTACTCCAAGAAGGTCACCGACGTGTCGGCGCTGCCCAGCGGGGCCACCGTGGCGCTGCCCAACGACGCCACCAACCTGGGCCGCGCGCTCAAGCTGCTCGCCGACAACGGCCTGATCACGCTCAAGGACGGCGTCGGCACCGCCGCCACCGAGCGCGATGTGGCGCAGAACCCGAAGAACCTGCAGTTCAAGCCGCTGGAGGCGGCGCAGCTCCCGCGCTCGCTGGAGGACGTGGACGCCGCGGTCATCAATGGCAACTACGCCATCGAGGCCGGTCTCAAGCCCGCGTCGGAGGCGCTGGTGCTGGAGAAGACCGAGGGTAACCCGTACGTCAACGGCCTGGTCGTGCCGAGCGGCCACGAGAAGGACGCCAACATCGTCACCCTCGGCAAGCTGCTGCAGGACCAGAAGGTCAAGGACTTCATCCAGCAGAAGTACCAGGGCTCGGTCATCCCGGCCCAGTGATCCAGGCCGTCACCACCGGTGCAGCCGACGTGAGCGCCCGCCCGCGATAGAGCGCCCGCACGGGTCCGGCCCGGTGCGTCGCGGTTCCCGCGCGAACTCCGGTTCGCGCGGGCGTGAGATCCCGGCCCGGTGTCCGTTGCGGCCCCCGCGTGAGTTCCGGCTCGCGCGGGGGCTGTTCCGGTTCTGCTGGGCCGTTGCGGTTCCGGCGGGGCTATTCCGGTTCTGCTGGGCCGTTGCGGTTCTGGTGTGGGCCGTTCCGGCTCTGATGCCGGCTGTTTCGGTTCTGGCGGGTGGCAAAGTAACCGAATACTGTTCTGTTCATGTATCCGGGAGCCATCGCAGCAGTCACCCCCGACAAGCCCGCTGTGATCATGGCGGGCTCCGGACGCGTCATCACCTACCGCGAGCTGGACGAGGAGTCGAACCGGCTGGCCCACCTGTTCCGCTCCGCCGGCCTGCGCCCCGGCGACCACGTCGCCTTCATGCTGCCCAACCACCCGCTCTTCCTCGCCGTCGCCTGGGCCGCGCACCGCGCCGGCCTGTACTACACCCCCATCAGCTCCCGGCTGCAGACCGACGAGCTGGCCTACATCGTCGGCAACTGCGGCGCCCGGGTCTTCATCTCCAGCGCCGACCTGGCCGCCGTCGCCACCTCCGTCACCGCCGCCACCCCGGACGTCGAGCTGCGGCTCATGCTCGACGGCGAGGCCGAGGGCTTCACCTCGTACGAGCGGGCCGTCGCCGCCCACCCGGCGACGCCCATCGCGGACGAGTGCACCGGTGCCGACATGCTCTACTCCTCCGGCACGACCGGCCGCCCCAAAGGCGTCAAGGTGCCCGCCTCGCACGGCCCGCTGGAGGAGCCCGGCATGCTGCTCAAGCTCATCCAGGCCCTGTTCGCGCCGACGGCTGGCAGCGTCTACCTCTCGCCCGCCCCGCTCTACCACGCCGCGCCGCTGCGCTACTGCATGTCGTTCCAGCGCCTCGGCGCCACGGTGGTGGTGATGGAGCGCTTCGACCCCGAGCAGTACCTGGCGGCGGTCGAGCGGTACGCGGTGACGCACACGCAGCTCGTACCGACGATGTTCATCAAGATGCTGAAGCTGCCGCAGGAGGTCCGCGCCAAGTACGACGTCTCCTCGCTCAAGTACGCCATCCACGCCGCCGCGCCCTGCCCCATCCCGGTCAAGGAGCAGATGATGCAGTGGTGGGGACCGATCATCCACGAGTACTACGCGGGCACCGAGGGCAACGGCTTCCTCTACGTCGGCCCTGAGGACTGGCTGACGCACAAGGGCACGGTCGGCCGCTCCCTGCTCGGCATCGTGCACATCTGCGACGAGAACGGCGATGACCTGCCGCCGGGCGAGCACGGCACGATCTACTTCGAGAAGGGCGGCCGCTTCGAGTACCACGGCGACCCCGACAAGACCCGCTCGGCCCAGGACCCGAAGGGCAGGGGCTGGACGACGCTGGGCGACATCGGCTACCTCGACGAGGAGGGCTTCCTGTATTTGACCGACCGCCGCTCGTACATGATCATCTCAGGTGGTGTGAACATCTACCCGCAGGAGGCCGAGAACGTGCTGTCGGTGCATCCGAAGGTGGCCGACGTGGCGGTGTTCGGCGTGCCGGACGAGGAGATGGGCGAGCAGGTCAAGGCCGTGGTCGAGCCGGTGAACATGGACGAGGCGGGACCGGAGCTGGAGTCGGAGCTGATCGCGTACTGCCGCGAGCACCTGGCCCACTACAAGTGCCCCAAGTCGGTGGACTTCCGGGCCGAGCTGCCCCGCCACCCGACCGGCAAGCTTTACAAGCGGCTGCTGAGGGACGAGTACTGGCCCGCCGGACGTTAAGAAAGATCGAACGGAGGCTCCGCACCCCGCGCGCCCGCCGCGAGCTCGTCCGATGAGCGCCGCATCAGGGCGTGCGGCGCCCGCGGAATTCCGCTCTTAGCCCGCTCTTACGAGAGTCTTGACACCCTTGAAGCAGAGGGATTCGAGGGAGATGACAGGATGAACGCGAACGAGCCTCGCGAGCAGGGTCCCGAGCGGCGGGACTCCGGTGGGTGGAGCCAGTTCGGCGCCACCCCGCCGATAGCCGGGGGCTTTCCCCGACGGGAGACGATCGTCATGGAGGTGCCGCCGCCACCGCCGGCGCAGCCCGAACAGGCGCGCTTCACCGTCGGCCAGAAGGTCATCGCGGGTCTCGCCATGGCCGCCATGGCCGTCGTCGGCGGCGTCGTGGGGGCCGCTGTCGCCACCTCGTTCCAGCCTGAGCCGGTCGCGAGCAGCGCTCCCGTGACTCCCGGCCCCGTCTTCAAGTCGGCCTCCGACCAGCTCACGGTGGCCGAGGTGGCGGCCAAGGTGCAGCCCACGGTCGTGATGATCAAGGGGCAGACCGGTGAGGGCTCCGGCGTGGTGCTGTCGGAGGACGGCATGATCCTCACCAACAACCACGTGGTCGTGGGGGCGGGCCAGGGCGGCCAGATGACGGTCAAGTTCAGCGACGGCAAGACAGCGCGGGCCACCATCGTCGGCACCGACCCGGCGACCGACCTCGCCGTCATCAAGGCCGAGGGCGTCTCGGGCCTGGTCAAGGCCACGCTCGGCGACAGCGACAAGCTCAGGGTCGGCGACCCGGTGCTGGCCATCGGCAGCCCGCTCGGCCTCGACGGGTCCGTCACGGCGGGCATCGTCAGCGCGCTCGACCGTACGCTGAACCTCGGCAACCAGGAGCGCAGGCAGCTCCCGCCCGGCTGGCCGCAGGCCAATGAGAGCATGCCCACCACGATCGGTGGCGCCATCCAGACCGACGCCTCGATCAACCCCGGAAACTCCGGCGGTGCGCTGGTGAACGCGGCGGGCGAGCTCGTCGGCATCAACACCGCGATCGCCTCCGAGGCGGCGGGCGGCGGCGTCGGCTTCGCCATCCCGGTCAACACCGCCAAGCAGGTCTCCGAGCAGCTCATCTCCAGCGGCAAGGTCACGCACGCCTGGCTCGGCGTGAGCGTGACCGACGCCACCGGCGACGTGCCAGGCGCGCTGATCAGAGAGGTCACCCCCGGAAGTCCGGCGGACAAGGCCGGACTGCAGCAAGGCGACCTCATCACGAAGATCGGTGACAAGATGGTTGACGGAGGCGATACCGTTGTTGGGCAGGTCAGAGGTTTCAAACCCGGCCAAGAGGTCAAGATCACATATATGAGGGATGGCGACAGTCACGAGGTGAACGTCACCCTCGCGGAGAACGCGTAACACACGGGACCCCCTCATGGACGGGTGTGTCGTCGAGATCGCTGCGGACTCGGCGGCACACCCCCCCAGTTCTCCGGCACATCCCCTCAGGTGAAGCGCCGCCCCTCGTCGCGGCGGTACGCCCACACGGCCCCTACGGCGGCCAGCACCGTCCAGCCGGCCAGCGCCGCCAGCGCCACCCCGTCGGGCGTCGTGCCCGCCGTCACCGCCCACAGCAGCTCGGCCACGCCACGCGCGGGCGTGAACGGCGAGACCGCCTCCACGACCCCCGGCAGGATCTGCGGCGGCAGCAGCAGCCCGCCCAGCACGCCGAGCGGAAAGAACAGCAGCTGCGACACCGCGATCGCCGCCTTGGCGGTCAGCAGGAACCCGACGCACAGCCCCATCAGCATGAACGGCACCGAGCCCGCGACCAGCGTCGCCAGCGCCGCGAGCAGCCGCACCGGCGTGATGACGGCCACGGTGAACAGCGCCGCGACCAGCAGCACCGGCACCACCCCGAGCAGGATCTGCACCACCGCGGCGAGGATCCGCCCCGCGAAGCGGGGGAACGGCCCGGCGGGCAGCGTGCGGACGTAGGGGTTCCAGGGCTGCTCGCGGTCCTGCGACACCGTGACCGCCAGCCCGATGATCGCCTGTGACATCGCGCCGAACAGCATCAGCGACGCCGTCGCCATCGTGGCCGCCCGCGGATCGTCACCGGCGAACGGCACCACGAACGCCAGCAGCGCTATGGCCGGGAACAGCGCGCCCGCCGCCAGGCCGATGGGCACTCTGAGCTGTTCGAGCAGCAGGACGCGGGTGTGCGCGGCGACCAGGCTAGACATGGGCCGACTCCTTGCCGGTGATCGTGAGGAACGCCTCTTCCAACGTGGTGGGCCTGATCTCCAGGCCGGAGAACGGCGCGCCGCTGCGGACCAGCTCGACCACCAGCCGGTCGGGGTCGGTGGTGACCAGGGTGATCCGGTCGCCGGCCCGCTCGCTGCCGAGCACGCCGGGCAGTTCGGGCAGGCGCTCGGCCACCAGCGAGACGCGCCGCACGCCCACCAGGCCGCGGATCGCGTTCACCGTGTCGTCGGCCAGCACCCGGCCGTGGCCCAGCACCACGACCCGCTCGGCCAGCGCCTCGATCTCCTCCAGGTAGTGGCTGGTCAGCAGCACCGTGCCGCCGCTGTCGTGAAAGGCCGTGACGCCCGCCCACAGGGCGTGCCTGGCCTCGACGTCGAGACCGGTGGTCGGCTCGTCGAGGAAGACCAGCCGCGGGTTCCCGGCGAACGCGAGCGCCACCGCCAGCCGCCGCCGCTGACCGCCCGACAGCCCGCCGACCTGACGCCCGGCCAGGTCGTCGAGCCCGAACCGGCCGAGCAGCTCCTTCCTGCCGACCGGATCGGGGTAGTGGGCGCAGACGAAGTCGACCACCTCGCCGACCCGCAGCGACTCCGGCAGCCCCGTCTCCTGCGGGGTCACGCCGATGCCGCGCCGCGTCACCGGGTCGAGCGGCGAGCCGCCGAGCAGCTCGATGGTGCCCGACGTCGGCCGGCGCAGCCCGGCGAACAGGCTGAGCAGCGTGGACTTGCCGGCCCCGTTGGGGCCCAGCAGGCCGACCAGCTCGCCCGCCCCGATGTCGAGCGAGACGCGGTCGAGCGCCACCACGTCGCCGTAGCGGCGGGTCACCTCTAAGGCGCGGGCCAGAACCGTCATCGGACTCCTCCAGCGTTGTCCAGCAGGGCGCGGATCGCCGCGGTGTACTCCTCGAAGGCCAGCCGCCCGCGCTTGGTCAGCGCCACGTACGTGACGGGCGTGCGGCCCCTGTGTGTCTTGGTGATGCGGACGTAGCCGGCGTCCTCCAGCTTGGTGAGGTGCACCGACAGGTTGCCCGCCGTCATGCCGAGCAGTTCCTTGAGCGAGTTGAACGCCATCTCGTCGCCGTCGGCCAGCACGTTGAGCGCGGCCACCACGCGCAGCCTCGCCTGGGCGTGGATCACCGGGTCCAGCTCGGGCGGCGCGCCCCCTGGCTTGTTCTCCGCGTCCCCGCTCACCCGCGCTGCCTCCGCCACAGCCACAGCCCGGCCGCGATGAACCCGCCGCCCAGCAGAACCGCCGTCAGCAGCGCGTGCGGGCCGGGGCCGAGCAGCACGCCCAGCGCGTTCACACCGGCCGTCCAGCCGCCGATGAAGAACATCGGCCAGTTGAGCCAGATGGCGCCGCCCAGCATGTAGAGCAACGCGACGACCAGCAGCGGGCCGCCCGCCCACAGCAGGCCGCGCTCGGCGGCGGGCAGCATCGGGCCCAGCCTGATCGCGATGAGCGAGGCCAGCACCATGCCCGCCAGCCACGCGTAGCCGTACATCGCGCCCCTGGCCGAGGTGTCGCCGCGCACCGACTTGTTCATCTTGACGATCCCGTACGCGGACACCGCCCCCGCCACGATCATGGCCCCCATCAGCACGCTCACCGCCTGCATCTGCGAGATCGGCAGGTAGGAGCGCCCGTCGAGGCCGTAGTGCAGGAACAGGGCGGCGAAGCCGAGCAGCCAGGACACCCCCCACGGGACGTAGAGCAGGCGCGGGTCGCCCTGCAGCAGCCGCACGGTGGCGTGGCTCTGCTCCTCGATGACCCGCAGCATCTCCTCGGGGCTGGGCGCGCGCTCATCGTCATCGACCATGCAAACTCCTCGAATCAGTAAAGTAGTTTGCACTTTAAACCTGATGGCGTCGCCAACTCAACTCGCGGGCACGGGGCGGTCACCGCCGGGTGAGGACCTCCGACTCCCACAGGTCGCGGTAGTAGCCGGGCACGCGTACCAGCTCGTCGTGCGTGCCGCGCTGCGTCACCCGGCCGTCCTCCAGCACGATCACCTCGTCGACCGACTCCAGGCCCTTGAGCCGGTGGGTCACCAGCAGCGTCGTGCGGTCGCGGGTGACGTCGAGCAGATCCTCCATGAGCCGGTCGGCGGTCTCCTCGTCGAGCGCCTCGGCCGGCTCGTCGAGCAGCAGCACAGGCGGGTCGTACAGCAGCGCCCTGGCCAGCGCCAGCCGCTGGAGCTGGCCGCCCGACACCGTCCTGCCGTCCTCGCCCAGCTCGGTGTCCCAGCCGGTCCGCTCGACCCAGCCGTCCAGGCGGGCGTCGCGCACCGCCCGCAGCAGCCGCTCGTCGTCCGCGTCGGGGCCCGCCAGGCGCAGGTTGTCGCGCAGGCTCGCGCGGAAGATGTACGGGTCCTGGGTGAGGCCGGTCATGAGGGCGCGTACGTCGTCGCCCGGCAGGTCGCGCACGTCCACGCCGTTCACCGTGATGCGGCCGGAGTCGGGCTCGACCAGGCGCATGAGGGCGGCCAGCAGCGTGCTCTTGCCCGCGCCGCTCGGCCCGACGATCGCCACCCGCCGGCCGGGCTCGACCCGCAGCGACACCCCGTCGAGCGCCGGGCGACCGCCGTAGGGGGCCGGGTGGTCGCCGTCGCGTGCCTCCCCGTCGAGCGCCGGGTGGCGGACCACGAGGTCCTCGATCTCGATGGTGAGCGGCGGCTCGGGGCGGGGCTTGGGCGCGGCGGGCTCGGTGACGGCCGGCTCCGACGAGCGCACCTCGCGCAGCCGCCGCAGCGCCGCCGTGATGCCCGCCATCCGCTCGCCCGCCGCCGCCAGCGGCAGCACCGGCTCGAACGCCACCAGCCCGGTCAGAGCGAGCACCGCCGTGCCGACCGAGTCCACGCCCGCCGACTGGGCGAGCAGCACCACGGCCGCCACGGTCAGGCCCTGCAGCAGGGTGCCGCCGGCCAGGGCGGCGGCGTGCACGCGGGCCTGGCGGCGTTCGAGTGCGGCCAGCGCGTCATCGGCCGCCAGCGCCCGGTCCAGGGCCGCCCCGTCCGCGCCGTACGCGGCCAGGTCGGCCGAGCCGTGCACCAGGTCGGCCACCCGGCCCGCCAGCGCCGCCCGCGCCGGGGCGATCCGCGCCGACCAGCGGCGCGCCGCGGCGGCCGTGCCCGCGGGCAGCAGCACCCCGGCCAGCGCCAGGCCCGCCAGCAGCACCAGCGCCGCCACCGGCAGGATCGTCAGCCCGATGACCACGGCCGCGAGGCCGGCGATCGCCGCGGCCACGGCCGGCAGCAGGCAGCGGACCAGCAGGTCCTGGACGGCCTCGGTGTCGTCCACCATGCGGCTCAACAGATCGGCACCGCCGTGGCGGGGGCGCTGCGGCGGGATGAGCGCCTCGTACAGGTCCTCCCTGGTGCCCGCCTGGGCGCGCAGGGCGACGTCGTGGCCGGTGAGGCGCTCGGCGTAGCGGAAGACGCCCTTGCTCGTGGCGAACGCCCTGGTCGCCACGATCGCCACGCTCAGCGCGGCCAGCGGCGGCTGCTCGGCGGCCCGGGTGATCAGCCAGGCGGCCGCCGCGATGAGCCCGAGACCGGCCAGGTCGGCCGCCGACCCGGCCAGCACCGCCCACCACAGGCGCAGGCCCAACCGCCGCTTCATCGTCCGCTCCCTTCCCCACGTGCTTGCCCGGCAGGCGCGCCGTCCCGAGCCTCCGCGTGTGCCTGCTGGGCCCGCTCGCCGTCCTCTGGCTCCGCGTGTGCCTGCTGGGCCCGCTCGCCGTCCTGAGGCGCCACGCGTACGTCCTCGGCCGCCGCGCCATCCGCCCGGGTGCCGGTCCTGGCGGTGTCGGAGAGGATGCGGCCGTCGTGGACGCGGATCACGCGGTCGGCGAGCTCGATCATGGCGGGCCGGTGCGCGACGATGACCGCCGTACGGCCCTGGGCCAGCTTGGCGGTGGCCGCCACCACCGCGGCCTCGCTGCGGCCGTCGAGCCGGGCCGTGGGCTCGTCGAGGAGCAGCACCGAGGCGTCGGGGCGGCAGAAGGCGCGGGCCAGGGCGACCCGCTGGCGCTGCCCCGCCGACAGGTTCGCGCCGCGCTCGCCCAGCACCGTGTCGAACCCCTGCGGCAGATCGGCGACGAAGTCGGCGTGCGCCGCCTCGGCCGCCCTGCGCACGTCGTCGAGCGAGGCGGAGGGGGCCCCGAGCCGGATGTTGTCGGCCACCGACGCGGCGAACAGATGCGGCCGCTGCGCCACGAAGGCGAGCCTCGCCCGCCACCCCGCGAGGTCGAGCTCGCGCAGGTCGGCACCGTCGATCAGGACCCGGCCCGAGGACGGCTGGACGAAACCGAGTATGAGGTGGAGCAGCGTGCTCTTGCCGCCGCCGCTCTCGCCCACCAGCGCCACCCGCTCGCCCGGCGCGATGGTCAGCGAGACGTCCTCAAGGGCGGGCGTGTCGCGGCCGGGGTAGCGCACGGTGACGTTCTCCAGCCGGATCTCCGGCGCGCCGCCGCCCGTGACCTCGCGGGTCCCGCCCGTGCGCTCGCCGGTCTCGGCGTCCAGGACGGCGAAGGCCGCGTCGGCCGCCGCCACGCCCTCCATGGAGGCGTGGAAACGCGTCCCCATGGCCCGCAGCGGCAGGTACGCCTCAGGCGCGAGCAGCAGCACCAGCAGCGCCGTCGTCAGGTCCAGCGAGCCGCCGAGCAGCCGCAGCCCGATCGGCACCGCGACCAGTGCCAGCGACAGCGAGGCGCACAGCTCCAGCACGAGCGACGACAGGAACGCCACCCGCAGCGTCCGCATGGTGGCGCTGCGGTGCGCGTCGGCGACCTGCCGGATGACGCCGGCCTGGTAGCGGGCCCGGCCGAAGGCGCGCAGCGTGGGCAGCCCGCGCACGACGTCGAGGAAGTGGCCGCCGAGCCGCGACAGCGCCTTGAACTGACGTTCGGTGACGGCCTTGGTGGTCATGCCGACGAGCGCGCCGAAGATCGGGATCAGCGGCAGCGTCACCAGCACGATCACGGCGCTGGCCAGGTCGGCGGCGAACAGCCGGACGAGCACGGCCAGCGGCACGACACCGGCCACGGCGATGGACGGCAGGTAGCCGGTCAGGTAGTTGTCGAGCCCGTCGAGACCGCGTCCGGCGAGCGTGACCAGCTCGCCGGAGCGGTGGGCGGTCAGCCGGGCGGGGCCCAGCTCGCGCAGCCGTCCGAGCAGCCGCCGGCGCAGCGCGGACTTGACGCCGGTGGCGGTGCGCCCGGCGAAGACGCCCTGTGTCCAGGCCAGCAGCGCCCGCACCCCGACCACGGCCGCCAGTACGCCGAGCGCGGCCGCGGTGAACCGCCCGGACAGCACGCCCGCGAGCAGCTCGGCCTGCACCAGCACGAGCAGCCCCGCGAGCACGGCGGCGGCCATGGTGACGGCGAGATGCGTGCGGACCGCGCGCTCGGCCCGCATGAGCGAAAGCAAACCCTTGTGCACAGAGCCCCTAGTAGTAGCCCTCGGTGGTCCTCAGAAGAACGACGGGAGCAGGACGGCGTCCTTGCCTGGCCGGAAAGTGCGCCATACCCATACTTGCGCCCCTACCAGGATGGGCGCGACAGGCAGGACCATGAGACTGAGCACATTCAGCGTGGCCAAGGGAGCGGTGTGCTCCAGCAGGTACGGCATCGCGGCCACCAGCACCCCGAGCGCGGGCAGCGCGGCCGCCGCCCCCGACACCAGCAGCGCCCGCCCGGACCGCGCGGCCCCGAACACGCCGGGCGTGCGCCAGGCCAGGAACGTCCAGCCGTGGAAGGCGAACAGCAGCGTCACCACGACGCCGAGCAGCAGCCCGAGCGGGTGCACCGCGGGGGCCTGGAAGCCGGTGGCGGCGGCGTACAGGGCCATGCCCCAGCCGGCGGACAGGCCGAGCGAGCCGAATGCGATGGCGGCGTCCCAGAAGCCCCGCCAGACCGTGCCGCCGGCCCTGCGGCGGAACCACAGCCCGGCATCGCGCAGCACCCAGCTCAGCAGCATGGCCACGACCAGCGGATACAGGGCGGACAGCACCCGGCCGTCCAGCAGCGGGTAGACCCCGGCGAGCGTCCCGCCCACGGCGACCAGCCACACCTCGTTGGCCAGCACGTACGGGGCGATCGCGGCCACCATGCGGTCCCGGTCGGCGCGCGTCCTGCCGAGCAGCGGCAGCAGCAGCCCCACACCGAGGTCGAAGCCCTCAAGGGCGAAGTAACCGGTCAGCAGCACCGTGAAGACGGCGAACCACAGCAGCTCCATCGTCAGCACCTCTTCAGTAGGTCAGGGCGGGGGAGGGCGTGCTCTCGGCGGCGGCGCCGAGGTCGGGCGCCTGCGGGCCCCGCCTGATCGCGCGGGCGATGAGCACGTAGTCGACGACCGCCAGCAGCCCGAGCACGGCGGTGAATCCGATCAGCGAGGTCGTCACCATGCCGGCGGTCAGGCCGGGCGTCATGGCGTCGGCGACGGTGAGCCGCTCCCAGATCATCCACGGCTGCCTGCCGATCTCCCTGGCCATCCAGCCGAGGATCGCCAGGATGAACGGCAGCGGTGTCATCAGCATGAGCACCGGGTGCGCCCAGCGGGCCCGCGGCAGCACCCGGATCAGCGGCAGCATCACGAACAGCACGACCAGCGCCAGGAGCTGGCCGATCTCGATCATGAAACCGAGCGCCACGGACGCCGGCACGTTGCCGCTGCCGAACTTGCCCTCGGCGACGCCGCCGAACTGGGCGTAGCCGAAGGCGACGGTCACCATGATGCCGAGGGCGGCGGCGAGCACGCCAGTGCGCAGCGACCGGCCGAAGAACTCCGTCTCCTCCGCGCGCCGCCACAGCCGGTACGCGCTCGCGCCCACCAGCACCATCCCGCCGGTGAACAGCCCGGCCCCGATGACGTGCGGGAACGAGAAGGTCAGCGCCTTGTTGGTGAGCAGCGCGCCGAAGTCCGCCAGCCGCAGCCGCTCGCCGTCGGCGACGGCGCCCGCCGGGTTCTGCAGGAACGAGTTGGCGACCATGATGAAGAACGCGCTCGCGTACGCGGTGAGCGTCACCGCCCAGATGCAGGCCACGTGCGCCCACTTGGGCAGCCGGCCCAGCCGAAGATCCACAGGCCGAGGAAGGTGGACTCCAGGAAGAAGGCGAGCAGCGTCTCCATGGCGAGCGGCGCGCCGAACACGTCGCCCGCGTAGTCGGTCAGCCCGCTCCACGCCAGCCCGAACTGGAACTCCATGACGAGCCCGGTCACGATGCCGAGCGCGTAGTTGATCACGTAGATCTGCCCCCAGAAGCGCGTCATGCGCTCGTGCAGCGGCTGCCCGGTCCGTGCCCACCGGGTGTGCATGATCGCCACGAGTGGCGCCAGGCCCAGCGTGAGCACCACGAACAGGAAGTGCAGGCTGCCGGTCAACGCGAACTGTGTGCGTGCCAGATCCAGGACGTCCATCACCGCTCCGAAGTCGTGTCCCTCGATACGTAGGTAGCCTACACGTAGAAAGTCTACATGTAGACTGGCTACATGGGAGACCGGTCACTAGGATCGAAGTCATGAATCCGGACGCGTTGCGCGGGCACATGGACGCTCTGCTGCTCTCCGTGCTGGAGGACGAGCCGCTGCACGGCTATGCCATCATCGAGGCCCTGCAGGAGCGCAGCGGGGGAGTGCTCAGCGTGCCCACCGGCACCGTCTATCCGGCGCTGCGCAGGCTCGAGCGCATCGGTTACCTGTCGAGCGAGTGGGCGACCGTGGGCGGGCGCAAGCGCCGCACCTATCGGCTCACCGAATCGGGGAGGAAGCAGCTTCAGGGAGAGCGATCGGCCTGGCGGGAGTTCTCCACCGTGATCGGCAGCGTGCTGCGCGCCGAGTCCGCAGCGCTGGGGTGAGCCGGGCTGGGGTGAGCCGGGCTCAGGAACGCGTCACGCGCACGCACTGCGTGGCGCCGTAGATCTGCAGGCCCCACATCGCCGAGGTGACCAGGTTCGCCAGCAGGGCCGGCAGCGGGGCGAGCGAGGCCGAGGTGTCCAGGGCGAGCGACAGCACCAGCGACAGCCCGGCGGTGATCGCCAGCGTGCCGAAGACCATGAAGGCCATCGACCTGATGGCGAGACGGGGCCGCTTGATCCAGCGGGCGCCCCTGCTCAGCGCGAAGACCACCAGGCCGCCGTACACGCCGGTGGCGAGCTGGAGCACGTCGATCAGCTCGGAGACGACGCCGGACCAGGCGGGCGCGGCGGCCCAGGCGGCGGCGTCGCCGGGGTAGATCCGCCACAGCACCGACCACATCGCGACCGTGATCGGCACGCTCACGAACAGCAGCGTGCCCAGCCGCCGGCCCGACGCGGCGGTCAGCTCCATCTGGTAGCCGGGGGTGATCTCGGCGATGTCGCCGAACTCCTTCACCGCCTGCCGCTCGGCCTCCTCCCGATCGAGCCCTTCGGCCTCGAGTGCCTCGGCGGTGTCGAGCAGGCTGTCACGTGCCTCGACGACCAGGTCGCGCTTGGGTCCCGGAGGGCCGCACAGGGCCCGATCAAGCTCGGACACGTAGTCGTCGATGAGCATGGCTCAAGTCTAGAGAGCACGACCCTGGGCTTCATCGGGGAATTCCCTGATATTGCGCCGGAGGCCGGGGGTGACATGTAGGAAAAAACCTACGTATAGTGTCCGACATGCCCATCTCCTTACTCGCGACCGTCGCTGCTCGCGCCCGCGGCCATGTGAAGGGCGGCCGGACGTGAGCACCGACCACGTCTTCAGCGCCCTGGCCAGCCCGGTGCGGCGCGAGCTGCTGCGCCTGCTGCTCGACGAGGGCGCCCAGCCCGCCGGGCGGCTGGCCGAGCACTTCGACATGAGCAGGCCCAGCGTGTCGGAGCACCTCAAGGTGCTCAAGGACGCGGGGCTGGTCTCCGAGAGCCGCAGGGGCCGCGAGCGCCACTACCGGCTGGAGGCGGGGCCGCTCATGGAGATCCGCGACTGGCTCAGCCCGTACGAGCGCTTCTGGCGGGAACGTCTCGCCGCGCTCTCCACCCTGCTCGACGACATGGAGGACGACGATGCCACCGACCCTGCCCCCGGCGGGAACCCCCAAGACCGATGACGACCGCCGGGCCATCAGGCTCGATCAGGTCCTCGCCCACCCGCCGGCCAAGGTGTGGCGGGCGCTCACCGAGCCGGAGCTGATGGCCCGCTGGCTGATGCCGAACGACTTCAAGCCCGAGGTCGGCCACCGCTTCACGTTCACCACCACGCCCAGGCCGCAGGTCGGCTTCGACGGGATCGTGCGCTGCGAGGTGCTGGCCATCGAGCCGGAGAAGCTGCTCAGGCTCGCCTGGAGCGACGGCCGGGCGGACTGGACCGTGACGTGGCGGCTGGAGCCCGAGGGCAAGGGCACCCGGCTCTTCCTCGACCACGAGGGCTTCGATCCGGACGACGAGCTGCAGCAGATGTCGCGGCGCATCATGGGCGGCGGCTGGCGCGGGCACTTCGCCGCCATCGAAGAGATCGCCGCCGAGTTCTGACCCCTGCCTGGGCGGCGGTCGGCGGGGAACGCCCCAGTGAGCCGGGGACGCGTCCGGTGCGGCCTGTCCAGGCCGCCCTTGCCGCGGAACGACCCGGCGCGCCGGGGACGCGTGCTCGCCGGTGCGCGAAGCCGCGTCGTACCGGAATCCGTGTCTCACAGAACGGCCGCCCGGGTCAGCGCCCCCACCGGCCGTGACCGGCTCGGCGGCGCATCTCCGTCGTGGCGAAGGCGAAGCCGGCGTCGGTGGCCTGGTCGCCGGGCCGCAGGCCCGCGTAGAGGGCGGCCGGCCCGTCGGGCGCGGCGCCGGTGTCGTCGGGGCCGTCGCCGCGGCTTCCGCTTCCGTGTTCTCCGCTGTGTTCGCTCCCGTGCAGCGTGCGCTCGCCGGCCGGTGCCCGCCGCCGGGAGAGCCGGCGCAGCATCGGCCAGCGCAGGCTGAGCCGCACCCCGCGCGGCGTGAACGCGAACGTGCAGTCCTCGACCCGCACCCCCGACGGGTGCACCAGCCCCGCGAAGCGGCACGTCGTCAGGTCGAGCCCGTGCAGGACGAGGTCGCCGGCGTCGACATGGCGCAGCGAGGTGAGCGTGGACCTGCCGCGCCCGGTCACGGTGGCCGGGCCGTGCAGCACCGCGCCCTCCAGATCGGCCTGGGAGTCGGTGAGGCGCACGTTGGCCGGGCCGGTCACCTCGACGCCTCGCAGGTCGACGCCGCAGCGCGCCACCGCCACGTCGAGCAGCCCGTCGGCGCGCGCCCTGGCCGCCGACAGCCGGCCGGTGGCCGACAGGTAGGCGTCGGAGGCGAAGTGGGCGGCCTCGAACCAGGCGTGCCCCCTGACCTTGCGGAACGACAGCGTACGGCCGAAGCGCGCGCCCCTGAAGACCCCGCCGTCGCCCAGGCCGGCGCCGTCGAAGGTGGCGTACCCGTCGAACCTGGCCCGCTCGCACGACAGCCCGTGCCCGAAGTCGGCCTCGCTGAACAGCGCGTCGCGCGACATCACGGCCTGGTCGAGCGAGACGTGCCCGCGTACGGTCACGCCATGGAAGGACAGTTCGCGGCCGAACCTGACGCCCGCGAGCGACACGTTGCCCTCGAAACGGGCCCCGAAGAACGAGGCCAACCGGTCGAACCTGGCGCCGTCAAGGGACACGTCGCCGCAGAAGGTCACCCCGGACAGCCGCACGTCGCCGGTGAACCTGGCCCGGTCGAGGCGGGCGCGTCCCGGGCGGCCGCCGGTGGCGTCGAGCACCATGCCGAGCAGGGTACTGGTGACGGTGGTGCCGCGCAGGTCGAGCAGGCGGCCGGGGGAGAGCCCGGCGAGCGCCGCGCGCGAATCCTCGGGGCCGAGGTGGGCAAGGCACAGGCCGGTGGGACGGCTAGCGATTCCTGTGCAACCAGCGGAATGCGCGCAGGTGACCCAGTCCATGCACAAGTGATACCCGCAACCGCCGATGTCAAGGTTCGACAATTTAATGTTCTAGCCATCTTTATGTGGAAATAGGCAGCCGGAATTAGCCGTAAAGTGCCGGACATGCAAGCTTTATCGCGAGCGTCCCTGGCCGCCGTCGTCGCGGCCTGCGCGGCGCTGCCCGCCGCCCCGGCCGCCGCCGACCCCGCTCCAGGGGCGAGCGCCGCCTGCGCCACCCCCGCCTCCCACCGCATCGCGCAGGTTCAGGGCGCCGGGGACGCCAGCCCTCTGGCCGGACAGACCGTGCGCGTCGAAGGCGTCGTCACCGCCGACTTCCAGCGGACCGACCAGCTCAGCGGCTTCTTCCTGCAGGATCCGCGGCCCGACGCCGATCCGGCCACGTCCGAGGGGCTGTTCGCGTACGCCCGCGAGTCGGTCAGGGACGTCAAGGTCGGCGACCGCGTCCTGATCACCGGCACGGTCACCGAGTACAACGGCTGGACCGAGCTGTCGCCCGTCACCGCCGTGGACGTCTGCGGCACGGGCCGGGTGGCGCCGCTGCCGTACCGGCTGCCGGTGGCGGCGGGCGCGAGCCTGGAGCAGGTCGAGAACATGCTGCTGACCTTCCCGCAGCCGCTGACCGTCAGCGACCACTACAACCTGGGCCGCTACGGCGAGGTCACGCTCTCCGCGCAGGGCCTCTTCCAGCCGACCGACCGGCACGGCGTGGACGCCGCCGGGAACGAGCGCCGCGCGCTGCTCGTGGACGACGCCTCCACCCGGGAGAACCCCGCGACGCTGCCGCCCGTCGTACGCGCGGGCGACGTGGCGCGCGGCGTCACCGGCGTGCTCGGCTACGGCTTCGGCTCCTACCGGCTCCAGCCCACCGAGCCCATCGCGTACGCGAGCGCCGGCCCGCGCCCGGCCAGGCCGGCCCGGGTGGGCGGCAACGTCAAGGTGGCCTCCTTCAACACCCTCAACTGGTTCACCACGCTCGGCTCGCGCGGCGCGGACAACGCGGAGGAGCAGCGGCGCCAGCTCGCCAAGCTGGTGTCCGCGCTCAAGGGGCTCGACGCCGACGCGGTCGCCCTCATGGAGGTCGAGAACAACGGCCAGACCGCGCTCCAGGCGCTCGTGGACGCGGTCAACGCCGAGGTCGGCGCCGGTACGTACGCCGCGCTCGCGCACCCGTACCCCGGCACCGACGCCATCCAGGTCGGCATCATCTACAAGCCGGGCAAACTGACCCCGGTCGGCGCGGCGACGTCGTCGCAGGACCCGGTGTTCAGCCGTCCGCCGCTGATCCAGACCTTCCGCAGGAAGGGCGGCGGCCAGCCGTTCACCATGCTGGTCAACCACCTCAAGTCGAAGGGAAGCTGCCCGTCCGGCGGGCCCGACGCCGACCAGGGCGACGGCCAGAGCTGCTGGAACGCCACCCGCGTCGCCCAGGCCAAGGCCCTGCTCGGCATCATCGAGGAGCAGGACCTGCCCCACCCGATCGTGCTCGGCGACCTCAACGCCTACGGCGAGGAGGACCCGATCCGCACGCTCGAAGCGGGCGGCCTGGCCAGTGTCACCAAGCGGTTCGTGCCCGCCGGGCAGCGCTACAGCTACCTGTTCGACGGGCTGGCGGGCGAGCTGGACCACGCCCTCGTCGGCCGGCAGCTGCTCAAGCGGGTCAGCGGCGCCACGATCTGGCACATCAACGCCGACGAGCCGCGCATCCGCGACTACAACACCGAGTTCAATCCGCCGGATCTCTACCGGCCCGACGCCTACCGATCTTCCGACCACGATCCCCTGGTCATCGGCCTGAACCTGCCCGGCGGCCGCTGATCCGCGCGGGCGCGGTCGCCAAGAGGGGCCGCGCCCGGCGCCGGAGCATGGAATGCTGGGTGTGGGTACGTGGTTGAGACGGATGCACTGCTAGCGACAACGAGCAAGGAGCCACTTGTGGCGACCATCGAAGTAACCGAGAAGAACTTCAACGAGATCGCCGACAAGGGGATCGTGCTGCTCGACTTCTGGGCCGAGTGGTGCCCGCCGTGCAAGAAGTTCGGTCCGATCTTCGAGCAGGCGTCGGACAAGCACGAGGACATCACCTTCGGCAAGATTGACACCGACGCTGAGCAGGGGCTGGCTCAGGGGTTCGACATCACCTCGATCCCGACGCTGATGGCCATCCGCGACGGCATCGTCGTCTTCGCGCAGGCCGGCGCCATTCCGGCGCCCGCGCTTGAAGACCTCATCCGTCAGGTCAGGGCCCTCGACATGGACGCGATCAGGGCCGAGCTCGCCGAGGAGCTGAAGAACGCCCAGCAGCAGAACTGAGCTTCCGACACGCGTGAGGCCCCGCCGGACGACGGCGGGGCCTCACGCGCGTGCGGCCGGCGTCAGAGCTTGCGTGCGACGCCGACGTAGCCGAACGTGATGTTGTCGCCGAGCGGCTTCTCCTCGTCGGGACGCCAGCGGGCCGGGAACGTCAGCCCGGGCTCGGCCAGCTCGTAGCCCTCGAAGAAGCGCTCGATGTCCTCGCGCGTGCGCAGGTTGAGCTGGGCCGTCGACTTCTTGTAGATCTCCAGCGCCTGCGGCGTGATGTCCGGCGTCGGGTCGACGGCGTGGCTGATCACCAGGTAGCTGCCGGGCACGCTGGCCGCGCGCAGCTTGGCCACCAGGTCGTAGGCGTGCTCGTCCTCGATGAAGTGCAGCAGCGCCAGCATCAGGAACGCCACCGGCTTGTCGAAGTCGATCAGCCCGCGCAGCTTGCCGAGCAGCACGTCCGGCTCGCGCACGTCGGCCTGGAGGAAGTCGACGTTCTCCTTCCTGGCCAGCAGCGCCCTGCCGTGCACGCACACCACCGAGTCGTAGTCCACGTAGACGACGCGCGCCTGCGGGGCGATCTCGTGCGTGTTGCCCTGCGTGGGCAGGCCGGCGCCCAGGTCCACGATCTGCTCGATGCCGGCGTCCACCAGATAGCGCACGGCGCGGCGCAGGAAGTCGCGGTTCGCCCTGGCGCCTTCCTTGGTGTGCGGGAATTTCTTCAAGATCTCTTCGGCCGCTGCCCGATCGGCCGCGAAGTTGTCCTTGCCGTCGAGGAAGTAGTCGTACATACGCGCGACGTTGGGGACGCTCGGGTCGACCCCCTCCGGAGCACCAGCCACGTCATTTCTCCTGAAATATGAGAGCTTTTGCGGGCGATCATAGCTCTCATACCTCACCTTTCTCTCAGGTTCCGGAATGCCCGCCGATGAGACCTGGATCACTCTTTATCGAAAAGCGCGAACGGCGGGCCGGAGCATCACTCCGGCCCGCCGTCCGGCCACGCTGAGTAAGCGACGCGTCAGCCGCGGTAGAGCTCGGCCACCTGGAAGGCGAGGTCGAGCGACTGGCTGCGGTTGAGCCGCGGGTCGCAGGCCGTCTCGTAGCGGGTGGCGAGATCGGCCTCGTTGATCTCGTGGCCGCCGCCCACGCACTCGGTCACGTCGTCACCGGTGAACTCGATGTGGATGCCGCCGGGGTGGGTGCCGAGCGAGCGGTGCACCTCGAAGAAGCCGGCCACCTCGTCGAGCACGTCGTCGACGCGCCGCGTCTTGTGGCCGCTCGGCGCCTCGAACGTGTTGCCGTGCATCGGGTCGCACACCCACGCGACCCGCGCGCCGGACGCGGTGACCTCTTTGACCAGCGCGGGCAGGTGCTCGCGGATCTTGGATGCGCCCATCCTGGTGATGAACGTCAGCCGCCCCGCCTCGTTGGCCGGGTTGAGCTTCTCCACCAGCGCGAGCGCCTCGTCGGGCGTGGTGGTGGGCCCGAGCTTGACGCCGATCGGGTTGCGGATCTTGGAGAAGAAGTCGACGTGCGCCCCGTCGAGCTGGCGGGTGCGCTCGCCGATCCAGACCATGTGGGCCGACACGTCGTACGGCAGCCCCGTGCGCGAGTCGATGCGCGTGAGCGCACGGTCGTAGTCGAGGATCAGCGCCTCGTGCGAGGAGTAGAACTCGACCGTGTGGAACTCCTCGGGGTCGGCCCCGCAGGCCCGCATGAAGGCGAGCGCCTGGTCGATCTCCCTGGCCAGCTGCTCGTAGCGGCGGCCCGCGGGTGACTCGGCGACGAAGTCCTGGTTCCACGCGTGCACCTGGCGCAGGTCGGCGTAGCCGCCCTTGGTGAAGGCGCGGGCCAGGTTGAGCGTCACGGCGGAGGAGTGGTACGCCTTGAGCAGCCGCCACGGATCGGGCGTGCGGGCCTCCGGCGTGAAGTCGAACCCGTTGACCATGTCGCCCCGGTACGCCGGCAGCTCCACGCCGTTGCGGACCTCGGTGGGCTTCGAGCGCGGCTTGGCGAACTGCCCCGCGACCCGGCCGATCTTGACGACCGGCACCCGGCCGGCATAGGTCAGCACGATCGCCATCTGCAGCAACGTCTTCAGCTTCTGCCGCACGTTGTCGGCGGTCGCGCCCGCGAACGTCTCAGCGCAGTCGCCGCCTTGCAGGACGAACGCCTCACCGCGCGCTACGGCCGCCATCTGCTCCTTGAGCTGGTCGCACTCGCCGGCGAAGACCAGCGGGGGCAGGCCGCCGAGCTCGGCGACAACCTTGTCGAGCTCGCCGCGGTCGGGCCAGTCAGGCTGCTGCGCCGCGGGGAGGGCTCGCCAGGAATCGAGATCCACTAGATTGCTGCTCACGAGATACGAGGGTATTCCACTGGCTCGACCCCACCGACCCCCTTGTCCACGTTGTGAGAATGCGGTTATACGGGTGCGAACCCAGAGGAGGTCAAGGCTCCTTTGCCAAGAGGTGCTCGGGCCGTACGCCGAGGCCGATCATCCGCGCCGCCAGCGCGTTGAGCACCGGGATCCGCGTCAGGTCGCGGGGCAGCCTGTCGGGGTCGAAGCCGTCGGTGAGCGCGGGGCTGATGAACCTGTCCTGCACGAACCGCTGCACCGCCTGCGTGATCAGGGTGGGCGGCATGCGGCGCCGCTGCACCAGGTGCAGCGCCCGCTCGGGGAGCGGCCTGCCGTACCTGAGCGGTCCGGCCAGCAGGTTGGCGGTGGCGACCGCGTCCTGCACGGCCAGGTTGATGCCCACGCCGAAGACGGGCGACATCGCGTGCGCGGCGTCGCCGATGCACAGCAGCCCCGGCAGGTGCCAGCGGCGCAGCCGGTCGAGGCGGACGGTCAGCACGCTGACGTCGTCGAAGCTCCTGATCAGCTCGGTCCGGCCGGCCAGCCAGGGCAGCAGCTCGGCGACCGGCCCGCGCAGCGCGTCGATGCCCTGGCGTGTCAGGCGGTCGTAGCCGCCCTTGATGATCACGTACGCGAGCTGCCAGTAGTCGCCCCGGTTGATGGCGACCATGAGGCGGTTCTTCGCGATCCGCAGGAACGGGTCCTGCCGGTCGCCCGGCTCCCGGGGCAGCCGGAACCACACCACGTCCATGGGCGCGCCGAGGTCCTGCGGCACCAGGCCGGCCTTCGCGCGCAGCACCGAGGTACGGCCGTCGGCGGCCACGGTCAGGTCGGCCCTGATCTCGTGCTCGCCTGACGGGTCGCGGTAGCGCAGCCCGCGGACCGCGCCGTTCTCGCGGATCAGGTCCGTGGCCTCGGCGTTCATGAGCAGTTTGAACGTGGGGTACCGGGCCGCCGCCCGCGTGATGAGCGTGAGGAAGTCCCATTGCGGGACGAACGCTATGTAGTGGAACTTGCCGGGCAGGTGGCTCATGTCGGCCAGCCTGATGGCGCCGGAGTCCGAGACGAGGCTGAGGTTGTACGCCTTGTAATGGGGGAGCTTGTGGAACTCCTCCGCCAGGCCCAGCTCGTCGAGCACCTGCAGGGTCGAGGGGTGGATGGTGTCGCCTCTGAAGTCCCGCAGGAAGTCGTTGTGCTTCTCCAGCAGCGTCACCTCGACGCCTGACCTGGCCAGGAGAAGGGCCAGCATCGCACCGGCCGGGCCGCCTCCCGCTATGACAGTTCCCATAATTCATCACCTAATGAGATTCTACCTCTCGGGTTCTCGCTCGCCGAGGGCCATCCGGGAGGGCTCGTGCGCCAAGCGATGAGCCCCAAGGCGTGATCGGAACGAGATGGACTATCGGGTCTGATCACCCGATAGTGCGATCATGCGTATATTCGCGGCCGTGACACTGGCCGCCACCGTGTTCACCGCTCCGGCAGCGCCCGCGCACGCCGCCGAGCCGGGCTCGGCCACCGTCGTGCCCGTGCAGGTCACCGGAGCACCGGCCAAACGGTTCAACCTGATCGTGATGGGCGACGGCTACACCGAGGCCGAGCAGGACGAGTACCGCGCCGATGTGGACCGGCATCTCAACGTGATGTGGTCCATCGAGCCGTTCAAGTCGTACCGGAACTACATCAACGTGTACCGGATCGACATCGTCTCCGGAGAGTCCGGCATCAGCTGCGATCCCGGCCTGGACGCGCCGCGCCGGGACACGCCGCTCGGCATGGGCTTCTGGGGCGGCTGCAACCCCTCGAGCGTGCAGCGCCTGATCACCATGGACAACGCGGCCGCCACCCGCTACGCCGACATGGTCACCGGCACCGACGCGGGCAACCGGCAGATCCTCGCGCTGGCCAACAGCGGCACGTACGGCGGCGCCGGCGGCGCGTACGCCACCGCCTCGGGCAGCAACAGCATGTCGGCCCTGATCAGCCCGCACGAGCTGGGCCACTCGCTGGGCGGCCTGCAGGACGAGTACGACTACTACCAGCGCGGCGTCCCCGGCGGCGCCTACACCGGACCTGAGCCGGCGTCGGCCCACCACACGCTGCTGACCGAGCAGCAGATGCGCGAGCAGCGCACGAAGTGGTGGCGCTGGCTGGGCGAGGAGAGCGAGTCCGGCGGGAAGATCGGCCGCTACGAGGGCGGCCTGTACTACACGACGGGCGTGTGGCGGCCGAGCGCCCACTCCATGATGAAGACCCTCGGCTACGCCTACGACCAGGTCGGCCGCGAGGTCATGGTGCAGCGCATCACCGCCAAGACCGCGGTCATCCAGGACGCGACGCCGGCCGAGGCCCCGGTGGGCGCGGACCGGGTGCTGTGGGTGGAGCCGATGCGGCCCGTCGGCCACTCCCTGGTCACCACCTGGACGGTGGACGGCGAGGAGATCGAGGGCGGCCGCGACGCGCTCGACCTGCGCACGCTGGAGCTGTCGCCGGGCCGGCACACGGTCACCGCGACGGTCACCGACCCCACCGAGTTCATCAGGGATCCGGAGATCAGGAAGGCCGTCAGCGCCACCCGCACCTGGACGGTGGACACCGCGATCACCACCCCGCCGGACGCCACCCGGCCGGCGTTCGTCTCCTCCACGCCGACGGACCGCCCGGTGGGCCGCGACGATGTCGTGTACGTCGAGACCACCCACCCGGCCACGTCGCTCCCCGAGGTCACCTGGACGCTGAACGGCCGCCGGTACCAGGGCACCGACCTGGACCTCGGCGAGCTGGACCTGCCCGAGGGCACGCACACGCTCACCGCGACCCTGGCGGGCGAGACCCGCACCTGGACGGTGGACGCGACCGCGCCGCGCACCGCGTACGAGCTGTCGGAGCCACTGGCCAGGTCCGCCGACGCCTACGTCTACAACGGCCCGTTCACGATGAAGCTGACCGGCGAGGACGACCACGACGGCTACGTGGTCTCGGAGTCGCGGGTGGACGGCGACGGCTGGTTCAACTACTTCGGCTGGCCCACCTCGTCCGAGCTGCCGTGGAGGTTCTCCGAGGAGGGCACGGAGATCGACTCCCTGGTGTACGGCAAGCTGCCGCGCGGCCGGCACACGATCGAGTACCGCTCGATGGACGCGGCGGGCAACTACGGCGAGCCGAGGAGCTTCACCGTCACCACGATCGCCCCGCCGCCCGCCTGCACCCGCACGATCACCGGCGCGCACCGGGGCCCGCTCACCGTCACCGGCGGCGTCACCTGCCTCGACGGCGCGGAGGTCACCGGCGCGGTCACGGTACGGCGCGGCGCGTCGCTGGTGGCGTCGGGCGGCCGGATCACCGGGGCGTTCAGCGCGGACCGGCCCGCCGAGGTGCACCTGCTCGGCACCCGGGTGAACGGCGCGCTCGCGGTGCACGGCGCGGAGAACCTGACCGTCGTGGGCGCCGACCTGCGCGGCGCGGCGCGGCTCACCGGCCTGACGGGCACGGCCGTGCTGTCCGGCAGCACGATCACGGGGGCGCTGTCCTGCTCCGGCGGCACCCCGGCCGACCTGGGCGTGCCGAACGCGGTCAAGGGCGGCAGCGGCTGCGGCGACCTACCCGACGGGGCGCGCGGCCGCGCGTACGAGGCGGTCCAGCACGTCCGTCAGTGACGCGGTCGCGATCGTGCGGACCCTGGCGTACTCGTCCGGCGGGTACTGCCGGGGTCCGTTCTCGATGAGCAGGATCAGATAGAGGTAGGCGCGGTAGAGGTCGATGCGGACGCGCGCCGCCGGGGTGAGCTCCAGCGGCGTCACCTCGCGGTAGCCGGCGAGCAGCGGGTCGTCGCCGGCCAGCTCGCCGAAGATCGTCGGCGTGACGAACTCGGCCAGCGGGTCGCCCCAGAAGGCGCGCTCGTGATCGATGATGGCCTGGATCTTCGGCGGCCCGGTCAGGTCGAGGAAGACGTTGCCCGCCCACACGTCGAAGTGCACCAGCCGGGGCGTGGTCACCTCGTCGAGCACGGGCGCCGCCGCCTCGACGATCGCCATGATCTTGGCGGGCGGGAGCGGCAGCGGCGTCGGGTAGCGCTCGGTGTCGCCCAGCAGCGCCGCCACCATCGCGAGGAACGCCGCCCGCCAGGTGGGGCCGGTGATGCCGGCGTGCGGGTAGCCGAACACCTCGCCGGTCACGCTGTTGAAGCGCGCCAGATGCCGGCCCAGCTCCCTGCGCAGCGCGGCCTCGCCGTCCGGCTTGACGTCGTTCCAGGACACCCCGTCGAGCGCGGCCAGGAACAGGTAGTCGCCGCCCAGCACCGGGTCGTCGAACCCGGCGCGCAGCAGGCCCGCCACCGGCACGCCCGCCCGCGCCGCCAGCTCGATGGCGACGGCCTCCATGCGCAGCAGGTTGCGCTCGTAGCTGAGCTGGTCGAGATCGGGAGGCGGGCTCAGCTTGAGCACCGCCTCGCGGCCGTCGTCCAGCGCGAGCCGCCACACGGCGTTGGCGTAGCCGTCGGTCAGCTCGGTGGCCGAGGCGACGCCCGCCCCGACGGCACGGCGGGCCAGGGCGTCGAGCTCGGCCGCCGCTAAGCGGCGTTTGGTCCTGCTGTCCATGGCGGCCTCACCCTGCCTCTCGTGCCGCTGCTCACCCGCGTGCGCGCCGGTCCGTCAGGCGGACTCCCTGCGTACGAGGTGAGTGTCGAGGATCACCACGGGCTGGCGCAGCTCTTCGCCGTTGATGCGGGCCACCAGAAGCTGCGCCATCTGCCGTCCCATCGCCTCGGTCGGCTGGTGCACCGTGGTCAGCGGCGGGTCGGCGTGCAGCGCCGCCTTGGAGTCGTCGAAGCCGATCACCGCCACGTCGTCGGGGATCCGGCGCCCTTCGGCCTTGAGCACGCGCATCGCGCCCAGCGCCATCGGGTCGGAGGCGGCGAAGACCGCATCGAGATCGGGGTGGGCGCGCAGCAGCTCGGTCATCGCGGCCGCGCCGCTGTGCTCGGAGAAGTCACCGTAGGCCACGAGCTCGGGAAGGCCCGTCGGCAGCAGCGCGTCTCGGTAGCCCGAGAGCCGGTCGACGCCCACACCCATGTCCTGGGAGCCGGCGATCGTGGCGATCGCGGTGCGGCCGAGGCTCAGCAGGTGTTTGACCGCCTGCCTGGCCCCTGCCCTGTTGTCCATGTCCACATAGCTGTAGGGGTCGAGGCCGACGGGGCGGCCGCCCAGCACGGTCGGCACTCCCATCGCCTCCAGCCTGCCCGGCAACGGGTCGGCCCCGTGCAGGGACAGCAGCAGCACGCCGTCGACGTGCTGGCCCGTCAGGTAGTGCTCGAGCCGCGCGTGCTCCTCCGGGGTGCGCGCCATCGCGAGGATGAGCTGCAACCCGGTCTCGGCCAGCGCCGAGCCGATGCCGCGGATCGTGCCCGCGAAGTACGGCTCGTCGAAGACGCGGAACTGGGACTCGGACACCACCAGCGCCACCGTGTCCGTGCGGCGCGTCACCAGGGCGCGCGCCGCACGGTTGGGCACGTAGCCCAGCTCGCGGATCGCCAGCTCGACGGCCTCGCGGGCCTTCGCGCTGACGTTCGGCGAGCCGTTGATGACTCTCGACACCGTGCCCCGGCCCACCCCGGCCCGAGCAGCGACTGCCTCAAGAGTCGGTCGGTTCATAACGCCTATTCTGCCGGATGATCTCCGAGTACCAGAGTGCGCTGTCCTTCAGCACCCGCTCCTGCGTCTCGAAGTCCACCCGAACGAGGCCGAAGCGCTTGCCGTAACCCCAGGCCCACTCGAAGTTGTCCATCAACGACCAGGCGAAATAGCCCTCAAGAGGCACGCCCTTGTCGATGGCCTCCTTGCAGGCGCCCAGATGCGCCTCCACGTACGCCCGGCGCTCCGTGTCGTGGACCCGGCCGTCCTCCAGCACGTCGTCGAAGGCGGCGCCGTTCTCGGAGACCACCATCGGGATCGGCGGGTACTCGCGCGCCACTCTGGTGAGGATCTCCACCAGGCCGCTCTCGTCGATCTCCCAGCCCATCGCCGTCACCGGGCGGCCCCCGCTGACGAACGAGACGTGCTCGCTGCCGACCCACGGCGAGCCCGAGTCGGTGGGCGCCGCGGCCGCCGACTGCCTGCCGCCGGGAGCGCCCGAGACCGTGAAGCGGCTGTAGTAGTTGACCAGCAGCACGTCGATGGGCGCGTTGATGATCTTCATGTCGCCCGGCTGGATGTAGGCGTCCGGCTCGATCGGCAGGTCGGCCAGCACGTCCTCCGGGTAGCGGCCGAGCAGCATGGCGTCCAGGAAGAACCGGTTCTGCAGCCCGTCGATGCGGCGGGCCGCGTCCAGGTCGCGCTCGCTGTCGGTCTCCGGCGTCACCGCGTACAGGTTGACGCAGCCGCCGACCCGGCGGGCGTTCATCGCCTGCACGGCCAGCCCGTGGGCCAGGTTGAGGTGGTGCGCGCCCCTGATCGCGTTCTCCGGCTCGCGGCGGCCGGGGGCGTGCTCGCCCGAGGCGTAGCCGAGGAACGCGGCGCACCATGGTTCGTTGACCGTGCTCCACGTGTGGACGTAGTCCTTGAGCGCATCGTGGACCGCCGCCGCGTACTCGGCGAAGCGGTAGGCGGTGTCGCGGTTGGGCCAGCCGCCCTCGTCCTCCAGCGCCTGGGGCAGGTCCCAGTGGTACAGGGTCAGCCAGGGGTCGATGGAGTGCTTGCGCAGCTCATCGCAGAGCCGCCGGTAGAAGTCGAGGCCCTTCTGGTTGATCCGGCCCGAGCCGGTGGGCTGGATGCGAGGCCAGGAGACCGAGAACCGGTAGGCCGACAGGCCCAGCTGCGCCATGATGGCGACGTCTTCCCGGTAGCGGTGGTAGTGGTCGATGGCCACGTCCGCGTTGTGCCCGTTGAGCACCTTTCCCGGCTTCTTGGTGAAGGTGTCCCAGATGGACGTGCCGCGCCCGTCCTCCGCGACCGCCCCTTCGATCTGGTACGCCGAGGTCGCGGCCCCCCACGCGAAGCCCGCAGGGAAGCGCAGCCCGGAACGCGTCTGTTCCTCTTGTGTCGTCACGCTTTGACCGCACCTTCCATGAGGCCGCCGACGATCTGGCGGCCGAATGCGACGAATACTGCGATGAGCGGAATGATGGACAACGCGGTGCCCGCGAAGATCAACGAGTACTCCGTGGAGTACCTCGCGTTGAGGCCGTTGATCGCGATCTGCACGGTCGGGTTGTCCTGGTTGAGCACGATCAGCGGCCACATGTAGTCGTTCCACATGAGCATGAACGTGTTGATCCCGAGCACGGCCATGCCGGGCCGCACCGCGGGCAGCACGACGTTCCACCAGATGCGCAGCGTGGCGGCGCCGTCCACCCGGGCGGCCTCGACCAGCTCCATCGGCACCGATTGGCGCGTGTACTGCGTCATCAGGAAGACGCCGAACCCGTTGAGCAGGTACGGCAGGATGACCGCCTTGAGCGTGCCCGTCCACTCCAGGCTCACCATGAGCCGGTAGAGCGGCACCACGCCCATCTGCTGCAGCGGCACCGCCATCGTCAGCAGCACCAGCAGCAGCAGCGCGTTCCTGCCGCGGAAGTTCAGGTTGGCGAACGCGAAGCCGGCCAGCGTCGAGATGATGATCACCGAGACGGTGACGACGCTCGCCACGATGAACGAGTTCGTCAGCCCGGCCACGAACTTCGCCTCGGGGTGCTGGAGCACCGCGAGGATGTTCTGCCCCAGATTGCCGCCCGGCAGGAACTTCGGCGGCGAGGCCACCGCGTCGGAGTTCGTCCGCGAGGCGATGACCAGCATCCAGTACAGCGGGAACGCCGACAGGAAGATGGCGAGGCCGAGCAGCACCCGCGTCAGGACGGTCGGTTTCCAGATGGTCATCGCGTGCCCCCGATCCTGCGCACGAACGCGAAGTTGATCGCCGCTCCGATGAGGATCAGCAGGAACAGCAGCCAGGCCGCCGCCGAGGCGTAGCCGTAGTCGAACTCACGGAACGCCTCCTTGTAGACGAACATGGCCACCGTCTGGAACTGGCCCTGCGACCCGCCGTCCGGATTGCCGTTGTAGAACGTCATCGGCTCGGAGAACAGCGTCAGGCCGCCGATCGTGGAGTTCAGCACCACGAAGATCATCGTGGGGCGCAGCATCGGCAGCGTGATCTGCCAGAACTGCCGGCGCTGCGAGGCCCCGTCGATCGAGGCGGCCTCGTACAGATCGCGCGGGATCGTCTGCATGCCGGCCAGGAAGATGATCGCGTTGTAGCCGGTCCAGCGCCAGTCGACCATGGTCGCGATCGCGATCCACGACGGAACGCGCTCGGCACGCCAGTTCAGCGGGTCCACCCCGAACATGCCGAGGATCCAGTTGACCAGGCCCCAGTCGCGGGCGAACAGCTGCGTGAACACCACCGCGACCGCGACCACCGACGTGACCAGCGGCAGCAGCACGCTCATCCGCAGCGCGAGGCGGAACCGCATGCGCTTGTTCAGCGCGTTGGCCAGGAACAGCGCGAGCAGCATCTGGGGGACGGTGGCGATGATGAACATGGCCACGGTGTTGATCGTGGCCCGCCAGAAGTCGTCGTCGCTCAGCAGCGCCGCGTAGTTGCCCAGCCCGGCCCACTCGACGGTGCCGGTCAGGTCGTAGTCGTACAGCGAGTAGTAGAGCGTGAACGCCAGCGGGAAGAACCCGAAGGCGGCGAACAGCAGGAAGTACGGGGACACCAGGACGTACGGCATCGCCTTGACGTCCAGACGGGAACGCCAGCGGCTGCCGGGCGGGCGGGCGCGGCGGTGATTGCTCCGCGTCGCCCGCGGAAGGGGGTCGAGGCTCATAACAGACCTTTCGGCGGCAACAGGCCCGGCCCGCCCCTGAGGCGGGCCGGGCGGGAGATCAGCCCGCGGCCTTCACCGCGTCGTCGACCAGCTGCTGCCAGGCCTTGTCGTACGGGACCGAGCCGTCGTCCACGCCCTGGATGACCGACTCGATGGCGTTCTTGACCTGGGCGTGCTTCACGCCGAGGAAGACCGGCTGGAGGCTGGAGGCGGACTTGGCGAAGATCTCACCGACGGGGGCGTCGTTGAAGAACTCGTTCTTCGCGCCCTGCACCGCCGGGTCCTGCTGCGCCTTCGTGTTGCTCGGCATGTTGCCGAAGTCCTTGAAGACGCTGGCCTGCGTCTCCGCCTGCGTCAGGTAGTCGGCGACCATCGCCGCCTCCTTCGGGTGCTTCGACTGCTTGGGCACGGCCAGCCAGGAGCCGCCCCAGTTGCCGCCGCCGCCCGGCACCGCGGCCACGTCCCACTTGCCCTTGGCGTCCTCACCGGCGTTGTCGCTGACCACGCCGAGCATCCAGGACGGGCAGCCGAGCGTGGCGAACGCGCCCTTCTGGGTGCCCGTCGCCCACTCCTCGGTGAAGTTGCGCAGCTTGGCGGTCAGGCCCTGCTGGCTCAGCTTCGTCGCGAAGTCGAAGGCCGTCTTGACCGCCGGGTTCTTGTCGACGATCAGGTTGTTGTCCTTGTCGAAGTAGGAGACGCCGCCGTTCTTCTCCGCCTCCTGGTACAGCACCACCTGGTACAGCGTGTTGGTGCCGTCGGCCCACTTGGTGTCCTTGACCTTCGACTGGAACTTCTCGCCCACCTTGAGGTAGTCGTCCCAGGTCGGCCAGAGCGCGCTGACCTCGTCGCGGTCGCTCGGCAGGCCGGCCTTCTCGAACAGGTCCTTGCGGTAGCACAGGCTCATGCCGCCGACGTCGGTGCCCAGCGCGAACAGCTTGCCGTCGGCGGTGACGCCGTTCTCCCACTTCCAGGCGGGGTAGTCGGCCTTGCGCGACTCCAGGCCGTACTCCTTCAGGTCCGCCCACCACTCGCTGCGCGCCTTGGCCAGGCCCATGCCGCCCTCGTCGATGCCGACCACGTCACCCGCGCCGCTGCCGGCCTGGAGCCACTGGATCATCTGCGGCCAGTACTGCTGCTCGAACTGGTCGGTCAGGTTCTCGTACTGGATCTGGATGTCCTTGTGCTCGGCGTTCCACTTGTCGACGGCGTTCTTGTAGCCGAAGTTGCTGCCGCCGCCGAACGTCTGCAGGCGGATGGTGATCGGCCCCGAGGCTGAGGAGGATGCCGAGGCGCCGCTCTGCTCTGCGGTGCCGCCGGAACCGCACGACGCGACGGCGAGCGCCGCCGCGGTCAGCGCCGAGGCCGCGGCCAGGGCGCCGCGACGCTTCCTGATCATCATGGTGGAGCCCTTCTGGGGGTGATTGGTGTGAGGGCACCGCGACATGCGCTCTGCCGCGGTGGAACTTTTGGGAGCGCTCCCACAAAGGGTGCACTTGCGTGGGTGGCCCGTCAATGCTGCGAAACGTAACCGTTACCAATGGGGCGGTTTGGAAGAATGAAACCGGATTTATGGGGATATACTGCGCAAAGAGCTGATTGGGAGCGCTCCCATCACAAGAGGCATCTTTTGTGTCGCATCGGGGCATGTCTCCCCCGCTCGAGCGCCGGTCGGATCGCCCCGTGGCCAGGGGCGGCCGGGCCGGCGCGGGGAGCGGCCGGGCCGGGGTGTGCTCGGCGAGGTGCGCCGCGCCGGATGGCCGCTCGAGGCGCGCTCGGGCGGCGTGGGAGTGTTCATCGCTCCCACCGGCCCTGCGCTCTGCCTCTGTGCCGCCGCGTGGGCGACCGAGTTGCGGCGAGGCTGGGTGTCGCCCGCCGCGGGGGTGAGCCGCGTTTTCGGCGAGGCTCCGCCTGTGCGCCTTCCATCCGTCCCTGCCGAAGCTGCTGAGCTGGGGCTCGGCGGGCGGATGAGCGCGAAGGCCGGCGTGTCCCGGCGAAGGGGGGCCGCGTCGAGCGGGTGGGCGGATCTCGCCGCCGAGCAGCGCACCGTGTCGCGGCTGTACGGCGTTCCGTTCTCAGAAATCTACAACGTAAAGGCGCTGTGAAGGGACAGCTCGCCGGAGTCCGTGCGGGGTGGGTGCCATCATGGGGCGGCACTGATGAGCAGGGGAGTGAGATGTTGCATCTGCTGTTGCTGCGTTACACGGGCTCGGAGGAGGCGGCCGGGCCGTACGTCGCCGCCCACGTCGCATTCCTGGAGCGGCACCATCGCGCGGGCGTGTTCCTGGCCTCCGGGCAGACGGTGCCCACGTCCGTGGGCGGGGCGATCGTGGTGTGCGGGGTCGATCGCGAGGAGGCCGAACGGATCGCGGCGGAGGACCCGTTCGTGGTGGCCGGGGTGGCCGCGTACACGATCACCACGATCGACGTGGGGCGGGCGCACCCGGTGCTCGCCGAGATGCTCGGAGCGCGGGCCGTCGGCTGAGACGGTGGTCCGCCGAGGTCTCAGGTGAAGCGCCGTCCGGCGGCCGGGCGGCCTCCGCCTGCCGCGGCGCGGCCGGCCCGCGGCCGATGAGCCGGCCGTACCGGGCGGCCTTTCCCGGTGGACGGCCCCGTCACGGCCACGGCGGAGGCTCGGAGAGGTCCCGCAGCGCCTCGCGGGCGTTGTGACCCGCACCGGCGGAGACCTCCCTGCCGTCGCGGTCGCGGGCGACGGCCAGCACCAGCCCTTCGGCCGGGTTGTGGGTGAGCGTGATCGTGTGGCCGCCGACCAGCAGCGCGTCGGCGGCGGACGGGCGTTCGGGGCCCTCCTTGCCGAGCAGGACGTGCGCGCCGACCAGGCCGGCGACGGGCTTGCGGTGCCGTCCGAGCACCACCGGCTCGCTGTACGGGTCGGCGACCTGGCGGACGAGGTCGCCCAGCTTGGACCGCGCGGTGGACAGCCCCACGAGCGGCAGGCCGGTCAGCACCCCGCCCACCTTGGACAGCGGCACGAGCGCGGCCCACTCCCAGCGCTCGCGGATGATCATGACGGTCCGGCCGCTCTTCGCCTCCTCGATGAGCCCGCCCCAGCGGGCGCGGGCGTCCTCGACCGTGATGGGCACTCCCAGCATCGACACCAGCTCGTCGTACGACGGCCGCTCACCATGGATCACCGAAGCATCGTAAGCTCAGGTGATGTCCAATGTGATCACATCGGATTGACCGGCCCAACCGTGCCGGGTCGCCGACCCGGGTGGGGCAAACCAATGTGATCACATTGGATTGATTGCGGGAGAGCAGGGACCTGTACTTCGCGGTGTGGGCGCTCGCCCTGGTGGCCGAGCACGCCGTGCGGATCGGGCTGGGCGT
This sequence comes from Nonomuraea fastidiosa, assembly GCF_042751225.1. Lineage (NCBI taxonomy): Bacteria > Bacillati > Actinomycetota > Actinomycetes > Streptosporangiales > Streptosporangiaceae > Nonomuraea > Nonomuraea fastidiosa. The sequence goes on from NZ_CP170570.1 coordinate 6,387,064, forward strand.
GGCGCTGCTCGCCGCCGTGCATCCGCTGCTTCCGCTGCTGCTCGGAGCGGCCGTGCTGCCCTCGCTGCTGGTACGCGGCCGCGCCGCCGCACGCATCGACGCCGCCACTGAGCAGACCGCCGAGACCGCCCGCCTGGAGCTGAGCTTGTCGGAGACGGCCACGTCCGCGGTCGCCGACCGCCGCGCTGGACGCCCCGTCCGAGAGCGCGGTCTTCGCCCGGTACGCCGAGGCGGCGAAGTGCCATCCAGGAGCCGTCACGCTGCTGATCACCCACCGTTTCCCGACGGTGCGGATGGCGGACCTCATCGTCGTGCTCGACGGCGGCCGGATCGTGCAGTGCGGCACGCATGACGACCTCGTCGCGGTCCCGGCGCTCTGCGCCGAGCTTGACGCCGTCCAGCGCCGGGCGTTCGAGAGCCCTGCATGACGAAACGCGCACCCCGGTGATGGGGCACGCGTTCTGCCGTCACGAAGAAGGTGGGAGCACCCACCGGTGGGAGTGCGTCAGGAGGCGTACTCGGGGTAGCCGTAGCCGACGACCTGCGACTTGGGCCGGACCCGCTCCTCGACCTTGCCGTTGCCGGTGTTGCCCTCGATGGTGGTGATGGTGCCGTCGCGGTTGTCCTTGACGACGAAGCCGACGTGCTGGATGTCCTTCAGCGCCTTGCCGCCCTTCCAGGAGAAGAACACCACGGCGCCGGGCTTGGCCTCGTGGCCGAAGCGCTTGTTGGCGGCGAACCACTTGGCGTGGGCGACGGTCCAGGCGTCCCAGCCGACCTGCGGGCGGGCGCCGGTCTTCTCGCCGACCCAGGAGACGAACATCGAGCACCAGGCGGCGTTCAGGTAAGCGGTACGGCTGCCGCCGTCGCGGGCGACGGTCTCGGCCGCGCGCTGGGAGTTGGCGTACCACTGCTGGTACGGGGTGCCGCCGCCCTTGGCGTTCTCGGAGGTGCCGATCTGCGACCTGGCGACCGCGAGCACCTGGTCGGCGGTGACGTTGATCTTCGTCTCGTCCCGCTCGCCCGCCTTGTGGGCGGAGCGGGCGGTGTCCGGGTGCTTCGCGGCGGTGGCCGCGGCGACGGCGATCGAGGTGTCGGCGTGGGCCGCGGTGGGGACGCCGAGGGCCGAGGCCAGGACGCCGGCGCCGAGCACGGCGCGGGCAATGGTGTTCTTCGAGACAGCGGTAAGACGGTGCTTGGCCATCGAGGGGATTACTCCTTGCTTCCATGCCGCTTACCGGGTTAGCTGACGGGTTCGGGCGTGGAAGCTGCCCTACGGCACCGAAGTGCCGATTCACCCCAAAGGACGTGGGTCCCCGGTTCCGCACGTGGCGGATTCAGCGGTCACAGGACAAACCTGTGATCTTTCGTGCGATGGTCTGACATAGCCGGACAAACCGGACGTATGCCTTAAGATGCCCCATAAGGTAATACACGAGGCAAGAGGATTACAAATCCATAAAAGTAAAGTCAGCCGAGCTGACTGCGAGCCTCGGCCAGAAGCCCCATCATGGCAAGGGATTCGTCAAGAGGCATGATCGAGGATTCGGTCCTGCCTTCGGCCGTGGCGGCGCGGACTTCGCGGAGCTCTCCGGCGTAACCGTTGTCCGCCGGATTGAGCACGTGCTCCTCCGGCTCCATCGACGGCCCGGAGAGCACGATCCGCTGCGGTGCCCAGAACGGCGCCTGGATGTCCGCGCGCATCTGAGTACCCACAACGCTGGCCTGGTTCGGGTAATTCCCGAGCAATGAGGTCGCCACGAGAGCGTGCTTGCCGCCGGGGTAGAGCAAGACGCCGGCCGCCTCCGCGTCAACGCCGTTCGGGGCGAGCTTACCGGTGACGTGCAGGCCGGTGGGCATGCCGAGCAGGAGCTGGGCCAGCCCGAACGGGTAGATCCCCAGATCGAGCAGGGCTCCGCCGCCCAGCTCCGGCGCCCACAGCCGGTGCGCGGGGTCGTACGGGTGGGCGAAGCCGAAGCTGGCCTGCACCGACCGGATCTCGCCGAAGCGCGGGTCGTCCTTGATCAGCTGGATGAGCGGGTTGAAGCGCATCCACATCGCTTCCATCAGGAAGACCCCCGCCTCGCGGGCCAGGCGCACCATCTTCTCGGCGTCGTCCACGGTCGCGGCCAGCGGTTTCTCGCACAGCACCGCCTTGCCCGCCGCGATGGCGGCCTCGGCCACCTGCAGGTGCTGGGCGTGCGGGGTGGCGACGTAGACGGCGTCCACCGCCGGGTCCGCGCACAGCTGTTCGTAGGAGCCGTACGCCGACTCGGCGCCCAGCTCCGCCGCCAGGGCCTGCGCCCTGTCCAGGCTTCTCGATCCGACGGCGGCCACCCGCATGCCGGGTTCCGCCACGATCACCTTGCCCACGGTACGGGCGATGCCGCCGGTGGCGGCTATTCCCCAAGTGAAATCTCGCACGCCGGCGATCGTATACGGAAGGTAAAAACGCTTAAATGGCGGGTGGTGCCGGAAATATCAGAAATGTCCGGTAGTCACATCCGTCACATTCACACCCCGTGGAATGTGTCGGGGTCGGGCCCGAGTCGCTGCCCCCTGCTCATCGCACTGATGGCCGCGAGGTCCTCGTCGTCGAGGAAGAAGTCGAAGACGTCGATGTTCTCGGCGATCCTGGCCGGCGTGATCGACTTCGGGATCACCACGTTGCCGATCTGGAGGTGCCAGCGCAGCACGATCTGCGCGGGCGTCTTACAGTGCTTGTCGGCCAGCACCCGCAGCGCCGGGTCGTCGAGCAGCCCCCTGCCCTGGCCGAGCGGGCTCCACGCCTCGGTGAGTATGCCGTTGGCCTCGTGGAACTCCCGCATCTGGCGCTGCTGGAAGTACGGGTGAAGCTCGATCTGGTTGATCGAGGGGACGATGTCGGCCTCGTTCATGAGCCGGGTGAGCGTCTCGACCGTGAAGTTGGACACGCCGATGGCCTTGGCCCGGCCGTCCCGGTAGATCCTCTCCATGGCCTTCCACGCCTGCACGTACTTGTCGTGCTGGGGCATCGGCCAGTGAATGAGGTAAAGGTCGACGTAGTCGAGGCCGAGCCGGGCCAGCGACTCCTCGAAGGCGGCCTCGGCGCGGTGGTGCTGGCCGTTGGCCAGCTTCGTGGTCACGAACACCTTCTCGCGGGGCAGCCCGCTGGCGCGCACCGCGCGTCCCACGCCCTCCTCGTTGCCGTAGGCGGCGGCGGTGTCGATGTGCCGGTAGCCGGCCTTGAGCGCGGTCAGGACCGCCTGCTCGGCCTCTTCGGCCGGTACCTGCCAGACGCCGTACCCGAGCTGCGGGATCTGCACGCCGTCCGTGTTGAGCATGAGCGAGTTCATACCCTCCATTGTTCACGTCGCGTTTCTGGCGGCTTAAGGCGGTGGGGCTAGCTTGAAGCGGTCGTGAACGGCCCATCACCCGGGAGGGCAGGAGTGGTCGAACAGGCGTCGGCCTGGGTGGAGTCCCCGCTCCAGATGCTGTGCGCCGTCGAGGCCCACCATGCCGGGCTGCTCGGCCCGGCCACCGCCATCGTGCCGCGCGCCGGCCTGCGCCCGCTCAAGGCGACCAGGCGCGAGCTGCGCTCCATGGCGCTGCCCGAGGGCCTGGAGCTGGCCGAGCCGCGTGAGCGCATGCCGCGCCACATGCAGGCCGTGGGCGACGCCTTCTCCGGCAAGGTGCAGCTGCGCTGGCTGCTGTCCAGACCGGGCCGCGTCGTGGTGGTCGACGACGGGCTGGCCACGCTGCGGCTGCTCGAACTGCTCGCCGGAGGCCCGTTCCGGCCGCTGCTGCGCGCCCGCGCAGCGCCGGGGCCGCTGCGCAGGGCACTCGGCCTGGCCGCAGCCCTCCGGCTGCGCCTCAGCGACGTGTCGATCTTCACCGCGCTGCCCGTGGACGATGCGCTCGCCGAGGCCGTACGCCGCGCCGGCGTGCACCTCGTACACCACGAGTTCGCCTGGCTGCGCGCCCAGCCGCCGAGCGCCGAGTGCCCGGCCGAGCGTACGGTGGTGCTCGGCACCGCGCTCGTGCGCAACGGCCTCGTCCGCCGCGACCACTACCTGCGCTGGCTGACCGACCTGGCCGCGCGCGAGCCCCTGGCCTACTACCCGCACCGCCGCGAGGACCCCGTGGACGTCGCGCTGATCCGGGAGCGCCCCGGGATCACCGTCCACGACGCCGGCGTGCCCGCCGAGCTGACGCTGCGCGGCCTCGGTGCCGGCCAGCGCGTGCTCAGCCTCCCCTCGACCGCGATCACGTCGCTGCGCGTGCTGCTCAGCCCGCGCGGCGTCGCCGTCGAGCCGGTGGACGTTCCCGATGACTGGTGGACCAGCAGGGCGGCGCCCGCCCTGCGCTCGCATTTGACAGGAGTTCCCGGGTGAGAGTGCTGGCCGTCGCCGACTCCGACTCGTATCTGAAGTGGGCGGCCTGCCTGCTCGGCGATCTGCCATCGGAGTGCGCGACGGAGGTGGTCGTGGTGCGCACGCCGATCGCTCCCTCGCCCGAGCAGATCGCCGCCGCAGTGGGCGATCTGCCCGCGCCGCCGGTGCTGTCGGCGCGGTCGGTGCGGCGGCTGGCCGAGCGCACCCGGCCGGACGCGATCCTCGTGGCCTGCACGGGCCCGGTGGTGGACGTGCTGGTCGCCGACGTGCTCGACGGGCTGAAGCCGCGCCCGGTGTTCGTCTCCGGGCTGCCCGGCATCTCGGTGCCGGCCACCGAGAAGGCGTGGACGTTCCGCAGCGGCTGCGACCTGTTCGTGGTGCACAGCGAACGCGAGGTCGCCGAGTTCTCCGAGATCGCCGCGAGGCTCGGCGGCGGCGGCGCGGTGGGACTGGCCAGGCTGCCGTTCCTGCGGCCCCAGCGGGGCGCCGGCGGCGGCGACCGGGTGGTGTTCGCCACCCAGGCCAAGGTGCCGCGCCGGCGCGACCAGCGCGAGCAGATCCTGCGGTCGCTGGCCGCGCTGGCCGCCGTCCGGCCGGACCTGGAGGTCGTGGTCAAGCTGCGCGCCCTGGAGGGCGAGCGGCAGACGCACAACGAGCGGCTGCCGTACCAGCGGCTGTGGCGGGAGATGGGGGAGCCGGGGCGGCTGGCGTTCGCGGCCGGGTCGATGCGCGAGCACCTGGAGCAGGCGGCCGGGTTCGTCACGGTCAGCTCGACGGCGGCGCTGGAGGCCATCGCGATGGGTGTGCCGTCGCTGGTGCTCGGCGACTTCGGGGTGAGCGCCGAGATGATCAACCTGGTGTTCGAGGGCAGCGGCCTGCTGGGCACGCTCGACGACCTGGCGCAGGGCCGCTTCCGCACGGCATCGCCCGACTGGTGCGCGGCCAATTACTTCCACCCCGCAGATCGCGACGACTGGGCGCGGCGGCTGTCGGAACTGGTGGAGTCGGGGCCGCGCACGCCCGCCGTGTCGCTGCTCGACGGGCCTGAGCACGCGGCGGCGCGGCGCAGGGCCAGGCTCAGGGTGGAGGTGCCGCCCAAGATGCTGCGGGTCGGCTACCGGGCCAAGCGCCGCGTGCGCCGCTATCTCAAAGCGCTGACCTGAACTTCCTGCGGATCCTGGTGAGCGCGCCCGGCCGGGTCTGCTGCTTCGGCGGCGGAGGCTCGGCCAGGCCCAGCGCCTCCAGCCGGCGGCGCTTGAAGTAGCGCGGGTCGAACGCGGTGCCCTCGTCCGGCCGCAGGCCGGGATAGGCGTCGGACTGCATGCAGTAGCCCACCGCGCGCACCAGGGCCGGCAGGTCCGTCTCCGGCGGCGGCTCGACGCCGCCGTCCGCCGACAGGCGCGGCAGCAGCGCGTCCACGATGGTGGCGGGGATCCTGTTGCTGTTCTCGTACGGGGTCAGCCGCTCCAGCACCAGGTCCGTCCCGTACGAGGCGACCCGGAGCCCGAAGTAGCGCCACGCGGTGACCAGGGCCGTGGAGAAGCAGCCCACGACCAGCTCGGGCCGCAGCGCGGAGAAGCACACCTCAGCGGGCACGCTCTCCCCGGCCACCTCCAGCCGCACGCCCGCGGCCTTCGCGGCGGCCCGCAGGAGCCGGGCGTGGCGGCGTCCGGCGGCCGGGTGCGGCTTGAAGACGACGTGGGCGTGGCCGCGGGCGGCCAGCGCCTTGAGCATCGTCTCGTGCAGCCCGGCCTCCTCCTCCGGCGTGACGATCTCCAGCGCCGACAGGTACTGGCCCAGGATGACCGCCTGCCCCGGCCGGGGGACCGGCGCCTGGGCACGCGTGAAGACCGCCACCTCGTCCACGACCGCGAGGAAACGCTCGGCGGGCAAGGCCTCGGGGGCGACGCCGTACTCGCTGAGCAGCAGCGGCGCCAGCCCCGGCACGAGGTCCAGATGGAGCAGCCGGGTGATGCGGCGGAAGATCTCGGCGGGCAGCGGGTCGCGGGTGGGGCCGTAGCTCATCAGCCCGTCGGAGTAGACGGTGATCGGGCAGTCGCGCACCAGCCCGGCGATCGTCCGCGCGGGCGGCACCGCGATCGACTCCAGCACCAGCTCCGTCACGCCGTCCAGCCCCCAGTGGGCGCCGATGAGGCGCTCCAGCATCGGCACCTCGATGACGCGGGCCCGCCAGTCCGACGGGTGCAGCGGGGCGATCAGCTCGTTCCACGAGCGCACCTCGTGGAAGCGGGAGCGCAGCGCGGCGAAGCCGGGCGTCTCGTCCAGCGGCGTCGCCACCTCGGGCACCGCCGCGTTCGTCGAGACGATCAGCAGCCTGCGGCCGTCGTCTCCGAAGCGGCCGTCGTCGATGGCCGCCGCCAGCGACATCGCCCCGAACAGCGTCGAGGCGTAGAAGACCTGCACGTCACCTCTCCTCACGGTCGCGGCGGACCCCGGCGCGCGCTCCCGATGACGCGGGCAGGCCGGGCAGCAGGTCACGCAGGGCGGCCTCGCGCTCGGCGGTCATGCCCGCCAGCGACTCGGCCACCATCTCCCGCGGCAGCGTGGCCAGCATGTCCCTGCCGCGCTCCGCGAAACGGGCGCGCAGCTCCGGCGTGAACCGGTCGCCGATGGTCAGGTGGTGGGCGAGCAGCGCGCAGAAGTTGCGCACCGCCTTGGGCAGGAACTCCGGCTCCAGGTCCTTCAGCACCAGCTCGAAGGCGTCGAAGAAGTGCAGCTGGCGCTCGTCGCCCGCCTGGGTGAGCGAGCCCGGCACCATGCGCCGGTAGAACACGCCGGCCAGCGACACCACCGCGAACGAGGCGGCCTCGCGGTGCAGCCGCCAGATCCACGGCCGGTCCTCGGCGGTGTGCAGCGAGCCGGGGAAGTGCAGCAGATCGCCGAGCGAGCGCCGGTAGACGCCCGCCCAGGCGTACGGGTAGTCCACCATCGTGCGCACCCCGGCGGGCAGGATCGCCTCGCGGGGGTCGAGCACCACGCCCCGTCGCGCCAGCGGGGCGCGGTGCACGACCCGCTTGCGGCCCTCCGCCTGCACATGGTCGGTGCGCACGAAGTCGCAGCCGAGCCCGTCGATCGCCGCGACGAGCCGTGCCAGGTGGCCGGGGGCGAGCCAGTCGTCGCCGTCCATGAACGTGACGTACCGGCCGGACGCCGCCGCCAGGCCCGCGTTGCGCGCGTCCGCAAGACCCACCGGCGTGGGATGGCGCAGCACGGTCAGCCCCGGCAGGTCACCGGCGAAACCGCCGATGATGTCCGCCGTGGCGTCGGCGGACCCGTCGTCCACGACGATGAACTCGAAGCCGGGGGCCGCGTTGCGGCACAGGGAGGCCAGCGCGTCGGCGATGTGGCGCTCGCCGTCCCGCACCGGCACGACGACCGAAAGCGTGGTCAAAGCGGCTGGTCTCCAGGGGGTGTGGGGAGCGGGCTCAGACGGTCACCCGGCGCAGGCGGGCCTTGGGCGCCTCCTCGCCGGGGAAGACGCGCTTGACGCCGTCGCCCAGGGCCTGCTCGATGATGCGGATGTCGCGTACCAGGTGCTCGAGCCCGGCCGGCTCCAGCGAGGCCGCGTGGTCGGAGCCCCACATCGTCCGGTCGAGCGTGATGTGCCGCTCCACGCAGACCGCGCCCAGCGTGACCGCGGCCAGCGAGATCTGCAGGCCGCGCTCGTGGCCCGAGTAGCCGACCGGCACGCCGTAACGCTCCTTGAGCGTGGTGATCGTGCGCAGGTTCGCCTCCTCAGGCGGCAGCGGGTACGTGGAGGTCGCGTGCATCATGATCAGCTTCTCGGTGCCGAGGATCTCCACGGCCGCGTCGATCTCCTCCAGCGTGGACATGCCGGTCGACAGGATGATCGGCTTGCCGGTCGCCGCCAGCGCACGCAGCAGCTCGTGGTCGGCGACGCCGGCCGATGCCACCTTGTGCACCAGGACGTTCATCTCCTCGAGGAACTCCACCGACGGCACGTCCCACGGCGAGGCGAACCAGTGCAGGCCCCGCTCGTCGCAGTACTCGGCGATCTGCGTGTACTCGTCGCGGCCGAACTCGGTGCGCTCCTTGTACTCCAGGTACGTCATCTCGCCCCACGGCGTCTGCCGGATCTGCCCCTTCTGCTCCTCGGGCACGCAGATCGACGGGGTGCGTTTCTGAAACTTGACCGCCTGGCAGCCCGCGTCGGCGGCCACGTCGATGAGCCGCCTGGCGATGTCGAGGTCGCCGTTGTGGTTGATGCCGATCTCGCCGATCACGTACACCGGCTGCCCGTCGCCCACCAGCACGTCACCGATCGCGACCGGCTCGGGGCGCGGACGCACGCTCGCTCCAGCGACGACCGGCGAGACGGCCGGCGCGACGACCGGCGCGACGACCGGCTGCGTGGCGGCGGCGGGCCGGGCGGCGACGGGCTGCTCCGGGCGGGCCGCCAGCACCCGGTCGCACAACTCGCGCACCGCGCCCGACCCGCCCGGCCTGGTCAGCACCACGCGGGCGGCGGCACGCACCCTCGGGTGCGCGTCGGGCGTCGCGACCGGCCAGCCGACCTCCGCCATCGGGCCCAGGTCGTTGACGTCGTTGCCGACGTACGCCACCCGCGCGGGGTCGAGGTTCTCGATCCTCAGCCAGTCGCGCAGCACCGTCCGCTTGTCGGCCAGGCCCTGCAGCACCGGCACGCCCAGCTTGCGGGCGCGGGCGGTCACCACCGGGTTCTGTTCGGTGGACATGACCAGCACCTTCACACCCGACCGCGTCAGCAGCGAGACGCCCATCCCGTCGGAGCGGCTGACCAGCACCATCTCGCGGCCATCGGAGTCGACGTAGGCGCGGTCGTCGGTGTGCACGCCGTCGAAGTCGGTGATGACGCAGTCCACGTCGATCGGCTCGGGCTCGTCGATGAACGGCGCGAGCGCCCTGACCAGCTCCAGGTCCTCGGGCTCGTCGATCTCGATGGCGTGCCGCGACGGCACCGGCTGCACCGCGATCCTGCCGAAGAAGCGGTGACCGTGCGCGCGCAGGCCGGAGGCGCGCATCACGTAGAAGGCGCCGTTCTCGCGGAACTGCGGCTCGCGATCCTGCCGGCGCGGGCGGAACGCCGGATCGTGGTTGACACCGGCGCCGGTGGCCGTCCACAGGAACTCGTGCGTGGGCAGCCCGGACACGACCGAGTCGGCCTCGCCGTCGAGCACCTTGCGCACCGCCGCCGACAGGTCGGCCGGGTCGATGAACGCGCTCGTGCACTGCACGAGCACCACCACCTCGGGGTCGCCGCCCAGCGTGTCGAGCGCGTGCAGCACCGCGGACTCGCTGGAGGCGGTGTCGCCGCTCAGCTCGGCGGGCCGCTCCACCACGACCGCGCCCGCCTGCCTGGCGGTCTCGGCGATCCCGTCGTGATCGGTGCTCACCACCACCCGGTCGATCAGCTCGGAGCGCAGGCAGGCCCGCACGGCCCTGGTGACCAGCGGCACGCCCCCGACCAGGGCGAGGTTCTTCAGGGGTACGCCCGCCGAACCTCCGCGGGCGGGAACTACGGCCAGGACTCGCAAGGTGTCTCCTCAGTGCATCGGATTGCACCCAGAAGCTAGAGGCCGGTGTTGAACGGCCAGCGTCACCGTCCTGAACTCTGCGTGGGGATCCGGTAGAGCAACTCTGGCCTGCCCACCCCGCCGTACTGCGGGATGCGGGCCGCCACGCCCAGGTCCACCAGGTATTCGAGGTAGCGCCGCGCGGTCACCCTGGAGATGCCGATCGCGTCCGCCACCGCCTGCGCGCTCATCCCCGCGGGCCGCTCGCGCAGCTGCGCGGCCACCGCGTCGAGGGTGTCCTGCGCCATGCCCTTCGGCAGCTCGGCCGCGGTGCCCCGCAGGGTGCCGAGCACCCGGTCCACGTCGCCCTGGCCGACCGCGAGCCCGGCCTCCTCCTTGAAGCGGGCGTAGCGGGTCAGCCGCTCGGCCAGCGCCGCGAACGTGAACGGCTTGAGCAGGTACTGCACGATGCCCAGCGACACCGCGGAGCGCACCATGGCGAGGTCGCGCGCCGAGGTCACCGCGATGACGTCGCACAGCAGCCCGGCCGCGCGCACCGCCCGGCACACCTCAAGGCCGTGCATGTCGGGCAGGTAGAGGTCGAGCAGGATGAGGTCCACCGGCCTGCGGCGCAGGAAGCGCAGCGCCTCGCCGCCCGACCTGACCACCCCGGCCACCTCGAAGCCGGGCACCCGCTCCACGTAGATGCGGTTGGCCTCGGCGGTGATCTCCTCGTCCTCGACCACCAGCACGGTGATGGGCCCGCCGCCCGGTTGCGCGGTCACGACACCGGCTCCTTGCGCGGTGCGGGCAGACGTACGGTGAAGACCGAGCCGTCCACCTCGATCGTGCCGCCGAGCCGCCGCACCGCCTGGCCCACCAGCGCCAGGCCGAGGCCGTGGCCGTCGCCCTTGGTCGTCCAGCCCTTCTCGAACGCGGCCCTGTCGGTCAGCCCCGGCCCGTCGTCGGCCACCCTGATGAGCACGCCGCGCTCGTCGCCGCTGATGTGCACGTCGACCCGGTTCGCCGCGTCGATGGCGTTGTCGATGAGGTTGCCGACGATCGTGACCAGGTCGCGCGGGTCGAGACCCAGGTCGTCCAGCTCGCTGTCCTCGCTGATCACCAGCTCGGAGCCGCGCTCGGCCGCCTCTGCGCTCTTGCCCAGCAGCAGCGCCGCCAGCACGGGCTCGCGCACCGAGCCCACCACCCGGTCGGTCAGCTCCTGCGCCGCCCGCAGCTCCGCCGTGCCCAGCGCGATCGCCTGCTCGGTGCGGCCCAGCTCCACCAGCGTGATCACAGTGTGCAGCCGGTTGGCGGCCTCGTGCGCGGCCGAGCGCAGCGACTCGGCGAAGCCGCGCTCGGCGTCGAGCTGGCCGGACAGCGCCTGCAGCTCGGTGTGGTCGCGTACGGTGACGACCGTGCCGAGCCTGCTGGCCGCGCTGTTGACCGCGAGCACCCGGTCACCGGCGAGGTGGATGCGCTCTTCGGTGTCGGCCACCATCTCCGCCAGGCCCAGCTCGGCCACATGCTTGCCTTCGGCGTCGGCGGGCAGGCCGAGCAGCTGCCTGGCCGCGTCGTTGCACAGGGTCAGCATGCCGTCCCTGCCGACCAGCAGCAGCCCCTCCCTGACCGCGTGCAGGACGGCGTCGTGGTGCTCGTGGATGCGGCCCAGCTCCACCGGGCCCAGGCCGTGCGTCTGGCGGCGCAGCCGGGCGGTCACCAGCCAGGTGCCCGCCGCGCCGAGCCCGAGCGCGAGCGCCACGATGAGGCCGCCCCAGGCGAGCTGCTCGCGCAGCCTGGCGTCGATGCGGTCGATGGTGATGCCGGCGCTGACCAGCGCCCGTACCCGGCCGTCCGCCACGACCGGCGTCACCGCCCGCTTCGACGGGCCCAGCGTGCCGGTGTAGGTCTCGGTGAACGTCTGGCCGCGCAGCGCGGGCTCGATGTGGCCGAGGAAGCGCCGGCCGATCTCCGCCGGGTTCGGGTGGGTGTAGCGGGTGCCGTCGGTACGCATGATCGTGATGAAGTCGACGCCCGTCGCGGCGCGGACGCGCTCGGCGTACGGCTGCAGCCGCGCCGTCGGGTCGGGCTCGTCGAGCGCGGCCAGCACGTCGGGCGAGGCCGCCACGCTGACCGCCACCGCCCGCGCCGTGCCGCCCGCCTCCTCGGTGAGCAGCCGGTGCGCCTGCACCAGCGCGAGCGTCGCGCCGCCCGCCGCCGTGACGGTCACCACGAGCAGCTGCAGCACCAGCATCTGGCCGGCCAGGCTCCAGCGCCGCATGCTCCACCCTCCCCGTGAACGAAACTTACGCAATGGTGACCTGCATCACTCGTGAGGCGCATAGTCGCACGGAGAGAAACCCGCTCCCAAACCGCCGGAGCACCCCCCTATGCGCGATCGCACCCGTTATCTCTATCTGGCCGTCGTCGTGGCGGTCCTGCTCGGCATCGTCGTCGGCTTCGTCGCGCCCGACCTCGCCGTCCAGCTGAAACCCATCGGCACGGGCTTCGTCTCGCTGATCCAGATGGTGATCGGGCCGGTCATCTTCTGCACGATCGTGCTCGGCATCGGCTCGGTACGCCAGGCGGCCAAGGTCGGCAAGGTCGGCGGGCTCGCGCTCGGCTACTTCATCGCCATGTCCACGGTGGCGCTGATCATCGGCCTGGTGGTCGGCAACGTCATCGACCCCGGCTCCGGCCTGCAGCTCACCGACGCGGCCAGGGAGCGGGCCGAGGCGGAGGCGGCCAAGGGCGCCGAGGCGAGCATGGTGGACTTCCTGCTCGGCATCATCCCGAAGACGCTGGTCTCGGCGCTCACCGAGGGCTCGGTGCTGCAGGCGCTGCTCGTCGCGCTGCTGACCGGGTTCGCGCTGCAGGCCATGGGCCGCAAGGGCGAGCCGATCCTGCGCGGCATCGAGCACTTCCAGCGGCTGGTCTTCCGCATCCTCGCCATGATCATGTGGGCGGCGCCGGTGGGCGCGTTCGGCGCGATCGCGGCCGTCGTCGGCGACACCGGCATCGAGGCGCTCAAGAGCCTGGCCATCATCATGATCGCCTTCTACGTCACCTGCGTGCTGTTCGTCGGCGTCGTGCTCGGCGCGATCCTGTGGCTGGTCGCCAGGATCAACCTGTGGTCGCTGCTGCGCTACCTGGGCAGGGAGTTCCTGCTGATCCTGTCCACCTCGTCGTCGGAGACGGCCCTGCCGCGGCTCATCGCCAAGATGGAGCACCTCGGGGTGAGCAGGACGGTGGCCGGCATCACCGTGCCGACCGGCTACTCCTTCAACCTCGACGGCACCGCCATCTACCTCACCATGGCCACGCTGTTCATCGCCACGGCCACCGGGTCGCCGCTGGGCTTCGGCGAGCAGGTCACGCTGCTGCTGTTCATGATGATCGCCTCCAAGGGCGCGGCGGGCGTCACCGGCGCCGGCCTGGCCACGCTGGCCGGCGGCCTGCAGGCGCACCGGCCCGAGCTGGTGGACGGCGTGGGCCTCATCGTCGGCATCGACCGGTTCATGTCCGAGGCCAGGGCGCTGACGAACTTCGCGGGCAACGCCGTGGCCGCCGTGCTCATCGGCACCTGGACCGGCGAGTTCGACAGGGAGCGCGCGGGACGCGTGCTCGCCGGGCAGGCGCCGTTCGACGAGGCCACCCTGCTCGACGACGGCGATGACAGCGGTGACGAGGATCCCCGCGAACCCGCCAAGGAGCTGTCGCCCGCCTGACATCGCGCCCGCGTCTTCCGCCGCTCGTCCGCCTGACACGGCGCCTGCGCCTCCCGCCGCTCGCCCGGCCGGGAGGCGCGGCGCTTTCGCCGTGCGGGCGGTCATACTATCGGGAGGCGCAGCACGAAGCGGGCGCCTCCCGGACGGTCCTCGACGCGGATGGTGCCGCCGTGGGCGATCGCCACGTCGCGCGCGATGGCGAGGCCCAGCCCGGTGCCGCCCGCGTCGCGGCTGCGGGCCGCGTCGAGGCGGGTGAACCGCTCGAAGACGCGCTCGCGGTCGTGCGGGGCGATCTCGACGCCGTCGTTCTCCACGGCCAGTACCACCATGGCGTGGCTCTCGGCGCCGTTGTCCCGGCGCGGCACTCTGCCGCGCTCCTCGCGCACGGTGACGAGGACCATGGTCTCGGCGTGCCGCTGGGCGTTGTCCAGCAGGTTCGTCAGCAACCTGGAGAGCTGCAGCCGGACGCCCTCGACGTACGCGCCGTCCGCCAGGTCCACTTCGACGGGGATCTTGTCGCCGCGGGTGGCCAGCTCCTGGCGTACCAGGCAGGACAGGTCGAGGCGCTCCCTGACGATGTCCACCCGCGAGCCGATCCTGGCGAGCAGCAGCAGGTCGGAGATGATGGCCTCCAGCCGGTCGGTGTCGCGCAGCGCGCTCTCCACCAGGGCCTCCAGGTCGGTGTCCTCCGGGTAGAGCTGGGCGCTCTCCAGCTGGGCGCGCAGCCCGGCGATGGGGGTGCGCAGCTCGTGCGAGGCGTCGGAGGCGAACTGGCGCTGCTGCTCGGCGGAGCGTTCGAGCCGGGCCAGCGTGCCGTTGATGGAGCGGGCGAGCTGGGCCACCTCGTCCTCGCCGGGCGGCTGGGTGACGCGGCGGCTCAGGTCGCCGGCGTGCACGCGGTCGAGCTCGGCGCGCATGGTGGCGACGGGCCGCAGCGCCCGGCCGGTGACCAGCCACGTGGACCAGGCGGCCAGGGCGATGAGCATGGTGACCTCTATCGCCACGACGATCTCCAGGGTGCGTGTCTGCAGCACGTCGGGCGAGCTGCGGCCGGCGTAGACGATGGGGGAGTCGGGGGAGACCGACACCCGCACCGCCGAGACGTGGATGCATTCGGTGGGCAGGCAGTTCGTGGTGTTGATGACGCGGTCGGCGGGCGTGGGCCGGATGTCGCTGAGCGGCGGCAGGGTCCTCGCGCCGTCGCTGGCGCCCAGCAGCAGCCCTTCGGCGCTCACCACCTGGACGAGGTCGACGGTCGGGTTGGGCACCGGGATGGCGGCGCCCAGAGGCAGGACGCCGCCGCGCAGCTCGAACGCGATCCGCTCGGCGGTGTCCTGCGTGTCGTTGAAGACTCCCTCGGCGACCAGCGTCTTGGTGACGACGATCCCGGCGATGGCAACGGGGATGAGCACGAGGGCGGCTATGGCCGTCGCGATGAGAGTGAAGCGTCCCCGCAGGGATCTGGCCCACCAGGGTGCCATCCCCTGAGGCTACCGAGGGTAAATGCAGCGATTTGTCCGCTATGTGCCGGGTAAGGGAAAAGATTCGGCAAGTGCAGCGGTTCGGTCAGCGCTGCAGCCACACGGTGGTGTCCGGGGGGACCGCGCCGTCGTCCGCCAGCGGGCCGCTGGACAGCAGCACCTCGCCGCCCAGGTCGAGGCGT
Source organism: Nonomuraea fastidiosa (assembly GCF_042751225.1). NCBI lineage: Bacteria > Bacillati > Actinomycetota > Actinomycetes > Streptosporangiales > Streptosporangiaceae > Nonomuraea > Nonomuraea fastidiosa. Next base: position 6,402,362 of record NZ_CP170570.1, read on the forward strand.
ACCGGCTCGTCTCCGGTGTTGAGCACCACGACCAGGCCGGGATCGCGCTCGATCACCAGCACGTCCTCAGAGGGGGAGTCGAGCCACGTCAGCGTGCCGCCGCCGAGCGCCGGGTGCCGCTTGCGCAGCCGCAGCGCGGCGCGGTAGAGGTTCAGCGTCGAATCCGGGTCGTCCTCCTGCGCCTCGGCCGACAGCGCCGCCCACTCCGGCGGGATCGGCAGCCACGGGTCGCGCCAGCCGAGCCCCTCCGACGACGTCCACGGCAGTGGCACCCGGCAGCCGTCGCGGCTCTCGCCGCGCCGCAGGAACGCCGGGTCCTGGCGCAGCTCGTCGGGGATGTCGAGCACCTCGGGCAGGCCCAGCTCCTCGCCGTTGTAGAGGTAGGCGGAGCCGGGCAGCGCCAGCATGAGCAGGGTGGCCGCGCGGGCGCGGGCCAGGGAGCCGTGGCGGGTGACGTGGCGCGGCTTGTCGTGGTTGGACAGCACCCACGTGGTGGGCGCGCCGACCAGCTCGGCCTCCTTCAGCGACTTCTCGATGACCGAACGGAACGACTTGGCGTGGAAGTCGGCCATCATGAACTCGAAGTTGAACGCCTGGTGCAGCTCGTCGGGCCCGACGTACCGGGCCAGCCGCTCGGGCGAGGACACCCACGCCTCGGCCACCGCCATGCGCCCGCCGGGGTAGGAGTCGAGGATCGGCCGCCACTCGCGGTAGATGTCGTGCACGCCGTCCTGGTCGAAGTACGGCACCTGCTCGTCGCCGAGCATCTCGGCCTGCGGGCCGTCCTTCTGCCCCACGTCGGGCAGGCCCTCGGCCTTGATCATGCCGTGCGCCACGTCGATGCGGAAGCCGTCCACGCCCCGGTCCAGCCAGAAGCGCAGGATGTCGCGGAACTCGGCCCGCACCTCGGGGTTCTCCCAGTTGAGGTCGGGCTGCTCGGGGGCGAACAGGTGGAGGTACCACTGCCCGTCCTCGACCTGGGTCCAGGCGGAGCCGCCGAAGATGGACTCCCAGTCGTTCGGCCGGTCGCGGAAGATGTAGCGGTCGCGCCGCTCGCCGCGCAGCGCCTGCTGGAACCAGGGGTGCCGGTCGGAGGAGTGGTTCGGCACCAGGTCCACGATGACCCTGATGCCCTTGGCGTGCGCGTCGGCGACCAGCGCGTCGAAGTCGGCGAGCGTGCCGAACATCGGGTCCACGTTCCGGTAGTCGGCCACGTCGTAGCCGCCGTCGGCCATCGGCGAGGTGTAGAACGGGCTCAGCCAGATGGCGTCCACGCCCAGCTCGGACAGGTAATCGAGGCGCTGGCGCACGCCCTCGAGATCCCCCATGCCATCGCCGTTGGCGTCGGCGAAGCTGCGGGGGTAGACCTGGTACACGACGGCGTCCCGCCACCAGTCGTCGTTGCCGAGCATGTGCGTCCTTCCCGGGAGGGTCCGGATGTCCGGTGTGGTTCTGGTGAAGGATGTCCGATTCACCGCACGAAGGTCAAGTGCAAGTTTCCGAAAGTTGCAGATCTCTGTCCCGCCGTCATGATCGGGTGTCCACCAGGTCAGGACCATTCGTGAGGGTGATGATCGGGTAACGCTCTTGCGCAAGTTCTTCCACTTTTTGCAAAGAGCCGCTAACGTCCCGGAAACGTCGAGCCAACCTCGGCGGCGGCGCGAGCCGCCGTTCCTCCGTGACCTCAGGAGGTCCCCCCATGCGCATCCGGGCTCTGGGTGTGGCAGCTCTCGCGACTCTGGCGTTCGCGGCGACCGCGTGCGGCGGATCGTCGTCACAGACCCCGGCGGAAGGCACGGCGTCATCCGCCGCGTCATCGGCCCCCGCGACCGCGGGCGGCACCCTCGTGATCTGGGCCGACCCCAACAGGGTCAAGGCGCTCAAGCCGTTCGCCGACCAGTTCGGCACCGAGAACGGTGTGACCGTCGAGGTCAAGGAGATCAGCAAGGACAACCAGACGACCTTCCTGACCGCCTCACAGCAGGGCAGCGGCCCCGACATCATGATCGGCGCGCACGACTGGATCGGGAACCTGGTGCAGAACGGCGCCATCGACCCGGTCACCCTCACCGAGGAGCAGAAGGCGGCCTTCTCCCCGAAGGCGATCCAGGCGATGACCTTCAACGGGCAGATCTACGGAGCCCCGTACGCGGTGGAGAACATCGCCCTGATCCGCAACACCGAGCTCGCACCCGACGCCCCCGCGACCATCGAGGACATGATCGCCAAGGGCAAGGAGCTCAAGAAGGACGGCAAGGTCAAGGAGGTGCTCTGCCTGCCGGTCGGCCAGAAGGGCGACGCCTTCCACGTCTACCCGATCTTCGCCTCCGGCGGCGGCGCGCTGTTCGGCACCACCTCCAGCGGCGACCCCGACCCCAAGCAGGTGCTGCTCGGCTCCGAGGGCTCGGTCAAGGCGTTCGAGAAGCTCGCCGAGCTGGGCGAGAAGGGCGAGGGCGCGCTGCGCACGTCGCTGACCAACGAGAACTACATCCCGACCTTCGCCGGCGGCAAGTGCGCCTTCCTCATCTCGGGCCCGTGGGCGATCGGCGAGATCAAGAAGGCCGGCGTCTCCTACGACATCACCGCCGTCCCGCCGTTCAAGGACGGGCAGCCGGCCACCCCGTTCGTCGGCGTGCAGGCGTTCTTCGTCGCCTCCAAGGGCAAGAACAAGGCTCTCGCCCAGGAGTTCGTCGCCAACTACGTGACCAACAAGGACGTCGCCAAGGCGCTCTACGACGCCGACCCGCGGCCCCCGGCACTGTCCGCCGCCCTTGAGGAGGTCCAGGCGAGCGACCCCGACGCCGCCAAGTTCATGGAGGCCGGCAAGGACGGCCTGCCGATGCCCGCCATCCCCGCGATGGCCGCCATCTGGGAGCCGTTCGGCATCGCCGAGACGTCCGTGGTCAAGGGCGGCGACCCGGCCAAGGCCGCCGCGGCCGCGCAGAAGGCCATCGACGGCGCGCTCAAGAACTAGCCGCTCATGACGACGGACGTGCGCGAACCCGGGCGCGCGGCACCGCGGCCACGCCCGGAGCGGACCACCGCGTTCGTGGTGAGCAGAATCGCGGTCCTCGGCGTGGCCGCCGCGATCCTGCTCTACGCCGTGCCGCCGCTGGTGGCCGCCGAATCGTGGGTGCCGCTGACGCTGCTGTGCGCCGCCACCGCGGGCATCTCCTACCTCTATCTGACCCGGCGCTTCATACCGGCCAAATACCTCATCCCCGGCACCGTCTTCCTCATCGCCTTCCAGGTGTTCCCCGTGCTCTACACGGTGACCACGGCGTTCACGAACTTCGGCGACGGGCACCGGGGCGACAAGGCCGCCGCCATCGCGGCCATCCAGAGCGGCTCGGTCCGGCAGGCGCCGGGCTCGCCCGAGTACACGCTCACCGCCGCCCTGCGCGGCGAGGAACTGGTGTTCCTGCTCGTGGACCCGAAGACCGAGCAGGTCTCGTTAGGCACGAAGGACGGCGTGGAGCCGCTGCCCGGCGCGCAGGTCGGCCTCACCGGCAAGGTGCTCGCCGCACCCGGCCTCACCGTGCTCAAGGCACCCGAGGCCGCCGCCCGGGGGCAGGAGATCAGCGCGCTGGCCGTCCCCACCCGCGACGGCCTCATCAAGGCGAACGGGCTCAGCCGCGCCGTCGAGGGCAAGGCGACCCTGGTGTACGACGCCGCCTGCGACTGCATCCAGGGCGAAGGCGGCCCCTGGCAGGCCGACGAGTCGCAGGGCTACTTCGTCAACGCCGAGGGCGAGCACCTGGCCCAGGGCTGGCAGGTCAACGTCGGCTTCGACAACTTCCTGCGGGTGCTCACCGAGCCCACCATCTCCCGCTACTTCGCCGGCGTGCTGGGCTGGAACCTGGTCTTCGCGCTCGCCTCCGTGCTCGGCACGTTCGCGCTCGGCATGTCCGTCGCCCTCGCCCTGCACCATCCGCGCATGCGCGGCACCCGCGTCTACCGGATCGTGCTGATCCTGCCGTACGCGATGCCGGCCTTCGCGATGCTGCTGGTCTGGCGCGACATGTTCAACCGCGACTTCGGCCTGATCAACCAGCTACTCGGGGCCGAGATCGACTGGCTCGGCCAGACCGCCACCGCCAGGCTCGGCGTCGTGCTGGTCAACCTGTGGCTCGGCTTCCCGTACATGTTCCTCGTCACCACGGGTGCGCTGCAGGCCATCCCGCGCGAGCTGACCGAGGCCGCGGCCATCGACGGCGCCACCCCGTGGAAGGCGTTCCGCCGGGTCACGCTGCCGCTGCTGCTCGTCGCGCTCACGCCGCTGCTGATCTCGTCGTTCGCCTTCAACTTCAACAACTACAACGCCATCGCCCTGACCACCGACGGCGGGCCGTTCCCCGCGGAGAACCCGATGGTCGGCGGCACCGACCTGCTCATCACCTACACCTTCAGGCTCGCGTTCGGGCCGGCCGGCGCGCAGTTCGGCTTCGCGGCGGCGATCTCGGTGTTCATCTTCGCCATCGTGGCGATCATCTCGGCGGTGGCCTTCCGGCGTACCCGCAAGCAGGAGGAGGTCTACGCGTGAAGCTCGCCCTGCGGCACGTCTTCGTGCTGGCCGTGTGCGCGTTCGCGGTCTTCCCGATCCTCTTCGTGATCTCCGCGGCGCTCAACCCGCTGGGCACGCTGGCCTCGACCGAGCTGCTCCCCACCGGGGCCAGCCTGGAGAACTTCGGCGACCTGCTGACCTCCGAGACCTATCCCTTCGGCCGCTGGTTCTTCAACTCGGTGTTCATCGCGCTGGTGTCGTCGTTCGCCAGCATGGTGCTGTCGCTGATGGCCGCGTACGCCTTCAGCCGCATGCGCTTCACCGGCCGCCGGGTCGGGCTGCTCGCGCTGCTGCTCATCCAGATGTTCCCGCAGTTCCTGGCCATCGTGACGATCTTCATGATCTTCACCAGGGTGACCGAGCTGTACCCCGCGCTCGGCTTCGACACCGTGTGGGGCCTGCTGCTGCTCTACCTCGGCGGCGCGCTCGGCGTGAACACCTGGCTGATGAAGGGCTTCCTCGACACCGTGCCCAAGGAGCTGGACGAGGCCGCCACCGTGGACGGCGCCACCCACGCCCAGATCTTCTGGCGCATCATCCTGCCGCTGGTCACGCCGATCCTCGCGGTCACCGCGCTGCTGGCGTTCATCAGCACGATGAGCGAGTTCCTGATGGCGAACGTGTTCCTGCGCGACCCCGACAGCAAGACGCTCGCGGTCGGCATGTACGGCATGATCGCGGGGGATCACCGCAACACGAACTTCGGCATGTTCGCCGCGGCCACCCTGATCACCGCCGTGCCCACGGTCGGCGTGTTCCTGTGGCTGCAGAAGTACATCGTCTCCGGCCTGACCGCCGGAGCCGTCAAGGGGTGAAAGGGCACAGTGCGTTACCTCGGGGAACCTCATCACGACGGCTCCGCCCTGTACGTCTCCGACCAGCGGCCCGAGCTGGGCGCGCGGGTCACGCTCTGGCTGCGCGCCCCGCTGGCCGCCGGGGTGACCGGCGTGCACGTGCGCGCCGTGCACGACGGCGAGCCCCGCTACGCCGAAGCCCGCGTCGACGAGACACGCCAGGGCGCGGGCGGCTACGGCAGGACCGACGTGTGGTGGCGGGCCGAGATCACCGCGGTCAACCCCGTCACCCGCTACCGCTTCCTGCTGCGCACCCGCGCCGGGCAGCGGTGGCTGACCGCGGCGGGCCTGGCCGCGCACGACGTCACCGACGCCACCGACTTCCGGCTCATCTGCCACGAGCCGCCGCCGTCGTGGCTGGCCGACGCGATCGTCTACCAGATCTTCCCCGACCGGTTCGACCGCTCGGGCCCCATGCCCGAGACGCCGGCGTGGGCGCTGCCCCGCGACTGGGACCGCGACCCCGTCATCCCCAGCGGCCCCGGCACCTCCACCCAGTTCTACGGCGGCGACCTCGACGGCATCACCCGCAGGCTCGACCACGTGAGCGCACTCGGCGCCGACACCGTCTACCTCACGCCGTTCTTCCCCGCCCGCTCCAACCACCGCTACGACGCCTCGACCTTCGAGCACGTCGACCCGCTGCTCGGCGGCGACGCCGCGCTGCACCGGCTGTCGGACGCGCTGCACGCGCGCGGCATGCGGCTCATCGGCGACATCACCACCAACCACTGCGGCGACGCCCACGAGTGGTTCACCACCGCCGTCTCCGACGTGCACGCCCCCGAGCGGGAGATGTTCTACTTCGACTCCGCGACCGGCGACTACGAGTCCTGGTGGGGCTTCAAGTCGCTGCCCAAGTTCAACTGGGGCAGCGAGCTGGTGCGCGAGCGCATGACCGCGGTGCTGAAGCGCTGGCTCGGCCCGCTCGACGGCTGGCGGGTGGACGTCGCCAACATGACCGGCCGCCTGGCCGCCGACGACTACGCGCACGAGGTCGCCGCCATGCTGCGCGCCGAGGTCGGCCCCGACGCCGCGCTCATCGCCGAGCACAACCACGACGCATCGGCCGACCTCGACCGCGGCGGCTGGCACGGCACCATGAACTACGGCGGCTTCACCCGCCCCGTCTGGGCCTTCCTGCGCGGCCCCCAGGTGGACCTGGAGCACTTCCTCGGCACGCCGGGCGGCATCCCCGAGCGCGACGGCCCCGCCACGGTGGCCACGTTCCGGCAGTTCGCCGCCCACATGTCGTGGCGCTCGTACGTGCACTCCTGGCAGCTGCTCGACTCCCACGACTCGCCCCGCGTGCGCACCGTGACCGGCTCGCGCGAGCGCCACCTCGTCGCGGCCGGCCTGCAGGCCACGCTGCCCGGCACGCCGATGATCTTCGCGGGCAGCGAGTTCGGCCTGACCGGCGTCAACGGCGAGCACTCGCGCACCCCCATGCCCTGGAACCGCCCGGCCGACCAGGACCTCGCGACGCTGGCCGGCTACCGCGAGCTGTTCGGCCTGCGCAGGGCCGAGCCCGCCCTGCGGCACGGCGGCCTGCGCTGGCTGCACGCCGACGCCGACTGTCTGGTGTTCGCGCGGGAGACGTACGAGGAGACGATCGTGGTGTGCGCGCGGCGGGCGCCCGGCGCGCCGATCCCGCTCGGCGAGCACGCCACCGGCCTGTACCAGGCGGCCGACGCAGACGTCATACCGGGCGACGGACCTTTGGTGAGTATGTGGCGCCTGAGACGTTGATCACGCTACGGTGGCACCCGTTGATTCTCCGTACCTTCTCATCTCGATAGTGGTGTGCCACGTATGAGGTTGGTGTCTGTAGCCGTCATTGCTTCGCTCCTGCCCGCCGTTCCTGCCGCCGCCGCGACGGAGTCCACGCGGTCCGCGCCATCGACCGCGAGCGCGAAGGCGGGCACCACCTATTACGTCGACTCCCGTGCCGGTGACGACTCCGCCGACGGCACGAGCGAGCGCACCGCGTGGAAGACGCTGGCGAACGTCAACGCCGCCGAGCTCAAGCCGGGCGACACGATCGCCGTCAAGCGCGGCAGCACCTTCACCGGCCCGCTCACCCTTGAGGCCGACGGCACCGCCGCCAAGCCCATCGTCGTGCGCGCCTACGGAAAGGGCCCGCTCGCCAAGATCGGCGGCACCGAGGACGACTGCGTGATCGTCAAGGGCGACTACTGGCGCATCAGCGGGCTGCGCGCCTCCGGCTGCCGCTGGGCCGGCTTCCGGCTCGACGGCCGCCGCATCGAGCTGTCCGGTGTGAAGGCCGACCGCAACATCGCCGGTGTGATGGTCGCGCCGTCCGGCTCGCACAACACCATCCGCGACAGTGTGCTGACCGACAACAACCGGATGAGCGTCAACGACTCGGGCGGCGACAACGACTCGGGCGCGTTCGGCGTGCTGCTCAACGGCGACGACAACCTCGTGACCGGCAACACCATCACCGGCAGCTACGCCAAGAGCAAGGACTACGGCACCGACGGCGCCGCCGTCGAGATCTTCAACGGCGACCGCAACGTCGTCACCCACAACATCGCCCGCGACAACGACACGTTCACCGAGCTCGGCGCGAAGAAGGGCAAGACCGCGACCGGCAACGTGTTCGCCTTCAACGTGGTCACCTCCAAGCGCAGCCGCGGCTCGTTCCTCATCACCCGAGGCCCGCGTCACATCGTCGGCCCGGTCAAGGGCACGATCGCGGTGCACAACTCCGTCTACCTGCCGGCTCGTGACACCATCGGCTGGTCCTGCCACGACGGGTGCTCGCCGTCGATCCTGAAGCTGCGCAACAACGTGATCCACGTCGGCGGCGAGGCCGGCTTCGCCGACGGCAAGGGCGCCGACGAAGCGGGCGGCGTCTACAAGGGGCGTACGGCCAGGTTCAAGCCGGGGCCGAAGACGGTGATGGCCGATCCGCAGTTCGTCTCCCGCACGGACCTGCGGCTGCGTCCCGGCTCCCCGGCGATCGGCCGTGGCGTGAAGCTGAGCTCCAAATGGTACGGCGGCAAGGCGATCCGCAAGGACGCCGCCGGCAAGCTCCTCACGTCCGCGCCCGACGCGGGTGCCTACCAGCACTGAACGCGATGCTGGATTCCGAGCACCTCGCGGCGCGCCGGGAGCTGGTGCGCAGGCTCGCCGAGTCCGACGCCCCCAGGCGCTACTGGCACCTGGGGGACGCCGGCGGGCGGGCCTGGCTCTTCGAGAGCGTCGAAGGCGACGGCGAGCACTGGGCCGTACGCCAGGTGGAGGTGGGCGCCGACCGGGCCGCCCGCCGCTACTGGTGGCGCCGCCTCCAGGACGACCAGGGGTTCCTCGCCGACCAGCCGCTGGAGATCTGGGAGCTGGCCGAGATCACCCCTGAGGCGTTCGAAGCGGTCTGGGACGCCGCCGGCTGACCTGCAACCGGTGCCCGCGGCGCCGCCCGCCGGCCTGAAACGGCCCGCCGCCTGCGACGCCGCGGGCCACTCAGAGCGGCGACCGCCGCTTTCCTGCCCGGCTTACTCGGCGAGGGCCGGATAGAGCACGTCGAGGCCGGCGGACAGACCGGACCTGGCCTGCTTGCTGACGTCGTCGGCCAGCACCTCGTACGCCCCCGACTCCAGCCCGTCCAGCGCCGCCGCGACCGCCGTCTCGGGGGAGATCTTCGGCTCGGTGAGGCCGGCGACCATGTCGGTGTCGATGTAGCCGGCGTGCACGCCCACCACCTGCGTGCCCTGTTCGAGCAGTTCGAGCCGCAGCGCGTTGGTCAGCGACCAGGCCGCCGCCTTCGACGCCGCGTACGTGGTGACGCGGGGGAAGGTGATCCACGACAGCACCGACAGGATGTTCACCAGCGCGCCGCCGCCGTTGCGGCCCAGGACGGGCGCGAAGGCGCGGCTCATGGCCAGCGTGCCGAAGTAGTTCACCTCCATTTCGGCCCTGGCACCGTCCAGGTCGGCCGCGGGGCCGCGCGAGATCCCCGCGTTGTTGATCAGCAGGGTGACGTCACCGCACTGCTCGGCGGCTGCGGCCACGGCGGCCGGGTCGGTCACGTCGAGCGCGATCGGGGTGAGTGCCGGGTCGGTGATCGTCTCGGGGTCTCTGGCGGCGGCGTAGACCTTCGCCGCGCCGCGCTCGAGGAGGGCGCGGGCGAAGGCGGCCCCGAGGCCGCGGTTGGCGCCGGTGACGAGCGCGACGCTGTCGGTGATCTTCACGAGATTCGCTCCAGGATGAGGGCGTTGGCCAGGCCGCCGGCCTCGCACATGGTCTGCAGGCCGTAACGGGCGCCACGCTCGTGCAGGGCGTGGACGAGGGTGGTGGTGATGCGGGCGCCGCTGGCGCCCAGAGGGTGACCGAGGGCGATGGCGCCGCCCTTGACGTTCACCTTGCCCGGGTCGGCTCCGGTCTCCTGCTGCCAGGCCAGCACGACGCTGGCGAACGCCTCGTTGACCTCGAAGAGGTCGATGTCGGCGAGGCTCAGCCCGGCTTTGCGCAGCACCTTCTCGGTGGCCGGGATCACGCCGGTGAGCATGAGCAGCGGGTCGGAGCCGGTGACGGCGAAGCTGTGCAGCCTGGCCAGGGGCCGCAGGCCGAGGCGGGCCGCGGTCTCCGACGTGGTGATCAGCACCGCCGCGGCGCCGTCGTTGATGGGGCTGGAGTTGCCGGCGGTGACCGACCAGTCGATCTGGGGGAACCGCTCGGCGTAGCCGGGGTCGGCGAAGGCCGGCTTGAGCCCGGCGAGGATCTCGGGCGTTGTGGTCGGACGTACCGACTCGTCCCTGTCGAGCCCGGCGAGCGGCGCCATCTCGGCGCTGAAGTCGGCCGCGGCGGCCTTGGCGTGCGACTGCGCGGAGAACGCGTCGAGCCGCTCGCGGCTGAGCGACCACTTGGCGGCGATCAGCTCGGCGCTGATGCCCTGCGGCACCAGGCCGTCGGGGTAGCGGGCGGCCAGGCCGGGCCCGAACGGGTCGGTGCCCGGCGGCACGTTCGACCACATGGGCACGCGGCTCATCGACTCCACGCCGCACGCGATGACCAGGTCGTACGCGCCCGACATGACGCCCTGGGCGGCGAAGTGCACGGCCTGCTGCGACGAGCCGCACTGCCGGTCCACGGTGACGGCCGGCACGGAGTCGGGGAAGCCGGCCGCCAGCCAGGCGTAGCGGGTGGTGTTCATGGCCTGCTCGGCCACCTGGTCGACGCAGCCGCCGATGACGTCGTCCACCTCGGACGGGTCGATGCCGCTGCGCTCGACGAGCGCTTTCAGCGCGTGGGCGAGCAGATCGACCGGGTGCACGCCGGACAGGGCGCCGCCGGGTTTTCCCTTGCCGATGGGGGTGCGTACGGCCTGCACGATGACGGCGTCACGCATCGCGGACCCTTCCTCGTAGGTTGGATTTTCCAACCCACCATAAGTGAGTTGGAAAATCCAACGCAACTCCTACGAGGTCGGCGAGGAGAAATTCGCCAGGCCGTGGATGATCAGCCGGATCGCGGTGTCGAAGTCGCGCTCGATCTCCTCGGGGTCGTCGGGCAGGTGGCCCTGCGTCTCGGCCATGACGAAGCCCGTGACGAACGCGTGCAGCACGTCGCTGGTGCGCCGCAGCTCGGACTCCGGCACTCCGGCAAGGCGCAGGATGCGGTAGAGCGCCTGCCAGAGCGCGTGCTTGCGGTCGGAGATGATCTCGGGGTGCTGGTGGAGGTAGGCCCACAGATTCGAGTGGGTGCGGGTGTGCTCGTGATAGGCGATCGCGAGCCGCCTGAGCTGGTCCTGCCAGGGTGAGCCGTCGTCGGCGGGCAGCTTGATGCGCTGGTCGGCGGTGGTGCAGAGGATCTTGATCAGCGCCTCTTTGTTCTCCACGTGGTGGTAGAGCGACATCGGGTTGACTCGTAGCTCGGCCGCCAGCTTGCGCATGGACAGCGCCTCCACGCCGCCCTCTTCCACCAGGCGCAGTGCCGTGGTGCAGATCTCTTCGATGGTCAGGGGTGTGCCTCTGCGCGCGCTCACAGCCATACGCCGTATGGTAGCGTCAGCCATACGGTGTATGGCTAATGGAAGGGAGCAAACCCATGGCGCGGATTCCCGCCCCTAAGGGCCTGCCGATCGTCGGCAACACCTTGCAGATCCCCTCGCACGCCCCGGTCGAGCACTTCATGAAGGTGGCCTCGCAGTACGACGAGGGCATCGTCCAGTTCGAGGTCGCCGGCCGCCGGATCGTGATGGTCTACGACCCCGACCTCGTGGCCGAGGTGTGCGACGAGAGCCGCTTCGTCAAGCGCATCAGGCCGCCGCTGACGATCGTGCGCGACTTCGGCGGCGACGGGCTGTTCACCGCCGACTCCGACGAGCCGGTCTGGGGCCACGCCCACCGCATCCTCATGCCCGCCTTCAGCCAGCGCTCGATGAAGGCGTACTACCCGCAGATGCTGGAGATCGCCGAGCAGCTCGTCGCCTCGTGGGCCGCCCGCCAGGGGCAGGACCTGCGGGTCACCGACGACACGACCAGGCTCACCCTCGACACGATCTCGCTCACCGGCTTCGGCTACCGCTTCCGCTCCTTCGACTCGCCCGAGCTGCACCCGTTCCTGACCGCGATGGGCGGCGCGCTGACCGAGGCGATGCTGCGCAACCAGCAGCTCCCGATCGTGACCAGGCTCAAGAAGTCGCACGAGCGCTCCTACCGGCGCGACATCGCCACCATGCAGTCGCTGGTGGACGACGTGATCAAGCAGCGCAGGGCGGAGGGCGGCGGCGAGTCCGCCAAGGACCTGCTCGGGCTCATGATGGAGGCCGCCGACCCGCAGACCGGCGCCCGGCTGTCGGACGAGAACATCCGCAACCAGGTGCTCACCTTCCTCATCGCCGGCCACGAGACCACCAGCGGGCTGCTCTCGTTCGCCCTGTACAACCTGCTGCGCGAGCCGCACACCCTGGCCCGCGCCTACGACGAGGTGGATCGGCTGCTGCCCGGCGACGAGCCGCCCACGTACGAGACGATCATGAAGCTGGACGTCATCCCCCGCGTCCTGGAGGAGACGCTGCGGTTCTGGTCGCCCATCCCGCTCTTCAACGTCAGCGCCATCCGCGAGACCACGATCGGCGACTACCTCATCCCCGAGGGCCAGGGCGTCGGCGTGCTGCTGCCGCTGCTGCACCGCCACCCCAAGGCGTGGGAGCGGCCCGACGAGTTCGACATCGACCGCTGGCTGCCGGAGAACAGAAAGCACCACCACCCCGCCGCGTACAAGCCGTTCGGCAACGGCGAGCGCGCCTGCATCGGCCGCCAGTTCGCGCTCACCGAGGCCCGGCTCGCGCTCGCGATGATCCTGCGCCGCTTCGCGCTGTCCGACCCCTCCGCGTACCGGATGAAGCTCAAGCAGACGCTCACCTTCAAGCCCGACGGCTTCACGCTGCGGGTCCGCGAACGACGGCCGCACGAGCGCGCCGTGCCCGCCGAGCCGACCGCGCAGGAGAGCGAGCGGCAGGACGTCACGGTGACCGGGGTGCCGCTCACCGTCGCCTACGGCTCCAACCTCGGCACCAGCGCCGACATCGCCGAGCGGCTGGCCGAGCGGGCCGGGCGGGCCGGCTTCGCGGTCACCCTCACCACGCTCGACGAACTCACCCCGCCGAGCGAAGGCCTGCTGATCGTGGTCGCCTCCTCCTACAACGGCAAGGCGCCCGACAACGCCCAGCGCTTCGACGCCCTGGAGAGCCTGCCCGACCTGTCGGGGGTGCGCCTGGCCGTGCTGGGCTGCGGCAACACGCAGTGGCCGACGTACCAGGACTTCCCGCGGCGCGCGTACGACAAGCTCACCGCCGCCGGGGCCGTGCCGATCGTCGAGCGGGGCGAGGCCGACACCGACGGCGACTTCGACGGCGACGTCACCGCCTGGACCGCCCGCCTGTGGGCGGCCCTCGCCGAGGAGTACGCCGCCGACGCGGGCGGCGCAGGGCCTCGCTACCGGATGGAGGTGCTCCCCGAGACCGAGGTCAGGCCGTCGGTGGTGTCGGAACGCGCCGTGCCGTTCACGGTGGTCGCCAACGAGGAGCTGACCGGCGACCCCGAAGGGCTGTGGGACTTCTCCGTCGAGGCGCCGCGCCCAGGTGTGCGCTCCATCGTGGCCAGGCTGCCCGAAGGCGTCACCTACACGGCGGGCGACCACATCGCGGTCTTCGCCAAGAACGACCCCGAGCTGGTCGAGTGGGCGCTGCGCTGCCTGCGGGTGCCGCGCGAGCAGGTCGTCCGGCTGCACGCCGACGGCGCCACCCACCTGCCCGTCGGCACGCCGGTCACCGCCGGGCTGCTGCTGACCGAGTTCGCCGAGCTGCAGGAGGTCGCCACGAGGTCCGACCTGGAGGCGCTCGCCGCGCACACCGAGTGCCCGTGGACCAAGCGGCAGCTCGCCGAGCTCACCTCCTCCTACGCCGACGAGATCCTCGCCAAGCGCATCTCGCCGCTCGCGCTGCTCGACCGCTTCCCCGCCATCGAGCTGCCGCTGCCGGTGTTCCTGGAGATGGCCGGGCCCATCAAGCCGCGCTACTACTCCGTCTCCTCCTCACCGCTCGCCGACCCTGGTCTCGTCCGGCTCACCGTCGGCCTCGTCGAGGGCCCCGCCTGGTCCGGCAACGGCACCTACCAGGGCATGTGCTCGGCGTACCTGGCCGGGCTGAAGGAGGGCGACGTCTTCTACGGCTACGTACGTGTGCCCGCGCCGCCCTTCCGCCTGCCCGCCGACCCCGCCACGCCGGTCATCCTCGTCGGCCCCGGCACCGGGTTCGCGCCGCTGCGCGGCTTCCTGGAGGAGCGGGCGCTCACCGGGGCCCGCGGGCGCGCCGAGGTCTTCACCGGCTGCCGGTACCCCGAGCACGACCTGCTGTACGGTGACGAGCTGGCCGCCTGGGAGCGGGCCGACGAGGTGAACGTGCACCGGGCGTACTCGGCGGTCGCCGGGCATCCGTACCGGTTCGTCCAGGACGCCGTGGCGGCGCACGCCGACGAGGTGTGGGAGCTGCTGGAGCAGGGAGCCCACGTGTACGTCTGCGGCGACGGCCTGCGCATGGCCCCGGCGGTCCGGCAGGCCCTGCTCGACATCCACCGGGACAAGACCGGCGAGGACGGCACTGCCTGGCTGGCGGAGCTGGAGGCCCAGGGCCGCTATCAGCAGGATGTCTTCGCCTGACGCCGACCCGCTCCGCGCGGCACGTCTGTGCGCGGCGCCGCCGTGCCAGGTCCGCCGTGCCAGCGCCCCCGTGTGCAGCGCCGCCTTGTGCAGCGCCGCCTTGTGCAGCGCCGCCTTGTGCAGCGCCGCCTTGTGCAGCGCAGTCCGTGTAAGCGTCGCCTTGTGCGGCGTCACCCGTGCAAGCCGGCCGTCCAGGCCCGCCGCACGCACCCTCTGCCCCACCCAGGTGCGCCGTACACAACCCCCGCCCCCGCCCAGGGCGCCGCACACGACCCCCGCCCTGTACAGGGGCGCCGTACGCGGGATCGCCGTGTGCTACGTCCGCGACGCGCGGGATCGCCGTGCGCACCCCCTGCACCGTACGGGATCGCCGTGTGCGACCCCCGCGACGTGCGCGATCGCCGTGTGCAACCCCCGCCAAGTACAGGCTCGCCGTGCATAAGCCCACTGTCCAGGGCGCGCCGGCACAAAGCTCGCCGTGCAAAGCGCGGTGCGCTTGGGCGCGGCGGGCTGCCAGTGCGAGGTACGCGCGGCAGGCCTGCTTGGCGGGCTTAGGTGCGGCGACCGGCACGCTGCGCCTGGCGGGCTGTGGCGGCGGGATTAGGTGCCGGCGAGCGACGGGAATGCGTCGGCGGGCTGTGCCTGGTGGTCTGTGGCGGTGGGTTGCCGTGTGGCGAGCGGAGGGCTGCGCGTGGTCAGCCTGCGTGCGGCGCATGGCGAACCTGTGTGGTGCGGGTGGCGAACCTGTGCGGTGCGGGTGGCGAACCTGTGCGGTGCGGGTGGCGGGCTCGTGCGTGGCGTGCTGCGTGTGGCGGGCTTGTGTCGCGGTGAGCTGTGCTTTGTCGGGTGATGCGTCTTGGCGGACGCTCCCTTTATCGACAATCCGGACTTAACACAGCAATGTTGGAAATAACCGCAGCATGTACGACATATCCGTGGAACATGCTCGAAACCTTTCCACGGCAATGTGAGAGCCTCTGCGGAAAGGGGGCGGACATGCTGCTGCGTCTGAGGGTGTCGCTGCCCGACAGGCCCGGCGGTCTCGGCCAGGTGGCCAAGGCGCTGGGCACCCTGGGTGCCGACATCCTGCAGGTCACCGTGCTCGAACGCGAGGCCGGGCGGGCGGTGGACGACTTCACCGTCTCCTGGCCGGCGCCGGTGACCGCCTCCGAGGCGCGCGAGCGGCTCTCCGCCCTGCCCGGCGTACGGGTCGAGGGGGTGTGGCCGACCAAGGAGGTGCCCGGCTCGGCCCCTGACTACGACCTGCTCATGCACGTCGCCAGCGAGCCCGCCAGGGGTTTCGCCACGCTCGTGGACGCGCTGCCCGGGCTGTGCGGGGCCGAGTGGTCGCTGGCGGTGGCCGACGGCGTCGTACGGCACGCCTCGCTGGCCGCGCCCGCCTCGTTCGAGCTGCCGGAGCCGCCGCCGCGGCCGGTCACCATGGACGCCGAGAAGCTGCGCCTGCTCCTGCTGCCGGTCGCCGCCGCCGGGATGCACCTGGTGGTGGCGCGGTCCGACGGCCCCCACTTCCACCGCGCCGAGGTCGAGCGCGTGTCGCGCATCGTGGACGTGGTGTCGAAGCTGGCCGCTCGCGCCGACCCGCAAAAGCCGGCCGCCCGCGCCTGACCGGCGGCCCCGCGGCCCAGCGCGAGACGCCCGCGGTCAAACGCGGACCATGACTCGGGGCGCGCGCGGCCTGATACGGACCATGACTCGGGACGTCGCGCGGCCCGATGCGGACCATGGCTCGGGATGCGCGCGGCCCGGCGCGGATCATTGACCGAACATTGATCTGGTCACTAACGTGGGCGTTCCGACGGTGTGCACAGCTGCCGAGGAGCCGCCCTTGACCGTCCACCAGCCCGCCATCGGCCGCTACTACGAGGACTTCACCGTCGGGGACGTCTACCAGCACCCCATGGGCCGCACGATCAGCGAGGCGGACAACACCTGGTTCACGCTCCTGACGATGAACACGAACCAGAACCACTTCAACGCCCACTTCGCCGCCAAGGCCCCCACCGGGAAGATCATCGTGAACTCGGGGCTGACCGTGGCGATCGTGCTCGGCCTGTCCGTCATCGACATCAGCCAGACCGCGATCATGAACCTGGGCTGGACCGACATCAAGCTCACCCACCCGGTGTTCGTCGGCGACACCCTCTACGCCGAGTCGAAGGTGACCGCCAAGCGGGAGTCGAAGTCGCGCCCGTACGCGGGGATCGTCACCGCCTACACGCGCGGGCTCAACCAGGACGGCGACGAGGTCATGTCGTGGACCCGCACGGTCATGGTGTACAAGCGCGACGCCCCGCACGACAAGGGCTACTTCCCCCAGGCCAAGACCGGCCCGCTCTGAGGAGGCGACCCGCATGGACTTCGAGCTGACCGACGAGCAGAAGGCGTTCCGCGAGACCCTGCGCGCGTTCGTGGACAAGGAGATCATGCCGGTCGCGATCGAGTGGGAGCACTCCGGGCGCTACCCGGCCGAGATCATCGACAAGATGAAGCAGATGGGGCTGTTCGGACTGTCGGTGCCCGAGGAGTACGGCGGTCTCGGGGCCGACATGGTCACGTTCGCACTCGTCTTCGAGGAGATCGCGCGCGGGTGGATGGGCGTGGCCGGCACCATCGGCTCCCACTCGCTGGCCTGCTGGATGATCGCCCGCCACGGCACCGACGAGCAGAAGCGCCGCCACCTGCCCGACCTCGCCACCGGCGCACGGCGCACCGCCATCGCGCTGACCGAGCCCGGCGCCGGCACCGACCTGCAGGGCATCCAGACCCGCGCGGTACGCGACGGCGACCACTACGTCGTCACCGGCACCAAGACCTGGATCACCAACGCCCGCCACGCCGACCCGCTGCCCGTCCTGGTCAAGACCTCGATCGAGGAGCCCGCGCACAAGGGCATGTCGGTGCTGCTCGTCGACCCCGACCTGAAGGGCTTCAGCGTCAGCCGCGACCTGCCCAAGCTCGGCTACAAGGGCACCGAGACCTGCGAGGTCGTACTCGACGAGGTGCGTGTGCCCGTCTCGTGCCTGCTCGGCGGCGTCGAGGGACGCGGCATGCAGCAGGTGCTGGGCGGGCTGGAGATCGGCCGTATCAACATCGCCGCCCGCGCCGTCGGCGTCGCCCAGGCCGCGTACGACGCCGCGCTCGCCTACTCCCGCCAGCGCACCGCCTTCGGCCAGCCCATCTCCGACTTCCAGGCCATCCAGCTCAAGCTCGCCGACATGGCCACGGAGATCCAGGCCGCGCGGCTGCTCACATACTGGGCCGCCTCCCAGGCCGACGGCGGCCGCCGGGTGGACATGGAGGCCGGCATGGCCAAGTACTTCGCGTCGGAGGTGGCGCTGAAGGCGTCGCTGGAGTCGATGCGCATCCACGGCGGGTACGGGTACTCGCAGGAGTACGTGGTCGAGCGGCTCTACCGGGACGCGCCGCTGATGGCGATCGGCGAGGGCACCAACGACGTACAGCGCATGGTCATCGCCCGCGCGCTCATCTCGGGCAAGGGCAAGGTCGGCTGGTGACCCCGCCGCTCCCCGGGCCGCTCGACGCCGCTGCTCATGCTGGCCGGGAGCACGCCGCGGGGGAGCGAGGAAGACCACGTCCGACCGGCCACATCCCGCCCCGGCGCCTGGTCACGGGCATGGGAACGGACACGGCCACGGGCACGGGCATGCGGGGCGCCGGCGGGGGACAGGGGCGGTTCTCGCCGGGTTCGTTCACGCCATCAGGCCCCGCGGCATGGAGGCGCGGCGGCACAGCCGTCAGGTGGAGGTGCGGCGGCACAACCGTCAGGTGGGGGCGTTCTTGAGGGGTTGTTCGCCCGTCCTCCGCGCATCGTTCAGCCGGTAAAGGGTAGGTTGGGGCGGGTGTCCGCAGCCACTTCACCCCCTGTGTCCCCGTCCGCCGTCACCTCCGCCGGCCGCCTCGCCTGGCTGGACGCCCTGCGGGGGATCGGCGCGCTGGCGGTCGTGGCCGAGCACATGCTGCCGTGGTTCGTGCCCAGCCTGCGGCCCTACTGGTTCAGTCTCGGCGTCTACGGGATTCTCGTCTTCTTCCTGGTCAGCGGCTACATCATCCCGGCGTCCCTGGAACGGCACGGCGACGTGCGGGCGTTCTGGATCAGCCGCTTCTTCCGCCTCTATCCCCTCTACCTCGTGGTCATCGCCGTCGTGCTGGCGCTGTCGTGGTGGGTGCCGGTGCGGGAGGCGGTGGTGCGCGACGGCAGCGCGGTGGCGGCGCACGCGACGATGCTGCTCGACGTGGTGGGCATCGGCGGGGTCGCCGACACCATGTGGACGCTCTCGTACGAGATGGTCTTCTATCTGGTGGTCACGGCGCTGTATCTGACCAGGGGACATGAGCGCAGCGGGACCTGGGCGATCGTGTTCGCGGTCGCGGCGGTGCTGGTGGGTCTGGTCGCGTCCGGCGCGGTGTTCGGCGGCGGATGGCCGGCGTACGTGTCGTGCGCGGTGTTCGTGCTGGGCCTGACCGGCGTGCTGGTGGGCCGCCTGCGCACGTTCTCGGCGTGCGCGCTCGGCGTGATGGCGGTGGCCTGCCTGCTGCTGAGCAGCCGGGTGCCGTGGCTGGGGACGGCGGTGCTCGCGGTGATGTTCGCCGGCACGGCGATCTACCGGTGGGAGCGGGGCACGGGCCCGCTGTGGCCGGTGGCGGTGACCGGGGCGCTGGTGGTGATCGCGCCCGTGTGGGCGATCGAGAGCGGCTGGTGGTGGGTGCAGGCGGACGTCTGGCTGACCACGATCCTGCTGGCGGCGGCCACGTTCGCGGGCGGTATGGCGCTGCGGGGGCGGCGGCTGCCCAGGATCCTGGTGTGGTTCGGGCTGATCAGCTACTCGCTCTATCTGGTGCACCACCCGCTGCTGCGGTACTTCGTGCGGGTCAGCGGCGACCTGCGCGGCGAGCCGCTTGCGTACCAGCTGGTGATGACGGCGGCGGCGCTGGTCGTGATCATCGCGGTGAGCGCGGTGACGTACCGGTTCGTGGAGAAGCCGATGCAGGACCTGGGACGGCGGATCTCACGCCGGTGCCGCGGCGGGCCGCAGGGCGGCGGCGAGGTGCGGGTGCCGGGCGAGAGCACCGGCGACGACCGGGTCCTCCGCCATGAGGAACGCCAGGTGCCGCACCGCGTGAGCGACGACGTTGACCAGGGCGAATCGGTCGGGTGACGGCGCGGCGGGAGTGCTGCCGCGGGCGATCTCCAGCACCGGCGCCTCGGTCGCGGGCAGCCAGGGCTCGGGGTCGGGGCAGATGGCGTACGTGAGGACGACGGTGCCGTCCGGCTCGTAGCGCCAGCTCGTGGAATGGACGACGGTCCCGGGGTCGGCGGCGGAGATCCCGCCCAGCCGCCTGGCCGCCTCGTCCGGGCTCTCCCCGGGCCGGGGGATCGTCGAGGCCGTCCGGTACGACCAGCGGCCGCCGGCGTCCACCCTGAGCATGAGCGTCTCAACTGAGACCACGTGTCCTGCCGTCATCGCCACCAACTTACTGCCAATCATGTGCAGGTGCGTTGAACTGGCATGTCCCGTGTCGGTCTTGAAACGCCCGGGCGGCCGGGTTGTGATCGATGGCGTGTGAGGAGGTGGCCGACGGTGATGCCCGGTTTGCTGGTGTTGATGGGGTCGGGGGAGACGAGCCCGACCATGGTCGAGGTCCACCGCGCCGCGGCGCGGACGTTGCGCGCGGGGGCGCGGGCCGTGCTGCTCGACACCCCGTACGCCTTCCAGGAGAACTGCTCCGACATCTCCGCTCGCGCCCGCCGCTACTTCGCCCGCAGCGTCGGGCTCGAGGTGGAGGTGGCGCCGTCCATCGCCGGAGCGGACTGGGTGTTCTCGGGGCCTGGCAGCCCCACGTACGCGCTGGACCGCTGGGCCGCCTCCGGCGTGGCGGGCGACCTGCGCGCCCGGGTGCGCGCCCGTGAGGGCGTGACGGTGCTCGCCTCGGCGGCGGCCTGTACGGCGGGCCTGGCCACCGTACCGGTCTATGAGATCTACAAGGTGGGCGCGGACCCGCACTGGCGCGAGGGCCTCGACCTGCTGGAGCCGCTGGGCCTGCAGGCGGTGGTGATCCCGCACTTCGACAACGCCGAAGGCGGCACCCACGACACCCGCTACTGCTACCTAGGGGAGCGGCGGCTGTCGCGGATGGAGCGCGAGCTGCCGCCGGGCACCGCCGTGCTGGGCATCGACGAGCACACCGCGCTGATCATCGATTTGGCGAGCGAGGAGGTGCGGGTGGCGGGGCGCGGCGGGCTGACCGTGCGCAGGGCCGGGTCGGCGACGGTGCTGCCGTCCGGGACGCGTACGGACCTGGCCGGGCTGCGCCGCCTGGCCGAGGGCGGTACGGCGGGCGGCTCACCCGTCCTGGCGCCGCCTCAGGACCAGGCCGCGCCCGCCGAGGTGACGCTGGAGGAGTCGATCCGCTCGTGCGAGGAGACGTTCGCCGCCGCGGTAGCCGGGCGCGACCCGATGCGGGCCGCGGAGGCGGTGCTCGACCTGGAGGCGGAGATGGTCAAGTGGGCCGCCGACACCGAGGAGGACGCAGGCGGCGTCGAGCAGGCCAGGGAGCTGATGCGGCTGCTGATCGCCCGGCTCGGCGAGCTGGCCGCCGAGTCGGGCCGGCGCTCCGAGCAGCTGACCGCCCTGGTGGAGCCGCTGCTGGAACTGCGGGCCGAGCTGCGCGCGAGCGGCCGGTACGACGTGGCCGACGCCCTGCGCGCGGCCCTGGTCAGGGGCGGCGTCGCCGTCGAGGACACCCCCGAGGGCTCCCGCTGGAGCCTCGCGTGACGCCGTACGGCCGGCTGCGGGGCGCGGCGCGCTCCGGCGGCGGGCCGGATCGGCCCCGGGCGCGGCCCACGAGCCGGGCAGTCCGGACTTCGGTCAGCGGCGGGGCGGTGCTGGCTTCGGTCAGCGGCGGGGCGGGTCGATGCGGGCGCCGTCCAACGTGAAGATCATGATGCGGGAGAGGTCCACGGCGACCTTGGCCGGGTCGCCCTGCCGCCAGATGGGCCGCCCGCCGAGGCGCACGATCAGGTCGGAGCGCCGGTGGACACCGCTGCCGTTCGGGTGCTGTCCCACCCGCTCCTGCTCCTGCCACTCCTCTTCCTCGCGGGAGAGCAGCCGCCGCACCAGCCCGGTCAGCCTGCCGCCGCCCGCGGAGCCGCCGTTGGAGCGGCGGCGCTGACGCGGGTCCGGCGGCTCGGGCACCGGCACGCCCGGCATTCCGCACTCCAGGTACGCCAGCCACTCGTGCCCGTGGTACTCAAGCGCACGGACGCGCCCGAAGAACGACGGCCCCTCGTACGACTCGGGCACCGGCGCCAGCCCGTCGGGCCGCAACCCGACGAGCACCTGCCCGCCGGTGTGCTGCGAGACCGCGTACGCCCTCGGATCGCTCCACGGCATCGTGAGCCGGTGCGTGCCGAAGTCCAGCATCACGTACTGGTTCTGCGGCGTCCTGACGGTGGCCGCGAGCAGGTTCAGCTGCTGCGAGTTGAGGAACGCGGCGACGAACGCGGTGGCTGGATCGTTGTAAATCTGGGCCGGTGTGCCCACGTCCTGGAGGACCCCGCGGTTCAAGATGGCGATCCTGTCGGCCAGGGTCAGGGCCTCCACCTGGTCGTGGGTGACGTAGATGGTGGTGACGCCGAGCGACCTGACCAGCGCCGAGATCTCCATGCGCAGCTCGGTGCGCATGCCCGCGTCGAGGTTCGACAGCGGCTCGTCCATGAGGAAGAGCTTGGGCTGGCGGACGATGGCCCGCCCCATCGCGACCCGCTGCCGCTGGCCGCCCGACAGCGTGCCGGGGCGGCGGTCGAGCATCTCGTCGATGTGCAGCGCCTTGGACAGCTCGGTGACGCGCTCGCGGACCATCGCGGGGTCGGCCTTGGCGATCTCCAAGGGGAAGGCGATGTTCCCGCGGACCGTCCTGTGGGGGTAGAGGGCGCCGTTCTGGAACACCATCGCCACGTCGCGGTCGCGCGGGGCTAAGTGGTTGGCCAGCTCGCCGTCCAGCCATAGGTCGCCCTCGGTGATGTCCTCCAACCCCGCGATCATGCGGAGCAGAGTGGACTTGCCGCAGCCTGACGGGCCGAGCAGGACGAGGAACTCACCGTCCTGCGCTTGAAGGCTCAGCCGGTCGACTGCGAGATAGCCACCCGGATACACCTTGGACACTTTGTCGAGAACGACCGAGCTCATGGGCCCACACCTTGCGCGCGTGTCACCTGTGACGGGGCTGATTGAAGAGGTAGTACATCGCGCCTTAACACTCGATGTCCACCCTTGACATAAAGAATCTCATTCGGTCGGGGTTTCGGACGGGAGTTTTGGGGGCCCGAACGCCTAGATTTCCGAATCTGATGGGCGTGGAAGCAGTTGCGCAAACTTGCGGAAAGGGATTTCATAGTCGAGGCGTGCTGGGGAGACCTCGGGGGAGACCGATGACCGACTGGTGGCGAAATGCGGCGATTTATCAGGTCTACGTGCGCAGCTTCGCCGACGGCAACGGCGACGGCGTGGGCGACCTGATCGGCATCCGCGATCGCCTGCCCTATCTCGCCGGCCTCGGGGTCGACGCCATCTGGCTCACGCCCTTCTACCCCTCCCCGATGGCCGACTTCGGCTACGACGTGGCCGACTACCGCGACGTCGACCCGCTCTTCGGTACGCTCGCCGACGCCAAGGCGCTCATCGACGAGGCGCACGGCCACGGGCTGCGCGTCATCGTCGACATCGTCCCCAACCACACCTCCGACCGGCACCCCTGGTTCCAGCAGGCGCTGCGCGGCGAGCGGCGCGACCGCTACATCTTCCGCGACCGGCCGAACGACTGGGAGTCCATCTTCGGCGGCTCCGCCTGGAGCCAGGTCGAGGACGGGCAGTGGTACCTCCACCTGTTCGCCCCCGAGCAGCCCGACCTCAACTGGGACAGCGAGGAGGTGCGCGGCGAGTTCGAGTCGATCCTGCGCTTCTGGCTCGACCTGGGCGTGGACGGCTTCCGGGTGGACGTGGCGCACGGCATGGTCAAGCCGCGCGGCCTGCCCGACATCGGGCGCGGCGACCAGGCCACGATGGTCGGCAGGGAGCCGGTGCCGTTCTTCGACAACGACGAGGTGCACGAGATCCACCGCTCCTGGCGCCGGGTGCTCGACTCCTACCCGGGCGAGCGCATCGGCGTGGCCGAGGCGTGGGCGCCCACGCCCGAGCGGCTGGCCATGTACGTCCGCCCCGACGAGCTGCACCAGGCGTTCAACTTCCACTACCTGTTCGCCCCCTGGGACGCCGCCGCGCTGCGCGAGGTGATCGACGACTCGCTGGCCACGGCCGGGTCGGTCGGCGCGCCCACGACCTGGGTGCTGTCCAACCACGACGTCAAGCGGCACGTCACCCGCTACGGCAGCCTGGCCAGGGCACGCGCCGCCGCGCTGCTCACGCTCGCGCTGCCCGGCTCCGCCTACCTCTACAACGGCGAGGAGCTGGGCCTGCCCGAGGTGCTCGACCTGCCGGCCGAGCTGTGCCAGGACCCGCAGCGGCTGCGCGACCCCGACAGCGGCCGCGACGGCTGCCGCGTGCCGCTGCCGTGGACGCGCGACGGCGGCTGGCGCGACCCGTGGCTGCCCATCCCCCGGGAGTGGGCCGAGCTGAGCGTGCAGGCCCAGGAGGGCGT
This sequence comes from Nonomuraea fastidiosa, assembly GCF_042751225.1. NCBI lineage: Bacteria > Bacillati > Actinomycetota > Actinomycetes > Streptosporangiales > Streptosporangiaceae > Nonomuraea > Nonomuraea fastidiosa. Next base: position 6,426,659 of record NZ_CP170570.1, read on the forward strand.
GCCGGGCTCCACGCTGGAGCTGTACCGCACGGCGCTGCGGCTGCGCCGCGACCTCGACGGCGACCTGGTCTGGCACGACTCTCCGGAGGGCACGCTGATGTTCTCCCGGGGCTCGTTCGTCTGCGCCGTCAACCTCACGGGCGAGCCCGTCGACTTCGGCGTGGACGGCGCGCTGCTCATCGCCTCCGACGTCCCTGGAGCAGCCGATTCGGCGGCCTGGTGGAAAGTAAAGTGTCTGCCATGAACGGTCACGCTCGCCTCGCCGACATCGCCGCCCAGGCAGGGGTGAGCGAGGCCACCGTCAGCAGAGTGCTCAACGGCAAGCCGGGCGTCTCTGCGGCGACCCGGCAGGCCGTCATGGCCGCGCTCGACCTCATGGGGTACGAGCGCCCGCCCCGCCTGCGGCAGCGCAGCAACGGCCTGGTCGGCCTGGTGACGCCCGAGCTGGACAACCCGATCTTCCCCGCGTTCGCCCAGGCCATCGAGAAGGCGTTGACCCAGCACGGCTACACGCCCGTGCTGTGCACCCAGCTCCCCGGCGGCGCGCCCGAGGACGAGTTCACCGAGCTGCTCGTCGATCGCGGCGTGAGCGGCATCGTGTTCGTCTCCGGGCTCCACGCCGACACCACCGCCCGCATGGACCGCTACACCCGGCTGACCGACCGCGGGCTGCCGATCGTGCTGGTCGACGGCTACAACGAGCACATCGACGCGCCCTTCATCTCGCCCGACGACCGCATGGCCGCCAGGCTCGCCGTGCAGCACCTCGTCGACCTCGGCCACGAGCGCATCGGCCTCGCGCTCGGGCCGCGCAGGTTCGTCCCCGTCATCAGGAAGATCGAGGGCTACCGGCAGGCCATGGCGCAGCTGCTCGGCGCGACCGACGTCGATGAGCTGATCTCCCACTCGCTGTTCTCCGTCGAGGGCGGCCAGGCCGCCGCCGCGCAGCTGCTCAGCAGGGGCTGCACCGGCATCGTGTGCGCGAGCGACCTCATGGCGCTCGGCGCGATCAGGGCGTGCAGGGAGAAAGGGCTGTCGGTGCCGGGCGAGGTGTCGGTGGTCGGGTTCGACGACTCGCCGCTCATCGCGTTCACCGATCCGCCGCTGACCACCGTGCGCAAGCCGATCGGCGCGATGGCCTCGGCCGCCGTGCAGACGCTGCTCGAAGAGGTCAACGGCGCGCCCGCCAAACACATCGAGCTGATCTTCCAGCCGGAGCTCGTCGTGCGCGGCTCCACCGGCTCGGGCCCGCTGGTCAACCGGTGAGCGGCCACGACCTGCTGGTGCTCGGCGGCTCCGGCGTCGACACCACCGTCTACGTCCCCGAGCTGCCGCTGCCGTACCGCGACACCTGCCACGTGCCGCCCGTCGCCGACCGCATCGGCAACACCGGCTCCGGCGTCGCGCTCGGCTGCCACGCGCTCGGGCTCAGCGTCGCCTTCGCCGACCTCATCGGCGACGACCCGCAGGGCGCGCTCATCCGCGACGCGCTGCGCGGCCTCGACTGCCGCTTCGGCCGCGCCGCCGCGGGCACCCGCCGCAGCGTCCTGCTCGTCGGCCCCGACGGCCGCCGCACCTCCCTGCACGACGCCAGGACCACGCCCGGCGAGCGCCTGCCGCGCGAGCTGTACGCCGGCCTGCCGGTCAGGCATGCCCACGTGTCGATCATCGACGCCTGCCGCGACGTCTTCGACGACCTCGACGGCGTGCCCGTCTCCACCGACCTGCACGACTGGGACGGCGTCAACGACTACCACGAGGACTTCGCCTACCGCTCCGACCTGGTGTTCCTGTCCGCCGCCGCGCTGACCGACCCGGCCGCCACCATGCGCGCCATCGTCGAGCGCGGCCGGGCCCGCACCGTCGTCTGCACGCGCGGCGCACTCGGCTGCCTGGTGCTCACCCGCGGCTCCGCCGTGCGCGCCTTCCCGGCCGCGCCGCTGCCCGGTCCGGTGGCCGACACCAACGGCGCGGGCGACGCGTTCGTCTCCGGCTTCCTGTACGGCACCCTGCGCGGCAGGCCCTTGGAGGAGTGCGTACGCCTCGGCGCGATCGCCGGTGCGCACGCCTGCACCGTGCCCGGCACCCACGAGTCCCCGATCAGCGAGGAGCTGCTGCTCGCCCGCGCCTGACCCTCAGCCTCTGAACGGGCGGGAGCGGTCCAGCTCCCGCCAGGTGCGGAAGACGAACGGCGGCACCGAGATCAGCACGTACACGCAGGTGAACATCAGCAGCGTCACGTCCAGGCCGGTCAGGGAGCTGAGCGAGCCCGCGAGCAGGCCGCCGATGGGCATGCCCGCGTACATGGCCGCCGTCATCGTGCCGATCACCCGGGCCCGCAGCGGGGCGGGGATCCTGTCGTACTGCAGGATGCCCAGGATCGGGTTGATCGCGCCCGCCGCGAACCCCGACACCGCCGTCACCGCCAGCGCCACCGGGAACGGCGCGCCCAGGGCCAGCACCAGCACGCGCGGCACCCCGGCGAGCAGGAAGGCCAGCCCGTACGTCAGCCGCATCGGCAGGCGCTCGCCGGTGGCGCCGTACACGATGGTCCCGGCCACCGCGCCCGCCCCCAGCACGCCCGTGAGCAGGCCGAAGGCGCGCGGGTCGCCCACCACCTGGCGCGAGTAGAGCGCGAGCAGCACCTGCGTGACGCCCGTGTCCAGCAGGTTGACCACCACGACCATGACGGTGGCGCTGAGCTGCAGCCGGTCCCGCCACAGGAACGCCAGCCCGGCCCGCAGGTCGCCGAGGTAGCCGGTCGAGTGCCGCTCGCCCCGCCACACGCGCGGCACCCCCGACCCGATCAGCAGCGCCGACAGCAGGAACGACACCCCGTCCACGAACAGCAGCAGGTGCGGGCCGAACCACAGGATCAGCACCCCCGCCAGCGGCGCGCCCACCATCGCGGCCGCCCGGTAGACCCCGTCGTAAGCCGCCGCCGCCCGCTCGATGCGCACGTCCGCCGCCACCGACAGGTCGGGCAGCATGGCCTTGCGCGCGGTCTCGCCGGGCGTGGTCACCAGCCAGCGCAGGAAGAGCAGCAGCAGGAGCAGCGGATAGCCGAGCTCTGAGGTCACGAACAGCAGCGGCACGGCCAGCGCCACCACCCCGCTCGCCAGGTCGGACAGCACGCTCGTCGCGCGGTACCCGAGCCGGTCCACCAGCGTGCCGCCGAACGCGGCGGAGATCACGATGGGGAAGGTGGTGGCGAACGAGGCCAGCCCCGTCAGCACCGCGCTGTCGGTCGTCTCCAGCACGAACCAGGGGACGGCGAGCAGGGAGAGCATGTTGCCGGTGACGGATAAGGCGTTGGCGGCCAGGAAGATGATGAATGGACGCCTCACGCGATGCCCCCGGCAACGGTTGTCGCTACAGCGTTGCTCATGGGTGGCTTATGGTCAAGCGCCCCACTTTACGACTTGAGTCCCGATAAATCGGGATGATCTGCCGGTACGGCGTGCGTAAACCGATATTTCGGAAATGCCGAACGCCGGAACGGGTGACGCGCCGTCAGCTTGACCGCCGAGCGAAGCCCGGCCCCTGTGCACGCGCCAGAAGCCGAGGAGGGCGCTGTCCTGGCCGTCGCGGGCGGAGTGTGCCCGTCTGGCGGAGACCTCGGCAGACGGCGGCCTTTGCGGGCCGGATAAGCTCGTGCCCGATCCACGCGTACCACCGGGAGGCAGCCCCGATGACCGTCGCCGTCCACGTCGGCCCCGAACCCGTTCCCGTGCTCATCGACGCCGTCAGCCGCGCCGGCGGGCGGGTCGTCCCGCTGGAGCAGGCCGAGGCGATCGTCTACTACGGCAACGACGACCCGGAGGAGCTGCGCGGCATGCTGCACGAGGGCATCCGCTGGGTGCAGCTCCCGCACGCCGGCATCGAACGGTGGGCCGACGCCGGCATCCTCGCCGACCACCCCGTCTTCACCGCCGCCACCGGCGCCTACGGCCCGGCCGTCGCCGAGCACGCGCTCGCCCTCATGCTGGCCGCCGCCCGCTCCCTGCACCGCCACGCCAGAGCCACCACCTGGGGCCGCAACGACTCCCGCGTGCTGGCCGGATCGACGGTCGCCATCGTCGGCGCGGGCGGCATCGGCAGGTCGCTGACCCGGCTGCTGGAGCCGTTCGGCTGCCGCGTCGTGGCGGTCAGCGACCGCGGCGAGGTGCCGGGCGCCGACACCATCCTGCCGCGCGCCCGCTTCCGCGAGGCGCTGCCCGAGGCCGATTACGTCGTCGTCGCCGCGCCCGCCACTCCCGAGACCAGGGGGATGTTCGGCACGCACGAGTTCGGGCTCATGCGCGAGGACGCCTGGCTGGTGAACGTCGCCAGAGGCAGCCTCGTCGTCACCGACGAGCTGGTGGAGGCGCTGCGCTCGGGCGCCATCGGCGGGGCGGCGCTCGACGTCACCGACCCCGAGCCGCTGCCCGACGGCCACCCGCTGTGGACCCTGGAGAACGTGCTCATCACCCCGCACAGCGCCAACCCGCGCCCGGCCTACTGGCGCGGCCTGGCCGACCGGGTCACGGCCAACGTCCGCCACCTCATCGCCGGCGAACCCTTGGAAGGCATCGCCTCCCCCTCCCAAGGCTTCTGACCCTTGCCCTTCCCGGCGGTCTGACCGCTCTTCCCGGTTGTTTGACCGCTCTTCCCGGTGGTCTGAGCGTCCTTCCCGGCGGTCAGATCGCCCCTCCAGGCCATCTGACCGCCCCTCCGACCGGCCTGACCGCCCCTCCCGCCTTCCCGCCCCTCCCGGGTCGCCTGATCGCCCTCTCGACCGCCCGAGCGTCCCTTCCACCGCCGCCTGACCTCCCAACCGCCGGTTCGGCTCAGGCGCCTGCCGCGGGGAAGGCGGGCCTCCGTATCCGGCGGTCGAGGGCTCCGCCTCCCGGCTGCCGTCGCTGAGGATGGCGGCCGACTTGCCACGCCGCCGCGGCCGTGGCGAGCTGGATCTGCTGGTGGCGGCGCGGCTGATGCCGGCCGAGCCGGAGACCGACCGGGCGCGGCAGGTGCCGGTCGCACACCGCGGATGGGTCACCGCCTCCAGCGTGCCGGGTGTGCCGGGTCCACGCGTCTCGCCGGTGCGGTGGGTGCGGCGGATCCGCCCGTCTCGTCGGGCGCCCACCTTGAGCGTGGGGGTCGCGGCGTTCCGGCTCCGGTCGGTCGCCTCGCCGTTGTGCTGAGTGCGGCGGATGTGCGCGTCTCGTTGGGTCCGGTTCCACCCCCAACTGCTGCGGTGGTCCGCACCCGGCGGGCTGCCTTGGCAGCGGGGGTTCGGCGGGGTGCTGTCCCGCTGTGGGCAGCGGGGTGCGCCTTGCCGGGGTCAGTGCTCGCTCGCCCGTGCGGCGGCGGGTGCCTGGCTCGGGCTGGGGCTGCAACCCCCTCGGATCAGTCGAGGTTGAGGCGGGCGCCTCGGCTCAGGCCGGAGTCGTGGACCTCCAGGCCCAGCGGGTCGAGGTCGTTCGGCAGCTCGAACACCAGCGCCCCTTTGAACGTCCGGCCCGCCTCGATACGGACCGGGGTGATCTCCTTGCCGTCCTCGTCGAGCAGCTTGGTGCCGCCGTGCAGGGCCTTGTCCTCGTCGATCAGCTTCTGCTGACCGGGGTAGAGCACGCGGGCCTCCTGGCCGACGTTCCTGACCTGGATGCCGACCTCGCACGTACGCTTGGCCGCCGCCTTCCCCGTGTCGGCGCAGTTCACGCCGGTCACCGCGAAGCGGAGCTTGCCGTCCTGCACCGGCCCGTCCTCGCCGACGGCGGGCGAGCGGAAGAACCAGGACAGCCCGGATATCACCACCACCATCAGCACGGCGACGATCGCCACCGCGGCCAGGCAGCCGGTGGCCACGCCGCGCTTGGGGTTGCCGTAGAGCTGGCGCGGCCCCCGGCCCGGCCGCTGGGGCATGGGCCTGCCCTGGCGTGGCGGCACGGGCACCTGCGGCATCGGCCCGGTCCACTCCAGCGGCGGCTGCTGCGGCGGGTGCGACACCCTCGGCAGCGGTCCCGTGCGCTCGGCTGGCGATGGCGGCTGCGGGTGTGCGCCACCCGGCCGCGGCCCGGTGCGTTCGGCGGGCGGCGGCTGCCGGGGCGGGCGTGACGAGCCCGGCCGGGGTCCGGTCCGCTCGGCGGGTGGCGGTTGGTGCGACGAACCGGGGCGCGGTCCCGTGCGCTCGGCCGGTGACGGCGGCTGTGGGTGCGCCCCACCGGGCCGTGGTCCGGTGCGTTCGGCGGGCGGCGGCTGCGGCGCACCCCCTTGCGGTGCGCCTTGCGGGGCGCCTCCTTGCGGTGCACCTTGCGGAGCGCCACCTTGCGGGGCGCCTCCCGGTACGACCTGCTGCGGCGCGTGCGCCGACGCGGCCTGCGGCACGTTCGGGCCGGGCTGCGGAGCCCCCGGCCCGGCCTGCGGCCCGCCCTGCGGCCCGGCCTGGCCACCCTGAGGCGCGCCAGGCCCACCCTGCTGGGCGCCAGGTCCGCCTTGCGGCGAGCCCGGCCCACCCTGAGGTGCTCCGAGGCCGCCTTGAGGCGTGTTCGGTCCGGGTGGGGGCGTGGCGGGGCCACCTTGAGGTGCTACCGGGGCAGGCTGGGGTGCTCCCGGGGCGCCTTGAGGCGTGTTCGGTCCGGGTGGGGGCGTGGCCGGGCCGCCTTGGGGTGCTCCAGGGCCCGGTTGGGGCCCGCCGGGGCCGGCCTGGGGCGCACCTGTCCCACCTTGGGGTGCGGCGGGGCCGCCCTGCGGCGCGTTCGGGCCGCCCTGCGGCCCGCCAGGGCCTCCCTGAGGGCCCGGCTGGGGCGTGCCAAGGCCGGGCTGGGGCGTGCCGGGGCCGGGCTGGGGCGCAGGTGCGTGGGCCGGGCCGGGCTGTGGGCCATGGGAGGGGCCTGGGGCGCCCTGCGGTGCGACGTGAGGGGCCGCGCCGGGGTGCGGTGCCGGACCGGGAACGGGGCCGCGATCGCCAGGCGGCTGCGGTGCCCGGGAGGTGCCGGGCGTCGGGCCGGTGCGCTCGGCCGGCGGCGGCTGCGGCGGAAGGTGGGCAGCGGGGTGGGCCCCGGCGTGGGCGACGTCGGGCGGGGGCGGCATGAGCGGCCCGAACTCCGACGGGTTCCACGCGTTGGTCAGATGCTTGGTGGCGGCGAGCTGCGCGGCGGGCTCGTCGGCCGCGCCCACCAGTTCGAGCAGCAGCTGCCGGGCGGCGGGCCGGCGCGCGGGGTCGGGGTGGATGGCCGCCGCGACGAGCCGGTCCAGCGGCTCGGGCAGCCCCCGCAGGTCGGGCGGCGCCTGCCGGGCCCTGGCCGCCATCACGTACGCGTCGCCCTCGCCGAACGGATGCCCGCCGAGCCCCGCGTACGCGATGAGCGACCCCCACGCGAACACGTCGCCGGCCGGGCTGGTCTGGCCCTCGAAGACCTGCTCGGGAGCGATCCACCCGGGCGTGCCCATGACCATGCCGGCGTTGGTGTGGCGGGAGTGGACGTGGGTGGATCGGGCCAGCCCGAAGTCGATCACGCGCGGCCCGGCCAGCGTCAGCATCACGTTGGCGGGCTTGAGGTCGCGGTGGACGAGCCCGGCGGCGTGGATGGCGGTGAGCGCGGCGGCCACGCCGACGGCGGCGGCGTGCAGCACGGACGGCGACAGCGCGCCGTGCTCGATGAGGTGGTCTTCGAGCGAGATGCCGTCGATGTACTCGGTGACGAGGTAGAGCCGCCCGCGGTCCTCGCCGTGGTCGAGCACGCGCGCGGTGCAGAACGAGGCGACCTTGCGCGCGTTGGACACCTCTTCGTGGAACCGCGCCCGGTAGACCGGGTCGGCGGTGAAGTCGCGCCTGATCGCCTTGACCGCGACCTTGGAGCCGTCGGGGGCCTTGGCGAGGTAGACCACGCCCATGCCACCGGAGCCGAGACGGCGGATCAGCTCGTAGGGGCCGATCGCCGGCGGGTCTTCCGGCTCAAGAGGAGTGCCTGCGGAGCGCCCCAACGTCGCCGTCCTCTCGCCGTCGTCATCCCGTCGCAACCCGAACCGTTCCTCCCGCCGGTTCGTATCGTGTGACAACCCGAACTGTCCCCGCGCCCGGCATCCCGTTTGTACCCCAGACTCTAACGGAGACAGGCGATGTCCGTTGGCCACTAGGCCGTGCATGGCCCCAACGGGTAGGCCGTTCAGCAGCCTCGGGCGGGGTCGCGGCGCAGGGGCCGCATGGAGACGCGCAGGCGGGCGAGATCGATGGCGTGCGGCAGCGGCCGGTGGGGCGAGAGCAGCCTGCCGACGGGCTTGGGGCGTGCGGTGCGCAGGATGGCGCCGAGGAAGGCGGTGCCGACGGCGAGCGTCAGGTGCACGCCGTCGCAGCCGGGCCGCGCCCACCACTCGGTGGCGGCGGTGCCGTCGAGCCAGATCTCGGGGGCGAAGGTGTCGGCGTACGGCAGGCGCGGGCTGCGCTGGTGCGCCGCGACCGGCACGAGGACGGGGGTGCCCGCGGGCACGGTGGAGCCGTACCACTCGGTGTCGGTGGTGGTGACCCGCGACAGCGCCGGCACCGACGGCCACAGGCGCAGGCCCTCGCGCAGGCAGGCGCGCAGGTGGTCGGGGTCGTTGCGGGCGGTCTTGCGGTGGCCGGGGTGCGCGGCGAGCAGCGCCAGCGTCTGCGTCAGCCCGGCGGCGGCGCAGCCGAACCCCATGAGCCAGTACGCCGCCTGCATGAGACCGCGCGCCTCGGGCTCGGGCGTCTCGGCGATCAGTCCGGCCAGGCTGCCGGGCTCGGCCCTGCGCAGGTGGTCGATGATGCGGGCGTCGTAACGTCCTGACAGGATCTCCTGGCGGCGGCCCGCCCGCCACCGGCCGGCCCGCGTGATGCCTTCGAGCAGGCGGGTGAGCTCCTCGTCGCGGGCGGCCCCGTCGCCGTAGACGCAGCGCCTGGCCACGCGCTGCCAGCAGGCGTTCAGCCGCGAGTGGTCGACCACGCCGCTGGCCAGCTCGCCGGCCTCCTCCTGGGCGATCTCGGTGAAGCGCGGCCGCAGCACGTCGGTGGGCAGGCCGAAGGGACGCTCGTCGAGCGCGGGCGCGAAGGCGTCGTCGTCCCCGTCCAGGACGCGCAGGGCGTCGCGCTTGGACAGCACGAGCAGGGCTGCCCGGCGCGGCTTGCGGACGAGCACGGGACGGCCGCCGTAGCGGGCTTCGAGGTCGGCCAGCAGCGCGCGCGAGCGCAGCAGGTCGCGGCCGTGCGTGACGTGCGGCATGCCCGGCGGGAGGAGCAGGGCGGTCAGGCGCAGGCTCTCCAGCAGGGTGGTCCTGGGCAGCCCCCTAGGCACGCGTGGCCTTGCGGAGAACGGGTGGGTAGGTCATGGATCGATGTGATCGTCCCTGCGACGCCGCCGCAATGCGGGGTCTCGGTCAATGGAACACTTCCGGCTTCAAGATCGGTCGGTGTTCCGGCCACCGGAACGATCACCTGCTGAGCAGGGCCCCGGAGAGTGCCTGGGCGGCCCCGCGTACGGAGATGTCCAGCCGCGCCAGCGGCAGGTGGGCAGGCGCCGCCACCGCCACCGCCATGCAGACCCGCCCGCCCGGGCCGAACACCGGAGCCGCCACGCAGGACACGCCCTCGGTGTACTCCTCCCGCGCGTACGCGACGCCATACCTGCGCACCTGGGCAAGCTCACGTTCGAGCGCCGCCAGGCCGGTGATCGTGCGGCGCGTCATCCGCTCGAACGGGCTGCGCGCCGGCAGCCCGTCGCGCAGCTTCGGGTCGAAGGCGAGCAGCGCCTTGCCGGCCGCCGTGCAGTGCAGCGGCGCACGGTCGTCGCCGTCGGAGCGCGAGCGGACCCGGTCGTGGCCGTAGATGCGCTCGACGTAGCGCACCTCGAGACCGGCGGGCACGGCCAGGTTCACCGTCTGCCTGGTGGCCTCGTACAGGTGGAGCAGGTAGGGCAGCACGAGCCTGCGAGTGCCGGGGATGCGCGGGCAGGTCACCCCGGCCATCGACTCCAGCAGCTCGCCCGGCAGGTACGCGCTGCCCACCCGCCTGGCGAGCGCGCGCGAGCACAGCACGCCGAGTATGCGGTGGGCGGTCGACTTGGGCAGGCCCGTGCTGCGGCACAACTGCGACAGCGTGACGGGCCCTGAGGCGGCGCTGAGCGCGAGCAGGATGTCGATGCCCCGCTCCAGGCTGCCCGGCTGGGACGCGGGGCGCTCGTCCGGCACCGTGTGCGCTTGGCTGATCGTTTCCGTCGGCATCGATGTCCCTTTCGCTCTCCGAGGAGCAGAAGGGGCTTCCCGGGGCTGCGGTTGGGCTTGCTGTTACAACCGCTCACCTACCCGGCCGCCGCCCGGTGATACCACGCTCAGTGAAGAGGGATGATCTCTCTGTACGCGGACACGGTGACCTCCGCCCTGCCGTGCGCGTCTCGATCTGGAGCTGATCAGAGACGCCGCAGCCGCTTCCCGAGGAGCTCTCCGTTCTTCGCCTTCTGGCCTCCGAGCAGGTACACCTTCAGCCGGGTGTTTCCCGCCAGCGGGGCGAGGTCGAGGCCAGGAGGGCACGCCGCTAGCGACAGCGCCCGCAGCTCGGGCAGCTCTGCCAGGGGCGAGAGGTCTCCCACCGGCGTTTCCACGAGCTGGAGGTCGCGCAGCGTCCGGCAGGCAGCGAGGGGCGAGAGGTCATTCAGACAGGGGACGCGGAAGAAGGCGAGCTGGGTGACGCCGGTGTGGCCGAGCGCGTCAAGACCGGTGAGGCGATCCTGGCGCCCTATCGCCAGGAACTCTAGGGCGGGGGCGCGCTCGACGAGATCGCGGACCGAGGCCATGAGCGGCGTGCCGTAGATCGCCAGCGACCGCATCCGGTCCAGCGGGGGCAGGCACTCCCACGTGGTCAGGGAAGAGGCGTCTGCTATTTCCAGGTGTTCGAGCCCGATGAGGTGGTTGAGGAGAGCGACGCCGGAGCCGGACGGCACATGACCCAGACTGAGCGAGGAGAGGCGCGGCAGGTCCGCCAGAAATTCCAGGCACTCCGCGCTGCCCACGGAAAGGTCCGTCAGCGCACTGAGCCGGCGCAGGACGGAGACCCCCGCCGCGTCGATGACGCTGTTCACGTTGAGCCGGGTCAGCGTCGTGCGGTGGGCGAGCAGCGGCTCCAGATCTCGCACCGCCGGCATGACGATGTGGATGTACTCCTGCGGTGGCAGCCCGCGCACGGCTTCCATCTGCCCAGCCGTGGTCACGAGGAGCCGGCGCGGGCTCTTCACAGCGGAGATCACCCGCCGGGCGTAGGCATGCGGTTCGAAGTATCGCCAGCCGTCCACCAGCTCCTCCTGGACCCGCTCATCACGGGCATACCCGGCCAGCAGGTCCAGTGCGGCGGGTCCATTGATCATTTGCGCGGTTGCGGTGCAGGCGCGGGCGACGGCGGGAGAGAGGCCGCTCAGGTCCTTCGGGAGGCGGTCCACAACCACCTGGCCGGCCAGGGACAAAGAGCGGGCCGCACTGATGTCCCTCGGCGGGATGAGGTCGTCCAGGCATTTGTCCACGGCCTCGCGGAGGCGCTCCGGGACCGAGGGCAAGGTTTCCAGGCAGGCGCAGACGACGATCTTGAGGCGGCGGGCGCGGCGGGGTTCGGTGGCGATGCGGTGCAGCAGCCCCTCCAGCAGGGCCTCGCGCAGGGGGCCGTTCGCGTGGCCGGCGGCCATCACCACGACCTCACGCCACTGATCACGATGGGCGTTGGAGACCAGCGGCTCCACATCACCGACCTCGGCGGCGGCCCGCGCCGTCAGGTACTCCTGCACGGTCCGGTGCACGAAGTCGATCCGCCCTTCCACAGGTTCGCGGATGACGCCGCTCCGGGCGAGCAGGTAGTCGAGCACCTGCCCGCCGTCGGCACGCACGCGGGGCATCGTGGCGACCACCCGGTCGACGTACCCCCGCGCCGCCTGCTTGGACAGCTCGACCCGGTTGGTGACGGACAGCTGCCAGGCCAGCTCCTGCAGCACCTGGAGCTTCTGCGCCCGGTTCAGGTGCAGCTCGCCGTAGCTGGGGATGACCCGCTCGGCGTCCCTGCGTTCGAGCAGCATCTCCAGCGCCGCCGCGTACAGGCCCATGCGGTCGGGCGGGAGCTGGGAGGTGCGGTCGAGGTTGAGCGCGCAGAGCATGGAGGCGAGCAGCGGGGTGGCGGCCAGGGCGCGCAGGTGCGGGGCGCTCTCCAGGTGGGACAGCAGCCGCTCGCGCACCACGGGCAGTTGCTCGGGCGGGCAGGGCAGGTCGGCGCTGCTTCTGATGGCCTCGTGCCAGTGTTCGATGAGCGCCCGCGTGTCGGCGGGCGTCATGCGTTCGAGGAACGCGGGCGCGAAGCCGTCCTCCTCCAGCCACGCCGCCGACGCGGCAGAGGGGCGGCTGGTGACGAGCACGCGGATCGAGGGGAACTCGGCGAGCAGCCCGCTCAGCCACGGCTTGATGGCCCTGCGCTGGCCGCCGGTGAGCTCGTCGACGCCGTCGATCAGCAGCAGCGCCCGGCCGGATGCGAGCTGCCGGTGCACCCAGCCCGCCGGCATCAGCCCGGCCAGCGGCCCCGCGGTCAGGTCGAGGAACTGTTCCGGTCTCGGCAGCTCGCGGTCGGCGTAGCTGCGCAGCTTCACCAGGAACGGCACGCAGCCGTTCCAGCCGGCCAGCTCGCCTTCGAAGCCGCCCTTGGCGGCGGTGACCGCGAGCCGGCGCAGCAGCGTGCTCTTGCCGCCGCCGGCCTCGCCCCGCAGCAGGATGCGGCGGCCCTGGCCGAGCGCGCTCTCCACGCGCATCGCGGCGAGCTCGTCGGGTACGTCATGCCAGGCGGCGTGCAGGCCGCTCGCGGCGCGCGAGGCCGTCACCGACAGGCTGATGTAGGCCACGCTCAACGACATCCGCGGACGGAACCGCTCGACCCGGACGCCCAGCAGCTCCAGGTTGTCCAGCGTGCGGGAGATGTGCTCCAGGTAGCGGCGGCGGAATTCGGCGTCGAGGTCGGACCCTTCGGGAGCGAACAGGGTGCGCGCGGGTAACCGTTCGAGCATCGCGGCGAGCTGCTCGCCCAGGCCGGTGAGCCGCGACAGCGTCTCGGCGGCGGCGCGCGGCTGGAACTCGGGCAGGTGCCGCACCACCCGGACCAGGCAGTCGCAGCACTCGTCGAGCACGACCTCGTACAGCCGCGCCTGCGGCTCGCTCAGGTCCTTGGAGGCGGGCAGGGCCCTGCGCAGCTCGCGCGCCAGCCGTACGGGGTCGGCGTCGGCGGCGAAGATGGCGCGGTCGGACAGGTCGGCCCGCCCCAGCGCGTCGGTGACCTCGGCGAGCACGACGAGCCGGTCGTCGTCGCCGAGCCCGGGGTACTCGTGACCGCACAGCTTGGTGATCCGCGCGGTCACGGCGTCGGCGATGTCCTCGATCTGCCGCTGCGCCTTGCGGCGGACGAGCTGGTCGGGGAAGCGGGCGCGCATCAGCTCGACGAGCGGCAGCCGGCCGCTCTCGGCCGACGACCTGGCGGCCAGCCAGGCGCGTACGGCCCGCTCGCCGACCGCCGTGCCCGCCTTCAGCGCGGCTGTCTCCCATGCCACCCCGCCATTATCGGGGTCAGCGGAGCGCGGCGGCCTCCGCGGCCAGCTTCTCCACGCGGGCCCAGTCGCCGGCCGCCAGCGCGTCGGCAGGGGTGAGCCAGGTGCCGCCGACGCAGCCGACATTGGGCAGCGCCAGATAGTCGGGGGCGGTGGCCAGGCGGATGCCGCCGGTGGGGCAGAAGCGCACGTCCGGCACCGGGCCGCCGATCGCCTTCAGGTACGGCACGCCGCCCGCCGCCTCGGCGGGGAAGAACTTCATCTCCTTGATGCCGCGCTCGGCCAGCGCCATCACCTCCGAGACGGTGGCCGCGCCCGGCAGGTACGGCACCCCGCTCGAGTCCAGTGCCTCCACCAGCGACGGCGTGGTGCCGGGCGAGACCAGGAACTTCGCGCCGGCCGCGACCGACGCGATGACGTCCTCGGCCGTCCTGACCGTGCCCGCGCCCACCGTGGCCTCCGGCACCTCGGCGGCGATCGCGGCGATGGCCTCGCGCGCGGCGGGCGTGCGCAGGGTCACCTCGATGACCGGCAGCCCCCCGGCGACCAGCGCCCGCGCGAGCGGGACGGCGGTGGACGCGTCCTCGATCACCACGACGGGGATCACGGGGGCGAGATCGAGCAAGCTCATGCGGTTTTCTCTCTCCTCATCGGCACTCATGGAAGAGGCCGTCTCATCCGGGGGCGGTGGTCAGCCCACCAGCTCCCTGCGGGCCCGATGGCTCAGCCAGGCGGCCGCGCCGGTCATGCCCGGCTGGGCCGCCACGATGAGCGACGTCCCGATCCCTGACAGGTAGGCGGCCATGTCGGGGTTGGACTCGAACCGCGTGCGGAAGGCGCTGCCGCGCACGCGCTCCACGATACGGGGCAGCACGCCGCCGGCGAGATAGACCCCGCCCCGCGCGCCGAGCGTCAGCGCCACGTTGCCGGCGAAGCCGCCGAGCAGCGCGCAGAACATCTCGACGGTCTCGGCGCACAGCGAGTCGTCCACCCTGGCCACGATGTCGGCGGCGGTCAGCTCCGGCGCGGTGACGCCGTTCACCAGGGCGAGCGCCCGGTGCAGCCGCACCAGGCCGGGCCCGGACAGCAGGTGCTCGGCCACCACGTGCTCCACGCCCTGCGAGCGCAGCGCGCGGACCACCTCGAACTCGCGCGGCTCCACGACCGGCACCGTGACGTGCCCGCCCTCGCCGGGCACCGGCACCCAGCCCTGCCCGGACGGCACCAGGCCGCCCACGCCGAGCCCCGTGCCGGGGCCGAGCACCGCCTTGACGCCCTCGTCGCCGGGCGGCGGGCCGCCCAGCGAGACGAGCTCGTCGCCCTCCAGGTGGGGCAGCGACACGGCCAGCGCCTCGAAGTCGTTGAGCAGCCGTACGTACGGCACGTCGAGCTCGTGGACGCTGCCCGCCCACGAGGAGTTCGTCAGCCGGTAGCGGTCGCCCTCGATCGGCCCCGCCAGCGCCAGGCAGGCCGCGCCCGGCCTGACACCGCCCGCGTGCTCGGCGAGGTAGGCGGCCATGGCGTCGGGCAGCGTCGGGTAGTCGCGGCCGGGCAGCACCGCCACGTGCGAAGGGCGCGCTCCGAGCGAGGTGACCAGGCCGAACCTGGCGTTGGTCCCTCCGATGTCGGCGACGAGCCACGGAAGGTCAAAGGCACTCACGCATACCTCCGGCGTTCTGGGGCGGCGTCAAGATCGCGCAGCCGATTGCTCCACCGAAGGATGCCACGGCGGCTCACGACCGCCCAGAGGGGGTCGTGAGCACCGCGTCGTACGGGAGGGCGAACGTTCACCGGACCAGTCCGGCGGGCCGCGCGCCGACCGGCGCGCCCGTCTCCAGGTGCGAGGAGCCGGCCTGGGCGGGGAAGCCGAGGCCGGGGCCGTGGTCGGGCGACTCGGCGCCGCTCACGCCGAAGATGCCCGCGCCCTGCTCGGCGTGGCCGGCCATGCGGCGGAACGCGGCGAACAGCTCGCGGCCGGTGCCGACCCACTGGGCGTCGCTCAGCGGCAGGCCCTCGGGCGTGCGCCTGGCCAGCTCCTCGGCCGGCACCAGCAGCTCCAGCGTGCCCTGCGCGGAGTCCAGCCTGATCACGTCGCCGTCGCGTACCAGCGCGATCGGCCCGCCGTCGGCGGCCTCGGGCGACAGGTGGATGGCGGCCGGCACCTTGCCGGACGCGCCCGACATGCGGCCGTCGGTGACGATCGCCACCCGCTGCCCCCTGTCGAGCAGCACGGCCAGCGGCGGGGTGAGCTTGTGCAGCTCCGGCATGCCGTTCGCGCTGGGGCCCTGGTAGCGGATGACCGCCACGAAGTCCTGGCCGTCCAGCTCGCCCGCCTCGAACGCCTTCAGCAGCTCGAGCTGGTCGTCGAACACCTTGGCCGGCGCCTCGATCACCAGGTGCTCGGGCTTGACCGCCGACACCTTGCTGACCGCGCGGCCCAGGTTGCCCTCCACCATGTGGATGCCGCCGTCGGGCGCGAACGGGTCGGAGACCGGGCGCAGCACGTCGAGGTCCTTGCTGCCGCCGGTGACCGGCGCCCACACCAGCTCGCCGTCCACCAGCTCCGGCGCCTCCCGGTAGCGGTCCAGGCCGGGGCCGGCCACGGTCATCACGTCGCCGTGCAGCAGCCCCGCGTCCAGCAGGTCGCCGATGAGCACCTGCATGCCGCCGGCCTCGCGGAAGTGGTTCACGTCCGCCTGGCCGTTGGGGTAGACCTTGGTCAGCGACGGCACGACCCGCGACAGGCAGGCCATGTCGTCCCAGGTCAGCACGATGCCCGCGGCGGCGGCCATGGCCACCAGGTGCAGCGTGTGGTTGGTCGAGCCGCCGGTGGCGAGCAGCGCCACGCAGGCGTTCACGATCGTCTTCTCCGTCACCAGCTCGCCGATCGGCGTGTACGCCGGGCCGTGCGCGGTGATCTCCACCGCGCGCCGCCCGGCCGCCTCGGTGAGCGCGTGCCGCAGCTCGGTGTGCGGGTTGACGAACGTCGAACCCGGCAGGTGCAGGCCCATGACCTCCATCAGCGCCTGGTTGGAGTTCGCGGTGCCGTAGAAGGTGCAGGTGCCGGGGGAGTGGTACGACTTCGCCTCGGCGTCGAGCAGCTCGTCCCTGCCGACCTTGCCCTCGGCGAAGAGCTGGCGGGTGCGCGCCTTGACCTTGTTGGGCAGGCCCGAGGTCATCGGCCCGGCCGGCACGAAGATCGCGGGCAGGTGCCCGAAGTGCAGCGCGCCGATGAACAGCCCAGGCACGATCTTGTCGCACACGCCCAGCAGCAGCGCGGCGTCGAACATGTCGTGCGACAGCGCGATCGCGGTCGACAAGGCGATCACGTCACGGCTGTAGAGCGACAGCTCCATGCCCGCGCGGCCCTGCGTGATGCCGTCGCACATGGCGGGCACGCCGCCGGCGACCTGCGCCACGCCGCCCGCCTTGCGCACGGCCCGCTTCAGCTCCGGCGGGTACGTCTCGTACGGCTGGTGCGCGGACAGCATGTCGTTGTAGCTGGTCACGATGGCCACGCCGGGCTTGGCGGTGCCGCGCAGCGCCGGCTTGTCCTCGGCGGGGGCGCCGGCGAAGCCGTGGGCGAGGTTCGCGCAGCCGAGGTGGGCGCGCGCCGGGCCCTTCGCCCGCGCGGCCTCCCCGTCGCGGCGGATCCGCTCCAGGTACGCGGCCCGGCTGGCGGCGCTCCGCTCGGTGATGCGATCGGTGATCTCCTGAATGACGGGGTTCACAGTTCCTCCTCGTGCCAGGCGCGACCGCTGCGGCCGAGCAGCTCGTGGGCTCCGGCGGGGCCAGTGGTTCCTGCGGGGTAGGGCTCGGGCAGCACGGGGTCGGCCTTCCACGCCTCCAGGATCGGATCGATCCAGCGCCAGGCCGCCTCGACCTCGTCGCGCCGCATGAACAGGGTGGGGTTTCCGGCGAGCACGTCGGTCAGCAGCCGCTCGTACGCCTCGGGCACCCGCGTCGTGAACGTCTTGCCGAAGCTCAGCGACAGCGGCACCGGCTTGAGCGTGACCTCGCCCGCGCCCGGCTCCTTGGCCATGATGTGCAGCTCGATGCCCTCCTCCGGCTGCAGCCGCAGCACCAGCCGGTTGGGCGAGCCGCCGGGGAAGATGGAGTGCGGCACGTCCTTGAACTGCACCACGATCTCCGAGCGCCGGTACGGCATGCGCTTGCCGGTGCGCAGGTAGAACGGCACCCCGGCCCAGCGCCAGTTCTTGATCTCGGCCCGGATCGCGGCGAACGTCTCCACCCGGCGCGAGGCCTCGGTCGGCGGCGTCGAGGCGGGCTCGTCCAGATAGCCGGGCATGTCACCGGCGCCGGTGTACTGGCCGCGCACGGTGAAGCGTTCCACTTCGCCGCCCGTGATGGGCCGCAGCGCCTGCAGCACCTTGACCTTCTCGTCGCGGATGGCCTCGCGGTCGTTGCGGGCCGGCGGCTCCATCGCGGTCAGCGTGAGGAGCTGCAGCAGGTGGTTCTGCACCATGTCGCGCAGCGCGCCCGCCTGGTCGTAGTAGCCGCGCCGGCCCGGCGTGCCGACGGTCTCGGCGGCGGTGATCTGGACGTGGTCGATCCACAGGGAGTTCCAGATCGGCTCGAGGAAGGCGTTGGCGAAGCGCAGGACCAGCAGGTTCTGCACCGTCTCCTTGCCCAGGTAGTGGTCGATGCGGAAGATCTGGCGCTCGTCGAAGATCTCGCCGACCTCGTCGTTGATGCGCTGGGCGCTGGCCAGGTCGTGGCCGAGCGGCTTCTCCAGCACCACCCGCGAGCGCGGCGTCACCAGGCCCGCCCGGTGCACCTCGCGGCAGAACGGGCCGAACGTCGCGGGCGGGCTGGCCAGGTAGAAGACGCGGTCGCGCTGCTCGTACCCGGCGAGCAGGCGGCTCAGCGCGCTCCAGCCGGAACGGTTCTGGCCTCCCACGTCCACCGACACGTGGTGCAGGCGGCCGAGGAAGCGCTGCCAGCCGTCCGGGTCGTCCGCCGGCACCTGGCCGCGTACCTCGGCGTCCACCTTGCCGCGGAAGTCGGCGTCGGTCAGCCCGCCCCTGGACATGGCGATGATCCGGGTGTCCGGGGCCAGCCGGCCGTCGCGGTCGCTGTGATACAGCGCGGGGATCAGTTTGCGCATGGACAGGTCGCCGGTACCGCCGAACACGACGAGGTCGGCGGTGTAGGCGACGGCGGGGTCCGCAGGGGTGGGTGCGTCTAGGACGGGGGGACGGACGGGGACACGGTAGGGGCTCCGAACGATGTACCAAGCAAGGACAGAACGGACACTAACGAGAGTTCTGGTCGTACACAAGCGGAGTTTTGGTATTTGAGATAAAAAAGTCTCGACTTTTCATGACAGAACCCCATGTGGTTCACTTAAGCGATGCCTCGACGTACCGCCTCCGGCCTCGCCACGAGCGGCGAGGTGCTCCGCCTCATCCGCAGTGGAGAGGCCGTGACCCGGGCCGACCTCGGCCGGGTGACCGGCCTGTCGCGGCCCGCGGTGCAGCTGCGCGTCGCCGAGCTGCTGGAACGCGGCCTCGTCGTCGAGCGGACGGACGGCCCGTCCACCGGTGGGCGCCCGCCGGTCCGGCTGGAGTTCAACGCCGAGGGCGGCGTCGTGCTGGTGGCGGCGCTCGGCGCCAGCCGCACCCGCGTCGCCGTGTGCGACCTGGCAGCCCGCGAGCTGGTCGGCCGCGAGTTCGCCATGGACGTCGAGCAGGGGCCCGACATCGTGCTGCCGCTGCTCATGGACACCTGGGAAGAGCTGCTCGGTGACCGGCCGCATTCGATGATCCGCGGCGTCGGCATGGGCGTGCCCGCCACCGTCGAGTTCGCGCAGGGCCGCACCGAGAGCGCCCGCGTCATGGCGTCGTGGACCGGCGTGGTCATCCCGCCGATCATCCGCGAGCGCTTCCCCGTTCCCGTGCTCGTGGACAACGACGTGAACGTGCTGGCCATCGGCGAGCACCGCGGCGTCTACCCCGACCTCGACGATCTGATGTTCGTCAAGATCTCCACCCGGATCGGCGCGGGCGTGATCGCCGGAGGCGGCATCCTGCGCGGCGCGCTCGGCGCGGCCGGCGAGATCGGCCACATCCCGGTCATCGACGGCGGCGGCGTGCTGTGCCGCTGCGGCAACTACGACTGCGTCGACTCCGTCGCCAGTGGCACCGCCCTGCTGCGCGACCTGCGCGCCATGGGCAAGGACGTCAAGACGATCGCCGACGTGACGGCGCTCGTACGGGCCGGCGACGCCGAGACCATGGCCACCGTGCGCGAGGCGGGCCGCCGCATCGGCGAGGTGCTCGCGGGCGCGGTCAACATACTCAACCCGTCGGTCGTGGTGCTCGGCGGCGACGTCGCGGAGGCGTTCGGGCCTCTGGTGTCGAGCATCCGCGAGGTCGTCTACCGCCGCTCCACCGCCCTGGCCACCCGCCGCCTGCGCATCGAGCCCAGCAGGCTCGGCGCCGGTGCCGGCATCAGCGGGTGCGCGGTGATGGTGCTCGACCACGTGCTCT
This sequence comes from Nonomuraea fastidiosa, assembly GCF_042751225.1. Classification (NCBI taxonomy): domain Bacteria; kingdom Bacillati; phylum Actinomycetota; class Actinomycetes; order Streptosporangiales; family Streptosporangiaceae; genus Nonomuraea; species Nonomuraea fastidiosa. The sequence goes on from NZ_CP170570.1 coordinate 6,446,727, forward strand.
CGCCCGAGGCCATCGACGAGACGATGACCCTCGCCTCCCTGCGCCGCGACCGCGCCACCTCCGCCGCGGGCTGATCACAGGTCCCAGCGAGGCTGGGCGCTCTCCCGTACGACGTCGGCGAACCAGCGGTCGTGCGTGACCGCCGGCACGCCGGAAGGGAGTCGTCGGGGCGGGCCTGAGCCGGGACGTCAGCGCAGGCGCTCGCAGTTCTCCGCCACGCGAAGGCGTCAGAGGGCGTCAGGGAGATCAGCAGGTGCACAGCAGGCCGCGCAGCGCCGTCTCCAGGCACAGCGTGGAGCGCGCGGGCCGCGGCCAGGGGAAGCGGACGAGCGTCTCGCCCACCCGTACGGTCGCGCCGTAGCGGTCCAGCTCCCACAGCCACACCTCGTCGGCGGGCTCGCCGAGCCGCCTGGCCACCCCGGCGGCGAGCTGGGCCCGGTGCGCGGCGTTGACGTGGGCGAGCACGCGCTCGGCGACGCCGGCGAGCGGGTCGGGCGCGGCGCCCAGGTACTCGTCGGCGTCGAGCATCCCCGACTCCTGCCCGGTCAGGTACACGACCTGGCCGATGTCCAGCCGGAACAGGCGCGGCGCGCCGGGCGCGCCGAAGCGTTCGAGCGCGTCGAAGAGATTCTCATCCGGGCAGCGCGCCGCGACGGTCACCGCGGCCGCGCGGGCCTGCTCCTGCGGCACCGGCTCCGCCCAGCCCTGCACCTCGATCGACCCGCGCGGATGGGTCGCCGAGCCGAGCCGCCGCATCGAGGTCAGGTTCACCGCGACCACGGCGTCCGACCGCACCCGGTGCAGGGTCTCACCGGGCAGCACGAGCAGCACCGGGCGCCCGCGCTCGTCCACCGCGCCCCGCGCGGGCGAGGGGGCGCCGTCCACGGTCAGCTTGGCGACGTTCGCGGTGGCGGCGAGGGTGCGGACCCGCTCGGGGATCGGGAGCATGGACGCCTCCTTGAGGGCAGCAACTCATATAGGTTAGCCTTACCTAAGTAAGGACTACCTAACCACACGAGGTGAACGTGCGCTACACCGGCCCGAAGGTGCGACTGTCACGTCGCGCGGGCGTCCCGCTGACCAGGAAAGCCGTCCGCTACTTCGAGCAGCGCCCCTACCCGCCGGGCGAGCACGGCCGCAAGACCAACCGCCGCAACACCGGCGACTACGGGCTGCGGCTGATGGAGAAGCAGAAGCTGCGCTGGTACTACGACGTCTCGGAACGCCAGCTCCGCCGCTACTGGGACCTCGCCGTCCGCAAGCCGGGCGCCTCGGGCGCCGAGCTGGTCACGCTGCTGGAGAGCCGCCTGGCCTCGCTCGTGCTGCGCGCCGGGCTGGCCCCGTCGATCTACGCGGCCCGGCAGTACATCAGCCACGGCCACATCGCCGTGGACGGCCGCAAGGTGGACATCCCCAGCTACCTGGTCAAGCCCGGCCAGACCGTCTCCGTACGCGAGCGCTCCCGCAGGATGCAGCCCTTCGTGGCGGCCGCCGAAGGCGTGCACGCCGACGAGCGCACCGCGCCGTACCTGTCGGTCGATCTGCCCGAGCTGCGCTTCACGCTCACCCACCGGCCGGAGCGCGAGCAGATCGCCGTCCCCGTCGACGAGCAGCTCGTGGTGGAGTTCTATTCTCGTTAGCCATGAGCCAAGCGGGAGAGCGTCACGCGAGCTGGCTGGAGCTGTTCTTCGATCTGGTCGTCGTCGTGGCGGTGGTGCAGCTCGCCCATCGCCTGGCCCATCCCACCTGGCCGGACGTGGCGCTCTTCGTGCTGCTCTACTACGCGGTGTGGAACGCGTGGACGTCGCTGACCCTCTACTCCAACGTCCGCGGTGAGAGCGCCGGCGTGCGCAACATGCTGGTCGGCATGGCCGGCATCGCGGTGATGGCCGCCGCCGCGCCGGACGTGGCCCACGAGATGCCCACCGGCGGCACGCACGACGTGTGGTTCATCGGGGCGTACATCATCGCCAGGATCAGCGCCTCGCGCAGCCTGCAGCGCGCCGGCACCGTCCTGACGGCCTGGCCGGCCGCGCAGCTCGGCGCGGGGCTCACGCCGTGGATCGTCTCCTTCTGGGCCGAGGGCACCTGGCGGTACGTGCTGTGGGGCCTCGGCGTCCTCCTCGACCTCGCCTTCTCCATCCTGAGCGGCCGCCGCCCCGACCGGCTGCTGGCCGAAGTGCGCGAGCGGGCCGACAGGGCGGAGGCGCGCATGCTGCGCCGGGCCGCGACCGCCGCCCGCCGCGGCGGCACGGCCGAGGTGCGCCCGCGCCCGGTGCCGCGGGTCGCGCCCGCCGTGCTGGAGCTCGCCCACCTGGGGGAGCGGCTCGGGCTTTTCGTGATCATCGTGCTCGGCGAGGCCGTCATGCAGGTCGTGCTGGCCTCGTCGGGGCACACCTGGGGTCCTGAGCTCGGCCTCGCGGCGCTGGCCGGGTTCGGGCTGATCTGCTCCCTGTGGTGGCTCACCCTCCAGTACGGCCTCAGCGCCGTCCCCGGCGCCACCGAGAGCGGGCTGAAGCCGTACGTGGCGCTGCCCGCGCACTTCGTCATGACGGCGGGCATCACCGCGACCGCGGCCGGGCTCGGCGCGGTGGCCGCCGCGCCCGCCGAGCACCTGCACGGCGGCGTCGGCTGGGTGCTGGGCGGTGGCCTCGCGGTCTACTTCGCCGCCTCCACGGCGGTGGGGCTGGCCATGCGCGCCGAGCGGCGGTGGATCTGGGGCTGGGCGGTGCCCTCCGTGCTCGCCTCGCTGGTCGTGGCGGGGGTGTCGGCGCTGCTGCCGGGATGGCTGGTGGTGGCGCTGCTGCTGATCCCGGCGCTGTGGCTGGTCGCCTACCGGCACCGCCCCGCCGGGGTCTGACTCACCGTACGGGGCTCACCTGCGGCTCTTCTTGGCGCGCGAGCCGTTGCCGTTGTGGCCGTTGCGCCGCGCCTTGGACGACCCGTTCTGCGCCGTGCCGGCGGCGGCCGCCACCGGCACGGCGGTCTGGAGCGCCCGCAGCTCGGCGACCTCCTTGCGCAGCTCGGCCAGCTCCGCGAGGATCCGCTCGGTCTGCGAGGCGGCGTCCTGCTTCTGCGCCACCCGCTCCTCGGCGTTCTCCTCGTCCATGGCGCTCACCACGACGGCGAGGAACAGGTTCAGCACCACGAACGTGCAGACCAGGATGAACGAGGCGAAGAAGATCCACGCCGAAGGGTGCGTGGCCATCACCTCGCGGGCGATGTTGCCCCAGTCGTCGCCCGTCATCGTCTGGTAGAGCGTGAACAGCGAGGTCGGCAGGGTGCCGAAACGGTCGGGCGCGGTCGCACCGTACAGTTTGGTGGCCATCACGGCGGCCACGTACAGCACGAGCGAGAGCAGCACCACGATCGAGCTCATCCCCGGCATCGCCCGCAGCAGCGCCGAGACGACGCGGCGCAGGCTGGGCACGACGGACAGCAGCCGCAGCACCCGCAGGATGCGCAGCGAGCGCAGCACCGACAGGCCGCCGTTGGTGCTGGCGAAGGCGATGCCGACGATGATCGTGTCGAAGATGTTCCAGGGATCGCGCGCGAAGGCGGTGCGCTCGACGTACAGCTTGCCCAGCAGCTCGGCGGCGAAGATGTAGAGCGCCATGTGGTCGACCACGGTCAGCAGGGTCCCGTAGCGCTCGACGACGGCGGGGAAGGTCTCCAGGCCGAGAGTGGCCGCGTTGATCAGGATGACGCCGATGATGAAACGCTGGAAGTACGGGTGCGCGAGAAGGGCGCGCATGCGTTCACGCACGGGGGCAGGCTCCTCAGGGGTGGACATGTGCCTCACCATGATGGCGCAAACATGATCAAGAGGGTGACTGTGGTATAAACCCACCTGACCTTGACCACGTGAGGGGACCACAAACGCATGTCCTATCCCGACTACGGCCCTGGCTACTACGGACCGCCTCCGCAGAGCCATCCCAACGGCACCACGATCCTCGTGCTGGGCATTCTCAGCATCGTGGTGTGCAGCTTCATCGGCCCGTTCGCGTGGGTGATGGGCAACAAGGCACTCAAGGAGATCGACGCCAGCGGTTACTACTACGAGAACCGCAGCCAGATCCAGGCCGGCCGCATCTGCGGCATCATCGGCACGGTCTTCCTCATCCTCGCCGCTCTCTTCGTCGCCTTCATCATCACGATGAGCGTCATCGCGAGCATCAACACGTACTGATCGCGCCGGACGTCTGAGCCCGGCTCACGCGGGACGGCTCCCGCCTGAGCCGGGCTCTTCGCCTTTTCGCGTCACGCCGCCCTCTTGGGCCGTCCGCTAGGCGGGCGGCTCCTGCGCGCCAGACTCCCCGCCGCCGGGCCCGCCGCCGCCGCGCTCCCCACCGCCGGGCTCGCCGCCGCTGGGCTCGCCGCCGCCGGGCTCGCGGCCGAGCGCCCCCAGCCCGGACTCCAGCAGGTCGAAGGCGCGTTCGGCCTGCTCGCGCAGCATGGGAGCGATGCGCTCCCACACCTCGCCCGCGACCATCATGGTCATCGCGCGCTCGCTCAGTATGCGCGTGGTGCCGAGCAGGTGCGCCGCCACGAGGCGCGGCGTCAGGTCGTCAGGGTGCGCGTCGAGCTCCTCGGCCAGCGCCCGCGCCAGCGTCTCCTCCTGCGCGACCGCGATCTCGCGCATGCGGGCCGTCAGCGCCGGGCTGTCATTGACGATCTTCGAGAAGACGTGGCTGCCCTCGTTGAGCCCGTAGCGCCAGTGGCGGGTCTCGATCGCCTCGAGGTAGTCGCGCCGGAACGCGCGCACGATGCTCTCGCCCGGCCGCCGCTCCCGCAGCACCCTCGGCGCCTGCTCCACCACCTCGTCCTGCCGGTCGGCGAACAGGTCCTCCTTCGTGCCGAAGTAGTTGAAGACCGTGTTGACCGAGACGTCGGCGGCCCGCGCCACCTCGGCCACCGTCACGTTGTCGAACCCCCGCGCCATGAAGAGCCCCGTCGCGACGTCGGAGATGCGCTGCCTCGTCGCGCGCTTCTTCCGCTCCCGCAGTCCCTCGGTCATGCCTGCCATCGTACCAAGTTTGCAGTCGCACCAAAATTGTGATTGCTTAAATTTTGGAGGCGATGAAATGAGCATTGAAACATCGGGTCTGAGCAAGACCTTCAAAGGCGGCGTGCAGGCCGTCGCCGGCGTCGACATGACGGTGGAGCCGGGGGAGATCGTCGGCTTCCTCGGCCCCAACGGCGCGGGCAAGACCACGACCATGCGCATGCTGACCACGCTGCTGCGCCCCACCGGCGGCACCGCGACCGTGGCCGGGCACGACCTGGTACGCGAGCCCGCCCAGGTGCGCCGCCGCATCGGCTACGTCGCTCAAGGCAGCGGCCTGCCGCCCGTCAGCCCTCTGAGGGGCGAGCTGGAGCTTCAGGGCATGCTCTACGGGCTCGGCCGCGCCGAGGTCGCCGGCCGCATCACGGACGTGCTGGCGCGGCTCGACCTGACCGGCCTCGCCGACCGCGCGGCCGTGACGCTTTCCGGCGGGCAGCGCCGCCGCTTCGACATCGCGTTCGCGCTGTTGCACGAGCCCGTGCTGCTCTTTCTCGACGAGCCCACCACCGGGCTCGACCCGCAGAGCCGCGCCGGCCTGTGGCAGCACATCCGCTCCCTGCGCGACGAGCGCGGCATGACCGTGTTCCTGACCACCCACTACCTCGACGAGGCCGACGCGCTCTGCGACCGCATCATGATCATGGACGGTGGCCGCATCGTCGCCGAGGGCACCCCCGCCGAGCTGAAGCGCGGCGGGCGCACGCTGGACGACGTCTTCCTCGACATCACCGGCAGGTCGCTGCGCGAGGAGAGCGCGATGAGCGGGCAGGGGGTGTGACGATGCTGCGCGACACCTGGTTGCTCTTCCGGCACGGCCTCGGCGTCACGCTGGGGCAGCGCGTCGGCATCGTGGTCGGGGCGATCCAGCCGCTGCTGTTTCTCGTGCTGTTCGGCCCGATCTTCGTCACCATCGGTACGTGGGAGACGCTGGTGCCCGGCCTGATCATCCAGCTCGGGCTGATGAGCGCGGGCATGGCCGGGTTCGGCATCGTCTTCGACAAGCGCTCGGGCGTGCTGGAGCGGCTGCGGGTCACCCCGGCGAGCCGGCTCGCGCTGCTGCTCGGACGGGTGCTCAACAACGTGGTCACGCTGGTCATCCAGACCGTGCTGCTGCTCGCCGTGGCCTACGCGTTCGGACTGCGGGCGCCGCTCGCCGGGATCGCGGGCGGGTTCGTGCTGATCGTGGTGCTGGGCGCGAGCCTCGCGGCGCTGTCGTACGCGATCGCGCTGACCATCGACGACCACCTGTTCCCGCCGGTGATGACCACGGCGGTGGTGCCGCTGATCCTGCTGTCCGGCTCGTTCCTGCCCATGTCGATGGCGCCCGGCTGGCTGGACGCGCTGTCGCACATCAGCCCGTTCAGGTACGTCCTGGAGGCGCTGCGCGACCTGTTCCACGGCCACTACCTGACCGGCACGGTGGCGATCGGCGCGGCGGTCACCGTCGTCTTCGCGGTGTTCAGCCTCGCGATCGGCACCCGCGTGTTCAACCGCGAGCAGGCGTGAGCACGCGGGGCCCCCATAGGCGCCGGGCGTGAGCGCGGGGCCGGGTCGCGTGCCCGGTTCCGCATGCCCGCACCGTGAAACCCGCTCCAGGGGCGTTCGGGCGGTATGAAACGAAGCTCCCCGCATTCCCGCTCCGCCGCTGAACGCCCCGGCCATTCTGCGGCTTTTGAGCTGCGCGAACCTCTCAAAGAGTGCAAATAGCGTCATCTCGCCCCGGCGGCGTCAGGCTTCCGTGTTCCCAGCACGTTCACTACGGTGAGGGCTTATGACGCTGCAGGCGCAAAAGCCCGTCGACGACGGTGAGAAAACCCACTGGCTGGCGGTCCGGCCGAGGCTCGTCCTCGCCAGCGCCTTCATGCTCTTCCTGGAACTCGCGCTGATCCGGTGGACCGGCTCCAACATCGTCCATCTGAGCTATTTCACCAATTTCGTACTGCTCGGCTCTTTCCTCGGCATCGGGCTCGGCTTCCTGCGCGTCGGACGGTCGAACCGGCAGCCCTACTACTCGCCGGTCGTGCTCGCCCTGCTGGTCATCGTCGTGCTGGCGTTCCCCGTCACCGTCGACCGCGACACCGAGGGCGTCCTGTACTGGACGAGCCTGTCCACCAGCGGCCCGCCCGCCTGGGCGATCCTGCCGGTCGTCTTCTGCGCCGCCGCTATCGTGCTCATGGGCCCCGCCGAGCTGGTCGGCCGGTGCTTTCCCGAGCTGCCGCGCCTTGAGGCGTACCGCTACGACCTCATCGGCAGCCTCACCGGCATCGCGGCGTTCACGCTGCTGTCGTTCCTCAGCGCGCCGCCCGTCTTCTGGGGGCTGATCGCGGCCGGCTGCTACGCCGTGCTGCTCGTGCCCCGCCCGCCCGCGCTGTACGCGGGCCTCGTCGTCGTGCCAGCCGTTGCCGTCATCGGGCTGCTGCTGGCCGAGACGGTCACCGCCGGGGCCCTCTGGTCGCCGTACTACAAGGTCACCACCAAGCCGCTCGTGCTGGCCGGCGTCCCCGTCACCGACATCGCGGTCAACGGCATCCCGCACCAGCAGGCCGTGCCCGCGGAGGTCCGCCTGCAGTGGGAGGCGCAGTACGGCCTGCCGTACGAGCGCACCACCAAGCAGCCCAAGGACGTGCTCATCGTCGGCGCGGGCAGCGGCACCGACGTGGCGATCGCGCTGTCGAAGGGCGCCACCCGCGTCGACGCCGTCGAGATCGACCCCAAGCTGCGCGAGCTGGGCGGCTCCACCCACCCCGACCGCCCCTACGACGACCCGCGGGTCACCACCCACATCACCGACGGCCGCGCGTTCCTTGAGCGCAGCGGCGACACCTACGACCTGATCCTCTTCGCGCTGCCCGACTCGCTCACCCTCGTCTCCGGCGCGAGCTCGCTGCGCCTGGAGAGCTACCTGTTCACCGAGGAGGCCATGCGGGCCGCCCGCGCCCACCTCAAGCCCGGCGGCACGTTCTCGATGTACAACTACTACCGCGAGAGCTGGCTCGTCGACCGCCTGGCCGCCACCATGCAGCGCGCCTTCGGCCACGCGCCGTGCGTCGACGTCGTCAGCACCGCGGGGCAGCAGGCCGTGATCACCGCCGGGCTGACGGCCGCCGACCAGCGCTGCGCCACCGAGTGGCCGGGGGCCGCACCCGGCACGCCCGAACCCGCCGGAGACGACCGGCCCTTCCTCTACCTCAAGGACGCCACGATCCCGCCGATCTACGTCATCACGCTCGGCCTGATCCTCGTGGTGAGCCTGCTGGCGGTGCGCGCCGTGGCCGGGCCGTACCGGCGGATGCGCCCGTACGCCGACCTGTTCCTGCTCGGCGTCGGCTTCATGCTGCTGGAGACCAAGAGCGTGACCGGGTTCGCGCTGCTGTTCGGCACCACCTGGGTGGTCAACGCGATCGTCTTCGCCGGTGTGCTCGTGGCGGTGCTCTGCGCGGTCGAGGTGACCCGCCGCTTCCGCACCCCGCCGCTGCCCGTCATGTACGCCGTGCTCTTCGCCGGCCTGCTGCTCGCCTGGCTGGTGCCCAACGAGTGGCTGCTCGCGCTGCCGGTGCCGCTGCGCGCCGTGGCGGCGGTCACGGTGGCGTTCCTGCCGATCTTCGCCGCGAACGTGATCTTCGCCAAGCGCTTCGCCGACACCGCCGACGCCACCACGTCGTTCGGCGCGAACCTCCTCGGCGCGATGGTCGGCGGCTGCCTCGAATACGTCGCGCTCGTCGTCGGCTACAAGGGCCTGCTCATCGTCGCCGCCGTGCTCTATCTCGGGGCGCTCGTGCTGCTGCCGCGCCGTAACTCCGTCACCGCCTGACAATCGCCGGAGACCGTATAGGAAAATATGAAACGGTCTCTGATTTTGCCAGCAGCAGGCGGATGAGTTCCTGCGCGGCCTGCGGCGCTCCGGCTGGTTCCCGAACCGGCCGCGCAAGATCGGCGTGGCCACCGGCACCGGCGGAACGTGCCACTCGATGCCAACGGCGCCGCCGACGGGACCGGCAGGAACGTGCCGCCCGACGAGCAGGTCTTCGCCTGGGACGCACTCGACGGCCTGGCCGGCGCCACCATCGACGCGCGGTTCCGCTCGGCGTGCCTCGTCCCGTCGGTGAGTCCCGTCGCCCTGCGGTTCGACCCCGTGGGCCGGCCGGTGGACCTGTACACCGACATCACGGCGCTGTCGCCCGAGCAGAGCGAGCTCGACGACTTCCCATGCGACGCGCACAACAGCGAGCACGGCCAGGTGACCGCGACGCTCGCGGAGTGGATCCTGGACCGGCTCGGCACGTGAGCTCTCCCGGCGCTGCGGGCCCATGGGGGCAGGATGGGACCGTAGCCGACGTCCGGGGAGCCGCATGACCGCGCACACACCACCGTCCGAGCGCCCGTCGCCGTCCGCGAGCCCGTCTTCGGAGGGTTCGCCGTCCGAGCACCCGTCGCCGTCCACGAGCCCGCCTTCGGGGAGCTCGTCTTCGGAAAGCTCGATGCCGGCGAGTGCGCCGGTCGGTGAGGCGATGCTGTGGGAGTCGCTGCCCGACCCGTACCCGCTCTACGCGCGGCTGCGCGAGGAGGGCGCGCCCCGGCTCGTACGCCTGCGCAGCGGCCTGTACGGCCGGCTCGTCACCCGCTACGACGACGCCCGCGCCGCGCTGGCCGACCCCCGGCTGAGCAAGGACCCCCGCCTCGCGCCACCCGACTGGCAGGAGGCGGGGCGCGGCCGCCCGCTTGAGGACCGATCCGGACTGGGCACCCACCTGCTGACCACCGACCCGCCCGAGCACACCCGGCTGCGCCGCCTGGTCTCCCGCTACTTCACCGCGCGCCGGCTGGCCGGCATGCGCGACGGGATCGAGGCCCGCGCCCGCGACCTCGCCGCCGCGCTGAAGCCCGGAGACGACCTGGTGGCGGACTTCGCCTCGCCGCTCCAGGCCGGCGTCATCTGCGACGTGCTGGGCGTGCCCGCGCAAGACCGTACGGACTTCCGGCGGTGGACGGCGGCCGTGGTCTCGTCGGAGCCGGGGGAGCGGGACGCCAGGCCGGCCGCGATGCGAAAGCTGGCCGCGTACGCACGCGAGCTGGTGGCCGCCAAGCAGCGCGAGCCCGGTGACGACGTGATCAGCGCCGTCACCGAAGCCGCGCGGGACGGCGACGGGATGACCGGCGACGAGCTGCTGTCGATGCTCTTCCTGCTGCTCGTCGCCGGATACGAGACCACCGTCGGGCTCATCGCGCTCGGCACGTACACGCTGCTGCGCCACCCCGACCGGATGGCCGAGCTGCGCGCCCGCCCCGAGCTGGTGGAGCAGGCCGTGGAGGAGCTGCTGCGCTATGACGGCCCCGTCGAGCTGGCCACCTGGCGGTTCGCGCGGGAGCCCGTGGAACTCGGCGGAATGCGCCTGGAGGCCGGTCAGCCCATCCTGGTCGCCCTCGCCGCCGCCAACCGCGACCCCGGCCGCTTCGACGCGCCCGACGTGCCGGTGCTGACCCGTGAGGACAACGCCCACCTGAGCTTCGGCCACGGCCCGCACCACTGCCTGGGAGCGCCGCTGGCCAGGCTCGTCGCCCGCGCCGCGCTGACCGAGGTCGCCGGCCTGCCGGGGCTCGCGCTCGCCGTCCCGCCGGAGGCGCTCCGCTGGCGCGGCAGCATCACCGTACGCGGCCCCCGCGCGCTGCCCGTCACTTTCTCCCGCTGACGGGCCTTCGCCGGCTTCCCATCACTTCACCCGCCGGCCTCTCCCAACGGCGGCTCCCGCAGCTTCCTCCCGCTGACGGGTCCCCGCCGGCTGCCCGTCACCTTCACCCGGTGACCGGTGGCGCGGCGGGGGATCAGAGGCCGCAGAGCTCGTCGAGGGACTGGGCCTTCGCGGCGTTCTTGGTCGGCGTCTGCGTGGGCGCCATCGCGCGCGTCCGCGTCGGGCTCGCGCCGGTGACGCTGGGGGAGGCGGAGACGTTCGCGGTCTGCGCCCTGCGGGCCGGACGGACCGAGTCGGCGATGGCCTTCTTGGTGGCGCGGCGGATCTTGGCCCAGTCGGGGCGGCCCGAGTAGAACTCCGGCGGCACGAACTGCAGGCTCGTGATCTTGGCCTGCTTCACCTTGAGCGCCAGCTCGACCAGCGGCTGCACCAGGTGGCGGGGGATGTTGGTCTGCGCGAGCCGCTTGGCCGCCCTGGCGATCTTCTCGAACCTGGCGAGGATCACGGCCGGCGTCGCCTGCTGGGCGAACGCGCCGATGACGCAGCGCTGGCGGGCCATGCGGGAGAAGTCGTCGCTGCCGACGCGCGAGCGGCCGTACCACAGGGCCTCCTCGCCGTTCAGCTTCCGGTAGCCCGCCTTGATGACACCGGCCGTGCCGTACAGGCCACCCCACTTGATGTCCTTCTCGACCCTGATCTTCAGCCCGCCGATGGCGTCCACCAGGTCGGCGAAGCCGTACATGTTCATCAGCATGTAGTAGTCGATCTTCAGGCCGAGCGTGTAGCCGATGGCGTCCATGAGGGCGCGCGGGCCCTGGTTGCGGCCGCCCATGACCTGCGGGTGGTCGTTGGCCCACTGCCAGACCTCGTTGAGCAGGCCGCCGTTGGGCAGCTCGGCCATGAAGCCGTTCGGGAACTGCTTGCGCAGCGGCGAGCTGGGCGGGAAGCGGACGTGCTGCAGGTTGCGCGGCAGGCTGAACAGCACGGTGGCGCCGGTCTTCAGATCGACGCTGGCCACGTTCATGCTGTCGGTGCGGACGCCGGTGCGGTTGCCCGCCGCGTCACCGCCGATGAGCAGGAAGTTCACCCGCTCCTTGTCGCCCCACGGGTTCTCGGGGTCCTTGGCGGCGACAGTGGCCTGCGGGTCGTCGGGGTGCGAGGGGAAGATCGCGCCGATCGAGTCGCGGGCGGCGATCACGTAGTTGGCGGTCAGCGCGAACGGCGACATCACCGCCACGCACAGCACGCCCACCACGATGCCGGTCACCACCTGGCCCTGCTGGGGCAGCCTGCTGGGGCCGAGTGCGATGTACGAGGTCACCAGCAGCGCGAACCACGCCAGCGCGAACACCACCGCGAGCACGATCACCGTGGTCATCGCGGTGTCGTCGGCCAGGAACGCCGCGTTCGACAGGTCGCTGGCCACACTCAGCCCGTAGGCGAGCAGACCGAGCAGCAGCACCGCGTACGCGCTGATCAGCACCAGTCCGGTACGGCGGTGCCCGGCCCGCAGGTGAGCGGCGCCGGGCACGATGGCGGACAGGGCGGTCCAGCCGAGGAAGGCGGCCGGGGACAGCGGCTTGGCGAAGCGCGGCGCGGCGGAGCCGGAGCCGGGCTTGCGCGCGGGACGCGCCTTCTTCGAGCCGTCGGGGCGGGAGGACGAGCCGGGCCGCGTCCGCGACGGGCTCTCCGAGCGGTTCCTGGCGCCGGAGCGGGCGGACGACTTGCCGGAGGACGAGCCGCCGGGCCTGGCCGCCCCCGAGGCGGCCCGCCCGCCGCCGTCCCTGGCGGAGTCCTTTCCGGAGCCGGGCTGCCGGGGCGCGGCGCCCTCGGGCCCGGCCGCACGGGAGCGGTCCGAACGGGCGCGCGGAGCCTCAGGCCCCGGCGTGCGAGAGCGCGACGCGGAAGACTCAGACCCCGGCGTGCGAGAGCGCGACGCGGAAGACTCAGGCCCCTGCCCGCGGGACCGGTCCGAGCGGGACGAGGCCGGCTCCGAGCCGGACGAGCGGGACGCCGACGGCCCCGCTACCGGAATGTCCTGACCGGCCGCCCCCGGCTCGGTGCTGCCACCCGTGCGCGATCGTCGCTGGGGGCGCCGTTTCCTGCCTTCTGGCACGGTGTCTTCCCCATCGCGATTGCTCACACCCGGCTCCTTATCACGCCTACCAGGCAAAACTGACGTTTGCCCCCCGTTGGGCACAAGATTGCCAGGATTCTAGTCCCCATATCTGGACAACCGAGACATGTGCCCAACCTGAGATGAACATCAGGGGAGCATCAGGAGACGGTCGAGGCGGGCGCCATCCACGTGTTGCACTGGTATGCCTGGTTCCGCTCCCAGCCCTGCCGGAACCACCGGTGGTTGTTGACGGGTTTGCCGTGGTCGCGGGGCCAGCCGGGGTAGTCGCCGACCTGGCCGTAGAACCAGAACAGCTTGTTGCGGTTGGCGGTGCTGACCGGGTACGACGCCGCCACCGACCGCATCCACATGCCACCGAAGCAGGTTGCCTGGAGCTCCAACCTTCGGCTGAGTGCGAGCTTGCCGCTCTGGCTGCTCGACGCGAGGGTCTGCCGCCAGAAGGAGTCCATCAGGCCGGTGATGTTCTGCACGTGGTGGCCGTACTCGTGCGCCATCATGCTGATGATGCCGCCGTGCCAGCTCAGGATCTGCCCGTAGCCGCGCGCGTTGCCGTTGCCTCTGGCCATGGCCGAGGTGGAGGCGTAGATCGTGTTGTTGCGCGGGCAGTAGTACGGCACCATGCTGCCGGGCTGCGGGTAGTCGCCGCACGCGCCGCGCCCGCGCCCTGAGGCGATGGCGTACCGCGGCGGGCTGAACTTGATGCCCTGCTTCTCCAGGATCGGCTTCCAGGCCCGGTTCATGCACTGGCCGGTCTTCAGGATCAGCGCCTTGAGCTGGCTGTGGCTGTAGATGCTGGCGTTGCCCGCCGGGCACCGCAGCCGGGGCAGCATGCCGGCCTTGTACATCGTGTTGGTCTTCAGGCTCGTGTCGAGCGTGACCTCCGGCTCCGGCCGCCGCGTCGGCTCCCTGCTCGGCGTCGGCTTCTCGCTGCGGGTCTCATCCTCGTCCGGCCTGTCGGAGGTGTCGTACGAGGGCACCTCGGACGGCTCGTCGTCATCCGGGTCGTACGAGGGGATCGCGACCGGCGTCGTCGTGTCCTTGCTCGACGCGCCGTCCAGCAGCGCCGCGCCCACGATGAGGAGCACGAACAGCGTCGCCAGCGACCCGAGCACCAGGCCCAGCGTTCCCCCGACGCCGAGCCCGCGCTTCACGGGCGGTCCCTGCCAGCGCTGCGTCGGCACCGGCGGCAGGAGAGGAGGGGGCGGAGGCGGCGGCTGCCCGTACCCTTGGCCGTGCGGCGGCCGGGGCGGCTGCTGCCCGTGCGGCGGTTGCGGCGGCCCGTACGGCGGCTGCCCCTGCGGCGGCCCGTACGGCGGCTGTCCCTGCGGCGGCCGCCCGTAGGGAGGCTGTCCCTGCGGTGGCTGCCCATAAGGTGGATGGGGCTGCCCGTACGGCGGTGGCGGAGGCGGCCCCTGCTGCGGATGCGGCTGTGGCGGCTGCTGTGGCTGTGGGTACGGGCCGCCCTGCTGCTGCGGCCCCCGGTAGCCCGGCGGCGGCCAGGGCAACGAGGGTGGCCGTTGAGGCTGCCCTGGCCCTTGTGGCGGGGGTGGATAGTGCCCGTTCCCTGTCAACCTGTCTCCCCGTTTAGCTGGATGTCTGCATTTGCCATGGTTTGGGACATGGCTTGCCGGACCCTTGCCAAATTTGGGGCAAAAGCATACTGACGTATCACCCGTCACGGATGTAGCAGCACTCGGTTACAGTTCGTAATCAGTCGAGGTGATCTCCGCTATATCCAGGTCTCGACGGCGGGCATTGTCCTAGCTTCTTTGGCATGAATCTCCAGCAGCTCCGCTATGTGGTCGCGACTGCGGAGCACCGCACCATGACCGATGCGGCCAGATCGCTCTATATCGCGCAGCCTGCGCTTTCCCGCGCGATCCGCGATCTCGAGCGCGAGCTCGGCATGACACTTTTCGCTCGCTCCGGACGCGGGGTGGTCGTCACCGCGCAGGGACGCCGGGTGGTCAAGCTGGCGAGGGAGGCACTCGACGCCGTTCACGAGATCGAGGGCCTGGCCAACCAGACGACGGTCACCGAGGCGGAACTCCGCATCGCCGCCACTCCCAGCCTGGAGCCCGGCCTGGCAGGGCGGCTGCTGCCCGCCTACGCGGCCGAGCATCCGGGCGTGCGCGTCCACATCGTGCGCTGCGACGGCCGCGACGGCGTCGTCAGCGCCATCCGGGATCAGCGCGCCGACCTGGGTCTCACCGACCTGCCGGTGCCCACCGATCTCATCACCCATCCACTCGAACGCCAGGAGATCGTCCTGATCTCCCCGCCGGGGCTGGAACTGCCCAACCCGGTGCCCATGGGCAGGCTGCACGGCATGCGGCTGGCCCTGCCCGCCCGGGGGAGCCTGCGCCGCAGGGAGCTGGACGCGATGTTCGGCAAGTTCTCGGTCACCCCGAAGGTCGTGCTCGAAACCGATGAGCGCAACGGCTGGCTCAACGCCGTGCGCGCCGGGCAGGCCTCGCTGCTGTGGTACCGGGGCATGGCCGAGCAGGCCGCGCGCGCGGGCCTGGTGGTGCGCTCGCTCGAACCCGCGGTGCGTCGCGTCGTCGCGGTCGTCCACGCACGCCGCCGCCTGCCGCTCATCGCCCAGGACTTCCTGGCCACCGCCGAGAAAGGAACCGCAGCCTGACATACCCATCTGGAACGATCCATTTCCGCCTGGCGAGCCACGCCATCCCGGTGACGCCGCCTGCCCCTGAGGCGCCGGCGCCGTGGCAGCCGCAGCTTCGTCAGCGGACCGACAACACCCCCCGGTGAACCCCGGAACTCCCGGAACCCCCTGCTGATCCCCGCGAGGACGTCATGCGCGCATGCTCCGGCGGCATGCGCGGATCCGGCGACGGCCTCGAGCACAGGCCCAGGCGAGAGTCCCTGCGCAAGCCGGGGCACGAGTCCACGCACGAGTCCGGACACGGGCTCAGGGCCTGCCTCACGCGGCGTCGCAGGGGGAGTGAGCGCAGGCGCGGGAGCGGGCGCCGCCATGGAGGCGGCGCTCCGATCGAGCCCCGATGGCCGGTCCCGTACCACGCGCATGACCCGTGCGTAACACGCAGAGCCCCGCGAGACCAGGGCCCAGCCCCTCCATGGACACCAACGGGTATGGCTAGCGGGCAGGCGGCAGCGTGACGACCGCCCGCAGCCCCGGTTCGGCGTCCTCCAGCCGGACGGTCCCGCCGTGTGCGCGCACGGTCTCCCGGACGATCGCCAGCCCCAGCCCGGCGCCGCCTTCGTCGCGGCTGCGGCCGGTGTCGAGCCGGGTGAAGCGGTTGAAGACCCGCTCGCGATCCTGCTCGGGAATGCCGGGACCGTCGTCGGTGACGGTCAGCACGCCGTCGCCGGTCAGCGCCACCTCGACCGTGGAGGTGGTGTGGCGTACGGCGTTGTCCAGCAGGTTCGTCAGCACCCGGCTCAGGTCCAGCGCATCGCCCGTGACCACCACCGGCTCACAGGCGGTCAGCCGGACCTCGGGATAGCGGTCCACGGCCCGCCGTACGACCTCGTCGAGATCGACGGGCTCGCGGCGGGCCGGCACACCCCCGCGCTCGTCCAGCCTGGCCAGCGCCAGCAGGTCCTCGGCCAGCCTGGACAGCCGCAGGGTGTCTTCGAGCACGCCCTCGGCGGTCTCCTGCCAGTGCTGACCGTCGGGGTGGCCGAGCGCCACCTCCAGCTGCAGCCGGATGCTGGCCAGCGGGCTGCGCAGCTCGTGGGCGGCGTCGGCGACCAGCGCGCGCTGGCGCTGCTCGGCCTCTTCCAGCCGGGCCAGCATGTCGTTGAGCGTGGTGGCCAGCGAGTGCACCTCGTCACGCGACTCCGGCACCGGCAGGCGGCGCGAGCGGGCGGTGTGCGTGATCTCCGCGGCGCCCCTGCGCAACGCGGTGATCGGCCGCAGCGTACGGCCGATCATCAGCCAGCTCGCCACCGCCAGCAGCACGATCAGCGCGGGCGTGCCGACGAAGAGCACCTTGCCGGCGGTGGCCAGGCTGGTCTGGATCTCGTTGACCGGCCGGGCCGCCACCACGGTCTGCCCGCGGTCGGCGCGCAGCACGACGACGCGCAGGAACCCGGGGATCGCGTACGGCCGCCCGTCCAGCAGCACGGGCTCGCCCTTGGCCAGCACCTTGGCCCTGCCCTCCGCGTCGAGCAGCGGCACCAGCCTGTCCGCGCCGTACGTCACGTGCGTGATCCGCCCGCCGGCGTCGATGACCTGCACGATCGTGCCGTCGTGAGTGGTGATGGGGCTGGTCAGCGTGCCCGCGTCGGCCGCCACCCTGACGGCCTGCGCGTGCTGCCTGGTGGTGTCGTCGACCGTGGAGATCAGCGCCCGGTCGAGCACGCTGAGCAGCACCGACGCCGACAGCGCCAGCGCCAGCGCGAGCACGGCGGCGGCCGCGACGGTGAGCCGGAAGCGCAGCCCCTGCCGCCGCCACCAGACCAGCGGCGAGTCAGCCACCGTCGCCCGCCAGCCGGTAGCCCGCGCCGCGCACGGTCTGCAGCGCGTTCCTGCCGAACGGGGCGTCGATCTTGCGGCGGAGATAGCCGACGTAGACCTCGACCACGTTGGGATCGGTGTCGAAGGTGTCCCACACGTGTTCCAGGATCTCCGACTTCGACACCACCTCGTCCCGCCGCCGCATCAGGTACTCGAGCAGCGCGAACTCCCTGGGCGTCAGCTCGATCGCGGTCCCGCCCCGCTCCACCCGGCGCCTGGCCGGATCCAGCGACAGGTCGCCGGCCAGCAGCACCGACGGCCGCCGCCCGGCGTCCCGCCGCATTAGCGCCCGCAGCCTGGCCACCAGCACCACGTACGAGAACGGCTTGGTGAGGTAGTCGTCGGCCCCCAGGTCGAGCCCGTCGGCCATGTCGTACTCGCCGTCCTTGGCCGACAGCATGAGGATCGGCACCCAGTTCTCCTCCGCGCGCAACTGCTTGCACACGTTGTAGCCCGAGAGCTTGGGCAGCATGATGTCGAGCACGACCACGTCGTAGTCGCCGTGCCGGGCGGCGTGCAGGCCCTCCTCGCCGTCGTGGGCGAGGTCGACGGCGAAACCCTCGGCCTGGAGCCCCCGCTGGAGTGCGGCGGCCATCCGGCGCTCGTCCTCGACGACAAGTACTCTCATGTGCTGATTCTCCCGTTCCGGCGCTGAGACTGCGCTGAGAAGACTGAGAGCCGTCTCAGACTGTCTCAGGATCGCCACAGGATCGCTGACGCAGGCTCTGAGCATCGACATACCGTGAAGGAGTGAGATGCGAAGAGGCACGCTCGTGAGGTGGGGGGTCCCGGTCGCGGCGGCCGCCGTGATCGGAGCCGCGATCGGCGCCGGCCCCGTCATCGCCGCCGTGAGCGGCGAGCCCGTGCTGCCGGAGCGCTCGGCCGAGCAGCTGCTCGCCGACGCCGTGGCGGCGACCAGCAAGGAAGGCGGCATCCCGCCGATGTCCGGCACCGTGCAGCAGACGGCCTCGCTCGGCCTGCCCGCGCTACCGGCCGCCGCCACCGGCTCCTCGCCGCTGAGCCTGCTGTCCGGCTCGCACGAGGTGAAGGTCTGGTACGGCGCCGATGACAAGCTGCGCGTGGCCATGCCGACCCAGCTCAACGAGACCAACCTGATCCTGAACGGCGGCCAGGCGTGGTACTGGGACAGCGCCACCAACACCGCCACCAAGCTGACCATCAAGCAGGGCGGGCCGGAGCGGCCGGAGACGCCCGTGCCACAGCCTACGGACTTCACTCCGCAGCAGGTGGCCGAGCGCGTGCTGGCCGAGGCGGGCGAGCACACCGCCGTCCGGGTGATCAACACCGCCGAGGTGGCCGGGCGGCCCGTGTACCAGCTCGTGCTCTCGCCCAAGGCGGAGAGCTCGCTGGTGCAGGAGGTGCGCATCGCGCTCGACGGCGAGACGTACGTCCCGCTCCAGGTCCAGATCTACGCCAAGGGCTCGGCCGAGCCCGCCTACCAGGTGGGCTTCACGCAGGTCACGTTCACGCCGCCGGCCGCCGAGAACTTCACCTTCACCCCGCCCGCGGGCGCCAAGGTGGAGGAGAAGGAGATCGGGCTCGACCGGGCGGCCCACGCCGAGCACGCCGAGCACGCCAAGGACGTCGCGGACACCGCGAAGATCGTCGGCGAGGGCTGGGCGCGGGTGGCGGTGCTGCCGTTCGACCCCGGCGAGCTGTCGGCCAAGGCCGAGCAGGCGCGCGAGGACGGCTCCGGCCACCGCGGCCACGGCAGGTTCGACGGCGGCGGCGACCCGCAGGCGGTGCTCGACAGCGTCTTGAACAGCGCCACCCCGGTCAGCGGCCCGTGGGGCTCAGGCAGGCTGATCAAGACCAAGCTCGTCACCGCCCTGCTCACCGACGACGGCCGGCTGCTGGTCGGCGCGGTCACCCCGGAGGAGATCATCCGGGCGGCGGGCGTCAAGTGACGTCGGTCACGCACGAAGCGGGGGCGCCCTCCGGGGCGGCCCCGCCCTCCGGCGGAGGAGGATTCAGTACGGACGCGGGGGAGACGATGGACACGGCGACGCGTGCGGACGCGCCGGACACGCTCGTGGAGACGGTGGGCGCGGCGATCGTCACGCGGGGGCTGACCAAGCGCTTCAGGAGCGGCCAGGTGGCGGTCGACGCGCTCGACCTGACGGTGCCGCGCGGCTCGGTGTTCGGCTTCCTCGGGCCCAACGGCTCGGGCAAGACCACCACCATCCGCATGCTGCTCGGCCTCGTGACGCCCACCTCGGGCGAGCAGTCCGTGCTCGGGCTGCCGCCCGTCCAGGCGCTGCCGAAGGTGGGGGCGGTGGTGGAAGGGCCGGCGTTCTACCCGTACCTGTCGGGCGCCGACAACCTCATGCGCTTCGACGCGGCCGACCCGACCGCTTCGCGCGCCACCGCCCGGCGGCGGATCGCCGACGCGCTCGACCGGGTCGGGCTGGCGGCCGCTGCGGGCAAGCGCTACCGCACCTACTCGCTCGGCATGCGCCAGCGGCTGGCCATCGCCGCCGCCCTGCTCAGGCCGCGGGAGCTGCTCGTCCTGGACGAGCCCACCAACGGGCTCGACCCGCAGGGCACCCGCGAGGTGCGCGCGCTGGTCAAGGAGATCGCCGCCGACGGCACCACGGTGTTCGTCTCCTCCCACCTGCTGGCCGAGGTCGAGCAGATGTGCACGCACGCGGCGATCATGCGTGCGGGAAAGCTCGTGGCGCAGGGCACGATCGCCTCGCTCAGCGCCGGGCTGGCCGTCCGCATCCGGGTCGAGACGCCGGACGCGGCCGCCGCCGTCCGGGTGCTGGAACGCCTGGGCATGGACGACGTGCGGACCGGGGACGCGCACGTCACCGCCGAGCTGGGCGGCCACGCGCCGGAGCGGGTTAACGCCGCCCTGGTGGGGGAGGGCGTCGCCGTACGCGGGCTGGCCGTGGTACGGCCGAGCCTTGAAGACGTGTTCGTGGGACTGACAGGGGAGGGCTTCGATGTCGACGGCTGAGAACGGGGGATCGGCCGGCACGTTCACGCTCGACCGGCGCTCCCCCGGCTCCGCCGCCGGGACCGCCGATGGCGGCCGGACGGCCGGGGCCGTCGCCGGGGTGGGGCGGCCGGTGGCGGCGTTCTGGCGGCTGCTGGCCTCCGAGCTCGGGCTGACCTTCCGCCGCCCGCGCAACCTGGTGATCCTGGGCGTGCTCGCCCTCGTGCCGGTCATCGTCGGCATCACCCTGCGGGCGGTCGGCGGCTCGGGCGAGGGCATGGACGGCATCGTCCAGGACGTCGCGGGCAACAGCCTGATGCTGACGTTCCTGTCGTTCTCGTTCCTGGTGCTGCTGATGATGCCGGTGGCGGTGAGCGTGGTGGCGGGCGACTCGATCGCCGGCGAGGCCGGCGCGGGCACCCTGCGCTACCTGCTGGCCGCCCCCGCGGGCCGCACCCGGCTGCTCGCGGTCAAGTTCCTCAACGCGGTCGTCTACTCCTACGCCGTGACCGCGGTGGTGGCGCTGTCGGCACTGGTGACGGGGCTGCTGCTGTTCCCGGCCGGGCCGGTGACGCTGCTGTCGGGCACCACCGTCACCATGACCGAGGGCCTGCTGCGGATCGTCGTCTGCGTCGGATACGTCGGCGCCGGGATGGCCGCGCTCGCCGCGATCGCGCTTGCGCTGTCGACGTTCACCGAGGTGTCCATCGGGGCGATCGCCGGCACCATCGTGCTGGTCATCGTCTCCCAGGTGCTGCGGGCCATCCCCGACCTGAACGCGGTCACCCCGTACCTGCTGCCGACCAGGTTCACGGACTTCGACGCGGTGCTGCGCAGCCCGATCGACGTGGCCGCGCTGCGCGACGGGCTGCTGGCGTTCGGGGCGTACATCCTGCTGTTCGGCTCGATCGCCTGGGCGCGCTTCTCAGGCAAGGACATCACGTCCTGAACGTCGGGAGCGTCAGGGCGTCGTGAGTGTCCTGGGCGCCCGTGCGGCGCTCGGGGCGTGACCCGAGCGCCGCACGGACGAAGGGGTCAGGCCGAGGGGCGGCGGCGCAGGCCGAGCACGCCGACCACGACGCCGGCGGCACCGACCAGCAGCCCGGCCCCGCCGAGCAGCCGCGCCGTGGTGTCCGACGCCGTTTCGGCCGCCGCCACCGGCGCGACAGACGGCGCGGAGCTCGCCGGAGCGGTCGCGGCGGTCGTGGCCGCGCCGTTCTCGTCAGCGGCGGCGGGGACCAGCTTGAGCAGCGGCGCCGGGTGCTCGGGCTCCGAGCCGTCCGCCTTCGGCGCCTCCGACCAGTCGACGACCTCGCCGTTCGAGTACGTCTGCTTCGTCGGGAACATCAGCGAGTCGACGTCCTTGGGCAGCTGCCCCATGGACACCTCGAACTCCTGGAACTGGCCGGGCTCGACCTTGCCGCCCGACCAGACGACCTTGGTGACGGCCTCCTTCAGCTCGCCGTACTCGGTCGTGACCGGCTTGGGCAGCTCGCCCTCGGTGACCTCGACCTTCCAGCCGGGCACCGGCTTGACCGAGACGAACGCCAGCGGGTGATCGGTGGGGAAGGACACCTCGATCTTGGTGGTCGAGGCGTTGTCGCGCTCGTTGGGCACCCGGAAGGCGACCTTGGTGAAGCCGCCCTGCTCGGCCGAGCCGGGCTGGATGGAGACGTGGGCCATGGCGGGCAGGGCCAGGGCGGTGGTGAGCGCGGCGGTGGCGGCGAGCACGGTCGCCGCACGGCGTACGAAGGACATGCGAGAACTCCACGTGTGATCGGGGGGTTGGACAGGGGCGTCAGAAGGTCAGGCGGGAAGCGGCGGACCGCGCCTGGCCACGCTGTGCCGGAAGACCGGCCGCAGCGGGAGCACCCTGGTCACCACGGGTGGAGCGCACCGGGGCCGCACGGGTACGGCGGGCAGGACGAGCAGCACGAGGCGGCGGCCGAGCCGGCGCAGCACCGACCAGAGCGCGGCCTCGCCGCGCGCCAGCCACAGCCCGGTGATGATCGTCGCCGTCAGGTGGGTCACCAGCATGCCCGCGTTGACCCCGAGCCCGCCCTGCGCGTGGCCGTGCACCGACACGTAGCCGGCGCCCTCGCCCGCGAACAGCTCGTGCAGCCCGATCTGCACCCCGACCAGCGCCAGGTTGATCGTGCCCGCCGAGCGTTCCCTGCCGCACAGGGCCAGCCCCAGCACCGACACCCCGGCGAGGCCGAGCGCGGCCGTCCACGGAGCCGGGGCGGCACCGCCGCCGAGCACGTGGGCGAAAGCGGCCAGCGCCACGCAGACGGCGGCGAAGGCGGCCGTCCGCGCGAGCCTCATCGGGAGTTGCGCACGCATGGGTGTGCTCATGGTCTCACGGGCCGAGGCCGGTGGAGACCCAAGCTGCCCAATGCCTGGGCCGTATATGGCATTTGTCGCTAGTGTCAGTGCCGACCACGTTGACATAGAGGTGAGAACGTTGCGGCACTTAGCTGGATTGCTCGTCGGTGTAGTCGTGACGGCGGCCGTGCTCGGGGGCGGCGGATGGGCGGTCCGGCACGCGCTCGATGTCGCGGCGGCGACCACGGTCGACGAGAAGACCCTGTGGATCTCGCTGGGCTCGATGGCCGCGGTGGGTCTCGTCGTCGGGCTCGTGACCGCCGGCCGCATCTCGCCGCTCGCGACGTTCGTGCCCTCGATGGTGCTGCTGGCCTGGACCGTCGTGTACGCCCTCGACGTCAACAGGGCGCTGTCCTTCATCCCGTCGGGCCAGTCGATGAACCAGATCGTCCTCGAAGCCGGCGAAGGCGCGAGGACGCTGCTCACCAGCGGTGTGTACGCGCTGCTCGGCGTGGCCCTGTTCATCCCCGTGCTGATGCCGTCACGCTGGTCGCGGCAGCAGGACGAGTACGACGAGGAGTACGAGACCAGCCGGCAGGGCGGCTACTACTGATTCGCCCCCGTGTACAGGCGGGTGACCACCTCCTCCAGAGACGACTGGCCGGGCGCGGTGGCCATCAGGTCGTCGAGCGTCCCGTCGAAGGCCAGCCGCCCGTGGTCGATCAGCATCACCCGCCGGCACAAGCGCTCGATGTCGCCCAGATCGTGCGTGGTCAGCAGCACGGTCGTGCCCCGTTCGGCGTTGAGCCGGAGCAGGAAGTCACGGATTCCGGCCTTGCTGACCACGTCGAGCCCGATCGTCGGCTCGTCGAGCACCAGCACGTCGGGCGCGTGCAGCAGCGCCGCCGCCAGGTCGCCGCGCATGCGCTGGCCGAGGCTGAGCTGCCGCACCGGCGTGCGCAGGAAGGAGCCCAGGTCGAGCGTCTCGGTCAGCTCGTCGAGCCGGGCCCGGAACGTGGCCCGCTCCACCTTGTACAGGTGGCGGATCAGCTCGAAGCTGTCGCTCAGCGGCAGGTCCCACCAGAGCGTCGTGCGCTGGCCGAACACCACGCCGATGCGCCGCGCCAGCGTGGTGCGCCGCCGCGACGGCTCCAGCCCGGCCACCCGTACGGTGCCCGTCGTGGGGGTGAGGATGCCGCACAGCATCTTGATCGTGGTGGACTTGCCCGCGCCGTTGGGCCCGAGGTAGCCGACGAACTCCCCAGGTTGCACGGTGAAGGTCAGGTCTCGTACGGCATGGACGACTTTGCCGCGCACCTTGAACGAGCGCCCGGCCCTGTCGAGCTCGATCATCATCAACTCCCCGTGGATCGGTAGTGCCGTACGCCCTGCCGCCAGGCGAACCCGGCCACCAGGGCGAGGACCAGCGCGACGGCCGGCCCCAGGAACCGCATGAACTCCGGTGTGCCGAAGGGGTCGGCACGGCCCAGGACGTACAGGCCGGGCTGCCAGTTGATGAAGGCGAGCGGCAGCACGTACGTCACGCCCGCCACCAGGTCGCGGGCATAGATGCTGAGCGGATACTGGTTGAGCTGCTGGCTGCCGTAGGTGAAGGAGTTGACCACCTCCGGCGCGTCGGTCAGCAGGAACTGCGCGGCGCCGGCCAGCGTCCACAGCGCCGCGAAGATGACGATGCCGGTGATCACCATGACGGGGATCATCCAGGCCCGCCGCGGGTCGATGCCGAGGGCGGCGATCGCGTAGCCGAGCACGAGGCCCGCCTGCACGATGCGGCCGATCCTGGTGGGGTTGAACCGGTCGGTGGCCAGCTGCAGCCACGGGCTGACCGGCCTGATGAGGATCGTGTCGAGCGTGCCCGCCTTGATGTGCTGGCTGACCCGGTCGAGGTTGCTGACGAACGTGTCGCACACGGTGAACGACACGCTCGCGGCGCCGTACAGGAACAGCACCTCCTCGCGGGAGAAACCGGCCAGGCTGGTGGTGTTGGCGAAGACCACCAGGATGACGCCCACGTCGATCGCCGCCGTGATGAACCCGAAGAGGGTCATCATCACGAACGAGGCGGGGTAGGCGGCGGCGGAGCGGGTCCACGTCCAGACGAGCAGCAGGTACGTCCTAACCACCCTGGATCACCACCTTGTGGCGGATCGCGCGGGTGCCGAGCGCGCCGAGCCCGAGCAGGACGACCGCCCAGAACACCTGGAAGGCCAGCGCCTCCACGACGTCGGCCTTGCCGAGGTAGAGGTCGGCGGGCACCTGAACCATGGCCGCCCAGGGCAGCACGGCGACGATGTCGCCGAAAGCGCCGGGGAAGAGGTGCAGCGGCACCATCATCCCCGAGAAGAACGTCATCAGGACCAACGACAGCACCTGGACGCCCCGGTCGTCGAGCAGCCAGCAGACCGACAGGGCGAGCAGGTAGCGCCAGGCGAAGCTGAGCACGACGGCGATGGCGAGACCGGCCACCACCGCGGCCCACTGACCCGCGCCGGCGGGCACCTTGATGCCGAACAGCACCGCGCCGATCAGCATCGGCGGGATCCCGCGCACGAGGAACAGGTAGGCGGCCCTGCCG
Organism: Nonomuraea fastidiosa; assembly: GCF_042751225.1. Taxonomy (NCBI): domain Bacteria; kingdom Bacillati; phylum Actinomycetota; class Actinomycetes; order Streptosporangiales; family Streptosporangiaceae; genus Nonomuraea; species Nonomuraea fastidiosa. The sequence goes on from NZ_CP170570.1 coordinate 6,472,009, forward strand.
ATGTCCTCCGACAGCGTCCACAGCTGCAGGGACGCCGGGCGTACCAGGTCGAGCGCGATGTCGCCGCTGCGGATGCGCTCGGGGATGGTCAGGCCGCCGCCGAAGAGCTGCATCGGCGCGATGAACGCCTGGGTGAGGAAGCAGAAGGTCACGGCGTCGGTCACGTCGTAGCCGGCCAGCCCAGGGCGAGCCTGCCAGAGCGCGATGAGGACGTAGGCGCGCAGGACGCCGAACACGCTGTTGGTGAACGCGCCGGCGAGTGCGGCCCCGAGGTAGGTGGCGTGTTTGCGAAAGCCGTACCGGACGAGCCGGGCATAGAGCGGTATGGTTTGGCACCTCCGGGGAGTGATGGCGCGGTGACGTTCCGTGCCTGGCCCGCACATGGGTCCGCGATCGGGAAGCACGGAATTATGCGCTGATGCGGCGGCTCTTGGCAACGCCTTTTTTCCGTACCGCGGGTGGATCGCCGGGGGTATCGGCAGCGGTCGTCACCGTGCCGAAATGTCCGGGTAAGAGATGAGTTACTTACTCGCCGGTAGGAACGCGATCTCCAGGGAAGGACATCCTTGGAGGGTCACACAATGCGGATCGACACGGACGTGGTTCCCAACTACCCCCTGAGCTGGCAGGCCCGCGCGCTCACCGGCCTGATGTGGAGCACTGTCAAACCGGTCTCCAGCCTGCTCATGCGCCATCCGCTCGCCCTGGCGGGCGCCGCGCGGCTGGGCGAGCTCGGACGGGTGGTGCGGGTGCCGTGTCCCGAGCACGTCGTGGTGGAGGCCGCCGCGTTCTCGGCGTGCGGCGGCGAATGGGTGCGCGCCGGGCGGGAGCTCGACGAGCGCAAGGCGGTGCTCTACTTCCACGGGGGCGGCTACTTCTCATGCTCGCCGCGTACGCACCGGTCCATCACCTGGCGGCTGTCGGCGGCGGCCAGGCGTCCGGTCCTCGCGCTCGACTACCGCCAGGGGCCCGTGCACAAGCTGGCCGACTCGCTCGCCGACGCGCTCGACGCCTACGACTGCGTGCTGCGCCAGGGGTACGCGGCCGAGGACGTCGTGCTGGCGGGCGACTCCGCCGGTGGCCACCTGACGCTCGCGACCCTGCTGGCGCTGCGCGACGCGGGCCGGCCGCTGCCCGCAGCGGCGATCTGCCTGTCGCCGTGGGCCGACCTCACCGACATCCCGCGCCGCGAGAACCGCTGGCAGGACCCGATGCTGCCGGCCGGGCGGGTACGCTGGCTGGCCCGCTGGTGGACCTCGGGCCTCGACCCGTGGGACCCGCTGGTCTCGCCGGTGCACGGCGACTTCACCGGGCTGCCGCCGCTGATGATCGTGACCGGCTCGACGGAGGTGCTGCGCGACGAGGCGCACAGGGTGGCCGCGCGGGCGCGGGAGGCGGGCGTGCCGGTGCGGTACGAGGAATGGCCTCGGATGCCGCACGTCTTCCCGATCCTGGCCGACGTGCTGCCGGAGGCGCGCCAGGCGTTCCGGCACATGTCGCGCTTCCTGGGGGAGGTGGCAGGAGCGGGGTCCGCCGCGGGTGACACGGCGGCGGCCTGAATTTTTGCCTGTCCCATTTGTGGGCAAAGGCATACGCTGAGAAATGAGGGCAGTGTAAGGTTAGGTATACCTAACTTGCTCAGGGGGACTGCTCATGCCGGAGAACCACGTTGACCACCATCGGGGGGTCGTCCAGCGCACCGAGCGCATCTCGCGCCACATGGTGCGGCTCGTCGTCGGTGGTGACGGGCTTTCCGGCTTCTCGACGAACGGGTATACGGACCACTACGTCAAGCTCGTGTTCCCGTACGAAGGGGTCGACTATCCCCGGCCGTTCAGCATGAAGATCTGCCGCGAGACGATGCCGCGGCAGCTCTGGCCCAGGCTGCGCACCTACACCGTGCGCGCGTGGGACCCCGACGCCCTTGAGCTGACGCTCGACTTCGTCGTGCACGGTGACGAGGGCCTGGCGGGCCCCTGGGCGGCGCAGGCCGCGCCCGGCGACGAGGTGATCATGCTGGGCCCCGGCGGCGGCTACGCGCCCGACCCCCGGGCGGATTGGCACCTGTTGGTGGGTGACGAGAGCGCGCTGCCGGCCATCGCCGCCTCGCTCGAAGCGCTGCCAGAAGACGCTCTTGCGCACGTGTTCGTGGAGGTCGACTCCCCTGAGGACGAGCTGAAGCTGGAGACCTCCGCAGACGCCCGCATCACCTGGCTCTACCGGGGCGACCGGCCGGTGGGCGAGAAGCTCGTCGCCGCCGTGCGCGCGCTCGGCTTCCCCGAGGGTGACGTGCACGCGTTCGTGCACGGCGAGGCCGGGTTCGTGAAGGAGCTGCGCCGCTTCCTGCGGCTGGAGCGGGGGATCGGCCTCGATCGGCTGTCCATCTCCGGCTACTGGCGGGCGGGCGTGGACGACGAGGCGTGGCGCGCGGTCAAGCGCGACTGGAACCGCCAGGTGGAGGCCGAGGAGGCCGCGGCGATCGCGTCCTGACCAGCGTTCGGCGCCGGAAAAGGGCAGCGCCAGAAGGGCAGCGCCGGAAGGGCAGCGCCGGAAGGGCAGCGCCGGAGCAGGGCCGGAGCAGGGCCGGAGCAGGGCAGGGCCGGAAGGGGCGTGGCCACCCTGAGGGCATAGCGCCACTTCGGACCGCTATGTCACTTCATTCACTCACCTAGAAGGTACGACCGCCTTACCTTCAATACCCCTTGTGTAAGGCATGCGGAAAGCATCCGCGGATGCCGCCACAGTGTGCTCTGGCAGGACACTGATCAGGGAAGGCGGTCCGGATGACGCGTGGTGCGAGCGGCATGCCTCCCGGCGTGCGGCCGCTTACGGTGGGGGACCCGGTCATCATCGGCCGTTATCTGCTGCTCGGCCGGCTCGGCGCCGGCGGGATGGGCGTCGTCTACCTCGCCGAGCACCCGCAGGGCGGCCTGGTCGCACTCAAGACCCCGCATCCGGTGCATCTCAACGATGCCACGTTACGCGCCCGGTTCGCGGAAGAAGTCGCATACTCCCGCAGATTGGTGCCCTTCTGTACGGCCGCCGTCATCGAGGACGGCGCCGACAGGGACCGCCCGTACCTCGTCACCGAGTACATCCCCGGCCCCGCGCTCTCCCAGGTCGTCACGGCCGGCGGCGCGCTCACGCCCGACCTGGCCTACGGCGTCGCGCTCGGCGCCGCCGCCGCGCTGGTGGCCGTGCACGAGGCCGGGCTGGTGCACCGCGACCTCAAACCCGCGAACGTGCTGCTGTCGCCCGACGGGCCGCGCGTCATCGACTTCGGCATCGCCCGCGACGTGGACGTCTCCGCCGCGCACACTCAGGCGGGACAGGTCATGGGCAGTCCGGGATGGGTGGCGCCCGAGCGGCTGACCGGCGGGCCCGCGCTGCCCGCGTCCGACGTCTTCGCCTGGGGCTGTCTGGTGGCCTACGCCGCCACCGGGCACCACCCTTTCGGCAGCGGCGACGACGACGTGCTCACCCGGCGCATCCTGTTCGAGCCGCCGCGCCTGGACGGCGTGCCCGCGCCGCTCCGGCCCACCGTCGCGGCCGCCCTGGCCAAGGACCCTGCCGAGCGGCCCCTGGCCGCCGCCCTGCTGCGTGCGCTGCTCGCGGCGGGCGGCGTCGGCGATTCGTGGAACCCGCGGCAGGCGGTGTCCGAGGTGCTGGCCAGGATCTGGACCCCGGTGCCGCACCCGGCAGCGGCCGGTCCCGGCCACACGGCCGGGCTCGCACGTACCCCGGAAGCGGCCACCGCCGATGTGGACCGTTCCCGTGCGGCCGAGCGCGGCCGGCGGGCCCGGCAGACCGCGCATCTCGGGCACGCGGGCTTCGCCGCGCTGGCCACCGTCTCCATCGCGGCGCTCACCGTGATCGCCGCGGCCGGCGGCGGTGACGGGACGGGCGGCGAGGGCGGCGCGCTGCCGCCCGCCGACCCGCCCGCCGTCGTGGAGACGTCCGGCAGCGCGCACTCGACCATCCGGCCCACCGCCTCGGCCTGGCGTGGCCTGCCGGTGGTGCGCCCGGCGACGACGGCTCCGCCGCCGGGCACGTCCACGGTGGTCGTCACGGAGACCATGACGAAGGAGCCGGTCAGGACACTCGCACCGCCGTCCCGCAGCACGTTCACGACTCCCCGTACCCCGCCGCGCACCTTCGGCCCGGACGGCAGGGACGGCGATCGCGGCCGGGGGCGCGGCGACGACGAGCCGGAGACCTGCGCGTGGCCCGGCGGCCATCGGACGCGGCCGGGGAACCGCCCGATCAGGCGTCCGGTGCAGCGCCGCGCCTGCCCCATCCCGTCGGCCTCGATCAGCGGCATCCCGCAGGAGGGCCCAGGGGAGCCGGGAGAGCCCTCACCGGCGCCCTCGCAGAGCCCGGCCACGGGCGACCCCACACCGTCGGGACGCTGAAGGGCCGCGCCGGTGCTGGGGGAAACCGGCGCGGCCCGTTCGCCGGGGAACACTCCCATGCCCTGGAGGCGTCCGGCGAGCCTTGATCGAGGTCAGTGTGCGAACTGCTCCTCTTCCGTCGAGCCCTTGAGCGCCGTCGTCGAGGAGTCGGGCGCCACGGCGGTGCTGACCAGGTCGAAGTAGCCGGTGCCGACCTCGCGCTGGTGCCGTGTGGCGGTATAGCCGCGCGCCTCGGCCGCGAACTCGGCCTCCTGCAGCTCGACGTACGCGCTCATGCCGTCGGTCGCGTACGCGTGTGCCAGGTCGAACATGCCGTAGTTCAGCGAGTGGAACCCGGCCAGCGTGATGAACTGGAACTTGTATCCCATGTGCCCCAGCTCGCGCTGGAACTTGGCGATGGTGGAGTCGTCGAGGTGCGCCTTCCAGTTGAACGACGGTGAGCAGTTGTAGGCGAGCATCTTGTCCGGGTACTCGGCCTTGATCGCCTCGGCGAACGCGCGGGCCACGTCGAGGTCGGGCGTGCCGGTCTCCATCCAGAGCAGGTCGGCGTACGGCGCGTACGCCAGGCCGCGCGCCACGCACGCCTCCAGCCCGTTCCTGACCCGGTAGAAGCCCTCGGCGGTGCGCTCGCCGGTGACGAACGGCTGGTCGCGCGGGTCTACGTCGCTGGTCAGCAGGGTCGCGGCCTGTGCGTCGGTCCGCGCGATGACCAGGGTGGGCACGCCCGCGACGTCGGCGGCGAGCCGGGCGGCGTTGAGCGTCTTGATGTGCTGGCCGGTCGGGATGAGCACCTTGCCGCCGAGGTGGCCGCACTTCTTCTCGGAGGCGAGCTGGTCCTCCCAGTGCACGCCCGCGGCGCCGGCCGCGATCATCGCCTTCATCAGCTCGAACGCGTTGAGCACGCCGCCGAAGCCGGCCTCGGCGTCGGCCACGATGGGCGCCAGCCAGTGCGGCGCGTCGTCCGCGCCCTCGGCCCAGGTGATCTGGTCGGCCCGCAGCAGCGCGTTGTTGATGCGGCGCACGACCGCCGGCACGGAGTTCGCCGGGTAGAGGCTCTGGTCGGGATAGGTGTGCCCGCTCAGGTTCGCGTCGGCGGCGACCTGCCAGCCGGACAGGTAGATGGCCTTCAGGCCGGCCCGCACCTGCTGCACGGCCTGGTTGCCGGTCAGCGCGCCGAGGCTGTTGACGTAGTCCTCGGTCTGCAGGAGGCTCCACAGCCGCTCGGCGCCGAGCCGGGCCAGCGTGTGCTCCTCCTGGACGCTCCCACGCAACCTGATCACGTCCTCGGCGCTGTAGGTGCGCTCGACGCCCTCCCAGCGAGGGTGGTTCTCCCATTCGTCCCGCAGCTGCTCGGCAGCTCCCTTGAGGCGATCGTTCACCGTTCACTCCTTCGGTCGTCCCCTGGGGCTCACGCCGAAGTCTCTGCCCTGGCAACCATGGTCAAATAGGGCATCGAGCTGAGAAGATGCGCTGATTTTTCGTGTTCATGCATTACTTGCTGGTATTCAAGTGTGAAGAAATCGCGAGTTTTACCTTTGGCCTAGACCAATCCCGCGGGCGGTGGGCGGTCGCGGCCCAGCGTCGCTCTGTGGGGCGCTGCTTCTAGAAAATGCCCGGAATTTCTGTCTAAGATTCCGGCATGGCGTCCGTGCTGAGCGAAGAACCGCTGTCTTTGACGCAAGAGCTCGATCTGATCGCGTTCGGACAGCGGCTGCGCCACCTGCGCAAACAGCGCGGCCTCACGCTGTCCGACCTCGGCGCGCGCGTCGGCCGGGCCCCGAGCCAGCTCTCCCTGCTGGAGAACGGCAAGCGCGAGCCGAAACTCTCCCTGCTCAAGTCACTGGCGAACGCCCTGGGCGTACCCATCGAAGAGCTGCTGCGCCGGCAGCCGCCCAGCCGCCGCGCCCAGCTGGAGATCGCGCTGGAGGAGGCGCAGCGCGACCCCATCTACGCCGGTCTCGGCCTGCCCAGGCTCAAGGTCTCCGCCCGTGTCCCCAACGACGTGCTCGAACACATCCTCGGCCTGTACGGCGAGCTGCGCGCCCGCCAGGCCAGGGGCACCGCCACGCCGGAGGAGGCCAGGGCCGCCAACGCCGAGCTGCGCCGCCGCCAGCGCGAGGTGGGCAACTACTTCCCGGAGATCGAGAAGGCGGCGGCCGAGGCCCTGGAGGCGGTCGGCTACCGTACCGGCGCGCTCTCGCAGAGCATGATCCAGAGCCTGGTCACGCACTTCGGCTACACCGTGCATACCGCGCAGGACCTGCCGCGCTCGGTGCGCTCCATCACCGACCTGCGCCACCGCCGCATCTACGTCAAGCACGAGCAGCTCGGCATGCACACCCCGCGCACGATCCTGCTCCAGACGCTCGGCCACCTCGCGCTCGGCCACGACAAGCCCCGCGACTTCGCCGACTTCCTGCGCCAGCGCACCGAGGCCAACTACTTCGCCGCCGCCATCCTCGTGCCGGAGAAGGCCGCCGCGCTCTACCTCCAGGAGGCCAAGGCCGACCGCGCGCTGTCGGTGGAGGACCTGCGCGACGTCTTCGCCGTCTCGTACGAGATGGCCGCACACCGCTTCACCAACCTCGCCACCCACCACCTCGGCCTGGTCTGCCACTTCGTGCGCAACGACGCGGGCGGCATCATCTACAAGGCGTACGAGAACGACGGCATCGTCTTCCCCGCCGACGAGCAGGGCGCCATCGAGGGCCAGCGGATGTGCCTGCAGTGGTCGGGGCGTCAGGTGTTCGCCTCACCCGACCGGTTCTCCGTCTACTACCAGTACTCCGACTCGCCCACCGGCACCTACTTCTGCGTGGCCCACGTCGACCCGTCGCGCGAGCGGGACTTCGCGATCACGCTGGGGGTGCCGTACAAGGAGTCGCGCTGGTTCCGCGGGCGCGAGACGACCAACCGCACCCGCTCCAACTGCCCCAACGGCGACTGCTGCCGCCGCCCGCCCGCCGAGCTGGCCGAACGCTGGGAGGGCTACGCCTGGCCGTCGGCGCGCGCCAACAGCCACGTGCTGGCCGCGCTGCCGCCCGGATCGTTCCCCGGCGTGGACGAGGCCGACGTCTACACGTTCCTGGAACGGCACGCGGCCGACGCCTGAGCAGGCCTGGAACGGCGGCCTCCGCCCTTGAAGGTCACTCGGCCGATGCCTGAAGCCGTGCTCAGCCGCGCCCGGTGATCCGCGACCACCACGACGACGCCTGCTCCACCGCCCGGTCGAAGCGGTAGTACAGGCGCGGCGGCACGTGCGGCAGCACCGGCGAGTGCCGCTGCCCGAGCAGCGCGAGCAGCTGGTCGGGCGGCAGGTGGACGTAGCGCGGCAGGTTCTCGTACCAGCGGGCGCTGTAGCGCGCCGCCTTCTGGGCGCGCCGGATCGTACGCTGCCGGCCCCGCTCGTAGCTCGCCAGCGCCGACGGCAGGTCCCGCTCGGTGGTGAGCGCGTGCACCAGGTAGGCCGCGTCGCCGAGCGCGAGCGCCGTGCCCGCGCCGATCGAGTAGTGGGTGGTGTGCGCGGCGTCGCCCATCAGCACGACGTTGCCGTGGTACCAGCGCTCGTTGGTCACCGTGCGGAAGTTCAGCCAGCGGGCGCTCTCGCCGGCGTCGTCGCGGCCGATCAGCGGATGGCCGTCGAGGATGTCGGCGAACAGCTTCTCCAGCATGGCGAGGCCGTCGGCGTCGGTGGCCTCGTGCAGGCCCAGCCCCTCCCACGTCTCCGGTGAGCACTCGATGACGCAGGTGCTGTGGCCGGGGTCGTATCCGTAGCCGTAGCACCAGATCCAGCCGTACGGGGTGTCGGCGAAGGAGAACGTGAACGGGCCGAACGCCTTGGTCGTGCCCAGCCACAGGTAGGCGTTGCGGCCGGCCGTGACGGCGGTGCCGAAGTGTCCGGCGTGCCGCTCGCGCAGCCCGCTGTTGACGCCGTCGCAGGCCACGATGAGGTCGCAGTCGGCCAGCTCCTCCTCGCCGGAGATCTCACGGCCGTACTCGATGTCCACGCCGAGCGAGCGTGCCCGGTCGGCGAGGATGGCGAGCAGCACGCTGCGGCCGATGCCGAAGCCGCCGTCCCAGTGGCTGATCCGGGCGGGCGGCTGGTCGCCGACGCGGGCCACCCAGGTCTTCCAGCGCACCGAGGCGTCGCGGATGGCGTGCGCGGACTCCGGGTCGATGGCGCGCAGGTTGGCGTACAGCTCGTCCCAGTACGTCACGCCCCATCCGTACGTCGAGCCCTCGGGATAGCGCTCGTAGACCGTGACCTCGCACGCCGGATCGGTGCGCTTCAGCAGCGACGCGAAGTAGAGACCGGCGGGACCGCCGCCGACGCACGCGACCTTCACCCCAAACCCCCGATGTGACGCAATGACAGCAGGACGTTACAGAGGGTAACAGAGCGTGGCGCGGTGGCCGGTGGGAGGGTCCGCGCTCACGCCGGGTCGCCGTCGAGCATCTCGTGCAGCCAGGCGCGCTCGGCGCGGCTGGTCGCCCGCGCGATGACGAGCATGCCGCGCCGGTAGGGATCGCTCATGTCGGCGGCGCGCAGCGGGCGGTCGCCGTCGTGGAAGAAGCTCGCCGGCTGCTCCAGGAAGGCGAGGCGGCGGCGGAGCACGGCCGCGCGCTCGCCCGGGTCGGGCAGGAGGGACAGGAAGGCCAGGATCGTGAAGAAGCGGCTGCCGTCGGTGATGTCGTGCTCGGCCGGCTCGCGCAGGCGGCGCAGCAGCTCGTCGCGGCCGGCCGCGGTGAGCGTGAGCGTCTGGCGCCGGGCCGCCGCCGCGCCCGGCTCGTCGCGGCGGTCGAGGAGGCCGGCCTTGACCAGGCGGTTGATCGCCGGATAGAGGCTCCCGTCGCTGACCGGGCGGGCGTGGCCGGACAGTGCGGCGACCTTGCGGCGCAGCTCGTAGCCGTGCAGCGGCCCTTCGGCCAGGAATCCCAGTATCGCCAGCTCCAGCACGCTGCTATCGTGCCACATCGAAACGAGGTATATCGAATCGAGGTATAAGCCGTGATCTACACCGAGGAGTGGGTGACGCAGCGGGCGCGCGAGGCGTACGAGCGGGGGCGGGCGGGTTTCGACGTCCACGCGGAACGGTCGGCGCTGCTGCTGCGGCACCACCGCCAGGCAGGCGTACGAGCGGGGCTACCGGGTGGTCTTCGGCTCCGACGTCACCGCCACCGACGACGAGTCACGTCAGGAGCCTGAGCTGGCCGTGCTGCGCAAGGGGTTCGCGCTGGTGCTGACGGCCGGCGAGATCGCCGGCCGGCTCTCCGGGCGGCATCTCTGATCGGCACTCTGGGCGGCCCTTTGAGCGGCCCCTCCGGGCGGCTCGGTCAGAGCGCCAGGTCGACGCGGTAACGGCTCAGCCAGTGGTGGAGCTGGACGAACCGCTCCAGCGCCGCCCGCGTCTCCGGCGAGGCGGGCTCCTCGACGGTCGCGCGGGCCTTGTCCCAGTCGACCAGCCGCGCCGCGGGGGAGTCGGCGATGTCGAGCAGCTCGCGGGCCCGCTCGCGCAGCCCCTCGTCGTACGCGGGATCCTGCGTGGCCGGATACGGGCTCTTGACCCGCTGCAGGATGCTCTCCGGCAGCAGGTCCGCAGACGCCGCCCTGAGCAGGCTCTTCTCCCGCCCGTCGAAGGTCTTCAGCGACCACGGCGCGTTGAACACGTACTCGACCAGGCGGTGGTCGCAGAACGGCACCCGCACCTCCAGGCCGTTCGCCATGCTCATCCGGTCCTTCCTGTCCAGCAGGACCTGCACGAACCGGGTCAGATGCAGATAGCCGATCTCCCGCATGCGCCGCTCGTGCCCGCTCTCGCCCGGCAGGTGCGGCACCTCGGCCAGCGCCTCGCGGTAGCGCTCTTCCCGGTAGCCGGACAGGTCGAGCTGCCGCTGCAGATCGTCGTGGAACAGGCGCTCCGCGCCCGCGTGCGCGGACAAGGCCGGACTGGCCAGCCACGGGAACATCTCGGCCGACACCGTCTCCGGGTCGTGAAACCACCGGTAGCCGCCGAACACCTCATCGGCCGACTCGCCGGACAGCGCCACCGTCGAGTGCTCCCTGATCGCCTTGAACAGCAGGTAGAGCGAGGTGTCCATGTCGCCGATGCCCATCGGCAGGTCGCGCGCCCGCAGCACGGCCGCGCGCACCTCACGGTCCATCAGCGCGGCCGAGTCGAGCACGATGTCGCTGTGGTCGGCCCCGGCGAAGCGGGCCAGCTCGTGCACGTACGGCGTGTCGGGCGTGGAACGGGTGAGGTCGGGCTTGAAGTTCTCGGTGTACCCGGCGAAGTCCACCGAGAACGAGCGCACGGTGCCGAGACCCTGCTCGCGCAGCAGCCTGGCCGCCAGCGAAGTGATCATGCTGGAGTCGAGGCCGCCCGACAGCAGCGCGCACAGCGGCACGTCGCTGATGAGCTGCCTGGCCACGATGTCGTCCAGCAGCTCGCGCACGGTCTTCACGGTCGTGGCCACGTCGTCAGAGTGCTCGCGGGATTCGAGTCGCCAATAGCGGCGCTTGACCAGGCCGTCCCTGTCCACCAGGACGATCTGACCGGGGCGGACCTCGTACAGGCCGGACAGCACGCCGTGCTCCGGCGTCTTGACGAACGCCAGCAGCTCGCGCAGCCCCTCCAGATCCAGCACGCGGCTCGCCAGCGGGTTGGCCAGCACGGCCTTGGGCTCGGAGCCGAACAGCACCCCGTGCTCGGTGGGGTAGTAGTAGAGCGGCTTGATGCCCATGCGGTCGCGCACCAGCAGCAGCCGCTCGGCGCGGGGGTCCCAGATCGCGAACGCGTACATGCCGTTGAGGTGCTCGGCCAGGTCCTCGCCCCATTCGAGGTAGGAGCGCAGCAGGACCTCGGTGTCGCTGCGGGTGCGGAAGACGTGGCCGCGGCTCGACAGCTCGGCGCGCAGCTCCTCGAAGTTGTAGATCTCGCCGCTGTAGGTCAGCACGGCGAGCTCGCGGCCCTCCTCCTCGGCCACCATCGGCTGCCGCCCGCCCGCCAGGTCGATGATGGCCAGCCTGCGGTGCCCGATCGCGGCGTGCGGGGCCAGCCACAGCCCCTCGTCGTCGGGCCCCCGGCAGGCCATGGTGCCGGTCATCTCCTGCGCGGTCTGCCGCTCCCGCCGCAGGTCGCGCTCGAAGTCCACCCAGCCGGCGATGCCACACATGTTCGGTCCCCCGTCTCACCCCAGGCTCGGAATCGTGCCCGGTAACGGGTAGACCGTTGGGAAAAGGCGCGGCAAAGGTGGTCATCGCGGGCGGGCGATCACGCGGCAGCCCGCCGCCTGCACGTTGCAGAACGCCTTCCACCTGACCCGCTCGTCACCCGGCCAGGCCGGCGACAGCGCCAGCTCGCGGGTGAAGACCTGCAGGAACGTCCGCATCTGCACCATCGCGAGGCGGTCGCCCAGGCAGGTGTGCGCGCCGCCGCCGAACGGCATCCACCCGTAGCCGGCGGCCTGCCGTCGAGCCAGCGCTCGGGGCGGAACGCGGCCGGGTCGGGATAGAGCGCGGGGTCGTGGTGCAGCGTCCGCAGGTGCACGATGACCGTGGTGCCCGGGACCAGCACCCTGCCGCCCAGCTCGAACGGCCGTCTGACCGTACGGCCGAAGAACGTGACCGGCGGGCGCACCCGCAGCGCCTCGTACGTCACCGCGCTCGCGTACGCGTCGCCCTCGCCCCGCTCGCTCTCGCCGGTCACCCGGCGCAGCACCTCGGGGTGGCGCACCACCCGCTCGAACACCCAGGCAAGACCGTTCGCCGTGGTCGTACGCGCCCCCGCGATCATGCTCATCACCTGGTCGCGCACCACCGCGTCGGGCAGCGGCGCATCGTCGTCGTCGCGGGCCCGCAGCAGCGCGCCGAGCAGATCGCCGCCCTCGCCGCCGGTCTTGCGCCGCCGCTCGATCTCGGCGTGGATCAGCCGGTCGCACGCCTCCTTCGCCCGGTGGTAGCCGGGCCACCAGTCCAGCGCGCCCGCGTGCCGCAGCGCGTAGCGCACCGTGACCTCGTACGAGTCGGCCCGGCGCAGCAGCTCGCGCAGCGGCACCCGCCAGGCCCGCTGCCGCTCGGGGGAGAGGCCCACGATCAGCTCCAGCACGGCCTCGAGCAGCGCCCTGTGCAGCAGCGGGCGCAGCGGGAACGGCCTGCCGCGCGGGCACTTGGCGGCGGCCCGCAGCGCCAGCCGCTCCGTGGCCGCGCGCAGCCGCTCGTGCACCCGGTCGCGGACCACCGGCACCATGATCGAGCGGATCTCGCGATGCTCGTCGCCCTCCAGCCGCGCCAGCCCGCGCGGCCCTATCACCGGCTCGCGCATCCGGCCGGCCGGGCTCGCCGCCATCACGCCGTCGGGCGCCCGCATGACCGCTCTGACCAGCGCGGGATCGGACACCACCACGGCCCTGCCCAGGCCGGGGGCCCACAGGCCGAACATGCCTCCCGTACGGCGGAGCATGCTCTCCACGACGCCGTCGCCGGCCAGCAGCGCGGCAGGCAGCGCGCCGCTGCCCACCAGGGTTTCCCAGGGTCGGGGGGTACTGCGGCAGACCGTCACGAGAGAGTAACTTACCGTCATATGACATACGCGCAGCGTGATTCCCGAGACTCCGGTGGCCCCGCGCGGCCGTCGATCGCCATCATGCGTCCGCTCCGAGGTGGCCGGCGCAGGAGCGTCGCCATCAGGCGTCGGCCGCGCTCACTTGACGATCTCGCGAGCCGAGGTCCCTTCAGGGAGGGAGAAGAGGGCGACGGGACCGGGCGCTCGCTCGGGTGGCGCGTCCGGACGATCTCGCGGCGGCGGCGGACGGCGCCGGAGGCTCGGCGGATCGAGGTCAGGCGTCGGCGGGGGCTCTGCGGCGCCGGCGCGGGCGGTGGCCGGTGACCTCGTTGCCGGCGTCGGGGTGCAGGCGCAGCATCAGCAGCGCGCCCGTCAGCGCGATCGCGCCGGTCACCCAGAAGGCGGCTGTGAAGTCGCCCTGCGTGAGCGGCGTACCGGACCCGCCGTGCGCGAACTGCAGCGCGATCGCCGCCACCGCCACTCCCAGCGCCACGGAGAGCTGCTGCATCATGCTGAACAGCGTCGAGGCCGAGGCGCGATCGGCGGAGCCGACGTCGGCGAACGACAGCGTGTTGGTGCCGGTGAACTCGATCGACCGGGTGGCCCCGGCCACGAACGCCACCACGGCCGCCACGGCGAAGGCGGTACGCGCGTCCAGCAGCCCGAACGCCGCGATCGACAGCGCCACCGCGATCCCGTTGCCCACCAGCACCGTGCGGAAGCCGAGCCACCGCATCAGCGGCGTCGTGATCACCTTCACGACGAGGTTGCCGAGGAAGTACACCAGCACGAGCTGCCCCGCCTCCAGCGGCGTCTGCCCCCACGCCTCCTGCAGCATGAGCGGCAGCAGGAACGGCGTCCCGCTGATCGCCAGGCGGATGAGGTTGCCCGCGTGCAGGCTGGCCGCCGCGAACGTGGGCACCCGCAGTGGCCCGAGACCGACCAGCGGATGCTCGGCCCGCAGGAACCACCACACGGCGGCCGCGCCTGCCGGCAGCCCGACCGCCAGCAGGGCGAGGTCGAGACCCACCGCGGACGGGTGCGCCAGCTCGGACAGTCCGTAGATGGTCAAGCTGAGCGACGTGACGATGAGGACGGTGCCGGCGCGATCGAGCGGCTTGGGCTCGCTGTCGCGCACGCTCGGCACGAACGCCAGGACGAGGGCGGTCCCGGCGAGGGCGAGCGGCGCGTTCAGCAGGAAGATCCACTGCCAGCCGTACCAGGTGGTGAGCGCGCCGCCGAGCACCGGGGCGATGACCGGCGCGACCAGCCCCGGCCAAGTGATCAGCGCGGTCGCGCGCATGAGGTCCCGCTTGCCGGCGTTCTTCAGCACGATGATGCGCCCGACCGGCATCATCAGCGCGCCGCCCGCGCCCTGGACGACGCGGGCCACGACGAACTGCCATAAGGAGGTGCAGGCCGCGCAGGCGACCGAGGCCAGGCCGAACACCACGATGGCGGTCGCGAACACCCGCTTGGCCCCGTACCGGTCCGACAGCCAGCCGCCCAGCGGGATGAAGGCCGTTCCCGAGGCGCGTTCGTCATGTCCTCCCTGTGGTGCGCGCTGCTGCCTGGCGGGGGAGGTCCGGGAGCGCCTCCCGGAGGGCAACTTTAACTCCGCACCCCATGACGGAAATGTCGGGCCACTCGGCGGTTCGGCGGAAGGTCAGCCCGCCTCGGCGCGCAGGTCGCGGAGCGCGGTCCGGTAGGCGGAGCCGACCATGGCGAAGACCTCCAGCATCATCGGCATCCGCTCGATCCCGTGCTGCTGTGCGAGCGCTTCGAGGTGTTTCCTGGTGGATTCGCAGGCGGCCTCGTACACCGCCAGGCCCTCGGGCACGAGCTCCACGGTCACCATGCGGCGGTCGCGCTCGCCGCGGACGCGCCGGGCGTACCCGCCCTTCTCCAGACGGTCGATCAGGCGGGTGGTCGAGGCGGACGGCAGCCCCAGCTCCTCGGCGATCGTGCCCACGGCGAGCGGGCCGCGCGTCTCGAGCAGCATGAGGGCGGCCACGTCGGCGGGTTGCAGGCCGAGACGGTCGGCGAGCGCGTCGTTGTGCACCAGGATCGCGATCACGAATTCGCGGAAGACGGCTTCTGGTTGCGCGGAACCCACCGGGCCACCCTACTTGCCGCCAATGTAACTTCGAAGCGAAGATACATCGAAGCGGAGAAAATCGGATGGATGTCATCGTCATCGGCGCGGGGATCGGCGGGCTGGCCATCGCCCGCGTGTTACTGGCCGCGGGTCACCGCGTCCGCGTGTACGAGCAGGCGCCCGAGCGCCGCACCGGCGGCAAGGCGCTGCTGGCCTGGAGCAACGGCAACGCGATACTCGACGACCTCGGCGTCTCGCTCGCCGGCGTCGGCGCCCGCATCGACAGGATCGACGGCACTGACCCCGCGCGGCAGGCTGCGCACCACCATGGACCTCACGCACGCCGCCGCCCGCTACGGCTTCCCGACCAGGGCCGTCCCGCGCCGCCACCTGCTCGACCGGCTGGCCGCCGGGCTGCCCTGCGACGTCGTCCGCTACGGCATGGCCTGCCGCGACGTACGCCACAACGATGACGGTGTCACCGCCGTCTTCGCCGACGGCTCCACGGCCACCGGCGACGTGCTCGTGGGCGAGGACGGGCACCACTCCGTCGTACGCCGGAAGCTGTGGGGCGAGGGCACCGTACGGCCCGCCACGTTCGGCACCTGGCAGGGCATGAGCCGCATCGACATCGAGATCACCGGTACCACCAGGCACCTCATGATCAGCGGGCGGGAGGGCGCCTGCGGCCTCATGCCCGCGGGCGGCGGGCTGCTGCAGTGGTGGTTCGACGTCCGCTGGTCACCCCGCGATCCCCGGCCCGCCGCGCCGCCGGCCGAGCTGCGGCGCAGGTTCGGGCGCTGGCGCTCGCCGGTCTCCGACGTGCTCGCCGCCGCCCGCGAGGAGGAGCTGGAGTTCTTCGGCCACCACTGGAACAAGGTGCCCGAGGTGTGGGGCGCGGGGCGGGTGACGCTGGCCGGCGACGCCGCGCACACCATGCCGCCCACCCTCGGCCAGGGCGCCAACCAGACCCTGGAGGGCGCCTGGGCGCTCGGGCGGGCCTTGGCCGGCGCGGGCGACCCGGCGGCGCGGCTGCGCGCGAACGAGCGGGCCCGCTACCCGCACATCTCCCTGGTCTCCCGGCTCGCCAGGCGCAACCCGGCGAACTGGCGCACACCGCCGATCCTCGCCCGGCTGGTCCCGGAAACGGCGCAGACGACGATGCCGGCCCGCTTCAGCAACCGCCTCTCCGTCCAGGTGGGCTGACCCGTCATCACGCCGTCTCGCTCGAACCCCGTTGACCTGCATGTTCTCCCTTTCCGTCGCGGGCGTCAGCTCGCCCCACGAGGTCAGAGGAGTGATGGTCCTTCCGAAATAGGGGCCGGGCAGTGAGATCCACCTTACTCATCGTGTTCATTCGATGACGTCGCGTATAACGTCCCGTGGTGTTCCAGCAGACACGGAAGGAGCATCATGAAGATCCTCAGCGTGATCGCCGCGCCCGCCCTCGCCGCCGCTCTCCTGGCGGTGCCCGCCGCGACGGCCCAGGCGGCCGTGCCGGCCTGCCACGCCCACGTGTGCCTGTGGACCGGCGCCAACTACACCGGCGCCGTCTACACCTGGTGGGAGGCGAACGGCAACAGGTTCATCGGCAGCACGCACGCCGACAACGTCGGCTCGTTCGTCGCCACGAGCGGCGCGTGCTTCGTCGACACGGCCGACTCCGAGTGGAACTGGCGCGCCAAGCGCCTGGCCTCGCGGGGCGACTACAGCTCCAACTACAAGGGCAGGTTCGGCGGCGTGATGGACCGCATCGCGCCCGCACGCTACTGCTGATCCACCGGCTGGCGCGGCCGGCGGCCGGGGATCCCCCTCACCCGGCCCCGCCGCGCTCCGGCGAATACAGCTCGGCGATGGCGGCGAGGACGCGGTCGCGGGCGACCGGGCCCGGGGTGACGCCGGTCAGCACGTACGCGGCCAGCCCCTCGGCCAGCGCCACCAGGGAGAGCGCCGTCCCGTGCGGGTCGAGCCCGGGGTCGATACGGCCGGCCTGCTGGTCCCTGCGGATCAGGTCGGCCATCTGGCGGTGGAAGCCGGCGTACAGCACCCGCATCCGCGCGGCGATGGACTCCTCGGCGAAGGCGAAGGCGTGAAACGACTGCCGCACCCGCATGTGCGCCTCGGTGACCGCGTCGTACGGCACCAGCTCGGTCAGCACGGTCGTGAGCACCAGGCGCGGATCGGCGGCCTCCAGATCGGATCCGGCCTTCTCCCTGATGCGGGCGGCCGACAGCGCGTTGCCCCGCTCGAACGCCGCCTCAAGCAGCTGCCGCTTGGCGGGGAAGTAGTGCTGCACCCGGCCGGGGGAGATGCCCGCCTGCGCGGCCACCTCGGTCAGCGAGACGGCCCCGAGGCCCCGCTCGGCGACGATGGCGAGCACGGCGTCGGCGATCTCGGCGCGCCGCTCCTCGTGGTGTGCCCCCGGTCCCCTGGTACGCCGCTCCGCCACGTACGCTCACCCCCTGATCGATGCGATCGCATCGGAGTGTAGCGGTCAGGCGGGCGGCGGGGCCGTGCTGGCGCGGACGACCAGCCGCGTCGGCACGAGGTCCGTGCCCGACGGCGCGGTGCCCCCCTCGCGGATCTGCCGCAGCACGAGCTGCACGCACCGCCGCCCGACCTCGGCGAAGTCCTGGTGCACGGTCGTCAGCGGCGGCACGAAGCAGGCCGAGTCGGGGATGTCGTCGAACCCGACCACGCTGACCTCGCCGGGCACCGAGCGTCCCCGCTCGTGAAGCGCCCGCAGCACGCCCAGCGCCATCTGGTCGTTGGCGACGAACACCGCCGTGCAGCCGGGCTCCTCCGCCAGCCGGAGACCGGCGGTGTACCCGGACCCCGCCGACCAGTCGCCGTGCAGCGGCGGCGGCACCGGCCGGCCCGCCTCCTCCAGCGCGAGCCGCCACGCCTGGGCGCGGCGCTGCGCGGCGAAGGACGACTCCGGCCCGGTGACGTGCCAGACCGTACGGTGTCCGAGGCCGAGCAGGTGGCGTACGGCCGACCGGGCGCCCTCGGCCTGGTCGGTGTCCACCACGCTGTAGCGATCGCCCGCGTCGGAGTCGACGACCACCGCGTGCACCCCGGGCGGCAGCGTCACCGTGCCGGCGTCGAGCAGGTGCACCTCCAGGATCACGATGACCGCGTCCACGGCCAGCTCGCCCATCCTGGTGAACGCGCCCAGCACGTTGTCCTGGGTCGGCACGTCGATGGGGATGAGCGTGATCGCGTAGCCCTCGGCGGCGGCGTGGGTGGCGATGGCCTCGACGGTGCGGCTGTTGCCGATCGTGGACAGGTTGAACAGGATCACGCCGATCGTGTTGAACTGCCCGTACCGCAGGGCGCGGGCGGCGCTGTTGGGCCGGTAGCCCAGCTCGCGCATCGCGGCCAGCACCTGCTCGCGGGTGGAGCCGATGACGCCGGGATGGCCGTTGGCGACCCGCGAGACGGTCTGTGACGACACGCCGGCCAGCCTGGCCACGTCGGCCATCGACACGCGCTGCCTGCGCCGCCCGCCGGGAACCCCCGATCCGCGTCGCGCGCCGCCGGCGGGCCGCTCGCCACCGGCCTGCCGTGCGTGATCAGCCGGGCGTGCGCCCTCCGCGGGGCGCGCCTTCTCAGCCGGGTGCGCGTCCCCCTCTGATTGCGCACCCCCGCCCGGCCGCGCGCCGCCGGTCGGCGCCTGCCGTTCGGGGTCGTCCAGATCCATGCCCGTGCCGCTCCTGCCTGCCGGTCTAGGTCGCTGACTCTCTGCTCGTGTCCGTCCGGTACGCGCCCGCCCCGGCCGGCGTCCGAGCCGTTCAGCCAGGAAATCCTTTGCGGAGGTCCCGGCCGCTGTCAATGAGGGGGCGCCCCTTGACCCCAGGTCAGGCGGGTGCCACCATACCGCAGCAGACGTTAACGTAAACATCACTGCGGCATCCCCCACCATCGCTCTGCGTGACATGCGTCCGCGGTCGATGTTTACGTGAACATGGCAGCGAGAGGAGTGACCGGTGGTCACGGAAGGCTACGCGCCCGGCAGGCAGGCGCGAGGGCGCCCGCCCGCGGCGGCCCAGCGCGGCCGGGGCACCAGAAGGCGCGGGACCGGCGGGCGGTCCTGGACCGGCTGGCGGTTCGTGGCGCCGTTCATGGCGGTGTTCGCGCTCGTCTTCCTGGCGCCGATCGGCTATTCGATCTACCTCAGCCTCTACCGCACCCAGCTCGTCGGCGGTACCGCGTTCGTCGGCCTGGACAACTACATCAAGGCGCTGCAGGACCCGCAGTTCTGGTCGGGGTTCGGCAGGGTGGCGCTGTTCCTGGTCGTGCAGGTGCCGATCATGCTGTTCCTCGCGCTGCTGGTGGCCCTCGCGATCGACAGCGGCCGGCTCTACGGCGCGGCGTTCTTCCGCATCTCGGTGTTCCTGCCGTACGCGGTGCCCGCCGTCGTGGCGACGCTGATGTGGGGCTTCATGTACGGCACCAGGTTCGGCCTCATCGGCAACCTCAACGAGGCGCTCGGCTGGTCGCTGCCCGACCCGCTCTCGCCCGACCTCATCCTCGCCTCCATCGGCAACATCGTGACCTGGGAGTTCGTCGGCTACAACATGCTGATCCTGTACTCGGCGCTGCGCGTGGTGAGCCCCTCGCTGTACGAGGCCGCCGAGATCGACGGCGCCGGCCAGTTCCGCATCATCTGGTCGATCAAGCTGCCCGCCCTGCGCGGCGCCCTGGTGATCGCCACGATCTTCTCGATCATCGGCAGCTTCCAGCTCTTCAACGAGCCCAGCATCCTCAAGACGCTGGCGCCGAACTCGATCACCACCTATTTCACGCCCAACCTGTACGCCTACTCGCTGTCCTTCGCCGGCCAGCAGTTCGACTACTCCGCCGCCGTCGCCATCATCATGGGCGTCATCACGATGATCATCGCGTACATCGTCCAGCTCCGCGGCATGCGAAAGGCGGTCTGAGCCATGGCCGCAACCGCACATCCCGGAGCCCGCGCAGGACGCGGCCCGCTGGTGATCCGCCACCAGCGCCCGCGCCACCGCAGCCGCACGCTCACCGCGCTGACCACGCTCATGCTGGTCTACACGCTGCTCCCGCTGGCCTGGCTGCTGATCAACGCCACCAAGACGCAGGAGAGCCTGCTGTCGTCGTTCGGCCTGTGGTTCTCCGGCGACTTCGCGCTGTTCGACAACATCGCCCAGACCTTCAGCTACAACGGCGGCGTCTACACGCGCTGGCTGCTCAACACGCTCCTGTACGTGGTCGCCGGCGCGGGCGGCGCGACCCTGCTCGCGACACTGGCCGGCTACGGCCTGGCCAAGTTCGACTTCCCCGGCAAGAAGGCCGTCTTCGCGGTGGTGATCGGCGCGGTGGCGGTGCCCGGCACGGCGCTGGCCGTACCGACCTTCCTGCTCTTCTCCGACATGGGGCTCACCAACACCCCGTTGGCGATCATCATCCCGTCGCTGATCTCGCCGTTCGGCCTCTACCTCATCTGGACGTACGCCGCCGACGCGGTGCCGAAGGAGATCCTGGAGTCCGCGCGGGTGGACGGCGCGGGCGAGTTCCGCACGTTCTTCCGGATCAGCCTGCCGCTGCTCGGCCCCGGCATCGTCACGGTCCTGCTCTTCAACGTGGTCGCGACCTGGAACAACTTCTTCCTGCCGCTGATCATGCTCAAGGACCCCGACTGGTACCCGCTCACCCTTGGCCTGCACGCCTGGAACCAGCAGGCGGGCACGGCGGGCGGCGAGGCCGTCTTCAACCTGGTGATCACCGGATCACTGCTCACCATCGTCCCGCTGATCGCGGCGTTCCTGCTGCTGCAGCGGTACTGGCAGTCGGGCCTCGCCACGGGGAGCGTCAAGGGCTGACCCGGCGCCGCCGGAGCGCCGGCGACACGAACGCGTACACCAGAGCAGACATTTCAGAAAGGCAACGCCCATGACGATCAACCGTCGTCACGCCCTCCTGCTGGGCGCGGCACTGACCGTGTCACTCGCCGCCACCGCCTGCGGCTCATCCGGCGGCGGCGACGGCTCAGGCGCGACCGCCACGGCCGCCGCCTCCCAGAGCGTCTCCGACGCCGACCTGCAGAACGCGCTGAACGCGGGCGGCGACCTCACCGTCTGGGCGTGGGAGCCGACGCTCAAGCAGGTCGTCGCCGACTTCCAGGAGAAGTACCCCAAGGTCAAGGTCAACCTGGTCAACGCCGGCACCGGCAACGACCAGTACACCGCGCTGCAGAACGCGATCAAGGCCGGATCCGGCGTGCCCGACGTGGCACAGATCGAGTACTACGCGCTGCCGCAGTTCGCGCTGTCGAAGTCGGTGACCGACCTCAGCGCGTACGGCGCCGGCTCACTCGAAGGCACCTTCACCCCGGGCCCGTGGAACTCCGTGCACGCCGGCGGCCCCGCCGTCTACGGGCTGCCCATGGACTCCGGCCCGATGGCGATGTTCTACAACAAGGAGGTCTTCGACAAGCACGACATCGAGGTGCCGAAGACCTGGGACGAGTACGTGGCCGCCGCCGAGAAGCTGCACAAGGCCGACCCCAAGGCGTACATCGGCAGCGACAGCGGCGACGCGGGCTTCACCACCAGCATGATCTGGCAGGCGGGCGGCAGGCCGTACAAGGTGGACGGCACCAGCGTCGGCATCGACTTCTCCGACGCCGGCACCCAGAAGTTCACCGCGACCTGGCAGAAGCTCATCGACGGCAAGCTGCTCTCGCCCGTCGTCGGCTGGACGGACGAGTGGTACAAGGGCCTGGCCGACGGCACCATCGCCACGCTGGTGACCGGCGCCTGGATGCCGGCCAACTTCGAGTCGGGCGTCAAGGCCGCCTCCGGCAAGTGGCGGGTCGCGCCCATGCCGCAGTGGGAGGCCGGCGGCAAGGTCACCGCCGAGAACGGCGGCAGCTCTCTGGCGGTGCCCGAGGCGTCCGCGAACAAGACCCTCGCCTACGCCTTCATCAAGTACGCCACCGTGGACGAAGGCGTGCAGACCAGGATCGACGGCGGCGCCTTCCCCGCCACCACCGCGCACCTGCAGGACCCGAAGTTCAGGGACAAGGAGTTCCCCTACTTCGGCGGCCAGAAGGTCAACCAGGTGCTCGCCGAGTCGGCCGAGCAGGTCGCGCCCGGCTGGTCGTACCTGCCGTTCCAGGTGTACGCCAACAGCATCTTCAACGACACCGTCGGCAAGGCGTACACCTCCGGCACCACGCTCCAGGACGGCCTGAAGGCGTGGCAGGACGCCTCCATCAAGTACGGCCAGGAGCAGGGCTTCACCGTCCAGTAACCGATCGACATTCTCCGCCAGGAACAGCACGAGACAGGAGCAGACGTTGCAGGTCGATCACGGCCGCCGGTGGGTGCGCTGGCCGTCAGAGCCGGAACGGGCCAGGCTGGCGTTCGGCGCGGACTACAACCCGGAGCAGTGGCCCCGGGAGGTGTGGGACGCCGACATGCGCGCGATGCGGGCGGCCGGGGTCAACATCGTGTCTCTGGCCATCTTCTCGTGGGCGCATCTCCAGCCCGCCGAGGACAGGTGGGACTTCGCCTGGCTCGACGAGGTGATGGACCTGTTGCACGCCAACGGCATCGCCGCCGACCTCGCCACGGCGACGGCCTCGCCGCCGCCGTGGCTGACGGCCAAGCATCCGGAGATCCTGCCGGTGGACCAGCAGGGCCGCACGCTCTGGCCGGGCGCGCGCCAGCATTGGCGCCCCACCTCTCCGGTCTTCCGCCGGTACGCGCTGCGCCTGGTCGAGGCCCTCGCCACCCGGTACGCCGGCCACCCGGCGCTGGCCGCCTGGCACGTGTCGAACGAGCTGGGCTGCCACAACGTCTACGACTACTCCGACGACGCCGCCACCGCCTTCCGCGACTGGCTGCGCGCCCGCTACGGCACACTCGACGAGCTGAACCGGGCCTGGGCCACCGCGTTCTGGTCCCAGCGTTACGGCGACTGGGCGGAGATCCTGCCGCCGCGCCTGGCCGCGTCCTTCCCCAACCCGACGCAGCAGCTCGACTTCAAGCGCTTCTCCTCCGACGCGCTCAAGGAACACCTGCGCGCCGAGCGCGAGGTGCTGCGCCGGATCACCCCGGACGTCCCGGTCACCACCAACTTCATGGTGATGGGCGAGACCAAGGGGATGAACTACGCCGACTGGGCTTCCGAGGTCGACTTCGTGGCCAACGACCACTACGTGCTGACCGGCCCGCAGGCCCAGGACGAGCTGTCGTTCTCGGCCAACCTCACCGGCATGCTGGCCGGCGGCGAGCCCTGGTTCCTCATGGAGCACTCCACCAGCGCCGTCAACTGGCAGCCGGTCAACCTCGCCAAGCGGCCCGGCGGCATGGCCCGCGACTCGCTCACCCACGTCGGCTACGGCGCCGACGCCGTCTGCTTCTTCCAGTGGCGGCAGTCGGCGGGCGGCGCCGAGAAGTACCACTCGGCGATGGTGCCGCACGCGGGCGAGGACAGCGACGTGTTCAGGGCCGTGACCGACCTCGGCGCCACGCTGGCCGCGCTCGCGCCCGTCGCGGGCAGCAGGCGGCGGCCCGCGCGCGCCGCGATCCTGTTCGACTGGGAGTCGTGGTGGGCCGCCGAGCTGGACTCCCACCCCACCTCCCTGCTGCGCTACCGGCAGGAGGCGCTCGACTGGTACTCGGCGTTCCTCGCGGCGGGCGTGCGCGCCGACGTGGTGCCGGTGGCCGCCGAGCTGTCCGGCTACGACCTGGTGGTCGCGCCCATCCTGCACGTCGTGCCCGCCGCGCTGGCCCGCCGCCTGGAGGCGTACGTGGCGGGCGGCGGCCACCTCGTCGCCACCTACTTCTCCGGCATCGTGGACCAGGACGACCGCGTCTGGCTCGGCGGCTATCCGGGCGCGCTGCGCGACCTGCTCGGCATCCGCATCCAGGAGTTCGGGCCGCTCCTCGACGGCGACGGCGTCGATCTCGACCTCGGCGTCACCGGTACCCTGTGGACCGACCGCATCGACCTCGCCGGGCCGGAGACCGAGGTGCTTGCGGCGTACAAGACGGGCGAGCAGGCCGGGCGTCCGGCGATCACCCGCCGCCGCTCGGGTGCGGGGACGGCCTCGTACGTCTCCACCCGCCTCGGCCCCGACGGGCTGGCCGTGCTGCTGCCGCTGCTGCTGGAGCCGGCGGGCGTCGGCTCCGAGCTGCCCGACGAGCTGCGCGGGCAGGTCGAGCTGGCCGTACGCACCGACGGGAGGTACGACTACTGGTTCCTCGTCAACCGCGGGGACCGGCAGGTGGACGTGTCGGCGCTCGACGGGGAGCCGCTGACCGGGCCGTCGCTGGCGCCCGACGCCGCGCTCAAGCCCGGCCAGGTGCGCGTGCTGCGCCGCCCGGCGGCCTCATAGGGCCTTTCCTGGCCGTCTCATTGCCGAACCCGGACGGATCAGCCGGCACCGGCGGGCCGTCCGGGCGCGGAACGGACGAGGGCCGGGCCGATGACGCGCCCCAGGGGCCGCCGGGCCGTCCAGGCGGGGGACGGACGAGACCGGGCCGATGACGCGCCCGCCGCGCCGGGCCGTCCGGGCGGGGGACGGCCCCGAGTCACCCGCTTGAAAACCGGAACCGCACCCCGCCTGTACACAGGAACCGGCCACCTCACCACGAAGCGCTTATTCCTTGAGCGCGCGAACCTTGCCCGCGCTCCGGTTGCGCCTTTGCGACGGCGTTACTTGCCGCCCGAACTTTCTCAAAGCCCCTTGACCCGCGAAGACGATCGCTTCTCGGGCTTAATGGGCATCTCACATACGCTGACATATCGGGATACGGAGGGAGGGGTCGCATGCTTCCTGAAGTGCACGGATGGTTGCGACGCCGCACTTCGTCCGCCGGGGACTGGCCGGTTCAGGACCTGGTGGCCGCCAAGGGTGATACCACCGTCAGCGTGGTGCTCCCGGCCCGCGACGAGCGCGAGACCGTGGGAGAGATCGTCGGCGTGATCCGGCGGGAGCTGGCTCCGCTCGTGGACGAGCTCGTGGTCATCGACTCGCGTTCGACCGACGACACCGCCCGGGTGGCCGCCCGGGCAGGAGCGAGGGTGCACGCTCAGGATGAGATCCTTCCGGGACTCAAGCCCATGGACGGCAAGGGAGAGGCGCTGTGGAAGTCGCTGGCCGTCACGTCGGGTGACGTGCTCGTCTTCGCCGACGCCGACATCCGCAACTTCCGCGCCTCGCTGATACTCGGCGTCCTCGGGCCGCTGCTCTCCGACCCGACCGTCATGTACGCCAAGGGATGCTACGACCGCCCGCTCCACGGCACCCCCAACGGCGGCGGGCGCGTCACCGAGCTCGTCGCACGCCCGCTCATCAACCTGTACTGGCCCGAGCTGGCCGGGTTCATCCAGCCGCTCGCCGGCGAGTACGCCGGCCGCCGCTCCGCGCTCGAACGCATCCCGTTCCTCACCGGGTACGCCGTGGAGCTCGGCCTGCTCATCGACCTGCTGGAGCTGGGCGGGCTCGACGGGCTCGCACAGGTGGACCTGGGCTCGCGCGAGCACGCGCCGCAGTGCACCGAGGCGCTGGGCATGATGTCCGCCCAGATCATGCTCGCCGCCTGGTCCCGCCTGGAACGCCAGGGCCGCATCAGCTCGGTCGCCCCGCCGGCGACGCGGCTCTGCCAGTTCAGGAGGGGGCTGGAGGGGCACGAAGTGCTCATCCGCGACATCGGCATCGGCGAACGTCCACCGATGATCACCGTCAACCCCTGAACCGCACTCGCGGGACCGCAGGGCCTACTCGCCGGTAAGGTGTTGCCACCGTGAAACGGCGACGCGGTCCGAGGGGTGCGGCGACATGACGGGTTTCTGCCCGGAGCTCAGCGACGACGTCAAAGAGGTGCGCGACTGGGTCCACGCCTTCGCCCGCGACGTGATCCGCCCCGCCGGCGCCGAATGGGACGAGCGCGAAGAAACCCCATGGCCGGTCATCCAGGAGGCCGCCAAGATCGGCCTGTACTCCCTCGACTTCTTCGCCACCCAGTGGTTCGAGGAGAGCGGGCTGGCGCTGCCCGTGGCGTTCGAGGAGATCTTCTGGGGCGACGCCGGCATCGGCCTGTCGATCACCGGCACCGGCCTGGCCGCCGCCGCACTCGCCGCCAACGGCACCCCCGAACAGATGGGGGAGTGGCTGCCACAGATGTTCGGCACCGAGAACGACGTCAAACTCGGCGCCTTCTGCGCCTCCGAGCCCGACGCCGGCTCCGACGTCGGCGCCATCCGCACCCGCGCCGTCCGCGACGGCGGCGACTGGGTGCTCAACGGCGTCAAGACCTGGGCCACCAACGGCGGCATCGCGAACGTTCACATCGTCGTCGCCTCCGTCGATCCCTCGCTCGGCACCCGAGGCCAGGCGTCGTTCATCATCCCGCCCGGCACGCCGGGGCTGTCCATGGGGCAGAAGTTCCGCAAGCACGGCATCCGCGCCTCCCACACCGCCGAGGTCGTCCTGGAGGACGTCCGGGTGCCCGCCTCGTGCCTGCTCGGCGGCGAGGAGAAGCTGAAGGCGCGGCTGGCCCGCGTACGCAACGGCGAGCGCGCAGGCGAGCAGGCCGCGATGCGCACCTTCGAGACCACCCGCCCCTCGGTCGCCGCCATGGCGGTCGGCATCGCCCGCGCCGCCTTCGAGTACGCCAGGGACTACGCCCGCGAACGCACCCAGTTCGGCCGCAAGATCGGTGAGAACCAGGCGATCGCCTTCCTCCTCGCCGAGATGGCCACCCGCGTCGACATGGCCCGCCTGCTCACCTGGCGCGCCGCCTGGATGGCCCGCAACGGCCGCCGCTTCGAACAGGCGGAAGGCTCGATGTCGAAGCTGGTGGCGGGCGAGACCGCCGTGTGGGTCACCGAACAGGCCATCCAGATCCTCGGCGGCGCCGGCTACACCAGGGACCACCCGGTGGAACGCTTCCACCGCGACGCCAAGATCTACACCATCTTCGAAGGCACCTCGGAGATCCAGCGCCTGATCATCGGCCGCGCGGTCACCGGCCTCCCCATCCGATGAGACCACTGCACTTCGGGGAGGTCTTGTCCGCAACCCGCCATCCCTCGCGCTCACCGACAGGCTCACTACGGCCTCGTGCGTTCGCCGATCACCGTCCTCCGCCCTGGGCGCCGGCAGGCCGGTAACTCAGGCGAAGCGACCGGCAACCGCCCGGCGAAGAGCGAGGGCGCGCCGGAAGTCGTTCGAGAACGCGCCCGTCGCCCAGGGTCGCCGTTCTGGTTTTCGGCAAGATTGCCCAGCCGCACGCCATATGCGGCGCAGTGTTCGGCGTGTACGGCGACGAATGCCGTGGACGTCGCGCATGCTCGGTGGACCCCGGTCCGCCAGCCGCCGGCCGCTTCGACGCCGTCAGCGATGGGAGCGTCCCGGCCGGCACGGCGGTTCCTGAGGCGACAGCCCAGACGGCGGGGAAGGCGGGCCGAGCCGCCCTTCCGGTCGCGCTGGGGACGGCCTGATCGAAACATCGGCGCTCACAACATCTGGAGGGTTTCGTGGCAGAGCAGGGTCCGGGAGGCCGTCTCGGGGCGGTGCCGCCGCGCGTGTGGCTGGCGCTCGTGCTGCTGGTGCTGGCGGTCGCGTTCATCCTGCAGAACCGGCAGGACGCGGTGATCCGCCTGTTCACGATCGCGGTGACCGCCCCGCTGTGGGTCGCGCTGGTGGCATGCACCGTCGTCGGGATCCTGATCGGCGCGCTGGCAGGCAGCAGGAGCCGAAAGGGCCGGTGACGGCGTGCGCAGCCGGCTGCGGGAGCGCGTCCAGTCCGCGGCGCAACGCCGCCCGCGCAAGGCAGCACGATCCACGCCGGCCAGGTGGGTGCACCCTCCTATGATCCTGGCGTCCGGCCTGCCGTTCCTCGCCAAGGGCATGGCCGGCCCGTTCGCCTGAGAGGTCACGGCGTCACGATCGCGAACGCGGGATCGGGATCTTCCAGGACGGCGATCAGGCGGGCCAGGACGTTCATGTCGCCCTCGTGCTCGATGCCGTCGGCGGGCCGGCCGGTGAGCAGGCCGAGAAGCTGCTGCTTGGTGAGCGTGAGCGTCAGGTCCGCCGGCTGCCGTGGCGGCGGATCGGCCTGGTGGATGAGCGCGCCGTTGGACAGCGTGGTGCGGTGGTACTGGTTCAGATCCGTCAGGTGCCAGTCGATGGCCAGGCTCTCCTCCCACGCTCGGGGGCCGTCGACGCGGATGGCCAGGGACTCGAAGATCTGCTCGACCGTCAGAGCCGCCATCAGCTCCGGCGAGGAGGTGTCGATATCGGCGGGGACGACGCCGCCGGTCAGCTCCAGCGCGCCGACCAGGTAGAAGTTGCGCCAGGTGCCGTTCTCGGAGCCGTGGCCGAGCCGGGTGTAGACCTCGGCGAGCATCGATCGCGCCTGGTCGTCGTGCTCGTCGGCGAAGACCGCGTGGTTGAGCAGCGCGGCGGCGAAACGCAGGTCGCCGTCGTCGAGGTAGCGGCGGGCGAAGGCGAGGACGCCCTCGCGCCCGCCCATGCACTCGACGTACCGGCGTGCCTGCTCGACCGGGGGATGCTCCCACAGATGGGCCGGGTTGCCGTCGAACCAGCCCAGATAGCGCTGGTAGATGGCCTTGACGTTGTGGCTGACCGAGCCGTAGTAGCCGTGCGTGTGCCACGCCTGTTCCAGGGCCGGAGGCAGCCGCATCGCCTCGGCGATCTCGACGCCCGTCATGCCCTTGTTCAGCATGCGCAGCGTCTGATCGTGCAGGTACGCGTACATGTCACGCTGCCGGCTGACGAACCGCACGATGTTCTCCCGGCCCCAGGTGGGCCAGTGGTGGGAGGCGAAGACGACGTCGGCGTGGTCGGCGAACAGGGCGATCGCCTCGGTGAGATAGCGCGCCCAGACACGGGCGTCGCGGACCTGAGCGCCGCGCAGCGTGAGGATGTTGTGCTGCGTGTGCGTGGCGTTCTCGGCCATGCACAGCGCCCGGCGGTCGGGGATGATGAAGTTCATCTCCGCCGGGGCCTCGGTGCCCGGGGTGATCTGGAAGACGATCCGCACGCCGTCGAGCGTCTCCTCCTGGCCGGTACGGGTGATGTCCTTGGTCGGCGGGATGAGGGAGATGGTGCCGGTCGACGTGGTCATGCCGAGCCCGCAGCCGATCTGGCCCTCCGGCGAGCGGGGCAGAGCAGGGCCGTACATGTAGGTGGCGCGCCGGTTCATCGCGGTGCCGGCGTAGACGTTCTCCGACACCGCGTGGTGCATGAACCCGGCCGGCGCCAGGATCGGCACACCGCCGCCGGTGACGCCGCGTACCCCGCCGAAGTGGTCGGCATGGGAGTGTGTGTAGATCACCGCGGTGACCGGGCGGTCGCCCCGGTGGTCGCGATAGAGCTTCAGCCCGGCCGCGGCGCACTCGACGGACAGCAGCGGGTCGACCACGATGACGCCGCGCTCGCCCTCGATCAGGGTCATGTTCGACAGGTCCAGGCCGCGGATCTGGTAGATGCCGTCGGTCACCGCGTACAGGCCCTGCTTGACGCACAGCTGCCCCTGCCGCCACAGGCTGGGATGCGCCGTGTCCGGGCACTCCTGCTGCAGGAAGGAGTAGGACTCGGTGTCCCACACCGCGCGCCCGTCGGCCGTCACGGTCGCCGGGTCCAGCGCCGCCACGAATCCGCGGTCAGCGGCCTCGAAGTCCGCCCGGTCGTCAACGGGAAGATCTGCCATGCACCCAGACGTTCCCGCCGGTGCGCCCGCTCCGCACCGCGAGCCGCTACCCTCACCCGCCCGTGACCGTCTCTTTGACAGCGTCACCACAGCG
Organism: Nonomuraea fastidiosa; assembly: GCF_042751225.1. NCBI lineage: Bacteria > Bacillati > Actinomycetota > Actinomycetes > Streptosporangiales > Streptosporangiaceae > Nonomuraea > Nonomuraea fastidiosa. The sequence continues at coordinate 6,501,900 of NZ_CP170570.1, forward strand.
TCACGGCATGCTCTCTGCATCGGCCACGCCACGGCTCCGCCGGCACAGGACGGCCCAAGCCCGCCGGCCAGGCCGCCGGCGGCTCGTCGCCGCCCTGTCGTAGAGGATCCACCCAGCGTGCAGGGTCAGTAGAGCCAGCGGTACGAGCGGACGATCTCGGCGGCGTCCTGGCCCTCCGCTCTGGCCGCGTCCGACTGGCGTACCACGCGGAACGCGTCGGTCAGGTCCTCGCCCAGCGCCCCGCGGATGCGGGCGTTGCCCAGCAGCGCCCCGAGCTGCTGCTCCACCGTCGAGGGCAGGCGGTGCACGCCGTGCTCGGCGCGCCGCGCCTCGCTCCAGTCGCCGGGGTTGTCCTGTACGGGGGCGGGCGGCACGAGACCCTCTTCGATGCCGCCGAGCCCGGCGGCGATCACCACGGCCAGCGCCAGGTAGGGGTTGGCGGCCGCGTCGGACGGCTTCAGCTCGACGTTGGCGTGGCCGGGGCCGAGCAGCGGCGTGGCGGGGACCAGACGCAGGGCCGCCTCGCGGTTCTCGACGCCCCAGCACGCGTACGCGCCGCACCAGTAGCCGGGCCGCAGCCGCTGCAGCGACGACAGGCTGGGCGCGGTCACCGCCACCACGGCGGGCAGATCGCGCAGCAGCCCCGCGAGGTACGCCGCCCCCTCGGCGGTCATCCCCGCGGGCCCGTCGCCGCCCGACAGCAGGTTGCGTCCGGCCCGCGACACCGAGGTGTGCAGGTGCCAGCCGTTGCCCACCTGGCCGAGCGTGACCAGGGGAGCGAAGCTCGCCCGCAGCCCGTGCGCCCTGGCCGCCGCGTGCACGGTCTGGCGGGCCAGCAGCTGCCGGTCGGCCGCCGTGACCGGGTCGGCGGGGGCGAGCGAGAACTCGAACTGCCCGGGGCCGTACTCGCCGTGGAACTGGACCACGGGCACGCCGTTGTGGTGCAGGTCGCGCAGCAGCTGCTCGGCGAAGCCGTCGACGGACAGCATCTTGGCCGGACCGTAGGAGGGACCGTCGTAGATGGGGCGGACCTCGCCGTCGCCGTCATCGTCGCCGGCCCGGCTCAGGTGGAACTCCATCTCATCGCCGGCCCGGAACTCCAGCCCCAGCGCCGCCGCCCGTTCGACTTGACGCTCCAGCACCCCGCGCGGGCAGTACGGCCACGGCGACCCGTCGGCCGCCACCTGGCGGCCCGGCACCCAGGCGAACCCCGGCTGCCCGGCCAGCCGGACCATCCGATCGACGACCGGCACCAGCCGGATGTCGCCAGAAGGCCCGCCCAAGGGGGCGTGGCCGAAGCAGATGGTGTCGTGGGAGTCGAACACCGCGAACAGCGGCGTGATCCCGACCCCGCGCTCGGCCACGGCGTCGAACGCGGCGGCCGGCACCGTACGGGAACGGGGGATGCCGTTGTTGTCGGCCCACACGATCGTGATCCCGGCGACGCCGAGCGGGTCGAGGGCGTCCGCCCCGTGCTGCGCCGCACCGGCGATGGCTTGATCGAGCATGGGCCACCCCTTCGTCACTTTGCGTAGTCGTGTGATCACTCTACAGCGGCCCTGCGATGAGCGCGGGCAGGTTTCGACCCCGGCGACCCCCGGTGCGACACTGGCCGTATGTCGGAGAGCGAGCATCGCCCGCTGCTCCCCCAGATGCGCCTCGACGAGCTGCTGGCGGAGCTGCAGACCAGGCTCAACGCGGTGCTGGCCACCCGCGACAGGGTGCACGCGCTGCTCGAGGCCGTCGTGTCCGTGGGCAGCGACCTCGACCTCGAGACCGTGCTGCGCCGCATTGTGGAGACCGCCACGAAGCTGGTCGACGCCGGCTACGGCGCTCTGGGCGTGCTGGGGGAAGATCAGACGCTCGTCCAGTTCATCCCGGTCGGGCTGACCGAGGAGGAGATCGCCCGCATCGAGCACTGGCCGCACGGCCTCGGCATCCTCGGCCTGCTCATCAAGGACGCCAGGCCGCTGCGGCTGGCCCGCATCTCCGACCATCCCGAGTCGTACGGCTTCCCGCCCGGCCACCCGCCCATGGGCAGCTTCCTCGGCGTGCCGCTCCGCGTACGCGACGAGGTGTTCGGCAACCTCTACCTCACCGAGAAGCGCGGCGGCGGCGAGTTCGACGAGGACGACGAGGCCGTGGTGGTCGCGCTGGCCAGCGCCGCCGGCGTCGCCATCGAGAACGCCCGCCTGTACGAGGAGTCGCGCCGCCGCGAGACCTGGCTGCAGGCGTCCGCGGAGGTGACCACCAGCCTGCTGTCCGGCGCCGACACCCGGCTGGTGCTGAGCACCATGGCCGCCCGCGCCCGCGACATGTGCGACGCCGACGTCGTCGTGGTGCTGCTGCCCGACCCGGAGGGCCGGACGCTGACGGTGGAGGTGGCCGAGGGCGAGCGGGCGGAAGAGCTGCTCGGCACCACGTACGGGATGTCCGGCACGGCGCTCGGCGAGGTGTTCACGCGCGGCGAGCCGCGAGCCGAACGCGACCTGCGGGACGCGCCCGACACGTCCGCCGCGGCCCGCAAGCTCGGCCACGGACCCGGGCTGATGATCCCCCTCGGCGCCGCCCCGAGCGTGCGCGGCGTGCTCGCGCTGGCCAAGCGCAGCGGCAGGCTGCCGTTCAGCGACGCCGACCGGCGCATGCTGGAGTCGTACGCGGGCCAGGCCGCGATCGCGCTGGAGCTGGCCGAGGTCCGGCGCGACGCCGAACGGCTGAGCCTGCTGGAGGACCGCGACCGCATCGCCAGGGACCTGCACGACGTGGTCATCCAGCGGTTGTTCGCGACCGCGATGACGCTGATGAGCACCGCGCGGCTGGTGGACCATCCCGAGGCGTCGAAGCGGCTCCAGCACGCCATCGACGAGCTGGACGAGACGATCCGGCAGATCCGCTCGTCCATCTTCGCCCTCCAGGGGCCGCACGAGGAGGCCGTGCCCGGACTGCGCTCGCAGATCGTCGGCCTGGTGGAGGGCGCGGGAGCGCACCTGGGGTTCATGCCCGGTCTGCGCATGGAGGGGCAGCTCGACACGCTGGTGCCGGAGCCGGTCGCCGAGCACCTGCTCGCCGTGCTGCGCGAGTCTCTGTCCAACGTCGTACGCCACTCACGCGCCACGCGCGCCGAGGTGTCCGTCGAGGTCGGGGGCGGCGTGCTCACGCTGACGGTCACCGACGACGGGGTCGGCGTGGGCGGCGGCGGACGCCGCAGCGGCCTGCGCAACATCGAGGAGCGCGCCGCATGCCTGGGCGGGACGGCCGAGCTGGAGACGCCCGGCGAGGGCGGCACCCGGCTGATATGGCGCGTCCCCATCGAGCAGCCCGGATGATGCGGGAAGAGGCCATGACGGCGGCTCCATCGAGCGGCCGGGTCGATGCGGGAAGGGGCCGTGACGCGCCCCCCGCCGATCAGGACGGTTCGTACGCCACCTGCGCGGGCACCAGCACGAACCCCGTGACGATCTCCGGCCGGATGCGGATCACCTGGTCCATCTCGCCCGTCACCCACGGGCGCACCAGGCCCCTCAGCCGGGCCGCCTCCTCGGGGTCGGTCACCGGCGCGGCCACCCCGGTCACGATGACGCTCCAGCCGAGCCGCTCCTGCCCGTCCAGCTCGTCGGCCTCGTACGCCACCACCGCCTGCTCCATGTGCCCGCCGATGATCATGCCGGGAGTGGTCCTGATCACGATCGCGCCGTCCACCACCGCGTGGTTCACCGGCCTGACCGCCGGCAGGGCGTGCCGGGTGAAGACGATGCGGCCGAGCGGCGCCCTCGCCAGCAGCCGCATCGCCTCCACAGCGGGCAGCTCGCGCAGATCCCGGGCGCCGTTCAGCCCGTCTTCCTGGTACGTCACCTGGCCAGCGTGCCCGGCGCACCGGCCGTACAGGTAGGGACCAAAGTCCCTTTACCCGCCGGGACGAGGTCACGTCACCGCGCCGTATGCTCGGGGACCGCGTGCATGTGAGGAAAGTCCTAGCAATCGATTGCCTCGCCCGACCGGCCCGATCTCACCGCCAGTAGGATGGCGGGAGCGAGGTTTCGGGAAAGCAGGGGGAAAGCGATGGGGAAATTGGAGCGTCACCCCACGATCTCCGACGTCGCGGCGCTGGCCGGGGTGTCGGTGGGCACGGCCTCCAAGGCCCTCAACGGCCGGGGCTCGCTGCGCGAGGAGACCCGCGCGCGGGTCAGGGACGCGGCCAGGCAGCTCAACTTCGAGGTCAACGCGGGGGCCCGCAGCCTGCACTCCGGACGTACGTACACCGTCGGCATGATCACCACCGACACCATCGGGCGGTTCAGCATCCCCGTCCTCATGGGCGCGGAGGACGCGCTGGGGGCCGGGCAGATGTCGGTGTTCCTGTGCGACGGGCGCGGCGACCCGATCCGCGAGCAGTACCACGTCAAGACCCTGCTCAGCCGCCGCGTCGACGGCATCATCGTCACCGGCCGCCGCACCGAGGCCCGCGCGCCCATCGGGCGTGACCTGCCGGTGCCCGTGGTCTACGCGTTCATCAGCTCCACCGACCCGGCCGACTGCTCGGTCGTACCGGATGAGGAAGGCGGGGCGCGCAAGGCGGTCGAGCACCTGATGGCGATCGGCCGCACCCGCATCGCCCACATCACCGGGCCCGAGCACCACCACTCCGCCCGTGTCCGCGCGGCCGCCGCCGAGGAGCGGCTGGCCGAGGCGGGGCTCGCGCTCGCCGGTGCGCCGCTCTACGGCGCCTGGAGCGAGATGTGGGGGCGTCAGGCGGTCGGGATGCTGCTTGCCTCCGGCACCGAGTTCGACGCGGTGTTCTGCGGCAGCGACCAGATCGCCCGGGGCGTCGCCGATGCGCTGCGAGCCGTCGGGCGGCGGGTGCCGGAGGACGTGGCGCTCGTCGGGTTCGACAACTGGGAGGTCATGGCCGAGGCCAGCCAGCCGCCGCTGACCAGCGTCGACATGAACCTCGACGGGCTCGGCCGCACCGCCGCGGAGATGCTGCTCGCCGCCATCAACGGCAAGCCGTCGCCCGGTCGCCACCCCCGTCCCTGCCATCTGGTGGTGCGGGAGTCCACCACGGTCCCGCTGGTGCCCGGCGGCGCCTGACCGCCACCCGGCGGCGGATCAGTGCCCTGGGCGATGGATCAGGAGCATGGCCGCGTCGTCCAGCAGCGGGCCGCCCACGTGCTCGACCAGGTCGGCCCGCAGCGCGTCCAGCGCCACCTGCGGGTCCTCGCGGCGCAGCAGCGTCGTCCGCTCCTCCAGTGGGTAGAACTCGCCCTCGGCGTTCCTCGCCTCGATCACGCCGTCGGTGAAGAACAGGATGCGGTCGCCCCGGTGGAACGGCACCCGGTACGGCTTGGCCCGCGCGGCGTCGAACACGCCGAGCCCCAGCGGCAGCCCCTGATCCGGTGGCTCGGCGACCTGCACGCCGCCGTCGGAGCGGAGCAGCAGCGGCGGCGGGTGGCCGAAGCTCACCAGCGACACCTCCGTGTCGTGGATCTCCGCGATGATCGCCGTGACGAACTGCTCGCTGGTCAGATGGCGGGTCAGGCTCGCCTCCAGGCGCTCGCCGATGTCCACCAGGTCGGCCTCGTCGTAGGCCGCCTCGCGGAACGCGCCGAGGACCCAGGCCGCCGTCTCGACCGCCGCGAGGCCCTTGCCCTGCACGTCGCCGATCAGCAGGCGTACGCCCTGCGGGGTGGTGACGACTTCGTACAGGTCGCCGCCGATGCGGGCCTCGGCCGCCGCCGACGTATAGGACAGTCCCACCCGCAGATCGCCCGCCCGCCGCGGCACCGGCCGCAGCAGCACCCGCTGCGCCGCCTCCGCCACCTGCCGGACGCTGGCCAGCTCGCGCTCGCGCTGCAGCCGCAGCCTGGCGGCGAGCATGCTCGCGCCCGTCACGCCGGCGATGCCGACGACGGTGAGGCAGTTCTCCCAGGTGAGCAGCATCTCGTTGTAGAGCGCCATGGGCACGCAGATGCCCAGCGCCACCGCGCCGACGAAGGCGGTGCGGCGCACGCCGCCCGACACCGACGCGAAAGCCGGGCCGAGCGTGAGCAGCGGAAGGAAGACGAGGGAACGGCCGGCCAGGACGTCCAGCAGCGCGACACCCGCCATCACGACGAAGGGCAGCCAGCGCAGGACCCGCAAAGAGCTCATCCCACCCCCGAATCGACCACCGATCGCTGCTGACGTACCAGCATCGCGCAGGCCGAGGGCGGTTCTCAAGCCAACGCTCCGGTGAGAACCACGACAGATGGGCATTTATCACGGTAATTTCTGTCCGTTACGTGTTCATCACAGTACCCAGCGTCAATAACACAGCTGAAAACATCGGCCGCGCGCCAATTCACGAAAGGGAGCTAGATTCTCCACTGATGGAAAGGAGTCAGGAAGTGGCGATGGCCGACGCCGGCATTCGGCGATTACTGGTGGATTCCGGGGAGCCTCGCACCTGGGTGACCCCGAGGACAGACCTGGTCACGGCCCTGCTCGGCATCTGGTTCGGTGTCGGATTGATGATCGACGCTTGGGCGCACACCAACCTCTCCGAGCTGGAGACCTTCTTCACGCCGTGGCACGCCGTGTTCTACTCGGGGTTCGCGGTCGTGGCCGGCTGGATCATCTGGCAGGTCTGGCGCAACGTACGCGCGGGGCGGCAAGGGCTCGCCGCGGTGCCGGCGGGATATCTCGCCGGGCTGATCGCCATACCCGCGTTCGCGGCGTTCGGATTCGCCGACATGATGTGGCACACGATTCTGGGCATCGAGACGAACATTGACATTCTGTTCAGCCCATCACATCTCGGGCTGGTCTCGACGATGCTCCTCATCATCACCACTCCAGTGCGTTCCATCTGGAACGCCCCCGACATCGGCGAGAGCCCGACGCTCGGGCGGCTGCTGCCCGCCATCATCGGGCTGGCGTTCGCCACCACGCTGGTGTCGCTGTTCCTGTCCTACGCCGACGCGATGCAGTACCGTCCCGAGACGATCGTGGAGGCGTTCTCCGCCGTCCGTGACTCCGGCGCGGGCGACCTGGCCGCCGCCATGGTCGTGAGCAACGTCATCCTGCTCGCCCCGGTGCTGCTGCTCGCCCGTCGCTGGCAGCTGCCCTTCGGGTCGGTCACGATCATGTACGCCTTCGCGGTTCTCATGCCCGGTGCGCAGACCGAGTTCGAGAACCTGCCCGTCCTGCTGTCCATCGTGGCGGGCGGCCTGGTCAGCGACCTGCTGATCGCCTGGCTGCGCCCGTCGGCCACGCGGCGCGGCGCCTACTGGGCCTTCGCCGGGCTGTCGGCGCTCGCCACATGGTCGCTCTACATCGCGGTCGCCTCGGTGACCGGTGGCGGCCTGCCGGCCGTGCCCGAGCTGTGGACCGGCGCGCCCGTCGTCGCCGGCCTCGTCGGGCTGACGCTCGGAGCGCTGTTCCTGCCCGACGCCCGCCCCGAGCGGGCATGATCCGAGCCCTGTGGCTGGCCGCCGTCCTGGTGCTGGCGATGGCCGTACCCGCCGCGGCGCACAACGTCACGGCGGGCGCGGACCTGCGCTTCGCGCAGACCATCGCCGGCGCCGAGGTCACGGTGGTGATCAAAGGAACCTCCCGGGTGCCGGGGCCGCTGCGGATCGGGGTGATCGCGTACGAGCCGGTCGCCGGGCCTGTCTTCGACCTCGAGGTCCGGTCGGTCGAGGACGGCCGTACGGTCACCGGCACCGCCCGCGCCGCCGCCGACCCCGCGTACACCGAGCTGCGGGTCGAGCGCACCGGGCCGCACGAGCTCAAGCTGAGCGCCGGGGGTGAGGTCGCCGTGGTGCCGTTCCGGGTGCTCGTCGATCGTGGATCCCCTGGCGACTTCCTCATCTACGGCGGCCTGTTCGTGGCCGGGCTGCTGCTGGTGGGCGGTCTGCTCACCGGGGCGCTGAGCCGGCCGGGCCGGCGATGGGGCTGGCCGCCGTCGCCGCCGCCGGGGTGACCGTGGCGGCCATGGTGGTCATGTTCGAGCCGCAGCTCCCGCCCGCCCCGCCGGACGGCGCCGCGCCGACCGCCACGAACGCCGCCGGGCGGCCGTACGCGCAGGCCCGGGTCTCCACCGTGCCGGAGCGGCCCGGCGCGGGGGAGGAGTACACGCTGCGCATCGACCTCCTGGACGGCTCGACCGGGCGGCCCGTTGACGACCTCGTCGTGCACCACGAGGCGCTCGCTCACGTGGTCGTCACCTCCGAGGACGGACGGTACTTCCGCCACGTACACCCGCTCCGCACCGCCCCGGGCCGCCTCGAGGTGCGCATGCGCGCCGACCGCTCGGGGCGCTACCTGGCCTACGCCGAGCTGGAACGCGAGGACTCGGGCGGCCAGCTCGTCTCGTCCTCCTTCCAGGTCGGCAAGGGGAGCGCTGACGACAGCGAGGAGGAACGACCGGAGACCGGCGATGCGGCACCGGTCCTGCGGCCCGCCGTCCCCGTGGCGGGACGCCCGGTGACGATCGAGCTGGCCGCGCCCGCCGGCGTACGGCCCTGGCTCGGCATGACCGGCCACCTCCTGGTGCGCAACGAGGACGGCTCCTTCCTCGGCCACGTCCACGAGATGGGCACGCCCGGCTCCCGCCTGCGCTTCACGTTCAGCTTCCCCGAGCCCGGCCGCTACCTCGCCTGGGCCCAGTACGCCACCCGCGACCGCATCGTCACGGCCCCGTTCACGGTGAACGTGACAGGCGACGCGCCCGGGACCGCGGCGGAACCGACGGGTGAGGCCACCGGCCAGGACACTGGGGAGAGCGCGGCGGGCGCCGAGGCGGGGGACACGGCGCGGAATGAGGCAGGTACGGCCGCGTGGACTGCCGCGAGGGAGGCGGCACGCGGCGAGACGGGGGAAGCGATGGGTGACATGACGGGGAGCGGCCGATGAGACGTGTGCTGATCGCCGCCGGGCTGGTGGCCGTGGCGGTGACGTTCTTCGTGGTGGGCAGGAGCGCGTCGGCCGAGCCGGTCCGCGTGACCAGCAACGGCGCCCGCTATGCCGCCACGGTGCTCATCGGCGACCCCACCCCGGGGCCCGGCACGGTGGAGGTCGTGGTGGACCGGGGCGACGCCGACACGGTGAACGTGTCGGCGGTGATGGCCGACATGGGACACGCCATGCCGGAGCTGACGGCCACCGAACGGGAGCCCGGCCGCTTCGCCGCCGAGGGCGAGCTGTTCTCGATGGCCGGAGTCTGGGAGGTGACCGTCCACCTCGACGGCCCCTCCGGCCCGGAAGACCTCACGGTCAAGGCCCTGATCACAGAAGAGTGACACCACGGCGCTGAACCCCGGCCCCGCGCCCTGAGCCGGGACGATCGGTCGTGCGTTCCCCCGCCGTGCTCTCGGTCGCGCGGCGGCACCGGTCGTGCGCCACCCGCACAGGTGCCGCCGCCGGACCCACGGAAGACGACCGCCTCTCGGACCCTGCCGATACGAGGGGAGCCGCTCGCAACCGGATGGGCTTTACCTGGACGTGACTTGACAGGACGATGCGCGGCTTAAAGTATTATTCCTACTTCTATAGTAGGAATGGTAGGGAGAGGGAGATCGTGCGAGCGCTCATCCTGCTCGGGCTGGTCGGTTTCGCGGCCCAGCTCGTCGATGGCAGCCTCGGCATGGCGTACGGCGTCACGTCGACGACGCTGCTGCTGGCCATCGGCACCAACCCGGCGGCCGCGTCCGCCACCGTCCACCTCGCCGAAATCGGCACCACGCTGGCCTCGGGCGTCTCCCACTGGCGTTTCGGCAACGTCGACTGGAAGGTCGTCGGCAAGATCGGCATCCCCGGCGCCATCGGCGCGTTCGCCGGCGCGACGTTCCTGTCCAGCCTCTCCACCGAGGTCGCGGCTCCGGTGATGTCGCTCATCCTGCTGGCGCTCGGCGTCTACATCCTCATCCGCTTCACCGCGTTCGGCCTCCCGCGCGGCAACCTGGGCAAGCCGCTGCGCAGGCGCTTCCTGGCCCCGCTCGGCCTCGTCGCCGGCTTCGTCGACGCCACCGGCGGCGGCGGATGGGGCCCCGTGGGCACGCCCGCCATCCTCGCCAGCGGCCGCCTGGCCCCGCGCAAGGTCATCGGCTCCATCGACACGAGCGAGTTCATCGTCGCCATTGCCGCCAGCGTCGGCTTCTTCGTCGGCATCGGCTCCGAGCGGATCGACTTCGCCTGGGTGGCCGTGCTGCTGCTCGGCGGCGTGATCGCCGCGCCGATCGCGGCCTGGCTGGTCCGCCACATCCCGCCGCGCATCCTCGGCTCCGCCGTCGGCGGCATCATCATCCTCACGAACGTCCGCACGCTGCTGCGCAGCGACTGGATCGACGCCCCCGGCAACGTCCAGACCGTCGCCTACATCGCCATCGCCATCATCTGGGCGGGCGCCATCGCGTACTCGGTGCGTGAATACCGCCGCGACAAGGCCAACGAGTCCGTCGAGGCGGTGGAGAGCGAGCTGCAGAAGCGCGGCGCCGAGGAGGAGGAGACGACGGCGTCCGCCTGAGGCGGCCCCAGACCTCGTATGAGAATCTCCGCCCGCACGCAGTACGCACTCGGCGCCATGCTCGCCCTGGCCACGGCCGACCGTCCGGTCCACGCCGAACGCATCGCCGCCAGCCAGGAGATCCCGCGCCGGTTCTGTGACAACATCCTGCTCCAGCTCCGCCGGGCCGGGCTGCTCCGTAGCCAACGCGGCCCGGACGGGGGCTACTGGCTGGCCCGGCCGCCGGGGGAGATCGCCCTCGCCGACGTCATCCGCGTCACCGAGGGTGCGGAACAGGCCACCCGGCCGTTCCCCCGCGCGGCCGCGCCGCTCGCCGCCATCTGGGAGCGGCTGCGCAGCCACGAGAACGCGCTGCTCAGCGAGATCACCCTGGCCGACGTGGTCGCATCGGGAGCAGACCACGTCGGCGACGGCATCTCCGGCGACGGCACTTCCGGCGACGGGGCTGCCGGCGACGGGGCTGCCCGGGACGGCACTTCCTTTACGGCCGCATCCGTGGCCAGCTTCACGGCCGGTTCTCCGGCCGCCTCCACAGCCGGTTCCCCGGCCGCCTCCACAGCCGATGCGGTCGACGCGCGCCCTCCGGCCGGATCCGGCAAGCCGACCGAGCCGGCTGAGTAGGCCGGGTTCGTCGAGTCGGCCGCGCCGGTTCGGCCTGACCCGCAGAGATGGTCAGACCTGCTGGTTCGGCCGCGCTCGCCGGTTCGGTCAGACCCGCCGAGCCGCAGAGCCGCCGAGGCCGCAGAGCCGCCGAGCCGCTGAGCCGCCGAGCCGCTGAGGCCGCTGAGCTGCCGAGCCGCTGAGCCGCCGAGGCCGCTGAGGCCGTCAGGCCCGTCGAGTCCTCCGGACACCCTGGGACGCCCTGCCCCCTGACTCCCTGTCTCCGCCTTCCCTCTGGTCTCGGTCGGGGGCCTCGGGCCAGGGTCCGGGTCCCGCGGCGGCGCGGTGGCCACGGCGGGCTCCCCGCGCCGGGCCCAGCCTCTCCGTGCGAGTTCCTGCGACGGAGCCGGGGCTGGCAGGGTGGGGGAGTGACGTTCGGTGTACGCGAGTTCGAGCTCGCCCTGATGCATCGCATGCGCGACCTCAACCCCGAACGGGTCGAGGAGGCGCTGCGCGAGATGGGCGCGTCGAGAGCCGAGGTACGCGCGGCGCACGCGCACTGGACGCGGCTGGCCCACGCGCCCAGGGCTCCCAAGGGGGCGGCGGCGCTGCGGATGGCGCTCGGGCCCGCGCCGTACCGGGGGAGGAGACCGGCGGGCAGCCTCACCTGCACCGTCCTGCGCTGGACGCTCCCGTCATGGCCGGGCCTCGCCTACGAGGCGCTGCTCGGGCCCGGTGACGAGCTGTGGAACCAGTGGTTCGTACGCCCGTCCGGCCCCGCCGCATCACTCACCCTGGCCGATCTGGCGCCCTGGACGTGCGTGGTGGCCGACATCGGCGCGAGCTTTCCCGGCGCCGTGCAGATGGAGGGCCCGGCGCCGCACCACTGGACGGTCGACGTCCCGTCCGGCGGGCGGACCTACCGGGCCAGTTTCGTGTACGGCCTCCTCCAGCGCCTCGACCCCGCCCCGGCGACCGGATGAGGGGAACGCCCCGCGGAGCATCTCCGCGCGGCCTCCCCATGCCGGGAAAGGCGCCGGCGGGCCGGGCTACTTGCGGCCTCTCACCGCCAGCAGCGCCTTGTACGCGGGCTTCGGGGCGAGGTTCTCGTCGAGCAGCGTCGCCGCCCCCTCACCCTCGAACCAGCCGGGCACCCACGAGTGCCGGTCGGTGAAGCCCCAGACGGTCATTTCGCGGCAGGCGCGGACGCTCAGGCAGTCGGTGAGCGCGCGCCGGTAGTACTCGGCCTGGGTGGCGAGCTTCTCCGGGGTGACCGGCAGCACCATGCGGACGTCCAGCTCGGTGATGGCGACCTCGAGACCGAGGTCGGCGAAGCGCCGCATGACGTTGGCCCAGTCGGCGGGGTAGTCGTACTGGATGCCGAGGTGGCCCTGGAAGCCGATGCCGTGGATGGGGACGCCCTGCGCCTTCAGGTCCTTGACGATGGACAGGGTGGTCTCGATCTTGGGGGCGTTCCACTCGAGGTTGTAGTCGTTGATGAACAGCCTGGCGTGCGGGTCGGCGCGGTGGGCCCAGCGGAAGGCGTCGGCGATGTAGCCGGGGCCGAGGTGCTGGAGCCAGATGCTCTGCCGCAGCGAGCCGTCCTCCTCCACGACCTCGTTCACCACGTCCCAGGCGCGGATCTTGCCCTTGTAGCGGCGCACCTGGGTGGTGATGTGCTCGCGCAGGATCTCGCGCAGCTCGGTGGCGTCGATCGTGCCGTCCTCGACGCCGCTGGTCAGCCAGGCGGGGAGCTGGTTGTGCCAGAGCAGGGTGTGGCCGCGGATCTGCTGGTGGTTGCGGCGGGCGTTCTCGACGAGGGCGTCGGCGTCGTCCCAGGTGTAGACGCCCCGCTCCGGTTCGACGGACTCCCACTTCATCGCGTTCTCGGCGGTGACGTGGGTGAACTCGCGGTTGAGCCGTTGGCGGTAGTCGGGCTCGTCGCGCAGGGCGGCGATGTCGACCGCGGTGCCGATCTTGATGCCGTGCTGCTGGGCGAGCTGGCGCAGGTCCTTCGCCGGGTGGGGGTGGGGGTGGGGGTGCGCAGGAGGCGCGGGTGCGGCGAGCACGAGCGCCAGTGCGAGGATCAAGGGCTTCACCGTACGGACCTCCGATACCGGAGCAGGGGATGCCAGGGACGTTTCCGAAAGTTTCGGAAGGATGTCGATAATTTCACCGACTGCCGGAACGGTAAGCGTTCACGAAGGCCCCGTCAACCACTCACACCCCGGCCTTGGCCCGCGCCCGCCGCATGCTCGCCACGTGTCCGCCATGGGGCCTGGTACGCCCACTGCCAGACCAGCTCCAGCGGCCCGCGGTCGAAGCGGCGCAGCCACAGCGACGTCCCCGCCATGAAGCCCAGGCAGACCACCGCCCAGGCCACCGGCACCCACCAGGGCCGCAGGCCGGCGAAGCGCTCGGCCAGCCCCAGTCCCCAGCCGTAGCAGAGCACGCTCGCGGCGAGGTTCTGGAACACGTAACAGGACAGCGCGGTGCGCCCCACGCCGGTGAGGCTGCGCCGCATCGGGCCCGGCGCGCCGCGCATGCCCTGCACGATGGAGGTGACCAGCGCCAGCAGGCCCACGGAGACCAGCGGCGCGGCCACGTACCTGTCCACGATGGCCCAGGACGGTCCCGCGAAAGAGGTGGCCAGGTTCAGCGGCACGCCGATGCCGAGCCCCACCGCCGCGAGCCGCGCCCGCAGCGCCGCCCCGCGCTCCTCGAAGACACCCGCCCGCATCAGCCGCGCCCCGAGCAGGAACAGCACCGTCCCCAGCGGCAGGATGACGACCAGCTCGGCGCGGAAGACCACGACGTTGTCCAGCCGCATCCGCACCTGGCCGAGCCAGTCCCGCGGCGGCATCCCGCTCGGCGACGGCGCGGGCCCGGCGAGCAGCGCGGCGGTGACCAGGGCGACGATGGCCAGGTGCACGGTGCCCGCCGCGATCATCCACGCCGTCACGGCCCGCTCGCTCCGCCCCACCAGGTACGCCACCACGATCGAGGTCAGCGCGTACCCCATGAGCACGTCGAACTCGAAGACCAGCACGTAGTGCAGCACGCCCTCGCAGAACAGCAGCGCCGCCCGCCACAGATACCGGCCCGGCCAGCGCAGCCCCTTGCGTACGGCGCTGCGATACTGCAGCTCCAGCCCCACCCCGAACAGCAGCGTGAGCAGGCCGAGGAACTTGCCGTTCGACAGGAACCGCAGGAACGTCTCCACCGCGCCGCCCGAAGGGCTCAAAGCCTCCAGCGGCCCCGCCGGCGAGGTGAAGAGCCAGATGTTGGTGCCGAGCGTGCCCAGGATGGCCACCCCGCGCAGCACGTCGAGTGCGTCGATGCGTCGCGTCACAGTCTCCACTGTGCTGGCCGCGCGGGACCCCGCCCTCGTCCCGAGGAGCGAAAACGCCGGTACATCGATCGATGTACCGGCCTCCGTCTTTCGTCGCTCAGGGGCCCGGGTCCGAGCCGCCGCGGGCGACCCGGCCCGGGCCCTGAGATCGCGCGTCAGGAGGAGACGCCGGCCTCCTTGGCGGCCTGGTCGATGGCCGCCAGCTCCTCCTCGGTGAAGCCGAGCCGGTCCACCGCCGCCACGTTCGCCTCGAGCTGCTCGGGGCTGGACGCGCCGACCAGCACCGACGTGATGCGCGGGTCGCGCAGCGCCCAGGCCAGCGAGAGCTGCGCCACCGTCTGACCGCGCGACTCGGCCAGCTTGGACAGCGAGCGGACGAACGCCAGCACCTCAGGCGTCACCCGGTCGGCGGTCAGGAAGCGGCCCTCGGCCGCCCGCGAGTCGGCCGGAATGCCGTTCAGGTAGCGGTCGGTGAGCAGACCCTGGGCCAGCGGCGAGTACACCACGCAGCCCACGCCCTCCTCCTCCAGCACGCCGAGCAGCGCGTCCTCGATGCCGCGGTTGAGCAGCGAGTACGGCGGCTGGTGCACCAGCAGCGGGGTGCCGAGCTCGCGCAGCAGCCTGGCGGCCTGCGCGGTGCGCTCGGGGGAGAAGTTGGACACGCCGACGTAGAGCGTGCGGCCGGTGCGGACCATGTGGTCCAGCGTGGCCACCTGCTCCTCCAGCGGCGTCTCCTCGTCGTCGCGGTGCAAGTAGAAGATGTCCACGTAGTCGAGGCCGAGCCGGGCGAGCGAGCGGTCGAGCGTGGCCAGCAGGTGCTTGCGGGAGTTGCCCTTCCCGTACGGGCCGTCCCACATGGGGTTGCTGCCCTTGGTGGTGACCACGACCTCGTCGCGCAGCGACCGGGGGAAGATCCGGCCGAACACGGACTCGGCGGCGCCGATGGGCGGGCCGTAGCGGTCGGCGATGTCGAAGTGGGTGATGCCGAGGTCGAGCGCCTTGTGCAGGATCGCGCGCTGGGTCTCGATCGGCTTGCCCTCGCCGAAGTTGTGCCACAGGCCCAGCGACACGGCGGGGAGGAGCAGGCCGCTGCGGCCGCACCTTCTGTACGGCTGGCGTTCGTAGTCCAAGGGTGACCTTCCGCGATACAGGGGGTGAAACGTTTTTACGGGTCCAAGTTAAGCACTTCCGCCCGCACTGCCGACCGCCCTCCCCCGCGCGATGGATCGTGCTCTACCTCGGCACCTCCACCGTCATCTTCAGCCTCACCCGCGTACCCGACCAGGTGGCGGCGAGCGTCATGACCGCCTGCCACCGGGCAGTGGCCGGTGGCGTGCGGCCACCCCGCGCCGATATCCGCTCGGCCTGCGAGACGGTCCCCAGGAAGCGTGACCTGGGGTGCGCGCGTCAGGCGGCGCGCAGGGTGGCGGTGAGCACGACCGTCGCGTACGGCATCACGAACTCCCCGCCCAGAGCGTCCACCGCCGCGCCCATCTGCCGCAGCAGCTCCTCGCGCTGCTCGGCGGGCAGCAGGCTCTGGCCGCCGAAGGTGGGCACGGCGTCCAGCCACTCGTCCCGCGTGTACGTGCGTTCCCAGTCGGCCTGCCACCGCTCGGGCTCGTCGAACGCGCCGCACGCTTCGATCCCCTCGCGCGCCTTGCCCGCCATGGCGTCGTACGCCTGCATGGCGGGCCCCGCCGCGCCCACGGCCGGCATCTGCGGCAGCACCCGCCGGTAGACCTCGGCGAAGGCGTCGGCCACCGGGGGAGAGGGCTGCATGACGTTCCAGAGCAGCGCCAGCCGGCCGCCGGGCCGCAGCACCTCGGCCGCCTTGGCGGCGCCCGCGACCGGGTCGATCCAGTGCCAGGTCTGCGCGGAGACCACCGCGTCGAAACGGCGCCCGCGGGCGTCCCACGTCTCGAACGAGGACACCTCGACCTCGAGGCCGCGTTCCCGCGCGAGTGCGGCCATGCGCTCGTCCACGTCCACGCCGAGCACCCGGCAGCCGGCCGTCTGGAACTGCCGGGTGGCGATGCCGGTGCCGCAGCCGACATCGAGGACGTCGGGGCCGGGAGAGGCGGCGGCGATGCGGGCGATCAGGGAATCCGGGTAGCTGGGACGCGCCCGGTCGTAGCGGTCGGCCTCGGTGCCGAAGGACTCGGCGACCTGGCGGAGCTGATGGGTCTCCTGCCCGGGCGGCAGCCCGGGCGCAGGGGAAGTTGTGGGCATGCGCCCACAGTAGGTGGGCATTCGCCCACTCGGCAAAGGGAGACAGCGGCTCCCAGCCCAGGTTTCGCCCGAAGCGGACGCGGCAGGCTCTCGGCCCGGGTTCGCTGGAAGCGGGCTCAGGAGGCTTTCAGCCGCGTTTCTGCGGGGGCGGGCGCAGCAGTGACAGCATGGTGGTCACCAGCACCTTCTCCACCTCGCCAGGAGACAGCCGGCCCGCCTCCCGCTCCTGAGCCGCGCTGTGCACGATCGCGAAGAACGCCGTCACCAGCCACTGCAACGGCAGGTCCGTACGGAAGTCGCCCGCCCGCCGGCCCCGCGCGATCAGCCGCTCCACCCGGCGCAGCGGGCGCTCGTGATGCTCCCTGATGCGCTCGGTGGGCAGCGTGCGGTCGGCGGCGAGGAAGATGCGGCGATGCCGGTCGAGCACCTCCCACGACGAGCGCAGCAAACCCTCCATGGCCTCGGACGGAGGGTCGCTGTCGATGCTGTCGTCCTCGATCACGGCGTCCGCGAGGCCCACCGTGTGGTCGAGCACCGCGTCCACCAGCGACTCGCGGGTGGGGAAGTGGGCGTACAGGGTCACGCTGCCCACCCCCGCCTCCCGGGCGATCTCGGCCACGCCGGCGGCGGGATCGGCGCTGAGCAACCGCGTCCCGGCCTCCAGGATCGCGGCGATGTCGCGCTCGGCGTCCGCGCGCCGGGCGGGTACGGGCTCTCTGGCCACGGCCTTCACCATGCCCCCAGCCTACGCGCCTCCGTCCGTTTTCCCTGGTAAGCCGGTTTCGCGCCCGCGGCCAGGGGCGGCGGCCTCAGGGCCGGAGGGCGTGTTCGAGCAGGGACTGCAGGGTGACCGCGCCGATCAGCCGCCCGTCGTCCACCACCGCGACCAGCGGGCTGTGCATGCGCGCCATCAGCGCCGCGAGCTCCAGCATGGTCGCCTTCGGCTCGGCCACCGGCAGCTCGCGCGGCTCCTCCGGCAGGCACTGGCGTACGGTCCTGTCGTCGAGCCGGCGCAGGAACCGGTCGGCGTGCGCCTCGTCCACCACCCTGGCCAGCGCCGGGTCGTCCTGGCAGTAGGCGGGCACCGCGAGCCGCAGCACCTGCGTGCCGGGCAGGATGCTGCAGGGCAGGCCGTCCGGGCCGACGACGATGAGCCCCGGCAGGTCGCGGTCGGCGAGGAGCCTGGCCGCCTCCAGCGCCGGAGTGTCGAGGGTGACCGTCGGGAACTCGGCGGCGAGATCCTGTGCGCGCATGCGATGACCTCCTCTGCCAGGGTAGGCCGCGCCTCCGCCCGGGCCGCAGGCGGCCCGGTGCCGGGGCGGCTCGCGGTCAGGGCCGCTCAAGACCAGGGGGCGGCCCGGTGTCAGGCAGGCTCCGGAGTCAGGGCAGTTCGGCGAAGCGCTCCACCTGTTCCGTCCGCCCCGAGACGAGCACGATGTCGCCGTACGACAGCTCCGTATCGGCCGTCGCGTACGTGAACTCCTCGCCCGGCGGCTTGACCGCCACGATCGTCACGCCGTATTTGCGGCGCAGGTTGGACTGGCCGAGCGGGATGCCGACGTACTCCTTGGGCGGGCTGGTCTTGGCCAGCGCGAAGTTCTCGTCGACCTGCATGTAGTCGAGCATGCGGCCGCTCACCAGGTGCGCGACGCGCTCGCCCATGTCGTGCTCGGGGAAGACGACGTGGTGGGCGCCGATGCGGCTCAGGATACGGCCGTGCTGGGTGCTGATGGCCTTGGCCCAGATGTCGTTGATCTCCAGCTCGACCAGGAGCGACGTGGTGAGGATGCTGGCCTCGATGTCGCTGCCGACCGCCACCACGGCCTGGTAGAAGTCGGGCACGCCGAGCTGGCGCAGCGCCTCCATGTCGGTGGCGTCGGCGGTCGCGATCTGGGTGATGCGACCGGCCAGGCTCTGGGTGATCTTGGGACGGTTGTCGATGGCCAGGACCTCGGTGCCGCGCCGGGTGAGCTCCAGCGCCAGCGACGTGCCGAACCTGCCCAGGCCGATGACGACGACCGGGTCGCCTCTGTACTCAGCCAACGATCACTCGCTCCTCGGGTAGTTCGTAATGCCGGGCGCGCTTGTTGAGGGCCAGCGCGGAGCCCAGTGTGAGCGGGCCGATGCGGCCCACGAACATGAGCATGACGAGCAACACCTGCCCGGCCGTGCCGACATCAGCCGTGATGCCGGTGGACAGCCCGGCCGTGCTGAACGCCGACACCACCTCCAGCATGACCTGGTCGAGGCTGTACGGGGAAAGGGCGAGCAGCACGTACGTGGCCGCGCCCACCAGCGCCACCCCCAGCGCCGTGACGGTGACGGCCTGCCGCTGGGTGGTGTCGGGCAGACGGCGGTGGCCGACGTTCACCCGGCTCTCGCCGCGCAGCTCCGCCCAGACGACGAAGGCGAGCAGGCCGACCGTGGTCACCTTGATCCCGCCCGCGGTGCCGCTGCTGCCGCCGCCGATGAACATGAGCAGGTCGGTCAGCAGCCAGCTCGACGGGTACATGGCCGAGACGTCGAGGGTGTTGAATCCGGCCGAGCGCGGCATGACGGCGGTGAAGAACGCGGCCAGCAGCTTGTCGGGCTCGTCGAGCGCGCCGAGTGTGCGCGGGTTGCGCCACTCGGTCATGAGGAAGACGAGGGTGCCGAGCACCAGCAGGGTGACGGTGACGCCGAGCGTGATCCTGGTCAGCACGCTCCACCGGTGCGGGTGGCGCCAGGTGCGGGCCAGCTCGAACACCACCGGGAAGCCGAGCCCGCCGACGATGCAGGCGATGGCGATGGTCAGGCAGATCCACGGGTCGGTCACGAACCGCATGAGGTTGTCGGGCCACAGAACGAACCCGGCGTTGTTGAACGCCGACACCGCGTGGAAGCCGCCCAGGTAGAGCGCCCGGCCGAACGGCTCGCCGTACGCGATGAGAAAACGGCCGGTCAGGACGGCGGCGGCGACGGTCTCGCACAGCAGCGTGAACAGCACCACCTTGCGGACCACCCGGCGGATGTCGCTGGCGCTGAGCGCCTTGCTCTCGGCCTGCGCCACGATCTTGGCCCGCAGGCCTAACCGCCCCGAGACAAGCAGCGTGAACACCGTGGCGATCGTCATGATGCCGAGCCCGCCCACCTGGAACAGCCCCGCGATCACCAGTTCGCCGAACACCGACCAGTGGGAGGCGGTGTCGACCACCGTGAGCCCCGTCACGCAGACCGCGGAGGTGGCCGTGAACAGCGCCTCGACCAGCCCGGCGGGCTCGCCGGACGCGGTGGCGGCGGGCAGCGACAGCAGCGCCGCGCCGATCGCGATGGCGAGGCCGAACCCGAAGACCACGACCTGGGCCGGCTGCTCGAAGCGGGACGTCAGCCAGGCGAGCAGGCGATTCATGCACGCGCCCCGATGCGACGAGCACGGCTACGATCACGCATTCGTGAACGCCTCCCCCGACCGTCCGGCCGGCAGTCCATGCCGAACCAGACTTTCCGGCGTACCGCGCACTACCGTAACAGGCCCGCCGAGCGCCTTGGCCCGGGTGGCCGTTCAGCCGCCGAGCGCGAGCGCGAGACGCCTGGCCAGGCCCGTGTCGCGGCGCCGCCCGACGCGGTGGACGGCCAGCTCCAGCGCCTCGCGCTGCCCCACCAGCACCACCCACGCCCTGGCCCGGGTGACCAGCGTGTAGAGCAGCTTGCGGCGCAGCATGATGCCGCCGGACTCGGCCACGATCGGCGCGACCACGAACGGGTATTCGCTGCCCTGCGACCGGTGCACGCTGATGGCGTAGGCGTGGGTGAGGTCGTCGAGCTCGTCGAACCCGTACGTCACCCGCTCCCCGTCGTCGGTGCGGATCTCGACCGCGCGCTCCTCCCGCACCACGGCCGTCACCGTGCCGGTCTCGCCGTTGAAGACGCCCTTGTCGTAGTTGTTGCGGATCGGCATGACCCGGTCGCCCACCCGGAACACCGTGGAGCCCGACCAGTGCTCGGGCTTGTCGTCGGCGGCGGGATTGAGGCGGTCCTGGATGAGCCGGCCGAGCGCGGTGGCGCCCGTCTCGCCCTTGCGCATCGGGCACAGCACCTGCACCTGGCCGGGATCGACGCCCTGCTTGCGGGGGATCGCCACCATCGCGAGATGCGCCACCCGCTGCGCCACCTGCGCGGGATCGTCGAGCTCTTCGAACCAGAACCCGCCGCCGCCCGGCGTCGCGGGCAGCCGCCCCGCGCGGATGCGGTGGGCGGCCTCGATGATGCCGCTGCCGCCGGCCTGGCGGAAGACGTGGGTCAGCTCGACGCGGGGGATCGCCTCGACCCGCAGCAGGTCGGCCAGGACGTCGCCGGCGCCGATGCTGGGCAGTTGGCCGGCGTCGCCGACGAAGAGCAGGTGGCTGCCGGGCCGCACCGCGGCGGTGAGCCGGGTGGCGAGGTGGAGGTCGAGCATGGACGCCTCGTCGACCACGATCAGATCGGCCTGCGACGGCCGCTCGTCGAACAGCGTCTCGGGATCGGGGTCGGGCTGCTGGGCGAGCATGCGGTGGACGGTCATCGCGGGCATGCCGGTCAGCTCCGACAGCCGCTTGGCGGCCTTGCCGGTGGGCGCGGTGAGCGTGACCGTGCCGCCCGATGCCCGCACGATGGCGGCGATGGCCTTGACCGTGTGGCTCTTGCCGCATCCCGGGCCGCCGGTGATGATCGAGACCGTGCTGGTCAGCGCCATGGTGACGGCCGCGCGCTGGTCGTCGTGGAGCGTCGGGTCCTCGCGGAACGAGCGCAGCGGCAGCGTGGAGCGGGCCCGCATGAGCGCGGCGAGCCGCGCGGCCAGCGCCACCTCGCGGCTGTGGACGTGTTTGAGATAGGCGACGTGGACGTCGGGCCGGTCGGGCTGGTGCGGATGCGTCTCGACCACCAGCCGCCGCTCGGCCGCCAGCGCGTCGACCATCGGGCGTACGAGCTCCTGATCCTGCTCGATGAGCTGGGCCGTCTCCCTGACCAGGGCCGCCACCGGCACGAAGCAGTGGCCGTCGCGGTTGCCCGCCGCCTCCAGCCGGTCGAGCAGCGCCGCCTTGATCCGCTGCGGGCTGCGCTCGGGCACCCCTGAGCGCAGCGCGATGCGGTCGGCGATGCGGAACGCGATGCCCCTGACCCGGCCGATGAGCTGGTAGGGGTCGGTGGTCAGGACCTCTTCTGCGTCTTTGCCGAACGCCTGGTGGATCTTGGAGGCGAGCAGCGGGCTCACCCCGAGCCCCTGCAGGGTGACCATGAGCGCGGCGATGGCCTTCTGCTCCTGCCACGCCTGGACGATCTGCCCCTGCCGCTGCGGCCCGATGTTGACGACCTCGGTGAGCCGCTCGGGCTCGCCGTCGATGACCTTGAGCGTGGCCTCGCCGAAGTGGTCGACGATCGCGTACGCGAGCTTCGGCCCGATGCCCCTGATCAGCCCCGACCCCAGGTAGGCGCGGATGGCGCGGACCGACGACGGCGTCACCCGCTCGCACCCGCTGACCGCGAAGCGCCGCCCGTAACGGGCGTGCCTGCCCCACTCGCCGAACAGCCGCAGCGTCTCGCCCGGCTGCACCCCGGCGAGCGCCCGGCCGGTGGCGATGAAGTCGGGCTCGCCGTCGGCGCTCATGCGCGCGACGGTGTACTCGTCATCGCGGACGTAGACGAGCTGCTCGACGGAGGCTTCCACACAGCAGATCCAACCAAACGTCACCGACAACCGCGCGGCACGGCCCGCGGCCGGGACAGGGGAGGGGAGATGGGGCATCGCACGGGACGGCGGACCGCACGGCCGGGGCATGGGAGGGGGAGGCGGGGCATCGCGCGGCATGGCCCGCACGGCCGGATGGGCAGGGGAAGCGGAGGCGGGGCATCGCACGGGACGGCGGACCGCGCCGGGCGCTTCACAGGGCGGGGTCCGCCTCGGGGCCGTCGAGCAGCAGCAGGCACTCGCGGGCGAGCTGCAGCTCCTCGCGCACCTGTACGACCAGGACGGGGATCGCCGCCGCGTACGCGCTGACCGGCCCGTCCTCGGACCGCTCCCGCAGCTCAGGCGCCTCGATGCCGAGCGGCCCGAGCCGGCGGCAGACCGCCTCGCGCACCTCCGGCTGGTCCCAGCCGATCTCCCCGGTGAAGACGAGCGCGTCGATGCGCGGCAGCGAGGTCGCCGCGGCGGCGACCTCCTCGGCCACCCGGCGGGCGAACACCCGCAGCGCCAGCCCGGCCGCCGCGTCGCCGTCCCGCTCGGCCGCCACCAGCGCGCGCGTGTCGCCGGACCGGCCGCCCGACAGGCCGAGCAGCCCCGAGCGGCGCTGCAGGCCCTCGCGCAGCTCGGCGATCGACAGGTGGCCCTGCTCCAGCAGCCACACCAGCATGCCGGGGTCCACGCTGCCGGACCGCCTGCTCATCGGCAGGCCGTCGAGCGGTGTGAACCCCATCGAGGTGAACACGCTGCGCCCGCCGGACAGCGCGCACACCGACGCGCCGCCGCCCAGGTGCGCGAGCACCAGCTCAAGCTCGGCCACCGGCCGTCCGAGCAGCTCGGCCACCCGGTCGGCGGCCCAGGCGTAGGACAGGCCGTGGAAGCCGTAGCGGCGCAGGCCGTGGCGCTCGCGCCACTCGGGCGGCAGCGCGTACACGGCGGCCTCGTCGGGCAGGCCGGCGTGGAAGGCGGTGTCGGGGCAGAGCACGTGCGGCACGGCGGGAAGCTGCTCGCGGGCGGCGTCCAGCAGGTCCAGCGCGGGCGGCAGGTGCAGCGGGGCGAGGCCGGTCAGGGCGCGCAGCGCGGCCACGGTCTCGTCGTCGGCGACGGCGGGTGCGCGCAGCACGTCGCCGCCGTGCACCAGCCGGTGCGCCACGGCCCTGATGTCGCGGTCGAAGTGCCCGCCCAGGAACTCCGACAGGGCCTCCCACGCGGACGCGGCCCCCGCCGCTCCGTCCGCGCCGCCGCCCGGCCCGCCCGGCCCGCCTTGCCTGCCCGGCCCGCCTGACCCGTCCTGCCCGCCCGGCCCGCCCGAGGGTGCGGCGAGGTCGGCGTGGGCGCTGTCGATCACGCAGCCGCCCTGGACGAGGTCGAGCCGCAGGCTCGACGAGCCCGCGTTCACGGTGAGTATCGCCGCCTGCCGGTCCGCCTGCTCGTCCAAGGCCAGCCCCATGCCCGCCCGGCTACCCGCCACCACCCCGGCAAAACCGGACGTACAGGGATGTAAGACGACCGCCTTTACCGCTCTCAGGGGTTGTCGCTCACGGCGCTCGGGTAGTCGTGCGAAATGAACATCACCCTGCAGGTCAACGGCGTACCGCGCACGGTGGACGCAGACCCGCGAACGTCGCTGCTCGACCTGCTCCGCGAACGCCTCGGTCTCATCGGCGCGAAGAAGGGCTGCGACCACGGCCAGTGCGGCGCCTGCACGGTGCTGATCGACGGGCGGCGGGCCAACGCCTGCCTGGCGCTCGCGGTGGCGGTGGACGGCAGGGAGATCACCACCGTCGAGGGCCTGGCGAGCGGCGGCGAGCTGCACCCGCTGCAGGCGGCGTTCATCGAGCACGACGCGTTCCAGTGCGGCTACTGCACCCCGGGGCAGCTCTGCTCGGCGGCAGGGATGCTGGGCGAGCCTGGCCCGAGCGCCGTCACCGCTGACCTCGCCACCGACCCCGCGCTGACGCCCGAGGAGATCAGGGAGCGGATGAGCGGCAACCTGTGCCGGTGCGGCGCGTACGTCAACATCGTCAGCGCCATCCGCGAGGTGACGTCGTGAAGCCCTTCGAGTACGCCCGCGCCGCCACCCCGGCGGAGGCCGTGCGCGACTTCACCCCCGGCACCATGTACCTGGGCGGCGGCACGAACCTGGTCGACCTCATGCGGCTGGGCGTGGCCGAGCCCGAGCGCCTGGTGGACGTCAGCCGGCTGCCGCTGGACGAGATCGAGCAGGCGGGCGACCGCGTCCGCGTCGGCGCCACCGTGCGCAACACCGACCTGGCCGTGCACCCGCTGATCCGCACCCGCTACCCCATGCTGGCCAGGGCGCTGCTGTCGGGCGCGTCCGGGCAGGTGCGCAACATCGCCACCGTGGCGGGCAACCTGCTGCAGCGCACCCGCTGCCCGTACTTCCAGGACGTCTCCAGGCCCTGCAACAAGCGCAGGCCGGGCTCCGGCTGCCCGGCCATCGCCGGCGACCACTCCGGCCTGGCCGTGCTCGGCGCGTCGGATGCGTGCGTGGCCACCCACCCCTCCGACATGGCGGTCGCGCTGGCCGCGCTGGAGGCCGAGGTGCACGTCACCGGGCCCGCGGGCGACCGCATCGTGCCCATTCCCGGGCTGCACCGGCTGCCCGGCGACCGGCCCGAGCGGGACACCGTGCTGGAGCCCGGCGACCTCATCACCGCCGTCGAGCTGCCCCCGCCGCCCCCGGGGGCCCAGATGTACCGCAAGGTGCGCGAGCGGTCGTCGTTCGCGTTCGCGCTGGTGTCCATCGCCGCCGCGCTCGACGTGCGCGACGGCCGGGTGGCCGGCTGCCGCATCGCGCTCGGCGGCGTGGCCCACGTGCCCTGGCGGGCCGGACGGGCCGAGCAGGCGCTGACCGGCGGCCCGGCGACGGGGGAGGCGTTCCTCCAGGCCGCCGAGGCCGAGCTGGAGCAGGCAAGGCCGCTGCCGCGCAACGCGTACAAGGTGCCGCTGGCCCGCAACCTCATCGTCGCCACACTGGAGGAGCTCGCGCCGTGAACCGCATCGAGGGCCGCGTCAAGGTCACGGGACTGGCCACGTACGCGGCGGAGTACCCGGTCGAGGGCGTCACCTACGCCTACCCCGTGCAGTCACGCATCGCCAGGGGCCGCGTCAAGCGGGTGGACGCCGGGCCCGCCCTGGAGCTGCCCGGCGTGCTCGCCGTGCTGTCGTGCGAGGACCCGCCGCCGTTGCCCGAGGACGCCGACCCCGAGCTCGCCCTGTTCCAGAGCCGCGAGGTCGCCTACCGCGGCCAGATCGTCGCCGCCGTCGTCGCCGACACCTACGAGCGCGCTCGCGCCGCCGCCGGCGCCGTCCGCGTGGACTACGACCCCGGCGACCACGACGTCACCCTGCGCATGGACCATCCCGGCCTGTACCGGCCCGGGGTGGTCAACCCCGGCTACCCGACCGACACCGAGAAGGGCGACGTCGAAGCCGGGCTGGCCGCCGCCGCGACCACCGTGGACGTCGTCTACGAGACGCCCGTCCTGCACAACAACCCGATGGAGCCGCACGCGGCGCTGGCCTATTGGGACGCCGATGGCCGCCTCATGGTGTACGACACCGCGCAGGGCATCTCCACCAGCCGGAACATGATCGCCCGCACCCTGGGCCTGCCGCGCGAGCAGGTCAGGGTGGTGTCCAGGCACGTCGGCGGCGGGTTCGGCTCGAAGGGCACCACCAGGCCGCAGGCGATCCTGGCCGCACTGGCCGCCAGGGCGGTGGGCCGCCCGGTGAAGATCGCGCTGACCCGGCAGCAGATGTTCGACGTCACCGGCTACCGCACGCCCACCATCCAGCGGCTGCGGCTCGGCGCGGACGCCGGCGGCAGGCTCACGGCCATGGAGCACGTGGCGTACGTGCAGACATCGACGCTGGTCGAGTTCGCCGAGCAGACCGCCGTGCCCGCCAGGGTCATGTACGCCGCGCCCGCGCTGCGCACCGCACACCGGGTGGTCAGGCTGGACGTCGCCACCCCCTCGTGGATGCGCGCGCCCGGCGAGTGCCCCGGCATGTACGCGCTGGAGTCCGCCATGGACGAGCTTGCCTACGCCGCCGGCCTGGACCCCGTCGAGCTGCGCATCCGCAACGAGCCGGAGACCGAGCCGGACAGCGGGCTGCCGTTCAGCTCCCGGCACCTCGTGGGCTGCCTGCGCGAGGGCGCCCGCCGCTTCGGCTGGGAGCACCGCGATCCGGCGCCCGGCATCAGGCGCGAAGGGGAGTGGCTGATCGGCACCGGCGTGGCCGCCTCCACCTACCCGGCGCGGCGGTCGCCGTCGAAGGCGCTGGCCAAGGTGCTCGACGACGGCGACATCCTCGTCCAGGTGGGCGCCGCCGACATCGGCACCGGCGCGCGTACCGCGCTGACCAGGATCGCCGCCACCGCGCTGAACGTCGCCCCCGAACGGGTGCACGTCGAGCTGGGCGACAGCGACCTGCCGGACGGCCCGGTCGCGGGCGGCTCCATGGGCACCGCCTCGTGGGGCTCGGCCGTCGTACGCGCCTGCGAGGAACTGGTCAAGGACGGCAAGGAGGGCCGCGCCGACACCACCGACGAGGTGAAGAAGGAGGCCGAGCTGGCCAGGCACGCCTTCGGCGCTCAGTTCGCCGAGGTGCGGGTGAGCGCCGTGACCGGCGAGGTACGGGTCTCGCGGCTGCTCGGCGTCTTCGCCTGCGGGCACATCGTGGACGCCAAGCTGGCCAGGTCGCAGTTCATCGGCGGCATGACGATGGGGCTCGGCATGGCGCTGATGGAGGAGACGCTGACCGACGAGGAGTTCGGCGGGTTCCTGAACCGCGACCTCGCGCAGTACCACATCCCGGTCTGCGCCGACGTCCGCGACGTGGAGGCGTACTGGCTGGACGAGCAGGACGACGCGCTCAACCCGATGGGCAGCAAGGGCATCGGCGAGATCGGCATCGTCGGCACCGCGGCCGCCATCGGCAACGCCGTCTTCCACGCCACCGGCCACCGCGTGCGCGACCTGCCGATCACGCCCGCGAAGGTGCTGCGGAACACGCTTTAACGGCTCTTGGTCCATCGCGCCGCCCGCGCAGCACCGCGTGCTGTTCCGTCAGGGCCGCAAGGAGACGCTGGTACGCCGCTCCGACCTGTACGGCATCCTCGGCGCGCTCGCGCTGGCGGTGTCGATGACCACGGCCACCATGTTCGTCATCGACTACCTGTTCGACGCGACGGTGGCGTGGCTCACCGCGGGCCTGCTCGCGCTGCTCGCGCTGTGGACCTGGTTCGGGCAGCCCGCGCTGGACCGCTCCGGCGCGCTGGAGCACGGCGGCGCCGGAGAGGAGCGGCGGGAGGGCGGCTCGCCGCACGCTCAGTCCTCCGACGGCAGCCCGGTGTCGTCGCGGGAGGACTGACGGGCGTTCGCCGCCCGCGCCACCACGTACGCCGCGACCGACACGGTGATCACCTGGGAGAGCGCCACGAGCAGCAGCGGCCCCACGTACGCCAGGGACGGCCGGTGCAGCCACAGCGCCAGCAGCACCAGCAGCACGCCGAGCACCTGCGGTTTCGTGCCGGCGTGCATGCGATCCAGCGTGGTGCGGAAACGCACCAGCCCGATGCCGGCCGACAGCGCGAGCAGCGCGCCCAGCAGCAGGCAGCCGGCCGCGATCGTGTCAAGAACGCTCATCGCCCCTCCGCTCCTCCTTGCCGGAGAAGAAGCGGGCCAGCGACACCGACCCGACGAACCCCAGCAGCGACAGCACCATCAGGATCGGCAGGTCCGAGTAGTCGTCCCTGGCCACCGCGTACGCACCGGCCCCGCACATCGACAGCGACGTGAACACGTCCAGGGCCATCGCCCGGTCCAGCATCGACGGCCCGCGCCCCACCCGGTACAGCGCCGCGGCCGCGCCGCAGCCGAGCAGGGCCAGTGTCACCAGGTACACCGTGTTCACACCAGCTCCTCCTTGTCCCTCGAAGTGCCGAAGGCGGTGACGATGCGCTCCTCCAGACCGGCTACGTCCCGGCGTACGGGCTCGGCGACGTCTCCCGGGCGGCCCAGCACGTGCAGCAGCAGCTCGCCGGGATAGCGCTCCACGACCAGGCTGCCCGGCACCGTCGAGATCGCCACCATGACCAGCACCGTGATCGGCTCGGACGTCGTGCGCAGCGGCACCCGGACGAACTGGGCCGGCGGATCCCCGGGACGCAGCACGTAGAACACCACCCGCCCCGTCGAGATCACCAGGTCGAACGCGAAGTACGCGAGGAACCGCACCAGCGGGAGCGGGTGCAGCCGGATGCCCCGGTCGATGGGCGGCATGGGCAGCAGCCACGTCACCACCAGCCCGGTCACCAGCCCGCCCAGCACGGTGCCCACGCTCACCTCGCCCCACAGCGCCGTCCACACCAGCGTCAGCCAGGCCGCCAGCGGCAGCGGCACCCGCCGGCCGAGCAGCCGCGGCCGCAGCGCCTCCCGTCTCATCGCCACCTCCCCTGGACGCCTCTCATCGGGGACGCTCCAGCACCGCCGACACGTACGGCTCCCGCGCCAGCAGCTCGTCCGCCGCCCGCTCGGCCAGCGACGTCAGCGGCCCCGCCAGCACCGTGAACGACAGCCCCAGCACGACCAGCGCGGCCACCGACAGCGGCAGCGCCGCAGGCAGCGAGGTCGTGGTCACGGTCGGGTCCTCGCCGGTCTGCTCCTCGCTCTCCAGCACCCGGCCCACCGCCTCGGCGCGCGGCGTACGCCAGAACGCCTTGCCCCAGGTCTTCGCCACCGCGTACAGGGTGAGCAGGCTCGTCGCAAGACCGGCCGCCACGAACGTCACCGGCAGCCAGCCGCCCGCTGCCAGTCCGGCCTGCACCAGCATCAGCTTGCCCAGGAACCCCGACAGCGGCGGGATGCCCGACAGGTTCATGGCCGGCACGAAGAACAGCACCGCGATCAGCGGCGTCGCCCGCATGAGCCCGCCGAGCCTGGTCACCGACGTCGTGCCGGTGCGCCGCTCCACCAGGCCCGCCACCAGGAACAGGCTCGTCTGCACGGTGATGTGGTGCACCACGTAGAACACCGCGCCCGCCAGGCCCGCCACCGTCGACAGCGCCACCCCGAACACCATGTAGCCGATGTGGCTCACCAGCGTGAAGGAGAGCATCCGCTTCATGTCGGTCTGCGCCACAGCGCCCAGCACCCCGGCCACCATCGTCGCCAGCGCCACCCACATCAGCAGCGTCGAGACCGGCCCCACCGGGAACAGCAGCGCCTCCAGCCGGATGATCGAGTACACGCCGACCTTCGTCAGCAGCCCCGCGAACACGGCCGTGGCGGGGGCGGGCGCGGTCGGGTAGGAGTCGGGCAGCCACGCCGACATCGGGAAGATCGCCGCCTTGATCGCGAAGGCCAGCAGCAGCGTCAGCTCCACCAGCAGCTGCACCTGCTCGGGCAGCGCGGCGAAGCGCTCGGCGAGCTGCGCGAGCGACAGCGTGCCCGTGGCGCCGTAGGTGACGGCCAGCGCGATCAGGAACAGCATCGACGAGGCCAGCGCCATCAGCGTGTACGTCGCGCCCGCCCTGATCCTGAACTCGGTGCCGCCGAAGGTCAGCAGCACGTACGAGCCGCTCAGCAGCAGCTCGAAGGCCACGAACAGGTTGAACAGGTCGCCGCTGAGAAACGCGTCGGCCACCCCCGCCACCATCACCAGGAACGCCGGATGGAAGATCGCCATCGGCGCGTCGTGCTCCTGGTCGTCGTAGGCGTTGGCGACCGAGTACACCATCACGCAGAGCGTCACCGCCGACGACACCACCAGCACCAGCGTGGACAGGCGGTCGGCGACCAGCGTGATGCCGATCGGCGCCGGCCAGCCGCCCAGCTCCGTCACCAGCGGGCCGTGCGTGTCGGCCGCGACCATCAGCACCACCGACACGCACAGCGACACGCCCAAAGTGATCACGCTGATCAGCGACTGCAGCCGGCGCAGCCGCCCGCCGATCGCCAGCTTCACCCCGGCGGCCAGCAGCGGCAGCAGCACGGGCACGCAGACGAGACCGTCCAGCCCGCCGATCACCGCTCACCGCCCATGGCTCAGTCGTCGCCCTCCAGCTCGGGGTCCTCCGCCAGGGCCTGCCTGGCGCGTTCCCTCCTGATGGCCGCGCGCATCTGCTTGCGCGCCTCCCGCTGGCGGGCCTTGAGCTGCTTGCGCAGCTCGCGCTCCCTCGCCTCCTGCTTGAGCCTTCTGCGCTCGAACTCCTCGCGCAGCTGCTCGATGCGCTCGGCGTTGCTGATCCCGCCGGTGTCCGCGCGCAGCCCCACGTCCTCGAAGCGGCGCTGCAGCTCCTCCTCCGACAGGCCCTGCGCGCGCAGCATCCGCATCCACTGCTCCAGCTCGGTGTGCACGCGGGCGATGCGCCGCTCCAGGTCGGCCTCCTCAAGCCGCTCCCGCTCGGCCCGCTCCGCCTCCAGGTTCGCAAGCTCCGCCCGCTGCTCGACGATCAGCCGCCGGTACGCGTCCCGCTTGGCGCGTACGGCGTCGCCCAGCTCGCCGCGCCGCGCGCGCAGCCGCACCCGCCGGTCCTCGGTGTCGTCCTGCACCTCATCGCTGCCGGTGAGCTGCCAGGAACGGTGCACCATCGCCAGCAGGAACCCGGTCACGCCCAGCGTGATGACGATCGCGGTGAGCACCATGGCCTGCGGCAGCGGATCGGCCATCCCGGTCGTGCCGGTGAACGGCGGGCCTCCCGCGTCCCCGCCCGAGGTGACGATGAGCAGGTTGACGCCGTTGCCCAGCACGATGACGCCGGCCATCACCCGTACCAGGCTCCGTTCGAGCAGCAGCGTCACGCCCGTCGTGATGAGCACGCAGCACGCGGCGAACGGCACCAGGGAGACGCTGTTCACGGGGTCTCCCCGGCGTCGATCTGCCGGTCCAGCTCCGCGCCCAGCGCGCGCAGCAGGTCCTGCACCATGCCGATGACCGAGAGGTACACCCCGAGGTCGAACAGCAGGCCCGTCGACAGGTGCAGGTGACCCACCAGCGGCACGCTCACGTCCGTGGCCAGCATGGCCAACGCCGCCTCGCCGAACAGCAGCCCGATCAGCGCCGTGCCCGCCGACAGCGTCAGCCCCACGCCCATCAGCACGCCCGCGTGCACCGGCACGGCGGCGGCCAGCTCGTTCCTGCCGCCCGCCAGATAGCGCACCGTGATCGCCAGCCCGGCCACGATGCCGCCGGCGAACCCGCCGCCGACCCCGCTGTGCCCGACGAACAGCAGGTACACCGAGAGCACCAGCACCGTGTGGAACGTCAGCCTGGCCGCCACCTCGAACGCCAGCGCCCGCTGGCTGCGCGGCAGCGTCGAGGCCAGCCAGTGCGTCCCCTCCGTCGGGCGGTGCTCGGTCGTGGCCCGCTCGATGGCGTACGACCTGCGCCGCAGGAACACCAGGCTGGTCACGCCCAGCGTCAGCACGATGAGCACCGCGCTCTCGCCCAGCGTGTCCCAGGCGCGCACGTCGAGGATGATGGCGCTGACCACGTTGCCCGCCCCCGCCTCCTCGGCGGCCTCGGGCATCGACGCGCCCACCGGCTCGGTGCCGCGCGCCGCCATCGCCAGCATGCCCGCGCCCGTCGCCACCACCCCCACCGCCAGGCCCACCGCCAGCCGGAACGGCATCGGCAGCCGCCCGCCCGCCGGCTCCACCGGCAGCCGCCGCAGCACCAGCGCGAAGATCACCAGGCTCAGCGTCTCGGCGAGGAACTGGGTCAGCGCCAGGTCGGGGGAGCCGTGCACGAGGAACAGCAGGGCCGTGCCGTACCCGGTCAGGCCGATGACGACGGCGACCAGGATGTAGGCGCGGGCGAACATCGCCAGCGCGGCCGCCGCCGCGAGCAGTACCGCGATCACCGGCTGCTCGGGCCGCTGCCAGGGGACGACCGGCACATCCAGGTGCGGCGGGCCACCGTACGCGAAGGAGAACAGGCCCACGCCGACCGTCGCGAGCAGCGTCAGCAGCAGGTAGTCGGGCACCGAGCCGCGCTGGATGAGGCCGGTGAGCTGGATCGCGAACCGGTCGAGGCGGCGGATCGCCGTCCAGAAGACCTGCCCCGAGTCCACCACGTGCAGCGCCGCGCCCGCCCTGGCCATGGGGCGGCGCGCCAGGAACAGCACGAATCCGGCCGCCAGCGCCGTCGCCGACAGCAGCAGCGGCGTCGAGACGCCGCTCCACGGCGCCAGGTGCGCGTCGTGTCCCGGGTCGGCGTACGTGCCGGTGTAGCCGGACATCGCGCCCTCATACCAGGGGGCCAGCGGCCCCATCGCCAGCCCCAGGGCGGCCAGCAGCACCACGGGCACGGCCATCACCGGCGGCGTCGGATGCGCCGGAGTCGGGTCCAGCCCCGGCTTGGCGGCGAACGCACCCCACAGGAACCGCAGCGTGTACGCCGCCGTCAGCGCCGAGCCCGCCACCACCCCCGCCAGCACGGGCGGCGTGTCCAGCAGCGACTCCAGCGCCGCCTCCTTGCCCGCGAAACCCACCAGCGGCGGCAGCCCCGCCATCGACGCCCCCGCGAGCACCGCCGACCCGCACGTCCACGGCATCGTCCCGGCGAGCCCGCTCAGCCGGCGCAGATCCCGCGAACCCGTCACCCGATCGACGATGCCCACCACCAGGAACAGGGCCGCTTTGAACAGCGCGTGCGCCAGCAGCATCCCGGCGCCCGCCACCGCCGTCCCCTCGGTGCCCGCCCCGAACAGCAGCGCGAGCAGGCCGAGCTGGCTGACCGTCCCGTACGCGAGCAGCCGCTTCAGATCCGTCTCCCGCAGCGCCCGCCAGCCGCCCAGCAGCATCGTCACCACGCCGAGCGGCACCGTCACCGACCGCCACAGCGCCAGCTCGCCGAACGCCGGGCCCAGCCTGGCCAGCAGGTACACCCCGGCCTTCACCATCGCCGCCGCGTGCAGGTAGGCCGAGACCGGGGTCGGCGCGGCCATCGCGGCCGGCAGCCACGTGCTGAACGGGAAGATCGCCGACTTCGACAGCGCCCCTGCCAGCACCAGCACCAGCGCGACCGGCGCCATGTCGGGCGGGCGCGCGACGATCTGCGAGATCTGGTACGTGCCCGCCGCCTGCCCCAGCAGCACGAACCCGGCCAGCATCGACAGGCCGCCGAATGTCGTCACCGCCAGCGCCTTCATCGCCGCCTGCCTGCTCGTCCGGCTGGCCGGGTCGTGGCCGATGAGCAGGTAGGAGAAGACCGTCGTCAGCTCCCAGAACACGTACAGCAGGAGCAGGTCGTCGGTCGCGACCAGGCCCAGCATCGAACCGGCGAAGGCCACCATCACCCCGCCGTAGCGGCCCAGCCCCTCCTCGCCCGCCGCGAAGTAGCGGGCGCTGTAGCACAGCACGAGCACGCCGACCCCGGTGACCAGCGCCATCATCAGCACCGTCAGCGGGTCGGCGCGGAACGACAGCTCCAGGCCCAGCACCGGCACCCACGACCTGCTCTCCCGCACCGGCAGGCCGCGCAGCGCCAGCCACCCCGTGTACACCAGCCCGGCCGCCGGAGGCACGGCCAGCACGGCGAACGAGGCCCGTCCCAGGCGGGCCACCAGCCAGGGAGCGCAGACGGCCGCCACCGCATGCAGGATCAGCAGCGACTCCATGGGCTCCTCGGGAGGGAATTTCCGGCTACGTCCGCCCAATCTCTCCCACGGCGGCGGCGCCATCGCGCAGGCGCGGCCAGGGTTGACCCGAACGTCACCACTCCCACACCGAGGTGTGGTGTCACCTCAGACGCCGCCTGGAACGACCGGCCGGGACGAAGGTGGGAGCGACCGGCTGGAGCGACCGCCTGATGCCCTCTGCGCGGCCCTCGGGCATGGCTGAGGCCCCCTGGCGTCGGATGTGCCAGGGGGCCTCAGCAATGGGTCCTGCGGGTGGCTCTGCGCCCGTCTCAGGCGCTGACCTTCGCCCCCGCCTTCGCGGTGGCGTCGGCGTCGGTCTTGCTGTCCGGCTTGCACGTGGCCGGCCGGGGCGCCTTCGCCGTCAGCAGGTAGGCGTCGATCTTGCTGTCCAGGCAGGACGAGCCCCTGCGGTAGCCGGTGTGGCCGTCGGCGTCGTTGGTCAGCAGCACGCCGTGCTCCAGCTGCCGCGCGAGCGCCTGAGCCTCCTTGTACGGCGTCGCCGGGTCACGCGTCGTGCCCACCACCACGATCGGCGGCGCGCCCTTGGCCTGCACCTTCTTCGGCAGGCGGTTGCCCTTGACCGGCCAGAACGGGCACGGGCTCTCCGGGTGGTCGACGCAGTTGATGGCCATGAGGGCCTCGAAGCTGTTGTCGTAGCGACCGTTGGGCCGCCGCCCGTTGCTCTCGTCGGCCAGCAGCAGCAGCTTCGTGCCGTCGCCCTTGTACGCCTGCGCCAGCGCCTGACGCAGCCGCGGCCAGGTCGCCGTCTGGTACAGCGAGTACTCGACCGCGCTGCGGACCACGGCCTCGGTGACCTGGCGGGCGTCGTACTCGTTGCGCAGCGGAGCCCGGTCGGCGCGGTCGTAGAGCCGGTCGAGCTTCTTGACCGCCGCCTTCACCGAGCGCTTCTTGAACGGGCAGTCCTTGGCCTTGAAGCAGTCGCGCAGGAACGACTCCGTCGCCAGCTCGAAACCGCGGTCCTGGTCGCGGACGAAGTCGTCGGTGTCCTGCGACGGGTCCTCGGCGCCGTCCAGCACCATCGCCCGCACCTTGTCGGGGTACATGTCGGCGTACAGCGAGCCGAGGTAGGTGCCGTACGAGAAACCGAGATACGTCAGCTTCTCATCGCCCAGCGCGGCGCGTATCACGTCCATGTCGCGCGCGGCGTCGACCGTGCCGACGTGCGCCAGCAGCTTTTTACCGGAACGCTTCGCACACGAATTTGCGAAGGCTTTGTCCCACTTTTCCTGACGCTTTACTTCTTCCTCGGTGTCGGGCGTCGGATCGAGGGTGAAGTACGAATCCAGATCGAGCGGCTTCATGCAATGGATGGGCGACGACCCGCCGACGCCGCGGGGGTCGAAGCTGACCACGTCGAAATGCTCGCGGATCGCCGGAGAAACGACGTCCTTGCTCTGCATCAGCGTGTCCACGCCGGACGCTCCGGGGCCGCCGAAGTTGAGCACGAGTGAGCCGATCTTGCGCCCCGTCGCAGGCAGACGCGCCATGCTGAGCCCGATGCGTTCTCCCTCAGGGTGCGCGTAGTCCAACGGGACCGACAATTTCCCGCACTCGTAGCCGTCGCCGCAGCGGGACCAGGCCAGGCGCTGTCCGTAGAAATCGCCAAGCCGTTCCGGCGCGGCGGCCCGGGCGGGACCGGTGACTCCGGTGAGGGTCAGCAGGCCCGCCAGAGCAGGCGTAAGGAAACGGAATAGTTGTCGCATGTCTCAGGGGAGGTAGGCAACGGTTTCGCCGTTCTTTATAGACGTTGCTCCACATCGAGGGCAAGTCTGCAAAACACCTGAATTCCCATACGGGAAAAGATCTACTGAGGGGCATTGGACTTTCCGGCGTGTCCCGGGACGGAAATCCCGCCGCCGCGGGGCTTTCCGGGTGATGAAAGGGCTCGATGTTCGGCCACCGCCCGGCCTCGCCTCGACCCGGCGCCGTGCGCGGGGCGGCGCCCGCGATGTTCGCCGCCGATGGCGGTCACCGCAAATGGCGGTCACCGCTCTCGGCGATCACCGCCCCGCAGCCAGTCGCCCGCCGACCCTCGGTCTTCATCGCGCTTCGGACGGGTCGTCCGGCGGCCGGCGGGGTGGGCCGAACGGGCGGTTTCCCGATGGCGGAGCGGGCCGCACGGGCGGGCTCGCGGGCGGCGGGGGAGGGGCGTTGAGCCGGTCAGTCGGCGTCGGAGACGCGGCGCTGGACCTCGTCGGCGAGGCTGTCGAGGGAGCGGTCCAGCAGGCCGCGGACCTCGTCGGCGCGGGTCCCCGTGTCCGGCTCGTCCAGGAGGCTGATGTGCACGGTCACCTCGCTGGTGCCGGCGGCCGCGTCGGACACCTGGAGCCAGCCCGAGTAGTCGGGGTGGTCGCGCCCGCCCCACTCCACCCTGAGCTGCTCCTCCGAGGTGCGGAAGAGCCCTTCGTGCCGGCCTGCGCCGGGCACCAGTGAGCCGTCGGCCTCCACGGTGCCGGGCCCCGCGTCGTGGACCGACAGGCCCTGCGGCAGCCACCGATCCATGAGTTCCACATCGGATGCCACCCCGAACACCACCATGCTCTCCGCCGGCATCCCGCGAGTCGCCTCGAACTCGGCCATACCGTCCCCCCGAACCCCTGGGTTCCAATGCCAGCGCCGTACCCCCGTGATGTGCGGGCAAACAGCGGCACCCGCGACGGTGCGTCCCGCTACGGTTGCGTGGGGTAATCGAGCGGCGAGGGGAGCGGGTGATGGCGAGCGCGCCACAGGTGCCGCCGGAGATGTTCCGGTTCACCACGACGGAGCGGGCCGACCTGCACACGGCGGTGCTCTTCGCCTTCGGCGAGGCCGACGAGCGCCTGGAGACGGCGCTGACCGCCGACGAGGTGCGCGAGCGGCTGCGCGCCACCGGCTGCTACGCCCCGGTGGGCGAGCAGGACCTGGCGGGCACGCTGCGGCAGCTGGCCGGGTGGGGGCTGCTCGACGTGGTCTTCGACCACTCGGGCGGCTTCGCCACCGCCGAGGAGTACGAGCGCAGGAACCTGCAGTACGCGCTCACCAGGCGCGGCGCGGCGGCCATCGCCGGGCTCCAGCACGCGACGTCCGTGCTGGAGACGGGAGGAGCGCTGCAGACGGCGGTGCTGGACGCGATCGCCGACCGCCTCGGCGAGCTGGACGAGCTGCTGCGCGACCCCGGACCCGGGCGCAACCGGCGTATCTTCGCCTGCCTGCTGGAGCTGGAGGGCCATCTCGACGCGCTGCGCGCCGACACCCGCCGCTTCAACGCCGAGCTGCAGCGGCTGCTGCGCGCCGAGGGCACGAACCTCGCCACGTTCCACGAGGTCAAGACCGCCACCGTGGCCTACCTGCAGGACTTCGTGACAGACCTGGAGCAGCGCGGCGACACCATCGCCGCCGCCGTGCGCGCCATCGCCGAGCAGGGGGTCGAAACGCTGCACGCCCGCGCGCTCGACGGGGCGGACCTGCCGAAGGTGCCGGGGGCCGACCACGCCACGCCGTGGCTGGCGGCGCGGGCGGAGCAGTGGGAGCGGCTGCTGGCCTGGTTCGCGCCCGTGGACGGCAGCGTGCCGAGGGTGCGCAGGCTGCACGACGTGGCCAGGCGGGCCATCGTGGCGCTGCTGCAGGTGCTCGACCGCATCACCGATTCCCGCCGCCGCTCCTCCAGTGCCGCCGCCGACTTCCGTACGCTGGCCCGCTGGTTCGCCACCGCGCCCGCGGAGGACGACGCGCACCGGCTGTGGGATGCGGCGTTCGGGCTCGGCTCGGCCAGGCACGCCCACCTCGGCCACGCCGACGCCGAGCTGATCCCGCCGGGGGTGCCGTGGGCGGAGGCCGAGCCCGTCGAGGTGTCGGCGCTGCTGCGCGCGCGGGGACGTACCGAGCGGATGGGCCGCACGGGCAGGGTGCGCGACGTGGCCGAGCTGCGGGCACGCCGGCGGGGCCCAGGCCGAGCGCGAGCGCGCCGAGCTGGAGGCCGCATGGGCGGCGCTGGCCACGACGGGCCCGATCAGGCTGTCGCAGCTCGGCGAGCTCGACCACGACGCCTTCGGCCGGCTGCTCGACCTGATCGGCAGGGCGCTGGCCGAGCGGCCCGACCCGACCGGGTTCCGGCGGGCGGTCACCTCCGACGGCCGGGTGGAGATCGTGCTGCGCGCCCCCGACGACACGCCCACCGGCCGTGCGGTGGCGGTGCTGCGTACGTCCGAGGGCTGGTTCCGCACCCCCGACTACCTCATCGACGTGCGCGCGCCCGGAACGCTGCGCGAGCGGGTGGTGGGCGCGTGAGCACCCTCGCCAACCAGCTCGTACGCGCCGAGAAGGAAGAGCTGGCCCGCGCCATCAGGACCCTGCTCGGCCGCCCCCTCGTCTCCGCGCACGACGACCCGGCCGCCTTCGACCTGGTCAGGAAGCGGCGCGGGCCGCTGATCCAGTGGTTCGACTACTTCTGCGGCTGGCGGCTGATCGTGGAGCCGCGCCAGGGCTACGCCCGCCTGGTCAAGGTCAGGTCCGAGCCCGGATCCACCCGCCCGGCCCGGCGCCGCCGCACCACCAGGGCGCCGTTCGACCGCCGCCGCTACACGCTGCTGTGCCTGTGCGCGGCCGAGCTGCTCACCTCGCCCGTCACCACGATCGGGATGCTGGCGGGCCGGGTGGCGCAGGCCGCCGCCGTGGAGCCGGGCGTGCCCGCGTTCGAGCCGGTGCGGGTGGAGGAGCGCGCCGCGTTCGTGGACGCGGTCAAGCTGCTCGAGCACTACGGCGCGCTCACCGCGATGGACGGCGCCACCGACGCCTACCTCGACGACGAGGAGGCCAAGGTGCTCTACCGGGTGGACACCATGCGGATCATCCGCCTGCTGGCCGCGCCGGTGCCGCCGTCGGAGGCGGCGGCCGCAGAGCCGGTCGAGAGCGTGTGGGAGGGCGGCGGACCGCCGGTCGCGCTGACCGCCGAGGCGCGCTACGGCGCGGGCGAGCCCAGCGAGACCCAGCGCGCCCTGCACGCCCGCCACACGCTCATCCGCCGCCTGCTGGACGAGCCCGTCGTCTACCGCGACGAGCTGACCCCCGCACAGGCGGCCTACGCCGCCTCCCTGACCGGCCGCAGGATCCTGCGCCGCGCCGCGGAGGAGGCCGGGTTCGTGCTGGAGGAGCGGGCCGAGGGGTTCCTGCTGGTGGACCCCGACGGCATCGCCACCGACAGCAGGTTCCCCGACGACGGCAACCACGCCAAGGTGGCCGCCCTGCTCATGCTCGACCTGCTCGTCACCTCGGGCCCCGTCAGCGCCGCCCGGCTCGACGAGGAGGCCGCCGAGCTGCTGCGCCGCTTCCCGCAGTGGGCCAAGGCGTACCAGTCGGACGGCGGCGGGCCGCGGCTGGCCGCCGACGCGCTTGAGGTGCTCGTACGGTTCGGGCTCGCCCGCCGTACGGGTGACCGGGTCGCGGCCCTGCCCGCCGCGGCCCGCTACCGGGTCGATCGCGCGGCCGTACAGGAGGATTGATGACCGTTACCGAGCTCGCCCCGCAGCGCGCCGCGCAGGGGATGGACGCCCGCTGGGTCCCGGTGCGCGCCGGGATACTCAACGTCTGGCGCTACTACGACGAGGTGTTCGAGTTCCACCGGGGGCGGCTGCTGCTGCGCGGGCCCAACGGCAGCGGCAAGTCGAAGGTGCTGGAGCTGCTGCTGCCGTACCTGCTGGACGCCAGCCTCAAGCCGAGCAGGCTGTCCACGTTCGGCGGCGGCGAGCGGACCATGCACTGGAATCTCATGGGCGACGGCGCGGGCGGCGGCACCACCCGCGTCGGCTACGTGTGGCTGGAGTTCCGCCACGCCGACGGCCGCTGGTTCACCTGCGGTGCGCGGCTGCAGGCCACCGTGCACACCAAGAACGTCACCGCCACCTACTTCACCACCGACGCCCGCGTTGACGCCCCCGACGGCATCAGGCTCACCGGCGAGGGCGGCCAGCCGCTGACCAAGGCCCAGCTCATCGACGAGCTGGGCCCGTCCGGCACGGTCCACGAGACCGCCGAGTCCTACCGCGACGTCGTGCGCAGGACCCTCTACCGCGAGCTGAACGAGCAGCGCTACGACTCCCTGCTGACCGCGCTGCGCCAGCTCCGCACCCCCAAGCTGTCCGAACGCCTCGACCCCGGGCTGCTGTCCGACCTGCTCTCCAGCGCCCTGCCGCCGCTCGGCGAAGGCGAGATCCACGAGATCGCCGAGGGGTTCGAGCGGCTCGACCGGCAGCGCGAGGAGCTGCGGCGGCTCGACCGCGACGTGGAGGAGGCCGACCGGCTGGCCGAGCGGCAGCGCGGCTACGCCCAGCGCGTGCTGCGGGCCGCCGCCGCGGCGGTGACGTCCGCCTGGGAGCGGGTGGAGTCGCTGGCCGCCGAGGTCAAGGAGCGGCGCGAGGCGCTCAAGGAGGCCGAGCGCGAGCTCGCGGCCACGACCGTGCGGCTGGGCGAGGAGGAGGCGCGGGAGCTGGCCCTGGCCGCGCGGATCGACGGGCTGAAGGAGAGCGCGGCCTACCGCGAGGGCGGCGACCTGCACCGGCTGCGCAGCGAGGCGCAGGCGGCCCACGAGACGGCGGCCCGGCTGCGCGACCAGGCCGGCCAGGCGGCCAGGGAGGTCTCGGCCCGGCAGGAACGTGCCGAGCGCGCCGCGGCCGCCGCCCGCACGGCCGCCGCCCTGGCCGACCGCGCCCGCGCCGAGGCCCGGCAGGCGGCCGCCCGCGCCGGGCTGCTCTCCGTCCATGAGGAGGCCGAGCACCCCGGAGGGTCCGGCGGGGACATGAAGGCCGGCGCGGGCGACGCCGAGGCCGCCGTACGGCGGGCGCGCGAGCTGTCGCGGGCCGCCGTGACCAGCAGGACCGCGCAGATCCGCGAGGTCAGGGCCGGGGTGCTGGCCCACGAGGAGGCCGTCGGCCGCCGCACCGCCGCCGAGCGCGACCGCGACGAGGCCCGCGACGACCTGGCCGCCGCGCACGAGGAGCGCGAGCGGGCCGAACGCCTGCGCGACGAGCGGGCCCGCGACCTCGCCGCCGCGCTGGCCGACTGGGCGGGCGGCTGCACGCAGCTCCAGCTCGACCCCGCCACGCTGGCCGGGCTCGCCGAGGACTTCGAGCGGGCCGACGACCTGGTGAGCACCGCACGTACGATGGCCGCCGTCGAGCTGGCGGCCCGCGAGCAGCAGCTCACCGGGCTGCGCGACCGGCTGGCCGCCGAACGGGCCGGGCTCGCCGAGGAACGCGAACGCCTCAGCGACCAGACCGCGCTCGAACCGCCCGCCCCGCCCACCCGCACCGCCGCCGGGCGGCTGGCCCGCCCCGGCATACCGCTGTGGCGGGCGGTCGCGTTCCGGTCGGGACTCGACCCGGTGGCGCAGGCGGGCGTGGAGGCGGCGCTGGAGGCGTCCGGGCTGCTCAACCTGTGGCTGCGGCCGGACGGCGGGTTCGACCCCGGCGAGCACGACGCGTTCGCGGTCGCCGCGCTGGCCCGCCCCGCACCCGGCTACAGCCTGGCCCACGTGCTGCTCACCGAGCCGGACTCGCCGGTCTCCGCGGACGCCGTGCTGGGCGGCATCGCGTTCGCGCCCACCGCGATCGGCGTCGACCACCCGGCCGTCATCGGCGCGGACGGCACCTGGCGGCTCGGCCCTGCGGCGGGCCGCTG
This sequence comes from Nonomuraea fastidiosa, assembly GCF_042751225.1. Lineage (NCBI taxonomy): Bacteria > Bacillati > Actinomycetota > Actinomycetes > Streptosporangiales > Streptosporangiaceae > Nonomuraea > Nonomuraea fastidiosa. The sequence goes on from NZ_CP170570.1 coordinate 6,543,622, forward strand.
GGTCAAGCCCGAGCCCGCCTACATCGGCGCGACCGCCAGGGAACGCGCCAGGCGGCGCCGCGTCGCCGAGCTTGACGACCGGCTGGGCGAGCTGGCCGGACGCATCGCCGAGTGCGACCACCTGCTCGCCGTGGTGGACGCCGAGCGCGAGACGCTGGCCGCCGAGCTGCGCCGCAGGCCCGACAGGAGGCCGTACGCGCAGGCCCTGCAGGCGCTCGACGGCGCCGAGCGCAAGGTGGCGCTGCTGGAGGACCGGCTGCGCGCGTACGAGGAGCGGCTGCACGAGCGCGAGCAGGATGTGGCCAGGTCGCTGCGCCGCCTGACCGAGCTGGCCGACCGGCACGCGCTGCCCGCGGCGCCGTCCGCGCTGGACAACCTGGAGCAGGCGCTGCGCACCGCCGAGACCACCGGCGCCGTCTGGCACGACCGCCGCGCCGACGCCCGCGCCGCCGCCGAGCACGCCAGGCTGGCGGCCGAGACCGCCGCCCAGTACGAACGGCTCGCCCTCGACGCCGTCGAACGCGCGGAGCGCGCCGCGTCCGCCGCCGTCGTGCTGGCCGAGCGGCTGGCCGCGATCGAGGCCGTGGTCGGCGCCGAGCAGCACGAGGCGCTCGCCCGGCTCCAGGAGGCCCAGGCCGCCTACCAGGAGTGCCGCCACGCCATCAAACAGGTCAACGAGGGGCTGGCCAGGCTCAACGCCCGCCTCGGCCGGCTCAGGGGCGAGCTGGGCGCGGCCGAGGAGCGGCACGCCGAGGCGGCGCGGGCCCGCGACGAGGTCTCCGGGCGCTTCCGCCGGCTGGTGGCCGGGCACCTGCCGGCCGACGCGCGGGTGACGGTCGCGCCCGCCCCCGAGGCCGGCGGGCGGGCGGTGCTTGAGGCTGCTGAGGCGGTGGCCGCAGAGTTGGACGCAGGGCTGGACGGGGTCCCGTACGAGCACAAGCACGTCAGGGAGGCCGAGGCGCGGCTGCGTGACGCCTTCCACCACGCCAGGGAGGCGCTGGCCGGGCGGGCGGACCTGCAGCTGACCCCCGACGAGGACGTCCAGGTGCTCACCGCCACCGTGGGCGGCGTGCGCGCCGGCGCGGCGGCGCTGTGCAGGGCCCTGCACAAGGAGCGGGACGCCCGCCGCCGCGACATCACCGAGGCCGAGCGCGACCTGTTCGACCGCACGCTGGCCGGGGACACGCGGCGGCATCTCGCCGACCGCATCAGGCAGGCGACGGCGCTGGTCGAGGCCATGAACCAGCGCCTGGAACGGGTCCGCACCGCCTCCAAGGTCGCGGTGCGGCTGGTCTGGCAGGTCGATCCCACGCAGTCGCCCGGCACCCGCGCCGCCCGCGACCTGCTGCTGCGCGACCCGGCCGGGCTCAGCGAGGCCGACAAGGAGGCCCTGTACGTCTTCTTCAGGGAACGCATCGAGGAGGCGCGGGCCGACGACTCGTCGGCGAGCTGGGAGGACCAGCTCATGAAGGTCCTCGACTACACCGCCTGGCACCGGTTCGTGGTCAAGCTGGACCGGGGCGACGGCCAGGGCTGGCAGGAGCTGACGCGGAAGCTGCACGGGGCGCTGTCGGGCGGGGAGAAGGCGATCGCGCTGCACCTGCCGCTGTTCGCCGCCGTGGCCGCGCACTACCTGACCGACCCGGGCTGCCCGCGCTTCATCCTGCTCGACGAGGTGTTCGTGGGCGTGGACAGGGCCAACCGGGGCCAGGTGTTCGACCTGCTGGTGAACCTGGGGCTGGACCTGGTGCTGACGTCCGACCACGAGTGGTGCGAGTACCGCGAGCTGGACGGCATCGCCATCCACCAGCTCATCACGGGCGACGGCGACGACGCGGTGACGACGGCCAGGTTCGTGTGGAACGGCTACCGCACGGTGCCGGCCGAGTGACCCGGGCCTCGCCACGAGCCGGTGGTGGCGCACACACCTGCGGCCGCCGCGCCGGGGCCCGCTCCCGTGCGACCGGTGGTGGCGCCCATGCCCGCGCCGGGGGATCCGTTCCTGTGCGACCGACTAGTGTCTAAATCGTTTTAGAAAATTTATGGCCAGGCGCAAGTCGCGTACGAGCAGTATTGACACGTAACTCCCCGCCGTTTTACGTTCTGGACACATTAAAACGTTTTGCCGACAACGGCGCCGGAGGGCGTATGAGCGAATCTCCTCCCATCATGTCGCTACGCGATGTCAGCAAGTCCTTCGGTGCGGTCCAGGCCCTGTCGGGCGTGCGGCTCGACCTGTACGCCGGAGAGGCGCACGGCCTGGTGGGAGAGAACGGGGCCGGCAAGTCGACGCTGGTGAAGATCCTCGCCGGCGCCCATCCCGCCGACACGGGCACGCTGACCGTGGACGGGAAGGAGCTGGCGTTCTCCGGCCCCGCCGACGCCCAGGCCGCCGGAATTGCGGTGATTTATCAAGAGCCAACACTATTTCCGGATTTGTCGGTCGCCGAGAACATCTTCATGAGCCACCAGCCGCTGCGCAGCATGCGGCGCATCGACGCCAACGCCATGCGCGCGGCCACGTCCGAGCTGTTCGCCAGGCTCGGCGTCGGGCTCGACCCCGACCGGCCCGCCCGCGGCCTGTCCATCGCCGACCAGCAGCTCGTGGAGATCGCCAAGGCGCTCGCGTTCGACGCCCGCGTCCTCATCATGGACGAGCCCACGGCCGCGCTGTCCGGCGTGGAGGTCGAGCGGCTGTTCTCGGTCGTCGGGTCGCTGCGCGAGTCGGGCGCGGCCGTGCTGTTCATCTCCCACCGCTTCGACGAGATCTTCACGCTCTGCTCGCGGATCACGGTGATGCGCGACGGCCGCTGGGTCTCCACCGACCCGGCCGCCGAGCTCACCGTCGAGGAGCTGGTCCGCAGAATGGTCGGCCGCGAGGTGTCCTCGCTGTACCCCAAGACGGCGGCCGCCGTCGGCGAGTCCCGCCTGGAGGTGCGCGGCCTGACCAGGCACGGCGTCTTCGAGGACGTCTCCTTCGCCGTGCGCGGCGGCGAGATCGTGGCGCTCGCCGGGCTCGTCGGGGCCGGGCGCAGCGAGGTGGCGCGGGCCGTGTTCGGCGTTGACCGGCCCGACGCCGGCGAGGTGATCGTGGACGGCAGCACGCTGCCGCCCGGCGACACCGCCGCCGCCATCGCCGCGGGACTGGCCCTCGTCCCCGAGGACCGCCGCCAGCAGGGCCTGGTCATGGAGCTGTCGGTCGAGCGCAACGCCACCCTCACCAGGCGCTGGTCGCTGAGCCGGCTCGGGCTGCTGTTCGGCGGCGCCGAGCGGGCGGCGGCCCGCATGTGGAGCGAACGCCTCCAGGTCAAGACCGCCCGCCTCACCGACCCCGTCTCCACGCTGTCGGGCGGCAACCAGCAGAAGGTGGTGCTGGCCAAGTGGCTGTCCACCGAGCCCGGCGTGCTCATCGTGGACGAGCCCACCCGCGGCATCGACGTGGGCACCAAGGCCGAGGTGCACCGGCTGCTGTCGGAGCTGGCCGGGCAGGGCGTCGCGGTGCTGATGATCTCCAGCGAGCTGCCCGAGGTGCTCGGCATGGCCGACCGCGTGCTCGTCATGCACGAAGGCCGGCTGGTGGCCGACATCCCGCGAACGCAGGCGGATGAGGAGTCGGTGATGCTGGCCGCGACCGGACAGGGCGGTGGCGCATGACGGCGATGACCGAAACGGCCACGGGACAGGACGGTGGCGCATGACGGCGGTGACGCAGGCCCCCACGGGAGCGCGCGAGGGCACCCGGCTCGTGCACCGGGTGTTCGTGATCAGAGAGCTGGGCATCGCCGCCGCGCTGGTGCTGCTCGTGGCCGTGACCACGCTGGTCAACCCGCGCTTCCTCACCGCGCAGGGCATCAAGGACCTGCTGCTCGGCTCCACCATCCTCGCGGTGCTCGCCGTCGGGCAGAGCATCGTCGTCATCACCCGCAACGTGGACCTGTCGGTCGGTTCGGTGCTGGGACTGTCGGCGTTCGCGACCGGCAGCCTCTTCCTGGCGAACCCCGGTCTGCCCATCCCGGTGGCGCTGATCGCCGGCGTGCTGCTCGGCGCGGCCTGCGGGGTCGTCAACGGCGCGCTCATCGCCGCCGCCCGCGTCCCCGCCCTGGTGGTGACGCTCGGCACCCTGTACGTCTTCCGCGGCGTCGACTACACCTGGGCCACAGGACGGCAGATCAACGCCGCCGACATGCCGCCCGGCTTCCTGCGGATGGGCAGCGCGACCCTGCTGGGCGTGCCGGTGCTGGCGCTGTTCGCGGTGATGGTGCTGGTGGCCGCCGGCTACTACCTGCGGACGTACCGCAGCGGCAGGGAGCTGTACGCCATCGGCTCCAGCCCGCCCGCCGCCCGCCTGGCCGGGATCCCGGTCGGCAAGCGGGTCTTCGCCGCGTTCGTCGTCTCGGGCGCGCTGGCGGGCCTGGCCGGCGTCCTGTACGCGGCCCGCTTCGGCACCCTCGACGCCAACGCCGGCAACGGCTTCGAGCTGAACGTCGTGGCCGCCGTGGTGGTCGGCGGCGTGGCCATCTTCGGCGGCAGCGGCTCGGTCTACGGCGCCGCGCTCGGCGCGGTGCTGCTCACCACGATCAGCAGCGCGCTGCCGGTGCTCGGCGTGAGCCCGTTCTGGCAGCGGGCCGCCGTGGGTGCGCTCATCCTGGCCGCGATCGGCCTGGACCGGGCGCTGGCCGTCCGCATGGCGAGGTCCCTGCGAGGAAGGAGCGGCCGTGGCTGACCGGGTGCGTGACGAAGCGGCGAAAAGTGCGGGGGACGCGGCGAAAAGCGCGGGGGACGGCGTGAACGAGAGCACGGCGCGCGGCATCCGGACCGGCACCAGGACCGGTAGCGGAAGCGGGGCGGCAGCGGATGCGGGCGGCGGCCTGCTGCGGCGGGTGCGGCCGGTCGTCGGCTCCTGGGACGCCGCCCTGGTCGTGGCGCTGATCCTGGTCGTCGCGGCCGGCGCGCTCACGATCGAGGGCGTGGCGAGCCCGCGCTTCTGGCGGTTCGTGACGCTGGAGGTCATCCCGATCGCGCTCATCGCGCTGCCCATGACCCTGGTGATCATCACCGGCGAGATCGACCTGTCGGTGGCCAGCATCCTGGGTCTGACCTGCACCGTCATGGGCCAGCTCTGGCTGTGGGGCGTCACCTCGCTGCCCGTGGTGATCGTGCTGTGCCTGCTGCTGGGCGCGCTGCTCGGCGCGGTCAACGGCCTCTTCGTGACCGGCTTCGGGCTGCCGTCGCTCGCGGTGACGATCGGCACGCTGGCGCTCTACCGAGGGCTCGCGTACGTGGTGCTCGGCGACAAGGCGGTGGCCGACTACCCGCCCGAGTGGACCATGGGCGCGATCGCCCCCATCCCCGGGCTGACCATCCCGTGGATGATCCTCGTGGTCGCCGCCCTGGCGATCGTCTTCGCGCTCGTGCTGCACGCCACCCCGATCGGCCGTGGCCTGTACGCCATCGGCAACAACGCCGAGGCCGCCCGCTTCACCGGCATCGGCGTGGCCCGCACGAAGTTCTGGCTCTTCGTCGCGACCGGCGCCATGTCGTCGCTGGCCGGCGTCTTCTGGACGCTGCGCTTCGCCAGCGCCCGCGCCGACAACGGCATGGGCCTGGAGCTGGCCGTGGTGGCCGCGGTGCTGCTCGGCGGCGTGTCCATCTTCGGCGGGCGCGGCGGGCTGCTCGGCGTCATCGCCGCCGTCATCCTGCTCGGCACGCTGCGCAACGCGCTGCAGCTCGCGTACGTGCCGGCCAACACCCTGACCATCATCACCGGATCCCTGCTCATCGTCTCCGTAGTGGGACCCAACGTCGCCGGCATGGTGCGCGAGCGGTTGCGCCGCCGGCGATCCGTCACCCCCTGACCGCGATCGCGGGCCGCGAAAGGAACCCCATCATGGCAGCGATAACTCGAGGAGGCAGGGCCGTCGCCCTGGCGGTGCTCACCGCGTTCAGCCTCGCCGTCTCCGGCTGTGCGAGCCAGGAAGAGGTAGCCCAGCCCACCTCCGGCGCCTCCGCAGGCACGGGGACGATCAAGGAGGGGCTGAAGATCGCCTTCCTGCCCAAGCAGGTGAACAACCCGTACTTCGACGCCTCCGACAACAAGGGCGGCAAGATCGCGGTCGAGGAGTTCAAGGGCGTCTACAGTCAGACGGGTCCCTCGGAGGCCAGCCCGTCGGCGCAGGTCAGCTACATCAACACGCTGTCGCAGCAGGGCACCGACGTGATCGTGGTCTCCGCCAACGACAAGGACGCGATCTGCGGCGCCCTCCAGGAGGCCCGCACCGCCGGCGCCAAGGTGGTCACGTACGACTCCGACACCAACCCGTCCTGCCGGGACCTGTTCATCAACCAGGCCAGCGCGGAGGGCATCGCCGCCTCGCAGATCAAGCTCATCAGCGAGGCGATCGGCGAGGAGGGCGGTGAGATCGCGATCCTGTCGGCGACCGCGAACGCCACCAACCAGAACACCTGGATCGAGATGATGAAGACCGAGCTGGCCAAGCCCGAGTACGCCAAGCTCAAGCTGGTCGACACCGTCTACGGCGACGACGACGACCAGAAGTCGTTCCAGGAGACGCAGGGCCTGCTGGCCAAGCACCCCGACCTCAAGGGCATCATCTCGCCCACCACGGTCGGCGTCGCGGCTGCCGCCCGCTACCTGTCCGCCTCCGAGTACAAGGGCAAGGTGCAGCTCACCGGGCTCGGCACGCCCAACCAGATGCGCGCGTACGTCAAGGACGGCACGGTCAAGGCGTTCGCCCTGTGGAACCCGTCCGACCTCGGCTACCTGGCCGCCTACGCCGGCGGCGCGCTGGCCTCCGGGCTGATCACCGGCAAGGAGGGCGAGACGTTCAAGGCCGGCAAGCTCGGCGACTACACGGTCGGCAAGGACGGCACGGTCCTGCTGGGCGACCCGTTCGTCTTCACCAAGGACAACATCGACGACTTCGACTTCTGACGCACGGAACGGCCGGGACCGCACCTGAGGCGCGCGGCCCCGGCCTCCGCGTTCTCCATCGGGCTCCGTGCCTGCGCCCGGGCCGGCCTCCGCGTTCCCAGCGGGCTCCGCACCCGCGCCACGGTTCGGCCCCCGCGCTTTCCCGGCTCAGAGCTGGTGCGACCAGGGTGGGTCGGCGCCGGGGACCGTGCACGTCAGCGCCGCCACGCGGGCCGCGAACGTGGCCGCCGCCACGGCGGTGTCCAGGTCGAGCCCGTCCAGCCGCCCGCCGAGCAGCCCCTTGCCCTCCAGGTGGTGCAGCAGCCCGGCGGTGAACGCATCGCCCGCCCCGATCGTGTCGGCCACCTCCACGGGAACGGCGGGCACGGTGGCGCGCTCGCCGTCCAGCGACACCAGCGCCCCCTTCTCGCCGAGCGTGACCACGATCAGCCGGGCCCCGGCCGCGTGCCAGCGGTCGCAGGCGGCCTCCGCCGTGGTGCCCGGCAGCAGGAACGCGAGGTCGTCGTCGCTCAGCCGCAGCACGTCGGCGTACGCGCACCATCGTTCCACCTGATAGTCGTCCCGCGCGGCGAGGCTGGGCCGCACGTTGGGGTCGATCGAGACCGTGACCCGCTCGGCGGCGGCCGCCGCGAACTCCTCGACGGCCGCCGCGCCCGGCTGCTTGACCAGCGCGAGCGAGCCGGTGTGCAGGCACGAGGCGGTGCCGAGCCGCGCAAGGTCCAGCTCGTCGCGCGTCCACTGCCAGTCGGCGGTGCCCTGGGCGTAGAAGGTGTACGCGGCCCGCCCGCTCTCGTCCAGCGCGGCCACCGCCAGCGTGCTCGGCTCTGCGGCCGCGACCGCCGCCGACAGGTCCACGCCCGACGCGGCCAGCCGGGCGCGGAACATCTCGCCGAAGACGTCACCCGACAGCCGCCCCAGGAAACGGGCCCGCGTGCCGAGCCGGGCGAGCGCCACCGCCGTGTTCGCCGGCCCGCCGCCGGGCAGCACCCGCAACCCCAGCCCCGCCCCCGCGCCGCCCTCACCGTTCGCGCCGCTGGGCCCGTTCGCGCCGCCGGGTCCGCGCGCGCTGCTCGGACCGCCCGGCACGCTCGCGTCGCCCGCCGGTGGGGACTCGGTGAAGCCGTCGGCGACGCACTCGCCGAGCACAGCGATCATCGGACCAGCCTCTCTTCCCGGGTACGCTGCCGTGTCCGCACAGTCAGGAGCGCGGTCATGTGCATTGACGCCCTCCTGGACGGAGTTCATCATCGCAGCACGGCCCGGATGTCATCGATGACACCTGACATCGATGACATCGCCAGCACCGCGATGGGAACCGCCATGAACGTCAGAATTCCGGCCGGACTCCTCGTCACCGCTCTCCTCATCGCCGGCTGCGGCGGCGCCGACCAGGCCGCCACCGCCACTCCCAAGGTCGGCCTCATCAGCAAGACGGAGACGAACCCGTTCTTCGTCAAGATGAAGGAAGGCGCCCAGAAGGCGGCCCAGGCCGAGGGCCTGGAACTGATGAGCGCCGCAGGCAAGTTCGACGGCGACAACGCCGCCCAGATCACGGCCATCGAGAACATGGTCGCCGCCGGCGTCAAAGGCATCCTCATCACCCCGAGCGACACCAAGGCCATCGTGCCCGCCATCAAGAAGGCGCGGGACGCGGGCGTCCTGGTCATCGCGCTCGACACGCCGACCGAGCCGCAGGACGCCACCGACGCGCTGTTCGCCACCGACAACTTCAAGGCCGGTGAGCTGATCGGCCGGTACGCCAAGGCCGCCATGGCCGGCACACCCGCCAAGATCGCCACCCTCGACCTGGCGCCCGGCATCACGGTCGGGCAGCTCAGGCACGACGGCTTCCTCAAGGGGTTCGGCGTCCAGGAGGGCGACCCGTCGATCGTCTGCTCCCAGGACACCCGCGGCGACCAGGCCAAGGGCCAGACCGCGATGGAGAACTGCCTGCAGAAGGCTCCCGACATCAACGTCGTCTACACCATCAACGAGCCCGCCGCGCTGGGCGCCTACACGGCGCTGAAGGCCAAGGGCAGGGAGAAGGACGTGCTGATCGTGTCCGTGGACGGCGGCTGCACCGGCACCAAGGCCGTGCAGTCCGGCCAGATCGCCGCCACCAGCCAGCAGTACCCGCTCAAGATGGCCGAGCTGGGCGTCAAGGCGGTGGCCGCGTTCGCGAAGACCGGGCAGAAGGCCACCGGCTACACCGACACCGGCGTCACGCTCATCACCGACAAGGCCGTCCCCGGCGTCGAGGCCGAGGACACCGCCTACGGCCTGGCCAACTGCTGGGGCTGACGATGGCCGTGCTGGAAGCGCCGCCGCTGCGGCGCCGCCTGATGGGCCGCCTGATCGCCACCCCCGTCGCCGGGCCCCTCGCGGCGCTGGTGCTGGCCTGCCTGTTCTTCGGGCTCAACAGCGCCCAGTTCTTCACCGGGCCCAACTTCTCGCTGATCATTCAGCAGGTGATGGTGGTCGGCACGCTGGCCATCGGGCAGACGCTGATCATCCTGACCGCGGGCATCGACCTGGCCTGCGGCGCGATCATGGCGTTCGGCGGGATCGTCATGACCAAGCTGGCCGTGGACTCCGGCTGGCCGCCGCTGCTCGCCGTCGCCGCAGGGCTCGCGGTGTGCGCCGGGTTCGGGCTGGTGAACGGGCTGCTGGTGACGCGGATCGCGCTGCCGCCGTTCATCGTGACGCTCGGCATGCTGAACGTCGTCTTCGCGCTGACCCACATCTACTCGGCCGAGCAGACGGTGACGAACCTGCCGGCGCCGCTGACCTTCCTCGGGCAGACGTTCCGCATCGGGCAGACGAACGTCACCTACGGTTCGCTGCTGACGATCCTGCTGTTCCTGCTGTTCGCGTACCTGCTGGGCTCGACCGCCTGGGGCCGCCACGTCTACGCGCTCGGCAACAACCCCGAGGTGGCCCGCCTGACCGGCATCAGGACCCGCCCCCTGCTGGTCGGCGTCTACACACTGGCCGGCCTCGTGTACGGCGTCGCCGCCCTGCTGCTGGTCTCCCGCACCGGCGTCGGCGACCCGCAGGCGGGGCAGACCGACAACCTCGACAGCATCACCGCGGTCGTGCTCGGCGGCACCAGCCTGTTCGGCGGGCGCGGCCTGGTCATCGGCACGCTCATCGGCGCGCTGATCGTCGGGGTGTTCCGCAACGGCCTGCAGCTCATGGGCGTGCCGTCGATCTACCAGACGCTCATCACCGGCGTCCTGGTCATTCTGGCGGTCGCCGTCGACCAGCTCTCCCGCAGGAGGACGCGATGACCACACCGGTGCTGCAGGCCCGCGGCCTGGTCAAGCGGTACGGCCACGTGACGGCGCTGGACGGCGCCGACTTCGACCTGATGCCGGGCGAGGTGCTCGCGGTCGTCGGCGACAACGGCGCCGGCAAGACCAGCCTGATCAAGGCGCTGACCGGCGCGCTGCAGCCGGACGCCGGCGAGATCAAGATCGACGGCGAGCCCGTACGGCTGCGCGACCCGCTCGACGCCCGCAGGCACGGCATCGAGACGGTCTACCAGGACCTCGCCGTGGCCGCCTCGCTCGACATCGCCACCAACATGTTCCTCGGCCGCGAGCTGCGCAAGCCCGGCCTGCTCGGCACGGTCTTCCGCATGCTGGACAAGAAGCGCATGCGGGAGGAGTCGGCCAGGCACATGGCGGAGCTGAAGATCGGGCTCGGCTCGCTCACCCAGCCGGTCGAGACGCTGTCCGGCGGGCAGCGCCAGGGCGTGGCCGTGGCCAGGGCGGTGGCGTGGGCGACCCGCGTCGTCGTCATGGACGAGCCCACCGCCGCGCTCGGCGTCAAGGAGTCCGGGCAGGTGCTCGACCTCATCAGGCAGGTACGCGACCGCGGCACCCCCGTCGTGCTGATCAGCCACAACATGCCGCACGTGTACGAGATCGCCGACCGCATCCACGTCCAGCGGCTCGGCCGCCGGGCCGCCGTGCTGAACCCGCGCGAGCACGGCATGGCTGAGGTGGTCGCCATCATGACCGGGGCCGTGCGGGTGTCGGACGGCACGTCCGTCGTCGCCGACGAGGACGCGGCGCGGGCGATCGGCCTGTCCTGACCGGCCGGGCTCCGGTCATGCGGCGCGCGCGGCGGCCCGCGGCGAGCACGATGCCCACGCTGGCGGACGTCGGCCGCGAGGCCGGGGTGACCGCCAAGACCGTCTCCCGCGTGCTCAACGGCGACGGCCCGGTCGCCGGGCGGACCCGGGAACGGGTGCTCGCGGCGGTCAGGCGGCTCGGCTACCGGCCCAACCTCATGGCGCGCAACATCAGGATCGGCGCGCGGGACGCCACGGTCGGGCTGGTCATCCCCGAGCTGGGCGACCCGTTCTTCGGCGCGGTCGCGGGCGGCGTCGAGCACGCCGTACGGGCGCGCGGGCTCACGCTCATCGTCGGCTCGTCCGAGGAGACGGCGGCACGTGAGGAGGCGCTGATCGCGACGTTCCTGAACCGCCGGGTCAGCGCCCTGCTGATCGTGCCCGCGGCCGGCGGCGACCACCGGCACCTGCGCGCTGAGCGCGCCGCCGGGCTGCCCGTCGTCTTCCTCGACCGGCCGCCCGCGCGGCTCACCGCCGACTGCGTGGTCAGCGCCAACCGGGAGGGCTCGCGAGCCGGCGTCGCCCACCTGATCGCCCGGGGCCACCGCAGGATCGGCTTCGTCGGCGACCTGCCCGCGCTCTACACGCGGCGCGAGCGGCTGCGCGGCTACCGGGACGCGCTCGCCGCCGCCGGCCTGCCGTTCGAGCGCACGCTCGTCACGACCGGGCACGGCCCGGAGGCCGCCGCCCGCGCCACCCTGCGATTACTCGGCCTGCGCGAGCCGCCTACCGCGCTGTTCGCCGGCAACGACCTCGCCGCCCTGGGCGCGGTGGTGGCGCTGGCCAGGGCCGGGCGCAAGGACGTGGCGCTGGTCGGGTTCGACGACCCGCCGCTCGCCGAGGCGCTCGACCCGCCGCTGACCGTGGTCGCCCAGGACCCGGCGGGCATCGGGGGAGCGGCGGCCGAGCTGGCGCTGGCCCGGCTGGACGGTGACCGCTCACGGGCCCGCCGCACGGTCGTACCGACCCGCCTGATCGCCCGAGGTTCGGGCGAGCTGCCGCCGCCCGGCTGAGCCCGCACGCGTGGAGAAGAGCCCCGCCCGGCCGAGCCCGCGCGGGGTCCCCACCCCTGAGCCCGCACACGCAGAGGGGGCCGCCCCTTCCGGGACGGCCCCCTCGTCACGTGATCATCGTCCGGCCGTGGAGCGGCCGGGCAGCGGCGTTGGACGCTTCACCGCTTGACCGTGAAGTGGCCGGTCAGCGGGCCGAGCGTGACGGTGTACGTGCCCGCCTGGGTGCGCCGCAGCTCGAACGAGACCTTCGCGTCCTTGCCGGGCTTCAGCGTCACCGCGCGCCGCTGCTCCTCGGCGCCGTTCACGCGGACCACGGCGTCGTACGTCCCCTCGCGCTCGCCGATGTTGCGCACCTGCGCGCTCACCCGCACGTGCCCCGAGGGCGACGACTCCGGCGTCACCTTCAGGTCGCTCACCACGAACAGCGCCTCGGGCCCGTTCACCAGGTCGTGCACGAAGATGTCCGAGCGCTTGTTGGTGTCGCCGTCGACCAGGTTGGTCGAGGTGCTCTCGAACGTCACGTACCGGCCGTCTGCGCTGATCGACGGCAGGTACGAGCGCCCGTCGCCCTCACCGCCCCCGGGCACGGCGGACACCCGGGAGGTGGTGCCGGCCGCGACGTCCCGGACGAAGATGTCGTTGAGGTTGTTGGTGTCGCCCTCGACGAGGGTGTCGGCGCTGCTGTAAAAGGCGACCTTGCTTCCGTCGGCGGAGAGCGAGGGGGCGAAGGTCAGGGCGTTCGCGCCGGTCCCGTCCAGCGTCACCGACACCATGTCGGCCTTGCCGGTGGCCAGGTCCTGCACGTAGATCTCGCCGAGCCCGAAGCCGTTCGAGTACGCGATCTTGGTGCCGTCCGCGCTGATCACCGGGCCGTCGGTGGAGGTGGCCGGGTCGGGGCCGGTGATGCGGGTGAGCGTGCCCGTCCGCCGGTCCAGCAGGAAGGTGTCGATCTCCCCGTTGTCGTCCCCTGGCACCAGGTCGGATGCGTCGCTCTGGAATGCGATGTACCGGCCGTCGGCGCTGATCGTGGCCTCGCGGGCGTTGCCCTCCGACTGCTCGCCGTCCTGCGTCACCGAGATCCGCTCGGTGGTGCCGGTCTGCCGGTCGTGCAGGAACACGTCGTTGCGGCCGTTGGTGTCGCCGGGCACGAGGTTGGTCGCCATGCTGTCGAAGACGGCGTACCGGCCGTCCGCGCTGAGCTTCGGCGAGCCCGAGTTGTCGTCGCCGGGCTCACCGCTGGACGACACCGAGACCATCTCGGTCGTCCCGGTCTGCCGGTCGCGGACAAAGGAGTCCGTCCGGCCGTTGTCATCGCCCTCGACGAGGTTGGTCGCGCCGCTGCTGAACCCGACGTACCGGCCGTCGCGGCTGACCGTCGGCGTCAGCGAGAACGAGTCGCCGATCCCGCCGTCGGCCGCCACCGAGATCCGCTCGGTCACACGGGTGCGCAGGTCGGTGGCGAAGATGTCCAGCTCGCCGTTGGTGTCGCGCTCGTCGGTGAGGTTGGAGGCGAAGCTCGCGTACACCACCGTGCCGCCGTCGCCGCTCAGCTCGGCCCACCAGGAGTCGTGGTTGGCCTGCCGGCCGTCCGTGCCGAGCGAGACCCGCTCGGTGGGGGAGCGGCGGGGCAGCGTGAAGTCCGCCGACGCCTTGTGCTTGTCCACCGTCACCTCGATCTCAGGCGACCTGGAGACACCGGTGGCCTGTGCGGCGATCTTGTACGCACCGACCGGCACGTCCTTGATCGTGTAGTGGCCCTTGGCGTCGGTGGTGGCGGCCAGCTCGTCGGGCACGCCCAGCACGCTGACCGTGGCGCCGGGCACGGCCGTGCCGGTCGGCCCGTACGTCACCCGCCCCGAGATCGTGCTCCACCTGGTCCGCTCCAGCTCGAACCGCGTGTCGGAGAGCCGGTTCTCGCGCACCGTGACGGTCTTCTTCACGTCCTCGTAGCCGAACCTGGACAGCGTCAGCTCGTGCTTGCCCGGGGGCATCCGCAGCTCGAAGCGGCCGTTCTCGTCCGTCTCCGTGCTGCGCCCGTCGGGCCTGGTCACCCGCACGCCGGCCAGCGGCTTGCGGCCGCGCTTGTCGACGACGGTGCCGCGCACGCCGCTGGTCAGCGTCGCCTCGGCGACCGCCGCGTACGCGTCGATGCGGCCACGGCCGTAGCGGGAGTTCGGCAGCGGGCCGTAGCGGTCGTCGGCGACCGCCGTGCCGGCCAGGATCTCCTCGGCCGCGTCCACGGTCAGGTCGGGGCGGGCCTCCAGCATGAGGGCGACCGTGCCCGACACGTGCGGGGTGGCCATCGAGGTGCCGTTCAGCGCCGCGTACCCGCCGCCGGGCATCGTCGACACCACGTCCACGCCGGGCGCGGAGACGTCGGGCACCACGTACGAGTCCGGCCACTCCGGCGGCGCGTCGAACCAGTCGGTCGACTTGACCACGCCGCCGCAGGAGAAGTCGCCCACGTTGTCGTCGGCGTCGGTCGCGCCCACGGAGATCGCCTCGTACACGTTGGCGGGGCTGGAGGACGCGCCCTCCGCGCAGTTGTTGCCGACGGCGAAGGCGGGGAACGCGCCCGCCCGGTAGATGTTCCTCGCGGGCTCGACCATCTCGTCGAAGTAGCCCTCGGCGCCGAGCGACATGCTGACCACGTCGGCGGGCTCGCCTGCCGGGGTGCCGTCGGCGGCGTACGGCGCGATCGCCCACTGCATGCCCGCGATCACCTGCGCGAACGTGCCGTTGCCGCCCGGGATGGTCAGCGCGGCCATCAGCTCGGCGCCGGGCGCGACGCCGATCTGCGTGCCGGAGGTGTCGCCGCCCGCGATCGTGCCCGCCACGTGGGTGCCGTGGAAGGCGCTGTCGTGCGGCTCGCTGGCCACGGGCTTGCCGTCAGGGTCGAACTCGATCCAGCCGCCCGCGTGCTCCGGGCCCGAGCCCACCAGCTTGCCCTGCAGGTCGGGGTGGGTGATGTCGATGCCGGTGTCGAGCACGGCCACCCGGACGCCCTTGCCGGTCAGGCCGCGCTCCTTCTGCACGCGGTCCGCGCCGATCTTGGCGATGCCCCAGGTGGTCTCCTCGGCCGCCATGGTCCTGGGCTGCGGCGCGCGCTCCGGCTCGGGCGCGGTGAGGGTGAAGTTCGGGATGATCCGATCGACCAGCTCGAGCTCGGCAAGCGCGGCCAGCGTGGCGGGCGTGGCACGTACCAGGATCATGTTCTTCAGCCAGAACGTGTTGACCACCTGGTCGCCGCGCGAGCGCACGAACTCGGCCACCGGGTCCTGCACCGGCTCCGCGCTCTCCTTGAGCGCGGCGCGCGCCTGCACGGGGGTGTCGGCCGGGGGCGGCTCCTTCAGCGTACGCAATACGACGAGCGCCTCGATGCGACCGCGCGCGCTCTTCATCTGCTCGGCAAGCTTGGCGTCGATCTTGCCGCCCCGGTCGGGGGCGGGGGCCGTCTGCGCCGCGGCCGGGCTCGCGGTCGCCGGGACGAGCGTCCCGAACGTCGCGGTCGTCAGCAGAACTGCAGGTAAGACGGCTGCCAGCAGTCGGCGACCAGGCGAGCGACGAGGGGACAACGGCATGATGCTCCTTCATTCCTGTGGCCACTGGGGCCGATGGTGCTCAAGAACGCTGACATCTTCCGCCAATTACTGACAAGATCTGTTAGTGGCGAGTTTCCGCCATGTGTCGTTATCCGGACAGGAGGATCGCGTGCTGGAGGCGATCGGGCTCAGCCCTCAGGACGAGGAGGTCTACCACGCGCTCGTCCGCCGAACCCAGGCCACCGTCGCCGAGATCGTCGCCGACTGCCACCTGCCGGCCACCGCCGCCCGCCGCATTCTGCAGACGCTGCTCGACCTCGGCCTGGCCACCCGCTCCACCGGCCGGCCCACCCGCTACGTCGCCGTCTCACCCGACAGCAGCCTGGAGGCGCTGCTGCGCGAACGGGAACGCGAGCTGGACGGCGTACGCGCCCACATCCGCGCCCTCATGGACGTCTACCGCGCCAACACCCGCTTCGCCCACCCCGGCGAGCTGGTCGAGGTCGTCTCCGGGCGTGACGAGGTCAACCAGCGGTGGGTGCAGATGCAGCGGGACACGCGGGCGCAGATGCGCGGCTTCGACTGCCCGCCGTACGCCGCCCCGGCCCAGCACCGCGAACCCAACTCCGTCGAGCTCGACCTGCTGCGGCGGGGCGTGCGCTACCGGGTCATCTACGACACCAGCGTGCTGGAGATGTCCGGCTGGCTGGAGGACGTCACGATCGGGATGCAGCACGGCGAGCAGGCGCGAATCCACGCCGGGCTGCCCATGAAGCTCGGCATCTCCGACGACCGGCTCGCCATCATCCCGCTGATGCGCGCCGGGGACGACGTGCTCACCGCGTCGTACCTGATCCACCCGTCGCCGCTGCTCGACGCGCTGATCGCCCTCTTCGAGGCGCTGTGGGACCGCAGCGTCCCGGTCCGCCTCCCCGGAGCCGGCGGGCCGGGCGGGCAGGGCGGGCCGGACGGGCTCACGGGAGCCGCGGGATCGGGCGGGGCAGGCGGGCTCGGGGGCGGCGGGCTCGGGGGTGGCGAGCTCGGGGGCGGCGAGCCCGCACCCGATCGGGACCTGCCACCCGACGAGGAACGCCTGCTGACTCTGCTCGCCGCCGGCGCAACGGACCGCTCAGCGGCACGCGCCCTGGGGTGGAGCGAGCGCACGGTGCAGCGGCACATCACCAAGCTGATGCACCGGTTAGGGGTCCGCACGCGCTTCCAGATCGCCATGGAAGCCACCAGACGCGGCTGGATCTGACCCCACGCCGCCGCCCCGCCCCACTGGTCAGGGAGGCTCTGACCAGCGCCGACCCCCAGCCCGGAATGTCCCATCCCGGCTCTTGGCCTCCCGGGACGAGAAGGCTCGTCGGCCTGCGTCGCCCGCGAGCCCGGTCTCGTTCACCGTGCGGGCCTGGTCTGGTTCGCCGTGCGGGCCTGGTCTGGTTCGTCGCGCGAGCCTGGTTCTGTTCGCCTGCCCAGCCCCGCCGGCTGGTCAGGGCCGCCCGCCGCGTGTGTTCAGGGCCGGCCTCCCCTGCAGGCGCAGCTCGGTCTCGGCCCCTCGGGCGACCCGCTTGCCCCTTGCCTGCCTGGCCGCTTGCCCGCTTGCCGCCTGCCTGGCCGCTTGGCCGCTTGCCTGCTTGGCCGCTTGCCCGCCTGGCCGCCTGGCCGTCCGACGGGTCCCACCTCGTTCCCCCTTTCGGTGCCGGGGCGTTCGTTGCCGCTGCGGCCAGGACCGCCGGACGAGGTCGAGGTCGCCGCCGATGCCGCCGCTCGCGACGATGACGGCCTGCGCGGTCAGCTCGAAGGAGCCGGTTGCCAGGGTCCGCTTGGCCGGGCTTACCCTCTGCGGCTCAGCTCAGGAGCACTGGTAGCCAGAGGGGACGCTGGTGTCGCCGGAGGGGCGGGTGGCTTGGAAGCCGAACGTGGTGCTCTGGCCGGCCGCGAGCGTGCCGTTGTGCGCGGTGTTCCTGGCCGTGACCGTCTGGCCGGAGACGGTCAGGGTCGCGTTCCACGAGCCCGTCACCGCGTGGCCGTCGGGCAGCGTGAACGTCACCGTCCAGCCGTTCTGCGGCGCGGTGCCGGTGTTGGCGACGGTCACCGGCTGAATCACGTAGCCGGTGCTCCACTGCGTCTGCGTGGTGGCCGTCGCCGTGCAGGTGCCGGACGGCTCGCCGCCACCGTCCGTCGCGGGCGGGATGCGGATGATGCGATCGTCCTGCGCCACCGGGGCGCCGCGACCGTCGCGGTTGCTGGTCGCCACCCAGAGGTGGCCGTCCGGGCCCGCCGCGACCGCGCGCAACCGGCCGTACGACGAGCGCAGCTCCGCCACCGGCGTGCCCGGCGTGCCGGCGTTCAGCGGGATCGTCCAGAGCCGCTGCCCGCGCAGCGCCGCCACGTAGAGGGCGCCGTCGGCGTAGGTCAGGCCGCTGGGCGACGCCTCGGCGGTGGACCATGTGACGATCGGGTCGCGGTAGGAGGAGTTGCCGCACCTGCCCTCGCACACCGGCCAGCCGTAGTTGCCGCCCGCGACGATCTGGTTGACCTCGTCCCACGTGTTCTGGCCGAACTCGCTCGCGTACATCCGGCCTTCGTCGTCCCACGCCAGGCCCTGGACGTTGCGGTGGCCGTAGCTCCACACCCGCGAACCGGGGAACGGGTTGCCGTCGGGGACACCGCCCTCGGGCGTCATGCGCAGGATCTTGCCGGCCGGGCTGTTCAGGTTCTGCGCGTTGGAGGTGTTGCCGGCGTCGCCGGTGGCGATGTACAGCATGCCGTCCGGGCCGAACGCGATGCGGCCGCCGTCGTGGATCGTCCCGCTCGGCACCCCGGAGAAAAGCACCTCTTGCGTCTGCGGGGCAGAAAGCTTCAGCCTGACCAGGCGGTTGTCGCCGGCGGTGCTGGTGAAGTACGCGTACACCCAGCCGTCCTGCGCGTACGCCGGCGAGACCGCGATGCCCAGCAGGCCGCTCTCGCCAGAGGCCCGCACCCCGCTGATCGTCGCCACCGGCGTCGGCGTCTGCCCCGGGCGTACCTGCATGATGCGGCCGGTGCTGCGCTCGGACACCAGCGCGCTGCCGTCGGGCAGGAACGCCAGCCCCCACGGCACCTGCAGCCCGGTGACCGACACCTCCGCCCGCGAGAAGTCGAACCCGTTCTGAGCGGCCCCCGGCTCGGCCTCGCGCGCCGTGTCCCGTTCGGCCCTCTTCGCGACCCCCAGCGCGGTGCCCTGCGCCGCCTCCGGCTCAGCAGTCTGTGCGCCGGCCGGTGGCGCGCCGAGGCCGAGGGTCAGGAGGGCGAGGGCGAGGACCGGGATGAGGCGGGCGCGCATGACAGGCTCCTTGACCAGATCTCCGGGTGCGTTTGTCAGCACTGTAGGCGGCGGTGTGGCCGATCACCATCACCGCGACTTCAGGGCTCCGCACAAGCTGCAAAGACAGCCGTTCGCCGATGAAACTTTCACCCCGGCCGTTTCACGCAACGCTCCGGCTGTTTCGCCCGACGCCCTTGGCCGGTCTCGCGTAGTGCCCTAGCTGTCTCCCTCCGCGCTCGGCTCCCTCCGCGTCCGGCGGCCTCGCGCAGCGCCCCAGACGTTTCACGTAGCGCTCCGGCTGTTTCGCCCAGTGCCCCTGGGCCGTCGCGCGTAGTGCCCCGGCTGTCTTCCCCGCATCGGGCGGCCTAGCGCAGCGCTCCGGCCGCCTCGCCTGGTGCCTCACCCAGCGGCCCCATCCCCGCAGCCCCACCGCCTCGCCAGCCGCTTCGGACGCCCCACCGAGCGGACCGGGCGCCTCGCCCGGTGGCCCGGCTGCCTCACCCGGCACCCCGGCACCGGTGGTGGTCGTGAAGGAGTCGGAGGGCGCGGGGGAGGGGCCGTCGCCGTGTGAGGGGCAGCGGGTGTCAGCGGCGGCTTGTGCCGAGCGCCGCGCCGCGTTACGGGCGTCGCCCGCACACCTTCGGTTTCGGCCCTGGCCGCGCACACTCAACGCCGGCACCCGCACCCGCACCTGCGGCCTCGGCCGCAGTCGTGCGAACTTGGCGCCGACGCCCACCACCCTCAGGTTTCGGGTGCCGCCCGCACACCTGCGATCTCCGGTGCCGCCCCGCACGCCTACGAGCGCAGGCCGGCGAACAGGTCGTCCTCGCGGGCGGGCGCGTCGACCTTGCACAGCACGCGCTCGAACGCCTCGTGCGAGAACGCCTGCTGCTGCGCCTCCTCCGGCATGCGCAGGAAGAAGATGTTCTCCCCCTGGCTCTCGTGCGCCTGCAGCGCCTTGAGCTTGCGCTCGGTGTAGGCGGAGACGTCGACGATGGTGGTGACCTTCTCGTCAGGGGTGCCGAAGTCGTCGGAGGGGACTTCGCCGCCGAGGTCGATGCCGTGCGCGCGCATCAGCTCGAACATGCGCTTGATCGCGGCCCGGGGGATGGCGGTGTGATAGAGCTTGTCGGGAATGCCGGTGTGCTCGGCGGCGGCCATCGTGATCTGGTGGGCGCGCACGTGGTCGGGGTGGCCGTAACCGCCGCCGCCCGTCTCGTCGTACGTCACCACGACCTGTGGCCGGTAGCGCTCCATCAGCTCGGCGAGCCGCCCGGCCGACGCCTCCAGCGGCACGTTGGCGAACGCCTCGGGATGAGAATTGGCCGCCCAGCCCTGCATGCCGGAGTCGCGGTAGCCCAGCAGCTCGAGGTGCTCGACGCCGAGGTGGGCGACCGACTCGCGCAGCTCGCCGAGCCGCTGTCTGGCCACCGCGGCGTCGTCGTGGCCGGGGTCGCCGGGCTTGACGCCGCCCTCGCCGTCGCCCTGCTCGCCGTTGGTGCAGGTGACCAGGACCGTGCGGATGCCCTCGTCGGAATAGCGGGCGAGGACGCCGCCGGTGCTGAGGCACTCGTCGTCGGGGTGGGCGTGCACGACCATGAGGGTGAGTTGCCGTTCCATGCCCTGCAAGCTACTCGACGGCACCGACATTCTCGCCGGCCCCGCCGCCGCGCGCGAGGTCATCGGCGCGGACCCGGGCCACGGCCGCCGCCGCGCCGTCGCCGAGCGCGTCGGCCAGCGCCGCCTGTTTGAGCCAGTTGTACGGGCTGCACGGCCGCAGGCTGATCCGCTCGCTCACCAGCACCCTGGCCAGGTGGTGCCGCCCGGCCCGCAGGGCGGCCTCCAGCAGCGTGCGCTGCACGGCGTCGCGCTGCGCGTGGCTGCCGCCGAACTCGGCGATCCGGTGCCTGATCGGATAGAGCAGGTCCACCACCGCGTCGTAGTCGCCCCGCCCGAACGCCACGATCGCCTTGCACACCGGCAGGCCCACCCGCAGTGTCATGCCGTGGTTGGTGACTCCGGGCAGGGGCCGCGCCACGTACGCCTCCCGCTCGGCGACCAGCTTCTCCGCCTCGCCGATCCGCCCGGCGCCCACGTACGACATCACCGCGTGCATGTCGTTGAACGAGTAGAACGGCTCGGCCACCCGCGCCGGCCACCGGTCGGCCAGCGCCCGCCACCGCTCGTGCTGGTCGGAGCCCTCCAAGTGCAGCCGCCACAGCAGCGCGGCGGCGTCCAGCAGCTCCAGGCACGACTGCCCGTCGGCGAGCACCGAGTCGTAGATCGCCAGCACCCGCGCCAGGTCGCCGCTCTCCAGCGCGTACAGGCAGTAATGCCACCAGGTGTGCACGTTGAAGAACGTCCCGGCGGACCAGTCGGGCAGCCGGGCGTCGAGGTAGCGCAGGCCCTTGCCGAAGCGGCCCTGCTCCTCGTACGTGTGCACCACCGCGTGGATCGCCCACACGTCGCGCGGGTTCAGCTCGACCGCCCGCAGCCCGGCCTCCTCCGACCGGTCGTGGTGCCCGGTCTCCTCCAGCCCGAACGCGTACATGCCGAGCAGGTGACCGAAGTGCGGGTCGTCCTCCGGCCAGGCGGTGAGCGCGCCGCCGACGCGGTCGCGCAGCATGCGCGCGTCGCCGGTGAAGAAGTCGATCTGGTGTCCGACCGCGAGCGCCAGCGCGTCGCGCGGGTACGCGGCGGTCAGCTCGGCGAGCAGCGACCCGCAGGTGAGGAAGTCGCCGTCGAGCAGCGCCCGCACCGCCGCGACGTGCGCCCGCTCGCGGGGCAGCAACTCGGCGCCCTCCGTCCTGCGCTGGAACGCCGCGAACCTGGCCCGCGCCGTCCGCGCGTCCTCCACCTCGGTGGTCAGCAGCCCGAGATAGGCCACCAGGACGTTGCCCATCGGGAAGCCGGGCGACTCGGCGACGGCGGCGTTCGCCTCGGCGTCCACTTCGGCCCTGAAGTGCAGCAGCTCGTCGATCGCCTGGTCGTAGTGGCGTACCGCCGCCGTGCTTGCGCCCGTCATGGCCAGGCCGTGCCGATCGTGGCTCACGGCCTCACTGTAACCAGCGGATCCGCCGCGGGCACGGCTCGCTTGGTCGTGCCGCGTGCCGCGTACGGCGGGTGGGCACGAAGTGAGGGATAACGGTGATCACGGGGCTGGAGGGGACATGGAGGATCTTGACGGGCGGGTGGCGCTGCTCACCGGGGCGTCCGGCGGCATCGGGCAGGCGATCGGACGCCGCCTCATCGCCGCCGGGGTGCGCACGGTCTTCGCGTACGGCGGCCGCGCCGCAGAGGCCGGGCAGCTCGTCGCGGAGTCGGTGGCCGCCGGGGTGCCCGCGCTGGCGCTGCCCGGTGACATGGCCGACCCCGACGCGCCCCGCGCCCTGCTCGACACCGCCGCCGGTGAGCTGGGCCCGGTGGACCTGCTCATCGCCAACGCCGGATACGCCGAGCCGCTCGGCTACGCCGAGGTCGGCCTGGAGACGTGGGAGCGCACGATGGCGGTGAACCTGCGCGCGCCGTTCCTGCTCGCCCAGGCGGCGCTGCCGGGGATGGTGGAGCGCGGGTTCGGGCGGGTGCTGTTCATGTCGTCGGTGGCCGGGTTCACGGGCGGGATCGTGGGGCCGCACTACGCGGCGTCCAAGGCGGGGCTGCACGGCCTGGTGCACTTCCTGGCGCCGCGCGTGGCGGCGGATGGGGTGACGGTGAACGCGGTGGCGCCCGCGCTCATCGAGGACACCGCCATGCTCCCGCCGGGTGCGAGGCCCGGTGCGCTGCCGGTGGGGCGGTTCGGGCGGCCCGAGGAGGTGGCCGACCTGTGCATGGCCGTCCTGCGCAACGGCTACCTGACGAACCAGGTGCTCAGCGTGGACGGCGGCGCCCACCCGAGGTGAGCGCCGCGCCGGCGCGCGCATGACGGGCCGGTCGGCTTGTTCGGTCTCCGCGCCCGGCGGCGCGGAGACCGGCCAGGCCGCTGAAAGGCCGATGGCTTGCCGCCCTCGTCGGCGGCCTCCAGCACGTCGTTGGCCCAGCCCGGGTCCACGCCGGAGGCGAAGAACGACCCGCCGCCCTCCGCGACGGCCTTCAGCGACACGGGCCTCGACGCCGGCGTCCTCGAAGGCCGCCGGTTCCCCGGACCTCAGGCGGTGAGACGGCGGGCGGCCGAGAAGAGGAGGGCCTCGTCGCCGGGCCGGGAGACGAGCTGCAGGCCGACCGGCAGTCCGGCGACCGTGCCCGCGGGGACGGTCAGCGCGGGGAAGCGCAGCACGTTCCAGGGGCAGGTCAGCGAGAGCAGCGCGACCCCTACGGGCACGGTCTCGCTTCCGAGAGCCACCTCACGCCGGTCGATCGGCGGGGCGGTGATCGCCGCCGTCGGCAGGGCGAGCACGTCGTGGTGCTCGAACAGCGCGCCCGCGGCGGCGATCAGCCGCTCGCGGTCCTGCACGGCGCGCACGTAGCGCCATCCGGGCACCTGCGCCGCGCCGCGCAGCCGTTCCAGGACCTCCTCGCCGAACAGCTCGGGCGCCCGCTCCATCCGCTCGGCGTGCACGGCGACCGCCTCGCACGACTGGATCGTCCGGTACGTGCGCAGCACCTCCTCGGCGAACCCCTCGGGCAGCCGTATCTCGGGCGGCTCACCCGCCGAGCCGGCCGCCGCGCGGGCGACCGCGACCACCTCGGGGTCGCCCGCGAACAGGTCGCTCGCGTCCAGCCACGCCACCCGGGCGTCC
This sequence comes from Nonomuraea fastidiosa, assembly GCF_042751225.1. NCBI lineage: Bacteria > Bacillati > Actinomycetota > Actinomycetes > Streptosporangiales > Streptosporangiaceae > Nonomuraea > Nonomuraea fastidiosa. The sequence continues at coordinate 6,567,313 of NZ_CP170570.1, forward strand.
TCCGCCCGCTCGGGCACCTCGTCCCCGGTCAGGCAGCGGTAGGCGGTCAGGCAGCTGTCCGCGTCGCCCGCCAGCACGCCGACGTGGTCGAGCGAGCGCGACAGCGGGAACACGCCGTCGGCGGAGATGGCGTCGTACGCGGGCTTGAACCCGGCGACCCCGCACAGAGCGGACGGGATGCGGACGGACCCGCCCGTGTCGGTGCCGAGCGCCAGTGGCACGATGCCCGCCGCTACGGCGGCGCCGCTGCCCCCGCTGGAGCCGCCCGACATGCGGCCGGTGTCGTGCGGGTTGCGCGAGGCGCCGTTCGCCGAGCGGTCGCCGGTGGGGCCGTAGGCGAACTCGTGGGTGGTCGTCTTGCCCACGATCACCGCCCCGGCCTCCCGCAGCCGGGCCACGCAGGCGGCGTCGCGGCCGGGGACGTAGCCGGTGAAGTGCCGGGAGCCCATGGTGGCGGGCAGTCCGGCCACCTCGATCAGGTCTTTGACCGCGACCGGGATCCCGTGCAGCGGCCCCCGGTCCCGGCCCGCGGCCAGCTCGTCGTCGGCCGCCTTGGCCGCCTCCAGCGCGCCGGTGCCGTCCACGGTGACGAACGCGTTCAGCGCAGGGTCGAGCGCGGCGGCGGCGCCGAGCGCCTGCTCGGTCAGGTCGGTCGAGGTGGTACGGCCGTCGCGGAGGTCCTGGGCGAGCCGGGCGAGAGTGCGGCCTATGAAGGGGCCGGGGGGAATGGGCATGGCATCTTTCTACACATTTCCTGCCATCCAGATCGACCCCCGCCACTACGATCGGCCCGATGCCCGCAGCCCTGTCCCTCCGGTCCGTCAGGCGCGCAGCGCGGCGGGCGGCCGCCGTCGTGGCCGGCCTGTGCGCGCTGCTCGGAGCCGTACGCCTGATCGCGCCCGCCACCGCCGCCGACGGCGAGCCGCCGGGGGTGCGGCGGCAGCTCACGTTCCTGCGCGCCGAGCTGGACGCGGGCGCCGGAGACGAGGCGCAGGCGCTCTTCCCCGAAGGCTACTTCTTCCTGCACGTCCTGTACGGCCTGGCCTGGGTCGAGCTCGGCCACCGCCGGCCGGACGAGCGGGCGGCGGCGCTGCGCGAGGCGAGGTGGGCGCTGGCCCGGCTGGACGGCCCAGGCGGCAGGGCCCCGTTCGACCGGTCGCTCGATCCGCCGTTCGGCGTCTTCTACCGGGGCTGGGGCAACTGGCTGCTCGGCGGCGTGCTGAGCCTGCAACAGGACGGGCGGCGCGACCCGGCCGAGCTGCGCCGCTTCACCGAGGACTCGGCCGCCCTGGCGCGCGCGTTCGACGCGGCGCGCTCGCCGTTCCTGGAGGCGTACCCCGGGCAGGCGTGGCCGGTGGACTCGACGGTCGCGGTCGCCTCGCTGCGGCTGCACGACGCGCTGACCGGCGAGCCGCGCCACGCGGGCACCGTCGCCCGCTGGCTGGAGCGGGTACGCGAGCGGCTCGACCCGCGTACCGGCCTGATCCCGCACGTCGTCGCGGCGGACACCGGCGAGCCAGAAGGAGTGGCGCGCGGCAGCTCGCAGAGCCTCATCCTGCGCTTCCTCGTGGACATCGACCCGGCCTTCGCCGCCGCCCAGTACGCCCGCTTCCGCGAGCTGTACGTCGCCGCCCCGCTGGGCCTCGGACCGGCCGTCCGCGAGTACCCGCACGGCATGGACGGCCCCGCCGACGTGGACTCCGGGCCGCTCCCGCTGGGCGTGAGCCTGTCGGCCACCGCGGTCGCCCTCGGTGCGGCACAGGCCCAGGGCGACGCCGCGCTCGCCGGGGCGCTGGCCAACTACGGGGAGCTGGCCGGGCTGCCGATCGGCACGCCCTGGACCAAGCGGTACGCCTTCGGCCTGCTCCCCATCGGCGACGCCTTCCTCGCCTGGTCCAAGACCGCCCGCCCCTGGGTCTCGCCACCGCCCGCCACCCCACCCGCGACGGTCGGCTGGTGGTGGCGGCTGCCGCTGCTCGCGCTGCTCGCGCTGATCGGTCTCGCGCCCTGGCTGCCCGCGATCACGCGGGCCGTGCGCGGGCGCTCGCGCCCAGCCGGGCGGCCAGCCGGTCCAGCGCCATGTTGATCGCGATGAAGATGGCCGCGATGAGCACGGCCGCCTGGATCACGTTCGAGAAGTTCGCCGCGATGCCGTTCAGCCCCCGGTCCACCAGCTCGTCGTAGCCGACGATCAGTCCCAGCGCCGAGTCCTTCAGCAGCACCACGAACTGGCTGATCAACGCGGGCAGCATGGCCTTGACCGCCTGGGGCAGCAGCACGAGCCGCATCACCTGCCCCTTGCGCATGCCCACCGCGTACGCCGCCTCCCGCTGCCCCTTCGGCAGGCTCAGCACCCCGGCGCGGATGATCTCGGCGATCACCGAGCCGTTGTAGAGGGTGAGGCCGAACAGCACGGCGGCGAAGGCCGAGATGTTCACGCCGATGAGCACGTACGAGCCGAAGAACGCGAAGAAGATCAGCAGCAGCAGCGGCACGGACCTGAAGAACTCCACCACCACCGCCGCCGGGATCCGCACCCACCGGTGGTCCGACAGCCGCGCGGTGGCGAAGACCAGCCCGAACAGCCCGGCCAGCACCACGCCCGCCACGGCCGCCGCGAGCGTCCCCGCCAGGCCGGGCAGGATGAACGTGGCCCAGACGTCGGCGCGCAGCAGCGGTGTCCACTTCTCGGCGGCCCACTGGCCCTTGGCGTCGAAGCGGGCGTACACGAAGGCGGCCACGGCGAGCAGCGCCAGCACGACGAGCACGGTCAGCACCCGGTTGCGGCGCACGCCGCGCGGGCCCGGAGGCTCGTACAGGGTGGTGCAGACGCTCATCGGGCCACCGCCAGCCGCCGCGACAGCCAGCCGAACGCGAGCCCCATCGGCAGGCAGAGCAGCACGAACCCGGCCGCGAAGCCGAGGAAGATCTCGATCACCTGGTCTCCGTACGTCTCGATCATCTCGCGCATCCGCACCGACGCCTCGGCCACGCCCACCACCAGCGCGATCGTGGTGTTCTTGGTGAGCGCGATGAGGATGCTGCCGAGCGGTGCCACCACCGCGCGGAACGCCTGCGGCAGCGTGATCAGTGCCAGCGTCCTGGCGAAGCCCAGGCCCAGCGCGCGGGCCGCCTCCGCCTGCCCCACCGGCACCGTGTTGAGCCCCGAGCGCAGCGCCTCGCACACGAACGCCGAGGTGTAGGCGGTCAGCCCGATGACGGCGAGCCAGAAGTTGTTGGTGGCGATGTCGTCGGACAGCTCAAGGCCCAGGTTCGCGCCCACCCCGAGGCCGGTGAAGAGCAGCACGAGCGTGAGCGGGGTGTTGCGGGCCACGGTCACGTACGCGGTGGCGGTGGCGCGCAGCGCGCCCAGCGGCGCCACCCGCATGGCGGTCAGCAGCGTGCCCAGCACCAGCGAGCCGAGCGCGCTGACCGCCGTCAGCCGCACCGTCATCCAGAAGGCGGCGATGATCGTGCCGCCCTCGGTCAGCAGCGCTTCCATGGCGCCTCAGTACCGCTCGAGCTGCGGGGCCTGGGGCAGCGCGAAGCCGGAGGCGCCCACGCTGTCCTGCAGCGCCTTGGTCCAGCTCCCGTCGGAGAACATCTTCTCCAGCGCGTCGTTGATCGCCTTGCGCCCGGCGGCGTCGTCCTTCTTCAGCCCGATGCCGTACTTCTCGGTGCTGAACGGCTTGCCGACGACCTTGAGCTTGCCGGCGTGCTGTGCGGCGTAGCCGGCCAGGATGACGTTGTCGGTGGTGATCGCGTCGAGCTGGCCGCCGAGCACCCGGTCCACGCACGCCGAGTACGTGCGCTCCTCCTGCAGCTGCACCTCCTTGGCGTACTCCGCCTTGACCTTCTGCGCCGGGGTCGAGCCGGCGACCGAGCAGAGCTTCTTGCCGTTGAGCGCCTCGGGCCCGGTCAGCTCGGTGTCGTCGGCCCTGACCAGCAGGTCCTGCCCGGCCACGAAGTACGGCCCGGCGAAGGAGACCTTCTGCTTGCGCGCGTCGGTGATGGAGTACGTGGCCACCACCATGTCCACCTGGCCCTGCTCGATGAACGCCTCCCGGTTGGCCGACACGGTCTCCTTGAACGTGATGTCCTTCTCCTCGACGCCGAGCTGCTTGGCCACATACTTGGCGACCTCGATGTCGAAGCCGGTGAACTTCCCGTCGGGGGTGCGCAGCCCGAGCCCCGGCTGGTCGGCCTTCACGCCGATGACCAGCTTCTTGTCGTTCTTGGCCTTGTCCACGATGGACGCGGTGGAGGCGTGGCTGTCGGCGCCGCACCCGGACGCGGCGGCTGCCACGGTCAGCGTCGAGGCGATCACGGCGAGTAGCGATATGCGGGACATGACGACTCCTCAGGAGGTCTCTGCGGTCGGTCAGTGGGTGAGGATCTTGGCGAGGAAGTTCTGGGCGCGGTCGCTGCTCGGCGCGCCGAAGAAGGCGGCGGGGGTGTCCTGCTCGACGATCTGGCCGTCCGCCATGAACACGACCCGGTCGGCGGCGCGGCGGGCGAAGCCCATCTCGTGGGTGACGACGACCATGGTCATGCCCTCGCGGGCCAGCGCCGTCATGACCTCCAGCACCTCGTTGACCATCTCCGGGTCGAGGGCCGAGGTGGGCTCGTCGAACAGGATCGCCTTCGGGTCCATGGCCAGCGCCCTGGCGATGGCGACCCGCTGCTGCTGCCCGCCGGACAGCTGCGCCGGGTACTTGTCCGCCTGGCCGCCGATGCCGACCCGGTCGAGCAGTTCGCGGGCCCTGCGCACGGCCTCGTCCTTCGGCCGCTTCAGCACGTGCACCTGCCCGAGGACGACGTTCTCCAGGACGGTCTTGTGCGCGAAGAGGTTGAACGACTGGAACACCATGCCGACCTCGGCCCGCAGCCGGGCCAGCGCCTTGCCCTCGGCCGGCAGCGGCACGCCGTCCAGGGTGATCGTGCCGGAGTCGATGGTCTCCAGCCGGTTGATCGCCCGGCACAGGGTGGACTTGCCCGCCCCGGACGGCCCGATGATCACCACGACCTCGCCCTGCCGCACGGTCAGGCTGACGTCCCTGAGCACGTGATGGTCACCGAAGCGCTTGTTCACCCGGTCCAGCACGATCAGGTCCGCGTGGCTCATGCGTCACGCTCCTTGTCTCGGTCGGCGTTGGCGTAACCGTAAGAAGCGGGACCCGCCGCGAAGCGACTTATGATCGTTTAGATCCTTCTGATCGTTTAATTCAGGGGTTGGCCGGTCGCGACGAGGCGGACGTGGTGCCGGTGACCCCGATCGTGGCGACGAACGCGCGGTCCCACTGCCCGTCGCGCAACCAGCGCGCGATCAGCCCGTTGAGGTAGTCGCGGAACACCGCGTCCCCCTTGCGGATGCCGATCCCGTACGGCTCGCGCCCGAACGGCTTGCCGACCAGCCGCAGCGTGTCGGGATGCTGGGCCAGCAGACCGAGCAGGATCGTGTCGTCGGTGCTCACCACGTCCACCCGCCCCGAGATCAGCGCGGGCACGCAGATGCTGTAGGCGTCCACGATCTCCAGGTGCGCCGTGGGCACGGTCGAGCGCAGCCGATCGACCGACGTGGAGCCCTTGGCCGTGCAGACGGTCTTGCCCTTCAGGTCCTCGACGCCGTTGATCGTCGTGTCGCCCACCCTGACCAGCAGGTCCTGCCCGGCGTAGTAGTACGGGTCGGTGAACGACACCACCTTGGCCCGCTCCGGCGTGATCGAGTACGTCGCCACCACCAGGTCCACCAGCCCCTGGGTGATGAAGTTCTCCCGTTCGCGCGAGACCGTCTCCACGAAGCGGATGTTGCGCTCGCTGCCCGTCAGGTCCTTGGCGATGAGCCTGGCGATCTCCGCGTCGAAGCCGGTGATGCGCCCGCTCACCGGGTCCTTGTAGCCGAACATCGGCTGGTCGAACTTGATGCCGACGGTGAGCACGCCGCGCTCCCTGATGCGCGCCATCGTCGAGTCCTCGGGGAAGGGGTCCGGCTCGCCGCAGCCCGCCGGCGCCAGGCAGATGAGCACCGCCGCGAGTAAGGCCCGCAACCCTTTCACCGGTCCTCCCTCATCGGACGCGGTACCGGTGCTGCGGCCGCCCTGTCGGTCCGTACCTCGGGCGGCCCTCGACCAGCCCGCGATCGGCCAGGTGCTCCAGGTAGCGGCGGGCGGTGGCGCGGCTGACCCCGATCATGCCGGCCAGCTCGTGCGCCGAGGCGTCCTCCTCGACCTCCGCCAGGGCGTCGAGCACGGCCTGCTCGGTGGCGGGGGAGATGCTCTTGGGCCGGGAGGCGGAGTCGAGGTGCATCGAGCGGAAGATCCGGTCGATCTCCTGCTGCTCGGCGAAGCTGTCGCCGGACTCGAGCTGCTCCAGGGTGGCGGCGTACCGCAGCAGGGTCTGCTCCAAGGTGCCCGCCCGCGTGGGTTTGACCAGGTAGTAGAGCGCGCCGCGCTGGATCGCGGCGCGCACGGTGGCCGACTCCTTGCGGCCGGAGATGACGATCACGTCGGCAGGGGGCTGCTCGGGCCTGCGCAGGCGATGAGCCACCTCTAAGCCGGGCATATCCGGAAGGTGAAGATCGAGCAGGACGAGACGCGGCGCGAAGCGGGCGGCGGCGGCCAGAGCGGCGTGACCTGTATGGGCGATCCCCACGACCCTGAACCCCAGTACCCGGTTGACCTGGGCGTGCAGTGCGGCGGTCACCACGGGGTCGTCGTCCACGATGAGTACGGTGATGTCCCTGAGCTCAGGCATCGCCACGCTCCTCGTCTAACTGGTCGATCAATGCAGCTTAGGCGGGTTTTGCCGAAAAAGATCGACTTTTGCTCGTTCTGTTCATCGGGAACCGGCGCGAACGCCGGAACCCTCCTACTCTGTACCCCAACGAGAGGGGGGAGGGACGGACGCCCGTGCGATGGTTGCTCGCGGTGACGGCCCTGTGGACGTTGCTCGGCCTGCTGCCGCTGGCGCTGCTCACTTCGTCCAGCATCTCGCTGTCGGAGGGCGCGGTCAGAGACGAGGTGAGCGACCGCGTCAAGACCACGGCCTCGGTCAGCCGGGTCGTGGTCGAACAGCAGATGGACTCGCTCAAGCAGCTCGTCACCGCCTTCGCCCAGCGGCCCGAGGTACGCCAGGCCGTCAAGAGGACCGAGCCCGGCACATTGGCCGGCTGGCTGGCCGAGCTGAAGCGCATGCGCGACGGCGTCAGCGGCGTCGTCATGATCTCGCCGGAGGGGCAGACGATCGGCGTCGAGCCGCCCGTCGTGCTGCCCCAGGACACCGCCAGCACCGACTGGTACCGCGCCGTGCGCGACCAGCGGGCCGCCTACGTCTCGCAGGCGTACACGCCGACCATGCGCGACGTCTCCAGAGCCGTCGCCGTGGCCGCGCCCATCCCCTCCGCCGACGGCGTGGGCATGGTCGGCATGCTCGCCGTCGTCTACAGCCTCGACGCGATCCAGCAGTTCGCCGAGAAGGCCGCCGACGCGCAGGACATCCGGCTGCTCATCACCGACAAGGCCGGCGTGCTCGTCGCCGACGACCCCAGCAAGAAGATCAACGCCCTGACCTCCCTGCGCGAGGACCCGCGCGTGGACAACGCGCTCAACGGGCAGGCGTGGAGCGGCGAGTACAAGGGCATCGACGGCGTCGTGCTGTCGGCGTCCGAGCCCATCCCGAGCATCGGCTGGACGGTCACCGCCGAGGTGCTCGCCGCCGAGGCGCTGGCCTCCGCCGAACGGGTGCGCACGAACGTGCTCACCGTCGCCGCCCTGCTCGCCCTGCTCATCCTCATCGGCCTCGGCCTGCAGATCCACAGCACCCGCGGCCGCCGCCGCGCCCAGGCCACGCTCGCCAGGTACGCCGCCGAGCTGGCCGCCGCCCGCGACGAGGCGCTCGACGCGTCCAACGCGAAGTCCGAGTTCGTCGCCAAGATCAGCCACGAGATCCGCACCCCCATCAACGGCGTGCTCGGCATGAACTCGCTGCTCATGAACACCCGCCTGGACGACGAGCAGCGCTACTACGCCACCACCGCCCAGGAGGCCGCACAGAACGTGCTGCGCCTGCTCGACGACTTCCTCGACCTGTCGCGCATCGAGGCGGGCCACCTCCAGGTGGAGGCCGTGCCGTTCGACCTGCCGCGCCTGTGCGACGAGGTCGTGGCGCCGTTCGCGCCGCACGCCTACGAGCAGGGCCTGTGGCTCACGCTCCGGCTCGACGAGAACGTCCCCAGACAGGTCGTGGGCGACCCCGCCCGGCTGCGCCAGGTGCTGACGAACCTCGTCGGCAACGCCCTCAAGTTCACCGTCCAAGGCGGCGTCGACCTGCACGTCACGCTCGACGAAGGCGAGCCTGGACAGGACCGCGTGGTGCTCAGGTTCGCCGTGGCCGACACCGGCATCGGCGTCGGCCCGCAGGACCGCGAGAAGGTGTTCGGCGTCTTCCGCCAGGTGGACACCCCGATCACCCGCAGGACCGGCGGCAGCGGCCTCGGCCTGGCCATCAGCCGGCAGCTCGTCGAGCTGATGGGCGGGCGCATCGGGCTGGACAGCGTGGAGGGCGTCGGCAGCCGGTTCTGGGCGACGCTGCCGATGGACGTGCTCGACTGGTCGGAGCCCGGCGCCGCCGCCCTGGAGGGACGGCGCGCCCTCGTCGCCGACCAGCGGCCCGAGGACCGCGCGCTGGCCGCCCGCTTCCTCGCCCAGGCGGGCGCCGACGTGGAGGAGACCAGGGACGTCGAGTCCGCCCTGCGCATGCTGCGGGCCGCCGCGGGCAGCGGGGAGCCGTACGAGCTGGCCGTCGTCGCACTCGACCTCAGCGCCGGACCGTACAACGGCGAGTCCTCCGACGTGCCGCGCTCGCTGGCCCACGCCATCCTCGTCGATCCGCTGCTCCAGGCCACCAGCGTCATCGTGGTCGTCACCCCCGGCCGCTCGGGCGTCGCCTGGCCGGCGCCCGCGGGCGAGCGGGCCGTCCAGTCGATCACCCGGCCGCTCAGCCGCCGCCGCCTGCTCGCCGCCGTGGAGAACGCCCTCGGCACCGCCGAGAACCCCGGCGGCGCCTCCGGCGGGTCCGGCGCTTCCGGCGGCGGGCCGACCGGCGGCGCGCGCATCCTCGTCGCCGAGGACGACGAGGTCAGCCGCCAGGTCGCCATGCTCGTCCTCAGCCAGGCCGGGCACGAGGTCGAGACCGTGGACGACGGCGAGCAGGCGGTGCGCGCCGTGCTCGCCGGCGACTACGACCTGGTCTTCATGGACTGCCAGCTGCCCGTGCTCGACGGGCTCGCCGCCACCGAGGAGATCAGGAGCCGCGAGGAGTCCCACACCCCGATCATCGCCATGACCGCCGCCGCCATGCCGGACGACCGCATCCGCTGCCTGGAGGCCGGCATGGACGACCACCTCGCCAAGCCCGTCGACTGGGCGCGCGTGCTGGCCAGGATCCCCGAGTGGACCGCCTCCGCCGGGCTGCCGCCCGAGCTGGCCGGGCTCTCCGCCGAGGCGCTCGCCGACGTGGCACGGGCCTACCTGGCGACCGCGCCGCGCACGTTCGAGGAGCTGCGCCAGGCCGTACGCGACGGTGACCGGCCGCAGGCGGCGGCGCTCGCGCACCGCCTCAAGGGCGCCTGCGCCACGGTCGGCGCCACCAGGGAGGCCGAGCTGTGCCGGCGCGCCGAGGAGATCTCCAGGGCCGGCGGCGTGGTCGGGGAGGCGCTGTTAGAGGAGCTGGAGGCGCTGCTGAACGAGGTCCCGGACTGGATGGGCGCGGTCCGCTCACCCTGACCCGTCTCCGCTCGGGAAGACCGGAGGGCCGGGCTCGGCACCGCTTGGAAAGGCCGGGTCCGCCGCCGTTTACGGTTTTCCGCCATCGAGGTCGGCGGATCGCCCCCATGGTCCGCGCCGTCCTCCACTCCTAGCGTGAGCGCCGTGATCAGTTTGCAGGGCTTGACCAAACGCTACGGCGACCGCCTCGCCGTGGACGATCTGACGCTGGAGCTGCGGCCGGGCAAGGTGACGGGCTTCCTCGGCCCGAACGGCGCGGGCAAATCCACCACCATGCGCCTGGTGCTCGGCCTCGACCGGCCCACCGCGGGCACCGCGCTCGTCTGCGGCCTGCCGTATCACCGCATGGAAAACCCGCTGCGCACGGTCGGGGCGCTGCTCGACGCGCGCGCCGTGCACCCGGGCCGCAGCGGGCACGCCCACCTGACGGCGCTGGCCCGCAGCAACGGCATCCCGGTGCGGCGGGTGGGAACGCCGGGGACCTCGCCGACCGGCTGCGCGCGGCCGGGCTCGCCGTCGAGCGCCTCGGGGAGAACGAGCTGGAGGTCACCGGCGCCACCGTCGAACGCGTCGGCGACCTCGCGTACGAGGCCGGTGTCCGCCTGCACGAGCTGCGTACCAGGCATGCCTCACTCGAGCAGGTCTACCAGGAGCTGACCTCCGGCAGCGTCGAGTACGGAGCGGGCGTATGAGCCGGATCGCACCTTCGACGCCGGCGCGCGTCGTGACGCGGGCCCTGCCGCAGGCCGTCGCCGCGGAATGGGTGAAGGCGTGGTCGGTCAGGTCCACCTGGTGGTGCCTGGCCTGCGCGGTCGTGCTCGGCGTCCTCGCCGCCGCCACGCTGGCCGGCGCGAACGCCACCGACGCCGTACGCGAGGGCGGCGCAGTGCGCATCCCGGCCAGCGAGGCCGTGGTGTCGGCCACCTCGTTGCTGTCGCTCGACGCGTTCGGGCACCTCGTCGTGCTGCCGCCCGGCGAGGTCGCGCTCGACCTGCTCCGCACGGGCGTCTACTTCGCGCTCGTCGGCGTCATGACCGTGGGCGCCGGGGTCGCGATGCGCAGCGCGGCGGGCACGCTCTCCGTGGTGTTCATGCTGCTCATGGGGCTGCCGCTGCTGCTCAGCATGACCGGCACCGGGCTCGCGGTCGAGGCGTCCCTGCGCATGCCGATGTTCGCCGAGCTGGCGTTCATGGACAGCGCCGACGACCTGACCGGAGGGCCGATCCCGTACTCGGCGGGGGAAGGGCTGGCCTGGCTGCTCGCCTGGACGGCGGCGGCCATGGCGGCGGGCCTGACCGTCCTGCACCGGCGCGACGCGTGACCCCTCCCGCGTCCGGCGCCGGCTGTGGGAGGGAACCTGCGCCCGGTGCCGGCTCCGGGAGGGAACCCGCGCCCGGAGCCGAGACGGGAGCCGTGTCCGGTGCTGGGGCGTCTGGTCCGGTCGCAGGCGGCGGCGCGGTGCTGCTCGCGGTGTCCATCCTGCTGCTCCTGGCCATGGCCGCGCTCGAACGCCGCCTGGCCACGTACTTCCTGGGCCCAGGACCCCAGGAGCTGATGCGGGCCCGCATCGCCGAGCTGACCGCCACCCGTTCCGGCATCGTCGAGGCAGTGGACGATGAGCGCCGCCGGATCGAGCGGGACCTGCACGACGGCGTGCAGCAGCGCGGCGTCGCCCTGGCCATGCTGCTCGGCCGCGCCCGGCACGCCCGCGACCACGACCGCATGGCCGAGCTGGTCGCCCAGGCGTACACCGAGTCGCGTCGCCTCCTCGACGAGCTGCGCAGCGTCGCCTGGCGCGTCTACCCGACCGCGCTCGACGAGCTGGGCCTGCGCGCCACGCTGCCGAAGGCGCCGCCGTGCGCGTGATACTCGCCGACGACTCCGTGCTGCTGCGCGAGGGCCTGACCCGGCTGCTCGACGACGCGGGCCACGAGGTGGTGGCCGCCGTCGGCGACGCGCCCGCGCTGCTCGACGCCGTCGAGCGTCACCGGCCCGAGGTGGCGGTCATCGACGTGCGCATGCCGCCGGGGCACAAGGACGACGGCCTGCGGGCGGCCCTGGAGATCCGCGAGCGGCTGCCGGAGGTCGGGGCGCTCGTCCTGTCCCAGTACGTCGAGCAGCACTACGCCGCCCGCCTCCTGGCCGGTCCCGCGGAAGGGCTCGGCTACCTGCTGAAGGACCGGGTCTCGGAGGTGGCCGAGTTCCTCGACTCGCTCGAACGCGTCCGCGCCGGCGGCACCGTACTCGACCCCGAGGTGGTGCGCCGGCTGATGGCCCGCGCCGCCCGTACGGACCCGCTGAGCACGCTCAGCCCCCGCGAGAGCGAGGTGCTGCGCCTGCTCGCCGAGGGCTTCGTCAACGCCGCCATCGCCGAACGCCTGCACGTCTCGCTCAGCACCGTGGAGAAGCACGTCAACGCCATCATGGAGAAGCTCGACCTGCCCCGCGACCCCGGCTACAGCCGCCGCGTGCTGGCGATCCTGCGCTACCTCGACGCCTGACCTCGATCCAGCGCCCGGACCGGCGTGGCGGCGACGGGGCATCTCATCGGCCTGACCATCGGGCTCAGAGGGCTGCCCGCAACAGCGCTCAGAACGCGGTGTGGCCGAGCCAGTGCCGCAGCAGCGCCAGGTCACCGCCCACCCGGCGAGGCGGCACCCGCCGCGCGAGCACCAGCATGCACTCGGCCACCGGACCCGACACCACCACGTCGGCCTCCGTATCGGACCGCTCCCACCGGGGCCCGCCGGGCGTCCTGGTGATCAGCCAGCCGGGCATGCCGTCCGCCCGCACCGCCAGCCGCTCGCCCCGGCCGCGCAGCGCGGCCAGCTCCGGCTTGAACGCCTCCACCCCCGGCGCCGTCACGAGCTCCAGGGCCTCGGTGATCACGTCGGCGGCCAGGTCGTCGGCGATCGCGTAGGCCACGCCCGTGGTGGTCGCCGCGTCGTGATGATGTACGGCGGTCTCGCAGAACATCCGGCGCAGCCAGAAGGCAGGCGGCACCGCACCCGTGAACGACCAGACGGGCGCGTCCGGCGCCGCCGACCGTACGGCCGCGATCAGCTCCTCTGCCCCGTCCCGCAGCCACGCACCCCACGCGGCGGGCGAGCCCGGCAGGCCGTCATGCGGATCGGGGACGGGCAGCGGCGCACGCGTCGCCCGGGCCTGCCCGTTGCTCGGTGGGTCATCGAGTGGGTCGGGGAGAGGCGGCGATGCGCTGGCCGCGCGGGCCTGCCCACTGTCCGGCAGACAGTCTGCAGGGTGGGAGAGGGGCGGCGGTGTGCTCGCCGCGCGGATCAGGCCGGCCGCCCAGCGGGTGGCCTGTCCCACGTGTCCGACCAGGTCGCGCAGCCGCCACTGCGGGCAGGCCGGCACCTTCGCCTCCGGGTCGCCGCCCGCGACGGCGCGGCCGAACGCCGCCGTCTGCTCCCGCAGCCCTTCCACCAGCCGGTCCGGCTCCAGGGTCGTCATGGTCTCCACCCACTCCTCGCTTCGTTGGCCGAGATCGCCGGTAGCGTAGGAACTCCACCCGGGTGGAGGTTCAAGTGCCGTTTCGCGACGAGACGCTCGCCATCGGCGACCTGGCCAGGCTCACCGGCGTGCCCGTGCGGACCATCCGCTTCTACTGCGACGAGGGCGTGATCGCGTCCGTGCGCAGCGCGGGCGGCCACCGCAGGTTCGACCGGGCGGCCGTCGAGCGGCTCACCCTGGTCAGGCGGCTGCGCGGGCTCGGGCTCGGGCTGAGCGCGATCGGCGCGGTACTGGAGGGCGAGACCACGCTGGCGCGGGCGGTGGCGGACGAGCGCGCCGCCCTCGACGTACGGCTGCGCGAGCTGGCCTGGCGACGCGCCCGGCTGCGGGCCATCGAGGAGGCCGGGCCCGCCGCCGAGCAGGCGGCCAGGCTCGCCCTGCTGGCCGCCGTCGAGGACGCCGAGGCCGCGCGCGAGCGGCTGGTCGCTTTCTGGCGGCTGCAAATGGTCCTGCCGGTCTCCGACGAGCTGTTCCGCTCGTTCGCCGCCATGGCCGCCCCGCCGCCTCCGGCCGATCCGGCTCCTGCACAGGTCGTCGCGTACGCCGAACTCGTCGCCCTCGTCGGCGATTGCTCGCTGACGCGCGTCCTGCGCGCGAGGGCACGGGAGAACGCCCGCGCCATCACCGACGAGAACGAGCTGATGCACGGCGTCGCCGAGGCCGTCGCCCTGGCACAGCCGCTGGTCGCGGCGGGCGAGCCACCCGGGGCGGGGCCGGAGCTCGACCGGTTCGTGGCCGCCCACGCCGGTGTACGCCGCCGCGCCGACACCCCGGAGTTCCGGCGCGAACTGCTCGGCGTCCTCGCGGCCGACCACGACCCCCGCGTGCGCCGCTACTGGCGGCTGGTGGGCGAGGTCAGCGGCACGTCCGTGACGGTCGGCCACACGATCACCTGGCTCAGCGACGCGCTGGCGCACTCGCTCGCCGCGCCGGGCGCAGGACACGGGAAGGCCGCGCCTAAAGGCCGGTGCCGGTCCTGACGGCCCCGCTCTCAGGTGTCGCGGCACTCCTGGGGAGCGGGCCTGGTCTCGGGCGGTGCGGGCCGCAAGCGCGTCTCAGGCGTCCTGGCCGGTTTTGACGGCTGGGGCGGCCTTTTCGACGACCCTGCGGGGCGGGCTTGCGCGGCGGGCGGTGAGTACGAGGAGGGCGGCGAGCAGGAGCCAGCCGCACGTCATGGCGATCAGCCAAGGCCAGCCCGCGTGCCCGTACACGATGGCGCCCGCAGTGCCGCCCGCGCCGCTGCCCAGGTAGTAGCAGAGGGTGTAGATGCCGGCGGCGCGGCCACGGGCGCGCGGGGGAGCGTCGGCGGTGACCCAGGCGTTGGCGATGGCGTGCGCCGCGAAGAACCCGGCCGTCAGGACCGCGAAACCGGTGACGATGACGGCTAGTGAGGAGTGGGCGGTCAGCACCGAGCCCGCCGCCGTCACGCCCAGGGCGGCCACCAGCGCGGCCGTCCTGCCCAGGCAGGCCGTCAGCCGTCCGGCGGCGGCCGAGGACATCGTGCCCATCGCGTACGACAAGAACACCAGCGATGCGGCGGCCGGGCTGAGCGAGATGGGCGGCGCGGCCAGCCGGAACCCGGCCGCGTTGTAGACGGCCACGAACGCCCCCATGGCCAGCCCTCCGACCGCGACGGGCACCCCCAGCACCGCCCACGTGCGCCCCGCAGCCTCAGGCCCAGCCGCGGTTCCGGCTTCGGCCTCGGTGCCGGCCCTGGCTCTCGCCCCGTTCCCGGTCTTGGTCGTCTCGGTCGCGCTTCCATCGGGCAGGGTGGCGGCGGCGAACCCCGCGCAAATCAGAGCCACTGCTGCGACGGCGAACTGCGAACCCTGCCAGCCCAGCGGTCCGGCGGCGAAGCCCGCGCCCAGCCGTCCCAGCATGCCGCCCACGGAGTTGCCCGCGATCATCGCGCCGACCGCGCCCGCCAGCCGGCTCGTGCCGAGCTGGTCGGCCAGGTAGGCCGCCGCCACTCCGGCGAACCCAGCGATCGCCACCCCCTGCGCCGCCCGCAGCACCAGCAGCACAGGGAACGACGGCGCGAGCGGCAGCAGCAGCCCGAGCAGCGCCGGCACCAGCACCGCCCACAGGATGACCCGCCGCCGCCCCACGCGGCCTGCCAGCCAGGCCAGCGGCAGCACCGCGACGGCGAGCGACCCGGTGGCCACGCCGACCGCGAGGGACGCGCTGCCGGGATCCAGCCCGTACGCGGCCGCAAGCTGGGGCAGCACCGGTTGCGGCGAGTACAGCAGGGCGAAGGACGACAGGCCCGCCGCGGCGACGGCCGCGCTGACCCGCCGGGTGTCATCAGGGGAGGAACCACGCAAAACCGCCACGCTCAGCACGCTAGGTCGGCGGGAACAATACGTCCAATACGGAGATAGCTGATAATTCATGCTGTGACGTATGAATCCGACGACAGGTTGGCCGCCCGGCTCGCCCCGTCGCTCGCCCTGCTGGCCGCCGTCGGCGAGACCGGCCACGTGACCCGCGCCGCCGAGCTCCTCGGCATCCCCCAGCCCACCGCGAGCCGCCGCCTGGCCGTGCTCGGCGAACTGGTCGGCGCCCCGCTCACGCTCCCGTCGGGCCGTGGCATCCGCCTCACCCGGGCGGGGCGTACGCTGGCCGCCGCATCAAGCCGCGCCCTGACCGCCGTGACCGCCGCCGTCCGTGAGGTCCGCGAGGAAATCGACCCCGCCACCGGCCGTATCGTCCTCGGGTTCCTGCACCTGCTCGGCCGTACGCTGGTGCCCTCGCTCATCGGCGCGTTCCGCGAGCGCAACCCCGGCGTACGCTTCAGCCTGGCGCAGGGCTCGCGCCAGGACATGCTGCGGGCGCTCCGCGACGGCGAGATCGACCTGGTGTTCGTCGCCCCCATGCCGCTCGACGACCCCGACCTCGTCAGCCATCCGATCGCCGACCAGGAGCTGGTGCTGTCGGTGCCGCCCACGCACCGCCTGGCCGCCAGGAAGCGGGTGCGGGCGGCCGAGCTGGCGGGGGAGGAGCTGGTGACGCTCGAACCCGGATACGGGCTGCGGCAGATCACCGACGACCTGTGCGCCGCGGCCGGGTTCGAGCCGCGCATCGCGTTCGAGGGGCAGGAGTCGGAGACCGTACGCGGGCTGGTGGCCGCCGGGCTCGGCGTCGCCGTACTGCCGCACGCCGACCAGCCGCCCGCCGGGGGCGTCATCGAGATCCCCCTGTCGCCGCCGCTGTTCCGGACCATCGGCATGAGCTGGCGCGCCGGCGACGGCCTCACCCCGGCCGCCCGCGCCTTCCGCGACCACGCCCTGTCCGCCCTTCCGCTGCATACCCCTGGCTTCCGCCCGCCCAGGACGCCCACACCGGGTGCGGGTGAGTGAGTGCTGGGGGAGGCGGGGCCTGTGCGGCTGAGGACGGCCGGAGGCCGCGCGTGTGTGGGGCAGAGCTGCGGGAGACTGGGGCGCATGGGACAGCAGGACGGGGACGCGGGAGTGCCGGGGTCGCTGGCGCGGGTGCTCGCGGAGGTGCGGGACGAGCGAGTGGCGCAGGACGAGCGGTGGGGCATGCAGGTGCTGCCCGACGGGACCGGCGGTCATGGCACGGTGGCGGCGGCCGATGCGGCACGCGATGAGACGGAGACGGCGGCGCGGGCCGGCGGGCTGACGTGGCGGCACATCCTGGCCGAGGAGGTGATGGAGGCGTTCGCCGAGGAGGATCCGCAGCGGCTGCGCAGGGAGCTGATCCAGGTCGCGGCGGTCGCGGTGAAGTGGGTGCAGGCGCTCGACAGGCGGCCTGCGGGGGATCGGCCAGGCGCGCGTGACCGGACAGCCGTCAGGCGGCCTGAAGGCGATCAGCCGGGTCCGGGCGATCAGGAGGTGGAGCGGCTCCCCGGAGACGATCAGCCGGGTCCGCGCGACCAGACGGTGACGGCGAACGGCCGGGGCGGTGCCGCGTAGACCTCCTCGCTGAGCCGGGTCAGCGTGCCGCAGACGTCCAGATACCCGTGCAGCCGGTTCGCCTCCGGCCACGGATGCACCGCCACCAGCACCCCGTCCGGCGCGAGCAGCGCGCTGAGCTGCTCGGACGCGCGGCGCAGCCGTTCGTGGCGGCCCAGGTAGTACAGGGTCTCGGAGCAGAACACCAGGTCGTAGCGGGGCTCGGGGCGGTGGGTGAGGATGTCGGCCTGGATGAAGCGGACCCGCCCGCCCTCCGGCACGCGCGCCCGGGCGCGGGCCAGCGCCCGTTCGGAGACGTCCACCCCGGTGATCTCCGCGTCGGGGTACGCTGCGGCGAGCGTCCCGGTGAACACGCCCTCGGCGCAGCCCACCTCGATGATGCGCCGGTACGGCCTGGGCGGCAGGTGCGTGAGCGTCACCCGGTACTTCTGCTGCTCGTAGCCGTCGGTCGCCAGCCTCCACGGGTCGGGCGTCCGGTGCCGCCACTCGAAGTAGCCGCGCAGGACGAGGCCCTGTCCCTTGGGGGAGAGCAGGGACAGGGCGCGGAAGAACGTGCGGTGCAGGCGGTCAGGCAGACTCGGCATGCGGCCTCTCTCGGTCGGGACCTCCACGGCCGGTCGGTCCGGGACTTGAGGTGAAGTCGTCGCCGGATGGAGATTCCCGGGAACCGAGCGGGCAACGCCTGGTCAAAGCCACATGGGTCGCGATATTTCCGCAATCGCGGGCGTCTATGCCATGGCGTCGCGCAGCTCCCGCTTGAGCACCTTGCCGGAGGCGTTCTTCGGCAGCGCGTCCACGAACACCACCCGCTTGGGCGTCTTGAACGGCGCGAGCCGCCCCCGCAGGAACCCGATCAGCTCGCCGGCGGTCAGCTCAGAGCCCTGCCGCAGCACCACCGCGGCCGTCACCGCCTCGATCCACTTCTCGTCGGGCACCCCGAACACGGCCGCCTCGGCCACCGCCGGATGCTGGTAGATGGCCTCCTCGACCTCGCGGCTGGCGACGTTCTCGCCGCCCGTCTTGATCATGTCCTTCTTCCTGTCGACCACCGACAGGTAGCCGTCGGCGTCCATGACCCCGAGGTCGCCGCTGTGGAACCAGCCGCCGCGGAACGCCTCGGCGGTCTTGTCCGGGTCGTTCCAGTAGCCGAGCATGGCGTGCGGGCTGCGGTGCACGATCTCGCCCACCGTGCCGGGCGGCACCGGCCGGTCGGCGTCGTCGACGATCCTGGTCTCGACGTTCAGCGCCGGCCGCCCGGCCGAGCCGAGGCGGGTCAGCTGCTTCTCGGGGCGCAGGATGGTCGCCACCGGAGCCATCTCCGTCTGCCCGTAGAAGTTGAACAGCCGCACGTCCGGCAGCCGCGCGGCGATCTCCTTCAGCACCTCGACCGGCATGATCGAGGCGCCGTAGTAGCCCTTGCGCAGCGAGGACAGGTCGCGGCGGTCGAAGTCGGGGTGGCGCAGCAGCGAGATCCACACCGTGGGCGGGCAGAACAGCTTGGTCGCGCGCTCGCCCTCGATCGTGGCCAGGATGACCGCGGGGCTCGCGCCGGGCAGCACGATGTTGGTGGCGCCCAGGTAGATGCCGGGCGTCAGGAAGCAGTGGAGCTGCGCGCAGTGGTAGAGGGGCAGGGCGTGCACCTCGACGTCGTCGTGGCTCATCTCGCCGTCCACCATGCAGGTGACGTACTGGGAGATGAGGCTCCTGCTGGACAGCACGGCGCCCTTGGGGCGGGACTCGGTGCCGCTGGTGTACATGATCTGGATCGGGTCGTCGTCGGCGATCTCCACGGCGGGCTCGGAGTCGTCGTCGTGGGACGACCAGGCGCTGAACGGTTCCCACCCGTCCTGCTCGGCCCCGATGACCCCGCGTACGGTCACCCGCTCGTTCACGGCCTCCCGCGCGACCGGCAGCAGCGCCTCCTCGGCCAGGATCCCGGTCGCGCCGGAGTGTTCGAGGATGTACGCCACCTCCTCGGCCCCCAGCATGAAGTTGACCGGCACGGAGATCGCGCCCAGCCGCGCCAGGGCGAAGTAGGCGACGACGAAGGCGTGGTTGTTGTGGCTGAAGACGGCGAACCTGTCGCCCTTGCGCACCCCGCGCGCGGCCAGCGCGTTGGCCGTCCTGTTCACCATGAGGTCCAGGTCGGCGTAACTCTGGCGCAGATCGCCGAAGACGATCGCGGTCTTGGCGGGATGGCGGGCGGCCGAGCGCCGCAGGAGGTCACCGATGGTGTGCTGACGGGTCATATGGGGGGCACCCTTCAGTCGCAGAGCGATGTTCGGGCGATCCTAACCCGTGAACAGCGCCGCGAGCCGCCGGTAGGAGTCGAGTCTCCGGTCCAGATCGTAGGTGTTCATGGTGATCAGCACCTCGTCCGCGCCGCTCGCCTGCACCAGTGAGCCCAGCGCGACCGCGACCTCACGCTCGGTGCCGTGGATCTGCCCCTTCAGCGACTGCTCCAGGTAGGAGCGCTCCCGCTCGGTCATCTCCATCGCGGCGATCTCCTCGGCCGGGATGAGCGGCGGGAACGAGCCGCTGGTGCGCGATCGCGCGGTCGCCCACGCCTCGGGGAGCTGCAGCAGCGCCGCCTCCTCCGTGGTCGCGCCGACCGCCACGTTCACCGCGATCATCACGTACGGCCGCGCCGCCCACGCCGACGGCCGGAACCCGGCACGGTAGCGGGCCACCGCGTCCAGCATCCGCGAGCCCGCCCCGATCACCATGGGCAGCCCGTGCGCGGCCGCGATCTCCGCGCCCGCCCCCATGGCCAGCACGAACACCTGCGGCCGCAGCCCCTCGGCGGGCAGCGCGTGCACGCCGGGATAGGCGGTCTGGCCGCCGGTGAAGAAGCCGAGCAGTTCGTCGAGCTGCTCGCCGAAGCGGTCGGCGTCGTCCTTGCCATGCCCGAGCGCCCTGCGGATGCCGCCGGTGAACCCCACGGAGCGCCCCAGCCCCATGTCCACCCGGCCGGGATACAGCGACTCCAGCACGCCGAACTGCTCGGCCACCACCAGCGGCCGGTGGTTGGGCAGCATCACGCCGCCGGTGCCCACCCGGATGCGGGAGGTCGCCGCGGCCACGGCCGCCGCCAGTACGGTCGGCGCCGAGCCCGCCACGCCGGGCACGCTGTGGTGCTCCGACACCCAGAACCGGTGATAGCCCAGGTCCTCGGCCTGCCGGGCGAAGCGCACGGTCTCGCGCAGCGCCTCGGCGGGCGTGGAGCCCCGGCGGACGAGCGAGCGGTCAAGGATCGAGTACAACGAGCCGGTCACGTCCCAGTGCAACGCCCCCGGCTCCCGGATCAATCCACCGGGTCGCCCGGGACGCCCTCGTAGTAGGCCAGCACCCGCTCGGCGAGCCCGGCGTCCAGGCGCAGCTTCGTGCCGTCCACCTCGCCGACCGGCATCACGCCCCACGAGTTGCACAGGAACACCAGGTCGAAGTCCGCCAGGTCGGGCACCCGCAGCGGGCGGCGCTCCTGCGGCACCTCCATCCGCTCAAGCAGCCGCATGGTGATGCCGTGCAGCTTCGGCGCGTCCGGCCAGATCAGCCTGCTGCTGGCGAAGCCGCCCAGGTTCGTGATCGCGCCCTCGCTGATCAGGCCGTCCTCGGTGGTCAGCAGCGCCTCGTCGAAGCCGGCACGGTTCACCGTACGCAGGATGTGCGGCTGCTGGAAGCCCGACGCCTGCTTGATGTGCGCCAGGTAGCGCTGGTAGACGACCGGGGTGACGCGCAGCGGGCCGGGCAGCGGCGGATGCGGCGGGGCCGTCGTGGCGATGACCCGCGGCCTGCCCGCCACCTCGACCTCGTAGACCCGTACGCTCGCGTCCTGCGCGTCGCCCAGCGCCGCCCGGATCGTGGCCAGCACCACCTCGCGGCCGGGACCGGCGCCGAACAGCTCCTTCCCGGCCTGCTCGAGACGGTCGAAGTGCAGCTCCAGGCCGCGCACCCGGCGGCCGGCGACCTGCATGGCGGTGAAGTGGCCGTAGCGGGCCTCCAGGCCGAGCAGCGCCTCGTCGCCGAGCGGCTCGCCCTCCATCGCGGCGCGCCGGACCATCGGCCGCCCCCTTTCCGTTTCGCGATCACCGTACGGTGCACCACCGTACGGCCTCACTTCCGGTAGAGCGCGACCGCCCATGCCACCGGCCGGTTGGTGGCGGCTCCCCACAGCCCCACCCGCACCCGGACCTTCACCTTCTGCCCCTTGCGCACGGTGAACGCGTCCGCGCCCAGCGAGCGCGCACCGCACCCGGTGAGGGAGCGCGACTCGACGCCGTCGATCCAGTACTTGAACCACAGCCGATCGCCCAGGTCGCCCGAGCAGTCCCGCTCGATGGTGTAGCGGCCGGGAGCGGTGACCGTGGTCTCGTAGGACCCGTCGCCCGGCCACGTGCCGGTGAACCCCTTGATCCGCTTCGCGCCGTCGAGGCGGTCGGGCAGCGTGACGGGGCGCGGCTTGACGGGGCGCTCCGGCGGCGTCCAGTCGTAGACCGCCACCTTCCAGCGGCCCCCGCGCGGCCGCTCGGGCGTGCACGGCCCGTGCTCCGTCCTGCGCACGCAGGCGGGACCGGTCGTGTCGAAGGTGACCGTCACCTCTCCGGCGCCCGCGGGCACCTCCAGGGGGCGCAGCTGCATGCCGGGGCCCGCGCAGGCGATTCCGGGCGACTCCACCGGCCGCCCGTTCACGAGCACCTCAGGGGCGATCGCGAACGGATCCCTGCCGCACATGACGGCCGCCTCCAAAGGACGCCCGGTGCTCGTGACCGTGATCGTCGTCTTCTCGCCCCGGGCGTCCACCGTGGCCTCCTCCAGCCGCCGGTACGCCGTGCCGTCGGGCGAGACGTAGTACGCGGGCAGCTCAGCCCCGCCGTCGTCGACCCGCGGCACGGACGCCGCGTCCCGCCCGCCCGGCTGGAGCGCGCCCGTGACCGCCACCGAGGCGAGCACGGTCACCGCGGTCGCGGCCCCCGCCAACGTCACCGTGGCGACCGTGCGCCGCCGCCTGACCCGCCGCACCCGCTCGCGGACCTGCTCGGACCGGTACGGGTTCGCCGGCGCCGGACCCTCCGCCCGCTCGCGCAGGACGTCACGGAGATCCTCCACGCTCATCGGTATGACTCCTTCATGATCGACTCGTCCACGCGCAGCTTGGCCAGGGCCTTGGCGGTCTGGCTCTTGACCGTGCCCTCACCGCAGCCCAGCAGCCTGGCCACCTCGCTCACCGGCAGGTCCTCGTAGAAGCGCAGCACGATCACCGCGCGCTGCCTGGCGGGCAGGCGGCCCACCGCCCGCCACACCTCCTCGCGCCCTGAGTCGCCTCGATCCTCGACGGGCTGTTCGGGCAGGGCGTCGCTGGGCAGCTCCCTGCGCCAGCGCCGCCGCCACCAGGAGGTGTACGTGGTCACCAGCACCTTGCGCACGTACGCCTCGGGCTCATCGATGCCCGGCCAGGCGAACCACGCCTTGGCCAGCGACTCCTGCAGCAGGTCCTCGGCGACGCCCCAGTCCCGGGTCAGCAGGTACGCGGTACGTAACAGCCGATCCGTGCGCGATGCCACGAAATCATCGAATATCGCCCTGTCTGCCACCTTGATATGCCTTCCGCCGCCCTTGCCGGTCGCCGGTACAGACGCATCGTCCGCCGACCCGGGTTGCCCGGGAAACGCGGACGGCTCAGGTGAGTTCTGCGCGGGCCGCCCGGAGGCGTGGAGGGCTCACGTGGAGTCGGCGCGGCCTGAGGCGCGGACGGCTCAGGTGGATTCGGCGCGCAGCACGGTGTACGGGGCCAGCTCGCCGAGCCCGCGCACCGACAGCCGGTTCACCTCGCGCAGCCGGAACGCGCGATCGCCCTCCAGCTCCTCGGCGAGCTGCGGGTCGGCGAGGATGCTGCCGGGCAGCGCCAGCGCGGTCAGCCTGCTGGCGAGGTTGACGGTGGTGCCGAACACGTCGCCCATGCGCCAGATGACCGGCCCCGACGCCAGGCCCACCCGCAGCTCGGGCATGTCGCGGCCGCGCGCGTGCGTCTCCACCAGCTTCAGCGCGATCTCGGCCGCGACGTGCGCCTTCTCGGAGACGAACAGCACCGAGTCGCCCAGCGTCTTGACCACCCGGCCGCCGGTGGAGGTCACGATGTCGGCCGAGCGCCCCTCGAACCTGTCGATGAGTTTCGCCAGCTCGGCGGCGGTGATCTGCCGGCTCAGCCGGGTGAAGGCCACCAGGTCGGCGAAGCCGACCGACAGGCGTACGGCGCTCATGTCCTGCTCGGCGATGCGCCCCGCGGCGGCGGCGAGCTGGCGCTGCCAGGCGTAGACGAGCAGGCGCGCGAGGTCGGGCACCACCCGCTCGGCCCGCCGCCGCCACGCCCTGGGCCGCTCGGCCAGCGGCACGCCCGCCCGGTCCAGCGCCTCCGCGCCCAGCTCGGCCTGGGACTCGGCGAGCCGAGCCGTGGCCTGGCCGAGCGCGCGGGCCGTCAGCAGCACATGCTCCTCGTCGTAGACGCCGGAGGTGACCATGCCCAGCAGCGTCTTGAGCGCCTCGACGTCGGAATCGGTGAACTCGATCGCGTCGTCGGGCACGTTGGGGAACCCGAGGGCACGCCAAAAGCGCCGCGCGCGATAGACCGGCACGCCCGCCATCTCGGCGACCTGGTGACTGGTGTATCGGCGCGGCTCGCGCAGAAAAGCCTCAGTCAGCCGGTCCCGGTCCACGCGCGCCACCTGGGCAAGATAACACCCTTGTGGGCCAGATCACTCCAGGAGTGCTCGCAGGGCGCTTGTCTCGCTTTCCTTTACATAAGGTGCGTAGTAGTCGTACATCGCCCTGCGTGACAGGCGGGCCGCCAGCGGGCCGTCGCCCGCCCTGATGGCCTCGATGACCTCCTCATGGTGCTGGATGCTGCGCCGCATCAGCGCCTGCCGGTCGTCGGCGGCGTCGATGCGGGCGGAGATCTGCCGCAGCACGATCTGGCGTACCACGTCGGTGCAGATCTGAATGAGCTTGTTGCCGCTCGCGGCGACCACCGCGTCGTGGAAGGCCACATCGGCCCGGCCGAACGCCTCGGTGTCGGCCGCGCCCGGCTCCGTGCCCGCCGCCGCGCGCATCGCCTCCACCGCCTTGTTCATCTCGGCGAGCTGCTCCTCGGTGCGCAGCCGCGCCGCCAGCAGGATCGCCGCGGAGTCGAGCACCATCCTGAACTGCACCAGCTCGCCCAGCGACAGTTGCTCCACGCGGGCCAGCGTGGTCATCGACTTGTGCAGCGCGGCGGGTGAGAACGGCAGCACCTCCGCGCCATGGGGGTCGCCGGGCCGCGAACGCACCAGCCCGCGGGCCTGCAGCACGCGCAGCGCCTCGCGTACGGTGGAGCGGCCGACCGCGAGCTGCACCATCAGCTCGCGCTCGCTGGGCAGCCGCTCGCCCGGGGACAGGGCGCCGCTCTCGATCGCCTCTTCGATCTGCTCGACGACCCGCTCGTAGGCGCGCACCGCGCGTACGGGCTCAAAGCGCGGACCACCCAATGTAAGCCCCCTTGACCCGAGCCGTCTTGAACTGGCAATGTGCGTAGCCTACTGGTCAGACCAGTGCACTAGCCAGGAGGCTGTAAGACATGAGGCGAATCGGGATCTGGCTCGCCGCGGGCGGCCTCCTGCTGGCCACCGCCGCGTGTGGCGGAGGCGGTGGCGGTGGCGGCGGCGGTGACACAGGGGGCTCTGCGGCCCAGTCGCTGTCGGTCGGGTTCGTGGCCGAGCCGGCCAACCTCGACTTCACCTCCACCGAGGGCGCCGCCATCCCGCAGGCGCTGCTCGTCAACGTCTACGAGGGACTGGTCAAGCTCGACCAGGACGGCAAGATCGTGCCGCTGCTCGCCGAGAAGTGGGACGTCTCCGACGACCGCAAGACTTACACCTTCACCCTCCGCAAGGGCGTGAAGTTCTCCAGCGGCGCGCCGTTCACCGCCGACGACGTCGTCTTCTCGCTCGACCGCGTCAAGACCGACTGGAAACTCAAGATCAAGTCGCAGCTCGACGTGATCGACGACGTGGAGAAGAAGGACGACAGCACCGCCGTCGTCACGCTCAAGCGGCCGAGCAACGGCTTCCTCTACGCCATGGCCACCAGGCTCGGCGCGATGTTCAGCCGCACCGGCGTGGACGACCTGGCCAACAAGCCCGTCGGCACCGGCCCGTACGTGCTGGGCGCCTGGCGGCGCGGCGACTCCATCAGGCTCGACGCCAACCCCTCCTACTGGGGCACCAAGCCGGCCCTGTCGTCCATCACCTTGAAGTACTTCAAGGACGCCACGGCGATGAACAACGCGCTGCTGACCGGCGGCATCGACGTCATCTCCAGCGTGCAGGCGCCCGAGTCGCTGCAGCAGTTCGCCGACCCCAACCGGTTCGAGACCGTCGAGGGCACCACCAACGGCGAGGTCGTGCTGTCGATGAACAACGGCCGGCCGCCGTTCGACGACAAGAAGGTCAGGCAGGCCGTCCGGCACGCCATCGACCACAAGGCGCTGCTCGACACCGCCTGGGCCGGGCGCGGCCAGCTCATCGGCTCGATGGTGCCGCCCACCGACCCCTGGTACGAGGACCGCACCGGCGACTACCCGTACGACCCGGCCAAGGCCAAGCAGCTCCTGGGCGGCAAGACGTACAACGTCAAGATGCGCATCCCCAACCTGCCGTACGCGGTCAGCAGCGCGCAGGTCGTCAAGTCGCAGCTCGCCCAGGTCGGCATCAACGCCGAGATCGAGCCGCTGGAGTTCCCCGCGCGCTGGCTCGACCAGGTGTTCACCAAGGGCGACTACGACCTGTCGATCATCAACCACGTCGAACCCCGCGACATGGGCATATTTGCCGACAAGTCGTACTACTTCCGGTACGACAATCCGGAGTTCGGCAAGCTGCTCGCCTCCGCCGACGAGGGCACCGAGCAGCAGCAGATCGACGACCTCAAGAAGGCCGCCAAGCTGCTGTCCGACGACGCCGCCGCGGACTTCCTCTTCCTCTTCCCCAACCTGATCGTGGCGAAGAAGGGCGTCACCGGGCTGCCGAAGAACGCCATCTCCGAGTCCTTCGACTTCACCGCACTCTCCCGGCAACAGTGACGCTCTACCTGCTCAAACGCCTGGCGGTGCTCATCGCGAGCACCGCCGCGGCCGCCGTGGTGGTCTTCGCGTTCATGGCGCTGCTGCCCGGCGACCCCGCCGAGATCGCGCTCGGTGTCAACGCCACCCCCGAGGCGGTCGCCGAGCTGCGCCGCCAGTTCGGCACCGACCGGCCGCCGCTCACCCAGTTCCTCGACTGGGCGGGCGGCCTGCTCCAAGGGGACTTCGGCATCTCGTACGTGACCAGCTCGCCCATCGGCCCGCAGATCTCCGACCGGCTCGGCGTCACCGCCGTGCTCGTGCTCGGCGGCATGGTCGTGGCGCTGGTGCTGGCGGTGCCCGCCGGCACGTTCGCCGCCGTGCACCACCGCAACCCGCTCGGCGCCGCCATCAGCGCGTTCAGCCAGGTCGGCATCGCCGTCCCCGCGTTCCTCGCCGGCATCCTGCTGGTGTTCGTCTTCGCGGTGCAGGCGCAGGCGCTGCCGTCCGGCGGCTACGTGCCGATCTCGGAGAGCCCGGGAGAGTGGCTGCGGAGCCTGCTGCTGCCGTGGCTGTCGCTCGGCCTCGTCCAGGGTGCCGTGCTCACCCGGTACGTGCGCAGCGCCGTGCTCGACGTCATGCGCGAGGACTACCTGCGCACCGCCAGGGCCAAGGGCCGCGGCGCCACCGGAGCGCTGTGGCGGCACGGCCTGCGCAACGCCTCCATCCCCGTCGTCACCGTGCTCGGCCTGCAGCTCGCCACGCTGCTCATCGGCGCGGTCGTCGTCGAACGCGTCTTCGTCATCCCCGGGCTCGGCGACCTGCTGCTCAACGGGGTCGCCGGGCGCGACCTGCTGCTCGTCCAAGGCGTGGTGATGGTGCTGGTGGCCGCCGTCCTGCTGATCAACTTCGTGGTGGACGTCGCCTACCACCTGCTCGATCCGAGGCTGCGATGAGAGGCAGGCTGAACGCCGGGCTCCTGGTCGGCGGCACGCTCGTCGGGCTCGTCACGCTCGCCGCGCTCGTGTCGTTCTTCTGGACCCCGCACGACCCGACCCTCGTCGACGCCGCGCAGAAGCTGCGCGAGCCCGGCGGCGGCTACCTGCTGGGCGCCGACAAGTTCGGCCGCGACACCTTCAGCCAGCTCATGGTGGGCGCCCGCACCACCCTGTACGTCGGCATCGTCGCGGTCGGCATCGCCGCCGCGCTCGGCATCCCGCTCGGCATGATCGCCGGGATGACGCCCCGCGGCTGGCTGTCGGAGCTCATCATGCGGGTCAACGACCTCGTCTTCGCCTTCCCCGCGCTGCTGCTCGCCGTCATGCTGGGCGCCGTCTACGGCCCCGGCACGCTCACCGCGATGATCGCGATCGGCGTGGCCACGGTCCCGGCGTTCGCCCGGGTGGCCCGCGCCGCCACGCTCCAGGTCATGGTGACCGACTACGTGCTGGCCGCCAGGGCGGCGGGCCGCCGCAGGCCCGCCATCGCGCTGCGCCACGTGCTGCCCAACATCGGCTCCGTGCTCATCGTGCAGGCGTCGGTGTCGTTCGCCATCGCGATCCTCGCCGAGGCGGCGCTGTCGTTCCTCGGCTTCGGCACCCGGCCGCCCACCCCGTCGTGGGGGCGCATGCTGCAGGAGTCGCAGGAGCTGCTGTTCTCCACCCCGCGCCTGGCCCTGTGGCCCGGCCTCGCCATCGCACTCGCCGTGCTCGGCTTCAACCTGCTCGGCGACGGCCTGCGCGACTTCCTCGACCCCAAGCTCAGGAGGATCCGTGCTGAGCGTTGATGGGCTCACCGTCCGCACCGGCGACGTCGAGCTCGTCCACGACGTGTCGTTCGGCATCGCGCCCGGCGAACGGGTCGGGCTGATCGGCGAGTCCGGGTCCGGCAAGTCGCTGACCGCGCTGTCGCTCATGGGCCTGCTGCCCGAGGGCGTCACCGCCTCGGGCAGGGCGAGGCTCGGCGAGCACGACCTGGTGGGCGTGCCCGAGAGCCGGCTCAAGCGGCTGCGCGGGCGCGAGCTGTCCATGGTCTTCCAGGAGCCCATGACCGCGCTCAACCCGCTCATGCGGATCGGCGCCCAGGTCGCCGAGGTCATGACGCTGCACGGCAGGCCGCGCGACGAGGCCCGCGCGCGGGCGGTCGAGCTGCTGGACAAGGTGCGCCTGCCCGAGCCCGCCCAGATCGCCCGCTCGTACCCGCACCAGCTCTCCGGCGGCCAGCGCCAGCGCGTCATGCTCGCCATCGCCCTGGCCAACGACCCCTCGCTGCTCATCTGCGACGAGCCCACCACCGCGCTCGACGTCACCGTGCAGAAGCAAATGCTGGAGCTGATCGCCGAGGTCGCGCCCGCCCTGCTGTTCATCACCCACGACCTCGCCGTCGTCGCCTCCGTCTGCGAGCGCGTCATCGTCATGTACGGCGGCCGCGTCGTCGAGTCGGGCCCGCTGCGCGAGGTCTTCGCCCGGCCCCGCCACCGCTACACGCAGGGCCTGCTGGCCGCCTCCAAGCTCACCCCGCGCGGCACCCGCCTGCCCACCATCGCGGGCAGCGTGCCGCCAGCCGGGCGCTTCCCCGCCGGCTGCGTGTTCAGAAACCGCTGCCCGCACGCCACCCCCCAGTGCGAGACGGCGCCGGACCTCACGGGCGACGGCCACGCGTACGCGTGCTGGCACCCCGCAGAAGAGCACGCGGACGACCCCGCGGCAGACCCCGCACAAGACCGCGCGGACCACTGACGGGAGAGCGACATGCCAGGCACCCCGCTGATCGAGGTCACCGGCCTCACCCGCGTCTACCGCCGCCCCCGCACCTCGCTGACCAGGCCCGGCGCGGAAGTGCGCGCGCTGCGCGACGTCTCCCTGACCGTGCACCGCGGCGAGCGCTTCGGCATCGTCGGCGAGTCCGGCTCCGGCAAGTCCACCCTGCTGCGCCTGCTGTGCGGCCTCGACCGGCCCACCTCGGGCAGCATCCGCTTCGACGGGCGGGAGATCACCGGACTGCCCGAGCGCAGGCTGCGCTTCCTGCGCGAGAACCTCCAGATCGTCTTCCAGGACCCGCTCAGCTCGCTCGACCCGCGCATGCGCGTCCGCGACCTCATCGCCGAGCCGCTCGTCGCGCTCGGCCTGCCCGTGGACGACCGGGTCACCGAGCTGCTGGAGGCCGTCGGGCTGCCCGCCGACGCGGCCGAGCGCTACCCGCACCAGTTCTCCGGCGGGCAGCGCCAGCGCATCGCCATCGCCCGCGCGCTCGCGCCCAGGCCCGCGGTGCTGGTCGCCGACGAGCCGGTCAGCGCGCTGGACGTCTCCGTGCGCGGGCAGATACTCAACCTGCTCACCGACCTCGCCGACGAGCTGGGGCTCACGCTCGTGTTCGTCTCGCACGACCTGTCGGTGGTGCGGCACGTGTGCGAGACCGTGGCGGTCATGCGGCAGGGAGAGATCGTCGAGACCGGGCCCGTGGACGACGTCTGGGCCGCGCCCGCCCACCCGTACACGCGGGCGCTGCTGGAGGCCGTACCGACGCTGGAGGGATGGACATGATCGAGGTCGACGCCGACGGAGTGGTGGAGTTCACGCAGGCGCTGGTACGCATCCCCAGCACCAACGACCCGGCGAAGGGCCGCTCGGAGCAGCCCGCCGCCGACCTGGTCGCGGCCAAGATGCGCGAGTGGGGCTGGGACCCCGTCGTGTACGAGGCCGCGCCCGGCCGCCCCAACGTGGTCGCCGTGGTCGAGGGCGGCGGAGGGCCGGGCCCGACGCTGATGTTCGAGGGGCACACCGACGTCGTCACCGAAGGCGACCTGTCCTCCTGGACCGTCGACCCGTTCGGCGGCGAGATCCGCGACGGGAAGCTGTGGGGCAGGGGCAGCGCCGACATGAAGTCCGGCCTGGCCGCCACCCTCTACGCCACCCGCGCGCTGCAGCTCGCTGGACCGTTCCCCGGCCGGATCAAGGTGTGCGCCCTGGCCGACGAAGAGGGCCTGATGATCGGCGCGCACCACTTCGTCTCCGAGGGCCTGGCCGCCGACGTGGACGGCGCCATCGTCGCCGAGCCGGAGGCGGGCGAGATCTGCGCCGTCGCCAAGGGCGCGCTGCGGCTGCGCGTGGACCTCACCGGCAAGATGGCGCACGGCGCGATGCCGCAGCACGGCCGCAACCCCATCCAGGCCGCGGGGCCGCTGCTCGTCGGGCTGCGCGCGCTGCAGGACGAGCTGCAGGCCCGCCACCCCGCCCACGAGCACCTCGGCGAGGTGTACGTCACCCCGACCGTGCTTCAGGCGGGCTCGCAGGAGCAGGTCAACGTCATCCCCGCCGTCGCCTCGGTCTTCGTGGACGTGCGCACCATCCCCGGCGTCGAGCACAAGGACATCGCCGACCGGGTCGCCGCGCTGGCCGCCTGCGACGGGATCACCGCCGAGGTGAGCGTGCTGGTGGACCGGCCGCCGGTGGACGTGCCCGTGACCGATCCCGTGGTCGCCGCGCTCGCCGCCGCCCACCGTACGGTGACCGGCGAGGAGCCCGTCTACGGCGGCGTGCCGGGCAGCACCGACGGCACCGTGCTGACCCACTGGGGCGGCATCCCGTCCGTCGTGTACGGCCCCGGCGGCAAGTGGATCGCCCACCAGGCCGACGAGTACGTCGAGATCGACGACATCGTGCGCTGCACCCGCGTCTTCGCCGAGGCCGCCAGGCGCTTCCTCACCGGGGACCACTGATGCGGCCGGGACCGGCCAACTGCCTGTCCGACGTGGCCGGGCTGAGCGTCGGACACCACCAGCGCACCGACGGCGGCCACCGCACCGGCACCACCGTCGTGCTCTGCTCGGGGGACGGGGCGGTGGCCGGGGTGGACGTGCGCGGTGCCGCGCCGGGCACCAGGGAGACCGAGCTGCTCGACCCGCGCAACCTGGTCGAGCGGGTGCACGCCGTGGTGCTGACCGGCGGCAGCGCGTACGGGCTCGCGGCCGCGTGCGGCGTGGTGGACCGGCTGGCCGACGCCGGCATCGGCTATCCGGTGGCGGGCGGCGTGGTGCCGATCGTGCCCGCCGCCGTCATCTTCGACCTCGGCCGCGGCGGCGACTTCCGCGCCACCCCCGATCCCTCCTTCGGCGCCGCCGCCTACGACGCGGCCCTGGCCGGGGGCGTCCCGGGCCAGGGCAGCGTGGGCGCGGGCACCGGGGCCGTGGCGGGCGGGCTGGCCGGCGGAGCCGGGACGGCGAGCGCCGTGCTCGACGACGGCACGACCGTGGCCGCGCTGAGCGTGGTCAACGCGGCGGGCTCCGTACTCGACCCTCTCGACGGCACGCTCGCGGGGGTCCGCTACGGCCTGCCCGGCGAGTTCGGCCACCTCCAGGTCCCCGACCCCGCCGAGGTGGCCGCCTGGTCGCCCGTGCGGGCGCCGTCGTTCAACACGACGATCGGCGTCGTCGCCACCGACCGCACGCTCACCAAGGCCCAGTGCGGCAAGCTGGCCGCGGTCGCCCACGACGGCCTGGCCAGGGCGATCAGGCCCGCCCACACCATGACCGACGGCGACACCGTCTTCGGCCTGGCCACCTGCGCGGCCCCCGCCCCCGACCACGACGCCTTCCAGGACATGCTCGCGGCGGCGGCCGACGCGTTCAGCCGCGCCGTCGCGCACGCCGTCCTGGCCGCCACCGGCCGCGACGGAGCGCCCGCGTACCTCGACGTGTTCCCGAGCGCCAGGAGGCCGTCGTGAGCGGTGCGCGCCCCCCGCTCGAAGCGTCTCCCAGCGGTGCGGCGCGTGCATCCGCGCTCGGCACGTTCCCGAGCGCCGCCGCGCGTGCGCCCGCGCCCGGCGCGCCCCTGAGCGCCCCCATGCGCTCGCGGGGCCGCCGTCCGAGTCTCAACGTTGTTCCAACCCTGAGGAGGCGGTCATGAAGCAGGAGTGGCCCGGCGGGCTGCCCATCGGCGGCGGCTGGGTGGAGACCGCGGACACCACCGGCGTCATCTTCCCCTACGACGGCTCCACGGTGGCGGCCGCGCCGCTCGGCACGCCCGAGCTGGCGGCGCGCGCCCTGAACGCCGCGCTGGACGTCGCCCCGGAGATGGCGGCGCTGCCCTCGCACGCCCGCCGCGCCGCGCTGACCGGCGCCCGCGACGCCCTGCGCGAGCGGCGCGATGACGTCGAGCGGCTGCTGGTGCTGGAGACCGGCAAGCCGCTGGTGGACTGCCGGGTGGAGGTGGACAGGACGCTCGTGACGCTGGAGACCGCCGCCGAGGAGGTCGCCCGGCTGCACGGCGAGACCGTGCCGCTCGACCTGCTGCCGTCCGGCGAGGGCCTGGTCGGGTTCTGGACGCGCCGCCCCATCGGCGTCGTCGTCGGCATCACCGGCTTCAACTATCCGCTGCTTCTTGCCGCCCACAAGATCGCCCCGGCGGTCGCGGCGGGCTGCCCCGTGATCGTCAAGCCGGCCCCGCCACCCCGCTCGCCACGCTCTGGCTGGTGCACCTGCTCAGGGAGGCGGGCCTGCCCCGGCCGGCGTGCAGCTCGTCACCGGCGACGTGGAGGTGGGCCGGCGGCTGGTGGAGGACCGGCGGATCGGCGCGGTCTCCTTCACCGGCTCGGCCGCCGCCGGCCACGCCATCGCCCGCTCGGCCGCCCCCACCAAGGTGCTGCTCGAACTCGGCTCGAACGCGGCGCTCGTCGTGGCCGCCGACGCCGACATCGAGGCCGCGGCCGACGCGGTCGTCAGAGGCGGCTACTACGCCTCCGGCCAGGCGTGCATCTCCGTGCAGCGGGTGCTGGTCGAGGAGAGCGTGGCGGAGCCGTTCACGGCGCTGCTCGCCGCGAAGGTCAAGGGCGTCACCGTCGGCGACCCGCGCCTGCCCGGGACCCGCGTCGCGCCGCTCATCGACCCCGCCGCCACCGACCGCGTCCTCGACTGGATCGCCGCCTCCGGGGCCGAGGTGGTCACCGGCGGGCACCGCGAGGGGCGGGCCATCGCGCCAACCGTGCTGTCCGGAGTGCCGGACGGCGCCGCCGCCTGGGAGGAGGAGATCTTCGGGCCCGTCGTGTGCGTGCGCCCCGTGCCCTCGCTGGACGCCGCGTTCGACGCCGTCAACGCCTCACGGTACGGCCTGCACGCCGCCGTCTTCACCCGCTCGCTGGCCACGGCGTTCGCCGCCATCGACCGCATCGAGGCCGGGGGAGTGGTGGTCAACGAGGTGCCGGGGTTCCGTGCGGACAACATGCCGTACGGGGGCGTCAAGGACTCCGGTGCGGGGCGCGAGGGGCCCAGGTTCGCCATCGAGGAGCTGACCGTCACCCGCATGGCCATCATCCGGCCGTAGCAGCGAGCACCCGGCCTCCCGCGCGGCCGACGGCGGGGAGGCCGGGGGAGCGGTCAGTTGGGCGGGTCGAAGCGGCCGTCCACGGCGGTCCAGCCGCCGTCCACGTACAGGACGGAGCCCGTCACGAAGCTGGCCGCGTCGCTCGCGAGGTACACCACCGCGCCCGCCATCTCCTCGGGCGCGGCCCACCGGCCGAGCGCGCTCTTGGCGGCGTAGGCGTCGTACCAGGCGGGGTTGTCCTTGATCTGCCGGGTCAGCGGGGTCTCCACGACGCCGGGCGCGATGGCGTTGACCCGCACGCCGCTCGGCCCGAACTCGGCCGCCGCCGTCCGCAGCAGCTGCACCAGGCCGGCCTTGGTCGCCGAGTAGACGCCCTGGCCCGGCTCGGTGACGGAGGCGCGGATGGAGGCGAAGCCGATGATCGATCCGCGTCCCCGCTCGACCATGCCGGCTCCGAAGGCGCGTACGACGTCGAAGGAGGCCCGCAGGTTGAGGTTCACCACGCGGTCGAACTCCTCGCCGGAGTAGTCGAGCAGCCGCTTGCGCACGTTCGTGGCCGCGGTGAACACCAGCACGTCCGCCGGCTCCTCGGCGGCGAGCGCCCGCACCGCATCGCCGTCGAGCACGTCGAGCAGCCGGGCGCTGCCGCCGCACCCTTCGGCGGTCTCGGTGGCGGTGGCGAGGTCGCGGTCGGCGCAGATCACGTGAGCGCCGTGGGCGGACAGCGCCAGCGCCGCCTCCCTGCCGATGCCGCTTCCGGCGCCGATCACCACGGCCCGCCGCCCGTCCAGGCGGAACAACGTGTCATATTTCATACGACGCACCTTAGCCGCATGCCGATGTGATCAAAGGGGCAGGTGAGGCGGGCGACGCTCGGCATCCGGTCAGCTCCCGCGACGGTTCAGCATCCGGTCAGCTCCCGCGACAGGGCGCGCAGCCGGGCCCGCGCCTCCGGATCGTACGCCTGCTCCAGCGCCCGAGCGGGCCGCAGCCCGTCGTAGAAGCGCCCGGACACCTCGTCCAGCTCCGGGTCCGTGACGAGCCGCGAGGTGGCCTCCACGCCCTCGCGCAGCTCGCTCAGCGGCGCCGCCGTCACCATCTTGGTCGGCATGTACGTCGCCGGGTGCAGCGCGTTGGCCGTCACCCCGGTGCCCGCCAGCTCCTCGGCCAGATCGACGGTGAACATGATCTGGGCCAGCTTGCTCTGCGTGTAGGCCCGGCCACCGCTGTAGCCCTTGAGCAGCATCACGTCGTCGAAGTCGATGGGCGACTGCCCGAGGCTGCTGACGTTGACGATCATCGCGGGCGCCGCCGCCTTCAGCACCGGCAGCAGCAGCCGGGTCAGCAGATATCCGGACAGGTAGTTGACCGCGAACCGCAGCTCGTGGCCGTCGGCGCTCTCCTGCCGCGCCGGGCCGCCGGGCACCGTGGCGCCGATGCCGGCGTTGTTGACCAGCGTGTCGAGCCCTCCGTGCGCGGCGGCGACCGCGGCGGCCAGCTCGCGTACCTCGGCGAGCGAGGCCAGGTCGGCGCGGTACCAGTGCAGCCGGGCTTCGGGCACGCGGGCGCGGATCTCCGCCATCGTGGCCCGCCCGCGCTCGTCGTCGCGGCCGTGCAGCAGGACGGTAGCGCCGCGCTCCGCCAGGTCGGCGGCCAGCGCGCGGCCGAGCCCGTCGGTCGCGCCCGTGACGAGGATCGTGCGCTGCTCCATGGGGCGCATGGCTGCCTCCTGATCGTCCGTGCGGTTCCGACGCTATCGCGCCGTGCCGCGTACGGACGCCGCGCCCTCAAGAGCGCCGTGCGACGCGCCCTCACCGGGCTCACGCGACGCGCCCCTACGGGCTCGTGTGGCTCTCCCCTCATCAAGGGCCCGCGCGACCTCGCCGTCAGAGGGCGGCGGGCCGCGCGACCTCCTTCAGACCTCCTCAGAAGCTCCTCAGGAGCCTTCTGGCGGCCTCCTGGGCCCCCGGTCAGTCCTGCCTCTCGGCCGGGACGATGACGGCGTCGGGCCCGGGGAAGACGAACTGCTCGTGGCCGTCGGGGAAGCGCACGACGTAGGGCGGCGCGCCCTCCGGCCCCCGGACCTCGATGATCTCGCCCTCCCTGTCGCCCTGGCCGACGACATTGCCGTGGATGACCAGCTTGTCACCGGTCTTCGCATGCATGGCGGGCTCCTCTCAGCCGGACATTTCGTCAACGTTGAGGTGCGCTACTTCCACCTACTTCCACCTTGCAACATGCCGTCCGTCCCGCAAAGCGGCGGCCCGGTGACACGGACGTCAGGACCGTGTGACGAGAGCGTGCGTGAGCCGCAGCGGCGCGGGCGGCGGCAGCGGTGCGGCGTTCCCGGCGCGGAACGCCTGCAGCATGTACGCCACCAGCCGCCGCGACGCGACCGCCGCCGGCTCGCCCGCCATCGCGGCGACCCCGCAGTTGGCCTGCAGGAGTACGACCAGGTCGGCGATGGCGAAGTCGGCGCGCAGCCGCCCGGCGGCCTTGGCCCTGCGCACGACCTCGGCCAGGCCCTGCTCGGCCCGCCGCCGCATGCGCTCGAAGTCGATCGCCTCGGGGAAGGCCGTCATGAACGCGGCGGTGAACCCCTTGTCGGCCACCTGCATCGCGCACACCTTCTCCACCAGCGTCTGGAACGCGTGCCACGGGTCGGGGTCGGCCAGCGCCTCGTCCACCGCTCCCGCGCACTCGGCGACCTGGTCGGAGAACACCTCCGTCACCAGCGACTCGCGCGAGGGGAAGCGCCGGTAAAGCGTGGCGACGCCCACCCCGGCCCGCCGCGCGATGGCCGCCATCGGCACGTCGAGACCGCGCGTCGCGAACGCCTCCCTGGCCGCGTCGAGTATCCGATCCCGATTGTGCCGGGCGTCCGCCCGCAGCTCCCGGCGATCGGCGATGTGAGAGCGATGACCAGGCATGTTTCTCACATTAGCGTAAGTGGATGGCGTCATCCGTTTAGCTGTCAGAGACACCCGAAGCGAAAGGGAATGAGCACAGTGAACGAGATGCGCGCGGTCCTGTTCGACCGGTACGGCCCGCCCGACGTGCTGTACGTCGGCACGCTCCCGAAGCCGGTCCCCGGCCCCGGCGAGGTGCTGGTGCGCGTGCACGCGGGCAGCGTCAACGGCGGCGACCTGCACGGCAGGGCGGGCGAGGTGCGCCTGGTGACGGACGTGAAGCCGCGCGGCTGGCCGAAGCCGCTCGGGCTGGACTTCGCCGGCGAGGTCGCCGGGCTGGGTCCCGGTGTCACCGGCCCGAAGGAGGGCGACCGGGTGTGGGGCGTGCTCGGCAGGACGTTCGGCAGCCTCGCCGAGTACATCGCCGTGCGCCCCGGCGTCATCGCCCTGATGCCGTCCGGGCTGGATCATGTGCAGGCGGCGGCCCTGCCCGTGGGGGCGGTGGCGATCACCGCGCTGCGCGACAAGGCCCGGCTGCGCCCCGGCGAGCGGCTGCTCGTCCGCGGCGGCAGCGGCGGCGTCGGGCACCTCGCCGTACAGCTCGGCAGGGCGTACGGGGCACACGTCACCGCGCTCGCCGGGGCCCGCACGCTGGACTTCGTCCGCGACCTCGGCGCGCACGAGGCGTACGACTACGCGACCACGGACCCATCCGAGCTGGGCCGCTTCGACGTGATCCTCGACACCGTCGGCGCCGATCAGCCGGCCTACCACCGCCTGCTCGCGCCGGGCGGGCGCATGGTGGCGATCGCGTTCGACCTGCGCCGCCCCGTCTCCTCGCTGGCCTTCATCGCCGCGTCGGCCCGCCACGGACGCTCCCGCGTGCGCTTCTTCAGCGGGAAGCCCTCACACCGGCTGCTCACCGACCTGGCCCGCCACGTCGAGAAGGGCGAGCTGCGGCCGGCCGTGGACCGGGTGTTCCCGCTCGACGAGGCGGCCGCCGCGCACCGGGCGCTGGAGGCGGGCGGCGTACGCGGCAAGATTGTCATAAGAGTGGCCTGAACTCGCCCGTATCCCCTGACCTGCGGCGAAACCCGACAGCACGGAAAAATTGGAGTCCCATGTCCGGAGGAGTTTGACGCCCTGTGAGGAAATGTGGTCATCTCGTGACCAATGTTTCTGAAGGGATGAACCGAGACTAGGTCGGGGGAAACGCTCAATGCCGCACGCCCTCCTGCGCGTGCTCGTTTCGACGACGATCGCGGGCACGGCCCTGACGGCCGTGCCACCTGCGGCCCAGGCGGGAACCGTGCCGACGCCGGCCCAGGCCGGAACCGTGCCGACGCCGGCCCAGGCCGGAACCGTGCCGACGCCGGCCCAGGCCGGACCCGGGACGACACCGGCCCAGGCCGGACCGCAGACCCCGGCGCAGGTGCGGGCCAGGCCCACGGCGGTGCGCGCCACGCCCGTACCGGCCATGGAGGAGCCGCCTCCCGCCGTCGTCACCGTCGCGCGCCGGCCCTCGCTCGCCCTGCGGCCGGTCGGAGACCAGCGGGTGGGGCCGGGCGCGCCGGAGGTGACCACGCCCGCGGGCCCCGGCCTGGCCGGCCAGATCACTTCGGGCGCCGCCGCCGTGCAGGAGCAGCAGGGGTACGGCAGGGGAGTGCCCGACGCGGGGAACGTGCTGCCCGACACCTCGCGGGCCCGCCCGCTCGGGCTGGCCAAGGCGACCGAGCGGGCCGGCAAGGCGGTCGACGACCTCGGCAAGACGCTGGGCAAGGTCACCTCCAAGGTGCTGCCGAAGACCACCACGTCGCTGTCGGACTCGGCGGCCAAGACGGTCTCTGGGGTGACGTACCGGCTGTGCGTGGAGAGCGCCGACGTGCCGGTGTCCTGCTCGGCCCGCCGGCCCGTCGCCGTGCCGATGTACGCCGACGTCACCGGCGACGACAAGCCCGACCTGGTCGCCAACCTGGTGCCCGCCACCGAGCCGGGCAAGGGCGTGGCCGGCGTGACGTTCACCGTCAAGCGGCTGGGCAAGCGGAACCTCAAGGCGCAGGTCTGGGCCGAGTACGACGGCAAGGTCTCGGTCGGCTTCGACGGCCTGCGCCGCGGCTCCTCGCTGTCGGCCTCCGACAAGGGCACGTTCACCGTGGATCTGGCGGGCAAGCGGGTCAAGGCCGTCGTCCAGCGCAAGGAGCCCGGAGCGTCCGCCGCCCTGGTCGCCGGGCTGAAGGGCCGCAACTCCGTCAGCCTCCGCCAGACCCCGGCCACCTCGCAGCTGACCGTGAACGCCGCGCTCGGCGAGCCCTCGCTCGACGTCGCCGCCTCCGCTCCCGCCCGGCTGGAAGCGCTCGCCGTGACCGGCCGCCGCTTCACCCACGCCGTGCTCGACCGCATGGGCCCCCGCGCCCAGGTCCGCGTCTCCGGCGGCAAGATCACCTTCACCAGCCCCACCTCCGTGGGCCGGGCCGAGCTGGACGACCTCTCCTACCGCGACGGCCGCCTGTCGCGCGTCATCCGCGTCGACATGGACCGGGTGCCGCCCTCCTTCACCGCCCGCTACCGCTCGGCGAACAAGAAGCAGACGCTCTCGGCCGCCACCGCCAAGGGCGGCGCCGGCCGCTCCGACATCGTCTTCTACGACCGCGCCGCCGGGCAGACCGTGATCAAGGCGCGGCTCAGCGCCGTGCCCGCCCGGGTCAACGTGGTCAACGACATGGCCGCGCACCGCGTCACGCACAGCTCCAGCGCGCCCATCAAGGACTTCGCCGTGGTGCTGCAGCGCGGCGGCGGCGCGATCTCCACCCCGCGCGGCGACCACGTCACCATGATCAAGGACGGCGCCGCGATCGGGGTGTCCGGCAGGCTGTCGGGGCTGCGCGGCTTCGACGTCACCTACGGGGCCACGCCGCACGCCCACCTCGACGCCGCGGCGGGCGGCGGGGCGTTCCTGGGCGCGGCGAGCATCGACCGCACCCATCTCGCTCGCCTGGAGCTGTCCAACACGCCCGCCACCGTGGACGTCACCCTCGACCCCGCCGCGCGCAAGGCCGTCTACCGGGCCGGCGGCGTGATCGGCACGATGCGGGCCGCGTACGCGAACGTCAAGTCCGGCCCCACCGTGGACGGCACCGTGCTCGGCGTACGCGACAACGTGGAGGCGTCATGGGCGCTCGGCGAACGCTCCACGGTCAAGGTCGAGTCGTCGGGCAAGGTGCGGTCGGTGCGGATTTATGCCAATAAAGCGCACGTGACGACGCCGTCCGGCGAGGACGTCCGCGCCGTCGTCGAAGGCGTGCGCAAGCGCGCGGAACTCGTCGCCGACACCAAGGCCCAGACCCTCACCTGGGACTCCGACGGACCGGTGTCGAAGGTGACCGCGCTGGCCAGGGTGAAGCTGGGCGACCGGTACGCCAGGGCCGCGGCCCAGGTCACCGGCGTGCCCGCCAAGTTCGACGCCTCGTGGGCGGCCGGGTCGTACCGCTTCCGCGGGCTGTCCGGCCCGGTAGGGTCGGCGGAGCTCGCCTTCACCAACCACGACCGCGCCACCTCGCCCGCGGGCCCGCACCTCGCCGCGCACTACGACCGGGCCAGCGGCGACCTCGACGCCAGCGTACGGGTCGAGAAGCTGAAGCAGGTCGAGCTCACCCCGTCCCCGCAGGGCCTCACCGCCGGCCTGGACGCCGCAGGACGCCGCATCACCGTGGACGCCGACATCCGGCAGGGCGACGACCGCTTCGGCCTCGCCGGCACCGTCGGTCCCGTGCCCGGCCGCTTCTCGGTCGCCTCCGAGGGAGGCAAGCTCACCTACACCGGCTCCCCGCTCGATGTGCAGGCCCGCGCCTGGCTCGGCAAGGCCGCCGCGCTCAGCCGCATGCGCGCCGCGCCCGCCGTGTCCGGCGGCGTGTCGCTGGTGGACGGCGCCTGCACGCCCGGACGCCCGGGCTGCGCGCAGGGGGCCTTCTGCGTGGCCCAGCGCGGCTGCTTCGGCCTGCAGGGCTACCTCGACGTCAGCGGCCTGCCCGAGCAGGTGACGGTGGACCTCGGCGGCAAGACGTTCGCCTTCTCCGGCTTCCGTCCCAAGAACCGCTCCCTCGACGTCTACCTCGCCAGCAGCGTGCTGTCGCCGGTGCCCGTCAAGGCCAGGGCCAAGCTGGCCGGGCTGCCCGAGAAGATCACCGGCATGTCGCTCGGGCCGATCTCGGTGTCGCAGGGCAACGCGGTGCAGGCCGCGTACAAGATCGAGCCCGCCGCCACGCTCGGCGCGCTGTCGGTGCGGGCCGAGGCCGCAGGGCTGCGCGGCCGGCTCGCCATCGACCCGGTGCCCGCCTCCATGGCCTTCCAGGGCACGTACGGGGCCAAGACCCGCATCAGGGTCACCAACTCCGCGCCCGTCAAGCACCTCAGCGCCAAGGTCACGCTGCCCGGCAAGGGCACCGGCGAGCTGCGCTTCTCCGACGTGCCCGCGGTCTTCGGCGTGGACGCCGACGCCTCGGCGGCCGGGCTGAGCGTGCCCGCCGTCACGTACAAGGCGGTCGGGGGCGTCAACACGCTCGACGGGCGGCTCAGCGTCGAGGGCGGCCTGGTGGACCCGTCGGGGCGGCTCGGCGACGTCGCGTTCTCCGTGCGCGACCTGGCCGCCGACACGACCATCAGGCTCAACCCCGACCAGTCGCTCGACCTGGTCTCCAAGCCGGTGCCCACAGGACGCATCACCGTACGCGGCGGGCTGCGCATCGACGGCATGCCCGCGCAGAAGCTCGCCGTGGACAAGGAGGTCCCCCACACCGGCGGCTTCCTCACCTATCACGTCGGCGGCAGCTTCGGGCTGCGCAAGAGCTCGGTCGAGCAGGTCACGTTCACCATCTCCCGCATGTCGTGGCTGCGGCTGCGGCCCGGCAAGATCCCGTTCGGGCTCAAGGCGCCCGCCGCGATCGGGTACGTCGCACCCGGCTTCGAAGGGTCGTACGGCACCGTCAAGATCGCCGCCAAGGGCGTGGACCTGCGGCCGGACGTCAAGCTGGACATCAAACTGAGCCGCGAGATCGGCGCCGACGTCTTCCGCCAGTCGGTCCGCATCGGCCGCACCACCTCGCTCGCCCTGCGCCGCTACGACCAGCGCATGCGGCGCATCGGGGCCAAGCAGCAGATCAAGGCCGCCGGCATCAGCCTCGCCTGCGTGACCGTGGACGCCAAGCCGGGCTTCGCGGCCGGCGGCGGCGCCGCCAACAGGATCACGCTGCGCGGCGCGGACGGGCCCCAGATGGTGTCGCTGCTCGACCCGGGCGGTCAGGTGCCCGACTACGCGGTGGACCTGCTCACGCACTTCATGAGCCCGTTCCCGGGCGCGGAGTGGAAGGTGGCCGGGCTGGACGCCGGGTCCTGCGGGCCCGGCAAGAACGGCAAGCCCGCCGGGCGCGGCGACGACCGCTGAGTTCTCGTCCATAATGTCGGATCAAGTCACGCCCGCCGCCCGCGGCCGTGACGACCGCCCGACAGGAGAGGAACGCATGACCGCCCCCGCCCCGCGCAGCCCGCACCAGCGCAAGCAGGACACCCTGCACCGGCTCGAACACGACGTGGACGCCTGGGTGGCCACCGCGAGCGCCGACGGGACGCCGTACATGGTGCCGCTGTCATTCCTCTGGGACGGCGAGTCGCTGATCGTCGCCACCACCGCCGCCAGCCCCACGGGGCGCAATCTGCTGGCCAACGGCAAGGTCCGGGTCGGCATCGGGCTGGTGCGCGACGTGGTGCTCGTCGAGGGCACCGCACGCGCCACGCCGGCCGGTGAGCTGCCCGCCGAGGCCGGCGACGCGTTCGCGGCCAAGGCCGGGTTCGACCCGCGCAAGGAGCCCGAGTCGTACTACTACTTCCACATCACGCCGCTCCGCATCCAGGCGTGGCGTGAGGCGAACGAGCTGGCGGGCCGCACGCTGATGCGCGACGGCCGCTGGACCGTCGACTGACCTTCCGCTGCCTTGCCGGAGGTCAGGACGGGAGGGTGACGGCCAGCGCCGTATGGCGCTTGCGGAGGACGAGCGGCCCTGAGACGTCCGTACCGGCCGGATAGGCGTCGATGCGCAGACCGGCCGGCTGCGGGCGTCCTGCGCCCGTCCAGGCCCGCACATGGGCGGCCAGCTCGCGGGCGAGCCGCTCACCGTCCGGCCCGTGGCCGCGCACGACGGGATCGCCGTGCAGGGGGAGGAGCGCGAGGCCGCCGGGCTCTGCGATCCCGGCGCTGAAACCGTGGCCGGCGCCCATGACCGTGCACCAGCGCGGCTCGTGCAGCGCAAGCCACATCGGCACGCCCGTACGGTGCCCCGCATCCCACGGGCCGCCGTCCTGCGGCGTATCGGGATCGCTCAGGAGGCCGTCCAGGGAGAGCTCGGCAGCGGTGTCGCCGAGCGCCGCCGCCACATCGCCGAGCTCGCGCGGCTCCGGCAGCGACATCACCACGTACGGATCCCGGCTCACGACCTCGGTCACCTCGGTGCCCGAGAGCGGCCCGCGCATCCGCATGAAACCGCACGGCAGCACCGACCGGCTCGTCCAGCGGCCGCCGTCGCGCTCCAGAGCCACCGACAGCTGCAGGCCGTTGACGTCGAGCGGCACCACCAGCCGCCCGCCGGGCGCGAGCTGCTCCGTCCAGGCGGGCGCGAGGTCCCAGACGCCCACGGTGGCGATCAGCCGGTCGTACGGGGCCCGCTCGGGGTGGCCTTCGGCGCCGTCCCCGCACACCACCTCGACCTGCGGCAGCCCGGCCTCGTCCAGATGGGCGCGCGCCTCGGCCGTGATATCGGCGTCGATGTCGAGACAGACCACCAGGCCGCCGGGCTCCGCCAGCCGGGCCAGCAGCGCCGCGTTGTAGCCGGTGCCCGCCCCGATCTCCAGCACCCGGTGCCCCGGCCGCACGTCGAGCTGGTCGAGCATGGCGGCCATGATCGTGGGCTGCGACGAGGAGCTGGTCGGCCGGCCCGCGTCGTCGCGCCGGGTGACGATCGGCTCGTCGCGGTAGGCCTCCTCCGGCGGGACGTGCGGCACGAAGAGGTGGCGCGGCACCGCGCGCATGGCCGCCGCGACCCGCTCGCCCACCTCCTGCTGCTCTGTGAGCTTCGCCACCATGGATTCCCGCAAGCCGGTCAGATCCATGCGGTCATTGTCCACCGCGACCGGAAGGGCGCGTAAAGAAAACCGTCGGAGAGGGTTGAGCGGCGATCCAGAGGGAAGGGCAGCCAATTCATGTACGTCGAACGTGAGGAGGAGCCGTAGTGCTCACCCTGACAGCCAACGCAGCCCAGGCCATCCGCGATCTCACAGCGGCGGCGCCCGAACCCTCCCAGAGCGGGATCCGCATCTCGGCCCAGGGAGAGGGCGCCGGCTCGCTCACCCTGACCCTGGCCACCGCCCCCGAACCGGCGGACGCGGTGGTCGAGTCCGAAGGGGCACGCGTCTACCTCGACCCCGTGGCCGCGACCGTGCTCGAAGACAAGTCCCTGGACGCCGGATCCGACGACCAGGGCAGCGTGTCGTTCCTGGTCACCGACAAGCCCGCCTGAGGCGGCCTCGCCGCGCCGGGGCGACACCGGCGCGGCGAGGTCCCCGGCACCGTCAGCCGTCGGAGAAGAGCTTGTGCAGGTAGCGCACCTGCTCCTCCGACTGGTAGCCGCCGCCGCCCTCGTGGTTGTTCCACGGCCAGACCGTGATCTCCTTCGGGCCCTGCCAGTGGTTGTAGGCGGCGAACACCGTGGACGGCGGGCAGATGTCGTCCATCAGCGCCACCGAGTACAGCGCCGGCACCGTGCCGCGGGCCGCGAAGTTCATTCCGTCGAAGTACGACAGCGTGCGGAACACCTGGTCGGCAGTGTCACGCCGGGTCGCCAGGAAGCGCACCAGCTCCTGGTACGGGTCGCGCGGCGTGATCTCCACCGCCCGCCGGAAGTGCGACAGGAACGGCACGTCGATCAGCGCCGCCTTCACGCCCTGGTGCAGCGCGGCCGTGGCCTGCGCGATCGCGCCGCCCTGGCTGCCGCCCGCCACCACGATCCGGCTCGCGTCCACCGAGGGATGCTGCGCCGCCGCGTCCACCGCCCGCACCGCGTCGGTGAACACCCGGCGGTAGTAGTACTCGGCGGGGTCGAGGATGCCGCGCGTCATCATGCCGGGCGCCTGCGAGTTCGAGCTGCCGTGCGGGTCGCCGGTGACGCCGG
Source organism: Nonomuraea fastidiosa (assembly GCF_042751225.1). Classification (NCBI taxonomy): domain Bacteria; kingdom Bacillati; phylum Actinomycetota; class Actinomycetes; order Streptosporangiales; family Streptosporangiaceae; genus Nonomuraea; species Nonomuraea fastidiosa. The sequence goes on from NZ_CP170570.1 coordinate 6,612,087, forward strand.
GGCTGTTGACGTTCGCGCCACCGTGGCCGCGCGTCTCCATCACGAACACCGCGTACCCGGCGGCCGGCCACAGCAGGTGATCCTTCGGGAAACCGCGGCCACCGCTGTAGCCGATGTAGTGCACCACGCACGGGATCTGGCCCTCCGTGCCGTGCGGCAGCAGGAACCAGCCGTTGATGCGGTGCCCGCCCCACCCGGCGAACGACACGTCGAACACGTCCACGGTCTTGAAGGGCAGGTCGTACGGGACGTACTCGGCGGCCAGGTCGTGCTCCCTGGCCTCGGAGAGGGTCGCCGTCCAGAACGCGTCGAAGTCGGCGGGCTCGTCGCGGTCGGGGAGGTAGGTACGGAGCTGCTCCAGGGGCAGGTCGAACAGTGGCACTGTGGTTACTCCAGCTGTGTAGAGAGGTTCCTGCTATTTCATCCCAAACCGACGGAAAGCGCTATCCCGCCTGCTTCATCCGCTCAAAGTGCGAAATATGGGTAGGCGCTGGGCCGTGAGCGAACATGTTATCGAGGTCCCCTCTTCGCACCTCCGCCCCGGTTTGGTGCTCGATGTGCCCGCCGGCACCCGCGACTTCCTCGTCCTCATCGGCGACACGGACTCCCGCGCGCAGCTCCTCAACGACGAGACGGGCCTGCCGCTGCTCAGGGTGGGCGGCTACATGACGGCCGACGGGGCGGTGATCGACGAACGCGTGTGGACCGTCCGCGAATCCGTCCGCCACGGCAACCGCCTCCACCTCCACCTCGGCCCCTCCATCCCCTGACCGGGCCTGAAGACCCCCTGACCGGGCCTGAAGACGGAACCCGGCCTGGGCGGACGAGAAGCGGGCCGGTCGGAGCCGGAGGCAGGCCGGCCGGCCGGGCCTGACCGCGGCACCGCTCGCGGCGGTCAGACGGGGCCGCGGTAGCCCGGGGGAGGGGTGTCGCCCTCGTAAGCGGGAACGGGGCGGCCGGTCAGGAACGCCCGGAGCAGTCGCAGATGGGCCGTGCTGCGGTCGCCCTCGGCGACGTCGCCAAGGTAGGCGAGGCGGGCGTCGGGCAGCGTCTTCTGGTACGCGGCGGCGGCCGACCAGCTCTCGGCGTCACAGGCGCTCTTGACGATCAGCACAGGAACCTCCACCTCGGCCAGGTCCGCGCGCAGAGACGCGGGCCCCGGCCGCCCGGTCACCGCGACGTAACCCCCAGGAGGGTCCCCGGTACCCCCGGGAGGGTCCCCGGCCAGGGCGGACTTCTCTCGGGACGCGCCGGTCTCCTCCGGGGGCGTGCCAGACCTTCCGCGCGTGACGGCCGCTCCTCCGCGAGGGGCGGTCTCCTCTCCACGCGGGGCGGTCTCTCCGCCGCGTGCGGCGGTCTCTCCTTCGCGTGCGGCGGGTTCCCCTCCGCGTGCGGCGGGCTTCCCAGCAGGGGCGCTGGAGTTCCCTTCGGATGCGGTGGACATCGCTCCGGACACCCGAGTCTCCGCAGGCGTCCGAGGTTCCTTGTCCGTGCGCTTCTTCTCGGGTGCGCGAGTCCCCGCAGGTCCTCCGGCGCCCTCACCGCGGTCGGAGGTCGTCCCGGGCGGCGATGGGCACGGGGGCTCGACGGTCCGGCGCAGACGGGCAAGGTACGCCGCCAGACCGGCCTCACCGGCGTAGGCGTGCGCGGCAGGCGGATCCACCCGGAGCAGAGTCGCGATGGCGAGCGTACGAGGATCCGGCAGATCGGAGGCCAGGTTAGCGGGGTTCGGGAGGGCTGGGGCGGCGGGACGGGACGGGGTGAGCCCGTCAGGGGAGTACAGGGCCGCTCTGGCGACCCGCCCGGGATGGCGTACGAGGTAGGCGGCGGCGAGCTGGGCACCGTGGTCGCGGGCGACGAGGTTCAGCCGCTCGGCACGGAGAAGGCGGCGGATCGCCTCCAGGTCGGCCACGTCCCGGTCGAGGCCGTAGTCGCGCGGGTCGGCGAGCCGGGCGGACCGTCCCGCGCCGACCTGGTCGTAGACGTACACCTCGAAACCCTCGGACGCCAGCCGCCCGTAGAACGCAGCGTCGCCGGCCAGGTCACCGATCCCGGGCCCGCCGTGCAGGAACACCACCGGCTCCGGCCGGGTGACCCTCTTCGGAGCGGTACGTACGTACGCAAGCCGAGACCCCGTCGGCAACCGCCACTCCCGCTGCCCCGGCACCTTGGCGACCGGCTCGGCCGGCGGAGGCGGCCCGAGCGTAGCGGCACCGACCTGCCACACCACCAACGCCTCGACGGCGAGCAGCGCCACCGCCCGCACCCAACGCCCCCACACCGCCCGCGGCCGGGGCACGCACAGCAGCAGCCCCAGGAAGAACACCGACGCGAACACCGCCAGCCCCGTCACCGCGAACACCACCGGCCGCGCCCCCACCATCGCGGTCCCGGCCAGCGCGGCCAGCCCCAGCACCGGCGAGAGCGCCAGCACCCCGGCACCCGCCACCACCCGCCCGGTGATCTTGGCGACCAAAGCCACAAAAGGGACGGTAGTGCAATCCACCCCGCCGCGACCCGCAAACCAGCCGCACAGTGCGCCTGGCCCGCGACGTCCACCCGCGAGCCCGGACGGGCGCGGCGTCCTCACCCCCGGGTTCCGGAAGCGGCTACGAGGCGGTGAAGGCCGCGGCGGGTTCGGGCGAGGGAGCCGGGCAGGTGCGGGTTTCCGGCGGTTCGGCCGGGCAGGCGGGACCCGGTGATCGGAAGCGCGGATGCGCCTGCGGCGTGGACACGATCGGAAGGGACGGACGCGCGGCACGCAAGCGTGATCGGAAGGAGCGGGCACCGACGCGATCCGGCCGGCATCGGGAGGGCGCCTGGGTGGGCGAGTGAGCGTCGGCTGGTGGACGAGGCGGCGTCGGATGGGTGGACGCGGGTGGACGCGCCCGTCGAAGGCGGATGCCGGGCTGGGGCAAGGGTGACGATTACGCTCTGTGTGTGAGATGTACCACTCCGTCATAGGAAGCCTTCATGCGCGCACGTCTGACCCTGTCGCTGGCCGTCATCACCCTGGCCGTTCTGCCCGGCTGTGCCGGGCAGCAGCCGCCGCACACCGCGGCGGTGCCCGCATCGCCGACCGATGCCGGAGCCGAGGTCTCTGAGCAGGACCGCGAGTGGATGCGGCTCATCCACCAGGCGAACCTGGCCGAGGTCCAGGCGGGGCGGCTGGCTCAGGGCAAGGCCACCACGAAGCAGATCAAGAAGGTCGGCGAGACGCTCGTAAAAGATCACACCCAGCTCGACATCAAGGTCACCAAGACGGCCGAGCAGCTCGGCATCGACCTGCCCACCTCGCCGTCGCCGGAGCAGTACGAGATGCTCGACCGTATCCAGAGCGTCAGCGGGCAGGACTTCGACCAGGACTTCCTGTCAGGGATGATCAAGGCGCACCGGCAGGCGCTGAACGCCACGAAGACCGAGATCTCCAAGGGCTCCGCGCAGCCGGTGGTGTCGCTGGCCAAGGAGGCGGCGTCGTCCCTGGAGAAGCATCTCGCCGACCTGCGCAAGGCTCAGGGCGGCGGCTGACCGGCACGACACGGATCGCGCAGGAGGCGATGGACGGTGAGCGGGACGGACGAAGCCGCGCGCAAGCTCAAGGGTGCGGCGGGCGAAGCTGCGCGCGGGCGTGAGGGTGCGGCGGGCGAGGTCGTGCGCGGGCGTGAGGGTGTGGCGGGTCAAGTCGCGCGCAGGCTCGGGAGCACGGCCGGGAAGGTGGCGCGGGCGGTGGCGCGGCTGGTCGCGGTGCTGCGGCGCGGGCGCGCCCTGCACCCGCGCGGTCAGCTATTGCAGGGGACGCTCACGGTGGGGTCGGAGCTGCTGGGGGAGCACGGCGAGCACGAGGTTCCGGTACGGCTGTCCAAGGGCGTGTCGCTGCCCGGCCGCCTGCCCGACGTGCTGGGCCTGGCCGTACGCCTGCCCAACGGCGTCGATCTGCTGCTGTCCACCGGGTACGGCTTCCTGCCGGTGCCCAGGCGGGGCTTCACCTCGGGCCCGTACTCGACGCTCGCCTCCTACCGCTGCGGGTCGCGGCGCTGCAGGATCGTGGCCAGGCCGGAGGCCGGCGGGCGGGTGCCGGTCGATCCGGCGGGGCTGCCAGGAGTGCTGGAACACCGGGACCTGGTGTTCCACCTGTGGGCGGGGATGCGGTACCTGGGGCGGCTGCGGGTGCACACGGCGCTCACCGGGCAGGATCTGACGTTCGATCCGCTCGTCAACAGCGTCCCCCACCTGTGCCCGGCGAGCCGCCTGCAGGTGCTGCGCCGTGCCGCGTACGAGGGGTCGCGGCAGGGCAGGCGGGCGAAGCTGGGACGCGGCGGGGATTGGCGCGAGAGTCGTTCCGCGAAATAGGGCGAAACGTGCCCAGAACATATACGGAAAAGTCACGATATGGGGTATTTGTCCTTTTTGGAACCAGGACAACACACCAGGGGGATCGTCGTGGCTATGAACACAGAGATCCGTAACCTGCTCGACTGCCATGTCGTGGGATCCGACGGGCAGCCGATCGGGAAGGTGGGCCAGGTCTACCTCAACGACCGCTCGGGCGAGCCCGAGTGGGTGACCGTACGTACGGGGTTCTTCGGCATGAAGCAGACCTTCGTGCCGCTGCAGGACGCTCGCCGCTCGGGTGAGGAGCTCAGAGTCCCCTTCGACAAAGAGATGATCAAGGGGGCGCCCAACATCGACGTGGACGGCAGACTCTCGCTCGACGAGGAGGCCGACCTCTACCGCTACTACGGCATGCAGCCGGCGGACGTCCCACGCCAGCGCACCGGCGAGACGACGGCCGGCGGCGGCCAGGGCCTGCTGGGCAGACCGGCCGCGATGGAGACGGACCGGCCGGGCGGGCTGGAGGAGTCCGATCGCCTCATCGGGGACACGCCAGACAGGACCGACAAGCCCGGGTTCATGTCCGACAGGACCGACGAGCCCGGCTTCATGCCCGGCGGCCCGGCCACCGGCAGGCGTGCCGACATGCCCGGCGAGGCCGGCGGCATGAGAGACGACATGTCCGGCGAACGGGCGCGGAGCTTCGCGGGCGAGACCGGCGGCGGCTTCGCCGAGGACCGCGACATCGACATGACGCGGTCGGAGGAACAGCTGCACATCGGCAAGGAAAGCCGGGAAAGCGGACGCGTCCGGCTGCACAAGTACGTGGAAACGGAGAACGTCCAGGAAACGGTCCCGCTTTCGCACGAGGAAATCGTCATAGAGCGCGAGGACATTCGCGACGCCGGATTGTCCGGGCCGTACGAGATCGGCGCGGAGGACAGGGAGATGATCCTGCACGAGGAGCGTCCGGTGATCGGCAAGGAGACCGTTCCCGTCGAGCGCATTCACGTGCACAAGAGGGACGTCCAGAGCGAGGAGGTCGTCGAAGGGCAGATCCGCAAGGAGCGCCTGGAGATCGACGAGGAAGGCACGAACAGGGACGACAGAGGATTCGGCCGAGGCGACGGGTCCCCACCGAGCCGGTAGGCGAACGCGCGCCCCGGACGGTCGCGCGCCGGACGGCCGGGGCGCAGGCGGCCACATGCCAGGCGGCCACGCCGGTGGCTGGTCGGGCGCCGGGCGCCGGGCGGCTACGCCGGTGGGTGGTCGGGTGCCGGGTGCCGGGCGGGCGCGCAGGTGCAGATCCTAGCCGTCGCGGACAAATCCGAGGGCCGCTACGTCGCACCAGAACGGTGATTCCGAAAGCGCGCCGGCCGACGTCTCGCAGCACCACACAGTGACGTTTCCCGATAGCCGTTGAAGGCGAAACCACGGACCACCCGACCACCTCTCGGCGGCTTTTCAGGAAATAGCTCAGGAATACAGTTCCAGCTCGTTCAGCATGCTGCACGATGCCCCGATCTCCGGTTCACAACCGGACCGGACGGCAGGCAGCACGATCTTGACGTACCGGGCGGTCCGTCCGATCGTCGCGTACCGCAGCGCGTAATCGATCCGGTCCTCGACCGTGAGCACCGGCGGACCCCATGATCGCCCGTCCTCCGACACGTACACGCGCGCCGACGCCGGATGTCCGGGCCGCAGGCTGAGCCCGATGCGGCTGATCGGTCGGGGCCGGTCGAAGCGGAGCACGTAACGGCCGCGCCCGGCGGCGACGGCGCTCGACCAGTAGCCGGTGCTGCCGTCGAAGGCCCCGGCGGGACGCGTGCGCGGGCGGTGCGGGCTGGACCAGCGCATCGTCGTGGAGATCCGCAGCTCGCCACGGCGACGCAGGTCGGCCAGGTCGAGGCGGGTGCCGGGAACGGCGACGTCGAAGAGCAGCCGCTTGATCGCGTACCAGCCGCCGTGCTCGAACCGCCCGTGCGCGGGGCAGGCGGTCTCGTCGAGCAGCCCGTCCGGCCGTACGCCCGGCAGCTTGCAGTTGTCGAAGACCTGGATGAGCCGGTGCGGCCCGACGGCGGCGATGCCGGTGTAGCCGGACGAGCCGTGCGCGTCCCAGATGCCGTCCCGGTTGTGGTACGTGACGCGCGGCTCGAGCCACTGCTCGCCGATGCCGTCGGGGGAGATCGCGAGCCAGTTGTCCGGGCGTCCCGCGCTGAGCACGAGCGCGCCGCCGGGCATGAGCAGCAGCCGCGGGGCGACGCCGCGCACCACGCAGTCGAGCCCGGAGAAGCGCAGCTCGCGGGCCGGTGCCCAGGTGTGGCCGCCGTCGGCGGAGCGGCTCTGCCACAGCGTCGCGTACGGCCCGCCGTCGCGCCGCAGCACCGCCACCAGGCTCCCGTCCGCGGCCTGCGCGATCGCGGCCTCGGTGAAGGCGAAGCCGCCGGCGGGCTCGGCGATGACCCCGCGCCTGACGAAGGTGCGGCCGCCGTCGCCGCTGGCGTACACCTCGGCCTGGTAGGCGTCCGTGCCGGCGTAACGGGCGTACACGGTGATGAGGATCGTGCCGTCGGCGAGCTGGACCGGCGCGCCGTGCGCGGCGCCGCCGGGTAGCAGCTCGCCGGGCGTGACCAGCGTGGCCTCGGAGCGCACCCAGCTCTCGCCGTCGGACAGCGCGGACGAGGTGAGCACGCCGAGCCGCGCGGTGTGCGGCCCGGTGCGGGCCGGATAGTACTCGGTGGCGAAGAAGCGGCCGTCCAGCAGCTCGATCGGCGACTCGCGCAGCGGCGTGGGCCCGGCGGGGCCGAACGTGCGCCCGTCGTCATCGGAGACGGCCGCCGCGCTGGTGAGGACGACCACGCGGTCCACGTTCGTGGTGAACGTGGTGATGACCTTGCGCGCGGGCCGCCCGTCCGGCCCGATCACGTCAAGTGCCGACACGTTGGGGAACCCGGCGAAGTCGAGCCGCTCGGTGTTGGTCGGCTCGGGCGCGAGTGGCGGGGGATACGGGTGAATCCAGCCCAGTGAGGAAGCAGTGGCGATGAGGTAAGCCCCGGACTGGAGGGAGTGCTCCGGTAGCACGCAGTAACCGGGCTCGGCCTGCGCGCGACCGGGCGCCGCGGGCGGCGCGAGGACCGCCGACATGGCCAGCGACAGGCCTGCGACCATGGATCTTGGCACCCGCACGCGCTCGCTCCTCGGCTCCCCCTGCCGACCGCCGGCATCTGAGCGCACTTTAGATCATCGACAGCGCGTAACACCGCATTCACCTGCGGGAAGTCGGCGGTTCACGGCGCTACCCAGGTTCGGCCGGGTGTATGCATGCCGGTTGCGTAAAGTGGCAGTTGACAGAGAACCGGCTCCTGACGACTATCGGGACGGCACTATTAAGTGTCAATTTACGTATGTCGGGTCAGGAGGTGGCCCTCAATGAGCATCGAGCCGAGGGCGAGCGTAGCCCCCGAGCGCGTGCTGCCCACCCCGGCGCCGATGGCGCCGGAGACGGCCGCGCAACAGCGGGTCGTCGAACGGATCTGCGCCAGGGTCGCGCCGGCCGGCGTGGACGTCGGCGTAGCAGAACTACCCCCCGGCGGACTGCAGGTGTGGATCGACACCCCGGTGCCGATCGCCGAGCAGGAGTCGTGGGTGCTGTACCACCGCATGGCCCGCGAAGTGGCGCTGGTCGGCTGGCACTGCGAGGCCGACGCCGACCGCCTGCTGGTCCTGGGCTGGAGCGCCGCGTGCCTGCACAACCGGGTACGCCTGCTGCAGAGCGGGCTGCGCAGGCTCGCCGACTTCGAGCCCACCGCCCAGCGGGCCGTGCAGCTCGACGGCCGCGACCCCGGCGACGCGCCGGCGACGCGGCTGGTGGACGAGGTGTGCGCCGCCATCAAGCGGCGGCTGCGCTGGCCGGAGCGGCTGGCGGAGCTCGACGGGTTCGAGCGCAGCTCGGGCCTGCCGCACCTGCAACTGCTCCTCGCCCAGGTCGCCGGCCTGGAGGCGAAGGTGGCAGCGGCCTGCGAAGAGCACCTCGTCATGGCGCGGGTGCTGGCGCGGGCCGTCATCGAGCACCACGCGCGGCACGGGGATCCGGCCCGCGCGCGGCGCGACGTACTGGCGGAGTCGCGCCGATGGGTGCACGCCAGTTCCATGATCCGCGTGACGGCCACCGCACGGCCGATCACCACAGGCGCGGGCCGGCCGCACATGAGCCTGGCCGAGCGCCGCATCGCCGCGAGCGTCATCAACCACGGCGTGCCGCGGGCGACCCCCGTGGCCGTCACTCCCCGGGTCGCACCTGTCGATCTCGGAGAGGGCGCGCGCTGACCTCGAACCGCTCAACGGCGAGCGGTCGCCCGGAAAACCCCAGATTGATCCGGTAGGAGAGTCCCGTCATGCGAACCCCCCCGCACCTTCCCGCCCGACCCAGGCATGACCGTACCGACCGGGCCCGCGCCGAGCAGCCCAGGCGTCACCCGTACGGGCGGGACCTGCCCGCCCAGGCCGCTCCGCACACCACGTACACGGTCCAGAACGACCACGTGCAGGGCGATCCGTTCCGTGGCCGCTTCGGCACCCCGTTCGAGGCGGCACCGCCCCCCGAGGCGGACGCGTTCGTCGAGCAGCGGCTGCTCGGCATCAGGGAGATGTCCAACCAGGCCATCGGCTCCATCGACGACCTGCTCCAGCACACCGTCTGAAGTCGTCACCAGCGGCCCCCGACGGCGGAGGCCGGAAGAGCGTCAACCGCACCACTTTGGAGAGAGTCATGCAGGACCTTTCGCGCCCCGAACTGCGGTCGCGTGACGTCGGGGGCCACCAGCCGCGCACCGTGGCGGGCATCGAGACGCCGCGCACCCTCGACGAGGTACGCACCCTCGTCCGGCAGGCCATGGTGGACAAGCTCCGCCTGTACCCGATCAGCACGGGCAGGAACTGGGGCATGGGCTCGGCCATGCCCGTCACCGACGACAACCTCGTCGTCGACCTCGGCGGCATGAACCGCATCCGCGGCCTCGACCTCGACAACGGCTACGCGATCGTCGAGCCGGGCGTCACCCAGCGGCAGCTCGCCGAGGTGCTGGAGGGCACCCCGTGGATGCTGAACGTCACCGCCTCGTGCGCCGACACGTCGGTGATCGGCAACGCGCTCGACCGCGGCGACGGCTCCATCCGCTCCCGCGTCCACGACGTGGCCGGGCTGGAGGCCGTGCTCGCCGACGGCAGCGTGGTCACCACCGGCGGCCTCGACCCCGCCGGCCACTACCACGGCCGGGTCGCCGGACCCGACCTGACGCAGGCGTTCGTCCAGCACAACCTCGGCATCGTCACCGCGATGGCGGTCTCGCTGGTGCCGCGCCCGCAGACCATCGCGCTCGTGCACGGCCGCCTGCCGGCCCACCAGGCGGGCCTGGCGGTGGAGGCGGTCTCCGGCTTCCTGCGCCGCGGCAACCCGGCCGACGGGCTGATGCGCGTACGCGAGCTGTCCCTCGTCCCCGCCTACGGCGACTGGACGCTGCCCGCCGGCGTCGACCCGAGCCTGTTCACCGTGCTCGGGCCGCTCATGGGCAGCGACGCCACCGTGGAGCTGGCCGAGGAGCTGCTGCGCAAGTCGCTCATCGAGGTCGAGGGCGCCGAGGCGCTGCGCGTCGTCGACACCGCCACGGTCGACCCCGGCGACCCCCTGTACCCCAGGGCGCTCATGTCGCGGGGCATCCCCACCTGCCTCGGCGTGCACCACGCGCTGAACGTGACCTCCTGCGACCAGATCGACGACGGCCCGATGGGCTTCCTCGCGCTGCTTCCGCTCATGCCGCAGCAGGCCCGCAAGACCGAGCACATCGTGGCCGGTCTGCAGGCCGCGGTGGACGCGCACAGCACCGCGATGATGATCGAGTGGAACATGGTCAGCCCGCACCGGGCCAACGGCGTCATGCAGATCTTCTTCGACCGCGGCGCCCCCGGCGCGGCGCACCGGGCGCACCAGCTCCGCAACGACGGCAACTGCGTGCTGCGCGCCAACGGCTGCGCCATCTACCGCTCCGACATCGACCACGCCGCCGCCGACGTCTGGTCCGAGACCAGCACCGCCGGCCTCGGCATGCTGCACCGCCTCAAGACGGCGCTCGACCCGGACGGCCTGCTCTCGCCCGGCCGGTACGGCGCCTGACCCAGGAGCCAGACACAGACAACGCGCCGCCCCGGCGCGCGGCCGGAGCGCCCGGGGCGGGGAGAACGGCTCGACGCATCCCAAGGAGGATCCACGTGCGTTCGTCACCAGCGGCCGTCAGGCCCACCACGACCAGCAGGCGTCACGGCGTGATGCTGCGCCTGGTCGGCGCGGGCGTCATGTTGGCGGTGATGGCCGACACCACGGCCACCACTCTGGCGGTGGGAGTGCTCAAGTACACGCCCGCCGGCGCCGGCATGCCGCTCGGTGACCTGGTCTGGCTGACCAGCGCGGCGTTCATCCCGATCGCCGCGCTGCTGGCCACCGCGGGCCGCTGGGCCGACCTGTTCGGCCGGCGGCGGGTGCTCGCGGTCGGGCTCGTGGTGTTCGTGCTGGGCGGCATCGCCACCGTCACCGTGGAGTCCTGGTCCGCCGTGCTGGCCGCACGGGCCGTCCAGGGCGCGGGTGCCGCGGCGATGATCCCGGCCAGCCTCGGGCTGCTGCTCGGCGAGCTGCCCGAGTCGCAGCGGCGCGGCGCGATCGCGCTGTGGAGCTCCGCCTCCGGGCTCGGCTGCCTGCTCATGCAGGCCGGCGGCGGCTGGCTCGCCGCGGCCATCGGCTGGCGGGCGCTGTTCGTCCCCAACGTGGTGATCGGCGTGCTCCTGCTGATCGCCTGCCTCGGAGTGCCCTCGGGCAAGCGCGGCAACGCCAAGGGCGTGCCGGACGTCCTCGGCGCGTGGCTGCTGGCCGCCGGCATCGCGGTGATCGTGCTCGCCATCTCCAAGGCCATGGAGTGGGGGACGGACGTGCTGTGGCTGGGGCTGGCCGCCCTGGCGCTGATCGGCGGCGCGCTCGCCCAGGCGCGGCACCACCACCTGCCTGCCATCGACCTGGCCCTGTGGCGGCGGCCCAAGTTCGTCTGGGGCTGGCTGGCCACCTGGGGATTCGGCGCGCTGTCGTACGGGCTGCTCACCGTGCAGCCCCTCTACCTGCTGCACCTCGGCTACCCGATGCTGGAGGTGGCCATGTGGCTCACCCCGACCTCGGTGGCCGTCGTCGTGACGAGCTTCCTGGCCGGGAAGCTGGTCAAGCGGGTCGGTGCGTACGGGCTCATCTACGCCGGCTCGCTGCTGTGCGGCGGCGCCTGCGTGATCGTGCTGACGCAGGCAGGACCCACCATCTGGGGACTGATCGCCAGCGTCGTGGTCGGCATGGGCGTCGGCGCGCTCGCGCCCGGCACCTCCGTCGCCACCACCCTGGCCGCCCGCCCCCACCAGTACGCCTCCGCCGTCGGCGCGGCCACCATGGCCCGCATGGTCGGCGGAGCGGTCGGCGTCGCCGTCGTGTCGGTCGTGATCGACCACCCGTTCATGACCGGCCCCTTCGCGGGCCTGGCCGGCGCGCTCGCCATGTGCGTGGCCATCTCGGTGCTGATCGGCGCGCTGGCACTCACCAAGATCACCCGGCTCAGGCCGGACCCGGGTGACGTGATGATCAAGGTGCCCCGCCGGATGCTGCTCGAACTGCGCATGACCCTCGCCACCGTGGCGGCCGAGGCCGACGCGCTGCTGCCGGTCGAGACCCGCGCTCCCTCCGCAGATCCGCACACCGCCCCGCACACCGGCCCGCACACCGACCCGCACAACGACCGGGTCCCGCGGCCGCGTACGGCCGAGCCGGGGCCGCTCGCCGGGACCCGCGGGCACACGAACTAGATCAACGATTCAGAAGGGCTCTCGTCATGGCTACCACATCGTGCGACGTAGCGATCGTCGGCGCCGGGCTCGGCGGCTGCTTCCTGGCCTTGCTGCTGGGCCGCCGCGGGCAGCGCGTCGCCGTCATCGAGCAGGGACCATCGGTCCCGAGCGCGGGCGCCGACTTCCTCAAGCCCCCGGGGCTGCGCGTGCTGGCCAGGCACGGGCTGGCGGACCTCGTCGGCCGCCAGGGCCTGCGGCGCGACACCATCCGCTACTACCACGATGGCGACCCCATCCAGGAGATCCGCTTCCCCGAAGGCGGCTTCCTGATCCGCCCGTACCGCGAGCTGGTCGAGCTCATCTACACCTCGTGCACGATGGCGGGCGTCGAGTTCTGGTTCGACGCCGGCATCGACGACCTCGACCTCGGCGAGGGCCGCCCCGCCGAGCTGACGCTCAAGGACGGGCGCACCCTACGAGCCGGCGTCGTCATCGGCGCCGACGGCACCAAGTCCGTCGTCCGGCGCTCGCTCGGGATCGAGCAGCGCGTATCGCCGTACGAGCGGCTGATCATGCGGGTGGCGACCGTGCCGCTCAGCGCCAGCGTCGCCCAGCTCAACCGGCTGTACTTCTCCTCCGAGGGCTGGTTCACCTACCTCTACCCGGTCGGCAGGGACGAGGCCCGCGTGTTCGTCGGCCTGCCGCCGGAGGACGACCAGGAGATCTTCGAGGACGGCATCCCGTCGCTGCTCGACGAGCTGAAGAAGTTCGTCACCGACAGCTCCGACGCCTTCAACCACCTGCAGGCGGCGACCTGGCAGCGCATCAAGGTGTCGTCGCTGCGGGTCGAGTCCTACCACCGGGGCAACGCCGCGCTGCTCGGCTCGGCCGCGTTCGCCTGCCACCCGATGACCGGCATGGGCATGAGCTACACGGTCCGCGACGCCGAGATCCTCGCCGACGTCATCTGCGCCGCCGGCGGCGACCCCGAGGAGCTCGACCGGCTGCTGTACGCCCGCTACGAGCCGCGCAGGCACGCCCACCGCCAGCTCATCGACTACGGCGACGCGCTGGCCGCGACCTTCCCCGACCGGGAGGCCTACCTCGCGGCCTTCCGCCCGGACCTGCACATCTTCGGTGAGGCGGGTGCCGTGCCGAATGTGCCGCAACTCGTCTGAGCCGCGCCCCCGCCGCCCGCCGTTCCCCACCTGGTGAGGTCGTTCAGTGCCGCGCTGAGTGCGGTGGCAGCCCGATACCCAGGCGGCGGGGGCGCTCCGGCGGGCGATCACGGGTAGTGCTGGCCCTACCCCCGAATCGGGTGGCAGCGGGGGTCCGCCGGCACCCCTCGCGCCGCGATGCTGAGGAGCGATCACACAATCCCCTCGGCATCCGGAGACGCATGTGACTGTGACGGAGACCTCCCGCGCCCCCTCGGGGCGGCGGGGAAGCGACTACGCGAGATTGTCGCGGCTCATCGCCCAGGCGGGGCTGCTCGACCGGCGGCCCGGCTACTACGCGGTCAGGATCGGACTGGTCGCCGCCCTGTTCGCCGGCACGTGGGCGCTGTTCGCCGCGGTCGGGGACTCGTGGTGGCAGATCCCCGTCGCCGTGCTGCTCGCGGTGGCCTTCGGTCAGGTCACGCTGCTCGCCCACGACCTGGCGCACGGACAGATCTCCCGCTCCCGGCGCACCAGCAGGATCGCCGGGCTGCTCGTCGGCAACCTCGCCGTCGGGCTCAGCTACGGCTGGTGGATGGACAAGCACACCCGCCACCACGCCAACCCCAACCACGAGGACCACGACCCCGATGTCAGCCCCGACATCCTGGTGTGGTCGCGGCGGCAGGCCGAGGCCAGCCGGGGGCTGCCCCGCTTCATCGGGCGTTACCAGGCGTGGCTGTTCTTCCCGCTGCTCACCCTCGAAGGCGTCAACCTCAAGGTGTCGAGCTTCCGCGCGCTGCGCAGGCCCACGCTCAAGAACCGGGGGCTCGAAGGAGCGCTGCTCGGCGGGCACACGCTGGCGTACCTGGGGGCGCTGCTCCTGGTGCTGCCGCTGCCCAAGGCGCTGCTCTTCCTCGCCGTGCACCAGGCCTGCTACGGCATCTACCTCGGCTGCACCTTCGCGCCCAACCACAAGGGCATGCCGGTGCTCACCGCGGAGGACGAGCTGGACTTCCTCCGCAGGCAGGTGCTGACCTCGCGCAACGTGCGCGGCGGGCACCTGGTCACCATCGCGCTCGGCGGCCTGAACTACCAGATCGAGCACCACCTGTTCCCCAGCATGCCCACCGCGAACCTGCACAAGGCGCGGCCCATCGTGCGCGACTACTGCGCCTCGCTCGGCATCGACTACGTCGAATGCGGGCTGCTGGAGTCGTGGGGGCAGGCGCTGCGCCACCTCCACGACGTCGGCCGCCCGCTGCGCGCGGCCAGGGCGTGACGACCGCGTCCCCTCGACGGCCGGGCTCCTGATGGCCGGGCTCTTGATGGCCGGGCTCTTGATGGCCGGGCTCTTGATGGCCGGGCTCTTGATGACCGGGTGCCGCCGCCCCGACGCGGACCTGATGGCCGGGGTGCCGTCATCCGACGCGCGCGTCACGGATCCCGGGGGCGCGGGTGGCGTGTGGAAGGATGGCGGTTGTGTCCTCCGCGACATCCCCGGCCCCACTGCCCTGCGCGCCCGCCGCTGCGCGGGCGGCTGGCGCGCCCTCGGCCGCCGCAGTTCTGCGGCTGGCGCGGGCCGTGGTGTTCGCCACGGTCTGCGGCGCGGTGTCGGCGGGCGGGCACGTGCTGGCCGGGGGAGGCCCGGTGCCGCTCCCGGTCTACCTGGCCGCGGTGCTGGCGACGCTCACGATGGCGTACCTCGCCGACGGGCGGGAGCGCGGGCTCGGCGCCGTGCTCGCGGCCACCGCCGGCACCCAGACGCTGCTCCACCAGATCTTCGAACGGCTCGCACCCGGCGAGCTGACCGGCCACGTCCACGGCCACGCGGCCACGGGCATGATGCTGGTCCACCTGACGGTCGCGGCGCTGACCGCGTGGTGGCTGCACCGCGGCGAGCGCGCGCTGTGGCTGATCATCCGCCTGTACGGCATCCCGCTCCCGGCCACCAGGCTGCTCGTCACCGCACCGGCCGTGGCAGAGCCCTGGACGCCCGCTTGGCGACCGGCCACCCCCGAGGCCGCCCCGCGCAGGGGCCGCCTCATCTCCCGCGCGATCAGCAGGCGAGGGCCGCCCGTGCTCCGGCGTCACTGACGCCCGCCACGGTTCCTCTTCACCCCTGGCCTGTGTCCGGACGTCCGGCGCCACGGGCGCGGTCGTCCGGAAGATCATTCTGGAGACCCATCATGGCATTCCCGCCACGCCACATCCACCGAGCGACCACCCGCACGGCCGCCCCGGCGCCCACCGCCGGAGGCACCCCCGCGCCTGTCGCGCGGCTCCGCGCGGTCGCCGCCGTGCTCGCCGCGCTGTTGAGCGCCTGCCTCGTGCTGGCCTTCACCGCCTCGCCCGCGCTCGCGCACGACTCGCTCAAGCGCAGCTCGCCCGCCAAGGACGCCGAGGTCGCCGCGCTCGACGAGATCGAGCTGGAGTTCACCGCGAGCGTCAAGTTCCCGTTCGTGGTGCTGCACGACGCGGGCGGCGAGCAGCTCCCGCTGGGCGAGCCCGAGCTGAACGGGCCGGTCGTCACCGCGGGGGTGACGCAGCCGCTCGCGCCCGGCTCGTACACGATCGCCTGGCGCGTCGTCTCCTCCGACGGGCACCCCATCGAGGGCGAGATCCCCTTCAGCGTGAAGGGATCGCCGTCGGACGCTCCCGCGTCGCCGCCGGCCACCGGTGAGGCGGCCGCGGCGCCGTCCACCGCCGCCCCGGCCGGGCGGCAGGGCGACGCCGCCGCCGAGTCCGCGGCGCAGACCGGCGTCCCCGCCTGGATCTGGATCGTGTTCGCGGTGCTGGTCGTGCTCGGCGTGCTCGTCTGGCTGCGGACCGCGCGCCGCGCACCGGAGGAGGCGCCCAAACCGGAGGAAGTGGATGCGGATTGAGCGGGCACGGGAGATCGCCCGGCAGTGGGTCCTCGACGAGGGGACGGGGCTGCCGGGGTTCGGCGGGGCGTTCCTGACCGGGTCGGTCCTGTGGGCCGAGCCGGACGACGAGCTGGCCCCGCACTCCGACGTGGACGTCATGGTCGTCGCCGACCCCGAGGCCGGCGCCGGGCACCTCGGCAAGTTCCGTTACGAGGGGGTGCTGCTCGAGGTCTCCACCATGGCGGCGCCCCGCTCCGTCCACGACGTGCTCAGCGACTACCACCTGGCCGGCAGCCTCCACCTCCCGGGGCTGCTGGCCGACCCCACGGGGCGGCTGGCCGAGATCCAGCGCGGGGTGGCCCGCGACTTCGCGGAACGCCCCTGGGTGCTGGCCCGCTGCACGGCCGCCATGGACCGGGTGCGGGCCTGGCTCAACGGCATCGACGAGTCCGCGCCGCTGCCCGCCCAGGTCACCTCGTGGTTGTTCGGCACCGGCGTGACCACCCATGTGCTGCTGGTGGCCGGGCTGCGCAACCCGACCGTACGACGCCGCTACGCCGCCGTCCGCGACCTGCTCGGCGAGCACGGGCGGCTCGACCAGCACGAGAGCCTGCTCGACCTGCTCGGCTGCGCCCACCTCGGCCGCGCCCAGGTCGAGGGGCACCTGGCGATGCTGGAGAAGGTGTTCGACGCCACCGCCCCGCTGCGGGTGCCCGGCTACCGGTTCGACACCGACATCAGCCCCGCCGCCCGCCCGTCCGCCATCGACGGCACCCGCGAACTGATCGACTCGGGCCGGCACAGGGAGGCGGTGTTCTGGCTGGTGGCGACGTACGCGCGCTGCCTGGACAAGCGGGCGCTGGCGGGGGAGCGGGGCTACGAGGACGGCTTCCGCGAGCTGCTCGCCGACCTGGGCGCGGCCACGCGCGCCGACCGCCGCAGGCGCGCCGACCGGGTGCTGGCCGCGCTGCCGGAGCTGTGGCACACCGCCACCGCGCTCATGCCGCCCTGAGCCGGGGTCAGGCTCTGCGCAGCGTGCGGGTGAGACCGGTCGCGATCGTCGTCGCCAGCACCCACCCGGCGGCGATCAGCCCGTACGCCAGCCACTGCGCCCCGCCCGCCGGGTTGAACGCCTTCTCCTGACCGAAGTCGATGATCGGCAGCAGCAGGTCCAGCGTGTACACCAGCGGGTTGAACTCGGGCGACTCGCCGCGCTTGAGCGGCGGCGGCCGGTTCAGCCCGAACACCACCGTGCCGACGGCGAGCAGCGCGAGCAGCCAGGCCGCCGCGCGCAGCGGGCGGAAGCCGTAACCGACGGTGACGTCCTGGAGGTGGCCCCAGGCGCGCGCGTACCAGGGGAGCGTGGTGCGGCGATGCTGCTGCCCGGCCAGCATGGTCGCGCGGGCGTCGGCGTCGCCGCCCAGCCGCCGGTACATCGCGGCGAGCTGCTCGTAGGCGTTGGGCCGGTAGCCGTCGGGGTCGCGGCGCAGCCAGGCGATGCGCTCGGCGGCCGGCAGCATGGGTTCGAGCACCTCGTACGACGCGCCGTCCATGCGCAGCTCGCCGGGCCAGACCGCGGGGTCGTCGCGCAGGACGCCGATGCGGGCGTGGCCCAGCTCCACCCGGCCGCGGATCGGCTCGGCGGTGCGCATGGCCAGCTCGCGCGTCTCCAGCCGCCAGCACTTGAGCGCCACGTCGCCGGGCGCGGACAGCACGGCGTCGTCGAGGCACAGGCGGCTGCCGATCTGCGCGTTCGTCAGGCGTATGCGGCCCTCGGCGGAGAAGCCGTAACACAGGTTGAGCACCTTGCCGACGGTGATGCCGTTGGCCGACAGCGCCGCGCCGCCGGGATTGAC
This sequence comes from Nonomuraea fastidiosa, assembly GCF_042751225.1. NCBI lineage: Bacteria > Bacillati > Actinomycetota > Actinomycetes > Streptosporangiales > Streptosporangiaceae > Nonomuraea > Nonomuraea fastidiosa. The sequence continues at coordinate 6,630,168 of NZ_CP170570.1, forward strand.
CAGCCGCGCCCCGTCGAAGTGCGCGGGGCCGCTGACGGAGGCGTCGAGCAGGCTGATCTCGCCCTCCGCGACCAGGCCATGCCGGGCCGCCAGCGAGCCGTTCACGGACAGGCCGTCGCCGGCCAGCGCGAGCCCGCCCGGATCGGCCAGGCGCGCGCCGTCGAGGCTGAGCGTGCGGCCGACGGCGGCGGACTTCAGCCACACCGTGCCCTCGGTCTGGGCGTGCGACAGGAACAGGCCGCCCTCGGCGTTGAGCCCGCCGCCGTGCACGGCGAGCCCGCCGGGGTTGCGCAGCCGGGAACCGCGCAGCGTGAGCGGGCCGCCGACGCGCGCGGAGCGCAGGCTGACCTCGCCATCGACCTCCATGTTCCGGGCGAACAGCCCCACCTGGACGTCGAGGTTGGAGCCGCCGAAGGCCAGCCCGCCCGGCGCGCGTAACCGGGCGCCGTCGAAGTTCACCGCCGCGCCGACCCTGGCGGCGGTCAGCACGATCTCACCGTCGCAGGTGAAGCCGTCCTGGGCGCGCAGGCTGGCGCCGACGTCGAGGTGCTCGGCGTTGAACGCGGCACCGCCGGGGTGTTCGAGCCGGGCGCCGCTGAGCGTGAGCGTGCCGTTGATCCTCGCGCCGTGCATGCGCAGCTCGCCGGTGACGTGGCAGTCGTTGAGCCGCATGTTGCCTTCGACCTGGGCGTTGGAGGCGATCAGGCCGGGCAGCCTGGAGCCGGCCAGGCTGAGGAACCTGGTGCGGGCCTGGTAGATGTCGGGGACCTCGTCGAAGACGCAGTCGTGCAGCAGGATCGGCAGGTCGAGCTCCGCGAACGCCAGGTGCAGCCGCCCCTCGATGCGGGCCCCCGTCACCCGCAGCGCCGGTTTCGCCCCCGGCTCGGTGCGGTCGGCGAGCAGCAGCTCGGTCAGCACGCCGGCGCGCACCCGCCCGAGCGGGCCGGCGTCCACTTTCGTGCCGTGCGGGATGGCCTCGGCGATGGCCTGCTCGGCGGGGGTCAGCTCCTTGTCGCGCACGAGGACATCCTGGCGTTCATTTGCGTACGTCGAAACCCAGAGCGGCGGCCACCGCCACCGCCTGGGCCGGGTCGATACGCGTGTCCTTCAGCGTGACCTCGGCCGGGTGGAGGGTGCCGAGATCGCTGCCGCGCAGGTCGCACTTGGTGAGGTCGGCCTCGCGCAGCAGCGCGCCCGACAGGTCGCACGAGCGCAGGGCCGACTTCTCCAGCCGGGCCCCTGACAGGTCGGCCTCGCGCATGCGCACGCCGTGGAAGGTGCTGCCGCGCAGGTCGGCGCGGGCCAGCGAGGTGTAGGACCAGTCGCCGCCCGTCGCCTTGAGCAGCCCGAACGTGCAGTTGACGAACGTGGCGCCGGTCAGCTTGCAGCCGGTGAACGTGGCGTCGAAGAACGAGCAGTGCGAGAAGACGCAGCCGGCGAAGCTCGCGTCCTCGTGCGCCGAGACGTTGAAGCGCACGCCCTCGAACCTGCACTCCTCGAACACCGAGCCGTGGTCGGTCAGCTCGGTCATGTCCACCTCCTGGAACAGCACCCTGTGATGGTGCTCGCCGGAGATCTCCCGGCCGTTCCAGTCGGCGGACATGACCGTACGCTCCATGGCGCCCGCGGACGCTCTGCCTGGTCCTTCCGTCATCCGAACACGGTATCGGATGCGGCCGGTGTCAGGCGGTGCGTTCGGTGATGGCGGTGATCAGCGGCTGGACCAGCTTGGCCGCCAGCGGGCCGAACGCCGCCAGGATGAGCACGTACGCGGCGGCCAGGGCGCCCAGGTCGGGGTGCACGCCCGCGCCGACCGCCAGACCGGCGATGACGATGTTGAACTCACCGCGCGGGATGAGCGCGATACCGGCACGTGCCTGGCCGGCCTTGGCGATGCCCGCGCGCCTGGCCGCGTACATACCGGTCAGCAGCTTGGTGATCATGCTGACCAGGGCGAGCAGCGCCGCGAGACCGGCCACCGGCAGGATCTTCGACGGGTCGGTCTGGAAACCGAAGAAGACGAAGAACACCGCCGCGAACAGGTCGCGCAACGGCGCGAGCAGCGCGTGCGCGTCCTCGGCGAGCTGCCCGGACAGCGCGATGCCGACCAGGAACGCGCCGACCGCGGCCGACACCTGAAGATTCTGGGCGAGACCGGCCACCAGCACCGCCAGGCCGACGACCTTGAGCAGCATCACCTCGTTGTTGGGGCTGCGCACGAACGCCTCGATGTAGCGCCCGAACTTCAGCGCCACGACGAGGACGACGCTCACGGTGAGCAGCGCGATGCCGACCGAGATCGCCCCCTTGAGCAGGCTCAGCCCGGCCAGCATGGTCGTGAGGACCGGCAGGTAGATCGCCATCGTCAGGTCTTCGAAGACCAGCAGCGACAGCACCGTGGGCGTTTCGCGGTTACCGATCCACCCCAGGTCGGACAGCACCTTGGCGGTGATGCCCGAGGAGGTGGCGTACGTGACGCCCGCCATGGCGACGGCCGCGACCGGGCCCCAGCCGAGCAGCAGGGCGATGATGGCGCCCGGGGCCGCGTTGAGCACCAGGTCGACCAGGCCCGCGCGGAAGTTGCTGGTCATGCTGGTGACCAGCTCGTCCGCGTTGTATTCGAGACCGAGCGTGAGGAGCAGCAGGACCACGCCGATTTCGGCACCGGTGGAGATGAACGACTGGCTCGTGGCGAGCGGCAGCACCCCGCCGGTACCGAACGCCAGACCGGCGATCAGATACAGAGGGATGGGAGAAATGCCGCCGCGAAGTGCGAGCGCGCCGAGGATCCCCAAGCCGAGAAGGACGGCGCCGAACTCCAGGAAGATGACCGCGGTTTCGTGCACCCGCAGCCCTACCCGTTCACCAGAATGCCGGCGACTTCGGACGTGCTGTCCTCGCTGCCCACGACCACCACGACGTCACCCACGGCGAAGACGAAGTCGGGCCCGGGGCTGGCGAACACCTGTCCGCTCCGGACGACCGCGACGATGGACGCGCTGGTACGGGTGCGCACGCGAGCGTCCCCCATCGGACGGCCCGCGTAAGGGGAACCGGCCGGGATGGGCAGCTGCACGCTCACCAGACCCTCGACCTGCTGGTGCAGCTGGTTGAGCCGCTGCACGATGCGAGGCGCGCCGAGGAGCTCGGCCAGAGCGTCGGCCTCTTCGTCATTCAGCTTCACCGTGTGGCAGACGGCGTCGGGGTCGTTGGCGTCGTAGATGACGAGATCCCGGCGGCCGGTGCGATGAGACACGACACCGACCCGCTGTCCCTTGCGAGTGGTGAAATCGTGCCGCAGTCCAATGCCCGGCAGTGCTGTTTGTTCTACCTCCACCTGTCCCACCCGTATAGATCTGCGCATTTCTGGATAACCCTACCAATGGTGTGACTCTGCGTTGCCCATGGGTTGAGATGCGCTTGACTGGAAGGGCCCTGTGCGTGAAGTGGGCTTGGATTACGGCTGCTCGCCGTTGATGAGGGCGTGGGCCTGGCGGGCGATCTCCCATTCCTCGTCGGTGGGGATGACGAGGACGGCGACCTCGGATCCGTCGGGTGAGACGGCGCGTTCGTCCTGTGAGGTCGCGTCGTTGCGGGCGGGGTCGAGAGTGATGCCGAGGCGGCCGAGATTGTTCAATGCCTCTGTGCGGGTTTGGGGGTCGTTCTCGCCGACACCGCCGGTGAAGATGATCGCGTCGAGGCGGCCGAGGAGTGCGTAATAGGCGCCGACGTATTTGCGGATGCGGCGGGTGTAGACGGCCAGGGCGAGGCGGGCGTCCTCGTCGCCGTTCGCAGCGCGGGCGCGGACCTCACGCATGTCGCCTGACCCCGCCAGGGCGAGCAGGCCGCCCGCGTGGCCCAGCGCGTCCTCCGCGCTCTCGGCGTCCAGCCCGTCCACTCTGGCCAGATAGCCGGGCAGCGCGGGATCCACGTCGCCTGATCGGGTTCCCATGACCAGGCCCTCCAGCGGGGTGAGGCCCATGGAGGTGTCGATGCTGCGGCCGCCTGCGATGGCGGTGGCGCTCGCGCCGTTGCCGAGGTGGAGCACGATCAGGTTCAGCTCGGCCAGGTCGCGGCCCAGGAGGGCGGCGGCGCGGCGGGAGACGTACGCGCACGACGTCCCGTGAAAACCGAACCGCCGCACGCCGAGCCGCTCCCTCCAGTCGCGCGGCACCGCGTACGTGTACGCCTCCGGCGGCAGCGACAGCTGGAACGCCGTGTCGAACACCGCCACCTGCGGCACCGAAGGGAACGCCGCCCGCGCCACCCTGATCCCGGCGAGATTGATCGGATTGTGCAGCGGCGCGAGCGGGGCCAGCTCCTCGATCGCCGCGATCACCCCATCGTCCACCAGCACCGCCCGGCCGAACCTGGCACCGCCGTGCACCACCCGGTGAGCGACCGCGACCGGATCCAGCGCGGGCCCTGCCTCGGCGAAGGCCGCCAGCATCGCCGCCAGCCCCTCCCCGTGATCGGGAAAGGGCCGCTCCGCCACGTACGGGGGAGCGTCGCCGTGATGGTGGACGAGCCGCCCGCGCTCCTCGCCGATGCGCTCCACCAGGCCCCTGGCCGGGCGGTCCCGGCCGGCCACGTCCACCAGCTCGTACTTGATGGACGACGAGCCGGTGTTCAGGACGAGGATGTGTCCGGCCATGTCCACGACCTGATGTCCGGCGGATCCTCGCCGTGCTCGCGCGTGTACGCCCTGGCCCGCAGCCGCTCGTCGCTCATCCGCTGCCGCAGGTGCGCCGCCCTGCTGCCGAGGCCGGGCACGCGGTCGATCACGTCCATGACGAGGTGGAAACGGTCGATGTCGTTGAGCATGCACATGTCGAACGGCGTCGTCGTCGTGCCCTCCTCCTTGTAGCCGCGCACGTGGATGTTGTCGTGCCCGTGGCGGCGGTAGGTGAGCTGGTGGATCAGCGACGGGTAGCCGTGGAAGTTGAAGATCACCGGCCGGTCCACGGTGAACAGCGTGTCGAACGCGGCGTCCGGCATGCCGTGCGGATGCTCCGACTCCGGCTGCAGCCGCATCAGATCGACCACGTTGACGACGCGCACCTTCAGCTCCGGCAGGTGCTCGCGCAGCAGCGCGGTGGCGGCCAGCGTCTCCAGCGTCGGCACGTCGCCCGCGCAGGCCAGCACGACGTCCGGCTCGCCGCCCTCGTCGCTGGAGGCCCACGGCAGGATGCCGAGGCCGCGCGTGTTGTGCGCGATGGCCTCGTCCATCGTGAACAGGTCCAGCACCGGCTGCTTGCCCGCCACGATCACGTTGACGTAGTCGCGCGAGCGCAGGCAGTGGTCGGTCACCGACAGCAGCGTGTTGGCGTCCGGCGGCAGATAGACCCGCACCACCGACGCCTTCTTGTTCACCACCACGTCGAGGAAGCCCGGGTCCTGGTGGCTGAAGCCGTTGTGGTCCTGCCGCCACACGTGCGACGACAGCAGGTACGTCAGCGACGCCACCGGCCGCCGCCACGGGATCTTCTGCGACGACTCCAGCCACTTGGCGTGCTGGTTGAACATGGCGTCCACGATGTGGATGAACGCCTCATAGCAGTTGAACAGCCCGTGCCTGCCGGTCAGCAGGTAGCCCTCCAGCCAGCCCTGGCACAGGTGCTCGCTCAGCACCTCCATGACCCGGCCGCCGGGGGCGAGGTTCTCGTCCGTGGGCAGCGTCTCGGCGTTCCACGCCCGGTCGGTCACCTCGAACACCGACGACAGCCGGTTCGAGGCCGTCTCGTCCGGCCCCATCAGCCGGAACGTGCGCGGGTTCGCGGCGATCACGTCGCGCAGCAGCCCGCCGAGCACCCGCGTCGGCTCGCTCATCTGCGTGGCCGGCGACTTGACCTCCACCGCGAGCCGCCGGAAGTCCGGCAGCCGCAGCGGCTCGAGCAGCTCACCGCCGTTGGTGTGCGGGTTGGCGCTCATCCTGCGCTCGCCGCGCGGCACCGTCTCCAGGATCGCCTCGACCGGCCGCCCGTCCGGGCCGAACAGCTCCTCCGGCCGGTACGACCGCATCCACTCCTCCAGCAGGGCCAGATGCGTGGCGTTCTCGCGTACCTTGGCCAGCGGCACCTGGTGCGCGCGCCACGTGCCCTCCACCGGCAGGCCGTCCACCTCCCGCGGCCCCGTCCAGCCCTTCGGCGTACGCAGGATGATCATCGGCAGCCGGTCGGCGTCGCCCGCCTTGTACGCGGCCAGCTCGTCGAACGCGGTGTCCAGCGTGCCCGCCATCTCCTCGTGGTCGGGGCCCACCAGATGGGGGCGGTAGCCGTACCCCTCCATCAGCTTGACCAGGTCGCCGATCGGGATCCGGGCCAGGACCGTGGGGTTGGCGATCTTGTAGCCGTTCAGGTGCAGGATGGGCAGTACCGTCCCGTCACGGCGGCGGTCCAGGAACTTGTCGGAGTGCCAGCTCGCGGCCAGCGGGCCCGTCTCGGCCTCGCCGTCGCCGATGATGCAGGCCACCACCAGATCGGGGTTGTCGAAGGCGGCGCCGTACGCGTGCGCCAGCGCGTACCCCAGCTCACCGCCCTCGTGGATCGAACCGGGCGTCTCAGGCGCGACGTGGCTCGGCACGCCGCCGGGGAAGGAGAACTGCCGGAACAGCCGGCGCATGCCCGCCGCGTCCTGCGACACGTCCGGATAGCGCTCGGAGTACGTGCCCTCCAGCCACGCGTGCGCCACCGCGGCGGGACCGCCGTGGCCGGGTCCCGCGATGTAGATCATGTCCTGGTCCCGCTCGCGGATCACCCGGTTGAGGTGGGCGAAGCAGAAGTTCAGGCCGGGCGTCGTCCCCCAGTGGCCGAGCAGCCGCGGCTTGATGTGCTCGGGCCGCAGCGGCTCGGTGAGCAGCGGATTGTCCAGCAGGTAGATCTGCCCGACGGACAGGTAGTTGGCCGCCCGCCAGTACGCGTCTATGTGCTCCATCCCCTGCTGCTTCCTCCACAGAAGGGGTGCAATCCCCCCACGGCCCGATATGCCGCCCGGCACGCGAATTTCACGGACCTTTCACTGAGCGCCTAAAGACTCCGCTCCGCCATGCGCGGAATCAACCGCGCGGGGTACACGGTTACGGGACGATGGGACCAGGCAAGATCGGCTTGGCGCCACGTCTTTTGGCGACATGAGGAGGCATTGTGAACGGCGACATCACCCAGAGCCAGGAGTGGGCGGCACTGGGCAAGCACCACGAAGAGCTTGCGGGCAAGCACCTGCGCGAGCTGTTCGCGGACGACCCGGGCCGGGCCGGGCGGATGACGGTGGCCGCCGGCGACCTCTATCTCGACTACGCCAAGCACCGTGCCACGCAGGAGACCATCGACCTGCTGGTGGCGCTGGCCGAGCGTGCCGGGTTGCGCGAGCGCATCGACGCCATGTTCCGCGGCGACCACATCAACGTCAGCGAGGACCGCGCGGTCCTCCACGTCGCGCTGCGCCTGCCGCGCACCGCCGAGCTGGTCGTCGACGGGCAGGACGTCGTGGCCGACGTGCACGCCGTGCTCGACAAGATGAGCGACTTCGCGAACCGGGTCAGGTCGAAGGAGTGGAAGGGCGCCACGGGCAAGCCCATCGAGACCGTCGTCAACATCGGCATCGGCGGCTCCGACCTCGGCCCCGCGATGGCGTACGAGGCGCTGCGCGACTACGCCGACGCCGGCATCACCGCCAGGTTCGTCTCCAACATCGACCCCGCCGACATCACCGGCAACCTCGCCGGCCTCGACCCGGCCACCACGCTCTTCGTGGTCAGCTCCAAGACCTTCACCACGCTCGAGACCCTCACCAACGCCAGGGTCGCGCGCCGCTGGCTGGTCGACGCGCTCGGCGAGGACGCCGTCGCCAAGCACTTCGTCGCCGTCTCCACCAACGCCGCCAAGGTGCAGGAGTTCGGCATCGACACCGCCAACATGTTCGGCTTCTGGGACTGGGTGGGCGGCCGCTACTCCTACGACGGCGCCATCGGCCTGTCCCTGATGATCGCCATCGGCCCCGAGCGCTTCCGCGAGATGCTCGACGGCTTCCACACCATCGACGAGCACTTCCGCACCGCGCCGTTCAAGGAGAACATGCCGGTGCTGATGGGCCTGCTCGGCATCTGGTACACCGACTTCTTCGGCGCCGAGACCCGCGCCGTGCTGCCCTACAGCCAGCGGCTCCACCGCTTCCCGGCCTACCTGCAGCAGCTCACGATGGAGTCCAACGGCAAGTCCGTACGCGCCGACGGCACCCCCGTCACCGCCACCACCGGCGAGATCTTCTGGGGCGAGCCGGGCACCAACGGCCAGCACGCCTTCTACCAGCTCCTCCACCAGGGCACCCGGCTCGTGCCCGCCGACTTCATCGGCTTCGCCGAGCCCTATGAGGACCGCGAGGGCATGCACGACCAGCTCACCGCCAATCTGCTGGCCCAGACCTCCGCCCTGGCGTTCGGCAAGACCGCCGAGGAGATCGCCGCCGAGGGCACCGCGCCCGAGATCGTGCCCCACAAGGTGATGCCGGGTAACCGGCCCACCTCCACGATCCTCGCGCCCAAGCTCACCCCGTCCACGCTGGGCCAGCTCGTCGCGCTCTACGAGCACATCGTGTTCGTCGAGGGCACCATCTGGGGCATCGACTCCTTCGACCAGTGGGGCGTCGAGCTGGGCAAGAAGATGGCGCTCGACCTGGCGCCCGCGCTGGTCTCCGACGAGCCGCCCACCTCCTTCCCCGACACCTCCACCGAGCAGCTCATCCGCCGCTACCGGGCGCTGCGCGGAAGGCGCGTCTGACATGGGAACCGGTCAGGCGGCCCCCGGCTCGGGGGCGACCGGCCAGGCGGGCCCGGCCTCGGGGGAGGCCGGGCAGGCGCGGGTGACCTCGGCCGGATCTGGTCGTGCGGGGGCGCTGGTGCTGTTCGGCATCACCGGCGACCTCGCGCACAAGATGCTGCTGCCGGCCCTCTACCGGCTGACCGCCGCCGGTCGGCTCGACCTGCCGATCGTCGGCGTCGCCAAGACCGACCTCGACCTCGACGGGCTGCGCGAGCGCGCCCGCGAGACATGCGGCGGGGTGCGCGACGCGGCGTTCGACCGGCTGGCCGGCAACCTGCGGCTCGTCGCCGGCGACTACGGCGACCCCGCCACCTTCACGCGGCTGCGCGACGAGGTGGCGGGCATGGGCTTCCTCGTCCACTACCTCGCCGTGCCGCCCGCCCTGTTCGCCCCCGTCGCCGAGGGGCTGGCCGGGGTGGGGCTCAACCGCGACGCCCGGCTGGTCGTGGAGAAGCCGTTCGGCCACGACCTCCAGTCGGCGCGCGAGCTCAACGACCAGCTGCTCAGGCACTTCGACGAAGACCACCTGCGCCGGGTCGACCACTTCCTCGGCAAGGAGCCGGTCGAAGACCTCATGGTCTTCAGGTTCGCCAACATGCTGCTCGAGCCCATCTGGAACCGCTCGTACATCCGCAGCGTGCAGATCACCATGGCCGAGGACTTCGACGTACGCGACCGAGGGGCCTTCTACGACGCCAACGGCACCGTACGCGACGTCGTGCAGAACCACCTGCTGCAGCTGCTCGCCCTGCTCGCCATGGACCCGCCGCCGTCCACCGACGCCCGGGCCACGCTCGACGAGAAGTGGCGGGTGCTGCGGGCGGTCAAGACCATCGACCCGGCCGACGTCGTACGCGGCCAGTACACCGGCTACCTCGGCACCGAGGGCGTGCGGCCCGGCTCCACCACCGAGACCTTCGTCGCCCTGCGCGCCTACATCGACAACTGGCGCTGGGCCGGCGTGCCCTGGTGCATCCGCTCCGGCAAGGCCATGCCCATGACCGACCTGGAGGTCGTCGCCGAGCTGCGCCGGCCGCCGGTCACCATGTTCGACGACGCCCATGCGCCCGCCAGCCCCAACCTCATCCGGTTCCGGCTGCAACCCGACGCCGGGGTGACCTTCGACCTGCTGGCCAAGGAGCCAGGCAAGCAGCGCACCCGGCCGGTCCCGGTCAGTGTCGACTTCACCAAGGAGTTCGGGCCGATGGACGCCGCCTACGAACGCATCCTCGCCGACGCGGTGAGCGGCGATCCGCGCAGGTTCCTCAGATTCGACCTGGTGGAGGAGGCGTGGCGGATCGTCGCGCCGGTCCTCGACATGACGGAGCCGCCGCTGCCGTACGAACCGGGCACCTGGGGCCCGGCCGCCGCCGCGAAGATCGCCCCGGGCGGCTGGCACGAAATCTCCAACAGCTTCGACTGACGACCGATCACCCGCCCCGCACCGGGCACGGGGCCGCCGGGTCCGGTGCGCGGGCTGATCGAACCGCTGGGCGAGGATCTACCGCACGCGTCGCGGATGGGCCGCCGACTGGTCCGTCGTGCATGGGCCCCTCCCTGATGTGCCGTGCATGAGGGCTGGCGGTCGGTCGCGCAACGGGGTGCGGAATCGTCGACATGGCATGATCGGTGGGCGGCCGCCGAGCCCGCCGACAGCGTCGGTAGAGCGCCATCGGCGGGGCGGTGCGTGCGCCGGCGGAGTCGTTCAGAGCACGGCGCCCGGAGTGGAGCGCGGCGCCCGGAGTGGAGCGCGGCGCCCAGAGTGGAGCACGGCGCCCGAAGAGACGCCGCCCTGCCAACGCGCCAGGGTGTCAGTGCTTGCGGCGGCGCCTCTTCAGGATCGAGCGCAGGGTCAGCAGCAGAACGACCGCGACGAACTGGCCGCCGATGACGATGCGGTTGACGTCGACCGCAGGGCGCCAGGAGACCTCACCGTCCTTCAGGACGAAGACGCCTGCAGGACTGGCGCCGAAGCCGAAGCCCCCGCCGCCACCACCGCCGACCTCGCCCTTCTCGCCCTTGCCTGCGCCCTGGCCCCCGCCGCCGCCCTGAGCGACCCTGGCGACCGGGATGACGACGATGTCGCCGTGCCGGACCGGTTCGCCGAAGACCCGGCTCACCGTCGCGGTGTCTTTCGACTTCTCGACCAGTTCCATGATGTCCATCCCTCCATCGTCTCCCCAGGACGCCACCCCGTCGAACCTGGGACGCCGCGCGTCGAACACCGCATGCCAGGCGGATCGAGCCATCGGGCGCCGTCGCCGAAGTGGCGGCAGACGCCTACTTCGCCGCCGCCCACCCCGCGCCGGCGGCGCGCGAACGCGCAGCCGCCTGCGGTCACGCCGCCTGCGGTCACGCCGCCTGCGGTCACGCCGCCTGCGGTCACGCCGCCTGCGGTCACGCCGCCTGCGGTCACGCCGCCTGCGGTCACGCCGCCTGGGCCACGGCGATTCCGCCCACGGCGGCGGCGCGCACGGTCACGCCGCCCACGCTCGTGGCGCCCACGGTCACGCTGCCCACGCTCGTGGCGCCCACGGTCACGCTGCCCACGCTCGTGGCGCCCACGGTCGCGGCGCGCATGGGTCGCGGCGCCTGCGGCCAAGGCGGTCAGGGCCACGGCGCCCACGGCCAAAGCGCGCACGATTACGGCGGCCAGGGCCTCAACGTCCGCCACCCCACGCGCCTTCGGGGCGGTTGGCCACGACTTCAATCCCTATCGCCCTGCTCGATGGCGGCTTCGACGCGATAGGCGCTGTTTCCTCCCCTCCCTCGTTCCGCCCTCGTCTGGGGCGGAGTGGGATGCAGTGGGGCAGTGGGGCGTCTGCTCCTCCTTCACCTGAGCCCCAGGGCGGGTGCTTGGGCGGTCGTCACCATGCCACGAGCACGCTGAGGGGTGCAGAGGGGGATGTCGATGCTTCCCGGCGCGGGTGTTGCGGGGTTCGGCGCGGAGATAAGGGCCGGTGCAGAGACGAGAGCCGGTGCGGAGACGAGAGCCGGTGCGGAGACGAGAGCCGGTGCGGAGACGAGGGGCGGTGCCGGGGCGAGGGTCGTAGGGTGAGTGGTATGTCGGCGGTAGCGGAGATTGTGGCGTTTGGCGGCGTGGTGATGCTCGGGGCGATGTCGCCCGGCCCTGACTTTGCCGTGGTCGTGCGGCGTTCGGCCGTCTCGGGGCGCGTGCACGGCATGGCGGCCGCTGCCGGGATCGCCCTGGGCGTCTTCGCCTGGGTGGTCGCCGCCGCCACGGGTGTCGCCGCGCTGCTCGCGGCGTCCGCAGCCGCGTTCACCGTTGTCAAGGTGGTCGGCGCTGCCTACCTGCTCTACCTCGGCATCCGGTCGCTGCGCGCGGCCTGGCGCGGTGGCGGCACCCTTCAGCTGGACGTGGCGGACGCGGGCGGGCGAGGGCCGGGGGCCGCGTTCATGGAAGGTTTTCTCACGAACGTGCTCAACCCGAAGGCCGCGCTGTTCTTCGTGGCGCTGGTGCCGCAGTTCCTCGGGGCCGGGGTGCCGGTGGCGGCGCTCTCGGCGGTGGCGCTGGTGGGGACCGTGGCGTGGTTCCTGGTGGTGGCGAACGTCGTGGGAGCGCTGCGCAAGTTGTTCGCCCGGCCGAACGTGCGGCGCGCGATCGACGGGTTGACCGGCATCGCGCTCGTCGCCCTGGGGCTCAAGCTGGCCACCACCACTCGCCCCTGAACCGCCCTAACGCCTCGCCCCCCTGAACCGCGGTGACGCCTCACCCTCTGTACCGGGCGTGACGCCTCGCCTCTTGAGCCGCTATGGCGCCGCCCCTCCATCTCTGCCCCGCCGTCTCCGCGCCGCCTTCCGGCGCTTGCCCTAGAGGAGGCTCGGCTGATGTAGAGCGGGGTCAGGCGATGGTGACGCCTAGGAGGTGGCCCAGGCCGAAGGTCACGGAGGCGGCGCCGACGCCCAGGGCGAGCTGCCGCAGGCCGCCCAGCCACCACGGACGTGCCGTCATCACCGCCACGACGGCCCCGAACCCGAACAGCGCCAGCACGCTCACCACCAGCGCCACCATCAGCCCGGACGCCCCGAACAGGAACGGCACCAGCGGCACCAGCGCTCCGGTGGCGAAGGCGCAGAACGACGATCCGGCGGCCACGTACGGGGACGGCAGGTCGTCGACGTCCACCCCGAGCTCTTCGCGGACGTGCACCCGCAGCGCCTGCTCGGGGTCCGCGGACAGCCCGTCGGCCACCCGTTCGGCCAGCTCGGCGTCGAGCCCGCGCGACCGGTACAGCGCCGCCAGCTCGGCCCGCTCTCCGTCCGGGTTGCGGGCCAGCTCGCGGCGCTCGACCGCGATCTCCGCCCGCATCAGCTCGGTCTGGGACTTCACGGACGTGTACTCGCCCGCCGCCATGGAGCACGCCCCGGCGATCAGCCCCGCGAAACCGGCGAGCACCGCCCCCTGCCCGGCCCCCGCCGCGCCGACCACTCCGGCGATCAGCGCGAAGTTGGACACGAGCCCATCCATCGCCCCGAACACCGCCGGCCGCAGCCACCCACCGGTCACGTCCCGGTGGCTGTGGTGCGCCTCGGGGGAGTGGGGACGAGCGAGCTCGATGGTCATACCTTTTCCTCCCCTTTTGGATCTCTCGCCTTGAATGTGACATAGGCGGCGCAAGATCCGCAACGAAGGAGAGGCTTGCCTGACCTGCGGCATTAGGGCTGATTGTCGCTCTACGCGCTCGCAAAGTCTCTCAAGGTGATCGGGGTCGGAGTGCGCGGCTGAACGTGAGCGGGCAGCGGCGAGCGGGGGCCTAGGGGCCGCTGAACGGCGGTTTTGCGCACGCGGGCATGGCGCGCCTGGCCGGACGGGGGTGGAGAGAAGCAGGCGCTCCCAGGCGGTGCGCCTGGCCGGGTGAAGTGGCGGGTGCGACCAATGTCACCCCGCCGGCCGCGCCCTGGGGCGGCCGAGCGCGCGGGTTCAGCCCGGGAGTGGCGCGGTGCGGACGGGGGTGGCCAGGCTGCGGCTGAATGGTCGGCCGTGGTCCGGGGCCGGCTTGCGGTGCTTGCGGGCCGGCTGATGGCAGCGAGCATGACGGCGGCGGGCATGGACCCCGGGCCCCGGGCGACCCCGGAAAGGTCAGGCGTGGGCCGGGGTTCGGGCCGGGAGGTCGATCAGGGTGGTGGGCTGGGGCCGGGAGGGACGGATGAGGGCGGTGCACTCCTCGATCGTCTCCTCCAGCAGCTTCCGCAGCAGCCCGTCGGGGTCGGGGATGCACGCCTGCACGATGCCGACCACGGCCAGCTGTACGGCGTTCGGGGCGGCGTACCGGCGGAAGCCCTTCTCGGTGATGCGGGCGGCGCGGCTGAAGCGGCGGGCCTGCTGGGCGGCGTGCGGGACCTCCGCCATGGCCTGCCGGCTGCGCTCGCTCATGCGCCCGGACGGCGCGCCGTCGAGCCTGGCCAGCATCTCCTCGGCCGCGAGCACCGACACGGCCAGCGCGAGCTGGCGTTCGGCGGCGGCCACGGGCAGCGCAGTAGTGGCGCAGCGCAGCGCGATGTGGGCGTCCACGCGCAGGTCGTCGCTGACCAGGCCGATGATGGACGGCACGAGCGGGACGAGCTTGGCGCGGTTCTCGTCGTCGGTGTTGTCGTTGACGAGCCGGGCGAGCGCGGCCAGCAGCGGGTGCGTGCAGGCCGGGTGGTCGCTCCAGCGCTCGCCGGCCAGGTAGGAGGCGAGTTCCATGAAGCAGGCGCCGCGCTTGGGGTTGCGATGCCTGCCACGGGAAAGGACCGGGAGGTGATCAAAGTGATTGTTCACGGGTGCTCCACTGCTCCACGCGATCGCCGTCTATCCAGTCTGCGCCGTCGTGCGGCTCATTGCCAGTGATGCGATGAACGTTCCCTCTACCCCGTGAGGTCACACTCCAACCCGCACTGACCGGCATTTCATGCCGGCTCGACGAAAACGGCGACCGTGCGGGCCGGGACCGTCAGCGTGCCGGTGGCCGGGTCGTACGAGGACTGCCGCACGACGGGATCGGCCGAGTTCGCCTGCACCGGGTGGAGCCGCACACCAGGCCTCGCCTGCCCCGCGGACGGCGGCATGGCCTGGGTCTGCGTCCACGGCGTGGCGTTGAACACCACCGTGACCGACCGCCACCGCTCGTCCAGGCCCGAGGTGTCCACGTGCATGGCGATCACCCCGTCGGCTGAGGCGGGGAACGTGAGCCGCCGCCGCACCTCCTCCGCCGACCCGAGCGAGAAGGCCGGCGTCGACCACCGGATGCGCAGCAGCTCGCCGAACCCGGCGCGGGCCGCGCGGATCTCCGCGCAGCCGGGCCGCAGCGCCGGATCGGCGAGCAGCGGCCGCGCGTACGGCCAGCGGGCCTCGTTGTCGCGCCGGGGAGGCAGGCCCACGCCGAAGTTGTTGCCCTGCGCGCAGTCCCACAGCAGCCGGTTGAACCAGTCGCCGGAGTCGTAGGAGTTGCGGTCGAGCGACTTCGAGCGCAGCCGCTCGCTGCCCGCGTGCACGAACACCATGCCCTGCGCCAGCACCGCCATGGCCAGCGCCAGCACCTGCATGCGCACCCGGTCGGCCATCGGCGTCTGCTGCGGCAGCTTGTACGCAAGCGCGTCGTAGAGCGTCTCGTTGTCGTGCGCGTCCACGTACGCGACCGCCTCGCCCGGCTCGGCGGCGTACCCGGCGGGCATGCCGTTGTACCAGATGTCGCGGGCCGCCCGGCCGGACGGCAGCACGTAGTCGGCCAGGCCGCCGGTGAGCCCGATCCTGATGAGGTCGGCGTAGGCGGCCAGCCGCTCCCGCTGCTGCTCGGGGCCGCCGTTGACGGGGGCGCCGTTGGGCGCGCCGGCCAGGCCGGAGCCGTAGCCCTGCACGCGCGGGTCGGCGTCGAAGGGCGCGCCGCCGCGCACCGCGTCCCGCAGCCGGTCGTTGAACGTCGCGATGCCGGTGCCCGCCATGTGGGCCTGGCTGGCCTGCAGGAAACGGGCGTCGCCGGCCACCTCGCCGAAGCTCCAGCCCTCGCCGTACAGGATGATCGACCGGCCGTCCACCCCGTCGGTCTCGGGCGTGAGCGCGTCGAGGGCGCGGCGTACGGCGAGCATGTTGGACAGCGGGTGGTGGCCCATGAGGTCGAAGCGGAAGCCGTCGACGCGGTACTGCCTGGCCCAGGTGACCACCGAGTCGACGATGAGCTTGCCCATCATCATGTGCTCGGGTGCGGTGTTGGCGCAGCAGGTGGAGGTGGCGAGCGAGCCGTCGTCGAGGCGCCGGTGGTAGTAGCCGGGCACCACGGGGTCGAGCACGGCGGTCGAGTAGGTGTGGTTGTAGACGACGTCCATGACGACGCGCAGCCCCGCCTTGTGCAGCGCGGCCACCATCGCGCGGAACTCCCGTACGCGGTTGTCCGGATCGGTCGCGTACGAGCCCTCCGGCGCCGTGTAGTGCAGCGGGTCGTACCCCCAGTTGTAGGAGTCGACGGCGGCGGTGCGGGCGATGATCTCCTGCTGCCGCTCGGAGTCGGGCGGCAGCGCGGCCAGCTCGCCCGCGGGCGGCTCGGTGCGGTCGGCGCGGCGCTCGGGGACGGTGGCGAAGTCGAACACGGGCAGCAGGTGCACGTGCGTGACCCCGTCGGCGGCCAGCCTGCGCAGCTCGCGCATCCCGGCCGAGTCGAGGGTGAAGGCCGCGTACGTGCCGCGCAGCTCCTCCGGCACGGTCGGGTCGGAGGCGGAGAAGTCGCGGACGTGCAGCTCGTAGACCACGGCCTGGTGCTGCGGCACGGGCGGCGGCGCGGCGTGCCGGTCCCAGCCGGGCGGCTTGAGCGCCGCCCTGGACAGGTGGACGAGCCTGCTGCGGCGGCCGTCGGCGGTGACGTCCACGCTGTAGGGGTCGGTGACCTCGTTCGTGACCACCGCCCCGGCCTCGGGCGAGTAGACGGTCACCAGGTACGTGTACTCCAGCCCCCACCACGCGGGCGGCCCGTGCACCGACCACACGCCGGTCTCGTCGTCGCGCTTCATGCGGTGCACCCGGCGCCCGCCCGGGCCGTACAGGGCCAGCTCGACCTTCCGCGCGGTGGGCGCCCACACCGAGAGCTTCGGGAACATCCGCCCCGACGGGCCGAGCACGGCGTCGGCGGCGCCCGCGTACAGGTCGTCGAGCACGCCCGCGATCTGCACCCCGGTCACGGCCGCGACCCCGCCCTCGGCGTCCCGCCGCACGGCCACGACCTGGCCGCGCAGCGCCTCGTGGACGAGGTCGATGTCCGCGGGGTCCACCTGGAACGCGGGATGGCCGGCCAGGTGCGGCCACCGTACGCGCTGCTGCGCGGTGAGCCTGCAGGGCAGCAGCCGGATCAGGCCGGACCCGCATTCCTGCTCGCCGTGCCGCAGCGGCACGTCGCCGGGGTGGAAGACCAGGAACGCGCCCTCCTGCGAGTTCGGGTCGCCCGGCCACACCACCGTGTCACGGTCGATCCAGTGCGCCCGGGCCTCACGCAGGCACTCGCCGTCCCTGCCGGCCGGCCGCTCCTGCGGCGCCTCCGCGTCGTCACGTCTGCGAATGATGTTCCTCAGGCTCCCCGCCCCCTCGGTGAACAGGCATCCCGCGCTTCTCCACGTCCCCCTCGCGTGTGGACGCCTCTGCGGGTCGTCGTTCCCACCTGAGTGAAAGCGAAGCGAAGCGTCCGGAAAACCTCTCCTTAGGGCCGCTTGCCGGAAGTTTCGAAAAAAGTAACGTTGACCTGGTCTTTCGCACTCCGCGCTCTTCATGCCTGCAAGGTCCGCCAAGCCCGGTGGCACGCGGGATGAGCGCGCGCGATCGCGCCAGATCGATCACTTTGTGTATTTGACCGATTACCTAAAGTGATTAGATGCTGGGTTGATGGACGGATTCATCGACGAGACCTGCGAGGGTGTGACCGAGCTGCGCGTGCACGGCGTCTCGGGCACGCCGCCGTCCGGCATCCTCGCCCACCCCCACCCCAGGCTCGTCGCGGGCGACGGCACCACCGGTTTCTACCGCCGCTGGTGGGAGGGCGGTCCGCCCTCGGGAGACCACGCCGACGTGCCGGGCGTACGCCACCGCGAGGCCTACGCCTGGGGCAACCTCACCTCAGGCGGGCGGGCCATCGCGCTGTGGCTGCTCCTGCTGCCGTTCTCGCTCGCCAACCTCGCGTACTTCATGCTGCCCAGGCCCGCCCGCGCCCGCCGGCTGCGCCACGTGACCGAGGCGGGGCAGCGGCTGTTCGCCCTGCTGCTCACCGGCACCCTGATCGGCGCGGTCACCAGGACCGCCGTCGACGTCATCGGCTGGCAGTGCACCGCCGCCGGTCGCGCCTGCGCCGCCGAGACCGCGCCCTCCTGGGTGCGGTGGCTCGCGGTCATGTGGGGTGACGAGCCGTCCAGGCGGCTGGCGGTCACGTCGCTGGTGCCGCTGCTGGTCGTGGTGCTGCTGTGGTGGCTCGCCCGGCGCACCTGGCGGCGCGACGAGAACACGTTCCCGCCTGGCGGGCCCGCGACGCCCGTACCGGCCGGTGGGCCCGCGGCGGGCGTCACCCCTGCGGGTGGCGTCCCGGCCCCGCGCGCCCAGGCGGACGACGCCCCGCCCCCATCCGCCGCACCGGGCGGGGGCGGGGCCGCGGTCCCGGCCGCACGCACGACGAGCGCCGCGGCCACGAGCGCACGCGTGAAGGGCGCTCCAGGCACGGGCGTCTCCACCGGACCGGGGAGCGGCGCGGCGGGAACGGGTGTGCGGGGGAGTGGGGTCGCGTCGGGTCCGGGCGTTTCCGCGGGGCGGGCGAGTGCCGCGGCCGGAGTGGGCGCGCGGGCGGGCGGGGTCGCGGCGGGCGCGGGGGAGCGGGCGGGTGGCGGGCTGCTGCTGGGACGGCCGCGGCTGTGGCACGGCGGGGCGCCGGTGTGGCGGCTGCGGGTGGTGCACGTGGCGTTCGCCGTGGCCTCGATCGGGGTCGCGGTGGCCGCGCCGTTCGCCGGGACGGCGGTCGGGCTCGTGCTCACCGTCGCCAACGCGGCGGTCCTGGTGGTCGCCGCGGTGCTGGTCACGCTGCCGTGCATCGCGCGCCGGGTCGATCCGCACTCGGGACGCCGTACGCCCGTCCTGCTCGACGTCGCCTGCCGGGCGCTGCGGGTGGCGGCGCCGGTGGTGTTCCTCGCCACGGCCGGGGCCGCGCTCGCGGGCCTGCCGCCGGGCGACGGCGGCACGCTCGCCTGGCAGCTTCCCGGCGTCGGCATCGGAGCCTTCCAGTACGCGCTCACCGTCGGACTCGGCACCTTCCTCCTGATCACCACGTTCGTCCTGGTCCGCGCCGACCGCCGATCCCCCTCCGAGCCGGGGTCTCCGAGCGACGGGGAGCCGCGGGCGATGATGGGCATGGCCGCCTGGTTCGTGCTCATGGTGGCCGTGGGCAGTGCGAACGTGCTGGCGCTCGGCCTGCTGTTCTGGACCGCCGCGTTCTTCGGCGTCCCCGGCACCGCCGCCGAGCCCGGCCCGCTGGAGCGGGCGCTGCTCATCGACGACTCGGCCTGGTGGACGGCCGCGCTGGTGCCGCTGCTCGCGTTCGGCCTTCTCGCGCTCACGGGCGTGCTGTGGCTGATGCGAAAGGCGGCGGCGGCCCGGCTGGCACCCGAGCTGAAGGCGTACTACGACCAGCGCGACGACGCCGAGCGGGTCGCCGCCGCGTGGGCGCTCGCCGCGCTCACCGACCGGGCCGGGCTGGTGCTCGGCGTGCTCACCGCCGTCGGCGCGGCGGGCTCCGCGGTGGTGGCCGTGCTGCACTGGCTCGGGCCGTTCACGCCGGGCGGCGGGGTGGCCGGAATGCTCGCGTCGGCGGGCAGCTGGACCATGGTGGCGGCCGTGGCGGCGCTGGTGCTGGTGGCGCGGCGTACGTACCGCGACTCGCGGCTGCGCAGGGCGATCGGCGTGCTGTGGGACATCTGCACGTTCTGGCCGCGCGCCATCCACCCGCTCGCGCCGCCCTGCTACACCGAGCGGGTGGTCCCCGAGCTGGTCTCCAGGGTGCGCAGGCTGGCCGCGACCGACCGCGACCAGGTCGTGCTGTCCGGGCACAGCCAGGGCAGCGTCATCGCCGCCGCCGTGGTGCTGCAGCTCGACCCGGCGACCCGGGCGCGCGTGCGGCTGCTCACGCACGGCTCGCCGCTGCGCCGGCTCTACGCCGCGTACTTCCCCGCCTACTTCGGTCCTGCGGGTCTTGCGGCGGTACGCGAGGCGGTGACGTGGTGCAACCTCTACCGGCTCAGCGACCCGATCGGCGGCCCGGCGTTCCGCCGCGTCGATCCCCTGGCGGGCGGGCGGCCGGACGGCGTCGACCGGTTCTGCTGGGACCCGCGCCGTCCAGGCCCCGGCGAGCCGCTGCCGGAGACGCGCTGGCACACCGCGTACTGGCTGGATCCGCTGTACGACGAGGCCCTGGACAGCTTGATCACCGTCACTCCCGCCGTCTGAGCGTCCCGCGCTGTAGGGTGGCCCGCGGTCCGAGTCGGTGAGCCATGGGGGCTGACGGTGCGGTGGGTCCTGTTACTCGTGCTGGTCGCGGGGTCGTGGGTGGTGCCTCCGGCGGGGGAGGCGGCGGCGCAGACCGTGGCTGGTCCCGCCGTGGAGTCCGGTGAGCAGGCCCGGCGTTACGAGCGGGAGGCGCCCATCGGAGCGGCTGCGCCCACCGGAGCGGTCGCGCCCACCGGGGCCGCAGCGGCGCCCACCGGAGGGGTCGCGCCGGGCGGCCGGGTGGCCTTCATCGGCGTGCCCGGCCTCATGTGGGACGACCTCGACCCGCGCGACACCCCGCGCCTGTGGGAGCTGGCCGGGCAGAGCGCGCTCGGCTCGCTCTCGGTCAAGGCCGTCGGCACCGTCACCTGCCCGTACGACGGCTGGCTGAGCGTGTCGGCGGGCGTGCGCTCGGCCGTCGGCCGCCACTGCGGGCTGCCGCCGGAGCCGATCTCCACGGGTCCGGGCGCGATCGTGCCCGAGCTGCCCGAGCTGATCGGCACCACCAACGGCGCGTTCGCCGGCACGCTGGGCAGCGCCGTGCACGCCGCGGGCGGCTGCACGGCGGCGATCGGCAGGGGCGCGGCGGTGGCGCTCGCCGACCGGGAGGGCCGGGTCGATCTGTACGCATCGGAGCCCGCCAGGCTGCCCGACTGGTCGCGCTGCCGGGTGCTGGCCGCGGACGTGGCCGCGCTCGTGCAGCCGTACCTGGTGGACGGCAGGCTGCCCCGCGAACCCGAGGTGATCTCGCCCGAGCAGCGCCGCGAGCTGGCCAGGCAGGCCGACACCGAGGTGGGCGCGGTGCTCGACCGGCTGCCCCCGGACACCGAGATCGTGCTGGCCGGCATCGGCGACCACGGCTCGGTGCCGCACCTGCGCGTGGCGATGTGGCAACGGCCGGGCACCGAGGCCGTCGCCGGCGAGGCGGGGCCGTCGATCGGGGCGGGCTCCACCATGCGCGACGACCTCGTGGTGCTGCCCGACATCACGCCCACGATCCTGAACGCGGCCGGCATCGCGCCGCCGCCCGGCGTCGTCGGGGTGTCATGGCGGCTCGGCGAGCCTGTCACGCCCGCCGACCTGGTCAGGGCCGACGTGGCGGGCACCAGCGTGCGCGGCATGACCGGCTGGTTCTTCACCGCCTTCGCGGTGGTCCAGGTGGCCTTCTACGTCGCGGCGTACCTGCTGCTGTCGCGGCGGCGGCACCTGCGCCTGATCGGGACGGCCGCGGTGGTCCCGGCCTGCGTGCCCGTCGCCACGTACGCGGTGAACGTGCTGCCATGGGACCGCAGCCCCTACCCGGTGGCGACGCTGATCGGCGCGGTACTGGCCGTGACGGCGGTCATCGCCGCCGTGGCGCTGCTCGGCCCGTGGCGGCGCGACCCGCTCGGCCCGCCCGCCGCGGTCACCGCGATCACCGCGGGGGTGCTCGTCGCCGACCTGCTGACCGGCACGACGCTGCAGTTCAACAGCCTCATGGGCTACACCGCCGTGGTCGGCGGCCGCTACTACGGGCTGGCGAACATCCCGTTCGCGCTGCTCGTCACCTCCGTGCTCATGGGCTCGGCGGTGGCGGCCGAGCACCTCGCACGGGCCGGGCGGCGGCGCGCCGCCGTGGCCGGGGTGGTCGTGCTCGGCGTGGTGGCGATGCTGCTGGCCGGCTGGCCTGGCGTGGGCAGCGACTTCGGCGGCGTGATCGCGTTCGTGCCGGGCATCGCGGTGACCGCGCTGCTGGTCGCGGGACGCAGGGTGTCGCTGCTGAAGCTGGCCGGGTTCTGCGTGCTCGGCGGTGTGGCGGTGACGGTCATCGCCGTGCTCGACCACCTGCGCCCGCAGGAGGCGCAGACGCACCTCGGCAAGTTCGTGGGTCAGGTGCTCGACGGCACGTTCCTGCCGGTGATCGGGCGCAAGCTGGGCGCGATGCTCAACACCCTGCTCTCGCCCAACCTCATGCCGATCGTGCTGGCCGGGCTGATCTTCCTGGTCTTCGCCGTGCTGCGGCCGGGCAAGGTGAGCGCGGGCGTGGTGCCCGCGGCGTTCGCGTGGGCGCCGATGCTGCGGGCCGGGCTGCTCGGGGCACTGGCCAGCGGCGTCATCGGCATGCTGGTCAACGACTCCGGCACGGCGGTGCTGTCGATGGTGGTGGCGCTGGCGGTGCCGCTCGTGCTGCACGTCGGCGTCCGGCTGCCGGAGGTGGCCGGACAGGAGGAGCCTCCTGAAGACGCGGTGGGGGAGCGGGTCGGCCTCAAGATCTGAAATTTTCTTTTAGTTCATGCCAAAGTCTTGAAACTTATAACCACGAGCGATTGCATTCGGGTCGTGCAGACCCTCCGATTGCTGGCCGCCGCCGCGCTCGTGTTAGGCCCCGTGGCCATCGGCACGCCCGCGCAGGCCGATCCCGTCTCTCCCGCAGAGGACGCGCTCCAGGCGTCGTCCTACCCCGCTTCCTCCACACTGCTCGCCAAGGCCACCGGGAACCGGCGGCTGGAGACCGCTAAGACCACCCGGCCGGTCGCGCCCGGCATCTCGCTGACCTCGTTCGACACCTTCGACGAGCTCGGCTGGCTACGCGCCGACGCCCTCACCGCCGACCTCGGCAGCGCCAAGGCCGACTACGTGTTCTCCGGCGAGGTGTCGAAGACCGAGCCGCTGTCCGGCCCGGCCAAGCGCAGCCGCGCGGTCGCCGCCGTCAACGGCGACTTCTTCGACATCAACAACTCCGGCGCGGCCCAGGGCATCGGCGTGCAGAACGGCACGCTCATCCAGTCGCCGATCGCCGGCCACGAGAAGGCCGTCGCGATCTCGGCCGACGGCGTGGGCCGGGTCATCGAAATGTACTTCGAAGGCACCGCCACCCCATCCGGCGGCGAGCCGATCACGCTGACCCAGTTCAACCAGATCATCCAGAAGGACGGCGTCGGGCTGTTCACCCCGCTGTGGGGCTCGTACACGCGGGCCCGCGCCGTCGAGGGCGCCACCGCCGTCGCCGAGGCCGTGCTGGTGAACGGCGTCGTCTCCGAGGTACGCGACGCCGCCGGCAGCGGCCCCATCCCCGCGGGCAGCACGATCCTGCTGGGCCGCGACAAGGGCGCCGCCGCCGTGGCCGCGCTCAAGCCGGGCGACACGGTGGACGTGACCTACCGGCCCAGGCCCTCCGACGGCGGCCCGGTCAAGGCGGCCGTCGGCGGCAACTGGGTGCTGGTCAAGGACGGCGTCGTGCAGAACTCCAGCGACCCCGCCGCCCACCCGCGCACCGCGGTCGGCTTCTCCGCCGACGGCAGGAAGATGTACCTGCTCACCGTGGACGGCCGCCAGGCCGACAGCCGCGGCGTGACGCTGAACGAGCTGGCCGCCATGATGAAGGAGCTGGGCGCGGCCAACGCGCTCAACCTCGACGGCGGCGGCTCGTCCACGATGCTGGCCCGCGAGCCCGGCTCCGCCGAGGTACAGGTCGAGAACAGCCCGTCCGACGGCGGCGAGCGCCACGTGCCCAACGGGCTCGCGCTCTACGCGCCCGAGGGCAGCGGCAAGCTCAAGGGCTTCCGGGTGGAGACCGCCTCCGACCCGGCCAAGGCGCCCGGCGTCGGACCGGTCGCCGGCGGCCGTCCCGACCGCGTCTTCCCCGGCCTCACCAGGCGGCTGACCGCCGCCGGTTACGACGAGACGTACGGACCCGCCGCCGGCACCCCGTCCTGGCGCGCCAAGCCCGCCGTGCACGGCGTCGTACGCGACGGCAGGTTCCACGCCCTGGTGCCCGGCCAGACCACGGTCACCGCCTCCCGGGGCAAGGCCCAGGGCAGCATCGAGCTGACCGTGCTCCAGCCGCTGGAGCGGCTCGGCGCCACCGCCGACCGCCTCGGCATCGCCGGCCAGGACGGCACCGCCGCGTTCGGCGTCGTCGGCTACGACCGCAACGGCAACTCGGCGCCCATCGAGCCCGCCGACCTCACCCTCAGCTACGACAAGAACCTCTTCGAGGTCACCGCCGCCGAGCACGGCTACTTCACCGTCAAGGCGCGGCAGGCCGGCGGCTCCGGGCTGATCACCGCCAAGGTCGGCAAGCTCACCACCGCCGTGCCGGTGACCGTCGGGATGGAGGACAAGCAGGTCGCCGACTTCGAGGACGCGGCGAGCTGGACGTTCTCCGCCGCCCGCGCCACCGGCTCGCTGTCGGCCGGGCCCGGCCACGACGGCGGCGGGCTGAAGCTGTCGTACGACTTCACCACCTCCACCGCCACCAGGGCCGCCTACGCCAGCCCTCCGGGCGACCTGGTGATCGAGGGGCAGCCGCAGGCGTTCGGGCTGTGGATCAACTCCACCGGCAAGGGCGAGTGGCCCAGCCTGGAGTTCTACGACGCGCTCGGCCAGTCGCAGATCCTGCGCGGGCCGTACATGACGTGGACCGGCTGGCGCTACGTCGAGTTCACCGTGCCGCCCGGCGTCAACTACCCGCTCAAGCTGCGCCGCTTCTACGTGGCCGAGACCAAGGCCGACGCGCAGTACACCAACGAGATCACGATCGACGGCCTGGTGGCCAAGGTGCCGCCCGCGGTGGAGACGCCGCCCGCACCCAAGATCACCGACCCCGTGGTCAAGGCGGACGTGGCGGACATGCCGTGGCGGTTCGCGGTCATGTCGGACGCGCAGTTCGTCGCCAGGGACCCGGACAGCGACCTGGTGAAGAACGCGCGCCGCACGCTCCGCGAGATCAAGGCCGCCAAGCCGGACTTCCTGCTCATCAACGGCGACCTCGTGGACGAGGCGTCGCCTGAGGACTTCGCGCTGGCGAAGAAGATCCTCGACGAGGAGCTGGAAGGGAAGCTGACGTACCACTACATCCCCGGCAACCACGAGGTGATGGGCGGCCAGATCGACAACTTCAAGGCCGTCTTCGGCGACACGTACCGCACCTTCGACCACAAGGGCACCCGCTTCATCACCCTGGACACCTCGCGCCTGACGCTCAGGGGCGGCGGCTTCGACCAGGTGGCGATGCTGCGCGACCAGCTCGACAAGGCCGCCAAGGACCCCTCCATCGGGTCCGTCGCCGTGGTGTTCCACGTGCCGCCCCGCGACCCCACCCCGGGCAAGGGCAGCCAGCTCGGCGACCGCAAGGAGGCCGCGCTCGTCGAGGACTGGCTGGCCGCCTTCCAGCGGGAGACCGGCAAGGGGGCCGCGTTCATCGGCGGGCACGTCGGGACGTTCCACGCCGAGCACGTGGACGCGGTGCCGTACTTCATCAACGGCAACTCCGGCAAGAACCCCGCCACCGCGCCCGGCGACGGCGGCTTCTCCGGCTGGTCGCTGTGGGGCGTCGACCCGGTCAGCAAGGCCGAGGCCGAGCAGGTCAAGCGGAACTGGTTCACCGACGCGCCCACCTGGATCGGCACGCAGGTGCGCCCGCACGTGGACGAGCTGACGCTCACCGCCCCGGCGAGCGTCGCGGTCGGCAGGCCGGCCACCGTCAGCGCGTCCGTCGTCCAGGCGGGGCGGACCGTCCCCGCCGCCTACCCGGTCTCGGTCGCCTGGTCGGGCTCGCCCAACCTGCACATCGGCGACCGTACGTCGGCCAAGCCCCGGCACGTCGCCGTCCTCGACCCGGACACCGGAACGCTCACCGCGCTGCGGCCGGGCAAGGTGACGGTCGCCGTCACCGTCAACGGCGTCACCAAGAAGGCCGAGGTGGCGCTGACCGCCAGGGCCGCCGCCTGACCCTTTTCCCGCTCCGCAGGCCCCTGGGAACCCGCTCCCGGGGGCCTGCCCCGCGTCCGGGAGCGGGGTGGCGACGAGTTCTGCACACCGGGCAGGGCCTGCCCGCGTCCGGCGGCGGGGCTGTGCCGGACCTCGGGGTCCGCCCACCCGTCCGTCCCGCGCCCGGCTCGCGGTCGTGCGTGTCCGCGTGTCCGCCTGCGCAGAGCGGGTACGAGATCGTTTTGGCGCCGTCTGATCGAGAGGACCGCCGATGTCGATGGAGCTCGAACTCGTGCCCGCCGGGCTGGCCCATGCCCTTGAGGACCTGCTGCTGGTCGATCACCACGTGCACGGGGCCACCTCGCACGACCTGTCGCGCACCGCGTTCGAGGACCTGCTCGGCGAGTCCGACCGGCCGGTGCCCGACTGGATGACCCGCTTCGACTCCCAGCTCGGGTTCGCCGTGCTGCGTCACTGCGCGCCGGTGCTCGGCCTCGAACCGTTCTGCCCGCCGGAGGAGTACCTCGCCAGGCGGGCCAGGATCGGCGCGAAGGAGGTCAACAGGCTGCTGCTCGGCGCCTGCGGCGTCGGCCACTTCCTGGTGGAGACCGGCTACCGCGCCGAGGAGCTGCTGGGGCCGTCCGGGATGGCGCAGGCGAGCGGGGCACCCGCCGACGAGATCGTGCGGCTGGAGATGGTGGCCGAGCAGCTCGCCGGGTCGGGGTGCGCGGCGGCCGACTTCGCTGAGCGGTTCGCCGAGGCCCTGTGGGAGCGTACGCGCTCGGCTCGCGGGCTCAAGACCGTCGCCGCCTACCGGTGCGGGCTCGACTTCGACCCGGCGCGGCCGACAGCCACCGAGGTGGCAGAGGCGGCCGGGCGGTGGTTCGAGGAGGGCGGGCGGCTGCGCGACCCCGTGCTCGTCAGGCACCTCATCTGGACCGGGATCGACCGGGGGCTGCCGCTGCAGTTCCACATCGGCTACGGCGACCCCGACGTCGATCTCAGGCGCTCCGACCCGCTGCTGCTGCGCGGCCTCATCGAGCTGGCCGAACCGACCGGGGTGCCGTTGCTGCTGCTGCACTGCTACCCGTTCCACCGGAACGCGGGGTACCTGGCGCAGGCGTACCCGACCGTCTTCTTCGACGTGGGGCTGGCGGTCAACCACGCAGGGGCGCGCGCCGCGGCGCTGCTGGCCGAGAGCCTGGAGGTGGCGCCGTTCGCCAAGATCCTCTACTCGTCCGACGCGTGGGGACCGGCCGAGCTGCACTACCTCGGCGCGCTGCTGTGGCGGCGGGGGATGGCGCGGGTGCTCGGCGAGTTCGTGGCCGAGGAGGAGTGGTCGGTGCCGCAGGCGGTACGCGTCGCCACCATGATCGGCGCGGAGAACGCGCGCCGCGTCTACGGACTCGGCGGATGATCGCCGGGATCTCCGCGTGGACGGGTATGGGACGTCCGTAAGGGACGCATGCGGACGTTGCCCCGGGACGGGCCTCCGAGGGAACGCCGCAGGCAAGGGTCGTCAGTGTCGCAGGTGTGTCGCAGGTGAGTCGCAGGTGAGGAGAGACGGTGACGGGGGCAGTACGAGCGGGCGGAGACGGGCATCGAACGGCCGGGATGGAGGCCGCGCTGCGCGCCGCCCTGCGGAAAGAGCTGCCCTCCGCCGTCGTGCTGCGCCGCGAGCTGCACGCGATGCCCCGCGTATCCGGGCATGAGGAGCCGACGCTCAAACGGATGCTCGACGCGCTGCCCGCCGGGCACGTCGAGTACGTGGCCGGCACCGGGGCCGTGCTTCGCGTCGGCGGTCCAGGAGCCGCCATAGGCGTACGGGGTGAGCTGGACGCACTGCCGATCGTCGAGCGCACCGGCGTGCCGTGGGCCGCCACGAACGGCGCCATGCACGCCTGCGGCCACGACGTGCACCTGGCGGCGGTGGTCGCGCTGGCCCGCGCGGTCGCCGCCGTCACCGCCGTCGCCTCGGGCGGCGCGGACGAGACGGCGGGAGAGGTCGTGGCCGAAGCCGCCGCCCAAGGCGCCGCGGCCGCCGCCACTGAAGCCGCCACTGAAGCCGCCGCTGGGGCCGCCGCTGAAGCCGCCGCTGGGGCCGCCGCTGGGACCGTCACTGAGGCGGTGGCGGAGGTGGCGGGCGGGCCGCCATCGCCGGCGCCGCTGCTCGTGGTGCTGCAGCCGCGCGAGGAGACGTTCCCGTCCGGGGCGCAGGACGTCGTACGGTCGGGCGTGCTGACCCGGCACGGCCTGCGGGCGATGGTCGGCGCGCACGTGCAGCCGGTGCTGGCTGAGGGCACGATCGCCTGCACGCCGGGGCCGGTCAACGCGTCCTCCGACGAGTTCCGGGTGGTCGTCACCGGGGCCGAGGGGCACGCGGCGTACCCGCATCTCACCCGCGACCCCGTCCTGGCGATGGCGCAGGTGATCGTGGCGGCGCAGCAGCTCGTCAGCCGCGCCGCAGACCCGATGGTGCCGACCGTGGTCACGTTCGGCACGGTCGCGGCGGGCACCACCCCCAACGCGGTCCCCGGCGAGGCGGTGGCCACCGGCACGCTGCGGACGATGTCGCAGCGCTGGCGCGAGGAGCTGCACGGCCGGTTCAGGCAGGTGGTCAGGGACACCGCCCGCGCGTACGGCTGCACGGCCGACGTCGAGATCCTGCCCGGCGAGCCGATCCTCATCAACGACCACGACCTGGCGCTGCGGGCGGGGGAGCGGCTGCGCGAGCAGGGCTGGACGGTGTCGGACGAGCTGCGCTCCTGCGGGGCCGACGACTTCGCCAGGTACGGCAGCGTGGCGGCGTCGCTGATGATGTTCGTGGGCGTGGACACCGAGGCCGGGCTGCACAGCCCTCGCTTCCTGCCGGACGACGAGGCGGTGGCGGCGGTCGCGGAGGCGCTGCTGGCGGGCTACCTGGCCGCCTCGCACCCCTGAGCGGCCGCGAACGATGCTCTGAAGGGCCGCGCTCCAGGACCGGGAAGCGGCGCTGGACGGCTGGGCGGACGGGTGTCGGTCAGGTCAGGAAGACGGCGCGTCAGCGTACAGTCCGGACAATGGACGCATCGCTGACGAAACAGGCGCGAACCTCTAGGCTCAGCGGCGATGGATCTCGAAACATTCACCCCCGGCTCGGGCCGGCTCGCCCCGCGCGCGGCCCTCCAGTCCGACGCCCCCGCGCTCAGCCTCAACGGCACGTGGCGCTTCCGCCTGTCACCCACCGCCGGTATCCCAGAGGACTTCGCCGACCCCGGCTACGACGACTCCGGCTGGGACGAGCTGCCCGTCCCGTCCCACTGGAACCTGCACGGCCACGGCGCCCCCGCCTACACCAACGTGGCCTTCCCCATCCCGATCGACCCGCCCCACGTGCCGGACGAGAACCCGACCGGCGACTACCGCCGCGTCTTCGACCTGCCCGAGGGCTGGCAGGGCGGGCGGCTGCGGTTCGAGGGCGCCGAGTCGTTCGCCCGCGTCTGGCTCAACGGCCACGAGCTGGGCTTCTCCACCGGCAGCCGGCTGCCGGTCGAGTACGACGCCGCTCCCTACCTGCGGCCGGGACGCAACGTGCTGGCCGTGCGGGTGCACCAGTGGTCGGCCGCCACGTACCTGGAGGACCAGGACATGTGGTGGCTGCCCGGCATCTTCCGCGACGTCACGCTCACCCGATCCACCGCCGACGTGTACGTCCGCGCGGACTACCGGGACGGCCGCGGCACCCTCGCCTACCTCGAAGGCCCCGGCCCGCTGAGCGTCCCCGAGCTGGGCGTGACCGGCCTGGAGCCGGGCTCCGAGATCACGGCCGAGGTGGAGCCGTGGACGGCCGAGACGCCCCGCCTGTACCAGGCCGTCATAACCGGTGACGGCGAGACCGTGCGGCTGCGGATCGGGTTCAGGACCATCTCCATCGAGGACGGCGTGCTGCTGGCCAACGGCAGGCCGCTGCTGCTCAAGGGCGTCAACAGGCACGAGTTCCACCCGGAGCACGGCCGGGCGGTGCCGTACGAGACCATGCGCGAGGACGTGCTGCTGATGAAGCGGCACAACGTCAACGCGGTCAGGACCAGCCACTATCCGCCGCACCCGCGCTTCCTCGACCTGTGCGACGAACTGGGCCTGTGGGTCATCGACGAGTGCGACCTGGAGACGCACGGCTTCGGCGAGGTCGGCTGGCGCGGCAACCCCACCGACGACCCCCGCTACGCCGACGCGCTGCTCGACCGTATGCGCCGCATGGTCGAACGCGACAAGAACCACCCCAGCGTCATCATGTGGTCGCTCGGCAACGAGGCCGGCGTCGGCCGTAACCTGGCCGTCATGGCCGGCTGGACGCGCGAGCGCGACCCGTCCAGGCCGCTGCACTACGAGGGCGACCGCTCCTGCGCCCACACCGACGTCTACTCGCGCATGTACGCATCCCACGCCGAGGTCGAGGCCATCGGCAAGCGCGAGGAGGACCCGCTCGACGACCCCGAGCTGGACGCGCGGCGGCGCGGCATGCCGTTCCTGCAGTGCGAGTACGCCCACGCCATGGGCAACGGGCCCGGCGGGCTGGCCGAGTACCAGGAGCTGTTCGAGCGCTACCCCCGGCTGGCCGGCGGGTTCGTCTGGGAGTGGATCGACCACGGCATCGCCCACCCGGAGTTCGAGTACGCCTACGGCGGCGACTTCGGCGAGCCCGTGCACGACTCGAACTTCGTCATCGACGGGCTGGTCTTCCCCGACAGGACGCCGTCGCCCGGCCTGATCGACCTGAAGAAGGTGTTCGAGCCGGTCCGCTTCGACTTCGACGGCGGCTCCGTCCGGATCGTGAACGGTTACGGCTTCCGCGACCTGTCCCACCTGCGGTTCGTGGCGACCGTGCAGGTGGCGGGCGAGACGGTGACCGAGCACGTCCTCGACGTGCCGCCGGGCGGCGGCGAGGTCGCGCTGCCCGTCACGGACGGTGGGCCCGAGGGCGAGCGGTGGCTCACCGTACGGGCCGAGCTGGCCGAGGACCAGCCGTGGGCTCCGGCCGGGCACGAGGTCGCCTGGGGCCAGACGCAACTCGCCCCCGCCCCTGGGACCGCTGTCCCTCAGGATCCGGCGACCGCCGCAACGACCGCTGTCGCTCAGGGCCTCGCGACCGCCGCAACGACCGCTGCCCCGCAGGACCCAGCGCCCGGCGTCGCGGGCGGACCGCAGGCGTTCACCCGCGGCGAGGACGGGCTGATCATCGCCGGCGAGTGCGCGTTCGACGCCTCCGGGCGGCTGGTGCGGCTGTTCGGGCTGGAGGTGGAGGGGCCCAGGCTCGACCTGTGGCGGGCGCCCACCGACAACGACCGGTACGGCGGGCTCGAAGGCCGCTGGCGCGCGCTCGGCCTGTACCGGCTCACCCACCGGGTGGACGAGGTCAGCGTGGGTGACGAGCTGGTCGTGCGGACCCGGGTCGCGCCGGCCGCGACCGACCTCGGGATGCGGGCGACGTACCGGTGGACGTACGACGGCGGGCTGCGCCTGGAGCTGGACATCGAACCGGAGGGCGAGTGGCCCGACCCCATCCCGAGGCTCGGGGTGGACATGACGCTGCCTGGAGAAGCCGTGGACCGGGTGACCTGGTTCGGCCCGGGCCCGGGGGAGTCGTACCCGGATACCGGGATGGCCGCCCGCATCGGCCGCTGGTCGGCCACGGTGGAGGAGCTTCAGACGCCGTACGTCTACCCGCAGGAGAACGGCCACCGCGCGAACGTCCGATGGGCCACGCTCACCGGCGCGCGGGGCGGGATCAGAGTGTCGGGCGAGCCGGCGTTCGGGCTGACCGCCCGTCGCTGGAGCACCGCCGAGCTGACCGCCGCCAGGCACCGCCCCGACCTGGTGCCGGGCGACCGGCTCCACCTCCACCTCGACCTCGCACACCAGGGCATCGGCACCGCCACCTGCGGCCCAGGCCCGCTGCCCGCCTACCACCTCCTCGCCCGCCCGGCCACCCTCCGCCTCCGCTTCACTCCGGCGTGAGGAGCCCGGCCTCGCGCGCCGGGTGAGCGCCGCCGGGTGAGCCCCGGTCGCGGGCGTCGTGACGGGCACGGTCCCTACACCTCTCAGGTGGGGGACCGCCCCGCAGCGGACACCTCGACGGCCGCCCCGGCCGGACCGGGACGGCCGTCGATCGAGGCGGGCCGCTGCGCGAGGCCGCCCCGACGGATCGGGACGGCCGGAGGGCGAGTGCGGCGCCGGTGCCGATCCGTGGGGGAGGCCCCCACGGATCGGCGGTGGTCAGGCCGCGAGTACGGTGCCGGCGCCGACCGTGAGGCCGCCCTCGCGGATGGCGAAGCCGAGCCCCTCCTCCAGCGCGACCGCCTTGCCCAGCCTCACCGACACCTCCACCGTCTCGCCGGGCGCGGCGCTCTCGACGCCGTCCGGCAGGACCAGCTCGCCCGGCACGTCCGTCGTGCGCAGGTAGAACTGCGGCCGGTAGCCGGAGGAGATCGGCTTGCGCCGGCCGCCCTCCTCCGGGGTCAGCAGGTAGACCCGGGCGGTGAACGCACCGAGCGCCCGCTGGCTGCCCGGCGCGGCCAGCACCATCCCGCGCCGCACCTGCTCGCGGCGGACCCCGCGCAGCAGCACGGCGGCGTTGTCGCCGGCCTCGCCCCGCTCCATCGTCTTGCCGAACGTCTCGACGCCGGTGACGACGGTGGTGAACCCGTCGCCGAACCCGACCACCTCGACGGTGTCGCCGACCCGGACGGTGCCGCGCTCGATGGCGCCGGTGACGACCGTGCCCCGGCCGGTGACCGTGAGCACGTTCTCGACCGGCATGAGGAACGGCGCGTCCACGTACCTGATGGGCACGGGGATGTGCTCGTCCACCGCCCGCAGCAGCTCGTCGATGGAGGCCGTCCAGGCCGGGTCGCCCTCCAGGGCGCGCAGCCCGGACACCCGCACCATCGGCACGTCGCGGTAGCCGTGCTCGGCGAGCAGCTCCTGCAGCTCCAGCTCGATCAGGTCGATCAGCTCCGGGTCGGCGCCGTCGGCCTTGTTGACCGCGACGACCAGGTGCTCGACGCCGACCCGCTTGGCCAGCAGCACGTGCTCCCTGGTCTGCGGCATGATGCCGTCGTGCGCGGACACGACCAGGATCGCGCCGTCGAGCTGCGCCGCCCCCGTGATCATGTTCTTCACGTAGTCGGCGTGGCCCGGCATGTCGACGTGGGCGTAGTGCCGGGTGCCGGTCTCGTACTCGACGTGCGAAATGTCGATCGTGATGCCCCTGGCGGCCTCCTCCGGGGTGCGGTCGATCCGCTCGAACGGCGTGTACGTCGCCTGCCCGCGCTGCGCCAGCACCTTCGTGATCGCGGCGGTCAGCGTCGTCTTGCCGTGGTCGACGTGGCCCATCGTGCCGATGTTGAGATGCGGCTTGTTGCGTACGTAGGCCTGCTTGGCCATGGTTCCCTTCCCTAGAACCTGGAGACTCAGTGACCCGTCAGGGCCGGTTCGACCTCCCCCCGCCGGGTCACTTCAGGAACTAACGGGAAGAGGTCAGCGCTCCAGGCCGTCGCAGGCACGCCCGAACGCGCCCGGCAGTGCGGGCGTCGCGAGGTGGGCGAGCGGGAACATGACGACCATAATGCGGTGATCAGCACCGCGCCGCAACGGATTATTCCCCAGGGGCCAGGGCAGAGGCCGCCCCTGACATGGGGGCGGCCGGCCCTCAGGTCAGGGGCGCCCGACCCCCATGTACGTGTAGCCGAGCCGGCGCATCTCCTTCGGGTCGAGCAGGTTGCGCCCGTCGAACAGCACCGGCCGCCGCA
Source organism: Nonomuraea fastidiosa (assembly GCF_042751225.1). Lineage (NCBI taxonomy): Bacteria > Bacillati > Actinomycetota > Actinomycetes > Streptosporangiales > Streptosporangiaceae > Nonomuraea > Nonomuraea fastidiosa. The sequence goes on from NZ_CP170570.1 coordinate 6,663,965, forward strand.
TGGAGGCGGCCATGCCCGCCCAGTCGGCCTCCTTGAGCTGCGGCCACTCGGTGACCACGATGGCCGCGTCGGCGCCCTCGACGGCCTCCTCGGGAGTGGCGTGGCGGGTGGTGGAGATCCACGGCTCGGCCTCGGCGGGCCTGGCCATCGGGTCCCAGCAGCGCACCTCGGCGCCCTCGGCGAGCAGCCGCCCGGCCAGCACGGTGCTGGTGGCCTCGCGCATGTCGTCGGTGCCGGGCTTGAACGTCAGCCCGAGCAGCGCCACCCGCATGCCGGTGAGCGTGCCCAGCTCGTCCTTCAGCTTCTGGATCGCGCGGCGCTTCTGCAGGTTGTTGACCTCGATGACGGCCGACAGCAGCTGCAGGTGGTAGCCGGTGTTGCTGGCGAGCTGGCGCAGTGCCTCGGAGTCCTTCGGGAAGCAGGAGCCGCCCCAGCCGATGCCGGGCCGCAGGAAGTGGGGGCCGAGCCGGTGGTCGAGGCCGACGGCGCGGGCGACCTCTTCGACGTCGGCGCCGGTCTTCTCGCACAGCGTGGCGATCTCGTTGATGAAGCTGATCTTCGTGGCGAGCAGCGCGTTGGACGCCAGCTTGACCATCTCGGCCGAGCGCACGTCCATGACGACGACCGGGCCCTCGATGCCGTGGTGCAGCTCGGCGACCAGGTTGGCGGTGGCGTCGTCCTCGGCGCCGATGACGATGCGGTCGGGGTGCATGAAGTCGCGCACCGCGGTGCCCTCGGCGGTGAACTCGGGGTTGGCGGCGTACCCGACATGGGACAGGCCCGCCTCGTCGAGCGCGGCGCGCACGCGGCTGCCGGTGCCGACGGGCACGGTGGACTTCATGACGACCGCCCGCAGGTGGGTGGCGCCCTCAAGGGAGCGCACGACCGACCACACGCGCGACAGGTCGGCGTCGCCGGAGGCGGACGGCGGGGTGTCGACGCACACGTACACGATCTCGGCGCCGTCGAGCGTCTCGGCGAGGTCGGTGGTGAAGGAGAGGCGCTCCTTGTTCCTGGCGATCATGTCGCCCAGGTCGGGCTCGTAGATCGGCACGTCTCCGGAGCGCAGCAGGGCGACCTTGTCGGGGTCGATGTCGCGGACCACGACCCGATGACCGAGCTCCGCGAGACAGGCACCGGTCACCAGACCGATGTATCCGGCACCGAACACGGCCACCTGCCGTTCCGGCGTGCGTACCATGCTTGACCATCCATTTCTCGGGGGAGATGACATGCCGGGGACCGGCGGGGGGACCTTCACCTTAACGTCCGCGGGTCATTCTCCCGGACGGGCGAGGCGGCCTGGAGCCCGGCCCGGTCGTGTCAGGCCCACTATTGCCGGGCGCAGTCGTGCCGGGCCGGTCAAGTCAGGCGCGGTCATGTCGGGCCCGGTCATGTCGGGCCCGGTCAAGTCAGGCGCGGTCATGTCGGGCCCAGTCCTGTCGGGCCCAGTCATGTCAGGCGCGGCTATGTCAGGCGCAGTTGTGTCGGGGCACAACGGCGGGCCCGGCGTTCGTCCAGGCGGCCGAAGCAGGGCCGATGCCGGTGCCCTACGGTTCGCATATGCGACGTCTCACCCTGGACGATCTGTACGGCTTCGCCGTCCCCTCCGGCCCGGCCCTGCGCCCCGACGGCGGCGCGGTGGCGTACACGCTGACCACCGCCGACCGCGAGTCCGACGCGAACCGCTCCGAGGTGTGGCTGGCCGCGCCGGGGGCGGAGCCGCGCCGCCTGGCCGAGGGGAGCGCGCCGCGCTGGTCGCCCGACGGGCGCACGCTGGCGTTCCTGCGCCCGGTGGACGGTGTGCCGCAGCTCCACCTGCTGCCCATGGACGGCGGCGAGCCGGTGAAGCTCACCTCCGCGCCGCTCGGCGCGGGCCCGGCCGTCTGGTCTCCCGACGGCACCACGATCGCGTACGCGGGGCCGGTCGGGCCCGGCGACGGCGGGCCGCCCGACCCGCACGCGCCCGTGGTGGCCGAGCGGCTCGACTACAAGGCAGACGGCGCGGGGCTGCTGCGCGGGGTCACCGCGCACGTGTTCGTCGTGGACGTCGCATCGGGGGAGGCGACGCGGCTCACCGAAGGCGACTTCCACGCGGGCGAGCCGTCATGGCGGCCCGACGGCACCCGCCTGGCGTTCGTCGCGTCCACGGACCCCGAGCGCGACCTGCGGCCGGACGCCGGAGTGTACGAGGTGCCCGCCGCCGGCGGCACCCCGGAGCGGCTGACCGACCCCGAGCTGCTCTGCGCCGGAGCCTGGTGGCTCGGCGACCGGCTGGTGGTGGCCGCGCAGAAGGGCGAGCCGGTCGGGCACGTCCGGCTGTTCACGCTCGGCTCCGGCGGCGCCGCCGAGGTGGAGACCGGGCTCGACCGCAACGTCATGCTCGGCCACCCCGGCTACCCCGGGGCGAACCCCGCCGTGCACGGCGGCGACCTGCTGTTCTGCGCCCGCGACCGCGGCCTGACCCGCCTCTACCGCGCCCCCGCGCACAAGCTCGTGCCGGACGACGTCAGCGTGGCGGGCGCGAGCGTCGCGGCGGGCAAGGTGGCGTACGTCGCCGCCACGCCCCGCAGCCCCGGCGAGGTCTTCCTCCTGGACCTCGCCGGATCCGCCCCCGAGCGGCTGACCCGGCACACGCCGGCGGACATCGACCCGTACGTGCCGGTCAGCCGCACCTTCACCGCCCCCGACGGCACCGAGGTCGAGGGCTTCGTGCTGCGCGACGAGAGCGTCACGGAGCCGGGCCCGCTGCTGCTCGACGTGCACGGCGGCCCGCACAACGCCTGGGCGCCCGTGCTCGACGGCTTCCACCTCTACCACCAGGTGCTGGCCGCGCGCGGCTGGACGGTGCTCACGCTCAACCCGCGCGCCAGCGACGGCTACGGGGAGGCGTTCTACACGGCGACGGCCGGCGCGTGGGGCCTGTCCGACGCCCAGGACTTCCTGGCCGCCGTGGACGACCTGGTCGCGGCGGGCCTCGCCGACCGCGAACGGCTCGCCGTCACCGGCTACAGCTACGGCGGCTACATGACGTGCTGGCTGACCGGGGCGACAGGAAGGTTCAAGGCGGCGATCGCCGGCGGCGCGGTCACCGACCTGACCAGCCTGTCGGGCACCTCCGACCTGGGGATGCTGATCAAGACGTACGAGTGCGCGGGCGACCTCGCCGCCCAGTCGCCGATCACCCGCGCCGGCGAGGTCACCGCCCCCACACTCCTGCTGCACGGCGAGGACGACGACCGCTGCCCCGTCGGGCAGGCCGAGCAGTGGTTCGCCGCGCTGCGCGAGCGCCGCGTGCCGGTCCGGCTCGTGCGCTACCCGGGGGCCTCCCACCTGTTCATCCTGAACGGCCGGCCCTCACACCGGTACGACTACAACGAAAGGATCATCGCGTGGCTGGAGCAATGGATCAGCGGCGGCTCGCCGAGCTGATCGCCCGGTACGAGGTGCCCGGCGCGGCGCTGGCGTACCTGCACGACGGAGAGCTGCACGAGGCCGCCGCGGGCACGCTCAACACCGCCACCGGCGTCGAGGCCACCCCCGACTCGCTCTTCCAGATCGGCTCGGTCACCAAGGTCTGGACGGCCACCCTGCTCATGCTGCAGGTCGAGCGGGGCAGGCTGACGCTGGACACCCCGGTGTCCGAGGTGCTGCCGGAGTTCAAGGTGGCCGACCCCGAGGTCACCAAGGCCGTCACGATCCGCCACCTGCTCTCCCACACCAGCGGCATCGACGGCGACCTGTTCCTCGACACCGGCCGTGGCGACGACTGCGTGGCCAAGTACGTCGAGGCCTGCGCCGACCTGGCGCAGAACCACCCCATCGGCGTCACCCAGTCCTACTGCAACTCCGGCTTCGTCATCGCCGGCCGCGTCGCCGAACGGCTGGGCGGCAAGCGCTGGGACGACCTGCTGCGCGAGGAGATCGCCGAACCGCTCGGCCTCACCCACACCTGGACGCTGCCCGAGGACGTGTTGCGCTTCCGCGCCGCGATGGGCCACGTGGAGGGCGGCGCGCCGGCCCCGGTGTGGGGGCTGATGCGCGGCATGGGCCCCGCCGGGCTCATCTGCGCCCGCCCCGCCGACGTGGTCGCGTTCGCGCGGGCCCACCTGGAGGGCGGCCTGCTCGACGACCCGCAGGCCATGTGGGAGCCGCAGGTGGACGTGCCCAACCCGCACGGACTCGGCCGCCAGTGGGGAATCGGCTGGATCCTCGACGAGTGGAGCGGGCAACGCGTGCTCTCGCACGGCGGCAACACCATCGGCCAGCACGCCATGCTCTGGGCCGTGCCCGGCACCGGCACCGTCGTCTGCGTCACCGCCAACGGCGGCCACTCCGGCGCCTTCACCCGCGCCGTGGCCACCGAGCTGTTCGCCGAGCTCGACGGCCTGGCCGTGCCGCAGATGCCCACGCCGCCGGAGACCCCGGTCGAGGTGGACGCCACCCCGTACGCCGGCGTCTACGAGCGGGCCGGCGCCCGCATCACGGTCACGGCCAAGGACGACGGGCCGTGGATCAGGATGGAGGCCACCGGCGCGCTCGCCGCCCTCCAGCCGGAGGCGGAGGAGCACCGCCTCATCGCCGTGCACGGCGGCGACCGGCCGTTGTTCGTCTGCAAGGCGCCCGACGCCCCCGACTGGGTCACGGTCGTCTTCTACACGCTGGCCGACGGCTCCCCGTACGTCCACGTGGGCGCCCGCGCCACCCCCAAGACGGAGTGAACTATCGTGACCCCATGAGAATCCGCCCGCGCGCCAGCCTCGGGCGGATCCTCGACGACCTCGGCACCACCGTGCTCGACGTCGCCGCCTCGCCAGGGCATCTCGACGCCGAGGTCACGGGCGTGCACATCTACGACCCCCTCGACGAGCTGATCGTGGCCGAGGGCGCGATGGTGCTCGCGGTCGGGGTGCAGGGCGCGGCCGAGATCCGCGCGCTGCTCGCCCGCGTCCCCCACGCGGCGGGCGTCGTGGTCAAGCTGCCCGTCGACGTGGACGAGCGGGTACGCGCCGCCGTGCTGGAGACCGGCGTGGCCGTGCTCGGCCTGACCAGGGCCGCCTCCTGGGCGCAGGTGGCGGCGCTGCTGCGCTCGCTGCTGGCGGAAGGCGACCTGGCCGAACCCGGGGAAGGGGGGCACGGCGACCTGTTCGCCCTGGCCAACGCCGTGTGCGCGCTGCTCGACGCGCCCGTCACCATCGAGGACAGGTCCTCGCGGGTGCTCGCGTTCTCCGGCCGGCAGGAGGAGGCCGACCAGGGCCGCGTCGAGACCGTGCTCGGCCGCCAGGTGCCCGAGCGCTACCTGCGCCTGCTCGACGAGCAGGGCGCGTTCAAACGGCTCTACCAGAGCCGCGAGCCCGTCTACATCGAGCTCCCCGACGACAGCGTGATCAACAGGGTCGCCGTGGCGGTCCGCGCGGGCGACGATATCCTCGGCTCCATCTGGGTCGCCGTGCGCGAGCCGCTCACCCCGCAGCGGCAGCGCGCGCTCGCCGACGCCGCCAAGGTCGTCGCGCTGCGGCTGCTGCACGAGCGGGCCGGCGCCGACACCCAGCGGCGGCTGCGCGCCGACCTGCTGTCCACCGTCCTCGCCGGCGGCGCCGACGCCGCCGAGGCCGCGGGCCGGCTGGGCATCGCGACCGGCAGGCTGTGCGTGCTCGCCGCCGAGCTGACCGGCCCGGCAGCCGATCCCGGCGGCCGCGCAGCAAACGCCGCCACGGATCACGCGGCCGACCACGTGCGCAGCGAGAGCGAGCGGCAGCGCTTCTGCGACGCGCTCGCCCTGCACGTCGCCGCCATCCACCCCAAGGCCGCCGCCGCGCTCGCCGGCTCCGTCGCCTACGCCGTGCTGCCCCTCACCCCCGGAGGCGGTGAGGAGGAGCGCGCCGTCCGCGTCGCCGAGAGCTTCCTCGCCAGGGTCGGGCCCCGCCACGCCGCCAACGTCGGCGTCGGCCGCCTCGCGCACAACCTCGCCCAGGTCGCCCGCTCCCGCGCCGACGCCGACCGCGCCCTGCGCGTGCTGCGCCACCGGGGCGTCACCGGGCAGGCCGCCGGCTACACCGCCGTGCACTTCGAGTCGCTGCTGCTCCAGGTCGCCGACGTGGCCGCCGCCGAGGAGCAGGCGCCCACCGGCCCCTACCAGCGGCTGCTCGAGCACGACGCCGAACACGGCACCGAGCTGGCCGCCACGCTGGGCGCGTACCTCGACGCGTTCGGCGACGTCAACCTGGCCGCCGCCCGCGTCCACGTGCACCCCAACACCTTCCGCTACCGGCTCAAGCGGCTGACCGAGATCGGCGGCCTCGACCTGAGCGACCCCGACGCCCGGCTCACCGTCCAACTCCAGATGCGCATCTTCGGACGACGGCACTAGACGGCCGCGCTTTTTCGTGCCCGGCACCGAAGAACGGGCACCGGCGAGCCGCGAAGGTGGAGCTCACCCCCACGCTCGTCTGGAGTACCCATGAGAACACCATTAGCGGCGGGCCTCGCCGCGCTCGCCCTGCTCGCGGCCGGCTGCGGAGGGACGGGGGCGGAGGGCGGGACGGCCGGGGGCGGCACGTTCACCTACGCGCTCCCCGCCGACCCGGGCGTGCTCGACCCCGCCATGGGCGTACTCAACGTCACCAACACCACGCTCTCGCTCGCCTACGACACGCTCGTCGGCATCGACGCGCAAGGCAAGATCGTCCCCGCCCTCGCCGAGCGCTGGACGGTCGAGCCCGACAAGGTCACCTTCACCCTGCGCAAGGACGCCACCTGCTCCGACGGAGCCCCCGTCACCCCCTCCGACGTGGCCGCCAGCGTCAACCACATCACCGACCCGGACACCAAGTCGCCCATCTACGGCGTGCTCATCCCCACCGGCATGAAGGCCGAGGCCGACGACGCGGCGGGCACCGTCACGCTGTCGATGCCGAAGCCGTTCAGCTTCATCCTGGAGACCGGCCGGGCGATCTTCGTCGTCTGCGGCAAGGGCGTCGAGGACCGCTCGATCCTCGCCCGCTCCACCTCCGGCAGCGGCGCGTACCGGCTCACCGAGGCGGTGCCCGGCGACCACTACACGTTCAAGGTGCGCAGGGAGTACGCCTGGGGCGCGCCCGGCACCTCCATCAAGGACGCGCCCGAGACCGTCGTACTGAAGATCGTGCCGAACGAGCAGACCGCCGCCAACCTGCTCGTCTCCGGCGCGCTCAACGGCATCACCCTCTACGGCCCCGACCGCACCCGCGTCGAGGCCGCGCCCGGCGTCACCAAGACGATCACGCCGGTCGCCAACGGCCAGTTCTTCTACCACCAGGGCGAGGACCGGCCCACCCACGACCCCGCCGTCCGCAAGGCGCTCACCCAGGCCGTCGATCTCAAGGAGCTGGCCGGCATCGCCTCCAGCGGCACCGGCAAGCCGCCCACCGGCCTCGTCCTGCACCCGCGCCCCTGCCAGGGCGACACCGTCACCGGCCACGTGCCCGCCCACGACCCGGCGGCCGCCGCAGCCGCGCTGGACGCGGCCGGGTGGAAGCCGGGCCCCGACGGGGTGCGCGTCAAGGACGGCAAGCGGCTCACCCTGCGCTACCTGTACGCCACCACGCGCGGCGCCGGCGTCCAGGCCGCCGCCGAATACCTGGCCACCGCCTGGGGCGCGATCGGCGCCGAGGTGAAGCTGAACGGCGCCATCGACACCAAGCTGTCGGAGTCGCTCAACACCACCCAGGACTGGGACGTCGTCTGGCTGCCCATCGGCGTCACCCTGCCCAGCCAGCTCGTCGGCTTCCTGTCCGGCCCCGCCGCGCCCAAGGGCGCCAACTTCGCGCACCTGTCGAACAAGCAGTACCAGTCGCTCGTCGACGAGGCCTCGCAGGTGCCCGCCGCCGAGGGCTGCGACAAGTGGCTGCAGGCCGAGTCGGCGCTGTTCGAGGCCGCCGACATGGTGCCGGTGGTCGAGACGACCGTGCTGGAGGCCGCCAAGGGCGCCACGTACGAGATGGTCGCCGGGATGTTCGTGACCACCTCCATCCGCCTCACCCAGGGGGCTGAATGAGCCGTCGCACCGGCCTGCGGCGGCTGGTCCGCTTCCTGGTCTCGCTGGCCGTGCTCGTGGTGGCGACGTTCGCGATGATCCACCTCATCCCCGGCGACCCCGTGCGCTCCGCGCTCGGCCCCGCCGCGCCGGTGGAGCTGGTGGAGGCGCGGCGGGCGGCGCTCGGCCTGGACCGGCCGCTGCCAGAACAGCTCCTCACCTACGTCGCGAACGTCTTCTCCGGCGACTTCGGCACCTCGTTCGTCACCGGCGAGCCGGTCGGCGAGGTCATCATGGCCCGCCTGCCCAACACGCTCAGCCTGGCCCTGCTCGCCGTCCTCGTCGCCATGCTGGTCGCGGTGCCGCTCGGCATGCGGACCGCCATCCGCACCGAGAACGGCCGCAACCGGGGCACCGAGCTCACCTTCAGCGCCACCACAGGGGCGGCGGTGGCGGTGCCGGAGTTCCTGTACTCGATCGGTCTGGTGGCCGTGTTCGCCATCGGGCTCGGCTGGTTCCCGCCCGCGGGCAAGGCGGGCGCGATCACGTACGTGCTGCCGGTCGCCGCGCTCGCGATCGGGCCCGCCGCCATGATCGCCCGCATCTCCCGCGTCGAGACCCTGCGCGAGCTGGGCAAGGACTACGTGCGGCTGGCCCGCGCCAAACGGCTGCCCGCCGCCCGGCTGCACCTGCGGCACGTGCTGCCCAACACGCTCACGGCCACCCTCACCGTCGGCGGCCTGCTGCTGACCTCGCTCATCGCGGGCGGCGTGCTGGTCGAGTACGTCTTCGCCTGGCCGGGGCTCGGCCTGAAGATCGTCGAGTCGGTCACGCAGAAGGACTACCCGGTGGCGCAGGGCGTGGTCCTCGTCTACGGGGCGATCGTGCTCGTCGTGAACCTGGCCGTCGACCTGCTGCTCGGCATGCTCGACCCGACGTCCGCGATCAAGGAGACCTGATGACCTCGCTGATGGGGCGGCTGCGGCGCAACGTGCCCGGCGCGGCGGGCGCCGTCATCGTCGCCGCCATGGCCGTGCTGGCCGTGATCGGGCCGATCATGTGGGGCGCGGAGGCCGAGCGCATCGACGCCGCCGCCATCCTCCAGGGCGCCTCGCCGGGCCACCCGCTGGGCACCGACAACCTCGGCCGCGACCTGCTGGCCCGCGTCCTGGTCGCGGGACGCTACTCGCTGCTGCTTGCGCTGGCCGCCACGCTGATCGGCGCGCTGGCCGGGCTCGTGCTCGGCACGCTGCCCTCGGTGCTGCCCAGGCGCGCCGCCCGCCTGGTCGCCGGCACCGTCAACGCGCTCGTCGCCTTCCCCGGGCTGCTGCTCGCCATGTTCACCGCCGTCGTCACCGGGCTCGGCGCGCGCGGCGCGGTGCTCGGCATCGGCGCGGCCATCGCCCCCGGCTTCGCCCGGCTCACCCAGAACCTCGCCGCCACCGTCGCCGGCTCCGACTACGTCTCCGCCGCCCGCATGCTGGGCGTGCCCCGCAGCCGCATCCTCACCCGGCACGTGCTGCCCAACATCGCAGAACCGCTCATCCTGCACCTCACCCAGGCGCTCGGCAGCGCCCTGCTGGGCCTGGCCGGGCTGTCGTTCCTCGGGCTCGGCGTGCAGCCGCCGGACTTCGACTGGGGACGGCTGCTGTTCGACGGGTTCCCGCGCATCTACGTCACCCCCGAGGTGGCGCTCGGGCCCGCCGCCGCCATCGCGCTGGCCGGCATCGGCTTCAACCTGCTCGGCGACGCCCTGGCCAAGGCCGCGGCCCGCACCGCCGTGCCGCGCGGGCGCGCCGTGGCCCCCGCGCCGTCCGGGCCGCCGCCCGAGCCCGACCCCGAGGCGGTGCTGGAGGTGCGCGACCTGACCGTGACCTTCCCCGGCGGGGCGTCCCCCGTACGGAACCTGTCGCTCACCGTCGCGCCCGGCGAGATCGTCGGCCTGGTGGGGGAGTCCGGCAGCGGCAAGAGCATGACCGCCGCCGCGATCGGCGGCCTCGTGCCCTACCCGGGCGTCGTCACGTACGCGGCGCTGCGGCTCGGCGGCAAGGACGTCGCCGCCCTGTCGGACAAGGAGCTCGGCACCACGCTGGCGATGGTGTTCCAGGACCCGCTGGCCGCGCTCAACCCCGCGCTCAAGATCGGCGGCCAGCTCGCCGAGGTGGCCATCGTGCACGAGGGCGCCACCCGCGAGCAGGCCCGCCGCCGCGCCGTGGACCGGCTCGCCCAGGTGCACCTGCCCGGCCCGGAGAAGCGCGCCGCGCAGCACCCGCACGAGCTGTCGGGCGGCATGCGGCAGCGCGCCGTCATCGCCATGGGCCTCATGGGCACGCCCCGCCTGATCGTCGCCGACGAGCCCACCACGGCGCTCGACGTCACCGTGCAGCAGCAGATACTCAAGCTGCTGCGCGAGGTCGTCGAGGAGACCGGCGCGGCCACGCTGTTCATCTCGCACGACATCGCGGTCGTGGGCGAGCTGTGCGACCGGGTCGTCGTCATGTACGCCGGCCGCGTCGTCGAGGAGCTGCCCGCCGACCGGCTCGCGGACGGGGCCGCGCACCCGTACACCAAGGCGCTCATCGCGTCACTGCCGGACCTGGACACCGACCGCGACACGCCGCTGGCCGGCATCCCCGGCACCCAGCCCGCCCCCGCCGACGTCGGGCCCGGCTGCGCGTTCGCCCCGCGCTGCGAGCTGGCCACCGCCCGCTGCGCAAGCGAGCGCCCCGAACTCGCCGACCTCGGCCCCGGCCGCAGGGCCGCCTGCTGGGAGGTCAAGTGATCATCAGGAACCTGAGCGTGCGCTACGGCTCCTTCACCGCCGTGGACGACGTCACGCTGGAGATCCCCGACGGCCGGGTGGTCGGCCTCGTCGGCGAGTCGGGCTCGGGCAAGTCCACGCTCGCCAGGGCCGTGTGCGGGCTCGTCCCCCACACCGGGACGATCGAGGGGGCGCGGCGGGTGCAGATGGTCTTCCAGGACCCGTACGCGTCCCTGAACCCGCGCATGACCGTCGGCCGCACCATCGCAGAGGGCTGCGGCCCCGGCGCGGTGGAGCGGCTGCTCGGCCTCGTCAGGCTGCCCGCCGAGCTGGCCGGCCGCTACCCGCGCGAGCTGTCCGGCGGGCAGCGGCAGCGCGTCGCCATCGCCCGCGCGCTCGGCGGCGACCCCGAGCTGCTGGTGGCCGACGAGATCACCAGCGCGCTCGACGTGTCGGTGCAGGGCGCGGTGCTCAACCTCGTGCGCGGGCTGCGCGACGAGCTCGGCCTGTCGATGCTGTTCATCTCGCACAACCTGGCCGTTGTGCGCTACGTCGCCGACGTGGTCGCCGTCATGCACCGAGGCAGGCTGGTCGAGGTCGGGCCCACCGAGCAGGTCGTCGGCGAGCCCGCGCACGACTACACCCGCGCCCTGCTGGCCGCGGTGCCGCGGCTCAGAGAGTGATCCACTCCGTGGCGGTGGTGACCTCGTCCAGCACGTCCGCGATCGGCTCGACCCCGAGACCCGGCCCCGTCGGCACCTCCAGATGCCCGTCCACCAGCTCGAACGGCTCGGTGATGTCGGTGGCGAAGTAGCGGCGCGAGCCGGAGGTGTCGCCGGGCAGCGTGAAGCCGGGCAGCGCCGCCAGCGCCACGTTCGCCGCCCGGCCGAGGCCCGTCTCCAGCATGCCGCCGCACCACACCGCCACGCCGTTGGCCCGGCACAGGTCGTGGATGCGCCGCGCCTCCAGGTAGCCGCCGACCCGGCCGGGCTTGATGTTGACGATCGAGCACGAGCCGAGCGCGATCGCCGCAGCGGCGTGCTCGGCCGACTCGATCGACTCGTCCAGGCAGATCGGCGTGCGCAGCCGCTGCGCCAGCTTCGCGTGCTGCACCAGGTCGTCGTTGGCCAGCGGCTGCTCGATCAGCAGCAGGTCGAACGCGTCGAGCCGGGCCAGGCGGGGCGCGTCCGACAGCGCGTACGCGGCGTTCGCGTCCACCTGCAGCAGCAGGTCGTCGCCGAACCGCTCGCGCACCGCGCGCACCGGCTCGACGTCCCAGCCGGGCTGGATCTTCAGCTTGACCCGGACGTACCCCTCGTCGATGTAGCCCGCCACGGCGTCGAGAAGCTGCGGGATCGAGTCCATGATGCCGACCGACACCCCGCACGGCACCCGCGGCTTCGACGCTCCCAGGAACCGGCCGAACGACTCGCCCGCCGCCCGCAGCTGCGCGTCCAGGATCGCCGTCTCCACCGCCGCCTTGGCCATCCGGTGACCCTTGATCGGCTCCAGGACGCGCGCCACCTGGTTGGCGTCGGCATTCTGCGGCAGCGCGGGCAGCAGGAAGCGGCGGATCACCTCGGCGGCGCCGTCGACGTACTCGGAGGAGTAGAGCGGCTCGCTCATCGCCACGCACTCGCCCCAGCCCTCGGCCTCCGGCGTCACCACCCTGACCAGCAGCACGTCACGCGCCGTCTCGGTGCCGAACGAGGTGCGGAACGGCGACACCAGCGGCATCGCGATCCTGCGCAGCTCCACTCCGGTGATCTTCACAGTCTCTCCACTACGTAGTACGACTTCGCGGCGAACCCCGTCACCTCGCGGCCCTCCGCCATCAGCCCTCCCAGCACATCACGGACGGCGTGCCGCCACGCCTTGCCCGCACCGCGATCGGCCCGGCGCAGCCCCTCGATGTCGGGCGGCACCGCGACCAGCACCACCGGCGCGTCCACCGGGCCCGGCACCGGCCGCCCGCCCTCGTCGGCCAGCGCCACCACCGCGCCGTCCGGCAACGGCCTCTCGCCCGGCTCCCGCCTGGCCAGCGCCTCGACGTGCGGCGCGGTCAGCGGCCACGAGGCCAGCAGCCGGTCCGACTCGTCGCCCTGGTTGATCGCGTCCTCCATGACGCCGTAGAAGCACGGCAGGTACTCCACCGGCCGCGCGCCCAGCTTGGCGAGGTTGAAGTGGGCGTTGCGGCGGACCAGCGGATCGTAGGTCCAGGTGATGCGGGTCAGGCCGCGCTCCAGCGCCCAGCGGCGCTGGTGCTGCTTCAGCTCGAACCCGATGCCCCGCCCCGCGATCGAGCCGGTGACGTGGGAGTGCAGGGCGCCACCGGCCGCCAGGAACCCCACGGAGGCGCCGACCATGCGCCCGCCGTCGAACGCGCCGGCGACATAGCCGCCCGCGTGCGACAGCGCCCGCATCAGCTCCATCGTGATGGGCGGGTCTCCGGAGCCGAAATGCCAGATGTCGTCGAACAGCGCGTAGACGCGCTCCAACTCCGGCATCTCGTGGAGCTCCCTGACCTCGATCAACGTCTCACCTTTCCCCTCACTGAGGTTCCATGGCGACGTTATGCCATGCGGGGCCGCCCGGGATTCGTCCGGGACCACCAAGAGGGGAGCGGTCTTTCGTAGCGGAAGCTCAGCGGGCCGGCGCCGCCCGGCAGAGGAGGCCCGGCGGCCCGCGCCGGCCCGCGATCTCGCCGGGTTCAGCGCAGGCTGCGGGCGTCGAGCTGGCGCAGGATGCGCGAGATGATCGCCGGGTCGGTGTTCGGGTCGCGCCGCGCCTCCAGCACCGCCTGGCGGGCCGCCGACATCATCTCGCCCTGCACCCGCCGCAGCAGCTTCAGCCGCCGCACCCGCTGCTCGTACGCCTCACGCCGCTCCTCGTCGGCGGCCTCGGGGCTGAGCCGCACGTTCATGTCCATCAGCCGCCGCTTCAGCGCCTCCAGCACCTCCTCCGGCAGCTCCTCGGCCTCGTTGATCTCCCGCAGCCGCCGCTTGGCCGCCTTCGCCGCCTCCGTCGCCAGCCGCCTCTCCAGCGCCCGCTCGGCCGCCGTGTCCGCCTTCACCCCGAGCCTGTTCACCAGCCACGGCAGCGACATGCCCTGCACGATCAGCGTCGTCAGGATGACCGCGAACGCGATGAACACGATGATCGGCCGCTGCGGGAACGCCTGACCGCTCTCCGTCTGAAGCGGGATGGCCAGCGCCAGCGCCACCGACGCCACCCCGCGCATGCCTGACCACCACATCACCACCGTCTCCCGCCAGCTCAGCGGGATCTCGGTGTCCTCGTGGCCGGGCCCGCGCGTCTTCTTCGCCAGCCAGGCCGCGGGCAGCAGCCACACCAGACGTACGAGGACCACGACGCCCACCACGGCGGCGCTCCACCACAGCACCTCGCCCACCTGGCCGTGCACGGTGCCGAACACCGCGTGCAGCTCCAGGCCGATCAGCCCGAACGCCACCCCGACCACCAGCGTGTCCACGACCTGCCAGAACGTCGTCGATGCGAACCTGCCCAGCACGTCGTCGGCGTCGGCCATCCGCTCGCTCAGGTAGAACGACGTCGTCAGCACCGCCAGCACGCCCGAGCCGTGCAGCTCGTCCGCCAGCGCGTACGACACGAACGGCACCAGCAGCGAGACCCCCACCCGCAGCGTGGCGTCGCCGAGCCACTCCATCAGCCGCCCGCCGACCCAGCCCAGCGCCAGGCCCACGACCACGGCCACCACGGCCGACAGCACGAGCTCCGTCAGCGCGCCCGGCCATGAGAACGTGCCCGTCACCGCCGCCGCGATCGCCACGTGGTACAGCACGATCGCCGTCACGTCGTTGAACAGGCCCTCGCCCTCCAGCAGCGACACCATGCGCCGGGGCAGCCCCAGCCGGCCCGCGACCGCCGTCGCCGCCACCGGGTCGGGCGGCGCCACCAGCGCGCCTAGCGCCACCGCAGCCGCCAGCGGCAGCCCGGGCACCAGCGCGTGCGCCACCGCCGCCACTGCCGCCGTCGTCACGAACACCAGCGCCACCGCGAGCAGGAAGATCGGCTGCCAGTTGGCCGCGAACTGCCGCCACGATGTGCGCTGCACGGCCGCGTAGAGCAGCGGCGGCAGCAGGAGGGGCAGCACGATGCCGGGCGGCACGTCCACGTTCGGCACGAACGGCAGGACGGCCATCAGGATGCCCAGCAACGTCATCAGCACCGGCGGCGGCAGCCCCAGGCGGTCGCCGAGCGGCACCATGAGCAGCGCCCCCAGGAGCACCAGCATGAGCAGCACCAACTGGTCCACGAACGCCCCCAAATGATCGCCCGCCCCAGCCTAATCCAGCCCCTTCCGCCCACTCCGCACCCCCTTCCGCCCTCGCACCCCCTCACCCTGGGAGGGCCTCAGCACGCGACCCCTCACTCCGAAGAGGACCTCGGCCCGCTCTCCGAGTGGACCTCGGTCCGTTACCCTCTTCGCACTCCGAAGGGACCTCGGCTTGTTACGCTCTTCGCTCTCCGGAGGGACCTCAGCCCGTAACCCCCACTCTCCGAAAGGACCCCAGCCGGTGCGGCAGGGAGGGCGCTCGCCCACCTCGGCCCACGACGGACCTCCGGCCCGAAACCCCTCTCACCCCCGAAGGACCTCGACCCGTCCCCCGGAGGTCAGTGGCCGAGGGTTTCGAGGGTGTGGGGGAGAACCCCCAGAGGCAGGGGCCCGGAGGCGGTGCAGGCGACCACGTCGGCCACCCGGGCCCCGAAGAGATCCGGCACGTAGATGGCCGGCTCCAAACAGAAGGTCATCCCGTCCGACAGCACGGTGTCCTCGCCGGGCCGCGGCCCCTCGTCGGGACCCAGCCCGACGCCCCGGCCGACGTGCGGGGAGGCGAAGCGGCCGTACCCGCTGCCGTCGATCACCTCGCCGACCGCCGCCGCCACCTCCGACACGGGCACGCCGGGCCGTACGGCCGCCAGCCCCGCCCGGTGCGCCTCCCGCACCACCGAGTACATCGCCTCGAAGTCCTCGGGCGGCTCGGCCACCACGAAGACCCGGGCCGCCTCCGCGCAGTAGCCGCCCCACCGCCCGCACACCGACACGGTCACCGCGTCCCCGGGGTTGATGATCCGCCCGCCGGGCACGTGGCAGGGCCTGGCCGTGTGCTCGCCCGCCGCCACCCGCAGCGCCACCACCTCCTCGCACCCCGACTCGGCCAGCAGCAGCCGCAGCCGGCGCGCCATCTCCCGCTCGGTCGCCCCGAACCACGACAGCTCCTTGACCCGCGCGAGCACGCCCTCCGCGGCGGCCACCGCGCGCCCGATGGCGGCCACCTCGCCGGGCTCCTTGCGCAGCCGCAGCGGTGCGAGCACCGGCGACGCCGGTACGAACTCCGCCTCGATCGCCAGCCCGAACAGCTCCCGCACCCGCATCTCGGCGTCCACCCCGACCCGCCGCGCGTCCGGCGGCACCAGCAGGGCCGGGTCGCGGGTCTCGGCCGCCACGTCGGCCGTCACCACGAGGAACGCCCCCTCGCCGCCGCCCAGGAACCGGTAGTCGGGCGAGGGCCGCAGCACCAGCGCGTCCATCCCGGCCGCCGCCATCCGCTCCCGCACCGCCGCCACCCGCCCGGCCACCAGCCGCGCCGCGTCCTCGCCGGCAGGCGCGCCCGCCGCCCCGGCCCCGGACTCGCCCACCGGCCCAGCACCCAGGCCGGGCGCGGGCTTCCGATCGAGAGCGGGCAGGTCGCCGGGCGCGGGCTCCCAGTTGAGGGCGGGCGGGTCGCCGGGCGCGGGCTCCCCGCCGGAAGCCGCCCGGCCGCCGGGAGGCGGCCCCTCGTACGGTGCCGGGGTCACTTCGGCTCGTGCAGCCAGCAGGCGACCGGCCCGAAGTCCGGCGACTTCTCCCTGCACACGTCCATCACCTTCGGACACCTCGGGTGGAACCGGCACCCGGACGGCGGTGACGCCGGATCGGGCACGTCGCCGGGCAGCTCGGCGGGCAGCACGCCGCGCCCGTCCGGCTTCGGAACGGCCGCGAGCAGCGCCTCCGTGTACGGATGCCGCGGCCGCGCCCACACCTCGGCCGTGCCGCCCACCTCGACGATCTTGCCGAGGTACATGACCGCGATCCGATCCGCGATCAGCCGCACCACCGACAGGTCGTGGCTGATGAACAGCAGCCCAGCGCCCGACTCCACGGCGAGATCCCGCATGAGCCTGGCCACCTGCGACTGCGCGGAGGCGTCCAGCGCGGAGATCGGCTCGTCGCCGATGAGCAGCCGGGGCCGCGCGGCCAGCGCCCTGGCGATCGCGATGCGCTGCCGCTGCCCGCCGGAGAACTCGTGCGGGTGCCGCCCGGCGAAGTCGCGCGGCAGGCCGACGCGTTCGAGCAGGTCGGCGGGCGTGGTCGAGGTGTCGCCCGAGGTGCGCAGCCCGTCGGCGATCTGGTCGCCCACCCGCCGCCGGGGGTTCAGCGACGCGTACGGATCCTGGAACACCATCTGGATGCCGGTCAGCCTCCTGCGGCGCAGCCCGAGCGGCGTCACCGGCTGCCCCTCGAAGGAGACCGAGCCCGACGTGATCGGGTTCAGCCCGCAGACCGCGCGGGCCAGCGTCGACTTGCCACAGCCGGACTCGCCGACGAGCCCGACCACCTCGCCCGGCCGCACCTGCAGGCTGGCCCCCGCCACGGCCCGCACCACGGCACGTCCGGGCGAGCGGTGCTCCACCACCACGTCGTCGATGGTCAGCATGCTCAGCGCACCTCCGTGTCGGGCAGCGAGTCCAGCAGCGCGCGCGTGTAGGCGTGCTCGGGCTCGCGCAGCACCCGCCCGCGCGGGCCCGACTCCACCACCAGGCCGTCCTTCATCACGCTCACCTCGTCGGCCACCGCCGACATGACGCCCAGGTCGTGCGTCACCAGCAGCACGGCCAGCCCCAGCTCGTCGCACAGACCGCGCAGCAGCCGCAGCACGCCCGCCTGCACGGTCACGTCCAGCGCCGTGGTCGGCTCGTCCGCGATCAGCACCTTGGGGGAGCAGGCCAGCGCGATGGCGATCGCGATGCGCTGCCGCATCCCGCCGGAGAACTGGTGCGGAAAGCGCCCGTACGCCTCGGCGGGCCCGGGGATGCGGACCTTGCCGAGCAGCTCGATCGCCCGCTCCCGCGCCTCCGCCTTGCCCAGCCGCAGGTGGTGGCGCATGTGCTCGGTGAGCTGGGTGCCGATGGTCAGCATCGGGTGCAGGCTGGTCGCCGGGTCCTGGAACACCATGGCGACCTCGCCGCCGCGCACCCGGTTCAGCTCCTTGGGCGGCAGCCGCAGCAGGTCGCGCTCGCCGAGCGTGATGGAGCCCGACGCCTTCGCGCCGTGCGGCAGCAGGCCGAGCACGGCCAGCCCGGTCATCGTCTTGCCCGAGCCGCTCTCCCCGGCCAGCCCGTGCACCTTGCCGGCCTCCAGCCGCAGGTCCACGCCGCGCAGGATGTCCTTGCCGCCGATCGTCACCTTCAGGCCGGCGATGTCCAGCGTCACAGGGCACGCTCCTTGATCGCGCGGGCCGTACGGGGGTCGAGCGCGTCGCGCAGCGTGTCGCCGAGGAAGTTGAACGCCAGCACCACGGTCAGGATCGCAAGACCCGGGAACGTCGCCACCCACCAGCTGTCGAACACCTCCACGCCCGACGCCACCATCGCGCCCCACTCCGGCGACGGCGGCTTGGCGCCCAGGCCGAGGAACGACAGGCCCGACAGCAGCAGCAACGCCGTGCCGATGTCGAGGGTGGCGAGCACCAGCACGGGGCCGGTCACGTTCGGCAGCACGTCCACGCGCAGCGACCGCCACACCGAAAAGCCCAGCAGCCGCCCGCTCAGCACGAACTCCCGCTCCCGCACGCCCAGCACCAGGCCGCGCGTCACCCGCGCGTACGCCGGCCAGGCCACGACCAGCACGGCCAGCACCGCGTTCGTCAGGCTCGCGCCCAGCGCCGCCGCCACCACCATGGCCAGGATCACCGTGGGGAACGCGAACACCAGGTCCGCCACCCGCATGATCGTCTCGTCCACCCAGCGGCCGAAGTAGCCAGCGCACGCGCCCAGCAGCCCGCCGATCAGCACCGACAGCGCCACCAGCAGCAGCGTCAGCGGGATCGACACGCGCGCGCCGTACATGACGCGGCTGAGGATGTCGCGGCCGAGCTGGTCGGTGCCGAACCAGTGGCCGGGCCCGGGCGCGGCCAGCCGCGGCAGGTCCTGCGCCAGCGGATCGTGCGGCGCCAGCACCGGCGCCACGAGCGCGATCACCAGCCAGGCCACCGCCAGCACGGCGCCGGTCACGGCCAGCGGCTGCCGCCACGCCTGGGGCAGCCGCCGCAGCAGTCCCCCTCGGGCCAGGGGGTCACGGCGTCTCATTGCAGCCTCACTCGGGGATCGATGACGCCGTACAGGACGTCCACGATCAGGTTGATCACCAGGTAGACCACGCCCACGACCAGGCCGACGCCCATCACGGCGGGCAGGTCGAGGGTGGTGGCGCTCTTGTACGCGTACTGGCCGATGCCGGGCCAGGCGAAGATGGCCTCCACCAGCACCGTGCCGGACAGCAGGCTGCCGAACGCCAGGCCCGCCACCGTGATCACGGGCACGAGCGCCGAGCGCAGCACGTAACGGAACAGGATCGTCCGCCCCGGCAGGCCCTTCGCCCTGGCCGCGCGCACGTAGTCCTGGCCCAGCACCTCCAGCACCGCCGAGCGGGTGAAGCGGGTCAGCAGGCCGATCGTGTAGAGCGCGAGCACCAGCGCCGGCGTGATCAGGTGGCCGACGGCGGAGGTGAAGATGTCCCAGCGTCCGGCCAGCAGCGCGTCCACGGTCGCAAGGCCGGTCACCGGCGGGGCCGCGCCGAGCGCCGCGTCCACCCGGCCGCTGCCCGGGGTGAGCTGCAGCCGGTAGAAGAAGACGTAGAACGCCACCAGCGCCAGCCAGAACGTCGGCACCGAGATGCCGATCAGGCTCAGCACCCGCAGCGTGTGGTCCGGCAGCCGGTCCCTGCGCAGCGCCGCGATCACCCCGAACGCCACGCCCAGCACCAGCGAGACCAGGATCGCCGCGCCCGCCAGCTCGAGCGTCGCCGGGACGTACTCGGCGAGGTCCTGGCTGACCGGGCGGTGGCTCTGCTGGCTGGTGCCCAGGTCGCCCTGCACCAGGCCCTGCAGGTGGAGCAGGTACTGCTGCCACAGCGGCTTGTCCAGGCCGTGATCGGCCCGCCACTGCGCCACGATGGCGGGGTCGCCGAGCGCCCGCTGGCCGAGGTTCGCCGCCACGGGGTCGCCCGGCACGAGGTTCGTCAGCACGAACGTCACCAGCGTGATGCCCCACGCCATGAGCACGGCGAGCAGCACGCGCCGCACGAGGAACCGCGCCAGCGGATGCCGCACGCGCCCTTTCTCCTTGGAGCCGGCGGCGCTTCGGCCCGCCGCCGGCTCCGGGGTCTCCGACACCTGCGACGTCCCCTACTTCACGCCGAGGTCGGCGATGTCCACCGTCCACACCGGGTGGTACTCGATGCCGGTCACCGACGCGGCGGCCACGATGTTCTGGCTCGGCTGGATCAGCGGGACGAACGGGCCGGCCTCGTTCAGCTTCGTCTGCACGTCCACGTACGCGGCCTTGCGGGCGTCGTCACCGATCGCCGCGGCGGCCTTCTCACCGAGGGACTCCAGCTCCTTGGCCGCGCCCTCCTTCCAGCCGGCCCGCAGCCCCACGGTCTTGCCGGGCAGGAACGCCAGGTAGTCGCTCGGGTCGGGGTAGTCGGGGCCCCAGTACCACAGCCCCATCTCCTCCTTGCCGTTGCGGTAGTTGTCCAGCGCCGTCGTCACCGGGGCCGGCTGCAGGTCCACCGTGATGCCGACCTCCTTGAGGTTGGCCTGGATGCGCTCGGCAAGCGGCTGGAACGACAGGCCGTTCACGGTCAGCTCGCTCGGGTACTCCAGCTTCACGGCCGGGTTCGACAGGCCGCTCTCGGCCAGCGCCGCCTTGGCGCCCTCGACGTCCCGCTTCGCGGCCTGGCCGGCCGGCAGCGCGCCCAGGAGCTGCGACGGGATGACGCCCGGCGCCTGCGCCGAGCCCTCACCGGCCAGCTCCAGCAGGCCCGCGTAGTCCACGCCCTTGCGCACGGCCTCGACGAACTTCGGGTTCGTGGTGGTCTTGCTGATCGCCGGGTCCTGGTTGGCGAGCAGGAACAGCACGTTCGCCGACGGCGTCTTCTTCACCTGCAGCGTCGGCGGCATGCCGGTGACCTGGTCGCCCGACAGGTTGAGCGCGATCTGGCTGTCGCCGCGCTGCACGTTCAGCTTCTGCGTGGCGGCCTCGACGTTGCGGATGACCACCCGGTCGTAGGCGGGCTTGGCGCCGTAGTACTTGGGGTTCGCCTTCAGCGTCACCTGGCTGCTGACGTTGAAGGACTCGATCTGGTACGGGCCGAGCTGGCCGAGGAGTTGTTCAGGTACTGCTCGGCCTTGTCCTGCGGGTCCGTGGTCGCGCCGTGCTCCTTGGCGACCTTGCTGTTGATGATGCCGAGCGCCGGGTTCGGCAGGATGTACGGCAGCGCCGGGTTCGGCGACTTCGACGTCAGCGTGATCGTCGAGTCGTCCTCCTTGGCCACCTCGACACCGTCCAGCAGGAACGACGGCGTACCCTTCATGTCACGCACCCGCGTGAGCGAGAACACCACGTCGTCGGCGGTCACCGCAGACCCGTCGGCGAACGTGGCGCCCTGCTTCAGCTTGAGCGTCAGCGTCTTGCCGTCTTTCGACAGCTCGTACGACTCGGCCAGCGCCGGCACCGGCTTGGTCACATCGGCACCGTCGAACGTCAGCAGCGTCTCGTAGACCGCCTTGCCCACGATGAGCCCCGTCGGCTCGTACGTGCGGCCGGGGTCCGCGGTCTTCAGGTCGAAGGAGGTGTCGATGACGAGGGTCTTGCCCCCGGCGGCCCCCGAGGCCCCGGAGGTGGGAGTGGTGCCGCCGCTTCCGCAGGCGGCCAGGGCGAGTGCACCGGCGAGCAGCACAGCCGCCGTCTGCGAGCGGGTCGCCATGTAAGTCCTCCAAGATTGGACGTTCGGCAGAAGGATGTCGAGGATTGTGCGGCAGAACGTCCAGGCTCTGTGCGGTCGGCGAGACGTCTATGAACAGCGGTGAGGTACTAATGAGTGAAATTTCCAGAAATGGGGTCGCCGGTGGCGGTCAGCCTGGACGGATCGGAATCGGTCTCGAACTGGACGAGATCCACATGAAGATCCTCGAAGTGCTCCGCGAGAACGGCCGCATCTCCGTCTCCGCCCTCGCCGAACGCGTCGGCATCTCCCGCGCCAACGCCTACACGCGCTTCGAGGCGCTGCGCGCCGACGGCGCCATCAAGCGCTTCACCGCCGAGATCGACCACGTCAGAGCCGGGCTCGGCATCACCGCGCTGATCTTCGTCACCGTACGCCAGCAGATGTGGAAGCAGTTCAGGGCCGAGCTGGCACGGATGCCCGAGGTCGAGTACTGCGCGATCACCACCGGCCAGCACGACGCCATGATCCAGGTGCGCGTCGGCGACGTGGCCGCCGTGCACTCCATGGTGACCGACCGGCTCGCCAACATCCCCGCCGTCAAGGCCACCGAGACGGTGTTCATCCTGGACGAGGTGCTCAAGCGGCCGTACGTGCTGCCCAGCGACCGCGACCACGCCGCCCGCGCCCAGCGGCGGCCCGCTCCGGAGGCGCAAGGGGACGTGCCGCTGGGCAAGATGCGCTTCGTCGGCGCCGCCGAAGGCCGCGCCGCCCTCCGCAAGGACACCTGACCCTCGCATGGACGCCTGGGGCGGCCCCACGCCGGCCGCCCCACGTCGAACCTGCCCGCTCGCTCCGGCCCGCTCGATCCGGCTCGCACCTCCTTACGCGGTCCTGCCGCGTCACGGAGCGGACCGCTGCCGGCCCTGCCGAGGTGGCCACCGGCCTCTTCGGGACCGTTGCCGGCACCGCTGAAGTGTCCACCGGCCTCTTCAGGGCCGGGCCGGCCACCTCGGCTCCGACGATGCCGCCACAAACCCAAGTACCGCCGGGGTGAGTGCCTGAGCCTCCCGGATCAGGTTCCGGTAGGCCAGAAACATCACATGGCCTGAAGCCAGGGCGTCAGGGCACCTCGACGCACACGCTGACATGGGGCGTGTCGTCGCCCTCGAAGCTGAACTCCTCCACCAGCCGCAGCCGCCCGTCATCGCCGGTCTCGATGCGGCTGGTGCTCTTTCCCGCCGCCTTGCCCCCGGCCACCAGGGCGTGCACGTAGGAGATCGTCACCTGGTCGCCGTCGCGCGTCCCGACGAAGCGGCCCTGGGTCACGGTGTCGCCGGTGTAGCTGCCCCACACCAGCCCGTCGTCCTCCCAGTACTCGAACCGCGTGGGACCATCGGGGTTGACCTTGCTGGCCGTCGAGCTGACCATGACGAATTTACGACCGTTGAGCTTCACACGGTCCATGGTCCCGAGATTTCCGAAATTTCATCATCCGGCTGGACATCTAGTGAGCGATCCAGTCACCACCCGAACAATCCGTCCAGCCCGCCCCCGACCAACCTCCACCCCGCCACACTCCCAGTCCACCACCCGCCGCATCTTCGAACCCGCCACCCCACGGCACCTTCAAGCCCGCCGCTCCGCCACACCCTCCAGCGCGCCCTTCCATGGCGCTTTTCGAGCCCGCCCATCCACGGCACCTTCCGTCCGCCGCTTCGCCGCGCACTCCTGTCCACCACTCCACTGCGCTCTCCGTCGTCATCTCTCCCACGGGCTCCGTACCTCCGCTGAGGCCGGTGCCGGCCGCGCGCCACCTCGGCCGACCGCACGCCCCTTGTGTCCCCTTCGCAGGCCACTTCGCTCTCGCTCCGCGAACGGCCCGGACGCTCCCACCTCCACCCCACCCCCGAGATGATCACTTAGCCGGATTTTCCGTACGATTGCGGCTCAGGGTCTGGCCCAGGGATCACCCCGGGGCACGTCCCCGGGGCCTTTACTGTGGGCCCTTCCTGGCGGCTCGCCGGGGGTATGGGCTTGCCCTGGACTTTACCTTTGCGCGCCTGACGCCATCATTGCACTGTGTGATAGTAATGTGACACTGCGTATCCGAAAGAGGTGCGGGAGATCTTCATGGTGGCGTACACGCTATCGATCTTGGCGGCAGTGGGCGCTGTGGCGCTCACGGCGCTGGTGTTCAGGCGGGTCAAGAGAGCCGGCGAGGACCGCGATCCCGGCGGCCCTTCGGCCTCGCACGCCGGGGCGATGCTGTCGGCGATGTTCCTGCTCGTGTTCGCCATCGCGATCATCGTGCCCTGGACGACCGCCGACGCCGCCAGGCTCAACACCCACGCCGAGAGCCAGGCCGCCGTCGACGCCTACTGGGCCGCCGCCGAGCTGCCCGGCAGCGCGTCGGAGGAGGTGCGCCGGTCGCTGCGGGAGTACGTCGCCTTCGTGGTCAGGGACGAGTGGCCGCTCATGGCGGAAGGCAGGATGCATCCGGTCGGCGGCGAGCGCTTGGACAACCTGCGCGCCCGGGTCACCGCACTCGAAACCCGCGACGACGAAGAGACCGACGCCAAGGCCAACGTGCTCGAACACCTCAGCGCACTCTCCACCGCCCGCGCCCAGCGCACCGCCGACGCCGCCGCCCGGCCGCCGGACGGCCTGCTCTTCCTCACGATCCTCACCGGTGTCCTGGTGATCATCTTCCCGTTCCTCGCCGGGGCCAGGCCGCGGGGGCTCGCGATCCTGCCCCTGGTGGCGACCGCCGCGCTGATCGGCTTCGGCACCTACTTGACGTGGGACATCTCCCGTGCCTTCGACGGGCCTTTGGCGGTCGGGCCTGATGCGTTCAGGAGCGCGCTCGATGAGTTCGCCCGGATCGCCGGAGGTATGTGACCGTGGGAGCCAGGCGCGCGCCGCTCCTGCTGGCCACTGCCCTGATCACCGCCACCGTGACCGGCCCGGCCACCGCCGGACTCCACACCTCTCGGACGCAGAATGCCGCCACCACTTCTCGGACGCAGGATGCCGTTGCGGCATCTCGCGCCTCACAGGGCGCTGCGGCGGCTCACGCCCCGCAAGGTGCCGTGGCGGCTCACGCCCCGCAAGGTGCCGCGGTGGCTCACGCCTCGCAGGAGGCTGTGGCGGCTCGCGCCTCAGGGGCGGCGGCTCGCGGGTCGCAGGGGGGCGTGGTGGGTCGCGGGTCGCAGGCTGCCGGGGTAGCCCCTCGATCGCGGGGCGGGTGGGCGGTCTCCCAGGTGCAGGGCGCAGGGACGGTTGCCGACACCCAGGGTGCGCGGCCGGCTGCGCAGCCGCAAGGCGCGGGGACGCTGCCTCAGGCACAAGGCCCCCGCGCGGTTCCTCGGGCGAAGGGCTCGGTCGCAGCCGGCAGCGGGGCGTCGTGGGAACGCGGTTCGCGGCGTGCGCGGGACGCGGATGACGCGGTGCGAGCGGTAGAAGGTGCGGCGCGGGCGGCGGATGGCACGGCGCGGGGCGCGGACGACGCGGCGCGGGTGCGGGCAGCCGGGGTCGCGCAGGTGCCGGTGCGGGGGAGAGCGGCCGCAGCGGTGCAGGTGCCGCTGCGAGCGGGGGCGGCACAGCCTGTGCGGGTGTCGCGTCCCGTTCCGGATCCTGGACGGGTGCGGCTGCCCCGTCCCACCTCCACCCAGCCGGTGATGAAGCCCCGTCCGGTGCCGAAGACGTCCGTACGCCCACCGGCGCCGCCCAAGCGGGTCACCGTCGGGCCGAAGGTCCGGGTGCCCCGCGTGTGGGTGCAGAGCTCGCCCCGTCCCAGGGTGTCGATCTCGATGCCGCGCGCGAAGCGGAACGCCGCCCCGCAGGTCACGGTGCCTCAGGTGACGGTCTATCCGGACGGGCTGTGCGCGGGCGACGTCCACCTCGGGGAGTGCCCGCGCGGCAGGCCGGGGCCGGTGCCGAGGGCCGTGCCGGCTCCTCCTGCACCGGTCCGGGTGCCTGCGCCCGCCCCGACCCGAACGCCCACTCCCACTCCGTCCCCGACCCCGTCGGCCCGGTCGCACGCCCTGCAGATCAAGCCTGCGGAGCGGCGCCCCAACCCGCTGGGCACCGTGCTGCTCACGGTCGCCCTGGTGACCGCGATCACCTCGACCACCGCCGTCGCCTTCAGAGCCCGCTGAGCCTGCTCACTCGACGCGCCCGTCGGCGGGTGCGGGCATCGAAGAGCCGAGCGGTGATCGCACCGGGCAGTCGCAGCTCGTGCGGTGGGCACGCAGGGCGGGAGTGCCCGCCGCACGTCACACACCGGGTCAGGAGATCTGCGACTTCAGGGCCTCCGTGCGGGTGGTGAGGGTCTTGCGGAGGGCGGTCGCCTCCTGGGCCGCCTTCGCGGTGTCGGCCCCGGCGTTGCGGTTGTAGGCCGCCAGCGCCTCGTCGAGGAGCTTCGTGGCGGTGCCGCCCGCCAGCAGCTCGCGGTACAGAGCGGCGTACTCGCGCAGGTAGAGCCGCTGGAAACCGGCGTCCTTGAGGAAGCGGTCCTTCAACGTGTGCCCGGGACGCATACCGACGCCTCGGCGCTCAGGGGGCACCTGAGCCTCCCGGCCCTGCTGCTCCTGCTGGTCGGGCGCGCCGGCGCGGGCGCGACGGCCGCCGAACCGCATGCCGACCGTGTCGTTCGGCCCGGCCGTGGCGTCGCCGCTGAACGCGAAGTTGAGGTCCCAGCTGATCACCTGGAACTTGGAGGTGCGCAGGTCGTACCAGAGGTAGTAGTTGCGCCCAGGCCCCGCCATGTCGTCGAAGTTCAGCATCAGGTTCTGCAGAGCGGCGTAACGGGCGAACGACTCCACGTCCATCCGCTCGGCCAATCCCTTGGAGAACTCCTCGTCCGAGGCCTCGTCCACCCACTTGATGAAGTCGATGACCGGCTGGAGGTCGCGCTGGCCCTTGAGGTTGATCTGCTTGAAGTCGTCGACGTACGCGGTCTGGTCCTCGCCCTGGTAGGTGAACTGGCTGGAGGCCAGCGACTTGTACAGGACGCCCTCGCCGAGGCGCTCGGCGTACCCCTCGTCCAGGTACTCGACCAGCAGGCGCGGCTTCGATGCGCGGCCGTTGACGGAGAACGAGGCGTACGCCGAGCGCTGGGTGGGCTCGCCCGCCGCCCCCACCATGGCGATGGCCAGCGCCTCGTTGAGCAGGGCCGACGACTGCTGCATGGCCGGGCGTACGGCGATCTGGCTGTGGCCCTGGTAGCGGCGGCCCGCCACGAACTCGTCGAAGCTGATCAGCCACGGCAGGTTCTCCGGCTCCTCGGCCTTCAGCTCAGGGGGCCGCCCGTTGCCGGGAGGCGCGTCGTTGCGGCGGCCCCGCCCGTTCTCCTGTGCCTCCCCGTTCGCCGGGGGTTGCGCGTTCTGCTGCTCCTGGCCGTTCTGCTGCGTCTGCCCATCGGCCGGTGGCTGCTCATCGGCGGGCGGCTGTCCGTCGGCGGGTGGCTGGCCGTTGGCCGGGGGCTGTCCGTCGGCGGGCGGCTGCCCATCGGCCGGGGGCTGCCCGTTGGCCGGGGGCTGCCCATCGGCCGGGGGCCGGCCGTTCCGCTGTTGCCGGCCGCCGGGCCCGGTGCGCGGGCGGGTCCGCCCCTTCCAGGTCAGCCCCTGCAGCGTCGAGTTGCCCTTGAGCCGGATCCCCACGCTCGGGATCCTGGTGCCGTCGATGGTCAGGTCCGCCTCGACGTACTTCTTCTCGCCGTCCTTGAAGTACTCGGTCAGCATGTCCTGGTAGCCCTCGTCGCGGAAGGTGAGCGTCACCTCGTGCGGCACGGAGGTGTCGAACAGCTCGCGGGTGCCGGTGAGGTCCTGGACGACGTCGCCGGTCCGTACGGTGCCGGAGGTGGTGACGTACGGCCGGATGGTCCCGCTGCCGAACACCCCCCAGCACGCCGCCAGGAACGCCGTGCACAGCGCGACGAGCTTCCAGTTGTGCCGGAGCTTGACGGGGATGCGGTGCTTGAGCCGATGCGGCTGTGCCATGACGGGGCCCTCACAGGTCGGTCTGGTCGTACCCGGTCAGGACGGTGACGTTCTGGCCGTGGTTGCGCTCGCGCAGCGCGGCGATGACGTCCGCGGGCTCGCTGCCCTTCTTGATCTTGACCGTGTACATGAGCTCGAGCAGCGCGCCGCCCCGGATCGACTCCATGCTGACCAGCTCGAACTCGTCGGTGTGGCGGATGAGCACGTCCTGGATGACGTGCGTGTAGTCGTCGTCGGACGGCACCTGCACCTTGACGACCTGCCGGCGCACGTTGAGCTGGAACCAGTTGAACCGGTGCATGATCATGATGATCAGCGAGATCGCCACGGCGGCGACCACGGCCAGCAGGTAGAACCGGGTGCCGACGGCCATGCCGACGCCCATCACCAGGAAGATGAAGCCGACGTCCCGCGTCTCCTTGATCGCGTTGCGGAACCGCACCACCGACAGCGCGCCGACCAGGGCGAACGCGCGGGCGATGTTGGAGCCGACGACCAGCATGATGAGCGAGATCAGCATGCCGAGGATGACGAGCGTCTGCACGTACGACTGGCTGTAGGAGACGTTGCGGTGCGTCGCCCGGTACACCCAGCCGATCATGGCGCTGAGCACGAACGACAGGGCCATCGCGAGCGCGATGTCGGCGACGCTGAACGTGCCCGACAGGTCCTGGAAAGAGAAGTCCATGGGAGTCACGCCTCCTTGGCGATGGTCATGGCCGGAGCGCGGCCGGGGGCGGGGCAGTCGAGGTCGAGGTCGTGGCCGGGGATGTGGAAGAGCGAACGGGGCGCCAGCCCATACGCCTCCACGCTCTGGCAGTACTTGGAGACCCGGACCACCTGGAGGTTCCGCTTGGCCGTCAGGTCGGTGAGCCAGTACGGCACCCGCTCGTTGGCCTTGACCTCCATGATCACTTTGCCGGGCGGGATGATGAACCGGTTCTCCGCGTCGGCGCCCAGGTGGAAGTCCCGGTCGCGCCCGCGCACCCGGTGGTCGAACGTCACCCGCAGGCCCACGTCGGCGCCGCGGCCCACGTACGCGTGCCGCTGGTAGCCGGTCATCGCGGTGGCCCGCAGGTCGAGACGGCAGACCAGGTCGAGCACCTCTTCGAGGAAGGCCCGCTCGGACGGCTCGTGCGCGACCATCGCGCGCCCGTCGCACAGCGCGATCGCGTCACGGTACGGCAGCCGCACCCGGCGCTTCTGGGTGACCCGGTTGACCCGCTGCTTGATCTCCACGAAGACCGGGGTGCCGCCGGTGACCTGGAACCGGTCGCCGTAGTGGCGGATGCGCAGCTTCCTGCGGAACTTGAGGCCCTCGATCTTCTCCCAGTAGAAGCGCAGATGCCGGGTGTCGTAGTAGACGCTCCAGATGCCGTACCCGTTGTCACCGCTGTGCCGGTCGCGGTCGAGCAGCTTCTCGATCTCGGCCCGCAGTTCGCCGGCCGTGGCGGCGTCCACGAGGTACTTGATCTCGTATCGGTTGAACGCGTGCAGCTTGCTGGGGGCGCGCAGCGCGTGTCCCGCCTCGTCGTGGGGAGGGCCGGGACTGGCGGGCTGACCTGCGGAGACGGTAGGTCTGCGGAATCTTCCCAGCATGTCTCTCCTTCCGTGTCAGCCCATATGGGACCGCAACAAGCTGGGAATAATGTGTGAACGCCGCCTTACCGCTGCGGGACGGCCGGGAGCAGCACGCGGAAGGCCGTGCCACGGCCGGGGCGGCTGCGCGCCTCGATGCGGCCGCCGTGCGCCCCCACCAGGGCGGCCGCGATCGCGAGCCCCAGCCCGGTGCCGCCGCCGCGACGCTTGCGCGACGGGCCGGCGCGATAGAAGCGGTCGAAGATGCGCGGCAGATGCTCGGGGTCGATCCCCGGCCCCTCGTCGCGCACCTCGATCACGGCGACCGGCTCCCGCACGTGATCGGCCCCGGCGTGCACCACGGCCGCCGCATCATCACATGCTCCGGCCTGACCGAGCACCACGTGGACGGGCGTGCCCGGCGGCGTGTGGGTGATGGCGTTGCCCACCAGGTTGGCGAGGACGCGGTGCAGCCGGTGCTCGTCGCCGAGCACGCGTACCGGACCGTCGCCCAGCACCAGCTCCACCTCGCGCCCGGGGTCGCGCGCCCGCGCCCCGTGCACCACGTCGCCCGCGATGACGGGCAGATCCACTTCGGTCATGTCGAGCGCGCGCTCCTCGTCGAGGCGGGCGAGCAGCAGCAGGTCCTCCACCAGCACGCCCATCCGCTCGGCCTCACCCTCGATGCGGCTCAGGATGCGGGCCACGGCGGGGTCGGGGTCCGGCCTGCCGTGCCGGTACAGCTCGGCGAAGCCGCGAATGGAGGTGAGCGGCGTGCGCAGCTCGTGGGAGGCGTCGGCGAGGAAGCGGCGCAGCCGCTGCTCGGAGCGCTCGCGCTGGCGCAGGGCCTCGCTGAGGCGGCCGAGCATGACGTTGAGCGCGTGGCCGAGCCGGCCCGTCTCGGTGCGCGGGTCGCTGTCGGAGACCCGCCGGTCCAGCTCGCCGGCCGCGATGGCGGCGGCCGTGCGCTCCATCCGGGTGAGCGGGCGCAGCCCGATGCGTACCACGACCAGCGCCACCGCGCCCAGCAGGACCAGCACCAGGACGCCCGCCGCCGCCTCGATGAGCAGGAGCTGGCGCACGGTGCTCCGGTGGGACTCGAGCGAGAGCGAGACGGCGGCCCGGTTCCCGTCGTGCATGCGGACGATCATCGTGCGCCACTCGCCGTCACCCGACCTGTCGGGCACGGTGAACGGGGCGGCGGGCGGGTGTTCGAGCAGCTCGGGCGGCACGTCGGGGCCGTCGCCCGTGCCGGGCAGCCGCCGCACGACCACGCCCGACCCGGCGAACACCGTGACCCGGAACTGGGTGGGCAGCTCCACCTCGCCGCCGCGGCGCGGGGGCGGCGGCGGAGCGCCGGGCGGCGGGCCGTTGCCGAACGAGGTGGCGAACGCGGTGAGCTGGGCGTCCACGCGGGCGAGCAGCGAGCGGTCGAGCAGCAGCACCCCCGCCGCCGCGAACACCGCCAGCGCCGCCGCCGACAGCCCGAGCAGCGCGGCGAGCAGCCGGTGCCGCAGTGGCCATGCCCGGCCGCGCCGGCGCGGAGCGTCGCCGTGAGAGGCTTCCATCAGCGTTTCCGGTCCATCAGCGCCTGGTCGCGCAGCGAGTAGCCGACTCCGCGCAGCGTGTGGATCAGCGGCGTTCCCGCGGCGTCGATCTTGCGGCGCAGATAGCTGATGTACGACTCCACGATGCGGCTGTCGGCGCCGAAGCCGTGGTCCCAGACGCGGTCGAGGATCTGGGACTTGCTCACCACCCGCTCGGCGTTGATCATCAGGT
This sequence comes from Nonomuraea fastidiosa, assembly GCF_042751225.1. Classification (NCBI taxonomy): domain Bacteria; kingdom Bacillati; phylum Actinomycetota; class Actinomycetes; order Streptosporangiales; family Streptosporangiaceae; genus Nonomuraea; species Nonomuraea fastidiosa. The sequence continues at coordinate 6,695,128 of NZ_CP170570.1, forward strand.
AGCGCAGCAGCGCGAACTCCGTCGGCGACAGGTGGATGTGCCGTCCCGAGCGGCGCACGGCGTGGGTCTCCTCGTCCAGCTCCAGGTCGGCGTAGCGCAGCAGGCCGTCGTCGAAGGACTCCTCGCGCGACCCCGTACGGCGCAGGATGGCGCGGATGCGCAGCACCACCTCCTCCAGGCTGAACGGCTTGGCCACATAGTCGTCGCCGCCCGCCGTCAGCCCCGCGATGCGGTCCTCGACCGTGTCGCGGGCGGTCAGGAACAGCACCGGGGGACCGCCGCCGTCCGGGCGCAGCCGCTGCGCCACCGCGAAGCCGTCGAGGTCGGGCAGCATCACGTCGAGCAGGACCAGGTCGGGCCGCTGCCTGCCGACGCTCCTGAGCGCCTGCGTGCCCGACGCGGCCGTGCGGACGCGGAACCCGTTGACCTCCAGGGCGTCGAGCAGCAGCTCGCGGATGTTGGGCTCGTCGTCCACGACGAGCACCACCGGTGCTGGGTTCATGCCGCCTGTTCTACCGCGCGCCCGGGAAGACCGGGATAAAACCGCTGGTATCGCGGACTCGCCGGACGGTAGAAGGGAGGGCGTGCGGAGAAGCGAGGACGGCGAGGAGATCCTGACGGGCGGCGGCGTCAACCACGTGGTCCGCGTCGCGGGCACCGTACGCCGGCCCACCGGCCCGTGGACGCCCGCCGTGCACGCGCTGCTGCGCCACCTGGCCGGACGCGGCTTCACCGGCGCTCCCCGGGTCCACGGCGTGGACGAGCAGGGGCGCGAGGTGCTCGGCTTCGTGGCGGGGGAGACCGCCGACCACCCGCTGCCGGCGTGGGCGCGTACGGACGAGGCGCTGACCGGCGCGGCCCGGCTGCTGCGCCGCTACCACGACGCCACCGCCGGTTTCACGCCGCCGCCCGGCGCCGTCTGGTACCTTCCGCCGGTCGAGCCGGCCGAGGTGATCTGCCACGGCGACGTGGCGACGTACAACACCGTGTTCAGGGACGGCGAGCCGGTCGCGTTCATCGACTTCGACACCGCGCACCCGGGACCCCGGCTGTGGGACGTGGCCTACGCCGCCTACCGGTTCGTGCCGCTCACCGATCCCGGTCACGCGGGCGGGGCGCCGGTGGCGGAACAGGCGCGCAGGCTGGGGCTGTTCGCCGGCGCGTACGGGCTCGGCGACGACGCGCTGAAGGCGCTGCCCGATATGGCGGTGACCAGGCTGGAGCGCCTGGTCGCCTTCATGCGCGAACGCGCCGCCGCGGGCGACGCGGCCTTCGCCGGCCACGTCGCCCGCGGGGACGACCGTCTCTATGAGAGGGACATGGCGCACCTGGCCAGGCACGCCGGCGAGCTCACTTGCCGAACCCGGCGGTGAGGCCGGCGAGGAGCTGGCGGCGGCCCACCACGTACAGCACCAGGATGGGCAGGGTGGTGAGCACGACCGAGGCGAGCACCGCGGGCACGTTGATGCTGTACTGGCCCTGGAACGACCAGAGCGCCAGCGGCAGCGTGCGCTTGTCGGGGCTCTGGGTGAGCACGAGCGGCAGCAGGAAGCCGTTCCAGATCTGCAGCGCGTTGTAGATCGTCACCGTCACCACGGCGGGGCGGGTGAGCGGGAACGCGAGCTTCCAGAGCATCTCGCTCTCGGTGGCGCCGTCGATCCGCATGGAGTCGAACAGCTCCTTGGGCACGTCCCTGATGAAGTTCGACAGGACGAGCACCGACAGCGGGATCGCGAACGCGATCGACGGCAGGATCAGCGCCATCAGCGAGTCGTACAGGCCGAGCTGGATGATGATCAGGTAGATCGGGATCACCACGGCCTGCAGCGGGATCGCAAGGCCCATGAGGAACATCGAGTTCGTCCAGCGCAGCAGGCGGCTCCTGCCGCCGCGGACGATCGCGTACGCCGCCATGAAGCTGACCAGCACGGCCGGCACCACGGCGCCGACGGTCGCGATGACGCTGTTGATGAAGTACTGGATGAAGTCGGCCTCGATGACCAGGCGGTAGTTCGCCAGCGTCGGCTCGGCCGGCGGGGCGAACGGGTTCTCCTGGTAGTAGTTCGACTGCGACTTGAAGCTGGTGATGACGATCCAGTAGATCGGCACGACGACGATCACCAGCCACAGGATGCTGGTCAGGCTGGCGATCCAGTTGGGTCGTTCCTGGCTGCGCGAGACCCGGCGGCGGTGAGCCGGTCCCGCCGCGAGCGTCTCGCGCCTTTGAGCCCTGGTGGGGGCGGTGGTCATGCGTCAGGCCCCTTCAAGCTGGCTGTGGCTTTGGTCTCGGCCGCCGAGCCGGCGCAGGAACAGCGACAGGGCGAGGCCGACGAGGACGAGGATGACCGCGATCACGCTGGCCGGTCCCATGAGGTTGGCCTGGAAACCGCGCTTGTACATGTCGAGCGCGAGCACCCTGGTGGCGTCGCCGGGACCGCCGGCGGTCAGCACGAAGATCAGGTCGAACAGGGTCAGCGAACCGACCACCATCAGCGTCGACGACGTGATGATCGTGTACTTGAGCTGCGGCAGCGTGATGCTGAAGAACCTGCGCACCCGGCCGGCGCCGTCGAGCTCCGCGGCCTCGTACATCGAACGCGGGATCTGGCGCACGCCGCCCTGGTAGATCAGCGCGTGGAACGGGATGTACTGCCAGGACACCACGAAGATCACCACGCCGAAGGCGAGCACCGGCTCACCGAGCCAGTCCTGCACGAGGAAGGGGATCCCCAGGCCGGCGCTGAGACCGAAGTTCGGGTCGAGCAGCGCCTTGTACGTGATGGCCAGCGCCGCCGAGCTGAGCAGCAGCGGAATGAAGAAGATCACCGACAGCACCGCCCGGTACCGCTGGTGACCGGCCAGGAAGGTGCCCATCAGGATGCTCGCGGGCGTCTGCACCGCCCACGAGATCGCCATGACGAGGAAGGTGATCCACAGCGCGTGCGGCAGGCCGGGATCCGAGAGGATCGCGGTCCAGTTGCTGAACCCGGCGACACCGATCTCCCCGAGCCCGTCCCACTGCGCGAAGCTGAGGGCGAGCACCCCCACCAGCGGAATGAGAGCGAAACCGACGAAGAACACCAAGGCCGGGATGGTCATCCACCCGAGGGAGCCGCGCCGGCCCGCCCTGGAGGCGGGCCGGGCGGTCGTCATCACAGCGCTCACTTGCCGATGACCGCATTCATGTTGGTGGCGAACTGCTGCGGCGAGATGCTCAGCTGGAACAGCTTGGCGATGTTGTCCAGCAGCACCTCGGCGGCCGTCGGGCTGAGCGCCTGGTCCCACGACTGGGCGAAGGACTTGGCGTTGACGGCGATGTTGTAGACGAAGGTCAGGAAGTCCTTGTCCTCGGAGTTGGCGAACTCCTTGTCCGCGCCCTTGATGATCGGCACGGCGCCGGTGCCCACCCACTCCTTGACGGCCGTGTCGTCGATGAGCGCGCCGGCGAAGAACTTCTTGGCGATCTCCTTCTGCTCGGGCGTCGCCTTGGAGGAGATCGAGATGTACTGGCCGGGGTTGCCCACGGTGTTGCCGGGGTCGCCCTTGCCGCCGTCGATCGGCGGGAAGTTCATGTAGCCGAGGTTGCCGCCGGAGACGAAGTCGCCGCCGTCGGCCTTCATGCTGCCGTACGTCCAGCCGCCGTGCAGCATCATCGCGGCCTTGCCGGTGTAGAGCAGCGCCTGGTCGGCGTTGGAGTCGGCGGTGATGGAGGAGAAGCCCTTGACGAAGCCGTTCATCTTGACCAGCTTCTGGATCTCTTCCAGCGCCTTGATCGCGGTCGGGTTGGACCAGGCGTCCTTCTCACCGTCGAACACGGCCTGGAAGATCTCCGGACCGCCCATGCGGTCGAAGAGGAACTCCAGCCACATCATGTTCGTCCAGCGCGACTGGCCGCCCAGCGAGAACGGCGCGATGCCCTTGGCGTTGAACTTCGGCACCAGGTCGAGGATGTCGCCCCACGTCTGCGGCGGCTGGGCGCCGATCTTGTCGAAGGCCCGCTTGTCGTAGTAGAGCACGATCGGCTGCAGGGTCTCGCACGGCATCGCGTAGATCTTGCCGTCGATCGTCGCCGCGCCGAAGGACGAGGGGAACAGCTTGTCCTTGACGGCCGGGTTCTGGTCGAACCACTCGGTCAGGTCGTCGACCTGGCCGGCCTGCACGTAGCTGCGCAGGGTGCCGCCGCCCCAGCCCCAGATGAGGGTGGGGGCCTGGCCGGCGCCGATGGCCGTCTTGATCTTGGTCTTGTAGGCGTCGTTCTGGAAGGTCGTGCCGACGATCGTCCCGTTGGGGTTGGCCTTGTTGTGGCGCTCGATCGTCCGGGTGCGCACACCCTCCTGTGGCTGCGTCGACAGGTACCAGTACGTGGCGCTGTTGGCACCGCCACCACCGGTGGTCGCGTTGCCCGTGCCGCCACCGGCGCCGGTCTGGGTGGGTCCTGTGCCGCCGCAGGCGGCGAGTGCTGCTCCTAGGGGGACACCCATGGAGACGAGGCTGAGAAAGTTGCGGCGAGAGGTGGTTGTCCTGGACTCCACGCTGATCTCCGTACTTGAGTGCCGCGGGCTGGGGGTCGCGGCTCGTTGATCAATGGATGCGATGACCGGCGGTCGTGGATTGGCACCCTAGTGCCACTCTTCCACTCCTCCTAGTGTCAGCTCATCGAAACATTTTCGACATGACCGCGGGGGTCGCCAATCTAGGTTTCGAAAATAGTGGTGTCAAGACCTTGTCGATCAGGGAAACATCTGGCTATCTGATGTGGCGCGTGTAAGGTAGCAGCGCGCGTGCTCTTAGCTGGAGGTCTGGGACGGCGAAGGCCGCGCGCGGAGATCGGCACCGCTGTCGAAACATTTTCGAAAAGTTACGTGAAGACCGCACCTTCTTAAGGAGCGCAGTACATGACGGCTCTAGATCGGACCCCGACGGCGGATCGGGCACTGCGCCCGTGGCAGGACCCGGCGCTCGCCGTGGCCGACCGAGTCGAAGCCCTCCTTGCCGAGATGACCCTGGAGGAGAAGATCGGCCAGCTCGGCAGCCGGTGGGTCGGCAACGACATGAGTCAGGCCGAGGAACCGGAACCGGGCGCCGAGCCGCTGAACGTGGCACCCATGCAAGACGTCTTCGCCGCCTCCGGCACCATCCCGCTGGAGGAGGCGGCCCGGCACGGCCTCGGCCACCTGACCCGCGTCCACGGCAGCGCACCCGTCACCCCGGAGGAGGGCGCGGCCGAGGTCGTCCGCCAGCAGCGGATCGTGATGGAAGGCTCCAGGCTCGGCATCCCCGCCATCGTGCACGAGGAGTGCCTGACCGGCTTCACCGCCTTCGGCGCCACCGTCTACCCCGCCGCCATCGCCTGGGCCGCCACGTTCGACCCCGACCTGGTCGAGCGCATGGCCGCCGCCATCGGCCGCGACATGCGGGCCGTCGGCGCGCACCAGGGCCTGTCGCCGGTGCTCGACGTTGTCCGCGACTACCGGTGGGGACGGGTCGAGGAGACCATGGGCGAAGACCCGTACCTGGTGGCGACGCTCGGCGCCGCCTACGTCCGCGGCCTGGAGAACGCCGGCGTCATCGCCACGCTCAAGCACTTCGCCGGCTACTCCGCCTCCCGCGCCGCCCGCAACCACGGCCCCGTGCCGATGGGCCGCCGCGAGCTGCTCGACATGATCCTGCCGCCCTTCGAGACCGCGATCGCGCTCGGCGGCGCCCGCTCGGTCATGCACTCCTACTCCGAGGTCGACGGCGTCCCCGCGGGCGCCGACCCGTGGCTGCTGACCGAGGTGCTGCGCGATGAGTGGGGCTTCACCGGCACCGTCGTCTCCGACTACTGGGCCGTTCCGTTCCTCGCCACCATGCACCGCATCGCCGCCGGCACCGAGGAGGCGGGCGTCCACGCGCTCACCGCCGGCGTCGACGTCGAGCTGCCCGACACGCTCGGCTTCGGCGCGCACCTCGCCGAGCGCGTGCGCAGCGGCGAAGTGCCCGAGGAGATCATCGACAGGGCCGTGCGCCGCCTGCTCACCCAGAAGGTCGAGCTCGGCCTGCTCGACCACGACTGGACGCCCGAGAAGTCCGTCGCCGGCGCCGCCGACGTCGACCTCGACTCGCCCGCCAACCGCGCCCTCGCCAGAGAGCTGGCCGAACGCTCGATCATCCTGCTCGACGCCGGCACCGCGCTGCCGCTGCTCGGCGAGGGCCGCACCGCGCCCCGCCGCGTCGCCGTCGTCGGGCCCGCCGCGCACGACCCGCGCACGTTCATGGGCTGCTACGCCTTCCCCAACCACGTGCTGCCCCGCCACCCCGGCCTCGGCCTCGGCATCGAGGCGCCCAGCGTGCTCGACGCGCTCACCGCCGAGCTGCCCGACGCCGAGGTGCGCTACGAGAAGGGCTGCGAGGTGCGCGGCGACGACCGCTCCGGCTTCGCCGCCGCCGTGGCGGCCGCCCGCGAGGCGGACGTGTGCGTGGCCGTCGTCGGCGACCTGGCCGGGCTGTTCGGGCAGGGCACGTCCGGCGAGGGCTGCGACGCCGAGGACCTGCGGCTGCCCGGGGTCCAGGCCGACCTGCTCGCCGAACTGGCCGGCACGGGCACGCCCGTGGTCGTCGTCGTGGTCTCCGGGCGCCCGTACGCGCTGGGCGAGGTCCGCGACCGCGCCGCCGGGCTCGTCCAGGCGTTCATGCCCGGCGAGGAGGGCGGCGCCGCCATCGCCGGCGTGCTGACCGGCCGCGTCCAGCCCACCGGCAAGCTGCCCGTGCAGATCCCGCGCACGCCCGGCGGCCAGCCCGCCACCTACCTGCAGCCGCCGCTCGGCACCGACAGCCACGGCATCAGCAACCTCGACCCGACCCCGCTGTTCCCCTTCGGTTACGGCGCCTCCTACACCACCTTCGAGGTGTCGGACCTGCGGCTCAGCTCCGCCGAGGTGCCCACCGACGGCGAGTTCACCGCCACCGTCACCGTGCGCAACACCGGAGCGCGGGCCGGCGCGGAGGTCGTCCAGCTCTACATCAACGACCTCGTCGCCCAGGTCACCAGACCCGTCAAACAACTCATCGGATACGCCCGCGTCCCGCTCGAACCAGGCGCCGACGCCGAGGTCACCTTCCGGATACACGCGGACCGCACCTCCTTCACCGGGCGCGACCTGCGCCGCGTCGTCGAACCCGGCGACATCGAGGTGCTCGTCGGCACCTCGGCCGCCGACCTGCCGTGCCGCGCCGTCGTACGATTGACCGGCCAGGCCCGCCACGTCGGCCACGACCGGCGCCTCGTCACACCCGTCGAGGTGAGCGCCGGCACGGCCGCGGGGCAGTCTCGGCAAGGGGGTGCAGATGCCGCCCAGCTCTAGACGGGCCACACTCGCCACGGTCGCGGCCTCCGCAGGAGTGTCCGTCGCGACCGTCTCCAAAGTGCTCAACGGCCGCAGCGACGTCTCCCCGGCCACTCGCTCCCTGGTGCAGGAGCTGCTCCAGCAGCACGACTACGTCGCCCCCGCACCGCGCCGCGAGCAGGCCGGGCTCGGCACCGTCGAGGTGCAGTTCGACACCGACCTCAACGCCTACTCCACCGAGATCATCCAAGGCGTGATCGAGGCGGGGGCCGAGGCCGGCGTCGGCGTCGTCGTCAGCATCAGGAGAGGCGAGGCCCGCACCACCGCCTGGGCGCGCAGCCTGGTCGCCGCGGGACGGCGCGCGCTCATCGCCGTCACCAGCGAACTGACCGCAGGACAGCCCGCCGCGCTCAGCAGGGCACGGCTGCCGCTCGTCCTCATCGACCCGCTCAACCTGCCGCGCACCCGCGTGACCAGCATCGGCTCGACCAACTTCGCCGGCGGGCTGGCCGCCACCCAGCACCTGCTCTCCCTCGGCCACCGGCGCATCGCCTACATCGGCGGCCCCGCCACCGCCGCGTGCAACCAGGCGCGGCTGCACGGCTACCGGGCGGCCATGGAGGCCGAAGGGGCGCCCGTGCTGCCCGGCTACGTGCGCTCCAGCCACTTCCACTACCAGGACGGCGTCGAAGGCGGAGCCGCCGTGCTCGACCTGCCGCACGCCCCGACCGCCATCTTCGCCGGCAGCGACGAGATGGCCGTCGGCATCATGGAGGCGGCGCGGGCGCGCGGGCTGCGCATCCCCGAGGATCTGAGCATCGTCGGGTTCGACGACACCCAGATCGCCAAGGTCACCTCGCCGCCGCTCACCACCGTCCGGCAACCGCTGCGCGAAATGGGGCAGGCCGCGCTGCGGACCGCGCTGCGGCTGGCGGAAGGTGAGCGGGTGGACTCGCATCATGTGGAGCTCGCGACCGAGCTGGTCGTCCGCGGCTCCACGGCCCCGGTCCGCAAGCCCTGAGGTGTGACCGCTCACCCCGGGTCCGCCCCTCGTACCGGCCCGGAGTCTGTCACGCACGCTCTTCGTTGCCGTCCACTACTCACCCCCCGACCTCTCGTCCCCGTCCGCACCCGGCCGCCCAGCCCTTCGTCCTGGCCGCCTGCCGTCCGGGCTCCTGCCGGTTCCCGGCCCGGACCGGGCGCTCCCGGCCACGGGCCGCCCTTTCTCCCGTCGGCGCTTTCCGGCGGGGGAGGGGGAGGCGGCTCAGCGGCCGTCCTTCGCTGCACCTCCGTCCTGGCGGGGCCGGACGGGAACAGGAGTCCTCCCCGCCGCAGGCCACGGCACCCCCAGGCGCGTCCCCGCCGTGGAGAGGGGATGGACGCCCTGACGGCCATGGACGCGACGGCAAAAGGAGCGGGTGGGAAGAGGGGCGGGGCCCTGGTGGTTGAGGGTGAGCGTGGAGGAGACCGAGGTCGTCGTCATCGGGGCCGGGCAGGCCGGCCTGTCCAGCGCCTACTTCCTGCGCCGGTTCGGGTTCGAGCCCGTGGTGCTGGACGCGGGCGCGGGCCCGGGCGGGGCGTGGCGGCACCGTTCGCCCTCGCTGACGATGGACAAGGTGCACGGGGTCTTCGACCTGCCGGGCTTCCCCAAGCCGCCCGGCGGTGACGGGTCGCGGCAGGCGGCCGAGGTCGTTCCCGCGTACTACGGCGCGTACGAGCGCGCCGCCGGGCTCCACGTCGTACGTCCGGTACGGGTCACGTCCGTACGCGAGGGCGAAGCGGGACGGTTGCTGATCGAGACGGACGCGGGGGAGTGGTCCGCCGCCGCCCTCGTCAACGCGACCGGCACCTGGACCCGCCCCTACTGGCCGTACTACCCGGGCGCCGCCACCTTCGCCGGCCGCCAGCTGCACTACGCCGACTATCGGGGGCCGGCGGAGTTCGCGGGGCGGCGGGTGGTCGTCGTGGGCGGCGGCGCGTCGGCGGTGCACGTGCTGTCGGAGATCGCGGGGGTGGCCGCCGCGACCGCGTGGGTCACGCGGCGGCCACCCGAGTTCCGGGACGACGACTTCGGCGAGGACGCCAGGCGGGAGGCCGTCGCCATGGTGGAGGAGCGCGTACGCGCCGGGCTGCCGCCGCAGAGCGTCGTCGCCGTGACGGGCCTGACCTACAGCGCCGTCGTACGTGAGGCGCTGGCCAAGGGGGCGCTGCACCGGCGCCCGATGTTCCGCCGCATCACCGAGAGCGGCGTGGAGTGGGACGACGGCACGTTCCTGGCCTGCGACACCATCATCTGGGCCACCGGATTCCGGGCGGCGCTCGACCACCTCGCCCCCCTGCACCTGCGCGAGCCGGGCGGCGGCGTCCGCGTGGACGGCACCCAGGTCGTCCGCGACCCCAGGATCCAGCTCGTCGGCTACGGCCCCTCGGCCAGCACGATCGGCGCCAACCGCGCCGGACGCGTCGCCGCCCGCAACGTCCGCCGCCTCCTGACCGCCGCCTCCGCCCGCCCGGCCGCCTGAGCACGCTCGCCACATCGCGGCCTTGGGACCGCTGATTCCACGCGCCTCGCCGTCCGAGCGCGCTTGTGGCCGCCGCTCCCGGCCGACCAGCCCCCGGCCGACCAGCCCCCGGCCGACCAGCCTCCGGCCGACCAGCCTCCGGCCGACCAGCCTCCGGCCGACCAGCCTCCGGCCGACCAGCCTCCGGCCGACCAGCCTCCGGCCGACCAGCCTCCGGCCGACCAGCCTCCGGCCGACCAGCCGCCAGGCCGACCAGCGCCCGTCTGAGTCTCGCCGTCGCTCCACTGACGTCCCACCCGCGTCCCCACCGAGAACGCCGGAACCGCGCCCGATGCCCCACGCCACCGCTATCGGGAAATGTCCGGTGGATGTCCGGTCTATGTCCTTGTCCTGGAAGCGCAGGTCGAACACCATCCGGAGGTGACTCATATGCGCGGTGGGAAGGGGCGATCATGCGGGGCGGAACGTCAGCGGGCAGAACCCGCCATCCAGGCATCGACCAGCGGCTGAGCGCGGCTGGGCCATCGGAGGCCGGGCGATGACGGAGAAGGAGACGTGCACGGGAGCGCTCCGTACGGCGGGCCGCCTCCTCTGGCACTACGCCGAGCTGGTCATCGCGGTCAACCTCGGCATGCTGCTGCTCGGCATGGCGGGCAACGCGCTGCTGCCCGCGAGCACCCGTGCCGACGTCCGGCTGCTCATCATGGTCGCCGAGATGGCCGTCGTCCCGGCGCTCTGGATGGCCGTCCGCCGCCACCGCAAGCAGGCCATCGGCGAGATGGTGGCGATCATTTTCGCGCCCTTCCTCGTCCTGTTAGTCCTGTTCTGGTTGGGCCTGCTCGGCGTCGCCCAGGTCTCGATGATCGGCCACTGGGCGATGTACATCCTCATGGCGGCCGCCGTGTTCAGGCGCCGCGACGAGTACGCCGCCCTGCCCCGCTTCACCGTCCGGGGGAAGTGGTTCAAGGGCGCGGCTTCCGTGCTGATCGTGCTGCTCATCCCGGGCGCGGTCTCGGCGGCCAGCACGATCGGCAGGTTCGGCGACATCTACGAGGCGCGCGCCGACGCCGTCTCGGTCGCGCCCGCGGCCAAGAGCCACGACCCGGCCAAGCCCACCGTGGCCTTCCTCACCGGCGGCAACGGCACCAACGCCGCCGACCTGCTCGGCCCGTACGAGGTGCTGGCCCGCACCGGCCGGTTCAATCTCTACGTCGTCTCCGCCGGCCCCCGGCTGATCCACATGACCGGCGGGCTGGACCTCGTCCCCGACATGACGTTCGACGAGCTCGACCGGCTCATGTCCGGCCAGGGCGACACCCTCGACGCCGTGATCTTCCCCGCGATGCAGACGCCTGAGCCCGCCGAGCTGGCCTCCATCAACGCCTGGGCGCGGCGGCAGTCGGCCGCCGGCGCGCTGACCGTCAGCGTCTGCAACGGCGCCCGCGCGCTGGCCCGCACCGGGCTGCTCGACGGCCGTCCCGCCACCTCGCACTGGCTGCGCATGCGCGGCCTGCGCGCCGACTTCCCCGCCGTGAAGTGGCGAAGCGGCATGCGGTACGTCGACGACGGCGACGTGATCACCGCGGCGGGCGTGCTGTCCGGCATCGACGCCGCCCTGCGCATCGTCGAGCGCCTGGCCGACGCTCCCGCGGCCCGCCAGGCGGCCGACGCCGTGCACTGGCGGCACTACTCGCCCGGCGCGCCCGCGAGCATCCCCGTACGCAGCCTCGAACTCGCCGACCTCGTCGCCCCGCTCAACTCCTCCTACCAGACCGGCCCGTCGGACATCGGCGTGCTGCTCACCGACGGCGTCGGGGAGCTGGAGCTCGCCTCGGTGTTCAACTCCTACACCGAGCAGTCCGTGGTCGGGCGGACCATCGCCGTCGCCGACGGCCCCGTCCGCTCCGAGCACGGCCTGACGTTCGTCCCCCGCGCCACCCTCGCCGCCGCGGCCACCGGGCTCGACCGGCTCCTCGTGCCCGGCCTGGACGCCGCGCGCCGCCAGGTGCCGGGCGTCGGCGATCTCCGTCCGGAGTACCTCCACACGACCGGGGAGTTCGCCTTCGACGCGGTGCTGCGCGACATCGCCCGTACGTACGACGTGGCGACGGCGAGGTTCGCCGCCAAGACGCTGGAGTACCCGGTGGTCGACGTCAAGCTGACCGGACCGGGATGGCCCTGGCTCCCGACGCTGGTCTTCGTCCTGCTCCTGCTGCTGGGCGTCGCCGCCGCCTGGACGATCACCGTGGCGATCCGCTTCCTGAGCCGCAGAAGGGCCCACGCCTAGCGGCCATACCGATCCGATCACTGTCGCCGTCACTTCCGGTGGAGGGGGTCGACACGTGTGGTGACATCGGGTTAGCGTCCTGATATAAGGATCTTTATCCGGTCAGGAGGTCTCCATGGAGGTTCCCGGCTACACAGAGATCCGGGAACTCGGGCACGGCGGAACCGGCCGGGTGATGCTCGCCGTCCGCGACTCCGACGGCTTACACGTGGCGATCAAGCATCTCTCCGGTGAGCTGCGCGAGGACGAGGCGTTCGTCGCGCGGTTCAGGGAAGAGGCGCGGCTCATCCAGGAGATCGACAGCCCGCACACGGCCCGCGTGCTCGACTACGTCGAGGGCGACGACGACGCGGTCATCGTGATGGAGCTGGTCGACGGCGTCACCCTGCGGCGGCTGCTGAGCAACGAGGGTGCGACAGGCCCGCAGGCGGCGCTGTCGGTGCTGAAGGGCTCGCTGCTCGGCCTGGCGGAGGCGCACCGGCACGGCGTGGTGCACCGCGACTTCAAGCCCGAGAACGTGATGATCACCCAGGAGGGTGAGAGCAAGCTCGTCGACTTCGGCGTGGCCGCCCGGGTCGGGGAGACGGGTGTGCTGGCGGGCACGCCCTCGTACATGGCCCCAGAGCAATGGGACGAGGCGCCGGCCGGGCCCGCGACCGACGTCTACGCCGCCACCCTCGTCTTCTACGAGTGCCTGACCGGCCACCGCGCCTTCCACGGCGAGAACATCGCCGCCCTCGCCTACCAGCACCAGCACCTGCCGCCGCCGATCGACGACATCGAGGCGCCGCTGCGCCCCCTGATCGAGCACGGCCTGGCCAAGGACCCGGCGCAGCGTCCCGAGTCGGCGCTGGCGTTCCTGGAGGAGCTGGAGGACACGGCGCGGACGGCGTACGGGAGTGAGTGGGAGGAGCGCGGCCGTGCCAGGATGGCGGCGCTCGTCGTGCCGCTGGCCGGGCTGCTGCCGAAGCCGCCCGCCGTCCCGGAGCCCGGCACGGGGACGAGCCTTTTCCACAGCGCGCTCTCGCCGGCCGGGAAGCTCGCCATGACCGGCGGCCTGGTGGTGGCGACGGCCGTGGCCGTCGTGTCGACGTTCGCGATCCTGGGCGACGCGCCCGACCCGCGCAGCGTGACCGAACCGCCGCCCGCCACCGTGGCGCTGCCCCCGCCGACGACGCCCGCCCCGTCCTCGCCGTCACCGTCGCCGACCCGGGAGACGCCCACGCCCGAGCCGACGCGCACCGAGGCGTCGCCCACGGCGAGCGAGCCGACCGCGCTGACACCGGCGGTCACGTCCCCCGTCCGCCCGGTGACCAGGCCGCCCGTGGTGAGCAGGCCCACGACCCCGCCCACCACCAGGCCCACCACCCAGCCGACGACCCGGCCGACGACCCGGCCGAGCCAGCGGCCCACCACGAGCCGGCCCACCCGCGAGCCGACCCGAAGGCCGACCAGGACGAGCCGGCCCACCCGTCAGCCCACCGCGGACCCGACCACCATCCGGCCGACGCCGCCTCGCGACGACGACCCGCCCGCACCCAACCCGCCTGACACCCAAGAGCCGCCACCGCCCGTGACCAACGAGCCGGAGCAGCCCGCCGGCCGGGGTCCGCTCCTGTCGGTGTCGGTGAGCGTGTCGCTCGGCGTGCCCGTACTCAGGGGCGAGAGGGGACTCCTGGACGCCGACATCGGCCTCGGCCTCGGCACCAGCCTCCTCGGCTTCGCGGTCGTCCCCGGCTCCGTGCTGCTGGGCCGCCACCTCGTCGTCCGGAGAGTCCGCAAGGGCCGCGACCGCGACCAGCAGTGACGCGGCGGCGAGACGTTCTGTGACCGCGTGGTCCGGCCGCGAAAGGGCCGGTGACCACGTGGTCCTGTGGCGAGCAGGTCCGTGATCGCGTGGCGCGGACCGCTTCGGCCGTCCCGCCACCGCACCGAGCGCGTCCGCAGTGCCGAGCGCGTCCACAGCGCCGGGCGCGTCCGCAGTGCCGGGCGCGCCCGGGCCCGCAGAAACGCGCGGCTTCGCGCAGCCTCGCGCCTTCGGGCGCGCGCAACCCGGTCGGGGCTGCGTCGGAACACCTTCGCGTCGTGCTGAGACGCAAAGGGGAGAGTGCGCCGCCCCCCGAGTCGCGTCCGTGGAACGCGCCGTCGTGCCGGGTTATGCCGGACGAGAGTGCGCCGTCGCGCTGAGCCGCGTGGGGTGGGAGAGGGCCGTTGCGCGGTGCCGGTCTGCGGTGGTGCGCCGTGGAGGCGGGTCATGGGTGGCTGCGTGGACCGTTGCGCGGGGCCGGGTTCGCGGTGGTGTGCCGTCGCGCTGGGCGGCGTCTGTTGCCGTCATCGTCGTGCTGGGGCGCGACACCGGGAGCGCGCCGCTGCGCCGGGCCGCGCAACAACGTGAGCACGCCTCTGCGCCGGACCCCGCGGCCGGCGGACACCTGGCGCGGCGAGCCTGTGTGTGCCCGCGAACGTGCCGTGCCGGGGGCGGGACGCCTGGCGGCCGGGGTGGTCAGTCCTTAGCGAGGGCGGCCAACAGGCGGTCTTCGGTGACCTCGGGGCCGGTGAGCTGTTCGGTGATCGCGCCGTCACGCAGCACCACCACGCTGTCGCAATTCTCCACCAGCTCGCTCACATCGGACGAGATGAGCAGGATCGCGAGCCCGTCCACGGCCAGCTCGTCGAGCAGCGCCTGCATCTCCGTTTTCGTGGCGACGTCCACCCCCCGGGTCGGCTCATCGAGCAGCAGCACCTTCGGGTGCATGGCGAGCCAGCGGGCGAGCAGCACCTTCTGCTGGTTACCGCCCGACAGCTCGCCGGCGGGCTGGCGGGGGAGACGGCCTTGATGCCGAGCCGCCGCATGAAGGTGGCGACGATGTTGTCGATCTGCGCGTCGGATACGATGCCGGCCCGCGACAGGCGGGGGAGCGCGGCCAGGGCGATGTTGTCGCGTACGGACAGGGTGGGCACGATGCCCTCGGTCTTGCGGTTCTCCGGCACCAGCCCGATCCCGGCGCGTACGGCGCTCCTGATCGACCACTTGCGCACGGGAGCACCGGCGACGGTGACCTGACCGGCGTCCACCGGCAGCACGCCGGCGATGGCGCGGGCCGTCTCGCTGCGCCCGGCGCCGAGCAGACCGCCGAGCCCGACGACCTCCCCAGCCCGCATGGCGAGCGAGACACCGTCCAGCATGTGGTGCCGGGTGAGGCCCTTGGCCTCCAGGACGGGTTCGTCGGCGGGCACGTCGGGCTCGCCCGCGGGCAGGGACGGCGCGGCGGGGTGGAAGGGGCGGCCGAGCATGAGCGAGACGAGCCGCAGCCGGTCGAGCCCGGCCAGCGGCCCGGTGTGCACGACCCGGCCGTCGCGCAGCACCGTGACCCGGTCGCAGATGCCGTACAGCTCCTCGAGCCGGTGGGTGACGTAGATGACCGAACGGCCCTGCTCGCGCAGCCGGGTCACCGCGCCGAACAGCACCTCCAGCTCGCCGTGGTCGAGCGCGGTCGTGGGCTCGTCCATGATGACCAGGCGGGCGTCGGCGGACGCGGCCCGCGCGAGCGCGACGATCTGCCGCGCGCCCTCGCCGAGCGAGCCGAGCGGGCGGCGTACATCCACCTCCAGCCCGTACGCGGCCAGCAGCTCCTCGGCTCTGGCGTGCACGGCCGCGGAGTCGATCAGCCCGAGCCGCCCGCGCGGCTCACGGCCGAGCAGCAGGTTGCGGGCCACGCTCATGGTCGGGACGAGGTTGGTCTCCTGGTGGATGGTGGCGATGCCGGCTCGCTTGGCGTCGGCGGTCCCGGCGAAGCGGACCTGCTCGCCGAGTAAGCGCAGCTCGCCGGCGTCGGGCGGGTAGACGCCCGAGAGCACCTTCACCAGGGTGGACTTGCCCGCGCCGTTGCCGCCGATGAGGGCGTGCACCTCGCCGGCGCGTACGGACAGGGAGACGTGATCGAGGGCGGTGACACCCTGGAACGCCTTGAGAACGCCAGCCACCTGCAGCACGGTTGCCTCCGCCTCGATGGTGATCGAGGAAGGAAACATTACAGTAACGGCCTTGTCACATTCGATCAGTGTGGCGATCAGAAACCGCACCGATCGGACTCGGGCGACGTGCGCGGGTAGGCCGCGCAGAATTGGGCCGCGTGCGGGGCGGGGGTGTGCCGCGCAGGATCGGGCCGCGTGCGGGGCGGGGGCGCGCCGCTCACAATCGGGCCGCGTGCGGGCGCGGGCCGATCAGAGCCGGGCGACGTGCAACCGGCTGATCAGGGCCGGGCGACGTACAACCGGCTGATCAGAACTGGGCGACGTGCAGCCGCACGCCGCGCGCGCTGAGGTCGTCGAGGACCTCGCGGGGCGCGGCGTCGTCGGTCACCAGGTGGTCGATGCGGTCGGGCGCGACGGTCTGGACCATGGTGTCGACACCGATCTTGGTGTGATCGGCCAGCACCACGACCTCTTCCGCGGCCGCGGCGAGCGCCCGGTCGACGCCCGCGACCTGCATGTTGGGCGTGGACAGCCCGCGCTCGGCGGTGAGCCCGTTGCCGGAGATGAACGCCCGCCGGACCCGCAGCCCGGCCAGTGAGTGCTCGGCCGCGCTGCCGACCAGGGCGAGGATGGAGCCGCGCAGCGTGCCGCCGGTCATCATGACCTCGATGCGCGGCGAGCCGGCCAGCACCTGCGCGACCAGCAGCGAGTTTGTCACCACGGCCAGCTCGGAGTGCCTGGTCAGGCGGCGGGCGAACTCCTGCGTGGTGGTGCCCGGCCCGATCACGATGGCGTCGCCGTCCTCGACCAGCGCGGCGGCGAGATCGGCGATCGCGGCCTTCTCCGCCGACTCCAGCGAGACCTTGTGCGCGTAGCCGGTCTCGCGGGACAGCTCGCCCGGCAGGGTGGCTCCGCCGTGGTGGCGGTTGAGCAGGCCCTCGGACTCCAGGGCGCGCAGGTCGCGGCGGACGGTGACCTCGGACGAGCGGACCGCCTGGGCCAGCTCGCGCAGCGACACGGCGCCGTTGGCGCGCACCAGCTCGAGGATGCGCTGGCGGCGCTCGGCGGCGAACACGGGCCTGCGTCCGTCACTCTGCGTGTCGCTCACGAGCCGATCATAGTCGACCCGCCAACATCAGTTCACCTCTGACCGAACGCGAACGAATCTGATCGGAAATCTTGACCGGCTTGGTCCATCGGTGCTTACTTTGGTGCCTGTCAGGGTCAAAAGCTGTCCGAACCTGATCGGCGCCTTCCGAAAGGACACTCCCCGTGCGCAAGCGCCTCGCGTTGCTGCTGGCCGTGCTGACGGCCGTGTTATGGCAGCTACCGGCAACCGCCTCCGCAGGAACGGCGGCCCTCCCCGAGCGGAACGGGCTGCGCGGCGACTACTACCTGGCCTCGGGGCCGGGGCAGTTCGACTTCGCCGAGCTCAAAGCGAGCATCATCGACCCGAATCTGGAACTTCCCGACCTCAACCCCACGTTCCAGCTCCTGACCGGCAGAGAGGACGACGTCACCGTCCGATGGACCGGCCAGATCACCCCGAAATACTCCGAGACCTACACGTTCTCCATCATCGGTGACAACGGGTTCCGCCTCTGGGTGGACGACCAGCTGATCATCGACCACTGGGTGGACGACTGGGACATCGAGCAGGTCGGCACCCCGATCGCCCTGGAAGCGGGCCGCAAGTACGACATCAAGGTCGAGTACTTCGAGCACTACGGCGGCGCCCACCTGCGCCTGCGCTGGCAGAGCCCCAGCCAGCCGAAGCAGATCGTGCCCACCGAGGCGTTCACCGTGCCGGCCGACTTCCAGCCCGCCGGACCGTACGACGCCCGCGTGAACACCGCCGGCGACGCGGTGACGCTCACCTACTCGGAGCCCCTGGCCCCGCTGCCCGCCGACGCGGCCGGCAAGCTCAAGCTGACCGTCGGCAACGCCGCCTGGCCGGTCACCTCGGCCGTCCAGAAGAGCCCGGAGACCGTGGAGCTGGCGCTCGAGTACCCGATCCCGGCCAAGGCCGGCACCACCGTGCGCACCTCGTACGACGGCGAAGGCGGCATCACCTACGCCGACGGCACCCCGCTGCCCGCCTACGCCCACGCCGGCGTGGTCAACCTCTCCACGTACGTGCTCAAGACCCGCTGGACCGACAAGGTCGACAAGAACAACCCGCTGCCCGAGTACCCCAGGCCGCAGCTCGCCCGCGACCGCTGGCGCAGCCTCAACGGCGTCTGGCAGTTCGCCCCGGCGAAGGAGGGCGAGGCCGCGCCGATCGGCCGCACCCTGCCCGAGCGGATCACCGTGCCGTTCCCCGTCGAGTCGCAGCTGTCCGGCATCGGCCGGCACGAGGAGCGCATGTGGTACCGCCGCACGTTCGAGGTGCCGCGCTCCTGGAGCGGCGAGCGGCTGCTGCTGCACCTCGACGCCGTCGACTGGGACGCCACCGTCTACGTCAACGGCAAGCGCGTCGCCACCCACAAGGGCGGCTACGACCGCATCAGCGTGGACGTCACCGACGCTCTCAAGCGCACCGGCAAGCAGGAGCTGGTCGTCGGCGTGTACGACCCGACCGACCGGGGCTCGCAGCCCGTCGGCAAGCAGCGGCTCGAAGCCGGCAACATCTGGTACACCCCGGTCTCCGGCATCTGGCAGACCGTCTGGATCGAGCCGGTCGGCAAGGCCCGCGTCGACCGCGTGGACACCGTCCCCGACGTGCCCGGCCAGGCCGTGTACGTCACCGTGCACGGCACCCCCGGCACCGCCACCGTGATCGCCAAGGACGGCCGCCGTGTCGTCGGCACCGTACGGGGCAAGGTCGGCGAGAAGCTGCGCATCCCCGT
The DNA here is from genome assembly GCF_042751225.1 of Nonomuraea fastidiosa. Classification (NCBI taxonomy): domain Bacteria; kingdom Bacillati; phylum Actinomycetota; class Actinomycetes; order Streptosporangiales; family Streptosporangiaceae; genus Nonomuraea; species Nonomuraea fastidiosa. The sequence continues at coordinate 6,714,086 of NZ_CP170570.1, forward strand.
ACGCGACCCCAAGCTGTGGTCGCCCGAGAACCCGCACCTGTACGACCTGGAGGTCCGCCTCAAGGACGACAAGGTGACGTCCTACTTCGGCATGCGCGAGATCAGCCTGTCCGGCAACCGCATGCTGCTCAACGGCAAGCCGGTCTTCCAGATCGGCCCGCTCGACCAGGGCTTCTGGCCGGACGGCATCTACACCGCGCCGACCGACCAGGCGCTGCGCTACGACCTGGAGCAGACCAAGGCCCTCGGCTACAACGCCGTCCGCAAGCACGTCAAGGTCGAGCCCGACCGCTGGTACTACCACGCCGACAAGCTCGGCCTGCTGGTCTGGCAGGACATGCCGTCGGCCTTCAAGACCGACGACAGGCAGCAGTTCGAGACCGAGCTGCGCAGGATGATCGACCAGCACAGGAGCGTCCCGTCGATCATCATGTGGGTGCCGTTCAACGAGGGCTGGGGCCAGTACGACCAGGCCCGCATCGCCGACCTGGTCAAGAGCTGGGACCCAACCCGCCTGGTGAACAACATGAGCGGCGTCAACTGCTGCGGCGCCGTGGACGGCGGCAACGGCGACGTCAAGGACTTCCACATCTACCCGGGCCCCGGGAACCCCGGAAAGCCGGAGGGCACCCGCGCGACCGTGCTCGGCGAGTACGGCGGCCTGGGCCTGCCGGTCGTCGGCCACACCTGGTCCGGCGGCGGCTGGGGCTACGCGGTCGAGCCGAACCCGCAGGCCCTCACCGACCGGTACGTGGGCATGATCGAGGAGCTGGAGCGGCTGCACGCCTGTGAGCAGCTCAGCGCCGCGATCTACACCCAGACGACGGACGTCGAGACCGAGATCAACGGCCTCATGACGTACGACCGGGCCGTCACCAAGCCCGACGTCAAGCGCCTCCACGACGCCCACAAGCGGCTCACGAGCGCGATCAACCCGCCCTGCAGCTGAACCCCCCGCGCGCCCGGACCCCGTCGGACGGGCACCGTCGCACGGGCACCGTCGGACGGGCACCGTCGCACGGGCCCGGGCGCGCACCGGCAGGACCTGATAAGAAGGGAACCGCGATGACCCCCCATCTCCGGACGGCCGCGCTGGCTCTGGCCGTCCTCCTCACCGCGACGGCCTGCGCGAAAGCGGAGGAGCCGCAGAGCGCACCCGCCCCCACCGGCACGGCGGGCCGGCAGGTCGTCCAGTCGCCCACGGGCACGGCCGGCCCCACCTGCACGCTGGAGCAGTTCGGCGGCACCACGTTCGACCTCAAGACGGCGACGGTGGGCTTCTCCCAGTCGGAGAAGGAGGCCAACCCGTTCCGCATCGCGGAGACCAAGTCGATCAAGGACGAGGCGGCCAAACTCGGCATCACCCACCTCAAGGTGACCAACGCCCAGTCGCAGTTCTCCAAGCAGATCACCGACGTGCAGCAGCTCATCGCGCAGGGCGTGCAGCTGCTCGTCATCGCGCCGCTCAACTCCGACGGCTGGGAGCCGGTGCTCCAGCAGGCGGCGGCCAAGAAGATCCCCATCATCACGGTCGACCGCAAGATCAACGCCAAGCCGTGCAGCGACTACCTGACGTTCATCGGCTCCGACTTCTACGAGCAGGGCAAGCGCGCCGCCGACCGGATGATCGAGGCGCTCGGCGGCAAGGGCAAGGTGGCCATCCTGCTCGGCGCCCCCGGCAACAACGTCACCACCGAGCGCACCAACGGCTTCAAGGACCGCGTCAAGGAGAAGGCGCCGGACATCACGATCGCGTTCGAGCAGACGGGCGAGTTCGCCCGTGAGAAGGGCCAGCAGGTCACCGAGCAGCTCATCCAGTCCAACCCCGACATCAACGGCATCTACGCCGAGAACGACGAGATGGCGCTCGGCGCGGTGACGGCGCTCAAGGGCGCGGGCAAGGAACCGGGCGACATCAAGATCGTCTCGGTGGACGGCACCCGCAGCGCCGTGCAGGCCATCGCCGACGGCTGGCTGCACGCCGTCATCGAGTCCAACCCGCGCTTCGGGCCGCTCGCCTTCGAGACCGCGCAGAAGTTCCTCGACGGCGAGCCGATCCCCGACAAGGTGATCATCTCCGACCGCGACTACGACACCACCAACGCCAAGGACTCCCTCGGTGAGGCGTACTGACTTGGCCGAGCAGACCGACGAACCGGTACTCGAGGCGCGCGGGATCAGCAAACGCTTCCCCGGCGTCCTCGCGCTCGACGGCGTGTCCCTCGCCCTGCGGCCGGGCGAGGTGCACGCCCTCGTCGGCGAGAACGGAGCCGGCAAATCCACCCTGATCAAGGTCTTCACCGGCGTCTACCGCCCCGACGAGGGCCGGCTGCTCTACAAGGGCGAGCCCGCCTCCTTCGGCACCCCCATGGAGGCGCAGCGGGCCGGCATCTCCACCATCTACCAGGAGGTCAACCTCGTCCCCATGATGTCGGTGGCCCGCAACCTGCTGCTCGGCCGCGAGCCGCGCGGCAGGTTCGGCGTCATCGACACGGCCGCCATGTACGAGGAGGCCGAGCGGGTGCTGGCCGGCTACGGCGTCGAGACCGACGTGCGCCGCCCGCTGCGCACGCTCGGCGTCGGCGCCCAGCAGATGGTGGCGCTGGCCCGCGCCGTCTCGGTGGACGCCCGCGTCGTCATCATGGACGAGCCCACGTCATCGCTGGAGCCGCGCGAGGTCGAGACGTTGTTCGGCGTCATCAGGCGGCTGCGCGACAGCGGCATCGCCGTCATGTACGTCAGCCACCGCCTCGACGAGCTGTACGCCGTGTGCGACCAGGTCACGGTGCTGCGCGACGGCCGCCTCGCGCACACCGGGCCGCTCGCCGAGCTCGACCGGCTGAAGCTGATCTCCCTCATGCTGGGCCGCGACCTCGACGAGGTCCGCTCCGGGGGCATGACCCGCTTCTCCCGCGACCGCTCCAGCGAGAACCGGCAGGGTGACGGCACGCGCACGCCCGTGGTCGAGGCCCGCGGGCTCACCCGCAAGCACGTCCTCGACGGGGTGAACGTCAGCGTCGAGCCCGGCGAGGTCGTGGGGCTCGGCGGCCTGCTCGGCGCGGGCCGTACCGAGACCGCCAAGGCCATCGTCGGCGCGCTCCCGCTCGACGGCGGGCAGGTCCTGGTGGCCGGGATGCCGCTGCGCGGCGGCTCCACCGCCGCCGCCATCAAGGCCGGCGTCAGCCTGCTGCCCGAGGACCGCAAGGCCGAGGGCATCATCCCGACGCTGTCCGTACGCGAGAACATCGCGCTCGCCGCCCTGCCCTCGCTCGGCAGGGCAGGGGTGGTGTCGGAGGCGAAGATCGACCGGGTGGTCGAGATCTTCATGCGGAGGCTGAGGATCAAGGCCGCATCACCGCACCAGCTCGTCTCCGAGCTGTCCGGCGGCAACCAGCAGAAGGTGCTGCTGGCCCGCTGGCTGGCCGTCCGGCCCAAGGCGCTGCTGCTCGACGAGCCGACCCGCGGCATCGACGTCGGCGCCAAGGCCGAGGTGCAGGCGCTGATCGACGAGCTGGCCCAGGAAGGGCTGGGCGTGCTGCTCATCTCCTCCGACCTGGAGGAACTGGTCGAGGGCGCCGACAGGATCCTCGTGCTGCGCGAGGGCGCGGTCGTGGGCGAGCTGTCCGGCGACGAGGTGACCGAGGAGAAGATCATGGCGACGATCGCGGAGCAGAGCGATGGCTGAGCTGACCTCCAGGGGGAGCGCCCGGGTCGCCGTGCTCAAACCCCAGGTGTACGCGTGGGTGCAGGACTACGGCGTGTACGCGGCCGTCCTCGTGCTGCTGCTGTTCAACGTGCTGTTCACCCCGCACTTCCTCGACGCGTCCAACTTCCGCACCCAGCTCGTCCAGGTCACCCCCGTCGTGATCGTCTCGCTGGGCATGGCGCTGGTCATCGGCACCCAGGGCATCGACCTGTCGGTCGGCTCGGTGATGGCGCTCGCCGCCGCGCTGACCGTGCTCTACCTCGGCTACGGTTGGCTGCCCGCCGTCCTCGTGGCGGTGATCGGCGGCGCCGTCGTGGGGGCGGCGGGCGGCGCGCTGGTCGCCTACGTCGGCGTGCAACCCATCGTGGCCACGCTGGCGCTGCTGGTCGGCATCCGCGGCCTGGCCAACGTGCTGGTGCCGCAGCTCGTCGAGTTCCGCAACCCCGGTCTCATCGCGCTCGGCAGCAGCTCCGTCGCCGGCATCCCGGTGATCGTGATCATCGCGGCGGCGCTCACCGTGATCGTGCTGTTCGTGGTGCGGCGTACGACGTTCGGCCGGCAGGTCGTCGCCATCGGCGGCAACCGCTCGGCCAGCGAGCTGTCCGGCCTGCCCGTCAAGCGGGTGCTGCTGACCGTCTACGTGATCTCCGGGCTGCTCGCCGCCCTGGCCGGCGTGCTGGCCACGGCCCGGTTGCAGGCGAGCGACCCCACCTCGCTCGGCCTGTTCATCGAGCTGTCGGCGATCACCGCCGTCGTCGTGGGCGGCACGCCGCTGACCGGCGGGCGGATCAGGGTGCTCAGCACGGTCATGGGCGCGCTGCTCATGCAGCTGCTGTCGGCCACGCTGATCAAGCACAACCTCCCGCAGTCATGGACCCAGATGGTCCAGGCGGTCATCATCCTGGCCGCCGTCTACGCCACCAGGAAGCGGGGGACCCGATGAACCGCGAACAGGTGAGCCGGCTCATCCAGCAGCACGGCGCCGTCATGGTGCTGGCCCTGCTGGTCGTCGTGGGCAGCCTGGCCTTCGACTCCTTCGCCACGGCGGGCAACGCCGCCAGCGTCGTCGTCTCCTCGTCGTTCCTGGCGATCATCGCCATCGGGATGACGTTCGTGATCATCAGCGGCGGCATCGACCTGTCCGTCGGGTCGCTGTTCGTCCTGGGCGGCGTGCTCGCCGCCTACGGCTCCCAGTACGGCCTGCTCGTGGCGCTGCTGCTGCCGCTCGCCGTCTGCGGGGTCGTCGGGCTGCTGCAAGGGCTGGTCATCGCACGTACGGGGATGGCGCCGTTCATCGTCACCCTGGCCGGGCTGCTCGGCGTGCGCGGGCTCATGCTGGCCATCTCCGACGAGGGCGCCACCACCTACCTCGTCGAGGACCCCGCGTTCGCCGCGCTCGGCCAGGGCGGGATCCTCGGCCTGACCTGGCCCGTCTACATCACCGCCCTGCTCGCGCTGCTCGCCATGGTGCTGCTGCAGCGCACCGGATTCGGCCAGAACGTCTACGCCATCGGCGGCAACGAGCAGGCGGCGGCCCTGATGGGCGTGCCCGTCGCCCGTACCAAGGTGTACGTGTACGTCATGTCGGGCCTGCTGGCCGGGCTGGCCGGCGCGCTCAACGCCGCCCGGCTCTCCTCCGGCGTCACCATCCTCGGCATCGGCCTCGAACTCGACGCCATCGCCGCCGTGGTGATCGGCGGCACGCTGCTGACCGGCGGCGCCGGCGGCATCACCGGGTCGGTGGCCGGGGTGCTGCTGCTCGGCGTCATCCAGAGCCTCATCAACCAGGTGGGGAACCTGACGTCGGCGTTCCAGCAGGTGGTCAGCGGCGCGTTCCTGGCACTCGTGGTGGTGGCGCAGCGCCTGCTCAGCAAGGCACAACGCCTCACCTGACGGCTGCGGGGCCGCGCGGCCCGCAGCCCGAGATGGTGGGGACGGCCCGCTGGACCTGTCCGCCCAGGGCACCCCGGCGGTGGGTCCTCAGCGGACGCGGCCGCGCGGCTTGAGCCGCGTGCCGGGCAGGACGGGCGCGGGCAGCGGCTCCCCGTCGAAGCCTTCGACGACGCCGAACCCCTCGCCCTCCATCCACTCCTTCCGGTACGCGGCCACCTCCTCGTGGGAGCGGCCGACGAAGTTCCACCACATGACGATCTCCTCGCCGAACGGCTCGCCGCCGATGAGCAGCACCCGCCCGCGCCCCGCGAGCCGGATGGAGGTCCGGCCCGGCGGCAGGTACACCAGCGCGCCGCGCTCGGCCCCGGCCACCTCACCGTCGAACAGCAGCAGCCCGTGCTCGAACCCCGGCTCGACCGGCACCTCGGCCTCCCCCTCGACGTCCAGTTCGGCGCCGACGAGCGGGGAGTAGGCGGTGGCGGGCGAGGTCACCCCGCCGAGCGTGCCCATGATGACGCGGGCGCGGAAGCCGGGCCCGGCCAGCCCGGGCAGCTCGGGGTGGTGCTCGAAGCCGGGCGCGACCTGCCGGTGCGCATCGGGCAGCGCCACCCACAGCTGCACGCCGTGCAGCGTCGTCTGCGGCGACTCCTCGGAGTGCGAGATGCCGCGCCCCGCCGTCATGAGGTTGAGCTGCCCGGGACGGATCTCCTGCAGCGAGCCGATGCTGTCGCGGTGCAGCACCTCGCCCTCGACCAGCCAGCTCACGGTCTGCAGGCCGGTGTGCGGATGCGGCGGCACCCGCATGGTGGCGACCTGCGGCCCGTAGGCGTCGACGAAGCACCACGCGCCGATCATGCGGCGGTGCTTGTGGGGGAGGGTCCTGCTGACCAGCATCGCGCGGGGACCGCCGAGCGGCACCTCGCGCCCGGTCAGCACCTCGCGCTCATCGGCCGCACCGGCGCCGCAGCGGATCTCGCGCGGCTCGCGTTCCAGATTGCTCACATCCGAACCCTATGCCGGGGTGCTCAGGTGAGCATCTCCCACCAGCCCTCGACCGTGGGCGCGGCCGAGACGTCCACGGCCTCGCCCGGCCGCGGCACCGCGATGCGCACGTCGCGCGCCTTGGCCTCGCGCCACAGCCGGTCGACGGGCTCCGCCCACGGGTGCAGGGCGAGCGTGAACGTCGCCCAGTGCACCGGCAGCAGCAGCTTGCCGCCCAGGTCGAGGTGGGCGTTGACGGCCTCCTCCGGGTTCATGTGGATGTCCGGCCAGGCCGGGCTGTAGGCGCCGATCGGCATCAGCGTCAGGTCGAACGGGCCGTGCTTGCTCCCGATGCCCTTGTAGCCGTCGAAGTAGCCCGAGTCGCCCGCGTAGAACACCCGTTTGGTCGGACCGGCCACCACCCAGGAGCCCCATAGCGTGTCGTTGCGGGTCAGGGTCCGGCCGGAGAAGTGGCGGGCCGCCGTCGCGACGAAGCGCAGCCCGCGTACCTCGGTCTCCTCGTCCCAGTCCAGCTCGATGATCCGGTACGCCGCCACACCCCACCGCTCCAGGTGCGCCCCGATGCCGAGCGGCACGATGAACGGCGCCTTCTGCGTGCGGTTGAGCGTCTGCACGGTCGCCATGTCGAGGTGGTCGTAGTGGTCGTGGGAGATCGCGATCGCGTCCACCTCGGGCAGCTCGTGCAGCTCCACCGGCACCGGGTGGTGCCGCTTCGGGCCGACGAGCTGCGAGGGGGAGACCCGGCGGCTCCACACCGGGTCGAACAGCACCCGGCGGCCCTCGATCTCCACCAGCGTGGAGGCGTGGCCGTACCAGATCGCGCGCACGCCGTCGGCGGGCGGCGCGTCGGACGGCGGGATGCGCAGCGGAACGGGACCTGCGGGGCGCCGCTGGGAGCGGTCGGTGGCGAGCTCGCCGAGCATGCTCACGGGCGGCCCTGACGGCACGGTCGCCGGCTCGGACATCGTGTTGACGAACGCGCCGTCCCTGAACTGCGGCGAGCGCCGGATCCGCGCCGCCCGGTCCGGCCCCGACGCCAGCGGCCGCATGCCCAGCTCGGCGGGAACCTCGCGCAGCGCCCAGCCGGCCGCGGCCAGGACCGCGCCGCCCGCGAGGATCCGCCGTGCCGTCCGCATCCCTGCCATCGCTCACACTCCCCTGGAAAGTTCTCGCGTCCCGATCGGCGGGACTCCCCGATGTTTCCGCTTCTACGATATATCGCGATAGGTCAGACGGTCGTGATCGCTCAACCGGCGATGACCGGGAACCGGCCGCCGCCGGCGCCCCCCGCGCTTCCTGGCGGCGTACGGCGTTGCCGGGCCCCGTCACCGAAGCGGCGACTCGTCCGGTTGATGGAAACCTATCGGTAGCTTCGGCGCCAGGGAACGCCGCCCCCGCCCGCCACGCGGCGTTGCCTGCTCACCGCCCCCGCCAGGCCCCGCTCGCCGCGCGGCCTCCGGGGCGCTGCCCTCGCCATCGCCCGGCCCGCTACGCGGCTTCGGCAGCCCCGCCGGCATGCGCCACCGGCCCCGGTGCGGAGCTAGCGGCGCTTGTCGTGGTCGCCGTGCGGGTACGGCCAGGGGTTGGGGCGGCAGCGGCCGAGCGACTTCGACTGCTGGACCATCACCGGCGCGAGCCTGCCGGGGCCGGGACAGCGCCGGTGACCGTGGCCAAGCGCGTGGCCGACCTCGTGGTTGATCAGGTAGCGCCGGTACGCGGCCAGGTCGCCGCCGTACTGCGGGACGCCCTTCGCCCACCGCAGCGCGTTGATGACCGAGCGGCGGCCGTTCCAGCAGGACAGCTCGCCGCCGGTGCGCAGCGGCAGGCACTGGCGGATGGTCATGCGCGGGCTGGACAGCGCGACGCGCACCCGTACCGGGCCGTGGTCCACGCGCTGGAAACGGGCCCAGCCGCGGACGTCGTTGAGCGTGCGGTGCACCTCGGCGGCGAACGCGAAGGGATCGAACGGCAGCCCCCGCTCCACCTCCACCAGGTAGCGCACGAGCGCGCCCCGTCCACGCCTGGCCCGGTCGGACCCGGGGACGACGGCGTACCGGCCCGAGGCGGAGTGCGGCACCCGGACCTCCTGCTCGGGCGCGCGTCCGCGATGGCGGGGCGCCAGCGGCTTGGGTGCGGGAGCCGCGGAGGACGGCGGGGGACTGGCGGACGGAGACGGGGGCGCGACCGCCTTCGGGTCCGCACAGCCGGCGAGCACCACGAGCAGCAGCAGGAGCAGTGCGAGCAGCGGCAAGGCGGCCTCCCCACGACGTCACCGGTGGGGAGGTATCCGATCTTACGTTGCTGCTTGTCGTACTTGACGGGCAGGGTGGCTTATCGCGCTCAGTGACCGATTTTGGGGCCCGATGTCAGGGGCTTCTCGGTGGCAGGTACGGCGTGATGTCGATCGGCGGCCGCTCACCGAGCACCAGCGCGGCGGCGATCTCGCCGGCGAACGGGCCGGCCGTCAGCCCGTACGCGCTCAGCCCCGTCGCCACCACCACCCGATCGGTCACCGGCCCGATCAGCGCCGGACCGGGAGCGTAGACCGGGCGCAGGCCGACCCGGGTCTCCGACACCGTCGCACCGGCCAGCCCCGGAGCCACCCTGAGCCCCGCCTCGATCACCTCGTCGAGCCCGCCGACCGTGACGCGCGGCGCGAACCCGACGTCCTCCACCGTCGCGCCGATCACCACCCGCGAGTCGGGGAAGCCCAGCAGGTACGGCCCCTGCCGGGGCAGGATGATCGGCCACCACGCGGTGTCCACACCCTCCAGCGTGGCGTGCAGGATCTGGCCGCGCCGCGGGAAGACCGGCAGCTCGACGCCCAGCGGCCGGCACACCTCACCGGTCCACGCCCCGGCCGCCACGATCACCCTGTCCGCCTCGATCGGCACGCCCTCGCCCGTCGGTGTCTTGCAGACGCCGGGCATCGAAGGCGCGGAGGCGACCGGCGCCGACTGCCGCCACGAGTCACCGCCGCCGGCGGCTTCGGCCGCTTCCCGCCCACCTGCCGCCGGCCTCTCAGCCTCCGGCCGGGCGGCTCCCCGCCGGTCCGTTTCCGCGCCCTCCGTCCCCGGGCGAGCCGCCTTCTGCGCCGCCGTCTCGGATGCGCCCGTCCCGGCAGCAGCGGAACCGGCGGCCCCGGAGACAGCAGCCGTGTCCCCGGGAGAAACGGCCCGGGAAGAGGCTGGAGAAGCGAGAGGCCCGCCGGGCTGATCCTCGGTGGGGTGCAGCAGGACCTGACCGCCGGGGGTCAGGGTGGCGGTGCCCGTACGGACCTCGGCGCCTCTGGCCACGGCCGCCGCGAGCAGCGCGTCGCGTACCGAGCGGCCGTCCACCCTGGCCGCGCCCGGTACCAGCAGCGCGCTCAGCGTGTCGGACAGCGGCGGGAACAGCTCGACGGGGGTCGGGACGTCCACGACCTCGCCCATCTCGGGCGCGCCCGCGTGGCGGCGGCGCAGCAGCGCCCGCACCGGCTCCAGATCGACCGGGTCCTCGGCCACCAGCAGCGCGCCCACCTTGGCGTAACCGATGTCCTCGCCCAGCTCCTCGACCAGGCCGGGGTAGTGGCGCGCGCCCTCGCGGGTCAGGCGGTACCAGTCGTCGTCCTCGGGGTGGTCGACCCACGGGCAGACGATGCCGGCGCCCGCCTGCGTCGCCTCACCGGGGAAGCCGCCGTCCACGACGGTCACCGCCGCGCCCCTGCGGCTCAGGTGGTAGGCCGCGCCGGCGCCCACGATGCCGCTTCCGATCACCACAACACGCATGCTCCCCATGTTCGCAGCCGGGGTGAGCAGCACTGACGACCGGGCCCGGCGACTTGCCATGCGGATGACCTACGCGGGCCGGCCACCTGCGTCAGCTGGGGGCGGCGGCGCGCATGCTTTCCCGCAGCCGCGGCGTCAGGAAGGACGAACGCGGCCCGGCCAGCGCCGAGTCCATCCGCTCCGCCTGGCCCTTGGTGAACATGAACATGGCCGCGTCCTCGACGTAGTCCATGTAGTTCATGAACATGTCCCCGTGGGGCGCGTTGCCGCAGCTCACCTGGGGGAAGGACGGCGCGCCGTGGTTGGGGCCGGCCTGGTTGGGGGTGTCGTCGACGAAGTCGCTGCCCGAGCAGCCGTCGCCGTCGTCGCCCCAGATGTGGCGCAGGTTGAGCCAGTGGCCGACCTCGTGGGTGGCGGTCCTGCCCCCGTCGTACGGGGCCGCCGCCGTGCCGGTGGTGCCGAACGCGGAGTGCCGGATGACGATCCCGTCGAGCTCGGGCGGCCCGCCGGGGAAGGCGGCGTAGCCGAGCGCGTCGTCCAGCTCGCACACCCAGATGTTGAGGTAGCGGTCGGCGGGCCAGGCGTCGGAGCCGCCCCGGGCGGTGAACTTGACCCGGTCATCGGTGGAGAAGCCGGTGACGTCCGTCGAGACGCGCACGACGCCGGTGGCGGGCGAGCCGTCAGGGGCGGTCTCGGCCAGGCGGAACTCCAGCCGGGCGTCGGCCACGAGGTCCCGCCACACCTGCGGCACCTTGCTCACGTCGGGGTTGGCCCGCCGGAAGTCGGCGTTGAGCACCTCGAGCTGGCTGTCGATCTGCTCCTGCCCGATGTCCTGCTCAGGGCTGTGGTGGACGACGTGCACCACCACGGGGATGGTGACGACCTCCTCCCTGCCGGGCGCCCTGGCGGTCCTCCTGGCGAACGTCTCGTTCTCGATGGCGGCGAGGGCGAGCGCGTAGCGAGGCGATGAGGCGAGCAGGCGGCGATGGACGGGCATGGTCGCGCACCGGTCGAGTCCGGGCATGGGGGCTCCCTTTCGTGCGCGCGCGGCGGAGAGGGGAACGCCGCACGGGGGGGACGTTGGCTCCTGCACATCTACCCGGATTGTAGTCGGACAATCACAGAAAGTGACGACAGGAGCCGGCGTCCCCCTGAGCAGGGCTCAGCGCAGCGGGGCCGATGCCGCCGCCGTGCCGCCGTCGCGGGCCGCCCAGCCCGCCAGCACGGTCGCGCCCTCGCCCGGGATGCGGGTCACCGGCACGGTGACGGTGGTGACCCCCTTGCGGGAGATCTTCACGACCTCGCTCCCGGCCGTGCCCTCGGCGTCGCGGACGAACAGGTGCGCCTCGCCGGGCTCCCCGGCCTGCAGCCGCACCCGTACGGAATCACGCCCACTCGACGCGGACACCACACGCGCAGCAGGGTCGGCGGCCGGCGCGCCCGCGGGCGGCACGTTCACCCGCACCGACTGCTCCAGCGTCTGCGGCGAGTCCAGGCTGGACAGCGCCGTGTCGGGGATCACCGGCTCGGGCGGCGTGACAGGCCGGTCGGCGGGCGGCTGGTAGCCGGGCAGCCTGGCCACGCCCCACCGGTACGGGTCGCCCTGCACCCCGCCCCACGTCGACCAGCCGATACGGGTCTGGCCGGTCTTGTCCTGGGTGTCGGAGTCGTACACGAGGATGTTCAGCCCCAGGTGCTCCGGATCGACCGCGCCGGGCAGCACCTCCATCGGGATCGACATCTCCACCGTGTACTCGCCGTCACCGGTCGTGGACGCCACCTTCATGCCGGGCGCGGTCTCCTCGCCGGGGCCCTGGCGGTTGTCGGCGTCCCGCAGGAAGCACGGCGGCCCCTCGGCGGTGACCGGCAGGACCGCGGTCTTGAACGTGGTGGAGGTGTTCTCGGACGCGCCGCGCGGGTCGAGCGTGACCTCCACCGCGTCGGTACGCCAGTGCCGCTTGCAGTCGGAGGACTCCAGCGCGGTGCCGAGCACGTCGTCCTTCACGTGCACCAGCACGTACAGCGTGTCGTCGTGCCAGGCGAGCTTGGCCGTGCCCGAGCAGTCGGCCGCCGACGCGCACTCGCTGCCCTCCCACCGGCGGGAGATGTCGAGCGTGTCACCGGTGTACTCGCCGTCGCCCTCCGCGCCGTCCACGGCCGGCGCGGTCTCGGCCTGCGGCACCGTGGTGGCCGGGACCAGTTCGAGCGCGGGCCTGGTGACGGCCGAGCCGCCGCCGTCGATCGTCGTGGTGATCGTGTACGCGTAGTCACCGCCCTCGTTGGAGGTCTTCAGCGACGGGTCGGAGTTGGTCACCTTGAACGGCACCGTCACCGACTCGCCCGCCGCCAGGTCCTCGAACGGCGCCTCGGTGCGCTCGGCGGTGAATCCGCCGGGCAGGTCGATGCGCACGGTGCCGGAGCGGGTCTCGGAGCCGACGTTGGTGACGACCACGCCGACCTCGCGGCTGCCGCCCGACGGCAGCGTGAGCACCGGCTGGACGATGCCGCCGAGCTGCGGCACGCCGACCTCGGCCGTCCACTCCTCGTACTGGGCGACCTGGGGGAGCGGCTGCTGCGCGGCGCGTACGGGCGGGCTCACCTCGACCTGCCGGTCGGTGTAGCCGCCGCCGTTCTCGGTGGTGAGGGTGGCCGCGACGCGCACCCGGCCCGGCTCGGCCTGCGCGGGCGGCGTGACCGTGAACGTGGCCTTCGCCGTCTGCCCGGCCCGCACCCGTCCGAGGTCGCCCGAGCCGGTGACCTGCCAGCCCTCCGGCACCCGCAGCGCCACCGTGGAGCGGCCGAGCCGGTCCCGCTGCGGCGCGCTCACCTCGGCCTCGACCGTGAACGCGGCGCCCGGCCGCACGTCGAAGTCGCTCGTGCGCAGGAAGAACCGCGTGCCGAGCGGCACGCCGCCCTTGGGCCTGGTCAGCGCGCCGTCCAGGATGTTCGCAGGCGCCGCGGCGGCCGCGCTGCCCGGCTCGGGGAACGGCACCCGCGCGTCCACCTGGGTGAAGAAGTCGCAGCCGAGCTGCTGCGGGTCGGACGGCACGTCGGGGAAGCCGGCCCAGCCCTGCGAGGCGTACTGGCGCTGCGCCTCACGCTCGATCGCCGCCCACGTCTTGCCCTGGCGCGCCGAGGTGCGGCCGCTCCAGACGCCGAAGACGTTCTGCGCCGGGTTCGCCGGCTTGTACGTCGACGAGCACGCCTCCCCGGGCTGGCCGGTGCCGCGCGCCCCGCTGGTGAGCAGCCGGGCGGGCGCGAACGGCTTCAGCCCTTCCTTGGTGATCTGCTCGGGGAACCTCTTCGGGTCGGCGGCCGCGTAGAAGGCGGCGATCGCCAGCCTGGCCGCCTCCTGGTGGTTGCCGTGGTTGCCCGGCGTCGGCGCCGGGTCCATGGTGAGGATGATCTCGGGCCGGGTCTGGCGGACGACCCTGACCACCTTCTCCAGCGTGTCGCCGCCCCACACCTGGTCGGTCAGCGGCGCGCTCACCGTGTAGTAGAAGTCGACGTCGTCGAGGTTGAACACCTCGCGCACGCCCGCCTTGCCGACGGCGGAGCGCTCCTCGGCCTCGCGCAGCAGGCCGAGCGCCGGGCCCTCCTCGGGCCCGACCGCGTTGCCGCCGCCCTCGCCCCTGGTGACGGTCACCACGCCGGCGCGCACGCCGTGATCCTCGTTCCACTGGCCGAGTGTGGACAGCGTGCCCGACTCGTCGTCGGGGTGCGCGCCGACGAACAACGCGTCCAGATCGACGGGCGTCTTGCCTGGACGCTCGTGAACAGCCGATGGGGGAGCGGCCGCCGACGCCGGGAGTGCGGGCGTGACGCCGAGGACGAGCGCGGCCGCGGCCAGCGGCGCGGTCACCGCGGTCCGCCGCCGCGCTACGGATCTTGTGATGGGCATCGAACCTCCGGGGGGTTACTCGCGGACCGCCCCCTGGAGCAGTCCGCGGACGAAGTGGCGCTGGAGGAACAGGTAGAAGACGACGACGGGCGTGGCGACGATGACCGATCCGGCCGCGAGCAGCGTGAAGCCGGAGGTGTACTGCCCCTGGAAGAACGCCAGGCCGAGCGGCGCGGTGCGCAGCGACTCGCTGGTCACCATGATCAGCGGGATGAGGAACTCGTTCCACGTCCACATGAACACCAGCAGCGTCAGCGTGACCACCGCGGGCCTGGCGGGCGGCAGCAGCACCTGCCACAGGATGCGCCAGCTCGACGCGCCGTCGATGCGGGCCGCCTCCACGATCGCCCGGCTGGAGGTCAGGAAGTAGGCGCGCATCCAGAACGTCCCGAACGCCACCGACAGCGCGACCTGCGGCAGCGTGATCGACCAGAACGTGTCGATGAGCCCCAGCGAGCGCAGATCGAAGTAGAGCGGCACCGCCACCGCCTCGCTCGGCATCATGATGCCCAGCATGAACAGGTAGAACAGCACCGTACGGCCGCGAAAACGCATGGTGCCGAAGGCGTACCCGCTCATGATCGACAAAATCACGCTGACGACCACCACGAACGCCGACACCGCGAGGCTGGTGCGCAGATAGGAGTCGAACCGGCCGATCTCCCACGCCGCCGCGAAGTTCCCCAGGCCGGACGTGCCGCCGCTGTCGGCCGGGCCGAGCGCCGCCGACAGGATCACCACGATCGGGTAGAGCGCGAACGCGGCGAACACCGTCAGGATGACGTAGTTCGCCACCCGCTCACCGCGCGAGATCACGACAGCCTCCTGTCCGCGAAGCGGTTGACCCCGAACGACACGATGAAGATCAGCACGGTCAGCGTGACCCCGATGGCCGCCGCCGAGCCGACCTGCCCCAGGCCGAAGGCCCGGTGGTAGACCTCGTACGACGGCACCGAGGTGGAGTCGCCGGGCCCGCCGCGGGTGGTGACGTACACCAGGTCGAAGGTGCGCAGCGCGGCGATCACCGTCAGCGTCAGCGCCACCGCGATCTCCGCGCGCACCGACGGCAGCGTGACCGCGAAGAACTCGCGCACCGCGCCCGCGCCGTCGAGGCGGGCCGCCTCGTACAGCTCCGACGGCACCCGGCTCATCCCGGCCAGCAGCAGCACCGTCACCAGGCCCGTCTCGAACCAGGTGCCCACCACGCCCACGGCGGGCAGCGCGAACGTGTAGTCGCCCAGCCAGCCGCGGGTCAGCGAGTCCAGCCCGAGCGCGCTGAGCAGGGAGTTGAGCGAGCCGTCGGGGGCGTACACGCGCCGCCAGGCCACCGCCACCACGACCATCGCGATGACCTGCGGAAGGAACACCACCGTGCGGAAGAAGCCGAGGCCGCGCACCTTGGCGTGGTTCAGGATCGCGGCCAGCGCGAGACCGATGACCAGCGGGAACACCGCGTAGAAGACGACGAGCACCAGCGCGTGCGCGAACGCCGCGCGCAGCCCCTCGTCGGTCACGATCGCGAGGTAGTTGTCCAGCCCCGCCCAGGTGCCGACCGACAGCCCGTCCCAGTCGTACAGGGAGAACTGCACGGCCCGCCCGATCGGGAACAGCAGGAACGCCGCATAGATCACGAAGGCGGGCAGCAGGTAGAGGTAGGCGACGCGGCGGGGTTCCCCGGGCGGTCGGGTCATCCTCCGTTGCTCTCGACGAACGAGGTGTAGTCCTTCTCCAGCTTCTCCAGGAACTCCTGCGGCGTGGCCTTCTTGGCGAGGAGGTCCTGCAGCGCCGCGCCCAGCGTGTCGGCGAACGTCGGGGTGGCGTAGTCGAGGTAGGGCACCAGCCCGTCCTTCTCGGTGGCCGTGCCGAACGCGGTGAACACGTCCTGCTGCGGACCCTCCTTCACGCTCTGCGCGGAGGTGTCGGCGACCGGCAGGTTACCGGTCTCGGTCAGCACCTTCATGGCGTCGGCGCTGGTGATGAAGTCGATGTACGCCGCCGCCGCGTCCGGGTTCCTGCTCTTGGACGTCACCGCGAACGGCAGCCCCGTGCCGCCCGTCGCCACCGGCGGGGCGTCGGCCGTCGCGCCCGGCGGCAGCATGAAGCCCAGGTCGGAGCCGAGCGCCTTGTCCAGGTCGGCGAGCAGCCACGTGCCGGCGATGAGGAACACGCCCTCGCCCTTGCCGAACGCCTGCCAGGAGGCGTCGTAGCCCTGCCCGTTGAAGCCCTTGGCGAAGTAGCCCTTGTCCACCCAGCTCACCAGCTGCTCGGCGGCCTTGAGGTTCTCCGGCGAGGTCCAGGACGCGCCCTTCTTGCCGAAGGCCAGCGTGCTGATCTGCTCCTTCGGCACCTCGCGGCCCTGCACGGTGCCGAACACGTGCACCGCCGGCCACTTGTCGAGGTTGCCGAACTGCAGCGGCACCTCGCCCTTCGCCTTCGCCGTCTCCAGCGCCGACTCGAACTCGGCCCACGTCGCCGGCGGCTTCAGGCCCAGCTTGCCGAGCTTGGCCTTGTTGTAGAAGATGCCGACGACCTCGCCGACCTGCGGCAGACCGTACAGGTTGCCCTCGCCGAACACCTTGCCGTCGGCGGTGTAGCGCGAGTAGCGCAGCACCGACTCAGGGTAGCGCTGCTTCCACCCGTAGGCGTCGGCGTAGGCGTCCAGCGGCAGCAGCTGCCCCGCCTTGACGAACGCGCCCATCGACGAGCGGCCGTTGTTGGCCTCCACCACGTCGGGCGGCTCGTTGCCGCTCAGCGCCAGGCGCAGCGTGGTGTTGAGGTCGTCGAACGAGCGGGAGACCCGGTTGAGCTTGATGTTGGGGTACTTCTCCTGGAACGCCTTGTTGAGCCGCTCCATCTGCGCCGCCTGGCCGCCGCGCACCTCCTGGTCCCACACGGTCAGCGTGACCTGGCCCAGCTGGGCGGGGTCGGTGCGCACCGCCGAGGCCGACGGCTGCGGCGGCGACGAGGCGGGAGGGGCGGAGGAGCCGGGCGCGCACCCGGCCAGAACCCCGGTGAGGGTCAGAGCGCCGGCGGCGAGCAGGGCGAAGGCTCTCGAACCGCGCGGTCGTCGCGTCGGGGCGGTCATGCGTTACTCCTTCTGGACAGGGGCGCGAGGCGTGTCCGGTTCGTCACCCTCGGGCGAGGGTCGCGGCGCTTCCGGCCGCTGCCCGGAAGCGGGGGGTGCCATGCCCACGTCGGCGTACCGGGCGATGGTGGCGGCGGCCCGGCGCACCGCTCCCACCGGGTCGGTGGGCACCAGCCGGTCGAGGAAGGCGTAGCGGCGGGCCAGCGAGCTGCCGTACGCGCCGCCGTGCGGGGCGGCCTCGCGCACCTCGTGCCACCAGTCGGCGATGTCGCCCCAGCCCGGCGCGGCCAGCGAGCCGCCGAACTGCTGCACCGCGAGCCCGGCGCACAGCTCGGCGAACGCCAGCCGGTCGTCGAGCGGCCAGCGACACAGCGTACCGAGCACGAGTCCGGCGCCGAACACGTCCCCCGCGCCGGTCGGGTCGAGCGCCGTCACCCGGGGCGCCGGCACGAACGCCTCCTCGCCCGTCGTGGAGTCGATCGCCATCGCCCCGTTGGCGCCGTCGGTCACCACGGCCAGGGGCACCTTGTCGGCGATCGCGTACAGCGCGTCGCGCGGCGTCTCCGTACCGGTGTAGGCCATCGCCTCGGTCGCGTTCGGCATGAACGCGTGGCAGTACTCGAGCTGGTCGAGCACCGAGCGCGACCAGGCGCCCGACGGGTCCCAGCCCACGTCGGCGAAGATCAGCGCGCCGTCGCGGGAGGCCAGCTCCGCCCACGAGCACGGCGCGTCGGGCGAGCCGAGCGGCTCGTCGGGCGACAGCGTCGCGATCACCGCGCGCGAACGCGGCGGCTTGCCGATCATCTCGTTGGCCGGCATCGGCGCGGGATGCCCGTGGGTCACCATGCTGCGGTCGCGGTGCACGGCCATCGACACCGTCACCGGCGAGTGCCAGTGCTCGAAGCGGCGCGAGCGCGACAGGTCCACCGACTCCTGCTCCTCGAGGGTGCGCCAGCAGAAGTCGCCGTAGTCGTCATCGCCGAACGCGGCCGCCAGCGACGTGCGCAGCCCGAGCCGGCTCGTCGCGATGGCCAGGTTGGCGATGCCGCCGGGGCACGAACCCATGCCCTCGGCCCAGATCTCGGTGCCCGCCGCGGGCATGGCGGGCAGGCCGGTGAAGATGATGTCGAGAAAGACGGTGCCCGCCAGGAAGACATCGAACTGCGGGGCATCGGGGCTGCGCTCACCGGCAAGAGGGTCGTACGCCTGGACAGACACGGGAATAAGTCCTCCTCGACACACCAGGTTCTGCGCAATCTTGCACGTTTGCTCGCACTCTGCAAGTGCTCGCGCACTCGTTTGGCGCAAGTTGCTTACTTCTGCGCGTTTTTGAATGTTAGACTCCCGGCGTGCTCCAGCGCCTCCGGCATGCCGAGATCATGCGCCGCGTCCGCGACTCGGGCGCCACGAGCGTGCGCGATCTCGCCAGTCAGCTCGGCGTGAGCCCGTCCACCATCCGCAGGGACCTCGAGGTGCTCGACCGCGACGGCACCCTGCGGCGCGTCAGGGGCGGCGCCCTGGCCACCGTCGACGCCGACGCCGACCGGCCGTTCTCCGAGGTCGCGGCCACCGACGAGCAGGACAAGGAGGCCGTGGCCGCCCGCGCGGCCGAGCTGGTCGGCGACGGCGACGTCGTCCTGCTCGACATCGGCACGACCACCATGCGGCTGGCGCGCAAGCTGCGCGGCCGCCGCGTCACCGTGGTCACCTCCAGCCTGGCCGTGCTCGACGTGCTGCGCTCCGACCCCGCCGTCGAGCTGCTGCTCCTCGGCGGCATGGTGCGCCGGCCCTACCACTCGCTCGTCGGCGTGCTGACCGAGGCGGCGCTCGCCCAGGTCGTCGCCGACCGGGTGTTCCTCGGGGCGAGCGGCGTACGTCCGGACGGGCAGCTCGTGGACACCACGCTCGCCGAGGTGCCGCTCAAACGGGCCATGATCGCCGCCGCCGGGCAGGTGGTGCTGCTTGCGGACCGGCACAAGTTCCCCGGCACCGGCGCGCTGCGCGTGTGCGGTCCTGAGGACGTCGATGTGCTGGTCACGAACGAAGGCGCCGACGAGGCGACGCTGCGCGCCTGCGCCGCCGCCGGCGTCGAAGTGCTGCTCACGTGAAAGGCTGAGGATGAGACTGGCCGTACTCGGCGGCGGGGGCTTTCGCGTCCCGCTCGTCTACGGCGCGCTGCTGCGCGACACCGCCAAGCCCCGGGTGGAGGAGGTGGTGCTCTACGACGTCTCGCCCGAACGGCTTGAGGCGATCTCCCACGTGCTGCGCGGCCAGGCCGCGGGGCACGACGACCCGCCTCGCGTGCGCGTCACCACCGACCTCGACGAGGCGCTCACCGGAGCCGACTTCGTCTTCTCCGCCATCCGCGTGGGCGGCCTGGCCGGGCGCACCGCCGACGAGCGGGTGGCGCTCGAACTCGGCCTGGTCGGCCAGGAGACCACCGGCCCAGGCGGCATCGCGTACGGGCTGCGCACCGTGCCCGTCGCCGTACGGGTGGCCGAACGCGTCGCCGCCCGCGCGCCCAAGGCGTGGGTCATCAACTTCACCAACCCGGCCGGCATGATCACCGAGGCCATGCGCGGCGTGCTCGGCGACCGCGTCATCGGCATCTGCGACTCGCCCATCGGGCTCATCAGGCGGGCGACCGGCGCGCTCGGGCTCGACCCCGCCCGCGTCTCGCCCGACTACGTCGGCCTCAACCACCTCGGCTGGCTGCGCGGGCTCCAGCACGACGGCCGGGACGTGCTGCCCGACCTGCTCGCCGACGACGCCGCGCTGCACCGGGTGGAGGAGGCCAGGCTGCTCGGCCCCGACTGGGTGCGGGTGCTCGGCGCGCTGCCCAACGAGTACCTGTACTACTACTACTTCTCCCGGCAGGCGGTGGCCGCCGGCGCCGGGCGCACCCGTGGCGAGGCGCTGCTGGAGCAGCAGGAACGCTTCTACGCCGCCGTGCGCGAACGGCCGGAGGACGCGCTGAACGCCTGGCGGCTGGCCCGCAAGGAGCGCGACGAGTCGTACATGGCGGAGGCGCGCGAGGCCGCCGACGCCGGCGAGCGCTCGGCCGAGGACCTGGAGGCCGGCGGGTACGAGGGCATCGCGCTCGCCCTCATGGCCGCCATCTCCAGAGGAGAGCCCTCGACGATGATCCTCAACGTGCGCAACGGCTCGGCCGTGCCGGGCCTGCCCGACGACGCCGTCGTCGAGATCCCCTGCGCGGTGGACGGCTCCGGCGTCCGTCCCCTGGCCACCAGGCCGCTGCCCGGCCGCTTCCTCGGGCTCATGCAGCAGGTCAAGGAGGTGGAGCAGACCGCCATCCAGGCCGCGCTCACCGGGTCGTCGCGACTCGCGGTCGCCGCGTTCGCGCTGCACCCGCTGGTCGACTCGGTGCCGACGGCGCACAAGCTGCTCGACGGCTACCGCGCCCGCATCCCCGAGCTGGCCGCCGTCTTCCCCGGCTGAGCACGCAACCGCCGGGGGACTCCCGGTTCATCGGCCGCCCCAGCCGGGGCGTGCCGGACGGCTTACAGGGCTGCGACGGCCTCCCCGATGGGGGTGTCGCCGGAGACGAGTTCGAGCGTGCGACCGGCCGTTCCCGGACTCGCCAGCAGGGCGACGATGACGGCCGCCACGTCGTCGCGCGGCACCGCGCCCCGCGGCACCTCGGGGGCCAGCAGCACCCGGCCCGTGCCCGGCTCGTCGGTGAGGCGGCCGGGCCGCAGGATCGTCCAGTCGAGGTCGCGGCGGCGCAGGTCCTCCTCGGCCTCGGTCTTGGCCTTGATGTAGGCGGCCCACACCTCGTCGCTGCCCGGCGCGGGCGGCTTGCCCGTACCCATGGCCGAGATCTGGACGAAGCGCCGTACCCCGGCCCGTTCCGCGGCGTCGGCCATCAGCACGGAGGCGGCCCGATCGACGGTGTCCTTGCGCGCCGCCCCGCTGCCCGGACCGGCCCCGGCCGCGAACACCACGGCGTCGGCCCCCTCGACGATCCCGATGACCTCATCGACGCCCGCGCGCTCCAGGTCGCACACCACGCCCTGGCCCCCGGCGGCCTCGACGTCGGCGACGTGCGCCGGGTTGCGTACCAGGCCGACCGCCTGAGACTCCGGCGCGAGCCGGGCCGCCAGCCGCAGCGCGATCTTCCCGTGTCCACCCGCGATGATGATCCGCATGTCGGCCATGGTGTCATGGACGCATGCGTGACTTCCCGCAGGCTCCCACCGCGGCGTTTCTGTTCGACCTCGACGGCACCCTGATCGACAGCGTCTACCAGCACGTGGTGGCCTGGCGGCAGGCGCTGTCCGGGATGGGCATCGACCTGTCCGTATGGCGGATCCACCGGCGCATCGGCATGAGCGGCGGATTGTTCGTCAGCGCGCTGCTGCGCGAGACCGGGCTCAAGCTGTCCAGAGAGCAGATCGACGAGCTGCAGACCCACCACGCCGAGGCGTACGAGCAGCAGGCACACTCCGTCAGGCCGCTGCCCGGCGCGGTCGAGCTGCTGGGCGAGCTGACCGAGCGGGGCGTGCCGTGGGCCATCTGCACCAGCGGCTACGCCCGCACCGCCCGGCTCGCGCTGGGCCTGCTCGGGCTCCCTGATGACACGCCGATGGTCACCCGCGACATGGTGCGCAGGGCCAAGCCCGACCCCGACCTGTTCCTCGCGGGCGCGGCCTTCGCCGGCGTCGATCCCACGCACGCCATGGTGGTGGGCGACAGCGTCTGGGACCTGCTCGCCGCCCGCCGGGCGGGGGCGCTCGGCATCGGGGTGCTGTCCGGCGGGTATGGCAGGGACGAGCTGGAGCGTGCGGGGGCCTTCCGGGTGTACGCCGACCCGGCGGACATGCTGGACCGGCTCGACGAGCTCGGTGTGCGCCAGAGCGACTGACGGGAATATCCCCGCGAACCGCCGGGCTTGATGTTGCGTATTCCCCACAGAGGAGCTGACTAATGGACTTGGCAGACATCGGCGTCACCGGCCTGGCGACCATGGGGCGTAACCTGGCCAGGAACCTGGCGAGGCACGGCTACACCGTCGCCGTGCACAACCGTTCCTACGGCCGCACCGAGCAACTCGTGAAGGAGTTCGGTGACGAGGGCGCGTTCGTGCCCGCGAAGGAGATGGCCGACTTCGTTGCCTCGCTGAAGCGGCCACGCCGGGCGATCATCATGGTGAAGGCCGGCGCCGGCACCGACGCGGTGATCGAGCAGCTCGCCGAGCTGATGGAGCCGGGCGACATGATCGTCGACGGCGGCAACGCGCATTACGAGGACACCCGCCGCCGCGAGGCCGCGCTGCGCGAGCGCGGCCTGCACTTCGTCGGCACCGGCATCTCCGGCGGCGAGGAGGGCGCGCTGAACGGCCCGAGCATCATGCCCGGCGGGTCGAAGGAGTCCTGGGAGGCGCTCGGCCCGATCCTGCAGGACATCGCGGCCAAGGTCGACGGCGTGCCGTGTGCCGTGCACGTCGGTCCCGACGGCGCCGGGCACTTCGTGAAGATGGTGCACAACGGCATCGAATACTCCGACATGCAGCTCATCGCCGAGTCCTACGACCTGCTGCGCCAGGCCCTGGGCGCCACCCCGGCCGAGCTCGCCGAGGTCTTCAGGGAGTGGAACAGGGGCGACCTCGACTCGTACCTGATCGAGATCACCGCCGAGGTGCTCGACCAGGTCGACGCCGAGACCGGCAAGTCGTTCGTGGACATCGTGGTCGACCAGGCCGAGCAGAAGGGCACCGGCCGCTGGACCGTGCAGAGCGCGCTCGACCTGGGCGTGCCCGTGACCGGCATCGCGGAGGCCACGTTCGCCCGCGCCCTGTCCGGCCACCCCGAGCAGCGCGCCGCCGCCCGCTCCCTGCGCGGTCCGAACCTGTCCGGCGTCGGCGGGCGCGAGCTGATCGAGGACGTCCGCCAGGCGCTGTACGCCTCCAAGATCGTCGCGTACGCCCAGGGCTTCGACCAGATGGCCGCCGCCTCCAAGGAGTACGGCTGGGACCTCGACCTCGGCGCCATGGCCACCATCTGGCGTGGCGGCTGCATCATCAGGGCCAAGTTCCTCGACCGGATCAGGGCGGCGTACGACGCGAACCCGAACGTGCCGACGCTGCTCGCCGACCCGAGCTTCGCCGGGGCGCTCGAGGCGGCCCAGGAGTCGTGGCGGCGCGTGATCACCACGGCGGTGCAGATCGGCGTGCCGACGCCCGGCTTCTCCTCGGCCCTGGCCTACTACGACGGGCTGCGCCGCGACCGCCTCCCGGCGGCGCTGGTGCAGGGACTGCGCGACTACTTCGGCGCGCACACCTACCGGCGGGTGGACAAGGAGGGCACCTTCCACACCGACTGGTCCGGCGACCGCACGGAACGTCCGGCGTAGCCCGCTACCCGGCGCTGGGCGGCTTCGTCATGGCGGAGCCGTTGGCGAGGGCCGTCACCACGCAGAAGCCGAACGGCCCGGCGGCGTCGTGCACGGTCACCTGACCGGTCGCGACGCCGCCGTCGCTGACGTGGCCGGTGCTCTCCATACCGATGAGGTCGCCCTCGGGCGGCCTGGCCAGGGTCAGCGTGTAGTCGGCGTTGATGAACCGCAGGCCGTCGGCCTGGGAGTTGCTGAGCGGGCTGGCGAAGTCGGCGGCCAGCGCGGCCCGTACGATCGGGGTCAGCGGTTCGTCGTCCACCAGCGCGAACCGCTCGCGCATCCACACCCGGCCCGGCCCCGGAGCGCCCCACGGCGTCACCCGCCACAGGTCGAACGGCGGCGTCCACGGCCCGTTCGCCTCAACCGGCGGTCCTTCGGGCGGCGGCACGTCCCAGGCGGGCGTGACCAGCGACCGCTCACCGCCGGGCTGCTCGCCCTCCCGCAGCAGCACCGCACTCGCCCGCGCGATGACACCCTGGGCGGTGGAGATCGTCGCGTCCGCCACGCGGATCCTGCGGCCGTCTCTGACCAGGGAGGTCTCGACGGTGACCGGCAGCATCGGGCTGTTGCGGAACAGATCGACGGTCAGCCGGGCGAAGCGCAGGCCAGGCCGGGCGTGCCGCTGCTCGATCGCGCGTGCGGCCAGACCGCCGAGCAACCGGCCGTGCAGCATGCCGGGGGACCAGGGACCACGGGCGTGCGGCGCGGGGACGTACTCGTCCCGCTTGAGCGTGAAGAACGCTGACTCTGACGACACAGAACGAAATTCTAGAGCAAGGTGCGCGCGTGAGATCGCTCGCCGCCGGATGAGCGGCTACCGGCTACCGGCGGCGCAGCCGGCGAACGAGCGTGGCATTGCGGCCGGAATGTGGGCTGTAGGGCTCCTAGCCTGCCGCGCATGCCATCGCTCATCGACGACCACGTCATCGACATCGCCCAGGACGAGCTCGACGACCTGCGCGAGCGCCTCGCCGGCACCCGCTGGCCGGACGCGCTCGACGCGCCGCCATCCAGGGCACCAGGCCGCAGACCCTCTCCTACGCGCTCACCGACTCACCGGCCGGGCTGCTCGCCTGGAACCTGGACGCGTTCGCCTCCCGGGGCCGGGACGTCGGCGGGCTCGACCCGGGCGACATCCTCACCAACGTCGCCCTCTACTGGTTCACCGGCACGGCGGGCTCGGCAGGCCGCCTGTACAAAGAGAGCCTGCCCGACTGGGCCCCGCCCGCCGCCCCCGATCCCACGCCGACCGGCATCGCGGTCTTCCCCGGCGACACGACCGTGCGGCGGTACGCCGAGCGCGTGCACAACGTCGTGCACTGGTCGGAGTTCGAGCGCGGCGGCCACTACGCCGCCGTCCAGGCTCCCGACCTGCTCGCCGACGACATCAGGACGTTCTTCGCGAAGCTGACCTGACGGGCCGGGCCGGCCGCTGCGGCTGCCCGGCCGTCCGGCGAACGCGAATGCCCGCACGCGGCGGGGCCGTTGACCGGCGACGCGAGCACCCGCGCGACCGAGCGGCTGGGACAGGGGCGAACGCCCGCGCGGTGGCCGGGCCGCTGGGCTCGGGTAGGGACCGCCCCCAGCGGCCCGGCCGTGCCGTCTAACCGGCGGCCATGATGCAGAACGGATGCCCCTCGGGATCGACGAGCACCGTCCAGCCGTCACCGCCAGGCTGGAACTCCGGCACCGTCGCACCCAGCGCGACCAGCTCCTTCTTGGCCGCCTCGACATCGGGCACGGTGAGGTCGAGGTGCGCGTGCTTGCCGCCACCCGGCCACCCCGGCCCTTGATAGCCGTCGATCCGCTGGAACGACACCGAGACCGGGCCGCCCTCGAGCGACGCGAAATCGGCGTCGCCCGTCTGCTTCCAGCCGGTCGCCTTGGCGTAGAAGCCGGCGAGGGCGACCGGGTCGGCGCAATCGAACACGATGGACGAAATGTTCGCTGTCATGGAGCCCAGCGTGCCGGGGGAGCGGCGGCCCGGTCTTGAACATCCTTGCGGCCCTCGGACAGTGGCCTCAGCGGGTGCGGACGAAGTGGAACGGGCAGTGCGTACCGCCCGTCCCGATGGTGGTGCGGCGCTCGAATCGGAAGCCGTGCCGGTCGGGCGCGATGGCCTCGATCCAGTTCGCGTCGAACGCGCACATGACCGGAGTCAGCTCCGGCGCCCCGTTGGCGAGCAGGACATCGTGGTAGAAGCACCGGCGCACCTCGACGTGGTAGCGCTCGCCGTCGTCGACCGGCCGGGCGAAGACGAACCCCTTGCCGAACGCGTGCTCCTCACGCGACTTGCTCAGCTCCACCATGGCCTGGAACGCGTCCTGCGCGCCGTCCAGCATCGCCCGGGTGCCCTCCTTGAGGGAGTCGCCGAGCGGTGCGATGAAGGCCGCGCGTACGGCGGCGATCGCCTCTTCCCTGCCCAGCCTGGGCGAGAGGACCTCGTACGCGGCGACCAGAGCCAGGGTCATGCGCAGGTTGTGGCGGGCAGGCTCATCGACGATCAGATGCGCGTTCGCCGCTTCGAGCTCGTCCTGACGCGCCCGCATGGCGGCGGTGAGAGGCGCGTACTCGGGCAGTGCAGTGGCGAGGTGCTGGTAGAAGGCGTCCAGCAGCAGCGCCGTGTCGCGCTCCGGATCGGGGACGTAGTGGTCGGCGCCGGTGAGTCCGAACGGGTCGGTGGACATGCGGTTCCTTTCGTGTACGGCTCGGCGCGTACACGACCGCGATCCCGCCTGGAGGCACGACCGGCCGTGCTCGCGACCGAGCGAGCAGGCCAGCGCACTCCACCGACCGACCAGGCGCTGACAAGCTGTTGTCGATGTGTCGCCGCCCAGTTTGGCACGAGCCCGGCGATCACGTCCACGGCCGCCGAGGCTGCGACGGGGCGGAATTGTCGGAGGCGGTGGCTAACGTTTCCGGCGTGCGTTCGTCAGTGTCTCTGGCCTCCGGTCCCGGGTTCCGGCTCGACGTCGTGACCTGCGTCGACGATCACCGCCGGTGGTCGGCTCCCGAGGTGAGCGACCGCTATCGGGTGGTGCTGGTGCGGCGGGGCGTGTTCCGGCGGATGACGCGCGGGCGGGCCGTCGTCAGCGACCCGACGATGGCCTACATCGGGCTGCCCGGCGAAGAGGAACGCTTCGCCCACCCGGCGGGCGGCGACGTCTGCACCTCCCTGTCCCTGTCGCCCGGTTTGTGGCGTACGCTCACCAGCGCGATGCCGCTCCACGACGGCGCCCGTACGTCCGGCGACTCCGGCCCAGCCTTCGCGGCGCCGGCGTTCTACGTGGACGCCCGCCTCGACCTCGCCCACCGCCGCGTCCTCAGGGCGGCCCGCGACGGCGACATCGCGTACGAGCTGCCCGAGACCCTGATGCTCCTCCTCCGCGCCGCCCTCGCCCCGGCCACGTCCGCTGGTGATGGCGCTCCGTCCCACGTCACAGCGGCGCCTACCCGGCGCACCGCCGCAGGGCCGGGCGCGCAGGCCGGTCCGCGCGGCGAAGCCCCGGCGATGATCTCTGCACAGGTGGCGGGGCGGACGCACGCAGCACTGACCCCGTCGCAGGCGCCAAGGAGGGAGGACGCGGTGACCGCGTCTCGGGTCGCTGGACGGATGGACGCGGGGGTGACTTTGTCCCGGGCTGCGGGGCGGATGGACGCGGGGGTGACTTTGTCCCGGGCTGCGGGGCGGATGGACGCGGTCGGCATCGTTGGGGCCGCCCGTGAGGCGTTCGCCGCCGACGTCCCGGAGACCGCCACGCTCACGTCGCTGGCGGCCTACCTCGGCGTGTCCCCCTACACGCTCAGCCGCGCCTTCACCCGCGAGCTGGGCGTCTCCCTCACCCACTACCGCAACCGAGTGCGCGTCGGAAGGGCGCTCGACCGGCTCGAAGACGGCGCGCCGAGCCTGGCCGAGCTGGCCGCCGACCTGGGCTTCGCCGATCAGGCCCACCTCACCAGGACCATCCGCCGCCACGTCGGCCACACACCGACGGCGGTGCGCCGCCTGCTCGGTGCCCGGCTACCGTGACGGTCCCGGCTCGCGAGCATCATCGGTGGTCGCCTTCGGCGCAGCTGCGTTCCGTGGCGGCGGTCGGCCGCACGTCTGCGACTGTGTCGGCTGCTGTCCGCGCGGGAGCCACGTGCCGGCGCCTGTTGCGGTTCGGCTCTTGCAGGAGGCCCTGTCCATTCGGAGGTGTCGTCATCGGGCCGGTGCGTGGCGTCTCCTGCGGGCAGGCGAGCAGAGGGCGCGAGCTTCCGGGGCGATGCCGTGGTCGTGCGGCGGGCGGGGTGGATTTTCGGAGGGTGCGCGCCGTAAGCTCCCCCAATGCGTGATCTAGGTGAGGACCCCCGCCCCGCCCGGGGCGCCGTACGTGAGGTCTACGACGTGCGCGGCGCCGCCACTCTGGCGTACTCTCCCGACCTCGACGGCCTGGCCGACCCGGGGGAGATCGTGTGGGCGTGGGTGCCGTACGAGGAGGACCCGTCCCGGGGCAAGGACCGGCCGCTGCTGGTCGTGGGACGTGCCGGGCGGCGGTTGCTCGGCATGATGCTGTCCAGCAAGGGCGACGACGGCCCCGAGTGGCTGGAGCTGGGACGGTGGGGGAACGACGACCGCGTCTCCTACGTCCGCCTCGACCGGGTCTTCGAGCTCGACGAGGACGACATCAGGCGCGAGGGCGCGGTGCTGGACGGTGAGCGGTTCGCCAGGGTGGCGGCCCGGCTGATGAAGCTGCACGGCTGGAAGGTGGGCAGGTGAGGTTCTCGCCTGCGGCCCGGTCGTTCGTGGCGGGGCTGCTGGTGAGCAACAGCGCACCCCACCTGGCCACGGCCGCCACGGGACGCCGCCACCTCACCCCGCTCGCCGGCCGGCGCTCCGGGCCGGGCGTGAACCTGGTGTGGGGGCTGGCCAACCTGGTCGGCGGGCTCGCGCTGCTGCGCTCGGCGGCCAAGACCGGGCGTCCGGGCGATGCCTGGGACGGGCGGCTGGTCGCGTTCGAGGGCGGGTGCGTGGCGTTCGCGGCCTGGATGGCCGCCACCGAACGCCTCACGCACATGAATCACAAGGAGCGGTCCGCCGATTGACCGGTCTTCGGTGGCCGTGCCCCCCACGACGTCCACGACCGCCGCGCCTCACACGGTGAGCCGTCCCGCCCGGACCGCCCTGCTCCCAGGTTTGAGCCGACCGGGCGGGACGGTCAGGTCATTCCAGGGCGGCTCGCGCGCGTTCGCGGCATTCGGCGAGCGTCAGGCCGGCCAGGGCCTCCCGTACGGCGGGGACGCACACCGGCGCCATGGACAGGCTGGTCACCCCCAGCCCCACCAGCAGCGGCGCGAGGAGCGGGTCGCCCGCGGCCTCCCCGCACACCCCCACCGGCTTGCCCGCCTCCTGCCCGGCCCGCGCGCACATCGCGATCAGCTCCAGCAGCGCGGGCTGGCGCGGGTCGAGGATGTCGGCGAGGGCGGAGTGCTGGCGGTCGGCGGCGAAGGTGTACTGGGCGAGGTCGTTGGTGCCGATGCTGAGGAAGTCGACCTCCTGCAGCAGGCGGTGTGCGCGCAGCGCCGCCGCCGGGACCTCGATCATGACGCCCACCTTGGCGATGCCCTTGGCCCTGGCGCGGCGGGCGAACGCGCCGGCCTCCGCGACCGTGGTGACCATGGGCGCCATCACCCAGGGTTCGGTGCCGGTGCGGCGGGCGGCCTCGGCGATGGCGTCGAGCTGGGTGTCGAGTACGTCGGGCAGCAGCCGGTCCACGCGCAGGCCGCGTACGCCGAGCGCCGGGTTCTCCTCGCGCGGCAGGCCGAGGAAGGGCAGCGGCTTGTCGGTGCCCGCGTCGAGCGTGCGCACGATGACGCTGCCGCTCCCCGCGAACACCTCGGCGTACGCGCTCACCTGCTCCTCATGCGACGGCGCCTGCTTACGGTCGAGGAACAGGAACTCCGTCCTGAACAGTCCGACACCCTCGGCGTCCGGCCGCAGGTCGGCGGCCGAGCCGATGTTGAGCAGCAGCCTGACCGGGTGACCGTCGGCGGTCTTGCCCGGCCCTGAACCGGCGGCGAGCCTGGCCCTGCGTGCCTGTTCGGCCTCGGTGACCGCGGCCGCCTCCGCCTCGGTGAGGCCGACGGCGATCTCGCCGGTGGTGCCGTCCACGCCGACGACGGTGCCGTCCTGAAGGTCCATGACGCCCTTGCAGGCCACCACGGCGGGCAGACCCCGGGCGCGGGCCAGGATCGCGGTGTGGCTGGTGGGCCCGCCGCGCTCGGTGACCAGCGCCAGCACGTCGTCGCCCAGCCCCGCCGTGTCGGCGGGGGAGAGGTCGTCGGCGGCCAGCACGTACGGGTGGCCGGGGTCGGGCAGGCCCGGCATGGGCAGACCGAGCACCGACGCGACGGCGCGGTGCTTGAGGTCGTCGAGGTCGGCGGCGCGTTCTGCCAGGTAGCCGCCGAGCGCGGCCAGCGCCTCGCGGTGCTGGGCGAACGCGGCGTCGAGCGCGTGGGCGGCGTCCACGCCCGAGGCGGCCCTGGACTCGGCGTCCTCGCGCAGCATCGGGTCCTCGCAGATCATGGCGAGCGCTTCGAGGATCTCGGACGCCTCGCCGCCGGCCTCCGCCGCCCGCCTGTTCAGGTCCTGGGCCACCGCCTCCAGCGCCTTGCCGACCGCGGCCACCTCCGCCGAGGGGTCGCCGACGGCGCGCGGCGCGGGCAGCGCGGGCGGGCCGGCCATCCGCAGCACCGGCCCGGCCGCCCGTCCCTGGCTCACACCGAGCCCGGCCAGCCGCCCCGCGCTCCCTTTCCACTCCCCCTCCCCGGCATCGGGGGACGGTGACGCGGGGACGGGCGGGGCGGTGTCGTCACGCATCGGGGGCCTCTTCCGCGTCGAGGTCGCGCGCCAGCAGCGCCGCCAGCGCGTCCAGCGCCTCCTCGGCGCCCGGCCCGTCGGCCTCCAGCGTGACCTCCGTGCCCTTCACGGCCCCCAGCGACAGCACGCCCAGCATGCTCTTGGCCGGTACTGCCTTGTCACCGGCGCGGATCGTCACCGGCACGCCCGCCTTGGCCGCCGCCTGCACGAACAGCTTGGCGGGGCGGGCGTGCAGGCCGCTGGCCGAGGCGACGACCACCGTACGTTGTGCCATGGCAGGACCTCCTAGGGCTCGATGGTGACCTTGATGGCCTCGCCCCGGCTGACCAGGTCGATGCCGTCCAGCACCCGCGGCAGCGGCAGCCGGTGGGTGATCAGGTCGGACACCACCACCGACCCTTCGGCGACCAGCTTCAACGCCTGGGCGTTGTTGGCGGGGCTGGAGCCGTTCGCGCCGACGATGGTCAGCTCGCGGTAGTGAACGAGGTTGGAGTCGAGCGAGATGATCGGGTTGTCCTTGGGCAGCCCGCCGAAGAAGCTGATGCGGCCCTGCCTGGCCGCCATCCGCACCGCTTGCTCCTGGGCGGCCCCCGAGGCGGCCGCGGTGATGACGACGTCCGCGCCGCGCCCGCCGGTCAGCTTCAGCACCTGCTCGACGGGGTCGCTGTCGATGGCGGCGTCGGGGCGTACGAGCTCGGCGGCCATGGCCAGGCGCTCGGCGTTGACGTCCACCAGGAACACCCGGTTGGCGCCGCGCGCCCGCGCCAGGCGGACGTGCAGGCAGCCGATGGGCCCCGCGCCCATGACCACGACGTCGTCGCCGGGCCCCACGCGGGCCAGCGTCTGGCCGTTGATCACGCACGCCAGCGGCTCGGCGACCGACGCCTCGGCGAAGCCCACCCCGTCGGGGATGGCGTTGACGCCGTCGACGGCGAGCACCTTGGCCGGGACGATCATGTACTCGGCGAAGCCGCCGTCGTAGTGGTAGCCCATCGACTCCTGGTTCGGGCAGACGGTGAGCCGCCCGCGCCGGCACTCGCCGCAGGTACCGCACGGGATGGCGGCGATCACCTGCACGCGCGCGCCGGTGTCGACGACCTCGCCGGCGATCTCGTGGCCCATCACGCGCGGCGGCACGATGTGGTGGTGGCCGAACTTGAAGATCTTGGCGTCGGTGCCGCACGTCGAGCAGTTGCGTACCCGGATCTTCAGTTCGCCCGGACCGGCGACCGGCTCGGGCGCCTCTTCGATCCGGATGTCGCCTGGCGCGTGGAAACGCGCGACCTTCATGTCAGCTCCTTCATCACCTGGGAGACCTCGGTGGCCTCCCGCAATGTCCGCGCCCTGCCGGGGTCGAGCAGGATCTCGGCGAGCGCCGCCAGCAGCGGCACGTGCCCGTCGTCCTTGGCCGCGATGCCGACGCAGAGTGTCACCTGCTCGCCGTCCCAGTCGACGCCGTCGGGGAAGCGCACCACGCAGATCGCGTCGCGCTTCACGGCCTCCTTGGAGGCGTTGGTGCCGTGGGGGATGGCGACGCCCTCGCCGACGTAGGTGGAGATCGAGCGCTCGCGTTCGAGCATCGCCTCCACGTACGACTCGGCGACCGCTCCCACCTCGACCAGCGCCCGCCCGCACCGGCGGATGGCCGCGGTGCGGTCGGGGGCGCTCTCGTGCAGCAGCACGGCCCGCGGGTCGAGCAGGCCGTCACGCATCGACCGTGCCGCCGTTCTTGATGGTGTTCACGAGCTTGGTCACCGCCGGGTCGCCGAGGAAGATCTGGAACGGGATGAGGACCTTACCCGGGGCGGCCGCCCTGGCACGGGCCGCCAGGCCGGAGTGGCAGACGATCACGTCGGCGTCCTCGGGGATGTTGTTGACCGGGGTGTGCTCCACGGTCACGCCCGTGTCCTTGAGCTGCTTCTTGAGCTGGGAGGCGAGCATCACGCTGCTGCCCATGCCCGCGTCGCAGGCCACGATGACCTTGCGGATGTCCTTGCTGTCGATGCCGGCCATGGCTCAGCTCTCCTTCTGAGTGGTTTCTACGGTTTCGGCCTCTTGCGCCGCGCCGGGCTGGGCCTTCTCGCCCCTGCCGAAGCCGAGCAGGAGTGCGGCGATGACGAACGAGACGCCGGTCGCCACGAGGATCCCCAGGCTGGAGCCGAGCCAGCCGCCCTTGGGAGTGACCGCGATGTAGGCGAAGATGCTGCCGGGCGACGGGGTGGCGACCAGCCCGGCGCCGGTGATCATGAAGGTGAAGACGCCGGCCGCGCCGCCCGCGATGACGGCCAGGATCAGGCGGGGCTTCATGAGCACGTACGGGAAGTAGATCTCGTGGATGCCGCCGAAGAAGTGGATGATCATCGCGGCGGGGGTGGTGGGCCGCATGGCGCGCGGGCCGAAGAGCAGGAACGCCAGCAGCAGGCCGAGGCCGGGTCCGGGGTTCGACTCCAGCATGAACAGGATCGACTTGCCGCTCTCCGCCGCCTCGGCGACGCCGAGCGGGCTGAGCACGCCGTGGTTGATGGCGTTGTTGAGGAACAGCACCTTGGCCGGCTCGATGAGCACGGACGCGATCGGCAGCAGGTTGTTGGTGATCAGCCATTCGACGGCGTCGCCCGCCGCGCTGGTGACGGTCTGCATGACCGGGCCGATGGCGTAGTAGCCGACGATGGCCATCGCGCCGCCGACGATGCCTGCCGAGAAGTTGTCGACCAGCATCTCGAAGCCGGCCTTGGTCCGCTGCTCCGTGAACTTGTCCACATATTTCAGGACCAGCGCGGCCAGCGGGCCGATGATCATGGCGCCGAGGAACATCGGCTTGTCCGTGCCCACCACGACGCCCATCACCGCGACCGCGCCCACGACGGCTCCGCGCTGATCGTGCACCATCCGCCCGCCGGTATAGGCGATGAGGACCGGAAGCAGGATGCGGATGATCGGGTCGACCATCTGGGCGAGCGACTCGTTCGGCAGCCAGCCGGTCGGGATGAACAGCGCGGTGATGAGACCCCAGGCGATGAACGCGCCGATGTTCGGCATGATCATGCCGGCCAGATGGCCGCCGATGCGCTGGATGGTGGCCTTGACCCCGGTTCCGGTGACCGGGGGTGTGTAGGTGTCGGCCATGGGAGGTGCTCCTTTGGAGGATGAGCAGGAGATCAGCCGGGTTGCGGGAGTGCCGCGGGTACGGCGGTGGAGAGCGGACGTTCGGGGTCGGGCCGGCACACGGTGACGGCGTCGATGTCGATGTGGGCGGGGCCCGGCATGCGGCTGCCGGGCTGCTGGACGGCGGCGGCGCCCCAGGCGAGCGCCTGCGCGAGCGCGCCGGGGCCGCTGCCGCCCGCGGCGAGGAAACCGGCGAGCATGGCGTCGCCCGCGCCGACCGAGCTGCGCGGCACGGCGGCGGGGGCCTCGCCGTACCAGGTGCCGGCCTCCTCGACCAGGACGGCGCCGTCGGCGCCCAGGCTGGCAAGCACTGTACGCGCTCCCGCCGCGCGCAGCTCGCCCGCCGCCGCGACCACGTCGCCCAGGCTCCCGATCGGCATGCCGGTGGCCGCCGACAGCTCCTCCAGGTTGGGCTTGACCAGGTCGGGAGCGGCATCGAGCGCGTACGACAGCGCGGGCCCGCTGGTGTCGATCGCGACGTGGATGCCGGCCCCGGCGAAACGGCGGCACAGCGTGGCGTAGACGTCGGCCGGCACCTCGGGCGGCAGGCTGCCGGAGGCGACCACCCAGTCGGCGCCCTGGCCGCCGGAGTGCGCCGCGTCCAGCACGGCCTCGGCGATCGTGTCGAGCTCGGCGGGCGACAGCGCCGTGCCGGGCTCGTTGATCTTGGTGACGGTGCCGTCAGGCTCGGCCAGCGTGACGTTCGACCTGGTCGCGCCGGACACCGGCACGGTCACCATGTCCAGCCCCTCGGCGGCCAGCAGGCGGACGAGCTGCCTGCCCTCGTCGCCGCCGTACGGCACCACCGCCCGGCTCGCCACCGCGTTGGCGAGCAGCGCGCGCGAGACGTTGACCCCCTTGCCGCCGGGGTCGAGGTGGGCGGTGGCGGCGCGGATGACCGTGCCCCGGTCGAGCGAGGAGATCTCGATCGTGCGGTCGAGGCTGGGATTGAGCGTCAGGGTGACGATCACGCCCTGATCACCTCCGGTCCTGCGGCGGCCACGTCGGCGGCCTGGGCCACGTCGAGGCCGGTGTCGGTGATCACCACGTCGATCTCGCTCAGCTCGGCGAACGTCGCCAGGTAGGTGTTGCCGAACTTCGTGTGGTCGGCCAGCAGCACGCTGCGCTGCGCGGCCTTGACCATGGCCCGCTTGATCGCCGCCTCGGCCGGGTCGGGCGTGGTCAGGCCGCGGGTCAGCGAGCAGCCGTTGGTCGCCATGAACGCGACGTCGACGTTGAGGTGGGCCAGCGGGCGCAGCGCCCAGTCGTCCACGGTGGCCAGCGTCTTGCCGCGCAGCCGGCCGCCCAGCATGATCACGTGCAGGTTGGCGCGCGCGGCCAGGGCGGTGGCCAGCGGCGGCGAGTTCACCACGACCGTCAGCTCCCGGTCGGCCGGCAGCACCTTCACCAGGCGGCCCGTGGTGGTGCCGGCGTCGATGATGATCGATCCGTCCTCGGGCAGCTCGGCCAGCGCGGCCTTGGCGATGCGTTCCTTCTCGGCCGTCATGACCTCGTCGCGGGTGGCCAGCGCGGGCTCGAACCCCAGCCGCTCGACGGGGATCGCGCCCCCGTGCACGCGGCGCAGCACGCCCGCACGCTCCAGCGCCGTCAGGTCGCGGCGGATCGTCTCTGTGGTCACGTCGAGCTCGGCGGCCAGCGTCACCACGTCGACGCGGCCCGCGGCACGCGCACGTCGCAGGATCTCCTGCTGCCGCTCCTCGGCGTACATGATGTTGATTCACCGCCGTTTCGTGTTGGTTTCATCTGTGTTTATACCCGCTTAGTTGGGCAGGTCAAGGGTGTACTGGGGAGATCTGGTAGTTATAGGCGGATGCGAACCAAGGTCCTGGGATCCCTGCTCCTCGCCGGCACCCTCACCGCCGCGATCGCGACACCCGCGAAGGCCGCCGCCGCGCCCCGAGTCCCCGCGGGCACCACCGCGGCGTGGGTGGTGTTCGACCGTCAGGCAGGGAAGTTCGTCGCGCTGCGCAACGCGCACCGCAAGTACCGCTCCGCCTCCGTCGTCAAGATCCTCATCGCGATCGACTACCTGGAGGGGCGCAGGACCGTGCCCCCCGCCGACGCCAAGCTGCTCAAGATCATGCTGCGGTCCAGCGACGACGACGCCGCCTCCGCGCTCTGGGACCGGCTCGGCAAGGGGCAGATCATCGTGCGGCAGGCCCGCAGGCTCGGCCTGGCCGACACCACCCCGCCGCCCGCGTCCAAGCCCGGGTTCTGGGGCTACACCTCGCTCAGCGCGTACGACATCGTGCGCACGTACCGCTACCTGCTCGACAAGGCCGAGCCCCGGGTCAGGGACACCATCCTCGGTCACCTGCGCAAGGCCACGCCGTGCGGCACCGACGGCTTCGACCAGACCTTCGGCATCCCCGACGGCGTGCCCAAGCCGCACGCCGTCAAGCAGGGCTGGTCGGGCTTCGGCACCAGACCGCCCGCGCCGTGCACGGGCAACGCCAACCACGCCGCCGGTACCGCCGCCGCGGGCGGGGCCGTGGGGGCGTCCATCTCGTGGGTCGCGCAGCGGGCCACGGGCTCGGGCGTGCCCGACTACGGGCGGCCGGTGCTGCACACGACCGGGCTGGTGGGCCCTGGCGAGCGGTACGTGATGGCGGTGCTCACCGCCCACCCGGTCGGCGGCACGTGGAACGCCTCGGTCAAGCGCATCACCACGCTGACCCGCGACCTCTACCGCTCGATCACCCGCTGATCCCGCCGCCGGGCGTCCTGTCCTATGGGGCGGGTGGGTGGCCGGTCGCCAGGGTCTCGCTCACGCGCTGGCACCGCCGCCTCGCCGCCCCCGTCAGGGCTTCGTTCCGCCGGAGAGGGCGGCGGCGCGTTCCTGTTCGAGGCGGACCTTCTTCGGTACGCACATCCGCCACGCCTCCAGCACCAGCTCGCGCATCTCGTCGGGATCGAGCGCGGCCACGCGCGCCTCCACCCAGTTGAAGCGCATGTCCGGCTCCCGGGGCAGGAGGAACTTGTCGGGCTCGGCGGCCACCAGCGCCGCGCGCTCCTCCTTCGGAAAGCCGAAGCCCATGATCGTCTCGTCGCGCGAGAACGCCACGTAAACGATCCTGCCCACCCGGAACTTGATCCGGTCGCGGATGAGATGTTCGCTCGTGCGCGGCAGCGTGAGCGCGAACCGGCGGACGTCCTCGACGGTGACCACGCCGCCAGGCTACTCCGCCCAGAGCCCGCGCCCGCAGCGCCTCCAAGAGCGATCGCTAGAGCTCCCGCAGCTCGTCTACAGGACCTTGGCGGCCAGCCTGATCTCCTCGAGCAGCACTTCGAGGTCCGCCTCCGTGGTGTCCGGGTGCAGGAAGCAGGCGCGCAGCGCGTCCCGCCCGCCCAGCCGGGTGCCGGTGATGAACGCGTTGCCGCGCACCTGCACCGCGTACGGCAGCGCCCGGTTGAGCGCGTCGAGATCGCGATCGCGCGGCGTGTGACGGAAGGCCGCGATCGAGGTGGTCACGGGGGCGAGCAGCTCGAAGTCGGGCGCCTGCTCGACCATCGCGGCGAGCGTGCGCGCCAGCCCGGAGGTGTGCTCCACGAGCCGCTTGATGCCGGCCCGGCCCAGGTGCGACATGGTCGCCCAGGTCTTCAGCGCGCGGAACGGGCGGGTCTGCTCCGGTCCGTACTCGGCGAACCAGCCCAGCTCGCCCGCGTTCTCGTCCACCAGGTACGACGGCACCAGGCTGAACGCCGCCCGCGCCGCCCCGGGATCGCGCAGCAGCGCGCACCCGCAGCCCACCGGCACGCCCAGCCACTTGTGCGGGTCGAGCGCCAGCGAGTCGGCCCGGTCGAGCCCCCGGTAGTGCGGTGCGGCGTCGTCGGCCAGCACGCCGAGCGCCCCGTAGGCCCCGTCCACGTGGAACCAGATTCCGTACGCGGCGGCCACGTCGGCGATCTCGCCGAGCGGGTCCACCGCGCCGGAGTTCACGGTGCCCGCGCTGGCCGCCACGCAGAACGGCCGCAGCCCGGCGTCGAGGTCCTCGGCGATCATGCGCCGCAGCGCGGCCGGGTCCATCCGGTACGCGCCGTCCACCGGCACCTTGCGCACGTTGCGCGCGCCCAGGCCGAGCAGCTCGGCCGCCTTGCGCAGGCAGCTGTGCCCCTCCTCGGTGACGTACAGGACCATCGGCGCCCGCCCGGACAGGCCGTCGCGGCGGACGTCCCAGCCGTCGGCCAGCGCCGCCCGCTGCCGGGCCGCCGACAGGCAGATCACCGTCGCCATGGACGCGCCGCTGGTCAGCAGCCCGCCGCCGGGCGGGTGCGGGAATCCGACCAGCTCGGCGAGCCAGCGCACGACCGTGCGCTCCAGGTGCGGGCCCGCGTGGTCGCCGCCCGCGCAGCTCGGGTTGAGCGCCGCGGCCAGCGGCTCGACCAGCACGCCGGCGGGGTTCGGCGGCGAGTTCACCCAGCCGAAGAAGCGCGGGTGGCCGTTGCCCATCGGGTACGGCAGGATGTGCTCGCGCGCGTCCTCCAGCAGCGCGCCCAGCGGCCTGCCGGTCTCCGGCAGCTCCTGCCCGGCGATCCAGGCCAGCTCGTCATCGGGCACCGGCCGCCACACCGGGCGCGAGGCGAGGCCGTCCAGGTGGCCCGCCACCAGCCCGGCGGCCCGCATCCCGGCCGTACGCAGCACCTCGGCCCGCATGCCGGACGTCGGCGGCTCATCGGCCCGGACACCGGCCGTCCCCGGCTCATCGGCCCGGACACCGGATGTACGCGGCTCATCCATCGCGCGGCTCCCTCCCCGTCTCGTGCCGCCCGGCTCCGTGGTGTCCCGCCGCGCCCGAGAGACCAGGCGTCAGCTCCATGGCGAGGTAGAAGACGCAGCCGCTGCCGGGATCGCCGGCGAAGGCGTGGCGGCAGTCGCCCGGGTAGTAGGCGGAGTCGCCCGCGCCCAGCTCGTACGGCCGCCCGTCGATCGTCAGCAGCAGCCCGCCGCGCTCGACGGCGAGGTACTCGCGCGACCCCGGCGCGTGCGGCGCGAACTCGCCCGCGTCCACGCCGGGCCCGATGGTCGTGCGCATGAACTCGAACTCCACGTCGCCGAGCACCGGCGACAGCACCCGCCGCTCCCAGCCCGACGGGTCGCGCAGCACCCGCTGCTCGGCGTGCCGCAGCACCCGCACGCCGCCGTGCGCGGGCTCGTCGAGCAGCCGCGAGATGGACGTGCCCAGCGCCGTGGCCAGCCGGTCGAGCACCAGCACGGTCGGAGTCTTCGCGCCCCGTTCGACGTCGGAGACCATGCTCCTGCTGATGCCGCTCAGCTCGGCGAGCCGCTCGATGGACAGCCCGCGCGCCCGCCGCTCGTCGCGGATGCGCCTGCCCAGCTCGGCCATGGACAGGCCGCTGGACAGCACCCCTTCGCCAGTCATTCCTCCACTATAGCGATGCTTTGTCCGCTTTAATGGATTCCTGGTACGCCTTCAGCACCTGCTTGCGCCGCTTGGCCGGCAGGCGGTCGATGTAGAGGTGGCCGTCGAGGTGGTCGGTCTCGTGCTGCAGGCAGCGCGCCAGCAGGCCGGTGCCCTCGACGGTGACGGGCGCGCCGGTCACGTCGAAGCCGCGCACGATGGCATGGTCGGGGCGGGGGAGCGGTGCGTACTGGCCGGGCACCGACAGGCAGCCCTCGTCGCCCGCGTCGAGGTGCCGCTCGCCGAGGCTCGGCAGCTCGAGTTCGGGGTTGACGACCACGCCCTTGTGCTGCTTGCCCTCGGCGTCGGGGCAGTCGTAGACGAAGACGCGCAGCGACACGCCGATCTGATTGGCGGCGAGGCCGACGCCCTCGGCCGCGTACATGCTGGCGAACATGTCCTCCACCAGCGCCGCCAGCTCGTCGTCGAAGCGGGTGACCGGCTCGCAGGGATTGTGCAGGACGGGGTCGCCCACGAGGGTGATCGGCCGGACCTCTGCCACGGACTCCGCCTTTCATGCAGTTCTCGTACGTCGTCGGGAAAAGTCTACGTACGCTGATCGATGTCTTGTCATGTGAGACAATATCTCTTGAATGATGAGACAGCGGCTAGGGTGGTGGAGTCCGCGATTGGAAGGAGTTCACCGATGAACGCCGTCTACACCCACGGCCACCACGAGTCCGTGCTGCGCTCGCACCGCTGGCGCACCGCCGAGAACTCCGCCGCCTACCTGCTGCCTCACCTGCGACCGCACATGAGGCTGCTCGACGTGGGCAGCGGACCCGGCACCATCACCGCCGACCTGGCGGGCCGCGTGGGGCACGTGACGGCCTCGGAGGTGAACGACGACGCCCTGGCCCTGGCCAGGGCCGAGATCGCCGCCAGGGGGCTGACGAACGTCGACTTCGCCGTGGCCGACGTGCACGACCTGCCGTTCCCCGACGGCTCCTTCTGCGTCGTGCACGCCCACCAGGTGCTCCAGCACGTGGGCGACCCCGTACGCGCGCTGCGCGAGATGGGCAGGGTCACCAAGCCCGGCGGCATCGTCGCCGCCCGCGACAGCGACTACGCCGCCTTCGCCTGGTGGCCGCGGGTGCCCGCGCTGGACGAATGGCTGGCCCTGTACGAGAAGGTCGCCCGCGGCAACGGCGGCGAGCCGGACGCCGGGCGGCGGATGCTGTCGTGGGCCCGCGCCGCCGGCTTCGGCGACGTCACCGCCACCTCGTCCACCTGGTGCTTCGCCACCCCGGGCGACCGGGAGTGGTGGGGCGGCATGTGGGCCGACCGCATCCTCGCCTCCGCGATGGCCCAGCAGGCCCTGGCCACCGGCGCCGCGACCGAGGCCGACCTGAGGCGCATCTCGGCGGGCTGGCGCGAGTGGGCGGCGGCCGAGGACGGCTGGTTCTCCGTCCTGCACGGCGAGATCATCTGCCGCGTCCCCGCCTGACCCGCCGTACGCGCGCCGCGGGAGCCTGACGCGCAGGAAGGGTGGCGCGGCGGGCACCCGGTCACGATGCCACGGCCTTGATCGCGCGAGCCGAAGAGGCGGCATGCGCCGGGTAATGACCGCACAATGCCCGGCCGCAACCCTGGCCGAGAGACCGTTCCCGATGGAGATTTGAGCGGGCGGGGAGACCTCCCTCTCCCCGCCCTTCGGCCGCCCGCCGCCTGGCGGGTGCGGCGGGGAGCGCCGCAGAAGGTCCAGTCAGTCCAGGGAAAGGGAAAAGGATGTCCGCATTCGCCAGAGGTGCCGCCGCGATCGCCGCCGCGCTGGCGCTGACCGCCCTGTCAGCCGGGCCCGCGCAGGCCGCGGGATCGGCAGCGAGCGCCGGTACGGTGTGCGTGACCGCGGTCGAACCCGACCGCGCCGTCTGCGTCTCCGCCGATCCGGGCTTCCACCCGCTCCAAGCGTCCGTCACGCGAGCGCAGAACCTCAGTTTCAACGCCGTACGGCTGCGCCCCGCCGAGGGGATCAGCGTCGCCTGCCTCGCTCCCGGCGCTTCGGTCACCTACTCCCAGCCCCGCAAGATCCTCGGCATCGACGTGCTCTCCAGCAGCACGTGCGTCGTCTGACCGGCTGACATGATCCGGCCCCGGGCGAGCCGCCCGGGGCCGCAATCCGGACGTCTAGCGGCCGACGGTGCGGACCCGCTGCCACTGCGGGTCGCGGTAGAGGACCATGTCGGTGCCGATCATCTCGTCGGGCGCCGACACCATCGCGATCTCGCCCGCCGCCTGCAGCTGCAGCAGCAGGTCGCGGACGCGCGGGCCGACCGGCAGCCGGCCCGCGGGCAGGCCGAGGCCGTTCCTGACCGTGTCGGCCACCTCGGACAGGTGGAACGGGCCGTCGAACCCCGCGACGACGCCGCGCACGATGGTCATCGTGATCAGGTGCTCGGCCTCGGCGTGCGCGAGCTGCCAGGTCACCTGCTCCTTGCGACGGCCGGTGCCGGCGCAGGAGGTGCACGGGCGCACCAGGTCCGGCGCCACCTCCTCCTCCGCCGTGCCCAGGCAGGCCGAGCACAGCCCGCTCTCGGCGGCGTGCACCTCGGCCGTCATCCGGCCGGCCATCAGCGCGCCGCACACGCAGGCGAACGTGTCACCCAGGATGCCGGTCTGTGGGGAGATCGCATGCTTGGTCACCGAGCCGACTCTACCGGTGATCGCCGCGTGCGCCGTCCCACGTGTCCCGCATGTCACTCCGGTCACACGGCGGAGAACGGGCCACATGGCGAAGCGGCGGTCAGAGCCGGACGTCGGCGAGGCCGCGCAGGCGGCGCAGCGCCTTGCGGGCAGCCGACACGACCTTCTCGTCCGGATGGTGGTCGATCAGCACCTGTAGCACCCGTCCCGTCCACGGATGGTCGCAGAAGGCGAGGATCGCGATCGTGCCGGCCTGCTCGTCGGCGTCCATCCCCATCGAGATCGACTCGATGACCTCGCGGATCTCGCCGCCGAACTCCAGCAGCGCCGCCGCCATGTCCACCAGCACCCAGGACATCTCCTCGGGCGCGGGACGCCGGTTGTCGCGGCCGGTCCTCGCCGCGATCACCGCGCCGAGCTTCGGCTGGTCGAGCAGCCGGGTCAGCGCCAGCCGCCCCTCGTCGCCGAGCGCCGTGGACAGCACCTCCACGCCGACCGCGCGGGCCAGCGGGCTCACCGTGCCGAGCGCGGAGGCGATCTCGGCGGCCGCGTCCGCCTGTCCGCGGCCCTTGAGCCAGCCGGCCAGCTCCTCGGTGCGCTCGGCCTCCGGGTACGAGCGCAGCCCGTGCAGCAGCGCCGCCGCGTCCGCCTCGGCCAGCGAGCCCATGACGGGGATCTCCTGCCCGGTGGTCTCGGCGATGATCTGCCGCGCCACCCACAGGCCGAGCCAGCTCAGCGTGTACGGCTCCTCCTGCCGCACCAGGCCCAGCCCGGTCAGCGTGGCGGAAGGCGCGCTCGCGGCCGGCTCCCTGGACAGGAACAACCTGATCAGCTCCAGCAGCAGGCCCTCGTCGCCGGCCAGCCGTTCGCGGCAGTGCGCGGCCCAGAAGCC
This sequence comes from Nonomuraea fastidiosa, assembly GCF_042751225.1. Classification (NCBI taxonomy): domain Bacteria; kingdom Bacillati; phylum Actinomycetota; class Actinomycetes; order Streptosporangiales; family Streptosporangiaceae; genus Nonomuraea; species Nonomuraea fastidiosa. Next base: position 6,756,854 of record NZ_CP170570.1, read on the forward strand.
GAGCACGTCCGAGTCCTCGGCGTCCGGCTTCAGCTCCCCGGCCTGCTCGCTCACCTCCTCGAACGAAGGCGCCGAGCGTACGGCGGAGGCGAGCGTGGCCGCGGCGGGCAACCGGATCGGAGGCTGCAGGGGCAGTGTGTCGTCGTCGTAGGAGCTCACCCGCCCATCCTGGCGCGAGATCTGGGCTAAAGTGCCCTCTGACACCGAAAAGCCGGAAGAAAGGAGGCGCTGAGATGTTCCGCACGTCCATGGGCGCGCTCCGCGCCCGCTTCTGCTTCTCGGAGGATGCATGCGTTTCCGTCCCGCCCGGCGAGACGATCTAGACCGCCTGCTCGGCTGCGTCGTCGACGAGCCGATCAGCTGGGCCCACCCGGATCGGCTGCTGACGTTCCTCGGCACCGGCAGCTACCGCTACGACCGCATCTGGCTCGCCGAGGACGAGCAGACCGGCGAGATCATGGCCCGCGCCGTCTGGTGGAGCTTCCCCGACGGCGACCGCCCGCTCGCGCTCGACTGCCTGTACGTCCACCCGTCCGTCACCGATCGCCGCGCCCTGGCCGCCGAGCTGCTGCGCCGCGCCCACGACGCCTACGGGACCGTGCCCGAGTACCACGTGTTCGTCACCCCGGGCTGGCGCGACGACCCGGGCACGCGCGCCGCCGTCGGCTGGCGATGGGAGGCGGCCGGCAAGGCCGGGCTGACGGAGGAGCTGGAGCGCCTGCGCTACGCCTGGACCGACGGCGAGGCCCCGGTGCCGGAGCCGTCACGGCGGCTGGTGTTCCGCGCCGATGACGACGACGAGGCGTTCGTGGCGGCGTTCCGCCGGGTGGCGGAGGGCACGCTCGACTTCCACACCCGCCAGGCGCTGGCCGTCATGGACCCGGAGGAGCAGGCGCGCGCGGACGTGCGCGACTACACGTCCATGCGCGGCGACCGGTCATGGTGGCGGCTGGCCTACGACCACGGCGGCGACCTCGTCGGGGTCGCGCTGCCGTCGGCCAACGACGCCGGTCCCGTGGTCGGCTACCTCGGGGTCGTGCCGGAACGGCGCGGCCAGGGGTACGTCGACGACCTGCTCGGCGAGATCACCCGCTTCCACGCCGGACGCGGGGTGCGGCGCATCGCGGCCGACACCGACGTGGGCAACGTGCCCATGGCGCGGGCGTTCGAGCGGGCCGGCTACCGCGTCTTCGCCGTCCGGCTGGTCCTGTCGGCCGCCACGGGACGTTCCGTCTGACACGCTGAGCGATCGCCGTACGGCCGCTCGGCGACGCCGGCCGACCGTACGGCGACGCTCATCGACCGTACGGCGATCGCCGCCCGAACTCCCGCGCGTCACGTCTTGCGCCATCGGCGCACGCTTGTTCTGATCGACAAGTGAGTGCTTACGAGGCGGTCTACCGGCGCAGCATCGAGGAGCCCGAGGCGTTCTGGGGCGAGGCGGCCCGCGGCATCGAGTGGGACACGGCGGCGAGCACCGTGTACGCCGGCGGACGCTGGTTCCCCGACGGGCGGCTGAACACCTGTCACAACGCGCTCGACCGGCACGTCGCGGCCGGCCGGGGCGAGCAGGCGGCGCTGATCCACGACAGCCCGGTCACCGGCGTCACCCGCACCTACACCTACGCCGAACTGCTGGAGGAGACGGCGAGGACCGCGGGCATGCTGCGCGGGCTCGGCGTCACCGCCGGCGACACCGTGGTCATCTACATGCCCATGGTGCCCGAGGCGGTGGTGGCGATGCTGGCCTGCGCCAGGCTCGGGGCGGTGCACTCGGTGGTGTTCGGCGGGTTCGCGGCCGGGGAGCTGGCGGTGCGCATCGACCACGCGCGGCCCAAGGTCGTGCTGTCGGCGTCGTGCGGGATCGAGCCGAGCCGGGTGGTGGCGTACAAGCCGCTGCTCGACGACGCGCTCGCGCAGGCGAGCCACCGGCCTGACCGCTGCGTGATCCTGCAGCGGCCGCAGTGCCGCGCCGAGCTCACCGAGGGCCGCGACCTCGACTGGGCGCAGGCCGTCGCGGCGGCCGAGCCCGCCGGGTGCGTGAGCGTGGCCGCGACCGACCCGCTCTACATCCTCTACACCTCCGGCACCACGGGCGCGCCCAAGGGCGTCGTGCGCGACAACGGCGGCCACGCGGTCGCGCTGCACTGGAGCATGTCGAACGTGTACGGCGCCGCGCCGGGCGAGGTCTTCTGGGCCGCCTCCGACGTGGGCTGGGTGGTCGGCCACTCCTACATCGTCTACGGGCCGCTGCTGGCGGGCTGCACCACCGTGCTGTACGAGGGCAAGCCCGTCGGCACCCCCGACCCCGGCGCGTTCTGGCGGGTGGTGGCCACGCACGGCGTGCGCACGCTGTTCACCGCGCCGACCGCGATCCGCGCCATCAAGAAGGAGGACCCTTCCGGCGAATACGCGAAAAAGCATGATCTGTCGGGGCTGCGGTACCTCTTCCTCGCCGGCGAGCGCCTCGACCCCGACACCTACCACTGGGCTTCCGGCCTGCTCGGCATCCCCGTCATCGACCACTGGTGGCAGACTGAGACCGGCTGGCCCATCGCCGCGAACTGCGTCGGCATCGAGCGGCTGCCCGTCAAACCCGGCTCGCCGACCAAGCCCGTGCCCGGCTGGGACGTCCACATCCTCGACGGCGAGGGCCGCGACTGCGCGCCCGGCGCCGAGGGCGCGGTCACCGTCAAGCTGCCGCTCCCGCCCGGCGCGCTGCCCACCCTCTACCGCGACCCCGAGCGCTTCACCCGCTCCTACCTCGACCGCTATCCCGGCCACTACCTGACCGGCGACGGCGGCCACTTCGACGCCGACGGCTACCTCTACGTCATGGGCCGCATCGACGACGTGATCAACGTCGCCGGGCACCGCCTGTCCACCGGCGCGATGGAGGAGGTCATCGCCGCGCACCCCGACGTCGCCGAGTGCGCCGTGATCGGCGTCGCCGACGAGCTGAAGGGCCAGCTCCCCGTGGGGTTCGTGGTGCTCAAGGCGGGCACGTCCCGCGACCCGCAGGAGGTGGAGCGCGAGCTGACCGCCCTCGTACGCGAGCGCATCGGCCCGGTCGCCGCCTTCCGCCGCGCCGTCGTGGTGTCCCGGCTGCCGAAGACCCGGTCGGGCAAGATCCTGCGCGCCACGATGCGTGACATCGCCGACGGCCGCCCGTACACCACCCCGTCCACCATCGAGGATCCCGCGGCGCTGCCGGAGATCGAGACCGCGCTGAAGGGTACGTGACGATCAGGGCGAACCCCGACCGTCCTGGCGAACCGCCTGCGGCGCTCGGGACCGACGACGCATGATGGGACATCCCCAGTCCCCCGGGAGAAGGCCATGATCGAAACCCCGAGCTACGCCGACGCCCTGAGGATCCTCGGATGCAAGGACACCAGGCTCGTCAAGGTCATCGGGCTGGCCTCGGCGGCCGAGCGCACCGGCTGGGCGCTGTCCGGCGGGCCGCAGCTCTCCGGCGGCCTGCGCGACCTGCGCGATGCGATCGTCGCCTACGGCGAGGACGTCGTACGCCGCCTGCCCGAGCTGCGGGCCGGGGTGGACCGGCACACCCGCACCCGCCGCCTGGCCGCCGCGCACGCCGCCGTCGTCGTGTCCGCCTACTTCGAGGCGCTCGGCGAGGCCAAGCTGCCGTTCACGCTCGACCGGCTCGACCGGGGCGAGCAGATCTCCCGGGTGGTGCCGGCGGCGGAGCGCTTCACCCGGCTGGTCGCCGAGCTGCTGCTGGAACGCCTGCCCACGCCCGAGCCGCACGTGCCGTACGCCGACACCCGCGCCGCCGTGGAACGTGCCTACCTGCGCATGTCGGAGTGCCTGGCCGCGTACGTGAGCGGCCTGTCCTTATGGGACGAGCTGCCCGTGGACGACCAGCTCCAGCTCCCGCGCCTGCTCGCCGACGGGCCGCCCGCGCACGCGCTGCGCATCTACGACGAGGACTACCGGTCGCTGGCGCTCGACAGCCACGAGTTCGGGGTGCGCAGCCTCGTCACCGAACCGCCGCCGCCCGCCACCGCCCTGTCGCGGGTGGCCTGGCTGCTCGCCGAGCTGGCACCGCCCCGCGCCGGCGACCGCCCCATGATCCACCGCGTCAGGATGGCCGCCAACGCGCTCGACCAGCCGCTGCTCGTAGTCGGCAAGCTGCCGGAGGACGTCTACCTGCCGCTGCTCGGCGAGGGCTACCTGAGCCCCCGCTGCCGGGTCGCCGAGCTGACCCAGGAGTCCACGCCCGCGCTGCGCGGCTGGTGGGAGGGCCAGCGGATGCTGGCCGACACCGAGGCGTTCCTCGTCGGCCACCTCACCTCGCTGCGCGCCACCCAGGTGCCGCTGCTCGTGCTCGGCGAGCCCGGCTCAGGCAAGACCAAGCTCACCGAGGTGCTGGCCGCCCGGCTGGCCCGCTCGGAGTTCCTGCCGATCCGGGTGGAACTGGGCAGCGTGCGGGCGCGGGCGAGCGTCACCGAGCAGATCGAGCAGGCCGTGGCCGAGGCGCTGGGGGAGGAGGTGGCCTACGCCGACCTCGTCGCCGCCGCCGACGGCGCCATGCCGGTCATCCTGCTCGACGGCATGGACGAACTGGTCGCGGGCGCCGCCGCCCGCTACGACTACCTGGAGCGGGTACGCGAGTTCCAGGTCAGGGAGGCCGAGGCCGGGCGGCCGGTCGCGGTCATCGTGACCAGCAGGACGGTGGTGGCCGACCGCGTCCGCTTCCCCGACGGGCTGATCGCGCTGGAGCTGCGGCCGTTCGACGACGACCAGGTACGCCAGTGGCTCGACGTCTGGGACCAGGCCAACCGCGCCCTGCTGGCCAGGCGCGACCTCACCCCGCTGCCGCCCGAGGCGGCGCTCGCCCACGGCGAGATGGCCAGGCAGCCGCTGCTCCTGCTGCTGCTCGCGCTCTACGACGCCGGCGGCAACGCGCTCCAGCGCGACCACGGGCCGCTCGGCCGCGCCCGCCTGTACGAGGTGCTGCTGCGCGACTACACCGAGCGCGAGACAGGAGGCGCGCACCGCGTCCTCATCGACCAGGAGCTGGTGCTGCTCGGCGCGGTCGCGCTGTCCATGCTGGCGCGCGGCAGCCAGGTCATCACCGACGAGCAGCTCGAACGCGACGTGCCCGCCCTGTGCCGCGGCGGCGAGGACGAGCCGGACGACGACGTCGAGCCGGGCGGCTGGGCCCGCAAGGCCACCGAGCGGTTCTTCTTCGTCCGCCGCCGCGGCCACGCGTTCCTGCACGCCACCTTCGGCGAGTTCCTCGTCGCCTGGATCACCATGTACGCGCTGCGCGACCTCGACCGGCGCCGCCGCCTGGCCGGCGACGAGCCGCTCGCCCTCGTGCAGGCCGTGGACGACGACCTGCTGTACGCCGTCACCTCGCACTCCTGCCTGGCCGAGCGCACCCCCACCATCGGCTTCATCCTGGAGCTGCTGGCCGAGGTGCCGTCCGCGGTCCGCGCCCGCTGTGTGGATCTGCTCACCGGGCTGCTGCGCCGCGCCCTGCACGAGCGGACCCGCCGCCACTTCACCAAGTTCCGTCCGGTCCGGCTCACGATGACCCGCCGCCTGGCCGCGTACTCGGCGAACCTCGCCCTGCTCATCGTCTGCGCATCCGAGCAGCCCGTCGCGGTCTCGGCCCTGCTGGGCGGCCCCGACCACCTCGAACGCTGGTCCACGCTCACCCACCTGTGGAAGGGGGAGCTCGGCCAGGAGGGCTGGACTGGCCTCGTCACCACTCTGGCCGCCCGCCGCGTCGTCGTGGATGGCCGCGAGGACGTCATGCTCGGAGGCGGCGCCGACTCCGCCGGCATGGGCGACGTCGTCACCGCGATCGCCACCGGCCACGACTCCCGGCACCGGCGCCTGCTCGACCTGCTGCTGCGCGCGCTGGGCGCGGGGGAGGCGCTGCCGTTCGGCCAGCGGGTGGCGCTCATCGAGGAGCTGCTGCGCACCGCCGGCGTCCGCTCGCCCGCGCTCTACCGCGCCCTGGGCGCGCTGTGGTACGAGGAGGGCGCCGACCGCACCGTCCTGCGGCCCCTGCTGCGCACCCTGCTCGACGACCCCGCCGACCGGATGGCGACCTGGGAGCAACTGGTCAAGGCCGGCATCCCGGAGAGCGCCCTGTGGGAGATCCAGCAGGCCGCCCTCCTGCAGGGCGAGTGACCGTACCCCTTGCGCGGTAGCGCGAGTACCGCCACGGCGGTATCGCGCGGGGCGGAGACGCCGCACTACGGTGCGGGTATGCGGACGACCGCTCTCGTGCTCGTCATGGCGGTGAGCGTGCACGCCTCCACCGTCATGGCGTACGCCAACCAGCCGCACGCCCGGCCGCTCGACCTGCTCGGCCACGTCCTGCTCGCCGCCTCCGCGCTCGGCCTGGCGCCGCTGCCCAGGCGTCCTGACCTGGCGCTGGCCGTGTGCGCGGGAGCGGCGGCGGTGATCTTCGCCCGCGGCTACGCGATCGCCCTGTGGCCGGTGCCCGCGCTCATCGCGCTGTTCGCCACCATCGCCGCCGGGCGCAGAACCGCCGGGTGGGCGGGGGCGGCGTGCTCATGGTGCTGCTCGCCTCGCTCACCCTGCTGCCCGCCCTGCTGGCGCTGATCGGCACCGGCATCGACAGGTTCTCGCTGCCTCGCAGGAGCGGGGGAGTGCCGCTGTCGTACCGGTGGAGCAAGGTCGTGCAGCGCCGCCCCTGGACGGCGGGAGCCGTGGCGCTGGTCGCGCTCACCACGCTGGCCCTGCCCGCCACGCACCTGCGCGTCGGCTGGTCCGACGCGCAGAACCGGCCGGTCACCGACACCACGCGCCGGGCGCACGACCTGCTCGCCAAGGGCTTCGGCCCCGGCACGGCGGGGCCGCTCATCCTGGCCGCGCCCGCCACACCAGAAGGCGGGGCCGAGCTGCGCACGGCCGTCCGGCAGGCGGCCGGCACACCCGGCGTCGCCCGCACCCTCCCGGCGGGGGAGAGCGCCGCGCTCGTGATCCCCGAGACCGGCCCCCAGGACGAGCGCACCGAGGACCTCATCCACCGGCTCCGCGCCGAGCTGCCCGAGCAGGTGCTGGTGACGGGCTCGACCGCGGCCGCCGCCGACTACGCCCGCCACACCGCCGACCGGCTGCCCTGGGTGGTGTGCGCCGTGCTGCTCGCCGCCTTCGCGCTGCTCGTGCCCGTGTTCAGGAGCGTGGTCCTGCCGCTGAAGGCCATCGTGGTCAACCTGCTGTCCATCGGCGCCGCCTACGGGGTGGTGGTGGCGGTGTTCCAGCTGGACGTGCTCGGCCAGGGCACCGCGGGACCCATCGACGCGTGGGTGCCGATGATGCTGTTCACGATCATGTTCGGGCTGTCCATGGACTACGAGGTGTTCTTGCTGTCGAGGATCAGGGAGGAGTACCTGAAGGACCGCGACAACACCCGCGCGGTCGCGGACGGGCTCGCCAGGACCGCCGGGGTCATCACCTCCGTGGCCACGATCATGATCTGCGTGTTCGCCGCGTTCGGCGCGTTCGACGATCGCGCGCTGCGCATCATGGGCGTGGGACTGGCCGTCGCGGTGCTGGTGGACGCCACAGTGGTGCGGCTGGTGCTCGTGCCCGCTGCGATGGAGGTGCTCGGTGACCGCAACTGGTGGTTCCCCGGACTGACCTTTCGGAGGCTGACACCTGGGCAGAAATCTACGTAATATCCCAATATCACGAGCGTTGGGGGCGCCAGGGTGCCAGGGCAGAACGTGGGTGTGGTAGTGGATCCGGCCGTCCGGCTGGAGGACGCGACGACGTTGCGCGCCAACGCCCCGCTGCTGTCCAGGATCAAAGCCGGATGGGTGCCGCCCGCCGAGGTGGTCCCGGCCCGCCGCCGCAGCCCGTCGAGCGCGCTGCTCCTGGCCGCCACGCCGGTGGTCATCGCGCTCATGGCGGTGCTGCTGGCCTCCCGGTACGCCGCCGCCGGCTTCGTGCTGCTCGGCACGTACGTCTTCATCGTCCTCATCAAGATCGCCTCCATGAGCGAGGTCCCCGAGGACGACCGCCCGCACGAGCGCGCCGTCTACGAGAAGGCCCGCCTGTACGAGGGCCGCTACCTGCTCCCCGAGGACTTCGACGAGGAGGCCGCGGCCGTCCTGGCCAGGGCGCAGCGCGCGATCGGCACCGTGCTGCGCTCCCACGTCAACGCCGAGGGCCTGCTGGACGGCGCGCGCAACGGCGTGATGCTGCCCGCCCAAGAGTGGGAGATCGCCCGGCTGCTCGCCAAGCTGTCGGCGCTGCGGATGGAGCACCGCGAGCTGCTGGCCAGGGGCATCGCCCCCGAGGTCGCGCAGGTCATCGAGCCGCTCGAACGCGCCCTGGCCGGCAGCGAGGCAGCCGTGGTGGCCCGTGTTGAGGCGCTGGAACGTTACGCCGGCCACGTCGCCGAGGCCGAACGCGCGTACCACGCCCGCAGCCAGATCGAGGAGCTGCGCGCCCGGCTGCCGCGCTACGAGGAGCTGCTCGCCGAGTCGGGCGCCGACAAGCTGTCCGTACCCGAGATCGACCGGCTGGCGCAGGACGCCGACGCGCTGGAACGCACCTTACGCCGCAGTGTGAAGTCCGCCCACGAGGCGTTCCGCCACCTGGAGAGCTGACGACCGGACAGGAACACGCGCGGAGGATCGAGGACGTGCCCGGACGATACGCGAAGGTCATCGTCGATCCGTCCGTGCCGGACGAGGTCGCCGCGGTGCTCCGCGACAACCGCAAGCTCCTGCTCAGGATGCGGGCCGGGTGGGTGCCGCCCTCCATGGGCCGCCTGCCGCTGGCGGGCGCCGCACGGGCCGCCGCAGCGGTGACCGCGCTGATGGCGGCCGTCTACGGGCTCGTGCTGTTCAACGCCGAGCGCTACACCCCGTTCGTGGTGATCATGACGGCGTCGGCGCTGCTCATGGTCGCCGTCCTGCTCAAGCCGCGGCCCGACGCCCAGACGCGGCGGCGCATGGCCCTGGAACGCGAGGTCTACGAGATCGCCCGCGCCCACGAGGGCCGCTACGTGCTGCGCGACCGCCTCGACGAGCAGGCCAGGGCGCTGCTCACCCGCGCCCAGACGGCCATCGACCAGGTCATGTCGTCCAGCGTGCACGCCGAAGGGCTGCTGGACGGCGCGCGCAACGGCGTGATGCTGCCCGCCCAGGAGTGGGAGATCGCCCGGCTGGTGGCCAAGCTGTCGGAGCTGCGCGCCGAGCACCAGGCGATCATCGCCGAGGGCGTCACCCCCGAGGTCGAGGCGGTGGCCGAGCCGCTGGCCCGCGCGCTCGACAGCAGCGAGAAGGCGGTGCTCGCCCGCGTGGAGGCGCTGGAACGCTACGCCGGTCACGTCGCCGACGCCGAACGCGCCTACCGCGCCCGCAGCCAGATCGAGCGGCTCGGGGCCAGGCTGCACCGCTACGAGGAGCTGCTGGCCGAGACCGGCGCGGACGGCGCCGAGATCCCCGAACTGAAGCGGCTCTCCGACGACGCCGACCGCCTGGAGCAGGCGCTGCGCGACAGCGTCAGCTCCGCGCACGAGGCTTTCCGCCACCTCGGCGACTGACTTCGCTTAGGATCCGGGCTGTGGCGGACATGGTGATCGATCCGGAAATACCGCCCGACGACGCCCGGCTGCTCAGCGACGGCCGCCGTGTCCTGCTGAAGATGCGCGCCGGCTGGGTGCCCCGGCCCAGGGCGAGCAGCTCCGGCAGGCGCGTGCGCAGGGCAGTGGCCGCCAGTGCCGCTGTCTTCCTGTGCGTGCTGCTCGGCTTCGGCGCGCTGCGCATCGGCGTCAGCCTCCTGCTGCTCCTCGTGCTCGGCCTTCCCTTGCTGATGGTGGTGTTCACCCGCGACGACCTGTTCGAGGACGAGGTGACCGAGTACGAGCGCGGGCTCTACGAGCGGCTGCGCTGGTACGAGGGCCGCTACGTGCTCCCCGACGACCTCGACGAGTCGGCCGCCCGCCTGCTGGAACGCGCCCAGCGCGCCATCGCCTCCGTGACCGGCTCCCGCGTCAACGCCGAGGGCCTGCTCGACGACGTGCGCAACGGCGTGATGCTGCCCGCCCAGGAGTGGGAGATCGCCCGGCTGCTCGCCAAGCTGTCCGCGCTGCGCACCAAGCACAGGGAGACCGTGTCCAAGGGGCTCACCCCCGAGGTGGAGGCCGTGGCCGAGCCGCTGGCCCGCGCGCTCGACGACAGCGAGGCGGCGGTGCTGGCCAGGGTCGAGGCGCTGGAGCGCTACGCCGCCAACGTCGGCGAGGCCGAGCGCGCGTACCTGGCGCACCAGCAGATCGAGGAGCTGCGCGGGCGGATGCACCAGTACGAGGAGCTGGTCGCCGAGACGGCGCCGGCGGGCTCGCCGTACCGGAGATCGAGCGCCTGGCCCAGGACGCGGACCGGCTGGAACAGGCGCTCAGGCGGAGCATCAGCTCCGCCCGCGAGGCGTTCCGCTCCCTGGACCCGGGAACCGCCGAGCCGGACCCCGGATCCCCTAGCCGGCCCCGGATCTCGTGGGTCGGACCCTGGATCTCGTGGGTCGGACCCTGGATCTCGTGAGTCGGACCCTGGATCCTCCAAGGCGCCCTGACGGCGGCGGGCCGGAGATGCCCCGACCGTCCGCCAGGAGAGCGGGACCTACCGGCCGCCGGTGTAGACCTGCGGCATGCCGTAGCTCGCGGTCTCCAGCAGCAGGTCGCACAGCGCCTCGGCCGCGTCGAGCCGGCCCAGCTTGGCCGCCGCCTGCCCCATCGTGTGCCGCAGCTCAGGATCGGCGAGCAGCGGCATCAGCTCGGCCAGCAGCATCTCGCCCGTGGGATGCGGCTCCAGCAGCGCCCGCGCCGCCCCCGCCGAGGCCAGGTAGGAGGCGTTCTTGCGCTGCTCGTCGCCGCCGGTCGGGATGAGCGGGATCAGCACCGACGGCTTGCCGATGGCGGTCAGCTCCGACACCGTGCCCGCGCCGCTGCGCGAGATCACCACGTCGGCGGCGGCGAACAGGTCGGCCAGCTCGCTGCCGACGTACGGGACCGGGTGGTAGCGCTCGGTCAGGTCGGGCGGCAGCTCCACGGCCCGCATCTGGTCGATCCACGCCGGGCCGCACTGATGCACGATCTGCGCGTGCGGCAGCAGCCGCGGCAGGATCTCCATGATCAGCGTGTTGATCTGCTTGCTGCCCTGGGCGCCGCCCGTCACGTAGATCAGCGGCACCTCGAACGTCAGCCCGAACAGGTCGTACGCCGCCGCCCGGTTGCCCTGCAGCAGCTCCGGCCTGATCGGGTTGCCGGTCACCACGGCCTTCTTGCGGGCCTTGGCGGGCAGGTAGTCGAGCGACGACTCGTGCGACAGCGCGATCCGCGTCGCCAGCCTGGCCAGGATGCGGTTGGCCAGCCCCACCACGGTCGTCTGCTCGTGCATCACCAGCGGCCTGCGGATCAGCTTGGCCGCCACGCCGATCGGCACCGCCACGTAACCCCCCGTCGACAGCACCACGTCGGGGAGGTACCGGGCGGCGTGCCCCACCGCCTGCAGCACCCCGATCGGGATGCGGAACATGTCGGCGATGTTGGTGCCCAGCTCCTTGAGGTTGGGCCGGCGGCGCAGCTTGCCCGTGGTGATCGCCTTGAACGGGATGCCGTGCTCGGCCGTGATGCGGGCCTCCAGGCCGTTGGCGGTGCCCACCCAGAGCACGTCGTGCGGCACCTGACGTCGCTGGACGGCCGACAGGGTCGTCAGGGCCGGGTAGGTGTGACCACCGGTGCCGCCGCCGGTGATCAGCAGTCGCAGGGTTCGTGACATGACGCTCAGACTATGGCCGCGCAGCGGAAGCCGGTGTGCCCGGTCGACGAGTCGGGCGTGTTCGACGTGCGCGCCGCCACGCGGTAACGGTTGCAGTAGGAATCGTGACACATGTACGAGCCGCCCCTGATCACCTTCGCCGTGCCGTCCGCCGGGCCGAGCGGGTTCTCCGCGTACGGCTCCCACTCGGTGCCCCACCAGTCGGCCGTCCACTCCCACACGTTGCCGGCGACGTTGTAGAGGCCGTAGCCGTTCGGCTGGAACGACTTGACCGGCATCGTCCCCTTGCTCGGCGCGGTGGGGAAGGGGCCCTGCCAGATGTTGCAGCGCTGCCGGCCGTTCGGCGCCAGCTCGTCGCCCCACGGGTAGCGCTTGCGCTCCAGGCCGCCCCTGGCCGCCATCTCCCACTCGGCCTCGGTGGGCAGCCGCTTGCCCGCCCATTCGGCGTACGCGGCGGCGTCGTTCCACGACACGTGCACGACCGGGTGATTCTGCCGGTCGCCGATCGACGAGCCGGGCCCCTCGGGCGAGCGCCACGTGGCGCCCTCGACGCCGACCCACCAGGGCGCGCCCGGCACGGTCGCGTCCATCACCCCGGCCCTGGCGAACTGGTAGAACACGAACGACCAGCCGATGCGCTCGGCCTCCGTCACGTAACCGGTCTCCTTGACGAACGTGGCGAACTGCGCGTTCGTCACGCATGCCGCGTCGATGAGGAACGGGTCCAGGCGCACCTCGCGCACCGGCCCCTCGCCGTCCTCCGGCCTGCCGTCCGGGTCGTCGCCGCCCATGAGGAACGTCCCGCCGGGGATGCGCACCATCCCGCGCGTCGTCGCCTTGCGCTTACGCGCCGGCGTGGGCGCGGCGAGCCGGACGGCCTCGTGTGACGGCCCGGCGGCCTCCTGAGACGGCCCGGCGGCCTCCTGAGACGGCCCGGCGGCGCTCTCCCTGCTCGGGCCACAACAAGCGGTCAAAGGTCCCCCAAACGTGTCATGCCACCAAGGAAGGGTAGTGCCTGGAGCGTGCCCACGATCACGCGGCGGGGCGAGACGGCGGTGGGCGCCGCGGTCGGTCCGGGAGATCCCCGCCCCGGGAGTGTGCCCCCAGGGTGCAGCGGGGGCTCCAGCCGGTCGCATCGCGAGAGCAACGTTCCGGGAGGCTCCGCACCCGGTCACATCGCGAGAGCAACGTTCCGGGAAGCTCCGCACCCGGTCGCATCGCGAAGGTGGCGTTTCGGGAGGCTCAGCCCGATCACCTTGCGAAAGCCGCAGAACGGTAGCGTGTTCTCCCATGCGACTCGGCGTGCTGGACATCGGCTCGAACACCGTCCATTTACTGGTCGTCGACGCCCACCGCGGCGCGCGCCCCATGCCTGCCTTCTCCCACAAGGCCGAGCTGCGCCTGACCGAATACCTCGACCAGGACCAGAACCTCGGCAAGGAGGGCGTCGAGCGGCTCGGCGACTTCGTCGAGGAGGCCGTCCGCATCGCCGAGGACAAGGGCGTAGAGCACCTGCTCGCCTTCGCCACCTCCGCCGTACGCGAGGCCGCCAACGGCGAGGAGGTGCTCGCGCGGATCGACCGGCGCTGCGGCGTGCACATCGCGGTGCTGTCCGGGCGTGACGAGGCGCGGCTGACGTTCCTCGCCGTGCGGCGGTGGTTCGGCTGGTCGTCGGGGCGGCTGCTGGCCTTCGACATCGGGGGCGGCTCGCTGGAGATCGCCGCGGGCGTGGACGAGGAGCCCGACGTCGCCGTGTCGCTGCCGCTCGGGGCCGGACGGCTGACCCGCGACTGGTTCACCGCCGACCCGCCGGCCCCGAGGAGGTGCGCGGCCTGCGCAAGCACGTACGCGCCGAGATCGCCCGCACGGTCGGCGACGTCATGCGGTACGGCCGTCCCGACCGCGCGGTCGCCACCTCCAAGACCTTCAAGCAGCTCGCCAGGATCGCCGGCGCGGCGCCCTCCAGCGAGGGCCCGTACGCCGCCCGCTCCCTGTCCCGCCAGGACATGGCCGACTGGGCGGCCAAGCTCACCACCATGGAGTCGGCCGCGCGCGCCCGGCTGCCGGGGGTGTCGCCGGGGAGGGCCGCGCAGCTCGCCGCCGGGGCGCTGGTGGCGGACGCGGCGATGGACATTTTCGAGGTGGAACGGCTCGACGTGTGCCCGTGGGCGCTGCGCGAAGGCGTCATCCTGCGGCGGCTCGACCTCATGCCCGGACGGCTCGACCAGCTCGACGCCGGGGCGAAGTAACCTTGATCTATCCCAAATCCCTGGAATAAACCGCTGGTGGGCGGGCATTGTCCGGCGAATGATGACCGTGCTCGGCTTGATCGGGACCCTGATGGTCGTCCTGGTCCTCATCGTCTCGGCGGTACTGCTCATCGCGGTGGCCTCGATGCTCACCTTCCTCGGCCTGGCCGCCACGATGATCCGCTGGCGAAAAGCCATGACCCGCCTCCTCCGGCTCCTCCGCCTCCCCACCGGCCAGCGCTCCACCCAGAACCCCCGCACGACATCACCCCGCCCGGCAGCGGCCAGGGCCGGCTCGGCGGCGGAAGCCGGCCCGGCGTCCCGCCCGGCCGCGAGCCCGGACCTCGCGGAGCGGAAACCGCACGCGCGGCCCGCCGCGGGGCAAGCGGGCGTCGGACGGGAGTCTCGCGCCGGGCAGGCGGGCTCGGGCGTGGGACGGGAGTCTCGCGCCGGGCAGGCGGGTTCGGACATGGGACGGGAGTCTCGTGCCGGGCAGGCGGGCTCGGGCGTGGGACGGGAGCCGCACGTCGGGCGAGCAGGCCCAGGCGTGAGACCGGAGCCCCGCAGCGGGGAGACGGGCGGGCTGGAGCTGAAGCAGGCGAACGGCCGGGCCGGCGACAGCCTGGGCCGCGCGAACAGCCGGGCCGGTGACCACGCGCACCGCGTGGCGGGCCGGAGCGACGACCGGCTGGAACGTGCCGGACGCCACGCCGACGATCAAGAACCGGGCGCGCAGGACCGTCGTGACGACCGTCCGGCGGGCGAGCAAGCACCGGAGAGCGCAGTGAGCGGGCGTCCCGAGAGCAGCAGCGTGGGGGAGCGGATACCCCAAGGGCGGTGAGCGGTCGGCCAGGGGGAGGGGGCCGCCAGGGGGAGGGGTCAGGTGGCCATGAGGTGGCGGCCGGCGGCGCCGGGGGCGTAGCGCAGGCGCTTTTCCAGGCAGACGACCGCGCCGTGCTCGCGGCGGTTGGTGAAGCGGACGTCGTCGGCGAGCGCGCGCATGATCTGCATCCCGCGCCCCTGCTCGGCGCCCGGCTCGGGTTCGAGCAGGCTGCGCGGGTCGAAGCCGCCGCCGGTGTCGATGACCTTGATGACGCACAGGTGGTCGTGGACGGACGCGCTGACCGTGTAATCGTCGCTGGGCCCCGCGTGCTTGATGACGTTGGAGCACGCCTCGGTGAGCATGAGCTCGATGTCGTCGCGCACCTGCGGCTCGACGCCGAGCGACCGCAGCGTGCCGTCGAGCAGCTGCCTGATCAGCGGCACGCTAGCCGCATCCCTGGGCAGTCGGAGCGCTATCGTAGCCTCCACCACGTCTCCTCCCCTTTGGATGCGTGACGGGTCACTGCCCCGAAAATGCCGCCCCATTCGTCCGTATAGGGGGCATCGCGCCGGAAATCGCGGTCAGGCGTCCAGGAGCCGGAGCGCCACCTCGACCGTCGCCTTCTGGATCTCCTCCTCCGGCAGCTCGTCCTCTTTCAGCAGCCACTTGCCCGCGTGCAGGGCGAAGAGCGCCAGCGAATAGCTGACGCGCTCGGTGGGCGTGGCGCCGGACTCGCTGAGCTCGGAGATCAGCTCCATCATCCGTTCGCGGATCTTGATGAGCGTGGGGTGGTCGCGCAGCGCGGTCTGGTTGCGCTCCAGGAACCGGGCGATGCCGTGGTGGCGGGAGTCGCGGAGGTCGGCGGCGTAACGTTCGACGAGCTCGCGGCGCGTCTCCGGCGTCTTCGGCCGGCTGCGCACCCACTCCAGCAGTTTCTCCAGCTCGATCAGCCGCTTCTCGACCAAGCTGGCCACGATGTCGTCCTTGGTCTTGAAATGGTAGTAAAGTGCGGCCTTCGTCACCCCGAGCTCCTCGGCGATCTCCCGCAGCGAGGTCGCTTCGTATCCCTGCTCCGTGAAGCGCCGGAGGGCGACTTCCTGGATGCGGGTTCGGGTGTCTTCGCGCACTTCACACCTTTTCGACTTGTCGGCCGGTAAGTATGCGCCTTCATTCTACGGCGCATGCCCCCCGCCCCCGCCGCCGGTACGGAAAAGGAGAGGCGGTTTCGCCGGGGTTTGGGGACAATCCGGAGCATGTACACCATCAGGCGGCCCACGGCGGACGACGCCCCCGCCATCTTCGAGCTTGTCTCGGCGCGCAACACAGAGGTCATCGGCGAGCCGGACACCACGCTCGCCGACATCGTGGACGACCTGAACGAGCCCGGCTTCCACCCCGCCAGGGACGGCTGGAACGCCTACGCCCCCGACGGACGGCTCGACGGGCACGCCTGGGTCTACCGCAACGGCGACAGCGACCTGGTGGACGTGGACGTCATCGTCCGCCCCGGCGTCCAGGACCTGGCGGACGAGCTGTGGCGGCTGGTGCTCGACCGCGCCGCCGAGCTCGGGGCCGCGTGCGGGCACGAGAGCGTCACCCTGCACTCCGGCGTCTACCGCGCCGACCGCGAGAAGCAGGAGACGCTCGGCAGGTTCGGCTTCGAGCCCGGCACCTGCTTCCACCGCATGCGCATCGACCACGACGGCCCGGTCGAGGCCCCGGAGGTGCCCGGCGGCGTCACCCTGCACACGGGGGAGAGCGAGGAGGTGCGGCGCCAGGCCCACCAGGTGCACCAGGTGGCGTTCGCGGAGCACTTCGGCTTCGTCGCGGTCCCGTACGAGGAGTGGTACCAGCGCCGCCAGGCCATGTCCGCGACCGACTGGGCGCAGCTGACGCTGGCCAGGGTGAACGGCGACCCGGCGGCGGTGGTCGTCGGCAACGACCAGTTCGTGGCCGACGAGCAGTGCGGCTACGTCGCCACGCTGGCCGTGCTGCCCGAATACCGGGGCCGGGGGCTCGGCCGGTTCCTGCTGCGGCACGCGTTCGCCGCCGACGCCGCCCGCGGGCGCAAGGGGACGCTCCTGCACGTCGACTCCAACAACACCACGCCGGCCCTGGACCTGTACGAGTCGGCGGGCATGCGCCCGGTCCTCATCGTCGACGTCTGGCGCCGCCGCCTATGACCGGCCTCTCCGACCCGGCGCCGCCACCATGCCGCCTGCGATGGACGTCCCGGCCTCACACGCGGTGCTCGGCCAGGTGCTCGAGCACCGCCTGGTTGGCCTCCCAGCCGTCGGGGAACTTCACCGGCACCCCGAGCTGCACCGGCTCGGCCGACGGGTGCGCGTCCAGCAGCTCGGCGATGCCCGCCCTGGCGACCACCACGCAGGCGTGCCGGTGCCGGGACGTCAGCACGCACAGCCGCCCCGACTCCAGGTGGAACGCCGTGGCGTCGCGGCGGCCCGACAGCGGGTGCAGCACGATCGTGACGTCGTACTCGCGGCCCTGTAGCCGGTTGGCGGTGTCGACGGTGATCTCGGGCGGCAGGCCCGCGGCGCGGATGGCGGCCACCTGGTCCCGGTGCGCCGCGCCGACCGCGATCCTGTCGGCCGTCACGGGCCGTTCGCCCTGCTCCGAGCCCGCCACCGCGCCGCGCTGCAGCAGCCGCTCGGCCAGCATCGCCACCGCCTGCACGGCCTCGCCGTCGGTGCGCACGGTGTGGCGGTTGGGCAGCTCCAGCAGCGCCCACCCGGACCTGGCGGCCTCCTCGAGCGCCCGGTCGTGCACGGTGCCCATGCCGCCGGTGGACAGCTCGAGCCACCGCTCGCCCTCCGAGGTGCCCGAGCGGAACCCGGTGAACGGATAGAACGCCTGCGACACCACCGGCGCCGCCGACGCGGGCAGCCGCCACGACACCGGCAGCCGGTGCACGGGCAGGTCGGGATTGTGCCGCAGCAGCACCGCGACCGCGCTCTGCAGCGGGTCCCACGACAGGCCGGACCAGCGGTCGCCGTCCACGATCGAGAACGGGTCGAGCTGCCCGGGATCGCCCACGAACAGCGCCCGCTCGAACAGCCCCGCGATGCGCAGCAGCTTGTCCGAGCGCATCTGGTACGCCTCGTCCACGATCGCCCACGGCCACACCCGGTCGCCGATCCACGCCCACTTGTCGGCGGTGGCGATGACGATGTCGGGGTCGCCGAGGTCCTGGATGCGGGTGCCGACGCGGACGCCGGGCAGCTCCAGCATGCGCAGCGGCGGCACGTACCCGCTCGCCGACAGCCGCCCCACGGTCAGGTGCGGATGCTTGTCGCAGATCCTGGCCACCAGGTCGTCGACCTGCTCGTTGGTCTGGGCGACGATCATCAGTGGCTCGCCGGTCGCGGCGATGTGCGCGGCGGCGCGTACGACGAGGGTCGACTTGCCCGCGCCGGGCGGCGAGTCGACCACCACGCCGCGGTGCCTGGGCAGGTCGGCCAGGACGTTCCTGATGACCTGCTCGGGGCTGTCGGTCACGACCAGTCCTCCAGAGCGTCCTCGTCGTCGGGCACGTACTCCTGCGGCGGGCCGCCGTGCGTCCACGGCGTGGCCTCGGCCTCGGGCAGGGCGGGCGAGCCCTGGAAGTCGTCGGTGAGCGAGGTGTAGCAGACCCGCTCGCCGACCTCGGGCACCGCTCCGGGCGCGGGCGTCTTGCCCCGGCCCATGCCCTTGGTGATCTTCAGGGTGACCAGGCCCTCGGCCGCCTCCACCAGCTCGGCGCCCTGGCCGCGGCGCTGCGGGGTGCCGAGCGAGGTGCCGGGCGCCAGGCGGACCGGATCGTCCGTCTTGATCACCACGAGCGGCCGGAGCTTGCGCGAACGGCCCTCGCCCTCGGTGTTGTCCGGCACCGTCTCGACGACCTCGCCGGCGAACGCCTCACCGGTCAGGCGGTACTCGGCCATGACCAGCGGGTCGTCGTAGGCGCGCTGCACCTCGTAGGCGGCCTGCGCGCGCTCCATGCGGGCCAGCCGGGCCGCGGCGGCCACCGCGCCGTCGCGGCGGGGCTGCGGCGGCGCGCCCTCGGCGATGCTCTCCGCCATGCCGCTGAACGAGCCGCGGTCCTGCTCCCACCGCTGTGCCACGCTCGCGCCCTCGGGCAGCCCGGCCAGCAGGTCGATCGCCTGCCACATCAGCCGCCAGGTGGGTTCGAGCTGGGTGCGCAGCGCCTCGGTGATGCGCTCGGGCGACCCGCTCTCCATCGCCGGGGCGAGCACCTCGGCGTCGAACCCCGGATCGGTGGCGGGCCCCGCGGGCGGCCAGATCAGCGGGTCCTCGGCCTCGTCGCTGGGCCCGGTGGTGATCCAGCCGATGAGCGAGGCCAGGTTGGCGTCCTCCAGCGCGCTCTGCCCGCTGGCCCAGTGGCGGCCCAGCTCCTGCGTCGCGGCCAGCATCAGCGACGACCCCGGGTACGCGGCCCGCTCCCCGAGATAGGTCAGCCACCGCCCGAGCAGCGGCACCGACTCCGGCACCGGGTAGGGCCCGTCGGGGCGGCGGAACCGGGTCGAGCGGCCGAGCAGCCGGGTGAACGCCACGCCGCCCAGATTCGGCACGATGAGCTGCGGGGCGTCCAGCGCACGCTCGTAGGGGTCGGCGTTCCTGCGCTCGACCGTCTCGGTGTCGTGCAGGAAGCCTTCGATGTACGGCAGCAGCACGTCGGCCACCTGCGCCGCCCACGCGAAGCGCAGGTCGCGGTTGCGCGGCTGGGTCACCACGAGCAGGTGCGGCCGGTCGCGGTCGGTGCCGAGCATCGCGGCAAGCGGCGCGGCGGCCTCGCCCGACAGCTTCAGCGGGATGAACACCATGGGCCGCTCGGACAGGTGGCAGTGCCTGACGGTCGCGACGGGCTGGGCGATGCCCTCGTCGAGGGCGCGCAGCCGGGCGAGCGAGGTCAGCAGGCTCATGCCTGGCCCTCCCCCTGGGGCGCCGGGCGCAGCGGCGGGGCCGGCGGCGGGATCGGTCGCGGGTTCATGCGAGGCACTCTCTTCGCAGGCGTTCGGCGTTGCGGAGCAGGCGGGCGATCTCCTCCTGCCCCTCGGCCGGGTCGAGCGTGCCGTCGGCCAGGCCGAGCGCCTCGGAGACCGAGGCGACCCCGCCCAGCTCGTCGCGCACCTGGCGGCCGAGCAGGTCGGACGCGCCCTCCTGGCGGGCCTCGTCGCGGCAGAAGAAGCACAGGTCGCAGGTGGACAGGCAGTCGGGCGCGTAGCGGGCGGTCGTCCTGCGCAGCGCGTCGGCCAGCTCGGCCACCGGCCTGGTGGGCCGGCCGTCCTCGTCGGGACGCAGGTCGAAGCTGAGGTCGTCGGGCAGGTCGGCGAGCAGCCGGTCGAGCGTGGTCATCCTGGTGAGCTGGCGGCGCAGCACCGCGAGCTGCTTGCGTACGTCGACCAGCGACGCGACCGGACGGTTGGCGAAGTTCTCCGGGCAGACCAGCACCACGTCGTGGGAGACCTTGAGCGGGTCGTGGCCCAGCTCCTCCAGCAGCGTGCGCAGCGCCAGCACGTAGACCGCGGCCTGCCGGGCGGCCGCCGCGACCGCCGACGGGTCGGCCTGACCGTCGATCACCGCGAACGACTTGATCTCCACGATGTGGAAGCGCCCGCCGAGCTGGAAGGCCACCACGTCGGGCTCCAGGTAGGCGGTGTGCCCGGCGATCTCCAGCGTGAGCAGCGGATGGTCGTACAGCGTGCCCGCGTCGTGCTCGTCGCGGGCCGCCCGGTCGATCAGCGCCCTGGTGTGGGCGTGGCGCAGGTGGGCGCCGACGTTCTCCACGTCGTGGTAGGCGACCTCCGCGATGGGCAGCCCGAGCAGCTCGCGCAGCATCCGCAGCAGCTCCGCGCACCCGTCGGCCTTCACCTGCGCCTCGAACATGTTGCCGCGCGTGATCGCGAACGGCGACTGCCCGAACGGGGCGGGGAAGCCGAGGTGGCGGGCGGCGGCGTCCTTGTCGATGCCGGCGCCGTCGAGCAGGGCCCGGCGGGCACAGCCGGGGTTGGCGGCCAGGGCCGCGATGGCGCGGGCGTCGTGCGGCCGCGGCGGCGTGGTGCCCCGCAGCGCCTCCAGGCGGTGCACGTGGTCGCCCTCGCGCTTCAAGCCGCTCACTTGGCGTTCTCCTTCTTGATCGTGCTCAGCGTAGCGGCGCCGAACAGCCGGGCGGCGTCACCGAGCTGCGCGGCGGCGCGTTCGGCCAGCTCAGCGCGGTCCCGCGTGTCGCGATCGACGTGGACGCGCAGCTCGGCCTGGGCCGCGCGGGTCACCCGCTCGGGGTCGGGCGGGCCCAGCGTGCCGTCCGTGGCGCCGGGGATGTTCCTGGCCATGCGCAGCAATAAGCGGCTCGCCCGCTCATCCAGCGGCTCACGCCCCTCCCGCTCCCGCGCCGCGTGCTCGCGGGCCACCGCGATGGCGCAGGTCAGGAAGTCGACGCGGGGGCTGAGCGGGCCGACCACGCGCCGCTCCAGCGGCCAGGTGCTCAGCGTGAGCAGGCCGCGGGCGGGGGAGAGGCGGTCGGTGAGCGCCGCGCACAGGTAGTACGGCCGGCCGTACGGCGAGGACCGGAACGAGCGCTCCTCGTCCCTGCGCAGGCTGGTGAGCTGGCCGCTGCGGATGGTGCCGCCGAAGAACGCGTCGCTGACGGCCACGATCAGCCGGGGCTGGGCGGGCGCGCCGAGCAGCCGCAGCCCCTGGTGCACCTGCTCGCGCACGGTGACCAGGCGCGGCGGCTCCTCCTTGACCGGCTCGGTGCCGCACACCAGGGCGTCCCAGGCGCGCTCGGCGCTGCGCAGCTCGGCCCGCAGCACGCGCGCGGTGGCGCCGTCCCTGGCGCGCATCGCCTTGCGCACGGCCGCACGCAGCTCGTCGATCCGCCGTTCGAGATCGTCCAGCCGGTCACTCATGGCGCGACTTTACCAACAGTCCCAGCATTTTCCAGTAAATCGGGGAAGATCGGCGCCATGCTGAGATCTACACTGTAAAGGCGCCCGCCCGGGTCAGGCCGGCCTGGCGACCGCCCACGTGTGGTCCTCGGTGAGGAACCGGTCCAGGCGCAGCCCGGCCGCCGCGAGCTGCGCGGCGAGCTCGTCGTCGGTCAGCCGCAGCGACTCGAAGGACTGCGTCCAGACCTTCCTGGTGCCGTCCTTGACGTAGCCGTACTCCATCGTCACCGCCGCCACGCCGGGCCGGACCGGCTCGTACGACGCCATCTTGATCGTGATGTCGCCCTCCGAGCGGCTCCTGCCCACCTGCCAGCGGTCCTGCGACGTGGCCGGCATCCATTGGATGAGCACCGACCCGCCCGGCTTGACGTGCCGGACGCAGGCGTCGAGCAGCTCGCGCCGCTCGGCGTCGTCGGGGGTGTTGACGAGCTGCGAGGCCAACATGACGGTGTCGAAGCGCTCGTCCAGGTGCAGGTCCTGGATGCGGGACAGGACGGTACGCGCGCCCCGCACGTACGCCAGCATGTCCGGCGACTCGTCCACGGCGACCACCGTGAAGCCGCGCTCGATGAGCGGATGTGTCACCCGCCCGACGCCGCAGCCCAGCTCCAGGACCGTGCCGCCGTGCGGGGTCACCTCGGCGACATGGTCGGGTTCCGAGCCGGCGCCGACGAGGGTGTAGAACTCGACAGGGGATCCGTCAGGGGTGATGGGGCCGGGGCCCGTGCCTGTTTGACGCATGCTCCGAACGTAACCCGGGACCCCGCGAAGATCAGCCCCCTATGCGCTGCCGCCGGGAGCCGTCGCCGGCCGGACGCTCCGGGGCGTGGCAGACCCACATGCTGAGCAGTGAGCCCGCGCCGGTCTGCTCCACCGTCACCGCGTCGCACAGATGCCGGATCACCCACAGTCCGTAGCCGTGCGAGGCGGTCCGGTCGAGCGCGGCGGCGGCGAGGTGGCCGCCGGTGAGCAGCCCGGCGACGTCCAGCACCTGCACCATGACCCCGTCGGCGAGGCCGCGCGCGGTCAGCACGCCGGAGGCGCCGCCGTGGTCGAGCACGTTGGTGACGGCCTCATTGGTCGCCAGCACGAGGTCGTCAAGGCGCCGCTCGGGAAGGCCGCAGCAGCGGCCGTGCAGGCGGACCAGGTCCCTGATCAGGCCGAGGTCGGCCGTGATGGGACAGCGCAGTTCGAACTCGGATGCCATCGTCCTTCGTGCCCGCCGAGGGCCGGGAGGATCGGCGGGCGTCCGGCACCTGACCGAGCAGAAGATCGCCAAACCCCGCCGGCGCGCTGACGAAGATCTCGGGGCCTTTGACGCGGCTCTGACACGGCACAGAACCCGACAAAACGGGCGTCGGCGTACGTTGGTGACATGCAGGCACCCGGTGGTGACTCCCGATACCTGCCGATCGGCGAGCACGGGCTGATCGGCGACCTGTGCACGGTCGCGCTCGTCGGCACCGACGGCACGATCGACTGGTACTGCTGCCCGCGATTCGACGCCCCCAGCGTCTTCGCCGCCCTGCTCGACGCCGGCAAGGGCGGCTCCTTCGAGCTGCACGCCGACGTGCCCGCGACGACCAAGCAGTTCTACTTCCCCGACACCAACGTGCTGATCACCCGGTTCTTCGCCGACGACGGGGTGGGCGAGATCCAGGACTTCATGCCCATCGCCACCGACCCCAGCGAGGCCGACCGGCACCGGCTGATCCGCCGTGTCTCCTGCGTACGCGGCCGCATCCCGTTCCACGCCCGCGTGGCGCCCCGCTTCGACTACGCCAGGCAGCCCCACGTCGTCACCCGCGAGGCGGGCACCGTCACCTTCGCCTCGCCGGCGCTGGCGCTCGCGCTGACCTCCAGCGTGCCGCTGCAGACCGACGAGCGCGACGCCTGGACGACCTTCGAGCTGAACGAGGGCGAGCACGCCGTATTCGCCCTCGACAACATGGCGCCCGGCATCGCGCCGCGCGGCTGCCCGACCGAGGAGGCGGAGGCGGAGTTCACCGCCACCGTGCGCTTCTGGCGGCGCTGGCTGTCGGCCTCCCGCTACCGGGGCCGCTGGCGCGAGGTCGTGCACCGCTCGGCGCTGACGCTCAAGCTGCTCACGTACGCGCCGACCGGCGGCATCGTCGCCGCGCCCACCACCAGCCTGCCGGAGCGCATCGGCGGCGGCCGCAACTGGGACTACCGCTACGTCTGGATCCGCGACGCCGCGTTCTGCGTCTACGCGCTGCTCAGGCTCGGCTTCACCGAGGAGGCCGACGCGTTCATGAGCTTCCTGTCCGACCACGTCTCGCTCGGCCGCGGCGGCCGCGACGGCCCCTTGCAGATCATGTACGGCATCGACGGCCGCTGCGACCTGCCCGAGCAGGAGCTGCACCACCTGGAGGGCCACCGCGGCTCGGCCCCCGTGCGCATCGGCAACGCCGCCGCCGACCAGCTCCAGCTCGACATCTACGGGGCGCTCATCGACTCCGTCTACCTCTACAACAAGTGGGGCGCGCCGATCTCCAGCGACCGCTGGGAGGAGGTGTGCACGCTGGTCGACTGGGTCTGCGACAACTGGAACCAGCCGGACGAGGGCATCTGGGAGACCCGCGGCGGGCGCAAGAACTTCGTCTACTCGCGGCTGATGTGCTGGGTGGCGATCGAGCGCGCGATGCGCATGGCCACCCAGCGCGGCCTGCCCGCCGACATGCCCCGCTGGCGGCACGCCCGCGACAACATCTACCGCGACATCATGCGGCACGGCTGGCGGCCTGATCTCGGCGCGTTCGTGCAGCACTTCGACGAGGACGTGCTGGACGCCTCGATCCTGATGATGCCGCTGGCCAAGTTCGTCTCGCCGACCGATCCCAAGTGGCTGTCCACGCTCGACGCGCTCGGCGCGGGGCTGGTCTCCGACTCGCTGGTCTACCGCTACGACCCCGAGGTCAGCCCGGACGGGCTGGAGGGGCCCGAGGGCACCTTCTCGATCTGCTCCTTCTGGTACGTCGAGGCGCTGGCCCGTGCGGGCCGCCTGGACGAGGCGAGGCTGGCGTTCGAGAAGATGCTCACCTACGCCAACCACCTCGGGCTCTTCGCCGAGGAGATCGGGCACAACGGCGAGCAGCTCGGCAACTTCCCGCAGGCCATCACGCATCTCGCGCTCATCAGCGCGGCCTTCAACCTCGACCACGCGCTCGGCTAGGGGGCGGCCTCGACCGGCCGGGTGGCACACCCCAGCCTTCCGGCGACGGCCGCCAGCCTGGCCTCGAACGCCCGGCGCGTCTCCGCCGCGAACCCGACGAACATGCGGTTGGCCAGCGGCACCGCCCAGCGCGCCGTCCGCGCCACGTTGAAGACGCGGTGGACGAGCAGCGCGCCCTGCGGGTGCGGCTCGACGCTCCACTCGCCCCGGTACCACCAGCCGCCCTGGAACGCGATCGTGCGCCCGGAGATCTCGACGGTGGAGGTGTGTCCTGGGGCGTCCTCGACGGTGAACCGGCCGGAGCGCCGCCCGTCGGGCAGCAGCTCGCCGGCCAGCGCGTCCCAGACCGCGGCGACCGGCGCCTCCAGGATCGCGGCCGCCTCGGCGAGCGCCGGCGCGCCCCGGTGGCCGCGTTTCATGACTCGCTCTCCTGCTCGTCGAGCACCTCGGCGAGCAGGCCCTGGTTGACGGTGCCCGACCAGGTGAGCTCGCCCGACTCCAGGCGGGCGATGAGCCCCCTGATCCAGCCGAGCTCGGCCTCGCTGAGCGTGCGCTCGTAGTCGAGCTCCACCGTCAGCACCTCCGGCAGCCCGGAGGTGCGCAGCGCCTCGAGGTGGGCGTTGAGCCCGGCCAGCTCGCCCTCCAGGGAGGCCGCCCTGGTGCGCAGCGACTGCAGCGCGTCGGGCACCGGCAGCACCCCCATGAGGGAGACGGCGGCGGTGAACGTGCGGCGCTCGCCCTGCGGGCTCTCCAGGAGGGCGCGCAGCCGGGTGGCCAGCTCGCGGCGGCCCTCGTCGGTGATCTCGTAGATGGTGCGTTCGGGACGGCGGCCCTGCCTGCTCGTCTCGACGGGGACGATCAGCTCCTGGCCGGCCAGCTTCTCGACCGCGTGGTAGAGACTTCTGGGCAGGCCGGTCACGTAGTCCTTGTGCGTGTCGACGATGAAGCGGTGCAGCTCGTAGGGGTGGGCCGGGCGTACCGACAGCATGGCGAGCACGGTCAGGCCGACCAGGTCGGGACGTCGCGCCATCGTTCCCCTCCGCTTCTCGTGCGCTTCGCACTTTAACCCAGCCGACCCCTCATAGTGCAACTCGCCATATTAGGGAGAGTATCGGCGGGTGAATGTGAACAGGCGTCGGTTCCTGCTTGATCGACGGCGCATTCGAGCGCATTCTCAACACGAAAGCCCGATCATCTCCACGCCCAGCCGACCGCCCGCCGGAGGAGAGCGCATGAGAACGGGAGCATGGCTGATCGGAGCCCGTGGTTCGGTCGCCGTCACCAGCATGATCGGTGCCCTGGCCGTCAGGTCGGGCCTGACCGGCCCCACCGGATGCGTCCTCGAGTCGCCCGCGCTGCGCGACCGCGTCCGGCCGGGGATCGGCGACCTGGTGTTCGGCGGACACGACGTCACCTCGGTGCCGCTCGACAAGAAAGCCGCCGAGCTGGCCGCGGCCGGGGTCGTGCCGGCGGCCGTCGCGTCGGCCGTGCAGGCGGAGCTGACGGCCATCGACCAGCGCTTACGCCCGTTACCTTCCGCCGCCCGCCAGGCCGAGACCGCCGCCGCCATCAGCGCCGACCTCGACGCCTTCCGCCGCCGCCACGACCTCGAACGCGTCGTCGTCATCAACGTCTCCACCACCGAGCCCGCCCCGCCGCCGCATCCCGCCCACGCCGAGCTGCCCGCGCTGCGCGCCACGCTCGACCGTCCCGGCAACGTCCTGCCGCCCAGCGCGCTCGCCGCCTACGCCGCCTTCCACGCCGGCTGCCCGTACGTCGACTTCACCCCCTCCACCGGCGCCCGCCTGCCCGCGCTCGACGCGCTCGCCCGCGAGCGTTCCCTGCCCTACGGCGGGCACGACGGCAAGACCGGCGAGACGCTGGTGAAGTCCGTGCTGGCCCCGATGTTCGCCCAGCGCAACCTGAAGGTCCGCACCTGGTCGGGCGTCAACCTGCTCGGCGGCGGCGACGGCGCCAACCTCGCCCGCCCCGGCGCCAACGCCGCCAAGGCCGCGAGCAAGCAGCGCGTCCTCGCCGAGACCCTCGGCTACGCGCCCCAGGGGGAGACCCGCATCGACTACCTGGAGGACCTGGGCGACTTCAAGACCGCGTGGGACCTCGTCACGTTCGAAGGCTTCCTCGGGACCGCGATGCGGATGGAGTTCACCTGGCACGGCTGCGACTCCGCGCTCGCCGCGCCGCTCATCCTCGACCTGGCCCGCCTCACCGCCGCCGCGCACCGGCTCGGCCGCGTGGGGCCGCTGCCCGAGCTGGCCTTCTTCTTCAAAGACCCCCTGGGAGAGGTCCCGCACGGGCTCGCCGAGCAGTGGCAGGCCCTGTGCGCCTTCATCGACACCCTGGAGCCCGCTCGGTGACCTCCTGTCCGTCCGTCCTCTCGAAACCCGTCCTCCTGCCCGCCCACGCGCCGTCCGTCCCGCCCACGCATCGGGGCGCGGTCACCCGCCCGCGGCTCGTGCGCGGCGGCCCGGGGCACCTCCACCCCGCATGGGGACCTCGGCGGGTGAGCCGGTCGAGCGCAGGGTCGCCGGCGAAAGGAGCGCGGATGTGAGACTTCGGGACCTGATCGACCTCGTGCGGGCCCCGGCCGCGCTGTCGGTGCCCGGCGACGTGATCGCCGGAGCCGCTGCGGGGAAGGCGCTGGGGCCCGGGACGGCCGGGCTGGTCTGCTCGTCGGTCTGCCTGTACTGGGCGGGGATGGCGGCCAACGACTGGGCCGACCGGCACCTCGATGCGGCCGAGCGGCCGGAGCGGCCGATCCCGTCCGGGCGGGTGCGGCCGGGGGAGGCGCTGGCGGTGGCGGCCGGGCTCACGGCCGCGGGCCTCGCCGTCGCGGGGCTCACCGGCGGGCGGCGCGCACTCGCGGTCGCCGCGCCGCTGGCGGGGGCGGTGTGGGCGTACGATCTGGTGGCCAAGAACACCCGGGCCGGACCGCTGGTGATGGCGCTCTGCCGCGGCCTGAACGTGCTGCTGGGCACCACGTCGGCACCCTCGCCCGCCGCCCCGCGCCCCGCACCAGCCGGACCGGGCCGTTCGTCGGGTGCGGCGGTTCCCGCGGCGCTGACCGTGGCGGCGCACACGTACCTGCTGACCGATCTGTCGCGGGGCGAGACGGCCGGGACCACCTCGGCCCGCCCCGCCGCCACGCTGGCCGCCACCCTGGCGCTGGCCACGACCGCCGCCGTTCCCTCCGGACAGGTCCGAACGGCCGGCGGACCGGCGGCGCCCGCGCAGGGGGCGCTGGCGCTCTGGTACGCCGCGCAGTTCGGCCGCCCCCAAGCGCGAGCCGTCTCGGACCCCTCCGCGAGCAGGGTCAGGGACGCCGTGACGGCCGGGATCGTCAGCCTGCCCGCGCTCCAGGGCGCGCTGGCCGCCAGGGCGGGCAGGCCGCTCGCCGGAGTCACGCTCGCCGCGGCGGTGCCGCTCGCCCGCCGCCTGGCCAGGAAGGTGTCGCCCACATGATCAGGTTCGGTTACGGCACCAACGGCTTCGCCAATCACCGCCTGACCGACGCGCTGGACATCATCGCCGGCCTCGGCTACAGCGGCGTCGCGCTCACCCTCGACCACCACCACCTCGACCCGTTCGCCCCCGGCCTCGCCCGCAGGGTGGCCGAGGTCGCCGACCGGCTCCGCACGCTGGGCCTGGCCGTGGTGATCGAGACCGGCGCCCGCTACCTGCTCGACCCGCGCCGCAAGCACGCGCCCACCCTGCTCGACGACGACCGCGCCGAGCGGGTCGGCTTCCTGCGCCGCGCCGTCGCCGTGGGAGCCGACCTGGGGGCGGAGGCGGTGTCGTTCTGGTCGGGGGTGCGCCCGGCCCGCGTACCGCCCGCAGCGGCCTGGGAACGGCTGGTGGCCGGATGCGCGCAGGTGCTGGAGCACGCCGGCGGGATGCCGCTGGGGTTCGAGCCCGAGCCCGGCATGCTGGTCGACACGATCGCGGGCTGGCGCAGGCTGCGGAAGGCCCTGGGCGAGCCGGAGGGGTTCGGCCTGACGCTCGACATCGGGCACTGCCGCTGCAACGAGCCCGACCCGGTGCCCGACTGCGTGACGGCCGTGGCGGGGCACGTGGTGAACGTCCAGATCGACGACATGCGGCGCGGGACGCACGAGCACCTGGAGTTCGGGGAGGGCGAGATCGACTTCCCGCCGGTGCTGCGGGCGCTGTCCGACTCCGGCTACCGGGGCCTGGTCGCCGTCGAGCTGCCCAGGCACTCGCACGCCGCCCCGGACGTGGCGGCCCGCTCACTCGCCTTCCTGCGCCGCGCCGAGGAAGCATCGCGCCGCCTCGTACGTACCGGAGCAGGCGAGGGGCGCGTGCCCACGACGGAGGGAGGCGGCGCGTGACCACCATCGACGCACTGCGCAAGGCGCTGACCGGCACCCCCGGATGGCCCTGGCTGGAGGAGGCGCTGGCGAAGGCCGCGGAACGCCCGGAGTCGGCCGTGCGGCCGTTCTCGTCGGCGGGACGCAAGGCCGGGCGGGCGGAGCTGCCCGACGCCCCCGGCTGGACGGCCGACGAGGCGGCCAGGGCGCTGCTGCTGGCCGCGCTGCCGCCCGACCGGGTGGCCGGGGACGTCACGGCCTTCTACCAGTACGGCGACGCCGACGAGAAGCGCGCCGTGCTGAAGGCGCTGCCGCTGCTGCCCATAGGCGCGCAGGCGGTGCCGCTGCTGCTCGACGCCATCCGGACGAACGACGCCCGCCTGCTGGCCGCCGCGCTCGGCCCCTACGCCCGCCACCTGGACCCGCCGGCCTGGCGGCAGGCGGTGCTGAAGTGCGTGTTCATGGGCGTGCCGCTGGACGCGGTGCACGGCCTCGGCGAACGGGCGGACGCCGAGCTGGCGGAGATGCTGGCCGCGTTCGCCGAGGAGCGCGCCGCGGCCGGACGTCCCATGCCCGCCGACGCCGCCGCCCTCCTGAGCCGCCTCACCAGCGAGGAGACCTGATGCGCATCTTCGACCCCCACATCCACATGACCTCGCGCACCACCGACGACTACGCCAGGATGTCCGCCGCGGGCGTGCGCGCCGTGGTCGAGCCGGCGTTCTGGCTCGGCCAGCCGCGCACCAACCCCGGCTCGTTCACCGACTACTTCGACTCGCTGCTGGGCTGGGAGCCGTACCGGGCGGCGCAGTTCGGTGTCGTGCACCACGCCACGATCGCGCTCAACCCCAAGGAGGCCAACGACCCGCGCTGCCGTCCCGTCCTGGACCTGCTGCCCCGCTACCTCGACAAGGACCGGGTGGTCGCGGTCGGCGAGATCGGCTACGACTCGATGACGCCGGAGGAGGACGACGCGTTCGAACGCCAGCTCGCCCTGGCCGTCGAGCACGCGCTGCCCGCGCTCGTCCACACCCCGCACCGCGACAAGGCCCGCGGCACCAGGCGCACGCTGGAGGTGGTCGCGGCATCCGGCATCGCGCCCGAGCGGGTCGTGATCGACCACCTCAACGAGGTGACGATCGAGCTGGTGCACGGCTCGGGCTGCTGGGCGGCGTTCTCGATCTATCCGGAGACGAAGATGTCACCGCCGCGCATGGTGGAGATCCTGCGCCGGTACGGCCTGGAGCGCATGCTGGTCAACTCGGCCGCCGACTGGGGCGTCTCCGACCCGCTGCTGACGCTGGAGACGGCCGAGGCGATGCTGAAGGCCGGGTTCGACGAGGACGACGTGGACAAGGTGTTCTGGCGCAACCCCGTCGAGTTCTACGGCCAGTCGGGGCGGCTCGACCTGTCGGCGGTCGCCGGCGCGGACGAGCCGACGTTCGCGGGCAGCTCGATCAAGCGCGGCGGCGAGTGATGCGGCTCCTGCATCCGTCGGGCACGCCGCTGCACCTTGGCTACTGCACCAACGTGCACCCCGCCGAGGACCTCGACGGCATCGTGGCCCAGCTCGACGCGTACGCCGCCCCCGTCCGCGACCGCCTCGGCACCGACGTGCTCGGCCTCGGCCTGTGGCTGGCCGCTCCCGTCGCCGGGACGCTGGCCGCCGACCCGTCCGCGCTCGGGCGGCTGCGCAGGGAGCTGGACGCGCGCGGCCTGGAGGTGGTGACGCTCAACGGCTTCCCGTACGCGGCCTTCCACGACCCGGTCGTCAAGCACGCCGTCTACCGGCCGGACTGGACCGAGCGGGAGCGGCTGACGTACACGCTGGATCTCGCCCGCGTCCTGGCGGGGCTGCTGCCGGACGACGCCGCGCGCGGCTCGATCTCCACGCTGCCGCTCGGCTGGCGCGAGCCCTGGGACGCCGCCATGGCCGATGCCGCCGCCCGCCATCTGGACGAGCTGGCCGCCGGGCTGGCGGAGGTCGAGGCGGCGACCGGGCGGACGATCAGGGTCGCGTTCGAGCCGGAGCCCGGCTGCGTCGTGGAGACCACCGAGCAGGCCGTCGCCCACCTGGCGCACGCCGACACCGAACGGCTCGGCGTCTGCCTCGACCTCGCCCACCTCGCCTGCGCCTGGGAGCAGCCCGCCGCCGCGCTCAAGGCGCTGGCCGCCGCCGGGCTGCCCATCGTGAAGGTGCAGCTCTCCGCCGCCCTGGAGACCGCCGAGCCCGAGGCGCTGCGCGAGTACGCCGAGCCGCGCTTCCTCCACCAGACGCGTACGAGGACCGGTGAGCGCGCCGACGACCTGGACGAGGCGCTCGACCGCCGCCTGCCCGGCACCTGGCGGGTCCACTACCACGTGCCGCTGCACGCCGCCCCCGCCGCGCCGCTGGCCACCACCGCCCCCGTGCTGCGCGACGCGGTCGCCGAGCTGGCCGGCGGGCCCGAGCCGCTGTGCGACCACTACGACGTCGAGACCTACACCTGGAGCGTGCTGCCCGCCGCGCTGCGCCCGCGCACCCCCGCGGAGCTGGCCGCGGGCATCGCGGCCGAGCTGGAGTTCGCACGTACCGAGCTGCGGAAGGCGGGAGTGACGGCATGACCAAGCTGCTGGTCCTCGACGTGGTGGGGCTGACCCCGCGGCTGCTCGCCCACATGCCCCGGCTGCGCGCGATCGGCGAGCGCGGCTTCCAGGCGGGGCTCGGCACCGTGCTGCCCGCCGTCACGTGCAGCGTGCAGTCCACGTTCCTCACCGGCCTGCCTCCGTCGGGACACGGCATCGTCGGCAACGGCTGGTACTTCCGCGACCTCGGCGAGGTGTTCCTCTGGCGGCAGCACAACGCCCTGGTCGAAGGGGAGAAGCTGTGGCAGGCCGCGCGGCGCGAACGCCCCGGCTACACGGTGGCCAACGTCTGCTGGTGGTACGCCATGGGCGCCGACGTCGACTGGACCGTCACGCCCAGGCCCATCTACTACGCCGACGGCCGCAAGGAACCCGACTGCTACACCGACCCGCCGGAACTGCACGACGAGCTGACCGCCCGGCTGGGCACGTTCCCGCTGTTCAGCTACTGGGGGCCGGGCGCCGGCATCGCCTCCTCCCGCTGGATCGCCCGCGCCACCCGGCACATCATGACCGCGTACGACCCGGACCTCACCCTCGCCTACCTGCCGCACCTCGACTACGACCTGCAGCGCTACGGCCCCGATGACCCGCGCGCCGCCGCTGCCGCCGCCGAGCTGGACGCCGAGCTCGCGCCGCTGCTGGACGTCGCAGGCGACCGGACCGTGGTGGCGCTGTCGGAGTACGGCATCACCGGCGTCGGCCGCCCCGTGCACGTCAACCGCATGCTGCGCTCCGAAGGGCTGCTGCGCGTCCACACCCAGGACGGCATGGAGTACCTCGACCCGTGGACGTCCAGGGCGTTCGCCGTCGCCGACCACCAGATCGCGCACGTCTACGTCCGCGACCCCGCCGACGTGCCCGCCGTGGCCAAGCTCTGCGCCGCCCTGCCCGGCGTCGGCACCGTGCTCGACGAGGACGGCAAGGCCGCCCACGACCTCGCCCACCCCCGCTCCGGCGAACTGGTGCTGCTCGCCGAGCCGGACGCCTGGTTCACGTACTACTACTGGCTGGACGACGCCCGCGCCCCCGACTTCGCCCGCCTGGTCGAGATCCACCGCAAGCCCGGCTACGACCCGGCCGAGCTGTTCTTCGACCCCGCCGCGCCGGGAGCCGCCAAGCGGCGCGCCGGTCTCGCGCTGCTGCGCAAGAAGCTGGGGCTGCGCTACCTCATGAGCGTGGTCGGGCTGGACGCGGGCGCGCGCGCCGTACGCGGCTCGCACGGGCTGCTGCCGGCCGATCCCGCCGACGCGCCCGTCCTGCTCTGCTCCGACCCCGCGCAGGCCCGGGAGCGGTACGCGGCCACCGAGGTCAAGGACCTGCTGCTCCGCCTCGCCCGGTGAGCGGGTCACCGCCCTGGGAGCCGGCCGGGACTCCGCTCAGGAACCCCATGCGATCCTGACGATCGCCAAAAGCGCGACGCAGACCACCATGGCGACCTGAGCCAGCCGGCCCAGAGCGGAAACCGCGCCCTCGACGCCCCGGACGGACCGCTGCGCCCGCCAGATGAGGAAGGCGCAGACGATGACGATCGGCGCGAAGATCAAGGTCAGCCAGTCGGCCAGCACCGGCAAGTTCATCGGGGGATCTTTCCTCTGGCCACATTCCTCTGGCCACGCGAACGGCGGTCGGACGGGACGGCCGGAGCCGTGGAGAGCCCCATTGTGCGGCACACGGCCCGGGACCCCTCCCGGCGCCTGTGCGCGCACGCGGGGCACCTGGCGCACCGCCCCCGCATCCGCCGCCGGAGAGCCGCGACCCCGCACGACCCCCGCCGAGGCCGGGCGCGACGGGCGGGCCGTTGATGAGAAGCCGGCTGTTTTCGCAGGCAGGCAGCGCGAAAGGCCCTGCGGCGGCTAAGGTTTCCACGACCGGACGAGGAGGGGTGGCAGGTGAAGCGAGGCGGGCAGCTCCTGGCGGCCGTCGCGGGCCTGGTCGCCGCGATCCCCGTCTACTACCTCACCGACGCCGCCGCGAGGGCGCTGCGCGGCGGCACCGTGGCCTTCGCCCCCGCTCCGTCCGCGCTGGCGTACGTGGCGGGCGTCGCCGTCCTGGTCAGGCTCCTGACGGTGTGGCCGGTCGCCGCCCTGGCCTGCGGCGTGCCGCTGACGGCGGCCGGTGTGCTGTTCGCGCTCGACCTCGGCTCCGCCGTCGATCTGGCGGCCACGCTGCCGTGGGCGCGGGCGGGCGGCCTGCCGTGGACGTCCGGTCCGGTCCCGTGGGCCGAGCCGGGCGAGCCGCCGGGCACCCTCGCCGGGATGACCGGCCTGTACGCGCTCACCGGCGCCTTCCTCGTGCTCTCCGCCCTGCTCCCGGCCCGCAGGAGACCCCTGCTCGGCGGATGAGCGCGTACACGACCTGGTCACCGGTCGCGGAGCAGCCGCAGCAGGTTCCACTCGGTCTCGCAGAACCGCCGCCCGATCGCCGCCGGCTCCACCGAGCGCGCGCCGCCCCGCAGGTGCCGCATCGTCCGCATGACGCAGATGACGCCCCACTTCAGCACCCCGAAGGTCTCCCACCAGCGCAGCGGCTCCCGGTCCACCGGCTGCCCGCCCGCCTCCTCGCAGGCGCGGATCAACCCAGCCTCCACCTCAAGCCCCGGCCCCACACCCGCATCACCCGCGTCAGCCCCAGGTGCCGCCAGCCGCGTACACGCCCGGAATGCGCCGCCCCACCGAGTCGATGTGCACCTCGTCGGGACCGTCGTAGATGCGACCGGCCCGCGCGTGCCGGTACATCCGCTCCAGCGGCGTGTCCGGAGTGAGCCCCGCCGCGCCGTACACCTGGATGGCCCGGTCGATGACGTTGTGCAGCATCCGCGCGCCCACCACCTTGATCGTGCCGATCTCCACCCGTGCCTGCGAGCCCGCGTCGATCGCCTCGGCGGCGTGCGGCGTGAGCAGCCGCGCCGACTGGATCTCGGCGTAGGAGCCGAACACGTGCTGCCGCATGAGCTGTTCGGCCGCCGGCGGCTCGCCGAACGCGCGGCGCTCGTGCAGCCTGCGGCACATCAGGTCGAAGGCCCGCTGCGCCTGCCCGAGCCAGCGCATGCAGTGGAAGATCCGCCCCGGGCCGAGCCGCTTCTGCGCGATGACGAAGCCCTGCCCGCGCGGCCCGAGCAGGTTCTGAGCGGGCAGGCGGACGTTCTCGTAGCGCACCTCGCAATGCGACCCGCCGAGCCCCAGCACGGGCGTCTCGCGCACGATCGTGTAGCCGGGGGTGTCCGTCGGCACCAGGTGGTCATGAACCGACCCGACAACAGAACGTCATTCTGGTCAGCGGTCTCAGGGCAGCCAGCTCACCTTGCCGTGCAGGAAGGCGTACCCGACGAAGGCGACGGCGTCGATCAGCGTGTGCGCGACGATCAGCGGCATCGAGCGGCCCCACCGCTGGTAGAGCCGCCCGAACACCAGTCCCATCACCACGTTCCCGACGAACCCTCCGAACCCCTGATACAGGTGGTACGACCCGCGCAGCAGCGACGACACCACGACCGCCTTCCATGGCCCCCACCCGGCCTGGCCCAGCCGGTGCAGCAGGTAGCCGGCGACGATGACCTCCTCGAGCACCCCGTTCTGCGCCGCCGCCAGCAGCAGCACCGGCACCTGCCACCACACCTCGGGCAGCGCGCCCGGCACCACGGTCAGGTTCACCCCTGCCGCCCACACCGCGAGGTAGAACGCCAGGCCCGAACCGCCGATCGCGGCCGCGAGCGCCGCGCCGCGCAGCAGGTCGCCGCCCGGCCTGCGGAAGTCCGCGCCGATCGTGCGCAGCGACTCGCCCGAGCGCACCATCAGGTATGCCACCAGTCCCACCGGCGCCACCGCCACGGCGATCTGCACCAGCTGCAACGTCAGGTCCAGCCACGGTCGCCCGGGGGCCATCGACCCGACGAGCACGGCCTGCTGCCCCTTCAGCTCGCGCGGCGCGGTGAGCGCCCCGATCAGCCGTACGAACGCCACCAGCGCGCTGGCCCCGAGCGACACCGACAGCACGACGAAGACCTCGGCCCGGATCAGCCGGGGAGTGAGCAGGTGGGGCGGGGCGAGGGGGGACTGTGTCTGCATGGCCGCAGACTAACCCCGACATGATCGGATCCCGATAAAGCCCACATTCCCGATGCGCCCCACGACCACCGACCCCGCCCACCCTCCGCGCACGCCTGCAGCGCCGCCCGCCGCCGATTCCGCACGCCTCCAGCCATCCAGCGCCGAGCCTGCGCGCTTGCGTCGCTGCTCACCCCGCCCCCGCGCGCTTGCGTCGCGGCCCATCGCCGACCCCGTGCGCTGCGGCGCCGCCCCTCCCGCGTGCCTGCGGCGCCGCCCTCGCCCAACCCGGCACGGCCCCCTCGCCGGCCGCCACCTGAACTCTTCGGACGGCGCCCCCACCTCCCAGACCGGCGCTGGGCTCTCCGCGCGGTCCCACCAGCGGTCCCGCTCTCAAGACCGCTGCGTGGCCGGTGTCCGGCCTCTTTCAGCGGCACCTGGGTGAGCGTCCACTGCCCTGCGGCGGAGCTTGCGTCCGTCCGAGCCGGGAAGGGGCGGGCTGCGGCGGGATGTTGGGATCGGGGCGTGGGCGTGTCAGGCAGGACGGTGTGACAGGCACCGAACCGCACGACGTTCCCAGCGCGGCGCAGCTCGTGGCCGCCGTCCGCGAACTCCTTCAGAGCGACGTGCTCCCGGCCGTCGAGGGCCCGGTCCGTTTCCACACGCGGGTGGCCGTGAACGTGCTGGCCATGGTCGAGCGGGAGGTCGAGCTGGGTCCTGCCCAGGCCCGTGAGCACGCGGCCAGGCTGGCCGGCCTGGGCGTCGCGGACGAGGCCGAGCTGGCCGCCGCCATCCGCGCGGGCCGCCTGCCGGACGACGAGCGCCTGCTCACCGCCCTGGAGGCCGCCGTACGCGCCAAGCTGGAGGTCACCGATCCCGCCTACCTCACGGCGGACTGACCGGAGACGAGCGGATCGCCCACCCGCCGGCCAGGCGGGGAGAACGGCGAGCGGCCCGCCTCCCTCAGATCGGGAAGCGGGCCAAGGGTGCGCCGAGAACGGCGAGCGGCCCGCTCCCAGGTCGGGGAGCGGGCCGCGAAGAGACGCCGGACGGGTCGTCCGCCGAGGTCAGTGAGACCCGGTCAGGTCGAGGTCCTTGACCTTGGGGTCGCCCTCGTCGGCGAAGTAGTCGTCCTGCTTGGTGGCGTCGTCGCCGTCGGCGACCTTGGCGGCCTTCAGGATCGCCGTGGCCACCACCGCCACCACCAGGTTGACGATCAGCGCCAGGAACCCGGCGTAGATCGTCATCGAGGTGTCGAAGCCGAAGTTCGACAGCGGGAACGCCGAGCCGCCGAAGTGCGCCTTGCCGTTGGCGGGGTTGGGGATGAGGTACAGCATCCACATGCCCGCGGCCAGGCCGGCCGCCCAGCCCGCGATGAGCCCGCCCTTGTGGAACCAGCGGGTGTAGAGGCCGAGCGCCACCGACGGCAGCGTCTGCAGGATGATGACGCCGCCGATGAGCTGCAGGTCGATCGAGAACTGCGGGTCGAGCAGCAGGATGCACAGCACCGCGCCGATCTTGACCAGCAGCGAGACGATCTTGGAGACGTTCGCCTCCTGCGCGTCGGTGGCGTTCTTGTTGATGTACTCGCGGTAGATGTTGCGGGTGAACAGGTTCGCCGCCGCGATCGACATGATGGCGGCCGGCACGAGCGCGCCGATGCCGACGGCGGCGTAGGCGACGCCCGCGAACCAGTCGGGGAACATCTGGTCGAACAGCTGCGGCACGATCGTGTTGGCGTCGGCCTTGCCGTCGGTGGTGACCGGCTTGGTGCCGGCCGCGATGGCCATGAAGCCGAGCAGCGCGATCAGGCCCAGCACGAAGCTGTAGGCGGGCAGCGCCGACATGTTCCGCTTGATGACGTTGCGGTTCTTGGAGGCGAGCACGCCGGTGAGGCTGTGCGGGTAGAGGAACAGCGCCAGCGCCGAGCCGAAGGCCAGCGTCACGTACTGGAGCTGGTTGTTGGCGTTCAGGACGAAGCCGTCGCCAGGAGCCGGGGTGGCGTCGAACTTGGCCTTGGCCGCGTCGAAGATCGAGTCCCAGCCGCCGAGCTTCGCGGGGATGTAGATGACCGCGGCCAGGATCACGATGTAGATGAGCGAGTCCTTGACGAACGCGATCAGCGCGGGCGCCCGCAGGCCGGACTGGTAGGTGTAGGCGGCCAGGATGGCGAAGGCGATGATGATCGGCAGGTGCCCGGTGATGCCCATCGTCTTCAGCACGGCCTCGATGCCGACGAGCTGCAGCGCGATGTACGGCATCGTGGCGATCAGGCCGGTGATGGCGACGGCCAGCGCGAGCGTGGGCGAGCCGAAGCGGGCGCGCACGAAGTCGGCAGGGGTGACGAACCCGTGCACGTGCGAGACCGACCACATGCGGGCCAGCACCAGGAACACCAGCGGGTAGACGACCACCGTGTACGGCAGCGCGTAGAAGCCGAGCGCGCCGGAGCTGAAGACCAGCGCGGGCACCGCGACGAAGGTGTAGGCGGTGTAGAGGTCGCCACCGACGAGGAACCAGGTGATCCAGGAGCCGAAGCTGCGCCCGCCGAGGCCCCACTCGTTGAGGCTGGCGAGGTCGTTCGGGCGGCGCCAGCGGGCGGCCACGAAGCCCATGCCGCTGACGATGAGGAACAGCAGAACGAAGATGACCAGCTCGGTCGTGTGAGCGCTCACTTGGTCATCCTGTAAACGAGAGTGGTGGTGGCCACGCCGACGATGATGAAGGCGAGCTGCAGCCAGTAGAACAACGGAAAGCCGAACAGCCGCGGCTCGTCGTAGTTGTACAGGAATGTCAGCAACGGCAGCACGATGGGCACGATCAGCAGCCAGTTCCATGGACTGCGATCGCTACGTGGCTGCCCGGGTTCCCCGGTAGTCATCTGGCCCTCCGATGAGTTGATCAAGCGCGCTGGCGGTGACCAGGCTCGTGACATGAAGTCAACGGAGGGAGGTTAGCTTTTCGAGGGGATTAAACCCAATGAACGCTATGTTACGGTTTGGCCTAAATGCCGAGTTGATATCTCGATATCTGAGACGGACATTCGGTCAGGCCGCTCAGAACCCTAACTCTGGCGAGGCGGAGAGCGCCGCACATTGTCGCCGAGCGGTCGGTTGGCCGCGACGAACGGTCATCCCATTAACCCAGGAAGTGCGGTCAGGTCAGGGTGAAGAGTCAGGGCCGTCGTAGAGGCGGGTCATCCGGGCGGCGGCGTCGGCCACCATCGCCCGCAGCCGCGGCGGGGCGAGCACCTCTGCCTCCGGCCCGAACCGCAGCACCTGCGAGAAGGCCACCGGCAGCGACTCCACCGCCAGCCGCACCGTCCCGTCCTCCTGCAGCGAGGCCATCGCGTCCGGCACCGCCGCCGGGTCGGCCACGTGCCGCAGCATGCGCACCCCCCGCTCGGTCAGCCGCAGCGTGATCTCCTCCCGCAGCAGCGACCTGGCGAACGCCGCCGCCTGCTCCGCCCAGAAGGCCGCCAGGTCGAAGTCCTGGTCCCGGTCGAACGTCTCCTCCAGCACCGAGATCTCGCCGAACCGGTGCACCCGGAAGATCAGGAACCTGCCCCGGTGCCGCGCCGCGAGGTACCAGACCCCCGCCTTGAGCACCAGCCCGTACGGCTCCAGCACCCGCAGCACGTCCTTGTAGACCGCCGAGACCCGCCGGTCCCGCCACACCGCCCTGGCCAGCGGCGCCAGCGCGGCGGGCGGCGGGTCGTCGCCCGCGAACCAGCCGGGTGCGTCCAGGTGGAAGCGCTGGGCGGCGGTCGCAGGCGCGTCGCGCAGCGCGGGGGCGAGGGCGGCGGCGGCCTTCAGCCGGGCCGCCGCCGCCACGTCCTGCAGGCCCATCTCGCGCAGCGCGGCCGGCACGCCCGACAGGAACAGCGCCTCGGCCTCGGCCCTGTCCAGCCCGGTCAGCCGGGTGCGGTACCCGTCGAGCAGCCGGTAGCCGCCGCCGCGGCCCCGGTCGGCGTAGACGGGCACGCCCGCCTCCGACAGCGCCAGCATGTCGCGGTGCACCGTACGCTCGGAGACCTCCAGCTCGTCGGCCAGCTCGGCCGCCGTCATCCCGCCCCTGGCCTGCAGCAGCAGGACCAGCGACATCAACCGCGAGGCGCGCACAGCGGCAGCACCACGGCCGAGGGCCGCTCGGGCGAATGGAACACTTCGACGTCCACGGGCACCATCCTGCCGTCTCCGCCGGGGGAACCGAGCGGTTCGCCGGTGCCCGGGTTGCGGGCGATCGTCGGGTACGCCCCGGCCGCCACGTGCACCCTGATCCGGTGCTCGCGCCGGAACCGGTGCCCGATCGGCCACAGCTCCACCTCGACCCGCCGTACGCCGTCGCCGTCGAAGTCCCCGTCGAAGTCCCCGTCTCGGGGCCCGAGCCGCCTGACGCCCTCGCACACGTTGTACGAGCGCCCGTCGGGATGCACGTCGCACACCCGCACCACCACGTCCACGTGCGGCGTGCTGGAGCGCACGTAAAGCTCGGCGCGCACCGGCCCGATCGCCTCCAGCGGCCGGTCGAGCGCGGGGGAGCTGTAGACCAGCACGTCGCGCCGCTGCTCCAGCCGCCGCTGGTCGCGCGGCCTGGAGTCGCCGAGCAGCACGGGACCGCCGATGCGCGGCGTCGGGTACGCCGGGTGGTAGCGGAAGCGGTCGGGCCCGCCCTCCAGCGGCCCGTCGGGCCCGAGGCCGAAGCCGTGCTGGAGATGCCAGCGCGCCTCCCGCATGCCGGGCACCGGCCAGCCGGGGTAGTCGCGCCACTCGCCCGCCCCCGTCACGTGGATGCGCACCGGGTCGGGCCGCAGCAGCGAGGAGTCGCCGAGCAGGTGGGCGCGGAACCAGGCCGACGCCTCCTCCATGGTGGCGCGGCCGTGCCGGGCGTCGATGTGGTACCAGGGCCCGATCGTCAGGTACGGCCGCCGCCCCGCCGCCCGCAGCGCCGCGTAATCCTTAAGCTGCCACGGCAGGAACACGTCGTACCAGCCGCCGAGCATCGTCACCGCCGCGTCCACCTCGCCCACCTTGGCGGAGAAGTCCCGCTTGTGCCAGTACGGGACCGCGGGGTTCTCGTGGTGGGCGAGCAGGTCCCGGTAGAAGCGCAGCGGACGGCCCGCCGAGACCAGGTCGAGCTCCGCCACCGGCCGCCCCGACAGCACCGCCCTGCGGGTCAGGCGGGGCGCGGTCAGTATCGACGCGCCGCCGAACCTGCGCGACATGCCGTCGGTGAGCGTGGTCCAGCTCAGCGCCGACTCCAGAGCGAACGCGCCGCCGACGTACGCGGCGTCCCTGAACTGGGAGGCGGTGATCTGGGTGGCCATCGCCTTCAGCTCGGGCCCGGCGAAGGGCGCGACGGCCCACTGCGCGTAGCCGAGGTAGGAGGGGCCGAACATGGCGAACGAGCCGCCGTAGAACGGCTGCTCGCGTAGCCAGGCGACGGTGGCCAGGCCGTCCTCGTGCTCGTCGCCGAGCGGGTCGAGCAGGCCGCCCGAGCCGAAGCCGCCGCGGCAGCTCTGGATGACGACGTGCAGGCCCTGCCGGGCGAAGCCGCGCCCGAAGTACCAGCCGAGCAGGCCGCGCCGCCCGTACGGCGAGCGCATGAGCACCACGGGGCCCGGCCGTCCGTGCGGAGGGGCGTAGTGGTCGGCGAGCAGCGTCACGCCGTCGGGCATCGGCACGTGAAGGTCGCGCCGGATCCGCACGCGTCTCATGTACCAAGCAGTAACATACGCCGCCCCGGGCGGGTAGCCCGGGGCGGCGTCAACGAAAGCGCCGGACGGCGGCCGGCGCCCGGCGTCATCAGGAGCGCCGGACGGCGGCCGGTCAACCGGCGTCACCAGGAGCATCGGGTCGCGGCCGCCCCGCCCCGCCGCGCGCGGCGGGGCGGGGCGGGGCGGAGCCGCCGGGGTGCCGTTAGGGCGTCGCCCGGTCAGGACGCTCCGAGATGCGCAGCGCGTTGACGATCGGCGAGCCCTGCCGCGTCGCGAACCGCACGTTGAGCTGACCGTCGGTCACCTTCACCGTGTACTGCCTGCTCACCGCCGTGTACGTGCCCGCCTCCAGCGCGAGGTCCAGCGCCGGGATCGCGAGCTCGCCCTCGACCAGCACGTCGAAGACCCGCTTGCCCATCTGGGTGCGCGACAGGTCGGCGAAGTCCAGCTCGACGGTGTACGTCCCGTTCGGCACGTTGTCGAAGCGGTACTCCAGCATGCCCTCCCTGGCCGTCTGGAACAGCGTCTGGTCGGCGGTGCCGGAGACGCTCTTCGACGTCTTCACCGTCTTGCTCTTGGTGGCCACGTAGCCGTGGCCGCCCTGGGTGTACTTGCGGTCGGGCGTCCAGGCGTCGCCGGCGGAGTCCACGGCCTTCTTGGTCGCGCCGACGTCCACGGCGACCTGGAGCTTGGGCACCACGACGGTCACCTTGACCTCGATGGTCGGCTGCCGCCCGCTGGCCGACTTCACCAGCAGCGTGCCCGTGCGGAACGTGCCCGCCGCCACCCCGGCGCTGGACACCTCCACGGTCAGCGTGGCCTTCTGTCCCTTGGCGAGCTCCCCGGAGGCCGGGGTCACCGTGAGCCAGGAGTCGCCGGTCACCGTGTACGGCGTCGCCGTCCCGAGGTTGGTCAGTTCGAGCGTGCGCTTGCGGGTGGAGTCCGCGGGCTGCACCACGGTCAGCTCCGCCGCCGACGCGCTCACCCGGCCGGTGACCAGCTCCGTGTCCACCCGCGTCACCGCTGCCGGGGCCACCGTGACCTGCTGGGTGAACGAGCCGTAGTGCTCCTTGGTCACCTCGACGTCGTAGTCGCCGGCCAGCACCTGGCCGTAGAAGGCGCCGTCGTCGCCGGTGGTGAACGTCGCCACGTCGCCCACCGTGACCGTCGCCCCGGCGATGGGCTCGCCGTCGTTGGCGTCGGTCACCGTGCCGACCACCAGGCCGTGCCTGCTCGCGGTGAACGCCAGGCTCTGGCCGGTCGCGAGCACCGGCTCGTTGTAGGAGTAGAGCAGCGCGTCGTCGCCCGCCGCGTTCTCGACGCCCACGGTGGCGCTGGAGCCCTGCTCGCGCTCGCTCTCGATGTCCTTGTACCGGAACCCGATCGAGCCGTCCTCACCGAGCAGCGCCGAGAACGAGATCCGCTGCGAGGGCTCGTTGTAGAAGGTGACGTTGCGCCACTCGACCACGAACACCCGGTTCGGCGCGGTGCCCGTCACCGCCGTGTAGACGCCGGCCTGGTCGTCCACGATGAAATCGTCCCAGTACGGGTAGATCGCGTTGTTCGGCGTGGCCGACGACGGGATCCGGACGTTGCCCGCGGTGGTGACGCGGGAGTCGCCGAAGGTGAGGAAGCCGTTGGTGGCGATCCACGCCCGGCTCTGGCCCGTGCCGTAGAACGGCACCGGGAACGGCAGCGTGACCTGCACCGCCTCGTCGTCGCCCGTCAGCGCGAGCTTCTCGGTGCCCGCCACGTACGGCTGGGCGCCGGAGGCGCAGGTGTAGCCGAAGTTGTCGCCGCGCAGCGGCAGCTCGATGTCCTTGACCAGGTCGCCCTCCAGGGTGATCGACTCGGTCGTGGAGCTGGAGCAGCGCGAGGCCGGGGTGACGGTCAGCTCGTACGTGCCGTGCGGCAGCGTCAGGCTGTAGCGGCCCGCCTCGTCGGTCACCGCGCTCACCGGCGTGCCCGTGGCGGCGACGGTCGCGCCCGGCTCGGGCGTGCCGGCCGTGCTGACGGTGCCCGACACGACGGCGGCCGGCTGGGCCTCCAGCGTCAGGTCTGCGGTGCTCGCCTGCTCGG
This sequence comes from Nonomuraea fastidiosa, assembly GCF_042751225.1. NCBI lineage: Bacteria > Bacillati > Actinomycetota > Actinomycetes > Streptosporangiales > Streptosporangiaceae > Nonomuraea > Nonomuraea fastidiosa. Next base: position 6,800,691 of record NZ_CP170570.1, read on the forward strand.
CGGTGATCGTCACCTCGGTGGTGGCCTCGGCGTAGCCGAACTTGGCCGCGGTCACCTCGTAGTCGCCGGGCAGCAGGCGCGGCAGCGCGTACGTGCCGTCCTCGCCCGTCGTGACCGAGCGGGTCAGCGGGCCGGTGACGGTGATCGTGGCGCCGGGCACCGGCTCGCCGCCGGAGGTGACCGTGCCGGACAGGTCGCCGAGGCCCTCCTTGGGCGCGGCCTGCACGGCGGCGTAGGCGTCCAGCCTGCCCTCGCCCCACACGTTGTTGTCGGCCGCGGTGCCGCCGCAGCTGGTGTCGTCGACGTCGATGGCGGTGCCGTCGAGAAGTGCCCTGGTGGAGTCGATGGCGCCGGTCAGGCCCGGCGCGGCCGACCAGATCAGCGCCACCGTGGCGGCCACGTGCGGTGAGGCCATCGAGGTGCCGGTGTAGGAGTCGTAGCCGTTCCCGGGCACCGAGGAGCGCACGTTCACGCCCGGGGCGGCGATGTTCGGCTTGATCTCGCCGTTCTCGCCCTCGCCCTTGCTGGAGCGGGCGTAGAGGTCGTTGTTCACGTCGAAGGCGCCGGCGCTGTAGGCGGTGATGTACTGGCCGGGGGAGCCGCTGGTGCGGCAGGCCGGGCCCTCGTTGCCGTTGGCGAAGGCGGGGAAGATCCCGGCGGCGAGCCAGGTGTCGACGACCTCCTTGTACCAGGGGTCGAAGCCGTCGCCGCCCCAGGAGTTGTTGACGATGTCCGGCGCGAGGTCGGGGCGCGGGTTCTCACCGTTCAGGTCGGTGGGCCGGGCGATCCACTGGCCGGCCGCGAGCAGCGAGGCGTCGGTGCAGGTGTTGTACTCGCAGCCCTTGGCCGCGATCCACTTCGCGCCCGGGGCCACGCCGATGCCGTTCGCGCCGACCATCGTGCCCATCACGTGGGTGCCGTGGCCGTTGTTGTCGCACGGCGCGGACGACGGGCAGACGCGGGCCGGGTCGAACCAGTTGTAGTCGTGGGTGTAGGTGCCGTCGGGGTTCCTGCCCCGGTAGGCGGCGGCCAGGTCGGGGTGGTCGAACTGCACGCCGGTGTCGATGTTCGCGACCACGATGCCCTCACCGCGGTCGCCCAGCTCCTCCCAGACGCGCGGGGCGTTGATCCGGTCGATGTTCCACTCGACCGCGTTCACCCTGGCCTGTGCCTGCCCCTGGTCCGGCTTGGGCACGGAGACGGTGCGGATCGGCTCGATGCTTCGGACCTCGGGCAGCTCGGCGATCTCGGAGGCGAGCTTCTCGCCGGCGGTCACCTTGACCGCGTTGACGATCCAGTACGGGGTGTAGTCGGCCTTTCGGGCGTCGAGTAATTTGCGTAAGCCCTCCTGGGAGGACTTCGCCCGCTCGCTCTTGGCTTTGTAGACGGCCTCGACCTTCGCCTCCTTGGTCACGGCACGGCGGGCGCCGCTGAGATCGGCGGAGCCCTTCATCCTGACCCAGAAAGTGGCCTTGCCGTCCTGTTCCAGCCGCGCCTGCACGGCGGCGTCGATCTTGTCGGATTCCGGCGCCGCCTGAGCCGCGGTCTGCGGGACCAGCAGACCGGTGGCGGCCACGACGATCCCCGCGAGGATCGCTCGCCAGCGGGAGATGTGGGGCACGTGCTCTCCTTCTCGACGGGTGAAGAGGTGATCTTCACGCCTCTGTCGAGAAGAGTGAAGTGATCAAGTGAAGAAAGCAATAGTTGTCAGAAAAAGTTACTTTGCGATCATAAATGTAATCTGGTCAGGTCGCCTGCCGGTACGGTCAGTGAGCGCGGTGACCGAATTGGTCAATGATCGCCATGAAATAGGCGGCGATGCGTTTCGGCTCCTCGTCGTCGGGGTGCGTGCCCACGTGCAGCATGACCGCCGCGGTGAGCACCTCCTGCACGACGTCCACGTCCAGCGCCGCCGGCAGCCGGCCGGACTCGCGGGCGCGCACCAGCACGTCGCGCACCGCCGCCGCGCGCCGCCCGCCGTTGACCTTGCGCCACGTCTCCAACAGCTCCGGGTGGTCGTCGCGGCTGCCGTACAGGCGGCGCAGCAGCCGCCGGTTGCGGGGCACCGCGAGATAGCGGCCCCAGTCGGCGAACAGGTGCTCGAGGTCGCGCCAGCCCGTCAGCGCCGGGTCGTGGTCGTGGTCGGCCCACTCCAGTGTGCGCACCAGCAGCGCCGTCTTGTCGGCGAACCTGCGGTAGACGGTCGCCCTGGTCACCCCGGCCCGCCGCGCCACCTGCTCGATGCTGGTCTGCTGGGCGCCCTGCTCGATCAGCAGGTCGAGCGCGGCCGACAGGATGGCCAGGTCGGCCTCCTGGCTGCGCGGCCGGCCCGCCGTCCGCGCCCGCGGCCGCTGATCGTCGCTCATGCCTCTCCGGTAGCCGTCCGTCGTCGCGTCCCGCGCGAGTCTAGTGATCCCCAGGTGACGGGCTGTTGGTCCACGCCCGCCGCGCCGAGCGGCATGAACCCGACGCGCCCAGCTCGGGGCCGATCGGCCGGGCCATCTCGGCGACGAAGCCCGCCCGGTCCTGCTCGGGCACGCCGAGCGGCGCGCAGATGACCGCGGCGGGTATCGGCGCGGTGCACGCCTCCACCACGTCGATCGGCGGCCCGTGCCGCTCCATCGCGTCCAGGCGGGCCCGCGTGACCTCCTCGATCCGCTCGGTCAGCCGCCGCATCCTGCGCACGGTGAACTCGCCGGTCAGCAGGCGGCGGTAGCGGGTGTGCCGGGGCGGGGCCATGGCGACGAACAGCCCCGGCGGTGCAGGCCGCCCTGCGGCGCGTCCGACGGTGTGGGCAGGCGGCGCGGCTCCGAGCGGGCGGTGAAGCGCGGATCGGCCGGCACCTCGCGGGCGAACGCGTGGCCGGTGACCAGCCACCCCCTTCGGAGGAAAACAATACAGGACAGCTCTGTATTCAAATAGGGGTGGCCGGGGAGCGGTACTGTGCGAAGACGCGCCACACCAGCGGGCTCGTTGCGCGATCATGGTCGGGGGGTTAACCTTGACGGCATGCGAAATCACGCTCAGCTCCAGTGGTGGCGCCGCTCCTAGGCGGCGCGTGTTTCGCATTCCACAACGGACGGCCGCCCCGGATGGCGGCCTTTCTCGTGTCCGCCCCCGGGGCTCGATCATTTGAAGGGGCAGGAAGTGGAGAAGAGCGGATATACCACCGCCGGGGGCATCGGTGTCGAGCGCGAGACACGCGAGGTGGACGAGGCCGCCCTCGAAGAGATCGTCACAGCCCTGTCGGAGCGGCGCGGTGGCGCCTTCTCCTCCGGCATGGACTACCCGGGCCGCTACAGCCGATGGGCGTTCGGCTACGTGAATCCATGCCTCGAGCTCGTCGCCAAGGGCCGTACGATCTCGGCGACCGCGCTCAACGAACGCGGCCGGGTCGTGCTGCCCGCGATCGCCACGTGCCTGCTGAGCGCGGGCAAGCCCGTCACCGACCCCACCGCCGACCGGGTCTCGGTGTACGTACCGGAGTCCGAGGACCTGCTGCCCGAGGAGCAGCGCAGCCGCAGGCCCACCGTGTTCACCGCCATCCGCGAGGTCATCGCCGCCTTCAAGGGCGACGATCCGCACCTCGGCCTGTACGGCGCGTTCGGCTACGACCTCGCCTTCCAGTTCGAGCCCATCAGGCAGGAGCTCGTCCGCCCCGACGACCAGCGCGACCTCGTGCTGCACCTGCCCGACCGGCTCGTCGTCATCGACCGCCAGCGCGAGACCTGCGTCGAGCACCGCTACGAGTTCACCGTCGACGGCGCCACCACCCGCGGCCTCGAACGCACCGGCGAGATCGTCACGCCCGCCGCGCCCGGCGAGGTGCCGCCCAACCCGCCCAAGGGCGAGTACGCCAAGGTCGTGGCCGCCGCCAAGGAGAAGTTCAAGCGCGGCGACCTGTTCGAGGTCGTGCCCGGCCAGGTCTTCCACGCCGTCTGCACCGACCCGTCGGCCTTCTACCGCAGCCTGCGCACCAGCAACCCCGCCCCGTACGAGTTCATCATCAGCCTCGGCGAGGGCGAGCACCTGGTCGGCGCCTCACCCGAGATGTACGTCCGGGTCAACGGCGACCGCGTCGAGACCTGCCCCATCTCCGGCACCATCGCCCGCGGCCGCAACCCGGTCGAGGACGCCGAGGCCATCCGCACCCTCCTGTCCAGCGTGAAGGAGGAGTCGGAGCTGACCATGTGCACCGATGTCGACCGCAACGACAAGTCGCGCATCTGCGTCCCCGGCACGGTCAAGGTCATCGGCCGCCGCCAGATCGAGCTCTACTCCCGGCTCATCCACACCGTCGACCACATCGAGGGCCGGCTGCGCCCCGAGTTCGACGCGCTCGACGCGTTCCTCACCCACATGTGGGCCGTCACCGTCACCGGCGCGCCCAAGACGTGGGCCATGCAGTTCATCGAGGACCACGAGGCCACCACCCGCCGCTGGTACGGCGGCGCCATCGGCTTCATCGGCTTCGACGGGTCCATGAACACCGGGCTCACCCTGCGTACCGCGCAGATCAAGGACGGCATCGCCGCCGTCAGGGCCGGCGCGACCCTGCTGTTCGACTCCGACCCCGAGGCCGAGGAGCGCGAGACCGAGCTGAAGGCCAGCGCCCTGCTCGGCGCGCTCGCCGCCGTCAACCAGCCCGGCACCGTCAAGGCCGCCGAGCCCAGGCAGCAGGCGGGCCTCGGCATGAAGGTGCTGCTCGTCGATCACGAGGACTCCTTCGTCAACACCCTGGCCGACTACTTCCGCCAGGAGGGCGCCGACGTCGTCACGCTGCGCCACGGCTTCCCGACCCACATGATCGACGAGATCGCGCCCGACCTGGTCGTGCTCTCGCCCGGCCCCGGCTGGCCCACCGACTTCGGCATGTCGGCGCTGCTCGACGAGGTCTACGCCCGCGACCTGCCCGTCTTCGGCGTCTGCCTCGGCCTGCAGGCCATGGTCGAACACGCCGGCGGCACGCTCGAGCTGCTCGACTATCCCGAGCACGGCAAGCGCGGCCGGGTCTCCAAGATCGCCGAGAGCGTGCTGCTCGACGGCCTGCCCGACGAGTTCACCGCGGCCCGCTACCACTCGCTGCACGCCAAGCGGCCCGGCGTGGTCGGCTTCACCCCGACCGCGCTCACGCCCGACGGCAACGTCATGGCCATCGAGGACACCGAGCGGCGGCGCTTCGCCGTGCAGTTCCACCCCGAGTCGATCCTCACCCAGGAGGGCAACGCGGGCGCGAAGATCATCGCGAACGTGCTCCGGCTCGCCCGCAGATGAGTAAAACCCGGGCGGGGGCATGCGGGGCTCCCCTAGAGTCTCCGCATGCTCCCCGTAGACCTGCCCGGCACGGTGCGTGACGCGCTGCTCGCCCCGCTCGTCGACCACCACTGCAACGGGGTGCGGCGCGACGACCTCGGCCGAGCCGGCTTCGAACTGCTCATCAGCGGCTCCGGCAGCCCCGCGCCGCCCGGCACCACCCACTTCGACACGCCGCTCGGCGTGGCCGTACGCCGCTGGTGCGGGCCGCTGCTCGACCTGGAGCCGCACGCGCCGCCCGCCGTCTACCTCGCCCGCAGGACCGAGCTGGGGGCCGCCGAGGTCAACCGGCGGATGCTGGCCGGGGCCGGGGTGGTGGCGTTCCTCGTCGATTCTGCGGCGCAGGACGGCGAGCTGCTCGGCGCCGCCGAGATGGGCCGCCTCGGCGGGGCCGCCGCCGACGAGCTGGTCCGCGTCGAGCACATCGAGCGCGACGTCGCCGCCTCCGCGCAGCTCGCCGTCGACTACCTCGACGACCTCGGCGAGGAGCTGACCGCCAGGGCGGCGCGGGCGGTCGCGCTCAAGACCGTCGCCGGCGCGCTGTGCGGGCTCGACCTGGAGGCCGGCAGGCCCGCCAGGGGCGCGGTGATCGCGGCGGCCAACCGTCGCCTCGCCGACCCCAAGGCGCCGCTGACCGACCCCGTCCTGCTGCACTACCTGGTCTGGAGCGCCGTCGACGTGGCCAAGGAGCGCAACCTGCCGGTGCAGTTCCACGGCGGCTTCGCCGGGCTCGCCGGGCCGGGCGTCTTCGGCGGGCCGGGCGCGTCGAGTGCGGCCGGTGGCCCGGGCGGCCCGCTGGGGGAGCCGCACCGCGCGGACCCGGCCAGGCTGAGCGCCTTCGCCGCCGCGCTCCAGCCGCTCGGCGTGCCGATGATCCTGCTCCACTGCTACCCGTTCCACCGCCAGGCCGCCCACCTGGCGGCGACCTTCCCGCACGTGTACGTGGATGTCGGCTTCGCCCCGCAGCACACCGCCGCCGCGACCCGCGTCATCGACGAGCTGCTGGAACTGGCCCCCTTCCACAAGCTCCTGTACGGCTCCGGCGCGTGCGGCCTCGCCGAGACCGCCTACCTGGCCGCCCTCGCCCACCGCCGCGCCTTGGCCGTGGCCCTGGCGGCCAGAATCGGCACGGGGGAGTGGAGCGCCGCCGACGCCGCCCGCGTCGCCCACATGATCGGCTCCGCCAACGCCCGCCGCATCTACCGCCTCTGACCGCCCCGGAACGACAGCGCCGCCCCGCCCGCCCGATGCCACGCGGGGCCGCTCCTTCACCTCGGCGAACACACCGGCAGCCCCGCTCTGCCCACCCCGGTGACCGGCGGTGAGGATGAGCGCCGAGCGAACCGGCGCGTGTGGACGAGCCTGACCATCGCGTGGGGCGGGGGCAGAGCGCCGCCCCGATCCGGCACCCGAGGCGCCCGCACCCTGACCGCCTCTGCGGGTTGAGGGACCGCAGGTCGGTGCAACGTCGGGCCATGGCTGCGCCCGCGCTACGTCCGGGTGGATGGGCGAGCGCTGGTCGGTGCGGCGCAGGCGGGCTCGCGCCTGTGCCACGTCCGGGCGAGCGCCGGTTTGTGCGGCGCGGGTGTGTCAGCAGCCTCACCGGCCTTTCGCTGCGATCCGGATGGCGGCCGCTTGCGATCGTGCGCGCCCGGTCTGATCGCCGCCGACGCGCAGGCCCGATGGGCGCTTCCTGCCTCTGTGGCGTGCGGCCTCAGGCGCGGCGCCCCAGGCCCGTCTCACAGATCGTCTCGTGGCTGCGTCGGGCCGACGTCGCGTCGTGGGCCTGGGTGCGGTGGCTCCTCGCGTCGCTTGCGGACCGCAGGGCGTGAACGCTACCCGCTCCAGCGGTCGTGTGGCCCTCGCGCCAACGGTCGTGTGGCCTTTCGCGCCGGCGTTCACCGACGTGTTGCCGTAAACCCTCCGAAAGGCGCTTTCGACGTGCGGCGCCGGGCCCGCACAACAGGAAATGTCAAAATAAAAATCCAAATTTCCTGATTACGCTCCATCTAATGGCTCTTGTCGATGTGTAAAAAGCGCTGTCATGATCGGGAACGCCAGACAACCTAGCCCTTGGAGGTGTCGTGTCCTGGCGTCCCATCACCCTCATGGCCGCGTTATGCCTGGCACTGGCGGTGCCCGGCACCGCCGCAGCCGATGATCCGCCGCCCGAGGTGGAGCAGCGCGCGGGCACCCGCGCCCCCGCCGAGGTCTACGGCCTGTCCGAGCCCGCGCAGGCGGGCGACCCGGTGGCGGCGGCCAAGGCGCACCTGGCCGATCCCCGCTACCACATCGACCCCGCCGACCTCGTCCCGCTCAGGACCGTCGTGGACGGCAGGGACGAGACGGTCAGGTTCGCCCAGCGCCACCGGGGCGTGCCCGTCTTCGGCGCCCACTACCTCGTGCACTTCCGCAAGGACGGCGACCGGCGCGAGGTCGTCGGCGCGGGCGGCCGCTTCCTCACCGAGCTGACCGTCGACACCACTCCCGCCGTCACACGGGAGTCCGCCGCCGCGATCGCCCGCATCGCCTTGATCCGCGACCGCCGGGCGAAGGAGAGCGCCAAGGCCGAGACCGCCGGGCTCGTCGTGATACCGCACGGCGCCGGACAGCTCGCCTGGCACGTGGTGCTCACCGGGCGCGACCCGGTCGCCGGGCGGCCGCTGCTGCTCGACGCCTACGTGGACGCCCACTCCGGCCGGCCCCTGTTCGCCGTGGACCGCCTGCGCATGGAGGGCCCGGTGACGGGCACCGGCGAGACCGCGCACGGCCGTACCGTCGAGCTGAACGCCTACCAGCGCGCCGACGGCGCCTACGAGCTGCGCGACCGCGCCCGCCCCATGTGGGACGGCTCCGACGGTGAGATCCTCACCTACGACGCAGCGGGCGGCGACATCACCGCCTGGCTCGGCGCCGGCGTCCCGGCGGACGCCGAGCCCGCCCGCTCCGGCACCCTCGCCTTCGGCCCCGAGCACACCGCGAGCGGCGCCGTGGACGCCCACTGGGGCGCGGGGCAGGTCTACGAGTTCTACCGCAGGCTCGGCCGCGACGGGCTCGACGGCCAGGGCGGCACCATGCATTCGGTGGTCAACGTCACGATGGAGGGCGAGCCGTTCGCCAACGCCTTCTGGGACGGCACCAAGATGATCTACGGCGGAGGCGTCGGCGACTACCGCTCGTTCGCCTCCGGGCTCGACGTCGTCGGCCACGAGATGACCCACGGCGTCATCGAGCACAGCGCCGGACTGGTCTACATCGGCCAGTCGGGCGCGATGAACGAGGGCCTGGCCGACTACTTCGGCAACGCCATCCAGGTGGACAGCTTCGGCATCCCGATGAGCGACCCGAACGCGAGCCTGCTCGGCGAGACGCTGTGCACGACGCTCCCGCCGGAGCAGTGCGCCGCCCGCGACCTCGACGACGGCCGCGTGGCGGGCGAGGACTACCTCGGGATGACGGTCGCCCTCGACTACGGCGGCGTGCACTACAACTCCACGATCTTCTCCGGCGCCCTGTGGGACGTCAGGGAGGCTCTCGGCGGCGCGTCCGCCGACCGGCTCGTCTACAAGGCGCTCACCGAGTACATGACGCCGCTGGACGACTTCGTGGACGGCCGCCGCGCGGTCGAGTTGGCGGCCCGCGCGCTCGGCATGTCCGCCCGCGACCGGCTGACCGTGAGCCGCGCGTTCGACCGGCACGGCATCAAGCCCGGCTGGGAGCGCGCCCTGCGCACCGACACGCGCGTGCTGATCGACGGCATCACCGATCCGTACGCGCGGCCCGACGTGGCCGGCGGCCGGTACGTGGTGTCGAACTCCTCGCCCGACGTCGTGGAGCCCTCCCACATCCTCACCGGCCGGGTCGGCGGCGGCAAGCCGGTGCGCCTGTCGGAGAACGACCGGTGGAACTTCATGCCGGCCACCGACGGCAAGCGCGCCGCGTGGATCTCGTTCGACGCCACGCGGCAGAGCTACCGGATCCACACGCGTCCGCTCGACCGCTCGTCGCCGGAGAAGCTCGTCCACGACGGCACCGTCGTCATCGAGTCGGTGGCCATCGACGGCGACACGATCGCCTGGGACGGCGTCGGCCCCGACGGCGAGCACTCGGTCTGGGTCAAGCGCGGCGACGCGCCGCCCGTCGATGTCACCGCCGCGGCCGGGGTGCGCGGTTACGCGCCGTCGCTCAAGGGCGGCAGGCTCGCGTACCACAAGGTCTGGACGGAGGGCGACGCGGCCCACAACGCGCCCGCCGTCCTCGACCTCGAGAGCGGCGCGGAGACCGTCGTGCCGATGCCGCAGGGCTCGGTCAGCGCCGAGCCGACCCTGACGGGACGGCACCTCGTCTGGATCTACGACGAGAACGGCGACGGCCGCGCCGGCATCATGCGGGCCGCCATCGACGGCACCCGCACGGCCGTGGTCGTGCCGGACGGCCCGCAGGCGCCCACGGCGTACTGGTTCGACGCCAACGACGCCTTCGCCACCATCGGCGTGTGGCCCGACGGCACCGAGCTGTCGAACGACATCCTGCTGAAGATCCACCAGGTGCCGCTCAGCGGCGGAACCCTGCAGCGGTTCTCGTGCAACCGGGGCTTGCAGGAGGCCTTCGCCTCCGGCGACGGCAGGACCGTGGTCTGGCTGGACGGCACCGACGGCAACACCGACCTGGTCACCCGCGACCGGCCGGCGGGGCGCTGCCGCGGCGGCGCGTGACGCCCGGTCAGGCGACCGGCAGGCGTCGGCCCGCGCACGCGGGCTGACCTGGACAGGCGCCCGCCGCACCACAGTGAGGGGGGCGGCGGGCGCCGAGTCGCGTACGCTCGCCCGACCTGGTTTGCTTAAGGGCCGTCACACTGCCGAAACCGAGCGGGGGGCTATCCATGCGCACTGTCGAACCAGAGGTCTTCATCGTCGCCAGGCCGGCGCTCGACTACGACGAGCTCGCCCGCTACCTCAGGGAGGTCGGCGGGGAGAGCTGGCTTGAGCGTCTCGACCGCGGCGACCTCGACGCGCAGAACCTCGCCGAGTTCGCCGGCCGGCTCTGCTACCGCTCGTTCGAGCCGGGCCTCAACCCCAACGTGGTGCGGATCAGGGAGAACCAGGACGACTACCTGCGCAACATCCTGGCCAGCGCGCACGGCTCGGTGCTCGAGCACGTGAGCTTCAGCTTCGTGCTGCACAACGTGAGCCGGGTGCTGACCCACGAGCTGGTGCGCCACCGGCCGGGCGTGGCCATCTCGCAGGAGTCGCTGCGCTTCGTCCGCCTCGACGAGCTGCCGTTCTGGTTCCCCGAGTGGGCGCGCGAGGACGAGGAGCTGATGAAGCGGGCCACGGCCGTGCTGGAGCAGCTCGAGCAGTTCCAGCTCTGGATGGCCCAGCACTTCGGGCTCGACGAGGAGGGCGTGCCGTTCTCGGAGAAGAAGCACCGCACGTCGTTCATGCGCCGCTTCGCCCCCGAGGGCGTGGCGACCGGCCTGGTGTGGACCGCGAACGTGCGCACGCTGCGGCACACCATCGAGGCCCGCACCGCGGCCGGCGCGGAAGAGGAGATCCGCCTGCTGTTCCAGCGCATCGGCGAGCTGATGCGCAAGGAGGCGCCCGCGCTCTTCGGCGACTACGTCGTCGAGGACGGCGCCTGGATCCCCGGCTGGCGCAAGGTCTGACCACCCGCCCGGAACAGGCGCGGGCCACAGTGCGGGCGGCCCGCCCGAGCGGGCGCGGGCCACTGTGCGGGGCGGCCCGCGCGCACGGGCGACGGCCAGGAGGCGAGGGTCAGGCGAGGGCCGGCAGCACGTAGACCTCGGCCCCCGGAGGCATGGCGCAGTCGAGCCCGCCCAGCCCCCGGGAGTGAGTACCGCACACGAACATGCTGATGTGACGGCGGATGCGGCCGCACTCGTCGCGCAGCCGCTCCTCCAGCAGGGGGTGGCTGCGCCGCAGCGCCTCCAGGGCCGAGCGCAGGGTGGGCGGCGAGTCGCGGTCGTCGCCCACCGCGAAGACCGCCACCTCGCCGCGCCCGCTCACCCACCGCCGCAGCGAGGCGGGCAGCACGAAGACGACCATGGTCACCGGTCTGGCCATGGCCTAGAGCACCGCGGCGCGCACGGTGAGCACGTCGGGCAGGTAGCGGGCGACCGTGGACCAGGTCTCGCCGTCGTCGCGCGAGGCGTAGACCTCGCCCGATCGGGTGCCGAAGAACACCCCGGCAGGCGAGGCGGTCATCGCGTCGCGCAGCACGGTGGAGTAGACGGGCTCGCCGGGCAGGCCATCGGAGAACGCCTGCCAGGTGGCGCCGCCGTCGTCGGTGCGGTGGACGCGGTAGCGGTGGCCGACCGGCGTGCGGTCCATGTCGGCGTGGAGCGGCAGTACGTAGACCGTGTCGGGCCGCGACGGGTGGACCGCGATGGGGAAGCCGAAGTCGGACGGCAGCGACGAGCCGATGTCGCGCCAGGTGCCGCCGAAGTCGTCGCTGCGGTAGACGCCGAAGTGGTGCTGGAGGTAGAGCCGCTCGGGATGTGAGGGGTGCATCGCCACCTTGTGGACGCACTGCCCGAACTCCGGATATTGCTGCCCCTCCGGCATGAACGGGGCCCGGATGTTCTTGTTGGCCGCCTCCCACGACAGCCCGCCGTCGGCGGTGCGGTAGAAGCCGGCCGCCGAGACGGCCACCGCCATGACCTTGGGGTCGGTGGGGTGGGTGACGATCGTGTGCAGGCACAGCCCGCCGCCGCCCGGCTCCCACCGCTCGCGGTGCGGGTGCTCCCACAGGCCCTCGACCAGCCGGTAGGTGACGCCGCGGTCTTCGGAGCGGAACAGCGCCGCGGGCTCGGCCCCCGCCCACACCACGCCGGGCTCGGACGGTGACGGCGCGAGCTGCCAGACCTTGGCGAGCGTCGCGCCGGTCTCGCCGGGGAAGGCGACGGGGGGCCGGTCGGCCTCGTGCCAGGTGGCGCCGAGGTCGTCGGAGTACATCACCGACGGGCCGAAGTGGCCGTACTCGATGCCCGCCAGCAGCCGGGGCGCGGCGCCGCCGGTGTCGATCGCCACCGAGTGGACGGCGATCGAGGAGAACTGGATCGGCTGGACCTCGAATGGGCCGCCGCCCTTCGACAGGGCCAGGAACAGGCCCTTGCGGGTGCCGACCGCGAGCAGTGCGTCACTCATGACTTCGCTCCCATGTTCGCTTGCCGGCCATCGTGACACGCGCCACCGACAGTTACCGAGGATCGGGAGATTCGGTGCGCGGGCCGCCGCTTACCCGGGGGTAATCGAGGCGCTTCCCTGTGATCGCCTAACGTGGGCGGCATGGAAGCGGTCGCCGTACATGAGGAGTCTTTCGGCCCGCTGCTGCGCTCGTGGCGGCAGCGGCGCCGGGTGAGCCAGCTCGACCTGGCCATCGAGGCGGGGGTGTCGGCCCGCCACGTCAGCTTTCTCGAGACCGGGCGTGCCCGGCCGAGCCGGGAGATGGTGATGCGGCTGGCGGAGGAGCTGGACGTGCCGCTGCGGCACCGCAACCGGCTGCTGGTGGCCGCGGGGTTCGCCCCGATCTATCCGGAACGCGAGGTGCACGCGCCCGAGCTGGAGGCCGTCAGGCAGGCGCTGGACACGATACTCGCGGGGCACGAGCCGTACCCGGCGGTCGTGGTGGACGCGGCGTGGAACCTGGTGGCGGCCAACGCGGCGGCCGGCCTGTTCCTGGAGGGCGTGCCGGAGGAGCTGCTGAAGGAGCCGGTCAACGTGCTGCGGCTGTCGCTGCACCCCGACGCCCTGGGCGGGCGGCTGCTCAACCTCGCCGAGGTACGCGCCCACCTGCTGCGCCAGCTCCGCCGCCAGGCCGAGTCGTCGGGCGACGGGCGGCTGGCCGAGCTGCACGACGAGCTGGCCGCGTACACCTATCCGGACGCCGCCGGCGACGCGAGCGTGGCGCACCTGCCGGGCCCGTCCGACATCCTGGTGCCGATGCGCGTCACGGCGGGAGACCGGGTGCTGTCGCTGTTCACCACCATCGCGACGTTCGGCACACCGCTGGACGTCACGGTGTCCGAGCTGGCCATCGAGACGTTCTGGCCCGCCGACGAGGAGACGGCCGCCGCGCTGCGGGCGCGGATCAGCGAGCGGTGAGCGGCAGCGCGGGCGGCGGCTCGCCGGTGGCGACCGCGGCCTCGATCGAGACCAGCGGCTGCGGGCCGGGCACGATCGGCAGGCCGCCGGTGACGGTGTGCGTGCGCACGTCGGGCGTCCCGTTCGCGGGCGGCCCGGCGACGGCGAAGGCGGGGAAGGCGTTGCCGCCGGGCACGACCGAGGTGGAGATGTAGTCGCCCACGCTCCTGCCCTGGTCGGTGAGCGCCAGCCAGCCGACCGCCATCGGGCCGTGCAGCTCCAGCGGCGACGACCAGCTCGCGCCGCCGTTGGCCGACGAGGTGTGGCCGACGGTGAGGCGGCAGGTGGCGGGCACGCAGGCGGCGTCGGCGTAGCGGTAGTAGGTCACCGCGAGCCGCGCGTGCCCGCCGTCGCTCGTGCGGTCCACGCCGAGCCCGGGGATGACGTGGTCGCCGCCGTCGGCGGTGACCCGCAGCACGTCGCCCCACTTCTCGCCGCTTTCTGACGTGCTGAGCACGATGTCGTTGCCGGCGCAGCCGTGCTGGAAGCGGCAGTCGTGCCAGGCGACGTAGACCGTGCCGGCGGCGTCGGTCTCGGCCGACGGCAGCGGCAGGGCCCGTAACCCGCCCGCCGGCGTGTGCCGCTGCACCCGCGAGACCAGCACGCTCTCGCTCCAGGCGGTCCCGCCGTCGCGGGAGCGGAAGGCGCGGATCTCGCCGTCGTTGCTCAGGTACGGCACCACCACCGTCCCGTTGGGCCGCACCACCGGCTGCCCGCCGAGCCCCGTGGCCTCGGTGGCGGCGACCGACCAGGACAGGCCGCCGTCGGCCGAGCGCGCCACCCTGATCGCGTTTCCCGCCGCGTGGTCGTCGAAGACGGCGTAGCACTGCCCCCGGTACGGGCTGCGCTCTCCGTTGTCGCAGACCACCCAGCTCTTGTCCAGGTCGCCGCCCACGGCGGTGACGACGGGCGGCGACCACGCCACCCCGTCGGTGGAGCGGCTGGTCAGCACCGCCGCCCCGGACACCCCGCCGCTGTCGGAGAGCCCCAGCGAGGTGATCAGCCACACGCCGTGCCCGGCGTCGTAGGCCACCGACGGGTCGGCGGTGCGGGCGTGCACGCCGCCCGCCGCCGTGGTCAGCCCGGGTAACACGCCCCGCGTCCAGGTGGCGCCGCCGTCACCGGAGGTCGCGAACGCGATGCCGGCCGCCCCTCCGTCGGATGAGCGCCCGATCTGGTGCGCCGCCACGATCACGCCGTCCCACTCGTAGGTGTCGGCTCCGCCCTGCGGGCCGGGACGCCCCTCGGAGACGCCGATCTCGGTGAGCGGGACCGCCTCAGACGCCGCTCCGGCGGCCGTGGCGGGGACGGACGTGACCAGCGACGCCGCCGCGAGGACGGCCACGAGCCCGCCGATCACGCGGCGCCGGGCGGGAAGAGGCACGCTCCACCTCCACGAAGGGGATCATCTCCAGATGGCCTCTTCCCCGCCCGATTGTCAACCGTTCGAGTGAGTTGTCAGCGTTCGCCGTGCACCACGTCCCGGTGAATGCGGGCGGGCGGGACGCCGTCGCCCTGGAGGCGGCGCACGGTCTCGTTGACCATGCCGGAGGGGCCGCACACGTACACGTCATGCTCCGACCAGGAGTGGAAGCGCTGGCTCACCTCGGGCAGACGGCCCCGCATGCCCTCGTAGCCGGGCTCGTCCGACACCACGGGCAGCACCCGCAGCCAGGGGAACGACGACTGCATCCTGATCAGGTCCGGCAGGTCGTACAGCTCGGCGGCGGTGCGCGCGCCGAACAGCAGATGGATGTTGGGACGGCGGCCGGAGGCGATGATGTGCTCCACGATCGCCTTCAGCGGCGCCAGCCCGGTGCCGCCCGCCACGCACAGCACGTCGCGCTCGCTGTGCTCGCACGGCGTCATCGTGCCCATGGCCGGGCCCAGCATGAGCGTGTCGCCGATGCGGGTGTGCCGGATCAGCGCGGTCGAGACCCAGCCGCCGGGCACCGACCGTACGTGCAGCTTGATCATGTTGTCCTCGCGCGGCGCGTTGGCGATCGAGAACGTCCGCCAGACGCGCGGCCAGCGCGCGGTCTGCACGGTGACGTACTGCCCCGGCGTGTACGGCAGCGGCTGCGCCGGGCGCAACGTGATGACCGCGATGTCGCGGTGGCGCAGCTCGTGGTCCACGACCTCGGCCAGCCACCACGCGGGCGAGGTGCCCGCGTCCGACTCGGCCGCCTCGATCATGATCTTGGAGGCTTCGGAGAACGCCGCGGACCAGGCCGCCTCGATCTCGTCGTTCCAGACCTCGGCCGCGAAGCGGCGGATCGTGGCCAGCAGGGCGTTGCCCACGGCCGTGTAGTGCTCGGCGACGACGCCGTACTTGCGATGGTCACGGCCGAGCTGCCCGAGATAGGCGGCCATGCCCTCCGGGCTGTCCAGGCTCCACACGATCCTGGTCAGCGCGCTGAACAGCCGGTCCCGCTGCACGTTCATGGCAGGCGGGAACATGCTCCGCAAGTGCGGGTTCTCGGCGAACAAGCGGCCGTAGAAGTAGGCCGTGGCCTTGTCGGCCACGGGTTCGACGAGAGAAAAACTCTCCTTCACCAGGCGCGGATTCAACGACATGAAAACAACCCCACCCCTTGACCGGAATCGCATTCCGGCCCTCGCCGTTCACCTCCCTGACGTTCCGGGTGATGAGCGCGGGACCCCTCCCCGGCATGTCCGTACGCTCGAAATCGAGTGTTACACCGGCGATGACCCCCCACAACCGTTTCGCCCAATACGGTGCTAAGCAGAACTATCAGTAATGGATCCGTGATTCTCCGCGTTCGGCGGCCTGTGAATTGCGGTCGTGAAATACGAAAAGAAGTAATTTTCATATTGAGTGGCGATTTTCCCGTGCGTCGCCGGAGATGTGCCGTTCCCGTCGATCAGGGGAGGGCGCGCGGCGCGGCGATTTCCGCGTGCATCGACGGAGCACCGGCACCCCGGCCGGCCGGGGAGGGCCCCTCACGCGGCGGGCAGGCCGGGGGAGGGGATCTTCAGGAGGGGTGACATATCGGAAAGACTGTGCGCCATGATGGGGAATGCATGGGGCCGCCGCCGCACCTCGGCGGATGGCGGCCGTACGAACTCCACCATGCCCCTGGAGATCGCATGTCCCGACCGCTGATCGGCATCACCGCCTACTGGGAGGCCGCCCGCTGGGGCGACTGGGTACGCGAGGCCGTGCTGTCTCCCCCTCCTACGCCAAGGCGGTCGGCCGGGCCGGCGGCGCGCCCGTCGTGCTGCCGCCCATCGCCCCGAGCTCGGCCGGCGACTACGTGAGCGGCCTGCGCGGCGTCGTCCTGGCCGGCGGCGCGGAGCTGGGCGCCGACACCTACAACGGCGAGCAGGACGCCAGGGCCGACGAGCCCCAGCCGCACCGCGACCGCTTCGAGCTGGCGCTGGCCAAGGCCGCCATCCGGGCCGACCTGCCCGTCCTCGCCATCGGCCGCGGCATGCACGTGCTCAACGTCGCCCAGGGCGGCACGCTCATCCCGTGGCTGCCCGACGTGCTCGACAGCGACCGCCACTCCGAGCCCGACGGGCCCCACGTCATCCAGGTCAGCGTCACCAGCAAACTCGGCAAGGCCGTCGGCGACCGCGTCGAGGTCAGCGCGCCGCACCGCCAGTCCGTACGCAGGCTCGGCACCGGCCTGCTCGCCGTCGCCTGGGCCGAGGACCAGATCGTCGAGGGCATCGAGCTCCAGGGGCACCGCTTCGGCGTCGGCGTCCAGTGGCACCCCGAACGCGGCACGGACAACCGGCTCTTCGATGCGTTCATCGAGGCGGCCCGATAGGCTGCGGATCATGCCGCTGCACCCCCAGGCGCGGGATTACGTCGCCCAGATCCAGGCCGGCTCCGACGAAGGGCTGGCAAGCCTCGACCTGGCCGCCATCCAGGAGATGCGCGCGACCGACCCCATGGCCGTCTATCGGGGGCCGCTGACCAAGCTGCCGTTCGTCCGCGACGAGGTGGCCGAGGGCGTGCCCATCCGCATCTACCGCGCCGACCCCGGCGACGGACCCCTGCCGGTCCTGGTCTACTTCCACGGCGGAGGCTGGGTCTTCGGCAGTGTCAAGCGCAACGACGCGACCGCCCGCGACCTCGCCATCCGCACCGGCGCCGTGGTGGTCTCCGTCGACTACCGCCTGGCGCCGGAGAACCCGTTCCCCGCCGCCGTCGACGACGCGTGGACGGTCGTTCGCGACCTGTTCGCCCGACCGGCCTTCTACCAGAGCAACGGCAGCGTCGCCGTGCTCGGCGACAGCGCCGGAGCCAACCTCGCCGCCGTGGCCGCCTGGCAGGCCCGCGACGCCGGCCTCACCCTGTCGCACCAGGTGCTCGTCTACCCGGTGCTCGACGCCGCCATGGACACCCCCAGCTACACCGAGAACGCCACCGGCTACGGCCTCGACGCCGCCGACATGGCCTGGTTCTACCGCCAGTACGCCGACGGCGTCGACCCCGCCGACCCGCGCCTGTCGCCGCTGCGCCTGCCCGACGTCTCCGGCCTGGCCCCCGCCACCGTCATCACCGCCGAGTACGACGTGCTCAGAGACGAGGGCGAGCGCTACGCCGCCCGCCTCACCGAGGCCGGCGTGCCCACCGAGCTGCGCAGGTACGACGGCGCCGTCCACGGCTTCTTCGTCCTGCCCGGCCTGTTCGACCAGGCCGTCGAGGCGCGCGACTACGTGGCACAGCGGCTGCGGGAGCACCTGTGAAAGACACCTACACCAAGCTGCGGCTGGACACCCCGGCAGACGGCGTGCTGCGCGTCACGATCAGCGAGCCCGCCAGGCTCAACGCCGTCGACGCCACCGCCCACCGCGAGCTGGGCGAGATCTGGCGCGACGCCGACCGCGACGCGTCCGTACGCGCGATCGTGGTCAGGGGAGAGGGCACCGCGTTCTCCGCGGGCGGCGACCTGTCCATGATCGAGGACATGATGCGCGACCACGACACCCGCATGCGGGTGTTCGCCGAGGCCCGCGACATCGTCTACAACGTCCTCAACTGCTCCAAGCCCATCGTCTCCGCCATCCAGGGCCCCGCCGTCGGCGCGGGACTCGCGGTCGCGCTGCTCGCCGACATCTCCGTGGCCGGCCGTACGGCCCGCATCATCGACGGCCACACCCGGCTCGGCGTCGCGGCCGGCGACCACGCCGCCATCATCTGGCCGCTGCTGTGCGGCATGGCCAAGGCGAAATACCACCTGCTGCTGTGCGAGCCGGTCACCGGCGAGCAGGCCGAGCGGATGGGCCTGGTCAGCCTGTGCGTCGACGACGACCAGGTGCACGAGCGGGCGATGGAGATCGCGGTCAGGCTCGCCTCCGGCGCCCAAGACGCGATCAGGCTGACGAAATACGCGCTCAACAACTGGCTGCGCCTTGCGGGGCCGTCCTTCGACGCCTCGCTCGCCATGGAGTTCCTCGGCTTCACCGGCGCCGACGCCGCCGAGGGCGTGCGCGCGCTGCGCGAGAAGCGGCCGCCCTCGTTCGGCTGAGCTCATCGACCCTGGTGGGGTGTGCTTCGCCAACCATCGGGTAGTCGGGGCGCGTGGGCGACGACGGCGCGGCCGGGCATCTGTCCGTCGAGGTCGAGAACGCCGCCCCGGCACGCAGCGCCGAGATCCTTTGGCGGCCCGCGTGACCGTCGGGCGTCCACGCGCAGGGGGAGGAGGTCAACCAGCCGCCGTGGCCACGGCTGCGGCGACCAGCCCACCGGCCGGTCCACCCTTCGCCATCATGGCGGGACCAGGGACGTGATCGCTACGGCGATGGGCACGCCGGTCCGCAGGCCGGCGGGAACCGCGGGGGCGGTCCGGACACTCGCGCCGCCGGGAAGTTGAGCAGGCAGCTCCCGGCCGCAGGCGCAACCCGTCCGATCCCGGCGCCGATCGGGCGGCCGGACACCCCGCGCTCCTCCTCCTACGCCCGGCCGGCCGCAGGTGTGTCAGCGCGGCCGGCGGGCGTGGAAGACGAACGCGGGAGGCGTGTTGCGCCACACCGTACGTCCCGGCACGACCTCCTCGAACCGCTCGGCCAGCAGCGCGCGGAACCGCCGCGCCGAGCTGAGCGGAATCGCGTGGATGTAGGAGAACGTGGTGAACGCCGCGCCCGGGCTCATCGCCTCCGTGACCGCGCCGAGCAGCTCGCGCTGCATCACGTCGGGGAACGCCGCCCACGGCAGGCCGCTGATCACCACGTCGGCGGAGCGCAGCCCTCGCTCGGCGAGCAGCTCGCCCAGCCGCATCGCGTCGGCGTGCGCCACGTCAACGGCCGGATAGCGCCCGGCCAGCAGCCGCGCCAGCTGCTCGTTCACCTCAACGGCCAGATGATGCCCGCGCCCACCGAGCCGCTGCTGGATCTCCGCCGTGAACGCGCCCGTACCGGGCCCCAGCTCGACCACGATCGGCTCGCCCCGCTCGGGGATCGGCGCGCAGACGGCCGCCGCCAGCCGCCGTGAACTGGGCGCGACCGCGCCGATCGTGCCCGGGGAGCGCAGGAACTGACCGAGGAAAAGTGCGGTGTCGTTGGGCATGCCATGAACGTAGACCGATCGGCGCCGGTGATCGCTCCCCCTCCCGGGCGGACCTGCGGCCACTTGGAGGAGGCGGGCTCCTCCACTCGGAGGATCAGCAGGCCGGACGAGGCGGCTACCGTGTGGTTCATGCGTTGGCGTGGCGTGCCGCTCGATGTCCTCCTTGCGGCCTCGGGGGTGGGCCTCGACCTGCTCACCACGGCGCACGCGGGCGACACCGAGTACCTCCCCGCCGAGGCGGCCATCCCCATGGCGCTGCTCGTCGGCCTGCCCATGGGGCTCGTCCGCCACCGGCCCATCGCCGTCACGCTCTACCTCGCGGCCGTGCTCGCCGTCACCGACCAGCTCGGCTCGTTCACCTCCAACACCGCGCAGATCCTCCTCTGCGTCGCGCTCGGCGTGGCCGGATACCGCGCCAGCGTGCGCGCCACCGCACTCGCGGTCGTCGCCGCCATCGGCGCGACCGCGATCAACATCGCAGACCCCGGCATCGCACTCACCGGCAACACGTGGATGTACGCCATGCTGCTGCCCGTCTTCCCCGCCGTGCTCGGCGGCTACCTGCGCGGCTCGGCGGAACGCCTCAACGAACGCGACGTCACCCCCGACGCGCTGCTCGCCGCCGGCGGCGTGGCGATCACCGTGCTCAGCACCTGGACGTCCTGGCACTCCGGCAACCAGCCCGTCTGGGTCATCGGGCTGCTCGCCGTCGTCGGCGGCCTGTCGCTCGGCGTCGCCAGGCGGCTGCCCGGACTGGTCTTCCTGCTCCAGGGCGTGCTGCTCGTCTCCGCCGACGCCTACCTCAACCAGGCCGTCAACACCTGCGTGATCCTCACTCTGATCGCGATCGGCGTGTTCGCCATGCGGGTGGTGTCGTGGGCGTGGACGCTGGCCGCGTATCTGACCGGCTGCCTGCTCACCGCCATCGCCGTCGTCGGCCCCGCCACCGAGATCACCCCCTTCCGCGTCGGCGTGCTCATGACGCTCGTCGCCACGCCCATCGCCATCGGCCGCTACCTCGGCATGCGCCGCGCCGCCGCCGCCGCCGAGCGGCTGCGCGCCGAGGAGGCCGCGCGCGCCGCCGTCGCCCAGGTCCGCGCCGACCAGCTCGCCGAGCGCGAGCGCATCGCCCGCGACGTGCACGACATCGTCGCCCACCACGTCGGCGCCATGGTGCTGCGGGCCAGCGCCGCCCGCTACACCGCGCCCGACGGCCCCGTCGCCGACGCGCTCGACGACATCCGCGAGACAGGACACCAGGTGCTGCAGGACCTGCGCGACCTGCTCGACCTGCTGCGCGACCCCGAACGCCAGCCCGACCTGCTCGCCAACCCGGCCGACGTCGTACGCGAGTCCGCCGAGCGCATGGCCGCCGCCGGCCTCGTCGTGGACCTCGACCTCGACCCGGCCATCGACCAGACCCCGCTCATCGCCCGCGCATCCGCGGCCAGGATCGTCCAGGAAGGACTCACCAACGTGCTCAAACACGCCGGCCCAGGCACCCGGGTCCGCGTATCCGTGACCTCCTCAGACGAAGGACTCGCCGTCGAGGTCCGCAACGGCCGCCCCCCGACCGCCATCGAACGCCTGCCCTCCTCCGGACGCGGCCTCGCCGGCATGCGCGAGCGGGTCCGCACGCTCGGCGGCACGCTCAGCGCGGGTCCCGACGGCGACGGCGGCTGGGTGCTCGCCGTCCAGCTGCCCGCCCGCCTGTCCTCGGGGAGCGTCGCGTGATCCGCGTACTGGTGGCCGACGACCAGGCGCTCGTACGCGCGGGCGTGCGCATGCTGCTGCAGGCCACGGGCGACATGGAGGTGGTCGCCGAGGCCGAGGACGGCGCCGAGGCCGTCCGCCTGGCCGAGCGCCACCTGCCCGACGTCATCCTCATGGACCTGCGCATGCCCAGGGTCGACGGCCTGGAGGCGATCAAGCGGGTGCTCGCCGCCCGGCCCTCGACCAGGATCGTGGTGCTGACCACGTTCGCCGAGGACGGCAACGTCTACGCCGCCCTGCGCGCCGGCGCCGTCGGCTTCCTCGTCAAGGACGACGACCCCGAACGCATGGTCGACGCCGTCCGCCGGGCCGCCGCCGGCGAGCAGCTCCTCGCGCCCTCGGTGCTGCGCCGCGTCGTCGAACGCTTCCTCGCCGCCGAGGAGCAGGCCGCGCCCGTCGTGCCGCCCGGCCTGACCGAGCGCGAGCTGGAGGTCCTCGCCCTGGTCGGCACCGGCCTGTCCAACGCCGAGATCGCCGAGGAGCTGCACGTCGGCGTCACCACGGTCAAGACCCACATCGCCGCCGCCATGGAGAAGCTGGGGCTGCGCAACCGGATCCAGGCGGCCGTGGTCGCCCACCGTACGGGGCTGGTCGACGCCTCCTTCCGCCCCGTACGCCACCCCCGGAGCTGACCTGGCGGGCGCGGCGGGCCTTCCGGCGGCGTACGGCAGGGACGGCGGGTTCACCCCGGGGCGTACCGGCGTCTCATCCGGCGGATGGACGACGGGACGCCCCCGCTACGCGATCATGTGAACGCACATCGATCGCGGCAGCGGAAGGACCCGCCATGCAGAAGACCCTCGGTGCCCGGGCCCGGCCGGACGGCGCGGCGGGCAGGATCTCCGCCGGCCTGCTGTACGGCCTGCGCCTGGCCGTCACCGCGCAGGCCGCGGCGCTCCTCGTGGCCGCCGCGTTCGCCGGGCAGGCCGCGGGGAACGCGGCGATGGCCGAGGCCCACATCATGGCCGGGATGGTCGTGCACGTCGTGGCGTTCGTGCAGATCGTGCTCGCGGTGCTGTTCTGGCGGCCCGGTGGCGGGGCGGGCGGGCCCGCGCTGGGCAGCATCGCGCTGTTCGCCGTCGGTCTCGCCCAGCACGTCACCCTGCCGGTCGCGCACCCGCCCAGCGGCGTGATCCTCCTCGTCCTCATCCTGGCGCTGCTGTTCTGGGTCTGGTTGTCACCGTCAGCCACCTGGCGCCGCTAAGGTCGAAGGCGTGTACGTGAAGATCTGCGGGCTGAGCGAGCCCGAACACGTCGCGACCGCCGTCGAGGCCGGCGCGGACGCCATCGGATTCGTCATGACCAAGAGCCCACGCCGCATCACGCCCGAGCGGGCGGCCGAGCTGGCCGCGCTCGTCCCGCCGCACGTCCTCACCGTCGGCGTCTTCCGCGGCGAGGACCCGCAGACCGTGCGCGAGGCGGCGCTGGCCTCCGGCGTACGCGCCGTCCAGCTCCACGGCAAGCACCCGCACGGCGACTTCACCGCACTCAAAGACCTCGGGGTCCGCCTGATCAGGGCCGTCGACGCCCAGGCCGACCTGCGCTGCGGGGCGTACGACGAAGACCTGCTCATCGTCGATGCGCCCCACGCAGGCTCCGGTCAGCCGTGGGACTGGGCGGCCGTGCGCGGGCGCCCCTCCGGCCAGTGGATGCTGGCCGGCGGCCTCGCGCCCGGCAACGTCGCCGAGGCGGTCGCCGCCGCCGAGCCCTGGGGCGTCGACGTCTCCAGCGGCGTCGAGACCGCGCCGGGCAAGAAGGACTCCGACCTGATCAGAGCGTTCCTCAAGGCAGTACGGGATCTCGATGCCTGACACCCCCCTCTCTCGTGGCCCGCAAATCGCCGTCGCTTCGCCGGCCCCGCACGAGGCCGATGACCTGGCACGGGTGCTCGGCTTCCTGCACGGCTTCGCCCGCCGCCGGGCGTCCCGCGTGCTGCCCGCGCCGGGCGGTTTCGCGGTGCTCGACGATCGCTACCCCGGCTCGTACGACGACAACAAGCTGATCGTCACGACCGCCCCCGACCCGGACCCCGGCCGGGCCACCGAGCTCCTGCTGAAGGCGGCCGACGAGCTTTTGGCCACGCGGGCCTACCGCCTGATATGCGTCGACGACGACCGGCTCGGCACCGCCTGCGCGCCCGCGTTCGAGGACGCCGGCTACGAGCGCGAGACGACGTTCGTGATGACCTACCACGGCGAGCTGCCCGAGTCGCCGCCCCCGGTCGAGCGGCTGGAGCTGTCCGAGCTCATCCCCGTGCTGCGCCGCGACTGGCGCCAGACGCTCCCGCAGGCACCGGACGACGTGATCGAGGGCCTCGCCCGCCGCGTCGAAACCCGCCTGGACGGGGCCGACGTTGTCCGCTTCTATGGGGTGCGCGCGCCGGACGGCGAGGTGGCCGCTCGCGCCGACCTGTACGTTCATGGAGGCGTCGCCCAGATCGAGAACGTCTTCACCAGCCCTGCCCACCGCGGCTCCGGCCACGCCAGAACCTTGATGACCGCCTTGCTGGCAGAGGCCGCCACCCTCCTATCCGGCACCTCACCCGCGGACACCCCGAACGCGCGGCATGGTGCGACCGAGGGGATCCCCATCGCCGGCACGGGCGAGCCTGTCGGGAGCCCTACCGCTGGGGCGGGCCAGCCTGTCGAGAACTCCGCCGCCGGTGCAGGCGAGCCCGTCGGGTACTCCGCCGCCGGGGCGGGCGAGCCCGGCGAGAACACCGAGGTGAAGACCGGCAGCGGCACGGGCGGCCTGATCTTCCTCCTGGCAGACGCCGACGACTGGCCCCACCAGTTCTACCGCCGCCTCGGCTTCACCCCGGTCGCCCGCACCCACGCCTTCCTCCACACCTGACCCGCCCGGCTCGGAGCGCCCCTGACGCTCCCGGCACGACGCGGTTCGCCGTGAGCCGCCCTCGGCACCATGCGGCCCGCCCCGGCCGTAGCCCGTCCACCGGGGCTGCGGCCGTTACCCCGCCAGGGTGGCTTGCGCGCGGCCGAGCGGGAGCCCGCTTCCGGGGCGCCCGCCGCGACGCGTCTCGCTTCCCGGCCGCCCCCGGCGCGGCGCGGCCCGGCTTCAGGGCGGCCATGCGCGGCGACCCGACCTCCGTGTCGCGCAATCCCGTCAGCCCCCGTGTTCCGTAGTCCCGTTGTGTGGGCTCTGCATGCCGTTCCTGCCTTGCGGTCCGGCCGTCGGGACGTGGCCGCGGTCGCGAGCCAGGCACACAGGGCGGTTGTCGGCGTGCGCCTGGCAAGGGGGAGCTTCGTCCTGGCAGAGTCCGAGCCCGTCGCCGTCCAGCGGGCTCCTGGGGCGCTCTGGCACGTCGGGCCGGCGGGTCGGTGTCGTTGCTCGGATGGCGCGTTCCAAAGCCCGGAGGGAGCTTCACAGGCGGCCGGAGGGCGGGCGGATGGGGACCGCTGCGGCGGAGTTCCAGGCAGTAGGGTCTCCTGCGTGAGTGAAACTTCCGCCGAGGACCGGATCTGGACGGTTCCTAACCTGCTGAGCTTCCTGCGCCTCCTGGGCGTGCCCGTGTTCTTCTGGCTGGTGCTCGGGCCCAAGGCCGACGGGTGGGCCATCGGGATCCTCGCGGTGGCCGGTTTCACGGACTGGCTCGACGGAAAGATCGCCCGCGCGTTCAATCAGACGAGCAGGCTCGGCCGGCTCATCGACCCGGCCGCGGACAAGCTGTACGTGTTCGCCACCGTCATCGCCCTCCTGCTGCGCGACGTGATCCCGTGGTGGCTGGTCGTGGTCGTGCTCGGTCGTGATCTCTTCGTCGGCTGTTTCGGCCCTGTTCTTCGCAAACACGGCTACAGGGCACTTCAGGTGCATTTCCTGGGCAAGGCGGCCATGTTCAATCTCATGTACGCCTTCCCGCTCCTCTTCCTTGCCTCGCACTCCGGGTGGTATGCCGAAATAGCACGAATTGTCGGGTGGGCGTTCGCGCTCTGGGGAACCGGCCTCTACTGGTGGGCGGGCGTCTTGTATGTCGTCCAGGTGCGCCAGCTCGTGGCGGAGGCCAGAAGGGGATGATCGGGTGAAGGCGGTCGTCATGGCGGGCGGGGAGGGCACTCGGCTGCGTCCGATGACCGCCAACCAGCCCAAACCTCTGCTTCCCGTGGCCAACCGCCCGATCATGGAGCACGTGCTGCGCCTGCTCAGGCGGCACGGCGTCACCGAGACCGTGGTGACGCTGCAGTTCCTCGCGGCCCTCGTGCGCAACTACTTCGGCGACGGCGGCGAGCTGGGCATGAGCCTCCAATACGCCACCGAGGACGTGCCGCTCGGCACCGCGGGCAGCGTCAAGAACGCCGCCGACCGCCTGCGCGACGACCGTTTCCTGGTCATCTCCGGAGATGCCCTGACGGACATCGACTTATCAGCGATGATCCGCTTTCATCGCGAAAAAGGCGCTTTAGTCACGATCGGCCTGAAACGCGTCCCCAACCCGCTCGAATTCGGGATCATCATCGTGGACGAGGAGGGCCGGGTCCAGCGCTTCCTGGAGAAGCCCACCTGGGGCCAGGTCTTCTCCGACACCGTCAACACCGGCATCTACGTCATGGAACCCGAGGTCCTCGACGCCGTCGCCACCGGCCGCCCCGTCGACTGGTCCTCGGACGTCTTCCCCGCCCTCCTCGCCCGCGGCGCCGCCATCTACGGCTACGTCGCCGACGGCTACTGGGAGGACGTCGGCACCCACGACAGCTATCTCAAGGCCCAGGCCGACGCCCTGTCGGGCCGGGTCGCGCTCGACATCGGCGGCTTCGAGGTCTCGCCCGGCGTGTGGGTCGCCGACTCGGCCTCCGTCGATCCCGACGCCGTGCTCAAGGGCCCGCTGCTCATCGGCGACTACGCCAAGGTCGAGGCGGGGGCCGAGCTGCGCGAGTACACCGTGCTGGGCAACAACGCGGTCGTCCGCGAGGGCGCGTTCCTGCACCGCGCGGTCGTCCACGACAACGTCTACCTCGGCCCCGGCACCCACCTGCGCGGCTGCGTCATCGGCAAGAGCACCGACGTGATGGCGGGCGCCCGCATCGAGGAGAACGCCGTCATCGGCGACGAATGCGTCATCGAGGCCGAGGCGTACGTCTCCAGCGGCGTCAAGGTCTATCCGTTCAAGACCATCGAGGCCGGCGCGGTGGTCAACACCAGCGTCATCTGGGAGTCGCGCGGCCAGCGCAACCTGTTCGGCCCGCGCGGCGTCAGCGGCCTGGTCAACGTGGAGATCACCGCCGAGCTGTGCGTGCGCCTGGCCAGCGCGTACGCCACCACGCTGAAGAAGGGCGAGCACGTCGTCACCTCCCGCGACTGCTCGCTGGCCGCCAGGGCGCTCAAGCGGGCCGTCATCGGCGCGCTGACCGCGGGCGCCATCAACGTCCTCGACCTGGAGGCCGCCCCGCTGCCGGTCACCCGTTTCCACACGGCCAGGGTGTCCGCGGCCGGCGGCATCGCGCTGCGCACCACTCCGGGCGACCCGCAGAGCGTCGACATCGTCATCATGGACGACCGGGGCGCCGACCTGCCGCCCGCCGCGCAGCGCAAGCTGGAGCGGGTCTTCTCCCGCCAGGAGTTCCGCCGCGCCTTCCCCGGCGAGATCGCCGAGCTGACCTACCCGTCGCGCGCGGTCGAGGACTACACCCACGAGCTGCTGCGCCATGTGGGCGTGAGCGGCGTGCGGGACATGAAGGTCGTCGTCGACTGCGCGGGCGGCACCTCGTCGCTGGTGCTGCCCACGCTGCTGGCCAGGGTCGGCGTCGAGGTGCTCACGGTCAACGCCAGGCTCGACGACGTCTCGCCCACCGAGACGCTGGCCGAGCGCCGTCGTGACCTGCAGCGCCTGTCGGAGCTGGTCAGCTCGTCGAGGGCGGCGTTCGGGGTGCGGTTCGACCCGGTGGGGGAGCGCATCGCCCTGGTGGACGAGAAGGGCCAGCTCATCAGTGAGGAACGCGCCCTGCTCGTCGTGCTCGACCTGGTGGCCGCCGAACGGCGGGGCGGCCAGGTGGCGTTGCCGGTCACCACGACCAGGGTCGCCGAGCAGGTCTGCCGCTTCCACGGCGTGCAGGTGCAGTGGACGCCCACCGCGCTCGACGCGCTCACCTCGGCCGCCGCGGGACCCGACATGATCTTCGCCGCCGACGGGCGCGGCGGGTTCGTGGTGCCCGAGTTCAGCCCGGCCATCGACGGGCTTGCCGCGTTCATGCGGCTGCTCGGGCTGGTGGCGCGCACCCGGCTGTCGCTCAGCCAGATCGACGCGAGGATCCCCGAGGCAAGGCTGCTCAGG
Organism: Nonomuraea fastidiosa; assembly: GCF_042751225.1. Taxonomy (NCBI): domain Bacteria; kingdom Bacillati; phylum Actinomycetota; class Actinomycetes; order Streptosporangiales; family Streptosporangiaceae; genus Nonomuraea; species Nonomuraea fastidiosa. The sequence goes on from NZ_CP170570.1 coordinate 6,828,763, forward strand.
CGGTCGGTGCCCACGCCGTGGGCGGCCAAGGGAGCGGTCATGCGCTCGGTCATCGAGGCGGCCGAGGCCGAGCCCGACGGGCACCGCGTCGACACCACCGACGGTGTGCGCGTGGCCCGCGACGACGGCAGCTGGGTGCTGGTGCTGCCGGCCGCCACGGAGCCGGTCACCGACCTGTGGGCGGAGGCGGCGGATCTGGACGGCGCCCAGGCCCTGCTCGAACGCTGGGCGCGGGTCGTGGAGCGGGCGGCGGGCTGAGCCCGTCACGCAGAGTCAACGGAAAGGGTTTGCCGATGACGTGCCCAGAGAGTGCCGCAAGATCGTAATGTAGAAACGCGCGGCGGCATGGACCACGGGGCGGGGGCGGCGGTAACTTTATCTGCGTCCGAACCACAGTGCAGCGCCCCGCCTTGACCTTTGCCGCTGATCAGCGTAAGTTGCGGCATTCGCAAACGTGAAAATAGCGAAGCGAGGCGCGCCCAGAGCACCGTCGCCGCGTCTTCGCGGTAGGAGGCCGAGCCGATCGATGCCGAGCGTCTACTGCACGCAGTGCGGGCACGCCAACCCCGAGGATGCCCGTTTCTGTTCCCGTTGTGGGTCGCCGCTGACCAGACACGAGGTCTCCGGGGACACCACCTCGACGATCTCCATAGCGGGAATCGAGGCGTACGAGGCTGAGACAGGCGACATGCTCCAGGCCGAGCGGGCGCTCGTCGAGCAGCTTCCGCCCGGCACGGCGTTGCTCACCGTGACCAGGGGCCCCAACCAGGGGAGCCGTTTCCGGCTCGACAAAGACCTGACGACGACGGGGCGCCACCCCGAGAGCGACATCTTCCTCGACGACATCACGGTCTCCCGCCGCCACGTCGAGTTCTACCGCCACCCGGGCGGTCAGTTCTCCGTGCGCGACGTGGGCAGCCTCAACGGCACGTACGTCAACCGCGAGCGTATCGAGGAGGTACCCTTGCACTCGGGCGACGAGGTGCAGATCGGCAAGTTTCGCCTTCTCTTCCTGATGCGGGGCAGCTCCGGCGTATGACTTCACAGGCGGCACGCTCGCACATGAGCATCGGGGAGGTGCTCGCGCTCCTGCGGAGCGAGTTCCCCGATGTGACGATCTCCAAGATCAGGTTCTTGGAGGGCGAAGGGCTGATCGAGCCCGAGCGCAGCCCCTCCGGCTTCCGCAAGTTCACCCACCTGCACGTCGAGCAACTGCGCTTCATCCTGACCGAGCAGCGCGACCACTACCTGCCGCTGCGCGTGATCAAGGACAAGATGGCCGAGAGCTTCGGCCGGCCGCGCGCGGTGCAGCAGGCGCAGGAGGTCAAGCTCAGCCGGGCCGAGCTGCTCGAGAGGGCGGGCATCGACGACGAGACGCTCACCGAGCTGGAGGACTACGGCCTGCTGGCCCCGGTGGCCAGGCGCTACGACGAGGAGGCGCTCAAGATCGCCCGCACCGTCGGCGCCCTGGCCCGTTTCGGCCTGCACGCCCGGCATCTGCGGGCGGTCAAGGCGGCGGCCGAGCGCGAGGCCGGGCTGGTCGAGCAGACGGTCGCCCCGATACTCAAGCGGCGCCGCCCTGGAGCCATCGGAGAGGCCGACGAGGTCGCCCGCGAGCTGTCGAATCTTCTGCTCGACCTGCACGCATCCCTTGTGCGCACGGAGGTGCGGTCGGTCCTGGGTCGTTGACGACGAAGCGAGCTGGGAGGCGAGGGCACATTCCGGGCCCACCGGGTGTTACGTTGAATTGCAGGAACCAGTCAGCAGAAGCGATGTTCACAAGCTGTGCCGGGTGACCGGTCAGGAATACGGAGCAGCCCGTGTTGCAGATGGAGGTCGTGGGCGTTCGAGTTGAAATGCCCACAAATCAGCCGATCGTCTTGCTCAAGGAGGCACACGGGGAGCGGTTCCTTCCTATATGGATCGGCATGACCGAAGCCACGGCCATCGCACTGGCCCAGGCTGAGGAGCCGCCGCCGCGGCCGCTCACCCACGATCTCTTCCGAGACGTGCTGAGCGCCCTGGGTGTGGGCCTGCGAGCGGTCAACATCGTCGCCCTGCGCGACGGCATCTTCTTCGCCGACCTGGTGTTCTCCAACGGCGTGGAGGTGAGCGCGCGGCCGTCCGACTCGATCGCGCTCGCCCTGCGTACGGGGGCGCGGATCTTCGCCAGCGAAGAGGTCGTCCAGGAGGCCGGGGTGATCATTCCGGACGACCAGGAGGACGAAGTGGAGAAGTTCAGGGAGTTCCTTGACACGATCACTCCTGAAGACTTCGGCAGGGCGGGGTAGGTATTTCAGTGCATTTACGCTTCACGACGCGCCGAGCCGGATCGTTGACTGAGCATGGTCACGGTCCTACGGTGCAAGTGAAACCCGTGGCCGCCCTTTACGAACCCCCAGATCAGGCCACGGGATGAGAGAAAGCCGGAGGTCCGCGTGGCGGTCAGCAGCGGCGAGGGAAAGACGGCCGGCCAGGAAGATCCGGTGCGGCGCGAGAGCGCGCGGCAGCGTGCCGGAGAGCAGGGACTGCTCTTCGACGAGCAGCCGACGGCGCTGCCGGGTGACATCGGATACCGCGGGCCCACGGCCTGCGCCGCCGCCGGCATCACCTACAGGCAGCTCGACTACTGGGCGCGCACGGGCCTGGTAGAGCCCACGATCAGGGCCGCGCACGGTTCGGGCTCACAGCGGCTCTACAGCTTCCGCGACATCCTGGTGCTCAAGGTCGTCAAACGGCTCCTCGACACCGGGGTGTCGCTGCAACAGATCCGTACGGCCGTCCAGCACCTGCGTGACCGCGGGGTCGCCGACCTCGCCCAGATCACGCTCATGAGCGACGGCGTCAGCGTCTACGAGTGCACCTCGGCCGACGAGGTGATAGACCTCCTCCAGGGCGGGCAGGGCGTGTTCGGCATCGCGCTCGGCCGGGTCTGGCGCGAGGTCGAGGGATCCCTCGCGGAGCTGCCGGGGGAACGAGCGGCGGTCGAGGACACCGTCCCGGCCGACCACCCCGCTGACGAACTGGCCCGCAGGCGGCGCGCCCGCCGCATCGGCTGACCTGATCACTTCCGTACCGCTCGCACCCGGGGGAACGCCGCCCGGGGCGGGGCACGCAGGGGAGCGGAGAGGCGGCACAGCGTCACCACGCCATCAGGCCCTCACCGCCGGACCTGCGGTGAAGTGCGCCCTTCACGCGTGGTGCGGTGCACGGCAATCCCGGCCTAACGTAGTAATCTAGGACAGCAAAGCTGACGACCCCGTGCGGGAGAGTCCCCGGGCACCGTGCCCAGGGCGCCGAAGGAGCAACCCTCCCCGGAATCTCTCAGGCAACCGGTACCGCTCGGGCGAGGCGACTCTGGAAAGCAGGCGCGCCCGCCAGGCGTGTCTCACCGACGGTGCAAGCCCTGCGTCAGGGTGAAGCTCTCAGGTCGTGGCGCCGCGCAACGCGTGGCCCGCGCTGACAGAGGGGGAGATCCGGCACTCGCCCGCGCCCCGGCGCCGGTCTCCGAAAGCCTCGGGAGGCACACCATGACCGATCTGTCAGCTCCGCCGTTCTCGTCCAGGCATATCGGCCCCTCCGAGTCCGAGCAGCAGCGCATGCTCGAGGCCGTGGGCTTCGAGTCCGTCGCCGACCTCGTGGCCGTGGCCGTCCCGGAGTCGATCAGGGCCAAGGACCGGCTCCGGCTGCCCGCCGCGATCGGCGAGGCCGAGGCCATCGCCGAGCTGCGCGCTCTGGCCGGCCGCAACAAGGTCCTCACCTCCATGATCGGCCTGGGCTACTACGACACCGTCACGCCCGCCGTCATCCGCCGCAACCTGCTGGAGAACCCGGGCTGGTACACCGCCTACACGCCGTACCAGCCGGAGATCTCGCAGGGCCGCCTTGAGGCGCTGCTGAACTTCCAGACGGTCGTCTCCGACCTCACCGGCCTGCCCGTCGCCGGCGCGTCCCTGCTCGACGAGGGCACCGCCGCCGCCGAGGCCATGACGCTGGCCCGCCGGGCGGGCAAGTCCAAGAGCAACGTGTTCGTGGTGGACGCCGACGCGCTGCCGCAGACCAAGGCCGTGCTCGCCACCAGGGCCGAGCCGCTCGGCATCACGCTCGTCGAGCACTCGCTCGACGGTGAGCTGCCCGAGTGCTTCGGCGTGCTCGTGCAGTACCCGGGCGCCTCCGGCCGGCTGCGCGACTTCCGCGACGTCGCCGCCGCCGCGCACGACAAGGGCGCGCTCGTCGTGGCCGCCGCCGACCTGCTGGCGCTCACGCTGATCGCCGCCCCCGGCGAGCTGGGCGCCGACATCGCCGTCGGCTCCTCCCAGCGCTTCGGCGTGCCGTTCGGCTTCGGCGGTCCGCACGCGGCCTACATGTCCGTACGCGACGGGCTGCAGCGCCAGCTCCCCGGCCGCCTGGTCGGCGTGTCCGTGGACGCCGACGGCGACCCCGCCTACCGGCTGGCCCTGCAGACCCGCGAGCAGCACATCCGCCGCGAGAAGGCCACCAGCAACATCTGCACCGCCCAGGTGCTGCTGGCCGTCATCGCGAGCATGTACGCCGTCTACCACGGCCCCGAGGGCCTGCGCCGCATCGCCCGCCGCGTGCACCGCCAGGCCAGCGCCCTGGCCGAGAGCCTGAAGGGCGCCGGCATCGAGGTCGTGCACGGCGAGTTCTTCGACACCGTGCTCGCCCGCGTGCCCGGCAGGGCCGCCGAGGTCGTGGCCGCCGCCGCCGAGCGGGGCATCAACCTCTGGCAGGTGGACGCCGACCACGTCTCCGTCGCCTGCGACGAGAAGACCGGCGCCGCCGAGCTGGCCGCCGTACGCGCCGCGTTCGGCGTCACCGGCGACGCGATCGAGCCCGAGCAGGCCCCCGACGCGCTGCCCGCCTCGCTGCTGCGCGAGAGCGACTACCTGACCCACCCGGTCTTCCACCAGCACCGCTCCGAGACCGCGATGCTGCGCTACCTGCGCAAGCTCCAGGACAAGGACATCGCGCTCGACCGCTCGATGATCCCGCTCGGCTCCTGCACGATGAAGCTGAACGCGACCACCGAGATGGAGCCGATCACCTGGCCGGAGTTCGCCGCCATCCACCCGTTCGCGCCCGAGTCGCAGGCCGAGGGCTACCGCGAGCTGATCGGCACGCTGGAGAGCTGGCTCGCCGAGGTGACCGGCTACGACGCCGTCTCCATCCAGCCGAACGCCGGCTCCCAGGGCGAGTTCGCGGGCCTGCTGGCCATCCGCGCCTACCATCGCGCCAACGGCGAGGACCGGCGCGACGTCTGCCTCATCCCGTCGTCCGCTCACGGCACCAACGCCGCCAGCGCCGTCATGGCCGGCATGCGCGTCGTCGTCGTGGCCTGCGACAAGGACGGCAACGTCGACCTCGCCGACCTCGACGCCAAGATCGAAAAGCACCGCGACGCGCTCGCCGCGATCATGGTGACGTACCCGTCCACGCACGGCGTGTACGAGGAGGCCATCACCGAGATCTGCGCCAAGGTGCACGAGGCCGGCGGCCAGGTCTACGTCGACGGCGCCAACCTCAACGCGCTCGTCGGCCTGGCCAAGCCGGGCGAGTTCGGGGCCGACGTGTCCCACCTCAACCTGCACAAGACCTTCTGCATCCCGCACGGCGGCGGCGGGCCCGGCGTCGGGCCGGTGGCCGTCCGCGCCCACCTCGCCCCCTACCTGCCCGGCCACCCGCTGCGCGGCGGCACCCCGGTCGGGCCGGTCTCGGCGGCGCCGTACGGGTCGGCGGGCATCCTGCCCATCTCGTACGCCTACGTCAGGATGATGGGCGCCGACGGCCTCACCGCCGCCACCCAGCAGGCCATCCTGTCGGCCAACTACCTCGCCCGCCGGCTGGCCCCGCACTACCCGGTGCTCTACACCGGCCGCGGCGGCCTGGTCGCGCACGAGTGCATCATCGACCTGCGGCAGATCACCAAGGAGACCGGCGTCACCGTGGACGACGTGGCCAAGCGCCTCATCGACTACGGCTTCCACGCGCCGACCATGTCGTTCCCGGTGGCCGGCACGCTGATGATCGAGCCCACCGAGAGCGAGGACCTCGCCGAGCTCGACCGGTTCGTCGACGCGATGATCGCCATCCGCGGCGAGATCGCGAAGGTCGCCTCCGGCGAGTACGACAAGACCGACAACCCGCTGCGCAACGCCCCGCACACCGCCGAGTCGGTCACCGCCGACGAGTGGACGCACCCCTACAGCCGCAGCGAGGCCGCCTACCCGGTGGCGTCCCTGCGCGAGAACAAGTACTGGTCGCCGGTGCGCCGCATCGACCAGGCGTACGGTGACCGCAACCTGGTGTGCTCCTGCCCGCCGCTGGAGGCGTACGAGGACTGAGCGGAGACCGGAGGGCGGGCCGCACGAGCCCGCCCTCCGGCATGCGCGGCCGCTCCCGCGCCCCGCCGGCGAGCCCGCCAGTCCTTCGGCGTCAAGTGAGCAGACATGATCGACGGAAGTCGTTAGGCTCGGGGCCGACCGTCCCCACAAGGAGCTCCGTTGACGTCCTCAGAACTGGAGACCTCGCCCCTCGACACCGCCCGCCGCCTGGCCGAACGCGGCGAACTCGACGCGGCGGCGGCGATACTCGGCGAGCTGGCCGACGATCCCGACGAGCCCGACCGCGCCCAGGCCGCCGTGGGCCTCGCCGTGGTCCTGGAGCAGCGCGGCGACGTCGAGGCCGCACGGCGGGCCGCCAGGACCGCCCTGGCCACAGGACACCCCGAATACGCCGCCCAGGCCGCCTGCCACCTCGCCCAGGGGTTCGAGCGCGAGGGGCGCGACGAGCAGGCCAGGGGCGCCTGGCAGGCGGTGCTGGGGGTCGGGACGCCCGCGTACGTGCCGCTCGCGCGCCTCGGGCTGGCCAGGCTCGCCGTCCGCGAGGGCAACCTGGCCGAGGCCGAGAAGGAGCTGCGCGAGGCCATGCAGGCCGGCGTCGAGGCCGGAGACGCGCGGATCGGCGCGCACGCCGCCCAGCGCCTGGCCGATCTGATGGTCGAGCACGGCGAGCCGGGCGCGGCGGCCGAGGTGCTGCTCGACGCTCTGGAGTTCGCCCCGGAAGACGAGATCCCCGGGCTGCGGGTGCAGCTCGGCATCGCGCATCTGGAGCTCGCCTGCGCCGAGTTCGCCGAGAGCGTCGAAGGCGGCGCCGACCCGCAGACCAGCGCCCTGGCCATCGAGCTGCTGGCCCGCACGCTGCCGCTGCGCGGGCGCAATGAGGACGCCGAGCGGGTGTGGACGTACGGGCTGGAGCACGAGGACGAGACGCTCGCCGCCGAGGTACGCCTGCGCTACCACCGCGACACCTGACGCGCTGGCGGATCGCGTCGCCTGGGCGCCGCGCCGGTCAGCGGCGCCGCATGATCACGGCGGCGGCCGCCACGTTGATCGCGACGATCGCCATCCAGGTGATCAGCAGGCCGCCCGCGCCCGCGCTCGCGACCGCGATGCCGGTCAGCGGGATGCTGAGGGCCAGCGAGCCGATCACGATCGCGACCATCGGCCCGGCCGGGCTCTGCCGCTTGCCCTGCGGCGCGGGCTCGTGGCGGTCGAGCTCGGCGCGTACGCGGTGCGCGATCGTGGCGTCGAGACGCTCCATGAACGAGTCGATGAGGGCGGCCTCGTACTCCGGGCCCAGGTCGCGCCGGGCGTCCAACGTGGCCTGCAGGTCGTCCCTGAGGCGTTTGTCTGACATGCGATCTATCATCCACGGGCCGTGGCACGCCGTCATCCCACCTGAGAGGTAGGGCGTGATCCTCCGGAGGTACGGTGCTGCCATGCAGGTGATGACCCCGAGAGGCCCGGCGATGGCCGAGATCGACGAGGCCGAGGACCCCAGGCTGTTGCTGGTGATGACCCACGGCGCCGGCGGCGGCGTGGACTCGCCCGATCTGCTGGCCGTGCGCGATGCGGCCCTGGCGGTGGGGGCCACGGTGGCGCGGGTGACGCAGGCGTTCCGGGTGGCGGGGGCGCGGGCGCCCGGCTCCGCGGCTGCGCAGGACGAGGCGTGGGAGAGCGTGGTGAACGCGCTGCGCGAGCGCTTTCCCGGGCTGCCGCTGGTGCAGGGCGGGCGGAGCAACGGCGCGCGGCTGGCCTGCCGTACGGCCAAGGCCGTCGGCGCCGTCACCGTGGTGGCGCTGGCCTACCCGGTGCACCCGCCGGGCAAGCCGGAACGTTCACGGGCCGACGAGCTGCGCGAGGCCGGGGTCGATGTGCTGGTGGTGAACGGCGATCGCGACCCGTTCGGCATACCCGATGCGGAGGACGCGGCCCGGCTGGTGGTGCTGCCGGGGGAGAACCACGACCTCAACAAGAACCCCGCCCGGGTGGGCGAGATCGTCGCGGAGTGGCTCACCCGGTACGCCTAGCCCGCACTGTCCGGGCCTGAGCGCTTGTGCCTGCGTGGGTGTGGTTCGCCCGCACCGCGCGGGCCTGCGCGCGTCGTACGCTCCTTACCCGCGCCGCCTGCCCGGCCGGACCGGGCGGGCCTGCACGGGCGCTGCGCGATCTTCATGCGCGTCGTGTGGCTTGCTCAGGCGCCTTGCTCGGCCTGTGCGCGGCATCGCGTGCGCTTCTTGCGCACGTCGTTCGGTTGCAGGTTCACGCGCGCTGTGCGGGCCGTCGCATCAGGCCGCACGGGCGGGATGCCGGCTTCTGGGCCGGCTTTGTACGGGTCTAGAAGGGTCTTCGCGCGAAACCTCTGGGCGGCCCTTCACGGGCCTTCGTATGGGCCCGCGCGCGGCGTTCATGTGCCGCTGGCGCGGGCCGGCGAAGATGGGCGGCCTGGCGCGGAGCCGCGCACCGGCCGCCCGGTGGCGGGTCAGGCCGCGCCGACCACGGGCCGGTGCGGCGCGATGGCCGCGCCGCTGGGCAGAAGCTCTCCGGTGTCCTCGAACAGGACGACACCGTTGCAAAGCAGGCTCCACCCCTGTTCGGGGTGACTGGCGAGTGTGCGGGCCGCTTCGCGGTCCGGCGCCTCTGCATCCGGACAGGCCGGTTCATGCGGGCACATCGGCGTGCCTCCGATATCTCGTGGGATGCTCCCGTGGTGGAGGGGCGGGAGCCGGCTCGGGTAGTTGTGCTGGCCCGTGTGGCGAGTCACACGTTTCGGCATGGCCCGCAGGGACTGTTACAGGAGGGTCCCCGAACCGTGTGACCTTCGACACAACGTGCCTCTTGCAGGATAACGGGCCGAGCGCACCACGCGCATCACGTTTGCAATCCCTTGAGAAGAGCGTCGAGTCCGCGCTCGAAGTCCTCATCCGCTCTTTCGTCCCGCCTGACCCATTCATCGACCTCGGGGTCGGCCCAGCCGGACTGCTGCACCTCGACCGCCACGCTGCCGAACACGAAGGCCCGCAGCGCGCGTACGGCCTCGGCGGCGTTCTCCAGGCCAGCCTCGGCGAGCTGCTCGGTCTGCTCCCTGATCGCGATCGCCGTGGCGCCCTTGGGCGGCTTGGTCAGCGCCAGCGCCAGTACGCCCGGGTGCTCGCGCAGCAGCTCCCTGCTCGCCCGGCACCACGCCTTGGCCGTCTCCTGCCAGGTCGATCGCGGCTCGACGTGCACGGACGTGACGTGCTCCGCCAGGGCGTCCATCAGCGCCTCTTTGCCGCGGGGCAGGTGGTGGTAGATGGCCATGGCCTCGACCTGCAGCGCGTCGCCCAGGCGGCGCATCGTGAGCCGGCGCAGGCCCTGGCTGTCGGCGATGTGCAGCGCGGCCTCGATGATCCGCTCGCGCGAGAGGGGGACTGGCGGTCTCTTGGCAGGCATGCCGGTGATCTTACTATGTAAAGGCGCTCGCGCCGGGGCGATTTCCGTCCGTGTCGCCGGACGGCGTACGCTTGGCGGTTGAACGAGTAACGACAGCGTGAAAGGGCCGGGTCGAATGGCGTTTTTCCGTCCGCGGGTGAGCCGGGAGGCAGAGGTTCGCTACCACGCGGACCAGGAGATAGCCAAGAGCTTCCCCGAGTTGCTCGACAAGGCCAGGCAGGCCGAGCGCACGCTGCAGGAGCTGCGTGCCGCCGACGCCGACGAGTTCGAGCTGCGCGAGGCCGGGCTGGCGTTCGACCGCGCGCTGACCGAGGCGCTGCGGGCCGCCGAGGCGGGGCAGCGGGCCACGTTCGGAGTGAAGGCCTACGACGACCGGATCGCGCGCCGCAAGGCCAAGGCGACCCCCAAGGGCGCCATGTGGACCGCCGAGGTCAACCGCCTGCGCACGCTGCGCGAGGAGAACCGCCTGTGGGGCATCCCGCGCGTCCCGCAGCGCGTCCCCGCCGCCCGCTGAACACCACCGTTTTCCGCTGACGGCCGCGCCGCTCGCTGACCAGCATCGTCTTGCGCTGACGGCCGCGCCGCCCGTTGAACGGCACCGTTTTCCGCTGCCGGCCGCGCCGCTCGCTGACGCCGTGCGCCTGGTGAACGGTCGCGGCCGCCCGGCTCGGCGTCCGCCGGACGCAGGCGACCCCCGCGCTCGCCGCCGCCTTCGGCGGTCTCTTCGCGGTGGGCGGCTTTTCGTGGTTTCAGCGGTCTAAGTGGCTCGTGATCGCCCGGCGGGCCGGTCGGGCCCGTGCATGACGAGAGCCCCGGTGGGCATGACGAGAGCCCCGGTGGATCACCGGGGCTCTCGGTGCCGGCACGCCCAGCCGGGCGGCGTCAGCTCGCCCAGTCCAGCAGCGGACGCGTGTTGCTGGGGTGGCGGAGCTTCGACAGCGACTCCTTCTCCAGCTGGCGGATCCGCTCCCGGGTCAGGCCCAGGTGCTTGCCGATCTCGTCCAGGGTGTGCGGCTTGCCGTCCACGAGGCCGAAGCGCAGCGCCATGATCTTCGACTCGCGCGGCGAGAGGTTGTCGAGCACGCCGCGCAGCTGGTCGCCCAGCAGCTGGCGGTCGACGATCTCCGACGCCTCGGGGGAGTCGACGTCCTCGATGAGGTCGCCGATCGTGGTCTCGCCGTCCTCGCCGATCGTCGCGTTGAGCGAGATGGGCTGCCGGCTGGTGCGCAGCAGTTCCTCGATCTGATCGGGCGTCTTGTCCAGCTCGACGGCCAGCTCCTCGGGGGTGGGCTCGCGGCCCAGCCGCTGGTGCATGTCACGCTCGACCCGCGACAGCTTGGAGAGCATCTCCAGCACGTGCACGGGCAGCCGGATGGTCCGCGCGGAGTCGGCGAAGCCGCGCTGGATGGCCTGCCTGATCCACCACATGGCGTAGGTGGAGAACTTGAAGCCCTTGGTGTAGTCGAACTTCTCCACGGCCCTGATCAGGCCGAGGTTGCCCTCCTGGACGACGTCCAGCAGGGACATGCCGCGGTCGGTGTACTTCTTGGCCACCGACACCACGAGGCGCAGGTTGGCCTCCAGCATGTGGTCCTTGGCCTGCTTGCCGTCCTCGACGACCATCTTGAGGTCTTCGCGCAGGTCCTCGGGCAGGTCGGGCTGGGTCTCCAGCTTGTACTCCGCGTACAGGCCCGCCTCGATGCGCCTGGCCAGCTCGACCTCCTGCGCGGCGGTGAGCAGGGTGCGGCGGCCGATGGACTTGAGGTAGGTGTGCACGGAGTCGCCCATGACGGACGCGGTGTCGTCGAGGTCGAGCGGCTCGTTGTCGAGGTCGGCGTCCTCGCCGTCGATGGCGAGGTCCTCGGCGACGTCCTTCACCGGATCCTCGACCGGCTCCGGCGTGGGCTCGGGCTCGGCGCCGTCGGTCTTGCGGGACTTCTTGCCGTTGGGCTTCGCCGGCGCCTTCGCGTCGGTTTTTGCCTCGCTCGCCTTGCGGCCGGTATTCTTTGCCCGCGAGGTGGTCTTCTTGGCGGTGGCCTTCTTGGTGGGGGTCGTGGTGCTGAGAGACGGCTCGTTCTCGGCGGCCAGGCTCACGCCGGCCTCTGAGAGTTCACGCAGGATCGTGCGGCCTTCAGAGGGGCTGATACCGGCCTTCGCGAAAGCGTCACGCAGCTCCGCCAGAGAGAGGTGACCCTGCGCTCGCCCTCGTTCAATGAGCTGGTCGAGAGATACGGGCGGGGTCGCCACGGCGGTTCTGGGCATGAGGACACCTCCTCCGTACGGAGTGGAAGCGATCAGGCAGGTTGTGGTGGGGCGGTCGACGTCCGCACGGCGCACCAGTATCAATAACGCCAATCGCCGTCATTTGTTCCCGTGCGCCCGATGCGGGGGATGAGAAGGGGCCGATGGCCCGAATACTCAACCGCCCCGTCCCGGTTCTTATTCCGGCTGCCCGGCGATCTCTCCGGATTCGCCCTCGCTCGGCTGCTGCCCGCCCGGCTCGGCGTCGCCGATCTCCAGCTTGCCCACCTCGGGCATCGGCATCGGCTGGGCGTCCTCCATCCGCTGGTCGCTCCAGTAGCGGAGCACCGTCTGGGGGTCGGGGTTGACCTCCGTGGAGACCACGGCGGGCTCGCTGCTCTCGGGGCTGGGCTGCTCGCCGGACGGTGACGCCTTCTCCATTTCGGCTCTGGTCTCCCTGGCGACCTGGTCGAGCTTGCCCGCCGAGGCGGCCGCCGCGACTGAGGCGCCCCCGACGATGATGACGCCGACGACGGCCGCGGATGCCCACATCTTGCGGGTCTGGTCCATGAAGGCTCCCTCCTTCTCCCCACTATGACGCAGCCGCAACTCGTCAGGTTCCTGCCCTCAGCCGTACTAGATCGGTCTTTCCGTTCGGCAGCAGTGGCAGCCGGGACATCAGCCGCAGGTCGCGCGGGGCGGCGTGGGGAGGAAGCCTGTCGCGGCAGTATGCCCGCAATTGTGAAAGTGTTGGTGGTGCGTCGGGGTCGGCGGGGACCACGACGGCGGTGACCAGCTCACCCCACTCCGGATCCGGTACGCCGATCACGGCCACGTCGGCGACCTCGGGGTGCGTGGCGAGCACGGCGGTCACCACGCCCGCCACCACCTTCTCGCCGCCGGTGTTGATGACGTCGTCGGCCCGGCCGAGCACGCGCAGCCGCCCGCCGTCGAGGTCGCCGAGGTCGGAGGTGACGAACCAGCCGCCGTCGAGCGGGGCGGGCGGCCGGTCGAAGCGGTAACCGGAGAACAGCACCGGCCCGGCGATCCTGATCAGGCCGTCATCGCCGATCTTGACGTCGACGCCGTCGAGCGGACGGCCGTCGTAGACGCAGCCGCCCGAGGTCTCACTGCTCCCGTACGTCGTCACCACCCGCGCGCCCAGCTCGCGGGCGCGCTCCAGCAGGCCGGGACGGGCCGCGGCGCCGCCGAGCAGGATCGTCTTGAACACCGACAGGTCCGCGCCCATCTCGACCAGCCGGTGGAGCTGGGTGGGCACCAGCGAGACGTGGTCGGCGCCGGATTCGAGCACCGCCCGGGGGTCGAAGGCCGGGTGGATCACCGGCTCGCTGTCCGAGAGCAGCGCGCGTATCAGGACCTGCAGGCCGGAGACGTGGGAGACGGGCAGGCAGCACAGCCAGCGCTCGCCCTTGGCCGCACCGACGCGGCGCAGCGAGGCGGTGGCGGAGGCGCGCAGCGCGGCGGCCGAGAGCATGACGCCCTTGGGCGGGCCGGTGCTGCCGCTGGTGGAGATCACGACCGCCACGTCGCCGGGGACGCCGGCGCCGTCGTCGCGGGGTGAGCCGCCGACATGGGTGGGCCGCAGCGCCTCGATGGCGGGACCCTCCTGGCCGGGGGTGAGCGGGAGGATCGCGGGCCCCTCACCCGCCAGCGCGTCGCGGATCGCCGCGAACAGGGCAGGTCCCGGAGGCTGCACGATGGCATGCAGTGGCCGGTCCGGATGCGACGGGTTCCTCCACATGCTCGTAAGGTTAATGGCGACAGGTCGGACAGCGGGTTCAGGGAGGGTCGTGACGCGTTCCCCCGTGGTCTTCCGGATCCCGATGCGTACACGGCTTCGCGGGCAGACCGCCACAGCGGGGCCGCCCCCGCGGGCTTGCGCGCGGCGGTCTGAGCGCCCCGGTCCGCCTGGCGTGTCCCCGTGCGACCCGCCGGGGGAGCGGGCGGCGCGGCCGTCCGCCGGCGTGCGGCGGATGGAGGCGGCGCCTCCGGTGCCCCCGCTCCGCCTTATGGGGAATTTTCAGCATTTGTCGGCATTTGAGATCCACTGGCTTGGCCGGAAGCAGGAGGCGTCCCGTTGAACCCCGCTACCGCGCTGGCCACGGTGCTGGTCGACGAGCTGGTGCGCTGCGGCCTGACCGACGTGGTGCTGGCGCCAGGCTCGCGTTCCGCACCGCTGGCCATGGCGCTGCACGCCGAGTCGCGGGTGCGCCTGCACGTGCGCATCGACGAGCGCTCGGCGTCGTACCTGGCGCTGGGCCTGGCCAAGCGCTCCGAGCGGCCGGTCGCGCTCATCTGCTCATCCGGCACCGCGGCCGTGAACTTCCACCCGGCGGTCGTCGAGGCGTCGGAGTCGGGGGTGCCGCTGCTGGTGCTGACCGCCGACCGCCCGCCCGAGCTGCGCGGCACCGGCGCCAACCAGACGATCGACCAGCTCAAGCTGTACGGCACCGCGACCCGCTGGTTCGCCGAGGTCGGCGTGCCCGAGGAGCGTCCCGGCCAGGTCGCCTACTGGCGGTCGCTGGCCTGCCGCGCCTACCAGCACGCCGCCGGCGCGGGCAACCCCGGCCCCGTCCACCTCAACGTGGCCTTCAGGGAGCCGCTGATCCCCGACGGCGACACGAGCTGGTGCGAGCCGCTCGACGGCGCCGCGAACGGCCCGTGGGTGCGGGCCAGGGTCGCGCCGCCGCCTGTCGCCCTGCACCTGCCGCCCACCAGGCGCGGCGTGCTCGTGGTCGGCGACGGCGCGGCGAACGTGCGCCGCTACGTGGCCGCGGCCGGCATGGCGGGCTGGCCGGTGCTGTCGGAGCCCAGCGGCGGCGGCCGTTACGGCGACAACGCCATCTCCACCTACCACTACCTGCTGAGCACGCCCGAGTTCGCCGACGCCCACCGGCCCGACGTGGTGGTCACGCTGGGCAGGCCGGGGCTGTCGCGCCCGCTGCTGTCGTGGCTGCAGCGGGCGGAGGAGCACATCGTGGTCGCGCCCGACCTCGACCGCTGGCCCGACCCGACCCGCTCGGCCACCCAGGTCGCGCAGGCCGTGGAGATCCCGGTCGCCTCCGGCGACGACAGCTGGCTGCACGCCTGGCGGCGCGCCGACCGGGCGGTCAGGGCCGTCATGGACGAGGTGCTCGACCTCACCGGCACCAGCGAGCCGCGCCTGGCCAGGGACCTCGTCGACGCGCTGCCGAACGGCTCGCTGCTGTTCTGCGGCTCCTCGATGCCGATCCGCGACCTCGACCAGGCGATGCGGCCCCGGCGGGGCATCAGGTTCATGGCCAACAGGGGCGCCTCCGGCATCGACGGGCTCGTCTCCACCGCCATGGGCGCCGCGCTGGCGCACAACGGCCCCTCGTACGCGCTCATCGGCGACCTGTCGTTCCTGCACGACCAGAACGGCCTCATCCTCGGCCCCCGCGAGCCCCGGCCCGACCTGTGCCTGGTCGTCGTCAACAACGACGGCGGCGGCATCTTCTCGCTGCTGCCCCAGGCGGCCATCCGCGACCCGTTCGAGCGGGTGTTCGGCACGCCGCACGGCGTGGACCTCGGGTACGTGGCGGCGGCGACCGGCACGCCGTACACGCTGGTGTCGGACATCGGCGACCTGCCCAAGGCGCTGCGCGGCCAGGGGCCGCGCGTGGTGGAGGTGCGCACCGACCGCGAGGAGAACGCGCTCGTGCACGCCCGCCTGCGCGAGGCGGCACAGGACGCCGTGCGCGCCTTCCTCAGCGCCTCCTGAGCGCCCTCACCGGACCGCCTCGTCGGCGTCCCCGCCGGACCGCCTCTTGGGCGCTCTCGCCGGACCGCGTCCTGGGCGTGCCCGCTGGACCGCGTCCTGGGTTTCCCCGCCGGACCGTGCGGGGGCGTCAGCGGGCGAGCGCGTCGAGCAGGCGGTTGAGCGGGCCGTCGATGCCGTAGCGGTCGGCCAGCGCGACCAGCGCCTCGGCGTCGCGCGGCTTGCTCGGCAGCGTCAGGTCGGCGTCCGGCAGCGGCGCGTCCTTGGCCACCTCCACCACGGTGGGGGCGACGCGCAGGTAGTCGCGGGCGGCGGCCAGCTTCGTACGGCTGCCGGCCGGGAAGCCGTCGGTCTCGCCCGCGTCGAGCGCGTCGAGCAGCCCGCCGAGCGAGCCGAAACGGGTGATGAGCGCGGCCGCCGTCTTCTCGCCCACCCCGGACACGCCGGGCAGGCCGTCGCTGGGGTCGCCGCGCAGGGTGGCGAAGTCGGCGTAGGCGCGGCCGGGGATGCCGTACTTGGCGGTGACGAACGCCTCGTCGACGATCTGCAGGTTGCGGATGCCGCGCGCGGTGTAGAGCACGCGCACCGGGCGGGAGTCGTCGACGAGCTGGAACAGGTCGCGGTCGCCGGTGACGATGTCGACCGCGCCGCTCGCCTGATGCGCCAGGGTGCCGATGACGTCGTCGGCCTCGTAGCCGGGCGACTCCAGGCGGGCGATGCCGAGCGCGTCGAGCACCTCCTGGATGACCGCGATCTGCGGCACCAGCGCCTCGGGCACCTCCTCGGTGTCGCCGTGCGCGACCCGGTGCGCCTTGTACGTGGGGATCGCCGCCACCCGGAAAGGCCGGCCGCCAGTCCGCGTCCATCGTCGCCGCGAGCTGATCGGGCGCGTACTGGCGGACGAGCGTGGCGATCATGTCGATCAGCCCGCGCACCGCGTTGACCGGCGACCCGTCGGGAGCCTTGATCGACTCGGGCACGCCGTGGAAGGCGCGGAAGTAGAGGGACGGGGTGTCCAGAAGCATCAGCACGGACCCATGCTGCCATCCTCCACCGACAACCCGCCCGCACCGCTCACTGGTCGAGGATGCCGACCGCCAGCAGGCACGCGTCGTCCTCCGGGTTCGGGCCGCCGATCTCGGCGAGCAGCGCGTCCAGCCCGTCGTCCAGGTCGCGGCCCGACAGGCGGCGGGCGGCGGCCAGCACCTGGTCCAGGCCCTCGTCGATGTCGCGGGTGCGCCGCTCCACCAGCCCGTCGGTGAACATCAGCAGCAGGTCGCCGGGCAGCAGCCGGGTGGTGGCCAGCTCGTACGGGCTGCCGGAGGCCGCGCCCAGCAGCACGCCCCTGGGCTTGGGGAGATGGCTGGCCACCCCGTCGCGCACCAGGATCGGTGCGAGGTTGCCCGCCTGACCCCAGGCGAACACCCGCGTCGCCGGGTCCAGGTGGCCCACGATCGCGGTGGCGGTGGTGTCCTTGAGCTGGTGCATGACCAGCTCGTTCAGCCAGTCGAGCAGCCGGTTGGCGGCCTGGCCGGTCATCGCCAGGCCGACCAGGGCGTGGCGGAGCTGGGCCATCCGGGAGATCGCCGGCAGGCCGTGGCCCGAGACGTCGCCGATGGTCAGCAGCAGCAGGCCGTCGGGGGCGGGCGCGGTCTCGAACCAGTCGCCGCCCAGGTTCGCGGTCTTCTCCGCGGGCACGTACCGCACCGCGACCCTGGTGTGCGGCAGATCGAGACAGCCGACCGGCTCGGGCAGGATCGCCTCGCGCAGCGCCAGCATCACGTGGCGCTCCTCGGCCGCCTGCTCGCGCGCCTCCAGGAGCTGGCGGCGCGACTCCGAGACCATGCGCTCGGCGCGGCGGCGGCCGGTGATGTCCTGGATGACGCCGTGCATGCCGATCGTGCCGCCGGGGCCCGGCAGGGGTTCGAGCACGACCCGCAGGTCGCGTACGTCGCCGGCGCCGCGGCGGATGCGGAACTCGGCCTGCACCGGCTCGACCCCCTGCACCACCGACCACAGCAGCCGGTCGAGCGTGGCCACGTCGGCGGGATCGACGTGCTCGGCCAGGTCGGGCAGCGGGATGGGACCTTCCTCCGGGTCCCTGCCGAAGATCACGTAGACCTGCTCGGACCAGATGGTCTCGCCCGTGTGCAGGTGCCACTCCGCCCAGCCCATGTTGCCCAGCCGCTGGGCGTGCGCCAGCCGTACGGCGAGCATCTCGGCCTCGCTCTCGTGCCCGAGCAGCTCGGCCGCGCCTATGACGTCGACCATCGTTCTCACTCTCGAACGCAGTGGAACTGGACAATTGGCCCCACACTACGTGATCGACCGCTAACGTGGTGTAGTTCTGAGTTGGTGCGTGGTGAGACCTTTTCCCGGTTTTTAGGCGGTGCCGCAAGAGTAGATTGGGCCTGTGACGTCCTCAGATCTGTATCCCGTGTCCCGTCTGGCCGCCGTCCAGGAGGCCACCGCCAAAGCCGGTCTCGACGCCCTGCTGCTCACGCCGGGGCCCGACCTGCGCTACGTCAGCGGCTACGACGCCAAGCCCTTGGAGCGGCTGACCTGCCTGGTGGTGCCGGCCTCGGGTGAGGCGTACATGATGGTGCCCCGCCTGGAGCTGCCCGCCGCCGAGGCGTCGCCGGCGTCCCGGCTGGGGCTCGAGTTCGTGGCGTGGGACGAGACCGACGACCCGTACGCGATCGCCGCCGCCCGGCTCGGCAGGCCGGCCAAGGTGGGGCTGGCCGACCGCATGTGGGCCATGTCCACGTTGCGTTTCCGCGAGGTGCTGCCCGGCACCGAGCAGGTGCTGGCCGGCAGCGTGCTGCGGGAGCTGCGGATGCGCAAGTCGCCCGCCGAGGTGGCGGCGCTGCGCGAGGCAGGCGAGGCCATCGACGGCGTGCACCGCCAGGTGCCCGAGCTGCTGCGGGCCGGGCGCACCGAGCGCGAGGTGGCCAGGGACATCGCCGAGGCGATCCTCGCCTCGGGGCACGCCACCGTCGACTTCGTCATCGTCGCCTCCGGGCCCAACGGTGCGAGCCCGCACCACGACGTGTCCGACCGGGTCATCCAGGCGGGCGAGCCGGTCGTGGTGGACATCGGCGGCCAGCTGCACAACGGCTACTGCTCCGACTCCACCCGCACCTACAGCGTGGGCGAGCCGCCGGCCGGGTTCGCCGCCTACTACGAGGTGCTGCGCCAGGCCCAGGAGGCCGCCTGCCAGGCGGTGCGTCCGGGCGTGTCGTGCGAGTCGATCGACGCCGCGGCCCGCGACGTCATCGCCGCCGCCGGATACGGCGAGTACTTCGTCCACCGCACCGGCCACGGCATCGGCATCGAGACGCACGAGGAGCCGTACATCGTCTCCGGGAACGGCGAGCCGATGGAGCCCGGGTTCGCGTTCTCCGTCGAGCCCGGCATCTACCTGCCCGGCCGCCACGGCGCGCGGATCGAGGACATCGTGGTCTGCACCGACGACGGCTTCGAGCGGCTCAACAACACGCCGCGCGAGCTGGTCGTCGTCTGACGGGCGTGTTCCGCGAGGTCGTATGCGCCACCAGGCCCGGCTCCGCGCGGCCCAACGAGGACCTCGTGATCGCCGGGCCGTCCTGGATCGCCGTGCTCGACGGCGCCACGGCCCCGTCCGGCGTCGACAGCGGCTGCGTGCACGACGTGGCCTGGCTGGTGGGGCGGCTCGGCGGCGCGCTGGCCGCCGAGCTGGCCGGCGACGCCCCCGGCTCGCTCGCCGCGATCCTGGAGCGCGCCATCGAGGCCACGGCGGCGTCCCACGCCGCCACCTGTGACCTCGCCAACCCCGACTCGCCGTCCGCCACGGTGGCCATGGTGCGGGTGCGTGAGCGGCTGGAGTACCTCGTGCTGGGCGACTCGCCCGTGGTGCTCCGGCTGGCCGGGGGAGGGGTGCGGGTGGTGTACGACGACCGGCTCGACCGGCTGCCCGGCGGGCGGCCGTACTCGCTGGAGCTGGTGCGCCGCCTGCGCAACGCGCCCGGCGGGTTCTGGGTGGCCGCCGCCCGTCCCGAGGCCGCCCGCGAGAGCGTCACCGGCGAGATCGCTCTCGGTGACGTGCGCGGGGCCGGGGTCTTCACCGACGGGGTGGCGCGGCTCGTCGACTGGTACGGCCGGCGGTGGGAGGACGTCCTCGACCTGCTCGCCGGGCAAGGGCCGCAGGCCGTCATCGCGGCGGTGCGGGAGCTGGAGAGCGAGCGCGGGCCGGTGTGGGGCAAGCGCCACGACGACGCCACCGCCGCCTGGGGACTGCTGCACGGCCCCGCCTGAGCGCCGTCCCCGCGCGCTTCCGGCAGTCTCACAGGTCCGGCCGTCTCGCAGGCCGCTGAGGCGCGTGAGGGATGGCGCGGGGGAGAGCCGGAGGGGACGGTGCGGCCAGGCTACTGATACCTTGATCGATAGTACGTGATCATGAAAGAATTCCCCTGACAGGTGTATATCCAGGGGAAATGGGGGTCGTCGGGCATGATCCGCGAGCCGGTCGAGCGGCCCTAGGATGCCGGGCGACGAGCTGGACGAGGCGTTCGAGCTCGGCGAGACGTGCGCCCTGGCCGCCGAATGCGGCCGAGATTTGCGGCGATGTGCCGAAATGTACGGTGGGTTGTTCCCGGCTGCCGCCTTCAGCTCCGAGCTCTTCACCGCCCTGACGCTGTCCACCGCCTTCAGCGCGCCGTGGGCGAGCGCTCACCGGCTGAAGGTCGTCAACCGGGCCGCCCTGTGGGTCCTCGCGGTGGACAGGCTCATCGATCACCGCGCGCTCACCCGTTCCCACGTCGACCGCCTGGCGAAGGACTGCCTGGACGTCGCCGAGGGCGCGGCACCGCGCTCGGCGGCCTCCCGCTTTCTCGCCGATCTGCGCGACGAGCTCGGCACGGTCAAGGAGTTCGGCGGCCTGCAGGACGTCTGGGCGGACCAGCTCGGGTGCATGCTTGAGGGCATGGCGCGGGCCTGGACGTGGCGCGACAGGCGCGACCGGCCCTCGCTGGCCCGCTACGTCGACAACGCCGACAGCAGGGGCTCCTGCTTCGTGGACCTGTGTCACTGGATCTACGCGGCCGACGAATGGGCGAAAGCCCACTTGGAGGAGTTGCGCGCGGTCAGCCGTCAGGTGCAGCGCTACCTGCATCTGCTCGGCGACGTCGTGAGCTACCGGCGGGACCTGAGCTGGGGCGGGCTGAACGTGCTTGCGCTGGGAGTGGAGCGCTCGGAGGTGACGCTGGCGATGGCGGATCTGGCCCGCCGGGCGGAGGAGCTGATCGAGCCGGTCGCCGTTCACAGCCCGCGCACGGCCTTCTACCTGCGCAGACAGCTCGGCTTTCACACCGGGTTCACCGGCGTTTCGGACTTTCACTCGCCACGGTAAAGTGCTCGTCTGAATACATGACAGACAAACTTGACTCTTTGCCTGTTAGATCACCGAATAAGCGTGCGACTCGCCACAAACCGTGACATTTTCATTCTTGTAAAAGATTGCGGCTTGAGTGGAAAATGTGGCGTTGCTAGGGTGTCTCGATGCCAGGCATGTGGGCCGACCTTCACAAGCTTCCTTGACAGGTACCACTGACCACGGCACCTGGGGCGGGGTCGCGCATGCGCGAAATTTGTACGGGCGGTGCTGGATGGAATTCGGTCGCTCAGACCGTTGGCGGCTGCCGACCGCGATCAAGATCTTGATCGCCGGAGGTTTCGGCGCCGGCAAGACCACGATGGTAGGGGCCGTCTCGGAGACCAGGCCGCTGCGCACGGAAGAGGCGCTCACGCAGGCGGGCACCCACATCGACGACCTGTCGGGCGTGGAGCGCAAGCTCGCCACCACCGTGGCGATGGACTTCGGCCGCATCACGATCCGCGACGACTACATGCTCTACCTGTTCGGCACCCCGGGTCAGGAGCGTTTCTGGTTCGTCTGGGACGAGCTGGCCATGGGCGCGCTCGGCGCGGTGGTGCTGGCCGACACCCGCCGCCTCGACGACTGCTTCCCGGCCGTCGATTACTTCGAAAAGCGCGACCAGCCGTTCATCGTGGCGCTCAACCACTTCGAGGGCACCACCCCGTTCACGATCGGCGAGGTGCGCTCGGCCATCGGCCTGGAGCCGGACATCCCGATCGTGCGCTGCGACGCCCGCCGCCGCGACTCCGGCAAGGAGGTGCTCATCACGCTCGTCGAGCATGCGATGCGCAGGGGAGCCTCTCCTGTCGGGACCATGTCGTGACCATGACGGGCTACCTTTGACCGATGGAGGAGATCGACCGCCGCATCGTCACGTTGCTGGCCCGTGACGGCCGCATGAGCTTCACCGACCTGGCCAGGGAGACCGGGTTGTCGGTCTCGGCGGTGCACCAGCGCGTACGCCGCCTGGAAAAGCGCGGCGTCATCCGCGGATACGCCGCGATCATCGACCACGACGCGGTGGGGCTGCCGCTGACCGCGTTCGTGTCCATCAAGCCGATCGATCCGGCCGCGCCCGACGACGCCCCCGAGCGGCTGGCCCACCTGACCGCCATCGAGGCCTGCCACAGCGTGGCGGGCGACGAGAGCTACATACTCAAGGTCCGGGTGGCCTCGCCGGTCGCGCTGGAGGACCTGCTGCAGCAGATCCGCGCATCGGCCAACGTCTCGACCCGCACCACGGTCGTGCTCAGCACCCCTTACGAGCACCGCGCCCCCGACGTCGCCGGCGAGCCGCCCGTGGCCGCCGAAGGCGCCTGAGCGGCCTCAGCGGGGCCCGTACGCGGCACGCAGCGCCGCCAGAGCGCTTCCGGCGGCGCCCAGCCGTTCCAGGCCGAGCGGCGCGGCCCCCATGACCGGTGGCCGGTCGGCCACCACCGGCTCGGCGTGCGGCACCCGCAGCGCGAACCCCGACTCCGGCAGCGTGGTCATCAGCGGGTCGCGCGGTCAGCAGGCCGCCGCCGAGCACCACCTCCACCGGCGTCTCCAGCAGGCCGTGCCGGCGCAGGCGCACCTCCGCCGGCGCCGCCACCTCCTCGGCCTGCCGCTCGACCGGCTTCCTGGCCACCGCATCGCCGTCAACGGCCGTCGATGTGACGCCCGCCTGTGTGAGCGCCCAGCAGAGGCCGTACGCGCCGGCGCGGCGGCGACCGCCAGAGGGACGAAGCGCAGGGGGGTGCCTCCTGCCGTCCATCATGACGGGACGGTCGAGCTGAACACCTCGTCGCGTACGGCGGCGAGGGCGAGGTCGAGCGCACCGGCGAGGACGGGGTTGCCCTCGACGCTCGACAGGCGGACGGGCGGCTGGGGAATGGTCAGCGCGTGCAGCTCGTGCTCGACCAGCTCGCGCAGGGTCTCGCCGCCCGGCAGCACGACGCCGCCGGTCAGCACGATCAGGGCGGGATCGACGACCGAGGTGATGGCCGCCAGGCCCACCGCCAGGCGGGCGGCCACGTCGCGCAGCCCGGCCCTGGCGTCGTCGGCCTCCTTCCCGGTGCCGGCCGCCGCACGTACGGCGTTCGCGACGGCCTGGCGGAAGTCGGAGCCGCGCACGCCGTACGAGCGCAGCAGCTCCAGCACCGCGGGCCCGCCGGTCAGCGCCTGGTAGCCGTGGCTCGCGTAGCGCCCGGCCTCGCGGGCCGTCGGCGCGCCCGGGATCGGCATGTAGCCCACCTCGCCCGCGCCGCCGGTCGCGCCCCGGTGCATGCGGCCGCCCAGCACGATGGCCGAGCCGATGCCCTCGTCGGCCCACAGCAGCACGAAGTCCTGCTGCCCGCGCGCCGCGCCGTGCGCCTGCTCGGCCACCGCCACCAGGTTGACGTTGTTCTCCACGTCCACCGGCACGCCCAGCCCGGCGCTGAGCGTGGGCACCAGGTCGGGGATCTGCCAGCCCGGCACGTCCTCGGCGGCGGCGTAGCCGAGCCTGCCGGTGGTCGGGTCGATCGCGGCCTGCACGCCGATCACCACCCGGCGCAGCTTGTCCGGCGGGTTCGCGCCGCGCAGCGCCGCGTTCAGCCGGTCCACCAGCTCGCCGTGCGGGCGGCGCGGAGTCGGCAGCACGTACTCGCCGGCGACCGTGCCGGTGATGTCGGCCACCTTGGCCTCGATGCGGTCGGGGGTGACGTCGAGCGCGGCCACGTACGCGGCGGCCGGGTTGATCCGGTAGACCTCGGCCGTACGGCCCGGCAGGCCCTCCCTGACGCCGTCCTGCACGACCAGCCCCGCCTGCTGGAGCCGGAGCAGGAGCTGGGAGGCCGTCGGCTTGGACAGGCCGGTGATCGCGCCGATCTCGGGACGGGTCAGCGGCCCCCGCTCCAGGAGCGCCTGCAGGGCCGCGCGATCATTGATGGCACGTAGCAGACTGGGGGTTCCGGGCACCGGGCCGCTCACAGCGTCTCCTTCGCTAGGTTAGGAAACTTTCCTAACTGACGATGACCCTAAGAAGCCGCAGGCGAGACGGTCAAGAAGTGAGACCAAGACGTGATCGGGAAAGGGGGAAAGTGCTGAGACCAGTGAAGCAGGCGTGCTAATGTCGGCGTTTGTCGCAACAACAAGCAGAATGGCCCGGAGTGTCCCATTAACCACATTAACGGTCAGGCGGCAACGCGTCAAACCGAACTGGCAAAAGAGCAGGCGTACGTCACCCGCCTCTACGACCGCCTCGACACCCTGCGCGAGCGTACCCAGCGGCAGCTCAAGGAGGTGCTCGCCGCGGGCGCCGTCGGCACGATGCAGAACAGGTCCGAGCGCGACACGTTCGCCGGCATGTACGCCTCGCGCCTCGCCCGGCTCTGGGCGGTCGAACGCGGCCTCGCCTTCGGCCGGCTCGACCACGTCGAGGAAGGGCGGCTCTACATCGGCAAGATCGGCATGACCGACGACGAGCAGCGCCGCCTGCTCATCGACTGGCGGGCGCCCGTCGCGCAGCCCTTCTACCGCGCCACCCCCGCCGCCCCCATGGGCGTCACCCGCCGCCGCCACCTGCAGACCAGGGGGCGCCAGGTGGTCGGCGTCGATGACGACCTGCTCGACATCGACGCGCTCACCGACGACGACCGCGCCACGCTCAACGGCGAGGCCGCGCTGCTCGCCGCGCTCGACGAGCGGCGCACCGGCCGCATGCGCGACATCGTCGCCACCATCCAGGCCGAGCAGGACCGCGTCATCCGCAGCGACCTCAACGGCGTGCTGGTGGTGCAGGGCGGGCCCGGCACCGGCAAGACCGTCGTGGCCCTGCACCGCGCCGCGTACCTGCTCTACACCCACCGCGAGCGCCTCGAACGCCGCGGCGTGCTCATCATCGGGCCCAACCTCACCTTCCTGCGCTACATCGAGCAGGTGCTGCCCTCGCTCGGCGAGACCGACGTGCTGCTGTCCACGATCGGCGAGCTCTACCCCGGCCTCACCGCCACCGCGCGCGAGCGTCCCGAGGTGGCCGCGCTCAAGGGCGACATCCGGATGGCCGACGTGATCGCCAAGGCCGTACGCGACCGGCAGCGCGTCCCGCGCAAGGCGATCGAGCTGCCGCTCGGCCGCATCACGCTCACCATCGACCGGCAGATGATGGAGACCGCCAGGAACAAGGCCCAGCGCTCGCGCCGCCCCCACAACCAGGCCCGCACCGTGTTCGTGCGCACCCTGCTCAACGCGCTGGCCAGGCAGCAGGCCCGCAAGATCGGCAAGGGGCTCATCGACGACGAGGAGCTGGCCGACCTGCGTGAGGACCTGCGCACCGAGCCGGTCGTCAAGGCCGCGCTCAACCGGCTGTGGCCCTACCTCACGCCGCAGGGACTCCTGCTCGGCCTGTACGGCTCCGCCGAGCGCCTCGACTACGCCGCCTCCTCGCTCACCCCCGAGGAACGCCTGCTGCTGCGCCGTGACGGCGGCGAGTGGACCGAGTCCGACGTCCCGCTGCTCGACGAGGCCGCCGAGCTCCTCGGCGACATCGACGAGCAGGTGCTGCGCGCCACCGCGATGCAGGCCGAGGAGGAGCTGGCCGCCGCCAGGCAGGCGGCGGAGAACGAGCGCGAGGCCGAGCTGGCCTACGCCCGCGAGGTGCTGGAGCTCACGGGCCTGTCCGACGTGATGGAGGCCGAACGCCTCGCCGAGCGCCAGCGCGCCGACGGCCCCCAGCTCACCACCGCCGAGCGCGCCGCCGCCGACCGCACCTGGGCCTACGGGCACGTCATCGTGGACGAGGCGCAGGAGCTGTCGCCGATGGCCTGGCGGGCCGTCATGCGCCGCTGCCCGACCCGGTCGATGACCATCGTCGGCGACATCGCCCAGACCGGCTCGGCCGCCGGGGCGCGTTCCTGGGCGGAGGTGCTCGACCCGTACGTGGCCGGGCGCTGGCGCCAGCAGGAGCTGACCGTCAACTACCGCACCCCGGTCGAGCTGATGGACGTCGCCGCCCGCGTGCTCGCCACCATCGACCCCGGGCTGCGGGCGCCCATGTCCGTGCGCGAGGCGGGCACCCGGCCCTGGTCGGCGCCGCTCGCGGCGCTGCCGGACCTGGTCGCCGCCGAGGCGGCCGATGGCGGCAAGGTGGCCGTGGTCGCCCCCGACGACATGGTGGCCGACCTCGGCGCCCGGCTCGCGGCCGCCGTGCCCGGCACGGTCGCCGTCACGCCCGGCGCGGGCCGCGGCAGGGGAACCGAGGCCCTCGACGCACCCGTCGCCGTCATGGGCGTCGCGGACGCCAAGGGGCTCGAATTCGACTCCGTCATCGTCGCAGAACCCGATCTCATCGCCGCCCAGTCGCCACGAGGGCCCAGCGACCTGTATGTTGCTCTCACGCGTGCGACGCAGCGGCTCGGGGTCGTCCACGAGCGCCCGCTGTCGCCCGCGCTGCGGGACTTGCCAAGCCGCTCACCGGAGCCCGCGAATGGGGTTTGACCGGCTTTGAAGCCGCCAGTCAAACATGTCCTAGCTGCTGAAACTTGATGTTTCTGCTGATCGGGACACGGTTGACATCTGAGGTGGAGTCGGTAGTTTGCTGCGCAGTCCAGCACGGGACTTGGCCGGTTGGCCGTCTCTGACATCGCCGGATCCTGCGTCCGTGACGGAGCGCGACTCCGTCCACACAGCCAGGTGCAGGGCCGTCGGTCCGTCGAGTCGGGGCACCCCAACCGGGCGGGGGGTTGGACCCGGGACGGGTCCGGGAGCCCAGTAGACAACGGAATTCCGCGCTCGCCGCCGACGAGACGGGTCCGGTCCGAAGGGTTTCCGGGCCCTCTTCCCGTTCCCGTGTTCCAGGACCGCCGACGCGCCGGGTGGTCCCGCCCAGATCGCTGCGGGACCGCCCTGCCGTCTTTCCCCTTCTCCGATCTTCTGCGGGGTGTGCCGGTCTGAGTGCGGCCCGGGAGCGGTAGCGTTTTCGCAAGCAGGCGTTTGCGAGGTGGCGAGGAGAGCCCGGAGTGGTGCAGGACCGTACGAATCCCACGCCCGTGTCCGGGCGGGCCGCTGTCGGCACGACCGCCGACGCCCCGGTTGCCGCCGCGAAGCCGGAGCTTGACGCCCTGGCCGCCGCCGGTGAGGCGCAGCCGGCCGCCACGGCCGGCGCTGCTCAGGCGCCGCCCGATGTCCATGCCGCTGGAGCCGAGGCGCGGTCCGAGGCTCAGGGGGCATCCGAGGGCGATGCCGGGCGCTCGGGGGAGGGGCGTGCGGTGCCGGGGGAGAGGTGGCAGGTGCTGCTCGCGCGGATGCTCGCCGCCGTCGCCGGTGGCGTGACGCTGTTCCTGGCGTTCCCGCCGCTCGACTGGTGGCTGTGCGCGCCGCTCGGCATCGGCCTGATCGCCGCCTCCCTCTACGGCGCTCGCCCCCGCCGCGCCGCCTGGCTCGGCTACCTGGGGGCGGCGGCGTTCCTGCTGCCCGGCGTCGCCTGGGTGCGCACGATCGGCGACGACGTGTGGCTCATGCTGGTGGCCACCGAGAGCGTCTTCTACGCCGCCATGGCCGCGCTCGCGGCGCCGGTGTTCCGGCTGCGGGCCTGGCCGCTGTGGTTCGGCGGCCTGTGGGTGCTGATGGAGTGGGCGCGCGGCCTGGTGCCGATCGGCGGCTTCCCGTGGGCGCGCGCGGCCTTCAGCCAGGGCGAGTCGATGTTCACCCCGTACGCCGCGCTCGGCGGCGCGCCGCTGGTGTCGTTCGCGGTCGCGCTGTGCGGTGCGCTGCTCGCGTACGCGGTGGTGGACCGGCGGCAGTTCGCGGTCAAGGGCCCGATCGGGGGCGCGGGCAGGCTGGTGCCGGTCGCGCTGGCGGTGGCCGTGCCCGTGCTGGGGCTCGCGGTGCCGAGGTACGGCGACGAGGGCCGTACCGTCAACATCGGCATCGTGCAGGGCAACGTGCCGGGCCGCGGCATGTACGCGCTCGGCGACGAGCCCGCCGTGGTGCTGCGCAACCACGCCAACGAGACCAAGCGCCTGGCCCAGGCCGTACGCGACGGCAAGCTGCCCAAGCCCGACATCGTGGTCCTTCCGGAGAACTCCACCGACATCGACCCCTACCGCGACGAGTACGCCCGCCAGGTCATCCACGACTCCGTGCGCGACGTCGGCGTGCCCACGCTGGTCGGGGCGGTCGTGGCCATCGGCGAGGAGAACCGCGCCACCCGCAGCCTCGTCTGGGACCCGGTGACGGGGCCTGGCGCCTACTACGACAAGCAGCATCTGGTGCCGTTCGGGGAGTACACCCCGTTCAAGGAGATCGTGCTGGCGCTGTGGGAGCGGGCGAACCTCGTCGGCAGGCAGTCGGTGCCCGGTGACAAGCCGGGCGATCTGAAGATGGGGCCGGTCACGATCGGCGCCGTCAACTGCTACGAGGTGGCCTACGACGACACCGTACGCGGCACCGTGCGGGCCGGCGGCACCCCGCTCGTCGTGCAGACCAACAACGCCAGCTACGCCCTGTCCAACCTGCCGCCGCAGCAGCTCGCGATGTCCAAGCTGCGTGCGGTCGAGCACAACAGGGCCGTGGTCACCGCCGCCACGACCGGTATATCCGCTTATGTCACGCCTGACGGTAAGGTCTCCTGGCAGACCCGTGAGCTTGTCGCTGACATGAACGTGGTCAAGGTGCCCGTACGTACGCAGGAAACAATCGCCACAAAGGTGGGCGCACTTCCTGAATGGGCATTGATGGTAATGGGAGCGGCGGCTGCCGGGTTCGCCGCGTGGCGTGGCAGGCGGCGAGCCGATCAAATGAGGAACGACGGATGATGGAGAGTCTCGGCCGGGTGCTCGTCGTCGTGCCGACATACAACGAGCGCGACAACCTGCCGGCGATCGTCCAGCGCGTACGCGCGGCCGTGCCGGAGGCCCATGTGCTGGTGGCCGACGACAACAGCCCCGACGGCACGGGCGAGGTGGCCGACGCCCTCGCCGCCGACGACGAGCAGGTGCACGTCCTGCACCGGCCGGGCAAGCAAGGACTCGGCGCGGCCTATATCGCCGGGTTCCGCTGGGGGCTCGACGAGGGCTTCGACGTACTGGTCGAGATGGACGCCGACGGCTCGCACCAGCCCGAGGAGCTGCCGAAGCTGCTGCAGGCGCTGGCCGACGGCGCCGACTTGGCCATCGGCTCCCGGTACGTGCCGGGCGGCAAGGTCGTCAACTGGCCGCAGCGCCGCGAGCTGCTGTCCAAGGGCGCCAACCTCTACACGCGGGTGATGCTCGGCCTGCCGGTCCGTGACGCGACCGCGGGCTTTCGCGCCTACCGCGCGGCCACGCTGGAGAAGGTGGGCCTGGCCGGCGTCGAGTCGCAGGGCTACTGCTTCCAGGTTGACCTGACGCTGCGCACCGCGCGTAACGGGCTGCGGGTGGTGGAGGTGCCGATCACGTTCGTGGAGCGGACGGTCGGCAAGAGCAAGATGAGCGGCAAGATCATGTCCGAGGCGCTGTGGCGGATCGGCATGTGGGGCGTCACCGGGTTGCCCAAGCGCCTCAAGGGGGACGGGCCGCGCGGCTAGCGCCAGAGGGCGGGCGGCTCCTGCGGCTTGCCGCAGGGGCGGAGGATCGCGCGGCCCGCGGCATCCGGCGGAACCCGTAACGGCGTGCCCGAGCGCTTCATCCCGATGCAGGCGGAGGATCGCGCGGCCCGCGGCATCCGGCGGAACGCTCAGCAGGCGCCGGGCGTTGTCCAGTGCAGTGACGCGTGTGCGGAAACGAGGATTTGAACGATGCGGCTGCTGCTCTTCCTGGCCTTTCTGGTCATCCCCATCCTGGAGATCTGGCTGCTCATCCAGGTCGGCCAGGTGATCGGCGGACCGGCCACGATCGCCCTGCTCATCGCCGACAGCCTGCTGGGCGCGTGGCTGGTGCGGCGCGAGGGCAGGAGGGCGTGGCGGGCGCTGCAGGAGGCCCTGCAGAGCGGCCGGATGCCCGATCGGGAGCTGGCCGACGGCGGCATCATCCTGGTGGGCGGCACGCTGCTGCTCGCGCCCGGCTTCTTCCTCGACGTGTTCGGCCTGCTGTGCCTGATCCCGGCCACGCGGCCGATGATGCGCCGGCTGGGCTCGTGGTTCTTCGAACGGCGGATCAAGCGGCTGGCGCAGTCGTCCCCCTACGCGAACCTCTTCCCGCCCACGTCCGGCTTCCCCGGCGACGACCCCGGCCCCGCCTCAGGCGCGCCTCGCGGCACCCGCGTGGTGCACGGCGAGGTCATCCGCGACGACAACGAGTCCTGAAGCGCATCCGGCTCTCAACCGCATCCGGCCCGAGGAATGCTCGACGGGTTGCAGGGGCGTTCGATTGGCCGAGGACACCACACGTGCGGCCGACAGAGGACACAACAGTGCGGTCGGCCGAGGACACAGCGGCCGGCCGAGGGCACAAGTGCGGCCGGCCGAAGGCACAGAGAAACCCCCGGGCCTGAAGCCCGGGGGTTCACCGTGAGAGGAGGTCAGGCGCTCTTGCGACGCTGGGCCCGGAGGACCGCGAGCCGCTCGTTGAGCACCTCCTCAAGATCTTCGATGGACCGCCGCTCCAAGAGCATGTCCCAGTGCGTCCGCGGGGGCTTGGTCTTCTTGGATTCCGGCTGCTCGCCGTCCACCCGCACCGCGGTGGCGCCGCACATCCGGCACTCCCAGCTGGCGGGAATCTCGGCCTCGGCGGCAAGCGGAACCTCGAAGCGATGGCCCTTCGGACAGGTGTAGGACACCTCCTGGCGCGGAGCCAGGTCCGTGTTACGGTCGTTCTCGTAGCTGGTTGCCCCGAGCCGGGTGCCACGAAGCGCGCGCTCGCCCATGTTTAAATGCCTCCTACAGGGCCCCCTTGCGTGGGGGGTCTGTCTCCCACGGTGTCTAACGCTTGGTACCGTGATGGGATTCCCACCTGTGAGGTGATCCAATCGCGCTTGGGGCCATGGTTCTTCAGGTGATCGCCGATCAGGGCCGTAACCTGCGGTGATGCCGGTGCTCGCGCGGCACGGGGGGCATATATCCGGATTTTTTTGCCCGCACGTAGCCCGCCGTCCGGCGTGTGAGCCGCCCCGCCTGCCGTCCCGCCGCGTGCCATGAGGGGCGAAGCGCTCGCTCCGGTGGCCGGGTTTGGCGGCCGGGGGGATGCGTGATAGCGTGAACGAGTTGCAGTTGTTGTACCCATAAGACTTTGTGCGCGTCTGGCAGAGTGCGGCTGGACGCGTTTTTTGTTTTCTCCCGGTCATCTCCGGATGGGCTTTCACGCGGCGACACCGCGGTCCGCACGGTGCGGATCGCACCCATCTCTGAAGGAGATCGACATGGCTACCGGAACCGTCAAGTGGTTCAACTCTGAAAAGGGCTTCGGCTTCATCGCGCAGGACGGCGGCGGGTCCGACGTCTTCGCCCACTACTCCAACATCGTCTCCGACGGTGGCTACCGCGAGCTGTTCGAGGGGCAGAAGGTGTCCTTCGACGTCGTGCAGGGCCAGAAGGGCCCGCAGGCGGAGAACATCGTGGCCGCCTGACCAGGCGAGCATGTAACGGGCCGGGCCCGCATCCCTTCGGGGGTGCGGGCCCGGCCTTCTCGCGTGCGGGGCCTTCTCTCCGGCCGGTGCCGGCGGTCTTCAGGCGCGGGCCGGCTCGCCGTGTCCGGGCTCGCATCTGCTCCGGAGCGCAGGCCCGGGTGGTGCG
This sequence comes from Nonomuraea fastidiosa, assembly GCF_042751225.1. Classification (NCBI taxonomy): domain Bacteria; kingdom Bacillati; phylum Actinomycetota; class Actinomycetes; order Streptosporangiales; family Streptosporangiaceae; genus Nonomuraea; species Nonomuraea fastidiosa. The sequence goes on from NZ_CP170570.1 coordinate 6,860,631, forward strand.
CGCTGCGGAGGTTCGGGCTGCGGGGACGTCAGGCCGGTGGCCCAAGGGCAGGTCAAAGTCTCATGGCCGGAGAGTCGGGGCCGGTCGCCAGGGCAGCGCACCCATGAGGGCCGGACACCTCGTGGGGAGGGCCGTGGTGCGGGAGCCTGGCGTGGGGTGCGTCCTGGTGGGCTACGACGAGTCGCCGGGGAGCGAGCAGGCGCTGCGGTGGGCGGTGCAGGAGGCGCGGCTGCGCGGGCGCCCCGTGGTCGTCTGCCACGCCTGGCACTGGCCGTACGCGCTGCGCCCCGTGAGCCGGACGCTGCTGGCGGAGGTCGAGCAGGTCGCCGCCGGGGTCGTGGAAGAAGGCGTGCGGCGGGCGCGTGCACTGGGCGGTCCGCTGGACGTGCGTCCGCTGCTGGTCAAGCGGCCGGCCGCCGCGGTGCTGCTGGAGGCCGCTCACGAGGCGGAGCTGGTGGTGCTGGGCTCGCGCGGGGTCGGAGGGTTCGAGGACCTGCGGGTGGGGTCGGCGGCCGTCCAGGTGCCCGCGCACAGCCCCGCCCCGGTCATCGTGGTACGCCCCGACGGCTCGTCCGAGGAGCCGGCCGGTGGCGAGCAGGCCGTGGCGTACCCGGGCGACCTGTCCGGGGAGCGGGCCGGCGGTCTGGAGCGCCCTGGCGGGCCGTCGGAGAGGCAGGGTGGCGAGGAGTGGGACGTGGCGTACCCCAGCGGCGTGGCCGACGAGGACGCCGGTGGGGTGCGGATCGTGGTGGGGCTGGACGGGTCGCCGGCCAGTCAGGCGGCCTTCCGGTTCGCGTTGCGGGAGGCGGCGCTTCGCGGCGGCTCCCTCGAGGCGGTCTGCGGCTGGTGGGATCCCTGCGACCGTCCGGGGGAGGACGAGCAACCGTTCGTGGACGCCAGGTCCATCCGGGCCGGGGCCGAGAGGAGCTTCGAAGAGGCGGTGCGCCGCCTGGCCTCCGGAGGGCCTGGCGTGCCCGTGACGGCCGACTTCGTGACCGAGCGGCCGCCCAGGGCGATCGTGGAGCGCGCGAGCGGGGCGACGCTGCTCGTGCTGGGGCGCAGCGGCAGGCGGGCGGGCGCGCTCATCGGGCCGGTCCTCCAGGCCGCGCTCGCCGAAGTGCGCTGCCCCGTCGCCGTCACCCCGCCCCCGCACTCCCGGAAGTGCGCTGCGTGATCATCGTCACTCGCTGACGCACATAGACTCCTGAGTGGTTAGCGTCCTCATGGGGAGTCTGGGGGCGGTTTTTCGGAAGAGTGATGTGTTTCACTCAACTCGATGGGCAATTCTTGCGTCGGATCTGACAGGGTGTTGATCGGTTCTGTGAAAGTGCCGGAACGCCGCATCCGGCGCGACGGCCCGTACGGCGGACCATCTCGCGTCGCGAGTTGACGTCGTACGGGCGGATCGGTTGAACTCCGGGCGGGGGCGCCAGGCGCGGAGAGCGTCCCCGCCCGGTCGCCCGTCGGCCGCCGCGCCGCGCCTCGCCGTCCACCTGAGCAGACCGCATGGCCCTGAACGGAAGGTCGATGCCCGCGCCCGATCAGCAAGCCCGGCGGGCCCGTGCCGCCGTCGCGGCGCTGTTCCTCACGAACGGCGCCGTGTTCTTCAACGTCGTCCCGCGCTACCCGGAGAGCAAGGCGGGGCTCGACGTCGGCAACGCGGTCTTCGGCGGCGCGGTGGCGGGCATGCCGATCGGGGCGCTGCTGGCCGGGCTGTTCGCGGGTGCGGCCGTGCGCCGCTTCAGCTCGGCGCGGGTCGCGGCGTTCGGGGTCGTGGCCATGGCGGTCGTGACGCCGGCGATCCCGTTCGTGTCGCACTGGACGGCCTTCTGGGGCGTGCTGTTCGTCCTGGGCGCCCTCGACGCGGTCATGGACGTCGCCCAGAACGCCCACGGCCTTCGTGTGCAGCGCCTTTACCGGCGTTCCATCGTGAACTCGTTCCACGGCGTGTGGAGCATCGGCGCGGTCCTGGGCGGGCTGATGGGCTCGGCCGCCGCCGGGCTGCACCTGCCGCTCTCCGTGCACCTCACGATCTCCGCCGTGCTGATCAGCGCCGTCGCCCTGGTCGCCTACCGTTTCCTGCTCCCCGGCTCCGACGATGCCGAACGGGCGGTCGTGGCGACGCCGGCTCCTGAGCGGCCGGGCGTGCTCTCCGAGGCGTCCGGTGACGCGCCGGGGCGTGCCGGCAGGCGGTGGCGGCCGGCCGTGCGGGCGCTGATCGCGCTCGGCGTGCTGGCCGCCTGCGGCGCGCTCGTCGAGGACGCGGGGGAGTCGTGGGGTGCGCTGTTCCTCAGCGGCGACCTGGGCGCCGGTGCCGCCACCGCCGGGCTCGCCGTCGTCGTCTTCCAGGCCGCCATGACCGTCGGGCGGCTCACCGGCGACCGCGTCGTGGACCGCTTCGGCAACCGGACGGTCGCGCGGGCCGGGGGCCTGCTGGCCGCCGCGGGGATGGGCGGCGCGCTGGCGGTGCCCTCCGTGGCGACGGCACTGGCCGGGTTCGCGCTGGCCGGGCTGGGCGTCGCCACCGTCGTACCGGCCGCCATGCACGCCGCCGACGAGCTGCCGGGGCTGCCTCCTGGCGCCGGGCTGACCGTCGTGAGCTGGCTGCTGCGCGGTGGTTTCCTCATCTCGCCGCTCATCGTGGGGGCCGTGGCCGACCTGGCCGGGCTGCGGATGGGCCTGCTGTCGGTCGTGTTCGCCGGAGTGATGACCGTCCTGCTCGCCCGATCCCTGGCCGGCCGCTTCCGCCCCAGAAGCGAGCGAGCGTGACGGCGGCCGTCCCTCTGCGGAGGGGCGTCAGGCGCGGCTAGGCGTCCTCCTGGGCCTCGGCGACGGCGGACTCGTACGCGAGCAGCGTGTCGACGACCAGCCGCCGCTGCTCGGCCGTCAGCGGCGCCAGCGCGCGCTGCCAGGCCCGCGCCCCCGGGGACAGCCACCGTGAGATGGCCGCGGCTCGCCGGGCTGATGTCGACGATGCGGCGGCGCCGGTCGGCGTCGTCCTCCCGCCGCTCCAGCACGCCTTTGCGGCTCAGCTCGCCGACCAGGAGGCTCACGGTGGTCGGCGCGACGCTCAGCCGGTCGGCGAGCTGGGAGACGCTCAGCGGGCCGTCGAGCAGGAGCATCGACAGCAGCGACAGATGCCGCGGCGCGAGGTCGAGCGAGCGCAGCTCCTCGGGCGGCGGATCGAGGCGCTGACCGACGCCGTCGTCGCCGTCTACGGTGAGTGGGCGCGCGAGATCGCCGAGGTCCGGCTCGTCGGCGTCCCGGCGGGCCGCTGGGGCATCGGCGGCAAGCCCGCCGCGGATCCCGCGCCGAGCGTGACGTTCGCCATCAAGGAGGCCGCCTTCGGCCGGCCGGACGCCGACGACATCGTGGCCCGCCTGATCTCCGGCGTGACGGACGTGATCGCCGCCGTCGTCGGCGAACGCGTCCGCCCCAGGGTGAGTGTCGACCTGGTGGGCATGCCCGCCGGGCGCAGCGGCGTCGGCGGGGTCGTGCTCACGTCCTAGCCGTCCGTGGGCGTCAGATGCGCTCGGGGACCTCGTTGCCGGCCGCGCGGATGGCCTTGGGCAGGTTCGTCAGCGCCAGCAGCACGAAGCCGATCACGAAGAACACGATCATCGACATGATCGCGATCCGGTAGCTGTTGGTGAGCTGCAGCGCGATCGTCACCGTCAGCGCGCCGATGAACGCCGAGCCCTTGTCGCTGATCTGCAGCAGGCTGAAGTACTCGGCCTCCCGTCCCTTCGGGATGACCAGCGAGAACAGCGAGCGCGACAGCGCCTGCGTGCCGCCCAGCACGATCGCGATCGCGAACGCCATGAGGTAGAACTGCACCGCCTGCCCCTCGGCCACGAACATGGCCATCGCCACGATCGCCGTCCACAGCACGAGGCTCGCCAGCACCGTGCGCTTGGTGCCGAAGCCGCGCGCCAGCCGGCCCAGCAGCAGCGCGCCGAAGAACGCCACGAACTGCACCATGAGGATCGCGGTGATCTGCACGGTCTGCGGCAGCTTCAGCGCCTCCGACGCGAACGCCGCGCTGTTGGCGATCACCGTCTGCACGCCGTCGTTGTAGACCAGGTACGCCACCAGGAACAGCAGCGTCAGCGGATACTTGCGCAGCCCGGCGATGGTGCGGCCGAGCTGCCGGAGGCTGCCGCCGACCGAGGCCAGCGCCGTCGTCTCGTGGGCGGGCACGGGACGGTTGCGCAGCCGCAGCAACGGGATGATCGTGAACGTCGCCCACCACAGGCCCGCCGACATCATGCAGATCCGCACCGCCATGCCCTCGGTCAGCCCGAGGTTCTCGTGCTGGAGGTAGAGGACCAGGTTGAGCGCGAGCAGCAGGCCGCCGCCGAGGTAGCCGATCGCCCAGCCGCGCGAGGAGACCGCGTCGCGTTCCTCGGCGGTGGAGATCTGCGGCAGGAACGAGTCGTACACCACGACCGAGGAGCCGTAGGCCAGGTTCGCGATGACGAACAGCACGCCGCCGAGCATGTAGCGGTCGCCCTCGACGAAGAACAGGCCCATCGCGGCCAGCGCGCCGATGTAGGCGAACACGCCGAGCATCTCGCGCTTGCGCCCGGTGTGGTCGGCCAGCGCACCCACGATCGGCAGGAACACGATCTGCAGCAGCACCGCGACCGTGGTGATCAGGCCGAAGAACGCGGCCGGCCGGATGTCGGCGCCGAGCACGTCCACGTAGCCGAGGCCGGGGTTGGCGGCGGCCAGCTCGTCGAAGGCCGACACGCACGTGTCGGAGGCCACGTCCGGGAAGTCCTTGGCACAGGCCGCGGTCTTGGCGACCGGGATCAGGTAGGGGCCGAGGAAGACCGAGATGACCGCGGTGTAGAAGGCGGAGTTGGCCCAGTCGTAGAAGTACCAGCCGCGTTGCTCGCGGCGGCGCGCTGCGGGGGAGTCGTCGAGGGCCGCGGGGGGTGCGGATGCGGGCATGGTGTCGTGTCGCTCCTCTGGGGCCCTCTGCGCGGGGGCCGGGCGTGTCGGGACGGTGCCGCTACGATCTCAGGCCGCCAGGCCGGAATGCCAGAGCCCGCGGCGGTCGAGCACGTTGCGCAGGCCGGTGACGTTGTCGGTCATGATGCCGTCGACGCCGAGATCCAGCAGCTGCTCCATGCGGGCGGTGTCGTTGATCGTCCACACGTGCACCTGCATGCCGATGGCGTGCGCCGTACGGACCAGGGCGCGCGTGGTGACCCGCAGCCCGCGGAAGCCGACCGGCACCTGCGCGCAGGGGATCCCGGAGCGCGACAGGCGCGCCAGCGTGCGGCCGTAGCCGGAGGTGGTGGCGGCGGCGCGCAGCGCGGCCACGCCGCGCGGGCCGAGCGAGGAGCACACCTCCCTGCCCAGCGCCCGCCTGGCCGCCTCCAGGCGCTCGTCGTTGAACGAGGTCAGGCAGATCCGGTCATAGGAGTTGGTACGCCTGATCGCCTCGGCCAGCGGGCCGATGGCCGCCCACTCCTTGACGTCGATGTTGAAACGGATCTCCGGCCACGTGCCGAGCAGGTCCTCCATCAGCGGGATCTCGTGCACGCCGTTGATGCGCGCCTGCTTGACCGTCCGGTAGGGCAGCTCGGAGATGCGGCCGCGCCGGTCGGTCACCCGGTCGAGGGTGTGGTCGTGGAAGGCGATCAGCACCCCGTCGGAGGTGGCGTGCGCGTCGGTCTCCAGGTACGTGTAGCCGAGCCCGATCGCGCGCTCGAAGGCGGCGACGGTGTTCTCAGCGCCCTCGGCCGCACCACCGCGGTGGGCGAAGGCCAGCGGGCCCGGATGGTCGAGGAAGGCGAATCGACGGCTCAGCACGTGGAGAAGTATGCCCCTTCGTGATGAACGGTGCGGTTACGAATCGGGGAGATTCTGCCACTCCTGCCGCCGCGCCTCGGCGAGCGCGATGGCCGCCGCGACCGCCACGTTGAACGAGCCGACCCGCCCGACCTGCGGGATGTAGCAGGCGCCGTCGACGGCCTCCAGCAGGGCCGGGGAGCAGCCGTGGTCCTCGCTGCCGACCACCAGGCACACGTCGCGGTCGAGGTCGGCGCGGTGCAGCGGCACCGACTCGGCGGTCAGCTCGATGGCCAGCACCGCGTAGCCCTCCTCGCGCGCCGCCTTGACCGCCTCGGTGGCCGGGACCGGGTCGTGCCAGGTGACCAGGCGTTCTGTGCCGAGCGCGGTCTTGCCCGCCTTGGGGTTGGTGGGCGGGGTGGCGTTGCCGGCCAGCCAGATCTCGTCCACGCCGAACGCGGCGGCGCTGCGGAAGATCGAGCCGATGTTGAACGGCCCGGTGACCGACTCGACGATGAGCGCGAGCCGGTTGCCGGTGTTCCTGCGCCAGGTGCGGTTGAGCCGCTTGACGTCGGTGGGGCGCAGCTGTTTTCTCAACGGGTCACCTTCAGGATGCGGTAGGCGGCCCGGCTGGCCTCGCGTGAGGCCTGCCAGCCCTGCTCGCCGAGCCAGCGCTGCAGGGAGTCCGAGCCGAGGTGTTTCTGGACGACCAGGTGGGCCACGCCGTCGGGCGTCAGCCGGGTCAGCCACCTGGTGAGCATCTCGTGCAGCGCCTGCTTGCCGATGCGGATCGCGGGGTTGGACCAGATGGCGCGGAACGTCACGCCGTCCGGCACCTCGTCGATGTGCACGGCTCGCACGTTGCCGAGGCCCGCCTTGCTCGCGTTGCGCTCGGTCAGCTCCAGGCCGCGCCGGTTGACGTCGATCGCCCACACCGTGGCGCCGGGCGCCCGCTTGGCCATGGTCAGCGCGATGGGCCCGTAGCCGCAGCCCAGGTCGAGCAGGTCGCCCTCCTGAGGCGGCGGAGGGACGCTCTCCAGCAGCACGCGCGTGCCGACGTCGATCCGCTCGGGCGAGAACACGCCGCGGTCGGTCTCCAGCCGCAGATGCAGGTCGGGCAGGACGAGATCGACCGACGCCGGCCTGCTCGCGGTCTCGGGCTGCTCGGAGAAGTAATGGGCCACGTCGCCAAACGTTACGGGATCCGCGTACCGAACAAGACCGCGGCGCCCGCCACCAGCAGCCCGGCCACGAGCGCGGCCACGATGAACCACTGCGTGATCTCCTGGTTGACCAGTTTGTAGCCGAGCGAGGTGCCGATCTGCTCGTAGACCTCGCGCAGCTCGCTACCGGACTCGGCGGTGTACGCCCGTCCGCTGGTGCCGTCGGCGAGCGCCTGCAGCGTCTGCTTGTTGACCGGCACGTTGACCGGGCGGCCGTCGATGTTGACCGTGCCCTCCTGGGTGCCGTACGCGATCGTGGAGACCGGCACGCCGGCCTGCGCGGCCGCCTCGATGGCCTCGCTGACCGAGCGGCCCGAGGTGTTGTCGCCGTCGGACAGCAGCACGATCGCGGCCGGCGGCGGGTCGGTCGCGGCCTGCTGGTCGAACGAGCGCACCGACTCCAGCGAGTTGAACACGGCCTCGCCGATGGCGGTGCCGGGCCGCGTGGTGAGGTTGCCGAGCGCGGTGATCACGGCCTGGTGGTCGGTGGTGGGGGAGACGATCACGTTGGCCGAGCGGGCGAAGGAGACCACGCCCACGTTGAAGCGGTCGGGCAGCTCCTGCGCGAACGCCTGCGCGGCGGCCTTGGCGGCGCTGATGCGGTCGGGCTGCACGTCGTCGGCGTCCATGGACAGCGAGATGTCCAGGGCGATGATGATGGTGGCGCGGTCGCGGGGGACGCGTACCTGGTCGGCGGGCTTGGCGGCGCCGATCACCAGCAGCGACATCATGACGAGGAACAGCGCGGGCGCCACGTGGCGGCGCCAGCCGGGCCCTGCGGGGGCGACGAGGTCGAGCAGGGCCAGATTGGTGAAGCGGACCGTGTAGCGGCGGCGCGCGAACATGGCCGCCACGTAGCCCGCCACGAGCAGCAGCACCAGCACGAACAACCACAGCCAGCCGGGGGCGAGAAACGTCATGCGGTCGGTCTCCTGTGGGCGAGGTGGCTCATGCGGCGCTGGCGCAACACGAACTGCGCGACGTCGAACACCCAGTCGCGGTCGGTGCGCAGCACCAGGTGGGCGACGCCGGCGCGGCGCAGGGCCAGGCGGGTGCCCTCGCGCTGCAGGGCCGCCGCCTCCGCGTACGCCTGCCGGATTTTCGGCGAAAGGTGCACTTCGCGTACGTTCCCGGTCTCGGGGTCGGCGAACGCGACCCGGCCCACGTCCGGCAGCTCCAGCTCGCGCGGGTCGATGACCTCGACGGCCAGCACCTGATGGCGGGCCGCCAGCCGCCGGATCGGGCGCTCCCACGGCCGCTCGGCGTCGGGGTCGAGGTCGGGCCTCGCGTCGAGGAAGTCGGAGACGATCAGCCGCATGCCGCGGCGGCGGCGCGTGGCGTTCAGGATGTCGATGCCCTCGGCGAGGTCCGGCGGGTCGGGCACCACGCGGCCGCGCGGCGCGTCCATGAGGGAGTGCAGCAGGCCGTAGAGCGCGGGGCGGCCGGTGCGGGCGGGCATGCGGTGGACGTACTCGTCGTGGATGACGAGCGCGCCGAAGCGGTCGCCCATGCGGCTGGACAGGAACCCGATCGCGCCGACCGCCGCGACCACCAGGTCGCGCTTGTCGGTGTCGGCGGTGCCGAAGTCCATGCTGGGCGACAGGTCGGCCAGTGCCCAGGTCTCCAGCTCGCGGTCCGCGATCAGGTCGCGTACGTGGGGGATGGTCGTGCGGGCGGTCACCGCCCAGTCCATGCGGCGCACGTCGTCCTCGCCCGGCACGTAGACCCGGCTGTCGCCGGACTCGCTGCCGGTGCCCGGCAGCAGGCCCTGGTGCGCGCCGTGCAGCAGGCCGTCGAGCCGGCGGGTGACCGTCAGCTCGAGCCGCCGCAGCGCCTGTTCGGCAGTGGTGCTCAACGGTTCTGGTTCCAGACGACGAGGGGAGGGGGCACGGCGTGCAGGATCTGCTTGACGACGTCCTCGGGATCGACCCCGTCGGCCAGGGCGTCGAAGGTGAGCATCAGCCGGTGTGCCATCACGTCCACGGCGACGTCGCGTACGTCGTCGGGCAGCAGGTAGTCGCGCCCGCGCAGCAGCGCGAGCGCCCGCCCCGCCGACACCAGCCCGAGCGTCGCGCGCGGGCTGACCCCGACCTCGATCGTGTCGCTGAGGTCGGGCAGGCCGTACTCGGCCGGGCTGCGAGTGGACATCACCAGCCGCACGACGTAGTCGGCGACGAGCTGGTGCACCGAGACCTGCTCGGCCGCCTTCTGCAGCTCCAGCAGCTTGGGCGGGTCGAGCACGCGCTCGGGCACGGGCGGTGTGACGCTCATGCGGTGCAGGATCTCCAGCTCCTCGTGGGCGCTGGGATGGGGGACGCGCACCCGGAAGAGGAACCGGTCGCGCTGCACCTCGGGCAGCGGGTAGACGCCCTCGGACTCGATCGGGTTCTGTGTGGCCAGCACGATGAACGGCTTGGGCAGCGGATGGGTGACGCCCGCGAGCGTGACCTGGCGCTCGGCCATCACCTCCAGCAGCGCCGACTGCACCTTGGCGGGGGCGCGGTTGATCTCGTCGGCCAGCAGGAAGTTCACGAAGACCGGGCCGAGCTCGATATCGAACTTCTCGTTGGAAGGGTGGTAGACGCGGGTGCCGACGATGTCGCTCGGCACGAGGTCGGGAGTGAACTGGATCCGGGCGAACGTGCCGCCCACGACGGTGGCCAGGGTGGAGGCGGCGAGGGTCTTGGCGACCCCCGGCACCCCTTCGAGCAGGCAGTGCCCGCGCGCCAGCAGCGCCACGACGAGGCGTTCGACCATGTGGTCCTGGCCGACGATGACACGCCGGACCTCGTCGAGACTCTGACGCAGCAATGCCGCGTCGTTTCCGCCTGGCAACTCTTCGGCGACGCTCATGACGCCCATTCCACCAAACGCGCCGCAAACTCGCACGACGCCACGTCTGTGCTTACATGGCAAACGTGGCAAGTCCCCTGCAGTACGGCGACCCACCCCGGCTGGGGCCCTACGTGGTGCAGGCGCGCCTGCACAGCGCGCCCGCCGGCTTCGTGTACCTCGGCCAGGGCCCCGACGGGCGCGCCGTGTCGCTGGCGGTGCTCACCCGGGGCGCCGCCTACGACGCCGCGGCCCGCGACCGGTTCGTCACCGCCATCAAGGAGGCGGGCGGCCGGGAGCGGTCGGGCGTGCGCGGCTGGCTCACCCGTCCCGCCAGGCCGCGTACCGGCGGCGCCGTGCTCGAGGGCATGCCCGAGGTGCTCATGTACGACGGCGGGCGGGCGCCGTGGGTGGCGGTGCCGTACCAGCCGGGGCGGCCGGGCGCCGAACGGTTCCTGGAGCCGGTCATGGTGGGCGGGACGCTCATCGGGCAGGCGCACGGGCCGGACTTCGTGCCGTACTGGCTGACCGACCGCGCCCCCGCGCTGCCCGGCCCGCCGCGCCCCCGGCGGCCGCTGACCGAGACCCGCAAGCGCGTGCTGCTCGCCGCGCTCGCCGTGATCATCCTTCTGCTGCTCGTGGTGGCGATCCTGCTCATGCTGGTGTTCGGGCGGCAGGACAGCCAGCCGCAGCCGCGCCAGCTCCCGCCGACGGTGTTCGTGCCCACGCCGCCGCCGACGCCCGAGACGCCCAACCCGCAGCCCTCGCCGTCCGAGTCGCCGTCGCCGTCGGAGAGCGGGCAGCGCACACCGGGCCGCTCACCCGGCGAGGACCCGGGTGACGAGGCCCCGCTGTGACCGGGCGGCGGAAAACCGTTTGAGCCTCACGTAACGTGAGGGTTTAGCGTCCGGGGCCATGGAGTTCATCGTTCACGACACCCTCACGCCCATCGCGTCCCTGCTGGAGCAGCCGCTGGAGCGCAGGCCGGACGCGCTGCGGGAGATCCTGGAGCCGATGCGCGCGCAGATCCCGATGCCGGGCGACATCGTCGACATCCACCACCAGGGCGGCGGCTTCCGCGTCGACGCCGACGACCCGCGCTACCTGCCCGCCGTGCGCCGCATGATCGAGCAGGACGTGCTCGGCCAGGTGAAGCACGAGCTGGAACGCGCCTCGCAGGCGCTCGGCGACGCCAAGCAGCCCGGCAAGCTGGACGTCTACCTCATCATGGGCGACCCCGGCAACGAGCACCTGATGAAGACGTCCGGCGGCTACTACGGCATGGGCGCCGGCACCGGCTACATCTACCTGCTGGCCTGGCCGTCCGACGAGGTCATCGGGCGGATCTCGCACCTCGCGGTGCACGAGTTCCACCACCACGTGCGCTTCTCCAACGTGGAGTGGAACCCGGTCGCCGTGACCGTGGGCGAGCACGTGGTCGCCGAAGGGCTGGCCGAGGCGTTCGTCCGCGAGCAGTCGGGGCCCGAGGCCATGGGTCCGTGGTCGTCCATGGTGACCGGGGAGGCGTTCGAGGGCGCCTTCGCGAAGATCATGGCCGACTTCGACCTGCAGGGGATGCAGAACACGCCCGCGTACGTGCTGGGCGACACCATCGCGCGCCGCTTCGGCGGCGAGCCGCGCGGCATCCCCGACATGGCCGGGTACGCGGTGGGCCTCCACCTCGTCGACCAGGCCCTGGCCGCCACGGGGATGAGCGCCGCGGAGGCGACCGTCGTACCGGCCGCCGAGCTGCTGCGGCGCGGCGGCGTACGCAAGTGATCCGGGCGCCGCGCCGCACGCTTCCGGCGCGGCGCCCGATCAGCCGGGGGAGACGCCAGCCGGGGGAGACGCCAGCCGGGGGAGCTGTCAGGCGGGAGACGTCAGCCGGGGGAGACGAAGCCCGACTCGTACGCGGCGATCACGGCCTGGGTGCGGTCGCGCGCACCCAGCTTGGTCAGCACGTTGCCCACGTGCGTCTTGACGGTCTCCTGGCTGACCACCAGTGCGGCGGCGATCTCCTGGTTGGACAGGCCCTTGGTCATCAGCCGCAGCACGTCGCCCTCACGCTCGGTCAGCCGGTCGATGCCCGGCACCCGCTCCGGCGAGCCCGCCCGTGACCGGCGGCCGGCCAGGGCGCGGATCGCGGCGGGGAACAGCAGCGAGTCGCCCGCCGCCACCAGGCGCACCGCCTGGACGAGATCGTCCGGCTTCGTGCGCTTGAGCAGGAAGCCGCTGGCGCCCGCGCGCAGCGCGTCGTAGACGTAGTCGTCGTTCTCGAACGTCGTCACCACCAGCACCTTGGGCGGCTGGTCCAGGGCCAGCAGCCGCTCCGTGGCTCGGATGCCGTCCACGGCGGGCATGCGGACGTCCATCAGCACGACGTCGGGCCGCTCGCGGCGGACCACGGTCAGCGCCTCCGCGCCGTCGGCGGCCTCGCCCACCACGGTCAGGTCGGGCTCGGAGTCGATGATGATGCGCAGGCCGGCGCGGATGAGGTCCTCGTCGTCGGCGATCACGACACGCAGTGTCATGGACTCGACCGTAGCGGCAGGCGGGCGGCCACGCGCCAGCCGGTTTCCGTGGGACCGGCCTCCAGGTCGCCGCGCAGCAGCCTGACCCGCTCCCGCATCCCCGCCAGGCCCCGTCCGCCGCTCAGCCCGCCGCTCTGGACGCCGCTCTGGATGCCGCTCTGGACGCCGCTCAGCTTGCCGCTCTGGATGCCGTCGCCGCGCCGCCCGTCGCACGGGTTGACGACCTCCACGCGCAGGTCGCCGCCGTGCACGGCGGCGGTCAGGCGGATGGGGCCGTGGGCGCCGTGCTTGATGGCGTTGGTGAGGGCCTCCTGAACGATCCGGTACGCCTCGCGGGACACCACGGCCGGCACCTCCGACAGGTCGCCCACCTGCTGGTCCACGGAAGCGCCCGAGGTGGTGATGAGGTCGCCGAGGTCGTCCAGAGTCGCCTGCGGCGCTCTGCCGCGCCGGTCGTCAGGGCGCCCGGCCGGGCCGTCGCTCGCGTTCCCGGCCGTACGGGGGCTGTCGCTGGTGTCCCCATCCGTACGGGTGCCGCCGCTCGGGTCCCCGGCCGTACGGGGGCTGTCGCTCGGGTCCCCGGCCGTAGGGCGCCCGTCGCTCGGGTCCCCGGCCGTTCGCGGCGCGGCGTCGTCGTCTCTGAGCAGGCCGAGGACGTGGTCGAGATCGGCGAGGGCGGCGCGGGCCGACTGCTCGATGGCGGCCAGCGCGCTGCGCGCCGTCTGGGGCGCGCCGTCGGAGCCGCGGTCGAGGACCCGCCCCGCCGCCGCGGCCTGCAGGGTGACGACGCTGAGCGCGTGGCCGACGGAGTCGTGCAGCTCACGGGCCAGGCGGTTGCGCTCGGCCAGCGCGCGGGCGTGCTCCTCGGCGGCGGCCAGCCGTTCGGCCGGCGTGGGGCCGAGCAGGACGGGCGCGAGCCTGGCCAGCAGCGCACCGGCTCCGGCCGCCAGCGCGACCAGCCCGGCCAGCAACGCCACTCCGGCCAGCGCCCACAGGAACGCGTTCCAGCCCGGCGCGATCTCCAGCCCCATCGTCTGCGTGGGCGGGCCGGTGAAGAACACCACGACCGTGAAGATCGTGAACGGCACGATCGCCAGCGTGCAGCCGCTGACCACGCCGCCGACGCCCAGGTGGAGCGTGAACCAGGCGGCGGTGCGCCGCCGCTCCTGCCAGGACCGGCCCGGCTGCCGGGGCGGGGTGAGCACGCGGGCTCCGAGCAGGCCCTGCGCCGCGCTCACCTCAAGCCCGCGTATCGGCAGGAACAGCCCGGTCACCGCCACGACGGGCAGCATCGCGAAGAACACGCCGACCTGCGCGGGCAGCAGCAGCAGGTTGGCCGTCCTGCCGCTCCCCAGGCCCGCGATCAGGCTGCCGACCATCATGTACGGCATCAGCAGCGCTCCGCCCAGGATCAGGCACGACCACCGGCGGGCCAGGTTCCGTATCACCTATGGGATTGTATGCCGTCGAATTCACCGCGTTTATGCCGATGAATGCGCGGCCGGTGACGTATTTCCCCTTTTCCGGTGGCGTGGCGCTCCAGGCGGTTTCGCTCGCGTGGAAAGGCGGCCTGACCTGGCTTGATCCGCTTTATCGGGACCTGATCAAGGGTGCGTCGCCGTGCTCGGTCGGCGAATTCTCCGCCGGTCGCCGATTTGCATCGATGGCCGACGATCCGAGGCGGCGCGTTCGTCATCGGCGTGCTGGACGGCCGGTCGAGCCCCCCGCGCGGACCGGCTGATCGCCTCGCTGCGCTGGGCGCCAAGACCACCCGGAGCCGCTCATCCAAGGACGTCGTCTGCCGAGGCTCCGCGTTCGGTAATCGGTTCGCCGGGCGGGCGTGTCCGCCTTCGGCCGGGGTAGGCGGCCCCGTACTCGAAGGAGGACAGACATGACGAAGACGGCTCCGGAGAAGATGGCCGAGACGGACGTCATCGACCTGCTGGTGGCCCAGCACGGCGTGATCAGGGACCTGTTCGACGAGGTCGAGCAGGCCCCCGCCGGGCAGCGGGGCGAGGCGTTCACCCGCCTGGTGCGCATGCTCGCCGTGCACGAGACCGCCGAAGAGGAGATCGTCCACCCCTACGCCCGGGGCAAGATCGACGGCGGTGACGGCGTCGTCGAGGATCGGCTGGCCGAGGAGAACCAGGCCAAGCAGCTCCTCTCGCTCATGGACGAGGCCGGACCCGACGCGCCCGACTTCATGGAGAACCTGCTGATGCTGCGCGGCGCCGTCGAGGCGCACGCCCGCGCCGAGGAACGCTACGAGTTCAACAAGCTCATCGCCCAGACCACCGAGGCCGAGCGGCGCAGCATGGCCGCAGGCGTCAAGGCGGCCGAGGCCATGGCGCCCACCCACCCGCACCCCGGCACCGAGTCGGCCACCAAGAACGTGCTGATGGGCACGCCGATGGCGATGATGGACCGCGTCCGCGACGTCATCCGCAGGACCATGGGCAAGAACCCCTGACCATGACGGCCCCCAAGGGAATCGGGCTGCCCGGCACGATCCTCGGGATCGGGCTGGGCGGCTTCGTCGACGGCATCCTGCTGCACCAGCTGCTGCAGTGGCACCACATGCTCAGCAGCCGCTACCCGGTCGACACCGTGCCCGGGCTGCGGATGAACACGGTGTGGGACGGGTTGTTCCACACCGTGACCTGGCTGGCCGTGCTCATCGGGCTCGGCCTGCTCTACTCCCGGGTGACCGCCTCGCGCGGCCGGGTGTGGCGCTCGCGGACGCTGTGGGGCTGGATCCTGTCCGGCTGGGGGCTGTTCAACCTGGTCGAGGGCGTCATCGACCACCACCTGCTCGGCGTGCACCACGTCCGTACGGGGCCGGGACAGCTCTGGTGGGACCTCGGGTTCCTGGTGCTCGGAGTCGTGCTGCTGGCCGCCGGGTGGGGGCTGCGCCGCGGCGGCGACGCGCTCGACCTGTGCCGCGACGCCGAGCCCGCACCGCGATGAGCCACGGGCACCACGACCACGTCACGGCGCTGCCGGTCGTCGCCGTGCTGCTCGTGGCCGCCGCGTACCTGATCACGGCGGCCCGGCCCGGCCCCAGGAGGTGGAGCCGGTGGCGCTCCGCTGCGTTCCTATCCGGACTGGCGCTGCTCGCCGCCGGTCTGACCGGGCCCGTCGCCGCGCTGGCCGCGACCGACTTCCGCGGCCACATGCTGCAGCACCTGCTCATCGGCATGCTGGCGCCGCTCGGCCTGGTGCTGGGCGCGCCGATGACGCTGCTGCTGCGCACGCTGCCGGCCGCCCGCGCCCGCCGCCTGGCCGCGCTGCTGCGCTCGCGCGCCGTCCACGCGGTCGCGAACCCCGTCGTCGCGCTGCTGCTCAGCGTCGGCGGGATGGTGATCTTGTACAGCACCCCGCTCTACCGGCACAGCACCGCCGACCCCGTGCTGCACGGGGCCGTCCACGTGCACTTCCTGCTGGCCGGGTGCCTGTTCGCCTGGGTGATCGCCGGGCCCGACCCGGCTCCCCGGCGGCCGTCCGTGCCTGCCCGGCTGGTCGTGCTGGGCGTGGCGATCGCCGTACACGCCGGGCTGTCCCAGCTCATGTACGCCGGCGTCGGCGTGGACCTGCCCGTACCCGCCGAGGAGCGGCGCGGCGCGGCCGAGATCATGTACTACGGCGGGGACCTGGCCGAGCTCCTTCTCGCCCTGGCCCTGGCGAGCGCCTGGCGCCCCCGCCGCCGCGTCACCGCTCCCGATGACGCTTGCGCACCCTCACGGCCCCTCGCATCCTCCTGACCCGGCCGCTCGCGGACGCCGGCGGCGGAACGCCCCACATCACAGGTTCATTGCAGTATGCAAGGTTCTCTTGGTCTCCTTGATCAGTCCGGCTGGAATGTCAGTCGTCGTCAGGATGTCGAGCATGGCGCGAAGCGGGGAGTACACGGGGGCGTGTCCTGGGTGCCGCTCTTGGGCCGCCGAGGAGATGAGGCATGGGTCTATCCCGGGAAGAGCGTCGGGCACTGGAGGAACTGGAGAAACGGTTAGCGCTCGATGAGCCCGAGCTGGACGCGCTGCTCTCCGGGAAGGCCGGTCACCACCGGCGGCGCGGGTCGGCCATGCATGTCTGGCTCATGCTGATGCTGCTCACCTGCGCGATCGTCATGATGGGGATCGTGCTGCTGATCACGACGGGGGAGCGGGAGTGTCCGGGGGTGCCGTTCAGCTCCTGTGAGAGGGCGCCCGCGCGGCAGGAGGGGTAGCGGCGGTACAACTGTGGACATGGGTGACATGTCCTCAAACGTGGGGACACACGTCGCCGGCCAGGATGACGACCTGTCGGCCGTCGTCACGGCCGTGCTGAGCGGGTCCCGGCTGCTCGTCGCCGTCGCCGCGAGGTCGCTCGGCGCGGTCGAGGACCGCATCACGCTGCCGCAGTTCCGGATGATGGTGCTGCTGGCCGGGCACGGCGAGACCAAGCTCGTCACCATGGCCGAGCTGCTCGGCGTCAACTCCTCCACCGCCATGCGCATGGCCGACCGCCTGGCGGCCGCCGGGCTGGTCGTCCGCGAGGTCAACCCGCAGAACCGGCGCGAGAGCCTAATGCGGCTCACCGGCGAGGGCCGGCGCATCGTCGACCAGGTGATGGAGCGCCGCCGCGCCGACATCGGCGCCATCGTCGCCCGCATGCCGGCCGAGCAGCGCCGCGCGCTCGTCTCCGCCATGAACGCCTTCAACGCGGCGGGCGGCGAGTCACCGGACGCCGCGCCCCGCCCGCTCGGCCTGCAAGACGTCTGACCTGCGGGGCTCTCCGCCGTCGCCCGCCGTCTCGCCGCCGGACCGGTGGGGTGGTCAGGTGGGAAGCCGCTTCAGCGTCCAGCCGTCACCCGGCCGCCCCTGTGCCCGCCCTCGCGGCAGGCCGTCAGCCCCACCGGCAAGCGGGTTCAGGCGGCCGGACGGGTGCGCGGAGGCGGTTCGTGCGGCGGGGTGGTTGGCGTCAGGCCGTCGGGTCGGGGAAGCTCTCCGGGGTCGTCAGGCCCGTGCTCTCCAGCAGGCGCTGGTGGTTCAGCACCGCCTCGTTGCACTGCTCGGCGAAGCGGCGGACCAGCGTGTTCTGGGTGCTGCCGCGCACCTTGCCGATCAGGCCGAAGACCTGGCCGTGCGCCAGGCGCAGCCATTTGACGTACGTGGCGTCGTACGAGGAGCCGGTGCTGCCGGAGATGTCGCTCATCCAGCGCTGCTGCTGCTCGGTGGGCTTCACCGGCAACCTGACCTCCAGCTTCGATGCCACCTCGCGGACCTGCTCGTCCAGCGTGTGGTGCTGGCTCGCGATGGTCTCGCTGACCTGCCTGACCTTGGCCGATGTGGCGCGCTGCGCGGCGTCCTGGGCCATCGGCATCTCCCACAGGCCGGCGAGGCGCACCTTGCGGATGAGGTCCCGGTCGAGCTCCGACAGCGGCCCCCACTTCGTCTGCCAGGTCCCGGTGTCCTCTTCCTCCTCCGCGGGCGGCGCGGATTCGGAGGGCTCCGCTGCGGGAAACGGTGTTTCGCTCGCCAGTTCGGCGAGTGCGGCCGTGTCGGCGGTGGGCGTCGGCGTGTAGCCGGCGCACGCCGTCAGCGGCCAGAGCGCGGCGATGCCGCAGACGATGAGTACGCGTCGGGGTCCCATGATCATCGTCCCCTTCCCCGGCCTGAGACGGCCGTCATGGTGAGGTACGCCGCCGGAGGCGGGGCCGTTCATGGCACTGTGCGAAGTCGTATGGGAGCTCGTGGTCCCCGGGTGCACCGGCGTCCAAGCCCGACGAGCTCGTTTCCTCCTAAGGTGCCGGGCATGACGGAACTCGATGTGAACCGGCCCGAGATGGCCGGACTCGGCCGGCAGGCCGTGGACGCGCTGGCCGACTGGCTCGATGCGCTGGAGAAGTCGCCCGCCAGCGACTACACGCCGGCGGAGTACCTGGCGGAACGCCTGCGCCGCCCGCCGGCCGCCGGGCCGGGCGACTTCGGCGAGCTGGTGGAGACGTTCCTGCGCGCCGCCGGGCAGGGCGTCAACACGGCGGGTCCCGGCTACCTCGCCTACTTCCCCGCGGGCGGGCTGTACTCGGCCGCGCTCGCCGAGCTGCTGGCCAACGCCGTCAACCGGTACACGGGCCTGGCGCAGATGGCGCCCGCGCTGGTCGCGATGGAGCACGGCGTGCTCACCTGGCTGTGCGAGCGCTTCGGGCTGCCGCCGGGCGCGGGCGGCATCACCACCAGCGGCGGATCGACGGCCACCCTGTCGGCGGTGCTCGCCGCCCGCCAGAGCCGCCTCGGCGACGACCTGACCGGCGGCACCCTGTACGTCACCGCGCACACCCACCACTGCGTGGCCAAGGCCGCCCGCATCTGCGGCCTGCCCGCCGGCGCCGTGCGCCAGGTGCCGATGACCGGCGACCTGCGCATGGACGTGCGCGCCGCCGCCGAGCTGATCGCCGCCGACCGGGCCGCGGGGCTGCGGCCGTTCCTGCTGGCCGGGACCGCGGGCACCACCGGCACCGGCACCATCGACCCCCTGCCCGAGCTGGCCGGGCTCGCCGCCCGTGAGGGGCTGTGGTTCCACGTGGACGCGGCCTACGGCGGCGGCTTCCAGCTCACCGAGCGCGGCCGGCCGCTGCTCGCCGGCATCGAACGCGCCGACTCCATCGCCATCGACCCGCACAAGAGCATGTTCCTGCCGTACGGCACCGGCGTGCTGCTCGTCCGCGACCCGGCCGCGCTGCACGCCGCGCACGCCGACGGCGGCGACTACCTCCAGGACCTCGCCGCGATGGACGGCCTGCCCGACTTCGCGAACCTCGGCGTCGAGCTGACCAGGGAGTTCCGGGGGGCTGCGGCTGTGGCTGCCGCTGCACCTGCACGGCGTGGACGCCTTCGCCCGCGAGCTGGAGGAGAAGCTCGACCTGGCCGCCGTGGTGCACCGGGAGCTGGCCGCCGATCCCCGCTTCGCGGTGCCGTGGCGGCCGGATCTGACCGTGGTGGTGTTCCGGCTGCGCGAGGGCGACGACGAGCGCAACCGCCGCCTGCTCAAGGAGATCAACGACACCCGGCAGATCTACCTGAGCAGCACGAACGTTCAGGGGCGGCTCTACCTGCGGCTGTGCGTGCTCAGCTTCCGTACGCACGCCCGCCACGTCGAGCGCGCACTCGACATCATCAGGGCTGCGGCCGACGCCGTGACGGCAGTGTGATCGTCAATTTTCGGGGTAGCCACGAAAGTTTCACGGCCTTCGTGGGGGACGATTCCGCAGCTTGCTGCGGGTCTGTGGTCAAGTGGGCTTCACAACGAGCAAGAGGCCGTTGACAGACACCGGAAGCGAGTCCGATACTTTCGCCAGCTTCCCGATATTTTCGGAAAGCGACTCGCTCTCACCCATCGTCGATCCGGGGCCCTTGAGGCCATGGGGCGCGTACCCGCGCGCCCGCATTCCCGCCGCCATCACGCGAGGAGGAAGCACCCCATGAACGGCGCACCCCCCTATCCACCGGGCCGCAGGCGCCGGTGGCGATTCGCCGCCCGCGCGTTAGCCGTCATCGCGGCCCTGGGCGTCGCGATGCTCCCCAGCGTCGCCCACGCCGCCGTCACCACCAACCAGACCGGCAACCACGGCGGCTACTTCTACTCCTTCTGGACCGACGCTCAGGGCACGGTCTCCATGGAGCTCGGCTCGGGCGGTAACTACAGCACCTCCTGGCGCAACACCGGCAACTTCGTCGCCGGGAAGGGCTGGGCCACCGGCGGGCGCAGGACCGTGACGTACTCCGGCAGCTTCAACCCGTCGGGCAACGCCTACCTGACGCTGTACGGCTGGACCAGGAACCCGCTCATCGAGTACTACATCGTCGACAACTGGGGCACCTACCGGCCCACCGGGACGTACAAGGGCACCGTGACCACGGACGGCGGGACGTACGACATCTACCAGACCACCCGCTACAACGCCCCGTCCATCGAGGGCACCCGCACCTTCGACCAGTTCTGGAGCGTCAGGCAGCAGCGGCGCACGGGCGGCACCATCACCGCCGGCAACCACTTCGACGCCTGGGCCCGCGCCGGCATGCATCTGGGCAGCCACGACTACCAGATCCTCGCCACCGAGGGCTACCAGAGCAGCGGCAGCTCCAACATCACCATCGGCACCGGCGGCGGTGACAACGGCGGTGGCGACGACGGCGGCGGTGACAACGGCGGTGGCGGCTGCACCGCGACCCTCTCCGCCGGCCAGCAGTGGAGCGACCGCTACAACCTGAACGTCTCGGTCAGCGGCTCCAACAACTGGACCGTCACGATGAACGTGCCGTCCCCGGCGCGGATCATCGCCACCTGGAACATCAGCGCCACCTACCCGAGCTCCCAGGTGTTGCAAGCGAGACCCAACGGCAACGGCAACAACTGGGGGGTGACGATCCAGCACAACGGCAACTGGACCTGGCCCACCGTCTCCTGCAGCGCGGGCTAGCCTTCTCCCCCTCCTGAGAACCCTGTGGCGCGGCGGTCGCGAAACACCGCCGCGCCACAGCGCTGCCCGCCCCGCCACGGCGCTCCGCTACAGCGCCCCCGCCCTATCACGGCGCTCTGCTATGGCGCTCTGCCACGGCGCCTGCCGGGCCCCGCCCTGCTACGGCGCCGCTCGCCACGCCATGGCGCCCGCTCGCCGCAGCGCTGCCTGCCCGCCTCCGCGTTGCCCTTCTCGCCGCGCTCGCCGCGGCACCGCCCGCTACGCCATGGCGCCCGCCCGCCTCTGTGCTGCTCGCTCTGCGCCGCGCTGCTCGGACCTGCCACGGTGCCCTGCTGGGGTGCCGCTTGCTACGCCATGACGCTCGCTCGTCGCAGCGTCGCCTGCCCGTTCCGCCACGGCGCCGCTCGCCTTGCCGCATTGCCCTCCTCGCCACGCTCGCCAGGGCTGGCCAGGGTTGGCCAGGGCTGGCACGCCACGGTGCTGCCCGCCCCGTCAGGACGCGGGGCCGACGCGGCGGGCGGCCACGATGGGGGCGCGGGACCGGCGTGGCGAGGCGGCCGCGATGGTGGTGCGGGGTCAGCGGGGCGGGCCGGCTGCGATCGTGCGGCGGGCGTCGGCGACGCCGCCGCGCCACCAGCCCATCGCCTCCACCCACCAGGTCATCCCGGCCGCCGCGTACCCCTCGACGAGCCCGTCCGCCGCCCGGCCCTCCAGCGCGATGTCGAACCCGTCCAGCGACCCCCGCTCCTCACCCAGGAAGTCGACCACCCGCGCGAACTCGTCCACCGGCACCGGCGGAAGATCGTGGCCGTAGTCGCGGAACGTCGGCATCGCGCCGTCCCAGCGGGCCGCGCGGCGGAAACCGGCCTTGGTGGGCCAGCGCCCTGGACACCAGATCGGGATGCGCGGCCGCTGCACGGGCGTCGGCGGCAGCCGCTCCCACAGCCGGGTCAGCTCGTCGAGGCCCTGGTCGAGCTTGGCCGCGCGGACCTTCAGATCGGGGTCCTCGCCGAAGTCGGCGTACTCGGAGTCCAGCGACCCCAGCCCCGCGCCGAACACCAGCCTGCCGCCGGACAGCCGGTCGAGCGAGGCGGTCTCCTTGGCCACCGTCTGCACCCGCCGCCGGGGGAGCGCGGTCATCAGGATGCCGAGCCGGACCCGGCTCGTACGCGCGGCGATCGCCGACAGCGTCACCACCGGGTTCGCGACCGGCCAGCTCGGGTCGTGGTAGAGCAGATGGTCCCAGAGATAGACCGCGTCCCAGCCGTGTTCCTCGGCGGCGACGCCGAGCTCGGTCAGCAGCGTGGGGTCTCCGAACTCGCCGACGTTCGGCAGTCCGACAGCGAAGCGCACCATGAGCCAAGGCTATGCCCGCGACCGCCGTCACAGCGGCTCTCGCCGGTGTGGCGCTCTGCCGCGAGCGTCGCGCCGACCGGCCTCCTCGGCTGGAAATCACCGCAACCGACTGGCAAACGTCCCTTGACCTGCATATTTCACGATACATCGTAAGCAGAGCTAATATTTCGGGCATGAGTACGGACGAGGATCTGCCCGGTGCGTTCGCCGGCGTGCTGCTCGGCCTCAACCGGCTGATCCGGCGCCGCCTGCGACAGGGCCTGACCGGGCCGCGGCTGCGCGGCGCCCAGGTCGAGCTGCTGCGCCTGGTCGCCGACAACCCCGGCATCAGCGTCTCGGCCGCGGCCAGGGAGCTCTACCTGGCGGGCAACTCGGTCTCCACGCTGGTCAACCAGCTCAGCGGGGCCGGGCTGATCGGTCGCGAGGTGCGCAGGGACGACCGCAGATCCGCCAGGCTGCTGCCCACGCCGGAGGGCGAGGCGCGGCTGCGGGCCTGGCAGGAACGCCGCACCGCGCTCGTACGCGAGCACCTGGCACGGCTCGGCGAAGAGGACCTGGCCGCACTGGAGGCCGCACTCCCGGCCATGCGCCGCCTGGCCGAGAGCCTGCAGGAGGAGGTGACGGCGTGATGACGGACGCCGACGGCGTACGAGACCATGCCACGGGGACCGCCCACGACGGCCCCGCCCACGACGGCCCCGCCCACGGCGGCGGGCACTGTGGCAGACACAGTGGCAGACACAGTGGCGGGCACTGTGGCAGACACAGTGGCGGGCTGGACGGCGAGGTGAGCCGCTACGGCGGGCGGGACGGCGGAGCGGGGCACGGCGGCGCGCCGGAGAGCGGGGCCGATGCGGAGGCGGCGGCGGTCTCGTGTACGGGGCTGCGCTACTCCTTCGGCGAGTCCACCGCCGTGGACGGCCTCGACCTGACCGTACGCTCCGGCGAGGTGTTCGGCCTGCTCGGCCCCAACGGCGCGGGCAAGACCACCGCCATCAGGTGCATCACGACGCTGCTTCCCGTGCCCAAGGGCATGGCGCGGGTGTTCGGCCTCGACGTGGCCGCCGACAGGATGCGGGTGCGCCGCCTGCTCGGCTACGTCCCCCAGCAGCTCTCTGCCGACTCGGGGCTGACCGGCAGGGAGAACGTCTCGCTCTTCGCCCGCGTCTTCGACGTGCCGAGGCGCGAGCGGCGCGCCCGCGTCGACCAGGCGCTCGAGGCGGTCGGGCTCGCCGACGCCGCCGACCGGCTGGCGAAGACGTACTCGGGCGGCATGGTGCGCCGCCTGGAGCTGGCCCAGGCGCTGGTCAGCGCGCCGCGCCTGCTCATACTCGACGAGCCCACGATCGGGCTCGACCCCATCGCGCGCACGGTGGTGTGGGAGCACATCATGGCCGTGCGCGCCGCGACCGGGATGACCGTCCTGGTCACCACCCACTACATGGACGAGGCCGACCAGTACTGCGACCGGGTGGCGCTCATGCACAAGGGCCGGGTACGCGCGTCCGGGACGCCGCGCGAGCTGACCGACGACCTGCGCGCCCGGCGCGG
Organism: Nonomuraea fastidiosa; assembly: GCF_042751225.1. Lineage (NCBI taxonomy): Bacteria > Bacillati > Actinomycetota > Actinomycetes > Streptosporangiales > Streptosporangiaceae > Nonomuraea > Nonomuraea fastidiosa. The sequence goes on from NZ_CP170570.1 coordinate 6,884,384, forward strand.
CGGCGGCCCGGCGCCGACCCTGGAGGACGTCTTCCGCGACGTCGCCGGCAGCGGTCTCAACGAGGAGGGAGGGGAGTTCCGCGATGTCCGCCGTACCCGCACCACCGCCTCCCGCGTCGGCTGACGGCTCGCTCGCCGCGCCGCTAGCCACCCCGCCGCAGGACCGGCCCGCCTGGCGGGTGGTCCCGGCCAGGCTGGCCGCGATGTGCGTGGTCGAGCTGCAGAAGCTGCGCCACGACCGTACGGAGCTCTACACCCGCGCCGTCCAGCCCGCGCTGTGGCTGCTGGTCTTCGGCGAGACGTTCACCCGCATCAACGTGATCCCGACCGGCGGCATCCCCTACCGCGACTACCTCGCGCCGGGGATCATCGCGCAGTCCACGATGTTCATCGCCATCTTCTACGGCATCCACATCATCTGGGAGCGCGACTCGGGCGTGCTGACCAAGCTGCTGGTCACGCCGACGCCGCGGGCGGCGCTGGTGGCGGGCAAGGCGTTCGCGGCCGGGGTGAAGGCCATCGTGCAGGCCGCCGTGGTGGTGGTCATCGCCGCGCTGCTGGGCGTGCACCTGGGCTGGCATCCGCTGCGCCTGCTCGGGGTGGTGGTGACGGTGCTGCTCGGGTCGGCGTTCTTCGCCTGCCTGTCGGTGACGATCGCCGGGATCGTCCGCACCCGGGACCGGTTGATGGGCTTCGGGCAGGCCATCACGATGCCGTTGTTCTTCGCCTCCAACGCGCTCTACCCGACGACCACGATGCCGGACTGGCTGCAGGTGGTCAGTGCGGTCAACCCGCTCAGCTACGAGGTGGACGCGCTGCGCGGGCTGCTGCTCGGCGTACCGGCGCACCTGCCGCTGGACTTCGCGGTGCTCGCGGTGGCCGCCGCGGCGGGGATCACGGCCGCGGCCGCGCTGCTCGGCCGCCTGGCCCGTTAGAGCCGGTCCGTTGCAGCAGGTCGCAGCTCGTTTAACCCGATCTTCCCCGGGAAGCCGCCGCCCATGATGGACTACGTGCTCCCGCTGCGCTGGGAGGACGACCGCGGCCTCGGCGAGCTCACCGCCTACCTGCGGGCGCTGGCCCGCCACGTACGGGAGATCATCGTCGTGGACGGCTCGCCGCCCCCGCTGTACGAGCGGCACGCCGCCGCCTGGCGCGGCCTGGTCACGCACGCCCGCCCGGACCCCGGCCTGCGCTGCGCCAACGGCAAGGTGGCCGGCGTGCTCACCGGCATGCGGCTGGCCCGCGCCCGGCACGTGGTCATCGCTGACGACGACGTACGCCACGACGGGGACACGCTCGCCAGGATCGACGCGCTGCTGGAGACCGCCGAGCTGGTACGCCCGCAGAACCACTTCACCGAGCTGCCCTGGCACGCCCGCTGGGACACCGCCCGCACCCTGCTGAACCGCAGCGCCGGCGCCGATTACCCCGGCACGTTCGGCGTGCGCCGCGCCTTCTTCGAGCGCATGGGCGGCTACGACGGCGACGTGCTGTTCGAGAACCTGGAGCTCATCCGCACGGTGCGCGCCCACGGCGGCAGGGAGCTGCGCCCGCTCGACCTGTACGTGCCGCGCCTGCCGCCCGACGCGGCCCGCTTCTGGAACCAGCGGGTCCGCCAGGCCTACGACGACCTGGCGCAACCGGCCCGGCTGGCGCTGTTCCTGCCGGTGCTGCCCGCGCTGGCCTGGTGCCTGTGGCGGCGCCGGTACGTACCGCCGCTGGCCGGAGCCGCGCTGGCGGTCGCGCTGGCCGAGGCGGGGCGGCGGCGGGCGGGCGGCAGGCGTGTCTTTCCCGCCACGTCGGCGCTGTTCGCGCCCGTGTGGGTGCTGGAGCGGGCCACCTGCTGCTGGCTCGCCGCCGGTGCCGCGCTGCGGGGCGGCGTTCCGTACGCGGGGCGCAGGCTGCGGCGGGCCGCCCACTCCCTGCGGTGGCTGCGGCGGGCGGCGCGCTCGCAGGCGGAACGTACCTCTGCGGAGCGACATCAGTCCGGCGGGTCCGGCTCGCTCGGCGCGCGGAAGCCGGCCACCTTGTGCGAGCCGTCGCAGAACGGCTTGACCGCCGAGCGCCCGCACCGGCACAGCGCCACCGTCGAGCGTCCGGCGGGGATCGGCACGCCGTCCTGAGTGACCAGCCGGAACGGCCCTCTGACCAGCAGCGGCCCGTCCTCGCACGGCGTCACGGTCACCACATCGTCCATGCCGTCCCCGTCTTCCCGGTGTTGCGACATCCCACTTCAGTGCCCGAGAGGCGGGGCGGTATGCCGGAATGATCCGTGACCTGTGGGGTAGCACTGCCGTGTGACCACACGTGAGCAGCGCGTGACCAGAGTGGGGGAGCGGCGATGACGACCGGCTTCGACCCGGCCGCCTATGGGCGCGGCATCGCCGACATCTACGACCTCACGGTGGCGAACCTGCCCACCGAGGCCACCGTCGAGCAGCTGTGCCTGCTCGCCGAGGGCGGGCCGATCCTGGAGTTCGGCATCGGGACGGGCCGGCTGGCCGTGCCGATCGCCGCACGCGGGCACGAGGTGGCCGGCATCGACGGCTCGCCCGAGATGGTGGAGCTCCTGCGCGCCAAGCCGGGCGGCGAGCGCATCCCGGTGGCGGTGGGCGACTTCTCCACCACCCGGGTCGAGGGCTCGTTCTCGCTGGTGGCGCTGACCACCAACACCATCTACGCGCTGCCCTCGCAGGACGCGCAGGTCGCCTGTTTCCGCAACGCGGCCGCGCACCTGCGGCCCGGCGGCAGGTTCGTGGTGGAGGCGTGGGTGCCCGACCTCGCGGCCTTCCGCAGGGGCGGCGCGCTGCGGCTGCTCGCGCTGAACGAGGACGTCGTGCTCGCCGAGGCGGCCCGCATCTCGCCCGCCGAGCAGCTCATGGCCACCACCAAGGTACGGCTGACCAACGGCGGCGTACGCCTGCTGCCCGCCAACCACCGCTACGCCTGGCCCTGCGAGCTCGACCTGATGGCGCGGCTGGCCGGCATGGAGCGCGAGTACCGCTGGGCCGACTGGAACAGGACGCCGTTCACCGACACCAGCACCGAGCACGTGTCGGTCTACCGCCTGCCCGGCTGAGGCTCAGGAGGGCCGGGACAGCGACGAGTCGCCGCGTTCCCACCGCGCCATCACGTACGCCGCCCACAACCGCTCCAGCTCCACCGCGCACGCCGCGCCGAACACGATGTCGCCCGCCAGGTGCGGCTCGTCGGCGGCCAGCACCGCGCACAGGTCGTGCGCCGCGACCTGCTCGTGCACGGCGTCGGCCTGCACGTGCTCGTCGTAGAAGCGCGTGCTCACGGCGTCGCCGCCGAGCCGGCGCAGCCCCCGCGCGTAGCGGCGGTTGGGCAGCGACGAGGTCATCTCCAAGGCGGCCAGGTGCCCGGCCAGCGCGCCGCGCAGCCGCCGGTGCAGGCCGAACAGCGACATGGCGTTGGAGATGGCCAGCGTGACGCCGGGGACGTGGTCGAGGTAGGCGCCGTAGGAGTCGTCGAGGCCGAGGCCGCGCATGGTGGCGCGGAACAGCTCGGAGTGCATGCGCTCGGCGCGGCCGCCGCCGTACTCGTCGGCCTGGATCTCCACCAGCGCCGCCTTCGGCCCGCCCGCCAGGCGGGGGATCGCCCACGTGTGCGGGTCGGCCTCCTTGAGGTGGTAGATCGAGCGGTGGACGACGAACTCGCGGAAGTGCTCTCGGCCGGCCCGCTGCGCCAGGAACCGCGAGACCGACGGCCCGCTGTCGTCGGCCGTGAGGGCGACCAGTGTGCGCCGCACGTCGCCCGGCCCGTTCACGCGCGGCCGGGGCACGGCGCGCGCGAGGAGCTTCTCGAAGTGCCGCTCCAGCACCGCCCTGGCGGCCAGCAGCGACGGCTCCCACTCCCAGCGCTCGTCGACGCCGGAGAAACCCCGGTAGTGCAGCTCGTAGCAGGTGAACAGGGCGAGCTGGAAGTCGCCGTCGCCCAGGTCCGCGCCGGTCACGTCGAGGTGCAGCGCCCGCCCGTCAGGGGGCGCGGCCAGGCGGCGGAACAGCAGCGCGGTGACGGGTCCGCGCGGCGCGGGCAGCCCCGGCGAGAGCCCGCCCGGCGTGTCCTGGACGGTCCTGCCGTGTCCACCGATGGCGTCGACCGCTGTCACGAAGCACCCCCTCTTACCGGCTCCAAGTCGTTTCCCCCGCGCTGACCAGGCAAACCGCCGGTATGACTCACCCCTGGCGGGGTAGTGGGGGCACGGCGGGAAAGGTCCTCGCCGGTCGTACGGGGGAGGTGATGTCCCTGATGACCCGCGAAATGGAGCGGCATCCCGACATCATCGGCATGCGTGAGAAGTACGACGTGGCCGCGGCCAAACCGGCCTTTCAGGTGGCGGACGGGCTGACCATGCTGGCCGGGCTGTTCCTGGCCCTGTCTCCATGGATCGTCGGCTTCTCCGGCATCACGTCGCTGACCGTCAACAATCTGGTGACGGGGCTCGCTGTGACGCTGCTGGCGGCGGGGTTCAGCTCCGCGTACGGGCGGACGCACGGAATCGCGTGGATCGTGCCCGTCATCGGTGTGTGGACCATCCTCGCGCCCTGGCTGATCAGGGGGGATGCGGACACGCCGGCCACGATCACCACCAACGTGATCGTCGGCGCGATCATTCTCATCCTCGGCCTGGTGGCGCTCGGCATGAGCATGACGAGGAGGCGATGAGACCAGGGCCGGCCCTCGAGACCGGCCCTTCTCACGCCTTCACCCGCCTCCCGCGCCTGCTCCGTCTCGCGCCATCCGCCCCTCTCACGCGCTCACCCACCCTCACTCGCGGGCCGGACGCGCAGCGCCAGCGCCACCACGGCGGCGTCACCCGGCACCCGCACGTCGCGCCCGGTCAGCTCCCTGAACCTGGCGAAGCGGTGCTGAACGGTGTTGCGATGGCAGTAGAGCGCCGCTGCCGTGTCGGCGATCGAGCCGTTGCCCGCGAGATGCACGCGTACGGTCTCCAGCAGCCGCTCCCGCTCCACCGCGCCGATCGACTCCAACGGCCCCAGCACCCGCTCCGCCAGCTCCGCCGCCAGCTCGGGGCTGTGCGCGACGAACACCTCGAGCCACCGGTCCTCCAGCCGCATCGGCCCCGCAGGCGCCGCGCCGCCGGCCCGGATCGCGGCCGCGGCCAGACGCACCGCGTGCGGCACCCTGGCCAGACCCGCCACCCGCGGGGACACGCCGCACGCCACGCGCGCCAGCGCCTCCAGCACCAGCCGTTCCGGATCGGGCGGCCGATGGGGCAGTTGCACCACGAGCATGTCGCCCGACGGCGACTCGTGACGGTGCGTACGCAGCCCGAGCCCGCTCATCCCGCTCGCCGCCACCCGCAGCGCCGCCCCCGCCGCCGGGGACGCCACCACCGCGACGAACGAGGCCGTCACGTCGAAGCCGAGCACCCGCCCAGCGTCGCGCACCACGTCGGGGTTGCGGCCGTCGTTGTCCAGCAGCCGCGCGAACCACGTGCGCCGCTCGTCCTCGCGCTGCCTGCCCATCTCCAGCACGGCCCGCTGATAGCCGGTCATCAGGCCGGTGTTGTGCTGCTCGACCGCCTCCCACACCAGGATGGCCCCTTCGAGCAGCGGCGGCAGGTCCTCCGGCGCGGCCAGCCGGACCAGGCCCAGCCAGAGCGCGCGGGCGTCCAGCCGGGCCGCCGCGAGCAGCGACTCCAGCGGCACGCCCTGCCCGGCCCGCCGCTCGCCCAGCCGCTCGGAGTGCGGCCGCAGCTCGGGCGGCACCCGGCCCTCGGCGAGGTGGCGCAGGATCAGCTCGAACCCGACCCTGGCGCCCTCCAGCACCTCCTCGCGGCTGACCAGGCCCCGCGCGTACGGCTCCATCGCCATCACTTGCTCGGCCCAGTCGTCGATGAGGTCTTCGTAACTCTCCAGACATCGCCGGGCGAGACGGACCAGCACGTCGTTGGTCATGTGCACAATCTAGCCGCGCATTTACGCACCGTCTCACCGTTGGTCGGCCCCCTGACCTCGCCATACCGTGAGCGAAACGGGAGGTTCGACGTTGCATCTGACACCTCGCGAGCAGGAGCGGCTCACCATCTTCACGCTCGCCGAGCTCGCCCGCCGCCGCCGCGCCCGTGGGCGCAGATTGAACGCCCCCGAGGCCATCGCCCTGATCTGCGACGAGATCCTCGAACTCGCCTGGGACGGCGCCACGCTGCCCGAGGTCATCGAGGGCGCCAAGGCCGTGCTCGGCCCCGGCGACGTGATGGAGGGCGTCTGCGCGCTCGTGCCCCACGTCCAGGTCGAGGCGCTGTTCCCGAACGGCACCGCGCTCGTCGCCGTGGACGCCCCCATCGGCCCGCCGGAGCCCGGCGGCCCCGGCGCGGTCCGGCCGCTGCCGCGCGAGGTCGAGCTGAACCCCGGCCGCGAGCGCACCACCCTGCGCATCACCAACCGGGGCGAGCGCACGGTCTACGTCTCCTCGCACTTCCCGCTGGGAGAGGTCAACGCGGCGCTGTCGTTCGACAGGTCGCCGGAGGGGCTCAGGCTCGCCATCCCCGCCGGCACGGCGACCGCCTTCCCGCCGGGCGAGACCGTCGAGGTGGAGGTCATCACGTCATGAGACGCGAGACGTACAACGCGATCTACGGCCCCACCACCGGGGACCTCATCAGGCTCGGCGACACCTGCCTGTGGGCCGAGGTGGAGGCCGACGACGTGCCGCACGGCGACGAACTGCTCGGCGGCTGCGGCAAGACGCTGCGCGACGGGCTGCTGGCCAGCCCGCGCGGCGACAGGGAGTCCGCGCTCGACCTGGTCGTGGCCGGGGTCGTGCTCATGGACCCGGTGCTCGGCGTGCGCAAGACGCACATCGGCGTCAAGGACGGCAGGATCGTCCCGTTCGAAGGCGCGATCATCGACTCGCACACGGCGATCGTGCCCGGCGAGGGCCTGATCGCCACGCCCGGCGTCGTGGACTCGCACGTGCACCTGTCGTCGCCGGAGATCGCGCCCGCCGCGCTGGCCTCCGGCGTGACGACCGTGGTCGGCATGGGCCTCGGGGGCGTGTGGGACGTCGGCGTCAACCCGGCGCACAACCTGCACACGCTGATGGCCGCCTGGCGCGGCACCCCGCTGAACGTGGCGTTCCTGGCCCGCGGCTCCTCCAGCTCGCAGCGGCTGCTGGAGGAGGCGGTGCTGGCGGGCGCGGGCGGCTTCAAGATCCACGAGGACTTCGGCGCGACGCCGCGCGTCATCGACACCTGCCTCGGCGTCGCCGAGCAGGCCGACCTGCCGGTGGCGCTGCACTCCGACTCGATGAACGAGTCCGGTTACCTGGCCGACACGATCGCCGCGACGCGCGGGCGCACCGTGCACGCCTACCACGTCGAAGGCGGCGGCGGGCATCCCGACCTGCTGGAGATCCTCTCCGAGCCGCACGTGCTGCCCTCGTCCACCACCCCCACGCTGCCCTACACCACGAACACCGCCGGCGAGCTGTTCCCGATGACGATGACCGTGCACCGGCAGAACCACCACATCGACAGCGACGTGGCGGTGACCCGCAGCCGGGTCAGGGAGCACGGCATCGCGGCCGAGAACGTCCTGCACGACCTGGGCGCGATCAGCATCGTCAACTCCGACTCGATGGGCATGGGCCGGGTGGCCGAGACCGTGCGGCGCACGTGGCAGGTGGCGCATCTCAACGCCCTGGCGGCCGGCGCGGGAGACCCCGCGGGAGATAACGCGCGCATCCTGCGCTACCTCGCCAAGCTCACCGTCAACCCGGCCGTCGCGCACGGCCTGGCCCACGAGGTCGGCACGCTGCAGCCCGGCCGCCTGGCCGACATCGTGCTCTGGCAGCCGGCCTGGTTCGGCACCAAGCCCGAGCTGGTGATCAAAGCCGGTTTCGTCGCCCACGGCGTCTCCGGCAGCGGCTCCGGCTCCACCCGGCTCACCCAGCCGCGCGTCTACCGGCCGTACTTCGGCGGACTCGGCGACGCGCCCGCCCGGCTGTCGCGGATCTTCGTCGCGCACGACGCGCTCGACTCCGCCGACAGCAGGGACGCCCTGCCACGCGGCCTGCGGTACGCGGCGATCCGGCACTCCCGCGGCCTCACCCGATCCGACATGTGCCGAAATATGGCGACTCCTCGCGTCGAGGTGCCGCGCGAACCCGGACCCGTCCTCGTGGACGGCGCCGCGGCGAGCATGGCCCCCGCCACCGAGGTGCCGCTGGCTCGACTCCACCACTTCGCCTAGGAATCCCCCCGTATGAGCTCCACCACCGCCCGCGGCGCGGGCATCGCGTCCTTCGTCGGCACCTCCATCGAGTGGTACGACTTCTACATCTACGGCACCGCGTCCGCCCTCGTCTTCAGCAAGCTGTTCTTCCCCGAGGTCAGCCCCGCCGCCGGCGTGATGGCCTCCTTCGCCACCTTCTGGGTCGGGTTCCTGGCCAGGCCGCTCGGCGGCGTCGTCTTCGGCCACCTCGGCGACCGCATCGGCCGCAAGCGCACGCTCGTCGTCACCCTGCTGCTCATGGGCGGGGCCACCACGCTCGTCGGCGTGCTGCCCACGTTCGCGCAGATCGGGGTGCTCGCGCCGGTGCTGCTCGCCACGCTGCGGCTGGTGCAGGGCATCGCCGTCGGCGGCGAGTGGGGCGGCGCGGTGCTGATCGCCGCCGAGCACGCGGGCCCCAAGCGCATCTTCTACGCCGCCTTCGCCCAGCAGGGCTCGCCCGCCGGGTCGATCCTCGCCACCGCCGCGTTCGCGCTGGTCAGCATGCTCCCCGAGGACGCCTTCCTGTCCTACGGCTGGCGGATCCCGTTCCTGTGCTCGGCCGTGCTGCTCGTGGTCGGCCTGGTCATCAGGATGCGGGTGGAGGAGTCGCCGGAGTTCACCCGCATGCAGGAGCGGCGCGAGGTGGCCAAGCTGCCCGTCGCCGAGGTCTTCCGCAGCTCCTGGCCGCTGGTGCTGCTGGGCATCGGCGCGAGCGGCGTCGGCATCGCCTCGGCGTACTTCACCAACACCTTCATCCTGTCGTGGGCCACCACCGACCTCGGCATCAGCCGGAGCACGATGCTCGACGTGCTGCTCATCGTGGCCATCACCCAGTTCGTCACCCAGCCGATCGGCGCGGTGCTCGGCCAGCGCTACGGCGCCGCCCGCTTCATGCTGATCGCGTTCACCGCGCTCATCGTGTGCACGCCGATCACCTTCGCCATGGTCGGCACCGGCTCGCCCGTCCTGGCCACGCTGGGGCTGGCGCTCAGCATCGTCTTCGGCGGCATGTCGTACGCGGCCCTGGCCGGCTTCCTGGCCGAGGCGTTCCCCGCCCGGGTCCGCTACACCGGCATCTCGCTGTCGTACCAGCTCTGCGGCGCCCTCATCGGCGGCACCGCCCCGATGATCGCCCAGGCGCTGCTCACCTCGACCGGCACCATCTGGGCGGTCGTCGCCCAGTACCTGGTCATCATTCTGCTCACCATGGCCTGCGTGGCCGCCCTGCGGCGCAGGAGCGTGGCGGCGCGGGAACCGCTGGAGGTCTGATGCGTCTCGACGCGCTGTTCGTCAACGGCCGCTTCACCACCCTCGACCGCGACCGGCCGCAGGCCACCCGCCTGGGCGTGCTGCACGGCCGGATCGCCGGGCTGGACGAGGAGCTCGACGGGGTGAGCGCCGAGACGGTCGTGGATCTCGGCGGTGCGCCCGTCGTGCCCGGCTTCAACGACGCCCACCACCACCTGAGCATGCGCGGCCAGCGGCTGCGCGAGCTGGACGTGCGCGTGCGCAGCCTCGACGAGCTGTACGCGCGGGTCGCCGAGCGCGCCGCGACCCTGCCGGAAGGGGCCTGGATCCGCGGCGGCGGCTACGACCAGAACAAGCTGGGCGGCGTCCACCCCACCCGCGAGGCCCTCGACCGGGCCTCCGGCGGCCGCCCGGTCTGGCTCCAGCACACCTCCGGCCACATGGGCGTGGCCAGCACGGCGGCGTTCGCGCTCATGGGCTTCCCGTCGCTTGAGGACGTGCCCGACGTGCCGGGCGGCTCCGTCGGTCGCGACGAGCGCGGGCTGCCCGACGGCCTGCTCGCCGAGCAGGCACAGGACCTCGCGCTGCGGGTGCTGCGGCCGCTCGCGCACGAGGAGTTCATCGAGGGCATCGCGCTGGCCGGGCGGGCCGCCGCCGCCGAGGGGCTGACCAGCTTCACCGAGCCGGGCGTCGGCGCCGGCCTGGCCGGCAACGGCCGCTGGGACGTCGCCGCCTTCCAGGACGCGATCAGGCGGGGCCTGCTGCCGCAGCGGGCCACGCTCATGCCGGGCTCGCCCAATTTGCACGACGTGGACGCCGAGTTCGGGCTCGACCTCGGCGTACGCTCCGGGCTGGGCGACGAGTGGCTGCGGATCGGGCCGGTCAAGCTGTTCTCCGACGGCTCGCTCATCGGCCGCACCGCCGCCATGTGCTGCGACTACGCGGGCGAGCCCGGCAACCGGGGCTTCCTCCAGGAGGAGGCGGAGGCGCTGCGCGGCTTCATCCTGCGCGCCCACGGCTCCGGCTGGCAGATCGCCACCCACGCCATCGGCGACGCCGCCGTGGACGTCGTACTCGACGCCTACGCCGAGGCGCAGGCCCGCACTCCGCGCCCGGACGCCCGCCACCGCATCGAGCACTGCGCGGTCACCAGCGACGCCCAGGTCGCCAGGGTCGCCGAGCTGGGCGTCATCCCCGTGCCGCAGGGCCGGTTCATCTCCGAGATCGGCGACGGCATGCTGGAGGCGCTCGGGCCCGAGCGGTCGCGCGGCTGCTACCGGCAGCGCTCGTTCCTTGAGGCCGGCATCGTGCTGCCGGGCAGCTCCGACTGCCCCGTGGTGGCGGGCGCGCCGCTGCTCGGCATCCACGACCTGGTCAACCAGCGCACGGCGAGCGGGCGGCCGTTCAACCCGCAGGAGGCGCTCACCGTCGAGCAGGCGCTGCGCGCCTACACCGAGGGCTCGGCGTACGCGGTGCACGAGGAGCACCTCAAGGGCACGCTGAGCCGGGGCAAGCTGGCCGACTTCGCGGTGCTCTCCGACGACCTGTTCGCCGTCGATCCCGCCGCGATCAAGGACGTCACCGTGATCGCCACCGCCGTGGGCGGGCGGCTGGTCCACGACGGGCGTTGACCCGGTTTCTCCACCTATGACCCGCACGTTGCGGCGGCATTGGCTCCCCATGAACCGGCAGTTGCAAGCATGGCCCTGAGGAGCGAGGCGAGCGGGGAGGTTGCCTATGCCCCTGCGTCCCGGCCGCCTCTCCGTGCAGGCCCGCCTCATCCTGATGACCGCGCTGCTGTCGCTGGCGAGCCTCACCGGGGTCGCGGTCGCCGCGGACCTGATCGTGCGCGAGAAGGTCGAGAGCGAGGTCTACCAGAGCACCCAGCGCGCGGCCTCGGACTGGATCGCGGCCATGGACACCTCGACCCCGCAGCCCGTGACCACGGCGGAGGTCAACCTGCTCCAGCTCGTGGACGCCACCGGCCGCGTCGTGGCGGCCAGCCGCGACGCGGCAGGGCGCCCGCCGATCAGCACGCTGTGGCCGGGCTCCGACGACCGCATCAAGCACGGCAGGGAGTGCGCGAACGGCGAATGCGTGATGTTCACCGCCTTCCGGCCGTCCCCGCAGGAGGAGGAAGGGCTGTGGGGCGGCGCCTCCCACGTCGTGTACGCCGGCCGCGTGGAGCCTCCCGTCCTGGCCGGCTGGAACCTCGAGCTTGGCCTGGCCGGCGCCGTCCTGGTCGCCAGCGCGCTGGTGACCGGCCTGGCGGCGCTGCTCATCCGCCGTACCCTGCGCCCGGTCGAGGTGATGCGGGACCTGATCGCCGAGATCACCGTCACCGACCTCGGCCTGCGGGTGCCCGTGCCACGCGGCCGTGACGCGATCGCCACGCTCGCCCGTACCGTGAACCGGACCCTGGCCAGGCTCGAGGAGGCCGTCCGGCAGCAGGGCTACTACTCCTCGATGGTCTCCCACGAGCTGCGTACGCCGCTGACCGGCCTGCGTACCCGGCTGGAGGAGGCGCTGATCTATCCGGGCGTGGACCGAGGCCAGACGATCAGCGACGCGCTCGGCAGCGTGGACCGTCTCCAGGTGATCATCGATGAGATGCTGCTGCTCACCCGGGTGCGCACGTCGTCACCGCAGCAGGCCGAGCGGGTCGATCTGGGCGCTCTCGTACGGGACGAGGTCGAGCGCCTGTCGCCCGCCTACCGGCCGCGCGTGTCCGTCGACGACGCTCCCCGCGTGTGGGGCAACCGCGTCCAGCTCGGAGAGGTGCTGACGAACCTGCTGGTCAACGCCGAGCGGCACGCCCGAAGCGCGATCGAGGTGAGCGTCGAGCGCGCCGACGGCGAGGCCGTGCTGACCGTCTGGGACGACGGCGACGGCATCGCGCCCGACCAGCGCGAGCAGGTCTTCCAGCCCTTCATCCGGCTGGCCGCGGGGCGCGAACGCGACCCCGGGGGCAGCGGGCTCGGCCTGGCCATCTCCCGCGCCATCGCCCAGGCACACCAGGGCAACCTGGCCATCGAGGAGACCCCGCGCGGCACCTGCTTCGTGCTGCGGCTGCCGCTGGCGGGCGAGCACGAGCCCGGCTGAGCGAGGCCAAGGGTCCTCGCGATCAAGGGACTTTCGGCCCTAGGGAGCGGCGGCCGGAACCGGGAGCATGGGTGGCGCACCCGCTGAGGTGCGGAAGAGAGGCACTCATCCCAACAGGACGGCTCCGTCCGGCCGCGGGCTCCGGCGAAGACCGGCGGTCATCACCGGACCCGCGACCGCGGCGGAGCCGTTCGAAGCCGAGGACGCGACCCGAGCCCGACGCGGCGTCAGCCCTTCTCCGCGCCCTCGTTGGCGTCGCGGACGAAGTAGCGCTGGAAGATGAGGAAGATCACCGCGACCGGGACGGTGGCCAGGAGCGCGGCGCCCAGCTTGAGCGGGAACTGGGTGCCGCCGCCGAGCGAGCCGCTGACCAGTTCGGCGAGGCCGCGCGGCAGGGTGAACAGCTCCGGGTTCTGCACCGCCACCAGCGTGTGCGGGAACTCGTTCCACGAACCCTGGAACGACAGGATCGTCAAGGTGATCAGCGCGGGCCGGGACATCGGCAGCACCACCGACCAGAAGACCCGGAACGTGCCCGCCCCGTCGATCCTGGCCGCCTCCTCGACGCCGCGCGGCACCGACTCGAAGAACTGCTTCATGATGAAGACCCCGGTCGCGTCCGCCACGAGGGGCAGGATCAGCGCGAGGTACGAGTCGTACATGCCGAGCTGGTTCAGCACCAGGAACTTCGGGATGAACAGCACCACGCCCGGCACCGCCATCACCGCGATCACCGCCGCGAACAGCCCCGCCCGGCCGCGGAAGCGCAGCCGGGCCAGCGCGTAGCCCGCCATCGAGTCCAGCAGCACCCGCCCCAGCGTCACCACGATGGTCACCAGCAGCGAGTTGCCCAGCCAGATCGGCATGTCGGTGCCGCCGAACACCCGCTCGAACGCCGCCAGCGTGGCCGGGTGGGGGATGGGCGACAGCGGGTTGGCGGCGGCGTCGGGGTCGGTCTTGAAGGAGTTCGCGATCTGGATGACGAACGGGTAGATGAAGACGACCGAGAAGACGATCAGGACGAGGCGTCTCATGCCTTGCGCTCCCTCATGACCCACCGCTGGAACAGCGTCAGCAGCACGATGATCGAGAAGAGCACGAACGAGATCGCCGTGCCCACGCCGTAGTCGAAGTCACGGAAGGCCGTCCGGTACGACAGGAACGCCGGCGTCAGCGTGGTCTTGGCCGGATCGCCCTGGCTCATCACGTAGATCTGGTCGAACACCTGCCACGTGCCGATCAGCCCCAGCGTCAGCACCAGGAACATGGTCGGCTTGAGCATCGGCAGCGTCACCCGCCAGAACCGCTGCCACCGGGTGGCGCCATCGATCATGGCGGCCTCGTCGAGCGTCTTCGGGATGTTCTGCAGCGCCGCGAGGAACATCAGCATGAACGTCCCCGACGTCGTCCACACCACCAGCATGATGATCGCGCACATCGCCACGCTCGGCCCCGACAGCCAGTCCCACCAGCTCAGGCCGAGCATGCCGTGCTCGGTGAGCACCGCGGGCGGATCGCCGATCAGGAGCTGGATCACGCCGCGCGGGTCGGAGAACCACTGCGGCCCCTGCACGCCGAGGAAGCCGAGCACCTGGTTGACCGCTCCGGAGTTGCTGAAGATGAACAGGAACACCACGCTGATCGCGACGGAGCTGGTCACCGACGGGAAGTAGAAGGCGGTGCGGAAGAACCCCTTGCGCTTGTTCACCACGAGTGCGAGGAAGAGCGCGAGCGCCGTCTGCAGCGGCACGACCGCGGCGACGTAGTAGATGTTGTTGCGGATGCTCGTCATGAAGTCTTCGCGGGCCAGCCCGTCCTCGGTGAACAGCCGGGCGTAGTTGTCGACGCCGACGAACGGCACCTCGGCCCGGAACGGGCTGCCCTGCCCGTTCCATCCCGTGAGGCTCACCCAGAGCGCCATCAGGATGGGCAGGAGCAGGAACAGCCCGAGGATCACCACGACCGGCGCGACGAAGAGCCACCCCGCGAGGTTCTCCCTGGTACGGCTGCGCATCACGTCAGCCCAGCGTGCTTTCGGTGTTCTTCTGCAGCCTGGCCAGGATCTCCTTCGGGTCCTTGGAGGCCAGCTGCTGCAGGCCCGCGTCGAAGTCGGACAGGACGCTGTCCATCTTCGGGGCGTTCACCGGGCCCTGGGCGTAGTCGGCGCCGCCCACGAAGGCGGCGTCGCCCGGGAACTCCTTGAGGTAGTCCTCCTTGGCCGAGGCCCTGGACGGCATCACGCCGAACGCCCTGGCGAAGGCGAGCTGCTGCTCCTTCTTCGTCATCGCCTCGACGAAGCTGATGGCCGCGGCCTTCTGCTTGGACTTGGCGGCGATGCCCCAGCAGTTGCTGAACGACAGCGTGCCCTTGCCCTTCGGCCCGGCGGGCAGCTCGTGCACCGAGAACTTCACGTCCGGATAGTCGGCCTTCATCGCGCCCTTGATCCAGTTGCCCTCGATCGTCATGGCGGCCTTGCCCTTGCCGAACGCCTCGCCGCCCCACTCGGCGTCGAGCGCCTTGGCGTACTGGGCCTGCTTGCCGGTGAGCAGGTCCTTGACGTACTGCAGCGCCTGAAGGTTCTCGGGGCTGTCACCGGTGGCCTGCTTGCCGTCGGCGCTGGTGATCCAGCCGCCCGCCTGCACCATGAACGCGCCGACCCGGTCGCGCGTGTCGCTGAACGTCAGCGGCGTCACGTCCTTGATCTTCTTGGTGACGGCGGTCAGCTCCTCCCACGTGGTGGGGATGTCGTCCTCGGTGAGGCCGTTCTTCTTCCACAGGTCGTCGTTGACGATCAGGGCGAGCGTGGAGAAGTCCTTCGGCACGCAGTAGAAGCGGCCGTCGTAGGTGTAGGTCTCGCGCAGCTTCGGATAGAAGTCCTGGACGTCGGAGATCTTGTCGGCGTACGGCTCCAGCGCGCCGACGCTCGCGTAGTCGGCGAAGCGCGAGGCGTCCACGTAGAACACGTCGGGCGGGTTGCTGCCCGCCAGCGCCTGGCCGAGCTGCTGGTGGATGTCCTGGGCCGGGGTGACCACGGCCTTGTTGCCGGTGGCCTTGGCCCACGCGTCGGCCGCCTCCTTGACCGCGTTCGTCTCGGCGTCGCCGGACGAGGCCATCAGGACCTGTAGCTCCGCCGGGCCGCTGGTCTGCTGCTGCGGCGCGGCCTGCCGGTCGTCGAAGCCGCTGCCGCAGGCGGTGGCGGTCAGGAGCACGGCGGCCGCGGCGGGGATCGCGAATCTCTTCATGATCGAGGGTCCTTCCGGATGACCAAGGTGGGACTGAGCAGCGCGTGGGACTCGGTCGGCCGGCCCGACAGGCGGCCGGTCAGCATCTCCACGCAACGGGCGGCGACCTCGGCGAGCGGCTGGCCGAGGCTGCTGAGACCGACGGCGGCGGCCACCGGCGTGTCGTCGAACCCGACGACGTCGCGCGTGACCTGCAGGGCGCCGAGCGCCACGGCGTCGCTGACGCACACCAGGGCGGTGGCCCCGCGCCCGGTCAGCTCGAGCGCGGCCGCCCTGCCCTGGGTCAGCGTGCCGTCCGTCGCGAGGTCGAGGTCGGTGTCGAGCCCTTCGGCCGACAGCGCCCTCGACCAGCCGGCGCGGCGGTCGTCGCCCACACCGGAGCCCGGTTCCCAGCCGATGAAGCCGATCCGCCGGTGCCCGGTGGCGAGGAAGTGGCGGGTGGCGGCCTCGGTGCCGGCCGCGCCGTCCACGTCCACCCAAGGGTGGCCGACGTCCGTGGCGCCCCACGGCCGGCCGAAGGTGACGAACGGCAGGTCACGCTCGGCCAGCCAGGCGGTGCGCGGGTCGTCGTGGTGGGTGCTGGTCAGCACGTAACCGTCGGGCTCGAACTCGCCGCGGAGCCGGTCGATGGTGTCGATCTCGTTCTCGTCGTCGGTGGCGGTGTAGAGCAGTACCCGGTAGCCGGACCTCTCCGCCGCTTCGGTGAGGCCGTGCAGCCAGCGGTCGAAGACGTTCATGCCGTCCTCGGTCGTCTCGATCCGCACGGCAAGGAGCCGCGACCGGCCGGTCCGCATCTGCCTGGCGGCGGCGCTCACCCGGTAGCCGAGGGTCTCCACCGCGGCGAGCACGCGCTGCCGGGTCTCCTCCTTGACGACCTCCGGGGAGTTCAGGACGTTCGACACCGTCTGGCGGGACACACCGGCGAGCCGCGCCACATCGGCGATCGTGACCTTCGCCGCCATATATCGCCTTTCCGTGAGTTTGAACGATCAAAATGATGTATGCCAGGATTAGATCGTTCAAGTTAACGGAGTGTCAAGGGGGCCTCACGTGACCGACCACCGGCTGCAACCGCTGTTGCACGATCTCGTCAGCACCGTGATGGCGCCGACGACCGCGCTCAGCAGTGCGGACGGCCAGATCAGGCCCGCAGGGGTGCAGGGGCTCTTCCACGCCGACGCACGGGTGCTCTCCCAGGCCGGGCTGCTGATCGACGGCCGCGAGCCGGAGGCCGTCGCGCACGCTGTGCCGGGGCCGGGGCTCTCGCGCTTCGTCGCGCTGGCCCGCTGGCTCGGCGACCCCGTCCCAGACCCGACCGTCAGAGTGGACCGCCTGCGCCGGGTCACGCCCGGCGGCATGGACGAGGAGATCACCCTCGCCTCCACCGCCTCGGCCCCCGTCACCTGCACCATCACGGTGGAGCTCGGCTGCGACCTCGCGCCCATCGAAGTGGTGAAGTCCGGCGGGGACACGGCGCCTCTCGCCCCCGTGTCCGATGCCGGCGGGCTGGTCTGGGAGTCCGGTGACGTCCGGGTCAGCGTGCGGGCCGACGCCGAGATCAGCGGGCAGACGCTGCGGTGGCGTGTCACCGTCCCGCCGGGGGAGCGGGTGACCGTACGGTGGGGCGTGACCGTCCAGGACCCCGAGGCGGTCGTCGCCGCGCCTGCCAAGGCGCTCGAATGGAGCAGGCCGCAGGTGGAGGCCGACGACGCCCGCCTGGTACGCCTGGCCCGCCAGTCGCTCGACGACCTCGAGTCGCTGCGGCTCACCGAGACCGGCGCGCCCGATGACACGTTCCTGGGCGCCGGAGTGCCCTGGTTTCTGACCCTCTTCGGCCGCGACAGCATCTGGGCCGCCCGCATGCTGCTCCCGCTCGGCACCGAGCTGGCCGCCGGCACCCTGCGCGTCCTGGCCCGGCGCCAGGGCACGAAGATCGACCCCACCTCGGGCGAGGCGCCCGGCAAGATCATGCACGAGCTGCGCCGCCACGAGTTCAAGCTCGAAGCGAACCAGCTCCGCCTGCCCGCCGCCTACTACGGCACCATCGACGCCACCCCGCTCTGGATCACGCTGCTGCACGACGCCTGGCGCTGGGGCATGCCCGAATCCGAGGTCGCCGCGCTGCTGCCCGCCATGGAGGCGGCGCTCGGCTGGCTCGCCGACCACGGCGACGCCGACGGCGACGGCTTCCTCGAGTACATCGACACCAGCGGGCGCGGCCTGGCCAACCAGGGCTGGAAGGACTCGGGCGACGCCGTCCGCTTCCACGACGGCTCGCACGCCGAGCCGCCCATCGCGCTCGTCGAGGTCCAGGGGTACGCGTACGAGGCGGCCACCGCCGGGGCGGCGCTGCTCGACGCCTTCGGCCGGCCCGGCGCCGAGCGGTGGCGCGACTACGCCTGGCCGGCTGGCCGAACGGTTCCGCGCGAAGTTCTGGACGGACCGCGGGCGCCCCGCGCTCGCCCTCGACCGCGACAAGCGCCCGGTCGACGCGCTCACCAGCAACATCGGGCACCTGCTCGGCACCGGCATCCTGACGCCCGACGAGGAGCTGCGCATCGCCGGCCTGCTGAGCGACCCGGCCATGTCGGGCGGCTTCGGGCTGCGCACGATGTCGAGCGGCGATGCGGGGTTCAGCCCGCTGTCGTACCACTGCGGCTCCGTCTGGACCCACGACACGGCGATCGTCATCACCGGCCTCGCCCGCGCCGCCCTGTCCAGGGAGACCGCGCTGACCGCCGCCCCGTCCGGGCGGGCTGACGTGGCCGGCGCGCCTGGTGCGGTCGGGACGTTGCCCGGCGAGCCTGATGTGGCCGGCGCGCCGTCCCGCGAGACGGATGCGGCCGGCGCGCCGTCCGGCCCGGCCGATCTGGCCGCCGGCCTCGCCCGGGGGCTGCTCGCCGCCGCCGAGGCGTTCGACTACCGCCTGCCGGAACTGCACGCGGGCGACTCGCGGGAGCTGTTGGGCCGGCCGGTGCCGTACCCGGCGGCCTGCCGCCCGCAGGCGTGGTCGGCCGCGGCCGCCGTCGCGATCCTGCACGCCGCCACCGGCCTCTACCCCGACGTCCCGGAAGGCAAGGCGGTCCTCCGTCCACTGCCCTCCGCCCCGCTCGGTGCCCTGTCGGTCCGCGGCCTGCGGGTGGCGGGCTCCTCGGTGGACGTCACGGTGGACGCGTCCGGCACCGCCCACGTCACCGGCCTGCCCGAGGGCATCACCCTCGTGACGGAGTGACCCGCCGCCCGGCCGCCCGCCCCGTCGCGCCTGCCGCCTGGGCGATGCGCGTGCCCGGCCAGGCCGCCGCCGCGGAGCGCGACCTGCGCCAGGCCGCCGCTCGCTCTGGGCGGCACGATCCGCCACCCCGCCCCGCAGCGATGCCCGCCCGGACGGCTAGGGCCGGAGGGCGTCCATGAGGAGGTCGAAGAGGCGGTCCATGCGGTCCCAGGTGTCGCCGGCCGCCGTGGACAGGAAGACGCCCAGGATCATCGCGGTGACGTCGTCGGGGTCGATGTCGCCGCGCAGGGTGCCCGCGCGGGCACCGCGCTCCAGGATCGTGCCGATGGCGGCGGTGATGCGTTCCCTGGTCGTGGGCGTGGCGAGCCGTCCTGAGGCCCAGCCGGCGCGCAGGGTGTCGAGCATGGCGCGCTTGGTCGAGACGAACGCCCCGTAACGCTTCATCCACGCCCGCAGCGCGACCTCGGGCGGGTGCTCGGCAAGGAGGGCGGGTACGCATCCGGTCACCTCGTCGAGCTCGGCGGCGTACACGGCCTCGACGAGCGCCTCCCGGGTGGGGAAGTGGCGGTAGAGCGTGCCGATGCCGACGCCGGCCTGCTTGGCGATGCCTTCGAGCGAGACGGGCCCGTCGGCGGTGGCGAAGGCCGCGCGGGCGACGGCGAGCAGGTTCTCGCGGTTGCGGCGCGCGTGCGCGCGAACGGGCCGCCCGGGGGCCGGAGATTCGGAAGATTCCGGGGCAACCAAAGCGGAGGCACCTCCGATAGTGCTAGGGTCGGTCTTGGCGGAGGGTCCTCCGCTTTCTCTCGTCATTGTCTCAAGGACGGTGTTTCCTGATGTCCTCCGGCACCTCTTCCTCCGACGTCACGGCCACCGGAGCACCGCGTCCCGGCGGCTCCGGCCTGCTCGGCGACCTTACCGTCTCCCGCGTCGGCTACGGCGCCATGCAGCTCGAGCGGCTGCACGACGACCGCGCCGCCGCCGTACGGCTGCTGCGCCGCGCCGTCGAGCTGGGCGTCGATCACGTCGACACGGCCGACTTCTACGGCGACGGCTTCGTCAACGACGTGATCCGCGAGGCGCTGCGCCCCGAGGACGGCGTGGTCGTCGTCAGCAAGGTGGGCGCGGTCGTCGACCCGGACGGCCCGTTCCCGCTCCGCCCCGCCCAGCGTCCCGGGGAGCTGCGGGCGAGCGTCGAGGCCAACCTCAAGAGCCTCGGCGTCGAGCGCATCCCGGTCGTGAACCTCCGCAGGCTCGACGTCGGCCCCGGCATCCGCGCCACCGGCCCCCAGGTGGTGGACGTGGACGACCAGCTCGAGGTGATGACGGCGCTGCGCGACGAGGGCAAGATCGGTGGGATCGGGCTCAGCGCCGTCTCGCTCGACGTGCTGCGCCGTGCCCTGCCCGCCGGCATCGTCTGCGTTCAGAACGCCTACAGCCTCGTCGGGCGCGACCACGAGGAGATGCTGGCGCTGTGCGCCGCCGAGGGGATCGCCTGGGTGCCGTACTTCCCGCTGGGCGGCGCGTTCCCCGGCATGCCCAGGGTGGTGGAGCAGCCGGCGGTGACCGAGGCCGCCGCCAAGCTCGGCCGCACGCCGTCCCAGATCGGTCTGGCCTGGCTGCTGCGGCACGCGCCCAACGTGCTGCTCATCCCCGGCACCGCGTCGGCCGCCCACCTGGAGGAGAACGTCGCCGCGGGCGAGATCGCGTTCGACGACGAGACCCTCGCCGCGCTGGACGCCGTACCGTCGCAGTCCACGAACATCCTGCTCGGCTGATCGCCTTCGCTTCCGGTCAAGGGGGTTTGGCGCCGCGCTGACCCGCGCGGGACGCGCACGTGCCGGCCTGCGGGGTAGAGCCGTGACGGGAGGCGCGGAACGGGCGCCGCCCCCTTGTACGCGAAGGCGGAGGAACACTTGTGACCCGGCTCTACGATCCCCGTCACACGGCGGTCCTGCTGATCGACCCGTACAACGACTTCATCTCCGAGGGCGGCAAGCTCTGGCCCAGGCTCGCCCCCGTCGCCACCGAGGTCGGGCTGGTGGACAACCTGCGTACGGTGACCGCCGCCGCGCGCGGGATCGGCGCCCGGCTGCTGATCGTGCCGCACCGCCGCTGGGAGCCGGGCGACTACGAGAGCTGGCGGCACCCGAACCCCACCCAGCGCGGCATCATGGAGCGGCACTCGTTCGCGCGCGGGACGTGGGGCGGGGAGTTCCACCCTGACCTCGCGCCGCAGCCCGGCGACATCGTCGTCCACGAGCACTGGGCGCAGAGCGGCTTCGCCAACACCGACCTGGACTTCCAGCTCAAGCAGCACGGCATCACGCACGTGGTGCTGATCGGCGTGCTCGCCAACACCTGCCTGGAGTCGACCGGCAGGTTCGCGATGGAGCTGGGCTACCACGTCACGCTGGTGCGCGACGCCACGGCGGCGTTCAGCCCGGAGATGATGTACGCCGCCCACGAGCTGAACGGCCCCACATTCGCCCACGCCATCCGCACCACGGAGGAGCTGGTGGAGGCGTTCGGCCTGACGGCGGCCTGACCGGACGCGATGGCCTCACCGCGCCTGGGCGGCGGGCCGGGTGGCCGGCTGGAACCTGAACGACCGGGGGAGCCGGGCGCCCGCGCCGGGCTGACCACCGGCCCGACCACCCGGCTCATCGACCGGCTGGAGCAGGCCGGATACGTCCGCCGCAGCCCCGCCACCGACGACCGCAGCAAGGTCATCGTCGAGCCCGTCGGCAAGCCCGCCGAGCTCGACGAGGTCATGACGCCGGTCAGGCGCGAGGTGGGCGAGATCCTGGCCGGCTGCACCGACGACCAGCTCGACGTGCCCTACGACTACTTCCGCAGGGCCGCGCGCGCCTACGAGCGGGCGGCGGAGCGGTTGCGCGTCGGCTCATGACGGCGGTGCTCAGGCGCCGGCTCATGACGGCGGTGCTCAGGCACCGGCTCATGACGGCGGTGCTCAGGAGGCGGTGAGCGCCCGGGTGACGGTCAGGCTGTCCTCGTAGATGTGGTAGCGGGTGATCAGACCGTCCTCGACCGTCAGATGCAGCGCGAACGGCGACGTGTACGCCACTCCGCCGCCCCGTACGGTCTGCTTGATCACCCCGAGCACCACGGCATGCGGCCCGTCCACCAGGATGCGCTCGATCGAGGTGCCGTTCAGCTCGGGCACGTGGTGCTCGGCCAGCGACCGGAAATGCTCGGCCACCTCGGCCCGGCTGGACCGGGGACGGATCCACGGCACGGCGGGATGCCCCTCGGAAGGCCAGGAGAGCCGCCAGTCCACCGGTTCGGCGAAAAGTTCCGCCGTACGGTCGTGGTCTCCCTCGGCGATCCTGGTCAGCAGCTGGGTCACGACGTCACGGGTGCGTTCACTCATGACGGCGATGCTTCCACCTCAGGCCGGAAGCCGTCGATTACCTGGGAGGTCATGCCGGGCGGCGGCAACGCGCCCCGCCGGGCGGCTCCGGCCTCGCCAGGTCCGGCCGCTCCGCGCCGGTCCGCCGCTCCAGGCGGGTGCCGTGCGGCAGGGTGACGGCCAGGATCGTGCTCGGGATGTCCAGCTCGATACGGTGCCAGCGGCCACGCGGCACGATGGCGGCGGTGCCCGCCCCCAGCCTGACCACCTCCTCCCCGCGCCCGTCCGGACGCAGGAAGAGGCGGATCTTGCCGACCACGCAGGAGACGATCTCGTCGGCCTCCGGGTGCATCTCCCAGTGGTCGGCGTGCACGTCGTCGGCGGTCTTGGCGTGGAAGGCCGTCAGCCGCCAGCCGTCCCGGTCGCCGCCCGCGCCTCTCCTGCCCGCGCGGATCTCGCCGTCCCGGCCCAGGTGGATCTCGGACGCGAGGAGGTCGATCGGCCTCGAGCCGCTCACGTCATGTCGGGGGATCAGCGGGACGAGCGCCTCCAGTTCTCCGTTCATGCCCGCCATCCTGACGATTCCCGGCACCGAGATCGCCCGCCAAGCGTCGGGGATGTCCCGGGCATGACGCACCGATCGGCGCGCGCCCGGGGATCAGGTGAGGAGGCGGAGCAGCTCGGCCTCCTCCTCGGCGGTGAGGCCGGATTTGGTGACCTGGTGACCGGAGTCGCGCAGCCAGGCGAGCGTGTCGCGCGCGGTGTCGGCGACCGGGCGGATGCGCAGCCCGGCGTCCAGCGTGGCCGAGACGTCGCGGGCCATGAAACCGGCGTATTCCGGCAGCGGCAGCCACAGCGGCAGCGACCGCGGACCCATCCACGGCGCCACCTTGTGCTCGGTGAGGAACGCCTGGTCGGCCCAGACCAGCTCGGGCCGCACCGACAACCCCTCGGCGATGCCGGCCAGCATCTCGCCCCTGGTGAACGGGCTGGACATCACGTCGTACGGCCCGGCGAGCCCCTTCTCGGCGGCGTCGAGCGTCCAGGCGGCCACGTCGCGTACGTCGATGAGCTGCACCAGGTCGTCAGGGGAGCCGGGAGCCAGCACGGGCCCGCCGCGCGCCAGCCGATCCACCCAATAGGTGAACCGGTCGGACCCGTCCTCCGGGCCCACGATCAGCCCGGCGCGGACGATCAGCGCCGCGTCACCGGCGATCTGCTCGCACGTCACCTTCGCCGGCCCGTAGTTCTCCGGGGCGCTCTCGTCGGCGCCCGGCGCGAGCGGCTCGTGCAGCACCTGGTTGGCCTCGTGGGTCTCGGCGTAGACGCTGCACGAGGAGATCAGCGTCCAGTGCCCGGCGCGCCCCGCCAGCTCGGCGACCGCCCTGCGGACCATGCTCGGCTGCCTGGCGACGTCGATCACCAGGTCGAACGAGCCGTCCAAGGGCGACAGGCCGCCGTCCTGCGCGCGATCGACGCGGACGAACTCCACCCCCTGCGGCGGGTCGCCCGCCTGGCCGCGCGCCGCGCACACCACCTCGTGCCCGCGATCGCGTGCCTGCCGCGCGATCTCCCTCGACAGAAACCTCGTGCCACCCAGAACAAGTGTCCGCATGCCCTCATCCTGGCCCATCGAGGCAGGCGGAACCGGCCCGCTTCACTCCCAGCGCAACCCGAACCGCCGCCTCGATGGGAGGGGCGCTAGCCGGAGGCGAATCGCTGAGCGCGGTCGCGGGCCCACTGCACCATCTGCGCGGTCTGCTCGTCCGGGATCGGCGAGCCGGGCATGCCGCTCAGCCGTTCGACCTGCTCGGCGAGGCGGAGGTGCTCGCGGTGGGCGTGCTCCCTGCACGGCAGGCAGGTGACGCGCTCGGGGTGGGGCGAGGTCATCGCGTACGGCACCTGAAGCCCGCAGCCGGAGGTCACCACGGACGGCGCGTCGGGGACGCGGCCCAGCGTCGAGGCGATCACGTTGCGGAAGGCGGCACCGGATTGCAGCACCTTCTGCTCGACGTGGATGTGCGGGTCGATCTCGCGCATCGGCGGCGCACCTCTGTCAGTCCGGCGGCTCTGGAGCCAGACTAGTGCGATGGCGGACGGGCTTACGCTTCTGCTGCTTTTCGGTCACTTTCCGTGCCGTCCGATCGTTGCGTTACGCAATGGACTGTTATGGTCGCGATAGGTGATCTGGTCGGCGCAGATCTTCCTCGTACGTCCACGCTGGGACCCTTGTCATGCACCCCTCAGAACCTGGCATCCACGAGAGCGCTCCGGACTTCGACATCCGGCTCGACAGGCAGGAGGAGGTCGTCCTGCTGTCCCTGACCGGGCGGCTTGAGGGGGTGGCGTGCCTGATCCTGCAGCAGTACCTGGTCAATGCGCTGGTGGCGCGGATCCCGCCGCTGATCGTGGTCGATCTGCGCGAGCTGGCGGCGGTGGACGAGCACGGGCGCGACGTCCTGCGGTCGGCGGCGCGGCACGCCAGGGTGTCCGATGGACGGCTGATCGTGATCCCAGGGGACGGCATCGCCGGCCATGGGCACGCCGGTGAGCGGGCCGGGATCGAGGTGGCGGAGTCGGTGGACGACGCGCTCGCCGAACTCGCCTGCATCCCGCGCCGGTCTTCCGGCTGACGCGGCCGAAGACGCCGGGGAGCGGTCGACGCGGCCGGCCTGCGCCGGGGAGCGGCTGACGCGATCGGCCGGCGCCGGGGACCGGCTGACGCCGTTGGAAGCGGCGGAGGATCGGCTGACACGGCCCCGGAGCGCAGGTGCGAGAGGCGTTCCGATAGCTTGCCTGATCGTGAGGCGCAGATGGATGGCACCGGGCCTGCTGGCGGCGATCGGGGTGGTGCTCGCGGCGTGGACGGCCGCGAGGGGCGGTCTCGTGGCGGCGGCCGCGGTGCTGGTGGTGTACGCCGCGCTCGGCTTCGTGATCTCGCCGCTGGCGTTCCCCAGGCCGGTCGGCGCTGAGGAGGCGCGGCGGCGCAGCGCGGCCGACGGGCGGGCGATCGTCTACTGGCGTCCGGGCTGCCGGTACTGCATGCGCCTCAGGTTCCGGTTCGGCCGCGCCGCCCGGCGGGCGTACTGGGTGGACATCTGGCGCGACCCGAAGGGCGCGGCGGCGGTGCGGGGGATCACCGGCGGCGACGAGACCGTCCCGACCGTGGTGCTGGCGGGCGAGCCGCACGTCAACCCCGACCCGAAGTGGCTGCGCGACCGGCTCGGCTGAGTCCTCAAGTGACGGGTCAGCCCGCCGCCGGGCGAGGTGCTGCCCGCGCCGGCCGGTGCCGCCGAGCGTGCGTGCGTTCAACGTGCCAGGTGTGCCGGAACAGGGGAGTGCCCGCCTCCGGGCCGCTGAGCCGGAGGCGGGCACGTGTGGCGGCGAGGCGCGGGCCCGTCATGGGCCGATCGGTCCGGCCGCCTTTCAGCGGCTTCGCTCCTCGCCTTCGCCTTCTTCCTCCTCGTATTCGCCTCCTTCCGGCTCCTCTTCGGCCTCTTCCGCTTCCTCCTCTTCCAGTTCTGCCTCCTCCCCGGGCTCCTGCTCGGCGGGCTCCTCGCCCTCCTCCGGCTCTTCGCCCTCTTCCTCCTCGTACTCTTCTGGCTCTTCTTCCTCTTCCTCGGCCTGAGCCGCGCGTTCCTCTTCCATCGCCGTCTCGTGGTCCTTGACCACCTCGCCGTCGCGGATCTCGCCGCGCCAGCCCTCGCCGACGTCCTCCGGGTGCAGCAGCAGGTGCGCATTGACGTGGCGGCGGAAGTGCTTGAGCTCGAGCCGTACGCGGCGGCCCTGCGCCCGCCACAGATTGCCGGTCCGTTCGAACAGCCCCTGCGGGTGGTACTCCAGCACCACCAGTACCCGCGTCAGGTCGTCGCTCAGCTCGTGGAACGTCACCGCGCCGTCCACATGACCCTTCGGCCCCTCGGACCGCCAGATGATCCGCTGGTCGGGGATCTGCTCGACGATGCTCGCCGTCCAGCTCCGGTGCGACCAGAAGACCTGCGCCTTCCAGGTGAGCTTCTCGTCGGACTCCTGCTTGACGTTCTCCACTTTCTTCATGAACGACGGGAAGTCCTGGAACTGCGTCCACTGGTCGTACACCAGGCGGCGGGGCGCACCGATGTCGATCGTCTCGACGATGTTGGTGACCTTCTCGAAGCCGCCCTTACCGCCTTTGCCGCCTCCGGTGATCTTCTGCATGATGCTCTGCAGCCCGCCCTTGACACCGCCCTTCAGCACTCCGCCCAGGACGCTGCCCGAGCCGCCTCCGTCGTCTGAACCCGAGCCGCCCTTGCCGGTCACCGCGCTCAGCAGGCCCTTGCCGCCGTGCTCGGCGTAGTCGGTGAGGCGGCCGGTGAGGCCCTCGAGCTTGTCGCCCGCCTTGGATACCGCGCGGTTCAGCGCGGCGTGCATGAGGTTCTTCGCCTCGTCGGCGAGCCGCTCGGTCGGCAGCGCGGCGAGGAAGTCCTTGCCGACGCCCTTGACCGCTCCCGCCGCCGTGCCCGCGGCTCCCTTGGCGGCGCCGGTGACACCCTTGGCGGCGCCCGTCACGCCCTTGGCGGCTCCCGCGACCTTTCCGGCCGCGCCGGTAGCGCCCTTGGCGGTGTCCGTGACGCCTTCAGCCGCACCTTTGGCGGTGTCGGTGACGCCTTCGGTCGCGCCTTTGGCGGTGTCCGTCGCGCCTTCGGCCGCGCCGGTGGCGCCCTTGGCGGTGTCGGTGGCCTGCTCGGCGGCGCCGGCGGCGGCGCCCGTCGCCTGCTTGGCCGCATCTGCGGCGCCCTTCACCGGGCCCTTCGTGGCGCCCTTCGCCGTACCGGCGGCCCGAGTGGCCGTGCCGGTCGCCGTCCGCGTGACCTTGCCTGCGGCCGACGTCTTCTCCGTGCCTTCCTTGGCGGCGCTCGCGGCCTTGCCCGTCGTGCCTTGCTTCGCCGCACCGGCGGCCTTGCCGAGCCCGCTGACCGCACGCTTGCCCGCGCCCGCGGCCTTACCTGCCGTACGCGTCAACCGCCGTACTGTGGGGCGGCCCGCTCCCGCTCGTTCCTCAGCCACCTGTGCTCACCTCCGCACGGAGGTCCGCCGGATGGTACGCGGCTGCCGTCGCGCCCGTTCCTGCCCAGCAGGCTCTCGCTCGGTCTCGTCCTGATCCCCGGCCTCGTCGCCGGTATCGCTCTCGGGCTCGCCGTCCGAGGAGGACTCGTCGGTGGGGCCGGTGCCGTCCGCGCCCTCGGCGGGCTGGTCCGCGCCCTCGGTGGGCTCGTCCCCGCCCTCGGCGGTGGCCGGTGTCTTGAGCTGCTCGGCACGTTCATGGAGCTTGTCGCTCAGGGAGTCGACCTGTCTGCTCGCCGCGGCCTTACCGGCCTCCAGCAGGCCGCCCTTGACCTGCTCGGTGAGCTTGCCGATATCGGCCGATGAGCCCAGCGCCTTCAGCCCCAGCGACAGCAGCCCGCCGTTCCCTGAGGCCTTTCCCGCAAGCCCGGCCGCCGCCAGGAACGCCGCCGTGCGCAGCTTCCGTCGCCGCCCGAGGTAGTACCCGGCCAGCAAGGCGCAGGCGATTCCCATCTTGTTCGCCATGATCGAGTTTTCCTTCCCCGAGGCCGCGTCTGTGAAGGCCGACCCATCGCCGCCCGCCTGCCCTCAAAGGGGGCAAAGAACCTGAAATCAGGCGAAACTTCAGCAAAACTCGGCATCGGCCGGTCTCCGTGCCGGTGCCCGAACGGCCCGCCGCGTGGCATCGGCGGGCCTCCGTGCCGGTGCCTGAACGGCCCGCCGCGGGTCACTCGGGGAGCAGCGTCACGCAATCCTTTCGGGTGGGTCGGCACGCGTCGTGACGGCGAGCACGGGTGGGCCGGGGTGAGGAGCGGGGGCGGCCCCGCGCGGCGCCTGCCGGCCGCGGGGCCGAGCCCGGCGGCGTCGAGATGGTTGGTCGGCTCGTCGAGCAGCAGCAGGTCGTGCCCGGCGCCGAGCAGGCAGGCGGCCGTCGGCGACCCCGATGGTGCCCGCGCGGTGCACGATGCCCGCGTCCGGTGCGAGCCTGCTTGCGAGCACCTGCAGCAGAGTGAACTGCCACGGCCGTTCTCGCCGGCCACGCCCAGCCGGTCGCCGGCCGAGACGGTCACGTCCACGCCGGTCACGCGCAGGGCGGCCACCACGAGCGAGGAAAGGTCAGAGCTGACGCGGATGCGCTCAGCCGCGCCCGTGGCAGGGCGGGGCGGGCCGCGTCGTCCTCAGAGGAAGTACACATGCATGCCGGGCACTTCACCCGATGCCGCGCACACCCGTTCGGGCCCGGCGGGAGGCGATCACGTACGCCGCGCTGACGATCACGAAGAACGGGACGCCCGCCCACCAGGCAGGCCGCAGCGGCTCGATGAACAGCGTCGAGACGATCACCGCGGCAAGGAACACCATCACCACGCCCGACGTCACGGGCGCGCCCCAGAGCCGCACCGGCGACGGCGGCAGCCCCTGGGCGGCGCGCTTGCGGCGGAACGCCTGGTGGGTGGCCAGGATGAGCAGCCACACCACCAGCGCGCCGAACACCGACACGCCGAACAGCGCCAGGTACGCGCCGCTCTCGCTGGCCGCCGACACCCCGGCCGCGAGCGCCAGGCCGAGCGCCGACAGCGCGAGCGCGTTGCGCGGCACACCCGCCCGGCTCAGCCGTCCCGTCCAGCGAGGGGCGTAGCCGTTGGCGGCCAGGGAGTGCATCATCCGGGTGGTCAGGTAGAGGTTGGTGTTGGCGCTGGACAGCGCGGCGGTGAGCACCACGAAGTTCATGATGGTCGCCGCGGCGGGGACTCCGGCGGCCGAGAACACGGTGACGAACGGGCTCTCGGTGACCGAGCCGCCCTGCGCCGTCACCGGCCACGGCACCACGGTGAGCACGATCGCGATGGCCACCACGTAGAAGAGCGCGAGCCGGGTGATCATGCGGCGGGCGGCGCGCGGGATGTCGCGTACGGGGTCCTCCGACTCGGCGGCGGTGACCGACACGACCTCGGTGCCGATGTAGCTGAACAGCACGAACACCATGGCGAGGAACAGCCCGCTCATCCCGTTCGGCAGGAAGCCGCCGTGCGCGGTCAGGTTGGCGAGGCCCGTGGCGTCCGCGCTGGGCAGGCCGACCGTCACCAGCACCAGGCCGAGCAGGACGAACACGATGATCGCCACCACTTTGATCATCGCGAACCAGTACTCGATCTCGCCGAACAGCCGCACCGCGGCCGCGTTCACCGCCAGCACGACGAGCGAGAAGACCGCGACCGGCAGCCACAGCGGCAGCGACGGCCACCAGAACTGCACGTAGATCCCGGCCGCGATCACCTCGCCGCCGATCGCGATGACCTGGATCGTCCAGTACGTCCACCGCACCACGAACCCGGCCCACGGCCCCAGATAGCGGTGGGCGATGACCCCGAACGCGCCCGCCTCGGGGTGTACCACCACCATCTCGGCCAGCGACCAGCCGATCACCATGGCGACCGCGGCGCAGATGACGTACGCCACGATCGTCGCCGGGCCCGCCTGCGAGATCGCCAGGCTGGAGCCGAGGAAGAGCCCGGTGCCGATGGCGCCGCCGAGCCCGATCATCGTGAGCTGACGGCCGGTCAGCCGGCGCTGCAGGCCGGGTGCGTTGGGGGTCGCGGGGTCGTCCACGGCGGGTGCCTCTCGGTAGGGGGGTGGTCAGCTCCTCCGATAGGAGCTGATGGCTTCGACGGCCGCGTCCACATCGGAGCGGTCGTTGTAGTAGTGGAACGACAGCCGCAGCAGGTCGCCGCGCGGCGCCGTCCAGATGCGGCGCTCGGCGAGCGCGGCGGCCAGCCGGTCGGGGGCCTGGTCGGCGATGGCCACCTGCGGGCCGCGCGCGCCCGCCGGGCTCGCCACCCGCACGCCCTCCGCGGTCAGCCGCTCGGCCAGCTCCTCCACCAGCCCGGACACGTGCCGCCGCACGTCGTGCAGGTCGATGCGCTCGATCAGGTCGAGGCCGGCGTTGGCGGCGTACGCCGACGGGATGGGCGGCGTGCCGGTCTCGAAACGGCGGGCGTCGGCGGGGAAGTCGAGCAGCCGGGGGTCGAACGCGAACGGCTGCCTGCGGCCGAACCACCCGGTCAGCTCCGGCTCGCGCTGCTGCTCGAGCCCGCCGCGCACGTACAGGAAGGCGATGCCGGGCAGGCCCAGCAGGTACTTGAGCGAGCCCGACGCGAGGTAGTCGCAGCCCAGCTCGCGCACGTCGATCGGGGTCACCCCGGCGGCCTGGTAGGCGTCCACGAAGACCCGCGAGCCCTGCTCGTGCGCCAGCCGCACGACGTCCTCGACCGGCAGGCGGGCGCCGTTGCGGTAGGTGTGCAGCGGCACCGACACCAGGCCGACGCTCTCGTCGATCAGCTCCTCGTACGCCTCCGCCGCCACGTGTTCGCCGCTGTCGGCCACCACCCGCACCCGCGCGCCGCGCTGACCCTGCGCCAGCCAGACGTGCGCGATGGATGGGAACTCCAGGTCGGTGGTGACGATGCCGGGCCGCCGCGACCAGTCGAGCGAGGAGGCGGCCTGGTATGCGGCCTCCGAGGCGCACGACAGCACGGCCACCTCGCCGGGCTCGGCGCCGATCAACCGGGCGAAACGCTCCCTGGCCCGCTCGACCTGCGCCATCCACGTCCCCCACGGGGCGCCCTCCACACGCAGCGAGTGGCCGATCTCCTGCAGCGCGTACGCCAGCCGCGACGACAGCGCGCCCTGGCTGCAGCTCGCGAGGTGCACGCAGTCGGCCAGAGAGGGGAACTCGGCCCGGAACTGGGAGGCGTTCAACATGTACGACATTTCGGGCACCTTATCCAGGAGATTTCAACCAGGTCAATAGCCGTTCAATGTGGTTGAACGACGGTAGGATCGCCGGGTGATCGGTGCCAGGATCCGGCAGCTCCGCACGGAACGCGGGCTGACCCTCGCCCAGCTCGCCGCCGCCACCGGCGTGTCCAGCGGGCTCATCAGCCAGGTCGAGCGCGACCTCGCCGACCCCAGCCTGGAGACGCTGCGGAAGATCGCCAAGGTGCTGGACCTGCCACTGTTCGACCTGTTCAAGGAGCCCGACGCCGAGGCCGTGGCCGTGGTGCGGCGCGGCGGGCGGATGCTGGTCAAGTCGCCGGCCTGCGGGATCTCCTACACGCGCGTCTCGCCCGGCCATGGCCGCCTGGAGGTGCTCGAAGGCCACCTGCTGCCCGGCGGCGCGTCGGCCGCCGAGCCGTGGACGCACCCGTCGGAGGAGTGCGTGCTCGTGCTGCGCGGGCGGCTCGTGGTCGAGGTGGCGGGGACCGAGCACCTGCTGGAGGAGGGGGACAGCTGCTACTTCGACTCCACGCTCCCGCACCGCTACATCAACCCGGGCGACGAGCCCGCCGACTTCCTCGTCGCGGCGACCCCGCCCAGCTACTGACCGGTGCGCCGTAAGGGGAGAAGCCGGTGGAGTGCGGCCGTCAGGGGAGAAGCCGGTTGGGAGCAGCGGTCACTCGCCGGCCATGGCGTACAGTGCGGCGTCGGCGATGACGCCCACCGTGCGGATCACCGGCTCGGCCGCCCAGCCGCCCTCGGCGACCTCCTTGTAGCGCCGGTCGTCGTAGCCGGGGAAGAACGTGCGGGTGTACCGGTCGGCGTGCAGGATCGCGATGAGCGTCCCCGTACGGGGGTCGGGCTCCGCGCCGCCCAGCACCGCCGCCACCCGCGCCCTGATCTCGGCCCGCCCGCCAGGACGCGCCTCCGGCCACCGCTTGACGGGGAAGAAGCCGAGCGCCTTGCCGCGCGTCTCGGCCAGCACCCCGCCCGTCACCAGCCGGGTCAGCAGCCGCCGCCGTAGGCCGTGCCGTTCCAGGAGCTGGACGCACGACACGGGCCGCCTGCTCTTGGCGCCCATGAGGGTCAGCGCGGCGTCCAGCTCGTCCTCGCCGAGCCGGCTCTGGTCGCGAACGCGCAGCCTCCTGCCCGACATCTCCACCCGGCCGTGCACGACCAGCTCGGCCAGGACGGCGGCGGCGATCGCGGGATCCAGCCAGGTCATGGTGACGTCCGGCCGGCCTTCCTTGTCGTAGGCGAGCAGGAGCAGCTCTTCCGCGATGGTCATGCGACCTTCACCCTCTTCGCGCGGCATGGTGCTCACGGCGTGATCCACCTCGGACGTGGTCGCGCGGCCAGCCGGGGAAGATCCGTCGATCAAGCCGGGTGCCTTCGAGCGTCCAGCCAAACGGCTACGCGGTCAAGGGCCCGCCTCGGCGAAGGAGCGGGCGGCGCACGGGCCGGCGTGAGCGAGACAGCGCTGCGAGGGCGCGAAGCTGTGATCACTACTATGACGGACTTGTCCCTCACAGCGTGAAAACGGCGTTGTGCGGAGAGTCCATCCTCTATGCTCCGGCCATGACTTCTCCGTCCTATGCCGCTCACCCTGCGGATACTCATATTTCGGACTTAGCATCCGAAGCCCCTGAGCCGGAGGCCGAGGAGAAGGTCGGCGTCATCGACCTGCTGGAAAAGGCCGGCTCCGTCCTCGTCCCGCTCGGCGTGACCCTGTACGCGCTGCTCTACATGGGCTACCAGGCCATGTACGCGATCTTCGGCATCACGCCCGAGCAGGCCGGCATCGACCAGGCCGTGCTGCTCGGCCGGTTGCTGGGCACGATCCTGCCGCTGCTGATCCTGGGCGCGATCGCCCTCGGCCTCGCCGTCAGCCTGGGCTGGCTGCTCAACGTGATCACCCGCGGCTGGGCCGGCCGGATCGTGCAGAAGGTGCGCCGGCAGCCGTGGATCGTCGCGGTGATCGCCGCCGCCTGGGCCGGCGCCTCGTACCTGGGCTTCATGTACTTCATGACAGCGCTGTCGGGCGACGACCCCACCGCCAAGATCAGTGTCGAGGCGGGCGACGTGCTGCTCGCGGCCGGTCTCGGCGTGGTGGCGTACGTGGTGCCGTTCCGGCTGCTGCGCCGCAGGCCTGTGGGCAGGGCGGGCCTGAAGGTGCTGGTCGGCGCGCTCACCGGGATCGGACTCGGCTACGTCCTCATGATCCAGATGATCTACGGCGCGATCAACGTGCTGGAGAAGGGCGAGTCCACCGCCCTGCTCGACGCCGTCGGCTTCCAGACGCAATGGGCCAAGCTCCAGGACAGCAGCGGCAAGCCCCTGTACGACAGCCGCTGGATGATGGTGCTCGGCGAGCACGAGGGCGGCTACGCCATCTACGACTGCGACAGGGCGCTGACCTTCCGCAAGTTCTCCGAGAGCACGATCCTGACCGAGGTGCAGATGTTTCCGCCCGACAGGGAGAAGGGCTTTACCTGCGGCAGCCTCGCGGAATAGCCCGCGGCCAGGGCTTCGACGCCCGCCCGCCGGACCGGCCGGCGGGCATCGTCATGGAAAGGTCTGACAACCGCCATCCACGTCTCGGTAACCGGTCAGATTACGACAAGTAATCACCTATCGGGCTAAAGCGGTAGATACCGTGACCGTATGGCTCGCGTAGGGAGGCGTGAGGAGCCGATGCTGTCGCGCGGGACCGAGTGGCTCACCGCGTCTCACCGGCTCCGGCCGGCCGGGCCCCCGGCCACCTCGGAAATGGACGAGACGCTCGTGCGCGCCGCACGGGAGACCGGGGCCCACATCGCCATGCTCTATCTGCTCGACGCGGCCGGCGAGGTGCTGCTCATGCAGTCCCAGATGGGACTGCCGGGCCCGATGGTCGGCCAGTGGAGCAGGCTGCGCGCCGAGGCCGGCGTCCCCGCCACCGTCGCCGTGCGGCGCAGGGAACGGGTGTGGGTGCCCGACCTGGAGGAGCTGGCCCGCCGCTTCCCGGCCATGGCCTTCCTCGTGCCGTATCACTTCTCCGTGCTGGCCACGCCGCTCAGGATCGACGACCGGGTGGTCGGCTCCTGGGTGCTCATGTGGTCGTCGTCGCGGCAGCCGCGGCTCGGCTCGTACGAGCTGGAGGTCATCGACGAGGCCACCCGCCGTATGGAAGAGGTGCTGAAGGAGTCGGCGGGGGACGACCAGCGGCCCCCGGTCACCCCGCAGCCGCGCACGCTGACCCCGCTGCCGTCGCGGCCCTCTGAGGGGGCGCGCACACCCGCCGCCTTCGGCTTCGCCGACCGGCTGCGCGACGGCTGCGTCTCGCTCGACCTGTACGGCCACATCACCTACCTCAACGACCCGGCCGCCGAGATGCTCGGCGGCGCCTCCCACGGCACGCTGCTCGGCCGCGTGCTGTGGGACGCGGTGGACTGGCTGCGCGGCCCCGTCTTCAAAGAGCGCTTCCGGCACGCCGTGGTCAGCCAGCAGCCCACCACCTGCCTGCTCGGCACGCCGGGCGGCGTCACGGTCGAGGCCCGCCTGCACCCCGACCCGACGGGCGTCAGCCTGCACCTCGTGTCCACCGGCAAGCTGCCGCTGGCCGACAGCTCGGCGCATCCGCAGCCGCACCACCTGCACGAGCTGCTGCACCTGGCCGCCACCCTGACCAGGGCGCTCACCGTGCGGCAGGTCATCGAGGTGGTCACCGACCACATGATGGCGGTGTGCGGCGTGCACTCCATGGCGGTCTTCATCGCCGAGGGCGGCAGGCTGCGGGTGCTCGGCTCGCACGGGTTCAGCCGTACGTTCGTCGAGCGGCTGAACGGGATGCCGGTGGACTGCCTCACCATGACCGGCCGGGTCATGCGGACCGGCGAGGCCAGGTTCTACGGCGACCGCGAGGAGATGGGCGAGGTCTACAAGCCCGCGCTGGACGCCGACGACATGGAGGCGTGGGCGTTCCTGCCGCTGTCGCTGCCCGACCGGCTGGCCGGCACCTGCGTGGTGGCCTTCGAGCAGCCCCACCCGTTCAGCGGGGCCGAGCGCACCACGCTCACCTCCCTGGCCGGGCTGATGGCCCAGGCGCTCGACCGCGCCCTGCTGTACGAGGCCAAGGACCAGGCCGCCCACTGCCTGCAGACGAGCCTGCTGCCGCGCCGCCTGCCCGACATCGAGGACCTGGAGGCGGCCGCCCGCTACGTGCCCGCCACGCGGGGCGTCGGCGTCGGCGGCGACTTCTACGACCTCATCCGCCTGCACGACCACGCCGCCGTGGCGGTCATCGGCGACGTGCAGGGACACAACCTGTCGGCCGCCGCGCTCATGGGGCAGGTGCGCACCGCCATCCACGCCTCCGCCACCGACCCCGAGGCCGATCCGGGCACGGTGCTGCGCAACGCCAACCGGCTGCTGCTCTACCTGGACACCGACCTGTTCACCAGCTGCGTGCTGCTCCACCTGGACCTGCGGCTGCGCGCGTTCTCCATCGCCAACGCCGGCCATCCGCCGCCCCTGCTGCGGGCTCCCGGCGGCGCCGCGGAACCCGTGGAGGTACCGCCGGGCCCGCTGCTCGGCATCGACCCGGACGCGGAGTATCCCACCTTGCAGGTGCCGTTCTCGCCCGGCGCGATCCTCGCGCTGTACACCGACGGCCTCATCGAGGCACCGGGCGTGCACCTGGACGACGCCATCGCCCGCCTGGCCGCTTACCTGACCAAGGCGGGGCAGCAGCCCCTGCACCTGCTCGGAGAGACCCTGCTCGACCAGGCGCCCGCCGCCGAGCAGCGCGGCGACGACATCGCGCTGCTCCTGCTCGAACACCTGCCACGACCATGACGGGACCATGACGGAAGGAGCCTACCGACCGTTCCA
Source organism: Nonomuraea fastidiosa (assembly GCF_042751225.1). Taxonomy (NCBI): domain Bacteria; kingdom Bacillati; phylum Actinomycetota; class Actinomycetes; order Streptosporangiales; family Streptosporangiaceae; genus Nonomuraea; species Nonomuraea fastidiosa. Next base: position 6,920,531 of record NZ_CP170570.1, read on the forward strand.
CCGAAGCCTGCTCCGGCTGGGGGCGGGCAGAGGAGGTCGCATGAGGCTGAGCGGGACGGGATGGCGATGGCCGTACCCCCGGTCGATCCGCGCGCGCTACACGTGCTGGGTCGGGGTGCTGTTCCTGGTGATCCTCTCGGTGGTCGCCGCCCTCGCCGTGCTCGGCATCCGCAACAGCATCTCCAAGGACGTCTACGAGGACCTGCGGCAGGGACGTCGTGGGCTGGGCGAACCAGATGGTGCCCGGCCAGATACCGCGGCCCACGCCGAGCGTGCGCAGCGACTATTTGCAGCTCATCAACGCGCGGGGCGAGCTGGTGGCGGGCAACGGCTCCGGGTTGCGCATCCCGCCGCTGACCACCGTCCGCCCGCCGCCCGATGCGCGTCTCAAGGACGCCGTGGCCTGCCCCGGGGAGGGGCCGTGCCTCATGGTGGCGGTGCTGCGGCTCGACGGCAGGGTCGCACAGACGCTGTTCGGCGGCGAGGAGCACTTCGTCCTCGGCGGCAGGCTGATGCCGCCCGCACTTGCCACGCCCTACCTGGAGATCGGCTTCGGCACCGCGGTGCTGATCGCCTCCGCTGTGGCGGCCTGGGCCACGTGGATGGTGGTCGGCCGCACGCTCCGCCCGGTGCAGGAGATCAGCGCCACCATGCGCGAGGCCACCGCGAGCGACCTCAGCCTCCGGGTCCCCGCGGCCCCGGGCGACGACGAGATCGCCGAGTTCGCCCGCACCTCCAACCTCTACCTCGACCGGCTGGAGAAGGCGGTGTCCGCGCAGCGCCGCTTCGCCTCTCTCGTCTCCCACGAGCTGCGCGCCCCCGTCTCCGCCCTGCACGTGCAGCTGGAGGAGGCGCTTATGTACCCCGACGAGGTGGAGCCGCGCTCGGCCCTGCGGCTGACGCTGCGCACCACCGAACGCCTCCAGGCCATCATCGACGACCTGCTCGCCTACACCCGGGTCAAGAACTCGGGCATGGCGGCCCACCAGCAGCTCGACCTGGTCGAGCTGGTGGAGGAGGAGCTCGCGGCGCTGCCCCGCTCCGGCATCGACATCCGGCTGCACCGATCAGGCCGCCCCACCGTGATGGGCTCGCGGGTGCAGCTCCTGCGCGTGCTCGACAACCTCCTGGCCAACGCGCGCCGGCACGCCCGCACCTGCATCGACGTCTCCGTCGCGCGCTCGGACCGGCAGGCCGTCCTGGTCGTGCAGGACGACGGCGAGGGCATCCCGCCCGAGGACCGCGAGCGGATCTTCGAGCCGTTCGTCCGCCTGGAGGAGGGGCTGCGCCTCGATCCCGGCGGCAGCGGGCTCGGGCTGGCCGTCAGCCGCGAGACGTGCGTGGCGCACGGCGGCTCGCTGACGGTCGAGGACTGCCCGTCAGGCGCGCGGTTCGTGATCCGCCTGCCGGTGTACGAGCAGCCCTCGGCCGCCGACGCCGCCTGAGCCGCCCCTTCCTGGATGGCCGAGCCGCCGCTTCGGCACCGCCTTTCAGCGCAGCTTGGCCACGCCGTCCAGCAGGCGCTCCACGTCCGATGCGTCGTTGTAGTGCACCAGGCCCGCCCGCACCGCGCCGCCCGAGTCGCGGATGCCGAGCGCGCCGGTCAGCTCCCAGGCGTAGTTGTGGCCGTTCCAGACGTTCACCCCCAGCTTGGCCAGGTGCTCGGCCACCTGGCGCGGGGTGTGCCCGGCCACGTTGAAGTAGGCCGTCGCCGTCCGCCGCGCGGGCTTGCCGTACAGCGTGACGTGCGGCATGGACTCCAGGCCCGCCAGCATCTCGGCGAACAGCTCCAGCTCGTGCTCCTCCGCGGCGGCCATCGAGGCCAGCAGGCGCTCGCGGCGGGTGCCGGTGCCGGGCACCATGGCGGCCAGGTGGTCCACGGCGGCCGTCACGCCGTCCAGGTCGGCGAAGGCCGCCGTGCCGGTCTCGAACCGCTCCGGCACCGTGTCCGGCGACGACGCGAGCTTGTCCGGCCTCAGCGTCTCCAGCAGCTCGGGATCCGCGACGACCGCGCCGATGTGGGGCCCCGCCCACTTGTACGCGCTCGTGGCGTAGAAGTCGGCGCCCAGCGCCCGCATGTCCACCGGGCCGTGCGGGGTGGCGTGCACGCCGTCCACGTACACCAGCGCCCCGGCCCGGTGCGCCAGCTCGGCGATGGCGGGCACGTCGGGGCGGGTGCCGAGGATGTTGCTCGCCGCCGTGACCGCGACCACCCGTGTCCGCTCGTTGATCAGGTCGGCGTACTGCTCGACCGGCAGCTCGCCGGTGACCGGGTCGACCTCGGCCCACCGCACCGTGGCGCCGGTCTGCGTCCACGGCCGCACGTTCGCGTCGTGGTCGAGCCGCGAGACCACCACCTCGTCGCCGGGACCGGCGATGGCCTTCGACAGCCGGTACGTGAGCGTCGTCATGTTGGGCCCGAGGATGACGCCTTCGGGACGGCCGCCCACCAGGTCGGCGACGGCGGCGCGGCAGGCGGCCACGATCGCGTCGGAGCGGTGGCTGGCCGGGAAGGCGCCGCCCACGTTGCCGATCCCCGTCCGGTAGGCGGTGGCGATGGCGTCGATCACGGACTGAGGGACCTGGGTGCCGGCGGCGCCGTCGAGATAGGCGTGGCCGTCGGAGAGCGCGGGGTACGCGGCGCGTACCTCTTTGATGGGGAAAGGCATGATATCTAGATGCTCACCTGGCGCGACCTCAATCGTGCGATCTTGACTCGCCAGTATCTTTCGTCCCTTCAGGAGACGGGGTGGCGTGCCCGGCCCGTACGCGGGCAGCTGTGAGTCGAAGGGGTTCCGGCCGCTCTTGAAGTGACCGGTGTGCTCTGATTGCGTTCGGGGCGGAGGTGGGACGATGCCGCAGCTTTCCGCACTCGACGCGCAGTTCCTGCACTTCGAGACCGTCACCAACGTCGCCAACATCGCCGGCCTGGCCGTGCTCGACGGCCACCTGCTCCGCGCCGACCTGCAGGACCTGCTGCAGCGGCGGCTGCCGTACGTGCCCGCGCTGCGGCGCAAGCTCGCCCCCGTGCCCCTCGGGCTCGACCACCCGTACTGGCAGGAGGAGGACGATCTCGACCTCGACTACCACGTACGCGAGATCGGCCTGCCCCCGCCCGGCGACGACCGGCAGCTCGCCGAGCAGGTCGCCCGCCTGCACTCCCGCCGCCTCGACCGCGGCCGCCCGCTGTGGGAGATCTACCTGATCCACGGCCTGCCCGGCGACCGCACGGCCCTCTACACCAAGATCCACCACGCCGCCGTGGACGGGATCGGCGGCGCCGACGTACTGGCCGCCCTGCTCGACGTCACCCCCGAACCCGCGCCCCCGCCACCCGTCGAACCCGAGCACGACCAGCCGCCGCCCGGCCTCGCCGAGATGGTGGCGCGCGGCCTGGCCCGGCTGGCCACCAACCCGGCCCACGCCGTGCGGTTCGCCGCCGACGCCGTCCCTCACCTCGACGAGATCCCCGTCGTGTCCCGGCTGCCCGGGGCCGCCCTCGTCTCCGGGATCGCCCGCCGCCTCGCCGGTGAGGGCCACGCCCCCGACCTGCCGGTGCTGCCCGCGCCCAGGACGCCGTTCAGCGGGCCCGTCTCCGCGCACCGGCGCTACGCCTTCGTCTCGCTGCCCTTGGAGGAGATCAAGCAGGTGCGCAAGGCGTTCGGGGTCACGGTCAACGACGTCGTGATGGCGGTGTGCGCGGGCGCGCTGCGCCGGTGGCTGGCCGCGCACGGCGGCGTGCCAGGCCCGGCCGCTGGTGGCCGGAGTGCCGTTCTCGGTGCGGCCGGGCGAGGGCACGGGCCGGTCGGGGGAGGGCTCGGAGCGCTCGGGGGAGGGCGCTGGGCGGTCCGGCGAGGGCTCGGGGCCGGGCAACCAGGTGGCCATCATGACGGCGCCGCTCGCCGTGCACCTCGCCGACCCGGTGGAGCGGCTGCACCACGTACGGCAGTCCATGCACCGCATCAAGGACCGCTTCTCGCTCGCGCCCGCGCGCTGGCTGCGCGAGTTCAGCGAGTCGATGCCGGCCGCGCTCATGGGACTCGCCGCGCGTTCGGCGTTCGGCCTGGTCGGCCAGGCCGCGCCGCCCATCAACCTGATCGTCTCCAACGTGCCGGGACCCCAGTTCCCGCTGTACGTGTGCGGCGTCCGGCTGCTCGGCAACTACCCCGTCTCGGTGATCACCGACGTCAGCGGCGGCATCAACATCACCGCCTTCTCCTACGACGGATGGCTCGACGTCGGCGTGGTCACCGATCGGGACATGGTGCCGGACGCCTGGGAACTGACCGACGACCTACGCGCGGCCCTCCAGGAGCTACGCGAGGCAGAACCCGGCCGGCCGCATTAGCGCCGCCCGGCCGGCTCCACTGCGCCGTTCTGGGCGCGCCCGGACGGCGTCGCTCGGCGTGAGCCGCTCGCACCCCACCCTGCCCGGCGCTGTCCGGCTCGTTCCTCCTGTGCCGTTTCAGCGTGCACCGCCAGCGGCGCCCGGCTTGCCTCGCTAGCGCCCCTGGGCCCGCGCGGAATTGTCGGTGGCGGGTGACACGCTGGGTATCGGCGTGCTCGTGGGTAGGGGGTTCGAGCAAGGGTCGGTCGGCGGATGGCCGCCGTGCCCGACGAAGCGGTCAGGCCAAAGGCCGGGCGAAGCGACCGGGCGAACGCGACCGGCGGCGGAACGCGGCCGGGCGAACGGGGCCGGGCGAACGGGGCCGGGCGAACGCAGCCCGGTGAAGGGGGTGGTCAGCGGATGGCCAGGGTGCCGAGTGAGGGCTCCAGGAGGTCGAAGACGCGGCGGGCGATCTCCGTGACCTCGGCGGCCATGCGGTCGATCGCCGCGTCGTCGCCGTCCTCGGCGGTCAGCATGCGGGCCTGCAGCTCGCGGAAGATCAGCCGGTCGGCCGCCGCGAGCTGTGCCGCCACCGCCCGCGCCCCGACGGGGTCGCCGGGCATCTCGGCGGCGAGCTGCTCGGCGAGCGCCTCCTCGCGCAGATCATGCAGCTCGCGCAGGCGCGCCACCAGGGTGGGGCTCTCGGCGATCATGCGGGCGAAGGCGGGCCCGGTGAAGCCGATGATCGCGTCGTGGCGTTCGATCGCGGCCAGATACTCCCGCCGCATCGCGGCCAGCGCCGACTCCCCGGCCGGGCGGCGGGCGAGCGTCGAGGCGGGCCCGGCCACGAACTCCTCGTGGTGGTCGAGCGCCAAGTCCTCTTTACGGGGGAAGTAGTTGGTCACGGTCATCTTGGCGACCCGCGCCGCCGCGGCGATGTCGGCGATCGTCGTGCGGTCGAAGCCACGTTCCAGGAACAGTTGGGTAGCGTGGTCAGAGATGGCCTGCCTGGTCTCACGCTTCTTCTGTTCTCTCAAACCCAAGGTGTCGGTGCTCATGGCTCCAGTCTTACATAAAAACTTAGGTTCGACCTTATTTTAGGTTGACTCTTCGATCAAGAGAACCTACAGTTAGGTGCGACCTAAGTTTAGGACGCCGTCCGTGCACGCAAGCGAGGAGAGGGTTTTGTCCCAAGCAGCAGAGGTTCTCGAACTGGACGACAACACCGCCGACGGTGTCACGACCGTCGGGGCCGACTCGGTCAAGGCGTATCTCAAGGAGATCGGCCGCGTGCCGCTGCTCACCGCAGAGCAGGAGATCGACCTGGCCAAGCGGATCGAGGCCGGGCTGTTCGCCAGGGAGCGGCTCGACACCGAGCCGGACCTGCCCGACGACCTGCGGGCCGACCTGGAATGGATCGCGGAGGACGGCGTACGCGCCAAGCAGCGCATGCTGGAGGCCAACCTGCGGCTGGTGGTCTCCATCGCCAAGCGCTACACCGGGCGCGGCATGCTCTTCCTCGACCTCATCCAGGAGGGCAACCTGGGTCTGATCAGGACGATCGAGAAGTTCGACTACCGGCTCGGCTTCAAGTTCTCCACGTACGCCACGTGGTGGATCAAGCAGGCGATCACCAGGGCGATGGCCGACCAGGCCCGCACGATCCGCATCCCCGTCCACATGGTGGAGCTGATCAACAAGGTCGCGCGGGTGCAGCGCCGCCTGGCGAGCGACCTCGGCCGCGAGCCCACGCCCGAGGAGATCGCCAAGGAGTGCGAGCTCGACGTCGATCGCGTCATCGAGGTCCAGGGGTACGGCCGCGAGCCGATCTCCCTGCACACGCCGCTCGGCGACGAGGGCGACAGCGAGTTCGGCGACCTGATCGAGGACACCGAGGCCGTCTCCCCGGCCGACGCGGTCTCGTTCACGCTGCTCCAGCAGCAGCTCCGGGCGCTGCTCGACCAGCTCACCGAGCGGGAGGCGGGGGTGATCAGCATGCGGTACGGCCTCAACGACGGCAAGCCGATGACGCTCGACGAGATCGGCCGCGTCTACGGCGTCACCCGCGAGCGCATCCGCCAGATCGAGGCCAAGACCATGTCCAAGCTCCGCCACCCGTCGCGCTCACTGGCGCTGCGCGACTACCTGAGCTGAGCGCCGCCGCCTCCGGTGTGAAAGGCTGCGCAAACGGGTCATCAAGAGTGACGCCACAGCGCTCTCAGGGCCGGGCCGTCGGCCTAGATTCCGTGGCGTGAAACGCGCCCGTTCGAGCCTCGCCCACCAAGCGACGTACGCAATCAAGCATCCGGAAAAGATCGTCCCTCACCTGCGGCGGCTGGCCCGCGACACGTGGTTCAGGCTGCGCACGCGGGACCACGTCTCCTACTACCGAGCCGTCATGCGCTCCGACACCGCCCGCGACCCCGAAGGGGCGGTCGGCTCGCACAGCCACAAGCGCTGGCTGGAGGTGGGCCGCATGCAGTTCGACTACCTCGTCGAACACGGGCTCAAGCCCGAGTGCCGCCTGCTGGAGATCGGCTGCGGCAACCTGCGGGCCGGGCACCTGTTCATCGACTACCTGCACACCGGCAACTACTACGGCATCGACATCTCGCCCGACATCCTCATCGCCGCCCAGGACACCATCGTCCGGCACAAGCTGGCCGACAAGCTGCCCCACCTGACCCCCGTACGCGACCTGCGCTTCGCCTTCCTGCCCGATGCGCACTTCGACGTCGTGCACGCCCACAGCGTGTTCTCGCACTCGCCGCTGCACGTCATCGAGGAGTGCTTCGCCCACGTGGGACGGGTGATGAAGCCGGGCGGCTGGTTCGACTTCACCTTCGACCGCACCGAGGGCAAGGAACACCACGTATTGCGCGAGGACTTCTACTACCGCACCGAGACGCTGGCCGGCCTGGCCACCTCGTACGGGTTCAACGCCACGTTCATGGAGGACTGGGAGCGCGGGCCGCACAAGCAGTCGAAGATGCGCCTGACCAAGCGCACCACCCTCTGACCTGGCCTGTCCGTCGCGGGTGAGAGTGGAGCCCGTTGCGGGCGATGGCTCGCGCCGTTGCGGCGCGAGAGGTCATGGGTGCGGCGCTCGACCGGGGCAGGCCGGGAGCAGCCATGTGCAGGGCTCTGCGGCGCCCCGGGCCCTGCGCCGGGGCAGGTTCCAGCCGGCGGACGGGCGTTAGGGTGATCACCATGCACCGCAGCCGCGTCTACGCCCTCCTCATCGACACCCCCACCCCGGAGGCCGAGGCGGCCGCCGCCTTCTGGGCCGCGGCTCTCGGAGCCACGGCCCGGCCGCTCCCTGGTGAAGAGCAGTTCATCAGCCTCCACGGAGCCATGCCCGGCCTCATCGTCGCTGTCCAGTCGGTGGACGACGCCCCTCGCTTCCATGTGGACATCGAGACCGACGACGTCGAGGCGGAGACCCGGCGCCTGCTCGGCCTGGGCGCGGAGGAGGTGTCACGCTGGCGGGAGTGCCGTACTCTACGCGTCCCTGGCGGCCACCTCATGTGCGTGCTGCCCGTGCACAGCGACCCCGCGGTCTTCGAAGCCGAGGCCAGCACCTGGCCCTGACGGAACCCGGCCTCTCGGGGAGATAATGCGGTGCGCCCGTGCCGGGCGGCTGCCTAGGGTGGTGGCACGTGAGAGACGTACGCGCGTTGCCCAAAGCCCACCTGCACGTGCACCTGGAGAGCACCGTCCGTCCCGAGACCGTCCGCGAGCTGGGCGGCGAGCCCCTGCCCGAGGGGGTGTTCCGGAGCTTCAGGGAGTTCGCCGACCGCCGCGCCCAGATCCGCGCGCTGCTCCGCACCGCCGAGCACTTCCGCCGCGTCGCGCTGGAGTTCTGCGCCGACGAGGCCGCCCAGGGCACCAGGTACGCCGAAGTGACGTTCACCGCCGCCTCCCACGGCGAGCGGGTCGGGCAGCCGGACATGCCGCTGGCGGCCGTCCTCGACGGGCTCGCCGAAGGGCGGGAGCGGTACGGCATCGAGTGCCGGGTGCTGCTCGACCACTCCAGGCGGCGGCCGATCGAGCGGCTGTGGCGGACGTACGAGCTGGCCACCCGGCACGACGAGGTGATCGGCATCGGGCTGGCCGGCGACGAGAGCCACCCGCTCGCGCCGTTCGCCGCCGTGCTCGACGCGGCCAAGGACACCGGGCTGCACCTCGTGCACCACGCGGGGGAGGCGGCGGGGGCGGCCAGCATCCGCGAGGCGCTCGACATCGGGCACGCCGAGCGCCTCGGCCACGGCATCAGGGTCCTCGACGACGACCGTCTCGTGGCCGAGGTCCGCGAGCGCGGGATCCCGCTGGAGGTCTGCCCCACCTCCAACGTGCTGCTCGGGCTCGTGCCGTCGCTCGCCGAGCACCCGCTGCCCCGGCTGCGCGCCGCCGGGCTCGCCGTCACGATCAACACGGACGGGGAGACCGCGCTGGCCGGCGAGTACGCCCGGCTCCGCGACGTCTTGGGCTACACCGACCACGACCTGGCCGACTTCGCCAGGGCCGGCATCGACGCCTCCTTCGCCCCGGAGGCGCTCAAGGCCGAAATGCGGGCCGGCGTGGATGCTTGGCTGAAGGCGGACGCATGACCCCCGCCGCCGACGTTGCGCCGTCCCGTGGCCGTGCGCCTCGCGTGTCCGGGGCCGCGCCATCCGTTGAGGCGGTGGTCGCGTGACTCCCGTCCCTGACGGCGCGCCGGCCGCTGAGATCGTCACCGCGTTCGGGGGAGCGGGGGAGCCCGTGTGGCTGGGCGGGGCGTGGCGGGCGGGGCCGGTCGTGCTCAAGCCGGTCACCTTCCTGCCGGAGACGCTCTGGCGGGCCGAGGTGCTGGCGTCCCTGCCCGAATCGCCGCGGTTCCGGCTCGCCCGGCCGATCCAAGCGAGCGGCGGCGGTTGGGTGGTGCGGGGCTGGGAGGCGTCCCGGCTGGTGGCGGGGGAGCCGGATGTACGCAGGCCGGACGACGCACTACGCGCCGGCGCGGCCTTTCACGCGGCCGTCGCGCACCTGCCGAGGCCCGCCTTCCTCGATGACCGCGACGATCCCTGGACACATGGGGATCGGGTGGCCTGGGCGGAGCGGCCCGTGACGCTGGACGCGGCGGGCCTGCTGGAGCCGCTCGTACGGGCTCGCCGCCCGATCGATCTGCCGTCCCAGGCGGTGCACGGCGACCTGGCGGGCAACGTGCTGTTCGCCCCCGGCCTGCACCCGGCGATCATCGACTGGCCGGTCTACTGGCGGCCCGCCGCGTGGGCGTCGGCGATCACGGTCGTCGATGCCCTGTGCTGGTACGGCGCCGCCCCCGCCCTGGCCGCCCGCTGGGCGCACCTGCCCGAGTGGGGGCAGCTCCTGATCAGGGCGCTGATCTACCGCATCGTCACCGACCAAGCCCTCCTCGGCGGGGACGGCTGGACCCGCGACCGGGTGGCCGCCTACCGCCCGGTCGCGGACCTCGCCGTCACGTACGCACAACACCCCGGCTGAGCGCCGGCACCGGCGCTCGGCCTCGGCCCCGCACCGGCCCCAGCCATCCGGACAACCTCGGAAAGCGAAAGCCCCGGGAGGCGGGAAGCCCCCCGGGGCCGGAAGCACCAGAAGCGCCTGGTCAGCCGCGCGCGACCTGAACGACCGCCGCGCCCAGCGGATCCAGCGCCACCTCGCCGGACACCTGACGCCCGGTGAGCAGGTCCGTACCGCTCACGTCCACGGCCACCGACGCCCCCGACTCGGCGCTGTGGTTGAGCAGGAACACGTACTCGTACGCGTCATCGCCCCGCACCGAGCACTCCACGTGCGCAGGCACGCCCTCGAAGCGGGAGCGCACCCCCGACTCGGCGACGACCCGCGCCACCGTCTCGTCGAACGCCTCCTGCTCCAGCAGCGTCGCGAAGTACACCACCCGCCCGGCGCCGAACCGGTTCTCGACCACGGCCGCGCGCCCGGCCAGCAGCCCGTCGGCGTACGTGGCGAGGGCCGTGCCCGTCTCCAGGTGCAGGTCCTCGCGCCACCAGGTGGAGGCGGCGCGCCGCCCGTCGGCGAACTCCACGGTGAACGACTCGTGCGGCCGCGCCGGCCAGTACTCGTCGATCTTCGCGCCGATGAGCCGCCGGAACGCACCGGGGTAGCCGTCCGGCCTGACCCGGTTGTTCGCGTCCACGACGCCGGAGAAGAACGACATGATGACGGTGCCGCCGTCCTGCGCGAACTTCTCGATCCGGGCCACGCCCGCGTCGTCGATCAGGTACGCGTTCGGCACCACCAGCACCTTGTACCCGTCGAGTGAGGAGGCGGCCGACACCACGTCCACGGCGTGATGCCGCTCCCACAACGGCGTGTAGTGCCGCATCACCGTGTCGGTGTAGCTCCAGTCGTTGCGCGGCAGGCCGAAGACCTCCTCAAGGCCCCACCAGCCGTCCCAGTCGAACAGGATCGCGATGTCGGCCGACGAGCGGGTGCCGGCGACCGGCGCGAGCAGCTTCATCTCCCGCCCGAGGTCGGTGACCTCCCTGAACGTCCGCGACTCCGGCCCGGAGTGGGGCAGCATCGCCGAGTGGAAGCGCTCCTGCCCGCCCCTGCTGGCCCGCCACTGGAAGAACATCACCGAGTCGGCGGCCCGCGAGACCGCCTGCAGCGAGCCGAGCCGCATCCGCCCCGGCTCCTTGACGACGTTGAGCTTCCACTGGCTGACCGCGCTGGCCGCCTGCTCCATCAGCATCCACGGCTGACCGCCCTTGAGCGAGCGGAACAGGTCGTAGTTGAAGGCCGCCGACACGTGCGAGCCGGCGTCGGCCGGATCGGGGTAGATGTCGAGCGCGGCCGCGTCCTCCTCCTGCGCCCACTTCCAGTAGTCGGCGTGGCGGAAGAAGCGCATGAAGTTGGTCATGACCGGGATGTCGTCGCGGAACGAGCGCACGATGTCCCGCTCGGCCTTGAAGCACTCCAGCAGCGCGTCGGAGGTGAAGCGCTTGAAGTCGAGGCGACGGGTGGGGTTCATCCACGTACGCGGGATGTGCGGTACGTCCACCTGCTCCCAGTCGGTGTAGACCTGACCCCAGAAGCGGGTGGTCCACGCCTCGTTGAGCGCGTCCAGCGTGCCGTACTTGCGCTTGAGCCACTCGCGGAAGGCCACCGAGGCGGCCGGGCCGTACGACGTGGGCCCGTACTCGTTGCTGATGTGCCACATCGCCAGCGCCGGGTGGAACGAGTAGCGTTCGGCCAGCTTGGTCGTGATGCGCGCGGCGTACTCGCGGTAGATCGGCGACGACGGGTCGTAGTGCAGCCGGTTGCCGAACCCGAACGGCTGGCCGTCCTCCCTGATCGGGAACACCTCGGGGTGCAGGTGGGTCAGCCAGACGGGCGGCGCGGCCGTGGGCGTGGCCAGGTTGACGCTGATGCCGTTCTCGTGCAGCAGGTCCATGACCTCGTCGAGCCAGCCGAACTCGTACGTGCCCGGCTCCGGCTCAAGCGACGCCCACGCGAAGACGCCCAGGCTGACGATGTTGACGCCCGCCTGCCGCATGAGCCGGACGTCCTCTTTCCACACCTCCCGGTCCCACTGCTCGGGGTTGTAGTCGCCGCCGTAGGCGAAACCGCCGACACGTCGCCTGAAGGCTTCCATGCGGTCCATGCTCATCGGTCCTGGGGGGCGTCGGCCGTCACCACGACGGTGGTGAGCCGTGGCTCGTCGCCGCCGAACGCGTACACCGAACCGGTCAGCAGCACCGTACGCTCCTCGACCACGTCGGCGACCGAGCGGCGGATGGACAGCCCGACCTCGCCCGGCTCGACCACGCGCCGCCCGTCACGGCCGGTGAACGACAGCAGCCTGGCCGGCACCTCGAACTCGACCCGAGCCGACCGCCCGGGCTCCAGCTCGACCCTGGCGTACCCGACGAGCTGGGCGAGCGGCCGGGTGACCGAGGCGATCCGGTCGGAGGCGTACAGCTGCACCACCTCCGCGCCGGCCCGGTCGCCGGTGTTGCGCACCGTCACCGAGCAGCGGATCGGCTCGCCCGCCACGACCTCCTCATCGGCGGTGAAGCCGGAGTAGCCGAAGCTCGTGTAGCTCAGCCCGTGGCCGAACGCCAGCACCGGCGCCGGGTCGAGGTTGGTGACCGACCCCGCGCCGCCCAGCTTGGGGTGGAGATAGCTGTACGGCTGGCCGGCGATGCCGCGCGGCATGCTCATCGGCAGCCGGCCCGACGGGTTGACCGCGCCGCTCAGCACCCGCGCGATCGCGCCCGCGCCCTCCTGGCCGGGGAAGTACGCCTGCACGACGGCGGCGGCGCGCTCGATGATGCCCGGCACCGCGTACGAGCGGCCGGTCATCAGCACCACCACGGTCGGCGTGCCGGTGGCGAGCACCGCGTCGGCCAGCTCCTGCTGCGCACCCGGCAGGGCGAGCGACTCCACGTCACAGCCCTCGCCCGAGGTGCCCCGCCCGAACAGCCCGGAACGGTCGCCCAGCACGACGATCGCGACGTCCGACTCGGCGGCCAGGCGGGCGGCGTCGGCGATCCCCGAGCGATCGCCGTCGTCCACCCCCGTGCCGCGCGCGGTCTCGATGCGCGCCTGCGGCAGCTCCTCGCGCAGCGCCTCCAGCAGGGTCGGCGCGGCGATGCCGGTCTCCACGTCGGGGAAGTGCGGCAGCACATGGTTGACGAACGAGTAGCAGCCGAACAGCGCCGCCACCTGGTCGGCGTTCGGCCCGACGACCGCGATCTTGCGGCCCGCCGTGTCGCCGAGCGGCAGCACGCCGTCGTTGGTGAGCAGCACCACCGACTCCTCGGCGAGGCGGCGGGCGATGTCGCGGGAGGCGGGGTCGTCGAGGTCCACCTCGCCCTGCGGCTCGGGGTCGTAGTCGTCGTCCAGCAGGCCCAGCTCTGCCTTCTGCCGCAGCACCCGCAGCAGCGCCCGGTCGATCAGCGCCTCGTCGATCCGGCCCGACTCCACCGCCGCGCGCAGCGGGTCCAGGTACGTCACCCCGGTCGGCAGCTCGATGTCGATGCCCGCGCTGAGCGCCTGCACGGCCGCGTCACCGGCGTCGGCCGCCACGGCGTGCAGGGTGTGCAGGAACGCGACCGCGAAATAGTCGGCCACGACCGTGCCGTCGAAGCCCCACGTGTCGCGCAGCACGCCGGTCAGGTAGCGGGGGTCGGCGGCGATCGGGATGCCGTCGATCTCGGCGTAGGAGTTCATCACCGAACCCGCTCCTGCGTCGCGCACCGCGACCTCGAACGGGAACAGCAGCGTGTCGGCCACCTCGCGGGCGCCCGCGTGCACGGGCGCGAGGTTGCGGCCCGCGCGGGAGTTGGAGTAGCCGACGAAGTGCTTGAGCGTGGCGATCACACCGGCGGACTGCAGGCCGCGCACGTAGGCCGAGCCCACGGTCGCCACCTCGTACGGGTCCTCCGAGATGCACTCCTCGACCCGTCCCCAGCGCTGGTCGCGGATCACGTCCAGAACAGGGGCCAGCCCCTGGTGCACACCGAGCGACCGCATGCTCGCACCGATCGCCTTGCCCATCTCCTCCACCAGCTCCGGGTGGAAGGTGGCGCCCCACGCGGGCGGGGCCGGGTACGTCGTGGCCCGCCAGGCCGCCAATCCCGTCAGGCACTCCTCGTGCGCGATGGCCGGGATGCCGAGTCTGGTGTTCTCACGCAGCCACCGCTGCCGCTCGGCCAGCGTCTTGCGCGCGGCCTCCGGCTCGACCGGGGTCGTGCCGAAGTGACGGGTGATGTGGCCGACGCCGTTGCGGGCGAACTCCTCGAACCCGAGGTCCTCGCTCTGCATCGAGTCCTGCAGCGGGGCGACCACGCCCTTCTTCCTGTTGACGTTCAGCCACACGCCGACGAGCTGGGCGAGCTTCTCCTGCAGTGACATGCCGGCGAGTAGTTCCTCGACCCGCCGCGCCCGCTGCTGCGCGATCTCCGGCTCCGGCGGATCTTCAAGTGCTGGCATGACCCCTCGCGACTTTCCTGGTACCGGAAAGTTTCTGGTTAACTTTCCGATAAATCATCGTGACTTTGCCGAGCTGTTACGCTAAGGTCCGGGTCGTATCCCTGTCAATAACCCGCTCATATGGCGGAATACCGCCTGTTCAGCGGGCCGCCATCGTTCGGGCGGGTTTTCCGAAAGTCGCAACTTCACCGGTGCCGCCGGAAGGCGGCGCCACGGCCAACGGGAGGTCCTGTGCGTCGAGCCACGCTGGCCGACGTCGCCGCGGCCGCAGGAGTGTCCGTACCGACGGTCTCCAAGGTGCTCAGCGGCAAGAAACACGTCTCGGCCGCCACCCGCGACAAGGTGCTCGAAGCCGTACGAGCCTCCGGCTACGAGGCTCCGCGCCCGCCCAGCAAACCCCGCGCCGGCATCATCGACCTGCTCATCGACGGCCTCGGCTCGCCGTGGGCGCAGGTGCTGATCAGCGGCGCCGAGAAGGCCGCCGCCCGCTGGGGCTTCTCCCTGGTCGTCACCTCCTCCTACCGGCCCGACTTCGACCTGCGACGCTGGATCGGCATGGTGCGCAAGCGCAACACCGACGGCATCGTGCTCGTGCTGTCCAGGGCCGACCAGCGTGAGATCGAGGCCCTCGAGGAGCTGCTGCACGTGCCGCTCGTGCTGCTCGACCCCGTCGGCCAGCGCGACCCCCGCCTGTCCACCGTCGGCGCCACCAACTGGCTCGGCGGCGTCATGGCCACCACCCACCTGCTGGAGCTCGGACACACCAGGATCGGCTTCATCGGCGGGCCGCTCGACACCCAGTGCACGCTCGACCGGTACGAGGGCTACCTGGCGGCTCACCGCACGTTCGGCATCGAACCCGACCCCGCGCTCACCCGCTACGGCAACTTCATGGTCGGCGGCGGCAAGACGCTCGGCGGCGAACTCCTCGACCGCGACGACCCGCCCACCGCCGTCTTCGCCGGCAACGACCTCCAGGCCGCCGGCGTCTACCAGGCCGCCACCGAACGCGGCCTCCGCGTCCCCGACGATCTCTCCGTCGTGGGGTTCGACGACTCGACGCTGTGCGAGATGCTCTCGCCGCCGCTCACGACCGTACGGCAGCCGCTCGACGACATGGCGAACGAAGCCGTCCGCCTCGTCCACGAGGAGCTCACCCACCCGCGCGGGCCGTCCGGCACCCGGATCGAGCTGGCCACGAACCTGATCATCCGCCGCAGCACCGCGCCACTGAAGGCCCGGCCCTGAGCCTCAGTGAGTTGGCGGGGGTGGTGTGGCGGTGTCAGGTGTGCGCACGCCACAGCACCGCCTTCTTGACCGCCCGATCCTGACTTGACCGCCCGATCCTGAGCCTTGGTTCGGCTGATCGGCGTCGCGGCGGGGGTCCGGCCGCGCGCACGCCGCAGCACCGCCCTCCCCCGATCGACCACTCGCGACCGGGCCAGGCTCAGCACGGGTCGGCCGGAGTGCCGGCTGCCAGCGCGTCCGCCGCGGCACCTCTCGGTCGGAGGCGGAGGGGGCCGGGAGAAAGCGGCGTCTCGCCCGAAAGCCCGCGAGGGGCCTGACCGGAGCCCGCCAGCGTCTGACCGGAGTGGCCTGCGAGCATCTCGGCCAGCGCCCGGCCTACTAGCACCTCAACCCGTCCGGCTTGTGAGCGCCCCGACCCGAGCCTGGTTTGCGAGCGCCTCGCCCACGTTCGGCCCGCGAGCGCCGCAGCCTGAGCCTGGCTTGTGAGCGCCTCGCCTGAGCCTGGTTTGCGAGCGTCTCGCCCACGTTCGGCCTGCGAGCGCCGCCGCCCGAGCCTGGCCTGCGAGCGCCTCGCCTGAGCCTGGCTTGTGAGCGCCCCCGCCTGAGCCTGGCTTGTGAGCGCCCCCGCCTGAGCCTGGTTTGCGAGCGCCTCGCCTGAGCCTGGTTTGCGAGCGCCTCGCCCACGTTCGGCCTGCGAGCGCCCCGCCTGACCTGGCTTGCAAGCATCGCCGCCCGAGCCCCGGTCGGCGAGCGCCCCCGCCCGAGCCCGGCCCGCGAGCACCTCGCGCCTCGCCTGCGACGGTCAAGCCAGAGCAGGCTGCGCCCGGAACAGATCAAGCCGGATTGGACCTGAAGGGCGCACCCACGAGGAGCGGAGCCTAGGAGCCTCGGAGCGGAGCCGGCGAGCAGGCATACCGAGGGAACGGTCAGAGGAGACCGGCGTCGCGGACCTTCATCGCCACGTGCACGCGATTGTCCGTGCCGAGCTTGGCGAAGATGCGGGTGATGTTGGCCTTGACGGTGGCCACGCTCACCGACAGATCCCTGGCGATCTCCGCGTTGGAGCTGCCCTTGGCGACCTCGATGGCCACCTCCCGCTCGCGTTCGGTCAGCTCGGCCAGCTCGCGTGCGGCGTCGGGCCGGCGCGGCTCGTAGCGTCCGGTGGCGGCGGCGATCACCTGCTGGGTGACGCTCGGCGACAGCACCGGCTCGCCCTTGGCCACCGCCCGCACCGCCTCGATCATCTTCGGCGGCGGCGTGTCCTTCAGCAGGAACCCGTTCGCGCCGATCTGCAGCGCCCGCAGCACCATGTCGTCGGCGTCGAACGTGGTCAGCACCAGGATCCGGGGCGGCGACGGCTGCCGAAGCAGCAGCTCGGTGGTGGTCAGACCGTCCTGCTCCGGCATGCGGATGTCCATCAGCACGACGTCGGGCCGCAGGTCGCGGATCACCGTCATCGCCTGCTTGCCGTCGCCCGCCTCGCCCACGAGGTCGATGTCGGACTCGCCGCCCAGGATGAGCCGCAGCCCCGTACGCACCATGGGATCGTCATCCACGATCACGACTCTCACCACGCGTCAAGCCTCCCACGGCAGCAGCGCGTCGAGGACGAAACGCCCGTCGCGTACGTCATGAGTGATCTTCCCACCGGCCATCCGCGTCCGCTCGGCCAGCCCGATCAGGCCCAGCCGCCCACCCGGCCCCGGCCTGCCCGGCATGGTCGCGTTGCTCACCCGGATCCGCAGCCCGTCGCCCGGCCGCCCGCCGATCTCGGCCCGCACCACGCTCCCCGGCGCGTGCTTGCGCGCGTTCGTCAGCGCCTCCTGCACGATCCGGTACGCGTGCCGCCCCGTCTGCGTCGGCAGCCGATCCCTCTCTGTGACGGTGTCGTGCACCTCGACCTGCTGCCCGGCGGCGCGTACCTCGGCGAAGAGCGCGTCGAGGTGGGCCAGCGTCGGCTGCGGCGCGGCGGGCTCGGTCTCGGCCGCACCGTCGTGCTCGGCCTGGTCGTCGTGCCCGCCCCGCCGCAGGGTGCCCAGCACGGCGCGCAGCTCGTTCAGCGACTGGTGCGCGTTCTCCTGGATCGCCAGCGCCGCCTCCCGCGTCTGCTCGGGCGTCAGGTCCTTCCGGTACGCCAGCCCGCCCGCCAGCATCGCCAGCAGGGAGAGGCGGTGCGCCAGGACGTCGTGCATCTCCTGCGCGATCTTCAGGCGTTCGGCCAGCTTGGCCTGCTCCACCCGCTGCGCCTGCCCGCGCCGCTCCGCCTCCAGCCGCTCCGCCTCAAGCTCGCGCCGACCCCTCAGGTAGAGCCCGAACGCGGTCACCGCGGCCAGGACGGCGGCCGAGACGATCGCGTAGAACACGGTCAGCTGGATGTCGTCCTTCCACCGGCTGTAGAACACCTCGCACGCCCAGAACAGCACCGCGACCGGCACCACCTGCCGCCACCGGCGATGCGTGGCCAGCGAGGCGAACGCGACGATCGCCGGCCCGCCCATCGTCATCGAGAAGGCCGTCGGCACCGCCAGCACGGCCGCGATCTGCCACTGCCACCTGCGCCGCAACGGCAGCAGCGCCATGCCCGCCGCGCCCGTGGCCATGTCGGCGAGCAGCATGCCCACGTTCACCTGAGGTCCGTAGGTGCCGCTGCTGATCAGTATCACCGCGGAGAGCAGCAGGGGCAGCGCGGCGAACAAGTAGAGCAGCACGGCCCCCAGCTTGTCGGTGGACCGCCCGATGTGTGACCGCCCTGCGGCTGACCGCCCGCTGGCTGATCGCCGGGTGGCTGACCGCCCGGTGGTTGACCGGCCGGTAGTGACGGCCTCAGGCATGCCGAGCCGCCCGTCCGGACCTAGGCGTTCGGCCGAGCTCGGGCGCGACAGGTCCGGACGCTCGGCCTGGTCTAGACGCTCGGCCGGGTCTGGGTACTCGGCAACACTCTGCCGCGGCGGATCCGAGGGCTCGGCGGTGTGGCTCGGGTGCGGCGGATCCGAGGGCTCGGCGGTGTGGCTCGAGCGCGGCGGACCCAAGCGTTCGGCGACGTCACTCGAGCGCGGCGTGCCAGGGTCATCGCCTGGTGTCTCGTGCACCGGGCTGGGGTCGTGGCCTGATGCCCGGTCGAGCAGGGAGGGGTCGTGGCCTGATGCCTGGTGCGGCGTGCCGGGGTCGTCACGTGCCATCTGGCGCGGAGGGACAGCGTGGTGGTCGTGCACGGCCATCAGCCTAAACATGGCCTGGCCTGCGCGTTAGCACCCTGGGTCGACTCCGCTATAGACCCTCGGCTACAACTCGCCGCGCAGGTGTAGCCCTGGCGACGGCGACTTTCGACCCTGGTCCGATGTGATCCGGTGGCGTTTCCGATGAACTTCTGATCGTGATCGAACTCCACCGCGTCACCAAGACCTACAAGGGCGTGAAGGCGCTCGACGACGTGTCCTTCACCGTCCACCCCGGCTCCGTCACAGGCTTCCTCGGCCCCAACGGCGCGGGCAAGTCGACGGCCATGCGCATCCTGACCGGCCTCATCAAGCCCACATCAGGCCGCGCCACCGTGCTGGGCAAGCCTTATGCCGAGCTGGCGCGTCCCGGCTACGACGTGGGCACCCTGCTCGACGCCGGCGCCCAGCACCCCGGCCGCACCGGGCGCGAGGTGCTCACCCTGGGCGCGCTCATGCTCGGCCTGCCGAAAACGCGCGTCGACGAAGTACTCGGCATGGTGGGCCTGACCGCCAAGGAGGCCGGACGGCCGGTGCGCGGCTACTCACTCGGCATGCGACAGCGGCTCGGCATCGGCCACGCGCTCCTCGGCCGCCCCAAGGCGCTCATTCTGGACGAGCCCGCCAACGGCCTCGACCCCCAGGGCATCCAGTGGATGCGCGAGCTCCTGCGGGACCTGGCCGCCTCCGGCTGCGCCGTTCTGCTCAGCTCACACCTGCTGTACGAAGTGGAGCAGGTCGCCGACCGCATCGTGATGATCGGCGCCGGGCGCGTCCTGGCCCAGGGCACACTCGCCGAGCTCAGCCAGGGCCGCAGCCTCGAACAGACCTTCCTCGACCTCACCTCCCGCGCATCCCGCACCCCCGCCTGACGCTGGCTTCGGCCTGGTCTCCCAGCCCCCACGACCCCGTCTTGGAACCCGATGATCTCTCTCAGTCCCGATGACCTCGTCCGCCGTAGCAATGCGACCAGGCATCGTCGCCTGCAGTCGCGACCTGGACAGGTGCCATCGTCCGCAGTCGCGACCTTGGCCGGCGCCGTCGTCTGCAGTCGCGATCTGGGCCGGTGTCGTCGCCCGCCGTGGCGGGGCGGCCCGGTGCTATGGCGTGCCATCGCAACCCGATCCGGCCCTTACCTACCGTCGAGATTCGGCTCGGCGTTTTCGCGTGTTGTCGCGGCCTGTCCTGGCGTTGTGGCTTGCTGTGGCGGCCCGATCCGGCGATGCGGTCCCGCCGTTGCGAGCGGATCGGGCGTCTTCGCCCGCCGTCGCCGGCTGGCCCGACCTGGCCCCGTCTACTGCCGTTACCCGATCCGGCGACCGTGCGTCACCTGGCTTCCGGTTACGTTCCGGATGCCGGTCCGGCAAGGGCCTGCGTCGTCAAGCGGGTCTGCATGCGCGGGCCGGGCGGGCGAGCGTCGGCGGCTCCACCGGGCTGGCGTTCAAGGACCCTCCGCCGGTCGTCGCCCGCAAGGCGGCACACGCGGTCGTGTTCGGGAGGCGGCCCATGCGGTCGTGTTCGGGAGGCGGCACACGCGGTCGTGTTCGGGAGGCGCTGCATCTGGTCATCGAGACACGGCCACGTTGGGGGTTTCCCTGCCATTCGGCGTCGTCCGCGAAGCGTCCTTACGCAGGGTGCGCTCGATAGCCGTCCGTGAGGCGCTTGTGAGGCGGCCGTAGTTGGTCGTCGTCGCTCGCCAACTTGGTGTCGCCCGCGAAGCGTCCCCACGCGACCCTCGACTGTCGTCGGTCAGACGCTGTGCTGTCGCCCGTGCAGCGCTTGCGGGGCGGCCGCAATTGGTAGTCGCCCGCGAAGTGGCCATCGAAGGATGCGCTCGGGCAGCGCCTGGCCTGGCCGGACGACCCCACGTGACACAGCACCCGCACGCTCAGCGGTCGCTCGCGAAGGGCCGCGCTCGGCCGTGGCCCTGCCACTTGGCCATCGGACGCAACGCGTGTGTGACGCGGCTGCACTTAGGCGGCACTCGTGAAGCGTTGGCGACGGCTTCCACTCGGCGGCTTCTAGGCCGGAGGGGCTGGCGGTTGCCTGGCCAGACGATCGGCGGGTGCCTGGCCAGACGGCTGGCGGGTGCTTGGCCAGACGGCCGGCGGTTGTCTGGCCAGACGGCTGGCGGGTGCTTGGCCAGACGGCTGAGCGTGGCTCGCCCCTTCTTCCCCCTACTTCTTCACCCCCACCACCGACAGAACCACCCCTTGCACCCATAGCGATTGGAGCTGCTCATGACCACCCACATCGCCCCACGAACCTGGCAGCGCAGCACGTTCGGCACCCTGCTGCGAGTTGAGACGCGGAAGCTGCTCGATACCCGGACCAGCCGGATCATGACCGCCGTCCTGGTCGTCGTCGCGGTCGCGCTCGTCGCCGGCCGGGGCGTCGTGACGGGGACAGCCGACCTGTTCACGTTGGCCGGGACGGCGGGGGCGGCGTTCGGGATTCTGCTGCCCGTGCTCGGCATTCTGTCGATCACCGGCGAGTGGCATCACCGAACGGCGCTGACCACGTTCACCCTGGAGCCGAGACGGGCGCGGGTGCTGGTGGCGAAGTGCGTGCCGGTACTGGTGGCGGCCGCGCTGGCGTGCGTCCTCGCGGTGCTGGTCGCGCTGCCGGTGACGGCGGTGGCGGCGTCCGTGGCGGGCGTGGAGGCGTCGTGGCGGCTCGAGCCGTACGAGCTGCTGGGCTGGATCGCGACGATGGTGCTGGTGACCGCCCAGGGCCTGGCGTTGGGGCTGCTGGTGCTGAACGCCCCGGCCGCGATCGTGATCTACCTGGTCAGCCCCATGGTGTGGAGCTTCGTCGGTCAACTTGGCAAGGGAGGTAAAGCCATGGCACAGTGGCTGGACCTCAACTCCACCAGCGACGTTCTGATGAGCGGCGACGTGACAGGCGGCGATTTGGCGCGCCTGGCGGCGTCTGTGACAGTCTGGATCGTCGTCCCTGCCGTGGTGGGGACCCTGCGAGTGCTCCGCAGCGACGTAACCTGATGCTTTACCCACAAGGTAGATCTATGCCGGTTTCGTGGCGATATGTTTGCCAATGTCCGGTTTTAGGGGGTAGCGTCGTGGACGTCACCGAGCAGTGACCCGCGCCTGACCAAGAGAGGCGGGGCCTGCCTCGGTTCTTCGGATCCCACGATCCACGCGGATTCCCGCTGCGCTCCACGTAGCGTCTGTACGGCGTGCTGCCCGGCTACGTACGTCCCGACGAGCGCAAAGTTCCCGTCCCCTAACAAAGGACCTGAATTTTCCTATGTCTGCTCGCCTGCGTTCTGTCGCCCTGCTCGCCGCCTCCGCCGCCGCGGCCATGACCGTCGGCGCGTCCACCGCTCACGCCGGGACCGGCGTCGAGCAGCGCGGGGTGCTGAAGGGCTCGACGACTGCGTCCTACTTCTGGGACGACGCCTCCGGCCGAGCCGGCGACACCGGGCTGCCCGCGGCGGGCAAGCCCATGCAGAAGGGCCTGGCCGCCAGCCCGAGCTGGCCCCTCATGACCGAGGGTTACGTCATCTACAAGGGCAAGAAGCTGCCCTTCTTCGTGGGTGACCGCGGCCCCGGCGCCCCGTCCAACCGCGGCGTGATGCTCGACCTGGACGCCAAGACCTTCGCCGAGCTGACCGGCGGCACGTTCAACCCGCGCACGCTGGGCGTCGACGGCGTCAACGGCGAGGGCCACATCAAGGTCGACTACATCATCACCAAGTGGGGTGACGGGGTCGGCAAGAAGAGCTACCCCGTGGCCTTCTCCACCGGCGCCTGGGCCGAGAAGGACGACAACCCGGTCATCCAGCAGGTGTCCGTCAAGGTTCCTGCCACCCGGTAAGGCCGGCCATCAGACGTCATCGAAGAGGGCGCTCCCATCGGGCGGAGCGCCCTCTTCGGCGTTTCCCGCGGACGTCAGCGTCGCCGTGATACGCGGGCGTCGGCATCGCCGCTTCATGCGGGAGGCCGGTGCCGGCGTGTCATGCGGGAGGCCGGTGCCGGCGTGTCATGCGGGCGTGGGCGTCGGCGTGTCATGCGGGTGTCGGCGTCGGCGTCTCATGTGAGCGTCAGCGCTGGTGTTTCATGCGGGTGTCAGCGCAGGTTCGGTACGGGCACCTTCGACCAGTCGATGTCCGAGCCGAAGTAGAAGCTCGGGTACGCCGGCTGGTTGTAGCCCGTCTGCTGCCTGGCCACGTCGACCCGGTACTGCGGGTCGTGCATGAGCGTGTACAGCTTCCTGTCGGTCACCTCGGTGCTGAGGTAGATGCGGATCGCGCTGCTGTCGGCCGTACGGACCAGCAGCTCCTCGCGCCAGTCGCCGAAGACGTCGGCCACCAGGCCAGGGTTGCCCTTCGTCCAGTTGTTCGTCAGCGTGCCCTCGGCCGTCAGCAGCGTTCCCCTGCGGTGGTCGTCGATGGTGGGCGTCTGCAGGACGTCGGTGGCGGTGCCGTTGACGAGCTGCGTGGTCATGTCGGCGGCCCAGCGGATGCTCATGTTGGTGCCGGGGGTGTTCCTGCCCAGGTACTCGCCGCGCGCCGACCACAGACCGGCCTGCACCGCCTGGTCCGGCGGCATCGAGGACCACATCTCCAGGCCGCGGATGCCCGGGTCGATGTCGCCGACCATGCCGCGGCCGGTGTCCACGCCGCTGTAGCCGCCGTGGATCACCTCGCCGGTGGCGGCGTCGCGCAGCGCCCAGCCGTACGGGGCCCACGAGCCGCCCTCGTGCACGGTCCAGATCTCCAAACCGGGATGATCGGGGTCGAAGTCGCCCACGTGCATGGCGTCGCCGTGCCCGAGCCGTACGTTCTGGCCCGGCACGTTGCTCTGCGGCGGCGCTACGTCGAAGGAGGAGTACAGCAGGTCGCCGTCGTCGTCGATGGTGGCGGAGCCGTACACGATCTCCTGCCTGCCGTCGCCGTCCACGTCGGCCACGCCCATCGAGTGGAAGCCCTGCGTGGTCAGGTCGGCGTACTTCGGGTTGCTGCCGGGGACGCCGTGCGGCGAGGCGTTGAACGGGTTCGTCATTGGGGCGTGGCCGCTGTCGACGTACCAGCGCTCCTTGAGCCGCCTGCCGTCCCAGTCGTAGGCGACCAGCGTGGTGCGGGTGTAGTAGCCGCGCGCGAAGATCGCCGACGGGCGCCGGCCGTCGAGGTAGGCGACCGACGACAGGAAGCGGTCCACCCGGTTGCCCGGCTCGATCCTGGCCATCGCGTAGTCGCCCCAGAGCAGGCCGTCGTCGCCGCGTCCCGGCTTGTAGTGGACGGTCTGCAGCTCGCGGCCCGTCGCGCCGTCGAACACCGACAGGTACTCGGGGCCGGTGAGGACGAAGCCGGCGAACTCGCGCAGCCGGTTGTTGCCGCTGCGGGAGGGCGCGTAGACGTCGATGAAGTACGTCGCCAGCTCCTCCGCGTCGGCCTTGGAGAGCGGGTACCGGTACTTCGGCTCGATGCCGAGCGCCTCTTCGATGGTCTTCGGCCAGCGCCCGGCGACGACCTCCGGATGCTCATGCCACTTCGTGAACATCGCCGCCAGGTGGTCGAAGTAGTCGGCGGCGCTCATCCGGTAGTCGTCGGTGTGGGCGTACCCGGCCTTGCGGTCCTCGCGCGGCATCGTGATGTAGCGCTCGGAGACGACCTGGCCCTTGGCGCCGTACCGGATGATCTTTGTGCCCGGGGCGGTCTTCAGCATCATCTCCGAACGGCCGTCGCCGTCGAAGTCGTAGACCAGGAACTGCGTGTAGTGGGCGCCCGAGCGGATGTTCACGCCCAGGTCGAGCCGCCAGCGCAGGGTGCCGTCCAGCTCGTAGGTGTCGAGGTACGTGTTGCCGGTGTAGCCGCGCTGCGAGACGTCCTTGGAGTTCGACGGCTCCCACTTGACCACGTACTCGTACTGGCCGTCGCCGTCCACGTCGCCCACGCTCAGGTCGTTGGCCGCGTACGTGTACGCCTCGCCCGCCGGGGTCACGCCGTCGGCGGGCTTGCGCAGCTTGAGATTGTAAAACGTTTTAAGCCAAGGCCTGACAGCAGGGCTCTTCCGGCCCTCGCGGCCCCTCGCGATCGGCGCCACCCGGTACTCGGAGCGGGACGTGCCCGTAGGGTCGCGGTAGTTGGTGCTGTCGGTCACCGTGGCGATCGGACGGCCGTCGCGGTAGACGCGGAAGTCGGTGCCCGTCATGCCGTCCGGGCCGTGCCCGGTGACCTCGTCGCCGAGCAGTCGCCAGCTCAGGAACACGCCCTCGCTGGTGGAGGCCGCCACCAGGCCCCGATCGAGATGCTCAAGGCGCGGGCCCGGGCGGTGTTCGCCCTGTGGTGCGGAGGCGGCGGTGGCGGGGGAGGGGGTCATGGGCAGGCACATGAGTGCGGCTAAGCCCACGGCCATGGCGCGGCGGATGCTGCTGGGGGGTCTCATCGTGACGAGCTCCGCTCATTGAATCGATTAAATTTGGCTGGAGATTATTGGGGACTGTGAGGTTTGTCAAGGGCATGTTTCGCCAGGTGATATAGGGGGTGGCGGGGGCGGCCGAGGTCGTGAACCACCTTGAAAGCGTTCAGTGGGAGGGTGGGGAGGACCGCTGTGCGGCGCTGTGATGTACGCGCGATCGGGGGGTGCCAGCACCGTCGCTTGAGATCAGGGCGCCTGCGCCATCGCTTGAGATCGGGGGCGTCACCGCCGCCCGCCTCGTACTGCGACGGTCGCCGTGCCCTCTGGCCGCCGTCCGTTTGCGATCGCGGCGATCGTCGCCACGGCCTGCTCAGCCGCAGCATGCGGCCTCGACCGGCTGCGGCGATCCCGCTGACAGTCGCAGGTTGCGAGTGTGCGGACGATCTTCGGAGGGGCTGGCAACCCCGGTTGATCGGAGCACGATGCGAAAGCCTGGCCCGACGTCTTGGCCTACACGCTGCGGCTGCGGGCGCAGGACCGGCATGGTCTGCCCGTGGAGCGGCCAGGCCGCCGTCAAGCGCAGGGGCGTTGCGGTAGCTCTACGGCAGCGTGACGGCGCTGGCCGCCGTCACCGGCGCGCTGCATCGGGCCGCCGGTCGCTACCTTGAGGTCATCACGTGGTGCGCCCAGAACTTCGAGGCGATGGCCGACCCGGATCAGCGCCTGGGCGCGTCCCTGGGCTACGTTCGGCTCGGTGAGGCACCCGTCTGCCCCCGGCTGCGCCGCGCGGACGCTGCGCAGGCGGGGCGGTGCTCGTGGCTGTGCAGATCGGGCGGTGTTGGGGCGCTGCACAGGGGAGGTGCCCTGCGTGGTTGCAGTGTTTGGCGGGGCGGGCTCGGTGGTTGCGCAGGTCGGGCGGTGTTGGGGCGCTGCACAGGGGAGGTGCCCCGCGTGGTCGCAGTGCTTGGCGGGGGTGCTCGGTGGCTGCGCCTGGGGTCACTGCTGCTCTCCCCGCGCCGTCGTAGGGTTGTTACTTCCGCAGGTGGCCCCGGGACTCTTCGCCCCGGGCGGTCGCCGCTTGGTCGGCGGGGCCGCCGCGCCTCCGGCCGCTCCACACCCACGCGTGCGCCGCTACGGTCATCGGCCCCCGTGCAGGAGGAAGCGGGAAGCCGGCCACCTGGTCCGGGCGTGGCCGGTCGCCCGTCGCCCCGCGCAGGTGGAAGCGGGTCAGGGAGCGGCAGGTGGAAGCGGGTCAGGGGGCGAGGGTCGTGCGAACGGGGAGGGTGAAGCCTTCGGGGAGGGCGTCGGTGATGAGGCGCGTGACGGCGGACCAGGTGCAGACCCTGATCGGGGCGCTCAGCTCGAACTTGCGGGCGTCGCTCACCACGATGGTGTCGCGGGCGATGGAGATCAGGCGGCGTTTGGTCTCGGCCTCGTAAGGGGTGGCGCCGTACACGCCGGCCTCGTCGAGGGCGGTGGCGGCCAGGAACAGCGTGCGGACGCCCAGGTGTTCCAGCGCCGCGAGGGTCTCCGGGCCGCCGAAGGAGCGGGTGTCGCGGCTGTACTGGCCGCCGATGCCGATCAGGGTGATGTCCGGCCGGGGTGCGAGGGCGGCGATGGCCGGCAGCGAGTGGGTGACGACGGTGAGGTCGGCGTCGGCGGGGAGCAGTTTGGCGATCTCCAGCGTGGTCGTGCCCGAGTCGAGCGCCACCGTCGTGCCGGGCTCGATGTGGCGTACGGCTGCGGCGGCGATCGCGCGCTTGGCGTCGGCGGCCTGGATCGAGCGGTCGGAGAACGGCAGAGCCGTGGCGTCCGCCGGAGTGGCGCCGCCGCGCACGGCTCTGATCAGGCCGTCGCTCGCGAGGCGTTGCAGGTCGCGGCGGATGGTGTTGGGGGAGACGCCCAGCTCGTCCACCAGGTCGGCGGCCGAGACGTAGCCGTCGCGCGAGACGCGGCGCAGGATCGCGGCCCGTCTCCCGGGCGCGGACCCGTAACGCAGGCCAGGGTCGGGCTGCCGGTCCGCGGGCATGCCGGAAACGGAGGTCGGGACGCCCTGGGGGGCGGATGCGGTGGTGGGGACGACCTGGGGGGCGGATGCGGTGTCGGGGGCATTCTGGTCGCCGGGGCGGGTGGCGGGCATGTGGCCATGATGCACCATAAGTTGGCACTTTTCCGCCAACTTATGGATTTATAGTGACAACATGACGCCGAACGGGCTGCTGGCCGGGATCGATGTGGGCACCACCCACGTCAAGGTGGGCTTCTTCGACGGCCGGGGCGGCGAGGTGGCCTGCGTCCGGCGGAAGACGCCGTCCGACCTTCCCGCCCTCGTCAAGGTCGTGACGGACGCGCTCGGGGAGTGCGCGGAGCGGGCGGGACGCGGGCCGGAGGCGATCGGGATCGCCGGCATGGCCGAGACCGGCGTACCGCTCGACGCGGAGGGACGGCCGCTCACCCCGCTGATCTGGTGGAACGACCCGCGCGGCGCGGCGGAGATCGCCGAGCTGGGCCTGGACGACGCCACGCTCTACGCCGCCGCCGGCCGCTGGGCGGATGCCAAGGCACCGCTGGCGAAGTGGCTGTGGCTGCGCCGCCACGAGCCCGGGGTGCTGAAGGCGATGCGCTGGTGGGCGGGCGCGCCGGAGGCGGTGGCGTACGCGCTGACCGGAGTGCTGCGCACGAACGCGACGCTGGCCGCGCGCACCCTCGCCTACGACGTACGGACCGGCCGCTACGACGCGGACCTGATCGCCGAGGCAGGGCTGGACGGCGACCGGCTGCCGCCGGTGATCGGCGCGGCCGAGCCCGTCGGCGGGCTGGTCGTGGACGTGCCCGGCGTACGGCGCGGAGCGCCGGTGGTGATCGCCGGCCACGACCACGCGGTGGGGGCGTGGGCCGCCGGGGTACGGCGGCCGGGCGACGTGGCCGACTCGCTCGGCACCGCCGAAGCACTCATGGTGCCGGCGGAACGCGCACCCGACCCGCGTACCGGGATCGCGCTGGGCGTCACGGCGGACCCGGCGCTGGACGGCGAGCGTACGGTGCTCGTCGGCGGCCTGCCGACCAGCGGGGCCATGCTCGACTGGGCGCTGCGCCTGCTCGGCGGCAAGGGGTATGACGACCTGCCCGTCCTGCTCGACGGCGTGCGGCTGCCGACCGGCATCGTCGTGGAGCCGTACCTGAGGGGGAGAGTGGCGCCGGCGCCCGACCGGGGTCGGCGGGCGGTGCTGGCGGGGCTCGATGCCGCGCACGGGCCGGGCGAGCTGCTGGCCGCCGCCGTCGAGGGCACCTGCCTGCACGCGCGCTGGATGCTCGACGAGCTGGCCGCCGTGGCGGGAGCCGTCCCCGAACGGCTGGCCGTCTTCGGCGGGCAGGTCAGGATCCCGGCGTGGATGCGGGTGAAGGCCGCGGTCTCGCCGGTGCCGGTCGAGATCGTCCGCTGCCGCGACGCGGTCTGCGCGGGCGCCGCCCTCATCGCGGGCCGGGCGGGCGGCTCGCTCGCCGACGTACCGGTCCTGCCCCGCGAACGCCACCCCGACGAGCCCGGCCTGCGCGCCGCCTACCGCCCGCAGTACGAGACCTTCCTGTCCAGGGCCGCGCCATGACCCAGGACTCAGACCTTCCTGCCCGAGGCCGCGACATGACCTTCATGGCCAGAGCCCAGGACGCGACCTGCCCGGCCGAGCCCGCGGCGCGAACCGCCCGTACCAGCCGGAAGACCTACCCATCACCCGAACGGGAGCACGCATGACCACCGCCGACCAGCCCACCCTCGACCTGCTCGCCCGCCCATCGGGCGGGTTCGCCATGGTCGCCATGGACCAGCGCGAGAGCCTCAGGCAGATGTTCACCGCCGCGACGGGGCGGCGCGCCGGTGACGACGAGCTGCGGGAGTTCAAGCTGACGGTGGCGCGCGAGCTCGGCCCGTACGCCTCGGGCTTCCTCATCGACCAGGACTATGGGTTCGAGCAGGTGGCCGAAGCCGGCACGGTGTCCGGCGGGCTGATCGTGGCCGTGGACAGCCTTCAGCAGGACCCCGACGGGCCCGTCGAGGACACCGGCATCGACGACCGCGTGGACATGGAGGCGGCGCGCAAGCTGGGGGCGGTGGCGGCCAAACTGCTGCTCATCTGGCGGGACGACGACGAACGGGAGCGGCGGCTGGAGACGGCGGCCGAGTTCGTCCGGCGGTGCGCCGCGGCCGGGCTGCTGTCGGTGCTGGAAGGGGTGGCCAAGCCCGCCCGCGGCAAGGAGGCGGAGTTCGACGGGCCGGCCGCGATCAGGGAGGCGGCCCGGGAGCTGGCCGGGCTCCGTCCCGACCTGTACAAGGCGCAGGTTCCGCTCGGCGGCGCCGCGCCCGAGGAACGGCTGGTCGAGGAGTGCGCCGCGCTGGACGCGGTGATCCCCGTGCCCTGGGTGGTGCTGTCGCAGGGCGTGGAGCGGGACGACTTCCCGGCGGCGGTCCGCGCCGCGTGCCGCGCGGGCGCGTCCGGCATGCTCGCCGGGCGGGCCGTCTGGAGCGACCTGGTCGGCTCGGCGGACCTCGCCGCCGACCTGCGCACCACGTCGGTGCCGAGGCTGCAGCGGCTGGCCGCGATCGTGGACGAGCACGCCCGCCCCTGGACCGCCCGATGACCGGCACGCCGCGCCGGGAAGGCGCGCACGACACCGGGACGCTGGACAGGGGTTGCGGTCAGAACGCCGCGACCGGGACGTCTCGCCGGGCAGGCGCTCAGGACACCGTCGCGATGCTGCACACCGTGCCCGCGCTCGCCACCTCGCTCACCACCCTGGCCAAGGAGGTACGTCCCGGTGCCCGGGTGCTGAACTTCGTGGACGAGAGCCTGCTCCAGGACACCATCGCCGCCGGCGACCCGCCGCCCCACGTGCTGCGCCGCCTCATCGCCTACGCCACCTACGCCAAGGAGTCGGGCGCGGGCGTGCTGCTGGTGACGTGCTCGTCGATCGGGGAGGCGGCCGAGCGGGCCCGCCCGTACGCGGAGCTGCCCGTGCTGCGCATCGACGAGCCGATGGCGGACGAGGCGGTACGGGCGGGCGCCAGGATCGGCGTGCTGGCCACGCTGGCCTCCACGCTCGGCCCCACCACGCGGGCGGTCGAGCGGGCGGCGGCCCGCCGCGAGGTTGCGCGCGAGGTGGTGCCGCACCTGTGCGAGGGCGCGTTCGAGGCGCTGCGCGGCGGCGACGCGGCCCGTCATGACGCGCTGGTCCTCGAGGGCTTCGCGAAGCTCGCCGGGCAGGTGGACGTGGTGGTGCTGGCGCAGGCGTCGATGGCCCGCATCGTGGAGCAGGCGGGTGACGCCGGCGTGCCGGTGCTGTCGTCGCCGCGCTCCGGCGTGGCCCAGCTCGCCCGCCAGAACGGCTGACCACCGCTCCGGACGGTTCGGGTGGCCGCGTGTCCGGCAGGGCGGACGCGGGCCCGAGCCACCGCCCTGAGGCCCTCACGCAGGTGAGCCGCCGTGCCGCTCACCTGCGTCATCGGCAGGAGTGATCGGCTTCCGCGCCCTCCTGGGTCTTGCTTGTTGTGATTTGTCAGCTTTCAATGAGCCCCATACGGCAAGATCCAGGAGGGTCCAGATGCGTGGTTTACGGGCGTCCGCAGTCGCCCTGTTGATCGCCGCCACGGCGTTATCCGGGGCGGCGCCGTCCGTTCCCGCGGTCGCCGGGCCTGGCAGATCCCGAGGCGGTCTCGCTGGTCACGCTGTCCGTGCCGGACCGGGCGGTCATGGAGCGGCTGGTGGCGTCCGGCGCCGACCTCACCGAACGCGTACGTCCCCAACCCGACGGCAGCGTCCAGGTGGACGCCGTCGTCACCCCGACCCAGCTTGCCGAGTTCCGCACGCTCGGCGCGGCCCCCGCCGGCGAGGCGAGCCCGGCCAGGACGCACAAGGACTCCCGGCCGGCGCCAGGCCGCGACCAGGTCGTGATCGAGCGGGCGGTCTGGTACAAGTCGCGCGACGGCTACTTCCTCTCCGTGGAGGCGTCGAGCAGCGCCGCACAGGCCGCCACGCTCACCGTCGAGTGGCGGGGCAAGCGCGGCACGGCGGGCAGGGCCGAGATGGTCGCGTACGTGGACGCGGGCGCGTACCTGGGCCACCAGTTCAGCACCCCGGTCCCGGCCGACCAGCAGCCGCAGAAGATCACCGTCACCTCGACCGGCGGCGGCAGGGCCGACGCGCGCGTGCGCGAGTGGCCGGACGGCGAGCGGCCCGGCAAGCACGGCCGCGGCTACCAGAAGGACTTCATCACCCAGTACATGCCGCCGGCCCAGCTCAACGAGCGCATCAAGACGCTGCACCGGCAGTTCCCCGAGCTCACCGACATCATCACGCTGCCGTACCGGACGAACGGCTACCGCCGCCACGCCCAGGCGCTCATCGGCACCGTCCCGGACAAGGCCATCGTGATCACCTCGAACGCCTACGGCTCCGAGGGCGGCAACGACCTGTCCGTCGAGCTGGTCGCCCCGGGCACGCCGGGCAGCCCGCTGCGGGTGTCGCTCGACGGCAAGCTCGTCACGGTCAGCCTGGCCACGAACGACGCGGGCGAGCCGGTCAGCACGGCGGCCGAGGTGGTCGCCGCGATCAACGCGACGCCGGGCCTGCCGCTGAAGGCGTCGCGCTACCGTACGGACCCGGGGGCCGGCGTCATGGCGCCCACGCCGCCCGTCCAGCTCGACGACTTCCTCAGCGCCCCCGCCGACGTCTCCAGGAAGCCCGCCGAGGTGCTGGCGCTGCGCATCGGCACCCGCCGCGACGGCTCGCGCACCGGCGTGCTCGCCTACGCGCAGGAGCACGCGCGCGAGTGGGTGACGCCGCTGGTCACGATCGAGGCGGCGGAGCGGCTGCTGCGCAACTACGCCGGGGACAAGGCGACCCGGCGGCTGCTGGAGCGTACGGACATCTTCATCGTGCCGACCGTCAACCCCGACGGCGCGAACTACAGCTTCTACGACTTCAACTCCCAGCGGAAGAACATGACGAACCACTGCCCGCCCGAGCAGTCCGATCCGGCGCTGCGCAACCAGTGGGGCGTGGACGTCAACCGCAACTACGCCGTCGGCTCCCATCACGACGGCTACTTCGGGGCCTCGGGCAACTGCCAGAGCGGCACGTACGCGGGCCCGGCCGAGCACTCCGAGCCGGAGAGCCGCAACGTCATCTGGCTGGCCGAGCGGTTCCGCAACATCAAGTTCGCCATGAACGTGCACAGCTACGGCGGCTACTTCATGTGGCCGCCCGGCGCGTACAAGGCGGACGGCCGCCTCACCCTGCCCAGGCCGACGCCGAAGGAGGAGAAGTTCTTCGAACGCTCGTCCGAGACGATACTCAAGGCCATCGCCGCCGAGCGCGGCACCGTGATCTGGCCGCAGCAGACCGGGCCGGTGACGGACGTGCTGTACTCGGCGGCCGGCAACTCGGCCGATGAGCTCTGGTACGACCACGGCATCTACGGCTGGGACTTCGAGGTCGGCGCCGACCTGTGGAACGCCGAGACGCGCAGCTGGCAGGGCGTGGGCTTCCAGCCGCCGTTCGAGGAGGGCCACGCCGAGGCGATGGAGTTCGCCGCCGGTCTGATCTCGCTCATCGGCATCGCCGCCGACTACCGCGAGCCGTAACACCGGGAATGACCACCGGGCGGCCGGGACCTCGCACCCGGCCGCCCGGCCGTATCGACATCCGCGACAACCCTTGCCAGCACCCCTCCGCCCCCCGCAACACCGTCGAGCCGGAACCCCGGAGGTTCTCCGTGCGCTCACCGGCCGCCCTGCTCGGCACCGCGGTCGCGACCCCCTGTTCACCGCACCCCAGCAGGTCTCACCCGCCGAGCCCGCGCAGCCCGCCGTCCGCGACTCCGGCAACGGCCTCGAGCGCAACGAGATCGCGGCCGGCCTCCCCGAGCAGGCCAGGGGTCAGGCGGCGGTGATCAGCGGCAGGGACGAGGGCGGCGCGGCGGTCGTCATGTTCGGCACCGAGCCGATGTTCCGCAACCCCCCAAGGGCCTGTTCCCGCAGGTGGCGCGGGCCCGGTACTGGGCGTCATCGATCCACTCCGCAGCGGTCACAAGTCCATGATCTGCTAGTATTCCGGTACTCCATCCCTTCCGGCCGGAAATCACCTTAGGTTCCGGCCGGAAACTGCGTTCATGACCCTTTTCACCGTACGTCCCGTCATTCCCTCCGACCGGGCGGTCGTGGAACGCCTGTGGCTGATGTTCCGCCACGACATGTCCGAGTTCCAGGGCGGGCTGCCCCTTCCCGACGCCACCTTCCGCAGCGAGCGGCTCGAATCCGCCTTCACCGGCCCCGGCTGGGCGGCGTACCTGCTGAGCAGCGGCGACCGGCCCGCCGGGTTCGCGTTCGTGCGCGGCCTCGACGGGCCGGTCCGCGTGCTCAACAGCTTCTTCGTGGTGCGCGGCGCCCGCCGCTCCGGCCTCGGCCTGCGGGCCGTCAAGGAGGTCATCGCCCGGCACCCGGGCCGGTGGGAGATCGCCTTCCAGGACGCCAACGCCGGCGCGGTCGCGTTCTGGCGGCGCGTCGCCACCGAGCTGGCGGGCGACGCCTGGACCGAGGAGCACCGCCCCGTGCCCGGCAAGCCCGATGTCCCGCCGGACACGTGGATCTCGTTCGCGACCGCATGAGCGGATCCCCGCCCCCGGCAGCGGAAAGCCCGGGGGCGGGGGAGCGGTCAGCCGGCCGGGGCGTAACCGGCGGGCCGGGTGGTGAACGTGCCCCGCCCCTGCGTACGGCTGCGCAGCCGGGACGCGTACCCGAACACCTCGGCCAGCGGCACCACCGCCGTGATCACCACACTGCCGGCCCGCGCCTGCGAGCCGGACACGCGCCCGCGCCGGGCGGCGAGGTCGCCGAGCACCGCGCCCGCCATCGCGTCGGGCACCGTCACCGTCACCTCCACCACCGGCTCGAGCAGCACCATCTCGCAGGCCCGCAGCGCCTCGCGCAGACCGAGCCGGCCCGCCGCGCGGAAGGCCATCTCCGATGAGTCCTTCACGTGCGTGGCGCCGTCGGTCAGCGTCACCCGCAGCCCGGTCACCGGATGCCCGCCGAGCGGGCCGCTTTCCAGCGCGTCCCGGCAGCCGAGCTCGACCGCGCGCACGTACTCGCGCGGCACCCGCCCGCCGGTCACGGTCGACGCGAACGCGAAGCCCTCATCCAGCGGCTCCACGTCCAGCACGACGTGGGCGAACTGCCCGGCGCCGCCGTCCTGCTTGACGTGCCGGTAGAGCACCCCCGACACGCCGCGCACGACGGCCTCGCGGTAGGCGACCTTCGGCCGGCCGACCGCGACCTCCAGCCGGTGGTCGCGGCGCAGCTTCTCGGCCGCCACCTCCAGGTGCAGCTCGCCCATCCCGGACAGCACGGTCTGGCCGGTCTCGGGGTCGGTGCGTACCGACAGCGACGGGTCCTCCTCGGCGAGCCTGGCCAGCGCCGCCGCCAGCCGGTCGCTGTCGACGCTCTTGCGCGGCTCGACCGCCACCGACACCACCGGCTCGGTCGCGGCCGGCGGCTCCAGCAGCAGCGGGGCGTCCTGCGCGCACAGCGTCGTACCGGCGCGGGCCGCCTTCGGCCCGACGACCGCGACGATGTCGCCGGCCACCGCCACGTCCGTGTCGGCGTGCCGGTCGGCCTGCACGCGCAGGATCCGGCCGACGCGCTCGGTCTTGCCGGTCCCGGCGTCCAGCACCGTGTCGCCCTTGCGCAGCGTGCCCGAGTAGACGCGCAGGTACGTCAGCCGCCCCGACGCCGCCGAGGTCACCTTGAACACCAGCGCCGCCAGCGGCGCCTCCGGGTCGGCCGGCCGCTCCTCGCCCTCCTGGCCGCGCACGGCGGGCACGTCCAGCGGCGACGGCAGGTAGCGGACCACCGCGTCGAGCAGCGGCTCGATGCCCCGGTTCCGGTACGCCGAGCCGCACAGCACCACCACGCCCGCGCCCGTACGGGTCAGGTCGCGCAGCGCGGCCGTCAGCGTCTCCTGGGACAGGGACGGCTGGGCGCAGAACTCCTCCAGCGCGCCCGCATGCAGCTCGGCCACCGCCTCCTCCAGCAGCCGGCGCCGCCGCGTCGCCTCCTCCACCAGGTCGCCGGGCACCGGCCCGGTCTCGTAGGCGTCACCCGACCACACCAGCGCTCGCATGGCGATGAGATCCACCACGCCGGTGAAGCCGTCCTCACGGCCGATCGGGAGCTGCACGACCAGCGGCGCCGGGTGCAGCCGCTCGCGGATGGACTCCACGGCGGCGTCCAGGTCGGCGCCCGGCCGGTCCAGCTTGTTGATGAACGCGATGCGCGGCACGCCGTACCGATCGGCCCGCCGCCACACCGACTCGCTCTGCGGCTCGACCCCGGCCACGCCGTCGAAAACGGCGATCGCGCCGTCGAGCACCCGCAGGGAACGTTCCACCTCGTCGGAGAAGTCGACGTGGCCGGGCGTGTCGATGAGGTTGATCCGGTGGCCGTCCCAGGTGCAGCTCACCGCCGCCGCGAAGATCGTGATGCCGCGGTCGCGCTCCTGCGGGTCGAAGTCGGTGACGGTGGTGCCGTCGTGCACCTCACCGCGCTTGTACGTGGCGCCGGTGATGTACAGCATGCGCTCGGTGACGGTGGTCTTACCGGCGTCGACGTGCGCGAGGATGCCGAGGTTGCGGACGGTGGCAAGAGCGGAGGAAAGGTGAGCACGCAAGGTCCCATAGCCTTTCGGTGACGTTTCCGAACAGGACTGCGCGATTGGGCCCCGCGAAGGGGGTCTTCGTCAGGGCAGCAGCCGGCGCCGGCCGCGCAGCGGGCGCCGGGGCGACGAAGACACCTGGATCACCTCATGACGCGACGAGGGGATGACGACGGCGATGCGGTGGCGCATGGCCGGTCTCCCTTCTCTCGTCGCGTGATGATGCCGGTGGAAGAGTGTACTGATCTAGGAACGTCCGGCAACCAGTTTTTCCGGCTACTTTCGGCTTATCTGAAATATGCGGATAGTGATAATTGATGGCTCGTGAGGGTCATTTGGGCGTGCGCCGAGAATGCGGAAACCTCGCGTACGGCGGGGAATCCGCGCACGTCAGCGCCCTTCCGGCCCGATGAGAAGGCGTTTGATGCCGCGGCGTCGATGGTAGGGGCGTAGGTAGCAGGGGATGAGGAGATCGCCCCGCTATCGGAAGCCTTCATCGTGAAGGCGTGATAGGCGGTCTCCGCGGTCGCGAGACCGCCGGATCGGGGGAACCCAATGCGCAAGACCCTCACTGGGCTGGGCCTGGCGTTCTTTCTCACGCTGGCACCGGCATCCGCAGCACTGGCCGAGGTACCGGCCGGGCCGGTCGCGCAGAGCCAGGTGACACCGGCACCGCAGGAGAACAGGGACGAAGGAGGCGGCAACGCCGGCCTGTGGGGCCTGCTGGGCCTCCTGGGTCTGATCGGCCTCGCCGGCATGCGCAAGCAGCGCAATCACGTCGGCAGCGCGGAGCACATCACGCACCGCGGCAACAGGCCGTAACCAGGCCGATCCCCGGCCGCCCTGCCGGGGTGACGTCCCGACGTGACACGGCTGCCGTAGCAGGTCGGCCGTGTCACACCGGAGCGTCTTCAGGGCTGTTCACATTCTTCACAGGGTCACGTGCCCGACGTGGAAGACGCCGTCAGGGTCGTAGGCCCGCTTGATCTCGCGCAGCCGCGCGTAATCGTCCTTCTCGTACGCGGCCGCCGTCCGCGACGGGTCGGCCATGAAGTTCAGGAATCCGCCGCCGCTGGCGTGCGGCCGCAGCTCATCGGCCAGTCCCGGCACCACCGTGTCGACGATCACCGACAGCCGCGTCGAGCGCCGCCCGACCGGCCCGGTGTCCGGACCCGTCCTGCCCAGCGCGCCGCCCCAATGGCGCACCTCCACCGTTCCCGCCTGCTCCGACGTCCGCAGCAGTACGCCGATCACCTCGTCGCCGACGGCGTCGAACAGGTCGAGATGCCGCACCGGCGTCCCGCCCATCGAGCTCTTGGCGAACGTGGTCGGGCGGATCTCGTCGAGCAGCGGCTCGCCCGCGGCCCGCCACAGCGGCGCGAGCAGGCGCCGGGCCTCGGCGGACGGGCCCGCGTACAGCACCTTGATCATCACCACGTGCCGCCCGCGCACCGCCGCGGGCGTGCCGTCGTCGTCCGGCATGCGCCGCAGCACCACCGCCGTGCTGATCTCGTCGGGCGCGTCCTCGATCCAGCGCCGGTAGGCCGCCAGCGTGTCCGCCGCCGCCTCGATCGGGAAGTACGCGAACCCCGAGCACACCTCCGCCACCGGATACAGCCGGAACTCCAGCGCGGTCACCACGCCGAACCCGCCACCGCCGCCCCGCAGCGCCCAGAACAGCTCAGGGTGGCCGTCCGCGCTCGCCGTCACGTGCCGCCCGTCGGCCAGCAGCACCTCGGCCCGCAGCACGCTGTCGGCAGCGAACCCGTACGCGCGGCCCAGCCAGCCGAGCCCGCCGCCCAGCGTGTAGCCGGTGACCCCGACCGACGGCGCGGAGCCCGACAGCGGCGCCAGCCCGAACGGCGCGGCCGCCGCCAGCACCTCGCCCCACCGCGCCCCAGGCCCCACCCGCGCGACCTCGCGCACCGGGTCCACCAGTACCGACGCCATGGGCGCGGTCTTGACCAGCACGCCGCCGTCGCAGGCGACGTGCGTGCCGTGACCGGTCGCCTGCACCGCGAACAGCAGGCCGTGGGCCCGCGCCGCCAGCAGCGCCGCCCGCAGGTCGCCGGCCCCGTACGCCTCGGCCACCACGGCCGGGCGGGCGTCGAGCGCCGGGTTCACCGCGCGGCGCTGCTCGTCGTAGCCCGGCTCGCCCGGCCGGTGCACGGGGCCGGTGAAGCCCGGAATGCTGATGTCGTCCCGGATGTCCTGAATGCGGTGCGGCTGGCTCATCTGTCGGCCCCTTCTCGGCTCGCGCTCCCGGGACCGCGCCTTTCGGGTCCCTTGTGAGCTTCAGAATCCGCCGTTTCGGCCGCCCGCGAATCGGTCGCCCGTCGCCGCCCCGGCTACGCCGGCGGGCGTAAACGCGGGGCTGGGGCGTACGCCATGAGGATCATATGGTTAGGTAAGGCTAAGCTAATATCCAGTCCTTCAGGGCAAAGCCCGCGCAATGAGGAGCATCCATGTCCGCTGCCCCGCGCCGCACCCTCGCCGCCCTCGGCATAGCCGCACTCCTCGGCGCCAGCGCCTGCGCGGGGACCTCCGCCGTATCCTCCGCCGGGCCCTCCACCGGGTCCCCGGCCACCCCCTCCGCGTCCGGCGGCCGGACGCAGGGCGAATGGACCTGGACCGACGACCGCGGCAAGACCATCACCCTGCCTGAGCGGCCCGAGCGCATCGTGGCCCAGTCGGGCGCCGCGGCGGCGCTGTGGGACTTCGGCGTGCGGCCGGTCGGCGTCTTCGGCCCGCACAAGCTGAAGAACGGCGGCCGCGACCCCGAGGTGGGCGAGGTCGACATCGACACCGTCGAGTCGATCGGCAACGTGTGGGGCGAGTTCAACGTCGAGAAGTACGCCTCGCTCCAGCCCGACCTCCTGGTGGCCGGGATGTACCAGAAGAACACCCTCTGGTACGTGCCCGAGGAGTCACTCGACGCCATCGACCAGATCGCGCCCACGGTCGGCGTGCAGCTCAGCGGCAAGCCGCTGCCCGGCATCATCGAGCGGTACGGCGAGCTCGCCGCCGCGCTCGGCGCGGACCCTGACGCCCCCGCCGTGGCCGAGGCCAGGAAGCGGTTCGACGCGGCGAGCGCCGCGCTGAAGGAGCTCGCGGCCAAGCGGCCCGGCCTCACGGTGATGGTGGTCACCGCGACCCCGGACGCGCTGTACGTCGCGTACAAGCCGGACCACCCCGACATCGCCTACTGGAGCGAGCTCGGCCTGAACATCGTCTCCCCCGAGCGGCCGACCGAGAGCGAAGGCGGCTTCTGGGAGGTGCTGAGCTGGGAGAACGCCGACAAGTACAAAGCCGACGTGATCCTCGTCGACGCCCGCGCCCAGTCGATGAAGGCCGAGGAGATGGCCAAGAAGCCGACCTGGGCCGACCTGCCCGCCGTCAAGGCCGGCCAGGTCTACCCGTGGCACGCGGCCGAGCGCTACAGCCACCTCGGCTACGCCAAGGTGATGGAAGAGCTGGTGGCCGAGCTGGACAAGGCCCGCGACGACGTCGTCTCCTGACCGCGGTTCTCACGTCACCGGGACGATGACCGCCGTTCTCAGGTCACCGGGACGATCTCCGCGCGCACCAGCGCGCCGTCCTCGATCGTGAGCAGCCCCAGCGTGCCGTGCGGCTGGCGGCGGCGGTCGGTGGGGGAGCCGGGATTGAAGATCCGCAGGCCGTCGCCCGACTCGTCCAGCGGGATGTGCGAGTGACCGAAGACGACCAGGCCGGCGTCCGGGAAGCGGCGCCGCATCCTCGCCGTCCTGCCCTTGGCCGGGCCGCTGTCGTGGATCATGCCGACCCGCAGCCCGTCCAGCGTCAGCTCCAGCGTCTCGGGCGCGTCCACGTCGGGGCCGTCGTTGTTGCCCTTGACGACGTGCACCGGCGCGTACGCCGCCAGCTCCTCCAGCACCGACGGCACGCACACGTCGCCCGCGTGCAGGATGACGTCCGCGCCGCGCAGGTGCTCGGCCACGCGCGGCGGGCACGAGCGCCAGCGCCTGGGCGCATGCGTGTCGGACAGCGCGACCACCTTCACGCCGTCACCCCTGCCCGCCGCACCGCACGCCTCACTCCAGCGCCGCCGCCCGTTCCTCCAGGTAACGCTGCTCGGGCAGGCTCGTGGTCAGCCGCGCCGCCTCGCGGTACGCCGCCACCGCCTCCGCCGTGTCGCCCGCCAGCTCCAGCAGGTGCGCCCGGACGGCCACCCGCCGGTGGTGCCGCGCCATGCGCCCGTCGGCGGCCAGCTCGTCGAGCAGCGCGAGCCCGGCGCGCGGCCCGCGCACCATGGCCACGGCCACCGCGTGGTTGAGCCGGACCACCGGGTTGTCCTCGATGCCGAGCAGCATCTCGTACAGGGCCAGGATCTGCGGCCAGTCGGTCTCATCCGCCGTCGCCGCCTCGTCGTGCACCGCCGCGATGGCCGCCTGCAACTGGTACGGCCCCACCGGCGACGTCGCCAGCGCCTTGCTCACCAGCTCCACGCCCTCCTGGATGAGCGCGCGATCCCACAGGCCGCGGTCCTGCTCGGCCAGCGGGATCAGCCGCCCGTCACCGTCGGTGCGGGCCGGCCTGCGGGCCTCGGTGAGCAGCATCAGCGCAAGCAGCCCGGCCACCTCGCCGTCGCCGGGCAGCAGCCGGTGCACCGCCCTGGCCAGCCGGATCGCCTCGGCCGTCAGATCGGTCCTGAGCAGCTCGGGGCCCGAGGTCGCGGTGTAGCCCTCGTTGAAGATCAGGTAGAGGACGTGGAGCACG
Source organism: Nonomuraea fastidiosa (assembly GCF_042751225.1). Classification (NCBI taxonomy): domain Bacteria; kingdom Bacillati; phylum Actinomycetota; class Actinomycetes; order Streptosporangiales; family Streptosporangiaceae; genus Nonomuraea; species Nonomuraea fastidiosa. The sequence continues at coordinate 6,961,137 of NZ_CP170570.1, forward strand.
ACCCGCAGCCGCTCGGCCCGCTCGCTCTCCGGCGGCATCGCGAACTCCAGGCCGCTCGCCTTGATGCGCTGCTTGGCCCGGCTGATGCGCTGCGCCATCGTCGCCTCCGGCACCAGGAACGCGCTTGCGATCTGCGCCGTCGTCAGGCCGCCCACCGCCCGCAACGTCAGCGCGAGCTGCGACGGCGCCGACAGCGACGGATGGCAGCACAGGAACAGCAGGGTCAGCGTGTCGTCGGAGTCGCCCGGCCGCTCCTCGCCCGGCGGCGCGGCCACGTGGGCATCGGCGGGGACGCCGACCGCCACGCTCTCCTCCCTGCGGCGGCGCGCGTTCTCGCTGCGGATGTGGTCGATGACCCGCCTCGATGCCACGGTCGTCAGCCAGGCCCGCGGGTTGTCCGGCACCCCCTGCTCCGGCCACTGCACGGAGGCGTCGAGCAGGGCCTCCTGCACCGCGTCCTCGCAGGTGTCGAACTGCTCGTAGCGGCGCACGAGCGTGCCCAGGACCTGCGGGGCCAGCTCGCGCAGCAGCGCCTCGACCTCGCTCACGCCCTCACCTCGCACGTCCCGCCTTCCACCTGGCCATCGTAGGGGCGGTACGGCGTCCCGCGCCGATTTCCGGTGGCGCGCGCATGACCGCCGGGAGATGTCCTGACGTGCTGACTATGCTCGGCGGAATGCAGCACACAGACCATGACAGGCCCGACCTGAACGGCCGTGACCTGGACGGCCCCGACCTGGACGGCCCCGACCTGGACGGGATCGCGCGGCGGCTGCTGGAGGTGCCCGGAGTGGTGGCGGTGGCGCTGGGCGGCAGCCGCGCCCGCGGCACCCACCGCCCCGACTCCGACATCGACCTCGGCCTCTACTACCGGGGCCGGCTCGCCGTCGACGAGCTGCGCGCGCTCGCACGCGAGATCACCGGCGCCGACACCGACGTGACCGAGCCGGGCGGCTGGGGGCCGTGGGTGAACGGCGGCGGCTGGCTCGTCGTGGACGGCTGGCACGTGGACTGGATCTACCGCGACCTCGACCGGGTACAGCGGATCTGGCGCGACTGCCGGGCCGGCCGCTACGAGGTCGGCTTCCAGGTGGGTCATCCGCTCGGCTTCTACTCGCACGCGTACGCGGGTGAGGTGGCCCTGTGCCGGGTGCTCGCCGATCCCGGGGGAGAGCTGACCGCGCTGCGCGCCGAGGCCGTCCACTACCCGCCCGCCCTGCGCGACGCGCTCATCCAGGGACTGTGGGAGTGCGACTTCGCCCTGACGATCGCCACGTACGGCATGCTGGGCAACGACCCCTCGTACGCGGCGGCCACCCTGTTCCGCGCCATCGGCGTGGCCTGCCAGGCGCTGCACGCGGCCGAAGGCGTCTGGCTGATCAACGAGAAGGGCATGATCGCCTCCGCCGCCCGGCTGCCGTCGGCTCCCGAACGCTTCGCCGAGCGCGCCCAGGCGCTCCTGGCCAACGTGGGCGGCACTCCCGAGGAGATCGGCCGCACCCTCGAAGACGCCAACGCCCTCATCGCCGACGTACGCGCCGCCTGCGGAGCCACCGGCTAAACATCAGATGTCTGACACGCTGATAACTTGGGCTCCGGATGTGAAGCGATGAAGGGAGAGACGTGGTGACGCAAGCGTCCACGACGGACGGCGCGAAAGCGGTCACGGACGGTGAGGTGGCACGATGACGGTCGTCTCCCGCCCCGCCGACAGCGGGCCCGTGCTGCGGGCCGGAGAGGTCGCGTTCATCCGTGACGGCCGTCACCTGCTGAGCGACATCTCGCTCACCGTGCACCCCGGCGAGCACTGGGCGCTGCTCGGCGCGAACGGCGCGGGCAAGAGCACGCTCCTCGCCCTGCTGGGCGCGGTCAACCATCCGAGCCGGGGCGTGGTCGAGGTGCTCGGCCGCAGGCTGGGCCGGGTGGACGTCCGTGAGCTGCGCTCCTACCTCGGTCACGTCAACCCTCGCCACACCCCCGACGGGCCCATGCGGGTGCGCGAGGTCGTGCTGACCGGGCTGACCAACACCGCCGCGCTCGTGCCCCGCTGGCAGCCAACCGAGCAGGAGGCGGAACGCGCCGACCGGCTCCTCGCCATGCTCGGCATGAGCGCCAAGGCCGGCGACCGGTGGCCCACCCTGTCGCAGGGCGAGCGCGGCCGTACGCTGATCGCCCGCGCCCTCATGCCGCAGCCCCGCCTGCTGCTCCTCGACGAGCCCGCCACCGGGCTCGACCTGGCCGCCCGCGAGCAGCTCCTGGCCGGCATCGACGCCTTGCGCGCCCGGCACCCCTCGCTGGCCACCGTCCTCGTGACCCACCACCTGGAGGAGCTGCCCGCCACCACCACGCACGCCATGCTGCTGCGTGACGGCCGCTGCCTGGCGAGCGGCCCGGTCGGCGACGTCCTCACCAGCGAGCTGGTGAGCGCCTGCTTCGACCACCCGGTACGCCTCGTGCGCGGCGACGACGGCCGCTGGGCCGCCCGCGCCGCCCGCGTCCCGGTCACCGTGCCCGGCGAGCCCGTCCCCGCCGCCTGACGCTTTCGGCGGATGGCGGAACATACCTGTCCGCCTCGTCTCCAAGGCCGGCCGGAACCGGCTCGCCGCCCAGGCCGGCCGCGACAACCGGAGAGTGGCGGATAGTCGAACGCGCGTGCCGCCTGCCCGCCGTGCGGGTCGGCAAGCAGTACCGCATCGCCGAGGACGACCTGGCCGCCTTCGCCGGGCTGCCCGCCGAACGGCCGCTGAGCCCGCGCCGCGCCGAGGCGACCAGCGTCGTCCAGGTGGACGGCATCGACCGGGCCGGCATGGACCGGATCGGCACGATGGTCCTCGGCGCGCTGTCGGCCGAGCGGAGCGGGCTGCGCGTCGAGTTCGCCTACGACGAGGAGCGCGCGCAGCTCAAGATCATCGTGCTCGGCGGGCTGGAGGAGACCGCCCAGGTCCTGCGGATCGTCGACGCTCTCGTACGGCCATGAGCACCCCAGGAGGGAACCCGATGCCCGGCGTCCACTGGTACGACCCCCAAGCCGCGCCGTTGAACGAGGCTCGCGACGTGATCGACCTCATCGGCGAGGCGTGGTCGAGCGGCGCCGCGTGGGTGGCCGTACCCGCCGACCGGCTGCCCGGCGGCTTCTTCACGCTCAGCACCGGCGTGGCCGGCGAGATCGCGCAGAAGTTCGTCAACTACGGCGTCGGCCTGTCGATCGTCGGCGACGTCTCCGGCCACATGGCGGCGAGCTCGGCGCTGCGCGCCTGGGTGCTGGAGTGCAACAGGGGCCGCCACATCTGGTTCGTCCGCGACGGTGATGAGCTGACCGCCCGCCTGGCGGGCGCGTCCACCTGAACCCCGGAGGCGTCACGTGGAAGGTGGCGCGGCCTGGCCGCCGTTCCCGTTCTGGGCGGCTCGGGCGGCCGCCGCCTCGATGCCGTCGAGCAGCACGGCAAGCCCGACCGAGAACGTCTCGCTCACCCGATGCTCCAGGTACGGCTCGTCGCCGCCGGGCTCGGAGTCGTCCGACTCCACCCACCGGACCAGCGGGAACCGGTCGGCGAAGCCCGGCGCGACCTCGTCGAGCAGCGACGCGCGCGCCTGCCACCACTCCTCATCGGACACCCCGGTCGCCGAAGGGGCCTGGCGCGACTCGGCGACCGTCGTGGCGGCGCCCCTGACGAAGTCGAACAGCAGCGCCACCATCCCGCGCACCCGGCGCGGGCCGAGCCCGGTGCCGCGCAGGATCGCGACCAGGCTCTCCAGCATCGCGAACTCGTTGGGCCCCAGCACGGGACGCGCCTGCGACACCTGCAACGTCCAGGGGTGGCGCAGGTAGAAGGCGAGCGTCTGCTCGGCCCACGCCGTCAGCGCCGACCGCCAGCCGCCGCTCAGGTCGTACTCGGCGGGCAGCTCGGCCAGGGCGCGGTCGTACATGAGGTCGATCAGCTCGCCCTTGCCCGGCACGTACGTGTAGAGCGCCATGCCGGTGCGGCCCAGCCGCTCGCCCACCCTGCGCATGGACAGCGCCGCCATGCCCTCGGAGTCGGCCACCTCGATCGCGGCGTCCACGATCGCGTCGACGCTCAGCCCCGGTTTGGGCCCAGGCCGCGCCTCATTCGGCTCGCCGCTGCGCCACAGCAGCGCCATCGACCGTCGCGCGTCACCCTGACCGGCGTAGACGACCAAGCCGAACTCCCCGGAACCGACAACTCCTTACGGCATAAGATATCAGCGGCCCGGTCACCGGCCGTCACGCTCAGACGCCAGAGGTGATCTTGAGGAGGGCGACGCCGCCGATGATGGCGACGAACGAGCCGAGCTTGACCGGGGTGATCTTCTCCTTGTAGATGAGCGCGCCGAGCACGACCGTGCCGATGGAACCGATACCGGTCCAGACGGTGTAGCCGACGCCGACGTCCAGCGTCTTGAGCGCCAGGCTGAGCGTGAAGATGCCGCCGGCGGCGGCCAGCAGCGTGAAGACCGACGGCCAGAGCCGGGTGAAGCCCTTGGTGGCGTTGGTGCCGAGGGCGAAGGCGATCTCGAAGACGATCGCGATGGACAGGTAGATCCAGGCCATGATCAAGCTCCTTGGGTTGCGAGGGGTGTCAGGCGGCGGTCGGCTCCGTGGGCTGCCGCTTGGCGCCCGTCAGGCGGTCGGCCATCTTGAGCCCGAGCACGCCGCCGATGATCAGGACGAAGGCGAGGGCCTTCCAGGCGTTCATCTCCTCACCGAAGATCAGGGTGCCGAGGACGACGGTGCCGACCGAGCCGATGCCGGTCCAGACGGTGTAGCCGACGCCGACGTCAAGGGTCTTCAGCGCCAGGCTCAGGAAGAAGATGCCGCCGGCCGCGGCGACGGCCGTGAGCACGGACGGCCACAGCCGCGTGAAGCCCTCGGTGGCGTTGGTGGCCAGCGCGAAGACGACCTCGAAGACGGACGCGATGAGCAGATAGATCCACGCCACTAGTGCCTCCTATATGTATGTACGTGCAAATAAGTACGAGCTATGTTGTATGTACATGTATCCTCCTGTCAAGCCGATCTCCAGGACGAAGAGAGGCTCAGCGATGACCCGTACGGCACCCGCCGCCCCCGATCCAGAGCCGGCTTCCGAGCCGGTTCCCGGGCCGGTTTCCGGCTCGCCCGCCACTGACGCTCCAGGTGACATCACCGCCACCTGGCAGCGCGTCCTGCTGCTGCACTCCCAAGTCGAGAGCAGGCTCGCCGCCGCGCTCCAGCGCAAGCACGGCGTCGGCCTGTCCGAGTACCGCGCGCTCGGCCACCTCGCCGCCTCTCCCGCCAGCGAGCTGCGCATGCAGGAGCTCGCCGACAAGCTCGGGCTCAACCAGAGCTCGGTGACCCGCCTGGTCGCCCGGCTGAACGCGGCCGACTTCGCCTACCGCGACCTGTGCCCTGACGACAAGCGCGGCGTCTACGCCGTCATCACCGACGCCGGCCGTGCCCGTTACGCCGAGGCGCGCCGTACGTACGAGGAGGCCCTGCAGGCGGCGCTCGCGGAGGCGGGAAAGGCCGACCCGCACCTGACCGCCGCGCTCACGGCCCTGGCCGAGACCGCGCGGAGCGGCGGCAAGTGACGCCGGACGGCGCCCGCGACCACGCCCGGCTTCTGCCGCACCCAGGCGCTCGCCCGCCGCCGACCGGTGCCTACTTCCGCGTCCCGGCGGCGACGGCGGCCAGCATCTCCCAGGCGGCCTCGGGGTGCAGGGTCTCGGCCGGATCCTCATGGAACGGGTCGAACACCACCGTCTCCGCGCCCATCTCCCGCAGCCGCTCCAGGTCGTCCATGACCTGCTCGATCGTGCCTTCGCCCAGGCGCCGCTCGGCGCCCGTCACCGGCCGGTCCGTCACGCGCAGCAGGATGCGCGGGGCCAGCGCGGGCGCGGGACGCTCCTGCCCGGCGGCCATGTCCCGCAGCTTCGCCCACGTCTCGCGCAGCCACGGCAGCGTCATCCTCAGCGGATGCCACGCCTGGCCGAAGCGCAGCGTACGGCGCAGGGCCGCGTCGCTGCCGCCGCCCACCCAGATCGGCACCCCGCCGGAACGGTAGTCGCTCTCGTTCGCCCAGGCGGCCTTGATCGTCGCCAGGTGCTCGTCGGTCAGCCGGCCGCGCCGCTCGTGCGCCACCCCGAGGGCCTCGAACTCCTGCCGCGCCCAACCGGCGCCCACGCCCAGCACGAACCGGCCGCCGCTGAGGTCGTTGAGGTTGGCCGCCATGCGGGCGGTCAGCAGCGGGTGGCGGTAGGGGACGATCAGCACGGTGGTGCCGAGCGTGAGGCGGGTCGTGGTGCCCGCCAGCCAGGCCAGGGTGGTGAACGGGTCGTAGAAGGGGGCCGGGTACTGTTCGGCGACGTCAGGCGTGATCACCACGTGGTCGGAGACCATGAGCAGGTCGTAGCCGAGCCCCTCGACGGTGAGCGCCCACCGCCGCAGCGTCTCGGGGTCGGTGCCGGGGCCGAAGTTGGGGACGTTCACACCAAGTCGCATGATCGCAGGCTACCGGTGATCGTCTCGGGGGAGTGCGAACGGCCGAGGGAGTGGGAACGGCCGCCGCGGCCCGGGGAGGCCCCGGGCCGCGGCGGCCGGAGGCCGGCGAGTCGTCGTCCGCGTCCCAGCCGAAGTGGTGCACGTGCTGCTTGCAGGCGTTGGCGTGGCGCGTGCCGGCGAAGACGCCGTGCTTGGTGATCCAGTGGTAGGTGCTGTCGTCGTTGAGAGCGAGCCCGCACGCCCTCGGGTGCTTGTTCCACTTGTGGTCGGACCAGATGTCGGCGGCCGCAGTGCCGGCCGTTCCGAACACGGCTGCCGTGATGAGCAGCGCGCCGCCGGCGGCAACGAGGCTACTTCTCATGATCTCCCCCTGTAATCACGAAGTGACATCGGCCATCACTATACGTAGCGATCTTGTGGCGGGGTGCTCGCCACGCCCCGCTATTCGATTAACAGGAGGCCGCCGCCCGGCAAAGCATCCACCCGCCTCTGCAATGCGCGGGGCGTGCCATCATGGCGGCTCATGACCAACTTGGCGGAGGTGCTCCGCGATGCCCAGGACGGCCGCTTTCCCCCTGCGGACGGCGGCGTCACCCTCGTGCCCCAGCCGTCGCCGCGCGACCTCGGCGTGCTCTCCTTCACCGCGCACGCCGTGGTCTTCGCCGACGTCGACCCCGCCTGGATCAGGGAACGCCTGCCTCCCGGCGACCTGGACGCCCCGCTCGGGCCGCCGTTCCTGCAGGAGCTGGCGGCGCTGACCGGCCGGGCCGCCGGCAACCTCGACCTGCTCGCCGTGGCCTGCCCGCTGCCCGGGTCCGCGCCGCTCGCCCTGGAGGAGCTGCGCGACAGCGGCCACCCGAGGGTGGCACGGGCCCGCCGCTACCGCGACGACGTCCGCGTTTGGGTCGCACCCGCCCAGGACGACGGGCCAGGAGGCGGCGTGGCCGGTCTGCTGACGGTCGGGCGGGGCGTGGGCGGACGGTGGGAGGTCGCGATCGAGGTCGAGCCCGCTCATCGGGGCCGCGGGCTGGGCCGCCTGCTCGCCGCTGCCGCAAGGCACCTGGCGCCCGCCCCGGTGTGGGCGCAGGTCGCGCCGGGCAACGCGGCGAGCGTCCGTGCCTTCATCGCCGCCGGGTACGCGCCCGTCGGCGCCGAGGTCCTGCTGTCACCGGAGCCCTGACCACCCGGCGGGGGAGCGGGATCCCCGCGCGGGGGGAGCCACAGGGTGCGGGCCGGTCGGCAAGGTGAGGCGCATGAGCCGCTGACGCCGGAATCGCCTGGACCGGCCTGCACGTCGCCTCGAAGGCCGCCTGCGCCCTAGCGGGCCGCAGGCGGGCACCGGCTCAGCGCGGCCATGGCCTCAGCGGGAGCCGCAGGCACGACGGACCGCGCGGCCCGGTACGCCCATGGCGACGGCGCGGCACCCGGATGAGAGATGGCGGCCGCGGTCAGGCCGCGTAGTCCGGGGTCATGGCGGCGGCCAGGGTGAGGTGGGAGGCGGCCTCCTCGTGCCTGCCCTGGCGCTGCAGGGTGCGGCCCAGGAGGTGGCGGGCGTAGGAGTCGTCGGGCGACTCCTCGACCAGCGACTCCAGTGTCGTGCGCGCCCGGTTGAGCTGCGCCGACGCGAAGTACGCCCGCGCCGCCAGCATCCGGACGCCCCGGTCACCGCCATGCTCGTCCATGAGGGGACGCAGCAGCGTCAGCGCCCCGAGCGGGTCGCGCTGGTCGAGCAGCGACTCGACGTGCCGCAGCCGCTCGACCTCGGCGGGCAGGCGGCGCGGGGTGTGCCCGGCGGCGTCCCGGAGGAACGCGGCGATCGTCTCCGGCGACTGCGCGCCCTCCAGCGCCAGCCCGTTCGCGACGATGGTCGGCGACGTCCGCACGCCCTTCGCCTTGCCGATGAGCAGCAGCTCCCGGGTCAGCTCGGCCCCAGGCAGCGCCCGCCAGGCGGCGGTGCCGGGGAGCAGCGCCTGCGGGCCGGCGCCGCCTTCGGACGGTGCCCGGCGGCCGGCGGGATCACCGGCCGGTGCCTGCGGGCGGGCGGAGTCGCCGGACAGCGCGGAAAGGGCGGCGGTGCCGGTGTAGCCGGCCTCGTCGGCCAGGCCCGCGTCCGCGGCGATCTCGGTCAGCACGGCGACGTCGCTGATGTCGCGTACCTCGACGAAATGGGCGCGCAGCAGCCGCTCGGCCACGCGGTCCTGCAGCGCGGCCCCGCCCTTCTCGTACGCCAGCGCGATCAGCCGGTGCGCCTCCAGCGTGGCGACCCGGTAACCGGAGCCCCACTGCGCGCCCAGCCCTTCTGACGCGGCGATCTCGGCGACCCGGGCGCGGTTCTCGGCGGGGGAGAGGCCGGGCGCGCAGGCCCGCAGCGCCTCGTCGGCGACGGGGTCGCGCAGCACCTGCTCCATCGGCACCGCGCGGGCGGGCGCGGACGGATCGATCTGGAACGGCCGCCACATCACCTCGACCGGCTCGCCGTCCCAGGACGCGAGCGCCTTCTCCAGCCGTCGCTTGCCGATGTGGGCCCACCCGCAGACCACGTCTGCCCAGATCTCGATACGCATACCAGCAAGCTATGCGACAAATGTTGATTAGTCAACACATGTCGCTTAAGCGATGCCTGTCGTATAGTGAGGTGCGTGAACCCGGACGATCCGAGAGCCCGGCGCACCCGGGCCAGGCTCAAAGAGGCCGTACGCCACCTGGCCGCCCAGCAGGAGCCCGCCACCATCACCATGTCGGCGCTGGCCAAGCGCGCCGAGGTGAACCGCGCCACGATCTACCTGCACTATCCCGACCTCGACGCGCTCGTCACCGACGCCATGGAGGACACCGTCGCCGCCGTCGCCAGGGCCGCCGCGCTGTGCCCGCTCGACGCGCCCCGCGACCGCGCCCCAGAGCCGCTGGCCGAGCTGTTCGCGTACGTCGCCGCCAACGCCACCCTCTACGCCCGCATGCTCGGCCCCCAGGGCAGCGCCCGCTTCTCGGCCCGCATGCGCGAGCGCCTCACCGCCGAGCTGGCGGGCCGGTTCGCCGGCGGGCACCGCCCCCCTGGGTGGGATGACGTGCCAGGCCGACGTGCACGCCGCCTACCTGGCAGGCGCGCTGGCCGGCGTCATCGCCCACTGGGTCGCGGGCGGCTGCCCCGGCGGCGCGGAGGAGGCGGCGCTGGCGTTCTGGAAGTTGTTCCGTACGGGCTGCCGGGCGGATGCCTGAACGTCACGGAAGCGTCCCTTTCGGCGCCTGCCGGAGGTGGATATCAGGAAAGATCAGATTCCGGCCCCTCACCCGCGCCATTCTTGGAGGGTGCACACGACTGACCTCCTTCACTCCCTCTACGCCCGGCGGCTGCGCCGCCAGGTGATGTCCGGCCCCCTGCCCCGCCACGTCGGCCTGATCATCGACGGCAACCGGCGATGGGCCAGGCAGAAGGGCATGGCCAACCCGAGCATGGGTCATAAATACGGCGCCGATCACATCCAGGACGTGCTCTCCTGGTGCGAGACGATCGGCATCAAGCATCTGACGATCTTCCTCTGCTCCACCGAGAACCTGCAGCGGCGCGGCGATGAGGAGGTCGCCTTCCTGCTGAAGGTGATCGAGCAGATGGTCGAAGACCGCTTCAACGTCGCCGACTCGCGCTGGCAGGTGCACGTCGCGGGCTTGCTCGACATGCTGCCCGACACCACCGCCCGGGTGCTCAAAGACGCGGTCGAGAACACCCGCACCTGCCAGACCGGCTTCCACCTCACGCTCGCCATCGGCTACGGCGGCCGCCAGGAGGTCATCGAGGCCCTGCGCGAGCTGCTGTACGAGCGGGCCGAGGCCGGCCAGTCGATGGTCGAGCTGGCCTCGACGCTGACCGTGGACGACATCGCCCCGCACCTCTACACGGCCGGGCAGCCCGACCCCGACCTGGTGATCCGCACCAGCGGCGAGCAGCGCATGTCGAACTTCCTGCTGTGGCAGTCGGCCTACTCCGAGCTGTACTTCTGCGAGGCCTACTGGCCGGCCTTCCGCGAGATCGACTTCCTGCGCGCGCTGCGCAGCTTCGCCGCCAGGCAGCGGCGTTACGGCGGCTGAGCCGGAAGGCCGCACCCCCGTACGCGAGTACCCTTGGCCTGCCGCCCCGTACGTGAAGAGGAGAACCGCCCGGTGCCAGGAACCCACCCGCGCGAGCTCGGCCTGCTGTCCGACTGTGCGAGCTGCTTCGGGCTGTGCTGCGTGGCGCTGCCGTTCTCGGCGTCGGCGGACTTCGCCGTCGACAAGGACGCCGCCGGCCCTGCGCCAACCTGCGCGACGACTTCCGCTGCTCGATCCACTCGCGGCTGCGCGAGAGCGGGTTCAACGGGTGCACGGTGTTCGAGTGCTTCGGGGCCGGGCAGAAGGTCTCGCAGGTCACGTACGAGGGGCGGAGCTGGCGCGAGGCCCCGGAGACGGCCCGGCAGATGTACGCCGTGTTCCCGGTGATGCGCGGGCTGCACGAGCTGCTGTGGTATCTCGCGGAGATCCTCACCCTGCCCGCCGCCGCGCCCGTGCACCCCGACGCCCGCGCCCTGCTGGAGGAGACGGAACGCCTCACCCGCGAGAGCGCCGTCGTGCTCGAACACCTCGACGTCGGCGCCCACCGCGCGCGGGTCAACGAGGTGCTGCTGCGGGCGAGCGAGCTGGTGCGTCACGGGCTCGGCGGCAAGCGGCACCGCGGCGCCGACCTCATCGGGGCCCGGCTGCGCGGCGCCCGGCTGCGAGGGGCCGACCTGCGCGGGGCGTACCTGATCGGCGCCGACCTGCGCGGCGCCGACCTGCGGCAGGCCGACCTCATCGGGGCCGACCTGCGCGGCGCGAACCTGACCGGCGCCGACCTCACCGGTGCCGTCTTCCTCACCCAGGCCCAGGTGAACGCCGCCATGGGCGGCCCCGCCACGCGCCTGCCCGCCGCCCTCACCCGCCCGGCCCACTGGACGGGCGGCACGGCGGCGGGCGCTCCGGCGGCCGGCGGCCGAGAGACCGGCGGCTGGGCGGCAGGCGCTTCGCGATCGGCGCGCCCCCGCCCCAAGACCCGCCGCCTCAGACGAGGCCGCTGAGCCCCGTACGGCGGGGAGCCTCCGACACCCACAGCAAAACCGGGACGTGTAACATCCCCTTTCATGCGGATGGGAGAAGGGGTCGAGTGGGGTCTGCACTGCTGCCTGGCGCTGGCCTGGCTGGAGGATGAGGCGCCGATCCCGACCGGGAAGCTGGCCGAGCTGTTCGAGCTGCCGCCCGTCTACCTGAAGAAGCGGCTGCAGGACCTCGTACGCGCCGGCATCCTCGCCTCCGTGCCCGGAGTGAAGGGCGGCTTCCGGCTGGCCAGAGCGCCGGAGCGCATCACGCTCCTCGACGTCGTGGCCGCGATCGAGGGCCGCGACGAGGCGTTCAGGTGCAACGAGATCCGCCGGCGCGGAGCGGGCGCCGAGGAGCCCGCCGGCACGTTCGCCAAGCCCTGCGGCGTGGTGATCGCGATGCGCCGCGCCGAACTGGCCTGGCGCAGGGAGCTGGCCGCGCAGACCCTCGCCGACCTCATGCGCGAGGCCGCGCCGTCCGCGCCGGGGCGCACCCGCCGCCACTACGCCCGTCTCACCGGCTGAGACCGGAGCCGAGGCCACGTGAGGGCTGAGGCGCGCTTTCCACGACCACGATCCAGGTGTCGCTTTCTCGGGAGGAAAAAGGGGATGTTGGATGTCCCGGTTCAACGGCGGCGGGCGTTCGTGCCCGTGGCCGTGCTGGCCGTCGGCACGTTCGCCGTGGGGACGGACGCGTTCGTCGTGGCCGGATTCCTGCCGCAGCTCGCCGCGTCGCTGGAGGTGAGCGAGACGGCGGCGGGGCAGTCGGTCACCGCGTTCGCGGTGGCGTACGCGATGCTCTCGCCGATCCTCGCCACCGTGACCGCCCGCCTGTCGCGGCGGGCGCTGCTGGTCGGCGCGCTGCTCGTGCTCGCGCTCGCGAACCTGGGCTCGGCGCTCGCGCCGACCTTCGCGGTGCTGCTGGTGACGCGCGTGCTGGCGGCGGCGGGCGCGGCGGCGTTCACCCCGAACGCCGGAGCCGTGGCGGCGGCGCTGTCGCGGCCTGAGGTGCGAGGACGGGCGCTCGCCACCGTCATCGGCGGGCTGACCGTGGCGACGGCCGCGGGCGTGCCGCTCGGCGGGCTGGCCGGTCAGGTGCTCGGCTGGCGGGCCGCGCTCGGCCTGGTGGCCGGGGCGTGCGCGGCGGTGGCGGTCGCGGTCTTCGCGATCCTGCCCGCGCTGCCCGGCCAGCCGCCGGTGCCGCTGCGCGAACGGCTCAGCGTGCTGCGGCGTCCCGCCGTCCCCGCCGTGCTGGCGCTGACCGTGCTCGGCATGGCCGCCACCTACACCGTCTACGCCTACAGCGCCCCGGCGATGCGCGCCGTCGGCGTGGAGTCCACCGCGTCGATGCTGTTCCTGTACGGGGTGGGCGCCATCTTCGGCAACATGGCCGCCGGGTACACCATCGACCGGTGGGGAGCGAGCCGCGTGCTCATGGGGGGATATGTCGTGATGGCGGCCAGCCTCGCCGGGCTGGGATGGCTGGCCGGTGGGCAGGACGTGCCGGTCGCCCTGGTCGGGCTGCTGGCCGTCGGATGGGGCGCGGGCACCTGGTGCCAGACCCCGCCCCAGCAGCACCGGCTCATCGGCGTCGCACCTCAGGAGGCGTCGCTGGTCGTCTCGCTCAACGCGTCGGCCATCTACGTCGGCATCGGCGCGGGCACGCTCATCGGCGGCCTGACCCTGGCGCAAGGGGTGGCGGTGACGTACGCGGCGGGCGCGGTGCTGGCGGTGCTCGCCCTGCTGCTGATCGTGGCCACCCGGCGCATCTGACCACTAGGCTGGCCTATCGCAGCGATCATGGAGGAGAGCGGCATGGGCATCACCGCGTACACCGTCACCGACCCCGTCGCCCAGCACGGCGAGGGGCCCGTGTGGTCCGCCCGGTGGGGCGGGCTGCGCTGGGTGGACATGCTGAAGGGCGACGTGCTCGCGCTCACCGAGGCCGGCGAGGTGCGCCGCCGCCACGTCGGCAAGGTGGCCGCCGTCGTCCGCCCCCGCGTCTCCGGCGGCTACGTCGTCGCGGCCGAGCGCGAGCTGCTGCTGGCCGACTCCGACGACCTCGACGCGCCGCTGCGCTCGCTCGGCGAGGCGTGGACCGACCCCGGCGTCCGCATGAACGAAGGCGGCTGCGACCCCGACGGCCGGTTCTACATCGGCAGCATGGCCTACGACGAGACCCCAGGAGGCGGCTCCTTCTACGTGGCCGAGCCCGACGGGCGGCTGCGCGTGGTGCTGCCCGAGGTGACGATCTCCAACGGGTTCGGCTTCAGCCCCGACGGCCGGCTCGCCTACTACGCCGACACCACCACCGGCCGCGTGGACGTCCTCGACTACGACCCGGCCGGCGGGCTGAGCGGGCGGCGGCCGTTCGCCGTCATCGACCCCGGACAGGGGGCGCCCGACGGGCTCACCGTGGACGCCGAGGGCGGCGTCTGGGTGGCGCTGTGGGGAGGCGGGGCCGTCCACCGCTACACCCCCGGCGGGCGGCTCGACGCCGTCATCACCCTCCCCGTACCCAAGGTCACGGCCGTCGCGTTCGGCGGCGAGCGGCTCGACCGGCTCTACATCACGACCTCGGCCCTCGACATCGACCGGGCCGAACAGCCCGAGGCGGGCGCCCTCTTCGCCGCCGACCCCGGCGTACGCGGCCTCCCGGTACTCCCCACCACGCTCTGAAGCCGGCTCGCCGGAGGCGGGCCGGGCGGCGTCGGCGGGGTGACCTGGGCCGTCGCAGGCGGGCCACGCACGTGGTGATCAATCGGTAACGTGAGCGCATGCGTTCGCGCGGTGCGTCGTTGGATGGGCTGTTCGCCGCTTCGGCCGTCGCCCTGGAACTGCTCATCAACGGTCATGCCGGCGAGGGCATGCCGACGCCGTCCGAGTTCGCCGTGGCGCTGCTGGCCGGTCTGCCCATGGGCGTCGTACGCCGGCGTCCCGGCCCGGTCACCGTTCACCTCGCCGCGCTCCTGGTGATCGCCGGCCGGTTAGCGCCGGGCGCCGACAGCGCGCAGGTCCTGATGTGCGTGGCCCTCTGCGTCACCGGCTATCGGCACGGCTTGAGGGAGGCGCGCGGCCCGATGCTCGCCGCCGTACTGGCGACCGCCCTGAACGTGGCCGGCCCCGGCGTCACCCCGGGCACGATGGCGCTCGCGCTCCTCCTGCCTGCGGTGCCCGCCGCCATCGGCGCTGGGTTGCGCCGCGCCGCGCACGCTGACATCGGCGACGACCTGCGTAGTGCCGGGGACGCCGCCATCGGCGCTCATCCGCGCCATGCTGACGACGACGGCACGATCGACGTGCTCCTGGCCGGCGCAGGCGCGCTGCTGGCGGTGCTGAGCACGTGGGACATCTGGCACACCGGCGGCCAGCCCCTCGCGATCGTCCAGGTGGCCACGGTCGTCGCCGGGCTGGCGCTCGGCCTCGCCAGGAGGCTGCCCGGCCTGGTGGTGGCCGTCGAAGCGGCGCTGCTGCTCGCCGCGGACGCCCACCTGCACGGGGCCACCGACACCGGCATGCTGCTCCTGCTGGTGGCGATCGGCGTGTTCGCCAAGCGGGTGTCGTCGTGGGCGTGGACGGCGCTGGTGTACGCGGCGGGCTGTGCGTGCGTCGCGGTGGCCGTGTTCGAGTCCTTCAGCCGGATCACCACGCTGCGCGTGATCGTGCTGGTGACGCTGGTGGCGATGCCGGTCGTCGCAGGCCGCTATCTCGGCATGCGCCGCGCCGTCACCGCCGCCGAGCGGCTGCGGGCCGAGGAGGCCGTACGCCTGACGCTCGCGCGCGCCCGCGCGGACCTGCTGGCCGAGCGCGAGCACATCGCCCGGGACGTGCAGACGCTGGTCGCGGGGCACGTCGGCGCGATGGTGCTGCGGGCCGGTGATGCCCGGGCCGCCGTACCCGACGGGCCGCTCGGCCACGCGCTCGCCGACATCCGCGAGACCGGCGACCAGGTGCTGCGCGACCTGAGCAACCTGCTGCACGGCGGCGACCCGCACCTCGAGGCGCCCGACCTGATACGCGCGGCGGCCGGCCGCATGTCCGCCGCCGGCCTCGTGGTGGACCTCGACCTCGACCCCGGCATGGCGACGGTCTCGCCGGTGCTGCGCGCGTGCGCCGCGGGCGTCGTCCAGGAGGGGCTGACGAACGTGCTCAAACACGCCGGCCCCGGCACCCGCGTAGCGGTCACGGTCACCGCCTCGGGCGGCGGAGCGTCGGTACGGCTGCACAACGGCCCTCCACCCGCCGCCCCGGAACGCCTGCCCTCCTCCGGACACGGCCTGGCCGGCATGCGCAAGCGCGTCCGCGCCCTGGGCGGCACCCTGGACGCCGGCCCGGACGGCGACGGCGGCTGGCTTCTGTCAGCCGCTCTGCCACCCCGAGCCCCCGAGTGAGGCCGCGACCCGGCCCGAGGCTCACGACACCACGCCTCCCACGGCAGCGCCCACGGCGACGCCGCCGGAATCATCAGCACGCTCGCTCCCGCCAGGCCCCAGGCGATGAGCGCGAGCGGGTTCACCTCGTCGCCGAAGCTCTCGTTCATCAGGAAGTATCCGGCCGAGCAGGCCGCCGCCAGCAGTCCCGTCGCCAGGCCCAGCCCGTCCAGGCGGATCTCCTGCCATGCCTCCACGACGATCGCCAGGCCGGCGATCGCGACGATCGTGCCCGCGTACGCGGACCGGGGCAGCCGCCGGCGGCGTACCAGCCGGACCCAGGCCACCACGAGCACCGGCGACAGCGACACCAGCAGCAGCGCGATCCCGACCGGCAGCCGGGTCCACACCTCCTCGATCGGCGTCATCCCGGCCGCGACGAGGTACTTCGCCATCGGACCTGAGAACGCGAACCCGCACGCCGACCCGATCGCGAGCGCCGGGCCCGCCCACCGCATGCCGTCACCACCTGCGCTGTCATGACCGTAAAGGATCTTTGATCATGTCAGTACGCCGCTGAGGCCCGCAACGCGATTTCCGCTCGTACGAAGAGCCCGCGGGGCGCACCCAGCGCGGGCGCTTGACGCGAGGGGGCACCCCGTCGCCTCGCGCAGCGACCCGCTGGGGTGTTGAGGCTCGGTCGGGGAGCCCGGTCGGGTGGCCGAGGTTCAGTGGGGCGTACGGCCGGGGCGATCCAGTCCGGCGGCCAGCTCGGCGATGGCGGCGTCGAACTGGCGGCGCAGCACCGCGATGTCGGGCACCCTGCCCGGCTCGTCGGCCCAGCGCGACCAGCGGTCGATCACGACCCGCAGCGCGCTCAGCACGGCCCCCGCGCACACGATCGGATAAACACCCGCCTCATCGAACCTCCCGCCGTCCTGGGCGGTCACCTCGCGCGGGACGGTGCGGGCAGGCGCCGCCTCGGCCTGGGCGCGTGGGGTGATCGCCTCGGTGCGGGCGGAGGCCGCCTGCGTGGGGGTGATGCGTTCGGCGATGGCTTCGGCCAGCACCTGCTCCTGGGCGGCGAGGACGGCCAGCTCGTACGGCACCAGCGACGGTGTGCTCCTGACCAGCCGGAGCGCGCGGATGTGGTCCCGGCCGGCGGCGTCGCTGTCGTTCATGACCGCGAGCACCGCCTCGCGGAAGGCCGTCAGCACCGGCTCCTCCGGCGGGCGGGCACGGAACCGGGCGATGAGCTGCTCGGCGGCGGCCGACAGGGTCGCCACCACCGCCTCCTCCTTGCTGGAGAAGTAGTTGAAGAAGGTGCGCAGCGCGATGTCGGCCGCGCCGGCGATCTGCTCGACGGTGACGTTCTCGACGCCGTGGCGCAGGGAGAGGCGGAGCGCGGCCTCGCTGAGCGCCGCCCGGGTGGCCTGCTTCTTGCGCTCGCGCCGCCCGACGACCGCACCCGCCGCCGGACGCTCACCGCCGCGCAACACCACCTGGCGGACAGGACACCGCGCTCGGCCCCCTCCGCCTGGTACGAACGGTCGCAGCGCGGCTCGGCCGGCAGGACGCCGGTGCGGGGTCAGGTGAGGGGGTGGGTGGCGGCGGTGTGGCAGGCGCCGAAGCCTTCGGCGCGGAGCTCCACGCGGCCCGCCCGCACCCGCAGCGCCACCTCGGTACGGTCGCCGGGCGATGCCACCCCCGCCGCGGCCGCCAGCGCGCCCGTGTCGTCGTGGACCACGCGGAGCCGGGGCCAGGCGGCGCGGGGGAACGCCTGCCGCAGGCACGTGCTCACCTCGGCGACGACCAGCCGCGCCAGGGGCATCAGCTCCTGGGGCGTGCCGGTGACGATGACGGCGGTCACCTCGGCGTCGGGCGGCGCGGCGCGTACGGCCTCCTCGGCGGCCGACAGCCGGTGCAGCCCGAGCACCGCCACCACGCCGTCGCGCTCGGGATGGGCGGGCTCCCCGGTGACCGCGTCGAGCGTCCCTGCCGGCGGCGACCACGGCGTGCCCGGCGACCGTACCTCCGGCACCATGGGCGCCACGAACCAGCGGTCGCCCAGGTCGAGGTCGGCGAGCTGCTCGCACACGCGGATCACGTTGAACGGCTCGACGAACCCGGGCGCGGCGGCCGAGAGCTGCGAGGACCCCTGCAGGACGGTGAGCGCGGCCTCGGCGAGCCGGACCAGCCGCCCGTCAGGTTCGCGGGGCGGCCGCAGCCGCTCCATGGCCAGCCCGAGCAGGATCGCGTTGAGCCGCATGAGCTGCGCGTACGGCTTGCGCGTGGCCTCGTCGGCGAGGATCTCCGGGATCAGGTGCATGCCGAGGCGGCTCGGCTCGCGTTCGCCGTCGCTGACCAGCGGCAGCCGGGTCACCCATGCCCGCGCCACCTCCCCGAGCGCCTCGCGCACGGTCAGCGCGGGTTCTTCCGGCGGCCGTACGGGTGCGCGCTCGGCCAGGTCGGCGAGCACCGCGAAGTAGAGGGCCCGCTTGCCGGGGAAGTTGGAGTAGACCGCGCCCCGGGTCAGCTCGGCCCGGTCGGCGATGGCGTCGATCTTGGCGTCGCGGTAGCCGCGTTCGGCGAACTCCTCCTTGGCCGCCGCCAGCACCTTCGCCCGGTTGCGCTCCTGCGCCTGCGCCCTGGTGAGCCGGACCAACCGCCCTCCTCCGTTTCGTGCCTTCTCAGCAGGCGTCGTCCGTGCCTTCAAGCCGTGGGCTCGAAGACGGTGTCATGCGCCCAAGCACGTTACCGGGCGCTGCAAGCGAGTTGCCGGAGGTCTCAAGCCAAGATACCGTCACCATCCAGATGATGACATCATCCGAAATGGAGGCGACGGATGACCGACGTGCCGGAGATCGACCTGTCCGATGTGGCCGTGCTGCGCGACCTGGCCGCCGCGTACGCCCCGGCCAGGGAGAAGTCCCCCGTGGCGCGGCTGCTGGCACCGGGGCTCGGCCACCTATGGGCCGTCACCCGTTACGAGGAGGCGAGGGCGGCGCTGGCCGATCCGCGCCTGGAGATCAACTCGGGCAGCTTCCTGCGTCCCGGCGTGCCCGAGCACTGCGCCCGCTATATGCGCACGATGTCCGAGATGAACGGTCCCGAGCACACGCGGCTGCGGCGGCTGGTCGCGCCCGCGTTCACGCCGCGTCGGGCCCTGGAGTTCGCGCCGCGCGTCGAGGCCATCGTCGGACGCCTGCTCGGCGAGCTCCAGGAAGGCAAGGCCGACCTGCTCGCCGGCTTCGCCAGGCCGCTGCCCATGGAGGTGATCTGCGAGCTGGTCGGCATCCCCGCCGCCGACCGCCCCGCCTGGCGCGAGTACGGCGCCGCCGTCGCGACCGGTCACGGTGAGGCGTTCGCGAAGGCCATCCCGGCGATCATCGAGGGCGCGAAGGCCGCGATCGCCGAGGCCCGCAGGGCGCCGTCCGCGAACGTGGTCTCCGACCTGGCCCGCATCGCCGGCGAGGACGGCGACCGCCTCTCGGACGACGAGCTGGTGACGATGGTGTGGCTGCTGGTCCTCGCGGGCCAGACCCCCGCGAACCTCATCGCCAACGCCCTGGTCACGCTGTTCCAGCACCCCGATCAGCTCGCCGCGCTGCGCGCCGACCCCGCGCTGATGCCGCGCGCGGTGGAGGAACTGGCCCGCTGGTGCACCCCGCAGATCATGACCGTGCCCAGGTTCGCGGCGGAGGACGTCGAGATCGGCGGCGTGCGCATCCCCAAGGGCGAGCCGGTGACCGTCTCGGTCGTGGCGGCCAACCGGGACCCGCGCGCGTTCGACGACCCGGACAGCTTCGACATCACCAGGGAGCCGGTGCCGCACCTCGGCTTCGGCCACGGGCCGCACTTCTGCGTGGGCGCCGGGCTGGCCCGCGTGGAGGTCGCGGTCGCGCTCGGCGCGCTGCTGCGGCGCTTCCCCGGCATGGAACTCGCGGGCGAGGCGGCGTACCTGCCGGATCCGGGGACGCAGCGGCTCGCGGCGCTGCCGGTGACGCTGGGGGCGGCGCGGCGCTGAGGACCGGCGCGGACGACCTCATCGCCCAGATCGACGTCGGGCTCGGCGGCGACACTACTGCCGGCCCGGCCGGATCACGGCTCGCCCGCCGCGCACCTGGCGCGTCAAACCTGGCGGACGCCGTCGCGCCAGACCGCCCAGACGAGCGGCACGCCCGGCCGGTAGGCCAGGTGGACGTGGCTCGGCGCGTCCAGCAGCACCAGGTCGGCGCGGGCGCCGGGCGACAGCCGCCCGATGTCGTCGCGGCGCAGCGCCCTGGCGCCGCCCAGCGTCGCCGCGACCACCGCCTCGTCCGGCGTCATGCGCATCTCGCGCACGGCCAGCGCCACGCAGAACGGCATCGAGCTGGTGAAGCTCGACCCCGGGTTGCAGTCGGTCGACAGCGCCACCGTGACACCGGCGTCGAGCAGGCGGCGCGCGTCCGGGTACGGCGAGCGGGTGGAGAACTCCGCGCCCGGCAGCAGCGTCGCCACCGTCGAGCCGCTCGCCAGCGCGTCCACGTCGGCGTCGTCGAGATGCGTGCAGTGGTCGGCCGACGCCGCCCCCAGCTCGACCGCCAGCCGTACGCCGGGTCCGGGACCGAGCTGGTTGGCGTGCACGCGCGGCGTCAGACCGGCCCGCAGCCCCGCCTCCAGCACCGCGCGCGACTGGTCGCCGTCGAACGCGCCCCGCTCGCAGAACACGTCCACCCAGCGCGCGTGCGGGGCGCACGCCTTCAGCATCGGCCCGGCGACCAGCTCCACGTACGCGTCGGGGTCGCCGGCGTACTCGGCCGGCACCACGTGGGCGCCCAGGTACGTCACCTCATCGGTGTGACCGGCCGCGATCCGCAGCGAGCGGGCCTCGTCCTCCACCGTGAGCCCGTAACCCGACTTGACCTCGATCGTCGTGGTGCCCTGGCGCAGCGCCTCGGCGACGTACCTGGCGACGTTCGCGTCCAGCTCGGCGTCGCTCGCCGCGCGGGTCGCCGCCACCGTCGTACGGATGCCGCCCGCCGAGTACGGCTGCCCCGACATGCGCGCGTCGAACTCGGCGGTGCGGTCACCGGCGAACACCAGGTGCGCGTGCGAGTCCACGAACCCGGGGATCGCGGCCCGCCCGCCCGCGTCCACCCGCTCGTCAGCGTCGGGCACGCGGGACTCAGGCCCCGCCCAGACGACGCGGCCCTCGTCGAAGACGACGGCGGCGCCGGTGATCGTGCCCAGCTCGGGATCGTTGGTGAGCAGGCTGCCGATCCCGGTGATGGCGACGGACGCGACGGACACTGCACGGCTCCTTTCGTTGGGGATGTCGCGGGATGCTAAGGGCGGGTGACGCGGGCGATCGCACGGGACAGCGCGCCGGGCACGTCCGGCACCAGCAGGTGCGCACCGTCGCGGACGACGGGACGGCCGCCGACCACGACGTTCCGGACGTCGGCGGCGGACGCGGCGAACACCGCCGTCTCGGCGCCCAGCTCCGGCGGCGGCCCCGCCGTGCGGACGGAGTCGAGCGCGACCGTGACGAAGTCGGCGGGCGCGCCCGCCTCGATCCGGCCCGCCTCCGGCCAGCCCAGGCTCGCGTGCCCGTCGAGGGTGGCGGCGCGCAGCAGCGCGGCGGCGCTCCACGTGCCGCGGCGCAGCGTGCGCAGCCGCTCGTCCAGCTCCACCGCCCGCGCCTCCTCGAACAGGTCGATCACGGCGTGGCTGTCGCTGCCCAGGCTGATCGGCGACCCGGCGGCGGCCAGGTCGGCGGCCGGGCCGATGCCGTCGGCCAGATCCCGCTCGGTGGTGGGGCACATGCAGACCGTGGTGCCCGAGCCGCCCAGCGTGGCGATGTCGCCGCCGGTCAGGTGGGTGGCGTGCACGGCGGAGGTACGCGGGCCGAGCGCGCCACTGTCGGCCAGCAGCCCTGCCGGGGTGCGGCCGTGCGCGGCCAGGCACGCCTCGTTCTCGGCGGGCTGCTCCGACAGGTGCACGTGCAGCGGCGCGTCGCGCTCGGCCGCCCACCGCGCCACGGTCGCGATCTGCTCGGCGGGCACCGCGCGTACCGAGTGGACCGCCGCGCCGATGCGGGCGTGCGCCCGCTCCTTCAGCTCGCTCGCGCGGGCCGCCCACGCGTCCGCGTCGCCGTCGCTGAAGCGGAGCTGGTGCCGCTCGGGCGGCGCGCCGAACCCCGACGACAGGTAGCAGGTGTCCAGCAGCGTGATCCTGATCCCGGCCTGCGCCGCCGCCTCGATCAGCGCCTCGCCCATGGCGTTGGGGTCGCCGTACGGCGTGCCGCCGGGGGCGTGGTGCAGGTAGTGGAACTCGCCGACGCAGGTGATCCCGGCCAGCGCCATCTCCGCGTAGACGGCCCTGGCCAGCTCCAGGTACGCGTCGGGGTCGAGCCGCCCGGCGACCTCGTACATGGTCTCCCGCCAGGTCCAGAACGTGCCGGAGCCGCGCTGCGCGATGCCGCGCAGCGCGCGGTGGAAGGCGTGCGAGTGCGCGTTCGCCAGGCCGGGCAGCGTCAGCCCGCGCAGCACCTCGGCCCCGGGCGGGGGAGCGGCGAGGCCCGTACGGACGCCGCAGACGCGCCCGCCGGACACTTCGATCACCACCCCTGAGGCGACCGCGCCCCCGACCCAGGCGTGCTCGGCGAAGAACGTCACCGGCATGCCAGCCCCTCCAGCACGTCGGCCAGCGCCTCCACCCCGGCCACGCAGTCGTCCTCGCGAGCGTGCTCGGCGGGGGAGTGGGACACCCCGGTCGGGTTGCGGACGAACAGCATCGCCGTCGGCACCTTCGCCGCCAGGATGCCCGCGTCGTGCCCGGCGCCCGTGGGCAGCACCGGCACCTCGTACGCGCGGCGCGCGGCCAGCAGCCGCACCAGTTCGTCACGGAGCGCGGGCGCGAAGTCCACGACCGGCGTGAACGACTCGCGCTCCAGCCCGACCTCCACACCCTCGCGGGCGGCGTGCTCGCGCGCCGCCTCCTCGATGCCGGAGAGCAGCCCGGCGAGCGCGTCCTCGTCGGCGGCCCGCGCGTCCAGCCAGGCCCGCACCAGGCTCGGCACCGCGTTCACGCCGTTCGGCTCGACCAGCAGCTTGCCGAACGTGGCCCGCGCGCCCGCCGCCGCGGCCCGCTCGCGGGCGGCCAGCGCGGTCGCGGCGTAGGCGAGCATCGGGTCGCGACGGTCCTGCATGCGGGTGGTGCCCGCGTGGTTGGCCTCGCCGCGGAAGTCGAAGCGCCACCGCCCGTGCGGCCAGATCGCCGACGCCACGCCCACCGGCGAGCCGGTATCGGCGAGGTAGCGGCCCTGCTCGACGTGCAGCTCCACGAACACGCCGACGCGGGCCAGCCGCTCGTCGTCGGGGCCGATCGCCTCCGGGTCGTCGCCGGCACGCTCCATCGCCTGCGCCAGCGTCACCCCGTCGGCGTCGCGCAGCGCGGCCGCCCGCTCCGGCGTGAGCTGACCGGCCGTCAGCCGCGAACCCGCACAGGCCACCCCGAACCGGGCGCCCTCCTCGTCGCCGAAGTTCACCACCGCGACAGGACGCGACGGGCGGGCGCCGCGCGCCGCCAGCTCGTCCAGCGCGGCGAACGCCGACACCACGCCGAGCGGCCCGTCGAACGCGCCGCCGTCCGGCACCGAGTCCAGATGCGACCCGGTCACCACGGCGTCGCCCGCCGCCGGATCGCCCAGCCAGGCCCACTGGTTGCCGTTGCGGTCGGTCTCGACCGCGAGGCCGCGCGCCTGCGCCTGCTCGCGGAACCAGGCGCGGCACTCGGCGTCCGCGCCGGTCCAGGCGAAGCGCCGGTAGCCGCCGGAGCCGGCGTGCCGGCCCACCGGCAGCAGCTCCGCCCACATCTCCTGGAACGACGACGGCATCAGGACTCCTTCATCGGCACCCGCACGCCGGTGCGGCGGGCGACCTCCTCGGCCTCCTCGTACCCGGCGTCCACGTGCCGGATCACGCCCATCCCCGGGTCATTGGTGAGCACCCGCCGGATCTTCTCCCCGGCCAGCGCGGTGCCGTCGGCCACCGTCACCTGCCCGGCGTGGATGGACCGGCCGATGCCGACGCCGCCGCCGTGGTGGATCGACACCCACGACGCGCCGGAGGCCACGTTCACCATGGCGTTGAGCAGCGGCCAGTCCGCGATCGCGTCGGACCCGTCGCGCATGCCCTCGGTCTCCCGGTACGGCGAGGCCACCGACCCGCAGTCGAGGTGGTCGCGGCCGATCACGATCGGCGCGCGCAGCTCGCCCGAGGCCACCATGTCGTTGAAGCGCTCGCCCGCCCGGTCCCGCTCGCCGTAGCCGAGCCAGCAGATCCGCGCCGGCAGGCCCTGGAAGTGCACCTTCTCACCGGCCATGCGGATCCAGCGGGCCAGCGGCTCGTTCTCCGGGAACAGCTCCAGGATCGCCCGGTCGGTCGCCGCGATGTCGGCCGGGTCGCCCGACAGCGCCGCCCACCGGAACGGGCCCTTGCCCTCGCAGAACAGCGGCCTGATGTAGGCGGGCACGAACCCGGGGAAGTCGAAGGCCCGGTCGTAACCGGCCAGCTTCGCCTCGCCCCTGATCGAGTTGCCGTAGTCGAACACCTCGGCGCCGGCGTCCTGGAAGCCGACCATCGCCTCGACGTGCCGCGCCATCGACGCGCGCGCCCGCTCGGTGAAGCCGGCCGGGTCCTTGTCCCGCTCGGCCGCCATGTCCTCGAACGCCACCCCGAGCGGCAGGTACGCCAGCGGGTCGTGCGCGCTCGTCTGGTCGGTCACCACGTCGATCGGCGCGCCCTCGGCCAGCATGCGCGGCACCACGTCGGCGGCGTTGCCGAGCAGCCCGATCGACAGCGGCCTGCGCGCGTCCCTGGCCTCGGTCGCCAGGCGCAGCGCGTGCGCCAGGTCGTCGGCCTGGACGTCCAGGTAGCCGTGGTCGAGGCGGCGCTGGATGCGCGACGGGTCGCACTCCACGCAGATCGCGACGCCGCCGTTCATGGTGACGGCCAGCGGCTGCGCGCCGCCCATGCCGCCGAGCCCGGCGGTCAGCGTGATCGTGCCGGCGAGCGACCCGCCGAACCGCTTGGCCGCCACCGCGGCGAACGTCTCGTAGGTGCCCTGCAGGATGCCCTGCGTGCCGATGTAGATCCACGAACCCGCGGTCATCTGGCCGTACATGGTCAGGCCCGCCGCCTCGAGACGGCGGAACTCCTCCCACGTCGCCCAGTCACCGACCAGGTTCGAGTTCGCGATCAGCACGCGCGGCGCCCACTCGTGCGTCGTCATCACGCCGACCGGGCGGCCCGACTGCACCAGCATCGTCTCGTCGGACTTCAGCGTGCGCAGCGTCCGCACGATCGCGTCGAAGGAACGCCAGTCACGGGCGGCGCGGCCGGTCCCGCCGTACACGACCAGGTCGTCGGGGTGCTCGGCCACCTCGGGGTCGAGGTTGTTCTGCAGCATCCGCAGCGCGGCCTCCTGCTGCCAGCCCAGGGCCGTCAGCTCGGTGCCGCGGGCGGCCCTGACCGGGCGTGCGCCTTCCATGATGCTTCCTCTCTGTCTGTCGGCTGTGTCAGCGAGCCTGTACGGGCTCGGAGGACGGATAGATCATTTCCACGGGCGGCTTCGAGGTACGCCTGGCCCACGGGTAGTACAGCGCGGCGGTGGCCACCAGGCCGACGATCCACGAGATGTCGGCGCCGCCGAGCAGCTCGGTGATCGGGCCCGTGTACAGCTTCTGCGCGAGGAACGGGATCTGGATCACCACGCCGAAGGCGTAGCTGACCAGCGCGGTCATGTTCCAGCGGCCGTAGCGTCCCGCCGGGTCGTACAGGGCGGGGATGTCCACCCGCTCCTTGGAGATCAGGTAGTAGTCGGTGAGGTTGATCGCGCTCCACGGCGTGAACACCATCAGCAGCGCGAGCACGAAGTTCTTGAAGTTGTCCAGGAAGTCCGCGCTGGCCAGCAGCGCCACCGCGATCGAGACCGCGGTGAAGCCCACGATGTACAGGGCGCGGACCACGGGGGAGACGCGCGAGCGGCCGTTGAACGCGGTCACCGTCGTCAGCAGGCACATGAAGCCGCCGTAGGCGTTGAGCGTGTTGACGGTCAGCTTGCCCACCACGATCACCAAGTAGATGAGCAGCGCGATGGCGGCGGGCCCGGCCAGCTCGCCGACGAACCCGACCTGGTCGCCGACGAACACCGCGCCCGAGACGGCCGCGATCAGCGCGCCCAGCGACATCGCCCACTGCGAGCCGATCACGCTGCCGAGGAACGTGCCCCAGAACGTGGCCCGCTCGCTGGTGCTGCGCGGCAGGTAGCGCGAGTAGTCGGCGACGTACGGGCCGAACGTCAGCTGCCAGGCCGCGCCCAGCCCCACGGCCAGCAGGAACGTCGGTACCTCGAACGGCTTGGCGCCGATGACGGCGCCCACGTCGTACGTGGTGAACACCTTGACCAGCAGGTAGCCGAGGCCGGCGATGCCGACCACGGTCGCGATCCTGCCGACGCTGTGGATGAGCCGGTAGCCGGTCACCGCGACGATCGCCGTCAGCACGCCGAACAGCAGGATGCCCGCGGTCGTCGGCAGGTGCAGGACCCGGGCGAGCGCCTGCCCGGCCAGCACGCTGCCGGTGGCGGCGAAGCCCAGGTACATCAGCACGACGAGGACGAGCGGCAGGACCGCGCCGAGCACGCCGAACTGCGCCCTGCTGGAGATCATCTGGGGCAGGCCGAGCCGCGGCCCCTGCGCGGAGTGCAGCGCCATCACCGCGCCGCCGAGCACGTTGCCGATCAGCAGGGCGATGATCGCCCAGAGGGCGTCGGCGCCGAACACGACGGCGAGCGCGCCGTCCACGATCGCCGTGATCTGCATGTTCGCGCCGAACCAGAGAGTGAATTGGCTGCGCGGCGTGCCGTGCCGCTCGGCGTCCGGGATCACGTCGATCGTCCGGCGCTCCACGGCTGGAGCCGCGCCCAGGGTTTGGTGGTCTTTCATGGCGGTCCGCCTCTCGCGCGTCACGCACCCTGGGGGATACGGGGGTTCGAGGGGAAATGTACAGTCCTGTATATACAGATCGCTACCCTGGGAGGGAAGATAAACTTCGGTCATCGGTCACGGAGATCTCTCCGCCCGCTGTCCCCCGACCCGAGGATCCGCCGCGACATGGTGCCCATCTCGGTGGTCGAGTCCGAGCTCGCCGCCCAGTTCCAGCAGCTCGGACCCGCGTCGGCGCCCGCGTACGAGCGGGTCAAGAAGGTCATCGCGGCCGGCGTGCGCTCCGGCCGCTGGGCCCACGGCCAGCAGCTTCCCTCCGAGCACCAGCTCGTCAGCGCGCTCGGCCTGTCCCGCATGACCATCAACCGCGCCCTGCGCGAGCTCATGCACGAAGGGCTCATCGAGCGCAGGGCGGGCGTCGGCACGTTCGTCGCCGTGCCCAAGGCCGCCTCCGCACTGCTCCAGGTCAGGAACATCGCCGACGACATCCGCCGCCACGGCCACCGCCACCGCACCGAGGTGGTCTTCGTGCGCGAGGAGTCGTCGGAGGGCGCCGACCCCGAGCTGCGCGACGCCGCCGGGCCGGTCCTCTACCGCTCGCTCATCGTGCACTTCGAGGAGGACACCCCGATCCAGCTCGAAGACCGCCTGGTCAACCCGGCCGCCGTGCCAGGCTACCTGGAGCGCGACTTCACCCGGCAGACCCCCCACGCCTACCTCAACGAGGTCGCCCCGCTCACCAGGGGCGAGCACATCGTCGAGGCCGTGCTCGCCGACGCCGCCGAACGCCGGCTGCTGCGCATCGGCCGCTACGAGCCGTGCCTGCTCGTACGCCGCCGCACCTGGTCAGGCGATGTGCTGGTGAGCGTGGCCCGGCTGCTCCACCCCGGCTCGCGGCACCGCCTCGAGGGCTCCTTCGGGGCCGACTGGTCGCTCGGCCACGCCGTCGATCGCTGACCTCAGCGGGTCGCCTCGATGAGGGCGCGGTGCGACGGGATCAGTCCTTCCGGCAGGTCGCCGGGGTCGCACCAGCGGGCCTCGAGGATCTCCATCGAATTCAGCCGCAGGGTGCCGCCGCCTTCGTACACGGCCGCGTACGCGACCTCCATCCTGAGCCGGAACCCGCTCCTGAGCTGCACCAGCTCGCCCACCCGCACCTCGAGCCCGGTCTCCTCGCGCACCTCGCGCGCGACCGTCTCCTCGAACGTCTCCCCGCGCTTCGCGCCGCCCGTGGGCAGTCCCCACGGGCGATTCTCCCCCAGAACCGGTGCCGCAGCAGCAGCACCCTGCCCTCGCGGTCGCGCACCACCCCGGTCACCCCGACCATGAACTTGTCCTGCGTCAGGTAGAGCAGCCGCCACTGCACCGACCCGCGCAGGCTCCGCCACAGCCGCGCGATCAGTCTCTTCACCCGGGTCCTCTCAGGTGGGCAGCGATGCGGTGGTGGTGAAGGTGGGGGCGAGGTGCGCGGTGTCGTTGAACCTGCGCAGGATCCACCGCTTCTCGGTCAGCACCAGGTGCGACACCGAGGCGTTGTCCACCCCCAGGAACGCGAACGGCCGCGACCCGCTCGCCGCCGCCAGCGCCTCCGCGATCACGCCGCCGTGGGTCACCACCACGATGCGCTGGTCGGGGTGGGCGCCGGCCAGCTTCTCCAGCGCCTTACGCACCCGGGCCGAGAAGGCCGCCGCGGGCTCCGCGCCCGGGATCACGTCCCAGCGCTCCTCCGCCGACATCCTGCGGGCCAGCGGATGGCCCTCGGCCACCATGCGGCGCAGCAGCCCGCCCTCCCACTCGCCCAGATGCACCTCGCGCAGCTCCGGCTCCACCACCGGCGTCAGGCCCAGGCGGGCGGCCAGCGGCGCGGCCGTCTCGGAGGTGCGGCGCAGCGTGCTCACGTAGATCGCGTCGATCGGCTCGGCGGCCAGCCGCAGCGCCACCCGCTCGGCCTGCTCGCGGCCCTCCGGCGCCAGAGCGGGATCGCCCTGCCCGTCGACCAGGGGGAACGGCCGGTCGGGGCGGGCCGGCTCCGACTCGCCGTGCCGCACCAGCAGCACCTCGGTCGCGCCCGGCGGCGTACGGAACCGGTGTTGCCGGTACTCGACCGGCTCGTCGCGCTCACTCCTCACAGTCACCGGACCTTATCCCTTTCCCGCGCCCCCGTCATGATCGTCTCGTACGTGCGTGATTGAATCGGCGATCGCCCGGCCACGAAAGGGGAGCGCATGGCGGTGGACAGGAAGCGAAGCGTGATCTTCGGCGAGGCCGTCGAGCAGTACGAGGCCGCCAGGCCCGGCTACCCCGAGCGGCTCGTCACCGACGTCCTGGACTACGCCCCCTCAGGACCCGTGCTGGAGGTCGGCGCGGGGACGGGCAAGGCCACCGCCGGCTTCGCCGCCCGCGTGAGCGACCTGACCTGCGTCGAACCCGACCCGAGGATGGCGGCGGCGCTCACCGCCAAGTGCCCCGGCGTGCGGGTGGTGAGCGGGACCTTCGAGGAGTACGTACCGGATCGGCCCTTCGCCCTGCTCTACTCCGCGCAGGCCTGGCACTGGGTGGACCACGACCTGCGCTGGGACCTCGCCTGCGCGGCGCTCGCCCCCTCCGGGGCGCTCGCGCTGTTCTGGAGCCACTACGTGCCCGCCGACCCCGAGCTGCACGCCGCCCTCGTCCGGCTCGCCCACCGCTACGGCGTCACCAGCCAGAGCCTCCACCAGGACGAGGGCGACCGCGCCGCGGAGGCCCATCGGCTGCTGGCCGCCGATCCCCGCTTCACCGGCCTCGACCGGCGCCGCTACACCTGGACCGAGCGCTACGACACCGCCCGCTTCGTCACCTTGGCCGGCACCCTGTCCGCGTACCGCATCCTCGCGCCGGACGTGCGGGAGCGGGTACTGGGGGAGATGGGTGCGCTGGTGGGCGACGGCCTCGACATGACCTTCACCACCGACCTCGTCCTCGCCCGCCGCACCTGACCGCCTGTCCGGTCCCGGACCTGACCGCCTGCCCGCTCCCGGACTTGACCGCCTGCCCGGTCCCGCGCTCTGCTCCGGCCCGGATTCGCCGCCCCGCGCCCGGTCGCGGGGCGGCCAGAAGCGCTCTGGTACTGTGACGTCCGCAGACGTGATCGTTAGATCTCCGGGTTCGTCCCGGGGAGGTGAGACCCATCACCGCCGTGTCAGGCCGGGTGCTCCCTTCCAGCGACCGTGCGGCCCACCGGGACTAGGTGACCGCGGGAGCGCCCGACGGCATCCCGAAAGGCTCCCATGCCAGTCTCCTCCTCGTCCCTCCCGAACGAACGCATCGTCGCCAGGCTGCGTGCCGCGGGATGCGTCTTCGCCGAGGACGAAGCCGCGCTGCTCGTCTCCACCGCCGCCACCGGCGCGGCACTCGCCGCCATGCTCGAACGCCGGGTCGCGGGCGAGCCCCTGGAACACGTCCTCGGGTGGGCGTCGTTCTGCGGGCTGCGCATCCACGTCGAGCCGGGCGTGTTCGTCCCCCGTCCCCGTACCGAGTTCCTCATCGGACGCGCCGTCGCCCTGGCCCGCGAGGTGCCGGGCAGGCCGGTGATCCTCGACATGTGCTGCGGCACCGGCGCGATGGGCGCCGCCATCACCGCCGCCCTCGCGGGCACGGTGGAGGGGCCGGCCGGGCGGGTGGAGCTGCACGCGGCCGATCTCGACCCCGCCGCCGTGCGCTGCGCCCGCCGCAACCTGCCCGGCGCGTGTGTCTACCAGGGCGACCTGTACGACCCCCTGCCCCCGTCACTGCGCGGCCGGGTGGACATCCTCATCGCCAGCCCGCCGTACGTCCCCTCGGAATCCTTCGCCCTCCTGCCCCCTGAGGCCCGGCTGCACGAGCCCCGCTCCGCCCTGGACGGCGGCGCGGACGGGCTGGACGTCGTACGCCGGGTGATCGACGGCGCCCCCTCCTGGCTGGCCCCCGGCGGGCGCCTGCTCGTGGAGACGAGCCGCGACCAGGCGGCGGCCACGGCCGCGGCGGTGTCGGCGGCGGGCCTGCTCGCCAGGGTCGCCACGTCGGAAGAGTTCGACGCCACCGCCGTCATCGGCACCCTCCGCCGCCCCACCTCCTGATCTTCCTCGGGAGCGGGACGCGGCGTCAGATGCCGTGGATGCGGCGGCCGGTGACGTGCTGGGGCGTGATGCGGATGTAGAGCGGCCGGTCGCCGCCCGCCCACGGCGTGACGCCCGTACGGGCCAGCTCGGGCGTGTCCTCAGGCGGCATGTGGTGCGCCGGCCCCTGGATCAGCACGCTCCACCCCTCCCTGGCGGCCTCGTCGATGTGGTCGATCTGGAACGCGATGACGATGTCCACGCCTTCGAGCCCCGTACGCAGGTCCTGGTCCATGGGCCCGCCCGTGGCGGTGCGGAAGACGATGGCCCCGTCGTGCAGCTTGTAGTTGACGGGCAGCACGGTCGGCCCGTGCGAGCCGTTGAACGCGACCCGCCCGATGCCGCCGGGCGCGATGAGCCGCAGCGACTCGGCCTCGTCCAGCGTCTCCAGGGTCGGGTGCGCGGTGGCGGGGCCGCGCCCGGGCGGCCGGTCCTGCCCGCCGCCGAGCAGCTCGTCCACCGTGGTCTGCAGCGCGTCGGCGAGCCGGTAGAGCACGCCGCCGTCGGGCGTGTCGGCGTGCTCTTCGAGGTATTCGAGATACCCCGGCGACATGCCGGCGCGCTCGGCGACCTGCTCGCGGGTCAGGCCGAGGCGTTCGCGGTGGTGGATGATGCGTCGTCCGAGGTCGCCGGTGCCGGACATGATGGCGTCTCCTAGCGTGAAGGTGCGGCACGCGGTCCCGTTCACGCGTGCCTCGTGGTGGTCGGCGTCGATGAACAGCCGCCGGCCCCGGTAGCAGACGGGCATGGACACCTGGCCGAGCCGGCCGGGCAGCAGCGGGTCGAGGTACAGCCCGTCGCGGTGCGGCTCCAGCCCGAGGTAGCAACGTTGCAGCAGGTCGAGGGTGCCGCCCATGGCGCCCAGGTGGATGCCTTCCGCGGTGGTGCCGCCCTGGACGTCATTGAGGTCGCTCTGCAGCGCCTCGATGAAGAACTCCCACGACCGTTCCCTGTCGAGACGGGCCAGCGCCCAGGCGTGCACGACGGCGCTGAGCGTGGAGCCGTGGCTGGTGCGCCTCAGGTAGTACGCGATCGTGCGGGGGATGAGGCCGTCGTCCACCTGGTAGCCGAGGTGCTGGAGCAGCCCGGTCAGCTCGTCGGCGGTCAGCAGGTAGCAGAGCATCAGCGTGTCGGCCTGTTTGGACGCCTTGTAGCGGTTGACGTCGTCGCCTTCGGCCTCCAGCGCCCGGTCCAGCCGGCGCACGCCCCGGTAGCGGCTCCAGTCCAGCTCGTCGAGGCCGGCGTAGCCGGTGAACTGGCTGATGACGCCGTCGTGGAAGTCGACCCGCAGCCGGCCGCCGACGTCCTCCCAGCGGGCGAGCTCCCCGGGGCGCAGCACGATGTCGGGGCAGATGACGGTGGTCTCCTGGGCGCGGTGCATCAGCCAGGCGGTCATCACGTTGGTGTAGGCGTTGTTGTCCAGTCCCGGCCGCTTGGCGCCCGGGCAGAACTCGTGGTACTCGTCGGGCCCCATGACGCCGCGGATCTCGTAGCGGCCGTCCACCTCGGTGGCGAGCGAGGCGAAGAACCTGGTGATCTCCAGCAGCAGCTCGGCGCACCAGGGCGGCATCGAGCCGGTGGCCAGGTAGTGCTGCCACACGTTGTAGGCGACGGCCAGGCCGACGTGCCGCTGCAATCGCGAGTGGTCGGGCAGCCAGCGGCCCGAGCTGGGGTTGAGGTGCAGGGTCTGGGTCTCCTCGCGGCCGTCGCTGCCGCTCTGCCAGGGGAACATGGCGCCGTCGAGCCCGGACTGCCGGGCGGCGTCCCTGGCCTCGGGCAGCCGCCGCCACCGGTAGCGCAGCAGCCCTTCGGACACCTCGGGGAGGCGCAGGCCGAGCCAGGGCTGCACGAACAGCTCGTCCCAGAACACGTGCCCCCGGTACGCCTCCCCGTGCAGCCCGCGCGCGGGCACCCCGGCGTCGAGGTCGGCGGTGTGCGGGGAGAGCGTCTGCAGCAGGTGGAAGATGTTCACGTGGACGAGCCGCGACAGTTCGGGGCCGTCCACGTCGACCTTGGCCCGGCTCCACAGCCGCCGCCACGCGGCCATGTGGCGGGCCAGCAGCTCGGGGAAGAACGGCGCCCTGCGCACGTGCCGCAGCGCCGACGAGCGGGGGTCGTGGCAGGCGTGGTCGCGCGACGACGTCAGCGCCACGGTCTTGACCAGCCGGACCGGCCGCCCCTCCGGCAGATCCAGGACGTGGTCGGAGCCGATGTGGTCGCGCGCGAGCACCGGCCGCGCCGGCGGGCCCGTCTCGGCGTCGATCCTGGCGGCCAGCGCCACGGTGATCCGCGACGAGCGGGTGACGGCCGTCAGCCAGGCGAGGTGGTCCTCAGAGCCGGTCTCGTGGCAGGTCAGGTGGTCGCCGCGCAGGTCGCGGTAGCGGGCCACGCCCTCGTTGGCGACCCGTCCCTCCAGGGCGGCCCGCACCCGCAGCGGTCCCGACCAGTTCTCGGCGGTGAACGTGTTCTCCTGCGCCGCGAGGTACGGGTCGTCCATCGACACCAGGCGGCGCTGGCGTACGAGGGTGACGCGGCCGTCATCGTCGCGCCAGCGCAGCTCCCGCAGCAGCACGCCGCGCCGCATGTCCAGCTCGTGCCGGTAGAGCAGGAGATCGGCCGTCTGCGGCCGGAACCAGTCGCCGCCGGGCGTGGCGAACCACAGCGGCAGCCAGTCGGGCAGGTTGACCATGTCCTCGTTGGTGACGCTGTGCCCGGCCACGAGCGAGTCGATCCTGTCGTAACACCCCGCCAGATACGTGCCCGGCGTGCGCGGCTCGCCGTCGGGCGTCGCGCCGCGCGTGGCGAAGCGGCCGTTGCCCAGCGTGCACAGCGCCTCGCGCAGCCCCTCGCTCTCGGGGTCGAACCCCTCGTACGTCAGCGTCCAGGCGCTCATCGCCGGCCCACCGGCACCCGCCCCGCGACGTCGGCCTCCGCCAGGTCGGACACCACCGCGTCGGCCCCGGCGGCGAGCAGCGCGGCGGCCCGCGTACCCGTCCTGTCCACCGCGACGATCCGCCCGAACCCGCCCCTGCGGGCCGCATCGACGCCCGGCACCGCGTCCTCGACCACGCCCACCGCCAGGGGCGGCAGGCCGAGCCGCCGCGCGGCCTCCAGGAACAGCGCCGGATCCGGCTTGCCCGGCGCGCCGAGCCTGGCCGCGTCCGTGCCGTCCACCAGCACGTCGAACAGGTGCAGCACGCCCGCGGACGCCACCATCGCCCGGCAGTGCCTGCTCGCCGACACCACCGCGGTGCGGCAGCCGCGCCGCCGCAGGTCGTGCAGCAGCTCGACCGTCGAGGGGAACGCGGCCACGCCATGCTGTTCGATCTCGCTGACGAACAGCTCGTCCTTGGCCCGGCCGAGCCCGTGCACGGTCGGCGCGCCCGGCTCGTCGTCCGGCCCGCCCTCGGGCAGCGAGATGCCGCGCGAGGCCAGGAACGTGCGCACGCCGTCGAGCCGCGGCCGCCCGTCCACGTAAGCCAGGTAGTCGCCGGGCACGTCGAACGGCGCGGAGCGGCCGCGCAGGAAGCCGTCGAACACGTGCTTCCACGCCGCCGCGTGCACCCGGGCGGTGTCGGTGACCACGCCGTCGGTGTCGAAGACGACGGCCCGCAGGCCGGTCAGGTCGAAGGTGGTCATGCCGGGACGCTACCCGCGCAGGCCCGCCTCAGCCATGGACCTTGGACCTCACCTGGCGGGACCTTCGCAGGCCGCGGACGCGAACCACCACCGCCCCGGGTACGTCTACCTCATCAGACGGCCCTTGAGCAGGAGGTACCGCATGGAAGCGATCACCCGGCGCGTGCTGCCCCTGCTGGCCGCGATCACCCTCGGCGCGGCGGGCTGCGCAGGCGCCTCCGGCGGGCAGGCCACCGCCAGGGTCGGCCCGGGCGGCGAGCCCACGCCGTCCGCCACCGCGCCGGTGCCCGCCTCGGGCACACCCGCGCCGTCGGCCACCGTTCCCGTGCCCACCTCGGGCAAGCCCTCGCCGGCCCCGCAGAAGTCCGGCGCCTCGGCCTCCACCCGCCTGCTCATCGCCGGCCGCTACCAGCCGCTGTGGCCGTTCTCCGGCCCCGACGAGGTCGCCGCCTGGCAGCGCGCCTACCAGGCGGACGGGCACCAGCCGTGGCACCTCGACCCCGCCGAGACCGCCATCGCCTTCTCCCGCGACTTCCTCGGCTTCACCGAGATCGACCAGGTCGTCAAGACGGTCGTGGACGGCGAGCACGCCCGCGTCCACGTCGGGCTGAAGGGGGAGGGGTCCGAGCCGATGGTGGCGGCCGTGGTCCACCTCATGCGGTACGGCTCCGGCGACCAGGCACCCTGGGAGGTGGTCGGCACCGACGACACCACGCTCTCGCTCACCACGCCCGCGTACGGGGCCTCCGTCACGTCGCCGCTGACCGTCGGCGGCCGCATCACCGGCGTGGACGAGAGCATCAGGCTGCGCGTCCTGCGCCCCGGCGCCGACGCTCCGCTCGGCGAGCGCTGCTGCGTGGCCGCGGGCGGCGAGAAGGCGCCCTGGTCGGCCACGCTGTCCTTCAAGCCGGATCACGGACGTACGCTGACCGTCGTCGCCTCGACCGGCGGCCACGTCGCCGAGGTCGAACGGTTCGCGGTGACCGGGGTGACCCTGCCGGAGTGACCGGGTGACCCTGCCGCGGTGACCGGGCCGGCCTGGTGCGGTGACCGGGAATCGGCCTGACGCGGTGGCCCGGCACCCGGCCGTACCGGACGTGCGATAGTAAGTGAACGCACATTCGGTAACGCGTTTTCCCCGGAGGCACCACCATGGGCAGGCCCCGCACGACCAGCGACGAGGCGATCCTCCAGGCCACCGCCCGCGCGCTCGGCAGGCACGGCCCCCAGGGCCTCACGCTCGCCGCCGCCGCGAGCGAGGCCGGGCTCGCCCCCGCCACGCTCGTCCAGCGGTTCGGCTCCAAGCGGGGACTGCTGCTCGCGCTCGCCGCGCACGCCGCCGACACGGCCGGGCGTCCGTTCGAACAGGCCAGGCAGGAGCACGGCTCGCCGCTGGAAGCGCTCCGCGCCGCGCTGATCCACCTGTCGGAAGGCGTGGCCACGCCGGAGGACCTCGCGGGCAGCCTCGGCTTCTTGCAGCTCGACCTCACCGACCCCGAGTTCCGCGCACACGCCGCCGAGCACGCCCGCCGCGTACGCGACGAGATCGCCGCCCTGCTCGACGCCGCCGTCACCGGCGGCGAGCTGGCCACGGGCACCGACGCCGCCGCGCTCGCCAAGGCCGTCCACGTGGCCTACAACGGCGCGCTCATCCTGTGGGGGCTCACCGGAGACGGGCCGCTGCCCGCCGCGATGGCCGAGGCCATCGACCAGGCACTCCGCCCCTATCTGACCGCCTGAGCTCTGGCCGCCTGAGCCTTGGTTGCCTGATCCCTGACCGCCTGACCCCTGGCACCCTGAGCGCTGGACGCCTGAGCTCAGGGCGGCTGAGGCCGGGAAGACAGCCGACCGCCGGTCACGTCTAACCTGGCGGTCGAAATCACTCGAATCCGCGACGCACCGGACTCAGACGGGACCGGCGGCCCCGACGCGAGAGATGATCGACAGGCGAACGACCAGCGCGACGCTTCGAGGTGTTCATGAGTCACGTGGAAGAGACGGCAGAATCCGCGCCGGGCTCGCTGGCCGAGCTGGCCCGCCGCTACGGCCTGCGCCCCGCCATCGCGCGGCCGCCGTTCCCCGTCTACCTGCGCCAGCTCTGGCAGCGGCGGCACTTCATCCTCACCTACGCCATATCACGTAACGTCTCGAAGTACTCGGGCTCAGCGCTCGGCCAGCTCTGGCAGGTCATCACCCCGCTGCTGAACGCCGCCATCTACTACGTGATGTTCGGTCTCATCCTGGGCGGCAGAGCCGGGGTGGAGAACTATCCGGCGTTCCTGCTCACCGGGATGTTCGTCTTCACCTACACGCAGCGCACGGCCACCGCGGGCGCCAAGTCGATCTCCGGGAACCTGTCGCTCATCCGCGCCCTGCACTTCCCGCGCGCCTCGCTGCCCCTCGCGTACACGATCCAGGAGCTGCAGCAGCTCGCCGTCTCCATGAGCGTGCTGCTGGTCATCGTGGTGATCACCGGTGAGCCGTCCACCTGGTTCTGGCTGATGATCCCCGTCGTGCTGGTGCTGCAGACGCTGTTCAACATCGGGGCCGGACTCGTCCTCGCCCGGCTCGGCTCCCAGGTGCGCGACCTCAACCAGCTCCTGCCGTTCATCATGCGCACCTGGTTGTACGCCTCAGGCGTGTTCTTCGCCATCCACGACAAGGTGGTCAACAGCGCCGGGCTGCCCGAATGGGTGGCGACCGTGATGTACCTCAACCCGGCGGCCTCGTACATCGAGTGGATGCGCGACATCCTCATCGGCAGCCACACGCCGCCGCCGATGGTGTGGGCGGCGTGCCTGGCCTGGGCGGTCCTCGCGCTCGTCATCGGCTCCTGGTACTTCTGGCGCGCCGAGGACCGCTACGGCCGCGGCTAGGAGCCGCTTCCGCAGATGAAGCCTGCCCGGCTCACCGCGATGAGCCGGGCCCGCCTCACTTGCCCGTACGGCTCGTCGTCTTGCGCGGAACCCGGGTCTCCCCCTCGCTCGGCGTCTCGACCAGCGGCGTGTCCACGAGGTGCTCGACCAGGAACCAGACCTGCATCTCGCCGGTCCTGATCACCTCGGAGACCAGCAGGTCGTTGGTGCCGTCGTCACCCAGCTCGGCGGCGCGCGAAGCCGCGTCCCGCGCCGCGAGCAGGATGGTCTCGTGCGCCTCGACCAGGCGCGAGAGCATCGCCGGCACCTCCTCGGCGCCGTTCGGCGGACGCGGGACCACGGTGATCTCGGCGACGTGCCGCGGGTCGCCGACCGCGATGCCGCCCAGCGTCTGCACCCGCTCCGCGATCTCGTCGATCAGCTCCAGCTGCTCCTTGGCGTGCTTGTCGAGCAGCAGGTGCAGCTGGTAGAAGGTGGGGCCGCGCATCAGCCAGTGATGCTTCTTGTACAGGGCGTACAGGATCTGCGTGTCGGCCAGGATCTGGTTCAGCCGCCCGCAGGAGTAGTGGCGGGCCTCCTCGGACAGGGCCAGCGGCCACATCCGCACTGTGCCGAATTCCTGGATCTCGGTGCCGTCCACGTGCAGCCACGGCTGGCTGCTCGCTTTCTTGGACGCTTTACTGCCTTTGGGTGGCACGATCATCTCCCGGTGCGGTGGTTTTGAGCCGGTCCGACCTCGAACCTTCCCGTACGTCCGCCGATAGAGCCCTAGCCTGTGCCAGCGCACGGCAAAAGCTTGTTCACGCCCGGATCAGCTCATGATCGGGCGGCGGGGGAGCCAGACCGTGCCGCGTCCGTACGGACAAGCCGTCGCGGCGCAGCACGTAGCGCGGCCTTTCACCGTCCAGCAGCGCGTCGAGCGGCCTCCAGACGTGGACCCAAGCCGGCACCGAACGCCGGCAGCGCTGCGTCCCGGCGCTCGTCCAGCACGCAATGGCAGCCGCTCCTCCAATCCCAGCCGGCCGAAGCCGAGGTCGGCGGGCGGGAAGCGGGGGACGAGTCCATGCCTTGGCCGAGGCGGAGTCGGATGCCTCGTGGAGGGGCGATATCGGATTGCCTTGGGTGGTGTGGCGCTGTCAGGCTCTCCGCCATGCCCGCTTTCTCCGCCTTCGACGGCACCACCCTCGCCTACCACGAGTCCGGCTCAGGCAGCCCGCTCATCTGCCTGCCGGG
Organism: Nonomuraea fastidiosa; assembly: GCF_042751225.1. Classification (NCBI taxonomy): domain Bacteria; kingdom Bacillati; phylum Actinomycetota; class Actinomycetes; order Streptosporangiales; family Streptosporangiaceae; genus Nonomuraea; species Nonomuraea fastidiosa. The sequence continues at coordinate 6,999,979 of NZ_CP170570.1, forward strand.
CGGGCCGATGCAGCACTCCGGCTACCTCGAAGACCTCGGCGGCCTGTCCGCGCACCGGAGGCTCGTCAAGCTCGACCCGCGCGGCACGGGTGATTCGGCCACGCCCGACGACCCCGAGACGTACCGGTGCGACCGGCTCGTGGACGACGTCGAAGCCCTGCGCGCCCACCTCGGGCTCGACCGCCTGACCCTGCTCGGCCACTCGGCGGGCACCAACCTCGCCCTCATGTACGCCACCCGCCACCCCGCCCGCGTCGCCGCCCTCGTCCTCGTCACCCCCAGCCCTCTGGTCGCCGGCATCGAGGTCACCGGCCAGGAACGCCTCGAGGTCGCCCGCCTGCGCGCCGCCGAGCCGTGGTTTCCGCAGGCGTACGCGGCGTTCGAAGCCATCGTCGCCGGCACCGGCACCGACTGGGACGTCATCGACCCCTTCTTCCACGGCCGCTGGGACCACGAGACCCGGCGCTACCAGGCGTCCCAGGCCGCCGCACGCAACGACGAGGCCGCCGCCGTTTTCAGTTCCGCGTACGACCCTCCCGCCACCAGGAAGGCGATGGCTGCGCTGCGCATGCCCGTGCTCGTCCTGGCAGGCGAGGTCGACGTCAACACGCCGCCTGTTGCCGCCTCCCGGCTCGCCGCGCTGCTTCCGGGCGCCGAGCAGGCCGTCCTGCCCGCTGCCGGGCACTTCCCCTGGCGCGACGATCCGTCCCGCTTCGCCGAGACGATCGAAACGTTCCTCAAGACCGCTCTGTAGCGGTGGCCAGGCCGCACTTGGAGGTGAAGCCGTCCCGGCGTGGAGCCACACCCGGCGACAAGGCCGCACTCAGCGGTGAGGCCGAGTACGGCGGTGGGGCCGCGCGCCCGAAGGGAAGACCGCGCCTGACGGGGAGGCCGCGCCTGATGGCGGTAAGGCCGGGTCCGGGGCGAGGTCGCGTCCGGTGGGAGGTGAGCCGCTGGCGCTGCTGTGGCAGGCGTACGAGGCCGCCATCGGGCTCGGGGGACTGGCCGTCGTGGTGCTGGCGGCGGCCCTGTGGCAGGCCGCAAGCATGTGCTGCAAGCAGCGCCGGCCGTACTCGCCGCCACCGGGCTGGTGGGCGTGGCCGTGGTGGCGATGCTCGCCGTTCGGGACGGCTTGTCGGCCCGGTTCCGGTTCAGGAGGTTGGAGGCGGCGGACGCCCCGTGTCGCCGCTGTCGTTCACCGCCGTCTGCGTGGTGGCGGCGCTGCTGCTGTGCTGGACGCACGTGCTGCGCGCCGGTGGCGCGCGGCGCGCAGCACGTGCGACGCCCCCGTGATCGGCCCCGAGATCAGATACCGTGATCAGCCCCGAGAGCAGATACCGTGATCAGTCGCCGTGACCGGCCGTCGTGATCAGCCGCAGTGATCACACGCGGTCCGCGGCGATCAGCAGGTACTGGAAGCTGCCGCTCTTGTACGCCTCCAGGAACGCGTTCTCGATCCCCGTGGCCAGGTGCGTCCTGGCCCGCAGCTCCCAGTAGGGGATGGTGGCCGCGGTGAGGTCGATGACGCTGACCGGGACGAGCCGGTTGGCCGCCATCTCCTTGAAGTACGTGCTGCGAGGATGGATGTCGCAGATGTAGTGGGCGTTGATCTGGCTGATGGCCCGGGAGGGCAGACCGTAGGCGTCGTTGTAGCAGCCGGTGATGCAGACGTACCGGCCGCCGCGCGCCAGCAGCCTGGCGTGCTCGGCGAACAGCAGCGACAGTTCGACGTACATGGTGCTCTCGTTGTTCCAGGCGGCGTGGAAGGCGCCGGTCGGGAAGCCCGTGTCGAGCATGTTGCGGAAGTGGAAGCGCACCTTGTCGGCGACGCCGCGCTCCTCGGCCTGCCGGTTGGCGAAGGCCACCTGCGATTCGGAGATCGATACGCCGTCCACCTCGCAGCCGAACCGCAGGTGGGCGAGGAGGCTGGAGCCGCCCCTGCCGCACCCGGCGTCGAGCACGCGATACTCGGGGCGCGGTGGCCCGAGGTGCGCCATCAGCGTCTCGGCCTGGGCGGTCTCCAGCCGGTGCAGCTCCTTGACCACCCGGCTCTCCCGGGTCGCGGCCGGGCCCTCCAGCACCGACCAGTCCACCTCACCGATCCCGTAGTGATGGTGGTAGAGGCCGTCCACCTCGCCGAGGCGCAGGTTGACCGGGTTCTCCTCGGTGTTCCAATAGTCGGCGACCGACTGCTGGTAGCGGCTGGTCAGTACGGGGGCGGCGGGCGGCGTCATGGTCATCAGCGGGCTCCTTCTCGGTGTGGAGATCGGGACGGCGGCGCGGACAAGGACGGGACACGGCGGCTCTGGCAAGCCGGTCATGAACGGGCGGTCAGGACTGGTAGCGGCTGGAGCTGCCGTGCCATTCGAGGCACCCGGCCATCCACGCCTGCGCGCCCCGCAGGAACCGCTTGAGCTCGGGGGAGGGGATCGCGGACAACGCCTGCCGGCTCTGCTCGAACCCGCGGACGAAGTGGTTGTGCAGGTGAACGGCACGCTCGGTGGCCTCGCGGGCCGAGCAGCCGTCCTCGGCGGCCATGAGCAGGATGACGTTGGAGTCGGGCAGCTCGTCGGCCGCCTCCTTGGCCGCCGAGTGCAGGTCGTTGACGAGCACGCTCGCGGTGCCCGCCTGCATGAGCGCGGTGTGGAAGCGCGGCTCGCCGAACAGCTCGGCGGGCAGCCGGTAGCCGCCGACCAGGTCGATGAGGGTCATCGAGGTGTAGAAGCTGTCGTGCTGGCGGGCGGCGAGGTAGCGCCAGACGGGCGGCGGAGCCTCCAGGTAGCGCCAGGCGGCGTACGCGGCCCAGCTCACGTACATCTGGCTCGTGATGTTGCGCACCCGCATGATCTGGGAGTCGGTGGCGTGGCGGGCGACGTGGCTGAGCGCCGAGCGCAGCGCCACCAGCACCGGATCGGCGGCGATCGCCGCCTCGAGCTGCTCGGTGTAGCGGCCCGCGTCGGGCGGCGGGTCCATCGCGGACGTCACCAGCGCCAGCCGGGGCGGCAGCTCGGTCGGGGTGGCGCCGAGGTCGGTCTCGTCGGCGTAGTAGTCGTCGGCGGCCCACCAGGCGGCGTTCATCTGGGCGGCGACCAGCAGGCGGTCGGGATCGTCGGTGTCGGGGTGCGCGAGCATGGCCAGCCGGCCGAACCCGGTGGCCGCGAACTCCTCCATCCTCCCCTCGTGCAGGCCGATGCGCCCGGCCCACGCCACCAGCCGCCGGTCCACCTCCGCGCCGAGCGCGTCGTCCACGCGCACGGTCTCGGGGCAGTACAGTGGCGGGTACGTCCCGGTGCCCCACTCGCGCTCCTGGTAGGGCAGCGGCGTCAGGTCGTACCCGCGCGGGCCGGAGATCGGCGGAGCGGCGGGCTCGTGACCGTCCCCCTCCTCGTACGCGCGCCGGTGCGGCAGCAGCGCGGCCCGCGGGCTCGACGAGGACGCGCCCAGCCCGGCAGGTCCGGCCAGCAGCCGCGCCACCGCAGCGTCGTGGGGAGATATTTCCGGCATGTCACGCCTCTTCCTCGGGCTGGGTTCGGCCGGTCAGGGGATCTCTTGGGGCCCAGCGGGTCACGAGCGGGGCGCGGCGATGTCGACGTCCTCCAAGATCCCGACCGCGTCCGGCACCAGGATCGCCACCGAGAAGTACGCGCTGACCAGGTACGAGATGATGGCCCGCTCGTCGATCCCCATGAACCGCACGTTCAGCCCCGGCTCGTACTCCTCGGGGATGCCCGTCTGGTAGAGGCCCACCACGCCCTGGTCCTCCTCGCCGGTCCGCAGGGCCAGGATCGACGTCGTACGCGACTTCGAGATGGGGATCTTGCCGCAGGGGAAGATGGGGATGCCCCGCCAGGCCGGCACCTCGTGACCGTTGACGTCGGTGCTGCCCACCACCAGCCCCCGCTTGTTGCACTCGCGGAAGAACGCCGCGATCGCCTTCGGATGGGCGAGCAGCAGCTTGGTCTTGCGGCGCATGCTGATCAGCTCGTCGAGGTCGTCCGGCGTCGGCGGGCCCGACCAGGTGTAGATGCGCTGGTCGTAGTCGGTGTTGTGGAGCAGCCCGAACTCGCGGTTGTTGAGCAGCTCCCACTCCTCGCGCTCGCGCAGCTCGTGGATGGTCAGGCGGAGCTGCTGCTCAAGCTGGTTCATCGGATGGTTGTACAGGTCGGCCACCCGGGTGTGCACGCGCAGGATGGTCTGGGCGACGCTCAGCTCGTACTCGCGCGGGTGCAGGTCGTAGTCGACGAACGTGCCCGAGATGGCAGGCTCGCCGCTGTGGCCGGCCGCGATCTCCACCGCCGCCTCACCCCTGCGGTTGGCGGGCCTGCGCAGGATCTCCAGGTAGCGGGCCAGGTGGTCGCGCAGCGCGGGGGAGCGGTCGGCGATGCGGCGCAGCTCCCAGCGAGGGGCGACCAGCACCGTGCAGGCCGTCGCCGCGCGGTAGGTGCACGGCCAGCGCGGCTCGTCCTCGGTCAGCGCCTCGTCGCCGAACTGGTCGCCGCCGGCGATGATGCCGAGGAACTGGCGGGCGCCGTACGGGCCGGTGCCCAGGCGTTCCAGCCGGCCGTGGGCGATCACGCAGGTCTGCGTCACCGGGCGGCCCGCCTCGGCGACGATCTCACCCGGCTGCACCTCGCGGACGGTGAACGCCGAGGCGATCTCCGCCAGCACGCCCGCGTCGCCGAAGCCGCGCAGTGCCGGGATCTCCGTCAGCGTCTCCGGCACGATCCGCACGTCGTCGGCCCCGTCATGGGCCACGGCCACCCGGCCGCGCCCGATGCGATGCGACAGCCGGCGGTTCACCCGGTACGTACCGCCGCGCACGTCCACCCAGGGCAGCATGCGCAGCAGCCAGCGCGAGCTGATGGCCTGCATCTGCGGGACGGTCTTGGTGGTGGTGGCCAGGGTTCGGGCGGCCCTCGTGTCGAGGCTCAGCCGAGTCTCCGTCGGCTCCGATGGCATCTTTCCTCCGGGCTGGTCGGCAGGGGCGGACGCCACCCAAAGTAGTGATATTGATACGCAGCGTAGGAGTCTCTGGGCAGACAGGAATGCTGGCGACCGGGGAAGATCGATGTCACGGGCTCGCCACCCTTGGACGAGCCCGTTCACGGGAAGCCCGGGGACGGTTCTACCACCCCTGGCCGCGCAGGAACGCGGCGCAGCGGGCGGTCCAGTCGGCCGCCACCGGGTTCTCCTCGGCCAGGCCGATGCCGTGCTTGCCGCTCGGATAGACGTGCACCTCGTGGGCGACCCCGTGACGGGCCAGCTCGGCGGCCAGGGCGTACGTGCCCGGCACCGGCACGGACTCGTCGTCGGCCGTGTGCCACAGGAACATGGGCGGCGTATCGGCCGACACCCGGGAGGTCAGCGACAGCTCGGCGCGCAGCGACGCGGGCGCGCCGGGGCCGAGCAGGTTCTCGGCCGAGCCGCGGTGGCCGTCCAGCTCCGCCACCGGATAGCAGAGCACGGCCAGGCCCGGCCGCGGGTCGGCCCGGTCGATCTCGTCACGCGGGCCCTCCGGCAGCGCCGGGCCCGGTTCGGTGGCCAGCAGCCCCGCCAGATGGCCGCCCGCCGAGAAGCCGAGCACCCCCACCCGCGCCGGGTCCACGCCGTGCGCGCCCGCGTGGTGACGCACCCACCGCACCGCCCTGGCGGCGTCGAGCAGCGGCAGCGGATGGCGGTGCGGGGCGAGGCGGTAGCGCAGCACGTACGCGGCCACGCCGAGCCCGTTCAGCCACCGGGCCACCGGGGCGCCCTCATGGTCGGCCAGGTGGTGGTAGCCGCCGCCGGGGAACACCACGACGGCCGGCGCCGGCCGCCGCGCGCGTACGGGGAACGCGGTGATGGTGGCCTCGCCGCCCGCCGGCCACAGGGGGTGCTCGCTCACGTGTGCGCCTTTCATCGTCGTCGTCCGGGCACGGATGTTAGCGACCCGGCGCGGGCGCACCTGCCCCGGCCTACTCTCGCGGCGAAGACCGTGCGACGATCATCGTGCGTCCCGAAACCACGGCGCAGGAGGGCCGGATGTCCGTTCTGTCGTACGAGCCCCTGACCCCCACGAGCTTCCTCCAGCGCTCCGCCGCCGTCTTCGGCCACCGCCTGGCCGTCGTGGACGGCGACCTGGAGCTGACCTACGCCGAACTGTGGCAGCGCGTGCAGCGGCTGGCCGGCGGGCTGGCCGAGTCCGGCATCGGCCCGGGCGACCGGGTCGCGTGCTGGCGCTCAACGGCCACCTGCTGCTGGAGTCCACGTTCGGCGTCCCCGCCGCGGGCGCCGTCATGGTGCCGCTGAACATCCGCCTGTCCGCCGGCGAGCTCGCCTACATCCTCGACCACGCCGAAGTGTCGCTGCTGCTGCACGACGACGAGCTGGCCGGCCTGGCCAAGGCGGCCGCCGGGCAGAGCACGGCGGCGCCCCGCCTGGTCTCGGGCACCGCGTACGAGAGCCTGGTCGCGGGCTCACAGCCGCTCCACGTGCCCGTCGCCGACGAGCGGTCCCCGCTGTCGATCAACTACACCAGCGGCACCACGGGACGCCCCAAAGGCGTCGTCTACCACCACCGCGGCGCCTACCTCCAGGCCCTCGCCATGGCCCTGCACACCAGGCTGGAGGCGGCGAGCAGCTACCTGTGGACGCTGCCGATGTTCCACTGCCACGGCTGGTGCTTCCCCTGGGCGGTCACGCTGGCCGGGGCCCGGCACGTGTGCCTGCCCAAGGTCGATCCGGGCGAGGCGTGGCGGCTGGTGCGCGCCCACCGCGTCACCCATCTGTGCGGTGCGCCGACCGTGCTCACCTCGCTGCTCGCCCATCCCGACGCACCCGACGAGGAGCTCGACCCGCGCCCGCTGGCCTGCGTGGGCGGCGCGCCGCCGAGCCCCGCTCTGCTGCGCCGCGCGCTCAGGGCCGGGATCGACGTCATCCACCTGTACGGGCTCACCGAGACGTACGGGCCCGCCGTGATCTGCCAGCCGCAGCCCGAGTGGAAGGGCCTGGACGCCGACGAGTACGCCGCGCTCGCCGCCCGCCAGGGCGTCGGCAACGTCATCGCCCAGCCCCTGCGCGTCGTGGCCGAGGACGGCGGCGACGTGCCCGCCGACGGCGCCACGGTGGGCGAGATCGCGGTACGCGGCAACGACGTCATGCTCGGCTACCACCGCGACCCCGCCGCCACGGAGAAGGCCGCGCCCGACGGCTGGTTCCGTACCGGGGACCTGGGCGTGGTGCACCCCGACGGCTACGTGCGGCTCGTCGACCGCGCCAAGGACGTCATCATCTCCGGCGGCGAGAACATCGCCTCCGTCGAGGTGGAGAACGTCCTGACCGCGCACCCCGCCGTGCAGGAGGCCGCCGTCGTCGCCCGCCCCGACGACCACTGGGGCGAGGTGCCCGTGGCCTACGTCACGCTCGCGCCGGGAGCGAGCGCCGGCGAGGCCGAGCTGATCGAGGCCGAGCTGATCGAGGCCGAGCTGATCGCGTACGTACGCGCCCGCCTCGCCCACTACAAGGCGCCGAAGGCCGTCTACTTCGGCGATCTGCCCAAGACCTCGACAGGAAAGATCCAGAAGAACGTGCTCAGGCGGCGCGCCGCAGGTTAGGGAGCCGCCAGAAGGGAAGGTCGCCTCCACGGAGCCGACGACGGCCTTGGGGGGTGTCATGGTCGATTCCGCTAGCGTGTTCCGGCGCAAGCCGGTTGAGCAGATCGCCACCGAGCACGAGGGGGAGCTGGCCAGGACGCTCGGCCTGTGGCAGCTCACCGCCATCGGCGTCGGCGGCATCATCGGGGCCGGCATCTTCGCCCTGGCCGGGGCCGTCGCCCACGAGACGGCCGGGCCCGCCGTGCTGGTGTCGTTCCTCATCGCGGGCGTGGCCAGCGCCGCCGCCGCGCTCTCGTACGCCGAGTTCGCCGGCCTCATCCCGAAGGCCGGCTCCGCCTACACCTACGGTTACGCGGTGCTCGGCGAGATCGTCGGGTGGTTCATCGGGTGGGACCTGCTGCTGGAGTACACCGCCATCGTCGCGGTCGTCGGCATCGGCATCTCCGGCTACTTCGGCTTCCTCGTGCAGAACCTCGGCATGACCCTGCCGCCCTGGATGCTCGGCGCGCCGGGCACAGGCGAGGGGCACGTCGTCGACCTGTTCGCGGCACTGCTGTGCCTGCTCATCGCGTTCCTGCTGAACCTCGGCATCCGCGCCGCCGCCAGGTTCGAGACGTTCGTGGTGGGGGTCAAGGTCGCGGTCGTGCTGCTCGTCATCGTCGTCGGGTTCTTCCACATCAACACCGCTAACTACACGCCGTTCTTCCCGTTCGGCATCAGCGGCGCCATCACCGGCGCGGCCACGGTGTTCTTCGCGGTCTTCGGCTACGACGCCATGAGCACCGCCGCCGAGGAGTCGCGCGACGCCCAGCGCCACATGCCCAAGGCGATCATCTACTCGCTGATCATCGCGATGGTGCTGTACGTGCTGGCCACCCTGGTGCTCACCGGCATGCAGAACTACCGGGAGATCGACCCGGAGAGCGGCTTCTCCTCGGCGTTCGCCTCGGTCGGGCTGTCCGGGCTCGCCTCGCTCATCGCGGCCGGCGCGATCGTCGGCATCCTCACCGTCATGTTCACGTTCATGCTCGGCGTCACCCGCGTCTGGTTCGCGATGAGCCGCGACGGGCTGCTGCCCGCCTGGTTCGCCAAGCTGCACCCGGTGCGGCGGGTGCCCACCCGCGTCACCTGGATCGTCGGCGCCGCCTCGGCGGTGATCGCCGGGTTCCTGCCCATCAGGGAGGCGGCCGAGCTGACCAACATCGGGATCCTGCTGGCGTTCGTGGTGGTGTGCGCGGCGGTGATCGTGCTGCGCTACCGGCAGCCCGATCTGCCGCGCACCTTCCACATGCCCGGCATGCCCGTCGTGCCGGCCATCGGGGTGCTCTTCTCGATCTGGCTGATCACGTTCCTGGACCCGCTCACCTGGCTCCGCTTCGCCGTCTGGTTCGTCATCGGCCTGATCATCTACTTCACCTACAGCCGCCGGCACTCGGCGCTGAACTGACTCAGGCCCACTCGCCCAGCGCCGCGACGGCGAGCGTCTGCTGGGCGCCGAACTCCTCGAACGTCCCGGCCGTTTCGAACCCGAGCCGGGACGCCAGCCGCAGCGACCGCTCGTTCGCCGTCTGCGTCACCACCAGCACCGGCCGGTCCGGCAGCTCGGCCGCCGCGGCGCGCAGCGCCGCCGTCGCAGCCTCGCAGGCCGGCCCGGCGCCCCAGACGAAGCGGCGCAGCACGTAGCTCAGCTCCAGCTCCCACCCCGCCTCGGTCACGTGTCCCGGGCGCTCCGGGTCGCGGCGGTCGAGGGTGAGGGTGCCGAGGAAGCGGTCGGTCTCCGGGTCGGCGACGACGTAGCTCCCCGGCCCGGTGGCGGCGGCCACGCCGTGGGCGTCGAGGAACGACTCCACCTTCGCGCGGGGACGGGGGCCGCCGAGGTAGGTGCGGACCTCCGGATCGGTCATGATCTCGACGATGCCCGCCCGGTCGGCCTCCCGCGCCGGGCGCAGCAGCACCCGGGCGGCGGGGATCAGCGTGGTGGACAGCGTGGGCGGTGCGCTCATGAAACGGTGATCATAACGGTCAGGAGGGGCGGTGGCGCCAGTGATCGTCGGCCAGCGACCAGGCGACCGCCCACTCGCGCAGCCGTACGCGGTCGAGGGCGTGGCGGAAGATCGCGAACGTGCACAGCACGAGGCAGGCGGCCACGCCGAGGATCATCAGGGCCGTCGCCGCCGCCGTGATGCGCAGCTCGGCCTCGCTGGGCGGCGGCGGGGCCGGTCGGCCGGCGCCGTCGATCCAGATCGTGAGCTGCGAGCCGGCCTTGGCAGGGGAGAGCACGGACACCTTGCCGGTGTGGCGGCGGCCGGACGGCGCGGTCCAGCCGGCGGCCACCATCCCGCCGCCGCCCACCTCGCCGAACGACAGCGCGGTCACCGGCGTGTCGGCCAGCAGCGTCGCCCGCACCTGCCGGCGGTCGGCGCCCGCGGCCTGCGCGCCCTCGTACGCCTGACGGGCCGCCGCCGTCGCCGGCCACAGGGCGAGCAGGATCAGCAGCATCGCCACCGCCAGTCCCGCGCTCTCCCACCGGTCGGTACGCCGGCGCAGCGGGTTGCCGTCCAGCCGGTAGCGCCGTACGAGTCGCGTCACCCCGTCGATCACCAGCCTCATCGAGCACCCCCTGCACGGACTTTAAATCCTTCCCCGCCCCGCCGCCGGGACTCCGCGTGGACATCGCCCCTGCTGCGCAGGCTGAAGGGGGAGAGAAGGGGATGAGCCGGGCGGTCAGTCCTGGCGGCGGGCGGGACGCGCCCGTACGTGCATGCGCTCGCCCTGCGGCCCGAACAGCGCCAGCACCTCGGACGGCTCGTCGCCGGGGTTGGTGAACGCGTGCGGCGTCCGCGTGTCGAACTCGGCCGCCTCCCCGGGCAGCAGCGTCGTGTCGTGCCGCCCGAGCAGCAGCCGCAGCCGCCCCGACAGCACGTACAGCCATTCATAGCCCTCGTGCACCTGCTGCTCGGGCTCATAGCCCGGGTAGCGGGGCGGGATGATCTGCTTGTACGCCTGCAGCCCGCCCGCGCGGCGGCTGAGCGGGATGTACGTCATGCCGTGGCGCTTGATCGGCCGCATGTGGACGCGCGGATCGCCGGTCACGGGCGCGTCGATGAGCTCGTCGAGCTGCACCTGGTAGGCCCTGGCGAGGAGCAGCAGCAGCTCGAGCGTGGGCTTGCGGCCGCCGGACTCCAGCCGCGACAGCGTGCTGACCGAGATGCCGGTGCTCTTGCCGAGCTGGGCCAGGGTGAAGCCGCGTTCCTGGCGCAGCGCCCTCAGCCGGGGGCCTACTGACTGGAGCACCTCGTCGAGTTCCATGCACCCAGCTTGCCATTTCGGCAAAGAATTTTGCCAACTCGCCTGTGGGGGCCGCACAGTTGCGCGCATCGGGACAAAAGAAAGGCGCGACATGAACGCGACGACATACGACGTGGTGGTGATCGGCGGCGGGGCCGCGGGACTGAGCGGGGCGCTGGCGCTGAGCCGGGCCCGCCGCAGCGTGCTGGTGATCGATGCGGGGCGGCCGCGCAACGCCCCCGCCGAGGGCGTGCACGTCTACCTCGGGCGCGAGGGCACGCCGCCGCGCGACCTGGTGGCGGCCGGTCGCGAGGAGGTGGCCGGATACGGCGGGCGGTTCGCGACCGGCACCGTCACGGCCGCCGAGCGGCTCGCGGACGGGCGTTTCCGCCTCACGCTGGACGACGGCGGTGCCGTGGAGGCGGCCAGGCTGCTGGTCGCCACCGGATCGACCGACGAGCTGCCGCCGCTGCCCGGCCTGGCCGAGCGGTGGGGCAAGGACGTGCTGCACTGCCCGTACTGCCACGGCTGGGAGGTGCGCGACCAGGCCATCGGCGTGCTCGGCACGAGCCCGCTCGCCGTGCACCAGGCGCTGCTGTGGCGGCAGTGGAGCGCCGACGTGATGCTCTTCACGCACACCATGCCCGAGCCGACCGGCGAGCAGCGCGAGCGGCTCGACGCGCGCGGTGTCACCGTGGTCGAGGGTGAGGTGGCCGAGCTGATGATCGAGGACGGGCGGCTCGGCGGCGTCAGGATGGCCGGCGGCCGCGAATACCGTCGCCAGGCGCTCACCGTGGCCACCAGGGTGACCGCGAACGTCGGGGCTCTCGCCCGGCTCGGGCTGGAGACGGCCGAGATGGAGATGGGCGGCCACGTGGTCGGCACGTACGTGCCGGTCGATCCGACGGGGAAGACCTCGGTGCCGGGCGTGTGGGCGGCGGGGAACATCACCAGCCCCACCGAGCAGGTCATCGGGTCGGCGGCGGCGGGCGTGAAGGCCGGGGCCGCGATCAACGCCGACCTCATCGAGGAGGAGACCCGCGCCCTCGTCGCCGCCCGCAGGGCCGCCCCGGGCGTCGCGGAGGCGGCGCTCACCCCCGAGGAGCTGTGGGACGCCCGCTACTCGGAGAAGGAGCGCCTCTGGAGCGGCGAGCCGAACGCGGTGCTCGTCCGCGAGGTGCGCGACCTGCCGCCCGGACGGGCGCTCGACCTGGGCAGCGGCGAGGGCGGCGACGCGGTGTGGCTGGCCGGGCGCGGCTGGCGGGTCACCGCGGCCGACGTGTCGGGGGTCGCGCTGCGCCGGGCGGCCGAGCTCGCCGAACGCGCCGGGGTGGCGGGCAGGATCGACTGGCAGCAGCACGACCTCGGCCAGTCGTTCCCCGAAGGGACGTACGACCTGGTCACCGCCTGCTACCTGCACTCGCCGCAGGACCTGCCGCGCGAGAAGATCCTGCGCGCCGCCGCCGCGGCCGTCGCCCCCGGCGGGGTGCTGCTGGTGGCCGGGCACGCCGGCTGGCCGAGCTGCGCGGAGAACCCGCTGCCTGACGTGCACTTCCCGACCACACGCGAGGTGTACGAGTCGCTGGAGCCGGCCGAGGGCGAGTGGGAGATCCTCACCGAGGAGGAGTTCGACCGCCCTCACACCGGCCACGGCGGTGAGCAGGGCACCCGCAGGGACAACGTGCTGAAGCTCCGCCGCTTGCGATCTACTTTGTAAAGGCGCCGGGCTCGGCGCGGTACGCCGTCCCCTTGCCCGACAGCGTCACCGAGGGGACGGCGGCCGGCACGAACGCCGACTCACCCGGCCGCAGCACCAGCTCGTCGCCGAGCCGCGCCTCGCCCTCCACGCACAGCACGATCTGCGGCACCCCGCCGGGCAGCTCATGGCCGGACTCGCCGGTCAGCTCGTGGCGGGTGAGCGCGAACTCGGGGCCGGCGGCCGGTAGGCGTACGCGCCGGGCGCGTCCTGCGCCGGCTCGACCAGGTGCGGGGCCGTCGGCGCGAAGTCCACGACGCGCATCAGCTCGGGCACGTCCACGTGCTTGGAGGTCAGGCCGCAGCGCAGCACGTTGTCGGAGTTGGCCATGATCTCCACGCCGATGCCGCCGAGGTAGGCGTGGGGGACGCCGGCGCCGAGGTAGAGGGCCTGGCCGGGGGCGAGGTCGACGTGGTTGAGCAGGAGCGCGGCCGCGATGCCCGGGTCGCCGGGGTAGTCCCTGGCGATGCCGGCGTAGGGGGCCAGCTCGTCTTCGGCGTCGGGGGAGACCTTCAGCAGGGCGCGCTCGACCTCGGCGCGCAGCGGGCCGGCGGCATCGTCCAGCATGGCCGCGAACACCTCGCGCAGCGCCTGGCCGGGCTCGCCGCCGGTGAGCGCGTCGATCCAGGGACGCAGCCCGGCCACACCGAGCCGGTCGAGCAGGGCGGCCGTCGCGGCGGGGTCGCGGAAGCCGCACAGGCCGTGGAAGGGGGTGAGCGCGCACACCATCTCGGGCTTGTGCGAGGCGTCCTTGTACGTGCGGGTGCGGTCGTCGAGCGGGATCCCGCGCGCGTTCTCGGCGGCGAAGCCGGCCTGCGCCTGCTCGGTGGTGGGGTGGACCTGGAGGGAGAGCGGGCGCTCGATGGCCAGGACCTTGAGCAGGTAGGGCAGCTCGCCGCCGAAGCGGGCGGCGACCGGGTCGCCGAGCGTGGCGGCGGGATCATGGGCGATCAGCTCGCCCAGCGGGACGTCGCCGACGGTCGAGGGGGCGCCGGGGTGCGCGCCCATCCAGAGTTCGGCCTGCGGTTCGCCGGTCGGCTCCGTGCCGAACAGGCGCGGCAGGGCGGTGACCGAGCCCCAGTCGTAGGGGCGGACGGTGGTGGCCAGGCGCATGGGTGCGGTGGCCGGTGGCAGGTCGGGTCGTGGCACGGCGTTGGCTCCAATCATCGTTCATGGAGCGTAGAACGCGCGGGGGCGGCGTGCGTACCCGGGGGCGGGCCGCGCGAGGCGGCCCTTGATGGATGGTGCCGGGTGGTGCCGGGTCAGGTCGCGCGCGGGCCGAGCAGGACCGGCATGGCGCGGGTGCTGTTGCCGAGCAGCGTGTCCAGCGGCGGCAGCTCCTCGACGGGCCTGGCGAGCCGCATGCCGGGGAAGGCGGAGAACAGCGCGCGCAGCGCGATCTCGCCTTCGAGCCTGGCCAGCGGCGCGCCGAGGCAGAAGTGCGGCCCGTGCCCGAAGGCGAGGTGCTGGGCCGGCGGCCGGGTGATGTCGAAGGTGCCGGCGTCGGGTCCGAACTGGTCGGGGTCGCGTCCGGTGGAGGCGAAGCAGGCCAGTACGGGCTCCCCCGCGCGCAGCCGTACGCCGTCGATCTCGACGTCTTGGACGGCGTAGCGCATCGGGAAGTACGCGATGGGCGAGTCCCAGCGCAGCGTCTCCTCGACGGCGGCGCTGTACGGGCACTGCCCCGACCGCAGCAGATCGAGCTGGCCGGGCCGGGTGAGCAGGGCGCCGATGGCGTTGGTGATGAGGTTGACGGTGGTGACGTGCCCGGCGATGAACAGCAGCTCGATGGTGGCGAACAGCTCGTCCTCCGACAGCCGCCCGCCGTCCTTCTCGTGCAGCCGGAACAGGTCGGTGATGAGGTCCTCTCCCGGTGTGCCGCGGCGCTCGTCGATGATCTGGTCGAGCAGTTCGCGCAGCTCCTTGCGCAGGCCGGGCGAGTCTTCCAGGTCGCCGACCTGGGCGACGGCGTCGGTGAGCCGGTGCAGCTCGTCCTGGTGCTCGGGCGGGATGCCGATCAGCTCGGAGATGACCTCGCGCGGCAGCGGGTAGGCGAACTCGGCCCGCAGGTCGACCGGCTCGTCGGGTGGCTGCTCGGCGAGGTGGTCGATGAGCCGGCCGGTGAGCTCCTCGATGCGCGGGCGCAGGGCGTTCAGCCGGCGCTGCGAGAACGCGGCGGTGAGCGGCATGCGCAGCCGGCGGTGGCGCTCGCCTTCGGCGTTGAGCATCGAGGTGTCGGTGACGATGCGGTCGATGGCGGTGCCGGGCTTCAGCGCGTCGCGGCCGGACCAGTGGCGCAGCTCGCGCGACATGTCCGGGTGCGTGAGGACGGTCATGACGGTGGCGTACCGGGTGGCGGCCCAGACCGGCACGCCTTCGGCGGTGACGGGCACGAGCGGTCCCGCGGCGCGCAGGCGCTCGTTGTCGCCGTGGATGTCGCGGGTGGCCGGGTCGAGGATGAAACGGTCGTCGGTCATGGTCATCCCGTTCGTCGTGGGCTCACCGCGAGCGCGGTGACGTCCATACCGGGGTCTCGGCCGAGGTAGAGGTCGCGGACCAGCTCTCCGGCGGCGGGCGCGTTGCACAGGCCGTGGCCGGAGAAGCCGGTGGCGTACAGGAAGGCCGGCGGGGCCCGGCTGGTGGCCGATGAAGGCGGTCTTGTCGGGGCTGGCGTCGCGCAGCCCGGTGACGGCGGTGTGCAGGGCCAGCCCGGCCAGGCTCGGGTACGTCTCGGCGAGCCGGGCGGCGACGTCGCGGCGCCAGGACTCGCGGTCGGATCCCGGATAGCCCATGCCGATGAGCAGCCGGCCCTCGCGCACGCGGACGAGCAGGCCGCTGGCGGCGTGCAGGGTGACCGGGATGTCGGGCGTGCCGGGCGGGAGCGGGTCGGTGGTGAGCAGCTCCTGCTCGATGGGCTCGGTGAGCGGCAGGTCCACGCCGGCGCAGCGGACGAGCGCGGCCGACCAGGCGCCCGCGGCGCAGACGACGGCGTCGGCGGAGATCTCGCCTTCTGCGGTCTGGACGCGGCCCGCCTCGATGTCGATGGCGGTGACCGGGCAGCCGGTGCGCAGCGTGGCGCCCGCCTTCTCCGCGGCCACGGCGTAGGCGTTGACGATGGCCGTGGTGTCGGAGATGAAGGCGTCGGGCGAGTAGGCGGCGGCCTGCAGCGGCAGGTCCCCGATGAGCGGGTTGCGCTGCCGTGCCTCGTCGGCGCTGATGAGGCCGACGTTCACGCCGGCGGCCTGCTGGGCGGGCAGGTCGGCTTCGAAGGCGGCGACCTGCTCGGGCTGGGTGAACAGCACCAGGTAGCCGACCTGGCGCAGCGGCAGCTCGATGCCGGGCCGTTCCGGGAAGGCGTGGTAGGCGGCGAGGCTGCGGACGGCGAGCGCGGAGCTGACCGGGTTGCCGGCGAAGTAGGAGCGTACGACGTCGGCGGTGGCGCGGGAGGCGCCGGAGCCGAGCGCGCCGCGCTCCAGCAGGGTGACCTCGACGCCGGCCTCGGCGAGGTGGTAGGCGGCCGACAGGCCGATGACGCCGCCGCCGATCACCACCGCCCGCGATCCGGCGCTCATGCCGGCACCTGCAGTCTGCGCAGGTGGTCGCCGGCCTCCCACGGGAACAGGTGCAGGTTCCAGCCGCCGAGGCAGTTGCAGTACAGGGCCATGTGGGCCATGATCGCGATGTAGTCCTCGTGGCTGTCGAGGCGTTCGAGGCCGTCCAGCAGGCGCTGGGTGAAGTCCCACAGGCGGTCGAGGCCGCAGTAGCCGAGGAACTCGGCGGGCGTGTGGGCGAGCTGGCGGGTCATCTGGCGCAGCCACGGCATGGGCATGCCGTCGAGCGCGGCGCGGACGAGGCCGCCGTAGCAGCTGTAGCCGAGCGGGCGGGTCTCGCCGTTGACGAACAGCAGCGTCGTCAGGACGGTCTCGTAGCTGCCCGCGCCGGACGGGATGCGGCCTTCGTGCAGGTCGAGCAGCTCTCTGGGCGGGTCGAGCCAGATGCGTTCGGTCTCGGCGTGCACTTCCTTGGCGAGCTGGTTGAGCTCGGGGTCGCCGACGGGCAGGCGGGGCAGGACGTGGCCGCCGCTCTCGCCGGCGCGGCGGACTTCGGCGATGACGGGTTCCTTGGTGGTGTAGACGGACCTCCACACCTCGCGGCCGGCGTGGACGAGGGCGTCGAGGTCCTCTTCGACGACCTGGCCGATCGGGGTGGCGGTCATGGGCTCGGTGAGCTCGCCGTACTTGATGCCGAGGTGCTGCAGGCGCGAGCAGAACAGGGTGCCGTCGGGCACCGTACGGCGGTCCACCTTGTACTCGGCGGCGGTGTGCAGCAGGGCGTGGACCGGGGCGACGTGGTACAGGTGGTACCCGGCGACCAGGGCGTGTCCTTGGAGGCTGCGGTAGGGCAGCGCGTCCCACAGGGCCTGGGCGAGCGAGGGGTTGCGCTGGTCGAGTTCGGCGGCCACGGTGATGCCGAGGCTGGGCCACGATATTTCCACATGCTTAGTCTCGTTCACACTACGTCACTCTAACGTCACGTTTGGTGGCGATCGTGTGGGGGTGGGAGTGTTGACCGCCCTTTGACCTGGGCGTTCGCGCGGGTCAGGCGAACGGGCCGTGCTCGCCGGCCCAGATGGAGGCGGGGTCGACGTAGGGGCGCAGCAGCTCGGTCAGCTCGCGGTCGGGGCGGCCGTCGAGCTCGTGGGCCGCGGCCCTGCGGGCGACGCCCGCCAGCACGTCGGCGACCTGCAGGCGCTCGTCCAGCTCGGAGTTGATGAGGCGCAGCCCGGCCATGCGGCCGCCGAGGATCCGCCGCATCTGATCGATCCGCTCGTCGGTCAGCGTGGTCTGGCGGTCGTGCACGACGACGACGGGGCCGCGGCCATCGCCCCAGGAGGTGACGGCCGCGGCGATGGCGGGGATGAGCGGGTCGAGCGCGGGGAAGACGTAGGGGTCGGCGAGCAGGCGTTCCCTGAACTCCTCGACCCGGTCGCGGGCCCGCCACAGCGCGCGCATGACCTCGCCCGCGGGGCCGCCGGCCGCGCGCATCTCCTGGACCAGCAGGTACGCGTCGGCGACCGAGATGGTGATGCCGTGGCCGTTCTTGGCGCGCAGCAGATAGTTGAAGGAGTCGAGGAAGGCGGCCCACAGGCCGGGGCCGAAGGCGCGGGGGCCCTCGCGGTAGAGGGTGACGGCGGCGGCTCTGGCGCGCGGGTCGAGGCCGATGCGCGGGGTGTGGTCGTCCTGCAGCAGGCCGGCGACCTTGCCGACGATGTAGAAGGTCTTGTCGGTGAGGAAGACGCGCACGTGGCCGAGCACCGGGCCGCCGGGGCCGAGCAGCCAGAGCAGGGCGGCGCGGTGCTTGTCACGCAGGACGTGGCCGGCGCGGTATTCGGTGGCGGGGGTGGGCGCCCGTTCGCGCAGCTCGGCGACGCAGGCGGCGGCCGTGTCGCGGTCCATGAGCACGCTGGCGTGCGCGAAGACGCTGCTGTTGCCGCCGACGAGTTTCTCGCCCTCCGCGCCGGACTCGTCGCACGCGACCTCGAGGGGTTGCGACACGTTGCTGAATCTAGCCGGGGCGGTGGGCCCGCCGCGAGGAGATTTTCCGCCGGTCGGGCGGGGTGCCCGGCGATGAGCGGTGTGCGGGGTTCTGGGAGAATCGCGGGACGCCCTGCTGGAAGGAGCGCATCGACCGCATGCCTGCCGACACGTTGACCCGTCTGGTCCGCGAGATTCACGAGGAGGCCGAACGGGCGCGCGCGACCCCGGCTCCCGAGCTGACCTTCTCGCTGTGGCGCCGCTTCGCCGACACCGGCGACCGGCTGGCGTACGAGGGCGCCTACTTCGAGCGGCGCCGCCGGCTCGCCGCGCTGCTGCTGGCCGCCCACCTGGACGATCGTCCCGACCCGGCGCTGGACGACCTGCTGTGGTCGGTGTGCGACGAGCGCTCGTGGGTGCTGCCCGCGCACGAGCCGGAGGGCGGCGACCCCAACGCGTTCGTGGACCTGTTCGCCGCCGAGACGGCGCAGACGCTGGCGGAGGGCGTGTGCCTGCTGGGCGGGCACGTGGACGCGCGGGTGCGCGACCGGGTGCGCGAGGAGGTGGAGCGGCGGGTCTTCGCGCCGCTCGCCGAGCGGACGATGTGGTGGGAGTCGGCCCGGCACAACTGGTCGGCGGTGTGCGCGGGCGCGGCGGGCGCGGCGGCGCTCGCGCTGGACGCCGGTCACGTGGTGACGCGGCTGAAGGGCGCGATGAAGGCGTTCTTGTCCGGTACGGGGGCCGACGGCGCCTGCCTGGAGGGCCCGGACTACTGGGCGTACGGCTTCGGGTACTTCGTCTACTTCGCCGAAGCGCTGCGCGAGCACACCGGCGAGGACCTGCTCGACGATCCGCACGTACGGGAGATGGCCGCCTACCCGGCCCGGGTGGACCTCGGCGACGGCACCAGGCCGGCGTTCGCCGACGCGCAGGCGCGCGGCGCGTACCCGGCGGGGCTGCTGTCGCGGCTGTCGGAGCGGCTCGGCGTGCCGCTGCCGGTGCGGCGGGGCGAGCCGTCGTTCCACGACGACGCCTGCTACCGGTGGGCGCACCTGTCGCGCACGTTGTGGTGGACCCGGGAGGAGCCGCCCGCCGAGCCGGAGCCGCACTCGTACCTGCCGGACGCGGGGATCGTGGTGGCCAGGGCGGGCCGGTCGGCGTTCGCGGCCAAAGGCGGGCACAACGACGAGCCGCACAACCACCTCGACGTCGGCACGTTCGTGCTGCACGTGCGCGGCGAGACGCTGCTGGACGACCTGGGCGCGCCCGAGTACACCCGCGACTACTTCCGCGAGGGCCGCTACCTGGTGCCGCAGGCGTCGGCGGAGTGGCACTCGGTGCCGCTGGTCGAGGGGCAGGGACAGGTGCCGGGGCGGGAGCGGCGCGCCGAGGTGATCGAGCACGCCGCCTCCGGTGACGCGGTGACGTTCGCGCTGGACCTCACCGCCGCGTACGAGGTGCCCTGCCTGGAGCGGCTGACCCGCACGTTCCGGTGGCGGCCCGGCGGGCTGGAGCTGACCGACGCCTTCGGCTTCACCACGCCGGACGCGCTGGTGGCCGAGCTGTTCGTCTCGCGCCGCCGTCCGGTGCTCGGCGAGGGCAGCGTCGCGTGGGGCCCGGTCACGCTCCAGGTGCCGGACGGGTGGCGGGCGGAGGCCGACGAGCTGGAGGTGCGCGGTCACGACGGCGAGCCGGAGACCGTGCACCGGGTGCGGCTGTCGGCCAGGGTGGCGACCGGCGAGCACCGCTTCGTCTTCACGCTGCCCGAGTGAGCCGGGCCGAAGTCGGCCGGGCCGGAGTGAGCCGTGCCGGGCCGAGTGGCGCGGGACCGGGGCGCGCCCGGCCCGGTGTCAGGACTCGGTGGCGGGCGCGGGGTCGGTGGCGACGATCACGCGGCGGGGCGGGCCGCCGCGCCCCGGCAGCGCCATCGTGATGAGCGCGGCGGCGAGGGCCGCGCCGCAGCCGATGAGCATGCCGGTGTGGAAGCCGTCCTGCGACGGCAGCGGATGCCCGCCGAAGTCGATGGTGAGGTGCGAGAGCACGACCCCGACCACGGCGGCCGAGACGGTGGTGCCGATGGAGCGCATCAGCGTGTTGAAGCTGTTGGCCGCGCCGGTCTCGGAGCGCGGCACCGCGCCCATGATGAGTGCGGGCATCGAGCCGTACGCGAAGCCGACGCCGATGCTGCACACGCAGCTGATGACGAGCAGCCCCCAGGTGGAGCCGAGCAGGACCACCGACAGGCCGTAGCCGAGCGCCATGACGAGGCTGCCGGTGATGAGCGTGACCTTGGGGCCGCGCGCGGCCGACAGGCGGGCGCCGACCGGCGAGACGATCATCATCATGAGGCCGGAGGGCGCCATCCACAGACCGGCGGCCAGCATCGACTGGCCCAGGCCGTAGCCGGTGGCGGCGGGAAGCTGCAGGATCTGGATGACGATCAGCGACTGGGCGTACATGGCGAAGCCGACCACGATCGAGGCGACGTTCGTCACCAGCACCTGCGGGCGGGCGGTGACGCGCAGGTCCACCAGCGGGTCGCGGGTGCGCAGCTCCCACCAGCCCCACAGCGGCAGCAGCAGCGCGGCGGCGGCCAGCAGCCCGAGTGTGGGCGCGCTGCCGAAGCCCCAGTCGGCGCCCTTGGAGATGCCGAGGAGCAGGCAGATCAGCCCGGCGCCGAGGCCGAGCGCGCCGGCGACGTCCACGCGGCCGTGCGCCGAGGCCGGTGTGTACGGCACCAGCAGCCGGATGAGCGCGGCCACCAGCAGCCCGAGCGCGGCCGTGGCCCAGAAGAGCACGCGCCAGCTCGCGTACTCGGCGACGGCGGCGGCGAGCGGCAGGCCGAGCGCGCCGCCGATGCCCAGGGAGGAGCTCATGAGCGCGATGGCCGAGCCGAGCCGGTCGGGCGGCAGGACCTCGCGCAGGGCGCTGATGCCGAGCGGGATCAGGCCCATGCCCATGCCCTGCAGGCCGCGTCCGGCGATCATGGGGGCGAGCGAGCCGGCCAGCGCGCAGGTGACACAGCCGAGGACCAGCGGCACGGCGCAGACGAGCATCATGCGGCGCTTGCCGTACAGGTCGCCGAGCCGTCCCATGACCGGGGTGGTGACGGCGCCGGCCAGCAGGGTCACGGTGATCACCCAGGAGGTGTCGGACGCGCTCGCGTTCAGCATCTCCGGCAGGCGGCCGATGAGCGGGACGACGAGGGTCTGGGTGAGTGAGGCGACGATGCCGGCGACGGCCATCACGGTGACGATGCCGTGGCGGCCGTCGCGGGCGGCGGGTTGGCTGGGCTCTTCTTCCACGCGGTTCCCCCCGATGGTGTTCACGTCACGTCGATCTTGAAAGCGATGTGCACCATACACATAACGTGTTAAATGCACACATTGTGGGTGCTGCACATTTCTGTGGAAGATATGCTGACCCGCACCCATGGTTGGGAGAAGGACTGGCATGGACGAGCCCACGGACTCCCTGGCCGCCGTCGAGTACGAGACCATGCGGCTCGGCCGGCACCGCCACCTCGACCGCAGCGCGTACGTCCTGCTCAGCCGGATCCGGAGGGAAGGCCCGATGTCCATCGGGCAGCTCAGCACGGCGCTCGGCCTCGACGTCTCCACGCTCAACCGGCACACCGCGGCCCTGCTGCGCGAAGGGCTCGCGGAGCGCATCGCCGACCCCGACGGCGGCATCGCCCGCAAGTTCCGCCTCACCCCCGCGGGCGAGCGATTCCTGGACGGCGAGCAGGCCAGGAACCTCGACGGGCTGCGCGAGGTGCTGGCCGGCTGGCCGGACGACGACGTCGCCGCCTTCGCCGCCTATCTGCGGCGCTTCAACGGCGACGTCGAGCGCTCCGCCTCCCGGCCCTGGCCCCACCACGCCCGCAAGGGCGTGGCCGGCCCCTCGGGCGGTTAGGCCCGCGGAAGCGCGCCCCGGCTCCGCGGGGAACCGGGGCGGCTCCGCCTGATCCGGCTACGCCGGCAAAAGCGCGGCCTGAACCGGTTACTCGTATTGAGCCCGCTGAAGAGCTGCCTGAGCCGGTTGCTCCCGTCACACCCGCTGAAGAGCTGCCTGAAACGGTCGCTCCCGTCACACTCGCTACAGCGCGGCGCTTGAACCGGTTGCTCCCGTCACATCCGCTACAGCGCGGCTTTGAGCCGGTTGCTCCCGTTACACCCGCAGGGGAGCGGCCGCTTCGGCCTGGCCCGGTTCCCCGCGCAGCGGGAAGTGGCAGGCGACCTGGTGCTTCCCGCCTTGCAGCGGCGGCTCGGTCGCGCAGATGTCCTGCGCCAGCGGGCAGCGGGTGCGGAAGCGGCAGCCGGTCGGCGGGTTGAGCGCGCTCGGCAGCTCGCCCTTGATGGTGGTGTCGGGGCTCGGCACGTGATCGGGGTCCGGCGACGGCACGGCGTCGAGCAGCGCCTGCGTGTACGGGTGGCGCGGCGCGCGCACGACCTGGTGCGCGGGGCCGATCTCCACCATCTTGCCGAGGTACATCACGCCGATCCTGTCGGCCATGTAGTCGACGACCGACAGGTCGTGGCTGATGAACACGTACGACAGGCCCAGCTCGCCCTGCAGGTCCCGCATGAGGTTGAGCACCTGCGCCTGCACCGACACATCCAGCGCGCTGACCGGCTCGTCGGCCACGATGAGCCGCGGGTTGAGCGCCAGCGACCTGGCCAGCCCGATGCGCTGGAGCTGGCCGCCGGAGAACTCGTGCGGGTAGCGCTCCAGCGCCCGCCGCGGCAGCCCGACCTGGTCGAGCAGCTCGCTCACCCGGGCCCGCCGCGAGGCGGCGTCGCCCACCCCCTGAATCTCCAGCGGCTCGGTGAGTATCGCGTCGATGCGCATGCGCGGGTTCATCGCCGCGTAGCTGTCCTGGAACATCAGCTGCACCTGGCGGTGCATGCGGTGGCGGGCGCGCCGGTCGAGGGTGGCGATGTCGGTGCCGTCCACCACGATCCTGCCGCTGGTGGCCGGTTCGAGCCCGGCGACGAGGCGGCCGACGGTGGACTTGCCGCAGCCGGACTCGCCCACGATGCCGAGCGTCTCGCCGGGCACGACGTCGAACGACACCCCGGCCACGGCGCTGACCCTGCCCTTGGCCCTGCGCAGCCCCGCGCCGCCCGCCTCGTACTCCTTGACCAGGTCGCGCACGCTGAGGATCGGCTCGGCGGCGGAGGCGGCGGACTGTTCGCGCCCGGTGGGCGGGGCGAGCACGACCGGCTCGGTGACCGGATGCAGGCAGGCGAAGGCGTGCCCGTCGCCGGCCGGGACCAGCTCGATGTCGCCGGTGCGGCACTCGTCGGTGGCGAAGCGGCAGCGCGGCGCGAACCGGCAGCCGGTCAGCGGGCGTGACAGGTCGGGCGGCAGGCCGGGGATGCTGTAGAGGCGGCCGCCGCCGTCGGCGGCAGACTCCGGCAGTGCCCGCATGAGCGCCTCGGTGTAGCGGTGCTTGGGCGCGCGGAACAGCTCGGCGGTGGTGGCGGTCTCCACGACGCGGCCCGCGTACATGACGGCGACCCGGTCGGCGCGGCCGGCGATCACCCCGAGGTCGTGGGTGACCAGGATGACCGCCATCTTGAACTCCTCGCGCAGGTCGTCGATGAGCTCGAGGATCTGGCGCTGGGTGGTGACGTCCAGGGCCGTGGTGGGCTCGTCGGCGATGAGCAGGCGCGGGGAGCGGATGAGCGCCATGGCGATGACCACGCGCTGGCGCATGCCGCCGGAGAGCTGGTGCGGATAGTCATCGACGATCTTGTCAGGGCGCGGCATGCCGACCCGGCGCAGGATCTCGATCGCCCGCTCGCGCGCCTCGGCCTTGCCGACCTTCTGGTGCACGCGCAGCGGCTCGGCCACCTGCGCGCCGATGCGCATGGTGGGGTTGAGCGAGGTGAGCGGGTCCTGGAAGACCATGCCCATCTCCACGCCGCGCACCCGGCGCAGCTCGGCCGGCTGCATCGTGCGCAGGTCGCGGCCGTCGAAGAGGATCTCGCCGCCGACGACCGAGCCGCCGGTGGGCAGCAGCCCCATGATCGACAGCACGGTCATGGTCTTGCCGCTGCCCGACTCGCCCACGATGCCGAGCGTCTCGCCCTGGCCGACCTCGAGGTTGACGCGATCGAGCGCGTGCACGGTGCCGCGCCGCAGCGCGATGTCGGTGCTGAGGTCGCGCAGCCGCAGCAGCGGCCCGCTGGTGGGGTGCCCCATGGTACGGAAAACTCCTGTCAACGCCGCCGGAGGCGGACCTCGAAGACGTCCCTCAGGCCGTCGCCGATGAAGTTGAAGGCGAGGACGATGAGGATGATGGCGATGCCCGGCGGGTACAGCAGCCACCAGTGGCCGCTGAAGGTGTCCGACAGTCCGTCCGACAGCATGCCGCCCCAGTTCGCCGCGGGTGGCGGCACGCCCAGGCCGAGGAAGGACAGGTAGGCCACGTACAGGATGGCGTCGGCCACCTGGAAGGTGGCGTTGACGATCACGGTGCCGATGGCGTTGGGGATGATGTGCCGGCGCACCGCGCGCCCGCCGGTGCCGCCCATGCCGCGCATCGCCATGACGTACTCGCGGGTGCGCAGCGTCAGCGCCTCGCCGCGCACCAGCCGGGCGGGGCCGAGCCAGGCGAAGGCGCCGATGATGACGATGAGCATCGGCACGGTCGGCGTGACGATCGAGGCCATGAGCATGAACAGGAACAGCGCCGGGATCGACATGAACGCGTCGACCACGCGCATCATGACCGCGTCCACCCAGCCGCCGGCGAAACCGGCGACCGCGCCCCAGACGGTGCCGACGACCGTGGCCAGCAGGCCCGCCGCCAGGCCGACCACGATGGACGTCTGCCCGCCCAGCATGAGCCGGCCGAGCTGGTCGTAGCCGACGCCGTCGGTGCCGAGCGGATGCCCGTCGGTGCCCGGGGTGAGGAACACCTTGGTCAGGTCGGTGTGCACCTGGTCGGTCTGGTAGAACAGCGGCCCGAGGAAGCTGAAGGCGGCCAGCACCACGAACAGGCCCACGCCCACCAGGGCCAGCCGGTTCTCGCAGAAGACCTCCAGGCCCTGGCGCCACATGCCGCGGACGGGTGCCTCGTCCTCGTGGGGGATCGCGGTCATGAGCGGCCTGCCTTGAGCCGGACGCGCGGGTCGACCGCAGCGTAGAGCACGTCGGCGATCAGCGCGCCCACCACGGTGGCCACCGAGATCAGCAGCGTGACGCCGAGCAGGATCGGGTAGTCCCGCTTGAGCGCCGCCTGCCAGAACAGCAGCCCCATGCCGGGGTAGTTGAACAGCCGCTCGACGACCAGGGCGCCGCTGAACAGCGCCGGCAGGTACATGCCGAGCAGTGTGATGACGGGGAACAGGCCGTTGCGCAGGGTGTGGCCGACGATCACGCGGGTTTCCGAAAGGCCCTTGCTGCGGGCCGTGCGTACGTAGTTCTCGTTCAGGTTGTCGACCATGGACGAGCGCACGTAGCGGGAGTAGACCGCGACGGTGAGGATCGCCAGCGTGACCGTCGGCAGCACCAGCCCCTCGGGCTCGGCCAGCATCTCCGCCAGCGTGAAGCCCTGCGGCGCCTCAGGCGGCAGCAGCGGCCACACCTGGGAGAACAGGATGATCATCATGAGGCCCATGAAGAAGATCGGGGTGGCGTAGGCCAGCAGCGACAGCCCGTTGATGGTGTAGTCGGGCCAGCGGTTGCGCCGCACGGCCTGCACCACGCCGAGCGGAATGGCCACCACGACCGCCAGCAGGGTCGAGGCCAGCGACAGCAGCATGGTCTTGGGCAGCCGCTGCCCGATGGCCTCGGCCACCGACTGGTTGAGCTGGAAGGAGTAGCCGAGGTCGCCGGTGACCAGCCGCTGCAGGTACATCGCGTACTGCTGCCACAGCGGCCGGTCGTACCCCATCTCGTGGTTGAAGGCCGCGATCTGCTCGAGCGTCGCTTCCTTGCCCAGGATGGCCCTGGCCGCGCCTCCCGGGAGCAGGTGCAGGATCACGAACGTGATCAGCGTCACCAGGATCACGATGACCAGGGCCTGGCCCAGGCGGGTGAGGAGGTACCGGGCCAAGGGTCAGCTCTTCCAGGACCAGTCTTGGAAGTACATGAGGTTCATCGGGTCCTGCGGCTCGACGCCCTGCAGCTCCGACTTGTACGCCGAGATCTGGTAGACGGGGTTGGGCATCCACAGCACCGGCAGGTCCTTGGCCAGGAAGTCGTTGTACTCCTGGAGGGCGCCGGCGTCGGCGGAGAACTGCGCCTTCTCGATGAGCTCGTCGGCTTCGGGGTTGCTGTAGCTGCCGAGGTTGACGGGGGCGTCGGTCTGGAAGAGCCGCTCGCCGGAGGCGAAGGCCGGGTAGTACCAGCTGCCCTGGGAGCCGAAGAACGACATGTCCCAGTCGCACTTGGACTCCTCCGGCTTGCAGGCGGGGGTGACCGCGACGGAGTCGGGCACCTCCTTGATCGTCAGCTGCACGCCGACCTTGGCCATCTGCGACTTGATCTCGGCGAACATCTTGGTGGTCGCGGAGAAGCCGGACTGGCTGGTGACGGTGAAGCTCAGCGGGGTGTCCTTGGCGATGCCCTCACCGCACAGCGACGGGTCGGCGCAGGTGGTCTGCCCGTCGGGGACGACCTTCCAGCCGTGGCTCTCCAGCAGCTGCTTGGCCTTGGCCGGGTCGAACGGGTAGACGCAGCCCTGGCCGGGCGGCGTGCCCTGCTTGGCCGGGACCGGGCCGCAGGTCGGCTGCGCCATGCCGGCCCAGATGACCTTGCTGATCGTCGGCTGGTCGATGAGCATCTGCAGCGCCTGGCGCAGGTAGAGCTGCTTGAACAGCGGGCCCGTCTTGGGGTTGTTGAAGTTCAGCTGCAGGTACGTGATCGACCACCCGTACCAGGGGGCGACCTTGTACCCCTTGGACTCCAGGTACGACTTCTGCGACAGGTTGGCCGGCGGGATGTAGCCGTAGTCGATGTCGCCGGCGCGCAGCACGTTGAACTCGGCGTCGTCGCCGGTGAACGGGCGCAGCACGATCTTGTTGATCTTCGGCTTGTCGGGTCCGGAGTAGGCGTCCTGCTTGGCCAGCACCACCTCGCCGCTGGGCACGTAGCTCTCCAGCTTGAAGGGGCCGCTGGTGGTCTTCCACAGCGGGTTGGTGGCGTAGGACTTGGGGTCCTTGGAGGCGGCGGTCAGCTCGTCGAACGTCTTCTTGGGGTCGCCCTTGTCCCAGGCGTGCTGGGGGAGGGGGACGATGCGGTTGAGCTGGTTGCCGACGAACCAGGCGGCGTTGTAGGCCTTCTTGGTGGTGATGGAGAAGGTCTTGTCGTCCTTGACCTTGAACTCGGCGACGTTGTCGGGGAAGCCGCCGGGCCGGTAGGAGGCCCACTTGTCCTTGTTGGCGGTGACGAGGTCCCACCAGAACCGCACGTCCTTGGTGGTGATCGGCTTGCCGTCGGACCAGGTGTCGTCCTTGAGCGTGATGGTCAGCGTCTTGCCCTTGTTGCTGACCACGGGCGGCTCGGCCAGCGACCGCGTGGTGTTGATGTTGTCCTCGGAGCTGCCGTCGAGCTGGAAGCTGTAGAGCTTGCGGTACAGGGCGGTGGAGAAGATGTCGTTCTCGCCCTGGGTGAATCCGGGGGCCGAGATCGGCAGGATCCAGTTCGGCGTGCGCAGGGCGACGGTCACGGTGTCCTTGGCCTGCGCCGCTCCGCCCTGCGGCGAAGCGCCGCCGGCGCCCGCGCTGCAGGCGGTCAAACCGAGGCCGATGGCCATCACGCCGCTCACGATGCGGGTTCTCGTCCCCATGTTTCTCCTCGTCGAGACGTGCGCGGGCCCTTCTGGGGGCCTTCAGTCCGGAGAATGTATAGAGGTGCAAGTAGTAAGTCAATGTGAAAAATCCACTTTGTTCGGGACACTTATTTCGGGATAGAGTCCGCGGCGGAGCTATCCGCCGATGAGATCCGTGCGGAACGTCCGCGACATCCGCGCGACATCTTTCGGTGATCGTCTCCGTGCCCGATGATGGGCGTCTGCTGTGATGGCCCGCCGCCGGGCCCAGGGGTCGGGCCCGCTCGCGGGCCCCCGTGCTCGCCCTGCACACTGCCAGGGGGAGGAGAGAGATGCCGGAGCCGCCCGCCAATCTGCGCGAGCAGGCGCTCAGCCTGCTGGCCAGTGGCAAGGCCGCCTCCCGGGCGGACCTGGTGGAGCTGCTGGAGGTGGCTCCCTCGACGGTTTCCAGCGTCGTACGCCGCCTGCTCGAGGAGGGCGCGATCCTGGAGGAGGGCGTGGGCGCCTCCACCGGTGGGCGCCGCCCCAAGATCCTGCGGCTGCGCGAGGACGGCGGCGTGTACGCCGTGGCCGAGCTCGGCGGCCGGCACGCCCGCGTCGGCCTGTGCGCGCCCTCGGGAGAGCTCCAGGTGGCCGAGGAGTTCGCCTGCGATATAAGCGCAGGCCCGCAGGCGATCTTCGACGAGATCACCGAGGCCTTCGACCGCATCAGGGCCGCGCACGCGCCAGGCCGCCGGCTGCTCGCCGTCGGCATGGCCCTGCCCGGCCCGGTGGACTTCCCGCACGGCCGCCTCGTCGGCCCGGCCCGCATGCCCGGCTGGAGCGGCTACGACGTGCAGAGCGACCTGCGCGAGCGGTTCCAGGTGAGCGCCGTCGTCGACAACGACGCCAAGGCCGCCGCCATCGGCGAGTACGTCACCCGCCGCGCCACCGGCGACATGATCTACGTCAAGGCCGGCAGCGGCATCGGCGGCTGCCTGGTCACCGACGGCCGCATCTACCGCGGCGGGCGCGGCCTGTCCGGCGACCTCACCCACGTGCGGGTGGCCGACAGCGGCGAGCGCGAGTGCTCCTGCGGCAGCCGCGGCTGCCTGGAGACCGTCGCGAGCGGCGCCGCGCTCGCCCGCGAGCTGGCCGGGCGCGGCCGGCCCGTCACCAACCTGCGCGACGTCGTGGCCGCCACCGTGGACGCCGACCCCGCCGTGGTCACGCTCGTCCGCCAGGCCGGGAGGCTGCTCGGCGTCGCCCTGTCGGGCCTGGTCAACTTCCTCAACCCCGACAGCGTCGTCATCGGCGGCGCGCTGTCCAGCCTCGACGTCTACGTCGCGGCCGTCAAAGGCATGCTGTACGAGCGCTGCCTGCCGCCCCTGACCCAGTCGCTGACCATCGAGCCGAGCGCCGCCGGCCCCGACGCCGCCCTCATCGGGCTCGGCCGCCTCCTGCGCGAGACGGCCGGCGTGAACCTCTCACCCGAGCAGCGGCCCGCCGCCGACGCCACCACCACCTCCTAGCCCCGAATCTTCTGGAAAGCAGCACCGTGTCCCTGCGCATCGCCATCTGCGGCATCCACATCGAGTCCAGCACGTTCTCGCCGCACCTGAGCGGCACCGCCGACTTCGACGTCACCCGAGGGCAGGCCCTGCTGGGCCGCTACGACTGGCTGGAGCAGCCGTGGGCCGCCGAAGTGGAGTGGGTGCCGCTCGTGCATGCCCGCGCCTTGCCCGGCGGCGCCGTCGAGCCCGCCGCGTACGACGCCTGGCGCGAGGAGATCGTCCAGGGCCTCGGCCAGGGCACGTTCGACGGCGTGCTGCTGGACATCCACGGCGCGATGAGCGTCGTCGGCCGCGAGGACGCAGAAGGCGACCTCATCACCGCCATCCGCTCCGTCATCGGCCCCGAGCCGCTGGTGTCGGCCGCGATGGACCTGCACGGCAACGTCTCCCACGTCCTGTTCGGCGGCTGCGACCTGCTCACCTGCTACCGCACCGCGCCCCACGTGGACGTCTGGGAGACCCGCGAGCGCGCCGCCCGCAACCTCGTCGAGGCGCTGCACCGCCTGCGCGCCGGCGAAGGACGGCCGCACAAGTCGCTCGTGCACGTGCCGATCCTGCTGCCCGGCGAGATGACCAGCACCCGCGTCGAGCCCGCCCGCGGCCTGTACGCCCGCATTCCCGAGGTCGAGTCCAGGCCCGGCGTGATCGACGCGGCCATCTGGATCGGCTTCGCCTGGGCCGACGAGCCGCGCTGCACCGGCGCCGTCGTGGCCACCGGCACCGACGCCGCCGCCACCGAGCAGGCCGCCCGCGAGCTGGCCCAGGCGTTCTGGGACGCCCGCGACGACTTCGCTTTCGTCGCGCCCACCGGCACCATGGACGAATGCCTCGACGCGGCGCTGAAGGAGGGCGCGGCCCGGCCGTACTTCATCAGCGACTCCGGCGACAACCCCGGCGCGGGCGGCGCCGACGACGTCACCTACGCCCTGTCGCGCCTGCTGGCCAGGCCCGAGATCCGCGACGGTTCCGTCCGTGCCGTCTACGCCTCGCTCTTCGACCCCGAGGCGGTGGCGCTCATCGGCCACCTGCCGGTGGGCTCTTCGGTCAGGGTGCGCGCCGGCGGCCGGGTGGACACGCGCCCGCCGGGCCCGATCGAGCTGGAGGGCACGCTGGAGGCCGTGGCCGACGACCCCGACGGCGGCCGGGTGGTGAGCGTGCGGGTCGGCGGGCTCAGCGTCTTCCTCACCTCGCGGCGCATGCAGTACCGGCTGCTGGAGTCGTACCGGCGGCTGGGCGTGGACGTCGCCGATGTGGACGTCGTCACCGTGAAGATCGGCTACCTGGAGCCCGAGCTGTACGAGGCCGCCGCCGGCTGGATGCTGGCGCTCACGCCTGGGGGCGTGGACCAGGACCTGCACCGGCTGCCGTACCGCAGGCTCAACCGTCCCATCTTCCCGCTCGACGCGGACGCGACGCTCACGCTGTAGCGCTCACCGCTGATCGGCGGGAGCGCGGAGCTTGGCCATGATGCGGTCGAGCTCGGCCAGGTCGTCGGGACCGAGAGCCAGCAGGGAGCGCGGCGGCCGGGCCATGATCCGCTCGGCCTCCTCGGCGGCCGCCGTCCCCGCCGGGGTGAGTGTGACGATCTTGCTGCGCCGGTCCTCGGGGGAGACGCTGCGGGTCACGTAGCCGCGCCGCTCCAGGTCGTCCACCATCAGGCTCGTGTACGGCTTGTCGGTGGCGAGGTCGGCGGTCAGCTCCCGCATGGTCATCGGCCCGGACGACAGCAGGTGGCGCAGCGCCTTGACCCGGTAGAAGCTCATGCCGAGGGCGTCGGCCACCTCCTTGCGGCGGTTCTCCTGCCGCAGCACGAGGTCCTGCATGGCGGCCCAGACCCGGCTCACCGCCTCCTGGCCGTGCTCGTGACCCTGCCGCTCGTCGGAGGGCTCGCGGTCCGGGGTGTCGGTCATGACGTGGTCGCCGTTCTGTCGGGGGAGTGGGCGAGCCGTTCGGCGGTGCGCGTGGCGCTGCGGCGGGCCCAGCCGGTCGTGGTCAGGATAGCGAGCAGCACGATCGCCGAGCCGCACCCGGTGACGATCCACCAGCCGATGCGGCTGGCCTCAGGGAAGTGGGTGGCGAACGGTCCCGCCACCGCCGAGGTGACCAGCGAGCCGATGACCGCGACGCCGAGCGTCTGCCCGATCTGCCGGCTGGTCGAGGTCACCGCCGCCGCCACTCCGGCCTGGGCGCGCGGCATGCCGGAGACGGCGGTGTTGGTGATCGGCGCGTTCAGCATGCCGAAGCCCAGCCCGAACAGCACGTACGCGGCCATGAGCCGCCAGAGCGGGGTGCCGGCCGCCAGCCCCGTCATGATCAGGCCGCTGGCCCCGATGGTGATCCCGGCGAGCAGCAGCGGGATGCGGGTGCCGGACGCGGCCACGATCCGGCCCGAGAGCGGCGAGCAGATCACGGTCAGGCCGGCCATGGGCAGCGTGTAGAGGCCGGCGTGCAGGGCGGACAGGCCCAGCACGTTCTGCAGGTAGAGGGTGTTGACGAAGAGGAAGCCGCCGAAGGCGGCGAACCCGCACACGGCGGTCACGGTGGCGCCCGCGAACGGCACGCTGCGGAAGAACCGCAGCTCGATCAGCGGCTCCTCGGTGCGCAGCTCGTAGCCGATCAGGCCGGCCAGCGCCAGCGCCGCCACCGCGAAGCAGCCCAGCGTGCGCGGCGATCCCCAGCCGGCGGCCGGCGCCTCGATCAGCCCGTACGTCAGCGTCACCAGCATCACGATGACCAGCACCTGACCCACCGGGTCCACCCGGCGCGGGCGCGGCGCGCGCGACTCGGGCACGAACAGCGCGCACAGCACGAACGCGGCCACCCCCACCGGGATGTTGATCCAGAAGATCGACTGCCAGCCGACCGCGCCCACCAGCGAGCCGCCCACGAGCGGCCCCAGCGCCATGCTGACGCCGCTCACGCCACCCCACACGCCGATGGCCCGCGCCCGCTCGCGCGGCTCGGTGAACGTGTTCGTGATGATCGACATGGCGACCGGGTTCAGCATCGACCCGCCTACGGCCTGCACGGCCCGCGCCGCGATCAGCCAGCCCAGGCCGGGCGCGAGCGAGCACAGCAGCGAGCCCAGCGTGAACAGCGTCAGCCCGGTCTGGAACGTCCGGCGCCGCCCGATCCTGTCGGCGGTGGAGCCGGACAGCATGAGCAGGCCGGCCAGCACCACCGTGTAGGCGTCGATGATCCACTGCAGGCCGGAGACGGAGGCGTTGAGATCGCGCCGGATGGAGGGCAGCGCGATGTTCACGATCGTGACGTCCAGGCCGACGATGAACAGGCTCATGCAGCAGATGGCCAGGACGAGCATCCGCCGCCGGGGGCTGAGCACGGGGGTCACGGCCGTGGGGGAGGACCGATCAGTTATAGGCACACAACGATTATATTCGCGTAACTAAAGATTCGTCCCAGGTGGGGGATGGTCGACGGCCTTGGACGCTACCGGCAGGTTCTGCTCTCCG
Organism: Nonomuraea fastidiosa; assembly: GCF_042751225.1. Classification (NCBI taxonomy): domain Bacteria; kingdom Bacillati; phylum Actinomycetota; class Actinomycetes; order Streptosporangiales; family Streptosporangiaceae; genus Nonomuraea; species Nonomuraea fastidiosa. Next base: position 7,032,959 of record NZ_CP170570.1, read on the forward strand.
GCGCGCAGTGCTTGATCTCGGGGTAGCCGGGCGACGGCCTGTCGAGCAGCGGCCGGTGCCCCCTGCGCAGGTGCCGGTCAAGGAAGGCCGTCACGTAGGCGCGGGTGACCGCCATGGCGCGGGCGCCGGAGATGCCGGCGCTGGCGTCGAGACCGAGCTGATCGACCAGCACGCCGAGGTCCGTGAACGACAGGTGCTCCGCCCCGGTCAGCAGGAGCCGGCGCTTCCACCCGGTGAGCCGCTCCCAGTCCCGCTCCCACGTGGCGGCGGCGGCCTCGCCCTGCCCGGGTGTGTAGGTGGACGGCTTGCCGAGGAACACGAACGGCCGCGACAGCCCGCCCTCCGGGATCGCCATGTCCGTGGTGCCGTCGATGTCGATGCCGGCCCGTACGCGGGAGTCGCTCAGCAAGGCCGGGATCGTACCGGCCCCGCCGACCGAGTGACCGGCCATCGCGATCCTGGACGGGTCGATCAGGCGGGCGCCCTTCCACGCCGCCCGCGGCCCGGTGAGCCGGTCGAGCACGAACGACACGTCGCGCGCCCGGCTCTTCACAAGGCCCACCCACCACTCGGGGGTCTTCTCGATCTCGCAGGTGACGCACGTGGTGACGCGCCCGTCGGGGAAGGTCATCGCGATGCTCTCGTAGGTGTGATCGATCGCGGCCACCACGTACCCTCTGCTCGCCAGCTCCTCGGCGAGCCCGGTCAGCTCCGAGCGCGGCTTGCCGTGGCCGGGGGAGAGCACGACCAGCGGCAGCCCGCGCTCGCACCCGGCCGGGCGGGCGTCGGTGTAGGCGTGAGTCCTGGTCGTGCTGAGGATGCCGGGAGGAACGCTGGTGATTTCCCGTCCTTCAGCAGCAGGTCGGACTCCTTGGGCGTCATGTACTGCGCGCGGTGGCGGCCCGGCGACTTCGCCGGGTACCAGACCGACACCATGAGCTCGCGGTACTTCACGCTCGGCAGCCACGGGTCAGGACATGAGGTGTCCTTCAGGTGCAGGGCCGTGAAGCCCACCGGGCTGGAGCCGGTCGGCGCGGGCAGGGCCGGGGCGGCGGCCGTGGCCTGGGCGGGGGTCGTGTTCACGGCCGGGGTCATCAGGGCGAGCAGCCCCGCGACGACGGCCGCGCCGCGCTGGAACCGGGTGCGGGCATGACTCATGACGGTGTCCTTTCTCATGGGGTACTTCTTCGGGGCGTTTCATGGCAGGGGTGAGCGCCCCCGTGACCCGGGGGTGCGTCACAGGGGAGGGGTCAGGGCAGGCGGTGGCGGGTCCACCAGAGGCAGAAGCCGGTGAGCAGGGCGGTGGCGGTCAGGAAGAGCGCGGTCTCCGCCCATTGGAGCGGCCAGAAGCGGCCGGCGGGGTAGTACGTGATCCGCTGCTGGTAGCCGTGGTCGGCGAGCTCGTCGAAGCACGCCTCGATGGCCGGTACGTCGAGTCCCGTCCGTACCGGTCGATCCGACCCAGGTGGCGGCGGCGCGCAGCGACGCACCCAGTCGGGCAGGGCGGCGACCGTGCGGCCGGACGCGTCCACGGTCTCGTTGACGACGACCCAGGCTCCCGGCGGTCCCGCCACGGGCACCGCGACCCGCACCAGCGCGAAGACCGCGACGGTGACCGCCATCGCCGGCACGGTGCGGCGGACGACGGCACCGGCGGCGATGCCGGGCACGAACGCGAAAGCGGCGTAAGCCATGGGCGCCACGCCGCGCGCGCCGAAGAGCCGCGGATCGACACGCGTGAGGAGCTCGACGCTTCCCGCGCCGACGGGCAGGGCGGTGACGTCGGGCCACCACGTCGTCTCCGCCGTGTCCGCGATCGTGTCGAGAGGACCGGCCCACCAGGTGACCGCCAGGCTGAGCAACTCTGATGCGGCCACGGCCGCCAGGCCGACGACCGCCAGCTTGGTGACCAGCCAGCGGGTACGGGTGACGCGTACGGACGACCAGCGTCGTCTGCCGCTCGGTGTGCGCGGCGGTGACCACGTGCTGGTCGGCGGGCAGCCTGGCGGGGTAGCGGCGGGGACCGCTGAGCCGGTGGTGCACCGCCAGCAGCTCCTCGACCTCCCCTTCGACCCTGATCCGGCCGCCGGCCAGCACCACAACGCGATCGCAGACGCGTTCAAGATCGGTGATCAGATGGGAGGAGAGCACGACGCTGAGTCCGTGCTCCGCGACCGCCTCCATGAGATCCTGCAGGAACTCGCGGCGGGCGAGCGGGTCGAGCGTGGCGACGGGCTCGTCGAGGAGCAGCAGCTCAGGCCGCTTGGCCAGGCCCAGCGTGAGGGCGAGCTGGGCGCGCTGGCCGCCCGACAGCTTGCCGGCCCGCTGCCCGGGGTCCAGGCCGAGGCGGGCGATCCTGTCGCGGGCCAGGGCGTCGTCCCAGCCGGTGTTGAGCCGGGCGCCGAGGCGGAGGTGGTCGGCGACGGTCAGCGCGGCGTAGACGGGGGCGTCCTGGGCGACGTAACCGACCTTGGCGAGCTGGCCGGCACCGCTGCCGGGGCGGCCGCCGCACACCTCGATCGTGCCCGAGGTGGGGGTGAGCATCCCGGCGGCCAGATTGAGCAGCGTCGATTTGCCCGCGCCGTTGGGGCCGACGAGGCCGGTCACGTGCCCGGCCGGGATGTCGAACGTGCAGCCGTCCAGCGCGGTACGCCGTCCGAACCGCTTGGTCAGCGCCCGAGCCCGGATGCTCGGAGCCTGGTCGGTGGTCGTGCCGGCCGTTCCGCCGCTGGGCTGCCTTTGCCTGGCACGGTCACGCTATGTTCTCTTGAGCGACGCCGCGAAAGGTGGTCATGAACAGGGCCTCGATGCTCTCGTCGTCCAGCCCGGCCCTGCGGGCGTCGGCCAGCCAGCGCTGCAACCGCTGCCGCAGCGGGCCGTGCGCGGCCAAGGTGGTGTCGGCCAGCGTCCTGGTCACGAACGTGCCGACACCGGGACGGGCGGCGACCAGCCCTTCGTGTTCGAGCTCCCGGTAGGCCTTGAGCACGGTGTTGGGGTTGATCGCCAGCCGGGACACCAGGTCTTTGACGGTGGGCAGCCGGTCTCCTTCGCGCAGCATGCCAAGGCGTAGCGCGTGCCGTACCTGCTGGACGAGTTGCAGGTACGGCGACAGGCCGGAACGGCCGTCCAGATAGAACTCGATCACGTGACTTCCTCCATTTATCTATATCTATAGCACTTTGGAGGAGGGGTGAAGACCGAGTCCGGATCGAGACGGCACACGCTCCAGCCCGTGAACGGCACTATCAGTGCGAAGGCGCGGTGACCAGGCCGGCCCGCCCGCACCGCACACCCGCGCCCCAGCCCGCGTCCCACCAGATGGGCCGCCGACGACCCCACCGGCACACCCGCCCCTCCTGCGGCGAGGTACGCCCCGAGCACCCAGGCGGGATGCCCCAGCCCGGAGACGCCGGCGTGGCCGCGCCCGTCAGCACGGCGATCCCGTCGAGCCTGCCCATGGTGAGCGCGTCCAGCCGCCACGCGAGCGGGATAGACAGCGGCAGCGCGGCGCGCAGCAGGGTCCGTCGCGATCAACATCGGGCGGCGCCTGACCCGGTCACCCAGGAGCCGGTGGGCAGGCCGAGTACGAGTACCGTGATCGTGGTCGGGGAGCTGAGCAGGCCCACTTCGCCGGGGCGGGCGCGCCGAGAGCGGTCACCGCGAGCAGCGGCAGCTCCACGTACCCGGCCTGCGGCCTGGCCGGCGCGCATCGTACGGGCCGCTACGTCCTCTACGCCCGCACGGCCGTCGCCGAAACCCTGCTGTCCGGCGCCCCTGGAGCCCGCGCGGGCGCTCGTGGGGATGGCGCGGGTGTTCGAGGGAGAGTGTGAGGGGCCGCGGGGATGGCGCGGATGCTCGCGGGGAGGGTGCGAGGGCTCTGGGGATGGCGCGGGCGCTCGTGGGGAGGGTGCGAGGGCTCGCGCTGGAGGCGCGGGCGCTCGTGGGGAGGGCGTGAGGGCTCGTGGGGAGGGTGCGGGCGATCACGGGAGGGACGCACGGAGCGCGGCGGTAGCGGGGGCGACCGCGCTGGGAGCGGTGGGACGGGCCACAGCCCCTGACCGCGACAAGCCCGGCCCGCCGCTCCCAGACACGGCTCAGACCGTGGACACCTCGCCGGCCACGATCTGGTCGCGCAGCGGGGCGAGCGCGCCCGCGATCGTCGCGATGGTCTCCTGCGGCACCCCGCAGTGCGTCAGGGCCCCCGCCAGATGCCCGACCACCGCGTCGAAGTCGCTGCCGGTGATGCCCAGGCCGGCGTGCGCCTGGTCCATCGTCTTGCCCCGGTACTCCTGCGGCCCGCCCAGCGCCGCCGCGACGAAGCTGCGCTGGTGCGCCTTGAGCTTGCCCATGTCGGTGCCGCCGATCTGGTCAAAGATGGACGCCATTGGTGACCTTCCCTCCGGTGCGGATACCAGGAGGGTCACGCCGGGCCGTTCCATCGCCGTGACACACCGGCAATACGCCTGCACCATCGCGCTCACCGAGGTGACATCGGCGTAACGTGGCGCCTTCACGCGGCCGAGCGGACGAAGGAGCCGGCAGGCGCGCAGGCGGACCTGTCCCCCGGGCGCCGGCCGAGGCCCGCACCCGCCGTGGGGCTCTTGACGGGGCAAATGAACGATTTTTTAATTCGCTCAAGGACGTCCCGGAACCGAGACCCAGCACAGACGGGAACGAGGGCATGAAGGTACAGATCGACCCCGGGTCCCCGAGCGGAGCCGTACGATGACCGCCACCGACCGCTTCGGCGAAGAGCTCGCGCAGGCGCGCAAGAACCGCCCCATCGGCACGGCCACCGCCCCGGTCACCGACCCGGTCACGGATTGGGCGACCGACTTCTCCCACGTCGATCCCCAGTGGGCCGCCGATCCCTATCCCATCCAGGATGATCTTCGCGAGCGCTGCCCCATCGCGCACACCGAGCGGTTCGGCGGGGTGTGGCTGCCGACCCGGTACGAGGACATCGCGTCGATCGCCTACGACACCGACCGGTTCTCCTCCCGGGCGATCATCGTGAGCAACGTCCGCCCGCCCAAGGAGCTGGCCCCGGTGGGGGCGGTGCCGCCGATCTCCTCCGATCCGCCGTTCCACCACGATGCCCGCAAGCTGCTGCTGCCCGCGTTCACCAGGTCGGCGGTGGCCAAGCGGGAGGCGGCGACCAGGGCGTACTGCCACGAGCTGATAGACGAGATGCGCGGCAAGGAGGTCGTGGACGCGGCCGCCGACTACGCCCAGCACATCCCGATGCGGGTGATCGCCGACATGCTGGGCTTTCCGCCCGAGGACGGGCCGAAGTTCGCCAAGTTCGTCGAAGCCGCGCTGGAGAGCATCAACCGGCCGCAGGAAGAGCGCGTGGAGGGCTTCGAGAGGCTGACGGACTACCTGGTGGCGCAGATCCACGACCACATCGAGCACCCGCGCGACGACCTCACCACGTACCTGATGAACGCCGAGCTGCACGGCCGCAAGCTCGACCCGATCCACGTGGTGGGCATGATGACGCTGCTGCTCATCGCGGGGATCGACACGACGTGGAGCGCGATCGGGGCCTCGCTGTGGCATCTGGCTAAGACGCCGGCCGACCGGGAGCGGCTGGTGGCCGAGCCGGAGCTGCTGCCGACGGCGATGGAGGAGTTCCTGCGGGCGTACGCGCCGGTCACCATGGCCCGCCTGGTCAAGGAGGACATGACCTGGCGCGGCGTGGAGATGAAGGCCGACGACTGGGTGCTGCTGTCGTTCCCCGCCGCCAACCGGGATCCGCGGCAGTTCGAGCGGGCCGGTGAGGTGGTGATCGACCGCGAGGTGAACCGGCACGTCGCGTTCGGGCTGGGCATCCACCGGTGCGTCGGCTCGCATCTCGCGCGCATGGAACTGCGGGTCGCGCTGGAGGTCTGGCTGGAACGCATCCCCGTGTTCGAGCTGGCCGACCCGGCGGCGGTGACCTGGGCGGCCAGCCAGGTACGCGGGCCCAGGACCCTCCCCGTCCGTATCGGCTGACGGCCCCCACCGGCTGTCGGCCTCCCAGGCTCCACACCGCCGCCCTGGACGGGAACGTATGGCGAATCTAGAATCCGAATCTAGAATTTGCGTCCGTTCCTTGAGGTGGGGTCATGCCGCATCGGATCTATGTCGACGGTGAGTGGGTACAGGCGAGCGGCGGCACGCCGATACCGGTGGTGAACCCCGCCACCGAGGAGGTCTTCGACGAGGTGCCGCGCGGCGGCGTCAAGGACGTGGCCCGCGCGGTCGAGGCCGCTGCCGCCGCCCTGCCCGGCTGGTCGGCCCGGCCGGTCGCCGAGCGGGCCGCCCTCTGCGCGAAGGTGGCCGAGGCCCTGCGGGAACGCGCCGACGAGCTGGCCGACATGATCGTGGACGAGCTGGGCATGCCGCTGAAGCTCACCAAGGCCATCCAGGTGGGCGCGCCCATCCGGACGTTCGCCTCGATGCCGCAGGTCGCCGCCGAGATCGCGTTCGAGGAACGGCTCGGCAACTCGGTCGTGCACCGCGACCCCATCGGCGTCGTCGGCGCCATCACCCCGTGGAACTACCCGCTGCACCAGATCGCCGCCAAGGTCGCCCCCGCGCTGACCGCCGGCTGCACGGTGGTGCTCAAGCCCAGCGAGGTCACGCCGCTGAACGCGTTCGTGCTGGCCGATGTCATGCACGAGGCCGGCGTGCCCGCGGGCGTGTTCAACCTGGTCTCCGGCACCGGGCCCGAGGCCGGGGAGGCGCTGGCCGGCCACCCGCAGGTGGACATGGTCTCCTTCACCGGCTCCACCAGGGCCGGGCGGCGGGTCGCCGAGCTGGCCGCCGCCGGGGTCAAGCGCACCGCGCTGGAGCTCGGCGGCAAGTCCGCGAACGTGCTGCTCGACGATCTCGACGACGCCGCCTTCGAGGACGCCGTACGCAAAGGCGTCGCCGCCTGCTACCTCAACTCGGGCCAGACCTGCTCGGCGCTGACCCGGCTGCTCGTCCCGCGCGAGCGGCTGGAGCAGGCCGAGCGCGTCGCCGCCGACGAGGCGAGCACGTACACGGTGGGCGACCCGCGCGACCCCGCCACCAGGCTCGGCCCGCTGGTGTCGGACGTGCAGCGCGAGCGCGTACGCGACCACCTGCGCTCGGCGGCCGAGGACGGCGCGACCGTGCTCACCGGCGGCCCCGACGCGCCCGACGGCCTGGAACGCGGCTTCTACGTGCGGCCGACCGTGCTCACCGGCGTGACCCCCGAGGCGCGCGTCGCCCAGGAGGAGATCTTCGGGCCGGTCCTGGTCATCCTGCCCTACGACGGCGAGGACCAGGCGGTCAGGATCGCCAACGGCACCGCGTACGGGCTGGCCGCCGGAGTCCGCGGCGCCGACCCCGAGCGCGCCTACCGCGTCGCCCGGCGGCTGCGCGCCGGGCAGATCAGCGTCAACGACGGCGCGCACAACGGCCTGGCCCCCTTCGGCGGCTACAAGCAGTCCGGGTACGGCCGCGAGTACGGCCGCTTCGGGCTGGAGGAGTTCCTCACCACCACGTCCATCCAGCTCTGAAGCACCGGGGGAGAAAGATCGATGCGAGGCGTCATCCTGCGCGAGACGGGCAAGCCGGTCGAGGTCAGCGACGGGCTGGCCATCCGGCCGCCAGGCCCTGGCGAGGTGCGCGTACGGCTGCGGGCCGCCGGCGTCTGCCACTCCGACCTGTCGATGTGCGAGGGCCGGCTGCCCGCCCGGCTGCCGCTCGTGCCCGGCCACGAGGGCGCGGGCGAGGTGGTCGAGCTCGGTCCCGGCGTGACGGGGCCGCCCGTCGGCAGCCACGTCATCCTGTCGTGGATCCCGCCCTGCGGCGGCTGCGCGTACTGCCTGGGCGGGCAGCCCAACCTGTGCACCTCCGTCAGCCCGCCCGCCGAGCCCACGCTGACCGTCGGCGGCGAGCCCGCGTACGCGGGGCTGGGCGTCGGCTGCTTCGCCGAGGAGACGGTCGTGGACGCCCGCGCCGCCATCCCCATCCCCGACGACGTGCCGTTCGAGGTGGCCGCCGTGGTCGGCTGCGCGGTGCTCACCGGCGTCGGCGCGGTGATCAACACCGCCCGCGTGCGGCCCGGCTCGTCGGTGCTGGTGATCGGCTGCGGTGGCGTCGGCGTCAACGTCATCCAGGGCGCCGCGCTGGCCGCCGCCGCGCCCGTCGTGGCGGTGGACCGCGTACCGGAGAAGCTGGCCGCCGCCCGCGCCTTCGGCGCCACCCACACCCTCACCCCCGACGAGCTGCGGGAGGCCGCCAAGGAGCTGACCGGCGGGCTCGGCTTCGACTACGCCTTCGAGGTCGTGGGCCGCTCCGAGACGATCAGGCAGGCGTACAAGTCCACCAGGCGCGGCGGCACCACCGTCGTCGTCGGAGCGGGCAGCGCCGACGACCCGGTCACGTTCAGCGCCGCCGAGCTGTTCGCCACCGAACGCCGCCTGCTCGGCTGTCTGTACGGCTCCGGCGACGTGCGCACCGACTTCGCCCGCCTGCTGCGGCTGTGGCGGGCCGGACGGCTCGACCTGGAGGGACTGATCAGCAGGCGCATCACGCTCGACGGGGTGGGCGAGGCGTTCGAGGCCATGGGTTCAGGGGACGTGATCCGCTCGCTGGTCACGTTCCCATGACCCGGCCGGGAGAACCGGCCCGGGACGATCCAGGGGTACCGGACGACACCGGTGAGCGCGCGCGGCTCCGCTACGCCTGGCGCGTGCTGTCCGTCGTCGGCCTGGCCAGCATCCTCATCGCGCTCGGCAGCAGCTCGCTGAACGTCGCGCTGCCCGAGGTCGTCCGCCACTTCGACGCGGGCGCCGCCGCGGCGAGCTGGATGCTGCTGTCGTTCATGCTGGCCAACACCGTGCTCATGGTGGTGTTCGGGCGGCTTGCCGACATGTTCGGCCGCCGCGCGATGTACCTGTGGGGCCTGGCCACCTACACCGGCGCGAGCCTCCTGCTCGGCTTCGCCCCTGGCGAGTGGTACGTCGTCGCGCTGCGCGTCTTGCAGGCCGCGGGCGGCGCGATGCTGCTGACCAACAGCGCCGCCCTGCTCACCGACGCCTTCCCGCGCCGCCACCTCGGCCGCGGCATGGGCATCTACATCGCCTCCTTCTCCGTCGCCCAGCTCGTCGGTCCCACGCTCGGCGGCTTCCTGACGCACCGGTTCGGCTGGCAGTGGGTGTTCTGGTACAACGTGCCGCTCGGCGTGCTCTGCCTCGTCTGGGGGGCGATCACGCTGCGCCGCACCGCGTCCCGGACGGGGGAGCGCGGCACCGACGTGCCGGGCAACCTGCTGGTGCTGGTCTCGCTCGGCGGGCTGCTGTTCGGGCTGTCGCAGGCCGCGGACTTCGGCTGGACGGACCCGGTCGTGGTGGGCGGGGTGGTGCTGTTCGTCCTGCTCATGCCGGTGTTCGTGGTGGTCGAGCGGCGCAGCGCGCACCCGGTGGTGGACGTACGGCTCTTCGCCGACCGGGTGTTCGCGCTCGACCTGCTGGCCACGTTGCTCAGCACGGTCGGGCGGATGGCGGTGGTGCTGCTCGTCGCGCTGTTCTACCAGGCCGTGCACGGCGAGAACCCGGTCGCGGCAGGGCTGAAGGTGCTGCCGCTGTCGGTCGCCATGATGATCGCGTCGATGAGCGCCGGCCCGCTGCACGCCTGGCTCGGCGCCCGGGTCGTGGGGCTGCTCGGCAACGTCGTCGGCACCGCGGGGCTGGTGGTGCTGCTCGCGTGCCTGTCGCCGGACGTCGGGTACGCGCCCGTCTGCGCCGGCACGGTGCTGGTCGGAGCCGGCGCCGGGATGTTCCTGCCGGCCACCGCCACCGCGATACTCGACCAGCTTCCCTCCCACCGGATCGGCATCGTCAACGCCATGCGGCTCATGGTGCAGAACACCGGCGTCGTGGTGAGCACCGCGCTCGCCCTCTCCCTGGTCACCGGGCCGCTGCCGGCCGCGCTGCGGCCCGCCGTCTTCGCCGGGACGCTGTCGCGGGTGGCCCCCGAGGGGATCGGGGCGCTGATCACCGGGTATCGGATCACGTTCGGGGTGCTCGCCACCGTGTCCGTGCTGGCGGTGCTGGCCTCGCTCGGCGGGCTGCGCCGCCGCGCCCGCCAGGCCGCCGTACCCGCGGGGGAAGAGCCCGCGCCCGCCGCACCCGGGGGTGCGCCGGCATCGCCAGGGGAGCGGAGATCGTGACGCACGTGCCGCCCGCGATCGAGCCGGCGTCACCGCCCGACACCCAGCGGCCCGTGCCCGCCGGATGGGTGCGGGTGGACTGCCACGTGCACACCGTGGCCTCCGGCGACGCGGTCACCACGCTCGACCTGCTCGCCGAACGGGTGGCCGCGCACCGCATCGACGTCGTGTGCCTGACCGACCACAACCACCTGGCGGGCACGGCCGAGGAGCTGTCGCGGGCCGTCGGGTGCCGGGTCGTGCCGGGCGAGGAGATCCGTACGGGGTGGGGCGAGCTGCTCGGGCTGTTCCTGACCGAGCGGGTGCCGTACGTGCTGCCCGCCCGCGAGGCGATCCGGCGCATCCGCGCCCAAGGCGGGCTGGTGTGCGCGCCGCACCCGTACGATCCGGAGCGCTCCGGCCTCGGCGACCGCCTGGAAGAGCTGTGCCGCGACGGGCTGATCGACGCCGTCGAGGTGTTCAACGCCAAGATCGAGGACCAGGAGCACAACAGGGCCGCGCTACGGGCGGCACGGGCGTACCGGCTGCCCGGCACCGCCGGCTCCGACGCCCACGACCCGGACGGGATCGGCGCCGCGTACATGGAGATGCCCGACTTCGACGGCCCTCGGGCGTTCCTGGAGGCGCTGCACCGGGCCCGCCGCTACGGCGAGTACCGCGCGCACGCGCCCCGTTACCGGTGATTCTTTACCTGCTTTTGACCAAATCGGTCCGGCCACCACGCCTCCCTGTCGGCAATGTCACAACAGTGGCAAAAGGCGGCATTGCGGTCGTTAGGATTCTGCGGGAAGTACGTGAACGTCCGGGGCGGGGGAGATCGGTGAGCGAGCAGACGGAGGCGGCGGCCGCCAACGGGTCCACCGGCCACACCTCAGGGCGCGCGACGGCCTCCGGTGGGAATGGGACCGCCGCCGGCGCGACGGCCTCCGGCAGCGGGACGGCCGCCGGCGGGAGGGCCGCCTCGGCGGATGCGGTCGGCCGGGTCCTCGGCACCCACGCCGCCTCCCCGCTGTCGTTCTGGGTGGGGCTGGAGCCGGGCCGCGTCGTCCAGCTCGACGACGTGGTGGTGACCAGGCGCGACACGCCCGACTACGGTCCGGTGCTGGTCGCGGGCGTGGTGTCGGCCGTCGAGGCGCGCCACGAGGGCGCCGGGTTCGACTCCGACGTCTTCCTCATCGCCGACGGCGCGCTGCCCGCCGCCGTGGTCGAGCGCGCGGAGGTGCGCGTCACCCGGGTCGAGCCGGAGGTCTTCGTGCCGCCGCTGCCCGGCGCCCCCGTCTACCGCGCCGCGAGCGGCGACCGCGACCAGGCGCTCTACTTCGACGTCATGGACCGGCGCGTCCCCATGGGCCTCGGCCGCGACGGCCGGCCGATGTACGTCAATTTCGATTTTCTCGACGGCACTCGCGGCGCGCACGTGTCGATCTCCGGCGTTTCCGGCGTGGCGACAAAGACGTCATTCGCCACATTTCTCCTCTATTCGATATTCAATTCCGGCGTGCTGGGCGCGGAGGCCGCCAACACCAAAGCCCTGATCTTCTCCGTGAAAGGCGAGGACCTGCTCTTCCTCGACCACGCGAATACCCGCCTCGACGCCGCCGCGACCGCCCAGTACGCCCGGCTCGGCCTGCCCGCCGGGCCGTTCGGCAGCGTCCACGTGTTCGCGCCGCCGCGCCCCCGCGACCCCAACGGCGTGCCCGACGTCTCGGCCAGGACCCGCGACGTCAGCGCCTACTACTGGACGCTGGCCGAGTTCTGCGCCGAGGAGCTGCTGCGGTTCGTGTTCACCGACGCCGACGACGAGCGTGCCCAGTACTCGCTGCTCGTCGGCCAGGTCGCGGCGCGGCTGCAGGCGTGGGCCGAGCCCGTGGGGGACAGCGGCGCCGTACGCATCCGCCGCCCCGGCGAGGAGGGCGGCCCCGTCTGCCGCACGTTCGGCGACCTGGTGGACGTGATCGGCGCCCAGCTCGCCGACGAGGGCACCCGCGCCGTCTGGACCGGCGCGCCCACCCCGCTGGGCACCGTCAACGCGTTCCTGCGCCGGCTGCGCGGCGCGGTCAGGGCGCTGTCGCCCATCGTGCGCGGTGATCTGCCCGGCGGCCGGCCGCACGGCATCGGCACGTCCGGCGCCCAGGTCTCCATCGTGGACCTGCACAACCTGCCGGATCGGGCGCAGCGGTTCGTGGTCGGCGTGACGCTGCGCGGCGAGTTCGCCCGCAAGGAGAGCGCGGGCACCGCACGCCCGCTGCTGTTCGTGGTGCTGGACGAGCTCAACAAGTACGCGCCGCGCGAAGGCGAGTCGCCCATCAAGGAGATCCTGCTGGATGTGGCCGAGCGCGGCCGCTCCCTGGGCGTGATCCTCATCGGCGCCCAGCAGACCGCGTCCGAGGTGGAGCGGCGCATCGTGGCCAACTGCTCGGTACGCATCGCGGGCCGACTCGACCCGGCCGAGGCCACCCGCCCCGAGTACGGCTGGCTGCCCGCCACCGGCAGAGACCGCGCCACGATCGCCCGCCCCGGCACGATGTTCGTCACCCAGCCCGAGATCCCCGTGCCGCTCGCCGTCACGTTCCCCTTCCCGGCCTGGGCCACCCGTCCCGCCGAAGCCGCGGCGCGGCCCGCTTCGAGCCCGAAGGCCGCCGCCGATCCGTTCGCCGGGCTGCCGGGCGCCGACGACGACATCCCGCCCTTCTAGGTCAGGGAAAGCGCGCATGAAGATCCTGCACACCGCCGACTGGCACGTCGGCAAGGTACTCAAGGGCCGCCACCGCATCGACGAGCACCGCGCCGTGCTGCGCGACCTGGTGACCATCGCCCGTACGGAGGACGTCGACGCGGTCCTCGTGGCCGGGGACCTCTTCGACACCAGCGCCCCCACGCCCGAGGCGCAGGCGCTGGTGCTCAACGCCCTCATGGCGCTGCACGAGGGCGGGCGCCAGGTGGTGGTGCTGGCCGGCAACCACGACAACCCGCACCTGCTGGAGGTCTACCGGCCGGTGCTCGGCAAGATCGGCGTGCACGTCGTCGGCGCGTTCCGGCGGCCCGACCAGGGCGGCACGCTCGCCTTCACCGCACGTTCCGGCGAGCCCGTGCGCCTCGCCGTGCTGCCGTTCCTGTCGCATCGGTACGTCGTACGCGCCGCGGAGGTGCTGGCCGGCACCCAGGCCGAGCACAACCGCGACTACGCCGCCCGCATCGCCGAGCTGGTCGCCGCGCTCACCGCGGGATTCTCCGCCGACACCGTCAACCTCGTCACCACCCACGGCACGCTGCTCAGCGGCCGGTTCGGCGGCGGCGAGCGGCGGGCTCAGTCGATCTTCTCCTACTACTTCGAGCCCACCGCGTTCCCGCCCGCCACCCAGTACGCCGCGCTCGGCCACCTGCACCGCCGCCAGCAGATCGCCGGTCCCTGTCCCATCTGGTACAGCGGCTCCCCCATCGCCGTCGACTTCGGCGAGGAGGACAACACTCCCGGCGCGCTGCTCGTCACCGTCGAGCCGGGCCGTCCCGCCCAGGTCCGCGAGGTGCCCATCACCTCGGCCCGCGCCCTCGCGACCAGGACGGGCACGCTGGAGGAGCTGGAGGCCATGGCGCCCGGCCTGGCCGAGACGTGGCTGCGGGTCGTCGTCACCGAGCCGCCCAGGCCGGGCCTGGCCGAGGCCGTACGCGAGATCCTGCCCACCGCCCTGGAGGTCACCGTCCACGAGCGGTTCCGCCCCGTACGCGACCCCGGCCGCGCCCCGGCGACAGGACCCGCCCGCAGCCCCCGTGACCTCTTCCGCGACTACCTCGCCGCCTCCGGCCGCCACGACGACCGCGTCGCCGCCCTGTTCGACCGCCTCCACGAGGAGGTGACCGGCTGATGCGCCCGCTGCGGCTGCACCTCGACAACTTCGGCAGCTTCCGCGAGCCCGCCACCGCCGACTTCTCCGGCGTCGAGTACTTCGTCCTGGTCGGCCCCACGGGCGCCGGCAAGAGCACGCTCATCGACGCCATCTGCTTCGCCCTCTACGGCACCGTCCCGCGCTGGGGCAAGGAGAACGTCATCGCCCATGCTCTGGCGCCGTCCGCCGTCGCGGCCAAGGTCGCGCTCGTCTTCGAGAGCGCGGGCCGTCGCTACGCCGTCGTACGGGCGCTCAAGCGCGACGCCAAGGGCAAGGTGCACACCGCCGAGGCCCGCCTCGACGAGCTGGACCCCGCCGTGCCCGGCTCGGCCGAGCTGGAGGAGCTGCTGGCCGCCGTCGTCCGGCCCGTCGCCGAGGGCGCCGCCGTCACCGCCGAGGTGCAGCGCATCACCGGCCTCGAATACCGGTTCTTCACCCAGTGCGTGGTACTGCCGCAGGGCAGGTTCGCCGAGTTCCTGCACGCCCAGCCGCGCGAGCGCCAGGACCTGCTGGTGCAGCTTCTCGACGCCGACGTCTACGAACGCATCCGGCAGCGCGCCGTCCAGGAGGAGGCCGCCGCCGCGCAGGCCGCCGGCTTCGCCAGGGAGCGCCTGGCCAAGCTCACCGACGCCGACGAGCAGGCCGAGCGCGCCGCGTCCGACCGGCTCGCCGCGCTGCGCGACCTCGACGGGAGCATCAGGGCCGACCTCGACGCGCTGCGCGGCCACGACGAGGAGCTGCGCCGCCTCGCCGATGAGCGCGACGCGCTGCGCGACCGGCTGGCCGCGCTGACCGCGCTCGCCCTGCCCGCCGACGTGCCCACGCTCGCCGGGAGCGCCCGCGCCGCCACCGACGAGGTGGCCGCGCTCACCGAGGCCGTGGCCGCCGCCGAGGCCGCCGAGCAGCGCGCCGAGGACGCGGCCGCCGCCTGCGACGACCCGGCCGTGCTGCTGGAACGCCTCCAGGCGCTCGACACGTACGAGCGGCTGCTCGCCGACCTCGGCACCGCCGAGTCCCAGGCCGCCGAGACCCGCGCCGCGCTCGAACCCCTCGCCGCCCGCGCCCGCGACCTGGAGGCCGCACTGGCCGAGGCCGAGCAGGCCCGCGACCGGCTGCGCGACGCCCACGCCGGGGCCGACCTGGCCCGCCGCCTCGTCGTCGGCGAACCGTGCCCCACTTGCCTGCAGACCGTCACCGCCCTGCCGCACCACCCGGCCACGGATGATCTGCGGGCCGCCGAGCAGCGGGTCAAGACCACGCGAAAGGAGGCCGAGCAGGCCCGCCGCCGCCACACCGAAACCGGCACCGAGCTGCGCCACCTCGACCGCACCGTACGCGAACTCGCCGCCCGCGCCGCCGAGCTGCGCGGGAAGCTGGCGGCGGTTCTCGGCGACGCCGCCACCACGAGCGGTGCGGATGATGTCGGCGACGCCGCCACGATCGGCCGGGATGGGAGGCCGCGCACCGATGCCGGAGCGCGGGCGGCGGCCGCCGCCGCGGAGGGGGCCGACCCGCAGCCCTGCGAGCGGGCCGCGTCCCCGGTGCCGCCTTCCGGGGCGGAGGCCATCGACGGGGGGCTCGAAGCCGAGCGGATCGCCAAGTGGCGGGCCGGGCTGGAGGAACGGCTGGCGGCGGGGCGGGCCGCGCGGCAGCGGGCGGCCGAGCTGCGGCGGGCCGCGCGCGAGGCCCGCACCGCACTGAACCGGGCCAGAAGCCGCGCCGACGAGCTGGCACGGAGGACCGAGCGGCTCTGGCGCGACCTGGACGCCGCCCGCGACACCGTGGTCCCGCTCGGCGCGCCGCCGCTCGACCGCGCCGACCTCCACCACGCCTGGACGGCCCTGCTCGCCTGGCGCGACGAGGCGGCCGTACGCGAGCGCGCCGCCCTGGAGGAGCAGGAGGCCCGCATGGCCGGGACCGACCGGCAGGCCCGCGCCCTGTGGACGTCGCTGGTCGCCCGCCTCGCCGAGCACGACGTGACCCCGCCGGAAGGCACCGGGGAGCGGGCCGGACGGGCGGGGCCCGCCGCGCGCCTCGGCGAGGCCGTCAGCGCCGCGATCGCCCAGGCCGAGGCCAGGCTCGCCCAGGTCAAGGAGAACCGCGCCACCGCCCGCGAGCTGGAAGAGCGCGTCAGAGCCGAGGAGGAGCGCGCCCAGGTCGCCAAGGAGCTGGCCCAGTGCCTGCGCGCCGACGCCTTCGAACGCTGGCTGTGCACCGAGGCGCTCGACCTGCTCGTCACCGCCGCCTCCGAGACCCTGCGCGAGCTGTCCGACGGCCAGTACGAGCTGGCGCTCGGCGCGCGGAACGAGATCGAGGTCATCGACCACGCCGAGGCGGGGATGCGGCGCAACGCGCGCACCCTGTCGGGCGGCGAGACGTTCCAGGCCGCGCTCGCGCTGGCACTCGCCCTGTCCGACCAGGTCGCCGGGCTGTCGGCGACCGCCGCGCGCAGCCTCGACTCGCTCTTCCTCGACGAGGGCTTCGGCACCCTCGACCCGGCCACACTCGACACGGTCGCCACCACGCTCGAACGCCTGGCCGCCGGCCGCGACCGCATGGTCGGCGTCGTCACGCACGTGCCCGCGCTGGCCGACCGCATCCCGGTACGCTTCGAGGTCAGCCGCGACGCCAGGGGGTCACACCTGTGCAGGACGACCGCATGACGGCCGGGTTCACCGTCGACGCGTGGGACCCCGCCTACTCGGCGGCGCTCGACGCCGAGGCGCTCGCCGAGCTCGACGCCACCAGCGCCGAGCTGGACCTCGACGTCGAGCTGCCCGCCGCCCGGTGGCGGCCGGTCACCCCCGACCCCGCCACCGCGCCGCCCGGCGTGCTGCTGATCGCCGACGGGGTGCGCCGCATCGACGCCCGGCTGTGGACGTACGCCGACGGCGAGCCCGACGTGCTGCCCGGCATCGCGGCCTCGTGCGCGGCCGGGATCGTCCGCTGCGCCCCGGGAACGGGGGCCGCGCCGGTCGCCGTCGAGGTGAGCCGGTCGCTGTTCAGCGCCTCGCCGCACGCGGCCGACGTCGTCACCTCCTCCGCCGCCTACCGCGCACGCAGGGCCCCCGGCTCCGGCCCCGACGAGCTGACCCTGGCCCTGCAGCGCCACCTCACCGAGCTGGAGGTCGGCCTGGCCGTCCGCTACCGGGCCGAGGCGGGGGAGGAGGACCTGCTGCTGGTGGACGGGCCGCTGCGGGGGCGTACGCACCTGCCGCGCACGGTCGGCTACGTCAAGACCCACCACACCGCCTACCTGCCCGCCCCGCAGGCCGCCACCGTGCCGGCGCTGCTGCCCGGCCAGCGCACCCCGGTCTTCCTCATGGGCACGAGCTGGCGCCGCCACACCTGGTACCTTCGCCTGCCCACGACCTCCGACATGCCGTGGGCGGGGATCGTACGCTGCGAGGCGAGCGCCGACCTGCCGCTCGACGACCTCGTACGGCTGGCCGACTCGCTCACCCGCGCCCTGCCGCCGCTCGCGGGCGTCGACTACAAGGACCCGCGCGCCCCGCAGAACCTCGTGCCCATCGGCGGGCTCGAAAAGCTGCTGCGCCACCGCCTCGGCGACGCCCGCCTCCTCTACCGCGCCCTGCGCGCCGCCGCCCGCCAGACCCGCCCCACCTCTCCCCGCACCTCGGTCCCCACCCGCTGACGGGTCGGGCGAAGGGGAGGAAACGGCGCCGGTTCTGTGCCACGTCGCTCCTCACCCGCTGGGATGCGCGGTGGGGGCGGGGCCGGCCGGTGCCGTGCGGCCTCGTCATGCGCTTCGCCGGGGCGCGCGGTGAGGCGTAGGGCCGGCTGCTTCCATGCGGCCTCGTCGTGCGCTCGGCCGAGGGCGCGCGGTGGGGGCGTGGGCCGGCCGCTTCCGCGCGGACCCACCATGCGCTCCGCCGGGGCGCGCAGTGACGCGGCCGGGAAGGGAGCGGCGGGCGAACAGGAACCACAAGGGTTGAGAACGGGACAGAATTGTCGGGTGACCGTCGATGATCACTTTCCGGCCAGCCCCTTCGAGGAGCAGTTGCTGGCGGCCTATCAGGACGGGCAGCAGGCGGCGTGCCTGAGCCTGCTGCGCGAGGCCGACCTGGCGTTGCCGATCACCGCCGCCGCGGCCGCCGGCGCCGAGCGTCCCGCCTGGGCGACCGCCGCCGACGGCGAGCGGACCTGGGTGATGGCCTTCACCTCGGTCGAGGCGATGACGCTGGCCACCGGCGGCGCCGCCACGCACTGCCGGGTCGCGTCGATGACCGAGCTGGCCGCCGGCTGGCCCGACCTGCGCTGGGGGCTGGCGATCAACCCGGGGCTGCCGGTGTCCTTCCTGCTCGAATCCGGTACGGTGGCCCGCCTCGCCGTGCCCACCCTGGAGCAGGACCTGCAGATCGCCCCCGGCTCGGGCGTGCCGGTGGTGCAGAAGCTCATCGCGGCCGCCGACATCCCCGACCTGCTCGCCACGTCCGAGCCGCGCGTGTCGGGCTACTGCCACCACGCGCTCGACGTCTCGCACATCGCCACCCCCGCCGTGCTGGCCGCCGCGCTGAACCAGACCGACATGCTCACCGAGACGGGTTCGCTGAACATGCTGCGCTGGCGTCCCGTCGGCCTCGACCTCTACCGCACGCCGTACGGAGGCACCGACGAGGAGGGGCGGCAGGCCGTGGCGGGCTGGGTCGTGGAGGAGCCGCCGTTCTTCGGCATGGGCCTGGTCCCCAGCGTCGACAACGTCATCCGCGAGTACAAGGTGTACGGCGTGGGCCTGCCGCACGGCGCGGAGATCTGGGAGCTCACCCAGGCCGGCACCGAGTACCGCCGCGCCTTCTACCACGGCGACCTGCGCCGCTGGCTCCTGGTGGGGAGGCGATCATGACGTCGTGGCACGGCTACCGTGCGCGCTGGAACGGCGAAGAATATCCGGTCAGCCCCGAGCCGCACGCGCTGGAGCTCTGGGTACGGCTGCGCAGCGAGACGCCGCGCGACGGCTTCGAGGAGGTCGAGCCGGACTGCCACGTCCGCACGGTCCCGGTGCAGGAGTGCGAGTCGCTGCACTTCGTGACCGTCGTGTGCCGGTGGCGCGACGAGCCCTTCCAGGTGCACGACGAGCGGGACGGGCGGCTGTTGCTCGAATACCTCGGCGGGTCCGCGCTCAAGGCCCGTGACCTGGGACTCGATCGGGTGGAACGCGGCGTGTGGCGGGCCTGGGTGCCGCGCGCGGAGGTGACGGACATGCGGGAGGAGGCGGTGCCCCTCACTTCGAGGTTTCTGAACGTTTAGGTTAAGCCCTTGTTTCCTGGTGTTAATGTGACGGAAACTGACCTCTCAGGCACATGTGGCGTCACATGGTGCAAACGTAGCGAGGGGGTTATGGGGGCTTCCGAACAGCCGGATGTGGCCGCGATGCGGGCATACGCCGACGAGCTGCGTGAGACGTTCACGCGCCTGCAGGAGCAAGGGCTGGAGCTGCACGCCAAGGCCAAGGCCGTGCAGGTCACCGAGACCTCCAGCGACGGCCTGGTCTCCGTCACCGTCGGCCCGCGCGGCGACCTGATCCGCCTCGACCTCGACCCCCGCATCTACCGCCGCCCCGACGCCAGGGCGCTCGCCGACACGATCGCCGCGACCGCGCGCAAGGCCGCCGAGGCCGCCCAGCAGCGGGTCATGGAGATCTTCGAGCCGGTGATCCCGGCCGAGCAGTTCAAGGCGCACCTCGAGGGCGACGTGGAGGCCGCGATGGCCCAGCTCGTCGACGGCATCGGAGGTGACCGGTGATCGAGGACTGGTCGGGCGCGTACGTCTCCAAGACCGTCGTGAACCGCGGCATGTCGGCCTGGTCCACGACCGCCGAAGAGGTCGGCAGGACCCTGCCCAAGCTCGCCGACGACGTGGAGTCGTACCTGAGCACCGCGCCGTGGGGCGGCGGAGCCGAGGGCCAGGCGTTCTACAAGGCCCACTGCGGCGACGGCGGGCCCATCGAGATGGTCCGCCAGGCCAAGCGGCTGGCCGAGCAGATCGTGGACGCCGGCGACCGGCTGCGCGCCGCGATCGACAACACGTTGCAGACGGACGCCGACATCCGGCACGACCTCACCCGCATGGCGCGGGAAGTCTGAGACGGGGTTCATGGCGTACTCGGGCGACCACAACTCCAACATCCAGACCCCCGGCGGACAGTCCGTCCAGAAGCAGATCGTCCAGATCGACAGCGACGTCCGGCCCGTCTGGGAGACCGAAGCGCTGCCGGACTGGGTGAACTACTGGCTGATTCCGATGTTGTCGGCCGGTCAGAAGTGGCCGGAGGCCAGCGAGGCCGGGCTGTCGGAGCTCGCACGCCGGTACGCGGCGCTGTCGGACGGCGCGATCTCCTCCGCCGAGCCCGCTGGTTCGGCGGTGCGGACGATCGTCACGGGATGGGCGGCGCCCGCGACCGCGAAGTTCGTGGGCCGGGCGCGTGAGCTGTACAGCAAAGAGAGCGGCATCACCGGCGTCAGCCACAACGCGCACGCGTACGCGGTGCAGGCCAGCAACTTCGCGGTGCAGACGCAGTACTCGAAGCTGACGATCAACGTGGCCTTCTGGGTGACGGTGATCGCCATCGCGATCACGCTGCTGGTGGCGTTCTTCACCGCGGGCGTCTCAACGCCGTTGATCGGTCCGTACGCGGCTGGTGCACGCGCGGCCATCAGCCGGATCCTGGTCAAGCTGGTGGGCGCCGCCGGGCAGAAGGTCGGTGCGGCCCGCCTGGCGCAGGTGGCGGCGTTGAGCGGCCCCACCGGGCGGGCGTTGCTGCTGCGGGTGCTGGCCTCGCCGATCGGCAGGGAGCTCGTCGAAGAGATGGGCGAGGAGTTCTTCATCGAGTTCGTCGCCCAATACCTTCAGAGGCTGAAGGGCACCCGGGAGGACTTCGACTGGCGGGAGATCGCCATGGTCACGGCGAGCGGCGGTGGCGGCGGAATCACCGGGACGGTGGTCGGAGGGCCGATCTCGCGGGTCACCCAGGTGGTGCCGGGGTTCGCCGGGCGGGCGCTGACGACGGGTGCGACCAATGTGATCGCCTCACCGGTCGGCAGTTTCATGGGCAACGCGCTGGTGTACGGGGAGCTACAGAATCCGTTCACCGCCGAGTCCATGGTGGGCGCGTTCATGGGTGGCGTGGGGCGTACCGGGACGATCAGCCCGTTCAACCCGGACGTGGCCCTGGCGCTGGCGCATCCGACGACCACGCTGGCCTCCGCCTACGACGCCGCCGCACGGACCGACGCCGCCCGCGCCGCCGCCTGGGCGGGCGGAGGCAGCCCGTCCGCTGACCCCTCCGGGACCGCTGTCGCGCCGACCGGCCCCGGCGGCAACCAGCCCGCCACGGCCGGCGGCATGCGTACGTCCGAGCCGGTCACCATCCCCGCGCAGCGTACGGCGAGCACGGCCGGCACGATGTCGTCGGCCGGTTCGTCGTCCGGCTCGGCGTCCCGCCCGAGCGTCGGCGTCCCCGACGCCGACGCTTCGCAGCGTCGCCGCACCCCGGAACAGCAGGTCACCCCGGCCCCCGACCGGAATCAGGAGCCGAACCAGGACGACGCCCCCGAGGCGGCCCCGGAGCGGCAGCCCGCACGCACCACCCCGGACACCGCACCCCGGCTCGCCGCGGACGCCCAGCCTTCCGCGAGCGTCACCTCCGACACGCGTCCTGACGCCCGCACGCCGCACACGAACGCGACGCCGGAGTCGGAGCCGGCCACCGCACCGGAGCCGCGCACGGCCTCGTCGCCGCAGTCCGGCTCGGCTTCCGCGCAGCAGCCGGCCGCCGGGCAGGCGCCGGGCGCGCCTGCCGCCGCCACGCTCGGCGACCCGGCCACCGTCAGCAGCCCGACCGGCACCCCGGCGGGCACCACGGCGGGCATCACGGCGGGCATCACGGCAGGGGACACGACCAGCGCGAACACGGCGGTGACGACGAGCGAGCCGTCCGCCGCACGCGCCGATGGCCGGCCGCAGCCGGCCGCTGGGCAGCAGCAGACCACCGCGCAGAGCCCGGCGAACGAGGGCGCGGCCCAGCCTGTGGTGGCGGCCGGCGCGCCGACCGGCCCGTCCACCGGCCGGACGGGCAGCGACGCGGCTCAGCCGGCCACGCCGCCTGCCGACCGCAGCGACGCGACCCAGCAGCCCGGCACAACCGCCCAGCCCGTCGTAACGGGCCGGCCTGGTACGTCCGGTCAGCCCGACACGGGCGGCCGGGCAGCGGCCGCCCAGGCGGCCGATCAGGCGAGCAACCAGGCAGCGGACGCGGACCACGAGGCCGACAGGACGGCCGCCGACCAGGGCGGCCGGACGAAGGCGGCGTCCAAGGCCGGGGCGCCGACGAGGGCGCGGGCGGCGCTGGTGGAAGCGCTCGAGACCACGTTCCCCGGCGCCGTGATCGGCCCAGACGGCGAGGTGATCGTCCCGAAGCCGGACGGCGGATTCCGCGTCCTGCCGAACGACACGATGAAGCGCCTGCGCCGCACGCTCGACGACGTCGCGGGCAACGTGGACAGCCACCCGGAGCTGGTGGTGGAGGCGTCCGCGCTGCTGGTGCTCGCCGCGTCCAGCGACTCGCTGTCCTCGGACGTCACCCGCGTCACCCCGCCGGAGACGCACACCAGCATCCCGGGAACGGTCACCTCGCAACCGATCGCCGGCACCGCGTACGTCACGGACAGCGGCCGCGACACCGACGTCACCCTTGACGAGATCAAGCAGGCGGCCCAGGCCCTCGACCCCAGGCACTTCGTGCACGGCGCCCAGGAGGTGCGGGGCCTGTCCTGGGACGGCGACGCCCTGACGGTGACCACGGGGAGCGGCGTCCAGCACTTCACGTTCACCGTCGGCGAGCCCGGCCAGCGCGAGATGGCGCGGACCAGGGTGCGCGCGGGCACCGCCGAGGACCCGCACGTGGTGACGTTCGCCCCGCGCGTCGCCACCGACCAGCTCACCAGGGTGTGGCTGCACGAGATCACCGACACGTTCCAGCGGCAGGCGGCCGGCCAGGGACGCAGGGGCATCCTGCGCCGCATGCTGCCGGGCCGCCCGGCGCGGGAGGTCAGGGACGAGTGCGTGACCGCCCGCCGGAACGAGCGGGTGCTGCTGATCGAGCAGTGGGAGAACGCCCCCACGATGCCGGAGAAGCGGCAGAAGGCGATCGACATCGACGGCCTGGACGCCGAGCTGCGCGCCCGGGGCGCGGAGGTGCCGCCGCCGCCGTGGGCGGTGGGGCCGGACGACGTGCGTACCGGCTTCGACATCCCCAGACCGTCCGAGGACGTCGATGAGCTGCGCCGGGCGGCCGAGCAGCTCTCGACGGTCGAGAAGGCCCTGCGCCACCTGCTGAAGGCCCACGTGGCGATCGCGCAGGAGGCCGCGAAAGACGCCGAGGAGGCCGAGAAGAAGGCCGAGACCGCCGGCCGGGACAAGGACAGCGGTGCCGACATCCGCGCCACGACGGCCGCCGAGGACGCCCGCGCGGGGCGGGACAAGCAGGCGCGGAACGAGCGGATCGCCGCCGTGTACGCGAACGCGGTGAACGCGTCGATCGCGGCGAGGGTGGCGTACGAGCGGTACGCGCGGCTGCTCGCCGCGCCGCCCGGCAGCCTCGGGCCTTCGCTGCATCCGGGCCAGCCCACCATGGCCGACCTCATCAGGCAGGCCCGTCGGGAGGCGGAGAAGGCGTACGCGCGGTACGAGCAGGTGCTGGGGCGGAGCAGGCCGGACCCGCTGTCGCTGCCCGAGGCGATGCCCACCGGCCGGCTCGCGCACCTCGACGAGCTCACCGACCAGGTCAACGCGCTGCTGGAGCGGAAGAAGGTCGCCAAGCGGTTCACGCCGAACGAGCTGGAAGGGCTCATCCGCGCCGACTGGCACAAGGCGGTGGCGGGCGACGGCCTGGTGCTGCCGATCAACTTCAGCGGCAGGGCGATCGAGCTGCGGATCAAGCTCAGGCTGTCGGACCTCGTGGAGGTGGACAGCCCCGCCATGCGGGCGTCCCAGGTGACGGTCGGCCTGTTCTACCAGACGGGACAGTCCTACACCGCCACCGAGGCGGGCAGCTTCGGCGTCAACGTGGACTTCAACACGGCGAAGGCGGCGGAGTACCTGATTCCGGGCAGCTGGGGCGCCGCCCTCTTGGAGGTGGCGGGCATCTCCGTCGGCGGCCGCTTCGGTCGCAACTGGTCGGCCTCCGGCGGGGGCAGCATGTTCGAGCAGGGCGGTTCGGTCGCGGACAACCGCACCGAGTCGCTGCTGTACGACGCCGTCGCCGAGTGGACGATCGAGGAGCGCTCCGGCAAGAACGCTACGTGGAGCGCGCCCATCCGGGTCAGCGAGGGCAGCCGCGGCGACTCCCGCACCCAGCGCTTCTGGGTGTGGCACTCGTACGCCGACGCCGGCACGGCCTCCCAGCAGACCATCGACCCGCAGCTGCGCAACCCGAAGCCGCCGAACCAGGAGGTCATCAGCATGACCGGCCTGGAGGAGGCGTTCGACGCGCTCGCCGAGCAGCTCGGCGGCGAGTTCGCCCAGGTCGGCACCCCCGCCCGCCAGAACCTGCGCAAGTTCGTCGTCCGCGAGCTGCAGACGCGCTTCCGCCAGACCCTGGACTCCGGCCTGTCGGTCGATCTGGTGGTGCCGGGCGACACCGACTTCAAGATCACCGCCCACAGCGAGATCGTCGAAGAAGAGACCCGCATGGTCGGTGGGTGGACGCGCGACGCGCTCGAGGAGGAGGTGCTCACCGAGACCGCCACCTCCACCACCAAGGCCGAGACCGGCGACTCGTTCGAGGGCAAGGTATCCGCGGGATTCCCCAAGGCGGAGATCGAGGATCTCGACGTCACCGGGCCGCTGAGCGACTACCGGCCCGACTCCATCGGGCCCAGCGCCAACACCAGCAGGCCGGTGTCGCAGTCGTCGTCGTCCACGGCGAACGAGGTCGCCGTCCATCCGCAGGTGGACAAGCGCAGCGGCCCCTCGCAGGCCTACCGCAAGGTGGCCAAGGTGACGTTCACCATCGAACGGAAGAACAAGCCGCCGCGGACGCTGGAGCCGTTCCAGACGGAGCTGCTGGTGCGCCAGCAGGTGCTCGACGCCTTCCACGCCGGCGACCCCGTGCCGGTCGAGCTGTTCGTCACGGAGAACGGCCGCATCAAGATCGGCGACGACGGGCTCGCCGTGCTCAAGGACTCCAAGGGAGCCGAGCCCATCCCGGGCCGCGAGATGCGGCTGCCGGAATGGCTCGGCGCCGGGGATGGACGGCTGCGCGGCGCAGGCCCCACCGACGTGCGCGAGGTCCACGGGCTCGACGGGCTCGTGGACGAGGTACTCGCCGAGCTGTCCGGCACCGGGCTGGTGGGCGAGGAGGTGGACGGCAAGCGCGTCTACAGCAAGAACCCGCTCGTCCGCGCCGCCCAGCGGATGAACGAGAGCGACATCAAGCTTCACCTGGAGGAGAGCCCGGTCCGCAGCGCGTTCGACCAGCTCGCCCAGGGCGGCGTCATGGTCCCGCTGCAGAAGCACGGCTTCAACCGGGCTCTCGGCCTGGACGCGCTGTACATCGTCGTCCGGCAGGACCCGGACGACACCGGCACCGGCACCGGCCAGGTCACCAAGGTGCGCACCCACCTCGACATCGCCAGCGACACCGCCGGGCGGGGCGTGAGCCGGTCGGTGGCGGGGACGCTCGGCGGCTCGGCGTCCAAGACCGACGGCCCGGAGGAGGGGCAGGACGGGATCTCGCACAAGGCGGGA
Source organism: Nonomuraea fastidiosa (assembly GCF_042751225.1). Taxonomy (NCBI): domain Bacteria; kingdom Bacillati; phylum Actinomycetota; class Actinomycetes; order Streptosporangiales; family Streptosporangiaceae; genus Nonomuraea; species Nonomuraea fastidiosa. The sequence continues at coordinate 7,058,798 of NZ_CP170570.1, forward strand.
CCGAACGTCGGCGGCGACCGCTCGTACTCGGCCGCGACCAACGTGACCAGCATGGTCAACAAGGTCGGCATGACCGAGGACGGCAAGAACAAGCCGACCGCCGTCGTCGAGACCAGGGCGACGATCGAGGTCCACCAGATCCACGGGGCCACGATGGCGCCCCTGATCGAGCCGCGCCCCATCACGGCCGTCCTGATGGTGCCCGGCGACATGCTGCCCCGCGAGGGCGGGCCGCGCTTCTCCGGCTCGATGGGCAAGCCGAGCAAGCGGCTCATGCGGCTCTCCACGCTGGAGCACTTCGACGTCGGCCCAGAACTGAGCGACATCGACCAGGTCCGCCGCCTGCTGCCGAAGGCGCTGAGAAAGCGGGTCGCGCCGCTGATCCAGCTCTGGCCGATGCTGAGCCGCCACCATCTCGCCGGCCACATCTTCGAGGGCCCGATCTCCAACGATCTCGTGCTCGATCCGCAGGGGCCGAAGCCCACGCGGGCCAAGGTGGACGTGCGCGCGGAGCTCGGCGAGGCGGAGTTCGTCGACATCGCCGACCCGGTGTCCGGCCGCATCATGCTCGCCCTGCGCAGCGTCGGCATCTCCTGGAACGGGGCCAAGAACTTCCTGCTCAGCCTGGTGAACAGCGTCGGCGACTCGGACGACAACGGTGCCAGCAGCGACACCGGCAGCGCCTCGCTGCCCTCGCGCAACCGCACCAGGATGCTGCTGACCGCGCTCGTCGCCATCTTCGGCACCGAGTTCCTCGGCATCGCGACCGGCCGGAAGTACCGCTTCAAGGTCCCGGTCGACGTCGTCACGACCGTCAGCACCAGCAAGGTCGGCCTGGTCGGAGACGAATCCCGCACCCAGCGGGGCGACACGCTGCGCAGCCACGGCAACGGGGTGTTCGTCGTCCCCGAGCACGACGCGCTGCGGATGTTCGCCGAGGGAGAGCTGAAGCTGCCGGTGGCCGTCGTGGCCGACGCGGTCGACCGCTTCATCAACGGCCACATGGACCTGCACCGCACGGTCGCCGTACCGCTGATCACCCGCTACATCCAGGCCAGGAGGGAGGCGGTCGAGCGGGGCGAGGACATCGGGCTCGGTAAGCGGCACTATCCGTCCGACCTGCTCCAAGCGCTCAAGAAGGTCGCCGACCTCGAGCCCGCCGTCGCCCCGGCGGCCGAGGCCACCCGTCACGACCCCGGCAAGGGCTTCATCCACCTCGCGGACGCGCTGAGCAAGGCCCAGGAGGTCAACGACCGGCTCAAGGAGGTCGTCCTCGCGCCCCAGTACGCCGCCGGCATGAGCTCCAGCGTGCCGACGTCGTTCACCGTGACGAACAGGCAGGGCGACGAGGTCAACCTCATGGACGAGGCGCTCAGCCTCATCGAGGAGGCCGTGCCGGGCGCCAACGCCGCCACCCCGAACCTGGCCAGGCAGGTCAGGGTGGACCTCAACGACACCCGCTCCGAGATCCACCTCGACGAGATGATGTCGCGGCGCGGGTTCGAGCGCGAGTACGAGGTGCAGTCGAGCACCCCCAACGCGGCCCCGCAGGTCGTCACCGTCCGCGCCAAGCTCAGGCCCAAGGGCGACCCGAGCCGGGCCCGGATGGTGAGCCAGACCGCTGAGAAGGGCAACATCATCCAGCGCTACCGCGGAGGTGAGCTCGCGCACACGGAGTCGCACTCCGTCGCGCTGTCCGCCGGCGTCGACTACAACGCAGCCGAGGAGGGCGGCGAAAGCAAGGCCGGCGCGTCCACCAAGCGCAGCCGCTCCTTCTCCAACACCAAGATCAACAACGTCATGCGGCTGCTGCGGATCGCGAGGTTCGTCGGCGTGACCACGGTCGCCCAGGACATGGAGCTCGTCCTCGAGGTCGAGACCCGCCCCGCCCGCGTGCGGCGCATCCCGTTCGAGCGGCGCATGCCGGGCACCGCCGCCAGGATCCGCAAGACCGTGCACGCGGTGGGGCGCAAGGGCGAGCCGCCGCAGCGCACGTACGACGTGGTGCTCGAACGCGACGTGCCCAGCGACATGGTGCGCCCCGTCGCCGAGGACCCGGGTCCGGTCCGCGCCGTGACCGACCCGCGCTCGGTCGAGCTGGAGCCGGGCTTCTTCCCCGACACCCTGACCGAGGACCCGGACAGGCCCACGCTCTACGACGCCGTCATCCGCCAGCTCACGAAGATGGTCGGCGACGCCGCGGTCAGAGAGCGCTTGGGAGCGCTGTCGGCCTGGCTGTCGCACTCCGGCCTGATCACCGGCCTGGAACAGATCTCGGGACGCGACGGCGCCGTGGTGCCGCACGTCGCCGAGGCCAAGCTCCGCAACCAGGGCGTGGACGTCTCGATCAAGACCCGCATGTCGGACCTCACGGTGGTGGCCGGGCCGTTCGACGGCGAGAAGGGCGAGGTGGACAGGCGGGCCGAGGCGCAGAACGTCTCCGTCGGCCGCAGCCAGGTCACGCCCGTGGGCGTGAACGGCGGCCAGAGCATCGGCGCCCTCGGCGTGAGCGTCGGCACCAGCGCGGGCGCCCAGGCGTCGCAGAGCGTCAACGTCCACCAGGGCGCGCGCAGCGAGCGCAGCATGTTCGAAAGCGGCAAGCTCTACACCGTCCAGGTGCGGGTGGACTACGACCTGACGTTCGAGCGGGTCAAGCTGCGGCGCGATGGCGACGTCCGGTCCGCGCGCGAGGCCGTCCATCTGCCCGGCGCGAGCGGCGGCACCGCCATGGTCACGATGTCCGGCGAGGAGCTGAACGAGCTGCACGCCAGGATGCAGGCGGGCATCCGCATCGCGGCGCCGCTCGACGGGCTGCCGACGTTCAGGTTCACGCCGGAGCCCGGCCGCGAAGGGCTCATCCAGGTCCTTCAGGACGCCCGCGTGGCCGCCCGCGACCGCGGCGCGGTGGCCCGCGTCCGCGTGCAGGAGCCCGACGGCCTCCACCACTACCTGGCCGCTCCCGACGGCACCGTGCGCAGCGACGACTCCGGGCGGAACAGCCACCGCGACGCCGGGTTCGCCGAGGCGTTCTCCACGCTGCCGCCCCACATTCTGGACGCGGCCGACCAGCAGAACCTGGACCTGCGCGAGGTGTTCCTGAACTCGCCGGTGTCCGGCACGTTCACCGACCAGGTCTCGGCCGCGCTGGCCGAGCGCGGCGCCCTGCCCAGGCCGCCGGAACCGGTCTGGAAGATCGTCCAGGTCGAGGAGTCGGAGCCGCCGCCCGGCGCCAGCACCTTCCAGGGCACGCTCCCGTCCAGCGCGCACGAGGAGGCGCTGCCTGACAGCCCGCTGGGCGCCTCGGCGCGTCCCGAAGGCGAACCGGACCTCACCGTCGCCGAGATCCGCAGCCGGCACGTGGCCGCCACCGACTTCGGCGGGGCCGTCGCCGACGTGCGCTGGACCGGTGAGGACCGCCTCGTCGTCCGGCTGCCCGGGGCCGCCGACCAGCACGTCCGCGTGGTGGCCGCGAACCCCGGCGACGGATTCATCGGGCGCACCGACTTCCGCGCCGGCACCGCGGAGGACCCGCACATCACTTTCGTCGCTCCACGGGTGCACCCGGACATGGTGTCCACGGTGCTGGTCCACGAGATCTCGCACATCGCCCAGGAACGCGCCGCGCAGGCGGCCGGGGCGCCCCAGGGGACGATCAGGGAGTCGCTGTCGCCCCGGAAGGAAGGCACGGACCACTGCCTGGTGCCCCGGCTCAACGAGCACGCCCAGCTGTCGCGCAGGTGGAGCGCGACCGCCGACCCGCAGCTCAGGGAGACGCTCGCGGCCGCCATCAACGCCGTCGCCACGGACATCCGCAAACGCGGCCACACCCCGCCGCCCCCGCCCTGGCCCACCCACCCGCCGTCCGGCCCTCCGGCTGCGGAGGGTGTGCCCGGCGTGCGGGTCAGCGACGAGGACGCGGCGGCCGCCGCCCGCCTACGCGCCCTCATCGACGCGCTCCACAACGCGCAGCCGGCCGAGCCCTCCCTGGCCGCCGCCCTGACCGGCAGCGCCACGGCATCGGGGCCGTCACTCGCCGACGCCTTGCACGGCAGCGCCACGGCGTCGGGGCCGTCACTCGCCGACGCTTTGCACGGCCGTCCCGCTGCTCCGCACTCCTTGGCCGACGTCGTGAACGGTGGCGCGTCAGCTCCGGGCTCGCTCGCCGGCGCCTCGAACGGCACTGCCCCTGCCACCGGATCCCTGGCCGATGCGCTCAGTGGGCGGCCCGCCGCGCGCCGGTCGCTCGGCGCGGTGTTCGGTGGCGGGCGGTCCGGTGCCGCCGAGGCGGCAGCCGCGATCCGTGCCGAAGCCGAGAGAGCGGGCCTGGCACCGGGGCAGCCGGGTGCGACCGCTAAGCTCGTGGCCCTGGCCAGGGCGGGCGAGCTGGCCCCCGAGCACGTGGCGGCGCTGCGCGGCGCGCCTGAGCTGCCGGAGCTGGCCGCGGCCAACGCGGTCAGCAGGGCCGCCGCGCTCATGGGCGCGAAGGCCCGCGTGCTGGGGCCCGGCTTGATCGACGTCCAGCTCCCCGGCCGGCCGCCCCTGGCCGTCGAGATCCGCCCGCCCGCCCCGGCCATCCCCGCCCAGCCGACAGCCGCCGCGAACGGCGCCGCCCACCACAACGGCGAGGCTTCGCCGAACGGCGTGGGGCAGGCGAACGGCACTGCCCATGGGACTGGCATGGCCCGAACCCTTGGCAAGGCCCAGGACACCGGTGTCGGACAGGACATCGGCATGGGGGCGGCCGGTGTGGCGGGCTCGTCCGGCTCGGCGAGCGCGGGCGGGGCCGTGGAACCGACGGGCGGTGGTGTGGTGACGTACCAGGTGGACGGGCTGCAGCCGGTCGGCGCGAACGAGCGGGCCGCCGCGGCCGTCACCGCCGGAGCCATCGCGGCGGCGATGGGCCTGCCTGCCGCACCGTACCGGCACGTCGCGGCGCTGGTCGAGGCCGCCCGCCAGGTGCGGGCCGCGACGGTGCCGCAGCGACGGGCCCGGCTCGGCGTGCTGTACGACCTGGCCGCCACCGCCCCGATGCACCTGGTGCCCGCTCCGGTAGCCGCCGAGCTGACCAAGCTGCTCGACGGTCCACGGCCCGGCGGCCGCGACGACCGCTTGGAGCGGGCGCGCACGTACCTGGAGCGCGGGCGCAAGCTCTCCGCCGGCGTCGGCAGGCTGCCGGACGAGGAGTGCCACTGCCCGAAAGCCGGTCCGTGCCACTGCGGCCGCCGCAAGCAGCGCGACACCGACCGCCACGTGATGCGGGTATGAGCGGGCCGTCTCGTGGCGCGTGCGCGGGCGGGTCGTCTGGTGGCGCGGGGGTGACCCGGCCGTCGTGCGACGCGCGCGTGGGCGGGCCGTCTCGTGGCGTGGGCACGAGCCGGTCGTCTCGTTGGGCGGGCATGATAGGAGAACGGCGAGGAGAGGACGGTTATGGCCTTCGCGGTGGCGCGGACAAGGGATGAGGCGCATCTCTACCTCGACCTGCACCCGTGCGAGTGCGGCTCGGTCGAGACGACCTGGGAGAACGGCCTGGTCGCCGTCGACGAGGGGCTCGCCAACCGCTACTGGGGCACCTGCGACGACTGCGGCAGGCAGCGCGAATACCTGTTCGGCCTGCCGGAGCGGCCGGTGATGCCGTCGGGCTACCCGACGTTCGGGGGCGAGGAGCCGTCGCAGCTGCTCGACGCGGGGGAGTGGCTGTGGGTGGCGGACCTGTCGGCGGGCAATGTGCCGGCGGACGACGCGGCCGAGGCCCACCGTACGCTGTCGATCGCCACGGCCGCCGTCGAGGAGGTCGTGAAGTTCATCCCGCCGGGCGCCGACGAGGTGCCCGATGACGCGTTCTGGTCGCAGCGGGGACGCGAGATGCGGGCGGCCGAACCCGGCAGGTTCCAGCTCGACCGGCTGCTGATCGTCCGCGACTCCTACCGCGATCTGGCGGCCAGGCATGCTTGACGGCGCCACGGCGCGCTCGCTGGTCGAGGCGCACATCTACCTCGATCTGACGGTCTCCGGCGGGTCGGCGGAGGCGTCGGTGATCGAGGTGCCCGACGGGTGGCTGGTGCGGGCGGGCGGCGTGGAGGTGCCGGTCTCGTACGAGGGCGAGCACGCGGCCAGACGGTCGGGCGCCACGTTCGGCACCGGCGCATCCGAGCTGCTGGACGCCGGCCAGTGGGTGCTGATCGGCGCCACGTACGCGAGCCGGGCCCTGGAGGGCCAGCTCGACTACGTGGCGGGCGCGCCCGACGCCGAGCGGTTCCGCGCCGTGGAGACCGACTGGATCTACGCGGCCGATGCGGTGGCCGAGGCGTTGAAGTTCCTGCCTGAGGGCGCCGCCGAGCTGCCGCCCGAGGCGTTCTGGACCGAGATGGGCAGGTCCGCGCGCGAGGCCGACCCGGGCCGCTTCACCAGGGCCAAGCTGGAGAGCGACCACGCGTTCTTCCGCCAGAGCCTCGGCGACTTCCGCCGCATCGCCGGCCCCGCCGCCGGCGACCGCTGACCGGCGCGGCGAGGCTCCCGCGAGCGCCGCTGACGGCGGTTCTGCCGGGGGCACCGGTGACCGCCCTGGAGAAGGCTTCGGCGAGTACGAATGACCCGCCCGAAAAGGGCCCTGGCGAGGCGTGCCTGACCGCCCCTTCAGCAGGCCATGGACCGCCATCGACAGAAAATCATGTAAACCTGGTAGGAAATGTTGACTTATGGCCCTGGCGCTCGTACCTTCGTGGTCATGAGCCAGGGCCCCTACCACACGTCCTCGTTACGACCCGTGCTCGCCGCGCTTCTCATGCTGGTCATGACCGCCTGTACGCCGGGCGCCGCCCAGGAGTCCTCAGGACCCGAGCTGTCCGCGCAGGCGCCGCTGCCGACCGCGGTCCCGGAAGGCACCCGGCTGATCGTCGGAGACCCGGCGACCCGGGTGGCGCTGGAGCTGTCCGGCGAGATCGACAAGTTCTCGTTCGACATCGAGTGGGCCAACATCAGCGGCGGCCCGCAGACGACCGAGGCCTTCAGGGCGAACGCGCTCGACGTCGGAGCGGTGGCCGACATCCCGCCCATCCACGCCACCTGGACCGGCCTGCCGGTGAAGATCGTGGCGGCCAAGTTCCGCAAGGACCCGATCGACCACCCCACCTACGAGCTCGGCATCGCGCCAGGCGTCCAGGTCAAGAGCCTGGCCGATCTGCGCGGCAAGAAGATCGCCTACAGCCCCGGCCAGGCGCAGGGCGCGCTGGTGCTCAGGGTGCTGAAGAAGGCCGGGCTCACCAAGGACGACGTCGAGCTGGTAGAGCTGCCGAGCACCGGCGACGTCTACCCCAACGCGCTGGCATCGCGCCAGGTGGACGTCGCGCCGATCGGCGGCGTCAACATCAAGCGCTACACCGGCAAGTTCGGCAGGGACGGCGCCACCACCGTCCAGCACGGCCTGCGCGACGACCCCGCACACCTCTACGTCCGCACCGAGACGCTGAAGGACCCGGCCAAGGCGGCCGCCATCCGCGAGTACGTCGCCGCGTGGGCGCGCGCCTCCCGCTGGGCCTACGAGCACCCCAAGGAGTGGATCGAGGGCTACTACGTCAAGGACCAGGGCCTCAACACCGCCGACGGCCAGTACCTGGTCGAACAGGCGGGCGAGCCCGACATCCCGGCCGACTGGACGGAGGTCATCGCCCGGCACCAGGAGACCATCGACATCCTGGCCGCCGAGACGGGCAACCCGCCGCTGAAGGCCGAGGACCTGTACGACCGCCGCTTCGAGCACATCGCCGCCGACGCGCTCAAGGAGGGCGCGTGATGGCGCAGCCCGGCGTCCGCGCAGGCCGTGGCCAGGCGGCGCGACCGGACGCACGCGAAACCGCGCAGGCCGCCGGATCCCCGAGAACCGCGCTCAAGGAGGGTGCGTGACATGACTCTGCTCGCCTCACGTCCCGTCGCGCCCGCCCGCGTACGGGCCCGCCGCCGGCTGAGGCCGGGCCGCCCGATCAAGCTGGGCTTCCTGGTGGGCCCGCTGCTGCTGCTCGCCCTCTGGGCGGTGGCATCGGCGACGGGCCGGCTCGACCCCCGCTTCCTGTCCGCGCCGTGGACCGTGGTCGCCACCGCGGGCGAACTGATCGAGAACGGCCGCCTCCAGGACAACCTGCTGACCTCGCTCGGCCGGGTGGCCTCCGGCCTGGCCATCGGCGTGCCGCTGGGGACGGTGCTCGCGCTGGTGTCCGGCCTCAGCCGCTGGGGCGAGGCGATCATCGACGGCCCGGTGCAGATCAAGCGCGCCATTCCGTCGCTGGCGCTGATGCCGCTGCTGATCCTGTGGCTGGGCATCGGCGAGACCATGAAGGTCACCGTCATCGCCGTCGGCGTGCTCGTGCCCATCTACATCCACACGCACAACGGCCTGCGCGGCATCGACAGCCGCTACGTCGAGCTGGCCGAGACCGTCGATCTGACGCGCGGCGCGTTCATCAGGAAGGTGGTGCTGCCGGGAGCGCTGCCCGGCTTCCTGCTGGGGCTGCGCTTCGCGGTCACCACGGCCTGGTTGTTCCTGGTGGTGGCCGAGCTGATCAACTCGACCAGCGGCATCGGCTACATGATGGACCTGGCCCGCACGTACGGGCAGACGGACGTGATCCTCGTCGGCATCGTCCTGTACGGCCTGCTCGGCCTGTTCTCCGACGCCGCGGTCCGCCTCGTGGAAAGGAGGGCGCTGTCGTGGCGACGGACGTTGGCGAGCTGATCCGCGTCGAAGGGCTGACCCGCGTCTACGGCTCCCGCCGGGTGCTGGACGGCCTGGACCTGGAGCTGGCGCCCGGCGAGTTCACGGCGCTGCTCGGCCGCAGCGGCTCGGGCAAGAGCACGCTGCTGAAGGCCCTGGCCGGGCTGGACGCCGACGTGGCCGGCGGCGGCACGGTGCAGGTGCCTGACGAGGTGTCCGTGGTGTTCCAGGACGCCCGGCTGCTGCCGTGGCAGCGGGTGCTGCCGAACGTCGTGCTCGGCCTGACCGGAGCCGAGGAGCGCGGCAGGCAGAGCCTGGCCGAGGTCGGCCTCGCCGGGCGCGAGCGGGCCTGGCCGAACGAGCTGTCGGGTGGCGAGCAGCAGCGGGTGGCGCTGGCCAGATCCCTGGTACGCGAGCCCCGCCTGCTCCTGGCCGACGAGCCGTTCGGCGCCCTCGACGCCCTGACCAGGCTGAAGATGCACCGGCTGCTGCGCCGCCTGTTCGAGCAGCACCGCCCGGCCGTGCTGCTGGTCACCCACGACGTGGACGAGGCCATCGCGCTGGCCGACCGCGTGCTGGTGCTGGACGGCGGCCGGATCGCCGTCGAGAAGCGGCTCGACGCCACGATGGACGCCGCCGAGGTCCGCGCCGAGCTGCTGCGGGCGCTCGGCGTCACCGGGGACGAGTGATGCACGCCGACGCGACGCGAGCGGCCTGCGCTTCGAGAGCCGTTCTCGGCAGAGCCGTACCCGGCATCAGAACCGTCCCCGGTAGCGGGGCCGTCCCCAGCAGCGGGGCCTTGCTCGCCGTCAGAGCCGGCGGCGCCGCCGGAACCGCAAGTGCTGTCGCTCCCGCGCGGCTATTTGTGCCGCGGCCCGGACGGGTGGAGCATCGTGTCCACATCTGCTTCGCCCGCTTTCCGAGTCTTCCTACTAAGTCTATGGGAAAATGATTCCATGAGCCTGGACGAGATGCGCGCGTCGAGCGCCCGCGCCGACACGCCGCTGACCGCCGCCATCCTGGCCGGGCGGTGGGTCCGCTCGGCCGCCGTCGACGACGAGCACGGCCGCTGGTGGCAGGCCAACCCCGACACGCGCGGCGCGTCCGCCGTCACCGCCGAGCCCTGGTCCCTGTACTCGGGGGCCGCCGGCGTGGTGCTGTTCTTCCTCGAGCTGGCCGCCGCCACTGGGCACGAGGCGTACCTGGAGGACGCCAGGGCCGGGGCCAGGCGGCTCGCCGCGACCTGGCGCGAGCAGGAGGACCTCACCCTCTACCACGGGCTCACCGGCATCATGATCGCCCTCATGGAGGCCGGATGGACGCTCGGCGATGCGCGGTTCGAGGCCGAGGCCGCCGCCATCGCCGACCACATCGTGCGCAAGGGCACCGAGCGAGGCGACGGGGTCCAGTGGTCGCGCGACCCCGCGCAGCGTGGCGAGGGCGGCATCATCCTCGGGCTGCTGCGGGCGGCCACGCACCTCGGCGTGCCGGCGTACGAGGAAGCCGCCGTGGAGGCGGGCCTGCGCGTCGCCCGCGTGCCGGTGCCGGGCCACTGGTTCGGCGAGTGCGCCGACCTGCCGGTGGACGCCGTCACCCCCGGCTTTCTCGCCGGTACGTCCGGCACGGCGTACCTGCTGGCCCGCCTGTACGGCGTCACCGGCGACCGGCGCTTCCTCGACGCCGCGCGCAGCGGCGCCGCCTTCGTCCGCGAGGTCAGCGTCGTCAGCGGGCGCTGCGCGGTCGTGCCGCACCACGTGCCGCAGGCGCGCGGCCTGCACTACCTCGGCTTCTGCTCCGGCTCGGCCGGCGTGGCCAGGATGTTCTACGAGCTGTACCGGGTGGGCGGCGACCCCGCCGACCTGGAGTGGGCCGAGCGGCTGGCGCGCGGCATCGTCAGCAGCGGGGCGCCGCGCCGCCGCACCGAGGGCTACTGGAACGTGGCCTGCCAGTGCTGCGGCACGGCCGGGGTGATCGAGCTGTTCGTCGGCCTGTGGGCGGTCACCGGCGACCGGGCCCACCTGGAGTACGCCCACACGCTCGCCGCCGACCTGATCGCCCGCGCCACCGACCACAACGGCCGGGGCTACCGCTGGTACCAGGCGTACCGGAGGCTGCGGCCGGGCGAGGTCACCGCCGACACCGGCTACATGGTCGGTGCGGCGGGCATCGGCGCGGCGCTGCTCCACCTCGACGCCGCCAGCACGCCCGACCGGCCGCGCCGCGTGGTGCTGCTGCCCGACAACCCCTTCCCGGCCATCCCGCTGCCCGCCTCGGCGGCCGGCGGCCGCTGACCCGCCGTACCGGGGGACCGTCAGCGGGGGTTGAGCAGGTCGGTGACGCGCAGGAAGCCGTCCCCGCCGTGTCCGAGCCCGATGACGCGGCGGGCCAGCCCTTCGGCGGCGCGCATCACGCTCGCGTCGATGCCGCGCTCCTCGGACGCCTGCACGATGTGCCGCATGGACGACGCCGCCGAGGTGATCGGGTTGATGTCGCCGGAGAAGACGCCCGCGTCGGCCTCCCGCGCGCCCTGCTCGAAGAGCGGCGGCAGGATCGCGGAGATGCCCTTCGCGAACGGCGCCAGCTCCTGGGCCGTGACGCCCTCCGCCTTGGCCAGCGCCAGCGCGTGGGCGTACCCGGCCATCGCGGTCCAGAAGATGTCGAGCAGCGCGAGGTCGTACGAGGCCGCCCGGCCGACATCGGCCCCCAGGTGGGTGTGGGTGCCGCCGAGCGTCTCCAGCACCGCCCGGTGCTCGCGGTAGAGCTCCTCGGGGCCGCTGTGCAGGAACACCGCGTTCGGCGTGCCGATGGTGGTGGACGGCGTCATGATGGCGCCGTCCAGGTAGCCGATGCCGTGCGCGGAGGCCCACGCGCCCATGTCGCGGGCGCGCGCCGGCGTGTCGGCGGTCAGGTTGACCAGCGTGCGGCCCTTGAGTGCGGCGGCCACCGCGTCCCTGCGCACGATCGCGTGGGCGGCGTCGTAATCCACCACGCAGAGCACGGTGAGCGGGCTCGCGGCGACCGCGGCCTCGGGTGACGGCGCGCCCGACGCGCCGCGGGCCACCAGCTCGCGGTCCCGGCCCCGCGTACGGTTCCAGACCGTGACGGCCAGGCCCGCGTCCAGGAACGCGCCGGCCAGCGCCCGGCCCATCGGACCCAGGCCGAGCACGGTGACGGCAGACTGTGGGGTGGATACGGACATCCGTGAAGACTCCTCGACGACATGGCTTGTGAAGGGTGAAACGGCGATGACGCGCAGCAGAGCACAGGACCCCAACGTCTGCGGGGTGACCGCCGCGATCGCCGTGATCGACGGCAAGTGGAAGACGACGCTGCTCTGGCTGCTGGAGTCAGGCCCGTGGCGTCCCGGCGAGCTGCTGCGCCGGCTGCCCGGGCTCAGCGAGAAGGTGCTGACTCAGACGCTGCGCGAGATGGAGGGCGACGGGTTGGTCCACCGGCAGGTGTACGACGAGCGGCCGCTGCGGACCGAATACTCGCTGACCCCGTTCGGCCGCGACCTGGCCGAGGCGCTGGAGCCCCTCGCCGGCTGGGGTCACCGCCGCCTGGAGAGGCTGGCCGCGGCCCGGCAGGTCTCGTGACGCGCACCGCCCCGGCCTCCTCTCGTACGTCCTGCTGGTCCCCGGCGGCCCTCCGGCCGCCGTGTCCTCAGCTTCGTCCGTGGAGTGCCGGGGCGGCAAGTACCCACAAAAAAGTGGGTATCCGCACGGCCGGTCAGGCGTATGCCTTGACCTCGAGAAGCCCGACCAACGCCGCTCAGTACTGCAGTTTCCAGCTCGCCGCAGCCGCACGCCGCCGCCGTCGTCGAAGACGTACACCTCGGCCGAGCCGATCGTGCGGGCCGACGGCCAGGTCAGCTCGGCCCACTGGGTGCCGGTCTGCGGCCAGGCGCCCCAGCGGGGGTTGGCGGTGTCGTTGGATGACGGCGGGTCGATGCCGTCGTTGATCGCGGCCACGCTCTCCCAGGGCGCGGTATAGGAGGCCGAGGGGGCGGCGTCCGCGGCCAGGTCGGTCGCGGGGCCTGCGCCGCCGCTGCCGACGTTCAGCGTGAACGTCTTGGTGACGGAGCTGCTGAGCCGGTCGTAGTCGCGCAGCCGGACGGTGAAGGTGTGGCTGCCCGCGGCGGTCGGGGTGATGGTGCCGGTGAACCGGTCGAGGGTGAGCCCGGCGGGCAGCGACCCGCTGGTGATCTGCCAGTCGTAGAACGGCACGCCGCCCTTGGCCCGCAGCTCGTGCCGGTAGGCGGTGCCGGCGGCGGCCTGGGGGAGCGAGGCGGTGACGATGGACGGTTCCACCGCCGCCGGCCGGTGGCGGGGCGTCGCCATGTCCGGGCAGGCGCCGTCCAATTTCCCGTATAACAAGTAGGAAATATTGACTTATCCGAGAGTCCGGCTTAGCGTCGAAGACATGAGCCAGGGCTTCCTCCTGACCGCGCGCCCGCACGTGGACTTCTGCCACGTCGCCAGCGCGCAGTGTCGCTGATCACGGACCACCGCCCGCGGCCTTCCGCCGCACGCCGCCATCACCCCTTGAGCTCGGGCGTGGCCGACGCCGTCCACGCACCCGCTGACGACCCCGTACACCCGCGTTCGCGCACCACCGCCAGCGCGCCGCGCGAGCGCGCCTTCCCCGTGAGGAACGATCCCGTGATCCCATCACGTCCCACCACCCCCACCAGCCCAGCACCGGCCGGCACCGACCGCGAGGGGAGTGCCCGGGCATGACCGACACGCTGCCCGGCCGCGCCGTCGGCGCCGAGTCGTTCCGCCGCGCGCTCGCCGTCCACGCCAGCGGCGTCGTGGTGATCACCGCGCAGAACGAGGGCGTCCCGGTCGGCATGACCGCCACCTCGTTCTCCTCGGTCAGCCTCGAACCGCCGCTCGTCTCCTTCTACGTCGACCAGTCCTCGACCACCTGGCCCTGGCTGCGCTCCGCCGACCACTTCGCCGTCAACATCCTCTCCGCCGACCAGGCCGACCTGGCCGCGAGGTTCGCCCGCAAGGGCATCGACCGCTTCGCCCCGCCCACCAGGTGGCGGCCGGGCCCGCTCGGCGCGCCGCTGCTGCAGGACGTGTGCGCGCACCTGGTGTGCCTGCCGTACGAGACCGCCGACGTCGGCGACCACGTGCTCGTCGTCGGCCTGGTCGCCGACGTGCGCACGCACGGCGAGGGCCGGCCGCTCCTCTACCACAAGGGCCGATTCGGCCGCTTCCGCCCGCACAACGAAGACTGAGCGACCCGCGTCTGGAGCTGAGTGTGACCGTGCACACCGGGATCAACCCCCGGACCGACACCGGGACGGCGGCCCCCGCCTACGCCAGTCCCGTCGACTACGACGCCTACGGCTCGTACGGCCCAGGCCGTCTGCACCTGTCGCCCGGCTGGAACCGCCCCATCTACCCCTTCCAGGGCCGGATCACCGCCGACGGGTCCAGCGGCTACCGCGCCGAGCCCGGCCGCTACCACCTCTACGTCGCCTGGGTCTGCCCGTACGCCCACCGCGCGGCGATCGTCCGCAAGCTCAAGGGGCTGGAGGAGGTGGTGTCGCTGTCCTACGTGGACGACGAGCGCGACGGGCGCGGCTGGGCCTTCAGGGAGCGCAGGGGCCCCGACCCGGTCAACGGGTTCACGCTCCTTGAGCAGGCGTACGACGCCACCGAGAAGGGCTACCCCGGCCACATCTCGGTGCCCGTGCTGTGGGACCGGCGGCGCGGCAGGATCGTCAGCAACAACTTCCCCGACATCACGATCGACCTGGCCACCCAGTTCGAGGAGTGGGCCGACCGCAGCGTGGACCTCTATCCGCGGGCGCTGCGCCCCGAGATCAACAAGCTGAACGCCTGGATCTACCACGACGTCAACACCGGCGTCTCGCGCGTCGCCCGCGCCGCGAGCGAGCGGGAACGCGACAACGAGCGCCAGCGGGTCGCCGGCATGCTGCGCTCGCTCGACCGCAGGCTGGAGGAACGGCGCTACCTGCTCGGCGACACGGTCACCGAGGCCGACGTGCGCCTGTGGGTCACGCTGGCCAGGTACGACACCGAGTACAACCGCCACCACCTCATCACCGAGCACGACCTGTCCGGCTTCCCGAACCTGTGGGGCTACGCCCGCGACCTCTACACGCTGCCCGCGTTCGCCGAGACCACCGAGGGCCTGCCGGACACCTGGCGCACTCCCCACGGGCGGGACCGATGACAGCACGCAAGCGGGTACATCTCGCCGCGCACTTCCCCGGCGTCAACAACACCACCGTCTGGAGCGACCCCCGCTCCGGCAGCCAGATCGACTTCTCCTCGTTCGTCCACCTGGCCAAGACCGCCGAGCGCGGCAAGTTCGACTTCTTCTTCCTGGCCGAGGGCCTGCGGCTGCGCGAGCTGAAAGGCCGTATCCACGACCTCGACGTGGTCGGCAGGCCGGAGTCGCTGACCGTGCTGAGCGCGCTGGCGGCCGTCACCGACCGGCTCGGGCTGGCCGGGACCGTCAGCGCCACCTTCAACGAGCCGTACGAGCTGGCCCGCCGCCTGGCCACGCTCGACCACCTCAGCGAGGGCAGGGCGGCATGGAACGTCGTCACCACCTCCGACGCCTTCACCGGCGAGAACTTCCGCCGCGGCGGCTTCCTCGACTACAACGACCGCTACGAGCGGGCCGCCGAGTTCGTCCGCCTGGCCCGCGAGCTGTGGGACTCCTGGGCCCCGGACGCCGTGCTCGCCGACGCGGACAGCGGCGGCTTCCTGCGGGAGGGAGCCATCGGCGACGTCGTGCACCACGGCAAGCACTTCGACGTCGAAGGCCGCTTCACGCTGCCGCGCAGCCCCCAGGGGCACCCCGTGATCATCCAGGCCGGGGATTCGTCCGACGGCAGGGAGTTCGCCGCCGCCACCGCCGACGTCGTCTTCACCGGGCACGGCACGCTGGAGGACGGCAAGCGGTTCTCCGCCGACGTCAAAGGCCGCATGGCCAAGTACGGCCGCGAACCCCACCAGCTCAAGATCATGCCGGGCGTCACGTACGCGCTCGGCGACACCGAGGAGGAGGCCGCCGAGAACGCCGCCGCCATCCGCAGGCAGCAGGTGAGCCCGCAGACCGCCATCGCCTTCCTGGAGCAGGTGTGGGGACGCGACATGTCCGCCTGCGACCCCGAAGGCCCGCTGCCCGACGTCGAGCCCGACCTCAGCGAGGGCGTCTCGCGCGGCCGGGTGCCGATCAAGGACAGGGCCGCCGTGGCCGCCAAGTGGCGGGCGCTGGCCGCGGAGAAGAAGCTCACCATCCGCGAGCTGGTCATCGAGGTGACCGGGCGGCAGACGTTCATCGGCACCCCCGAGACCGTCGCCCGCAAGATCGACGAGCACGTGCAGGCCGGCGCCGCCGACGGCTTCATCCTCGTGCCGCACCTGACGCCCGGCGGCCTGGACGACTTCGTCGACAAGGTGGTGCCGCTGCTGCAGGAGCGCGGCGTCTTCCGTACCGACTACACCGGCGCCACCCTGCGCGAGCACCTGGAGCTGGCATGACCCCACCCGCACCCCTCCACCTGGCCGTCGCCCTGGACGGCGCGGGCTGGCACCCGGCCGCCTGGCGGGAGGCGCCCGGGGCCGCCCGCGCCCTGTTCACCGCCCGCTACTGGGCCGGGCTCGTCACCGAGGCCGAGCGCGGCCTGCTCGACTTCGTCACCATCGAGGACGCGTTCGGCCCGCAGTCCTCGCTGCCCGACGGCTTCGACGACCGCACCGACCAGGTGCGCGGCCGGTTCGACGCCGTGCTGCTCGCCGCCCGGGTGGCCCCGCTCACCCACCGGATCGGCCTGGTGCCGACCGCCACCACCACCCACACTGAGCCGTTCCACGTCGCCATCGGCATCGCCACGCTCGACCACGTCAGCGGCGGCCGGGCCGGCTGGCGGCCGCAGATCTCCGTACGCTCGGCCGAGGCCCGCCACTTCGGCCGCAGGACCATCCCGCCGCTCGACCCCGCCGCCGGGTCGGTCAGCGCGCACCCGCACGTACAGGACCTGTTCGAGGAGGCCGCCGACGCGGTCGAGGTGGCCAGGCGGCTCTGGGACAGCTGGGAGGACGACGCCGAGATCAGGGACGTCGCCACCGGCCGCTTCATCGACCGCGACAAGCTCCACTACGTCGACTTCTCCGGGAGGTTCTTCTCCGTCAAAGGGCCGTCCATCACGCCGCGCTCGCCGCAAGGACAGCCGGTCGTGGCCGCGCTCGCCCACCAGCGGCTGCCGTACGAGTTCGCCGCCGCGAACGCCGACGTCGTGTTCGTCACACCGCACTCGGCCGGGCACGCCCGAGACATCGTCGCCGAGATCAGGGAGCTGTCGCCGGACATCAAGATCTTCGCCGACCTGCTGGTGTTCCTCGGCGACGACGCCGCGCGGCGCAAGGCACGGCTCGACGAGCAGGACGGCGCCGAGCTGACCTCCGACGCGGCGATCTTCACCGGCCACGTGCGGGAGCTCGCGGACCTGCTGCTGCAGTGGCGGCGGGCCGGCATCCAGGGGTTCCGGCTGCGGCCGGGGGCGCTGCCGTACGACCTGTCACAGATCACCTCGGGGCTGACCGCCGAGCTGCGGGCGCGCTCGGCCTTCAGAAGCACCTACGAGGCCGGGACACTGCGCGGGCTGCTCGGCCTGCCCCGGCCGGCGAACCGGTACGCGGAGGCACGATGAAGTTCCTGGCCATCACCCTCATCTCGCACCACGCCGCCACCTCGCCGACCGAGCGCTTCGGCGAGGTCGTCGCGACCGCGCAACTGGCCGAGGAACTGGGCTTCGACGGGTTCGGGGTGGGGGAGCGGCACGAGTGGCCGTTCCTGTCCTCATCACCGCCCGTCGTGCTCAGCCACATCGCCGCCAAGACCTCCCGCATCCGGCTGTTCACCGCCGTCACCACGCTGAGCCTGCTCGACCCCGTACGCGCCTACGAGGACTACGCCACGCTCGACCACCTGTCCGGCGGGCGGCTGGAACTGATCATCGGCAAGGGCAACGGCGCGGCCCAGGCCAAGCTGTTCCACGTCACCACCGAGGACCAGTGGGAGCGCAACCGGGAGTCGTACGAGCTGTTCCGACGTCTGTGGCGGGAGGAGAAGGTGACCTGGAGCGGCCGGTTCCGCCCCGCCCTTGAGGACGCCCAGACCTGGCCGCGTCCCCTGCAGCGGCCGATCAGGGTCTGGCACGGCAGCGCCACCAGCAAGGAGTCGGTCGAGCTGGCCGCCCGCCACGGCGACCCGCTGTTCTCCGCCAACGTCTCCAACCCCATCGAGCCGTACGCCGAGCTGATCGACCACTACCGCGAGCGGTGGGCGCACTACGGGCACGACCCGGCGGACGCGCTGGTCGGGGCCGGGTTCGCCGGACTGTACGCGGCCCGTACCTCGCAGGAGGCCATCGCCGCCTACCGGCCGGTCTTCCAGGCGCGGCTGGACTATCAGCGCAAGGCCGGCATCCCGATCGTCTTCCCCACGCTGGAGGACGCCATCGAGCGCAGCTCGGTGCTGGTGGGCAGCCCGCAGCAGATCATCGACAAGGTGCTGCGCTACCACCGGCGGTTCGGGCACGAGGTCATGCACATCCCCGCCGACGCAGAAGGGCTCACGCCCGCGCGGCACCGGGCCACGCTTGAGCTGTTCCAGTCGGAGATCGCGCCGGTGCTGCGGGCCGAGGTCCCGAGCCGGCCGTTCCCCTCACCGCCTTCCTCTCCCGCCGCGTCCGACGACCGGGTGCCCGCCGTCGCAGGAGGCACGTCATGACGCTGTCCATCCTCGACCTCGCCCCCATCCCCTCGGGCGGCACGGCCTCCGACGCCCTGAACAACACGATCGACCTGGCCCGCAGGGCCGAGGAGTTCGGCTACCGCCGCTACTGGCTGGCCGAGCACCACTTCGCGCCCGGCGTGGCCAGCTCCGCGCCCGCCGTGCTGATCGCCCTGGTCGCCGCGGCGACCTCGCGCATCAGGGTCGGCTCCGGCGCGGTGCAGCTCGGACACCAGACCCCGTTGTCGGTCGTCGAGCAGTTCGGCATCATCGACGCCCTGCATCCAGGACGCATCGACCTCGGCATCGGCCGCTCGGGTCAGCGCCGCGCCGAGCTCGCCGCCGCCCCCAAGGGTCCTCCGCCGCGGCCGCGCGAGGACCGCGAGGACAAGGTGGTGGACGGGCTGCTCATCCCGGCGCCGCTCGACCTGTCCACGCTCGCCATCCACCCGCAGCTCGTCCACTACGCCACCTTCCTCCAGCAGCCCGGCGCTCAGACGCCCGACTTCGCCGAGCAGATCGACGACGTGCTCGCCTTCATCAACGGCACCCACGAGGTGCACGCCGTCCCGGGCGAGGGCGCGGACCTGGAGGTGTGGATCCTCGGCAGCAGCGGCGGCCAGAGCGCCAGGGTGGCGGGGGAGCGCGGGCTGCCGTTCGCCGCCAACTACCACGTCAGCCCCTCCAATGTGCTGGAGGCGGTGGAGGCCTACCGGGAGGCGTTCAAGCCGTCGGACGAGCTGTCCGAGCCGTACGTCATGGTCTCCGCCGACGCCGTCGTCGCCCCCACCGAGGCCGCCGCCCGCGAGCTCGCCTCCCCCTACGCGCTGTGGGTGCGCAGCATCAGGACCGGCGCGGGCGCCATGCGCTTCGCCACGCCCGCCGAGGCCGCCGCCCACGTCTGGACCGACGAGGACCGCGCCCTGGTCAAGGACCGCGTCGACACCCAGTTCGTCGGCACCCCCGGCCAGGTCGCCGAACGGCTGCGCACCCTGCGCCGGGTGACCGGGGCCGACGAACTGCTCGTCACCACCATCACCCACGACCACGAAGACCGCGTGCGCTCGTACGAGCTGCTCGCCGAAGCATGGAACCACCAGTGACGCCCATGACGCCGATGAAACGCCTCGCGCCGGCCTTACTGCTCGCACTCACCCTGGCCGCCTGCGGCGCCGAGCCCGCGCAGGAGGGGGCCGCGCCCGCCAGCCTGACCTGGGCCATCGAGACGGAGCCGATCACGCTCAACCCCCAGCAGTGGGTGCAGAACAAGGCCAGGCTGCTGGTGTTCAACCAGTTCGACGCCCTGCTGTCGCGGGACGAGCAAGGCGAGTTCCACCCCTGGCTGGCCACGTCGTGGAAGGTGTCGGACGACGGCCGCGTCTACACCCTCCGGCTCCGCGACGACGTCACCTTCCACGACGGCACCACGTTCGACGCCGCCGCCGTCAAGGCCAACCTCGACCAGTTCATGGTGCCCGGCTACAACCCGGCCGTCGCGGCCATCCAGCTCAAGGCGTACGAGAAGTCCGAGGTCGTCTCGCCGACCACGATCAAGATCACCCTCAAGGAGCCCGACGCGCTCTTCCTCGACTTCCTCGCCTCCCCCTACGCGGGGCAGGTCTCGCCGCGCTCGCTCAAGAACGCCAAGGACCTCAAGTTCGGCGGGCCCGACCTGGTCGGCACCGGGCCGTTCATCCTCGACAGGTACGTCCCGGGCCAGGAGATCCACTACCGCCGCAACCCCGACTACAAGTGGCCGCCCGCCGGGGCCGCGCACCAGGGCCCCGCCCACCTGGCCGAGATCACCTACCGGTTCCTGCCCGAGGCCGCCGTCCGCGTCGGCGCGCTCACCTCCGGCCAGGTGCAGGTCATCGAGGGCGTGCCGGCCACCGAGGCCGCGATGATCGAGCGCGACCCCGACCTCACGCTGAGCACCGCGCTCAACTCCGGCACCTCCTTCAGCTACTACTTCAACACCTCCCGCACCCCCTTCGACGACCAGCGCGTACGCGAGGCGTTCCGCGAGGCCGTGGACCTCGACGCCGTGCTGCGGTCGGTCTACCAGGGCACCGCGACCAGGGCGTGGAGCCTCGTCGCCAAGTCGAGCCCGTTCTACGACGCGAGCCTGGAGGGCCGCTACGGCGGCGACGCGGCCAAGGCCAACGCGCTGCTCGACGCCGCCGGATGGAAGGAGCGCGACGCCGAGGGCTACCGCGTCAAGGACGGCAAGCGGCTGACCGTGCGCGTTTTCGCCTCCGCGGCGTTCCAGCGCGACCGACGCGACGTCCTCGCCCAGGCCATCCAGGCCCAGGTCAAGCAGAACGCCGGCATCGACTACCAAGTCAAGATCGTCGATCAGGGCGCGGCGCAGCAGGCGCTGCAGGACAACGACTACGAGGTGTTCGAGAACTCCCGCGGCGACTCCGACTCCGGCGCCGCGCTCAACCTCATCCTGCCCGCCGAGGGCTCGCTCAACAGGACGCACTACGCCGACAAGCGGCTGGACTCCTGGCTCGCCGAGGCCGGCGCCATCTCCGACCAGGAGCGGCGCAAGGAGCTCTACCACAAGGTCCAGCAGACCGCGGTGCTCGACAAGGCCATCGTGTTCCCGCTCTACGTGCCCGCCGACCAGATCGCCGCGCGCAAGAGCGTGCAGGGTCTCGGCTTCGAGCCCGCGTCGGGCACCCCCGCGAGCGCCTACAACGTGCGGATCGGCACATGATCAGAAGGCTCGGCAGCGGGCTGGCCGTGCTGTGGGCCGCGGCCACCGCCGCTTACCTGGCGCTGCTCCTCGCCCCAGGCGACACCGTGGACATCCTGGTCGGCGACGGGCCCGACACCCCCGAGATCCGGGCCAAGATCATCGCCGAGTGGGGGCTCGACCGGCCCGAGATCGTCCAGTACCTGTCCTACCTGTGGCGGCTGCTGCACGGCGACCTCGGGCGTTCGTACCGGCTGCAGCAGGACGTCGGCGAGGTGCTGGCCACGCAGGTCGGGCCCACCCTGCAGCTCACCGCCGCCGCGGCCGGCATCGGGATCGCGCTGGCCGGGGTGATCGCGCTCGTCACCGCCGGCCGGGGCGGCTCGCGCGCGGCGCGGCCTCGCTGGCGGAGCTGGTGGCGGTGTCGGTGCCGCCGTTCCTCATCGGGATCCTGCTGCTGTCGCTGTTCTCGTTCACGCTGGGCTGGTTCCCCGTCTCCGGGGCGCAGGGGCCGCGCGCGCTCGTGCTGCCCGCGCTCGCGCTCGCGCTGCCCATCGCGGGCGTGCTCGGGCAGGTGCTGCGCGGCGGTCTCGAACGGGCACTCGAGCAGCCGTTCGCGGTCACCGCGCGGGCGCGCGGGCTCACCGAGCGGGCGCTGGTCGCCAGGCACGCGCTCAGGCACGCCCTCATCCCCGCCGTCACGCTGGCCGGCTGGTTCACCGGCGCGCTGCTCGGCGGCACCGTCATCACCGAGGTGCTGTTCGG
Organism: Nonomuraea fastidiosa; assembly: GCF_042751225.1. Taxonomy (NCBI): domain Bacteria; kingdom Bacillati; phylum Actinomycetota; class Actinomycetes; order Streptosporangiales; family Streptosporangiaceae; genus Nonomuraea; species Nonomuraea fastidiosa. The sequence goes on from NZ_CP170570.1 coordinate 7,080,754, forward strand.
CAGGCCGGGGCTCGGCCGCGTCGCCATGGACGCCGTACAGGGCCGCGACATGCCGGTGGTGATGGCGGTCGTGCTGCTGTCGGCCCTCGTGTACGTCACCATCAGCACCCTGCTCGACCTGGCCTACCGCGCCATCGACCCGCGAATCAGAGGCTGACCGTGCGCCGCCTGATCCTCCCCATCGTCTTTCTCGCCGTGCTCGCACTCGCCGTAGCCGTGCCGGGGCTGGTCACCGGTGCCGACCCGCTGGCCGCCGACCCGCTCGCCGCGCTCGCCCCGCCCGGCGGCGAGCACTGGTTCGGCAGCGACCACCTCGGCCGCGACGTGCTGGCCAGGGTCGTCTACGGCGCCCGCCACTCCATCAGCATCGGCGTCGCCGCGACCGTCTTCGCCGTCACCTCGGGCGTGCTGCTCGGCCTGGCCGCCGGGCTGTCGCCGAAATGGCTCGACGAGGCGCTGGCCCGCTCGTTCGACGTGCTGTCCACGCTGCCCGAGCTGCTGCTCGCGCTGCTCATCGTGGCGATCACCGGCCCCGGCACCGGAAACGTGATCTTCGCGATCGCCGTCGCCCAGGTACCCAACTACGCCCGCGTGATCCGCGCCCAGACGTTCGTGGTGCGCCGCTCCGGCTACGTCGAGCAGGCCGTCACGTTCGGCCGCTCCCGGCTCGCCATCACCGTGGGGCACGTGCTGCCGAACGTGCTCGGCCCGATCCCCGTGCTGGCCACGATCGGGCTCGGCCAGGCCGTCATCGCCGGATCCGGGCTCAGCTTCCTCGGCATGGGACCGCAGCCCCCGGCCGCAGAATGGGGCGCCATGCTCTCCGAGGCCCGCAACTACCTGCGGGTGGCCTGGTGGGAGGCGCTCTTCCCCGGCCTGGCGATCACGCTGACCGTCGTGTGCCTGACCGTCGTCGGCCGCCGGCTCCAGCAACGCTTCGAAGGAAGGACGTCATGACCACCACCCACGACGCCGTCTCCGCCGCGGCCGCGCCGTCCGGCTCCGCCGGGCCGCTGATCGACGTGCGGGACCTGCGGGTGAGCTTCGGGGAGCACGAGGTGGTGCGCGGCCTGTCGCTGGCGATCGCGCCGGGCGAGTGCGTCGCCGTGGTGGGGGAGTCGGGGTCGGGCAAGAGCGTGACGGCGCGGACCCTGCTCGGGCTGACCGGCCCCGGCTCGACGGTGGAGGCGGCGGCGTTCACCGTCGCCGGGCGGGACGCGCTGCGCTTCGGCCCGCACGACTGGCGGCGGCTGCGCGGCCGCTTCGCCGGGCTCGTGCTGCAGGACGCGCTGGTCTCGCTCGACCCGCTGCGCACCGTGGGCTCCGAGATCGCCGAGGTGCTGGCCGTGCACGACGTGGTGCCGCGCGCCCGCCGGGCGGAAAGAGTGCTGGAGCTGCTGGAGGCGGCCGGGGTGCCGGAGCCGGAGCTGCGGGCGGAGCAGCGCCCGCACGAGCTGTCGGGCGGGCTGCGCCAGCGGGTGCTCATCGCCTCCGCCATCGCCGCCGACCCGGCGCTGATCATCGCCGACGAGCCCACGACGGCGCTGGACGTGACCGTGCAGGCCCAGATCCTGCGGCTGCTCGCCGGGCAGAAGGCGGCAGGCACGGCGCTGCTGCTCATCAGCCACGACCTGGCCGTGGTCGGGTCGATCGCCGACCGCATCCTCGTCATGCACGACGGCCGGGTGGTGGAGGAGGGCCCGGCGCGCGACGTGCTGACCCGGCCACGGCACGACTACACCCATGCGCTGCTGGCCGCCGTACCGTCGGCCGCCTCGCGCGGCACCCGGCTCACCGACGGCCGCCCGCTGGCCCGCCCTGCTCCAACCGCGGAGGGCGGGCCGGTGCTGGCGGCCACCGGGCTGACGCGCACGTACGGCGCCCGCCGCGCCGTGGACGACGTCTCCTTCACCCTGCGCAAGGGCGAGACGCTGGGCATCGTCGGCGAGTCCGGCTCGGGCAAGACCACGCTCGCCCGCCTGTGCATGGCCCTGCTGGAGCCGGACGAGGGCGGCGTGACCCTGCTCGGGCGGCCGTGGAGCGAGCTGCGCGAGCGCGAGCGCAGGCCGCTGCGCCCCCGCATCCAGGTGATCACGCAGAACCCGCTGGACTCCTTCGACCCTCGCCACAAGGTCGGCCGCCTGGTGGCCGAGCCTCTGCGGCTGCCCAAGGCCGAACGGCGGGCCCGCGTGCTGGACCTGCTGGCCCGCGTGGGCCTGCCGCAGGACGTGGCCGACCGGCACCCCCGCGAGCTGTCGGGCGGCCAGCGCCAGCGCGTCGCCATCGCCCGCGCCCTCGGCACCCGCCCCGACGTGCTGCTCTGCGACGAGCCCGTCTCCGCGCTGGACGTCTCGATCCAGGCCCAGGTGCTCGACCTGCTGGCCGAGCTGCAGGCCGAGTACGGCACCGCCATGGTGTTCATCTCCCACGATCTCGGCGTCGTCCAGCACGTCGCCGACCGGGTGCTGGTCATGAAGGACGGCCAGGTCGTGGAGGAGGGCGAGGTGGCCGAGGTGTTCCTGCGGCCGCGCCACCCGTACACGCACGAACTGGTCGCCGCCGTGCCCCGATTGCCCGCGGAAAGGGTGGCAGATCTTCCAGGATCCAGCACGGAACCGCAGGTCAGCGCGGGTACATAGGCTCCGCCTGGTGGCGCAATCCACCCGTTATCCCATTTTTCCTACCGATTGAGTAGGTTGAAGAGTCATGGAACGGGTGGCCCTCGACGATCGGCGGCGCCGGGCGGACCGCGCCCGGCAGGTCGCCGACCTGCTGAGAAGACAGATCATCCACGGCGGATACCCCGGCGGGCAGCTCCCGCTGGAGTCCGCGCTCGCCCGCGAGTTCGACACCTCGCGCAACACCGTGCGCCAGGCGCTGGACCTGCTGCGCGAGGAAGGACTGGTCGAACGGTGTCCCGGCGTCGGCACCACGGTCGCCGCCGAGAAGTACCCGCACGGCCTGCACCGCCTGCTCGGCCTGGCCGAGACGCTGCACGAGCACGGCCAGGTGGTCAACCAGGTGCGCACGATGACGCTCATCGAGCCGCCCGCCCCGGTCAGCCACCGGCTCGGGCTGGCGCCCGGCGAGCAGGTCGTCTACCTCGAACGCCTGCGCAGCCTCAACGGCCTGCCGCTCTCCCTCGACCTCACCTACCTGGTGCGCGACGTGGGCGAGCCGCTGTTCGACGCCGACCTCACCGGCAACGACATCTTCGTCCTGCTCGAACACATCGCCGGCCAGCCGCTCGGCACCGCCGAGCTGACCCTGGAGGCGGTCAACGCCGACCCGCACACCGCCGCCGTGCTCGGCGCGCCGCGCGGGGCCGCGCTGCTCATGGTCGAGCGGCTCACCCACCTGGCCGACGGCAGGCCCGTGGACCTGGAGTTCATCCGTTTCCGCGGCGACCGCCTGACGATGCGCGGTCACCTGCGGCGTAGCGAGAAAGAGGAGCACGCATGGCCCTGATCGACCAGCGCGTCGAGGTCCCGGTCACGATCGACGAGTCCCTGTGCATCGACGGCTGCACGCTCTGCGTGGAGGCGTGCCCGCTCGACTCGCTGGCCATCAGCGACGAGACCGGAAAGGCGTACATGCACGTGGACGAGTGCTGGTACTGCGGGCCCTGCGCGGCCCGCTGCCCCGTGGACGCGGTCACCATCAACATCCCCTACCTGCTGCGATGAAGGAACGCCCGATGCGCACAGCACTCATGGCCGCCGCCACCGCCCTGCTGCTCGCGGCGACCGGCTGCTCGGTGGCCGGCGCGGCCGGCGGCGGCTCCGGTGACTCCGGCGCCTCCCATGGCGGCGGCACGACCAAGGTGGTCGTCGGCTACCAGTCCAAGACCATCAACACCGTCACCGCAGGGACCCTGCTCCGCTCGCTCGGCTACCTGGAGAAGCGGCTCGGCCCCCGCTACACCGTCGAGTGGCAGGACTACGACACCGGCGCCCCCATCACCGCCAAGATGGTCGCCGGGAAGATCGACATCGGTTCGATGGGCGACTACCCGCTGCTCATCAACGCCGCCCGCACCCAGAACGTGCCCTCGGCCAAGACCGAGATGATCTCCATCACCGGCTACAACCTGCGCGGCGGGCTCAACATGGTGCTCGTCTCGCCCGCGTCGTCCGCGCGCACGCTCGCCGACCTGGCCGGCACCAAGATCTCCGCCAGCGTCGGCTCGGCCGGGCACGGCACGCTCGTGCAGGCCATGGAGCGGTCGGGCATCAGCGCCGACGTGGTCAACCACCAGCCCGCCGTCGGCGCGGCCCAGCTCGAGTCGGGCGGCGTGCAGGGCTATGCCCAGTTCGTGGCCTGGCCCGGCCTGCTCGCCTTCCAGGACAAGGGCCGGCTGATCTACGACGGCTCCGCGCTGGACGTGCCGACCTTCCACGGCGTCGTCGCCCGCAAGGCGTACGCGGAAGAGCACCCCGAGGTCGTGGACGCCTTCCTCAAGGCGCAGATCGACGCCACCCGCTACCTGCACGAGCACCCGGTGGAGGCGGCCGAGTCGGTGGCCGAGGCGACCGGGCTGCCGCCCGAGGTCGTCTACCTCTACAACGGGCGCGGCGGCATCGCCACCTTCGACGTCACGCTCAAGGAGCCGCTGCAGGCCGCCCATCAGCGGGACGTGGCCTACCTCAAGCGGATCAGCCCCGACTTCTCCGGCGTGGACGTGGCCGCGTTCGTCAACGACTCCTACCTGCGCAAGGCGTACGGGGCGAACTACGACGCCGACCGGGCCTCGACCGCGAACCCCGCCGCCGTCACCGGCACCGACAGCGCCTGCGGCACGCCCGTCAACGCCCCTGGGACCGCCTCCGAGCTGTGGCTGACCGGGGAGAAGGACACCAGGCCCGCCGCCACGCCCACCTGCCTGCTGCGTCAGGTGGCCGCCGCGAACGCGCAGGTGCGGGCCGCGTACGTGCCCGACACCACGACCGGCACCCGCTGGTTCGCCGACCGCTCGGTCTGGCTGCGCGACCCCGATGCCGACCCCGATCACCGGTTCCTGCCGTTCACCACGCAGGAGGGCGCCGACGCCTACCGCGCCAAGCACCCGGACACCAGGCCCGTCAGCTACGCCGACGCGCTCAAGGCCGCAGGAGGTGACGACCGATGACCGCCGGCACCGAGGTACGCGCACCCGCGCTGCCCGCCTCCGGCGGCAGGCCGCGCATGCGCGGCGGCGGCCGAGCGGGCAGGGCGGGCAGGGCGCGCAGGCGGCTCGTCCGCCTCGCCTCGCTGCTCGCCGCGGCCGGGCTGTGGCAGCTGCTGACGGTCACCGACGCCCGGCTGTGGCTCAGGTTCGACCGGCTGCCCACCCTCGTCGAGGTCGCCGAGCGGGCCGCGAGCCTGCTCGCCACCCGGCTCTACTGGCTGGACCTGCTGCAGAGCCTCATCAGGATCTGCACGGGCTTCGGGCTCGCCGCCGTGGCGGGCGTGGCGGCGGGCATCCTGGTCGCCAGGTCCGCCAAGGCCGGTGACGTGCTGCTGCCGCTGCTGGAGGCGGTGCGGCCGATCCCGGCGATCGCGCTGGTGCCGGTCGCCATCCTGCTGTTCCCCACCGACGAGCAGGGCATCGTGTTCATCACGTTCGCCGCCGCGTTCTTCCCGATCATGGTGAGCACCCGGCACGCCGTACGAGCCCTGCCCACGCTGTGGGAGGACGCCGTCAGGACGCTCGGCGGCGGGCGCCGCCACGTGCTGCTGAACGTCGTACTGCCCGGCATCCTGCCCGGGGTCTTCGGCGGGCTGTCGGTCGGCATGGGCGTGTCGTGGATCTGCGTCATCTCGGCCGAGATGATCTCCGGCGAGTTCGGGGTCGGCTACCGCACCTGGATGTCGTACACGATCGTGGACTACCCCTCCGTCATCGTCGGCATGATCACCATCGGCCTGCTCGGCTGGCTCACCTCGGCCGCCGTCGAACTCGCCAGGCGCCTGACGCGGTGGCTGCCACGCGCGGAGGAGGCCGCGTCATGACGCTCGGCATCACCATGGAGTCCCTGACCCTCGGCTACGGGCGCGGGCCCGTGCTGCGCGACGTCGACCTGGCCGTCCGGCCCGGCGAGGTGCTGGTGATCGTCGGCGCGTCCGGGTCGGGCAAGTCCACGCTGCTGCGCGCCATCGCCGGGCTGCTGCGCCCGCGCGACGGCCGCGTGGTCGCCGACGGCGCGGAGATCACCGCCACCTCCGGCGAGCGCGCCATGGTCTTCCAGGACGACGCGCTGCTGCCCTGGCGCACCGTACGCGGCAACGTCGAGCTGCCCCTGCGCATCCGCGGCTGGTCCAAGGCGCGGCGGCGGGCCGTCGCCGAGGAGTGGATCGCCCGCGTCGGCCTGGCCGGGCACGAGGACCGGCTGCCCCGCGAGCTGTCCGGCGGTATGCGCCAGCGCGTCCAGCTCGCCCGCGCACTCGCCGGGGCGCCCAGGGCCGTGCTCATGGACGAGCCGTTCGGCGCGCTCGACGCCCAGACCCGTGCCGGCATGCAGGCCCTGCTGCTCGACGTGCTGCGCGACACCCAGGCGACCGTCGTGTTCGTCACCCACGACGTGGACGAGGCGCTGCTGCTCGCCGACCGGGTCGTGGTGCTCGGCCACGGCGCCGTGCGCTCCGTCATCGACGTCCCCTGCCCTCGTGCCCCCGCAACCGGAGCCGCCGATCGTGCCGGGCTGCGCGCTCAGATCCTCAAGGAGTTGTGAACGATGGAGATCCCCGCGATCGAAGACCGCCTGCACCTGGAGTGCGAGGTGCTCGTCATCGGCGGCGGCACCGCCGGCACCATGGCCGCCATCACCGCCGCCGAGCACGGCGCGCAGGTGCTGCTCCTGGAGAAGGCCCACGTCCGCCACAGCGGCGCGCTCGCCATGGGCATGGACGGCGTCAACAACGCCGTCATCCCCGGCAAGGCCACCCCTGAGGACTACGTCGCCGAGATCACCCGCGCCAACGACGGCATCGTCAACCAGAAGACCATCAACCAGACCGCCACCAGGGGCTACGACATGGTCCGCCGCCTGGAGCGGTACGGCGTGAAGTTCGAAAAGGACGAGCACGGCGACTACGCGGTGCGCCGCGTGCACCGCTCGGGCAGCTACGTGCTGCCCATGCCCGAGGGCAAGGACGTCAAGAAGGTGCTCTACCGGGTGCTGCGGCAGCGCCACATCCGGGAGAAGGTGCGCATCGAGAACCGGTTCATGCCGGTCAGGGTGCTCACCTCCGGCGGGCGGGCCGTCGGCGCGGCCGGGTTCGACACCCGCAGCGGGCGGTTCGTCACCGTCTCGGCCGGCGCCGTCATCCTGGCCACCGGCGCCTGCGGGCGGCTCGGGCTGCCCGCCTCCGGCTACCTCTACGGAACGTACGAGAACCCCACCAACGCCGGCGACGGCTACGCCATGGCCTACCACGCGGGGGCCGAGCTGAGCGGCATCGAGTGCTTCCAGATCAACCCGCTCATCAAGGACTACAACGGGCCCGCCTGCGCGTACGTCGCCAACCCGTTCGGCGGCTACCAGGTCAACAACAAGGGGGAGCGGTTCGTCGACTCCGACTACTGGTCGGGGCAGATGATGGCCGAGGTCTCCGCCGAGATCGCCTCCGCCCGCGGGCCCATCTACCTCAAGCTCACCCACCTGCCCGACGAGACCATCACCGCCATCGAGAACATCCTGCACACCACCGAGCGGCCCACCCGTGGCACGTTCCACGCCGGGCGCGGCCACGACTACCGCACCCACGACGTCGAGATGCACATCTCCGAGATCGGGCTGTGCGGCGGCCACTCCGCATCCGGCGTCTGGGTGGACGAGAACGGCGCCACCACCGTCCCCGGCCTGTACGCGGCCGGCGACCTGGCCTGCGTGCCGCACAACTACATGATCGGCGCGTTCGTCTTCGGCGACCTCGCCGGCGCGCACGCCGCTGCGCACCACGCCCCGCTCGCCGAACCGCCCGCCGACCAGGTCGCCGCCGCACACGAGCTCGTCTACCGGCCGCTGCGCAACCCCGACGGTACGCCGCAGCGGCAGGTCGAGTACAAGCTGCGCCGCTTCGTCAACGACTACGTCGCGCCGCCCAAGACGGCGGCCAAGCTGGAGATCGGGCTGGAGTCGTTCGAGCGGATGCGCCACGAGATCGCCGCCATGGGGGCGCGCACGCCGCACGAGCTGATGCGCTGCGCCGAGGTCGACTTCATCCGTGACTGCGCCGAGATGGCGGCGCGAGCCTCGCTGGCGCGCACCGAGAGCCGGTGGGGGCTCTACCACGAGCGGGCCGACCTGCCGCAACGCGACGACGCCGAATGGCTGTTCCACCTCAACCTGCGCAAGCGGGACGACGGGGCCATGGAGTTCGTCAAGCGGCCCGTGGAGCCGTACCTCGTGCCGGTCGAGGAGTTCACGCCCGTCCAGGCCGAGCCCGTCGTGCTCGGCACCGTCGGCACGGCCGTCGTCGCGCGCCGCGGCACCCGCGAGCGCCGCCAGGAGGCCGCGGTCGGCCGCTCGCCGCGCATCCTGGAGCTGCACCGGCTCGCCGAGGAGCAGCCGACCCTGACCGACCTCGCTCCCTACCTCGCCGATGCCGACCCCAAGGTGCGCAGGGCCGCCATCGCCACCCTCACCGAGACCGTCCCCGAGGGCACCGGGACCGCGCTGGCCGAGGCGCTCGCCGACCCGCACGGCACCGTACGCAGGGCCGCCGCCACCGGGCTCACCGAGCTCGTCGAGGTGCTGCCCGCCTCCGCCGGCCTGGGCGCCGCCCTGACCGCGCGGCTCGCCGGCGGCGACGCCTTCGTCCGCGCCGCCGTCCTCGACGTGCTGCGGGCGCTGCGGCTCGGCAGCGTCGAGATCTTCCGCGCCGCGATCGGCGACGGCGACCACCGGGTGCGCATCGCCGCCATCCGCGGGCTCGTCTCGCTCGACGCGCCGGACGAACTGGCCGCCGCCGCGTCCGACCCGTCCCGCGAGGTACGCGTCTGGGCCGCCAAGGGCCTCGGCCTCATCGGCCGCCCCACGCCCGTCCTCGCCGATCTGGCACGGGACGCCGACCCCCTCGTCAGGGCGGCCGCCCTGGAGGCGTCGGCCGCCACCGGCGCGCCCCTGGTCGCCCAGGCCCTGCCCGCGCTGTCCGACCCGGCCTGGCAGGTCCGCGTCGGCGCGGCCCGCTGCCTCGCCGCCGCCGACCCGGACACCGCCACGAAACCCCTGGTGGGCGCCCTCTCGGACGGCAACCTGGACGTCCGCAAGGCCGCCGTCCTGGCCCTGACCCCGTGGGCCGCCGACGCCACCGTCTCGGCCGCCCTGGAAGGAGCCCTGACCGACCCCGACGCCGACGTCCGCGCCTACGCCCGCCACGCCCTCACCCCCTGAAGGGTCACCCATCACGTGTCCCCTCGGGAGGGGCGGCCGCTCGCCGCGTTGCACTCTCTCGGGGGTGGCCGCTCGCCACGTTTGACCCGCTTCGGGGATGGCCGCTCGCCGCGTTGCACTCCCTTCGGGGGTGGCCGCTCGCCACGTTTGACCCGCTCCGGGGGCGGCCGCCCGCGACATTTCACCCCCTCCGGGGGCGACCGCCCGCCAGGTCGCCCCCGGAGGGGCCGCCCGTTGTGCCATCACGCCGGGGCCGGGGCGCCCCGTCCTCCACCGCCCCCCTGGGGAGAGTGGTGGCTGCGGCCTTTCGCCGGAGAGGGGTCCAGGTTTCTTCGAGGTGAGGCGAACTTCTCGTTGCCGGTAGGAGAAAGGGGGTGGGGGTTTCGGGGGAAGTCAGACAGAATTGGCGAAGTGTGCCGCTATTCGTGGAATGGGCGGTACACAACGGTTTATCGTTCAACGAGTGATTGGCGATTGCATGGCGGGCGAGCACACGCGCAAGGTTCTCGTGGTGCGAGGGGGATGGGAGGGGCACGCCCCGGTGGCGGCCACCGACCTCTTCGTGCCCTTCCTGGAGAAGAACGGCTTCGAGGTGCGGCTGTCCGACAGCCCGGCCCCGTACGCCGACCCCGCGTTCATGGCCGAGATCGACCTCATCGTGCAGTGCTACACGATGGGCACGATCGAGCCCGATCAGCTCAAGGGCCTGCGGGCGGCGATCGAGGCGGGCACGGGGATGGCGGGCTGGCACGGCGGCATCGCCGACTCGTTCCGCAACTCCTCCGACTACCTGCACCTCATCGGCGGGCAGTTCGCCTGTCACCCGGGCAAGCATCCCGACGACCCGGACGCGGGCACCGAGCGGCACAACTTCGTCCCGTACACGGTGAACATGCTCCCGGAGGCGGCCGCGCACCCGATCACGGAGGGCATCGAGGACTTCGACCTGGTGACCGAGCAGTACTGGGTGCTGACCGACGACTACATCGACGTGCTGGCCACCACGACGCAGAAGGTGCGCCCGTGGGACCCTTGGCACCGCGAGGTGACCTCGCCGGCCATCTGGACCCGACGCTGGGGCAAGGGGCGGATCTTCGTCACGACCCCGGGGCACAGCCTGGACGTTCTGCAGCACGACAGCGTACGTACGATCATCGAGAGGGGCATGCTGTGGGCCAGCCGCTGACCGTCGGGATCGTGGGCTGCGGAGCCATCTCCGCCCAATACCTCAAGACCATCGACCGCCTGCCCCAGGTGAAGCTCGTCGCCGTGGCCGACCTCGACCCCGAGCGGGCGCGCGCGGCGGCCGAGCAGTACGCGGGCGTCGAGGCGCTGGGCGTGGCCGAGCTGATCGCGGACCCGCGCATCCAGGTGGTGCTCAACCTCACCATCCCGGCCGCGCACGCGGACATCGCGCTGCAGGCCATCGCGGCGGGCAAGGACGTCTACTGCGAGAAGCCGCTGGCCGCGACCGGCGAGGACGCCCGGCGCGTGCTGGACGCCGCCCGCGAGGCCGGGGTACGGGTGGGCTGCGCGCCCGACACCGTGCTCGGCACCGGCACGCAGACGGCCCGCGCCGCCATCGACGACGGTCTCATCGGCCGCCCCATCGCGGCGACGGCGACCATGATGACGCCCGGCCACGAGCGCTGGCACCCCAACCCGGACTTCTACTACGTGCCGGGCGGCGGCCCGCTCCTGGACATGGGCCCGTACTACATCAGCAGCCTGATCACCATGCTCGGGCCGGTGCGCTCGGTCATCGGCGCGGCCAGCAGGACCCGCTCCAAGCGCACGATCGGCTCGGGCCCGCGTCAGGGCGAGGAGATCCCGGTCACCGTGGACACGCACGTCACCGGCGTGCTCGTGCACGAGTCGGGCGTGCTGTCCACGCTGGTGATGAGCTTCGACGCGGTGGCCACCCGCGCGCCCAACATCGAGGTGCACGGTGAGCGGGGCTCGCTCGTCGTCCCCGACCCCAACCGCTTCGACGGGCAGGTGCTGCTGACGAAGCTCGGCGACGGGGAGGCGCGGGAGCTGCCCGTCTCGGCCGGGTACGCCGAGGCGGGACGCGGCGTCGGCCTCATCGACTTCCTGTCCGATCGGGAGCCCAGGGCGGGCGGGACGCTGGCGTTCCACGTCCTGGACGTCATGGAGTCGCTGCTCGCCTCCGCCCGCTCCGGCAGGTCGGTGGACGTCGAGAGCACGTGCGAGCGCCCTGCGGCGGTGGCGCTCGGCGACCCGGCCGCACTCGGCTGACGGTCTTCGGAACGGTCCCGGCCGCGCACGGCCGCAGACGCCGAAAGCGCACCGCCACGGACGCCGAAAGCGCACGGCCACAGACGCCGAGAGGCGCGCGGCCGGGACCCGCTTCCGCGCACCGGCTCTTCCCCAGGCGTTTAATGGAGGCCAAGGGGGGAGCGACTTGATGACTGATTCCACGACGGCGCCCGAGATGCCCGTCTACATGCGGCGCTCGACCTTCACCCCGGATCCCGAGCTGGCGAGGATCCGCGAGGAGGAGGGCGTGCGCAAGGTCAGCACCTCGTTCGGACTCGATGTCTGGATGGTGACGAGGTTCGCCGACGTCCGAGAGGTGCTGGGCGATCCCCCCGGTTCAGCAACGCCCGCTCGGCAGGTCACCGGCCGCCGGGCGCGCCGCGGCTCACCGACGACGAGCTGCGGCGCATACGGGCGGGCAACCTGCTGATGTTCGACCCGCCCGAGCACACCCGGCTGCGCCGCATGCTCACCCCCGAGTTCACGATGCGCCGCATGCGCCGCCTGGAGCCGCGCGTCAGGGACATCGTCACCGCCCACCTCGACGCCATGGAGGCGGCGGGTCCGCCCGCCGACCTGGTGACGTCGTTCGCGCTGCCGATCCCGTCGCTGGTGATCTGCGAGCTGCTCGGCGTCCCGTACGAGGACCGCGCCGACTTCCAGCGCCGCAGCGGCACCATGCTCGACCTGTCGCAGCCGGTGGAGCGGCGGGCCGCCGCGCAGCTCGAATCGCGCGCCTACATGAGCGAGCTGGTCGGCCGCGCGCTCAAAGACCCCGGCGACGACCTGCTCGGCATGCTCGTCCGCGAGCACGGCGACGACCTGTCCGCCGATGAGCTGGTCGGCATCGGCAGCCTGCTGTTGCTGGCCGGCCACGAGACCACGTCCAACATGCTCGGCCTCGGCACGCTGGCGCTGCTGCGCCACCCCGACCAGCTCGGCCTGCTGCGCAAGGAGCCCGAGCGGTGGGGCGCGGCGGTCGAGGAGCTGCTGCGCTGGCTCAGCATCGTGCACTCGGGCACGATCAAGGTGACCACCACCGAGGTGGAGGTGTCAGGTGTGCGGATCCCGGAGGGCGAGCTGGTGGTGTGCGCGCTGCCGGCCGCCAACCGGGATCCGGCGTTCGTGCCCGACCCCGAACGGCTGGACATCTCGCGCGGCGAGATGGGCCACGTCGCCTTCGGCCACGGCGTGCACCACTGCCTCGGCGCGCCGCTGGCCAGGATGGAGATGACCATCGCGTTCCCCGCGCTGTTCGAGCGCTTCCCCGGGCTGCGCGAGGAGGGACCGCCCGCCGAGTTCCGCTCGTTCAACGTCGTGTACGGCCTCACCTCCCTGCCCGTCGCCTGGTAGGCGCCCCTGGTAGAAGGCTCAGCCCTTGAGCCCGGTGAACGTCATGGTGGCGACGAACTGCCGCTGCGCCGCGACGAACCCGACGATGAGCGGCAGCGTCGCCACCACGTTCCCGGCCATGAGCAGCGACCACTGGGTGTGCCGGGTGCCCTGGAAGTTGGCCAGGCCGAGCTGGATCGTGTAGATGTTCTCGTCGCTGATGGCGATGAGCGGCCAGATGAGGTCGTTCCACGAGCCGAGCAGCGTGAACACCGTCAGCGTGGCCAGCGCGGGCCTGGCCAGCGGCAGCACCACCCGCCAGAACACGCCGAACGTCGTGCACCCGTCGATGCGGGCGGCGTCCTCCAGCTCGGCGGGCAGCGACAGGAAGAACTGCCGCATCAGGAAGATCCCGAACGCCGACGCCAGCCACGGCACGAACGCCGCCGCCAGCGTGTCGATCAGGCCGAGCCGGCTGAACATCACGTACGTCGGGATCATCAGCAGCTGGGTCGGGATCATGATGGTCGCGAGGATCATCAGGAACCCGGCCTGCTTGCCGAAGAACTTCAGCCGCGCGAAGCCGTACCCGGCCATGGAGCACAGGACGAGGTGCGACACGACGGAGACGGCGGCCACGATCACCGTGTTCAGCAGCCACAGCAGCGCCTGCGACTGGCTGAACAGGCCCGCGAACCCGTCGAGGGTGAGCCAGCTGGGATGAAGCGCGGCGGGAAGCGGTTGATGTCGCTGTCCGGCATGAACGCGGTCAGCACCATCTGCACCAGCGGCAGCGCGAACAGCAGCGCCAGCGGCATGAGCAGCAGGTGCCACGGGCTGAACGGCAGGCGTCGCATCAGAAGGCCTCGATCTTGCTGCGCCGGGAGTAGAGGATCATCCCGACGGTGATGAGCATGGTGGCGGCGAACAGCCCGTACGCGACGGCCGAGCCGTAGCCGAACTTGGTGAGCTTGAACGCCTGGACGTAGACGTAGTAGACGATCGTCTGCGTCGCCCCGAGCGGCCCGCCCCTGGTGGTGGTGAAGACCAGGTCGAACAGCTGCAGCGCGGTGATCGTCTGCCAGATGGAGGTGAAGACGGTCACCGGGCCGAGCTGCGGCATGGTGACGTGCCGGAAGACCTGCCAGCGGCCGGCGCCGTCCATGCGGGCCGCCTCCACCACGTCCTTCGGGATGTCCTGCAGCGCGGCCAGGTAGACCACCACGGTGAAGCCGACCTGCCCCCACAGCGCGATCAGGCAGATCACCGCGAGCGCCTGCGACTGGCTCTCCAGGAACTGCTGCTGCGGCAGGCCGAGCACGCGCAGGACGCTGTTGGCGGCGCCGTACTGCGGGTTGAAGACGAAGTTCGCGAGGATGCCGGTGGCCGCGGCCGAGGCGACGAACGGGATGAAGATGCACGTACGGTAGAAGCCGACCAGCTTGATCGGCCGGTTGAGCGCGACCGCGACGAGCATCCCGAGGAAGATCGACGACGGGACGAACAGCACCGTGAACACCAGCGTGTGCCGCACGGCCGCGAGCAGATCGGGGTCTTGGACCATGAGCTCGTAGTTGAGCCAGCCGATCGGCTTGGCGGGGGAGATGCCGTTCCACTTCTGCCGGGAGATGAGGAACGCCCACACCGCCGGGAAGATCGACAGGCCGACCACGAGCAGGGTGGCGGGGCCGGCGAAGCCCCATCCGGTCAGCGTGCGATGCAGCCACCGCACCCGGCCGGATGGGAGCGTCGCCGCGTGTGCGGCCGGACGGCGCCCGGCGAACAGCACCGACATCGTCAGCCCCCGGCCAGCGCCAGGGCCGACTTCTGCGCCGCCTCGTCAAGGGCCTGCTTGGGCGTCGCCGCGCCCTGCATGGCCTTGGCGATGGCCTCGCCGACGTGCCGCGACATCTCCACGTAGCCGCTGACCGTGGGCCTGGCCTGCTTGGCGTTGGCCAGGTTGGCGACCATCTTCTCCGCGCCCGGGTACTCCTTGATGTACGTCTCGTACTCGGGCAGCTCCGTCTCGGAGGTGCGCAGCGGCAGGTTGCCCTGCGTGAGGTTCCACTGGGCGTCGCCCTCCGCCGAGGTGAGCCACTTGATCAGCTCGAACGACCAGTAGGCCCGGTTGGCGTCGCCGTTGTCGAACAGCGTCCACAGGTCGGGCCCCGAGACGGTCTGGTGGTCGCCGTTGGTGCCGGGCAGGAAGGCCACGCCGTAGTCGGTCTTCTTCCGCTTGAGGTCGTACAGCGACCACGGCCCGTTGATGATCATGGCGATGCGGCCGTCGGCGAACAGCGGCGCGTACCGCTCGTCGGTCTGGTCGAGGTAGACGCTCTTGTCGTCCACCGCCATCGCCCGCAGGAACTCCAGCGCGTCCACCCCGGCCTGCGAGTTGAACGCGGGCTTCTTGTGATCCGGCGTCAGGATGCTGCCGCCGCGCTGCCACAGCAGCGGCCAGAAGTGCCAGGTCGTGTCCTCCGACGCGCTCACCGAGTACGCGGTCCCGTAGATCTTCTCCGCCGGGTCGGTGAGCTTCCTCGCCGCCTCGCGGAAGTCGTCCCAGGTCCAGTCATCGGTCGGGTACGGCACGCCCTTGGCGTCGAAGAGCTTCTTGTTGTAGAGCAGCGAGAGGTTGTCCACGATCGCGGGGAAGCCGATGACCTGCCCGTTCGGCGTCGCGGTCGAGCGGGCCGCCTCGGGGAACTCCTCCCACCCGACCGACGGGTCCTTCACCTTCTCGGTCAGGTCGAGGGTCTTGCCGGACTCCTGGAGCTGCGAGGCCCAGCTTCCGAAAGCGTAGGAGATGTCGGGGTAGACGCCGCTCGCGAAGCCGGCGGAGAGCTTCTGCAGCAGGTCGTCGGTGGTCGAGGCGCCGGAGGAGACCTCGATCGTGACGTTGGGGTGCTGCTGGGTGAACTTTGCGGCCAGCCCTTCGAGGACTTTCTGCGCGTCCGCCGTCTGGCCCGTCCACCAGGTGAGCTTCACCTTCGCCTGCGGGTCCACCGTCTTCGCGCCCTCCTGCGCCGACCCTCCGCAGCCCGCGGCCGCCAGGACGATCGCCGCGACCAGGGCCGCCGCGGTTCTTCTTCGCACTGTGGATGCTCCTCCCGGAATGATTGGAGCCAATCATGGTGACTTTCGAAGTCTTGTCAATACCTTCGAAAAATCGCAAGACTTGACAAGCTTTCACAACACCTGAAACGGTGCCGTGGTGTCCAGAACGACCTTCGACCTGCTTGTCGTCGGCGACGCCAACCCGGACGTGATCGTCTCCGGCGCGCCTCGCCATCCCGAGTTCGGCCAGCGCGAACAGCTCGTCCCCGCCGCCGGCCTGGTGCTCGGCGGCTCCGGAGCGATCACCGCGTACGGCGCCGCCCGGCTCGGCCTGCGCACCGCGTTCGTCGGCCGGGTGGGGGACGACCCCGCCGGGGCCTTCGTCCTGGACGCCCTGCGCGGCGGCGGCGTCGACGTCTCCGCCTGTGTCGTCGACCCCGACGTGCCCACCGCCATGACCGTGGTGCTCGTGGACGGCGACGACCGGGCCATACTCACCGCCTCCGGCTGCCTCGACCGGCTCGCCGCCGACGACGTGCCGCGCGGGCTCGTCGAGCGGGCCGCGCACGTCCACGTCTCGTCGTACTTCCTCCAGCCGCGGCTCGCCGCCGGGCTCCCCGGGCTGTTCGCCCTGGCCAGAGCGGCCGGCGCGTCCACCTCGCTCGACACCAACGACGACCCCGCCGGCCGGTGGGCGGGACTGGCGGAGGTCCTGCCCGTCACCGACGTCCTGCTGCCCAACGAGGCCGAAGCCCTCGCCATCGCCGCCGCCGTCGCGGGCCCGCCGCCCGGCGGCACCGGTGTGGAGTGGGCCGTACGCGAGCTGGCCGCCCGCGGCACGCTGCCCGTCGTCAAGCGCGGCGCGCTCGGCGCGCTCGCCTTCGCCGACGGAGAGCCCGCCGAGGTGCCCGCCACGCCCGCCACCGTGGTCGACGCCGTCGGCGCGGGCGACAGCTTCAACGCCGGCCTGCTCGCCGCGCTGCTGCGCGGCCAGCCGCTCAAGCAGGCCATGACCGTGGCCGTGACCTGCGGCACCCTTTCCACCCGCGCCGCAGGCGGCACCGCGGCGCAGCCCACCTGGGAGGAAGCAACGTCATGAAGAAGATCGTGTTCGTCGGGGCGGGAAGCGTCGTCTTCACCCAGGGACTGCTCGCCGACCTGGTCGCCTTCCCCGAGCTGCGCGGCATGCGCATCGCGCTGCACGACATCGACGCCGAGCGCCTGGAGGTCGCCGAGGCCGTCGCCCGCCGCATCACCGCCGGCGCCGCCACCGTCACCGCCCACCTCGACCGCCGCGAGGCGCTCGACGGCGCCGACTTCGTCATCAACATGGTGCAGGTCGGCGGCTACGACGCCACCGTGACCGACTTCGAGATCCCCGCCGGGTACGGGCTGCGCCAGACCATCGCCGACACCATCGGCGCCGGCGGCGTGTTCCGCGCGCTGCGCACGTTCCCCCTGCTCGACGCCCTCGCCGCCGACATCGGCGCGGTCTGCCCCGACGCGCTGCTGCTCAACTACACCAATCCGATGGCGATGAACGTGTGGTACCTGTCGGGCAAGGTCAAGAACGTCGTCGGCCTGTGCCACTCCGTCTACTGGACCATGCGGGGACTGGCCGATCTCGTGTCGGTGCCGTACGAGGAGGTGTCGTACGTCGCGGCCGGCGTCAACCACCAGGCGTGGGTGCTGCGCTTCGAACGCGACGGCGAGGACCTCTACCCGCGGCTCGACGTGGACGACCCCGAACTGCGCAGGCGGGTCAGAATCGACATGTACCGGCGGCTCGGCTACTACCCGACCGAGACCAGCGAGCACTCCGCCGAGTACGTGCCGTGGCTGATGCACCACGACGGCGAGATCGACCGGCTGCGCATCCCCGTCGGCGAATACCTGCGGGTCAGCGAGGAGAATCTGGCCGAGTACAAGCGCACCCGCGATCTCGTGCGGAGCGGCGGCGAGCTGGACATCGCAGGAACCGACGAGTACGCGCCGCAGATCATCCACAGCATCGTCACCGGCACGCCGCGCGTCGTCTACGGCAACGTCGTCAACGACGGCCTCATCTCGAACCTGCCGCAAGGCTGCGTCGTCGAAGTACCGTGCGCGGTGGACGCCACCGGCGTCCGGCCCACCGCCGTCGGCGCGCTGCCGCCGCAGTGCGCGGCGCTGAACCGGGCGTACGTGAGCGTCAACGAGCTGACCGTGCGCGCCGCGCTGGAAGGCGACCCCCGCCTGGTCAGGCACGCCCTGATGGTCGATCCGAACACGGCCGCGTCACTGACGCTCGACCAGATCTGGGCCATGGCCGACGACCTGACCCGGGCACACGGCGACCTGCTCCCGGAGGCGCTGCGCGCCTGACCACCGCCGCCTCACCCGCGCCCGCCACCCGCACTCGCGCCCAGGCCCGCCACCCGAACCCGTGTCCGGGCCCGGCACCCGCACCCGCGTTCGGGCCCGTCGCCCGCACCCGCGTTCGGGCCCGTCGCCCCACCTGCGTCCGGGCCGGCTACCCCATCCGCGCCCGGGCCCGCCGCGGGGGTCGGGCGCGCGGCGGCGGCCGGCGGGACGGGGAGCGACGGCCCAGGGGCCGGACCGGGCTCAGCGGGCGATCTCGACCTCAAGCCCCTTGTCCCGCAGCGCCGCCACGCACTCGGGATCGGCCGACTCCCCGGTGATCAGCAGATCGATCTCCCCGATCGCGCAGATCGGCGCCATCTCCACCACGCCCAGCTTCGACGCGTCGGCCACCAGGATCTTCCTGGCCGCCGCCCGCAGCATGCGCTGCTTCATCTCGGCGTCGGGCAGGCTCACGTTCGTCACCCCGGCGACCGGGTCGATGCCGCCGCAGCCCATGATCACCGTGTGCGCCCTGATGCCCTCGAGCAGCTTGCCGCCCAGCGGATCGACCAGCGAATGCTGCTGGCGGCGCAGGGTCCCGCCGGTCACCACCACCGAGATCCGGGGCAGCGCGGGCTCCAGCTCCAGCGCGGTGCGCAGCCCGTTGGTGAACACCGTCACCTCGGTCAGATCGGTGCGCGCCACCAGCTCGCGGGCCACGTACGAGGTGGTCGTGCCCGCCCCCATCAGCACGGACTCGCCGGACGTCACCAGCCGCGCCGCCACCTTCGCGATCAGCGACTTCTCCACCGCCGCCGTGCCCAGCGACAGCTCGAACGACGGCTCCACGTGCGGCGCGGGCCCGGCGATCATCGCGCCGCCGCGCACCCGGCGTACCTTGCCCTGCTCCTCCAGCGCGTCGAGGTCGGCGCGCACGGTCACGCTCGACACCCCGAACGCCTCGGCGAGCTCCGCCACCCGCGCGAACTCCTGCTCGGCGAGCATCGCCAGCATGCGCTCGCGCCGCACCTCCGTCGGCATCTGCTCCATCACGCACGGACCGCCGCGGGCAGCAGGTCGCCGTGCGCCTCGATCAGCTCGTCGCACAGCTCCTTGATCTTGGGCAGCGGCAGCGTCGCGCCCGTGTTCGGGTCGAGCATCGCCGCGTGGTAGACGTGCGAACGGTCTCCGTCGAGCGCCGCCCGCACGGTCAGCTCCACGACGTTCAGGAACGTCCGGTTGAGCGCGGCGAGCTGCACCGGCAGGTCGCCGACGGGCCGGGGCCGCACCCCCGCCGCGCCGACCACGGCCGGCACCTCCACGCAGCACCCCTCCGGCAGGTTGCCGATCAGGCCCCGGTTGGCCACGTTGACGTAGATCTCCTTCTCCTCACCGGTCAGCATCGCCAGGATCATCGCAGCCGCCGGCTCCTGATGCTGCCACCGGATCAGCAGCGGGTGGCCCGCCGACAGGGCGCGCCGCGTCTCCTCGTACAGGTGCAGGCTCTTGCCGACGCGCCGCAGGTACTCCTCGACCGGCACGCCCAGCCGCGCCGTCTCGTCGGGGTGGCGCATGATCCACGGCACGTACTCGGCGGCGTGCTCGCTCGACTGCGTCGGGAAGTAGCCGAACGTGCGGTAGAGCTCGACGCGTACGTGCCGCCGGAGCTGCGGGTCGGCTTCCAGCACCGCGTCGAGCTCCGGATAGAGCGAGCGCCCGTCCGCCTCGAAGCGCAGCACGAACGACTGGTGGTTGAGCCCGGCGCTGAGGAACGTCACCTCGTCCTCGTCGCGTCCCACGAGATCGGCCAGGTACGCGTGCGTGTCGCACACCGCGTGGCACAGCCCGGCGAACCGTTCGAACCCGGTCGCCTCGTGCACCGCCCACCCGGTCATCGCCATCGGGTCGCTGCAGCTCAGCAGCCACGCGTCCGGGCACTCCTCGGCCATCTGCCCGGCCAGCTCCACCAGCACCGGGATCGTGCGCAGGCCGCGGAAGACGCCGCCGATGCCGATCGTGTCGCCGATGGTCTGGCGCAGGCCGTAACGGTGGGGGATCTCGAAGTCGCGCAACGTCGCGTCGAACCCGCCCACGTCGAGATGGCTCACCACGAAGTCGGCGCCCTTGAGCGCCTGCCGCCGGTCGAAGACGCTGCGGATCTTCGCCTCCGCGCCCGCCTCGGCGTCGATCGCGCGTACCAGCCGCTCGGTCGTGACGAGCTTGCCCGGGTCGTCGTCGTGCAGAATGATCTCGAGTTCGCCGCGCAGGCCGGGACCCAGCACCAGCGCGGAGACCACGCGGCGCGTCAGCTCCACGTCACCGACCCCGATGAAGACGATCCGCGCCATTTCCGCAGTATCCCACGCCCACCCGGGTGCCCCGCCCCTGTGATCCGGCCCTGTCCGCCGGGCGGGCCGGTGGGGCGGCGCTCGGCGGGCATGACGAGTACAGTGCGCGCCGATCCCCCAGCACGACGAGAGAGCGACCATGGACCTGTACCTCGGCATCGACGCCGGCGGCACCTCCACGCGTGCCCTGCTCACCACCTCCACCGGCGAACGCGTCGGCTACGGCCTGGCCGGAGGCGGGAACCCCGTCGCGCACGGCGTCGATGCCGCGCTCGCTCAGATCACCGCCGCCGTCAAGCAGGCGCTCGGCGAGATCGACCCCGGCCGGGTGGCGAACGGCGTCATCGGGCTCGCCGGCCTCGGAGCCCTCCAGGACTCCGCCGTGCACGCCGCCTTCACCCGCGCCTGGGCCGGCTGCGGGCTGCGCTTCCCGGTACGCGGCCTCGAAGACCCTTTGCTCGCCTTCGTCGCGGGCACCCCGCAGCCGTCCGGGCACGTACTGCTGTCGGGGACGGGCGCGGTCGCCCTGCGCGTCGAAGACAGGCGCGTCACCCACGTCGCCGACGGTCACGGCTGGCTGCTGGGCGACGAGGGCTCGGGCTTCTGGCTCGGCCGCGCCGCCGCCCGCCACACCATCCGCCACCTCACCGCCACTCCGGCAGTCCGGCCTGAGCCCGGCATCTCAGGCGGCAGCTCGACTCATCCGCCCACCACCGGCACGGCGGGCGAGCAGCGCACGGAAACCGGCCGCTCGCCCGCTTCCGCCGCCGCGGATCCGACCGGCGAGCACACGGTGGACGGCCGCTCGCGTGGTTCGGCCGCCGGAAACGCGACCGGCGAGCGGACGGTGGATGGCCGCTCGGACCGTCCTGCCGATGCCGGTCACGCGGGTGAGCTGGTGCGGCTGGTGGCCGAGGCGGTGGCCGGGCCCGGGGCGGAGCCGACGGCGCGCATCGCCGATCTCCTCATCATCCGGGCGCAGGCCGCGCCCGTGGCGACGCTCGCCCCGCTGGCGCCGCTGGTCGGCAAGGCCGCCCAGGCGGGCGATCCGGCCGCCGTCGCGATCGTCGAGTCCGCCGCCGAACGGCTGCTCGCCACGCTGGCTCAGGTGCGCGCGCCCGGGGAGACGTCGCCGATCGTGCTGGCCGGCGGCGTCCTGACCGCCGAAGGCCCGGTACGCGAGCACGTCCGGCGGCTGTGCGAGAAGCGATGGACCACCCCGGTCACGATCGCCGGCGACACCGCAGCCGCAGCCGCCTGGCTCGCCGCCGGAGCCCAAGGCCCGCACGCCGCCTGGTTGCGCGCCACCCCCTGACGCACGGCCCTGGGGAGTGAGGTGAAGGTGCGTGCGTGCGGGACTCGGGGAGGAACCGCACAGGATGTGCGCTGGAGCGGCAGGGTGACGAAGCCGCGGGTCACACTCTCCCCGCCGATTTCGTCATAGCCGGTGACCCCGAATCGATTCTCCGGGGCCGTCGGAACGATCCAAAGGAGCAGAGGACATATGACGAACGCGAAGCTGCGCGCGGCCGTGCCGGGCGGCAGGGTGCTGCTGCCGGGCGACGTCGGGTTCGAGGAGGCGGCCAGGCCGTGGAACGCGTCGGTCCGCCAGCCCGTCGCCGCCGTCGTCGAGCCCGGCGACGCGCAAGAGGTGGCGGCGGTGGTCAGGTACGCCGCCGAGTCGGGGATCGCGGTCGCCGCCCAGGCGGGCGGGCACGGCGCGACGGGCGACACCGAGGGGGTGATCCTGCTGCGCACGACCCGCCTGGGCGGCGTCGAGGTGCGCCCCGATGAGCGGGTCGCCCGGGTGGGCGCGGGCGTGAAGTGGGGCGAGGTGCTGGCCGAGGCGGGCCTGGCACGGGCTGACGGGCCTCGCGGGCAGCAGCCCGGTCGTGAGCGTGGCGGGGTACACGCTGGGCGGCGGGCTGAGCTGGTTCGGGCGGCGGTACGGGTTCGCGGCCGACGCCGTACGGGCCTTTGACGTCGTACGCGCCGACGGTGAGCCCGCCACGGTGACGGCCGAGTCGGACCCGGAGCTGTTCTGGGCGCTGCGCGGCGGCGGTGGCGACTTCGCGGTGGTCACGGCCGTCGAGTTCGAGCTGTTCCCCGCCCCGGCCCTGTACGGAGGCCGGGTGGCGTGGCCGGCGCACCGGGCGCGCGAGGTGTTCGACGCCTACCGCGAGCTCACCGCGGAGGCGCCGGACGAGCTGGCGCTGTGGTTCGGCCGGGTGAACCTGCCCAACCTGCCGCCCATGGTGACGATCGACGCCGCGTTCCTCGGCGAGGAGCAGAAGGGGCGCGCGCTGCTCGACCGGCTCGGCAAGATCGATGACGTGCTCCGCGACACCCGTGGGCCGCTCGCGGTGGCCGACCTCGGCTCGATCACCGCCGAGCCCGTCGATCCCACCCCCGGCAGGTCCCGTTCGGAGCTGCTGACCGGGCTGGACGACGAGGTCGCCGATCTGGTGCTGGACGCGCCGCTCGCGCCGCTGGCCGTCGCGCAGGTGCGGCACCTCGGCGGCGCGCTGGCCGCCTCCTGGCCGAACGCCGGGCCGAGCGGCCCGGTGGCGGAGCCGTACCTGCTGTACCTGCTCGGGCCCGCCTTCACACCCGAGCTGGCCGAGGCGGCGGGGGAGCGGCTGCGGTGGTTCGCCGGTCAGCTGGGGGAGCGGGCGAGCGGGCGCAAGCCGTACACGCTGCTCGGGTACGGGGAGCGCGCCTCGGCCGCCTTCCCCGCGCCCGTGCTGGAGCGGCTGCGCGCGATCAAGCGCGCCAGGGACCCGCACGGCGTGCTGCGCGCCAACTACCCGGTCCTCGCCTGACCCCCGCCTACCCGGGCCCCGTGTGACCCGCCACCCGGGCCTCGCCTGACCCGGCTCCTGGGCAGGCCCTCGTCGCCGTGCAGGGGTCTGCCCGAGCCGGGGCAGGTCAGGGGAGGCCGCCAACGGCGCTTCCGACCCAGGTCAGGTCAGGGAGTCGATCCAGCGCTCCAAGCGGCGGCCTTCCACGGTCATCAGCTCGGGCTCCCGGAAGGTGTTGGTGAGCAGCGAGACGCCCTGGTACGAGGCGAACAGCCCGACGGCCAGCTCCCGCGCGTCCCCCGCCCCATGGCGGCGAACTGCGCCTCCACCCAGTCGAGCACCCGCCGCATCACCCCGGCGATCGCCTTGTCCAGCCCGTCGTCGCGCTTGTCCAGCTCGGATGCGAGGGTGCCGGTGGGGCAGCCGTAGCGGGCGGTGACCTCGGCCGGCTCATCCAGCCGCGTACCAGCCCCTTGAGCCGCTCCTGCGGGGTGCCGAGCCGGTCGAGTTCGGCGATGACGGTGTCGAGCTCGCGGTCGTGCTCGTCGATCGCGGCCTGGATGAGCTGGTCCTTCGTCTTGAAGTAGTAGTAGACGTTGCCCACGGGCACGTCGGCGGCGCGCGCGATGTCCGCCAGAGTCGTCTTCTCGACCCCTCGCTCGTGCAGCACCTGGGCGGCGGCGCTCGCCAGCCGCTCCCGCTTTCCCGGCCGCTTTGAGTCAGTCACCTGACTAACTATAGACAACCGCGCCTCGGGCCCGCTATGGTCGCAGCTCTAAGTCAGTCAACTAACTAAGAACTGAGGAGCACGTCCATGTTCGTCATCACGGGAGCCACGGGGAACGTCGGCGCAGAGGTCGTCCGCCTGCTCGCCGCCGCAGGAGAGCAGGTCACGGCCGTCTCGCGCAACCCCGCACCGCAGCCGGCGGGCGTCCGTCACGTCGCGGCCGACCTGGGTGACCCGGCGAGCCTCGAGGCCGCCTTCGCCGGAGCGAGCGCGCTGTTGCTGCTGGTCGCCGGGCAGGAGCCGGAGGCCGTCATGAAGACGGCAAAGGAGGCGGGGATCCGGCGCGTCGTCCTGCTCTCCTCGCAGGGCGCGGGCACCAGGCCCGGCCAGTACGCGCACCCGGCCGCCTTCGAGGACGCCGTCCGCGCCTCAGGGCTGGAGTGGACGATCCTGCGTCCCAGCGGCTTCTACACCAACACGCTGGCCTGGGCCGGATCCGTGCGCGCCCGGCAGGCCGCCGCCGCGCCGTTCGCCGACGTCGCGCTGCCGTTCATCGACCCGGCCGACATCGCCGAGGTCGCGGCCACGGTGCTGCGGCAGGACGGGCACGCGGGCCGCACGTACGTGCTCACCGGGCCCGAGCCGATCACCCCACGCCAGCGGGCCGCGGCCATCGGGCGGGCGCTCGGCGCCGAGGTGCGCTTCACCGAGCAGAGCCGGGAGGAGGCCCGTACGGAGATGTCCAGGTTCATGCCGGCCGAGGTCGTCGAGGCCACGCTGGACGTCCTCGGCGCGCCGACGGCGGCCGAGCAGCAGGTCAGCCCCGACGTGGCCGTGGTCCTGGGCCGCCCGGCGCGCACCTTCGCCGGCTGGGCCGCCCGCCACGCCGCCGCCTTCCGCCCCTGATGGGCGTCACTTGGCGTCCGGGCCGCCGGGAAGCTCATGCCCGCAGAACTTCTCGGCCGTCTTCTGCGCCGCAAGCCAGCGTTTGCGGGCGGGTCCGTAGTCGATGACGATGCCGGGCCGGGGCTTGTGCTCGGTGACGTATCGCGCGACCGCGGTGCTGGCGGAGGCGCACTTGATCAATGTCGGCTGTAGTCGCCCGGGGGCCTGGGCCGCGTCAAGGAGGAGCTGATCGGCGAACCTCCGGTAGGTCCTGGCGGCCTCGGCCCGTAACGCGGAGTCCTTCTTCTTGCCGCTGACGGCCTTCACCTCGGCGAAAATCCGGCCGGACACCGACAGGCTCAGCATGTAACAGGGATCGAGTGTGGGGTCGGTCTCAGATGACGCGGTCGTCGTCGTCCCGGGAGCAGCAGGAGTGCTGGGAGGGGTGGCGGCGGTGGGAGGAGCGGTGCCCGCCTGTGGCGTCTCCTGCCGCCTGCCCTGGCCGGAAGGGCCGGTCAGCAGGAGTGCCGGCACCGTGACCAGGGCGGCGAGCGTCACGACGATCAATCCTGCGCGCGTCCTTCTGCCCATGCGTTCCCTCCGCGTCGATCTCCGCTGTACGGTTCGCTCTCGGGACCGGCCCCCGGCCTCCGGGACATGTCATACAAGCGTTGGCCTACACTTGTTGTCATGGCGTTCACGGAGAGATCGGCGGCGACCAGGAGTTCGATACTCGCCGCCGCCAGGAAGCTGCTCATCGAGCGTGGCTACGAGGCGATGACGATCCGGGCGGTGGCCTCGATGGTCGGCGTCGACCCCTCGATGGTCATGCGCTACTACGGCAGCAAGGCCGGGCTGTTCAGCGCGGCCGTGGACGTCGACCTCAAGCTCGCCGCCGTCGACGATCCGCCCGTCGAACGGCTCGGCGAGCTGCTCGTACGCCACTTCCTGGCCCGCTGGGAGGGCGACCTCTCCGACGACGTGCTGATCCTGCTGCTGCGCTCGGCCAGCACCAACCCCATGGCCGCCGAGCGCATGCGCGAGGTCTTCGAGACGCAGATCGCCGCCTTCATCGGCCGGGTGACGGGGGCGGACGACGCGGCGTACCGGGCCGGGCTGGTCAGCACCCAGATGCTCGGCCTGGCACTGACCCGCTACATCCTGCGCCTGCCGCCGATGGTGGAGGCCGAGGTGGACGACCTCGTACGCGACATCGGACCGGTGATCCAGCGCTACGTCACGAGCGCCTGAAGCCGGTCAGCGCAGCGAGATGTGCGGCATCTCGCCCGCCGTGCGGTAGCCGATGCGGGTGTAGACGCTCGCGACCTCGGCCGTCCCGAGACGCGGGCCGCCGAGCTGGCCGCCGCCGACCACCTGGCCGGTGGCGGCGGCGCCGGCGGCGACTGGGGGCAGCGCGTCGGCAGCGAGTACTACATGTCGAACCTCGACGCCGACAACATGCACATCCTGCTGCACGAGATCGGCCACTCGTTCGGCCTGGACGACTTCTACGACTGGACGCCGAGCGGCGTCTGCTGCTTCCTCATGAAGGCCAGCAGCGCGTCGCAGATCACGGAGTTCGACGCGTGGATGTTCCGCGACTGGTGGCGCGTCCGGCTGACCGGAGGTTGCGTCCGGGCTTCAGCGGGTACGCGTACCTCCTCCTGGCTCGTACCGGAAAGGTGAGGGGGCGCCGGTGCTCGGACGGCTGATCGACCTGGGCGGCTTCGGAGTGGAGGCCGTCGCCACGCTCACCCGCAACGGGCTGCTCGGCCCGGTCCATCCGGCCGCGCTCGCCCGCGTCGTGGAGGCGTACCGGCACTTCCACCTCACCCCCGCGACCGGCCTGGCCGTCGCCGCGGCGCGCTGGCCGGACCGCCCGGCCGTCATCGACGAGGAAGGCGAGGTCACCTTCGCCGAGCTGGACGCGCGCGCCGCCGCGCTGGCGGCCGGGCTGCACCGGCGCTTCGGCGTCGGGCCCGGCACGACGGTCGCCGTCATGTGGCCGAACGACCGGGGATTTCCCGCCGCCGCGGGCGCGGTGTCGCGGCTCGGCGCCGACCTGCTGCTGCTCAACACCGGCCTGGCCGGGCCGCGCCTGCGCGAGGTGCTGCGGCGCGAGGGCGTGCACCTGCTCGTCGCCGCGCCCGGCCTGTGGGAGGTCGAGTTCGACGGGCCGCGCGTGAGCGACCTCGACGACCTCGCCGGCTCCGCGCCGGGGGATGAGCCGCCGTACCCGAAGCGGCCGGGGCGGCTGGTGCTGCTCACCTCCGGCACGACCGGCACCCCCAAGGGGGCACCGCGCCGGCTGTCGATGGCGGCGCTGGCCGAGCCGTTCGTGTCGATGCTGGCCACCGTGCCACTGCGCAGTGGCGAGCCGATGCTGATCGCGCCGCCGCTGTTCCACGGGCTCGGCCTGCTCTGGTACGCCGCCGCGCTCGTCCTCGGCTGCCCCGTCGTGCTGCGCCGCCGCTTCGACGCCGCCGCCGTGCTCGACGATCTCGACCGCACCGGGGCGGGCGCGCTGATCGCGGTGCCGGTCATGCTGCGGCGGCTGCTGGAGCTGCCGCCCAGGCCGCTGCCCCGCCTGCGCGTCGTCGTCTCCGGCGGCTCCGCGCTGCCCGCCGACCTCGCCACCCGCTTCATGGACACGTACGGGAACGTGCTCCACGACCTGTACGGCTCCACCGAGGCCGGCTGGGCCGCCCTGGCCACCCCCGCCGACCTGCGCGACGCCCCCGGCACCGTCGGCCGCCCGCCGCGCGGCGCCACCGTCCGCATCGAGGACGCCTCGGGCGAGGAGCTGCCGCCCGGGGAGGTGGGCCGGGTGGTCGTGGCGGGCGGGCTGACGTTCGGCCCCGGCGGGCCGCTGCCCACCGGCGACCTCGGCCACCGCGACGAGCACGGGCGGCTGTTCATCGACGGCCGCGACGACGACATGATCGTCTCCGGCGGCGAGAACGTGTTCCCGCAGGAGGTCGAGGACTTCCTCGCGGCCAGGCCGGGCGTGGCCGACGTCACCGTGCTGGGCGTGCCCGACGAGGAGTTCGGGCAGCGGCTCGCCGCGTACGTCGTCCCCGAGGACGGTGTCGAGCTGTCGGCCGACGAGCTGCGCCAGGCCGTCAAGGAGGAGCTGGCCGGGTTCAAGGTGCCCCGCGACGTGGTGTTCGTACGGGAGGTGCCGCGCAACCAGACGGGCAAGGTCGATCGGGCGCGGCTCGTATGGGAGTGAGCCTCACCCCGCGAGCCCGGCCGCGATGAGCCGCTCGATCGGCGGGTTCACCCGCGCGAACCCCTCCTGGTTCCGATACGGGTGGTACGGGTAAGGCGCGGTGACCTCGCTCGCCTTGTCCAGCCTGCTGACCTGCTCGGGGGTCAGCCGCCAGCCGACGGCCCCGAGGTTCTCGCGCAACTGCTCCTCATTGCGCGCGCCCACGATCACCGAGGACACGGTGGGCCGGGTCAGCAGCCAGTTGAGCGCGATCTGCGGCACGCTCCTGCCGGTCTCGGCGGCGAGCTCGTCCAGCACGTCCACGACCCGGTAGAGCAGCTCGTCGTCCACGGCGGGGCCGTACACGGCGGTCTTGTGCAGCCTGCTGCCCTCCGGGATCGGGCTGCCCCGCCTGATCTTGCCGGTCAGCCGTCCCCAGCCGAGCGGACTCCACACCAGTGCGCCGACGCCCTGGTCGAGGGCGAGCGGCATCAGCTCCCACTCGTAGTCGCGGCCGACCAGCGAGTAGTAGACCTGGTGGGCCACGTACCGGGGGCGGCCGTGCCGGTCGGCGTGCGCCAGCGACTTCATGAGCTGCCAGCCGGAGAAGTTGGACGCGCCGACGTACCGGAGCTTGCCCGCCGTGACCAGGTCGCCGAGCGTGTGCAGCACCTCCTCGACCGGGGTGGCCGCGTCGAAGGCGTGGAGCTGGAACAGGTCGATGTAGTCGGTGCCGAGGCGGCGCAGCGCGTCGTCCACGGCCTTGATCAGCCGGGAGCGCGAGGTGCCCGCGCCGTTCGGCCCGTCGTGCATGGGCAGGCCGGCCTTGGTGGAGATGAGCACCTTGTCGCGCCGCCCCTTGACGGCCTGGCCGAGCACCTCTTCCGAGGCGCCGTCGGAGTAGACGTCCGCCGTGTCGAACATGGTCATCCCCGCGTCCAGCGCCACGTCCACCAGCCGCCTGGCCTCGGCCACATCGGTGTTGCCCCAAGCGCCGAACAGCTCGCCCCTGCCGCCGAACGTGCCGGCGCCGAAGCTCAGCACGGGCACGTCGAGCCCGCCAAGCCGCCTGTATTCCACAATGCCCTCCTAAACGGAACGGATTTACCGTTAAGCACTGTAGCACGCTAACGGGAGAGTTGTCCCGTTTAGGAGGGTGCGGCTTCGCGTTCGAGTGCGATGTCCCGACGGAGCGCGGTGTCCTGGTGGAAGGAGCGGTCGCCGGCGTCCCTGGCTCGCCGCCCAGCTCGCCGTGCGGATCACCCGCAAGCCCTGGGGGCCGGTGACGCCGCGGGTCTTCGAGAGCTTCGGCCGCCCAGGCGCTGGGCGTGCCGGCCCGCGACCGGTTCACCGTGACCTCGACCCCGGCGAGTACCCGTTCATGAAGGCCATCGCCGGCCAGGTGCGCGCGCACGACGACCGCGAGCGGTTCCTGAGCGGAATCGACCTGGTCCTGCGCGGCATCGTCGGCGGGTCGGCCATAACGCCGTGATAGGTGCAAAGTGATATGAGGCGGGCGGCGGGCTTCACGATCTACGGTTGCTGCCAGGAGGCCCAACCCGCATGAACGCGTACCGCCTTGCCGCCACGGCGCTCACCCTCGGACTCGCCCTCATCACCGGCCCTTCGGTGTCGGCCTTCGCACCCGGCCCCGACGCCGATGTGGCGGCGGCGATGGAGCGGGACCTCGGGCTCGCCTCCGGACAGGCCGCCGCCCGGCTCGCCGCCGAGGAGCGCGCCAGTGCTGCGGAGACGGAGTTACGGCGAGAGCTAGGAGACGCCTTCGCGGGCACCTGGCTGGCCGATGACGGGACGCTCGTCGCCGCCACCACGGACGCCGCCCGCGTTCCGGCCATCGCGAAGGCCGGCGCCCGCGCCGACGTCGTCACCCGCCCGCTGGCCGCGCTCGACGCCGCCAAGGCCCGCCTGGACGCCGCCGCCCGCGCGGCCGGTCCCGACGTGCACGCCTGGTACGTGGACGTGGCCGCCAACGACGTCGTGATCCTGGCCGCCGACCCGGCCGAGGCGGCCGCCTTCGTCGAGGCCGCAGGAGTGGACGCCTCCGCCGTACGCGTCAAGCCGTCGGCCGCCAGGCCCGTCCCCTACGCCGGCATCCGCGGCGGCGACGGCTTCATGGTCGAGGGCAAGGGACGCTGCATCGTCGGCTTCACCGCACGGCAGGGCACCACCGACGGCTTCCTCGCCGCCGGCCACTGCGGCCAGCCCGGCGACATCGCCACGACCACCGACGGCACCCCGATCGGCGTCTTCGCCTACTCCTCCGGCTCCGGCTACGACTACGCCTGGGTCACCCTCTACCCCGGCTGGACCGCGCGCGGCGCGGTCGCCGCCGGCGGCACCGAGCAGCTCATCCGCGGCGCCACCCCCGCGCCCGTCGGCGCGTCCGTCTGCCGGGCCGCTCCCGGCGCCGGCTGGCACTGCGGCATCATTCAGCAGCGCAACGTCACCGTGAACTTCCCCGAAGGCGTGATCACCGGCCTGGTGCGCACGAACGTCTGCTCCGAGCCCGGCATGTCGGGAGCGCCGTTCGTCTCGGGCGACCAGGCCCAGGGCATCACCGTGGGCGGCTCGGGCAACTGCGCGTCCGGCGGCACCACGTTCTTCCAGCCGGTCGCCGAGGCGCTGTCCGCCCTGGGGCTGACGCTCATCACGTCCTGACGTCCTCCTGGTCGCCGAGGAGCACGGCCACCATTCGCTGGACGGAACGCGTGAAGTAGCGCGGATCGCCCGGCGGCGTCACGTGGCGGATCAGGTCGCCGTCGAAGACCGCGAGCACCGCGTGGGCCGCGAACTCGGTGTCCAGCCCCGGGCGTGCCTCGGCCAGCAGCTCGCTGAGGTGCCGGTGCCAGAAGCGGTAGCTCGGGTCGGCGTACTTGTCCTCGGCGCACGCCTGCTCGTGCGCCGACAGCAGCACGGCGTTGCCCTCGGCGATCGCGCCCAGCGCATCGAGGAACGCCGTCAGCCGTTCCCTGGCCGGCACCCCCGGGCCGAGCGGCGGCGGCCCGGTCATGATGGCCTCTTTCAGCTCACGTGAACGCTCCTCCAGCAGCGCCTGCAGCAATCCCGCGCGGCTGCCGAACCGCCGGAACACCGTGCCCTTGCCCACCCCGGCCAGCGCCGCGACCCGATCGAGCGACACGTGGTCGCCGCCGCCTTCGGCGAGCAGCCGTTCGGTGGCGTCGAGCACCGCGCGGCGGTTACGAGCGGCGTCGGCACGTTCTGTACGGGTCATGGGGTTCCCCTCTGCGCATGGCGTCGCGCTCTCGTCTGCCGGCCGGGCCGGGCACCGGGTTCACACGATACGGACTGCCGGTCCGCATATGCTACCGTTCGGGAAAACCGGACCAGCGGTCCGAATGAGCGATGCGAACGTTTCGCATCACCCCCGACACCCATAGGAGCCTCGACCCGTGCGCGCACTCCTCATCGACCCCGACGTCCCATCCGCCATCCGCCTCGGCACCGCCCCCGAACCCGAACCCGCCCCCAACCAGCTCCTGCTCGACGTCCGGCACATCTCGCTGAACCGCGGCGAGGTCGCGTTCGCCGCCCGCCGTCCGCCCGGGACCGTGCACGGCCACGACGCCGCCGGCGTTGTCGTACGAGCCGCCGCCGACGGGACGGGACCCGCCGTCGGCGCCCCCGTCGTGGCCTTCGGGGAAGGCGCGTGGGCCGAGCGGATGGCCGTGGACACCACGGCGGTCGCCGAAATCCCCGACGGCGTCGATCCGGCCGACGCCGCCGCCCTGCCGATCGCCGGCGTCACCGCGCTGCGCACCCTCCGCGCCCGCCCGATACTCGGCCACCGCGTACTGATCACCGGCGCGGCCGGAGGAGTAGGCCGGTACGCGGTCCAGCTCGCCGCCCTGGGCGGCGCCCACGTCATCGCCTCGGTCGGCTCACCCGCCCGCGCCGAGGGCCTGGCCGAGCTGGGCGCCGACGAGGTCGTGATCGGGCTGGAGGGGATCGACCAGCCGGTGGACCTCATCCTCGACACCGTCGGCGGCCCCCAGCTCGCCGCCGCCTGGGAACTTCTCGCGCCCGGTGGGAACGTCCAGAACATCGGCTGGGCATCGGACGAACCCGCCGTTTTCAAGCCGTACTCGCTGTTCTCGATCGGGCCTGCGAAGACGATGAGCACGTTCGGCGACGTCCACAAGGTCGGCCCTGACCTGGCCACGCTGCTCCGGTTTCTCGCGACCGGACGGTTGAAGGCGGAGGTGAGCCGCCGCGGCCCTTGGGAGGACGTGGCGACCGCCGCCCGTGACCTGCTGGAGCGCCGAGTCGCCGGCAAAGCCGTCCTAGACGTAACCCCCGCAACCCCCTGACCGCCCTGCGGCCTCCTCGGACCGCTCTTCAGCCTGCCGGTGCGATCACTTTCTGACGTCCTGCGCGGTCACCTCTCAACGTCGTGCGCGGTCGCCGTCGGTCCGCCCGTGCGGTCGCCGCACGGCCGCATGCGCAGCCGCGCCGGTCTGGACTCCGCACTGCTCCCAGCCCCGCGCCCCTCCTCGGTCGCCTGCGCGGCCACGCTGTGGGCCATGCGCCGCCCCAGCCGCGCCGCCCTCGCCCTCGCCCTCGCGGAACGGCACGCGCCGGCTCTGCGCCGGCCTGCCCCGCGCTGGCTTGGCCCGCATCCCCTTCTCGGCACCCGAGGCGGAACGAGCATCGTGGACCTCGCCCCCACAGACTCGCACCTGGTTGAATTGGCGGCGGCGGTTGAGCTGGCGGTGCAGGGCGTGGCCGGCGCGGGGTCCGGGCGGCGCCGGCTGTCTCGGCAGCAGTGGTCGTCAGCTCGGGAACGTGGCGGTGCCGTGCGGGTTGTCGATGACGTACCGCCACTGCCCGTCCGCGCCGCGCCTGAGGACGTCGGTCGCGGTGCCGCTCATATCGATCTTGGTGCCGTCGCGGGCGGTGCCGCGCATCGACCAGTCGACGATGAGCAGGGCGATGTCCCCGGCGACGTACACCTGACGCGGGACCGCCTCCATCGGCACCCCGAAGCTCTGCAAGTGGCGGTTGGCGGCGGCGAGGGCGGGACCGGTGACGGGGTGGCCGGGCACCGGGATGAGTACGGCGCCGTCTTCGTAAACGTGATCGAGGGAGCCGCCGGAATTCATGGCCTCGACGAAGCGGGCGGCGGCATCGGCAGGGCCGGAGTTGTCATGAGTCTTCATGACAAAATGATCATATCACGTTTTCGTGATCACGTTCGAGATCTGGAATTGTCGTGGGCGCTCGCTATGGTCCTGGCCATGGTGGATGCGGTGATGCCGGCACGGCGGCCGGGGGTCGCGGAAGCGTGGGCGAAGCTGCTCACGCTCGCCCGAGCGGGTGACGTGCCCGGCACCGAGCGATACGTCAGCACGCTGGACCCGGCCGCACGCGCCGCGATCGCGGCCGAACTGCCCGGCTACGTCGCCCGCACGCCCGGCCTGGGACGGCAGGCTGGGCCGTTGCTGCTGGCCGGGGTGGGCTGCCTGAGCGACCCGTCGCAGGTCGCGGCCTGGCTCTTCCGCCCAGAGCTCCGGGAACACAGCGCCCCTGGCGAAAGCGCGAGAGGAGGAGGTGGGACGCGCGAGCAGCACGGCATCGGAGGAGGGAACGCGGCGCGACGCGAGGGCAGGGGAGCGGAGAGCGAAAGCGCAGGACGCCGCGGGAAGGCCGAGCACGCGGAGGCCGAGTGCAAGGAGGGCGGCAGCGGGGGAAGCGGGCCCACGGAAAGCAGCGTGGGAAGTAGACGCGCGGAGGGCTGCGGCTCGCATCGCGGGAGCGCGGAGGGCGAGCGTGCGAAGGGCGGCAGCGCGGAAAGAGGGCGCGCGGAGGGCGGTAGCTCGGGGAGCGAGGGCGTGGAGAGTCGGCGTCTCCTTCGGCTGTTGCGGAGCAGGCCGCTGGAGTGGCGGGCCGAGGCGGCACGCCACATCGCGTCCCGGCTGAGGTTGCCGGAACTGCGGCACTGGGACGTGGCAGCCGCGCTGGTGCGCGAGACGGGCATCGCACCACCCGAGGACAGAGCGTTCGTCGTGGGCTGGCTGCGGTCACTGCGAGCACGGCGATCAGCGTGGTCCGGCACGCCGGTGGACGATCCGCTGCTCGCCGCGTACGCGCCGCGCCTGCTCGACATCGACGGCCTTCCGCACGCCGAACTGTGGCCACTGGTCGGTACGGTGGTACGGCTCGTCGAAGACGGGCTGCTCGACCGGGCGAACGTCATCGAGGCCCTCCTCGGCCGCCTGACCCGCTCCGCCCATCACCCGGGCCAGTTCGAGCAGCGGCCCATACGGGACGAGGGCGCCGCCCCACGCGCCGGGTGCCTGACACCGGCCCAGCTCGTGGGCCTGCATGATCGCCTCAACCTCACCATCGATGAGTCGGCCGCGCACGCCGCCGACTACGTACGCCTGCTGCCCACCGGCCCGGTCGCGGTCGCGGACATGGCAGTGTCGCAGCTTTGGCGTCTTGAGGAGGCGGGGCGGCTGGACGAGAGGCTGTTCGGTCAGGCATTGACGGCGCTGACGTCCCGGCCGGAGAAGAGGCTGCTGCGTGCGGCGCTGGAGTGGGCGGGCGAGGCGGTGCTGCGCGACGCGACCCGCGCCGGCGTCGTGCGGGAAGCGCTGGCTCCGATCCTCACTCAGGACACGCCCGCCCTGCGGGAACGCGCAGCCCGCCTAGCGGCCCGCTTGACGCCGCTGGCAGGCCCGAGGGGCCGCACGGCCCCGCACCAGGCGGCGGTACTGCGTGCCGAACTCCCGTCGCTCCGTCATGCGGCGGGACCACTCGGGGGACGCCATACGATCCGTCGCCTCCGCCCCGGTGACCGGCGCCGGTTGAGGTGAGCAGTGGGAGAGTGGCAAGCCCAGCACGCAGCCGAGCGAGAACACGTCCGCCGCCGGACCGGCCTTCTGCGCGCGGGCCTGTTCCGGGGACATGAACGCCGCCGTGCTGAGGACGGTGGAGGTGTGGGTGGTGGAGGTGCCGTCGAGGGCTCGGGCGATGCCGAAGCCGATCAGCCGGGGCCCGTCCTCGGCCAAGAGTACGTTGGCGGGTTTGAGGTCGCGGTGCACGATCCCGCTCATGTGCACGGCGGCCGGCCCCTCGGCCAGAGCGGCCCCGAGTACGGCCACGGACTCCAGGGGGAGCGGGCCTCGGCCGGCGATGGCCTGGTGCAGGGAGGGGCCGGTACGTAGGCGGGTGGCCAGCCACGGCAGGTCGGCGTCGGTGTCGGCGTCGATGAGCGGGGCGGTGAAGGCGCCGCTGACCTTGCGGGCGGCGGCCACCTCGTCGGCGAAGCGCCGCCGGAAGTCCGTACGCGGTGCGACCGGCTCTGCACAACTCGTACAGGCGCGGTGGCGGTCAACCCAGTACGGCGCCGATGGCGGTCATGATCGGGATGGACAGGCCGGTCGTCACCAAGATGGTGCCGCGCGCCAGCCGCCGGGCGGTGTCGTACGTGACGGCGTACACGTAGATGTTCTGGGCCGTGGGCAGCGCGGCGAAGAGGGTGGCCGCGAGCAGGTGCAGGCCGTCGAGGTGGAGGGCGAAACGCGCGGTCAGGTACGCCACCGTCGGCTGGGCGACGGCCTTGAGCGCCACGGCCAGCGCGATGTCCTTGCCCACGCCGTCCTCCTCGGGGGCGGGCGCCTGGCGGCGGGAGCCGTACAGGCTGAGGCCGTACGCCAGCAGCGCCACCGGCACGGCCGCGCCGCCCAGCAGGTCGATCGGGCGCATGACCGCGACCGGCAGCGAGACGCCGCTCACCGCGAGCGCCAGGCCGAGCAGCGAGGCGACCGTGAGCGGGTTCCTGAACGGCAGCAGCAGGGCGGCGCGCGGGGAGCGGGCGCCCTTGTCCAGGATCAGGAACGACACCGGGGTCAGCACCAGAAGCTGGAAGAGCAGGATGGGGGCGATCAGGGCGGCGTCGCCCAGCACGTACAGGGAGATCGGCACGCCCAGGTTTCCGGCGTTGACGTACGAGGAGGCCAGGGCGCCGATCGTGGCCTGCCGGGTGTCGCGACGGAACACCAGCCTGGCCACCAGCACGAAGACCAGCTGCGTGAACGCCACCGCGATGACCTCGGTGAGCAGCACCGGCGACAGCAGCGCCGCCAGATCGGCCTTGGAGACGGTGGCGAACATCAGCGCCGGGGTCGCCACGAAGAACGCCAGCCGCGACAGCGTCAGCTCGTCGCTCGCCCGGAGCAGTCCGGTGGCCCCGATGACGTAGCCGAGTACGGCGACCGACACCAGAGCGGCGAACGCCGCGACAACCCCCGACACCCAATACCTCCCCAAGTGGTCGATTCAGGAGGCTATCGGAGGTCGATTTCTCGGCTGTGAGCTGGTGGTGTGTGTGAGGTGGTGTGGGCGGTGTTCGACTCAGGGAGGCTGTCGGAGGTCGGCTGTGCGGCTGTTGCCTGGTGGTGCTCGGTGGACACAGGTGGGTCACGGGCGCCGCGGGGTGCGCTGAGCATAGGTCCGGACGGAGAGGGTAAGCCCGTCGTACGGCGCTGACCTGCGAAAACAGGGCAGCGCAGGCATGTGGGGGCAAAATGGGGGGCTTCGGTGACCATTGAGGAACCGCGTACTGACGAACCGTTGACGTCCGCCCTGTCGCCGGTCGAGGCCAAAGGCAAGGGGCGGCTCATCGTGGCCTGGCTCTCGAGCACGGACCACAAGATCATCGGCTACATGTACCTGATCGCCTCGTTCCTGTTCTTCCTGCTGGCCGGGATCATGGCCCTGGTCATCCGGGGCGAGCTGGCACAGCCCGGCCTGGACCTGGTCAGCCCCGAGGCGTACAACCAGCTGTTCACCATGCACGGCACGATCATGATGCTGTTCTTCGCGACCCCGCTGTTCGCCGGGTTCGCGAACGTGATCATGCCGCTCCAGATCGGCGCCCCCGACGTGGCCTTCCCCGGCTCAACGCGGTCAGCTTCTGGCTCTTCCTGTTCGGCGGCCTCATCGCCGTCAGCGGGTTCTTCAGCGCCGGCGGCGCCGCCGACTTCGGGTGGTTCGCCTACACCCCGCTCTCGCACTCCACGTTCAGCCCCACCATAGGCGGCGATCTGTGGATCATGGGCCTGGCGCTGTCAGGACTCGGCACCATCCTCGGCTCGGTCAACTTCATCACCACGATCATCACCATGCGCGCCCCCGGCATGACGATGTTCCGGATGCCGATCTTCACCTGGAATACGCTGCTCACCAGCATGCTCGTGCTGATGGCGTTCCCGGTGCTGGCCGCCGCGCTGCTCGCGCTGGAGGCCGACCGCAAGCTCGGCACCCACGTCTACGACCCCACCAACGCCGGGGCCATGCTCTGGCAGCACCTGTTCTGGTTCTTCGGGCATCCCGAGGTCTACATCATCGCGCTGCCGTTCTTCGGCATCATCACCGAGGTCATCCCGGTCTTCAGCCGCAAGCCCGTCTTCGGCTACATCGGCCTGGTCGGCGCGACCATCGCCATCTCGGGACTGTCGATGACGGTGTGGGCGCACCACATGTTCGGCACCGGCCAGGTGCTGCTGCCGTTCTTCGCCTTCACCACGTTCCTCATCGCCATCCCCACGGGCGTGAAGTTCTTCAACTGGACCGGCACCATGTGGCGCGGCCACATCAGCTTCCAGACGCCCATGCTGTTCGCGGTCGGCTTCCTCGTCACCTTCCTGCTGGGCGGGCTGACCGGGATGATCCTGGCCTCGCCGCCGCTCGACTTCCACATCACCGACACGTACTTCGTCGTCGCCCACTTCCACTACGTGGTCTTCGGCACGGTGGTGTTCGCGATGTTCTCGGGCTTCTACTTCTGGTGGCCCAAGATGACGGGAAAGATGCTGAACGAACGGCTCGGCAAGGTGCACTTCTGGATGCTGTTCATCGGCTTCCACACCACGTTCCTGGTGCAGCACTGGCTGGGCGTGGCCGGCATGCCGCGCCGGTACGCCGACTACAGCGCCATCGACCACTTCACCGACCTGCACCTCATCTCGTCCATCGGCGCGCTGATCCTGGGACTGTCCACGCTGCCGTTCCTCTACAACGTCTGGTGGAGCGCCCGTCACGCGCCCCGCGTCACCGTGGACGACCCGTGGGGCTTCGGCAACTCCCTGGAATGGGCGACGAGCTGCCCGCCGCCGCGCCACAACTTCACCAGCCTGCCGCGCATCCGCTCGGAGCGGCCCGCCTTCGACCTGCACTACCCCCACTCGGCTCCTCCCGCCGTCGAAGCCGCCGCGGAGAAGGAGTGAGCATCGTGGACGGCCTGTCGCCCCACGAGCAGCTCATCCTGGCGGAGATCGAGCTGGAGCTGCGCCACACCGAAGCGCGCCTGGCCAGCAGGCTGAGCGCCTTCAACGCCAGAGTCGGCGAGGACAACCCGCAGCGCTTCGCCTCGCAGGTCGGCAACTGGGAGGTGGCCGCCGTGCTGGGCATGGTGCTGCTCATCTCCGCCCTGGTGACCCTCTTCGTCCTGTCCTGCTGACGCTGCGGGAGGCCCTAGGCCGGCCGGTTATGGGCTCACGCACGCGCCGCTCGGTACGGCTCGGCGTCTGAGCGTGTGCCGGGGTGTCAGCGGCGGCCGCGGAACGTGCGGCGCAGGTCGGACACCCACTCCTGCGGGATCTCCCACGGGATGAAGTGCCCGCCGCGATCGTGGCAGGTGACGCCGGCGTGGTTGTACCAGGCCGCCCGGTCGCTCTCCAGGAACTGCCGGATGCGCTGCTCGCCGGTCGTCACGCCCGGCGGGTTCTCGTAGCCGACGAACGTGATGCCCGTCGGTGCCTCCACCACCGGCCATCGGCCGTGCGACGGCGTCCACGGGTAGCGGTTGTTGTTGGCGTACGTGCGGATAGACGAGGCGATCGACTCGCCCGCCCAGTAGATGGTCGCGTGCGTGAGCAGGTCGTCCTTGCTGAACACC
Source organism: Nonomuraea fastidiosa (assembly GCF_042751225.1). Lineage (NCBI taxonomy): Bacteria > Bacillati > Actinomycetota > Actinomycetes > Streptosporangiales > Streptosporangiaceae > Nonomuraea > Nonomuraea fastidiosa. Next base: position 7,120,054 of record NZ_CP170570.1, read on the forward strand.
CGCTCCACGTCGCAGCCCGCCGCCGCATACCGCTCGTGCCCGAGCACGCCAGTCATCAGCTCGTGCCAGACGTCGGCGATCTTCCAGAAATCATGTCGGGACGGGCGGTGAGCGGCGTGGAGAAGCCGAACCCGGGCAGCGACGGCACGATCACGTCGAACGACTCCGCCGGGTCGCCCCCGTACGCGGCCGGATCCGCCAGCGCGTCGACGACCTTCGACCAGTGCCAGAACGTCCATGGCCAGCCGTGGCTCAAGATCAGCGGCACCGGATCCGGCCCAGCCCCGGGGCGGCGCATGAAGTGCACGTGCAGCGGCACCGGCTCCGGCGGCCTGTTCATGGTCGATCCTCCAGTCGTTCGGCGATCTCGGTCAGCCGGCCGAGTACCCGCATCACGTCGGCGAGCGCGGCCCGGTCGTCGCCGTCCAGGTGGTCCACCAGGCGGCGCAGCCGCGCGACGCGGTCGGCGCGCCGGGAGTCGACGATCCGCCGGCCCTCGGGCGTGAGCGACAGCAGGACGGCCCGCCCGTCGCGGGGGTCGGGACGGCGTGACACCAGCCCCTCGCGTTCCAGCTTCGCCACGAGGCTGGTCAGCGCGGGCTGCTTGAGCTGCTCGGTCGCCGTCAGGTCGGTGAGCCGCATCGGGCCCTTGCGCGACAGGGTGTGGAGCACCGACAGGGTCGATGTATTTCGGCTCAGGAGGGTCGGTCGCCTGGAAGCCGGACATGCCGGGTGACGAACGGGGCGGAACGCGGAGGAGATGGGGCCGCTCCGTGAGAAGATCGAGATCATGATTGGACTGCCTGGCTCAGGCCGCCCGGGCGCTCACGATGCCCGCGCGACGGCCACCGACTCCTCCGTGACGTCCTTCGCGCGGCCGGGGCTGCTCGGCCATGCCGCTGTCGTGGAGAGGACGGGTGCGGTCGAGTGCTGAGCATGCCGAAAGCCCACGACGACGCCGCCGTCCCCGCCGTCTCCGGAGGCGCGCAGTCCTTAACGTCCGGCGATGACCATTCCCTGCACGGGCCTGACCCGCTGACCGGCGACCTCGCCGCGCCACACCGGTCCGGCTCCTTGCCCGGTGAGCTTGCCGCGCCGCACCTGCCGGGTTCGTTGCCGGGCGACGAACGCGCCGCGCACCCGCCGGACCCGCTGCCCGGCCCTTCCCGGCTCCCCAGCCGCCTGGCCGCCAGGGCGAGCGGTCCCCGCTCCGGCCCTGCCGGGGCGAGTCCTGGCACGGCAGGTGAGCCGGAGGGCCATGCCCTTCGCGCGGCAGGCGGGCCGGACGATCGGAACCCGGGAATGACAGGCGGGCCGGAAGACGGTGACCCTCGTACGTCCGAGCCGCAGGCGAGCGGACAAGGTGACCTTGATGCCGGGACGGCGGAGCCGCGGGCCGGGAGCGTCGGCCGGATTCCAGGGCTCCGGCCGCGCCGCAGGCCCGGTGACGGGGGTGAGGTGGCCGGTGCCGACGTCGACTTCGTGGACGGGCTGGCGGCGCCGACCCGCCGTACGGTCGTGGCCTGGCTGACCGAGAAGCCCTCCAAGGCGACCCGGCAGGCCAGGCTGCAGGTGCTGGCCGCGTTCCTGCGCTGGCTCCAGGACGCCGAGCCCGCCCTCGACCCGCTCGCGGCCACCGGCGCCCACCTCGACGCCTACTGCAACGGCGCGCTCAGCGGCACGCTGACCGTCGGCGTGCGCACCCCGGGCAGGCCGCTGTCGCCGACCACCGTGTCCAGGAAGCGGGCGATGCTGTCGGCGTTCTACACGTTCGCCTGGCAGCGGGGCGCCGTACGGCCCGGCCCCATCCCCGCGCTGACCCCCGGCGACCGGCGGCTGCTGCGCAAGGGCGTCGCCCGGCTGGCCGCCGAAGGCAAGCCCGCCGAGGCCGTCGCGGTCGCGCTGCTCGACGCCACCGGCGCGCCGGTCTCCTCGCTGGCCGGGATCACCCTGCAGGACCTGCGGGCGGTGACCGCCGGCGAACCCGCCATCGTCACCGTCGCCGACGGCCGCGGCGACCTCGTGGCCTTCCCGGTCCCGCCGGTGGCCAGGCCCCTGCTGCGTACGCTGTCGTCGTCCAGGACCCCTGGAGAGCCGCTCATCAAGCAGGAGGACGGGCACCCCGTGGACGTCCGGTGGGTCAAGGAGGCGCTCACCGAGGCCGCCCTGGCCGGCGGCATCCCCCGCCGCCGCGCCGAGGCGCTCGACCCCCACATGATGCAGGCGCCGACGGTCTCCGACCTGCTCCGCACCCACGCCCCCCGCTGACCCGCCCCGGCGGCCGTCGTGACCGCCGGGCGCGACCGTGCCCAAGCCCGCCGTCCCTCCACGGCGGGCCGCACCCCCCGAATCGCCGCCTCCGACGTGCGACAAAGACGCGTACGAGCGGCGGAGGCCGGTACAAGCGGGCAAAGCCCGTGCCTGCTGCGAGGCCGCACGAGGGGTGAGGCCGAGCAGATCATCACTTCCCGCTCCCATGGGCGGCTCGCAGCTCGGCGAGCTTCTCCTTGACCAGCTCGTCCAGGGCCCGGCGCTGCTCGGGGTCCTCCTCCCAGGTGGCCTCCGCGCACAGCACCCTGGCCGCCTCGTGCGGTTCTGCGTTGCGCGCCGCGTACCAGTCGGGGCCGCCGCCGCAGTGCCTTGTTTCGTCGCTGCGCAAAATCGTCACGATGCCGGAGACGAGAATCTGCCTGGTCCACGGATTCTCGGCCACCACCTGCCGATCCACCGTCAGCCCGCCGCCCCGCAGCGCGCCGCCGAGGTAGTCGGTCTCCCACCGCCACACACGGAGGCTGTCGCCGGGTGCGACACTGCGGCGTTCGACGGGCACCGAGAACGTGGGCGTGCCGCGGCGGCACAACTCCTTGGCGATGCGATCGGCGTCGGCGCGCTCGCGCAGCCCGTACTCGGCCAGGTTCGCAAACGAGTCCCGCCTCGCCTGCTCGGCGTAGTAGCAGTCGATCACCGGATCCTCGTACCGGCCGGCGCGCCAGTACGGCGGGGCGCACGCGGCCAGCGTGAGGTCCGCGCCGTCCTCGATGTCGATCCCGTGCGCGCGCAGCCGCTGGTAGATGGTGACGCCGTCGGCTTCGGCCGTGCGGCGTTCCCGGCGCAGCCAGCCGTCGAAGGTGTCGAGGTCGGGGTCCGGGCACAGCGACACCCAGTCGGACACCGCCGAGACCGGCACCGGCACCTTCCGCCGCGCCGGAGGCGGCACGAGCCGCTCGGGCTCGATGTCGATCGAGTGGTACCCGACTCCGGGCACGAAATAGTGCTCCGGCGCCGCGTGCTCGATGGGGTCGAAGACGTCCCGGATCGGCCAGAACCTCAGCATCCACGTCTCGTCGCTCTTGCCCGTGCCGTGTCCGTCGCCGGGCCGGGGCTCGCGTAAGTACATCTGCACGCCGTACTCGAAGTGCGGCGGCCCGATCAGGAAGTCGTGTCCCCTGTACTCCATCATCGAGGTGATCGCGACCACGCCGCGCTCCGCGACGAACGTCTGCGTGCTGACCGGCGTCCATGAAGCGTCCGCGGGCTCCGGCTCGGCGTCCCACGACTCGAGCCGTACGGCGGCGGTGAAGTGGTGGATCTCCTCGGTGGGTGAGCTCCACAGAAGATCGGTGCCGTCCAGACCGAACGTGTTGTACTCGATGTGCACCTCGTCATCGAGCCTTCGCAGCAGTTGCGCCATGTGCCACACCCTTCCTTCGTGATCATGCCGGCTCGGCGCAGTATGGCCTGCCGCACCGACAATCCCGGGGGCGCAGGAGCTTCACGGTGTCGTACGCACCCAGCGCAGCACGTCCTGTACCTACTAGTATGTCCAGCATGGACACCAGGGAACGGCTCATCGAGAGCACCCGCGAGCTGCTGTGGGAGCGCGGCTATGTCGGCACCAGCCCCAAGGCGATCCAGCAGCGGTCGGGGGCCGGGCAAGGCAGCATGTACCACCACTTCAGCGGCAAGCCGGACCTCGCCCTGGCCGCCATCGACCGCAGCGCCGCGGAGCTGAGGCAGCGGGCCGAGGCCGCGTTCACCGGGCCGGGCAGCGCCGTCGAACGCGTCGCCGCCTACCTGCGCCGCGAGCGCGACGCGCTCAAGGGCTGTCCCGTCGGCCGCCTCACCCAGGACCCCGACGTGATGGCCGACCCCGGGCTGCGGCGGCCGGTCGAGGAGACGTTCACCTGGCTCACCGGACGCATCGCCGAGCTGCTCGAAGAGGGCCGCGCCGCAGGGGAGCTGGACCCCGCGCTCGACCCCAGGGTCACGGCCACGGCGCTCGTCGCCACGCTTCAGGGCGGGTATGTGCTGGCCCGCGCCGCCGGCGACGCCCAGGTGTTCGCCACGGCCGTCGAAGGCGCGCTCAGCATGCTCACCCGATAGCCCCGCATCCGAAAGGGAGACGACCATGCCGTTCGTCCGCATCGACGCGATGCGAGCCGCCCCCGAGCGGCTCGACGCGCTCGGCCGTGCCGTCCACGACGCCATGGTCGAGACCATCGGCATCCCGTCCGACGACCTGTTCCAGGTGCTGACCTCGCACGACGGCGCCCGCAGCGTGATGCGGTACGGCACGTTCCCCGGCCTGCGCCGTACCGACGACGTCGTCTTCATCGCGATCACCTTCCGGGCGGGCCGTACGCCCGAGCAGAAGAAGGCCATGTACCGGCGGATCGCCGAGCGTGCCCGCGAGTACGCGGGCACCGAGCCGCGCGACGTCTTCATCTCGGTGACCGAGAACGGGCCGATCGACTGGTCCTTCGGCGACGGGGTCGCCCACTACGTGCCCTGACGCGCCGCCCGCTCGGTGATTCCCTCGCTGAAAAATCTGTGATCTTCCAAGCGAAGGGCAGTGCCCCCTTTACATGGACTAATGCGATATGTCTACATAGAGTCTGGCGATCACTGAAAATCCGGTCGGGCGGTCCGGTGGCGTGCCGGGCCCGCGTGAAGGGGGCACGTGAACGGCGCGAGCACGGCGGCCGCCAGACAGACGGTGGGCGCTCGGCTGCGCCATCTGCGGCTCGACCGTGGACTCACCCTGGAAGCCGTGGCCGCGGAGACGGGCAGCTCGGCGCCGACGCTCTCCCGCATGGAGCGCGGCCAGGCCCCGTTCGACCGCGCCTTCCTGTCCCGGCTGCTGACGCTGTACGGGATCACCGACCCCTACCAGCAGGAGGCGCTGATCTCCGTGGCCGTGGGGCGGCGGGAACCGGGCTGGTGGGACCAGACGGTCCCGCTGGAAGAGACCGTGCTGTGGCATCACGAGCAGGCCGCGACGCTCATCCGCACGTACGCGACGCACTTCGTGCCGGACCTGCTGCGCACGCCGGAGTACGAGCAGGCCGTGCAGCGTGCCGTGCAGTTCCCGACGCCGCCCGGCGAGGTGACGCTGGCGAAGGCCGAGAACCTGCGCCGCCGCCAGGAGAGCCGGCGGGCCCGCCTGTGGGCCGTCATCGAGGAGACGGTGCTGCGGCGCCCGCTCGGCGGCGACGTGGCCGCGCACGTCCGGCAGCTCGACGAGCTGCTCAAGGCGTCCCGCGAGCCGGACATCACCCTCCAGATACTTCCCGCGGACTCCGCGTTCCTGCCGCCGGAGCCGTTCACGGTGCTGCGACTGCCGGATCAGCAGGTCATCGTGTTCCACCGCTTCGGCGGCGAGGAGCTCGGCGACCTGCGCGAGCACGAGCGGTACGGGTTGCTGCTCGACCAGCTCGCCGGCGTCGCGCGCACCCCGGCCGAGTCCGCGCTGATGCTCGCTGCCATCCGCGATCAACTCCGAGAAGGGACATGATGGTGAGTTCCCCCACCGAGCTCGACGCCTCCAAGCCGTCGTCGGCGCGCATCTATGACTACCTTCTGGGCGGCTGTGACCACTTCGCGGTCGACCGGGAGGCGGCCAAGACGTTCATGCTGGCCGTGCCGAACGCGCGCAACTCGGCCCGCGCGACGCGCGGGTTCGTGCTGCGTGCCACCCGGGCGATGGCCGAGCTGGGCATCCGCCAGTTCATCGACATCGGCTGCGGCATCCCGATCTACCCGAACGTGCACGACATCGCGCGCAAGGTGGTGCCGGACGCCCGGGTCGCGTACGTGGACAACGACCCGATCGTGCTGGCGAAGGGCCGCGCGCTGCGGGACGAGCAGGGCGTGGTGACCGTGGAGGGCGACCTGCGCAAGCCGGCCGAGATCTTCGCCGGCCCCGAGGTGTCCGGGCTGCTCGACCTCGATCAGCCGGTCGGGGTGCTGACGATCGCGGTGTGGCACTTCCTGCCCGAAGACGAGGTCTACCAGTACCAGGCGCAGATCCGGCAAGCGCTCGCCCCCGGCTCCTGCCTGGCGTTATCCCACGCCTGCGTGGACCACGTGTCGCAGGAGGAGGTGGAGGGCGGGCAGGCCGTGTACCGGCAGACCACGAACCCGATGCGGGCGCGCACCCGCGAGGAGATCGCCGGCCTGTTCGAAGGGTTCGAGCTGATCGATCCGGGCCTGGTGCCGTTGAGCGAGTGGCGGCCGCGCAAGGACGACCCCTACCCGGAGCGATCGCTGGAGGCGCTGGCCGGCGTCGGGGTGCTGCCCGCCCGCTGACAGCGGGCGGGCAAGGGGGATGACCGATGTCCGCTCCTTCCGCGCCGGCACGCGGGACTCTCGCGCCGGTATCCCGAGCCCGCGCACCGGCGCGGAAGGACGCAAGCGAGCGACGGCTACCTGCGGTGGGTGGCGTCGCTGCGGTAGTCGGTGTACGTGTACGGGTTGTCGAGCACCTTCGTCGTGGGGATGTCCGGGTTCATGCCCTTCTCCCAGGCCTCCTCGCCCAGCTCGCCGCGCAGGTACTCGACGGTCCTGTCCACCTGGGCACGGGCGGCGGCGAGGTCGATGCCGACCAGCCGGTGCTCGTGCTTGACCACCCGCCCGTTGACCAGCACCGTGTGCACGTCGCCGCGCTGCGCCTGGAACACCACGTGCCCGAACGGGTTGAGCAGCGGGAACGACACCGGCGAGTGATCGTTCTTGATGAGCACGATGTCGGCCTTCTTGCCCGGCTCGATGACGCCGAGGTCGCCGCGGCCGATGGCGTCGGCGCCGCCCCGGGTGGCCCAGTGCACCACCTGGTCGGCGCGGAGCGCGGCGTGCGTGACGGTCTCGCCCTTGGCCTGCGCCTCCAGGTGCTCGCGTGCGCGGTCGGCGCCGAGCGTGGTGCGCATGGCCGAGAACAGGTCGCCGCTCCACCACACGCTGGTGTCCATCGACAGCGAGACCGGGATGCCGTGCAGGCGGATGGCCCAGGTGGGCGGGTAGCCCTGGCCGGCGCTCTGCTCGCTCTCGGTGGAGACCGAGATGGAGCCGCCGGTGGCCGCGATGCGGTTGTAGGAGTCGGCCGACAGCGAGGCGGCGTGCACGTAGACCGTGCCGGGCGTCATGAAGCCGTGCTCGTACATGAGCCGGATGCCCTCGTCGCTGGTGGCGCCCCACACGCCGGCGTGCGTGGTGACGTTCACGCCGAGGTCGCGGGCCACCTCGAAGGCGGGTTTCTCGGGGAACGACGGGTCGCCCGTCACATCGAAGGCGATCTGGAAGCCGAGCATGTCGTCGCCGGAGATGCGGCGGCGCACGAAGTCGCGGAACTCGGGCGCGGTGGTCCACTCGGCGGGCGGCGCCTGGATGTTGCCGTAGGCGAGCACGTACCGGCCGGGCACCGCCTGCAGCGCGTCCACGGCGGCGTCGGCGTGGTCGGGCGTGCGCAGGCCGTGCGACCAGTCGACGACGGTGGTGACGCCGGCGTCCAGGGCCTCGATGGCGGCCAGGGTGTTGCCCGCGTGCACGTCCTCAGGGCGGAACAGCTTGCCGTACTCCAGGTAGTACCAGACGAAGTACTGGGTGAGCGTCCAGTCGGCGCCGTAGCCGCGCATCGCGGTCTGCCACATGTGCCGGTGGGTGTCGATCATGCCGGGCATGACGATGCCGCCGGAGGCGTCGATCTCGGCCGTGCCCTCAGGCACCTCAAGCCGGGGACCGATGGCGGCGATCTTGTCACCGGTGACCAGCACGTCCGTCTCTGTCAGCACCCGCCTGCCGTCCATCGGCAGCACGGTGCCGTTGCGCAGCACCAGCGGCCGCCCGGCCTCGAACTCGGTCATCGTCATAACTCCTCAAGGAAAGCAAAAAGCGCGAACATCTGTCCGTACAACGGTCATTCTGCCGGTAACTCTACGAGCGCACCGCACGCTGTCAAGGTCGCTCCGCGCTATGGCCTGAGCGCAGGGCAGTGTGCCAGAATCCCGATGGCGGACATATGTCCGCTGAACGAACGGTGTGAATCGAAGGGGAGACAGGATGACACGAGACGCCGCAACGAACGGACCGGCGGGGGGCGGGCCGCTGTCCGGCGTGCTGGTGGCCGACTTCTCCCGGATTTTGGCGGGTCCGTACGCCACGATGCTCCTGGCCGACCTGGGCGCCGACGTCATCAAGGTCGAGAGCCCGAACGGCGACGACACCCGCGGCTGGATGCCCCCCACGCGCGGCGAGGTGTCCACCTACTACCTCGGCGTCAACCGCGGCAAGCGCTCGATCGCGCTCGACCTGCGCGACGAGGAGGACGCGGCCGCGGCCAGGGAGCTGGCCAGGCGCGCCGACGTGCTCATCGAGAACTTCCGCCCCGGCGGCCTGGCCAAGTACGGACTCGACTACGACGCCGTCAAGGCCGCCAACCCCGGCATCGTCTACGCCTCCATCAGCGGGTTCGGCTCCGGCAAAGGCGCCCGCGTGCCCGGCTACGACCTCATGGTGCAGGCCATCTCCGGGCTGATGAGCCTCACCGGCGACCCCGACGGGCCGCCGTACCGGGCCGGCATCTCCGTCTTCGACGTGATGGCCGGCAACCACGCCGTCATCGGCATCCTGGCCGCGCTGCGGCACCGCGACGCCACGGGCCGGGGGCAGCACGTCGAGATCAACCTGCTGTCGTCGGCGCTGACCGGGCTGGTCAACCACAGCTCCGCGTACGTGGCCGGCGGGGTGATCCCGTACCGGATGGGCAACGCGCACCCCAGCGTGTTCCCGTACGAGCCGCTGCCCACCGCCGACAACGACCTCATCGTCACCGCCGCCAACGACGGCCAGTTCCGCAAGCTGTGCGAGGTGCTCGGCATCCCCGAGGTCGCCGACGACCCGCGCTTCGCCCGCAACGCCGACCGCACCGCCAACCGCGACGTGCTGCGCCCGATCCTCGTCGAGCGGCTGCGCACCCGCGGCGCCGTCGAGTGGTTCGAGCTGCTGGTCGAGGCCGGCGTGCCGAGCGGGCCGATCCAGACCATCGACGGCGGCTTCGCGATGGCCGAGCGGTTCGGCCTCGACCCGATCGTGGAGGTCGGCGAGGGCGAGCGCGCCGTGCCGACCACCCGGCATCCCATCCGGTTCTCGGAGACGCCCGTCAGCTATACGCTGCCGCCGCCGGAGCTGGACGAGCACGGCGCGGAGCTGCGCAAGTGGCTGGCCACGACCGGCGGGCAAGGGGAGCGGGCATGAGCGAGCGCGAATATCCCACGGCGCTCGGAGCGTCGTCCCTGAAGAAGATCACGCTGCTCGGGCAGGACCTCGCCGGCGACGTCATGGGCGAGGTGGGCTTCGGCGAGCTGGCGTTCTGGCTGGCCACCCAGCGCCGCCCGTCACCCGGCGAGGTACGCGTCTTCGAGGCCGTGCTGGCCGCGCTGGCCGACCACGGGTTCACGCCGACCGCGATCGTGACGCGGCTGACGTACCTGTCGGCGCCCGACTCCGTGCAGGGGGCGCTGGCGGCGGGCCTGCTCGGCGGTGGCTCGCGCTTCCTCGGCGTCACCGAGGACTGCGGGCGCTTCCTCGACGACGTGCTGCGCGAGCACGGCGACCCGCTGCCCGCCGACGACGCCCACTGGGACGAACTGGCCCTGCGCACCGTGCGGGAGCGCCGCGAGCAGCGCAAGCTCATCCCCGGGCTCGGCCACCACGTGCACAAGGAAGGCGACCCGCGCACGCCCCGGCTGTTCGAGATCGCCGCCGAGGAAGGGCTCTACGGCCCCCACCTGTCGCTGTTCGCCGCGATCGGCCGCGTGCACCCCCAGGTGCTCGGCCGTACCTTGCCGCTCAACGGCGCCGGCGTGTGCGGCGCCGCGCTCGCCGACCTCGGACTGCCGCTGGAGCTGCTGCGCGCGTTCGCCCTGCTGGCCAGGACCGCGGGGCTCATCGGGCAGCTCGCGGAGGAGCTGCGCAACCCCGTCGCCAACGACATCTTCCTGTCGGTGGACCTCAACAACCGGCCGATCGATCCCGAGCCCTACGGAGGTTTGCATGGCTGAACTCGTCGCGGTCATCGCATCCACGCATCACCCGTTCTATTACCGCGCCTCCACCGCCACGGGGGAGGACCGGCCGCCGTTCGCCGACGAGTGGGTACGCAAGGTCGAAGCCTTCCGCGAGACCCTGACCAGGGCGAACCCCGACGTCCTCGTCATGGTCGGCTCCGACCACTTCCACCAGTTCTGGCTGGACAACATGCCGCAGTTCCTCGTCGGCAAGGCGCCCTTCTACGACGCCAACTGGTACAACGAGGAACGCGAGTTCGGCCTGCCCCGGATGTTCTTCACCGGCCAGGAGGAGCTGTCGGCGCACATCCTGCGCGGCGGCATCGACATGGGCTTCGACCTCGCCTTCTCCAACGAGCTGCGGATCGACCACTCCATCACGTGCCCGATCATCACCCTGCGCCCGCAGAACGACCTGCCGATCGTGCCCGTCTACACCAACATCTTCGCCCCGCCGCTGCCGCAGCCGAAACGCTTCATCCAGCTCGGCCAGGCCATCCGCGAGCTGGTCGAGTCGTGGCCGGGTGACCAGCGGGTGGCGGTCATCGGCACTGGGCACCTGTCGCTCGAGCTGGGCGGCCCCCGCCAGTTCGGGCCGCACGGCCCCGACCCCGAGTTCGACCGCAAGGCCGTCGAGTGGATCTCCACCGGCGACATCGAGGGCTGCCTGTCGGAGGTCACCCTCGACAGCCTGTGGAACCCCGGCAACGCCACCCACGGCTTCATGGACTTCATGCTGATGATGGGTGTCGCCGGCGAGGGCGCCAAGGCCGACTACGTGGACACCTACGACCTGTTCCACACCATGGAGGCGTACTTCACCTGGTATCCCAAGGGAGGCGGGCGCGCATGAGCAAGTACCTGCTGGACAAGTTCCTCTTCACCGTCGATCGCGACCCCGAGCTGGTCGAGCGCTACCGCGAAGAGCCGCGCGCGACCGTCGAGTGGTGGGAGGCCGAGTACGCCAACCGCCTGCTCAACTGCCACGCCGGCGAGGCGTCCACCTGGCTGCGCTTCGACGACGTCGAACGTGAGGCGCTGGCCACCCACGACTACGGCAAGCTGTTCGAGCTGGGCGCCCATCCGTTCCTCACGCTGACGCTGTTCATCGCGATGTTCGAGCGCGACTACCCCGAGCCGCTGGGCTTCCAGCACGAGTACGCCCGCCGGCTGTCGCACCACAAGCTGCCGTACCCGGACATCGCCACGTGATGAGGGCCGCGCAGATCGACACGTGCGGCCGGCCGCCGCGCCCGGCCGACCGGCCCGCGCCCGAGCCGGGGGAGTCCGAGCGGCTGGTGCGCGTGCTCGCCGCCCCGATCACGCCGCTCGACCTGCTGTGCGCCGGCGGCGCCTCCTACTTCGGGGCGCCCGCCACGCCGTACGTGCCGGGCGTGCAAGGCGTCGGGACGGTGGACGGGCGGCTGGTGTGGTTCCCCACCTCGGCCGGCATGGCGCCGGGCGACGGCAGCATGGCGGAGCTGGCGTGCGTGCCCGCCGGCGACCTCGTCGAGCTGCCCGACGGCGCCGACCCCGTCGCCGTCGCCGCGCTCGGGCTGTCGGCGGTGGCCGCGTACCAGGCGCTCACCTGGCGCGGCGAGCTGGCCCCCGGCGAGCAGGTGCTGGTGCTGGGCGCGGGCGGCGTCGTCGGGCAGGCGGCCGTGCAGCTCGCCCGCGTCGCCGGGGCGCGCCGGGTCGTCGCCGCCACCCGCTCGGCCGCCGGGTGCGAACGCGCCGCGCGGGCCGGCGCGGACGCCGTCGTCGCGCTCGACACCGAGGACGTGGCCGAGCTGGCCGAGCGCCTGGCCGACGCCTGTGACGGCCCGCTCGACCTGGTGCTCGACCCGCTCTTCGGCGCTCCCGCCGCCGCGGCGGCCCGCGTCCTGCGGCCCCATGGCCGGCTCGTCAACCTGGGTGCCTCCGCCGGCGAGACCTCGCCGTTCGACTCCTCCACCCTGCGCAGCCGCTCCCTGCGCCTGCTCGGCTACACCAACACCGAGCTGAGCCGCACGCAGCGGGCCGAGGTCATGGCGAAGGTGGCCGAGCTCGCGGTCTCGGGCCGGCTGCACGTGGACCACGAGGCGGTGCCTCTGGAGGACGTCGCCTCCGCCTGGCACCGCCAGAGCACCGGCACCGCCGCCGGCCGCCTCGTCCTCACCCCGCCCTGACCGGTCGCTCGCGTCACCCGGCAGCATGGCCTTCGCGCCGCTGCCGGGTCCGCTGCTGCGCCGCTCGCCGTTCCCGTCGCCAGGTGGGGTGGTCAGGGGGCGAGGGTGGCGTGGGGGACGGTGTCGTAGGCGGCCCAGTCGGCGCTGATCGCGCCGGCCGTCTTGAGCAGCAGCGGCAGATACTCCTCGGTCAGCCGCTCGACCGAGGTCTCGGCCGCGTTGACGTTGACGTTGATGGCGGCGATGACGTTGCCGAGCCCGTCGCGCAGCGGCGCGGCCACGCTGCGGATGCCGAGCGCCAGCTCCTCGTCCGTCAGCGCCCACCCCTTGGCCCTGACCTCGCGCAGCGCCGCCTCGCGCTCGGCCGCGCCGGGACGCCAGCGCGGCTCGATGCCGGAGCGGCTGGGCTCGGCCAGCACCCGGTCGACCTCCTCGGGCGGCAGCGCGGCGAGCAGCACCTTGCCCAAAGACGTCTGCAGCGCGGGGAACCGGGTGCCGATCTGCGCCGACAGGGTGACGATCTTGGGGACGGAGACGCGGGCGACGTACACGATGTCGGAGCCGTCGAGCTGGGCGATGGACGACGACTCGTGCGTCTGCTCCACCAGCCGCTCCATGTGCGGCCGTGCAACCTCCCACAGCCCCATCGACCGCACGTACGACACGCCGAGCTCCAGCACGCGCGGCGTCAGCGCGTAGCCGCGCGGCTCGCTGCGGGCGTACCCCAGCTCCTGGAGGGTGAGCAGGATGCGGCGGGCGGTGGGCCGGGCGAGCCCGGCGGCGGTGGCCACCTCGGTCAGCGACATGACCGGCCGGCCCGGCTGGAAGACCTTGATGACGTCGAGGCCGCGTGCGAGCGCCTCGATGAAGTCGGGGCCGGTGTCAGCACGTGCCATGAATACGCCTCCCTGCGTCGGGGTCCCGCGGGACCCGACTCTAGACCCTCGCGGCCGGATGTCCGCACAGCGGCGGCCGGGGAGAGCATAGCGGTGCCCGCCTCAGCCGCGCTTATAGAGTCAAGGGTACGGGTGAAGTGGCGTACACGTTGCCAAGCGATCGTTCTACGGACGGTTGTCCGTCAGGGTGGGCGCGCCGGGCAGCAGGGGATGGGCGGCCTCGGCCCGCAGGCCGTCGAGGAAGAACGACAGGCAGCGCCGCCAGGTGTCCGGCGCGGTGTCCATCGACTCGCGGATGACCCGCGACATCGCCCAGATCAGGGTGACCAGGTCGGGCATGCCGAAGTCGGCGCGCAACCGGCCGGCCTCCTTGGCCCGGACGACGATCCGCTCCGCGTCGAGGAAGCCCTGCTTGCAGACTTCGAGTACGTCGGTGGCGAGCGTGAACCCCCGGGTCAGGGCGTCGTTGAGCCCGTGATCCCGCGACTGCAGCGCGAACAGCCCTTCAAGGAAGGTCACGAACCCGTCCCACGGGTCGGGGTCGGCCAGCGCCGCCTCGGTGACCCGCTCGAGCGCGGCCAGCTGGTCGGGCAGGACCGCCGCGAGCAGCGCCTCGCGGGTGGGGAAGTGGTTGTAGAGGGTGCCGATGCTGACGCCGGCGCGGCGGGCGATGTGTTCGAGGGGGGCGTCGAGGCCGCGGTCGGCGAAGATCTCGGTGGCCGCGACCAGGAGCTTGTCGCGGTTGCGCGCGGCATCCGACCGCAGCGGCTTGGGTGCGGCTGCCATGGCAGACATCCTACGAAGGCGAGCCGGCCTTCATGACGCCGTCGCCGCCCGTCCGTCGCGGCCCCGCCCATCGTCTCGTTCTTGCCCGGGCGCTCGTGGTACGGTCGCGAGCAAGAACTTGAGGCATCCCTCAACTTATCTCGGGAGGACCCGCCATGCCCGCACGTAAGACCGCCGTCATCGCCGGAGCCGGTCCGGGACTCGGCATGTCCATGGCCCGCCGCTTCGGCCGCGAGGGCTACGCCGTCGCCCTCATCTCCCGCTCACCCGACCGCCACCCCGGCTACGTCGCCGAGCTCGCCGAGTCGGGCGTCGAGGCCGCCGGGTTCGTCGCCGACGTCCACGACCGCGACCGCGTGCTCGAAACCCTCGACGAGATCACCGCCCGCTTCGGCCCGATCGGCCTGCTCTACTACGGCCCGGGCGCCGCCGACGTGACCGCGATGCCCGAGCCGATCACCGAGACCACCTCCGACGACGTCAGGAAGGCGATGAGCGTGGTGTACGCGGCCGTCGACGTCGCAGGCCACGTCCTGCCCGGCATGGTCGGCAGGGGCGAGGGCGGGCTGCTGTTCGCGGGCGGACTCAGCGCGGTCCTGCCGATGCCGCCGCTCGGCGCGCTCGCACCGGCCGCGGCGGCGCTGCGCACGTACGCGCTGACCCTCAACGCCGCCCTGGCCGGACAGGGCGTCTACGCCGGCAGCCTGACGATCGGCGGGCTGGTCGAGCGCGGCGACATCCACCGGTACATCGCCGCCGACCCGGCCCGCCTCGCCGAGCTGGGCGGAAAGACGCTCGATCCCGACGCCATCGCCGACACCGCCTGGGACATGTTCACCAAGCGCGACCGCGCGGAGGAGACGTTCAGCGCCCTGTGACGTATCCGGCAAGCCCGGGCGGAACCCGGCGTTCCGCTCGGGCCGGACAGGGGTAGGCATGAGGGGAGATGTGGCCATCGGGGGAGGTCACGATGGGGGATGAGTGTGATCGCGCTATCAGCGGGCTGCCGTTCGAGGTGCTGGATCCGGCACCGGTCAGTGTGGCGGTGACGCGCGGGGCCGATCACCGGCTCGTCTACACCAACGACGCCTACCGCGCGGAACTCGGCGACCGCCCGATCGGGTCGCCGCTGCCCAGGTCGTTCGCCGACGGCCGCCGGCAGCACTACCGGGAGCTGCTCGACCGGGTGTACGCCACCGGCGAGCCGGTCGTGCTCACCGCCGCCCCGGCCAGCACCGACGAGCCCGACCGGTACTTCACCTCGAGCCTGTCACGGGTGTCGTTCGGGGGCGGCGAGTACGGCGTGCTGGTGGTCGCGGTGGAGGTCACCGACCAGATCACGGCCGCCCGGCAGGTGGAGGCCCTCGCCAACGAGCGCAGCCACATCCTGCGCCGCTACCAGAGCATCATGCAGGTCAGCGCGCAGATCTTCTGGGTGGCCGGGCCCACGGGCGAGGTGATCGAGCACAGCGCGAGCTGGGAGCGGGTGACCGGCCAGCCGTGGGAGGAGTACCAGGGGCAGGGCTGGCTGAAGATGGTGCACCCCGACGATCGGGAGGCGGCGATGGCCTCGTGGGCTGAGGCCCTCGGCAGGATGGAGGTCTGGGAGTACGCCTACCGGCTGCGCACCGTCGACGGCTCCTACCGCCACTACGCGGTCACGGCCGTGCCGATCAGGGAGCACGGCGAGCTGGTGGAGTGGGTGGGCACCTGCACCGACATCGAGCAGCAGTGGCAGGAACAGCGCTGCCAGCAGCTGCTCGACCGCGCCGCCGCCGCCACGGCCGAGCGGACCAACCTGGAGGAGATGCTCGGCGCGGTCGCCAACGTCATCGTGCCGGAGCTGGCCGACGGCTGCGGCGTCCACCTCGTCACCGACCTCACCGGCGAACAGCGCAGCGGGGCGCCGTTCGTGGTCGAGCGGGTCGCCACGGCCGCGCGGCCCGGCCTGCCCCGCCTTCCGCCGTACGGCGAGGAGCGGCTGCCGCCCGACAACGCGGTCGTGCAGGCCGCGCGGCGGCGCCGCCCGCTGTCGAATCGGTTCCCGCCCGGCTGCCCGCCGCCCGGCGTGGCACCGTCCTGGTCGCAGCAGTGGATGGTGGCGAACAAGGCCAACAGCATCGTCGTGCTGCCCGTCGTGGTGGACGGCGCGGTGCCCGCCGTCGTGACGCTGATGACCTGCGGCGACCGCCCGCCGATCAGCCGGGCCGACATCGCGCTGCTGAGCCGCATGTTCGAACACGCGCACGACGCGCTGAGCAGCGCCATACGGTTCCAGCGCACGCAGCAGATCGCGCTGGCCCTGCAGCACAGCCTGCTCGTGGAGCCGCCCAAGCTGGCCGGCCTGCGCATCGAGGCCCGCTACCGGGCCAGCCCGTCGGCGGCCGAGGTGGGCGGCGACTGGTATGACTCGTTCGTCCTGCCCGACGGCGTCCCCGTCATGGCCATCGGCGACGTCGCGGGTCACGACCTCGGCGCGGCCGTCGCCATGAGCCAGATCCGCAACATGCTGCGGGCTCTTGCCATGGACCGGTGCGAGCCGCCGGGGGAGATACTCACCAGGCTCAACATCGCCATGAGCTCGCTGTCGTCGGACGTCACCGCGACGTGCGTGCTGGCCAGGATCGAGGAGTACGGCGGCCGGTACCGGCTCAACTACGCGGTCGCCGGCCACCCGCCGCCGCTGCTGGTCACCGAGGACGGCGCGGGCCGCTTCCTGGAGAGCTGCGTCAACCCGCTGCTCGGCTTCCCGAACGAGGACGGCTGCCGCTCCAGCATCGAGCCGCTGCCGCCCGGCTCCACGGTGCTGTTCTACACCGACGGCCTCATCGAGCGGCCCGGGGAGAACATCGACGACGGCCTCGAACGGCTGCGCCACCTGGCCGGCGCGCTCGCCCGCTGCCCCCTGGACCGCTTCTGCGACCAGGTGCTCAGCAGCCTGCCGACGACCGGGCTCGACGACATCGCGGTCATCGCGCTCCGCCTGCCGCCCGCGCCGGACGACGCCGGCGGCTGAGGCCGGCGTCAGTACCGGCTGAGCCTGGGCACGCTCTCGACCAGCCGCCGCGTGTACGGGTGCGACGACGAGCCCAGCACGTCGGCGGCGGCGCCGCGTTCGGCGATCCTGCCTCGCTCGATGACCGCGATCTCCTGGCACAGCGCGGCCACCACCGCCAGGTCGTGCGAGACCATCACGACGGTCAGGTCACGGGAGGCGCTGAGCTCCTTCAGCAGCTCGACCACCCGCACCCGGGTCGATACGTCCAGCGCGCTGACCGGCTCGTCGGCCAGCAGCACCCGCGGCTCGCACACGATGGCCCTGGCGATCGCGATGCGCTGCCGCTGCCCGCCGGAGAACTCGTGCGGATAGCGCTCGGCCGCGTCGGCCGGCAGGCCCACCGAGCGCAGCGCCTCGGCCACCCGGTCACCGATCTCGTCGCGCGGGCAGGCGCGCAGCGCCCGCAGCGGCTCGGAGACGATCCTGCGGACCCGCTGGCGCGGGTCGAGCGACGAGTACGGGTCCTGGAACACCGGCTGGACCGCCCGCCGGAACTTCCGGTCCCGCGCGGACGTCACCGGCCTGCCGTCGAACAGCACCTGCCCCGACGTCGGCCTGGCCAGCCCGAGCAGCAGCCGCAGCAGCGTCGTCTTGCCCGCGCCGGACTCGCCGACGATCGCCAGGTTGCGCCCGCGCGTCACCTCGACTGACACGCCGGACAGCACCTCGGCCCCGCCCCGGTAGGCGAAGCCGACCTCCCGCGCCTCCATGATCGTCACGGCGCCATCCGATCCAGCTCGGCCTCCAGCTCCCTGGCGCTGTCCACCAGGGACCGCGTGTAGGGGTGGCGTGGCTCGCGCACGATGTCCCGCGTCCTTCCCGACTCCACCGCGGAGCCCTCCTTCAGCACGATCAGCCGGTCCGCCACGCCCGCGACCACCGCCAGGTCGTGCCCGATGAACAGCAGCGCCATGTCCCTGGCCGCGATCAGCCGGTCCAGCAGCGCCAGCACCTCGGCCTGCACGGTGACGTCCAGCGCCGTGGTCGGCTCGTCGGCGATCAGCAGCGCGGGCTCGCAGGCCAGCGCCATCGCGATCGCCGCCCGCTGCCGCTGCCCGCCGGAGATCTCGTGCGGGTACGCCCGCGCGACGCGTTCCGGCAGCGCCACCTCCTCCAGTGCGGCCAGGACCGCCGAGCGCAGCGCCGCGCCGCGCAGCCCGCGCCGCCGCCGGATCGGCCCGGCGACCTGCCTGCCGATGCGCATGAGCGGGTCGAGCGCGGTCAGCGGCTCCTGGAAGACGACCGAGGCGGCCCGGCCGCGCAGCCGGTCGAGCCGCCTGCCGGGCGCGCCGACGACCTGCGTGCCCGACAGCAGCACGCTGCCGTGCGCGGTCAGGCCGGGCGGCAGCAGGCCGAGTACGGCGAGGGCGGTCAGCGACTTGCCGGAGCCGGACTCGCCGATCAGGCCGAGCCGCTCGCCGGGGGCGAGGCCGAACGACAGGCCGTGGATCAGCTCGTGGCCGTCGGAGCGGCGTACCGACAGATTCTCCACCGACAGCAGCTCGCTCACCGTGACCTCCCTCCGCTGAGGTCGCGCAGCCCGTCGGCGACCAGGTTCGTCCCGATGACCAGCACGACGAGCAGCACGCCCGGCGCGACGGCACCGACCGGCGCGGTCAGCACCGTCGCCTGCGCCTCCTGCAGCAGCCGGCCCCACGAGGCGTTCGGCGGCGGCGGGCCGAGCCCCAGGTACGACAGCGACGCCTCGGCCAGCACCGCGAGGCCGAGCTGCAGCGCCAGGTTGACCATGAGCGTCGGCCAGATGTTCGGCAGCACGTGCTCGGCGATGATCCGCGGCCACGAGCTGCCCGAGGTGCGGGCCGCGGTGATGTAGTCCTGCGCCAGCACCCGCTTGACCAGCACCCGGGTCAGCCTGGCCACCACCGCCGACATGGCCAGCCCGATGGCCAGGATCGCCGAGCCCAGCGACGCCTCGCGTACCGCCACCACCAGCATGGCCAGCAGCAGCGTCGGGAACGCGATGAGCGCGTCCAGCACGGCGGCGAGCGCGTCGTCGAGCCAGCGGGTGGCGAACCCGGCCGCGAGGCCCGCCGCCACCCCGAGCAGCCCGCCGAGCAGCACCGATCCGGCGCCGGCCGCGAGCGCGATGCGCGCGCCGATCATGAGCTGGGTGAGCAGGTCGCGGCCCAGCTTGTCGGTGCCCAGCAGGTGCTCGCCGCCCGGCGGCGCCAGCCGCCCGCCCGAGGTGTCGGCCGGATCGTACGGCAGCCACACCAGCGACACCGCCGCCACGAGCACCACGAAACCGACCAGCACGCAGCCCGTCACGAAAGACTTCATGAGCGCCCCAGCCTGGTCCGCAGCCGCGGGTCCACCAGCCGCTGCACCACGTCGGCGGCGAACCCGATCACCAGCACCGCGAGCGTGCTGACCGCCAGCACGCCCTGGATCACCGGATAGTCGTGCTCGGCGATGCCCTTGACCAGCATGGTGCCGAGCCCGGGCAGCGCGAACACGCTCTCCACCACCACCGCGCCGAGGAACGTGGTCGCAAGCTCGATGCCGAGGATCGAGATGACCGGCACCGAGGCGTTGCGCAGGCCGTGCCGCCACATGGCGCCGGCGAACGACTCGCCCATGGCCCGCGCCGTGCGCAGGTAGTCGGCGGTCAGCACGTCGAGCGTGGCCGAACGTACGTACCGGATCAACGAGGCCGACATCACCAGCGCGATCGTCACGACCGGCAGCGTCAGCGAGGTCAGCGCGCGGCCCGGCTCGGCCCAGTCCTGCCGGGGAAGCCGCCCGCGGGCAGCAGCCGCAGCTTCAGTGCGAACACCGTCACCAGCAGCATCCCGATCCAGAACACCGGCACCGCGATGCCGAGCTGGGACAGGCCGCTGAGCAGCGCGCCGTACCAGCGGTGCGCCCGGTACGCGGCCAGGAACCCGACCGGCAGCGCCACCAGCACCGCAAGCGCGAACGACAGCAGCGTCAGCGGCACCGTGACGGCCAGCCCGCGGCGATCTCCTCGCCGACCGGCAGCTTGCTGATGTAGGAGGTGCCGAGGTCGAGCCGGGCCAGATCGCCGAGCCAGGCCGCGTACTGCTGCGGCAGCGGCAGGTCCGAGCCGACCTCGTGGCGGGCCGCCGCGATCTGCTCGGGCGTCGCGCCCATCGGCAGCAGCGCGTTGGCCGGATCGCCCGGGAGCAACCGCAGCAGCACGAACAGCAGCGACGCGGCGAGCAGCAAGGAGGCCAGCAGGAACGCGGTACGGCGCAGCAGGTAGCGCCCCATCAGCCCTTCTTGATCCCGTAGGCGTAGAACTGCGAGTTCAGGCCGTTGACCGGGTAGCCCGACAGGTCGGACGAGGCCACCACGATCTGCGGGTACAGGTAGAGCCATTCGCTCGCGGCGTCCTCGGCGATCTTCCTGTTGGCCTTCTTCAGCAGCTCGGTCTGCTCGGCCTCGGTACGCGCCCGCTCGGCCTCCTCGATCCACGTGGAGACCTGCGGGTTGTCGTAACCCCAGTAGAAGTCGGGGTTGCCGTACCAGACCACGTCACGGTCGTTGACGTGCTCCTGCAGGGTGGCGGCGAAGTCGTGGTTCTTGTACACCTTCGTGTACCACTCGTCGGCGGTGATCACGTTGATGTCCACGGTGATGCCGACCTTGGCCAGCTCGCTCTTGATGAACGTGGCGGCCGTCGGGTGGGGGTCGTAGTTGGGCGTGTCCAGCGTGAAGCGGAAGCCCTTGGCGTACCCGGCGGCGGCCAGCTCGCGCCTGGCCGCCTCGACGTCGTAGGTGTCGAGCGAGGTGAGGTCCTCGTACCAGGGGTCGGTCGGCGGCACCATCGAGCCGATCAGCGTGCCGTGCCCGGCCCACACCGACTCCAGCAGCTTGGCGTCGTCGATGGCCGCAGCGACCGCCTTGCGCACCTGCGGCTTGTCGAACGGCGCCTTGCGGTCGTTGAACGCGAGCAGCAGCTTCGTCGTCGACTTGCCCTCGCTGACCTTGTAGTCGGGGTTGTTGTCGAACTGCGAGAGCGCGTCGGGGCTCTGCTGGCTGGTCACCACGTCCACGGCGCCGGTCAGCAGCGCGTTGTTGAGCGCCGATGCGTCGGTGAAGTAGTGGAACACCACGCCGCCGTTGGCCGGCTTGGGCCCCAGTAGCCGGGGAACGGCTCGAGGCTGAGCGTCGAGCCGCGCTTCCACGACCCCAGCTTGTACGGCCCCGTGCCGTCCGCGCTCGTCGCCAGGTCCTTGGCGTCGGCGTTGACCACCCACACGTAGCTCAGGTTGTAGATCAGCGAGATCGAGCGGTGCTTCAGCTTCACCACGACCGTGCTCTCGTCGGGCGCCTCGACCGACTTGATGACCTCGAGGTTGCTCTTGCGGGCCGACTGGGAGTCCTCGGCCGTCACCCGCTCGATGCTGCGCTTGACGTCGTCCGCGGTCAGCGCCTTGCCCGAGTGGAACGTCACGCCCTTGCGCAGCGTGAACGTGTAGGTCAGGCCGTCGTCGGAGACCGTGTGGCTCTCGGCCAGCAGCGGCTCCACCTTGCCCTCGTCGGTCAGCCGGAACAGGCCCTCGTAGACGTTGCCGTTGAACGCCTCGGTGATCCCCTGGCCGCCGCCGGCGGTATTGTCGAGGTTCTGCGGCTCATAGAGGGAACCGATCTCGATCGTGGCCGGCGCGGCCGGGGCGCCGCTGGGCGACGCGTCCTCCGGGCCGGAGCCGCACGCGGCGAGTGCGAGGGCCAGTGCGACCGCGACGCCGGCGAACTTCCTGTTCAACGTAAACTCCACCATTGCTTACCAAATTAGTAGGTTTAGCGGAATATACCTCCTTGCCCGGTTCGGTGCGGCTTTGACCCCCGTGATCAGCGCAGCTCGGCGGCGGCGAAGGCGCGGAAGCTGCGCGGCGGGCGGCCGGTGACGCGCTGCACCGTGTCGGTGACGCGGTCCTCGGTGCCGAGGCTGATGTCGGTGTCCAGCGCGGCCAGCATGGCCGCGAAGTCCCGCGGCATGCCGTGGGCGGCGAAGTGCGCGGCGAGCTCGTCCTCGGTGACCGGGCGGTGCCGCAGCGGGCCCGCGCCCAGCTCGGTGAGCAGCGCGGCCACGTCGTCGTAGCCGAGCGCCTCCGGGCCGGTGATCACGTGCTCGGTGTTGTGCGGCTCCGGGTCGGTCAGCGCGTGCCCGGCCACGGCCGCGATGTCGCCCGCGTCCACGAACGCCACCCGGCCCGCGCCGGTCGCGGAGATCAGCTCGCCGTCGCGGAGGCGCAGCGCGAGCGCCTGGCCGGTGAAGTTCTGCATGAACCACGAGGGCCGCAGCACGGCCCACTCCGGCATCACCGTACGGACCAGCTCGTACAGCGCCACGGCCCCCGGCGTGCGCTCGGGGCGCGCCGACGTGCCGAGCAGCACCGCGCGCCGCACGCCCTGGCGTACCGCCTCATGCAGGAACGGCTCCACCAGCGGGGCCGGCTCGGTCACCCCGATGGGCGGCAGGACGTAGACGGCGCGCGCGCCGGACAGCGCGGGCGCGTAAGTCTCCGGCTCCGTCCAGTCGAAGCGCACGAAGCCCGGCCGGTCGGCCTTGCGGCTTGCGGGCCGCGCCGGCACGCCGCGTTCGCGCAGGAAGGCCGTCACCCGCGAACCGGTCGTGCCGGTCGCCCCGATCACCAGCACCTCGCTCATGCCGCACCTCCGGCGAACGCCTTCGTCAGCGCCTCGAGCCCGCCCATCGCCCGGGCGGCCTGCAGCGGGTTCCAGTAGTCGCGGTAGTGGCGGATCTCGCCGTCCCGCACGGTGATGATCGCGACGTACTCCATCCGGTACGGCTCCCCGCTGCGCGGCACGATTCCGGCCACCTCCAGCTCCACGACCACCACCTCGGGGTTCTCGGTCCGGTGGATCACCTTACGGACGACCTCCCGCACGTCGTACTTCTCGGGATAGTCGCGCAGGTACTCCCTGATCGCCTCGCGTCCCTCCACTTTGCGCGGGTACCCGGGAGGTGCGAACGGGAACTCGATCACGCCGTCCTCGGCCCACAGGCCCGCGAAGCCCGACATGTCCTTGGCGAGCAGCAGGGCGATGCCGCGCTCGACCAGCTCAGTGGCTTCCATGGCAATCCTCTCTACGTCGCGACGGTACGGTACCGTCCCGACGTCCACCATAGACGGAACGGTCCCGTATCGTCCAATCGCTAGACTGCGTGCCATGAGCCGCCGCACTCCCACCGGCGCAGCCGTGCTGCAGCCCCAGGTCACCGAGGCCATCACCGAGGCCGTGCTGGACGAGCTGGCCGAGCACGGCTACGCCAGGCTCTCGATGGAGGGGGTCGCCAAACGGGCCGGCGTGGGCAAGAGCGCGCTGTATCGCCGCTGGAAGTCCAAGCAGGAGATGGCCATGGCGGTGATCTGCGACCACTTCATCGCCACGCTCGACGTGCCCGACACCGGCACGCTCCGCGGCGACCTGCGCGCCTCCCTGGAGTCCGTGACCGGGTGGCTCACCCACCCGCGCTTCGCGCGCGTCCTGCCCGACCTCGTGGCCGAGATGGTCTGCAACCCCGAGCTGGGCGAGGTCGTGGGGCTGCTGGTGGGGGAGCCGAAGCGGGAGCGTACGGCCGAGATCTTCCGGCGCGCGATCGCGCGCGGCGAGCTGCCGCAGGACACCGACATCGAGCTCGCGCTCGACCTGATCGCCGCCCCGGTCTACTGGCGGTTCGTGGTACGCGCCGCCGAGGCGGGCCCCACCTACCTCGACGACCTCACCGACACGCTGCTGCGCGCCCTGCGGGCCACGTCCTCTTGAGGTCGCGGATGACATATCCGGTTGTAGGGTGGGGCACATGCCCGCCGCACCGCTGAGGAAAGACGCCGCACGCAACCGCCGGCAGATCCTGCAGACGGCCAGGGCCATGCTCGACGCGGGCGCCACCCTGCAGCTCAACGCCGTCGCCCGGGAGGCCGACGTCGGCGTGGGCACCGTCTACCGGCACTTCCCGACCCCCGAGGCGCTGCTCGCCGCGCTCGCCGAGCAGCGGTTCGAGGAGCTGATCGAGGAGGTCAGGCAGGCCACCGCCGCGCCCGACGTCCGCGCCGCCCTGCGGGAGATCCTGGAGCACGGGCTCACCGCGTACCTCGAGGACAAGGCGTTCGCCGCCGAGGCGCTCGGCCCGGCGCCCACCACCGAGCGCACTCGCGAGCTGCGGGACGAGCTGGCCGGGCTGCTTCGCGACCTGCTGGCCCGCGCCGTCTCCGATGGCGTCATGCGGCCCGGCATCGACGCGCTCGACCTGCTCGTGCTGATCTGCGGGATCGCGTACGCGGTCAACCACACCCCGCACCCCGGCGATCCGGGCGTCGCTTCCCGCTACCTGAACGCCCTGCTGAACGGCGTCCTGATCGGCGGCGGCACCGTGGAAGGGCCTGCGGGCGACGGCAGCGCTTCGGCTCGGGGTTCTGGGTGAGGCCGGGCGGCGCTCCGCCCGCCCCCTTCGAACCGGTCATCACCAAACCGGCGAGCCCGAGCCGCCCACCCTTCAAGGGTCCGGACGAGGAGCGTGGCGGCGCGGCACGCCTGCTTCGGCCTGGTCGCCGCCAATGCTTGATCATTTAGCGGTTCGATGCTTAGCCTGCCCGTGCCGATCATCCCCGACGCTAGGGAGTCAGCACGCATGACGATCATGAAGAAGGCGGCGTTACTGACCACGCTGGCCGCGCTCGGCACGACGCTCGCAGCACCTGCGGCGCACGCCCGGCCGGCCGCCGTCGCCTGTCCCGAGGTCTTCGGCCACGGCGGCTACCCCACCGGGCCGAACCCATGGGACCGTGACCAGATCCGCCAGCCCAACCACGCCCGCGGCATCGACGACCAGAAGGCGTGGGGCGCCGACGGGGTGGAGGGGGACGTCCAAGTCACCAGGCAGGGCACCAAGGCCGTCATGTGGCACAACACCACGACCAACGGCCTGACCGGCACGAGGAAGAACATCACCGACCTGTGGTGGGCGGCCGGCAGCGACAACCTGCGCGACCGCAGCATCTCGCGCGGGCCCTACAAGGGACAGAAGGTGCACACGCTGCGGCAGTGGCTGGACCATGTGAAGTCGCGGGGCATGATCGCGCTGCTGGAGATCAAGCCCGAGGCCCGGCCCGTGCTGTCCGACCCGACGTACGGGGCGCAGGCGTGGAAGGAGGTCTCCGACCCGATCAAGGAGCGCCAGGCGTCGATGCGCATCCTCGTCTACTCGAACGACTCCTGGATCCAGTCCGAGCTCGCCAAGCGCCACCCCGGCCTGCTCAAGGGCTCCCAGGCCCGCTGGACCGACAGCGTCGGCTGGGAGGAACCGCCGCCGTCCTGGACCGGCAACACCGCCCGCTGGACGGAGGTGCTGGCCCAGGCGCCGAAGAGCGTGATGACGAACTACACGAAGGAGTACCGCGCCTGGCTCCAGGGCAAGTGCACCTGACCAGTGCTCAACGACACGTCGCTCAACGACGCGCCGCCCAGCGACACGTCGCTCAACGACGCGCCGCCCAGCGACACGGCGTTCAGCGACACGCCGTTCAACGACGCGGCGCTTAGCGACACGGCCGCGCGCCCGTAGCGCCGGAGACCCCGTCGCCGACTGCGGTCTCCGGCGCCACGGGCGCCCCGCCTGTGTTACGGGTGCTCCGGCCCGGCAGCGCGTGCGTGCGCTCGGAGATCCCGCCGCCGACCACCGGTGCGCCTCCGGACCACCCGTGCCGTGAAGGCAGCGAGGCGGGGGCGGGGATCAGCTGGGGGTCGCGGCGCGTTCGAGGACCTCCAGGACGGTCGCGGTGAGCAGGGTGACCTTGTAGCCGTTGCGGGCGGCGGTGGTGCAGCGGGCGGCGGCGAGCCCGGCGGCGGTCTCGAAGGACTGCCCGGCCAGCACCGCGTCCTCGACCTCGCCGAGCCGCAGCGGCACCCGCGCGACGCCGCCGACGGCAACGGCGGCGGCAGTGATCCTCGACCCCTCCGTGACCAGGCGGGCGGTCGCCTCCGCCAGCGGCCACTCGGCCTCAGACCGTGCGATGGCGCGACGGTACGCGGCGCGCTCCCCGGCCACCGGCGGCGGCAGATGCACGGAGGTGAGCAGCTCGCCGGGGCCGAGGAGGTGGTCGCGGGTCGGGTCGGACCCGTCGCCGTACAGCTCGGCGATCGGGAACGGGTCCCTGCCGTGCACCTCCACGACCGCGTCGTACGCCAGCAGCGCCATGGCCAGGGACGACGGATGGGGTGCCAGGCAGGGGCCGGTGTCGATGACGGCGGTGTACATGCTCTGGCCCGCACGGGCCGGGCAGGAGTCGCCGCCGTCCTGGTGGCAGGTGAAGGCGGGGTTGCGGTAGTACGAGCAGCGGTTGCGCTGGAGCAGGTTGCCGCCGACGGTGGCCATCGCTCGGATCTGCGGGGTGGCCAGCCCGCGCGCGGTCAGCGCCAGCGCCGGGTACGCCGCACGCAGCCGTTCGTCGCGGGCCACCTCGGCGACGGTGGTGAGGGCGCCGATGCGGGCGGAGCCGTCCGGCTGCCAGGTGATGCCCGATATTTCGGGTGCGTCGCGCAGCCCGGCCAGGTCCACGTACGGACCGGCCACGCGCCGGCTCATCAGGTCGGTGCCGCCCGCGCGCGGCACGCCGTGCCGGGCGGCCTGGAGAAGATCGGTGGAGACGGTCAACGTCTGTTCCCTTCGAGAGGCGGAGCGGAGGAGTTCTTCGAGGCGGCGGTCGCCCGGGAGTTTTTCGAGGAGTGGCCGAAGTGGTCACGGGGAGAGGCCCTCGAGGACGCGGTCGGGGCGGATCGGAAGGTCGCGGGGCCGCCAGCCCGTCGCGTTGTACACGGCGTTGGCCACCGAGGCGGCCACCCCGACCGTGGAGACCTCGCCGAGCCCCACGCCGCCGCCGTTGACGTGGTCCCACCCCTCCTGATGGAAGTGCAAGGTGATCTCCGGTACGTCGCCGATGCCGGGGATGCGGTAGTCCTCCAGATTCGAGGTGAGGACGGTGCCGGTGACGGGGTCGATGAGGCGTTCTTCGTACAGGGCGTACCCGATGCCCTGGATGATGCCGCCCTCGCACTGGTTGCGCGCCGGCTTCTCGGCGTAGATGCGCCCTGCGGTGATGCCGCCCCAGACGCTGAGCGGCCTGATCGTGCCGAACCTGGTGTCCACCTCGACCTCGGTGACGTGCACCGCGCCGCTGAACCCGCGGCCGAGCGCCATGCCGTTCATCGGGAACGGCGTCACGTAGCCGCCGCGGTCGCGCCGCCGCTTGCCGACGACCTCGGTGCCGGGCTTGAGACCCTGCGCGAGCAGGCGGCGGGCGGCGTCGCGGGCGGCCGGGGCCACCGAGGTGGTGCTGCGGCTGCCCAGCGCGGGCGGGCCGGGAGGTGCGGAGGAGCGGCCGATCTCGACCTGGATCCGCTCGGCGGGCAGCCCCAGCTCCTCCTGCAGGACGCCGGCGATGACGCTGCGCACGCCCGTACCGATGTCCTGGGTGGCGGTGCGGGCCACGACCACATCGCCCACGACCTCCAGCTCGACCTGGGTCGCCGGGGTGATCGCGTAGATCCAGCTGGCCATGGCCACGCCGACGCCGCGCCGGAACCGTCCCGTCTGCGACCCGCCGCGCGGCCGGTCGCGCCAGACGGGCAGCGCCAGAGCCCGCTCGTAGAGCGCGTGCCGCTTGGGGTTGCCGTCCCAGCGGCGGCGCAGCACGATCGGGTCGACGTCGAGGCGGTGCGCCATCTCGTCCACGGCCTGCTCCAGCGCCCACAGCATCGGCGGGGCACCGGGCCCCCTGAACGGCGTGCCGGGCGGCTCGTTGGTGACCACGTCGTAGTCGCGCAGCCGCCGGGGCGCGGTGCCGTACACGAAGCGGGCCAGCGCCGCCGACATCCCTCCGACGGCGACGCCGCCCCGGCTGCGCACGTCCATCGCGAGCGCGGCGAGCTCCCCGTCCCGGCCGGCCAGCAGCGCGATGTTCGTGGTGCTGCCCGGCCGGCTGCCGGCGTCGGTCAGCTCTTCCGCGCGGCTGAACACGACGCGTACGGGCGCGCCGCAGGCCCGCGCAAGCTCGACCGCCGCGACCGCCTCCACGGTGATCCCGGACTTGGCGCCGAAACCGCCGCCCACGTGCTCGGCGACGACGTGCACCCGGCCCGGGTCGAGCTTCCAGCGCCTGGCGGCCTGCTCGGCGGCGATGGCCACCGTCTGGGTGGACAGGTGCAGGTGAAGGTCGCCGCGCTCGTCCCACCTGGCCAGGCAGGCGTGCGGCTCCAGCGGCGTGTGCACCTGCACGGCGGTGCTGAACGTGCCCGTCACCAGCAGCGGATCGCCGCGCCTCCGGGCCGCGTCGATCAGCTCGGCCGCCTTGCGGCCTCGCTTGCTCGCCCCGCTGAACGGCCCGCGCACGTTGCCGTCCCAGGAGGCGGGCAGCGTCATGCCCTCGCTGGAGCTGGGGGCGTTCTTCCTGCTCCGCTCGTCGTAAACGGGCGGGGCGTCCGGGCCGTCGCCGAACGCGGCGGGGAACGGCTCGTACCCGATCCGCGCGCTCGCGGCGATCGCCTCGGCCTCCCCGCGGGTCGCGGCGGCGACGGCGGCGATCGGCTGCCCGGCGTAACGGACGATCCGGTCCTCCGGCAGCAGATCCACCACGGGGGAGCCGTCCACCTCCACCGAGGTGACCCGCGCGTGCGCCCGCGCCGAACGGATGATCACCCCTTCGAGCATGCCGTCCAGCCGGACGTCCGTCGTGTAGCGGGCGCGTCCGGTGATCTTCTCCATGGCCTCGACCCTGGCGGGCGTGACCTCGCCGTCGTCGTGCTCGCCCCGGCAGGCGGCCGCGACCGCCTCGTAGATACGTCCGTACGCGCCGCAACGGCACAGGTGACCGGCCAGGGCGGCGGCGATCTCCTCTCTGGGCGGCTCGACGTCGCCGTGCCCGGCCCGCCAGGCGTCCACGAAAGCTGCGGCCTCCACCACGAAGCCGGGCGTGCAGTATCCGCACTGCAGGCCGTCGTGGGCGGCGAAGGCCCGCTGGACCGGATGGTCGAGCCCTTCCGCGGTGGTCAGGGCGCGTCCCTCCACCGCCGCGGCCGGCAGCAGGCAGGCGGCCTGCGGGGTGCCGTCGACCGCGATCGTGCACGCTCCGCACACGCCCGTACGGCAGACCGCCTTGGTCCCGGTCAGGCCCAGGCCGTCGCGCAGGACGTCCACCACGGGGTCGTCGCGTCCGGCGGCCACCTCGTGCGGCTCGCCGTTCACCGTGATCTTCATAGCTCTCCTGCTGACGCTGTCAACATCGGGATATGTGGACAGTGTCAACAACTATGCTGACATTGTCAACACAGAAGGTCGTGAGAGAGTGATGCCATGATCGACGGCACCAGGTCCCGGCTGATAGAGAGCGCGCTGACGTTGCTGCGCGAGCAGGGGCTCGAAGGCGTGACGTTGCGCGCGGTCGGCGAGCTGGCCGGGTTGTCGCGCATGGCCCCCTACCGTCACTTCGCCGACAAGAAG
This sequence comes from Nonomuraea fastidiosa, assembly GCF_042751225.1. Taxonomy (NCBI): domain Bacteria; kingdom Bacillati; phylum Actinomycetota; class Actinomycetes; order Streptosporangiales; family Streptosporangiaceae; genus Nonomuraea; species Nonomuraea fastidiosa. Next base: position 7,149,810 of record NZ_CP170570.1, read on the forward strand.
GCGCTGCTCGCGGCGGTCGCCGCCCGCGTCATGACCGACATCGCCGCCCACATCGCCGCCGCCGTGCTCCCGCAGAGCGGCCAGGAGGAGCGGCTGCGTGCCTTCTACCGCAGCTACGTCGAGTACGCCGTGGAGCACCCCGAGGAATACCGGCTGGTGTTCTCCTCGATGTTCGTCGCCGGGCGGCATCCCGAAGTGGAGCAGGCCATCGACGAGATCATGTCCGCGCTGAGCGTCGACATCGCCGGCGGAGGCCGTCGCGACAAGGCCGCGCTCGCGGCCCTGCTGGCCAGCGCGCACGGCGTGGCCGAGCTGGTCACCGTGGGTGACTTCGCGCACAAGGGGATCGGCGCCGACGACATCATCGACGTGATGGTCAGCCGCGCAGCCCGCCCCTGACCCCCTCGCTACCGGCGGGATGTATCGATCACCCCGACGACGTCGGTGACCTCGATGGTCCCGTTGCCGGGGGCGCCCTGGTGGGCGCGGGAGTCCAGGGCGACGTGGCGGTTGTCGTTCATGATCCAGAGCCGGCCGGGCGGCACCCGGACGTCGAACGTCACGTCGGAGGCGGGCGGCCGTGCGATGTAGGGCTCATCCAGCGGCTGGCCGTTCAGCTCCAGCCGGCCATCGGCGTCGCAGCATGTCACCGTGCTCTCCGGGATGCCGATGACCCGCCCGACGCGCTCCGCGCCCGCGGTGGTGCCCGTCCAGCCTTCGGGCGTGCGGAAGACCACGATGTCCCCGGTACGGGGAACACGGTCGCCGATCGGACGGACGGACAGGTGCGCGCCCTTCTTGAGCGTCGGCTCCATGGACTCGCTCGAGATGCTGACGGTGAAACCGCCGCGAGCCACCTCGACGAGCCCGCAGCCGGAGACCGGCAGAAGGAGCAGCGCGAGGGACAGAGCGCGTAAACGTGTAGGAATCACCACGGCATTCTGTCGGACCGGACGCCCGGCCGCGATCCGCGCTCAGCCCGGTGGCAGGTCCCTGACGTAGCAGAGGGCGTCGCTGCCGGTCAGGTCGGCGGGGCCGAGCGGGAGGTAGCCGTACCAGGGGGAGTCGCGGGGAACGAGACCGGCGCCGTCCAGCTCCCGGCCGGCGACCAGGAAGCGATCGCCGGGCAACGCGTGCAGCAGTCCCTCGACGGTGTTCGGGGGAGGATCGCCGACGCCGTGGTGGCGGATCGTGCCGACCGCGGTGGCGACGAAGGCGTACGCGCCGCCGAGCCGGGCGGTGAGCTGCGCGCCCGCGCTCCACCAGTCCACCCGCAGCCCGCCCAGCAGCACCGTGCTGCGGTGCCGCTGCAGGTGCCGGTTGTGGGCGTGGACGAGCGTCGGGCCGCGTTCTGCGAGGGCGAGCAGGTTGGCGGCCATCATCGCGTCACGCAGGCCCATCATCGCGTCGGCCCGGCCGGGTGCGGTGTCGGCCATGCGGGCGTGGTAGCGCAGCAGGCCGATGGCGGTACGGGCGTACAGGCAGGCCCGCTCCCACGCCTCCCGCGAGGTCGCCGCGACCAGCTCCGGCGCGTGCGCGCCGAGCAGCGCGGCCAGGTCGTCGGCCAGCAGCCGCAGCCGCCCCGCCGCGTCCGAGCGGCCGATCGACCGCGAGGGGTCCAGCATCGCGCCGCCGTCCGCCCACCGCTCGTCGGGCCCCAGCAGCCGATCGAGGACGTCCGCGCGCACGCCGGTGTCCATGTGCGCGGCCAGGTACGCGTGAAGGGCGGTGAGCGCCTGCCGGGGGCTCCCCGCGCCGGTCATCTCCAGCGGCGCGTCGAAGCCCGCGAAGCGCACCCGCTCGGCGGCAGGCCGCCCCGCGTTGTACGCCCGCAGCCACCGCACCAGCTCCCGGTTGCCCCGCCACGCCCCCGCCCCGTGGCTGAAGCCGCCCTCCATGACCTCGTCCAGGTCGCCCGCGCCCGTGGTGACGTGGTCGTCCACCACCAGACCCTTCAAACAGTCGCTCTCGATCGCGACGCACCGGTACCCCTGCTGCTCGACGAGCCGCACGAACAGCTCGTTGCGGAGCGCGAGCAGGGTCTCGTCGCCGTGGGTGGGCTCGCCCACGGCGAGCAGGCGCGGCCGGGACGGCAGCAGGCTCATGAGGGCGGCGGCATCGACGCCGTGCGCGGGATTCTCCATACCTTCGACGGTATCGTTGAACCATCTGTTGAGACCTTCATGCGGTGATCGCCTCGTGCGCGTACGCCCAGAGCCGGTCCGCCGCGTCCGGGTCCACCGACCACGACGCCACGCCCGTCATCACCTCGGGCCCGCCCCGGACCACCGCGGCCTCCTGGTTGCCGGAGAAGTACCGGCCGGTCAGGCCCTTCACCAGCGGAGACCCGGCGAGCAGCACCGAGGTGGCGGCCCCCTGCTCCGGCGTCTTGAAGCAGGCGGGGGTCAACAGGCGGCCCTGCTCGTCCATCGCGCCCATCGCCCGCATCGTCGCCGCGTCCACGTGCCGCTGCAGGTTCGTGTGGATGTAGCCGGGTTCGAGGGCGTTGGCGGTGATGCCGTCACCCGCCCAGCGCCGCGCCGCGCCGACCGCGAGCAGCACCCCGGCCGTCTTCGACTGCGCGTACGCCGCCCACGGGTCGTACGGGCGCCGCTCGAAATGCGGATCGCCGAAGTCGAACGGCTCCCGCAGCTGCGCGCCTGAGCCGACCACGACCACCCGCGCGTCTCCGGCCTGCCGCAGATTCTCGTGCAGGGCCGTGACCAGCGCGAAGTGGCCGAGGAAGTTCGTGGCGAGCTGCAGCTCCCAGCCGTTCGCCGCGACCTGGCGGGTGGGCAGCGCCATGACACCGGCGTTCGCGACGATCACGTGCAGCGGGCCGCTCCAGGAGGCGGCGAACGCGCGTACGGAGCCGAGATCGCTCAGATCGAGCCGCCGCTCGCCGGCGGCCGGGTTGCGGGTGGCGACCGTGACGTCCGCCCCGGCACCCCGCAGAGCGCGTACGGTCTCCAGCCCGATCCCGGACGCCCCGCCGGTCACGATCATCCGCCGGCCGGTCAGATCGACGCCTTCGAGTACTTCGGCGGCGGTGCTCCTGGCGGTGAAAGGGGTGCTGATACGTGTCATGCGAGCAACCCTAGGAAGCTCCGATTGGACGCAGAAGCCTCAAACGTCCAGGATTGTTGCGTGACAGTCCGACCGGCCGACCCGCTCGAAGACGTGCTGACGCTCGTCGGCACCACCAGCCGCCTGTCCACCGGGCTGGTGGCCGGCGGCCGGTGGGCGCTCGCGTTCGACCCTCCACAGGGGGTCAAGTTCAACGCCGTACGGCGCGGCCACTGCCTGCTCACCGTGGACGGCGTGCCCGGGCCGATCGAGCTGCGCGAGGGCGACTGCTTCCTGCTCGTCCAGCCGCGCGCCTTCACACTGGCCGGCGGGCCTGATGTGGCGCCTGTACCGGCGGCGCCGGTCTTCAAAGCGGCGGGGAGCGATCTGGCGCGCGCGGGCGACGGCGACGACGTGGAGCTGATGGGCGGCCGGTTCGACTTCGGCGAGCGGGCCAGGGAGCTGCTGTTCGACGTGCTGCCGCCGGTGATCCACGTGCCCGGGCGTACGGCGCAGGCCACCACCGTACGCTGGGCGCTCGAGCTCATCGCCGCCGAGCTGCGCGACCCGCAGCCCGCCACCGCCCTGGTCACCGAGCACCTCGCGCTCGTCATGCTCATCCACCTGCTGCGCCTGCACCTCGCCGCCACGCCGGGCGGGACCTCCGGCTGGCTGGCCGGTCTCGCCGACCCCGTCGTGGCACCGGCCCTGCGCGCCATGCACGCGCGCCCCGCCCACGCCTGGACGGTGTCGGAGCTGGCCGGCGTCAGCGCGGTGTCCCGCTCGACGCTCGCCGCCCGGTTCAAGCGGGTCGTCGGGCGAGGACCGCTGGAGTACCTCACCGGATGGCGCATCGAGCTGGCCGCCGGACGGCTGCGCCACGGCGGGGCCACGATGGAGTCCATCGCCCGCGAGGTCGGTTACGCCTCGGTCAGCGCGCTCAGCAACGCCTTCAAACGCGTGACGGGCCTCGCCCCGCGCGACTACCGCAGGGCCGCCGGCGTCGCCGGCCGCTCCGCCGACGGAGAGCCGGTCGGCGGCGGGTAGACCACGAGGAACGCAAGATCGCCTCCCGTTCGGGGAACACCCCTCGCGGATGGGGCCGAGGATCACCCCGGCAGATCATGTTGCGCTCGGCGCGCGGCATGGCCTCGAAGGCCAGGCTCTGCGCAGACCAGGGCTCGCCGGTATCACCTGCGCGGGCACGCCGGGGTCGGGGGCGGCGCGCCCGGGGGCGAAGCGGTCCCCAGGGGCGCCGCCCGGTCATCAGGCCGCGGGGGCGTTGCGGACGGTGACGTTCAGCCGGTTCCACGCGTTGATCTGGGCGGTCGCCATCACCAGCACGGCCAGCTGCTCCTCGTCGTACACGTCGGCCGCGGCGTCCCACACGTCGTCCGGCACGCCCTCCGGGTTGTCGGCCAGCCGGGTCGCCGCCTCGGCGAGCGCCAGCGCGGCCCGCTCCTCTTCGGAGAAGAACGGCGCGTCCCGCCACGCGGCCAGCGCGTGCAGCTTCCGCTCGGGCACGCCCGCCTCCTTGGCCTCCTTGGAGTGCATGTCCACGCAGAAGGCGCAGCCGTTGATCTGGCTGACCCGCAGTCGCAGCAGGTCGAGCGTGGTGCGGGGCACCGGGCCCGCGTTGAGGTACGCCTCCACCGCGTACATGCCCTTCAGCCCTTCGGCGGCGGGGCGCTTGACGTCCATGCGCATGATGTCGTCACTCCTTTGTCGATAATTTGGGTATTTGATATCCAGAATTTGGCGAAGCGAAAGGGCTCGGCGGGGCCGCTCACCGTCAGGACCTGCGGCGGGCGAACCACTCGCGCGTGGCCCTGGGCGTGCCGGGGGAGGCGCGCTCCACCTTCGCCTTGATGTCGGCCAAGGTTTGGCCCGCCAGCTCCTTGCGCCAGGCCAGCTCGGCCTGCCGCATCGCCTGCGAGATGAAGCACGACTTGCGGTAGTCGACGTCGTCCCGCCCCTCGGGGCCCTTGCGCAGCACCTGCTCGCAACGGAACGCATCCCCCGGACCCTCGATCGCCGTGACCACGTCGAGCAGGGTGATCTGCTCGAGCGGCCGGGCCAGCCGGAACCCGCCGCGCGGTCCCGGCGTCGAGGTGAGGATGCCGGCCCGTGCCAGCGCCTGAAGCTGCTTGTTCAGGTACGCCGGCGGCAGGTCGTAGAACGCCGCCAGCCGCGCCGCGGTCATCGCCTCGTCGGAGTCGAGCCAGGCGAGGTTCAGGCAACTGTGCATCGCCCACTCCACGCCTTCGCTCATCCTCATGAATCTGGATATTAGACCTCCAGGATGAGGGTCCGCAACCCGCGCGCGTCGCGTCGGCACTGCGCACCCGCCGCCGCCGGCCGGAGGCGCGGTGAGTGGGTGCGGCCTGAGCGCGGTGGTGGCGCGGGTGATGGCGCGTTCCGCCGGTCGGAACGGCTGGGGGTGGTCGGGCGGGCCGGGGCCTGGGCTGCGCGCTCTGCTCCTCCGGTTTGGTGGGCGCGTTGGCCGGGACGGGCCTGAGTGCGGACCGCGTGCAGGATGTGGCCGTGGTGCGTGCCTTCTCGGCCACGAGGTCACAGGGGTGGATGATCGGCGCGAGGTCAGGAGGGGTGGGTGACCGGAGCGAGGTCAGGAGGGGTGGGTGACCGGTGCCAGCCAGAGGCCCACTAGGGCGTCGATGAGGCCGGTCGCGGCGTCGTGCCAGCTCGCCCGTGGCGTGGCCGCGCCCCGCGCCAGGGCGCGTTCGCGCTCCGCGCAGGTGTGCAGGATGAGCTGGCGCATCATCGTGCCCCGCTCGGCCTGGACGGCGGCGGGCAGCTCGGGCAGGCAGTGGGTGAACCCGTCGACGGCCCGGCGCAGAGACGGCGACGTGCGATTCTCCTCGTCGAGGATCTCGCACAGCGCCGGGTCGGTGCCCACCTGGGCGAGGAAGCGCGCGTACCAGGTGGGGGAGCCGAGCGCGGCGAGGTGCTCGGTGACGGGCCGCACCATGCACGAGACCCAGTCGCGTACGTCGTCCGACCCCTCGGCGGCGGCCACCATGCGGGCGCGCAGCTCCTCGATGGGCACGGCGTGCCGGCGCACGATCGCCCTGACGAGGTCGGCCTTACCGCCGAAGTGGTAGCCGACGGCCGCGGTGTTACCCTGCCCTGCGGCCTCGCTGATGCGCCGGTTGGACGCGGCGCACACGCCGTACTCGGCGAACAGCCGCTCGGCCGCCGTGAGGATCTGCTCGCGGGTCACGCCGACGCGCTCGGCCCGGATGGTCCTGCTCATCATCATCACCGCACCGGAACTGCTCGCCTGCCCTGCGCCCGACGTCCGGCGCCATGATTGCAGCCGCAGGCGGCTTCGCCAAATTCGGCTCCGGTTACCAGAGTCGCAACGAGCCGGAAACATCGATCCTGCTAATTTTAACTCAAGCGCTTGATTTAACTCGTTGCTCCGCGCTGCCGTCCCACTCCCACAACCGGAGGCCTCCGCATGACCAACCCGTCCCCCCGCGCCGCCCACGCGGCCGGTCCGCCGCGGGCGTCCACGTTCGTCGTGGTGCTCGCCTTCAGCGGGATCGCGGTGTCGCTGATGCAGACCCTGGTGATCCCGCTGGTGCCCGAGCTGCCCACGCTGCTCGGCGCCTCCGCGGCCGACGCCGCCTGGGCGGTCACCGCGACGCTGCTGGCCAGCGCCGCGGCCACGCCGGTGATGGGACGGCTCGGCGACATGTACGGCAAGCGCCGCATGCTGCTGGTGAGCCTCTTCATGCTGGTCGCGGGCTCGGTCATCTGCGGGCTGAGCGACGCGCTGACCCCCATGATCGCCGGACGCGCGCTGCAGGGCCTCGCCTCGGGCGTCATCCCGCTCGGCATCAGCATCATGCGCGACGAGCTGCCGCCCGAGCGGCTCGGCTCGGCGATCGCGTCCATGAGCTCCTCGCTCGGCGTGGGTGGCGCGCTCGGCCTGCCCGCCGCCGCGCTGCTCGCTGAGAATTTCGACTGGCACGTGCTGTTCTGGACCGCCGCAGGGCTGGGCACCGTCGCGTTCGTGCTGGTGGTGGCGCTCGTGCCGGAATCGGCGGTCCGCAGCGGCGGCCGCTTCGACCTGGTCGGCGCCATCGGGCTGTCGGCCGCCCTGGTGGCCCTGCTGCTGGCCATCTCCAAGGGGGCCGACTGGGGGTGGACGGACGCGCTGACGATCGGCCTGTTCGCCGGGGCGGTCGTGGTGCTGCTGCTGTGGGGGTGGTGGGAGCTGCGCACCCGCGAGCCGATGGTGGACCTGCGCACCACCGCGCGCCGCCAGGTGCTGCTGACGAACCTCGCCTCCATCATGCTCGGCTTCTCGATGTTCGCGATGTCGCTGGTGCTGCCGCAGATCCTGCAGCTGCCCGAGGCCACCGGCTACGGGCTCGGCCGGTCGATGCTGGTGGCCGGCCTGGTGATGGCGCCGTCTGGCCTGGTCATGCTGCTGCTCTCGCCCATCGCGGCCCGCGTGACGGCCGCGCGCGGCCCCAAGCTGACGCTGATGATCGGCGCGCTCATCGTGGCCGGCGGCTACGGGCTCGACATCGTGCTCATGTCCGAGGTGTGGCACCTCGTGCTGGTCTCCGTCGTCATCGGCGCCGGCATCGGCTTCTCGTACGCGTCCATGCCCGCCCTGGTGATGGCCGCCGTGCCGGTCACCGAGACGGCCGCGGCCAACAGCCTCAACACGCTCATGCGCGCCATCGGCACCTCGGTCTCCAGCGCCGTGGCCGGAGCCGTCCTGGCCGGGATGACGATCAGGTTCGGGCCCGCCGAGCTGCCGTCGGACGACGGGTTCCGCGTGGTGCTGGCGATCGGCGGCGGCGCGGCGCTGCTGGCGTTCCTGATCGCGTTCTTCCTGCCGCGCCGTACCGGGGCCGCCGCGCCGGCTGCGCACGGCGGGTCGCATCGGCACGCCGCGCCCGCCCCATCGGGAAGGTGACGATCCGTTCGGGCAACGTGCCGGAAGGTAGGCGTCAAGCGGTCAACGGCACGACCGCCCAGGTGAAGGTCGCGAGGAACGACCCGTGGAGCATCGCCACCTCCGTCAGAGCGCCGCGCTGAGCCCGGCGCGACGGTGAGGGCGGAGCCGGACGTCTCGGCCGTACGGGTGCCCGTCAGCGCCACGGAACGCCGACCGTCTCGGGGAACAGCACGCTCGCGGCGTCCACGACGAGGAAGATGCCGGCGATCCAGACCATCCAACTGATCGTGGTGCGCGAGCCGGACGACAGCCTGGCCCGCCACCGCTCCAACCGCCCGCGCGTCCGCTCGCCCAGCGCGGTCCAGGCGGCTTAGGGCAGGATGCCGGGCAGCACCATGATCACCACGTACGCCCCGAGCAGCGGCAGCCATTCCGCCGCGGCCAGCCCCGCCGAGGTCATGAGGCCGATCGCGGCGAAGTACGGCACCGCCGTGGCGAACTCGAACAGCCACGTCCCGAGCCCAGCAGCAGCATCGTGCCCGCGGTGAAGGACCTGGCCTCAGCGGCGCGCTGCCCGTCCCGCCGGGGGATGAGGTAACTGTCTCGCTGCTGGAGGAGCTGCTGCCGCTGGACGACGACCGGCGAGAGGAGTACGCGCTGTGGTCGGCCGTCGTCGCCTGGGAGCGCCGTCGCCCCTCGCAGGACGGCTCCCCGGTCTGGAACGACCAGCGGGCGCTGTGCCGCCAGTGCGTCGCCGTGCTGCGCGGCCAGGAGCCGGTACGCGACCCCGACGCGGCGCTCCGCCCGCACCCCCACCCGCAGGTCGAGCTGTGGGCGGGCGTGCTGCACACGTTCGTGGACGGGCTGGCCGCGCAGCTCGTGAACACCCCGCACCGGCTCGGCCCCGGCGGCGCGCGAGCTGCTGCGCGCGCTGCTCGAGGCCGTGCCGGGCCGGGCGGTGTGACTCAGCCGTCGCGCGGCGCGGTGTGACTCAGGCGCCGGACGGCTCGGCCAGCGTGACCGTCGACTCGTGCTCGACCAGCGGACGGATGACCGCCCGCTCGTTCGGTGAATCGTTCGGCTGGTGCAGGGTGAGGGCGAGCGAGCCGTCACGCAGCCGCACGATCATGCCGTGGCCGCCGTCCTCCGCCCACAGCGGCCGCTCCTCCTGCGTCCACGGCCCGGTCACCAGGCCGCTCTCGGAGTGGGCGATGCCTATCGCATAACCCTTATCGCCGTAGCTGGACCACAGCATGAGCAGGTGGCCGCTGGACAGCCGGAACAGGAACGGGCCGTCCGTGACGTACGACGGCAGCTTCGCATCACGCGTGGACGGACGGTCGAGCGGCCTGACCCAGGGCGCGTCGGAGGCGTTGAACAGGAACACCGGCGTGCCGGCCGTCTCGCGCAGGTCGGCGCTGAGCCGCTGCGCCCACATCGCGCCGTCGTGCACCTGCTGCCACTCCTGGCAGTAGACGATCCAGGGATCGCCCGCCTCGTCCACGAACAGCGTGCCGTCGAGGCACTGCCACTTGCGCGGGGTCACCGCGCCGTCGCTCCACGGCTGGAACGGCCCCTCCGGCGTGTCGGCCACCAGCACCTGCGTGCCCCGGTAGCCGTCGGGCGCGGTGAACGTGGCGAACATGTAGTAGCGGCCGCCGTACGGGTGGACCTCCGGCGCCCAGAACTGGCCCTTGCTCCAGAACTTCGCGGGCGGACGGAACGCCGGGAACGGCCCCTCCCAGGTGCGCAGGTCCTCGCTGCGGTAGGTGTCGAAGCCCACGCCGGGGCCCGACCAGATGTCGGGGTCCGTGCTGCCGTACAGCCAGTAGGTGGAGCCCACGCTGAGCAGGAACGGGTCGCGGATCTGAATCTCGCCGAGCGTCACGTCCGCGCGGACCGGCCGCTCCTCGGGCCGCGGCGGCTCCGCCGCGCCGTCGAAGAAGTCGCGCAGGTGCGCGAGCACCACATCGGGACGCTCCTCGGCCAGGAAGTGCCCGCACTCGGGGATCACCGTGCCGCGCACGTCACGCGCGTACATCCGCCAGATGTCGAGCACCGGCAGCGTGCTCAGCAGGCCCGCCGAACCCCACAGCGCCAGCACCGGCATCTCCAGCCGCCGGCCCGCCCGCCAGTCGGCCTCGTCGTGCTCGGCGTCGTCGGGGAACGAGGCGCGGTAGTCGTCGAAGCCCGCCCGCAGCGCGCCCGGCCGCTCGAACGCCCTGACGTACTCCTCGACGTCGAGCCCGGCCCGGTGCACCGTCCACTTGTCGAAGAAGTAGTCCAGGTAGCCGCGCACGTCGTGACCCGCCAGCCGCTCCGGCAGGTCGGGCTGCAGATGGAACGTCCAGTGCCAGGTGCCGCGCGCCACGCCGGTCTTCATGTCGAAACGGGCCCACATCTCCCTGGTGGGCACGATGTCCATGACCACCAGGCGCTCCACCTCGTCGGGGTGGTCGAGCGCGTAGCGGTGCGCGACCCGCGCGCCGCGGTCGTGGCCCACCAGGGTCACCCTCGTGTGGCCGAGCGAACGTACGAGCGCGCGGACGTCGGCGGCCATCGTGCGCTTGTCGTAGCCGCTGGTGGGCTTGTCGGTCAGGCCGTAGCCGCGCAGGTCGGGCGCGACGACGGTGAACCGCTTCGCCAGCTCCGGCATGATCCGATGCCAGCAGTGGCTGGTCTGCGGCCATCCGTGCAGCAGCACCAGCAGCGGGCCGTCGCCCTCGATGAGGTAGTGCATGCGCAAGCCGTCGAGAATCGCGGTACGGGACTCAGCCATCGATGCCTCCTTCAAGCACTGACATCCTCCGGCATATCACCCGGCACCGACAATAGAATCGTAGGATCTTCGGACGAATTTGTTCCGTCGTCGTCGTAGTGCCGTGCGACGCTGGGGACATGCCCTACGGCGAGAACCGATGGCTGGAGGTCGCGCCTCCCGGCGGCGGCACCCGCCCGGTGCTGATGAAGGCCGATCCGCAATGGCCCGAGACGCCCTCCGGCGTGCCCGGCTACGTGCTGTTCGAGGCCGATGACATCGAAGCCGAGTACGAGCGATTGAGCGCGGCCGGCGTCCACGTCGTCCAGCCGCCCACGCAGGAGCGACGACGCCCGCGACGGGCGCGTGATCGTCTCCTTCGACCCGCTCTCGCCCGGCAACCGGCGGGCGGCGCGGGGACGAACCGCACGCTTTGGATCACCTGATGGACGGGGCTGCGCTTCACGATCAGCGACGATGACACGCACGGTGACGAACGCGTGGAGGACCCGGAGAGCGTCGGCTCCGCCCCTCACCCTCATCGGCCGCTTCCACCGGCACCGACATCGCCGCCAACCGATCCTGGCGACGCACTCCCGCATGAGACCGGCCGGCTCGTAGGCGGAGGGACGTTCGCCGGGGGCCTGGTGAGCCGAGGCAAGGAGTGCTCCGGCTGCTTCCCCACAGCCGGAGCACTCCTTGCGGGGTGGGCAATCGATCCCTGCTCGCAACCTACCCACATCGCCCCAAATCTATGCATATGTCCGTTTTGTGCGATCGCTGTGTGGAGTGGCGACCCCGTTCCCGGGCAGGGGCCCGGGCATGACACAACAGGACGAAGGCACCTCCTTGCCCCCGGCCGTCGGCAAGGTGAACGGGGAGAGCGACACGATCGCCAAGCGGGCCGGCGTAGAGCTGAGAGCCAGCCGCCGCCCCATCCCGGCCGAGCCCATCGATCCACCGCCCGACCTCGAGCAGAAGGTCGAAGACGAACGGCGCGAGGCGGCGACCGACGACGAAGAGATCCGCCCTGACGCCGAACCCACCGACTGACCCACCGCGGTTCGGCGGCTCTTCGCCGCGGTCGGCGCTCCGCCGGGAGCCTCCTTCCGGCGGAGCCTCGGCCTGAAGCCGGCGCAGGCGGCGGGCCACCGCCCCGCCGGCGACGAGGTCGATCAGCGCGTCGGCTGTGACCGCCTCGGTGTCGGGTCGGGGCTGTTGCGGCACCCGCGGATGCACCTCGACTTTCGCGGGGTTCGCGGGGATGGCGCCCAGCTCGGCCGCGTGGTCCTGCCGGCCTGCAGGGCCACGTGCCGGCCCGGCGGATCGCCGAGGCCGGCGCTCGCACCTCGAATCCCGATAAGGGTTGGAGCCCGGCGGCAGGCGGCCGCTAGCGTGCCTCCATGCTGAACGCGCAGGAGCGGTTCATGGACTCCGGGCCGGTGCGGTCATGGACCGAACGGACCGGAGATCCCGATGATCCCGCCGTGCTGATGGTGATGGGGTCGGCGCCGCGCACGTGGCGGGCACCTCGCTGGGCGGCATGATCGCCCAGTGGCTCGGGGTGCACGCGCCGGACCGGGTGCGGTCGTTGACCATCATGTCCAGCTCGCCGATGGGGCACGATCCGAGGCCGGCGATGAAGCGGGCACTGGCGGGTGAGCCGGCCGCCCGGGCGATGCTGGAGCTGGCCCTGTCGCGGGCCGTCGATCCGGGCGCGGCGGCCAGCCATCACCGGGCCGTGTGGCTGGACGATCCCTCCCTGGACGCCCCGCTGTCGTCGATCAGCGCGCCGACTTCGATCGTGCACGGCGACCGGGATCCGCTCTATCCCCTGGCCCACGGTGAGGCGCTGGCGGCCGCGATTCCCGGCGCGGTCCTGCACGTCGTGCCCGGGATGGGCCATGTCATGACCTCGCCGGGCCTGTCCGAGGAGGTCGCCGACCTCATCCGTTTGTGATGACCGGCAGGGGTCTCAGTCGTCCTCGAGGCGGTCGACGACGAGCTGGGTGCGGCGCCTCGCGCGAACTCCGTACACCTGCGCGATCGGCTCGGCGGTGAGCACCTCGCCGCGCAGGCCGGTGAGCGTGTCGTCGATGCTGAACTGCGGCACCTCCTCGGGGCCGCACCGGCCGCCCAGGATGTAGACGGGGCTGCCGGCCGCGTCCAGCTCCTCCACGGTCGCGTAGCCGCCGGCGGCGTCGAAGCTCCGCCATGCTGTTGTCCAGGACGAAGTCCGCGCCCTGGGTGAGCATGACCTCCCTCTGCGGCAGCATGGTCGTGCCGGAGATCTGCGGGATCTTGTCGTACTGCTCCTTCTGGCCCGGCAGGAACGCGCTCTCCCCGACGTACGTGCGCCCGGTCACCCAGCCCGAGCGCGAGCAGCGTCTCCAGCGGCGGGTGGTAGCCGGTCACCGCCTTGGACGGCGGGCGGCCGAAGGTGAGCGTACGGCCGCAGTTCTCCACCGTGACGAGAAACCCCGCTCCCGAGGCTCGGGGCCGGCAGGCGCCTGCCCGCAGGCGGTCAGCGCCAGCGCCGCCACCAGGACGAGCAGCCTCCTCATGAGCCGGACACCGCCTCGCGGTCGCGGGCTGGGAAGTCGGGGGCGGTGCAACCACAAGGTGCAGGCTGGCGAAGAAACAAGGTGCCGGCCGGCGGAGAAAGAGCCCGGCGGACCAAGGAGAAGCCCGCCGGGCACGTGAAAGCACAGAAGGGGGCGGGGTCAGGCGCGGAGCAGGGGCAGGAGCTGTTCGCCCTGGCGCTTGATCTCCGGCAGGTACGGCGTGTCGGACAGGATGAAGTGCGTGATGCCGAGCGCCTGGTAGCGGCGCAGCGACTTGGCGACGTCCTCAGGCGAGCCCACCAGCCACGTGGTGCCGGCTTCGCCGCCGCCGTACTTGCCGGGCGCGGTGTAGAGGTTGTCGTCGAGCACCTCGCCACGGGCGGCCAGGTCGAGCAGGCGCTGCTGGCCGACGGCGGTGTGCCGGTTGGGGTCGCGGAAGGTGCCGTCCTGCGACATCTTGGCGACCTTGGCCTCGGCGTCGGCCCACGCCTGCTCGGTGGTGTCGCGGACGAACGTGGTCACCCGCAGCCCGAACTCCAGCGGCGGCAGTTCCCTGCCGAGCCGTTCGCTGAGCGTCTTGAGGCGGTCGATGCGCTCGGCGATCCCGTCGAGCGGCTCGCCCCAGAAGAGCTGCACGTCGGCGTCCGTCGCGGCCACCCGCTCGGCCGCCTCGGACGCGCCGCCGAAGTAGAGCCTCGGATGGCGGCGCTCGCCCCTGACGACCGGGCGCGGCCGCACGGTGGAGCCGGTGACCTGGAAGTGCTCGCCGTGGAAGGTGACGTCCTCCTCGGTCCACAGCCGCCGCACGATCTGCAGGAACTCCCTGGTGCGGGCGTAGCGCTGGGCCTGGTCGCCCTCGCTGTCGCCGTACGCGGCGAGGTTGTCCTTGCCGGAGACGATGTTGACGAGCACCCGCCCGCCGGTCAGGTGGTCGAGGGTGGCGGCGGCGGAGGCGAACTTGGCGGGATGCCAGTAGCCGGGCCGCACGGCGATCAGCGGCCGGAACGTCGTCGTGCGCGCGGCCAGCGCCGTGGCGACGGTGAAGGTGTCGGGACGCCCCCAGCCGGTGCCGATGAGCGCCCCCTCCCAGCCGTGCTTCTCCAGCGCCAGGGCATGACTGGTGAGGGTCTCCAGGCTGTTGTGGCCCTCCACGACGTCGTCGCCGCGGTGGCCTGGGTCGTTCTGGTTCGGGATGTACCAGAGGAACTCGGAGCTCATCGGTGCGTCTTCCTGTTCCGGTCGGCGACAATAACCCAGTGTTCGAGTAGGAAAAGCATAAAATATGGATGCGCCGCCACGGAAGCGTCCGAGACGAAACTCTCAGGGCATCCAGAGCCGAGCAGGTATCGCCGTCTCCCGATGGCTTCCGCCCGGCCCCGGCTCGATGAAGCAGGCATGCCGCTCCGGCAGCACGGCCACCGCCTCATGCAAGCGGGTCCCCACATAGTGCAGGGCCACGCCGTCCTCGGTGGCGTATCCGGCGGGCAGCTCGCCCGCGCCCACGGCCCGGCGGAAGCTCGTACGTCTGGGCTGATCGCCGAGGTCGTCGTGCACCCCGTTGGAGAACGGCAGGAACGCCAGGCCGTCGGCGACCACATCCAGCCGGTCGCCGAAGGAGTCGGTCACCCCGCCGAGGTGCCAGCACAGGCTGCCCGCGCTCTGCCCGGCCAGCACCACCCCCGACTCCCAGCACTCGCGCAGGATCTCCTCCAGCCGGTGGGCGCGCCAGACGGCGAGCAGGTTGACCACGCTGCCGCCGGAGACGAAGATCACGTCCTGGGCGCGCAGGTGCGCCCGCACGTCGGGCACGTTCGGCTGGGTGAACAGCGTGAGGTGGGACAGCTCCGCGTCCCCGAACGAGCCGGCCCGCTCGTACCAGCCCGTGATGTGCTCGCGCGAGTCGCCGGTGGCCGTGGCGATGAGGCACACGCGCGGCCTGCGGACGTCCGCCAGCCGCATGGCCTGCCAGATCTGGGCGCCGGGGTGGCGGTAGTCCGCGGGCGGGTACAGCACGCCGGAGCAGACGAGGATCTGCGGTTCTCTGATCATGGGCACCCATGCTCCGCTCGCGCGGCGAGCCAGGCAAGGCAGCGCAAGGCGAAGGGTCAGGCGGGGGCGCGGCGCCCGGCGTGCGGGAAGGGAGAGGCCGGGGACGCCAGGGGTGCGGGGCGGGCGGGGACGAGGATGAAGCCGCTGGCCGGGCGGGCGGGCATCCGGCGCAGGGAGATGGTCAGGTCCTGGCGCGGCACCTCATAGTCGAGCCTGGCCAGGCGGGGCGCGACAGCGCGCAGCAGTGCCATGGTGAGCGCTTCGCCGGGACAGCGGTGGCCGCTGTGCGCGTCGCCGCCGCCCTGAGGGATCAGGTCGTACGGGCCCGGCGCGGCGCCGAGAAAGCGGCGGGGGTCGAACGTGTACGGGTCACGCCAGTACCTCGGGTCGTGGTGCTGGCCGTACACGTCCAGCAGGATCAGCGACCCGCGGGGGATGTGCGTGCCGCGCCAGTCGAGCTCGCGCGCGGCCCGGCCGCCGAGCAGCGGCGCGAACGGGTAGAAGCGCCGCAGCTCGTGCGCGAACGCCTCGGCGAACTCCGGGTCGCCGCCGGCCAGCCGGGCACGATGCTCGGGCCGGCGATGCAGGGCGTGCGCCGCGTACGTGATGAGCCAGGAGACCGCCACGGTCGGCCGCAGCACGTTGAGCAGCTCCACGGCCGCCACGCGCGGGGGCAGCGGCCTGCTGCTGGCGTCGCGGTGCACGGCCACCACCTCGGCGGCGGAGTCGGGCGGCGCCTCCTCGCAGCCGTTGCGCAGGTCGCGGACCAGCCGGTCCAGCCAGGCTTCGCGCCGCCGCCGCGCCTGCCTGGCCCGCCAGTGCCGGGGCCCGGCGGTGCCCAGCCCGTCCACCATCGCGACCAGGTCGGCGGCCAGCTCCGGCAGGTCCTCCTCGTCCACGGCCAGCCCGGTCCACTCGCACACCGCCCTGGTCAGCATCAGGGCGCTCTCGTCGAACAGCACCACCGGCCGCCCCTCCCAGGACGCCACCGCGAGATCCCACTCGGTGGTGACGTGCGCGACGAGCGCGGCCACGGCGGGCCCGCTGAACAGCGAGGTGAACATCGCCTTGCGCACCCGGTGT
The DNA here is from genome assembly GCF_042751225.1 of Nonomuraea fastidiosa. Taxonomy (NCBI): domain Bacteria; kingdom Bacillati; phylum Actinomycetota; class Actinomycetes; order Streptosporangiales; family Streptosporangiaceae; genus Nonomuraea; species Nonomuraea fastidiosa. Next base: position 7,166,269 of record NZ_CP170570.1, read on the forward strand.
GCGGCGCCGTCCAGGCCGTGCACCGAACCGTGGCCGAACAGCGTGCTCCTGACCGGGCCGGGCAGCGCCGCCCGCCGCTCCACGTTCTCCTCGTCGTAGAAGAAACGCGCGGCGTCGGGACCGCACAGGCCGGTCGCCCGCCGCCCGAGCACGCGCGTGCGCACCACGTCGCCCGCCGCCCGCCTGCGCAGGTCGGGGAGCCAGGCGTATCCCTTGAGCAACAACATCAGCGTCTGGTCCACAACAGGCATGCGGCGCGTCTGCCCCGACCGGCGGCTCGTAAACAGTCGGGAGATCAGGTCAGGTCACGTGTCCACGTTTCCGGCGCTCCCGGCGCTCCCGGCGCTCCCGGCCCTCTCGGCCAGCGATCGGGGCCGCAGGTCCGTCCAGTGCGTCTCGATGTACTCCAGGCAGGCGGCGCGGGTGGTCTCGGGCAGCACGACGGTCCACCCGGCGGGCACCGGCGCGAACGACGGCCACAGCGAGTGCTGGTTCTCCGGGTTGACCAGCACCAGGAAGCGGCCGTCCGCGTCGTCGAAGGGGTTGGTCATGCTCGTTCCTCTCTAGGTGTTTCACCTGGCGACGGCCAGGCGGTAGGTGTCGTCGCGGGACAGCAGGTCACGGTGGGCGCCCTCGGCGGCGATCACGCCGCCGTCCAGGACGAGGACGCGGTCCGCCGCGTCCAGCAGCGCCGGGCTGCCGGTGATCACCACCGTGGTGCGGCCACGGCGCAGCGCGGCCAGGTTGCGGGCGATGAGCTGCTCGGTGACCGCGTCCACGGCCGTGGTCGGGTCGTGCAGCACGAGGATGGCGGGGTCGGCGGCGAGCGCGCGGGCCAGCGACAGGCGCTGCCGCTGCCCGCCGGACAGGTTCGCGCCGCGGTCGCGTACGGGATGGTCGAGCCCCTCCGGGTGCAGGGCCACGACGTCGGTCAGCATGGACGCCTCCACCGCCGCCGCGACGTCGCGGCCGGTGCCCGACGGGTCGATGTTGCTGCGCAGCGTGCCGGCGAAGATCTCCGCGTCGTACGGGTTCACCAGCAGATGCTCGCGCACCCCGGTGACCGACAGCTCCCGGATGTCCCGGCCGCCGATCCGCACCACGCCCTCGTATGCGCCGGGCGGCACCCGCGCCCCCAAGACGGCGACGAGGTCGGCCGCCGCGCGCTGGTCGTAGGCGGCGATCGCCACGAAGGAACCGGCGGGCACGTGGAACTTCAGCCCGTCGAGCGCCCCAAAGCGCAGGCCGTCCACCTCCAGGTCGCCGTCCGGAGGCGGATGCCCGGAGCCGGGCGCCGCCACCGGCGGCGCGGCCAGCACCAGCGCCATCCGGTCGGCCGACGCCCGCGCGACCGTCACGTACTTGGGCATCTCGGAGAACAGCTTGAGCGGCTCCATGATGAACTGCGCGAGCCCCACCGCCATGACCAGCTCCCCGATGGAGATCTCCCCGGACAGCGCCAGCCAGCCCGCCGTCAGCGTCACGGCGGCGGCGAGCAGGGTGTTGAGCGCGAGCGCGGTCCCGGCGTACGCGCCTGCGGCCTTGGCGACGGTGACCGCCTGGTCGCGGGCGTGCGCGCTGACCTTCCGGTACGACAGGAACGCCGCGTGCCCGCCGCCGAAGCCGTGCAGCGGGCGCAGGCCGCTGATCAGGTCGGCGACCTTCGCGCCCGCCCGCGCCACCCTGGCCTGCTGCTCGCGGGTGCCGGCGCCGATGCGCCGCGACAGCACGCTGAGCGCCGACAGGATGGCCGCCGTGCCGGCGATCACCAGCAGGCCGAGCGGCATGCTGGCCATGCCCAGCGCCACCGCCGCCACCACGACCGCGACCAGCGAGCTGATCAGCAGCGGCACCACCTCGATGATGTCGGCGGTCTGGTCGGCGTCCTCGGTGGCGATGGTCAGCACCTCGCCGGACTTGAGCCCGGTGTCCCTGGCGACCGGCTGCAGCGCGCAGGAGGCGATCCTGACCCGCCAGCGGTGCGCCTCGGTCGTGTTGGCCTTCTGCAGGATGCGCATCCCGAACCGCCACGACAGCGACACCGTCGTGACGATCACGGCGAGCGCCGCGATCGACAGGGCCAGCGAGCCCAGGCTGCGCTCCTGCAGCGTGTGCTCGACGATGAGGCCGAGCGCGATGGGGAAGGCGGTCTCGGCCGCCTGGTACATCCCCATGAGCAGGGTGCCCGCCGTCATCGCGCGCGCGTTGCGGCGCAGCGCGGCGCGCAGCACGTCGGAGCCCGTGCGCACAGGAGTCTCTTCGGTCATGTCAGGAGTGCTCATCGATGTGGCGGGCCAGCGCTTGCGGGGTTCTCAGGGTGAACAGGTCGCGTACGGTGACGACCGGGCCGAACTCGCGGCGCAGCAGACCTGCCAGCCGCAGCGCGAGCATGGAGTGCCCGCCCATGGCCAGGAAGTCGCTCACCGCGCTCACCTCGTCGTCGTCCAGGTCGAGCGTCTCGGCGAACAGCGCGCACACCACCGCCTCGGTCTCGGTCGCGGGCCCCCGCTCGCCCGCGGAGGTCAGCGCGCCGAGCGGCTTGGCCTCGGGCAGCGCCCTGGTGTCGGCCTTGCCGTTCACGGTCAGCGGGATCGCGGGGACCTGCGCGTAGTGGGTGGGCCGCAGGTAGTCGGGCAGCGCGGCGCACACCTCGGCGGCGACCGAGGTGAGGTCCGCGCCGTCCAGCACGAGGTAGGCGGCCAGCCGGTACGCCCCGTCAACCCCCGGGTCGGGCTGCGCCACCGCCGCGGCGAACCGCACCGCCGGATGCGCCGCGAACGCCGCCTCCACCTCGCCCGGCTCCACCCGGTGTCCCCGGATCTTGACCTGCTGGTCGGTGCGGCCCAGGTAGGCGAGGTTGCCGTCGGGCCGCCGCAGCACGAGGTCGCCGGTGCGGTACATCCGCTCGCCCGGCTCGCCGAACGGGCAGGCCACGAACCGGTGCGCGGTCTGCCCGCTCTGCCCGAGGTAGCCGCGCGCGATGCCGATGCCCGAGACGTACAGCTCGCCGGGCACCCCGTCGGGCACCGGGCGCAGCCACGGGTCCAGCACGTACACGTCGGTGTTGTCGATCGGCACGCCCACCACCGGGTCGGCGCATTCGAACGTGCCCACGCCGAGCGTGTTGATCGTGTACTCGGTGGGCCCGTACAGGTTGTAGCCGCACGTGCCCTCGGTCTCGGCGAGCCGCGACCACAGGCCGGGCGTCACCGCCTCGCCGCCGAGCAGCACCAGCGCGGGCCGCCGCGCCGGGTCGTCGAGCAGCCCCTCGGCCAGCAGCTGCTGGGCGTAGGTGGGGGTGACGTTGATGACGTCGATGCCGTGCTCCAGGCAGTACGCGACCAGCCGGGGCGCGTCCCTGCGCAGCTCCTCGTCGCAGATGTGCACCTCGTGGCCGTCGGCGAGCCACAGCAGCTCCTCCCACGACATGTCGAACGCGAACGACACCGTGTGCGCGATTCTGAACACCCGGTGCCCGTGCTCGGCCAGCACCGGCTCGAAGATGCGGCGCTGGTGGTTGAGCAGCATGTTCGTCAGCCCGGCGTACTCCGTCACCACGCCCTTCGGCCGCCCGGTCGAGCCGGAGGTGTAGATGACGTACGCGGGGTGCCGCAGCCGGTCGGGGTCGCCGGGCGCGAACGTCACGTACGGCTCCGCCTCCGGCAGCGGCCGGTCCAGCTCGATCAGCTCCGCGGCGGTGCCGCGCAGGCGGGACGCGACCGCGCTCACCGTGAGGACGACGTCGGGGCGGGCGTCGGCGACGATCGCGGCGATCCGCTCGTCCGGGTGGTCCAGCTCCAGCGGCACGTACGCGGCCCCCGTCCGCAGCACGGCGAACAGCGCCACGATCGAGTCGAGCGAGCGCGGGACGGCCAGCGCGACGGTCCGCTCGGGGCCGATGCCGCGCCGGGCGAGCACCCCGGCCACCGCCCTGCTGCGCTCCTTGAGCTGCTCGAACGTCATCGACGCGCCGCCCGCGACGAGCGCCGTCCGGTGCGGGGAACGCTCGGCCGCCCGGTCGAACAGGTCCACCACGGTCTCGGTGCCGACGTCCGTACGCGGGCCCGGCACCGGCGTCGGGCCCAGGCCGGGCAGGGCCGCGACCGGGCCGCCGGCGCGGGCCAGCTCGTCGAGCAGGAGCAGGTAGTCGTCCAGGAGCCGCTCGGCGCGCGCGGTGTCGCCGTCGCGGTACTCCAGCTTCACCGTCAGCCGCTCGCCCGGCGTGACCACCCAGGTGAACGGGTAGTGCGTGGAGTCGTCGGCGCGCACCTCGACGATGCCGTGCCGGGCGTTGATCTCCTCCAGCGCGTCCAGGTCGAGGAAGTTCTGCAGCACGAAGAGGTTGTCGAACAGCGTGTCGTGGCCGGTGTCGCGCTGGATGTCGCCCAGCCCCAGGTGCTCGTGCTCCATCGCGGCGGCCCTGGCCGCCTGCACCTCCGCCAGATAGTCGCCTACGGTGCCGGCCGGGCGGGGCCGCGTCCACATCGGGACGGTGTTGAGCAGCACGCCCACCATGCCGTCCAGGCCCGGGAACTGCTGCCCGTCGCGGCCGGAGACGGTGACGCCGAAGACCGCGTCCGAGCGGCCGGTGTGCGCGCCGAGCAGCAGGCCGAACGCGCCGGTCAGCACCGTGTTGAGGGTGACGCCGTGCGTCCGCGCCGCCGCGCGCAGCCGCTCCGACCGCTCGGCGGACAGCGTCCGTACGAGCGCCTGCGGCAGCCCGTCGCGCAGCTTCGGCGCGGGACCCGCGAGCAGCGTCGGCCCGGGCAGGCCGGCGAGCTGCTCGGCCCAGAACCGCCTGGCCGGCGCGGGGTCGCGGGCGGCGAGCGCGCGGGCGTACTCCTCGAAGCCCGGCGTCGCGGGAGCCGGGTCGAGCAGCAGGCCGGCGAGCACCGCCTCGTAGGCGGCGAACAGGTCGCGCAGCACGATCTCGCGCGACCAGCCGTCCCACAGCAGCAGGTGGTAGCTGAGCAGCAGCACGTCCCCGCCGCCCGGGCGGCGCAGCACGGTCATCCTGATCAGCGGCGGATCTTCAAGGTCGAAGCCGGTGGCCCGGTCGCGGGTGCGCAACTCCTCGGCCTCGGCGTCCGACGCCACCTCCACGGTCCGCACCTCCACCCGGCGGCCCGCCGCCAGCACCTGGACGGGCACGCCGTCCGCGCCGGTGGTGAACCCGGCCCCGACGCCGGGATGCCGGGCGATCACGTACGCCATCGCGTCGGCCAGCGCCTCGGGGTCCAGGCGGCGGTCGAAGGTGAAGCAGCTCTGCGCCACGTAGTGCCCGGAGGGGCCGGAGAGCTGCGCCTGGTAGAACAGGCCCTGCTGCAGCGGGGTCACCGGCGCGGTCCGCTCGGCCGCCGCCGCGGCCCGCGCGACCTCGCCGACCGCGTCCCGCCAGTGCTCGGCCAGCTCGTCCGGTACGCCCTCGGCCAGCGCGAACGTGGCACGCAGCGCCCCGGTGCCCGCCTCCAGCCAGGCGTCCGCCTCGACCGCGTAATGGCAAGGCGCGTCCCCCGTGACCTCCACCGCCTGGGACTCGCTGCCCTGGCCGAGGTAGTTGAAGAGCACCTGCGGCCGCCCGGTCAGCAGCGGGGCCGTCTGCGGGTTGAGGTAGCGGAGCCGCCCGTAGGCGAGGTGCGCGTGCTCGTCCGGCTGCCGCTCGGCCAGCTCGCGCGCCGCCGCCACCGGGTCGGTGTGCGGGGCCAGCCGGACGGGCGCGATCGAGGTGAACCAGCCGACCGTGCGCGTGTAGTCGTGGTGCGGCAGCACCGGGACCCGGCCGTGCCGTTCCAGGTCGATCGCCAGATCATCCGGTACGTCCTGGACGCGGGTCAGCGCGGCCCGCAGCGCCCCGCACAGCAGCTCGGTCACGCCGACGCCGAGCGCGGCGGGCGCGTCCCGCGTGACGGCCGCGCTGACCTCCGGCGCGACCTCCACCGTCACCGTCCGCCGCCCCCCGGGCGTGCCGGGCAGCAGCGGGGGCGCGTCCAGGGTGGTGAGCCAGCGGCCGAGAGAACCGGTGCCGTGGGCGGCGGTGGCGGCCAGGGCGTCGGCGTAGTCCGCGTACGGCGTCGTCTCCGGCGGCAGGCCGGCGCCCCTCAGCGCGGCGGCCAGGTCGTCGAGCAGCACCAGCCAGGAGACCGCGTCCACGGCGAGGTGGTGCGCGGTGACGACGAGTGTCCGGCACGCCTCCAGCCAGGTGAACGCGACCATCTTTCCGGACTCGGGATCCAGCCGCCCGGCCGCCTCGTCCGCCGCCGCCTTCGCGTCGGTCCCGGCCGCCCGGACGACGGCGACGGGCCTCGGCGGCTCGGTGCACGGCGTCCACACGCCGTGCTCGATCCGCAGCCGCAGCCGCAGCGCCGGGTGGGCGGCGACGACCGCGTTCGCGGCCCGCTCGACGTCCGCCAAGCCCGCCTCGTCCGGTACTGCCAGCGTTCTGGCCTGCGCGAACCTGGCCGGCGAGCCGCCCAGCTCGCGCTGCCGCAGCATGATCGGGGTCGGCGCGAACGGCCCGTCCGCACGGGCGGCGGGCATGGCGGGCGCGACGGGCTGGGGCGCCGGTTCGGCGGGCACGTCCAGGTGCTCGGCGAGCGCGCGCGGCGTCTTGAACAGGAACACCTCGCGCGGTGTGACCGGCAGCCCGAGCGCCCTCGCCCGGTTGACCAGGGCTATGGCCACGATGCTGTCGCCCCCGGCGCGGAAGAAATCGGTGTCGGCGTCCACCTCGACACCCGGCAGCGTCTCGGCGAACACCCCGACCAGCGCACTCACGACGGCTTCGACGCCCGGCGCGGGTGAGGGGTGAGAGGAGGCGGCGTCCGCTTGTCCGGCGGTGCGGGCGGCCAGGGCGGCGCGGTCCAGCTTGCCGTTGACGGTCAGCGGCAGCGCGTCGATCGGCAGCATCAGCCCCGGCACCATGTACGCGGGCAGCCGCGCCCCCAGCAGGCCGGCCCAGTCGTCCGGCACCCGGCCGGCCACGTGCGCCACGAGATGGTCACCGGACGGAGCGACGGTGACGGCCACGTCCACGACCCCGTCCAGGTCCCGGATGGCCGACTCGACCTCGCCGAGCTCGATCCTGAACCCCTTGAGCTGCACCTGGTCGTCGGCCCGCCCGACGAACTCCAGCTCCCCGTCCAGCGTCCGCCGCGCCAGGTCGCCCGTGTGGTACATCCTGGACCCGTCACCGGCAAAGGGATCCGCCACGAACCGCGACGCGGTCAGCCCGCGCCGCCCCAGGTAGCCGAGCGCGAGCTGCGCACCCGCCACGTAAACGGCGCCTGCCCGGCCGGGCGGCACCGGCCGCAGCAGCTCATCCAGCAGGTACGTGACCAGGCCGGGGATCGCCCGCCCGATCGGCGACACGGCGGAGCCCGCGAAGTCCTCGTCGGTCAGCACCCGGTGGGTGACATGCACGGTGGTCTCGGTGATGCCGTACATGTTGACCAGTTCGGGCGCGCGCGTGCCGTACCGCCCGACCCAGCCGCGCAGCCGTCCGAGGTCCAGCGCCTCGCCGCCGAAGATCACCAGCCGCAGCGACTCCATGCGCTGATCGGCGTGCCGGTCGGCCTCGGCGAGCTGGTAGAACGCGGAGGGTGTCTGGTTCAGCACGGTCACCCCGCGCTCGCGCACCAGGCGGTGGAAGTCGGTGGGGGAGCGGGTGAGCGCGTACTCCGGCACCAGCAGCTCACCGCCGTGCGCCAGCGCGCCCCACAGCTCCCACACCGCGAAGTCGAACGACGCCGAGTGGAACTGCACCCACACGTCATCCGGTCCGAACCGCATGTCCGGCCATGTGCCGGCGAGCAGCGACAGAACGGCGGAGTGCGGCACCACCACGCCCTTGGGCCGGCCGGTCGAGCCGGAGGTGTAGATCACGTACGCGGGGTCGTGCGCGGCGACACGCGGCCTGGAGGGGTCGAGCGGCAGGTCGTCGTCCTGGACGAGCACGGGCACCCGCCCGCCGGCCAGCCGCGCCATGCGGTCGCGCCGCTCCCGGTCCGCGAGCACCACCTTGGGCGCGGAGTCGGCCAGCAGGTACGCCAGCCGCTCGTCCGGGTACGCCGGGTCGAGCGGCACGTACGCGCCGCCCGCCGTGACGGCCGCGATGATCGCGACGACCTGTTCGAGCGAGCGCGGCATCGCGACCGCCACCCGGTCGCCGGGCCCCACCCCGGCCGCGCGCAGCGCCGAGGCCAGCCGCTCCTTGGCCTCCCGCACCTCCCGGTACGTCATCGACCGGGTGCCGCCGTCCAGCGCGCACTGGGTGACGGCCACGGTATCGGGGTGCCGCGCGGCGGCGGCGTCGAACAGCCCGCCGAGCGTGATGTGCTCACCGCCATGTGCGGGCAGGGCCGGTGCGGGCTCGCTGACGGGGCCGTCCGGCCGGGTGAGCAACCGGACGAGCGTGCGGGTGAACGTGCCCAGGATGTGCCGCGCGCCCCGCTCCCGCAGCAGCGCGCCGTCGTAGATGAGGGTGAAGCGCGGCCCGCCGCCGGGCTCCCGCGCCACGACCAGGGTCAGCGGATAGTGCGGCGCGCCCTCGTTCACGACCTCGGTGATGATCAGATCGTCGCCGGGCCTGCGCAGGCTCGCCACGTCGGTGGCGACGTCGAACACCACGAGCGTGTCGAACAGCGGCCCGCCGCCCGCCGCCCGCCCGATCGCGGTGAGCGAGACGTGCTGGTGGCCGCGCACCGCGCTCTGGTGCGCGCGCACGGACTCCAGCAGCTCGCCCGCCGTGGTAGCGGCGTCCCACCGCGCGCGCACGGGGATCGTGTTGATCAGCAACCCCACCATGTCCTGGACGCCGGGGACGTCCACCTCCCGCCCGGACACCGTGGAGCCGAACACCACGTCCGTGCGCTGCAGGATGCCGCCCAGCGTGGCGGCCCACGCGCTGTGCACGGCCACGCTCAGCGGCACCCCCGCCGCCCGAGCGGCCTCGTCGATGTCGGCGTCCGGGATCTCGGTGACGTCGGCGTACCGGTCCGACGGGGTGTGACCCTCGGCCACCAGCGAGGGGCCCGCCAGCCCGTCGAGCTGCTCGCGCCAGACCCGCTCGCTCCCGGCGTCGTCCCGCCCGGCCAGCTCCCGTACGTACGCGGCGAAGCCGTCGTCCGCGTACCCGCTGCCCGGCCGGTGGTATTCGTCCAGCAGCGCCCGCAGCATCACCGGCACCGACCAGCCGTCGGCGACGATGTGGTGCACGGTCTGCACCAGGACGTGCCGGCCGGGGCTCCGGCGGATGAGCGTGTACCGCATGAGCGGCCCCGTCGCGAGGTCGAACCCGGCGCGCCGGTCCCGCTCGGCGAGGTCACGCAGCTCCTCGTCGGTGATGCCGGGCCGGTCCAGCGTGGAGAACGGCGCGCGCACGCCGTCCTCCAGCACCGAGACGACGCGGCCGTCGGCGAGCGCCACGAACCGCGCCGCCAGGTTCGGATAGAGCGCGAGCAGCCTCGTGGCCGCCGCGGCGAGCCGGTCGGCGTCCACCGGGCCGTCCAGGGTGATGATCTGCTGCTCGACGTAGCCGCCCGCCGATTCGCCGTCGAAGACCGAGTGGAAGTACAGGCCCTCCTGCAGCGGGGTCAGCGGGAGGATGTCGCGCAGCGCGGGGCCGTCGAGGGCGTCCACGTCGGCCTGGGTGAGGACGAGCGGCAGGAAGTCGCTGGGGGAGTGGCCGCCGTCTTGGAGCGCGGCCAGCGACTCGAGCGCCTGCCGGTAGTAGCCGGCCAGCGCCTCGATGTCGGCGCCGGTGAAGACTCCTTCGGGCCAGGAGATCGTGGTGACCAGCTCGTACGCGCCCGTCGGCCCCGGCTCGGCGATGGCGTTGAACTCCAGGGGGCGCGGCAGCCGCATCCCCGGGTCGCGCCGCTCGCCGAGCTGCCCCGTCGCGACCGCGAGCCGCCAGTCCGCCCGCGTGCCCGCCTCGTACCTGCCGAGATAGTTGAACAGCACCTGCGGCGCGGGCGCGTCGAACGCGACGCCGCGCAGGTGGCGCAGCACGCCGTAGGCGAGGCCGTTGCCCGGCACCCCGGCCAGGTCCTCCTTGACCCGCTTCAGCGCCGCCGCCAGGTATGCGGGGTCGGTGAAGTCGTCCGCCGCGCCCGGGTCCACGGTCACCGGGAACAACGTGGTGAACCAGCCCACGGTCCGCGACAGCTCGGGCTCGAACCCGGCCGACGCGGCGACGAACCGTCCCTCGCGGCCGTGCCCCTCCAGCTCGACGTGCGCGAACGTCTGCTCCTGCCCCAGGTCGCGGCGGCGGCGGGCGAGCGCGACGGCCAGCGCGGTCAGCAGCACGTCGTTGACCTTCGCGTGGAACCTCGCGGGCAGGTCGCCCAGCAGCGCGGCGGTCACCTCAGGGCCGACGGTGACGACGTGCGTGCGCTCGCGGGCCACGGTGTCCGACGCCTCCAGCGGCCGCCTGCCCAGCGGCAGGTCCGCGCCGGGAAGCGGGCGGGCGAAGTACGCGCGGCCGGCCGCGAAGTCCGCCGACTCCAGCACCTGCGTCCAGCGCCGGAACGACGTGCCCGCGGGCGGCAGCGCGATCGGCTCCCCGCAGGAGAGCCGCCGCCAGGCGGTGGCCAGGTCGTCCATGAGGATGCGCCACGAGACGCCGTCGATCACCACGTGGTGCGCGGCCAGCACGAGCTGCCGCTCCGCCCGCCGCCACACGGCGCGCAGCATCACGCCCCCATCCGGGTCCAGCGCCGACACGGCCCGGTCCACGCACTCATCAAGGCTCCGGTCGCTCTCCTCCCAGAGCGCGCCGCCTTGGTGAGCAGCGGCGGCGGGGACGTCGAAGCCCCAGCGCTCGCCGCGCACCAGCCGCGCCCGCAGCATGGGGTGCCGGTCGAGCAGGGCGGCGAGCATCGCATCGAGCGCCTCGCCGGTCAGCCCGTCCGGCGTGTTGAGCACCACCGACTGCGCGAACCCGCCGATCGCGTCCGTCGTCTCGCCGAGCCACCGCAGGATCGGCGACCCGGTGATCGGCCCGGTGGCGACGTCGGAGGGGTCGGCGGCGGCGTCCTCCCGCTGGGCCACCGCCGCGAGCGCGCCCAGCGTGGGGGAGGCGAAGACCTGCGCCGCCGTGATGTGCAGGCCCCGCTCGCGCAGCGCGCTGATCAGCGAGATCGCGAGGATGCTGTCGCCGCCGAGCCGGAAGAAGTTGCGGTCCACGCCGACCGCGCCGGCCGCGCCGGTCTCGTCCAGGCCGAGCACGGACGCGACGGCCGCGCACACCGCGCGCTCCTCCTCGGTGGCGGGCGCGACGACCCGCTCGGCCCGCGGCTCGGGGTCGGGCAGCGCGCGCCGGTCCAGCTTGCCGTTGGGGGTGAGCGGGAACGCGTCCATGACGACGACGTGAGCGGGCACCATGTACTCGACCATGTGCCCGGCGGCCCACTCCAGGACGTCCTCAGGCCGCAGGTCCTCGTGGCCGGCCGCCGGGATCACGTACCCCACCAGGTAGGTGCCGCCCGATGCGTGCTTCTTGGCGGCCACGCACGTGTGCCGCACGCCCGGGTGCTCGGCGAGTGCGACCTCGACGTCCTCCAGCTCCAGCCGCATGCCGCGGATCTTCACCTGGTTGTCGGCGCGGCCGAGGAAGTCCAGCGACCCGTCGGGGGCGAACCTGGCGAGGTCGCCGGTCCGGTACAGGCGGGAGCCGTCGGAGGCGAACGGGTTGGCCACGAACCGGGAGGCGGTCAGGCCGGGCGCGTTGACGTAGCCGCGGCCCAGCAGGAAACCGCCGGCGTACAGCTCGCCGCCCACCCCGACGGGCACCGGGCGCAGCTCGTCGTCCAGCACGTACAGGCAGGTGTTGGGGTTGGCCTTGCCGATCGAGGTGGACAGGCGCTCGGCTTCGCCCCGGTAGATGACGTGCGAGACGCCGATCGTCGCCTCCGCCGGGCCGTAACCGTGGTAGAGGGGGATGCCGAGACGGGTGCGGAACCGCTCGTACAGCTCGGGGGTGAGCACCTCGCCGCCGCACCACACGTGCCGCAGGCTGTCCAGGCGACCCGAGTCGCCGGCCATCTCCAGCAGCACGTCCAGCATCGACGACACCAGGTACGTGAACGTCACCCGCTGCTCGGCGATCACGCTGAGCAGGTGGTGGGGGTCGCGCTCGCCGCCGGGCCGCAGCACCACCAGCCTGCCGCCGCAGACCAGCGGCAGGAAGATCTCGTTGATCGAGATGTCGAACGACAGCGGCGCCTTGAACAGCGAGGCGTCGTCGGGCCCGAAGCCGAGGATCTCCTGCGACTGCCACAGCAGCCGCTCGCTGATCGCCTCATGCCGGATCATCGCGCCCTTGGGCCGCCCGGTGGAGCCGGAGGTGAAGATCACGTACGCCAGCGCGGGCCCCGGCACGGTCACCCCGGTCTCGGTGGCCGGGTAGCAGCCGTAGCCCCAGGCGTCGAGGTCCACGGCCACCGCGTCCGGCTCTGCGGGGTCGTGCTCGCCGGTGCGGTCGAGCTGCGCGACGAGCCCGGCGTCGGCGATGACCTGGGCGCGGCGCTCGGCCGGCCAGTGCGGGTCGAGCGGCACGAACGCGCCGCCCGCCATGAGCACCGCCAGCAGCCCGATCACCATCTCGGCCGAGCGTTCCAGCGAGATGCCGACGGTCTGCTCGGCGGCCAGCCCGCGCTCGATGAGGTGGTGGGCGAGCTGGTGGGCCAGCTCGGCGGTCTCGCGGTAGGTGAGCGTGCGGCGCTCGTCCACGATGGCGACGGCGTCGGGACGGGTGCGTACCTGTTCGTGGAAGAGCTCCACGATGGTCGGCCTGACCCGGTCGGCGCGGGTGTCGTTCCATCGGGCGAGCTGGGCGAGCCGGATCTCGATGCTCGACGGGGCGATGGTGCCGATGGGCCGGTCGGGGAAGTCGGCCAGGTCGTCCAGCGCGAGCTGGGCGTCGGCGAGATCGACGCCCTCCGGGACGGCGATGCCGAGGCCGTCTGCCCGCCAGCGCTCCGGTGCGCGGCCGCCGCCCGCCGCCCAGGCCAGCACGTCGGCGAACGGCGTGCCGGGCGTGAGCGCGAGCCCGTCGATGCCGTCCGGCCCGTCCGCCCAGTACGCCAGCCCGATCGCACAGGCCTCCAGCAGAACCCCGTCGGGATGGTCGCCGGCCCGGCGGCGCAGGCCGGCCAGCCGTTCGGGAGAGAGGGAGACCACACGAGTGCTTGGTCGAAGCATGAAGACCTCAGCCGCCCCTTCAGACGTTCGTAAGTAAGGTAAGCCTAACCTAACAATGATCGGCTAACCAGACTCGCGCCAGGCCCGCCAGAGCCGCGCGTACCGGCCGTCCGCGGCCACCAGCTCCTCGTGGGTGCCCTCCTCGACCACCCGCCCCGCCTCCAGCACCGCGATGCGGTCGGCGGTCATCGCCTGCGTCAGCCGGTGCGCCACGAACAGCGCCGTACGCCCCCGGCACGCGGCCAGCACCGCGCGCTCCAGCTCGGCGGCTCCCTGGCTGCCCGCCTCCGCGGTCGACTCGTCCAGCACCACCACCGGCGCCCGCCCCAGCACCAGCCGGGCCAGCGCGAGCTGCGCCGCCTTGGTGCCGTCGAGCCGCTCGCCGCCCTCGCCGACCAGCGTGTCCAGGCCGTCGGGCAGCGCCGACACCCACGGCTCCGCGCCCACCGTGCGCAGCGCGTCCATCAGCTCGGCGTCGCTCGCCTCCGGCGCGGCCAGCCGCAGGTCGTCGGCGAGCGTGCCGGAGAACACGTGCGTCTCCTGTGTGAGGATGCTCACCAGTGCCCGCGCGTCCGCCTCGTCCAGGTCGGAGATCGAGGTCGAGCCGATGCGCACCGAGCCGGCCTGCGGGGTGCCGATGCCGGCGATGAGCGCCGCCAGCGTCGTCTTGCCCGCGCCCGTGGCCCCGACCAGCGCGAGCGAGCGCCCGGCCGGGATCGTCAGGTTCACATCGCGCAGCACCGGCCGGTCGGAGCCGGGATAGCCGAACGTCAGCCCCTCCACCGTCACCGCCTGCGGGCCGGGGCCCGCAGGGGCGATGTCAGGGGCGCCCGCCAGGCGTTCCTGGGTGGCCTCGCTCAGCACCCCGACCAGCCGGGCCAGGCTCGCGCCCGACTTCTGCGCCTCGTCGAAGGTGAACATGATCGAGCCGAGCGGGTTGAACAGCCGGTGGAACAGCAGCGGCGCGACCGACGCCTCGCCCAGCGTGATCTGGCCGGTCTCCAGCAGCACGTACCCGGCGACGATGATCAGGGTGAGCCCGATGAACTCGGCGCGGTTCTCCCGGCCGACGAACCGGCCGAAGAGCCGGAACACCTGGATGCCGAGGTTCCGCACCCGCCACGACTCGCGGGCCACCCGCTCGCGGAACAGCGGTTCGAGGCGGTAGGCCCGCACGGTGCCGATGCCGTTCAGCCCGCTGATGAGCGCCTGCGCCCGGTCGGCCTGCGCCTCGCGCTGCCGGCGGTAGAGCGGCGCGGAGCGGGGCAGGTACCAGCGCAGCGCCAGCGCGTACGCGGGCAGCGCCCCCGCGCCGGCCAGCCCCAGCCGCCAGTCCAGGCCGAACATGCCGGCCGTGGCGATGACGACCAGCACCGCCGCAGAGAACAGGGTGGGGATCGCCGTGCGGATGCCCTTGGACACCACGGCCACGTCGTCACCCACCCGCGACAGCACGTCACCGTGCCCGACCTGCTCGATCCTGGCGCTCGGCAGGCCCAGCACCGCCCGCACCGCGCCCTCGCGCAGCCGGGCGAGCAGGTCCGCGCCGAGCCGCCCGATCAGGTACGACGACGCAGCGGCGGCCACCGTGCCGAGCAGCAGGGCGAGCGCCAGCAGCACCCCGATCGTGACCAGCAGGTCGTGCGGCTTCCCGGCGATCACGCCGTCCACCACCTGGCCGAGCAGGAACACCGGCAGCACCTGCAGCGCCGCCCCCGCCACCGTGGTCACGGCGGTCGCGGCGGTCAGCCACGGCGTGTCGCGGCAGTGCGCCACGACCCACCTGGCCGCCTCGCGCGCGCTCGCCGTGCGCAGGATGGCGAGGGCGGTCTCGGTCCCGGTGCTCACACCAGGACCGCCGAAGCTTCGCGGGAATGCGTCCTTGTCACGACTCCACCGACTTGACGAGCTCGTCGATCGCGTACGGCAGCGACAGCAGCGTGCTCTGCGACATGGCCGCGCCGATCGCCGGGCCCTCGCTGTCGAGCAGGTACGAGACGTTGCCGTTCTTGACCGCGGGCAGGTTGGCGAACAGCTTGAACTTCTTCAGCGCGTCCTGGTCGGCCTGGTCGGCGATGACGAAGATGTGATCGACGTCCACCAGGTCGATGCGCTCGGGGGACAGCACCGTGTAGAAGCTGCCGCCCGCGATCTCGTCGATCTCCGGCCGGCCCTTGAAGCCGATGCCCGTCACCAGCCGGCCGCGCACGTCGGTGGTGGTGAAGGGCGCGACCGAGTTCTTGTACCAGGACAGCGCCACCGCGGTCTTCCCGGCCCACTCGGGGTGCGCGTCGCGCGCCGCCTTGAGCTTGGCGTCGATCTCCGCGACCATCTTCGCGCCCTCCTCGGCCTTGCCGAGCGCCTTGGCGATGTGCAGCGCGTTGTCCTGCCAGGGAGCGCTGAACGGCTCCTTCTCGGCCTTGGTACGGGCGACCACCGGCGCGATCTTGGACAGCCGGTCGTAGGCCGCCTGGTCGATCTCCGAGTAGACCGCGACGATCAGATCCGGCCGCAGCGCGGCGATCTTCTCGTAGTTGGGGCCCGAGTCGCCGTTGGTCATGACGACCTCGGGCCGGGTGTCGCCCCACTTGTCCTTCACCCAGGGCCACTGGGTGTTGATGTCGGGCGTCGTGCCCGGCGGGTTCGGGTACTGGTCCACCATGCCGACCGGCTTGATGCCGAACGCCAGGACGGCCTGGTCGTCGGTGTAACCCACGGAGACGACCCGCTCGGGGGCCTTGGTGATCTCCGTGGTGCCGAAGGCGTGCTCCACCGTGACGGGGAACGCGCCGCCCGAGCCGGCGGCGGCGCTCGCGCCGGTGGTCGCGTCCGGCTGCTCCGCGGCTCCGGACCCGCACCCCGCGAGCAGGGCCGCGGCGGACAACACCACCGTCAACCGCCGCAGGGTCTTCGCAACTGTGGATCGAGGGGAGAGCATCCGCAAGTCCCTTTGCTGTCGTGCTGTGGCTGCACCACCGACGTGGGGCAGGCAAACCGTAACACGAACTAGTTAGGCAAGGCTAACCTAACTTTCTAGCGACCTCTGGTTCTCCTGAGGTTGGCCCGCACCAGGACGTACACCAGGAACGGGCCGCCGATCGCCGCCGTCACCACGCCGACGGGCAGCGCCACCGGCAGCGCCGTGCGCGCCACCAGGTCGGCGCCGATCAGCAGCAGCGCGCCCGTCAGACCCGAGGCCACCAGCGGCGGCGTCGCGTACCGGGTGAGCCGCATCGCCACCTGCGGCGCCACCAGCGCCACGAACGGCACCGGCCCCGCCGCGCTCACCGCCACCCCGGCGAGCAGCACCGCGCACAGCAGCAGCACGCCGCGCACCATCGAGAACCGCACGCCCAGCCCGGTCGCCACCTCGTCGCCGAAATGCAGCGGTTTGAGGTGGAAGGCCACGTACGCCACCACGGCGAGCAGCGCCAGCCCGCACCACAGCGCCGGCCACACCTCCTCCCAGGTGCGCGAGTCCAGCGACCCGACCAGCCACGCCTGGGCCCTGGCCACGTCGCGGATGTCGGCCGTGGCGAGCAGCCACACCGTGATCGCCTCCGCCACGGCGCTCACCGAGATGCCGATGAGGATCAGCCGCAAGCCGTCGATGCCGCGCCGCCAGGCCAGCAGATACACCAGCAGGCCGGTGCCCAGGCCGCCGGTCAGCGCCGCCGCGGGCAGGCCGACCGTGCCGGCGATCGCCGACGCGGCCCCGCCCGTCACCGTCACCAGGAACACCGCGACCATGCTCGCGCCGCCGGTGATGCCCAGCACGTCGGGACTGGCCAGCGGGTTGCGCGCGATGGACTGCGTGATCGCCCCCGACACGCCCAGCACCACCCCGACCACCAGCCCGGCCAGCGCGCGCGGCATCCGCAGCTCCAAGACCACGAACTCGTCCACCCGCTCGCCCTGCCCGAACAGCGTCGCCACCACCTGCGGCAGCGCGATGGGGAAGTCGCCGAGCGCGATCGACAGGCAGAACACCAGGAACGCCGCCGCCGCGAGCAGCAGGGTCGCGCACACCATCCACGGCCGCCACACGAACGACGCGCGGCCGACCCGGACGCCCCGCACGCCTCGAACCAGGGTCCCGATCACGTTTTCCTGAACCTTCCGCGCCACACGAGCGCCGCGAAGAACGGGGCGCCGGCCAGGGCGACGACGACGCCCGCCGGCGACTCGCCGGGCCGCGTCACCACGCGCCCCAGGATGTCGCAGGCCAGCAGGACGACGGCGCCGAGCAGCCCGGCGAACGGTACCAGCCAGCGATAGTCGGGCCCGGTCACGTACCGGGCGATGTGAGCCACCATGAGCCCCAGGAACGCGATCGGCCCGCAGGCCGCCGTCGCCGCCCCCGCCAGCACGGTGATGGCGACGACGCCCACCGTCCTGTTCCGCGCGATGTTCACGCCCATCGCACGGGCCACGTCGTCGCCCAGGTTGAGCAGGTTGATGGCGGGCAGCGTGGTCGCCGCCAGCACCAGCCCCGCCCCGATGAACGCGACGACCGGCCAGATCACGTCGAAGCCCACACCGGCCACGCCGCCCGCGTTCCAGAACCGCAGGGCGTTCAGCGAGGTCTGGTCGGTCAGCGCGATCGCCGTCGTCATCGCGGCCAGGAACACCGCGATGCCCTGCCCGGCCAGCGCCAGCGTCAGCGGGCTGCCCGCGCCCTGGCCGAGGCTGGCCAGCCCGAACACCACCGTCCCGGCCGCCGCCGCGCCCAGGAACGCGAACCACACGTACTGGTACGGGTTCGCCAGCCCGAACAGGATGATCACGGTGACCACCGCGAACGAGGCGCCCGCGTTCACCCCGAGCAGGCCCGTGTCGGCGATCGGGTTGCGGGTGTAGCCCTGGATCAGCGCCCCGCCCACGCCCAGCGCGATGCCGGCCGCGATCGCGAGCACGGTCCTCGGCACCCGTACGGTCTGCACGATGAGCGCGATCTCGGTGAGCCGCTGATCGCCGCCCGCCGCTCCGAACAGGCCCTGCCAGACCTCGCCGAGGCTGAGCGCGCGGGCCCCGACGGCCAGCGACGCGCCCGCCGCGACCACCAGGACCAGCGCGAGCCCGCCCGCGCCGAGAACCCGCCGCCGGCGGGCACGTTTCATCGCAGTCGTGCTCATGGCGACGTCGGCAGTTCCTTCGTGCTGGGAAGATCGGACTTAGGTAAAGCTATCCTTAGTTCGCGGTCGATGGGAAGGGACGCGCGCATGGGAGAGACCTTCGCCCGGTACGGGCTCACCGGCGAACCCGGCACCGAGCAGTTCTGGCAGGCGGCGCGCTCGCCCGTCAGCGCGCCGGACGGCGGCGGCTGGATGACGCTCTTCCTGTGGCGCGGCGGCCCGGCCACCCTCTCCTTCGAGAGCCTGCCGGAGCCGGTGCCGCTGGCCCGCTGGGGCGAGACCGACTGCTGGTACGCCGAGGTCGCCATGCCCGCGCGGCTGCGGGTGACGTACCGGATCCTCACCGGCGACGGCGCGCACGCCGACCCGCTCAACCCCGTCGGCGCGGGCGGCGAACGGTCCATCGCGGCCACCCCCGACGTGCCCGGGCAGCCGTACTGGCCCGCCATCGGCCCCGACGACGTGCTGCCGCTCCCCGAAATCCGCCTGCGCTGGACCAGCGCGCTGCTCGGCGGGCGGCGCACCGTGCGCGTGCATCCGGCGGGCGGTGGCGGGCCCCTCGTGCTGCTGCTCGACGGCGACGACTGGCTGTATCTGCACCCGGCCATGACCGCCTTCGACGCGGCCGTGGCCGATGGCGCGGTGCCGCCCGTCACGCTCGTCTTCCTGCCCGCGCGCGACCGGGAGCACGAGTACGCCTGCCGCCCCGAGCTGTGGCGGGCCGTCCGCGACGAACTGCTGCCGCTGATCGCCGGCGGCGGCGTGCCCGCCGACCCCGGCCGGCTCGTGGCCGCCGGGCAGAGCCTCGGCGGGCTCAGCGCCCTGTACGCGGCGCTGGAGTTCCCCGGCCTGCTGGCCGGGGTCGCCTGCCAGTCGGGCTCCTTCTGGTGGGCGCCCGGGGCGGAAGACCGCACCGACCCGCTCGACGGCCTGCCAGGCGGCGCCATCGCCGCCCGCCTGGAGCGGGACCGCCCCGACCTGTCCGGCCTGCGCGTCGCCTTCGACGTGGGGGAGCACGAGCGCCGCATGCTCCCGCACTGCGAACGCGTCGAACGCCTCACCGAGCAGGCCGGAGCCGCCGTGCGGGTGTCGCGTTCGCCCTCGGGCCACGACCGGGCGGGCTGGCGGGGCGCCCTGCTGCGGGACGTCGCCTGGACGCTCGGGTGATCGTTGGCCGCGTCGAGGGCTTCAGGGCCAGGACTGCCGGGGCCTGGGGTGCCGGGTTCCGGGCCGCCGGGTCTAGGGCCGGCGGGTGAGGTAACCGCCCATGCTGCGGAACAGCTCGGTGGCGGGCAGCTCGGCGCCGTCCTCCGTACGTACCTGCTCGATCACCAGACCGTGAGAGCGCCCCTTGCGCGCTTCCGCGCCCGCCACGATGACCACGCCGTCACCCTCACGGATGAAGATCCGCCCCGGCGTGCCGCCGTAGAAGCCGCGCGACACCGACGCCTTGGTCACCCTGATCCGCTCGCCCTTGTAGTAGGTGAAGGCGTTGGGATACGGGTCGGACTGGGCGCGGACCAGCCGCTCGATGTCCTCGGCGGGCCAGGTCCAGTCGATGTTGCCGTCCTCGATCGAACGCTTGTGGAAGAAACTCGCCTGCGAGCGGTCCTGCGGGGTGAAGACGGCCGTTCCGGAGCCGATGAGGTCGAGCGCCTCGGTGACGATCGGGCCGATCAGGTCCACGGTGCGGTGGAACAGGTCCGTGGCCGTGTCCTTCGGGCCCACCGGCACCGCGCGCTGCACCACGATGTCACCGGCGTCCAGCTCCTCGTTCATCATGTGGGCGGTCACCCCCACCTCCTTCTCGCCGTTGATCAGCGCCCAGATCAGCGGGGAGAAGCCGGCGTATTTCGGCAGCAGCGAGTCGTGCACGTTGAGCGTGCCGTGACGGGGCAGGTTGAAGATCTCCGGCGGGATCCAGGTGCGCCAGTTGTTGGCGACGATGAGGTCGGGGTCGGCCTCCTTGAGCCGGGACATCAATTCCTCGTCGTCCGGCCGGTTGCGCAGCAGCACCGGCACACCGTGGGCCTCGGCCAGCTCGGCCACCGAGTCGTTCCAGATCCTCTCGTACGCGTGCTCGCTCCTGGGGTGTGTGACCACGAGCACGACCTCGTGCTCGGAGTCCAGAAGCGCCTGGAGCGTGCGATGCCCCCAGGTCTGGTAGCCGAACATCACGACCCGCATGGTGTCTCCTTGTCGAGAGGAACCGCTTCGGTTAGGGTGACCTTAATTAGGCAAGGCTAACCTAATTTGGGCCTCGTCTCCATCCCCGGTCCGGTCGTCAGAAAGGCCTCCATGTCCTCCTCGGAGCAGCACGTCCATGACCTCATCGGCATCGGCTTCGGGCCCTCCAATCTGGCCCTGGCCATCGCGCTGAAAGAGCGTCACGGTGACGGAGCCGACGCGGTGTTCCTGGAGAAACAGCCCGCCTTCGGCTGGCATCGCGGCATGCTCCTCGAAGGCGCCACGATGCAGGTGTCGTTCCTGAAGGACCTGGTCACGATGCGGAACCCGGCCAGCGAGTTCAGCTTCCTGTGCTACCTGCGGGAAAAGGGGCGGTTGCTCGACTTCATCAACCACAAGACGATGTTCCCGTCCCGGCTGGAGTTCCACGACTACCTCGAATGGGCCGCCGCGCGCTTCACCGGCCAGGTGGAATACTCCTCCGAAGTCGTCGGCGTCACCCCGGTGCATGTGGACGGCGCCATCGAGTTCCTCGACGTGGTGGCCCGCCAGGGCGACGGCACCCTCGTCACCCGCCGCGCCCGCAACCTCGTGCTCGCCGCCGGACTCGAACCCGTCCTGCCCGACGGCGTGGTGAGCGACGAGCGCGTCTGGCACAGCGAAGAGCTCCTCGACAAGCTGCCCGCGCTGCGCGACCCCCGCAGGTTCGTGGTCGTCGGGGCCGGGCAGAGCGCCGCCGAGGTGGCCGGCCACCTGCACGCGGCGTTCCCCGCCGCCGAGGTCTGCGCCGTCTTCGCCAAGTACGGCTACACCCCCGCCGACGACAGCTCCTTCGCCAACCGCATCTTCGACACCGCCGCCGTCGACCACTTCTACGCCGCCCCCGACGACGTGAAGGAGCGCCTGCGGGCGTACCACGCCTCCACCAACTACTCCGTCGTGGACCTGGAGCTGATCGACGAGCTCTACCGCCGCCACTACCAGGAGAAGGTGCAGGGCAAGGAACGCCTGCGCATCTTCAACGCCTCCCGCCTCACCGACGTCTCGCGCGACGACGACGGCCTGCGCGTCGCCGTCCAGTTCCTGCCCACCGGCGAGCGCACCCTGCTGGACGCCGACGTCCTCGTCTACGCCACCGGCTACCGCCCCACCGACCCGCTCACCCTCCTCGGCGAGACCGGCCGCCTGTGCGAGCGCCTCCCGGGTGGCGGTGTGCGCCTCGGCCGCGACTACCGCATCGCCACCTCACCCGAGCTGCGCTGCGGCATCTACGTCCAGGGGGCCAGCGAGCACACCCACGGCCTGACCTCGACCCTGCTCTCCAACACCGCTGTACGCGTGGGCGAGATCGCCGACTCCCTCGCCGACCGCCTCCACGCCACCTCCTCTTCCTCCTGCGCTCCCGGCTCGGTCCGCTCCCTGGTCTGACCGCCCGTCGCGCCGATCGTCCGTGCCTGGTCGATGGGACGGGTCGCCCCGCCGGCCCGTCCCATCGCCGACGGTTCCACCCGTCGCCGCGCGTTCGCACAGCGCTCCCCGCCTCTGCTGCGCTTTCGCCGGGCGCTCCCTGCCTCCGGCGCGCCGCCGCTACGATTCGCTGCGCCGCACGGCGCAGGCGATGGAGACCCGCGCCGAGATAGCCCGCGCCGCGCGCCGCCTCTTCGTCGCGCGCGGCTGGGGTGCGTCGACCGTACGCGACGTCGCACGCGAGGCCGGGGTCTCGGTGCCGACGGTCTATTCGGTGTACGGCAACAAGACGGGGCTGACCCGGGCGCTGGCGGACGCCGCCGGCCTGTCCGCCGACCTCTCGCGCCAGCTCGCCGAGCTGGAGGCACCGGAGGCGACCCCCGGACGCCAGCTCGCCGCGATGGCGGCCTTCGACCGGCGGCTGTTCGAGCAGGCCGGAGACGTCATCGTGCCGCTGCGCGAAGCCGCCCGCACCGAGCCCGAGCTCGCCGCTCTCTACCGCGACAGCCGTGCCCGCGCCGACGAGACCCGCCTGACGGTCTTCTCCTCCTGGCCGGACGGCACCCTCCGCCCGGGCCTGGACGTCCGCACCGCCACCGACATCTACGCGGCCCTGTGCAACATCGACGTCTACACCACGCTCACCGTGGAGCGCGGCTGGTTCCCGGACCGCGTCGAACAATGGTGGGCCGAAACCTTGGCCCGCGAACTCCTCACCTCACCGGCTGGCTGAGAGGCCGCCTGCCCGGAGTGGGGTCTCATGGGGCGGGGCGAAGGGCTCCGGCTTCGATCAGCCGCGGAACCACGTGATGGCGAACCGCCGGAGCCAGCCGAGCCTCATAGCCGTCACGCCCATCGGTCCATCCCAGCGCGGCGAGCTCGGCGGCAGGCTCAGGGCGTCCGGCGAGCGCGGCCGTGAACACTGTCATGCGCATCGGCACACCCTCGAGCGCGGCCACGTCCTCGACCTCGCAGAACAGCTCCGGATCGCGCGGCGCGACGCCGAGCTCCTCCTTCAGCTCCCGCACCAGGGTCTCCTCCGGACTCTCCCCGGCCTCCGGCTTCCCGCCGGGCAGGTAGAACGTCCCCGGCGCGGCCTTCTTGCTGACGACGAGCAGCCGCCCCTGATCAACGACGGCCGCCGCCACCACCCGCATCACACCCCGATCGAACACGCCCGCCAGTATGTCAGCCCGACCAAAGCCCGGCATCGGGGCACCTGTTCAGCGGGCTGTTGACGCAACACTCCATGCCGGGTTCGCACACTTGCCGATCCCAAGATGCGGAGTGGCCGAGATCTCTGATGACCGGCAGTTATGCCCCACCTCTCATACCTGACGTGGTGCGACGGCCCGGAAGCCGAGGATGCGCTGCTCCGGATCGGCGGACTGCCTGACACGATCGCTCACCGCACCATCTTCGAGACGGTCACGGCGGCCTACGCCGCGCGCCCTGAAACCACGGGGCCGCTTACGCGGGAAAGCTGGGGCCCAGGGACCGATGCACAGATCGTCCACACCGAGTACGGCCGGCTCGTCACCGTCATAGACCCATGCGACCCGGAGGAAGAGGACGGCGACGAGGAACCCGCGGAACTCGCGCTGCGCTGGAGAAGCGTCGCCGAGGCGAATGAGGACTGGCGGGCGGGCCCGCTGCGCTGCGGATACGCGGCGAGGCGGCTAATTCATCGCACTGCCTGACGAACGGGCTCAGCTTCGATGGAGCCATCGAGCGGATGCGTCAGGGTGTGGTTGTAGGGGATGGCTCGGGGGTGCCGTTGGGCCAGAGGCAGGTCGAGGTGGCGGTGAGGGTGAGCACGTTGTCGGCTACTCGACCGATGGTGATGAGGAAGTCGTCGGGGCGGGAGTGCCCGAACAGTTGTAGTCCGTTTTCGTGCTCAGCCGTGATATTGTGCCCCTCTTTTTGCCAGTACGCCTTGACGTCGGCGACCACTCTTCTAAGGGCGTTCTCGTCTTTGGGTAGTCCTTCCAGGTGGTACTCGCGGCTGACTTCTATCGGGTCCTCAAAGCCGGGGCCCAATGGATTGTCGCAAACACCGTCAATGAGGCTGGGCCTATAAAGCTCCAGTCGAGGCTTAGGACGAATCACTCCGACGGTTCCGTTGATCAATTGCTCGATGCGAGTGAGCGCCTGCGACTTGGTGATCGTTGGCTCGTCGGCCGACGAGTTCATGCGTCCTCCAAGAGTTCCGCCGGGTTCGCATCCGGCGATGCTAATCACTGCCGCGATAACCAGAATCAACCGGACGGTGCGGAACATTCAGTCTCCCGGCGATGTGGATGAGGACTGCGAAGTGGGTGATGACCGGGGCACCGGATCCTGAGCAGAGCGTGAGCGCGGTGTCGGCAGTTTATCCACGTCCTGGTACCTGCCGGTGATAATGTGCCCCATGTTCAGTAAAGAGGATGAACCCCGAGCCCAGTAGCCGGAGTGAGCGTCAAGGCTGTAGCCGGTCCACCCGGCAGGCGTAGGGTCGACGACAAAGCGGTTCGCGCCGAAGGCGATGTTGCTGGGGTCGGTCCCGAAAGGGCCTTCGCCGTTCGGAAGCCAGGGATGCAGGATGCCCGAGATCGGGTGCCGTCCGCCGCTCATTCCAAGATGGCCAAGATCGGCGATAGGGTCTTGCGGCGACTCGCCTACCCACACATGCTTCACCCCGAGATCGCTGGCCTTTGCCGCCATAGTGCCAGGGCTTCCCAGCAGAATGAGTTGGTCGGCGAATCTTCCTTTCCTCGACTGGGCGGCTATACCGGTCACCACGCTGCCATAGCTGTGGCCCAGAACGGTGAAGCGAGGCGTTCCGGTCGGCTGGTGTGTTGCGTGCAAACCGTCGAGGAAACCTGCCAGTGGACCCGCTCCGTCTTCGGCGAGCTTGGGCGATGCCACTGACGAGTCGGCCCAGAGAACGCTGGCGTCGAGTTGCGGTGCCTTATAGCCAAGCCAAATGATCGAAGCGACTTTTGTGTCAGGAGAGGAGCTGTTGGACTGGTCCCACAGCATTGCGGCGCGATTTGCGTCACCGCCGATCCCCTCCAATGTGCTGCCCGTGCCCGGTACGGAGGTGACCACTGAGTCCGCCTTGTCGGGGTCGCCGAACGAAATGGCCGCCTTACCGAGCCCGGCCAAATCGACCTGGAGCAGAAGGGCCGGCGGGCGACCCTCGATTCCGCCCATCGCCAGGCTCCTTTCGACGGCCGCGATCTTGCGGAGTTCCTCCTCCAGCGCATCTATTTCGAAGAGTAGCTGAGTCTGCCGTGCCCCTCCCTTCATGTTTTCTGCCATCTCGCGCAGTTCCGCTAACTGCTTGTTGATCACGCTCTTACGCATGCCGAGATAGGCGCGGTTCGCGCTGTCGCGGGTGGCGGCGGGTACGCCGTTGAGTGAGCCGACCAGCCGGGGCTCGGCGTCGATGAGGCGTTGGCGAGCGGCCGGGTCGAGCATCTGCCACCAGGCGTGGACGCGGGCGGCGAGGGTGGGGTCCTTGCCGGTGTTCTGTGCCTCCACCACCTTTTTCAGCGCCGCGGTGTCGCCGTTCGCGGCGGCGGCGAGGAGGCCGCCGACGCCGTCCGGATCGGGTGCGAACCCGCCGAACAGCCCGAAGCCGAGCAGGGCCGCGTTCGCCAAGGCACCGTCGGGGCGCTGCTGGAGCACGGTCAGCCGCCTGCGCAGGTCGGCGGCCTGCCCTGTTGCCCAGGTGCCCACAGCCGCGACTTGTTGGGCGGGTACGGGGCTGACGCAAACCGAGCCCAACGCTGCGGAGAGCCGGCTTCCTGCGGCGGGCAGGTCGTGTCCGGCGCGCTCCAGGTCGGCCACCATGCGGGTCATCACTCCCACGTCCATCCCCGAGAAGCCGCCGCGCGTCGACGTGCTGACCGGAAGCGCGGTCGCCAGTGATGGAGCGGTGGCGTTTCCGCCCTGGGCCCGGATGCGCTCGACGATCTGCGCTGCCGCGGTTTCGAAGGCCCGCTGAAGCCGGGTGCGCTGGTCCTGGGTGGCTTGGGTGAAAGGGGCCGCGCCGCCGCCGACCCAGGCGTGGGCCGCCATGTGGCGCAACGTGGAGTCGAGCGCGCCGATATGATCGCCCGCCAGCCGCACCACGCGACTGAGGGCCTCTTCCAGACCGGTCGTCTCGCCCGCCACAAAATCCTAAGATGTCACGCTTCGACAACATTCGTCCGCATGGCATGCGTACTTGTTATGAGCAGCACCCGTGATGCAGTTTCGGACCTTAGCAGGCCCGCACGCAGCGCCCAAACTCCCGCCATGACCTCGCCGCTTGTAAATCCGTATATATCCGGACATGGGCGCCCGGCGGCGCATCGCGGTTCATCGTGCGTCGCTCCTTTTTGCTGGCTGTAGATATGGTCGCTAGGGCGCGGGTTGATTTGTCATCCTCCGCGAGATTTGAGGCATTCGAATGTCGCCGCTGGGCCGGCATCTCCGGTAGATCAAGAACGGCTGTGGGTGACGTCCTGGACCGGGTTCGGTGCGTCGGCCACGATGAGCGCATGGCTGACAGCGGGACGGCGGGGACGGGTGGTGGGGGAGTGGGGTCGCGTTTCAATTGGACGGCGGTGAGTGCGATCGCGGGTTCGCTTGCGGCTCTGGTCGCGCTCGTCGCCTACCTGAGGCCGTCGGTGACATCTGGGACCTCCGCCCCGACTCCGATCCCGGGCGTCACCGTGATCGAGAGTCCGACCCCGACTCCATCTCCTTCGGAAGAAGTCCCTCAATCTCCTCCAACACAGGAGGGTCCACCGACTGATGACCCGACGCCCGAGCCTGCTGCACCTACGCCGTCACCTCGTTCGCACGAGGTGCGAAGTGCCGAGCCGACGCCGGCATCTGTCCGGCCCGACGGCTGCGACCAGGCGGAGGCGGCCTTGGCCGGATATCGCAGGAACGCCGGGACCGGCCGCAGCGGTCAGGCGGCCGCGGCTCAGCAGGCGTACCAGGAACTGATGGGGGCGGGTCTCCGTGCGGAGGAACCTGTGGCGGCGAAGATCAGGCGGCTGGCCGCTGAGTTCCAGGAACTCAACTTCCGCCTGACCGGCATGACCGGTGGCGACCCCAATCAGGTGATCGCGGATATCAATACGGACATGGCGGGGCTCTACACGATGTGTCACGTCGGTTGATCGAGCAGCGGCGGCAGTCGTTCGGTCGCGTACCGCCTCCGAGGGGCGAAGACCTCACAACGTGTGAAAGTTTCATGGGCGGTCGGGCTTGACCTGCGGCTGTTAGGAGGGCTTGCTCGTCGCAGTTTCCATCTCGCGTACGCGGATCTACGGTGGCTCCACCTCCCCGCCGGAACCCAGCTGCTGTTCGTCGAACGATTGTCGAAGCGCTTCGACAAGCGTTCGACAACACCTTTAGACAGGTGCCGGCGGGTGGACCCCAGCGGAAAGGGAGAACATGTTCAGCAAGCTCCGCCTCCTCATCCCCGTCTCCGTGATCGTCGCGCTCGTCACCGTGCTCGCCCAGCCGGCCCAGGCCGCCGTCTGGTCGTCGTCCGACCAGTGGGGCACCTGGACCAACGGCGGCTACACGCTCTACAACAACATCTGGGGCAGCGGCGCGGGCCCGCAGACCATCTGGGCGAACTCGTACAGCGACTGGGGCGTCTGGGCGAACCATCCCAACACCGGCGGCGTCAAGTCCTACCCCAACGCCACCAGGAACGTGAACCGCCGCATCAGCTCCCTCGGCAGCGTGACCAGCCGGTTCGACGTGTCGGTGCCGAACGCCGGGGCGTACGCGACCGCGTACGACATCTGGTGCGACGGCCACACTTACGAGATCATGCTCTGGATGAACAAGTACGGCCCGGTCGGGCCGCTCGGGTCGTACCAGACCAGCACCTCGGTCGGCGGCCACTCCTGGGACGTCTACCGCGGCTCCAACGGGTCCAACCAGGTGTTCTCCTTCGTCCGCCAGGGCAACGCCTACGCGGGAACCGTGGACATCAAGGCCGTGCTGACCTGGCTGCGCGACAGGAACTGGTTCGGCGACGTGACGCTGGGCGACGTGCAGTTCGGATACGAGATCACCTCGTCCAGTGGCGGTCTGGACTTCCACACCAGGAGTTTCTCGGTGTCGGCCGGCTGAGGCTCGGAAGCCCCCGCTGCGGGGCGGCGTCCGGCTCACCGTGGCCGGTGGGCTGGACGCCGCCAACGCCGACCGGCCGCAATCCGCCATCGAGCGCGACCGGCTTCCGTGCCTGCCGTCGGGCCTGGACCCCCTCGGACACGCAGGTGAGCGGGACCGCCTCTGGCTCCGCCCGCTGATCCTCGACCTCGGCGGGCTGAGGTTCATGGGGCTGAGGTTCATGGACAGCACCGGCCTGTACGTGCCGCTGCGCGTTCACGGTGACGTGGACGCGGCCGTCATGGCCGTGTGGGGCCCGGCGGCGGTGAGCCAGTGAAGCTCTCCATGTTCAGTATCGGCAGCAGGCCGGTGATCTCCATCAGCCGGGCCAGTACGCCGTGGACGCCCTTCAGGTGCAGCGAGCCGCCCGCGTGCCGCAGGGCGACGTGCAGGTTCTCCAGGACCCGCAGGCCGCTGCTGTCGATGAACGTCAGCATGGTCATGTCGAGCACCACCCGCTCCCCGGGCGACGCGTGCTCGCGGACGTATTGCTCAAGTACGGCGGCATTGGTCATGTCCACCTCGCCCAGCACCGTGATCACCAGGCCCGCGGCGTGCCGGCGGTGTTCGAGGGTGAGGGGCGATGCGGCGCGCGCCAGGCTGCCGCTGGGCCGGTATGCGATGTGAACGTGCATGGCGTCCTCCCGGGCGAGGTCGGTCCGACGTTCGTCTCAGGCTCTGCAGCCTAATGCCCGAATTGCAATACCGGAAATGCTCTTCGTGTGATCTTCGTCCTGGGGCCCTCGTCCGAATCTCCGAGCGTCTACGCGTCCGTACGAGCGGTCCTGCGTTCGAGGGCCGAGTGAGCGGCCCGTCGGAGAGGAAGCGCGCCGCGAACCGCCTGATCTGGTACAACTAGAGATTTCGTGAGCACGTCCGTGAACCGATCCAGCTCCTGGACCTTCCTGACCAACCACGCCCGCGTGTTGGTGGAGATCGCCCGCAACCCGCGGGCGCGCGTCCGTGACATCGCCGCCGGCATCGGCATCACCGAGCGTGCCGTCCAGGGCATCGTCTCCGACCTGCAGCAAGCCGGTTACGTCACCATCGACCGCGTCGGCCGGCGCAACGAGTACAGCCTCAACCCCGACGCCCGGTTCCGGTACCCGACGGAGGCCGACCTGCCCGTCCGCCTCCTCATCGACATGTTCACCCAGCACGACATGCCGGACCCGGAGGAGACCGCCCCGGTCAAGGAGGAGACGAAGGCCGACGAATGAGCCAGGCCGGGCGGCGCTGGCCGGGCTTCAGGCGCTGGCCGGGCTTCAGGCGCTGGCCGGGCTTCAACTGATGGGCTTCCGCGGGCGACGCGCTACGACGGCGCCGCCTCGATGGCCGGTTGCGCGGCCGCCGGTGCGGGCAGCCGCAGGGCCGCCAAGACCGCCTCCTCCACGGTGTCGTGCACGTGCAGCACGGTATGGGCGCGGGTGAAGCGCATCATGGCCGCGAGCCGGGGATGCGGCGCGGCCAGACGCAGGGTGCCGCCGTGCTGACGGGCGAAGGCGTGCGTGTTGAGCAGCACCCGCAGCCCGGCGCTGCCCAGGAAGTGGGCGTCGCTGAGGTCGATCACCAGGTGCTCATGGGGCGCGCGGCGGGTCGCGCGCAGTTGCCGGTCGAGCAGTACGGCCGTGACGGCGTCGATCTCGCCCGCCACGGAGATCACGCTCACCCCGGGTAGCCGCTGCGTGGCGAACGTCAGGTCCGGCACGGGCACCTCCCCCCACCACGAGAAGTTCGCAGCCCTACGGTAACGGCGCGGAGGACGGCCGTACAGAGGTATGCGAAGGCGCACCCGAGACGAAATTCGAGGGACGGCCGGAATGGCCGCGGAAGGGGCGCACGAATGGTCCGGAGGTACAAAAAGGGAGGGCCCGGAAACGTTCGTTTTACCTGCGCCGGGATTCCTCATGGAATCCCCTGTCCAGGCCGTGGGGAACCGATGTCCCTGGCGGGATGGTCATGGGTTCTCTTGAGAACGACCAAGGTTTCTTGATCATCTTTGTCGGGGTGGCGCGCGGCATCGCGGCAGACGCGGTCTTACTTTCTTTCTTGCTTCCTATCGGGACGCGAACGAAAGGAAAACACATGCTCCGTCGTACTGTGTCAGGCGCTTTCGCTCTGACGGTCGCCGGTCTCATCGCGGCTGCGGCTTCTCCCGCGCACGCCGAGTCCACGAGCCCGGCCGACTTCTACGACACGGCCGCGGCCATCATCAACTCCGACGGCACCCTGAACAACGGGACGAACGTCTTGCGGTCGTGGCGGGCAGGCACTGGCAAGTACTGCATCCAGCTGAGCCACAAGGTGTCCGCGCCCCACACGCTCATCCAGCTCACCCCGCGCGAACCGCGGAGGCTGCCGAACATCGCCTACCGTAACCCGTCCGCGACGTGCTGGCAGCACAACACCATCACCGTCAACGTCTACGACACCAACACCGGCCGGCTCGCCGACGGCGGTTTCGACCTGCTGGCGATCTGACGTTCCGGCCCTGCAAGCGCCGCGCCGCCGATGAGCTCCGCAGGGAGCGCACGGCGGCGCTCGCTGTTTCGCCCCCGCATCCGAGCCGCGCGCGCCCGAAAGCCGTGACCCGCTCGCGACCCCCGAGCGCGACACTGTCTGTCGACGTCCGGCCCGCCCGCGCATCACCCGCCGTTCGCCTCGGCCTGCGAACGTGTCGTCGTGCAGCGCAACGGCGCGGCAGTCGCGAACGGCAAGGAAGGTGATCGCGTGTCACTCCCCGGCCCGGCCCCCTCCCCGGGACGGACTCCCGCCTGGCGCTACGCCGTCGGAATGTTCGGCACCTCCATCCCGATCAACATGATCAAGGGGTCGATGATCCTCTTCTACGTCGACATCCTCGGGCTCGACGTACGCGCCTACGGCGTGGTCATGGTGATCTACGCGGTCATCGACGCCATCGACAACCCGGTGCTCGGCCACCTGTCCGACCGCACCCGCACCCGTTTCGGCCGCCGCCGACCGTGGCTGCTGGTCGGCGCGCCCATGCTGGCCGCCTGCATGATCGCGTTCTTCTCCGCGCCGGAGTCACTGGAGGGCATGGGCCTGCTGCTGTGGTTCGCGGTGTTCGCCATCCTGTGCGAGGCTTTCGACTCGATGCTGAACGCGAACTACGGCGCGCTGCTGCCCGAGCTCTACCCGCGCGAGCGCGATCGCGCCGTCGCCAACAGCCTGCGCCAGGGCTTCCAGCTCGTGGCGCTGGTGATCTCGCTCGCGGTCACCCCGGTGCTCACCACGCAGGTGTTCGGCACCGAGACCTCCACCCAGGGCTTCCGGACGACCGCGATCATCTACGGCGTCATCGCGGCCGCCGTGATCGTGTTCATGGCGCTGAGCGCCCGCGAGAACCCCCGCTACGCCACCCGCGAGCGCCCGCTGCTGCTGCGCAGCATCTGGTCGATCCTGCGCAACCGGCTGTTCTGGACGGTCGGCCTCACCGGCGCCTGCTACGGCGTCGCCATGGCGCTCGTGCTCTCCGGCATCCAGCTGTACGTGCGCTACTCGCTCGGCCTCCCCGTCGGCCACGCCCTCTACCTCCAGGGCATCGTCATCCTGGTCTCGGCCGGCGGCCTGGTCGCCTGGACGCGGGTCGTCGCCCGCCGTGGCGCGCTGTGGACATGGCGGCTGGCGTTCGCGGTGCTCGCGGTCAGCTTCGCCGCCCTGTTCTTCGCCACCGGCCTCGTCACCGCGATCGCCGCGGGCGTGCTGGTCGGCGCCGGCTGGTCGGGCATGCTCGCCACGAACGACCTCATCGTCGCCCGCGTCCTCGACGCCGACGCGGCACGCAACGGCGAGCACCGCGAGGGACTGTTCCTGTCGGCGTTCGGCTTCTTCGGCCGGCTCAATGGCGTGGTGACCGGGCTCGCGCTCACCTCGCTGGGCGTGTTCTTCGGCTACAACTCGGGCGACGACCCCGGCGGCGATCCCGGGCTGGCGTTCCGCGTCTACCTGTGCGTCTATCCGTTCGTGCTGACCGCGATCGGCGCGGTCGCCGCCCGCTTCATCTCCGTCCCGATCGAGACGCCCGCAGAACAGCAGTCCGCAGAACAGCAGTCCGCCGTGGAGCAGCCGAAATGAGCCGCCGCGTCGTCATCACCGCCGACGACCTCGGGCGCGAGCCCGGCACGACCGAGGTCATCGCCTCCCTGCTCGCCGAGGGCCACGTCAGCGCCACCACGCTCATCTGCGTCTCGCCCGAGGCGGAACGCGCCGCCCGGCGGGTGCGGGAGCTGGGCGTGCTGCCGCGCCTGCACATCACGCTCACCAGCGAGCGCGGGGTGCCGCGCTGGCGGCCGCTCAACGGCGCGGCGAGCATCGCCGGCCCCGACGGCACGCTCACCGACGACCCCTTCGCCTTCGCCGCGCGCGGCAAGGCGGGCGACGTCATCGGCGAGGCCGACGCCCAGCTCGCCTGGATGCGCGAGCACGACCTCGCGCCCGTCGCCGCCGATTCCCACGCCGGCACCGTGTACGGCCTGCACGGCAGGTCGTTCCTCGCCGAGACGCTCCAGTGGTGCGCCCGCCACGGCCTGGCGTTCCGGTTGCCCCGCGACCCCGAGCCGTACATGGGCGGGCCGCTGCCGCCGCCGCTCGCCGCGGCCCACGAGGGCGCCGTCGCGCTCGCCGACTCGCTCGGCGTCGCCCTGCCGCAGACGATCGCCACCAACCGCCGTACGGCCGCCGACCTCGGCACCTACGAACGGCTCCGCGACGACTACCTGCGCCGGCTCGCCGACCTGCCGGAAGGCACCAGCGAGCTGTTCCTGCACCCCTCGCGCGAGGACGCCGTCACCGGACCCGACGGCATCGTGCGCACGTGGGAGGCACGGCTGCTGCGCGACCCCGTCTGGCACGCGGCGCTGGAACGCGAGGACGTCGAGGTCGTCCCCGGCTGGTGGAGCTAGGCGCGGGGTCAGGAGAACCAGTTCGCGCCGATCTCCTGGATCGTCTTGCTGCCCTTGGGGACCAGTACCGCCTCGTTCAGCACCTGGTTGACGTGCTTTTTGTCGTTCAGCATGGCGAACAGGAAGAACGAGCCGCCGTCCGCCGTCGTGAAGCCGTAGATCGAGCTGCGGCCACGGAAGGCCACGTACGCGCCCTGGGAGACCTCGGGGAACGCCTTGCGGCCGAAGCTGTTCTTCGCCATAGCCGGACTCGCCCTCCTTCTTCCCGTGGTTCCAGAAGTTCTGGTATTCCGCCGTCACCGCGAGGGCGATCGCGTCGCTGGGCATGCTGATGTAGCCGTCGGCGTCCAGCTCCGCCTTCGGCACCCGCCGGCCCCAGTGCACCGGCGTCGCGACGGCGAGCTTGAACGACGACTCGTCCCTCCGGCGCAGGAAGCTCAGCAGGTGCGGGCGCACCTGGCCCTTGGTGTCCTGGTACGTCGCCTGCGCCATGAACCAGTCCGTGAAACCCGGCTGGTTCTCCGGCCGCACCACGTAGATGACCGGAGTGCCTTGGATGGCGATCGGCCGGTGCCCCGGCGACGTGCCCATCGCCTCGCGGGTACGTTCGAGCACGCCTTCGTGCAGGGCCCTTCGGTGAACAGCGCGTCGAGCGTGTCGTTCTTCCGCCACCACTTCGGCTTCTTGAGCGCCTTGTTGTACGCGGCCACCCACTGCCGGAATGCCTGCTCGGCCTGGGCGGCGGTGAAGGGCCGCCCGGTGGGGGAGGGAGCGGGGGTGGCCGGGGGCGTCGGCGAGGGGGAGGCGGATGGGGACCCGATGGCCCGCGTCGTGGCCGGCGTCATGGCCCGCGTCGTGGCCGGCGTCGTGGGGGTCGGTTGGGCCGGCCCGGGGATGAGCGGCGGCAGCGTTCCGCAACCCGCGAGGCCCGTGACGAGAGCCGGGCCCAGCACCGTCCGGCGTACCGACATCCAATCCCCAACCCGAAATCAGCGACAAATCGGGACGAACCTATCGGATGCTCTGTGCGGGTACGCGCCGGTGGCGCGCCTGATCGCCGCTTGATTCAATCGCCGCAGGGGCGTCGGCCGGAAGGTGGGATCATGCGCAGCGTGTCCAGGGCGGCGGCCCTGCTGTTATCGCTCTTCGTCCACGCGCTCACCCTGGCGTTCATGGCCGTGGGGTGCTGGATCATCTGGGCGAACGCCCGCCTCGCTGTCTTCTGGCTGATCGGGCTGCTGCTCATCGGGATCGGCGTGCTGCTGCTGCCCAGGGCGCGCCGGTTGCCCGCCGACGCCGAGGTGCTCGGCCGCTCCGCCGCGCCCGAGCTGTACGCCGCCGCCGAGCGGGTGGCCCGCGCGATGGGGGTCGAGCCGCCCGAGACGCTGGCCGTGTGCGATCTCGCCGTGGCCACCGAGGTGCTGCGGGCGGGACGCCGTCGCGTGCTGCTGATCGGGCTGCCGCCGTGGCTCGTGCTGTCGCCGCGGCAGCGGGTGGTGCTGCTCGCCAGGGCGTACGCGGCGGAGCCCGACGACGGGCGGATCGTCGGCGGCGCGCTCGCCGGTCTCGCCGTCTGGCGCGAGTCGCTGCTGCGCGGCAAGGAGGCGCCGGGACGCTCCGACGTCCACACGCGGATCGGCGCCACGCTCGGCTCGGCGGGCACTCCGTCCGGCGCCTACGCCGGCATGGGCACGATGGGCCGCGGGCTGGGCGCGGTGCTCGGCCTGCCGGTCCTCGCCCTGGAGTGGGCGCTGACCCGGCTCGTCCAGGCGGCGCGCGGGGACGCGGCGGCCGAGGAGCTTCAGCGGGTACGCCGCGTCGCCACGGACGCCGAGCTGGCCGAACTCGACGGGCTGCTGCGCGACGGCCGCTTCCTCGCTCCGGTGCAGGCCGCCGCGCTACGCGGGCAGAGCGCGGCCGAGATCCGGGCGGCCGCCCGCGACCGTACGGACGCCGGGGATCGTGCGGACGCCGGGGATCGTGCGGACACCCCCGAACCCGAGGACGGGCTGCTCACCGCCGGCGCGTCCGAGCGCATCGACGCCGAGCTGAGCGGGCACTTCGCACGCGCGATCAAGGGGTTCGGGCTGATCTCGTGAAGCGTCTCACCGGGAGGCCGGCAGGGGCGGCGCTGACCTCGCGAGGCGTCCTCACCGGGAGACCGGGAGCGGGAGATCGCGCAGCCGGGGCTTGTGGATCTTTCCGGAGCCCGTCTTCGGCAGCTCGTCCACGACATCGACGTACACCGGGATCTTGTACGCCGCCAGCCGCGGCCGGAGGAAGTCCCGCAGCTCCTCGGCCGTGACCCGAGCGCCGGGACGCAGGACCAGGAACGCCCGGCCCACCTCGCCCCACTTGGCGTCCGGCACGCCGAGCACGGCCACCTCGGCGACGGCGGGATGCTCGAAGATCGCCGCCTCGACCTCGGCCGGGTAGACGTTCTCCCCGCCCGAGATGAACATGTCCTTGACCCGGTCCACGACGTACAGGTGACCGTCCTCGTCCAGGACCGCGACGTCGCCGGAGTGGAACCAGCCGTCGCCGGTGAACGCGGCGGCCGTCGCCTCGGGGTCGCGCCAGTAGCCGGGCGTCACGTTCGGGCCCTGGATGAGCACTTCACCCGGCTCGCCCGGCGGGGCGTCGGTGCCGTCGGCGCGCACCACCCGTACGTCGGCGAAGAACACCGGCACCCCCGCCGAGCCCACCTTGCGCGTGCTCTGGCTGGCCTCCAGGAAGGTGGCGCCGGGAGCGGTCTCGGTGAGCCCGTACCCCTGGCAGAAGACCAGGCCGCGCTCCTGGTACGTGCGGATCAAAGCGGCCGGTACCGCCGCGCCCCCGGCCATGAGGTGGCGC
Source organism: Nonomuraea fastidiosa (assembly GCF_042751225.1). Lineage (NCBI taxonomy): Bacteria > Bacillati > Actinomycetota > Actinomycetes > Streptosporangiales > Streptosporangiaceae > Nonomuraea > Nonomuraea fastidiosa. The sequence goes on from NZ_CP170570.1 coordinate 7,202,204, forward strand.
AGCGACGACAGGTCCGCCCCGGCCCACCTCGGCGAGCGGGCGAACGCGGCGAACATCGTGGTGACCCCGAACATCCAGGTGATGCCGTGCTTTTCGATGAGGTCGTAGCAGGCGTCCACCTCCCACGACGGCATGACCACCGAGCAGCCGCCCTTGAGGAACGTCGGCAGCAGGGTCTGGTTCAGCGCGGCGACGTGGAACAGCGGCGCGCTGATCAGCGTCATCTCGTCGCTGGTGACGTCGACGCCGAGCAGCAGGTTGAAGCAGTTCCACACCAGGTTGCCGTGGGTGAGCGTGGCGCCCTTGGGCCGTCCGGTCGTGCCGGAGGTGTAGAGGATGAGCGCCGGGTCCTCGAGGCGTACGGGCGTGTCGATCGGGGTGGGGTCGCCCTGCGCGAGCCAGCTGTCGTAGTGCCGCTCGCCGGGCGCGGGGTCGGCGAGCGCGACGATCTCGCGCGGGCGTGCCGCGTCGCCGGGCAGCGCGCGCACGACCTCGGCGCACTCGGGCGCGTAGACCAGCACGTCGGCGCCGGAATGGCCGAGCATGTACGCGACCTCGGGCGCCGCCAGCCGGAAGTTCAGCGGTACGAAGATCGCGCCCAGCACGTGGGCGGCGAACATCGTCTCGACGAACGCGAGGTGGTTGCGGCCGAGGTAGGCGACCCGGTCGCCGGCCCGCACCCCTGACGCGCGCAGCTGCGCGGCCAGCCGCGTGGTCCGGTCGTGGACCTCGGCGTAGGTGACGGGCCGGTCGGCGAAGATGAACGCGGTCCGCTCCGGCGTCATCCTGGCCCTGCGGGCGGGCCAGCATCCCAGTCCGGCGTTGCGCATCGGTGTTCGGCCTCCTGTCGGCGGGGGGATCGGCCAGGATCAGGTGGAACAGGCCAGAAATCGGTCAGGGGGTATGGGACGGCGGTGATCGGCAAATTCGGGCAGGGATCGGTCAGGGGTCGGGGACGGCGGTGATCGGCAGGTTCGGGCAGGGATCGGCCAGGGGCGGGCGGCGGTGATCCGTGGGGATCGGCCAGGATCGGGCGCGGCTCAGGCGTAGTGGCGGTAGATGGCGCGGGCGACGCAGGCCGGCCGGTCCGACCCCTCGATCTCCACGGTGAAGTCGAGGTGCATCTGCACGCCGTCGCCGGGGACGTCCTCGACGGAGGCGACGACCCCGCCGAGCCGTACCCGCGCGCCCACCTTCACCGGGGCTGGGAAGCGGACCCTGTCCAGGCCGTAGTTGATGCTCATCTTGACGCCCTGGATCTCCAGCAGCTCCCCGAAGAGGGGGATGAGCAGCGCCAGCGTCAGATAGCCGTGCGCGATCGTGCCGCCGAACGGCCCCTCGGCGGCCCTGACGGGATCGACGTGGATCCACTGGTGGTCGTTCGTGGCGTCGGCGAAGGTGTTGACGCGGTCCTGGGTGATCTCCAGCCAGCCGGTGTGGCCGAGGTCCTTGCCGGCCAGGGCCTTGATCTCCGACAGTCCGTGCGCGGTGATGGTCATCAGGCGTTCTCCTTCAGGCCGAGCAGGCGGGCGGCGTTGTCTTTGAGGATCTTGGGGCGGACCTCTGGCTTGATCTCGAGCTTGTCGAAGTCGCTGAGCCAGCGGTCCGGGGTGATCACGGGGTAGTCGGAGCCGAAGAGCACCTTGTCCTTCAGCAGCGAGTTGGCGTATCTGACGAGCTGCGGCGGGAAGTACTTCGGCGACCAGCCGGACAGGTCGATGTAGACGTACGGCTTGTGCACGGCCACCGCCAGCGCCTCGTCCTGCCAGGGGAAGGACGGGTGGGCGAGGATGATGCGCAGCTCGGGGAAGTCCACGGCGACGTCGTCCACCAGCATCGGGTCGCCGTACTTGAGCCTGATGCCGCCACCGCCGGGGACGCCCGCGCCGATGCCGGTCTGCCCGGTGTGGAACACGGCGGGCACGCCCAGCTCCTCGATGGCCTCGTACAGCGGGTACGCCATGGGGTCGTTGGGCGCGAAGCCCTGGATGCTGGGGTGGAACTTGAAGCCGCGCACGCCGTGCTCCTCGACCAGCCGCCGCGCCTCGCGCACCCCGGCCTTGCCCTTCCACGGGTCCACGCTGGCGAACGGGATCAGCACGTCGGCGTGCTCGGCGCAGCTCTCGGCGACCTCCTCGTTGGAGATGCGCGGGTGCCCGGTGGCGTGCTCGGCGTCCACGGTGAACACCACGGCGGCCATCTTGCGCTCGCGGTAGTACGCGGCGGTCTCCGCGATGGTGGGCTGCCGGTGGCCGTGGGCCTTGAAGTACTCCTCAGAGGCGCCGAACAGCTCGGGGCTCAGCGAGCGGTGGCCGTCCTTGGAGATCTCGGCGTGGGTGTGCACGTCGATCGCGACGAGGTTCCCGACGTCGATGCCCGCCATCTCAGGCCCCCTGGCCGGTCTCGGCGGGCGCCTTGGGCGCGGGGATGCCGTACGTCTCCGGCTCGGCCCCGACCCCCGACCGCCAGGACTCGGCGATGGCGTCGGCCGTCCAGCCGCCGTCACGGAAGGCGACGGCCTTCTCGGCGGGGTGCGACCAGAGCGCGAGGCGGTCGCCGCCGATGCCGATCGCCTGGCCGGTGATCCCGGCGGAGGCGTCGGAGGCGAGGAACACGATCAGCCCGGCCACGTCCTCGACGGTGCCCATGCCCTCGTCCTTGCGCAGCCAGTCGGGGAACGGCTTGCCGGTCCGCTCGGCCTCCTCGATGACGGGCGCGAACGCCGGAATCGTCTTGGTCATCTCGGTGGCCGCGACCGGCACGACCGCGTTGACCGTGATGTTCGCCCTGGCCAGCTCCATCGCCCAGGTCCTGGCCATGGCGACGATGCCGGCCTTGGCGGCGGCGTAGTTGGTCTGGCCGAAGTTGCCGCGCTGGCCGGCGGGGAGGAGATGAGGATCAGCCGGCCGCTGTCGCCCTGCTCCCGCATCTTGACCGCGGCGGCCCGCGCGCAGGTGAACGTGCCGCGCAGGTGCACGTCGATCACCGCGTCGAAGTCGTCGTCCGACATCTTCCACAGCACCCTGTCGCGCAGGATGCCGGCGTTGGTCACCATCACATCCAGCCGCCCGAACTCGCTGGTCGCGGCCTCGACCAGGCGCTCGGCCGCCTCGGACGACCCCACGGGGGCGGCGACGTCGCGCGCCCTGCCGCCCCGATCCGTGATGCCCGCGGCGACCTTGGCCGCCGCCTCCGCGTCCACGTCGTTGACGATCACCGCCGCTCCGGCCGCGGCGAGCGCCTCGGCGTACGCGCGGCCGAGCCCGCGGCCCGCACCTGTGACAACGGCGACCTTGCCGGAAAGATCCATGGGATTCCCCCTGAGGTGGTAAGGCGGACGAGAGCGAATATATGTCACTGTTCTGACGGGCGTCAAAGATTTGCCCAACGTTAGGGGTCTGCCTACGCTCGTGCTGTGACGCGTACGCAGGCGAACAACACCGGGAACGGCACGGCGAACGACACCGTGAACGACACGGCGAGCACCACGGCCAACGACAGCCGGCAGGCGGCCTCGGCCGCGCGGCCGCAGTCCCTGCTGCTCAGCTTCCTGGGGATCTACGTCCTGGGCCGTGGCACGGCCGTGTACTCCGGGAGCTTCATCGAGGTGTTCGCCCGCCTCGGCGTCTCCGAGGAGGCCGTCAGGTCCACGCTCGCCCGGATGGCCAAGCGCAACCTGCTGGAGCGCCACCGGCGCGGGCGCAAGACGTACTTCGGGCTGACGGAACGCGCGGAGCAGGTGCTGGAGGACGGCCGCCGCCGCGTCTGGGAGACCGGCGCGGTCAACCGCGAGTGGGACGGCACCTGGACGCTCGTCGGCTTCTCCCTGCCCGACAGCCTCCGCCCCACCCGCCACGACCTGCGCTCCCAGCTCATCTGGGCCGGCTTCGGGCTGCTGCAGAGCGGCCTGTGGGCCGCACCCGGCACCAAGGACGTCGGCGGCATCCTCACATCGCTCGAAGCCTCCCTCGCGGGGAGCGGCCTGCGGGTGACCGACCACGTCACCGTGCTGCAGGCCAGGGCGCTCGGGCCCACCGAGTCGGCCGACATCGTCCGCAAGGCGTTCGGCATCGAGGAGATCGCCGCCCGCTACCGCGCCTTCCTGGAGCGCTGGGACACCGAGCGGCCCTTGCCGGAGGCCGCCGACGACCTCGCCCGCCAGCTCCTGCTGCACACCGACTGGCTGCAGCTCATCCGGCAGGACCCGCACCTGCCCGCCGAGCACCTGCCGCCCGACTGGCCGGCGATCCGCGCCGAGCAGGTCTTCCACCGCCTCGCCCGCCTCTACGAGCCGCCGGCGGCGAAGCTGGCGTCGGAGATCGTCGAGACGGCCGAGGTCCGTGACGAGCCCGCCCGCGGCAGCACCACGGTCTCCAGCCACTGAGCGACGCGATCGGCCACGTCGCCGCCGAACGTGCGGGTGTCGACGTTGTCGGCGTGCACCTCGAGCACCGGGAACCCGGCCGACTCCAGCGCCCTCGCCGTGAAGTAGCTGCCGCGCGGGTCGTCGGAGACCAGGTGCACCACGCCGTCGATGCCGTGCAGGCGGGCCTCCTTGACGTACCACTCGCTCGACCACGGCGGCGTGTAGAGCTGGTCGCCGAAGGCGGCGAAGCGCGCCGCCAGCGCCCGCATCGGGTCGTCGCCGTAGCGGATGTAGCCGTCGGCGGCGATCGCGAGGTACATCGACCAGACGAAGACCGCGCCGTACTCCTCCTGGAAGCGCTGGTAGAAGCCCATGTCGTACCAGAGTCCCCGGCCGATCCACATCAGCCGGGCCCGCTCCTCGCGGCAGACGCCCACGCCGGCCTCCACCCGCTCGCGCACCTCCTCGTAGAAGCTCCGCGCGAGGTCGCGGGCCCACGTGGTGCCGCGATGCCACTGCGGCAGCATGACGCTGGGGATGCTGTCCACCACGCTCAACGGCGCGGGACGGGCGCGGGCGATGAGGTCGCGGGCCTTCCTGTTCCACTCCTCCTGCTCGTTGACCAGGGCCATCACCTCGCGGAAGCGGGACTCCTCGAACCGCCTGCCGGTGGTGGTCTCCAGGAACCTGACGAGGTTCTCCAGCTCGGCGGTGAGCAGGTCGAGCCGGGCCGTGCCGACCGCCTCCTCCCATCGGTGCGGCATCAGCTCCCACCAGTTGACCGGGACCTCGTTCTCCGCCGCGCTCTCCAAGGGGAAGAACGTCACCCCGGGCTCGTGCCCCCAGATGTCGAAGATCTTGCGGGTGACGTCGCCGGTGGCCTCGCCGACGATGATGTCCGGCTTCGGCAGGCCCCCCCACGGGCCCTCATCCGGCTCGGGGTCGAACGCGGAGCCGAGCGTGACCGCGTTGTACTGCTCGGAGTAGTCGGGGTAGCCGCGCCGCCGCACCAGGTCGAGGTAGTGCCCTGAGCGCTGCTTGGCGGTCACCAGGGACGCCCACCACTGGCCCACCACGTACGGGATGTCCATCGTGCGGAAGATCTCGTGCGGGACGTCCGCGTTGAGCAGGGCGAACGGCTCGCCCGCCGCGACCCTGCGGCGCAGCTCGGCGAACCATTCGCGCTGGTGCCTGCCCGCCTCCGCCGCCGTGGCGAGCGACTTCACGCTGCGCGAGCTCACTGGGGGCATGGATGCTCCTTCCGCAGGGCGGTCAGGTCGGCGCGCCCGTACTCCTGGCGTTCGAGCAGCACGGCGGGGATGCTCATGGCGGCGCGCTGGGCGGGGAAGTCCCAGGCGGGGGCCTCGTCCGACTCGCGGCAGTAGGCGACGAACAGCTCGGCACGGCAGCGGCGCACGGCCACCGCCGCGTACGCGGCCCGCGCCCCAGGCGTGGCCCGGTGCGCGGTCAGGCCATGGCGGTGATAGTGCTCGGCCAGCGCGTCGAGGCTCGCCGTGCCGACGGGACCGGTCACGGCGAGGTCGCCGAACGAGTGGTCCTCGCCCACGATGACGTCGCCCTCGGCCTCGATGGCCTCGTACACGTGCGGGGTGTCGTGGTCGCTGCCGCTGAGGAAGACCCGCCGCCCGCGATGCTCGCCGAGCCGGTCGGCCTCGTCCAGCAGCCGGCGCAGCAGCGCGACGTGCTCGTGCACCGGCAGGGCCGCGTTCGCCGCCGCGAGGAACTGCCGCCCGGTGAGCCGGGCCGGCACGGCCCTGCGCAGCTCGGCGACGGTGGCCAGCAGCCGGCGCCGCTCGTCGTGCGCCGCCACCGCTGCCGCGAGATCGAGCGGCCGGCCGCTCCACGCCTCGAGCCGGGCGGCGAACTCGCCGATCCTGCGCCGGTTGTAGCGGGCGGTCGTGCGGTGCGGCAGGTGGAGCAGGTCCACCAGGTACGCCTCGGGCAGCCCCCGTTCCGGCTCGACGCGGCGAAGCTCGCGCAGCGCGTAGAACAGCCGCAGCGACGCCTCGCAGTCGTGCGAGACCACCACCTTGTCCAGGTCGCCGAACGCCCCTTCGAGCAGCCGGGTGAGTACCGAGCGGGCCGCCGGGTCCACCCCGCGTCCCAGGTAGCGGTCGCCGAGCGCGGAGCCGGACTCCGGGTCGCCCGTCAGGCGCACCGCGCGCATCCCGGCGGCGGTCAGCAGCTCGACCGGCACGTCCGCGCCGACGTATCCGACCACCGGGCCGTCCTGTACGACCGAGTCGTTCTGCGCGGCCAAGTCGTTGTCCGCGGCCGAGTCGTTCTGCGCGGCCGCGCCGTTCTGTGCGATCGAGCCGTTCTGTGCGGGCGGGCCGTCTCTTCCGGGCGGCGGGGCGCCGCGCCGCGCGTAGGCCTCCTCCAAGGCGGCCAGTGCGGTGACCACGTCAGATCACCCCTTCCTCGGCCAGCGCCTTCAGCTCCTCGGGGGAATAGCCGAGCAGCCCGCCGTAGATCTCGTCGTTGTGCTCGCCGAGCGCCGGCGCCGGCCGGTCGAGCGCCGCCTCCGCGCCGGAGAAGCGGATCGGCACGCCGGTGCCGTACAGGTCGCCCGGGTCGCCGTGGCGCGGGTGCGCGAGCGGCACGACCTCCTCGCGCTCCAGCACGAGCGGGTCGCGTACGGCGTCGCCGGGCTCGCGCACCTCGGCGGCGGGCACGCCGTGCCGCGCCAGCAGGTCCAGCACCTCGGCGAGCGGGCGCTGCGCCGCCCACGCGCCCACCAGCTCGTGCAGCTCGCCGGCGTGGGCCACGCGCGCGTCACGAGAGGCGAAGCGCGGGTCGGCGGCCAGGTCGTCGCGGCCCATCGCGGTGAACAGGCCGCGCGCGAACGCGTCGGTGGGTCCGCACAGTGCGAACCAGCCGTCCGCGGCCGGGAACGTTCCGAACGGGGCCAGCCTGGGCACGGTCGCCCCCGTGCGCATGGGCAGGCCCAGCTTCTCGTAGGCGTCGAACGGCTCGCACGCCACCAGCGAGGTGAGCGCGCCCAGCATGGACACGTCCACGTGCTGGCCCCTGCCGGTCGCGTCGGCCTGCAGCACCGCAGCGAGGGTGCCGATCACCGCGTACAGCGGGGCGACCAGGTCGCCCACCGGCAGCCCGAAGCGGACCGGCGGCTCGCCCGGCGCGCCCGCGGTCATCATCACGCCGCTCAGCGCCTGGATGATGGTGTCCATCGCCTTGCCGGAGCCGGGACCGCCCTGGCCGCCGAAGCCGCTGATCGACGTGCACACGATGCGCGGGTTGATCGCGCTCGCCCAGTCGTGGCCGATGCCGAGCCGCGCCGTCACGCCCGCACTGTAGTTGTCGATCATGATGTCGGCGACCCTGACCAGGCCGGCCAGCACGTCGCGGGCCTTGGGGTGCTTGAGGTTGAGCGTGACGCTCTGCTTGTTGCGGCCGCGCAGCAGCATCGACACCGACATGTCGTCCTCGCCGCGGCGGGCCAGCGACAGGCCGTCCGCGCCGAGGTAGGGGGCGTTGTTGCGGGAGCTGTCGCCGCCGGTCAGCGGGTTCTCCACCTTGATCACGCGGGCGCCGAGCCCGGCGAGCAGCAGGGTCGCGTACGGTCCCGACAGCGCGGTGGTCAGGTCGATCACCGTACGGCCGGCCAGCGGGCGCTCAGCCACGCAGCACCACCTCATCACCCTCCCAGCGGAACTCCGTCTCCAGGCCCGCCTGCCGCGTGATGCGCTCGATGTAGGCCGCCACCTCGCGGCCCTGCTCGCCGTCGCCGAGCGGCACCGGGCGTCCCGCGCCGTCGATCCAGCAGGGCAGCAGACCCGCCGAGACGAGGCCGTTCCGGTCGAAACGGCACAGCGCGATCGCGGTGTTGCGGCTCTCCGGATGGAACGGGTAGTACGGCATGTCCGGGTCGGGGGCGAAGCCGTACAGCTCGACCCTGCGGCGCGCCCACGCGGCCCGCTCGCCCTCGTCGCCCGGCGCGGGCGTCAGCGCCCGGGTGACCGTGACGAAGTTGCCCAGCCCGTGATAGATCGGCCGGTCGCGGTAGATCTCCACGCCGCGCATGATGTGGGCGTGATGGGCGAACACCGCGTGCGCGCCGGCGTCGATCGCGGCGTGCGCGACGGGCCGCTCGTACATCGCCAGCACGGCCGGCGTGTGCCCGACGCCCTTGTGCAGCGACACCAGCACCACGTCCGCCTCGGCGGCCAGCGCCTTGACATCGGCCGCCATCTGCTCCAGGGACTCGGGGGCGGCGAAGGTGTAGACGGTCGGCGGGCCGCCGGGGCTCGCGTGGTCGAGCTCGTAGTGGGTGAGCACCTTGACGTACGCGCAGCCCGGCTTGCGGCTGGTCGCCCACGACTCGCGGGGACCGACGCAGTTGTAGCTCAGCACGCCGACGCGCAGCCCGTCGCGGGTCACCACGGCGGGGCGGCGGGCCTCGGCGAGCGTCATGCCGGCTCCTGTCGTGACCATCCCGGCCTCGGCCGCGTACGCGATGGTGTCGGCCACGCCCTGGTCGCCGGCGTCGTAGACGTGGTTGCCGGCGAGCGTCACCACGTGGAAGCCGGCCTCGGCGACGGCGCGCAGCGCGGCGGGGTCGGCGGGCGGTGCGGGCACGTCGGTGCTGACCTGGGCGGTGGAGGTGCTGTGCGGCACCTCGACGTGGCCGATCACCACGTCGCCATGGCCCAGCGTCTCGCGGGCGGGGTCGAAGAAGGACGCGGGATCGGGCTCGTCGACGACCAGGTCGCCGACGGCCATCACCGTGAGGCTCACGAAGTGCTCTCCTCCTCAAGCACGTGGTCCGAAGGGGCCTCCTCCGCGCGCCCGGTGAAGCGCGACAGGAAGGCCCGCAGGCGGGGCGAGGCGGGGGAGTCGAAGATCTCCTCGGGCGTGCCGGTCGCGGCCACGCGGCCCTGCTCCATGAAGACGCAGCGGTCGGCCACCTCGCGGGCGAAGCTCATCTCGTGCGTGACGATGATCATGGTCATGCCGCCGCGCGCCAGGTCGCGCACCACGCTCAGCACCTCGTCGACCAGCTCGGGGTCCAGGGCGCTGGTGGGCTCGTCGAACAGCATGATCCGCGGGTCGGTGGCCAGGGCCCTGGCGATGGCGACCCGCTGCTGCTGGCCGCCGGAGAGCATCCGGGGATGGGCGTCCGCCTTGTCCGCCAGGCCCACCCGGTCGAGCAGCCGCAGCGCCTCGGCGCGCGCCCGCTCCGGATCGCGGCCGTGCACCGCCACCTGCGCCTCGACGACGTTGCGCAGCACGCTCCAGTGCGGGAACAGATTGAACTGCTGGAAGACCATGCCCATGCGGCTGCGCTGGGCGGCCACCCGGCGGTCCGGCAGCGGGCGCAGGTGGCCCCGGTGCATCTCGTAGCCGAGCAGCTCACCGTCGAGGTACATCGCGCCGCCGTCGATGCTCTCCAGCTGGTGGACGCAGCGCACCAGCGTGGACTTGCCCGACCCGGACGGGCCGATGACGGTGACGACCTCGCCCTCGTGCACGTCGAGGCTCACCCCGTCGAGCGCCGCGTGGCCGCCGAACCGCTTGCGCACGTCGCAGACGCGCAGCACCGGCGTCTCCCTCACCGCTGCCCCTTCCCGAAGTGCCGCTCCAGGCGGCGCTGGCCGAGCGAGAGCACGGTGACCACCGCCAGATACCAGGCGCAGGCGACGATCAGCAGCGGGACGATCTCGTACGTCCTGTTGTAGATCACCTGCACCGAGTACAGCAGGTCGGCCATCGCGATCACGCTGACCAGCGAGGTGCCCTTGAGCAGGCTGATGAACTGGCTGCCCGTCGGCGGCACGATCACCCGCATCGCCTGCGGGAGCACCACCTTGACGAAGCCCTGCGCGGCGGTGAAGCCCATCGCGCGGGCCGCGTCGCGCTGCCCTGAGTCCACCGCCAGGATCCCCGCCCTGACGATCTCGGCCATGTACGCCGCCTCGTGCAGGGTGAGCCCGATGATGGCGGCGGTCAGCGAGCTGATCACCGAGTTGGTCGGCCACGAGACGAAGGTCGGGCCGAACGGCACGCCCAGCGAGATGCGCGGCAGCAGGTAGCCGAGGTTGAACCAGAAGATCAGCTGCACCAGCGGCGGGATGCCGCGGAAGACCGCCACGTAGATCGCGCACGCCCACGACACCGGCTTGAAGCCGCTCAGCCTGCCGGCCGCGAGCAGCACGCCGAGCAGGCTGCCCAGCACCATGCCGATGACGGTGAGCAGCAGCGACATGCCGAGGCCGCGCAGGATGTTCGGGTCGAACAGGTAGCGGGCGGCCACCGGCCACTCGAAGCGCGGGTTGGTGACGAGGAACCAGGCGAACTGCGCGGCCAGGACGAGCAGCACGGCCCCGGCCACCCAGCGCAGGGGACGGATGCGCGGCCGGGCCGTGGCGACGTCCACGGGCCGGGCGGCGGCCTGCGGGGCGACGCTCATCGCCCGGCCGCCGTGTTCATCGCGGGCTCCTCGACCGCGACGTTCTGGAGCCCGTACTTGTCCATGATCCGCTTGTACTCGCCGTTCTTGAAGATCTCCTTGAACGCGTCGAGCATGACCGGCCCGAGACCGCTGGACTTGGGCACGAGCATCGCGAGCTGATCGACGCCGGCGCCCTGCTCGTCGGTCTGGGTGACGTAGGTGAAGGCGTCCTTCTCCTTGTTCAGCACGTCGAGCGCGGCGCTCTCGGTCATGCCCGCCGCGTCGGCGCGGCCGGACTTGGCGGCGAGGATGGTGCCGTTGGTGTCGGCGAAGCCGATGAAGTCGATCTTCGGCTTGCCCTGCTTGGCGCACCAGTCGGTCAGGCGCTTGACCTGGTCCTCCACGATGCTGCCCGCCGTGCCCGCGACGCGCTTGCCGCACAGGTCACCCGAGCTCTTGATGGCCGCGGAGCCGGACTTGGGGATCAGGTAGGAGGTCCTGGTGACCATCCAGACGATCGCGTCGAACTGCTTCTCGCGCTCGGCGGTGTCCTTGACCGGGCCGTTGAAGGCGTCGTACCGGGAGGCGAGCATGCCGGACAGCGCCGCGGGCAGGCCGCTCACGATCGAGATCTCGGTGCGCACGCCCAGCGCCTTGCCGAGGGCGTCCTGCAGCTCCTTGTCGATGCCGGTGACGGTCTTGCCGTCGTCGGCGACGATCCGGTACGGCGGATGCGAATCACCGGCAAATCGGATGACGCCCGCTTCCTTGATGGCATCGGGTAGAGCGTCGTACAGAGCCGTCGCGCCGGCCGGCCGCTGCGCCTCACCGTCGCCTCCGCCGCACGCCGCGACGGAGGCGAGAGCCACCGCCGCCGCTCCCGCGAGCATGGTCCTGGACAGTCTCATGGGGGGTCCTTCCGCGACCAGCTAATGATGCACTTGGATGTGCGGTCGTTGGGGCAAGTGTCACACGTTGAGGTGCACAGCTGTCAAGGGCCCGTTGTGCGGCGGAGAGCGGGGAAGCGCGATCAGGAGGGGCGATCAGGTGGGGGTGAGGATGGAGCCCGTCCGGTGGTGGGAGACCAGCTCGGCCAGCGCGGGGTCGAACCCGGCGACGATCTGCCGGACGCGGAACTCGGCGAGCGGCCCGAGGGTGTCGTATATTTCCACGAACAGGTCGCGGGCGGCGGCGCGCGGCCAGTCGGCGGGCAGCAGTTCGGCGGGCAGGTCGGGGTCGTGGCTGGGAAAGGTCCGCCAGGTGTCCATGAGCCCCGTGCGCGCGACCAGCGCCTCCGACGCGCCGACCGTGCCCCGGCGCACGCGGTCGAGCAGCGGCTCGTACCGGGCGATGAAGTCGTCGTACGCGCGCCGCAGCGCGTCGAAGTCCCACGCCTGCTGCGGGGCGCGCATGCCGGGCAGGCCGAGCGCCTCGGCGCGGAACACCGTCGCCATGGGGATCTCCAGCTCGGCCAGCACCGCCGCCGCGCCGTCGGCGTCCGCCCTGGGCGAGACCCACAGCCCGTCATAGAGCGGGGCGAAGCCGAGCCAGCGCAGCCGCGCGCGCAGCGTGTGCCGCAGGTCGCGCTGCTCCTCGGAGATGGAGAACGCGGCCATCACCCACCGGCCGTCCCAAGGGCCCTGCTCAAGGCCGAAGGACATGATCCGCCGGCGGCCCTCCTGCAGCACCGCGGCGGCCTGGTCGGTCAGCCGGTAATAGGTGCGCCGCCCCGACTTGGACGACACCAGCAGATCGCGCTTGGTCAGGCGGCTCAGCGCGGCCCTGGCGGCCACGGCGGACACGCCGAACTCCTCGGTCAGCCGCACCAGGGCCGCCGACGGCAGCTGCTCCGGCCGGCTGATCCAATAGTCCCCGAGCAGCGTCGTGATCAGGTGCTGCGGGGGCGTGCCCACCTGGAAGCGCGGAAAGTCGATGTCTCTTGCCTCAGACAGCTTCCGATCATTCACATCCCGAGTATATTGACAACGTTTGCAAGTGCGGTCGTTATCGAGATGTCATGCTTTCTGGCGGGACCGGCCGTTCTCGTCGAGCAGGTCCAGGCGGGCCCGGTCGGTGTCCTCGTCGAAGCTCGTACGGCGGCGGATCACCGGCGACTCCAGCGTGGCCGCCTGCGCGAAGGTGTGATGCGCCGCCAGCCCGGCCAGCTCGGGGTCGAACCCGGCGAGGATCTCGCGGAAGCGCTCCTCGGCCGGCTTGCCGAGCGAGTCGTAGATCTCCACGCAGAGCCGCCTGGCCTCAGCACGCGGCCATCCGTCCGGCAGCAGCTCGGCCGGCAGGTCGGGGTCGAGCGCGGGGAACGTCCGCCAGTCCGTCATGATCGCGGTACGCAGCCGCAGCGCCTCCGCGGGCGGCGGGCTGGAGGCCGCGATCCGCTCGGCGATCGGCCGGTGGGTCTCGATGAAGCGGGCGTAGCGCTCGCGCAGCGCGTTCACGTCGAACGCCCGCTCCAGCACCGGCTCCAGGTCGCCGCCGGCGATCTCGCGGGCGCGGAACACCGCGGCGCCGCGCACGCCCAGCCTGCTCAGCAGCGCGAGAGCGTCGTCCGCCCGGTCGTGCGGCGACACCCAGACCGCGTCGAAGATCATGCCGAAGTGCAGCAGGCGCAGCCCGTCGCGCAGCGCGCGGCGCACGTCGCGCTGCTCCTCGGGCACCGAGAACGCGACCACCGTCCACTGCCCGTCCCAGCGCGGCGTGACCGCGCCGAACGTCAGCAGCCTGCGCATGTGCGCCACGATCACGTCATGGGCCCTCGGCGGCAGCCCGTACGCGGTCGTGCGGCCGTTGCGCGAGCTGGTCAGCAGCCCGCGCGAGGTGACCCGGCGCAGCGCGGCGCGGGCCCCGGCCGGTGTGATGCCGAACTCCTCCAGCAGGCGGACCAGCGCCGCCGACGGGATGTGCTCCTGCCGCCAGAACCAGTAGTCGCCCAGCAGCGTGGTCAGCAGGCGCTGAGGTTCGGCCCCCTGCCGCGCTCTGGGCAGGGCGCCGGGCTCCGGCGACGCGGTCACCTGGCGCCCCCCATCATCTGAAGTCCTGTCGGCTGCGGCCGGCTGAATCCTACGTCCTCACCGATCTCGATCTCCTCTCATCGCGGCACGTGCGGGCGCAGGAACCGGCCGGGACGGTGATCGGTGAACTGCGCGCTTCCCAGGCCGGGGTCGGCGTCGGCCAGGCGCGCGGCCAGCCGGCCGAGCCCGTGAGCATGGGTGTCCTTCCAGTGGCCGGTGGCGACCCGGTCGCGCAACGTCTCGACCGCGGCGGCGAACTCCGCACCGGTGTAGCGGCAGTGACCGGGCCTGTCCACGTACGCCTGCCGCAGCAGCGGGCCCTTCCCGGCTCGCTTGACCGCGTCGGCGTACGCGCGGGCCTGGGTGACGGTGGGGTAGTTGTCGCCGCGCTCGTGCAGCGTCAGCACCGGCACGCCCAGCCGGCCGCGCGGGGTGAAGTAGTCCTCCATGTACGCCACCGCCTCCGGGTCGGCGGCCACCCTGGGCGCCTTGGCCAGGGCCGCGAGGTCGGCGTCGAGGTCCAGCCCCGCCCGCTCGTAGAGCGCGCGCACCTGCCGCTCGCGCCCCGACTCGCGCAGCTGCTTGCGGTAGTCCACCCCGGTGTTCCAGGAGAAGTTCCCGCCCGCCCGCTGCTCCAGCGGATGGCGCGGGGAGAAGACGGTCGCCATGAACGCGGCGTACTCCTGGGCCTGCTGCCCCTCCCAGTCGTGCGGCGCGGGCTCCGGCGTATCCGGCACCGACCAGGTCGAGACCTGTGCGAAGGCGGCCGCAAGCGCGATGCGCGCCCGGCCCTGCGCCGTCTGCTGCGCGGCCTCCAGCACCTCGCGGGCGGCCGCCGTGCTGCGGGCCTCCTCTTCCGCCGAGGCCAGGCGGACCAGCTTGATCGCGTCCTCGCCGGGTGCGAGCAGGGTCTTGAACGCGAACGCCGCGTCCAGCGACTGGTTGAGCATCGCCACCGGCCCGGCGACCGAGGCGCAGTACGGCAGCGCGCCGTCGATCAGATCAGGCCGCAGCTCCGCCAGGCCCGCCGCGATGGCGCCGCCCATCGACGCGCCCCACGCCAGCGTCATCTCCGGCTCGCCGGCGGCCTTCGCGAACGTCGCCAGCGTCTCGGCCGAGGCGCGCAGGCTCTCCTCGACCGCCCAGCCGTCGCCGTACGGGCGGGTCCCGGCCAGCGCGTAGCCGTGGGCCAGCAACCAGGCGCGCGAGGCCGCGTCGCCGCCGAGCTCGGCCGGCCGGTGCTCGGGACCGGCGCCCTGGCCGTAGCCGGGGGTGAAGGAGAGCACGGTGCCGTTCCAGTCGCGCGGGACCTCGATCGCGTACGTGGCGCCGCTCGGGTGCACGCCCGCGAGACTGAGCGGGCCGTTCCCTGCGGCCTGGGCGGTTGCCGGTGGTGCGAGGGCGAGCGCCGCGAGCACCGTCGCGGCGCAGGATGCCCGTTTGATCACGATAAGGGGATTGATGTCCGCCTCCAGGGGTGGGAAGCTGCAACGCAAAGAAAGGCAACACATCGAGGGACGCTCGTCCGGATCGAGTCGCCGATGTTATTCGACACAAATCCTACGGTCGTCACATAAGTGTTGACAATGGTGTGAGGGCTGCTTACTTTGGCCCGACCACCTGCATGTGAGGAGCCTCGATGTTCCGCAAGTCAGCTCTGGGCGCCATCGCGGCGGCTGCCGCGATCGCACTCCTGCCCGCCTGCGGCGCCGGCCCCGGAAGCACCACCCGCAGCGCGTCCGCCGACGAAGGCCGGCCCGCCGAGCTGGTCTTCGCCGCCATCCCGTCAGAGCAGAGCGACGACCTCGAGGCGTCGTTCGCCCCGATCGTCACCGCCCTCGGCAAAGAGCTCGGCATCCCCGTCCGCTTCCAGGCCGTCACCAGCAACGCGGCCGTCGTCGAGGCGCAGGTCGCCAAGCGGGTGGACGTCGCCGTCTACGGCGCGTTCAGCTACTACCTCGCCCGCACCCGCGCCGACGTCGAGCCCGTCGCCGTGCCGGTCGCCGAACCCGGCGGCGAGCCCGGCGCGTACGCCTACGGCGTGACCCGCGGCGGCGACAGCGGCATCTCCTCGCTCAAGGACGTCGCGGGCAAGGACGTCTGCTTCACCGACCCCGGCTCGACCACCGGCTACCTCCAGCCGCTCGCCTCCCTGCGCGAGGCCGGCGTCGACGTGGACAAGGACGTCAAGACCGTGTTCACCCACGGGCACGACACCGCCGTCGCCTCGCTGCTGGCCGGCGACTGCGACATCGCCTTCGTCGGCGACGTCTTCATCGACCAGCTCTTGCCCGCCCGCGGCCAGCTCAAGCCCGGACAGGTCACCAAGGTGTGGACCTCGCCGCTCATCCCCGGACCGCCGATCGTGGTGGGCACCTGGCTGCCGCAGGACGTACGCGACAAGATCGCCAAAGCCGTGACCGGCCTGACCGCCACCGGCGCCGCCTCCGCCGGGCTGTGCAAGGGCAGCGAGATCAAGGGGCCGAAGACCTGGGGCGAGCACGCCGGCGCCCCCGCCTGCACGCTCGGCACCTCCACCGCCTGGACGTTCGTCAAGGCCACCGACGCCACCTACCAGCCGATCACCCGCATCTGCGAGGTCACCAAGGCGGAGGTGTGCACGTCCGGTGGCTGAGATCACGAACGGCGACCCGGTCCTGCGCCTGTCGGACATCGGCAAGAGCTTCGACGGCGTCACCGTGCTCGACGGCGTCTCCCTGGAGGTGCCGCGCGGGAGCTTCGTCGCCCTGACGGGACCGTCGGGCGCCGGCAAGTCCACGCTGCTGCGGCTGGTCAACGGCATGCACCTGCCGGACCGCGGCACCGTCAGCACGCTGGGGGAGAACCCGGCCGCCTGCTCCCGCGCCCGGCTGCGCGCCCTGCGGGCCAGGGTCGGCTTCGTCTTCCAGCAGTTCGGCCTCGTCGGGCGGCTGTCGGCGATGGAGAACGTGCTCATGGGAGCCCTCGCCACGCTGCGCCTGCCCCGCTACGGGGTGATGAGCTACCCGCGCGCGCTGCGCGCCCGCGCCGTCGAGCAGCTCGACCGGGTCGGCCTGGCCGACCAGCGCTTCCAGCGCTGCGACACGCTCTCCGGCGGCCAGCAGCAACGCGTCGCGGTGGCCCGCACGCTGCTGCAGGGCCCCGAGCTGATCCTCGCCGACGAGCCGGTCGCCTCGCTCGACCCGGCGGCGAGCGTGCTCGTGCTCGACACGCTCAAGCGCATCAGCGCCGAGGACGGCATCTCCGTCCTGTGCAGCCTGCACCAGGTCGAGCTGGCGCTGTCCACCGCCGACCGGGTGGTGGCGCTGCGCGGCGGCCGCCTGGTGCTGGACGAGCCCGCCCGCGACCTCACCGCCGCCCGGCTCCGGACGATCTACGACCTCGCGGGGGCCCGCGATGGTTGACACCGCCCCTGCCCCTTCCGCCACCGCCGCGCAGGACCCCGGCCCCCTCCGGCCGCCGGTGAGCGGCCGCGCGCTCGTCGCGGCCGGGCTGCTCGGCGCGGCCGTGGCCGTCACCTGGCTGGCGTTCTGGTGGATCGGCCTGTCCCCGGCCACGCTCGCCGCCGGGCTCGACGACACCGCCCGGCTGCTCGCCCGGATGTGGCCGCCCACCTTCCCCGCCGCCGGCGACGTCGCGTCCATGATCGCCGAGACGCTGCTCATCGCCGTCGCGGGCACCGGCCTGGCCACCGTGGCCTCCGTACCGCTGGCCTTCACCGCCGCGCGCACCCACCGCGGAAGCGCGTGGACGCGGCAGGCCGCCCGCGCGATTATCGTGCTCACCAGAGCCGTGCCCACGCTGGCCTTCGCGATCCTGTTCGTCAGGATCTTCGGGCTCGGCCCGGCGGCCGGCGCGCTCGCCGTCGCCGTCCACTCGGTCGGCATGATCGCGAAACTGCTCGCCGACGCCATCGAGGAGACCGACCCCGCCCCCGCCGAGGCGGCGCGCGCGTGCGGCGCCCGCGAGACGCAGGTGGCCGCCGCCACCGTCCTGCCCCGTGTCCTGCCCGCGCTGACCGCCATCGTGCTGTACCGGCTCGACATCAACATCAGGGCCTCCGCCGTGCTCGGCATCGTCGGAGCCGGCGGCATCGGCGTGGCGCTGCAGACCGCGCTCGGCAGCCTCAACTACCACCGCGCCGCCGGCATCATCTGCGTGATCGTCGCCCTCGTCCTGCTGCTCGAACTGCTGTCGGTGGCGCTGCGCCGCCGATCGACCGGGCGGACGCCGGGCGCCGCCGCGCTGCCCGCCGGGCGGGCACCGTACGACGTCGGCTGGGACCGCGGCCGGGTGCTGCGCGTGCTCGGCGCGACCGCCGCCCTCGTGATCTTCCTGGTCGCGCTGTGGTCGGTGCGCCCCGATCCCGGCCGGCTGTCGTCCGCATGGCCCAACCTGAGCGCGCTGCTCACCGGCATGTGGCCGCCCGCGTTCACCCTCGACCTGCTCATGGCGGTGCTGGAGAGCCTGCTCATGGCGCTCGGCGCGGCGGCCGCGGGCGCCGCGTGCGGGCTGGTCGCCGCCCTGCTCACCGCCGCGAACACCACCCCATGGCCCGCACTCGGCGCGGCGCTGCGGGTGCTGCTCGTGGTGGTCAGAGGCGTCCCCGACCTGGTGTACGCGCTGCTGTTCGTCGCCGCGCTCGGGCTCGGGCCGTTCGCGGGCTTCCTCGCCCTGTGGATCTCCTCCACGGCGCTGGCCGCCAAGTTCTTCACCGACTCGCTCGAACAGCTCGACCCGCTGCCCCGCGAAGCGCTGACCTCGGTCGGCGCGAGCCGCTGGCAGGCGTTCACCGCCGGGACCTGGCCGCAGTTCGTGCCCGCGTTCACCGGGAACGGCCTGTTCGTCGCCGACCTCGCGCTGCGCGAGTCGGTCGTGCTCGGCATCGCGGGCGCGGGCGGCGTCGGCTACCTCATGCAGGAGTCGATCGCCACACTGCGCTACGACACCACCGCCGCGATCGTCATCGCGATCGCCGTCGTCGTGTACGCCATCGAGACGCTCGCCCGCACCGCCCGCCGCCACCTGCTGTGACCGTGACCGGACGAGCCCGCGACGAAGGGACTCTGCCATGACCACCACCGCGGACCCCGGCCGCGCCTCCGACTGGGATCCCACCGCGCCCGAGACGTTCGACAGCTCCCACGCCGTCTACGCCGGCCTGCGGCGGCGCTGCCCGGTGCCGTGGAGCGACGCCTTCGGCGGCTTCTGGGCCGCCACCCGCTACGAGGACGTGCTGCGGGTGGCCCGCGACAGCCTGACGTTCAGCACCGCCACCCAGAACGTCGTCCCGCACGTGCCGCGCACCCAGCGCCGCCCGCCGCTGCACTTCGACCCGCCCGAGCACGGCGTCTACCGCGCCCCCATGGACCGGGTGCTGCGCCGCGCCGTCGTACGCCGGCTCGAACCGGCCTTCGCGCGGGCCGCGCGCGAGCTGCTGGAGCCGCTGCTGGCGCGCGGCCGCGGCGACTACTCCCAGGAGTTCGCGCTCCCGTACGCGGCGCAGTGCTTCGCGATCTTCCTCGGGCTGCCGGTCGAGCAGGTGCTGGAGATCCGCCGCATCGGCGTCGAGTACAGCTTCGCCATCCAGGAGATGGACCGGGCGAGGGTCGCCGCGGCCAGCGAAGAGCTGTACGCCATCGCCCGCACCATCGTCGCCGAACGCGCCGCCGACCCACGAGACCCGGACGAGGACCTGGTGTCCAGCCTGCTGGAGGCGTCCCGCGACCCTGAGCGGCCGATCCCGCACGACATGGTCGTGGCCACCGTACGGCAGACCGTCGTGGCCGGCATCGGCGCGCCGCACGCCGTGCTCGGCAGCGCCGCCGTCCACCTGTCCCGCGACCCCGCGCTCCAGGACCGGCTGCGCGCCGACCCCGGCCTGCTGCCCGCCGCCATCGAGGAGCTGCTGCGGCTGTACGCCCCCTACCGGGTGTTCGCCCGCACCGCCACCCGGGACGTCGAACTGGGCGGCCGCACGATCCGCGCCGGTGAGCCGATCGCGATGATCTTCCCCTCGGCGAACAGGGACGAGGCGGTGTTCGACGACGCCGACCGGCTCGACCTGGAACGGCGGCCCAACCGGCACCTCGCGTTCGGCCGCGGCCCGCACCGCTGTCCCGGCGCCGCGATGGCCCGCCTTGAGCTGGCCGCCGCCCTCGGCGAGCTGCTCTCCTGCACCTCACTCGTCGCGGCGGACGGCGAGGTGGAGATGTTCAACTGGCTCGAATTCGGCCCCAAGTCCGCCCCGCTGCGCTTCGTCCCCCGCACCTGACCCCGCTTCCCGGCCCAGCCGGGTTCGTCCGCGTCCAACCCTTCCCGGCACGACCCTCTTGCCGGCCTCACCCATCCGATGTGGAGGCACACACCGATGTCGGCCCGCTTCAAGACCGCCCGGATGCTGCTGGCGGCGACCGTGGGAGCGGTCGTCCTCGCCGGCTCCGTCCCCGCCGCGACGGCCTCGCCCGCCCGCAACCCCTTACCGCCGGCTCCCGCGGCGGCCCGCACCGTCCTGCCCACCGTCAGAGAGGCCGCCGACGGGCTCCCCGGCCACACCGTCTACCGCCCCGCCGACCTGAAGAAGCTGCGCAAGGGCAGCCTGCCCGTGATCGTCCACGGCAACGGCGCCTGCGCGAAGAGCAACCTCGAAGGCATCGCGTTCCTCACCGGCCTTGCCTCCCAGGGGTACATCGTGATCGCCAACGGCGGTGTGTCCGACTTCCCCGTACCGAGCACGCCCGAGGAGACCATCGCGCACCCCGAGGCGCTGCTCGCCGCCGCCCGCTGGGCCACCGAATCGAAGCAGGCGCGCAAGCAGTTCGAAGGCCGCGCCGACACCACGCGCGTCGGCGTGCTCGGCCACAGCTGCGGCGGCGTCGAAGCGCTCGCCGCCGGCACCGACCCGATCGTGGACGCGGTCGCCGGGTTCAACACCGGGTACCTGCCCGAGCCGGCGTTCGGCGGATACGGACGCGACCGCCTCGCCGATCTGCACACGCCGACGCTCCTGGTCAACGGCGGCCCTGACGACGTCGCGTACCAGAACAGCATCGACAACTACGCCCTGCTCGACGTCCCCGCCGTGCTGGCCTCGAACGCGAGCGCCGGGCACGTCGGCTTCATCGCCGGGCTCCAGGCGACGACGGGCTGGCAGGTGGCCGCGGACTGGTTCGACTACACCCTGCGCGGCGACCGGAAGGCCGGGGCGCGCTTCGTCGGCCCGGACTGCGGGCTGTGCGGGGAGGACGGCTGGACGGTCGAGTCGAAGGGGCTGTCGCTGTGAGCCGCCGCGCATCCGCGATGCTGAGCCTGGCCGTCGCGGTCACGACCGCCGTCTCGGCCGCCACCATCACGGCCGTTCCGGCCGCCGCCGTCTCGCGTGGCGGCGCCGGTTCCGTCCCCGGCGCCGCCGCCGGGAAGGCCACCGCAACCCCCGCAGCCGCTTCACACGTACGGCGGGGCGGGACGCCGTGCCTGCCCGGCTCGCCCGCCCGTCCCACCTGCATCAGCGGCACGCTCAGCGACGGCACGCCTTACGAGTTCGTCGTCCCGGCCCGCTGGAACGGCACCGTGGTCGTCGCCCTCGACTTCGCCGGCACCGGCCGTAACGAGGAGCTGACCGCCCGGCTGCTCGCCGACGGTGTCGCCCGAGGCGGGACCAGCCGGGAGATCACCGGCTGGAACCTCCGCGCCGCCATCGACAACCAGGCCGAAGCGCTGGCCCGCTTCGAGCAGGCGTACGGCAGGGCCCGCTACGCCGTCGCCTCAGGGGCGTCCATGGGCGGCTTCGTCTCCGCCGGTGCCGCACAGCTCCACCCCGGCGCCTTCCACGCCGCCGTCCCCATGTGCGGCGGGCTCAGCGGATCCGTCGCCCAGTGGAACCAGAAGCTCGACACGATGTTCGTGCTGGAACGCCTGGTCGCCCCGGGACTCCCGGTGATCGACATCCCGGAGGACGTCGAGTCGGCCCGCCAGGCGTGGTTCGACGCCCTCGCCGCCGCCCAGCGCACCCCTGAGGGCCGGGCCAGGATCGCGCTGGCCGCCGCGATCGGCCAGCTTCCCGCCTGGGGCAGGAACCCCGACGGCAGCACGCCACCGCCGCCCGCACCCGGCGACGCCGCCGCTCTCGAAGAGGGCGCCTACCTCGCGCTCGCCGGAGGCCCCCTGCCGTACGTCGGGCAGGCCATGAGCAGCCGCCGCCAGCTCATGCAGGTGGTGGGCGGAAACCCGTCGTGGAACACCGGCGTCGACTACGCCGCGCAACTCCGCCGGGCCGAGCCCGCGCTGCGGCGCGCCGTGGACGAGCTCTACACGGCCGCGGGGCTGAAGCTCGCCGACGACCTGAAGACGCTGGCCGCGGCGCCTCGCATCGCGGCCGACCCGGACGCCGTCGAGCGGTTCGCCCGAGGTCTCGTGCTGGACGGCAGGCTGCGCATCCCCGTCCTGACCCTGTCGAACATCGGCGACCAGATCTCCACCGTGGCCCAGCAGCAGGCGTACGAGGAGAACGTGCGCCGGGCGGGAGCGGGCTCTTTGCTCCGCCAGACGTACACCGAGAGCGCCGGCCACTGCGACTTCTCACCGGCGGAGCAGCACGCCGCGCTGGCCGTCATGTTCGACCGGCTGCGCACGGGCCGCTGGCCGGCGACGTCCGCTCCGGCGATGAACGCCCGCGCGGCGCGCCTGGGAGCCGACCCCGCTCCCCGGTACATCCCGTTCACCCCACCCCGCTTCAACCGCCCGTACCCGGCGGGAACCACGCGCCCGTAGCGCTGGGATGCGGCCGCGCGGCTGTCCGGCCGCGCGGCCGTGTGACCGGTCGGGGCGGAGGGCTGTGAGCGGTGCGGGCCGTGTGGCCGGTCGCCGCGGAGGGCCGGGCCGGGCGGCGTGGGCGACGTCGAGCAGTCGGGTGGACGCGAAACCAGGAGAACCGGACGCTGCTTGCCGAAAGCTAGAAATGCCTTCTGCTAGCCACTACCAGGCTCCGGGTACTTCCGGTCGCGGCCGGGCGATCGGCGTCCGGCGTACGAGCCGAGCGAGGACCCAAGCCCATGCCACCCACCATGCGCGCGATCACCCAGGACACCTTCGGCGGCCCCGAGGTGCTGCACCTGGCCGAGGTGCCGCGCCTCGCGCCGCTGCCCACGGAGATCCTGGTACGCGTGCACGCCGCCGGCGTGAACCCCGTCGACTGGAAGACCCGCCAGGGCTCCGGCATGGCGGGGGTGCTCGGCGACCCGCCGTTCGTGCTGGGCTGGGACGTCTCCGGCGTGGTGGAGGAGGTCGGCTTCGGCGTGACCATCGTCCAGCCGGGCGACGAGGTGTTCGGCATGCCGTGGTTCCCGCGCCAGGCGGGCGCGTACGCCGAGTACGTCACCGCGCCGTCCCGCCAGTTCGCCCGCAAGCCCCGCTCGATCGGCCACGTGGCCGCCGCCGGTACGCCCCTGGCCGCCCTCACCGCCTGGCAGGCCCTCATCGACACCGCGCACATCGGCAGCGGGCAACGCGTGCTCATCCACGCGGCGGCCGGCGGCGTCGGCCACCTGGCGGTGCAGATCGCCAAGAACGCGGGTGCGCACGTGATCGGCACCGCCCGGTCCGCCAAGCACGACTGGCTGCGCTCGCTCGGCGCCGACGAGCTCATCGACTACACCACCACGCGCTTCGAGGAGGCCGTACGCGACGTGGACGTGGTCATAGACCTGATCGGCGACGTCCACGACCAGACCAGCACCCGCTCGCTGGGAGTCCTGCGCCCCGGCGGCCTGCTCATCGCCGTCCCGTCCGGCGTGGCCGCCGAACTGCTCGACCGCGCCCGCGAGCAGGGCGTACGAGCCACCGGCATCCTGGTGGAGCCCGACGGCGCCGCCCTCACCCGCATCGCCGACCTCATCGACGAGGGCGACCTGACCGTCGAGGTGGAGCAGACGTACCCGCTCGCCGAGGCCGCCGAAGCCCACCGCCAGGGCGAACAAGGCCGCACCCGCGGCAAACTCGTCCTCACCGTCACCTGACCGTTCGATCGACGATCGTTTTCGACCGCGCCGCCCAGCCATTCCCGGAAACGCGCGAACTCCGCGGGGCCACGAACACCGTGGATTTCGCCGTGATGCTCAGCCATGGCCACCGATCGGGTGCCGGCCGGGCGACATGACCGTCCTCATCGTCATCCGCCCGTCAGGGGCGCGGTTGAGCGAGCGTACCAATGGATAATGAACGGTGCTTGCCGATCGCGTCGCACAGCCATTTCTGAAAGTGGGGCGAATTTTTCGCGCGGTGAATCGTCGAATTCGATGCGACGATCCGACGGGCTGCCTTATGGAATTGTGTGCGACACATAAGGAGGTTCACATCGCCGAGTCGCCATACGCTGACCTCGTGCCGCGCGCTCAGTGTCTCCAGAACGTCGTTCGACGTCGCAGTTCGTGACCGGCGGTAGGTGTTCCGTTCGACTTCACGGCTGGCAGTCGCCCGACAGCGCACGAAGAGTCCGGCGGGCCCCTTTGCTGGGACGTCGGCTACGCGGGCCCGCCGTTTGCCGTGCTCCTGTGCATGCCATCGTTCACCTGTCGCCTGACGTGAGCGTCGTCCTGGGTCGGTGTGTTGCCAGCCCAGTCCGCTTGCGCGACATGTGTGCGCTCACGGCGAGTTGTCGTTTCATGCTGGCCGAATTCAGATTATTTCGGCCGCCTTTACTCTCAATTCGGCGGCTTGGTACTCCGACTCTAGGGCTTGGCGTGCGAGTCGCTGGGCAATCTCCACCAAGGCGAGATCGTCGCGTGTCAGGTCTTCGTCGCTTGCAGGGCTTTGTGGCACATGCTCTGGTTTCGACATATGTGTCCCCTTCGACATGGTGATCTGTGTACGTGGCTCATTCAAAATAGCCTGCAACCGCCTCCGGTGTCAGCCTGGTGGAGTTGACGATTAGCCGACTTCCCTGCAGGCGGGCGCTCATTCCGGACCATGAAGAAGTTTCCGGATGTCGTCACGGAGTTTGCGCGTCCGTGCGGTGTCCGGATGACGATCTCCCAGTACGCGGGCGCGGCGCGCAAGCAGCGCGTTGGCCTGCTCGTATGCCTTGCTCAGCTCGTTCAACTCCAGCAGGATGGCGATGTAGGAGAAGGTCAGCGCCATGGCGTGGACCTCATCCAGGCGTTCCTGGTTGCGCGCGAGCGTAGCCTCCGCCTCCTGCCTTGCTTCGTCGATACGTCGCTGGACATGCAATGCGCGGACCAGCGTGCCTCGCACGAAAAGGACCTCGTTAAGAGGTGAAGTCCCGCTTGGATCCCACTGACTCAGGATTTCCCGGCACATCCGTTCGGCCAGCGGAGCCCGTCTTTCTTCTTGCGCGAGGATGGCGCGGGCGAGGCTGTGCTTGACGACCATGCTGTCCGTATGGTTCGGGTCGAGCGCGTCCTCGGCTTCGAGAATCCCCCAGAGGAGTTGCTCTGCCTCCTGCCAGCGGCCCTCCTGGACCAGGATCGCTTTGGCGAGCTTGTGCCGGCTTGCCCACGTATCGCGGTCGTTCTCGCCGAGTACGCGCGCGCGATCCGCGATCAGCTCGCGCAGGCGTGTCTCGGCGAGTTCGGCCTCTCCGATCTCGATCAGCATGCGTCCGTGCTCATGACGCAGTGCCATGATCTCCCTGTCATCCGAGGAGAAGCCGTACGAGCCGCAACGATCGATCAACCGGGGAAGAAAGTCGTTGGCCGGTGACAGGAGGCCGGCCGCGATGAAGTAGCGGCTCGTGGAACGGGCCAGGCCAAGGGCCTTGCGAATGAGGTCCTGCTCGTGCGGAAGGGTGGCGACGACGGTGTCGGTGATTTGCACGACATGCGGCGCAACCAACTGCCACAGCGCACGGTCTTCGCTCTGATACGGCAGCCGTAGATCGTGATCTTCACGGTGTTGCCGCTGGTCGTGTGGCGTGACGCGAAGAGCCGCCGCGATCATGTCGAGTTGTGACACAAGACCAGGCCGCGGCGGCTCGTGCCGTCACCGTAGCGCATACCGAGCACGCCGCTCTACACCAGGAACTCATGGCCCGGATAGCGCCCTGCTTCCCCCGCCGTGAAAGCCGCGCCACCTGCGCACAGATGCTGGCGGGGCTGCTGATGGAACTGGAGGACAAGAACTGCTGGACCCTGGCCGAGGCGGCCGGACACCCCACCCCAGACCGACTCCAGCACTTCCTGGCCCGCGCCTCCTGGGACGAGCAGCAGGTCACCGCCCAAGCCGCCCGATGGGCGATCGAGCACCTGGACGACGGCGACCCCGACCACGCCGTACTGATCATCGACGAGACCGCCGACGCCAAGTCCTCCACCGACGCCGCCGCAGCCGCCCGCCAATACAGCGGCACCCTCGGCGGTGTCGCGTTATGCCAGGTCGCAGTCCACCTGGCGTACGCCACCCCACGCGGGCACACCATCCTCGACCGCGCCCTCTACCTGCCCGCAAGCCGCGCAGCCGACGACGAACACCGCGAGCTGGCCCACATCCCCGAACAGACCATGTTCGCCACCAAACCCCAGCTCGCCGGCGACCTGCTCCAACGCGCGCACGCGACCGGCATACGCGCCGCCTTCGTCACCGGGGACGAGGTATACGGCGGCCGTGAGCTACGCACCCTGATCCGCACCCTGCTCCTGGGCTACGTGCTGGCGGTCCGCTCCAGCACCACGATCATCACCCACGCTGGACGCACCCTCGCCGCCAAAGACGCCGCCACGCTCATCCCCGCCGGCGCATGGATGTGGCTGCGCACCGGCAGCGGCACCAAAGGCACCCGCCACTACGACTGGGCGATGCTGGCCATCCGACCCGACGACACCCCCGACGAGCACGACCCCGGACACGCCGCCCTGCTGATCCGCCGCCACCGCTACACCGGCCAGATGTCGTTCTACCGCTGCTGGAGCCCGCACCCGGTGCCGCTGGCCCGCCTGATTCACGTCGCCACGTCCAGATGGCGCATCGAAGAAGATCATCAACTTGCCAAGCAGACCTGCGGCCTGGACGCCGGACAGGTCATCCGCTGGCGCTCTTGGCACCGCTGGAGCACCATGGCCTTGCTCGCCTACGCCTTCATCGCCGTGGCCACCGCCTACCAGCGTCAACTTGACGGTCCCCTCGCCGAGCATCTCGGCCTGGTCGCCATCGCCATCCCCGAACTGCTCCGCCAACTGCGCGGCGTCGTCATCCCCGACCCACGACGGGACCCCGAGCACCGTCTGACCTGGTCCATCTGGCGGCGACGGCACCAATATCGAGCGCGCCTCTGCCACCAGCGATGGCATACCTACGCCGAGACAACACCATGATCACAACAATCTACGGCTGCCGTATCTGATCGGGATCCGACTTGCCGAGAGCGTCTTCCAGCAGTCGTAGCGCGAAGCCGTAGTAGGCACGTGGCCGGCTCATCACGTCGCGGTCAGTGCGCAGGACCAGGTGTACGGCCGGGTGCATGGAGACGGTCTGGGCCAGGTATTCACCCAGCCGGTTCCCTTGTCCACGGACCGGCTGCAAAGTGACGAGGCCGACATCGTTCAGTCGTTGCAGGATCCTGTCGATGTCCGGAGTGGGGTGACCGTCGAACAAGTCGGCGTGAGCCAGCTTCTCCGCTGTGTGCACCGGATAGGGGATGGCACTGGGATTCATGCAGGCCAGCACTTTCAGCAGTGGTGCCGCTTGAGGCATCCCGCTCTTCGCCAGTGCGTCGAGTGAGATCTTGAAGACCTCGTACACCAGCTCCAGTCCCAGCTCTTGATCCAAAGGACCGCATCCGGGGACCGCTGTCAGGCGGGATTCCAGGTCACGCCGATAGGCGGTGAACGTGTGTCCGGTCTCCCCGGACTGTTCGAAGCTGTTCTTGATGTGCCTCGCCGCGCACCAGAGCGCGAGCGGGAGGCCGCCCAACGTCCTGGAGAGCAGTCGCGCGTCTTCTCGTGTCCCGGCTGATGGCTGTCCGACCGTCTTGGTCAGTATCGCTATGCCGTCATCTTCTGCCAGGGGATTGATGGTCCTGATCTGGCACCAGGGTCCCCACGTGGTCTCGTTGCGGTCATGGCTGGTCACGATGACCCGGCCGTGTTCGGTAGCGGGTGTGCGCAGCCAGCCTCTGCCGTCGGCGACTCGTCCGATGCCTGCTGCGAGGGAGTCGGCGTTGTCGGCGTTGTCGAAAACGATGAGCCAGGGGCGTCCATGGTTCTCGAGTGCGTTCCAGATCACGTCCGGAACGTTCCGCGCGCTCGTCGCTTCGACGAGGGTGCTCTTCGGAATGCCGAGGCGAAGTCCCAGTTGCTGCATTGCGGTATGAAGTTCGGTGACGTTGATCCACCAGACGTCGCGCTGAGGACGCATCCGGTGAGCCGCTTCAAGAGCCACGCGGCTCTTCCCCACACCGCCCAGTCCGGCGAGCACGAGGACTTTCGCGTTGCTGGCCAGTATGGCTTCGACATCCTCGGCGCGACCCTGTAGATCGCTCACCTCCCGCTGCGACCACGGCGGTTCGATCGACACCTGAGCGATACCGTCGAGGGAGGGGATGGGGCCGGCGGGGCCGGTGCCCCCAGTGGAGCGCTACGTCCGCCGTCTGATGCCAGATATTGGCGGATAAGACGTTTGAAGAGCTGGTAGGACTCGTCGCTCGGGCCGCGCGGCCGAATGATCGACTTGTGGTCGCCGGGGACCGTCTCCCTGTTGCGGAAGGGATAGGTGGCGTCGACGTTGGGCGCCACGCCATCGGTGGCACCGCCGCATGCCGTTATGGGGAAGGGGCAACGCTCCTCAAGGGTCTCGATTGCCGGAACGTCCGCTTGCATGCGGCGGTGCAGCCACTCCTGCGGGTGCCGGATGAGCAGCAGCCTTCTCAGCCCGAGTGCGATCTTTGAGCCCGCGTTAGGACAGGCGTACATGAGCAGGTGGCTGATCCGGGAAAGATCGTATGAGGCACCGTTCCGCAGGGCCTTTGACAGGAAGATCTGTGCGACGATGCCTCCCTGGCTGTGCGTCACCAGGAACACCTTGTGTCCGTCTGCGACATTGCTTCGAAGGAACGATCCTAAATTGTCGGCAATGTCGTTGAATGTCGGTATTTTTCTCGAGAATCTTGTGATGAAGAATGGAGAGGAGTAGCCGAAGTGAAGCAAGGTGGTTTTGTCTGATAGGTCAGGATCCGTGCGGATTGTCCACTCGAAGTGCTTCCAGGTCTTGGGGCTTGAGAAGAGGCCATGGATAAAAACCACGTAGATGCGATCTTTCCCCACGCTACCCCTCCGTCTCATCATCGTCCGTTAGTGGTCGGTGTTCATCACGATAGTCCCCATAGTCGGACTTTTGTGTAGCCCAAGAGGAAGATGTCAAGATTGGATATGATTGCAGCGGCTGATGCGCAGTGGTCAAGTTCGGCGAATCATGCATAATTCGGACATCCGGCAAAATGCTGTGCGCTGACCATGCGGTCGCGTACCTTGTACCTATGAGAAGGGGAACTCCTTCTGCGAGGCTCTCAGAACTCGGCTTGAAGCTGCCGCCCGTCAGCCCGGCGAAAGGCTCCTATGTCCCGGCTGTTGCCGCAGGGGACTTCTTGTTCGTATCCGGCCAGATCCCGATGACCGGTGGGGAAGTGGTCGTCACCGGGAGGGTCGGCGATCAAGTATCGGTGGAGGTCGCAGCCGGTCTGTCGCGGCAGTGCGCGCTTGCCGCACTGGCGGCGGCGGATGCCGCTGTGGGGCTCGACCGGATACTGCGCGTGGTGAAGGTGGTCGGCTATGTATCGTCGGCGCCTGGCTTCACCTCACAAGCCGACGTTGTCAACGGCGCCAGTGATCTGCTGTGCGAGGTTTTCGGAGCAGCGGGACGGCACGCGCGCACTTCGATCGGGGTCGCGGTGCTACCCCTGAATGCTCCCGTCGAAATTGAGCTGACGCTGCACATCGATACGTAGGTCCCGCATCGCTCATCCCCGCCACCGACGCTGACCTGATCCGGCCCAAGGGGCGCGAACGCTCTGATCACCGCCCTGGCCCGTCCGTGCCGGCACTCGAGGGACAACGACCGACGGCCAATCGTGGCGGTGACCATGATGACACGCCACGTCCACTGCGTGATGCTGATCCCAGCCACGCGGTACCCGGGATGCGGTGCCGAAGCGAGGTGGGCCTTCAGATCACAGCCTGAGCGCTGATCCTGTGACGGCGATACCGCTAGCGGGATCCTGTGGGATGGACACGGTGATGGTACTGGGGCGACCCATGTCCTCGCCCTGCAGAACGGTTACCGTCGCCGGGAGCGCGACGAGCTTCAACGCGCGCAGGTAACCGCCGAGCGCCGCAGCCGCCGCGCCAGTAGCGGGATCTTCCACGACGCCCCCGGGTGGGAAGGGATTCCTGGCATGGAAGATGTCGTCGCTCTCCCGCCAGACGAGGTCGATGGTCGTCCATCCGGTACGTTCCATCAGCATGGCGAGCAGGGAGAAGTCGTAAGACAGATGCGCAAGGCGTTCACGGGTCCGGGCGGCGATGATCGGATGAGAAGCGCCTGCGTGAGCGACTTTCGGCGGGAGGCCGGCATCGAGGTCGGTTCGCGACCAGCGCAGGGCTGCAAGAAGCTCGTCGAGGAGTGTCGTGTCCAGATCATCGACGTGCGGTGGCACGCTGACGAGGGTCGCGACCGTGAGCCCGGTGTGCGTGACCGAAGTCGACACTTCGATCGGACCGGCCTGCGTGTCCAGCAGCAGTTCTCCGGGGCCATGCCGGTCGGCGAAGGCCACGGCCGTCGCGATGGTGGCATGACCGCAAAAAGGAACTTCCACCATCGGGCTGAAGTAACGGACGGCTAGGTGCCGGTCGGCTCTCCCGGTGACGAAGGCGGTCTCCGAATAGCCGACTTCGGCGGCGATCTCGAGCATCTGCTTCGGGTCGAGGCCCGCGGCGTCGAATACGACCCCCGCGGGATTACCGCCGTCGGTACTTTCGCTGAAGGCCGTGTACCGCAGAATCTCCATGAGGGCACGCTAAACTCTTCGATAAGTGGCCGACAACCGCTTTGCTGAAGTTGTGCAGGCGCGGTGGTCAACCCCAAGTCAGTAATTGTCCGGTATCCGTCATGGAGACGGAAAAGCCGAGGGCTATTCTGCGGCCGCCGTTGCTCGGTCGTACCGCATGAAAGTTTCTCGGATCGAGTAGCACGGCTTCGCCGGTTCGTGGCCGCATGTGGAAGGATTCGGCATCGCCGACGACGGACTCTTCGAAACCGTAGGATCCAGCGGGTTTGTGCTTGTCGTCGGCAGGATGCCAACGGTGTCGCCAGACAACCGTTTCGCCTCCTTCGTCCGGTACGCTGAGATACAGGTTGAAGGCGAATTGGCAGATGATGTCGGCGTCGAGGAAAGGGCCGGAGAACTCACGCTGCGCGTCGTCGAAGTGCACGAGAAACCCTTGGTTGGGCTCGCGGGCGACTCCGGCGCCCATGGGTCGGCCGCCATGCCGGGCGACTTCCACTGGCTGTGGCAGTTCGGCGCCCAATCGGCTCCGGCATAGTTCGAACGGGTCGAACGGAAGCTTCAGGTCATCCCAAGCGCGCCTGCTCTCGTCGACCGCGGTCCAATAGTCGTCGGAAATGGTTCCGTTCTTGCGGTAGTCGCTGACGCCTACGCCGAAGCGCATCACTTCGGGCCGCACTCGTTGCCGGCCGTACGTGGCGAACTCCACCTTGAGGAGCGCGTCCAAGACGAGCGCACACTCGTCTGGCGAGAAAAAGCCCGGCACTCGAATGGCTGCGCATCGACCCGCCGCGAGATCGGCAATCAATCGGCGCTCGAACCGGTCGGCGATCACCGGTTCAAAGAACGGATCGTGATCATAGGCTGGGTCCATAGGCACCCTCCGACCCTATTGAACGACCGTATGCCCGAATCATACTCAGGTTGAGCAGTGGTGCATAGACCTGGGGCGTCCGGGTGCATTCGAAGAGCCGTTATCTGATCAATCGGTGCGGCCGAAATGTATACGGCAGAGGGTGGGCCGCCGTTTCCTTCTCGGGTGCGTGTCGTTGACTCCCGTGTCGGCCTTCGTCGGGTGTCCCAGTCAACGTCGCCGCCCGCTGTACCGTTCATCGAGATTTTTGTGCCGTGAGTTGCCGGTGATCCGTATGACTTCTGGTATGAACGGTGCAAGTCGTACAAGAAGCTTTCAGAAAGCAAGTACGAAGAGGTGGGAAGTCGACTGTTGCTCACCGGCTGCGGTGAGTTTCGCGCACCGGGTCCGGACCGGACGACCGGCACGGCCGGGTCGCCGGGAACGAAAAAATGTAGGCGCGTTCGTCGGCGACTACGGCACCGCAGATGAAGACGATCAAACAGCCATACCACCCGGCGCCAACACGATCACGGTTTCCTGAATGTCGCTGAGACGAAGCGCGGCAGCCCGGGAGCGAGCCGCGGAAAAGTCGTCCGAGAAGGGAAGGGCGGGAACCCGTCCAGGCACGCCGCCTTCCGAGGGCCATGCGACGGAGGCCGATACCTCCGCCGCCGCTCGCCGGTCCGGGCAAGCCGGCGGAAGCGCTGTCCCCGTGCGGGGGAGAACCGCGAGGTGCGCGCTCTTCCCCCGGCGGGTTCGGCTTCGTGCAGCACCCGAGCGCCGTCCGCACGCGGCGGGGCGGCGCGTGCGTGGACGTCGATCCGACGTCAGAACGGCGAACCGCGCGCTGGAACCGGCCGCCGCGACCGTGAACCTGCGCCCG
Organism: Nonomuraea fastidiosa; assembly: GCF_042751225.1. Classification (NCBI taxonomy): domain Bacteria; kingdom Bacillati; phylum Actinomycetota; class Actinomycetes; order Streptosporangiales; family Streptosporangiaceae; genus Nonomuraea; species Nonomuraea fastidiosa. The sequence continues at coordinate 7,234,773 of NZ_CP170570.1, forward strand.
TCGGGCGGTGGAACCGAGCCGTTCGCTGACGGCTTCGCCCACGTATCGGTGGTGAAGACCCCGCAAGCCGCGCGCGACCCGCGCTCGCCACGTGCGGGTCGGGCTCTGCATGTCAGGGCTGGAGGTGAAGGCCGACGGCTCGGGAGTGCTCGGCGTCTGTGACCTGGTCACTGGCGCGTACGAGGTGCAGACCGATGCCGTACCCGCTGATGACGACGAGCGTGTAGGCGTCGATCGGCGTCCCGTCCTTACGGTAGGCGACGCCGGTGATGGAGAGGGCGGGCTCGCCGGGGGAAGCGCCGCACAGCCGGGCGGTGGCGGGGTCCAGCGAGGTCGGTTCGACGCGCTGGAGGCTTTCCTGGACGCGATGGCCCACGGCCGCCAGCGCGTCGACGACGGTCGCACAGCGCTGGAGCACCTGGGCGTCGATCCGGTCACCGACGTCCGCGGGAAGGATGTCGGTGGCGACACCGTAGACCTTGCCATCGCGCACCCGGGTGCCACGGAAGCGGACGGCCGGGCTGCCGGCAGGGATGTGCAGCCGAGCGGCGAGCGCCTCGTCGGCGATGATGGTCCGCCGGGATCGGTGCAGCTCGTGGACGTGGTGGGCCTCATCGTCGAGGTCGTCGAGGAAACCGGTGTAGACCGGCCCCGAACGAGGTGACAGCGGCTCGATCGGCGGTTCGGTGTTCACGTAGGTGCCCGAGCCGCGCCGGCTGGTGAGATATCCCTTGCCGCGGAGGTCGGCGATGGCCTGGCGGATGGTGCTGCGGCTGGCGCCGAAGTCGGTCGCGAGCTCCTCTTCGGGCGGCAGCCGGCTACCAGGCGGGTAGGTTCCGGCGAGGATCCGCGCCTTGAGCGACATGGCGATGCGGATGTAGAGCGGCCGGTCCGGTCCCGGCGGGCGTACCACTGCTTGATGGCCTTTCAGCTGCTCGCGGATGCGGGTCTAGATCGTGCTGCCAGCATAGGAGGCGTCCGGCAGGGCGGTGAGCCGGAGCATCGTGCCCGGCCACGGCGAACCTCCCCAGATGCCGGTGCAGCTCCCCCACAACCGTTAATTTGTAGGGTGTACCATACAAATCCGGCCGAGGCTCGCCGATGACGCTCACGCCGTGCTCCCCGCACCCCGCTCGGCAGAAAGGTGGCAGACCGCATGCACCGCCGGCTCGACGTTCCCGTGCTGACCGGATCTCGCGTACGCCTGGAGCCGCTGGCGATGAGCCACGCGGCGGATCTGGCGGAGGCCGCCGAGGAGGACCGCTCCTCCTACGCCTTCACCCTCGTGCCCCGCGCCGATGAGGTCCCGGCCTACCTGCGCGCCCAGCTCTCCCGCGAGGGGCTGACCCCTTTCGCCCAGATTCGGCTGAGCGACGGGAAGGCGGTGGGATGCACCGGGCTCTGGGATCCCCGTACGTGGCCGGGCCGGGACGAGCTGCGCGCGGTGGAGATCGGCTGGACCTGGCTGTCCGCCTCGGCCCAGGGCACCATGATCAACGCCGAGGCCAAGCTGCTCCTGCTCACCCACGCGTTCGAAACGCTGAACGTGACCCGCGTCGATCTCAAGACCGACGCCCGCAACCACCGCTCACGCCGGGCGATCGAGCGGCTCGGCGCGCACTTCGAGGGCGTCCTGCGAAGCTGGTCACCCTCCTGGGCGCCGGGTGAGGAGGGCCTGCTGCGCGACTCGGCCATGTTCTCGGTGATCGCCCCGGAATGGCCCGCCGTCAAAGCGGCGCTGCGCGAGCGCCTCGCCGCCGCGCCGGCCGAGTCCGCGCGAGCGAGGTGAGATCCACATGCGGATGTTCGCCGAGCTGTTCGTGCCCGAGGACAGCGACCCCAGGCCCGCCGTGCCTGCCCGGGGACGAGAAGGCGATGCTCGCCGCCTGCCTCCGCTGGCATCGCGAGACGCTGAAGCTGAAGTGCAAGGACCTCGACCCGGGAGCGCTCGCCCGCCGGTCGGTGCCCTTCGCGAACCTGTCGCTGCTGGGGCTCGTACGGCACCTCGCCGACGTCGAACGGCGCTGGTTCCGCCGGGACATGGCCGGGCAACCGGCCGGCCCGTACTTTCAGACCGAGGAGCGTCCCGACGCGGCCTTCGACGACGCCGTGCCTGACGCGGAGATCGTCGCCGAGGCGTGGCGGCTCTGGCACGACGAGGTGGACTTCGCCGACCGGTTCGTGGCCGGGGCGGCGAACCTGGAGATCACCGGCACGGACCCCTGGCGCGGTACGATCACGCTGCGCTGGGTGCTCCTCCACATGATCGAGGAGTACGGGCGGCACAACGGCCACGCCGACCTCCTGCGTCAGGGCATCGACGGTGCGGTGGGCCTGTGACCAGGCAGGAGAGCATGAGCAGGAGAACGGACGTGCTGGTCAGGGCCGCACGGCCGGACGAGGCGGAGCCGCTGAGCGAGCTGGCGTTGCGCTCGAAGGCCTACTGGGGCTACGACGAGACGTTCATGGCGGCCTGCCGGGACGAGCTCACCGTCCCGGCATCGCAGGTGGAGGCCCGGCGGACGACGGTGGCCGAACGGGACGGCCGCGTGCTGGGGTTCGTCACCGTCGAGGGCGATCCGCCGGAGGGGGAGCTGGGCATGCTCTTCGTCGAACCGGACGCCATCGGGCACGGCATCGGCCGCCTGCTGCTCGAGCACGCGGTGACCGCCGCGCGGAGGCTCGGCTTCGTGCGGTTGCTGATCGAGGCGGACCCGCACGCCGAGCCGTTCTACCTGGCGATGGGCGCCGCCCGGATCGGTCTGGCCCCGTCCGGCTCCATCTCCGGGCGCAGCCTTCCGCTCCTGTCTCTCGACACGTGAGCGATCACGCGGGAGCGCGTCGCCCGCCCGGGGCGCGATCGTGCTCATGCGGTGCCTCCTCGCGTGCCGGTCACCGGAGCTTGATCAGCGGCCTCGATATTCGGCCTGACGAGCACCCCGAATCGCCGGGCCTCGGGCAGGATGGCGGGCATGGTCTCGTATCAACTGGTGATCGATTGTGCGAATCCTGAGCGGATGGCCCGATTCTGGGCGGACGCATTGCGCTACAAGCTGGAGCCGCCGCCGGATGGCTTCGATACGTGGCGGGCGTACTGGCGCAGCATCGGCGTGCCGGAGGACGAGCTGGGCGAGGGCGACGGCAACGACAGCATCGTCGATCCGGAAGGGCGCGGGCCGAGGATCTGGTTCCAGCAGGTGCCCGAGGGCAAGGTCGTGAAGAACCGGTTCCATTTGGACGTGCTGGTCGGCGGCAAGCGCGACGAAACGCCCCTGGAGACCAGGCGAGCGCGAGTGGATGCCGAGGTGGAGCGGCTGGTCAAGGCAGGGGCGTCCGTCGTACGGGTGCACTCGCAGCCCGGGGCCGACCACTACGCGGTGGCGATGCTCGACCCCGAGGGCAACGAGTTCGACGTGGTCTAGTACCGCCGTCGCCGGCGGAGGTCAGCGGTAGCCGGTGACGTCGGCGGGTCTGCCGGGGTCCTGGACCTCCACCAGGTAGCGCCAGCAGTCCGGCTGGGAGCCGTCCACGTCCGTGAAGCCGTACTCCTGCGCGAGCTGCCCGCTCGACAGCGACCGGCCGGTCCACCGCATCACGTCAGGGTCGGCGGCCAGGGCGGCGACGGCGCGGCCGACGTACCGGGGCGACTCCGAGATGGCGAAGTGCGGCTCGCGCGCGGTCGCGTCGCGCCAGTTCTCCTCCTTCACCCCGTAGTGGTCGAGCATCATCTCCGACCGCAGCCAGCCGGGGGTCAGCGACACCGCCGCGCACCCGTACGGGCGCAGCTCGTGCGCCTGCGCGTAACCGAGCCGGATGACCGCGCTCTTGGCCTGGTCGTAGAAGAACGAGACGCGGTAATTGCGGTCGTTGTACTCCTTGGTGCCGTCGGTCATCTCCACCACCAGCCCGCCGGGCCGCTTGATCAGCAGGGGCAGCATGAAGTGGCTGGTGATGACGTGGGTGTCGACGGCGAGCCGGAGCAGGCGCAGGCCGGCGTCCAGGTCGTGCTCCCACAGCGGGGTGTCCCACTGGGCGAGGTGCTCGCCGCCCCAGATGTCGTTGACGAGCACGTCGAGGCGGCCGTGGTCGCGGCCGATGCGCTCGGCGAGCGACCTGACCTGGTCGCGGTCGAGGTGGTCGGCCGGTACGGCGATGCCGTGGCCGCCGGCCGCGTTCACCAGCTCGGCGGTCTCCTCGATGGTCTCGGGGCGGTCGTACTCGGATCGCGACCGCCGGGTGGTGCGGCCGGTCACGTAGACGGTGGCGCCGGCCGCGCCCAGCTCGACGGCGATGCCCCGGCCGGCGCCCGCGTCGCGCCGGCGACGAGGCAGACCTTGCCTCGCAGGTTCGGATGATTGCTCATGCGGCGAACGTAACGAGAAAAGCCGACAACGCCTGTCATGTTTTCCGTGCCGGTGCGGGGCCTTGCCGGGTGAGGTCAGCGGGTGGTGAACGCGCCGCCGTTCACGTGGATGGTCTGGCCGGTGATGTGGCGGGCGCCGGGCGAGGCGAGGAAGAAGACGGTCTGCGCGATGTCATCGGGCGTGCCGGGCCGCTTCAGCAGCGTCTCCTCCACCAGCGCGCGGTGGCGCTCCTCGGTCATGCCGTCGCCGAAGAAGTTGGTGCCGGCGACGTAACCGGACGAGATGACGTTGCAGGTGACGTCGCGTGGGCCCAGCTCGGCGGCGAGCGAGACGTTCCAGGCGGCGAGCGCGGCCTTCGCGGCGCCGTACGAGCCGCCGCGCCGTTCAGCCCCGATCGAGCCGATGCTGACCACCGTGCCGCCGGGCGCCAGCCGATCCTGTACGGCGGCCGTGGTGAGCGCGGCGCTGACCACGTTGAGCGACAGGCTCGACTGCCACTGCAGGGCGAGCGCCTCAAGCGGCGGCGTGCCCTCGGGTGGGGTGGCGGGCAGCCCGCCGGCCGCGTTCACCAGCACGTCGAGCGGTCCGCTCAGCTCGGCGGCCAGCGCGGCGACCTGATCGGGACGGGTGGCGTCGCAGGCGGCCCCGCGCACGCCGAGCTCCTTGGCGGCGGGTTCGACGGTGGCGGCGCGGCGGCCGGTGATGACGACGTCCGCGCCGTCGGCGGCGAAACGGGCGGCGATGGCCCGGCCGATGCCGCTGGTTCCTCCGGTGACCAGTACGGTCCTGCCCATGAGTCCCTCCTGACGGCAGGTATGTTTAGGGCTAAATATAGCGAAGGGTTCCGAGATGGCCGACGCCCCCACCAGTCCCGCGGAGATCGCCGCCGCCTGGCAGCGCGAGCGCCCCGGCACGCCGACCTCGTCCATCGAGATCGTCACGCCCATCTGGCGGCTGGCGAAGCTGTTCGCCGACGACCGCGCCCGCGTGCTGCGCGCCGCCGGGATCGACGCGGCCACGCTCGATCTGCTGTCCGTGCTGCGCCGGTCCGGGCCGCCGTACCGGCTGACCACCCGCGAGCTGGCCCGCCGCACGCTCGTCACGGCAGGAGCGATCTCCCAGCGGGTGGCCAGGGCCGAGCGGGAGGGCCTCATCCACCGCGCGCCCGGCGGCACCGGGCGCAAGAGCGTCGTCGTCACGCTGACGGAGGAGGGGCACGCGCTCATCGAACGTTCGGTGGACTCGGTGCTCGGCCGCGAGGCGTCCCTGGTCGCCGGGCTGACCCCGGAGGAGCGCGCCACCCTCGTCCAGCTGCTGGACAAGCTGACCGCCGACGTGCGCAGGCGGCTGTCAGCCGAGCCCTGACCGGCGGCGCAGCCCGGCCGCCGTCGCCACCGAGGCCGCGCCGAGCAGCAGCGCCGGCACGAGGTACAGCAGCGTCGAGAGGCTGAGCAGGTCGAACGGCTCCAGCCCCAGCGCCGTACGGCCAAGCGCGACCGCGAACAGGCTCGCGTACCCGGCGATGGCCGCGCTCATCGCCACCAGCCGCGCCCGCTCGGACAGCCGGCTGAAGCCCATCAGCCAGGCCAGCCCCGGCAGCACCTGGATCGCGTGCATCGGCACCGCGTGGGCGTACTTCATCGCGCCCGCCCGCCCGTACGTGCTCATCGAGTGCGTCAGCGGCGAGGCGCCGGCGTCGAGCAGGCCGATCCCGTGCACGATCATCCACATCCCGACCACCTGCGCGGCCAGCAGCGCCAGCATGCCGCCGCGGATCGCCCACGCCATCGGCGCGGGCGCGGTGCACGCGGTGAAGGCCGCCACGGTGATCAGCAGCAGCGCGATGTCGGTGACCGCGATCGTGACGCCGCCCGCCGTGAACAGCGCCCCGTCCAGCGCCGTCATGTCGTTGAAGTGCGACGGTACGCCACGCGCGCGCTGCACGCTCACCCACACCACCTCCAGCGCGGTCGAGACGCACAGCAGCACCGACACCAGCCACCCCGACCACGCCGGCACCCGCAGGTGGCCGCCGATCCAGCCGAGCGTGAGCGTGGTCAGGCCGAACGAGAGGCCGAACGTGGCCGGCTTGCGCCACGACAGCGGCCCCTCGATCGGGCCGCCGACGACCGCCCAGATCGCGCCGTGCGCGAGGCCAGTGAGGACGAGGGCGGCGCCGACGACGTACGCCAGCCGCTGGTAGCCGCGCGCCTCATCCCAGAACGTGGCGCGCAGCGACGCACCCATGGCGCGGGGGAGCGGCATCTCGGACATGGGGGACCTCCTGGTGGCAGCGGTCGGAGAACGGTGAACCGGTGTTCCAGCGGGATCCCTCTGACCTCTGACGGTAGGCGGCGGGCCGCCGTACCGGATCCCCCGCCGCACCGAACCTCCGGCTCACCCGGCCTGGGGAGGCTCCCTCCTGAGAGGGAGGTCAAGCGCGCCGCAGCGCCTCATACTTGGGCGTATGCCGACGAAACGCGTGGCGGCCTGGATCCGGGAGCACCCGGTGGCCGCCGACGGGGCGCTCGCCGTGCTCCTCGCGGCGATCTCCCTGATCGCGCTCTTCGTCCGCGCCGCCGCCGAGCACATGCCGCGCCCGGGGCCGCTCGCCGTGATCCTGGTCCTGCTCGGCACGCTGCCGCTGGCCTGGCGGCGCCGCCACCCGCTGTGGATCAACCTCGGGGCCGGCGCGGTGGCCGCCGTTTACGGCGCCGCGCCCTTCCCAGACCTGGTCACGCCCGTGGCGCCGGGCGGCGTCGTCGCCCTCTACACCATGGTCGCCTGGTGCGGCAGGACCGTCTCCGCCGTCGTGGGCGTGCTCGCGGGGGTCGGCGTGGCGGTGGTCGCGCTGGTGCCCGCCACCGACAGCGACCTGCTGGACGTCGCCTTCGCCATGCTGCTGCTGGCCGGAGCCTGGGTGCTGGGGGACAGCGCGCGGATCAGGCGGGCGTACACGGCCGAACTGGAGGCGCGCGCCGAGCTGCTGGCCCGCGAACGCGACTTCGAAGCCCGCCGCGCGGTCGCCGCCGAACGCGCCCGCATCGCCCGCGAACTGCACGACGTCGTCACCCACCACGTCGGCATGATGGTGGTGCAGGCCGAGGCCGGGCCGGTGCTGGCCGAACGCGACCCGCAGGCCGCCGAGCGGACGTTCGACACCATCGCCGAGACCGGGCGGCAGGCCATGACCGAGATGCGCCGCCTGTTGGGCGTGCTGCGCGAGGAGAGCCCGCAGGGGGAGGGCGCGCTCGCTCCGCAACCCGGGCTGGCGCAGGTGCCCGAACTGGTCGAACAGGCGCGCCGGTCCGGAGTGCCGGCCTCGCTGGAGATGGACGGGCCCGCCGGGCGGTTGCCCCCCGGGGTGGAGCTGTCGGCGTACCGGATCGTGCAGGAGGCGCTGACGAACGTGGTCAAGCACGCGGGCGGGGCGCGGGTGCGCGTACGGGTGCGGCACGGTGAACGCGACCTTCGTATCGAGGTCTGCGATGACGGTCCTGGGAGCGGAGGGGGCGACGGCCTGGACCGGCACGATTGCGACGGCTCCGATCCGAGCGGGCAGGGTGCGGACCGGCACGGTCTCAGCGAGCGGAGTGCGGACGGTAACGGTTCGAGCGGGCACGGGCTGGTCGGGATGCGGGAGCGCGTCCAGCTCTTCGGCGGCGAGCTGACCGCCGGAGCCCGGCCCGAGGGCGGCTTCGCCGTGGTGGCCCGGCTCCCGATCGGCGGCGGACGATGACGATCAGGGCGATCGGGAGCCGGGCGCGATGACGATCAGGATCGTCGTGGCCGACGACCAGGAGCTGGTACGTGCCGGCTTCCGCGCGATCCTGGACGCCCAGCCCGGCATGGAGGTGGTCGCCGAGGCCGCCGACGGGGTGCAGGCCGTCGAGGCGGCTCGCCGGTGGCGGCCCGACGTCGTGCTCATGGACGTACGCATGCCCCGCATGGACGGCCTGGAGGCCACTCGCCGCCTGGCCGGCCACGGCGTGGCCGACCCGGTCAAGGTGCTCATGGTGACCACGTTCGACCTGGATGAGTACGTCTTCGAGGCGCTGCGCGCGGGCGCCAGCGGCTTCCTGCTCAAGGACGTGCGCCGGTCCGGCCTGGTCGAGGCCGTACGCGTGGTCGCCGCCGGGGAGGCGCTGCTGGCACCGTCGGTCACTCGGCGGCTCATCGGCGAGTTCGTCCGCGCCCGGCCGCCCGCCCGTACCGCCCGGCCCGCGCCGCCCGAGATCAGCACGCTCACCGCCAGGGAACGGGAGGTACTGGAGCTGATCGCCCGTGGCCGATCGAACGCCGAGATAGCGGCCGACCTGACGATCGGGGAGCAGACGGTGAAGACCCACGTGAGCAACGTGCTGAGCAAACTGCTGCTGCGCGACCGGGTGCACGCGGTGATCCTCGCGTACGAGACCGGCCTCATCCGCCCCTCCCGCGACTTACGCCCCTGACGCACCCGCACCAGGGTTCCGGCACGCCCGTTATCGAATTGCGACGCTGACAAATTCACATCGCGCGCGTTTGAATGGTGAGGCACCATCCCCGGCGAGGTGATCGTCAGCGGCCCTTGTCCGGAACCCCCCACCAGCACGAACGGAGCCGACGTGACGAGTGAACCCCGCTCCATGACCGGCGACGACCGCAAGGTCCTCGCCAGCACCCTGGCCGGCACCACCATCGAGTGGTACGACTTCTTCATCTACGCCCAGGCCGCCGGCCTGGTGTTCGGGCCGCTGTTCCTGGCTCCGGTCAACGAGCAGGCCCCCGGCCTGGCCACGATCATCTCACTGGCCACGATCGGCATCAGCTTCCTGTTCCGGCCGCTCGGCGCGATCGTCGCGGGCCGCTACGGCGACCGGCTCGGCCGCAAGCGCATGCTGGTCATGACGCTCCTGCTCATGGGCGGGGCCACCACGCTCATCGGCCTGCTGCCCACGTACGGGTCGATCGGGGTGGCGGCGCCGATCGCCCTCATCCTGCTGCGCATCGTGCAGGGCTTCTCCGCGGGCGGCGAGTGGGGCGGCGCGGCCCTGCTGGCGGTGGAGCACGCGCCGCGCGAGCGCCGCGGCTGGTGGGGCACGTTCCCCCAGATCGGCGTGCCGATCGGGCTCATCCTGGCGACCGGCGTCCTGTGGATCATGAGTACGGTGACCACTCCCGAGCAGTTCCAGGCGTGGGGCTGGCGGGTGCCGTTCCTGCTCTCGCTGACCCTGATCATCATCGGCTACCTCGTGCGCCGCGCCGTGGAGGAGAGCCCGGTCTTCAAGGAGCTGCAGCAGCGCACCAAGACCTCGTCGGCGCCGCTGCGTGACCTGTTCCGCGGCCACAGCAAGAACGTCCTGCTGACCGCGCTCATCTTCGTCGCCAACAACGCGGCGGGCTACCTGCTCATCGCCTACTTCATCAGCTACGGCACCACCGCGCTCGGCCTGCCCCGTCCGTCCGTGCTGCTCGCCACCGTCGCCGGCTCGGTCGCGTGGCTGATCTTCACCCTGTACGGCGGCGCGCTGTCCGACCGCATCGGCCGCGTCCGCACGTTCCAGATCGGCTACGCGCTGGTGTTCGTCTGGATGATCCCGCTGTTCCTGCTGATGGAGACCCGCCAGATCTGGCTCTTCGCCGCGGCGGTCCTCGTCCTGGCCGTCGGTCTCGGCCTGTCGTACGGCCCGATGTCGGCCATGTACGCCGAGATGTTCCCCGCATCGGTGCGCTACTCGGGGGCGGCGATCGGGTACGCGCTCGGCGCGATCCTCGGCGGCGCGTTCGCCCCCACGATCGCGGAGGCCCTGGTGCAGAGCACGGGATCGGCGCTGTCGGTGGGCGGCTACATCATGGTGCTCTGCGTGATCTCGCTGGCCGCCGTCACCGCCGTGAAGGAGCCGAAGGGCGCCGATCTGGGCCTCACCCGGCAGCCGATCACCTGACGCCCGAGGCGGGTTCCCGCCTCGCTCCGGCCGTCGTCGCGGCGCTCGTCCCGTAACGGAAAAATCACCACTTTCGTTGTGCCTCGTCTCATTGTTCACTAAAGGCGCGCCATGATCATCATGGCGTTCCGCAGCAGATGACAGGAGACTTCATGGCACATCTGAGGCCCGCCGTACGCCGGGTACTGACGGTCGCTTCCCTGACCGCCGTCGTGGCCGCCGCCGGCGTCGCGATACTCGGTGACGCGGATCCGGCGGAGGCGGCGCGGATCACCGCGACCTGCGCGAACAACGACGGCGATGCCGCCAGGATCCAGTCGGTGATCGACGGCTCCGACGAGGGCGACGAGATCATCATCGACGGTCCCTGCTTGATCACCAGCACCGTCCTGCTGGCCGGTGACCGTACCTACCGGGGAGAGAGCCCCACGACGCTCCTCAAGCAGGCCGACAACCGCAACCTTCCTGCCGTGCTTGCCTCCAAGTCGTGGGCCGACAACGACGCCACCGCCGACGGGCGCGTCGTGTTACGCGATCTCACCATCGACGCCAACGCCGCCGGGAACGCCTCGGGCGGAGACGGAGTGCTGATCCGCGCCTGGGGCTGCGTCATCGAGAACCTGCACATCCAGAACGCCAAGGCCAACGGACTCCACATCACCAGCATCGCGCGCGATGGGACGACAGTGGCGCCCACGGGCGGCATGGTCAACGGCCGCATTCACGGCCTCTTCATCGACCAGTCCGGGCAGAACGGCATCTACGTCGAGGAGGGCGACAATGCGGTGACCGACTGGAACCTCACCGAGACCTGGATCGATGAGACCGGGGGCGACGCGATCAAGCTGGAGAACAGCGCCGGCTGGGTGATCGAGCGCAACCACGTCTACAACGTCGGCGGTGCCGGCATCAACGCGGACCGCCTCTACGCGACCAGCCTCAGCGACAACTACATCGAGGACTTCGCCACCTACGGCATCGAGGCCGCCGTCCAGGGTGACGCCGCGAGCACCATCACGGGCAACCGCGTCTTCCAGTTCAGCGGCACGGGGACCACGTACGTGGCCATCACGAGGGTCAACTACGGCACCGGGAACGTCGCCGTCACCGGCAACGTCATCCGCGGCAACGGCTCCGGCACCGGCCTGTCGTACCAGCGGGGCGGCAACCAGCTCACCGTCACCTCGACGGGCAACCTCGTCACCGAGGTGACCACCCAGCGCTCGGTCGGCTCGGGCGTCAACGTGACGGCCGGAGTCTGACCTGGACGGCCCGCGAGAGCGAGAGCCTGAGCCGCATGAGGGCGCGTTCTTGCGGGCCGCCAGGCCGAACGTCCCCCGGGCGCACCCCGGGCGCGCTACCGGGGCGAGCAGGCCGCAGGGGCCGAGCGCGCTACCGTACGGTCTTGGCCAAGGCGCCCGCGCTCATCCCGAACGACTGCCGAAAGTGCCTGTCGAGGTGGCTCTGGTGGAAGAAGCCCAGCTCGCCGGCCACCTCCGCGACGCTCCTGCCCGCCGCCGGCTCGTCGAGCCGTTCGTGCAGGAGCTCGCGCACTTCGGGCAGAGCACGGTGGCGCAGTGCGGGGCTCGCCGCGTCCGGGGCGGTGGCGTGCCGGGTGACCAGGCGGTCGAGCCTGCCGGTCAGCGGCGACCGCCGGGTCAGCGCGTCGTCGCCCTCGGCCGGGAGACCGTGCAGCGCCGCGACGCCGTCGAACAGGTCGCGGTCGCGGTAGCGCGGCTCGCGGAACCGGGGCCGGTCGGCACGCTCGCCGGGCGGCATGAGCGAGGCGTCCACGACGAGGAGCGGCCGCACTCGCTGCAGCGGATCCGGCGGGGGCGCGCCGCCGGACGACGTCCTGGTGGACGACGGCTACCTGTACGTCCGCGGCGGCCGCTCCAGGGGCGAGCGGTACGCGAGCATCCTGTGCCGCGACCGGCTCCAGCCCGTGGACGCCACCGGCGGCCACAACCCGCCACCGCCCCACGAGGCGACGATCGCGAGCCGCGCCTTCGGCGCCGACTTCGCTGAGGTGAAGGTGGACCCGGAGCTCGGGACGGTCCGCGTGACCAGGCACGTCAAGGTGATCGAGGCCGGCCGCATCCTCAACCCCCGCACCGCGCGCTCCCGGGGCATCGGCGGCGTCGCGATGGGCCTCGGCCAGGCGCTGGCCGAGGCCACCGAGGCGGACCGCCGCGACGCGCGCACCTCCAACGCCGGCCTCTGAGGCTCCTGCCGATCACCCCGGACATACTGCTGTGACCTGCCGGCGGCCGTACCTGGCGGATCTCCGGGAACCTGCCCGCCTTTTCCCGCTGACGACGACTTGAGGCGGGGTTCCGGACGAAAAACCGGAACCACGTCACCGCGTACCTGATCAAGCATTTCCCCAAATTCGGCGACGGCCGCGCTTAGCCCGCGTTTCCCCAGGAAAAGACATGATCCGCGCTCGCCGTCGGGCTAGCACGACGACATGTCCGATATGCGCGACATTCAAAGGAAATTCGTTTTCTGGGGGATTCATGGATGCATTTCATGGCCGGTGTTCCGGCCTCATCATCACGGCGGCGGCTCTTCTGATGTCCGCACCCATGGCCGCGTACGGCGACACGCAACCGCAGCAGGCCGACGCCGGTCCTCCGGCGAGTGCGGCCGTCCTGCCCGGCATCGTCACCGCCAGCCACTGGGGCATCATCGGGCGCAACACCATCGGCGGGCCGAACGCGGTCCTGCGCGAGGGCCCCTACGGGCGCACCGGCTCCACCTTCGCCGCCACCCAGCCGCCCCCGTACGGGCACGGCAGCCTCGGCATCATCGTCGGCAGCGGCGCCGAAAAGATCGCGTGGGGCAATGAGAAGATCTTCGCGGGCACGCGGCTGTCGTCCATCAAGACGCTCAAGTACTGGGTGTTCGCCGGCATGGACAGCCTCACCGGCGTCAGCCTGCCGAACATCACCATCGAGGCCGACCCCAACGTCGGCCCGGCCGACTACACCAGCCTCGTCTACCTGCCCGACACCTCCACCAGCCCGTCCGCACCCGCGACCCGCGAGGTCAACCAGTGGCAGCAGTACGACGCCTCCGCCGACGGCAGCAGGTGGTACGCGACCGGCGCCACGGGCGGAGCCATCACCTGCACCCAGGCGTCGCCGTGCTCGTTCACCGAACTCAAGGCCAAGATGCCGGACGCGGTGATCAGCCTCAGCCTCGGCATCTCCAAGGGCCGCGACAACCCGTTCATCGGCGCCGTGGACGGACTCCAGGTCAACCACACGGTCTACGACTTCGAGTTCAGGGGCGTGCGTACGAGGTTCGTGCGCGAACGATGAGTTCCGCTGCGGCCGGCGGTCATACCTCGGAACCCGAAGTGCCGAGGAGGAACCCCGATGCGCAGCGTCACCTACTCCATGGGCGTCTCGCTCGACGGCTACATCGCCGGCCCCGACGGCGGCTTCGCCTGGGCCGAGCCCGACGCTGAGATCTTCCGCTACCACATCGACGAGCTGCGGCAGGTCGGCGTCCACCTGATGGGGCGGCGGCTGTACGAGACGATGCTCTTCTGGGAGACCGCCGACCAGGAGCCGTCGCTCGACGACGACACGCGCGAATGGATCGCGCTGTGGAACCCGCTTCCGAAGGTCGTCTTCTCCACCACGCTGACCGAGGTGAAGGGCAACGCCCGCCTGGCCACCGGCGGCCTGGCCGAGGAGATCGCGCGGCTGCGCGCCGAGCCGGGGGAGGGGGAGATCGCGATCGGCGGCGCGAGCCTGGCCGCCGAGGCGGCCGCCCTGGACCTGATCGACGAGTACCGGGCCGTCGTCTATCCGGTGCTGGTGGGCGGCGGGGTGCCGTTCTTTCCGCAGGGCAAGCGGCAGGTGGACCTCGACCTGGTCGAGACGCGCACGATCTCGAAGGCCGCCGTCCACCGCTACCGCGTACGGCGCCCCTAGACGGCCCGCACGGCTGTCAACCATCCGGGTCCACCTCTGGGGGTACGTCGCGTCCGCCTCAGGGTGGAGAGGCCGCCCTGAGGTACACGCTCCGGTGGAGGCAGAGACCCAGTCCCGGATTGATGATCGACCACCTCGCCTTCCTTAACGTTCTGTCCAAGCCGGCCGGGCCCGGTCACTGATGCTCCTTCGCTGGTCGTCAGAGGAGGTCTTGTGCGGACAGGTAAGGCGTCGTTGGCCGCGGTGACGGTGGCCGTCGTGATGATGAGCCCGCTGCACGTCCCGCCCCAACAGGAACCCGCCGTCATGGGCCCGCCCGAGGTCAGCGACGATCGGTGGGCGGTGCGAGGCAAGAAGGTGCCGGTTCCTGCCCGCGTCCCGGACCCCGCGGCAGGCCGGGACGCGCCGCGACCCCGCTGGCCGGCCGCGGGAGACACGTCCGCGGTGCGAGCGACGGGCGCCGCCCGGGTTCGCCTCCTCGACCGGAGCACGGCCGCGAAAGCGGGTGCCGATTTGTCAGTGAGGGTCGACAGCTCCGGCCCCGCCGCCGTAACCGTGGACTACGCCCCCTTCGCCACCGCCCACGGCGGCTCGTACGGCTCCCGATTACGTCTCGTCAAGCTGCCACAGTGCGCGCTGACCACCCCCGACCTGCCCGCATGCCGCACCGCCACACCGGTGGCCGGCCGCAACGACGCCGAGTCCCGCACCCTCACCGCCGGCCTCCCCGCAGGCACCGCCGTGCTCGCCGCCGTCGCCGCACCCGCGAGTGCCGCCGGCGACTATCGGGCCACCCCGCTGGCTCCGGCCGCGACCTGGAACAGCAGCGGCAACTCCGGCGACTTCACGTGGTCGTACCCGCTGCGGGTACCGCCGGTGCCGGGCGGCCTTACCCCGCAGCTCGCGATCGGCTACTCCGCCGCCTCCGTGGACGGCAGGACCTCCGCGACCAACAACCAGCCGTCCTGGGTCGGCGAGGGCTTCGACCTGTGGCCGGGCTTCATCGAACGCAGCTACAAGCCTTGCGCCGACGATGGCGCCCCCAAGAGCAACGGCGTGGACCCCGGCGACCAGTGCTGGGCCTACGACAACGCCACCGTCATCTGGAACGGCAGGGGCGGAGAGCTGATAAAGGCTGCGGACGGCACGTGGCGCATGCGCGGCGACGACGGCACCCGCTTCGAGAAGATGACCGGCGGCACGAACGGAGATAAGGACGGGGAGTACTGGAAGGCGACCGCCACCGATGGCACCCAGTACTTCTTCGGCCTGAACCGGTTGCCCGGCTGGACCTCCGACCGCGGCGAGACCTCCTCCGCGTGGACGATGCCGGTCTTCGGTAACGACGCCGGCGAGCCCTGCCATGACACGGCCGGGTTCGCGCGGTCGTCCTGCCGCCAGGCGTGGCGGTGGAACCTCGACTACGTCGTGGACACCCAGGGCAACGCCATCGCGTACTACTACGACAAGGAACGCAACAGCTACGGTCGCAACGTCTCGCTCACCGACGACGCCGAGTACGACCGTGGCGGCCGGCTGACCCACATCGAGTACGGGCTGCGCTCCGACGACCCGTTCGCCCCGCCGCCGGCCAAGGTGGTGTTCGAGACCTCTGAGCGGTGCATCCCCACTGACGCGTTCGACTGCGCCTCCTCGAAGATCGGCAGCAATCCTGATCATTGGCCGGATGTGCCGTGGGACCAGAACTGCACGTCGCAATGCACCAAGGCCGGGCTCATCGCCCCCACCTTCTGGTCCCGTCACCGGCTCACGGGCGTCACCACCAAGGTCAGGCAGGACGACGGCACCTACCGCGATGTGGACACCTGGACCCTGCGGCACGCCTGGGGCGACGCCGACGTCGATCGGGCGCTCCTCCTGAAGGGAATCACGCACACGGGCAAGGCGTCCGGCACCGCAGTGACGCTTCCCGAGGTCACCTTCAACCATCATCGAGTCCGACCGCACCGCCCGCGGGCCCGACATGGTCACGGAGTACCGCTACCTCGGCGGCGCGGCCTGGCACTTCGACGACGACGACGGCCTGACCAAGACGAAGGAGAAGACCTGGTCACAGTGGCGCGGCTACGGCCATGTCCAGGTTCTGACCGGCGGCGACGGTGAGCCGCTCACCCTGGAGGAACGCCTGTACCTGCGAGGCATGCACGGCGACCGGCTCAACGCCTCGGGCGGTACCAAAAGCGTCAGCGTCGCCGACGGCGAGGGCGGAACCCACCCCGACCACAACGACCTGGCCGGCTTCGAGCTCAAGCACATCGTCTACACCAAGCCGGGCGGCAGCGTGCACAGCAAGACCGTCAACACGCCAGGGCGGCATAAGACCGCCTCGCGTACCCGCTCCTGGGGCACGTCAGACGCGGTGCTCACCGGCGTCGCCGCGAGGCATACCTGGACCGCCATGGACGGCGGCACGTGGCGGGAGACCCACACCGACACCGAGTACGACACCGTGACGGGTCTGCCCGTCCAGGAAGACGATCAGGGCGACATCGCACGCGATGACGACGACCTGTGCACCCGCACCACGTACGCGGTCAACGCCGACGCGTGGATCCGCGTGCTGCCCTCACGCGTCGAGACGGTCGCCGTCCGCTGCTCCGCAACACCTGAGAGGCCGAAGGACATCGTCTCCGACGTGCGCACCTTCTACGACGGCGGTACCACCCCTACGAGGGGCGACGTCACCCGCGTGGAGAAGATCGCAGACCATGACGGCACGACCGCCAGGTATGTGCCCACCGCCCGCACCACCTACGACGATCACGGCCGGGTCACGGCGGTCACGGACGCTCTCGGTCACACGACGACGACCACGTACACGGAGACGGCCGGGCTGACGACCAAAGTCACCACCACCGGCCCGCCCGTCGACCCCGACGACCCGGCCAGTGCGCACGTGACGACCGAGACCCTCGACCCCGCGCACGGCCGTCCGACCGCGCAGACCGACGCGGCAGGTCGCACCACCCATCTCGCCTACGACGGGCTGGGCCGCCTGACCAAAGTATGGCTGCCCGGCCGCCCCACCACGGCCACCCCTGACACCGAGCACTCCTACCAGGTCGCTGACGGAAACATCTCTGCCGTCACCACTGAGACCCTCACCCCCACCGGCGCTCAACGGGCCGGCCACGCCCTGTTCGACGGTCGGCCACCAAACGGCTGATGGAGGCGTTCACCGGCCCGCCGAGCAGCTCGCCGCCACCCGGGCTCGACCGGCTCACCGCTCGCGAACTCGAGGTGCTGAGCCTGGTCGGGCGGGCCCTGTCCAACAAGGAGATCTCCGAACGGCTGTCTGTCGGCGAAGGCACCGTCAAGACGCACATCAACCGGATCATGGCCAAGCTCGACCTGCGCAGCCGCGCCCAGGTGGTGGCGCTGTCCTACGACGCCGGCCTGGTGAAACCGGCCGCTCGCTGAGAGCACGCGTGGGACGGAGGCTTAAGCGGACGTAGGCGTGGCCGACCACGCTTTCGGCGTTGCCGGACGGCGGCGAGCCGCCGATCGAGAGGGCCGACCACTCCAACGGGCTGATCGTCGTGATGTCCACGGGCGTACTCGTCTACACCGGCATTGACACCGGGATCGTGCAGGTCGCGGTCACGCTCGCCTCGACGACGTCCTCTCAGGAGGCGTCGATGCCGGTCTGGATCAGGCCGTCCGCAAGGCCACCGGTCGCCCGTACCGAGGGTGAACCGGCCACCCCCGCGAACGCGGACTGTTCACAAGGTGAGACGGGCTTCCCAAGGAGTGGTCACGCGTGCCAGAATCATGCACAACCTGTAGGTAATGAGAATTTTCGGAAAGGGAGGGGCATGGCGGCACGTGCCGCAGGGGTGCGGTTGCGCGGCCTCGGCCACACCTTCGGCAACGGTCACGCCGTGCTGCGGGACATCGACCTCGACCTCCCGCCCGGAGAGATCGTCGCCATCCTGGGCCCGAGCGGCTGCGGCAAGTCGACGCTGCTGCGGCTGGTGGCCGGGCTCGACACGCCATCGGCGGGCGAGGTGCTGGTGGACGGGCGCGCCGTCACGGGCATCGACGAGCGCTGCGCCGTCGTCTTCCAGGAGCCGCGCCTGCTGCCCTGGCGCGACCTCGCCGGGAACGTACGGCTCGGCCTGCCCAAGGGCACCCGCAAGGCGGAGGGCGACCGCATCGTCCGGCACTGGCTCGACGTCGTCGGCCTGGCCGGTTTCCACGGGCACCGTCCCCGCCAGGTCTCCGGCGGCATGGCGCAGCGCACCGCCCTCGCGAGAGCGCTCGCCAGGGAACCCGGTGTGCTGCTGCTCGACGAGCCGTTCGCCGCCCTGGACGCGCTGACCCGGCTGCGCATGCAGGACCTGCTGGCCGACGTGCAGCGCGGCGCCGGGACGACGGTGCTGCTCGTCACCCACGACGTGGACGAGGCGCTGCACTTGGCCGACCGGGTGGTCATGCTCGGCAGCGTCCCGCCGGAGCCCGGCGCGACCGTGGTGACCACGCTCGACGTCAAGCACCCGCGGCCGCGCGACCGCGCACACCCCGAGCTCGCCGAGCTCCGCGCCGACCTGCTGGAACGGCTCGGCGTGCCCAGGCCCGTCCCCGCCGAAGAGGCGGCGCCGTCATGAAGCCCCTGAAGGAAACACCATGATCCACCGTCGCCTCCTGCTCACCACCGCGCTGCTCGCGACCCTGGCCACCGGCTGCGTGCAGGGCGAGAGCGACACCGCGGCGCCCGCGCAGGGGCAGCTCCGGCTCGACTACGCCTACTACAACCCGCTCAGCCTGGTCATCCGCCGGCAGCGCTGGCTGGAGAACGAGCTGAAGGGCACCACCGTCACCTGGGTCCTGTCGGCCGGCAGCAACAAGGCCAACGAGAACCTGCGCGCCGAGACCATCGACGTCGGCTCCACCGCGGGCGCCGCCGCGCTGCAGGCCCGCGCCAACGGCACGCCCATCAAGACCATCGGCATCTACACCCAGCCCGAGTGGACGGCGCTCGTCGTGCCCAAGGGCTCGCCGATCAAGGACGTCAAGGAGCTCAAGGGCAAGAAGGTCGCCGCGACCAAGGGCACCGACCCGTACTTCTTCCTGCTCCAGACGCTGGAGGAGGCCGGGCTCGGCGGTTCGGACGTCGAGGTCGTCAACCTGCAGCACGCCGACGGCAGGACGGCGCTGGAACGCGGCGACGTGGACGCCTGGGCCGGCCTCGACCCGATGATGGCGCAGAGCGAGCTGAAGGCCGGCTCGAAGCTCGTCTACCGCAACCCCGGCTTCAACACCTACGGCTTCCTCAACGCCCGCGAGGGCTTCATCAAGGACCACCCCGACCTCGCGCAGAAGGTGGTCGACGCCTACGAGCGGGCGCGCGCGTGGGTCGCCGAGCACCCCGACGAGGCCGTCAAGCTGCTGGCGCAGGAGGCCAAGCTCACGCCCGAGGTCGCCTCGGTGGTGCTGAAGGAGCGGACGAAGACCGACATCAGCCCGGTGCCGGGCGCCGAGCAGCGTACGGTGCTCGAACGCATCCTGCCGACCCTCGTACGCGAGAGCCAGGTCCGCTCCGAGGACGAGGCGCGCAAGGCGCTCGACTCGCTGTTCGAGCCGGGCTTCGCCGCGAAGGCGAAGGCGGCGTCGTGACCACCCGCCCCACCGGAACGCCGAGCCTGGACCGCACGCAGGAACGCCCCGCGACTCCGCCGCCGGACCGGGGGAGCGCACGGGCGGGAGGGCGGCGGTTCGCGCAGGTGGGGCGGGTCGCCGCCGGGCTGGTGGTGCCGCTGATCGCGCTGGCCGCCTGGCAGGCCGCCGCGGCGGCGGGCGTGTTCACCCCGGCGCAGCTCCCCGCGCCGTCGGCCGTGCTGGCGGCGGTCGGCGAGCTGATCCAGCGCGGCGAGCTGTGGCAGCACATCGCGATCAGCGGTCAGCGGGTGCTGCTCGGCTTCGCCGCGGGCGCGGTCGCCGGGCTGCTGCT
Organism: Nonomuraea fastidiosa; assembly: GCF_042751225.1. NCBI lineage: Bacteria > Bacillati > Actinomycetota > Actinomycetes > Streptosporangiales > Streptosporangiaceae > Nonomuraea > Nonomuraea fastidiosa. Next base: position 7,254,982 of record NZ_CP170570.1, read on the forward strand.
GGGCGCGGCGGTCGGCCTGTACGCCCCGGTCAGGGCGCTGCTCGCGCCCAGCGTCGCCGCCCTGCGCGCGGTGCCGTCGCTGGCCTGGGTGCCGCTGCTGGTGCTCTGGCTGGGCATCGCCGAGGCCCCCAAGATCGTGCTGGTGGCGATCGGCGCGTTCTTCCCCGTCTACACCACCGTCGCCTCGGCGCTGTCCCACGTGGATCCGCACCTCGTCGAGGCCGGTCGCGCGTACGGGCTGCGCGGCGTGGGCCTGCTGACCCGCATCCAGCTTCCGTACGCGGCGCCGTCCGTGCTCGCCGGGCTGCGGCTCGGCCTCGCCCAGGGCTGGCTGTTCCTCGTCGCCGCCGAGCTGATCGCCTCCTCGATGGGGCTCGGCTTCCTGCTCATCGACAGCCAGAACACCGGCAGGACGGACATCCTGCTGCTGTCGATCCTGCTGCTCGCCCTGCTGGGCAAGGCCGCTGACGCGCTGCTCGGCCTGCTGGCGCGTACGCTGTCCGGCCCGCTCGCCCACGACAAGGACTGAACGCGGCACCACCAGGACCGGGTCCGGCGCCGCCGGGCCCGGCTTCCGGCGTGCCCGCGCCCGGTCGCCGGCATCCAGGCAGCGCGGGATCAGCGCCCGCGATACACCTCAAACAGGGTGAACTATCCATACATACCGCATACGAAAACAATTTTCCACATGACTGACTTGTTAGAAAATTTCTTCCGAAATCCGCTTGACCTGGCCCGTTGACACTGGGAAAGCTGTGGCGGGAGTGCAAAGGTGAAAGGACCGCTCCCCCCATGGCCACCGTCCGCCCGTTCCAGCCCGGTGATGAGACCGCGCTGGTCGACGCCTGGAACCGCAGCATGCCCGCCGACCCGACGACGGCCGGCTGGTTCAAGGACTGCGTGCTGCTCGACCCCAACTTCGACCCCGAGGGCCTGCGTGTGGCCGTGGAGGATGACGAGGTGGTGGGCTGTGCGTACGCCGTCCGCCGCCTGATCCCATTAGCGCCGGGCACCGACCTGGAGCCGGACGTCGGCTGGATCCCGTTCTTCTTCGTCGTCCCCGAGCACCGGGGCGGCGGCCTGGGCCGGCGGCTGCTGCAGGAGGCGGTCGCGTTCCTGGAGGGCCTCGGCCGCACGAAGATCGAATTCTCCTCCTACACCCCCTTCTACGTGCTGCCGGGCGCGGACGCCGAGCTCTACCCCGCCGGATACCGGCTCCTCGGACAGCTCGGCTTCACAACCCTCTACTCGCCGGTCGCCATGGACCGCACGCTCGTCGGCTACCAGGCGCCGCCCGAGGTACGCGAGCTGCGCGAGCAGCGTGAGCGCGAGGGGTACGACTTCCGCAGCCCCACCGTGGGCGAGCTGCCCGAGCTGATCAGGTTCGCCGCCGGCGCCTTCAACCCCGACTGGGGCGAGGCCATCCGCGGGCACCGGAACCCCGAGCGCATCGTGATCGCCAAGAAGGACGGCCGCATCGCCGGCTTCGCCCTGTACGCCGCCTACCGCGGCATCCCCGAGCGCTTCGGCCCGTTCGGCGTCGACCCCGAGCTGCGCGGCACCGGCCTCGGCAAGATCCTCCTCCACCTCACCATGACCAGGATGCGCGCGGAGGGACTCCACTCCTCCTGGTTCCTCTGGACCGGCGCCACCAGCCCCGCCGGCCACCTCTACACCAAGGCCGGCTACGAGATCACCAGAAAGTTCCACGTGATGAGGCGATCCGCATGACACACGTTCTCGCCATCGGGGCCCACGCGGGCGACATGGACCTGACCGCGGGCGCGGTGCTCGCCCAGCACGTGCTGCGCGGCGACCGCGCGACGCTGCTGCACCTGACGCTCGGCGAGCGCGGCCACCCCCGCATGCCGGTCTCCGACTACGCCAAGCAGAAGCGCGAGGAGGCTGAGACGTTCGCCGAGCGGATCGGCGCGGGCGTGCGCTTCCTCGACTACGAGGACGGCCTGCTGCCCGAGGACGACGAGACCAAGATGCGCGTCGGCGACATGATCAGGGAGCTGCGCCCCGACGTGATCATCACGCACTGGAGCGCCTCGATCCACAAGGACCACGCCCGCACCCACCGCATCGTCGAGGACGCCCGCTTCTACGGCGGGCTGAAGACCCTGGAGCGCGAGCACCCGGCCTACTGGGCGAGCGAGCTCTACTACGCCGACAACTGGGAGGACGCCGAAGGCTTCGCGCCCGACACGTTCGTCGAGATCGAGGAGGAGGCGTACGAGATCTGGTCGCAGGCCATCACCGGCTACGCCTACGCCAGGGGCGAGACCTACGGCTTCCCCTACGTCGACTACTACCGCGCGCTGACGATCGTGCGCGGCGCCCCCGCCGGGTTCAAGCGGGCCCAGGCGTTCGCCGCCCCCAAGGGCTCGCGGCAGCTGCGCACCAAGTACTTCGGGAAGGGAGCCTCCGCATGAGACGACCGGTGAGCCGGATCGCGGCGATGGCGGCCACGCTGGCACTGGCACTGGCGGGCTGCTCCGGCGGCGGGGGCGGCGGTGGCGCCGCCAAGAGCGGGGACGCGCCGCCGCTGGTGGTGCACGCCGTGGACGCGGGCACCTTCCAGGAGGACTTCAACCCGTACCACCTCGAAGGCGTGAACTTCGGCACCAGCGGGATGATCCACGAGACCCTCATGTTCTTCAACAAGCTCAAGCCGGGCGAGATCACGCCCTGGCTCGCGCTGGAGCACAAGTGGTCCGACAAGGGCAAGTCGGTGACGTTCACGCTACGGCAGAACGTCAAGTGGTCCGACGGCAAGCCGTTCACCGCCGACGACGTCGCCTTCACCTTCGACATGCTGAAGAAGCACCCGCAGCTCAACAAGAGCGCGCTGGAGATCGAGGGGACCGAGGTGCTCGCGCCCGACAAGGTGCGCATCGACTTCGCCGCCACCTCCTACGCCAAGCTGTACGACATCGCCGGCAACTCGCCCATCGTGCCCAAGCACATCTGGGAGAAGGAGAAGGACCCGGCGACCTTCACCAACCCCAAGCCGGTCGGCACGGGGCCGTACACGCTGTCGAAGTTCTCCGCCCAGCTCTACGAGCTGGTCAAGAACCCGTCCTACTGGCAGCCCGGCAAGCCCGAGGTGCCGGTCGTGCGCTTCCCCGCGTACACGGCCAACGCGCTGCAGACGGCGCTGCAGCAGGGCGAGGTTGACTGGGCGGGCGCGTTCGTGCCCGACATCGACAAGATCTACGTGCAGGGCAAGCCGGAGCAGAACAAGTACTTCTTCCCGCCCGAGGGCCTGGTGACGCTGCTGCCGAACCTGACCCACCCGGTGCTGGGCAAGCCCGAGGTGCGCCAGGCCATCAGCCTCGCCATCGACCGGGAGAAGATTGTCCGGATCGCCGAGCGCGACTACACCAAGGTCGCCCACCCGAGCGGCGTGACGATGCCGGGCGGCGAGGCGTACGTGCCGGAGGAGTACCGCGACGCCGCCTACAAGGTGGACATCGAGAAGGCCAAGGAGCTGCTCAAGGGCATCGACCCGGCGCAGCTCACGTTCGAGCTGCTGGTGCCGTCGCCGTACACCGACTGGGTGAACGCCGCGCAGCTCATCCGCGAGGACCTCGCCAAGGTCGGCATCACCGTCGAGACCAGGGGAGTGGCCTTCCAGGACTGGGTCTCCAAGGTCGGCAAGGGCGACTACGACCTGTCGATCAGGGGCACCCCGGCCGGCCCGACGCCGTACTTCCAGCTCCGCAGCCTGCTCTACGGCAAGCTCGCCAAGCCCGTCGGCGAGTCCTCCACCGGCAACTACGAGCGGTGGAAGGACGAGGAGACCGACAAGCTGATCGCCGAGTACGCCGCCACCGAGGACCTGGCCGAGCAGCAGAAGGCCACCCAGGGCCTGGCCAAGATCATGATCGAGAAGCTGCCCGCGCTGCCGCTGTTCTACAGCCCGTCCTGGGCGCAGTTCCGCACCAACAAGTACGTCGGCTGGCCCTCCGAGCAGGACCCGTACGCCATGCCGTCCCCCTACACCTCGCCTGACGCGGCGATGGTGCTGCTGCGACTGAAGCCGGCGGGCACGTGAGGTTCCTGGCCAGGCGGCTCGGCTTCTACCTCCTGACGGCCTGGGCCGCCATCACGCTGAACTTCCTGATCCCCCGGCTCATGCCGGGGGATCCGGTCGAGCTGCTGGTCGCCCGCATGAAGGGCAACGTCGAGCCGGCCGCCATCGACGCGATGCGCAAGGCGTTCGGCATCAGCGACGCGAGCCTGTGGCAGCAGTACGTGGACTACCTGGTCAACCTCTCCCACGGAGAGCTGGGCCGGTCGATCACCTTCTACCCGACCGAGGTCTCCACGGTGATCGCCGACAGCCTGCCGTGGACGATCGGGCTCGTCGGCGTCGCCACGCTGATCAGCTACCTCATCGGCACCGCGCTCGGCGTCATCATGGCGTGGAAGCGCGGCACCTGGCTGGACGGCGTGCTGCCGGCCGCCACGTTCATGCACGCGGTGCCCTACTTCTGGGTGGCGCTCGCGCTGGTCTTCGTCTTCGGCGTGACCCTGCAGTGGTTCCCGGTCAGCCGCGCGTACGGGCTGGACGTGACGCCCGGCTTCAACGCCGAGTTCGTGCAGAGCGTGCTCTACCACGCCGCCCTCCCGGCGATCACCATCGTCGTCGCCTCCATGGCCGACCGCATCCTCGGCATGCGCAACGTCATGGTGACCACGCTCGGCGAGGACTACGTGGTGATGGCCGAGGCCAAGGGCCTGACCTCGCGCCGGGTCATGTGGGCCTACGCCGCCCGCAACGCCATCCTGCCCAACATCACCAGCTTCGCGCTGTCGCTCGGTTTCGTGGTGGGCGGCTCGGTGCTCACCGAGATCGTCTTCTCCTACCCGGGCATCGGCTCGATGCTGCTCAAGGGCGTGGAGAACGAGGACTTCCCGCTCATGCAGGGCATCTTCCTCGTCATCTCGCTCGCGGTGCTCGTCGCGAACTTCCTGGCCGACCTGGCGTACGTGGTGCTCGACCCCCGGACCAGGCAGGAGTCGGAATGAAGATCAAGATCGGGGCCGGGATCCTCGCCTTCTTCGCGCTGGTGGCGATCTTCGGCCCGCTGTTCATCGGCGCCGATCCCGCCGCCACCAGCGACGCCGGGCTGCAGCCCCCGTCGGCCGAGCACTGGCTCGGCACCACCCAGACCGGTCAGGACGTGCTCGTCCAGCTCGTCTACGGCGCCCGCGTCTCGCTCGGCGTCGGCGTGCTGTCGGCGGTCATCGCGACCGTGCTCGCGGTCGCGGTCGGCCTGGTCGGCGGATACATCGGCGGCGCCGTGGACGAGGTGCTGTCGGTGCTCACCAACATCTTCCTCGTGCTGCCCGCGCTGCCGCTCATCATCGTGCTGGCCGGCTACCTGCCGCAGCGCGGCGTCACCTCGGTCGCCGTGGTGATCGCGGTGACCGGCTGGGCGTGGGGCGCGCGCGTGCTGCGCGCCCAGACCCTGTCGGTACGCCGCCGCGACTTCGTCCAGGCCGCCAGGGCGAGCGGCGAGGGGCCGCTGCGGATCGTCTTCTTCGAGATCCTGCCGGTCCTGCTGCCCGTCATCGCCACCAGCTTCCTGGCCACCGTCGTCTCGGCGATCCTGGCCGAGGCCGGGCTGTCGTTCCTGGGCCTGGCCGACCTGTCCACGGTGAGCTGGGGCAGCATGCTGTACTTCGCGCAGAACGGGCAGGCGCTGCTCATCGGCGCCTGGTGGTGGTTCATCCCGCCCGGCCTGTGCATCGCGCTCATCGGCACCGGCCTGGCCCTGGTGAACTTCGGCATCGACGAGATCGCCAACCCGCGGCTGCGCACGATCAAGGTCCCCAGGAAGGCACGCGCATCATGAACGTCCTGGAAGTCCGCGACCTCAGCGTGGACTACCTGTCCGGCTCCGGAGCCGTGCACGCGGTCTCCGGCGTCTCGCTCGACCTGCGCCGCGGCGAGATCCTCGGCCTGGCCGGCGAGAGCGGCAGCGGCAAGTCCACCATGGCCAACGCGGTGGCCAGGCTGCTGCGCCCGCCCGCCACCGTCACCTCCGGCACGGTCACCTACCGCCGCCAGGACGGCACCGCCGTGGACGTGCTCTCGCTCGGCAAGAACGAGCTGCGCGCCTTCCGCTGGAAGGAGCTGGCCGTCGTCTTCCAGAGCGCCATGAACTCCCTCAACCCGGTCAGCACCGTGGGCGCCCAGATCGACGACGTGCTGCGCATCCACGCGCCGGGCATGTCCCGCGCCGAGCGCACCGAGCGGGCGGTGGAGCTGCTGCAGCGCGTCGGCATCAGCGCCGACCGCCGCCGCTCCTACCCGCACGAGCTGTCCGGCGGCATGCGCCAGCGCGCCGCCATCGCCATCGCGCTGGCGCTCAACCCCGAGATCATCATCATGGACGAGCCGACGACCGCGCTCGACGTGGTGGTGCAGCGCGACATCCTCGCCGAGATCAGGGCGCTGCGCGAGGAGTACGGCTTCGCGGTCGTCTTCATCACCCACGACCTGTCGCTGCTCATGGAGATCTCCGACAGGATCGCCATCATGTACGCGGGCCGGGTCGTGGAGACCGGGACGGCCAAGGCGCTGCACCGGGCGCCGCGCCACCCGTACACGCTGGGCCTGCTGCGCTCCTTCCCCCGTCTGCGCGGCCCGCGCGAGGAGCTGCTCGGCATCCCCGGCACCCCGCCCGACCTGCGCACCCTGCCGCCCGGCTGCGCCTTCCACCCCAGATGCGCCAAGGCGATGGAGGAGTGCTCGCAGACCCTCCCGGTGCTGCGGTCCGAGGCGGACGGCGAGGTCGCGTGCCTGCTCAACGACGGGAGGGGGCTGTCATGAACACCGCCATGAACGACGTCGTCCTCGAGGGACGCAACCTGACCAAGCACTTCACCGCCGCCCGCGGCCCGCGCGGCCGCTTCGGCAAGCGCCCGCCGGTGCGGGCGGTCGAGGACGTCTCGATCGCGCTGCGCGCCGGCACGGTGACGGCGCTGGTCGGCGAGAGCGGCTGCGGCAAGAGCACGGTCGCCCGGCTGCTCGCCCAGGTCTATCCGGCCACCTCCGGCGAGGTGCTGCTCAACGGCGAGCCGGTACGCGCGCACCGCGGCCCCGCGTTCAAGGAGTACCGGCGGCAGGTCCAGCTCATCTTCCAGGACCCGTTCGCGTCGCTGAACCCCTTCCACCGGGTCCGCTACCACCTGGCCAGGCCGCTGCGGCTGCACGGCCACGCCCGCACCGACGCCGAGGAGCGCGAGCAGGTCGCCGAGCTGCTCGAACGCGTCAGCCTCACCCCGGTCGAGCAGTTCATGGACAAGATGCCGCACGAGCTGTCCGGCGGCCAGCGGCAGCGGGTGGCGATCGCGAGGGCGCTCGCCGTCCGGCCCGTCGCGCTGATCGCCGACGAGCCGGTGTCCATGCTGGACGTGTCCATCAGGCTCGGCGTGCTGCGCCTGCTGGAGGGGCTGGCCAGGGACAACGGGCTGGCGCTGCTCTACATCACGCACGACATCGCCAGCGCCCGCTACTTCGCCGAGGACATCACGGTCATGTACGCGGGCCGGCTGATCGAGAGCGGGCCCAGCGAGGAGCTCACGCAGTCGCCGCGCCACCCGTACACGCAGCTGCTGCTGGAGTCGGCGCCGGACCCCGACCGGGTGGCGCCGCCTGCGGGCGAGCGGCACGGCGAGCCGCCCAGCCTCATCGCACCGCCGAGCGGCTGCCGGTTCCACCCGCGCTGCCCGGTGGCGCTGCCGGTGTGCTCGGCCGAGGTGCCGGGGCGCACGGAGCTGGGGGACGGGCACTGGACGCACTGCTGGCAGGCGGAGGCGGCCGTCACCCGCTGAGTCGTGCCGGCCGGCGGGCTCCCCTGACACAGGGGCCGGTGCTTGGTAGAACAGGCAAATGCCGAAAAGGCGGCACCCCTCACCCCGACAAGGAGCAGCCCGTGGCCGACGACTCCCCGCTCAGCCGGATCGACACCAGCCGGCCCAGCCAGGCGAGAGCGTGGAACTACTGGTTAGGAGGCAAGCACTACTACCCCGTGGACAAAGAGTTCGCGGACATGCTCGAAAAGCACTACCCCGGCATGCAGGAGATCGCGCTGCACACCCGGGCCTTTCTGCGCCGGGCGGTCCGCCACCTCGCCGAGAACGAGGGTATCCGCCAGTTCCTCGACATCGGCACCGGCCTGCCCACCGAGGACAACACCCACGAGGTGGCCCAGCGCGTCGACCCGTCCAGCCGCATCGTCTACGTCGACAACGACCCGGTGGTGCTGCTGCACGCCCGCGCCCTGCTGACCAGCCACCCCGATGGGAGCTGTGACTACCTGGACGCCGACGTGCGCGACCCCGACGACATCCTCACCCGCGCGGCCCGCACCCTCGACTTCAGCCTGGCCGCGGTGATGATGCTGGGCGTCCTCGGCACCGTACGCGACGACGACGAGGCCTACGCGCTGATCCGGCGCTACATGGACGCGCTGCCGTCCGGCAGCTACCTGATGATCGAGGACGGCACCAAGACGGTCAAGCCGGAGGCGGCGGCCGAAGCCGAGCAGCTTCGCGACGAGGGCCACGTCTACAGCTACGAGCTGCGCACCCCCGCCAGGATCGAGCGGTTCTTCGACGGCCTGGAGCTGATCGAGCCGGGTGTCGTGTCGGTCTCGCAGTGGCGTTCCGAGGCGGAGGCGGTCACCGGATCGCCCGACCCGGTGGACGCGTACTGCGGCGTCGCCCGCAAACCCTGAGCGCTGCTCAGCTTGACGGTGTGGCCGCCAGGTCGCGCAGCAGGCCGGCGGTCTCGTCCGGCGGCAGCGCGGCCAGCCCCAGCTCGTCCATCAGGGCGTGGTGCGGCAGCACATCGGCGCTCTTGGTGACGTACTGTGCGGTGGTGAGCTGCTCGATGTAGACGACGTCGGGCAGCTGCTGCTGCGGGAAGCGCAGGATCGTCACCGGGCCGATGCCGCCGGCGATCTCGCTGGAGGTGAACGGCAGCACCTGGATGGTGACGTGGGGCAGCTCGCTCATGCGCGCCAGGTGCTCCCACTGGGCGCGCATGGTGGCCTCGTCGGCGACGCGGCGGTGCAGCGCGGCCTCGTCCAGCACCACCCACAGCTTCGCCGGATCGTCCCCGGTGAGCACGCTCTGGCGGCGCATCCGCACGGCCACCCGCTGCTCCAGCACGCTGCCCGTGGCGCCTTGGGCGATGACCGCCCGCGCGTACGCCTCGGTCTGCAGCAGGCCAGGCACGAGCTGCACCTCGAAGGCGCGGATGAGGTAGGCGTCCTGCTCGAGGCCGAGATAGGGCTCGAACCAGTCGGGGATCGCCTCGCGGTACTCCTGCCACCAGCTCGGCGCGTTGGCCTGCTCCACCAAGGCGAGCAGGCTGGCCCGCGCGCCCTCGTCGGTGACGCCGTACAGGGTGAGCAGGTCGGCGACGTCGCGCACCTTGAAACTCGTGCGGCCGGCCTCCATCCGGCTGATCTTCGAGGTCGAGCCTCGGAGGAGGAACGCGGCCTCCTCACGGCTGACCCCGCGCGCCTCCCGCAGCCGCCGCAACTGGGCCCCGACGAGGGCGCGCAGCGTCGTGGGCGCGGACCAGAGCCCGGTGCCGTCAGTGACGTCGCTCAGGTCGCTCATGTCGGCAGCCGGCATCAATGCTCCCTCGGTGTCAGGCCCTCGCCCACTCCAGCATCGCCCCCATATTGGCACGAACCAACGGCCGCACGATCGGCGATCCGCCGAAGGAGAACGCGCGGGTGCGGCCTGTGCCGGTGGCGATCATATGTGATGTCCGTGGTGCCACGACGTATTCGCCCTTCGCGTTTTTCTCCGGCGGTCCGTGCCTCTTTGGCGGCTTTTGGGGAGTTTTCGTGGTACCGGGTCTGAGCAGGTCTCGATCGCATATCGAACGGCGGGCGGGGAAGGGCTTCCGCTTCCTGGCGCCGCTTTTTTGAGAGTGGCGCCCGATAAGCTCCGCTCCCGTGTTATCAGCTGATTTATGGCGCTATATCAGGATCGGATTGGTAAGTCTGGTCCTGCTGGGCGCGATCGCGGGCCTCATACTCGGCGACGACGTGCTCTGGGTGGCCGTCGAATGGTCGCCACCGCCGTACATCGGGTTCTTCCACCGCAGCCCTTACGGCCTCGCCGTCGTCACGGCGCTGCTCGCCGCCGCTCCGGTGAAGGCCGCCGCCCTGTGGATCATCCTGCGTCCCCCGGAGCCGGGGCCGCTCAGCGGGCGGGAACGGGCGCTGCGCCTGCTGCTCTATCTGGCGGTGGCGGACGGTCTCGTGCTGTGGGCGCCGATCTCGTGGATCTCCGACGCGGCAGGCGCGGCCTTCCAGCTCGCGCTATGGGCCGCGATCGACACGCTGCTGCTGCTCGTCATCCGCTGGCGGTCCCGGGTGCTGCGGGCCGTGGCGGGGGTGATGTTCGCGTGCGAGCTGGCCTTGGCGGTGGTGGACCTGCTCGGCTCGCTCGGCCTCACGGATGCCGGATACGGCACCGTCTACACGGTGGGCTCCATCGTGGCCGCCCTGGCGACGACCGCCCTCACCGTCGCCGGGCAGTGGCGCGACGGCCGGTGGAGCCGCGGCACGTTGGGCGCGGGCTGGCTGTCGACGGTCTCCGTCGCGTCGGCGTACCCGGTCTTCTTCGTGGGCGGCTCGGACTTCGAGGGCCCGCTGGTGTGGATCGTGGTCACCGACGTCATACGGCTCACCGGCGCGCTCTATCTCGCGGCGACCGCCAGGGAGATGCCCGTCGCGCCCGTCCCGTCGGCGTCCGGGCGCCGGTCGCGCGGGCGGGCGTACCGGGCCGCCGTGGCAGCCCTGGCCCTCCTGCCGATCGCCGTGCTGGTCCAGCCGGAGGAGCACGCGCGCCGCACCTTCACCGGCGCGGCGGAGGACTGCTACGACCGGCCGGAGTCCGGCGACCTGGACCCGGCGCGGCGCGAGGCCGTGTTCCTGTGCCTGGCGCGCGAGGGCAGCCAGGGGACGCCGCCCATGTTCCCGGACAGCATGCCGGACCAGGCGATCCTCGCGTACGGGCGGGCGCTGTGCCGTACGCAGGACCCCGCGAAGCAGCAGGCGCTGCTGAGGGAGGCGGGAAGCCCGCGGGCGGAGTGGGGCGCCGATCCGTGGGACCTCGTCTACGTCTGCCCGGAGATCGTCGGCAAGACCCACCCCGATCTGCTGAGGTCGAGCGAGGAGCGGAAGCAGGCGGAGATCGACTACGTCGCCGAGCACAACGCGACGTGCCGCGACCCGTGGCCCAGGACGAAGGGCGTCGTCCAGGCCACCGCCTACTACTTCCTGTTCGTCGACGGCGACCCCGGCTACCTCGTCTACGACCCCGCAGATGAGCAAGGGGAGGGGGAGGACCGGACGATGGACGAGCTTTACCAGAAGGGCAACAAGACGGGGCTCGGGGTGACCCCCACCGCGGTCCTCGTCGGGCACGTCGCCGACGTCACCGGCCTCTGCCTCACGGTCAAAGCCTTCCGCAAGGCGCCGCCGCCCCGTACGGGCGGGTGGGACACCGTGCACGAGGTGCCGATCACGACCCGCGGCGGGCGGCTCACCGTCCCGGAGATGGACGGGGGAGAGGTGGGCGCGGGCGCGCCGATGCCGAACCTCGCGATCAACGGCAAGGGCCGCTACCGGCTCCGCGTGTACGTCCGGGTGACGCGCGGGGGAGAAGAGGAGCACCTGGTCGTGGTGTACCCCGGTTCTTCGAGGAAACGGCTCGACCTGAAGTCGTTGTACGGACGCCGCAACTCACGAGCTCAGGGACAAGATTGATCCGATGGGAACCATCGCCCCTGCTCCTCCCATCACATCTACGGAAGGAGCGAGGAACCGGCCACCCGGTTCCCGCGCGTAGCATCGACAGCGCAGGGGAGGTCACCGAGACGAGGTGAAAGCAACGGGCCGCGACCACGCCCACCACGGCGGCACGACCGCCGGCGGCGCGGCGCGCCCGATCGATCCCTTCCACGGCCGGGGGAGTGGCCACCCCCCGGCGCCGTCGCCCGCGCAGGCGTACGGTCGTCCGGCATTTTCCGAGCGTCCCGAGTCCGAGCACACCGTGAACGTGCCCGGTGCACCCTCCGACGACGGAGGTTCCGCGTTCGACCCGGACCTCTGACCGCGCGCGGCCGGGGGAGCGCGACCCGTTCCGCCGCCGCGTCCACCACGACGACGAGGAAGACAAATCACATGCATCCTGAGGCGTTAACCCAACGCGCGCGCCGCCACGGATGGAAGGTGGCGTCCGCCGAGGGTCCAGTGATCGCCGTTGAGCGCCACCATTGGCGCATGAGGGTCACCTTCACCGGGAAGGCCCCTCAGACGGCCAGCATCACCGGCCCCGACCTCGAGGAGAGCCGGCCCGTCAATCTCCGTCTGATCAACTCGTTGCTACGGGCGAGCCCGGCGGAGTTCGCCGAGCACGCCCACGAGGCGATCATCGGCGAAGGCCAGAACGGCAGTCAGGCACGCACGTGACCGAACCGTCAGGAGGGTGGCCGGGGCCGCTCGGCCCCAGGCCCCGTCCCCTGCGACGACCCGCCGGGAGCCGTCGCGGCGCAGTGAGCGATGCCCGGCGATCGACGACCAGAGCAAGCCCCTCGGCGTGAGTGCCGAGACCGAGATATCCGAGACCGCGCTCATCCGGCGCGGGACTCCGCCGGTGCGGCCCCCGCACCCACCCCCATCCCGCTCCGCGCGTGAGGTGCGGCGTCCGCCCGGCCCCACGGACCGAGCTCGGGCCGGGCGGACGTCGCCGGCATGGGGGATGCGTCAGGCGCCGCGGGCGGCGTCGTAGCGGGCGATACGTCGTTCCAGTCGATGAGGTCCCACAGCTTCTCGACGTCGTCCGGGCGGACGTTGCGGTACTGCAGGTGGCAGGCGTGCTCCCGGGCGTCGAAGACGAGCGGCGGGGTGGTGTTCATGCCGACGTTGCCGTGGTGGTCGTAGACCTGCTCGACCACCAGACGACGGCCGACCGGCTCCCAGGCCTGGCACGCCCCAGCCCGAGCCCTGCACGGTCTTCTCCAGCCCGACCAGCCCGCCGAACTCGCCTTCTCACGAGCCTCCGCCGGCCGCTCCAACGTGTCGTTGGCGCCCTCGGCACAGGCGGCGTGATGCACCTAGGGGTGGAGCGCCGCAGGCGGCGGTGACATGCGGGCCTGCGCCGGTGAGGCGCGGCCCGCGGGCGAGGGCTACGGCCTGGTCGGAGGCGGGTTCTCCGCGCTGTGGAGGTCCGGAGGGAGGGGGTGGGCTTCGGGGTGCAGGGCTCGGGCGCACAGCGTGAGCGTCTCGGCGAGCCTCCTGCGGTCCGCGGCGTCGACGTCGGCGAGCATGACGGCCTCGATGCCGTCGAGCGAGCGGTCGCAGCGCTGCAGCTTCCGCAGCCCTTCAGCAGTGAGACGGGTACGCAGGGCGCGCCCGCCGTCGGGATGAGGTTCGCGGGCGATCAGGCCGCGCTTTTCGAGATCGCGGATGACGAGGTTCATCGCCTGCGGGGTGACGAAGGCGATGCGGGCGAGGTCGGCCGACGAGGGCGCGTCGCGCAGGCGTAACTCGCTGAGCGCCATGTACTCGGTGGTCGTGATGCCGTGCCGGGCGAGCGCTTCGTCGAGGCAGGCGCGGATGCGGCGTTCCAGCCGGAACACCAGATAGCTCACGTGGGGCGGCGGTGCGTGCGGCGCGGCGGCCGCGGGGACAGCCGGATCGGTCACCAGCCGACCATATCGTGCCCGGGCGCCGATGTAAGTTTCCTGAACATGTATCAAGGACCTTGATGTCAAGGTACTTGATAACCAGCGGAAACGGCCTTTCTCCGAATGATCGCGTGAACGCGCCTGCCGGGCGTCCATTGACGACGTGCCGCGGCGCTTTTATTTTCCAGCAACCCGGATCCACACGCTGAGACGGAGAAAGGGATCGCGAAATGACACGATTAACCACAGTGCTGGCCCACGCCTGCGCCGCGGCGCTCTTCGCCGTCATGACCGTGGTGGCCGGCTCACCGGCCGCCGCCGCGACCCTGGTCGAGGTGACGAACTTCGGCAGCAACCCGGGCAACATGCGGATGCACGTCTACGTACCGGACTCGCGCCCCGCCTCGCCCGCGATCGTGGTCGCCATGCACGGCTGCGGCGGCTCCGGCCCCGGCTTCCACCAGAGCAGCGAGTTCGCGTCCCTGGCCGACCGGTACGGCTTCATCGTCATCTACCCGACCGCCACCCAGTCGGCCGGGTTCGGCAACTGCTTCGACACCTGGTCGGACGCGGCCAAACGGCGCGGTGGCGGCAGCGATCCCGTCTCGCTCCTGTCCATGATCGACTACGTCGAGCGGACCTACGGGGGCGACCCTGACCGGGTCTACGCGACCGGCAGCTCGTCCGGCGGCATGATGACCCAGCACATGCTCGCCGTCTACCCGGACGTGTTCAAGGCGGGCGCGTCCTTCATGGGCGTGCCGTTCGACTGCTTCGCCGGCGCCTCCGACTACCCGCCGGGCAGCAGCAGGTGCACCGGCGGCAGCATGGACCGCACACCCCAGCAGTGGGGCGACGCGGTACGCCAGGCGTACCCCGGCTATTCCGGCGCCCGCCCGCGCGTGCAGCTCTGGCACGGCACCGCCGACACCCTGGTGCCGTACTCGCTGCTGCGCGAGTCGATCGAGCAGTGGACCGACGTGTTCGGGCTGAGCCAGACGCCGACCTCCACCGACAGCCCGCAGGCCGGCTGGAACCGCAGCCGCTACGCCGATGCGTCCGGCACCGTGCTGGTGGAGGCGTACAGCATCCAGGGCGCGGGCCACGCGCTCCCGCAGTCGGGCATGGCCCGCTACGCCGTCGAGTTCTTCGGCCTGACCACCCAATCGAACGACACCACGCCGCCCACGGCCCCATCCGGGCTCACCGCCTCGGGCACCACCGCGACCGGCACCACCTTGACGTGGACCGCCGCCACGGACGACACCGGCGTGACCGGCTACGACATCCTGCGCGCACCGGGCGCGTCGGGCGGGACCTTCGCCCAGGTCGGCACCTCGGCCACGACCTCGTACGCCGACACGGGCCTGACCCCGAACACGACCTACCGCTACCAGGTCCGGGCGCGCGACGCCGCCGGCAACGTCTCGCCGGTCTCCGACACCGTCCAGATCACCACCCAGGAAGGGGGTCCGAGCGACGGCACCTGCTCGGCCGTCCCGACCGTGCAGTCCGAGTGGGGGAACGGCTACGTCATCCAGCCGCTCACCGTCACCAACACCGGCACCTCGACGATCACCGGCTGGACCGTCACCTTCACCCTGCCCGCCGGGCACACCCTGACCGGTTCATGGAACGCCGACGTCACCACCAGCGGCCAGACCGTCACGGTCAGGAACGTCGGCCACAACGGCACGCTCGCGCCGGGAGCCGCGACGACCAGCGTCGGCTTCCAGGTCAGCAGGCCGAACGGCGACAGCGCCCTGCCGTCCGGCTACACCTGCGCATGACCGCCCAGGGTCACGGCCCCTTGACGCCGGGGCCGTGACCCTGGGACACCCGCCTAGACCGTCACAGCCGCGCCCTCGAGCACCCGCATGAAGGCCCGCGACCATTCCGGCAGGTCAGGCCAGCCGCGGCAGGACACCATGGAGCCGTCCACCACGTCGGGCGCGTCGACGAACGTCGCGCCCGCCAGCTCCATGTCCGTCTTCAGCGGCGGGAACGCCGCCGTCCTGCGCCCGCGCAGCAGCCCGAACGCCGCCGGCACCTGCGGGCCGTGGCAGATCGTGCCCACCGGCAGGCCGCGCTCGAAGAAGTGGCGCACGATCGGTCCGACGTGGGGATCGGTGCGGATGTACTCCGGCGCACGCCCACCCGGGATCACCAGCGCCTGGAACTCCTCCGGACGCACGTCGCCGAACGCGAGATCCACCTGCAGCTGGTGGCCGGGCTTTTCGGTGTAGGCGTCCCACCCGGGTTCGAAGTCGTGCACGACCAGCTTCAGCGCGCGGGTGGTGGGGGCGGCCACGACCGCCTCGTGTCCTCCCTCGCGGAGCCGGAAGACGGGGTACATGGTGTCGAGCTCTTCCGCCGCATCACCGGCCAGAACAAGCACACGTGCCATGGCTCACTCCTTGCTCTCCCTTCGGTTGAGCGTAGTCCGCCTGCGCCGGAAAGGGCAGACCTCGGCCTGGTGCTCCGATGCGATCGACACCGTCGGCCGTCCTCCAGGTGAGGCGGTGGCTTCCGCTCTGGTTCTCTGACGGGAACGCGTCATGAGATGCGGGACCAGCGCTGGTTGGCCGCACCCGTGCACGTCCAGATCTGCAGCCGGCTGCCGTTCGCGGTGGCGTTGCCCGCCACGTCCAGGCATTTGCCCGCGCCCACCGCCGTGATGGTGCCGTCGTCGTTGAAGCGCCACTTCTGGTTGTCCTGGCCGTTGCAGTCCCAGATGATGACCGCGGTGCCATCGGCGGTGCCGGCCTGCTCGACGTCCAGGCACTTGCCGCCGTAGACGCGCAGCTCGCCGTCGGCGGTCACGGTCCACTGCTGGTTGGCCTGCTGGTGGCAGTCCCAGATGATCACGGGGGTGCCGTTGGCCTGGGAGGCTTCGGTCACGTCGAGGCAGCGGCCCGAGCCCGCCCCTTGAATGCGGACGGGCGGCGGGGCCGGGGTGCCGCCGCTGACGCGGAACACGGCGGTGCCGTGCGCCGGCACCGTCGCCGAAATGGTGCCGGTCGTCGTGGTGACGGCGTTCGTCCAGGCGTCGCGCAGCGTGAACGGGCCGCCGGTGAGGCCGATGGCGGCGGCCGTGGTGCTGATCGTGGTGGTGCTGCCGCCCTGGTTGAACAGCGCGACCGCGACGTCGCCGTTGCTCAGCCGCTTGGCCAGCACGCGGCGCGTTCCGTCGAAGCCGACCTGAACGGCCTGCAGGCCGAGCGGGTCCTGGTTGATCGCGATCAGGTTCGCGTTCTTCAGGATCGTCGAGGTGGCGGAGTCCATGTTGCGGATGTCGTTCCCGGCGATCAGCGGGGCGGCCATGATCGCCCACAGCGCGAAGTGGCTGCGCATCTCGGTGTCGTTCATGCCGCCGCGGCCGACGACCATCATGTCCGGGTCGTTGAACTGTCCCGGCCGGGCGTTACCCGCGAGCGGCACGTTCACGTCCACGATGTTCTTGATGCCCATCGGGTAGCCGTTGGTCTGCCCCGTGTCCCAGGCGTTCGTGATGTCCTCGGTCGTGCGCCAGATGTTGGCGACGTCGCCCCAGTCACGCTGCGGCCCGGTCTTCTCGTGGATGCTGTTGGGGTTGATGCTGTAGAGGATCGGCCGGCCGGTCGCGGCCAGCGCGTCGCGCATCTTCGCGAACGTGCGCACCTGGTCGTCGATGGTGCCGGTGGGGGAGCACCAGTCGTACTTGAGGTAGTCGACGCCCCAGGCGGCGAACTGCCGGGCGTCCTGCTCCTCGTGGCCGAGGCTGCCGGTCGCGCCCGGATAGCTGCCGAAGTACTGTGCGCAGGTCCGGTCGAGCGGCGCCTGGTACAGGCCGAACTTCAGGCCCCTGGCGTGCAGGTAGTCGCCGAGCGCCTTCATGCCGCTGGGGAACCTGGACGGGTTGGCCTGCAGGTTGCCCGCCGAGTCGCGCTCGGGCGCGAACCAGCAGTCGTCGACCACCACGTACTCGTAGCCCAGGTCGCGCATGCCGGAGCTGACGAGCGCGTCGGCCGTCTGCTTGATCAGCGTCTCGTTGATGTTGCAGCCGAAGGTGTTCCAGGTGTTCCAGCCCATCGGCGGGGTGCGGCCCACGCCGTTCTCCAGCGCCTGCGCGGGCGGGCCGGTCACGATGGCGCCCGCCGTCATGGTGAGCAGCATGGTCAGGGCGAGAGAGATGCGCGTTCGTTTCCTGGTCATCGAAGTCTCTCCTCAACGGGGGGTACGGGGGCTCGTCCGGCGGTTCACTGGGACGTGAAACGCCACCAGTCGACGTTCAGCAGGTAGCCGCTGCCGCCGGTGAAGCGGAGGTAGAGGTCGTGCGTGCCGGTCGCGCCGGACACCGGGCAGCTGACCGAGGTCCAGCTCTGCCAGCCGCCGGTGCCGGTGACGGTGCAGGTGCCCACGAGGGTGCCCGTGGGGCCGTCGAGCCGCAGCTCGATCCGGCCGCCGTCGGTGGCCGAGGCCACGCGGGCGGTGAAGGAGGACGCGCCGCCGCCGAACGCGACGCCCTTGACCTTGAGGTAGTCGCCGTTCTCGATATAGCCGACGTTCATGCCGCCCTCGCTGGACGGCTCCGTCTCGACGCCCTGGGCCCACGCGGTCGTCTCGGCCTCCTGGCGGACGTACGGGTCGAGCGTGCCGATCTGCGGCGGCCCCGCGGTGGTCATGGTGATCGTGGGGAACGTGCCGTCCGCGTTGTAGCTGAACTTCTCGACGGCCACTGACCTGGTGAAACCACCTCCGCCCGGGAGCGCGCCGTTGTGGTAGAAGAAGTACGAGCCGCCCCGGTAATCGATGACGCCCGGATGGTTGGTGAAGCTGCTGCCCTGGGTGGGCATGATCGTGCCGCGGTACGTCCACGGGCCGGTCGGGGTGGGCGCGGTCGAATAGCCGATGAACTCCGAGCAGCACTCGGCGGCGAAGACGATGTAGTACAGGCCGTTGCGCTTGTAGACCCAGGGGCCCTCCTCGTACAGGGTCGGGCGGTCGGGGTTGCCGGTACGCGTGCCGAACCCGGCGGTGGTGAGCGGGATCTGCGTCGGGGCGCCGGAGTAGGAGATCATGTCGGGATTAAGCCGGACGTACCAGAGGTTGGGGTTGCCCCAGTACAGGTAGGCCTGGCCGTCGTCGTCGATGAAGACGTTCGGGTCGATCTCGTTGTTGTTGACGAGCGGGCGCCCGAGGGCGTCATGGAACGGCCCTGTGGGGCTGTCGGAAACCCCGACACCGATGGCCATCGAGCCGGTGGCGCGGTGGCGTACCGGCACATACCAGTAGAAGCGGCCGTTGCGGTGGACGACGTGGCCCGCCCAGGCGTTGTCGTCGGCCCAGGCGAACGTCTCCAGGCTCATGGGCGAGCCGTGATCGGTCCAGTTGGCCATGTCCGTGGTGGAGTAGACGCGCCATTCGCGCATCGTGAACCACGTGGAGCCGTCCTCGTCGTGGCCGGTGTAGACGTAGAGGCGGCCGTCGTGGACGAGGGGCGCGGGGTCGGCCGTGTAGATGGTCTGCACGATCGGGTTGTCGGCGGCGGCCGCGGACGGGAACAGCACGCTGGGAAGCAGCAGGCCCATGGTGCACAGGACCGTGCGCAGGACGGATTTCACCGATGGTCTCCCTTGTGGCAGGTGCTGTTAGCGCTAACATCAAGCGGGTACGTGAAGCTCCTGTCGCGGAGTACAGCCGAGGGCCTGGGCGGAGTCAATGACGGGATCCGCCCGCCGGTGGGGGCGTCGCGGCGGGCACACCTTCTCGCCTGGCGTTTCGCGCCCGGGGAGATCACGATGCGGCGCCGGCGGGCTTGAAACTTTCAGGGCGGCGCGGCGTTGACGATAGAGATCCGATGTTAGTTGTCGTTCCTTCGCCGGGTGTTTCGGGCGCCGATTTTCCTGTCCGATGCGTGATCGGCCGGTTGACGGGCACCGTCATGCCGCTTTACCTTCCTCCAGGAAGTCAGCGCGCCCCCGTAAGCCCGCGACCCCCAAGGGGACGATCACAGAGATGTCCGATGTATCGCGAAGGCAAGTTCTGAAGTTCGGCGCTGTCGGTGCCGGTGCCGCGATGTTCCCGCTGTCCTGGACGGCCACCGCGAGGGCCGCCGTCGCGCCGCCTCCCGAGGTGCGCGCCGCCCACGACCTCGCCCTCTGGTACGACGAGAGCGCCGGCACCGACTGGCTGCGCGCCCTGCCGATCGGCAACGGCCGCCTCGGCGCCATGGTGTTCGGCAACACCGACACCGAGCGGCTGCAGCTCAACGAGGACACCGTCTGGGCGGGCGGCCCGTACGACCAGAGCAACCCCAGGGGCGCGCAGGAGCTGGACCGGATCCGGCAGCTCGTCTTCCAGGACAAGTGGAGCGAGGCCCAGGCCCTCATCGACCAGGCCATGCTCGGCGCCCCCGCCGGGCAGCTCGCCTACCAGACGGTCGGCGACCTGCGGCTCACCTTCCCCGGCGGCGCCGCCGTCGCGGAGTACCACCGCTACCTCGACCTCACCACCGCGATCACGGGCGTGTCCTACCGGCGGAACGGCGTGCGCTACCGGCGCGAGGTGTTCGCCAGCGCCCCCGACCAGGTGATCGCCGTCCGCCTGACCGCCGACACACCCGGCTCGATCACGTTCTCCGCGACGTTCGCAAGCCCCCAGCGGACGACGCTGACCAGCCCCGACGCGACCACCGTGGGCCTCGACGGCGTCTCCGGCGACATGGAAGGGCTGAAGGGCTCCGTCAAGTTCCTCGCCCTGGCCCGCGCCGTCGCCGAGGGCGGCACCGTCAGCAGCTCGAACGGCACCCTCCAGGTGCGCGACGCCGACAGCGTGACGCTGCTGATCTCCATCGGCTCCAGCTACCGCGACTGGCGCGACGTCAGCGGCGACCACGAGGGCATCGCCCGCCGCCACCTCGACGCCGCCGCGGGCAGAGCGTACGACGACCTCAGAGGGCGGCACGTCGCCGACTACCGGCGGCTGTTCGGGCGCACCACCCTCGACCTCGGCCGCACCGCGGCCGCCGACCAGCCCACCGACGTGCGGATCGCGCAGCACGCGAGCACCGACGACCCGCAGTTCTCCGTGCTGCTGTTCCAGTTCGGCCGCTACCTGCTGATCTCCTCCTCCAGGCCCGGCACCCAACCGGCCAACCTGCAGGGCATCTGGAACGACTCGCTGAGCCCGGCGTGGGACTCCAAATACACGATCAACGCCAACCTGCCGATGAACTACTGGCCGGCCGACACCACGAACCTGCCGGAGTGCTTCGAGCCGGTCTTCAAGATGATCGACGAGCTGGCGGTCAGCGGCGCACGCACGGCCAAGGCGCAGTACGACGCCGGCGGTTGGGTGACCCACCACAACACCGACGCCTGGCGGGGCACGTCCGTCGTGGACGGCGCGTTCTGGGGCATGTGGCAGACCGGCGGCGCCTGGCTGGCCACCCTCATCTGGGACCACTACGCCTTCACCGGCGACCTCGGCTTCCTCCGCGAGCACTACCCGGCCATGAAGGGCGCCGCGCAGTTCTTCCTCGACACGCTCGTCGAGGAGCCGAACCTCGGCTACCTGGTCACCAATCCGTCCAACTCGCCGGAGCTGGCCCACCACCCCGACGCCAGCGTCTGCGCGGGGCCCACGATGGACAACCAGATCCTGCGCGACCTGTTCGACGGCTGCGCCAAGGCCGCC
Organism: Nonomuraea fastidiosa; assembly: GCF_042751225.1. Classification (NCBI taxonomy): domain Bacteria; kingdom Bacillati; phylum Actinomycetota; class Actinomycetes; order Streptosporangiales; family Streptosporangiaceae; genus Nonomuraea; species Nonomuraea fastidiosa. The sequence goes on from NZ_CP170570.1 coordinate 7,276,397, forward strand.
GACGCGCTCGGCGTCGACGCGGACTTCCGCGAGCAGGTCCTCGCCGCCCGCGACCGGCTCGCCCCCATGAAGATCGGCTCGCGCGGCAACATCCAGGAGTGGCTGTACGACTGGATCGAGCCCGAGACCAACCACCGGCACGTCTCCCACCTCTACGGCCTGCACCCCAGCAACCAGATCACCAAGCGCGGCACGCCCGAGCTGCACGACGCCGCCCGGCGCACCCTCGAACTGCGCGGCGACGACGGCACCGGCTGGTCGCTCGCCTGGAAGATCAACTACTGGGCGCGCCTGGAGGAGGGCGACCGGGCGCACGAGCTGCTCCGCCTCCTCGTCCGTACGGACCGGCTCGCGCCCAACATGTTCGACCTGCATCCCCCGTTCCAGATCGACGGCAACTTCGGCGCCACGTCCGGCATCGCCGAGATGCTGCTGCACAGCCACGCCGGCGAGCTGCACGTGCTGCCCGCTCTGCCGCCCGCCTGGCCGAACGGCGAGGTGCGCGGCCTGCGCGGGCGCGGCGGTCACACGGTGGACGCCACCTGGAGGTCCGGCGCGGCCACGGAGGTCCGCATCGCCTTCGACCGCACGGCGACGGTGAACGTCCGCAGCCGCGCGTTCACGGGCGAAGTCAAGGTGACCGACACCGGGACCGGCGACGCCGTGAAGGTCGAGCGCCCCGAGCCGGACGTCATCACCGTGTCAGGCCGCGCGGGCCGCACCTACCGCATCACCGTGACCGGCTGACCGTGTTGTCAGGGCTGCCCTGACGCCGTATGCTCTCGCGTACAGGTGTCAGGGCTAACCTGACAAACGTCTCCGCCGGAAGGGCGCACGCGCATGAGCTCCACTCCTCCGCCCCACTGCTCGTTCTGCGGGAAGGCGGCCGCCGAAGTCGGCAAGATCATCGCCGGGCCCGGCATCTACATCTGCGACCAATGCGTCGCGGCCTGCAACGACATCCTGGCCGCCGGCGCCGGGCCGTCCCAGCCGGAGATCCCCGAATGGGGGAGCATGTCCGACGAGGAGATCCTGCGCGCCCTGCCCAGGATCGACGCCGTCGGCACCCAGGTCGAGCTCGGCCTGCGCCGCAGGGTCGCCGACCTGCGCGCCCGGGGCGTGAGCTGGGCCAGGATCGGCGCGGCGCTCGGCATCACCCGCCAGTCGGCCTGGGAACGCTTCGCCGACGAGGAGAAGCGCTCCCACGCCGGCACCCCATGACCGCGCACTGCCGCGCGTACGCGTGACCGGCCGGGGCAGCGTCGCCAGTGCCCGCCACGGCAGGTGTAGGTGCGCCCGTTGGAGACGATCCCGATCGCGCCGGGAGAGCCGCAGAAGCCCCCGTCGCCCCCTTCCGCGACGACGCCGAATGCCTGCGCCGGCTGCGCTGCCCCGAACCTCCCGACCGGCGCCGCCGGAGAGCTCTTCGCCGCCGCCTACGGCCTGCCCTCCCTGGAGGGCCTGGTCGATGCGGTCATCGACGTGCAGCGCGACACCATCGAGCAGGTCGCCCGGCTCGCCGCCGCCCGCATCCAGCAGGCGCGGCGGCCGCTGCTCGAATGGGGCTCGACGCTCCTCGGCGACGCCGAGTTCGCCGCCGCCACCACCGCCCTGCGCCGCGTCCTCGACCGTGCGTGAGCGGTGAAGCTTGCATGTGCCCACCCCAGATGGATAGCGTCCAACCGGAATAAGCGTTCCAGTTCGTTGACGTGGGAGGGCGTTCCAGATGTCGACCCCCAAGGCGGCCCAGCAGCAGCCGCGCCGGGCGGATGCGATACGCAACCGGAACCTCGCCTTGGAAGCGGCCAAGACACTGCTCGTCCGGCCCGGCGCGACGCTCACCGTGGAGACCATCGCCCGCCAGGCCGGGCTGGGGGCCGCGACGGTCGTACGGGCCTTCGGCACCAAGGACGCGCTCATCGACGCGGCCACCGCCGACCTGCTCGAACCGCTCGTCCAGCGCGCCCGCGAGGCACTGACCGAGGACGACCCGGGCGCGGCGCTGCGCGCGTTCCTGCTCGAACTGATCGACTTCCAGGCCGCCCACCGGGTCATGAGCGGGCAGCTCGAGGGCCTGCAGCTCCCCTTGACCGCCACGCTGCGCACCGAGCTCCGCGACGCCCTGCACGCCATGCTCGCGCGGGCGCGCGACGCCGGCGCGATCAGGACCGACATCCACCCCGCCGTCACCACCGTGCTGCTGGGCGAGGCGACCTACGCCATCGCCCGCTCCAGCGAGAGCTCCCCGGAGCTCGCCGCCGGCTTCGTCACGGTCATGATGGACGGCCTGCGCCCGCAACCTGGTAGCGGCGCGCAGGAGCCTGAAGCGCGACCGACGGTGTGACGGCGGCGGCCACGCCCTCCGTCCGCTGCGAGCCGCCCGGTGGCCGCCGGTGAGCGGCGAGGCCGATCACTCGTCGAGAATCGTGACGGGACTCCCGCAGATCCAGCACAGGCGCATCAGGATCTCGTCTGACGGATGTGGCTGCTCGTCGTCCGGATCCCACAGAAAGCCGTGCGTGATCGTCGTCTGTTCGCTGCCCGTGGCCTCGTAGCAGGCCCGGCAAGCGGCGCTCCGGCACTGCGTGCACCGGTACCCCGCTCCGGCAAGGATCACCCGGTCGGCACTCCACGCGAAGTCCGCCGTGTGCCAGGGGTGGCCGCAGTCCGGGTCGCCGCAGGAGGAGGGCGTCACATCGGTGACGGGCAGGACCGGGTAGCCGCAGCGGGCGCAGTGGGTCGGCGACGGCGTCGGCTGCGGAAGCGGCGTGCGCTCGGGTATCTCGATCAAGGAGCCGTCGGCCTCGTCGAAAATCATGATCATGTCGCGGCCGAGGTCGCGGTGCGGCGTCTCCACGATCACGTAGTGGCCCTCTCGGCGGACGTCCCGGCGGCGCAGGTACTCCAGTGCGATGGCCTCCGTCTTGACCCAGGACACCTCGTAGACGTGACCGTTGTCCTTCCTGTCCACGATGTGGTCGCTGCCCTCGACGGAGTCGGCGTAGACGCGCCACGCGCCGTACGCGCGGACGCCGGGCTCGTACGGGGACCGTTTGCGACGTCGCCACCACATGAGGTCAGTATCCACGCGCCGGCCGGGACCCGTCCCGATAGGAATTCCAGCCGGCCTCGGCCGCGCGGAACGCCTGTGCGATGTGCGACGCAGGCGGGCCTGGGCGGTGGCGTTCCGGGTTCGTGCACCATCCTTGTGACAGCCGGCGAAGAGTGAGGAGAGTCGTGCAGTTCACACCGTCGTGGGAGTCGTTGGAGGAGCGGGAGACGCCGGAGTGGTTCCCGAAGGCCAAGTTCGGGCTCTGGGGACATTGGGGGCCGCAGTGTCAGCCGGGGTTCGGGGATTGGTACGCCCGGAACATGTACCTCCCGGGCACCGACGCCTACCGGTTCCACCTGGAGCGGTACGGGCATCCGTCGCAGTTCGGGTTCAAAGACGTCATTAACGAGTGGAAGGCGGCTCGCTGGGATCCTGAGGAACTGCTCGGCCTGTACGCGCGTACGGGTGCCCGCTACTTCGTGGCCATGGCCAACCACCACGACAACCTCGACCTATGGGACAGCCCGCACCACGCGTGGAACTCGGTGCGGGTGGGCCCGCGCCGCGACATCGTGGGGGAGTGGGCCGCCGCTGCGCGCGGGCAGGGGCTGCGGTTCGGGGTGAGCGTGCACGCGGCGCACGCCTGGTCGTGGTACGAGCCGAGCCAGGGCGCCGATCCCGACGGGCCGCTGGCGGGCGTGCCGTACGACGGGCGGCTGACCAAGGCGGACGGCGCGGGCACCTGGTGGGAAGGGCTCGACCCGCAGGAGCTGTACGCCCAGAACCACCGGCCGGTCCCCGGCTTCGACCAGCCGGAGACGGTCAACCGCACCTGGGACTGGCCCGACCCCGAGCACTGGCCGGACGCCGCCTACCAGGCGAACTTCAAGGCCAGGACCCTGCAGCTGGCCGGAAAGTACCGGCCGGATCTGGTGTACTTCGACGACACCGTGCTGCCGCTGCACCAGTGCGGCCCGGTCGGGCTGGAGATCGCGGCCGAGCTGTACAACCTCAGCGAGGACATGGTCGTCTGCGGCAAGATCCTCGACGAGCGGCAGCGGCGCGCCCTCACCTGGGACGTCGAGCGCGGCGCGAGCGACCGCATCGAACCGGAGCCCTGGCAGACCTGCACCTGCCTGGGCTCGTGGCACTACGACGAGCGCAGGCTCGCCGAGCACGGCTACAAGAGCGCGGCGCAGGTGATCGGCATGCTCGCCGACGTGGTCAGCAAGAACGGCAACCTCCTGCTCAGCGTCCCGATCACCGGCGATGGCGAGATCGACGACGACGAGCGGGCGATCCTGGCCGGCATCGGCGACTGGCTCGCGGTCAACGGTGAAGCGATCTTCGACACCGTCCCCTGGAAGGTGTTCGGCGAGGGACCGTCGGCGGACGACCCGCCCGCGCTCAGGGCCCAGGGCTTCAACGAGGGCGGCGCGATGACCGCCGAGGACATCCGTTACACCGCCACCGGCACGTCCCTCTACGCCATCGCGCTCGCCGAGCCGGTTCGGGGACCGGTGGTGCTGCGGCGGCTCGGGCGGGCGTCCGGGCTGCTCGACCGGGAGATCACCGGGGTGCGCGCGCTCGGCGACGGGCGGCCCGTGACCTGGCGGCAGGAGGAGCGGGCACTGGTGATCGAGTCGGCGGCGCAGGTCCATCGCATCGATCTCGGGCCCATGCCGCATTGAGTCTGTTGTCCCCATGCGGGCGGCCGGGGGTGGCGGTCCAGCGCCCCGGACAGCAGACCGGGGGTGGCGGTCCAGCGCCCCGGACAGCAGACCGGGGGTGGTGGTCCAGCACCCGGGACACCAGGCCGGGTGGTGGGGGTCCAGCGCGCCATCACCCGGCCGTCCTCGGCAGCGGGCCGGGTGATGGCTGCGGACATCGTCACCCTGCCGCCGCGCGGCTCACGTGCCGATGTTCGCCTGCGGGCCCGCGCCCGACTGGACGATGGACGGCACCTGCGACGCCGCGTCCAGGCCGGACGCCGCCGTTGCCGTCATGGCGGATCGTGCTCGCCAGTTCCAGAGCCGGCCAGCGCTTCCACGGCCGCCAGGGACCGGCCCATCAACGAGGCGCACCACATCGGCGGCGCCGCCATCCTCATGTGCGACGCCACCATCCCCGGCCGCGGCGAGGGCCGCCTCGACGCCGAGACCCTCGCCTGAACGCGCTCCACCCTCGGCGGCCTCGACTTGCGTGTTCGACCGTGCGCGGAATGCGCCTTTCCTTATATCGGTGGTTTTCAAGGGTTGATAGGAGAGGCCAGGACGACGGTGATGTCCACGGGTTCGGTGTCGGTGCGGTAGAAATGCGGGGCGTCGCCGGCGAAGGCGAGCATATCGCCGGGGTTCAATTCCTGCGGGGCATCGACGGGTCCGGCCGTCACCCGCCCGGAGGAGACCAGCAGGTGCTCGATCGTGCCGGTCGCATGCGGCACCCCGGCCAGCTCCGTCTCGGGCGGCACCCGCAGACGCCAGATCTCCAGGCTGTTGCCGCTGCTGATGCGGCGCAGCAGCTCGCGTGAGACCTCACCCGGCGCGGCGGGCGTGCCCGGCCGGTAGACCGGGCCGGTGTCGGCCTCGCGGGCCAGCAGGTCGGCGAGCGGGATGCCCAGCGCGATGGCGATCGCGTCCAGGGTGTCGATGGTCGGGTTGCCCTTGCCCGCCTCCAGCTGCGACAAGGTGGCCTTGCTCAGCCCGGCGCGCCGCGCCGTCTCCGCCGCGCTCATGCCGCGCTGCTGGCGGCGCAGGCGGATCTTCGCGCCGATCGCGGCCGCGGTGCTGCTGACCGGCTGCCGGCCGGTGGCGGTCATCAGGCGCTCCTGTGGGCGGCGGTGTAGGAGACGCGGATGCGGCCCTTCTTGACCTTCAGCCCCGTCACGGTCACCTCGGCCAGGTCGGCGAGGCTGCGCACGTGGGTGCCGCCGCACGGCACCGCGTGCAGGTCGTCGATGTGCACCATGCGCCGCCGCTCGCCGTCGTTCCGCGCGAAAACTGGCAGATCATCCTTGATCGCCTCCACCACCGCGGCCTGCAGGGTGGCGGTCACCTCCTCCCGGCCCTGCGGATCGGCCAGCCGCGTCTCCGCCTCCGGCATCAGGAACTCGATCCGCGCCTGACCGGGGAAGTGGTTGTTGCCCACCTTCTCCCATCCCTGCCGCTGGCCCATCGCCTCGACCAGGTGTCCCGCCGTGTGCAGCGCGGCATGCAGCATCCGGGTCCGCAGGTCGATCCGCGCCCGTACGGGCTGCCCCTCGGTGAACGGCGGCAGGCTGCCGCCCTCCGGCGCCATCGCCACCACCAGGCCCGACTCGTGGTCACGTACCGGGACGATCTCCTCGTCGTCCAGCCAGCCCCGATCGGCGGGCTGCCCGCCGCCCTGCGGGTGGAACGGGCACTGCTCGACGGCCGCCCACGACGTGCCGTCCCGCTTGCCGGTCGCGATCACCCGCGTGTCGATCTCTGCCAGGTAGGTGTCGTCGAGGTAGACGCTGACCTGTTCGGTGTCCGTCCCTATTGGGTGAATCATACGTTCACTATAACGAACCACAGGCTGCGGCTGAACATATCGTTCACTTCATCGAACGGTGACCTTCTGGCCGCACGGAGGCTCATACGGCCGGTCAGGGAGGTATCGCCGCCACTGCTCGGGGGTGATGGGGTCGCCGACCGCCGCGCAGATGTCTCTGAGCACGCTCTCCGGCCTCATGTCCCAGGTGTCGACACCCGCACCGCTTCGCACGGTGTTGAGGAAGCGCCCATCCGGGCTGAAGGCGAGTGCCGAGATCGATTTCGACGACTCGCTGGGCAGGTAAGACTGCAGCTTGGGAGAGCCCGTGTCGCTCACCTCCCAGATCTCGATGCGCTCCTTGCCGGTTCCGCCGTGGTCCGCGACCAGGGCGAGAAGGGTCCCGTCGGGGCTGAAGCCGAGGGGACCGCCGTCGTTGCCCAGCGTGAGGCGGGTCACCGCTTCGGGGGACCGGGGGTTCGCGATACGCCACAGGGTCAGTGTCCCGGCGGGGTCGTAGACGGCGAGGAGCCTGCCATCCGGCCGGAACGCGATCCGCGCAGAACCTATCCCGCCCTGAACGTTCCGTTCCCACACCTTCTCGGGCCGCGCTGGGTCCGTGACATCCCACCCCTGCAACAGATCGCTGTCGTTGGCCTGTGGCTGAGCGGGATCCGTGCGGGGTGCGTCGACGAGGACGAGGGTTTCACCGTCCGGCGAGAAGGCGAACTGACTGGTGATCGCCTTGATCTGGCTGATCTCCCGCGGATGCCTGGGGTCGGCGATGTCGTAGATCCGTACGACCGGCGGTTTGCGGTTCCCCTTGACGAAGCCGCTGAGATCGGAGAGCGCAAGGATGGGCCGGGTGGGGCTGAAGGCGATCCCCTGCACACCGTTGTCCAGCTCTTCGATGGTGGCCAGCAAAGGCGCGTCTTTGGCGGCCGTGCGCAGCCGCAGACCCACGTAATCTGCTTTCTCGCCTTTCTTGTTCACCTTCTCGAACATCTCCACGTCGGCGAGCAGACGTCCGTCGGGGCTGAGGGCGATGCCGGCGCCGTAGAGCAGGCCGGGGGAGCGGGTCGCGGCCAGGACCTCGCTCTCTCGCGTGGACGTCACGTCGATGAGGAAATTCCCCGTACTCCCTTCAAGGGCGAGCAGCTCCTTGTCCCCCGCCCGGCGGTGATCGAAGTGAGCTCCGCCTCCGGGCTCTATCGGGATGACCGATTCGGCGCCGAGCTGGCCGTAGTTGTCGATGTCCCAGACGCGAACCCCACGGTTCGTGGCCTGCAACATTCTGCGAGGATGAGCGGGGTCGAACAGGACCATGCCCGCCTCGCGTTCCGTTGCCGCGGCGCCCTCTCCCGAGGCACCGGTCTTGATCGATGCGGGTTCATCGGTCCTCGTGTAGAACTGGACGTGCCAGGAGCGGCCGCAGGTCCCGACGAAATACTGGTGCGCCGGGTTGAACGCCACGGAATCCACGCTGTCGTGACAGCCGGGCAACGGCCGGTCGCCTGCCGGCCCTTTCTCTTCCGGGCCCACGCGCCTGGGGCGGCCCGGCTCGTCCAGCCGCCATAGCCGGAGCTTGTCGTAGGTGCTCCCCGCCACCGCTGCCGCGAGCAGCCGCCCATGGGGATCGAAGGCCACCCGGTGCAGTGGCTGAGGGTTCGTCCTGGTGTCGTGGCGGTACTTCGCGCCTTCGAGCACCGCGACCCGGTCGGGCCGTCCGGAGCCTGCCGCCGTCCAGATCTGGATGCGGCCGTCCACGCTCATGCTGGCGAGCAGGTCGCGTTCGGTGGACGCGGCCAGGGAGTCCACCCGCGAGGAATGCGCCTTGAGCGGCGGCAACGGTTGGGGCCTGGCGCGGTCGGCGACGTCCCAGACCCGGATCTCGCCCGCCTGCGTACCGGCGTAAAGGATCCCGCCGTCCGGGGTGAGCGCGAGCGAGTAGGCGGCCTGGTCCAGGTCGGATGCGGAGACCTGCCGGGGACGGCGGGGATCGGCGACGTCCCACAGCCGGATCCTCGTCTGCGGCCCGTACGTGACCATGGCGAGCGTCCGGCCGTCCCGGCTGAGCACGACGGGGCCGATCAGGTCGACGTCCTGCGGCTCGACCCGGCCGGAACCACCTTCGAACCGCAGCTCGACGGCCCTGCCGGCCGAGATGGCGAGGACGCGCCCGTCGCCGCTGAAGGCGAGGTCGTAGGCCGGCTCGTCCTCGTTGATCACACCGGGTGTGCGCCTGCTGTTGAGCAGCGCGCCGCGCCCCGCCTCCTTGTTCATCCGGTACGCCATCAGGCTGAGCTGCTTCGCCAGGCCGGGTTGTTCCTCGCGCAGGCTCTCGGCCTCGGCCGCGAGGTACCTGGCGAGGTCGCGTTCTGACGCCTGCTCCGCCCGCCGCTGGAAGACGAAGGAGCCGACCCCGCCGGACGCCGCGAGCACGACCAGGACCAGCAGGGACGCCATCACGATCCGGGCCCGCCGCACGCTCCGCCGCTCCTGCCGCCAGGACGCCGCGACGAACTCGGCGATCACGGGATCGGGTTCGAGCGCGCTCGCCGACGAGGACTCGGCACGCGCCCGGACGGCGGCCAGCCTGCTGCCCCGATACAGCAGCGACGGCTCCCGCCCGGCCTGCTCCCATGCCCGCGCGTCGGCGGCGAGCTGCTGCCGGGCACGCAGCCACTCTCGGTCGGCGTCCACCCACTCCGCCAGCCGTGGCCAGGCGCGCAGCAGCGCCTCATGGCTGATGCGGGCGGAGTCGTGGTCGAGCGTCAGCAGGCGAGCCTCGATGAACGCCTCCAGCGCCCGCTGCCCGGCCGCGCGGTCGGGCAGGCCCTGCAGCAGCGTGGAGCGGTCGACGGGCTGGGCGGTGTCGGCGGAGTCCTCGCCGACGCGCACCAGCCGGGGCAGCATGAGCCGCGCGGCCTCCTTCGCCTGCTGGTCGAGCTCCTCGTACGCCTTCTCGGCCGTGGTCTTGATCGCCTCCGCGATGCCGCCGGTGGCGCGGTACTGGGCGACGGTGAGCCGCGATCCGACCCGGCGCAGCCAGGTCGCCCACAGCACGTGGGACAGCAGGGGCAGCGCCCCTGCGGTCGGCTGCCGGTCGGCGGTCGCTCCGAACTCGTGCAGGATGATGTCGGCGAGACCGTCGTCGAGGATCAGCCCCGCGGCCGCCGCGGGCCCTTCGATGGCGGAACGGAGCTCGTCCGGGGTCATCGGCTCGATCAGCACCTGCCTGTCGCGCAGGGCGGTGAGCAGTTCGGGATGGGCGGCGGCCCGGCCGTAGAAGTCGGCCCGGAGCGCGAGCACCACCGGCGCCCTCGACGCCAGGGCGGTGACCGCCCGCAGGAACGCGGCCCGCTCCGACGGCACCCGGCAGAGGGTGAACAGCTCTTCCAACTGGTCGACCAGCACGATCAGCCGCTGCTCGGGCCGCCCCGCCAGCAGCCGTTCCGCCAGCTCGACGGCGTGATCGGGGCTGTCGCGCAGAGCGTCGGCGTCCTCAGGGCCGGTCCCGAACGCGGCCGCCAGCCGCCGCAGCGGGTCACCGCCGGGAGTGAGGCGCAGCGGAAGCCAAGAGGTGGTGCCCGATAAGCCCCGTTCGCGCAGACTCGCCGTGAGACCGGCATCGAGGAGTGACGTCTTCCCCGAACCCGACGGGCCCACCAAGATCAGCGGACCCGGCTCGGCCGCCTCCGCGAGCGCGGCGAACAACCGCTCCGTCATGCGGTCGCGCCCGAAGAACACGCCGGCGTCGTCCACACCGTACGCGTCGAGACCGAGGTACGGGCAGCGGCCCGGCGCGGGCTCCGGCTCCTCCTGGACCTCCGGCCTCGCGGGCACCGCCGGGTTCGGCGCGATGACGAGGTGCCCCGAGCGGTCCCCGGCCTGACGCCGTGGCAGCGGCCCCTGCCGCTCGCTCATGGCACGGAACACTCCGTCGAACACGGCGTCCAGGGTCAGCGGCTGGACCCCGCGCGGGTCGCCGTTCGTCAGCAGGTCGATGAGCGCGCCGGTGAACGCGGTGTGCTTCGCATCCGGGGGAGCGAGGGCGAGCTGCTCGGCCGAGCTCATGAGGTACATGCCGTGCGCGGGCGTCATGGGAAGGGCCGCGCCCCCTCCCAAGGACGCTCGCCCGGAGAAACAGCAGTCGAGGACGACGACGACGGACGACGCCCGGCTCGCCTCCAGGGCCTGCCGCAGCGAGGAGAACGACAGAGCCTGGTGCTCGGCCATCCCGGGAGTCAGCCGGTCGGTGCTGGACGCCGCCAGGTACAGCTCTCCGTCCGGGCCGATGAGGCCGTGCCCGATGAAGTAGACGAGCAGCACCGTTTCCGCGCGCTGCGCCTCCTCGGCGACGGCCCGTGCCATGGTCCGCGCGTCGGGCGGATCGAGCAGCGTGCGCAGGCGGTCGGGCCGTACGCCGCAGCGCTCCGTCAGGACCTTGCCGAGGTCCTCGGAGGAGGTGGCGACCGCCTTCACCGACGGCAGCCCCGGGTTCTCGTGATGCGCCGTGGCGATCAGCAGCACCCGTACGCCGGGGCCCGACAGGTCGGTCACGGCAGCGCGCGTGGCTCGGGCTCGTCGGCGTTCCGCTGATGCTGCTTGAGCAGGGCGGCGACGTCGGTCACCTGCTGCTGCAGCGCGGTGCTGTCGAGACCGGCGACGCGTTTCGCGGTCAGCTCCAGCGAGGTGCCGTCGGGGAGCGTCACCTTGATGCTCACCTCACCACGGCGGGTGCGCAGCCAGGCGACGAGCCCGGTCACGAACGCGGTCACCGCCCCGGCCGGCCCGAGCGCCACCGACAGCGCCTCCAGCAGCGGACCCAGGGTGCCGGGCTCCGGCGGCCGTTCCACGCCGTCGATCCGCCCGCGTAACTCGGGAGCATCGCTCAGCCAGTCTCGCAGGGAACGGAGTAAATCTCCTCGATCGGAGCCTTCCGCGATGACCGTGACGTCCATGGGTTTCCCGTCCTCGCCTGAGATGGTCCTTTGCCGCGCCGGAGGTGTTCGCCGCCTCTCTGGTGGCTTAACGGAGATCATCACTTCGATCCTAATGACGGCGGATCATTTCGCGTGGTCGCGCTTTCCGCGCCGTTGCTCTTTCGGTGATCGCGCACATGCTGACCTGTTGTGATGGCGGCACTGTCACCAGACGTAGGACCGGCTTCACTGATGTCGATCTTGACGCGCATATCTCCGTCTGGCTTGATCGTGGGGTTTCGTCTTCACGAGAAGCGGAGGTGTGCGTGCGCTTCTTATCCTCTGTCCGGCGCAGGTCCATCGCGTCACGATCGTCCGTGATCGGTGGAGTTCTGGCTCTGGCCGCCGGCCTGGTCGTCGCCGTGGCGCCCACGGCCGCGGCCGACGATACCTTGACCGACCTCGGGCCCGTCCCCTCGAACCGCAACGACATCGTCGTCGCGGGTGACAAGGTCGTCGTGTCCCTCGACGATCGCATCGTCTTCACCGACAGGAAGGGCGAGGTCGAGGAAACGATCACCGATGTTTCCGGCGCCCACGGACTGATCGCGACAGCTGACGGCACCCGCGTGTACGCGGCGCTGTCCGGCTCCGGAGAGGTGGCCGAGATCGACATCGCCACGCGGGAGATCGCGCGGCGCATCAACCTCAGCGACTACGGCTGCCCTTACGATCTGGCGCTCACCGGCGACCGCCTGTGGGTCGCCTATTCCTGCGGCGAGAGGGGCGTGCTGGGCCTCGACCTCTCCACACCGGAGTCCGAGCCGGTGAACGTCGACACCTCGCTGCTGAAGGCGGGTCCGCTCATCGCGGCGGCCGGCGACACGCTGGTCCTGGGCGAAACGCTGAGCCCTGCCGACTTGTTCGTCTACGACGTGAGCGGCGCCGCTCCCGTCCTGCGCGGCGAGATCGACGGACACGCCCACGATCATCACGGCTTGGATGACGTCGCGGTCACTCCGGACGGCTCGTACATCATCTCGGCGTTCACGCTTCCTGATGCCTTCAGCATGTGGGACGCCGTCACCTTGACCAAGGTGCGCGACTACCAGAAGGGACCCGAGGCCGAGGGCTACCCCCGGTCCGTCGCGATCAGCCCGGACGGCGCCTACATCGCGGGCGGGCGCACACTGGGCTTCGGGATGACGGTGTACGACAGGGCGTCGGGCGCCGAACTCTTCACCGCGAACCCTCCCAAGGGCGAAGTGGCACGCGGAAGCAGCGCCTACGCCGGCCGTGACATCTACAGCCTGGTGCAGGCGGACGAGCGCATCTACCTGTGGCGGCTGCACGACGTGACCCTGCCGGAGAGTTCCCTGACGCTGACGGCGGAGCCCGGCGCGACGGTGCACGTCCCGTTCACCATGACAGGACGGCTGACCTTCCCCGACGGCACGGCCCCGGGCGCGCAGCCCCTCATCGTGACCCGCACGGCCGGCGACGGCACCACCGAGACCCTGCCCGGCGTGACCACCGCCGAGGACGGCACCTACACGATCACCGACACACCCCCGGCCGGCGGTCAGACCACCTACACCGTGCTGTGGGACGGAGACGGCAAGCGCCGGTGGAGCAAGGCGTCGGTCACCATGATGGTCAGATACCAGGCCGTGCTCACGCTGAACGGACCGGCCACCGCGGTCGCCGGCACAACGCTGCTGCTCTGGGGATCGCTGGAAGCCGTGGGCACCGACCGGCCGGAGAACGTCTGGATATCGATGGAACGCACCCGCAAGAGCGACGGCCAGACCGTCACCGGCAACATCTACCAGGGCGGCATCGGCACGTTCACCTTCAGAGACAGCCCGGAGCCCGGCGAGTACACCTACACGCTGCGATGGCCCGGCGACTCGCGCACGGGACCGGCGGAGGCCAGCCACACGGTCATCATCGAAGCACCCGCGGGCTGACCTCGCACCGCCGCTGGGGCCTGCCGGCGTTCAGAAGGCGCGCTCGTGGTGGATGTGCTGGGGGAGCAGGTCGAGGAACGCGTGCAGCGCCCGCGTCGGCTTGTGCCGGGCCGAGCGGATCGCACAGAGCGTCCAGGACAGCCGCTTCCCGTCCAGGCGCAGCGCCCGCACGCCCGGCGGTACGCCGAGCGCCTCGGGCAGGAGCGCCACGCCGAGGCCGTGGGCGACGTACTGGGGGATCGTGGTGATGTCGGAGACCTCGACCCGCACCTGCCGGGTGAGCGCCGAGCGGGCGAACGCCTCGTCCACCCGGTGCCGCTGGCCGAACCCCAGCGGCATGTCGATGAACGGCTCGCCCGCGACGTCGGCCAGGCTCACCGCCTCGCGCCGCGCCAGCGGGTGGTCCTCGGGGACGAGGAGCCGCAGGTCGTACCTCTTGATCGGTACGACGTGCAGGTGCTCGTCGCGCAGGTGCGTGCCGACGAAGGCCACGTCCATGCGGCCCTCCTTGATGTGCTCGGCCAGCCCCGCCGTTCCGCGCTGCGACATGGAGATGCGCAGCAGCACGCCCGGGTGCCTGCGGTGGAAGTCGCCGGCCAGCGCGGGCACGTCCACGATGGTCATGCTGGTCAGCATGCCGACGGTGAGGCTGCCGCGCAGGCCGGACGAGACCGGCTCGACGGCGGCGCGCGCCCGGTCGAGGGCCTCCAGCGCGGCCCTGGCCTCGGGCAGGAACGCCGACCCCGCCTCGGTGAGATGCACCGATCGGGTCGAACGCGACACCAGCTCGACGCGCAGCTCGCTCTCCAGTGCCTTGATGCCCGCCGACAGCGTCGACTGCGTGACCTGGAGGCGCTGGGCGGCGCGGGTGAAGTTCATCTCCTCGGCCACCGCGATGAAGTACTCCAGCCTGCGCTCGTCCATGCCGCCCTCCCTCATCTATCGAAGCACACGATAACGGCATCGGAACTCTTCGTTGGACGCGATAGGTCAGCGTCGGTGAGAGTGGGCATGCGGCTCTCGACATGCAGGCCGCCATCCACGACATCGCGACGAAGGACGACTCATGCGCGTATTTCTCACCGGCGGCACCGGCTACGTCGGCGCGGCGGTCCTCCACAGGCTGGTAACTGCGGGGCACCAGGTCACCGCACTGGTCCGCGACCCGGACAAGGCGGAGATCGTAAGAGACAGGGGAGCGGAGCCCGTCATCGGCGACCTGGCCGACGGCCCCTCCGTGCGACGGTTCGCCGACGCCGCCGACGGCGTCATCCACACGGCGCTCCCCGCCGACGGATCCAGCGCGCGGATCGACGACTCGGCGGCGACGAGCATCCTCGCCGCGCTCGAGGGCAGCGACCGGCCGTACGTCCACACCACGGGGGCGTGGGTGCACGGCAGCGGCGCCGCGATCACCGAGTCGAGCCCGATGAACCCGCCGCGCCTGACCGCCTGGCGGGTGCCGATCGGGGAACGCGTGCTCGCCGCGCCGGGCGTGCGCGGCGTCGTGATCGCCCCCGCCCTGGTCTACGGCCACGGCGGCGGGCTGGTGAACCTGGTCGCCGCCGGGCCGCGCACCGAGGGGGACGCACCGGCCCTCACCATGATCGGCCACGGCGACCAGCACTGGGCCACGGTGCACGTCGACGACCTCGCCGACCTCTACGTACGGGCGCTGGAAGGCGCACCCGCGGGCTCGTACTTCATCGGCGCGAGCGGCGTGAACCCCACCGTCCGCGAGATCACCGAGGCCGTGAGCCGGACGATCGGCCTGGACGGCCGGGTCGCCCCTGAGACGGTGGTCCAGACGCTGGAACGCCTCGGGCTGCTCGGCGAGGCCCTGCTGCTCGACCAGCAGGCCGGCGGGGAGGCCGCGCGGCGGATCCTCGGCTGGGCCCCGGAGCGTCCGTCGATCCTCGACGACATCGCCGCGGGCGCGCTCGCCGCCGCCTCCTGACGCACACCGACCCAGGGGAGGCTCCATGACCTCGACCACCATGTCTCGCCGGGCGCCCGCCCGGTCACCGTCCCGCTCGCGCGTCCTGGCCGTGGTCGCGGCCGTCGCGGCGGGCACCGTCGTACCGGTGCAGTCCCGCCTGAACGCCGAGCTGAGCCACCGGCTCGGCGACGGGATCGCCGCCGCGGCCATCAGCTTCACCGGCGGCCTGATCATCATGAGCGTGCTCGCACTCTTCCTGCCGGGGCTGCGCCGGGCGCTCAAGGACGTGCCCGCCGCCACGCGCGAGCGCGGCCTGCCCCGCCGCTACCTGCTGGCGGGCGTGCTGGGCGGGACGTTCGCGCTGGCGCAGTCCACGGTGGCGCTCGTCACGGGGATCGCGGTGTTCACCGTGTCGGCCATCGCGGGACAGACCATCGGCGGGCTGATCGTCGACGCGCCGGGGCGTCGGCGGCGGCGTCAAGCAGCGGCCCAGCGTCCATCGCCTGGCGGGCGCGCTCCTCACGCTGGTGGCCGCGGTGGTCTCCGCCCTGCCGGGGCTCTCCGGCGTGCCGTCGGCGGCCACGGTGCTGTTCCCCGCGCTGCTCGCCGTGTTCGGCGGTCTCCTGCTGGGGTTGCAGCAGGCCATGAACGGCGCCACCGGGGCGGCGGTCGCCTCGCCGCTCGCCGCCACCTGGGTGAACTTCGCCGTCGGGTCGATCTTCCTCGGCCTCGCCCTGACCGCCAAGACCCTGGCCGGCGGACCATCCGGCCCCGCGCAGCCCACCGCGTGGTGGATGTATCTCGGCGGCCTGTGCGGGGTGGTGTTCATCGGCACCGCCGCCGTGCTCGTCCGCAGAATCGGCGTGCTCCTGCTGGGTATGGCATCGATCGCCGGGCAGCTCGCGGGCTCGATCGTCCTGGACGCCGTGCTGCCGTCCGGTGATCACGCGCCGGGCGCGTTCACCGTCGCCGGCGCGCTCCTCACCTTCGCGGCCGTCTCGATCGCCGCCCGCCGCACGCCGGCCGCCAAGACCTCCTGAACCACGAGAAGGAAGAACCATGTCGTACGAACGCATCCTGATCAAGGGCGCGTACCTGATGACGCAGGACGAAAAGCTCGGCGACCTCGTCGGGGACGTCCTCATCGCCGATGGAACGATCCAGGCGATCGGCCGCGACCTCCAGGACGACCGCGCCCGCGTGATCGACGGCTCCGGCAGCGCCGTGCTCCCCGGCTTCATCGACACCCACCGCCACAACTGGCAGGGAGCGCTGCGCAGCCTGGGCCCGTCCTGGACCTACCAGGAGTACCGCAACGCCATCCAGATCGGCCTCGGCCAGTACTTCGAGCCCGAGGACGTCTACATCGGCAACCTCGCCGCCGACCTGCTCTCCATCGACGCCGGCGTCACCACGGTGCGCGACGAGTCGCACATCAGCAACAGCTCCGAGCACACCGACGCCGCCATCAACGCGCACTGGGACTCGGGCATCCGCGCCGTCTTCGACCACGGCTGGCCGTCAACGGAGGCCGAGGAGTGGCAGTTCGGCAGCGCGAGGACGCACCCTGAGGACATCAGGCGCGTACGCGCCGAGGTGCTCGCCGACGACACCGCCCGCGTCACGCTCAACGCGATGCTCCGCGGCCCCGAACTGTCCACGTTCGAGGTGGCCGAGCACGACATCCGGCTCGCCAGGGAGCTCGGGCTCCGCATCAGCATGCACGTGGGTCTCGGCGAATGGGGCGCCAAGCAGCAGGCCATCCGCAAGCTGGCCGAGGCGGGGCTGCTCGGCTCCGACATGACGTTCATCCACTGCTGCACCTCGACCGACGAGGAGCTGCGGATGCTCGCCGATCACGGCGCCACCGCGTCCGTGGCCTCCGCGCTGGAGGTCTTCATGCCGGGGCTCGGCCAGCCGGCGACCAACCGGCTGCTCGCCGCGGGCGTACGCCCGAGCCTGAGCGTCGACACCGAGACCATCGTCAGTGGCGACATGTTCGGCGTCATGCGGGCGGCGCTCGCCTACCAGCAGCTCGTCATCGCCGGGGCGGCCGGCCCGATGGACCGCGCCCCCGGCCTGCCCACCTTCGGCTCCGCGGACCTGATCTCGTTCGCCACCATCGAGGGCGCGCGGGCCTGCGGGATCGACCACCGTACGGGGAGCCTGACGCCCGGCAAACAGGCCGACCTGATCATGATCAGGCTCGACCACGCGAACCTGCTGCCCGCCACCGACGTCGCGGCCGCGATCGTCGCGGGCGGTCACGCGGGCAATGTGGACACCGTGCTCGTCGGCGGCCGGGTCCTGAAGGAGGGCGGTGTGCTGAAGGGTGGTGAGACGGTGTTCGAGCAGGCGGCGGCATCCCGCGACCGCCTGTTCCGCGCCGCCGGCTACCCGCCGCAGTAGCCGTCCAGGCGGAAGCGCACCAACTTCGCACCAACGTGGGTTCGTACGATCGGCGGCCATGTCGTATTCGCCCCACAAACCGTTGCTCGCGTCGATCCTCGCTCTCGTCCTGGCCGGTGGCGGTGGCGCCACCGCCTGCGCGTTGCCGCCCCAGCCGGGGCGCGGCGGCGACGACGGCGCGCGTACGGGGGCGACGGCGCCGGAGGAGAACGAGCCGGAGAAGGAGCGAGCGGCCGTCCGGCTGGCCTCCTACAAAGGCGAGGACCTCTGCTCGATCTTCCCCGCCGCTCTGCTGAAGAAGCTGGTGCCGAACGCGGAGGAGAACCCCGCCGACGACACCTCCACGCTGTCGTCCGCCGAGAGCACCTGCGAGTGGAACTCGGGCGAGCAGCCGAGCGGCAGGATCGATCACAAGCGCCACCTCGAGGTGAGCCTGCTCACCTACGACAAGGCCCAGGGCGGTTTCAACGCGCAGCGGCACTTCGGCATCAAGAAGCAGGACACCCAGGAGATGCTGGCGGACCCGCCTCCGGGGACCAGGTTCGGCAGGCTGACCAGCGTTCCCGGCCTGGGTGAGTCGTCGTACGCGTTCACGACCGTGGACACCGGCACGCCCACGAAGAGCGTGGACGCCGAGGTGACCTTCGAGCTCTCCGGCGCTCTGGTGATCCTCCGCTACAGCGGGTACGACAGCCTGCCCGGCCTGAACGGCGGCTACCGGCGGCTTCCCGAGTCGCAGGTGATGAGCTCCGCGCAGCAGGCGGCGAAGGCGTTCGCCGCCGCGCTGCTGAAGGGCGGCACCCGGAGGGACGACGACAGCGGCGAGGCCGGCCGGATCACCGCCGCTTCCAGGGGGCAGGACGTGTGCAAGGCGCTCCCGGCGGAGACCGTGCGCAAGTACGTCGGTAAGGCCAGGACGAGCGCCCGCAACAACGAGTACTCCGACGAGCGCTGGGCGGTGTGCAGCTGGAGCAGCACCTTCGAGCCCGACGGCAGCGGCGAGACCGCGTACGACATGGTGGACCTGCGGGTCCAGGTCACGACCATGAAGAAGGGAGCCGCCGCGGCCCGTGTCGAGTTCCGGGAGAAGAAGAAGGCCGCCGCGGCCACGCCCGCCGGGGTGTCCGAGCGGCTGACGAAGGACAGCGGGCCGGTGGCGGTGGCGGGCATCGGCGAGGAGGCGTTCGTCCAGATCAAGACGAGTACGCAGATCGTCAACCGGCGCGAGGCGGTCCTCGTCTACCGGGTGGGCGGTCAGGTCGTCCAGGTGACGTTCGGCGGTCTGTCGACCGTGGCCACGACCGCCGGCCCGGACTCCGGCACTACGGCCCTCAGCCAGGAGCGGGTGCTGAACCCGGTCAAGGACGTCGCCAAGCAACTGGCCGCGCGCACCACCGGCAGGTGACGCCCGCACGCCCCGTGTATCGCACGGGGCGTGGGTCCAGCGTGAGGCGGCGTCAGCGGGCGAGCGACTCCTCCTGGCGAGTACGCAGGGTGGACAGCGCCCAGCGGCCCGGGCCGAGTACGGCGATCAGCAGGAAACCCCAGCAGAACAGGGCGGCCTTCTCGCCGCCGTTCTCGATGGGGAACAACGCCTGCGGCTGGTGGACGACGAAGTAGGCGTAGGCCATGGTGCCCGAGCAGATCACCGCGGCGACGCGGGTGGCCACGCCGAGAAGCACCAGTCCGCCGGCGACGAGCTCGATGACGGCGGCGTACCAGCCCGGCCATTCCGCGAACGCCGGTGGCGCGCCGCCCTGCGGCCCGCCGGGAACGCCGAAGAGAGTGGCGGCGCCGTGGCAGGCGAACAGCAGACCGAGCACCATTCTGTAGAGGGCCAGGAAGAGATCCTGCCGCTCTTTGACCAGTGTTTCCATGGCGGGCGTCCTTTCTCGGCAGGGCTCTCACCGTGCCGCCTTGTGTCATCTCCACAAGCCGGATGAAAAGTCGTGGGAGCGCTCCCAAAAAGGTCAACTCTCGGGCTGTGTCATGTCAACTCGGGGTGGTCAGGAAAGAACGGCCGAAGGCGTGAGAAAGCGGCTTTGACTTGGTTCAACGGCGCGCCGCTAAAACTTTCGGCAAGGTGAAAATTTCATCGGCATCGGAGGGGCCCATTGGGTCGAAGCCGCACGTCGAGCGGGGCGTGTCGGAAGGCCGGGGCGGCGGGTCGCCGGTGCCGGTTCTCACGAGCCTTTTCCCGCCGCCGTGTTAGCGCTAACTTGGCGCTGTAAGGCGAAGTGATCTCCGTGGGGCGACGGCGTACGAGAAGGGTTCGCTCATGGACACATCCCGAGCCAGGAAGCTGCTCGCCGGGCTGGCGGCGCTGGTCCTCCTGCCGATCATCACGGTGAGCTTAGGGGCGACGCCCGCCGTGGCCGCCACCGCCCAGTTCCGCGGTGTCAACTGGGCGGTGCTCGGCGACAACTTCAGCACCGGCCCGCTCGTCATCGACGGTCTCAGCAGCTCCGACAGCTACGCCACCGTGCAGGCCAAGGCCAACGCGGTCTACGACGACATGCAGGCCACGCTCGGCGTCAACACGGTCCGGCTGCCGATCAACACCCACACCGTCGGCACCGCCTGGTGGAACGCCTACCGCGGCGCCATCGACGCCGCCACGGCGCGCGGGTGGAAGGTCATCCTCCCGTACTGGGAGGACGGCGCGGCATCGGGCGGCCGCATCACCAACCTGACGGCGTGGCACTCGATGTGGTCCACCGTCACCTCCCAGTACGCCTCCAACAACCTCGTCTACTTCGAGCCGATGAACGAGCCCCACGGCTACAGCTCCACCGAGTGGCGCAACCTCGCCGCCGACTGGCTGAGCCGGCACTCCGCGGCCCCGCACGGCCGGGTGCTCATCGGCGGCACCGGCTACAGCCAGGACCTGCGCGATCTGTGCGGCGACTCGCGCTTCGCCGGCACGCTGTTCTCGTTCCACCACTATGCGTTCTTCTATCCGGAGAACACCTACGACGGCTGGCGCTCCCACGTACAGACCCGGCTCGGGAGCTGCGCCTCGCGGGCGATCGTCACCGAGTTCGGCGCGCCGATGAACAACGGGCTCAACTACCTCGACCCCAACAGCCCGGACAACTTCGTCCGCCACATCCGCGCCGTCACCCAGGTGATGCGCGACAACGCCATGGGCGGCACGTACTGGCCGGCGCTCGGCGGCAAGCCCGGCGACATCGGCTACGACTGGTACTCGATGTACGCCAAGAGCGGCAGCGGCACCAACCTCGACCTCACGATCCGCAACCAGTCCGGCGCCGACCGGCTGCGCTACGGCTGGGGCGACGACGTCGACGACGGCGGCAGCACACCGACCACTCAGATCGTCAACCAGAACTCCGGCAAGTGCGCCGACGTGCTGGAGGCGTCGACCGCGAACGCCGCCGAGATCATCCAGTACACCTGCACCGGCGCCGCCAACCAGCAGTGGCAGCTGCGCGATCTCGGCAACGGCTACTACAACATCGTGGCCCAGCACTCCGGCAAGTGCCTCGACGTCAACAACGCCTCCACCGCGAACAACGCGCCCGTCATCCAGTACACCTGCGGCACCGGCACCAACCAGCAGTGGCAGCTCCGCCCCGTGTCCGGCACCGGCTACGTGGAGATCGTCGCCCGCCACTCGGGCAAGTGCCTCGACGTGTCCGGCCAGTCCACGGCGAACAGCGCCCGCATCCAGCAGTACGACTGCTGGGGCGGCGCCAACCAGCGCTGGGACGTCTGAGCCCCACACGACCGTGTCCGGCGGACGGCTGCCGCCGCGTCGAGCCGTCCCGCCCGGTACACGCCCGGCCCCGCCGCCGTCGCGTCACGGCGGCGGGGCGGCGTCCTGAGGTGCCCGGTCGCGCGCGGCGGGAGGCCGGCCGTGCACGCAGTCAGGGAGCGGTCAGCCGCGCCTGGCCGGCGGCCAGCCGTACCCCCAGCCGCCCTGCACCATGGTCTGGAACGCCCACCCGTCCTCGGTGCGCACGAGCAGGTCGGCGTAGTGCATCCGCTGCTCCTGCCCGTCGATCGTCATCGTGGCCTCGGTCTCGACGATCACCAGGTTCGGGCTGAGGAAGCGCGGGGTGCGGGTCGAGCGCAGATCGAGCCCCGCGGTGCCGCCGCCCATCGACTCCTTCATCGCCTCGATGTACTCGGCCCGCGTCCACTGCTTGACGCTCGCGTAACCGTCAGGCACGTCGGTGACCACGTTCATGGGGAACACCGCCAGATCGGCCAGCTCCTCGATCGCGCCCTGCTCGGCCAGCGCGTCGTAGGTGGCGAACCAGTCGTCGATGCTCTTCAGCTCGTCAGCGCTCGGTCGGTACACGCCGCCCCTCCTCATGTCGTTGTCGTACGAAGTACCGTACACCATACGCTAAGTCTTCGCATCCTGAGGCGCGGGTGACGCGACGTCAGGTATGACCGGAGACGACAGGAGCCTGCGCTCAGCCCTCTACGCCAAGATCGACCGGCAGGGCGCGGAGACTCCGGCGAAGGGGGTTCACCACGGCGGCCTGGAAGTACCTCAAGCGCGCCGTGGGCTTCGGGCCTCGACCGCGCGCGGCCCACTGACAGGCCGGGCGTGCCGGCGTCCGGCCGCGGGCCTCAGCCGCGTGCGGGCGACGGTGGCCGTGGAACTCAGCGGCGGGCGATGTCGCCGGTGGCGTCCTGCCCGGCGTCGGTGGTGCGGCGGAGGAAGTCGGCGAGCAGGTCGAGCTCGGCATCGGTGTACCGGTCGCAGATGTCGTCCATCTTCGAGCTCATGCCGCCGTACAGCTCGAACAGCTCCGCGTTGCGCTCCTTGAGCGCCCGCACCATGACGGCGCGCCGGTCGGACGCCTCCGGGTCGCGCTCCCGGGTCACCCAGCCGCCGCGCTGCAGCCGGTCGAGGATGCCGGTGATGGTGGCCGGGTGCAGGCCCGCGCGGCGGGCCAAGGCGGTGGGGCTGATCGGACCGTACCGGTTGATGATGTCCAGGCACGACAGATCGACGTCCTTGAGACCCGCGTGCGCACCGACCTGATGGTTGAGCAGCGAGAGCTGGATGCTCAGCGCGCGCAGCGACTCCTTGATCTCGCTCGTCACCCGGCGCCGCCGCCGCGCGGGCTCGGCTTCTCCGGAGGTCGAGGACGTCATGCGATGGGCCTTCCGCGGGCGAGTACGACCTGCGTATTTTATGCGGCTCGAAACACTTCGGCGGTCACGCGAGAAGCTCCGCGCGACCCCGCGACGCCCTGGACGTGTGCGCGGCGGCCGCGAGGTGATCGTGCCAGGCCGGCGACGTCCACGGCGGCGTAATCGCAGGGTGATGGCTTGTGCGCGTTCAGCGGCGCAGGGCGGTCACCCGGTCCATGCGGGACAGCTTCTCGGGGTTGCGGACGGCGTACAGGCCGGTGATGAGGGAGCCGTCGACGCGCAGCGCCAGGACGGAGTCGAGCTCGCCGCCCTGCCGGGCGATCAGCGCCGGGTGGCCGTTCACCTGCGCGGGCTCCAGGGAGACCGTGGAGTGGAGCCGGCAGAGCACGCGGGCCACCTCGTCCGCCCCCACGATCGGCGCGAGCGCCGCGCGTACGACCCCGCCGCCGTCGGTGAGCAGGACGACGTCCGGCGCGAGGATGCCGAGCAGGCGCCGCAGATCGAGCTCGACGTCGTCGGCCACGTCGGGCGAGGTCAGCAGCGGCTCGGGCAGCCAGGGGCCGACATAGGACTCCTTGCGCCTGCCGAGCCTGCGCAGATGGCCGAGCGCCTGGCTGGTGACGATGCGTACCAGGTACGCACGATGGTCCCGTACGGCCTCGACGTCCACGCCCGCCCACCGGAGCCAGGTCTCCTGCAGCACGTCCTCGGCGTCGGTGGCGGAGCCGAGCAGCTCGTAGGCCACGGTGAACAGCAGGTTCCGATGCGTGACGAACGCCTCGGTCACCACGTCCACACCTGCCGGGTCGTTCATCGGGTCGGCTCCTGCCTGTTTCGCTGACTGCCGGGTCGCACACGAGATGCCCGTCACCGCCGTTCTGTGACATCCGGGGCTGGTGGCGTATGTCACATCGCCGCGCCGTCACACGGGGCGGGGCGCCGGCATCTCGTGGTCGTCCAGTACGCGACAAACCTAGTGAGGACGGACAATCATGGAGCCTCGTTTCAACCTGTTCGACAGCCCCACGGCGGCGAAGGTGGCCAAGCGGTTCTTCGGCGTCTCGGCGATCCTCGACCAGTCCACGCTGCCGAAGACCCTGCGCGAGCTGGTCGAGCTGCGCGTCGCCCAGCTCAACGGCTGCGCATACTGCGTCGACGTGCACACCAAGGAGGCCGCGGCCGCGGGGGAGAGCGCGCTGCGGATCAACCTGGTCGCCGCCTGGCGGCACAGCACGGTCTTCACCGAGGCCGAGCGGGCGGCGCTGGCGCTCGCCGAGGAGGGCACCCGGCTCGGTGACGGCGGCGTGTCCGACGAGACCTGGGCGGCGGTGCGCGAGCACTACGACGACGACCAGGTCGGTGCGCTGGTCTGCCTGGTCTCCCTGATCAACGCGGCCACCCGGATGAACGTCATCGTGCACAACCCGGGCGGCTCGTACCAGCCGGGCGCGTTCGCCGCCCTGTCGAACTGAGCCGCGCGCGGCGGGACCGGACGGGCCGGCGCTCCGCCGACCCGTCCGGTCCGGTTCACCTGGTGGGTGCCGAGCCCGGGAGCGGGCTGTCGTCGGCGTACCTGACCTCGTAGACGCGCTCGGCGAACTTCCAGCCGTCGGGCGTGCGCCGGTAGCGGTCGTGGTAGACGGCGTAGTTCGCGTGGGAGGCGCCGTCGCGCATGCGCCCGAACTCGTGGATGTAGGCGCGTCCGGTCGCGGTGTCGCCGTCGATCCTGATGACGCCGGGGTGGACGTTCTGTACGAAGAACTCCCACAATCCCTGCCCCCACTCGATCCCGGCGCGGATCTCCTTGCTGCCCACGAACTCCCTGCCGATGTGCGGCCACCGCATGGCGGCGTCGGGCGTGAACAGGGATTCGACGCGGTCGTAGTCCCGGGTCAGCACCGCGTCGGTCAGCTCGCCGCGCAGCGCCTCGATCTCGACGCGGTCGGCGATGGCTCGCATGTCGCTCATGGGTTCCCCCTCGTTCCGATGCTGGGGTTCCAGCATCGGAACGAGGGGGCGGCGGAACAACGTAAGGTTCGAGCGGCGATCCATAACATGGGGGTTATTCGTGGAGCTGAGGGACATCGAGATCTTCCTGACGCTCGCCGAGGAACTGCACTTCGGCCGCACCGCTGAACGCCTGCGCGTCTCGCAGGCGCGCGTCAGCCAGGCCATCGGCAGGCAGGAACGGCGGCTCGGCGTCGCGCTGTTCGACCGCACCAGCCGCCGCGTCACCCTCACCCCCGTCGGGCGGCGGCTGCGCGAGGACCTGGCGCAGGCGTACGAGCTGATCCAGGAAGGGCTCGCCCGGGCGAGGGCGGCCGGTGCGGCGCGGACCCTGCGGGTGGGCGTGTTCGGCCATGCCGGGTACGTGCTGCGCCCGCTCGTCGACGCCTTCCGCAGCCGCCACCCCGGCGGCGACGTGCAGTTCTGCGAGGTCACCGGCGGCGACCCGTTCGGCGCGCTGCGCGCCGGAGAGGCCGACGCGCACGTGCTGTGGCTACCGGTGGCCGAGCCCGATCTCACCGTCGGCCCGACCGTGCTCACCAGCGGGCGGGTGCTGGCGGTCGCGGCCGGTCATCCGCTCGCCGAACGCGGCAGCGCGTCCCTGGAGGATCTGGCCGACGAGCACGTGGTGGACCTCGGGCCAAGCGCGCCCGAGTACTGGGTGGCGTCCATGGTCCCCGTCCGTACGCCGTCCGGGCGGCGGGTCCCTCGCGGGCCGGTCGCGCGGACGTTCCACGAGATCCTCACCCTGGTCGCCGCCGGTCGCTGCGTCCACCCGCTCGGCGAGATCGCGGCCCGGTACAACAGCCCGCCCGGCGTCGTCTTCGTGCCGCTTCGCGACGCCCCCGCCCTTCACTTCGCCCTGGTCTGGGCGACGGCCGCCGACGGCCCGCACGTGCGCGCGCTGGCCCAGACCGCCGCCGACCTCGGGCCGATCGCGTTCGGCGAGCC
This sequence comes from Nonomuraea fastidiosa, assembly GCF_042751225.1. Classification (NCBI taxonomy): domain Bacteria; kingdom Bacillati; phylum Actinomycetota; class Actinomycetes; order Streptosporangiales; family Streptosporangiaceae; genus Nonomuraea; species Nonomuraea fastidiosa. Next base: position 7,302,299 of record NZ_CP170570.1, read on the forward strand.
AGACTGAGGGCGTCTCGGGACGCCTCGCTGAGGCGTCAGCCCTCGCGCAAGGCGCGGAAGGCGTCGGCGTGGTCGGCCACCCAGGCGGCATACGTACGCGCCGGTCGGCCGAGGATCCTCTCGACCTCGCCGGTGACGGCCTCGGCGGGGCCCATGCCTCTGGCGTACCTGGCCAGCAATGCCTGCACGAACGGCTCGGGGAAGCCGCGCCGGATCATGCTCTGCCCGTACGCGTCCGGCGGGATCTCCTGATAGTGCAGCGGCCTGCCGATCGCCTCGCCGATCGTGACCACCAGCTCCTCGTGGGAGATCGGCTCCGGGCCGGTGAGCGGCACCTTCATGAAGGTGAGCTCGTCGCCGAGGAGCGCCCGCACGGCGACCTCCGCCAGGTCCCCTTCGTGGATCAGCGGCTCGGCGAAGGAGGCGTACGGGCCGCGTACGACGTCGCCCGCAGACCGCTCGCCTGCGGATCGCGGGTGACGGCGCGTACCTGCACGCCTTCGGCGGCGAGGAAGGAGAGGAGAGGACGCCCGATGGTGCCGGTGGCACCGGTGACAAGGATCATGACATGTCCCTTCTGATATGAAACTCATATTATATGAGTTTCATATCAGTTAGCGGCGGGGGGTGGATGGACCGAAGTGGACAGAGGGTGCAGAAAGGTGCCAATCGGCTGACTGAAGGTGATCTTCGCCGCTAGCCTGCGTGATCACCGAACATCACCCTCAGAACGGGAGCATTCATGCGACACCCTGTTGTCGTGGGCGCGTTACTCGCCGTGGTCGCGACCGCCGGCCTCCTGGCCGGGCAGACCACCGGCGCCGCCGCCTCGGCGGAGAGCGCGTCCGGCGGCTGGTACACCGAGTTACCGGACGCCATACGGGTCTGCGACAACGCCACGTGGCAGGACGGCCCGGAGAGCGCGCCGGAGGGGGCCATCGTGGTCCCGGCCGGCGACAACGCGGGCTTCGACTTCGGCCAGAGCGGCAAGACGTACTGGTTCGCCCCGGGCGTCCACACTCTGGGCGACGGCCAGTACAGCCAGATCACCCCCGGAGACGGCAGCACCTTCCTGGGCGCTCCGGGCGCCGTCCTCGACGGCATGAACAAGAACGTCTACGCCTTCACCGGCCACGCCTCGAACGTGCGCATCGCCTACCTCGAGATCCGCAACTTCGGCAGGGGCGCGGACAACAAGAACGAGGGCGTCATCAACCACGACGCGGCCTCCGGCTGGGTCATGGAGCACCTCTACGCCCACCACAACGACGGCGCCGCCGTGTTCCTCGGCAACGCCAACACCGTCCGCTTCAGCTGCCTGAAGGACAACGGCCAGTACGGCGCCAGCGCGTACCGGGAAGAGATCGAGGGCGAGCGGGCGGTCAAGGACCTCGTCGTCCACAACAACGAGATCGCCGGCAACAACCAGGACGACTGGGAGACCAGGGAGCAGGGCTGCGGCTGCAGCGGCGGCGTCAAGTTCTGGGACGTCGAAGGCGCCACCGTCACCCAGAACTACGTGCACGACAACCTGGGCGTCGGCCTCTGGGCCGACACCAACAACGTCGACTTCCTGTTCGACCGCAACTGGATCGAGCACAACGAGAGCGAAGGCATCTGGTACGAGATCAGCTACAACGCCACCATCACCCGCAACGTCTTCAAGAAGAACGGCTGGGTCGGCGGCAACGACAACCAGGGCTCCCCGTCGCCCGCCATCTACATCTCCGAGTCGGGCGGTGACGCGAGGCTCCCGAGCGAGGTGAGCGGCAGCACCGATCTCAACATCGCCGACAACTACTTCGAGGACAACTTCTCCGGCGTCTCGATCTTCGAGAACGCCAACCGCTTCTGCAACAGCAACGGCAACACCAGCAAGAGCTACTGCACGCCGTTCGTCTCCCCGACGGTGATCCCGGAACCGCACAACACCGACTACCCGAACCCCATCAACGACACCCACCCCTGCTACACCGGCATCGCGAACGAGCCGCTGCGCACCGACTGCCGCTGGCACTCGCGCAACGTGAAGGTGACCGGGAACGAGTTCCGCTTCGAGCGTTCGAACGTGCCCTGCGCCGGCACCTACTGCGGGGTTCAGGCCCTGTACGCCCAGGGCGCCGACAACATGTCGTGGGCGCCGTACACGGTGACGGAGATCCAGCAGAACGTCATGTTCAGCGCCGGCAACAGCTTCGCGGACAACACCTACATCGGTGACTGGAAGTTCGCCAAGGGCTGGGGCGAGACGGTCACCTGGGACGTGTGGCGCGCCGCCCCGTACAACCAGGACGCCGGTAGCACGCTGAACGGCTCCTCGGAGGAACCGCCGACGCCCAACGCCCTCGACACCGACACCTCGACCCTCGAAGGCTCGATCGGCACCTGGGCCGCCTGGTACAGCGCCTCCGCCGAGCGGTCGGCCGAGGCCGCCCACGAGGGCGGCTACGGCCTGCGCGTCGAGGTGACCGAGGCCCACGGCTGGGGCGTCACCACGGACAACTGGCCCGGCTTCACCGCCAGGCAGGGCGGCAAGCAGATCGGCTTCTGGGCCAGGCAGGGCAGCCCCGGCGTCTCCGCCGCGACCCTGAGCGTGCTGTGGCGCGACTCGAGCGAGGAGCTGCTGCGCAGCGACGAGATCACGCTGGACGGGCTGAGCACGAGCTGGAAGGAGTTCACCGCCGAGCTCACCGCCCCGGCGGGCACCGCCACCGTCGCCCTGGAGCTGACGGGTGACGGCGACGCCGGCGAGGTCCTCCACCTCGACGACATCGTGATCGCCGACGCGTGACCACCCGGGGTGGGATCGGCTACCTCTTTCCCGATCCCACCCCGTCACCCCTCGGACGACATGGTCCCCAGCAGGTATTCATCCGCCTTCTCGGGATCGGACCGCATCACCTGAAGGATCTCCCCCTCCGGCTCGGGCCCGACCTGCCGCACCTGCTCGACGCTGGTGACGTTCACAGACGTCCCCTCCCACCTGGCGGATTCCAGGAAGAGCACTTTGTAGCTGGAGCCCACGACCTACCAGCCGCGCTGCTCCAGCCTGCCACGTGCTATCTCCAGCGCCTCGTCGCCGCCCGATGCGCCGACGTCGATGAGCATGTTCTCCAACACCAGGATCGTGTTCTCGTACATGGGGTCGTCCTCGGTGCGGGCGACCACCGTGCCGATGCCGCTCACCTCCTCGACGGCCGCGGGATCGACCGATAACACCCTCGGCGCCCCACCCTGCGGGGAACACCGTGGCATCATCGTTGCGCTGCCCGGAAGGCGCAGCCGAGGAGCGGGGAACGGCGGACGGGAAGGGCGGCCATGGCAGACCCGTCACGCGATCCGCCCTGGCCGGCCACCGCCTACCGTGGGACGCCGGGCCGTCGCAGCCAGCGTGAGCCCGGTCAGCACGGCGAGCAGGACCCAGGCGGCGGCGAAACCCCCGGTCACGTCCGTGAGGAGCCCGAGCGCGGGCGGCGCGAGGATGATCGCCACCTGGTTGACCGCCATGGCCAGCCCCAGCGCGAAGCCGGTGCGGTCGGGCGGCGCCGCCTCGGCCGCATATGCGACCCACGGGCCGTACCAGCCGATGCCGAAGAAGCCGAGCCAGACGAAGAGCAGGCAGGCGACGGCAGGGGAGCGGCCGGCGGGGGTGGCGAGCAGCGCCATCCCGGCGATCACCGCGGCCAGGCAGGCCAGCACGCAGGCGTACCGGCCGGACTTGTGGCGATCGCTCCAGGCCGCCAGGCAGACCCGGCCCAGCGCACCGGCGCACTGGACCGCCACATAGACCAGCGCGGCCGGGGCGGCCTCCATGGACGCCACCTCGTGCAGGTAGAGCACGGTGAGCACGCCAAGCCCGCTGTGCACCGACACCAGGCACGTACCGGACAGGATGACCTTCTTCATGTACGGCTCGCGCAGCAGGTCCAGCCGCATGGGGGACGCCGTCCGCGCGGGAGGCCGGTGCGGCGGGCGGCGGTAGAAGGCCATGAACGCGACCGCCCCCGCCAGCGCGACGAGCGCCCCGGCCACCAGCGTCGAGCGCCAGCCGAAGGCCGTGGCCAGCGCGGGCAGCGCGGAGGCGGAGAGCACCCCGCCGAGCGGCAGCCCCGCCTGCCGGATCCCCATGGCCAGGCCGCGCTGCGAGGTGTCGAACCAGGACGCCACCGACTTGCTGCCGCCCGGCTGGATCGTGCTGTATCCGGCGCCGACGATCAGCAGTGCGGCGAGCAGCGAGACGTATCCGGGGGCCAGGCTGCCGGCGGCCAGCGCCACGGCGACGACGAGAGCGCCGGTGCCGACCACCCAGCGTTCGTCGTGCCGGTCCAGCAGCCGTCCCGCCACCAGCAGCCCGGCCAGCGGCAGGAGCTGAGCCGCCGACAGCAGCAGGCCCAGGCGGGTGGTGTTCAGGTCGAGGTCCCGCTGCAGGTGGACGCTCATCGCGCCGATGCCGTGCACGAAGAACGCCGCCGCGGCCTGGGTGAACGTCGCGACCCCCAGGACGACCCAGCGGTACCGGCCCGCCGCCCTCACGGGATCCGACATGACGGGCAAGTCGGGACGATTCCTGAAATGTCGTGATCGGATGGCGCCATGGCGTACAGGCTTGCGTAAGGGCCTTATACGCCTCAACCCTTACTGTCTGCGACCGTCACAGGAGCAGGCGGGAGGCGGCGTGCAGGGCGACGTACCGCCTGCTCAGACGGGAAGCGGCGCGGGCCTCGCCAGGCGCTCATGCCGGGTACGCGTGGGTCTCGGTGGCCTTGACCGACGCCCAGATCCGCTGACCCGGGCTCAGGTCGAGGTCGGCCACGGCGGCGGGCGTGATGTCGGCGAACACCGCGATCGGGCCGTCGAGGTGGACGCGGACGTTGTCGCCGTGCCGTTCGATCCCGTCGATGCGGGCCTGCCAGAGGTTGCGCGGGCTGCCGTCGGGACGGGAACGGTAGAGCGCGACGGCACCGGGCGGGAACGCCACGAACACCGGCCCCGTCAGCTGCTCGGAAGCATGCAGCGGCACCTCGCCGACCTTGACCTGGTGCCCGTCCGCCGTGCCCCGGTAGAGGTTGAGCCCGACGAGGCGGGCGACGTAGTCGGTACGCGGGCGGCGCGCCACCTCGGCGGGGGCGCCCTGCTGGACGACGGCGCCGTTCTCGATGACGATCAGCCGGTCGGCCAGCACCATGGCGTCCAGCGGGTCGTGCGTGACCAGCACGGTCGCGCCGTCGAAATCGGCGAGGTGGCGGCGCAACCCTGAGCGGATCTCCAAGCGGGTGTGGGCGTCGAGCGCGGCCAGCGGCTCGTCGAGCAGCAGCAGTTCGGGACGTACGGCGAGCGCGCGGGCCAGCGCCACCCGCTGCGCCTGCCCGCCGGACAGTTGCCGGGGCCTGGCGGCGGCGCGATCGGCCAGCCCGACCCGCTCCAGCAGCTCGGCCGCGACACGACGTGCCTCGGCCTTGGGCACGCCCTGGCAGCGCGGCCCGAAGGCGACGTTGTCCAGCGCGGACAGGTGGGGGAAGAGCAGGTAGTCCTGGAACACCATGCCGATCGGGCGGCTCTCGGCGGGCAGTGTGTGCAGCGGCCGGCCGCGCAGCGTGATGTGGCCACCGGACAGCCGGGTGAGCCCGGCCAGGGCCCGCAAAGCGGTGGTCTTGCCCGCGCCGTTGGGGCCGAGCAGCGCCACCACCTCGCCCGCCCGGACGCTGATGGCGATGTCGAGGGTGAAGGCGGGCCTGGTGACGACCAGGTGGGCGTCCAGCGTCATGGCGCGCTCACCCACCGGTCGCGCAGGCTCGCCAGGATGATCACCGAGACGGCCAGCAGCACCAGGCTGAGCACGATGGCCGCCTCGGGTTCGGTCTCCAGTGCCAGGTAGACGGCCAGCGGCATGGTGCGGGTGGTGCCGGGGAAGTTCCCGGCGAACGTGATCGTCGCCCCGAACTCGCCGAGCGCCCGCGCCCAGCACAGCACCGCCCCCGCCACCACGCCCGGCATCACCATCGGCAGCGTGACCCGCCGGAACACCGTCCACCGCGAGGCCCCGAGCGTGGCGGCGGCCTCCTCGAAGCGCCGGTCGGCCCCGCGCAGCGCCCCCTCCACGCTGATCACCAGGAACGGCATGGCCACGAACGCCTCGGCCACGATCACCCCGGCCGTGGTGAACGGCAGCGTCACGCCGAACGACGCCTCCAGCCACTGCCCGGCGATGCCGCGCCGCCCGAGCACGAGCAGCAGCGCCACGCCGCCGACCACGGGCGGCAGCACCAGCGGCACCGTGACCAGCGCCCGCACCACCCGCCGCCCGGGGAACTCGACCCTGGCCAGCAGCCAGGCCAGCGGCACGCCGAGCAGCAGGCACACGGCGGTGGCGACGGTGGCGCTCACCAGCGACAGCCGCAGCGCCTCCAGCACCTGCGGCTCGGCCAGCCGCGCGGGCAGCGTACCCCACGGGGCGCGGATGAGCAGCCCGGCGAGCGGCAGCACCAGGAACGCCAGCCCGGCCAGCGCGGGCACGACCAGCATCCACGGCAGCCGCCCGGCCACCTCGCGGCTGCGCTGTTCCTGAACGGGCGCGCTCATCAGGGGGCGTCGAACCCGGCCTTGACCAGCACGTCCTTGCCCTGCTGCGACAGCACCAGGTCGACGAACCGCCGGGCCGCCGCACCGGCCGGAGCCTGATCGAGCACGGCGATCGGATAGTCGTTGACCGCCCGGTCCGCCTCGGGGAACGCGATGCCCTTCACCGTGCCGCCGGAGGCGATGACGTCGGTCTTGTAGACCAGCGCCGCGTCCACCTCGCCCAGCTCGACCTTGGTCAGCGTGGCCTTGACGTCCTGCTCCAGGGTGACGGGCGTGACCTGCAGGCCGGCCGCTTGCAGGGCCTTGACGGCCGCCGCGCCGCACGGCACCTGCTCGGCGCAGAGCGCCACCTTCACATTCGGGTCGGTGAGGTCCTTCAGCTCGTCGACCTTGGCCGGATTGCCGGCGGGTACGGCGATCTGCAGCGTGTTCCGCGCGAACGTCGTCGGCGAGCCCGCCAGGGACGCGTCCGTGACGGTCTTCATGGTGGCCGGGCTGGCGGCGGCGAACACGTCGGCAGGGGCGCCCTGGACGATCTGCTGGGCCAGGGTGGCGCTGGAGCCGAAGTTGAACGTCACCGTCGTGCCCGGATGCGCGGCCTCGTATATCCTGCCGAGCTCGGTGAACGTCTCGGTCAGCGACGCCGCCGCGAACACCGTCAGCTCCGTGGCCGCTCCGGCCCCCGAGCCCGTGGACGCGGCGGGCTCGCCGGAGCCGCAGCCGGACAGGCCCGCGAGCGCCAGCGCGACGGGTAGCACGGCCGCCCATCGGGACACACGCCTGAACACCACGGGGCCTCCTCACACGTTGCCGGCCACGCGCTCGTGACCCGGGATCTCCACGACGACGTTGGTGGACTTGATCACCGCGTCGGCCACCACACCCGGCTCCAGCCCCAGCTCGTCGGCGGCCTGACGGCTCATCAGCGACACCACCCTGAACGGCCCGGCGGCGATCTCCACCTGCGCCATCACCGCGTCGCGCACCACGTCGGTCACGATCCCCCGGAAGCGGTTGCGCGCCGACGAACGGCCGCCGCCCTCGCTCTCCCCGACCTGGGAGCGCGCGAAGGCCGCCAGATCGGCGCCGCCGACCCGCCGATGACCGTGCTCGTCGCGCTCGGCCCGCAGCCGGCCCGCGTCCACCCAGCGGCGGACGGTGTCGGCGCTTACCCCGAGCAGCGCCGCCGCCTCGCTGATCCGAAACGTCGTCACAAGCCCCACTCTATGTCCGCATCTGCAAGCCTGACCACTCTCCTTTCCCCGCAGAAGCGGTGGGAACCCTCACTTCGGCTTGGTATCTACGAGATCACGCACGCGCGCGGGGGCGTGACCCGGGAGGCGGCGGCTTCGAGGAGCCGTGGAGCGAGGGCGGCGGCCTGGGCGCGGATCTCGGGGACGGCGGTCGTCTCGTACAGGGTGCCGCGCAGCAGCGGGCCCAGCGCGAACAGGCGATCGCTCGGCCGCCCGGACGCGTCCAGCACCGCGCCGTCAGCAGCGGCGTCCAGGCCGAGCATGAGCGGGTCGGGGCGGGCCTGACCGGCGTTGATGAGGCTCGCGATGAACGGGTCGGAGGTGACGTCGGGCGACGGCCCGGTGGCGTTGACCAGCCAGCCGACGTCCAAGCCGGTGATGGCGCCGTCCAGGTCGGCGTGGACGCGCAGCCCGCTCACGGCGGGCCCGGCCGTGGTCGGGCCCGCGGCGGGCTCGGCGCCGATCAGGGTGCCGCGCAGCAGCCGCAACCGCCCGCTCGCGCGCAGCTCGTCGAGGGCGGCGGCGGACGCGGGCGGGATGCGGTGCCGGTGGACCTCCCAGTAGCGGGCCACCCGCCGCAGGAACAGCCGCCGCTCATCCGGGGCGAGCCGCCGCCACAGATCCTGTACGTGCGGCCGCAGCCCCTCCATCACGCCCTGCCAGTCGCCGCCGTTCGCCCGGATGGCCCGGCGGACGACGGCGAGCAGCTCCGCCACCCGCAGCGGGCCGCCGGGGACGGCGACGGGGATCGGCAGGGCCGGGCGGATCGGGTGCGCGCGGGGGAGCAGAGCGTGCCGGGACAGCGCGTACACGACGGTGCCGGGGTGCGCCCTGGTCACGGTGAGCGCGACGTCCACCATCGTCAGGCCGGTGCCGAGCACCAGCACGGGCGCGCCGTCGTCGATCGCGGCAAGCGCGCCCGGCGCCCACGGGTCGGCGATGTGGCGGGGATGCGCGGCCACGCCGGGCAGCGGGGCGGGGCGGCGGTTGCCCAGCGCGAGGACGACCGCGCCGGCCTCGACCCGCCCGCCGTCGGCGAGGCGTACCGCGTGGTCGGCGTCGAGCGAGGCGGCGGTCGCGGTGACGCGGTGCAGCGGGCGCTCGGGCGGGTCCTCCGCATCGGCCAGCACCTCGCGCAGGTAGCGGCCGTAGAGGGCGCGCGGCAGGTAGTCGTAGGCGTGCACCCCCGCCGAACGCGCCCAGTCGCGCAGGTGATCAGGATCGTCGTCGAAGGCGCTCATGCGCTCGACCCGGGTGTTGAGCAGGTGGTGCGGATCGGTGGTCGAGTAGGCCTGGCCGAGCGCGTGCCAGGCCGCCCTGGTCGATCAGGGTGACCGCCAGCGGCGTGGCGGTGGCGCGGGCGAGTCGCAGCAGGTGGATCGCGGTCAGGGCGCCGCTCGCGCCGCCCCCGACGATGGCGACCGAAGGTAGGACCATAAACCCACTATAGCTGTAGGATATATAGGATATTTGAGACTGCGATGCGCTATCCGTACGTTTTGTACGGCCCGCCTCACGGAAAGTCCGGGGAACTCTCGAACGCCCTGCGGATAAAGACGATCGTGAGCACCATCGCAGAACGGGAGCCCGTCGTGACGGACCGTCCCTGAGCGCCCATCCGCCGCCGGCGGCCGGACGAGCGGGAACGATGGAGGCCCGCGACGACTCCTCGATCATCCGAGCCTCGCTGCGCACGCCCGAGTGCTTCGCGGAGCTGTTCGACCGGCACGCCGCCACCCTGCACCGCTACGTCGTGCGGCGGCTCGGCCCCGAGCACGCCGAGGACGTGGTGGCCGAGGCGTTCACCAGGGCGTTCGAGACGCGCCACCGCTACGAGTTCGGCCGCGCCGAGGCGCTGCCCTGGCTGTACGGCATCACCACCAACATCATCGGCGTGCACCGCCGCGCCGAGGTGCGCGGACTGCGGGCCCTGGCCAGAACGGGCGAGGACCCCGTGACGGCGGCGTTCGACGACCGGGTGGCCGCCAAGGTCTCCGCCTCGGCGACCCGCCGCAGGCTGGCCGCCGCGCTGGCCAGGCTCGGGCGCGGCGAGCGAGACGTGCTGCTGCTGATCGCCTGGGGCGACCTGACGTACGAGGAGACGGCCAGGGCGCTGGGCGTGCCCGTCGGCACCGTCCGCTCGCGCCTGTCGCGCGCCCGCCGCAAGGTCACAGCCGCCCTGGGCGGCGCCAACCCCGCCGAGACGAGAGAAGAAGACCATGGATGACCTGCGCCTGATCAAGGAACTGCGCTCGGAGGTGACGGAGGCCGGCCCGGACGCCCTGTCCGGCGCGCGGGGGCGGCTGCTGGCCGCGACGGCCCGGGGGACGGCTCCCCGGCGCGCCCCTCGGCCGTGGACCGTGCGCCTCGCCGGCATCGCCGCCGCCGGGCTCGCGGTGGCCGCCGCCGTCATAATCGTGACGAACCAGGCCGTCGCGCCCGTCGCAGAGCCCCGGCACCTCACCTCCGCCAAGGACGTCCTGCTCGTCGCCGCGGACAGCGCGCGGCGCGCACCGCAGGATCCCGCGACCTACTGGCACATCAAGCGGGAGAACGAGGACGGCGCGGTCATCGGCGAGACCTGGACCACGCGCGACGGACAGCGGTGGAGCCGGGGAGAGCCCGGCAACGGAAGAGACCTGATCAAGCTGGACTCCGGCACGTTCCTGCTCGGGACCGCGGGCGACGACGGCCCCCGGCTCACCATGGAAGATCTCGAAACGCTGCCGGCCGAGCCCGAGGCGCTGCGGCGGAAGGTCGTCGAGATGCGGAAGGGCGACGCGGAAGACGGGGGCGATCCCGCGCTGATCCCGCTGCTGTCGCTGGTCGCGGAGCTCCCCGCGCCGGCCGAGGTGCGGGCGGCGGCGTTCCGCGCCCTCGCCGAGCTGCCGGGCGTACGGCGGCTCCGCACGGTCGAGGACGGCGAAGAGCTGCAGTTCCGGAACGGCCTGAGTGACCGCAAGGTGGTCATCGATCCGGACACCTCCCGGGTGGTCCGCACCGACCTGCTTCCGGCGGCCACAGGAGGCATCACGACCTCGGGCGACGGGTTCATCAAGCTGACCGCGGAGTGGACGGACGAAGGTCCGCGGTGAGACGCGGCCCCGCGCATCGGCCGCACGATCGATATGAGGAGAACCATGACGTTAGGCAAGTCGATACTCGCCGTTGTGCTGGCGGGGACGATCGGCGCCACACCCGCACCGGCGCACGCCCAGGCCGCGCCGGGCGCGCAGCCGGAGGCGGTGACGCTGATCACCGGTGACCGCGTCGTGCTCACCGGGCGGGGGCATCGCGTGGAGCCCGGGCCCGGCAGGCAGGCCGCCTTCTTCACGAAGGTGCGCGACGGGCACCTGCACGTGATCCCGTCCGACGCCGCGCCGCTGCTCGCGCAGGGCGTGCTCGACCGGCGGCTGTTCGACGTCACCCAGCTCCTGGCCTGGGGCTACGGTGACGCCGACACCCCCGACATCCCCGTCATCGAGCAGGGCGTCAGCACCGGCTCCCCGCAGGTGCGGCGGCTGTCCGCGCTGGGCATGAACGCGGCCCGCGTACCCAAGAAGAGCGCCACGCAGACCTGGCGGACCCTCACCGGCTCCCGCACGCTGGTGGCGGGCCGCACCAAGCTGTGGCTGGACGGCCGCAGAAGCCCTTACCTGAACGAGAGCGTCAAGCAGGTCGGCGCGCCGCAGGCGTGGCAGCAGGGCTTCGCGGGCAAGGGCGTCAAGGTCGCGGTGCTCGACACCGGATACGACCCCGACCACCCGGACCTGAAGGACGCGGTCGTAGCGGAGCGCAACTTCACCAACGATCCGGACATCCGCGACACCAGCGGCCACGGCACGCACGTCGCGTCGATCGTGGCGGGCAGGGGTGAGAAGTACCGCGGCGTGGCCCCCGAGGCGAGCCTGGCCATCGGCAAGGTGGGCACGATCGCGGGCATCACCGAATCCGCCGCGCTCGCCGGCCTGGAGTGGGCCGCCATCGAGGTCAAGGCCAGGGTCGTCAACCTGAGCTGGGGCGGCCCGGACGGTCCTGAGCAGGATCCGGTGGAGCAGGCGGTCACCACGCTCTCGGAACGGACCGGCACGCTGTTCGTCGCGGCGACGGGGAACAGCGTGCAGACCAGCGTGGGCAGTCCCAGCAGCACCGATGCGGCGCTCGCCGTGGGAGCGGTGGACAAGCAGGGCCGGATGACCGGGTACTCCAGCCGGGGGCCGCGCACGGGCGACCACGCGATCAAACCCGACGTGACCGCGCCGGGAGAGGAGATCACAGCCGCCGTCCCCGGAGGCGATCACGAAGTGATGGGCGGCACCTCGATGGCCGCCCCGCACGTGACGGGAGCGGCGGCCATCCTCGCCCAGCGCCACCCGGACTGGACCGGCGCCCAGCTCAAGGCCGCGCTCATCGGCAGCGCCGCCCCCGTTGAGGACGCGACCCCGTACGATCAGGGCACGGGAACGATCGACCTGGTGCGCGCGCTGCGCCAGCAGGTCGTGGCCGAGCAGCCCAACGTGTGGGCTGCCTTCCCGTGGAACGAGAGCGGCGACCGTACGGCGGCCAAGACCATCACCTACGCCAACTCGGGCGACACGCCGGTCACCCTCGAGCTGTCGGCCGACGGTGAGGTCCTGAAGCTGTCGTCCGAGCAGGTCACGGTCCCCGCCGGTGGCGAGGCGTCGGTGACGCTCACCATCGACGCGCGCGGCAAGGCTCCGGGCGACTACCCGGGCACGGTCACCGCCAGGTCGGGCGAGACGGTGGTCCGCACGCTGGCCGGCGCGTACGTGGAGCCGGAGTCGTACGACGTCACCGTCAACGTCGTGAGCAGGCAGGGCGAGCCGATCGACCCCGCCGATGCCGAGGTCTACGACGCCGAGACGGGGGCCGTCCATGTGCTGGCCTTCAGGAACGGGACGGCCACGGTGCGCCTGCCCGAGGGCGACTGGAACCTGTACACCGCCACCTTCGAGAAGGTGGACGGGACAGTGACCGAGACGTTCGCCGATCGCCCGCTGAAGGTCGACGGCGGGGATCAGCGGATCACCGTGGACCACCGCAAGAGCAAGCCGACGCAGGTCACCGTGGACGACCCGGGCGCCCAGCTCACCAGGGAAACCAACCTCGGGCTGGAGCACGGCGCCTGGGGCAATTGGTCGTCGAGCAACCTCGATGCCAACTCCGAGACGTTCGTCGTACCCGCCGCGTCCCCGGGGCTGACCTACACGCTGGGGACCACATGGCTGAGCAAGGACGTCTCACCCAGCCCGTACGTCTACACCCTCGTCGACCGGCGCACCGGCGGCATCCCCGACGATCCCACCTATCACGCCGAGCGAGAGGACCTGGCCAAGGTCACCGCGACCTACCGGGCCTCGGGAACGCCCGGCACCGGTATCGCCTCGGTCCAGCTGACCGGGTCGGGGCCGCTGGGAGCCATGGTGGTCTCGTTGGTCCGCGGCATCGAGCTGCCGGGTAGGCTCGTCCACTACCGGACCCCCGGCCTGCCCTACGCCGGCACCTTCGGGACCGGCACGGGGCTGATCTCCGCCGACAGCGGGACCGCGGAGCCGGGAAGCCACACGACGGAGGTCTGGAACGCCGCCGTCACCGGCCCGTCGTTCCGCACGACGGCCGGCGAGCGCACCGGCGACGAGCTGAGCTTTCCCGCGACCGGGATGTTCGCCGACGGGCGGCCCGGCAGCACCGGCACCGACTCCGCCGCCACCGGCACCGCCACCCTCACCAGGGACGGCGAGACGCTGGCCACCGCCGACCTCGCGGCGTGCCACGTGCCCCGGCCGGAGCGCTGCGAGCTGCGCGCCGACCTGCCCGCAGGATCCGGCGACTACACGCTGACCGCGTCGCTGCGCCGGGAGGCTCCGCTCTCCACGGAGGTGACGTCGGCCTGGACGTTCTCCTCCGCGACCACCACCGAGCGGCGGGCGCTGCCGCTGATGGCCGTCCGCTACAGCCCCGAGGGCCTGGACGACTTCAACCGCGCCGAGCCGGGCGCCACCACCCGGCTGCCCGTGTGGGTCGAGCGCAACCCCGGCGCGGCGGAGGCGGAGGTGAGGGAGATCCGGCTGGAGATGTCCGCCGACGACGGCGCCACCTGGAGCGTTGTGCCCGTCACCCGGACGGACTCCGGCTGGGCCGCCTCGCTGGCGAACCCCGCCGAAGCCGGGTTCGTCTCCCTTCGCGCGACGGTCACCGACGCCGACGGCAACGGCGTTACCCAGACGGTCATCCGCGCGTACGCCGTGGGCTGACGGCTGAGACGGGCCGGCGCACGCGGCGCCGACCAGGCCGGCGATGAGGGCCTGTACGGCGGTGAGGGCCCGTGCGGCGCCGGCCGGGGCGGCGGTGAGGACGCGTGCGGCGCTGGCCAGGACGGCGGTGAGGACGCGCGCGGCGTCCTCACCGCCGCCCCTTGCCGTCGCGCCGGTGCAGGCGGGCGTTGACGCGCAACAGGCCGGGCACCAGCAGATACACCACCGCGGGCACCACGATCGCGGTCACCACCAGCGTGCGCAGCGCCATCGGCAGCGGCGAGATCACCGGCCCGAGCAGCAGCTGCACCAGCATGAGCATCGCGTAGACCGCGAACCAGGTGATCAGCGCGCGACGGTGCACGGACGGAGCGGCAGGCATGGTTCATCCCTTCGACGACTCAAATCCAACTTGTCAGTTGGAGTTTAGGCACGGCAATCTCCAACTGTCGAGTTGGATTTTTGGCTATGCTGGCTGACATGGCATGGAACACGGCCCGTACGCGGCAGTTGCTGCTGGACGCGGCGATCGACGAGTTCGCCGAGTACGGCCCCGAGGCCGCCAGGCTCGACCGCATCGCCGCCACCGCCGGCGTCAACAAGGAGCGCATCTACCAGTACTTCGGCAACAAGGAGCAGCTCTTCGGCGCCGTGCTGAGCTGGAGCCTGGAGCGGCTGGCCGAAGCCGTGCCGCTGGAAGGGCCGCTCGCCGCGAACCTGCCGGAGTACGCGGGCCGCGTCTTCGACTACCACCGCGAGCACCCGCAGTTCATCAGGCTGCTGTACTGGGAGGGCCTGCATCGCGGCGGCGACCCCATCGCCGCCAGGGAGGAGCGGGCCAAGCGCTACGCCGACAAGCTCGCCGCGCTGGCCGCCGCGCAGAAGAAGGGCGCGGTCCCGTCGGAGTTCGCGCCGGGCGAGCTGCTCTACGCGGTGATCGCGCTGGCCGGATGGTGGTACGCCACCCCGCCGCTCGCCCAGATGATCATGGGCGATGACGTCGAGAACGCCCGCGAGACCCTGGTCAGGGTGGTGGCCAAGCTGGTCTCCTGACCATCGCCGCTCTCGTCACCGGCGGCTCTGGAGCCGCAACGGCGGTGCGCGCGCCGCTCACCCGCCGCCCGGCGGCTGATCAGCCGGAGCGATGGCACCAGCGTCCCGCCGACGGGAGCACGGCCAGAACGGCAGCCGTGGCGGCCGCCACGGCTGTCAGCGGGGAGGCGATGAAGACGAGCTTGGGCATGGTCCCTTCGAGGGTCGGCACCCCGCCCATCGCCAGGTATTGCCCGATGGCGCTCAGGCCGTGCAGCGCCGTCGTGCCGCCGGCCGCGAAGATCATCCAGCGGCCGGCGTTGTTTCGCCGGGTGAGAAGAAGCGCACCTGTGGCCAGCATGACGGCCTCCACAACGGTCAGGATCAGGTCGCCCATGAGCAATCCGAACCACGGGGTGGTGTGCTCGAGGCGTTTGGCCAGTTCGAGGCTCATGGCCAGCAGGCCAGGCAGGCAGAGGAGCGCCAGGGCCGTCGCGGCCCGTGCGATGCCGGCCGCGCGATGGTCGGGTGCCGGATGGGTACCGCCGGCAGCGGACGGCTCTCGTACGGGCTCGGTGCGATCGGCGGTCTGGCGACGGCGATGACCCGGGTCAGGTGCTGGTGCGGCGCGCTGCGGTCGGAAGGCGCCAGCCCCGGCATACGGCCGATCGGCCGTGACGCCGCCCGCAACAGCGCCGCCGGGTTCGACACGGGTGCGCCCGGGCGGCTGGGGGTCCGAGCGGATCGCCTCGCGCATCATGGCGCCGCGTTCGGCGATCATCGCGGTCACGTCCGGCGGCAGCCAGGCGGCGGTGGTGAAGCCGTCCACGTGCGGCGCGAGATGATCGAGGACGTCGTCCAGGGCCGGCCGCTCGGCCGGGTTCTTGGCCAGGCAGGAGCGGAGCAGGGGCACGAGGTCGTCGGGCACTCCGGCGAGGTCCGGCTCCTGGTGCACGACCCGGTAGACCACGAGGTCGGGACGCCCGCCACCGAACGGCCCGGTGCCCCTGGCGGCGTACGCGAGGACGCAGCCGAGCGAGAAGACGTCACTCTCGGGACCGGCCCTGCCGCCCGTGGCCTGCTCCGGGGACATGAACCCGGGAGTGCCGATGACGGACGTGGACAGGTGGACGGTGTCGAGCGCCTTGGCGATGCCGAAGTCGATGACGCGGGGCCCGTCATCGGCGAGGATCACGTTGCGGTGGGTGAGGTCCCGATGCACCAGTCCGTAGGCGTGGATCGCGGACAGCCCTTCGGCCAGGCCGGCACCCAGCAAGCGGACGGCGGGCGGCGGCAGGGGTCCGTGCGTTCCGACGGCTTCGGCCAGGGAGGGGCCCGGGATGTAGGCGGTGGCCAGCCATGGCGGGTCGGCGCTCGTGTCGGCGTCGACCACCTGGGCGGTGTAGAAGCCGCCGACCTGCCTGGCGGCGGCGACCTCGGCCGCGAAACGGCGCCGGAACTCCGAATCCCCGGCGAGTTCGCGGTGCACCACCTTGACCGCGACCGCGCGACCTCCCCGCGATCTGCCCAGATAGACGTGGCCCATCCCGCCGCTGCCCAGTTCCCTGATCAGCCGGTACGGCCCGATCTGCCGCAGGTCGCCATCCCGCATGAGATCCATCGGCCCATGGTGCCGTAAACCCGGGAGCCGCGTCCCGCCACTGCGCGAATTGCTCATGAGGTAGAACGTTCGGTCTTGACGAAGTGGGCGGATACCGACAGGATGAGACCGAACGTTCTACCTCTTAATGGTGACGTCCTGCCGCGTGGAGACGTCACAGCCGCTTCACCCCGAAGCGCACAAGACCCGAAAGGCCGCATCATGCGAACCCATGTCCTTCGCCGCGCCGCGCCGCGCTCGCCATCGGCACGGCCGCCCTGCTCGGCGCCACCACGCCCGGCGCGGCGATGGCTGAGAACGCGAAGCCGACCGTGGTCCTCGTGCACGGGGCGTGGGCGGAGTCGTCGAGCTGGTCGGCGGTGATGGAGCGCCTGCGCAAAGACGGTTATCCGGTACGCGCCATCGCCAACCCGCTGCGCGGCCTCACCAGCGACACCGCGTACGTCTCCAGCTGCCTGGCCACGATCGACGGCCCGATGGTCCTGGTCGGCCACTCGTACGGCGGCGCCGTGATCACCAACTCCGCCGTCTCCGACCCCGACGTCAAGGCCCTCGTGTACGTCGCCGGCTTCATCCCCGCCACGGGCGAGACGGTGGGGGACCTGGCGGCCAAGTCGTCGCCGCCCATCCCGCTGGTCACCACCGAGGTCCCCGGCGGTGCGGAGGTCTCCATCGACCCGGCGCACTTCCGTGAGTCGTTCGCCGGAGACGTCGACAGGACCACCGCGGCCGACCTCGCCGCGGTTCAGCGGCCCGCCGGCACCAAGGCGGTCACCGACGCGAGCGTGCGGGAGGCGTACCGCACCATCCCCTCCTGGACCTGATCACCCGCCGGGACAAGGCGATCGCCCCCGACCTGCAGCGTTTCATGTCCAAGCGGGCAGGCGCGCACATCGAGGAGGTCAACGCCTCCCACGCCGTGATGGTCAGCCGTCCCGACGCGGTCACGCGCGTGATCGAGGACGCCGCCCGCGCCACCCGTTGATCGCCATGCTCTCAGCGGACGGTGAACTCCATCCCGCGACGAAGGCCCCATGACCGCACACGAACCACTCGACCGGCTGACCGGCACCCTGCGGCGCACCATCGGCGCGGGCCGCGTGACCACCACAGGCCCGGACTACGAGGCCGCCCGCCACATCGGGAACGGCGCCGCGCAAGCCCGCCCCGCAGTGATCGTCCGCCGCGCCGATCCGGCCAATGCCCAGGCGGCCGTACGGGCCGCGCGGGAGGCGGGCGTGCCGCTGCCGGTGCGCGGCGGCGGCCACGACTGGGCCGGACGTTCGCTCAGCGGCCGGTTCGGGCTCGCCCTGGACAACCTGCTCTCCGCCGGCATGGTGCTCGCCTGCGGCTCCCTCACCGCCGACGCCGAACACGAACCGGACCCGCTGTGGGCTTTGCGCGGCGGTGGCGGGAACTTCGGTGTTGTGACCTCGATGCGCGTCCGGCCGCACGCCGTGCCGGTGCTGCTGTCCGGCATGGTGCTGTTCCCGTGGGAACAGGCCGGGAGCGTGCCGGCCGGGCTGGACGACGTCCTGGCCGCGCGCCCGGACGAGCTGACCGTGCAATCTGGCGTCTTGGCGGGACCGGACGGCAAGCCCCTGATGGTCCTCGCGCCGACCTGGAGCGGCGACGACGCGGCGGCGGGGGAGCGGGCGCTGTCCCGGCTCGACGGCCTCGGTACGCCCTGCACCGCCGAGCACTCAAGACGGCGACCCACTCGGTGTGCCGCCTGCCCGGCCACTGACGCCGCCGTCACGGGGCCGGCGGCTGATCCTCGTTCGCGGTCGTGTTCGCGTTGGAGGCGCTGCGGCGGGCAACCGCTTCCCGGACGCCGGGATCCACCGGCAGGCCGCGGCGGCCGGAGCCTTCCTGGCGTTCGACGGTCCGTCCCGCGCACACCACGGCACCGACTGGCGCCTGCTGGACCGCCTCGCGGCCCTCGCCGACGCCGGCCACGCCCACCAGCTCCTGCTCGGCGCCGACACGGTCACCCCGGCCGCCCGGTCGAGCGCCGACGGTCCGGGCATGCCGTTCCTGCTCAGCGGCCTGCGCCCGCGCATCGGACGGGAGCTGGGATCCGGCCTCGCATCCGCCATCTTCACCGAGAATCCCGCCCGCGCATTCGCAACGCGATGGCGGCGACCCTGACCCGACCTGGGCTGGAAACGTCAGATACACGTCGCGAGCTTCAGGTGGCCGCCGCTGCGGTGCTCGCCGCGACCGTCGTCACCCCGGCGTACGCCGCCAGGAGGCCGAGCGCCCCTGACGTTCACCCGCTCTTCGCGTCTCCGGTGGGTTCGATGCGGATGATGGCCGTGTCGCCGGTGATCCTGAGGACCTGGAGGCTCATGGCGTCGTTGATGGTCGCGGTGATGCCCTTGGCGCAGTCCATGCGGACGCCGCCGCCTCCCCCGAGACCACGGTGCCGCCGCCGTCACAGTTCGAGATGCTGAAACCCATCCCCGTCACCGGCGCGACCATCTCGACCGAGTCGCGGCGGATCGCCTTCACCTCGATCGGCCCGAGGCCGTAGCGTTCCGGCACGACGACGGCGTCCCCTGCGGTGACCTTGATCTCGCACGTTCCGTCAGCGCACGGTCCGGTCAGCGAAGGCGCGGGCGCCGCCGTGTCCGTGGAAGCCGCCGTGTCCGTGGAAGCCGCCGTGTCCGTGGGGGGCGACGCCGCCGAGCCGGAGCCGCCGGCCGCCTGGCCTCCGATGGGGGCGGCGGGGGCGGGGGAAGAACCCGAGGAACACGCGGTGAGGGCGGCGAACATGACGGCTATGGCGACGGCCATGGACGACCTTGTGCGCATCATGATCCCCATCGAACCGCGCCGTTACCGGCGACGTCCACTGGGCGATGCGCGGTTGTTGGCTGAGCGTTACACACGGCCGCGTACCAGCCCGAGATCACCTGTAGGGTGCGCCGGAAGCGAAGGAGTTCCCGACATGTCATCCTCTGCCCCGTTAGCCTGGGCGGCGGCGCCGGCCGCCGCTGCCTACCCCACGTGGGACGCCTGGAGGACCAGGTTCGAGTGGCCCGCGGCGCCGGAACGCATATACGAGGAGTACTACGCGGGGGACGCGGGCGGCTTCGCCGAGGGCTCGGTGCGCTGCGACCCTGGCGCGATCGACCGCTCGCCGTTCCTGCTGGTGCGCGACGACCTCGCCACGCTCGCCGAGGTCGCGACGACGTGGGCCGTTCCCGTGCTCATCGTGCTGTTCGCCCTCGTACGCAGGCGCTCGCCGACGGCTGCACCGCGCGCCGCATGGGCGCTGACGCTGCTCGCCGTCATCCGGCCGCTCTCGGCCGACTACCGGGGTGAGGACGTCTGCTCCGGCTCGCTCCCGCTGTTCACCGCCGACTGGTTCGAGACGGTCTTGGCCGGGTGGGAGCTCGGGGAGCTGTGGCTGCTCGGCGCCGCCCTGCTGGTGCTGCTCGCGTCCGGCGCTGAACGGCGGACGTTCACGCCGGTTCGATCCCTACGGGGACTCCGTTGAGACCGCGGTGCCGCCGGCGTCGTCGAGCACCTTCGCTGAGACACCTCAGTGGTGCTGGGACCCGGTCTCGATCCGGCCGCCGACCTGCTCGCGCAGCCCTTCGAGCAGCTCGGGCGTGGACACGACCGTCCACCGGTCGCCGACCAGGTACGTCCCGCCGTACGGCTGGGCGTGATCGAGCCAGGCGCGCTTGCCCTCGTCGGTGGTGAACGTGACGATCGTGTACCGGCCGCGCTCGGTCTGGCAGGCCGCCTGCTTGAGCTCGTCGGCGTCGATCTGCAGGCGCGCCTTCGGGCAGCCGGCGGTGGCCTTGAGCTTCTTCATGCTCACCCTGGGCAGCTCGGCGGCGGGGGAGGGCTGTGGCTGCGTGCCGCCGCCTGTCATGGATGCGTGCCCCTGATGCTGCATCTGGTGCTGCGGCTGCGGTCGGGCTGCCGCTGCGCCGGCCGCTTGGGGCTGCGGGTTCCCACAGGACGCCAGGCACGCGCCCAGCACGATCGCACCCGCCGAGACGGCCAGCAGGCCCGTGACCCGCATGCGTGCACGGGCGAGTGGTGGCGGTTGCGGTGTGAGCGTCATGGTGGTGTTCCTCCGTTCAGGCGGCTCCGATCGGAGGTACGCGCGCCCGTCCGCACGCGGTTCACGCTCGTGGAAAAGGGTTCGTGCCCGTCATGGACCGCCGGTTAGCATCGCGCGGATGAACACTGATCGTCTGCCGTTGCTGTGGTTGTCGGGCCCGTCGGGCGTCGGGAAGTCGTCGGCCGCGTTCGAGATCTGCGCGCGGCTCGGCCGGGAGGGCGTCAAGGCGGCGTTCGTGGACGCCGACCAGATCGGCCTCATCTACCCCGCGCCGGAGGAGAACACCCACCGGCTCCGCGCCCGCAACCTGGCCGCCCTGTGGGAGGGGTTCCGGGAGGAAGGCGTGGAGTGCCTGGTGCTCGCCGGCTTCGTGGACACCCCGGAGGAGGTGCGGGAGTACACCTCACGGCTGCCCGACGCCGACTTCACCGTGTGCAGGTTGCGGGTCTCGGGGGAGGAGCTGCGGCGGCGCTTCCTCGGGCGGGGCTGGATGCCGGGCCTGGTGGAGCAGGCGGTCGCCGAGGCCGAGGCCCAGGAGCGTTCGGCGTACGCGGACCTGTCCGTGGACACGGGCGGGCTGACGGTGCGGGAGACGGCCCGCCTGATCATGGAACGCGCGGGCCGGCCGCGACGGGTCGCCCCTGTTGTGCGGCCGGGACGTTCTGAGCCAGGCCCGATGGCGGACGGCGAGCCGGTGCCGCTGCTCTGGTTCACGGGAGCGACGGCGGTGGGCAAGTCCACGGTCGCGTACGAGGTGTTCCGGCACATCGTGGAGACCGGCGCGCGGGCGGCGTACGTCGACCTGAAGCAGATCGCCACGCTGCGACCCGCCTCCGGCGACCTGCGGGACCTCAAGGCACGCAACCTCGCGGCGCTGTGGGCGGGCTACCGCGCGGCCGGAGCCACGTACCTGATCGTCTGCGGCGAGGCGGACACCGACGAGACCGTCCGCGACTACACCCGCCGGCTCTCCGACGTGACCCCCACCGTGTGCCGGCTGCACGCCTGCCCGGCCACGCTGCTCGAACGCGTCACGGCCCGCGGCCGGGGCGAGGGACCGACGATCCCCGGCGACGAGCTGAAAGGGCTGGACGAGCCCGCCCTGCGCGAAGCCGCTGCCCGCGCGGCGACGGAGGCGGACGCTCTCGATCGGGCCGATGCGGGGGACCTGCGGATCGGCACCGACGGCCGGCCGGTGGCCGACGTGGTCGCCTCCGTGCTGGCCGGCGTCGGGCTCGCACCGGGGGATGCCCGCGCTTGAGCCGTCCTGTCCGGGGCATTCAGGTGGACCGGCGGCCGGCCCCGGAAGGGCGGCGCCCGCCTGGCCCCGCGGACCAAGCTCAGGCCGGGTGGGCGCCGCCGGCTCGGAGGCCGGAGAGGCTGCGCAGCGAAGGCGATCGAGCCCCGCGGCGCAAACCGGCCGCACGTTACGGTACTGCAGGTGACGGGCGCGTTCCCAGGCCTCGAGAGATGATCACGGCCGTGCGGACGCCCGCCGCCGCGCGGACAGGGGAGCGGCGCCACCGCGCCACACCTGCGTCAAAGAGGGACCGCGCCGGCATCGCCACTCCGCCCGAAGCCGGATCACCGTCGAACTGAGTTGCGCCGAAATCGCACCTGGGCGGATCAGGACGTCTGACGTGGCTTGGGGGCGGGCTCGGGCTCGGTCCAGGACGCGACGAGGTCGAGCAGGCCGGGGAAGCGCGCGTTCAAATCGTCCACACGGACGTGGCTGCGGCGCTCAAGGCCGTACTGACGCTGCCTGATGATGCCGGCCTCGCGCAGGGCCTTGAAGTGATGGGTGAGCGAGGACTTCGGCCGGTCGATGCCGAACCAGCCGCACGTGTGGTCGAAGCTCTCCCGCTCCAGCAAGAGCTTGTTCACGATGCGCAGCCGCAGCGGATCGCTCAGCGCGCTCAGCACCGTCTCAAGGCGCAGGTCGTCGACTGCGGGCTCGGGCAGCGGCTCGGGCAGACCGGCAGGTTCCGGCAGCTTCACGATGGCGGCCAGGGTCGGCTCCTCCCACGAGTTCCTCAGTACGACTCGAATCGTACTGCATGCTATTGTTCGACTTCATTCGTACAAGTTCGACAAAACTCGTACAGGAGAGAGTCGTGTCCGAAACCCAGACCGATCCCGCGCGCCGCCGAACCGGCACCGGCCCGAGACCCGCTCCCACCTGGTGGGTATGGCTGGCCGCCTGGCCGGTCACGGCCGTCTTCGTGCTGTCGAACGTCGCGACACCGCTCTACGCGCTATGGCAGCGGGACATCGGCTTCTCCAAGGGCACGCTCACCGTGGTCTTCGCGTTCTACATCGTCGGCCTGCTCGGCTCGCTGCTCGTCTCCGGTGTGGCCGCCGACCGGCTGGGCCGCAAGCGCGTACTGCTGCCCGCGCTCGGCCTCGCGCTCGCCGCCTGCGCGATCTTCGCGACGGCGCAGAGCGTGGCCGCGCTGTTCGCGGCCCGGCTGTTCACCGGCATCGCCGTCGGCGCCGTGGTCTCGGCCGGCATGGCGGCGGTCAGCGACGTCGCAGGGACGGCCCGCGCGCGGCTCGGCGCGCTGCTCGCCTCCTGCGCCATGGTCTTCGGCGCAGGCCTCGGCCCGCTGCTCGCCGGCGTCCTGTCGGAGACGCTGCCCGCACCGACCGTCACCGTCTTCGCCGTCGAGGCGGCCCTGCTGGCGACCGCCGTCCTCGCCGTCGCCCGCATGCCCCTGCACCGCCCCGCCGCGGTTCGTCAGACGGCGGGGGAGGTCTCGGAGTCCGCCGAGGCCGGTAGGCCGGAGGAGCGGCGGGCCGAACCCGCACGGGGCTCCTGGGTGCGCCTGCCGCGCGTGCCTCAAGGCAACGGCCTGCGGCTGGCCCTCGGCCTCGCCGTGTTCGCCCCTGGCATCACCGCCACCTCGTTCGTTCTGTCGCTCGGCCCCTCGCTGCTGTCCGGCCTGCTGGACACCACCAGCCGCGTCGTTGCCGGAGCCATAGCCTGCGCGATGTTCCTCGCCGCGACCGGGGTCCAGTTCCTCGTGCAGCGTCTCGGCCGCCGCGCCATGCTCGTAGCGGGAGCCGCCGCCATCGCCGCGAGCATGGCCGCCCTGATCGCCGCCGTGCACACCTCGAACGTCCCGGCGCTGCTCGCCGCCGCGTTGCTGGCCGGAGCCGGCCAGGGCCTGGGCCAGCTCGGCGGACTGTCCCTGCTGAACGCCAGCGTCCCGCCCGACCGGCTGGCCGAGGCCAACGCGGCGTTCAACGTCGGCGGCTACCTTCCGGCCGGCACTCTCCCCGTCGCCACCGGCTACCTCAGCGACGCCATCGGCCTGGCGAGCGGCACGACCGCTTTCGGGATCGCTCTGATCACCCTGGCCGTCGCAGGTGGCATCGTGGTCCTCACAACGGGACGCCGAGTCACGGAACCGGCCGGCACGCGTGCACCTGACAGGCATCGCAGAACACACCCACCCCGGTGACCAGCGCGGATTACCAGCACCCCGGCATCCAGAACGACACCGATCCTGCGCCGGGCCCGCCTTCCGGTTCCGGTCCGTTGGGTGCTCTTTTCGCTCGGCGTTAGGTGATCGTCTCGCGAGACGACATGGTCACGTTTTCGTGGTGCGAACCAAACCCCGCGAATGTCGGTCACATAGGGCATAGCGAGGGAGGGCCTTCATGTCCGTCCGAGTGCTCGTCGCCGCGTTCGTGGGTGTGGCGCTGATCACGGCCGGCATTCAGCCGGTGAATGCGAAGGAGCCGGGCACGCCCACCCTGAGCGCGCCGGCCACGGAGTCGGAGCCGTGGGTCAAGCCGGCCGGTACGTCAGGCAAGGTCAACGACAGGGGCCCGTTGCGCCTGGCCTCGTACTCGCTGGTCTTCGACGCCGGCCAAGGGCTCTACGGTTACCTGCGCGAAGGGAAGAAGTTCGTCAAGACGCCGTACCGCGAGGCGGTGGTGGCGCCCGGGCGGCGGTGGGTGGCCGGGATCCCGGGCTACGAGTTGTGGAAGGCGAAGAAAAAGATCGACCTGATCGATCGGCACAGCGGCAGGAAGCACACCATTTCCCTGCCCGCGCCGGCGACGTCGCCCGAGTGGTCGCCGGATGGCCGTACGCTCCTGCTGACCGCGTACAGGAACATCGGTGGCGGCAGCCTGACCGTCATCGGCTTCATCACCCTGAACGTGGCCGATCGCGTTCCCCGCCTGGTCAAGGCAGGGCCCCGCCACATAGTCTCCGGCGGCTGGGAGGCCGGGCGTAACTACCGGTTCTTCTTCGCCGGAGGATCCGACCGGGTGCTCGCCCGGCACGACGACGCGGACGCCTCCTCGCCCAAGAGCCGCCTCGCCGTCTACGACCTGCGGGGAAAACCGCGCAGGTACTACACCGGAGTCGGCGTGCCGGACGAGACGTCGGCGTCGCACGTGTTCTCGCCGTCCGGGCGGCTGTTCGCCACCATGGTCTGTGACGACGACCTCAGGTGCGCGATCTGGATCGTCGAGACGTCGACGGGCAAGATCGTGCGCCGGATCGGCGGCAAGGGCCTTCGCGCATTCATCGACTGGTACGACGACGAGCACATCATCGTGCAGCGGGAACGCGGCCGAACCCACCTGTTCCAGCGCGTCGATCTTGCGGGCCGAGGCGGTGTCGACCTGATCAGGGAGAAGCTCACCGCCAACGTGGCCGGCTACGACCCGCATCTGGAACGGGTCCACTTCGTACGCCCGGCATAGTGCTCCAGCCGTGTCCACCTCGTCTGCGGCGGTGTGTGCGGAAGCGGTGTGCATGATCGGCGCCGATCCGCAAGGGCGCCGGGATGCGTTGTCTCGCCGTACGCGGTGAGCTGCGGAAATTTCACCGGGAAGTCAGTGGAAGATCCCTTACCGTCACTGAAGTGTGCCTGGTCGATGGATCTCCCGATACATACCTTCCTGGTGTCGGACCATGCATACATCCGGGCGAGGGATGCATGAGCGCGTACGCAGGAAGTTCAGACGAACCCCAGAAGTGGACATGCAGGCTGTTCGGGGGAAGAAGGCGAGCCGAGGAAGCCGTACGGATGGCCGAGGAAGCGCTCAAGGGGACTCAGCGCATCTCGGATGAAATCGCTGAGCGGATGGACACGATGAGAGCCGCGGTGGAGCAGAGGCTCGACCGGCTGTCGGTGGACGTCGCTCGGCTCAGCCGGCCTGAGCCGAAGCAGGCATGGAGTGTGGAAGAGGAGCTGGGGCATCTCCTTTTGGAGATCATCAAGGATGGTCATACCCAGATTCATCTGCATAAGAAGCTCGCTGAGTTCGTCACGGAGGAGACCGCGCGAGGGGCGAGTCTGGCCGCCGACGAGGTTCTTAGCGCAAGCCGGGACAAGCCGCTGAAGCCTGGCGTGTTGAATACGTTCAAGCAGCTAGCAGAGGATCCGCTGCATGCGCTCGATCGTCAAGCGAAAAGCGGCCGGCCGAAGGCGGACGCCGGCGGAGCGTAGCCGTGGCAATGGTGCCGGTTCTTCCGCCATCCGTCACATGCCTACGGCGTGATCAGGTGCATCCTCCGCAGCGTCCACCTCAGGGCAGCGGGTCCTGCGAGTACGCGATCAGGCCGGTCACCTTGCTGGCCGGTTCCCGGCAGAGCGCGAGTGCGGCGGCGGCCATCACCTCCGGGGGTTCGGCGTTCGGGTCGTTCTCGGTGGTCAGGCCGTGGAAGAGGGTGCCGGGGGTGGGGACGACCTGGGTGGGGGCGAGGGAGTTGACGGCGATGTTGTCGGCGTACAGCTCGGCGGCGAGGCCCGTGGTGAGGCGTTCCAGCGCAGCCTTGCACATGCCGTACACGGTGGCGCCCAGGCCGGCGAGCCGGTCCGGTGGGATGGACGGGTGCCGGGCGGCCACCGATGAGATGTTGAGTATCCAGCCCTGGCCGCGTTCCCGCATGCCGGGGATGACGAGCTGGGCGAGGTGCGTCGGCGCGTTCACCTGGACGTCGAACATGAGGGCCATGCGGCGCGGGCTGAAGTCCGCGACCGGTGTGAAGTAGGTGACGGCGGCGTTGTTGACCAGGATGTCCACCCGGCCGAAGCGGTCGAGGACCTGCGACACCAGGCGGGCCCTGTCGTCGGGGACCGACAGGTCGGCGGCGAACGCCTCCGCCGTGCCGCCCGCGTCGCGGATGCGGCCGACGGTGTCGCGCAGCGTGCCCGGCAGCCGGTTGGTGCCCTCCTCCAGCGTCCTGGCGGTGGCCGCGATCCGCGCGCCCGCCGCGCCGAACGCCTCGGCGATCGCGGCGCCGATGCCCCTGCTGGCTCCGGTCACGATCGCGACCCGTCCGTCCAGCTCGCCCATGGCCACTCCCTCATTCTAGAACTATGTTCTGAAATGAGCTTCTGTCCGGGCGGCGCAGGCTGTCAAGGGCTCAGGCGGGCAGGGGGCCGCGCCCAGTGCGGTCGGTCAAGGGCTCAGTCCAACGGGGACCCTGGCGCGGCCGGTCAAGGGGTCAGTCGAGCAGGGATCGGCCCAGCGCGTACGCCTCCGTCAGGTCGCCGCCCCGATAGCTGAGGGCGGCCAGATCGGCGAGGTGGTGGTCGGCGTTGACGGCGACCGTGTTGGTCAGCCGCCGGAACAGCGGCGCGTCCGACATCGAGTCCCCGTACGCGACGCACCGCTCGTACGTCAGCCCGTACCGCCGCCGCAGCCGCTCGGCGATCCCGACCTTGTCGGACGGGGTGAGGATGTTGGCGGGATCGAGCGGCTCGGCGAACGGCGGCGCCGGGAACCGCGACGCCACCACCTCGTCGAAGCCCAGGTCGAGCAGGTGCCGGGCGAAGAAGTCCGGCGACATGGTGATGACCGCGGAGTGCTCGCCGCGCTCGCGGATGTCGCGGCAGACCTGCTCGATGCCGTTCAGCCACGGGCTGGCCGCGAACGCCTCCGCCACGGCCGCCTCCGTCAGCTCGCGCCACAGCTCGTGGATGGCGGCGGCGAAGCCCCGCGTGTCGATCTCGCCGGCCGCGAACCTGGCCTCCAGCTCCACGAGTTCGTCGTACGTGCCGAGCCGCCGGGCGATCTGCAGGCTGGCCGAGGAGCCGGTGAGCAGCGTGCCGTCCATGTCGAAGACGTGCAGGGACGTCATCCCATCACCCGCGCCTTCCGCCCCGGTCCTCTCATGTCCATCCGAGATCGTAGCGGGGTGGGGCGAAACGGGAGAACCGGGCGTTCAGCGCGTGGTGGCGATGACCCTCAGGCCGTCCGTGTGAACACGGACGGATGCCGGGTGCCGGACGCGACAGATGACGTGCTCACGCGATGCGCGCCTCGTCGGTCTCGCCGTCCGACAGGAACGCCGCCAGCGCCTGCCCCTCCTCGGCCAGCTCGGCCCGCTCGGCACGCGTGAGATCGCGCAGCGGGGCGATGACGACCGCGCCGGAAGGACCGCGTTCGACGGTCCAGGTGGCCGACACCCGGCCGTCCACCAGGACGACGCGGGCCCCCGCCACCGACAGGTTCCGGTGCTCGTCGTCGATGATGCGGGTGCGGTCGTGGTAGCCGAGGATCGCGTTGTCGAAGGCCGGCAGGAAACGTACGGGGGCGGGCGTGTCAGGGTCGGGGCGCGGCGCGTCCGGCAGGTCGAGCAGCACCCGGCCGCGCTCGTCCTTGAACGTGACCAGCTCGTCCCGTACGGCCGCCACGGCTGCGGGCAACCCCGCCAGACCGGCCCAGGCCCGCAGGTCCGCGGTGGCGGCGGGGCCGTAGGCGGCGAGATAGCGGCGTACGAGCTCCCGGCCCGCGGGGTCGGAGCCGTCGGCGGGCAGCGGTTCGATCTTGCGGCCGAGCCAGGACTCCAGCGTGGCGTAGCGCACCCCCGCCTTCGTCCGCCACACACCGCGCGGCGGCAGCTGCACCGCCGGGACGAGCGCGGCCATGGCCAGCTCGCCTAACGCCCGGGCGTCCGCCTCCGGCCGGTGCTCCGCCAGCGTCCTGCCCATCTCGCCCATCGACCGGGGTACGCCGTCCGCCATGATCGCCACGGTCGCCGCCCGCAGCTCCTCCAGGTCGATGCCGTCCAGCTCCCGCCGGTACACGGCGAGCACCTTCTGCCGCAGCATCGCGTCATGGCGGGCCCGCCAGGCGAGCGCGTCGTCGGCGGTCACGAGGTGCACGGTCCTGCGCATGAGAGGCATCCGTACGACCTGCCGCCCGGTGAGCAGCCCCGACAGCTCCGCGGGGTCGAACGCCGACAACCGCGACCACAACCCCACGAACGGCTCCTGCGGCTCCTGCGCCTGCAACCCGCACAGGTGCGCGACCGCGTCCAGTGCGGGGACGGCGGCCCGTTCGAGCAGCGACTGCCGGGCCAGCGTGGCGCGGTTGAGCGCCCGCGTGCTGAGAACGACCATGAGCATCCTTCGAGGGGTGGGACGGGTGGCGCTACGGACACACTCTCGCAGGGATTGCGGCCAGGTCATGGCCGCAATGGCAACCCCCGCGCCTTCGGGTACCCCGCCGCATGTAACTCCGCGGACACAGCATAGATACAAGCATGTATTCATGCCTGGTATCCTGAAGGCATGTCCGAGACCGCCAAGCGTCCGTCCGCTGCTCAGACCGCGTACGCCGTCACAAAGGAGCTCATCCTCTCCGGCGAGCTGCCCGGCGGCACCCTCATCAGCGAGGGCGAGATCGCCGAGCGCGTACAGGTCAGCAGGACCCCCGTGCGCGAGGCGTTCCTGCGCCTTGAGTCGGAGGAGCTGCTGGCGCTGCACCCCAAGCGCGGCGCGGTCGTCGTGCCGGTGCCGCCGGGAGAGGCGGCCGACGTGCTGGAGCTGCGGCTCGCGCTGGAGCGTTCCGCGGCCGAGCGCATCGCGCGCACCGGCCTGCCCGATGAGCACGACCAGCGGATGCGCGACCTGCTGGCCCGGCAGCGGGAGCTGGCGGCGGCGGGTGACGTCGGAAAGTACGCGGAGGCGGACGAGGCGTTCCACCGGTCCATCGTCGAGGCGTCGGGCAACCGCCTGGCCGCCCGCTTCTACGCCACCCTCGGCGACCGCCAGCGCCGCATGAGCATCTCGGCGCTGCGGCTGCGTCCCGAACGACTGCCACTGCTCACGGGTGAGCACGAGACGCTCCTCGATCACCTGCGGGCCGGCGAGACCACGGCCTTCGGAGAAGCGCTCCACGCCCATCTGACGGCCACCCACGGCAACCTGCACTGACCCCGGCCTGCCCCTTGACCTCCAGGCCGCATGGGGGTTCCTCGGCAGGTCCCGGGCCCCGCCCCGGCAGGCACGTCCGCAACGCTCCCGTTCGTACACGACCGACGCTGAAAGTCCCTATCGTCATGCTCGAAACACGGCAGGCCACCGCGGTGAAACCGCCCGCACCCCGCAGGTCGTCCTGGAGGGTCGTCGCGGTGGCGATGTTCCTCTGCGGGTGGGGCGGCAACCAGTTCACGCCGCTGCTGCTCATGTACCGCCGCCTCGGCGGCTACTCGATGCTCGACGTGGACGCCTTCCTCGGCGCGTACGTCGTCGGCCTCGTCCCCGGCCTGCTCCTGGCCGGCCCCGTCTCCGACCGGCGCGGCCGGCGTCCCGTCCTCGTGGCGGGCACCGTCGCGTCCGCGCTGGCGAGCCTCGTGCTGTGCTTCGGCGGCCAGAGCCCCTGGGCGATCTACGCGGGCCGTCTGGTCACCGGCGTCGCGGTCGGCATCGCGATGGCGGTGGGCAGCAGCTGGGTGAAGGAGCTGTCGTCCGGCGAGGACGGCGCGCTGCCCGCCCGGCGCGCCTCGCTCTGCCAGACGGCGGGGTTCGCGCTGGGTGCCGCAGTGGCGGGCGCGCTCGCCCAGTGGGGTCCGTGGCCCATGGTCAGCCCGTACGTCGTGCACCTGCTGCTCACCGCGGCCGTCCCCGTGCCGCTGCTGCGCGTGCCCGAGACCCGCGCGCCCGGCCCTCACCCGGAGGGGCGGGGAGTGCTGGCCTCGCTGCTCGACGACCTGCGCATACCCGCACCGGCGCGGCGGCGGTTCCGGCTGGTGGTCCTGCCGATGGCGCCGTGGGTGTTCGGGGCGGCCGGGCTCGCGTACGCGGTCATGCCGCAGCTCGTGGACACCCGCGTGGGGGAGTGGGGCCTGGTGTACGCCACCGGCCTGACCGTGCTGATGCTCGGCATGGGGGTGGCCGTCCAGCCGGTGGCCAAGAGGCTGCGCGGCGGGCGGGCGCCGGTGGCGGCCATGGGCGTGATGCTCGCGGGGGCGGTGCTGTGCGCGGCGGGCGCGGTGGTGCTGTCGCCGTGGCTGGCCGCCGCTGCCGCCGCCGTGCTCGGCGCCGGGTACGGGATCGCGGTCGTGTCCGGGCTGCTGGAAATCCAGCGCATGGCGGGCGCGGACGACCTGGCCGGCCTCACGGGGATCTACTACATGCTCGCGTATGCGGGATTTCTGCTTCCTGCCCTGCTGGCCGGATTGTCGGCGTGGCTGTCGTACCCGGTGATGCTGGCGGCGGTGGCCTGCGCGGCGCTGATCTGCCTGGCCGTCGTCGCGACCGGCGTACGCGTCACCGCGCGAGCCGGTCACTGATCCTGGCCGAAGGGACGGAAGGTTAGCTGAGAGTAACGGAAAGTTACGGTGAGTGACATCGCGGTGGGTTATCACAGCAGGTGCGTGCCGCCCGCGGCGTCACAGCAGTAACCCGCGTCGCACCCGGCATCGCGCTCCGTGATCCGCTACACCGTGGAGGTATCCATGCGTCCATCCCCCCGTAGCGTCGCCGTCGCCGCGGCCGCCGCGCTAGCGGGCGGCCTCGTGCTGGCGGCGCCCGCCGCGCACGCCGTGGTCGACCCCGCCAAGATCAACGTTCTGGAGTCCCTGCAGAAGGCCGACCCGATCGTGATGGCCAACTGCGCCACCGGCACCGTGGCCGACCCCGTGGGGGCCGTCGTCATACCGCCGGAAGTGCCGCTCGTCGGCTGCCTCACCCTCTGAACGCGCCGGAGCGGGACCCATTCGCGGGTCCCGCTCCGCGTTCTCCCTCACGACGGGGGCCGTCAGGAGTGCCGGGGGAGGCGGTGGCGAAGCGCCTCAAGCCTGGCTTGTACACTCTTGGCGTTTCTTGGGGGAATCGGGGGAATCGCGCGTGCCGCTGGAGCAGGTCCTGGTGTTGCTGACCGCGGCGGCCGCAGCCGGATGGGTCGACGCCGTCGTGGGAGGCGGCGGGCTGCTGCAGCTCCCCGCCATCCTGATGACCGGCATGCCGACGGTCGAGGCGATGGCCACCAACAAGCTGTCGTCGGTCTTCGGCACCACCTCCGCCGCCGTCGCGTACGCGCGCTCCAGCAAGCTCGACCGCGAGGTCGCGATCCCGGGCGCGGCCATGGCCGTGGTGAGCGCCGGACTCGGCGCGTGGGCGGCCGCGTCCATCTCCGCCGACGTGCTGCGGCCCGCCGTCATGGTGGTGCTGCTCGCGGTGGCCGCGTTCGTGACGCTGCGGCCGAGCATGGGGGCGCTGCCCGAGCCGCGGCTGCGCACCAGGGCCCGGGTGGTGGCGGCGGTGGCCACTGCCGGGATCGGCATCGCCTTCTACGACGGGATCATGGGGCCCGGCACCGGAACGTTCCTCATCATCGCCTTCACCACGATCCTCGGGCTCGACTTCGTCTCCGCGTCCGCCTCCGCGAAGATCATCAACATCGGCACGAACGTCGGCGCGCTGGCCGTGTTCGCGGTGGAGGGGCACGTGCAGTGGCTGCTCGGCCTCCTGATGGCGGTCTGCAACATCGCGGGGGCGCAGGTCGGGGCGCGGATGGCGCTCAAGCGGGGGGCGGCGTTCGTACGGATCGTGCTGTTGTGCGTGGTCGTGGCGATGGTGATCAGGCTCGGGTGGCAGCAGTTCGCCTGACCCCGGTCCGTCCGGCCTGGCCGGTCCCGTCGCGTGTCAGCGCCCGGCTGCAGGACGACGCCGGGTCCACCGCCAGGCCGACGCGCCCCGGCTGAGCGCCCTGCCGTGCGGCGCTTGCGTTCCGGCTGGTCGCGGCTTGCCCCGGACGCCCCGGGAGGCGCGCCGCTTTGCCCAGATCGGGCGTGACCTGCCGGAAATAGAATGGCCGGCATGCGCGCCAGCCGCCTCCTTTCTCTGCTTCTGCTCCTGCAGACGCGGGGCCGTATGACCGCGCCCGAGATCGCGGCCGAGCTGGAGGTGTCCGTACGCACCGTCTACCGCGACATCGAGGCCCTGTCGGCGGCCGGCGTGCCGGTCTACGCCGACCGCGGACCCGCCGGCGGCTACCGGCTGCTCGACGGCTACCGCACCAGGCTGAACGGCCTGACCGCCGAGGAGGCGTCCTCACTCTTTTTGGCCGGACTGCCGGGACCCGCCGCCGAGCTGGGCCTGGCCGAGGTCGCCGCCAACGCCGAGCTGAAGCTCCTGGCCGCGCTGCCGCCCGAGCCGCGCTCCCAGGCCGCCCGCATGCGGGAGCGGTTCCTGCTGGACGTGCCCAGCTGGTACCGCTCCGCCGACGACGTGCCGCACCTGACCGAGGTGGCCGAGGCCGTGTGGGACCAGCGGCCGCTGCACATGACCTACCGGCGGTGGGGCCGGGAGGTGGTCGACCGGGTGATCCACCCGTACGGGCTGGTGCTCAAGGGCGGCTCCTGGTACCTCGTGGCCGCGCCTCCCGGCGGCTCGCCGCGTACCTACCGGGTCGCGCGCATCCTCACCCTGGAGACGCTGCCCGGACGCTTCACCCGGCCGGAGGACTTCGAGCTGGCGACGTTCTGGGCCAAGTACGCCAAGGAGTTCCGCGAGCGGATGTACACCGCCGAAGCGGTCATCAGGCTCGCTCCCGGGCGGGGCGACCTGCTGGCGTACACGATGGGCGCGGACGTGGTCGCCGCCGCGCTGGCCGCCGCCGGCGAGCCCGACCCCGAAGGCTGGGTCACGCTCACCCTGCCCATCGAGTCGCTCACGCACGCCCGCTGGCTGCTGCTGCGCATGGGCACCGACGTCGAGGTTCTCGAGCCGCCGGAGCTGCGCGCGATGATGGCCGAGGCGGCCGCCGGCCTGGCCAAGCTGTACTGCTGACCGCCGCCTGCGCGGCGTGGCCGCCGGGCCGGGCGGAAAATCAGGCGACACCCGCGCCCGCCATCTGCCAGCATCCCCGGCATGTACCTTCTCGCTTTCGTGGGCGCGTGCGTCCTGGTGGCCATGGCGCCTGGGGTGAGCACGGCCATCATCATGCGCCAGACCCTGCGCGCCGGCCGCGGCTCCGGCCTGGCCGCCACGCTGGGCAACGAGACCGGGATCCTGCTGTGGGGCCTGGCGGCGGCGTTCGGGCTGTCCGCCCTGGTCGTGGCCTCGCAGCTGGCCTACGACGTGATGCGCGTGACGGGCGCGGTCGTGCTGGTGGTCATGGGCGCGCAGGCGCTGTGGCAGGCGAGGAAGCCGGCCCCCGTCACCGCCGCCGAAGGGGAGGCGGTGACGAGCCATCGCGGGGCCTACCTGGCGGGCCTCGGCACGTGCCTGGCGAACCCGAAGGCGGCCGTGTTCGCGATGTCGTTCCTGCCGCAGTTCGTCCCGGCCGGGCAGGACGTGCCGCTCACCCTCGCCACGCTGGCCGTCGTGTGGGTGCTGGTGGACGTGCTCTGGTACGCGCTGCTCATCTGGGCCGTCGCCCTGGCGAAGGACTGGCTGGGCCGCCCGGCCGTCAAGCGGCGGCTCGAACAGATCTCCGGCGTGGTGCTGATCGGCCTCGGCGTGCGGATGGCGGTGGAGTCACGATGACGATCTGGCACGACGAGCGCGGCGCGGGCGAGCCGGTGGTGCTGCTGCACGCGACCGCGGCCGACTCCGGCATGTGGGACGCCCAGTGGGAGGCGCTGGCGGACCGCTTCCGGGTGATCAAAGTGGACTTCCGCGGCTACGGCCGCAGCCCGTACGAGGCCGGGGAGCCGTACAGCGACGCGGGCGACGTCGCCAAGGTGCTGGCCGCGCTCGGCGTCAGCAGGGCGGCGCTGGTCGGGTCGTCGGGCGGCGGCCGGGTCGCCCTGGAACTGGCGGCCGCCGGGCTGGCGGGGCGGCTGGTCCTGCTCAACCCGCTGGGCACGCTGGAGCCGACACCCGACCTGCGGGCGTACTGGGACGAGGAAGGACGCCTGCTGAAGCAGCGTGACGTGCAGGGCGCGGCCGAGCTGAACGCCCGCACGCTCCTCGGTCCCGACGCGGGCCAGGCGGCGCGGGACAGGCTGGTGGCGATGCAGCGGCACGCGTTCGAGGTGCAGCTCGCCGCCGACCCCGAGCCCGAGCAGGTCGAGAACGAGATCACCCCGGCCGAGATCGACGTGCCCGCGCTGGTGGTGTCGGGCGGGCACGATCTGCCGTACTTCCGCGAGAGCGCCCGCCATCTCGCCGCCGAGCTTCCCCAGGCGCGGCTGCTTGAGCTGGAGTGGGCCGGGCACCTGCCGGCGCTCGAACGTCCCGATGAGATCAACGCACTGCTGCTGGATTACCTTTAGTGCATGACGAACGACCTGGCGGACCTCATGAGGCAGGCACAGGACGACGATCCGCTGCTGGCGCTGCACGCCACGAGCGCGCTGCGGCGCGAGATCGAGCGGCTGGAGGCGGTCCAGGTGCGGCGCGCCAGGGTGGCGGGGCTGGCCTGGTCGCAGATCGCCGACGCGATCGGGGTGAGCAAGCAGGCGGTGCATAAGAAGTACGGCCGCCGCTAGCGCGCCACCTCCTCGGTGGCGTCGAGCCGAATCGCTCGGCACCGGTCCGCGACCAGGGCGATCCGCGAACTGTCGAGCGCAGTCTCGGCTGCTCGTGGGTGGGAGCCCAGGGCGCAAGCAGGCTGTTCGTCAGGCGTTCCCGCCGAGAAATCTACAATGTAAAGGCGCCCGGCTTCGATGCTCTGCAGTAGTCAGACAAACGCGGGATCCCGCGAGAGCGCCTGAAAAGACCAGCCGTCTTGGGGTAACCCGCCGCCGCGCCGAGTCCGCGCCCATCGCACCCGCTCCGACGCCCATCGCACCTGTTCCGACGCCCATCGCACCCGCTCCGGCCGCGGCTGATCGGGAACGCCTCAATGACCGCCATGTCGGGTCCGGCCGCACGTGCCGGTGCCAGGCGCGGTGTCGAGGGCAGCGGCGTTCACGGCGCTGGAACGAGAATGCGCTGCATTGGAACAGTGCGCGGCGCCGGAACGACAGCGCGCTGCATTGGAGGAGTGCCCGGCGCCGGAACGACAGCGCGCGGCATGGGACCAGTGCCCGGCGATGGAGCGAAGGGATGTCCTTGCGCACATCGGCCGCGCCCCGCGCGTCGCTCCCCGGAACACCGTCCACGCGCGCTCAGGTCGGCTCCCTGGCCCGTAGAGAGCCCGCGAGGGTCACCCCGCGAAGACGAGCCGAGGGGATCGTGGCGCCGCCGGGCGCAGACGGTAGTGGCAGGCACCGGGCGGGAGGACCTTTGCCGCGGGGGCAGGTGTGAACCCGTGGCAGATCACCAGGCAGGCATGCCCGCGAGGGACTCATGAGAAGGCACGGGGTCACTGACGGGTCACCGGGCAGGTGCGCCCGCCCGTGAGGGACTCAGTAGACAGCGCATGGCGGGTCACCGGACAAATGCGCCCGTGAGACGCCGGCGGGTCAACGGTCGGGTATGCCCGCGAGACGCTGACGCGTCATTAGGCGGGCATGCCCGTATGAGGGGCTTATGAGACAGCGCGTGAACCCAGCGGGCCACCGGGCGGCCGCAGCTGAAGGCGCAGGTGAGAACGAGAGTAGACCAGGCTGGATCACCTCGCGGAGACGGCGTAAGCGGGCTCACGGGCCGGGCGGGGCGCAGCCGGGCGGTGGCGTTCGCGGGCCGGCCACCAGATGCGCGGGCCCAGGTGACAGGTCAGCGCCGGCACCAGGAACGAGCGGACGATCACGGTGTCGATCACGACCCCGACCGCCACCAGCAGCCCGAGCTGGACCACCGGCACCAGCGGCAGCACGGTCAGCACGGAGAAGGCCGCCGCCAGCACCACCCCGGCCGCCGTGATCACCCCGCCGGTCGCGCGCAGCGCGTGCAGGGTCGCCTGGCGGGTGCCGAGGCGCACGGTCTCCTCCCGCACCCGGGCCATCAGGAAGATGTTGTAGTCGACGCCGAACGCGACCAGGAACACGAACGCGTACAGGGCGAATGACACGTCCATCACGGGATAGTCCAGCACCTGCGTGAACAGTGCCGAGCACACCCCCAGCGTGGCCGCGAACGACAGCACCACCGTGCCCATCAGCAGCAGCGGCGCCACCAGCGAGCGCAGCAGGACGACCAGGATCAATCCGACGACCAGCAGGATCAGCGGCACGACGAGGCGGGCGTCGGAGAGCGCGGCGTTCTTGGCGTCGAGCAGCTCGCCGGTGACCCCGCCGACCAGCGCCGCGTCGCCGGCCGCCAGGCGTACGGCCGCCCGCAGGTCCTCCACCAGACGCTCGGCGTGCGGCGTGTTCGGCTCGGCGGCCAGCACCACGTCGTAGACCCGCCAGGGCGCGGCGGGCCCCCTGCGTACGGACACCACTCCCTCGGCCCCGCGTACGGCCCGCGCCACGGCGGCGGTCGAACCTTGCTTGGCCAGCACCACGACGGGCGCGCTGGCCGGATAGTGCCGCCGCAGCGCCTCGTAGCCATCCACCGAGCCCGTACGGGTGGTGAACATCGCCGACGGTGGGATGCCGGAGGCGTCCAGCGTGGTCAACCCCAGACACATCACCGCAAGCAGGACCAGCGATCCCACCCACACCACAGGAGCCCGCCGCCCCACGAACTCCGCCACCCGCGCCCAGATCCGCCCAGGCCCCGCACCTGCACCAGGCCGCCCCTGGTCGGGCTCGGTGCCTGCGCCCGGCCGGGCCTGGTCAGCTTCCATGCCTGTGCCCGGCCAAGCCCGGTAAGGATCCACGTCCGCGCCCTGCCTGCGGAAACGCGTGAGCCCGAAACCTCGCGCGATACCTACCGGCGCGCCGATATCGGCTACGTCTGACGAGTCGAAGCCTGGGCGGGGAGTGGACGGCCAGAAGGCGCGACGGCCGCCGAGCAGCATGAGGGCGGGCAGCAGAGTGACCATCACCGCCATCGTGATGAGCACCCCGATGGCGGCGGCCGCGCCGATCGAGCGCAGGGCGTTGGTGTCGGCCGCCACCAAGCAGCCGATACCGCCCGCCACCGTCAGCGCCGAGGCGACGACCGTACGGACGCCGCTCGCCATCGCCTCCTTCAGCGCCGCCGTCTCGCCGACCGTGACGCGCAGCCGCTCGCGGAAGCGGGCGACCAGCAGCAGCGCGTAGTCAGTGGCCACCCCGAACACCAGCACCGTGAACACCTCAGGCGTGGCCGCCCGCAGAGTGATCAGCCCCGACCGGCCCAGCGCGTAGATCGCCGCCGCCGAGCACAGATAGGCGACCAGCACGGACAGCATGGGGATCAGCCACAGCACCGGACTGCGATAGACGGCCAGCAGGACCAGCAGCACCACGGTCACGCTCAGCGCCAGCAGCGTGCCGTCCACTTGCAGGAACGCGTCGGAGTAGTCGGCCGCAACCCCGGCCGCGCCCGCGACATGGCTGACCAGCCCCGGCGGGTTGGCCTCGGCCGCGATGCGGCGCACCTCCTCGACCAGCGGGGAGATCATCACGCCTGGCTTGCCCGACAGCAGCACCGTCACCTGCAGCGCACGCCTGTCGACGCTGGGCAGCGGCGCCGCCGAGGTGCCCACCACGTTGGGCACGCGGGCGAACTCTCGTAGGTCGCGCCGCACGGCAACGAGATCGTCGGGCCGCAGCGGGCCCGGGCGCTCGTAGACGACCAGCGTGGGCACCGTACGCCCGGACTGCTCGGCCACCAGGTCGAGCACGCGCGCCGACTCGACGCCCCTGGCGAGCATGGACGTGCCGCTGGTGACGCGGACGTCCTCCAGCGGGCCGCTCGTGAGAACGGCCGCCAGCGTGAGGACGACCCACCCGAGCACCACGCAGGCGGCAATCGCCCGCGCGCGCATTCTGCGAAAAAGAACCGGCAATTCCCGCCCACCCCCGGCTTGGTACAAAGGCGCCGGCCGACACGTAGACCCTAGATTCCCGATCCTGCTCAAACAAATTGACGAGGCGGTCTTTTATTTACGTCAGGCGGCAATAAAAGCCGACATTGCACTATTAGTAGGGCGAAGGAATTTGTGGTGAAGGAAGGGAATGTGCGGCTTTTGCCCTATGTGAGGGCGTGCTGATTTCGCCTCTCCGCGAACGCCCACGGACGCAGGTGCGGGGTGTCGGGTGCGTGCGGGGGAGTGGGGGTGCACGGGTACGCGCCCGGCTATGGACGCGGGCGTGGGCAAGGCCACGGGTGAGGGCCGGGACGCGGACATGGAGCGGTGCCGGGTGGCGGTGTGGTCGGGTGCGGGGTCAGGCGCGTACGCGGAGGTCGGCGAAGAGGGCGCGGTGGTCGGAGCCGGGGATGTCGAAGATCTGCGTGGCCACCGCTCCGGCGCGCGAGTCGGTCAGTACGTGGTCGATGGCGACCAGCGGCGGCAGCGATCGGCCGTGTGGCCAGGTCGGGATGAGGCCGTTGCCGGTGGAGTCGGCGGCGTCGGTGTAGCCGGTGGCGAGGAGGTCGCGGAAGACGGCGTGGTCGAGGGTCGCGTTGAAGTCGCCTGCCAGGATCCGGGGAGGTCCGGACGTGGGGGCGGGCGGCAGGGAGGCCACCCCGGCGTGCCATTCGGGGACCGTACGTGGTACGGGCGCCACCGGGTGCACCACGACCACTTCGACAGGCGAGCCGCCGGGGAGCGAGACCTCAGCGACCGGCATGTGGTGCCCCACCGGCTGGAACAGCCCCTTGCGTTCGCGCAGCGGGTGGCGGGAGTAGATGCCGCTGCCCTCGGGACCGCGTACGTCGGGCACGCTGATGTGGTACGGCAGCAGGTGATTGAGGCCGACCGCGTTGAGCCGGACCATGGCCGACCAGGTGAGCTCCTGGATGCTGAGGACGTCCACCTGAAGTCGGCGTACGAGATCCACGAGGACGGCCGCGTCGCCCCGCCCGCCGTTGAGGTTGGCGGTCAGCACCCGCAACGCGCGCCCGCCCGCCGGGGCGGCGCCGTCGCCGAACGCGCGCGGCACCACGCACCAGGCGAGGCAGGCGCAGACCACCACCATGATCGCCGTTGCGGCCCGGCTCCTGAGCACGACCGCGACGCCCAGCACGACCAGCGCCATCACCGCGAAGTACGGCGTGAACGCGGCCATCGGCACCAGGAAGACGCCGGTCTCCAGCCCGCCGAGCCGCACCGCCGTACCGGCCGCGAACAGCACCGCCAGGCCGACCGTCAGCCGCCTGCGCCACACCCGCCGGGGCCGCGCCTTGGGCACCGCCGCCTCCACGTCCTCCTGCATCAGCACGAGCGCTCAGGCTAGAAGACCATCCTTAACGTCTGATGAGGAACAGCCCGCCGCGCGGGCCGTGCGGTGCCGGGGCCTCGCCTGCGCCGGCGCGAGTACCCGAGGCTGTCCCCTTGCTGTTCGCGCGGGAGGCACGGCAGCGCTGTTGGCGGGAGGCGCGACAGCGCCGGGAGGCACGGCAGCGCTGGGAGGCACGGCAGCGCTGTTCGCGGGGGCACGGCAGCGAGCCTCGGTGGCCTTGGGAGCGTGTGACGCTATGCGGCTGACGACTGGCCTGGGCGGTCGGCCTCGTGGTTTGCGCCGGCGTGAGTGCGCAGGTTCCGGGGTTGTTCTCGGCTTCGGATGCCCTGCCGCGCGGGGCGCGCGGTGGCGGTGTCCCACTTGCGTCAGTGTGTAGCGCCCAGGCTGAAGGATCATCCTCGACGTGTGATGAGGGTCAGCTTGCCGCGCGGGCCGCGCGGTGGCGGCGGACTGCGTCGCGGTTGGCGCAGCGCTGTGAGCAGTAGCGCTGTCGTCCGGTACGCGAGGTGTCGGCGAAGATCGTGGCGCACTCGATGACGGCGCAGCGCCTGAGCCGGTGCATGCCCCGCCCCACCAGGTGCAGCGCCGTGCCGACAGAGATCAGAGCGGCCAGTACGGCGCCGGGCGGTTGGTCGTCGTCGCGGTAGTGCAGGTGCCAGCCGCTGCCCGCGTGGTCGGTCAGGCGCGGGTGGGCGGCGGATGCGGCCAGCATGCGGTTGACCAGCTCGGCTCTCCGCTGCTCGTCGGGGGCGTCCACAACCTGCTCCCATGCGTCGAGTACGGCGTGCACCCGCTCTACGTCCTGCGCCGTGACCGGCGACTCCAGCGCGAGCCCGAACGCACGGCAGCGGTCAGCGAGCTCGGCGGGGGTCGAGGGCCGCTGGTTGGCGAGGGACGCGGCCAGCTTCACAGCGTCCTCGCCGTAAGGGTTCAGATGCACAATGCCATTACAGCACGCTCAGACCAGGCCGACCATGAAGCCCTCGTCCTTGATGCCCCAGTACGCGGCCGGCCGGTACTGGCGCATCGCCTGCTCGATGATCGGGATGTACTTGGGGTTCGAGCCGAGCGGCAGCCGGTAGCCGTTCTTGACGGTGTGGAACTCCCACAGGTGCTCCATCTCCGGATGCCGCTGCCGGAAGCCGGGGTCGGCCGGGAACAGGTCGAGCCGGACCATCGTCTTGCGGAACAGGTAATCGGCCAGTTTGACGCGGCGCTGCTGCGTACGGGAGATGCCGACGCCCGCCAGCTCCTGCCACGCCGCCGCCCACGGCCGCCCCTGCGGATCGTCCCAGCGCACACCGGCCGCGTCGAAGACGAGCCGGCGCGGCCGGGCGAGCTTCTTCCAGGTGAAGACCGGCAGCAGGCCGATGAGCAGGAAGATCGCCCCCACGATCCCGACGGCGACCGCCGTACCCGAGCCGCCCGTGGTCTGCCCCGTCAGCGCCGAGAAGACGGCGAGGAGCCCGATCGCGCCCGCGACCGAGCCGCCGATCACCGACTT
Source organism: Nonomuraea fastidiosa (assembly GCF_042751225.1). Lineage (NCBI taxonomy): Bacteria > Bacillati > Actinomycetota > Actinomycetes > Streptosporangiales > Streptosporangiaceae > Nonomuraea > Nonomuraea fastidiosa. Next base: position 7,344,070 of record NZ_CP170570.1, read on the forward strand.
GACCTTGGCGTCGCCGCCCACGTCGATGACCACGGGAGCCGGTGCCGCGGCCGGGACCGGCGGTGCCGCAGGACCCCCTGGCGCTGCGGGACCCGGTGGTGTGGCGGTTCTCGGTGGCGCGGCGTGGCCCGGCGGTGCCGCGGGGCTCGGCGGTGTGGCTGTCCCCGGTGGCGCGGCAGGGCCCCACGGTGCGGTGGCGCCTGGCGGTGCGGCGTGGCCCGGCGGCATGGCAGAGCCTGGCGGGGGATAGGGCGGCCGGGGCGGGTAGGGCTGCTGCTGGAGGGGGCCGTATGTCATGGGATGTCACGTTAACGGGGGTGAACAGCGGAGATGTCACGCTTCAGGGTTTTGCGAAGCGAAGGCGTTGCGGTTGTGCGAAGCGCGGGCGTGGGGGTCGTGCAAAGTACGGGCGTGCGGGTTGTGGCGCTCGCTCCTCCCGTTCGCGGCGCGTTCCTTCCGTTCGTGGGCCGCTCCTCCCGTTCGGGGCTCGTCGTTCCGCTCGCGGCGCGGACACTCCCCACCGGCAACGTGTTGCTTGGCAGAACATCTACGCCGCCGAAAGTCGGCGATCGGTAGTATCTGGGTATGAGTGACGAACCCGTGGCGAACCACACCTTCGGCTGGACGCTCGGCGTCCTGCTGCGCGCTTACCAGAGCACGGTCGTCACGGTGATCGGCGACCTGCCCCATGGCCAGCGTGGCTATCAGACGCTCGCCGCCGTCGTGAGCGGCCGGCATCCGACTCAGCTCGCCCTGGCCTCTTACCTCGGCATCGACCGCACCGTGCTGACCTACCTCGTGGACGACCTGGTCGAGGCAGGGCTGGTGGAACGCAGGCTCAACCCGAACGACCGGCGGCAGCGCCGCATCGTGGCCACCGACAAGGGCGAGCGCGTCTACAAGGAACTCGAACGCCGGGTGAGCGAGGCCGAGGACCACCTGCTCGGCGCGCTGTCGCCGGACGAGCGCACCGCGTTCAAGGACATGTTGCAGCGGACGGCCTGCGCCGTGAGCGACATCGAACCGGCCAAGGACCCGTGCCAGGTGGCCGAAGAGATGCTGTCGGACGGCGGCTGACCAGGCGTTTCGTGCCCTCCCCAAATTAGTGCCGGATGCGGGGAATGTCCTCGCGCAAACGGTGGTTGTGCCACTCGTCTGGCGCTGAGATCGTCTAACTGACAACATATTTGGAGGAGGGCACCATGGCTGACTACGGCCACGACCTCAAGTTCGGCACCTTCATCACTCCCCTGAACGCCTCACCGAAGGAGGTCGTCGCCCTCGCGCAGGAGACTGAGGCCGCCGGGCTCGACCTGGTCACATTCCAGGACCACCCCTACCAATCGGCTTTCCTCGACACGTGGACGCTGCTGTCGTACGTCGCCGCCGTGACCGAACGCGTCCACCTGTCGGGCAACGTCGTCAACCTGCCGCTGCGCCCGCCCGCCGTGCTCGGCAAGGCCGCGGCCAGCCTTGACCTGCTCAGCGGTGGCCGGTTCGAGCTCGGGCTGGGCGCCGGCGGGTTCTGGGACGCGATCGAGGCCATGGGCGGCCGCCGGCTCAGCCCCGGCAAGGCCGTGGACGCGCTGAGCGAGGCCATCGACATCATCCGCGGCATCTGGGACGCGGACAACCGGACCCGGTTCCGCGTGGACGGCACCTACTACAAGGTCGACGGGGTCAAGCGCGGGCCCGCCCCGGCGCACGACATCGGCATCTGGCTGGGGGCGTACAAGCCGAAGATGCTCAAGCTCGTCGGTGCCAAGGCCGACGGATGGCTCCCCTCCCTGCCGTACATTGAGAGCCTGGAGCAGATCAAGGAGTCCAACGCCATCATCGACGAGGCCGCCGCCGCGGCCGGGCGCAAGCCCACGGACATCCGGCGGCTGCTCAACATCGGCGGCCGCTTCAGCGCCACCCCCAGTGACCGGCTCCTGTCCGGCCCGCCCGAGCAGTGGGCCGAGCAGCTGGCCACCCTCACCCTTCAGTTCGGCTTCTCCAGCTACATCCTGATGGCCAACGACGACCCCGCCACCATCAGGACGTTCGGCGAAGAGGTCGCGCCCGCCGTTCGCGAGCTCGTGTCGAAGGAGCGTGCCAAGTGAGCACTCGGTACGGCCACTCCCTCCGCCTCGGCCTGCTGCTCACCGGCACCGACCGGGACAGCGCCGCCGAACTCGCCCGGCTCGGTGAGGAGCTGGGGTACGACCTGATCGCCGTCCACGACCGCCCGGCGACTCCTGACGACCACGATCGGCCGTCCGGCCTGGACCCGTGGACGTTGCTGAGCTGGGTGGCGGGGCGCACCGGCCGCATCACGCTGGCCGCCCTCACACGGCCCGCCGTCGCGCCTGCGCAGCCCGCCGCCACGGCCGCCTCTGGCCCCGTCCTGCCCGCCGCCGCGTACGGCACCGTCCCCACGGTGACCGGGCGCGCCGCCGCCAGCCTCGACCTGCTCACCGGCGGACGCGTCGAGCTGGCCCTGGCGGCGGGCCCGGGCGCCGACGAGGCCGCCGAGATCATCCGCGGCATCTGGTCGGCCTCCGACCGCTCGCCGCTGAGCCACGACGGGGAGCACTACCGGGTGCCTGGCATGGAACGCGGCCCCGCTCCCGCGCACGACATCCCGCTCTGGATCGCCGGGGGCGCCGACCCCGAGGCGCTGCGCCTGGCCGCCCGCAAGGCCGACGCCTGGCTCCTCACCTCCAGCCCGGACGGGGAACGTGGCGATCTGCCGGCCACGCTGAAAGAGGCGAACGCCGTCATCGACGAGGCCGCCAAGGAGGCGGGACGCGACCCGCGCGAGATCCGCCGCATGGTCCACGTCACCGGCGCGCCCCAGGCGTCCGACCTCCTGCCGCTCATCGAGGAGGCAGGCGTCGGCACGATCCTGCTGGCCACCGACGACCCGGAGGAGGTCAGGCGCTTCGCGCGCGACACCGCCCCGGCCCTGCGCGCGGCGGCCCAGCAGAACAGGGAGGCCCAGGTCAAGAGCGTGTTCGTCCGCAGCAAGCGCCACCCCGACATCGACTACGACGCCATCCCCGCCTCCCTGGCCGCCGACGCCGTCGAGCCCGGCGACCCCGGCTACGCCCGCGTGCGCTCGACGTACATGCGCGGCGGAGCCCCCGGCCTGGTCCTGCGGCCCGGCACGCCGGAGGAGGTGAGCGAGGCGGTGCGGTACGCCCGCACGCAGCCGGTGAAGCTGTCGATCCGCAGCGGCGGTCACGGCATCAGCGGCCGCTCGACCAACCGCGGCGGCATCGTCATCGACGTCTCCCGCATGAACGCCATCGAGGTGCTCGACAAGGAGACCCGCCGCGTCCGCATCGAGCCCGGCGCACGCTGGGGCGACGTGGCCGCCGCGCTCGCCCCGCACGGCTGGGCGCTCAGCTCCGGCGACTACGGCAGCGTCGGTGTGGGCGGGCTGGCGACGGCCGGCGGCATCGGCTGGTTCGTCCGCGAGCACGGCCTGACCATCGACCACCTGCGGGCGGTGGAGATGGTGCTGGCCGACGGCACGCGGGTGCGGGCCGACGAGAACGAGAACGCCGACCTGTTCTGGGCGGTGCGCGGCGCGGGCGCCAACTTCGGCATCGTGACGTCGTTCGAGTTCGAGGTGGACGAGGTGGGCGACGTCGGGTTCGCCCAGTTCATCGTGGACGCCACCGACACCGCGGGCCTGCTGGAACGCTGGGGCGCCGCCGTGGAGGCCGCGCCGCGCGACGTCACCAGCACCCTGCTCATCGGACGGCCCCAGCCCGGACAGCCGGTCATCGGGCAGATCTCGGCCGTCGTGGACTCGTCCGACTCCGACACGATCGTCTCCAGGCTGCAGCCCATCGCGGGCGTGGCGCCGCTGCTGGACTACAGCATCCAGGTGATGCCGTACTACGCGATCATGGCGGGCCCGCACGGCCCCCAGATGGGGCAGGGCGAGCCGGTGGCCAGGTCGGGGCTGGCCGACCACCTGACGCCCGAGCTGGCGGCGGCGGCCGAGAAGCTGGTGCGCAGCGGGCAGACCTACTTCTTCCAGATCAGGGGCATGGGCGGCGCTTCGAGCGACGTGCCGCCGGACGCCACGGCGTACGCGGGCCGCTCGGCCAACTTCCAGCTGGTCGCGTTCGGCCAGAGCAAGCGCGGTCTGGACGAGCAGTGGGACCCCATGATCGACCACTTCTCCGGCCTGTACATCAACTTCGAGACCGACCAGCGCCCGGAACGCCTGCACGAGGCCTACCCCGAGGCTCACCTGCGGCGGCTGCGGGAGCTCAAGCGGCGCTACGACCCGGAGAACGTCTTCCGCGACAACTTCCCGATCGAGCCCGCCGAGCCCGCCGAGGCGGCCGAGTCCGTCACGGTCTGACGCGGGCTCACGCGAGGTCCCACAGCAGGCGGTAATAGGCGAGGCGTACGGGGTCGGGCTCGATCCCGTACCCCTCGTACAGGCCGCCGTCGTGGCCGGGCCCGAAGCCGAGGTCCATGCTCCACGCCGCCACCGCGGGGCTCGGCCCGCCACCGCTCGGCGATGGCCGAGGTGCCGGGCACGGCGGACGTCACCAGCCGCTGCTCATCGGCGTTCGCGCCGCGGTCGAGCACCGGCGGCACGGCGTCGTCCCCGGCCAGCTCGGCGATCACGGCGGGACCTCGGCATCCAGGTTCACAAGCCTGTGATCATGGCAGGCCGTGACGGCGGCAGGCCAGCGGTTTTCCCAGCGCCACGCTGCTGCGCTACCTGAGCATCATCCAGCTCGGCGTCAGCCGCGTCACCACCGAGCCGGTGACCCTGGGCGGCGTGGACATCCCCGCCGGCGCCACCGTCGTCGTCGCCACGCCCGAGGTCAACCGCGACCCGCAGCACTGGCCCGACCCCGACCGCCTCGACGTACGCCGCCCGCGCACCTCCCATCTGGCCTTCGGGCACGGCGTCCACCAGTGCCTCGGCCAGCAGCTCGCCCGCGTCGAGATGCGGATCGGGCTGCGCGAGCTGATCACCGGCCTGCCCGGCCTGCGGCTCGCGGTGCCCGCCGAGAAGGTGCCGCTCCGCAACGAGATGCTGATCTTCAGCGTGCACTCGCTCCCGGTCGCCTGGTCCTGACGCGCCCGGCGTGCGGCCCGCGGCCTGCGCGGCTCCTTTCTAGGACCCCTCCCCACGGCGGCCTGCCGCCGTTCGCGCCTTCTCCGTCCCGGCTAGACCGATTACGGCGACTTGCCCGACACGGGCGGAATCGCCTGGGACAGTCGCGGCGTGGAAAGTGTGCGACGTGTGGCGCGGTTGCGGCGGGGCGGGGTGTTGTGGCCCGCTTCCCGGGCGGCAGGGGTCGATGTGGGGCGGCTGGCGCTGCCCAGCCTGGTGGTGTTCGCGCCGCTGGCGTGGTTCGCCGCGCTGGCCGCCCTGCCCATGGTGGGGTCGCTGGCGCTGGTCAACGGTGAGCTGGTGTTCGCCGAGGATCCCGGGCCGTGGCAGACCGGCTGGACGGCGGTCGTCGGGGTTGCGGCGGTGGCGGCGTACGCGGTGGTGTCGGGCGCCACGACGCTCCTGGCCGCCGCCCGCCAGACGGGACGGCACGCCGAGCCGGCGGCGGCGCTCGGGATGGCGGTGCGCCGCCGGCGCGGGCTGCTCGCGGTCACCGTGATCGCGCTGCTCGGCGCGGCGGCGGTGGCAGGGGCCGGGGCAGGCGTGCAGGCGGCCGCCGGCTGGAGCCTGCTCACCTGGCTCACGGTGGCCGGGCTCGCGCCGGCCGTCACGCCGGTCGTGCTGGCCGTGCCGGTGCTGATCCTGGAACGGCACAAGCCGTTCCAAGCGATCGGCCGGGCGTACGCGCTGGCCGTCGAGGGCACCTGGCCGGATTTGATCGCGCTGCTGACCGGGGCGGTGCTCGTGCCGGGCCTGGCCGTCTGGGGCGCGATATGGGCCCTGGGAGCCGTCCCCGCTCCGCTGGCGATCACGCTGGCCGCCGCGCTCGCCGCGACCGTGGTGCCGTTCCAGGCGAGCGTCGTGACCCGCGCCTACCTGCAACGCCTGGCCCGGCGGCACGCCGGGCCGCAGGACTCCGCCGTCTTCCCGGAGACCGCCGTCCTCCAGGAGATCTCCTTCCGTGCGGACGTCGCGCCGCGCGCGGGGTCGTGGCCGTACAGGCTGCTCGCGGCCGTCCTGCTGCCGGCCGTCCTGTACACGATGACCGCGACCGCCAACCTGCTCGACCGGCCCCGGCTCCACCAGCGGCCCGTCACCGCCCTGACCGACAGCGGCGCAGAACCGCTCGTGGCGCACCTGACCGGCGACGGCCGCCTGCTGCTGCTCCTGGACAAGGCGGCCACCCCGCCGGCGCTGGTGGCCTGCACGGACACCGCCTGCACCGACACCGTCACGGTGTACGCCGGCCCCGAAGGCTCCGACCGCTGGGGAAGCCTGACCACGGCCCCCATGCCCGACGGCCGGCTGCTCGTGGCGGCCTGGGCCGGCAGCGGCATCGGCGGTCCCACCCAGGTCGAGGTGCTGCTGTGCGACGCGAGGAGCTGCACCGCGCCGGAACGCAGCACCGGGCGGTTGCCGTCGGTGCCGCACGAGCTCGCGCTCGCGGCGGCCGCCCGTCCCGGCGGCGGGCTGGTGCTGGCGCACGCCGGCGAGCCGGACGCGGCCCGGCCGGGGGAGCAGACGGTGGCGTTCAGCTTCTGCGCCGACCCGGCCTGCACCACGCCGGTCACCCGGCAGGCGGCGGTGCTGAAGCTGCCGTCGTACCTGCACAAGGAGGAGGGGTTCGCGCTCGGCGTCGCTCCCGACGGCCGGCCGGTCGCCGCCCAGCTCGACGCCACGACGGGCGCGGTGCACGTCGTCTCCTGCCAGGACGCGGCCTGCGCGCGGGCCACGGTGCGCACGCCCGTGCCCGGCTCGGCGGCCATGGAACGGGACGTCCTCCGGAGCCTGGCCGGGTCCGCTCTCACGCTGGCGATGCGCGAGGACGGGCGGCCGGTGATCGCGTACCAGGCGGGCGGGGACGGCGCGCTCACGCTGCTCGACTGCCGCACGCCCGACTGCGCGGACGGCGGCACCGTGCGGCTGGCCGAGGCCACCAGCGGCCCGCCCGTGCTGGTGCTGGACCAGGCGGGCCGGGCCCTGCTCGCCTACCGGGACGTGGAGCGCGACCGGCTCGCGCTGGCCTCATGCGCCGGCGTGCGCTGCGCCACGGTCGCCGTGACCAGGCTGACGGGCACGGGCGGCCACGTGGCGATGACGCTGGACGGCGAGGGACGGCCGGTGCTCGCCTGGCAGGCCCACCAGGGCCGCGAGGGCAGCCGCGTCATGGTGGCGACCCTGCTCGGCCGCTGAGCACCGGCCGCGGGACGGCGCGGGCGAGACGGTGCCGGTCAGAGACGCAGCAGCGGCGGCCAGGTCTGCGGCCCCACCTCACCGTCGGCGTCGAGGCCCTCGGACCGCTGGAACTCGCGGACGAGCTCCACGAGCTGATCGTCATAGACGGTGGAGTTCAGCCAGCCCTCCAGCCCGTCGGCGACCTCGGCGTACGCGGCCCGGGGGACGCGCCCGCGCGCGAACAGGCACCCCCTGACGGTCTTGACGTCGAAGTTGTCGTCGCCGCGCCGGATCAGCGGCAGTTGCTTCACGATGTCCTCCGTCCAGGACGGCCCCGCCCCGCCGCCTCCCGGGGCGGGCTGACCGTCGACGAGGGCGGCGACGGCCGCCCTGAAGTCGTCCATGTCGATCGAATGAGGATCGGGCTTGGAGGTGTTGACCTCACGGTGCGCCTTGACGCGCGAGGCGGGCAGCCCGAACTCGCGGCACAGCTCCGCGCACAGCTTCCGGTACGCGTCCAGCTGCTCGGCCGGCCACGGCTGCGAGCCGTCGTTCTCGGCCTCGATGCCCAGCGAGCGGGAGTTGGTGTGGAAGTCCGACGTGGACGGCGCGTTGTGCCAGCACCGGCCGGCCGCGATCACGTAGATGTGACCGGAGCGGCCGAGCCCGAAGTGCGACAGCGGCCCGTCGAGCCCGGGACGGCCGTCGCGTACGACGGCGAGCGAGGGATAGTCGCCGCCGCCTGCGGGCCCCGCGGTGTGGTGGCAGACGATGCCTTGCACCTCCGGCTGCGGGCCGTGACCGCGCTCACGCCATCCGGACACCTCGGTCACCGGGTAGCCGGTGCGCCGGGCGACGTCGGCGAGCCGGGTCAGGAAAGGCATCGAGGACCTCCGTCGTGCGTCTCGATGATGCTCACACCCTTCGGTGGATGGGGGAGAAGACCGCGTCATCGCGGTGCGCGGACGCCGCGGGGGACGGGCGTCCGCGGGCCTCGCCGTCGTGGCGGGCGCCTACAGATCATTAGCATGCCGTACCCGAGCGCGACCGGAAGATTCGCGGAAATCACAGCGAGCGAGGTCAGGGGCGTACGGCGCCGACGAGGCGGCTACGCCAGTACGCGTCGAGCGTGACGACCTTGACGACGTCGCCGGTCTGCGGGGCGTGGATCATCTTCCCGTCGCCGACGTACATGCCCATGTGCCCGAGCCCTCTGCTGAACAGCAGGTCGCCGGGCTGCGCCGCCGACAGCGGGACGCGCCGGGCGGCGCCCCAGGCCCACTGCGTGTACGTGGTGCGCGGCAGCTTCACCCCCGCCGCCCGCCAGGCCGCCTGCACCAGACCCGAGCAGTCCCACGAGCCCAGCCCGGTGCCGCCGTACCGGTAGGGCTTGCCGATCTGCGCGAACGCGAACTCCAGCGCCCGCCGCGCGTTGCCCGACGCGGGACCGGTGTACGGGCGGCCCGTGCTGCGGGGATCGCCCGTCTTGAACGCCCCGAGCCGCCGCAGCAGCGCGGTCTGCTGGTCGACGAGCTTGTCCACCTCGGCCTGCTCGCGGCGTACCGCCTCGCGCGCCTTCTCGGCCTCGGCCAGCACGTCCTTGGCCCGGTCGCGCTTGTCCCGCAGCCGCGCGGTGGCCGCCTCGAACGCCCGCAGCCGGGCGGCGCGGTCGCGGGCGAGCGCCTCCAGAGCGGCCATGCCGCCGAGCACGGACTCGGGATCGCCCCTGCCGACGAAGCGCTGCCAGCCGAGCGGCGAGCCGAGCCGGTAGTCGCGCGCGGCCAGCTCGGCGAGCTGTGCGCGCAGCTCCTCGGCCCGCGCGTCGTCCCGCGCCGCCTCGGCGTCGAGCGCCCGGTAGCGCTCGCGGGCCTTCCGGTAGGCCTCGGTCGCCCGGTTGTAGCGCTCGACGAGCTGGTCCGCCTTCTCGTTGAGCTTGACCAGCCGCGCCCTGACCTGGGCCGGCGACGGGTCGGCCATGGCGGGTGCGGGTGACGCCAGGGCTCCCGCGCACAGCGCCGCCGACACCATCGCCGCCCGTACCTTCACGTCCGCGCCTCCTCGGTCATCACGACGAGGTACGCAGCGGCCGTGCCGGCCGGTTCACCGATCGGCGCGGGGCCAGATGCGGGCGGTTCCGGTGCGTGAGCCGCGCCGCCCGCCCGGGTTCCGCCCGGGCGGGCGGCGCGTCCGGGGCCTTACCCGGCGGCGGCGAGCTCGGCTTCGAAGCGGCGGCGCAGCGCGGCCTTCTCGGGCTCGGGCAGCCAGCAGGCCTCCACCCCGGCCAGCGCCATCGCCCGCAGCCGCTCGTCCGGCACGCCGAGGTCTTCGGACAGGATGCGGTACTCCTCGGCCAGCGACGTCGGGAACATGCCCGGGTCGTCGGATGCGGGGATGACGTTCAGCCCGGCCTCGATCATCGCCGCGATCGAGGCCCGCCGCCACGGCCGCCACGACCGCCGCGACGTGGTCGAGATGACCGTGAACGGCACCTGCTCGTCCCTGACCCTGGCCACCACCTCGTCGTCCTCCAGGACGAAGTAGCCGTGGTCGATCCGGTCGCAGCCGAGCACGTCCAGGCAGGTGACCGTGTTGACGGCGACGGGCGCGTGCTCGGAGGAGTGCGCGGTACGGCGCAGCCCCGCCTCGCCGGCCAGCCGGAACGCCGCCGCGAACCGCTCGGGCGGCCCCGCCGTCTCCAGGTTGTCCAGGCCGATCCCGGCGACGTACTCGTGCGGGTGCTCCACCACCGTGCGCACCCACTCCAGCGCCTCCTCGCCGCTCCTGCTCCGGTCCACCGCCGCGATCAGCCGGCCGGTCATGCCGAAGTCGCGCTCGGCCATCCTGATGCCCTCGGCGTACGCCTCGACGACGGTCGCGTAGCCGAGCTTGCGCTGGTGCTCGGTGAGCGCGTCGAACGACAGCTCCAGGTGCAGGGTGTTGCTGGTGCGGTGGGCGGCTTCGAACGCCTCGTAGGTGATCCTGGTGAGATCGTCGGCGTCGCGCAGCGTCTGCAGCACCCACGACGACACCTGAAACAGCGAGTACGACACCTCGGGCTCGTCGGCGCTCCTGCCCTGCGGCACCGGGATGCGGGTGTCCAGGTAGAGCTTCGGGTCCGGCGGCAGCGAGTTGACCTGGGCGTAGATGCGCTCCGGCGGGTCCGGCAGATCGAGCTTCTCCCTGCGCGCCAGCTCGGCGAAGGTGGAGGCGCGCACGGTGCCGATCAGGTGGCAGTGCAGATCGACCTTGGGCAGCGCTGCGAGGTTCACTTGCCGGCCACCTCGCGGGTGAAGCGCTTGACCCACTCGTCGCGGGTGTCCACGAGCTGGGCCGGATCGAGCGTCTTGTAGCCGGCGGCGACCGGGTCCTTGGCCGCCTCGCCGGTCACCTTGGCGATCTCGGGCGGGATGTCGGCCTTCGGGTTCACCGGCAGGTCACCGACGATCTTCGCTGTGGCGCTCTGCGCCTCCGCCGACAGCAGGTAGTCGATGAACTTCTTCGCGCCCTCCTGGTTGCGCGCGCCCTTGGGGATCATGGCCCGGTTGGTGGCCATGTAGCGGCCCTTGGCGGGGGCGGTCCAGGCGATCGGCTCGCCCGAGGTGACGAGCTGGGTGGCGAACCCGCTGAGCGCGTCGGCGGCGACGATCTCGCCCTGTGACAGCAGGTTGGTGACCTCGGTGGTGGAGCTGTAGAACTGCAGCACGTTCGGCGCCCAGCCGGACAGCGTGCGCAGCGAGGTGTCGATGTCGTACGGGCCCTTGCCGTACGCCTCGCCCACCCCGGAGATCATGAGCTGCCCCGCGGTCACCGAGATGTCGGGCAGCGCCACCTTCTTGGCGTACGCCGCGTCGCCGAACAGCTTCCAGTCGGCCGCCTGATCCTTCGACAGCTTCTCGGTGTTGTAGATGATCCCGTTGAGCTGGTGGGTGTAGGCGGGCCCCTCGTAGGCGCCCTCGGTCGCGAACGGTGCCAGCTCCTTCATGGCGGGCACGTCCACCTTCTCGAACAGGCCGTCCTTCTGCCCGAGCGCGGCGAAGTAGTCGGAGATCAGCACCACGTCCGCCTCCGGCCTGCCCTTGGTGAGCTTGAGCTTCGACAGCCGGTCGGCGTTGGAGCCGGTGTCCAGCTCCACCTTGATCCCGGTCTTCTTCGTGAACGGGTCGACGACCGCCTGCTCGAACTCCTTCACCCCGAAGGGGAAGGTGCTGACCACGATGGTGTTCTGCTCGGCCTGCTCGCCGCCGGAGCTCGATCCTGAGCATCCGGCCGCGGCGAGCAGCGACAGGGCAACGGCCAGTACGGCACGGCGCGTGGGCATGGGTGTTCCTTCTTTCAGCGGGGAAGTGGGACCAGCCGGTCGTCCGGCGTGATCACCGAGACGCTCGATCCGGGAGCCGGGGCGTCGCCGCCGCGTACGTCGGCGAGCAGCCTGACGGTCGCGCCCGACGGGTCCACCACGTCGAGCGAGACCAGCAGATCGACGCCGCGGAAGGCGACGTCGGCCACCGTGGCGTCCAGGCCCTGGCCCTTCTCGGCGATGCGCAGGTGCTCGGGCCTGATGGTCATCAGGGTGCCGTCGGCGGCGGTGAGGAAGTTCTCGTAGCCGAGGAACTCGGCGACGAAGCGGTCGGCGGGCCGGGGGAAGATCTCCTGGGGCGAGCCCTGCTGGACGATTCTGCCCTCGTTCATGATGACCATGTGGTCGGACATCTCCAGCGCCTCGTCCTGGTCGTGGGTGACGAGGATGACGGTCAGCCCGGTCTCGGCCTGGATGCGCCTGATCTCGGCCCGCATCTGCACCCGCAGGCGGGCGTCGAGGTTCGACAGCGGCTCGTCGAGCAGCAGCAGCTTCGGCCTGATCGCGATCGCGCGGGCGAGGGCCACCCGCTGCTGCTGGCCGCCGGAGAGCTTCTTCGGCTTGCGGTCCGCCAGGTGCGCCAGCCCGACCAGCTCCAGGACCTCCATGACGCGGGCCCGCCGCTCGGCGGCCGGCACCTTGCGCAGCTTGAGCCCGTACCCGACGTTGTCGGCCACCGTCATGTGCGGGAACAGCGCGTACGACTGGAAGACCATGCCGAGGTTCCGCTTCTCCGGCGGGGTGCGGGTGCTGTCCACGCCGCCGATGCGGATCGTCCCGGAGGTCGGCTCGGCGTAGCCGGCGATCATCCGCAGGGTGGTGGTCTTGCCGCAGCCGCTGGGGCCGAGCAGCGTCGTGAGCCTCCCGGCCGGCACGGCCAGGTCGATCGCGTCCACGGCGGTGAAGGCGCCGAACGTCTTGGTGACGGCGATCAGCTCGGCGGCGGCGGTCATGGGTCGATCCCTCCGAAGATCTTGGCGAACCCGACGGTGCGCTCGGCGACCATCGCGATGACGACGGTGGCGGCCAGGATGAGGGTGGAGGCGGCGGCCACCATCGGGTCGTAGGACTGCTGGACGTAGTCGAGCATCGTCACCGGCAGCGTGCGGAAGTCGCGCCCCTGCAGCAGCAGCGACAGCGGCACGTTGTTGAAGGACGTGACCAGGCTGAGCAGCCCGGCCGAGAAGATCCCCGGGCGCAGCATGGGCAGCGTGACGCCGAAGAACGCGCGCAGCGGCGAGGCCCCGAGCCCTCGGGCGGCCTCCTCCAGCGCGGGGTCGGCCAGCGCCAGCGACGCGCCGGTGACGCGCACCGCGTACGGCAGCATCAGCGCGGTGTGCCCGGCGAGCAGGGTGCTGAAGTTGTCCAGGCCCAGCCCGACCATGAGCTGCTGGTAGAGCGCGAGCCCGACGACCAGCTCGGGCACGATGAGCGGCGACAGGAACAACCCCTCGACGAGCCCCTTGCCGGGCAGCCTGCCCCGGTGGATGGCGAGCGTGACGGGCACGCCGACCAGCAGCGCGAGCAGCGTGGCGAGCACGGCGAGCTGGAGGCTGGACAGCGCGGCCTCCATGAACGGCTCGTAGCCCAGCGCCGCGCCGAACCAGCGCAGCGAGAACCCGTCCGGCGGGAAGCGCAGCACGCTGCCCGAGGTGAACGCGGTGGACACCACGAAGATGATCGGCACGATCATGATGACGTAGCCGACGACCGCCAGCGCCGCCGTGATGGGCCGCTTCACGAGGTGGCCCCCTTGCGTCCCATCAGCGACGACAGCCCCGAGACCAGGAAGACCAGCACCGTCATGATGAGCGCCGTCGCCGAGGCCGACGCCCAGTCGACGGTGGTGCTCGCGTACGTGAACAGCTGCGTGGACAGCATCCGCTGGCTGGACCCGCCGAGCAGGTACGGCGTGGTGTAGGCGGTGACGGACCCGGCGAAGACCAGCGTGGCGGCCACCACGATGCCCGGCATGGTCAGCGGGATGACGATGTTCCACAGCGTGCGGATGCGGCCCGCGCCCAGCCCGCGCGAGGCGTCGTCGAGACCGGGATCGACCTGGGCGACGGCCGAGTAGCACGAGATGATCGCCAGCGGCAGGAACAGCTGGGTGAGCCCGAGGACGATCGCCACCTTGGTGTAGAGCAGCTGCGGCGCCGTCTCCACCAGGCCCAGCGAGACGAGGAGCTGCCCGAGCGCGCCCTTGGAGCCGAGGATCACCAGCCAGCCGAACGTCCGCACCACGTTGCTCAGCATCAGCGGGAAGATCGCCACCGCCAGCAGCACGCCGCTCCAGCGGGAGCGCGAGCGCGCCAGCCAGTACGCGATGGGGAACCCGAGGAAGACGCAGATGACCGTGACCACCAGGGCCAGCCCTACCGTGCGCCCGATGACCTCGAGGTCGTAGGGGTCCTTGAGCATCTCGCCCAGGCGCGCGAAGATCTCACTGGTCGAGACGTCCGGCGGCGCGAAGAGCATCGCGACCGAGGGGACGAGGAAACCCGCGAGGAGAAGGACGAGCCCTGGCACCAGTAGAAGGGCCGATGTGCGAGAGATGTCGGCGTCCTTTCTCGGTGGCGTACGCTGTCACTGGAACCGGTTACGGAACCGGTTGCATGAGCCTGACCATAGAGGACGAGCCGCCTCGCGCACAAACCACTGCGTTAAATCCGTGTTAACTGGTCAAGGAGGATCATTGCCGACACTGGCGGACGTCGCCGTACTGGCGGGGGTATCGAAGGCGACGGCCTCCCGCGCTCTGGGCCGGCCCGACCTGGCCGCCCCGGAGACCGTCGCCCGCGTGCGCGCGGCGGCCGAACAGCTGGGATTCGTGCCCAACCGGGCGGCCACCCAGCTCGCGCGAGGCAGGACCGGCGTGGTCGCCATCGTGGTGCCCACGCTCGACAACACCTTCTTCACCCCGATCATCGGCGGCGCCCAGGCGCGCGCCGCGGAGTCGGGCATGCAGCTCACCGTCGCGGTGCACTCGCTGGAGCACACCTCCCAGCTCGCCGCCGTCGAGCAGCTCGCCCACCAGGTGGACGGCTTCCTGCTCACCGCGCCACGGGGGTCCGACGAGATCATCCGCGCGGCGGCGGCGTACAAGCCCACCGTGCTCATCGACCGCGAGATCGACGGCATGCCCTCGACGGTCGCCGACACCGCCACCGCGTTCGGCGCGCTCGTCGGCTGGTTCGCCGACAAGGGGCACGAGCGCATCGTCTACGTCGGCGGACCCGCGGGATCCTGGCAGGACCGCCAGCGTCAGGCCGCCATCCGCGCCGCCGCCGAGGAGGGCGGGGTGACGCTGACCATGCTCGGTCCCTACCCCTCGACGTTCGCCTCGGGGGTGGCGGCGGCCGACGACGTGGTGGCCGCCCGCGCCACCGCCGTCGTCCCCTACGCCACCTCCATCGGGCTCGGCCTGATGTTCGCCCTCATGCGGCGCGGCGTCGACGACGTCGTGGTCAGCTCCGAGCGCATGGTCGTCGACAGCCTCGGCCTGCACGACGTGCCCTCGATCGACGTGGACGGCGAGAAACTGGGGCAGGTCGCCATGGATCAGCTCATGACGCTCCTCGGTGAGCGCAAGGAGGCCCCCGAGCCCACCCGCCAGCGCCTCGACGTCCCGCTCAGCTGATGCGGATGCCGCAGACGTTGCCGGCCTGCGCTTGATCGCCGGGGCCGCTGCGGGCGGCGCTGCCCGCAGCGGCTACCGCTGACCTGACCTCATCCCGGCGAGGTCCAGCAGGGCCGTGTGGGTCTCCTGGCCGGCCGCCGCGATCAGGTCGCCCGCGCCGCCGTCCGTGACGGCCGGGGTCATGCGCGGGCGGCAGGGACGGGGCGAGGGGCGGTGATGATGCCCGTCACCAGGCGCTCCAGGCGCTCACGGTCGCCGGGGTCGATGTCGCCGATGAGCCGCTCGACGTGCTCGGTGACCTTGCGGTGGGCCGCGTACGCGATCTCTCTGCCCTGCTCGGTCAGCTCGATGCGGGCCGCGCGGCGGTCGCGCTGGTCGCGCACCCTGGCCACCATGCCGCGCTTTTCGGCCCGGTCGACCAGCCCCGTCATGCTGCATCTCTCCAACCCCATGACTGACTACGGGCACGAGCTGCTGTTCGGCGCCAACCTCATCCCGTCGAGCGAGCACCCGGACACCGTGGTGGCGCCCGCCATGCTCGCGCAGAGCGCGGCCAGCCTCGACCTGCTCAGCGGCGGGCGCTTCGAGCTGGCGCTCGGCGCGGGCGGGTTCTGGGACGCGATCGCGAGCATGGGCGGGCCGCGCCGCACCCCCGGCCAGGCGGTCGCCGCCCTGGAGGAGGCCATCGCGATCACCCGGGCCGCGTGGGACCCGCCCGGCGAGGTGATCTTCCACGGTGAGCATCACTCGATCGACGGCATGGCGCGCGGGCCGCGTCCCGCCCACGACGTCGCCATCTGGGTGGGCGGCTACCGGCCGCGCATGCTGGAGCTCATCGGCCGCGCCGCCGACGGCTGGCTGCCCTCGCTGCCCCGCCTGGAGGAGCTCGAGGCCCTGGAACGCGGCAACGCCGTCATCGACGAGGCCGCAGAACGCGCCGGTCGCCAGCCGCCGGCATCAGGCGGCTGCTCAACCTGGCCGAAGAACCGCCCGCCGAGCAGCTGGCCGAGCTGGCGCTGACCTACGGCACCAGCGTCTTCACGCTCCTCACCATGGATCCGGCGCGGATCAGGCGGTTCGGGGAGGAGACGGCGCCCGCCGTACGCGAGCTCGTGGCCAAGGAGCGCGTGGTCACTCCGCGATGAACGGGCGCAGCAGCGCGAGCAGGGCGCGCGGCCTGTGCAGCGGGATGATGTGGCCGCAGTCCTCGATGACGTGCCCGGTCAGGTCGCCGGCGTACGGGCGCAGCTGCCGCTCCAGGGCGGCGCCGACGGGTTTGGCGCCGATCGCCAGCGTCGGCACCGTCAGCCGGGCGGTCACCGCCTGCTCGATCTGCGCCGCGCTCTGCGGCAGCGCCCGGTAGTAGGAGAAGGTGCAGGCCAGGGCCTCGCGACCGGTGTACGCGCGGACGAAGGCGTCCCTGATGGCGGGCGTGACCCCGTCGCCGAGGGTGCCGGCGTCCAGGAACCAGTCGACGTACGCGGCCTCGTTGCCCTCCAGCACGGTCTCGGCCAGGCCGGGCACCGTGTGGAAGCCGAACCACCACGGCGGCCCGCCGGCCAGGAAGTCCTCGGCGCCGGGCAGCCGGCCGAGCAGCGACTCCATGACGACCAGGCGCCGCACGAGGTCGGGACGGCGGGCGGCGAGCAGGAAGGCGGGCGGGGTGCCCGCGTCGATGCCGGCCACCGCGGCCGAGGACACGCCGAGCGCGGTGAGCAGCGCGGCGGCGTCATCGGCCAGGGTGGCGGCATCGTACCCGGTGGCGGGCCTGCTGCTCGCGCCGAACCCGCGCAGGTCCGGCGCGATCACCTGGTGGCGGGCCGACAGGTCGGCCATGACGTCCGTCCACACCTGCCACGTGTGCGGGAAGCCGTGCAGCAGCAGGACGGCGGGGCCGGAGCCGGCGATGGCGACGTTCAGCTCGACGCCGTTGACGCGGACGCGGCGCAGCTCGGGCATGGGAGCACTCCAGGCGTGGTGAGAAAGGGTGACCAGGTCACAGTAGGGAACTAGGCTGGTTTCCCCAAGACGGCACTTCTCTCTCAGGTGGTGAGCTCCAGGTGACCAGGTCCGAGAGCGCGGGCGGCCGGCGGGGAGACCTGTTCGACCCGCTCTGCCCGACCCGGCAGCTGCTCGACCGCGTCGGCGCCAAGTGGACCTCGATGGCGGTCAAAGTGCTGGCCGAGGCGGCGCCGGACGAGCTGCGGTTCGCGGAGCTGCGGCGCCGCATTCCCGGCATCTCGCAGAAGATGCTCTCGGTCACCCTGCAGAGCCTGGTGCGCGACGGGCTGGCCGAGCGCCGCGTCGAGCCGACCGTGCCGCCCGCCGTCCACTACCGGCTCACCGATCTCGGCCTGTCGCTCGAAGGCCCGCTCGCCGCGCTCCGCCAGTGGGCCGAGACCCACATGGCGCAGATCGAGCACAACAACCGGCTCGCCGACGAGATCGGCCCCACCTGAGCGTGCGGTAGGTTGCCCGCCATGGTTGAGATCGACTCCGTCGCCTGGCCGCCCGATCCCGTCAGGACCGAGCGCCTCCTGCTCAGGGCACCGGAGGCCCGCGATCGCGCGGCGTTCGTCGAGCTGCTGTCCTCGCCGGAGGTGCACGCCTACCTGGGCGGCCCCGGCGACCGCGATCGGCTCGAACGCGAGCTGCCGGAGGTGCCGGGGCGGCCGGGCACCTTCGCCGTCGATCTCGGCGGGCAGATGATCGGGCTGGTGGAGTTCAAACGCGCCGGCGAGCACGGCCGCCCGGCCGCCGTCGGCAAGGCCGAGCTCGGCTACCTGTTCCTGCCCCGGGCCTGGGGCCACGGGTACGCCACCGAGGCGTGCGCGGCGGCGCTCGGCTGGCTCGGCCGCGTCCTGCCCAGCGAGCCGGTGGTGCTCACCACCCAGACCGCCAACGCCGCGTCCATGCGCCTCGCGGCCAGGCTCGGGTTCGCCGAGGTGGAACGGTTCCACGCCTGGGGCGCCGAGCAGTGGCTCGGACAGCGTCCCCCGGCCAGGCCCGCCGTCTGAGCCCTGACTCTCCAGCAGCTCAGGCGAGGTGGGGGAGGGGTCGCCGGTGAAGCGGCGCAGCTCCGGGCTGAGCGCGGCGACGGCGGCGTCACCAGGAGCAGCCCGCCGAGCGCGACGAGCGTCGCCGCGCCGCCCAGCGCCGCGGCGAGCGCACCGCCGAGCACGGGCCCGAGCGGCTTGAGCGCGAACCCGCTCACGCTCAGCACCGCGCCCACCCGGCCGAGCGTCGCCTCCGGCACCATGCGGGCGATCACCACGCTCACCACCACGTTCAGCGAGGGCGTGGAGAGCGTGATGAACACCAGCGGCGGCATCGGCCACCACATCCCGAAGGGCAGCGCCGTGGCCGCCAGCGCGGTGCCGAAGACCGTCACCACGGCCAGCGTGATCTTGCCGGGCGGCGGCAGCCTGCCGATGCGCCCCGACAGCGGCGCGCCGCACCGTCTCCTTCCGCGCGGCTGTCGTCCGATGCGCCTTCAGCGGCGGGGCGGCGCGGCACCTTCGCCAGGGCGTAGAAGAGCGTGGCGGCCACGTACGTGATCGCGTCCACCACGAACGGCACCGCCCGCCCCAGGCCGTACAGCAGCCCGCCGGGCGGCGGCCCGACGAGCCCGGCCGCGTGGGTGCGGGACTCCTCCTGCGCGTACGCGCTGTGCAGCTGCCCGGGCGGGACGATGCCGCGGATCGCCGTGGTCGTGAGGGGCGAGATGAACGCCACGCACAACCCGTCCAGCACCGCCAGCACGATGAACTGCCAGACCCGCACCTGGCCGGTGACCACCAGCGCCGCCAGCACCGCGGAGACCACGGCCTGCAGGCCCTGGGCGGTGATGAGCGTACGGCGGCGATCCCACCGATCGACCCAGACCCCGGCCGGGATCTGCAGCGCGAGGTTGGCGGCGGTGCGGGCCCCGCGACGACGCCCGCCAGCCCCGGCGAGCCGGTGAGCGCCGGCACCAGCAGCGGCGTCGCGAGCCTGGTGAGCTCCGAGCCCAGCTCGGAGACCGCGCTGCCGGCCCACAGCAGCTGGAAGCGGACGTTCTTGCGCAGCGGGACGATGGCGGTCATGGGGCGGCTTCCTCGCGGGCGGGGGGCGGCCTGGCCGGGACGGGCGCCGGCCGGGTCGGGGCGGGACCGGGAGAAGATACCTCATCCTGCCTGCCCGGTAGGGGCGCGTTCGTCCAGCAGGCCCGCCTCGCGCAGATCGGACCACAAAGCCGCGGGTACGGGGGCCGAGAACGCGGCGACGTTGCGCCGCACCTCCTCGGCCGAGCGCATGCCGGCCACGACCCCCGCGACGGCCGGGTGCAGCAGCGGGAAGGCCATCGCCGCCTGGGGGAGCGTCACACCGTGGGCCGCGCAGACGTCCGCGATGTGGTGCACCCGCTCCAGCACGTACGGGGTGGCGGGCGCGTAGTCGTAGCGGGCTCCTTCCCGGGGCCGTTCCGTGGCCAGCAGGCCGGAGTTGAAGACGGACGCGGCCAGCACCGACACGCCGCGCTCGGCGCAGGCGGGCATGAGGTCGTCGAGCGCGCTGTGGTTGAGCAGCGTGTAGCGGCCGGACAGCATGACCACGTCGGCGTCGGTCTCGCGGACCAGGCGGGTGAGCTTGGCGGAGTCGTACATGCCCGCGCCGATCGCGCCGACGACGCCCTGCGCGCGCAGCTCGGCCAGCGCCGGGTAGGCGTCGCGCAGCGCGGCCTCGAAGTGCTGCTCGGCGTCGTGGAGGAACAGCACGTCGATCCGGTCGACGCCCATGCGGGCCAGCGAGTCCTCGACGCTGCGCAGGACGCCGTCGCGGGAGAAGTCCCAGACGCGCCGGTGCGTGGCCGGCACGGCGAACTCCTCGTCCATCCGGCCTTGCGGATCCTGCGGCACCAGCAGCCGCCCGACCTTCGTCGAGAGCGTGAACTCCGCCCGCGGCTTGTCTCGCAGCAGCTCGCCGATGCGGCGCTCGGAGTGCCCGATGCCGTAGTGGGGTGAGGTGTCGTAGTAGCGGATGCCCGCCTCCCAGGCCGCTTGCAGCGCCCCGGCGGCGGTGGCGTCGTCCAGCGGTTCGAACAGGCCGCCCAGCGGGCCGCCGCCGAAGCCCAGCTCGGTGACGCCGACCATACTGCGGCCGAGCCGATTCATGCGCATAGGCTGTGTCTCCCTCGTCATGCGGTCGCGAGATGGTCGGACAGGACGTGCGTGATGACGCGGCGCTGCTCGGCGGCCTTGACCCGGTCGGAGTCAGTGTCGGAGTCGATGGCCGAGGCCAGCAGCAGCAGGGCCTTCCACAGCGCCCACCCGCGCGCCCGCGCCCACATGCCGGGGTCGCCGCCCACGGCCGCCCGGAAGGCCTCCCTGGACGCGCCCTCGAACATCGTCCAGGCGATCACCAGGTCGCAGGCCGGGTCGCCGACCCCGGAGGTGCCGAAGTCGATCACGGCCGTCAGCCTGCCGCCGGCGACCAGCAGGTTCCCGGCGGCGACGTCGCCGTGGAACCACACGGGCCGCCCGGTCCAGGTCGCCGCCAGCGCCGCCCGCCACACCTCGGCGGCCAGATCCGTATCGACGCGGCCCTCCAGCGCGGCCAGGCAGCGGCGGGTCTCCTCGTCGTAGTGGCGCAGCGAGGCGCCCCGGTAGAAGCTGTGCTCGCCCGCCGCAGGACCGCCCGTGGAGTCGCAGCGCTGCAGCGCCAGCAGGAACTCGGCCAGCTGCACGGCGAACGCCGACATGTCGCCGATGCGCGACGGGTGCGCGGTCTCGCCCTCCAGCCAGCCGCGCACCGACCACGGATGCGCGTAGCCCTCGCCGGGCTCGCCGGTGGCCAGGATCGGCGGCACGGCCACCGGCAGGTGCGGCGCCAGGCGCGGCAGCCAGACGCTCTCCTTCCGCACGGCGGGCGCGTAACCGGCGGCGGTCGGCAGGCGTACCGTCATGTCCTCGCCCAGCCGGTACGTACGGTTGTCATGGCCGTCCACGGGCACCGGGACGACCGGCAGGCCCGCCCACTGAGGGAACTGGGCGGCGATCAGCCGGCCTACCAGGTCGGCGGTGATGCCCGCGCGCCCGTCTCGAGGCGCGGAGACGGCGGATGCGTTCTGCATGAAACTCCGTTTTTATCAGCGCAGGTCAGAAGGCCGGGAACGCCCAGCCGGAGGGGTGGAAGGGGGCGCGCTCGCCGCGGAAGGCGAGCGAGGCGGCGGCGAGCGCGCCGGGACGCAGCTCCTCCACGCGGCCCGCCGCTGCCAGCGACGACAAGGTGGTGCCGCCCAGGTAGGCCGCGCCCAGCTCGGCGGCGGTCAGCCGCAGGTCGGGATGGGCCCGCGTACGCTCGCAGGACACCGACTCGCCGCCGGCCGTCAGGCGGTAGCGGCCCGCGTTCCACGGGCAGAAGGCGTCCTGCACCTCCAGCACCACGTCCAGCGGCGCCGCGTACCCGCGTGCCGCCAGCGCCCGCGGCACGTCCGCGAGCCGCACCCACAGGTTGTCCATCACGGTGGCGTGCGCCGCGCGCGGATCGGACATCAGGTGGATCA
The DNA here is from genome assembly GCF_042751225.1 of Nonomuraea fastidiosa. Taxonomy (NCBI): domain Bacteria; kingdom Bacillati; phylum Actinomycetota; class Actinomycetes; order Streptosporangiales; family Streptosporangiaceae; genus Nonomuraea; species Nonomuraea fastidiosa. Next base: position 7,365,920 of record NZ_CP170570.1, read on the forward strand.
GCGGCTCGTCCACGGCCCCGTCGTAGGCCAGCTCGCTGTGCGCGTCGAGGTCGATGAGGAAGCGCCACAAGGCGGCGTACGCCTGCCTGGTGGTGGCCGCGACCTCGATCACCCGCACAAGAGGCGGCTTGGAGCGGTAGAGGGCGTAGCCGGTGACCTCGCCGCCCCGCTCGGTGTGCACGGCGAAGCGCAGCGCCGTGCCGCCGTCGCGGGCCCGCTCGTCCTCGGCCAGGCGCGCCTCCCAGAACCGGTCGGTGCGGTCCACCCACCCGACCCCGCTCCTGCGCGCGGTGTCGTAGACCTTCTCCAGCAGCGGCCTGGCCTCGTGGCGGCCGAGCAGGCGGATCGTGCCGTCGCCGACGTCGGTGCCGGGCCGCAGGCCCATGAACCTCTTGTCGCCCCTGATCAGGGCCACCTGGCTGGCCAGGCCGTAGCCGAAGCGGCCGTAGATCGTGGCCTGGGCGGCGTTGAGCGCGGCGAACGGCTCGCCGCCCGACTCGTACAGGTCGGTGAGCTGCCTGCGCATCATCGCGGTGAGGATCCCGCGCCGGCGGTGGGTGGGCAGGACCGCGACGAGCGTGATGCCCGCTACCGGCACGGACACCGGCGCCGTCCAGCCGGGCACCGTCATCACGCGGCCGTAGATGGACGCCCCGCCGACGATGTCGGGGCCGTCGCAGGCGGCCAGCGTGCGTGCCGGGTCGAGGGAGCGGGCGGCGTTGCGCAGCCCGCCCTCGCGCCGCCAGTCCTGGCCGTAGGTGGTGGTGACCATGCGCGCCCAGGCGTCGATCTCGTCCGCTCCGATGGTGCGCAGCGGATAGGTGGTTGTCATGCTTCGAGCGTGGCCGGATAAAGATCCATAGCGCATCAGGTTTTTTCGGTATTTATATGCTGGCGCGATGATGGCGGAGCGCGTGGTCAGTCCGGTGTTCGTCGGCCGGACGGAAGAGCTGTCCGAGCTGGCCGCGGCCCTCGGCACGGCCATCGAGCAGGGGCCGGCGGTGGCGCTGGTGGCCGGCGAGGCCGGCATCGGCAAGTCGCGGCTGCTCGCCGAGTTCGCCGGATCCCTGGGCGATCGGGCGATGGTGGTCGAGGGCGCGTGCACGGAGCTGGGCAGCGACAGCCTGCCGTACGCGCCGTTCGTCACCGTGCTGCGCAGGCTGATCCGCGTCGAGGGCGCGCTGCCCGGCCCCTACCGCCAGCTCGCCCGCTGGTTCCCCGAGCTGGGCGACGCGGGCGACGCCGAGGGTGGCAAGCACCGGCTCTTCGAGGAGGCGCTGACGCTGATCGAACGGGTCGCCGCGCACCGCCCGCTGGTCATCGCCGTCGAGGACCTGCACTGGGCGGATGCCGCCACCCGCGAACTCCTCGGCTTCCTCGCCAGGAACCTCGCCCAGCCCGGCGTGCTGCTCACGATCACCTACCGGCCCCCCGAGATCGGCGACGGGCGGCTCGGGCCGCTGCTGTCGGAGCTGTCCCGCCGCCCGCGCACCACCCTGCTCCGCCTGCACCGCCTCGACCGGCAGGGCGTGGCCCGCCAGCTCGCCGCGATCCTCGGCACCGAGCCGGACGCCGCCGCCGTACGCCGGGTCCACGAGCGCAGCGACGGCAACCCGCTGTTCGTCGAGGCCCTGGCCCGCGCCGGCGAACGCACCCCCGACAGCCTGCGCAGCCTGCTGCTGTCCGGCCCGCGCGCGCTGCCGGGACCGGCTCGCGAGCTGCTGCGCATCGCCTCCGTGGCGGGCGGCAGGGTCGGGCACCGGCTGCTCGCGCAGGTGGCCGGGCAGGACGGCGCCGAGCTGGACGCGCTGCTGCGCGAGCTGATCGACGCCAGCCTGCTCGTCACATCGGGCGACGGCTACGACTTCCGCCACGCGCTGATCCGGCACGTGGTGTACGAGGACCTGCTGCCGGGCGAGCGGGCCCGCCTGCACGCCCGCTACGCCGAGGCCCTGCGCGGCTCCGGCGCCTATGCCGAGCTGGCCGCCCACGCCAGTGCCGCCGGGGACCGCAGGCTGGCGCTGACCGCGGCGTACCGGGCGGCGGGGCAGGCGCGCCGCACGTACGCGTACGAGGAGCAGGCCCGCCTCCTCGGCCAGGTGCTCGACTTGTGGGACCCGGACGTGGACCTCGGCGTGGACAGGATCGGCGTGCTGACCGAGGCCGCCGAGGCGTGCATGCTCAGCGGCGACTACGCACGGGGCGTGGACCTCGCCGCCGAGGGGCTGGCCGAGGTGGACGAGCGGCGCGAGCCGGAGCGCGCCGCCCTGCTGCTGGAGCACCGGGGCAGGCTACGGCACCGGCTGAGCATGACCGGCGTCACCGACTGGGAGCACGCCCTGGAGCTGCTGCCCGCCGGAGACGGCCTGCAGCGGGGCCGGCTGCTCGGCGTGCTGGCCATGGGGCTGCTGCCGGAGGTGGACAGGGCGCGCGAGCCGTTCGAGGAGGCGCTGCGGATCGGCCGCCTCACCGGCGACCCCTTGGTCACGGTGCGGGGCCTGCTCGGCGTGGGCCTGATGCGGCGCGACCTCGGCATGCTGGAGGAGGCGCGTACGCTGGCCGCCCGGCTCGACGGCCACGACCTGCTCATGACGGTCCCGATGTACGAGGCGCTGCTGCACACCAGGGCCGGCGACCACCGGCGCGCCATCGCCGCCGCCCGCGAGGGCATGCGCCACGCCCGCCGCTACGGCCTCGGCCGCAGCCGGGGCGCGGAGCTCGCCCGCTACGCAGGGCGCGGCCTGATCCTGGCGGGACAGTGGGATGAGGCGGCCGAGCTGCTGCGCGACGGCCTCCAGGAGGATCCGCCGCCGCTGTCGCGGCAGGCCCTGCTCATCCTCTCCGGACGGCTGGCGCTGCTGCGCGGCGACCTCGCCGCGGCGGCCGAAGCCGCGTCCGCCGTCGAGCACGCGGGCCCCGGCAGCCCGTACGGCCGCCATCAGCTCCTCTGCCTGCTCGCCGCCGCCCAGGGCGCGTTCGAGCGCGCCGACCTGCTGCTGGAACGGGCCCTCGCCGACCCCGACCTCACCCGCGTCTACAGCAGCGACGCCCGCCCGGTGCTGGTGGCGGGGGCGCTGGTGCAGCGGGCCAGGCTCGCTCACGGCACGGGGGAGGCGCTGCGGCGGCGGGTCGCCGAACGCCAGGCCGAGCTCGCCGCCGCCGACGCCCGGCTCGGCGTGGACGGGCGGCTCGACCGGGCCTGGCAGGTCACGCTCCACGCGCTGCTTGATGACGACGGCTATGACCGGGCGGCCGAGGCATGGCGGGAGCTGCGCCAGCCGTACGAGCTGGCGCTGTGCCTGTACCACGGCGCCCGCGTCGCGCTGGCGGCGGGCGACCGCGAGGGCGCGACGGCCCGGCTGCGGGAGGCGGCGCGGCTGGCCGACGACCTGGGCGCGGCGCCGCTGGCCAGGGAGATCGCCCTGCTCGGGCGGCCCCGGCCGGCGCAGGAGGGGCTGACCGAGCGCGAGCGCGACGTGCTCAGGCTGATCGCCGAGGGCCTGTCCAACCGGCAGATCGCCGCCCGCCTGCACATCTCGCCGAGCACGGCGGGCGTGCACGTCTCCCACATCCTGACGAAGCTCGGCGCGGCGACGCGTACGGAGGCGACCGCCATCGCCTTCCGCGAGGGGCTGACCGGCCCTTGACCTGTTCGTCCAGCTTTACCTATGTCACACTGGACGAGTGTCGTACATCGACGTGTTGATCCTGCGGCAGCTCGCCCAAGGACCGGCCCACGGCTACGAGCTGCGCAAGCAGGTGGAGGCCGGCACCGGTTACGTGCTGCACAACAACTCCCTGTATCCGGCGCTGCGCCGCATGGAGGAGGCCGGCGTGGTGGTCAAGACCGCGCAGGCCCAGGAGAAGCGCCCGCCGCGCCACGTGTACGAGATCACCGAGGCAGGACGCGAGCTGCTGCACGACCTGCTGGCCGAGCTGCCGCCCGAGAGCGCAGGGGACGAGGCGGAGTTCCTGTGTCGCGTAGCCCACTTCGACCTGCTGGCGCCTGGGGAGCGGCTGGCCGTGCTCGACGCCAGGGAGAAGGCCGTCGAGGCCAGGATGGCGCACCTGCGCTCCCTGGACGAGGGGGCGCGCGACGACCGGTGGGGGTCGCTGGTCACCCGCGAGATGATCCGCCGCGGTGAGTCGGAACGGGGGTGGCTGCGCGAGCTGCGCGCGCGAGCCGGGGAGGGCGCATGAGCACGGGGACGTGGTGGTTCCTGGCCGGGTACGCGGGCCTTGCCGGGCTCTTCCTGCTGGAGGCGCTGGCCCGCCACGACGGGCCTGCCGTGAGCATGGACGCCTCGCCCGACGACCGCGGCACCTCCCTCATGATCGGCCTGGCCTTCGCCGTCGCCGCTTGCCTGCCGCCGCTGCTCCGCCTCCTGCCGGCCGGATCGCTGCCCCTGGCCGTGGCCCCCGCCGGCCTGGTGATCGAAGGGGCGGGTCTGGCGCTGCGCGGATGGTCGATGCGGACGCTGGGCCGCTTCTACTCCCGAACCCTCCGCATCGAGGGCGACGGGCACCGGCTCGTGCGGACGGGGCCGTACCGGCTGGTGCGGCATCCCGGCTACGCGGGCTCGCTGCTCATCTGGGCGGGGTTCGCGCTCACCTCGGGCAGCGCCGTCGCTCTCGTGGCCGTGGCCGCCCTTCTGGGCTGGACGTACGGGCGGCGTATCGCCGCCGAGGAGCGGATGCTGGAGCGGCGGCTCCCCGAGTACGCGGACTACCGGGCCGTCACGGGCGCGCTGATCCCGTTCATCAGGAGGGCGGGCGGCCCGCGCGGCTGAAATTCATCGCGTATCTCTGAGCCTCACTCAGGCAGGTCCTCCGTACGGACCCGGCCCCCGTCGAGCACGACGACCCGGTCCACGAGGTCCAGCGTCGCCCGCCGGTGCGTGATCCACACGGTGGTGCAGCCGGCCAGCTCGCTGCGCAGCCGCCGGAGCAGCCGGGCCTCGGTGCCGGCGTCGAGCTGGCTGGTGACCTCGTCGCAGATCAGCAGGGCGGGGCGGCGCAGCAGCGCCTGAGCGAGGGACAGGCGCTGCAGCTCCCCGCCCGACAGGTTCCGGCCGCGCTCGCTGAGCGGCGTGCCGAGCTGCTCGGGCAGGCCGCGTACGGTGTCGGCCAACGCCACGACCTCCAGCGCGTGCCACAGGTCCGCCTCGCTCGCGTCCGGACGGGCGAGGCGGAGGTTGTCGGCCACGGTGCCGGAGAAGACGAACGGCCGCTGGTCGGCCAGCGCCACCCGGCGGCGCAGCTCGTCGTCGGGGATGTCGCGCAGGTCGGTGCCGTCGAGCGTGATCGTGCCCTCCGTGGGCGTGAGCGCGGCGGCCAGCAGGTAGCCGAGCGACGACTTGCCGCTGCCGGTCGGACCGAGCACGGCCGTGGCCGACCCTGGCGGCAGGTCGAGGTCGATGCCGTCCAGCACCGGCGGCACGCCAGCGGGCGCGCCGGGGTAGGCGAAGCGGACGCCGCGCATGGACACGGCGACGCCCGTACGGGGCCGCGTACTCGTTCCGGCGGCCGGCCTCGCACCCGGGACCGCGCCCGGCCCGGCGCCCGGCCCGGCGGCCGGCCTCGCGCCGGGCACCGCATTGAGCCCGGCCGCCGCCTCTGCTCCGCCCGGCCTGGCACCGGGAACGGCCGCGGCACCGGCGCCCGCTCCCGCACCCGGCGCGGACTCGTCCTGGCCGGACCCGGCGGGCGCGTCGATGATGGCGAACAGCCTCCTGGCGGCGGCCAGCGTGGTGCCGAACTCCGAGGCGAACGCCTCGACCGCCGTCAGCGCGGGCCCCAGCGCGAGGGCCACGGCGACCGACACCCACCACGCGAGCATGGTGATCCTGCCGTCCTGCCACAGGTACGCGCCGGCCAGCGCGATCGCGCACACGGTCGCCGCCAGCACGGCGGTGTTCGCGGCGCTCCGTGAGGCGGTGCGGACGGCCAGCGTCCGGGTGCCGGCGGTGGCGCGGGCGTCGAGCGCGTCGAGCCGGTCCTGCCACTGGCCGAGCGCCCGCAGCAGCGTCAGCTCGCGCAACCCGCCGATGCTGTCGGTGACGTGCGCGGCGATCTGCCCCCGGGTGTGCTGCCGCCGCCGGGCCGCACGTTCGGACGCGCGACGGCCGAGCAGCGGCACCACCAGGCCGGAGACCGCCGCACCGGCCAGCAGGATCACCCCGAGCGCCGGGTCGGCGGCCACGGCCAGGCAGGCGGCCGAGCCGATGGAGACGACGGCGGCGGCGATCGCGGGCGCGATCGTGTGGGCGTAGAAGACCTCGACGCTGTTGACGTCGGCGGTGGCGCGCGCGGTGAGGTCGCCGGAGCGGTGCTGGTGCAGCACGCCGCGCGACAGCCGGGTCAGCGCGTCGAAGAACGTGACGCGCAGCCTGGCCAGCACGGTGAACGCCACCCAGTGCCCGAGGTACTGCTCGCCGTAGTGCGCGGCGCCCTTGGCGAGGGCGAGCACCGCGATCAGCACGGCCGTCCCCGCGATGCTGATCTCGTCGATCCTGACGACCGCGCCCACGGCGACCGCGAGGATCGCGATGCCGCAGGCCAGTTGCACCACGCGCAGCGCCGTGGAGAGCGCCAGCGGGATCGCGAACGGCCGGGCGAACGCGGCCAGCCGGGCGATCATCGTGCCACCGCCTTCTCGGCCTGGACCTCGATGACCCGGTCGGCGACTCCGCTGAGCGCGGGTGAGTGGGTGGCGACGATGATCGTACGGGTGCCGCGCAGGCGGCGCAGCGAGTCGATGATGAGCTGCTCGGAACGCGCGTCCACGTGGCTCGTCGGCTCGTCGAGCAGCAGCACGGCGGCGTCGATGAGCAGCGCGCGGGCCAGCGCCAGCCGCTGCGCCTGCCCGCCCGACAGCGTGAGGCCCTCCTCGCCGACGCGCGCCTCCAGGCCGCCCGGCATCGCCTCCACCTCGGCGGCCAGCCGCGCATCCCGCAGGGCCTGCCACATGCGTTCCTCGCTCGCGGTGGGGTCGGCGAGCCGCAGGTTGCTCGCGATGGTGCCGCTGAACAACCAGCTGTGCTGGGGAACCAGCGCCAGGCCCGGCGCGCCGCCCCCGGCCGCGGGGAGGCGTACGGTGCCGCTGCGCGGCGCCAGCTCTCCGGCGATCACCGACAGCAGCGTGGACTTGCCCGCGCCCGACGGGCCCACGAGCGCCACCATCTCGCCCCGGCGCACGCTGAACGTCACGTCCGTCACGACGTCCGGCCCGTCGCCGTGGCCCGCGGTGACCGCGACCAGCTCTACCGCATCCCGTTCGTCACCGTCATCGGGATGGGCTGCGGGCGCGGCCGTGTCACCGTGGTCCGGGGCCGCAGGGCGTTCACCGGCCAGGGCGGCGAGGATCTGACGTCCCGCGGCCCGGCCCGTCATGGCGATGTAGAAGAACTGGCCGACGACGCTGATCGGCTCGGTCAGCAGCAACGAGATCAGCACCAGCGCCACGGCCGTGCCCGCGGAGATCGCGCCCGACGCGTACCGCGACAAGGCGAGCGCGGTGCCGGTGCCGATCAGCCCGCCGTAGAACACCACGTCCGTGATGAGCAGCACGAGCTGGTTGCCCGCCAGCAGCCGCATGGTGGCGCGGCGCTGCCGCTCGCTCTCCTCGGCCAGCAGTTCGGATCGGCGCTGCGCCGCGCCCAGCAGGGTGAGCAGCCGCAGCCCCTGAATGGACTCCAGGAACTGCGCGGCGAGGCGCCTCGACTGCGTCTGGTACGCGGCGGAGGACGCGCGGAACAACCGCTGGAACCCGCCGACCACCGGCGGCACCGCCACCACGACCGCCAGCAGCACCAGCGCCGAGGTCACGTCGATGACGAGCGCGACGACCACCACGACGACCAGGGGAGTGGTGACCGACGCGACCAGCGGGCCGAGGAAGCCGCCGCGCCAGGCGGCGAGCTTGGCGGCGCTCTCGGTGGCCAGCGAGGCGAGCGAGCCCGTCACCGGGCCGCCGCCCGCGCGGGCCTCCCGCCGCGTCCCGCCGGACAGGACGAACCGGTGGATCCTCGCCCGTACGCTGACCTCCGCCACACCTTCGCCACGGCCGCGCGCGACGCCCTGGCCGACGGCACCGGCGGCGGCGAGCACGATGCCGCCCGCCATCGTCGCGAGCGCAGCCCACAGCCGGTCGCCGCCGGCCATGACGTCGTCGATGAGCCGGCCGATGCCCAGGTAGCACGTGCACAGGCCGACCGCGACCAGCCAGCCGCAGGCAAGGGTCGCCAGGACGTGGGGTCGTACCGGCAGATCGAGCCGGGATGGTGACAGGTCGGGGCTGGCGGGGCTCATCGCATCTCCTCGGGGTGCAGCCAGCGGGCGATCTCCTCCAGCCCGTCGGCGACGCGCACGCCGCCCGTGCCGTACGAGATCCGCGCCGGCAGGAGCTTGACGCGGCCGTCGCGCACGGCGGGCAGCTCCGCCACGGCCGGGTTGTCCAGGACGCCGGCGAACGACTCCCGGCCCTTGCCGGTGACGTCGATCAGCAGGATGGCGTCGGGGGCGGCGGCGATGAGCTGCTCGGCGGTGACCGGCGCGGTGGCGCGCAAACCGATCTTATCGGCCACCAGGTCCCCTCCGGCGCGCTTCACGAGATCGGAGGCGAGCACATCGGCGGCGTTGATGAACGGCCTGCCCGCCTGGTTGGACAGGATCGCCACGCCGGGCCGCCGCGCGGGCTCACCGAGCCGCGCGGCCACGTCGCGGGCGCGCCGGTCGAGCTCGGCGTTCAGCTCGGCGGCCGTGGACTCGGCGCCGAGCGCGGTGCCGAGCAGCGTCAGGTTCTGCTTGACCTCCTCCAGGGTGCTCCAGCCGTTGCCGATGGCGATCATCGGGATGCCGGCCTTGGCGAGCGCGGCCCGGGCGTCACGCTCGCCGCCGTGCCTGGTGGTGACGAGGATGAGGTCGGGGGCGAGAGAGATGATCTGTTCGGGGTCGGGATCGTTGCCCGGCGGCAGCTTGGTGGGGACCTTCGCCATCTGCTCGGCGTGGCTGGACAGCGACGCGCCGGCGCTGGACGCGGGGACGGCGATGAGCCGGTCGGGGCCGGCCAGCTCCATGGCGGCTTCGGCGGTGTCCGGAGAGAGTGCGGCGATGCGCTGCGGCCGGGCGGGGATCGTGATCTGCCGTACGGGGTCGCCGGGCACCTGGACGGTGCGCGGGAAGGCGGCGTCCGAGGGGTGGTTCGCGGGTGCGGCGGGCGCCGGGGCGCACGCGGTGAGCAGGCCGAGGCCGAGCACGGCGGCGGCGAGGCGGATCAGGGTGGGGTTCACGGGTTCTCCAAGGCGGTGACGGTGAGTGAGCCGGTGACGTCGTCGGGGCGGACCACGGCGCCGACGCCGTACGCGGTGGCCAGGTGATCGGGGGTGAGCACGGTCGCGGGCGGGCCGCAGGCGATCACCCGGCCGCCGGACAGCAGGGCCAGCTCGGTGCAGTAGCGGGCGGCGAGGTTGAGGTCGTGCAGCACGACCAGCACCGTGCGCCCGGCGCCGGCGCAGCCGCGCAGCAGCCGCAGGACGTCGAGCTGGTGGCGCAGGTCGAGGGCGGAGACCGGCTCGTCGGCCAGCAGCACGGGGGCGTCCTGGGCGAGCGCCTTGGCCAGGAGCACGAGCTGGCGCTCGCCGCCCGAGAGCGTGGCCACGCTCCGCCCGGCCAGGTGCGCGGTGCCGGTGGCGGCCATGGCGCGCTGTGCGGTCCGGTGGTCGGCGGCGCTTTCGCGGGCGAAGCGGCCGAGGTGCGGGTGCCGTCCCATGAGCGTCACCTGGTAGGCGGTGAACGGGAACGGCAGCGCGATGTCCTGGGGCAGGTAGGCCACGTCGCGGGCCAGCTCTTGGGGTTTCCTGGCGTGCACCGGGCGGCCCGCGAGCAGCACGCGTCCTCGGCTGGGGCGGTGCAGCCCGGCGATCGTCCGCAGCAGCGTGGACTTGCCCGCGCCGTTGGGGCCGACCAGACCCACGATCCGCCCCGGCGGCACGGCCAGCTCGACATCGTGGAGCACCGCGTTCCCGTCCAGGTCCACGTGCAGGCCGTCGACGGCGATCATCGGGCGCTCCTTGCGGACCAGAGCACCAGCAGCAGGAACACCGGCGCGCCGGCGAACGCGGTGACCACGCCGGTCTGCAGCGCCACCGGCACCGGCGACATCCGCGCCGCCGTGTCCGCCAGCACCAGGAACGCCGCCCCCAGCAGCGCGCTCGCCGGGAGCAGCAGCCGGTGGTCGGGCCCCGCGACCAGCCTGACGATGTGCGGCGCCACCAGGCCGACGAAGCCGATCACCCCGCTGACCGACACCGCCGCCCCGGCCAGCAGGGACGCCAGAATCAGCAGGAGGTGCCGGGTGCGGGTCACGTCCACGCCGCCGGTGCGCGCCGCGTCGTCGCCGAGCAGCATCACGTTGAGGTCGCGGGCGAACGCCGGCGTCACTGCCACACCGGCGAGCACCGGGCCGGCGATGAGCCGGACGTGCTCCCACGTACGGGCGTCCAGATCGCCCTGCAACCAGAAGACGACGCCGCGCAGCGACTCCTCGTCCGGCGCGTTGGCCACCAGAACGGACACGACCGCGCCGAGCAGCGCATTGAGCGCGACCCCCGCCAGCAGCACGGTGGCCATGCCCCGCTCCCGGCCGAACGCCCCGATCGCGTAGACCACGGCCACCGTGACCAGCGCCCCGGCGAACGCGGCGGCCGGGAGCACGAGGCCGCCAGCCGCGCCCGAGGTGATCGCCAGCACCGCCCCCACGGCCGCGCCCGACGACACGCCGGTCACGCCCGGCTCGGCCAGCGGGTTGCCGAACAACGCCTGCATCACCGCGCCCGCCACGCCCAGCGCCGCGCCGGCCAGCGCCGCCACCAGGACTCTCGGCAGCCGGAGCTGCTCGACCACGAGGACGTCCTGTGCCGTCACCCCGTCGCCCGGCAGCCCGAGGTGGGCGGCCAGGATCGTGGCGACGTCGCCGGGCGCGACCGGGACGGGGCCGAGCGAGACGGCCGCCATGCCCGCCGCGACGAGCAGCACGGCCAGCCCGGCGAGGGTGACGGCGGTCCTGGGGCGCGGTCTGGGGAGGGGTTCTTCGGGGGTGGGTTCGATCATGCGGCACCACATGCAAAGTCCGACATGGTCGAGAATGATAATGATTATCGTATTGAGTGGGAAATCGGGGGGTCGCGCAGCCGCCATGACGCAGCGGAGGTGGGACGGCGATCAGGGGGGACGGAGACCATGAGAGGGACCGCCAGAGACGGGAGCGCTGAGGCGATGGCGACGGAGCCAGGGAAGCCGGGGCAGGCGAGCAGGCGTCAGGGAAGCCGGTGGCGGTGGTAGGCGAGGAGGGCGAGGGCCGCGATCCCGCAGGCGGCGGCCACCGCGCCCATGACCCATCCGTAGCCGGCCGCCTGGGCCAGAGCGACGGCGGCGAGCGGCGCGAGCGCCTTGTCGGCGACCGCGAACAGCGCGATCCGGCCGGACAGGCCGGCGTAGGCGGCGGTGCCGTACCGCTCGGCGAGCAGGTGCGGCAGCGTGATCGTGCCGACCCCGAACCCGATCCCGAACAGCAGCACGCACGCGACCGCCCCCGCCGCGTGCGCCGCCACCACGGGCAGCAGCAGCGCCCCGGCGCCCTGCACGGCGAAGACGCCCGCGGCGACCGGGGCGGCGTGCCAGCGGCGGCGCAGGCCGGTGGTGACCACGCGGCCGGTGACCGACAGCACGCCGAGCAGCCCGGCCACGGTGGAGGCGAAAACGGGGGAATGCCCGACGTGGACCAGGTAGGTGACCAGCAGCACCGCGATCGTGGCCACCGCACCGCTGTGCGCGGTGAAGGCCGTCGCCAGCAGCCAGAACGGCCGCGCCCGCACGGCCTCCCGCACCAGATCGTCCCGGGCCTTGGCGGCGGCCCTCGCGGCATGGTGCGCCGGCCTGCGCAGGACGAGGGCGTGCAGCGGGATCGCGGCCACGCCGTACCCGATGCCGAGGACGACCAGCGCCTGACGCCAGCCGTAGCGCTCGACGAGCAGACCCGACAGCGGCAGGAACACCGCCGATGCGAACCCGGCCACGATGGTCACCGCGAGCAGCGCGTTCGCCCGCCCGCGCCCGTGCGCAGGACCGTCGAACCAGGCGACGATGACGGCGAACGCCGGCTCGTACAGCACCATGGCCGAGGCCACGCCGATACCCAGGAACGCGGCGTAGAGCTGGAGCAGGTCGTGCGCCTGCGACCACCCCAGAACGGCCAGCGTGCCCAGCACAGAACCGGCCGTCATCAACCCCCGCCCGCCCCGCGCGTCCAGCCACCTCCCCGCGGCCGGGGCGCACAGGGCGGTGGTCAGCACGGCGAGCGTGAGCGCACCCGCGACCTGCGTACCGCTCGCGCGCAGGTCCCGGGCCATGGGGGCGAGGAAGACGGAGAAGGCGTAATAGAGCACCCCGTAGCCGATGGTCTGCGTGACGGCCAGCGCCGCGACCATCCGCCACCCCCGGTGAAACCGGCGCCGGCCGGTGGCGGCGCCAGGACCTCGGTCTCGGGCGAAGCGCGCGCGTCTGCGTTCGTGCATGACCTCAGCCTGCGCCCGGACAGGGCGCGGACGTGGATCTCCGGCGGTGAGTCGTCCGGCCGGGAAGGCGGTAATGTCCCGGGCCATGGCCTTCGACCACAACGAGCATTACCACGACCTGCTCGTCAGGGAAGTCCCCGAGGGCGCGAGCAGAGCCCTCGACGTGGGGTGCGGCGCCGGCGCGTTCGCCCGCCGGCTGGCCGGGCTCGGCCTGGAGGTCGACGCGATCGACACGGTCCCCATGCTCGATGCGGCGAGGAACATGCCGGAATCGGTGCGTTTCCGGCAGCTCGACATCACCTCGGCCGACCTCCCCGAGCGGCACTACGACTTCATCTCCTGTCTGGCGAGCATCCACCACGTGCCGTTCGCCACGGTGACCCGCTTACGCCGCGCGCTCGCCCCGGGCGGGCGGCTCGTGATCCTGGGGCTGTACCGCGAGAGCACGCTGACGGACTTCCTGGTCAGCATGGCGGCGGTGCCCGCGAACGCGGTGGCCCGCCTGGTGACGGCCGGAAGACCGCGAACCGGCCGGGCCGTGATGCCGACGACCGACCCCGTCATGACGCTGCCGGAGATCAGGGCCGCCGCCGCGGACCTCCTTCCCGGCGCCACGATCCGCCGCCTCCTCTTCTGGCGCTACCTCCTCGTCTACACCGAACCCCGGGAGACGAGCGCGGGCTGAGAGCAGGACGGGCGGGTCAGGCGGGATGCCAGCCGAGGGCGGGGCCCAGTTTCGTGGCGATGTCGGTGAGGATCTGTACGTAGTCCTCGTGCTCGAAGGTGAACGGCAGCGCGAAGGCCACCTCGTCGATCTCCTGGAACGCCGCGTGCGCGTACAGCCGCTCGGCGATCTCGGCGGATTCGCCGACGAAGTCCGGAGAGAACAGCATGCGGGCGGGACCCTGCGGTGCGGCGGTGCGGGGCAGGCGCTTGGCCGCGTACTCGGCGTACTTGGCCTTCTGCTCCTGGGTGGCCGAGTCGGTGGGGATGACGACGAGGCCCTGGGAGACGCGGGCCTTGTCACCGTGCGGGTGGCGGGCGCGGAACTCCCGGATGTGGGAGAGCTGGATCTGGGCGAAGTCCTCCGACTCCTCGGCCTTGACGACGCTGCTGGTGAGGAAGTTGATGCCCTGCTCGCCGGCCCAGCGGGCCGAGCGCAGGCTGGCGCCGCCGTACCACATGCGGGAGGCGAGACCGGGCGAGTGGGGCTGTACCCGGTCGGAGAAGACCTCGAAGCCCTCGGTGCCGCTGAAGGAGGTGGCCGGTTCGCCGCGTACGAAGCTCAGCAGCAGGCGCACCCGCTCGTAGCTGAAGTCCTCCGCGTCGGCGGTGTCCGGGTAGAGGGCGTCCTTGATCTGGTCGTAGTGCATGGGCGGGCCGACGCTGACGCCGGGGTTGAGCCGGCCGCCGGACAGGATGTCCACGGTGGCGAGGTCTTCGGCCAGGCGCAGCGGGTTCTCCCAGCCGAGGGGGATGACGGCGGTGCCGAGTTCGATGCGGGTGGTGCGCTGGGTCGCGGCGGCCAGGACGGCGACGGGGGAGGAGATGCCGTACTGCAGGTGGCGGTGGCGCACCCAGGCGCTGTCGAAGCCGAGCTGCTCGCCCAGCTCGATGATGCGCAGGGTCGACTCGTGTCCGGGGCGCGGGTCGTTCCCGTCGAACAGCCCGATGGTCAGGAAACCCAGCTTGCGCAGGGGGCGCGTGGGCAGCGGCACGGCGGCTTCCTCTCTCCCGCGATATTGCCTATCCAAAAGGTAGGTTATATCGGGACAAGGAGGAACTTGTCAGGGGATGGCGCGCAACACCCGGAAATTGTGGGTTGCGTCGCGTTCGAGCTGCTTCACCAGGCCGTACTCCCACTCCAGGTACGCCTCCATGGCCTCCCGGGGATTGTCCGTGCCCTCGTACGGCCGCCGGTACCGGTCGTTCGGGGCGACCGCGTATCGCACGGAATCCGTCTCCAAGCCCTCCCACGCCCCGGTGCCGCCGTCCAGCGCGAACACCGGGACGGAGGTGAGGCGGCGCAGGTCGGCCGCGGCGAAGCGGGCCAGCACGCCGGTCGGCGAGGTGACCACGTACCGCTCGGCGTCCCCGATCGCGCCGAGCGCGGCGGGCAGCAGCGCCCTGGCGGCGTACCAGGCGCCGGGGACGTGCCCGGCGGCGTACGCACGGCTGGGCCCGACGTCGATGACCACCGCCGAGCGGCTGTCCAGCCAGGTGCGCAGGGTCGCCGCGTCCACGGTGTCCATCCGGGGCGGCTCGGGATGGAGGGGCGGCTCCTCGCCCTTCCAGACCAGGTCATCGGGCGCGGCCGGGCTGATCGCGTACGTCTCCCAGCCCATCTGGGCCAGCCACGACCCGGTCATCGCGGCGCGGACCCCGTCGTCGTCCACGACCACGATGCGCGCGCCGCGCACCGGCGCGTAGTGGTCGGTCTCCTGCACGAGCTGCCCGCCGGGCGCGTGGCGGGCCCCGTCGAGGTGCCCGGAGGCGTACTCGGCGGCGGAGCGGACGTCGAAGACGTACGTGGTGCGCCCGGGCTCGCGCAGGCCGGGCAGGTCTCGAGCGCCGATGAAGGCGACCCCGGCCCGCTCGGCGACGGCGCGGGCCCCCGCCACGGCTCGGGCGTGGTGCTCCGGCGTCACGGCGGGCGGTGCCGTCCTGGTGGCGCCGTGGTCGAGGCGCTGCCCGGCGAGCGTCCAGCCGATGGTGCCGTCGCGCAGCGCCGCGACCGGGTTGGGCAGGCCGGCGTTGATGAGGGACTGCGCGCCGATGATGCTGCGGGTGCGGCCCGCGCAGTTCACCACGATGGGGGTGGCGGGGTCGGGCGCCAGCTCGCGGACGCGCAGCACCAGCTCCGCGCCGGGCACGCTGGTGGCGGTCGGGATGCTCGTGGTGGCGTACTCGTCGAACGTGCGCGCGTCCACGATGACCGGCGGCGTGCCCGCGTCGATCAGCTCCCGCACCCGCTGCGGCGGCAGCGATGGAGTGCCGGCGACCGACTCGACCAGCTCGCCGAACGCCTTGCTCGGCACGTTCACGTCCTGGAAGATCTCACCGCCCGAGGCGATCCAGCCGTCGAGCCCGCCCTCCAGCTCGTGCACGCGGGTGTAGCCGAGCCGCCGCAGCACGCCGATCGCCCGGGAGGCGGGGGAGTCCGCGTCGCCGTAGACGACGATCGGGGTGTCGCAGCGGGGGATGCGCCGCCAGGCGTCCAGCTCTAAGCGGGAGAGCGGGAAGCTGGCCGCCCACAGCGGGTGGCCCCGCGCGTGGACGGCCTCCTCGCGTACGTCGGCGATGACGACTTCGCTGCGGCGCAGCAGCAGCGCCCGCACCTGCTCGGCGTGCATCGGAGCGGCTCTAGCGGATCTCGACTTCGGACCAGTCGAGCCCGTCGAGGTTCACCACGATCGCCTCCTGCGTCGTACGCGCGATGACCACGACGGCCTCGGTCTCCGGGTCGGGGTTCTCCTCCCGGTGCGGCACGTACGGCGGCACGAAGATGTAGTCGCCCGGATCGGTCTCGACGCGGCGCTCCACCGGCTGGTCGCCCTCCACGTCGAGGAAGACGAAGACGGGATGGCCGGAGACGACGTAGATGGCGGTCTCGGAGGCCCCGTGGTGGTGGTTGCCCGACGCCGTGGACGCGGCGACGTGCGTCTGCCCCATCCACAGGTTGGCCGAGCCGACCGTCTTGCCGCTGATCGCCTCCAGGCGGGTCATGCCAGAGGTCTGCGTGGTCTGGCCGAGCAGCCCGCTCGGGGCCACGTGGTGCAGGGTGCGGTGGAACGGGTCGATCCCGGCGGGCACGAGCACACCGCTGGGCGTACGGACGAGGTCACGGTCGGGCATCAGGCTCCTTTGGCGAGGACGAGGTCGTGCGGGGGCACCTCGGTCAGGACCGGGGTCGTCAGCAGGCGGCGCAGCGTCTGCGCGACGCGTTCGGACACGGCGGGCTTGACGCCTCTGCGCGTCCAGAGCGCCAGCGGCAGCGGCTTGGGCCGGGGGAGGTCGTCGCGGGGCACCAGGCCGTCGGGGGTCTGCCCGAGCGTCGCCAGCAGCGCCACGCCCGCGCCCGCGCTCACGGCGGCCTGCACCCCGGCGAGCTGGTTGGCCTCGGCGGCGATCGCGACGGGCACCGCGTGGTGCGCCAGCGTGGTCAGCGCGCGGTCGCGCAGCGCGCAGGGATGGTCGAACGCGACGACCGGCAGCGGCTCGCCGTGGCGGGGCGGCGTCCAGCCGGGCGCGGAGTACCAGGTCAAGGCCAGGTCGCCGACCGGGGTGGCGTGCGGGTCGTCGGCGGGGCCGATGAGCAGGGCCAGGTCGATGCGGCCTGCGGCGAAGCTCTCGCGCAGCTTGGTGCCGCGGTCGATGCGGAACTTCACGCCGTAGCGGGGCGCGGCCCCGTCGAGCGCGGTGGCCAGGTGCGGCAGGAGCTGGGCGGCGGCGTGCTCGGTCGAGCCGATGACGATCGTGCCGCGCGGCTCCTCGCCGAAGCTGCGCAGCCCCTCGTCGTGCAGCGCGAGGATGCCGCGCGCCAGATTGAGCAGCTTCTCGCCGTCGGCGGTGAACCGGGAGCCACGCCCGCGCCGCTCCACCAACGGCCGCCCGATCGCCGACTCCAGCCGGCGGACGTGCTGGCTCACCGCCCCCTGGCTCAGGTGGAGGGCGTCGGCGGCGCGCTGGAAGCCGCCGGCGTCGGCGACGGCGACGAAGCTGCGCAACGGAGCGATGTCCAGCGTACGGTTCATGAACGCCAGCATACCCATTATTCCTACCTGATGTAAGGGTAATTATCACGTGACGTGATGAACCGCGATTAGAAACCGTCGTTGGACAGCCGGGCGTGCGACACCGCAGGCTGGGACCAGACGTCGCCCGGCGGCGCCGACGACGGCGCCCCACACCCTCGGCCGCACCGTCGCGCCGCACCTCCATGCCGCTCACGCGCCGGCTCCGGCGTGCCCTCGCGCGCCCGCAGGGCGCGGCGGCACCGAAACGTCGAAAGGCAGACACTTGTCGATCCAGATCTTGGGGATGGTCTCGACCACCTACGGCTCGGAAAGCGCCGGATGGCGGGGTCCGGTCGTCGATCCCGGCTACCTCACCGACTTCGCCCGAGCCCACGAGCAGTCCGGCTTCGACCGCGTGCTCATCGCCCACAGCGCCAGCTCGCCCGAGGGCTTCGCCGCCGCCGCCCACGTGCTCTACAACACCGAACGCCTCGGCGTGCTCATCGCCCAGCGGCCCGGGTTCATCCAGCCCACGCTGACCGCGCGCAAGCTCGCCACCCTCGACAACCTCACCGGCGCGGGCCGGCGCGATCCACCACATCACCGGCGGCAGCGACACCGACCAGCGGCGCGACGGCGACTTCCACGGCAAGGAGGCCCGCTACCGCCGCACCGCCGAATTCATCGAGGTGCTGCGGCGCACGCTCACCTCCGGCGAGCCGTTCGACTACGAGGGCGAGTTCTACCGCTTCGAGGGCGCGTTCAGCTCCGTCAAACCGCACGGCGAGGTGCCGATCTTCTTCGGCGGCCAGTCCGACGACGCCATCCGCGTCGGCGGGCGCTGGGCCGACGTCTACGCCCTGTGGGGCGAGCCCCTGGCCCAGACCCGCGAGCGCATCGAGCTCATCCGCGCCGAAGCCGCCCGGCACGGCCGCGACATCGCCTTCTCCCTGTCCGTACGCCCGATCGTCGCCGACACCGAGGAGGCCGCCTGGGACAAGGCCGCCGCCATCCGCCGCGCGTTCGAAGAGAACCTCGCCGGTGGCAACGGCGGCGCCGCGGGCTGGCGCATCGGCCGCGGTGAGAACACCGCCGTCGGCGCCAAGCGGCTCAAGGACGAGGCCGACGAGAAGCTGATCCACGACGAGCGGCTCTGGTTCGGCGTCACCCAGCTCACCGACGGCGGCGGCAACTCCACCGCCCTGGTCGGCACCCCGCAGCAGGTCGCCGACGCGCTGCTGAAGTACTACGACCTCGGCATCCGCACGTTCCTCATCCGCGGCTTCGACCCGCTGCAGGACGTGCGCGACTGGGGCGAGGAGCTGGTGCCGCTGCTGCGCGCCGGGGCCGCCGCCCGCGAGCGGCGGCTCGCTCCCGCGGGGCGAGGGTGAGCTCCGTGCGCAACCCCGCACTCAAGGTCGCCGGCATCGCCGCCGCGGTGACGCTCCTGCTCACCGGCTGCGTCTCCCAGGCGTCGATACGCCAGGACGCCGGCGGGCAGTCCGGCGACACCCTCACCTGGGGCTGGTCGCTGCCGTCCACCTGGGACCCGGTCACCTCCGCCGTCGGCAACGACGTCCACGCCCTCACCCTCGTCTACGAGGGGATCACCGAGGTGGACGAGAACGGCGAGGCCAGACCGGGACTCGCCGAGTCGTGGACGTACGCGGGCGACGGCCGCTCGGTCACCTTCCACCTGCGCCCCGGCCTGACCTTCTCCGACGGCACCAATCTCGACGCCGCCGCCGTCAAGGCCAGCCTGGAGCGCGGCAAGACCGCCAAGGACTCCACGATCGCCCCGCAGCTCGCCACCATCGAGCGCATCACCGCCGACAGCGAGACCGACGTGACCCTCCACCTCAACCAGGTGGACTACCAGATCCCGCTGCTGCTGGCGGGCAAGACCGGGCAGGTCGTCAGCCCCGCGGCGGCGAAGGACCCGGCCAGGCTGGCCACCCGGCCGGTCGGCGCGGGACCGTTCATCCTCACCGGCTACGTGCCCGGCTCGCAGGCCACGCTGGTGAAGAACCCGGACTTCTGGAACGCCGACCAGATCCACATCGCCAACTTCGTGCTCAAACCGGCCCCCGACCCGTCGGTCGCGGTCGCCGGCCTGCAATCGGGGCAGTACGACGTCGCCGACCTCACCGCCGCCCAGGTCGCCGGCGTCAAGGCCGCGGGCTTCCCCGTGCTGACCACCGACGTGCTGCCGGTCCGCGTCCTCGACGTGAACAACACGGTCAAGCCGTTCGACAACCCCAAGGTCGTCGAGGCCATCAGCACCGCGATCGACCGGCGGGCACTCGTCGAGACCGCCAACTTCGGCTACGGCGAGCCCGCCTGGCAGCCGTTCCCCAAGGGCTACGTCGCCTACAACCCCGAGCTGGAGAACCTCTACCCGCACGACGTGGCCAAGGCCAGACGGCTGCTGGCCGAGGCCGGCTACCCCGACGGCGTGGACGTCCAGCTCGCGCTCAACAGGGCCGACGACCCCGTGGGCGAGCTGATCCAGCAGCAGCTCAACGCCGCCGGCATCCGCACGAAGCTCACCGTCATGACGCCGGGCGTCAACAACTACATCACCCGCAGGCACCCGTTCGTGCTCGACCAGTTCAACGCCCGCCAGTCGCCGGTGCAGGCGCTGCAGGTGCTGTTCGGCCCCGAGGGCCTGATGAACCTCGGTAAGACCACACCCAAGGAGCTGCCCGCCGCCGTCGCCAAGGCCGGCGGGTACGCCCTCGACGACCCCGCCTACCCGGCCGCCATCCAGAAGGCCACCAAGATCGCGGTGACGAACATGCCCAACGTCTTCCTGTTCACGGTGACCCGCTTCACCGCGCACAGCCCCAAGGTGCAGGGCCTGCGCAACTGGGTGGACATCCAGCGGTTCGAGGGCGTCCGGGTGACCACGTGACCGCTCTCGACCTGCGCGATCGCGCGGCCCCTCCGAGCGCGGCCCCGGCGTCCTCCCGGCCGGGGCCGGCCGCGCTGCTGCTCAGGGCGGCCGCCGCCCTGAGCAGGGGGCTGTTCATCGCGGTGCCCGTCATGCTCGTCTCCACCTTCATCACGTTCATGCTGGGCGGGCTCACCGAGCAGGATCCCGCCTCGGTCGTGCTCGGCGACTCCGCCACCCCCGCCGACGTGCAGCGCATGCGCGAGGCGTTCGGGCTCGACCGGCCGCTGCTGCTGCGCTACGTGACGTGGCTGTGGAACGCCCTGCACGGCGACCTCGGCGCCTCCTGGTTCACCAAGATCCCGGTGGCGCAGAGCATCGCCGAGCGGCTGCCCGTCAGCCTGTCGGTGGCCGCCGGGGCGCTGCTCATCGCCGTCGTGCTCGGCGGCGTCTTCGGCACGCTCGCCGCCGTACGCCAGGGCGGCCTGCTGGACCGCACGGTCACCGTCGTCACCTCCGTGCTGGCGACCGTCCCCGGCTTCGTCGCCGCGGTCGCGCTCATCACGGTGTTCGCGCTGATCGTGCCGGTGCTGCCGGCGGGCGGCTGGGCACCTCCGTCCGCCGGCCTCGGCACCTGGGCGAGCTTCCTGCTGCTGCCCAGCCTGGCGCTCAGCCTCGACGCCGCCGCCGACGTCGCCCGCCAGCTGCGCACCGGCCTGGCCGGCACCCTGCACGAGAACTACATCGTCGGCGCCCGCATGCGCGGACTGCCCGGCCGCCGGGTCGTGCTCGTCCACGCGCTGCGCAACGGCGCCGGACCCGCGGTCGCCGTGCTCGGCATGCACGTGCCCCGGCTCATCGGCGGGGCCGTCATCACCGAGACCGTGTTCGCGCTGCCCGGCATCGGCGAGCTGACCAAGTCCGCCGCGCTGAGCGGTGACGTGCCCGTCGTCCAAGGGGCGCTGCTCGTCACGATCGCGGTCGTGCTGGTCTCCTCCGCGATCGTCAACGTCCTGCTGGTCAAGCTCCGGCCGGCCGCCAGGAGGGAGCTATGAAGGCCATCACCGACGCCCTGCGCACCCGCGCGGGCGCCGTCGCGGCGATTGTGCTCGCGGCCGTGCTCGTCCTCGCCGTGACCGGGCCGTTCCTCGCGCCGTACGACGCGCTGAAGAACAGCGCCGACATCCTCCAGCCGCCCAGCGCCCAGCACTGGTTCGGCACCGACTACCTCGGCCGCGACGTGCTCAGCCGGGTGCTGGCCGGCGCGCCCGCCTCGGTGTTCACCGCCTTCGAGGCCGTCGCCATCGGGCTCGTCATCGGCGTCGTGCCCGGCATCACCTCGGTCTACCTCGGCCGCGCCTACGAGTGGATCACGCTGCGCATCATGGACGGGCTCATCGCGCTGCCCTTCCTGATCTTCGCGATCGCGGTCGCCGCGCTGCTCGGCAACGCCGTCCACCAGGCGATGGTCGCCGTCGGCATCCTCCTCGCGCCGTCGTTCTACCGCATCACCAGAGCCGCCGCGCTCAGCCACGCGGGCGCCCAGTACGTCACCGCCGCGCAGCTCTTCGGCGCCTCCACCTGGCGGGTGCTGCGCACCCACGTGTGGCCGAAGATCGTGCCGACGCTCGTCGTGACCACCGCGAACGCCACCGCCTCCGCACTGCTCATCGTCTCGTCGCTGACCTTCCTCGGCATCGGCGTCGTGCCGCCCGAGCCCACCTGGGGCGGCATCGTCGCCGGCGACCTCGGCTACCTGGCGCAGCGGCCGTACGGGCCGGTGTTCCCCTCGCTGTTCATCATGGCGACCGTCGGCGCGCTCAACCTGCTCGCCGACGCCATCAGGGACGCCGGCGGCGACCGGGGCCGGGCCAGGACACTCATGAGAGGAGCCCGCCGTGTCCGCCTCACCTGACTTCGCGACCGCCGTCCGCCCATCCGCCGGCGATGGGGCGGGCCGCGAGCCGCTGCTGTCGGTACGCGGCCTGCGCGTCAGCGTCGCCGACGGCACCGAGGTCGTGCACGGCGTGGACCTCGGCGTGCCGCGCGGCTCGGCCGCCGGGCTGGTCGGCGAGTCCGGCAGCGGCAAGACCCTGACCTGCCGCGCCGTGCTCGGCCTGCTGCCCGCCGGCGTCCAGGTCACCGGCGGGCAGATCGCCTTCGACGGCGCCGAGCTGACCGCGCTGCCCGACGCCGAGCGAGCGCGGCTGCGCGGCACCGGAATCGCCGCCGTCTTCCAGGACCCCGCCTCCTACCTCAACCCCTCGATCACCGTCGGCGAGCAGCTCGCCGAGGTGCTGCGCGTCAAGGTCGGGCTCGGCCGCCGCGCCGCCCGCGAACGCGCCGTCGAGCTGCTGCACGCCATGGGGCTGCGCCGCCCCGAGCACGTCTACACGCAGTACCCCTTCGAGCTGTCCGGTGGCATGCTGCAGCGCGTCCTGCTCGCCATGGCGATCAGCGCCGACCCCGAGCTGCTCATCGCCGACGAGGCCACCACCGCGCTCGACGTGACCGTGCAGGCCGAGGTGCTGGAGCTGCTGTCGGAGCTGCGCCGCGACCGCGGGCTCACGCTCATCGTCGTCTCCCACGACCTCGCCGTCGTCGCGCAGACCTGCGACACGGTCCACGTGTTCCGCGACGGCGCCGTGGTCGAGTCGGGCCCGACCCGGCGGGTGCTGCGCGCGCCGCGCCACCCGTACACGCGGCAGCTCATCGACGCCCACGAGCGCTTCGGCATCGACCGGGTGCGCGAACAGCGAAGGAGCCCCCGATGACCGCGCTGCTCGACGTACGCGGCCTGCGCGTCTCGCTCGGCCGCGGCCGCGCGCGCACCGAGATCCTGCACGGCGCCGATCTCACCGTGGCGCCCGGCGAGATCGTCGGGCTGATCGGCGAGACCGGCTCCGGCAAGACCACGCTCGCCAGGGCCGTGCTCGGCCTGGTGCCGCCGAGCGCCGGCACCGTCGCGATCGACGGGCGCGAGGTGAGCGGGCTGCGCGGCCGCGAGCTGCGCGCCTTCCGCCGCGGCGGCGCCGTCCAGTACGTCTTCCAGGACCCGCTGCGCAGCCTCGACCCCGACCGCACCGTGGCCGACACCCTGGTCGAGGGCCTCGCCGTACGCGGCGGGCGCGGCCGCGCCGAGCTCCGCGCGGCCGCCGAGGAGGCGGCGCGGCACGTCTCACTCCCGCCCGACCTGCTGCCCAGGTACCCGGGCGAGCTGTCGGGCGGCCAGCGGCAGCGGGTCGCGATCGGGCGCGCCATCGCGGTCGATCCCCGGCTGCTGATCTGCGACGAGCCGGTCAGCGCACTCGACGCCTCGACCCGCATCACCATCCTGGAGCTGCTGCTGCGGCTGCGCGAGACGCGCGGCCTCGGCGTGCTGCTGATCACCCACGACCTCGGCTCGCTGGGCGGCGTCGCGGACCGCGTCGTCGTGCTCTACCACGGGCAGGTGGTGGAGACCGGCACCACCGAGGAGATCCTCCTCGCCCCGCGCCACCCCTACACGCGGCTGCTGGTGACGTCCGTGCCGTCGATCACCGACGATCAGCCGCCCGACCCCGCCGCCCGCCGCGCGCTGCGCGAGCAGGTACGCGCCCTCGCCGACCTCCCTCGAACGTCTGGAGCATGAGCATGACGCACAGTGGCGACCACCACGCCCCCGAAGGGCTGCGTACCAGGGGCACGGTCATCGTCGTGCCCGGCCGTGGCGAGACCCGCGCCACCTACGCCCGCCTCGGCGCGCGGCTCGCCTACGACGCCTACCGGGTGCGGGTCATCGGCCCGCCCGCCGCCGGTCCCACCGCGGCGACCGTCCTGGACGATCTGGCCGCCCGGCTGACCGGGGCCGTCGAGGGCGTCGCCGCCGAGCGGCCGGAAGGGCTGCCGCGCCCGCTGGTGCTGGCCGGATCCGACCTGGGCGCCGCCGCCCTGTCCGCCCTCCTCGCCACCGCTTCCGGGACCTCGGCATGGTGGCCGGACGCGGTCGTGCTCGCGGGCCTGCCCGGCGCCGGGTCCCGGGCCGGCGGCGGCTGGGAGGACGAATTGGACGTCCGTACGCACTGTCCCACCCACCGCGGCGTGCTGACCGGCGACGCGTCCGTACGGCGCGGCGCGCTGGCCGACGCCCTGCCGCAGGACCTGCTGGACGCCGCCTACGCCGACGCCACCGGCATCCCCCACCTGCTGCTCGCCGGGCAGGCCGACCCGCTCGCCGACCACGACGCGCTCGCCCGGGCGGCCAAGGCGCTGCCGAGGGCGCGGCTGGTCAGCGTACGCGGCGCCCACCACGACGTGCTCAACGACCTGCAGCACCGCTCGGTCGCCGCGGAGATCGTCGCGTTCCTGGAAGCGCTGCGCGACGACCTGGTCCCCGCCGTCACCGTGGAGAGCAGCACCTGGTGACCCGCCGCGGGGGCGCCGCGCGATGATCAGCCTCACCGCGCCCGTCGCCCTAAGCTGTCGGTATGTCCCCCGCACTGGTCCTCCTCGACGGCGTGCGCTGGCACGGCGCCCGCGTGTCCGGCGACCGCGCCCACACGCTGCTCGCCGTGCTCGCCCTGCACGGCCGGGCGGGGGTCAGCGACGAACGGCTGGTCGAGGAGCTGTGGCCGGACGAGCCGCCGGCCAACCCCACCAAGGCGCTCCAGGTGGTCGTCTCGCGCACCAGGGCGGCGACCGCCGCCGACGTCATCGTCAGGACACCTCACGGCTACCGGCTCGGGCTGCCCGCATGCGAGGTGGACGTGCTGCTGCTCGGCGAGCTGGCCGAGCGGGCCCGCGACGCCCTCGCCGCGGGCGACACCGCGCTCGCGCACCGGCACGCGGGCGAGGCGCTGGCGATCACCGCCGCACTGCACGACACGAAAGGTCCTTCCGGCGCGCTCGCCGAGCTGCGCGCGACCGCCGCGACCTGGGCCGCCGAGGCCCGCAGGGTGGCGGCCATCGCGCACTCGCGCGACGGCGCGCACCCCACCGCACTGCCGCTGCTCGAACAGGCCGCCGCCGACCGGCCGCACGACGAGGAGCTGCTGGCCTGCCTGCTGCGCAGCGAGGCCGCCGTACGCGGCACGCCCGCCGCACTCGAACGCTACGAGCGCCACCGCGCCGCCGTGGCCGCCCGCCTGGGCACCGACCCCGGCCCCGAGCTGGCCCGCGTCCACGCCGAACTGCTGGCCGCCGACCGGCCGGTACGCCAGGGCATCCAGTACGACGGCTCCACCCTGCTCGGCCGCGACGACGACATCCGCGCCGTGCAGGCCCTGCTGCACACCCACCGCGTGGTCTCCATCGTCGGTCCCGGCGGGCTGGGCAAGACCCGGTTGGCGCACGCCGTCGGCAGGAACGCCCCGCAACCCGTCGCCCACTTCGTCGAGCTGGTCGGCGTCTCCTCACCGGAGGGTGTGGTGGGCGAGGTCGGCTCGGCGCTCGGCGTACGCGACTCGGTCAGCGGGCGCCGCATCCTGACCCCCGAGCAGCGCTCCAACGTACGCGCCAGGATCGCCCAGCAGCTCTCCCAGACGCCCGCGCTGCTCATCCTCGACAACTGCGAGCACGTCATCGAGGCCGTCGCCGACCTGGTGGCGTTCCTCACCGTGACCACCCGCGACCTGCGCGTGCTCATCACCTCCCGCGCGCCGCTGTCCATCCCCGCCGAGCGCGTCTATCAGCTCGGCGAGCTGTCCACGCGGGACGCGGTCGAGCTGTTCCGCCAGCGCGCCGTCGCCGCCCGGCCGGACGTGCTGCTCGACGACGACACGGTCGAGCGGGTCGTCGCCCGCCTCGACGGGCTGCCGCTGGCGATCGAGCTGGCCGCCGCCAAGGTGCGGGTGATGTCGGTGGCGGAGATCGCACGCCGCCTCGCCGACCGGTTCGCGCTGCTGCGCGGCGGCAACCGTACGGCGCCGGACCGGCATCGCACCCTGCACGCCGTCATCGACTGGTCGTGGAACCTGCTGGACGAGCCCGAACGCCGGGCGCTGCGCTGGATGTCGCTGTTCGGCGACGGCTTCACGCTCGCCGCCGCCGAGGCCGTGCTCGGTCCCGACGCCCTGCCCGCCGTGGACGCCCTGACCGAGCAGTCGATGCTGAGCGTCCGCGAGACCGCGTACGGCCTGCGCTACCGCATGCTGGAGACCGTCAGGGAGTTCGGGCGGATGCGGCTGAAGGAGGCGGGCGAGGAGGAGCCCGCCAAAAAGGCGCAGCGGGAGTGGGCGGCCTCCTACTCGCTCTTCCACGCCGCGCGCTTCTTCGGGCCGGAGGAGTTCGAGGCGACCGACGCGCTGCGCGCCGAGGAGGGCAACCTCGCCGACCTGCTGCGGCAGGCGCTCGCCGAGCCCGACCTGCCCACGCTGGTGCGGCTGCTGCCGGGGCTCGGCGGCATGTGGTCGATACGCGGCGACCACCAGCGCATCCTCGTGCACCGCGACGCGATCATCGCAGCGTTCACGGGCTGGAGACCGCCGCCCGACCTGGTCGAGGAGACCAGGGTGGCGATGCTGATCACGCTCCAGAACATCATGATCCTCACCGACCGGCACGGGCACGCGCTGCTCGACCTGCTCCGCTCGCTGCCCGTCAGCGAGGCGACTCATCCCAGGATCCTGGCGATGTGCCAGGTGCTGGACGCCTGGCACGGGCTCGACGCCCCCGGCATGCTGGCCCGGCTGTCGCAGCTGTCGCAAAGCCCCGACCGCGACGTGGCGATCGAGGCGGCCCGGCAACTCGCCCATGTCCTGGAGAACGCCGGTGACCTGGCCGGGGCCACCGCGGCCGCAGAACGCACCCTGGCGCTGCTGAACGAAGGCGACGAAGGGCAGTGGCAGAGCGCGATCATGCACGCCATGCTGGCCCAGCTCGTCATGCAGCTCGGCGACCGCAAGCGGGCCCTCGCGCACGCCCGGATCGCCGTACCGGTCCTGCAGCGCCTCGGCGCCTCCGACGACGAGGCGCAGCTCCGGGCCGTGCTGGTGACCTGCGCCATCGAAGACGGCGACCTCGAGCGCGCGGAGGCCGAGCTCGCCGCGATCGCCTACATCAACGACAACGAGCCGGTGATGGGCGGCGTGGCGACCGTCGCGCTGTGCTCCGCCGAGATCGCCCTGGCCAGAGGCGAGACGGACGCCGCGCTGGCCGCGTACCGGCGGGCCGTGCAGAGCGCGCGCGACCTGCAGCTGGCCGGCATGGGACCCGCTGAGGTCGCCCCATGGACGGTGGTGGCCGAGTCGGTGGCCCTGACCGCGCACGCCCGCCACGCGCGCGGGGACGGCGTCCGCTACGGCGAGCGGCTGTACGCCGACGTGATCGGTCACGACCTGCTCTTCGGCGACAACCCCATCCGCGACTACCCCATCTGCGGCTCGGCGCTCTTCGCCCTGGGCGCCTGGGGGCTGCTGCGCTCCGCCATGCCCGCGAAGACCGCGATCAGGATGCTGGTGCTGGCCGAGCGGTTCTCGTACATCGCCCTGCTGCCGAGCATGTCCATGGAGCGCATCGAGCCGCACGCGGAGCGGATCGCGCCGGGGACGCTCGCCGCGATACGCGCCGAGTACGGCACCCGCACCGGGCCCGACCTGCTGGACGAGGCACGCCTCCTCGTCCGGCAGGTGGCGGGCTCACAGGTGCCGCTTGTAGCTGCGCACCGACAGTGGCGCGAAGACCGCGATGACGATCAGGCCGGCGAGCACCGTCCAGGCCACCTCGCCGGAGACGACGGCGCTGTTGGCCAGGTCGCGGGCGGCCGTGACCAGGTGTGACACCGGGTTGACCGTCACGAACGCGGCCAGCCAGCCGGGCAGCGTCTCGACCGGGACGAACGCGTTCGACAGGAACGTCAGCGGAAACATGATCATCATGGAGATGCCCTGCACCGCCTGGGCGCTCCTGGCGATCGTGCCGACCCACGTGAAGATCCACGCCAGCGACCAGCCGGTGAAGATCGACAACACGATCGCGGCGAGCACGCCGCCCACGCCGCCGCCCGGCCGGTAGCCCATGAGCAGGCCCATGGAGAACGTCAGCGTGGCCGCGATCGTGTAGCGCAGCAGGTCGGCCACCATGGGACCGGCCAGCGGCGCGATCCTGGCGATCGGCAACGCCTTGAACCGGTCGAACACGCCCTTCTCCATGTCCTCGCGCAGCTGCGTACCGGTGGCCATGCAGGTCGTCAGCACGGTCTGGGCGAGGATGCCCGGAATCATCAGCGGCAGGTAGCTCTGCACGTCGCCCGCGATCGCGCCGCCGAAGATGTAGGCGAACATCGCGGTGAACAGGATCGGCTGCACCGCCACGTCGAAGAACTGCTCGGGGTTGCGGCGCATCTTCTTCAGCGCCCGCCACGCCATCGTCATCGTCTGGCGCACCGTCTCCGCCACGGTGACGCGCCGGCGGGTGGCGGCCACCCGGGCGGCGACGTCGATCCGCTCGCGGGCGGGTGCGATCGTGGTGGTGGTCATCGGCGGTCCTCCTTCGTCGTGTCGGCGTCCGTCTCGTGGCCGGTGAGCACCAGGAACACCTCGTCCAGGCTGGGCTTGGCCACGCTCACCGACGAGATCGACAGCCCGGCGGTGCGCAGCGCGATCAGCACCTCGGCCGCCATGTCGGCCTGCTCCAGCGCGACGTTCAGCCGGGCCTGCTCCGGGCTGAGCACCGGGTCGGAGCCCAGCACCCGCCGCACCACCTGGACCGCGTCCTGTACGTCGCCGGGGTCGGCCAGGTGCACCTGCAGGGTGGAGTCGCCGACCGCGGTCTTCAGCTCGTCCGGGGTGCCCTCGGCGACCTTGCGGCCGCGGTCGATGACCGCGATGCGGTCGGAGAGCTGGTCGGCCTCGTCCAGGTACTGGGTGGTCAGCAGCACCGTGCAGCCGTCGGCCACCAGCTCGCGGATGGTGTCCCACATCTGGCCGCGCGTACGCGGATCGAGCCCGGTGGTCGGCTCGTCCAGGAAGATCAGCGGCGGCCTGGTGATCAGGCTCGCCGCCAGGTCGAGGCGGCGCCGCATACCGCCGGAGAACTGCGCGATCGGCTTGTCCGCCGCGTCCTCCAGGCCGAACCTGCCCAGCAGGTCGTCGCCGACACGCCGGGCGCGCGGGCTCGGCAGGCCCTGGAGGCGGCCGAACAGCCACAGGTTCTCGCGGGCGGTCAGGTTCTCGTCGACGGAGGCGTACTGTCCGGTGACGCCGACGAGCTGGCGGATGACGTGCGGCTCGCGGGAGACGTCCACGCCGAAGATCTCGGCGCGGCCCTCGTCGATCGCCAGCAGCGTCGCCAGCATCCGCAGCGTGGTGGTCTTGCCCGCGCCGTTCGGGCCGAGAACGCCGAAGATCTCGCCGGTGCGTATGTCGAGGTCGATGCCGTCCACCGCGCGGTGGGTGCCGAACGCCTTCGCCAGCCCCTCCGCGCGGACGGCCACGACTGGGGGAGCGTCCAGATTCGTGATGCTCATGCACGCAACTGTCGGCGGCCCGGGTTTCACGCCGCCCTCGGCCGGGTTTCACGAGACCGCGGCCGTGTGAAACCAGGGGGCGCGGTTTTGTCGGTGGCGTCTGGCAGGGTGAGTCACGCTTGCCCCCGCTCGACCATGGAGGAAGACATGTCGTTCCAGGCGTACCTCGACAACATCGAGGAGAAGACCGGCCTGACGCCGCGGCAGTTCATCGCGCTTGCCAAGGAGCGGGGTTACGACGACCCGTCCGTGAAGGCGGGAGCGATCATCGACTGGCTCAAGGAGGACTACGGGCTGGGGCGAGGGCATGCGATGGCGCTCGTCCACGTGATCAAGAAGGGCCCGAAGATCGACGCCAAGCATGTGGGCGGCACGGGCTCGCACCGCGACGAGTCCGACACGCTGTGGCTCGACGGCAAAGCCACCCGCCCCACCGCCTGACCCTGACCGCCCGCCGGGCGCGCCGGCTCTCCGGTGGGCGGCACTCGCCGCCCTCGTTACCGCCGTCTCGGGCGGGCAGCGGGTGGTGGGGGTGGCGGTCGGCCAGGACCAGTACGAGCACCCTGATGCGGCCGGGCGGCGCGCTGCGGCGATACTGCTCGACGTGACACGACGCGACGACCACCCCGGCACGCCCGAACACCCGGCCGCCGCCTCGCCTCCGGCTCCGTCCGCGGCTTCGGCTCCGGGCGTGTCCGCGCCCCCGTCCGCGGCCTCGCCCTCGGCTGCGGGCGCGCCCGTGGGCCGGTCTGCGACTTCGGCCTCTCCCGCGTCCGGGGCTCCCTCCTCGTCTTCTGGCGCTTCCGGGGGGCCGTCCGCAGCCGCGGCTGCGGATCCGAGCGGGCGGGCACGGGCGCGAGAGCTGGGCGTCGTCGTCGGAAGGCTGCCCACCGGGCCGCTCAACGCGATCACCGACGTCGAAGGCGTCCTGGTCGGCCACACCACGATCGACGACGGCGCCGACCTCCACACCGGGGTCACCGCGATCGTGCCGGAGCAGCTGTTCAGCACCTGGCGGCTGCCCGCTGCCGTGCACGTCGGCAACGGCTACGGCAAGCTCATCGGCTCCACCCAGATCGACGAGCTCGGCGTCCTGGAGTCGCCCATCGTGCTGACCGGCACGCTGTCGGTCTACCGGGCGGCCGACGCGCTGCTGTCGTACGTGATGCGGCGCCGCCCCGACGGCCTGTCGTTCAACTGCGTGGCGGGGGAGACCAACGACGGTTACCTGTCCGACATCCGGCGGCGGCTGATCACCGAGCGGCACGTGCTCGACGCGCTCGAAGGCGCGAGCGGCGGCCAGCCCGGCGAGGGATGCGTGGGCGCGGGCACCGGGACGACCGCGCTCGGCTTCAAGGCCGGTATCGGCACCTCGTCACGGCGGCTGGAGGTCGAGGGCGGCGTCCCGGTCACGACGGGAGCGCTCGTCCAGGCGAACTTCGGCGGCGTACTGACCGTCCAGGGCGTCCCGATGCCGGCCGCCGAGCTGATCCCAGGAGCCGACGGCGCCGAGCCGCCGGGCAACTCCTGCATGATCGTGGTCGCCACCGACGCCCCGCTCGACGCCCGCCGGCTCGGCCGCCTGGCTCGCCGGGCGATCTTCGCGATGGGGCGGGTGGGGGCGTCGTACTCGCACGGCAGCGGCGACTACGCGATCGCCTTCAGCACCGCGCCGCCCCAAGTCCCGCTCCTGCCCGACGAGGCGCTCACCCCGGTGTTCGCCGCCGTCATGGACGCCGTCGAGGAAGCCCTGCTCAACGCCCTGTTCAAGGCCACGACCACCACGGGATACCAGGGCCACGTCAGCCACGCCGTCCCCTACGACCGCCTCTTGCATCGCCTCCATCGTCAGCGCCCCTGATCGGGCCGTGGGCTTCCCGCGTGCTCTCTCGCCCGGCTCCGGTGCCGTCCCCATCGCGAGCGCCCCTGAGCGAGCCCCCGGGCGTCTCCTGTACCGCCGCGCCTCGCGTGCGACGCTGATCAGCCCTCCCCGTCCGGCCGCTCCTTAGCGCGCGGGAACGGCCGTGACCGCGGGTGGACGTCGCCATCGACGGCCACACCCTGAGCGTGTCAGGCGCGCGTCGCCGGCCGGGAGGACAGGACGAGGAGGAGGGCGCCTGCGGTCAGCGCGATGCCGAACCAGACGACGCTGGTCACCCCCAGCCCGTCCGCGAACAGCCCGCCGACGAGCGCCCCCAGCGCGATGGAGGTGTTGTACGCCATCGTGTTGAGCGACATCGCGGCCTCGAACGTCTCAGGAGCGGCCGCCTGCGTCATCGTGACCTGGCTGAGCTGCACGATGCCGAAGGTGACACCCCACAGGATCAGCGTGACCACCGCACCCGCCTGCGTCTGCCCGAGGGTGAGCAGCAACAGCAGGGACGCCACGAGCCCGGCCGACCCGCCGATGAAGCCGCGCCGCGCGTTCCTGGCCACGATGGGCCCGGCGACGAGGTTGCCCACCGCGCCGCCGACGCCGTACGCCATGAGCAGGATCGTCACGAACAGCGGCGTGGCGGCGGCGTGCTCCTCCAGGTAGGGCCGGACGAAGGTGTACGCGCCGAAGTGCCCCAGCACGAACAGCACGACGGCCGTCAGCACCAGCCGCAGCGGCCCGTTCCGCAGCGGAAGACGGAACACCTCGCGCGCCGAGACCGCGTTGTCCGACGGCAGCGACGGAATGAGGACGGCGACCGCGACGAGCACCAGCGCGCTGAGCCCGCCCCAGATGAGGAACGTGGTCCGCCAGTCCGTCAGGCTCTCCAGCGTGGTGCCCAAGGGGATGCCGGCCACCGCGCCGATGGAGATGCCCGACATCACCACGGCGGCGGCCCGGCTCGCGTGCCGTTCCGGCACCAGCCGCATCGCCATGGCCACGCCGATCCCCCAGAACGTGCCGCTGGCGAACCCCATCACCAGCCGCGTGGTCAGCACCAGCGGGAAGTTCGCCGACACGGACGTGATCACGTTCCCCAGCGTCAGCACCACGAGCAGCGCGGCCAGCAGCGTCCGCCGGTTGACGCGCCTGGTCCACGCCACGATGAACGGCACGCCCAACCCCGCGGAAACCCCCATCAACGTCACCATCAGTCCCGCAGTGCCCACGGAGATGCCGAGGCCGGCGCTGATGGGGGTGAGCAGGCCGACCGGCATCAGCTCGGTGGTGAGGAAGACGAACAGGCTGGCGGTGATCGCCGCGACACCGAGCCACGGCCTGACCTGGGATGGCCGCTCTTGCCGAGCGGCACGACTCGCTTGGTTCACAGTCATGCGTTCCAGCGTGGTGGAACACCGATCAATGAGTCCAACACATACTTTTCATCGTGATCGATCGTGATTCATGATAGATGGGTGGAACTTCAGCAGTTGAGGTACGTCGTCGCGGTCGCCGAGACCATGAACTTCACCCGCGCCGCCGAGCGCTGCCGTGTCGTACAGTCGGCGCTCAGCCACCAGATCGCCGCCCTCGAACGCGAGCTGGGCGCCCGTCTGTTCGAGCGGACCAGCCGCAGGGTCCGGCTGACGGCCGCGGGCGAGGCCTTCCTTCCGGCCGCCCGCGAATGCCTGGAGGCCGCCGACCGCGCGCGGGCCGAGGTGGCGGCGGCCGGCGGCGAGATCCTCGGCCGGCTGGCCGTCGGCGCCATCCCCACGGTGACCGCGCTCGACCTGCCGGTGGAGCTGCGCGAGTTCCGCCGCCGCCATCCCCGCGTCCGCATCACGCTCACCTCGGCGGGCAGCGACCCGCTCATCGAACGGGTCCGGCAGGGCGCCATGGACGTCGCGTTCCTCGGCCTGCCGCCCCGCACCGAGCCGAAGGGGGTGCGCAGCCGCCGGCTGGGCGGCGGCGAACTGGTCGCCGTGGTGGCCCCCGACCATCCCCGTACGGAGCGGGAGGCGGATCTGCGGAGCCTGGCGGACGAGCCGTTCATCGACTTCCGCGCCGGCGCGGCCGGACGGGTGCAGTCTGACGAGGCGTTCGCGGCGGCCGGGGTGCGGCGCGAGGTGCCGTTCGAGGTGTCGTCCGCGGACTTCATGGTCGATCTGGTACGCCAGGGGCTCGGCGTGGGCATGCTGCCCGCCGCGTACGCCCCCCGCTTCCCCGACCTGCGCGTCATCCGCCTGCGCGACGCCCCCACCCGCGTTGAGCACCTCATCTGGCACGACCCGCCGTCCCCGGCCGCCAAGGCGTTCCTGGACCAGATCGGCGGCGATCGGCGGGAGGAGGGACCCGCGGCCGTGTGAGATCATCACGGCCATGAGTCCCGACAAGAGCCCTGACGGCGGCAGGACCGGCATCGGCGACATGGTGGCGGAGCTGATCGGCTTCTGGACGTTCGGCCCCGAGCCCCACGCCTCCGAGCACAACGTCCGCTACCACCCCGTCAAGCTCGTCATCTGGACGATTGTGGCGATCGGCGTCTCGGCCGCCGTCTCCGCGGTGCGGCTCGCGCTCTTCGGCGAGCCGAGGGCGGGCTGGGCGGTGGCGCTGTTCCCGCTGGTGCCGCCGCTCACCGGAGCGCTGGCGCACCGGCCGCCCCGCTACGTGCCCGCCCTGGTGGCGGGGATCGCGGCCGGCCTGGTCACGGCCCTGATGATCGGGATCGACCTCGGCACGTCCCTCAGCTCGTTCTGGACGGGCTTCGCCGGCATGAGCGCCGGGTTCCTGGCCTGCTCGGTGGTCTTCGCGGCCGTCACGTGGCCGCGCCCCACCCCGCTGGAGGACGCCGAGGACTTCAGCGGCTGAAGCGCCGGTCGGGCGGTGCTCCACCGCGCCGGTCAGACGGCGATCGCCCCTGACGCCGCCGCGAGCGCGGCGCGGGCGCCGGTGATGGGTGCGCCGTGACCGACGCAGGCCAGGTCGGCGTCCACGTCCGCGAGCCGGAGGAACGATCGCAGCGCCGCCGCGCGGTCCCGGTGAAAGACGCCGGGCGTGACCTGCCCGTTCACGTGCGCGACCGTGTCGCCGGTGAACAGCACACCGAAGCGCGGCAGGTACAGCGCGATGCTGCCGTCGGTGTGGCCGGGCTGGTGGAGGACGTGCGCGCCGCCGCCGAAGTCGATGACGTCCCCGTCCTTCAGCTCCTGGTCCACCCGGCACGGCGGTGCGGCGGGCAGCAGGTGCGCGCCGAGGTCGCGGTGCAGATCCCGCTCCTCGTCGGTGAGGTCCAGCGGGGGCACGGGGACGTCGCCGCGGATCACCGGCGCGTCCTGCCAGTGAGCCATGACGCTGACCTCGCCCCACCCGCTGATCTCGGCTGCCCCACCACTGTGGTCTTCGTGGTGATGGGTGAGCACCACGCGCCTGACGTCGCCTTTGCGCATGCCCAGCTCCTCGATCGCGGCGGCGATCTCCGCCGCCGAGGTGGCGATGCCGGTGTCCACGACAGTGAGCTCGCCCCCGTCGTTCCACAGGTACGCCTGGCCGAACTCCAGCAGCAGCAGGTGCAGCTCAGGACGCACCTCGATGATCTTCACGTGCCACTCCTTCCTGATCGCGCAGACCAGCAAAGCGGGCGGCCGTGTCCGCCGTCCAACAACGATCCGCCGCCGATTGACAACCGCTGGGCGATGATCACAGGCTCTCAGCGTGGAACCGGACATCGAGGGCATGCGGGCGTTCGTCGTCACCGCCGAGGAACTGCACTTCGGCCGTGCCGCCGCCCGCCTCTACCTCACCCAGCAGGCGCTGTCGAAGCGGGTGCGCCGCCTGGAGGAGGCGCTGGCGGCGCCGCTGTTCACCCGCACTACCCGGGCGGTGGAGCTGACCGAGGCGGGCCGGCGGCTGCTGCCCAAGGCGCGGGCGGCGGTGTCGGCGTTCGACCTGGCGGTACGTGAGGTGCGCGACGGAGGCGAGCCGCTGCGCGTGGACGTCTACGACGAGCGGTTCACGCCGCTGCGGATGATCCGCCAGGCCAGCGAGCTCGATCCCCGCCTGCGGGTCGAGCTCAGCATGCGCCAGGGGCTGTCGGTGGCGTTGCCCGCCCTGCGGCGCCAGGAGATCGATGCCGCCTTCGGCCGCGTCCACGACACCCCCGCCCCTTGGCCGGGCGAACTGCTGCACCGGCTCGTGCACCTGGAGCCGCTGGTCGCCTACGTCCCTGAAGACCATGCCCTGGCCGGCAGGGACGTGCTGCGGCCCGCCGACCTGCGGCCCGCGGGCATCGCGATGCCCGACCCCGCGGGCGCGGTGGAATGGCGCGGCTACCTGACGTGGCTGGCCCGGCGGCTCGGCGTGCCGCTGCGCTTCAACCCGCCCGCGATCGGCCTGCGGCACCTGGTGGAGCAGTTCCTGGCGGAGAAGGAGGCGGTGGGGCTCGGGGAGAAGAGCATCGACGCCTCGGGCAGCGGGCTGCGCCGTATCCCGATCGTCGAGCCCGAGCCGCTCATGCCGTGGTCGCTCGTCTGGCACCGCCGCAACCCGAGCCCGCTGCTGCGCACGCTGCTGCGCCACCTGCGCCCCCGCCGGCTGCCACCCGCCTCCGACCGCACAGTGTGGGTACCCGACATCGACCGCCTGCCCCCTCCCTCCTGACGAGGGCGGGCACGTGGCTCAGCCGGCTGCGGGCTGACCGCCCTGCTCGCGATCAGCGGGCGGCCGCTCAGTGGGGGATCGCGTCGATGACCTCGCGGGCGCCCTGCCGCAGCAGGGCGACGGCGACCGAGGTGCCGAGGGTGGCCGGGTCGAGAGGGCCGGCCCACTCGTGGGCGTCGAGGACCGTCTTGCCGTCGGGGGAGAACACCCGGGCGCGCAGCGACAGCCGGCCGTCGCGCTCGGCGCGGGCGTACCCGGCGATGGGGCTGTTGCAGTGGCCCTGCAGGACGTGGAGCAGCATGCGCTCGGCGGTGATCTCCCGCCAGGTGGGCGGGTGGCCGAGGCCGGCGACGGCGTCGATGGTCGCGGTGTCGTCCTCGCGGCACTGCAGGGCGAGCACCCCCGCGCCGATCGGCGGGCACATGGTCTCCAGCGACAGGATCTCGCTGATGCGGTCGCGCAGCCCGATGCGTTCCAGGCCGGAGACGGCGAGCAGCAGGGCGTCGGCCTCGCCCGCGTCGAGCTTGGCCAGGCGGCTGTTGGCGTTGCCGCGGATCGGCACGCAGCGCAGGTGCGGGTGGGAGGCGGCGAGCTGGGCGACCCGGCGTACGGACGAGGTGCCGATGCGGGTGCCGTCGGGCAGCTCGTCCAGCGTGAGGCCGCCGGGGTGGACGAGGGCGTCGCGCAGGTCGTCGCGCTTGAGGTGGGCGGCGAACACCGTCCCGGCCGGCAGCGGCCGGTCGGCGGGGATGTCCTTCATGCAGTGGACCGCCAGGTCGGCCCGCCCGGTCAGCAGCGCCTCGTCCACCTCCTTGGTGAACGCGCCCTTGCCGCCCAGCTCCGACAGCGCCCCCTGCCACCTGTCCCCGGACGTCGTCACCGGCACCACCTCGGTGCGGATGCCGGGATGCAGCGCGGCCAACTCGCCGCGTACGCGCTCGACCTGGGCGAGCGCCATGGGTGACGAGCGGGTGGCGATGCGGATGAGCTCGGGTACGGCCATCCGCCGATCGTAGACTGTCGGCCCGCGGACCGGACCCGCTTTGCCGATGTCCGGGCATCCGATTAAGGACGGCCGTGGCGGCGGGCGCTACAGCGGATCGCGGGGTGCTGGAGATGATGACGGCGCTGGGCCGGGCGTCGCTGGACTGGCTGCGCGAGCGGTGGTGACCCCGCCCGGGCGCAGGCGTTCCAGCTCGGCCGCGCGGCGCAGGTCCTTGGGACGGCCCAGCGTGCGGCGCATCAGGATGAGGTCGTCGAGGCAGGCGTAGTGCACGGTGAGGCCGTCCGGACCGGTCGCGGTGAGCGCGCGGTCCAGGAAGCCCGGCACATGCAGGTCGCCCCACGGCAGCGCCGGGGTGCAGCAGTCGCCGCCCGCCCCGGGCGCGGTGAACGCCACCTTCGGCCGCAGGAACGACTCCGGCTCCAGCGGCAGCCCGCCGCCCAGCCGCGCCCCGATCGAGGCGAACGCGGCCGCCACGGCGGGAGCGTGCGCGGGCGAGCCGTCCCAGAGCAGGTCGAGGTCGCCGGTCAGCTCCGCCGAGCCGTGCATGATGCCCGCGACCTGCCCGATCACCACCGCCCTGACCCCGTGCCGGTGCAGCGCCTCGAGCAGCGGGAACGGGTCGAAGCCGAGCGCGCCGTCGGTGCCGATCGTGCCGACGTCGTCATCGGCGTCCTCATGGCTCAGGCCGGTGCTCTCACGGCGGGTCTCACGGGTACGGCGGGCGGCGGCGCGAAGGCGTTCCAGCGGATCGTCGATCACCCGAAGCATGTAACACCGGCGGAGCGTTCGGCGCACCCTGCCTGCCGCCCGGTCAGCACGTGTCCGATGCCCGGGTCGGCGCCGTCAGGTCAGCGCGCCGGCACGGCGTCACGGCACCAGCCGGTAGCGGTGCCGCGACGGCTTCCACTCCAGGGTCATCACGGTCGC
Source organism: Nonomuraea fastidiosa (assembly GCF_042751225.1). Classification (NCBI taxonomy): domain Bacteria; kingdom Bacillati; phylum Actinomycetota; class Actinomycetes; order Streptosporangiales; family Streptosporangiaceae; genus Nonomuraea; species Nonomuraea fastidiosa. The sequence goes on from NZ_CP170570.1 coordinate 7,404,028, forward strand.
GTCGTCCTGCAGCCGTCCGCCCTGGTGGGCCAGGATCGCCTGGATGAGCCGCCGCAGCGTCTCGGGTGCCGCCAGCCCGTCGGCCTCCCGTTTGACGACGAAGTCGATGAAGCGGTCAAGCCCGAACTCCTCGCCGTCCGGGCTCTTGGCCTCGATGATCCCGTCGGTGTAGAGCAGCAGCCGGTCGCCGGGTTCGAGCTGGAAGCGCAGCTCGCCGGTCGTCCCGCCCAGCCCGAGCCCCATCGGCGGGTCGGGGGTGCTCGACAGCGTGGCCACCAGCCGGCCGCCGCGCAGCACCAGCGGCGGGTGGTGGCCGCGGTTCACCCAGGTCAGCACGCCCGTACGCAGGTCGAGCGCGGCCAGTATCCCGGTGGCGAAACGCCCCTCGAACTCGCCGCCGATCGCCTCGTCCACCGCCTGCGCGGTCTCGGCCAGGCTCCTGCCCTGCCTGCGGTGGTTACGCGAGGCGCCCATCGCGAGCGTGGCCGTCAGACCGGCGGAGGTGTCGTGGCCCATGGAGTCGTAGATCGACAGGTGCAACGTGTGGCCGTCGATCGCGTAGTCGTACGTGTCGCCGCCCATCGCGTACGCGGGCTCCAGCGTCGCGCTGACCACCACGTCGTCGTTGGCGAACGTGCCGGGCGGCAGCAGGTTCCACAGCACCTCGGCCGACAGCGTCAGAGGATGGGCGCGTACCAGCCGCGCACACGAGTCGCTGTGCGGGCGCTTGCTCACCACCAGCAGCGCCACCAGCGACGCCAGAGCCTTGACCCGCTCCTCGACCGGCTCGCCGTCGTGCGGCGCGGTCAGGCCCAGCGTGCCGATCCGCTCGGCGCCGTCGAGCAGGGGCGTCCACATCCGGTACGGCCCGTCGTCGCCCACGCGCGACCTCACCAGCGACACCGACTGGAACGCCCGCCCCGGCAGCGTCCCGTCGATCTTGATCGTTGGCAGTGGGCCGCCGGAGGCGTCCTGCTGGCCCGGCAGCGGCACGAGGAGCAGGTGCTGCAGGTCGGTCACGTAGATCGCGAGGTCGGAGAAGCCTTCGAGCCGCGCGTGCTCGGCGACCAGGGCCGGCATCTCCTCCATGCCGGCCAGGTGCATGGCGGTGAGCAGGCCGTCGAGTGCCCGCTCACCGGCGCTGCGCAGGTCGCCGGTTGCCTGTTCGCCGTCGTCTCGCACGCCGTCCCCCTTCCGGCCGCCTCACTCCTCCCGTCCCTACCCGGGAGCGTCGCGCGTATCGGTGCGGGAGGGACGGCGGTGGAGGGGTCAGCGGGCCGTGGTGAAGCGGCCGAGCAGCTCGTCCACGGCGGCGAAGTCCGCGACCACGTCGGCGGCCGGGCGCTCGCGCCGCACCGTGCCCACCGCCTGCCCCGCGTACACGTAGGCGGTGTCGTAGTCGCGTCCGGCCCGCGCCGCCTGCAGCTCGGCCCGCGCCCCCGCGTTGCGGGCCAGCTCGTCCTCGCGGCCCTTCCACCGGTCGTAGAAGGCGTTGCGCAGCGCCCGGCCGCCGTACTCGGGCGGCCACGCCAGCCCTTGCGCGACGTCGAACACCCGCCCGTAGGCGGTGCCGGTCTCCCCGGTGGCGAGCAGCCGCTCGCGTCCCTCGGGGAGAGCGTCGTCTCGGTGCAGCCGAGGAACGCGGTGCCCGCCCAGCCGCCCTCCGCGCCCGCGGCGAGCACGGCGGCCAGCCCGCGCGCGGTGGCGACGCCCCCGGCCGCGAGCACCGGCGCGCGCACGGCGTCCAGCACGCCCTGCAGCAGCGGCAGCGTGGCGACCTCGTCGCGGCCGTGCCCGCCGCCTTCGCCGCCCCTGGCCACCACCACGTCCGCGCCGGACTTCTCGGCCTGCACGGCCTCCTCGGTGGTGCCCGCCTGGACGGCCACGGTGATCCCGGCCGCGCGCAGCGGCTCGACGTACGGGGCGTAGTCGCCGAAACTGACCGACACCAGGGCGGGCCGCACCCGCAGCACCGCGTCGAGATGCTCGGGATGATCGCCGAGCGCCCAGGCCAGCAGCCCGATGCCGTACGGCCTGCCGGTCGCGGCGGCGACCTGCGCCTGCTCCTCGATCCACGACGCGGTCGCCGACGGCGGCACCCCGAACATGCCGAGCGCCCCCGCGGCCGACACCGCCGCCGCCAGCCGCCCGTCGCTCACGCCCGCCATGGGCGCGCCCACCAGCGGCACCGTCAGCCCGAACCGCTCGGTCAACCAGGTACGCGGCATGGTCCCTCCTCGCTCCGCAACGGCGGCCCCAGCGTAACCCTCGCGAGGGAAGCGTCAGGTGACCGGCTCGATGGCGTACGTGGACTGCACCACTCCCGCCCCGAGCACCCTGGTCGCCACGTGCCGCAGCGGCACGTCCCGCTCGAGCGGCCCGAACAGCGGCACCCCGCTCCCGATCAGCACCGGCACCGTGGTGATGGTGAGCGCGTCGATCAGCCCGGCCCGCAGGAACGTGCGGATGACCTGGCCGCCGTCCACGTAGACGCTCTTGGCGCCGCGCTCGTCCAGCGCGCGCAGCAGGTCGCCGAGGTCGCGGTGCACGCTGATGCGCGGGTCCGCGTCAAGGGGGAGAGTGGTGCTGAGCACGGCGACGTGCCGGCCCTCGTACGGCCACGGATCATAGGTTCGGCCCGGCTCGTACGTGCCGCGCCCCATGACGACGGTGTCGATGCCCTCGATGAACGCGTCATAGCCGTAGTCGCCGGCGGCCTCGCCCCTGCTGGTGAGCCAGTGCAGGTCGCCGTCCTCGCGGGCGATGAACCCGTCGAGGCTGACGCCGACGAACGCGGCCGCCTTGAACGCCCGATCCACCATGGTGCCTCTCCCGGTCAATTAGTAAACGTATATTCGTTTACTAACGTACCCCAAGCGCAAGCCGGCGATGATGTCGGTGGAGGAGTCCATGATGGTGGCCATGACTTCATGGCAGGAGTTCCAGCGTCAGGCGCCCGAGCTGGCCGAGGCCGCTCGGCGGCTGATGGACGCGTACAAGCACAAGGTCCTCGCCACCCTGCGCAAGGACGGCTCGCCGCGGGTCAGCGGCACCGAGGTCGACCGCAGGAACGGCGAGCTGTGGCTGGGCTCGATGGCCGGCGCGGTCAAGGCGCTGGACCTGCGGCGCGATCCGCGCATGGCGATCCACGTGACGTCCGCGTTCAACGACGACCCGGCCACGTGGGAGGGCGACCTGAAGCTGGCCGGCCGGGCGATCGAGATCACCGACCCGCGGGAGCGTGCGGCGGCCGGGCAGCCCGGCGACGACTCCCACCTGTTCAGGGTCGAGCTGAGCGAGGTGGTGTGGACCCGCGTCGAGGGCGACGAGCTGGTCATCAGGGCCTGGCGCGCGGACAAGGGGGAGCGGGAGTTCCGCCGTAAGTAATCTACAACGTAAAGGCGTGGGGCCGGTAGCCGAGGTAGGCGAGGTCGAACTCGGCGTAGAAGTGCAGTGCGCCGCGGGCCTGGAGCTCGTCCATGCGCCGCCGTACGGTCGACCGCGACCAGCCGGTGGCGGAGGCGAGAGCGGGCAGTGCCATGCGGCCGTCGTGGGCGAGGACGTTCAGCAGGCGCAGGTCGTCGGCGTCGCAGTGCGGCAGCCCGGCGCCCGCCGCGGTGTCGGGGCGGCGGGCGAGCGCGGCGGCGACGGCGTCGGCGGTTCCCGGTGCGCACCGCAGGCGCAGCATCCAGCGCCCGTACCCGTGGAATCCGGCGGGGGCACCGCGACCACCCGCAGCAGGCCGGCCGAGCGCAACCGCCGATAGCGGCGCGCGACTGTCTGGTCGGAGACGCCCAGCACTTCGGCGATGCGGCTGAACGGTGCGCGCGCGTCGAGCTGGAGCGCGCGGATGAGCCGCCGGTCGAGCTCGTCCGCCGTGTCGATTCCCACCGTTCACAGGCTCGTGAGTGTCGGATCCGCGTCATGCGCCCGCTTCCGGCTCGCCATCGGGTCGCCCGGACCGCACCCTCGTCCCGAGACGTGAGCCCGAGACCTGAGAAGGGATGAGGCGATGATTCTGGTGACCGGCGCCACGGGGAACGTGGGGCGACACGTGCTCGCGCGGCTCCAGGCGATGGGCAGGACCGATGCCCGCGCCCTGGTACGCCCCGGGAAGGCGGCGCACGTATCGGTGCCCGCCGTGACCGGAGGTCTCGATGCCCCGGAAGGGCTGGGCGAGGCGCTGGACGGGGTCACGGCGGTCTTCCTGGTGTGGCCGTTTCTCACCACCAGGGGCGCGCCCGCCGTGCTGGAGGCGATCGCCCGGCGTGCCCGGCACGTGGTGTACGTGTCGTCGATCGGCGTGGGCGGCCCCGAGGAGCGCGACGACCCCATCTTCCGGCTGCACGCCGCCATGGAGCGCCTCATCGAGGAGTCCGGTCTGCGGCGGACGGTGCCCCGCGTTCGCGCTGCTCGCCGCGTACGCGATCATCTTCGCGCCCATCACGATGCCGCACCTGGTCCGGGACATCCTCGGCGGCGACCCGCTGTCGCCCGAGATCCGGGAGGTCCTGCGGGCCCAGCTCGTCACCCTGCTCACGGAGGAGTCCACATCATGACCACGGTCGTCTTCGGCGCGGGGCAGCGTCGGCCGCCACGTCGCCGCGGGTCTGACCGCCGCCGGCGTTCCGGTGCGGCTGACGAGCAGGACGCCGGACGCGTCCCACGTGCGCGCGGACCTGGACGCCCCGCAGACGCTGCCCGCCGCACTGGAAGGCGCCACGCACGTCTTCCTCTACGCCAGGCCCGCGGGCATCGAGGGGTTCGTGGCGGCCGCCCGCTCGGCCGGGGTGCGGCACGTGGTGCTGCTGTCGTCCGCGGCGATCGTGCAGCCCGGCGCCGCCCGCAATCCGATCGCGCGCGACCATCGCATCGTGGAGTCGGCCCTGGAGGAGTCGGGGCTGTCGTGGACCTTCCTCCGCGCGGGGATGTTCGCGACCAACACCCGCTGGTGGTGGTCGCGGACGATCAAGAGCGGGGAGGCCGTGCGGCTGCCGTATCCGGAGGCGATGACCGCTCCCGTGAGCGAGCGGGACCTGGCGGCGCTCGCGGTGACGGCGCTGACCGAGCGGGGGCACGGGCGGCAGGCGTACACGGTGTACGGGCCGCAGGCGCTCACCCTGCGCGAGCAGGTCGGCCACATCGGCGCCGCCCTCGGCAGGGCGATCCCGGTCGAGGAGGTCACGCCCGAGCAGGGGCGGGCCGACCTGGCCGCGACGATGCCCGCGACGGCTGTGGAGGTCGTCATGCGGACGTGGGCGGCGGGCGCCGAGGCCGTGCCCGAGACGTCGGTCATCGTCGAGAAGGTCACCGGACGATCCGCCCGGACGTTCGCGGAGTGGGTGTGCGACCACGCCGCCGACTTCCGCTGAGGTCCCGCGCCGGCCTGGCGGCCCGGCCGGTGGCGGCGGACGTTAGGGTGTCGCCATGAACACCCCCGCGGCCGAGATCGACATCGACGCCGATCTCGTCGATCGTCTCGTCCGTGCCCAGCACCCGGATCTGGCGGGCCCGCTCACCCTGGTCGCCAACGGCTGGGACAACGTGATCTACCGCCTGGGATCCGACCTGTCCGTACGGTTGCCGCGCCGCGAGGTGGCGGTCGAGCTGATCGTCAATGAGCAGCGCTGGCTGCCGGTCCTGGCGGGGTATGTGGAGGTCGCGCTGCCGGTCCCGGTGCGGGCGGGGGTGGCGGGTGAGGGGTATCCGTGGCCGTGGACGATCGCGCCCTGGTTCGAGGGCCGTACGGTCGCCGCCGTGCCGCCGGCCGAGCGGGCGGGGCTGGCGGTTCCGCTGGCCGCGTTCATGAACGGTCTGCACCGGCCCGCGCCGCCGGAGGCGCCGCGTAACCCCGTGCGCGGTGTGCCGCTGGCCGCCCGCGACGAGGCGGTGCGGGGCCGCCTGCGGTCGATCCCCCGCTCGGCGGAGCTGCTGGCCCTGTGGGAGAAGGCGGTGGCGCTGCCGTCCTGGCAGGGGCCTGCGCTGTGGCTGCACGGCGACCCGCATCCGGCGAACCTCCTGGCCGGCGCCGACGGTGGCGGGCTGGCGGCGGTGCTGGACTTCGGCGACCTGACCAGCGGCGATCCGGCCACCGATCTGGCCGCCGCGTGGCTGGTGTTCGAGGAGGAGGCGCGGGAGGTGTTCCGCGCGCACGTGGACGCCGACGAGACGACGTGGGAGCGGGCCCGCGGCTGGGCCTTGGTCATGGGCACGGCGCTGGCCGCCCATTCGGCCGATCATCCCGGCATGGCGGCCATCGGCGAGCACGTCCTCGGCCAGGTCCTGCTCTCCTGATCTCTGATCGCGCGGGCGGCGTACGGCGACGGATGCGGCCGGGCCCAGACCCGCGCGCTGCGGATCCCGGGCCCGGCCGCGGCGCCGGGCGTGGTGTGCGGCGTCCTGGTCACGCCGCGCACCACGCCGTCCGCGCGACGGCGGTAGTCAGGCGGCGGGCTGGTCGAGGTCGGACAGGTCGAGGACGAAGCGGTAGCGGACGTCGTTGTTGTCCAGGCGGTGGAGCGCCTCCTCGACGCGGCTGGACGGCAGCACCTCGATGTCGGCGGTGACCTGGTGCCGGGCGGCGAACTCCAGCAGCTCGGCGGTCTGCCGGGTGCCGCCGGTGCCGGACCCGGTGAGCTTCCTGCGGCCACGCATCAGCTCCATGATCGCAACCGTGGTCGGGAAGGGGTAGCCGAGGATGGACAGGGTGCCGTCCAGGGCCACCATGCTGATGTACGGGGTCAGGTCGTGCTCGATCGGGACGGTGTCGAGGATGACGTCGAACCGGTAGCGGGCGGCCGCGACCTGCGCCTCGTCGGTGGTCACCAGCAGGTCGCAGGCGCCCAGCGCGCGGGCGTCGCCGGCCTTGTCGGGGGTGCGGCTGAGCACGGTGACCTCGGCGCCGAGCGCGACGGCCAGCTTCACGCCGAGGTGGCCGAGGCCGCCGAGCCCGGCGACGGCGACCTTGGTGCCCTTGCCGACGCCGGCGGCGCGCAGCGGCTCCCAGGTGGTGATCCCGGCGCACAGCAGCGGGGCGGCGCCGGCCGGGTCGAGGCCGTCGGGCAGGTGGTAGGCGAACCTCTCGGTCACCACGAACTCGCGGCTGTAGCCGCCCTGGTTCTTGGTGCCGTCCACGCGGTCCTTGGCGCCATAGGTGCTGGTGGGGCCCTCAAGGCAGTAGTTCTCCTGGCCGATCTCGCACATCGCGCACTTGCCGCAGGAGTCGACGATGGTGCCGACCGCGACCCGGTCGCCGGGGGCGAAGCGGGTGACGGCGGGGCCGACGGCGGTGACCGTGCCGGTGAACTCGTGGCCGGGGACGATCGCGCCCTCCTTCAGCATGCCCTTGACTCGGTGCAGGTCGCTGTGGCAGACGCCGCAGTAGTCGACGCGTAGCGCGATGTCGTGGTCGCGCAGATCGCGCCGCTCGATGGTGACCCGCTCCAGGGTCACCGAGCCGTCGCCGGTGCTGCGCCATGCGGTGGTGGTACGCACGATTGCCTCCAAACAGACTATTCGGTCTGTTTCGGGAGCGTAGCGCGTCGCCGCGAAAAAGCAAACCAACTAGTCTGTTTGCTATGGTGGTGCCCATGCCTGAACTGCCCACCACCGCGCGCGGTGCCGCGACGCGCAGGCGCATCCTCGACGCGGCCGCGGCGGAGTTCGCCGAGCGCGGCATCGCCGGGGCCAGGATCGACCGCATCATCGCGGCGGCCAAGACGAACAAGGCCCAGCTCTACGGCTATTTCGGCAGCAAGGACGGGCTGTTCGACGCCGTGATCGCCGATCTGTCCGACCGGTTGCGCAATGCTGTCCCGCTGGACGCCGACGATCTGCCCGGGTGGGCCGTCAGCATCTACGACGAGAACCTGCGCCATCCCGAGCTGGCCCGCCTGACGGCCTGGCTGCGCCTGGAGCGCCACCCGACGGGCCGCCTGATGGACGATGCCCCCGATGACGGCCCGAAGCTCGAGGCGATCAAGGCCGCGCAGGCGGCCGGCCGGGTGCGGCAGGGGGATCCGGCGGCGCTGATGGCCCTGGTCATCTCCCTGGCCTTCGCCTGGTCGCCGGTCAGCAGCTACCACGCGGCCTCGGCCGGCGAGCCGGAGGATGTGCACGAGCGCCGCCGCGCGCTGCTGCGCGAGACCGTCGCCCGCGCCGTCGCTCCCTGATCCAGTTTTGATCTACAACGTAAAGGCGCGGGGTCTTCTCGCCCCGGTGGCCGGGATCAGTGGACGGAGAAGCCGCCGTCCACGAAGAGCATCTGTCCGGTGATGAACGAGCACGCCTCGCTCGCGAGGAAGACCGCCGCGCCGGCGAAGTCCTGCGGCAGGCCGTTGCGTCCGACCATGTGGCGGGCGGCGAGGGCTTCGACGCGGCCGGGGATGGCCTGGGCCTCGGCGGTGAGCGGGGTGAGCACGAAGCCGGGGATGATCGTGTTGACGCGCACGCCGTGGGCGGACCACGCCTCGGCCTGGGAGCGGGTGAGCCCGGCGAGGGCGGCCTTGAAGGCGCCGTAGATGCCGCTGTCGCCGAAGGCGCTGATGGACTGCTGGGAGCCGACGTTGATGATGCGGCCCCAGCCGCGGGCGGCCATCTTCGGGCCGTAGTGCTGGCCGAGCAGGTAGGGGGCGGTGAAGTTGACGGCCAGCGTGCGGTCGTAGTCGTCCTGGGTGAGCTCGGCCATCGGCTTGCGGATGTTGTTGCCGGCGTCGTTGACGAGGATGTCGATGTCGTCGCCCGCGGTGGCGACGACGCGTTCGACGTCGGCGCGCACGCCGAGGTCGGCGGCGATGGCGGAGGCGGTGACGCCGTGCTCGCGCATGCGGGTGACGGCCTGGTCGAGTGCGCTTTGCGTACGGGCGACGATGACGACTTCGGCTCCGGCGCGCCCGATGGCCTCGGCCGTCGCGTACCCGATGCCGGAACTTCCGCCGGTGACCAGGGCGCGCCGGCCGTGGAGGGAGAACAGCTCTCGCAGATAGTCCGCCATGGACGGTCAAGCTAGCACCTGCGGTGCGGCAGGAAAGGCGGGGAGGGTGATTGCGTGCGGGCGTGCGCGGGACTAAGCTCGTGCGTCCATCACATTACGTCGAGCTCCACAGACCTCCAGAAGGAGTATATCACGGAATGGCTAATCGTCAAGATGGTCTCGCCGAAGCCCTTGACACCGAGCAGCGCACCGTGTCGTGGCTTTACGGCAGGCTCGACGCCGCCAGGGAGCGTGCGCGGGAGGCGCTGCGCGAGGTGTACGCCAGGGGCGGCGCTGCGGGCACCCGCCAGGCGCGGGTGGAGCGCGAGGTGCTGGCCGCCGAGCAGGCGCGGCGGCTGGCGCAGCTCGACGCGGTCGAACGCGGCCTGTGCTTCGGCCGCATCGACGACGCCGACGGCAACACCACCTACATCGGCAGGATCGGGCTGCGCGACGAGCAGCACGAGTCGGTGCTCATCGACTGGCGGGCGCCGGCCGCGCGGCCGTTCTACGTCGCCACCGCCGCCGACCCCGGCGGCCTGGTGCGCCGCCGGCACCTGCACCTGAAGGACCGCGTGGTGGTCGGCATCGACGACGAGGTGTTCGACCTGGAGGGCATGAGCGAGGGCGACCGCCGCACGCTGGTGGGCGAGGCGGCGCTGCTGGCCGCGCTGCGCCGGGGCCGCACCGGGCGGATGAGCGACGTGGTGGCCACCATCCAGGCCGAGCAGGACCGGGTGATCAGGTCCGCCCTGCAGGGGGCGCTGGTCGTCCAGGGCGGCCCCGGCACCGGCAAGACGGTCGCGGCGCTGCACCGGGCGGCGTACCTGCTCTACACCCACCGCGACACGCTGGAACGGCGCGGCGTGCTGGTGGTGGGCCCCAACCCGATGTTCCTGCGCTACATCAGCCAGGTGCTGCCCGCGCTGGGTGAGACACAGGTCGTGATGACCACGGTGGGCGGGATGTTCCCCGGGGTGACGGCGGCCGTGGCCGACAAGCCCGCGCAGGCGCTGGTCAAGGGCGACCTGCGCATGGCCGCGCTGCTGGCCGAGGCGCTGCGGCGGCGCCAGCGGGTGCCGGACGGCGATCTGGTGATCGAGCTGGACGGGCTGCGGCTGCGCGTGCCGCACGGGACCTGCCTGCGGCTGCGCGACCGGGCCCGCGCGGTGCGGCTGCCGCACAACATGGCGCGCAAGCTGTACGTCACCGAGCTGCTGAAGGAGCTGGCCAGGGCCGAGGCGCGGGCGCTTGAGGAGTCGCTGCACATCGAGGAGCTGGACATCCCCGATGAGCCGGAGCTGAGCGAGCCGCTGGATCTGGAAGGCGACCTCGACGAGCTCGACATCGAGCTGGCCTCGCGGCGGCTGTGGGGCGAGCCGGAGGTGCGCGCGGCGGTGGAGGAGCTGTGGCCGGAGCTGACGCCGCAGCGTTTCGTGGCCGAGCTGCTGTCCTCGCCGGAGGAGCTGGAGGCGGCGGCCCCCGCCGGGCTGTCGTGGCGTGCGCTGGTGCGCCCGCTGGAGTCGCCGTGGACGGTGGGCGATGTGCCGCTGCTGGACGAGGCGGCCGAGCTGCTGGGCGAGGACGACTCGGCGCAGCGGGTCGCGGCGCGGCGCGAGCGCGAGGAGCAGGCCGGGGAGGAGCGGTACGCGGCCGAGGTGCTGCAGGTCACGGGCGTGGCCGAGCAGGGCATTCTGGAGCGGGCCGACGTGCTGGCCGAGCGGCACGCCGATGACGGCATCGGGATGACGACGGCCGACCGGGCGGCGGCGGACCGCACCTGGGCGTACGGTCACGTGATCGTGGACGAGGCGCAGGAGCTGTCGCCGATGGCGTGGCGGATGGTGATGCGGCGGGTGCCGGCCAAGTCGCTGACCGTGGTGGGCGATCTGGCGCAGACGGGCTCGGCGGCGGGCGCGCGCTCCTGGGGCGAGGTGCTCGACCCCTACCTGGAGGGCCGCTGGCGGGTGGAGCGGCTGGAGGTCAACTACCGTACGCCGGTGGAGATCATGCGGGTGGCGGCCGACGTGCTGCGCTCGTTCGCGCCCGATGAGGAGCCGCCGGAGTCCGTACGCGAGGGCGAGTCCGAGCCGCGCGCCCTGAGGCTGCCGGTGGAGGCGCTGCCCGGCGTGGTGGACGAGGAGCTGGCCGCCATCGGGGAGGGCCGGCTGGGCGTGCTGACGCCGGATGCGCGGCATGCGCGGGTGTCGGCGCTGTTCCCCGGCAGCGGGCTCGAGGCGCCGGTGGCGGTGCTGACGGTGGGTCAGGCCAAGGGACTGGAGTTCGACGCGGTCGTCGTGGTCGATCCCGCGGGGATCCTGGAGCAGTCGCCGATGGGCGGTCAGGACCTGTATGTGGCGGTGACGCGGGCGACGCGGCGGCTGACGGTCGTGTACGAGGACAAGCTGCCGTCCGTCCTGTCCCGCCTGGCCTGACCAAGGGGCGGCCCCGTATCCGTGGGTGCTGTGAATCTACATTGTAAAGGCGTCGGGTTGGTGACAAGCCTCCGCTCCTCAAAGAGAAGAACAGCACCCACAGGCGAGGCCCCCGGTCAGCCGCCGATGCCGCCGTGGGGGTCGCGGCGCAGCTCGGGCCCGCCGGGGATGACTTCGCAGGGTGCGACGGGGCCGGTGGCGACGCGGGGGCGGGCGATGGCCATGCGGTCGTCCCCGTCCTCGATGTACCAGAGGGTGTAGACGAAGGTCTGGCCCGGCTTGATCTGTTCCGGGTGGAGCCTGCTGTAGGTCTCCTCGCCTTCGGCGGGCGGCTCGGCGGTGAGGAGGGCGGGGTTGTCCGGCAGGTACGTGGCCCTGGGCTCTTTGCAGTCCTTGCCGGCGGGGAGGAAGGTGACGTCGGCCTGGACGCCGAAGCCGCGCAGGCGCCGTTCGATGAGCTCGGGGTGCTTGTAGTCGGTGATGTAGATCTTGATGGATCCGTCGGGTTCGCGGATGACGGCGTTGGCGGGGGTGCCGCCGTGGTCGAGGGCGATGGGCAGGCCGATGACGAGGGCGGCGGCCGCGGCGGTCGCGAGGGCGGCGAGGACCGGCCAGCGGGGGCGGCGTGCGGGTGGGGTGGCGGTCTGCTGGTCGATGAGGGTCATGAGGTGGGTTTTCCTGAGGGCGTGCCGGTGGGCGGGAAGGTCGCGTTCCTGTGGGAGGCGGTGGTCGGTCACAGCTGTTCTCCCTTCCTGCTGAGCGCGGTGAGGCGGTCGCTCCATCGGCGTGGTGCGGGGGTTGTGGCGGAGAGGTTCTTCAGGCGGGTGCGGGCGCGGGCGAGCCGGGAGCGTACGGTGCCGACGGGGATGTCGAGGGCGATGGCCGCTTCCTGGTAGGTGAGCTGGGACCAGACGCACAGTTCGAGGACTTCGCGGTCTGCTCGGGGCAGCTGGTCGATGAGCGCGAGGATGTCGCGCATGCGGTGTTCGTCGTCGATGCGGCCGGCGATGTCGTCGGCGGGGTCGGGTTCGCAGGCCGGGGCGGGGAGCTGCTGGAGTGCGTTCTTGTGCCGGCGCAGGGCGCGGTGGCGGTTGCGCAGGACGTTGTTGGCGACGCCGAGGAGCCAGGGCAGGACGCTGTCGTGGTGGATGCGTACCTGGTCGCGGCGGCGCCATGCTTCGAGGAAGACGACGGAGGTGAGGTCTTCGGCGGCCGACCAGTCGGCGGTGCGGCGGAAGCAGTGGTTATAGATGTGGCGCGCGTAGGCGTCGAACAGGGCCCCGAAGGCTTCGCTGTCGCCGTCGGCCGCGCGTGACCATAATTCGCGATCGGTGCTCACGCTCTGTCTGTGTCCGCGCGTGGGGCGGGGTTCCGTGTGATGGGCGCCACAGGTGCCGGGCGGTCGTCAGCGGTGGGCGGGGGTGTCGTGCTCGTTGCGGGCGAGGTTGCCGGCGACGGTGTGGATGGTGCGGGTGACCTGGTCGAGGGCGCGCAGGGTCTCGGTGTCGAGGTGGTCCATGATGCGCCGGTACTGTTCGACGCCGGCGTTGTTGATCTCTTCGATGAGGCGGGTGCCGGCGGGGGTGAGTTCGACGCGGCGTACGCGGCGGTCGTGGGGGTCTTCGTGGCGGCTGACGAGGCCGTGGGCGACGAGGCGGTCGACGATGCCGGTGACGGTGCCGAGTCCGACGCCGAGGTCGTGGGCGAGGTCCTGTCCGGATGCGGAGCCGTTGATGGACAGGAGCATGATGACTTTGAGCTGGCGGAGGGTGAGGTTGGAGGTGAAGAGGGGGCTTTGGTGTTGCTGGGCGAACAGTCGTGCCAGGGCTCGTTGGGTTTGGTTGATCCGGTGGATCAGCTCTTCGCGTTCGTTGTTCACGCTCACCTCTCGCTTCCTGAGAAGGTTATCAGGAAAGCTTGTTGTGGCTAAATATTCGTTCTAGGCGAAGTGTTAGTCTTGGGCGAACTCTTAGAGGGGGAGCTCTGTGACCGCATTCGCCCGGTTGAGCTTGGTCAACCGCAGTCTTGTGATCTTGGTGGCGGTCGTGCTCAGCGCCTTCGGCGTGTTCACGATCCCGCAGCTGAAGCAGCAGTTGTTGCCGTCGTTGTCGTTTCCCGGGGCGTTCGTGGTGGCGTCCTATCCCGGGGCGTCGCCGGAGATCGTCGAGGATCAGGTGACGGCGCCGATCGAGGACTCCTTCCAGGGCCTGGCCGGGATGGAGCAGATGACGTCGACGTCGAAGGAGGGCCTGGCGCAGATCCAGGTGGCCTTCGAGTACGGCACGGACATCGACGCGGCGCTGAACAAGATGCAGCAGGCGATCAACCGGGTGTCGTTGCCGGATGGTGTGGAGCCGCAGGTGGTGGCGGGGAGCACCGATGACATTCCGGTGATGGTGCTGGCGGTCGGCGACGGCGGTGACGAGCGGGCGATGGCCGACAAGCTGCGGCGGATCGCGGTGCCCGAGCTGTCCAGCGTGGAGGGCGTGCGCGAGGTGTCGGTGACCGGCACCCGTGACGAGGTCGTGACGATCGAGCCGGATGCGGGGAAGATGGCGCTGGCGGGGGTGTCGGCGGCGCAGATCCCCGAGGTGCTGAAGGCGAACGGGACGCCGATTCCGGCGGGCACGCTGACGTCGGACGGTAAGGCGCTGACGGTGCAGGTGGGCTCGCGGGTCGACTCGGTGGCCAAGCTGAAGAGCCTGTATCTGACGCCGTCCCAGCCGCAGCCCCAGGCGCAGCCTCAGCAGCCGCAGGCTCAGGGCCGGCCGGGTCAGGCGCAGCCTGCTCAGGCCGCACAGGCGCAGCAGCAGGCGGCGCGGCCGAAGCCGCTCAAGCCGGTGAAGCTGGGCGATGTGGCGGTGATCAAGCGGGGGCTGGCCGAGGCGACGACGATCACCAGGACGGACGGCAAGGCGAGCCTGGGGCTGTCGGTGACGATGGTGCCCGACGGGAACGCGGTGGCGATCTCGCGTGACATCCGGGAGAAGCTGCCGGAGCTGACGCGGGCGCTGGGTGATTCGTCGGACACGGCGGTGTCGGTGGTGTTCGACCAGGCGCCGTACGTGGAGCAGTCGATCGAGAGCTTGACGACCGAGGGCCTGCTGGGCCTGGTGTTCGCCGTTTTGGTGATCTTGGTGTTCCTGCTGTCGGTGCGCTCGACGCTGGTGACGGCGGTGTCGATCCCGCTGTCGGTGGTGATCGCGTTGCTGGTGCTGTGGGCGGGTGATCATTCGCTGAACCTGCTGACGCTGGGCGCGCTGACGATCGCGGTGGGCCGTGTGGTGGACGACTCGATCGTGGTGCTGGAGAACATCAAGCGGCATCTGGGCTACGGCGAGGCCAAGATGCAGGCCATCTTGACCGCGGTGCGCGAGGTGGCGGGGGCGGTGACGGCCTCGACGCTGACGACGGTGGCGGTGTTCGCACCGATCGCGCTGGTGGGCGGCATGGTGGGCGAGCTGTTCAGCCCGTTCGCGATCACGGTGACGGTGGCGTTGCTGGCGTCGCTGGTGGTGTCGCTGACCGTGGTGCCGGTGCTGGCGTACTGGTTTTTGACGGCGCCGGATCTGTCGCCGGAGGAGGCGCGCCGGCAGCGTGCGGAGGCCGAGGCGAAGGAGCTGCGCTCGCCGTTGCAGCGGGCGTATCTGCCGGTGCTGCGGTTCGCGACGCGGTTCAAGCTGGTGACGATCCTCATCGGGGTGGCGGTGTTCGTCGCGACGATGGGCATCGCGGGGTCGTTGCGGACGAACTTCCTGGACGCTTCGGGGCAGAACACGTTGTCGTTGTCGCAGCGGATGCCGGTGGGCACGGATCTGGCGACGACGGACAAGGCGGCGCGGAAGGTCGAGGAGGTGCTCGCCGGTCAGGCGGGTGTGGAGACGTACCAGGTGAACGTCGGCGGCGGCAGCGCGATGGCCGGCGGTCTGGGCGGCGGCGCGGACCGGGCGTCGTTCTCGGTGACGCTGGCCGAGGACGCCGATGCCGCGGCGGTGGAGGCCGAGCTGCGCGAGAAGATCGACGGCCTGTCGGGTGTGGGCGAGGTGACGGTCGGCGGCGCGGCCGGTGGCGGCGGGTTCGCGGTGGACACGATCGAGGTGATCGTGCGGGCGTCGGATGCCGGGACGCTGAGCGCGGCGGCCGAGAAGGTGACGTCGGCGCTGGGTGAGGTGCCGGGTCTGCGTGATGTGTCGTCGAACCTGGAGTCGAGCGCGCCGCGGGTCGAGGTCGTGGTGAACCGGGAGAAGGCGGCCGAGCGCGGCCTGTCGGAGGCCGCGGTGGGGCAGGCGGTGGCGCAGGCGTTCCGTGGTGCGCCGCTGGGGCAGATCACGCTGGACGGCCGGTCGAGCGATCTGGTGTTGCGGGGTGCGGAGGCGCCGGACGACATCAAGGCGATCAAGGATCTGCGGTTGCCGACGGCGGCGGGGCTGGTGAAGCTGTCGTCGGTGGCGTCGGTGCGTCAGGTGGACGGGCCGACGCAGGTGACGCGGATCGATGGTGAGCGTTCTGCGACGGTGTCGGCGCGTGCCGTCGATGCCGGGAACCTGGGTGCGGTGACGCAGGAGCTGACCGAGAAGCTGGACGGGCTGGATCTGGGTGCCGGGGCGTCGTACGAGATCGGCGGTGTGTCGGCGGATCAGGCGGATGCGTTCGAGGATCTGGGGCTGGCGATTCTGGCGGCGATCGCGATCGTGTTCATGATCATGGTGGCGACGTTCCGGAGTTTCGTGCAGCCGGTGATCTTGCTGGTGTCGATTCCGTTCGCGGCGACGGGTGCGATCGGGTTGCTGGTGGCGACGGACACGGCGCTGGGCGTGCCGGCGTTGATCGGGATGCTGATGCTGGTCGGCATCGTGGTGACGAACGCGATCGTGCTGATCGACCTGATCAACCAGTATCGGGAGCAGGGCATGGGCGTCGTGGAGGCGGTGATCGAGGGCGGCCGGCGGCGGTTGCGTCCGATTCTGATGACCGCGGTGGCGACGATCTGCGCGTTGACGCCGATGGCGCTGGGCGTGACGGGGTCGGGCGGGTTCATCTCGCAGCCTTTGGCGATCGTGGTGATCGGTGGCCTGGTGTCGTCGACGCTGCTGACGCTGGTGCTGGTGCCGACGCTGTATGTGGTGGTGACCCGGGACCGCGACAAGGGCGCGCGGGGTGCGGGTGAGCCGAAGGTGAAGGACCTGGCCGGTTCCCCGGCCTGAGGACCTGAGCGCGCCCGGCGGGTGGTCGCCCGCCGGGCGCACCGCCGTTTCGGGGCGCGGCTGGCGTCCGTGAGGCTGGTGAGAGACCGGGGCGAGCGCGGAGCAGGCGGCCGCGCGGGGCTGCTCGTCGTGGCGCGCCTGGGGCGGGTCAGCCGGGCGGGTCGTCGATTTTGAGTTCTCAGCCGGCGTCGGCGATGAAGATGACCAGGAGCCTGCCCGGCTGGGTCCGGCTGGTGTTCTCGGTGAGCAGGTGGTGGGTGCCGGGCGGCTCGGTCCAGTTCTCGCCCTGCCGGAAGGTGCGCACGCCCTCGCCGGCCAGGCGGCTGCGGAAGGTGCCGTCGAGGACGTAGGCGTAGACGAAGGCGTTGCCGTGCTTGTGGGGGCCGGCGCGGCCGCCGGGGGGGAAGGTGATCAGGACCGAGGTGAAGGTCTTGCCTTTGACGTTGGGCAGCTGCTGTTCGAGCAGGACGGTGCGGGTTTCGGCGGGAGTGGTCGTGGCGATGGCCGGCGCGGGCCCGGCGGGGGCGGTGGCGTGGTGGGGCGCGGCGGCGCATCCCGCGGTGAGCAGGCAGGTCACGGTCGCGCCCGCCAGCAGGGCGCGGCCCGGGCGTGGTCGGATCATGAGGCTGCTCCCGTTCTGCTCCGGTGTCGCTCGGCGCATCTTCTGTCCGGGCAGGCGCGCAGGTAACCGGCGGCCGGTTCAAGTCTTGGTGTACGGAGCCGGGGGCCGGGCGATGACGCGGCCGGGCGGGCGGAGGTGACCGGCGGGGGTGTGAATAGACTTGTCCGACGTGACTTCCAAGCCGCGTATCCCGAATGTTCTGGCCGGTCGCTACGCCTCGGCGGAGCTGGCCCGCCTGTGGTCACCCGAATACAAGATCATCGCTGAGCGGCGGTTGTGGCTGGCGGTGCTGCGGGCGCAGGCCGAGCTGGGCGTGGCGGTGCCCGAGAGCGCGATCGCCGATTATGAGAAGGTGGTCGAGCGGGTCGATCTCGACTCGATCGCGGCGCGCGAGCGGGTGACGCGGCACGACGTCAAGGCCCGCATCGAGGAATTCAACGCGCTGGCCGGGCACGAGCAGGTCCATAAGGGCATGACCTCGCGCGACCTGACCGAGAACGTCGAGCAGCTGCAGGTGCGCGACAGCCTGCTGCTGGTGCGCGACCGGGTCGTGGCGTTGCTGGCGCGGCTGGCGCGGCTGGCGCACGAGCACGAGGCGACGGTGATCGCCGGCCGCTCGCACAATGTGGCGGCCCAGGCCACGACGCTCGGCAAGCGGTTCGCCACGGCGGCCGATGAGCTGCTGGTGGCCTACTGGCGGCTGGAGGAGCTGATCGCCCGCTACCCGCTGCGCGGCATCAAGGGGCCGGTGGGCACCGCGCAGGACATGCTCGACCTGCTGGGCGGCGATCGGGGCAAGCTGGCCGCGCTGGAGGAGCGGGTGGCGGCCCACTTGGGGTTCGAGCACCGCTTCACCAGCGTCGGGCAGGTTTATCCGCGCTCGCTCGACTTCGAGGTGGTGACGGCTTTGGTGCAGCTGGCGGCGGCGCCGTCGTCGCTGGCCAAGACGATCCGGCTGATGGCCGGGCACGAGCTGGTCACCGAGGGGTTCAAGGAGGGGCAGGTCGGCTCCTCGGCGATGCCGCACAAGATGAACACCCGTTCCTGCGAGCGGGTCAACGGCCTGGCGGTGGTGCTGCGCGGCTACGCCTCGATGGTGGGCGAGCTGTCCGGTGATCAGTGGAACGAGGGTGATGTGTCGTGCTCGGTGGTGCGCAGGGTCGCGCTGCCGGATGCGTTCTTCGCCTTCGACGGGCTGGTGGAGACGATGCTGACGGTGCTGGAGGAGTTCGGCGCCTTCCCCGCCGTGATCGCCGCCGAGCTGGACCGCTACCTGCCGTTCCTGGCCACGACGAAGATGCTGATGGCGGCGGTGCGGGCCGGGGTGGGCCGCGAGCAGGCCCACGAGCTGATCAAGGAGCACGCGGTGGCCTCCGCTTTGGCGATGCGCTCGCGCGGCGCCGCCAACGAGCTGCTGGACCGGCTGGCCGGCGATGACCGCTTCCCCCTCGGCCGCGATGAGCTGGAGGGCCTGCTGGCCGACCGGGTGTCGTTCACCGGCGCGGCCGGCGACCAGGTGCGGGCCGTCACCCAGGCGGTCGAGGCGATCGTGGCCGAGCATCCGGAGGCGGCCGCCTACCGGCCGGGGGCGATTTTGTGATCATGCCGCTGCGCTCGGAGGCGGAGCTGCGGGCGGCGTGCGGCGATGCCGACCTGGTGATGTGGACGGGCCAGGGGTTGCGCGGGCGGGCGCGGGCCTGGGCGCTGGGGGATGCGGTGGTGGCCGCCTGCCCCGGCATCTCCCGCGGTGACCGCTTAGCCGTGCACGGCCCCGTGCCGGAGGCGGTGCGGCTGGTCCGGCATGCCCTGGCCGAGCTGGGCCCCACCTACCGGCCCTGGGGTGAGGCGGGCCTTTTGGCCGAGGTGACGGCCCGCGTCGACGGGCTGGCCGAACGGGGCCGCTTTTCGTGGATGAGCCTGCCCGCTGCCGCCGCCGAGAGCCTGCCGGCCGCTGTCGTGGACGGCGGGGCGCAGGTGGGGTGGCTGCAGGCCGCGGAGGAGGCGGAGGTGGCCGAGCTGCTGGCCGCCGACGCCCCCACTCCTACGCGGTTCCCGGCGGTTCGGGTGTGCGGCGCTGGGCGGGCATCCGCCTTGACGGCGAGCTGGCGGCGGTCGCGGCCGACGCCTGGTCGGCGCCCACCGTGGGGCTGCTGGCCGGGGTCGCGACGCGGGCGCGTTATCGCGGGCGCGGGCTGGCGCGGCTGGTGTGCGGGTGGGTGACGCGGCAGCTGGTGGCCGCGTACGGGCGTGCGGCGCTCATGGTGGACGACGACAATCCCGCCGCGATCACCGTGTACGAGCACCTCGGCTACCGCAGGGTGCGCGTCATGGCCTGCCACCTCGCTCTCTGACCTCCGTGGGGAACCGCCCGGCCCCACCCGCACAAATCCGGCCCGCGCCCCGCGCGGGGGAAAACCGGGTGAGGTTCGGCGGGCGCTGGTGCACAGTTGACGGCGTGATGACCGATTTCGTACCTGGTATCGAATTGTCGCGCTCCTTCTACGGTGAGGTCGTGGCCCCGCTGGTGACCGGCGTGCCGCACGCGGCGGCGCTGATCGGGCCCGGGTCGGAGGTGCTGGCGTTCGACACCGCCCGCTCCGCCGACCACGACTGGGGGCCGCGGGTGCTGGTGTTCGTGGCGGCCGATCAGGTGGCCGAGATCGAGCAGCGGGTGGTCGCCGGGCTGCCGGAGCGGTTTCGCGGATACCCGACCGTGTTCGGCTACCACGGGCGGGTGCAGCCGGGGGTGCGGGTGACGGAGCTGGGGTCGTGGCTGGTGGAGCGGCTCGGGTTCGACCCGCGGGGCGGGGTGTCGCTGCTGGACTGGCTGTCGTCGCCCTGGCAGAGCCTGGCCGAGGTGACCGGTGGTGAGGTGTTCCACGACGGGCTCGGCGAGCCGGGCCTTGAGACGGTCCGGCGGCTGCTGCGCTGGTATCCGGAGGATGTGTGGCGGTATGTGCTGGCCTGTCAGTGGCGGCGCATCGCGCAGGAGGAGCCGTTCCCGGGGCGCTGCGGCGAGGTGGGCGACGAGCTGGGCTCGGCCGTGGTGGGGGCGCGGCTGGCGCGGGAGGTGATGCGGCTCGCGCTGCTGCTGCGCCGCCGCTATCCCCCGTACGCCAAATGGCTGGGCAGCGCGCTGGCCCGGCTGCCCGGCTCGGCCGAGCTGGGCGAATCCCTGGGCGCGGCGCTGGCGGCGCGGTCGTGGCGGGAGCGCGAGGACGGCCTGGCCGCCGCCTACGGCAGGCTCGCCGCGCTGCAGAACCGCACGGCGCTGGCCGAGCGGCTCGATGAGCGGGTGCGCTGCTTCCACGACCGGCCGTTCCGGGTGATCGGCGGCGACCGGTTCGCCGAGGCGCTCATGGCGCAGATCTCAGACCCCGCTGTACGGGGCCTGCCGGTGGGCGGGTGCGTCGATCAGGTCTGCGATGCGGTGGACGTGCTCACCCGGCCGGAGCGCGCCCGCGCCGTGACCGCCGCCGCCCTCGGCCTCACCGCCTGACCACCCGCCCGGACGGGCGGAAGCTCCTTCCCGGGGGCAGGCCGACACTCCGTGACATGCGCCGGGGGCCGCGTGGAGGCGGTCAGAACCGCGCGGTGGTCATCGAGTACCAGGTCGGCGGGGACGTCAGCAGCACCACCGCCACGACCACCGCGAGCGAGCCGGGCAGGCGCGCCCTGGTGAGAGCGGCCGACGGGGGCGTGCACTCCCACGTCGCCGGCTACCACGCCCCGCCCCGGCCTCGCCTGCGTGCAGGTGTGCGGCGCGCCGCCCGCGCGGTGAGCCCTGAGGTGGCGGCGGTGATGGCACGGCGGGGGGAGGGAGGAGATCGCGATGCCGTCCCCGGTTCGTGGCCGCGGCGATCGCGTTCGCCATCGAGCAGGCCGACGGGAGAGACGTCAGCGAGGTCGTGGTCCGGCCCGCCGCCCGAGACTGATCCGATCAGGTGGTGCCCGTCAGGGCCCGGTAGGCGGCCGGCGGTGTGCCGTACTGGCGCTTGAAGGCGTGGGTGAAGGTGTACTGCGAGCTGTAGCCGACCTGGCGGGCGATCGTGTGGACGGGGGCGTCGCCGCTGCGCAGCAGCCGGGCGGCGGTGGTCAGCCGCCACCAGGTCACATACGCCAGTGGCGGCCGCCCGGTCAGGGTGGTGAAGCGGCGGGCGAAGGCGGCTCGTGACAGCCCGGCCCGCGCCCCGAGTTCCTCGACCGTCCACGGGTGGGCCGGGTCGGCGTGGACGGCGCGCAGGGCGGCCGCCACGGCGGGGTCGTGCAGGGCCGCGGCCCATCCGGCGGGGGAGCGGCCGTCGGCGTGCTGTTGCTCGAACCAGGCGCGCAGGATGTAGAGCAGCAGCAGGTCCAGCAGTGTGAGCAGCACGCCGTCGGAGCCGGGGCGGGCCGGGGCGTCCAGCTCGGTCCCGAGCAGGTCGACGGCGGCGCGCAGCTGTCCGTGCCGCCCCACGTGGGCGGGCAGGTGGACGACGTCGGGCAGGTCGTCCAGCAGCGGGTGCTGGGCCGAGCCGTCCAGCAGGTACGCGCCGCACAGCATGTCCACGCTCACCGCCCCCGGCCCGCCTGCGGCGGAGGCTGCCTCGTCCACGCTGGAGTCTCCCTGCTGACGCGTGCTGGAGGGGGCCTGCTCGGGCGCGCCGGCGGGGGCCGCCGACCCGGCGTCGGACAGGGTGTGGGCGCAGCCGCGCGGCAGGAACGCCACGTCCCCGGGCCCGAGCACGATCGGCTCGCCCTGCGGCGGCGTCAGCCGGCACGTTCCGCGCAGGACGACGTGGAACCCGGCCGCCGGCACCGTGGGGAAATGCTCGGCGAAGGGGGCGGGGCGGCTCACGCGCCGCGAATGGGGGCGGCCCGTGCGGGCCGCGCTCACCACGTCCGACAACACGTCCATCCTGACACCCTAACCGGCTCTTCTTTGAAGACGATGGCGCAAAGGTGCGCGCGTCTTGCTTATTCCGGCGTCTCGTGCCGGAGCCGTAGCGTGCTGCGCGGGGCTGATCCCCTATCGGCGTGTTCGAGGAGACGAGATGAAGATCACCGTGTACGGCGCGAGCGGCTACCAGGGCAGGCTCGTCCTGGCCGAGCTGGCCCGCCGCGGCATCGAGCCGATCCTGGCCGGACGCGATCCGGCCCGCCTCACGCAAGCGGCCGAGGCCACCGGCCTGCACGGCGCGCAGCGGCGGCAGGCCGCAGCCGGCGACCACCGGGCTCTGGCGCGCGCTTTCACCGGCAGCGATGCCGTCATCAACTGTGCCGGGCCTTTCACTTTCACCGCCCGCGCCGTGGCGGCGGCCGCGATTGACGCCGGCTGCCACTACGTCGACACCTGCGGCGAGCAGCTCGCCATCAAGGACCTCTTCGACACCCTCGCGTCCCGAGCACGTGGTGCCGGGGTGAGTGTGGTGCCCGCCGCCACCGACGGCTGCGTCCTGCTGGATCTGCTGGCGAGCCTGGTGGCCGCCCGCCTGGACCGGATCGGGGAGATGCGCACCGTCCACCTTATCGGCCCGGGCGGGGCGTCTCGCGCGGCACGCTGCGCTCGCTGGCCGCGACGATCGAGACCGTCCGATCGGGCGGCCTGGTCTACGACGGCGGCCTCTGGCGTCCTGCATCGCCCGGCCGCCGCGGTGAGGTGCGGCTGCCGGGGCGGGAGGAGGTGCTGCCGGTTGCGGGGTTCGCGGTGCCGGAGGTGGTGACCATTCCCCGCCACGTACGTCTTGCGCGCCTGGAGGGGCTGGCCGAGGCCGGGCTGGGGGAGCGGCTGGGCGACGCGCCCCCACCCGAGGTCATCGCGAGCCTGCCCGAGGGGCCGGCCGAGCGGGAGCGCCGCGCCCAGCGTTTCACCTACCTGGCCGAGGCCGCCGGCACGGACGGGCGGCGGGTGCGCGGCGTCGTGGAGGGGAGCGACACCTACGGCCTGACGGCGGCGATCGCGGTGGAAAGCGCCCGCCGCCTGGTGGCCGAGCCCGCGAAGGCGGGGGTGCTGGCGCCCGCGCAGGCGTTCGATCCCGGCGCGTTCCTGGACTTTCTGGGCGCGTACGGGGTGCGGTGGGCGATCGAGGGCGGGCCGGGGCGCTGACCCACCCACCCGGATATCCGACTTGTCTGGAATTTCATGAAATCTACTTTGTAAAGGGCGTGGGAAAATGCAGCACCTCACACCTGCAAAGAAGAAAAACCACGGCTAGAGGAGGGAGGCGGCCAGCTCCTCGACACGGACGCGCCAGGCGTCCAGGGTGGCGGTCTGGCCGGCGTGGGTGAGGACCAGCCGCGCGCCGTGCCCGGTGCCCGCTGCCAGCTCCCAGCGCACGGTCCCGCCGCCGGTGTCGTACTCCAGCAGCTTGCCGGCCTCGATGCGGCTGACCGGGCCGGGCGGTGCGGCGGGCACGGTGAACGGCTGCGGCGGCGGCGCGCCGACGGTGGCCTCGGGGCCGCCGAGCCGCTGCCAGACGTCCTCGGCGGGGCGGGTGAGCTGGCGTTCGACGCGGACGCCGCCGTCGGTGACGGTGGCCGAGGGCAGGCCGAGGATGGCGATGAAGTCCTCGTGCAGGCGGGCGGTGTGCAGGCGGGCGGTGTCGCCGGTGCCGGGGAACGGGCGTTCGTCGAGGTGGGCGTGGAGGGCGGCCAGGCAGGTGTGCCAGCCGGCGGCGAAGCTGGCGGCGCCGTGGCGGTCGGCGAAGGTGTGGGTGAAGGTCAGCAGGGTGCCGTCGCCGTCGGGGGCGAGCTCCCAGCGCAGCTCATCGTCGCCCCAGGTGTGGGCGAAGACGCGCGGCGGGTCGTTGACGGTGATGCGTCCGCCGGGGCCGAAGCCGTAGGCGATGCGGTCGCCGTCGATGCTGACCTCGGCGGGGAACCAGGCGGCCATGTGCTCGGGGCCGGTGACGGCCCGCCATACTTTTCCGGGCGGGTGGGGCAGGCGGCGCTGCATCCGCAGGGTGGTGCGGCCGTCGGCGTGCAGGGTGACGCTTTCGTTCACGGTGTGTCGTCCTTCATGGTGTCGAGGTGGTGTTCGAGGCGGTCGAGGGTGTCGTTCCACAGGCGGCGGTAGGGGGTGAGCCAGGCGTCGATCTCGGCCAGGGGGCGGGGGTTGAGCTCGTACCAGCGGCGCTGGGCGTCCTTGCGGACGGTGACCAGGCCGGCGCGGCGCAGGGCGGCCAGGTGCTTGCTGGTGGCGGGCTGGGTGAGGCCGAGCAGGCGGGTGAGCTCGCCGACCTGGTGGGGGCGCTGCAGGAGGAGGTCGAGGATGCGCCGGCGGGTGGGTTCGGCGACGACGTCGAACGGCATGCCCGTGAATATACCGAGCCGGTTATATGCCCGCAAGGGCATGTTCAGAGGTGGCGGCGCGCGTTGGCGTGGATCGCGGTGCGGAAGTAGGCGGCAAGGCCCGGGGCGAGGGCGTCGTAGACGGCGGCGAAACGGGGGTCGGAGGCGTACAGGTCGCCCAGGCAGCGGTGCAGCTCGTGGTCGCAGGTGTAGAACCAGCGGTTGATGTGAGCGCGGTGCCGCTCGGCGATGTCCATCACCTCCGGTGAGTCGGCCGGCAGTCCGCCGGTGCAGGCGGCGGTCAGCTCGTCGTTGATGGCCTGGGCCTCCTCGGCGAGCAGCAGCCAGTCCTGCTTGGTGTAGGAGGCGATGCGCTCCTGGCTCTCGGCGTACTGGGGGTGTGGCCCCAGCGGCGCTCGACCTCGGCGTCGTAGTCCTCGGGCCGCAGGGAGCCGAAGACCTCCAGGCGTTCCTCGGCCGTCAGCGAGATGCCGGTGGTGCGGGCGTTGATGGCGCGCTCGACGGCGGCGATGACCTGGCTGATGCGCTCGGCCTTGGCGGTCAGCAGCCGGTGCTGGCGGCGCAGGTGGTCGAGGTGGTCGGCGCCGGGACGGTCGAGGATGGCGGCGATCTCCTCCAGCGGGAAGCCGAGCTTGCGATACAGCAGGATCTGCTGCAGGCGGGTGATGTCGTCGTCGCTGTAGCGGCGGTATCCGGCGGGGGTGCGCTCGCGGGGCGACAGCAGGCCGATCTCGTCGTAGTGGTGCAGGGTCCGCACGGTGACGCCGGCCAGCCGGGCGACCTGGCCCACGGTGAAGCTCATGCCTTCCACCTTGCCGCCTGGGACCGGGTGGTGGTCAAACCGGGCCATGCTGGTGGGTGTGGATGAGGAGTTGCTGCCGATCGGGCGGTTCGCCCGGCTGGGCCGGTTGAGTGTCAAGCAGCTGCGGCACTACGACGAGCTGGGGCTGCTGCGGCCGGCGTACGTGGACCAGGCGACCGGCTACCGCTACTACCGGCCCTCGCAGGCGCGGCAGGCGTTGTCGATCGGGCTGCTGCGGTCGCTTGATGTGCCGCTGGCGGTGATCGGGCAGGTGCTGGCCGGGTCGGCGGACGCGCTGGAGGGGGTGCGCCGGCAGCTGGAGGAGGAGCTGGCGCGGCGGCGCAGGACGCTCGGGGTGCTGGAACGGGTGATGGCCGAGGGCCTTCCCGAGACCGCCGTGCGCGTGGTGGAGGAGGAGCCGCTCGCGGTGGTGCTGGAGCGCGAGCCGGCGGCGGGCATGGAGGACGTGGGACGGGCCACCTCGGCGGCGGTGGCGCGGCTGCTGGCCGGGCACGCGGGACAGGGGCCGGTGCGGCTGGTCGGGTTGTTCCCGCTGGATGTGGCGGAGGCGATGGAGGTGGAGGTCGGCCTGGCCGTGGAGCGGGGGCGGGCCGGGGCGGTGGTGCTGCCGGGCGGGCGGTTCGCCTGCGCCACCCACGTGGGGGCGTATGAGCAGATGTCGCTGACCGTGCACGGGCTGCTGGCCTGGTGCGCCGAGCGGGGGCGGGCGGTGCGCGGGCCGGTGCGGGAGGTGTATGTGTCGGATCCGGCGGTGACGGCGCCGGGGGAGCTGGTGACTCAGGTGCTGGTGCCGCTGGAGGACGACCCGCCCGCCAGGTAATAGATGCCCGTATGGGTGCTTATGGGTGCTTTTTGGGCAGGCTCAGGGAGGTGGGGGAACGCCCCCGACAAGCGGGAAGGGAAAAGCGAGGGACGGTGATCATGACTCATCATCGGCCGCCCCGCCCGCCTGCCCAGGCCGCGTACCTGGTGGCCCCGCAGACCCCGGTGGGCGCGGCCACCTCCGGTGGCCGGCGGACGCGGGGCGGTCCCAGCCCTAACGGCCCCGCCGGCGCGGGCGGCGCCCCGTCGGCCGTGTGGACGCTGCCGGCCCTGCCGGCCTCGGTGCCGCAGGCACGCCACCTGATGCGCAACGCGCTCGCCGGCTGGGGCATGCGCCCCAGCGCCGAGGCCGAGCTGCTGGCCGACGAACTGGTGACCAACGCCGTCCGGCACGGCCGCGGCCCCGTACGCCTGCAGATCCGGCTGCGCTGCTCCGGCGAACGCCTGCTGCTGCGCTGCGAGGTCGGCGACCGCGGCAGCGGCATGCCCCAGCTGCGGCCCGCCGGCATCGAAGACGAAGGCGGACGCGGCCTGGCCCTGGTGGCCGGGCTGTCGCGCGCCTGGGGCTGCGTCCGCACCCGCAGCGGCAAGGTCGTCTGGTTCGACATGCCCGTGGAGTCCTGCTGACGCCCGGCGCGCGCAGCGCGTCAAGCACGGGCCGTACGCCCGCCATGACATGGTCAAATCTTCCCGCGCGCCTCCGGCTCGCTCGCCCCGCCCACCTGGCGGGACTTAGCCTGAAGGCGACGGCGAGCAGGCGCCCTCCTGCGACTTCACGAGGCACCATGACAGCGGTGATGACGCACACCATCAGCGGACGCCCCGGCGGCGCACCCGCCGCATCCCGCCGCGTGCCCGCCCGGATCAGGCCGCGCCCGCACGTGCCTACAATGCCATCCGCATCCCCCCGGCCGACCGCGCCCGCCGCCTGCGAGGACCCGGCGCCCGGCGTTCACCGGCACCGCCGCACCCACCCGCGGCCCGCCTCGCCGGACCTCTCCTGTGGCGTCCCGCCGGCGGCGCGGCGCAGGAGAGCAACGCTTCGCCCGCCGGCCGGACGGCGCACCGCCGGACCGGCCTTGCGACCGTATCCGCCCGCCGCGTGCCCCAAGCCGGGCCGGGCGGGCGCCGATCGACGGGAGTTACGCCCTATGCCGAGCACACGCCCCGCCGCCGCCACGCGCCCAGGACGCGCACGGCGGCCGGCCGACACCCGGCGTCCGGCCGGCCAGGTACGCGCCGACGCGCGCAGACCGGGCGGACGCCGCACCACAGGCGGCGCCTGCGCACGCCCGCGCCCCGCGCTCGCGCGGCTCGTGGTGCCGCGCCGGGCCGGATGCGCCGCCGCACGAGCATCGCAAGCCTTATCACCGCAGCCCGGCGGCCCAGGCGCGGGAGCCCGATCGGGAGCGGGAGCCGTCGCACCGGCACCCGCCAGACGCTCCTGCGACCCCGCACGCCGCCCGGACCTCGACACCGCCCACACCGGCCACGCCAAGGGGCGGGCCGAGCGCGGCCACCAGGCGGCCGCGATCTTCGAGCACGGGTTATTACGCACGGCTCCTCTAACGCACGGCTCGGTGAGCAGCACGTCCCAGGCGGCGGCGAGGGCCGCTGCCCGCGCGCGGAGCCCGTCCTCGCCCGGCCGCGCGCACAGGCGGCGGAACCCGCCAGGCCGGATGATCCGGGCAGGGCTCGGCCGCGCGCACAGGCGGCGGAACCCGCCAGATCGGACGATCCAGGCAGGGGCGCCGGTCATCCGGGGCAGGGCAAGGTCGCACCCGGACGGCAGGGGAGACGCCCGGACGGCGGGGGAGACGCCTGGGCCGGCTCGCGCACGCCGTCACCCCGGGGACCGGACCGGTATTTGTATCCCAGGGGTATAAAGTGGAGGTCATGGTGCGACCTCCGCTGACCCCCGAAGAGCGGCTGCGCGGCGAGCAACTCGGACACGTGCTGCGCCAGGCCCGCGGCGACCGCAGCATCGTCGAGGTCGCCGCCGCCGCGGGCATGTCCGCCGAGACCCTGCGCAAGATCGAGACCGGCCGCATCGCCACGCCCGCGTTCTTCACCATCGCGGCCCTGGCCGACGTGCTCGGCATCTCCCTCGACCAGCTCGCCGTCCGCTCCACCCCGGCTCCCGCACCCTGACATCCCGCCCGGAGCGGGCCTGACGGTGATACCGTGTCCTTGCTACTCAGTGGTACCAAGTAGCCGGGAGCTGGCGGCGCGTGGACAACCTCACGGAGATGCTGAAAGGCACGCTCGAAGGCTGCGTGCTGGAGATCATCGGCAGCGAGGAGACCTACGGCTACGCCATCACCCGCCGCCTGAACGACCTCGGCTTCACCGACGTCGTCGAAGGCACCGTCTACACCATCCTGCTCCGGCTGGAGAAGAACGGCCTGGTCCAGGTCACCAAACGCCCCTCCGAGGTCGGGCCGCCGCGCAAGTTCTACGCCCTCAACGACGCCGGCCGCGAGCAGCTCGCCACCTTCTGGGCGAAATGGGACTACATCGCCGAACGCCTCGGCAAGCTCAGGGAAGGCCGCGGATGAACCTCGCCCGCATCGGCGACCGCCCCGCCGCCTGAGGCCCCCACGGTCACGCCGGCGGGTCCAGGCGGGCGGCGACGCCGTCCAGCACCCACTCCAGCCCCGTGTGGAACGCCGTCTCGGCGTCCACCTCCCGCCCCTCGCTGACGAACCGCGACAGCGCCGGGAAACGGCCCGTGGCCAGCATCTTGGTGAGGTAGGGGCCGTGGGCGTGCTGCCAGTCGCGCTCCGACAGGCCCGTGGCGCGCTCGGCTCGCAGGTGCGCGATCTCCCGCCGGATCGCGCCGGTGCAGTAGTCGTTGACCACCTCCACGGCCCGCATCACGGCCTGCAGGTCGGCCACCCCGTCCAGCGCCGACAGCAACGCCTCCATCACGGCCAGGGCGTTCGGCCCCAGCGCCGGGCGGCCGCCGAGCAGATCGGCCAGCCACTCGTGCCGCAGAGCCGACGCACGGGTGCGGCAGGCGTGCCCGCGCAGCGCCTCGCGCCACCCGCCCGCCGGCCCGGCGGGCAGCAGCTCGGCCCTGACCTCGTCCACCATGAGGTCGAACAGCTCCTCCTTGGTGGAGATGAAGCCGTACAGGCGCATCGGGCCGGCCTGGAGCCGGGCGGCCACCTTGCGCAACGACACCGCCTCCAGCCCGCCCTCGTCCGCCAGCTCGATCGCGGCGGCGACGATCCGCTGACGGTCCAGCGGCGCGGGGCGGGCGGGCCGCTCGGGCCGGTCCCACACAGTCATGCAGGACATCGTACTGTTGCGATACTCCGTATCGGAGCGATACGGTGTATCGACATGAGACACCGTATCGCCGTGGTGGGGGCAGGCCCCGCCGGCCTCACCTTCGCCCGCGTCCTGCACCGCCACGGCAGTCCCGCCACCGTCCTCGAACGCGACACCGCACCCCACGCCCGCCCCCAAGGCGGCACCCTCGACCTCCACGACGCCCTCGGCCAGCGCGCCCTCGGCAAAGCCGGCCTGCTCGCCGAGTTCACCCGCCTGTCCCGCCCCGAAGGACAGGCCATGCGCATCCTCGACACCGACGGCACCGTCCTGCGCGACTGGAAGCCCCGCCCCGGCGAACGCGCCAACCCCGAAATCGACCGCGGCCACCTGCGCGACCTGCTCCTCGGCCCCCTCCACGTCCAGTGGGGGACGACGGTGACCGAGGTCGAACCCGCCGATGACGGCGTGCGGGTCCGCTACGCCGACGGACGCACCGCCACCTTCGACCTCGTCATCGGCGCCGATG
This sequence comes from Nonomuraea fastidiosa, assembly GCF_042751225.1. Lineage (NCBI taxonomy): Bacteria > Bacillati > Actinomycetota > Actinomycetes > Streptosporangiales > Streptosporangiaceae > Nonomuraea > Nonomuraea fastidiosa. The sequence goes on from NZ_CP170570.1 coordinate 7,434,000, forward strand.
GCGCCTGGTCGCGCGTCCGCGCCGCCCTGTCACCGGTCACCCCCCACTACACCGGCGTCACCTACCTCGAAACCGGCATCGACGACATCGATGACCGTCACCCCGAGCTGGCCCGCCTCATCGGCGACGGCTCACTGGCCGTCTACGGCGTCAACCGCGGCCTGGTCGCCCAGCGCAACAGCGGCGGCCACGTCAAGGTCTACGCGCAGTTCCGCGCGCCCCGCACCTGGCACACCGACCCCGAACGCCACCTGGGCCTCACCGGATGGCCCCGCGTGAACCTGGCCGACCCGCAGGCCGTACGGGCGCTGCTGGAGGCACTGTTCGACGGCTGGGCGCCGCACCTGCTCGACCTGCTGCGCCACGGCACCGCCTTCCACCACCGCCCCCTGCACGTCCTGCCCCCGGACCACACCTGGACCCACGTGCCCGGCGTGACCCTCATCGGCGACGCCGCCCACCTCATGCCGCCCCTCGGCGTCGGCGCCAACCTCGCCATGCTGGAAGGCGCCGAACTCGCCGAGGCCCTCGCCGCAACGGACGACCTCGACGCCGCCGTCCGCGCGTTCGAGCAGACCATGTGGGAACGCGCCCGCACCTTCGCCACGATGACGATCGCCGGACTGCAACGCCTGGTCAGCCCCGACCCCGCCCAGGCGATCGCCCTCTTCGACGAGCTCCAGCCCGCCTGACCCCCCTTGCGGCCACACAGCACCCCTCAGCCGGACCGCCGGTCACGCAACAGCGGATGGGCCCGCATCGCCACCTCCAGCTCCCCGGGCAGATCATCCCGGTAACGCCCCAACGTGGACAGATCTCCGTGTCCCAGCACCCGCCGCACCGCGTCCATGTCGACCGCGTCCGCCAGCAGATGCGTCGCCGTCGTATGCCGCAGCCCGTGCGGGGTGACCGAGCGACGCTGATCGGCCGGCACCCGCGCCTGCACCCGGTCGATCACCGCCTGCACATCACCCCGCGCCAGCCGCCGCCCCCGCCACGACAGCAACAACGCCTTGTCATCCTCGGCATCCGCGCGACGGCCCCGCTCCAGATACGCCTGCAGCACCGCCGCCACGTCATCCGGCAGCGGCACATCACGCGTGCGGCCGCCCTTGCCGAAGATCCGCCAATACCGCACCCCGTCGTTGGTGTAGAAGTCCTCCACATTCGCCCGCACCAGCTCCGACACCCGCGGCCCCACCGTCGCCAGCAACAGCACGATCACCGCATCACGCAGCTCCGTGCGCTGATCACGCCGCCTGCCCTGCTCCGGCGCGGCCTCGGTCAGCGCCCGCGCCGCCTTGATGAGGCCCTGCGCCTGCTCGCGGGTCAGCGCCCGCCGCTGCGGCGCCAGCCCGCCCCGCTCCCTGGCCGTCACGCTCGAGCGCGTCATCGGGTTGATCTGCACCCACCCGGCCAGCGTCGCATGCTTGAACAACGCCGAGATCGACCGGCGAAACCGCGCCTGCGACGACGGCGACTGCCCCGCCGCCCGCTGCCCGCCGCCGCGTCTGCGGCCGTCAGGACGGCGCGCGAACGCCAGCAAAATCGCATCGACGTCCTCACCCGTCAGATCGTCGAGCACCACATCAGGACCGGCCAGCTCCACCAGCGTGGCCACATCACGGGCATAGACCTCGGCCGTGGACGGCGACAGCGCCCCCGTCAGCGTCCTGGCGCGCACCAGCTCCACATAACGGTCCGCTGCCTCCGCCACCGTCACCCGGTCGAGCTCCGCAGGCCGCACCGGCACCCCTCCCATCACGCGCAACACGATCGGCAAGATCCACGCACGACGGTAGCGGCCGCCACCGACAATCTCAGGCCCCCGCAACACGGCGAACGCCGGCCCCACCGAGGACCGGCGTCCACCCCACGGCAGCAAGGGGGTCAGATGTCGCGGAAGGTCTCGATCCGCGCGCCCAGCGCGTTCAGCCGCTCGGCCAGATCCTCATACCCCCGGTTGATCACGTACACGTTGCGCAGCACCGACGTGCCCTCGGCCGCCATCATCGCCAGCAGCACCACCACCGCCGGCCGCAACGCCGGCGGGCACATCATCTCCGCGCTGCGCCAGCGCGTCGGCCCCTCCACCAGCACCCGGTGCGGATCCAGCAGCTTCACCGACGCGCCCAGCCGGGTCAGCTCCGTCAGATAGATCGCGCGGTTGTCGTAGACCCAGTCGTGGATGAGCGTCTGCCCCTGCGCCGAGGCCGCGATCGCCGCGAAGAACGGCACGTTGTCGATGTTCAGCCCCGGGAACGGCATCGGGTGGATCTTGTCGATGGGGGAGACCAGCTTCGACGGCCGCACCGTCAGATCCACCAGCCGGGTCCGGCCGTTGGCGGCCGCGTACTCGCCGCCCCGGTCGTGATCCAGCCCCATCTCCTCCAGCACCGCCAGCTCGATCTCCAGGAACTCCACCGGCACCCGGCAGATCGTCAGCTCCGACGACGTCACCACCGCAGCCGCCAGCAGGCTCATCGCCTCCACCGGATCCTCCGACGGCGAGTAGTCGACGTCCCGCTCGATGTCGGGCACGCCGTGCACCGTCAGCGTCGTGGTGCCGATGCCCTCCACCCGCACGCCCAGCTGCTCCAGAAAGAAGCACAGGTCCTGGACCATGTAGTTGGAGGAGGCGTTGCGGATCACCGTCACCCCGTCATGGCGGGCCGCGGCCAGCAGCGCGTTCTCCGTCACCGTATCGCCCCGCTCGGTCAGCACGATCGGCCGCGACGGCGACACCCCGCGATCCACCCGGGCGTGGTAGAACCCGCCGGTGGCGGTGATGTCCAGCCCGAAGTGCTTCAGCGCCGACATGTGCGGCTGCACCGTACGGGTGCCCAGGTCGCAGCCGCCCGCGTACGGGATCTGGAACTGATCCGTACGGTGCATCAGCGGACCCAGGAACATGATCACGCTGCGGGTGCGGCGCGCCGCCTCGGTGTCCATCGACTCCAGCTCCAGCCGGGACGGCGGCACGATCTCCAGGTCGCTGCCCTCGTTGATCCAGCGCGCCCGCACCCCGATCGAGGCCAGCACCTCCAGGATGCGGTACACCTCCTCGATCCGCGCCACCTTCCGCAGGATCGTCCGGCCGGAGTTGAGCAGCGACGCGCACAGCAGCGCCACGCACGCGTTCTTCGACGTCTTGACGTCGATGCTGCCCGACAACCGGCGGCCGCCCACCACCCGCAGATGCATCGGCCCCGCATAGCCGAGCGAGACGATCTCGCTGTCGAGCGCCTCGCCGATCCGGGCGATCATCTCAAGACTGATGTTCTGATTTCCGCGCTCGATCCGGTTCACCGCGCTCTGGCTCGTCGCCAGCGCATCCGCCAGCTGCAGCTGTGTCCAACCGCGATGCTGGCGAGCGTCCCGGATCAGCCGGCCGATCCGCACAAGGTAATCATCTGCCACAACAGCAGACCATATCTCACATATGAGATGTACTCGCGCCCAAGGGTGCCGACGCGCCGGACAGCTCCCGAAGACGCGCCAGATGCTCCGGCGTCGCCTGGGGCTTCAGCTTGTGCACGAACGCATGCCGCGCCTGCCGGAACCCGCTGCGATCGTCGAACATGTCCCGGCTCATCTCCGCCAGCTCCTCGGCCCGATAGGCATCCAGCGGCTTACGCCGCTCATCGGCCTCGCGCGCCTGCCGCCGCGCCGCCAGGAACCGCTCATAGTTCGGATCGGCCGCAAGCCGCTCGGCGTACTCCAGCACCCGCCGCTCGAAGTCCAGCCGCGAACCCGCCAGCGCCTTGTCGGCCAGCCCGACCTCCACCGCCTCGGCGGCGCCGATCGGCAACGCCTCCTGCGTCAGCCGCCGCGCCACATCCGCGCCCACCCGGCGCGTCAGCGAATACGTCCAGTACTCACTGCCGAACAGCCCCATCGTCCGGTAATGCGGGTTCAACACCACCGAATCCCGCACGATCACCCGGTCGGCGCCCAGCCCCATCATCACCCCGCCCGCACCGGCGTTCCCGCCGATCGACGTCACCACCAGCTGACTGGTGCACCCCACGATCTCCCGGCAGACCGCGTTGATGGCGTTGATGTTCATCCACGCCTCCAGCTCCGGCTGCCGCGCCGCCTCGATCACGTTCAGATGGATGCCGTTGGAGAACACCTCACCGCCGCGCACCACCAGCACCCGCGTGTCCTGCGAGACCGCGTACCGCAGCGCCGAGGCCAGCCGCCGGCACTGCTCGGTCGACATCGCCCCGTTGTAGAAGTCGAAGCTCACCACGCCCACGCCCTCGCTGCGGTCGTAGGTGATCTCGCTGTAGCCCGACCGCTGCGGCACCCCGGCCACCGCGTCGCCGAGCGCCATCGTGGCCGGCAGCTTGATACCGCCCTCACGCTCGACCTTCACATGACCCACCCACAGCGTGCCGTCACCGGTGTGCACCAGCACCGCGCCCTCACGCCGGCCGGCCACCGTACCGGGCGTGCCCAGCAGCTCAGGACCCCGGTAGACGTCGAACACCCGCACCGGCAGATCGCACAGCACCGACCGGCCGCCCGGCGCGCCGTCGGCCGCCCGCACCCGCCGCAGGATGTCCTCGGTCGGCTCGCCCCAGGAGAACTCCCGGTCGGCGTGCCGCATCGGCCGCCGCAGCCGCCCCTTCACCTCCGGGTTGCGGTAGTCCAGCGGCACCGGCACGAACGCCGGATCGGCCGCCTTGCGCGCCACCTCCGCCACCAGCTCGACCGCCGCGTCCGCCACCGGCCCGTTGTACAGCGCCGACTTGCGCGGCGGCTCCGAGGGCATCGGGAACGTCCGGTACGCCCAGATCGGGCCGGCGTCCATCTCCTCCACCGCCTGCAGCGCCGTCACCCCCCACTCGGGCTCGGCGTCGGCGATCGCCCAGTCCAGCGAGGACGGGCCGCGGTCACCGGGAGGCCCCGGGTGGATGATCACCGTACGGCGGGTGCGCCACAACGCCTCAGGCACCCGCTCCTTCAGGAACGGGCAGATGATCAGATCGGGCTTGTGCAGCTCGGCCGCCTCCGTCATCTGCTCAGGTGAGATCGCCAGCTCCACGCCGACGTCGTGCCCGGAGCGACGCAGCTCCAGCCAGGCTCGCTGGGTCAGGCCGTTGAAGGAGGAACAGAGCAGCAAGATACGCAACGCGGGAACTTCTTTCCGAACAGGGGAGCAGCGGTCACCAGGGCGGGACTTACCGGGCGGGCGGCGCCTCGCCGCACGCGCCACAACCCTTTACGGCAGTCCCATATGACCCATACATGCTCAAGATGCTGACATGAAATTTCCACTGCTGGTGACCAAACACGACAAAAACCCTGGTCGGAGGCCCCAGATTGACCTGCTTTGCCCGGAAAGATCCCGCCCGGTCACCAGACCACCACGGAACGAAACGGTCCCGCCCGCCGGCCACCCCCGGGAAGACCACCAACCCCTCAGCGCCAGACCACCGGACCTCACCCGAGGACCTGCCAGCCACATCACCGCAGACCGAACCGAGCCTCGGGGACGGGGCGCCCGAGCGGGGGAGAGGCCCGAGCGCCCCCGGCGATGACAGTCCGCCCATGCAGGACACATCACCACACCCCCAGCATCCCGCCCCACCACCCCACCGCAGGTCACGCCCAGGACAGAATCCACCGACAGCCCCTTGACACAACCCCGCCCCACCACGATCCAAACCCGCCACCCCACCCCGACTTCCCGCACCACCAAAACCCCTTGACCCACCCTTCACCCCACCTGCACCCGGCCACCCGCCCCCACACCCCATCCTGAACGAAACGAAAGGACCCGCCATGCACCCCACCCTCACCACCCTGACCGCCACCCTCGCCCTCACCACCGCCTGCACCACCACCCCACCCGCACCCCCAGACGCCCACCCGCCGCCGCCCGCCGCCGCCCGCACCACCGACTGCGGACGCACCCCCGCCGGACTCCACATCACCGCCGACCTGCCCGCCATCCACCCCGCAACCGCCTGCACCACCGCACGCCACGTCGCCGACGCCTACCAGCGCAACCGCCCCGCCCCAGACGACGACCTGCCCAACTTCACCATCAACGTCGACGGCACCACCTGGGAATGCCGCCTCATCACCGGCACCCACCCCCACGGCCGCTGCCAGCACCCCGCCGGAGGCGACGTCACCCTCACCACCTGACCCCGGACACAAAAGCCGCCGAGCAGCCCCTCAGCCACCCGGCCAACCCCTCTCCCAGCCAGACCCGGCCTCAGACGATGCCACCCACCGGCTCGCCGTCGCGCACACCACCCACGCACACCAGCCGCGCCGGACCGGTCGCGCTCAGCATGACGACCCCCCGCCCCCGAACACACATGCCGCAGTCGTCGAGACCCGCGGCACCCCGCCGGCCCGGACGAGGCCACCGGCACGGCCGACGCAGGCAAGGCCGCGCTCACCGGCAGCGCAGCATTCAGCGCGAGCACCGCCACAACGACACCGACACGAGACATGACCCCGCCCAATCACGAAAAGTCACACTTAGTGACTCTTCGCTTCCTATTGCACGACCACAAAGATCTCAGGAAGGAAGTCCATGTCTGACCTTGCCCTCCTCACCCGCCGCACCCTTCTGGCTGCAACGGCCCCCACCGCCGCCCCTTGCCCCTGACAAGTCCCGCCCATACGCGTGGTCGCAAGGTCCCCACCTGGGACAGCATGGCCTGATGAGCCTCGGGTTCGAAGCGTGGGGCCTGCGGCGGGATCAGTCATCCGGCCCCCTGGGTGCCGCCACCTCCTAAGTCCGAAGTGTCTGGTTTGCTCGCGTTTAGGGTGACTAGTCTCCGCCCGGGGCGGGGTAGGGGAGCGCCGCTGATGCGTCACCCGCGCTGCTGCGTGCATGTGGGGGTGGGGTGCGACGGCGTGGGTCCATCGCTCGCGCCGCCTGGTGTGACGAGGGGAGCAGGCCGTCGCCACCAGGTGTCGGGGGCGTGTGCGAACACATCACGTCACGACAATCGCCACATCCAAGGACGAATGGAAAGTAAAGCGCTATACCATACAGAACCTACATTCTGTCTGGTATCGGAATGGAATGGGTAAGGGAAACGTCGGCCGGGGGTGGGCCGGCGGCCGTGACCCCAGAGACCGGGAATCCGGGGCTGGGGGCTCACAACCGGTTGACGAAGCGTGCTGCGGCGCGCTGGCTCATGCCGGTCTCACCGCGTACGAGGAAGACGGCCTCACGGATCTGCCCGAGCGCCTTCAGCTCCCGGGCTTGATCGACAAGGTCGATGCTGATCGTCGGCCGGTTGCGCGGGCTCCTGGTGAGCCGCACCGCGAAGATGATCAGCCAGATGGCCGCGGCGGTGATCACTGCGGTGATCGCGACGAGGCCGGGTGTGGTGATTGCTAAGGCGGGCATGGTCGTGGCGCCTGCCCGTGCGCATCGCCCTTATTCGCAGGCGTTGCCGGTTGCTTGATAATGAACATTATGTCAAGTAGACCGTTTCCGGGACGGGGCGGGGAGCAGTAGCCGCTGCTCCCCGAGCCCACTTCATCCGAGTCATCACCGGCGACGCGTCTGACGCCTTCGCTGCTGCCGGAAACTTCGAGAGCCGCGTGCCGACTGCGTCTCGAACGCGGGCGGCACCTCGTCGTTCCAGCGCCGCGAACGCCGGCCCCGGGCCCGCGCACAGGCCGTCATCACCGCACTCTCCATTTCCCGCACAACCGGTGCGCGCAGGCGAGCGGCGGGATCAGCGCGCTGGTGACGGCCATCCGCAGCACCTCGTCCAGCGTGCGCGGGCCCGGGGCCGGGGCGCCGGCGGCCCGCTCCCCTCGTCACGCCCCTCACCTACCGTCCCCCACCGATACGAGCACGTGCACACCGTCGGCCCCGTCACCGCGGCCTGCCGACCCGGCATCCGGCGGGCCTTGCCGGTCGCGCGGTGCGGTCCCCCGCGCAGCCGTCCGCACCGCTCGGCCGGATGCCGCCCTCTCGGACGTTCCGTGTCGAAGTCGCATGCACCCCCTGGCCGAGGCGCTCGTGGTAAGCGCGGGGCTGATCAGCGGCGCTGTGCAGCAGCTCTCTTGGGGCGAGTGTCAGCGGCGGCGACCTACGCGAACAGGTCGTCAGTGCGGCTGAAGGCAGATCCCTCGCGCCGGCCCCATCACTTTCCGGCCCGCCGTTGCTGCGCTGCGGATCGGGCAGGGGTGGGCGCGCAGGTTGGACGTGGCGCCGCTGCCGAAGGCTCTGTCTGCCGGAGCGGTGTCGGTTACATGTACGTGTATGGGGTGCCGGATGCGCCGATCGAGAAATCGCACGAGCGTTTATCGGATGTCGGAGCCGGGTCTGTAGGCGGCCGATGCGGGCCTTAACCGCGATTCGGGTGATTATCGGCCGCGTTTGGTGCGGGTGGCCATCAATTGACGGGCTCCTCCCCCGGTTCCCGCTGCCAGGAGTTTCAGTGTGGCGAAGGTGAGCAGGCGGGTGGCGATGATGACGAGGGTGCCGGTGAGGAGTGCGGTGGGGCCGTCGATGTGCAGGGGCAGGCTGAGGGTGGTGCAGAGCCGGTCGGACAGCCACAGGGCGGCGGGTGGGGCCAGGAGGGAGAGGCTCAGGATCGCGGCCGGGGGTCGAGGGTGGTGCGGGCAGCGAGGGTGGTGCGGGCGGCGAAGGTGGTGGCGCCCAGGGTGAGGGTGGTGACGGCGATGGCCCCGGCTTGGTGCGGGGGTGGGCCGGCGAAGTGGATGCCGGGGGTGAGCACGAGTGCGGTGCAGGCGGCGGTGAAGGAGGCGGCGAGGGTGGTGGCGAGGGTGGTGGCGATGGTCGTGGTGGTGGCCGGGAGGGGCGTGGGGGGTGGTCTTAAGTGGGCCATCAATTGAGAATGGCACCCTTTTCGAGGTTATGCGAGGTGGGTGATGATATGGCGGTGTTTATGGGGCTTAATGCGGCTGGTTTATGGCGGGTATTGTGCGGAAATGCGCATCTCCGGGCGGTGGGCGGTGAAGGCTTGCGGTGCGGGCCTCCAGGGGTGCGAAGGCGCTGGTGGCAGGGTGGGTGGCCACTCCCCTGCTGGTGAGATGGATGTGTCTGGTGGGAAGGTTTTTGGGCCGTGTCGAGGCATGTGCGCAGGGTGATTTTGCGGGCGTTGAGCGGGGGTTTCAGCCTCTCGGGTGGCGGTGTTCGGGGTGTTGACTGCGGGTTTGACTTTGTGTTGATTGACTGTCGCCGCCGGGGTGCGGCGTTTTAGGGTGGAGCTCCTGCCGTTCGCGCCGCGAGAGGAGCAGCACGTGGGGACCGAGTCGGTGTTATGTCCGGTATGCCGGGGGGTTCTGCCCGCGTCGGGCAAGGATGCGTACACGACGTTGCGCGGCCGGTTGATCGTGTCGAACGGGTACTGCGCGGGTGGCTGCGTGGAGCGGCGTGCGCAGGCGGCTGAGCAGGAGGCGCAGCGGCGTGCCCGGCAGCAGGCGAGCCCGCGGCCGGGTGCCGGGCCGCAGCGCCCGGTGCCGGGGCGGATGCAGGAGGCTCGGCCCGAGCCCGAGTCTCCGGAGCGGGCTCCGGAGACGGTGAGGGGGCAGGGGCCCTCCCCTGCCGCTGGTCCCTCCCCCGCCGTCGCGGGTGCGGGCAGGGTGCCGCTGCGCGCGGTGCGCTGATCGGTGGCCGGTCGCCCGCCTCTCAGGGTGTGTAGGGGCGGGCGGCGGTGACGGCCGACAGGGGCAGTGGCCCGTACAGGTGGGGGTAGCCGTTCTCGATGCGGACGTCGAGGCCGGTGGGGTCGATGTCGAGGACGAGCAGCGGCTCGGTGACGTCGCGGTAGTAGGTGGCGTGGACGGTGCGCAGCTGGTCCATGTCGCGGCTGCAGTGGATGAAGCCCTCGTCGTCGAGGGTGCGGCCGAGGGTGGAGATGCGGTACTCCCCCGCGCTTTGGGCGTGCTGCCAGTCGGTGCGCAGGGCGAGATGGTGGATCATGTGCTTCATTATGGCGGTCTCGGCGGCCTGGGCGAGGAGGGCGCGGGCGTCGTCGAGGGGGCGCTGTTCGACGAGGTGCTCGAGCCAGAGCGTGGAGACGGTGGTGGAGAGCAGCCGCACGCGGGTGTCGTGCGGGGGCAGGCCGAGGGTGCGGGCGAGGATGTGCAGGCAGCCGTCGGTCCAGCGGCGGGCGATGGCCTGCAGGGCGGGGTCGCGGCCGGCGTGGACGTACAGCTCCCACAGGCCGAGCTGGCGGGTGCGGTCGGCGGCGGCGATCTGGTCGAGCAGGCCGGGCAGGCCGTGGCGGGCGATCCAGTCGCGCAGGGTGCCGAGCTCGCGGTCGACGAGGGTGGCGAAGGCTTCGGCGATGAGCTGGTCGCGTGAGGCGAAGTAGTAGGTGGTGGCGGCCAGGGGCAGTCCGGCGTGGCGGGCGACCGCGCGGTGGGTGACGGCGGCGAAGCCGCCGTCGGTGAGCAGGTGGACGGCGGCGTCGAGCAGGGTGGCGCGGCGGCGTCGGCTGCGGTCTTGGGCGGGGCCGCGGTGCTGGGTCAATGGGCACCTGCGAGGTTGAGGAGGACGACGCCGGCGATGATGAGGAGGATACCGCCGATCTTGAGGGCGGTGAGGGTCTCGCCCATGAAGGCGGCGCCGATGAGGGCGATGGCAGCGGTGCCGGCGCCGGACCAGACGGCGTAGGCGGTGCCCATGTCGAGCTGGAGTTTCAGGACGCGGGCGAGCAGGGCGAAGGAGGTGAGGTAGCCGGCGGCGACGACGATGCTCCAGCCGAGGTGGCTCAGGCCGTTGCTGAGTTTGAGTGCGCTGGTGGCGATGACTTCTGAGGCGATGGCGAGGGCGAGCAGGAGCCAGGCCATGGGGGTCTCCCTGACTGGAAGTGGTACGGGCGTACCGGATTTTAGGGTGGTGCCGTGTGCGCTCTCCCGGTTGGCGTGATCCGCTTGAAAACGCTGTCGAAAACGTGTTCCACTGGTGGGCGTGGATTGGGACGTGCTGGCGCTGGTCGATTCCACGGCCGCCGATGATCGGCCGTTGATCGAACGCCGTGCGGTGGTGCGTAACGGTTTTTACGAGATGCAGGCCCGCACGGTGATCGAGAGGGTGCCGCCGGCGGCGGGCATCGCGCAGGAGTGGGCCGTCTCCCCCTATCGGGGTTGCGCGCATGCCTGCCGGGGCTGCGGGGCGCGGGCCGGGCACCGCAGGCTCGGCCTCGGTGCCGGCGGCGATTTCGACACGCGTATCGTCGTGCGGCCGAATGTGGTCGAGCGCCTGCGCGCGGAGCTGGCGCGCTGGGACGGCCGGGAGCTGGCCGTCGGCGTCGGCGGTGACTGCTACCAGGCGGCCGAGGAGACCTACCGGCTCATGCCCGGGGTGGTCGGGGCGCTGGCGCGCTCGGATACGCCGTTCACCGTCTACACCAAGAGTGCTCTGGTGCTGCGTGATGCGGCGCTGCTGGCGCGGGCGGGCGCCTGGGTGGCGGTGTCGATCGCGTTCGTCGACGAGCGGATCCGGCGGGCGGTGGAGCCGGGGGCGCCGTCGGCGCAGGCGCGGCTGGAGCTGGTGTCGGCGCTGGTGGAGGCGGGTGTGGAGTGCCGGGTGCTGATGGCGCCGGTGTTGCCGCTGCTCAGTGACGCCGCCGATCAGCTGGCGGCGACCGTGCGCCGGATCGCCGCGACGGGGGCGCGGGCGGTGGAGCCGGTGGTGTTGCGGCTGCCGCCGGGTACCCGCGAGTGGTACCTGCGGTGGCTGGAGCAGGCGCACCCGTCGCTGGTGGAGCGCTATGAGGAGCTGTACGACCGTGCGGGCCTGCCGGCCGAGGGCTATGAGCGGCGCATCACCGGGCAGATCGCGCAGCTGTGCCGGGTGTACGGCATGGCGTGCGGCGCCCCCGAGCCCGCGCGGCGCGAGCCGAGGGCGGCGCAGCTGGCTTTGGTGTAGCCGGTCATCCGGTGGCGGGGCAGACGGTGCCGGGCGGCGGGAGCCTGAGCGTGGTGAGGTAGCGGTTGACGTGGGCGGTGACGCAGCCGCTTGAGCTGTTGAGGTAGGCCATGTGGCCGTGGCCGTCGTAGCGGATGGTGGACGAGCCCGGCACGTGGCGGATGGTGGTGGCGACCTCGTCGTGGTCGGTCCAGGTGCCTACGCCCAGGACGGGCGGTAGTGCGTGGCCGGGCAGCGGGGCGGGTGGGTTGGTGACGGGTGCGGGCCAGCCGGCGCAGGCCAGCGCCCACCAGGCGCGCTGTCCGGCGAAGTGCGGTGAGAGCTCGCGCGCTTTCGCCAGTGCGGCGCGGTAGGCGGCGTATCCGGTGTATCCCCCGCCGTCGAGGCAGCGCGTCATGTTCTGTCCGACCGGTGAGGGCACTTTGGGCCGGTCGGTGGCCTGGCGTACGTAGGCGGCGAAGCCGGAGGCGTCTCCGTCGGCGGCTTTGGCGATGGCGTCGGCGAGCTGGACCCAGCGCGGCCGGTCGGGTTCGCGGCCCGGCGAGGTGAAGCTGGGCGCGGCGGCCACCTTGACGTCGAACCCTGTGTAGGCGGTGCCGTCGGGGTCGCCGCGGACGGGGATGGGGGTGCGGTCGGCGCGCTCCACCAGGTGGCGCCACACTTGTTTGACGTCGCGGCCGTGCAGGGCGCAGGAGGGGTCCGTGCGGCACCAGGCGGCGAAGCGGTCCAGTTGCCGTTCGGCCCGCTGGTACAGGCGGGGTTCGCCGGTGGCGGTGTCCTCGGTGTGGCTGGTGGTGCCGTCCATGACCAGGGCGCGGATGCGGGAGGGGAACAGGCGGGCGTAGGCGGCGGCGGGGTGTCCGCCGTAGGAGTTGGCCAGCAGGTTCACGCGGGGTTCGCCGAGGGCGGCGCGCAGGGCGTCGATGTCGCGGGCGACGGAGGCGGAGTCCATGTGGTCGAACAGTTCCGGGTCGGCGGCGCGGCAGCGCTCGGCGTGGGCGCGGTTGGTGCGGGCGAGTGCGGCGTACTCGGCGCGGTTGCGCGGCAGGGGCAGGTAGGGGCCGGTGGTCAGGCACTCATGTGGCAGCGGCCCGCCGGGGGTGACGGCGTTGCGCGGGGCGAAGCTGATGACGTCGAAGCGTCGGCGCAGGGGATCGAGCCTGCCCTGGTACTGCGTGAGGTCGTCGATGCCGGAGGCTCCGGGGCCGCCGGGGATGGAGATGACGGTGCCGATGCGGCGCTGGGTGCCGGAGGCGGGGAGCATGGCGAGCGGGATGGTGATGGTGCGGCCGGTGGGGTGGTTCCAGTCGAGCGGTACCCGCAGGTCGGCGCAGCGCATCTCGCGGGGCAGGCCGGGTGTGGTGCAGGGGTGCCAGGCCAGGTGCCGTGCGGGTGCGGCCTCGGTGGCGGGCAGCGCGATGAGTCCGGTCGCGAGGGTGAGGGCCGCCCCTGCGGCCAGGACCGCCGCTTTGTGGCGTTTGAGCGCGATGGCGGTGGCCCCGGCGGTCAGCGCGAGGAGCGGGTAGGCGGCGAGCAGGGCGGCGGCCGCCGGTGGGGGCAGCAGGCCGCCGGTTCCGGCGATCTCCTCCGGTAGGGCGGCGAGCGTGTACGCGCTCACCTGGGCCCGCAGCGGGGCGGGCAGTGCTTGGACGGCGACGGGCAGCACGACGAAGAGCAGGGCGAGGGCGACCAGGCTGCCCGGCGTGGATCGCAGTGTCGCGCCCACTCCCAGCCCGGCCAGCGCCGCGGCGGTCATCGACAGTCCGGCGGCCACGAGCGTGGTGAGCGCCCCGGGGTCGGTGAGCGGGATGCCGAGGCTCTGCCCGTCGAGCAGGATCTGCCCGGCCCGCTCCCCCAGCACGCTTTGTGCGGTCAGGTGCATGGCGAAGGCCAGGAGTTGCCCGGCGGGGAGGGTGACGGCGGCCAGGCCGGGGATCTTGGCCGCCAGGAGCAGCTGCCGCTGCGGTACCGCCATGAGGCTGGTGTGGATCATGCCGGTGGCGTATTCGGAGGTGATGGTGAGCGCGCCGAACGTGCCGAGCACGAAGTGCGCGATGGGCAGCCCGGGGCCGAGGCCGGTGCCGTTGCCGGTGAAGCGCAGGCGTTCTTCGAACGTCTGGGTGTCGAAGCCGCGTCCGATGAGGTACGCCACGGCGGCGCAGGCCAGGACGGCGAGCAGGGTGCAGGCGAGCAGGAGGGCGTTGGAGCGCAACGTGCGGAGCTTGAGCCATTCGGCGGCGATGGCGTCCCATGCGTGTGTCATCGCCGGGCCTCCTGTGGGTGGTCGTCGGTGAGTTCCAGGAACGCTTCCTCCAGGGTGGCGGTGCGCGGGGTCAGCTCGCGCAGGGGGATCTGGGCCGTGAGTGCGAGCTCGCCGATCGTCTGCGGTGCCAGGCCGTGTACGGACAGCTCGCCGGGGCCGGGGGTGACGGTGGCGCCGTGGGCGCGCAGGACCTCGGCGAGGCGGTCGGGGTGGGCGGCGCGGACGAGCACGTCGCGGTGGAAGCGGGCGGCGAGCGCGTCCACCGGGGTGTCGGCGATCAGGCGGCCGCCTGCGATGACGATGACGTGGTCGGCGGTCAGTGCCAGCTCGTTCATCAGGTGGCTGGACAGCAGCACGGTCCGGCCCTGGTCGGCCAGGCGGCGCAGCAGGTCGCGGATCCAGCGGATGCCTTCGACGTCGAGCCCGTTGAGCGGTTCGTCGAACATCAGCGCCTGCGGGTCGCCGAGCAGCGCGGCGGCGATGCCGAGCCGCTGGCGCATGCCCAGGGAGTAGGTGGCGATGCGCCGGTCGGCGGCCTGGTGCAGGCCCGCCTCATCGAGCACCTCTTCCACCCGGCGGAGGGGGATGTGGTTGCTGCGGGCCAGCCAGGTCAGGTGGGCGCGGGCGGTGCGGCCGCCGTGGACGGCTGCGGCGTCCAGCAGTGCGCCCATGGTGTGCAGGGGGCGGCGCAGTGCGGTGTAGGGGCGGCCGTCGATGAGCGCCTGCCCGGCGGCGGGGGTGTGCAGGCCGAGGATGGCGCGCATGGTCGTGGATTTGCCGGCGCCGTTCGGGCCGAGGAAGCCGGTGACCAGGCCTGGTTTGACGGTGAAGGTGAGGTGGTCCACGGCGCGGGTGCGGCCGTAGCGGATGGTCAGGTCTTGTACGTCGATCACAGTCGGACAGCCTGGCGGCCGGGCGCGGTGGTCTCCATGGGGGCGGGCCCACCGCGTGGGTGGGGGAAACGCTCCCGCCGGGGGTGGGGCCAGGCCTACCGTCTCATGTGCGCCGGCACGGCAGACTGCCTGGTGTGAGAGTGAGAGTCTGGGGGGCGGCGGCGCTGCGCGGGGTGGGCGAGCTGGTGCTCAACGTCGTCACCGGCCTGGCGGCGCTGCTGCTCGTGGCCGGGCTGGCGGTGTGCGCGGTGCTGGTGCCGGTGGGCGTGCGGGGGCCGTTCGAGCGCGTGCGGCGGGTCGCCGGGGATCTTGCCGGTTTCCAGGCGGAGCGGGTCCTCGGCGCGGCCAGGAGGGTGAGCGGCCGGCGGGAGCTGGTGTGGCTGGTGGTGCACGCCGTCGCCGGGCCTGCTTCGTGGTGGTGCTGTGGGCGATGGTGGCGGCGCTGGATTATGTGTTCCTGCGGATGCGGCCGGCCGAGACGAGCGTGTGGAACACCTTCGCGTTGAGCGTGGCGACCGTGGCGATCGCGGTGGTGGTCGTGCTGGCGGTTCCGGTGTTGCGGCGCGGTCAGGCGCTGCCGGTGCGGTACCTGCTGGCGGGCTTGGGGCCGCGGGAGCGGATCAGGGAGCTGGCCGCCTCGAGGGCGGCGGTGGTGGACGCGCGTGCGGCCGAGTTGCGCCGTATCGAGCGTGATCTGCATGACGGTGCGCAGGCCAAGCTGGTGGCGATCCGCATGCAGCTCGGGTTGGCGCGCGGCGCACGTGATGTGGAGGAGGTGCGGGCGATGATCGATGAGGCGCGTGAGGTGGCCGGTGAGGCGCTGGCGGAACTGCGCGATCTGGTGCGCGGTATCCATCCGCCGGTGCTGGCCGATCGCGGGCTGGCCGGGGCGATCGAGGCGTCGGCGTTGTTGTGTCCGATGCCGGTGGAGGTGGACATCGATCTGCCCGGCCGTCCGCAGCCGCCGGTGGAGTCGGCGGTGTACTTCGCCGCGGCCGAGGCGCTGACGAACGTGGCCAAGCACAGCGGTGCCTCCCGTGCGTGGGTGCGTCTGCGCTATGGCGGCGGGGTGCTGCGGCTGGTGGTGGGCGACGACGGGCGTGGCGGGGTGCGGCGTGATGCGGGTGGCGGGGTGCGCGGCATCGCCGATCGTCTGTCGGTCTTCGATGGTTCGCTTGTGGTGAGCAGTCCTGAGGGCGGGCCGACGGTGCTGACGATGGAGGTTCCGTGCGTGTTGTCATAGCCGAGGATCTCGCGCTGCTGCGCGATGGGCTGGTGCGGTTGTTGTCGGCCCACGGGTTCACTGTGGCCGAGGCGGTGGACAACGAGCCGATGCTGCTGGCGGCGCTGCTGCGGCACCGGCCCGATGTGGCGGTGATCGATGTGCGGTTGCCGCCGGGTTTCACCGATGAGGGGCTGCGGGCGGCGCTGGAGGCGCGCCGGCGGGTGCCGGGGCTGCCGGTGCTGATCCTGTCGCAGTACGTCGAGCAGCTGTATGCGCGTGAGCTGCTGGCGGATCGTGGCGGTGGGGTGGGGTACCTGCTGAAGGACCGGGTGGGTGATGTGGAGCGGTTCGTCGATGCGGTACGTCAGGTCGCCGCCGGTGGCACGGCGATGGATCCGGAGGTGGTGTCGCAGTTGCTGACCCGGCGGGACCGGCAGGGGCCGTTGACCGCTTTGACGCCGCGCGAGCGTGAGGTGCTGGCGTTGATGGCCGAGGGGTTGTCGAATCTGGCGATCGCCGCCCGGCTGGGGGTGAGTGACAAGGCGGTGGGCAAGCACACCAACAACATTTTCGCCAAGCTCGGCCTGCCGCCCTCGGATGATCACAATCGGCGGGTGATGGCGGTGCTGGCGTATCTGCAGGCGGTGCCGCGCTGAGCCGGTCCTCCAGGTGATGTGGAGCCGCTGACACCGGCGAAGGCGCCGGTCCGGCCGCCCCGCGAGGGGGCGGCCGGACCGGTCACAGAGGGGGGTTACTGGCCGACGTTGGCGTTGTACTTCTGGATGGCCTGCTGCAGGCTGTCGGCGGCGGCCTGCATGGCCTGCTCGGCCGAGGTCTTCGGCTCCTGGCCAGCGCCGGCGGGGACGGCCTGCTCCAGGCCGACCTCGGCCGCCTTCCTGGCCTCGGGCATGATGCCGAGCAGGCAGCCGGAGGTGGCCGGCGACGGCTTTTGGGCGCGCAGCTGGGTGACCGCGACCTGGAAGTTGGGGTCGTCGTTGGAGGTGGCCTGCGGGTTGACCGGCACGTAGCCGGTGGCGGCGTGCCACTTGCCCTGCTGCTCAGGGGTGTTGGCGAACTTCACGAACTCCCAGGCGGCGCGCTTTTCGGCGTCGGTGTGGCCGACGGCGTTGATCCACAGGGAGGCGCCGCCGATGATGGTGCCGCCGCTGGAGTCGGCCGACGGCTTGGGGAACGGCGCGGTCTTCAGCTCGAACTTGCCCTTGGCGGCCTCGGTGTAGCCGCCGAGCGCGCTGGTGGACTCCAGGTGCAGGGCGACGGTGCCGGTCTTGAAGGCGTTCTGGGCCTGGTCGGTGGGGCGGCCGGTGTTGGTGGCGTAGCCCTGTTTGACCAGGTCGCCGAGCCATTGGGCGAACTTGACGCCGGCGCCGGTGCCGAAGTTCACCTTGGTGGCAAGGCCGTTGCGGCCGTTGCCGTTGTCGCAGTATTCGGTGTTGTCCTGGGCCATGAGCTGCTCGACGAACCAGCCGTACAGGGCGGCGTTGAAGCCGTACTGCTTGACGGTGCCGCCTTCTTTGATGGTGAGCTTCTTGGCCCATTCGGCGATCTCGTCGAGGGTGGCCGGCGGCTTGTCGGGGTCGAGGCCGGCCTTGCGGACGGCGTCGGCGTTCATGTAGAGCAGCGGGGCCGAGGAGTTGAACGGCATCGACCAGAGTTTGCCCTTGATGCTGTAGTAGCTGGCGATGTTGGGCTCGATGTTGGCGTTCTGGTCGAACTTGTCGGCCTCGATGAACTTGTACATCGGTACGACCTGCTGGGCGTCGTACATGAAGCGCGAGCCGATGTCGTAGATCTGCACCAGCGGCGGGGTGGCGCCCTGCTGGACGGCCTGCTTGTAGGCGACGATCATCTGGTCGTAGTCGCCTTTGAACACCGGCTTGACGGTGATCTTGGGGTTGGCCTTCTTGAAGTCGTCCACCATGGCCTTGATGGCCAGTTCGTTCTTCTCCTTCATCGAGTGCCAGAACTCGATCTCGATCGGTTCGGTGATCGCGTCAGGTCCTGGAGCGGTGGCGGCCTCGCCGCCTTCGTCTGAGCCGCTGTCGCCGCCGCAGCCGGTCAGGGCGAGGCTGAGGGCGGCCGCGACGGCCAGGGCGCCGCGGGTGCGGCGGAATCGGGGTCGTGCCATGAGGGAACTCCGTTTCTGATTCACGATCACTTCACGGCGCCCGCGGTGAGCCCGCGGATGATGAAGCGCTGCCCGAAGATCACGAG
Source organism: Nonomuraea fastidiosa (assembly GCF_042751225.1). Taxonomy (NCBI): domain Bacteria; kingdom Bacillati; phylum Actinomycetota; class Actinomycetes; order Streptosporangiales; family Streptosporangiaceae; genus Nonomuraea; species Nonomuraea fastidiosa. The sequence continues at coordinate 7,452,506 of NZ_CP170570.1, forward strand.
TGCGAGGGTGGGAAGGAGAGCGAGGGTGACGCCGGCCAGGATCAGCGTGGGGCTGGAGGACTCGGCGTCGTTCAGCATCGACACGCCGATCTGCAGGGTCTTGTAGCGGTCGTCGTTGCCGAGGATCAGCGGCCAGAAGTACTGGTTCCAGGTGGTCATGAACACGTACACGCCGACGGCGGCGATGGCCGGTTTCGACAGCGGGATGAGGATGCGCCACAGAAAGCGCAGGTGGCCGCAGCCGTCCATGACGGCGGCGTCGCGGACTTCGAGGGGGAACTGCAGGAACGACTGGCGCAGCAGGAAGGTGCCGAAGGCGTGTGCGAGGAACGGCAGGGTCAACCCGAGGTAGGTCAGCGGTCCCTTGGTCAGGCCGAGGTCGGAGATGAGCAGGTAGTTGGGGAGGATGATCGCCTCCCACGGCACCATGAGGGTCACCATGAACAGCGCGAACATCGCGGTTTTGGCCCACATGCGCAAGAACGCGAAGGCGTAGGCGGCCAGCACGCTGGTGATCAGCTGGGAGATGGTGACGATGCCGGTCTGGATGGCGGAGTTGAGGTACTGGCGGGCCAGCGGGATCGTGTCCAGCGCCGAGGTGAAGTTGCCCAGGTCGATGGCGGTGGGCAGCAGCTTGGGCGGGTAGCTGGCCAGGTCGCTCGGGGTCATGATGCCGCCGACGACCGCGTAGTACAGCGGGAAGACCACCGGCAGGGCGCAGACGATGAGCACCAGGTAGACGACCAGCTTGCTCGCAAGCGACGAGGAGGTGGAGGTGGGGGTGCGGCTCATCGGTAGTGGACTTTCCTTTCCAGCACGCCGAACTGGATGCCCGTGCAGATCAGCACGATGACCAGCAGCACGATCGCCGCGGCGCTGGCCGTGCCGAAGTCGGAGGAGCCGTAGCTGAAGGCCTTTTCGTAGATCCAGTAGACGAGCGTGGAGGTCGCGCCGTCGGGGCCGCCCTTGGTGAGGATGTGGATCTGGCCGAAGCTCTGCAGCGCGTGGATCGTGGAGATCACGATGAGGAAGAACAGCTGCGGCGAGAGCATGGGGATGGTGATGCGGTAGTGCAGCCGCCATCCGGTGGCGCCGTCCAGCCTGGCCGCCTCGACCACTTCGGTGGGGATGGTGCCGATGCCGGCCGACAGGACCAGGACGTTGTAGCCGAGCGTCATCCAGACGGTGGTGATCGAGACGGAGATGAGGGCCAGGTCGGGTTCGGTGAGCCAGCCGATCCGCTCGATTCCGAAGTGGCTGAGGATGCCGTTGGCCATGCCGACGGCGGGGTTGTAGATCAGCGCGAAGATCACTGATGCGGTCGCCACGGAGAAGGCGAACGGCAGCGCGAAGACGGTGCGGAACATGCGCTGCCCGCTGATGCGCGACTCCAGCAGCAGCACGATCACCAGCGCGCCGAGGATGCCGGGCACGACGGTGAACAGTACGAACAGCGCCGTGGTGCCGAGGGCTTTGAAGAAGGTGGCATCGGCGAACATGGCCGTGAAGTTGTCGAGGCCGACGAACATGTTGGCCCGGCCGATGATGTCGGTCCCCATGGTGGACAGGTAGAAGGTCCTGCCCAGCGGATAGAAGACGAAGATCGCGAAGATGATGAGGGAGGGCGCGAGATAGAGCAGTGCTAACCGGCGCTCGCCCGTCGGTCCCCGTTGGCTGCTAGCGCGCGCTTCCATCGTCGTGCCGTCCTGCTTTCGTTCATCGGTGGTTCACATTTGTGCTTGCTGGATTCTGCCCAGCCGAGTCAGCTTGCGGTAGGTCTGACCAGTGACTTCACCATGAACGTTCGCGGAACGTTATCCGCGCGGCCGGCAGGCCGTTCACCGTCACGGTCTCGCGCCTGGCGGTAGGGGCGGTACGGGCGCCGGTACGGACAGCGCCGCGCCAGCGGGGGTGCCTAGCGTCACTGGACCTCGGCGCTGGCCAACCAGGGCAACCTGGCCAGCGCCCTGCGCCGTCTCGGCGAACAGGAGCGGGCCTATGCCTTGCTGGATGAGGCGCCGGCGGCCTACCGCAGGGCGGCGAACATGCGCGGTGAGCTGTCGACGCTGGATGAGCCGGCGTTGTGGCACCTGCAGCGCGGCCAGGCGGCCACCGGGCTGAAGGTGGCGCGGCGGGCCCATGAGATGGCGATCGCGGTCCACGGCAGGAAGGCCACCGCGCAGACCGCGGCCACCGTGGCCAAGGCGTACCTGGCGCTGGGCGAGGCCGAGACGGCGGCCGGATGGTACGAGCGGTGCCTGTCGATCGCGCATGCGACGTACCCGTTCGCGGAGGCGCGGGCGCTGGCCGGTCTGGCGGCGGCCCGGCTGGAGGGCGGGGACGCCCAGGCGGCGCGCGGCCTGGCCAAGCAGGCCGCGGCGATCGCCTCGGCGTGCGGGTTCCGCCGGCTGGCGGCCCGCGCGCGGACGGTGCTGGCGGCGTGCGGGGCGCAGGTGCTCATCGGCTGACGGCCCGCACCGGGCAGGCGATCGATGCCGCAGTAATGTGATCGGATACCCATGACAGGCAAGGGACGGCGGATCGAAATGAGAGCTATCGTTTACCGCACCACTGGCGATCCCGATGTGCTGGAGCTCGTCGAGCGTGACACGCCCGAGCCGGGGCCCGGCGAGGTACGGGTGCGCGTCGCCGTGTCCGGGGTCAACCCGACGGACTGGAAGACCCGTTCCGGCGCCACCAATCCCAAGATCTTCCCTGAGGTGACGCCGCACCTGGACGGCGCCGGGGTGATCGACGCCGTCGGCGAGGGCGTCGATGCGGGCAGGATCGGCCAGCGGGTGTGGCTGTACATGGCGACGCTGGGCCGCGCGACCGGCACCGCGGCCGAGTACACCGTCGTCTCCGCCGACCAGGCGGTGCCGCTGCCCGATGGGGTGAGTTTCGACGTCGGCGCCGCGCTGGGGGTGCCGGCGCTGACCGCGCACCGGGCGCTGACGGTCGCCGAGGACGGGCCGCGCCGGCTGCGGCCCGGCGCGCTGGAGGGCAAGGTGGTGCTGGCCGCCGGCGGGGCGGGCGCGGTCGGGCATGCCGCCATCCAGCTCGCCCGCTGGGCCGGGGCGACCGTGATCAGCACGGTCAGCGGGCCGGAGAAGGCGCGCCTGGCCACCGCCGCCGGCGCCCACCACGTCATCAACTACCGGCAGGGCGATCCGGCGGGTGAGATCCGCGCGATCGCGCCCGACGGGGTGGACATCATCGCCGAGGTGGCGCTGGGGGCGAACCTGGAGCTGGATCTGGCGGTGCTGCGCACCGGGGGCGTCATCTCCACCTACGCCAACGACGGCGGCAAGCCGGTGGGGCTGGACGTGCGGCAGAACATGATGCTCAACACCCGCTTTCAGTTCCTGGTGCTCTACACCGTCGGCGAGGAGGCGCTGCTGGCGGGTGCCGAGGATGTGGCCGCGGCGGTGGCGGACGGGGCGATGCCGGTCGGTGAGGAGCACGGGCTGCCGCTGATCCGTTTCCCGCTGGAGCGCACCGCCGATGCCCATCGGGCGGTGGAGGGCGGCGCGGTCGGCAAGGTCGTGGTGGACGTCGCGCCCTGACCGGCGGGCGTGGGGCCCGGCCGCGGCTGGAGGCGTCAGGCGGCGGCCGGATCGATGCGGCGCTGCAGCAGCATGCCGGGCCACTCCCCCACGGTGAACGGGGCCACGCGGGTGAAGCCGCAGCTTTCGTAGAAGGCGACCAGCCGGCCGTCGCCGCCGGCGTAGCAGTCGACGCGCAGCAGGCCCAGGCCGCGCTCGCGGGCTTGGCCTGCGGCCCAGTCGAGCAGGGCGCGGCCGACGCCGTGGCCGGCGTGGCGGCGGTCGGTCACCAGCGCCTGGACGTACAGTTCGGGCTCGGTGGCGGGGGTGACGTAGTCGTGGGCGGGCCCGATGGAGATCGCGCCGGCGGGCTCGCCGTCGCGTTCGGCGATGTGCATGCCGCCGCCGCGCTGCCAGCCGGCGACCTGTTCGGTGCGGCGGGCGTCCCCGGTGAAGGGGCGGGTGCCCCACTGGCCGGTGCGGCCCTGGGCGGTCAGCCAGGCCACGGCGCTGTCGAACATGGCCAGGGTGACGGGCACGTCCTCCGGGCCGGCGGGGCGGATGTGAATCACTGTGCGGTGTCTTTCCTCGTCAGGGCGTGGCGTCCGTCAGGGCGCTGCCTTTCTTCCACTGGGAGAACGGCATCTGCCAGAAGCCCCAGCCGTTGTTCCACTCCAGCTCGCGGTCGGTGCCGGTGATCTCGACGACGTCGCCGCGCTGCATGGTGTCGTAGAACCACTTGGCCTGGTCGGGGCGGGCGTTGATGCAGCCGTGGCTGACGTTCTGCCGGCCCTGGGCCCAGACGTTGTCCTTGGCGTGGACGTACTCGCCGGAGTTGGAGATCCGCACCGCGTGGTTGATCATCACGTCGTAGTACTCCGGGTCGCCCTTCTTGCGGCCCGGGGAGATCATGCGCACGGGGTTGCCGCGTTCCATGGTCAGGTGCACGCCGGAGGTGGTGGTGTACTCGCGGGTGGTGCCCTTGCCGGCGCTGATGCGCATGGTCTGCACGCGCTTGCCGTCGCGGTAGACGTACATCATGTGCTTGCGGACGTCGACCTTGCTGATCTGCCGCGCGCCGATCTGCAGGTCGGCGGTGTAGTCCTTGACGCCGTAGAGGCCCTTGCCGGCCTTGATGCCGGTGATGTCGGCGTTGAAGGTGACCGTCTGGTGGGCGGGCCAGTATTTGGCGGTGCGGTAGATGACGACCTTGTCGTTGATCCAGCGCCAGGCGCCCGGCACGGGCTTTTCCGCCTCGACCTTCAGGGCGCGCTCGATGCGGGCCTTGTAGGTGACGGGCTGGTTGAAGGTGACGATGATGGGGGCGCCGACGCCGATCTTCTCGCCCTTGCGGTTGGGCGTCACGTCGGCCACCTGCAGGGCGCGTTCGGGCTTGGCGGTGGTGAACGTGCTGGTGGCGGTGGTGGCGCCGGCGGTGGCCGAGACGCGGTAGCGGGTGGACGGCTTCAGCGGCGTCTTGGAGATCCACCGGGTCTTGTCGGCGTTGAACTTGCCCGACAGCTGCTCGCCTTCGGCCTCGACCGTGACGTTGTCCAGGGCGCCGCCTGCGGCGGTCACCACGACCTTTTTGTCGGGGTGGACCTTGCTGGTGCCTTCGGCCGGGGTGATGGCGACGGTGGGCGCCTGCGGGGTGGCGACGATGGTGGCGTCGGGGGCGTCGGGAGGCGGGCTGGCGGAGCCGCCTGAGCAGGACGTCGTCAGGGCGGCCGCGGCCAGCAGTGCGAGGGCGGCGGGTCTCCTGTGGACGGTCACTGCGTTCAACGTCTTCCTCTCCCCAACGGTGCCCTCAAGGGCACGTCAAGAACCCTAATGCTTACGCATATAAGACGCCGAATCGTTTGGGAGAGTTCGATCACATTTCCATTACTTGTGGGGGGCGGCCAGGCGGTGGGTGAGCCCGGTGTGGCGGCGACCGGCCCCTTTGGTGCGGACGGCCTGGGCCAGCGCCCGGCGCGAGCCGACGATGACGACGAGCTTCTTGGCGCGGGTGATGGCGGTGTAGAGGAGGTTGCGCTGCAGCATCATCCAGGCGCTGGTGGCCAGCGGGATCACCACGGCGGGGTATTCGCTGCCCTGGGAGCGGTGGATGGAGACGGCGTAGGCGTGGGCGAGCTCGTCGAGCTCGTCGAAGGCGTAGTCGACGGACTCGTCCTCGTCGGTGAGGACGGTGAGCTTGTGCTCGTCGGGGCGGATGTCGGTGACGATGCCGACCGTGCCGTTGAACACCCCCGCCGCGCCCTTGTCGTAGTTGTTGCGCAGCTGGGTGACCTTGTCGCCGATGCGGAAGACGCGGCCGCCGTAGCGGCGTTCGGGCATGTTCTCCCGTGCCGGGGTCAGCGCCTCCTGCAGGGCGGCGTTGAGGTTGCCCGCGCCGGCGGCGCCGCGGTGCATGGGCGCCAGGACCTGCACGTCGCGGCGGGGGTCCAGGCCGAAGCGGCGCGGGATGCGGCGGGCGACGACGTCGACGGTGAGGGCGGCGATCTCCTCCGGCTCCTCGCAGGGGAACAGGAAGAAGTCCTTCATGCCCTCCAGGACGGGGTGGCGGCCGGTGTTGACGCGGTGGGCGTTGACGACGACGCCGGACTCCTGGGCCTGGCGGAAGATCTGCGTCAGGCGCACGCGCGGGATGCCGGGGGCGGCCAGCAGGTCTTTGAGCACTTCGCCGGCGCCGACCGACGGCAGCTGGTCGACATCGCCGACGAACAGCAGGTGCGCGCCGGGCGCGACGGCCTTGACGAGCTTGTTGGCCAGCAGCAGGTCCAGCATCGACGCCTCGTCCACCACGACCAGGTCGGCGTCGAGGGGGTTGTCGCGGTCGAAGGTGGGATCGCCGCCGGGGCGCAGCTGCAGCAGCCGGTGGACGGTGGTGGCCTCGTGCCCGGTCAGCTCGGCCAGGCGCTTGGCGGCCCGGCCGGTGGGGGCGGCCAGGATGACCTTGGCGCGTTTGGCGCGGGCCAGCAGCACGATCGAGCGTACAGTGAAGCTCTTGCCGCAGCCGGGGCCGCCGGTCAGCACGGCGACCTTGTGCGTCAGCGCCAGGCGGACGGCCTGGCGCTGCTCGGGGGCCAGCTCGGCGCCGGTCTGGCCGTGCAGCCAGCGCTCGGCGCGCTCCCAGTCGACGTCGGTGAAGCTCTTGAGCCGGTCGTGGCTGTTGTGCAGCAGGCCGAGCAGGCTCGCCGCCAGGGAGGCTTCGGCGCGCTGGAAGGGCGGCAGGTAGACGGCCGGGACGTGGTTGTCGCCCGCGGGGACCTCCTCGCGGATGACGCCCTCGTCGGCCACCAGCTCCTCCAGGCAGGCGGTGACGAGGTCGGGCGGCACGTCGAGGATCTTGACGGCGTCGGCGACGAGGTTGGGGGCGGGCAGGTAGCAGTGGCCGTCGTCGGCGGCCTGCGACAGGGTGTAGCGCAGCCCGGCCTTGACGCGTTCGGGGCTGTCGTGGGGGATGCCGACGGCCTGGGCGATGGTGTCGGCGGTCTTGAAGCCGATGCCCCACACGTCGTCGGCCAGCTTGTACGGCTGGGTGCGCACGACGTTGATGGAGCCTTCGCCGTACTGCTTGAAGATGCGCACCGCGATGGAGGTGGACACGCCGACCCCCTGCAGGAAGATCATCACCTCTTTGATGATCTTCTGTTCCTCCCAGGCGGCGGCGATCATCTTGGTGCGCTTGGGGCCGAGGCCGGGCACCTCGATCAGGCGTTCGGGATGCTGCTCGATGATGTCGAGGGTGTCGGTGCCGAAGTGGTCGACGATGCGCTCGGCCATCTTGGGGCCGATGCCCTTGATCAACCCGGAGCCGAGGTAGCGGCGGATGCCCTGCACGGTGGCCGGCAGGACGGTGGTGTAGGACCACACCTCGAACTGGCGGCCGTAGCGGGGGTGGGAGGTCCAGCGTCCGCGCAGCCGCAGCGACTCGCCGACCTGCGCGCCGAGCAGCGGGCCGACGACGGTCAGCAGGTCGGGGCCGGTGCGGTCGGTGGCGACCCGGGCGATGGTGTAGCCGGTCTCCTCGTTGGCGTAGGTGATGCGTTCGAGGACCGCCTCCAGCGTCGCACCGACCGGCCCGTTGTCGCCAGGCTTCACGCGCCAACCCTCCTCCGCCTGCTTGTCGGTGGCAAGAGTAGAGGAACGGGCCGACGAGAGTGATCGCCGCGGCGGGGACGGGCTCGTCCGGCCGCCGCCTGCGGCCCCTGATCGGCACCTGATGCGGCGCGCCGCTTCCCGGCCGGGGGCGGCGCGCTCGCTTCATGCGCCGAGGCGGGGAACAGGCCGTTGACGAGGGCGCGCAGGCCGGCGTCGTCCGCCTCATCCTCGACACCTTCGATCGCGCTCCCTCCCGCTGAGCGCGCGATCAGCGACTACCCTTGTGGCTCATGAGTCAGGTGGGACAGACGACGGCCCGCGCCCTGCTGCGCAGGCTGGCCGTCGAGCAGGCCGAATGCAGGATGCCGTCGCTGACGGCGGCGATCGTCCGCGACGGGCGGACGGCGTGGTTCGGCGGCAGAGGCCGCGTCGGCGACCACGAGCCGACGCCGGCCACCCAATACCGAATCGGGTCGATCACCAAGAGCATGGTCGCCGTCGTCGTCATGCGGCTGCGCGATGAGGGCCTGCTCGACCTCAACGACCCCCTCGAGCGGCACCTGCCCGGCACCAAGGTCGGCCACCTCACCATCGCCCAGCTGATGTCGCACACCGCGGGCCTGACCGCCGAGCCGCCCACCGAATGGTGGGAGCGCACCCCGGGCATCCCCGTCCACGACCTGATCGACCGGCTCGACGACAAGGAGCTCAAGCACCGGCCGGGCCGCCGCTTCCACTACTCCAACGTCGGGTTCGCGCTGCTCGGCGAGCTGGTGGGCCGCCTGCGCGGCACGACCTGGCTCAAGGCGCTGCGCGCCGAGGTGCTCGACCCGCTCGGCATGCACGACACCACCGCGCGCCCCCGCCCGCCGCACGCCACCGGCTATGCGGTGCATCCCTTCGCCGACGTGGTGCTGGCCGAGCCCGAGCACGACGCCGACGCCATGGGCCCGGCCGGGCAGCTGTGGTCCACCCCGCACGACCTGGCCCGCTGGGCCGCCTTCCTGTGCGGCCACACCGGCGGCGTGCTGTCGCAGGACACCCTGGCCGAGATGCGCGAGCCGGCCGGCGTCGACGACGGCGACACCTGGACCTCCGGCTTCGGGCTCGGCCTGCAGCTGTCGCGCTCGCGCGGCCGCCGCCTGTCCGGCCACACCGGCTCCATGCCCGGCTTCCTGGCCACCGTGTGGACCGACCCGGCCGACGACGTCGGCGTGCTGTTCATGGCCAACACCACCACCGGCATGAGCGGCACCCTCACCGACGACCTGCTCGACATCCTGCACGAGTTCGAGCCGCGCATGCCCGACGAGTGGCGGCCCGTCCCCGCCGACCCCGAGCTGCTCGCCCTCACCGGGCTGTGGCACTGGGGCCCCAAGCCGTACGTGCTGCGCCTGCTGCCCGAGCGCCGCCTGTCGCTGGAGCCGGTCGGCGGCGCCGGGCGGGCCTCACGGTTCGTGCCGCAGGACGACGGCACCTGGCTCGGCCTGGACGGCTACTACGCCGGCGAGACGCTGCGCGTGGCGCCCGACCACCTCAACCTCAACACCTTCATCTTCACCCGCGAGCCGTACGACCCGGGCGCGCCCGTGCCCGGCGGCGCCGGCGACTGGCACGCCTAAGAGCCGTCCTCAGAGGCGTCCTCGCCCGCCAGCATCGCGGCCACCTGGGCGGCCGGGCCGGGCGGCAGCGCGCCGTGCAGCAGCTCCACCCGGTGCACCAGGCGCGGCTCGGCCAGCCGCACGCCCGTGCACGGCCCCGCCGGCCGGGCAGAGGCGGGCAGCAGGGTCAGCCCGTGCCCGGCGGCCACCAGGGTGAGCACGGTGTGCACGTCGCCGCCGTCATAGGCCACGGCGGCGCGAAAGCCGTCGCCGGCCAGCTCGCGCAGCCGCTCCAGCGGGCACAGCGGGCTCTGCAGCCAGCGTGCGTCGATCAGGTCGGCAAGGCGCAGCGCCGTCCGGCGGGCCAGCGGGTGGCCGGGCGGCAGCATGACCAGCAGGTCCTCCTCGCTGACGCCGGTGGCCGTCATGGGGCCGGTCTCGGGCAGGCGCACCGGGTCGCTGGGCGCGGTGATGCCGTCGGCCAGAGCCAGGTCCGCCTCGCCGCCGGCGACCGCGGCGGCCACCTCCTGGTGCCCGCAGGTGCGCAGATGCACATCCAGGCGGGGCAGACGCTCCCGCGCGGTGGCCAGGCGGCCTGCCAGGGTGGCGTTGATCGCCAGCGGGGTGGCGGCCAGCCGCAGCAGGTGGCCGGGCTCGGCGGCGGCGCGCCGTACGTCGGCGCGGGCCGCGCGGTCGAGCTGCCCGGCCACCCGTTCTTCGTCGGCGTGATGTTCCAGCCGGAGCTGGCCGGCGACGGGCGGCGCCCGCACCCGGTGATCTCGGCGTTCGCCGCCGCCGTCGCCCGCCACGCCGTCACGGCGAGGACCTGACGAGGTCAGCGGGAGGCTTCGCGTCTGGTCGAGGCCAGGTGGACGTTGATGGAGCGGGTGAGGGTCAGCGGATCCTCAGGGTCGTCGGCCTGGAAGCTCACGCGCCGGAGCAGGCCGACCCTATCGAGCCCGACGCCCTCGCGGGCCAGGACGAAGACGAGGGCGAGGAACGCGGCGCGCGCGTTGCCGTCGTCGAAGGGGTGGAAGAAGCACACGTCGAGGTAGGCGCGTGCCGCGCGGGCGGTCAGGAACAGCGGCCGCTCGCGGTCGTACGCGCTCTCGGCCAGGCAGGCGTCCAGCCGGGCACGCGTGCCGGGAGCGATGCCATAGCGCTCCCTGCCCCCTTTGGCGAAGGCCGGCGAGCGGCGGAACGGCGGCGGCTGCGGCGTGCCCAGGACGTGCTGCTGCCAGGACTGTAACCGCTCAAAGGTGAGGTCGGCGCCGCGCGTGGCGTCCGCGCGGGCCAGCTCCAGGGCGGCCAGCAGGCCGTCGGCGCGGGCGAGGTCGATGGCGCCGTCGAAGAGGCGGATGTCGTCCGCGGCGCCGTCACGGGACGGGGTCACCGGGCCGCCTTCGCCGCCGTCCGAGGCGTCGTGCCAGGGCACGGACGCGCGGATCTCCAGCCAGCGTTCGAGGTGGTCGGGTTCGGAGCGAGGCGGGGCGGTGTCCCAGTGCAGGGTCTGGGCGAGGCGTTCGGCGACGTCGTCGACCAGCACCAGATCGGGGCCGGTCCAGCTGCGGAATCGCCCGCCGATCGCTTCGGCGACCAGGGTCTCCGCGACGCCGGCCTGCACCTGCCAGCGCTGCAGGAACCACGACAGCACCTGCCCGCAGTGGCCGTACCAGCCGCTGCCGCCGCCGGTGCGGTCGACGACCTGCCAGATCAGGTTGCGCGCGGCGCGCTCCCACAGGATCCGCTGGTCGTCGATGGAGGCCGGATCCAGCGGGTACGCCTCGAACCAGCCGGCCAGGCTCTCCAGCCACGCCCGCCACTCGCGCAACGCCTCGGCGACCCGGGCGATCGTCTCCTCCGGCGTGCCGATCGAGCCTCGCGGGCAGCACCAGGCGCCGACCGGGCCGCCGTCGAAGTCCCCTTCGTCGTGGGACCATCGCCAGCCCAGCACCCAGCGGCCGTAGTGCTCGGCGAGGGCGTATGACATGGCGTCCGCCCACAGGTCGTCCGCGTGCCTTGCGGCGTTCGGGCCGGGCACGCGGCGAGCCGGTCCGAGTGAGGCCACCACCTGCGCGGCCGAGGAGGGATCGAACGGATGGCGGGCGGGGTCCACCTCATCCCACGTCAGGTAGCCGGGATGCAGATCGCTGATCACGACTCCAACCTGCCACGCCGGCCTGCCGGCCGGTCATGGGCGTTCGCGCCCGGCGGAGCGGCTTTTTGAAACGCCCGGCCGGTGCCGCGTTCAGCCTGTGGCGGCCAGGGCTGCCAGCTTGCGCAGCGAGTGGCGCGCCACGGCGGTCACCAGCGGCCGCAGCAGCGGCCAGGCCGCCTGCCCCAGCACCCCCAGGGGCAGGTACAGCTCCTCGGCCCACACCACCCGGCTGCCTCCGGGCACGGCGCGTAGGCGGATGGCGCCCCGCCCGCGCACCAGGCGGCCGGTGTGGGTGACGCGCAGCAGCGACGGCGGCTCCCAGTGGGTGATCGTCATCGTGTCGAGGAAGCCGAACGGCCGCGCCCCCGTGTAGGCCTCCAGGCCGTCATCGCCCACCCGCCGGGCGGTGGTCATGAACATCCACTCCTGATGCCGCGGCCAGTCGGTGATCAGCGTGAACACCTGCTCGGGCGGCGCCGCCACGTGCCCGGCGACGGCGGTGTAGACGGGTCTCACCCTCGCGCACTCCCCTTCAGCTGGACGAAGCCGCCACCTACCCGCCGGCGGCCGCCTGACTCTCGCGCCGGTCAGGAGTTCGCAGGCGGGCGGTGGTGAGGAGCCGGGCCGTGTCGATGACGTACTGGCGGCGGCGCGCGTACGCGGCCTGCTCGTCGTCCTCGTCCAGGACGGCCCTGCACATGCCGGGCACGGCGAAGTTCCAGGCGATGAGCCCCATGAGCGTGAACAGCAGGTCCTGGCCGGCGCGTACGCACGAGGGGTGGTCGGAGGCCGGCACCATGCCGCTGTCGGTCAGCAAGCGCACCTTGTCGCGGAAGGTCTCCCGCCGCTCGGCCTCGCCGATGAAGCAGTCACCGGCCTCCAGCGCCTCCCACAGCAGCAGCCTGATCAGCTCGGGATGCTCCCGGTACCAGTCGAACATCTGCCCGACCGACTCGGCGATCGCGTCCGGGTCGATCGTCACCGTGCAGCTGATCTCCTCGAGCTTGGCCCGTACGACGGCGGCGAACAGCTTCTCCTTGCTGCCGAAGTAGAGGTAGATGGCCTGCTTGTTGGCCTGGGCCTCCTCGGCGATGCGGGCGACCCGCGCGCCGGCCAGGCCGTATCGGGCGAACTCTGCCGTCGCCGCCTCGAAGATGCGTCGTCTGGTGTCGTCCGCGTCGTAGGCCATGCGTCAAATTAAACCATCCGGTTGACTCTGGCGTCGCCGGCGTGCAGGATCGGGCCCAAGGACAAAAACATCCAGTTGGTTTATTTCGAAGGGGCATCATCCTCATGACCACCCCCATTCCCGTCCGCACGCCGCTGCCCGCATCGCTGGCCGGCTCCACCGTGCTGCTGCTGGGCGGCAGCTCCGGCATCGGCCTGGCCGCCGGCACCCTGCTGCGCCAGGTCGGCGCCCGCGTCGTGCTGGTCGGCCGCGACCCCGAGCGGCTGAAGGCCGCCGCCGGCCACGTACGCGCCGCCGCGCCGAGCGGCGAGGACGACGTGCTCACCGCGGCCGGCGATGCCGGCGACGAGCGCACGCTGGACCAGGCGTTCGAGCGGGCCGGCGAGGTGCAGCACGTCTACTCCACCGCGGGCGGCATCGGCGGCGCCGGCCTGCTGAAAGACCTGACCTCTGAAAGCATCCGCGAGACCCTCGCACAGGCGGCGTGGCGGCCCTTCGCCATCGCCCGTGCCGCCGCCGCCCGCCTGCCGGCCGGCGGCTCGCTCACCTTCAGCTCCGGCATCCTCGTGGAGCGGCCCATGCCCGGCATGTCCGCCCCGCTGACGGCCGCGGGCAGCGTGGAGATCCTCACCAAGGCCCTGGCGGTCGAGCTCGCCCCCTCGCGGGTGCGCGTCAACACCATTCGCTACGGCCGCATCGACACCCCGCTGCTGCGCTCGCTGCCCGGCCTGGACTCCGACGAGGGCGTCGCCGCCGCCGGTGCAGACGCCCCGCTCGGCCGCGTCGGCACGGCCCAGGAGGCCGCCGCCGCGGCGCTGTTCTGCATGGCCAATAACTACGTCACCGGCCAGATCATCACCGTCGACGGCGGCGAGAGCCTGGCCTGAGCCCGCCCGTCAGTGCAACGTGGGGCGGTAGACGAGCTCCTGGATACGGCCGTCGAGCGTCCGGCTCTCCAGCAGCTCCAGATCGAAGTCCGCCGCGCCCTTGAAGATCGGGGCCGCTCCCGTACGTCCCGTGATCACCGGGAAGATCGTCACCTGCACCCGGTCCACCAGGCCCGCCGCCATCAGGGCCCGGTTCATCGCCAGGCTGCCGTGCGAGCGCAGCGGCACCTTCGACTGCTCCTTCAGCCGCGCCACCACCTCCACCGCATCGCCCCTCTCGACGGTCGCGCCCGGCCAGTCGAGCGGCTCGGTGAGCGTGTTGGAGATCACGGTGGCCGGCAGGTTCCGCATGCGGGTCACCCACGGGTCGCGCACGTCCGCCTCCGCGCCGGCGTCGGCCAGCATCCGCACGAAGTCGCGGAACGTGGTGGCGCCGAAGACCATGCGCTGCTCCTCGCTGTAGCAGGCAAGCCGGTGCTGAAGCAGCTCGGGGCCCTGCTTGCCCCAGTAGCCCGTCCAGTCGCCGGTCGCCGAGCCGAAGCCGTCGAGGCTGGCGAAGACGTCGAAGGTGTAGGTGACGGTCACGGCGCTCTCCTCGCGTACGGGCGATCGGGTTCGTCCTTACAGACCGGGCATCGGCCCGGAACTCATCGCCGCCGGCGCGATCGATTGTTCACCCGTTCCTGCGTGATCGCCCAGGTCATCGGCAGGACATTCACCGGACATCGCCGCCGGCGACGCTCGCGCGGCCGCGTATCGGAGATCTCCCATGAGGATGCGCGACACCCTCATCGGCTCGCCCGCTGACCGCCGGATCGGGGCGCGCGCGGGCGGCTTCGCCTGAGCGTTCCCCGGCGTCAGCGCTGCGGGCTCAGCCCGGCCACGGCCAGCGCGAACAGGCGCTCGGCCGCCCCCTGGGGTCGGGGTGGTGCTCGGTGGCCAGCGCGATGCCGACCACCAGCGTGACCAGGTCGGCGACGGTGACCTCGCCGGAGACCGCGCCGTCCTCGACGGCCCGGCGCAGGAGCGGGTCGCCGGCCTCCACTATGCGGACTGAGCAGGCGTTCTGGTGCGCCGCCTCGGTCTCGGCGTCGTAGGTGAGGACGTTGGCGAGCCCCCGGGCGGTCACGCAGTAGGCCAGCAGGTCGCCCAGCCATTCCAGCAGGGCGGCCCGGCTGTCGTCCTTGCCGGCCAGCTCGCGGGCGCGCTCGCACAGGGCGTCGATGCGCCGGTGGGAGACCGCCTCCAGCAGGGCGCGGCGGGTCGGGAAGTGGCGGCGCACGGTGGCCGAGCCGACCCCGGCGACGCGGGCGATCTGCTCCAGCGAGGCGTTCGCGCCGTGGGCGGCGACCTCCTGCTCGGCCACGGCGAGGATCCGCGCATGGTTGCGCCGGGCGTCCGCGCGCTGGCGCTCGGGCATCGCGTCATCACCCCCTCGGTAAACGGCGGGCCCCGCCGTTTTTGGTCGGCAGAGGAGAGTCGTGTCCGCATCCACCGCACCCGTCCTGGTCACCGGCGTCACCGGCAGGCAGGGTCGGCGACGTGCTCAACCCTGCCATGGACAAACCCGGCGTACGGGAGAACCTTCCTGAGATCCGGCGCGCCGAGATGGCCGCCGCCCGCGAGATCCTCGGCGTGCGGCAGCGGTTCCTCGGCTACGTCGACTCCGGCCTGCCCGGCCCCGGCGAGCCGCTGCCCGACGACTGCTTCGCCCGCACGCCCGTCGAGCAGGCGGCCGGGCGGCTGGTGGCGCTCATCCGCTCCTTCCGCCCGCACGTGATCATCACCTACGACGAGACCGGCGGCTACCCGCACCCCGACCACGTGCACACCCACCGGGTGACGGTGGCCGCCTTCGACGCGGCAGGCGACGCCGCCTCCTACCCCGAGGCGGGCGCGCCGTGGCAGCCGAGCAAGCTCTACTACCACGGCGCGCTGTCCAAGGCGTGGTTCCAGACCATGCACGACGCCCTGACCGCACGCGGTCTCGACTCCCCCATGGCGGGCGTCCTGGCCGAGTTCCCCGCCGACGCGCCCGAGCCGGCGTTCACCACCCGCGTGCCCTGCGCCGAGCACTTCGCCACCCGGGACCGGGCGCTGCTCGCGCACGCCACCCAGATCGATCCGGCAGGAGGGTTCATGCTCCACGACCGCGACGTCGAACGCGAGGTCTGGCCCACCGAGGACTACCACCTGGCCCGCAGCCACGTGGAGGTCACGCTGCCGGAGGACGACCTGTTCGCCGGGCTGCGCCCCGCGGGCTGACGTCAGAACCCGATCAGCTCGGGCGGGTCCGCGGCCTGGCTCAGCACCTGCGGAACGGCCGCCCGCAGCGTGGCCATCTGGGCGGCGTCCAGGTCGAGGGCGACCTCGAAGACGGTCTCGGTCTGCAGGTCGTCGGCGGCCCACGCCGGCAGCTCCAGCCGCAGCGTCGCTTTGTCGAGGGTCAGCGACCGCACGGGTTCGCCGAGGGCTTCGTCGGGGTCCAGCCGCGCTCCGTCGGCGATCCCGAACGGGTGACGGACCAGCCAGTACTCATCGCCGAAGGCGACCACCACGAGCCTCTCCTCCTCGGGATCGCCCGGCCGTGTCTCCAGGTAGAGGTACCGCAGGCCGGGCGGCGGCTCGGCCTGCTCATCCAGCCGGACGGCGCGGGCTGTCATGCCCGTGGCCGGGGTGTAGGACACCTCGCCGGTGATCGGCGGCTGGTGGTGGGTCAGGACGGTGCGCCAATCGGCGAGGGGGATGCCCGGCGGCCTGAGCCGGCTGGACACCACCGAGGCGGGCGGGCTCAGCGGCGCGGCCGTGGGCAGCGCCGCCACCAGCCAGCCGGGCGGCTCGTGCCGGTGGAACACCGTCATCTCCCCCAGCGCCCCCAGCGGATCGACCTGCGCGAACGGCATCTCCTCGCCGTCGGTGCGGCAGACGTAGCCGCGGCTGTCGGCGGACAGCTCCAGCTCGCAGGTGAACCAGGTGCCCTCGCCCTCCCGGTACGACATCTCGCGCAGCCGCTCGAACGGCTCGTCCAGGCCGTCGACCGCGAGCGGCCGGCCGTCGCACGTGACGGTCGTCTCCCCGACCGCGCCCACCTGGGCCCGTCGTACGGTCATGCGGGAGGCGTCCGGTCCGGCGGCGGCGCGCACCAGGTCGGCGATGTGCAGGCGCACGCCGTGTGCCTCGCCCTTCATCGGCTGTGACCTGTGGTGACCCATCATGCTCGGCCTTCCTTCGCGGCATCGGTGACGGCCCCGGCGCTCCCGTGCCCGCCGGGCGAGGTCAACAGGGTGTGCAGGCCGCGCAGCTCGCGCAGCAGCGCGCTGCTCCCCTTGCGGGAGGCCAGGTCGCGCACCTGCGGGATCTCCCCGCGCGCCCCGCACCATCCGGCGACCCTGGCGGCCAGCGCGACGAAGCCGGCGAGCCCGTTGCGCGGCCGCTGCCCCGGCGCGGGCAGCAGCACGGGCAGCGCCGCCGCCGCGATCGACCACACCTGTGCGTGCGCGCCGCGCTCGGCGGCCTCGCCCAAGGCGGCCACCATGTCGCCCATCCGCGCCTTGCGGCTCTTGAGCATGAGCCCGACCTGCCTGCCGAGCTCCCCGGCCGGCAGCTCGCCGCGCGCGGCCACCTCCAGCAGCACCTCCACCGCCTCCGGCCGCTGCCGGGCATCGCCCAGCAGCCGCGCAAGCACCACCGCGAACGACTCGCCCACCGGCCCTTCGGCCCGCGCCAGCGACCGCGCGTACTGCGCGTACAGCGTCCACTCGTCCGTGCCCCGCAGCAGGCCGCGGGTGAGGTGCGCCGCGGCCACCTCGCGGTGTGAGGGCAGCATGGCGGGCCACCAGTCGAGGTGATGTGCCAGGACGTGGTGCTCGAACCGGCGGAACATCAGGTCCACCAGCGGCAGTCCCGTGCGCACGCGACGGCGGACGAAGGTCATCAGCTCGACGGGGTGGTCGTGGCCGCAGCAGTCGACGTTCACCTCGAGATCCCGATTGCCGCTATACCACCGCAGCGTCAGCTCGGGCTCAGGATGCCGCCAGCCGGCCAGGATGCGCCCCGCCGCCGACGTCAGGCGACCGGCATCGGGAAGCTCGCCCGGCGGCAGCCGCAGCAGCGCTTGCTGCAGGTCGGCGGCCAGCGGCTTGACGCCCGCCGCCTCCAGCACCTCCATGCGGCGCACCAGCTCGTCGGCGGCCACGTGCCCGGTGTCGTGCGTGGGCGTGGCCAGCAGCAGCGGCGGCAGCGTGCCCTCCTCCAGCGCGCGCAGGATCTCGGCCGCGCGGTACAGCACCAGCAGCTGCGGGGTGGGCAGCTCCGCCACCGGCATCGCCGTACGCCACACCTGCGCGTCAGGCGCCTGGTCGGTGAGGTGGTCGGCCAGGCCCTGGAACCAGCGGTCCACGGAGGTCCAGTTGGCGGCCCGGGGACCCGACTTCCACATGGGGGTCCTGATCGTGGCCAGCGCCGCCGCCAGCGCGTCGCGGTCGTGGTAGGCGAGCGTGACGAACCCGGCCAGCAGCCGCTCCCAGGTCTGCCACGAGTGCAGATGGCTGTCCGACCACAGCTCCACCAGCTCGCCGGGTTCGGCGGGCGGCGGCTCGAAGGGCCGGGCGCGCTCGGGCGCGGCGGGCAGCGGCGGCAGGTGGACCGGCTCGGCCTCGGCGACCGTGCCGCCGCCGAACGCGTCCGCCACCCGGGCGCCCGGCTCGGGCGGCAGCAGTCCGATCGCCTGACGTATCGTCTCGCGGCCCTGCTCGTCCATGCCGGGCGCGCAGGCCAGCGCCAGCTCGGCCGCCTTCTCCTGCAGCTCGGCGAAGCCGGCCCCGAACGCCCTGGCCAGCGGCGCCGCCGCCACGACCGCCAGCTCGGGCGCGCGGCGCACCTCCGCACGCAGCCACGACAGCCCGGCCCGCACCAGCTTGCGCTCGGGGCGGAACAGTAAGGACTCCCATGCCTCGGCCAGGTCGCCGGCGGTCAGCGCCGGGCAGCCGCGCAGCCGCTTGGCGGCCGCCTCGGCGACCGTGCCCGGGGCGGCGGGCAGCAGCGGCAGGTAGTCGCGGGCGCGGGGCTCGACCTCGGCCGGCTGCGGGTCGAGCGCTTCGTGCAGGCGTACGAAGAAGCGCAGCTCGACCGGGGTGCCGCCGAGCAGGAACCGCCGCAGGCAGCCGTCGAGGAGATCGGCCCGCCGCACCCGCCCGCTCCCGGCGAGCCGCAGCAGCGCGCCCAGCAACCCCCGATCGGGGTCGGTGTCCCACTGCAGGACCCGCCCCACGCCCTGCGCCTCGAACAGCCGGGGCAGCAGGTGGCCGAGCAGCGGATCATCGGCCAGGCCCTCCGGCGGCTGCGCGGCCCAGCCGGCCACCAGCGCGTCGTTGCGCGGCGGCTCGATGCCGGTCTGGCGCAGCAGCTCCAGCGCCAGCCGCATGCCGCGGTCGTCGGCGGCGCGCAGCCGCCGCGCCAGCCGTTCGGCCAGGTCGGCCCGCCAGGCGGCGGGACGGCCGGCGAGCACGGCGAGGATGAGGTCGACGTCGTCGTCGGGGCCGGCCCACTGCGGCGCGAACGAGCGCCGATACAGCCACGACGCGACGGCCGCCGCGCCGCCCAGGGTGGCCGCGCCCGCCACCCGCAGCACGGGACCGAAGCCGGCCAGGCCGCCGGAGTCCCACCCGCTGTGGACGGCCGGCAGCTCCTTCAGCACCTCCGGCAGCATCGCCGCGACCCGCCTGCGTGACGGCCCGTCGAGCGCCATGACACGCTCGGCGAGCCGCTCGGCGTCGCGCCGCCGGATCAGCTTCCTGATCTCGTCCTCATGATCCATGTCAGGGCACGGTAACCGGCCATGCCGACATTTCGCGGACAGTTCGCCGGCACCCGTCCGGCGTTTTCGATCAACGTCGATGAGCCGGCCGTGCGCCTGCCCTTGATCATCAGCCCGATGGGCGCGCCGGGGAGGGTGACGGCTCAGGTCAGGACTTCAGGAAGTGGAGCACCGCCAGCACGCGCCGGCTGTATCCGGTGATGTGCGACAGGTCGAGCTTGTCGAACAGCGAGTTGACGTGCTTTTCCACCGCGCTCTGCGAGATGTGCAGCGCCTGGGCGATCGAGGCGTTGGTCAGGCCCTGGGCCATGAGCTCCAGCACCTCGCGCTCGCGGGCGGTCAGCTTCGCCAGCGGGTCGCGCCGGGTGGTGCGGGCCAGCAGCTGGCGCACCACCTCGGGGTCGAAGGCGGCGCCGCCCGCGCCCACGCGCTCCAGGGCGTCGAGGAAGTCGCCGACCTGGCCGACGCGGTCCTTCAGCAGGTAGCCGACCCCTTCGACGTCGGAGCTCATCAGCTCGGTCGCGTAGCGCTTCTCCACGTACTGCGACAGCACCAGCACCTTCACCTGCGGCCGGCGCCTGCGGATCTCCAGCGCCGCCCGCAGGCCCTCGTCGGTGTGGGTGGGCGGCATGCGCACGTCGACCACCACGATGTCGGGCTCGTGCCGCTCCACGGCCTCGATGAGCGCCTCGCCGTCGCTGACGGCGGCCGGCACCTCGTGGCCCTCCTCCAGCAGCAGCCGTACCAGGCCCTCGCGCAGCAGCGTGGAGTCCTCGGCCAGGATCACCCGCACGGCAGCACCGCCGTGACCGTGGTGGGGCCGCCCGCGGGGCTGTCGACCTCGAACCGGCCGTCCAGCGCCGCCACCCGCCTGGCCAGCCCGGACAGGCCGCCGCCCGACGGCCGCGCGCCGCCGACGCCGTCGTCACGCACGCGTACGAGCACCGCCGCCCCCTCCTTGTGCACCTCGACCGTGATGGCCGCCGCCCCTGAGTGCTTGGCGGCGTTCGTCACCGCCTCGCACACCACGAAGTACGCCGCCGTCTCCACCGCCATCGGGGGACGTTCGGGCAGCCGGCAATCTACCGTGACCGGGACGCTCGAGCGCTCCGCGACCCCGGCGAGCGCCTCGCCGAGCCCGAGCGAGTCCAGCCCGCTCGGGTAGACGCGCCAGGCCACCTCGCGCAGCTCGGCCAGCGCCTGCTGCGCCTCCTGGTGTGCCTGCTGCAGCAGCTCGGGGCGGCCGCGCAGGGAGCGGCCGATGAGCATCGACAGCGCTACCAGGCGTTGCTGCAGCCCGTCGTGCAGGTCGCGTTCGATGCGGCGCCGCTCGGAGTCGACCGCGGCGACGATGCCGGCCCGGCTCTCGGCCAGCTCGTCGATGCGGCGCCGCAGCTTCTCGGTCGGGTCCGGGCCGAGCATGCGGACGGCCAGCCGGCGTTCCAGCGCGTGCACGCCCGCCACCCCCGACAGGTCCAGGAACAGCAGGACGAACCCGCTGATCGTCAGGTACGCCACCAGCGGCGCCGTCGGCCGCATGCCGTCGTACGGCTCGCCCATGCTCCAGGCCAGCAGCAGCCGTGTCACCATCACCGCGCCGATCGCCAGCAGCGCGATCACCAGGCCGCCGAGCACCCCGATGGGCAGCCGCGCCGCCAGGTAGCGCAGGGCGCGATCGCCGCGCTCGTCGCCGAGCGCGTCCAGCTCGGAGGTCTGCAGGCGCAGGCGGCGCGCCTCCAGCCGGGCCAGGCGGCGGCCGGTCGCGCGGACGTTCGGATGGCTCAGGAACGGCAGCGCCACGATGAGGAAGAGGAGTTCGAACAGTGCGGTCAGACCGCCCGCCGTGACCGCGCCGGTCACCCGCAGGCCCTCAGCGACGGCTCGCATGCCTGCCCTTGCGCCGCTCGGCCAGCCGGACGCCGATGAACACCAGGATCGCCACCACCACGATGGCGATCACCACGTTGGTGGCGATGCCGACGTACGTCTCGACGAGGTGCCAGTTCTCCCCCAGCACGTAGCCGGCCATGACGAAGATCGTGTTCCAGATGAGGCTGCCCGCCGCGGTGAGCAGCGTGAACGTGAGCACCGGCATGCGCTCGACACCGGCCGGGATGGAGATCAGGCTGCGAAAAATGGGGATCATCCGGCCGAAGAAGACGGTCATGCGGCCGTGCCGCTGGAAGAACGCCTCGGTCTTCTCGATGTCGGAGGTCTTGACCAGGGGGAGCTTCGCTGCGATGGCCAGCGTGCGCTCGCGGCCCAGCAGGGCTCCCACGCCGTACAGCGCGAGCGCGCCGATCACCGAGCCCAGGGTGGTCCAGATGATCACGTCGAGCAGCTGCATCTCGCCCTGGCTCGCGGTGAAACCCGACAGCGGCAGGATCACCTCGCTCGGCAGGGGCGGAAAGAGATTCTCCAGCGCGACGGCGAGGCCCGCCCCGGGCGCTCCGAGGCGGTCCATGAGTCCTACCAGCCAGTCAGTCATGCGATCCAGGCTATGGATGATCGGAACGCGTGCGGAATGAGGCCGATGCCCGTTCGCTACTGCGGTAAACCCCACCCCCCACGTACCGTACACTGTACGGCCGTGAGCTCTCAGACGGATCTGGCCCGGTACCCTGCGGTCTTCCAGCCCGGCGACCCGCCACGAAGCGGGCACATCGCCTTCCTCACCCCAGAGGGGGACAGTGTGCTGACCGTAGCGGAAGAACGTGACGGCGGCGTGGCCACCCGATCCGTCCCCGCCACGTTCGTGCCCGTCGGGCAGGCCGTCGCCGCCCTGGCCAGAGCCCGCAAAGACCCCCACGCTCACCCAGCGGCGCGCTTCTGGGGCGCCGCCGCGCTCATCGCGCTGCAGCTCGTCACCCGGGGCCGCATCCTGCCCGGCGTATCCCCCGGCGAGCACGACTCCTGGCGGGCCGGGCCGCTGGACGCCGACGACGCCCGCCGCGTACGCGAGCTGGCCGCCGCCATGCCCGCCGCCGCCCGCGCCGTACCGCTCTCTCTGGACGGCACCCCGCACGCCGCCGGTGATGCGCTGCTGCCTGACGCCGAGCCGCTGCTGCGGGCCTTCCTCGACGCCGTCGCCGACGCCATGCCGCGCTCGCCCGGCGCCGTACGCGCCACCGGACAGACCGCCTACGCCGCCATGAACCCCGTCAAGGTGCCCCACCTGCGCGGCTGGGCCGAGGAGGTCTCATCAGGGCTGGACGCGGGCCTGCGGCTGTCGCTGCGCATCGAGGCCGACGACCTGGCCGGCGATCAGGACGGCGCCGAGCTCCGCGCCGTCGCCCAGCTGCACAGCCTCGCCGACCCCGCGCTCGTCGTGGACGCCGCCGACCTGTGGCGCGGCCGCGACCCCGGCTTCGGCCCGCGCGCCAGGATCGAGGCCACCCTCGCCGTACGCCGGGCCGCCCGCGCCTGGCCCCGCCTGCAGGAACTGCTCGACAGCGCCGTGCCCGACGAGCTCGCGCTGTCCGACGGCGACGTGGAGGAGCTGCTGGCCGGGGCCGCCGACCGGCTGGCCGCCGCGGGCGTGGACGTGCACTGGCCGCGATCCCTCGTCCGCGGCCTCACCGCCCGTGCCGTCGTCGGCGACCGCGACCCGGCGCCGTCCGACCTGCCCTCCTTCCTCGGCGGCAACCACCTGGCGAGCTTCGACTGGCAGCTCGCGCTCGGCGGGCAGCGCCTGACCGCCGAGGAGATGGACCGGCTCGCCGAAGCGCACCGCCCCGTCGTACGGCTGCGCGACCAGTGGGTGCTCATCGACCCCGACCTGGCGCGCAAGGCCCGGCAGCGCGAGCTCAAGCCGCTGACCGGCATCGAAGCGCTCGCCGCCGCGCTCACCGGAACGGTCGAGGCCGAGGGCGAGCAGGTGCCCGTCGAGCCCACCGCCTGGCTCGACGAGCTGCGCCGCCGCCTGGGCGAACCCGCCGACGTGCCGCCGCCGCCCGGCCTGGCCGCCACCCTGCGCGACTACCAGCTCTCCGGGCTGCGCTGGCTGGCCAGGATGACCTCGCTCGGTCTCGGCGCCTGCCTGGCCGACGACATGGGCCTCGGCAAGACCGTCACGCTCATCGCCCTGCACCTGCACCATGCGGCCGGGCCGACGCTGGTCGTCTGCCCGGCCTCGCTGCTGGGCAACTGGGAGCGGGAGATCGCCCGCTTCGCGCCCGGCGTCCCGGTACGCCGCTACCACGGAGGCAACAGAACGCTCGCCGACGAGGGGTTCGTGCTCACCACGTACGCCACCATGCGCCTCGACGCCGACCGCCTGGCCGCGCACACCTGGGGCATGGTGGTCGCCGACGAGGCCCAGCACGTCAAGAACCCCGCGTCCGGCACCGCCAAGGCGCTGCGCGAGATCCCCGCCGCCGCCCGCGTCGCCCTGACCGGCACCCCCGTCGAGAACAATCTGTCGGAGCTGTGGGCCATCCTCGACTGGACCACTCCCGGCCTGCTCGGACCGCTCGCCCGCTTCCGCGCCCGCTGGGCCAGGCCGGTCGAGTCCGGCGACACCGAGGCGGCGGAACGCCTGTCGCGGCTGGTCGGGCCGTTCCTGCTGCGCCGCCGCAAGAGCGACCCCGGCATCGCGCCCGAGCTGCCGCCCAAGACCGAGACCGACCGCCCCGTGCCGCTCACCACCGAGCAGGCCGGCCTGTACGAGGCCGTCGTCCGCGAGATCATGGGCCGGATCGCCGACGCGCGCGGCACGGCCAGGCGCGGGCTCATCGTCAAGCTGCTCACCGGGCTCAAGCAGATCTGCAACCACCCCGCCCAGTACCTGCACGAGAGCGACCCGCGCCTGCCCGGCCGCTCCGGCAAGCTGGAGCTGCTCGACGAGCTGATCGACACCATCGTCGCCGAGGACGGCTCCGTGCTCGTCTTCACCCAGTACGTCGCCATGGCCCGCCTCCTTGACAGGCACCTCACCGGGCGCGGGATCGCCACCCAGCTCCTGCACGGCGGCACGCCGGTCGCCCGCCGCGAGGAGATGGTGCGGCGCTTCCAGGACGGCGAGGCCCCCGTCTTCCTGCTGTCGCTCAAGGCCGCGGGCACCGGCCTGAACCTCACCCGCGCCGACCACGTCATCCACTACGACCGCTGGTGGAACCCGGCCGTCGAGGACCAGGCGACCGACCGCGCGTACCGGATCGGCCAGACCAGGCCCGTCCAGGTGCACCGGCTCATCGCCGAGGGCACCATCGAGGACCGCATCGCCACGATGCTGGCCGCCAAGCGCTCCCTCGCCGAGGCGGTGCTCGCCTCCGGCGAGGCCGCCTTCACCGAGCTGACCGACGCCGAACTCGCCGCCCTGGTCGAACTCCGATGACCCGGCCGACCGCCCTCGGCCCGGCTCGCTGCCTCGATCCCTCGCCGGCCGCCCCGGGGCCGGTTCGCGTCGAAGCCCCCGTTGACCGTCCTGAAGTCCCGCATGAGCGTCCTGGAGCCCCGATGACCCCCGCCCGCGGCTTCCCCGCCTTCCCCCGCCAGCGCGCCGGCGCCCGCTTCGCCACCTCCTGGTGGGGCCGCGCCTGGATCCAGGCCATGGAGGACACCTCGCTCGACGCCGGCCTGCTGCGCAAGGGCCGCGCCTACGCCAAGACCGGGCAGCTCGGCCCGATCACCGTCAGCCCCGGCAGGCTCGCCGCCGTCGCCGAGAACGACTACGACGTGGTCGTGAGCGTCGAGCAGCTCACCGATGCCGAGTGGGAACGCTTCCTCGACCAGGTCGCCGCCAAGGCCGGCCACATCGCCGCGCTGCTCGACGGCGACATGCCGCACGACCTGGTGGAGGCGGCGCAGGACGCCGCCGTGCCGCTGCTGCCCTCCGTCGGCGACCTGGAGCCCGAGTGCTCCTGCCCCGACTGGGGTCACCCCTGCGTGCACGCCGCCGCCCTGTGCTACCAGGCGTCATGGCTGCTGGACGCCGACCCGTTCGTGCTGCTGCTCCTGCGCGGGCGCGGCGAGCGCGAGCTGGTCGAGGCGCTGCAGAATCGCGACGTGCCCGCCGCCGCGGGCCCGCCCGGGGCCGGTGGCGGTCCGGCGGGCTCGGAGGGCGCGGACGCGACCGGTGGCGTCCTGAGGCCGTCCGGGACGCCCGCGAGCGTGGCGTTCGCGGCGGGGGTGCCGCCGCTGCCCGAGCCGCCGCCGTACGACGTCGCCTTCACCCCGCCCGCCCTCGACCCGGCGCCCGGCGTGGACGTGGCCGCCCTGCAGGTGCTGGCCGCCTCGGCGTCCGCCCGGGCGCGCGAGCTGCTGCTGCACGACCGGTGGCCGGAGCTGACCGAGCACGAGGACCACGTACGGCTGATCGCCGAGCACATCGGCGACGAAGGCGCCGACGACGGGCCGGCAGTGGCCGCCTGGCGGCACGGCGGCGCCGAGGGCCTGGCCGTGCTCGAACGCCCCTGGACGCCGCCCCGCCAGGACCTGGCCAGAGCGCGCGCCCGGCTCGAAGCGGCCTGGGAGGGCCAGCACTCCACTCGGAAGGAAGAAAAAAAAAAGAAGAAAAGAAAGAAGAAAAAAAAGAAAGAAAGAAAGAAAGAAAGAAAGAAAGAAAGAAAGAAAGAAAGAAAGAAAGAAAAGAAAGAAAGGAAAGAAAGAAAGAAAGAAAGAAAGAAAGGAAAGGAAGGAAAGGAAAGAAAAAAAAAAAAAAGAAAGAAAGGAAAAGAAAAAAGAAAAGAAGGAGGAGGAAGAGGAAGAAGAAGAAGGGAGGAGGGGAGGAGGAGGAGGAAGAAGAAGAGGAGGAAGAAGAAGAGAAGAAGAAGAAGAAGAGGAAGAAGAAGAAGAAGAAGAAGAAGAAGGAGAAGAAGAAGAAGAAGAAGGAGGAGGAAGAAGAAGAAGAAGAAGAAGAAAAGAAGAAGAAGAAGAAGAAGAAGAAGAAGAAGAAGAAGAAGAAGAAGAAGAAGAAGAAGAAGAAGAAGGAGGAAGAAGAAGAGGAAGAAGAAGAAAAGAAAGAAGAAGAGAAAGAAGGAGAAAGAAGAGAAGAGAGAAGAAGAAGGAGAAGAAGAAGAAGAAGAAGGAAGAAGAAAGAGAAGAAGGAAGGAAGAAGAGAAGAGAGGAAGAAAGGAAGAAGAGAAGAAGGAGAAGAGAGAAGAAGGAAGAGAGAGAAAGAAGAAGGAGAGGAAGAAGAGAGAAGGAGGAAGGAAGGAAAGAAGGAGGAAGAAGAAGGAAGAAGAGAGAAGGAGGAAGAAGAAGGAGAGAGAAGAAGAAGAAGAGAGGAGGAAGAGAGAAGGAAGAGAGGAGAAGAAGAGAGAAGAAGGAGAAGAAGAAAGAGAGAGAAAGAAGAAGAGAGAAGAGAGAGAGAGAAGAAGGAAGGAAGAAGAAGGAGAAGAGAAGAAGAAAGAAGAGAAGAAGGAAGAAGAAGAAGGAAGGAAGGAAGAGAAGGAGAGAGAGAGAAGAGAGGAGAAGAAAGAGAGAAGAAAGAGGAAGAGAGAAGGAGAAGGAAGAAGAGAGAGAAGAGAGAAGAAGAAGAAGAAAGAGAAGAAAGAAAGAGAGAGAAAGAAAGAAGGAGAAAGAAAGAAAGAAAGAAGAAAAAGAGAAAAGAAGAAAAAAAAGAAAAAAAAAAAGAAGAAGAAGGAGGCCGAGCCGAAGGTCGCCGGAGACCGGCATGAACCAGCGGGCCAGCCGGTCGGCCTCGGTGCAGGCCGACCAGACGTCCTCGATCTCGGCGTCGTAGTGGCGGCGCAGCACCTGCACCTTGCGCTTGCCGTCGATCAGCTCGCGGTGCGCTTTGTTGATCTCTTCGACCATGTCCATCAGGACTCCTCCTTCTCATTGGTGATGCGGCGTTCGCGCTTGCCCCGGGCCAGCTCCGTGGCCAGCGCGTCCAGGCGCTGGTCCCAGAAAGCGCGAAAGCGCTCCAGCCAGGCGTCGATCTCCCGCAGCGGGCCGGGCTCGACGGCGTACAGGCGTCGGGTGCCCTCTGCCCGTACGCTGGCGAACCCGCTGTCGCGCAGCACCCGCAGGTGCTGGGAGACGGCGGGCTGGGAGATGCCGAACTCGCGCTGGATGACGGCGGTGACCTCGCCGGAGCTCTGCTCGCCGGTCGCCAGCAGCTCCAGGATCCGGCGGCGTACCGGATCGCCGAGGACGTCAAAGGCGTGCACCCACGAGAGTGTTTCAGGAAGAGCTTATATAAGTCAAGGCTTAATCTTCGTCGTCGAGCCCGCGAGCGCTCAGCGCCTCGCCGAGGGCGTCGGCGTACCGCAGAGAGCTGACCACCAGCGGCACCGCGAAGGCGCGCAGGCTGCGCTCGACGCCCCTGGCCCGCTGTGCCTCCCTGACCCGCGTGGCCAGCGAGGCCACCACCGGCACGCTGCGGATGGTCAGCGACAGCAGCAACGACAGACGGAACGGATCCAGCCCCACGAACCTGACCGGCGACAGCAGGCGTTCCAGCGCCGCCGTCATGTCCGACGACCTCGTGGTCACCGTCACCAGCCCGGCCAGCGCCACCGCCAGCACCACCCGCAGCGTCGTGGCCAGCGCCGCGTCCAGTCCCACGAGCACGAACTGCACGGCGAACAGCGCGAGCGCGAACCAGCGCACTGGCTTGATCTGCGCCCACGCCACCGCCGCGCCGACCCTGGCGAGCGCGTACAGACCCGCTGTCACGGCCGCCGCCCCGGCCAGCGCGAGCGGCGAGCTCAGCAGCACCAGCACCGTGCAGGCCAGTGCGAGCGCGGCCAGCTTGGCCCCGGCCGGCAGCCGGTGCAGCAGTGAGCTTCCGGGGACGTAGGAACCGGTCAGGCTGTTCACGCCATCAGCTTCCGGTAGTGGGCGATGGCCTCGGCGGGGGTGCCGTCGGCGGCGATGCGGCCCTCGTCGATCACCAGCACCCGGTCGAAGCCCGACAGCAGCGGCAGGTCGTGGGTGACCAGGAGCACCTGCTGCGGCATCTCCTCCAGCAGCTCCGCGACCTGGCGGGAGTGGCGCAGGTCGAGCAGCGTGGTGGGCTCGTCCATGACGATGATCTCCGGCTCCAGCACCATGACCGAGCAGAGCGCGAGCAGCTGCTTCTGCCCGCCCGACAGGTGGTGCGCGGGATGGTCGGCGTGATCGGCCAGGCCGTAGCGCTCCAGCACCTGGCGTACCCGCCGGTCCACCTCCTCGCGCGACAGGCCCTTGCGGCGCAGCGAGAACGCGACGTCCTCGGCCACCGTCGGCATGACGATCTGCGCGTCGGGATCGGTGAACAGAAAGCCGACACCGCGCCTGATCTTGGCGCCGTCGCGGCGGGTGTCCATGCCGAGCACCGTGACGCTGCCCGACGTCGGCAGCGCCAGGCCGTTGACCAGCCGGGCCAGCGTGCTCTTGCCCGAGCCGTTGGCGCCCACCACACCGACCCGGCGCTCGGGCAGCTCCGCGGTGATGCCGCGCAGCACGTCGCGGGTGCCCAGCCGGACGTGCACGTCCGCGAATTCGATCATGTCTCACACCACCTCGAACAGGGCGGCCACGCCGAGCCCGCCGCCGACCGCGGCCGCGGCCAGGCCGAGCGTGCCCTTGGGAGCCGCCGCACGGACGAGCCTGCTGAACAACCTGGTCACCACGACCGCCCCCGTCGCGCCCCACGGGTGCCCGAGCGCGAGCGCGCCGCCGTCGGGGCAGACCCGCTCGTCGTCCGCGCCGAGCGGGTCGAGCCCGAGCGCGTCGGTGACGGCCAGCACCTGGGCCGCGAACGCCTCCACGATCTCCACCGCCGCGATCGACTCCAGGCTTGTTCCGGTACGCGCGAGCACCCGCTCGATCGCGGGCACCGGCCCCCACCCGGGCAGCTCGGGATCGCACCCGGTCACCGCCCCGGCCAGAAGCCGCAGGCCGGGCAGGCCCGCCCGCACATGCTCGGGCACCACGGCCACGGCGGCGGCGCCGTCGCTGACCGGGGAGGAGTTCCCCGCCGTCACCGTGCCGCCCGGCACGAACGCGGCCGGCAGCCGGGCCAGCGACGCCGCGCGCAGCGGGCGCGGGCGCTGGTCGTCGCCGCGGCCTGCGACGGGCACGATCTCCTGGGCGAACCGACCCGCCGCGCGGGCGGCCAGGGCGCGGGCGTGGCTGCGGCAGGCGTAGGCGTCCTGGCGTTCGCGATCGATTTTCCTGGCCTGGGCCAGCGCCTCGGCGGCCGGGCCCATGTCGGGGTCGGGGGTGCCGTGGGGCGTGAACGGCGCCCGCTCGTACGGGGCGCCGGCCCCGCGGAACGTGCGCAGCGGCGCGGTCGAGGCGCTCTCCACGCCTCCGGCGATCACCAGGTCGGCCTCGCCCGCGCGTACCGCCTGACCGGCGAGCAGGATCGCGGCCAGCCCGCTGCCGCACTGCCGGTCCACCGTCACCCCGGGCACCTCGTGCCCGAGCCCGGCGGCCAGCGCGCAGACCCTGGCCAGGTTGCCGCCCGGGCCCATGCAGTTGCCCAGCATCACGTCATCGATCCGCCGTCCCGGCAGGTCGGCGGCGACGGCGGCGATCACGGGCGCGGCCAGGTGCTCGGCGGTCAGCTCCTTGTACGCGTGCCCGGCCGTGCCGATCGGGGTGCGCCTTGCGGCCACCACCACGGGGGTCAGGTCCATGTCACACCAGCCGCCTGATCGCCGGGTCGCCGTCCGCCAGCCGGGCCGCCACCTGCGCCCGCGCCGGCTTGCCCGTGGGCGTGCGGGGCAGGCCGGACATCGCGTACCAGCGGCGGGGCCGCTGCGCCCAGTCGAGCGCGGCGCGCGCGGCCTCCTCCAGCAGGGCGCGCGCGGGCGGCTCGCCGAACGGGCTCTCGATGACGGCGGTCACCACCGACTCCAGGGACGGGTGCGGCGTCCCGACCACCACGGCATCTGCCACGCCGGGCACCTTGCGCAGCACCTCCTCGACGTCCTCGGGCACGACGGTGGCCCCGCCGGTCTGGATCGCCCCGTCGCCGCGCCCGCGTACGCGCAGCCCGCCCTCCTTGTGGTAGGGCTCGGCCACATCGCCCACGCTCACCCAGCCGTCGCCGTCGCGCCGCAGCGGCCCGGCCGCCTCACCCAGGTAGCCCTCGGCCAGCCATGGCGAGCGCACCCACACCTCGCCCAGCGGCCCGTCGCCGCGCACCTCGATCTCCACTTCGGGAAAGGGACGCAGGCCGCTCCCGTCGGTGTCGGCGGCCACGAACGACAGCTCGGTGGCCCCGTAGTAGGCGACCACCCGCACCCCGGCCTTCTCCGCGGCCTGCCGGGCGCCGGGGGCGAGGGCCGCGCCACCGACCACGGCCACCCGCAGCGCTCCCGGCCGCTCCAGCACGTCCGGCAGCCGGTGCGGCACCAGGTGCACGACGGTCGCCTCGGCGAGGTGATCGGCCAGCGCGCCGCCGGGCCAGCGGCCGGGCAGCAGCGCCGTCGCGCCGGTGGCCAGGGTGTGCAGGGCGGCGAACGCGTACAGGGAGGAGACCAGCGGGCCGGGAATGAGCACGACGTCGTCGGGGCCGATGCCGGTCAGCGCGTTCAGGTGGGGGTACGAATCGGTCCAGGAGGCGCGAGTACGGACGATGGCGCGCGGCCGTCCCGTGCTGCCGGAGCTGAAGCAGGCCCAGGCGAGATCGCCTGGTTGGGCGCGGCGCGGCACATCGGGCCCGGCCGCGTACGGCAGGGGCGCGTCGATCAGCACCGCCACCGGCGGCGCGGCGGGCGTGCGCCGGTCGGCGGGTCGAGTCGCGTGCGGCGCCGGCTCGCCGGCGGGCACCGTCGCCGACGGCCCGGTGACCGCCGCTAGAGGGCCGGTGACGGCCGATAGAGAGCCGGTGGCCGCCGTCAGGGGGCCGGTGACCGCCGCCCACCGCGCGCGGTCCCAGGTGTGCTCGCCCACCAGCGGCGTCGCCCCGGCCAGGTCGGCGGCCAGCACGGCGACGAGCAGCTCCACCGGGTCGGCCAGACCGATCGCGGCCGTGGTGCCGGGCCCGGCCCCGGTCTCGGCCAGGTGCCTGGCGGCACCCTTGACCCGGTCGGCGAGCTGCGCGTACGTCAGCTCGCCACCGGGTCCGCGCACCGCGAGCCTGGAGGGGCGCTCGGCGGCGTGCGCCAGCACGTGTTCTGCTACGGGCATCGAGCCGTCAGCGCTCCCCACCGGCGCGCAGGCGTTCCTGGTGCACGGCGGGCACCGCGTCGGGGTAGGCCCGCTGGACGCCCCTGACCACGACGGCCGTCAGCGCCGCCTTGATGAGGTCGCCGGGCACGAACACCAGCGTGAGCCCGGCCGCCGCGCCGAGCGAGGCGCCCGACACCAACGCCTGGATCGGGATCCCGAACAGGTAGACCACGCCCATGCCGCCCGCGACGCTCGCCAGGAACAGCCGGAGCGTGCTCGGGCTGCGGCCGGCCCGCTCGACCAGCCAGCCGGTGAGGGCCGCGCCGGGCAGCCAGCCGATGAGGAACCCGGCCGACGGCGCGGTGAACACGCCCAGCCCGCCTCGCCCGCCGGCCAGCAGCGGCAGGCCGGCGGCCACCAGCACGTACAGCACCAGTACGGCCAGCGCGCCGCGCCAGGTGCCGAGGATGGCGCCGGCCAGCATCACGCCCATGGTCTGCAGCGTGATCGGGACCGCGTTGCCGAAGACGTTCAGCGTGCCGGGCAGGCCCATCACCGCGATCAGCGCGGTGAACACGGCCACCCGCGCGAGCGTGCCCGTCTCGAGCCTCCTGCGCTGTTTCCCTTCATCCTTCATGGCGTCGATCCCACACCAGAACGGGCACGCTCAGGCATGGAGGTATCCCACAACATTCCCTCCGATCATCTGCTGGCGATCGATACCGCGTTCACGCGCCGTCCCTGCCGCACGGCGCCGCATCGAACGCGGCAGTTATCCCGTCTTGCCGGGATCGCAGCTCTTTGGCGCTCAGTGTACGGTTCGGCAGGATCACCGTGACCGGCCGGGATGCCACCTTGAGACTGACGCGGATCGTGTCCGGGGTCAGCGTCGTGCCGTTGGGATAGTGCAGGCGTACGCGATAGTCGCGGACCTCGCCACCGTCCTCCAGGCAGTCGCGGGCGCCGTTCTCGACCCGTTTCATCAGACCCTGGTTGATCTGCCGCCCGCGCATGGGGACGAGGTTGTAGCGCATGCTCACGCCGCGGAACGAGGCGGCGATGAGGTGGCCGCCCTGCCAGTCGCCGCGCCCGCCCCAGTCGCCGACCGCGCCTTCGCAGGAGCCGCGCGGGGCGTCCCGGTCGACCAGGATCCTGGCCACGGCCTCGACGGGGCGGCCCGCGGCGTCGGTGGTGAAGGTGTGGTCGTAGGCGCGATAGGTGGCTGAAGGCCGGAGCAGGCGCGCGCACGGGACGGCGTCCGGCTTGGCGGGCGCGGGCGCTGGGGCGGATGCGGGGGCGGATGCGGGGGCGGTGAGCAGGAGCGCGGTGGCGCCCGCGCCGCCCAGGGCACGGCGAAGCCGGGTCGGGGGCACGACGGGAAGTCCTCTCGGGATTCAGGGGATGCGCCGCGCAGGGGAAGGGAAGGCCGGCGGCATGGAGGAACTCGATCGGCCGCCTGCCGGCTTTGTCGTGACGTCCGTGCCCGCGAGGAGTACTACGTAACGTTACTGATCGGCCACTTTGAGCGCTTGTCGCAGATAGGTCCGGCTGCGAAAAGCAGCGCCCTGGCCAGGTCGGTGGCCGCCGTGGTGCGGCCGCGGTGCGATGGCCTCGCGAATTCGCCCTTCTCACGGCCATCCGTCCCGATAATCTGCGGCAAGATCGAATCCGGGGATTCGGTCGCCATCGACTGACCAGACCAGATGGATCGAGACCGCAGCATGACCGGACCAGGAACACTGATCGGCGGCCGTTACCGGCTCGAACACCCGCTGGGCCAGGGCGGCTTCGGTCGCGTCTGGAAGGCCCATGACGACCGGCTGCGCGCCGACGTGGTCGTCAAGGAGGTGTACCTCCCTCCGACCCTCGACGAGGAGGATCGCAACGCGCGACTCAAGTACGCCGAGCGGGAGGCCCGCAACGCCGCCCGGCTGCGCCACTGCCCCAACATCGTGCCCGTCTACGACGTGGTCATCGAGGACGGCCGGCCGTGGATCATCATGGAGCTGATCAACGGCGAGTCGCTCGAGGACCGGATGCGGACCGGGCCGCTGGCGGAGCCCGACGTCGCCGACCTTGCCAAGGCGCTCCTTCATGCCTTGGAGGCGGCCCACGGCGCGGGTGTCGTCCACCGCGACATCAAACCCGCGAACGTCATGCTGGCCGCCGACGGTCGGATCATGCTGACCGACTTCGGCATCGCCATTCACGAGACCGACACCCGCATGACATCGACCGGCACGGTGATCGGCTCCTTCGAGTACATGGCGCCCGAGCGTTTCAACGGCGATCACGGCTCGCCCGCCTCCGACCTGTTCTCCGTGGGCGCGACCCTGTATCAGGCGGCGGAGGGCGTCTCACCGTTCCGGCGCGGCGCCGTCCCCGCCACCATCGCCGCCGTCCTCCGTGACGAGCCTCCGCCGCTCACCCGCGCCACACGCCTCGCCCCGCTGCTGAACGCCCTGCTGGCCAAGGACCCCGGCAAGCGCCCCTCCATCCCCGACGCCCTCGACCTCCTCCGCACCCCTGACCAGGGACCCGCGCCGACGAAGAGGTACACCACACCGGTCACCGCGCCCACTGTCCCGCAGGAGACGCCGGAGAAGCCCGACCCGCCGGCCTCCCCGCCCATCGCTCCTCAGGACGCACCTGCTTTCCAGGAGTCCTGGACGGGTGACGAGCGCCTTTCGGCGTTCTGCTGGGAGGAAGGTCCGGAGCTGTTGTCGTGGATCTTTCGGGGCCTCGCCTTCATCGTCGCGACCCTTGTCGTGATCGGGCAAGCGCTCGGAGAGCTGGACGACTCGACGAGGTGGGTGGGCATGGGGGTCTTTGCGGCCTTGATGCTGGTCGGCCCCCTGGCGAACCAGTGGTTGCGCTTCACGACGAAGAGGAGCATGCCCGCGAGAAGCGTGCGCCTCGACCGGGAGGGCATCACCGGCAGCGACGGCTCCGGCGTCCAGACCATCCCCTGGACCGCGATCAGGCAGGTCACCGTCCGCCACACCGACGACGCCATGGGCGTCGCCCACCACCCGCTGGCCCTGCACGTGCGGCTGGACCAGCCGGGCTCCGCGGTGTACCGCCCGGTCGGCTGGCCGCTGGACACCCCCGTGCCCAAGATCTTCCGGCGCGCCATCGAGAAGGACGACTGGGTGCCCGTCTGCGTCCTCGGCCCTCTGTCCGACCCGCGCAGGACCGACTTGAAGAACGCCCTGGCGGCCTGCAAGGGGCCCC
This sequence comes from Nonomuraea fastidiosa, assembly GCF_042751225.1. Taxonomy (NCBI): domain Bacteria; kingdom Bacillati; phylum Actinomycetota; class Actinomycetes; order Streptosporangiales; family Streptosporangiaceae; genus Nonomuraea; species Nonomuraea fastidiosa. Next base: position 7,487,090 of record NZ_CP170570.1, read on the forward strand.
TGACGGCGGACGAGCTGAACTGGTGACCGCCTGTCAGGCGGCCAGGCGCAGCGCCCTGGCCACATCCGCGGTCGCGGCCGAGGTCTCGGCGGCGGTGTAGCCGCCGCGCAGCGAGGCGTCGAGGTCCTTCAGGCCGTTGCCGCTCAGCGTGATCACCACGCGCAGGCCGGGTTCCAGCCCGCCCCTGGCGTGCAGGTCGAGCAGCCCCGCCACGCCCGCCGCCGAGGCGGGCTCGGCGAAGACGCCGTCGCGGCGGGCGATCATCCGGTACGCGGCGAAGATCTGCTCGTCGCTCACCGCGGCGATCAGCCCACCGGACTCGTCGCGGGCCGCGATCGCGCCGTCCCAGGTCGCCGGGTGACCGACGTTGATCGCGCTGGCCTCCGTGCGCGGCTCAGCCACCGGCGCGCCGTGCACCAGCGGGGCCGCGCCCGCCGCCTGGAAACCCCACATGCGCGGCAGCCGGTCCGGGCTGTAGGCGCGGTAGCCGGTCCAGGTCGCGGTGATGTTGCCGCCGTTGCCGACCGGCAGGCAGTGCACGTCGGGGGCCGCGCCGAGGGCGTCCACGATCTCGTACGCGACCGTGCGCTGCCCGGCCAGCCGCAGCTCGTTGCGCACCGAGTTGACGAGGGCGACCGGGTGGTGGGCGGCCAGCTCGCGGGCCACCCGCAGGCAGTCGTCGAACGTGCCGCCGACCTCGACGATCTCCGCGCCGTACCGTACGGCCTGGGCCAGCTTGCCCAGCGCCACCCTGCCCTTGGGCACGAGCACGGCGGCGCGCAGCCCGGCGCGGGCCGCGTAGGCGGCGGCAGAGGCGCTGGTGTTGCCGGTGGAGGCGCAGATGACGGTCTGCGCGCCGGCCTCGACGGCGCGGCTGATCGCCACGGTCATGCCGCGATCCTTGAACGACCCCGTCGGGTTCGCCCCCTCGACCTTCAGCCAGACCTCGCAGCCGGTCAGCTCGGACAGGTGGGCCGAGCGCAGCAGCGGGGTGTTGCCCTCGTTGAGCGAGACGGCCGGGGTGTCGGGGGTGACCGGCAGGAAGCGCCGGTAGGGGCTGTCGATCAGGCCGCGCCAGGTACTCATGCCGAGCACCGTAACATTCGTTAGAAGATTTCGAAACGTCCGGGTCGATGTAACATTTGTCAACATGGAGAGCGATGCGATCGTGGCCCGGCTCAGCTCTGTTTACGCCGAGCTGCCGCCCGGCGAGCGCGCGGTGGTGCGGGTGCTGCTCGACGACCATCCGTTCGCTGCGCTGGGCTCGCTGCGCGCGCTGGCCGAGCGTGCGGGGGTGAGCCCGCCGACCGCCTCCCGGCTGTTCGACCGGCTCGGGTACGCGGGGTTCGCCGAGTTCCAGGCCGCCGTACGCGACGGCGCCAGAGACCGCTCGCGCCTGCTGGAGTACGTCACCGGGAAAAGCGAGCCCGGCGAGCCGTCAGGCGGGCTGGGAGAGGCGGCGGAGGAACTGCGCGCCGGCCTGGACGGCGCGCTGGCCGCCGTGCCCGCGCCGCTCTGCGACCGCGCCGCGGGCCTGCTGGCCGAGGCCAGGACGGTCTGGGCGCTCGGCGGACCGCTCAGCGAGCTGGCCGCCGACTACCTCATCCGCCAGCTCGCCGGCCTGCGCCCCGGCGCGCACCGGGTGCCGGAGCCGCCGCACGCGCGCGCCCGCACCGTGCTCGACCTGGGCGCGTCCGACCTGGTGGTGGCCTACGACTTCCGCCGCTACTCCCCCGCCACCGAGCGCTTCGTACGCGCCGCGCGCGGCAGGGGCGCACGGCTGATCCTCATCACCGACACGTGGGGCTCGCCGCTGGCCGCCGAGGCGGAGCTGCTGATCGCGCTGCCGCGCGAGGCCGCCGGGCCGATCGCGCCGCTCACCCACGAGATCGCGGTCACCGAGCTGCTGCTCGTCGCCACCGCCGCGCGCCTGGCCCCGGCCGAACGGCTGGCCGAGCTGGATGCGCTCACCCGGTCGCTGTGAGCCGCTTGTAGAAGAAGCTGCACTCGCGCAGCGTGCCGTCGGGCGAGGCCGCATAATCGGGGACGATGCCGTAGCGGGTCCACCCGCCGGTGAGGTAGACGTGCTCGGCCGCGCTGCCGGTCTCGGTGTCGAGCATCAGCAGGTCGAGCCCCGCCGCAAGCGCCGCCTGCTCGGCCGCGGCCAGCAGGGCGCGTGCGTGGCCGCGCCCGCGCGCCTCGCTGTGGACCATGAGTTTGACGATCTCGCCGCGGTGGCGGGCGTTCGCCTTGGTCGCGGGGGCGAGGCCGACGGTGCCCACGACCGCGCCGTTCTCGCGGCAGACCCACACGATGAGGTCGCCCGAGGCCACGGCCGGGGCCTGCGCGCGCCACCAGGCGGCGGCGTCCTCGTGGTCGAACGGCGTGACGAACCCCAGCGACGAGCCGCCGTCCACGGCGTCGGCGAGCAGTGCGGCCAGCTCCTTGACGCAGGTGTCGAACGCGGCCGGGGTCAGGCGGGCGATGGTGCGCATGGGGCTCCTCCCGGGGGGTCAGGGCAGGACGACGAAGATGGCGTACCGGACCGGATCGGGGCCCGGGCAGCGGAACCGGGACGGCCCCCACAGCCGGAAGCGCAGGCAGTCACCGGCTCCCACGGTGTGGGTGCGGCCGTCGAAGGTGATCTCCACCGCGCCCTCCAGCACCCAGATGTGCTGCTCAAGGCCGGGTACGGGCGGTGCGTCGTAGGAGATGTCGGCACCCGGCCGCAGCCGCCCCTCCACGACCTCGCCGCTCAGCCCGGGATGGGGCGGCGAGACCGAGCGGCGGACGAACCCCGACGTCTCGTCCCGCCACACCTGCTGCGCCCCGGCCGCCACGATCTGCGGCGGCTCGGACTCCACCTCGGCGAGCAGCCGCGACATCGTCCGCCCGTACACCTCGCAGAGCTTGCCGAGCAGCGCCGCCGTGGGGCTGATCTCGCCGCGCTCCAGCCGCGACAGCGTCGAGCGGCTGATGCCGGAGCGGCTCGCCAGCTCCTCCAGCGACCAGTGGTGCTCGACGCGCAGCCGGGCGAGCCGATCGGCCAGCCTGGCCTCCACATCCACGGGCTGTCTCATATCCGGGATGATATCCCAGATCTGAGAATCAGCGTCGGCGGATCTTGATGTCGCGCATGTCCGTCACGCCGATGCGCAGCACCTCGTACGGCTGCCCGTACGCCTCCAGCGCCGCCATCGCGCCCAGGGCCGCCTCGTCCTCCCCGTCGTCCGGCCCGGCCGGTACCTGGCAGCGGAAGGTGAACGCCGACACGCTCGGGTCGTGGGTGAAGGTGCCCGCCTCGGTGTACGCCGTGCCGCCCGCCGCGCGCACCGCCTCCCGTCCGGCGTCGTCGATCGCCTGGAACTTGCCGCTGATCGTCACCCGGAACATCGCGTCACTCCCCGCGTACGCCATAGCCCAGCACCTTCTCCCCCAGCACGCTCTCGGCCGCGTCGAGCAGATCGAGCACGGCGGCGGCGATCTCGTCGGGCCGCTCACCCGCCGCCGTACGGCGGCCGATCTCGCCCATCACCAGCGCGTGCAGGCTGCCGATGTGCCAGGCGATCACGCGGGGCAGCGGATCTTGCGGCCCATCACCGCACTCCTCGGCCAGCAGCGCGGCCAGCTCGTCGGTCATCCTGCGGCCCAGGTCCTCAAGGCGCGCGGTCAGCGTGGGCGCGGCCCGCATCATCTCCAGCACCCGGCCGAAGCCCGGAGTGAGGCCCACCCGGCGCTCGCGCTCACGCACCTCCTGCCGCAGCCGCGCCAGCACCGCACCGGCCGCCGACTCGCCGGGCGCGCGCCCGGCCACGATGTCGGCCAGCCGGCGGGGCGAGGCCTCCTCAGGAGGCAGCACCAGGTCCTCTTTGGACTGGAAGTAGTTGTAGACGGTGTTCACCGACACCTCGGCGGCGTCGGCGACCTCGGCGATCGTCACGTTGTCGAAGCCGCGCTCCACGAACAGGCCGACGGCCACCTCGGAGATGCGCTGCCGCGTCAGGCGCTTCTTGCGCTCGCGGAGCCCTTCTGTCATGCAGCTGGAGCGTACTGCAAACTTTCAGTTGACTCCAACTTTACAGCCGACTCCACGAAAGGAGTTCGTGGCACGCATGGATGAGAGTGGAGAAGAAGAGAAACCGGCCCCTCAGAACACCCGCTGACATGGCGGCATAGGGGCGGAAGGGAAGAGATGTGGCGCCGGGCCCGGACGCACCATCAGCATACGTCCGGGGTGTCCCTATCGCCACAGAGACACCCCGGACGTGCGAGTCGTGCGTCAGCCGTTCAGCAGCGCGACGAGCTGCTCCTCCTCGTAGGCGAGGTGCGCCTCCAGCTCCTTGGTGAGCCGGTCCACCCCGGCGACCAGGTCGGCGGGAGCGACGTCGGCGGCGGACAGCAGCGCCTTGAGCTCGTCGAGCAGCCGCGCCACCACCTCGTGCTCGGCCCGCATCCGCTGGATCGCCGGGGCCAGCTCCGGGAACTGCTGCTCCATCCCGCGGAACAGGCCGTTGTCCTCGTGCGTGTGGTGCGCGTGCAGGCCGCTGCACATCGTCAGGCAGTTGACCCGCAGCTGCGCGGCCAGGCGGGGCCCCGAGGCGGCGGCCTCCCTGCGGATCAAGGCCAGCTCGCGGCGGAAGGCGTCGTGGATGTCCTTGAGCGCGTCGCCCATACGCCGCCCGGGCGGCGGCCCGGGGTTCACCTGCACCAGCGCCACCACCGGCAGCGTGCGGCCCGAGCGCTCCTCGTAGGCGGCCCAGCCCGGGTCCATCTCGGCCGCGCGGGCGAACAGGCGGTCGCGCTCCTCGCCCTCGAGCACGATGGCGTCGGCCTCGTAGGTGAGAATGCCGTCCTCGACCGTCACCCGCGGGTTGGCGAGCACGTTGTGGTACCAGTCCGGGTGCTTGGGCGAGCCGCCCGCCGAGGCGATGACGAGCAGGCGGTCCTCATCGGGCAGGTAGCCGAGCGGGGTGGTGTGGGGGCGTCCGGTCTTGGCGCCGGTGGTGGTGAGCAGCAGCAGCCTGCCGCCCTCGAAGGGGCCGCCGACCTTGCCGCGGTTGGCCCGGAACTCGTCGATGATCTGCTGGTTGAAGTTGTTCGGCATGCTGAAAAGAAGGCTCCTGGTGAGTGGGTGTCGTGGACATGCTGAAACCCGCACGGACATGCCGGCGTACGGGTGTTACGACACCGAACCAGGCATGGGGAGACGCGCGGGCGCGGTGTGCTCAGGCACGACCGACGGTGCTAGTGGCCATTGGCGTCAACCCCCTTGGTACGGCGCCTCCATGCCGCGACCGTCCTCCCGGACCGCGACACGCGACGCGACCGCCATTACGCCCAGATCGCCCAAGATCTGTCAACCGGCGTCGGGCTGAGTACAGTAGCTGTACTGAAGGGGGTGGGTGCGACCGCACGCGACAAGGGCTCATCCGCCGACGAGCCTGCCAGGAGCCAGGCAGCAGGCAGCGCCGCAGCTACCACCTCACCAAGGCAGGCGCGGACCTGCAGGTGGTGCTGGGCGCGCTGCAGCAGTGGGGCGACGCCCACCGCCCGCGCCCGTCCGGGCCGTCGGCCCTGCGCAGGACGCGCTCCACCGGCGAGCCCGTGCACGTCGCGTTCGTGAACGGAGAGGGCCGCGAGGTGGCCTGCGACGACGTCGTGATCGACGTCCATCCGTGATCGATACCAGGCTTTGCCGGAGGTTGAGGTAGGACGCGGTCTCGCCGGGCACGCCGACCCAGTCACGCCGCCGGGTCCGGCGGCCGGCATGAGAAAGGAAGTTCCGCGATGACCGCTGTGCGGGCCGACGCGTCCGGCCAGTTCATGATCGAGAAGACGCTGCCTGTCAACCGGCTCGGCTACGGCACCATGCAGCTGACCGGGCCCGGCGTGTGGGGGCCGCCGGCCGACGAGGAGGAGGCCGTACGCGTGCTGCGCCGCGCGGCCGAGCTCGGCGTGACGCTCTTCGACACGGCCGACTCCTACGGCCCCCTGGTCGCCGAGCCGCTGCTCAAGCGGGCGCTCGCCCCGTACGACGAGAGCATCGTCATCGCCACCAAGGCCGGGCTCACCCGCCAGGGCCCCAACCAGTGGACGCCCGTCGGCAGGCCCGCCTACCTGCGCCAGCAGTGCGAGATGAGCCTGCGCGTCCTCGGGCTCGAGCGGATCCCGCTGCTCCAGCTCCACCGCGTCGACCCGGAGGTGCCGCTCGAGGACCAGGTCGGCGAGCTGAAGAAGCTCCAGGACGAAGGCAAGATCGCGCACATCGGCCTGTCGGAGGTCAGCGTCGAGCAGATCGAGCAGGCGCGCGCCGTCGCCCCGATCGCCACGGTCCAGAACCTCTATAACCTGTCCAACCGGTCCGCCGAGGACGTGCTGGAGTACTGCGAGCGCCACGAGATCGGCTTCATCCCGTGGTTCCCGCTGGCCACCGGCCAGCTCGCCAAGCCCGGCGGGGCGCTCGACACGATCGCCTCGCGGCTGCCGGCCACGCCGTCGCAGCTCGCGCTCGCGTGGCTGCTGCGCCGTTCCCCGGTGATGCTGCCGATCCCCGGCACCTCCTCCATCGCCCACCTGGAGGAGAACGTCGCCGCCGCCGGCATCGAGCTGTCCGACGACGACTTCGCCGAGCTGTCCTCGGCGGTCTCCTCCTCGAGCTGAGTCCCGCCCGGTTGGGGGCGTCCCCGGGCCCGCCGGGACGGTCACCGGCCGGCACCTTCTCACCTGACATCCGGTCCGGGCCTGCCGCGCGGGTGTGAGGATGTCACGCGCGGCGGGGAAGCTCCTGGGGAGGTGGCGCGATCACCTCCCCATCTGAGTTGTCTTTTGCAACTCAGCTGGTGAACGGAGAAACAGCATGGACATCAAGGGATCGGTCGCCCTCGTGACGGGCGGAAATCGCGGGATCGGCCGCGCGTTCGCCCGGGCGCTCGTCCAGCATGGCGCGGCGAAGGTGTACGTCGGCGTCCGAGACCCGGGCAGCGTGCAGGACGCCGACGTCGTGCCGCTGCGCCTGGACGTCACCGACGAGCGCGGCATCGCCGCCGCGGCGCGGGAGGCCGGTGACGTCTCCATCCTGATCAACAACGCGGGCGTCGGTGACGGGAGGACCGCGCTGCTGGAGGGCACGCTCGACGGCGCCCGCCAGGCGATGGAGGTCAACCTCTTCGGCACCTGGCGGGTCTCGCGCGCCTTCGCCCCGATCCTGGCCCGCAACGGCGGCGGCGCCCTGGTCAACATGCTGTCGCTGGCCTCCTGGGGCGGGCGGCCCGGCTTCCCGGGGTACGCGGCGTCGAAGGCCGCGCAGTGGTCGCTGACCGACTCCCTGCGCCAGGGGCTGCGCGAGCAGGGGACGCTGGTGATCGGGGTGCACGTCGGGTTCGTGGACACGGATATGGCCGCCTGGGTCGACGCTCCGAAGATCAGCCCTGAGGCCGTGGCGGAGCAGACCATGGAGGCGCTGCTCGCGGGCCGTGCCGAGGTGCTGGCCGACGAGCGGACCCGCGAGGCCAAGGCCGCGCTGTCGCAGCCGATCGTCTGATCTTCACGCCCTCTCGGCTTCCGCAGGTGCCCGGCCGGCCGGAGCCACATCGCCTTCCCGCCTCGTGAGCAGGAGCGCGGCCGCGGCGAGCAGCGTGCACAGCGTCATACCGGCGAACAGCGGCACGGCGGTGTGGCCTCCGGCGATGCCCATCAAGGGGGCCACGGCCGCGCCGAGGGCGTTCTGCAGCGTGCCCAGCACCGCCGAGCCCGTGCCCGCCGCATGCGGTACGCGGTCCAGCGCGAGGCCGGTGGCGGTGGCGCAGACCTGGCCGAGCCCGATGAAGGCGACGCCCAGCAGGCCCAGCGCCCAGAACCGGTTCAGCTGCCCGGCGAGGGTGAGGAGCAGCGCGGCGACACCGGGGACGAGCATGAGCGCCAGCCCCGCGCGCAGCAGCAGGCGGGGGCTGATGCGGCCGGCGAGACGGCTGCCGGCCAGCGTGGAGGCCGTCGCGGTCAGCGCGCCCGCGGAGAAGACGGCCGACGCCGTGCCCACGCTGAAGCCCAGGACGTTCTGCAGGAGGAACGGCGAGGCGGAGATGTAGCAGAACAGCGCGGCGAACGCGAGGCAGAAGGCGAGCATGTAGCCGAGGTAGGGGCGGTCGGTGAGGACCGTGACGCCGGCCCGCAGCGAAGCGCCGGCGCCGCCGGTGTGCCGCCGCTCGGCGGGCAGCGTCTCGGGGATGCGTACGCAAGCTGCTGCGAACATCAGCGCCGACGCGCCCGCCAGCACCCAGAACACCGCACGCCAGCTCCCGGTGCCGCCCACCACGGCACCGCCCGCCAGCGGAGCGAGGATGGGCGCGATGCCGCCGAGCCCCATGAGCAGGCCGAACAGCCTGGCCGCCGCCGCGCCGCTCGCGACGTCGGTCACCACGGCACGGCCGACGACCACCCCTGCCGCACCCGCGAATCCCGTGACGAAGCGCAGCACGACCAGCACGCCCAGTGTGGGCGCGACCGCGCACAGCGCCGTGGCCAGTGTGCAGACGCCGGTGCCGATGAGGATCGGCCCGCGCCGCCCGTAGCGGTCGGAGAGCGGGCCGAGCACGAGCTGGCCCGTCGCCAGCCCCACGAGGAAGGCGGTGAGCGTGAGCTGGACGCCGGCCGCGTCCGTGCCCAGCTCGCGCGCCATGGTGGGAAAACCCGGCAGGTACATGTCGGTGGACAGCGGCACCACGAACGACAGCAGGGCGAGGGTCACCGTCAGCCCTGAAGCCACCGGCCGTCGGGCGGCGAAGGTCATCGGCACTCCGGTCAAATAGATATAAGTTCATATCTATATCTAAGGTAAGATCCAGGAGTGCGCAAGAGCGATGCCCCTGCCGGCCGTGACGACCTGCTTCGCGAGGCCAGGCGGCTAGCGCCGGCGCTGTACGCGCTCGCCCGCGTGCTGCGGCAGGGCGGCATCACCGAGGCGGGCCTGCCGCCCCTGCCCCCGTCGGAGCTCGACGTGCTGCGCTACGTTCTCGACTGCCCCGGCACCGGCACCAAGGCGCTCGCCCACGAGCTGGGGCTGCACAGCAGCAACGTCAGCACGGCCGTGCGCGCCCTGCTCGCCCGCGGGCTCATCCGCCGCGAGCCCGACCCGCACGACCGCCGCGCGGTGCGCCTCTATCCGACCGTGGACGCCCAGCACGGCATGGCCATGATCGAGGACGCCTGGGCGGAGATGTTCGCCGACGCCCTCGCCGCGCTGACGCCTGACCAGCGCGGCGCGCTGCAGGCCGCGGTGCCCGCGCTGCGCGCGCTCGGCGCTCCCCTGCGGGAGCGCCGCTCCCCGCCCGCGACTCGCCGGCGGGCTCGCCGAACCAGCGGGCCAGGTGTTCATCGAGGTCGCGCTGGTCGTCGCCGATCCAGGCCACGTGGCCGTCAGGACGGAGCAGCACACCCGGTACGTCCACCGCCGCGCCGGGATCGGTGAGCTGATCGACGCGGTCCGACCAGCCGCCTGCGGTGAGGCGTCCCGTACGGTCGAGCAGCAGGCCGCGCCCACCGCGCAGCAGGTCGTACAGGCGGCACCGCGTCAGCCCGACGTCGGGCATGCGACGGCCGAGCAGGTCGGGACCCGCGCCGAAGTCGTAGCGGACGGCGATCGCGGTGATCTTCTCGATGAGGCGGCGGTTCACCTCGTCGATGTCCATCAGCTCGGCGAGCAGCCGCCGCACCGCGCGCGGCCCCGCCTCCGGGGACGCCAGGACGGCCTGGGCGCGGGTGTTGTCGAGGACGTCGGCGGCGACCGGGTGGCGTTCGGCGTGGTAGGTGTCGAGCAGCGTGTCCGGCGCCCAGCCGCGCACCTGCGCCGCCAGTTTCCAGCCGAGGTTGACCGCGTCCTGGATGCCGAGGTTGAGCCCCTGCCCGCCGAAGGGCGGATGGATGTGGGCCGCGTCCCCGGCCAGCAGCACCCGCCCGACCCGATAGCGCTCGGCCAGCCGGGTGGCGTCGCCGAAGCGGGACAGCCAGCGCGGAGAGTGCACGCCGAAGTCGGTGCCGGCGACGGCGCGCAGCCGCTGCCGGAAGTCGTCCAGCGTGGGCGGGCGCGAGCGGTCGGCCACGCCGCCCGCGGGGACGACGACGCTGTAGGTCCTGCCGCCGTTGAACGGCCTGATCCAGAACGGCCACTGGCGGGCGGCGACGGCGGAGGCCACGGCGGCGATCTCCTCCTGCGGCGCGCTCGCCTCCATCTCGCCCATGAGCGTGTCGTTGCGCGCGGGCTCGCCGGGGAAGCCGACGCCGAGCCGCTTGCGCACCGTGCTGCGGGCGCCGTCGCAGCCGATGAGGTAGCGGGCGCGCAGCCGCTCGCCGCCGGTCAGCTCGACGGTCACCCCCTCGGCGTCCTGCTCGAAGCCGGTCACCGCGCGGCCGGGAATGACCTGCGCGCCCAGCTCGGCGGCGCGCTCTTCGAGCAGGCGGTTGATGACTGGTTGCGGCATGCCCAGGACGTACGCGTACGGGGTGTCGAGGCCCTCGGGCGCGGGCTTGGGGATGGCGGCGAAGAAGCCCGCCGCAGGACGCCGCCTGCCGTGCGGGAGCAGGCGGTCGAGCAGCCCGCGCATCGCCATCAGCTCCAGGCTGCGGATGTGCAGGCCGACGATGCGGACCATCGGCCCAGGCTCGCTCTCGCGCTCGGCGACGAGGACCCGTACGCCGTGCAGCCGCAGCTCGGCGGCCAGCATGGCGCCCGTGGGCCCGCAACCGGCGATGACCACGTCGTACGGCGGATCGGCGGGTTCGGCGTGCGAGGGCTCGACGGACTTCGGAGAAGAGTGCATTTTCGGTGCCTTTCGACGGGAGTGCCGGGGTGGGGCGCTCCCGGCGGCACCTACGTCGCTCGCCTGACCGTGGCGCGAGGGCGGAGCGCCCACTTCGCTACAGCGTTCATGGGTCTGTCACCTCCTCGGGCCGTGTCACGGTCGCCGGTACGGTACAAGCCCGGCGACCGCCCGGTCCACCGCTTTTCCCCGGCGGCTTGACCTTGACGCGGCGTCAACGTCTTAACTGGGCACATGCGGATCGGAGAGCTGGCCGCGCTGCTCGGGGTGTCCACCCGTACCGTGCGCCATTACCACCACCAGGGCGTCCTGCCGGAGCCGCCGCGCCTGGCCAACGGCTACCGCGAGTACGGCATGCGCGACGCCATCGCCCTGGCCCGCGTACGCCGGCTGGTGGGGCTGGGGCTCAGCCTCGACGAGATCCGCGACGTCATGGCCGAGGAGCGCTCCAGGGAGCTGCCCGAGATCCTCGCCGAGATCGACGCCGACCTGGCCGCGCAGGAACGCGACATCCGCCTGCGGCGGGCCAGGCTCGCCGAGGTGCTGAGCCGGGTCGAGGACGGCACGCTCAGCCCCGACGACACCGCATCGCCCGACCTGGTGTCGTTCCTCAAGGCCATCGACGTGCCGGCCTCGCCGTCGGCGGCCTGGGACCGCGACCTGCTCATGCTCGTCGACAGCGTCTCACGCGCGCCGGACGGGCGGCGGACGTTCGCCGCGCTCGACGCGCTGACCGCCGACCCCGAGCTGGCGGCGCGCGGGCACGACTTCTACCGCAGGCTCGACGAGCTGGCCGGCGCCGATCCCGACGACCCGCGGGTGGCGCCGATGGCCGAGGAGCTGGCCGCGTTCAGTCTGGAGCACGTGCTGGCCGACCACGCGGTGGACGGCTGGAGGGCCGAAGCGGTCGAGCCGTTCCTGGACGGCCTGGCCCCGGCCCAGGCCGAAGTGGTCCGCCGCGCGATCCGCCTCATCGGCGCCCGCCTGCCCCGCTGACGCCGGCCGAGGGCGCGGGACTCCTCCCGCGCCGGACGTGACGCTCGCCGAAGGGGGCGAGGGAGAGCACCACCGGCAGCGCCGGCCGTCGAGCTAGCCGCCGAGCGCGTTCAGCCGGGCGAGGTCGGCGCCGGAGAGCCGCAGCTCGCCCGCCGCCACGTTCTCGGCCAGGTGGCCGAGGTCGCCGGTGCCGGGGATGGCGAGCACGTTGTGGCCCTGGGCGAGCGTCCAGGCCAGGCGGACCTGCGCGGGTGAGGCGCCGTGGGCGCGGGCGATCTCCTCCACCGCCTCGTGCTCGCCGGTCACCGCTCCCGACTCGCGGCCGGTCCCGGCGATCGCGAAGAACGGCACGTACGCGATGCCCTGCTCGCCGCAGGCGCGCAGCAGCTCACGCTCCTCGGCCGGAGAGCCGATGCCGAAGGCGTTCTGCACGCACACCACCGGCGCGATCGCCTGCGCCTCGGCGAGCTGCGCTGTCGTGACGTTGGAGACGCCCAGGTGCCGGATGAGCCCGGCGTCGCGCAGCTCGGCCAGCGCGCCGAAGTGCTCGGCGATGGAGCCGTTCCGCCTGCTGCCGGGCACGCGCAGGTTCACCACGTCGAGCCGGTCGCGGCCGAGCGTCCGCAGGTTCTGCTCCACCTGCTCGCGCAGCTGCGCGGGCTTGGCCCACCACCAGTCGCCGGTCACGCGGCTGCGGCCCGGCCAGACCTTGGTGGCGATGACCAGGTCGTCGGGGTACGGGGCCAGCGCCCGCGCGATCAGGTCGTTGGCCGCCAGGTCGCCGGTGAAGTAGAAGGCCGCGGTGTCGATGTGGTTCACGCCGAGCTCGATCGCCCGCCGGAGCACGGCGATGGCCTGCTTGGGGTCGCGCTTGTCGGAGCCGAAGGCGACCCGCCCGGGCAGGCGCATCGCGCCGAAGCCGATGCGGTTGACGGTCAGGTCGCCGAGCCGCCACGTGCCCGCACTCGCCGCAGAAGTCATGTCGATCCTCATCACATGTCAGTCGAACGCCCATTTTCGGGCACGAAAAAAGCCTCCTCGGCAGCGGACGGATATCCGGCCGAGAAGGCTCACGCGTTCACGATCATCATATCAGCCCCGGCGGTGGTGTTCCCGCGCTGTCCATGCCACACTCACTGTTATAGAACTCTGAGGAAGAGTTATAGAACGAGAGAGGGAGGCCGGCATGTACGACGTGCTGCCTTGGACAGACCCAGCCCCGCCGGGCGCGACGATGGCCGAGCCCCGCGACCTGGGCAGATTCGGCGCCTACGGCGGCAGATACGCACCCGAATCCCTGGTGCAGGCCTGCCACCAGGTGGGCGAGGCGTTCCGCGCCGCCTGGACCGACCCCGGCTTCCGCGCGGCCCTGGCGGACCTGCTGGCCGTGCACGCGAGCCGGCCCACCCCGCTCACCCCGGCCGCCCGCCTGTCGGAGGAGCTGGGCGTGCGGCTCTACCTCAAGCGCGAGGACCTCACCCACACCGGCTCCCACAAGATCAACAACGTGCTGGGGCAGGCCCTGCTCGCCAAGCGCATGGGCAAGGCCAGGCTGATCGCCGAAACCGGCGCGGGCCAGCACGGCGTGGCCACCGCGACCGCCGCCGCGCTGCTCGGGCTGCAGGCCACGGTGTTCATGGGCGCACGCGACATCGAACGCCAGGAGCTGAACGTCTTCCGCATGCGCGTCCTGGGCGCCGACGTGGTGCCGGTGAGCACCGGCAGCCGGACGCTCAAGGACGCCACCAGCGAGGCCATGCGCCACTGGGTGAGCACCACCGGAGACTCCCACTACTGCATCGGCTCGGTCGTCGGGCCCGACCCGTACCCGTGGATGGTCAGGGAACTGCAGCGGGTCATCGGCGACGAGGCCCGCGCCCAGTGCGCCGCCGCGCTGCCCGCCGGAGTGCCCGACCACGTGGTGGCCTGCGTCGGCGGCGGCTCCAACGCGGCGGGCACGTTCGCCGGGTTCGCCGACACCTCCGCCCGGCTGGTCGGCGTCGAGGCCGAGGGCGGGGCGGGAGCCGCCAGAGGCCGGCTCGGCGTGCTGCACGGGGCCCGCTCGCTGTTCCTCCAGGACGGCGACGGGCAGATCGTCGAGGCGCACTCCATCGCCGCCGGGCTCGACTATCCCGGCGTCGGCCCCGAGCACGCCCACCTGCGCGACCTGGGCCGGGCCCGCTACGTCACGGTGACCGACGAGGAGGCGGTCGCCGCCGCCGTACGGCTGGCCCGCACCGAGGGCATCCTGCCGGCGCTGGAGTCCGCGCACGCCCTCGCCTGGATCATCCGCGCGGCGGGCGACGGCGAGCTGCGGGCCGGATCGACGGTGCTGATGACGCTGTCCGGCCGCGGCGACAAGGACATGGCGACGTTGAAGGAGCTGCTGTGAACGACTCGGTCCTGACCATGGGCGCGGTCGAGCGCCACCTGCGGGCCCGCCGCGACGCCGGGCGCGGCCTGCTCATGCCGTACGTCACCGCCGGCATCACCCCCGGCTGGACCGGCTACCTGCACGCGTTCGCCGCCGCGGGAGCCGACGCCATCGAGGTCGGCCTGCCGTTCTCCGACCCCACGCTCGACGGCCCCACCATCCAGCAGGCGAGCCAGGAGGCCCTCAGCAGGGGCGCGAGCACCCGCGGCATCCTCGCCGACCTGTCCGCGCTGCCGGACCTGGGCGTGCCGCTGATCGCGAGCACCTACTACAACCTCGTGCTGCACGACGGCCCCGAGGCGTTCTGCGCCGCGCTGCGCCGGGCGGGCGTCACCGGGCTCATCGTGCCCGACCTGCCGGTGCACGAGGCGGACGAGCTGATGGAGGCGGCGGCCGCGTACGACGTCGAACCCGCCCTGCTGGCCTCGCCCACGACACCGGACGCCCGGCTGGCGGAGATCGGCGCCCGCAGCCGCGGGTTCGTCTACGCGGTCTCGGTCATGGGCATCACCGGCGAGCGGGCCGCGCTCGCCGGGTCGGCGGCACGGCTCGCCGCCCGCCTCAAGAACGTCACCGACCTGCCGGTCTTGCTAGGATTCGGCATCTCCACCCCGGATCAGGCCCGCGAAGCCCGCCGGCACGCCGACGGCGTGGTGGTCGGCGCCGCCGTCATGCGGCGCGTGCTCGACGGGGCGGCACCGGACGACCTGCGGGCCTTCGTCACGACCCTGCGGCAGGCCCTCGACCAGGAGTGTGACCCACCACGATGACCGCCGACGCCGGGCACGAGGCGAGATACCGCGCCATCGCCGCCGACCTCGCCGCGAAGATCCGGTCCGGCCACTACGCCCCCGGCGAGGCGCTGCCGCCGCAGCGCGAGCTGAGCGCCTCCTACGGGGTCACGCTCATGACGCTGCGCCAGGCGCTGCGGCAGCTCAGCGACGAACGGCTGATCGTGCAGCGGCCCGGCAAGGGCACGTTCGTCTCGCCGCCGCACCTGGCGTACCAGCTCGACTCGCTGCGCAGCCTGGCCGACGACCTGCGCACGCAGGGCCACGATGTGCGGACCGTGGTGGTCGGCCGGGCCGTGCGCCGTGCGCCCGCCCGCGTCGCCGCCGAGCTGCGGCTGCCGCCCGGCGAGAGCGCGCTGCGCCTTGAGCGGGTGCGCGAGTTCGCCGGGCGTCCGGCCGTCCACCAGGTCTCGTGGGTACGCCGCCCGGTGGGCGACCGCATCCGCGACCGCGACTTCACCGAGGTCTCGCTCTACACCGCGCTCGCCGACGCCGGGGTGGCGGTCGCCCGCGCGTCCGAGGTGGTGCGGCCTGGCCTGCTCGGCGGCGCCGCCGCCCGCCGCCTGCGCGAGCCGGAGGGCAGCCCGGTGCTGCTCAGCACCCGCGTCACCCACACGCTCGACGGCACGCCCGTGGTGTCCGACCACGCCACGATCCTGGGCAGCATGATGGAGATCCGTACCGAACGCGCCGCCACCGGCCTCTCCCTCACCTGGCGCGCCACCTCCTGACCCGATCACCCGGGGGCGTGTCCATGCGGGCGTGATCCGCATCTCGCGCGGCCGCCGGCCCTCCGGCGTCTTCGTGGCGGTGAAGCGCTGTCGCAGGGGCGAAGGGGGCGCCCCGCCGGCGCGCGCAGCTCGCCTCAGCGGGGCGAGTGCACGGTCACGTCGCCGGCGAAGACGGTGCCCGTGTGCTGCCGGCGCTTCTCGTCGAGCAGGAGCGCGAAGCGGGCGAGCAGGAGCGCGAAGCGGGCGAGCAGGCCGGCGATCGTCAGGCCGACTGACGCAACCCGTTATGATCAGCGCCATGAGCGGCGGAGCCGAAGCGACCGACACGCTGCACTCCGGCGGGACGAAGACGCCGGAGCGGCTGCGCCGACGGGTCCTCGGCGACCTCCACGACGAGCTGCTCGCCCTGCCGGCCGCCGCGGAGCGCGACCAGTTCGTGGACCTGCTCACCCGCCTGCTGGACCACCACACCCGGCGGGCACCGCATCTCGACGCCGCGCGCCGGCGGTGAGGAGGTTCGCATGCCTGTGACGCGCCGCCGCAGATTCTGGTGGATCGCGGGTGCGGCGGTCGCGGTGGTGCTCGCCGCGGCCGTGGCGGTGACCGCGATCGCCTTCCCGTCCGTCGCGGCCACCACATGTCCGGGCTGTTACGGCCTGGAACGGATCGCGCCCGGCGTCTACGCCGAGCCGGGTCTGGCCCCGGCCGAGCGACGGCGCGTGACCGAGGCCGTCGCGCAGGCGAACGAGCGGGTTCGCGCCTTCTTCGGCGGCCGGGTGACCGCCCCCGACGTCCTGGTGTGCCTGACCGATGGCTGTTACCGCAGGATCGGCGGCGGCGGTGAACGCGGCATCGCCGTGCTCAACCGGTCGGTCATGCTGTCCCCGCGCGGCGTCGATCCGGTGATCGCCTCACACGAGCTGACCCATGTGGAGCTGCACGCCCGCCTCGACGGCGCCGGCGTCCCGCAGTGGTTCGACGAGGGCCTGGCGGTCCTGGTCAGCGACGATCCCCGCTACCTCGCCCCGGCCGGGGAGCGCTGCCTGCGCGCGCCCCGCGGGGCTCTGCCGGACACGCTCGACGGCTGGCTGCGCGCGGCGTCGGCCGATCCTCAGACGTACGCCGACGCCGCCTGCCAGGTGCACCGGTGGGTGACGGCCAACGGCGGCGAGAAGGCCGTCGCCGGCCTCATCGAACGGCTGGCGTCAGGTCAGCCCTTCCCCAGCACGCGCTGAACGCGAGCCACCGGCCCACCGGCGGCCCGAGATACCGCGTGCTGAACGCGAGCCACCGGCTCACCGGTCCTCCGAGGCGCCACGCGCTGAAACGGGCCACCGGCCCACCGGCGGCCCGAGGCGCCAGCGCCCCCAGCCTCCTCAGGCCCCACAGAGGCCCGGCTGACTACACCTCGTCCCTTGTTCGATTGCCAGAATATGTAGACCGGTCTATTTTTTGAGGCATGGGACGTAAGGGCGCGGAGACGCGCGCACGACTGCTCGACACCGCCCAGGAGCTGATCGAGGCCGGCGGCTACTTCGGCGCCGGGCTCAACCAGGTGATCGCAGCCAGCGGCATGCCCAGAGGCTCGCTCTACTTCCACTTCCCCGGTGGCAAGGACGAGCTGATCGCCGAGGCGCTGCGACGCGCCGGACGGGAGATCGCGGACGCGGCGCACCAGCTCGCCACCACGGCACCTGACACGACGGCCCTGGTCACGGGCCTGATCACGATGCTCGGAGACCGCCTTGAGTCGTCCGGGTGGCGCAAGGGCTGCCCGGTCGCCACCGTCGCGCTGGAGCTGGCCGCCACCCACGACGTGCTTCAGCAGGTGTGCGCCGAGGTCTACGACTCCTGGGAGCGCATCCTGTCCGACCGGCTCGCCGCCGACGGGCACCCCGACCCCGAGGGCGCCGCCACGACCGTGCTCGCCCTGATCGAGGGCGCGCTGCTGCTCGCCAGAGCGCGGCGCGACCGCCGGTCGCTCGACACCGTGGCCCGCCGGGCCGCGGTCCTGCTCACCGCCTCTTGAGGAGCCCGCTCATGTCATCAGACTCCCCCGACTCCATCGTCTTCGGCGCCGCCGGGTTCATCGGGCGTGCCGTGGTGGCCGAGCTGCTGCGCCGCGGCAACCGGGTGGCCGCCGCCGTACGCGGGAACCCCGACAGGCTCACCTCCTGGCTGGACGGCGAGGGCGTGCCGCTCGGCGGGCTCAGCGTCGTACGCGCCGACATCACCACGTCCGGCCTCGGCCTGCCGCCCACCGGCCTGGACGGCGTGCGCGACGTTTACAACTGCGCGGCCCGCTTCGCGTTCGGGCTGAGCGTGGAGGAGGCGCGGGCGGCCAACGTGACCGGTGCGCTCAACGTCCTCGACTGGGCCGCCGAACGGGCCGGCCTGCGGCGGGTCGTGCACATCAGCGGCTACCGCGTCAGCCCGGGACCCGGGGGCGAGCAGCCCGACTACCGGCGCGAGGGCGCGTACGAGGCGTCGAAGAAGGAGGGCGACACGGCGATCAGGGCCCGCGCCGCCGAACGCGGCATCCCGCTCACCATCGCCAACCCCTCCACCGCCATCGGGCCCGGCCAGTTCCTCGGGCTGGCGTCGATGGTGTCGGACCTGTGGCACGGCCGCCTTCCCGCCGTGCCCGGGGGTCGTGAGGTGTTCGTGCCGGTCGTGGACGTGCGCTACCTGGCGGCGTTCATGACCCGGCTGCCCGAGCATGAGGAGACCGCGGGCCGGGCGTACTGGATCCTCGACGACCGCACGCCCGTCCTGCCGGACCTGATCGCGCTGCTGGCCCGGCACATGGGCGTGCGCGCGCCCCGGCACTCGATCCCGGTCGGGCTGCTGCGGCGGCTGCCCCGGGCGCTGATCGGCGTGGATCCCGAGACGCTGTCGTTCCTGTCGCCCGACCGTTACGACACGGGGCCCGCGCGGGCGTTCGCCGAGCGGGCCGGGCTCAGCCCGCCGCCCATCGAGGACGCGCTGACGAGCTGGGCCGACGACCTGGTGGCCGCCCGCTTCGGCGCCGCGCCCGCCCCCAGCGGCCCGTACGGCTACCAGGACGTGGCGGGCGTACGCACCTGGGTGATCGGCGAGCGGGAGCACCCCGGCTACGTGCTGCTGCACGGCCTGCCTCTGGATGCCGGCTCCTGGCGGCAGGTCACCGACCGCCTCGGCGCCCCGGCCCTGGCCGCCGACCTGCCGGGCCAGGGCCGATCGGGCCCTCCGGCGGAGGAGCCTCTCCCGCCGGAGGAGACGCTGGATGTGTGGATGAGCGGGCTGCTCCGGCCGGTGCGGAGGCGTCCTGTGCTGGTCGCGCACTCGTTCGCCTGCGGCCCCGCGCTGCGTTACGCCGCCGCGCATCCCCACGCGATCTCCCGGCTGGTGCTGGTGGCACCGGCGTTCCTGCAGCGGCCCGGCCCCCGGCTGTCGCGGTCGTGGGCGGCGGTGCCGCTGCTGCGCCGCCTGCCGAGGGCCCGCCTGGCGGCGATGCTGGGCGTGCCCGAGGGCGACCTGGCCGACCTGGCACGCCCCGGCCGCGCCCGCAACGTGGTGGCCGCCCTGCGCGCGGGCCACTCCCAGCGCGACGAGCTGCGCCGCCTCCTCGAGCGGGTCGAGGTGCCCGTGGAGATCGTGGTGGGCTCGGACGACCCGCTGGCCGTCGCGGTGGACGTTCCCGTGACCACGATCGACGGCGCCGGCCACTACCCGCAGCTCACCCACCCCGCCACGCTCGCCGCTCGCCTCGAAGGCGAGCTCTCGCCCCGCACCGGCGTCGTGACGCGGCAGGCGAGCTGGAAGCTCACCAGGTGACGGGCAGCTCGTGCATGCCGTAGACGGCGGCCTCCTCCTTGAACGACAGCTGCTCGGCGGGCACGGCCAGCTTCAGCGTCGGGACCTTATGGAACAGCGTGGCGAAGAAGATCTCCAGCTCCGCCCGCGCGAGGTTCTGGCCCAGGCACTGATGGGCGCCGTAGCCGAAGGCGAGGTGGTTGCGGGCGCCGCGCTCGATGTCGAAGCGCTCGGGGTCCTCGAACACCTCGGGGTCGCGGTCACCGGCGTTGGCCAGCATGAGCACACCCGACCCGGCCGGGATGACGGTGCCGCCCACCTCGACGTCCTCGAGCGCCACCCGCGCCATCGCGAACTCGGCGATGGTGAAGTAACGCAGCAGCTCCTCCACGGCCCACTCGGCCTTCTCGGGGTGCTCGCGCAGCGCCTGCGCCGCCTCGGGGTGCTCGGTGAGCATCAGGTACGTGCCCAGCGAGATCATGTTGGCGGTGGTCTCGTGGCCGCCGATGAGCAGCAGGAACGCCGTGCTGAGCAGCGCCCCGCGATCCACCTGGCCGCTTTCGCGCTGCTTGACGATCTGGCGGCCGAGCAGGTCGTCGGTGGGCTGCTCCTCCTTGGCGGCGATCAGCTTGTCGAGGTAGCCGACCAACGACAGCACCGCGTGCCAGGCGCTCCTGCTCGGTGGCGCGCCGGTTGAGCAGCTGCGCGGAGTTGGCCTGGAAGAAGTCGTGGTCCTCGTACGGCACGCCGAGCAGCTCGCAGATCACCAGCGACGGCACCGGCAGCGCGACGGCCTCGACCAGGTCGGCCGGGCGCGGGCCGGCCAGCATGGCGTCGAGGTGCTCGTCCACGATCTGCTGGATGCGCGGCCGCAGAGCGGCGATGCGCCGCAGCGTGAACTCGCCGACCACCGCCCGCCGGACGGGCCCGTGCTCGGGCGGGTCCATCTCCAGCATCATCTTCGGCAGCGGGGACGTGGCGGGCTGATCGACCTGGTCCTTGACCAGGCGCGGCGCGGCGGGGTGACGGCGG
This sequence comes from Nonomuraea fastidiosa, assembly GCF_042751225.1. Classification (NCBI taxonomy): domain Bacteria; kingdom Bacillati; phylum Actinomycetota; class Actinomycetes; order Streptosporangiales; family Streptosporangiaceae; genus Nonomuraea; species Nonomuraea fastidiosa. Next base: position 7,507,680 of record NZ_CP170570.1, read on the forward strand.
TTCGCGCTGAAGCGCGGATCGCTCAGCACCTTCTTGATGTCCTCATAGCGCGTGGTCACCCACGCCTCGCGGCCGGTCGGCAGCTTGACCTTGGTGACGGGCCGCTCGCGCAGGAGCCGCAGGTGCTGCTCGGGCGGGGCGAACGGGCAACCGCGGGTGGTCACCAGCGTCTCAGCGGAGTCGGTGGTCAAGGCTCTCCCTTCGAAGATGGACGCGCACGGCGTTCACGACCTGGGCAGCAACGTGTCGACGACCTCGCGCAGCGGCCCCGCCAGCTCCTCGTCCCCGGCCGTGGCCAGCGGCCGCAGCTCGGTGGACACGCGCAGCGTGGCCACCCCGACCGCCAGCGCCAGCACGAGCTGGGCGCGCAGCATGAGCGCCTCGCCCTGCGGGTCCTCGGGCCGCCACCCGGCCACGGAGGCCAGGTCCTCGCTGGCGGATCTGAGCAGCCCGACGCGCATCCGCTCGGCGTTCTCGTCGCCGGACGTGCGCAGCAGGAGCAGCAGCACGTCGGTGATCCGGTCCTCGCCGGTCGCGGTGATGATGTGCCGGATGGCGTCGGAGAGCGGGGCGTTCCCTGCGACGCGCCGCAGCTCTTCCACGGCGGCGGCCAGGCACGCCTCGAACAGCCCTTCCTTCGACTGGAAGTAGCGGTTGACGAGGGCGACGTTGACGCCGACGTCGTCGGTGATGTCGCGGACGGTCGTGGCGGCGTAGCCGTCGTGGGCGAAGCGTTTGAGTGCCGCGTCGAGCAGCCGCTGCCGGGTCCTCGCCGCGTCGCGCCTGCGGACGGCTTCGGCGCCGCTAGCGGTCATCGATGTCCCTTCCGGTTGACGACCGCAGGATAGCCATGATCGGCAAGGGATGTAAATAGCCGTTGACTTACGTCCTGGCGTAGTCGGGGCCGAGCACGTCGAGCAGCGCCAGGGCTTCGGCGTCGCGGGAGCCCGGGCGCGCGCTGTAGAGCACGAGCCGCTGGTCGCGGTCGGTGAGGCGAAGTCCTCCATGAGCGCCGCGGCGAGATGGTTCCAGGCGAGCACCTCGAAGGCCGCCGACAGCACGATCGCGGCCGTCTGCGGCAGCCGCTCCAGCAGCGCGAGGATGCTCGGCCGCACGTCGCGCCTGAGCACCGCGGCACGCGTCGGCGCGGTGCCCGCCAGGAGGTGGAGGTGGCGGCACTCGGTGTCGCTGAGCCGCAGCGCCGTGGCGATCCCGGCCAGGACCTCACCCGACGGGCGCGGCGCCCGGCCCTGCTCCAGCCGTACGTAGTACTCGGTGGAGATGTGCGCGAGCACCGCGACCTCCTCACGGCACAGGCCGGGCGTCCTGTTTCCGCACCTGCCGGCCTGCTCACGGGCAAGGTCACCACCGGCGCCAGCCGCGGCATCGCGGAGGCGGCCGCCCGGCTCTTCGCCCGTGAGGGCGCCGCCGTCGTGCTCGCCGCCCGCAGCGTTGACAGCCTTGACCGGATCGTGGCCGAGATCCGGGAGGAGGGCGGCGTCGCGGACGCCGTACGCGTCGATCTGGGCGACAGCGAGAGCATCCGCGCCGCCGTCGGCCGCGTTGAGGAGTTGCACGGGAGGCTGGACGGCGCGTTCAACGACGGCGCGGCGATGCCGCAGCCGGGACCGCTCGACGTCACCAGCGATGAGGACATCGACCGGCAGTTCGCGGTGAACTTCCGCGGTCACTGGACGGCCATGACCGCCGAGGCCGCGCTCATGCGCAAGAGCGGCGGCGGCGCGATCGTCAACACCTCCAGCATCGGCAGCCGCCGCGCCAACCCGGCGCTGCCCGCGTACGGGGCGATGAAGCGGGCGCTCAACAGCATCACCGAGACCGCGGCGGTGAGCTGGGCGGCCGACGGCATCCGGGTGAACGGCATCACCCCCGGCGGCACCGCCACGAAGATGATGGACGAGTGGGAGGCGATTTCGCCCGGTGTCCAGAAGCGGGCGACCGCGATGACCCCGCTCGGCCGGATGGCCGAGCCACGCGAGGTCGCCGAGGTGGCGGCGTGGCTGCTCAGCGACCGCGCCTCGATGGTGACCGGCGCGATCGTGCCGGTGGACGGCGGCGCCGGCGCGCTGACCCCGGCCGCCGGTTTCACCTGCCTTCGCCGTGCCCCCAGTGTCGTGCGCGCCTCGGCCTGGTCGACCTTCAGCGGGTGAGCCGCCTTTTCGGCGAGAGCTCCGCGCGCGCCGATCCGCGGGCGGAGCCAGAGGAGGCGGCTTCGCAGGGTCAGAGGAGGCGGCGCTGGAGGACGTCCGCGAGCACCAGGCTGACCATGGACTCGACCGCCTCGGTGTCCGGCGGCCCGGCCGCGCGGTCGGCGAACAGCATGTGACCGGTGCCGACCAGCGTCAGCGCGAGCGTCGCGGCGTCGGTGTCGGCCGCCAGGCGGCCCAGCTCCACCTCGTCGGTGAGGTAGGCGCGCACCATGTCGATGCCCTCGGCGAGCAGCGGGATGCCCGACGGGGTGGTGGAGCGCAGCCGGGCGCGCAGCTCGTCGCGGAAGATGACCAGGCCGACGATCGCCACGGTGACCGGGTCGAACAGGTCGAACAGCGCGCGGGTGACATTGCCCGCGACGGTGCCGGTGCCCGCCACGGCGGTGAGCGAGCTGGCCTGGGTGTCGAGGCGGACGATGCGGTCGCGTATCAGCTCGGCGACGAACGCGTCGAAGTCGGCGAAGTGCCGGTGCAGCACGCCCTTGGCGACCCCCGCCTCCGCCGTGACCGCCCTGCTGGTCAGGCCCTCGGGCCCGGCCCGCAGCAGCACGCGCTCGGCCGCCGCGAAAAGCTGCGCGCGGACGTCGCGGATGGCGGTGCCGGTCGGCATCGTACGTCCCCCTCTCGAACGCTCGATGTGACGCAGCGGCTCAGAGGCCGGCCACGAAGTCCAGCGCGATCGCCCAGGCGCGCTCGGCCGCCTCGGCGTCGTAGTCGGGCAGGTCGGGGTCGGTGAACAGGTGGCCGGCGCCCGCGTAGCGGAACACCTCGACGTCGGCCCTGGCCCGGCGCATCTGGATGTACCAGTGGTTGAGCCAGTCGGCGGGCTCGTTGGTGTCGGGGTCGGCGACGTGGAGCTGCACGGGCAGGTCGTCGGCCGACACGCCCTCGGCCATGTCGGAGGTGCCGTGCATGAGCAGCAGGCCACGCGCGCGCTCGTCGCCCAGCGCGAGGTTCTGTGCCAGCGCCGCGCCGAGCGAGAAGCCCGCGTAGATCAGGCCGTCCTCCGACAGCGGGGCCGCGGCGGACACGGCCCGCTTGAGCAGCTCGTCGCGGCCGATCTCCTCCTTGATCGCGATGCCCTCCTCGGCCGTGTCGACCACCCGGCCGTCGTACAGATCGGGCACGTGCACCTCGTGTCCGGCCGCCCGGAACCTGTCGGCGGCCTGGTGGACGGCGGGCCGCAGCCCGTACATCGAGTGCAAGAGGAGAATCCGTGCCATGCGCGCAGCTTAGCGCCCCTGAGGGGCGGCTCATTCTGACGGCGGCGCGGCGGCGCGCAGCCGGTGGTCGAGCGCGGCGCCCACGGTGGGACAGTTGCGGCGAATCGTGTCCAGGAACGCGGTCAGCACCGGCGACGTATCGCGCGCGGCGAACGACAGCACCAGATCGGGCAGCGGCGTACGCGGGACGACCTCGCAGAACCACGTGCCCTGGCGCGGCGCGGCGAGCATCCGTGACGGGCCCAGCCCGACGCCGACTCCCGAGGCGGCCAGGCCGACGATGGTATGCACGTCTCGTGCGACGGTCGCGCCCGCCAGCGCCGGTGAGTCCCTGCCCAGCAGCGCGCGCAGTCCGGCGCTCACGGCGGGCTCGTCCTCGCTCGCCGCGACGATGAGCCGCTGCCGCCGCAGCTGCTCCACGCGCACCTCCGGGCGGCCGGCCAGCGGGTGGGCGGTGCTCACCACCGCCACCAGGTAATCGTGCCCGATCGGCACCGACACCAGGCGCTCGGCCCCCGCGCCCCGGGGCGGGCCGAGGGTGATCGCGACGTCCAGCTCGCCCGCGATCAGCGCGGCGGAGCTGCGGCTGCTGGCCATCTCGTGCAGCTCAAGCCGTACGTCGGGACGCTCGCGCCCGAACCGGTGCAGCACGCCGGGCAGCGGGTCGAGCAGCGCCGAGGCGATGAACCCCAGCCGCAGCCTGCCCGTCTCACCGCGCGCGGCCCGGCCCGCGTCGGACACCGCCGCCGCCATCTCGTCGAGCGCCCGCCGCGCCCGGGCCAGGAACGCCTCGCCCGCCGCCGTCGGAAACACGCCCTGGCGGGTGCGCTCGAACAGCCGCGCCCCCACCTCGCGCTCCAGGTCGGCAATCTGCTTCGACAACGGCGGCTGCGCGATGCCGAGCGCGGCGGCGGCCCGGCCGAAGTGCTCGTGCTCGGCCAGGGCGAGCGCGTAGCGAAGGTGCCGTGCCTCCATATCGTCCTTTATACCTGCTGTGTATCGCCGAGCCGCCTGTCATATCTCGTGGTGGATGCTCATGCGGTCGCTGCATGGGATGGGCGGCATGAACGACACCGTCTTCGTCCTCGTACACGGCGCCTGGCACCACTCCGGGCACTGGGCGGCCACCCAGCGGGCCCTTGCCGGGCTCGGTGCCGCCTCCGTGGCCGTCGATCTGCCCGGCCACGGGCTCGACGCGCCCCTGCCCACCGGCTACCTGCGTCCCGGCCAGCCCGGTCTGGCGTCGGAGAAGTCCGCGCTGGCCGCCGTGACCATGGACGAGTGCGCTCAGGCCGTCATCGGCGTGCTGCGCCGGGTCCGTCACTACCGCCAGGTCGTGCTCGTCGCGCACAGCGCGGGCGGCGGCCCCGCCTCTCTGGCCGCCGAGCAGGCACCCGAGCTGGTGGACCGGCTGGCGTACCTGAGCGCGTTCGTCCCTGCCGGGCGGCCCAGGTTCTTCGACTACCTCGCCGCACCCGAGAACGCCACCGCCCTCGGCCAGGGTCTCTTCCTCGGCGACGCCGACGCGATCGGCGCCGTACGGATCAACCCGCTCTCCCCCGACCCCGCCTACGCCGAGGAGCTGCGGCGGGCCTACTACCACGACATCCGGGAGGACGCCTTCGACCGCTGGCGCATCTCACTCACTCCTGACCTGCCGATGGCCGTCCCCGCCACGCCCGTCGTCCTGAGCCGGGAACGCTGGGGGCGCATCCCCCGGACCTATCTGCGCTGCGCCGACGACCGAGCGCTGACTCCCGCCGTGCAGGACCTGATGATCGCCGAGACCGACGCGGCCTTCACCGACCGGCCGTTCACCGTGCGCAGCCTGCCGGGCGGGCACAGCCCGTTCGCCGCACGGCCCGCCGAGCTGGCGGCGGCGCTGATCCCGTGACCGGCACTCACGTCACAGGCGGGCGCGCGGTGCTGCCGGTGGTGCTCAGCGCGACCTTCGTCCAGCTCCTGAACGTCACCGTCGCGCAGGTCGCCGCGCCGTCCATCCAGGCCGGGCTCGGCATGGGGCCCGGCGCGGTGCGGCTCGTCCTCGCCGGGTACACGCTGACGTACGCCTGCCTGCTCATCACGGCCGCCAGGCTCGGCGACCGGTACGGCTACCGCCGGCTGTTCGCCATCGGCACCGCGATCTTCCTCATGGGGTCGCTGGCCTGCGCCGCCGCGCCAGGTCCCGCCTGGCTGGTCGCGGCGCGGCTGGTGCAGGGCGCGGGCAGCGGCCTGGTCGCGCCACAGGTCCTGTCGATCATCCAGGTCGCCGTGCCGGAGCGGGGCCGCGCCCGCGCCATGGGCCTGTACGGGGCCACCATGGGCATCGCGTCACTGGCCGGGCCGCTGGCCGGCGGGCTGCTGGCGGGGTTCGGCTGGCGGCCGGTCTTCCTGGTCACCGTGCCGGTGGCGCTGATCTCGCTCGCGGGCGCCGCGCTGCTTCCCGCCGCGCGCGGGACGGGCTCGCAGCGGGTGGACGTCACCGGCGCGGTGCTGGTCACCGCCGGGTTCGGGGCGCTGCTGCTGCCGCTCACGCTGGGCCGCGAGGTGGGCAGACCCTGGTGGACGTGGGCCGGTCTGGCCGCTTCCGTGGTGCTGCTCGCCGCCTTCGCGCTGACGCTGCGGCGGCCGGATGCGCTGATCCACCCGTCCGTGCTGCGCGACCGCACCGCGCGGTGGGGGGTGACGCTGGTGTTCGTGTTCAACGCGGGCGTGCCGTCGTTCACGTACCTGCTGATGCTGCACCTGCAGACCGCGCTCGGCCGGTCGCCCCTCGCCGCCGCGCTGATCTCGGCGCCGTTCGCGGCGGCGGCCATCGCGGGCAGCCGCGCCGCGCCCGCGCTGTCGGCCCGCCACGGGCCGCGCGTGCTCACCGCAGCCGCGCTCGCGCTGGCCGTTACCGTGGTGACGCTCCCGCCTTTGCTGAACGGGCCGTGGGCGACGGCGCCGCTCGCCGTCGGAGGCGGGGCGTTCGGGGTGTTCACGGCGTCGGTGTTCGCGCTGGTGCCGGCCGGGGTCGGCCGGGACGCGGCCGGGTCGGTGTCAGGGCTGCTGCCGACCGCGCAGCAGCTCGGCGGGACCATCGGGGTGGCTCTGGGCGGTCTGGCGTACGCCGCCGCCCCCGGAGGGTCGTTCTGGTACGCGATGACGTACGAGGGCGCGGTCTTCGCCGTCACCGCGCTCATCAGCCTCCGGCAGGCTCACCCGGGACGGCGGAGGGTGCGGCGCACGGCCAGCCCTCCGACGGCCACCGACGCGAGCGTCAGGATCGCCGCCTCCGTCCACTGGAAACGCCAGAACCGGGACGGCGGATGGTAGTACACCGCGTACCGGTAGCCCTTACCGAACAGGCACGCCTGCCAGGCCTCGGCGTTCCTGCTGCTCTGCCCGGTGTCCATGCGGCGCGGGCAGCCGCTGCCCGCCGGGTCGGCCACCTCACCGCCCGACGGCTCCACCCAGGCGGCGCGCACCAGCCTGGCGTCCTGATCGGGCAGCACCACGGTGCCGGTCAGCTCGGCGCGTACCGGCTCGGCATAGTGGTCGCTCAGCCGGAACAGCGCGAACATCGTCACCGCCACCCCGGCCACGACCACCGCCATCGCGGGCAGCGTGCGGCGGAACAGCGCCCCGGCCGCCACGCCGAGCGCGCACGCGTACAGCCACCACGCCGCAGGCAGCACGCCGACCATGTTGAACACGCCGATGTTGCCGAACGCGGAGTCGGTCCTGAACACCGGCCGCCATAGGCTCACCATGAGCGAGAGCAGCAGCCCGCCCGCCACGACCGCGCCGCCCAAGATCGACAGCTTCACCGCCAGCCACCTGCCCACGGACACCGACTGGGTCCAGGCCAGCCGGTGGGTGCCGCGCTCGTACTCGCGGCCGAGCAGCGGCGCGCCCCAGAACGCGCCGATCAGCGCGGGAGCCACCAGCGGCAGCCAGCCGAACACCGAGTAGACCGCCTCATAGCGCTGCCCGAGCGCCGCCGCCACGTCACCGCAGGTCACAGCGGTTCCCGGGCAGCCGGGCGGGGCGTGCTCGGCCACGTACGCGTTCGCCTCCAGCGCCGAGACGAGCAGCAGCACGCCCAGCAGCGCCAGGAGGCCCGCCGTCACGAGGATCTGCGCCCGGTGCTGGCGCCACGTCACCCAGATCACGCGCGCACCTCCGCGAGGCCGGGCAGCGCCCCCGACTCGGGGCTGCGCAGGTAGCCCATGACGAGCTCGTCCAGCCCGGGACGGCGCGCCTGCCAGCGCGGGTCGAGCGGCGGCCCGCCCCTGACCAGCATGGTCACCTGCCTGCCGGTACGGCTCACGCTCACCGCGTCCGCTCCGGCGGGCGACGCCTGCTCCGGCCCGGTGAGCACGTGATGCCCGTCCAGCAGCTCCTCGATGTCGCCGCTGACCTGCAGCCGGCCCCCGTTCAGCAGGATCAGCCAGTCGCAGGTCTCCTCCAGGTCGGAGACGACGTGCGAGGACAGCAGCACGGTCAGCTCACGCCCGGCCACCTCCGCCATGATCGAGCGCATCACGTCGTGGCGGGCGAGCGGGTCGAGGTTGGCCAGCGGCTCGTCCAGCACGAGCAGGTCGGGACAGGCGGCCACGGCCAGCGTCACGGCCACCTGCGCCTGCTGGCCGCCCGACAGCCTGCCCACCTTGCGGTCCAGCGGGATGCCCAATCCGGCGAGCCGCCGTCTTGCCGCGCCGTCATCCCAGCGGCGGTTCAGACGGCGGCCGAAGGCGAGCATCTCGGCGACGGTGAACCCGTCGTACAGCGGCTTGTCCTGGGCCACGAACGCCACCTCGCCGGCCACGCGCACGCTGCCCGTCTCCGGCCGCAGCAGGCCGACGGCCGCATGCATCAGCGTGGTCTTGCCCGCGCCGTTGGGGCCCACGAGCGCCGCCACGCGCCCCGCGGGCACGGACAGCGAGCAGTCGCGCAGCGCCCACGTACGGCGGTAGCGCACGCCCAGCCCGGTCACCTCCAGCGCCGGTTTCATGCCACGTCCTCCTTGGCGGCGTCTTCTTCGGCGGTGTCTTCTTCGGCGGTGTCTTCTTCGGCGGTGTCTTCCTTGGCGGTGCCGGCCAGCACTGCGGCGAACAGCGCCCGCAGGTCCTCCTGGTCGAGCCCCGCCGCGCGGGCCTCGCGCACCCACGCCTCCAGGGAACGCCGCAGCCGCGTGTGATCGGCGAGCGTCGGACTGGCGACGCCCTCCCGGACGAACGTCCCCATCCCCGGCCGTCCCTCGACCAGCCCCTCGCGCTCCAGCTCCCGGTACGCCTTGAGCACGGTGTTGGGGTTGATGGCCAGCCGCTCGACGACCTCGCGCGCGGTCGGCAACTGGTCGCCGGGCCGCAATGTGCCCAGGCGGAGCGCCTGCTTCACCTGGTGGACGAGCTGCAGGTAGGTCGAGACGCCTGAGCCGCGATCCAGGTTGAACTCGATCACACCAAAACACCCTTTCACTATTTGATTAGTGAAAGGGTGGTGGAGTGCTGATCGCTTGTCAACCCGCGCCGGCGCCCGCCTTTCAGACGGCGGAGGGTGCGGAGGGGCCGTCCAGCGGAAGGCGGGGCGCTCTCAGGAGGCGGAGGCGTCGAGATCGGTGCCGGAGACCGTGAGCACGCCGTCGATGTCGGCCAGCGTGCTCGCCAGGTCGCTGATCTGCCCGGGACCCTGCACCACCATCCAGATGGACACGCCGCGCTGCTCCCCGCCGCCGCGCTCGCGGTCCACGGTCAGCTCCGCGATCACGAACCCCTTGTCCGTGCACGTCTGCAGCACCCGCCGCAGCACGCCCCGCCCGTCGAGATAGGTCAGCCGCAGGGGCGTCTGCGCGTACTTCGAGCGGGGCAGCCGGCCGGTCAACGGCGGGAACGCGAACACCACCAGGAAGTGCCCGACGGTCACGGCGATCGCCGGCAACCACAGCCCGGCCCCGGCCGCCATGCCGACCGCGCAGGTCAGCCACACCACGGCGGCGGTCGTCAGCCCGCGCACCGCGTCCCGGCGGACGAAAATGAGACCGCCGCCGATGAACCCGATCCCCGAGACGATCTGCGCGGCCACCCGCGACGGGTCGAGGGCGACGTCACCGCCGAGCACGTCCGCGAAGCCGTACTTGGAGACCAGGACGATCAGCGCGGAGGCGAAACCGACCAGCGTGTGCGTGCGCAGCCCGGCGCTCTTCTGCCGGATCTCGCGCTCCAGCCCGATCGCGGCGGACAGCAGTAAAGCCAGCCCGAGATCCCCGAGCTGTGCCCATCCCTGACCACTGAACGCACCGACCGCGAACGTTCCTTGCATTCCATGGCCTCTCCCCCACCCGCCGCCCCGCCACACCTCCCCCGGCCTCCGGCCTGCGCACCGTCATCCCCCACTTTGCGCAGGCATGGTGCGACCAGAAAGGCGCGCCTGCCCGCGGCCTCGACGTGACCGGCAGCGGCACACCCGACTCGATCCGGCCAGGGCGGGGGCATCCCGAGCGGCCGTGGGGCGGCGGCCGCTCCTTGGCACCGCCCCACGGCCACGGCTGGGGCGGGGTCAGCCGGCGACCCAGTCCATGTGGTCGATCCAGTGCTCGAACAGCGCGCGGTCGCCCTGCACGTCCAGCGCGGGAGCATCGGCCGGCGGGCGGCGGCGGCTGATCACGAGGAGGAGGTCGGTGGCCGGGCCGCTGACCGTGACATCGGCCTCGCCGTGGACGCGCTCCAGGGCGATCCCGTCCTTCTCCCGGCGGGCCAGCCACTCGCCGGGAGCGTCGGTGGCGTGGAAGTGGAGGGTCTGGCCGTCGCCGGTCATCGCCTCGGCGAAGCGCGGTACGTTCTCCCAGTAGCCGCGCGAGGTCATCGTGTCCAGCCAGTCGCTCAGGGCGGCGACGGCGAGGTCCGTCGGCAGCTCGTACGGCAGCCCCAGCGCCGCCGCGGCGTCGGCGCGGTGCACGCACATCTCGCCGAACAGCCGCCGGGCCCAGAACGGCACGCCCGCGGCCGCGCCCGACGGATCCCACACCGGCGTGTCGTCGGTCACCGAGGAGTACGCCTGCCGCGCCTCGGCCGCGCCGTCGATCAGCCACTGGCGCCACTCGCCGGGGCCGGCAGGCCCGGAGGCGGGCTCCAACGCCTTGGTCGGATCGACCAGCCGTTCGCCGACGAGCGTCGTCACCATGCGCTGCACACCGCCGACGTGTTCGACGAGGTCGGACAGCGTCCACTCCGGGCAGGTCGGCACCGGAGTCGAGGCGTCTTTCCCGTCAACCCAGTCCGCGAGCGTGCCGGTCTGCTCGATGACGGCCTTCAAGTACGCGGATGTGTCCATCGCCGCACCTCCAGGTGCCTTAGAGCATCGGATGCCGCCCGTCCGGCGGCGCGTCAGACGCTACCGGTCACGTCCGACAATTCGCAGAGCCGGCGCGACGCTCCAGGAACGCCCTCACCGCGGGGTCGGTGGCGAGCGCGGCGGCCTTCGCGTACGCCGCCGCCGCGTCCTCGTGCCGCCCGAGCCTGGTCAGCAGGTCTCCCCGCGTCGCGTGGTACGGCTGGAACCGCTCGCGCTCGGGCGGCAGCTCCTCCAGCAGCTCGAGCGCCTGCTCGGCCGAGCCGGTGCGGGCCGTGACGGCCGCGTGCGCGACCCGGCTGCCGAGGCTGGGCGCGACGGCGACCAGCGCGGCGTAGAGGGTCCGCAGCGCGGGCCAGTCCGTCACGCCGGTCCTGGCCCGGTCGCAGTGGACGGCCTGGATCGCCGCCTCGAGCTGGAACCGGCCGGGCGCCTGGCCGGGGCGCTCGGCCTTGCGCAGGTAGTGCTCTCCTTCGGCGATGAGCCGGAGGTCCCAACCGGACGGATCCTGCTCCTCCAGCGGCAGATACGGCCCGCCGGGCCGCCCCGCCCGCGCCGAGTCCAGGGTGAGCAGCGCGGCCAGCCCCCACGCCTCCGGCTGGTCCCCGAGCAGGCGGGCCAGGGTGACGGCGAGGTAGCGTGCCTCCCCGGCCGGCGAACCGCCGTCGCCGCGTTCCGGCCAGGCCAGGGCGTAGCAGCCGTAGACCGCCTCCAGCACCGGCGCGAGTCGTTCCGGCATGGCGTCCCTGCCGGGGACGGCGAAGGGGATGCGGGCGTCGCGGATCCGCCGCTTGGCGCGTACCAGTCGCTGCTGCATCGCGCCCGCCGGCACCGCGAACGCCCGCGCGATCGCCGCGGAGTCGAAGCCGAGCACGGCCTGCAGCATCAGCGGGGTGCGGACGTTCGCGGCGATCGCCGGATGGGCGCAGACGAAGAGCAGGGCGAGCCGCCGGTCGGGGATGGCGTCCGGGTCGAGCGCGTCCAGCGGGCCTGCGGGCCCGTCCGCGCCCTCGTCCAGCGGCGCGGTACGGCGGTGCGCGGCGGACTTCCAGAAGTCCCGCTGGCGGTTGCGCGCCACCGTGAGCAGCCAGCCCTCCGGATTGTCCGGCACCCCGTCGCGCGGCCACGTGGTCAGCGCCTGCTCGAACGCCTGCGCCAGCGTGTCCTCGGCGAGCTGCAGATCGCCGGTGGACGCGGCGAGCAGCGCCACCAGCCGCCCGAACGACTCCCGCGCCGCCCGCTCCGCCATGATCGCCGCCTCCGAGCCGTCCGGTCCGAACAGCGCCGCATCTCCGGTCGCGGCCTCCGAGCCGTCCGGCCCGAGCTGCGCCGCACCTCCGGCCACCGCCTCGGAACCGCTCGCCCCGGACGGCGCCGCCTCCGGGAGGTCCTTCCGGCTTGCGGGTCCGGTCGGCTCGCCCGGCTGGCGTGCGGGGCCTCCGGTCACGATGGGACCCAGGTCCCGTTCTCGATGTGCACCGCGCCGGGCCGGACCTCGACCGTGCCCCAGGCGGCCGGCGGCGCCTGCCGCGCCCAGGTCAGCGCGGTGTCGAGGTCGGGGACGTCGATGACGATGACGCCGCCGAGCTGCTCCTTGGTGTCGGCGAACGGCCCGTCCTGGATGCGCGGCTCGCCGCCGGCAGAGGAGAGCGTGGTCGAGGCCGACGACGGCTGCAGCACGTCTCCGCTCACCAGGACCCCGGCCTGCTCCAGCGTCGCCGCGTAGCTCGCCATCGCCCGCATGCCCTCGGCGATCGCCTCAGCTCCGATGGACGCCTCGCTCTCCTCGCTGTGGTGGAACAGCAGCATGTATCGCATTATGCGATCCTCCCTCATTTCACCTGGTAGCGCGCCATGACGATGCCGGTCGGGGACGTGACGGTCTCCTCGAGCACGAGGTCGGTACGGTCGCCGGCGCCGAACAGCCGGGTCCCCGACCCGAGCACGATCGGGTGGATCAGCAGGACGTACGCGTCGATGAGCCCGGCCCGGTGCAGCGAGCGGACGAGCTCGCCGCTGCCCAGCACCGTGATCACCCCGTTCACCTCGTCCTTCAACCGGGCGACGGTCTCGGCGGCCTCGCCCGCCAGCGGCACGGAGTTGGGGTAGGCCAGATGGGCCTCCGGGGCGCGGGTGGCGACGTATTTGCGCTGCCGCACCAGCGACTCGGTGAACGGGTTGGGCTCGGCGACCGACGTCCAGTGCCGCAGCAGATCGTCGTACGAGCGGTGCCCGAACAGCAGCGCCGCGGTGCGTTCCCGGCCGGAGACCGGCGGCCGCGCGGTCACCTCGTCGGCGTGTTCCACGCCCCAGCCGCCGTGGCGGAACCCGCCTCTGATGTCCTCGTCAGGCCGCCCCGGGGCCTGCATGACCCCGTCCAGGCTGATGTGCGCGAAGACGTTGATGGTGCCCATGCGATGTCACTCCCTGTCCCGCCGGGCCGCCGTGTGCGGCCCGGCATGGAGATGACGAGGACGGCGGGCCGGGACAGACACCCAGGCGTCAGGGTTTCGCGGGGACGGTGGCGTAGAGGAGGTCGCGCAGACCAGGGAGCGATTCGCGGTCGCCGCGCCACACCAGCGTCCAGCGGGTGCCCGGGCGCGGCGACCAGGACGAGGGGCACGGTGTCGACGTCGAGGAAGCTCAGCGGCGGCGCGGCGAAGCCCGAGGTCGCCGAGCGCGTCACCGGTGTCGAGGAGCAGCGCCGCCTCCAGGCGTCCTGCGGCGACGTCGGCGAGCAGGTCGTCCCGCCGCGTGCCCGGCAGCACGTCCACCTGGAGCCCTGGGCGGCGTGCTGCGAGGGGGGCGAGCACGCGCGGGACGTAGGTGGCGGCGAGCGTCTCCAGCGCGCCGAGCCGCAGCCGCGCGGCCTGTCCCGTGACCTCGCGCCGGGCCTGTTCCGCCTGGTCGAGCAGGCGGCGTGACCAGATGAGGAGGCGTTCGCCCTGCGGGTGAGCCGCATGCCCTTGGTCGTGCGCGCGAACAGCTCCACCCCGAGCGATCGCTCCAGGGCACGGATCTGCGCCGAGACGCTGGACGGCGCCAGGTCGAGTGCCACGGCGGCGCCGGTGACCGTGCGGTGGCGACCTGGGCGGCCATCAACGGCGCGGCGGTGGCGGCGGCGTCCTGGTGGATCTGGCGGGCTGGCGGGCCGTCTTCCTCATCAACGTGCCGATCGCGGCGCTGGTGCTCGGCCTGGCGCTGCTGGCGGCCGGTGCGGCCGGAGGGCTGCTCAACGCCGTACGGCAGGCCGGCGCCACGCTCGGCGTCGCCGCGATGGGCGGCGTCATGGGGCTCGGTGAGGCGAGCGGGCCCGCGACCGCGATGGCGCTGGCGGCGGCGGTGTGCGCGGCGGCCGGGGTCTGGTTCGCGTCCGCCGCGCCCAGCCAGAATTGACACTTTGCCGAGAAAAATCGACATAGTGTAGATTTTGTGAGGTGGAGCCGTCCGGCTCCCGCCCGACCTAGCCCCTGGAGGGGACATGCAACAGCAGAAATGGCTCATCACCGGCGTCAGCTCAGGGCTGGGGCGGGCCTTCGCTCAGGCCGCGCTGGCGGCCGGGCACACCGTCACGGGAACCGTCCGCTCCGAGGCGGACCTGCGGGCCTTCGAGGCGCTCGAGCCGGGGCGCGCGCACGGCCGCGTCCTCGACGTCACCGACGAGGACGCGGTCCACCGGGTGGTCGCCGAGGTGGAGCAGAACGTCGGCCCACTCGACGTCGTGATCGCCAACGCCGGTTACGGCCTGGAGGGCACGTTCGAGGAGACCTCGCTGGCCGAGGTGCGGCGGCAGTTCGAGGTCAACGTCTTCGGGGCGGTGTCCACGCTGCGGGCGGCCCTGCCCTACATGCGGCAGCGCAGGAGCGGCCGCCTGATGGCCGTCACGTCCATGGGCGGGCTCATGGCCGTGCCCGGCATGTCCGCCTACTGCGGCAGCAAGTTCGCCCTCGAAGGCATACTCGAAGCGCTGGGCAAGGAGGTCGCGCAGTTCGGCATCCACGTGACGGCGATCGAGCCCGGATCGTTCCGTACGGACTGGGCCGGACGCTCCATGACCCGCGCTGAGCACTCCATCGCCGACTACGACGAGCTGTTCCTGCCCATCAGGGCGGCGCGGCGCAAGGCCAGCGGCAACCAGCTCGGCAACCCGGCCAAGGCCGGTGAGGCGGTCGTGCACATCGCCTCCATCGAGAACCCGCCGGCCCACCTCGTCCTGGGCTCCGACGCGCTGCGCCTGATCGCCGCCGCGCGTACCGCCGTGGACGACGACATCCGCACGTGGGAGGCGCTGTCCCGGACGACCGACTTCCCCGAAGGCGCGCAGCTCTGATGCGCGGCACCCCTCCCGCTCGGCGGCGGCGCACCGCCGCCGAGCGCAAGGGCGACCTCAGGGAGCGGGCGATCCTCGACACCTGCGAGGCCCTGCTGGCCGAGAAGGGCTATGAGGCGATGACCGTCGGCGACATCGCCCAGGGCGCCGGCATCACGCGCGGCGCGCTGTACTTCTACTTCGGCTCCAAGCAGGAGGTGGTCACGGGGCTCGTGGCCAGGACCGTCGAGCACCTGTGGGAGCGCTCGCGGGCCACCGCGGCGAACGACGACCCGCGCGCGGCCATCGCGGCGGCCATGCGGCGCACGATCGAGCTGTGGAACGAGCACGGCCTGGTCATGCGCACGGCCATCGACCTGTCGCTGACCGTCCCGGAGATCGGCGAGCTGTGGAGTCGCACGGCCGACCTGTTCACCGGCGCCATCACCGCCGTGCTGGAGCGCGCGGGTGTCCCCGCGGGCACCGAGCCCCACCAGGCGTCGGCGATGGCGCGCGCCCTGTGCTGGATGATCGAGCGGAGCTTCTACCACGCCTCGCAGGAGTCTCCCGAGGCGCTGCGGCGGGCGTCGTCGGCGTGCGAGCACATCTGGCTGACCTGCGCCGGGCTGGCCGGCGGCGACAAGTGATGCGGGAACGAGACGGGAAGCGGTCAGTATTCGAGAAGCGCCGGGCGCCGGTCTGCCCCTAGCGTGGGTGGGCAAGCGCGGCTCACCCGGCGCAAGGCCGGACAAAAGCCGACATACTTCTCATAACTGCCCGACGGTGGCAGCGCCCGCACCACAGATGGAGACACCACCAGCATGGCCACGAGCACGGACCCACGATCGCCCGCGCCCCACGCCGCCGACACCCACGACTGGATCCGGGTGCACGGCGCCCGTGTCAACAACCTCAAGGACGTCACCGTCGAGATCCCCAAGCGCCGGCTGACGGTGTTCACGGGGGTGTCGGGGTCGGGCAAGAGCTCGCTGGTGTTCGGCACCATCGCCGCCGAGTCGCAGCGGATGATCAACGAGACGTACAGCACGTTCGTCCAGAGCTTCATGCCGACGCTGGCCAGGCCCGAGGTGGACGTGCTCGACGGGCTCACCACCGCGATCATCGTCGACCAGCAGCGCCTCGGCGCCGACCCGCGCTCCACGGTCGGCACCGCCACAGACGCCAACGCGATGCTGCGCATCCTGTTCAGCCGTATCGGGCAGCCGCACATCGGCTCGCCCAACGCGTTCTCCTTCAACGTGCCCACCGTACGCGCCGCCGGCGCGATCACCGTCGAGCGCGGCGAGAAGAAGAAGCCCGTCAAGGCGACCTTCACCCGCACCGGCGGCATGTGCCCGCGCTGCGAGGGCCGCGGCTCAGTCTCCGACCTCGACCTCACCCAGCTCTACGACGACTCCAAGTCGATCTCCGAAGGCGCGATCACCATCCCCGGCTACAAGGCCGACAGCTTCTGGACGGTACGCGTCATCGCCGCATCCGGCGTCATCGACCCCGACAAGCCGATCCGCGAGTACACCAAGAAGGAACTCGACGACTTCCTCTACGCCGAGCCGCGCAAGGTCAAGGTCGACGGCGTCAACCTCACCTACGAGGGCCTGATCCCGAAGATCCGCAAGTCGTTCCTGTCGAAGGACCCCGAGGCGATGCAGCCGCACATCAGGGCCTTCGTGGAGCGTGCGGTCACGTTCGTCACCTGCCCCGACTGCGACGGCACCCGGCTCACCGAGCTGGCCCGCTCCTCGCGCATCCGCGGCGTCAACATCGCCGACGCCTGCGCCATGCAGATCAGCGACCTGGCCGAGTGGGTACGCGGCCTCGACGAGCCGACCGTCGCGCCTTTGCTGGCCAAGCTGGCGCACACGCTCGACTCGTTCGTCCAGATCGGGCTCGGCTACCTGTCGCTCGACCGCCCCGCCGGCTCCCTGTCCGGCGGTGAGGCGCAGCGCGTCAAGATGGTCCGCCACCTCGGCTCCTCGCTCACCGACGTCACGTACGTCTTCGACGAGCCCACAGCGGGTTTGCACCCGCACGACATCCAGCGCATGAACGAGCTGCTGCTGCGCCTGCGCGACAAGGGCAACACGGTGCTCGTCGTCGAGCACAAGCCCGAGACCATCGCGATCGCCGACCACGTCGTGGACCTCGGACCCGGCGCGGGCACCGCCGGCGGCGAGATCTGCTACGAGGGCACCGTCGAAGGGCTGCGGGCCTCCGGCACCGTCACCGGGCGCCACCTGGACGACCGGGCCACGCTGAAGGACACCGTGCGCACGCCCACCGGCCACCTGGAGATCCGCGGCGCCACCACCAACAACCTCAAGAACGTCGACGTCGACATCCCGCTCGGCGTGCTCACCGTCGTCACCGGCGTGGCGGGGTCGGGCAAGAGCTCGCTCATCCACGGGTCGATCCCCGCCCGCGCCGGCGTGGTGTCGATCGATCAGAGCCCCATCCGCGGCTCCCGGCGCAGCAACCCGGCCACCTACACCGGCCTGCTCGACCCGATCCGCAAGGCGTTCGCCAAGGCCAACGGCGTCAAGCCGGCGCTGTTCAGCGCCAACTCCGAAGGCGCCTGCCCCGACTGCAACGGCGCCGGCGTCATCGAGACCGAGCTGGGCTTCATGGCCAGCGTCACCACCGTCTGCGAGGAGTGCGAGGGCAAGCGGTTCCACCCGTCGGTGCTCGAGCACCGGCTCGGCGGGCGCGACATCAGCGAGGTGCTGGCCATGCCGGTCGCCGAGGCCGTGGAGTTCTTCGGCTCGGGCGAGGCGCGTACGCCGGCCGCCCACGCCATCCTCACCCGCCTCTCCGACGTCGGGCTCGGCTACCTGACGCTCGGCCAGCCGCTCACCACGCTGTCCGGCGGCGAGCGGCAGCGGCTCAAGCTGGCCACCCACATGGCCGAGAAGGGCGGCGTGTACGTCCTGGACGAGCCCACCTCCGGCCTGCACCTCGCGGATGTCGAGCACCTCCTCGGCCTGCTCGACCGGCTCGTGGACTCCGGCAAGTCGGTCATCGTCATCGAGCACCACCAGGCGGTCATGGCGCACGCCGACTGGATCATCGACCTCGGGCCGGGCGCGGGTCACGACGGCGGCCGGGTGGTGTTCGAGGGCACGCCCGCCGAGCTGGTCAAGGCCCGCTCGACGGTGACCGGCGAGCACCTGGCGGAGTACGTCGGGGCCTGATCAGCACGGCACCCGCTCGGGCGCCCCGTCGCCGCCCCGTGACGCCCGCTCGTGGTCCGTCGCGGGGCGGCTCAGTCGCGGCAGCACGGGAAGCGTCGCCAGCAGCACTCCGGTCAGCGCGGCCACGCCGAGGAATGCCCGCTGCACACCGCCTGCGTCGGCGAGCATCCCGAAGTAGGCGGGGCCGGCGAGGAAGCCGAGGTAGGCGACCGTGGAGACGGCCGAGGTGGCCCTTCCTCTGAACGCGTCGGGGACGGGCCGCAGGCCGTACGACAGCAGGGTGGGGAAGAGCGTCGCCGTGCCCAGGGCTGCGGCGACCACGCCCGCCAGGGCGATCGGCAGCGACGGGGCGACCGCCGTCAGCACGCCGCCCGCCGTGGCGATCAGGCCGGATGTGACCAGTGCGGCGATCGGGCGGCGCAGCATGACCGGCCCGCCCGCCAGCCGGGCCAGCGCCGCCGTGGCCGCGAACGCCGCCGGCGCGACCGCGGCCACCGCCGGTGATGCTGAGAAGGCGTCGGCGAGAAGGACCGCCCCCCAGGTCTGGAACGCGTTCTCCGCCGCGAACGCCAGCGCCCCGATCCCGCCGATCACCACCAACGCCCCGCCTCCCGGCAACCGCCCCGCCCCTCCCCGCCGCCTGGGGCGTGCGCTTGTTCCGGTGACAGCGCGGACGCCCGCCCGCGCCTGGTCGCTTCGCCCCTCCGGCTCCGCGCTCGGCCGCCCGGCTGCGTCCCAAGCCCGCCGGGCGTCGGCCCTTCGGCCGTCCGGGCCTGCGGCCTGCGGGACGTCGATGTCCGTGCGCGGGGCTCCGGCGCCGGTCCGTACGGCGGCTGGGCGGGTCGCGGTCACCACGGTTACGGCGACCGCTGCGACCAGCGCGGCAGCGGCCGTGAAGGCGGCGAGCAGGCTGCCGGTCGCGGCGGCGAGTGCGCCCGCAGCCAGGCTGCTCGCCGCGACGGCGGCGGAGAACGCGGCGTGCGAGCGCGCCACCACCGGCCGTGCCGTGCGCTTCTCCACGGTGGCGGCGAGCGTGTTGATGGCCACGTCGGAAGCCCCCGACGCGGCTCCCACGGCGAGGATGCCCGCACACAGCCCGGCGTAGCCGGTGGAGATCGCGCACAGCACCACACCCGAGACCCCCAGCAGCGCGAGCAGCATCCCGGCCACCCGCAGGCCGACGGCGTCGACGAGCCGCCCGGTCAGCAACATGGCGGGCAGCGCTCCCGCGCCCACCAGCAGCAGGGCGACGCCGAAGCGCGCGTCGCCCACCCCCGCATGGGCGCGCAGCAGGGGCAGGCAGGCACCCCACACACCCCAGAACACGCCGAAACCGGCGAAAGCGAGGAACGGCGACGTACTGAAGAGCCCAGGGCGAGGGCTGGATCCCGACATGTGTGTAACGCTACACAACTAGGATGGCGGCGTGCCCACCAACCGCAGACGCGTGACGCTGAAGGACGTGGCGGCCCGCGCGGGAGTCTCGCTGATGACCGCCTCCTACACGTTCACCCGCCCGGCCCGCGTCGCCGACGCCACCCGCGAACGCGTGCACCGCGCGGCCGGAGAGCTGGGCTACCACCCCGACGCCGTGGGCCGCGCCCTGAAGTCCGGCAAGACCCGGCAGCTCGGCGTGGTCTTCGGCGAGCACCTGGTGTACGCCTTCGACGACCCGCAGGCGGCCAAGTTCCTCGCCGGTGTCGCCGAGGTGTGCGTCGAGGAGGGGCAGGGGCTGACGTTCATCCCGACGCGCGGGGACGCGGGCGACGTCGATCGGGTGCTGTCGTCGGCCGTGGACGCGTTCGTGCTCTGGACCACCACCGAGGACGACCCGGTGCTCGCGGCCGTCGCCGCCGACCCGCGTCCCGCCGTCATCCAGGGCGGCCCGGCGCGTACGGGCATCGCCTGCGTCACCCAGAACGACGAGGAGGCCGCCCGCGCCATCGTCGCCCGCGCACTGCGCGACGGCGCTGCGCAGCCCCGCGCCGAGGGTGACTCCGGACGGCTCCGCACTGGCGACACCTCCGGAAAAGCCCTCACTGACGACGCAGGTCATGGCAAGGGGCGCTCGCGCAGGCCCGTCGTCATCTCGTTCCCCCTCGATCGGGGCCGCACGGCCGTCACGACCACGGGCTCCGGCCTGCCCGCGCACGTCCCGTTCCCCGTCACCGACGCCCGCCTGCGCGGCTACCGGGCCGCCGTCGAGCAGGCCGGGCTGGACTGGGCCGAGACGCCGGTCGCCGTCGTCGCCCGCAACACCCGCGCCGACGGTGCGGCGGCCGCCCGCGCGCTCGCTCCGCGCCTCCCCCCGGACGCGCTCGTCATCGCGATGAGCGACGAGCTGGCCATCGGCGCCCGCGAAGCCCTCCGGGACACGCACCCCGGTGCCGCCTACCTCGGCTGGGACGCCTCACCGGCCGCCCAGGAGCTCGGCGTCGTCTCCGTCGCCAACCCCCTGCGCGACCAGGGCCGCCGCTGTGCCCGGCTCGCCCTCAACCCGGAAGGGCACGCCGAAAGCGAGATCCCCTGGAGCATCACCGGCTGAGGCGCGACGCACGACCTCCGCTCGGCCGGCGCGGGGTTTGCTTGGAGCGGCACCGGTCGACGCCGGACTCCTCGACGGGCGCGGCCTCAGCCGCCCCTTGGACCGCGACGCGCCGAAGCCACGGCCGGATCACCGCCATACCGAAGCCGAGCCGGAGGAGCCGCTGGGGCGCGCCGGCCGGAGCCGGAGGCACGGCAGATGTGGTTGTCCGGGCTCGTGGCGCACCACTACCGTGTGGCCGCGTGGATGACTTCTCACGTTCCTGGGCCGCTCTGCGCGCGGTGGTCGCCGGCCTCGACGACGACGCCTTCGCGGAGCCGTCGGGCTGTGCCGGGTGGCTCGTACGCGACCTGGTGTGCCACCTGATCGTGGACGCTCAGGATGTCCTGATCACGCTCGTCACGCCCACCGACCAGCCGCCCACCCGCGACGCGATCACCTACTGGGACGTCACCGACACTCCCCCGACCGGTGACGACCCGCTCGACAAGCTGACGGTGCGGCTCGCCGCCGCGTACGAGGACCCGTACCTGCTGAAGTTCCACCTCGACGACGTCGGCTCCGCCGCGGGCCGCGCCGCCGAGCTGGCCGATCCCGCCCAGCGGGTCACCACGCGCGACGAGGTGCTGACGACGGGCGATTACCTGTCGGCATACGTGCTCGAATGGACCCTGCACCACCTCGACCTGATCGCGCACCTGCAGGGCGTGCCGGGGCCGCCCGCCGAAGGGCTGGCGCGGTCGCGCGAGATGCTGGAGAAGATCGCCGGGGCGGCGTTCCCCGCGTCGTTCTCCGACGAGGCGGCGCTGCTCGTCGGCACCGGCCGCCGTGCCCCGACCGCGAGCGAGAAGGACGAGCTGGGCGAGCTGGCCGCGCGGCTGCCGTTCGTGGTGGGCTGAACACGCCTCCCCGCCGCGCCGCGGGGAGCCGCAGATCAACCGCTGTCAGCAGACGTCGAGGTATCAGGAGGGTCCCAGGTGTTGATCCGCACGGGGCTGCTGGTCGGCCAGTACTTCGCGTAGGTGCTCCTGTCCTTCTCCCGCGAGGTCGTCACGGCGTTGCCGTACTGGCGGTTGCTGAGGGCGCCCTGGCCCAGCCGGTTCCGCGTGTCCGTGCTGACGTCGTGGTGCGCCCGCTCCTGGCCGCCGCTGAACGGGGTCAGCCTCGGCGCGCGTGCCGGCGTCTGCTCGTACCGGTCTCCGCCGCCCGCGCGGTCGGAGCCGCCGTCGCGAGCAGCGCCGACAGCAGGACGAACGCCGCGCCGACCGCCGGCCCCGCATCCGCGTCAAGCGCGACGTGTTCGCGTGAACTGTCATGAACATCGGCCTTCCCCTGGGCGGTGAGTGATCTCGTTCGGTGCCGGCGCAGGTAGGAGGCCATTCCAAGGTCGCAGGCCGGGTACTTCCCGGGCATTTCACGGCCGGCGCGGCGGCGAGTCAGAGCCGCCGGCGCAGCCACTCCAGGCCCTCTTCGGCGCGGGTGACGATCGTGAAGTGGCTGTCGCCTGGGATCAGCCGCAGCTCGGCGGCCGGGCAGCGGGCCGCGAGCCAGGACCCGTGCGCGGCGGGGATGACGCGGTCGTCGGTGCCGTGCATGAGCAGGACGGGAGCGCTGATGTCGGCGGGATCGCAGCCCCAGTCGTGGGTGCAGGAAACGTCGTCGTCGATCTGTCCGTACGGCCCGGCGGCCAGTGCGGGCTCGGAGACCTTGCCCAGCCACCCCCACGGCCCCTCGAACACCGCCAGGTCGGCCTGGGTGAACTCGCAGTCGTACGCGAAGCCGGACGCCTCCAGCGCCGCCCGCACCTCACGGCCCGCGGCCGCCGTGCCCAGCGCGGCCACGCCGGATGGGATCATCCCGGCGAACCAGTCGAGCCCGTCGGCTCCGTACGGGGCGATGGCGGCCAGGCTCAGCACCGCCCGTACGCGATCGCCCAGCACGGCCGCGCACCCCAGAGCGCAGGATCCGCCGCCCGAGTACCCCGCGACCGCGAAGCGGCCGATGCCGAGCGCGTCCGCGACGGCCGCCGCGTCGTCGGCGATCGACGCGATCGTGCGTCCCGGCGCGACGTCGGAGCCGCCGTACCCCGGCCGGTCGAACGACACCCAGCGCAGCCCCAGCCGGTCGGCGGCGGCGAAGAGCGGCTCGGGCGGCGATCCGAGGTTCGGCGTGCCGTGCTGCCACATGATCGGCACCCGCTCGCCGTCCTCCGGCGCGGTGTCGTAGACGTGCAGGGTGCGGCCCCCGCTCACCTGAACGTCCAGCTCGATCATCACGCCGCCCCTTTCCGCGGATCACCACACGACCGTACCGCTCCGGACCGGGGATCCCGCGGAACGTCTTCTATCGGCCGGCCGGGGCCGGCCACTGGAGCAGGGCGAGGTCGGCGATGCGGTGCAGCTCGTCGCGGCAGGCGCCGCCCGCGGCCTGGACGGCGATGCCGTTGGCCACGGTCATGAGGTAGCGGGCCAGCAGCTCGGGGTCGCTGCCTGCGGGCAGGTCGCCCTCGTCGGCGGCGCGCTTGAGGCGTTCGGCGAGGAGTGTGACGCCGCTCTCCCGCCAGGCGGCGAGCGTGTCGCGGGCGGCGCGGCCCGGCTCTCCCGCGGCCAGCGACCCCTGCACGCCGAGACAGCCGGCCGGGGCGCCGGGAGTGGTGGTGGCCTGGACGGCGCCGTGCAGGAACGCGGTCGCCACTTCGCGCGCGGTCGGCTCCAGCAGGGCACGCTGGACGTACGAGGCGGGGCCGTCGGTGTAGCGCTGCAGCACCAGGTGGAACAGGTCCTCCTTGCTGCCGAAGGCGGCGTACATGCTGGTGCGGCTGATGCCCATGGCCTTGGTCAGGTCGGTGAGGCTGGCGCCGTCGTAGCCCTGCTGCCAGAACACCCGCATGGCCTGCTCCAGCGCTTTTTCGGTGTCGAAGCCGCGCGGGCGGCCGATGGGTCCCTTTTCCTGACTTTGCACACCCTCGATCCTACCCTTGTGTACCGATCGGTGCAGAAGTGCTATCGTCATCTTTCGTACCGATCGGTACAAATATCTGACGAGGTGAAGGTCATGAAGCTGTTCGAAGGAAAGACCGCGGTCATCACCGGGGGCGGGACCGGGATCGGGCTTGCGACCGCCAGGAGGCTGGCGGCCGAGGGCGCGCACGTGTTCATCACCGGCCGCAGGAAGGCCGTACTCGATGAGGTGGTGGCGGAGATCGGCCCGTCGTCGGTGACCGCCGTACAGGGTGACATCGCGAACCTTGCCGACCTGGACCGGCTCTATGCCGCCGTACGCGACCGGGGCCGCGGCATCGACGTGTTGTTCGCCAACGCCGCCGCCGCGTCGTTCGCGACCTTGGAGCAGGTCACCGAGCAGCACTTCGACGAGATCTTCGGGGTCAACGTCCGGGGCACGCTGTTCACCGTGCAGAAGGCGCTGCCGCTGCTCAACGACGGCGCCTCCGTGATACTCAACTCCTCGGTGCGGGCCGGCGACGGCGTGCCCGCGTTCGGCGTGTACGCGGCGTCGAAGGCGGCCATCCGCTCCTTCGCCCGCACCTGGGCCGGCGAGCTGGCAGGCCGCAACATCCGGGTGAACGCGATCTCCCCCGGCACCATCGACACCCCCGGCCTGGACAACGTGGTCGCCGGCGACAACTCGCCTCTGACGAAGGAGAGCTTCGCGACGGGCATCCCGATCGGCCGCGTCGGGCGTCCCGAGGAGATCGCCAACGTGGTCGCCTTCCTCGCCTCCGACCAGGCAAGCTTCATCCTGGGCGCGAACCTGGTCGTGGACGGCGGCGAAGTCCAGATCTAGCAGCCGTACGTACGGCCCGGCCGAACTGGTCGAGGCGTGACAGCAAGGACTGCCCCAGCCGGGACCTGTGCACCCGCGGGGCCAAAGACCGGCGCATCAGCTTCCTACTGGTCAGCTTCCTGCTGGTCGCCGGGCTTTTCGCCCGCCTGAACGTCGCCGGCCCCGACCAGACCGCCTTCCAACTCACCGAGCTCACCGAGGTCACCGAGGTCCTCGCGGGCGGAATCAGGCGCCGAACGCGATCAGGAAGGAGCACGTCGATATCTCCTATGGACCGTGGCGAGTACCAGTCCGGGCCTCGGTCGGCCAGTACGCGGGCCCGCTCCTCCTGGCCGTCGCCGCCTGGCGCTCGGGCGTTCTCGGCACCGCCCGCGCCGTGATGTTGTCGCCGGCAGGAGCCACGTGGATGGGGCTGCTGAAGGGCATCTCCGTCCCCGACGTGCTGGTCACCGGCCTGCTCTGCGTGGCCTTGGTCCCGCTGGGCGTACGGATGCCGCAGGACCGGCTGACGGTTCCGGCCGGACGTCCGAAGCTGCTGACCTGGTGAATGGACTCATCCCTGCCAAGCGGCGGACGTTCCCTGCACGTCGCGGCCTGGCATGTCGGCTTACGGCACCCAGAACACGGAACCGATCCGCCAACCGCGTCGTGCCTGGGCGGGCGGGGCCGCCGGGCGACTGACCAAGGCCGCCCTCGGTCAGTCGCCCGGAGGGTCCTCGGGTCAGCGGCGGCTGTCCGGGATGGTGACGAGACCGCCCTCGTAGGCCGCGATGACGAGCTGAGCCCGGTCCCGGGCGTGCGGCTTGGCCAGGAGGCGGCCGACGTGCGTCTTCACCGTGCCGACGGTGAGATGCAGGTGATCGGCGATCTCGGTGTTGGACAGCCCGCGGCCGATGAGGGTCAGCACCTCGCGCTCGCGCTGGGTGATGTCACTCAGGTCGCGTACGGCCGGGGCGGCGCGAGATCCGTGCAGGAACTCGGCGATGAGCCGCCGGGTCACCGAGGGGGCGAGCAGCGCCTCACCGGCGGCGACGATCCGGATGGCGGCCAGGAGCTCCGCCGCCGTGGCGTTCTTGACGAGGAACCCGCTCGCCCCCGCTCGCAGTGCGCCGTACACGTATTCGTCCAGGTCGAAGGTGGTGAGGATGAGCACGCGGGCGCCGGTGCCGCCGGGCTGGGAGCAGATGCGCCTGGTCGCTTCGATGCCGTCCATGTCGGGCATGCGGATGTCCATCAGGACGACGTCGGGGCGCAGCCGCTGGGCCAGGGTCACGGCCTCGGCACCGGTGCCCGCCTCGCCCACGGTGACCAGGCCGGGTGTGGTGTCGATGAGCACCTTGAGGCTGTCGCGCACCAGCACCTGATCCTCCGCGAGCAGGACTCGGATCGGCGGGGACTGCTCGCGCCCACTGATGTCACCAGTGGTCTGCGCATCAGCGTCACCGGTGGTGGCGGGTTCGCGCCGAGCGCTGTCACCGGGCGCTCGCGCTGGGGCGTGCCTGGCCGCGGGTTCGTCCGTGCCCGAGTTTCCGGTCGAAGGCGGACCCGCTGGGGCGTGCCTGGCCGCGGGTTCGTCCGTGCCCGAGTTACCGGTTGCGGGTGCACCTGCAAAGACATCGCGGGTGGAGAGCCCGCGCGTGTTGCTATCCCAGGTCATCGCATTGCCCCGCTCCCAGTGGCGTCTTCGGTCACGGGCTCACGTCCTACGGTGTCGCGTGTCGAGGGCCCGTGTAGGCACACTGACGGCTCCCGGTCACGGCGTCACATGCACCGACATCGCCGGTGACGGTACCGCGCCTAGCAGCGTCGCCTGTCACGAACTCGCGCCCAGCGGCGTCGCCGGTCACGAGCCAACGCCGAGCAGCGTCGCCGGTCACGGGGTCGTGTGCAGTGATGTTACTGATCACGATTGCACGCGCAGCGTCCTCGCGCGCTGCGACGCTGCCGGTTACGGTCACGCCACCAGCGGCGTCGCCCCACGTGGCCTGCCGTCCAGTGGTGTCGCCCCTCATGACCTGGCGTGCAGTGGTGTCGCCGGTCATGTTCCTGCGCCGTTCGCGTTGTAGGGCAGGCGGGCTGCCACGCGGAAGCCGCCCTCGGGGCGGGGGCCTGCGCTGAACGTGCCGCCGTACAGCTTCACCCGTTCGCGCATGCCGATCAGGCCGTGGCCGCCGGGGCCTGCGCGGGGCGGGCGGCCGTGGGTGGGGCCGTCGTCCAATACCTCGATCGCGGCTTCGCGGCCGTCGATGTCCACGGTGACCGTGCAGCGGGTGGGTGCCGCGTGGGTGACGACGTTGGTCAGCGCTTGTTGCACGATGCGGTAGATCGACATCGCGACTCCGGGTGGCGGCTCGGTTTCCCCGTTGACGGTGAGGTGGACGTCGACTCCGGCGGATCGGGCGTCTGCGGCCAGCTTGGGCAGGTCGGCCATGCCGGGGACGGGCAGGTGGGCCTGCTGCGGGTCGCCGTCTGAGCGCAGGAGGCCGATCACGCGGTGGATCTCGGTGAGCGTGCTCCGGCTGGTCTCCTCGATGACGGCCAGCGCGGCACGCGCCTCCTGCGGTCTGGCGTCGGCGACGTGGTTGGCTACGGTGGCCTTGACGGCGATCAGGCTCATGCTGTGGCCGATGACGTCGTGCAGCTCGCGGGCGATGCGTCGGCGCTCGTCCGCCACGACCGCCTCGGAGAGGTGGCGGACGAGGGCGGCGGTCGTGGCGCGTTTCCAGCGCACGGCCGCTCCGACGGCCCACGCCACGACCAGGACCACGGAGATCGCCCCGATCTCGATGGGCCAGGCCGGCGGCAGCTCGCTCGGCCCTGCCGCCGGGTCGAGGCCGGGGAACACGCGCTCGTAGAAGATCAGGACTGCGGCGACCGCCCCGGCGGCGCATGCTGCCAGGCTCGCCATCGACCAGGCGAGCCAGGTGGTGGTGGCCACGAGGTACAGCGTGAGCGCGGTCGGCACGTACGTCACCCAGATAAGCGCCTGCCGCCACCGCGCCGGTCACGGTCGCCGCCACGGCTCCGCTGTGGGGGATGTGGGGCGGCTGCCTGGTGATCGTCGGGCTGTTCACCCGGACCTTCCAGTACGGCACCGACCACCTGGCATTCCACCTGACCGACAGCCTCGGCCTGCAGACGATGCTCGACGGCATCGGCGCCTACTACACCGCCTGGGGCGACACGCGCTGGCATCCGTTCAGGGCGCTGTCGGGGCCGGCGTTCTTCGGGTGGGTCGTGCTGGCCGCCGGCGCTTACCGTTCCGGCGCTCTCGGGCTGGGGCGATCGGTCGCGCTCGGCCTGATGTCGATGCTCGCGCTCGGCCCGCTCAAAGGCACCCAGGTCCCGCAGTCCTTCCTCGCCGTGGGCGGACTGTGCGTCGCGTTCATCCCTCTGGGCGTCTCGCTGCTGCGCGACGGTCCCCCGCCGACCAGGCGCGCCCTGGTCTGGATCGCTGTTCTCGCCGCGGTGTACGTCCTCGTGACGGCCTACGGGCCGAAAGGGTGACGCTCGGCCAGGACCTCGGCGAACAGGTCAGGGCGCTGCAGGGGGATGCCGTGCCCGCAGCCCGGTACGGTGATGAGCCGGCTGCCCGGCAGGGCGGCGTGGACGGCCCGCGCGGATGCGTGCATCAGCGTGCGCTCGCGCTCCCCCACCATGACCATCGCCCGGTTCGGAAAGGCGGCCCACCCTGAGGGGAGGGTGAAGCGGATGTTCTCTCCGACGGTCGCGAGCAGGGTCTCCCGGCTCGTACGTACGCTGTCGCGAACGTAGTCGGCCAGCAGCTCGTCCGGAATGAGCAGTTGCCTGGCCTGGAGCCTTGCGAACCACTCCCGCCTGGCCAGCGGTGCGGTCGCGGCGAGAAGCCCCAGCGTCGCACCGGGGAAGCGGAGCGGCTTCGCCTGTGCGCTCACCACGACGGCCCTGGCGACGAGGCCAGGACGGGTTGCGGCCAGGAGGATCGTGAGCTGCGCCCCCAGTGAGAACCCCGCGACGGTCGCGCCGTTCGGTGCGCGTTCCTCCAGGATCTGCACCAGGGCCCGCGCGGTCTCCTCATGCGATCGGTACGCCTCCGCCGCGCTGCGCCCGTGGCCGGGGAGGTCGGGGATGATCGCGCGGTGACTCGTGCCGAGCCGGTCGAGCGCCGGGCGCCACATCCAGCCCGCCACGCCTCCGCCGTGCAGTAACAGGAGGGGTGGGGCGTGCGCGTCGCCGGTCTCACGGACGTACATGGCCTCATCCTCCCACCGACGGCGGATCACCCCGGCGGATGCAGGTCGCTCGGGAGGGCCCTTACTGTGGGGGGATGACTCGTCACGCGGTGCCGTACGTGGGGACGCTCAGCGCGTACGAGCTGGGCCGGCGCGTGCATCGCGGGCTGCCGTCGTCCACGATCTCGATCACGATCCCGGAGGCCGACCCGGTGGAGATCGCCTGGCTCGGGCGGCCCGGCCCGCCGGGACGGTTTCACGCCGCCGTCGCCGGGCTGCACCTGGACGCGGCCGAGCTGCGGCAGGAGGGCTATGGGCGGGGCGTGTGGGTGACGCTCAGCCCGCTGGGGGCGGCGGCGCTGCTGGGCGTTCCCGCGGCCGAGCTGAGCGGTCGCGTCGTCGAGCTCGCCGATGTGGCACCGGCGCTGGCGGACCTGCCTGAGCGACTGGCGGGCCGCAGGTCCTGGCCGGAGCGCCGCGCCCTCGTCGAGGACGCTCTGCTCGCTGGGTGGGCAAGGCACGAGGCACGCGCCGGTGACCGGGATCTGCGGGTCGTGCTGGCGGCGTTGTCAGGGACCGACCGGGTGCGGGAGACGGCCGGGCTGCTGGGCTGTTCGCGGCGGTATCTCAGTGCCACGGTACGGGCCGCGCTCGGCGTGACGCCGAAGGAGTACCAGCGGCTGGTGCGGTTCGAGGCCGCGCGCGGCAGGCTCGTGGCCGCCGCCCGATCCGGCGCGGTCAGCTTGGCGGAGGTGGCGGCGACGGCGGGGTTCGCGGACCAGGCCCACTTCACGCGGGAGTGGCGCGCCATGACCGGGTGTACGCCGGTCGAGTGGCTACGCACCGAAGGGCCGTCCGCGTAGGCGGGGCCGGGGCCGACGTGCCGGTACGGCCTGCGGCCGCCTCCATCGGGGCCGCGAGCCGTCACGGGCGCCGGTCGTCTCCGACGTGGCGACATGTGGTGACGGGTGGTGGTCGTCTCCGGCGCGGCGGCGTGTGCTGACGGGCGGTGTCCGGTACCCGGCCAGAGGCGTTCCCAATTCTTCAAGACCCCGCTGGCCGTCGCCAGCACGATGAGGCGCATGAACCTTTCCCCACGCCTCATCGTGCCCGACCCCGACCGCGCCTCGGCGTTCTATCAGGCAGCCCTCGGCGCAGAGCGGGTGTTCAGCGCTCCCCCGGTCGGAGCCGACGACGGCCGGCCCAGCGTCATCGAGCACCGCGTCGGCGAGGCGACCTTCCGGGTATCGCCGAGCGTCGAAGCGTGGGGCTGGCGGTCGCCGGACGACCTCGGCGGTTCGGCGGTGCTCATCGAGATGGAAGCGGACGATCCGGACGCCGTGGGCGAGCGCATGGTCGCCCACGGCGCCGAGGTGACCGTCCCGATCGAGAACCGGCCGTCCGGCAAGCGCTCAGGCCGGACCCGTGACCCGTTCGGCCACCTGTGGATCATCACGGGACCACTACGCTGAACCGGAGGCGAGCGCGGCGCACACCTCGGTCGCCATCACCGCGCTGAGCTGCGCCGACAGCGAGACCTTCGGCCCCGGCGGGCGGTTCCAGTCCTGGCCGGCCAGCAGCAGGCCGTCGCTCAGGCAGTTCTTCCACAGCCGCTCGGTGCTGCCCACCAGGAAGTCTCGCACCTCGGGCACGTCGCGCACCTCGACCAGGCGGTGGGCGTAGCGGTAGTAGATGCCCTTGAAGAGCCCCTCGTCGCCGCCGTCGCCCTCGTGAGCGAAGACGCCGTCGGAGCTCAGCTCGGCGATCGCCGTCGTCGCGGTACGGGCGGCGCGCTCAAGGTAGTCGTCCCGGCCCAGCGCCTGGGCCAGCTCGACACAGGCGCCGACGTACAGGCCCTGGTTGTACGTGAAGCGCCAGTCCACGTCGATGGCGTGGTCCTGCTGCCGGTTGACGCCGTCCTCCACGAACCCGTCCGGCCGCACCAGCGCGCCCTCCAGCCAGTCCATGACCCGCACGCCCCACTCCAGGTAGCGGTCCTCGCCGGTGACGCGGTGGAGCCGGGCCGACAGGATGACGAACGGCGCGTTGGCCGGGGTGTTCTTGTAGTACGGCTGCTGCACCCGCCAGGCGATGCCGCCGCCCTCGTGGTCGTTCCAGCCGTGGTCGAGCACGTGCTGCCAGAGCACGATGGCGTGGCGGCGCAGGTCGCCGGAGCCGGTGGCCTCGGCCAGGCGCAAGGTGGCGAGCGCGAGCCAGAGCATGTCGTCGAAGTAGTCGTTGAACAGCGCGCCGCCGTTGCGCCGCCGGATGCCGGCCAGGATCTCGGCGGCCTGGTCGAGCCTGGCCGGGTCGGAGGTCCGCCGGTGGGCGTCGATCCGCACGTCCATGGCGTGCGCGAGCCACCAGTAGTTGAAGACGTCGTCGTCGCCGGGCTCCAGCGGATACCAGTTGTGGAAGAGCTGGTCGCCGGGGGCGGCGAAGTAGTGATCGAGGCTGCGCTGCGCCAGTTCGGCGCGGTCGCTCCAGATGTCGGGCAAGGGTCCTCCGTGGTTCAGCTGATCTCTGGCTCGACGATCGAGAACGGGACGATGGAGCGCGGCGGCACCGTCTCACCGCGCATCTGGGCGAGCAGCAGGTCCACCGCCTGCCGGCCCATCTCCCGCTGGTTCTGGCGTACGTGGAGAAAAGGCGGCCCGGCGACGGGGTCCAGCGGCGAGTCGAAGCAGGCGATGAGCGGCCGCGGCTCGGTCTCCGCGATGGCCCGGCTCATCACCCGCGCCAGGTTGTACTCGCACACCACGAACGCGGTCACCTCGGGTTCGCGGGCCTGGAAGTCGTGGATGCGCTCGACGTCGGCGAGCACGTTCTCCGGGGTGAACGCGCCCGGCAGCGTGCTGGACAGGCCGGTGAGCTGGCGGGCGTTGTCGAGCGACAGGCCGCGCCCGGCGAAGGCGGCGCGAAAGCCCTCAAGGCGCTCCTCGATGCTGGAGGTGTTCTCCGGCGGCGGCGAGACGAACGCGACCTGCCGGTGCCCCTGGTCGAGCACGCGCTCGGTGAGGGCACGGGCGGCGGCGACGTTGTCGGTGTGCACGGCGCACACCTGGATGCCGGCGAGATAGCGATCGACGAGCACCAGCGGGAAGCCGTCGAGGATGGTCCGCAGCAGGCCGGCGTTGTAGTACTCGCCGTGCACGGGGAACACGATCAGCCCTTCGGCCAGCCCGGCGTCGACCATCGACTCGATGGCCTTCTCCTCCTCTTCCTGGCTGCCGCGGGTCCGCTTGATCACCAGGTTGATGCCGCGCTCGGCGCAGCGCTCCTCCACGGCGCAGAGCAGCTCAAGCCCGTACGCCTCGGACGCGTCCGGATAGATCATCGCGATCGTGCCGGGCACCCGCTCGCCCTCGCCGGCCGCAGTGCTGGACGGTGAGAGCTCCAGGGCGTCGAGGTCGGGCAGTTCGGCGGCCACGAACGAACCCTTGCCGCGGATCC
This sequence comes from Nonomuraea fastidiosa, assembly GCF_042751225.1. Classification (NCBI taxonomy): domain Bacteria; kingdom Bacillati; phylum Actinomycetota; class Actinomycetes; order Streptosporangiales; family Streptosporangiaceae; genus Nonomuraea; species Nonomuraea fastidiosa. The sequence goes on from NZ_CP170570.1 coordinate 7,540,000, forward strand.
GCTGCACCACTCCGGCCTGCCGCAGCACCTCCAGCGCCTTCTTCGAGGTGATCCGGCTGACCTCGAAGCGCTCGGCCAGCTCCATCTCCGAGGGGACGCGGTCGCCGGGGTTCAGCGCTCCCCTCCGGAGCTCGTCCAGGAGGTATTCGATGATCCGCTCGTACAGAAGCGGGCCTCTCGCAGCCACTCTTCCCCTTCATAGGTTGGTATGTCACCTTGTCTTGGTATATATCATCTCATAGATCGGCATAATGTACATATTGACTTATGCCAACTTAGTTCCTACGTTTCCCTCAAGTGACATCTCGCGCACCTCACGAAGGGAAACGCGTGAACCCTGTCCCCCCAGTGCTGCTCGGCGTGGCCGAAGACGTACGAACGCGCCTCGCGCCCCGCTTCCCCGAGGCCGCCGCCATGTTCCGGCAGTGCTTTCTCAACACGCTGGAGACCACGGTCAAGCGGCTGCCCGACGGGACGACGTTCGTGCTGACCGGCGACATCCCGGCCATGTGGCTCCGCGACTCGGCCTCCCAGATCGAGCCGTACGTGCGTTACGCCGCGGAAGACGACGACCTGCGGGCCATGGTCCGCGGGGTGATCCGCCGCCAGGCCCGCTACGTCGCGCTCGACCCGTACGCCAACGCCTTCAACGAGACCCCCGACGGCCAGGGCCACCAGGACGACCGCACCGAGCTCACCCCCTGGGTCTGGGAGCGCAAGTGGGAGCTGGACTCGCTGTGCCACCCGCTGCGGCTGCTGCACCTCTACCACACGGCCACGGGCGACGCCGAGGTGTTCGACGAGGACGTGCACCGCATGCTCACCGTCGCCGTCGCGACCATGCGCACCGAGCAGCACCCCGAGTCCTCGCACTACCGCTTCGAACGCCCGCACCCCCAGCAGCCCACCGACACCCTCGTCAACGGCGGGCGCGGCCCCGAGTGCGGCTACACCGGCATGGTCCGCTCGGCGTTCCGGCCCAGCGACGACGCCTGCACCTACGGCTTCCTGGTCCCGGCCAACATGTTCGCGGTCGTCGTGCTCGGCCACGTCGCCGCCTTCGCCCGCGACTTCTACGCCGACGCCGCCCTGGCCGACGACGCCGCCGCGCTGCGCGACGAGATCGAGGAGGGCATCAAGCGGTACGCGATCGTCGACCATCCCCGCCACGGCCCCGTCTACGCGTACGAGACCGACGGCCTCGGCAATCACCTGCTGATGGACGACGCGAACATCCCGAGCCTGCTGTCCATCCCCTACCTCGGCTACCGCCCGGCCACGGACCCGACGTACCGCAACACCAGGGCCTTCGTGCTCAGCCCCGGCAACCCGTACTACAGCGAGGGCAGACACGCGCGCGGCATCGGCAGCCCGCACACCAAGCCCGGCCAGGTCTGGCCGATGTCGCTGGCCATGCAGGGCCTCACCAGCACCGACCAGGAGGAGCGCGCCGAGCTGCTGACCACGCTCGCCGCCACCACGGCCGGCACCGGCTACATCCACGAGAGCTTCGACCCCGACGACCCCGGCGTGTTCACCCGCCCCTGGTTCGGCTGGGCCAACAGCCTGTACGCGCAGTTCGCCATGGAGGTGGCGCTGACATGACACAGACGCTCGCCAGGCCAGCGGCCGGCCGGGCATCACCCGGCGGCCGGCGGCACCGTGCCAGGCCCCGGCGTTCCCTGCTGGCCAGGCACCAGGCGCGGGCCGGGGTGCTGTTCGCCACGCCGCCGATGGTGCTGTTCGTCGTCTTCACCGTGCTGCCGGTGATCGGCGCGCTCGGCCTGAGCTTCACCAGCTACGACGTCTTCAGCCCGCCGTCGTGGGTCGGCCTGGAGAACTACGCCAGGCTGCTGGAGGACGTCACCTTCTTCACCACGCTGAAGAACATCCTGCTCTACTGCGCGATGTTCGTCCCGCTGATGATCGCCGCCTCGCTGCTGCTGGCGGTGGCGCTCAACAGCAGGCTCCCGGCGATGGGCATCTTCCGCACCGTCTACTACATCCCGGTGGTGACCTCGCCGGTGGCCGCCGCGACCGTGTGGACCTGGATGCTCAACAGCCACTACGGGCCGGTCAACGAGATCCTCGGCTTCTTCGGCATCCCCGGCCCCGCGTGGGTGGGCGACAGCAGCACGGCCATGCTCTCGATCGTGATCGTCACGCTCTGGCAGGGCGTCGGCTCCAACATGCTGATCTACCTCGCCGGCCTGCAGAACATCCCCAAGCACCTGTACGAGGCCGCCGCGCTGGACGGGGCCGGCCGCTGGGCGACGTTCGCCCACGTCACCTGGCCGCAGCTCCGGCTGACCACGCTGTTCGTCACGACCCTGTCGCTGATCGGCGCCTTCCAGCTCTTCGACCAGGCGTACGTGATGACCAAGGGCGGGCCCGGCAACTCCACGCTCACGCCCGTCTACCAGATCTACGAGACCGCGTTCAACCGGCTGCAGATGGGCTACGCCTCGGCGCAGGCGTTCACGCTCTTCCTCATCATCGTGGCGGTCACCGTGATCAACATGCGGATCAACCGGAGTGACGAGACATGACCATGGCCAGGCGGATCAGGATCGCGCTGTTCTACATCGTGCTCACGGTCGTCGGGCTGTTCATGCTGCTGCCGTTCCTGTGGTCGCTCAGCACGTCGCTCAAGCCCGACAACGAGATCATCTCGTTGCCGATCAAGTGGCTGCCCAGCTCGATCACCTTCGAGCACTACTGGACGGCGTTCACCATGGTGCCGTTCGCCCGCCACTTCGCGAACTCGATGCTGCTCGCCGTGGCGGGCGTCATCACGAACCTGCTGCTCGGCGCGATGGCCGGGTACGCCTTCGCGCGGCTGCCGTTCCGCGGCAGCAAGGTGCTGTTCCGGCTGCTGCTCGCCTCGATGATGGTGCCGGCCGTGGTGACGCTGGTGCCGTCGTTCCTCATCGTGCGCAGCATGCCGCTCGCGGGCGGCAACGACATCACCGGGCAGGGCGGCATCGGGCTGCTGAACACGTACTGGGCGGTCATCCTGCCCGGTGCGGTCGGCGCGTTCGCGGTGTTCATGATGCGGCAGTTCTTCCTCTCCCTGCCCAAGGACCTCGGCGAGGCCGCCCGCGTGGACGGCTGCCCCGAGTTCCGCATCTTCTGGAAGATCTACCTGCCGCTGTGCCGGCCCGCGCTGGCCACGCTCGCGGTGTTCACGTTCGTCGCGGGCTGGAACGGCTTCCTCTGGCCGCTCATCGTGCTCAACGACCCCGACATGAGCACCATCCAGATGAGCCTGGCCGCCTTCTCCTTCAACCGCCAGACCGACTACGGGCCGCTCATGGCCGGATCGATCGTCGCCATGGCGCCCACCCTGCTGCTGTTCGCCTTCGCGCAGCGCTACCTCACCCGGGGCCTCGCCTTCACCGGCTCCGGCCTCCAATGACCAGGTCTTTCACGAAGATCTCCACGAAAGGAATGAGCCGCCGATGCACGCGACCCTGACCAGGCGGCTGGCGGCCGCCGCACTCGCCGTCGCAACGGTGATCACCACCGGCTGCGCCTCCTCATCCGGCACCTCCTCCTCGTCGTCCGACGGGGTGGTTCGGCTCAAATTCTGGGGCGACTGGTCCGGCGAGGGCGAGCAGCAGTTCAAGACGATGACCGAGGCCTTCAACAAGTCCCACCCGAAGATCCAGGTCGAGTACGTCGTCCAGGAGGACATCCTCACCAAGTTCCTGACCGCCTCCACCTCCGGCCAGGCCCCCGACATCATGTTCTGGGACCGCTGGCGCACCGCCAGCTACGCGCCCAAGAACGTCCTGCTCCCCCTCGACGACCTGCTGAAGAAGGACGGCATCCCCAAGGAGCGCTTCTACGGCGAGGCCATGCGCGAGCTGACCCACGACGGCAAGCTGTACGGCCTGCCGCTCACCGTGGACGCCCGCGCCCTGTTCTACAACAAGGCCCACCTGAAGGAGGCGGGCCTGGAGCCCCCGCGCACCTGGGACGAGCTGGAGAAGGCCGCGGTGAAGCTGACCAAGCGCGAGGGCGGCAAGCTCGTCCGCGCCGGGCTGTCCATGGACGACACCGGCCTGTTCAGCATGTACCTGCGCCAAGCCGGCGGCCAGATGGTCACCGACGACTGCTCGCGCACCGCGTTCAACGGCCCGCAGGGCCGGCAGGTGCTCGGCCTGTGGGACCGGATGGCCAAGGCCGGCGTCTACCAGAGCGGCTTCGAAAAGGGCCTCGGCGAGGGCACCGACGCCTTCGCCACCGGCAAGGTCTCCATGATCCTCACCGGGCCCTGGAACATCACCACGTACAAGAAGTACGGCAAGGACCTCGACTTCGGCATCGTGCCGCCGCCCGCCGGGCCGCAGGGCGACAAGGCCAGCCTCATGGGCGGCTTCGGCCTGGTGATCCCGCGCGCCTCCAAGCAGCAGGACGCCGCCTGGGAGTTCATCAAGTGGTGGGCGGCCGAGAAGGACAACGCCATGCTGTGGGCCAAGACCAGTCTGAACATCCCCGGCAACGTCGAGGCCGCGCAGGATCCGTTCTTCTCCGGCGACCCGTTCTGGAAGCCGATCCTGGAGACGCTGGAGTTCGCCAAGATCCGCCCCACCTGCGCCGGCTACCCGCCGATGGAGGAAGAGGCGCTCATCCCCAACCTCCAGCTCTTCCTGGAGGGCAAGGTCAGCGCACAGCAGGCCCTCGCCCAGGCGCAGCAGCAGGGCGACCGGGTGCTCAAGGACAACAACCTCAACTAAAAGGATGCGCCGGTGAGATCACGCCTCGCGGCTGCCTGCGTCGTGTTATCGGCAGCCCTCCTCCAGCCGCTCCAGCCGGCCCCGGCCGCCGCCACCGTTCCTGGTGACGCCGACGCGGCCATGTCGGCCTTCATCTCGACCTTCTGGGACCCGCAGAAGAAGTACTTCTACACCAACAGCGACAGAAAGATCCATCCCGAGCACGCACACGGCCCAGAAGGCGGCCTCTACACCGACTTCTGGTGGGAGGCCCAGCTCTGGGAGCTGGTCATGGACGCCTACGAACGCACCCGCGGCTCCACGTACCGCACGATGATCGACGACGTCTACGCCGGGTTCGTCGCCGCCTATCCGACGTTCGAGAACGACTTCAACGACGACCTGGGCTGGTGGGCGCTGGCCTGCGCGCGGGCGTACGAGATCACCGGGGACACCGCGTACCTGGACAGGTCGCGTGAGCTGTTCGAGCGGATCTGGGCCTTCCACGACTCGACGTACGGCGGCGGCATCTGGTGGCGCAGGAGCGTACGCGACCAGAAGAACGTCGCCACCAACGCCCCCGCCGTGCTCACCGCCACCAAGCTCTACACCGCCACCGGCGAGGCGAGCTACCTGGAACGGGCGCGCGGCCTGTTCGCCTGGATCAAGGAGAACCTCCAGGAGGACGGCCACGTCTACGACCACCTCCAGGACGCCGGCACCCTCGTGAAGTGGGACTTCACCTACAACTTCGGCACCTACATCAGCGCCGCCGCCGCGCTCCGCAAGGTCACCGGAGCGGACTCCTACCTGGACGACGCCCGCGCGGCGGCCGACTGGGCCACCACCTACCTCACCAACGGCGGCACGCTGCTGCACGAGGGCGTCGATGACGGCGGCGGCTTCAAGGCGCGGCTGGTCCGCGCGCTCAACACGCTCGTCAAGGAGCACGGCCAGCGCCAGTACCTGCCGTTCCTGCAGCGCAACGCCACCCAGGCGTGGAGCCACCGCCGCGCCACCGACAACCTGGTGGGCCCCGACTGGTCGGCGCCCGCGCCCGGCACGTACCTGCAGAGCCTGACCGCGGCGGCCCCCGTCAGCATGCTGCAGATCGTCCAGCCGGACGGCAACGCCGGGCTCCAGCCGGAGAACGGCGTCTACGAGGCCGAGAACGCCCGCCCGTCGGGCATCGGAGCCGAAAGCAGCCAGTCCGGCTTCAGCGGGCGCGGCTACCTCGCCGGCTGGAACAACCCGGACCAGACGCTCACCTTCCACGTCAACGTGCCCTCTGCCGGGGCGCACGAGCTGCGCCTGCGCTACGCCGCCGGAGCGGGCGACGCCACCCGCCGCGTCCTCGTCAACGGCACCGAGGTGGCCGCCGCCCAGCCGTTCCCCTCCACCGGCGGCTGGGGCACCTGGAACACGGTCGTGCTCGACGGCGTCACCCTCGCCAAGGGGCACAACACGATCCGGCTGGAGATGGGCTCGAACTTCCTCAACCTCGACAGGCTCGACGTCTCCGCCCAGCACCAGGCCGAGTCGGGCACCCTGCGCGGCGTCGGCACCGAGTCCGCCCACGCCGGCTACACCGGCACCGGGTACGTCGCCGGCTGGAACGCGGGCGGCCAGTCGGTGACGCTGCGTCCCAACGTGAGCAGGGCCGGCAGGTACGACTTCACCTTCCGCTATGCCGCCGCCGCGGGCGACGCCGTACGCAGGATCGTCGTCAACGGCGCCGAGGCCGCCGGGGCCCAGCGCTTCCCCGCCAGCGGATCCTGGACCGAGTGGAAGACGGTCACCGTGCCGGACGTGCCGCTCCGCAAGGGCGCCAACACCGTCGCGGTCGCGTTCAGCTCCGCCACGGGCAGCACGAACCGGCTCAACCTCGACGCGATGACCCTCCGCTACACCGGCACTTCCTGACCATCGGCGACAGGAGGAGCGGACCTGCGCGCGCCCGCGCAGGTCCGCGCGGCGGCGTACCAGGCGCTCGCCGCGACGCCGGGGATCCGGAACGCGCGGCCTGATCGCGGCCGCTCAGCCCGCGGCCGCCCAGGCGCCGGCCACGATCGCCTACGCCCAGCGAACGACGACCTGGGAAGTGGTGCTCACCAGCGGCAAGGTGGTGAAGGTGCCCGAGGCGCTGACCGTAGCGCCCAAGGACGCGGTCAACGCGGGGGCCCGCGCCCCGTTCCTGATCAGCGCCGACGGCCGGCACATCTTCCGCGCAAGTCCCTGAGGCCGCCGGAGAAGACGGACGCCCGGGGTCTGGGTGCGTTCAGCCCCGACGGCAAGCGGCTGCTGCTCCAGGGGGAGGGACAGGCCGTCGTCTTCGACCGTGCGCTGCGCTCCCGGCTGCGGCTGAAGACGAAGCTCGCGCCGGAGGCGCTGGCGGGCGACTACACGACCTCGGCCGTGCTGGTCGGCACGGCCGGCAAGTACCGGAAGCTGCGCCTGCTGAACCTGCGTACCGGACGGGCGGGCGCCACGGTGAGCGTGAAGCTGCCGCGCGGGCAGTACATCGACGACGTCGACGTCGACCGGTCGAAGCGGCTGATCGTGTGCTCCAAGACCGCGAGCGGGGTGGCGATCTACCAGGTGTCACACCAGACGGGCGCGGTGAAGACGCTCAAAAAGATCAAGCGGCCGAACGTAGCGACCTGGGTGCTCCCAGGCGACGACACCTACGAGCGGTGGACCGAGCGGAAGTGAGCAGCCTGCGCCCCTGATCCGGTCCGCGTCTTCGAAACGCCCGCGTTTCAAAGACGCGGACCGGGCCGATCAGGCGCCGGGGCGTACCAGACCGCTCTCATAGGCCAGGATGACGAGCTGCACCCTGTCACGCACGCCCAGCTTGGCGATGGCCCTCGTGATGTGGGTCTTGGCCGTGAGCGGGCTGATGACGAGCCGTTCGGCGATCTCGTTGTTGGACAGGCCGAGCGCCACCAGCCGTACCGCCTCCAGCTCCCGTGAGGTGAGCGCGGCCAGCCGCTGATCCGGGCCGGGCATGTGGCCGGGCCGGTGGGCGAACTGCTCGATGACGCGCCGCGTCACGCCCGGCGACAGGAGCGCGTCTCCCCCGGCGACGGCGGCGACCGCCCTGCGCAGCTCGGCGGGTTCGACCTCTTTGGTGAGGAAGCCGCTGGCGCCCGCGCGCAGGGCGGCGAAGATGTGCTCGTCGGTGTCGAACGTGGTGAGGATGATGACCCGGCACCCCTTGGTCTCCGGGTCCGTGACGATGCGGCGGGTGGCGGTGATGCCGTCGGTGCCCGGCATGCGGATGTCCATGAGGATCACGTCGGGGCGGGCGCCGGCGGCCAGCCGTACGGTCTCGTCGCCGTCCTGCGCCTCGCCGACGACCGTGATGTCCCGGGAGCGGGCCAGCAGGCTGCGGAAGCCGGCCCGGACGAGTGCCTGGTCGTCGGCGAGAAGCACCTTGATCGTCATGCCGTCGAGCCTGCCACAGGGATGCCGGCCCGTACGGCGAAGCCGCCGCCGGGTGCGGGTCCCGCCGTGAGCGTGCCCCCGAGTGCGCTCACCCGCTCCCGCATGCCGGCCAGGCCGTGGCCCTCGACGACCTCGGCGCCGTCCGGGACACCGCGGCCGTTGTCGGCGATCTCGACGGTGATCGAACGCGGCCCGTACCCGATCGTCACCCTGGCCTCGCTCGCCTGCGCGTGCTTGAGCGTGTTGGCGAGGGACTCCTGCACGACACGGTGCACGGCGATGGCGGTCACGGCGGGGACGGCGGCGCGGTCACCGTCCTCGTCGAGCGTCACCTTCAGCCCGCCCGCCCGCGCGTCTTCGATCAGCGCGTCCAGGGAGGACAGGTCCGCCTGCGGCGCGGTGCCCTCCGGGCCGTCGCGCAAGACCGTGATGAGGGAGCGGAGGTCGGCCATCGCCCGGTTCCTGACGTCCTTGGCCACCCGCAGCGCTTCGGCGGCCGCCGCCGGGTCCTCCTCGTCAAGGGCGTCGGCGGCCACGTTGAGCTGCACGCCCACGACCGCCAGCGTGTGGGCGATGACGTCGTGCACCTCGTGCGAGACGCGCAGCCGTTCCTCGGCGGCGTGCGCGCGGCGGTCGGTCTCACGCAGCCGCTCACGCCAGCGCAGCGCGGCCGCGTAGGTGACGCCCGCCGCGACGAGGATCGCCAGCAGCACCCCCTCCCCGATGACGTGGATGAGGTAGCGGGGCAGGTTGCGCTCGATGAGCCAGCGCGCGTCGAACCCGGAGTACACCAGCTGGGCCACGCCGATGGCGGCCACCCAGCGTACGTGTGGGGTGGTGGCGGCGGTGAAGTACGCGACCGCCGCCGGCCAGATCCAGCCGGCCGGAGGCCAATGCCCGGTCAGGTGATAGACGAAGATTCCCGCGACCGACAACAGCAGCACGGTCATCGGCCACCGGCGACGTACCAGGAGCAGCGCGCCGAGGAACGCGCCGAGCTGAATCGCGCCGTCCCACGGGTTGTGCACCCCGGTGGCGAGGGCCACGGCCACGAAGAAGACCAGGGTGAGGACGGCGAGCGTCGTATCGGTGATCCGGGCGAGGTGCCGGACGAGCGCGGGTTCGCGCCGCGGCGGCGACTCTGGCATGCGAAGGCTCACTCTCGGCTGGTTCAGACGTGCGTGACCAGCAGTGTCACTACTCCGTCCGGTGTAGTGCGTACGGCGAACGGAGCACCGCGAAGTGACGATCAACGGACGATGTGCTCCTGGTGCCGCCGGGCCTAGCGTCTCCCACCGAGATGATCGAAGCCCGACAGAGGGGAATCGTGATGAGCAAGAGTGTGCTGGCCGCGATCGCCGGGCTCGGCCTGACGGCCGGGCTGCTCGCCGCAGCGAGCACGCCGGCCGGCGCCCAAGCAGCGCAGGCGGGCCAGGCAGCGCAGGCGGGTCATGCAGCCCAAGTAGCGCAGGCGGGCAAGACGGCCCAGGCAACCCAGGCGGGCCAGGCAGCGCAGGCGAGCCAAGTAGCCCAGACAGCCCAGACCGGCCAGGCGAGTACGGTGAGCGAGGCGGCCGCGCCGAAGAAGCAGCAGCGGCCGCCGAAGGGCGCCAGGGCGGTGGTGCAGGTCAGCCCCAACCCCACCACCAAGCGCGGCCAGGAGGTGACGATCACCGGGCACTGCGGCGGCGGCAAGGACACACCGGCCTCGCCGCCGCAATCGACGAAGACCGGGCCCACGCCGTTACCGATCCTGGGGTCGAGGGCCGCCTTGGCCACGAACCCCTTCGGGTCGTCCTTGACGATGCGGATGTTCCGCAGCACCGGGTTGTTCCTGTCCAGCCCGGCGAGCACGGCCTTGAGCCCCTCGTGATGGCGAGCCGGAAGGCGGTGGTGCCAGGACTACCCCCGGCACTCGCCCGTCCACCAGTGTGCGCTCCGGCCTGCGGCGCTTGGATCGTTGCCGTGACGACGAACGAGAGTTTCCCCGGCCGATGGATCGAAGGCGCCGGGCTGGTCCTGGGGCCGTTGCTGGTGATGAGCGGCGTACTGAGGATCGCCACCACGCACCCGCGCCTCGCCCAATGGGGCCTGGCCCTCACCCTGGCCGGCCTGTACGCCCGCACCTTCCACGCCGGCATCGTCCACCTGGCCTTCCAGTTGGTGCACGTCCAGGGCTTGAGCGCGGCGCGGCAGGCGATCACCGCGCAGTACGGCTCGTTCCACATCTTCCAGACGATCAACCTGGCCACGATGGCCGGCTGGATCGTGCTCGCGGCCGGCGCGTGGCGCGCGGGCGTGCTCGGGCCAGCGCAGTCGGCGGGCTTGGCACTGATGGCGGCGATGCCGCTCGGGGTGCTCAAGGGCACCGGCGTGACATCGATCGTCGCCGCAGCCGGACTGTGCGTCGCCCTCGTCCCGCTCGGCGTCAAGGTCGTGTCGCAGGGACCGGCGCCCAGGTGGTGGACGTATCCCCTGGCCGCCGCCGTCACGACCACCTCCGTCCTGATCAGCCTCCTGGGCTAGACGGGCCGCTATGTGAAGCCGCCCCGCCCCGGCCGTCGCCGACATCGCGCAGCGCCTGCACATCGGCGCCGCGACCGTCAAGACGCACATCAGCAGGCTGCTCACCAAGCCCGACGCCGAGACCCGGGTCCACCTGGTGATCCAGGCGTACGAGTCGGGGCTGATCATGCCGGGCAGGTCGAGCAGCGCGTCGTGAGCTACGCAGCGCGTTGGGCGGCGGCCATGACGCCGTGCATGGCCCTACTCTGACGGGCACGGCCCCGCCATGAACACGGGAGCCCAATCGACGACCACGACTTCGCTATGAGGATCGCAGCTCCGCTGCCACCGCGCGTTCCCGCAGTTGCGCCGCCTCGCTCCGCACCGCCTCAAGCTCGGCCCGCAGATCCTCAAGCCGCACCCGCTCCAACCGCAGCTCCGCCTGCGCCTGGTCGCGTTCCTTGGCCGCCGCGTCGGCGCGGGACCGCTCGCGCGCGGTCGCCTTGCGCTCGCGTGCCAGCTCCGCCGCGCTCTCCTCCTCCAACGCGGCGAGCCGCTCGGCCAGGCGTTCGGACTCGGCCGTGGCCCGCGCGGCGTCCTTCAGCGCCACCGCCCGGTCCCGCTCGGCCTCGGCGGCGGTGCGCTCGGCAGTGACGGCCCGTTCGACGGCACGCTCGCGTTCCTGAGCCGCCACCTCCTCCCGGGCCTTCGCGCCGGCGGCCGCACGCTCGGCACGCTCGCGCTCCCGTACGGCCGCCGCCGCCTCCTCCCGCGCCCGGTCGCGCTCCTCACGAGCCAGTGCGGCGTCCTCCTTGGCCCGTACGACCTGCGCCTGTGCCTCCTCCTTGGCCCGCTTGACCTGGGCGTCGGCTGCTTCCTGCGCCTGCGCGACCTGCGTTTCGGCCTCCTGCCGCGCCAGCAGGATCTCCGCCTGCGCTTCCTCCCGGATCCGCTCGATCTCGGCCTGCGCCCGCTCCTCCGCTGCGGCGACCTCGGCCCGGGCGCGTTCCTGGGCCTCGGCGGTCTGGGCCTGCGCTTCGGCGATCTTCCGGTTGGCCAGCTCGACCCGTTCCGCCAGCTCTTGAACGGCCTGGTCCCGGGCCAGCGCGTTCAGCTCCGCTTCCCGTAGCGCCTCCTTGGCGCGCCGTTCGGCCAGCTCGGCCCGCCGCTTGGCCTCCTCGGCCGCCTGGAGCGCCTGGCGTTCGGTGCTTGCCGCCTCCCGCAGGGCCGCCAGCGCCTGTTCGCGTGCCCGCTCGGCATCGCCCAGCGCGGTCTCCCGCTCGATCTCGGCCTCCTCGAGCCGCTTGCGCATCTCCGCCGTCTGCCGCCGGGCGTGCTCGGCCGCCTCGCGTGCCAGGCGTACCTGCTCGAACGCCTGCTCCCGCTCCGTACGTGCGATCGCCACCCGCGTGTGCGCCTCAGCCTGCACGGCGCTGATCTTGGCCTCGACCCCGGCCGGGCTCAGCTCCTCGGCCAGGGCCTTCGCCAGCGGCTCGATCGCCGCCGCCAGCCCGGCCTCCATGCGCTCGTACAGCTGCTCGGCCCTGGCCAGCGCCCCCTCAAGCCCAGGGGTGGCGCGCCGCAGCTCGCGTTCCCGCTTGGCCGCCGCCTGGCAGTCCTTCTCCGGGCAGTACGACTTCGGCCGCCCTCTCCCCCGCCGCTGCTCGATCGGCGACCCACAGTGCTTGCACGGCGTCACCAGGACGTCTTTCTTGGCCTGCCGGGCGGCGGCCTCACGGATCAGCGGTTCGCCGTTGGTGTCGGGGAAGGTCACTGGTCTCGCTCTCTCACTTCAACTGGCAGTTCTTCGGGGAACGGGACGACGGCAGAGGCGCCACTAGAAGACCCCTCGATCGGAGCGCTAGCAGTCGCCATGATCACCATCCGCGGGCTTCTCCGGCTGCTGCAACACGCAGAACTCGTTGCCGTCGGGGTCGGCGAGCACGTACCAGGTCCAGCCGTCCTCCTCGATGGGATCGTCGGTGACGCGCCGCGCCCCCAGGGCCACCAGTCTGGCGACTTCCGCCTCCAGGTCAGGTACGCGCAGATCCAGATGCAGCCGGTTCTTGGTCGTCTTCGGCTCCGGAACCCGCTGCAGAAGCAGCTCAATGCCGTTCCCGTCAGGCGGTTGCAGCGCCCGATAGCGCTCGCTCGAGCTCGGCTCGGTGGTGTAGCCGAGGACCCCGCACCAGAACGCCGCGGACCGATCGAGGTCGGCGCAGTCCAGGACCATCACCAGGGCGACATCCTCCCGCCCACCGAAACGCGTCGGTCCACCCGTCATAGCCTCACCCTCCACTGGTGTCGAACCCGAATGCGTACTGCCATGGAAGGGCCGGGAAAGGCCGGCTTGCCCGCAGCACCGCCGGCAGAGCGACCGGAACTGTGCGCCGTGGGGCGGTGCAGGTAGTGGCTTGCACGCTCGTACGCCGTACGGCGAGACCCCGGCCGCAACCGCACGGTCCACGGCCTCCTGCTTCCGACGGCGTCCGCGCCGAGGGAAGGCATGGAGCCAACACGCGGCATGAAGCCAGCGCACGGCAGGGAGGCAGCACGCGGAACGGTGTGCGAGACCGCGCGCGGGACGAAGCCGGCACGCGACACGGAGCCAGCGCGCGGAACGGTGCGCGAGACCGCGCGCGGGACGCCGGCACGCGGCAGGGAGCCAGCGCGCGGGACGGCGCGCGGGACGCTGCACTGACCACCACGCGCGAGCGTGCCTGAGACGGCGTCCGGACCGCGCCGATCCACCCGGCCGCAGCGCCGGCTCCCGGCAGACGACCGTAGGTGCGGCGCGAGAGCCGGCGCCGAGCCGCCGCCTCGCCCTCCACGCAGTCGACGTACCGGCCACTCCTGCCGCCAGGGCACGTGGCAGTGGGCAGCCACACTTCGCTCGGTCGCACCGAGGAACGGGGATTTCGGCCCCTCATCTGGCACCGCCACCGCTGAGGTGACGGTGATGTGCGCTGCCGACGGGAGGCGCGCGGCGCGGACCGCTGGCCCCTCCAGCCGAGCACACACAGTCACGGAGCCCATCTCCAGAGTCACGCGGACAGCTTACCATTTTCTATTTTCTAGAAATTCAAATTCAGAAAATCAGATCCGTTGCGCGATCGGAGCTGTGAAGCTACTTGTGAGAAGGCAGAATTCCCGCAAGTAGCTGTCAGCGAGAACCTCTTTGCCGAACGTCACAAGCCCCAAGACGTGACCGAGCACGCCCCTTGCCGCGCGTCCCAGGCGACAGGGGTGCTCAGCGCTGGCTGTGGGGCGCGGCTCGGCGCCGGCTGTCGGGCCGTACGTACGGCACTCCGCACGTACGGACCGTGCCTCGCCCTTCAAGCAGAGACATACCGGGCACTCTCCTGTCGCCAGGACGCCGTGGCAGTGGGCAGGCACACTTCGCTCGGTCGCGCCGAGGAACGGGAAATCGACCCCTTGTCTGACACCCCTCCGCTGAGGTGACGGCGGGTGGAGTCAGAGGCGGTCCCGCCCACCGAGATCGGCGTGTCCGAGGGGCGTCCATGCCAGGGCAGGGCTGACACCTGCGAGCGGGACGGCATGATTCTGGCGGCGCACCAGATGGGGCGGTCATCCGACGGGTCGGGCGGTCGTCCGACTGAGGGGCGGCCGGTATCGCGTTCGCGACCTCAGGGGACGGCGCCGGCGCGACACCAGGGTGCCCCGAAGCGACCACCGAGCGGCCATTGCCAGTCAACCTCGGCGGCAGGAGGGCCGTCGGCGGCCTCGCCGCGCCGCAACACCTCACGGACCTTGCGCTCGACGGCCTCCCATAGCGCGAGGAGGACGGCGGGGTCGAGGTTGCCCTGCACCGCCCTGCCGGGGCGCCTACGCTGGGGACCACCGGCGTGAACCTCATGGGCGAGCTTGATGGCGTGGGCATGGTGCAGTGGACGGGTGTCGCTCTCGACGCATGCGGCCGTGCAGTACGTCAGCGGTGGGGGTGTCAGACGAGGCGCCGAGTTCCCTCTCCTCGCACGTCGCCTGCATGGACGGCGAAGCGACAGCTCGGCGCCGGCTCTCGCGCCGCACCTGCGGTCGTCTGCCGGGAGCCGGTGCCGCGGCCAGGCGGATCGGCCGCCGACGGTGCGGCGTCGTAGGATCGCGCACCGCTTGCCGTACGACAGTGGCCTGGTTGCTGCTGATCGGCGATGGTTCGGCGAGTTCGGACAAGTAGGCGCTGATAGTCGTACGGGAGCGCTTCTAGCCGGTGACAAGGCCAGTGAGTGTCGCGGTCGGCTCGCCCGAGGTGGAGCTGAAGGCCGAAGGCGCAGGCTCTTTCAGACGTCTGCTTCACCCGTAGTGGCCGGCCGCTCTGATCTCGCGGCGCCGACTGGCAGGGGTGTAAGGCCCTTCAAGTCGGCGATTCGGCCGTCGTAGTGAGCGGCGAACCGCCCATGGAAGGCGTGCGGGGAGACGCTGACGTTGGCCAGGTCGGTGCGAGATTCGTCAGGTACTGGATTGAACGGCATCGCAAGTCGCGGTTGCGATGCCGTACGAAGTGATCTCTCGGCAGGTGTCGGTGCCGGATCGCTGAACCCGGCTGGTAATGCCCTGTGATGTGGCCTCAACAGGAGCGACCCAATCGGTCAGGAATCGAGAAGCGCCTGGTCCTGGGCCGCACCTAGCGTGATCTGTCGTGGAGCGCAACGCGTAGGTGGCGGCCGCCCGCCGGCCATCGTCATGATCACCGTGGTGATGTGCTCGGCTGCGTAACGACCGATGAGTGCCGGGCAATGTCCCCGTATACGGCTCATCGCGACGACACCGAGCATCGGCTGACCCACCACAAAGACGTCTGGGTGAGCCGGGCCGTGGCGGAGGATCTGCGCGCTGCATCCATTGCCGCTGCCCTGCGGTCAGCGATGTCCGCAAGCGGCTGAACGTCCCACCCGGCAGGTCGCCCTGGCCGGGGTCGCCCGTCTCTCAGAGGAGGTCTCAATGACCGGGGACAAGTGGGTTCGGCAGACTCACCGCTGGCTGTCCATTTTCTTCACGGTGACCGTCCTGGTCGCTCTCGTCGCCGTGCTCCAGGAGGAGCCTCCCGAGTGGGTGTTCTACCTGCCGCTGCTCCCACTCGTCTTGCAGATGTTCACTGGCCTGTTCTTGTTCGTGTCACCGTACGTCGCCAGACGGCGCCGTGTGCAGCGCACCGCCCGGGAGGCATGACCCCGGACGAGGAGACGGCGGGACCGGCCGCCGGGCCGGTCTCCTCCATGCGATCAAGCGCGATCCTGCTGTTCACGGGCGGAGAAGGTCGTGCGCAGGCGGAGACGTTCCGCCACGACCGGGCGGCTGCGGGGCTTGTTCGACTCGTCCTGCGCGATGCTGTTCGGTACCGCGTGGGAGACCGTCCCGATCGCGGCCCGGCGGTTCACCGCGCTGGTCGGCGGGCCTCCGGTCGTCTACCTGGCGAACCGCCGATGGCCTGTCTCGCGAGCCGGAGCATCGCCCTGGCCGCCGACCTGCTGCGCGAAACCGATCTACGGAGGAGACGATCGCGAGGACGGTCGGCTATGCCAACGCCTTCGCGCTCCGCGTGGCGTTCAGGCGGCTGCGTGGCATCCGGCCCAGCGGCCCCAGCGACCGAAACCGCCTGACCACGCCGGCCCTCTTGTGGCGATGGCTGCCCCCGGCCCCCGAAGGCTGCCCTCAGGCGGCGAAGGCGGGGCGGTCGGGGGCCGGGAGCCATTGGCGGGCCGGGTCGAAGGGGCGGAATCGGCTCTCGACGAAGCGGATGAGCCGGTCCAGCACCGGGTGGTGGTTCTGCCGGTGGTGCAGCAGCGAGCACGGATAGACGGGCGAGGGTTCGACGAGCGGGATCTGCACGATGTGGGGATGCCATGGCAGCCGCAGCCCTTCGCCGCCGAACCCGATGTGCTCGCCGGCGGCGATCCGCTCCACGAAATGGTCCCAGCCGAAGTCGGGGCCCGAGGTGTCGATGCGGATGTCGAACGTGCTGCCCAGATGGTCGTAGTAGTCGGCCCATTCGCTGCCGGGGGTGTTGCCGGGCATCCAGACGGTCGATCCGGACAGGCGTTCCATCTCGACCTGCGCAAGGCCGGCGAGGGGGTGGTCGCGGCCGACAAGGAGGTGCACCGGGCCCAGGTCGGCGGGGATGTGGCGGAGCTCCTCGTTCAGCTCGCCGGTGACGCGGCAGAAGAAGGCGTCGGCGGTTCCGCGGGTGAGTGCGGTCTGCGCCGATCTGAGCCCGTTCGAGGTGAGGATCTCAATGTCGATGTCCTCGGCCGTCCGGCGGAAGGCCTGGAGCAGGTCCACGGTACGTAGCCGGGTGTCCAGAACGTCGACCCGGAGCGCGCGCGACCGGGAACGCAGCAGGTCGACCGCCTGATCGGCGAGGCCGACGAGGGAGCGCGCGTGCTGCAGGAACGCCCTGCCGTCCCCGGTGAGCTCGGCCCCGCTGCGGGTGCGGAAGAACAGCCGGACGCCGAGATCGGACTCCAGCTTCGCGATGCGTTTGGAGATGGCCTGCTGGCTGATGCCCAGCCGGGTCGCGGCCTCGCTGAAGTACCGGTCCTCGGTAAGGGCCACGAAGGCCCTGACCGCGCCCAGGTCGAGATCCAGCGGCGCTCGTTGGACAACTTCTGGTTGTGGGTTATCGGTGTGTCGATTGTTGGACAACCACGCCTGCCCTCGGGTCGAATGCTCGGGTTCGCGGGCCGAGCCTACAACGAAAGGGTGTGGTCGTTCGTGGATTCGTTCGTGCACCTCCACGTGCACACCGAGTACAGCATGCTCGACGGCGCGGCCAAGGTCGGGATGCTGATGGAGGAGGTGGCACGGCTGGGGATGCCCGCCGTGGCGATGAGCGACCACGGCAACGTGCACGGGGCGTACGAGTTCTTCCAGACGGCGCGCAAGACGGGGGTCAAGCCGATCATCGGCATCGAGGCGTACGTCGCCCCCGCCTCCAGACACCACCGCAAGCCGGTGTACTTCAGCGACGACCTCTCGCTGCGCCGCTCGGACGACGACACCGGCGAGGGCGGTGACGTCTCAGGGCGCGGCCTGTACACGCACATGACGATGTGGGCGGCCGACGCGCAGGGCCTGCGCAATCTTTTCCGGCTGCAGTCCCGGGCCTGGCTCGA
The DNA here is from genome assembly GCF_042751225.1 of Nonomuraea fastidiosa. Lineage (NCBI taxonomy): Bacteria > Bacillati > Actinomycetota > Actinomycetes > Streptosporangiales > Streptosporangiaceae > Nonomuraea > Nonomuraea fastidiosa. The sequence goes on from NZ_CP170570.1 coordinate 7,557,803, forward strand.
AGGCCATGTCCAGAAATATCCGCGCATGGATGATGAACTGCTCGCCGAGCACGGCCAGGGCATCATCGCCACGACCGGCTGCCCGTCCGGCGAGGTGCAGACCCGGCTCAGGCTCGGCCAGTACGACCAGGCAGTGGAGGCCGCCGCCCGCTACCGCGACATCTTCGGCCGGGACAACTACTTCCTTGAGCTGATGGACCACGGCCTGGCCATCGAGCGCCGGGTCCGCGACGACCTGCTCAGGCTCGGCAAGGAGCTCGATCTGCCGCCGCTGGCCACCAACGACTCCCACTACGTCACCGAGAGCCAGGCCCAGGCCCATGACGTGCTGCTGTGCGTCGGCACCGGCAAGCGGCTCGCCGACACCGACCGCTTCCGGTTCGGCGGGACCGGCTACTACGTCAAGCCCGCCGAGGAGATGCGCGCCCTGTGGGACGCGGAGGTGCCGGGCGCCTGCGACAACACGCTGCTGGTGGCCGAGCGGATCGGCGACTACGGGGAGGTGTTCGCGCATCGGGACCTGACGCCGCGCTTCCCCGTGCCGGAAGGGGAGACCGAGTCGAGCTGGCTGCGCAAGGAGACCCTGGAGGGGGCGCGCCGCCGCTACGGTGGCCGGCCGTCGCAGGAGGTGCTGGACCGCATCGACTACGAGCTGTCGGTCATCGACGCGATGGGCTTCCCCGGCTACTTCCTGGTGGTGGCCGACATCTGCAGGTACGCCCGCGAGCACGGCATCGGCCTGGGCCCCGGCCGCGGCTCGGCCACGGGGTCGATGGTCGCGTACTGCACGGGCATCACGCAGCTCGACCCGATCGAGCACAAGCTGATCTTCGAACGCTTCCTCAACCCCGAGCGCATCTCCATGCCGGACGTGGACCTCGACTTCGACGACCGCCGCAGGGACGAGGTCATCGAGTACGTCACCCGCAAGTACGGCGATGACCGGGTCTGCCAGATCGTCACGTTCGGCACCATCAAGGCCAAGGCCGCCATCAAGGACTCCTGCCGGGTGCTGGGCCTGCCGTACGCGCTGGGCGACCGCATCACGAAGGCCTTTCCCGCGGCGGACGGCGGCAAGGAGATCCCGCTCGCCGCCATCCACGACACCGGCCATCCCCGCTACGGCGAGGCGGCCGAGCTGCGTCAGATGTACGAGCAGGACCCCGACGTCAAGAAAGTGATCGACACCGCCACGGGCATCGAGGGGCTTACCCGCGGCACGGGTATCCACGCCGCCGGCGTGATCCTCTCCCGCGAGCCGCTCATCGACGTGATCCCCCTGGTCAAGCCGAAGGCGGACGGCCCGGTCATCACCGGGTTCCCCTTCACTCAGGCCGAGGACATGGGCCTGCTGAAGATGGACTTTCTGGGTCTGCGCAACCTCACCGTCATCGGCGACGCCATCGCGAAAGTCCGCGCCAACAGGGGCGTCGACATCGACATCCTGGACGTCCCGCTCGACGACGCGACGACGTACGAGATGCTGGCGCGCGGCGACACGCTCGGCGTGTTCCAGCTCGACAGCGCCGGCATGCGGGTGCTGCTGAAGCTGATGCGCCCGACCACGTTCACCGACATCGCCGCTGTGAACGCGCTCTACAGGCCCGGCCCGATGGAGATGAACGCCCACACCAACTACGCGCTGCGCAAGACCGGCAGGCAGCCGGTCGAGCCGATCCACCCCGAGCTGGAGGAGGCCCTTGAGCCCATACTCGGCGACACCTATCACCTGGTGGTCTTCCAGGAGCAGGTGATGGCGATCGCGCAGCGGCTCGCCGGCTATTCGCTCGGGGCCGCCGACATGCTGCGCAGGGCCATGGGCAAGAAGAAGAAAGAGGTCCTGGACGCCGAATGGGACCGTTTCTCGGCGGGCATGCGTGAGCGCGGCTTCTCCGAAGAGGCCGTCAAGGCGGTCTGGGACGTCCTCGTCCCGTTCAGCGGGTACGGCTTCAACAAGTCGCACACCGCCGGTTACGGCCTGGTCTCCTACTGGACGGCGTACCTCAAGGCCAACTACCCGGCCGAATACCTGGCCGCGCTGCTCACCTCGGTCGGCGACGACAAGGACAAGATGGCCGTCTACCTGTCGGACTGCCGGCGCCTGGGCATCAAGGTGCTGCCTCCCGACGTGAACGCGAGCCGGCTGGACTTCACCCCCGTCGGGTCCGAGATCCGCTTCGGCCTGGGCGCGGTGCGGAACATCGGAGCGGGCGTCGTCGAGGCGATCGTCGCCACCCGCGAGGCGCGCGGCGCCTACACCGACTTCAACGACTTCCTCGCCAAGGTCCCCGCGGTGGTCTGCAACAAGCGCGTCATCGAGTCGCTGGCCAAGGCCGGCGCGTTCGACAGCCTCGGCCACCACAGGAAGGCCCTGGTCGCCGTGCACGAAGCCGCGGTGGACGCGGTCATCGAGGTCAAGAGGAACGAGGCGCACGGCCAGGACTCGCTGTTCGGCGAGCCGGGACAGAGCAGCGCGTTCTCGGTCGCGATCCCCCAAGGCGAGCGGGACGGCGAGTGGGACAAGGCCACCCTGCTCGCCTACGAACGCGAGATGCTCGGCCTCTACGTCTCCGCCCACCCGCTCGACGGCGCGGAGAGCGTCCTGTCCGCCAACCGCGACACCACCATCGCCGACCTGCTCGCCTCGGGACGCCAGGACGGCACGACCCGGATCAGCGGCATCGTCTCCGGCCTGCAGCGCAAGGTCACCAAGCAGGGCAGCCCGTGGGCGATCGTCACTCTGGAGGACCACGACGCCTCCGTCGAGTGCCTCATCTTCCCCAAGACGTACGCGCTGTACGGCGAGCTGCTGGCCGAGGACCGCGTCATCTCCGTGCGGGGGCGGATCAACGTCCGCGACGACGTCATGACCGTGTACGGCGAGGAGATCGCGGTCCTGGACGTCTCCCAGGCGGGCGGCCATCCGCCGGTCGTGCTCTCGCTCCAGGAGGCACAGCTGAACCCGCGGGTCGTACGGGAGCTGAAGCAGATCCTCACCACGCATCCCGGCCGGACGCCCGTCCACGTGTGCCTGCACCGCCGGGGCGCCAGGAGCGTCCTGCTGGACCTCGTGCCCTACCAGGTCACCCCGGGGCCCGCGCTCTACAGCGACCTCAAGGCCCTGCTCGGCGCCGGCGTGCTCGGCGGCGGGTGACGCGCGGATCCGGCGGCTGACGGCGTCGCGGCCTAAGATCATGCGATGAGCGGCATCAGCAGCCCCCCGATCGCCCGCGTCGATGTGGTGCGCGACGTCCACCACGGCGTCACGATCGACGATCCCTACCGGTGGATGGAGGCAGACGGCGAGGAGTTCCACCACTGGCTCGACGGCCAGGCCGAACATGCCCGCGAGCGGCTGGACGCTATTCCGGGCCGGGAGGAGCTGCTGGGCCGGATACGCGAGCTCGGTGGCGCGCTTGCGCAGTGTTCGAGCTTCACACCGGTGGGCGACAGCGTCTTGTCTCTGGTACGCGAACCGGACGCCCGCGTGGCGGTGCTGACGGTGCGCGAGCCCGGCGGAACCACCAGGGTGCTGTTCGACCCGGACACCCTGCCCGGCGCGTCGCACCACGCCATCGACTGGTTCGTGCCCTCGCCCGACGGCCGCCTCATCGCCTGCGCCGTCTCCCCGTCCGGCTCGGAGGAGAGCACGATCCAGGTCATCGACGCCGGCACCGGAGCCGTCCTGGAGGCGATCCCGCCCACGACCCGCTTCGCGTTCCTGAGCTGGCTGGAGGACGGCCGGTCGTTCGTCTACCACCGCTTCATGCCCGCACCAGCGGGCGCCCCGCCGGAGGAGCGCCGCCTGGACAGCCGTTCGTTCCTGCACCGGCTGGGCACCGATCCGGCGCGGGACACGGTGGTGCTGGCGCGCGGGCTCAACCCCCACGTCGAGCTGACCCCGCAGGACCGGCCCTTCCTGGTGGTGCCGCCGCACGGGGAGTGGATGCTGGCGGTCGTCTCCCACAGCGCGCTCGGCCCCTGGACCGACGAGCAGCTGAGCGACTGCTCGCTGTACGTCGCGCCACGAGCCGGGCTCAGCGACCCCGCCACCTGCCCGTGGCGGAAGGTCGCGGACGTGGCGGACGGCGTGACCGCCTTCGCCATCGGACCGGACACCCTCTACCTGGTCTCCCAGCGGGACGCGCCGCGCTCCCGCGTGCTGGCCGTTCCGTTCGCCGCGCCGGATCGCGTCCGCGTGGTGGTGCCCGCGGGTGAGCGGGTGGTGGAGGCGGTGCGGGTCGTCGGCGACCGGCTGCTGGTGCGCGATCTCGACGGCGGTGTTCATCGGGTACGCCACGCGCCCCTGTCCGGCGGGGAGCCCGCCGACCTCCCGCTGCCGGTGGAGGGCGCCGTCTGGGAGTGGACCGTCCACCCGGAACGGCCCGAGGCCCTGCTGCTGATCGCCGGCTGGACGGACGCGCCCCGGCTCTACCGCTACGACGGAGAAGCCCTGGAGGACACCGGCCTCGCGCCCCGGTCACCGGTCGACTTCGGCGACGTGCAGGCCCGCGTCCTGCACGTGCCCGCCAGAGACGGCACGCCGATCCCGCTCACCGTCATCCACCGCAAGGACCTGGGGCTGAACGGCGACAACCCGGCCCTGCTCACCGGCTACGGCTCGCACGGCGTCCCCGACCTGCCGTGGTTCCGTCCCGAGATGCTCGCCTGGTACGAGCGCGGCGGTGTCTTCGCCATGGCGCACCTGCGCGGCGGCGGCGCGTACGGCCGGGAGTGGCACGAGGCCGGGCGCGGCCCGCGCAAGGAGACCACCATCACCGACTTCATCGACTGCGCCGAGCATCTCGTCGCGCTCGGCTACACCCGGCCGGGCAGGCTGGCGGGCGAGGGGGTCAGCGCGGGCGGCATCCCCGCCGGCGGCGCGCTGGTGCGCAGACCGGAGCTGTGGGCCGCCATGGTGCTGCAGGTGCCGGCGGTCAACGCCACGCGGATCGAGTTCAGCGAGAACGGCCCGATCAACGTGCCGGAGTACGGCAGCGTCGCCACCAAGGAGGGACTGCGCGGCCTGCTGATCGCCGACGCCTACCTCCGGGTCCGGGACGGCGTGCCCTATCCTGCGGTGCTGCTGACCACCGGGCGGCGCGACCCGCGGGTGCCTCCGTGGCAGCCGGCGAAACTGACCGCCCGCCTCCAGGCGGCCACGTCCTCCGGGCTGCCGGTGCTGCTGCGCGTGGAGGAGCACGGCGGTCACGGCTTCGGCGCGACCCGCGAACAGGAACATGCCCTGCTCGCGGATGTGCTGGCGTTCGTGTCGCACGCCTGCGAGCGATGAGAAGGCCGCCGTCTACTGCGGCGGTGCCGACGCCGGGCGGGTCCTGCCGCGGGGCCACCAGTTGAGCGGACCGGCCAGCCGCACCAGGCTCGGTACCAGCACCGCCCTGATCAGCGTGGCGTCCACCAGCACCACCACCGCCATGCCGACACCGAGCATCTGCACGAACGACACCGACGCGGTCCCGTAGGCGGCGAACGACAGCGCGAGGATGCCGCCCGCCGCGGTGATCAGCGGGGCGCCGTCCCGCAGACCGGACACCACCGCCCGCTCGGTGTCGCCGGTCCTGTCGTGCTCCTCTTTGATCCGCGAGAGCAGGAACACCTCGTAGTCCATGGAGAGCCCGTACGCGATGCAGAGCATGAGGATGGGGATGCTCGGGTCGAGCGATCCGGTCGGCGTGAACCCCAGCAGACCGGACAGGTTGCCCTGCTGGAAGATCCAGACCAGGGTGCCGAACATGACGCCGAGGCTCAGCACGGTCAGCAGCGTCGCCTTGACGGGCAGCAGGGCGCTGCGGGTCATGGCGAACAGCACGATCAGCGTGACGCCGAGCATCAGGGCCACCACCAGCGGCAGCCGGTCGATCACGGAGGCGCGGTAGTCGGCCAGCTCCGCCGGATAGCCGCCGACGAGAGTTCCGAACGGCGCCGGTACCGCGCGTACCGCATCGACCAGCTCGACCGGGTCTCCCGCGAGCGCCTCGGCGGACGGCACCACGGACACCCAGGTGCCCTCACCGCGGAACCGAGCCGGGTCGCCGTCGCCGGTCCGCTGCCCGCCGGTGAAGATCCCGGCGGCGGAGTCGACCTGGGTGACGCCGGGCACCCGGGAGAGGGCGGCCGCGTACGGCGCGACGTCCCCGTTGACGGGCCCCGCCGAGACGATCTGCACGGCGTCGGTCTCCTCGGCGGTGAAGGACTGCCTGATGATCTCCTGGGTCTGCCGGGGCGCGGCATCGACCGGCGGGATCCGGTCGTCGGCGACGCCGAACCGCAGGTCGAGGAAGGGCGCGGCGAGCAGGAGGAGCAGCACCGTCATCGCGCCGCCCGCGACGGCGAGCACGGCGGGCAGCACGATCACCGCCGTGACGACGCCGCCCGCGACCACGGCGATGCCCGCGTACGCGAACGAGCGCAGGAAGTCGAACGGCAGCGCGAAGAGCACGGCCAGCGAGGCCGCGACGGTCAGCCCGCTGAACAGGACGGCGCGCCCGGCGTGCTCGACCGCCCCGGCCACCGCCGCGCCCGCGCGCGTCTCCTCGCGGAAGCGGGCGATCATGAAGAGGCTGTAGTCGATGCCCGGCCCGAGCCCCATGGCCAGGGTCAGGTTGAGGGCGAAGGTGGAGATCGTGGTGTGCGAGAGCGGGATCCATGGTGGCGGGGCGTCCCCTGCTCCAGCAGGACTCCACCCCGGCCACGCCCTCGTGGCGCGCCACCCGCTCGGCCAGCGCGCGGCTGTCGGCGGCCACGTCGTCGTCGTCGACGGTGCCGGTCCCGGCCGTCACCAAGAAGATCATGTCGGGGCCGCCGGTGCCGAAGCGTGCGGCCGGCTCGGCCGCCGCCCGGTCGGACTCCGACCCGGGCGCCTCGAACCTCGCCGGCGACATCCGCTGTCCGGCCGGGCATCGTCCCGGCCGGACAGCGGTGTTTCCGCCCGGCTTACGTCGCGGCCGAGGTGAAGCGGCGCATCACGTCCAGGCCCGACAGGCCGTAGACGTCCTCCACCGCGTTGGCCAGCAAGTGGCAGGTTCTGAAGCGGTCGAGCGGGGTGAGCCCGAGCCGGGTCAGGTGCAGGTACGTGTAGTTGAGCAGCACCCGATACCGCCGGAACGCCGGGCTGGCGAAGATCGCCGCGTGGTAGGCCGGGCTGTCGAAGACGAGGCGCTGCAGCTCGCTAGGCTCACGCTGAGGTGCGGGCGGCTCGCCGGGCCGGGCCGTGAACGCCTGCCCCGGCTCCAGCACCGGCTGGACCAGGCGCCCGTCCTCCAGCATCTCCGCGATCACCGGCCGGTAGCGATCGAGCAGCGCCGCCCACTCCCGCACGAACGGCACCGGCGGCGCGCCGGGGTCGTCGAGGCAGGCGACGACGTCGCGGACGCGCCGCGTCAGCGCCTCGCGCCGCTCCTGGTACGCGCGGTCGAAGGACGCGCGGGCGGCGCCGGGGTCGGCCGCCCACGTGAGGTAGCCCTCGGCATGCATCCGGAACGACAGGTAGCTGCGGTCGATGCGCTGCGAGGTGTGCGCGATCGTCAGCATGAGGCTGAGCGCCAGCCCGGTCTTGCCGTCGTGCCCCGCGCGTACGTGCTCCAGCATGTCGAACAGCAGCGGGTCGGCGTCCACGTAGAACGCGGCCAGCAGCTCCGCCTCCTCGTCGGTGTTGAGGACGTGGCGGCGGGAGTCGTACGGCGCCTCGCGGATGGAGTTGTCCGGCGGCCAGGGCGTGAGCGGGCCGCGCTCCTGCTCGCGCATGGCGAGCAGGCGGTGCCTGGGCAGGCTCCCGGCCGGGTCGAGCGCGGCCGTGGAGGGGTGTTCGCGCAGGTACGCACCGATGACCTCGTCCACGCGCGGGCGCACCACCCGCTCCCAGACGGCGGGCGTCGCCTTGACGTTGATCCGCAGGTGCGGGCCCTGCCGCCAGTGACGCAGCACGTACGCCGCCTCGATGTCACCGCGCAGGCCGTCGAGCAGCGGGCGCACGGCGTCCAGCAGCAGGCCGTCCTTGTCGGGCGCGTGGTAGTAGACGTGGACGCAGTGCCAAGCGGGCGTGCTGGTCAGGGTGACCACCTCCGGGAGTCGGCGAGGGCGGCGACGGCGCGGCCCGCCAGGAACGTCGTGTGCTGCTCGGCTCCGGCACGCAGCCCCAGCCGGTTGTGGAACAGGTGCACGCAGCGCATCAGGATCAGCGCGACCGTGCGCCGGTCCGGCGGCGCGGCCACGGCGAGTGCCGCGTGCGGCGAGCCCGAGTCGATGGGGGTGCAGCGGCCCTCCGCGTGCAGCACGTCGAGCTCGTCGCGCAGGGCGCGCACCGACGAGGCCCATGCCGCCAGCAGGCCGCCTGCGGACTCCGGGTCGTGCCACAGCTTGCGGGTCTGGGCCACCAACGCCTTTTCGCGCCGCCGCCAGTCCTCCTCCATGGCCTCCGCCGACGGCGTGGCGCGACCGGCCGTAGCGGCCGGGTGCTCGTGAGAGGAAGCGGCCGGGGTGATCGGGTCCTCATCCGAGGAAGCCGACTGGCTGCGGGCGGCCGTGGCGAGGCGGTGGGCGGCGGACGGCAGGTCGGGCTCGCAGGCGGCGATCGCCATGGTCAGCGCGGCCAGCCCGATCGCCGTACGGCGGCCCATGTCGGTGCCGGCGCGCAGCACGTCGAGGGCGAGGCTGCTCGACACGGCGAAGTGCCGTTCCGCGGCGGCCACGCAGGCGGCGTCGCCGTACGCCTCGTACTCGGGCTGGTAGTCGATGAACGCCACCGTGCCCGGCGGGTGGAGCCGGTCGTCATAGTCGCTACGGCGCTCGCCCTTGGCCATGGCGGCGGCGAAGGCCCGGTAGGCGGCCGGGTCCACCTCGGGCGACGGATGGCCGGCGAAGTACGCCGCCGCCCGCTCGCGTACCAGGTCGCGGACGCGCTGGTGCCGCGCGGGGTCGGGCACTTCCAGGCGCAGCCGTACGTGCTGGCCTCCCTCCCAATACCGCAGGAAGAACGCGCGGCGGATCGTGCCGCCGGCCACCAGCTCCCGCGTCACCGGATCGACCACGCCGGTGATCAGCGGGTCGAGGTCGCCGAAGTGGAACAGGTGCGCGCTCACCCACCGGTTCTCGACGCGCTTGCCGGGGCCGCTCGGGTGCGGATGGACCGTGGTCATGACGCCGGCCTGGCGGAGAGCTGGACGACGTACTCGGTGACGCGGGCCTCGTCACCGTAGCGGGGCGCCTGGGACGGGTCGGGCAGGGCCTCTTCGAGCACCAGCAGCGCGCCGGGATCGCGCAGCGTGCGGATGAAGCCGGTCAGCAGCAGCAGGTCGGTGACGTCCACGTACATGGGCTTGCGATCCTTGCTGAGCAGCCCCGCCAGCAGGCCTTGACCCAGATCGACGACCCGGGCGAAGAAGCGGCGCGGCATCCCGTGCTCGGCCAGCCATCCGGCCAGCCGGGGCAGGTAGGCGGCCTCGCTCTCCCCCTTGGCCGGCACCGGGAACGCCCCGGCCCGCATCCGCCAGGCGGCCCGCGCGACCGTCACGCGCCCGACGTCCATGCGGGGCCAGCGCTCCACCGTGCCCTCGTCCGGCGGCTCGCTCCCGGTGCGGAACACCCAGCCGGGCACCATCGCCGTGGACGGCTCACCGAACACCCGGATCAGGAACTGTAGCCACGGCGGCAGCCAGTACTGGGCGGTCATGCCCAGGTGCACGGGCCTGACCGGGCGTCCCGCACCGTCGATCAGTGCCAGCCGGTCGTGTTCCCGGTCATAGGCGACGGTGAGCTCGGCCGGGGTGACCGCCGGGAGGTGCGCGTCCGGGGCGGTGAACGGGTGGTCGAGCGCGAGGTCGGCCGTGGCGGGCCGGACGTTGAGCCCGCCGCCGACGAGGCCACGGCACTCGGCCACCATGACGTCGCCCTGCGCGGCCCGCAGGTCCGCGACGGGTGGCGGCTCGCCGCCGGCCAGCGTGACCAGCCGGTGCAGACGGGACAGACCGCGCCCGTACCCGGCGGAGATCGAGTTGACGACGGCGCGCACGCCACCGGAGTCGGGCACCGCCTGCAGATAGCAGCAGATGGAGCCGGGCGGGCGGACGAAGCCCGGCCAGGTCTCCGCCAGGTCGGCCAGGCGGGCGGCGGTGAGATCCACCACCGGGACGCCGCTCGTCTCCTGAGTCGTGGGGCCCGCGCCGAGGCGCTCCCAGAAGCCGCGCCGCAGCTCGGTGAGGCGGGTCAGGCCGGGCGGCGGAGCGGCGTCCGGCAGGGCGCGCGTGCCCGCGACCGGGTCGCGCAGCATGCTGCGCAGCAGCTCGCCGCCCGCGCCCGGCGCGCCGCTGTGGATGTCGCGGTAGAGGGCCATGGCGTGCAGGCGGCTCGTGGTGCCGTACCGGTCCGCGAAGTACGCGGCGGCGGCGATCTTGACCGGCAGGTCGGGGTCGAACAGGCCGAGCAGCCCGCGCAGCGCGTTGAGATCGTCGCAGACGCCGCGCCAGGCGGTGGCGTTCAGCCGCCCGGCGACGCCGGGGATGACGGCGCTGTGCCAGAGCAGGTTCTTGTCGGGCAGGGACGGCCCCGGTGGCAGCACCTCGCGGAGCGCGGCCCGTACGGTCTCGGCGGTCCTCTCGTCGGACGGACGAGCTGCGCGCAGGGCTTCGGCGACGCGGGTCACGGCCAGCGTGTACGGTGCGGGATCGTCGGCCGCCAGCCACGACGCCAGCTCCCCCACCGGGTCTGAGCCTTGCTCGTCGTACGGCGGCACGTACTCCAGCAGCCCCGCCTCGGCCAGCGGCTCGATGCCGGGGGCGGCGGCGAGGGTGGCGTCGGACCGCTCGCGCACCCACTGGAGCGCCTGCCGCACCTGCGGGGTCGCGGGCACCGACGACAGCGGCTCGCCGTGCCCCGGGCTGAGGAACCAGATGCGCTCGCCGTCGTCGGCGGCGGACGGGTTGACTCGGAGCCTGGCCCGCCGGCGTACCCGCCGATTCCGGGTCAGCACCGCCCACAGCGGGCGCAGGACCGCCCGGTCGAGCTCGGCCATGAGCAGCCAGGACGGCTCGCCGTCCGTGGCCACGGCCGGCCCGTCCGTTTCCCACCGGCCCAGCCCGCTGAGCGTGAAGGTCGCATACGGGCTCGTCTTGACGCTCGCCCTCGCCAGGTAGCGGGCCAGCCGCAGCAGCTCCTGCCGCTGTGGCGGCCGGTCGGCGGGCCCGGCGAGCCAGGCTTCGAGTCGTTCCGCGAGTACGGCGCTGCCCTGGGCGAGGCTGTGACGGAACCCGGCGTCCGACACCGCCTCGCGCAGCACCGCCGTCTTCTCGCGCGTCTCCTCAGTGATGAGGTCCGGGAGCGCGGCGCGCAGCTCGTCGGCGCGCCGGCGCAGGGCCGTCCACGCGCCGACCCTGGCGGCCAGGCCCGCGGGCAGCGCGGCCAGCACCTCGGCGGACGCGGCCCGCCCGCTCGGGCGCCGCCCCGCGAACACCGCGCGGCGCAGCGCCACCAGCGCGGCACGCAGCGGGCCCGCAGCCGTGCCGCCGATCACCTCGTGCAGCGGATCGGACAGCTCAGCGCCCTCCCGCCGCAGCCGGGCGGTGACGTCCGTCAGCTCGTCCACCAGCCGCCACGTACGGGTGCACCGCATCCGGTCGAGCCCCGCCACCGGCAGCCCGGCGACACGGACGGCGACGACCGGCGACAGTGCATAATCGGGCTCAGCGAGCCTTGCAGGATCGACGTCCCCCGCGACGGGGACGGCGTGCGCTATCTGGGTCAATGAAACGCGCTCCTCGAACAGGTTCGTCAGGGGCCGAGGGCGCCCACGGCACTGGCGCCCTCGGCCTCGCTCATCGTCCCGGCGGCCGCTTCGGGCGGCACCGGTCGGCCGACGCCGCTATCTCAGAACTCGGGAGCCCAGCAGCTCATGGCCGTCAGGTACGACGAGCAGTAACCCGGGGAGGACGAGGCACCGGTCTCGACGGTGCCGTGACCCTCCGCCACGATGGAGTCGGCCGACACGACGTCGATCGAGTCGACCTCCAGGCCGCGCAGGTCGAGTTTGAGGTTGTCGGACATGTGCATCTCCAATCTGTGATCTTGCAAAGGATGTGCATTCAGTACGTGGTCACGCTGTCGTCGGTGCGGGCATCACCTCCTCGTCGGCGAGGCCGGTTATCGGGCGGGTCACCAGGGCCCGCCGGTCGGTGAGGCGCCCGGTTCGTCAGGGGCCGGGGGCGCCCACGGCACTGGCGCCCTCGGCCTTGCTCGTCGTCACGGTGGCCGGGTCTCGGCTCACCGGAGTGACGGGCCCGCTGCTACAGCTCGGGAGCCCAGCAGCTCGTCGCCGTCAGGTACGACGAGCAGTAACCCGTCGCGGACGAGGCACCGGTCTCGATGGTGCCGTGACCCTCCGTCACGATGGAGTCGGCCGACACGACGTCGATCGAGTCGACCTCCAGGCCGCGCAGGTCGAGTTTGAGGTTCTCGGACATGTGCATCTCCTGTTTGTGATCTTTCAGGTACGTCTGAACGGGTCACGCTGTCGTCGGTGCGGGCATCACCTCCTCGTCGACGGGGCCGGGAATCGGGCGGGTCACCAGGGGCCCGCCGGTCGGTGGGGTGCCCATGACCAGGAAGGACAGGCTCCTCAGCGGGCTGCCTGCCAGGCCGAGCACCGCGTCGGTGGTCTCGTTCGCGCCGTCGGAGTGGATGCGGGCGGCCAGGCCCAGCGCGGTGGCGGCCAGCGCGGCCCGCTGGGCGATCAGGCCCGCCTCCATCTGCTGCATGCGGTACCAGCGGTCGCCGAACGGGGGCGCGCCCGCCAGCGGGTCGCCCGCGGGGATCAGCACGGCGGCGGCCCCGCGCAGCGCCACCCGCGTGTTGGGCAGCAGACGGCCGGTGGTCACGGCGTCGATCGGGGCTTCTGCGGTCGGTACGTGCAGGGTGTGGTTCGCCGGGTCGTACCAGTAGGCGGCTCGTGGCAGGCCGTCCACCCGCAGGGACAGGACGTACAGGGCCGTTGCCGCCGGGCCTTCGTCCGTGCCTGGCAGGTCGGATGGGTAGCCGGCGCCGGCCGCTGCAAGCACCGCGCCGAGCGCGCCGCCTGGTATCGGGACCGGGCGGTAACCGGCGATCGGCGAGGCGCGGCGTGCGATGCCCGCCGTCAGGTGGGGCAGGGGTGCGGGCTCGGGGGCCGGGAGGGTGCGGGTTGTTCTCGTCGGCGGCTGCGGCCGGTCCGGGGAGGCGGCCCGCTGGGGTACGAGCGTGCAGGCCCGGTGCAGCGTCGCGGCCAGGCAGCCGGAGGGCATGGCCCGGGGAAGGGGCCTGTTCTCGCTCGCCGCCGGTTGCGCGATGAGCTGCTCGGGCGTCGGCGGCTCGGGGTCCGGGAGGGACGCTTCCGAGAGGGACGCTTCTGGGAGGGACAGCGTGAGGGCGGCCATGGTCGCTTCGCGGGTGTCGTCCAGGCCGAGCAGGCGATTCACCTCGTCGTCCGGGAACCGCAGGTGCGCCCCGCCGGTCACCCCCAGCCGCTCCCCCACGGCCAGGGCCTGCGCGATGAGCACGCCGGTCTCCTGGCAGATCAGCCGGTAGGCGAAGTCGCCGTACTTGAACATCGACCGCCAGAACACCGCCGACAGCACGATCACCACGTCGGACGGTGTGCCGCCGAGGAGACCGGTCAGCGCCGGGACGTGGTCGCCGCCCCGGACGCGTTCCAGCACGTGGTGCACCGGGTCGTAGTGGTACAGGGCGGCGGGCAGGTGCGGCTGGCGCGCGGCCACGTACGCCTCGATCGGGTAGAGCCCCCCGCCCGACGGCGCGGGACGTCCCGTGAGCAGCATCGGAGGCCGCCCCAGCAGCTCACCGCCGTCACCGAGGTAATGAGACCAGACGATCCGAGTCACGCCGAGCAGGTTCCGCAGCAGCTCGCCAAGCATGCCGAGGCCGGACGGTGAGGGCGCGGCGGTCCAGGGAAGCCGCACGCGTTCCGCGCCCGGGTAGCGCTTGTGCCGGGTCGGGGCGGAGGCCCAGTCGATGGAGAGCGGGCCTCGGTTCCGCATGGCGTCCAGGTACCGGCTCGTGGCCGCCCCGGCTGCCGTGGTCGTGTGCACGCCTGCTCTGCCTCCCTTCCTGTCATGGCCGGTCATGGGAACGGGTGCGGGTACGGGTTCAGCTCTTCCGGACGCAGGTCGCGGTCCCGGTGGCCGAGCAGCCGGGGCAGGGCCAGCAGCCGTGGCAGGTCGTGGACGCGCCGGTAGCGGTGCCCGAACGTCATGGAGACCGTCCCCGGCACGATGACCTTCGCCGCGTACATGCCGGCCGCCCGCGCCTCGGGCGAGGTGATGTCCACGGCGATCACGTCGAGGCCGGTCGCCAGGTAGCGTCCGGCCAGTTCGGCCACATCCGCGCAGAGGTCGTCGTGCCGGGGCCAGGCGGCGCGTTCCGCCACCTCCCGCAGCGAGAGCGCGGGCCCGTCAAGCGGCAGGAACGCGAGCCTGCCGAACGCGTCCGGGTGTGCGTAGGTGAGCGGATGATCCTCCAGCAGCCGCACCTGCTCGGAGTCGGCGACCAGCCGCGCCGACGTCGCGGGGTCGTAGCGTTCGAGGTGGCTGGCCAGCATGGGGCTCAGGTCCTCGAGCGCCCGGCGCAGCGCGCGTTCCGGGTCGAGGTGCGAGGCGGAGCCGCACAGCGCGTAGGGGCGATCGGGCCCGCCTACCGCGTCCACGGCCATCACCCAGAACACCGGCACCCGCTGCTCCATCAGCGCGGCGAACGCGTGCACGTCGTAGCCGAGCCGGTCCCGTACCCGCTGGGCGAGCATCGGGATCCGGCGGTCGGCCGCCGATCCGAGGTCGACGCGCGGGATGGGCATGCGGGCGTACCAGGTGGCCAGGGCCGCGTCGCGCTCGGCCACCTCGAGCAGCCCGTACAGGACGGCCTCCGCCGGGTGGCCGCCGAGGGCGCAGCCGTTGGAGCACTCGTAGGCGAAGCCGAGGTCGTCGCGCGGGCGCGGGCCGAAGAAGGCGTAGCTCTCGGGCACCAGCACGGGCGCGTCCCGGCCGAACGAGTACGCCCACACCCAGGTCGTCGGGCGTTCCGGGTCGAAGCGGGTGAACAGGAAGCCGGGCTGGTCGTACCAGCCGTCCGGGTAGAGGCCGAGCGTACGCGGGTCGAGCGCGTGGCCGGCGATGTCGGCGTACGCGGCACGCACGGTGGTGCGCCTGCCGCGCGGATGGATGCCGGCGATGCGCTCAAGCGCCTCGGCGATGGCGGTGGCCCGCGCGGAGGCGAAGTCGTCGCTGCGGCCGTAGCCGTGGTGGCTCTCGTGTTCGGTGCGGGACGGGCTGAGCCTGGCCACCGCCATCGGGCCGCCGCCGCGCTCCTGGGCCACGACCGTCTGCACGATGCCGGTCTCCGCGTCCACGAAGAGCCGTTCCAGCTCGTCTCCTCTGCCGGTGATGTCGCCGACCCGGAACGTGTTCGGGTCCGGCTTGGGGGCGGGGCGCGGGACGTACCGTCCTGCGTGCGGGCCGTCGTCCGTGCGCGTGCCGCAGTCGGGGCACAGCGGGTCGGGCAGGAACGCATGGCGGCGCACCGCGCCGGTCGGCAGGCGCACCTTCAGCAAGGCTCCTGCCGTGCGCGCCGCACCGGGGTCGTGCCGCAGCCTGCGCACCTCGTCGGCGACCAGCGCGGCGATCGTGCGCGACACCAGCGGGGTGAGCAGCGTCGTCGGCCGGGAGTCGAGGTCGGCGGCCCACTTCGCGCGCAGGGCGTCGCGGGCCAGGGCGTCCGGCCGGTTGCCCGCGCGCCGGCGCGCCACGCAGGTCGGGCAGCCGGGCCGTCCTGGACGTACGGACGGGCCTATCAGCGCCCAGCCGGCCTCGACGCGTACCGGCAGCCACGGCACGCCCCGCTCCGCCGCCCGCCTGGCCACCGCCGGGTACGGCCGCACGTCGTCGGCGTCGCTCGCCACCACGATCGCCCCGCCGGACGGTTCGGTCGCGAGGGCCTGCCTGATCGCCGCGTGCAGGCGTCCCTCGCCCAGGACGGTCACCAGGTCGGGGTCCGCGGCGGACGGGACCGTGGCGATGGCGGCCTCAGTCATCGAGCAGGACGATTCGGGCGACGAACGGCAGCCGCCTGGACACCTCGGGGTCGCCGTGGAGCGGCACCGCCACCGGCACCTTGCCCAGGCGGCGCAGCGCTCCGGCCATCGTCTGGACGGCCCGCGCCGGGTCGCCGCCCGGTGGCCAGAGAGGGTGGAGCCGCCCGTACGCGTGCTGCCCGGGAGCCCTGGACTGCCAGCGGAGCAGCAGCCGTTCCAGGCCGTCGCGGATCGCGTCGGTGAGCGTGGGGGCGGCGGACACGAGCGCCTCCTGGCCGGGGACCGTCAGGGTCACGGTGGGTACGCCGAGGACGGCGGTGCTGTCGTGGATGTCCGGGGTCTCCCCTGCGAGCGTGAGCTGCCGCAGTAACGCCGCGGCCTCCGGGTCCTGCGGGGGATCGATCGGCGAGGACAGGGAGTCGTTCGAGAGGTGGTCGCGCAGAAGCCGCTCGCAGTGGGACCGCAGGCCGGCGGCCAGCGCCTCCGTCCAGCTCAGCCCGGCACCGGTTCCGACCGGTGGGTGCTGGGTGCTCGGGGCGGGGTGCGGGTCCGTGGGGGCGCCGAGGCCGGCGGCGGTTCCGCTCGGCCGGCTCGGAAGACCGAGGTCGGCGGCCCGCACGGTGCGCGGCCGGCCGTCCGGCAGCTCCACGCCCTGTTCGTTCCGGGCGGGTACGCCGTACGTGGCGAGGGCGGCGAGCAGGCAGCGCAGCCGGGCCGTCCGCTGATCGGGGCCCCAGCCGAACGCCTGCCGCGCCGGCGCCCAGCCGGGCTGCACTCCAAACGGATCGGACACGACCGCCCGGCACACCGCCAGCGGCGACTGCGCCAGCGCCTGCTCGTCGAGCAGGCCGAGCACACCCAGCCGGGGGTCGACCAGCTCGGATATGAGGGCGAGCAGCTCGTCCGCCTCGACGGCCGCCACCGCCTTCTCCGCGACGGCACTCCCGGCATCGGCAGAGGCCACATCCCGGGCGGGCACCGCGTCGTGAGCGAGCGAGCCTTGCTGGGCGGGCGGGCTTTCCTGGGCGCGTGTGGCGGCGTGGGCGGGCGCGGCTGCCTTCAGGGGTGCAAGCGCCTCCGTCAGCTCTTCGACAGACCCAAGGACCTGAGGCCGAGGGGCGGCGGTGGCGGCGCGCGGGTGGGCCAGGAACCGGTGCGTAAGCGTGTCGAGCGAGCGCAGGTCCACGCGTACAAGCTCGCGTTCCGGACCCTGGTCGAGCCCGGTCACGCGGCTGAAGCAGGCGAGGGCGAGGATCGCGGCGACCACCGTGGGCACCGGCCCGATCATCAGGTCCTCTCCGGGCGGTGCCGGGGTCGCGGCGGGCAGCCCGGCGAGCCGGAGCCAGCCCGACTCGGCCGCCGTCTCCGAAGGCCGCCCCACCTGGCTGATCCAGACCTCCGCCGGGCCGACGAGCGCCTGTCCGAGCACGATTCCGGCCGCCTCGCAGGCGCGGGCCGTCGTCACCAGCTCGCCGGGGTCCTCGCTCACCTGGAGCACGACGTCGGCGTTCGTCGGCAAGTCGCGGGAGAAGGGGAGCGTACGGAACTCTTGGGCGCTGTCACGGCGTGCGGCGTCCGCGACCCGGCGAACCCGCTCGGGGTCGGGGCTGATCACCGTGACGTGCCGCCACCCCGAACCGACGCACGCCCCGGTCAGCGCCTCCAGCAGCGGCCCCGCGCCGGTCAGCACCAGCCGGGCGTTGCGGATCCGTTCGAAGCGCTCCTCCGGCGAGTCGAGCGCGTAGCCGATGAAGGCGATCTCCTCCGCGTACGCCCGCAGCTCCGCCTCGGTCAGCCCGTGGGGCCGGGCCTGCCGGGCGTCCACCACGAACCGCTGCTCGGCGAGCTGCCCCACCAGCCGCTCGACCATGGCCTTCCGGTCGCCGGGAAGGTCGGCGGTGAGCTCGGCGAGGGTGTGGCGGCCGGTCAACGCGGGGGCCAGCCGGGTGAGCCATGCGTACGCCTGCCGCCCGCGCAGGGTGCACGCACCGTAGTCGCTGTGGACGTAGGCGCCGTCGGGGCATTCGACGAACCGTACGTCGTCCTTAAGCTGCGGTCTCATCGCCGAATCGGCTTTTGGGAGCGCTCCCATGCGATGGATATTACGAATCGAAATCCTTTATGTAAACCCCAAATCACCCCTTTTAAGTGCATCCAGTGCCGGTTATAATCGCTCATTCCCAAATTCGATTACGGAATGTCACTTACCGCAAATGGTCAGACAGACCCCGAAATCGGCCATTCACGTCCTCGTGCTCGGCGTTGTGGCGGTGGAGGAGATAGCGCCCCCGGTACCCCGCGAAACGGGTGATGATCTCCCCCGCCTCACCCGGACGCAGGGAGACCATGTCCTTCAGGGGGCCAGACCAAGTACGAGAGAAAGGGGCAGTGAGGCGCTGAGCCGCGGCCCAGAGGGCAGATGCGTCGGATGATGTGACCCTCCGGATGGGCTTGGTTGCGGTTTGGTGAACGAGATCTCTGGTGAGGGTCATCATCGCTACGGTTTCCGGGGTCTGGACGCCGGGATCGAGGCGAGGGACGGCCTGGGATGACGTGGATCGAGCGGACCGCCTATCCGCAGTTCAAGCGGCTGACGTCGGCGCGGGTGCTGCATGTGTTCTTCACGCCGTCGACGGAAGAGGTGGACTGGGCTGAAGAACGGACAGGCAGCCCGGAGTCGCGCTTCGCGCTGGTGCTGGCGTTGAAGTGCTTCCAGAAGATGGCGCGCTTTCCGTCCCCGGACGAGATCCCCGACGTGGTGATCGACCACGTCCGGCGCTGCTTGGAGCTGCCCGAGGACGTCTGGCCGGATCATGGCGCCTCCCGCAGCGCGAAGGCGCATCGCAAGCTGGTGCGCCAACGTCAAGGCGTGAAGTACGACGCGGGCCGGGCCCGGGCGATCGCCGCGGTGGCGATCCGGAAGGCGGCACAGGCCAAGAACAACCCGGCGGACCTGATCAACGTGGCGATCGAGGAGTTGCTCCGGCTCCGGCTGGAACTGCTCGGGTACACGACGCTGGAGGACCTGGCCACGAGCATCCGCGCCGAGGTGAACGCCACCATCTTCGCCACGATCCTGCGGCGGATGGGTGAGGCCGGCCGGGCCCGGATGGAGGGTCTGCTGGTTGTCGGGCCGGACGGCAAATCGACGTTCAACCGGCTCAAGAAGCCCGCCCAGCGGGCCACCTGGTCGCGGTTCCGTGATCAGGTGAAATGGCTGGACCAGGTGGACGCACTCGGCGACACCGACGCCTGGCTGGAGGGCATCGCGCCGTCGAAGATCACCGACTTCGCCGGTGAGGCCGACACCCAGGACGCCGACACCTTGTCGCGCTACGATCCGGTCAAGCAGGTGGCGCTGCTAGCCTGCCTGACGCACACCGCCCGGATGCGGGCCCGCGACGACCTGGCCGAAATGCTGTGCAAGCGGATGGCCGCCCACGTCAAACGGGCCAAGACGGAGCTGGAGGAGATCCGCGCCCGCCAGCGCGCGACCAGCGAGCGGCTCATCGGCACCTACCGTCAGGTGCTGGAACGTCTCGACCCCGACAGCGAGACCTCGGCCGCCGGACACGAGGCGGTGGCGCGGGCCGTCGAGGCGGTGACCTCGTGCGCTGGTAACGCCGGGCAGGTCCAGGCGCTCAGCGAGATGCTGTCGGCGCTCGTGGTCCAGACCCACAGCGTGCAGGCGGTGCGGGCGGCGGTGGAGCAGGCCGGCGGGTTCGCCGCCCAGCTGGCCGACATCGAGGAGGTCGCCGCCTTCCACGGCGACGCGCACGAGCTGCTGGTGTACCGGTTCTTCAAAAAGGACCGGCCGGCGCTGTTCGAGCTGACCAGCAAGCTGCGGCTGAAGGCCACCTCCAGCGACGATTCCGTGCTGGCCGCGCTGGCGCACGCCCGCGAGCACTCACCCAAGCGGCGCGACTTCATCCCGCTGCCGCCACCGATGGAGGAGGAGCCGGAGTCGGGCATCGCGTTCGCCTCGGGCAACTGGCGGCGCGCGGTCACCGACCGCAGACGGCCCGGCATGGTGGCGCGGCGGCACTTCGAGGCGATGGTGTTCTGCTACGTGGCCGAGGAACTGCGCACCGGGGACGTGGCCGTGCTCGGCTCGAACGAGTACGCCGACTGGGGCGCCCACCTGCTGCCTTGGGAAGACTGCCAGCCGAAACTGGCCGCCTTCTGCGAGAAGGTCGGCCTGCCCGACACCCCTGCCGGCTTCGCCGCCCACCTCAAGGACGCCCACCTGAGCGCGGCCGCGCACCTGGACGCCGGCTACCTCGACAACGCCGACCTGGTCATCGACGACAATGGCGTGCCCACCCTCAAACGCCGCCGCGGCAAGGGCAGCGATGCCGAGGCCGAACGGCTGGCGGCCGAGATCGAACGGCGCATGCCCGAACGGTCGCTGCTGTCGATCGTCGCGCGTACTGCCCACTGGCTCACCTGGTATCGCCACTTCGGGCCGGCCTCCGGCTCCGACCCCAAGATCAAGGACAAGCTGGGGCGGTACTCGCTGGCCGTGTTCACCGGCGGCATCAACATCGGCCCGTACGAGGCGGCCAAACACATCGCCGGCGTCACCGCCCGCGAGCTGTCCATGGTGCGCAACCGGCACATCAGCCTGAAGAAGCTGAACGCCGCGATCGCCGATGTGGTCAACGCCTTCGCCGAGCTGGACGTGATCAAGGCCTGGGGGGATGGCAGCACGGTGGCCGTCGACGGCACCCAGGTGGACACCTACATCGATAATCTCCTGGCCGAGACCAGCATCCGGTACGGAGGATTCGGCGGCATCGCCTACCACTACATCTCTGACACCTACGTGGCGTTGTTCTCCCGGTTCATTCCGTGCGGGGTGTGGGAGGCGGTGCACCTGATCGAGGGGCTGCTGGCGAATGCCTCCGACATCCAGCCCTCCACGGTGCACGCCGACACCCAGGGCCAGAACTTCCCGGTCTTCGCCCTGGCCACGTTGTTCGGGTTCGACCTGATGCCGCGCATCCGCAACTTCAAGGACCTGATCTTCTTCCGCGCCTCGGAGAAGATCGCCTATCCGCATATCGACCAGCTGTTCGGCGAGAGCGGCCGCAACGTCATCGACTGGAAGCTGATCGATAAGCACTGGGTCGACCTGATGCAGGTGGCGATCTCCATCAGTGAGGGCCGGCTGAGCTCGGCCACGCTGATGCGGCGGCTGCGGTCCAACTCCCGCAAGAACCGCATCTACAAGGCCTTCCGCGAGGTCGGCCGCAGCGTCCGTACCGTCGCTCTGCTGCGGTATCTGGCCGATCCGGCGTTGCGGGCGCGCATCACCGCGGCGACGAACAAGGTCGAGTCCTACAACGGGTTCTCCAAGTGGCTCGGCTTCGGCGGGGTGCTGGCCGACAACGACCCCGAAGAGCAGGAGAAACTGATCAAGTTCAACACCCTGCTGGCCAACCTCGTCGTCTTCCACAACGCCCTGGACATCTCCGACATCGTGCGTCAACTGGTCGCCGAGGGCTGGGAGATCACCGCCGACCAGCTCGGCCAGATCGCCCCGTACCTGCGGGCCCACATCAGCCGCTTCGGCGCGTACGCCACCGACGAGCTCCGTCATCGGCCGGATCCGTTCGACCCCCTGCTCAAAGAGGTCGACTTCACCGACGTCGAGCTGGCTGCGTGATTTTCGGCGTGCCGATGGCTTTTGCTCATTGTGTTGCCTCGTGCGGCGCGGTCGGCCTGGAGCGTTCCAGGATGAGCGGCTGTTGCCGCTGGGTGCGCCATTCGGCCGTCAGTACGGTGGCGTCGTCCTGCAGCCGGCCGCGCTGGTGTGCCAGGATGGCCTGGATCAGGCGGCGCAGGGTTTCCGGGGCCGACATGCCGTCGGCCTCGCGGCGGATGATGAAGTCGATGAAGCGCTCCAGCCCGAACGGCTCCCCGTCCGGGCTCTGGGCCTCGATGATGCCGTCGGTGTAGAACAGCAGCCGGTCTGCGGGTTCGAGCTGGTAGTGCAGCAGGCCGGTGGACAGGTCCAGGCCGAGACCCATCGGGGGGTCGGGCACGCTGGTCAAGGTGGCGACCTGCCGGCCGCCTCGGATCACCAACGGCGGATGGTGACCTCGATTGACCCAGGCCAGCCGGCCGGTCCGCAGATCGAGATCGGCCAGGACGCCGGTGGCGAAGCGGCCGGTGACCTGCTCGGCGATCGCCGCGTCGATGGCCTCGCTCGTCGCGGGCAGGTTCGTGCCCTGGCGGCGGCTGGTGCGAGCGGACCCGATGGCGATGGTGGCGGTGAGCCCGGCCGCGGTGTCGTGCCCCATCGCGTCGAAGATCGACACATGCAGGGTGTCGCCGTCGATCGCGTAGTCGTAGGCATCTCCGCCCACCTCGTAGGCCGGCTCCAGCGCGGCGCTGACCACCACCCTGTCGTCGGCGAAGGCCCCAGGCGGCAGCAGGTTCCACAACACCTCGGCCGACAGCGTCATCGGCCGGGCGCGGACCAGACGGGCGTAGGAATCGCTGTAGGGGCGCTTGCTGATCAGCAGCAGCGAGACGAGCGAGGCCAGCCAGGCCAGCAACGCCGCGGCCTCAGATCCCCGCTGCACGCTCACTCCCAGGACGCCGACCCGTTCGGTGCCGCTCAGCAACGGCACCCATAGCCGCTGCGGCCCCTCGCCGGCCGGCGAGGCAGGGACGCTCTCGGGAGCGGCGGGATCCAGCACGTGCCGGGCCTCGACGATCTCCACGTCGCGGAAGGCGCGCCCGGCCATGGTGGCGTCGATCCGGATCGCCTCGAGCCGTTCGCCGTACACGTCGCGCTGCCCGGCCAAGGGCAGCAGCAGCTGCTGCTGCAGGTCAGCTACGTAGATCATCGTCTGAGAGAAGCCGGCCAGCCGTCCGTACGCGGCGACCAGGCCCGGCAGATCCTCCATCGCCGACAGCTGAGTGGCGTCCAGCAGGCCGCCCAGCATCCGCTCACCATCGCCCGTCACCTTGACGCCTTCCCCCTGGAGCCCCTCCCCTCACATTAGATCGTCTCCTCCATGCGGAACGAGCTCCTATCAAGCGTGCTGACCAGGGCTAACGTCTCCCGGGCGTGCTGGGGCGGGTGCTGGTGCGCAGTGTGTGCTTGCCGGCCACCATGCGTGGGTGGCCGAGGCCGTCGGCGGGCTGCCAGTGCACGTGGGTGGCCCAGCCCAGGCGTTCGAACAGGCGGATGAGCGCGGCGGAGGGGTCGATCTGGCGGGGGCCGCGGCCGTGCCGGGCGCAGCCGGGCTGGCTGTGGTGGCCGTTGTGCCAGCTTTCGCCGAAGGAGAGCAGGGCCAGTGGCCACAGGTCGGTGGAGCGGTCGTGGCGGCGGGTGGTGTGCGGCCGCTGGCCGATCATGTGGCACAGGGAGTTGACGCTCCAGGTGACGTGCTGCAGCAGGGCGATGCGGACCAGGCCGGCCCAGATGAACGCGGTCAGGGCGCCGTACAGGCTGCCGCTGATGGCCCAGCCCGCAGCGAACGGCAGCAGCAGGGAGATGGCGCACCAGGCGGGGAAGGCGCGCGAGATGCGCAGCATGGCCGGATCGTTGCGGAGCAGGTCGGGGGCATACCGTGTGGCCGAGGTGGGTTCGGCGGAGAACAGCCAGCCTAGGTGGGCGTGGGCCAGGCCGCGCAGTTGCCCGCCGAGGCCGGTGCCGTAGCGGTAGGGGGAGTGCGGGTCGCCCGGTTGGTCGGTGAAGGCGTGGTGGCGGCGGTGGACGGCCACCCAGTCGATGAGGTTGCCCTGAAAGCTCATCGACCCGGCCACGGCCAGGATGACGCGCAGCCACGGGCGGGCGGTGAAGGAGCGGTGGGTCAGCAGCCGGTGGAAGCCGACCGTCACGCCCAGCCCGGTCACCATGTAGAAGACGGCGGCCAGCAGCAGGTCGGTGAGGGTGATTCCGTTTCCCCATGCCAGCCAGATGCCGGCGCCCAGCGCGAGGAACGGCGCGATGACGATCGCCGCGGTCAGCGTCACCGCGACGATGCCGGCCCGCGCGGGCGCAGCGGGCCGGGGGAACGGCGCATGGCCGTCATAGCCCGCCTCGGCGGCGGTGCGGGTGGCGGTCGGCATGCCGGTCATGCCATGACCGGGAAGCGGCGGTCCAGCCCGGTGATGCGCAGCAGCCGGGCCACGCGCGGGGGAACGCCGGTCAGGGCCAGCGTGATGCCTCGTCTCCGGGCACGGCCTTGCACGCCGACGAGCACGCCCAGCCCGCCTGCCCCGCAGAAGGTGACCTGGGACAGATCCACGATGAGCAGGTCGGTGCTGTGGTCGAGGGCGTTGATCAGCCGGCGGCGCAGGCGGGCTGTGGTGAAGAGGTCGATGTCCCCTGATAGATGCACGAGGGTCGGCGCCGAGGCGCTGGCCCCGGCGAGCGGGGCGGTGTCGATGACGGTCATGGAATGTCTCCTCACGGGAGAAGCTGAAAGGTGATGAGATGCCTGCCGGCCGGAGATCGGCCCGCCGCCAGTTCGGGCGGTGCCTGGACCGCTCGATCCGGCCGGCAGGCGGCACGGGGTCATTCCGGCGTTGCCGGCCGTCCGATGGATGGCTGCGCTGCCTGCCCGATGACCGACCCGCCCTCGTCCTCCCAGCGGGCCGAGCCGTCGGCCGTGGCACGCGGGACCGGGCGGGCGGGCAGATGCGCGAGGGTGAGGATGGCGTCGATGCTCATGCCGGCGATGTCCTGGGCGGTGAGCTTGAGCGTGGCCTCGGCGGCGCCGGCGGCGGTGCCCGACGGGATGATCAGCAGGACGACTGGCTCGCCGGTGGCGAAGCTGAGAGTGATCACGCGCGGGTCGGTGTGGCGGAACCAGCCGATGCGGACCTGACGCCCACGCGCGGGGATGCGGCGCGGGACGTTCTGCCACACATCGCCGTGCAGGCCGATGCGGAGCGTGGCCCGATCCAGCAGCCGGTCCACAGCGGCGATGAGGCCGGGCAGCTCGGCGGCCGCGTCACGGGAGCAGGGCCACCAGGCCCCGTCCACCACAGCCAGCCGGTTCGGCACCGGGTTGAGGCTGAGCCGTAGCGCGGAATCGACCCGGGGGATCGCGGGCGAGGCGGAGCTGAGCGGTGCGGGTGGAGAAAGAAGTGTCGGCGTCATGGTCGCCTGACCTGTCCAGGCCCCCGAAGAGGCCGGTGGTGGTTCGCCGGGGGCGACGCAGACCTGAATGCCAACGCTCGAAAAGACCTCGGTACCTTCATTGTACGCCATGACTTCCGGAATTCGGCAATTCCGGAAGTAAACTGGGTGGGTGACTTCCGGAAACACGCCCTCAGAGATCACGCAACCGGCCGGAGCAGCTTCCGGAAACACGCGCCGGTCGCGGGCCGTGCCACTCTCCGCCCCCCACGCCGCCGTCCTGGCCGGCTACACCGCCGCGCTCGCGCACGCCCCGCTGGCCGATTCCACCAGGACCAAGTACGCCTCCCGGCTGCGCGGCTATCTGGCCTGGCTGGCTGACCAGGCCGACGCCGGCGCCCTGGACGGCGACCCGCTCACCGACCCCGCCGCCGCCACCGGCGCGGTGCGCGACTTTCGCCGGCATCTGAAGAACGGCCGCCGCGCTCCCAACACCATCGACACCTACCTGTCGGCCATCGACGACTTCTACGCCCGCCGCGGCCTCGGCAAGCCCCAGGCCCGCCGCGAACGCGACACCCGCCGCACCGCACCCCGCGCCCTGAACACCCGGCGCACCCGCCGCTACGTCCGCCACGTCCAGCTCACCGCATCTGCGCGCGACAAGGCCATCGCCCTGCTGCCCTACTACGCCGGCCTGCGCATCTCCGAAGTCGTCGGCCTCGACCTGGCCGACGTACGCCTCTCAGCCCGCAAGGGCGAGCTACGCATCCGCGGCAAGGGCCGAGACGGCGGCAAGATCCGCCTGCTGCCCGTCCACCCCGACCTGCGCCAGGCCCTGACCGACTGGCTGCAGGCCCGCGCCGATTGGAAGGGGGCCGACACCCACGCCGCGCTGTTCCTCAACCACCGCGGCGGCCGCCTGAGCGACCGCGCCGCCCGTGACATCATCACCGGCCTCGGCGACGCCGTCGGCCTGGGTGACGACCCCACCGAACCCTTCAGCCCGCACGTCCTGCGCCACACCTTCGCCACCCAGCTCATCCGCGACGGCAAAGACCCCATCCTGGTCGCCGAACTCCTCGGTCACGGCTCGCTGGACACCACCCGCCGCTACGCCCTGCCCACCGAAGCCGACAAGGAAGCCGCCCTGGACGCCCTCATCACCGACCACTGACCAGGGCAACAAACCGGTTCGGACCGGGTGCCGCGATTGTCACTCCGTATCCCAGCCCGGCTGGAGGGCACCGCGTCCGCGCCACGGTAGGCGAATGCGGAGGGCAACTGCCTACACCGTTCGACCCTGGGCAGGGGCCCCTTGCGGATGCTGTCGAAAGGAGCCGGCCGTGCCTGAGAATGTCGCACTGATCATTCGATTCCACCTGATGAGCGGCGAAGACGTCTCCGTGATCAGCGGGGACTTCGACGGAGAGCCGGAGGCGGTGACGGCGATCGCTCGTGCTGTGGACGAGCGGCGCAGCCTGGTGTTGATGCGAGCAAGATATGATCGCGAAGCCGACGTGAACGGCATAGTCATCAACCTCGCCAACGTGGTGTCGGCGCGTGTGTCGAAGACAGACAGCGCCGAGGCGGGCCAGTACCTGTAGCAGCGGGGCCTCCCGGTCAAACCGCGTACGCCGAAATCGAACGGGCAACGTCACAGGTCATAGGCGTCACTGCCCCTTTCTCTCGTACTTGGTCTGCCCCTCCTTCAGGCCCGCGTCGTGCGGCAGCGGCGGCCGGCCGCCGCCCGAGAGCACCCGGAAGCCGACCAGGTGCAGGTGCACGGAATGGTGCACGTCGGCCACCAGCCGCCACACCTCCACATCCCGAGGCCGGTGCGAGCAGGCCCTGGTCCGCGCCGATCTGGACGAGGCCGAGCCGGCACTCGTCATCGGCGACGGCTTCGAGCCGGTAATGGCGCGCGTTCGAGGCGTTGAGCAGGGCAGCCGGTACCGGGCCGCGTCGGCCTCGTGCACCGGCCACGGGGCGCCGTTGACCAGGATCACGTCGCCCAGGACGCCGGCCACGTACGGTTCCCGCACGCCAGACCGGATCCGCGTGCGGCGGGTCCGGCCTGGCACGGTCAGAGGCCGACGGCGCCGGCCAGGAGGTCCACCTGGGCGGGGTCGGGGTCGTTGCCCATGAAGATCAGCTCGTCGCAGCCGACCTCCTCGAAGGCGGCGATCGCGTCGGTGATCTGTTCCGGCCTGGTGTAGGCGAGGGAGATGCCGTACTGGGCGTACTCGTCGCCGGCGAAGGCGTAGTACGGGCCGATGGCGTCCGCGACCGCCGCCTCGGCGTTCGGGCCGAGCGCGTACATCACCGATGCGATTATGCGGGGCGAGCCGGTCCGCCCGGCCTCCTTCCACGCCTGACGGAGCTGGGGCGCGAAGTCCCGCACGTCCTGCACGGTCGCGTCGCCCGCGATCCAGCCCGTGCCACGGGAGGCGATGCGGCGCAGGGTCGCCCTCGACGTGCCGCCGAAGAGCAGGGCGGGACCGCCGGGCGTGGCCGGTCGGGGGCCGACGAGGTCGTTTCCCGACATGACAGAGGCGAGCCGGTCCAGAAGCCGGTCGAGCCGGCGGCCTCTGGTGCCGTAGTCGACCTCACTGATCTGGAAGTCGTCTTCGCGGAGGCCGGGAGCGAGGCCCAGGTGCAGGCGGCCGGGGCCGGCGAGCTGGTCCAGCGTGGTGACGGCCTTGGCGAACAGGGCGTGGTTGGCGCGCAGGGGCGCGAGCAGGACGCTGGTCAGGAGCCGGATGCGCGAGGTGGCACCGGCCGCGGCGGCGAGCGTGATCAGGGGTTCGGGCGTCGTCCAGGCCAGGCGGTCGCTGACGCTGAGTGTGGAGAAGCCGCGCGCCTCGGCGCGGCGCGCCCACTCCACCAGGGCCGTGCCCTCGGTCCACGGGGCATGGCCGGGCAACCCGATACCGATGTCCATCGCGGTGAGATTCCTTTCCGTACGTCAGTCAGGCTTGATCGGGACGATGCAGGAGCCGTCGCAGGCCGGCGACGGGCTGCACGCCGGGGACGGGCGGGCGGTCGTCGATCACGAGGCTGGGCACGCTGGTGACGCCGTGCACGGCCGCGCGGCGGCGGTCGGCGCGTACGTCGTCGGCGTAGGCGTCGCCGTCCAGGACCACCCGCACCTCCCCCGCGTCCAGCCCGGCCTCTTCGCCCAGGCGCTGCAGGACCTGCGGGTCGGCGACGTTCTGCCCTTCGGTGTGGTACGCGTGCAGCAGCAGCTCCATCATCCGATCGGCTCGGCCGCGCCCGGCGGCCAGCTTGACCAGGCGGTGCGCATCGAAGGTGTTCACCGGGCGGGCCAGATGCAGGTTCAGCTCCAGCCCCTCCGCCGCGCCCAGCGACCGGATTCGCGCGATGCGGGCGGGCGCCTGCTCACCCCACCAGCCGGTCATGGCCTCCGCTGCGGTCGGTCCTGGCGTGCGGCCCTCGTCGGGCGACAGCTCGTAGGCACGCCAGACGACCTCGATGCCGTCGCGGTCAGGGTGGCCGGCCAGGGCGGACGCCAGGCGTCTCTTGCCGATATAGCACCAGGGGCACAGCACGTCGGCGTACAGCTCAAGCTTCATCAAGGTCCTCGTGGTCGCTTCACCCAGCGGGTACGGCCGCCCGACGGCCCCCGCTTCGGCTCGCCATCGTGCAATCTCAACCGCACTTGAGGTCAACCGCCGGCGCGCCTGCGAGGGCGCTCGTCGCGGAGACCTGCCGGCTCGTGCGCGACTTCCTCGTCCGTGAGCGCACCTGGCCGGGCACGTCGATCAGGTCAAGCCGTTCTGGACCCCGGGCAAGCGCGGCCCGCACTGACCGTCTTCACCGGCCCGCCCAGGTCAGGCGTGGCAGGTGAGAGGGCCGCCGTTGAAGGCGACCATCTCCTCGAAGATCTCCAGCACGTCCAGCGGGGCACCGGGGGCGGCGCCGAGGTGTTCGGCGTAGGCGCGGTGCAGGTTGGCCGTCAGCCGTTCCGGGTCGCGCAGCGCGCCGAAGCGCCCGTACCCGGACTCCTTGGCGGCCGACAGCGGCGGCAGGCCGGCGCGTACGCCCTCCGCCGCCACCTCGCGCACCCACCGCAGATACGCCTCCGCCTCGTCCAGCACCTCTGGCCCGGCCACCTGACCGTGACCGGCCACGATGACGGCGGCGTCGAGCGTGCGCAGCCACTCCAGCGCGCGCAGCGATCCGTCGATCGAGCCCATCAGGCAGAACGGCGTCACCCCCGACATCACCACGTCGCCGGTGAACAGCACGCGACGCTCCGGCACCCACACCACGGTGTCGTTCGTGGTGTGGGCGGGCACCGGCGGGTGGATGAGCTCCGCCCGCAGCCCGCCCAGGTGCAGGGTCAGCCGGTCCTGGTATGTGGCCTCGGGCAGGGCGAGGGCGAGGTCGCCCCACTCGACGCCGGGGAACAGCCCGCACAGCCCGAAGCCGGAGGCGGCCATCTCCTCCCGGCAGCGTTCGTGGGCGAGGACGAGCGAGTCCTGCGCGAAGACGAAGTTGCCGAACGTGTGGTCGCTGTGGTGGTGGGTGTTGACCACCACGCGCGGCGGGCCGCCCGCGATGCGGCTCACGCTGTCCTTCAGCCGGCGGGCGCGCGCCTCGGTCGCCGCCGTGTCGACGAGCAGCGTCCCGGTCTCGCCGACGATCAGCCCGGCGTTGTTCAGGCACCAGCCGCCGTCGGGCTGGACGTAGGCGTACACGCCGTCGGCCACTTCGTACGTCTCGGGCTCGCCGATGCCCTGCCGCATGCCGTACCTCCTCAACGTGAGCGCACCTCCTGACGGCGCAGGCGGGTGATGGCGGGCCAGGCGGCGCGCAGGGCCGCCCGCCAGTGCCGGATCGGCTCCCATCGGGTGTGCGCGAGCACGCTGCTGGCCGGCCGCCTTGCCGGGCGCGACAGGGCGGAGCTGGGCACCGGGCGCACCCGGTCCGGGTCCTCGCCCAGCAGCGTGAAGATCTCCCTGGCGAAGCCGTACCAGGTCGTGGCGCCCGCGCTGGTGCCGTGGTAGACGCCGGGCGGCAGGCCGGAGCGGGCCAGCCGGACGAGGTAGTCGGCCAGGTCGGCGTTCCAGGTGGGCTGCCCGCGCTGGTCGTCCACGACGTCGAGGTACGGCCGCTCGCGCGCCGCGCGGATCATCGCGTGCACGAAGTCGCGGCCGCCCGCCCCGTACAGCCAGGCGGTGCGCACCACGTAGTGGCCGTGCCGCAGCGCCGCTCGCTCTCCGGCGAGCTTGGTGCGGCCGTAGGCGTTCACGGGCGCGGGCCGGGCGTCCTCCGGGTACGGGCCGGCGCCGGCGCCGTCGAAGACGTAGTCGGTGGAGATCTGCAGCAGCCGCGCGCCGACCAGGTCGCACGCCTCCGCGAGCCAGCGCACCGCCGTGCCGTTGACCGCCAGCGCCTCGGCTTCGTGCTCCTCGGCGTCGTCCACCGCCGTCCATCCCGCGCAGTTGACGACGATCTCGGGGCGGTGGTCCGCGAGGGCGTCGCGGACCGCGCGGCGGTCGCGCACGTCGAGCGCGGCGCGGCCCAGCGCGTGCACGGGCTCGCCGGTCGAGGCCAGCCGGTCGAGCAGGCCGGTGGCCAGCAGCCCGCCCGCTCCGGTGATGAGCCAGCTCATGCGGGCCGCCGGTCGCGGCCGTCGCCGTACAGCGGCACCGGGCGGCGGCGCAGCAGACTCTGCGCCGCCGGTGCCGAGATAGCTGGTCATGAGCTGATCCGCGCCCTGCTGTGATCGCCCAGCACGAGACGGTGGGCCCTGGGCGTGTGGGGCGCCGGGGTGACCTCGACGTCGTGGCCGATCAGCGACGACTCGATGCGGCCCACCCCGGCGATGGAGGCGCGGGGCAGCACGATCGAGTACTCGATCTCGCTGCCGGTGACCGTGCAGGACGCGCCGATCGAGGTGTACGGGCCCACGTAGCTGTCCCGGATGCGGGCGCCGCCGCCGATGATCGCCGGGCCCACCACCCGCGAACGCTCGACCACCGCGCCCGGCTCGATCACCACCCGGCCGATCAGCTCGCTGGCCACGTCCACGAGCCCTTCGACCCGGGGCTCGGCGGACTCCAGCACCAATCGGTTGACCTCCAGCATGTCGGTCACGTTGCCGGTGTCCTTCCAGTAGCCGGTGATCATCGTGGACTCCACCCGCTGACCCGACTCGATCAGGTGCCCGATGGCGTCGGTGATCTCCAGCTCGCCGCGCCACGACGGCTTGCACTCGGCCACCGCCGCGTGCACCGCCGGGCTGAACAGGTACACCCCGGCCAGCGCCAGATCGCTCTTCGGGTGCTCCGGCTTCTCCTCAAGCCCGATCACCCGGCCGTCGGCGTCCAGCTCGGCCACCCCGAACTGGCGGGGATCGCCCACCCGGGTCAGCAGGATCTGCGCCGCGGGCCGCTCGGCGGTGAACCGCTCCACCAGGCCGGTGATGCCGCCCACGATGAAGTTGTCGCCCAGGTACATGACGAAGTCGTCGTCCCCCAGGTAGTCGCGGGCGATCAGCACCGCGTGCGCCAGCCCCAGCGGCGCCTCCTGCCGCAGGTAGGTGACCTGCAGCCCGAACGCGGAACCGTCGCCCACCGCCGCCTCGATCGCCGCGTGCGCGTCGCCCACCACCAGCCCCAGCTCCGTGATCCCCGCCTCCGCGATGGCCTCCAGGCCGTAGAACAGCACCGGCTTGTTCGCCACCGGGACGAGCTGCTTGGCCGAGGTGTGCGTGATCGGCCGCAACCGGGTGCCCGACCCGCCCGCCAGCACGAGGGCCTTCATCGTGGTTCCTTCTGCCGCAGGCGTTCGACCAGGCCGGTGTCGTAGCGTCCGGCGCGGAAGCCGGGGCTGGCCAGGACCGACTCCAGGAAGGCGGTCGTGGTACGCACGCCGGGGCCCGCGATCCGCACCTCGCCCAGCGCCCGCCGCATCCTGGCCAGCGCCGCGTCCCGGTCCGGCGCCCACACCGACACCTTCGCCAGCAGGGAGTCATAGAACGCCGAGACCGAGCCGCCCGCGCACGCGTGCGTGTCCACCCTGACGAACGGACCCGCCGGCACCGCGAACTCCTCCAGACGGCCCGGCGTCGGAGCGAAGTCGCGGGCCGCGTCCTCGGCGTTGACCCGGCACTCGATGGCCACCCCGCGCGGCACCACGTCCTCCTGACGCAGCCGCAGCGGATGGCCCGCCGCGATCCTGATCTGCTCCTGCACCAGGTCGATGCCCGTGACCAGCTCGGTGACCGGGTGCTCGACCTGGATCCGGCAGTTCACCTCCATGAACGCGAAGCCGCCCGCCGCGTCCACGAGGAACTCGAACGTGCCCGCGCCGACGTACCCCGCGGCCTTGGCACCCTGTACGGCGTGCGCGGCCATGTCGTCGAGCAGGTCCCGGCTCAGCGCGGGCGCGGGCGTCTCCTCCACGAGCTTCTGGTGGCGTCGCTGCACCGAGCAGTCCCGTTCGCCCAGGTGCACGACGTTGCCGTACGCGTCGGCCAGCACCTGGATCTCGACGTGCCTGGCCGGGCTGAGATAGCGCTCCAGGTAGACGCGGCCGTCGCCGAACAGGGCGCTCGCGTGCCGCCTGGTCTCGCGGTAGACGGACGGCAGGTCGTCCGGGGTGCGGCTCACCCCGATGCCACGCCCGCCGCCGCCCGCGACCGCCTTCACGACCAGGGGCCAGCCGATCGCCTCGGCGGCCTCCTGCGCCTCGGCCGAGGTCTCGACGGACTCCAGCGTGCCCGGCAGCATCGGCAGCCCGGCCCCCGCCATCAGCGAGCGGCAGGACGACTTGTCGCCCAGCGCCTCGATGACGTGGGGCGGCGGGCCGATGAACGTCAGTCCCTCGGCGGCGCACAGCTCGGCGAAGTCGGCGTTCTCCGACAGGAAGCCATAGCCGGGGTGCACCGCGTCCGCGCCCACCATGCGGGCGGCCTCCAGCACCGCGGGGATGTTCAGGTAGCTGTGCTTGGCCGCGCCCGGGCCGATGCAGACCGCCCGGTCGGCGTAGCGGACCACCTCCGTGCCGGCGTCCTCGGTCGAGTACACCACCGCCACCTTGACGCCCAGCTCCCGGCAGGCGCGCGCGATGCGCAGCGCTATCTCGCCCCGGTTGGCGATGAGCACGGTGCCGAACACGCCGCTCACCCGCCCTCGTCCGGGACGACCGCGAACAGCGGCTGACCGTACTCGACGGCCATGCCGTCCGGCTGGAGACAGGCCGCGATGCGGCCCTTCCTGTCGGCCTCGACGGGGATCATGAGCTTCATGGCCTCGATCAGGCCGACCTTCTGGCCCGGTACGACGGTGTCGCCCTCGGCCACGAACGGCGGCGCGCCCGGCTCGGGAGCGCGGTAGAAGACGCCCACGGACGGCGCCGCCAGTGTCACCGTCTCCTCCTCCGGCGGCGTGGACTGTCCGGCCGGCTCCACCTGTGACACGTGGCCGGCCTGCGCGGGCGCCGTCGGCAACGCGGCGGCCGGTGGCGGCGCGGCCGGGGCCTGGCCCTCGGACCAGTCGAGCTCGATGGTCACCGGCCCCACCGCCAGCCGGAGCGTGCGCGGCTGCCGGGACAGCCCATACAGCAGGTCCAGTACGCCCGCCTGCGCCGCGCCCAGCAACTCGCGCATCTCCGGCGTCTCCGGTCCCGGCCGCTCTGCCGGGCTCGGCAAACCTGACCGTTGTATCGGCTCCGGAGGTGCTGCGGGCTGAGGGAGGCCGTTGCGGTGGTCGGTGACCGGCGGAGTGCCGAGCGTGCCGCGTTCCTGCCTCACCCCGTCACCGCCTGCGATCCGATCCGCCGGAAGCGGGCTTTCCTGCGGGCCGTCAGCTCCTCGGCCGGCAACGCGCGCAGCTCGGCCAGGGTCGCGCCGACGACCTCGCCGAGCAGGCGCGCGGTCCCGTCGATGTCGGCCTGGGCGCCGCCGTCCGGCTCGGGCAGGACCGCGTCCACCACGCCCCGGGCCAGCAGCTCCCGCGCGTCCAGCCCCAGGGCGCGGGCCGCGCGCGGCGCCGCCGTACCGTCGCGCCACAGGATCGCGGCGCACCCCTCAGGGCTGATCACGGAGTAGACGGCGTTGCTCAGCATCAGGACGCGATCGGCGACGGCCAGCCCGAGCGCCCCGCCACTGCCCCCCTCGGAGATCACCACGGACACGATCGGCACCGGCAGCCCGGCCATGAGCCGCAGATTCTCGGCGATCGCGACGGCCTGGCCCTCGCGTTCCGCCGACACCCCGGGGTACGCCCCGCCCGTGTCCACCAGCGTCAGGACGGGGATGCCCAGCTTGGCGGCGAGCCGCATGAGCCTGGCCGCCTTGCGGTACCCGGCCGGTACGGGCATGCCGAAGTTGCGCTCCCGCAGCTCGGCGGCGTCGTGCCCCTTCTGCTGGCCGATCACCACGAGGGGCTGACCGTCGAGGGTGCCCACGCCGCCGACCGTGGCGGGGCAGTCGCCGCCCAGCCGGTCGCCGTGCAGCTCCTCGAAGTCGTCCACGAGCCGGTGCACGTAGTCGAGCGCGGTGGGCCGGTCGAGGCTTCTGGCCGACCGGACGATCTCGTACGGGTCGGCGGCGGGCAGCCGCGACGGCTCCGTCACCACAGCGCCGGGTCGCTCGACGGCGGCGGGGCCGGAGGGATACGGCCGGACCGGCGACGGGCGCGGGCAGCCGGAAGCCGGCGGACGGGACGGCGACGGGCGCGGGTGTCCGGGAGCCGGTGGCCGGGGTGGTTGCGCGGGGGCGAGCGCGCGGAGCAGGCGGCGCAGCGTGGGGCGCAGCTCGTTCCTGGACGTGATGGCGTCGATCTGCCCGTGCCGCAGCAGGAACTCGGCCGTCTGGAAGCCGGGCGGCAGCTTCTCGCCGATCGTCCGCTCGATCACCCGCGGCCCGGCGAACCCCATCCGCGCCCCGGGCTCGGCCACGATGACGTCGCAGAGCGTGGCGAAGGAGGCCGCCACCCCGCCGTACGTCGGATCGGTGATCACCGAGACGGTCGGCAGCCCGGCCTCGTCCAGCGCCAGCAGCGCCTGGCTGGTCTTGGCCATCTGCATCAGCGCGATCGCGCCCTCCTGCATGCGAGCGCCGCCGGACGCGGCCACGATGACCAGCGCCCTGCGCTCGGCCAGCGCGGTCTCGGCGGCCACCGTGATCAGCTCGCCGACGGCGGCGCCCAGGCTGCCGCCGAGAAAGCCGAACTCCATCGCGACGACCATCGCGGGCACGCCGCCGATGAGGCCGCGCGCCGCGATCGCCGCCTCGGCGAGCCCGCTACGGGCCCGCGCCTCGGCCAGCCGCTCCCGGTACGGCCGGGTGTCGGTGAAGCCGAGCGGGTCGTCGGCCGGGTACGGGACGTCGAGCGGCTCGGCCGTGCCCGGATCGAGCAGCAGCTCAAGCCGCTCGATCGCGGGCATGCGCCGGTGATGCCCGCACTCGGGGCACACGCCGTGGGAGCGGGCCAGCCGCTTGGCGTAAAGGAGGTAGCCGCAGCCGTCGCAGCGCCACCAGGAGGCGTTCGTGACGGGGCGGAGCGTGGTCGCGGTCACGGCGCCGGCTCGGTCTCGGAGCCCGCCAGCTCCAGCACCTGCCGGGGCGTGGCGGGGCCGAGAACGTCGTCGTCGGACAGGTGCACGCCGTAGTCCCTGCTCAGCCGGGCGGCCATCTCCAGCACGGCGATGGAGTCGTAGCCGAGGTCGCTGAACGGGACGTCGGCGAAGTCGCCTTCCAGTGGCGTGGTCTCGTCCTCGCCCGCGACCTCGCGCAGGATCGCGGCCAGGTCGGCCAGCGTGAGCGGTTTCATGAAGATCCCTCCTGAAGTTCCGGAATTGAGCGCTGCTCAGGCCGGCGCGCCCACCACGATCGCGCTGTTGAAGCCGCGCGCGCCTCTGGCGACGACCAGGGCGTTGCGCACGCGCAGCGGGCGCGGCTCGCCCGTGACCAGGTCGAGCCGGTGGCCGGGGTCCGGCCGTACGTGTACGGCGGGCGGGACGAGTCCGTCCCTGATCGACAGCAGCGCGGCCGCCACGTCGAGCGGCCCGGCGCCGGCGCAGAGCCGGCCGGTCATGGTCTTGGGTACGCAGACGGGCACCGAGCGCGGCCCGAAGACGGCGGCCAGCGCCTGCGCCTCGGCCCTGTCGAGGTCCGGGACGCCTGCGCCGTCCGCGAAGATCACGTCGATGTCGCCGGGCGCGCGGCCGGCGTCCGCCAGCGCGAGCTCGATGGCCCTGCGCAGGCCGAACGGGCTTGTGGGCGCGCCGGGGCGGGGCCGCCGGTCGAAGGTGGCCGCGTAGCCGAGGACGCGCCCGTGGACGCGGGCGCCACGGGCGGCGGCCGCTGCGGCGTCCTCGGCGATGAGGATCGCGCCGCCCTCGCCGGGCACGAACCCCGAGGCGTCCGCGTCGAACGGCCGATAGGCGCTCGCCGGGTCGGTGGCGCGGCTGAGCTGCCCCGTGCTCACCTGGGCGACCCAGCCCCACGGGCACAGCGAGCCGTCCACCGCGCCCGTCACGACCGCGGGCAGCCCGCCGCGTACGTGCCTGCGCGCCTGGGCGATGGCGTCCAGGCCGCCCGCCTGGTCGGACACGAGCACCCCGCTCGGTCCGCGGAAGCCGTGCCTGATCGAGATCTGGCCGGTGTTCACGGCGTAGAACCAGGCGAACGACTGGTAGGCGCTGACGTGCTCGGGGCCGTCGCGCCACAGCTTCTCCAGCTCCCGGTGGCCGAACTCGAAGCCGCCCGCGCCCGCCGCGGTCACCACGCCGACGCCGTACTCGGGCTGGGCGTCCTGGCGGAGCCCGGCGTCGCGCAGCGCCTCGTCGGCGGCCACGAGCGCGAGCCTGGTCATGTGGTCGGTCTGCGGGATGAGCCGGCCGGGCAGGTGGTCGGCGGGGACGAAGCCGGAGATCTCACCGGCCAGGCGCACGGGGTAGCGGGCGGGGTCGAAGCGGGTGATGCGCCCGATGCCCGACCTGCCCTCCAGGGTCGCGGCCCAGTAGTCGGCGACACCCAGCCCGTTCGGCGCGACGACGCCGATCCCGGTGATCACGGTCGTCCCGGAAGCCGCTGCCTCGTCCCGCCGCGCCCCGTGCACCTCCGCCGCGTTGACACCCGTCTCGAACGTGCCCGTCGCGGTCATCGGCGGCCCGCCCGCCGCGGCCCCGTGAGCACCATCGCGCTCTGGAAGCCGCCGAAGCCGCTGCCCACGGTGAGGACGGTGTCGAGCCCGGCGGCGTCCCTGGCGACTAGGGGGACGTAGTCGAGGTCGCACTCGGGGTCGGGTTCGTGGAGGTTGGCGGTGGGCGGGATGACGCCGTGCTCGATGGCGAGCGCGCAGGCGGCGATCTCCAGCGAGCCGATCGCGCCGAGCGAGTGGCCGATCATCGACTTGATCGAGCTGACCGGCGTCCGGTAGGCGGCGTCTCCGAGCGCGCGCTTGAAGGCGGCGGTCTCGTGCCTGTCGTTCTGGCGGGTGCTGGAGCCGTGGGCGTTGACGTAGCCGACCTCGTCGGGCGTGAGGCGGGCCTCGTCGAGCGCGGCGCCGATCGCCGCCGCCATCTCCTTGCCGTCGGGACGCAGCCCGGTCATGTGGAAGGCGTTGCAGCGGGAGGCGAACCCCTCGACGGCGGCGTAGACGTGGGCGCCTCTGGCCAGCGCCCGCTCGCGCTCCTCCAGCACGAACACCGCCGAGCCCTCGCCGAGCACGAACCCGTTGCGGGTGTTGTCGAAGGGCCGCGAGGCCGTGGCGGGCTCGTCGTTGCGCGGTGTGGTGGCCCTGATGGCGTCGAAGCAGGCCAGGGTGATGGGCGAGATCGGGGCGTCCGACGCGCCGGCGATCATGGTGTCGGCCGAGCCCTCCTCGATCAGCCGTACGGCGTGGCCGACCGCGTCGAGGCCCGATGTGCAGCCGGTGGAGACGACGGTGCACGGGCCCTGCGCCTCCACAGCCCAGGCGACCTCGGCCGCGATGGAGCTGGGCACGTAGTAGTCGTACAGGTGCGGCACCGCGTAGCCGGGGTCGACGTGCCATTCGCGGCCGCCGTCGCTGACGACCACGTACTCACGTTCCAGGCTGGTGGTGCAGCCCACGGCGCTGCCGATGGCGACGCCGGTCCGGTACGGGTCGAGCTCCTGCGGCGCGAGCCCGCTGTCGGCGAGCGCCTGGCGGGCCGAGACCACCGCGAACTGGGTGGCCCGGTCCATCCTGCGCAGCTCCTGCGGGGTCAGCCCCTCGGCGGCGCCGTCGAAGTCGCATTCGGCGGCGACGGTGGACCGAAAGGGCGAGGCGTCGAAGTGCGTGATCGTGCGGGTGGCCGTCTGGCCGGAGACCAGCAGCTCCCAGAAGGGCTTCACCCCGACGCCACCGGGCGCGACGACGCCGATGCCGGTGATCACTGCGGTGCGGCTCATCGGGCGGGAGCCTCCTCGTCCAGCTCGGCGAGCGCGCGCAGCACCGCCGTGTGCCTGGCGTCCCGCTCGGCGGCGAGCTCTTCGTACGTGCGGCCGGCGAACGCCTGGTCGGCCTGGTCGATGAGGGTGCGTACGGTCTGCTCGTCCATCGTGGGGTTGCCGAGCCCGGCCCAGCCCTTCTCCAGCCCGGCGCCCAGGTGGCTGAGCCAGTGGCGCAGCCCGCCGGGCCCGCCGCCGAGGTGGAAGGAGTGGAAGGGGCCGATGGTGGCCCAGCGCAGCCCGATGGAGGCGACCACGATCGCGTCGAGCTGCTCGACCGTGACGACGCCTGAGCGTACGAGGTGGATGCTCTCGCGCAGCAGCGCCGACTGCAGCCGGTTGGCGACGAACCCGTTGATGCCGCGGCCGAGCACGATGGGCGTCTTGCCCAGGTCGCGATAGAAGGCCGCGGCCCGCTCGGCGAGCCGGGAGTCGGCGCCCTCGGCGGTGACGACCTCGACGAGCGGGATGAGGTGCGCCGGGTTGAACGGGTGGCCCACCACGACCCTGCGCGGGTCGGGCAGGTCGGCGCCGATGTCCTCGGGCAGGAAGGTCGAGGTGGAGCTGAGCAGCAGCGCGTCCGGCGGAGCCGCCGCGGCGATCTTGCCGAACAGTTCCTTCTTCAGCTCCAGGTTCTCCGGCGCGTTCTCCTGGACGACGTCCGTGCCGTCGAGCGCGCGGTCCAGGTCGGGCTCGATGCGCAGCCGGGTGACCAGCTCGTCCGGGTCGGCGCCGCCGCCCGGGATCGTGGGCGCGAACAGCTCGATGCCTTCGCGTACGATGCGCCCGGCGTCGGCCCGGCGGCTGTTGACGCGCACCCGGAGCCCGCGGGCGAGGAACAGGGCGGTCCATCCGAGCCCTATGGTTCCCGCGCCGATGATTGTCGCCTCAGCGGCCATTGGCCGTCACCATCCCCGATCGTTTCCGTTGCCGTACACCGGGTCAGCATCACCGGCGTGCCTCGTGGTGCACTCAAGTCCAGGACGAACTAGGACAGATCACTCAGTACGGTGGCGGCCCACCATGAACAGCGCGGGCACCAGCGTGAGCACGGTGAAGCCGATGGCCCACCAGAACGTCACCGCGTACGCGCCGGCGACCCCGCCGGGACCGGTCAGCCGCCACTGCAGCACGACCGCGAGCACGGCCGTGCCGAACGAGCCGCCCAGCCGCTGAACGATGTTGAACACGGTGGTGGCGCCCGGATAGTCGCGCTC
Source organism: Nonomuraea fastidiosa (assembly GCF_042751225.1). Classification (NCBI taxonomy): domain Bacteria; kingdom Bacillati; phylum Actinomycetota; class Actinomycetes; order Streptosporangiales; family Streptosporangiaceae; genus Nonomuraea; species Nonomuraea fastidiosa. Next base: position 7,597,660 of record NZ_CP170570.1, read on the forward strand.
GGCGACCCCGTAGTAGGCCGCCGAGACGACGGGGATCACCGCCGCGCCCAGGCCGAGCCCGCGCACCCCGAGAGCCAGCGCCAGCGCCGCCTGACCGGTCGCCGGGCCCGCCAGCGCGAACGGCAGCGTGCCCGCGATCGCCAGCACGATCCCGGCCAGCACGAGAGGCCGGGGGCCTATCCGGTCCACCAGCAGGCCGACCAGCGGCATCGCCAGCATCGCGCCGATCCCCTGGGGCGCGAGCAGCAGCCCGGCCCGCAGCGCGTCCGCGCCGTGCAGCCGCTCGTAGAACAGCGGCAGCACGAACATCGTGCCGAGCAGCGCGGCCTGGGTGCAGAACACCACGGCCGACGCCGAGGCCAGCGAGCGGGCCCGTAACAGGCGGACGTTCACCAGCGACGCGGGCCGGCGCAGCGCGCGGGCGGAGAAGGCGAGCAGCAGCGCGATCCCCGCTCCCGCGCATGCGACGGCCTGCGCGTCGGGGCCGCCGGGCACCTCGCCGACCCGGGTCAGGCCGTAGACGAGCAGCGCCATCGCGGGCGCGAGCAGCACCAGGCCCGTCACGTCCAGCCGCCGCCCGGCGTCGCGCGTGCCGCGCGGCAGCCCGCGATGCCCGGCCACCAGCGCGATCAGGCAGATCGGCAGGTTGACGAGGAAGATCCACCGCCAGCCGAGCGTGGCCACGAGCACGCCGCCGAGCGTCGGCCCCGCGATGGGCGCGAACTGGCCGGGCACCGCGAGGATCGCCATGGCGCGCCCGAGCCGCCGCTCCCCCGCGACCTGCGCGAGCACGGTCTGCATGACCGGGAAGACCATGCCGCCCGCCGCACCCTGCACGACCCGGGCCGCCACCAGGACCGGCAGCGACCACGCCACCCCGCACAGCAGCGACCCGGCCAGGAAGGCCAGTAGCGAGGCCGTCCAGACGGCCCGACCGCCGTAACGCTCGATCGCCCAGCCGACCAGCGGCACCACCATGGCGAAGGCCAGCAGATAGCCGGTGCTGACCAGCTGGATGGCGGAGACCGGCGCGCCGAAGGCCCGGCCGAGGTCCGGGATCGCGACGCTGACGATCGTGGTGTCCAGCAGCGGCGCGAGCGCGCCGAGCTGGAGTATCAGGCCGACGCGCAGCAGCCGGCCGTCCACGCGGGACGGGCCGGCCTGCCGCGCCGCCTCCTCAGGCATGCAGCTTGGGCAGCACCCGGTCGGCCAGCAGGCGCAGCGTGCGCTCCGCGTCCCCGACGTCGAGGTGCCCCGAGTGGATGCCCAGGCTGATCGTCACGTCGTCGCCGTACCAGCCGGCGATGCGTTCGAGCTGCGCCCTGACCTGGTCGGGGTCGCCTGCCAGGACCTTGTCGTCCTTGAGCCGGTCGTCGAACGTGGCGCGCGTGGTGAGGTCGGCCAGCTTCTCGTAGCCCGGGTAGGCGGCGCTGGTGGTGCCGCTCCAGGCGCGGACGGCTGCGGCGATGGCCGCGGTGTTGCGTTCCTCGTCGTAGCGTCCCTTCCTGGCGGCCTCCTCGCCGTCGTCCGCCACCACCGTGGGGTAGCTGAAGTGGATGCGGGCCGCGCCCTCGGGGTGTCCGGCGGCCGCCCAGGCGTTGCGGTAGATCGCCAGGCGTTCCTGGAGCACCTCGCGCGACATCACGTTCGGCACCGTCTGCAGGTGGTAGCCGTCAGTCCCGGCCCGCTCGACCGACTCGGGGCTGCGGGCGCTGGTGACGAAGACCGGCGGGTGCGGCCTTTGCACCACCTTCGGCAGCAGGGTGACCGGCCCGAACCGGTGGAAGCGCCCGTCGAACGTGACGTTCTCCTCGCTCCACAGCCGGACGCAGGCCGTCACCCCTTCGGTGAACCTGTCCCTGCTCTCGTCCAGGGGGATGCCGAAGGCGGCGAACTCGTCCGGCAGGAACGCCCGCCCGAACGCGACGTCCAGCCGCCCGTGGGAGATGTTGTCCAGCATGGCGAGCTTGCCGGCGAGCTTGACCGGATGCGTGAAGGCCGGGATGGCCGCGCTGGTGCCGAGCCGGATCCTGCTGGTACGCGCGGCCACGGCGGCCAGGAACGTCACCGGGTCGGGGCTGTAGCCGCCGTAGGGGAAGAAGTAGTGCTCGACGGTTTTGACGTGCGCGAAGCCCAGCTCCTCCGCCAGCGCCGCGAGGTGCAGGCACTCGTCGAAGTACTGCGGCGCCGGCCGGTCGTCGGGGCCGACGGTGGGGAAGAAGACTATGCCGAACTCCACGGCGCCTCGCTCTCCAGCGGCCCGGCCGCGTCGTGACGGATGCTGCGGTGGCGGACCAGCCAGCCACCGGCGTGCGGGACCAGTACGTCGTGCGCCTCGGCGCTGAGGTAGACCGACAGCCCGCCGCCCGCCGGGGTGGACATCACCAGCGCGTAGTACGTGGCGCCGAGCCTGCCGCCGGGCTCATCGGCGATCTCCAGCATGCCGAACCAGTGCCGGCGCTGGACTCCCTCGGCGGCGGTGGCCTCGGCGCGCTTGCGGGCGGAGGCGGCGATCGCCTCCCTGCCCTCCAGCCGCAGGCCCTTGGTGACCTCCTCGAAGACGCCGTCCTCGGTGAAGGTGGCCGCCCACTCGCCGGTCCTGCCGCGGTCGAGCAGGCGGGTCTGGCGGGCGTAGAACGCCTGGATCTCGGCGTACAGGACGCCCGGGGACAGTGAGGTCGTCACGACGCCGCTCCCGACGCCGCCGGTGCGGTGCGGCTCTCGGCGTACCGTTTGGCGTGCTCCAGCGTGGCCAGGCTGTTGCCGCTGAGCGCCCGCCGCACCCAGGCGCGGGCGGTCTCCACGTCGGCGTCCTCGCCGAGCACGGCGGGGATGGCCTCCTCCTTGATGACCACCGTGTGCTCGCTCGTCGCGACGGTACGGCCGTCGCGCTCTTCGAAGGTCCACCGGCCGTTGTGCACCGACAGCAGCGCGGGCAGCACCTGCTGCTTGTAGACGATGGAGCGGTGGGGGAAGGTCACCCGTACGGACTCGGTGGTGTGCACGTCGCCCTTGGCCGTCCGCGTGTCCATGCCGAGCACCTGCACGTTCGGCTGCACCTCGCGCAGCGAGACGCGGGCCACGTGCGGCAGCCGCTCGGCCCAGTGCTGTGCCTGGTCGACGAAGTCGAAGACGTCTGCGGCCGACCCGGCGACCTCGACGCTGTCGGCGAAGACCAGCAGCAGCCGCTCCTGCGCGGCCTCCCGCTCGGCGACCCGCTTGAGCGCGGCCAGCTCCGCCTCGCTGTTGCGGTCCACCGCCCGCGCGATCCACTCCGCGCCGTCCGGATCGCCGCCGACCGCCCGGTAGTCGTGGTGCAGCCGGACGAGCGTCTCGCCGCCGGGCAGCGACTCGATCTCCCACAGTCCGCCCATCTCGGCCACTGGGGGCTGCGAGACCTCCTGGCGGAACGCGATGCGCAGCGCGGCCCGGTCCAGCTCGCGGCGGGACGTCCACGACCTCACCGTGTCGTTGGCGGTCGCCCAGATCGTGATCCGCTCGGTGCCGCCGTCCTCATCGGCCGATTCCAGCCGCTCGACGTGCACGGTGGGCGGGAACACGCGCGGCCAGGCGGTCACGTCCGCGATCAGCTCGTAGACCTGCTCCGCCGGGGCCCGCACCGTGATGCGGTGCTCGGTCCGGTGGATGCGCGGCTCGGCCATCTCACTCTCCTCTCAGTAGTTGCCCAGGCCGCCGCACACGTTCAGCGCCTGCGCGGTGATCGACGCCGCCGTGTCGGTGACGAGGTAGCCGACCAGGCCGGCCACCTCCTCGGGGGTGGAGTAGCGCCCCAGCGGGATCTTCGCGTTGAACCTCGTGAGCACCTCGTCGGGCGTGGTGCCCCAGACCTCGGCGTAGCCGTTCCTGACGCGCTCGGCCATCGGGGTCTCGACATAGCCGGGGCAGACCGCGTTCACGGTGATGCCGGACTTGGCCAGCTCCAGGCCGAGCGCCTTGGTCAGGCCGATCACGCCGTGTTTGGAGGCCGAGTACGGCGCGCCGAGCACGACGCCCTGCTTGCCGCCCGTCGAGGCGATGTTGATGATCCGGCCTTGCTTGCGCGCCGCCATGCCGCCGCTGGTCAGCACCTCGCGCGTGACCAGGAAGACGCTGTTGAGGTTGGTGTTGATGACGTCGAACCAGAGCTCGTCGGTGATCTCGGCGGTCACACCGCCGCCGTTGCGCCCGGCGTTGTTGACCAGGATGTCCACGGGACCGTACCGGCTCACCGCCGTCTCGACGAAGTTCCGCACGTCGCCCGGCTCGCGCACGTCGGCCGGGACGCCGTCCACCGCCAGCCCCTCCTCGCGCAGCCCCTTCACCACCAGGGCGAGCTGGTCGGCCCTGCGGGCGCAGATGAAGACCTGATGCCCGGCGGCGGCCAGCGACCTGGTCACGGCCAGGCCGATGCCGCTGGTGCCGCCGGTCACCAGCGCCAGCTTGCGCCGTGCGACCGCGGCACCCGCCTCCCCGGTGCTGTGCTGTTCGGTCATGCCGTCTCCTCGCTCTCGCGCTGTCCGACCCCGACGGTCACACCCGGGTCTGGAGCCGGGCTGCCGCCCCGCTCGACTCGCGCTCGAACCCGCCGGTGAGCAGGTGGGCGGCATAGCGCAGGGCGGCAGGCTCGAAGCGCAGTGCCACGTGGCTCGCCACGCAGGAGACGTCCCGCCACGCGCGCTGGAGCGGGTCTCCGGCCGCCTGCACGCGGGTGCCCGCGGCGCGGAACAGCCGGTCGGTGGCCTGGCGCAGCAGCTCGACGGCGTAGGCGCAGTCCCGCGCGTTGCGCGCCTCGTCCCTCGCGATGTCGCCTTCGCCGTCCGGCGCTTCGCGATCGGCGGTCTCGGCGGCCCTGGCCAGCAGCAGCCCGGCCGTCTCCACCTCCGCCGCGGCCGATGCCAGCGCCAGCCGGGCGCTCTCGCCGGCCGACGCGTCGCCGCGCAGGCGCTCGCTCCACTCCCGTACGGCGGCCGTCGCGGCACCGAGCGCGGGCGCCCCGAACAGCAGGCCGCTGACCAGCCGCAACGGCACCGCATGGCACCGCGCCGCCGGAGGCTCAGGAGTGCCCCGGTGGATCCGCTCCCACGGGACCGACCGGTGCTCGGGGACGTACGCGTCACTCACCACCACGGTGTCGCTGGCGGTGGCCCGCATGCCGAGCGCCCGCCACGTGTGCCGCACCGTGAAGGCGGCGCGCGGCAGCGCGAAGAAGCGCACCCCTGGCCGGTCGCCTCCGGCTGCGTCACGCGGGCCCGAGGGGGCGGCGAGCAGCACCCAGTCGGAGAACTCCGCGCCGCTGGCATACGCCCACTCGCCGGACAGCCGCCAGCCGTCGCCGTCACTCACCGCCCGGCCGGAGGGCACGAGCCCGGCCGCCACCAGCGCGTCCGGCCCTCTGGCCCACAGCTCCGCCTGGCCGCGCTCGGGCAGGTACGCGCCGAGCCGTGCCGACCCGGCCGCCAGCGAGGCGTTCCATGCGGCGGACGCGCACCGCTCACCCACGGCCGCGACCGCGCCGAGCAGCGCGGCGAACCCGCCCGCCGCCCCGCCGTAGCGCTCGGGGACGAAGTGCCTGGCGAAGCCGGCGGTCACGATGCCGCCCACCGTCTCCGGGTCCGGCCTGCCGGTGGCGTCGGCCCGAACGGCGTGCCGCCCGGCGACGAGCGCCAGCTCCCGCACCCCCGGCGCGCCGGCGGCCACCCCCTCGGCCACGGCGGCGCCGCCCGCCGGTGTCTGGACGTCCATTCCGGTCACCTCCGTCTCGCCGCGCGCCCGCCGGGGCGCCGTCGCCCCACTGTCACCGGCGCCCCTCTACCGGCGCTCGAACGCGGACGGACCGCGCTCCGGCGCTCGCGCCGCCTCCAGCGCGCATGGACGCCGGCTCCGCACGCACCAGCCACGTCCGATCGGTGGAACGGACCGCTCCCCCATCCGCGCCGCCTCCAGCCCCGCTCCAGCACGCATGGACGCCGGCTCCGCACGCACCAGCCACGCTCGGCCGGTAAAACGGAGGAGAAAGGGCACGTCGCATGACGGATGTGGAACCGTGGGGTGTGGTGGCGCCGCTGGTCGAGGCGGGCGATCTGAACGGCGGCTACGACCGCGTGATCGCCGAGACCGGCCCGGAGAAGGTGGCGGACGCGCTGGTGGCCGAGCTGCTCAGCCGCTGCGGCCCGGCCCGTGAACAGGCGGTGGTCCGGCTGGAGCTGACCGTCCCCGCAGAGACCTCCATCGTCGTCGACATCGGCTTCGGGCCCGAGGGCGCGACGCTGCTCGGCACGGGGGCTGAGGCGGACGAGGGGGCCGACGTGCGGATCGCGTACCCGATCGCGGACTTCGCGCGGGCGCTGTACGGCACCCGCGGCGCCGGCCTGCACCTGCGCCACGACCTGTCGGCCCGCTGGCCCGACGACCCCGACCCGGCCGAGGTTGCGCCGCTGCTCGCCCGCAGGCGGCGCGGCATCCGGGCCGGGCACGCGCTGCTGCGCGAGCTGCGCACCGCGCCCCCGCCGCTCGACGACCTGGCGGTGGCCTTCGGCTCGGACAAATGGGGCGGTGTGCACTGGTACACCCAGCACTACGAGCGCCACTTCGCGCCGCTGCGCGACGCCCCGGTGCGGCTGCTGGAGATCGGCATCGGCGGTTACGACGACCCGCGCGCGGGCGGCGGCTCGCTGCGCATGTGGCAGCGGTACTTCCGCCGCGGCCTGATCCACGGGCTCGACGTGCACGAGAAACGGCTGGACGAGCCCCGGATCCGCACGATCAAAGGCGACCAGAGCGACGGCGCCTTCCTCGACCGTCTGGGCGCCGGGCTCGGCGGGCTGGACATCGTCATCGATGACGGCAGCCACGTCAACGCGCACGTGCTCGCCTCGTTCGCGGCGCTCTTCCCGCACGTGCGGCCGGGCGGCTGGTACGTCATCGAGGACCTGCAGACCTCCTACTGGCCCTCCTACGGCGGTGGCCCCTCGGGCCCCGGCACGACGATGGGCCTGATCGGGGCGCTGCTCGACGGCCTGCACCACAAGGAGTACGGCAAAGCGCCCTCCTACACCGACGCCCACGTGACGGGCGTGCACGTGTACCACAACATCGCGTTCATCGAGAAGGGCTTCAACGACGAGCCGGGCCCCGCCCGCAAGCCCCGGTAGCGGGGGCCCAACGGCCCGCCGGTCACCAGGCTCAGGCCCTGAGCCCTACGCGGCCGCTCATAGGGCCGCCGTGATCAGGCTCTTGAGCGGGGGCTTCAGCCGCCTGCCGCGGCCAGGCCCTCCAGCCTGGGCACCAGGGCGGCGGGCGGTGGCAGGTCGCGCAGCCGCCGCGCGACCGCCCGTGCGGCGGCGCGGATGGGGCCGTCGTCGAGCAGCTCGGCGAGCTCCTTCTGGCCGGCTGCTTCGGGCTCGCGGCTCAGCCCGAACCCGCCGCCGCTGACGACGCCCGCGTTGATGTACTGGTCCGCGCCATGGGGCAGCACGAGCTGCGGTACTCCGGCGGCCAGCGCGGTCAGCGTCGTGCCGGACCCGCCGTGGTGCACGATGGCGGCGCAGCGGGCGAGCGCCGTGTGCAGAGGCAGCCAGGCCGCCTCGCGTACGTTGGCGGGCAGCGGCCCGAGCGCGCCCGGCTCCGCCTGGCCGCCCAGGGCCAGCACGAACTCGGCGTCCGTCTCCTCGGCGGCGGCCAGCAGCGGGGCCAGCCCGTCGAGCCCGGCCATCTTCGGCACCACGGTGCCCAACGTGACCAGCACCCGGGGCCGCCGGGCGGGCTCGAAGAGCCAGGGCGGCAGCTCACCGCCCGCGTTGTACGGGACGTACCGGACAGGCCAGCCCTCACCGCCGCCGATCATCAGCTCCGGCGGCGCGACATGCAGCGGCTGAACGTACGGCTCGCGCCTGGGCACGCCGTTGCGGTCGAACGTCTCGGCGAGGTGCGGCAGGTAGCGTCCGGCGAAGCCGGGCTCGGCGACGAAGTTGAAGCCGTGCTCGACGGCCGGGATGCCGAGCGCGGCGGCGACGAGCAGCCCCGCGCCCTGCAGCCTGGAGTACACGACCAGGTCGGGACGCCAGTCCCGGGCCGCCTTCAGCGTCTCGCCCGCCATCAGCGCGCAGACCCGGGCGAACCGTTCGAAGACCAGGTCTGGGGTGGTGGCACCGGCTTCGGCGATCTTCTTGCCGCGCTCGCGCAAGGTGCGGGCGCGTTCCTCTTTGGTGCCCTGGCCCTGCCCGAAGACGGTGGCGGCGATGTCCACGCCGGGAGCGGCGTCCACGACCGGCAGCCCGGCGCGGATCGCGGCGTTCACCGCGCCGTCGGAGGTGGCCACCAGCACCTCGTGACCGGCCGCGCGCAACGCCCAGGCCAGCGGCACCACCGGGAAGAGGTGCCCGAGCGCCGGCAGGACGACGATCATGACCTTCATGCCCAGGCCTCCTCGCAGATCCCCGGCTCACGCATCGAAGTCCGCCCTCTCCGCCAGCTCGCGCCACGGCTCCCATCCGGCGATCCGCTCGCGCAGCACGCGCGGGGCCAGCTCGGCCGCGCCGCGCCCGAGCAGCAGGCGCAGCGGCGGCGGATCGGCGTCCAGCACCTCCAGCAGCGCCTGGCCGAGCCGGGCGGGATCTCCGGGTTGCAGGTGCGCGTACGCGCCAGAAAGCCCGTGCCGCCGCTTGGCCAGCACGTCGTCGTAGGCGGCCAGCGGCGTGGCCCTGACCATGCTGCCCGCGCTCCACTCCGTACGGAACTCGCCCGGCTCCACGATCGTCACTCGCACCCCGAACCCGGCCACCTCCCTGGCCAGCGTCTCGCTCAGCCCTTCGAGCGCCCACTTGCTCGCGCAGTACAGGCCGAGATTCGGGTACGTGGTCACGCCCGCGATGCTCGACATCTGGACGATGTGGCCGCTCCCCTGGCGGCGCAGCACCGGCAGGACCGCCTGCACGCACCACAGCGCGCCGAAGAAGTTGACTTCAAGCTCCTCGCGGGCCTGCGTCTCGGAGACCTCTTCCACGGCCCCGGCCAGCCCGTGGCCGGCGTTGTTGACCAGGACGTCGATGCCGCCGGCCAGTTCCACCGCCCGGTCGATGGCGGCGAAGACGGCCTGCCGGTCGGTCACGTCGAGCCGCAGGGCGATGGCGCGCTCGCCGTGGGCGGCGACGAGGTCGTGCAGCGCGTCCGGCTTACGCGCGGTGGCGATCACGATGTCGCCCGCGGCCAGCGCGGCCTCGGCGATCGCCCGGCCGAGGCCGCGCGAGGCGCCGGTGACGAACCAGCGGCGCGGCCGTGCAGTGGTGTCGGTCATGCCGCCACCTTGGGCGGCCTCGCTCGATTCCGGCTACACGGCCGCTGGACCGCGCGGGGCGGATCGCCGCGCCCGGCTCGGCGGACCGCGCTGAACGATCGCTGCACGCGGCCGGTGGCCCGGACTCGGCGGAGCGCTACGTAAAGCCGACCAACGTAAAGCCGACCAACCGCGCCAAGCGGAGCGCTGCACCAAGCCGACCAACCAGGCAAAGTGGAGCGCTGCGCTCTGAACGGAGCGCACCGCTCCGTTTCGGTGTTACGATGCCCTCATTCCGCAGCGCAGAAGGGATCTCTCATTGTCCGGCGCTCCTCTGAACCTGGCCGTGATCATCGGCAGCACCCGCGAGGGCCGCTTCGGCTCCATCGTCGGCAACTGGGTCGTCGAGCGGGTCCGCGATCACGGCGGCTTCGAGCTCGACATCATCGACCTGGCCGAGGTGCCCCTGCCGATCGTCCAGCAGAAACACCCGGTCAGCACCGGCGAGTACCCCGACAGGCAGGTACGCGACTTCGCCGCCCGCATCGGCGCCGCCGACGCCTTCGTCGTCGTCACCCCGGAGTACAACCACGGCTATCCCGCCTCGCTCAAGCTCGCCATCGACTCCGTCGGCCCCGAGTGGCGGGCCAAGCCCGTGGGCTTCGTCTCCTACGGCGGCTACGCGGGCGGCCTGCGCGCCGTCGAGCAGCTCCGGCTCGTCTTCGCCGAGCTGCACGCCACCACGATCCGCGAGACGGTCAGCTTCCACATGGCGTACGCGCAGTTCGACGAGGCCGGCAGGCCGCGCGACGCCGAGAGCGTCTCCGCCGCCGCCAAGCTCCTGCTCGACCAGCTCGGCTGGTGGGGCGAGGCGCTGCGGTCGGCGCGGGCGGCCCGCCCCTACGTCTGCTGAGCCGGGCGGTCACCGGGAGCGCCCGCTCTCACGCGTCTTGGAAACCAGCCTCCGCCGAGCCGCCCCACGTCCGCAGCATCAAGCACTTCGCCGGGCGGCCCGCCGCCACCCCTGGAGAGCCGGCCTTCGCCGGGTGGCGGGCCGCCCGGCGTACGGCCTGAGCCTGGCGGCCCGCCACCCGGCTCAGCTCGTACGCCGCCAGTAGACGCCGAACGTGTCGATCGGCACGATCTCATCCTTAATGCCGAACGTCTCCCGGTAGTCGTGCACCGCCTCCCGGCACGCCTTGATGGCGTAGTCGTCGATGATGGCGAAGCCGCCCACCGACAGCCGCGGATAAAGGTTCACCAGCGCGTCGGTGGTCGACTCGTACAGGTCGCCGTCGAGCCGGATGACCGCGAGCGGCCCGGGCGGCGCGGCGGGCAGCGTGTCCTTGAACCAGCCCTTCAGGAATCTCACCTGGTCGTCGAGCAGCCCGTACCGCGCGAAGTTCTCCTTCACCGTCTCCAGCGACACCGCCAGCACGTGGTTGTAGCGGTGCACCGCCAGCGCCCGGTCGGCCTCGTGACCGTCGTCTCCCGTCACCGACATGCCCTCGAACGAGTCGGCCAGCCACACCGTACGGTCGGTCACCCCGTACGCCTGCAGGATCGCGCGGATCAGGATGCACACGCCGCCGCGCCACACGCCGGTCTCGATGAAGTCGCCCGGCACCCCGTCCTTGAGCACCGTCTCCACCGCCCAGTGCACGTTGTCCAGGCGCTTGCGGCCCACCATGGTGTGGGCAACGGTGGGCCAGTCGAGCCCGATCTCCCGGATGTCGTCCCGGTAGCCCGAGATGCCGTGCTCCGCGGCGGGGTCGGGGAAGGTGGGGTCCTGGTAGATGGTGTTGGTCAGGATCTTCTTGAGCAGGTCCAGGTAGAGCTGCGTCCCGTCGGGCATGTGATCTCCTCGTGGCAGAGCCGGCGGCCGGATGGCGGAACGCGAGGATCGTCACCGCAGGGCCTCGAATACGGTTGGAGCCGGTACGCTCCACCCGCGCTCGAGCGGGGCTCTAGCGGCGGCGCCTACCGTGACGATCATGATCGTTTCGCCCCGCACGCCGCGCCCGTGAGCCGGTACCTTCTCCGGCGCCTGCTCTCCCTGGTCCTGGTCCTGCTGGTCGCGGTGACGCTGTCCTTCGCCCTCGTGCACCTGCTGCCCGGCGACCCGGTGGAGCTGATGCTCAACGGGAACCTCGGCGGCCTGCAGGCGACCCCCGAGCAGGAGGCCGCACTCCGGCACGAGCTCGGGCTCGACCGGCCGATCGCGGAGCAGTACCTGACCTTCATCGGCAACGCGCTCACCGGCGACTTCGGCAGGAGCATCGCCTCCGGCCAGCCCGCGGTGGCGGCCATCGGCGAGGCGGCGCCCGACAGCCTCGCCCTGCTGGCGCTCGCGCTCCCGCTGTCGCTGCTCATCGGCGTGGCCGTCGCCGTGGCCGGCACGCTGACCCGCATACGTCTCCTCAGCGGCGCGCTCGCGGGGCTGGCCGTGCTGGGCGTCTCGATGCCGGGCTACTGGCTGGGCATCCTGCTCATCGAGGGCTTCTCGTTCCGGCTGCCGCTCTTTCCCGCCACCGGCAACGAGGGCTTCGGCAGCCTGGTACTGCCCGCGCTCACGCTGGCCGTCCCGAGCGCCGGGATGATCGCGCAGGTGCTGCGCGGCAGCCTGCGCCACACGCTCGCCGAGCCGTACGTGACCACCGCCCTGGCCAAGGGCGCGAGCCCGGTACGGGTGAACCTGCGCCACGCCCTGCGCAACGCCGCGCTGCCCGCGATCACCGTGGTCGGCATGCTGACCGGCGGCCTGATCGGCGGCGCGACGGTCGCGGAGATCGTGTTCGGGCGGGCCGGGCTCGGCCGGCTGCTGGTGACGGCCATCGCCCACCGGGACATGACGGTCGTCCAGGCCATGGTCGTCTTCGTGGGCGCCGCGTACATCCTGCTCAACCTGCTCATCGACCTGCTCTACTCATGGCTCGACCCGCGCGTCACCGCGGGCCGCCCGGCCGGGAGGACCACCTGATGCCGACGTTCCTGCGCCGGCCCGCGACGCTGCTGTCCGCGGCGGCGGCCGCCGCCATCGCGGTCTGCGCGCTGTTCCCCTCCGCCGTGGCGCCGTACGGGCCGCACGAGGGCGACCCCGCGCGGGCCCTGCTGCCGCCCAGCGCCGCCCACCCCTTCGGCACCGACCAGCTCGGCCGCGACCTGTTCAGCGAGGTCGTCTGGGGCGCCCGCCCGTCGCTGGAGGTGAGCCTGCTCGCCACGGCGCTGGCGCTGGCCGCCGGCATGCTGCTCGGCCTGATCGCGGGGTACGCGGGCGGGCTGCTCGACGGGCTGGTCATGCGGGCGGTGGACGTGCTCATGGCCATCCCCACGATGCTGATGATCCTCGTCACCATCGCCGTGCTGGGCAGCGGCACCACCAACATCGCCATCGCGGTGGCGCTGGCCACGGTGCCCACGTTCGCCCGGCTCATGCGGGCCGAGGTGCTGCGCGTGCGCACCCGGCTCTACGTCAAGGCGGCGATCGCCGCCGGGGTGCGCACCCCGATGGTGCTGCTGCGCCACGTCGTGCCCAACTCCGCGCCGCCGGTGCTGTCGTACGCGGTGCTGGCGATCGGCGGCTCCCTGCTGGCCACCTCCGGGCTGGGCTTCCTCGGCTTCGGCGCGCCGCCGCCCAACGCCGAATGGGGAGCGCTGGCCGCCGCCGGCCGTGACTTCGTCGGCACCTGCTGGTGGCTGACCACGTTTCCGGGGCTCATGGTGGTGCTCACCGTGCTGGCCGCGACGGGCCTCAGCCACACCCGTCCCGAGGGCGCCGCGGCGGTGCCGAGGTGAGCGGCGGCGGGGAGCTGCTGCGGGTCAGCGGCCTGCGAGTCTCCTACCGTGGCGGCCCGGCGGTGCGGGGCGTGGATCTCACGGTCGGCGAGGGCGAGATCGTCGCGGTCGTGGGCGAGTCGGGCTCGGGCAAGAGCACCACGGCGCACGCCGTGCTCGGGCTGCTGCCCGCGGGCGCGGCGATCACCGGGGGCAGTGTGCTGTTCGCGGGCGAGGACCTGGTCCGTGCGGGCCGCCGCCGGATGCGGCGCATCCGCGGCAGGGAGATCGGCCTGGTGCCGCAGGACCCGATGGTCTCGCTCAACCCCGTCATGCGGGTGGGCGCGCAGGTCGCCGAGACGCTGCTGGTCCACGGCATGGCCGAGCGCCGCGAGGCGCGGGAGCGTGCCGTCGAGCTGCTCGGCGAGGTCGGGCTGCCCGATCCCGAGGCGTGCGCCCGCCGCTACCCGCACGAGCTGTCCGGCGGCATGCGCCAGCGCGTGCTCATCGCGATCGCGCTGGCCGCCGGGCCCCGGCTGCTCATCGCCGACGAGCCGACCAGCGCGCTCGACGTCACCGTGCAGCGGCAGATCCTCGACCATCTCACCGCGCTCACCCGGCGCTCCGGCACGGCCGTGCTGCTCATCACCCACGATCTGGCGCTGGCCGCCGAGCGGGCCGACCGCGTGTTCGTGCTGCACGAGGGTCGGTCGGTGGAGAGCGGTTCCGCGGCCGTGATCCTGCGCGCGCCGGACCATCCGTACACACGCCGCCTGGTCGCGAACGCCCCCAGCCTCGCCGCAGCGCCGTCCAGGCCGGCCGTTCCCGCCTCCGGCGAGCCGCTGCTGTCGATGGAAGGCGTCACCAAGACGTTCGGCGACGTGACGGCCGTGGACGACGTGACGCTGAGCGTGGGGCGCGGCGAGACGCTGGCGCTGGTCGGCGAGTCCGGCTCGGGCAAGTCCACGCTGGCGCTCATGGCGCTGTGCCTGCTGCCGCCGACGCGCGGCCGGGTCGTGTTCGACGGGCAGGACGTGGCCGCCGGCGGGCGGGCCGCGCTGCGCCGGTTCCGCCGCAGGGTGCAGCCGGTCTTCCAGGACCCGTACTCCTCGCTCGACCCCCGGCGCAGCGTCGGCGACAGCGTCGCGGAGCCGCTGCGCGCCTTCGGCGTGGGCGACCGCGCCGCGCGCCGGGCCCGCGTCGCCGAGCTGCTCGACCGGGTCGCGCTGCCCGCCTCGATCGCGCGGCGGCGGCCCGCCGAGCTGTCCGGCGGCCAGCGCCAGCGGGTGGCCATCGCCCGCGCGCTCGCGCTCGGCGCCGAGCTGGTCGTCTGCGACGAGCCGGTCTCCGCGCTGGACGTGACCGTGCAGGCCCAGGTGCTCGACCTGCTCGCCGGGCTGCAGGCCGAGCTCGGCCTCAGCTACCTGTTCATCTCCCACGACCTGGCGGTGGTGCGGCAGGTGGCCGACCGGGTGGCGGTGATGCGGGCCGGGCGGATCGTCGAGCACGGGCCCGCCGCCGACGTCCTCGGCGAGCCGCGCCACCCCTACACCAGGGCGCTGCTCGACGCCGTCCCCGCTGAACCGACCATAGAGGAGCCCGCATGACAGCCCGTACGACCGGGGCCCCGGCCTACGCCGGCCCCGTCGATCTCGACAGGTACGGCAGGTACGACCCGTTCCGCGGCATGACCGACCGCAGCGTGCCCCCCGCGTACGACTTCGACGGCCGCATCGGCGACGCCGCGCACCCCGCCGAGCCCGGCAGATACCACCTCTATGTGGCGCTGTCGTGCCCGGTCGCGCAGCTCGCCAGGATCGCCCGGCTGCTGCTCGGCCTGGAGAACGTGATCGGCGTCTCGGTCGTGGACGACGACCGCGACGGGCGCGGCTGGGCCTTCCGCGAGCGCCGGGGCCCCGACGAGGTCAACGGCTTCACCCTGCTCAGCCAGGCGTACGAGGCGAGCAGGCCCGGCTACTCCGGCCACATCTCGGTGCCGGTGCTGTGGGACCGGCACGAGGGCCGCATCCTGAGCAACCAGTACTTCAACATCCTGCGGGACATCGGCACGCAGTTCGGCGCGTACGCCACCAGCGACGTGCAGCTCTACCCGCAGGAGCTCGCCGGGCGCATCGACGCCGTCAACACGCTCATCTACGAGGAGATCTCGCTGGCCCTGTCCGCCACGGCCAAGCGTCACGAGGACGTGCGCCCGCAGGTGATCGCGGCGCTCGACCAGTTCGACGCGCGGCTGGCGACGCACCGCTACCTGCTCGGCGACGCCATCACCGAGGCGGACCTGCGCTTCTACACCACGCTGGTCCGCTTCGACCAGGGCGGGAACGCGCTGTCCAGCATCACGGGACGGCCGCTCCCGTCGTGGGAGCGGCTGCACCGCTACGTGCAGGACCTGTTCGCGCTGCCGGCCTTCCGCGAGACCACGCTCGTCGTCCCCGAATGGCTGGCGGACGCGCGGCCGTAGCCGCATCGGGTCGCCGGTCGTCCGCAGCCGTCCGGCGACCCGGGCCGTCCGGTGCAGCGGGCGGCCGGAGCGGCTTTCGCCGTCCGGCCCGCTGAGCGGCCGGACGCCCCTATGGACCGCTGAGCGGCCGGACGCCCGTATGGACGCCCCGGCTCAGGCGGTGCGGCGGGCGGCTCCTGAGCCAGACGCGCGCTGCTCGGCGTAGGCGCGGGCGCGCTCGGCGACCACGACGCTGTTGCCGCCCAGCGCCGTGCGGATCCACTCCCGTGCGCCGGCCACGGTCGTCCCCTCGCCGAGGACGGCCGCGACGCCTTCCGGCCGGATCACGACCGTGTGGGCCGCGGTCACCGACACGGATCCGTCGACCTCCTCGATCGTCCAGCGCAGCACGTGCAGCGTGGCCAGCGGCGGCAGCAGCAGGTGCTTGTCCACGATCGCGCGGTGCGGGAAGCCGACCCGGACCGCCTCGGTGGTGCGCTTCGGGCCATCGGGACCGGCGTTGTCGATCTCGATGAACCGCCCGTGCGGTCCTGCGGGCGTGGCGGAGGCGGCCGCGACGTGCGGGACGACCTCCGGCCAGCCCTCCACCGTGTGCAGGAAGTCGTAGACGTCGGCGGCGGCTCCCGCGATCTCGACGGTGTCGGCGAACTCCAGCAGCACCTCCGGCCGCCCGATCTCCTCCTCCGCCGCGATCCTGACCGGCTCGAGCAGGACCGCGGGCCCGATGTCGGCGCTCAGCCTGCTCTCGCCCTCGCCGCGCGGCTCCACCGTCCAGGTACCGGTGAAGGGCGGCACGGGGTCGCCGTCCGCGCGGAACGTCACGGAGGCGCCGTCGCCGCCGTACCGGACGGTGGTCAGGGCGATCTCGTCGCCGCGCAGCCACCACACGCGGGCCTGTCCGCCGCCGTCGAGCGGCTCGGCGTGCACGACGGAGGGAAAGACGCGCGGCCAGGCGGACACAGCGGTCAGCAGCCGCAGCACGGTCTCGGCCGGCGCTCCGACCGCCGCGGTGGACACGTGGGACGGGTCGGTCATGGCGGCCTCCTCAGGAGCCGTGCCGCAGTGTGACGGTCACGTGATCGACCTGGATCTCGATGCCCTGGCCCCACAGCCGGTTGCTCTCCAGGCTCTCGTCGTCGTAGAACTCGGCGGGCGTCGGCGCGCCCACGCGGGGCGCGTAGTAGGTGTCGGGCAGGCTCGACAGGCGTACCAGCCCCCGCCCGTCGCGGCCGGCGCCGTCGAGGAAGGTGACGGTGCTGAAGCCGCAGTAGAGCTGGCGCGGGTGAGCGAGCCGTGGCGTGCCGCCGTGGTCGGTGAGCAGGTACGTGCGGTCGAAGGCAAGCTCGCCGATGCGGTCGAGCCGCAGCACCCGCCGCCCGTCCACCACCCAGTGCACCACGCCCGCGTCCTTGTCGTACTCCAGGGCCAGGCTGTTGCTCTGCGACGGCACCCGCGGCACGACGGGGATGGCGTAGAAGAACGAGGCGTGGTCCTGGCCGGGCTTGGGCTGCCGGGCGTAGGCGGCGTAGATGAGCCGGTTGGTGACGAAGTACGTGAACACCGAGCCGGTCTCCGGGTCGGCGGCCTGCACGGTCGCCGAGGCCAGCCGCAGGTCGTGGTCCGGAGGGCCGGCCAGGTCGCCGAAGGGGTGCGCGGCGGTGCCGTACGTGCGCACCGCCAGCTCCACCTCGCAGCGGAAGACCGACCCGTCCGGCACGTCGAAGCCGCGGATGCCGTTGGACGAGGTGTGGTTGACCGTGGCGCCCCACTTGACCTCGTCGCTCGCGCCGAGCCCGCCGTCGTCCTCCTGCGGCGTGGTGAAGACGAAGGCGGGCTCGCCGGTGACGGGGTTGGTGCCCGACGAGCGGACGTTCAGGCCGGCGTCGGAGGTGGTGGGGACGCCGTCGCGGTCCACCACCCAGGTGTCCACCGTGTCGAATCCGGCGCGGAAGTCGTCGTGGAAGAGGCGCTCGACGCGGCCCGTGTCCGTCGCCGAGGCCGGAGCGGCGATGGCCGCGACCAGAGCCGCCGAGGCGAGCACGCTCCCGATCGCGCGGTGCAGACTCCTCAATGCAATCTCCTGTTCTGAGCAGCCGAAGATCGGCCTTGCAGCGGAGATTGAATGTGGAGCCGGTCGAGTCCGCGTCGAGCGCGGCTCGACCGCACCCGGGGAGGTCAGCCCACGGTCAGCACGACCTTGCCGCGCCCGTGGCCGTGATCGACCCGCTCGTGCGCGCGTACGGCGTCCGCCAGCGGGAACGGCGTCGTCGGCAGGATCAGTTCCTTGCGTGCGGCCAGCCCGGCCAGGTGGGCGAGCACCTCGGCGGAGCGGGCCCCGGTGAGCTGCTTGATGCCGTGTTTCGCGATGGCCGCCTCCGCGTCCACCAGCGTGCCGACCCGCCGGCGGTCGGAGACCAGCTCGACCGAGATCTCGGTCGCCTCGCCGCCGATCGCGTCGAGCGCCGCGTCCACGCCGCCGGGCGCGGCCGCGCGGATCCGGTCGGCCAGGCCGGGACCGTAGGTGACGGGGGTGACGCCCAGCGAGCGGAGATAGTCGTGGTTGCCCTCGCTCGCCGTGCCGATCACCGTCGCGCCGCGCGCCACCGCGAGCTGGGCGGCGACCGTGCCGACCCCGCCCGCCGCCGCGTGGATGAGGAACGTCTCCCCCTTCTTCACGCCCAGCTCGTCCACGAAGCCGTACGCGCCCTGCCCCACGACCGACAGCGCGCCGGCGACTTCCCACGGCAGGTCCGCCGGCTTGGCGGCGAGCTGGACGGCGGGGACGACGATCACCTCCGCGTACGCGGCCGCCAGCGTCCAGCCGAGCACCTCGTCACCCACGGCGAAGCCGGTCACGCCCTCGCCGACCGCGTCGATCACCCCGGCGAACTCGTTGCCGAGCCGCTGCGGGAACGACGCGGGGAAGAAGTCGCGGAACTCCCCGGCGCGGAGCTTGGCGTCGAACGGCGTCACGCCCGCGGCCCGGACCCTGACCCGGACCTCCCCCTCGCCGGGCTCTGGCTCGTCGATGTCGATGGGGTGGAGCACCGAAGGGGGACCGTACTCGGAGAACGCGATGGCAACAGGCACCTGAGACCTCCTTGAGGACATGCCGCGGACCGCCCGGTGCGCCCGGGCGGTGCGGGGATGCGGGACAGCGGGCGGCGCGGCGCTGCGCGGCCCGGTCGTGCGCGATATGAGAGGGAGCGCCTCAGCCTGAGCCGGACTCCTTGGAACGGCCCTTCATCGCCTCCTCGATCTCCTGCCAGTCGGTGGCCGGCGCGCCCAGCCGATGGGCCCCCTCCGGGCGCAGGCCGTCGAGCACGATGCCGAGGAAGCGGCGGCTCAGCGCCGCCGCCGTCTCGCCCTTCTCCGCGCGCCGCTCGCGCAGCGCGTGCAGCAGGGTGATGATGTCGTCGGCGTTGACGTCGGGACGGAGGACCCCGGCCGCCTGCGCGCGGTCCACGAGCGTCTGGATGGCCTCGCGGGCCCGCTTGCTCGCGGCCAGCACGTCCTCGGTGATCTCGAACGTGCCGGCCAGCCTGGGCGAGCCGTCGACGCCCGCCTCGACGCAGGCGGTGACGAAGCCCTCGAACCCCTCCCAGGCGTCCTCGGCGGCGAGGCCCCGCTCGGCCTCCTCCCAGGTCTGCTCCATGTGCGCCAGCGACAGGGCGCGCATGAGGTCTTCCTTGCTCGGATAGCGGCGATACAGCGTGCCCATGCCGACGCCGGCCCGTTCGGCGATGACCGAGACCGGAGCCTCCGGCCCCATCTCGACGAACACGGCGCGGGCGGCGGCGAGGATGCGCTGGTCGTTGCGGCTGGCGTCGGACCGGCGCGGCCCTTTTCCAGCGGTGTTCCCTCTCACATCCCGAGACTAGCATAGAACGGAGCACTCCACTCCGGTACGGTGATCGGTATCGCCGCTCTGCGGAAGAGAGGTCGTCATGCCTTTCCCGTTGCGTCTCGTCTCGCGCCGCCACGTGGATTACTGCCGGATCGCCGGCCAAGCCTGTCGCTGACCAGGCTCCCCTTTTTTCGTCTCTTTTCGTCTTTCGTCCCTGATCACCGCGGGCGACATCCCCGCGCCGCTCAAGCGTGCCGTGAGCACGTACGTTCCACGTTCTCGACAGGAGCTCACCCCAGTGACAGTCGTGTCACCGGCCGGCCGCGGCCTGTCCGCGGCCCTCGCCTTCGCCCTCACCCTCGCCGCCGCCGGTTGTGGCGGCTCCGCCGAGGGAGCGGGCAGCGCCGCCACCACCCCCCGCCCCGGCGGAACACTCAAGATCGCCGTCTCCGAGGATCCGGTCTGCCTCGATCCGCCGCAGGCCAACTTCTCCTCGGCCGTCAACGTCATGCGCCAGCTCTTCGACACCCTCACCGACCAGGACCCGCGTACGGGCGAGATCAAGCCGTGGCTGGCCACCTCCTGGGAGGTCGATCCCGAGGCCACCACGTTCACCTTCCACCTGCGCGAGGGCGTGACGTTCAGCGACGGCGCGCCGGTGAACGCGGCCGCGGTCAAGGCCAACCTCGACGAGATCGTCAGGCTGGGCGCGAAGTCGCTGTTCGCCTCCACGTACCTGTCCGGCTACAAGGGCACGACCGTGGTGGACGAGCACACCGCCAAGGTCGAGTTCGACGCCCCCAACGCCCAGTTCCTCCAGGCCACCGCGACCACCTCGCTGGGGCTCAGCTCCCCCGCCTCGCTCGCCAAGCCGCCGGCCGACCGGTGCCGCGCGCCGATCGGCTCCGGCGCGTTCGTGCTGGACAGGCTGCAGACCAACCACAGCGTCACGGTGAAGCGGCGGGCCGGGTACGCCTGGCCCTCGTCGCTGGCCGCCCACCAGGGCGAGGCGTACCTGGACGCGGTGGAGTTCCGCATCGTGCCCGAGCAGGGCGTGCGTACAGGGGTGCTCACCTCGGGCCAGGTGCACGCGATCACCGACGTGCAGCCGGTGACCGAGCGGCAGTTCCGGCAGGGCCGCTTCGAGGTGCTCAGCCGCCACAACCCGGGCCTGCCCTACGCCCTCTACCCCAACACGTTCCGGCCGCTGCTCGGCGACGAGGCGGTGCGCAAGGCGGTCAGCAAGGGCATCGACCGCAAGCAGGTGGTCGACGTGGTGCTGACCTCCACCTACCGCCCGGCGACCAGCATCCTGACCAGCTCCACCCCGGGCTACGCCGACTTCGGGGCCGACCTCGCCTACGACCCCGAGGGGGCCACGGCGCTGCTGGAGAAGGCCGGCTGGCAGCCGGGACCCGACGGCATCAGGGTGAAGGACGGCCGCAGGCTCAGCCTGAACGTCTACTTCACCACCGGCTTCAACCCCAACACCACGATCCTCGAGCTGATCGCCCAGCAGCTCCGCAAGATCGGCGTGGAGCTGCAGCTCCGCCCGGTGGACGCGGCCGGGTTCGGCGAGGCACAGGAGAAGAAGCAGATCGACTTCCGCTGGGGCAACAGCACCAGGGCCGACCCCGACATCCTGCGCACGGTCTTCTCCACGAAGTTCTCCGCCGCCGCCTACCTTCCCGCCACCGACCTGGACAAGCGGCTCGACCGGCAGATCTCCACACTGGATCAGGCCGGCAGGAACGAGGTGGTGAAGGAGATCCAGAAGACCGTGCTCGACCGCGGCTACGCCATCCCGGTGTTCGAGCTGGCGCAGGTCGTGGGGGTGTCGAAGGCGGTGCGCGGGCTGACGCTGGATCCGTCCGTACGGCTGCGCCTGCACGACGCCTGGCTGGCCTCATGAGCGGCGCGAACGCGATCCCGCTGTCGGTCCTGGACCTGTCGCCCATCACCTCGGGCGGCACGGCGGCCGACGCCCTGCACAACACGCTCGACCTGGCCCGCCACGCCGAACGGCTCGGCTACTCCCGCTACTGGATCGCCGAGCACCACCTCAGCCCCAGCGTGGCCGCTGCTGCTCCGGCCGTGCTCATCGCGCTGGTGGTCTCGGCCACCGAGCGCCTGCGGGTCGGCTCGGGCGCGGCGCTGATCGCCAACTCCACGCCGCTCCTGCTGGCCGAGCAGTTCGGCACGATCGCCCAGCTCCACCCCGGCCGGGTGGACCTGGGTCTGGGACGATCGGGCTCCAAACGGTTCGCCGAGGTCGCGGCCGAGTCGGCCAAGGTGCCGGCGGGCGGGGTCGCGCCGATCGGCCGGGGCGCGGTGGTGGACGGCGTCGTCATCCCCGCCAGGACCGCGATCTCCTTCGACACCGAGCTGTTCCGCATCAAGGCCAGGCTGCTCGGCCAGGTGGACGGCGCCGACGACGACTACTCGGGTCAGGTGCGCGACGTGCTGCGCTTCCTGCGCGGCGACTACCGCACCGACCAGGGGATATCGCTGCGCGCGCTGCCCGCGGAGAACGCCGACCTGCAGGTGTGGGTGCTGGGGTCGAGCGCGGGCGCCAGCGCGGCGGCGGCCGGAGAGCACGGCCTGCCGTACGCGGCCAACTACCACCTGGGCGGGGCGACCGTGCTGGAGTCGGTGGCGGCCTACCGGGCGGCGTTCCGGCCGTCGGAGCGGCTGGCGGAGCCGTACGTGATGGTGTCGGCCGACGTGATCGTGGCCGAGGACGACGAGAGCGCCGCCCGGCTCGCGGCCCCGACCGCGCTGTGGGTGCTGAACATGCGGCGGGGCCTCGCCACGGGGCCCTTCCCCAGCGAGGCCGAGGCGGAGGCGCACGAGTGGACGGATGAGGAGCGCACGTACGTGGCCGATCGCATCAGCACGCATATCGCCGGCTCGCCCGCCACGGTCACCTCGAAGCTGCGCCGCCTGGCGGCGGTCACGGGCGCCGACGAGCTGCTCATCACCACGATCACCGCGCGGCACGCCAACCGGGTGCGCTCGTATGAGCTGCTGGCCGAGGCGTGGGGCGGGCAGCGGGCTCGATCGGCGGTCGAGTGAGGTTCGGCAGCGGCCCCAGCGCCCGGTACCACGATGGCGGCCACAGACACCCGCAGGAAGGAAAGAGCATTGGCGCAACCCGACAAGCACGAGGTGGAGCACCGGGGCACCGCGCACGCTCCGGCGAAGACCGTCTACGGGCTGCTCGCGGACCTGACGGTGTGGCCGCGCATCTTCCCGCCGATCGTTCACGTGGAGTATCTGGAGCGGACGGCGGAGCGCGAACGGGCCAGGATCTGGCTGCACGGCGGCGAGGACGTGCGCCAGTGGGTGGCGCTGCGGACCCTCGCCCCCGAGTCGCTGAGCGTCTTCTACCGGCAGGAGGTGGCCCAGCATCCCGTCGCCGACATGGGCGGCGGCTGGATCGTCGAGCCGGACGGCCCCGAGCGGTCGCTGGTGCGGCTGCTGCACGACTACCGGCCGGTCAGCGAGGACGCCGTGGCCTGGATCGACGAGGTCCTGGACGACAACAGCACGGCGGAGCTGGCCGCGCTGCTCGCCGCGGCGGATCTGGAGCCTCGCGCGTCCGACGTGCTGCTCGAACTGCGCGACATCGTCCACGTGGCCGGCCCTGCGCAGGCGGTCTACGACTTCCTGTACGACGGCGGCAGGTGGCACGAGCACTTCGAGCACATCGCCCGCTCGGAGGTCCGGCCGGCCGGCGAGGAGGCGCACATCCTGGAGCTGGAGTCGCCCGACAAGGACGGCCACCCGCACACCACCCGCCAGGTCAGGATCGGCGTCCCCGGCAGGAAGGTCGTCTACAAGCAGCTCGTGATCCCGCCGCTGGCGAGCGGCCACACGGGTGAGTGGTCCATCGAGGAGCGCGAGGACGGCGTCGAGGTGACCGCGCGCCAGACCATCGTGATCCGAGAGGAGGGCATCGCCGACGTGCTCGGCCCGCAGGTGAGCCTGGCGGAGGCCAGGGCGTGGATCGAGCGGGCGTTGGGAGGGAACGCACGACTGATTCTGCAGCGGGCCAAGGCCCACGTGGAAAAGACGACCTGAAAGATCGCCGCGGATGCCATTCCGCGGCGATTTTCTCAGCGCTATCGGTGAAACGCCGATAGCGCTGTTCGGCGTTGCCAGAAATCGGCTCCATTTCCCGGCGAAAGGCGGATCCCCTCCGCCGGGAAACGTGACAATTCACTGCGAAACACTTAGTATCCCGCTATAAACCTGCAAATTTGGTAGGGAAAGTTCTGAACGGCCCGCCATCGAGAACCCGAGGCGGACACCCACAGACCGGGAGGTCGTCATGCACGTCAGGGTGCTAGGCGCACTGAATGTCGATCACGACGGGGTCGACATCACCCCCAGCGCCCACAAGCCGCGGCAGATCCTGTCGTTACTGGCGCTCAACTCCAACCGCGTCGTGCCCAACGCCGCCATCATGGAAGAGCTCTGGGACGACAATCCGCCGCGCAGCGCGGTGACGACGCTGCAGACGTACATCATGCAATTGCGGAAAAGCATGGCCGCCGCCATGAAAGTCCCCGCCTCCATCGTCGCGAAGGAACGGCTCGTCACGACCGCCGGCGGCTACCTGCTGCGCCTGCCGCCCGACTCCATCGACCTGCACCGCTACGAGGCGCTCGACGCGCGCGGACGCGAGGCGCTCGACGCCAACGACGGGGCCGAGGCCGTGCGGCTGTTCGACGAGGCGCTGCGGCTGTGGCAGGGCTCTGCCCTGGTGGACGTGCCGCCGGGGCCGCTGCTGCACCGCGAGATCGTCCGGATGGAGGAGGCCCGCTTCGGCACCATCGAAAAGCGCATCGAGGCGAATCTCCGGCTCAACCGGCACAGCGAGATGCTCGGCGAGCTGCGCGCGCTGTGCATGGAGCACCAGCTGCACGAGACGCTGCAGGCGCAGTACATGATCTGCCTGCATCACTGCGGGCGGCGCGACGAGGCGCTGGCCGCCTTCCGCACGCTGCGCGGCAGCCTGATCAACGAGCTGGGGCTGGAGCCGTCGGTCAAGCTCCAGCGGCTGCACCGCGCCATCCTGGCCGACGACCCCATCCTGCACCGCACCCCGTCGTTCTTCCGGATGCCCGCGCACGCGGGGGCGCCGGAGCGGGCCAAGCGGCCGGCCCCGGTCAGCGGGGAACCCGCCGACGGTGAGCGCACCCGCGGCAAGCCGTCCCGCCGCCGCAGGACGCAGCACCGGCGGCGGCGCGGCTGATGCGCCCGCCCATCAGACCGATCAGGCCGGTCAGACGCGGCGGATCCGGGCCAGCCAGCCCGGCACGTCCACCTCCCGCCGCGGGTCGGCGGGATCGAGGCAGGTGAACGGTGCGGCCTCGAACGCCTCCACCTGCCAGCCCGCGCCGAACGCCCGGCGGTGGTCGGCCTCCCCCGCGCCCGGCGGAAAGCCATCGGCCGGGGTGTCGGAGAGCGACAGGACGTGCACGCGCGCCCCCGGGCGGCAGGCCCGGTGCAGGGCCGCCGCGTAGCGTGCCCGGGTCTCGGCGTCGAACACGTGGAACAGCCCCGTGTCGATCACGGTGGCGTACGACTCCCCGCGCGCGCCGACGAGCAGCGCGTCCGCGCACTCGAACGCGGCCGCGATCCCGCGCTCCTTAGCCTTGTCGCGCGCCTCGGCGATCGCCGCGGGAGAGCTGTCGATCCCCAGCACGTCGTAGCCGAGCGCGGCCAGCAGCAGCGTGTGCTCGCCCGTGCCGCATCCCGCGTCCAGCACGGGCCCTTCGATCAGCCCGGCGCACTCCAGGCCGACCACGACCTCCTGGGGGTGGCCCACGTCCCACGGCGGCGCCTTCCGCCGTGTCCTGGCGGCACGGTACGCCTCCTCGAAAGGGTCCTTCTCCCCCATGTCACCCCGCCTTTCCTCGCGGCGCCCTGCGATCCGGCTCCCAGCCTCCCGCCGTCCGGTAGAGCCGCCCTCAAGACCCCATGGACCGCGTTGTGAGCGGCGGCGGGAGCGGCCGGTTCGAGCCGCGTTCTAGGCCCGCGCGAGCGCGGAAAGCCAGCCTTCCCACGACATCGCACCAGCGATCTCTCAGCCGACCTCCGATCTCGCCGCGTTCCCGCGGTTCGATCGGCCGCAGCAGCACGGGGAGCAGCCGACCATGGTGAAACGACGTGACCTGTTCAAACTGGGCGCCCTCGCGGGCGGCGCCGCCGTGATTCCCGCACTCGCCGCGCAGGACACCGGCGTCCAGGCGTTCGCGCGGCCCGCCGGTCACCACCATCACGCCGCCGCCGTGTTCCGCGGGCGGGCGGCGGCCGCCCCCGAGCCCTTCACGGTGCGCCTGCCGCTGCCTCCCGTGCTCAAGCCGTCCGCCGTGCTGGCCGACGCCGACGTCTACCGGCTGACCACCCGGCCGGCGGTCGCCGAACTGCTGCCCGGCCTGCGGACCCCCGTGCTCACCTACGGCGGCTCGTTCGTCGGGCCCACGATCCGCGCCACCACCGGCCGGCGGGTGATCGTGCACCACACCAACGCCCTGGAGACGGGCACATCGGTGCACCTGCACGGCGCGCACGTGCCCGCCGCCCACGACGGCTTCCCCACCGACCTCATCGCGCCGGGCACCACCCGCACCTACGAGTACGCCAATCAGCAGGCCGCCGCGACGCTGTGGTACCACGACCACGCGCACCACATGGAGGCCGAGCACGTCTACCGCGGCCTGCACGGCTTCTACCTGCTCGAAGACCCCGGCGAGCGCGCGCTCAAGCTGCCCAGGGGCTCCTACGACATCCCGATCATGCTGACCGACGCCCGCTTCGCCGAGGACGGCGGCCTGGTCTTCATCATGGACGACTCGGGCAACCGCACCACGCTGCTCGCCAACGGCCGCCCGGCCCCGTACCTGCCGGTCGCCGGCCGCCGCTACCGCCTACGCCTGCTCAACGCCAGCAACATGCGGGTCTTCCAGCTCCGGCTCGCCGGCGGGGAGGAGCTGGTGCAGGTGGCGAGCGACGGCGGCCTGCTGCCCGCCCCCGCGCCCACGGACACGACCACGCTGAGCGCGGCCGAGCGCGCCGACGTCGTCATCGACTTCTCCCGCTATCCGGAGGGCACCAAGCTGGTACTCGACGACGTGCTCAGCGGACAGCCCGTGCTCCGCTTCGACGTGGGCGAGCGCGAGCGCGACGACAGCCGCGTCCCCTCCGAGCTCCGGCCCCAGGACCCGCTGCCGGAGGCCACGATCGAGCGCGATGTGACGCTCGCCTACGACGTCGACCTCGGCTGGTTCACCATCAACGGCAAGCTCTTCGACCCCGAGCGCGTCGACTTCACGATCAACGAGGGCAGCACCGAGATCTGGCGCATCCACAACTCGGCGGACCCCATCGGGGTGCCGCACAACCTCCACGTGCACCTCGTGCAGTTCCAGGTGCTCGACCGGGACGGCGTGCCGGCGGGGCCGCAGGAACGCGGACCGAAGGACACGGTGGCGCTGGCGCCGGGCGAGACCGTACGGGTGAAGGCCACGTTCGCCGACCACCGGGGCCGCTACGTCTTCCACTGCCACCAGCTCGACCACTCCAGCATGGGGATGATGGCGGTGTTCGAGGTCGTCTGACCCCTCATTCCGCGAAATCTCGGGATGCGTCGCCCGGGTGCCGGGCGTCGTAGCGGCCGCGCGCGCTCTCGACGTCCTCGTGGTGCTCCACGGCCCAGTCGATCAGCCCGGAGACGCGTTCGAGCAGCGTGCGGCCGAGCGGCGTCAGCTCGTACTCGACCCTGGGCGGCACCTCGGCGTAGATGCTGCGGACCACCAGCCCGTCGCGTTCGAGCACGCGCAGGGTCCTGGTCAGCATGCGCTGGCTGATGCCGGGCACCGCGCGCCGCACCTCGTTGAAGCGGCGCGGCCCGGCGCCCAGCTCGTTGACGACCGACAGGGTCCATTTGTCCCCCACCCTGTTGAGGACGTCGCGGACCTGGCAGGTCAGCTCGTCGCGCGCTTTCAGCACGGAATTCACGCGGGCCGCTGGGCTGTCGACGTGCAAGGGTTCCCTCCGTTTCACCGAGGCAGATAAAAGTGCCTACTTCCGGTAGGAATTAAGCGTTACTCAGAATGGTGCCGGTTACCAGTCGAAACCGTCGCAATATTCAGGGGATTCATCATGTCCGTGGAAACTCTCGTGCCCGACCAGACCTTCGCCGCCCCCGTTCTGGACGGGCGGCTGGACCGCGCGGCCGCGGCGCTGCGCGAGAACGGCTTCGTCGTGCACGTCGTGGACAGCGTCGCCGACGCCCGCAAGCTCGTCGGCGAGCTGGTCCCCGGCGACCAGAGCGTCTTCACCACCTCCAGCGAGACGCTCCGGCTGTCCGGCATCGCCGCCGACCTCGACGAGTCCGGCACGTACGCCTCCGTCCGCGCCGGC
Organism: Nonomuraea fastidiosa; assembly: GCF_042751225.1. NCBI lineage: Bacteria > Bacillati > Actinomycetota > Actinomycetes > Streptosporangiales > Streptosporangiaceae > Nonomuraea > Nonomuraea fastidiosa. The sequence continues at coordinate 7,625,467 of NZ_CP170570.1, forward strand.
GCCGAGCTGCCGGAGAACGACGTGCAGGCGGTGCTCCGCCTCGGCGCGACCGCCGAGTACGTCGTGGGCAGCGTGCACGCGGTGACGGAGGAGGGCCACCTGGTCGTCGCCTCGGCCAGCGGCAGCCAGCTCGCGCCGTACGCGTCCGGGGCGCGCAAGGTCATTTGGGTGGTGGGCGCGCAGAAGGTGGTGCCTGACCTGGAGACCGGGCTGCGGCGGGTGCGCACGTACAGCCTGCCGCGCGAGCACCAGCGGCTGCAGGAGATCGGGCAGTCGTCGTTCATCGGCAAGATCCTCATCATCGAGCGCGAGGCCCTGCCGGAGCGCGCCACGGTCGTGCTCGTACGCGAGGAGATCGGCTTCTGAACGGCTACTGAACGACGGGTCACGCCCGCCTCGCGCCGGCCTCCGCCGAGGGCTGCCAGCCGAGCGCGGGCGCGACCTCGGTCGCCAGCAGCTCGATGGAGCGCAGGATGAGCGGGTGCGGCGGGTCCACCGAGTGCACCTGGAAGGCCACGTCGGTCACCTGCTCGAGCGTGGGGTCGGCGCGCAGGCTCTCGATGACGTCCTGCGGCGTGCCGAGGTGCACGTCGAAGGCCGCGATCTTGCTGTGGAGATCGCGCTGCGGCAGCTCGTACGGCAGCCTGCGGCGGCCCAGGCCCAGCTCGGCGTAGCGCAGCGCCTCGGCCCGGCTGTCGGCGACGAACGCGGTCCGCGAAGCCATGATGCGCGGCTCGGCCCCCGGCGGAAGGGCTTCGCGGTAGGCCGCGATGATCGGGAGCTGCAGGTCGGCGAGGGTGGCCTGCGGGTCCTCCGCGGGCCTGGGCTGGGTACGGGAGAGCATCAGCCCATGCCCAGCCCGGCCCGCGCGTGCGCCCCCGGAGACCGAGAATGTGGCCTCCCACACGGCGTCGAGCAGCCGGGACGCGGGCGGGTAGAGCCGGTTGCCGCCGCCGAGCCGCTCCCCCGCCCAGGCGCGCCGCAGCACCCACAGGTGCTCGGCGTACAGGGCCGCGCGGTCGGCGGGGTCACGTCCGAACGGCACGAATGCCGACGGCGTGCCGCCCCCGCCGACGCCCACCTCCAGCCGCCCGCCGCACAGCAGGTCGAGCACGGCGGTGTCCTCGGCCACCCGCAGCGGATGTTCGAGCGGCAGCGTGATGATCCCGGTGCCGAGCCTGATGCGGCTGGTCGTGGCCGCGACGTGGGCCAGGAACACCAGCGGCGCGGGCAGCCCGCCCTCCTCGCCGTCGAAGTGGTGCTGCGCCACCCACGCGGTGTCGAAGCCGTACGCCTCGGCATGTCTGATCTGCTCGGCGGCCAGCCGGTAGCGCTCGCCGGGCGGTACGTCGTCCAGCAGCCGGGTGAAGAATCCGAGTCTCATGGCATCCGCTCCTGGAACGCGGCCGACAGCTCACGGGTGTTGTCATGCCCAGGCTGGGTGCTTCCGGTTATCAACGACGCGTCCTTTGCTTCACGGGGGGACCGCGACGAGCTGCGGTTTTCGATCGGGTCGCCTTTCTCGATCATGCACTATAACCCATACATCTAGTAGGGAATGTAGGGCTTACTGTCCCCGAACGGCCGGAGATGAGGTGAAACGATCCGGCGGGTCCGGACAGGTATGGGATGTCGGACCCATCGGAGGGAAGCAGGCGACGTGACGCACCAGGACCGTAAGCAGCGCTTCGAGGTGATCTACGTCGCCAACTACGCCGACATCCTGGCCTACGTACGGCGGCGTACCGCATCCCACGAGGACGCCGCCGACGCCGTCGCGGAGACGTTCGCCACCGCCTGGCGCCGCCTGGACGACATCCCCGAAGGGCGGGACGCCCGCCTGTGGCTGTTCGGCGTGGCCCGCCGCGTGCTGGCCAACGGCCGCCGCGCCGAGTCGCGCCGCAGCGAGCTGGTCGAACGGCTCGGCCAGGAGCTCGCCCTATGGGCGGCGGAGCACGCCGAGCCCGGCGATCACCTGCGCGGCGTGAAGGAGGCGTTCGCCCGGCTGAGCCCCGGCGACCGCGAGATCCTCGCGCTGGCCGGCTGGGAACGGCTCGGCTCCGACGAGATCGCCACCGTGCTCGGCTGCTCCCGCGCCAACGCCCGCCTGCGGTTGCACCGGGCTCGAAAACGGCTGGCCAAGCAGTTGCTCGCGGAGAACGTCGACATCACCCGCATCGGCCTGCGCGCCGTCGCGATGACAAAGGGGACGCCATGACAAGGGACACTGTGATGCACGAGATCGATCGTCTCGTCGCCGGCATCGCGCCCGATCCCGGTCCCGGTATGACGCCGATCTCCAGGGAGCTGCTGGAGGAGGTCACCTCCATCCCCGTCGCCGAGAGCCGCAGAGGCCGTCTCACCTCTCGGATCCGCAGGTGGGCGGCGGTGCCGGCGCTGGCCGCGCTGACCGTGCTGATGTCGTTCGGCGTCGCGCAGGCCCCCGCGTCCGCCGCGCTGGACATCAAGGTCGTGGACGGCCACTACGTGATCACGGTCAAGGACCTGATGGCCGAGCCCGAGGTGTACGAGCGGGAGCTGCGCGCCAGGGGCATCAACATCACGCTCAAGCTGGTGCCGACCTCCGCGAGCATGACCGGGCAGATCTTCGTGCTGAACGACGTGGACCGGTTGCGGGCGGGCGAGACGGTGCCCGCGCAGGGCCCGATCCGCGCCATCGACCGTCCAGGGCCCTGCGAGCGCTTCGGCGGCTGCCCCATCGGCCTGAAGGTGCCGGTCGGCTACACCAAGAAGGCCGGTGTCATCCTCGGCCGCCGGGCCGCACCCGGCGAGCGATACGGCATGCCGCCCGGCATCGCCATGCCCGGCGAGCCGCTGCACTGCGTGGACTACGTCAACCGGACCGTCGCCGAGGTCGCGGCCCTGCTGCGCGAGCGCGGCGTCACCCCGTCGTACACCGCGTACGGCAGGCCCCGCGGCTTCACGCCCCCCGACGGCTGGTACGTGCTCGACGGCGTGATGAGCGCCGACCACCAGGCCCTCCTGCTCGTCGCCGACAAGCCCGGCAAGCCCAGCGACTACAACGGGCCCGGCGAGCCCGGCGTACGCCGGCCCCAGAAAGGCTGCTGACGCTCCGCCCGCAGCACGCAGGCCCGGCCTCACCCGGCGTGCGCCGCCCACCGGCGGATCCGGCGCGCGCCGGACGCTGAACGTCCGCTGACGAAGCCGGCAGGCGGCACCGCACGCCGGAGGCCGGCCGCCGCCTTGCCTGCCACCTGATCCCCGCATGCCATCCAGGCGACCGCCATGGGTGCGGTTCGCCATGCCCGTACACGATCGGATCCACCGTGCTCGTAGACACTCGCGTCGCGCTGCCCTCGCAGCGCCGCTCCGCCGCCCTCGCGGACCACCGCCTCTTCGCCGTACTGCTGGCCCTGGCCGCCGCGCTGCGGGTGGTGACGATGCTCGGCTACCGCCCCGCCACCCTCTACTGGTACGACTCCTTCACCTACCTCGACATGGCGGTGCATCCTGCGCCGTCGGCGTCCTTCCACCCGATCGGCTACTCGCTGCTGCTGCGGGCGCTGCTGCCGTTCCACAGCGTGGAGCTGATCGTCGCCGTCCAGCACGCGATGGGCCTGGCCACCGGGCTGCTGCTCTACGCGGTGCTGCGGCGCAGGTCGGTGCCCGGCTGGGCGGCGGCGGCCGCGACGGTGCCGCTGCTGTTCGACGCCTCGTTCCTGCGGCTGGAGACCGGGATCCTGTCCGACACGCAGTTCATCTTCCTCATCGTGGCCGCCCTGGCCGTCCTGATGTGGTCGCCGGAGGTCTCGGTACGGGCGGCCGCGTGCGCGGGCCTGCTGTTCGCCGCGGCGGCATTGACCAGGACGATCGCGCTGCCCCTGCTGCTGCTCGTCGTGCTGGTGCTGGCCGTGCGGCGGGTGGGGTGGCGGCCGCTGGGCGCGCTGGCGCTGGCGGGTGCGCTGCCTCTGACCGGGTACGCCGCCTGGTACGCCCAGCACCACGGCCGTTTCGCCATCAGCGGCGCGGACGGCGTCGCCCTGTGGGCGCGGACCATGACCTTCGCCGACTGCGCCCGCATCCAGCCGCCGCCCCACCTGGCCCGCCTGTGCCCGAACGGCACGGAGCTGGACGCGGCATCGGAGTACGTCTGGGCCCCGCAGGCGTCGCTCAACCTGCTGCCCGGCGACCGGTTCACGCACAACGACCTGGCCCGCGAGTTCGCCGTACGGGCGATCCTGGCCCAGCCGCTCGACTACCTGCGAGACGTGGCCCGCGACACCGCCATCGCCTTCTCCTGGACCCCTATCCCGCATCCCGAACGCACCACGCCCGCGTTCGGCTTCAGGAAGGGACACTGGAAGCTGCCCGCGCAGCCGCTGATCGACAAGGTGAAACGCGAGTACGACCCGGACATCCGGGGCCTGTCGTCGGTCTCGCCGTACGCGGACTTCCTCATCGCCTACCAGTACGTCGCCTACCTGCGCGGCCCGTTCCTGGCCGCGATCCTGCTGCTCGGAACGGTGGCCGCGATCCGCCGGCCGCGCGTGGCGCTGCTGCCGCAGGCCGTGGCGCTGGCGCTGCTGGTCGGCCCGGTCGCGGTCCTCGACTTCGACCACCGTTACGTGCTGCCCGTCGTCCCCGTCGCCTGCCTGGCCGCCGCCCTCGCCTTCCAGCGGGACCCGTCACGGAATTAGCGGGGCCGCGCCCGGCACGTGGTCGTCCGGGCGCGGCCCGCCTCCTGGAGCTGCGGAATCAGTCGACTCCGACGTTGAACCGCTGGGTCTCGCCGAATTGGTAGGTGTTGAAGCTGCCGCTGGTGGCGCCGACCTTGATGTCGATGGTGTCGCCGTAGTCGCGGGAACCGCGCACACGGATGGGGACCGGCGTGTCAGTGCACCAGTACCTGACGTCCTGCCAGCTACGGCGGGTGGCGCCGTAGTCGAGCCGCACGGACTGGCCGGTGAGGGTGCCATGGTGACAGTAGGCGTCGAGCTCGCCCTCGATGATGTACGCGTTGGGGCCGTCGGAGCGGACGGCCCCGTTGAACCGGACGTCGTACTGGTTGACCCCGAAGGGGTCGTCCTTGATGTAGGCGACTCGGACCGTGACCGTGACGGCGTTCGCCGGTGGGGCGGTGGGCACGGTCAGCAGCGTCGAGCCGAGGATCGCCCCGGCCAGCGCCGCGTAACGCGAGCGTCGGGTGAGGGTACGGGCCATGCGGGTGCTTCCTTTCGTAGGAAGGGGCGGCGTTTGCCGCACGCCGCCTATGCGTACTCTAAGTAATCATGCGCTCACTCTCTGTGATGTAGCCGTGGGAGTGACAGCCCGCTCACCTGTCATGGCCGGCGTCGCCACCCGGCTCTGGAAACCGCACGAACAGGTCACCGGCGTCGCTTGTGATCCCTAAGCTATGCCAGCGATCACACCTGACCGACTTGTGGGATTTGATGCCGATGCATGTCCTCAGGAAGACGGCCGTGGTCCTCGCGGTCCTGTCGCTGTGCGGCTGCGGTGCCGACCCCAGAACCCCGAGCAGCCCTCCTCCGACGCCCGCTCCGCCCCGGGCCGGCGCCTCCTCTCCCCCGGCCTCGCCGTCTCCCAGCGCATCGGGCGGGCCGTACGTACGGGAAGGGCTGGTCGGATTCCACGGCGCGGACAAGTTCCGCATCGAGGTGAAGGCGGTGGAACGGCACCGCGACCTGACCGCGCTCAAGATGGAGATCACCAACCTGGAGGACAAGATCTCCTCCGGCGACTTCGGATACGACGGGCTCCCCTTACAGACGGTGACGTTCGGCAGGTTCCGGCTGTTCGACCCGGTCGGCAAGAAGGTGTACTTCACGCTGCGGGAGGACAACGGCACGAGCCGGGCGTTCGGCACCCGCCACAGCCTGAAGGATCTGAACCGCCTGCCCGAGTACTTCCAGCCGGGCGTCCGCTACCCCGTCGAGGTGTACTTCCCGCCGCTGCCCGCCGAGGTCCGGCAGGTCTCGGTCGTGCCCGACCTGGCGTTCGCGCCGTTCACCGGCATCCCGGTCACCGACGGCGCCGAGCCGCCCGTCGCGCGCGAGCGCGAGCCGGAAGCGTCGCCCTCGCCCGGCGCGACGGTCCAGTGGCAGGTGGTGCCGCCGTCGGGCGAGATCTGGTCGGCGGTCTCGGACGTGAACGAGCTGATCGAGACCCCGCAGAAGACGACGCAGCGAGAAGGCACCGAAGAGACGATCGGGCTCCGCACGGACGTGCTGTTCTCCTTCGACAAGGCCGATCTGTCGCCCAAGGCCACCGCCGTGCTCGACGAGGTGGTCGAGGAGACCCGCGAACGCGCCGACCCGGCCAAGCCGCCGATCGTCATCGAGGGGCACACCGACAGCAAGGGCGAGGACGCCTACAACCAGAAGCTGTCGGTGCGGCGGGCCGAGGCGGTGCGCCGCTATCTCGCCGGCAAGCTGGGCGGCGAGTACCGGTACGAGGCCACCGGCAAGGGCGAGAGCGAGCCGATCGCCGAGAACACCAAGCCGGACGGCAGCGACAACCCCGAGGGCCGGGCCCGCAACCGCCGCGTCGAGATCTCGTACCAGCTCAAGCAGGAGAGCCCGGGCACGGCCTGGCACGTCGAGCCCGCCGGCGGGCAAGGTGCGCGGGTCCGTCAGGGAACCGGCCCCCTTCCTTGCCGACCCCCAGCCGGTCGTGGGGTCACTCCGGCGGCGGCTCCACCAGGACGTGCTGCGCATCGATGTGCATCCGTTCCGCCGCGACGGCGCCTACCTGCTGGCGACCTTCGACGTCGTCTCGGAGGGCGACCGGCAGTACGTCGCGGTCCCCGCGCCGTTCTCCAACGGCTCGAACCCGTTCTCCATGAACGCCGACTACGCCAGGTTCACCCTCGTCGACCCGGCCACCAAGGCGCGGTACCTGCCGCTGAAGATGGACAAGGAGTTCGTGGAGAACTTCGTCGCGGGTCTCGACAAGGGCGAGGTCAACAGGAGCTACGTCTACTACCCCGCGCCCGCCGACTCGGTCACGTCGATCACGCTGGAGGTCGAGGGCCTCGGCTCCGTGCCCGACGTACCGATCGAGTGACCCTCACGGCGACTTCTCCGCTCCCGCGAGGCCGCACTCCGCCGCGCCACACCCGAGAACTGATCAGCGCAGTACGGCGGCCAGCAGGTCGCCGCTGAGAAGAAGCCTCCGCGGCGGCACGACGGTTGCGGTCATCTGCGCGTGGTGCTGTGATTCACCGGCCGGAGTGGCCGGTCAGGGCGCGCAGGTCGTCGAACGCCTGGAGAAGGTGATCGTCCAGGCTCTGCGACGAGTCGGCGATCCAGGCCGCGATCGCCTCGTGGAAGGCGGCCCACCCGGCCTGGGCGGCCAGCATGGCCTGCCGTTCGGCCACGCCGCGCTTGCGCAGCGCCTGCGCCACCGCCTCGGTGATGGCCGCGGCCTTGGCCAGCTCCCGCTCGCGCAGCGCGGGCGTCGCCGCGATGACCTCAAGGCGCGGCTCCGCGAACGGCCGGTTGCTCTCGGGGAGGTGCTTGACCTCGCGGAACGCGTGGAGCAGCAGGTCGAGCACGGGCAGGCCGTCGGGCGCCTCGGCCACCGCCTGCTCAAGCGCCGCGCGCAGCTCGGCCTCCCCGCTGAAGAGCACCTCGCGCTTGTCGGGGAAGTGCCGGAAGAACGTGCGCTCGTTGACGCCTGCCCGCGCGGCGATCTCGGCCGTGGTGGTCTGGTCGAACCCGCGCTCCCGGTACAGCTCCAGAGCCGCCTGTTGCAGGCGGCGGCGCGCTTCTGCTCCGCTTCGTGGCACGGTCCGCAGAATAGCTGAATGTCAGTCACTGGCGCTTCTTGACGCCAGTGACTGACACTACTTAAGGTCAGTGACTGGCATTTCTTTACGCCAGTCACTGACTTTAAGTGGGAGAGTTCCATGCATGTCTTCGTCACCGGCGGTACCGGCCAGACCGGCCCCACCGTCGTCGCCGAGCTCATCAGGGCCGGTCACACGGTCACCGGCCTCGCGCGCTCGGACGCCGCCGCCGCCAAGCTGGAGTCGCTGGGCGCCACTCCGCTGCGCGGCTCCATGGAGGACCTCGACAGCCTGCGCAGGGGCGCGGAGGCCGCCGACGGCGTGCTGCACATGGCGTACGTCATCGACTTCGCCGACCCCGACCGCATGAAGCGCGCCGACCTCGCCGCGATCGAGGCGCTCGGCCGGCCGCTCGAGGGCACGGGCAAGCCGTTCGTCATCACCTCGGGCACGGCGGTCATGCCCGAGGGCCGCGAGAGCACCGAGAAGGACGAGCCCGACAGGAACGGCCTGGCCGCCTACCGCGTCCCCAGCGAGGACGCCGCCCTGGCCTTCGCCGGTCGCGGAGTGCGCGCCATGGTGGTGCGCCTGGCCCCGACCGTCCACGGCCCGCAGGACCACGGCTTCATCCCCATGCTGATCGCCACCGCGCGCGAGAAGGGCGTCTCGGCGTACGTGGGGGACGGCTCCAACCGGTGGCCCGCCGTGCACCGGCAGGACGCGGCCGTCCTGTTCCGCCTGGCGCTGGAGAAGGCCCCGGCGGGCAGCGTGCTGCACGGCGTGGGCGAGAGCGCCGTCGTCTTCAAGAGCATCGCCGAGCTCATCGGCCGCCGCCTCGGCGTGCCCACGGTCTCTCTGACCCCGGAGGAGGCCGCCACGCACTACGCCAACCCGTTCCTGGCCCGGGTGTACGCCTTCGACGGGCCCGCCTCAAGCGCGTACACGCGCGAACTCCTCGGCTGGTCGCCCGAGCACCCCACGCTGCTCGACGACATCGAGCACGGCGACTACCTGGCCGCAGGCCCGGCGGCCTAGCGGTTCTCCGGGCGTCAGGACGACTGCCGCCTCCTCGGCCCGCCCGGCGGCGACCCCCGTGCCCAGGCGCTGACCCGCCGCGCCCACGACCCGCCTGCCGGGGAGGCATGCTGGAAGTCATCGCGCCGGCCCCGGCCCTCACGCCCGTCCGCGTCGGACCTGCCATGGACGAAGCACCGATGCTCGCCTACGGCCTGATCACGCCCGTGGCCGGGGAGCCCGGAGACGACCCCGCCACGATCACGGTGTACGACGTCGGCAACGAGACGGTGCCGCCACCTCCCAGGACCTGGGGAGGCGGCCCCCTCCAACAACAAGGACCGCCACCCCGCAACGGTGTCAGGCGAGCCAGCTCGCCACCTGCGACTTGACCTGGGAGTGCCAGCCGAGCGTGAGGTGGTTGGCGGTGGCGATGAGCGCGGTGCCTGACACGGTGCCGATGCCCGTCGTGGACAGCGCGCTGCTGACGAACACCACGCCGTCGCTGGGCCCGCGGTTCTCGTTGTAGATGCCCACGACGGTCGGCGATCCGCCGGCCAGCAGATACGTCTTCACCGACGACGGCACCCCGGCCTGCCGGATCCGCGAGATCAGCGACCCGGCGTCGATCGCGGCCTGGATGCCGGGACCGGCCGTGTAGAAGCCCTGGCCGCCGTAGTAGGTGGTGTACCAGTCCTGCTGGGTCTGGTCGATCCCGTACGTGCCGTCGAAGCGGGCCAGCATCTGCCGCTGCCCCGGGTAGGCGTCGTGCCCGCCGGTCGGCACGAACGAGAACTCCGGATGGTAGGCGTAGACGCCGTAGCAGGTCATGTGGGTGTGCGGCGACGGCGAGTTGATCCGGCCGCCGCATTCGGGCCAGATCGACAGGTCGTGCGCCCAGCCGTGCGCGAACGGGTAGTCGTAGCCGGCGTTCGGCCCGCCGATCGTGATGAGCTTGCGCACGTCGCCCGCGTACGAGCGGCCCCAGCTCGGCTTGACCGACGAGACGTACATGCGGGTCGACATCATGCCCTTGCTCCACCCCACCAGGTCCACGGACGAGACGCCGAGCCGGTCCTTGATGATCGCGATCGCGTCGCCGACCTGCTGGGCCTGCATGAGGTTGTCGCCCTCCTTGTGGGCGAACCCGATCGCGAACACCCGGTGACCGGCGTCGACCAGGTGCTGCATCAGCCCCGTACGCGGGCAGGTGAGCGCGCCGCAGCCGAACCCGCCGGATTCGCCGGGATTCGCCCAGGCCCGGTCGGGGTTGTCGTTGGCGCCGTGCACCAGCAGGACCGGGGTGGTCTTGGGGTTGGTGTTCCAGCCGGGCGCGTAGTAGAGCAGGAACCGGCCGGAGAAGGGCCGCTTGACGCCGCCGAAGAAGGTCAGGCGCTGACCGTCCTGGTCGCCGCGGCCGTCCGGCGGGTAGTCCTCCTGGGTGAAGCCGGGGGTGGTGTCGAGGTACCGCTCGACCTTGGCCCAGCCGTTGGCGACGCCGGTGTACGTGGCCTCCAAGGTGAGGTACGACGGGGTCGCGGCATGGGCGGTGGCCGGCACCAGCAGCGCGGCGAGCAGCACCGCGACCGTCCACAGATAACGCATCGGGCCTCCTGTCACAGGGATCCGGCGACCGCCACGGCGGCGTGCCGGCAACCCCGGAGATCGCCCGTTATCGTCACCGGATCCGAGCGGCCGTTCCAGCGCCGCCCGCCACACTTTCGCCGCGCCCCTGGTGTGCCCGAGGCACATTCAGCGGGAGGCGCGCAGCCGGGCGGTGGCCTCCTCGTCCACCTCGAACGTGACCGGGTCCACCGAGACGCCGTAGTCGCGGGCCGCCGCCTCCACGCTGACGAACCCGTTGCGGACGTCCGCCGCCACCCGCGCGGGCTCGCGTTCGAACGGGTCGCCGTAGCCGCCTCCGCCGCCGGTGTTGTTGACGAGCACCTCGCCCGCCTCCAGCCGGTTGTAGCTGCCGCCCTGCACCACCTCGCGGTCGGTGCCCGGGTTGAGTATGACGTGGTTGCTCTCGCCTGGCCTGCCGCCGCCGATGGCCCACGGCCGGGTCTTGGTCTTGTAGACCAGGCAGATGCCGGTGGAGGGCGCGGTGAAACGGTAGGTGCGGCCGACGCCGACGCCGCCCCGGTGCCGGCCTGGGCCGCCGCTGTCGGGGCGGTAGCCGTACCACTCGATGAACATCGGTGACTTGGTCTCCAGCACCTCCACCGGGTTGTTGCGGCAGCCGGGCTCCGACAGGTGCATGATGCCGTCCTCGCCGTCGCCGCCCGCGTGGCCGCCGAAGCCGACGGCCTCGTTGGTCGCCTCCAGCCACGCCTCGCCGGTGCGCGGGTTGACGCCGAGTCCCATCATCGAGCACACGTCGCCGCCCGAGCAGGCGGGCACGCGGTCCGGCATGCCCTGGGCCAGCGCCTTGAGCACGACCTCGCCGCCGAGCAGCCCGGTCCACAGCGTGAACGTCGGCATGGGCGGCACCGCGTGCATCACCGAGCCGGGCTCGGTGACCACCCGCAGCGGGCGGAAGTTGCCGGCGACGACGGGGGTGTCCGGCGTGGTGAGCGCCTTGAAGATGAGGCTGCAGAACGCCTCCGTCTGGCCGAGCGGCAGGTTGATCGGGCCTTTGACGTCGCGCTCGCTGCCGGTCCAGTCGATGACCATCTCGTCGTCGCTGATGGTGACGGTGACGTTCAGCTTGATCAGGCGGTCGGTGTCGATGCCGTCGCTGTCCACGAAGTCGTGCGCCGTCCAGGTGCCCTTGGGCAGCTTGGCCAGGGCCAGCCTGGCCAGCCGTTCGCCGTGGTCGTTGATGGCGTCCATGGCGGCGGTCAGCACCCCCGCGCCGTACTTGGCGGCGATCTGCTGGGTCCTGCGCACGCCGGTCACGCACGCCGACACCTGCGCCTGGATGTCGCCGATGGTCCGCTCGGGCATCCGGCTGTTGAAGCGGATGATGTTGAACACGTCGTCGTTCTGCACCCCGCGCCGGTAGAGCCGGGAGCAGGGGAAGAACAGGCCCTCCTGGTACATGTCGGTGGAGTCCAGGACGTAGCCGGGGTCCTTCTGCTTCAGGTCGAGCACGTGGATCCGGCAGGAGGCGAACCCGATCAGCTCGCCGTCGTGGTGGATGGGCGCGAAGACCAGCGGGTCGAGGGTGTGCGCGGAGGCCCAGTACGGATAGTTCAGGATGAACACGTCGCCGGGCTCCAGCGCGTCGCGGCCCAGGAACTCGATCGCCCGCTTGATGCCGTGGTCGTTGCCCCGGGTGAACACCGCGATGCCGGGCGCGTCGGCCACCACGTCGCCGTGGGCGTCGTGGATGCCGATGCCGTAGTCGTGGATCTCGTAGACGACCGTGTTGTACGCGGTGCGGCACAGGTTGCGTGCCATCTCGTCGGCGGCGGCGAGCAGGCCGTGCCGGATGATCTCCGTGGTGATGGAGTCCGTCGTGGTGGTGGTGCTCACTACTGCCTCCCGGTCCTGTCGTTCACGGAAATGACCAGCTCGCCGTAGCGGCCGACGCGCAGACTGTCGCCGGCGTGGATGACGGACGTGGCCGTGTGCTCGGTGATCACCGCGGGCCCGGTGATGAGGTCGCCCGCCAGCAGGTCCTCGCGGATGTAGACGCGGTATTCGGCGGCCGGCTCGTCCTCCGACAGGTAGACCCGGCGGGTGCCGGCCGGTCGCGGCTCGCCCGATGCGCGTTCGGGCATGGTGGGCAGCTCGGGTTTGTCGACGGTGCCGGTGGCGCGCAGCCGCAGCGTGGTGACCTCGACGGGGTCGTCCATCGTGTGGCCGTACTGCCGCTCGTGCAGCTCGGCGAAGGCGGACGCGACGGCCGCGCCGAACGTCTCGGGGTCGTCGGGACAGGAGACCGTGACCGAGTGCTCCTGCCCCTGGTAGCGGACGTCGAGCGTACGCGTCAGCACGCGCCGGTCGGGGCCGAAGCCCTCCGCTTCGAGCTGCTCGGCCGCCGCCGCCTCCATCTCCCGGTAGACGGCGTCGGCGGCGGGCGCGTCGAGGGAGGCCAGCGGGGTGACGAGGGTGCGGGCGTAGTCGTGCTGCACGTCCGCGAGCAGCATGCCGAACGCGGAGAACGCGCCCTGGCCCGGCGGCACGATCACGGTCGAGATGCCCAGCTCCCTGGCCACCTCGATGGCCACCAGGCCCCCTCCCCCGCCGAACGACAGCAGCGCGAAGTCCTTCGGGTCGCGCCCCAGCTCCACGGTGATCGCGCGGACCGCGCCCATGATCTTCATGGTGGAGATCTGCACGATGCCGCGCGCCAGCGCCTCGGTGGACAGGCCGAGCCGGGCGGCGATGGGCTGCAGCGCCTTGTCGGCCAGGTCGCGGTCGAGGGTGAGCGTGCCGCCGAGCGGGCTGTCGGCGCCGAGGTGGCCGAGCACCAGCGCGGCGTCGGTGAAGGTGGGGGCGGTGCCGCCCTTGCCGTACGAGGCGGGGCCCGGCGCCGCGCCCGCGCTCTGCGGGCCGACCTGCAGCGCGTCGGCCTCGTCCAGCCAGGCGATGGAGCCGCCGCCCGCGCCGATGGTGTGGATGTAGAGCGACGGCGTGTTGATGGGCAGTCCCTCGAACTCCGCGCCCTGGTAGAGGACCGGCTCGTGGTCGAGGATGAGCGAGGCGTCGAGGCTGGTGCCGCCCATGTCGATGGTGATGAGGTTGGGCTGGTCCAGCAGCCGCGACAGCGCCGCCGCGCCGATGACGCCGCCGGCGGGGCCGGACAGGATGAGGCTGACCGGCTGCTCGCGGGCCGCCTGCGCGGTCATCGCGCCGCCGCCGGAGCGGGTCATGAGGAACCGGCCCCGGAAGCCGTCGCCCGCCAGCTCGCCCTCCAGCTCGCGCAGGTAGCGGTGGACGATCGGCTTGACGTAGGCGTCCAGCACGGCGGTGCTGGTCCGCTCGTACTCGCGGTACTCCCTGGACAGCTCGTGCGACAGCGTGACCGCGACGCCGGGCGCGACCTCGGCGAGCACCTCCCGCATGCGCAGCTCGTGCTCGGGGTTGGCGTACGAGTGCAGGAACGCCACCGCGACGGAGCCATAGCCGCGCTCGGCGATGACGGTGGCCACCCGGCGGGCGTCCTCCTCGTCGAACGGCGTGTGCACGCTCCCGTCGAACAGGCACCGCTCGCGCACCTCGAAGGTGTCGTAGCGCTCCAGCAGCGCGGGCGGCTTGCGGTAGGTGATGTCGTAGTTGGTCCTGCGGTCGGTACGCCCGAGCAGGTAGACGTCACGGAAGCCCTTCGTCGCGATGACCGCGGTGCGCGCTCCCGTCCTGGTGAGCAGCGCGTTGAGGCCGAGCGTGGTGCCGTGCGTGAACATCGTGATGGCCGGCGTGCCGGACTCGGCCAGCGCGAAGGCGTTCATGACACCGCGCGCCGGCGCGTCCGGCGTGGTGGGGACCTTGCCGAAGCTGAGCGCGCCCGTCTCCGGGTTCAGCTCCACCACGTCGGTGAACGTGCCACCGACGTCGATCGCAAGCCTGCTCATCGTTCCGCCTTTCTGGGTAGTTCGTGCGTGGCCGCGAGCGATGGGGTCGGCGGGCCGGTCATCGTCGTCTGCTCGCCACGCTCAGCGCGACGGCGGCCAGGATGACCACGCCGGTCGTCAGGTCCTTGAAGAACGGGTTGGCGTTGAGGATGTCGAAGCCGTTGTCGATCAGCGCCAGCAGGTACACGCCGCAGACCGAGCGCCAGATCGCGCCGACGCCGCCGTAGATGCTGGTGCCGCCGAGGATGACCGCCGCGATCGCCAGCAGTTGCAGGCCGTCGCCCGCCTGCGGCTGCCCGGTGCCGATCCGCGACACCCCGATGGTGGCCGCGATGCCGGCGGCCAGGCCGCTGTAGAGGAACGTGTACAGCCTGATCCGGTTCACCCGGATGCCGGACAGCTCGGCGGCCTCGGCGTTGCCGCCGACGGACAGCACGTACCTGCCGAACGCGGTGCGGTTCAGCAGGAACCCCGACAGCAGGGCGAAGACCGCGAGGATGACGATCGCGTAGTAGACCGGGCCGATGCCGCCCCGCCCGAGCGCGGTGAACCCGCCGGCCGGGACGCTGATGAGGAAACCGCCGGTGATCAGCACGGCCAGCCCGCCGTACACGAGGCTGGAGGCCAGCGTCGCCAGGAACGAGTGGATGCGCAGCCGGGTGATCGCCACCCCGTTCACCAGGCCGAGCGCGGCCCCGGCGAGCGGCGCGGCGAGCAGGCCGAGCACCGGGCTGCCCAGGTGCACCGCGACCCAGGCGGCCACCACGTTGGCGACGCTGAAGATCGCCCCGGTGGACAGGTCGAAGCCGCCGCAGATGACGACCAGCGTCCCGGCCACCGCGATGATCGCCAGCGGGGCGTTCTGGTTGAGGATGTTCAGCAGGTTCGTGAGGGTGAGGAACGACGACGTCGACACGCTCAGCACCACGAAGAGCGCCACGAGCATGATGAGGACGGCGTAGTGGCGCACCAGGGCCTGGCACGTTGACGCCGGTGGTTCCCGCGCGCGCCGGTGCGGTGGCGGTCATGGCCTTCCCTCCCTGGAAGTTTCTGCGGGCTGCTCCACCTCGAAGAGGCGCTGCAGGATCTCGTCGACGGACGTGCCGGGGCCGGGGACCTCGCCGACGATCGAGCCGCCGCGTACGAGGTGGACCCGGTGGCTGAGCCCGGCGACCTCCTCCAGCTCGGAGGAGATGAGCAGGATGCCGGTGCCGGCCGTGGCGATCTCCACGATGAGCTGGTAGATGCGGGACTTGGCGCCGACGTCCACGCCTCTGGTGGGCTCGTCGAGTATCAGCAGCTCGGGGCGGCCGAGCAGCCACTTGGCGAACAGCACCTTCTGCTGATTGCCGCCGGAGTAGACCGCGATGTCGCCGTCGAGCGCGGCCGGGCGTACGCCGAGACGCTCGATCAGCTCGCGCACCGCCGCCCGCTCGCCGCCGCGCGACAGCACGCCCGCGCGGGTGAAGCGGCGCAGGTGCGGCAGCGTCACGTTCTCCAGGACCGGGCGGAGCAGCACCAGGCCCTGGGCGCGGCGGTCCTCGGGGATCATGGCCATGCCGCGGGCGATCGACGCGCGCGGCGAGGCGTCCGTGACCGGCTCCCCGCGGAACAGCACCTCACCGGAGCCGATGCGGTCGCAGCCGAACAGCGCGCGGGCGATCTCCGTACGGCCGCTGCCGACCAGCCCGGCCAGCCCGACGATCTCGCCGGGGCGCACCCGCAGCGACACGCCGCTGACCGCGCCCGCGTGCACGTCGCGCATCTCGGCCACCGGCGGCGTGTCGGGGGGCGGCGCGGGCGGGCGTTCGGGCAGCAGCATGTCGGCGGGCTCGCCGAGCATGGCCTCGACCAGGCCGGCCTTGGTCTCCTGCGCGGCGGGCGCCGTCCTGATCACCCGGCCGTCCCGCATGACCGTGACGCGGTCGCAGTTGGCGAGCACGTCGTCGAGGAAGTGGGTGACGTAGACGACGGTGGTGCCGCGCTCGCGCAGCCAGCGCATGATCTCGTGCAGCCGCTCGCTCTCGTCGGCGGTGAGCGACGACGTGGGCTCGTCCATGACGATGATCCGCGCGTCCCGGGCCAGGGCCCGCATGATCTCGACCTTCTGCTGGTCGGCGATCGGCAGGCTCTGGACCGGCGCGTCGGCGGGCAGCCCGAAACCGCAGAGCTTCTCCAGCTCCCGGTAGCGGGCGTCCAGGTCCCGGTGCAGGACGCCGAACGTGCGGTGCTCCCGGCCGAGGAACACGTTCTCCGCCACGGTCAGCGCCGGGACCAGGCACAGCTCCTGCGCGATGATCACGACGCCGGCGTCCTGCGCCCGCCTGGTGTCCCAGCGCTGCACCGCCCGGCCGAACACCTCGAGCTCGCCCGAGTCCGGCTGGTAGAGCCCGCCGATGACCTTGCCGAGCGTGGACTTGCCCGCGCCGTTCTCGCCGACCAGGCCGTGCACCTCGCCCTCGAAGAGGGACAGCGACACCGAGTCGAGCGCCTGCGTGGAGCCGAAGCGGACGGACAGCTCGCGTACGGTGGCGGCCACCGCCGGTGCCGGTCCGCCCATCAATCGGCCCACTCGCCGGCGAAGTCGGGGTGCTCGTCCAGGATCTCCTTGGTGACGATCACCGGTACGGGGCCCAGCGTGTTGGCGTCGATCACCGGGGTGACCGGCTTGCCGCGCACCGCGTTGACCACCTGCTCCAGCGCGGCCCTGCCCATGCTGTTGGGGAAGTCCACCTGGTCGGCGGCCCATGTGCCTGCGCGTACCTGCTTGATGGCCTCCTGGTTGCCGCCGCCGCCCGTCACGTACATCTTGCTCAGGTCGTATCCGGCGCTCTCCAGCGCGACCTGGGCGCCGATGGTCTGCTGGTCGGCGTTGGACAGCACTACGTCGAGCTTGGGGTTGGCCTGCAGGATGTTCTGCATGGCCTTCAGCGAGGTGTCGCGGTCGTAGTTGCCCTGGCCGGTGGCGACGACCTTGATGTTGGGATGCCCGTCGAGCACCGACCGGTACGCCTTGTTGCGCAGGTTGTCGAACGGGAACTGAAGCTGGCCGATGAGGATCGCGACCCGGCACGGGTCCTTGTCCTCGCAGTACTCGACGACGCCTTCCGCGAGTTTCTTGGAGTTCTCCTCCGTGTTGGCCGCCACAGTGGAGACGATGCCCTCGACCTGCGGCTTCAACTCCGTCAGGTTCGGGCCGACGGGGAAGAGCGTGGTCACCACGGGGATCTTGGCCTGGGCCGCCGCCGGGATGGCGGCCGCGATGCCGACGTTGTCGTTGGGCACCAGCACGATGCCGTCGTAGGTGCCCTGGCTTGCGACGTTCTGCACCTGGTTGAACTGGGTCTGGCTGTCGAACTTGCCGTCGAAGATCGTCACCTCGACGTCGCCGTACTCTTTGGCCTTGGCCACGGCGCCGTCGTACACGGCCTTGTTGAAGCCGTTCTGGCTGGAGGAGGCGAGCAGGGCGATGCGCACCTGGCCCGATTTGCCGCTGGGGGCGGCGCTTGCGGAGGAGTAGACCTGGGAGACGTCGGAGTTGCAGCCCGCGAGGGTCAGGCTGACAAGCGCGGAGGCCGCGATCACCAGTCTGCGTTGGGGGTTGGACAGTGGTTTCACAGGCACCTCTATTTCATGGTGCGTATGTTTCCGCAGGTAGCGACCTGTCTTGAATCAGTACCATGTCACACTGCAACTCGTGGGTCAACGGTGCAATGTCATTCGATAGACGCCGCCGCTTCCCGAGATATATGCGTTTTGCATAGAATTTCGGTATGAAGTCGGCACTGGAGGCGGCCGTCAACGAGTGGCACGCGAGCGTGAACGACGGCGACCTGGAGCGCTCGGCGCGGGCGGTCGGCGATCCGGTCGTCGTCCTGGGGCCGAAGGGCGCGGGACCGATCACGCCCGAGCAGTTCGCGCAGTGGGTGGAGCGCTCCGGGATCAGGCTGCGGCCGCGCTCGTGGCATCCGGTCAGCGAGCGCCTCATGGTCGTGGAGCAGGACGCCACCTGGCCGCAGAGCCAGGAGCCGGTACGCGTGGCGACGGTCTTCCGGGTGGCCGGGGGCAAGGTGACGGCCGCTCTCCGGCTGCCGGATCTGCGGCAGGCGCTGGAGCTGGCGTACATCTGCCGCGAGATGGCGGCCACCGAGTGAGCGCCATGGGGCCGGGGCAGGTGCTGTTCGCGTTCGTCCGGCACTGGTCGCGCAGGCCCGCCCTGACCGGCGGCGGCAAGGTGTCCGAACACGGCCGGCTCGTCCTCGTCACCGAGGCCGTCCACGCGCTGGCCCGGCGCGGGGCCGAGGCGACGGTCAACGCGGTGGCGCACGAGATCGGCATCGACCAGAGCGGCGCGTCCCGGCTGGTCAAGAGCGCGGTGGCGGCCGGGTACCTCACGCTGCGCGCGTCTGAGGCGGACGGCCGCCGGCGCGAGGCCGCGCTCACGCCCCTCGGTCACACCCTGCTCGACCAGGCCCACGAATGGCAGGAGCAGGTCTTCGAACGGCTGACGGAGGGCTGGAGCGAGCAGCGCCGCCGCGACTTCCAGCGGGCGATGGAGGAGCTGATCTGACCGCTCGTACGCGCTGGACGCCTGAGCCGTCAGCCCTGACGGGCGCGGTCGGCGTTGGCCATGATGGCGTCGTGGATGTACCGGGACAGCCCCGGCGCCATGTCGTCGTAGTTGCGGCCGATCCGCTGGTTGGCGAGGTAGGCCCTGGCCAGCTCGCGGTGGACGTCGTGGTCACAGTCGTGAAAGCGCCGGTGCAGGTGCAGCCGGTGCTCTTCGGCCAGGTCCATGACGGCGGGGTCGTCAGCGGGCAGGCCGGCGTTCATCGCCTCCAGCAGCCGCCGGTGGATGCCCGCCTGCTCCTCGCGGATCTCGGCCCAGTCGGCGGCCGAGTACGCCGATGAGCGCTCCCGGCGCTGCCGCCACTGCGCGGAGCCGCCGAACAGCTCTTCCGCCCGTGCCGCGTTGTCCTCCAGACGGGTGCTGCCGATGATCTCCAGCCGCTCCTGGGGGGTGAGGGTGAGGCCGAGCCTGCGCGCGCCGAGCTCCCTGTCGATGGCGGCGACCATGGCCTGCTGCCGCTGGATGCGTTCGCCGAGCAGCGCGCGCTGCTCCCGCAGCCGGTCGGTGTCGTCGCGGGCCGGGTCGGCCAGGATGGCGGCGATCGCGTCGAGGCCGAAGTCCAGCTCCCGGTAGAACAGGATGCGCTGCAACCTGCGCAGGTCGTCGTCGGAGTAGAGCCGGTAGCCCGCCGGGCTGCGCTCGCTCGGCGTCAGCAGGCCGATCTCGTCGTAGTGGTGCAGCGTGCGTACGGAGACGCCGGTCAGGTCGGCGATGACGCCGACGGTGTACTCGCGTGCGGTCATGCGCACACTGTGCCGCCTGACGCGGCGTGCGGGTCAAACCCCCGCTCAAGCGGCGGCGAGCAGCGCGTTCGCGCGGGACAGGACGGTGGCGAGCACGCGGCCGGCGGTGGCCAGGTCTTCCTCCGGCAGGTCGCCCCACAGCTCGCCGGTGATGCGGGTGATGGCGGCGCGGACCTCACCCCACTGGGCCTGGCCGCGCTCGGTGACCTCGACGGTGCCGTCCTGGCCGATGCGCAGCAGGCCGTGGCCGGCCAGCTCGGCGATGCGGCGGTGCGCCGTGGCGTGGTCGACCTTCAGCGAGTGGGCCGCCTGCTCGGCGAGGGCGTCACCTGAGAGGGGCTCGCCGCTGGTCGCCGCGAGGGTGAGCGTCACCCACTGGGGTTCGGTGATGCCGGTCCCGGCCAGCAGCCGGTCGAGGAGGGCGTTGAGCGCCTTCTCGGTCTGTCCGACGACTCGGGTGCTGAAGGTGTGGTCGGTGGTCATACGGGCATCCTTTTCGTTGGTTGAGCCAATGTTGGCCTAACCAACGATAGCGCCATTCGTGGGTGGCGCCAACGTTTTTGCTAGATTCGGCCCGTGAACACCCCCGAAGGGCCGCCGCCCGAGCGGCTGCGTACGCTGCCGAGCAGGCTGACCAACGGCGCGGCACTGATCGCCAACCGGATCGTGGACCAGGCGCTCGCCCAGGCGGGCGCGCGCCGCTACCACTACGCCCTGCTCGCCACCGTGGAGGAGTACGGCCCGGCCAGCCAGGCCGCGCTCGGCCGCCGCACCGGCATCGACCGCAGCGACGTGGTGGCCGCCGTCAACGACCTCGCCGCCCAGGGCCTGCTCGAACGCGCACCCGACCCGGACGACCGCCGCCGCAACATCATCACCATCACCCCGGCGGGCCGGAAGCGCCTCGCCGACCTCGACCGGCTGCTCGCCGCCGCCCAGGACGCATACCTCGCCCCGCTCTCCCCCGCCGACCGGCGGACCCTGACCGACCTCCTCACCCGTCTGGTCGAGCACCACGCCTGACCATCGCGTACGCCCGCCTCAGGCGGCGACGTAGCGATCGCTCGCCTCCCCCCGCAGGTGGCCGGGCGGCAGCTTCCTGCCGTACGTGAGCAGCAGCAGGTCCTGCGCCGAGCCGATCAGCGGGACGCCGTCACCGTACGACCAGTCGAGGTCGTCGGCGCACAGCCGCACCCCGTCGAGCTTCGCGCCGAAGAAGCGCAGCGTGAAGGGCCTGACCTGCTCCAACAGGACGCGCACGCGCTCCTCGGGAACGCGGCGGCCGAGCCCGAGCGCGACGGAGATGTCCAGGCCGTGCACCACGTCATGCCCCAGCGCCGCCGCGATCCCGCCGACCGGCGGCCTCCAGGGGTGGCGGGCGTTGTCGCGGATCGCGCCGGCCAGCTCCGCCGTGGACATGGCGGCGGCGTCGAGGCGGGCGCGGCGGTCGGCCATCCTGTTGACGCCGCCTCCTGCCTTGACCAGCTCCCAGGCCATCTTCGGCAGCGAGTACCTGAAGCCCATCGACATGTGCGCCGCGACCTCCCGTACCCGCCAGCCGGTGCACAGGGTCGGCGCGTCCCACTGGGCCGGTGAGAGGTCGTCCAGGAGTTCCGCCAGCTCAGTACGTTCGGCGGCGATGGCGGTGGTGATGTCCACGTGGTCGCTTCTTCCTCATAGGCGTCTTGATAACGAGATTACGGTAATAATGGGATTATGAGAAAAACAAGGGCGGAGACCAAGGACCGCAACCGCCGGGCCCTGCTGGAGGCCGCGCACCGCATCGTCGCCCGCGACGGCCACCGCGCCCGCCTGGACGAGATCGCCGAGCAGGCCGGCCTGACCACCGGCGCCGTCTACTCGCTCTTCGGCAGCAAGAACGACCTGCTCATCGCCCTGGTCACGGACTACCTCGCCCCGCACTACGACGGCATCGAGCAGGCGGTCTCCCCCGAGATGGGCGTGGCCGAGACGGTGGAGGTCTTCGCCCGCCACTACCGCCGCACGTGCGACGACCCCGACGCGCTGCGCCGGCTGTCGTTCGAGATCAGCCTCCAGGACCTGGCGCTGCGCGACCCCGGGCTACGGTCCAAGCTCGCCGCCTCCGTACGGGCGCACGAGGAACGCCTGACCGCGCTGCTGTCCGGCAGGTCCCACGACGGGCACGCCCTCACCCCGGCCCAGGCGCACCGGCTGGCCACCGCCCTGCGCGCGCTGCTGGTCGGCCTGAGCCAGGGCGTCATCCTCGGCCTCGCCGAGAACGCCTCCGCCGACTACTTCGCCGCCGCCGCCCGCGCCCTGGTCACCCCCGCCGTCCTCGGCCCCGCTCAGCCGCCGAGCTCCAGGTGAACGCGCCGCACGCTGAAATGCGCTGCGCCGCGCCGGCGCTCCGCTCCGCTGTCGTGGTCATGGTGAACCAGCGCGGTTCACGCCGTACACCGCCAGCCGCCGTACGTGGCGTACGGCCACGAGCGGCACCGTCACGCCGATCAGGTTGCACCACGCCACCGCGGCGTAGAAGCCGTCCGCGCTGCCCGTGGCGCGTGCCGCCGCCGCGCCGGTCGCGACGATCAGGCCGAAGTAGATCGCGTTGAGCGCGATGGCCAGGAAGCCGCCGCCGGTCTCCTCCATGATGGTCAGCGCGGCGAGCACGGGCCCTTGGACGGCGTACGTGAGCGCCACGGCCCCCAGGTAGGCGCCCGCCTCCACGGCCACCCCCGCGTCACCGCCGATCAGCCGGGCCAGCGGGTCGTGCAGCGACCACACCAGGGCCGCGATCGCCACGTACGTCACGACGGTGGCCTCGATGCCGCCGCGCATCGAGGTACCCAGCCGCCGCCGTTCGCCCGCGCCGCGCTGCTGGTTGATGATGATCGCCGTGGCCGTGCCCAGGGCCATGCCCGGCAGCAGCACGACGTTCTGGATGGTCGCGACGACCGTGAACCCGGCAACGGCGTTCTCCCCGTAGTCTCCGAGTACGCCGATGGCCGCGAGGTTGTACGCGGAGATCACGAGGAAGGACAGCGCGATGGGCACGCCGATCCGGCGCAGGTCGGCGAGCACCTCGCGCCGCCAGACGCGTACGGCCGCCGGATGCCACAGCTCGGTGCGGCGCAGCAGCGCACAGCCCATGGCCAGGCCGGTCACAGCGGCCGCCGCCTCGGCGACGGGCACCGCCGCGATCCCGATGCCGGTGCCGAGCCCGAGCCCGGCCACGAGGCCGACCCGCACGCCCGCCGTGCAGGCGACCAGGACGGTGGCCTGCCGTACGTACCCGTAGCCGCGCAGGCTGGACGCGCACAGCTCCTCCCCGGCGATCAGCAGACCCGCGGCGCTGGTCCAGCGCAGGAAGGAGACGAACGTGTCCCGCAACCCGGCGTCCACGTCAAGCAGACCGGGCAGGGCGGGCGCGGCGACCGCGAGGACGAGGCACAGGGCCGCGCCAAGGCCGAGCCACACTCGGGCCAGGCCGGCCGCGTTCGCCATGACGTCCTGGGGACGTCCGGCCCCTTTGCTGATCGCGGCGGCGACCTGGTTGCTGACCGCGAAGCCCACGCTCAGGGCGAGGACGATGAGGCTGACCGGCTGGTACAGGGAGCGTACGTAGATCGCCTCTCCCCCCATGCGCCCGAGAACGGCGATGACGCCGAGCTGGGCGGCGAAGTTCAGCGACCCGGCCACGAACAGGGGACCGGCGAGGCCGGAGATCCTTCGCCGCACCTGCCGTCTCTCGTGGGCGGGCGAGGAGACCATGCGGACCTCCGGGGACGCGGCGGCTCGGGCGGGGACGGACCCGCGGACGATAACGAGATTCCTCGTGGAATGTCCATGCGCGCCGGGCCGCGTCGATGGCCGGCGCGCAATGAGCCGGTGACGTCCCCGTTCGGCCGCACCCCCACCGACCGGGTCGCTCGCGGTCGCGACGGTCAAGCCGGCGACCGCGCTGCTCCTCCGGTCGTCAGGTCCTGCTCAGGAACTCGGCGAGGCGGACCGGGGCGTCGCCGCCGTGTCCGGCCGAGATGGCGGCGTCCACGGTGCCCTTGGCGGTGCGGGTGAGCGTCGCGGAGATCCCGGTCTCCTCCAGGACGTGGACGATGTGGTCGAGGCTCGCGGCCACCGACGTCAGGGAGGCCGAGTCCGCCCCGGAGAAGCGTCCCGCGTCGATGTCGGCGGCGAGTCCGGGCAGCAGCTCGGCGACCAGGCCCGCCATCTGCTGGGCGTGCGGCGCGAGCGCGGTGGCCGGCACGTTCTGCCGGGCCGCGAGCGCGAACGAGTGCATCAGCCCGGCGATCGAGGTCCAGAACAGGTTCAGCAGAGCGACGTCGAAGCTCGCCGCCCTGCCGGGGTCGTCCCCGAGGTGCACGGCCGCGCCGCCCAGCGCCGCCAGCGTGGGCCGGTGGCGCTCGAAGAGGCCGGCGGGGCCGCTGTAGAGGACGCGCGTCGCCTCCGTGCCGATGGCCGCCGCGGGAGTCATGATCGAGCCGTCGAGATAGCGTACGCCCAGGTCGTTCGCCTTGGCGGCCAGCTCGCGCGCGCGTCCTGGCCCGTCCGAGGTGAGGTTCACCAGCGTGGTCGCGGGCAGCGGCCCGCCGGACTCGGCCCGCGCCTGGTCGAGGATGGCCTCCACGGCGTTCGCGTCGATGACGCAGACGATGGCCAGTTCGGCGGCGTCGAGCGCGGCCAGCGGGCCGTCGGCGAGTACCGCGCCGCGGGCGACGAGCTCGCCCGCCTTGCCCGCCGTTCTGTTCCACACCATGGTCGGGTGGCCGGCGGCGAGGAACGCCCCGGCGATCGCCCGTCCCATCGGCCCCATGCCGAGCACGGACACCGGGGCATGCGAAAGCTGCTGAGTCATGGTGGTGATCCCCCGTCATTCGTTGACGCCGAAGTTCGCCGTTACGCTAAACGTTCACGTTGGCGTGAAGGTCAAGCTGGGAGGCGGCGGCAGGTGCGGATCAGTGCTCTGGCCCGGCGTACGGGGGTGAGCGCCCGTGCGCTGCGCTACTACGAGGAGAAGGGGCTGCTGGTCCCCGAACGTACGTCCGCCGGCTACCGCGTCTACACCGAAGAGCACGTCGAGACCGTGCGCCGCATCCGGATCCTGCTCGCGGCGGGGCTCAACAGCGACATGGTCCGCGAGATCCTGCCCTGCATGGTGGCCGACGGCGAGTTCCTGGCGCCCGGCTGTGAGGACCTCATCGCCGAGTTCGAACGCGAGCTACAGCGCATCGACACGCAGATCGCCGAGCTGCACGACGTACGGTCGGCGCTGACCGGCATCATCACCGCAGGAAAGGCACTCGCGAGCCGTTAGCAGGCCGTATCACCACGACGCGCCGTCTCGCGGGGTGGGTCGTCGAAGAGCGCGAGCTCGTCATCGCCGGGAGCCTGGAAGATCTTGGCGTACCTCTCCATCGCCTCGCGGCTGATCGGCGCCGTCCCCGGCACTCGCTCCCGGTTCCGGGCATCGACGCGCCGCCACAGCTCCTCGAACGGCGCGGTGAGGTAACGCAACTCGGTGCGAACGCCGAGGGCGCGCCCGACCGCCAGCATCTCGTCGCGCTCGGCCCGCGTCCAGAACCCGGACTCCAGCACCACACTCTGTCCGAGCCGCAGCAGATCCTGGGTGTGGACGGTGAACCGCCGCTCCAGCCGGGCCCGCGTGGGCTCGTCGAACAGGTCGATGCCGAGGTCCGCCAGCCACTCGTCCGGGGACAGCCGCACGGCGGGGATCTCGCGCGCCAGCCGCTTGGCCAGCGTCGTCTTGCCCGAGCCGGGCAACCCGCACAGCAGGATCATCCTGGGCTCGCCATCCATGGGGCACCTCCGGCCTGAACGTCACCCTGAAAATCCTCCCGCAACCGCGCCCCGGCCGGAAAGGTCACTTACGGCCGGACGGCGGCCACCCGCTTGCCGACCCTGATGACCGGCGCGCTCTCGGCCTGCCGCACTCCGGTTCGGCCAGGAGCCGGTCGAGGTGGACGGTGATGGCGTGGGCGTCGGTCCCGGCCGGCGCCATCAGACGGTGCCTTCCAGGTCACCGCGCATCCGTACACCCGTGCGCAGGACGCCCGCGAGCGCAACGCCTCGTCGCCGAGGCCGATGCCGTAGGCGTTGGGCGACGTGGCCACCACGTGCTGGTAGGCCGGCATCGGAAAAACGATGCGGCAAACCCTCCCGGCCTCAGCAGCCCTCGGGCGGGATATTCGCAGGTCGGGCGGGTAGATGCCGGGGCCGGAGGAGCGCATGCTGGGGTTGCCTGAGGGAATTCGCGGTTGCCTGTTCGACATGGACGGCGTGCTGACGCGCACGGCCACCGTCCACGCCGCCGCGTGGAAATCGATGTTCGACGAGTTCCTCCGCGCGTGGGCCGCCAAGACGGGCACGCCGTTCGTGCCGTTCGACAAGGTCGCCGACTACGACCGCTACGTGGACGGCAAGAAACGCGCGGACGGGGCGCGGAGCTTCCTGCGGTCGCGCGGCATCGACCTGCCCGAGGGCACGCCCGGCGACCCGCCGGGCGCGATGACCGTGCAGGGGCTGAGCAACCGCAAGAACGAGCTCGTCCAGGCCGTCATCGAGCGGGACGGCGTGCAGGTCTTCCCCGGCTCGGTCCGGTACGTGGACGAGGTCAGGCGGGCCGGGCTGCGCACGGCGGTGGTGTCGTCGAGCGCCAACACCGCGCAGGTGCTGGCGGCGGCCGGGATCGCCGACAGGTTCATGGCGAGGATCGACGGCGTCGTGGCGAAAGAGCGGCGGCTGGCGGGCAAGCCGGCGCCCGACATGTACGTGGCGGCGGCCGAGGCGCTGGGGCTCAAGGCGGCCGAGTCCGCGGTGTTCGAGGACGCGCTGGCGGGGGTGGCGGCGGGCCGCGCGGGAGGGTTCGGGTTCGTGGTCGGCGTCGACCGCGCCGGCCAGGCGGACGCGCTGCGCGCCAACGGCGCCGACGTCGTCGTAGGCGACCTGCGAGAGCTGCTGACGCACGAGGACGCGCGATGATCCGGCATCCGGCGTTCACGATCGAGCCGTGGGCCCTGCGGGAGCGGCGGCTGGACCTGGGCGTGCTGGCCCAGACCGAGTCGGTGTTCGCCCTGTCCAACGGGCACATCGGGCTGCGCGGCAACCTCGACGAGGGCGAGCCGCACGCCGAGCCGGGCACGTACCTCAACGGGTTCTACGAGCTGCGCCCGCTGCCGTACGCGGAGGCCGGCTACGGCTACCCGGAGTCCGGCCAGACGGTCGTCAACGTCACCAACGGCAAGGTGATCCGGCTGCTGGTCGAGGACGAGCCGTTCGACCTGCGCTACGGCACGCTCCACGAGCACGAGCGGGTGCTCGACCTGCGGGCGGGCACGCTCACCCGCAACGTGCACTGGAGCTCACCGACCGGCACGCCGGTGCGCATCCGATCGACGCGGCTGGTGTCGTTCACCCATCGCGCGGTCGCCGCCATCCGGTACGAGGTGCAGGCCGTCGGCCGCCCGATCCGCGTCGTCGTCCAGTCGGAGCTGGTCGCCAACGAGATGGGCACGCCGGCCTCCGGCGACCCGCGAGCCGCCGCGCCGCTGCGCTCCCCGCTGATCGGTGAGGAGAACGTCACCAGCGACGACGGCCTGGCGATCATGGTGCACCGCACCCGCGACAGCGGCCTGCGCCTGGCGGCAGGCATGTGGCACGAGATCGACGGTCCGGACGAGACGCTGGCCGAGGGGCGGGGCGGCGACGACGTCAGCCGGATGACCGTGGCCACGCGCCTGTCGCCCGGCCAGACGCTGCGGGTGGTGAAGCTCTTCTCGTACGGCTGGTCGCGCCGCCGCTCGCGGCCCGCCCTGCACGACCAGGTGGCCGCGGCTTTGGCGGCGGCCCGGCTGACCGGCTGGGACGGGCTCTGCGCCGACCAGCGGCGTTTCCTCGACGCCTTCTGGGACGGCGCGGACGTGGAGGTGGAGGGCGACGACGAGGTGCAGCAGGCGGTCCGGTTCGGCATGTTCCACCTGCTGCAGTCATCGGCGCGGCTGGAGAAGCGGCCGATCCCGGCCAAGGGCCTGACCGGCTCCGGGTACGACGGCCACACGTTCTGGGACACCGAGATCTTCGTCATGCCGGTGCTCACCTACACCTATCCCCGCGCCGTCGCGGACGCGCTGTGCTGGCGGTACGCCACGCTGCCCCTGGCCAGGGAGCGGGCACGGCAGCTCGGACTGCGCGGCGCCGCCTTCCCCTGGCGGACCATCCACGGCGAGGAGTGCTCCGGCTACTGGCCGGCCGGGACCGCCGCCTTCCACGTCAACGCCGACATCGCGCACGCGGTCACCCAGTACGTGGACGCCCGTCAGGACGAGGAGTTCGACCGGGACACCGGCCTGCCGCTGCTGGTCGAGACCGCCCGGCTGTGGTGCTCGCTCGGCCACCACGACACGACCGGGCACTATCGCATCGACGGCGTGACCGGTCCGGACGAGTACACCGCGGTCGCCGACAACAACCTCTACACGAACCTGCTGACCCAGCAGAACCTCCGCGAGGCCGCCGCCGCGGCCGAGCGTCACCCGGAGCGGGCGGCCGAGCTCGGAGTCACCCAGGAGGAGATCCGCCGCTGGCGCGCGGGCGCGGAGGCGATGACCGTCCCCTACGACGAGCGGCTCGGCGTGCACCAGCAGAGCGACGACTTCACCCGGCACGCGCCGTGGGACTTCGACGCGACCGGACCCGACAAGTACCCGCTGCTGCTGCACTTCCCCTACTTCGACCTCTACCGCCGGCAGGTGGTCGAGCAGGCGGACGTCGTGCTCGCCATGCACCTGCGCCCCGACGCGTTCACGCCCGAGCAGAAGGCCAGGAACTTCGCCTACTACGAGGCGCTGACCGTGCGCGACTCGTCCCTGTCGGCCTGCACGCAGGCGGTCATCGCCGCCGAGGTCGGCCATCTGGAGCTGGCCTACCGCTACCTCGGCGAGGCCGCCCTGATGGACCTCGACGACCTGGAGAAGAACACGGTGGACGGCGTGCACATGGCCTCGCTCGCGGGGGCGTGGATCGCGCTGGTGTCGGGGTTCGGCGGGATGCGCGCGGGCGGCGGGCGGCTGCGCTTCTCGCCGTGCCTGCCCTCCCGGATCACCCGGCTCGGCTTCCGGCTGCGCTATCGCGGCAGCCGGCTGTCGGTCAGCGCGACGCGGGAGGCGACGACGTACCGGCTGCTGGAAGGCCCGCCGCTCACGCTGCTGCACCACGGCGAGGAGGTCGAGCTGGGCGCCGAGGAGGTCACCCGGCCCAACCCGCCGCGCCATGAGCCGGATCAGGAGGTACGCCAGCCGCCCGGCCGCGAGCCCCGCCCCCGCTCCTGAGCGCCACGCCGCCCGGCCGCGAGCCCCGCCCCCGCCGCCTTCTCTGAGCGCTAGGCCACCCGGCTCGAACGCGAGGCGTGGTCCCGTACCAGGTCGTGGAAGCGGTAGCGGCCGGGCGCGGACTCCCGCAGCAGGTGCGCGTCCAGCAGCCGTTCGAGCAGCCGCTCCGCGTGCGGCGCGCTCGTCCCCAGCAGCGCGGCGGCCGTGCGCGAGTCGAGGTTTGCACTGTCGTCGGCGCCGTCGTCGGCGCCGTCGCCGGCGCGCGCCCCCAGCAGCCGGTACGCCCGCCGCAGCTCGGCGGGGAGCCGGTCGTAGGAGCGGTCCAGGGCGGCGGCCACGTCGTGCCCTCCCGCCGCCAGCTCGGCCAGCCGATCACCGGCGAGCCGCTTGAGCAGGTCGCGCACGCTCCATGTAGGCCGCGCCCGCAGCCGCTCGGCGGCGATGCGCACGGCCAGCGGCAGCCACCCGCACCTGGCCGCGACCTCCTCCAGCTCGCCGGGGGACGCGCCCGCCGCCCGTTCATGCCCGGCAACCTCGGCGAACAGCGCGACCGCCGCCGGGGCGGGCAGCACGTCCAGCGACACGGCGCGCGTGTCCCCGAGCCCGCTCAGCCGCCCCCGGCCGGTGACGATCACCCGGCAGCCGGGACCGGCGGGCAGCAGCGGCTTGACCTGCTCCGCTCCTGCGGCGTCGTCCAGCACGATCAGCACCCTGCGCTCGGACAGCACGCTGCGGTAGAGCGCGGCGCGGTCCTCGTCGTGGTCGGGAATCTCCTCGGCGGGCACGCCGAGCGCGCGCACCATGCGGGCCAGGGCCTCGCCCGGCTCGACCGGGGCCGCGCCATGACCGTGCAGGTCCACGTAGAGCTGGCCGTCGGGAAAGCCGGGTGCGAGCCGGTGCGCGGCGTGCACGGCGAGCGCCGTCTTGCCGGTCCCCGCCATGCCGTCGATGGCGACGACCAGCGCCGTCCGCGCGCGGTGCGCGTCCTCGACGACGGCCAGCTCGCGCTCGCGACCGGCCAGCGCCGCGAGCCCCGCGGGCAGTTGCCGGGGCACGATCGGGCGCGCGGCCACCTCGCCGGTCCCGGCGACCGGCAGGCCGCGCGCGGCGGCGGCGAGCTGCTCGCGTTCCTCGCCGCCCAGCTCAAGTGCCTGCGCGAGCAGCAGGACGGACCTGCTGCGCGGCTGCCACAGCCCGCCGTTCTCCAGCCTTCGTACGGTCCTGACGTTGAGCCCCGCCTTCTCGGCGAGCTGCTCCTGCGTCAGCAGCGCCCGCTTGCGCCATCCCCGTAGCAGCGTGCCCACCGCGTGCGCGGCGCCGGTTCCCCGCGCGCCGACCCGCAGGTCCACCTGCAGATCGGCACGCCGATGCCCGCGGGCGGCGCGGTCGCGCTCAGCCCCGACGGCCGCATCCTGGCCACCGGCGGCCCCGGCGACGACCCCGCTGTACGGCTGCACGACGCCGCCACCCAGCGCCCCATCGGCCCCCCGCTGCTCGCGCCCGGCGCCGAGGGCACCGTCAACAAGATCGCGTTCACGCCGGACGGGCGCACGCTCCTCACCTCCGCCACGGACGGCCTGCGCGTCTGGGACGTCGCCGGCCGCCGCGTGCTCGCCCATGACCCCGCGTTCGGCGGGGTGGCCGAGCTGAGCCCCGACGGCAGGTTCGCCGCCGTCCAGCACGAGCAGGCCATCGCGTTCTGGGACGTCGCGAGCCGCCGCGAGATCGGGCCGCGCATCCGCGTACCCGGTCACACCGACGTCATCACCGGCATGGCCATCAGCCCCGACGGCAGGACGCTGGCGAGCGCGGGCCTCGACTCGCGGGTACGGCTCTTCGACGTCGCCACCCGCCGCCCCATCGAAGGCAGCCCGCCCGCCGCGGCCGGAGGGCTGGTCAACGGCCTGGCCTTCAGCCCCGACGGCGGGACGCTCGCGTTCACGGCCTCCGACGACGCCGTGCGGCTGTGGGACGTGCGGCACCGCCGCGTCAAAGGCGTCGCATTGATCCCCGAGGACGCCGCGCCCAACGCGCTCGCGTTCAGCCGCGACGGCGAGGTGCTGGCCACCGGCCTGCGGAACGGTGACGTGCTGCTGTGGGATCTGCGCACGTACCGGCCCATCGGCCACCCGATGACCGGCCACACGGGCGGCGTGATCGCGCTCGATTACGCCGCCGACGGCGCGAAGGTGGCCTCGGTCGCCACCGACGGCACCGCGCGGCTGTGGCACACCGGGATGCCCGCCGACCTCGTGGCCGCCGCCTGCGCCAACGCGGGCCGGGCACTCACCCGCGCCGAATGGGAGACCCTCCTCCCGGAGGAGGAGTTCCGCCCGACGTGTACGTGACGCTCGATCTCACCAGGGGAAGGGCCGGGATGTTCCTGCGAGGGCTGCGGCGGCGGACGGGCAAGCCGGTGCCCGAACTGGTGGAGCTGTTCCGCTCGATCATCGAGGGCGGACGGGACTTCCATCCCATCGCCTCCGACTTCCTGCAGCACTTCATGGACGGCGCGGGCGAGTCGAGGACGATGTCGCTGCGCTGGCTGCGCTCGTTCAAGGTGATCAAGAAGGCCGAGCGCAGGAACCAGCGCCGCTTCGAACGCCAGCTCCTGCGCCGGGCCGCGACCCTGGACGACCACGCCTCCGACTGGCTGCACGACTACTGGGACGCCCGCATCAACGCCTTCATCGGCACCGAGCTGTTCTACGTCAGCAGGATGAGCCTGCTGCGGTCGCAGGGGTCGTTCGTGCTGACCAGGGAAGGGCCGCAGGTGCGGATGTCGGGGACGGTGCGGCACCGCTGGTTCGACCCCTACGACTGGGATCGTGGACGCTGGGTCTACATTCCCCGGCACGGGTTCGTGCCCATCGCGGTGGGCCGGGAGCTGGTGGAGGCCGACGAGGCGCGCAACTTCCTCATGGAGTCGCGGCACGTCCAGACGCTGGAGGGGGTGTGCGTCCCCGGGCGGTGGCCGCGACGCGGGCGGGCGGCGTTCACGTGGGCGCTGGTCAGGACGGAGGAACGGTGAGCGCGGACCGTCCACTTCCGCCCGACCCGTCCCAGGCCGGCTCCGCGGCCGAGTTCGTCGCCGCGCTGGTACTTCTCCGGCAGTGGGCGGGTGAGCCCTCGTTGAGCCGGCTGCGCGCGCTCGGCGGCCGTATCCCCGCCGCCGACGGCGCCCTGGTGGACGCGCTGCCCAAGAGCACCACCTCGCACGTGCTGCGGCAGCGGGATCGGTTGCCGCGGTGGGAGTTCGTACGGGCGTTCGTCACGGCCTGCCTGCGGTCCTGCGATCATCCCGAGGAGCTGATCGCCGAGGAGCTGGAACGGTGGCGCCTCGCCCGCGCCGCCCTCACCCAAGGTGCCGCTCCCCCGCACTCACCGCCTGCGGCCGGTACCGATGCCGCGGCGCCGCCTCCGTCCGCCGCGGACCCAGCGGCTCCGGGCGAGGCGTGTCCGGCTGCTGCGGGACGGTCCGGGGGCGGTGTGGCCGTCCCTCCCCGCCGGCCGTGCCCGCCGCGCCATGGGCGGGGGCGGTGCAGGGGCGGGATGCGGCGGTCGAGCTGCTGGTACGGCGGGTGCTGCGCGAGGAGGACCGGGCCCGCAAGGGGTTGCTCGGCGGCTATGACATCGCACCGGTCTCGTTCAGTCCCGGCCACACCGAGGCCGCCGCTCCCGGCCCTGACGACCTGCACACGATCGGCCGGTTCTTCACCGATCTCCATCCCCATCGGCTGCTGGTGGTGGGCGAGTCGGGCGCGGGCAAGACGGTCCTCGCCATCGAGCTGGTGCTGCAGCTCCTGGAGTCCCCCCTGGCCACCGGTCAGCCCCCGCGCATGGTCCCGGTACGCCTGAACGCCGCCCGCTGGACCCCGGGCAGGCCGTTCGAGAGCTGGCTGGCCGAGCAGCTCGTCCAAGACTTCGGCCTGGCGGGCGACGACGCGCACCGGCTCGTACACGACCGCAAGGTGCTGCCGGTGGTGGACGGCCTGGACGAGCTGGACCCCGGCCCGCCCGCCGGGCCCCCGCGCCGGGCGATGAGCCTGCTCGCCGAGCTCAACCGCTACAGCGACCTGTCCGGCCGCCGCGCCGGAGCGGTGGTCGTCACCTGCCGCGCCGACCGCCACGCCGAGCTGCGCGCGGCCGGTGTCTGGCTCGACGACGCCACCTTGATCCGGCTCCACGACCTGACCGTGGAGCAGATCGCCGCCTACCTGAAGGCCCGCTGGCCGGACGGCCACCCCTGCGCGGGCGACCGCGACGCCGTTCAGGCGGCGCTCACCGGACCCGCCGGCCGAGCCGTTCACCTGGCGCTGGCCACGCCGTGGCGGTTGCTGCTGACCGTCACCGCCGTGGAGTCCGGCGCCGACCCGGACGAGCTGCTGCGCGTCGATCCGCACGCCGACCACCGCAAGGGGGCGGACGCGATCGCCGGGCGGCTGCTCGACGCGTACGTCCCGGCGGCGACCCGGCTGACGCCCCGGGACGCGCACGGCGCCGCGTACCGGCCGGATCAGGTGCGGGCCTGGCTTGAACGGCTGGCTGCCCACCTGCGCTGGCAGGCCGCCGTCAGCGCGAGGTCGGACCGGCCGCCGCCCGGGCTGACGGCCATCGACATCGTGCCCCACCTGCTGTGGCCGATCGGCGGGCGGTTCCTGGTACGGGCGTTGCACGGCCTGTGCGCGGTGGCGCTCGCGATCGTGGCGATGGTCGCGTTCTGGACGGGTTCGGCGCTCGGCGCGCCGGATCTTGGCGCGGCCGGGGGCGGAGAGCAGGCTTTGACGCTGGCGATCATGGCGTCCTGGGTGGTGATCGTGAGCGGCCTGTCGCTGTCGCCGTGGCCGTCGGCCGCGGGCGGCCGGGCCAACGTGCCGCGCCGCAGGCGGGTGACGGGGGCGGTGCTCGGCGGGCTGGCCGGGCTGCTGCTGACCGGCGGCGACGTCTTCGGCCCGCTCTTCGCGGTCGTCGCGGGCGGCACGGGCGGGCTGGCGCTGGGGTCGGTCATCGGGCTGACCGCCGCCGGGCGGGTGGGCGCCGGGCGCATGACGGTCGCCGAGGCGATCCGTGCCGAGCCGGTCACGCTGATGGGCTTCGGGCTGTGCGGCGCGCTCACCGGACTGGCCCCGCTCCGGCTTGCCCACGCCGGACCCGCGGCGCTGGTCGTGGGCGTGGCCGGGGCGTTCGTGCTGGCGTTCGCGCTCGGAGTCGTCTTCACGATCACTACGGGTGGGTGGAGCATGGACGCCGAGCTGGCGCACCCGCGCGAGGCGCTGCACCGCAACCCCACCATCGGGATGGCCTTCGGGCTCACCGGCGGGGTCGCGGCCTTCCTGGTGTTCGTGATGAGCCAGAGCCTCGCCGTGTCGCTGGCGTGCGCGGTCGTCGGCGGCGTCGCCTTCGGGCTCAGCTTCGGCGCGCTCGCCTGGACCCGTACCGTGATCGGCCTCATCGTCGCGGCGGCGCGCGGGCTGCTGCCGCTGCGCTTGTGGAGCTTCCTCGACTGGGCGTGCGAGGCGCGGCTGCTGCGCGTCAGCGGCGCCACGTACCAGTTCCGGCACCGCGAGCTCCAGGACTTCCTGACCTCCGCCGACAGCGGCTCTTGACCGCGAAGACCGCCGGCCTCGGCCCGTAATCTCCGGAGCCGGAGTGGCCGGGCCGGTGCCGGCGTACTGGCTGGTCAGGAACGGCTTCGCGGTGACCGTCGTCGAGCGCGCCCCGGAGCTGCGCAGGACCGGCGGCCACGCCGTCGATCTCTTCCGGCCCGCGGTGGACATCTCGGAGAAGATGGGCGTACTGCCGCACATTGCGGAGCGGGCCACCGGCACGAGCCGGATGAGCGTCCACCCCGAGGGCTCACGGCGCGCCGTACGGGCCGACCTCGGCAAGATCTTCCGCGCCACGTCCGCGCGGCACGTCGAGATCATGCGCGACGACCTGACCGCGATCTACCACGAGGCGACGCGCGACGGCGTCGAGTACGTCTTCGGCGACGCGATCACCGCGATCTCGCCGGACGGCGAGGTGCGCTTCGAGCGCGGCGGGCCGCGCCGCTTCGGCCTCGTCGTGGGCGCGGACGGGCTGCATTCCGGCGTGCGCCGCCTCATCTTCGGCGACACGTCCTCCTTGAGCGCTTTCGCCGGCGCGTACTTCGCGGTGCTGTCCATGCCCGGCCGCCGCGACCTCGACGGCGAGCTGCGCATCCACGTCGGCGTGGGCAGGACCGCCGGCGTGTACGGCGCGCGGCACCTCGACGAGGCCCGGGTGCTGTTCCTGTTCCGCAGCGGGCGGCTCGACTACGACCACCGTGACGTGCCCCGGCAGAAGGAGCTGCTGCGCAAGGCGTTCCAGGGCATGCACCCCGAGGTGGACGGCTGGCTGGCCGGGCTCGGCGGCGCTCCCGCGTTCTACTTCGACTCGATCACGCAGCTCCGCATGGACACCTGGTCGCGCGGACGGGTGACGCTCGTCGGCGACGCCGGCTACTGCCCCGGCCCGGCCGTCGGCGGCAGCACCAGCCTGGCCGTCGTCGGCGCGTACGTGCTCGCGGGGGAGCTCGCCAGGGCGGGCGGTGACCACGAGCGCGCCTTTCCCGCGTACGAGCGCGCGATGGCCGAGTACGTGCGCCGCAGCCGCGACGTCGCGCTGGGCGCCGCGCGCACGCTCGTCCCGGCCTCGCGCCTCGGGGTGTGGGGCCTGGCCCGGGGCGCCCGCTTGATCTCCGCCCTGCCTGCGGGTCCCAGCCGCGCCCTGACCCGCCTCGCCAGCAAAACGGCCCGCCTGCACGACTCGATCGCCGTGGACGACTACCCGCTTCCGGCGAACGCCGCCGCCACCGCGCCCGAAACGCCCGCCCCTCACGGACACCGCTGATGGCCGCCCCTCTACGGGAGCATCCGGACCTGCGCGCCCGGCATGTCCGACCACCAGTGGTCGTAGCGGCGGTAGACGGCCGGGTCGCGGCCGGCCAGGAGCGCCGTCAGCGCCTCCGCCTCGGCGGCCAGCTCGGCCCACGCCTCGTCGGGCAGCCGGTGGAAGGCGGTGGCCTCGATCCCGCCGCCGACCGGTCGCCAGACTCCGGCGACGTAGCCGTCCACCAGCAGTGCCGGCAGGACGTCGCCGTTGCGCCGGGTGACGAACCCGCGGTATTCGGGCGGGACGACCCGGCTGCGGTCGGCGTAGGCGAGCAGGACGTTGTCCCACATCGGCAGCAGCCGCGCAGGCGCGGGCGTGTCTTCGGCCGGGCGGGGCGCGCCGGGCAGGTCGAACAGCTCCGAGCCGCCCGGGCCGGTCAGCCGCTCGAGCCGGTCGGCGACCGCGTCCAGCGCGGCGCGGGCGCGTTTCCTCGTCACCAGCGCGAACTGGGCGACGTCGAGCGCCGACGCGGGGCCGTACCCCGCTAGATACCGCAGAACGAGCGTCTGCAGGGCCTGGTCGGCGTCCGCTCCGAGCGTGGGCGGCAGGCCGGAGGCGACGTAGGCCGGGCGGAGGCCGAACGACCACGGCGGGCCCGTGGGCGCGTGCACCAGCGGCGCGAAGCTCTTCAAAGCCCACCACACGCCCTGAGGCGGAACGCCGAGCCGCTGCTCGATCCACGCACGAAGCTCGCCGGTCGAACGCGGCCGGTCGGCGAAGGCCAGCAGGTCGCCGACCAGCGCGTCGGCGTCGGCCGCGGTGAGGCCGCTGCCGGTGAAGCGCCGGTCACCGAGCCGGGAGCCGCGCAGCGTGGGCTGCATCGCCTCGTGGAAGCAGGGGTGATCGTCGGCGTGCACGGCGTGCAGCGTGATCCGCATGAGCGTGGCCTTGACGATCTTGCGCTCGGTGAACGCCGCGTCCAGATCGGCCGGGTCGAAGCCGGCGACGCGGTTCCATAAGGCCAGGTACGGCGAGGCCGCATGCTGTGCCTGCAACCCCACCACCCGGCGAACCGCCTCGCCGGCATCGACGGCCTCCCGCCCCAGCAGGAACTGGCGGGCGAGGGTGGAGCGGTTGAGTGCACGCGGGGAGAGCATGCGGCCATTCTTCCGAGCGGGACCGACAGAAACGCCCCCGATCACCCTCCCGGATGGCCGCCGCGATCACCGTCCCTTATGGATGAGGAACACGTTGCCCAGGGCTCGCTGGCCGGTGGCGTCGGACGGGCGGTTGATGATGCCCGATCGGGCGGTGGCCATGACGCTGGATCCGCCCCCGTCGAGGTTGAGCGCCTGCACCGCGCCCAGCCGCTTCATCAGCGCGGCCGTCTGCGCGATGCCGAGGCCCTCGCTGTAGCCGTCCTGGCGGCCGTCCACGACGACGAGCAGCAGGCGGCCCTGGCGGTCGACGCCGATCATCGAGCGCGGGTTGGCGCGTACGGTCCAGTTGTAGGTGAACGTCTGGTCGCTGCCGTCGCGGATGATGCCGTCGGCGGCCGCGTTGACCGAGATCCGGCCGTCGCGGACGAGCGTGGGGCCGACCTGGAGGATCGTGGTGTCCTTGGTGAGCGGTACCTGGTGGCCGCGGCCGTCCTCGACCCGTTCGGTGACGGTCACCCGCCGGCCCGGCTTGACGTTCGCAAGCAGCCAGCCGGCGCTGTCGCCGATGGCCTGGATGGTGGAGCCGCCGGGCGGGACGGCGGCGCCGCGCGTCGCGTTCACCGCGAGGACCTTGCCGTGGGCGTCCAGTACGGCCTCCGCGCCCTCACCGGCCGGCGGCGTCCCCCACTCCGGGGTGAAGCGGACGAGCTCGCTGTCGTCGGTGCACTTGAAGTCGTGCTGCGGCTTCTCGGTGGGCTGGTCGCCGCCGACGCCGCCGCAGTTCCAGACCTCGCCGGGTATCCGGTTGACGCCGTCGATCTCGGCCGTGGCGCGGCCGGCGCGGAGCGTCACGTGGGCGGTGTAGGAGTCGACCTCCACGTGCCGCCCGCCCTTGGTGAGCTTGATGCCGCCGCGGCCCTGGGTGGCCGAGCCGATGAGCTTGCCGTTCTTGACGTACAGGCCGGTGGGTGAGCCGTTGAGGAACCACTGGGCGTTGATGCCCGCCACCGCGCCGGTCGAGGAGACCAGGTCGGTGAGGGTCTCCATCCCGTTCAGCGTGGGCCCGAAGCCGGTCTCGACCGTGCCGTGGAAGTCGCGGAAGTCCACGCGGAGCACGTGGACCTTCTGCGGCGCCCCGGTGTCGGTGCCGTCCTGCGCCGTGTAGCGGGTGCCGCCGGCGAAACCGGCCGCCTTGACCTCGGCGAGTTCGGCGGCGGCCTCGTCGGCGGTGGCGTACCGGCCGATGCGGACGATCCAGCCCAGCGGGCCGCCGGGGTGGTCGGCGAAGGCGGGCATGACGACCTGCTCGATGCGGGGTTCGAATCCCTTCTCGACCAGGGCCGCGTGGACCCGGTCGGCGATCTCCCTGGGGCCCAGCGCCGTGGCGGCCCGGTCGAGCGGGCCGTCAATGGTGGCCGGCAGGTACACGTGGACGGTCCAGACGTCGTCCGAGTCCTTCGCGCCGAGGCTGAGCTGCGTCAGCGTGACGCCGGGAGCCACCGTGACGGGTTCAGCGGGAGATGCCTGCGCGGGGCCGGTCGGCGCCAGGAGCGCCGCGGCCACCACGAGGGAGAGGAGGGCTTTGCCGTTCATTCGTGTCACTCCACCGGAAAAGGGTTACGTTGCGGGATTCATACCTGTTTCCGGCGCTGAAGATCACGTGAACGGCGGGCTTCGCCAAGTGCTCGCTACGCGCGGTGCCGCCGTCCGATCAGCACGGCGGCACCGTCCAGCAGCAACCGCAGCCCGGCCTCGAAGAACACCGTCAGGTCGAATCCGAGGGTGTCGTCGATGGGCGCCGCGGGCGTCGAGAGCGCGGCGTGCAGGGACGGCAGGTGGGCGGTGTACCACTGGTCGGGCGACAGGCCCGTGTGCTGCTCGGCGTCGCGCTGCGCCTCCAGGTTGGTGGCGGTCCCCCTGGCATGGTTGGCCACCGCCCACCACACGATCCGGGCCGTCTCGGGATCGAGGCCGAGCCCGAGTATGGCGTTCATGCCCCAGGTGCCGAACCTGAGCATGTTGGGCAGGGGCTGCGGGTGGGTGAGCGACATGACCCGGGGCAGCCAGGGATGGCGCAGGTAGAGGCCCCATTGCAGGCGCGCCGCGAGCTCCAGGTGCGCCCGCCAGCTCGGCGGCGGCTCCTGGGGCAGGTCCAGTTCGCCGAAGGCGGTGTCGGCCATGAGCGCGGCCAGTTCCTCCTTGCCGTCCACGAGGCCGTACAGGGACATGGTGGGCATGCCGAGCCTGGCCGCGACGCCGCGCATGGACACCGCCTCGAAGCCCTGCTCGTCCGCGAGCGCGATCGCGGCCCGCACGACCCGCCGCCGCTCGTCGTCCGGGCCGGAGGCGACCGGGCGGCGCTCCCGGCGCGGCCGGGGTTTCGGGGCTGGCGCGGGTTCCGCGACGACGGTGCCGACGCGTGGGACGGCCACCACCCGGCCGCGCCTGCGCAGCGTGTCGAGCGCCTTGGCGGCGGTCGCGGTGGCCACGCCCCACTGCGCGGCGGCCTGCCTGATGGAGGGGACGCGGTCGCCGGGCCGCAGCGCGCCCGTGTCGATGCGCCGCTCGATCTCCCGCACGATCCGCTGATAGGGCGGGAGGCTTCTCCGCATGACCGATCGCGTCCTCTTCCTGTACTAGGGCAGCGGCGCACCGGCCACAGTGACGGGATCGCCCCTGGTGGAGGGCTGATGAGCTGGCCTAGCACACCGCCGCTCATGGCAGGCGCCGCCTCGCGGGGCGGG
Organism: Nonomuraea fastidiosa; assembly: GCF_042751225.1. NCBI lineage: Bacteria > Bacillati > Actinomycetota > Actinomycetes > Streptosporangiales > Streptosporangiaceae > Nonomuraea > Nonomuraea fastidiosa. The sequence goes on from NZ_CP170570.1 coordinate 7,665,268, forward strand.
CTACCGTCTCCGTTCGTACACCGTACAACGACTCCTCCGAGGTGAGCATTGCCCGACGCCATCGAAGTGGTACGCGCCGCCGAGCTGGGCGAGAGCCATCGCCGAGCCATCGCCGAGGTCTTCGTCGACGGGTTCGGCCCCGACTTCTCCTCCTTCTCCGACGACCCCGCCAAGCTCGCCGACGCCTTGGAGCACGCGCTGGTCCTCGACGTGTTCTACGTGGCCCTGGTCGACGGGCGTCCCGCCGGGATCACCGCCTGTACGGACGGCAGGCGGCCGTCGTTCCAGCACGACAGGCGCGAGCTGCGCAGGCACCTGGGGTTCTACAAGGGCACCATCGCCGACATCGGTTTCCGCCGCGAGTTCGCCAAACCTCTCCCCTACGCCAAGGACGGGATGGCCTCCCTGGAGTTCGTGGCCACCGCCATCCGGTACCGGGGCCGGGGCGTCGCGACGGCGTTGCTGACCCACCTGCTCGCCCTCCCCCAGTACGACGAGTACGTCCTGGCGGAGATCTCCGACGTCAACACCGCGGCCCTGCGCCTGTACGACAAGCTCGGCTTCCGCGAGTTCCAGCGCACCAAAGTGCGCCACACCCGAAAGACCGGGATCAACTACTACATCTCCCTGCGGCTCGTACAGGCCGAAAGGCGGGCCGTCGACGAGCGTCACTGAGACGACCGGCCGAGCAGCACGACCGCCAGAACGGCCCCGGCCAGGCAGACCACGCCCGCCACGAGCATCGCCGCGTGGAGCCCGCCCAGCGTGGCGAGCACGGGCGTCGCCGCCGCCAGCGCCTCGGTACGCGCGGTCGCGACGGCCGCCAGCCCCGCGGTGCCGATCGCGCCTCCTCGTCGAGCGGCGGCCCGCACCGGCCGAAGCGCCGCCGGCGGCCGCGTCCCGAACGTGTGCGGCCGGTCCTCCGGCTGATGATCGAGGCGTTCGGCGACGTGCCCGCGCTCGTGATCGGCCGGTGCACCGACGTGCTGGCCTGGAACCGCACGGCGCACGCGCTGCTGGCCGGGCATCTGCCGTACGAGGCGCCCGAGCAGCCCTGGCAGCGCCCCAACATCGCACGCCTGGTCTTCCTCGACCCGCACACCCGCGAGCTGTACGCCGACTGGCGGGGCAAGGCCCGCGACACCGTGGCCGACCTGCGCCTGATCGCCGCCCGCTACCCCGACGATCCGGACTTGGCCGAGCTGATCGGCGAGCTGACCTTGAACAGCGCGGAGTTCGCCGCGCTGTGGGCGGCTCACCACGTACCCGCCTGCATCCCGCCCACGCGCGCCTTCCGTCACCCGCTGGTGGGCGTCGATGACGCTGAATGACGAGCTGATGGAGCTGCCCCAGGACGACGGCCGGCGCCTGGCGGTCTTCACCGCCGCCCCGGGCTCCCCCGACGCGGCCGCCCTGAAGCTCCTCACCCGCCTGGCCACCGGTGATGCGGCGCGCGTCAGCACTGAGGCGCCGTACGTGTGACGTCTGTGCCACGGACACGTAGCGGCTACGCGGGGCCGGGCCCGGCCGCGCGCCGTTCGTCACGCCGTGGACGCCGTCCTGCCCGAGACCCACCCCGCATGACCGCGACCTGAGTCGATCAAGGGCCTAAGGTAGGCGCATGGGTCATGGGAAGACGTCGTTCGTCTGCTTGCCGTGCCGCGCCTCGTACAAGCAGCCCCACCTCGCCAGGGGCGAGGGTGACCGGGTGTGCCCGGGGTGCGCCGGGCCGCTGATCCACGTCGGATCCGCCTTTGCGGCGCCGGCCCGGCGCGACGTCGAGGGCTGGCGGGTGCTGTCGGTGCTGCTGCACGCCGGGATCCGGTTCCCCATGGGGTGCGGCGACGGTCCCGGCTACCGGCCGCGCACGCTCGCCGAGGTACGCGAGCGCCAGGCGTACGCGCGGGCCGCCGGGGAGCCGTTCGCCCGCGCCCTCCTGCGCGAGGAGCTGCCATGACGCTGGGCCGGCTGCTGGGCAGGGGGCCGCGGCGCGAGCCGCCCAGCGATGCCGAGACCGCCGAGCACATGCGCGTCCTGGCCGACGGCTTCGTGGAGCGGGCGCGGGCCGAGGGGTTCGCGCTCGACTGGGACCCGGCGTTCCTGCATCACCTCGACAACTACTGCGCCGCGTTCGTGGCCACCAAGCCGGCTCCCGAGGACGCGCACGAGGTGATCATGGGTGCGGGCGCGTACCTGGGCGAGATGATCGTCAGGAACTGCGGCTGGTCGTGGGTGTACTGCACCGATCAGCGGGCCGCCGCGGTGGAGAGCCCCGACGGGCTGCGCGGCTACCCGCACAACAAGGTCGCCAAGCGCATCGGCCAGGGCCCCGCGCACGATCTCGCGGCGTTCTTCGCGTACGCGCGCACGGGCGAGCCGCCGCACGGGACGGCCGCCCGCGTCTCCGGGCCGCCGTGGTGGCGGCGGCTGCGATCCAGGGCCTGATCGCGCCCTTCAAAAAAGTCGCGGCGAAGATGTCGAGAACGCGGCGGCGGCTCCGTCCCCGGCATGAACACCGCGATGACGACCGACCGTACGAAGGAGAACGCGATGGCCAAGTACCTGCTGCTCAAGCACTACCGGGGCGCGCCCGCGCCGGTCAACGACGTGCCGATGGACCAGTGGACGCCGGAGGAGGTCTCGGCGCACATCCAGTACATGCGCGACTTCGCCAAGCGGCTGGAGGACACCGGCGAGTTCGTCGACGCCCAGGCGCTCGCTCCGGAGGGCATGTGGGTCCGATACGGCGGCGAGGGCCGGCCGCCGGTCACCGACGGCCCGTTCCCCGAGACCAAGGACCTGATCGCCGGCTGGATGGTGATCGACGTCGACAGCCAGGAGCGGGCGCTGGAGCTGGCCGCCGAGCTGTCGGCGGCGCCGGGCGCGGGCGGCGAGCCGATCCACGAATGGCTGGAGGTGCGGCCGTTCCTCCACGAGCCCGAGACCATCACGGAGTAGCCGCATGGTGGACGAGGCCCTGCTGCGCAGCCTCACCCCCGTCGTGATCGGCGTCCTCGTCCGTCGCGGAGCGGATTTCGCGGCGGCCGAGGACGCCGTACAGGAGGCGCTGGTCGAGGCCGTGCGCGGCTGGCGGGACGGCCCGCCGCGCGACCCGCAGGGCTGGCTGGTCACCGTGGCCTGGCGCAAGTTCCTCGACGCCGCCCGCGCCGACACCGCGCGCCGCGACCGCGAGGCGCGTGCCGGGGCCGAGCCGCCGCCCGGCCCCGGCACGGCGGTGGACGACACGCTGTGGCTGTACTTCCTGTGCGCGCATCCGTCGCTGTCGCCGTCCTCGGCCGTGGCGCTCACGCTGCGCGCGGTCGGCGGGCTGACCACGCGGCAGATCGCGCAGGCGTACATGGTGCCGGAGGCGACGATGGCGCAGCGCATCAGCAGGGCCAAGCGGACCGTCGCGAACGTCCGCTTCGACCGGCCGGGCGACGTCGCCACCGTGCTGCGCGTGCTCTACCTGGTCTTCAACGAGGGCTACTCCGGCGACGTGGACCTCGCCGAGGAGGCGATCAGGCTCACCCGGCAGCTCGCCGCGATGATCGACCACGAGGAGGTGGCGGGCCTGCTCGCGCTCATGCTGCTGCACCACGCGCGGCGCGCGGCCAGGACCGGCCCCGACGGCCGGCTCATCCCCCTCGCCGAGCAGGACCGCAGCCTGTGGGACACCCGCATGATCGCCGAGGGCGTGAAGGTGCTGCAGGCGGCGCTGGCCCGAGACCGGCTGGGCGAGTACCAGGCGCAGGCGGCCATCGCCGCGCTGCACGCCGACGCGCAGACGGCCGAGGAGACCGACTGGGTGCAGATCGTCGAGTGGTACGACGAGCTGGTCCGCCTCACCGGCAGCCCGGTGGCCCGGCTCAACCGGGCCGTCGCGGTCGGGGAGGCCGACGGGCCGCGCGCCGGTCTGGCCGCTTTGGCGGAGCTGGACCCCGCCCTGCCCAGGTACGCCGCCGTCGCGGCGTACCTGCACGAACGTGACGGCGACCGGGAGACGGCGGCCCGGCTGTACGCCGAGGCCGCCCGGTCGGCGCCGAGCCTGCCCGAGCGCGACCACCTCATCCGGCAGGCGGCCAGGCTCCGCTCCTCATGATCTCCTCAGGAGGTGGAGCGGCCGAGCACGCAGAACTCGTTGCCCTCGATGTCGGCCATCACCGTCCACGACACCTCGCCCTGCCCCACGTCGGCGAAGCGCGCGCCGAGCTCCTGCAGCCGGGCCACCTGCGCCGGCTTGTCGTCGGCCGGGTCGGGCAGCACGTCGAGGTGGAAGCGGTGCCACACCGCCGGCTCGCCGGAGACCCGGATCAACTCCAGGTACGGCCCGACGCCCTGGGACGAGCGCAGCCTGGCGTGGTCGCCGGTCACCTCGTGCACGGTCCAGTCGAGCGCCTCGCCCCAGAAGCCGGCCATGGCCCCGGGGTCGGCGCAGTCGACGACCACGGCGGCGATCGGCCCGGTGTCGCGGTAGATCTCGCGCGGCTCCAGGACGCAGAAGACGTTGCCTTCCGGGTCGGCCATCACCGTCCACGGCACGTCGCCCTGCCCGATGTCGGCGGGGGTCGCGCCGAGCTCCGTCAGGCGGGCGACCAGCTCGGCCTGGTGCTCGGCGGAGGTGGTGGCCAGATCGAGGTGGACGCGGTAGCGCACCGTCTCGGGGTCGGGGACCCGGACGAGGTCGATGCAGACGGCGGAGGGGTCCGGCCAGGGGAAGCCCGCCGGCGTGAGGTTCGTCACCCCGGGGGCCTCGCTGTCCATCTCCCAGCCGAGCGCGCCGGCCCAGAAGCGGCCGAGCTCGACCTCGTCGCGCGCCTTGAGGTTCACCTGAGGGAGTTGCAACGGCATGCCGCTCACCCTATCGGGACGCCCCTGGGTGATCGTCGGCCGTGGCCTGGGGCACGCCCGAGTGCGGCAGGCGGCGCGGCGGGACGCCGCCGGCCTCCGGGCGGTACTCGAAGTGCCACCACTCGTTGTCGTAGATGCGGTAGAGGTCGTAGCGGGCGCCGTGCTCCTCCAGCCAGCGTGCGCCCTCGCGCGGGCGGATGTCGAGGGCGACGCCCTGGACGTGGCGTGACTCCTCCGGCGGCAGCACCAGCATGCGCGCGACGGCCGGGGAGCCGCAGCGGCGTGCCTCCTCGTCGAATAACCGCTGCTGCGTGGCCGGGTCACGGTATCCGGACGTCAGGCCGATGAGCCGGCCGTGCCGCCACAGCGCCTCGGTGCGCGCCGCCGTGAACGCCGCCCTGGCACCGTCGGTGAGCCCCGTCAGGTCCTCGGCGGGAAAGCGCAGCCCCAGGGCCCAGGTACAGGCCAGCTCCCGGGCCCGGCCGGGACGGCGGGCGAAGGCCACCGGCAGCAGCAGCACCGCCAGCACCATCGTGACCAGGGCGTACACCCGGTCGCGCAGCCTGGGTGGAATGGTGTGTGGTTCGTCCATGGCGACTTACCATGGGCGGCGAATGTGCGCGCGCTGTGCGCCGTATGTCATGGTTCGTCGACGGCTCGATCGTGACACGACCATGACATTGCGGGCACCGCATGCGGACACGGCCGGCCGATAGTGGAGCGGTTGACCGGCAGGTGTGATGTGACGGAGCGAGCCAGTGAAACTCGGCGGCGTATCGCGAGTGTTGTTGATCGAGGATGATCCCGCCGTGCGCGAGGGCCTGGAGCTGGCCCTGAGCCGCCACGGCCACCGCGTGCGCGCGGTGGAGTCCGGCGAGCAGGGGCTCGAGCAGCTGCGCGCGGACCCGCCCGACGTCGTCGTGCTCGACTTGATGCTGCCCGGCATCGACGGTTTCGAGGTGTGCCGCCGCATCCGCGCCGCCGGCGACGTGCCGATCATCATGCTGACCGCGCGCGGCGACGACTTCGACGTGGTGGCCGGGCTGGAGGCGGGCGCTGACGACTACGTGGTCAAGCCGGTGCAGCCCCGGGTGCTGGAGGCCCGCATGCGGGCGGTGCTGCGGCGCGTCGGCCGCGAACAGGCGGAGCTGGAGCACTACCGCGATCTGACCATCGACCGGGCGAGCCTGGTGGTCACCAAGCGGGGCGAGCCGGTCAGTCTCGCCCCGACCGAGCTGCGCATGCTGCTGGAGCTGTCCGGCACGCCCGGCCGGGTGCACACCCGCCAGCAGCTGCTGGAGTCGGTGTGGGAGCACGGCTACTTCGGCGACTCGCGGCTGGTGGACGCGTGCGTGCAGCGGCTGCGCGCCAAGATCGAGGACGACTCGGCATCGCCCGTCTACGTGCAGACGGTCCGCGGGTTCGGCTACCGGTTCGGGCCGGTGTGAAGCCTCCGGCGGCGTCCCTGGGGTTGCGCGGCAGGCTGCTGTCGGCGTTCGTGCTGCTGTGCGTGGTCACGGCGGCGGCGGTGGCCGGCGTCTCCTACGGCAAGGCGCGCAACGAGATCCTGCAGCGGGCCCAGGACGCCGCGGTGGAGGCGATGCGCGAGCGGCTGGCGGCGCTGTATCCGCTGCGCACCGACACGCCGGGCCAGGACGAGCTCGAAAGGATCGCCGCCGGCCTGAACGACACCAACTCCACGGCGGTCGCGTTCTTCCGCGGGCGGCGCGCGCCGGGCCGTCCCGCCCGCCCGCCGGGACAGTGGCGGCCCGGCCGTCCCCCGCTCACGCCGGACCTGGACAGGGCCGCCATCCCCCCGAGGCTGCGCGAGACCGTCGCCGGCGGCACCATGGCCTGGCAGCGCGTGACCTGGCAGGACCTGCCCGTCCTCATCATCGGCGCGCCGCTGATGATCGCCGAGCCGGACGGCACGACCCGCAACTCCGGCATCGAGGTCTACACCGTGCACAGCCTGCTGCCCGAGCAGCGCAGCATCGACGAGCTCGCGCTGTGGGCCTGGCTGTACGGAGGCGCGGCGCTGGTGTTCGCGGTGCTCCTCGGCCTGGCGGCCACCCGTGGGGTCCTGCGTCCGGTGCGCGAGCTGGGGCGGGCGGCGCGGCTGCTGGGCGAGGGCCGGCTGCACACCAGGATCGAGGTACGCGGCTCCGACGAGCTGGCCGACGTGGCCCGGACGTTCAACGACACCGCCGCCGAGCTGGAACGGCACGTCGCGCAGCTGCGTGCGATGGAGGCCGACGCACGCCGGTTCGTGGCCGACGTCTCCCACGAGCTGCGCACCCCGCTCGCCGCGCTGGCGGCGGTCGCCGACGTGCTGGACGAGGAGGCGGCCGACCTGCCCGAGCCCGCCGGACGGGCGGCGCGGCTGGTCAGCCAGGAGACGCTCAACCTGACCCAGCTCGTCAACGACCTCATCGAGATCAGCCGGTTCGACTCCGGTGTGGCGGCGCTCGCTGTGAACGACGTGGACGTGGCCGAGCTGGTCCGCGCGACGCTGCGGACGCGGGGCTGGTCGGAGGCGGTGGAGACCGAGCTGCCCGCCGGGGTGAGCGCGCGGCTGGATCCGCGCCGGGTGGACGTCGTCCTCGCCAACCTGGTCGGCAACGCCCTGCGGCACGGCGAGCCTCCGGTGTCGGTACGCCTGTCCGCCGACGGCGACTCGATCACCGTCGACGTCCGCGACCACGGTCCCGGCCTGGATGAGGAGGTGCTGCCGCACGTGTTCGACCGCTTCTACAAGGCAAGCGCGGCCCGGGCGAGGTCCGAGGGCAGCGGTCTCGGCCTGGCCATCGCCCGGGAGAACGCCCGCCTGCACGGGGGCGACCTGACCGTCGCCAACGCGCCGGACGGCGGCGCCGTCTTCACCCTCCGCCTCCCCCGCACCCAGGACCAGAACAGCGCGCCACCGCCGGGCGCCCCGGACACGGCCGCCGCGCCCGCGCTTTCCGCTCAGGATGCAAGCACCCCTCAGGATGGAAGCACCCCGTCCCAGCCGGGCGCCCCGCGCCGGGACGCCTCCCCCGCGCCCCGCGACGCGGACGGGGGCTCCTCATGAGCGCGGGGCGGGCCTGGCGGGCTCTGGTGGGTGTGGGGCTGGCGCTGGTCGTGGTGGCGGGCTGCGGGGTGCGGCCGAGCGACGTGATCCCGGTCGGCCCGCCGCCGAGCGGCCCCGTCGCCTCGGCCAGGGCGACCGCCATCTACTTGATCAAGGACGGCAGGCTGCATCCGGTGCCGCGCCCGCGCGGCCGGTTGTACCCGGCGGACGCGCTGGCGCTGCTGGCGGCCGGGCCGACGGCGCAGGAACGGCAGCAGGGCTACACCTCGGACGTGCCGCGCGAGGCGGAACCGTTCACGGTGGCCTCCGAGCAGGGCGGCCGCCTGGTGATCATCCCGTCGGGCCCGCCCGGCGAGCTGCCGGAGCGGGCCGTCGGGCAGATCGTGTGCACGGTGGCGGCCATGCTGCCGGGCGCCGCCCAGGACATCACGGTCGCCGGCGCCGAGCCGCGCGTGGATCCCGGGGACTGCCCGCCCGTTTGACGAACATTATCCGTACGGATAATGTTTATCCACATGGATAACGAAGGGGATGCGCCGTGACCACGCGCGAGGCGGCGACGGCGGCCCGCAGGGAGCAGATCACCCGCACCGCCATCGCCCTGCTGGCCGAGCGCGGCTACCAGGCCACGACGTTCGAGGCCATCCGCACCGAGGCCGGGCTCAGCAGCAAGCGGCTGATCACCTACCACTTCTCCGGCAAGGACGAGCTGTTCGCGGCCGTGGCCGAGCAGATCGTCGCCGACAGCGAGCAGTACATGCAGGCCGCGCTCAGCGGCGTGACCGGCCCGCGCGAGCTGCTCGCGGCCGTCATCCGGGCGAACGTGCGGTTCATCGCCGAGCACCCGCGCGAGGTGGCGGCGCTGCGGCAGATCCTCATCAACGGCGGACTGCGCGACTACGAGCGCTACGACATCGACTCGCGCGAGCGGCTGGCCCGCCTGCTCGACGAGGGGCAGCGCGCCGGCGACTTCCGCCCGTTCGACGAGCGGATCATGGCGGCGGCGCTGCGGGCCTCGATCGACGCCGTGGCCCCGCTCATCGCGGCCGGCGTCGATCCCGAGCTCTGCGCCGAGGAGCTGGTGGAGCACTTCGACCGCAGCACCCGCGAGGTACCGCGGCGAACGGGAGGGGACGAGCGATGAGCAGCACCGACCACGCCGGGCGCACCTACGTGGTGACCGGCTCGGCCTCGGGTATCGGCGCGGCGACCGCGGCCATGCTCCGCGAGCGCGGCGGCACGGTCATCGGCTGCGACCTCGCCGGCGCCGACGTCCAGGCAGACCTGTCCACCCCTGAGGGGCGGCGGTCGCTGGTCGAGCAGGTGGCCGGGCACGGCCCCATCGACGCGGTGCTCGCCGTGGCGGGCGGCGGCAAGACGGGGATGCTGGAGACGAACTTCTTCGGCGCGGTCGCCACCCTCGAAGGGCTGCGCCCGCTGCTGGCGCGCAGCGGCGCGCCCCGCGCCGTGGCCGTATCGTCGACCTCCTCGCTGGAACCCGCCGACGCACGGGTCATCAAGGCGTGCCTGGACGGCGACGAGGAAGCCGCGCTCGCCCTCATGCGCGCCGAGCCGGGCATCGGCGGCGCCACCGGCGGTTACGGCCTGGCCAAGCGGGCGCTGAACCGCTGGGTGCGCAGGGCCGCGCCGACGCCGGAGTGGGCGGGGTCCGGCATCGCGCTCAACGCGGTCGCGCCCGGCGTCGTGGACACGCCCGCCGCCGCGTACATCATCGAGGACGACGAGGTGCGCCGCGCGGTGGAGTCGGTCTCGCCGCAGCCGTTCGGCGGCTTCCCCGGACGGCCGGAGTGGGTGGCCGAGCTGATCTGCTGGCTGGCCGGGGCGGGCAACCGGTTCGTCACCGGGCAGGTGATCTTCGCCGACGGAGGCGCGGAGGCCACGCTGATCGGCGACGCGCACTGGCGCTGACACGCTCCCCCACATCCCAGGCCGACAAGGGCGCGGCCTTCGCCGTCTCGCCGCAGACCTCCCCGGCGCCGGAGCCGTCCCGAGGCCACGGCCGGGTGTCAGGTGGTGACCCTGGCCAGCACGATGCCGCCGACGATGAGGCCGAGCGCGGCGATCCTGCCCACCGAGACGGGGTCGTCGTTGAGCACGATGCCCAGCGTGATCGCGCCGATGGCGCCGATGCCGGTGAAGACCGCGTAGGCGGTGCCGACCGGCAGCGTGTTCATGGCCTGCGACAGCAGCCAGACGGCGGCGGCCATCAGGGCCAGGCAGATCAGCGTGGGCAGCGGCCGGGTGAAGTTGTGCGTCGGTTTGATGCTCTGCGACCAGGCCACCTCGACGAGCCCGGCCAGCAGCAGGGTCAGCCAGCTCATCGGGCCGCCTCCTTGGCCACGGCCTCCACCGCCGCCGACAGCGACCGCTCGTGCTGCTCGCGCAGGTGGGCGAGCGCGGGGTCGAGGCGGGCGTTGGCCAGCTCGGCGTGGATGAAGGTGACGTCGTCCACGCCGAAGTGGCCCTTGAAGAAGTCGCGCAGGTAGCGCTCCTGGTGGTCGTAGGGCTCGCGCGGCGTGCCCGGCCCGTAGGCGCCGCCGCGCGCGCTGGTCACCACGAACGAGCGCCCGCGCAGGGACATCTTGGGGAAGGTGATCTGGTCGAGCCAGGCCTTGAGCGACGACGGGATCGAGTAGTTGTACATCGGCGTGCCGATCAGGATCACCTCGGCCGCGACCACCTCCTGCAGCAGCGGCTCCACGATGGCCCACGCCGCGCGCTGCGCCGGGGTGCGCACGGCCTCGCGGTAGCGCGCGATGTCGGTGATCTCGCGCTCGAGGATGTGGTCGCAGATCTCGGTCCACGCCTCGCCGATGTGCGGTACGGGGTTCGCGGCCAGGTCGCGGTAGGCGTACCCGGCCTGGGGGTGCGCCGTGCGCCAGGTCTCGGCGTACAGGCGGGACAGCCTGCGCGAGAACGACGTGCGGCGGGCGCTGGCGTCCAGGTGCAGCAGCATGGTCTCTCCTCACCACAGCTATGCGGACACGGTGTCCACTTGACTATAAGCGGACATCGCGTCCACATACAATCGGTGGCATGGAGAGAGCCGACGCCGCACGCAACCGGGCACGGATCCTCGAGGCGGCCGCGCAGCTGTTCGCCGAGCGGCCGCCGCACGAGGTGACGATGGACGACATCGCCAAGAGAGCCGGCGTGGGCCGGGGCACCCTCTACCGCCGCTACCCCGACCGGGCGTCGATTGCCGTCGCGCTGCTCGACGAGCACGAGCGGGACCTGCAGGAACGTCTGCTGCGCGGCGAGCCGCCCCTGGGGCCGGGGGCGCCGCCCGCCGACCGGCTGGCCGCCTTCTACGCCGCCATGGTCGATCTGCTGGAGGGCCACTCCCACCTGGTGCTCGGCTCGGAGCTGGGCCGCTCGCGTTTCGAGACCGGCGCGTACGGCTTCTGGCGCGCGCACGTGCGCTCCCTGTTGGTCGCCGCCGCCGTCCCGGACCCCGACGCCCTGGTCGAGATCCTGCTCGCACCGCTCGCCCCCGAGGTGTACGACCACCAGCGCACGGTGCTCGACCTCAGCCCGCGGCAGATCACGCAGGCGCTGGGCAGGCTCGCGGCGATCCTGCAGCGGTGACACCGCTCACCACCCGCACGGCCCCTCAGCGGCTTCCTGCGCGCGGCCGCGCGGCGGCGTGTGCGGCCAGGAACGGCAGCACGACCTCGGCCATCTCGTCGGGGACCTCCTCGGCCAGGTCGTGCCCGGCGTCGAAGACGTGGCCGGTGACGTCGTCGGCGAACATCCGCATCTGGGTCTCGTTGCGCTCGCCGATGAAGGCGGAGCCGCCGAGCGCCAGCACGGGGATGCCGAGTCTGCGCCGCGCCGCCTGCCGGTTCTGCTCGGCGTCGACGAGCATGGCCCGATAGATCGACAGCATCGCGCGGATGCCGCCGGGCATGGAGTAGCAGCGCACGTACTCCTCGATGACGTCGGGGGTGGCGCTGTCAGGGCGGCTGCGCTCGTTCTTGATCATGTACGTGATGAGCTCGCGCTCGTGCCCGGCGATGAGCATCTCGGGCACGTCGGGCTGGAAGTAGAAGCCGAGGTGCCACAGGTGCAGGCCGCCTGCGACGTTCTCCGGGGTGAGCGCGGCGTGGTCTTCGAAGCCGTAGCCGGGAAAGAGCGCTTCGGCGAAGACCAGGGAGGTGACGCGGTCGCGGTGGCGGGCGGCGAGCTGGTAGCCGATCACCGCTCCCCAGTCCTCGCCGATCACGGCGTAGGCGTCGTGGCCGAGGCGGGCCATGAGGGCGGCGACGTCGTCGGCCATGGTGGCGGAGTCGTAGCCGCCGGCGGGGCGGGCGGAGTCGCCGAGCCCGCGCAGGTCCGGCACGACGACGGTGTAGCGGGGCGTCAGCTTCGGCACCAGGTGGCGCCAGTGGTAGCCGGTCTTGGGCACGCCGTGCAGCAGCACCACGGCGGACCCCGACCCGGCGGTGCGGTAGTGCAGGCTCGTTCCGTTGGCGGCGGCGCGGCCGGTGCGTACGGGGGCGCCGCGGTGGTCGATCATCATCGCGTGGATCAGCCTTCCGATAAGTAACTGGATCGTTCGATACAGATTGCGGGCAGGAAAAGCTCACTCGATGGCGGCCACGGCGACCTCCACGAGCGGCTCCAGGGCGCGGACGTCCGGCGTCACCTTGGCGGAGACGAGCAGCCCGTTGAGGAACGTCACCAGGAAGGCCGCGAGCGTCTCGGGATCGTGCCGCGGCGACAGCTCGCCGCGCTCGGCCGCCGCCCGCAGCAGGCCGGCCAGCGCCTCTTGGTTGGCGTCCAGTACGTCGCGCACGATGCGCCGGGTCGGCCGGTCCTGCGGCAGGCGCTCGGTCGCGGCGTTGATCAGCAGACAGCCGCGGCCGCCCTCGGCGGCGATGCGGACCCGCTCCAGCAGCAGCGCGCGGATGGCCGCGCGGGCGTCGCCCTCGCGTTCGAGGGTGCGCAGGGCGGCGGTCGCGTACGTGGTGCGGTAGTGCTCCAGCGCGGCCCGGTAGAGGCCGTCCTTGTCGCCGAACGCGGCGTACAGCGAGCCCTGCCCGAGCCCGAGGTGGTGGGTGAGGTCACGGATGGAGGTGGCCTCGTATCCGCGCACCCAGAACAGCTCCATCGCGCGGGCCACGACCGCCTCGGTGTCGAACCCCCTGGTCCTTGCCATGGCACTGACCGTACCCTATCTGGATCGAACGTTCAAAAATCGCGATCCTGAGCCTCTGGCGTGCTGGAATGTTCTTGACTGGAGGAAGGTTGAAGCCTGCATGAAAAAGATCGGTTTCCTGAGCTTCGGGCATTGGTCGTCGTCGCCCTATTCGAAGGCGCGCAGCGCGTCCGACACCCTGCTGCAGTCCATCGAGCTGGCGGTGGCCGCCGAGGAGCTCGGTGCCGACGGCGCCTACTTCCGGGTGCACCACTTCGCCCGCCAGCTCGCCAGCCCGTTCCCGCTGCTGGCCGCCGTCGGAGCGCGGACCAGCCGCATCGAGATCGGCACGGGCGTCATCGACATGCGCTACGAGAACCCCCTCTACATGGCCGAGGACGCCGGCGCGGCCGACCTCATCGCAGGCGGCCGGCGACAGCTCGGCATCAGCCGCGGCTCACCCGAGCAGGTCATCGACGGCTGGCGCTACTTCGGCTACGCGCCCGCCGAAGGCGAGAGCGACGCCGACATGGCGCGCCTGGCACGCCGAGGTCTTCCTCAAGGTGCTGGAGGGCGAGGGCTTCGCCGAGCCGAACCCGCGCCCGATGTTCCCCAACCCGCCGGGCCTGCTGCGCATCGAGCCGCACTCGGACGGCCTGCGCAAGCGCATCTGGTGGGGCTCCAGCTCCAACGCCACCGCACGCTGGGCCGCCGGGCTCGGCATGCACCTGATGAGCTCCACGCTCAAGGACGACGAGAACGGCAAGCCGTTCCACGTGCAGCAGGCCGAGCAGATCGCCGCCTACCGCGAGGCGTGGAAGGAGGCCGGGCACGAGGGCGAGCCCCGCGTGTCGGTGAGCCGCTCGATCATGCCGATCGTCAACGACACCGACCGCGCCTACTTCGGTCACGAGCGCACCAGCACCGACCAGATCGGCTTCATCGACGCCACCACCAGGGCCATCTTCGGCCGCACGTACGCCGCCGAGCCCGAGGTGCTGGTCAAGGAGCTGGCCGCCGACGAGGCTATCGCCGCCGCCGACACGCTCCTGCTGACGGTGCCCAGCCAGCTCGGCGTGGACTACAACGCCCACCTGATCTCCTCGGTCCTGAAGTACGTCGCCCCGGAGCTCGGCTGGCGCTGACCGCTCGAACGGCCGTTTTTGTCGGTCCCGCCGTGCACCATCGCCTTGGACACCGTGAGGAGGCGCCATGGCGAGGGGATCCAAGCGGAGCAGGCGGCAGACGCCGATCGTGGCGGCGGGCGCGATCGGCGTCGCGGCCGTGTGGTTCGCCGCCGAGCATCCCGGCTGGGCGGCTGCGGCAGGCGGCCTGCTCGTGCTGCTGCTGGCCGCAGCGCTGCTGCTGCGGCGACGCGTGATCGAGGCGGGACGGCGGCGTTTCCTGGCCGCCAACGCCGAGCTGGAGCGCATCGATCGCCTCTCGGGCAGCGCGTTCGAGCATCTGGTGGCCGAGCGGATGCGGGCCGACGGGTTCCGGCAGGTCCGCGAGCGCGGCGGCGCCGGCGACGGCGGGGTCGACATCGTCGCCGTCGCTCCCGGGCCGGGCCGCCTGGCCGTCCAGTGCAAGCGCTACAGCCGTCCGGTGGGCGCGGCCGAGGTGCGCGAGTTCCTGGGAGCGCTGGCCAACTCCTTCGCCGGTCACACCGGCGTGCTGATCACCTCCAGCCGGCTCACCCGGCAGGCCCGCCAGGAGGCTCAGGGCGCGCGGGATCCGCTCATCGTCGTCGAACGCGACCACCTCGCCGACTGGCTCCTGGGCGAAGCCCCGCTGCTGCCCGGCGGCCGCCTCACGCGCCGCCCGCCGCCGTTGGCCGGCAAGGCCGGATAGGCCGGGGCGCGCGGTGAGCGCGCCGGAGACGTCCAAGCGACGATGGCCGAACCCGCAGGCGCGTGCTCTGCTCACGCGGCGAGCGCGGGGCGGCGGGCCCACGTGGCCCAGCGCCACACCCACTCCAGCGGCCCCTGGCGGAAGCGGCGCAGCCACAGCACCGACCAGCACCACTGCACGAGCAGGATGCCGCCCGTGATCGCGAGCACCGCGACGGTGGGCCAGGCGTGCGGCGGCCCGTCCATCACGGGCGCGACGGCCAGCACGAGGACGGTGGCGGTCAGGTAGTTGGTCAGCGCCATCCGCCCCAACGGCGCGAAGACGGCCTGCAACACCGGCCGCAGCGGGGTCCGGAGCAGGATGAGCAGCAGGCAGATGTACGCGCCCGCGATCAGCAGCCCGCCCAGCGGCATGGTCAGACCGGGCTGCACCTGCTGGGCCTGCAGCGCGCCCACGGGCACCGCCAGCGCGGCACAGGTCAGGCCGATCAGCGCGGGGAGGCGGGCGGAGTCCTCGATGCGGTCGATGACGCCGTACCGGGTGAGCGCCGCGCCGAGCAGGAACAGGCCGGGCACGACCGCGAACGGCCCGCCGCCCAGGGCGAGCGCCGCGAGCAGGAACGCCGCCGCCAGCCAGGCCACCGCTTTGGCGGGCAGCCAGGTGGACGGCAGCAGCACCACGAGCCCGGCCACGGCGTAGACGGCGAGGATGTCACCCTGCCACAGCAGGAAGTGGTGGGCCAGGCCGATCGCCAGCAGCGCCAGCAGCCGGCGCAGCAGCACGAGCCGGGGCCGGGCGGCCCGCTCCCCCGCCGAGCGCAACAGCAGCGCGAACCCGATGCCGAACAGCACCGAGAAGATCGGGTAGAAACGCTGGTCGACGAGCAGGCCGTGCCAGGAGATGCCGTCCTGCGGCGGTGCGACGGGCGGGGCGCCGGCGGCGGCGATCGGCTGCACGTTGGCCAGCAACACGCCGCACAACGCGAAACCGCGCACGACGTCGAGCGCCGCGATGCGGGGCCGTTCAAAAGGGGACATGGAGCCTGATCCTGCGGCCAGCGGCTGGCCGTGCGCATCGGCCCAATGGCGGATCCCGGCCCGTCCCTTCGGCCGAATGTCCGAAGGGACAGGCCCGCGCACCGACGAGCCTGCACGGGCTCATTCATGGTGCGACGTCGAGGTGGGTCGGTTGTCAGTGGGTATGGTCCGATCCCTGCCGCCGCTTTCATCCGCTCCGGAAACGGGTCGCCGGGGAGGGTTGGCGGCCGGAACGTCATCGAGTTCGCCGGGTTCGACCGCATAAGATCCTGTTGGTGCCATCGGGTGACTGCGCGTTCGCGAAGAGAGAAGGACGCGCGGGCATCACGTGCGCTTGCGATGCCCCGGGCCGCCGGCGGGCGTCGATGGCCGAGTCCAGCACGTGGCCTGAAGCGGGTCGCGTTCCCCTCGCCCCCGGAGATTTCCTTATGACGCCGGCTCTCGAGATCGACGAGCTGACCAAGCGCTTCGGCGACACCCTCGCCGTCGACGGCATCCACCTCACCGTCCCGCCGGGCTCGTTCTTCGGGCTCGTCGGCCAGAACGGCGCGGGCAAGACCACCACCCTGTCCATGGCGGTCGGCCTGCTGCGCCCCGACGCGGGCACCGCGCGCATCTTCGGCCAGGACGTCTGGTCCGCGCCCGAACGCGCCAAGACGCTGGTCGGGGTGCTGCCCGACGGGCTGGCCATGCCCGAACGGCTCACCGGACGGGAAGTGCTCACCTATCTCGGCCTGCTGCGCGGGCTGGACAAGGACGTGGTGGCGCAAAGGACCGACGACCTGCTGGGCGTGCTGGAGCTGGACGGCGCCGACAAGACGCTCGTCATCGAGTACTCGACCGGCATGCGCAAGAAGATCGGGCTGGCCACCGCGCTGCTGCACGCGCCCCGCCTGCTGGCGCTGGATGAGCCGTTCGAGGCCGTCGACCCGGTCTCGGCCGCCACGATCAAGACGATCCTGCGCGGCTTCGTGGCCGGCGGCGGCTCGATCGTGCTGTCCAGCCACGTGATGGCGCTGGTCGAGCAGCTGTGCGACCGCGTCGCCGTGATCGACAAGGGGCGCGTGGCGGCGGCCGGCACGCTGCAGGAGGTACGCGGCGCCCGCTCGCTGGAGGACGCCTTCGTCGAGCTCGTCGGCGACCCGGACGACGGCATCAAGGAGTTGTCGTGGCTGTCGAGCTGACCATGGCCCGGATGAAGATCGCGCTGCTGCGGCACGCCCTGCACGGCAGGCGGGCGCAGACGGCCGGCACGGGCGCGACGCTCGGCCTGCTGTGCGCGGCGGCCACGCTCTATCTGGCCTTCACCGACCTCGACCTGCTGGCCGCCGCGTACGCGGTGTGGCTGCTGGGCTGGGTCCTCGGCCCGATCTTCATGGGCGGCGGCGACGAGACACTGCGCCCGGAGTACTTCGCGCTGCTCGGCCTGCCGCCGCGCCGCCTGGCGGGCGGCCTGCTGGTGGCCGCCTTCGTGGGTCTGGCGCCGCTGGCCAGCCTGGTCGCGCTGGGCGGGCTCGTGGTGGCGGGGGCGCGGCAGGGCGCGGCGGCCGCGCTGGTGGCGGTGCCGGCGATGGTGCTGCAGCTGGCCGTGTTCGTGCTGCTGTCGAAGGTGGCGGTGGCGCTGGTCGGCCTGGCCGTACGCACCCGGCCCGGTGCGGTCGCCTCCGGCCTGCTGAACGGCGCGCTCCTGGCCGGGCTCGCGCAGATCTGGGTGTTCCTGGTGGCCTTCGAGCAGACCGGCGTGCCCGCCGTGGTGTACTACCTGCCCTCCGGCTGGGGACTGCTGGCCGTGCAGGGCCGGTGGTGGGCGCTGGCGGCGCTGGCCGCCCTGGTGGTGCTCCTGCTGGCGGTGTGGGCGGCGCTGCTCGGCGAACGCTCCGGCACCACCCGCCGCTCCGGCCGGGCCAGGCGGCCGATGACCGCCGCCACCGCCAACGGCGCGATCGTCGCCAAAGAGCTGCGCACCTGGTCACGCGACCTCGTACGCAACCATCAGCTCACCTTCGCCCTGGCGTATGCCGCCTGCTTCACCACCAGCCCGCTGCTGCTCGGCTGGAACGGCATGCTGCCGTACACGGGCCCGATCTTCATCGTGATGGCGGCGGCGATGAGCGCCAACGTCTACGGTTTCGACGGCACCGCGCTGTGGCTGACGTTGATGATGCCCGGCACGAGCGACGTGCGCGGCCGCCAGCTCGCCTGGCTGGCGGCGCACGCGCCGGTGGCGATCGTCCTCGCCGTGGCGTGCACGGCCGTGACGGGCGGGCCGTGGCCGCTGGTGCTGGCGTTGACGGCCGCGCTGCTGGGCGGCGCGGCCGGGCTGGTGCCGTGGGTGTCGGTGCACCTGCTGGTGCCCGGCACCGATCCGCACCGCCGCGCCGGCAACCCGCTGCGCACCAGCGAGGACGACGGCGGCCTGACCGGGCTCGCCTACCTGATGCTCGTCCTGGTCATCCTCACCGGCGCGCCCGCGGCGCTGGCGGCGCTCTTGTGGGGCTGGGCCGGCGTCGCGGCCGGCGTGGTGAGCGGGGCCGCGTGCTGGTGGTGGTTCGGCCTGCTGGCCGAGCGGCGGCTGCGCTCGCGCGGGCCGGAGCTGCTGGACGTCATGCGGACCGGCCGCAAGCCGGAGACGACCGTGACCTCCCGCTTCGACCGGCTGTCGCGGCGCCGCAAGACCGTCGCCTGGTACTGCTTCGGCTTCGGCGCGATCCCGCTGGTGCCGCAGGGCATCGTGGCCGCCGTCTTCGTGGCCAACGACATGCTGCGCCACACCTGGTTCCTGGCCACGTACATGCCGGAGGGGCTGCGCTATCCGGTGGCCGGCGGCTTCATGCTGCTCGGCCTGGCCATGTACGGCGCGGGCCTCTGGGCCGTCAGACCGGCCGCGACCCGCCAGGACGCCCCGGACGCCGCCTCGGACGCTGCCGCCCGCGAGAGCGCCCCGGACGCCCCCTCGGAAGCCGCCGCCCGCCAGGGAGCACCGGACGGCTCATGATCCGGCCGGCACGGATCCCAACCCGCTCCCGGCATGGCTGGTCAAGGAAGGGGCGTGAACCGTTCCGGCCTGTCCCCGACTGTTCCGGCCTCTCACTCGACCGTTCCGGCCCCTCACCCGACTGCGCGGGGTGATGGGAGGGCGAGATGGCCGGCGACCAGAAGCCGAGCGAGCGGGAGGCACAGCGCCGGCGGTGACCGTGCCGGCCCAGAGCGGTGGCCTGGCTGCCACCGGGGGTCGGGGTTCGGTGACGGCCGTGCGGGCCGGGGTGGTGGCTTGGCTGCCATCGCAGGTTGGGGGTGCGGTGATGGCGTGGCCGTACTACGAGAGCCGCGGCGCGGTGCCGTTCGGCCGGTCGGTGCGGCGCAGGCGGCCGGGGTGGCGCTGGGTGCGGCCACCCGGCACACCCGCGTCGCGATGCCGCTGCCGGTGCCGCTGGTGAGCGCCGGGCAGCCGGCGGCACGGGCGAGCCGACTCGGCGAGCCGACTCGGCGTTTCGGCCGTCGCAGTGGGCCAGACCGGGCTGAGACACGCCACCCCGATTCTGGACGGGGCCACCTCCGTGGTAACGGACAGGGCCACCTCCGCGACCTCGTCGCCGCACCCCAGGTCGGGGCGTCCGGCCTCTCGTCCGCGCAGCGTGCCCGGTGCCGGGGCGGCGACGCTGGGCGCCCGCGTGCCTGGTGCCGGCGGCGCCGGTCGGGGCGGCGTACGTGGTGCTCCGCCGCCCGGCCTGACGCGAGGGCCTGCGTCGTGTTCCGCCGCCGCACCTGACCCCTCGCGAAGAGGGTCAGCGGCGACCGTAGGCGCCGGCTTCGATGTCGGCGATGAGGGTGGGCCCGGTGGGCTTCCAGCCGAGCAGCTCCTGGGTGACCGTGCTGCTCGCGTGGCAGCCGGAGGAGAAGAAGTGCCCGATCCAGCCGAAGTGGCCGGCCACCTCGGCGGGGTCGATCGAGGCGGTGGGCAGGCCGAACACCCGGCCGATGGCCTCGGCGATCTCGCGGGTCGGCACGCCCTGCTCGGCGACGGCGTGCACGCGGCTGCCCGCGGGCGCCTTGTCGAGGGCGAGGGTGACCAGGCGGGCGGCGTCGGAGATGTGCACGGCCGACCAGCGGTTGGCGCCGTCGCCGGGGTAGCCGGAGGCGCCCTTGTCGCGGGCGATCCCGGCGATGACGGAGATGAAGCCGTGGTCGTCGGTGCCGTGCACGGTGGGCGGGAAGCGCAGGGCGACGGCGCGCACGCCGCGCTCGGCGTACGACAGGGCGAGGTTCTCGCTGCCGCCGCGCGGGGCGTCGGGGCCGTGGAAGGGCGAGGGGGCGGCCTCGGTGACGATCGCCTCGCCGAAACCGGCGATGCCGGAGGCGAGCAGGAACGGCCGGTCGCTGCCGGCGAGGGCGTCGCCGATGGCCTGGACGGCGGCGCGTTCGGCGGCGTTGGTGCCGGCCAGGTCGTCCCAGTTGTGCTTGTTGGCCAGGTGGATGACGGCCTCGGCCGTCGAGGCGGCGGCGCGGATGCCGGCCAGGTCGTCGAGGTCGCCGCGGTGGACGGCGGCGCCCTTGGCCTCCAGTTTGGCGGCGGAGGCGTCGGAGCGGGCCAGGCCGGTGACCTTGTGGCCGGCGGCGAGCAGGTCGTCGACGACGGCGGAGCCGATCCATCCGGAGGCTCCGGTGACGAACACGTGCATGGCGGGATCTCCTCACGCGCCCCTTCCGGGGCGGATTCCAAGTGATGACAGCAACTAACGTCAGTCGCTGACATAGCGTAGCTCGCATGTCAGTTGCTGTCATCACTAGACTCGAGGCCATGGTGCGTTGGGAACCCGGAGCCCCCGATCGGCTGCAGCAGGCGGCCCTAGAGCTGTTCGCCACCCGCGGCTACGAGGAGACGACCGCCGCGGAGATCGCCCAAGCGGTCGGGCTGACCGAGCGCACCTTCTTCCGCCACTTCAAGGACAAGCGCGAGGTCCTCTTCCGCGGCCAGGACCACCTGGTCAAGGCCGCCCTCCAGGGCGTGAACGCCGCGCCCGAGCAGGCCACGCCGATGGAGGTGCTCACCTCCGCCCTGCAGGCGATCACCTCGGCCTTCTCCGACGAGCGCCGCCCCTGGTCACGTACCCGCCAGCAGGTCATCGACCGCAACCCCGCCCTGCAGGAACGCGAGCAGCACAAGCTGTCGATACTGGCCGCCACGATCGCCGAGGCCATGGCCGCACGCGGCGTCGCCGCGCCCACGGCCACGCTGGCCGCGCGCTCGGGCATCGCCGCGTTCGAGGTCGCGTTCCTGCGCTGGATCGCCGACGGCGAGCAGCGCCCGCTCACCGTCATCATCAAGGACGTGCTCGACGAGCTGCGCGCCCTCCTGCGGTGAGGCCCGTTATTCGATTGTGGTCACCGGCCGATCCCCTCCTATCCTGTACGGCGTGATTCATCGGGGGCGACCGGCAACGGCGCACATGCGCATCACGCGGGCCAACGCCCGCTTCCAGCAGTGGCAGGCCCTGCTGGGCAACCGCACCAAGCGGCAGCGCGCCAAGGAGTTCATCGTCCAGGGCGTACGCCCGATCAGCCTCGCAGTGGAGTTCGGCCACCCCATCCGGGCCATGCTCTACGACGCCGAGCGCACGCTGTCGAGCTGGGCCCGGCAGATGCTGGAGGTCTCCGGGGCCGAGCCCGTGGCCCTCGCCCCCGACCTGCTGCGGCAGCTCGGCGAGAAAGACGAGGACGTGCCCGAGCTGGTCGCGGTCGCCGAGCTGCCCGAGGACGACCTGTCCCGCATCCAGGCAGGGCCGCGGTTTCTGGGCGCGGTGTTCGACCGGCCCAACATGCCCGGCAACATCGGCACCATGGCCCGCTCGCTGGACGCCTTCGGCGGCACCGGCCTCATCGTCACCGGCCACGCCGCCGACCCCTACGACCCCCGCTCGGTGCGCGCCTCGACCGGCTCGCTGCTGGCGTTGCCGGTGGTGCGCTGCCCCTCACACCGCGAGGTCCTCGCCTGGGTGGACGGCCTGCGCGCCCAGGGGGTGCCGCTGACGGTCGTCGGCACCGACGAAAAAGGCGACCGCGACATCTCCGAGCTCGACCTGACCGGCCCGACCCTGCTGGTCATCGGCAACGAGACCACCGGCATGAGCGCCGCATGGCGGCAGTCCTGCGACGTCATGGCCCGCATCCCCATGGCCGGCTCGGCCAGCTCGCTCAACGCCGCCAGCGCGGCCACCGTCACCCTGTACGAGGCCGCCCGCCAGCGCCGCGCGGCCACGAGCGGCCCCGCATGACCTACCGCCACGCCGTCGAGCCCCGCGACCACCAGGACCTGGCCAGCGGCTCGGTGCTGCACTCCGCGCCCGGGTTCCCCGCCTTTCCCGTCCGGCTGGCCAGCGAGATCTTCCAGCGCGCCCTGGCCCTGCGCGGCGGAGACGAGCCGGCCGCGCTGTGGGATCCGTGCTGCGGCAGCGGCTACCTGCTGACCGTGACGGCGCTGCTGCACCGCTCCCGCATCGCCTCGGTGCTGGCCACCGACCTCGACCCCGAGGCGGTCGCCCTGGCCGGGCGCAACCTCGCCCTGCTCAGCCGGGCCGGACTCAACGCCCGCGCCGCCGACCTGCGCGAGCGCGCCGGACGCTTCGGAAAACCCGCCTACACCAAGGCCGCCCAGGCCGCCGGCCGCCTGGCGGACGCGCTGCAGGCGGCCGGCGGCGACCTCCCCCACGCCGCACGCCAGGCCGATGTGTTCGACCCCGCCCAGCTCCGGCAGGCCGTCGCCGGCCGCATACCGGACATCGCGATCACCGACGTCCCCTACGGCGAGCAGGCCCACTGGCACGGCCCCTCGGCCGCCGAAGGCGTCACCGGCATGGTCGAGGCGGTGACGGCGGTGCTGCCGCAGGGCGGCGTGCTGGCGGTCACCGTACGCGGCCGCAAGGTCGTCGTGGACGGCGACCGCCGCCCCGACGCCTCCTTCAAGATCGGCACCCGCGCGGTCGCGCTGTTCCGCATCCCCGCCTGACGCGGCCCGCACGAGGTCAGTCGTCGTGCGTCGTGCTCACTCGTCGTGGGCGATGTGCAGCAGCTGCCGCCACAGCAGCACCACGAACGCCGCCGACCCGGCGAAGGCGAACCAGAACGGCGCCGCCACCCCCCAATGCGTGGCCAGCAGCCCGCCGATGACCGAGCCGACCACCAGCCCGGCGTAGACGCAGATGGTGTTGACGCTGCCGACCCGGCCCTGCAGCTCGTGCGGGACCGCCCGCTGCCGCACCGTCACCGACGTGGTGCCCCAGATGAAGGCGTGCGCGCCGAAGACCAGGAAGATACCGCCGGCCACCCATGGCGAGTGCGTCAGCGCCAGCCCCAGGTGGGTGAACGTCTCGATGATGAGCCCGATCCGCATCAGCACCCCCAGGCTCACCTTCCGGGTGATCGCCCCGTACAGGCCGGTGCCGACCAGGCCGCCGACGCCTTGGATGGTGGTGACCAGGCCGAACCCGACGGCGCCCAGGCCGAGCTGCTCCTGGGTGTAGAGCACGAGCACCGACCAGGCGGCGCCGAACGTGAAGTTGAAGATCAAGATGGTGAGGACCAGCGTGCGGACGGCCGCGTGCCTGATCGTCCAGCGGAAGGCGTCCAGCAGCTCGTGCACCGCCCCGGAGCCGCCTCGTCCGGCGGAGCCGCCCCGCCCGGCGGAGGCGGCCTGCGCGGCGCGGCGGCCGTGCGGCGGCAGCGCGATCCGCGACACCAGCACCATCCCCGCCAGCACCAGCAGCAACTGCGCCGCGAACGGCCACAGGAGGCCGAGCCCGATCAGCGCCGCTCCCACCGGCGGCCCGGCGAGCTGGTTGAGCGTGATGAACCCGGTGCCCAGGCGGGCGTTGGCCACCATCAGATCCTCACGGCCGACCAGCATGGGCGTCAGCGTGGAGGTGGCGTTGTCGGCGAACACCTCCGCCACCGACCGCAGCGTCAGCGCCACCAGCGCCATGGCCACCGTCAGCGTGCCGGTCAGCAGCATCACCGTCAGCGCCGCCAGCACCACCGCGCGGGCGGCGTTGGCCACCAGCACGATCGTGCGCCGGTTGTGCCGGTCGGACAGCACGCCCGCATACAGGCCGAACATCAGCGGCGGCGCCCAGCCCACCAGGGCCGACAGCGAGATCAGCAACGGGTCGCGGGTCAGGGTGGCGATCAGCAGCGGCCCCGCCGCCGCAGCCAGCCCGTCGCCGAGGTTCGTCAGCCAGCTCGAGGCCAGCAACCACCGGAAACCCGTCCCCAGCCGGGCGGGCAGCACGCGTTCCATCACCGAGACCACGAGCGCAGCAGCCTACGTCGGGCCCCTGACCGGCAGCAACGCATTTTCCCGCGCACGGGACACGCCGGGCGGCCCGGAAAAGCAGCCGCACATCCCCCGCACGGGAAACAGCCGAAACGCCGGACCGGTCGGCGAAAAGACGCCTGCGGCACGCCGGACGTCGTTTCCGTATCGTTTCCCGCTCTGTCTTGCCCGCCCCGGCGGCGCCGGGGATGATGACGCCGTCCGGCCCTGACCGCACCTCCGCGGCCCGCACCAAATCAACGCTTGTGTTGCCCCGTTAATCTTGCGATTCTTTCCCCAACCGGCCGCATTCACGACACCATTCCTCACCACCCCCTGAACGCGTCTTCGCACCAACGGATCGAGGCCGCGCACGCACGCCCCACGGGCACGCGCTGACGAGGAGGTCGCGATATGACACTGACCAGCAGGTACCGGGCCGCCGCCCGCATGATCGCCGTCATCGGCGCGACGGCGCTGGTGGCCGCCTGCTCCGGCACCGGCGGCACCGGCGGCACCACAGCCGGCACCGGCGGCGGCTACCCCGACCGCACCATCACCTTCGTCGTACCGTTCAGCGCGGGCGGCCCCACCGACACCGTCACCCGCATGATCGCAGACCCGATGGCCGCGACACTCGGCGGCAAGATCGTCGTGCAGAACGTCGAAGGCGCCGGCGGCACCGTCGGCGCAGGCGAGGTCGCCCGCGCCCAGCCCGACGGCTACACCGTGCTCATGCACCACATCGGCATGTCCACCGCCCCCGCCCTGTACAAGGACCTCGGCTACCAGCCGCTGGAGAGCTTCGAGACCGTCGGCCTGGTCACCGAGGTGCCCATGACGATCGTGGCGCGCAAGGACTTCGGCCCCGCCACGCTGCAGGACCTCGTCTCCTACGTCAAGGCCAACGCCGACAAGGTCACCCTCGCCAACGCCGGCATCGGCGCCGCCTCCCACCTGTGCGGCCTGCTGTTCCAGACCGCC
Organism: Nonomuraea fastidiosa; assembly: GCF_042751225.1. Classification (NCBI taxonomy): domain Bacteria; kingdom Bacillati; phylum Actinomycetota; class Actinomycetes; order Streptosporangiales; family Streptosporangiaceae; genus Nonomuraea; species Nonomuraea fastidiosa. Next base: position 7,690,530 of record NZ_CP170570.1, read on the forward strand.
ACCGGCGTCAAACTCCAGGAGGTCCCCTACGAAGGCACCGGACCCGCCCTGACCGACCTCGTCGGCGGCCAGGTCGACTTCATGTGCGACCAGACCACCAACACCAGCGGCCAGATCGCCGCCAAAGAGGTCAAGGTCTACGCCGTCACCACCCCCGAACGCGTCACAAGCCTCCCCGACGTGCCCACCACCAGCGAAGCCGGGCTCCCGCAACTGCAGGTCAGCGTCTGGCACGGCCTCTACGTCCCCAAAGGCACCCCGCCCGACGTGGTGACCAAACTGTCGGAGGCGCTGAAGACGGCCCTGGCCGACCAGAAGGTCATCGACCAGATGGCCAAACTCGGCACCGCCCCCGTCCCCGCCGACCAGGCCACCCCCGAGGCCCACAAGACCAAGCTGCAAGAACAGCTCGGCACCTGGGGCAAGGTCATCGCCGACGCCGGCGTGAAGGCCTCCTGAACATGCGGGCACGCCGCTCCTGGCCGGACGTCCTGGCCGGCGCCATCTTCATCGTCATCGGCGCCGCGTTCGCCGCCGGCGCGCTCGGCTACGACCTGGGCACCCCGCTGCGGCTGGGGCCCGGCGCCTTCCCGCTGCTGGTCGGCGCCATCGTCGCCGCACTCGGCCTGGCCATCGTCGTCAAGGGCCTCATCGCGGGTGAGGCGATCACCTTCGGCCGCATCCCGTGGCGGGCCGCCGCCGTCATCACCGCCGCCCTGGTGTTCTTCGGCTTCACCGTACGGGGCCTCGGGTTCGTCCCGGCCTCGGCGGTGACCGCCCTGCTCACCACGCTCGCCGCCCGCGTACGGCTCATCACGGCCCTGGCCGTCACCGCCGGCCTCACCGCGGCCGCCACCCTCATCTTCGTCGTCGGACTCCAGCTGCGCATCCCCCTCCTGGGCCCGTGGCTCGGAGCCTGACACGCGACCGGATCTTGAGGTATGGACCTTCTCGACAACCTCGCCCTGGGCTTCTCCACCGCCCTGCTCATCCAGAACGTCCTGTACTGCTTCGTCGGCGTGCTGCTCGGCACCGCCGTCGGCGTGCTGCCCGGCATCGGACCGACCGCGACGGTCGCGATGCTGCTGCCCATCACCTTCACCTTCGAACCGGTCACCGCCCTCATCATGCTGGCCGGCATCTACTACGGCGCCCAATACGGCGGCTCGACCACCGCCATCCTCATCAACCTGCCCGGCGAATCCTCCGCCGCCGTCACCGCCCTCGACGGCCACGAGATGGCCCGCCAAGGCCGCGCCGGACCCGCCCTGGCCACCGCCGCCATCGGCTCGTTCATCGCCGGCACCATCGCCACCGTCGTCCTCGCCCTCGCCGCACCGCCCCTGGCCCGCGTGGCGCTGCAGTTCGGGCCCGCCGAGTACTTCTCCCTGGTGCTGCTCGGCCTCATCGTCTCCATCGCGCTCGCCCGCGGCACCGCGCTCAAAGCCCTCGCCATGATCGCGCTCGGCGTCCTGCTCGGCACCATCGGCCAGGACATCTACACCGGCACCCCCCGCTTCGTCTTCGGACAGCGCGAGCTGTACGGGGGAATCGACTTCGTCTCGGTCGCCGTCGGCATGTTCGGCGTCGCCGAGATCCTGCGCAACCTGGAGGCCGGCCACACCCGCACCGCGATCGTCTCCCGGGTGCGCCACCTGTGGCCCACCCGCGACGACTGGCGCCGCATCGCCGGCCCCATCCTGCGCGGCACCGGCCTGGGCGCCGCGCTCGGCGTGCTGCCCGGCGGCGGCCACGTCCTGGCCTCCTTCACCTCCTACGCCGTCGAGAAGCGCATCTCCCGCCGGCCGCAGCAGTTCGGCCACGGCGCCATCGAAGGCGTCGCCGGACCGGAGTCGGCCAACAACGCCGCCGCCCAGACCTCCTTCATCCCGCTGCTCACGCTCGGCCTGCCCGCCCACCCGGTGATGGCCCTCATGGTCGGGGCGTTCATCGTGCACGGCATCACCCCAGGCCCCAACGTCATCGTCGAGGAACCGGCCCTGTTCTGGGGGCTGATCGCCTCGATGTGGATCGGCAACGTGCTGCTGGTGCTGCTCAACCTGCCGCTCATCGGCATGTGGGTGCGCATGCTGCGCATCCCCTACCAGGTGCTGTTCCCGATGATCGTGCTGTTCGCCGCGATCGGCACCTACTCGCTCAGCTTCAACGCCTTCGACGTCTACGCGATCGTGGCGTTCGGGCTGCTCGGCTACATCCTCATCACGTGCGGCTGCGAGCCGGCACCGCTGCTGCTCGGCTTCGCGCTCGGCCCCCTGCTGGAGGAGAACCTGCGCCGCGCGATGATCATCTCGCGCGGCGACGCGTCGGTGTTCGTGACCCGCCCCATCTCGGCCGTGCTGCTGGCGCTGGCCGTGCTGGCGCTGGTGGTGGCCGTGCTGCCGGCGATCCGCCGCCGCCGCGAGGCCGTCTTCACCGACGACGACTGACCCCCGATGTGTCCTTCACCCTCCGCCACACCTCGCCCCGCGACGACAAGACCGTCACCGCGCACAACGGCAGGCTCACCATCCGCGGCCGCCTGGCCGACAACGGCCTGCGCTTCGAAGCCCAGCTCCAGGTCATCACCCAAGGCGGCCGGCGTACCGACGAAGGCCAGAGCGTCCGCGTCGAGGGCGCCGACAGCGCCGTCCTGCTGCTGTCGGCCGGCACCGACTACGCCGACACCTACCCCACCTACCGCCGCGACGACCCCACGACCGCGTCACCGCGGCCGTCGACGCCGCCGCCCGCACCGGCCACAGCTACACACTGCGCAACGAGGCGGCCGCCACGCCACCGGCCGCACCGGGCCCGACGGCATCGCCGGCCGCGCCACCCGGCCGCTGCGCTTCGGCGCCGACCAGAACGGCGATCAGCGCCCGACCGGCGGCCTGGACCGGCCCGCCATCATCGCCCGCGCCCTGACCGCCGAGGAGGTGAAAACCAGGCGCGACCTCGTCTTCTGACGCCGAAGACGCCTGGGGCGAGCCTCGTCAGTTCTGCTGGCCGATCGGCCGGATCGTGATCGTGTTGAGGTCCACCCCGGCCGGCTGGTCGAGCGCGTAGCAGATCGCCTCGGCGATCGCACCCGGCTGCAGCGACACCGGCGGCGCGCCCGCGTCCCACCAGAACGGCGTGTCGATGACGCCCGGATTGACCAGCGTCACACCGACCCCGCGGCCGGTGGCGAGCATGCGCAGGTTCTCCGCCAGCCCGGTCACCGCCCACTTCGTCGCCGAGTACAGGTTGCCGGGGCTGTTCTTCACCCCGACCACGCTGCCGACGAACACCAGCCGCCCGCCGGTCGCCTCCAGATGCGCGAGCGTCGCCCTGGCCAGCAGCGCCGGGCCGAGCACGTTGGTCAGCACCATCGACGGCCACAGCTCAGGATCGCCGTCGGCCAGCGTCGTGCCCGCGGTCTGCACATGGTCGCGGGAGGTGAACCCGGCGTTGGCCACCGCCGCATGCAGCGCCCCGAACCGCTCCACGGTCTGCGCCACCGCCCGCTGGGTGTCCTGCCAATCGGCGGCGTCGGCGATCACACCGAGCAGCCGGTCCGGATGCCCGGCCTCCTCCACGAACGCCTTCAGCCGCGCCTCGTTGCGGCCGGTGACGGCCACCTGGTGGCCGCGCTCCAGCAGCAGCCGCGCGGCCTCGGCGCCGACGCCGCTGGTGGCGCCGGTGATCAGTACGGTCTTCACGGTCATGGTCCTGCCCCTGAGAGGATGAAATTCCAACACTCGTGTTGGCGACAGGCCGACCATAACCCCGCCCCGCCACCAAATGCAACACGCGTGTTGGAATATGATGACCGCCATGGCATGGGACGTCGAAGGCACCAAAAAGCGCATCTACCAAGCGGCACTCACCGAATTCGCCGCCCACGGCCCCGACGGCACCACCATCGACCGCATCGCCAAACGCGCCAAAGTCAACCGCGAACGCGTCTACAACTACTACGGCGACAAAACCGCCCTCTTCTCCACCGTCATCCGCACCGAAGTCGACGCCCTCGCCGCCGCCGTCCCCCTCCACATCACCGGCCCCGACGACATCGGCGACTTCGCCGGCCGCGCCTTCGACTACCAGCGCACCCACCCCGACCTCGCCCGCCTCGTCCTCTGGGAAGGACTCACCGGCAAGGACGCCGTCCCCGACGAACTCACCCGCACCGACCTCTACAAGGCCAAAGCCGCCACCATCGCCGCCGCCCAGCAGGCCGGCCATATCGACGACACCCTCGACCCCGCCCACCTGATGTTCCTCATCATCTCCCTGTCCAGCTACTGGTCGGCCGCACCCCAGATCGCCCGCATGCTCACCGGCCACCACGACGGCGACACAGACGAAGCCGCCCGCCGCCGCGCCGCCGTCGTCCACGCCGCCCGCCGCCTCGCCACCCGCCCCTGACGGCCGGCCAACCGCGCCTAGCCTCCCGTACACCGCGTCCACGCCACCGACGAGAAACCCGACGATCACGCTGCGATCACCGGACCCCCTCACCCGATCACGCGTCCAACGGCCGCCACACAGAACCCGCACCGTCCCGGACGACCCGACCGAAGACCACATCGGCGAAATGCACCCCGAAGCCGATCGTGTCCGGCCGCTCAAGCTCGGCGATCAGCCGGCGACGATGCTCAGCCGACCGCACCCGATCATGGTCGTACACGCAAGACCACTCAGGATGATCGGCCTGCACCGGCGAATGCATGGCATCCCCGAACGCGATCAGCCGCCTCCCACCACCGCTGATGACATACTCCGCATGCCCGGCCGTGTGACCACCGGTGACCCGCACCCGCACACCCGGGAAAACCTCCTCCCCATCGGCCACCGTCCGCACCCGCACCCCCTCAAGCACCCCCTGCGCGGACAGATCAGACCCCGCCCACTCCGGCTCCGCCACCAGATACTCCGCCCGCGCGAACACCGGCCCCACACCACCCTGACCCCAGGCCCAGCCGAAATGATCAACATGCAGGTGCGTGAACGCCACCGCCTCGATCTCCTCCGGCCCACGCCCCAGCGCCCGCAAACCGTCCAGCAACGCACCACCACGCACGGCACCATTCGGCCGCCCCGGCACGGCCGGCAACGACACCGGCCCCCACCCCGCATCGATCAGCAACGCCCGGCCACCGCTCTCCACCAGCAGACCGCCGATGCTCGCCACCAGATACCCCGAACCGTCCACATACTCGGGATGAGCGGCCCAGAACTCCTCCGTCGAGTCCGGCAGCCACGCACGCGGCACCCCCTGAATCACCCCATCAGGAACGAACGACACCCGCGTCTCACCCAGCCACAACGACCGGGCCTCACCCGGCCGCCGCAACCGCTCACCCGAACCAACCGCACCGATCGCCATGCCACACACCCTCCTCGACAAGGCCGCAGATCCACGCACCGCGTCCCAACGCGGCGACCAGCGCCACCGTAAGCATCCAGCGTGAATCAGTCAAGCTTGAAATATCCTGACTTGAAACAGTGAAGCTAGAAAAATGCTGTCTTGAAGCACGTTGCTAGCATGAACGCCATGACCATCTCCCCAGAACCGCAAGCCACCGCCGAACGCGAGCTCTGCGGCCTGGTCAACGGCCTGGCCCAGCAGATCGCCGACCACGTACGCCGGCGCGCCACCACCCTGGGCCTCACCGCCGCCCAGGCCACCGCCCTCCGGGAGATGACCGGCCCCATGACCATGCGAGAGCTGGCGGAACGCATGAGCTGCGAGCCCTCCAACGCCACCTTCATCGTCGACAAGCTGGAAAAGCAGGGCCTCATCGAACGCCGCCCCCACCCCACCGACCGCCGCGCCAAACACCTCGTCCTGACCCCCGAAGGCAACGCCCTGCGCGAGCGCCTCCTCCAGCTCCTCGTCGAGGACTCACCTCTGGCCGCCCTCACCCCCGAGCAGCAACGCACCCTCCACCACCTGCTCGAACAGGCCATCACCCGCCGATAGGCCCGCCCGGCCTTGGTTGTTCGTCGGGGCGTGCGGGCGAAGCCCGCTTCGAAAAAGGGGGAAGAGTAGAGCCTCAGAACCCGGCGCCTTTACGTTGTAGATCAATAAGTGGCAACTACTCGCGTTTGACCAGTCCGGAGTTCATCGCGCTGCGCGACCGGACGCTGCGCGAGGTCCGGCTGCGGCCCGACCCGATGGACCTCGCCCTCCACTACGCCGACGACCTCGCCGACGAGGACCTCCGCGCCGTGATCGGCGACCGGCTGGACGCGCTCAAGGCCCGGCTGACGGCCTGGCGGCACCGGCGCGAGCAGGCCGAGCCGTACCTGCGCGGGCTGGAGCCGATGACGTTCGACCACACCACGGCGCGGCTGAAGGCGGAGATCGCCTGGCACGAGAGCCTGCTGGAGCAGCTACCGAAGCCGCGCGCCACCGGCGATGACCCAGCGAAAGGACCACACGTGAGCCACTCCCCCACCCGACCGTCCTGAAAGGGCCGGACCATGCTGCGCACGCGCCTCTTCGCCTGGCATCGCGAGCTCCAAGACGTCCACCACCGCCTGGAGAAGACCCTGGAGGACGCCCGTAAGGCCATTCGCCGCGGTGAGCGCGCCCAGGCGCTCAAGCCCGAGCTGCGGATCTTCTGCTACACGTTCTGCTCCGCGCTGGGCAGCCACCACCGCAGCGAGGACGACCACTTCTTCCCCGCCCTGCTCCGGCAGGCACCCGAGCTGGCGCCCGCGATCGCCCGCCTGCGCCGCGAGCACGAGGTCCTCGCGCGCCTGCTGGCCGGCTTCCAGCACGCGCTCGACGGTCCGCGCACCTCACCGCGGCGGCTCTTCCAGCAGATCAACGAGGTCAAGGCCACGATGAAGGCCCACTTCGGCTTCGAGGAAGGCTCGCTCACCCGGGCGCTGCACGCCTTCGACGCCCCGGAGAGGGACGCCCGGCGCATGTTCGGCGACGCCTGACAGGCCGGGCTCACGACCCCTGGAAGCCCTCCTGCGGCCGGCTGACCGTGCGGCAGGCCAGGTGCAACGCCAGGCGCTCGTCACGGTGGCGCAGGTCGACGCCCAGCAGCCGCTCCACCCGCTGGATGCGCGCGGCCACCGTGTTGCGATGCACCCCCAGCACCGCCGCCGTCTCCGCGATCGACGACTCGGCGTCCAGGTAGGCCGACAGCGTCCGGATGAGGTCGCCCGGCTGGTCCTGCAACGGCGCGAGCAGCGCGCGGGCGGCGGGTTCGAAGGTGTCGGTACGCGCCCACTCCAGCAGCAGCTGCGCCATCCCGAGCTGGTCCACCTGCAGAAAGAAGCCCGCCTCCGGCCGGGTGGCGGCCAGCCGGGCGGCGTCGGCGGCCTCGGCCACCGTGCTGATCAGGCCGCTGGTGCCCGGATGCGGGCGGCCCACCCCCATGTGCGCGCCGACCGAGCCGTGCAGCGCCCGGTTCGCCGTACGCAGGGTGTCGGCCAGCGCCCGCACCCGGGCGGCGGTGGGCTCCTGCGCGAACGTCGTCCACCCCGTCCAGCCGTCGCCGTGCTCCACGACCACCGCGTCCACGCCCTCGCTGCGCAGCACCCGCACGACCTGCGCCGTCCAGGCGACGGTGTCGAGCGCGGGCGGCGCGCCGATGCGCAGGCCCACGTGCCAGCCGGTCAGCTGCCAGCCCGCATCGGCGGCCCGCCTGCGCAGCTGCGCCGACGGCTCGCCGTCCAGCCTGAGCAGGTCGCCGAGCAGCGCCGTACGCGAGCGCGCGTCCCGTTCCAGCTCAAGCCGGTGGCTGAGCAGCCAGCGCTGCACCGCCGTGGCCGCCACCGACAGCGCCACCGGCACCGCGTCGGCCCGCCCCGCCGCCGTCCCCCGCAGCTCCACCACCAGCCAGAACGACGGCCCCGGCGCTCCCGGCAGCAGCGCCGGATGCGCCAGCAGCACCCCGTCGTCCAGCGGAACGCGCTGCCGCACCACCTCCCGCACCCGCACCGCGCCGGGCTCGCGCACCTCCCCCGCCAGCGGCTGCCCGCGCTCGTCCAGCAGCGCCGCGGGCGCCTCCAGCAGCTCCCCCAGGCGGGCGACGACGTCCTCGGGCGCGAGCGTGCGCTCGTCGAAGGCCCGGTGGGCGGCCAGCACCAGCCTGGCCCGGTCGGTCTCCGGCTCGGCCAGGAAGAGCCGCGCCGCCACCAGCAGATCCAGCACGTCGGCCGACGCACCCAGCAGCGGCAGCCTGAGCCGGTCGGCCAGCCGCAGCGTCCCGTACGCCACCTCCCGCGCGGCCAGCAGCACCGCCGCGCCGCCGGCGTCCACCACGCGGCGCAGCAGCGCGTCCAGCCGCCAGTCCCCTGCCTCGACCGGCCCGGTCACCATGACCACCTCCCCAGCCCCGCCGGAGCCGGGAGGGTAGGCGGCGGGGTCGGAGAGCGGCCGCACGGCCGACACCGGCTCGTCCAGCCCGGCCGCCCCGGCGAGCACGCGCACCGCGCCGCTCCACTCCGGCAGCGCCAGCAGCCTGCGCACGGTGGTCATCGCCCGCCTCCCAGCAGCACGGGGTCGCAGTCGATCCCGTACGCCCGCGGCGCGACCAGCTCGATCCGCCCCGGATCCGTCCAGAACGCCGCGATCGGCACCTGCAGCACGATCACCTCCATGCCCGCCCGCACCGCATCGCCGGAGATCGGCGTCACCGTGCGCCGGTCGAGCACCGCCAGCACATCGGGTGTCGAGGCGACCAGGCGGCCGTCGCGCAGCGCGAGCAGGTACTCGTTCTCCATCTCCAGCCGCAGCAGCGCGCCCGTGGCGTGGTCGGCCACCGTGACGCCGCCGCGCGAGAACCCCGCCCTGCCGTGCCGGCGAGGCCCTGGCCTGCGGGCCACCTCGATCACCCGCCCGAGCGCGAGCACCCGCCCGCCGGTCGCCTCCGCCAGCGGGCCGGGGCCGGGCGACTCGCCGAGCTCCAGCATCCGGCGGCCCAGCCGCAGCGCCGCCGACACCGACCCCGCGACGCTGCAGCAGGCCAGCTCGTGCACCGGCAGCGGGGCCAGTGCCAGCGCCGCCCAGCCGCCCGCGCTCGGCAGGAACGCCCGCACCGTGCGCTCCAGATCGGCGGGGAAGCCGGTGGCCTGTACCAGCACCTGCCCGCCCGGCTCGGCCAGCGCGGCCGGGGTGACCGGCCGGCCGCAGGCGTTCAGCGAGAGCTGGTCGAGCCTGGGCACGCCGCGCCCGGTCAGGTCGGCGTCCACCACCGGCAGGCCCAGGTCCCAGGCCAGCGGCAGCAGGCCGTTCAGCCCGCCGATCTCCAAGGAGGCGACGGCGGCCGCGCGGGTGCCGGTCCAGCGTTCGATGGCGGCCACGGCGGCGGCGAACTCCTGCCCGCCCGGCAGCTTCTCATTGAACACCGGCGTCGCGCCGACGACGCCCACCGGCACGACGTACGCCTGCGGCGGCACCTCATCGAGGGCGTGCACGACGACGTTCGCACCCGCGGCCAGGCGCCGGCGCAGCAGCAGCCCGGCGATGCGGGTGTCCCCGCCGCCGCCGGAGCCGAGCACGGCCACGCCCCGCTCCAGCGCCGGCACGTCCGGCAGCTCGATGCGCATCTTCCCAGCTTGCCGCACCGGCCCCGCCCGCCGCGCCACCGCCCAGGCGGCCACGGCCGCCGCGGAGCCCGCCGTGCCGGCCGCGATCAGCCGACGGCGGCCGGCGCCGGGTTGCGCTCCTCCACCGGGGTGAACGGGTGCGGCAGCCCGAACGCGGCCGGCCCGAACACCGCCAGCGCCTCCGGCGTGCGCATCAGCTCCGGCGTGGAGATGCCGACGACCGTCACGCGCTGCCCGTAGCGCAGGTTCTCCGTGGTGATCGGCTCGGCCAGCTCCGACTCCAGCACGCACACCAGGTCCGGCACCACGCACCGGACCTCGCCGTCCACCACCGCCACCAGGTGCTCGTTCTGGAACGTCAGCTCCAGCTCATGCCGCCCGTCGAACGACACCGCCTTCGCCCGGCCGCGCGCGAAGCCCGCCTCGGTGCGCCGCTCCACGTCCGACACCTTGCCGCGGAACAGCACCCGCAGATGCCCGTACAGGGTGCCGCGCAGCGCCTCGGCCAGCGCGGCCACCGGGTCCGCGCCCACCTCACGCGCCCGCCTGATCGCGCGGCCGATGGACAGGGCCAGCGAGAGCGTGCGCGGCACCGCGGTCCGCTTGACCTCGGCCCCGGTCATCGCGTACTCGGCGATGTGCGCCACGCCGCCCAACCTGACGGTCACCCCGCGCGCCAGCCACTCCATGCGCCGGTTGTCGGAACCGGTGTCGATGATCGTGGTCTCGCCCCGCTCCCCCGCCACCGCCATCGGCGAGCCCGGCACGCCGTACACGCCGAAGGTCTCCATCTGCAGCTCGGGGAAGGCCCGGCCCATGCCGTCGGCGTCCACCACGGGCAGCCCGGTCACCGCCGCCACCACCAGCGGGATCATCGAGTTGATACCGCCGCACTCGATCGGCATGGTGGCGCCGGCCGTGCGGCCGAGATGGCGTTCCAGGGCGCGCAGCGCGGCGACCGGCTCGGTGCCGCGCGGCAGCTTCTCGTGCACGACGGTCGGCGCGCCCATCTGCGCGGTGGGGATGACGAGCGTGTCGTCGTCCAGCTCGCCGGGATCCAGCACGGTGATGGGGCCGTGCTCGCGGATCGCCTGCCGCACCAGCAAGCGCCCCACGTACGGATCCCCGCCGCCGCCCGTGCCCAGCACCGCCGCGCCGCGCGCCAGGTCGGGCAGGTCGTCCTCGGTCAGCAGCCGGCTCATCGGCCCACCCCCACCGGGTCGACGTCGTAGCCGAAGTAGCGCGGCCCGGCCAAAGCCAGCCCTTCCGCGCTGTGCCAGCGCGGATCGCACGGCGCGAGGATCACGCTGACCCGCTGGCCGAAGCGCAGCGCCTCGGTGGTGATCGCCTCGCCGCTCTCCCGGTCGAGCGTGCAGATCAGGTCCGGTACGGTGCCGCGCACCTCGCCGTCCAGCTCGGCCACCAGATACTCGTTCTGGAAGCGCAGCACCAGTTCGCGGCCCGCGTCGCCGTCCATGCCCGCCAGCCGGGCGGTGCCGCGCGCGAACCCGGTGGTGGTGCGCCGCTCGACGTCGGTCACCTTGCCGGTGAACAGCCGCCTTCCGCCCAGCCGCCGCGTAACCGCCTCGACCGGGTCGGCATGCTCGGCGCGGGCCTTGCGCGCCAGCGCGCCCAGCTCGGCGCACAGGCTCAGCGTGCCCGGCACCAGCGACTCGCGCGCCTGCGCGCCGGTCATCGCGTACAGGGCGATCATCGTCGAGCAGCCCATGTCGACGGTGGCCGACCGGGCCAGGCGCTCGGCCCAGTGGTTGTCCACCGCGTCCAAAACGACCTTGTTGCCCTTCTCGTCGGCGATCGACATGGGGGTGGCGCGGGCGCCGTACAGGGTGGGCAGCACCATCTGCAGCTCGGGGAAGGCGCGGCCCATGCCGTCGGCGTCCACCAGCGGCAGGCCGAGCTGCGCGGCGGCCACCACGGGAATGAGCGAGTTGACGCCGCCGGCCTCGGCGCAGGCGATGTGGGTCACCCTTTGGCCGAGGTAGCCCGACAGCGCCTCGACGGCCATGGATACCTGCTCGGCCGAGGGCAGCTTCTCCACCATCACGGTCGGGGCGCCCATCATCGCCACGTGCAGCACCGCCGCGTCGTCCGGCAGCTCCTCCAGGGGGCACAGCTCGACCGGGCCGTGCGCGACCACGGCCGCGGAGGCCAGCAGCCGGCCGATGTGCGGGTCGCCGCCGCCCCCGGTGCCGAGCACGGCGGCGCCGGCGGCGAGGTCGTCGAGGTCGGCGGTGGTGATCGTGCGCGTCATCGCCGCCTCACCGTCCCTTCGCGTCGGTCAGCTGCAGCTCGCCGACGGCCTTGGCTCTGATGCGGGTGGCGTTGCCCGGCAGGTACGGGATCGGCACCTCGTCGAAGTCCACGATCCGCACGCTGGACGGCGAGGCCCCGGCCGCGACCGCCCGGTCCACCGCCTCCTGCTTGGCGGCGTCCACCACCGCGTCGCGGCGGCCGGGCTCCACGGCGTAGACGCGGTCCACCTCGCCGCCGATCTGCGCGATGGCCGCGCCGATGGCGTTGGCGACCGCGTAGTGCTCCGGCCGGTGCACCTCGCCGGAGCCGGCCAGCTCATCGGGCAGCAGCATCGAGCCGCCGCCGACCGCGACCACCGGCAGCGGCTCGGCGGAGGTGCGCATGCGCTCCACCGCGTCGGCCACATCCGAGGCGATGCGCCGCAGCGCGGCCTCGGCCAGCTCCCTGTCCAGATGGGCCACCCGGGCCACATCGCCGATCTCGGCGCGGCCCGCGGCCACCGCGATGTCGGTGGCGGTCAGCGTGTCACCGCCGAACACCAGCGCCCGCGAGGTCAGCTCGTAGCCGACGCTGTCGGGGCCGACCGTGACCGGCCCGTCGTGGCGGACCAGGCTGCCGCCGCCGATGCCGATCGACAGCACGTCCGGCATGCGGAAGTTCGTCCTGATACCCGCCACGGTCACGTCGGTGGTGGCCTCACGCGGGAAGCCGTGCCGCAGCACCCCCACATCGCTGGTGGTGCCACCCACGTCGACCACCGCGCAGGTGTCGAGCCCCGACAGCACGGCCGCGCCGCGCATCGAGTTCGTCGGCCCCGAGGCGAACGTCGCCACCGGATAGCGGCGGGCGAAATCGACGTCCATGAGCGTGCCGTCGTTCTGGCTGAGGTAGAGCGGCGCGGTGATGCCCTCGCCGGTGATCGAGGCGGCCAGGCCGTCCACGATGTGCGCGGCCAGCTCGCGCAGCGCGGCGTTGATGATGGTGGCGTTCTCCCGCTCCAGCAGCCCCACCCGGCCGATCTCGTGCGACAGCGAGATCGCCACGCCCGGCAGCCGCTCAGCGATGATCTCCGCCGCGCGCGCCTCGAACTCGGCGTTGACCGGCGAGAACACCGACGTGATCGCGACGCTGCGCACCCCGGCCTGGCCCATGTCGTCGGCGGCCTTGCGCACCTCGGCCTCGTCCAGCTCGGCGATGTGCCGGCCGTCGAACTCGTGCCCGCCGTGCACCAGGTAACTACGCCCGGAGACGGCGTCGATGAGCCGCTGCGGCCAGTCCACCATCGGCGGCAGCGACGCCCCCGCCGGCAGGCTGAGCCGCAGCGCCGCGGTGGGCGCCAGGCGGCGGGCCTCGACCAGCGCGTTGATGAAGTGCGTGGTGCCGATCATCACGGCTTGCACGTCCGCCGAGTCGAACGCCCGCTGCTCCTGCAGCCCCCGCAGGGCGCTGACGATGCCGGAGGTGACGTCGGCGGTGGTGCCGGTCTTGACGGCGGCCAGCACCTGCCTGCCGTCCAGCAGGACGGCGTCGGTGTTGGTACCGCCCACGTCGATGCCGATGCGCACGAGTTCCCCCACTCCCCTATCAGGTGTCTTTGCTTGATTACGGGCTTGATTACGGGCTTGATCTCGGGGGCTTGATTCCGGGCCGCCCGCCTGTCAGGCGTTCGCCGGCTGGGGCACCGCGTCGGCCGTGCGGTGCGCCCCCACTCCCCGCACCCAGCCCAGCTTCCCGGCCACGACGTACAGCACGAACGCGAGCACCAGCGAGTTGATGCTGCCGAGCCCGACCTCCACGAACCGCCCCACCAGCGCCGAGACCAGCCAGATCGCCAGCGTCGCCGGCACCCAGTCGGGCGCCTGCTCGGGCACCGTGCCGCGCGCCTTGGCCTCCTCCAGATCGCCCCGCCAGCGCCGCACCACGAAGTACTCGGCCACCATGATCCCCGCGATCGGCGGGAAGACCACGCCGAGCAGCGTCAGGAAGTCCACGAACCGGTCGAGGATGCCGGCCGCGGCCAGCACGCTGCCCAGCAGGCCGATGACGGCGGTCGCCGCGCCCCGGTGCACCTTCTTGCCCAGCACGGTGCCGACGAAGTTCACTAGGCCAAGCCCGGAGGAGTACAGGTTCCAATCGTTGATCTTGATGGTGCCGGCGACGATGACCAGGATGCCGACCCAGCCCACCGACGAGGTGACGATGGTGGTGATCTCGCTGCTGCCCACCGCGTGCGCCAGCAGCACACCCGCCATGCCGATCACGTACTCGCCGAGCGTGACGCCCACCAGCGTCTGCTTGACCACGTCGGCCACGCCCCGGTTGAACCGGGTCATGTCCGGGGTGACGATCGCCCCGACGATGAAACCGCCCGCCACCAGCGTGGTGCCCTCCAGCAGGCTCAGCTGCGGCCCCGGCGGCGCCGAGGCCACCAGCGCGCCCACGTCGTGCCGCGACAGCTCGCTGATGATCGACCAGCCGACCAGGATGAGGAACGCCGGCACCGTCACGTACGCGGTCCAGGCCATCGACCCGAACCCCCACAGCACGATCGCGGTCACCACCAGCCCGAACACCAGCGACCACCCCCACTCGGGCAGCACGCCCACCAGGCTCGCCAGGCCCTGCGCCGAGACCGCCGACTGGATGCCGAACCAGCCGATGAGGCTGATCCCGATCGCCAGGCCGATCACCGCTGACCCGGCCCTGCCGAACCCCGTCCAGCGGGCCAGCATCGACGTCGACAACCCCTCGCGCACGCCGATCACGCCCACGAACACCGCGACCACCTCGAGGATGACCGCGCCCAGCGTCAGCGCAAGGAACGCCTGCCAGAACCCCATCCCGAACCCGAGCGTGGCGCCCAGCAGGAACTGGCTGAGCGCCGAGATCTGGCCGAACCGCTGCACGGCCACCGACCACCAGGAGTAGCGGGCGCCGCTGGGCACCCTGGACAGCGCGTAATCGTCGACACCGACGGCCGAGGCCATGCCGACCTCCCTTACCGAGCGAAACCAGTGGTTGGACGCTTACGGTAGAAAGCGGCGGCCACCGTGTCAGTGTGGACACTCCACAGCCGGAAGGCCGCGACTATGCACTGTGCACGGTCGCCGGTTACGCCCGGCTCACAGCGTACGCGCGGCTCCGGTGAGCGCCTCGTCCAGGATGGCCGCGCAGCGGCCGGCCCAGCCGCCGGGCCCGCTCCTCCAGCCGGTCGCGCTCCACCACCCGCAGCACGGTGGTGCCGACGGCGGCCGGCAGCGGGTCGCTGACGTGCGTGGTGGGGAAGAGGAACCCCCGCTCGTGGGCGCGCCGCTCGATCTCGGCGCCGGTCACCACTGGCGGCGCCAGTCCAGCTCGCCCGAGGCGTCGGTGATCGCCGGAATGAACCGGTCGGGCACCGGCAGCGCGAGGTTGCCCGGCGCGGCGGGCCCGTAGCCCTTGCGGCCGGCGCTGCAGGTGGCGTTCGCGGCGGCCTGCGTCATGCCGTGCCAGGAACGCCCGAACGACACGATCTCGTGGCGGCCGGTGACGAGCTTGGCCCGCCGCACCGCCGCCTCGTTCGACTCGGCGCCGGTGGTCGGCAGCAGCACCTTCTCCAGCGGCTCCGGCAGCGTGGCCGCCAGCCGCTCCGCCGGCTCCACCACCGGTGGGCTGAGCATCCCGCTGTGCAGGTGGTCCAGCAGGGCGATCTGCTCGCCCACGGTGGCGACGATCTCGGGGTGGCAGTGGCCGAGGATCGCGCTCATCTGCCCGGAGATGAAGTCGAGCAGCTCGCGGCCGCTCTCGGTGAACACCGACGTGCCGCTCGCGCGGACGATCAGCTCGGGCGAGAACGCGGCGTGGCCCGTACGCGCAGGCATCGACCAGCGCCGGCCCCAAGACGGCTCAGCCCTCCGGATAGAACAGGAACAACGTGCACCCCGTCGCCGACTGCGGCACATGCGACGACCCCGCCGGCGCATGGATGAACGTCCCCGCCGGATAGTCGCGCTCGCCGTCGTTGAACACCCCGGAGACCACAAAGACCTCCTCCGGCCCAGGATCGTGCACGTCGATCCCCTCCCAGCAGGATCCGGGATCCATCTCCAGCACGTACGCACCGGCCCCGCCCTCACCCCGCCACAACGGGCGCAACCGGATACCGGGAAACACCTCACGCACCGGGGCGTCCGCAACGGAAGACCACACGTACCCTGACATGTTCTGCTGCGTCGTCATGCACACCACCCTGACAGCCCGCACCCACCCCGGCCGAGTGTCAGAAAAGACATCATGCGCTACTTTTCCGACATGCAGCGCGTCACCGCACTCGTCCGCCCCGGACAATCCACCTTCGAACTCGCCTGCGCCGCCCACATCTTCGGCATCCACCGCCCCGAACTCCCACCCGCCTACACCTTCGGCGTCTGCACCGAACACCCCGGCCCCATCCCCACCCGCGCCGGCTACGACATCCTCGTCACCGACGGACTCGACGCACTCGATCACGCCGACACGGTGATCATCCCCGGCTGGCTGCCACCCGCCGACCCGCCCTCCCCCGCCGTCACCGACGCCCTCCGCCGCGCCCACGAACGCGGCGCCCGCCTCGTCAGCATCTGCTCCGGCGCCTTCGCCCTCGCCCACGCCGGCCTCCTCGACGGCCGCGAAGCCACCACCCACTGGGCACTCACCGGCGAACTCGCCACCCGCTTCCCCAAAGTCCGCGTCGACCCCGACGTCCTCTACGTCGACCACGGCGACCTCGCCACCAGCGCAGGCGCAGGAGCCGGCATCGACCTGTGCATCCACCTCGTACGCCGCGACCAGGGCGCACGCTACGCCGCCCACATCGCCCGCGCCATGGTCATGCCGCCCCACCGCGAAGGCGGCCAGCTCCAATACACCGCACCACCCCGCCCCGCCCAGATCGACGGCACCCTCGCCCCGCTCCTCGACTGGACCGCCGACCGCCTCGCCGAACCCGTCACCGTCGAGACCATGGCCGCCCACGCCGGCGTCTCCTCACGCACCCTCACCCGCCGCTTCCTCGACCAGCTCGGCACCACCCCAGGACAATGGCTCCTCGCCCAGCGCATCGCCGCCGCCCAAGACCTCCTGGAGACCACCGACCTGCCGCTCGACGCCATCGCCCGCCGCACCGGCCTGTCCTCCGCCACCAACCTCCGCCGCCGCTTCCGCACCGCACTCGGCACCACACCCGGCGCCTACCGCCGCGCCTTCCGCGGCCGGAAAACGAAGGAGCCGGCCCGCAACGGACCGGCTCCTTCCTGAGGACCCGCACGGACGCGCCCCCGGCAACCCACGACAAGGACTCCAAGGCGTGCCACCGCAAGCCCCGGACCGGCCCTTCGAGGGCGCGCCCGCCCAGCCCTCCGTCAGGGAGCCAGCGCCCGCCGCAGCACCGCGCCGATCTCGGCGATCTGCCGCTGCGACACCTCCGCCGACAACAGCGCCTGCGAACCGTGGAACGTCCCCGCCCACTGATGCAGCTCCACCGGCACCCCCGCCTGCAGCATCCGCAGACCGTACTCGATCGCCTCGTCCCTGTTCGGGTCGAACTCCGCCGTCGCGATGTACGCAGCCGGCAGACCCGACAGGTCATCGGCACGGCTCGGCGCCGCATACGGAGTGGCCGGCCGCCCGCCCAGGTAGTGACCCCAGATCTGCGTCACCTTGTCCCGGGTCATCCACGGCGTGTCGGTGAAGTTCACCGCCGACCACGTCTGCTGCCGATCGTCCAGCCCCGGCTGGTTCAGCAGCTGGAACCGGATCGGCGGCCCCTGCTCGTCACGCGCCCGCAGCGACACCGCCGCCGCCAGACCCGCACCCGCGCTGTGACCGCCCACCGCCAGCCGCTGCGGATCGAACCCCAGCTCCGACGCCTGCTCGTGAGCCCACCGCAGCACCGCCCACACATCCTCAAGCGCCGCCGGATACCGATGCTCCGGCGCCAGCCGGTACCCCACCGAGATCACCACCGCGCCCGACGCCTGCACCAGCCGGCCCGCCCACGGGTGCTCCGTCTCCAGATCACCCATGACGAATCCGCCGCCGTGCAGCCACACGATCGCGCCCTGCGCATCACGCGGACGGTAGACACGCACCGGCACGTCCGGATCCGCCGGCACCGTACGATCCTCCACCTCCACGCCCGCCAGATCCGGCGCGGGCACCGAGGTGGCCAGCTTGGCGAAGTTCTCCCGCTGCGCGATCGGATCACTCAGATCCGCACGGGGGAACAACGCGAGAAATGGTTCGAGTTCGGGATCCATGCCCCCATCCTCGCCACCCGGCCCCACCCGATCATCCGCCAACCGTCGCACATCCATCCCGCCACACGCACCGATCGGCGCGCATACGCTGTCAAGCGTGGAGGCACTCGCCGTACGACTGTCGCAACTCGATTCCCAAGCAGGCGGCGCCATCCGCGTCGTCATGTTCTACGACACGCTGATGCGCCGCCGTGTCGACCTGCCCGCCCTCGCCCGCGCCTCGGCCAGCCTCGCTGAATGCGTCGCCGGCATCCGGCTCCACGGCACCGGCCAGCCCATCCGCTACGCCCCCGACGGCCACCCCGCGAACGGCACACTCCACCCGCCGTCCACCAGCAGCCCCATCCTCCTCGACGACGAAGAGATCGGCACCGTCTGGCTCGAACGCCCCGACACCCCACGCACCCTCGACGACCTCCTCCTCGACCGCCTCGCCATCGCCGCCGCGGCCGTCGTCGAACGCTACGGCCCCGCCCGCACCACCATGGCCGACCCCGCCCTCGTCGAACTCGCCATCAGCGCCGACAGCGACGAAGCCGCCAGAGCCCGCGCCCTGCGCCTGCTCGGCTTTCCCCCGACCTGCGCCTCCATGTCGCCGCCGTACACTCACCACTCCCCCTCGACCAGGTCGGCACCTCCATCTGCCCCGCACGCCCGGTCAAAGCCGCACCCCTGGCCGGCGTCGGCGCCATCCTCGCCACCACCCTCGACCCCGCCCGCTTCCCGCCGGGCGTACGCGCCGGACTCAGCACCGCCCCCGGCCCCGGCCGCGCCTGGCGCGAAGCCCGCACCGCACTCCGCTTCACCACCCCACGCCAGCCCATCGTCCGCTACGACGACCTCGGCGTCGTCGCACTCCTCGCCGACGTACCGGAAGACGCCATCCGCGACAACGCCGACGTCACCGCCATCGCCGCACTCGCCGAAACCCCCGACGACCTCGAAACCCTCGACGCCTACTGCACCACCGGCTCACTCCGCCGCGCCGCCGACCTCCTCCACCTCCACCACAGCAGCGTCGCCCGCCGCATCGACCAGCTCGGCAAGACCCTCGGCGTCGACCTCACCCAGCCCGCCGGACTCACCCGCGCCCGCCTCGCACTCAACGCCTGGCGCCTCCTCCACACCTGACGCTCGCACGGGGCGGGCCTTCCGCTGGAGCGGGTTGAGCGCACCCGACCTCGCCTGATGACCGGATCGCCGGCGAACGCTGGCGGCTGCGCACCGAGCCGGCCCGCACCAGCCGCCGGTTGTCTGCGACGGCCGCTCCGCACGCGGCCACCCGGCCCGAAGATGAGCAGGTCCATCGGGTGCCGAGCCTGCCGAGACGCACGACCGACGCGACGTCGTGGACGCGATCAGGGGTCTGGTCGGCAACGGATGCACTCAGTGTTGCGGGCCCCGGCAAAGCCCCCGTGACCGGTGGCCTCCGTCCGCCTCGGCGAGGCCACCGCTCGCGAACCTTCACCCGGATGCGCTCTGGCCTCTGGCCTCGTGGTAGCGTGCCCAGCCTTCATCGAGAAGCCGGAACCCCGCATCGATGGTTGCTTCCGGATCTGCCGCGTTGATGGCGCTGAGCTGGATCTGCAGGGCGAAACGGACATAGAACCGGATCTCGTCGTTCGGCTCCGCGAGCCCGAGCTCCTTGGCGATCGCGGCAGCGAGGGCGCCCTCATGGCGGAACCACATCTTCTCCGCGTAATCGATCAGGGCCGGTGTCTCTTCCATGAGGGTGAGGATCTGGCGTTGGGGCCCGGACCTCATCGCGGCGATCTCGGAGAGGTAGTGCGCCTTCAGCGCGTCGGAGATCGTCGTCCCCGGCGGCCGGCCGCTGACCGCGGCCACGAGGCGCTCATGCCGTTCGTCCTCGTCGCTGAAGACAAGCGCCTCCTTCTGCGGGAAATGCGTGAAGACCGTCTTGGGTGAGACATCCGCCTTGTCGGCGATCTCGCGAACGCTGACCCCGTCGAAGCCGCGCTCGAGAAACAGCGCCGTTGCCGCGTCCAGGATCGCCGCCCGCGTCGCCGCCTTCTTGCGTTCCCGCCGTCCCATGGCCGTTCCGTCAACCATGACCAGATCCTACTAGTGCCGAACTACAACTACATTGACAGTAAAAGTAGTCTCGGTGTAGTAAGTGTGCGAGTGAAGTTATCGGATGGCTCGGATCCCCCTGCTGCGTCGACTCGGCACGAACCCGCCCCGACCCCGGCGCACAGCGCCGGCACCGAAAGGACCATGACCATGGCCGGCGACATCAACCCGTTCTCGAACCTCGCACGAAACGACCCCGCGAACGGCACAAAACTTGAAGTGCTCACCCCCCACGCGCACCGGCCTCGGGAGCACCGAACCGCGGGAGCCTTGCTCATCGCGGGGCCGACGATCTTCTTACTCGCCGAGTTCATCGCCGCCGCGGCATGGACCGACCCGCCCTACAGCTACACCTACCACTTCATCAGCAACCTCGGAGTCCACGGGCCCTCGACACTGTTCGGGCAGTACATGTACTCACCGCTGGCATGGGTGATGAACACCGGCTTCTTCCTGTTCGGGATCACGATTCTGGCCGGCGCGGCCGTGCTGCGCGGTCTACGCGGCCGGCACCGCTGGGCAGCGCTTGCCCCCGCGACGCTGCTGGCCACCGGCGGCGTCCTGCTCGGCCTGTTCCCCGGATCCGGCGAGGCGATGAACGACGGCACCGGCGACTTCCACGCCTTGGGCGCCCTGGCAGGCTTCGTCGGCGGCAACGTCCTGGCCATCGCGCTCGGGAGCATGCACCAACGCGTCGGGCTCTCCCCGAAACTCGGGCGGACGCTGGTCACCGCCGGCGCGATCGGCCTGGTCTCGATGGTGGCCTACTTCGCCGACCTCATCTCCGGGGCCAACATCCTCGTCGGCCTCATCGAACGCGGCGCCGTCCATCCGTTCCTGCTCGGCCTCATCTGCGCGGGAGCCGCCCTCTGGCATGGGTACAGCCGCCACTCAGCGGCCGGCTGAGCTGCGTCGCTCACCGCCCGCGACCAGCACGATCACGACACCACAAGATCACACAGGCGATCCACAACACCCGCTTACGACACCGACGAGCCAGGATTGACCGCCAGCACGCACGCCACCGGCGGATCCAGCTCAAGCGTCTCGACCCGGAACCCCGCGAATCCCGCCCGCTCCAGCAGGTCCCGCAGCTCCCTCGCCGCACGCACGGTCGTCTCCCGGCTCGCGCCCGGACAGCGCGGCTGGCTCACCAGCGCGATCCGCCCGCCAGGCCGCAACAACCCACGCAGCTCACGCAACCGATCCACCGGCTCAGGCCAGAACCCCACGCTGTTCACCGCGAGGATCACATCCAGCGGACCCCCGAAATCCGGCAACCGCTCCACTGACGCCGCCACGAGACGGACCCGCCCCGCACGCACCGCCGCCGCGTTCCGCCACGCCGCCATCCGCACCATCGTCGCCGAGTGATCCACCCCGAACACCCGCCCCCGAACCGCGCGCCGCGCCAACTCCGCGATCGCCACCCCCGGCCCGAACCCGACCTCCAGCACCCGATCCGCCGGCCGCACCTCCAGCAGCGACACCGCCCACCGGTTCCGCTTCCTGTTGGACGGCCGGTACGCGAACAGCGCCCCTTCCAGCCACCCGAACGCCCCACGCGGCCGATGCGCCTGACTCACCAGCGCCGCGACCACCCGATCCTGCAGAGAACCCTTCGTCATCCTCATGAGCCGCAGTCAACGACTTCACGTACGCTTGAAGTCAAATGGCCGAGCACCTGACGATCGGCGAGCTGGCGCGCCGCACCGGCGTCGCCACCTCAGCGCTGCGCTACTGGGAAGACCTCGGCGTGCTCCCCGCCCCCACCCGCGTCTCCGGCCGGCGCCGCTACCCGCCGTCCACCGTCGAGCTGGTCGGCCTCGTCCTGCTGCTGCGCGGCGTCGGTTTCACGCTCCGCGAGATCGCCACCTTCCTCGCCGCCCGCACCTCCGACGGCACCGGCTGGCGCGAGCTCTACCAGCGCAAGCTCGCCGAGCTCGACCACCGCATCGCCCAGGCCCAGGCCGCCCGCACCGCCATCGCCCACGGCCTGGCCTGCTCCCACGACGACATCACCGGCTGCCCCCGCTTCACCAGCGGCATCGCGGCCCTCCTCGAAGGCGCCTCACTCGAAGAGGCCCACGAGCGCGCCCACTCCGCCTGACCACCGGCCCCCGGCTCACCGCCTCGCTCCGGCCGCCTCGCTCCAGCCGCCTCGCTCCAGCCGCCTCCTGCCGGCTCCGCCTCCTTCAGCCTGCTCCGGCCGGCTCCAGCCTCCTCCGGCCGGCTCCAGCTGACTCCGGCCGCACCGGTCGACCTGCCCGCACCGGTCGGCTCGCTCGCACCGGTCGGCTCGCTCGCACCGGTCGGCTCGCTCGCACCGGTCGGCTCGCTCGCACCGGTCGGCTCGCTCGCACCGGTCGGCTCGCTCGCACCGCTCGGCTCGGCGCCGCACCGCTTCGCGCCGGCCACTCCCACCGGCCGCTCCCACGGGCCGGCCACCGCCTGGTGCCGAGCCCCTCCCCTGAGAGCCGCCCGTCCGCCGGAGCGGAAAGGATCGTGCAGGTCGGAAGCCCCTACCCTTCGGTGCAGTGTTCTTGTCCGGTGGTCAGGGGGTGCATAAACAACCCGACGCCTTTACATTGTAGATTCGTTAGTACGGGTCCTCGCCGGGCAGATGCCTGCGCATGGACAGCGAACGGGGAACGACCGAGCCCGTCATCGTCGTCGGCGCCGGGATGGCCGGGCTCGCCTGCGCCGTACACCTGCACGAGGCGGGCGTACCGGTACGGGTGCTGGAGGCGTCCGACGGAGTCGGCGGACGGGTGCGTACGGACGTCAAGGACGGCTTCCGCCTGGACCGCGGCTACCAGGTGTTCATCAGCTCCTACCCCGAGGCCCGCCGCGTGCTCGACATCAAAGCGCTGGACCTGCGGGCGTTCTCCTCCGGCGTGATCGTGCGAGGTCACAGGGCGAGCGCCAGGGTCATGCTGCCGTGGCGGCACCCCATGCACGCGTTCAGCGCGCTGATGGCGGGAGTGGGCACGCTCAAGGACAAGGCCGTGCTGTCCGCCGTCACCGCCCGCGACCTGGCCATGCCCGGCAAGGTGCTGCGCGACGCGCGCGAGCGGCGTACCGACGAGGAGCTGCGCGCCTGGGGCATGTCGCCGAAGATGATCGACTGCCTGATGCGCCCCTTCCTCGCGGGCGTGCTGCTCGAACGCGAGCTTGAGACGTCCAGCCGGGTCTTCCACCTGTTGTGGCGGTCGTTCGCGCGCGGCACCATCGGCCTGCCCGCACTCGGCATGGGCGAGATCCCGCGCCGGCTCGCCGACCGGCTGCCACCCGGCACGATCACGCTCGGAGCGCAGGTCGTCGAGGTGTCGGACAGCTGGGTACGGCTCGCGGACGGCACCACGATCAGCGGCTCCGCCGTGGTCGTGGCCGCGGACCCGCAGGCGGCAGGGCGACTGCTCGACGAGATCGAGGTGCCGCCGATGCGGTCGGTGACGACGTTCTACCACGCCGCTCCCCGCTCCCCCATGGGCGAGCCGACCCAGATCGTGGACGCCACCGGCATCATCACCGACACCCTGGTCGTCACCGACGCGGCCCCGGAGTACTCGATGGACGGGCGCGCTCTCGTGTCCACCTCCGTGCTGGGCCTGGACGCCGACGAGCCTGTCGTGCGGCGGCGGCTCGCCGAGATCTACGGCAGTACGGACGGCTGGGAGCACGTGGCCACGTACCGGATCCCGGCGGCGCTGCCCGCGATGCCGCCGCCCTATCCGCTGCGCAAGCCGGTACGCCTGCGCGACGGCCTGTACGTGTGCGGCGACCACCGCGACACCGGTTCACTCCAGGGCGCCCTGGTGTCCGGACGGCGAGCGGCGGACGCGGTCCTGGCCGACCTGCCCGCACGTACGCGGTCCCGCCGTCCGGCCGCACGTGCCTGAGCCGCATGACCGCTCCCCCCGCCGCGATGTAAGTTTCATCGGCCTGCGCCGAGCCGATCCGCATCGCGGCTGGTCAGCGGGCAGAGCCCGCGCGGGCCCGTTCCGCTTGATCGCGACCCTGGTAACGGCACCCGATGACCTTGTACGGTCCGTCAGGGCACGTCGGAGCGCGCGACCCGCCAGGCTGCCGCCATGATCGCGCGCCGTGCGGCGACGTCGCGGGCCCCGCACGCGCCCGGTCCCGGGGGAACCACCGGCTCCCCACGACAGCACCGCCTCAGGAGCCCGCATGCCAGGAAAACGCTGGGCGGCATCCGCGCTGCTCGCCCTGTCCCTCACCGCCGCCGGCGCCCCGCCGGCGACCGCCGCCTCCTCGGCCCCGGAGCGCCCGGCCTCGGCCGCCGCCGCCACGGTGCCGCTCGAGGAGATCAACACCGTCACCGAGCAGGTCGCCTTCGGCTTATACCGTCCCACCGCCCTGGTCGCGCCGGACGACGGCACCGGCCGGCTGTTCATCACCGAGAAGCGCGGCACCGTACGCGTCTACCATCCCGACACCGGCCTCGACGCCACCCCGATCATCGACATCACCTCATCGGTTGACGAGTCGGGCAACGAGCGCGGCCTGCTCGGCATCGCGCTCTCCCCCGACTTCGCCGACAGCCACGAGCTGTACCTGGCCTACACGGCGCTGCCGGACGGCGCGGTCACCCTCGCCAGGTACGACATGGACGACGCCACCCTCGACCCCCTCCTGGCCCAGGAGCACGCCGAGAACACCAATCACAACGGCGGCAACATCACGTTCGGCACCGACGGCATGCTCTACATGAGCATCGGCGACGGCGGCGGCTCGGGCGACCCGTTCGACAGCGGCCAGCGCCTGGACACGCTGCTCGGCAAGATCCTGCGCATCGACGTCAGCCGGACCTGCGGCGACCTGCCCTACTGCGTGCCGGAGGACAACCCGTTCACCGGCGTGCCGGGCGCGCGCGGCGAGATCTGGATGTACGGCGGCCGCAACCCGTGGCGCTTCTCGGTGGACCGGGCGGACGGCTCGCTGTGGATCGCCGACGTCGGCCAGGGCCGCTGGGAGGAGATCAACCACATCAAGCCGGGCGCGCAGGCCGGGGCGAACCTGGGCTGGTCCTGCTACGAGGGCCTGGAGGTGTTCGACGAGACGCAGTGCCGCGACGACGTCACGTACACCAAGCCGATCTTCACGTACTCGCCGTACACCGGCGGCTGCGCGGTCATCGGCGGCCAGGTGTACCGCGGCCGGCAGTACGCCGACCTGGTGGGCGGCACCTATATCGCCACCGACTACTGCTCGTCCACGGTGTGGGCGCTGCGCGAGGACGGCTCGGGCGGCTACGACCAGGCCGAGATCGGCCAGACGCCCACGCAGGTGACCGCGTTCGGCGCGACGCCGGAGGGCGAGCTGTACGTGGTCAACGACCTGCCCGGCGGCCTGCACCGCGTCTCGTTCGAGCGCGCGAAGCCGACCTGCCACGTCGAGTACACCAAGCGGGCGTGGGGCACCGGCATGTCCGTGGACCTCACGATCACCAACACCGGCGACACGCCGATCGACGGCTGGACACTGCGCTTCCCGCTCCCGCAGGGCCAGACGATCGTCTCCGACTGGAACACCGACCTCACCCAGGGAGGCGACATGGTGACCGCGGCGAACGCCGGTCACAACGCCCTCATCGAGCCGGGCGAGAGCGTCACCATGGGTTACCTCGTCAGCCACACGGGTGACACCTCGCTGCCCGCCCGGATCTCGCTCAACCGCGACGCCTGCTCCGTCACCCGCTGAGCGGCGGGGTTCCAGGACGCCGGAGATGCGGCGCGAGCCGCGTACGGCTAAGGTTCTTGATCACATGCCGGGTGTGCCGGCGGGGTCGCTCCCCCGCCGGTCCGCCCTGCGCCGGTGCAAGAGCGATGACCAGGGACGTGAGTGGCCAGCCAGAGCAGGGGACGGCCGGGTTGGCTCCATGTGGGCGCGCTCGAGGATCGCGTCCGCCGGGCCTGGGATCCCGGCGCGTTCCCGCCCGCCGAGACGCTGCTGGCGATCATGACGCTGTCGGCGGTGCCGCGCGTCCTGGGCGACCGGCTGGCCGATCACCTGCACGGCGGCATCATCGTGGGGCCGGGGTCGGTGCCGGACTTACCGGGGTTCGAGCACTTACGCGGCACCTCGCTGCCGGTCCAGCAGGGCTGGTGGGACCGCAGCGCCGGCGTCTACGACCCGGCCAGGCGCGCCATCGGGGTCGGCAGCGTGCCGTCGCCGTCGGCGGGCGTGGCGGCGCACGAGCTGGGGCACGCGCTCGACGACATGGACGGCATGCCGTCGCAGAGCCCGTTCTGGATGGGGCTGCACGCCAGGAGCGCGCGGTGGCTGGCGCCGCCGTACCGTGAGACGGTGACCGAGCTGTACGCCGAGGCGTTCGCCTGCGTGCTGGTACGGCGGGCGCGGCGGCTGATCCAGCTCTTCGACGACGAGCACACCGCCCGGCTTGCCTACACCTGGTTCGCCAGCCGGTACGGGATCGGCTGAGCGACGGCCTGAGGCGGCGAGGAGTCCGGCGGCTATGCTGGGGTACGAGACCGTGATGATCGACACGCGCCGCAGCGGACGGAGGGGATGACGCAATGACCGCGATCCTGCTGGCCGGCGGCGTCCTGCGCGTCCCCGCGGCCACCGTGCTGCCCGACGGCACCCACGTCGACGGCACCCGCGACATCACCCCCGAGGCGCCCGACTATCAGGAGTGGCTGCCGCACGCGATCGACGAGAAGGCCTCCTGGCACGGCGACCGCGACGACGAGGCCATCCTGCGCCGCTGGCGCGACTCCTCCGGAGCCTGATCCCTCCTCCGGAAGTCAGGTCGTCACCCGCACCTGCAGCGTCCGCGTGTCCGCCCCGCGCGGCGCGACGGCCATGCCCGCTCTGGTCAGCACCCGTACGGCGGTGCCGATCCTGCCCACCGCCACCGGGTACGGGTCCACGCACGTCACCAGGAACAGGCCCGCCTCGCCCGATGAGATGATGAAGCCGCCGCAGCCGGCCCTGCGCAGCAGCGCGCGGATGCGCTCGGCGTCGCGGTCGCGCTCGCTCCACAGCGGACGCCCGCCCGCGCCCACCCCGTACGTCGGCCCGTCGTCCTGCATGGGCGTCCCGGGGTGCCCGCCGCCGATCAGATGCGGGGCGCCTCCGGGCACGCGCCCGTCATCGCCCTTGTCGCCGTATTTCCGCATGGCGGTCACCTCCCGCCGCCGACTGCCCGGTAAGGGGGCGGTGAAACGGCGGGCACGGCAAAGGGACGGGCCGGAGCCCGCCCCCTCGCCGCCACCCCCGCAATGAGCGGTTTATCGCCTTGCGTAAAGCCCGAGCCTTTCGAGCACGTCAGGGGCCACGCGAGCGGGCGCTCCAGGCCAAGATCGAACCTCAGCCGTCACACGCGTTTCGGCGATCCGTTTGTGCCAATTTTGTCAATCCCGCCCCAACCTGCCCAAACTTGACCTAGTCTTTAGGCACATATGAACAAGCTTCCTCATTCCAAACGCGCGGCCATCGCGGCCGCTGGCCTGGCCTTCACCGTGGCCACGGCTTCGCAAGTGTTCGTCACGGCCGGATCCGCCTCGGCCTCCGCAGCCCCCGCGACCCAGGCGCCGACGCCCGCGCAGGCCGTCCCGGCCCCGGCCGGTGGCCAGAGCAGCGCCGCCCAGAGCAGCGCCGCGCTCGCCAACAAGTCGCTGGCGACCGCCAACCGGATCTACCGCTCCGGGCGCTTCGTCAACGTGAACTGCCGGCCCGGGTCCCTGCCCCGCGGCAGCACCGCCGCCTACAAGCGGTTCCTGACGCGCGTGACCAACTGCCTGAACAAGGCGTGGGCCGCCCAGTTCCGCAAGGTGCGCATGCCCTTCTCCAAGCCGCGGCTGCGCATCGTCACCAGGAAGGTGAACACGCCCTGCGGCCGCTGGACCACCGGCGCCGAGGCCGTGTACTGCTCCGCTGACCGCACCATGTACATGTGGATCAGCAAGCAGCAGCTCCGCCAGCCGTTCCCGCTGGGCATCACGCGGCTGATCGCCCACGAGTACGGGCACCACGTGCAGCAGATCTCCAGGATCTGGAGCTACTACTGGCCGGCCGCCGCCCGTGCGAGCAAGTCCCAGAAGCTCGCGCTGTCCCGCCGCTCCGAGCTGCAGGCCGAGTGCTTCTCCGCGGTCTTCATGTCCACGCTGCGCGGCCAGCCGAACTTCGGCTCGCGCGAGTGGAACTACACCGTGGACTGGTTCAGGAAGAACGGCGCCAAGGGCTGGCCGCAGAACGACCACGGCCGCGGCCCCACCCAGGCGGCCTGGATGACCCGTGGCTACAACAGCGGCTCCCCCGCCGCCTGCAACACCTGGAAGGCCTCCGCCAGGGCCACCCTCTGAGCAGGCCACGAGAACGCCGCGGCTCGTCGAGAGCATGAAAGGGCCGGACCCCTCGGGTCCGGCCCTTCTGCGTCCGTGCTACTTGAACGGCCGCGGCATGTATGGCCGTGCGTAGAATGGGCAGATCGCTCCAGGCCGGGTCGCGAGACTCGGGTCCGGATCATCCGTCCCCCGCCGCCCTCCAGGAGCATTGGTGCAGCACGAGCCCGGTCTCACCGTCACCCACCAGCCGCGTTCGGCTCACCTCCACGTCCTCACCGTCTCCGGCGACCTCGACCACCACACCTCGCCCCGGCTGCAGGCGGCCGTCGACGACCTGGCGCTCGCTCCCGGCGACGCGCTGGTGGTCGATCTGTCGGCGCTGGCGTTCTGCGACTCCACCGGCGTCTCGATCCTCGTCGCCGCCCACCAGCGAGCCAGGGAGGCGGGCGCGCAGGCGGCGCTGGCCGGGCTGGCACCCGACATCGCACACGCCTTCAAGATCATGAGCCTGGACCGGCTGCTCTCCGTCCACGACACCGTCGAGGACGCCGTCACCGCCCTGGACTGAGCCTCCACGCGGCACCACGGCCTCTACGCGGCACCACGTACGTGCACCGCGGAAAACCCGATGACCCCCGACCGCCCCCGCTCACCGCACGCCCCACCTTCATCCACCCACCTTGGGGAGTACACCTTGACCACTTCCGCCGACACCGGCCGGCTCCGCATGGCCGAACTCCTGCGCGAGCAGGAGCGGACGATTCTCAAACGCTGGACCGACCTCGCGGTGACCACCGTCGGCGGACGGGCCGACCGCGGCGTGCTCGCCGGCCGGCTGCGCGACATCTACCAGGCGCTGCTCGACTCGCTCGCCGGGGACGGCGACACCAGCGACCTGCGCGGCCTGCTCGCCGACCTGTCCAGAGCGCAGGCCAGGGAGGGCTTCACGCCCTCTGAGACCGCCTCCGTCGTCTTCGGGCTCAAGGAGGCCGCATACGAGCCGCTGGAGACCGAGGAGGACTTCACCGCGCTGCGCGGCTACATCTGGCTGTCGCGGCTCATCGACGACCTCGGGCTGTTCACGTTCGAGACGTTCGTCAACGCCCGCGAGAGGATCATCTCCGATCAGGCCGAGCAGCTGCTGGAGCTGTCCACCCCGGTGGTCAAGCTGTGGGACGGCATCCTCGCCGTGCCGCTGGTCGGCACCCTCGACTCCGCCCGTACGCAGGTCGTCATGGAGAAGCTGCTGCAGGGGCTGGTCGACACCGGCTCCGAGCACGCCGTCATCGACATCACCGGCGTGCCCGCCGTCGACACCCAGGTCGCGCAGCACTTGCTCAAGGCCGTCGTCGCCGCCCGGCTCATGGGCGCGGAGTGCGTCATCTCCGGCATCCGCCCGCAGATCGCCCACACCATCGTCACCCTCGGCATCGAGTTCGGCGACATCGTCACCAAGGCGACGCTGGCCGACGCGCTCGCGTACACGCTGCGGCGCAGCGGCGTGCAGCTCAAGCAAGGCGCCGACAAGCAGGTCGTCGTGGGGCTGGAGCGGGCCTGATGGATCGTGTCCCCGTGCTCAAGCTCGAAGACCTGCTGATCGTCTCCATCCAGATCGACCTGCAGGACCAGAGCGTCCTGATGCTGCAGGAGGACCTGGCGGACGCGATCGTGCAGAACCGGGCCCGCGGCGTGATCATCGACATCACCGCCGTGGAGATCGTCGATTCCTTCATCGGCCGCATGCTCGCGACCATCGCGTCCATCTCCCGGATGCTGGACGCCGAGACCATCGTCGTCGGGATGCGCCCCGCGGTCGCCATCACGCTCGTCGAGCTGGGGCTCTCGCTCGGCGGCGTGCGTACCGCGCTCAACCTGGAAAAGGGCGTCGCGATGCTCAAGGAGAGCAGCCTGACCGGCCCTGCGACCAGTGCCGCAGCGGTGCCCGGGTGACGACCGCCATCGAGCTCGCCATCGCGGGCAACAGCGACGTGGTCATCGTGCGCCAGCAGGTCCGCACCAGCGCCCAGCAGGTGGGGCTGTCGCTGGTGGACCAGACCAAGCTGGTGACCGCGGCCAGCGAGCTCGCCCGCAACGCGCTCACGTACGCGGGCGGCGGGCACGTGCGCATCGAGGTGGTCAGCAACGGCCTGCGCGACGGCCTGCGGCTGTCGTTCACCGACGAGGGCCCCGGCATCCCCGACGTGGACCAGGCGCTCACCGACGGCTGGAGCACCGGCGGCGGGCTCGGACTCGGGCTCAGCGGCTCGCGGCGGCTGGTCGACGAGTTCGACCTGCGGTCGAAGCCGGGCGAGGGCACGCAGGTGACGGTGGTGAAGTGGGCCAGATGATCCGTTCGCGGGACGAGACCTGGGTGCGCGTGGAGGACGCCAGCTCCATCGGCGCGGTCCGCAGGATCGCGATCACGCTGGCCGAGTCGTGCGGTCTCGACGAGCACGAGCGCGGCAAGGTGGCCGTCGCCGTCAGCGAGGCCGCGTCCAACCTGGTCAAGCACGCCGCCGAGGGCACGATGCTGATCAGGTCGCACCCCGAGGCGCAGGCCGCCGTCGAGGTGATCGCCATGGACAAGGGCCCCGGCATCCGTGACCTGACCCGCGCCGCGCGCGACGGCTACTCCACCACCGGCACGCTCGGCCTCGGCCTCGGCGGCATCGCCAGGATGGCCTCCGCGCACGAGGTCTACACGCTGCCGGGGCGCGGCACCGTGATCAGCATGTGCTTCACCGCCGCCGCTGCCGAGCCCCCGGAGCCGCTGGCCGGCGGGCTGACCCGCCCGATCGGCGAGGAGGCCGTCTGCGGCGACGCCTTCGCCTACGTCGAGTCCGGTACGACCGTGACCGCGATGCTGTGCGACGGCCTCGGCCACGGCGAGCCCGCCGCGGCCGCCTCCCGCGAGGCGGTGCGGGTCTTCCAGGACGGCCACGACCTGCCCGCGGTGGCCGTGCTGGAGCGCATCCACCGGGCGCTGCGCGGCACCAGAGGCGGCGCGGTGGCCGTCGCCCGCCTCGACCGCGCCGGCGGCGTGGTGCGCTACGCCGGGCTCGGCAACGTCTCGGGCTGGATCGTGCACCCCGACGGCCTGGCAGGGCATGATCTCCGTGCCCGGCATCGCCGGGCATCAGCGCGACAGGCTGCGCGAGTACGACTACGCCGTCCCCTCCCACAGCATGCTCGTCCTGCACTCCGACGGGCTCACCGACCGCTGGGACGTCGCCGCCTTCCCGGGCCTGTCCGCGCGCTCCCCCGCCGTCGTGGCCGCCGCCCTGCTCAGAGACGCCGGTACGCGCCGCGACGACGCGACCGTGCTCGCCGTACGGACCGCGCCGTGAACACCTCCCGGCTGACCACCGTCAGGGTCGACGACGACCAGGACGTCTTCGCCATGCGCCGGCTCGGCCGCGAGGTCGCGGCCGCGCTGGAGATGTCCGAGCAGGACCAGATCCGGGTGGCGACCGCGCTCAGCGAGCTGGGCAGGGAGATCGCGATGGAGCGGGGCGCCGGCATGGTCGTCGCCTTCTCCCTCGACCCCGGCGAGCTGGTGGTGGAGGTGAGCTTCGCCGAGGAGGCGGACGGCCACGACACCGAGGGCGTCACGCTGGCCGGCCGGCTCATGGACGCCGTCGACCGCGTACGCCCCGGCAGGCTCGTGCTGCGCAAGCGGCTGCCGCGCGGCGCTCACCCGCTGTCGATCGCCCGGCTGCGCGCCCAGGTCGACGCCCTCGCCCCGGCGAGCGCCATGGACGAGCTGCGCCAGCAGAACCACGAGCTCGCCACCACGCTGGAGGAGGTGCGCCGGCTCAACGCCGAGCTGGCGGAGACCAACCAGGGCGTCATGGCGCTGTACAACCAGCTCTCGGCCGAGCTGGAGGAGACCAACCGCGGCGTCGTCGCGCTCTACGCCGAGCTGGACGAGAAGTCGATGCAGCTCCGGCAGGCCAGCGACGCCAAGAACCGGTTCTGGGCCACGGTCAGCCACGAGCTGCGCACCCCGCTCAATTCCATCATCGGCCTCGTACGGCTGCTCACCGGCCCCGGCGGCGACCCGCTCGCCGCCGAGCAGGCCCGGCAGATCGAGCTGATCGGCTCCTCGGCGGAGACGCTGCTCGCCCTGGTCAGCGAGCTGCTCGACATCGGCAAGGCCGAGTCGGGCCGCCTCGACCCGCAGGCCGCCATGGTCGATCTCGTCGCCCTGGCCGAGCGGCTGCGCATGACGATGTGGCCGGCCAAGGGCAGCGCACGGGTCACGCTGGCGGTACGCGTGCCGCCACCGCCGTTCGCCATGCTCGCCGATGAGGCGATGCTCACCAGGATCCTGCGCAACCTGCTGGCCAACAGCCTGAAGTTCACCCAGGAGGGCGAGGTGCTGCTTGAGGTCACCCACGACGCGGCGGCCAGCGAGGCGGTCTTCACCGTGACCGACACCGGCATCGGCATCCCCGCCGAGCATCTGGAGCGGGTCTTCGAGGAGTTCTACCAGGTGCCGGGGCCCGAGCAGACCCGGGTCAAAGGCACCGGGCTCGGCCTGCCGTACGCGCGGCGGCTGGCCGAGGCGATGGGCGGCACGCTCACCCTCACGAGCCAGGCGGGTGCGGGCACCACGGCGGTGCTGCGGCTGCCGTACGAGCCGGACGACGTCCCCGTGGTGGGGCGCGTGCTGATCGCCGACGACGATGAGAACTTCCGCGCGGGGCTGCGGCGCATGCTGACCGGGTTCGCCGCGCACATCGACGAGGCCCACGACGGGACGGCGGCGCTGGCCGCGATGGCCGCGGCACCGCCCGACCTCGCCCTGCTCGACCTGCTGATGCCGGGCCTCGACGGCGCGGCCGTGCTGCAGCGCATGGCCGGTGACGAGCGGCTGCGCGACGTCCCGGTGATCGTGATCACGATGGCGCTGGCCGGCCGCCACCCCTCCGGCGCCGACGCGGTGCTCGCCAAGCAGGGGCTGCGCCGCGACATGCTGCTGGGCGCGATCCGGCAGGTGCTGGGAGGCGACGATGCCTGACGTCCCGCCGTGGGAGGCGACGATCCTCGTCGTCGACGACACCCCCGCCAAGCTGTACATCCTGTCGAGCTGGCTGCGCCGTGCCGGGTACGCGGTCGTGGAGGCGTCCGGCGGGCTGGAGGCGTTGCAGCGCATCGGCGAGCTGCGCCTCGACCTGGTCGTGCTCGACGTACGGCTGCCCGACATCTCCGGATACGAGGTGTGCGAACGCATCAAGAGCGACCCGGCGACCGCGTCCATCCCCGTCATCCAGATCTCCGGCGCCGCCATCACCGCCGCCGACCGTGCCATCGGGCTGCACCGGGGCGCCGACGGCTACCTCGCCGAGCCCATCGAGCCCGACGAATTCGTGGCCACCGTCAAGGCGGCCCTGCGCTACCACCGGGCGCGGCAGCGCGCCGAGCGGCTGGCCGGGCGGCTGCGCGCGCTCACCGACCTCACGCTGGCCATGAACGCCGCCCAGACCTTCGACGAGCTGCTGTCCACCGCCGTCTCCGGCACCAGCCGGATCCTCAACCGGCACGCCGGGGTGGTGGCGCTCGCGCCGGACGGGCGTACCCGCAGGTTCACCGCCGGGCCGCCGGACGGCGCCGCCGCGCTCAGGACCGCGCCGCCCTCCGCCCTGGAAACCCTCGGCAGGCAGGCGCTCGGCCAGCAGCCCGGCACGGAGCTGCTGACCATACCGCACGCCTACTGGTCGGCGGTCGCGTCCGACACCCCCGCGCGGCGCGACATCACGGCCGTCATGTCCCGCACCAAACGCGACCGGCCGCCCATCCTGCTCGGCGTCGAGCCCGATCCGCCGCTCGACGAGGACGAGGAGAGCATGCTGCGCCAGCTCGGCCAGGCGGTCGCGCTGGCCGTGGAGGCGCTGCGCGCGTACGCCGAGGAGCACGCCATCGCGCTGACGCTGCAGCGCAGCCTGCTGCCCTCCCGCGTCCCGCAGGTGCCCGGACTCGACATCGCCTGGCGGTATCAGCCCGCCGTGGACAACGTCGAGGTGGGCGGTGACTTCTACGAGGTGCTGGAGCTTGACGGCAAGGTGCTGTTCGCGGTCGGCGACGTCCAGGGGCACTCGCTGCTCGCCGCCACCGTGATGGCCGAACTGCGCCACTCGCTGCGGGCCTCGCTCATCGGCAAGATCGAGCTGGATCAGTCGCTGGCGCTGCTCAACGACGTGCTCCGCCGCTACCACCGGCGGATGACGGCGACCGTCTGCCTGATGCTCCTCGACCCGGCCACCGGCGCAGCCCAGATCGCCAACGCCGGCCACATCCCGCCCTTGCTGCTGGACGACGACGGCCAGCCAGGCCGGCGGGGGCTCGGACGGCGCGGGTTCGGACATCGGCGGCGGGGGCGTGCGCACGGCCCGCTACCACGACCGCTTCGGCAACCTCCTGCTGGGCGTGGCCGACGAGATCTACCGCATCGACCACGTCACCGTGCCGCCCGGCGGCGCGGTGCTGATGTTCACCGACGGTCTGGTGGAGGACCGCGACAAGTACCTCGACGACAGCCTGGAGATCGCCCGCCAGGCCGCCTCCCGCATCGGTGACGACGTGAACGAGGCCGCCGATCACCTCATCGCCGCCTTCGGCGCCCGCGAGGACGACGTGGCCCTCGTGATCGTCCGCCGCCACCGCTGACACCTTCGGGACCAAGGGCCGCCCGCATCGCCCTGCGGGCGGCCTCGCCGGTTGCTGAAAAGTTGCAGTGAGCGGTTGACAGGGGTGATGTTCACGTAAACACTCGGCGGGAACGTCACCCGAAGCCCCTTGCGGCGTCGGTTCGCATGCCGCGCCGGATCTGGATGTTAGCGCTAACACACGAACCTCGATCAGCCCCGCCGAAGGATGTCTCCCGTGTCACCGCGCCGCGTGATCGCCGTCTCATGCGCCGTCCTTCTCGGTCTCGCGCTCGCCCCGCCGCCCGCCGCCCAGGCCGCCTCCTGCGCCGCCTACGTGATGGGGTACTTCAACCGGTCGGGGGACAGGTACGCGCTCCACCTGGCGGTCAGCGATGACGGTCTCCAGTGGGCGCCGCGCAATCAGAACGAGCCGGTCGTCACCCCGGCCGCCGGCACGCAGGGCCTGCGCGATCCGTACATTCTGCGCAAGCAGGATGGCACGTTTTTAGTGCTCGCCACCGGCCTCAAGGGTCGCGTCTTCCATCAGAACGACCAGTACATCCACGTGTGGGACTCGGCGAACCTGACGAGCTTCACGAACCATCGCCGGGCGCGCCTGCACACCATGGCGACGCACTCGTGGGCGCCCGAGGCGTTCAAGGTGCCGGCGCGCAACGCGTACGCCGTCATCTACTCGGCCTGCAACGGCACCTCGAACATTGACGGCAACCCGTGGTCGCCGCTCGGGCAGCGGGCCTACACGCCGCCCATCAGCTCGAAGCACGCCACGATCATCCCGATCACCACCGCCGAGAAGGACGCGCTGATCTCCCTCGGGGGCCCGCCCCGGTGGAATCGCAGCAAGTCGTACGTCTTCCCCGACCGCTACCCGCGGCACTCCGGGTTCGCGCTGCGCATCGACCCGCTCGGCTCCGGCTCGGCCCTGGCCGACCGGCAGGACGCCACCTTCATGCTCACGGACTAGGAGGTCCTGCATGCTCCGAAACCTGCGGCGGGCGCTGGCCGCCGCCCTGCTGATCGCCACCGCCCTGGCGATCCCGTCCGCGCCGGCCCAGGCCGCGCCGCTGACGATCACCAACGGCACCCAGTTCCGCGACACCGCCGGGAACGTCCTGCACGCCCACGGCGGCGGCGTGCTCAAGGCGGGCGGCTACTACTACTGGTTCGGCGAGAACCGCAACCCCGACAACACGTTCCGCGCGGTGTCCGTCTACCGCTCGACGGACCTGGTGAACTGGGAGTTCCGGCGCGACGTGCTCACCAGCTCGTCGCACCCCGAGCTGAACGTCGCCAACATCGAACGGCCCAAGGTCATCTACAACGCCGCCACCGGCCGGTACGTGATGTGGATGCACAAGGAGAACGGCCGGGACTACAGCGAGGCGCGGGCCGCCGTCGCCTCGTCGGCCACGGTGGACGGCGACTACACCTACCACGGCAGCTTCCGTCCGCTGGGCCGGCACATGTCGCGGGACATCACGCTGTACGACGACGGCGGCACCGCGTACATGATCTCGGCCGCGGACGAGAACTACGACCTGCACATCTACCGGCTGACCCCCGACTACCTGAACGTCGCCTCGCTGGTGGGCAACTTCTGGAACGACGCGCACCGGGAGGCCCCGGCGATGTTCAAGCGCGGCTCGACGTACTTCCTGCTGACCTCAGGCGCCACCGGGTGGAGTCCCAACCAGGCCAAGTACGCCACCGCGCCCAGCGTCTCGGGCCCGTGGACGGGCTGGACGAACGTGGGCGACGGCACGACGTTCGGCTCGCAACCGGCGTTCGTGCTGCCGGTGCAGGGCAGCTCGACGACGAGCTACCTCTATATGGGCGACCGGTGGGCGGGCGCGTGGGGCGGGCCGGTGAACGACTCGCAGTACGTGTGGCTGCCGATCACGTTCCCGTCGGCGACGAGCATGAGCCTGAGCTGGCACGCGCAGGTGACGATCGACGCCGCCACCGGGGAGATCACCGGCTCGGGCCCGGGCCGGCGTACCGGATCACCGCCCGGCACAGCGGCAAGGTGATGGACGTGGTCAGCGCGTCCACGGCGGACAACGCCGAGATCAAGCAGTATTCGTGGAACGGCGGCGGCAACCAGAAGTGGTACGTCCAGGACGCCGGCGGCGGCTACCACCGGATCGTCAGCGTCGGCAGCGGCAAGTGCCTGGACGTGGCGAGCGCCTCGACGGCCGACGGCGCGAACATCATCCAGTACACCTGCACGGGCGGCGCCAACCAGCAGTGGCAGTGGACCCAGGTCGGCGGCTACTACCAGCTCCGGGCCCGCCACAGCGGCAAGTGCCTCGACGTGGTCGGCGGCTCGACGGCCGACGGCGCCGACATCCAGCAGTACACCTGCGGCAGCGGCACCAACCAGCAGTGGACCCGCACGCAGTCGTGACGACCGGTCAGCCGGCCCGCCACCGCTCCAGGGCCGGCTGCAGGTAGTCGTGCAGCACGGGCAGCTGCGGCACCAGGTCGAGGCAGGCGATGACGCGCAGCATGCCGATGGCGTCGGTGAAGCGCAGCACGTCTGCGTCGAGCGGCCGCAGGCCCTGGCGCTCGGCCCCGCGGTCGTAGGCGGCGGCGAGCTCGGGGCCGAGCCCGGCGAGGTCCCACTCGACGGGGCCGAGCGTGACCAGCTCGAAGTCGGAGTAGAGGTCGCCGGCGACGCCGTGGAAGATGTTGGCCGCCGGGGCGTCGCCGTGCACCGGCTGCACCTCGATGCCGGGGAAGCGCTGCTCGAAGGCGGCGCGGGAGCGTACGAGGGGTTCGAGCTCCCGCCACTCGCGGCGGGCCCGGTCGAGGTCGGCGGGGGCGATGAGATCGGGCCGGTCGCCCAGCCGGCCGAGGCTGTCCTCGACGAACTCGGGCTCGGCGGCCGACAGGAACGACAGCGGCACCGGGCAGTCGCGCAGCGCGGCATGGAGCGCGGGCACGCTCTCGGCGTTGGCGGCGTAGTCGGGCTCCTTGCCGCGGTCCTCCTCGGCGTACTGCCAGAACGTCATCGAGAACCCGTCGCGCCGCACCGGCCGGGCGGGCACGAGCGGGCTCGGCGCGATCACCGGAACGCCCCGCCCGGCGAGCCAGCGGGTCACGTCGAGCTCCGCCTGCTGGCGGCGGGCCAGCACGTCGGGAGTCGCGTACGCGGGCAGCACCACCGGCACCCTGGCCACCACCGGCGCGGGAGCCAGGTGCACGACCACGGAGAACAGGTCGTGCAGCACCTCGGCGTCGGTCACGGTGAGCCCCAGCTCGCGCCCGGCCGCGACGGCGGCGTCGAGCGCGGCGGCGGAACGGCGGGCGAGTGCCTGTGGCTGCGCGGAATCGGTCACATGCTGATCTTTCCATGCCGTACGACCGGCCAGGACGCCCGCATGACCGCGAAAGTCGAGCGCTGGTTATCGAAAAGTAAGGTTGTGATAGATCCAGAACGTGGTATCACAATGACGCATGGCCGACTTCACGCCGCTTTTGCCCGGTGACCCTCAGCAGCTGGGCGGCTACGAGCTTCTCGGAAGGCTGGGCGAAGGGGGACAGGGCGTCGTCTACCTCGCCAAGACCCCCATGGACGTGCGCGTGGCCATCAAATGGCTGCGCCCGTCCGACGACGAAGACAGCGTCGCGCGCTTCCTGCGGGAGGCGGAGGTCGCGCGGCGGGTGGCGGCGTTCTGTACGGCCGCGGTGCTGAGCACGGGCAAGGAGCACGGCCGCCCGTACATCGTCAGCGAGTACGTCGAGGGCCGCTCGCTCGACCGGGTGGTACGCGAGAACGGCCCGCTCGCGGGCGGCGATCTCGAACGCCTGGCCATCGGCACCGCCACCGCGCTGGCCGCGATCCATGAGGCCGGGGTGGTGCACCGCGACTTCAAGCCGGGCAACGTCATCATGAGCGCCAGCGGCCCGCGGGTGATCGACTTCGGCATCGCCCGTACGCTCGACCCGGCCACGATGACGAGCAGCACGCAGATCGGCACGCCCGCGTACATGGCGCCGGAGCAGATTCTGGGGCAGGGCGTGGGCCCGGCGGCCGACATGTTCTCCTGGGCCGGCGCGATGGTCTTCGCCTCCTGCGGCCGGGCACCGTTCGGCAGCGACGGCACGCACGCCGTGATGAGCCGGGTGCTGAACGAGGACCCGCAGCTCGGGGCGCTCGAAGGCAAGCTGGCCGACCTGGCGCGCCGCTGCCTCAGCAAGGACCCGGCGGACCGGCCCACCGCCATGGAGGTGATCACCCAGCTCCTGCGCTCGCCCAAGCCGGGCGTGAACCCGCTGGCCGAGGGCACCAAGCAGGCCGAGCCCGCCGCCGGTACGCCCGCCGGATCGGTCGCGGGACCGACCGCCCCGCCGCCCCCGGGCGCGGCCGGCGCGCTGGCCGGAGGGCCGATCGCCGCCGTGCCCTCCGGGCCCCGCACGCCGCCCACCGGCCCGTCCGGGCGCCAGCGCCGCAAGGTCATGATCATCGCGAGCACCCTGGTCGCCGCGGCCGCCGTGACCGCCGCGATCACGGTGCCGACCCTCCTGGGACGCGACAACTCGCCACCGGCCTCGGCCGCTCCGGCCACCACCACACCGGCCCCCACCGCACCGGATGCCACCTCGCCCACGCCGTCGAACTCCTCCACCCCGACGCCCGCGGCCACACCGACCAGGAGGAAGCTGCCCGGCGGTGACATCACGCTGCACGAGAGTCCGTCCGATCCGATCACGCTCACCCGTTACGTCGTGGGCGATACCGAGTACGCCCGCCAGTCCCTGAACGGCGAGTTCACAAAGTACTCCGACGATCTCGAAGCGGCCCTCTCCCCTGACGGCCGCTACCTGGCGACCAGGCCCGAGGACTACACCTCCGACGGATACGACTCCATCCTCATCACCGACCGGCGCGACGGTTCGAGCTTCCGCGTGAAGACCGTGCGCGACCCGCTGATCGCCGAGATCCGCCACTGGACGAAGGACGGCTCCAAGGTTCTGCTCAACACCAGCCAGCGCGTCGGGAGCGGCGACGACAAGGAGTGGTACACCATCGGCTTCGTCATCATCGACGTGGCCACCGCCAAGGCGAACATCGTCCGGGTGAACGACGAGGAGATCCGCGGCAGCGACTTCGCGTGGGACGCCGAGGACAAGGGTGTGGTCATCGAGTACGGCGAGGGCAGGGGCCTGCGCTTCTTCGACGCCTCCGGCGAGCACGTCCGCGACGTGCCGGGCGTCGGGCCAGTGGCCTCGGGCACGATGGACATCTTCTCGCCGTCGGGCCGGCTGTTCACAACCGCATGTCCGAACGGCAAGGACGGCGAGACCTGCGTTTGGGATTCGGCCACCAGTCAGCGGGTGTACCGCTTCACCTCCGACTGCGACAAGGTGCTCGGCTGGTGGGACGAGCAGCACCTGTACTGCTGGGAGAACGACAACACGAGCAGGGATGAGGTCCGCGTGGTCTCCTTCGACGGCAAGCTGATGCGGCGGCTGCTGGACAAGGGAGACAAGGTGGACTTCGGCCCGTACTACACGATCGACCCCGTGACCTCCTGAACCCCCCGGCACCGGGCCCACGGGCCCTCGTGCGCTCGCATACATAAGCAGATGATATAAGTGTCTTATGCAAGATGATCCCCCCTCTCAACAGATGAACGAGCTGGAGCTCGCCACCGGCCTGATGCGGGTCAGGACGATGATGCGGCTGCTCGACTTCCCGCGGGATCGGTCGTTCACCTCGATGTCGACGCTGGGCCACCTCGAACGCGGCGGCCCGCGCCGTCTCACCGAGCTGGCCGAGCTTGAGGGCGTCACGCAGCCGGCGATGACCCAGCTCGTCTCCCGCCTTGAGCGCGAGGAGCTGGCAGAGCGCCGTCCCGACCCCGAGGACGGCCGCGTCGTGCTCGTCGCGATCACCCAGCAGGGCCGCGACGAGCTGGCCAGGCGCCGTGAGGCGCTGGCCAAGCGGCTGGCCGATGCGATGGCCGAGCTACCGGAGGCGGATAAGGCCGCCATCGCCGCCGCACTGCCCGCACTCGACCGGTTGGTCACTCGCGCACTTGGAGGCAACATATGAGCGGCGGCAGCGCCGGCAATCCCTTCCGGCAGCCGAAGGCCGTCTGGGCGGTGGCCTTCGCCTGCGTCATCTCGTTCATGGGCATCGGGCTCGTCGACCCGATCCTGCCCGCCATCTCCGAAGATCTGAACGCCTCGCCCAGCCAGGTGACGCTGCTCTTCACGAGCTACCTGGTCATCATGGCCGTCGCCATGCTGGTCACCGGCTGGGTGTCCAGCCGCATCGGCGCCAAGCGGACTCTCATCGCCGGTCTCGTGCTGATCGTGGTCTTCAGCGCGCTGGCCGGATCCTCCGACAGCATCGGCGGCATCATCGGCTTCCGCGCCGGCTGGGGCCTCGGTAACTCGCTGTTCGTCGCGACCTCGCTGGCCGTCATCGTGGCCGCCGCCAGCGGCGGCTTCTCCGGCGCCATCATCCTGTACGAGGCCGCGCTCGGCGTCGGCATCGCCGTCGGCCCGCTGCTCGGCGGCCTGCTCGGCCACATCAGCTGGCGCGGCCCCTTCTACGGCGTCGCCGTGCTCATGGCCATCGCGCTCGTCGCCACGATCACCCTGGTCCGCGCACAGCCCAAACCGGCGCGCAAGACCGGGCTGCTCGACCCGATCAAGGCCCTGCGCCACCGCGGCCTGCTCGTCATGAGCCTGACCGCGCTCTGCTACAACTGGGGCTTCTTCACCGTGCTCGGCTACGCGCCGTTCCCCATGGGGCTGCACGCCATCGAGCTCGGCCTGGTCTTCACCGGCTGGGGCCTGATGGTGGCGATCTTCTCGGTGGCCGGCGCGCCCTGGCTGCAGCGCAAGTTCGGCCTGGCGCCCACGCTCTACGGCAACCTGGCGCTGTTCGCGGTCGTCATCTTCGTCATCGCCGCCTTCACCGACAACCCGGCGGTGCTGGTCGCCGCGGTGATCGTGGCCGGCATCTTCATCGGCATCAACAACACGCTCACCACGCAGGCCGTGATGATGGTGGCGCCCGTGGAGCGGCCGGTGGCCTCGGCGGCGTACGGGTTCGTCCGCTTCATCGGCGGCGGCCTGGCCCCGTTCGCGGCCGGCAAGCTGGCCGAGTCCTTCAACGTGCACGTGCCGTTCCTGATCGGGGCGTGCTCGATCGTCCTCGGCATCGTGATCCTCGCCTTCGGCCACCGCGACCTGGTCCGCGCCGAGCGCAAGCAGGTCGAGGTGGACGCGCACGCCCGCGAGGGCGAGGAGGACGCCGAGCTGACCGAGGCCACCGAGGCGAGCACCGGCACGGTGAGCTGACGGCATCGGCACGGCGGCGGGCACCGCACGCATGCCGGCACCGCAGGCGAACCGAGGCCGCATCGACCTCGTCCGCATGAAACGACCCGCCGGGAGCCGCTCCCGGCGGGTCGTCGCGTTCCCGGCCGCCTCACCAGCGGACGGGGACCTCCTGAAGGCCGCCGACCAGCAGGCCCTCCACCCGCTTGAGGTCCTCCGGCGGCACGGCCAGCTCCAGGGTGGGCAGCCTGCGCAGCAGCGTCTCCAGCGTCACCTGCAGCTCGGTGCGGGCCAGCGCCTGGCCGAGGCAGGAGTGCGGGCCCGCACCGAAGGTCA
Organism: Nonomuraea fastidiosa; assembly: GCF_042751225.1. Lineage (NCBI taxonomy): Bacteria > Bacillati > Actinomycetota > Actinomycetes > Streptosporangiales > Streptosporangiaceae > Nonomuraea > Nonomuraea fastidiosa. Next base: position 7,733,367 of record NZ_CP170570.1, read on the forward strand.
GGTGCGGGTTGGGGCTGCGGCCGAGGTCCATCTCGCCGGCGCGGTCGAAGACGGACTCGTCGCGGTTGCCCGAGGCCATGGCGCACAGCACGGTCGTCCCGGCGGGCAGCACCTCGCCGCCCAGCTCGGCCTCCTCGGTCAGGTAGCGGCGCAGGCCGAAGCCGTGGTTGGCGTCGAAGCGCAGGGACTCCTCCACCGCCGTGCGCACCAGGGAGGGATCGGCCACCAGCCGCTCCCACCGGCTGCGGTCGGCCAGCAGCAGCGCGACCATCTTGCCGATCATGTTGGCGGTGGTCTCGTGCCCGGCGACCAGCAGTCCCATCGCGGTGCTGAGCAGCTCGGCGTCGGACATGCCCTGCCCCTCGCCCTCGCTCTCCCTGATGAGCATGCCGATGAGGTCGTCGGTGTCGCCGTCGCGCTTGCCGGCGATCTGCTCGGACATGTACGCCGCGAACTCGGCCTGTCCCGCCCGCGCCTCCTCCTGCGTGTAGCGGGTGACGCTGAGGAACATGTCGGACCAGCGGGAGAAGCGATGCCGGTCGTCGGCGGGCACGCCCAGCATGTCGCAGATGACGTACACCGGCAGCGGGAAGCCCAGGGCGGCCTTCAGGTCGGCGGGAGCGCCCTTGCGGACCATCTCGTCGATGAGGTGCTCGGCCGTGGCGGTCATCGACGGGCGCAGCGCGGCCATGCGCTTGGCGGTGAAGTACTTGCCGACCAGCCGCCGCCAGCGCAGGTGCTGCTCGCCCTTCATCGGCACGACCATGGTGGACTCGCCGGTGGCCGCCGCACCGCCCGAACCCTCGGGTGCCACCCTGGCCGCGTTGTCGGCGGCGGTGGGGCGGGCGAAGCGGGGGTCGGTCAGCAGGGCCTTGATGTCCGCGTGGCGGGTGAGCATCTTGGCGCGGTCGCCGCTGGGCAGCTCGATGGTGGCCACCGGGCACTGGCCGCGCAGCCGCTCCCACTCCTTGGGCGGCTCCAGTGCCGTCTCGTAGGGCAGCGGGTAGGACAGGACCTGTTCGTCGCTCGTCATATGGCCTCCTCGACCGTTCGCCGCGGCGCTGGCGCGCTCGCCAGGACATCTCCTTTGTGCACGATACACACGAAAAGCATCATGCACACGAGTTGCATCATGCATTCTCTGAGCATCATGCACATTGCCGTAGGGTGCAGGTGAGCGGAAGGCACGAGCGGAGGTTCGCCCATGGACGCCGAGCAGGCGAGCGCCCATCTTGAGCGGGAGCTGATGATCCTCACGCGGCAGCGCGAGCTCACCACGCCGCAGGGCGGGCCCGACGGCGAGCGCCTTGAGCGCAGCGCGTACGTGCTGCTCAGCAGGCTCGAAGTGCAGGGCCCGATGTCGATCGGGGACTTCGTCGAGGCGTTCGGGCTGGCCGCGTCCACCTTCAACCGGCAGACCGCCGCCCTGCTCAAGGACGGGCTGGTCGAACGCACCCTCGACCCCCACGGCAGCCTGGCCCGCAAGTTCCGCATCACCCGTGAGGGCCGGCGGCGGCTGGCCGCCGACCGCGCCAGGATCGTCGAGGGGCTGACGAAGGTGCTGGAAGGGTGGCCGCCCGAGCGGCTTGAGCGCTTCGTCGCCGACTTCCAGCAGTTCAACGAGGACATCGAACGCCTCGTCGGCCGGCCGTGGCCCCGCCCGCAGCAGCCCGCCGACGAGGCCGCGCCCTCCGCGTGACCGTCACCCGGCGCCGCGGGGGTCGTGCAGGTGCAGGCATGAGCCCCGACAATACGAGCATTTTTGAAACGTCCGCGATCACCGCCTCTTTTCGGAACGGTGGCCTACGATCATGGGTTTCCGGGCGAGCGGTGGCGGTGCCCGCACCCGTCTCCGCACGTCCCGAGGGAGAAAGGCGGTTTCGTGACGCAGCTTGTCATCGATGGCCCTGGTGGGTCGGTGGTCCTCGATCCCGGGCGGTCGTACCGGCTCGGCCGCGACCCGGGATCGGACATCGTGGTCAACGCCGACCGGGTCTCGCGTCACCACGCCGTGCTCTGGTTCGAGGGCGGGCAGTGGCTGCTGCAGGACGCGGGCAGCCGTAACGGCACGTACGCGAGCGGCCGTCGCGTCCAGCGCGTCGTCGTGAACCCGGGCACCAGCGTCGGTCTCGGCCAGGCGTCGGGACCCGGGCTGGTCCGCTTCCGCGCCGCCACCCCGCCGCCTCCCCCGGTTCCTCGACGCACGCGAGTGATGGCGCAGGCCGTACAGGCGGGAGCCCGGACCGCGGTGCAGACCGTGGAGGATCCCACGGTGGGCCCGGCGGCGGGGACGGTGCCGTTCCCGCGCGCCGGTCAGTGGCGCGAGCCGGTCTCCATCACGGACCTCACCGGCGTCCAGGTCGTCCGCATCGGGCGGGCCCCCGACAACGACATCGTGCTCACCGACCTGCGGGTGTCCCGGCGGCACGCCGAGCTGCGCGTCACCGCGGGCGTCGCCGAGATCGTGGACCTGAACAGCCGCGGCGGCACGTACGTCAACGGCCGTCCGGTGCGGCGCGCCCGCATCTCCCCCGACGACTTCATCGGCATCGGCACCTCGACGTTCCGGCTGGCGGGCGGCACGCTCACCGAGTACGCCGACACCGGCGAGGTGTGCCTGCAGGCGCACGGCCTGACCGTCACCGTGGACGGCGGCAAGGTGCTGCTGGACGACGTGACGTTCCCGGTAGGCGAGAAGTGCCTGCTGGCGATCGTCGGCCCGAGCGGGTCGGGCAAGTCCACGCTGCTGCGCGCGCTCACCGGGCTGCGCCCCGCCGACCAGGGCGTGGTCACCTACGACGGCCGCGACCTCTACCACGACTACGCCGAGCTGCGCTCGCGCATCGGGCTGGTGCCGCAGGACGACATCCTGCACAGCGTGCTGACCGTGCGCCGCGCCCTGCTCTACGCCGCCGAGCTGCGCTTCCCCGACGACACCAGCCCCCGCGAACGGGAGCGGCGGGTGGACGAGGTGCTGATCCAGCTCGGGCTGGACCACCGCGCCGACACCCGCATCTCGGCGCTGTCCGGCGGCCAGCGCAAGCGCGTCAGCGTGGCCCTGGAGCTGCTGACCAAGCCGTCCCTGCTGTTCCTCGACGAGCCGACGTCCGGGCTGGACCCGGGACTGGACAAGTCGGTCATGCACCTGCTGCGGGACCTGGCCGACGACGGGCGTACGGTCGCGGTGGTCACGCACAGCGTCGCGAACCTGGACGTCTGCGACCGGCTCCTGGTGATGGCGCCGGGCGGGAAGATCGCCTACTTCGGCCCGCCCGGGGAGGCGCTGCCGTTCCTCGGGTTCGACGACTGGGCGGACGTGTTCCTCGCCTTCGACGACCGCACCCGCGACTGGGCCGGCGAGTACGCCCGCTCGCCGCTGCACCAGAAGTACATCACCGCCGACCTCATCCAGCCCGCGACGCCGTCCGCGCCCGTGCACCGGTCGGCACCGCCGAAGCAGCAGAGCTGGCACAGGCAGCTCGGCACGCTGGTGCGCCGCTACTGCCGGGGCATCGTCGCGGACCGGTTGTTCCTCGGCATCACGCTCGTCCTGCCGATCCTCATGGGACTGCTCGCCCGCGTCGTGCCGACCGGCGACCTGACGGGGCCGCCGGGCAGCAACCCCAGCGCCGTCAACCTGCTGCTGATCCTGTGCGTGGGCGGCTGCCTCACCGGGGCCGCCAACGCGGTGCGCGAGCTGGTCAAGGAGCGCGTCATCTACCAGCGCGAACGCGCGGTGGGGCTGTCAAGATCCGCCTACCTGTGCTCCAAGCTGCTGGTGCTCGGCCTGATCACCGTGGCGCAGGGGGTCGTGCTGACGCTGGTGGCGATGGTGAACGTCGAGACGCCCGGCGAGGGGGTGTTCACCGCCCCGATGGCGGAGCTGGCGATCGCCGTCGCGCTGCTGTCGTTCACCGCGATGACGGTCGGGCTGCTCATCTCCGCGGTGGCCAAGACCAGTGAGACGACGATGCCGCTGCTCGTGCTGGCCACGCTGGTGCAGCTCGTGTTCTGCGGGGCGCTGGTGCACCTGGAGGGCAAGGCGGTGATGGAGCAGATCGCCTGGCTCGTCCCGGCCCGGTGGGCGCTGGCCGCGCTGGCGGCCACGCTCGACGTCGGCCTGCTCATGCCGCTCACCGACGACCCGCCGGACCCGCTGTGGGAGCGGGACCTCGGCACGTGGCTGCTCGACGTGGGGGTGCTGGCCGGGCTCGCCGTGGTCTGCTCGTTCGCGGTGGCCCGCCTGCTGCGGCGCCACGAGCCGGCGGTGATGCGCGCCCGCTGACCACGGCTCCCACCGGGGGTTTTCGCAGGAAATCCTCAGTTTTGCCGTATATGGTGACAGCCCCCGAGCAAGTCACCGAGCCGCCGTGACCCCTGACAGCCGTCCGCGCGGGCCCAGGGGCCATGGGGGCGGAAGGATCGAAAGTCGCGCCATGGGAGTCGTACACAAAGGGTTCAAACGGCGAGCACGACTTCTCCGCGAGGCGCTACGGCCACCCCGGCAGTTTCCGAGCTCGGAGCAGGGCAACTCCGGGCTCGCCGAGGGGCTGAAGGCGCGGCGGCCCCCGAAGCGCACCCAGATCGTCGACTACAACGTCCCGGCGGTGCCGCGGCTGGTGCGCTCCCCCGTCTTCGTCATCGCCCCCATACGTTCCGGCTCGACGCTGCTGCGCATGCTGCTGAACAGCCACTCGCGTATCCGCGCCCCGCACGAGCTGCACCTGCGCACCATCGAAGTGGCGCTGACGCCCGGCTTCTCCGAGGCGTCCATGCAGGAGCTGGAGCTGGACAAGGTGGAGCTGGAGCACGTCCTGTGGGACCGCATCCTGCACCTGGAGCTGCTGCGCAGCGGCAAGGACATCATCGTCGACAAGACGCCGGGCAACGTCTTCATCTGGGAGCGGCTGCGGTACGTCTGGCCGGAGGCGAAGTTCCTGTTCATGCTGCGCCACCCGGAGGGCGTGGTCTCCTCGCTGCAGAAGCGCAAGGACAACACCGCCACCCGGGAGTCGCTGGAGGCGACCGCGCTGAAGTACTTCAAGCCGCTGGAGCGGGCCCGCAACGAGATCGGCGGCCTGAGCGTGCGCTATGAGGAGCTGACCGCGCGGCCCGAGGCGGTCACCCGGGAGATCTGCGCGTACCTGGGCGTGGAGTGGGAGCCGGGCATGCTCGACTACGGCAAGCACTACCAGGGGCAGTTCGTGCCGAACCTGGGCGACCGCAGCGACACCATCAAGTCGGGACGCATCCAGGCCGCCCGCACGTTCGAGGACGTCACGCTGCCGCCCAAGCTCGCCAAGTACGCCGCCGCCTGGGGCTACCAGTAGTCAGTACACGCGGGCCAGCCAGCGGCCGTGCGCCGTCCAGCACTCGGCGCCGGCGAAGCCGGCGGCCAGCGCGATCCGGCGCACGTCGTTGGCCGAGACCGTGGCCCAGCCGAACCACTCACCCGCCCGCGCGCCCCGGCGCAGCCTGAGCCGGTCCACCCTGCTGCGGGTGCCGGGCGGTGCGACCTCGGCCAGGATCGTGCCGCCCGGCCGCAGCAACTGCCTGATCCGGTGCAGCAGCGCCTCGGGGTTGCCGCCGATGCCGATGTTGCCATCGGCCAGCAGCGCGGTCGCCCATCTGCCGCTGCCGGGCACCTCGTCGAAGATGTCGCGCAGCAGCGCGAACCCGCCCGCCCGCCGGGTCAGCGCGACCGCGCGCGGTGTGATGTCGATGCCGAGCGCGCGGATGCCGCGCCTGGTCAGCTCGGCGGTGAGCCGGCCGGGCCCGGAGCCCACGTCCAGGGTGGGGCTGGCGCAGCGGCTCAGCAGCTCCTCGTCGCCGTCGATGAGCCGGAACCAGCGGGCGGCCTCCAGCGGCACGACGGTGCCGTCCACGTACTCGATCTCGGCCGTCTCACCGGCGAGCGCCTCGGCGTACAGGTCTCCGATCATCGGCCCAGCTCCCGCAGCTTGGCCGCGAAGCCGGAGCCCGGCGCGGCGTCGGCCACGGCGGCGGCGTCCGCGGCGGTGTCGACGTCGATCAGCTCGGGCAGCCAGTGCACGCTGAGCCCGGCGCGGTCGAGCCGGTCGAGCTGGTGCTTGCCGGTCTCCGGATGCGACATGGGCACGCCGAGCAGCAGCGACGGGTCGGGGCGGCGCAGGCCGAGCAGCCAGAAGCCGCCGTCGGCGGCCGGGCCGTACACCGCGTCGTCGTCCTCTAACGCCAGTGCCGCCTCGCGCAGCAGCTCCGGCGTGACCTGCGGGGTGTCCATGCCGATGAGCACGATCGGCCCCGGCCGCAGCCGGTGGGCGTCGGTGAACGCGGCGGCGAGGCGCTCGTCCAGCCCGGCACCGCGCTGCGGGATCACCACGACGTCCGGCGGCAGCCAGCGTCCCGGCAGCCCGTCGAGCGCCAGGACCGGCCGGGCGGCCACCGCGGACGCGGCGCGCAGGCTGTCGCACAGCGCGGCCTCGGCCAGCGCCGCGGCCTCCTCCTGGCTGAACGGCGGCGTCAGCCGGGTCTTCACCTTCCCCGGCAGCGGCTCCTTGGCGATGATCACGATCTGCGGCTCGTTCAGGGTACTCATTCCTTCGCTGAGATCCCGGCCATGACCGGCCGCCGGGCGAGCGGCACGGCGGCCACGGCCAGCGCGGACGCGGTGTAGAAGACGGTGGCGAGGACGCCGGGCCCGGCCGGGCCGTCCACGTAGGCGATGGCGCCGGCCAGCGCCGTGCCCAGCCACTCCGGGCGGCCCGCCATCGCGGCCAGGGCGACCACGAGCAGCGCGTACCAGGAGTAGCCGGGGGTGAGCAGCAGCAGGAACGCGCCGCTCACCACCAGCGCGCCGTCCCAGGGCCGGCGGGCGTCGCCATGACGCAGGACGAGGACGGCGACGAGCGCCAGCAGCGCGATCGCCGCGTACGGCGCCCACGAGTCCGGCAGCAGCAGGCGGAGCACGGCGTAGCGGTTGCCGTCGGCGGCCTCCTCGTAGCGCTCCTCCTTGAGGTAGCCCGGCAGGTAGCCGATCACGGAGGGGCCGGAGGCCAGCACGTACGGCACGTACGACAGCGCCACCACCGCCACGGCGGGACCGAGCGTGGCCACGATCCGGCGCGGGCGCAGGTCGCCCGCCAGCGCGCCGGGCAGCGCCGTGACGGGCAGGAGCTTGGCCGCGACGGCGGCGCCGAGCAGCGCGCCGCGCCCCCGTACGACGGTGAAGGCCAGCACCACGAGCAGCACGCCCAGCATGTCGACGTGCGCGTTGTTGACCGCCTCCACCGGCACGGCCGGGCACCACGCCCAGTAGACGGCCTTGCGCGGCCCGGCGACCCGGCACAGCACGAGCAGCGCCGCCACGGCCAGCAGGAAACCGGCCACCTGCAGCGGCTTGAGCCCCGCGTCCTCCGGCGACAGCCAGTGGACGAGCAGGAAGTAGCCCTGTGCGAGCGGCGGGTAGATCGTCGGCACGGTGGGCCGGTTGATGCGCGTGCAGCCGCCGTCGGGCAGCGGGTACAGCCCGGTGCAGTCCTGCGGGAACAGCCAGGGGTCGCGCACCCCGGCCAGCGCCGGATCGGACGGCGGGTAGGCGTACGGGGAGATGCCCGCGGCCTGCACCTGGCCGTCCCAGACGTAGCGGTAGGCGTCGGTGCTGCTGCTCGGCGGCGCGGTCAGACCGGTGGCGGCCAGCACGATCCCGCCCGCGACGACCAGCGGGCCGAGCCAGGCTCTCCGGCAGCCGCCGCGCCGCGAGCACGGCGGCGGCGAACAGCGCCCACGCGGCCAGGTACCACCCGAGGCGGGGCGGCCCCGAGACGGTCACGACCAGGACGGCCGCCAGGGCGGCGAGCGCCGCGCCGGATGCGAAGAGGGTTCGGCTCACGGGGCGCAGCCTGGCATCCCGCGACGGCTCGCGGGGCCCGGCGGCGGGGGTTGTTCGGGGTCCGTAAGAACCCTTACGAACCCCTTACGCGCGGTCGCGCGGCGGTGGCGGACGGCTAGCGTCGGCGGCGTGAGAGTCATGGTCACCGGCTCGGCCGGTTTCATCGGCCGGCACGTCGTGGACGGCCTGCGGGACGCCGGGCACGACGTCGTCGGCCTGGACATCAGTGACGGCGTGGACGTGCGCGACCCGGACGCCCTGGACGCGCTGCTGCCCGGCGTCGAGGTGGTGGTGCATCAGGCGGCCAAGGTCGGGCTCGGCGTGGACGTCTCCGACCTGCCCGACTACGCCTCGGTCAACGTGTACGGCACGGCCGTGCTGCTCGCCGCCATGGCCAGGCACGACGTGCGGCGGCTGGTGCTGGCGTCCTCGATGGTGATCTACGGCGAGGGCCGCTACGCCTGCGCCGAGCACGGCGACGTCCGGCCGGGCCCGCGCGCCGTGGCGGACCTGGAGCGCGGCAGGTTCGACCCGCCGTGCCCGCACTGCGGCGAGCCGCTGGCCTGGGCGGAGGTCGGGGAGGACACGCCGCCCGACCCGCGCAACGCCTACGCCACCACCAAGCTCGCCCAGGAGCACCTGGCCGCCAACTGGGCCAGGGAGACCGGCGGCAGCGCGGCGGCGCTCAGGTACCACAACGTCTACGGGCCGCACATGCCGCTCGACACCCCGTACGCGGGCGTCGCCGCGATCTTCCGCTCGGAGCTGCGGGCGGGACGGCCGCCGCAGGTGTTCGAGGACGGCCGCCAGCGGCGCGACTTCGTCCACGTACGCGACGTGGCCAGGGCGAACCTCGCCGCTGTGACCGCCGAAGTCCCGGCCGGCACGCTGCGCGCCTGGAACATCGCCTCCGGCAGCCCGCACACCGTGGGCGAGATGGCCTCCGCACTCGCCGCCGAACGGGGCGGGCCGCAGCCGCAGGTCACCGGCCGCTACCGGCTGGGCGACGTGCGCCACATCGTGGCCTCGCCCGCGCGGGCCGCCGCCGAGCTCGGCTTCCGCGCCGAGATCGGGTTCGACGCCGGTATGAAGGAGTTCGCCAGGTCATGACCGTCGATGTGATCCTGCCGTGCCTGAACGAGGAGGCCGCGCTGGCCTGGGTGCTGGAGCGCATGCCCGGCGGCTACCGGCCGATCGTGGTGGACAACGGCTCCACCGACCGCTCGCCGCAGATCGCCGCCGAGCTGGGCGCCGAGGTGGTGCGCGAGCCCGTACGCGGCTTCGGCTCGGCCTGCCACGCCGGGCTGCTCGCCGCGTCCGCCGAGGTGGTGTGCTTCATGGACGCCGACGCCTCGCTCGACCCCGGCCAGCTCCACCGGGTCGCCGCGCCGGTCCTCGGCGGCGAGTCGGACCTGGTGCTCGGGCGGCGGGTGCCGGGCGCGGCCGGCGCCTGGCCCGTGCACGCCCGGCTGGGCAACGCGGTGCTGGCTGGCATCCTGCGCCGGCACACCGGCGCTCCCCTCCACGACCTCGGCCCGATGCGGGCGGCCAGGCGTGCGGCGCTGCTCTCGCTCGGCCTGGCCGACCGCCGCTTCGGCTATCCCCTGGAGATGGTGCTGCGCGCGGCGGCGGCCGGTTGGCGGATCGGCGAGGTGGAGGTGGACTACCTGCCGCGCAAGGGCCGCTCCAAGGTGACCGGCACGCTGCGCGGCACGCTCAACGCCATCGCCGACATGCGCCGCGTCATGGCCGAGGTCCGCGCCGGCTGAGCCTGCCCGCCCGCGCTCCGGCCGGTCACCTGGCGGTGCGCGCCGGCTGCAGGGGTGTGCGGGGCGGCCACCTCCCAGGTGCCGTGCCGGCGGACGCCGGGTACTGCCCTGAGGCGAGCCTACGTCCGCGCGGACGGGGTCAGCGGCTGAAGTACGCGAGCGTGCGGGCCTGCTCCTCCGCGCTGCCCAGCGGGCTGATCACCAGGTCGGTGACCCCGGCCGCCTCGAACCTGGCGATCTCCTTCTCGACGGTGCTCTCGTCTCCGGCGACGAGCAGCTCGTGCACGCCGGACAGGCCCTGCCGGTCGAGCACCGCGCGATAGGCGGCGAACTCGCCGGCGAAGCCCATCTGCGCCTGGAGCTCGCCGCGCACCCTGTCGGGGTCGGACGTGAGGCACACCATGACGGAGGTGACGATGCGGGGTGCGGGCCGTCCCGCGGCCTCGGCGGCGGCGGTGATGCGCGGCGCGATGTAGTCGGCGATGAACGGCGCGCCCGTCCAGGTGGTCATCGTGCCGTCGGCCAGCTCGCCGGCGATGCGCAGCATCACGGGGCCGAGCGCCGACAGCAGCACGGGCGGCGCGACCGCGCCCGGCGGGGTGAGCTGACCCTTCACCGAGAGCGTCTCGCCCTGGTAGTCGACGGGCTCGCCGCGCAGCAGCGGCCGCAGGGCGGTGAGGTAGTCGCGTACGTGCACGGCGGGGCGCTCGTACGGCACGCCGTACAGCTCCTCCACGAGGTGCTTGTGGCTGGGGCCCAGGCCGAGGGTGAAGGTGCCGCCGCTGATGGCGTTCGCGGCGAGTGCCTGCTCGGCCAGCGCGTACGGGTGCCTGGCGTAGGTGTGGGCGACGGCGGTGCCCACCTCCATGCCGGGGTTCAGCCGTCCGGCCAGGGCGGCCACGCTGATCGCGTCGAGCGAGGCGAACTGGTTGAAGAACGCGCTGTCGAACCCGGCTTCGCGGGCCGCGCGCACCTGCTCCAGCAGGGTGTCCAGGTCCGAGCCTCCGGTCAGCAGGGCGATGCCCAGTTTCATGCCGAGCTCCTTAAAATGAAGTGGAAATTCCGGTTCCGCTTGGGATGCTACACTAACCGGAATGCGATATTCAGGTTGAGGAGCGAAAGGCATGATGCGGGCCGATGCGCGGCGCAACCGCGAGCGCATCCTGATGACGGCGCTCGAGCTGTTCACCGAGCGCGGGCCCGGCGTCTCGATGGAGGAGATCGCCCAAGGGGCCGGTGTGGGCGTCGGCACCCTCTACCGCCACTTCCCCGATCGCCGCGCCATGGTGGAGGAGCTGGCGGAGGTGACGCTCGAGGGCCTGCGCGGCCGCATCCGGGCCCGGCTCGACGAGCGGCGGGGGACGTACTGGGACGTGCTGCTCGACGTCGTGCGCTACTGCGCCTGGCAGCCGCTGGCGCTGATCACCTCGCTGGCCGGGCCGGCGCCGCCGCCCCCTGCCTGCGTCAAGCTCAGGGACGAGGTCGGCGAGCTGATGCTGGAGATCGTCGCGGGGGCGCAGCAGGAGGGCTCGCTGCGCCGTGACCTCTCTCCCGAGCAGGTGCTGGACGTGGTGAGCGCCGTGATCCGCCGCCCCGCGGCCCGCTTCGACGACCCGCTCACCACGGTCGTGCTGGACGGCCTGCGCGCCTCGGCCCGCCGGGGGGCGTGACCGCCCGGAGAGCGGCTCCCGGCGTGCCGGGAGCCGTCGCCGCTCCGGAACCGGCCGTTCAGCCCGCCGCGCGGCGGACGATCTCGGCGATGCGCTTCTCGGTCTCGGCGTCCAGCTCGGTCAGCGCGTACGCGGTCGGCCACATGACGCCGTCGTCGAGGCTCGCCGCGTCGTTGAAGCCGAGCGTCGAGTACCGGGTCTTGAACTTCGACGAGGGCTGGAAGAAGCAGACGACCTTGCCGTCCTTGGCGTAGGCGGGCTGGCCGTACCAGAGTTTGGGGGTCAGGTGCGGCGCGTTCTCCTTGACGATGGCGTGGACGCGCTCGGCGAGCCGCCGGTCGCCCTCGGGGAACTCGGCGATCTTGGCGAGCACGTCGGCCTCGCCGTCGGCCTCGCTCTTCGCGCCGCGCCGCGCCGCCTTCTTCAGCTCCTGCGCGTGCTCCTTCATCGCGGCACGCTCTTCCTCGGTGAAGCCCTCGTAGCTCGTGGTGCTCTTGGCAGCCATGGGATGTGGTCCTTTCTGCGGCATATCTACGGCGTATCTATAGGTGTGGGGGAAAGTATGGGGTTTCAGCCCCACGCGCCGGCGATCTGGCGAGTGGTGGCGTTGACGCGGTTGAACAGGTTCGTGAGGCCGACCATGAGGATGATCGCGGCGAGCTGCTTCTCGTCGAAGTAGGTGGCGGCGCGGTCCCAGATCTCGTCGCTCACCGCGCCGGGACGGTCGGCGAGCCGGGTGGCCGCCTCGGCGAGCGCCAGCGCCGCCCGCTCCTCGTCGGTGAAGTACGGCGCCTCCCGCCAGGCGGCGACAGTGGCCAGCCGCTCCTCGTCCACCCCGGCCTTACGCGCGCTCTTCACTCCGGCGTCGACACAGGAGCTGCAGCCGTTGATCTGGCTGGCCCGCAGGTGCACCAGCTCCAGCGTGCTCTGGTCAACGCCGCCGCTGTGCACCGCCTTGAACAGCTGCTGGATGCCGTCCGTCGCGCCGGGAAGGACGAAGGCGGGGTTCTTCATTCGTGCCTGCATCGATGGTTCCTCTCCAGGTGTCCGCCGGCCCCGTCGGCCGGGCGTGACTCCATCACAGCCGTCCCGGCGCGCCGGCACGATGCCCGTGGGACACCGTGGGACACCCGCGACGCCGCTGGCCTGCGGAGATCCGGTTCGATAGATTTGCCGCGCAATGGGACACAAAGGCGGAGAAACGGTGCACCAGCGGACTACAGCGGACCCTCGCGACGAGCTGGCCACCCGGCTCCGGCTGATCCAGGAGCTGTCCGGGCGCAGCGTGCGCGCGCTCGCCCGGGACGCGGGGCTCAGCTCCTCGTCGCTGTCGCGCTATCTCACCGGCCGGTCGGTGGCGCCCTGGCCGGCCGTGGTCGAGCTGTGCCGTCAGGTCAAGCGCGACCCGCGCCAGCTCCGTCCGCTGTGGGAACGCGCCAACAGCCCGCTGCCCGCACCGCCGAAGGCCACCCGCCAGGTGCAGCCGCCCGCGCCGCCCGCCGGCGCCCCCACCCGCCGCGCAACGACCTGCCGCGCGACGTACCGGACTTCACCGGACGGCAGGCCGAGCTCGAAGCCGTGCTCGATGCCGTGGCGAGCAGCCGGGTGGTCTCCATCGACGGCATGGCGGGCGTCGGCAAGACCTGTCTGGCGGTGCACGCCGCGCACCGGCTCGCCGCCGACTACCCCGACGCGCAGCTCTACATCGACCTGCACGGCTTCACCGAAGGCCGCGAGCCGCTCGGCCCCGACCCCGCGCTGCGCACGCTGCTCTCCGCGCTCGGCACGCCGTCGGAGAAGATCCCGCAGGAGGGCGGCATCGAGCCGCTGGCCGCCTGCTGGCGGGCCGAGCTGGCCGGGCGGCGGGCCGTCGTGGTGCTCGACAACGCCGCGAACGCCGAGCAGGTACGCCCGCTGCTGCCCGGCGCGGGCCCGTCCGTCGCGCTGATCACCAGCCGCAACCGCCTGATCGGCCTGGAGGAGGTGCCACCGGTCTCGCTGGACGTGCTGAGCCCCGAGGAGAGCGCCGCGCTGCTGGCCCGCGCCAGCGGCGAACCGGACGGCCGGGAAGGCAGGCTCGCCCAGGACCCGGAGTCGGCGGCCGAGGTGCTGCGGATGTGCGGGCACCTGCCGCTCGCGCTGCGGCTGGCCGGGGCCCGGCTGCGGCACCGGCCGGGCTGGACCGTGGGCGTGCTCGCCGAGCGCCTGGCGGAGGGCGGCAGCGAGTTCGACACCGCGCTCGCGATGTCCGTACGCCAGCTCGACCGGGCCCAGCGCCGCCTGTTCCGGCTGCTCGGCCTGCTGTCCGGGTCGTCCTTCGACGAGTACGTGGCCGCCGCCCTGGCCGGCCTGCCGCTGCGCGACGCGCGGGCGATGCTGGAGGACCTGCTGGACGCCCATCTCGTCCAGCAGCCCGCCGCCGGCCGCTACACGCTGCACGACCTGGTGCACCAGCACGCGCGCCGGGCCTGCGAGGAGCAGGACTCCCCCGCCGAGCGGGACCAGGCGCTGCGCCGGCTGCTCGGCTACTACGTGCACGCCGCGGCCGCCGCCGACGCGGCCATGCCGCACCCGTCGGGCAGCCGCCCGCCCACCGCGGGCCCGGCCCCGTCCGCGCTGCCCCGCTTCGCCGGCAAGCACGCCGCCCTGGCCTGGTTCACCGCCGAGTACGCCAACCTCATGGGGGCGTTCGAGCTGGCGATCGCGCTCGGGGCCGACGTCCACGCCTGCGAGCTGCCGCGTTTCATGCGGACGTACTTCGCCCGCCGCTGCGGCACCACGCACCTCAACGCGCTGTTCGAGCGGGCGGTCGAGGCGGCCGAACGGCTCGGCGATCCGTGGCGGCTCGCCGAGGCGCACAGCGACCTGGGCTTCGCCCGCTACAACGCGGGCCGGATGGCGGAGGCGGCGGCCGCGTACGAGACGGCCGCGCCCCTGGTGGCGAAGACCGGCGACCTGCGCTCCCAGGCCGACCTGCTGATGCGCCGCGGCTACCTGAGCTGGGAGGACGGCAGGGGCGACGCGCCGCTCGACCTGTTCCGGCAGGCGCGCGAGCTGTACGAGCGGGCCGGCTGCCGGGAGGGCGCCGCCCACGCCACCGCGTACGAGGCGTGGGCGATGCTCCAGCTCGACCGGCGGGAGGAGGCCGCCGAGCTGGCCCGCGAGGTGCTGGCGATCGACTACGACGACCCCGCCTGGCCGGCCGGGCTCACCGCGCTCATCACGCTCGGTATGGCGCTGGCCGACGAGCAGCCGGACGAGGCCGCCGCGCACCTGCGCCGCGCGCTCGACCTGGCGCGCGGCGACGGGCACCGGCACAACGAGGCGTGGTGCCTCAACTGCCTGGGCGTGGCGCTGCGCAGGATGGGCCGCCACGAGGAGGCGCTGGCCAGTCACCGGCAGGCGTTCACGCTGCTGGACGAGCTGTTCGAGGAGCAGTGGAAGGTGCACTTCCTCGACGCGTACGGCGAGACCTGCCGCCAGGCCGGGCTGACCGGCGAGGCGCTGCGGCTGCACCGCCAGGCGCTCGACCTGGCCACCAGGATGGGACACCGGCACAAGGAGGCGCTGGCCCACGAGGGCATCGCGGCCGTGCTTGAGGCCACCGACCCGGCCGCCGCGGCCGAGCATCGCGCCGCCGGGCAGGCGATCCGGCAGGACCTCGAGCTGGGCGCCTGACTCCCGCCCAGCTCAGGGACTATGGATCGTACGGATGTGGCGACTTAGGGTGAAGTCGGGCCTTCCGGTAAAACGACCGCGTAGCGAGGGAGCGTCATGACCGCGCCTGGCAACACGCCCGACATCCTCTCCCCGGAGTTCATGGCCGATCCGTACTCCGCCTACCGCGTCCTGCGGAACGAGGCGCCACTGCTGTGGCACGAGGGCACTCAGAGCTACATCATCTCGCGGTACGAGGACGTCGAGCGTGCCTTCAAGGACGAGGTGTTCACCACCGCCAACTACGACTGGCAGCTGGAGCCCGTGCACGGGCGCACGTTCCTGCAGATGAGCGGGCGCGAGCACGCCGTGCGCCGGGCGCTGGTGGTGCCCGCGTTCCGCGGCGCGGAGCTGCGGCGCACCTTCATGCCGGTCATCGAGCGCAACAGCCGCGAGCTCATCGACGGCTTCCGGCACGACGGCGAAGCCGACCTGGTGGCGCAGTTCGCCACCCGCTTCCCCATCAACGTCATCGTCGACATGCTCGGCCTCGACAAGGCCGACCACGACCGCTTCCACGCCTGGTACACCTCGATCATCGCCTTCCTCGGCAACCTCAGCCAGGACCCCGAGGTCACCGAGCGGGGGCTGCGCACGCGCGAGGAGTTCGCCGCGTACATGATCCCCATTGTGCGGCGGCGGCGCGCCGAGTTAGGCGACGACCTGCTGTCCACGCTGTGCCGGGCGGAGATCGACGGCACCCGGATGAGCGATGAGGACATCAAGGCGTTCTGCAGCCTGCTGCTGACCGCCGGCGGGGAGACCACCGACAAGGGGATCGCCAGCCTGTTCACGAACCTGCTGCGCCACCCCGACCAGCTCGACGCCGTACGCCGCGACCGCGGCCTGATCGCGCGCGCGTTCGCCGAGACCCTGCGCTACACCCCGCCGGTGCACATGATCATGCGGCAGCCGGCCCAGGACGTGAAGCTGAGCGGTGGCGTGGTGCCCGCGGGCAGCACGGTCACGTGCCTGATCGGCGCGGCCAACCGCGACGAGGAGCGCTACGCCGACCCCGACACGTTCGACATCTTCCGCTCGGAGCTGGAGGAGTCGACCGCGTTCTCGGCGGCGGCCACGCACCTGGCGTTCGCGCTGGGCCGGCACTTCTGCGTGGGCGCGCTGCTGGCCAAGACCGAGGTCGAGGTGGCGACCAACCAGCTCCTCGACGCCATGCCGGACCTGCGGCTCGCCGACGGGGCCGAGGTGGTCGAACAGGGCGTCTTCACCCGGGGACCGGCCTCGCTGCCGGTGCGCTTCACCCCGGTGGCCTGACCGCTTCCCCGCCGGGCGGCGACTTCGATGCACCACGCCGCCCGGCCGGCGTTCTCTGCGGTTCTATGCGCCGCGCCCGCCCGGCCGCCGCGGGCATGAGCGGCAGGGTGGGCGTGAACACCACCGGCAGCCCGTACAGGCCGCGCATCCACACCGACGGCCGCCACCGCAGGTCCTTCGGCGCGACCGCGAGCGTCACGTCGGGCAGCCGGTCGAGCAGCACCTCCACGGCCGTCCGCGCGATGATCTCGGCCAGCTCGGGCGCGGGGAACGGGCAGCCGTGCTCGCCGTGCCCGAACGACATGTGCGCCCGGTTGGTGCTGGAGTCGCTGTGGGTGCCCGGCTGGACGTTCGGGTCGTTGTTGGCCGCGGAGAAGCCCAGCACCAGCAGGTCGCCCTTGCGGATGCGGCGCCCGCCGAGGTGGCAGTCCTGCACGGCCCAGCGGCCGATGAAGTTCTGTGTGGGGGTGTCCTTCCACAGCACCTCGTTGAGCGCCTGCGCGGCGCTGCTGCGGCCGCCCTGCAGCGTGACCGAGAAGCCGTCGTCGACCAGCATCAGGCGCAGGGTGTTGCCGATCCAGTTGCTGGTGGGCGCCTGAGCGGCGGCCATCACCACCAGCAGGTCGATGATGATCTCGTCGTCGGTCAGCCTGGCCGGGTGGGCGAGCAGCGCCGACGGCACGTCGTTGCCGGGGCGGGCGTGCTTGTCGGCGACGAGCTGCGCCATCCTGGCGTGCAGCCGCTGGTGCGCGGAGACGGCGTTGTCGCCGACGTCGAGCGAGTCGAACACGTCCTGCACGAGGGCGGGGATGTCGCCTTCCGGCAGGCCGTACAGACGGGCCACGATGCGGGCGGGGATCTGGTAGGCGTACTGGGTGATCAGGTCGGCGCGGCCGTCGCCGGCGAAGGCGTCGATGAGCCGGTCGGCGACCTGCTCGCAGGTGGCGATCAGGTCGATGCGGTTGACGGCGTCGAGCGCGTCGCCGATGGCGCCGGCCCGGCGCTGGTGCTCGCCGCCCTCGGCGTACATGACCGAGGGGGTCCAGCCGACGTACGGCATGAGCGGCCAGTCGGCCGGCAGCCGGTCGTAGATGTTCCAGCGGCGGCAGTCGCGGCCGAACCACTGCGGGTTGGCCGTGATGTGGTGCACCTCCCGGTAGCCCAGCACGAACCAGGCGGGCATGTCGCCGTCGAGCAGCACGGGCACGACGCTGCCCCGCTGGCGTAGCTGCTGGTAGAGCGTGCCGGGGTCCTCGGCGATGGCCGGCCCGTACAGCCGCACGGCGTCGGCGTGCTCGGGGTAGCCGGCGGCGAGCACGGGGTCGGCTCCGTGTCCGCTGGACGGGTGACGCTCGGAAGCGGAGGAAAGGTCGGTCACGGCGTGCTCTTTCTCGACGATGGGCTATGCAGGCACAACAGGTGCCGGACGAGGGTGATCAGGACGTTCTTGCAGGATTCCCGGTCGCGGGCGTCGCAGTCGAGCAGCGGCACCTCGGCGGGCAGCGTCAGCGCGTCGCGGATGCGGTCGAGCCCGGGGCCAGGCCCGAACCGGTTGACGGCCACCACGAACGGCGCGCGGTGGGCCTCCAGACGATCGATGGAGTACCAGGAGTCCTCCAGGCGGCGGGTGTCGGCCAGCACGACCGCGCCGAGGCTGCCGCTGAACAGCTGGTCCCACAGGAACCAGAAGCGCTGCTGGCCGGGCGCGCCGAACAGGTAGAGCACCCGGTGGGCGTCCAGCGTGATGCGGCCGAAGTCGAAGGCCACGGTGGTGGAGCGCTTGCCGGCCACCCGGCTGATGTCGTCGATGCCGGCCGCGGCCTGCGTCATGATCTCCTCGGTGCTCAGCGGCCTGATCTCGCTGACGGCGCCGACCATGGTGGTCTTGCCCACGCCGAACCCGCCGACGATCACGATCTTGAACGCGTCGGTGGCGGTGGCCGGCAGCGACGTGCCGGCCTCGTCAAAGGTTGCGGAGTCCAATGAGCACCTGCTCCAGGGTTGCGATGTCGGGGACTTGGGTCCGCGTGGCGACCGGGTGGCGGGCGGTGATGCGGCCGCTGTCCAGCAGGTCGCACAGCAGGATCTTCACCACGCTGACCGGCAGGCCGAGCCGGGCGGAGATCTCCACCACGGCCACCGGGCGCCGGGCCATGCGCAGGATCTTCACGTGCTCCGACTGCATCCCCGGCCGGGGGTCGGCCTCGGCGACGATGAGGGTGACCGTGTCGAACGCGGCGGAGCCGGCGTGCGCGCGGCCGCCGGTGATGGTGTAGAGCCGGTCGGGGTTCTCCCTGTCGAGCGCACGCCCGCGCTCGGCGCGTCCGGCGGGGCCCGGGGGGCGGCGCTGGTAGGGCACCGCACCCTCGTGCTCGGAGCCCCGGCGCTGGTACGGGCCGGGGCCGCCGGGCTCGGGCGCGCGGCGCTCGGTCATGGGTGCCCGCCCCTATGCACGGGCTCGTGCACGGGCTCGCGCGGCGGGGCGGTGAGCAGCCGCCCGATCTGTTCCACCACCTCGTTCATGTTGTGCGCGACGACGCCGACGTCGGCGTCCTCGCTCGCCACCACCGCGAGGTGCGCGCCCTCACCGGCCGGCACCACGACCAGCATGCCGCCGCCGAACTCCAGCAGCGCCTGCCCGAACCCGCTGCGGTCGCCGAACTCGCCCGAGGCGGCGAGGCCGAGGCTCTGGATGCCGGCGGCGATGGCGGCGAGCTGGTCGGCCTGGTCGGGGTGGAGGCCGGGCGCGCCGGACATGGCCAGCCCGTCGCGCGACAGCACCAGCACGTGCCTGATCCCCGGGGTGTTGTCACGCAGGTCGCCGAGGAACCAGCCGAGGTCGCGCTCGGCGGCACTCAAGGAATTGCTCGAGCTCATAGGTGCGACGGGGCTCGCGGGCGTGCCCCTTGCCTCCCATCGGTGATCGCGGCTGCGGAAAGAGGTGTCGGTCATCGCGTCACGTAAGGTCGTCGTCCGCCGTCGAGGTGCGCTGCCTGCGGAAGGCGGCCAGCCGGTTCGCGGCGGCCTGCGGGTCGCGGACCCGCGCCGGCGGCTGGGCGGGCAGCGGCTGCGCGGCGGCGAGCGTGCCTCCGCGCGGCCGTTTCGGCAGGTATGCGTCCGGCCCGTCGGTGGAGGGCGGCGGGGCCGCGTGGCGGGCGACCGGCGCCGGGTCCTCGGCGCGCTCGGCTGGGCGTGCCGCCTGCTCGTCCTCGACCGGCGGGTAGACGACGAGCTGGCGGGGGATCAGGACGACCACGCCGATGCCGCCCCTGGCGGACGGCCGGAAGCTGACCGTGAGGCCGTACTTGCCGGCCAGGCGGCCCACCACGGCCAGGCCGAGCCGGGTGCCCGACAGCGTGGTCAGGTCGAGCGGGCGGCTGATCAGGCTTTCGGCCAGGCGGCGCTCGCGGGTGCGCATGCCGAGGCCGCTGTCCTCGATGGTGACCACCACGCCCGCGTCCTCTTCCTCGACGTAAACGTGCACGGCGGTGCCGGGCGGCGAGAACTTGGCGGCGTTGTCGATCAGCTCGGCGAGCGCGTGGATGACGCCTTCCGCGGCGTAGCCGACGACGGCGGCGGTGCCGGTGGAGTGGAGCTGGACGCGGCGGAAGGCGCCGATGCGACCGGCCGCGCCGCGCAGCACGCTCTCCATGGGGATGGGCTTCGTCCAGCGGCGTCCCGAACGCCCGCCGCTCAGCAGCGCGATGTTGTCGGCCAGGCGGCCCATCTGGGAGATGCGGTGGTCCATCTCCAGCAGGTGGGCGAAGACGGCCTCGTTGTCGCCGTACTCGTCCTCCAGCTCGCGCAGCCTGCCGAGCAGGCTCGTCACCTGCGCCTGGATGCGGGCGGCGGCCTCGGCGCAGGAGGCCATCGCGGCGGCGCCCTGGCGGTTGCCCTCCTCCAGCTCGCGGGCGATCTCCTCCCATAGCCGTTGCACGGCCTTCTGGCTGGGCTGCAGCTCGTCGGGCAGCGTGGGCTCGCCCACGCCCTTGCCCGCGTGGAGCCGGGCGAGCAGGGCGGGCAGCTGCTCGTCGGCCAGCCTGCCCAGCTCGGTCTCCATGGCGGTGCAGGCGGCCACGGCGGCGGCCCGCCGCTGCCGCTCGCCCTCCACGGTCTGCGCCAGCGACTGCACCAGCGCCTGCGTGGCCGGGTGCGACGGCTGGCCCAGCTCGGCGAGCACGCCGGGGACGGTGGCGCCGTTCCTGATGCGGTGGCCGAGCGCGGGCAGGATCTCGTGCGTCAGGCGCTTCAGCTCTTCCTGCAGCAAGCTTGTGGAGGCGTCGGTACGGCGCAGCCGCTCGCGCACCTCCCGGGCGTTCGTCGAGCAATAGGCGGCGACGGCCACGGCGATCGAGAACAGCGCGACCGCGCCGCCGCTGCCCACCCCGACCAGCGTCTTTCCTTCCGCGGGGATCCGGGTGATGAGCCATCCGCAGGCGGCGCTGGAAATGAGCGCGGCACCCAGAAAGAACAGCAGGGCGCGCCCCATGGGCGAGGTCTGGAACCGCGGGCGTTTGGAGGCGTGTACTGACATCGATCAGGTCCTCGTGGGGTGATGACGGCCAGGCACCGCAGGCGCATCAACCTGCCGATGCGGGAGACGGCAAGCAGTTTCGTGGTGTCCCGTGCGGTACTGTCCGCACGGGATCAGGTACAAACCGTAGCATCCCTGCAAATGCCTTGGACCCCTTAACGGCATTTCTTCATCGCCAATCCCAGAGAATGCGCTATCGACGAATATCATTCACGTTTTCCGCTATTCCGGGCGATCACGGCAGGCCCTAGTGAATGTTTCTCGCATTCCGCAGGGGAGGCGCTGGAGGGTGGGCAATTTCGGATATTACGGCATTTTTCACCACGATCCTTCACCTCTTGGAGAAAATCTTGTCAATACAGAGGCGTGGCTGGTGTGAGCCTTGGTACTTCAGGGAACGTCACTGGGCGGCGCCGTCCCCGCGCTCACGCACGGGAAGGGGACGGCGCCAACAACCTCCCTCCGGCCCCGCCCGCAGCCTCCCGCTCACACCTCCGGCTCCGCCCCGCGCCCTCCGGCATCGCTCGCACCCTCCGGCATCGCCTCCACCCACTCCGGTGCCCCACCGCCTCCCGCGCCCCGCCGCCGGCCGCTGTGCCGCGCCCTCCCACCGCCCTCGCGGCCGTCCGCCACAGCGCTTCTTCGCCGCGAAGCCCGGTGCGGACACCCCCACGATCACCGGCAGCGCCGACGCGCTCCAACGCCAGCGCCTACCGCGTCGGCGCCTCGCGCCCCGCCGCCGGCAGCCGTGTGGCGTCCCCCGTCGCCCTCGCACTGACCTCACCCGCGCCTCCGGGCCACCTCGCGACCGGCCTCACCGGCCAACGGGTTACCTCGCGGCCGGCCTCACCCGCGCCTCCGGGCCACCTCGCGCTGACCTCACCCGTCTCCGGGCCACCTCGCGACCGGCCCCACCCGCCTCCAGGCCATCTCGCAGGCGCCCTCACCGCCCCTCGAGGCCGTCCGGTGCCCGCGAGCGGGTTCTGACCGGGGAATCTCCAGCCGTGACCTTTTCGTTACCTTATTTCAGTGTTTAAGTGCGTTTAGCGGGCATGGTTGATCTCGAAGTCCAGCAGAGGGCTTCGTCCCACGCGAATCAAGCGTGCCTCTGCCTGGGCTTTTTGTGTTTCAGGCGGGGCCGCAGCACCTTCTGGAGCAGCAGATGCCCGTCCTGACCCCCGCACTTGAGCAGTTCACCGCCGAAGAGCTTCTCTCCGAGCTGGCCGACCCCCAGATCTCCGAACTGCACGCCGTCCGCATCCGCGAGCGCCTGGTGGAGATGCACGAGGGACTGGTCGGCGAGGTCACCCGCCGCTACCGCTACCGCGGTGAGCCGATGGAGGACCTGCGCCAGGCCGCGTACGTGGGCCTGATGAAGGCCGTCAACGGTTACGACCCCGAGCTCGGCCACGAGTTCAGGGGCTACGCCATGATCACCATGATGGGCGAGGTGAAGCGCCACTTCCGGGACCGTACGTGGGCGATCCGGGTGCCGCGGGTCTACCAGGAACGGCGGATCGAGATGAACAAGGCCACCGCCGAGCTGACCCAGTCCCTCGGCCACTCGCCGACCGTGGCGGACCTGGCCGCGAAGATGGGCATCTCGGAGGAGGAGGTGCTGCTCGCGCTGGAGGCGTCCACCGCCTACAGCACGCTGTCGCTGGACGCCCCGGTCAACAACGGCGACGACGACGCGGCCGAGCTGAGCGACTTCCTGCCCGCGCAGGACGAGTCGCTCAACACCCTGCTCGACCGGCACTCGGTCAAGCCGCTCATCGACGCCCTGCCGGCGCGCGAGAAGAACATCCTGCTCATGCGCTTCTACGGCAACATGACGCAGTCGGAGATCGCCAAGGAGTTCGGCATCTCGCAGATGCACGTCTCCCGCATCCTGCGGGCCGCGCTGACCAAGCTGCGCACGGCCCTGTCGGAGTGAGACGCGCCCGGGCGGAGGCCCCGTACCGGGAATGTCTAGAACGCGAAGCCGCCCGGGCGGCCGTTGCGGTCGGCGATCAGCCCGGCGACGGTCGCCAGGGCGATCTCGGCGGGGGTGCGCGAGCCGATGTTGAGCCCGATCGGCCGGTGCACCCGGGCGATCTCCTCCGGCGCGACTCCCAGCTCGGTCAGCGCGCGTACGTGCGGGCCCTCGTGGCGCGGGCTGCCCATGATGCCGATCCAGCGCGCGGGGGACTTGAGCAGGTCGCGCAGCACCGGCCCGATCTCCTCGCGGTGGTGGTCGGTGAGCACGACGTCGCAGGTGCCGTCGATGACGTCGTCCAGCCGGGTGACCGCGGGCCGTCCGCCGGTGTGCCGGGCCGGGTCGGGGTCGAAGAGCACCGTACGGAAGCCCAGCTCGTCGCCGAAGCGCAGCAGGTGCTCGGCCACCGGGGAGACGAAGACGGCGACCAGCGTCCGCCCGTCGTCCTCGGCGGGGCTCGCGCCGTGAGCGACCTCGCAGGCCGGATCCTCAACGTGGTTGTGCGTCATACCGGCAGTCTGACACGGGCCGCCCCGCCCCCCTCGGCGCAGGCGGCCGCGTAGCGGGCCAGGCAGTCGTCGCCGCGGCCGGTGTCGAGCGTGAAGTCGCCGGCGATGCCGCTGGTGTGGGTGAGCAGCTGCCCGATCGTCACGCCGCGCGTCACCTGCGGGTCGGCGACGGCGAAGCCGGGCAGCACGTCCGCCACCCGGGTGCCGACCTCCAGCAGCCCGGCGTCGGCGAGCTGCGGGTCGCCCGGGTCGCGGTGCAGGAGGATGCCGATCAGCAGGCGCACGGGCAGCCCGGCCGGGGTAATGGACGGCCGGATTCGGTCATCGGGTCGGGGCGCCGGTCCGGGTATGTGATCGGGGTGACCTCCCCCGGGCCGGAAGGCAGGACGACGCCCATGAGCAGCAGGACCACCCGTGGCGTGTACGCGATCGCGCCCACCCCGTTCCACCCGGACGGCTCGCTCGACCTGGACAGCCTGCGCCGCCTGACCGACTTCTACGAGGAGGCGGGCGTGGACGGGCTGACGCTGCTCGGGCAGCTCGGCGAGGCGCCCAAGCTGACGCCGGCCGAGGCGGTGCAGGTGGTGGCGACGGTGCTGGACCGCACCGCGCTGCCGGTGGTCGTCGGGGTGTCCGCGCCGGGCTTCGCGGCGATGCGGGAACTGGCCTGCGAGGCGATGGCGCGGGGCGGTGGAGGTGCCGTCGGTGGTGATGCTCAAGCACGAGGACTGGCCGGGCCTGGGGAAGATCAGCGCGCTGCGCGCGGCCGAGGCGGCGGGCGAGATGCCGCGCCTGTCGATCCTGTGCGGCAACGGCGGCCTGTTCCTCGACCTGGAGATGGAGCGCGGCGCGGACGGCGCGATGACCGGCTACTGCTTCCCCGACCTGCTGCGCCGGCTCGCCCGCCGCGACCCGCGCGCCAAGCTGCCGTGATCCCGCCGCGCTCGCTCGGCTTCAGCAGCGGGCCGGGGTGCCGTTGCCGGCCGAGCGGATGCCGCTGCCCACGCGTACCGCGTAGTAGTTGGAGCGGAACCTGTCGAAGATCGTGTCGTCCTCGAGCTGCAGCAGCGCCTCGTCGGCCTGGCGCAGGGAGTTCCAGCTCCAGTTGTGGCTGCCGGTCCAGACGATCTTCCGGTCGGGCACGCCGTAGTACTTGCCCTCGATGATCAGGTACTTGGAGTGGATCCAGATCGGGTCGGCGGTGCAGTAGTAGCGGACGTTGATCCCGTTGTACGCGCCGGTCGTCTTGACCAGCTCGTTCATCGAGGACACCTCGGAGTCGCTGTCCTTGTTGTAGTTGAGCGCGACCTCGACGTAGCAGCCCGCCTTGTCCAGGGCGAGCAGCTTGCGCGCCAGGTGGGTGCGGCTGAAGATGCCCATCGCGACCCGCACGATCGTCCGGTGGGTGCCGTCCACCGTGCCGACCTCGCTGTTGCCGTGGCACTCGACGTGGTCGAGCACCGTGGTGATGGTGTCCTCGGCCGGGTCGGTGGGGCTGCCGTTGCTCTCCTGGCGCGGGTAGAAGTGCACCTTGGCGGCGCCCGAGGTCACCGGTGTGCGGGTGTCGTAGTAGTTGTTGTTCACCCGCTGGGCCTTCAGGTCGTTGAAGTAGCCGGTGTACGCGTTGTAGATCCCGGCGTCGCCCGCCAGCACCAGGGCCGAGTTCCAGCCCTTGAGCCCGTCACGGCCGGTGTGCAGGTTGGCCGACGACTGCACGACGACGTTGTCGGTGCCGCCGGTGCGGGAGAACAGGAAGAACTTGTTGTGGTTCAGCGACACCGACCCGTACAGCGGGCGGTCGCCGATGCAGCCGCGCCCGTCCGGGCACACCAGCACCCACGAGCTCTGCCCGGTGTCGGTGCCGAGCGCGGCGGCCAGCGACGCCAGGATGGCCGTCCCCTTCATCTTCTTGTCGAAGATGACCTGGACGTCGCGGCCGGCGTTCTTGGCGGCGATCAGCGCGTCGGGGATCGTCGGGTCGGTGGCGTAGTACATCGACACCCGGATCGTGGAGCCGGGGTCGGCGCCCTGGATGAGCTGCACGACCCGGTTCTGGATGGCGGCCGGGTCGTTGACGGGGTCGTTGAAGACGGCTTCCGTGGCGACCGCGGCGTGCGCGGGCGCGGTCATGCCCGATAAGAGGGCGGCGGCGGTGGCGATCAGGACGAGGAGACGGCGATACACGGCTGTCCTTTCCCCGGCAGGATACAAGATCACCTCCAGACGCTAGCAGCGCGGGCCGCGCCGGGCACCCGTTTCAGGGTTCACCGCCGATCTGGGGTCTCAGGATCGCCACCAGGCCAGGACTCGGAGCGCACGCAGGGTGTTCCAGCGGCTCGGCCGGCCCACGCCGTCCTCGAACGCGAAGTGGACGCGTCCCGGATGGACCCGGTCGAGCCGCCAGCGGCCGTCGGGCTGCCGCTTGGCCTCGACGATCTCCGCCGCCTCCGCCATGCGGGGATCCGGAGCGGCTGCCGACCTGCGGAAGTAGTCGAGCGCGCGGAGCACGTCGTGCCGCCAGTAGTAGGGGAAGGCGAACTCCAGGAACGCCGGGTCGGCCACCTCGCCGGTGCTCTTGCGCCGGAACAGGCCGCGTTCCAGCAGGAACTCCTCCCCCGCGCGGCGCGCCTCCCGCACGGCGTCGGATCCGCCGGTGGCGCGCTCGTACTCCAGCAGCCCCTCCAGCACGTTGATCGTGGTGTGGAACGACGAGCGCACGGAGCCGTTCTCGGCCTCGCAGTTCCAGCCGCCGTCGGCCAGCCGCTCGTCCAGCAGGCGCGCCACGATGCCGGAGACGTCCACGCCGAAGTAGGCGCCGGTCTCGACCGTCCTGCCGTTGATGCACGGCTCGACCTCGCCGTCGAAGTACCGCTGGCCGGCGTGCTCCCACCTGCCGTTCCCGGCCACCCGGGCGATCACCTGCTGTGCCAGGTCCGACTTCGGGTCGAGGCCGAGAATCTGCAGGGACTGCAGGGTGTGCATGGTCGCCGTCCACGGCTGGCCCGGCTCGTCGCCGCGGTACCCCTGGGGGAAGCAGGCCCCGCCGGCCCACAGGCCGTCGTCGCCCCGCAACGCCAGCAGCCGGGCGCCCCAGCCCTCCCGTGCCACGCGTTCGCGCTCGGCGGCGACCTCTTCCGGTGGGGCGCCGGTGAGGTCGTGCAGCACCTGCCAGCGGATCGCGGGGTCGGAGTCGAGCAGCCAGCCGATGACGTCCATCGCCGCACCGTAGGCCATGCCCGGCCGCACAATCAACACCCATCCCGAAGCAGGGGCTTCTCGTCGGATCGGATTGACTGGCACCGATGAGTTTTCCCGGCGGCCGGAGTCTCCATGGGCATGACGACAACCCACATCCTCAAGACGGCTGAAGCCGACCTCGCCTACGACATCCACGGCCCGCTGCCGGGCGAGAGCGCCCACCCGCCGCTGTTCATGATCGGCCAGCCGATGGACGCCAGCGGGTTCAGGGCGCTGGCCGAGCGCTTCGGCGACCGTACCGTGATCACGTACGACCCGCGCGGGCTCGGGCGCAGCGTCCGCAAGGACGGCCGTGACGACCACAACCCGCAGACCCAGGCCGGTGACGTACACGCGATCATCGAGGCGGTCGGTGGCCCGGTCGACATGTTCGCCAGCAGCGGCGGCGCGGTGACCTCGCTCGCCCTGGTGACCGCGTACCCGAATGACGTGCGCACCCTGGTCGCGCACGAGCCGCCGCTCCTGCCGCTGCTGCCCGACGCCGAGGCCGCCCTGCGCGCCAGCGCCGAGGTCCGGGAGGCGTACGAGAGCAAGGGCTGGGGCGCCGGGATGGCGGCCTTCATCGCGATGACCTCGTGGCAGGGCGAGTACACCGACGACTACTTCGCCCAGCCCGCCCCCGACCCCGCCGCGTTCGGCCTGCCGACGGAGGACGACGGCTCCCGCGACGACCCGCTGCTGTCCGACCGGTCGTGGGCGGTCAGCGGCTACCGGCCGGACTTCGCCGCGCTCTCCGCCGCGCCCACCCGCGTCCTCATCGCGGTGGGCGAGGAGTCGGCGGGGATCGTCACCGCCCGCACCGCCGAGGCCGCCGCCGAACTCCTCGGCCAGAAGGCGACCGTTTTCCCCAGCCATCACGGAGGGTTCACGGACGGCGAGTTCGGGTACGCGGGGCAGCCGGACGCGTTCGCGCGCCGGCTGCGCGAGGTCCTCGACGGCGCCTAGGCCGGCCGTCCGACGGTGGCGGCACGTGGTCCACGTCCGGTCGCGGCTCGGTGCACGGGCTCGTGGGCTGTGACCGTCCTGCCGGGTCAGTGACATTCGTCAGGTACGTACGGGCGGGGGCGCTGGTTAGGGTTGCAGGCATGAAGGCCCGGCTGTGGACCTCCGTTTACCTCGTCGTCCTGGTGTGGCCCATCCCCGGTTTCCTCGCCTCGGGCCCTTCGGCCGTCGTGGTCGCGGCGGTGGTGGCGGGCGTGGCCGGGTTCGCCGGGCTCTACCTGCGGGTCGCGTGGACCGCTCTGGAGCTTCCGCACCGCAACGCCACCCCGTACGCCCTCGCCCTGCTGTACGGGGTCGCGGCGGCGCTGGTGCCGGTGCTGGGCGAGCTGTGGGTGTTCGCCGCCTCGTACTTCCTCATCACGGCCGTCGCCACGGCGCTGCCCGAGCGGGCGCTGCCCGTGGCGGCGGGGGCGACGATCGTGGCGGGCACGCTGGCCCTCGTCCTGCTCGGCCAGTCCCTGGCGGAGATGTGGTGGATTCCGGTCCAGTCGGTCGTGTTCACCGCGGCCATCCGGGCGTTCCTCCGGCTCAACGCCGCCAACCGGGCGTTGAGCGAGGCGAACGTGAAGGTGGAGCGGCTGGCCGTGGACAACGAGCGGCTGCGCTTCGCCCGCGACATGCACGACCTGCTCGGCCACAGCCTGGCGGTGATGACGGTGAAGAGCCAGCTCGCCGCCCGGCTGGTCGACGCCGATCCCGAACGGGCCAGAGCCGAGATGGAGCAGGTCGAGGAGCTGTCCCGGCAGGCGCTCGCCGAGGTGCGGCAGGCGATCGCCGGCTACCGGGAGCTGTCGCTGGCCGACGAGCTGGACGGCGCGCGCCGCGCGCTCGCCACCGCCGGCGTGCGGCTGACGGTTTCTGCCGGGCCGCTGCCGCCGACCGTCGAGCCGGTGCTGGCCTGGGTGGTCAGGGAGGGCACGACGAACGTCGTCCGGCACAGCGGCGCCCGCACGTGCCGGATCCGCCTCGGTACGGCGAACGGGCAGGCTTACGCGGAGGTGCGCGACGACGGGCGCGGCCCCGCGCACGCACGTGCAGGCGACCACCGCGGCTTGGCCGGCCGTGAGCCCGCGCCGGGCGATGTCGGTGATCTCGATGGCCTGGCAGGCGGCCGTGGCAACGGCCTGCGCGGGCTGGCCGAGCGTGTCGAGGTCGCCGGCGGCACGCTCGCCACCGGTCCGGCCGAGGGTGGCGGCTTCCTGCTCAAGGCGCAGATCCCCGTGCCCGGCGACGCACCGCCCGCAGGGGCTCCGTCCGGAGACGACACCGCACCACCCGCCGACGTCCGCTCCAGCGACCATCGTGATCCGCGCTCGGAGCTCATTCACGTTCCGCCCGCCGTCCCCGGGAAGCCGTCGTGAGCGATGTCCCGCCGACCGATGTGATCCGCGTGCTGCTGGCCGATGACCAGCATCTCGTCAGGGAGGCGCTGGCGGCGTTGCTGGGGCTGGAGCCTGGGATCGAGGTCGTCGGCCAGGTGAGCCGGGGCGACGAGGTGGCGGAGGCGGTGGAGCGGTGCCGTCCCGACGTGGTCCTGCTCGACATCGAGATGCCGGGACTGGACGGGCTGACGGCGGCGGCCGGGCTGACCGGCGTCAAGGTGATCATCCTGACCACGTTCGGCCGCCCGGGGTACCTGCGGCGCGCCAAGGACGCGGGCGTCGCCGGTTACGTGCTCAAGGACGCCAGGGCGGGCGAGCTGGCCGA
The DNA here is from genome assembly GCF_042751225.1 of Nonomuraea fastidiosa. Lineage (NCBI taxonomy): Bacteria > Bacillati > Actinomycetota > Actinomycetes > Streptosporangiales > Streptosporangiaceae > Nonomuraea > Nonomuraea fastidiosa. The sequence goes on from NZ_CP170570.1 coordinate 7,762,656, forward strand.
TGCCGTACGGCGGGTGCACGCGGGCGGCCAGGTGTTCGACCGCGGGCTCTCGGCCGCCAGCCTGTCCATCGGCGCGAACCCGCTCACAAGCCGCGAGCGCGACGTTCTGCGCGCCGCCGCCGAAGGCGGAACCATCGCCGACATCGCCCGCCGCCTCTTCCTGTCGGACGGCACCGTGCGCAACTACCTGTCGTCGGCGATCGGCAAGCTGGGCGCCCGCAACCGGGCCGAGGCGGCGCGGGCCGCGGAGGCCAGAGGCTGGCTCTGACGAACGTCACTACCGGCCCCGACCGGCGCTCGGAAGGCTGGAGACATGCTGAAACGCGTGGCGCCCGCGATCGGGCTCTTCTTCCTGTCGCCGCTGGCCGGCGAGTTCCTGCTGGGCAACCTGCCCATCACCATGCTGCCGGCGCTGATCACGCTGGCCCCGCTGTACGGCGGCGGCGCGCTCCTCGTCCGCGAGCTGGCCAGGCGGCGGGGCGCGGGCTGGCCCGGCATCGTCCTGCTCGCGCTGGCGTACGCGCTGGTCGAGGAGGGCCTGGTCACCCGATCCCTGTTCGCCTCGAACTTCGCCGGGATGGACCTGGCGGCGCAGGCGTGGCTGCCCGGGGTGGGCGTGAGCGCCTGGTGGGCGAGCTTCGTGCTCGGCGGCGTGCACGTCGCGGGCAGCATCTGCGCTCCCATCGCGGTCATGGAGGCGCTGGTGCCCGCCCGGGCGTCCGAGCCGTGGCTGCGCGTTCCCGGGCTGGTGGTGGCCGGGGTGCTGTTCGTGCTGGGCGCGGCGGCGGCCGCCGCGTACGCCGGGGAGGCGGCATTGCCGTCGGTTGTGCAGCTCGCGGGTCTGGCGGCGGTCGTGGCGGTCCTGGCCGTCACGGCTCTGCGCCGCCGTACGGCAGCGGCGGAGCCCGGCACGGACGCGCGGGTCGGAGAGTCGGCGCCGACGTCCGGCACGGTGGGGCAGGGCTCGGCGCCCGGGCCGTGGGTGGTGCTCGGGTTCTCGCTGGTGGCGGGGGCGGTGTTCTGGCTGGCCAACCTGGCATCCGGGACGCTCGGCGCCTGGCCGGTGGTGGCGGTCGACCTGGCGCTGTACGCCGCCGTCTGCGTGCTGGTGTCCCGCTGGTCGCGGCGGCCGGGCTGGGGTGTGCGGCAGACGTACGCGCTGGGGGCCGGCGACGTCCTCACCTACGCCTGGCACGGCTTCCCGCAGCCGCCCGCCGTGCCCGTGCCCGCCGCGACCGACCTGATCGGCAACGCCGTCTTCGCGCTGGCCGCCGTCGCCCTGCTGGTGTTCGCCGCCGTACGGCTGCCGGACCCGTCCCGCCCGCGGGAGGCGGCGCTCCGGCCGCAGTGAGGTGACGGCGCCAGCCCGGCTTCAGCTTTGCTGCGGCCGGACCAGGCCCTGGCCGGTGCCGACACCGCCCAGCAGCGTGTCGACCACGCGGGAGGCGGCCTCGTCGATGTCGTACTCGTGCATCCGAGCCGCCACCCCGATCAGGGCGTAGTAGCTCTTCCTGGCCCAGATCAGGTCGGCGTCGGCGCGCAGCACACCGCAGTCCTGTGCCTTCTTGAACAGCTCGTCGCAGCGCTTTTCGACCTCGGCGTGCACGCGGGCCGGCTCCTCGTGCTCCGGCCCGTACAGGTTGAGCGCGAACGGCCACTGCCGCTTGACCCGCAGCACGTTGACCGTGACCTGGTAGAACGCGACCAGCGGCGGGGTGGTCTCGGGACGTGCGGCTTCGACGGCCGCGGCGAACTCGCGGGCCGCCACGGCGCCCAGCGCCCCCAGCAGCGCGTCGCGGGAGGCGAAGCGGCGGTGCACGGTGGTGCGCGCCACCCCGGCGGCCTCGGCGACCTGCTCCATGCTGGCCGCGGGGTCCGAGCCGAACACCCGCTCGGCGGCCTCCAGGATCGTCCGCACCGTGCGCTCGGCGTCGGACCGCAACGGCCGGATCGTCCCACTCACGCACCGAAGGATACGCCATGGCTCCTCTCACCCCAGAACTTGCAACAATTCTGTGCAAGTTCTATGTTTCTCGCAACACATGTGATGCGACTGACAGTGGGAGTTGCTATGGATCTGCAACTGAACGGCAAGACGGCCGTCGTCACCGGCGCGAGCAAGGGCCTCGGCCTGGCGATCGTGCGGACGCTGACGGCCGAGGGCATGCGGGTCGTCGCGGCCGCGCGTACGATCACGCCGGAGCTGAAGGAGACCGGCGCGTTCGCCGTGCCGGCGGACCTGGCCACGCCGCAGGGCCCCGGCGAGGTGATCGAGGCCGCGCTCGGCGAGCTGGGCGAGATCGACCTGCTGGTCAACAACGTCGGCGGCGGGGACGCGCGGCCGGAACTGGCCGGCGGGTTCGCGGCCATGACCGACGAGATCTGGCAGCACACCTACGAGCTGAACCTCTTCAGCGCCGTGCGCGCCACCCGCGCCGCCCTGCCCAGCCTGCTGCGGCGCAAGGGCAGCGTGGTCAACATCTCCTCGATCTCCGCGCGGATGCCGCACGCGGGGCCGGTGCCGTACTCGACGGCCAAGGCGGCGCTCACGGCGTTCGGCAAGGCCCTGTCGGAGGAGGTGGGCCCGCAGGGCGTGCGGGTCAACACGATCTCCCCCGGCAGCGCGCGTACCGCCATGTGGGAGGGGCCCGGCGGGTACGGCGAGCTGCTGGCCGGCGTGCACGGCCTGGAGCTCGAGCAGTTCCTGGCCGGTCTGCCGGCGGCGACCGGCGTGACGACGGGCAGGTTGATCGAGCCGGAGGAGGTGGCCGCGCTCGTGGCGTGGCTCGCCTCGCCGTACGCCGTGAACGTGACCGGCTCCGACTACGTCATCGACGGCGGCGCGAAGAAGACGGTCTGAGGCGTGCGGCGGGCCGGCGCCCTACGGGCGGCGGATCCGGCGCCGGCCTGCCGCCTCAGACGGAGACCGCCTGGCGGACGCTGGATCGGTAGCGCAGGGGCGACATGCCCACCTCGCGTTTGAACGCGGTGCTGAACGCGCTCTCCGACCCGTAGCCCAGCCGGGCGGCCAGCGACCCGACGCGGACGTCACCGTCGCGCAGGGCTCGCTGCGCCAGCAGCATCCGCCACCGGTTGAGGTACGTCAGCGGCGGCACACCGGCCATCGTCCTGAAGCGTTCGGCGAACGAGGTGCGCGACATCGCGGCGGCCCTGGCCAGCTCCTCCAGGCTCCAGGGGCGGCCGGGCTCGGCGTGCATGAGGGTGAGCGCTGGGCGCAGCCGCTCGTCGGCCATCACCCGCAGCCAGCCCGGGGGCAGCTCGGCCTGGTCGATGTAGGCGCGCAGCAGCTCCAGCACCAGGAGCTGGGCGTACTGGCGGATCGCGAACGCCGCCCCGATCCGGTTCGCCCGCGCCTCCTCGGCCAGGGCGTGCAGGTTGCGGTGCAGGCCGGCGGCGGCGGTGTCGGCGGCGCGCACGTGGCCCACCGGCGGCAGCGCCTGGCCCAGCAGCGTCCTGCCGACGTGGTTGAGATCGACGTACCCGCCGACGACGAACCCGGCGGGGCCGCCGCCTTCGCCGTAGATGTTGAAGCCCGGCCCGGGGACGAATTCGGTCACCGGCCCGTCGCCGCTGCCGCCCTGGACGTCCAGCCAGGACCGGTCGTTGAGGATGGCGACGTCGCCGGGGCCCAGCTCGACCGGCGCGTCGAGGCCGTCGGTGAGCAGCCGCCCGTGGCCCTGGATCATGGCGATGAGCTTCAGCGGGTGGTCGATGGCGTGCCGCGAGCGCCAGCGGCCCCGCACCTCGAACGCCCCCGACATCTGCCCCTGCACCTCGACGAGGTCGAACACCTCCGAGAGCTGGTCACCGCGCATGGACGTACTCTCGAGCAGAAATCATCGCCTGTCAATGAGCAGGAGTACGGGACGCGCCGGTCAGCGTCTCGACGGTGCGCAGCACGTGCTCGCGCAGCAGTGCGGCGGCCCGATCGGGTCGCGGGCCAGGGCCGCCTCCTCCAGCGGCGGTGCTCGGCGACGGCGTCCCGGCCGGGGGCGACGGCGCCGGACCAGCGGCGGGCCAGCTCGCCGGCCGTCCAGAGCCGGTCCAACTGGTCGGTCAGTGCCCTGGCCTCGGCGATCTGCCGCCATCTGGCCGCCCCGGTGTCGGGCACGGCCGGAGGGTGCGGGCGACGACACCGGCTCCGGCCTGCCCGCCGGGGCCCTGCAGCTGCCCAACGACGCTCGCATGGCCCGCTGCATCGGCGCCGCGCCGCCCACCGGGCACGGCGAGCACCGCTGCTTCTTCACCGTGCACGCCCTCGACGTCGAGGACATCGGCGTGCCCGCGGACGCGACCCCGGCCTACCTCGGCTTCACCATGGCCGGCCACACCCTCGCCCGCGCCACGCTCGTCGCCACCGCCGAGACCCCGGCGGCCTGACCCCCGTCATCCGGAACCGGCCCCTCCGCGATCCGGCCTTCCCGGCCGCCCTGCCGGGCTCGCCGCGCTCGCAGGAGAGGTCAGCGCGACGGGCCGGGGAGGCGTCAGCGCAACGTCACTGTGAGCGTGGTGCTCATGCCGGCCCGCAGCAGGGTGAGCCGGTCGGCCAGGCCCGCCGCGGCGAAGGCGTCCTCAAGGGTGCCGGCGCCCTCCGAGAAGTGGCCCCAGCCCTCGAAGTGCAGCGGCACCACGTGCGGGGCGTCCAGGATGCGGGCGGCCTCGGCGGCCTGGGCGCTGGTCAGCGTCAGGTTCGCGCCGTCCAGAAGGGCGGTCCTGGCCGCTCCGGCGAACAGCACGGCCACGTCCACCGGGAACCGTCCGGCGATCTCCGTGACGTGGCCGAGCGAGGCGTTGTCGCCGCTGACGTACACGGTCGGCAGCCCCTCGCCCGACAGGACGAACCCGGCGACCTCCCCCACGACGGGCTCACTGCCCTCGGGTCCGTGCAGGGCGGGCACCCGGGTGACCCGCAGCGAGCCTCCGCCGCGGCGGGACAGGTCGACGTGCTCCCACACGGGCACGGCTCGGGTCGCGCCGCCCAGGCGGTCGGCCGCGCTCGCCGTGGTGAGCACGATCGGCACGCGCTTCAGGTACTCGCGCCCGCCATCGTCCAGGTTGTCCTTGTGCTGGTCGTGGGAGAGCAGCACGGCGTCGATCGGGCCGACCTCGCCGGGGGTCAGCGCCGTCGGCGCGGTCTTGGTCAGGACGCGGCCGGGCGCGACCTCGTACGAGCCGGGCGGGTCGAACGTGGGGTCGGTGAGCAGCCGCAACCCGCCCACCTCCAGGATCGCGGTGGGTCCGCCGAGCGCGTGCACGCCGATCTGCGCCGAAGTGGTCATCGTCATCCTCCGTACTGGATCAGCCGGTGCGGTCCTCGGCGGACGCGCCGGCGTCGGCCGCGAACCGGTCCCACGCGGCCTGCCGTGACACGCCGAGCGCCGTCCCGATCCTGGCCCACGTCACCCCGCGCTCGCGCAGCAGCCGCACAGGCGCGCAGATCGCGCTCGGCCTGCTCCACGGTGAGTGCCTGACGGGGCAGCACCGCGGGCATGTCGTCGTCGGACATGCCCGCCAGGTACGCGTCGGTACGCGGGTCGGGACCCCGGTGCACCGGCCGGGGCGCGTCGCCGGAGCCGGGCGGGGACGAGGCGATGATCTGGGCGGCCAGGTCCACGCAGACGTCGCAGATGTAGACGCCGGGACCCGCGACCACGCGGACGGCCTCGGCGTACGGCTCGCCGCAGAACGAGCACCGCGTCGGCATGCCATCGGCCGGGCCGGCGGGGCGGGTACGTCTGCTGCGCGTCACGCGCCGATCATCCCATGCCCACTTGTCGCCCATAGGGGCCGCCGCGCGGCTCGTCCTGCCCGATCCGCCGGCGCTCGACCCGACGCCGGTGCCGTTCCGGGACGACCTGCGGGTGCCGGTGCCGGCGCTGCTCACCGAGACCGACGTCGTCACCCTCGACTACCTGTCGGCCCGGCGGCCCGACGGGCCCGCGCTGCGCGTGTGGGAGGTCGCCGCCGTCCGCCACCTCGCCCGCTGGGTGCGCGACGGCACGCCACCGCCGTTCGGCGAGGCCGCCGGCCGCGCGTGATCGCGGCCTGCGTGAACTTCCTCGTTAATCGCCCGCCTGGCTATTGTTGATCTCCACATCGCGGAGGGGGAACACGGCAAATGACTCAGGGCGGGCCCGAGACCTCTTTGGGCAGCCGGTACGTGCTGCTGGAGGAGATCGGCGGCGGTGCCATGGGCACGGTACGGCGGGCGCGCCAGCGCGACACCGGCGAGATCGTCGCGGTGAAGCTGCTGCGCGACGGCCTGGCCGGCGACCAGGATCTGGTGCTGCGCTTCGTTCAGGAACGCAACGTCATGCGCAGCCTCGACCACCCCCACATCGTCCCGCTGCGCGACTTCGTGATCGAAGGCGACCGCCTCGCCCTCGTCATGGACCTCGTCGAGGGCGGCGACCTGCGCGGGCTGCTGCGCCGGCGCGGCACGCTGCCGCCCGCCGAGGCGGCCCGGCTGATGGCGCAGGTCGCCGAGGCGCTGGCGGCCGCGCACGCCCTCGGCGTGGTGCACCGCGACGTCAAACCGGGCAACGTGCTGATCGACACCTCAGGGCGGGCGCGGCTGAGCGACTTCGGCGTGGCCCGCATCGTGCACGGCCCCAGGCTCACCGGCACCAGCTCGATCCTCGGCACCCCCGCCTACCTCGCCCCCGAGGTGGCCGAGGGCGACTCCCCCACCGCCGCCGTGGACGTCTACGCGGTCGGGCTCATCCTGTACGAGCTGCTGGCCGGGCGGCCTCCGTTCGCCGGCGACCATCCGATGGCGCTGCTGCGGCAGCACGCCACGGCCATGCCTCGCCGGCTGCCCGGCATGCCCGACGCCCTGTGGAGCCTGATCTGGTCCTGCTCCGGCAAGGACCCGCACGCGCGGCCGGCCGCCGCGGAGGTGGCCGCGGCGCTCCACCAGGCGGCGCCGTCCCTCGAGGGCCTGCCCGCTTTGCCGCCCGTCCCCCGCAGCGACCCCTCCTCCAGCACCTCCGAACCTCTCCCCGCCTCTTCCTCGGGTACCGGCCCGGGCCCCGGCCCGAACGCCTCTTCCTCGGGTACCGGCCCGAACGCCTCCGGCCCCGGCATCTCCGGCGTCCCGCAGGCCGGTGCGACTCCGCCGCCTTTCGGCCCTGCCGCTTCCGGTGTCTGGTCGCCGGGGTCGGCGGCACCCGGCGTGGTGGCCCCGACGCCGTCCGATCCCGCTGCCTCCGGCGCCTGGTCCCCTGGGCCGGGTGCCGCGCCGGGGCCGGTCACGTCCGGGCCCATGCCCGCCGTCCCCCACGCTTCCGTCACGTCCGGGCCCATGCCGGCCGGCCCCCAGTCCCCCGCCTCGCCGGGGCCGCAGCCCGTGCCGGTCCAGACGCCTTCGCAGCCGCCCGCCGGGCCGGTGGAGCCGCCTACCTGGCCTCGAGGGGCGGGTGCGCCGCCTGCCGGTGGGCGTCCGGGCGCTCCGGCAACAGGCGCGGGGGCTCCTGCTCCGCAGGGCAAGCGGTCGCGACGGGGGCTGGTGATCGCCGGGAGCGCCGCCCTGACGCTGGTGCTCGCCGGTACGGCGCTGGCCATCACGACACCGTGGAAGCAGGAGCCCGCTGCCCCGGTCGCCGCGCCCAGCACGCTCCCATCCACCCCGGCCGGGCCGAGCAGCGCGCCCCCGTCGGCGGCCGCCGTCGACTTCACCACGCCGACGCCGAAGTCGCTGGCCAAGCCCAAGGAACGACGCGAGACTCCGAAGGTGGTCGTCACGGTCACGACCACCGCGCCCAACCCGGCGACCTCGGCGCCGACGCGCTCCGCTCAGAAGCCGAAGACGAAAACGGCGGAGCCGGAGCGCCGACGGACCGAGCCGGACACCGAAGGGGAGGAGGAGCCGCCCGTACGGGAGGCGGCCCCGCAGTGGCGCTGCCGCTCCTGGCTGCGCACGGACGGCGGTGTGGAGATGTCGCCGTGCATGGCCGTGACCGGGGACGTCATCCACCTGAAGGGCCAGGTCAGAGGATCGGTCCGGTCGGACGTCCACGTGCAGCTCTACGACACCGACGCCGATACGAACCTGTCCCAGCCGTTCATCTGCACGGGCGTCCTGCCCGGCCCCGGCGAGGTCGCCACGTGCGGCCCGTTCACGCTCACGCCCCCGCGCACCGGCGCCAAGACCGACGTGCGCCAGCGCTGGCGACTGACCGGCGACCCGTCGTGGGGCGGCGGCGTGGAGAGCCCGTACGTCGTCTGGTGACGTCCTGAAGCCGGGCCGACGGCCGGTCGGTGCGCGACCCCGAGTCCCCACCGTCGCGCCTGGCGCGGGCGAGGGCGGGAGGCCGCACACATTCGCATCGACAATATGCGATATGTTGATCCGACCTGTCGCCCGTCTTCTGTGATGAGGAGAAACCACCATGAGCGGGAACGACCGTCTCGACCTCGGCCCTTTCGGCATCTACACCTTCGACTTCGAGCACCTCCCCGCCGCACAGGTGCGCGAGTCGGTCCAGGAGCTTGAGGAGCTGGGCTGGCCGGCCGTGTGGGTGCCGGAGCTGCTCGGGCGCGAGGCGCTCACGCACGCCGCGTTCCTGCTGGCGAGCACCGGGCGCATCCGCATGGTGAACGGCATCGCACAGATCTGGTCGCGCGGCGCCAAGTGGGCGCACGGCGGCGCGCTGCTGCTCGCCGACGCCTACCCGGACCGGCACGTGCTCGGGCTGGGGTTCGGGGGCGAGCCGAAGCCGGGGGTGAAGCCGCTGGCCGCGATGGCGGCGTACCTGGACGAGATGGACGCGCTGCAGACCGCCAACCCGGCGCCGAAGGGTCCGATGCGGCGCATCCTGGCCGCGTACGGGCCCAAGATGCTGGAGCTGGCCCGCGACCGGGCGGCGGGCGCGCAAACCTACCACGTCAACGTCGCGCACACCGCGCAGTCGCGCGAGATCCTCGGGCCGGAGGCGTTCCTCGCGGTCGAGCACCCCGTGCTGTTCGAGTCCGACCCCGGCAAGGCGCGGGCGATCGCGCGCGAGCACCTGAGCCCCTACCTGTCGCAGCCGTACAACGTCGCCAAGTTCCGGCGGCTCGGCTACTCCGACGAGGAGATCGGCGGTGGCGGCAGCGACCGGCTGGTGGACGACTTCGTGTTCTGGGGCGAGCCGGAGGTCATCGCGGACAAGCTGCGCGCCCACCACGAGGCGGGGGCCGATCACGTGACCGTTCAGGTGATCGGGATCGAGCCGGGCGCGTCGGCGATGCCGCAGTGGCGGCTGCTCGCCGAGGCCCTCCTGCCTCGATGAGTCTCCCAGTCAGTACGATGTGAACACATCGGAATGTTAGGGGGCCGGCCAGTGGCGATCGTCCTGGCGCTGCTGTGCGCGGCGCAGTTCATGGTGGTGCTGGACGTGTCCGTGGTGAACGTGGCGCTGCCCTCCATCCAGGACGCGCTGGACGTCGATCCCCGCGGTCTGGCCTGGGTCGGCAACGCGTACGCGCTGACCTTCGGCGGGCTGCTGCTGCTCGGCGGCCGCCTGGCCGACCTGTACGGGCACCGGCGGGTCTTCGCCACCGGCCTGGCCGTGTTCACCGCCGCGAGCCTGGCCGGAGGACTGGCGGACACGTCCGGCCTGCTCATCGCCGCACGGGCAGGCCAGGGCGTCGGGGCGGCGATCCTGGCTCCGGCCACGCTGACCGTCCTGACCTCCGCCCATCCCGAGGGACCGCGCCGCACCAGGGCCATCGCGGTCTGGACGGCCGTCAGCCTGGCGGGCGGCACGGCGGGCAACCTCATCGGCGGGGCGCTGACGCAATACCTGTCGTGGCGGTCCATCCTGCTGATCAACGTGCCGATCGGGCTCGCCTGCCTGGCCGCCGTCCGCCGCATCCCCGCCGGCCCCGGGCGGTCCGGGGACCGGCTGGACGTGCTGGGCGCGCTGACGGCCACCGGCGGGCTGGCGGCGCTGGCGTACGGGGTGTCCGGCTCGCCCGCCGCCGTGGCCGCCGGGTGCGTCATGCTCGGCGTGTTCGTCCTGGTGGAGGCGCGCTTTGCGGCTGTCCCGCTGATCCCGTACGCGCTGGTGCGGGCGCGGGCGATCTGGCTGGGCAACGTGGCGATGCTGCTGGCCGGTGCGTGCCTCAACCCGATGTGGTACTTCCTGACGCTGTCCATGCAGGACGTCCTGGGCTACGGCCCGCTGGTGACCGGGCTGGCGTTCCTGCCGCACACGCTGCTGACCATGCTCGTCGGGCTGCGGGTGACGCCGTGGCTGATGCGGCGTGCCGGTGACCGGGTGCTCATCGCCGCGGGCGCGCTGATCGGGGCCGCGGGCTTTCTCTGGCAGAGCCGCATCGCGCCGGGCGGCCACTACGTGACGGCCATCCTGGGGCCTGCGGTACTGATCTCCCTCGGCGGCGGGCTGCTGAACACGCCGCTGACCGTCACCGTCACGTCGGGCGTGACACCGGAGAACGCGGGGGCGGCGTCCGGGCTGATGAACACCGCCAAGCAGGCCGGCGGCGCGCTCGGCCTGGCCGCCCTGGTGGCGCTGACGGCCGGGCCCGGCGGCGGCGATCCCGCCGGTCTGGCGGAGGGTTACGGACGGGCGTTCGTGCTCATCGCCGCCATGCTGGCGGGCGTGGCCGCGCTCGCCGTCGCGCTACCGGACCGGCGCGACCGCACCCCCGCGACCGCCGATAAGCCGGCCGGGCAGGAGCACGCCCGCTGACGCCGGGCGTCACACGCCGGTCGGCACCGAGCCCGTTCTGCGGCCACCGATCCATAGGACCTCTCACCCGGGCCGCTGGGCGGCGAACAGCAGGTGCGTGCCGCCGTCCACGGCCCCGGGCTCGGCGCAGGCCGTCACCTCATGCTCCAGGAAGCGCGCCCAGCGGTCCTCGTCGGCTTCGAGCACGGCGAGCGTGGCCGGGTCGCTGAGCGAGGCCCAGTTGCTGGCGCTGAGCGCGACCGTGCGCCCGCCCGCCGCCTCGATCAGCGCGGACAGCTCTCCGGAGCGGAACATCCGGCAGATGTGCCCCTCCTGCTCGCCCTTGAGGCGCAGGTCGCCGGTGTGCAGGATGCGGTCGTTGGCGTCCTCGCCGATCACCTCGGCCTCCTCGGTGATCTGGGGCAGGTAGTGCCGCCAGATGCCGATCAGCGACATGACGGAACCGACCACCACGCCGCCCGGCCGGGTCACGCGCAGCAGGCCGCGCAGCGCGTCCTCGGCCTGCTCGAACGCGTACGACAGCGGGCCGCCGTAGGCGAGCACCGCGTCGAACTCGCCGTCGGCGTACCGGCCGGTGTCGCAGATGTCCAGCACCTCGCGCCGCTCCACCGCGGACTCGGCCGCGGTGCCCCGCAGGTGTTCGGCGTTGAGCGCGAGCTGGACCGGGGACAGGTCGGTGACGACGGCGGTCGCGCCCAGGGCGGCCAGCTCGACCGTGAACCGCCCGGGGCCCGCGCCGATCTCCAGCACCCGGTGCCCGGGCTTGACGAAGCGGGCCAGGAAGCGACGGTGCACCTCCAGGCTCACGCGTCCCTTGACGTCGCCGGTGAGCCGGTGCCACTCGGCGTCGCCGAACTCGTCGAAATAGCGCCGCACGCGCTCGCGGGACTCGGCCGTCATAGTCAGCATGATGACAGCGCGCCCGAACGCCGGTCGACCGCTTTTCCGGCGGGCGCGGACCGGTGACCGCTCGCCGCTGGAAACAGGCGGTCTCATCAGGGCATTGACGTGCGATGTCCTGCTCTGACGGTTTCAACGCTCGCTTTCAGGAAAGGAGCCTGCCCGCTGACCGTTACGTCATCCAACCCCCGGGAGACCCCCATGCTCACACCCATCGCCCCCACTCCCTCCGGCCGCAAGGGGGCGCGGGTGCTCTGCTCAGGCGACCGGTACGACCTCACCGGAGCCGCCCATGCGTGGAACGAGTTCGGCGAGGACGACCTGGGCATCACCTATCGCTGCGACGTCTGCGGCGTGACCGACGTCGGTCCCTGACCGCACTCGGACGGAAAGCCGGTAAAAGGATTTGCGGACGGCCACCGGCCTCCGGCAACGTTGCCCAGCGTGAAAATGCACGCCGACCAACTGACGATCTCGCCGGAGACCGTGCGCACGCTGGTGAACGAGCAGTTCCCCCAGTGGCGCGACCTGCCCGTCAGGATGCTCGACGCCCAGGGCACGGTCAACGCCATCGTCCGCATCGGCGACCGGCTCGCCGCCAGGTTCCCGCTGCAGCCCGGCGAGCCCGAGGCGGTGCGCCGCACGCTGGAGGCGGAGGCGCGAGCGGCCGGCGAGCTGGCGGCGGCCACCCGCTTTCCCGTGCCCGAGCCCGTCGCGCTCGGCGAACCGGGAGCGGGCTACCCGCTGCCGTGGTCGGTGCAGACCTGGCTGCCCGGCACCGTCGCCACCGACGACGACCCGGGCGAGTCGTACGCGTTCGCCCGCGACCTGGCCGGCCTCATCGGCGACATCCGCGCCATCGACACCCGCGGCCGCACGTTCTCCGGCCGGGGCAGGGGCGGCGACCTGCGCTCCCACGACGAGTGGATGGAGACCTGCTTCCGCAGCAGCGAGCGCCTGCTGGACGTGCCCCGCCTGCGCCGGATCTGGGCGGAGCTGCGCGAGCTGCCGCGCGAGGCGCCCGACGTGATGAACCACGGCGACCTCATCCCCGGCAACGTGCTCGTCGCGGACGGGCGGCTGGCGGGCGTGCTCGACACCGGCGGGCTGTGCGCCGCCGACCCCGCGCTCGACCTCGTGAGCGCCTGGCACCTGCTGGAGGCCGGGCCGCGCAAGGAGCTGCGAGCCGCCCTGGGCAGCGACGACCTCGAATGGGAGCGCGGCAAGGCGTGGGCGTTCCAGCAGGCGATGGGATTGGTCTGGTACTACGTCGAGAGCAACCCGCCGATGAGCCTCATAGGGCGGCGCACCCTGGAACGCATCCTCGCCGACTCACCTGCGTGACGACCGATGCACGGGCCTGACCCGCCCGGTCAGAGAAAACCGGGTGCTTCGCCCCCTGGCCGCCCGCCAGAATGCGGACATGTCCCAAGCGAAGTTGCGTACCGACCGGATCGACCTCGTCCCCCTCGCCGACGAGCACCTTGAACACGAGATCGAGCTCGACTCCGACCCCGAGGTCATGCGTTACCTCACCGGCCGCGCCCGCACCCGCGAGGAGGTCGAGGAGGCACACCGGCAGCGCCTGGCCGTCGCCGAGCGCGTCCCCGGGCTCGGCTTCTGGGCGGGCTTCGTGAACGGCGGCTTCGTCGGCTGGTGGATCCTCGAGCCGCCGCACCGCCCCGACCAGGGCCCCGTCGAAGGTCAGGCCGAGCTGGGCTACCGGCTGCTGCGCCGCCACTGGCGGCAGGGCCTGGCCAGCGAGGGCGCCCGTGAGCTGCTGCGGCACGGCTTCGAAGACCTCGGTCTCAACCGCGTCTTCGCCGAGACGATGGCGGTCAACACCGCCTCCCGCGCCACGATGGCCTCCGTCGGCATGACGTACGTCCGCACGTTCCACATGGACTGGCCGGAGCCGCTGCCGGGCAGCGAGCAGGGCGAGGTCGAGTACGCCATCACCCGCGAAGAGTGGCTCGCCCGCCACCCCGCCCGCGCCTGATCGGTGGTTGCCGTACCTCACGGGGTGGGCGGGATCCAGGAGCAGGTGCACGCCCTCCTCGACGGTGAGGCTGCTGTAGGGCGGGGTGAGGGCGGCGAGCGTGTCGTCGTCGATGACGCGCCCGCCGAACCGCATCACCACCTCGCCCCGGCGGATCCGCTCGACCGCGAACAGGCCCGTCCCCTCGATCGGCGACGCGCGCGGCACCGCGGCCGGGGTCAGCCAGCAGCCGGGCTCGTAGGTGCGGCTCGTCACGTGGGCATCCCTCCTCAGCGGAGTCCCATGAGTACCCGCTTGATCGTAGGGTGTTGAGGTGAGTACAGCCCGAGCATCCTGGCGCAACACCACCCACGACTGGGCGATCGACATCGACCACGCCCACCTCGCCCGCATCCGCGAGAACCCCGCCGAATTCGCGCCCGGCGGGGTCCTGCACCTGATCCTCGAAGTCCTCGCCCACCCCGCCGACGAGGCGGCGTCCGCCGGCGGGGGCACTGCACGGTGACCCTCCACCCCGACGGATCCGTGGCGGTCGCCGACAACGGGCGCGGCACCGACACCCGCTTCGACGAGCACGGCCGTCCCGTGAAGAAGCCGGTGATGGCCACGAAGGACCTGCGCTTCTTCGACGACCCGGCCGCGCAGACCCTCCCCGACGGGCATCCGCGCCGGGGCATGTCCGTCGTCGCCGCGCTCAGCGACTGGCTGGTCCACACCAACCGCCGGGTGAACGGGTCGTGGACGCAGCGGTACGAGCGCGGTGTACCCGTCACCGGCCTGGAGCCCGTGCCCGATGACGGCACGACCGGCACCACCGTTCACTTCCGGCCCATCGCTGATCTCGCCCCTTTGACCGTTGATGTGGGGCGTTTTGCCGATGCGTGGCCGGGGCTGACCATCGCGACCGCCTTTACATCGTAGATCAACTGATCGGCCAGGCCGGGACGGAGCCCCTGGGCGGCCGGTCAGGACTCCCGCTTGACCGGCACGAACTCCGGCTGGTCGAGCACTCGCAGCCAGCTCCCGTCCGGCTGGCGGCGGACGACCTGGGCTCGGGCCCCCGCCCCGTCCTTGGGCGGAGTCGAGGTGAGCGCGATGTCACCGCTGATCAACGTCGGCAGCGGCTCCTCGGGCTCGAAGTGCGGCCGGTTGGCCAGTACCTTCTCCCACAGCCGCCGAATCGCCTCCCGCCCCCTGGTCTGGCTGCCCGGCGGGTAAGCGAGGACGGCGTCCTCCTCATAGAGCGCGGCGACCCCGGCGGCGTCGCCGGCGTTGGAGCGCTCCACGAACAGGCGGGTGATGTCCTCGGGCCGCATGGCCTTCTCGTACATGTATGTCCTTCCGCATGAAACTCTCGGCTTTCCTCCAGGGTGGCACCGGACCGTTCGAGAAGTCCAACAGCTAGTTCTGATGAGAACTAGAATCAACACTTATGGAACTGCGGCAGCTCGAATACTTCGTCGCCGTCGCCGAGGAGCGGAACTTCACCCGCGCGGCCGAGCGGGTGCACATCAGCCAGTCCGGCGTCAGCGCCCAGATCAGGCAGCTCGAACGCGAGCTCGGCGCGGAGCTGTTCGACCGTTCGGGGCGTACGGCCACGCTCACCGTCGCCGGCAAGGCCGCGCTCGACCACGCCCGCGCCGCGCTCGCCGCCGCCAACGCCGTCGAGCAGGCGGTCGGCGAGGTCGCCCACCTCATCAAGGGCCGGCTCGTCGTCGGCATGGTCAACGGGTGCACGATCACCCCGCTGTTCGACGCGCTGGCCGCCTTCCATCGGGCGCATCCCGGCGTGGAGATCTCGCTGCTGGAGGACAACTCCGACGTCCTCGCCGAGTCCGTACGCGCGGGCAGTGTCGATCTCGCGCTCGTCGGCACCGCCTCCCCCACCGCCTCCGACGGGCTGGCCGAGATGACGATCGTCAGCGAACGTCTCGTCGCCGCGGTCCCGCCCGCGCATCCCCTCACCGAGCTGGGACGGGTCACGCTGGCCGACGTGGCGGCGTACCCGATCGTGTGCATGCCGGAGGGGACGGGGCTGCGGCAGGCGTTCGACCAGGCGTGCGCGGCGCGCGGGTGCCGGCCCGCCATCGCGTTCCAGGCCACCGCCGCCGACGCCATCGCCGCCCTGGCCGGGCGCGGGCTCGGCGTCGGCGTGCTCAGCGAGTCGATGGTGGCGGACTACCAGGACCGGCTCACGTCCCGGGTCATCGACGACGCCGAGCAGATCGCCCGGCTCGCGCTGACCTGGAGGGATCCGTACGGGCCCGCCGTGCGCGCCTTCCTCACCCACGCCCGCCGCGCCTTCGCGCTCCCGGAGCAGGCCGCGAGCTGACCCGCGACGGCCTTTGGCCGGCGGGGAAGGCTTTGCCCCTTGCTGGGGGATTCCGCAGGTCGCCGTCGCTAGCGTGGGAAGGGTCTCACGCCGAGACGGCGCCTTCCGGGAAGCCGCATCGTCCATGGTGCTCTCACGTCATGGAGGTATCCCGATGTTTCCACGCCTGCTCGCAGCCGCCGCACTCACCGCATTCGCCCTCGTCGGCCCGGTCTGTGCCGTGCCACCGGCCGGAGCCGCTGTGACGGCACACGACCCGATCCCGGTCCCGCCCGTTCCCGGCGGGTCGGACGACCCCTACCTCGAACAGCCGGACGACCCGGAGCATCAGGATCGCCGCGGCCAGCGCTGATCCGGCACCTTCCGCAGGGCGGCCGGGCCGCTCGGACTTCTCAGGCGACCCGGCCGCCCTTGAAGCGGCGCGGTCCTTGAGCCGCCTTGAAGCGACCCGGCTCTTGAGCGCCTTGAAGCGGCGCGGCCTTGAAGCCGCTCGGCGGCGCGGGGCCGGCGCGGTTCGGGCTCCGAGCTACGCCGTCGTCACGACGATCTTGCCGAACTGCGTGTTCGACTCCATGTGCTGATGCGCCTGCACGATCTGCTCCAGCGGGAACACCCGATCCACGACCGGCCGGAACGCTCGAGCGCGCAGCCCTGAGGTGATGAACGCGGCGGCGCGGCGCAGCCGTTCGGGATCCTCGGCGATTTCGAGCATCGTGTACGTGCGCATGTTGAGCGCCGGCATGCCGAGGTCGAACCCCGGATACGGGGTCGGCTGCCCGCTGAGCGCGCCCCACAGGAACAGGGTGCCGCCGGGTGCCACGGCCCGCGCCAGGTCCACGACGCCGGGGCCGGCGACCGCGTCGAAGATGTACTCGGCGCCCTTGCCGCCGGTCAGCTCCAGCACGCGCGCGGTCACGTCCTCCTCGTCGGAGACGATCACCTCGGCGGCGCCCTCCTCGGCGAGCTGCCGGGCCTTGGCGCGGGTGCGGGTGACGGCAAGCGGCCGCGCGCCCAGCCGGTCCGCGGTGTGGATGGCGGCCAGTCCGACGCTGCTCGACGCCGCGTTCACCACCGCCACGTCCCCCGCTCTCATGCGGGCGACCTCGGCCATCGCGCCGTACGCGGTCAGGTACGGCATCCACACGGCTGCCCCGGAGACCGCGTCCACCTGCTCGGGGCGTGGCACGAGCGACCTGACGGGCACGATGGCCGCGTCGGCGTAGACGCCGTAATCGTTCTGGGAGAAGTTCGGCACGACGCTGACCCGCTGCCCCGGCTCGAACCCGGTCACGTCCGGCCCGACCGCCTCGATCACGCCGGCGGCCTCGTTGCCGAGCCTGGCGGGGAACCGCTTGACCGGCTCGATGTAGTGGCCGCTGCGGAACAGCGCCTCGGCCCGGTTGATGCCGATCGCCTCCACGCGCAGGCGTACCTCGCCGGGGCCCGGCTCGCCCGGATCCTCGTCCTCCAGCCGCATCACCTCGGGCCCGCCGAGCTCGTGAAAGCGCACCGTCCGCGCCATGCCATCCCCCATGTGTACGATCGCCATCGAACATTCGATGCCGATCTTACCCACATGGGTCCGCCATGCGCGCCACGCCACCCCGCGCCGGGGTCACGCGCCCCGCATCACCGCGGGCCGCGCGTCACGCTCAGCCCTCGGCGGAGGGTCCGCCGGCCACGCGTCCGCCCAGCCGAACCCCCGCGAAGGCGCGGCCGCCTCACTGGGGCGGCAGTACGCAGAACTCGTTGCCGTCGGGGTCGGCGAGGAGCACCCAGGGGACATCGCCCTGGCCGATGTCGATGCGCTCGGCCCCGAGGGAGAGCAGCCGTTCGACCTCCGCCTCCAGCTCACCGCCGGCGGCCAGGTCGACGTGCAGACGATTCTTGCCCCGCTTGGGCGCGACGGGCGGGCCGCCCCAGGTGATCTTGGGGCCGCCGCGCGGGGAGCGGATCGCGGTCTCCTGGTTCTGGTCCCACACCAGCGGCCAGTCGAGGGCGGCGCTCCAGAAGTCGCCGGCCTCCTGGGAGCCGTCGCAGGCGAGCGCGCCGATGAAGCCGCACTCGGCGAGGAACTTGTTGCCGGGCTCGATGACGCAGAACTCGTTGCCCTCGGGGTCGGCGAGCACCACGTGCCCATCGTCGGGGGTCTGGCCGACGTCGATGTGCCGGCCGCCGAGCGCGAGGGCCCGCTCGACCGTGGCCTGCTGCTCGTCGAGCGAGGCGCTGGTCAGGTCGAAGTGCATCCGGTTCTGGCCGGTCTTGACGGCATCGGTCGGCTGGAACCTGATGCGGAAGCCGGTGTCGTCGGCGGGCAGCAGCGCGACGCCGCCGCGCGGGTCATCGACGCTCTCCCAGCGCAGCACGCCGGCCCAGAAGCGGGCCAGTGCGGCGGGGTCGAGTGCGTCCCAGCTGAGTGCGACGAGCTGTGCCGTCATCGCGGCGGCTCCCCTCTGCAGGTACGTGACCTGCCTGGCGCGGAAACGCCGCCACCCTAGCCCGCGCCCCGGCCGCGAGGCCAACGATTATCAACGCATGCAGACGCCGGCGGTCGAACACGCAGCAGCGGCAGCCACGTCGTCGCGCACGTTGCCGGTGCCGGGGATCCCGATCGGGCGCCGGCAGGCGGTGAGGGTGGCGAGCAGCAGGTCCTCGCGCTGGGGCCGGTGGCGGCAGAGGACGGGGCGGCTGGCGCCGGCGCGGGCGGCGACCCCGACGGACTGAAGGCCGCGCCGGCCCGCTGGTTCAGCCCGAGCTGACCGGCGCGGCCTGCGACTGCTCGGCGAAGTCCAGCTCGGGCGGCGGCACCCGGAACAGCCGGGTCAGGTAAGCGA
This sequence comes from Nonomuraea fastidiosa, assembly GCF_042751225.1. Lineage (NCBI taxonomy): Bacteria > Bacillati > Actinomycetota > Actinomycetes > Streptosporangiales > Streptosporangiaceae > Nonomuraea > Nonomuraea fastidiosa. The sequence continues at coordinate 7,781,439 of NZ_CP170570.1, forward strand.
GGTAGGCGGCGCCGGCGGCCAGCCAGATCAGCCCGAGCGTGATGGCGTGGCCGTCGAGCTGCGTGAGCAGGTACAGGTCGATGACCGCGCCGATCGCCGGGGCCACCACGTACGCGAGCACGCCAGGCCGCCGCCCGGCCCGGCGCTCGCGGACGTAGAGGGCGATGACCGCGACGTTGACGAAGACGAAGGCGGTGAAGGCGCCGAAGTTGATGAACGACGTGGAGGTGGCCACGTCCATCCTGACCGCGATGAGCCCGACCAGGCCGGTGAGCAGGATGGAGAAGACGGGGGTGCGCAGGCGCGGGTGCAGGTAGCCGAAGACGCGGCGGGGCAGCACGGCGTCGCGGCCCATGGCGTACAGCAGGCGGGTGGTGCTGGCCTGCGCGGCGAGCCCGGACGTGAACTGGGCCACCACCAGCCCGGCCAGGAAGAACGCGCCGAACAGGCTGCCGCCCATGGTCCGCGCGATCTCCGAGGCCGCCGCGGAGGAGTCGGCGAACGCGCCGCCGGGGTGGACGAGCTGGGTGACGTAGGCGACGACGACGAAGATGCCGCCGCCGATGAGGGCGACCAGCAGGATGGCTCGCGGGATGGTACGGCGCGGCTCCACGGTCTCCTCGGTGAGCGTGGTGACGGCGTCGAAGCCGAGGAAGGAGTAGGCGGCGATGGCCGCGCCCGCGGCGACCGTCGTCACGCTCGCACCCTCACCGGTGAACGGCGTCAGGCTGAACAGCGACGCGGGCCCGCGCCCACTGACCAGGTGGCCCGCGGCCAGCAGCACGAAGAAGACCAGCACGAGGATCTGGAAGATCATGAGCAGCGAGTTGGCCCGGTCGGCGACCTTGATGCCGGCGAGGTTGAGCCCGGTGGTGAGCACGATGAACGCGACGATCCACACCGGCGTCGGCACCGCGGGGAACTGCTCGGCCAGGTAGGAGCCGCCGATCAGCCAGATGACCATGGGCAGGAAGAAGTAGTCCAGCAGCACGGCCCAGCCGACGAGGAATCCGGCGCGGGCGTCGATCGTGCGGCGGACGTAGGTGTAGGCCGAGCCGGCGACGGGGTAGGCGGCGGCCATGCGGCCGTAGCTGAGCGCGGTGAACAGCATCGCGACCAGCGCCAGCGCGTACGCCGACGGCGCCGCGCCCGAGGTGGTCTCGGCGACGACGCCGAAGATGCCGAGCACGATGAGCGGCGTCAGGTACGCCAGCCCGAACAGGACGACGGAGCGCAGGCCGAGCGTGCGCCGGAGCGTGGGGTGAGAGGTGGATGACATGGTCACTCCGGGGGTGTGCCGGCTGGCCTCCACCGGCCGGGGTCGATGCGCCCCTGGTAGAGGGGCAGCTCCAGGGGCGGGTCGGCGTCGGTGAACTGCGACCAGACGCGGTTGAGCCCGGCGGTGCCGTGGCGGCGGACGCGGGTGACGTCGTCCAGGTCGAGCACGTCGGTCAGGACGGTGACCGCCTCCCCCGCCTCGACCCGGACGCGGCCCTCGGGGTCGGCGATCAGGCTGCGGCCGGTGCCCGTGGGCGCGGCGGCGTTGACGGAGACGACGAAGACCTGGTTGACGATGGCGTTGGCGCGGGCCAGCACCAGCTCCTGCGCCCGGTCGGCGGTGGTGGTCAGCACCGGGTTGACGATCACCTCGGCGCCCATCCAGGCCAGATGCCTGGCCACCTCGGGGAACCAGGCGTCGTAGCAGATGGCCAGGCCGATACGGCCGGTGCCGGGCAGGTCGCAGACGACGAAACGATCACCCGGCCGGTACGGCTCGTACGGCCGCCAAGGGAACACCTTGCGGTAGAAGGCCGCGAGCGTGCCGTCGGGGGCGAGCACCAGCGCGGTGTTGTGCAGCGCGCCGCCCTCGCCCCGCTCGCAGATCGTGCCGGGCAGCAGCCAGACGCCGAGGTCGCCGGCGAGCGCGGCCAGCTCCCTGACCAGGGGGCCGTCCAGCGGCTGCGCTGTGGCGGCCAGCTCGGCGTCGCGCTCGGCCGGGCGTACCCGGCTGCCGAACAGATGCAGCTCTGGGAAGATCACCATCCGCGTGCCGGGCAGGCTCGCCAGCACGTCCTCCACGTGCTCGGCGAACCGGGACACCGGCGTGCCGGCGGGCAGCGGCTCGCTCTGCGCGAGCGCGACCGGAAGTGGCCTGGGCATCGTCACCTGCCTTCTGACCAGCACGTACGCTGGCGATGCCCAAAAATAGCTCATATTGAGCTTTTTAAGCAACGTTACGGTGGTGGCCATGGACGCCCTGGACGCGCTCAACTCGGAGGCCCTGGAGGGGCTGCGGCGGCTCAGCGCGCTCGACACCGTGCGCGCCCGCATCGCCCTGGCCGTCGATCTGGGCCTGCTCAAGCCCGGCGAGCGCCTGCCCCCCACCGCCGACGTCGCCCGCGCGCTCGACGTCGGGGAGATCACCGTGCGGCGCGCGCTCACCGCGCTGTGCGAGGAAGGCGTCCTGGTACGCCGCAGGGGCCGCTCGGGCGGCACGATGGTGGCCGACGAGCCGGCGATCGGGAAGGTGGCCGAGACCGAGGCGTACCGGACGGCCGCCGCCGAGGTGCACCGGCTCATCGACCAGCGGCTGCTGCTGGAGTGCGGGCTGGCCCACCTGGCGGCCACCGCCGTCACCGCCGAGCGGCTGGCCGAGCTGAAGGCCCTGGTCGCCGAGATGGACCGGGCCTCGGGCTGGGCCGACTTCCACACCAGCGACGAACGCTTCCACCTCGCGCTCGCGGCGGCCTCGGGAGTGGAGTCGGCGGTCTCCCACTACGCGCCGGTACTGCGCCGCCTGTACCGCTACTACCTGCCCTACCCCCTCGATTACCTGCGCGAGTCGAACCGTGAGCACGCGGCGCTGGTGGCGGCGCTGGAGCAGGGCGATGCGGTGGAGGCGGTCCGCGTGGCGCGGGCCCACGTGGAGGTGCTGCACCGCACGATGTTCGTCGGCCTGATCCGCTGACCGCCGTCTCAGCGGCGTTCAGCGGCGGGGTGCGCGGGCCCGGCCGCGTGGCCCGCCGGCCGCCGTCTCAGCGGCGGCCTTCGCGGACCTCGACGCGCAGGATGCGGTCGTCGCCGGGGCGCGGGTCCGTGCCGCCCCAGGTGGCGCGGTCGGTGTTGGAGGTGACCAGCCACAGCGAGCCGTCGGGGGCGACCTCGACGGCACGGATGCGGCCGTAGTCGCCGTGGAAGTGGGCGACGGGGTCACCGGTGGCGGCGCCGCCCGCGACGGGGAGCTGCCAGAGCCGCTGCCCGCCCAGCGCCCCGATCCACAGCGAGCCCGCGGCGTAGGCGAGGCCGGAGGGGCTGGCGTCGTCGGGGTGCAGGGTGGCGATCGGCGGCACGCCGGTGGAGCCGTTGGTGCCCTCGGTCTCCGGCCAGCCGTAGTCGGCGCCCGCGCGCAGCACGTTCACCTCGTCCCAGGTGCGGTGGCCCAGCTCGGAGGCGTACGCGGTGCCGTCGGGCCCGAACGCGATGCCCTGCACGTTGCGGTGTCCGCTGGAGTAGATGGGCGAGTCGCCGGGGTTGTCCTCCGGCACGGACCCGTCGAGCGCGATGCGCAGGATCTTGCCGTTGAGCGAGTCGGGGGTGGCGGCGTTCTCCGGCTCGAACGCGTCGCCGGTCCCGATCCACAGGTGGCCGTCGGGGCCGATCACCAGGCGGCCGCCGTGGTGCCTGTCGGCGGTCTGGATGCCGTCGAGCAGCACCCGTTCCACGCTGACCCCGTCGTAGCCGGGTGCGATGGTGAGCGCGACGATGCGGTTGGCGTCCCGGCCGGAGACGGAGGCGTAGACGGTGCGGTCGGTGGCGAAGCGGGGCGAGGCGACGATGCCGAGCAGCCCGCCCTCCGAACCGGCGTGCACGTCCGGCACGACGCCGACCTCGCGCGCCGCGCCGCCCCCGGCCGGGATGCGCAGGATGCGGCCGCTGATGCGCTCCGAGACCAGCGCGGACCCGTCGGGCAGGAACGTCAGGCCCCACGGCGCCTGCAGGCCGGTGGTCAGCTCGACCGGCTCGCCGAGCGTGGCGACCGGGCCCGGCGACACGGTCACCTCCAGCCGGGACGCACTGGGCGTGGACGCCCGGGACGGGCCGGTCGCGGGTGCCCGGGCGTCCGCCTGGGACGGGCCGGGTGACGCTGGGGCGGGCGCCGCCGAGCAGGCGCCCGCCGTCAAGACCGCCAGCAGGGCCGCCGTCGCGGCGCGGGCTCTCATCGCTTGAGCTCCAGCCTCTCGGCGAACCCGAGCCGGCGCACGAACGCCTGCCTGGTCAGGTCGCTGAAGGCCATGACGTGCTCCACCCCTGCCTGGGCCGCGTCCACCACCGAGCGGAACGGCCGCTTGCCGACCGGCAGGGCGAGGATGCGGCGGATCTCATCGGCCACGTCCTGCGGGTCGGCGGTCGTGCCCGGCTCGAAGAGCTGCTCGTGGGCCTCGTGGGTGCGCTCGACCAGCGGGTTCAGCTCGGCGTACTGGGCGGTCACCCGGTCGTCGCTCGCCCGGGAGGCGTTGGCGAAGTGGTCGGTGCCCTGGGTGATCGGGCCGGGCATCACGATCGAGGTCTCGATGCCGAACTGCGACACCTCGTACGAGGTCACCACGGCCAGCGCGTCGAAGGCCGCCTTGGAGGCGACGTACGGGCCGAGGAACGGCGGGGTGCTGACCAGGCTGGTGCTGCCGACGTACACGAGGGTGCCGGCGCGGCGCTCGCGCAGGTGGGGCAGCGCCGCGCGGTTGACCCGGTGCGCCCCGATCGCGTTGACGTCGAACAGCCTCGCCACATCGTCGTCGGTGAACGCCTCGGTGTAGCCGATGAACAGGTGGCCGGCGTTGTGCACGACGACGTCCAGCTCGCCCGCCTCCTCCAGGACGGTGCGGACGGCGGCGTCGGCGGACTCCTGCGAGGTGACGTCGAGCGCGACCACCCGCAGGTCGTGGCCCCGGTCCTCGGCCTGCGCGACCAGCTCGGCGGCTCTGGCGGCGTCGCGGCCCCCGGGGTCGCGCATGGTGGCGTAGACGGTGTGGCCGGCCGCGGCGAGCGTCTCGGCGGTGCGGCGGCCGATGCCGGTGGACGATCCGGTGATGAGAACGACGGACATGTGCTCGTGGGCTCCTTTCGGGGCGCGCCGGGCTCAGGCGGCGCCGCCGTTGACGTAGATGACCTGGCCGTTCACCCAGCGGCCCGGTCCGGCGACGAAGGCGATGGCCTCGGCGATGTCGGCGGGCTCGCCGAGGCGGCCCATGGGGTTGAGCGAGGCGATGTGGTCGATGGTCTCCTGGCTCTTGCCGGCGAAGAACAGCGGCGTGGCGGTGGGGCCGGGCGCGACCGCGTTGACGGTGATGTCGCGTCCGCGCAGCTCGCGGGCGAGGATGAGCGTCATCGCCTCGACGGCGCCCTTGGACGCGGCGTACGCGCCGTACGTCGGGGCCTGCAGCCGGGTGAGCGAGGAGGACAGGTTGATGATCGCGCCGCCGGCGCGCAGGCGGCGGGCGGCGAGCCGGTCCACCACGAACGTGCCGCGCACGTTGACGCGCTGGATGCGGTCGAAGGTGTCGAGGTCGGTGTCGACGATGGGCGCGGTCGGCATGATACCGGCGCCGTGGACGACGACGTCGAGCCCGCCGAACTCGCGCTCGGCGAGGTCGAACACCGCGGTCATCGCGTGCTCGTCGGCCACGTCACCGCCCGCGATGACGGCCTGGCCGCCCGCGTCCCTGACGGCCTGCGCGACCTCCTCGGCGCGCTCCTTGCCGCCGGCGTAGTGGACGACGATCGCGTAGCCCTCGCGGGCCAGGCGCTCGGCGGTGGCCCTGCCGATGCCGCCGGAAGCGCCGGTGATCAGGGCGACACGCGGGGTGTCATCGGGCATGGTCGGTGCCCTCCAGTAAGATATGGACTATTCGTTCATTTCCAACCATACACAGAATATGAACATTCCGTCCATATGAGAGAGGTGCCGATGTCCGAGACCGCAGCCGTACGACGAGGCCGGGGCCGCCGGCCCGCCGCCGAGGTGCGCGCCGGCGCGCTGGAGGCCGCCGGGCGCATCCTGCTGCGCGACGGCATGCCGGCGGTCACGTTCGAGCGGGTCGCGACCGAGGCCGGCTGCAGCAAGACCACCCTCTACAAGTGGTGGCCGTCGCCTGGGGCGCTGGCCGCCGAGGCGTACTTCACCCACAGCAGGCAGCTGCTGGAGTTCCCCGACACCGGCGACATCCGCGCCGACCTGATCACGCAGCTCGAGGCGTTCGTCCGGTGGCTGAAGGAGTCCGGCGCGCAGGCACCCGTCTCGCAGCTCGTCGGCGCCGCCCAGCTCGACCCCGACCTCGCCGCCGCCTGGTCGCAGAGCTACGCCATCCCGCGCCGTGACCTCGCCGTCGAACGGCTGCGCATCGCCCAGCGCCAGGGGCAGCTCCGCGAGGACGCCGACCTGCACGTCATCGTCGACCAGTTGTGGGGCGCCTGCTACCACCGGCTGCTGGTGCTCAAGGTCGACTTCGACGCCTCGATCGCCGAGCGCCTGGTGGATCAGGCCCTCTACGGGGCGGCGCCGCGCGAGGCGTAGCAGCGCATGGCGCCGCCCCATGAAGCCGCCGCGCCGCGCGACGCGCCCCCGTAAAGCCGCCGCGCCGCGCGAGGCGCCCCGCCCCGGGCGGCAGGCGGCCTACGACGCATGGGCCGAGCCGGCCCCGGACGCGCGGAGGGCCGCCCGCGCCGATGGCGGGCGGCCCTCGCAGACCGGCCTCTGGAAACCGCTGTCAGCGGCTGTAAGGGGCGATGGTGATCTTGTCGATGACCGGCGCGTACTGCGAGCGCAGCAGGATTCCCGGCCAGGTGTCGGAGGCGTAGCTGTCGCCGTCGAAGTTCGGCAGCTCCTCGCTGGCGAACGCGATCGTGTTGGTCCCCTTCTTCAGCCGCACCGGGACGGTCAGCTCCCAGAAGTTGTTCTCGTGGAAGGTGTGCGGGAACGACACGCGCTGAGCTTCGCCGCCGTTGACGGTGATGTCGGCGTGCCGGGCCAGCGGGTCGGGGTTGTAGTGGGTGGCGGGCGACTGCTCGGGGTTGGAGTAGCGCACCCGCATCGCGTACGTGCCGGCGGCGTCGGCGCGCACGGTGAAGGTGAGCGTGTTGGCGTTGCCCGGACGCCCGCCGACGCCGGTGACGGCGGCCCCGCCGTCGGCCTGGCTGAGCGAGGCGACCTCGGCGGTACCGGCCCGCTGCGCCGACTCGGCCTGGTAGGCGGTCCCGGGCAGCGCCTTCGCGTCCGGCCGCACGTCGAGCCGGTCGATGACCGCCTTGCCCGAGCGCCCGGTGACGGTGACCTTGTTGACGCCGCCCGACAGCGACACCGTGGCGGCGGCGTGGCCGCGCGTGGCGTCGCCGAGCACCTCGATGCCGTTGACGGCCACCTTCGCGGTGCCGGAGAGCAGCTTGAGGTCGAGGACGGAGGCGGCGTCGCGCGCCGAGTACACCCAGAACGTCGCCGTCTCGCCGCGCGCCAGCACCGCGCCGCCCGAGCCGGACACCTTGCCGCCCTTCACGTCGTACGCGGTGCGCCCGCCGCTCAGCTCGGCCAGCTCGGCCTCGTAGATCGCGGTGCCCGCCGCCGGGTTGGGCAGCCGCAGCACGATCCGGTCCACGATGGCGTCTCCCGTGGTGGCCCGCTCGCCGTCGAGGCTGCGCGCGGCCAGCGAGATGACGTGCCGCCCGGCGGTGAGCCGCACCGTGGTGTCGGCGTGGTCCCAGACCACCCACTTGTAGCCGAGCGGCAGGAACAGCTCCTGCTCCGCTCCCCCGTCCACGCGGACGAAGACGTTCGTGGGGCCCTGCTCGCGTACCGCGTCGTAGGTGTTGAGCGAGTTGGCGAAGACGCTCAGGTCGTAGTCCCCGGTCTCGGGCACCTCGACGGTGAAGTCGAGAACGACGTCGGAGCCGGTGCGCAGCCCGCCGACGTCGTAGCCGCCGGAGGTGTAGAACTTCGACACGTCCGACGGGGAGCCCTCGGGGCCGTTGCGGCTGTAGCCGGTGCCGCTGTGGGCGGCGTCCTCGGCCTCGTACGAGCCCTCCCACAGGTGCGGCGCGGGCGCGGTCACGGTGCCGGTTCCGGCCGGGGAGAGCACGATCTCGTACGCCGACGACTCGGTCAGCTTCGGCAGGTCACCGGCGCCGAAGTCGAGCACCACGGCGCCGCCGGAGACGGGCAGGTCGCGCTCGGCGACGACGCGCGGCTGCGGCGAGTCGCCGATCTGCCCGGTCCACGGGATCTCCCTGATCCAGGCGTGGACCTTGCCGCCGAACACCTCGCCCGGCACGTTCTCGAAACGGATGTGCCCGGCGCTGCTCGCGCCGCCGATGATCGCACGGGCCTGCCGCCTGGCCTCGTCCAGCGTGGCCACGCCCTGCAGCGTGTAGTTCTGGCCGGGGTAGGGCGGGGTGACGGCCACGGTGTGCCCGCTCATCTGCCCGTAGGCGTGCAGCAGCCACCACTGGCCGTTGCCGCGGTTGGCCTGCACGGCCGAGTCGCTGAGGTTGCCGTCGATGTTCCAGTACGCGATGTCGGCGTCCACCTTCGACTCCTCGAAGGCGGAGATCCACTGGATCATCTGGCCGGGCACCGAGGTGTGGTAGTTGAACGCGTATTCGTTGATGTTGATCGGCAGCTTCCTGCCTTCGTGCTCAGTGCCGTCGAAGACCTCGGCCTCCATCGCGCGGTAGCGCTTGACGCTCTCGCGCACCTGCTCGGGGTGGCTGAGCTCGTGCCAGGTCATGACGTCGGGCACGGTGCCCGCCTCGACGGTGTGCTCCAGGAAGCCCTTGACCTGGGAGTAGAGCACGCTGGTGTTGGGGCCCGCGATGCGGGCCGAGGGCAGCTTGCCCTTGATGAGCCGGTAGAAGTCGTCCCACGCCCTGAAGTAGTCGGTGGGGTCGCTGAGCCAGCTCACGCCGTTGTAGCTCCACTCGCCGGTGCCGAACATGTTGCCCTCGGGCTCGTTGAACGGCACGAACACGATGTGCTCGCGGTACTTCGGCTCCAGCTTCAGCACCTGATCCACCTGCTTTGCGATCTTCTCCCGGTACGTGGCGAGCTTCTCCTCGGGGGTGTCGCCCGGCCACTGGTAGGGGAAGCCGCGGTGGATGTCGGTCATGTAGATGTACACGTCGCCGCCGGTGCTGTCGGCGAGCGGCTTGACCACCTCCAGCGCGTCGGCGCCGGGGTGCTGCGGGCCGTCCTGCGCCTTGGTGGAGACCGTGCGCAGCTTCATGCCCTCGATGAGGTTGTTGGTCGGCACCCCCGGGCCGTAGAGGCCGTAGAGCGTGCCGGACGCGCCGCCGTGGAAGGGGCCGGTGTCCTTGGCCAGGTCGATGACCATCTGGCCCTCCCGGACCACGGTGACCTTGGCGGTGACGGGCCGCCCGGCCGCCGTGCCGTTGACGGTGAACGTGCCGGTGGAGGCGTAGTCGCCGGGGTCCACGGGATCCCAGGTGATGGGGACGTCGCGGTCGTAGCCGTCGGAGAAGGCGGCGCGGACCGCGGGCGGCAGGTCCGGCGCGGTGCCGATGACCGTGCGCACCTCGAAGGAGTCCCTGCTCAGCTCGCCCGGCTCGGGTGCGGGGCCCGCCAGCTCGGCGACCTGCTCGGCGGTGAGCGCCGCGCCGTAGATGCGGAAGTCGTCCACGGCGCCGTCGAACAGCGGGTCCGGGTAGAACGAGCGGCCGATGAACCCGGCGAAGGTGGTGGCGTCGTCCACGAGCTGACCGGCCGTGATCGTGGTCGGCGCGGAGGCGACGGCGGCGCCGTCGAGGTAGGTGGTGACGCGCTTCGCGACCGTGTCGAGGGTGACGGTCAGCGTCTTCCAGGCGTTCGCGGGCAGCGGCGCGTAGCCGGTGACCTGCGCCTCCCCGCCGCCGCCCGAGGTGGTGACCGCCGTGCGCAGCCGGCCGTCACCGTTGTACGGGGTGCTGAACAGGTAGCGGACGTTGTCCTTGCCGAGCGCGTAGATCCACTGCCAGGGGGCGGTGGTGCCGTCCCACTTGACGCGGGCGGACACGGTGAGATCGGTCCTGCCCTTGATCGCTTCCAGGGGCAGCTTGACGTAGGCGCCGTCCGAGGTGGGCGCGCCGCCGGGCAGGCTGAGCGCGTGCCCGCCGGACGCGCCGTCCACCAGCTCGGCGGTGCCGGCGTTGACCAGCTCGCCGTCCAGGCCGTTGCCGGAGGAGTCGGTGACGGTGCCGCTGGTGACGTCGTCGGCGTCGAACTCGTAGACGAGCACGGGCTCCGGGACGGCGGCGTTCGAGGGGATGGCGGTTAACGGCAGGGCGAGCGCGGCCGGGAGCAGCCCGGCGCACAACGCCCTGGTCAGGCGCGGGAATGGCATGCGTACGTCCCTGGGGATGTGAGCGCTAACAGAGCCGAGGGAGCTTCAGCGCAACGCGACCGCAGGGTTACGGGTACGTTACGCAGCCCCGGCCGCGTCCGTCAACGCCCCAGCTCGGAAGCCCACCGGCGCACCGACCCATATTTCCGGCATGTCACGATTCGGTATCGCCGCCCCGGCTCCTCCTTGACGGCCGCCGTGCGGCGGAGCAACAGTCGAGCCACATCGTTCGAACCGGTTCGCCTCCTTCGGTGACCGCCGGAGGCCGCGACCGCGGTCTCCCCTGCCCCGATTCCCTGAAGAAGGCGAGCCCGGAGCGACGATGCGAGGGAGCACCGCAACGCGACCGTCGAACCGGTTCGACGAATCTGGAGGTGAGAGTGGCGACGATCGGAGACGTGGCCCGGGAGGCCGGGGTGAGCCGCAGCACGGCGTCGTACGCGCTGTCGGGCAAGCGGCCCATCTCGGAGGAGGTGCGCCGGCGCGTGCTGGCCGCCGCCGAGGCGCTGGCGTACACGCCGAACGCGGGCGCCCGCGCCCTCGCCACCGCCCAGACCAAGGTCCTCGGTCTGCTCGCCCAGTTCCACGAGGACGAGTTCGCGCCCGCGATGATGCAGTACATCCTGGGCGTCACCAACACCGCACGCGACCTGGGCTACGACACGCTGCTGGTCACCGAGGCCGACGGCGTGCGCGCACTGCGGCGCATCACCGACTCGCGCATGGTCGACGGCGTCGTGCTGATGAACATCGCACAGGACGACGCCCGGCTGCCCATCCTGCGCGCCGCGCCGCAGCCCGGCGCGCTGGTCGGTCTGCCCGGCGACTGCTCGGGGCTCGACGTGTTCGACCTGGACTTCGAGGAGGCCGGCCGGGTGATGGTGAATCACCTGCACCGGCTCGGCCACCGCGAGCTGATCCTCATCTCGCAGCCGGAGCACGTGGTGGAGCGGGGCGGCGCGTACGTGTGGCGCCTGCGCGACGCCGCGCTGGAGCGCGCCCGGGCGCTCGGCGTCACCCTGCACGCCGTCTACGGCGAGTCGCGGCAGCCCGCCGTGGGCCGCCTGCTGCACGACCTGCTCGACAGATATCCGGCCGCGACCGGCCTGCTGATCAACAACGAGGCGGCCGCGGCGGCGCTGCCCTCGGTCACCTACGAGCGCGGGCTGCGGGTGCCCGGCGACCTGTCGGTCATCGGGCGCTATTCCGCCGAGTTCGCCGCGACGTTCTCGCTGCCCTACTCCTCCATCGAGAGCGCGCCCGACCGGCTCGGCGCCATGGCGGTGCGCCAGCTCGTGCGCCGCGTGGAGTCGGCGCAGGCCAGGCGGGAGCCGTTCGTGGTGCGCTTCATCTCGCCCGAGCTGGTCGACCGGGGCAGCACCGCTCCCCCGCGCCCCCACTCCCCCTGACCACCCGCTCACCCCCCATCAGTCCGGCACGCTCCGAATGTGAGCGTTAACATTGGAGGAATCGATGAACCGTCCGTCGGTGTCCGCCAGGGCGGCGGTCTTCGGAACCGCGGTCCTGGCGCTGTCCGCCCTCACCGCCTGCGCGTCCGCCCCGCAGGGCGGGTCCGGCTCGGCCACGGGGTCGGGTTCGGGCGGCGCGTACACGTGGTGGGACCCGTACCCGCAGCACGACAAGTCCTCCGCCTGGGCCGGACGGGTGAACGCCTGCGGCGAGAAGGCCGGTGTCACCATCGAGCGCACCGCCTACGACACGACCGCGCTGACCAACCAGGCCCTGCTCGCGGGCCAGGAGGGCAACGCGCCGGACGTCATCCTGCTCGACAACCCGGCCGTCTCGACGCTCGCGGACGCCGGGATGCTCACCACCATGGCCGACTTCGGCCTCGACACCTCGCGTTTCGACAAGAACCTGATCGCGGCCGGCGAGCTGGACGGCAAGACGTACGGCATCCCGATCGGCGCCAACACGCTCGCCCTCTACTACAACAAGAAGATCCTCGACGAGGCCGGCGTGGACCCTGACTCGATCAAGGACTGGGCCACGCTGGACGCCGCGCTGAAGAAGGTGAAGGCGGCCGGCAAGAAGCCGATCACGTTCGCCGCCATCGGCACCGAGGAGGGCTCGTTCCAGTTCCTGCCGTGGTTCTGGGGCGCGGGCGCGCAGCTCACCGCGCTGGACTCGCCGCAGGCCGTCGAGGCGCTGGACCTGTGGACGTCGTGGGTCAAGAGCGGCATCGCCCCCAACTCGGTCATCAGCAACTCCCAGAACACCACCTGGGAGGAGTTCCTGACCGGCGAGTTCGCCTTCGCCGAGAACGGCACCTGGCAGATCGACAGCGCCAGGAAGGCCGAGTTCCCGACCGGCGTCGTGCAGATCCCCGCCAAGAACGGCGGCGTCGCCCCCACCCCCACCGGCGGCGAGTTCATCACCGTCCCGGTGCAGAAGGACACCTCGCGCTACGAGGTCACCAAGAAGATCCTCGAGTGCATGACCACGCCCGAGGGGCTGGTGGAGACCGGTAAGACGTTCGCGTACTACATCCCCTCCACCGCCGAAGGGCAGCAGCAGATCCTCGACGCCGAGCCGAGCCTGAAGCCGTGGGTGGACGCGGTCCGCACCGCCAAGGGCCGCACCAGCGACAACCTCGGCACCGACTACCCGAAGATCTCCGAGGCGCTGTGGACCGGCGTGCAGAAGGCGCTGAGCGGCGCGGCCAGCCCCGCGGACGCGCTCAAGCAGGCGCAGGCCCAGGCGAAGCAGGCGACCGGCGGCTGAGCGGCTCATGATCTCGCAGTCGCACACCCGGACGGGCGCCGTGCGCGGGGCGGCGCACGCCGCCTCCCGCGGGCGGCGGACGGGGCGCTGGACGGCCGCCGCCTTCCTCGCCCCGCTCATCGTCTACCTGCTCGTCTTCTACGCCTATCCGCTCTACCGCAACATCGACCTCAGCCTGCACGACTACACGCCGCGGGCGTTCATCCAGGGCGACGCGGAGTTCACCGGCCTGGACAACTACCGCGCGATCCTGTCCGACGACACCTTCCTGCGGGCGCTGCGCAACACCGCCGTCTTCACGCTGGCCTCCATCGCCGCGCAGTACGCGATCGGCCTGGCTTTGGCGGTCTTCTTCCACCGCAACTTCCGCCTGTCGGGAGTGCTGCGGGCGCTGTTCCTGGTGCCGTGGCTGCTGCCGCTGATCGTCTCGGCCTCCACCTGGTCGTGGCTGCTCAACAGCGACAACGGCATCGTGAACGCGGCGCTGCAGGCGTTCGGCATCGGCCAGATCAACTGGCTGACCTCGCCGGGCACCTCGCTGCTCGCGGTCACCATCGCCAACATCTGGCTTGGCGTGCCGTTCAACCTGGTGATCCTCTACGCGGGGCTGCAGAACATCCCCTCCGACCTGTACGAGGCCGCCGGGCTCGACGGGGCCGGGCCGTGGCAGCGCTTCACCCGCATCACGTTCCCGCTGCTGCGGCCGGTGTCGCTGATCACGCTGCTGCTCGGGCTGATCTACACGCTGAAGGTCGTCGACATCATCTGGATCATGACGCGGGGCGGCCCCGCCGACGCCTCGACGACGCTGGCCATCTGGTCGTACCGGGAGGCGTTCGGCACCGGCCAGCCCGACTTCTCGCCCGCGGCGGCCGTCGGCAACCTGCTCATCCTCATCGCGTTCGTCGCCGGGCTCGCGCACGTGCGCCTGCAGAGGGAGGAGACCGCATGAAGACCCGCCATGTGAAGACCGCCAGGAGCGGCTGGAAGACGGCGCTGGGCGTCGTGCTGGCGGGCGTGATGCTCTTCCCCGTCTACTGGATGGTCAACGTCTCGCTCACCAAGACCCGCGACCTGCGCGCCGACCCGCCGCACTGGTTCCCGTGGAACCCCACCTTCGAGGGGTACGCCGACGCGCTCGGCCAGCAGCTTCCCGCGCTGGCGACGAGCCTGTTCATCGGCCTCGGCACGGTCGTCGTGACCCTGGTGGTGTCGCTGCCGGCCGGGTTCGCCCTCGCCAGGCTGCGGCCGCGCGGCACCCGCCTGCTCGACTTCCTGCTGCTGGCCGCGCAGATGATCCCCGCCGTGGTGATGGCCATGGGCTTCTACGCCGTCTACCTGCGGCTGGGGCTGCTCAACACCGTCTGGGGCCTGATCGTGGCCGACTCGACGCTGGCCGTGCCGTTCGGAGTGCTGCTGTTCCGCGCGTTCATGGCGGGCATTCCCGCCGAGGTGCTGGCGGCGGCGCAGATCGACGGGGCCAGCACGTGGCGGGCGTTCCGCTCGATCGTGCTGCCGCTCAGCCGCAACTCCGTGATCACCGTGTCGCTGTTCGCGTTCCTGTGGGCGTGGTCGGACTTCATCTTCGCCTCCACGCTCAACCGCAGCAGCGACGTCATCCCGATCACGCTCGGCATCTTCCGCTACATCGGCAACAACACCACGCAATGGAACTCGATCATGGCGACCGCCGTGATCGCGTCGCTGCCCGCGGCGGTCCTGCTCGTCCTCGCGCAGCGGTACATCGCCGCCGGGGTCACCGCGGGCGCCGTCAAGGACTGACAGAAAGGTACACGCCGTATGACCAGCCCCGTGCTGCCCTCCCACGGCCGGGTGCGCCCCCTCGGGCTCGCGCAGGTCTCGCTCACCGGCGGGTTCTGGGGCGAACGCCAGGCCGTGAACGCCACGGCGACCCTCGCCCACTGCGAGTCGTGGATGGAGCGCCTCGGCTGGCTCGCCAACTTCGACCGGGTCGCCGACGGCACCACCGGGCCCGACCGGCCCGGCTGGTCGTTCTCCGACTCGGAGGTCTACAAGCTGCTGGAGGCGCTGTCCTGGGAGAGCGCCCGCTCGGGCGCCCCGGAGGCGGAAGCGGCCATCAAGCGGCTGACCGCCCGCATCGCCCGCGCCCAGGACCCGGACGGCTACCTCAACACCTGCTTCGGCCATCCGGGACGGCCGCCCCGCTACAGCGACCTGGAGATGGGGCACGAGCTGTACAACACCGGCCACCTGCTGCAGGCCGCCGTGGCCCGGCTGCGCACCGCGGGCGAGGACGACCTGGTGCGCATCGCCCGGCGGGCCGCCGACCACGTGTGCCGCGCGTTCGGGCCCGGCGGGATCGACGGCGTGTGCGGGCATCCGGAGATCGAGGTCGGCCTCGCCGAGTTCGGCCGCGCGCTCGGCGAGCCGCGCTACGTCGACCAGGCCAGGCTCTTCATCGAGCGGCGCGGCCACGGCAGGCTGAAGGACATCCCGCTCGGCCGCGCGTACTTCCAGGACGACATCCCCGTACGCGAGGCCGAGGTGTGGCGCGGCCACGCGGTGCGGGCGCTCTACCTGGCCGCCGCGGCGGTGGACGTCGCGGTCGAGACCGGCGACGGCGAGCTGCTGGATGCCGTGCGGCGGCAGTGGGAGCGCTCGGTCGCGCGGCGCACGTACATCACCGGCGGCATGGGCTCGCGCCACCAGGACGAGGGCTTCGGCGAGGACTGGGAGCTGCCGCCCGACCGCGCCTACTGCGAGACCTGCGCCGGCGTCGCCTCGATCATGGTGTCCTGGCGGCTCTACCTGGCCACCGGCGAGGTCCGCTACGCCGACCTCATCGAGCGCACGCTCTACAACGTCGTCGCGGTCTCGCCCAGCGCCGACGGGCGGGCGTTCTTCTACGCCAACCCGCTGCACCAGCGCGCCGCCGGGCGGCCCGCCGACCCCGACGAGGTGAGCCCGCGCGCCGAGGCGGGCGAGCGGGCGGCGTGGTTCGACGTGTCCTGCTGCCCGACGAACGTCGCCCGCACCCTGGCCGGCCTGCACGGCTACCTCGCCACCAGCGACGACGACGGCCTGCAACTGCTGCAGTACGCCTCCTGCCGCATCCGCGCCGAGCTGCCCGGCGGGCCGCCGGTGGCGGTGGACGTCGAGACCGCCTACCCCGGCGGCGGCACTGTCCGCGTCCGCGTCGTGGACGGCTCGGACCGGCCGTGGACGCTCTCCCTGCGCGTGCCCGCCTGGGCCTCCGGGGCCACGCTCACCGAGGGCGGGCGCACCCGGCCGGTCGAGCCGGGCTTTGTGCGGGTGCGGCGGGCGTTCGCCGCCGGTGCGGAGATCGTGCTGGAGCTGCCGGTGACGCCCCGCTTCACCTGGCCGGATCCGCGCATCGACGCCGTACGCGGCTGCGTCGCGGTCGAGCGCGGCCCCGAGGTGTTGTGCGTCGAGTCGCACGACCTGCCGGACCCCGGCCTGCTCGACACCCTCGTCATCGATCCCGGCTCCGCGCCGCGCGCCGTCGAGGGCGGCGCGCTCGTCCGCGGCCGGGCCCGCGCCTTCCCCGACGCCCCCTGGTCGTACCGGGACCGGCCCGTGGACGGCGACGGCGGCGACTGGTTCGACGTGCCGCTGCGGCCCTACCACGGGTGGGCGCGGCGCGGCCCGGCCGCCATGCGGATCTTCCTGCCCCTCGCCACCGACCTGCGCCCCTCGTACCCCCCGATACAGGAAGGAGCCTGACCCCCATGGCCCGAACGCTCACCGCGCTCGCCTTAGCTTTGGTCACCACGGCCGCCACCGTGGTGACCGAAGCAACCCCCGCCGCGGCGGCCGGCGCGACGCTCACCGTCGACGTCTCCCGGCCGTTCCGGCCCGTCACCCACGCCGCCACCGGCGGGCTCTACGGCCTGGCGGAGAACAACCGCCCCGCCGACTCGACCCTGCTGCCGCTCAGGGTCAACTCGCTCACCCAGCCCGCGCCCGGCGTCGGCCAGCGCCCCAACGGCCAGCCGCCCGGCGGCGACTCCCTGCTCATCGCCCCGCAGGCCGACCGCGTCGGAGCCGGGCAGTACATCCGGATGCCCGACATCTACCCCGACTTCCCCTACCGGTGGGTGAGCTGGAACGACTGGCTCGCCAAAGTCGACACCATGGTCAGGGCCCGGCTGGCGGCCACCACCGTCACCAACGTCCTGGCCTGGGAGCTGTGGAACGAGCCCGACTACACCTGGAACACCTCCGCCGCGGGGCCGTTCAACGAGGGCTGGGTGCGCACCTACCGGGCGGTGCGCGCGCTCGACCCGCTCACCCCGATCGTCGGCCCCAGCACCGCCACCTACAGCCGCTCCTGGATGCAGTCGTTCCTCACCCACGCCCGCGACACCGGAACGCTGCCCGACATCATCTGCTGGCACGAGCTGCAGAACCCCGACAGGATCGCCGCCGACATCGCCGACTACCGCAACCTGGAGGCGTCCCTGGGCATCAGCCCGCGCCGCCTGTCGATCAACGAGTACGCCGCGCCCTCCGAGGTGGACGTGCCCGGCAGGATCGCCAGCTACGTCGCCAAGCTGGAGCGCGGCGGCGTCGAGTCGGCGCACCGGGCCTTCTGGTACGAGTACGGCACCATGAACGGCCTGGTCACCGGCAACTCCCAGCCGACCGGCACGTGGTGGCTGTACAAGTGGTACGGCGACATGGCCGGGAACATGGTCACGACCACCACCACCTCGTCCGGCCTCGACGGCTTCGCCGCCTACGACCCCACGCGCAAAGTCGTCAACGTCGTCTTCGGCAACGAGTCCGGCACCAACACCGTCAACCTCACCGGCATCGGCGCGCTCGGCTCAAGCGTGCGCGTCACGCTGCTGTCCACGCCGTCCAGCGGCCGCTTCACCGCCGTCTCCGCGCCCACCGTGGTCTCCACCACCACCCGGCAGGTCAGTGACGGGCGGCTCAGCGTGTCCGTGCCCGACATGGTCGCGACCAGCGCCTACCAGCTCCTCGTCGAGCCGGTCTCGGGCGTTCCCGCCTACCAGCAGCGCTACGAGGCCGAGAACGCCTCCGTCTTCCGCGCCCAGCGGCTCACCTCCTCCAGCGCCTCGGGCGGCGGGTACGTGGGGCGGATCGACAACTCCGGCACCCCGCGTACCGACAGCTACGTGGACTTCGTGGTGAACGTGCCGAGCGCACGGACGTACACGCTGACCATCGGCTACGCCAACGCCACCGGGGCGACCGCCACGCAGGGGCTCGCCTACAACGGCGGGCCGTGGACCACGGTCAGCTACCCGCCGACGCCGTCGTGGGGCCAGTTCGGCGCCACGGTCAGCACCACGGTGTCCTTGCGCGCCGGGTACAACGTGATCCGCCTGGCCAAGGGGTCGCCGTACTTCTCCGGCGGCACCGGGTACGCCGAGCTGGACTACATCGAACTCACCTGACCGACCGGCGATGACCCGCCGCGTGCGCCGGGGAAGACCCGGCGCACGCGGCACCCCCGGGACCGCGCCCCCATCCGCCGCGCACGGTGCCCCAGCACCGCGCCCCGTCCGGCGCGTCCGGCCCGCAGGACCGTGCCCCGCCCCGATCCCACGCGTGCCGCACGCAGAACCGCGTCCCGCCCCGGGGGGGCCACACGCGAGACGGCGCCACAGGGGACGGGGCGACTCGGGACGGGGCGACGCCGGACAGGGCGACGCGGGACGGGGCGGCACCGGACGGCGCGGCTCCGAACGGCGGATCCATTTGCGCAGGTAAAGTGGCATATTTACAGCTTGGGCGGGATATGGATGCCTCATGGGCACACCCGCGAGCCGCCCCAGCAGGGAGCCGGCGGTCGTCACGATCGACATCGAAGGCGCCGTGACGGGCTGGAGCAGCACCGCCGAGGACCTGCTCGGCATCCCGCTCCAGACGGCGCTCGGCCGCGAGCTGGCGCAACTCCTCTTCCCCGCATCCCCGCAAGCGGACAGGCGCGAAGGCCTGCTGGAGATCCGCAACCCTGAGGGCGGGCGCGTCTTCGTCCGCCTCGACGGCGCGCCGCCGGACGAGCCCCGCGCCCCGGCCGCCGAGCTGCCCGCCATGCGCCCCTTCCTGGAGCCGCTGCTCAACCGCACCCCCATGGCGATCGCAATCTGGGACACCGACCTGCGCTGCGTCTGGCGCAACAGGGCCGCGCAGGCGTTGCAGCACGTGTTCCCCTACTACCAGGTCGGTCGCCGCCTCTCGGACCCCGAGCCGGGCCTGGACGCCCGCGCCGCCCGCGAGGCGATGCTGCAGGTGCTCGCCGACGGCGTACCGCAGATCGACCGCGAGGCGCACTGGACGTCGCCGGGCCGCCACGACGAGCACAAGCTGTCCACCTCGTTCTTCCGGCTCGACGACGAGCACGGCCGCCCGGTCGGCCTGTGCTCGATGGTGCTGGACATCGGACACAGCCACCCCCGCGACCGGCTGACCCTGCTGCACGAGGCCAGCATCAGCGTCGGCAGCACGCTCGACGTCCGCCGCACCGCGCAGGAGCTGGCCGACCTGGCGGTGCCGGCGCTGGCCGACTACGTCACCGTGGACCTGGCCGAGGCGGTGCTGCCCGGTGTCGAGCCCCTGCAGCGGCTGGAGGCGACCGAGATGCGCGTGCCCGCCTTCTACCGGGCGGGCGTGGCCTCCATCCACGACGGGCTGCCGGAGTCGCTGTGGGAGCGGGGCGAGGCGGTGTTCGTGCCGCCGTCGTCGCCGTTCACCGCCGTGCTGGCATCGGGCCGCTCCCACTTCGAGCCGTTCCTGAACACCGCGCCGGGCACCTGGCTCGACCAGGACCCCGACCGGGCCAGGATCATCCACGCCGTCGGCATGCACTCGCTGATCATCGTGCCGCTCAAAGCGCGCGGCGACATCCTCGGTGTCGCGGTGTTCGTCCGGACCGACAACCGGGTGCCGTTCACCACGAGCGACCTCGGGCTCGCCGAAGGGCTCGGCGCCAGGGCCGCGCTGAGCCTGGACAACGCCCGCCAGTACACCCGCGAGCGCACCGCCGCCCTGGCGTTGCAGCGCAACATGCTGCCGCCGCGCCTGATCGGCATCGACTCGGTCGATCTGGCCTCCCGCTACCTGCCGTCCGACGTGCACGACGTGGGCGGCGACTGGTACGACGCGATCCCGCTGCCGGACGGCCGGCTCGCGCTGGTGGTCGGCGACGTGACCGGCCACGGCATCCACGCGGCGGCCACCATGGGGCGGCTGCGGATGGCGGTGCGCACGCTCGCATACGTGGACCAGCCGCCCTGCGCGCTGCTCGGCCGCCTCGACGACCTGCTGATCCGGCTCGCCGACGAGAACTCCGACCCGCCGGGGACACGCCTCGGCATGGCCGGCGCCACCTGCCTGTACGTCGTCTACAACCCGGCCACCGGACGCTGCCGGCTGGCCTCGGCCGGGCATCCGCCGCCCGCCGTCGTGCACCCCGACGGCCGCGTCTCCTTCCCGCGCCCGCCCACCGGCACGCCGATCGGCCTCGGGTTCGGCGGGTTCGACTCGATCGAGGTGGACCTGCCGCCGAACAGCAGGATCGTCCTCTACACCGACGGCCTGATCGAGACCAGGGAGGCCGACATCGAGGCGGGCATCGACCGGCTCGGCACAGCCCTAGAGGCGGCCGCCGCGCTGCCGCTCGAACGATTCTGCGACGCGGTGGTGCGGACGATGGCGGGCGAGAGCGCCGAGGACGACGTCGCCCTGCTCGCCGCCCGCATCCGCGCATGACGCCCGTGCGCGCCTGACGCCCGCCCCGCGTGCTCGCGACCTGCGCGTCTCCCCCTGGTCAGCCGATGCGGCGGGCCAGGTGGACGGTGAGGTCGCCGCTCAGCTCCACGGTCTCGGGCAGCACCTCGAGGATGCGGCCCAGCACCTGCTCGCGCCGCTCGTCCGGCAGCATCAGGTACGCCGACACCGTGGACAGGTGACCGGCGTAGTCACGGGCGCTCAGCACGACACGCCGCGGGATCACCTCCTGCCGCACGTCGCGGAACCACTCCGACCGTTCAAGCTCGCTGCCCGGCCACTGCATGGGCGCGTCGGACGGCGTGCCGTCGGGGGCCGGGATCGTGTCGTCGGCGATGAACGGCCTCCTCGCCTCGGTCACGGCCTCCTCCAGCGCCGGATCGCACAGCCGCAGCGGCCCGCCGACCGAGGCGAACACGCCGCCCGGCTCCAGCAGCGCGGCCATGCGCGACCAGCGCTCGCTCGGGTCCGTCCAGTGCAGCGCCGCCGCCGCGTACACCAGCGGGTACGTCTCGCCCGGCCGCAGGTCCTCGAACGCGGCCCGCACGGTGGTGACGTTCGCCGGTACGTGCTTGCGCAGCTCGGCGAGCATCGCAGGGTCGGGGTCGGTCGCGGTGACGGCGACGCCGTGGCGGGCGAAGAGCCGCGTGGCCTTGCCGGTCCCCGCCCCGATCTCCAGCGCCGTCGTGACCGGCCTGCCGGCGTACGCCATGACCAGGTCGGCAAGCTCGTCCGGGTAGCCGGGCCGGAAGCGTTCGTAGGCGGCGGCGATCATGCCGAAGCTCAGGGCGCGTTGCGACATGCCGAGCATCCTGGCACGCGCAGATCACGTCCGGGGAATCGCGCGCGAGACCAGGGACGTCGCAACGGCCGCCGACCCGCCCAGGAGCCAGGCCGAAGACGGGCCATCGGGCAGGTCCGGGTGGCCGCTCCGGCCGTGATGCCCGGACGTACGATGTCGGCGTGCGTTCGGCGGAACCGGTTCGCGGGCCGCGGTGGGACATCGCGGTCCCGTCGCGGCCTGTCCGCCTGCCGGGGCTGGCGATGGCGGGGTTCAGCGACCACGCCAACGAGTACCACGAGCTCGCGCTGGTGCCCCATCCCGCGGTGACGGTCCTCATCGAGCTGGGCGAGCCGTCGTTCGTCATCGAGGACGATCTCGGCGCACGAGAGAGCGGGCGCGTCGTCTCCGGCCTCGCCCCCAACGGCGTACGGGGGCGGGGACTCACCAAGGAGACCTCCTGCCTCCAGCTGCGCCTGACGCCGCTGCTCGCCCACGAGCTGCTGGGCGCGTCGCCGGAGCTGGGCGGCGCGGTGGTCTCCCTCGACGACCTGTGGGGACGCGATGCCGTACGTCTCCAGGAACGCCTGACCGCCGCCCCGACGTGGGAGGAGCGGTTCGCGATCGCCGAGTCAGCGCTGATCAGGCGGCGCGAGGACGCCCGCAGGGCGGTGGACCCGGAGGTGGCGCACTGCTGGCGGCGGATGGTGGCCCGCCGGGGGCGGATCCGCGTGGAGCGGCTCGGCGACGAGGTCGGCTGGAGCCGCAAGCGGCTGTGGTCGCGGTTCCGCGCGCAGGCCGGGCTCACGCCCAAGCGGGTGGCCAGGCTCATCCGCTTCGACCACGCCGTGCACCGGCTGGCCGCCGGGCAGGATGCCGCCTCGGTGGCGGCCGACAGCGGCTACGCCGACCAGTCGCACCTGCACCGGGACGTGGTGGCGTTCAGCGGGATGACCCCGGCGGCGGTGGCGGCCACGCCGTTCCTCTCGGTGGACGACGTCGCCTGGCCCGACCGCGACCGCCTCCCCACCTGACCACGCCGGGCACGGCGTCGGTGAAGGCACCCGTGACGCCGTGCGCGATCGCGGCACCCATCGCCCCGGCGGCCAGACGCGTGCCCACTGCGGGCGCGCGCGGGCACGCGCACCTCGAGACGGCGGCCGTCTCGAGATCGGGCGACCACGACGACCCGCTGCGGATAGCGGACGCGCCCGGATGCCGAACCGACCACCTGAACTCCACGATTGAGACTTTGGCCGAAGAGTCCGGCCTGTTCATCAGCCAAGTTCACACCGGAGGTTCAACGATACCGTTGAGGGCATGGACATCAAGGACACAGCGCACCCCCTCGACGGCGCGGCCCTGTCGGCGTTCCTCGACTCCCTGCCCTCCCGCCCCCGCCTGCTCGGCCTCGGCGAGGCCACCCACCGCGTGAAGGAGCTGCGCGCGCTGCGCAACGAGCTCTTCCCCCACCTCGTCGAGCACGAGGGCTACCGCGCGATCGCCCTTGAGATCGACTGCCTCAAAGCGCGCATCGTGGACGACTACGTCACCACCGGCAAGGGCAGCCTCGACGAGGTCATGGAGCACGGCTTCAGCCACGGCTTCGGCGCCATGTCCGGCAACCGCGACCTGGTCCAGTGGATGCGCGCCTACAACGAGGAGCACGACGCGAAGCTGCGCTTCTTCGGCTTCGACGGCCCGCTCGAATACTGGGCGCGCAGCCCGCGCGAGGCGCTGACCGGCCTGTACGACCTCCTCCACGAGCCCCTCCCCTGCACCCGCGAGACCCTCGACTCGCTGCTCGGCGCCGACGAGCGCTGGGAGGACGAGGAGTCGGCCATGAATCCCGCCCGCTCCATCGGCCGCTCCCCCGAGGCCGTCGAGCTGCGGATCATCGCCGACGACCTGGCCGCCTGCCTCGACATGCAGGCGCCGCAGCTCAGCGCCGAGGAGCGCGAGCAGGCCGAGCTGTACGCCCGCACCGCCACCGGCCTGCTCCGCTACCACTACTGGCTGGCCGACGACTCGCCCGCCCGCTGGGGCCGCCTGTCGGCCCTGCGCGACGCGATGATGGCCGCCAACCTCGTCGCCATCGCCGAGCGGCACGGCCCCGCCCTGCTCTTCTCCCACAACCTGCACCTGCAGCGCAACGAGGCCCACATGCGGTTCGGCGACGAGGTGCTGCGCTGGTCGAGTGCCGGCGCGATCGCCGGCACCCGGCTCGGCGACGGCTACGCCTTCCTGGCCTCGGCACTCGGCACGGTCTCCGGCGACGCCCCCGCCCCCGGCACCGTGGAGGGCCTGATGGCCGCCCTCCCCTGGGACCGCTGCCTCCTCGACGGCGCCGAACTCGCCGCCGCCGTATCCGGCCTGAGCCCGCGCGTCTCGTCCGACTTCGCGTACTTCCCCCTCGACCCCGCCCACATCGCCGTGACCGACGGCGTCTACTTCGTCCGCGAGGCCACCGACGAGACGTGACGCCCGCGCGCAGGGCTCGTCCCCAGCGGATACCGGGATTCCTCCGCATCCACCATGGCGAAGGACGACTACGACGCATCCGCAAAGGAAATCGAGGCGGCGCCGGGGCCGAGGCTGCCCGCGTCGCGGCTGCCGGACTGCCCCGACCGGTCGGCCCCGACATTCAAGGCTCTCGCCGCTTATGAGCAGCGGACCGACGACGTTCTGTGGCCGGAGCCGACGCCTTTACAAAGGAGATCCGATACGCCCTGCCGCATGGGAGCAGATGCTGGGCACGGCGCCGTACACCGTGTTCGACGCCTGGTCCCACGCGGCGGGCTGAACGCTCACCCCCTCTCGGACGACCTGCTGGGGCCCAGGAGCCGGACGACCGGTGCGAGCGTGAGCAGCGGCACTATCAAGAAGACCGC
Source organism: Nonomuraea fastidiosa (assembly GCF_042751225.1). NCBI lineage: Bacteria > Bacillati > Actinomycetota > Actinomycetes > Streptosporangiales > Streptosporangiaceae > Nonomuraea > Nonomuraea fastidiosa. The sequence continues at coordinate 7,806,002 of NZ_CP170570.1, forward strand.
GCCGGCCAGGTACTGGTCGGTGATGAGGTCGGGGGCGTCGTGCGGCCTGGCCAGCGCGAACCACCGCGCCGCGACCGGCGACCCGAGCAGCAGGCACGCCCCCACTCCCACGTACGTCAGGCCCGCCACCGCGGCGAGCCCGCGACGCCAGGCGGGCGGCACCGCGGGCCGGTCCGCGCCCACCAGCACCCAGGCCGTCGCCAGGCCCACGCCGAGGAACGGCAGTTCGGTGACCAGATGCTCGGCGTAGCCGGTGAGCGACCAGGTCAGCCAGTCCGTGCCGTACAGCAAGAACGCTAGAGCGGGCCAGGCGGTGGCCAGCAGGGCGAGGACGCGAGGGCTCGACGAAACCCCGCCGAGCGGCCGGGACATCGCCCGCGCGGCCGGCGTCATGGGCGCCCCGGCGGCCAGCAGCAGCGGCACGGCCAGCGCCAGCACGGCGTGTTGCAGCGCCTGCGCCGACACCATCGCCCGCGCGTACCCGCTCACCCCGCCGATCAGCACCAGCGCGGCCAGGGCAAGACCGGCGTACCAGGCGGCGGTGCGGGCGCGCGGCCAGCTGGGCACCCGGCGCGTCCAGATCAGGTACGCGGCGGCGGGCAGCGCGAGCAGCAGCACGAGCAGCGGGTCCAGCCGCACCTCGGTGAGCAGCGCGGCCGGGGAGAAGGGCGCGAGCGCGTACTCCAGCGCCGGATGGGCGTGACCCCCGGCGTCGCCGCCCGCCGGTGGCGGGGTACGTGCGAGGCCGACCGCCAGCCCCATCGCCACCGCCATCACGACCAGTTCGCCCGCCGCCAGCCGGACGAACGTCCTGCGCACCCCGCGATCGGCGACGCCGCCGACCGTGCGGCGGCGATGGGTCCAGCCGAACCATCCGAGCACCGCCAGCGTGGCGACCTTGGCGAGGAGGAGCAGCCCGTACGGGGTCTGCCACAGGCCGGACGGCGTGCCGAGCCGCACCCAGCCGCTGACCGCGCCGGAGAACGCGACGGCGGCGAAGCAGCACAGCGCGACCGCGCTGAAGCGCCGCAGCACCACCGGCAGGTCACGCGAGCGGCGGAAGTGCACCAGCACCGCGCCGAGCCCGCCGACCCACGTCGCCATCGCCGCCAGGTGCACCATCAGCCCGGACACGGCGAGGTCGTGGTCGCCGGCGGAGGCGGCGTGGCCGACGTACGCGGGAGGCAGCAGCCCCGCCACCGCGAGCACCAAGGGCAGCCAGCGCGGCAGGCGGGGTGCCATCGTCGCCGTCGCCACCACGAACGTGATCGCCACCACCAGCAGCAACGCCCGCGTCTGCGGCAGCCCCGCCCCGAACCCGAGCATCCCCGGCTCGGCCAGCAGGTTCGCCACCGGCATCGGGATGAAGCTGGACAACGTCAGCAGGTAGGTGAGCAGCGAGCAGAACGCCCAGCCCAGCGCCCACCATCCGGCCGCGCGCAGGCACCGCTCGCGTTCCGGCGCGGCGGCCGGGGCCAGAACGCAGGCCGCGAGCAACGTGCCCACGCAGGCGGCCGCGCACAGCTCGTACGCCAGCCGGGCCAGCGGCAGCCCCCACTCGGTGACCGGGCCCGCCGTCGGCAACCCGGCGATCCGCGGGGTGCCCGCTCCGCCGCCGAACCGCAGCGCCGCCACCAGCACCAGCGCGCCCGTTCCGACGAACGCGCCGGCGACCAGCGCCGGGTACCAGCGCGCGCTGCGCCGCGCACCCGGCCGCGCGTCCACCCTTAAGGAAACCGCCATCTACGCTCCTGCCGCCGCTGAGAGGCCACCCGCGGCTCCCGCCGGCCGCGTGTACACGGGTACGCACGGCCCGCGCCTCCGGTTCACCCACCGACGGCCACGCCTCGCAGGCGACGAGGGCGGCGGCCGGCCGCGCCGGCCCCGGCCGCCCCAGGCGGCAGCGGCAGGCAGGCCGTGCGCCGCGGCGCTGGGCCGGGTGCCCGCCACGCCGCTGTCAGAGGGAGAGACGGGGGTGGCGCGGCCGGTGCTAGCCAGGCCCCCGTTTCACAGCAGCCCGCCCAGCAGGTAGCCGGCCAGCGCGGCGGCGATGCCGGCGGCCAGGCTGCCCAGGGCGTTGAGCCCGGCTTGGGCCAGGGAGCCTTCTTCAAGCAGGCGCAGCGTTTCGAAGCCGAAGGTGGAGAACGTGGTCAGCGCGCCGCAGAAGCCGGTGCCGGCCAGGGCGAGCAGGCCGGGCGGGGCAGTGGCGAGCAGGATGCCGAGCAGCAGCGAGCCGATCAGGTTGACGGCCAGGGTGCCGAAGGGGAAGACGCTGTCGTGGCGGGATTGGATGGAGCGATCCAGCACGTACCGGATCGGGGCGCCGAGGACGCCGCCGGCGAAGACGAGCAGCAGCGTCATGCCCGCTCCCGGCCCTCACCGGCGCGCGGTCCCGGGCGGCCGGCGTAGCGGTGGACCTCGACCTCGTCCATGATGACCAGCCCCTCGGTGACCAGCTCATCCAGCTGGGTGACGAAGTCGTCGATCTTCTCCGCGGCATCGACGATGACGATCGCGATGGGCAGGTCCTCCGACAGGGACAGGATGCGGCTGGTGTGGATGAGGGAGGAGGCGCCGAAGCCCTCGACGCCGCGGAAGACGCTGGCGCCGGCCAGCCCGGCCGCGTGGGCGCGGCGGACGATCTCGCCGCACAGCGGGCGGTGCTCGTAGTGGTCGTCCTCGCCGATGAGGATGGTCAGCCGGACGGCGCTGCCGTGCGGTCTCATGCGGTTCCTCCTGCCTGCCGGGTACGGCGGGTGCGGGTCAAGCGGCGGGCGGCGGCCATGCCGCACCAGACGGCGACCAGGCCCGCGACCAGGCTGTCCAGGGCGTAGGAGCCGGCCGGCGCCCAGTGCCCGCCCTGGGCAAGGTGGACGATCTCGCTGGTGTAGGCGGAGAAGGTGGTGAAGCCGCCGAGCACGCCGACGCCGAGGAAGGGCCGCACGTAGCGGCCGGCTGGCCAGACCTCCAGCACGAACACCATCAGCGCGCCGAGCAGCAGGCAGCCGGCCACGTTGGTGACGAAGGTGGCCCACGGGAAGCCGCCCGCCGGGGTGGGCAGCGCCTGGGCGAGCAGGTAGCGGGCGCTGCTGCCGAGGCCGCCGCCCAGCCCGATCACGGCCAGGATGACGGCGGTGCGGGCGCGGTGGCGGGCCGGCCGGACGGCGAAGACGTCCCGCGCCTGCTGCTCGTCCTGCTCCCTGGCGAGGGTGAAGCCGGCGTCGGTGGGCATCGGCGGGCCAGGATGGTCCTGGCCTGGTGTCACAGAGGTCATGGTCGTGTGGAGTCTTCCTTCATCGACGATGAGGACCGAGCAGTGTGCGCGCCGGCTGACGCGTTCGGTGGTGCTGCCGATCAGGCGACCCCACAGCCGGGAGTGACCGCTGCGGCCGAGCACGATCAGGCCGACGTGGCAGGCTTCGGCGGCGGCCAGGATCTCGTGGGCGGGGTGCCCGGCCCGGATCCGGGTGGCCAGGTGCCGCGTGTCGCCCAGCGCCACCCCGGCGACGATCGATGATGGACACCGGCAGCCCGGCCTCGACCGAGATCATGCCGCCGATCAGGATGGTCATCGCGAGCGCGGCGGCGACGAACAGCGAACTGCCCATTGGATCCGTTCCCCTTCCCGGACGCGCTGAGGTGCGGCCAGGAAGCCATCAGCCGCATCCGGCGGTTCGAACCCTCACGCGACGTGCTGCTCGCGGGGGCTCCGGCGGGATCCATCGCCGCCTACGAGTATAGGCGCGCCGCTTCCCCGCACCACCACAAGGGCGCACTCTGACCTGAGGGACGCATCCCGGCAGCCGACCGGGCTGCCATAAGGCGACCCATTGGCGTCATTTCGCGCCAGGCGGGCAAGGTCTCATGAGAAAGGCACAGCCCCTGCCGAGGGCGGGCGGTGAGGTCTTAGGCGAAGGAGCGTGCCATGAGGCTCGAAGGCAGCGCCTGCCGGCTGACCGTGATCGTGGGCGAGCGCGACCAGTACCACCACCGGCCCCTGTTCACCGAGATCGTGCACCGCGCCAAGCAGGCCGGCCTGGGCGGCGCCAGCGTCTTTCGCGGCCTGGAGGGCTTCGGCGCCTCCTCCCTCATCCACACCGGCCACCTGTGGCACCTCAGCGACGACCTGCCGATCGCCATCATCATCGTCGACGCCGAACCCAAGATCCGTGACTTCCTGCAGGCGCTCGACGATCTGGTCACCGGCGGCCTGGTCATCACCGACCGCGTCCAGGTACGCCGCTACCTGCCCGGCCCCGCACCCACCGGCGGCCCCACCCGATCGTGACAGGGGCACGGCGGATGACGGGCCACGGGTCGCGGCGGGCGGTGCAGCAACCGCGCGAGGGGCTCTGCGGACCCAGCCGCCGTACAAGCTCGGCCTGGTCCGCGCCGGTCTCCGCTCGGACCGCGTCCACACCCACCCGCTCAGCGATCAGCGGCGGCGCGATGGAACGCCTGACGGCCGAGGGGCTGCGGATCATCACCGCCCCCGAGCATTGAGCGCCGCCCCGCATGCGGTGTACTACCTGCCATGACCGTCCTGCGCTCGCTGCTGCTGTTCGCTCTCGCCGCGCTCGCCGAGATCGGCGGCGCCTGGCTGGTCTGGCAGGGCGTGCGGGAGCAGCGCGGCCTGCTGTGGGTGGCAGCGGGCGTCATCGCGCTCGGCCTGTACGGCTTCGTCGCGACCTTCCAGCCGGATCCGAACTTCGGCCGCATCCTGGCCGCCTACGGCGGGGTGTTCGTGGCGGGCTCGCTGGCCTGGGGCGTCGTGGTGGACGGCTTCCGCCCGGACCGCTGGGACGTCATCGGCGTGCTGATCTGCCTGGTGGGTGTGCTCGTCATCATGTACGCGCCGCGCGGCTGACCGCCCGGTACTCATATCCGTACCGGATGAATGACCTCCGATCAGGCGCACAATCGGCTCGCGTGACCGCGCGGGCGGCAGGCTGGCGGCATGCTGAAGGTGATCCTCTCGCTTGTCCTGGCCGTCACGACCCTGTCCGCACCAGCCCACGAGGTGGTGCGCAAGGACTGGAAGGTTCGCGGCCAGGCCGGGCGGCTCGGCGTGCGCGAGGTCCGGCGCGACGGCCCGGCGCGGGGCCGTCCTGTGCTGCTGCTGCACGGTGCGCGGGTGCCCGGCATACCGTCCTTCGACCTGCCGGTACGCGGCGGGTCGCTGGCGGCGGACCTGGCGCGCCGCGGGCATCGGGTGTTCGTCATGGACGCGCGCGGCTACGGCACGTCCGACCGGCCGGCTTCGTTCGACGAGCCCGCCTCGGCGAACCCGCCGGCGGTCACCGGCGAGGAGGTGGTGGACGACATCGCGTCGGTCGTCGACTGGCTGCGCAAGACGACGGGCCAGCAGCGGGTCGGCATCGTCGGCTGGGCGACCGGCGGGCACTGGGCCGCCTGGTACGCGAGCGAGCACCCGTCCCGCGTCGAGAGCCTGGTGCTGTACAACAGCCTGTACGGCGAGCTGGACGACCATCCGACGCTCGGCCGCGGCTCGCAGTGGGAGGATCCGGATCGGCCCGGCCACTTCGACGACGCCCGGCACGGCGCGTATCGGCTGTCGACCGGCCCGAGCCTGCTGACGAGCTGGGATGCGAGCATCCCGGTCGAGGACAAGACGAAGTGGCGCGATCCGCAGGTGGCCGCCGCGTACGCCGAGCACGCCCTGGCGAGCGACCCGACGTCCGGCGACCGCGAGCCGCCCAGCTTCCGGGCACCCACCGGCGCCATGAAGGACAGCTTCTACCTGGCCACCGGGCACAAGCTCTGGGACGCTTCCAAGATCACCGCTCGGACGCTCGTGATGCGCAGCGAGTACGACTTCTGGTCACGCGAAGGCGACGTCTCCACGCTCGTCGCGGACCTGGACAACGCCCGGGACGTGCGCGCCGTACGGCTGGACGAGGCGACGCACTTCGCGCACCTCGACCGGGCCGAGCGCGGCAGGGACCGGCTGATCGGCGAGATCACCCGCTGGCTCACGTGAAAGCGCCATCGCTCACGCAAGAGCGCCGTCGAACAGCGAGCGGAAGTTCCGCACCGCCGGGTTGGCGTCGCCGGTGCGCCAGGCCAGGTCCAGCGTGACGACCCTGGCCGGCGGCGCGAGCGGGCGGAAGGCGACGTCGCCGCGGCGCACCCGCGCCACCGACTCGGGCACGATCGACACGCCGATCCCGGCGGCCACCAGCCCCACGATGGTCTGCATCTGCACGGCCTCCTGGACGATCCTGGGCTCGAACCCGGCCGCCCTGGCCACGCCGGTGATCTGGTCGTGCAGCCCCGGCCCGTACCGGCGCGGGAACATCACGAACGGCTCCCGCGCGAGCGCCGCGAGCGGCAGCGACGTCCGGGCGGCGTGGGGATGATGGGCGGGCAGCGCGGCGAGCAGGGGTTCCCTGGCCACCGTCCGGGTCGAGAGCACTTCGGCGGCGGCTCCGGCGAGCGGCGCGTGCAGCAGGCCGACGTCGAGCCGTCCCTGCCGCAGCTCTTCCGCCTGCTGTGCGGTGGGCAGCTCGCGCAGCTCGACGTCCACTCCCGGGTAGCGGGCGCGGAAGCGGCGCAGCACCTTGGGCAGCGTGCCGTTGGCCGCCGACCCGACGAAGCCGAGCACCAGCCGCCCGGACTCGCCCCGGCCCGCCAGCCTGGCCGACTCCGCCGCCCGGTCGGCATGGGCGAGGGCGGCGCGGGCCTCGGCCACGAACGCCTCACCCGCCGGGGTCAGGCGGACCTGCCTGGTCGTGCGCTCGAACAGCCGCACGCCCAGCTCCTCCTCCAGCTTGCCGATCTGCCGGCTGAACGGCGGCTGCCGCACGCCCTCCCGCGTCGCCGCCCGGCCGAAGTGGAGCTCCTCTGCGAGGGCGACGGCATACCGTAATTGCTGGAGGTTCATACTCCGGTTATAGCCGTCAGGCCATCCGCAGATGATGTCCGGCCGCCGCGCGAGTCCGTACCCTTCGACCGCACGACCTGGCGGAGCTGACGGTGGTGACACGCGGCGGGACCGCGCCGAGGCGGCGCGGTCCCGTGGAACGGTCAGGGGTCACCGGGCGGCGCTGGGGATCTTGAGGGGATCGCGGGGCGCCTCGCTCTTGGCCTCGGCCATGCGCTCGCCCAGCTCCTGCAGCCGCTTGCGGCCGAGCGCCTCGCGCACCTTCGGGAACCAGTCCTGCTCTTCCTCATCGACGTGGTGACGCACGTTCTCCATGAGAACGGTCATCTTGGCGTCGTAATGCTCGTCGGCGGGGTCGAGCTTCTTCAGCTCCGACAGCATCCAGACGACGACGTGGTGCTCCTCGACGCTCTCCAGGACGTGGCCGCCGGTCTCGGGCACGTCCGCGCGAGCGGCGGGATAGAAGATCGTCTCTTCGATGTACGTGTGCGCGGTCAGCTCCTCGATGACCTGCCCGACGATCTTCTGCTTCTCCTTGTGGGCCTTCGGCCCGGCCTTCTCGAACTGCTTGAACAGCCTCTCCACGGTCTTGTGGTCGTCTTTGAGCAGCACGATGGCATCCATCGAGGGCTTCTCCTCAGGGGGTGTGCGGGGGACGGTGGTGTCCGGGCGTGGTCAGGCCGCGCTCTGCGGCCCGTACGCGCCCGCCGGGGCCCGGGTCGTGCCGGGCGTCAGACGTTGAAGATGCTCACCCCGCCGGGGCCGACCAGCAGCCCGACCACGATGAGGACGATGCCCCACAGGATGTCGCGCCGCGCCAGAAGCACGTAGACACCGGCGACGACGAGGATGACGGCGAGAATCCAAAGAAGTGTAGCCATGGGACCGCGACTGCCCTCAGGCCCGCCCGGGAAACGGAATCGCCTGGCGCGCGTGGTAACGCTTCGATCACGGTCGAATGCCAAGGTGACCGCGTAGCCAGGTCGGCTTACCGCCATGAGCTGCGCGGTATCACCGTGTGTAACTTTTCAAACGCGAACGGTTACGAGAAGGTGGGATCGTCCGAACCGCAGCACTCCCATGGAGGTAACACCCCGATGCGCCGCATCACCACCACGGCCGCGCGCCTGCTGACCGGCCTCGCCGTCGCCGCCGCCGTCACGGCCACCACGCTCCCCGCCCAGGCCGCGCCCCGCCTGGCGCTGCCCAAAGGCGTCTTCCGGCTCGCCGACGGCCAGCCCTGCCCACGGGCGACCCTGTGCCTGTACCGGGACTACAACCGCAGCGGCCCCGCGTACGGCGTCCGCGCCGGCTCCGACGTCGACCTGTTCGACCTGCCGATGCCCGGCGGCGTCGGCGGCCCGACCGCGGCGAACAACGTCTCCTCCTGGGTCAACCGCACGGGCTCGACCGCCGTCCTGGTCGATCTCAGGCGACTGAGGATCAGGCTGCTGTTCCCTTGGCAATCGATCGAGGAGCCGCCCGGCGACAACGACACGGTGGACTTCCTGCGCTGGCGCTGAGCCGCCTTCGCGAGCCGCCGCCCGGGCACCGGCGGGCGGCGGCGCCCCCCTCACCGCACGCGGTAGCGCAGGTGGGCGGCGACGCCGCCGACCGGTGCGCCCAGGGGCTCCAGCTCGGCCCGCACGCCGCCGAACAGCGGCGTCCCCTCCCCCATCAGAATCGGCATGACGTGCAGGTGCACCTCGTCCAGCAGGCCCGCCGTGAGCAGGCTCCCGGCCAGGTTCGCGCCCAGCACCAGGACGTCCTTGCCGCCCGCGGCCTCCTTGGCGCGCCGCGCCGCCGCCTCCAGCCCGTCGAAGGAGAACCTGCCGCCGTTGTCGCCGGTGAAGTCCTCCTCGATCCGGTGGGTGACCACGAAGCCGGGGGTGTGCGGCCAGGGCGTGCCGCCCCACGGGCGCAGGCCCAGCTCGAACGTTCGGCGGCCGATGAGCGCGGCCCCGACCGAGGCGTTGACCGCGTCGCGTACCTCGATGTCGGCCCCCGTGCCGGTCACGGCGTCCGGCCCCTCCCCCGCCATCCAGTCGTGCAGCCGCTCGCCGCCGTCGCCCATCGGCTCGTCGGGCCGCACGTTCGGACCGGCCGAGAAACCGTCGAGGGAGATCGACACGTCCAGCACGATCTTGCTCATGGTGCACCTTCTTCCGCTCCGGCGGCGCCGCCTCCCGGCTCCGTCACCCGGTAGTCGGAGCCGTCCCGCCCTCTTCGACACGTCGGCTCGGCCTTTTCGGCGGGCATGGAGAAGAACCTTCTCGGCGGGCACGGAGAAGCACAGGGTCCCTGTGCGGTCAGACGTTCAGCACCGCCGTGCGCGCGTGACCGCGAGTGCCGGCGACCTCGACCTTGAGCGCGCCCTTCGACCTGCGCACGCCCCGGTCCGCCTTGACGACCGACTTGATCCGCCAGGGCAGCGTGAGCTTCAGGTCCTCGGCCGTCCGCGACGGATCGGCGACGGCCAGGCGCACCTGGAGCTGCTCGCGGCGCAGCACCACCGCGCACGGCCCGTCCACGCTCAGCGGCCCCTCGTCGGTCTCGACCGTGCCCGCCTTCCAGAAGACGGCGGCCACCATGCCGTCACGGTAGATGGCCTGCACGGTGCCGGAGTTGGCGAGGATCTGCACGCGCCCCTGGTAGGCGGCGGTCTGGTGGACGGACGCCTCGGGCAGCACGGCGTAGGCGTAGCGCGCCTTGCGCGGGTCCACGCCGTGGTCGAGCACGATCGTCGTGTAGTGGCGGGTGACGGGTGTGGTGTCGCCGCCGGTGGTGGCGCCCTTGTCGATGTCGCGCCAGCGGCCGGTGCGCTTCTCGCGCAGCACCTTCGGCTCGGCGCCGTCCAGCAGCGCGTACCCGGCGACGCCGTCCAGGTGCACCCAGCCGTCGCCCCGCGACAGCGGCGGGTGCGCGTTGTGGGTGTTGCGGTTCTCGACGATGGTCTCCACGCGGCGGCCGTCGGAGGCGGTGATACCGGTGCCGAGCGCGATCACGGCGTCGTCGAGCAGGAACCACGCCTTCTTCGCCCGCAGCGACGAGCCGTCGCCGATCAGCTTCATCGCGGCCAGGCCGTACTCGCCGTCCAGCGCCACCCCGCCCGCCCACGGGGTCGGCGGGCGGCGGCGGGTGCCGTGGCGCAGGTCGGCGCGCTTACGGCGATCGACGGTCGTGCCGGGCAGCCGGTACGGGTCGATCGTCGGCCACAGCTCGTCGCTCCAGTGGGTGAGGTCGGAGGTGTAGAGGTACGTCATGCCGTCGCCGGTGTACCAGCCGTGCAGGTTCTCCCTGTTCATGGCCTCGACGGAGCCGATCCGCTTCGAGCTCATGCTGATCGCGTACGCCCAGGTGGGGCGGCGGTGCACGACCCGGTCCATGTCGGCGAAGACGTACGTGCCGGTGATGCGCGGCCCGACCGGAACCGACGGGTCCCGTAAGAGGGCGTCCGCCCGCGCGACGCTGGCCAGCGGCGCGAGCGTGTGGTACGGCACCGCCTGGTTGCGGGTCAGCCAGCCCTTGACCATGGGCCGCCACCGCTTGGCGTGCTTGTCGGGGGCGGTGTCCAGCAGTGTCAGGATGGCCTCGATGGTCTTCTGGCCGGAGTGGTGGTCGCGGTGGCCCTGCACGGAGATCTGCCGGCCGCGTACGCAGTCCATCATCAGCCCGTCGAAGACGAACGGCACGAAGGAGCGGTCCACGAGGTCGTAGATCGCGTCGATGCCGCGGATCTCCCAGGGCGAGCGGGCGAGCATGGCGATCAGCCGGGCCACGCTCTCCAGGTAGTCGACGCCGTAGCTGCCGGTGTACGGGTAGATGTCGTGCTGGATGAAGGAGCCGTCGCGGTAGAAGCCGTCGCCCGGCCCCTTGGTGAGGCGCAGCAGGTCGGCGACCGCGTTCCTGGCCCGCCTGACCAGCCGGTCGTCGTGGGTGAGCAGGCCGCGCATGGCCACGGCCATCGCCTTGCCCGCCCGGTTGGCGCCGGTCTCGACGACGCCGGGGTGGCTGATGCGCCGCTCGGGGTCGGGGCACCAGCGGCGCAGCGGGCGCAGCCAGCGCCTGAGCCGGTCTTTGGGCAGGCCGTCGTAGAGCAGGGCGCAGGTGTCGGTGAGTGCGCGCGGCACGCCGATCTCCCACCAGTACCAGTTGCTGCCCCGCCGGTCGAGGTGTTCGTTGTAGGCGTGCTCGTACAGGAAGTCGAGCGCCTTGACGGCGGTCTCGGCCACCTTCGGGTCGCCGTGCAGGGAGGTGCCGGGGGTGGCCCAGCCGAGCGCGAGCGCGCGCATGCGGTTGTAGGAGCGGTTGAAGTTGCCGGTGTTCGGGTCGCGCAGCGGCAGGTCGGGCCAGAGGCTCGGGCGGCGCCGGTCGAACCTCATCTTGCGCAGCACCGCCTTCGCCGACCCCTCGACGGCTCTGGTCTTGTCGGCGTAGGCGGGGTCGTACTTCGCGCCGGCCAGCAGGCTCACCCACTGCCTGCGCGCCGTGTCGAACGCCGCAGCATCCACCGCCGCCTCCGTCCCCGCCTCGGCGGCTGCGCCCTCGAGGGCGAGGCCCGCCACGGCCGCGGCTCCGAGCAGAGCGGACCGGCGGCTGAGGGGGTAGGTCATAAGGGCCTTTCCGGACAGCTCCAGCAACGTAGCGATCATATGCCGTCGTCAGGGCGCCCGTTGCGGCGTCGCCCGCGCGCCCGCGGGGCGATCTCAGCACGGGCCGCCTCCTGTATCCTCGGTGCATGCCCGCCGATCCGCCAGCAGCGATGGGCAAGGACATCGCACAGTCCTACGGGGGCTGCTCACCGAGCGCATCGCGCGACAGCTGGAGCACGACATCCGCTCCGGCGAGATCGCGGTAGGGGCCAAGCTTCCGTCAGAGCGCGAGCTGGCCGCCCAGTTCGGCGCCGGCCGCAACGTCGTACGCGAGGTGCTGCGCCGGCACCGATCCGCACCGCATCGAGGACACCTGGCAGTCGCTGTACCGGGGCGCGTACTGGCGGCGCGGCCCGGTCACGATGGCGGCCATCGCCGCCGTGGACACCGCGCTGTGAGACATCAAGGCCAAGGTCGCCGGGCTGCCGCTGTACCAGCTGCTGGGCGGGGCGAGCAGGGAGCGGGTGCCGACGTACGGGCACGCCTCGGGCCGTGACCTGCCCGAGCTGTTCGACTCGATCAGGGCCCGGCTCGCGCAGGGCTACCAGGCGATCCGCGTGCAGACGGGCGTGCCGGGGCTCAAGCGCGTCTACGGCGTCCGCCATGCCGGGGCAGCGCCGGGGCAGCGTCCGAGGGCGCGCGGCCCGTGGTCGAGGACTGGGACACCGGCGCCTACCTGCGCAGCCTGCCCAAGGTGTTCGACGCCGTGCGCCAGGAGTTCGGGCCCGACCTGCCGCTGCTGCACGACGCCCACCACCGGCTCACCCCCATGCAGGCGGCCCGGCTGGGCAAGGACCTGGAGCCGTACGACCTGTTCTGGCTGGAGGACTGCACGCCCGCCGAGAACCAGGAGGGCCTGCGGCTCGTGCGCTCCCACACCACCACGCCGCCGGCCATCGGCGAGGTCTTCAACACCGTGCACGACTACCGGACGCTCATCGGCGAGCAGCTCATCGACTACGTGCGCTCGGCCGTCACGCACTTCGGCGGCGTGTCGCCGCTGAAGAAGCTCTTCGACTACGCCGCCCAGTACCCGATCAAGAGCGCCATCCACGGACCCGAGGACATCTCCCCCGTCGGCATGGCCGCCGCGATCCACCTGGACCTCGCGATCCACAACTTCGGCATCCAGGAGTACGCCGGCTACACCGAGCTGACCGAGGCCGTCTTCCCGCACGCCTACACTTTCACCGACGGCCGCCGCGCTGCGCGGCACCTGAGGGCGCGGCGCCTTCGACGCCCTGGTCAACAACGGGCCAGGCCCAGGCGGCGCTGATCGAGGACACCACCGAGGAGATGTTCGACCGGCTCACCCGGGTGCCGCTCAAAGGGCCGTTCTTCCTCACGTAACGGCTGCTGCCGCTGCTCGCCGACGGCGGCGCGATCGTCAACACCGGCAGCAGCTCGACCGCCGCCTACGGCGTGACGCCCGGGTACGCGACCTACGCCGCCATGAAGGGCGGCCTCAACGTGCTGACCGGCCACATGGGCAAGGAGTTCAGCGCGCGCGGCATCCGCGTGAACGCCGTCGCGCCCGGCCCGACCCGTACCCGGCTGGGCGGCGACGCCTTCGACCGCAACCCCGAGGCGATCCCGCCGCTCGCCGCCCGCACGGCCCTGGGCAAGATCGGCGACCCCGACGACGTCGCCGCGATGATCGCCGTCCTGGCCGGCGACGAGGACCGCTGGGTCACCGCGCAGATCCTTGAGGTGTCGGGCGGCTTCAACCGCTGACGCCGCCATCAGTAGATGCGGTACTTCCTGCCGCAGTTGTCGAATTTTCCGGCCCAGCAGGTGAAGGTGTACACCTTCTTGATCCCGCGGCCGCTCCAGGCGCCGGTGACCTTGCCGTCCCAGGCCTTGTTGAACTTCACCCAGCGGCCGTTCTGGTACACCTCGAACCAGACCCAGCCCTTCGTGCCGCCGCGCTTGTCCACGCCGTACCACTTCGTGAACACCTTGCCGCCGGACGTCCAGGTCTTGCCGAACGTGTACGCCTTGTGGTCGCTGGAGAAGACCTTGCCCCAGCTCGTCCCGGTGCTCGCCTGGGCGGGGGCGCTCATCGCGAGGCCGGTGACGGCCATCGAACCGGCGAGGGCGGCGATCGCCAGGGTCTTGCGCATGTCGGGTTCCTCCCCCTGTCATTCGGTGCGTTCCGCTTGATGACAGGGACGGTACGGGGCTGCGCGCCGGATGACTGTGGACGAATACGCACACCGCGTGTGACGGCCGCCACATCCACGTTCCTGCTGGTAGGGACCTGTTCTGTCGCCCGCCGTCAAGATGGCCGCCGCCGCGATGGGCCCGGTCGCATCGGGCGCGGCGGCCCCATGCGACCGGCATGCGGAATTCGTCGATCAGGGAGCGTCGAACGCCATGATCACCTAGGATGAATCTCTTCTCATCGAGAAGGCCGAGGGCGTATCGAAACACCGCAGTTCTCGACTGCTCCAGCACCCTTGGTGGCACGACTCCGCGATGATGTGGAATCGCCCGCCGCCGGCCGGGACATTCCGTTCATCGTGGCCGAACATGTCGGTTCGTCAATTATTCGAGAGGGCATGTGCGCACCTACGATGACGTCACGGCACTGGCGTTTCTGCTGCTGCTCGGCGATGAAAAGCCGATGGCGGGCCTGCTCGTAGCGAATTCGTATCAGAAACCGTCGAATGGATTATTACAGAAGGCACGGATCGATGGGCTGCCGGAGATGCGATCCGTCGAGCGGGCGATGGCCGGCGAGCGGGTCCTGCCGGGCTGGGGCGTCCTCCTGGAGTCGGGCACGCTCGGCGTCGTCGCCCCGCACCACCCAAGGTTCGTCGAGGACTGCGCCGTCGATCTGCCCGGTGGCTGGGCCGAGGCGGCCGGGGCGCGCGGCGCCGTCCTCCTCGCGGTGGTCCATCCCGGCGCGTGGGACACGGTGGTCGCCGATTTCGAGTCCGCCGCGCAGGACGGGTACGTGCTGGGTGGCCTGGTGGGGTTCGACCGGGTGGTTCACGAGCCCGTGGAGGGCCCGCCCACGCTGCGCATCTTCCACAGCCCGATGGACCACCTGCTGAGCCTGGCGCAGTTCGTCAACGACGGCGTCATGACGCTCGATGAGGCCATGCGCAGGGTGCGGGATGTCCAGGAGCTCTCCGAGACGACGCCGGAGCCGGCCTGGCCCTCTGATGGGGCGCAGCTCGACCTGCTGCTGCGCGCCGGGCCGACGCTGCCCGGCACCGAGGTCCGCGGAGCGTACGCCTACGCGCGGATGCTCACCGAGATCACGGAGGCGCAGGGAGGCACGTACTGGGAGCGGGCCGCGGACCTGACGGTCGAGCACGCGGTCCGGGCGCTCGGGGTCACCGGCGACATGCGCCTGTTCCGGGACGCCGATGCGGTGTCACGGCGGCGCATCGCGATGTATCGACGCGACGGGGAGACGGCGAAGCTCGGGTGGGCGCTGGTCAACGCGGCGCGCCTGCACCTGGCCATGCAGGTGCCGCTCGACCGGGCCGGGGACGCGTACGCCGAGGCGGAGCCAGGGATGATGTCCTGCAGGAAAGCCCGCCGGACCTGGCGCAGGCTCGAGCATTTCACTGAGGCCGCCGGCGAGGAGCTGGACGCGCTGGAGCACAAAGTGGCGGCGATTCCCCTGCTGGAAGAGGCCGCGTCACTGGCCGACGACGCCACCCGTGCACGTCTCCTGGTCTGCGAGGCGCGGATGGGAGCCCGGCCCCGGCCGGGCGACGCCTTCGCGGCGGCGATGGTCAAGGACGGGCCGGAGCCCGCCTGCCGGCTCGCCCTCCTGCGGCTGGTCACCCCGTCCACCGCCGCCAAGGCCGCGAGGATCGTCTTCGCCGAGCCACCGGACGTCTACGCCGGCAGCGAGGGTACCGGCCGGGCGCGCGACGTGGTCTCGCAAGGACTCCAGATCGCCCGCGACGCGCGCGATCGTGCGCTGCTCTCCCGGGTCCTCGCTTGGGCGGACCAGTTGGGCGAGGACGACGACACGGCGTACCTGCGGCAGGTGTGGGAAGCCAGGCTCCACCTCGGCGAGGGCGTGTCATGCTCGGCCGGGGAGAGGAAACTCGCGAAACTGGCGGATCGCTTCCGTGACGAACGGCGCCGCCCGCCGGAGGCGGACGTCCTGCACCTGGCGGCCCACATACGCGAGGCCGGCCTGGCCGACCTGGGGCAGCAGCTCCTGATCGACCACGGATCCATCTGGCGCCGGTCCGCTTCGGGCGTGCTGGCCGCCGCGGATCTGCACGCACTGGCGGCCACTTGCGAGTCGCCATCCGAACAGTGGCCTCACCCGCAGACCCATCACGCGTACGCCGCGGCGAGGTATTCGGAGGTGGGCCTCTTCGACCTGGCGGGCGCCCACCTGGCCCTGTTCCGGCGCTGGCTGCGGGAAGCCGACGACCAGGCGCTGCGGCATGCCGTCGCGGCGCTGATGCAGGCGGCGCCGAGCCTGTACGGCAGCCGTGACCGTGAGCTCGCCGCCACGATCCGCAACGTCGCGCACGCCCTGACGTGGCAGGTGACCCGGCATATCGAGCACATGCCGCTCACCTACCTCCTGTACGCCATGCATTGCGCCAAGGGGGCCGAATTCGCCCGCTGGTACGGCGCCCGTGACCCGCTGGAGAGCCTCCCGCGAGCGATCGCGCCGCTGCTCAGCCGGTGCCGCCAAGCCGAAGCCGAGGTGGATCCCAGGGAGCTGGCCTCGCCGCCCGCATCGACGGATCTGCTGACCCCGTTGGAGGACGACCCGCCCGAGTCCGGGGCCACGGAGGCGGAGATCGTCCGTAACCAGCGCCGGTTCACCGATCGCCTGATCGACATGGGCCTGCTGCACGAGGGGCGGAACGGGAAACCCCTCGACGTGATGGGGCACATCATCCCCCTCCTGCAACAGCGGAACCTGCTGGACGATCGCACGGTGTTGCTGGCCTGGTTCGTACCCGAGCCGGAGCTGATCCCTGGCGATGTCGTGCTGGTCGCGTTCACCCGCGACCACAACGCGGTGCGCGTCGTCGTCCCTGACGGATCCGCGGACGAGCAGGCGTCCGCACACAGACCGCTCACCGACGACGTCCGAAGGATACGCGCGGAGATCGTCGCCGATCCCCTGTTCGACGACCTCACGCCCGACGCTCGGCGCGAACTGGCCGACAACGTCCTTCTCACCGGCAGCGCGAGCGTGCTGGAGGCCTGCCGGCGGCAGGGCAAGGACCGGCTGATCCTCTGGCCGCACGGATCATTGCACTTCTTCCCGTTCCACCTGTGCTCGGTCGGCGGCCGTACCATCGCCGACGACTGGACGGTCACCTCCATCCCGAGTCTTTCCGCACTGGTGCCGCAGACCGCGCGCGTGCGACCCCGCCGTACGGCGGTGATCGCTTCCGCGCTGGGCGGAACCCCTTTCGGGCTGACCGCGGAGGACCTGCTGGAGGAGCACGCCTGCGAGGTCGCCGCCACGGCCGGCGTGCCGGCGATCGTCGGCCCCGAGGCGACCCGGCACCGGCTGCTGCGCGAGCTCGCCGACGCCGACGTCATCCACATCGCCGCGCACGGCACCTCCGACCCCGCCGCGCCGTGGTTCCACTGCCTGTACTTAAGCCCGGATCAGGACGACGACGGCCGGGTGTTCGCCCATGACCTGCTTTCGGTGGACCTGCGCGGCGTCCGGCTGGTGACGCTCGCCGCGTGCGACTCCGCGCTCGGCCGGTTCGACCTGGGCGACAACCTACGCGGCATCCCCGGAGCGCTGCTCGCCTCCGGCGCCGAGGCCATCGTCGGCTGCCTGTGGCCGGTACGTCCCGAGCCCGCGACGGCCTTCTTCGCGGACCTGCACCGCCGGCTCGGCAGCGCGAGCGTCGTCGACGCATTCCGCGGAGCTCAGCTCGCCACCCGTGCCGCTTATCCCCAATACCGTGACTGGGGGGCGTTCTCCCTCATCCAGGCCAGGATCACGACATCATGAACCTCACCACGCACCCCATCGATCTCCAGCCAGAACGCACCCTGGGCACCCCTCCGGACCTCGATGCGCTGCACGGCAGGCTCTCGTTCGGCTGGGACTGCCTGCCCGTGAGCGAGGGGATCGCGCCCGCCGAGTGGGTCGCGTACGCGGCGGCCGCGCCGGACCGCGAGCTCCGTCACCTCGTGCTGGTCTGCTCGTTCCATCCGGAGAGCCCGGACGCGCGCGGCGAGTTCGTGCGGGCCTCCCTCGGCCTGTCGCTGCGCACGCTCGCCGCCGACGGCCCGCCACCGAACGGCTCAGGTCCGCAGCACGACGATCCCCGTCCGATCGCGCGCGCGATCGAACCGGGCGAGCGGACCGTTCCCGGCGCCGCCGCCCAGTCCAAGATCACGCTG
Organism: Nonomuraea fastidiosa; assembly: GCF_042751225.1. Lineage (NCBI taxonomy): Bacteria > Bacillati > Actinomycetota > Actinomycetes > Streptosporangiales > Streptosporangiaceae > Nonomuraea > Nonomuraea fastidiosa. Next base: position 7,823,927 of record NZ_CP170570.1, read on the forward strand.
GAGGTCAAGGCGGGGCTGATGAACATCCAGGCGGAACGTCAGTCGCCCGATCCCGCCCCGGCTCACCACGAGTGGATCGTCCGGGGACACGGCGCCGGACAGCCTAAGCCCATGTGGCAATTCCGCCGAGTCCGCAAATATCCCTTGGTCGGCGATCACCACGTGGCGGCTCTCGTCCAGACGGTGCCCGGCCGCGTCAACCTCGCCGACGTCCTGCTCGCCGCGGAGGTGGAACACCATACCTTCGGCATCCGCCGCTACCGTGCCAGGCTCACCCCGGCGCTGTCCACCATCACCGTGTCGGACCCGCAGGCAGGGTGAGTGTCATGACCGTGCCTCTTCCAGGGGCCGGGGCGGCGGTGAGTGCGCCGCCGTGGAGGCGGGCGTTCTCGGCGGCGATGGCCAGGCCGAGGCCGCTGCCCTCGCTGCGAGTGCGCGCGGAGTCGCCCTTGGTGAAGCGGTCGAAGACGTGCGGCAGCAGGTCTGCCGGGATGCCGGGACCGTCGTCGGCGACGATGACGGCCACCCGTTCGGGGTCCGCCTCGACGCGCACGCTCACCGACACGTCCGGGCCTCCGTGGCGCAGCGCGTTGCCGATCAGGTTGGCGAGGATGACGTCCACGCGGCGCGGGTCGAGCCGGACGCGCAGGCCGGTCGGCAGGTCGGTGCGGACGCGGCCGTCCCAGTGGCGCAGCGCCAGCGTCTTGCCGATCAGCTCGCCGAGGTCCACGTCGTCGAGGTGCAGCACGGCCGCACCCGCGTCGAAGCGGGACACCTCGATGAGGTCCTCGATCAGGCGGGTGAGCTTGCGGGTCTCGTCGGAGACCAGAGCCAGCGCCTCGGCGGTGACCGGCGGCAGCCGTCCCGAGGCGGCGTCGGCGTCGAGCACGCCGGTCACGGCCGACATGGCCGCGAGCGGCGTGCGCAGTTCGTGGGAGACGTCGGCGGCGAAGCGGCGGGCCCGCTCCTCCATGGTGCGCAGCGTCTCCGCGTCGGCCTGGAGGGTTGCCGCCATGGAGTTGAACGCGCGGCCCAGGCCGGCCAGCTCGTCGTCGCCGGTGACGGTGACGCGCGTGTCGAGGCCGCCGGCCGCCATCCGTTCCGTCGCGGTGCGCAGGCGGCGCACCGGGCGCAGCAACCTGCGGGCGGCGAGCAGCGCGGGGATGATCGAGGCCAGCGCGACCGGCAGGGCCCCGGCGCGCGCGGCGGCGGCCAGGTCATCGACGTCCTGCTGCTGGGAGGCCAGCGACATGGAGGCGTAGACGGTGAGCGGGGGCGGGTCGTGCGGGCGTCCTGCGGCGGTGACCGGGACGGCCACCGCCAGCCATGGCGTCTCGCCCTGGTGGAAGCGCTGGGCGAGCGCGGTCGTCGCCGTCGCTCCTTGGGCGCGCAGCGGGGCGGGCAGCGGCGGCGCCTGCGGGTTCGCGGCGACGAGCGCCCCGCCCCGGTACGACAGCGCCGTACGCCACCCGCGCGCCCCCGCGGCCCGGTCGAGCTGCACCGCCAGCGCCCGCAGATCCGCCGCCTCGGGGTCGGCGGGCAGGTCGGGGACCCGGGCGGCGAGGTGGCCGCGCAGCTCCTGGAGCAGGTCGGCCTCGGCGCGTTCGGCGATGGCGTCGCGGCCCTGCCGATACGTGACGGCGGCGGCGGTGACCGCACTCAGCGCCGAGACCAGCAGGAACGCCAGCACGAGCTGCGCGCGCAGGCCACGGGCGAGACGCGGGCGGATCACAACGGCCCGAACCGGTAGCCGAACCCGCGTACGGTCTGGATGTAGCGGGGGTTGCGCGAGTCGTCCTCGATCTTGGCGCGCAGCCGCATGACGCACGCGTCCACCAGCCGGTAGTCACCGTGGAACGCGTGCTCCCACACCTGTTCGAGCAGCTGCTGGCGGCTGAAGGTCCGCTCGGGCGCGGCCGACAGGAACAGCAGCAGCTTCAGCTCCGTCGGGGCCAGCGCCACCTCCTCGCCGCGCTTGAGCACCCGCAGCGCGACCCGGTCGATGAGCAGGTCGCCGTACGTTGAGCGGGCGTTACCGGTCGCCGCCTGCGTGGTGCGTCGCAGCACCGCCCGCATCCTCGCCTCGATCACCTCCGTGCTGGCCGGTTTGATCACGTAGTCGTCGGCGCCGGCCTCCAGGCCGACCACCACGTCCACGTCGTCGTCGCGGGCCGACAGGATCACGATCGGCACCTGGCTGAACGCGCGGATGCGGCGGCACGTCTCCAGCCCGCTCATACCGGGCAGCATGAGGTCGAGCAGCACGATGTCGGGCGCGCTCGCCACCAGCTCCGCCAGCCCGTCTTCGCCGGTGGCGACCAGCAGCGTCTCGTGCCCCTGATGGCGCAGGCCGAGGCCCACGCCGCGGCGCACGGCCGGGTCGTCCTCGATCACCAGAACGCGGGTCACGACGTCCCCTCTCCGCCGGCCGGGACCGCCGTGCCGTGGTCGTCGCAGCGGACCTCCCACGCGCGGTCCCCCATGCCCGGCTCGTACACCTCCACGACCGGACCGCCGCCTCCGGCGGCCGTGCAGACGAGCTGGCTCACCGCGAGGTGCGGCAGGTCGCGCACCAGCCAGGGCAGCCGCAGCTCGACCCGCCCGCCGGACGTCCGCGCCCGGACCTGCTCCTTCGTCGCGGGCACCCGCGTGGCAAGGCCGCGGGCGCGCTCGTCGGCGGTGGGCCCGGCGAGCAGCGCGTCCACCGCCTCCTGCACGCCGTCGCCGGCCTCGACGGGCCGCGACACCGGCCAGGTGCCCTCGGGCGTGACGAAATAGACGCGCAGCAGCCGCCCGCTCTCCCCGGTCAGGCCGCCCTGGACCGGCTCGCCCACCGGGCGTACGCCGGTGCCGGTGATGCCGCAGCCGGCCGCGAGCGCCGCCACCGCCGCGACGGCCGCCAGGCGGCCGGGCATGCGCGGCATGTGTTCCCCTTTCACTCTTCGAGCCTGCTCACATCGACGGTCCCCGCGCCGGGCCGCGGCTGCGGGATCGCCGCCCACGCCGCCGCCGCGACCGTGACGGCTGCGGCCAGCGCCGCCCATCCGCGGCGGCCGGTGGTCCAGCGGGCGCGGTGGCGTACCGGATCCTCGACGAGGGCCTTCGACACTACTGCAGCCGCCAGCGACAGCCCGGCGGCGACCGCCGTCCAGGCCCAGCCGTCCAGCCCGCCGTGGCGGGGCAGCAGCAGGTAGATCGGCCAATGCCACACGTACAGGCTGTACGACACCTCGCCGATCCTGCGCGGCACCGCGCTGCCCAGGACCAGCCCTGCGCGGCCCTCCGGTGCTCCGGCCAGCAGCGCGATCAGCGCGGCGCAGGCCAGCGAGTGGGCGAACATGCCGCCCTGGAACAGGCCCGGCGCCTCCTCCCCCGCCGTCACCGCCCACGCGACGGCCGGCCCGCCCAGCAGCAACGCGCATGTCAGGTCCACGGCCGTGCGCGGCAGGCGGGCCACGGCCTCGCGGACGGGCATGGTCGCGGCCGCCGCCCCCAGCAGCACGGAGAAGGCGCGGGTGTCGGTGCCCTCGTACGCGCGCGTAGTGTCCACCGCCGCCCCCAGCCTGACCATCAGCAGGAGCGACACGACCGCACCCGTGAGCGCCACCACCGCCACCCGCCACCGTTTCCCGCCGAGCAGCGCGACGATGAGCGGCCAGGCCAGGTAGAACTGCCACTCGACCGCGATGCTCCACAGGTGCGCGAACGGGCGGGTGTCCGAGGCGTTCCAGTAGCCGATGCGCTCGGCGATGTAGTGCCAGTTCACCGCCTGGGCGAGCACCCACGGCGTGTCCTGCTGCGCCGTCCTGAGCAGGTCGGTCCTGCCCGCCGCCCAGGCCAGCGGCGGAGTCATCACGATGAGGACGGCCAGCGCGGGCAGCAACCTGCGGGCCCTCCGCTTCCAGAACGCCGCCAGGTTGAGACGTCTCTTTTCCTGCAGCAGCAGGCCCGTGATGAGGAACCCGGACAGCACGAAGAACAGATCGACCCCGAGGAACCCGCCGCTCAGGTGGCCCGCGTGGAACAGCAGCACCCCGATGACCGCGATTCCGCGCAACCCGTCCAGCGCCGCGATGTGGGCCCGGCGAGGGGCGGGCTGCGCGCCGGACGGAGCCGCGCGCCCGCCCTCGGAAGCGCCCACCGCAGCGGGCGCGCAGCCGGCGGCAGAGCCGTCCGGGCGCTTACCGCCGGAGGCGGACGCGATGGGGCGTTCTACGCCGGCAGCGGAGACGGGGCGGTCGTGGCCGGAACCGCTGCCGCCCTCGACCCGCATAAGACGGCCCGGACGTCGCAGTCCGGCCCGCGTCAGACGCCCTGGAAGTCGTCGTCCGGCGCGCATCAGGAGCAGCCGAGCTTGCTGAACCGCTCATCGTCCGTCCACGGGCCGGTGGCCCACGCGGCGGGAGGGGCCGGGGTGAAGCCGGCCAGCTCGCCCAGCCGCTTGGCGAACCACGTGGCGAAGGCCGCCGAGCCCTGCTGGCAGGAGTGAATGCCGTCCTTGCTGCGCTGGGCCTTGTCCGCGGCGTAGTCGGTGCCCCACAGCTCAGAGGCGTCCAGGAAGCGGGCGCCCGGACCCGCCGCGGCCTGGGCTGCCATGGCGGGCGCGGACTTGATGGCGGCGGCGTACGGCCGGTAGAAGTCGTCGATCTTGAACGGCGGCGCGGAGACCAGCACCAGCCGGGCCCCGGCGTCCTCGGCCGTCTCGGCGAGCTTGCGGTAGGCGGCGAGCTGCTGGCGGGCGGTGCCCCAGTCGTACGTGGTGATCTGGTAGGCGATCACCGTCGGGCGGAAGGACGCGATGCGCTCCTTGAGCGCCTTCCACGCCTCGGCGGCCGCCTTGGTGGTGACCGGGTGGTCGCCGGGGACGAGGTTGCCGCCGCCGTCGGAGGTGGCGTTCTCGACCGTCACGCCTGCGGCCTCCAGCGCCGCCTGCACGGCAGGGGCCTCTGCCCCGGCGATCGAGTCGCCCGTCCAGAGCACGCGCACACCGGGCCGGTCGTCAGCGGAGGAGGAGGCGCCGCAGCCCCCGAGCGCGGCGCCGGCCACCACGGCGAGGACCAGGGCGCCGATCGGGCGTGACAGGGGGTGGGGAATGAGTCGCATGCCCCTCAGGCAAGCAGGCCGATCGGCGGGTGGGCCGCGTTGTCACCGTTCCATCACACAACGCGTGATTCGCCGTCACGAACGCCGCCGTACGGGGCCGTTCCGTGACAGGCTTCGCGACCATGAGCGGTCTCGATCATGTCCGGCTCCGGCTCGACCGCATTCGCGCCGCAGCCGCCGCCATCGATCCGGTGTTCCTGGACACGCCGGCCATGCCGTGCCCGTCTCCGGGCCGGGCGCTCGGCTCCTCGATCACGCTGGAGGTCGAGACGCTCAATCCGGTACGCAGCTTCAAGGGACGCGGCACCGAGACCGTCGCCGCCGAGGCCGCCGCGCGGGGCGCGTCCCGCATGGTGTGCGCGAGCGCCGGCAACCTCGGCCAGGCGCTGGCCTACAGCGGCGCGCGCCGGGGCATCGACGTCACCGTGGTGGCCGCCACCACCGCGAACCCGCTCAAACTCGCCCAGATCACCGCACTCGGCGCCGACCTCCGGCTCCATGGCCAGGACATCGAGGACGCCCGCCTGCTGGCCCGCGAGCTCTCCGAGGCCGAGGGCGCGTACCACGTGGAGGACAGCCTCGACCTGGCCACCTGCGAGGGAGCCGCGACGATCGGCCCCGAACTCGTCCGCGACGACCCGGACCTCGACGTCGTGCTCGTCGCTCTGGGCGGCGGCGCGCTGGCCGGCGGCGTCGGCTCCGCCGTACACGCGCTCGCCCCGGGCGCGGAGGTGATCGGCATCCAGCCGACCGGCGCGCCCGCGATGGCCCTGTCGTGGCAGCGCCGTACCGTCGTCGAGACCGACCGCATCGACACGATCGCCGACGGCGTCGCCGGCCGCTGCCCGATCCCGGAGGTCCTGGACGATCTGCTCGTGGTCATGGACGACGTGCTGCTCGTCGGCGAGGACGCGATCAAGGCCGGCATGCGGGCCGTGTACGAGCATGCCGGCCTGGTCACCGAACCCTCGGCCGCCCTCGGCATCGCCGCCGTCATGGAACACCCCGCCCGCTTCACCGGCCGCCGCGTCACCACCGTCCTGTGCGGCAGCAACGTCCTCCCGACCGACTTCGCCCGCTGGGTCCTGGAACCGTGAGCGACCACCCTCCGCTGACGGTTCAGCGCCGGAGCCACTCGTCGAGGAGGGCGGCCTCGGCTCTGGTGAGGGTGGGCAGGCTGGGGAGCAGGGTGCGGAAGGCGGCGATCACGGCTGCGGGGTCCTCGGCGGGGGCGGTGTCGTCGGTGAGTATGGCGCGGGCGACCGCGTCGAAGGCGGCGTCGGCCAGGCGCGGGTCCTTCTGGTCCGGCGGCAGCGTCAGCAGCGTGTGGACGGTGCCGATGCCGGCCGCGTGGATGAGGTTGACCGCGCGTTCCTCGCTCACCTTGAGCCTGCCGGCGACGGCGATCCTGTGCACCAGCTCGGCCAGCATGCGCAGGCCCTCGGCCTGGGCCGGGGTGTCGCGCGGGCGGGCGAGCAGCAGGCTGAAGACGTGGGGGTGGTCGAGGCCGAAGCCGATCTGGGTGTCCCAGCCGGCGCGCAGGTCGGCCACCGGGTCGCCGGTGGGCGCGGTGGCTCGTTTGCGCGCCACGTGCTCGGCGAAGACGTGCTCGACGGCGGCGTCCAGCAGGGCGTCCTTGTCGGGGAAGAAGCGGTAGAGGGCCGGGGGCTGCAATCCGGCTTCCTGGGCGACGCGGCGGGTGGTGACCGCGGCGGGCCCTTGCTCGGTCAGCAGGCGGGCCGCGGTCGTCACGATGCGCTCGCGGGTGAGGTCACGCCGCTGTTGGATCTGCGCCATGTGAACGATGGTACTCCCAGCGCCATCGCGTTGAGAGCAAGCCTTCAGCCGGTTTCGATAACAACGGCAGTAACAACGTTAGTATCAGTGCTAACGTTAGAGGCGTTCCACCTAGACCATCCCGTGCAGACTGGAGCCAACCCATGCTGATCGTCACCGGAGCCACCGGCCGTCTCGGCTCGCTGATCCTCGACCGCCTGCTTGAGCGCGTGCCCGCCGAAAAGGTCGGGATCAGCGTCCGCGACGTGACCAAGGCCGCCGCCCTCGCCGAGCGCGGCGTACGCGTACGGGCCGGAGACTTCACCGAGCCGGACACGCTCAAGCTCGCCTTCGAGGGCGCCGAGCGGGTCCTGGTCATCTCCGCCTCCATCCGGGGAGAGGCCGCCACGGCCGCCAACATCGCCGCGATCGACGCGGCCCGCGCAGCGGGCGCGCGGCGGGTCCTCTACACCAGCCACCAGGCCGCCTCCCCGGCCTCGCTCTTCGCGCCGCAGCCCGTGCACGCGGCCACCGAGGAGCACCTGCGGCGGCTCGGCATCCCCTACACCGCCCTGCGCAACGGCTTCTACGCCTCCACGCTGGAACTCTTCCTCGAGGCGGCCATCGAGACCGGCAGGCTGGCCGCGCCGCTGGACGGCCCGGTGTCCTGGACCTCCCACGAGGACCTGGCGGAGGCCGCCGTCCTCGCGCTGACCGAAGACGGCGTGTTCGACGGCGTCACGCCGCCGCTGACCGCTCCCCGCACGCTCGACTTCGCCGGCGTCGCCGCCATCCTCAGCCGCATCACCGGCAGGACCATCGAGCGGGTCGTCATGGAGGATGAGGAGTGGGTGGCGGCGATGGTCGCCGACGGCATGCCCAGACCGGCCGCCGCGTTCCTGTTGACCATGTTCCTGGCATCGCGTAAGGGGGAGTTCGACGTCACCAGCCCGGCACTGGAGTCCGCGCTCGGACGTCCTGCGAGGTCCGTGGAGGAGGTGCTGGAGGCCGCCGTACGCTCACGCTGAGCGGTCAGGCGGATGGGCAGACGGTTTCCGGTACGTCTCGAGGCAGGCCGCGCCGCTCCTCGGCGTCAAGGTCACGTCCGAGGATGGCGCAGAGCCGCGAGGCCCACAGCTCCGGATCGACCCGGAGCACATCGGCGAACTCGCCGCGATCACGCAGCAACGTTCTGCCTTCGTCGGCCGCCGCCATGAACTTCTGCTGGCCAGAAAAGGAGTAGGCCTCCACGTTCACCTCGCCCGAGCCGGTCAAGCGCAAGAAGTGGACGAAACGTCCAAACGTCAGAAAGAAGCCGGGGTTGCCGTCACCGTCCTCCTCCATCCTCCCCACCTGGGAACTTTCGGGCGCCAGGGGTCCGAGCCCGCCGTAGATTTTCCGAGGGTTCTGGCGATCGGCCACCGCCCACAGCTCGATCACCGAACCGCGCGTCAGCACCATGGCATAGCGCCCGCTAGGCTCCACCATCGCGGTGACCATGTCGTCTCCCAGCCGTATGCGCAGGTTCGGCTCCTCCTTACCGGTCGCCAGACTCACTGCGTGCAGGCTGTGGCTGGTCCTGTGCGCAACCTGTATATACCCGGGCTTGAAGTGCCGCAGTACCTGGAAGTCATTGAGCGCCAGCCCGCCTGCGAACACGCCACGCAGGTCGATAGGTTCGGATATGCGCCGACCGTCGCGAGCGTTCCAATGCTCGACCACGGTGCCGGAGACCGTCACGATCTCGTCGTCAGACAGGAAGACGAGGTTCACCTCTGGCTGGCTCCCCGTCGAGTCGCGTGAAGGTAGGCGAGCAGTGAACGTGCTCACCTCGCGCAGGTCAGGCAGGGTGTAGACGGTGATCTTGTTCGAGCCGGACACGTCGGCCACCAGCGTCTGGCTCCGGTTGGTGGCGAGTAGGTGGTTCGCGTCGGAGGGCACGGGAGGGATGGGCGCCGAACCGAGCGTTCTCCCCTTGCCTTCGACCTCCGCGACGACCAGACGGTCCGCGATCTTCCCGCCTCTCTTCCCCGTCCGGAACACAGCTGCTTGACCGCCTCTGAGGAGCACCGGCGGGTTGAACGCGCCAAGCCCGGCATCGCCGTGCAACCGCCACCCTCTCACGTCGGCTTGGCCGCGCTGGACCACGACGGGCTCCTCGGGCGTGCCGAGGAGCGGCCCTATCTTACCGATGGAGGTAATGTCTGGCCCGGTGAATCGTTGTGGCGGCGTGCTCGCTCTATCGCCGACGATCACCCAGGTGCCGCTCCCCTCGTTGACGGCGATGCGATCACCGGTCGCCGACATGGCAGGGTCGTGGCACACGCTGTACCTGGCGGTAGAAACGTAGCGGGTCAGCTCCCGGCCATCCGCGACGCGGAAGACCCGATAGACGGCTTTTTCGGCTGGTTTCCTGCACACGACCGCGACGCTGCCGTCCGCCGAGATGTCGACCCTCGGCGACAGCAACGCGTGCACGTCACGTTCAAACTTCCACACGGCTCCGGTGCGCAGATCGATCCTCACCAAGGCTCATCATCAGTCAGCAGCGTGCCCACTAACGTGTGCTCGTCGGGACCGAACCAGACCTGCCGCAGCTTCGGCAGCCGTTTCGGCGGGTTCTGGAGCCGCCGCGTCACTAAGTCCCACACCCGCACCTGGCCTCCGAAGGCCGCCGTCGCGATCCGCCGTGCGCCCGGCGAGAAGGAGACGACGTTGTGGCCGCCGTCCCGTCCTCCGAGGGTGAACTTCCGCAGCGCGGCGCCGGGCAGCCGCTGCGCCGGTCCTAGGACGATGTCGCGCTCGGTGTAGCGCACGTCGTGCCAGTACATCGAGTCGCTACCGTCTAGCGTGTACGCGATGCGCCGGGCATCCCCGCTGATCAGCGGGAAAGTCGCGTTTCCTGGGAGCCCGAGGTGCTTTCGCAGCACCTTCCCACCGGCCTGCCGATGGAACATCGTCCCCCGACCGCCCTTGGAAACGCCGAACAGCGCGGAGCCGTCGGCGCTCATCGCCATGTTCATGATTTCGCCCTGGAAACCGGAGAGCATCCAGGCCGCGTCGTTCAACGCTTCGTATCGCTGCAACAGGGCGTTCACCGCCTCCTGAGTGGGAGCGACCCGATAGGCGGCGACGGCCGCCAGGGCTGCCAGCCCCGGATCGCTCTCCAGCAAGCCCTCGATGGAACTCGCCAGTATGCGAGAGGTGTTCTCCTTCTCCCGCTCCGCGGTGGCCTGGCTCTGAGTAACACCGAAGGTGGCCAGGCCCGCGATCAGCGCGACCGCAGCCGCCACTGCGGTCCGCAGGAGACGACCGCGCCGCTTATCCGCCCGATCCCGTTTTTGTGACATGGCGATGAAGCGCCGCTGCTCCTCCGTCAGATCCCCTTCGCGCCCGGCCGACCACTGCTCGACCGCCGCGAGCTGCGCACCGGTGAGCAGCGGGCCGCCGCGCTCGTGCCGCCGCAGGTCCTGCTCCAGCTCCGCCTGCCCGGCCAGGAAGCGCCGGTCCTTCTCCACCTGGTCGCGCAGGGCGGGCCAGGCGGTGATCAGGGCCTCGTGGGCGAGTTCGGCGCTCTCCTGCTCGCCCTCGCCGCCGTGCAGCACCAGCAGCCGCGCTTCGGCCAGCTCGGTCGCTATCCGCCACTGCTGGTCGTCCACCTCGTCACGGGTGAGCCTGCGGCGGAGCAGGATGCCGCCGTCGGGCAGCATCCGTACGAGCCTGGTGAGCAGCCGGCGCGCCGCCCTCTCGCGTTCCTGGCGGCCGGCGAAGAGACGCTTCCACGTTTCGTCCGCGTGTTGCTCCAGCGCGCCGGAGACCCGGCCGAGCTCTTCGTACGCCGCGTTGCGCAAGTGGCCGCCGTCCTGGCGTTCCCATAGCTGCTCGAGCACGAACCCCAAAAGCGGCAGGATGCCCGGCTCGTCACCGGCGTCGTCCAGCATGCGGCGGACCAGACCCGGCTCGTACGACACCGCAGGGAGCCGCTCCACCGGCTTGGTGATCACCTCTTCGAGCTGACCCGCTGTCATGGGGGCGAGCGGCACCGTACGTCCGCCGAGCAGCGCCGGGCCCAGCTTGGGGTGGCGCAGCACCGCGTCCACCAGGTCGGAGCGGAGTGTGACGAGCACCCGCACGCCGCTCAAGCGCGTGAACAGCACGTCGACCAGTTCGTCGATCTCGGCGGGGGTGCGGTTGAGCAGCGCCTCGGCCTGGTCGAGGACGATGACGAGGTCGCCGGTCGCGTCCCGGCGGACGCGGTGCAGGGTGTCGCCGAGCCCGTGGTCCCGCAGCCAGCTTTCGATCTTGTCCACGCCGTACGAGCGGCCACATGCCTCGTGCAGCTCGGTGGCCAGCACGAACCTTATCGAGGAGATGTCCCCGGCGTTGAAGACCAGCGCCTCGTGCCCGTCCGCCCGGATGCGAGGCACCACGCCCGCCCGAGCCAGCGAGGATTTGCCGCAGCCCGACGGGCCGTAGACGGTCACCGTGCGGGAGGCGTACAGGGCGGCGACGACGGCGGTGATGTCGTCCTCGCGGCCGAAGAACACCTCAGCGTCGCCCTCCTGGTACGGCTTCAGCCCCCGGAAGGGCGAGCGCGGGCGGATGACCGGGCCGAGCGCGGGGATCTCGCGCACGATGGTCCTGGTACGCAGCGCGTACGCCTGCTGCGCCTCCCCCACCGGCTGCGCGGCCACCACGAGCCCGACCACCGCGTTGAGGGTGTCGTCCCAGACGGGGCTGCCGCTGAAGCCGGGCCGGACGTGCGCGGTCTGCCCGTCGGCCCTGGACAGCTCGATCCAGCCCTCACCGGTGGGGCCGCCGAGCCTGCCCTCGAACCAGGTGCCGCCGGGCGCGTCGCGCGGGAAGCCCACCACGCGTGCGCGCCCGCCGCGTACGCCGTCGGCCTCGGCCATCGGCAGCGGGCGGGCCCCGGGGATGGGCTCCCGCAGGCGGAGCACGGCGAGGTCGCCGGTCCGTTCGGCTCTGACCGGCACTCAGGTCTCGACCGAGGCAGGCCATCCGGTGCGGGGGCCGCCGTCCGGCGGGGGCTCGGCGAGCGGCAGCTCCACCCTGACCGGCGTGCCCGCCGCAACCTTGTCGTCGCGGGGCCGGCCCAGCGCGTCCGACACCACGTGGGCGCAGGTCAGCACCAGGTCGGGGGCGATGAGGAAGCCCGCTCCTCCCAAGGAGGCGGCTCTGACCTGGACGATGCCCGCGGCCAAGGTGTCGTACAGGCTGCCCGACCACGCCCGCGCCGTCTCCGTCACCGCTCGGACGCCTCCGGCCGCTCGGGGCGCTTCCACGTCAGGCTCACCGAGAAGTTCGCCTCGCTTGCGGTGCTCGCGATGACCACGTCCGCCTCGGCCGACAACGACACCCCGAATTCCAGCACCATCTCGTCCGGCGCGTTCTCAAGCTCTTTGAAGCGTGTGACGAAGCTTTCGGCGACGGGACGTACAGTGTCCAGCATGCGGCCGAGCGAGCGCCCCGCCCGCGTCACGGCGCCGTCGCCCCGGCCCACCCGCACGAGCCCCTCGTCCACTTCCCTGATCTGGACGCGCACCACGTCGCCGCCGTCGTCGCTCACCGGGACCTCCACCGTGTGCACGGGACGAACACTCACGGCATCCTCCAGACGTTCGCACGGCCGGCCCGGGTGAACGGCACGGCCACAGCTTCTTCACATGGCAGGTCGACTGCGAAACGCGCCGGCTGTATCGGCGAGCAAACGGGCGATTATCCGCAGGTAATCGCTGGAGTTTACCGATCGGCACCCCCGCGCCGCAGGCGATTCGACCGCCGGGAATGTACGACGCAATTGTGCACGCGCCGTCGCCATATAAGAGCCCGCCCGAATATCCTCAAATACCGTAAATATCGGGAAAATCGGCGCGGCTACTCCCGAGGCACTGGACACGCCGCAACCGCCCGCCGCCGAGCCACCGCCGCCCGCGCCCCGAACGGCACCATCCACTACAGCCAGGCCACGGGAGGCCCACCAACTGGGCGCGGCGCAAGGGCGCGCAAGCACCGCCCGACGCGGATCAGGCCGGCTTCGGCAGGTCCAGGCGCGCGAGCCGTTCCGGATCCGTCACGATCGAGATGGCCGTGATACGCCCGCCGGCGACGCTGAACGCCAGCAGCGACAGCGGCCTGCCGTCCGCCCGCCAGGCCACCACCCCGGGCCGCCCGTCCACCAGCACAGGCCGGCTCGCCGCGACCCCAGCCGTCCAGCGGCGGCGCGCGCCGGCGGCCACCGCGGTGCAGCCACGCCTCCTGCACCACGTCCTCGGCGTCGGCGTCGGCGTGCGAGCCCAGCATGCGGTACGCGACCGCGTGCAGCCGGTCGCGCTGCGCCTCGAACGCCGCAGCCACCGAAGCCGCCGAAGCCGCCGAAGCCCCCGACGTCACCGGGCCGGTCTGGGACATGTCGTTACCTTCCTCGCATCCGCTCCGTCATGGGGATGACGAGCCCGCAAGGGCACAGGTAACCGATGAAGGAGCACGACCCATGCAAGCACGGATGAACCGGCCGTCGAACCCGGACGTGACCACCGCCGTCGGGCACCTCTATAAGGCCGTCCACTCGGGCGGCGTCGATCCCCGCCTCCTGGAGCTGGTGCACCTGCGCGCCAGCCAGATCAACGGCTGCAGCCCCTGCGTGTACGCCGGGGTCGCCTCCGCCAAGAAGCACGGGGAGACCGACGAGCGGCTGCACAGCCTGGTGGCCTGGCGCGAGACGCCGTTCTACACCGGCGCCGAGCGTGCGGCGCTCGCGTTCACGGAGGCGGCCACCCGCATCCAGGACGGCGCGCCGGAGTGACCGACGAGATCTGGGACGCCGCGGCCGCGTACTTCGACGAGGACCAGCTCTCGTCGATCATCCTGCACATCGCCTGACCAACTGCTTCAACCGGATCAACCGGGCGATACGCGAGCAGGCCGGCAAGACCTGGTAGCGGGACACCCGAAAGATCGTCTTGGTACTAATGTGACGCCCATGGCGAGATTTGTACTGTTGCTCGAGTTCAAGAACGAGGACGACCGCCTGAAGGTGCGCCCGGCCCACCGGGAGCACCTTCAGGCACTGCTCGAGCAGGGCCGGCTGGTCACCGCGGGGCCGTGGGCCGACGACAAGGGCGCGATGCACATCTACGAGGTCGAGGACGAGGCGGAGTTGCGCGAGATCCTGGATCGCGACCCGTACACGGCGGTGGACGCGTACGACATCGCCTTGCTGAAGGAGTGGACCCCGATCCTCCCGTGACGAGTGGCTTCGTATCAGGACCACCCCGGCGTCCTGATACGAAGCCTCGTTTCGGCCCGCCGCCCGAGATCATGGCTTCCGGATGATCAAATCGGGCATGCTCTGTCGTACGTACCGGAACCCCCCGTGAGGTGACGAGCATGGGCACCCCCCGCTCTTGGAGCTTGACCGATATACCCGACCAATCTGACAAGATCGTGGTTGTCACCGGTGCCAACAGCGGCATCGGGTACGTCACGGCGCGCGAGCTGAGCCGGCGCGGCGCGCACGTCGTGCTGGCCTGCCGCGATCCCGAGCGCGGCAAGAACGCGCTGGACAGGATGCGCGCGGAGGTTCCCGACGCGCGGCTGGAGCTGCGGCAGGTGGACCTGGCGAGCCTGGCGTCCGTACGCGAGTTCGCCGCCGGGTGGGACCACGACCGGCTCGACCTGCTGATCAACAACGCGGGCATCGCGGCGGTGCCGTTCGCACGGACCGCCGACGGGTTCGAGTCGCAGTTCGGCGTCAACCATCTGGGGCCGTTCGCGCTGACCGGGCTGCTGCTGCCGCACCTGCGGGCCGCGCCCGCCGCGCGGGTGATCTCGGTGAGCAGCATGGCGCACCGGCTGGTCCGCTTCGACCTGGACAACCTCAACGCAGAACGCTCCTACCGCGCGGCCTTCCACTACGGGCGGACCAAGCGGGCCGTGCTCTACTTCGCCATGGAGCTGCAGCGCCGGGCCGAGGCCGCCGGGCTGAAGCTGCGCAGCATGGGTGTCGAGCCCGGTTTCACCAGGACGAACGTGATGACCGGCGGCGCCAACGCCGCCCGCGGCAAGCTGTATCTGGCCACCATGCGGCTGGCCGAGCGCATCGCGTTCCGGCCGCCCGAGGAGGGGGCGAAGACCTCCCTGTACGCGGCCACCGTGCCCGGCCTGCCCGGAGGCTCGTACATCGTGCCCGACTGGCCGCTGCAGATGCGCGGCGAGCCGACCCGGCGCACTCGCGAGCCCGCCCTGTACGACGCGGTCACGGCCGGCCGCGTCTGGGAGCTGTCGGAGCGCCTCACCGGCGTCACGTACGACCTGCCCAAGCCCGCGTGAACCGCTTGCCGCGACCGGCGGCGCCTCCTTTCCCGCCGCCATCGACGGCGGGTTGGAGGGCAGCGACGCCTTAACGCGAGCTCCGCGCCGACGAGCGGCGCGTCGCCGTCATGCTCGCCGTTCACGGTCCGGCACGTGAGCGGCGACTCGGCCTGACGTCGGTCCGGCGCTCAGGAGTCGGTACGTCGGTCCGGCGCTCAGGAGTCGGTCCTCGTCTGGTCGCCGTCCTGGGATTGCTCCCGGCGGTCGTCCGGCAGGCCCGCCAGCCAGGCGTCGTACGAGCGGCTCTCCCCGCGCCCGCGCACGGCCACGATCACCCCGATCGAAACGAGCACCGCGACTGCGATGCCGCCGGCCAGCCACCACGTCCCGGCGTTCGAGGTGTGCCCGGGGACCGTGATGAGCTGGAGGTCCTTCCCGCCGGAAGGCGTCGGGAAGTTCCTGGGGATGGTGATCTTGTCTTCCTCGGTGAAGAGGTCGTTGTTGGCGCGGAAGTCGTCGAGATCCTCATAGTCCTTGCCTTGAGAATCGATGATGACGAACTCGCCGGTCTCCTTGTGGCGCACCGAATAGAGTTTGATCCACTCGAAGCTCCCGTCCTTCCTGTGCACCAGGACCGGCTGTTCGTACACCTCGGGGCCTGGAGAGCCCGACGGCGATGGCGCGGGTGAGGCGCTCGCCGAGACGGCCGGCGCACAGACGGCGAGCAGCAGGAGGAACGGCAGCGCGATGGCTGAGCGCACGGCACGGGCGGCGGTACGCGGCGCCACGCTCGTCTTGCCCGGCATCGGTCATCCTTTCTGAGCCGAGATCGCCCATCTTAGGGATCACCCGCCGGGACCGGTCCCGGCACAAGGGCCGCAGCGCCCGTACGATCGCGAACCCGCGCGCATCCTCCCCGCGACATCGGGTAACGCAGAGTGCATGGGATACACACCCGATCAGGAGCACCGCCGCCCCGAGGGGGCGGATGACCAGGCGGTACGCGCCGCCGGGATGGTGTCGGAGGCGCTGGAGACGGTCGAGCGCGCACGGGGGCACCTGTACTCGTTCCACCAGCTCACCGGCTCCGCCCACGCGACGTTGCACAAGGCCGTGAAGCTGCTGCGCGAGGGCGGGCACGACGAGCTGGCCAAACTCCTGCAGACCGAGCTGGTCGGCCGCGACGTCCTGCCGGGCCACTGGACGTTCCAGGTCGTGGAGACGTACGACGACTACTACTACGCCGTGTTCCGCGACATCGAGAAGCAGGTGCGGGACCGGCTCACGGGCGGGCGGCGGCACGTGTACGAGGCGGAGCTCAAGCAGCGCTCCCAGGCGGCCGGGGAGGCGTAGACCCGACGGAGGGCCGCTCACCCTCAGCCGCCTCAGGTGCCGCACGCCCCGCCCCGGAGGCCGGACGCCCCTCCTTGGAGGCCGGACGCTCCGCCTCGGGCGTCTTCGCCGGGTCCGCGTCGCCCTCCCCCGGCGTCTCCGGCTTCTCCTCGTCCGGTTCGGGGCCGGGCGGTGCGTCGGCGGGGCCCTCGTCCTCGGCCAGGTACGCCTCCGGCACCTCGGGCATGAGCGGCATCATCTCCTTGCGCGCCACGAACGTGTCCACCAGCGACAGCAGCATGGCCAGCACCGGCACCGCCAGCAGCGCGCCCACCGCCCCGAACAGCTGCGCCCCCAGCAGCACGCCCGCGAACGCGACCCCGGGATGCATGTTCACCGACCGGCCGCTGATGCGCGGCTCCAGCGTCAGGTTCTCCACCTGCTGGTAGAGGATCCCCCAGGCCAGCGCCGCGAGCCCGACCCAGGGCCGGGGCGAGACGAGGCCGACGACGGTGGGCAGCGCGATCGCGATGTACGTGCCGATCGTGGGCACGAACTGGGCCACCACGCCCGTCCACACGCCGAGCGCCAGCCACGACGGCAGGCCGATCAGCATGAACACCAGGGTCGAGCAGAAGGCGTTGATCGCCGCCAGGATGAGCCTGGCGGAGACGTAGCCGCCGGTCTTGACCAGCGACACGTCCCAGATCGTGATGAAGACCTGCTGGACGCGGCCGGGCAGGAGCTGGGCGAGCCAGCGCCGCAGCCGGGGCCCGTCGGCGGAGAAGTAGAACGTGAGCAGCAGCAGCGCGAAGGTGTTGAACACCGCCGCGGTGATCGTGCCGAGCAGCCCGAGCACGCCGCCCACCAGGTCTTGCGCGTAGGTGGCGGCCTGCTGCGGGGTGAGGTTGATGGAGCTGAGGATGGTATCGATGTCGTAGCGGGTGCCGAATCTTCCGTTGATCCAGTCGATGGCGCCGGTGACGACGTCGGGCAGCGCCTGTACGAGCAGCGCGGCCTGCTCGACGAACAGGTTGCCGAACAGGTAGAGGAAGAGGCCCGCGAGCACTGCGATGCCGGCCATCACGAGGACGGCCGCGGCCCCGCGGCGCATGTGCCGTGACAGCCGGCCCACGGCGGGCTCCATGGCGAGCGACAGGAACCAGGCCATCACGACGACGATGACGAGCGATCCGGCGTCGGTGAGGATGAACCTGATGAGGTACACCACGACGGCGACCGCGACGACGGCGAACCCGACCCGCCACACGTTGGCGGGCGACAGCAGCACCTGGACGCGGCGCGGCTCATCGGAGCGGTGCTTCCGGCTGCCGGGGTCGCGCGGCTCGGCGGGCTTGGTCATGGCATTCTCCTGAGCGGACCTGGATTCCACCACCAGTCTCTTCCCCCTGCCAAGCCACCATGCACGATCTCGGCCACGAGATCGACACACTGAGTCGCCACGTCGCCACGTCGCGGCCGCGGCCGGTCCGGTCACCCGCACCGGCCGACGGCGAACGGCGCGGGCGACCGCTCAGCTCGCGGTTCCCCGCGCGGGAAGGCGGAGCGGCCCCGCGCCGGGCCGGCGTGCGAGCGAGCGCGAGGCGGCGCTCAGCTCACAGCCGGACGGTGCGCCTGTTCGATCGCGGCGGGACGTTCCTCGCAGCCCGCGGGGGCGCTCGCCGTAGTTCCAGGACGACTCGCCGGGCCGTACGCCGGGGCTCCACCGGACGCCACCGAACTCGCTGCGGTACCGGCGGGTCTGCCGCGTGGCAATGCCCCCATTTGCCACGCGGCGCCGCCGCGCACAAGCCCCGGCCGCTACCGGAGGCCGCCGACGGAGAGCCCGCCGCGCCAGTGCCGCTGCAGCACGAAGAAGGAGATGATGAGCGGGATGATCGACACCAGCGCGCCGAGGATGATGAGGCTCCACAGCGAGGTGGTGCCGGCGTTGTTGGCCGAGGCGATGCCCTGCCAGAGGCCGAGCCCGACGGTGACGGGGAAGAGCCGGTTGTCCGACAGCATGGCGAGCGGCAGGAAGTAGTTGTTCCACGAGGCCACGGCCGACAGCAGCAGCACGGTGACCACCGCGGGCCGCATCAGCGGGAACGCGACCTGGAGGAACGTGCGGATCTCGCCCGCGCCGTCGGAGCGTGCCGCGTCGAGGATCTCGTCAGGGACCGCGTCGCGCGCGTACACATGCATGAGGTAGACGCCGAACGGGTTGAGCAGCGACGGCAGGATGACCGCCCAGATGGTGTTGGTCAGCCCGGCCTGGGAGAACATCATGAACGTCGGGATCACCAGCGCCGTGGCCGGGACCATGAGCGCGCCCAGCACGAGGGAGAAGCTGAAGCGCCGCCCGATGAAGCGGTATTTGGCGAACCCGTAGCCCGCCATGACGGCCAGGATCGTCGCGCCGATGCCGCCGGCCAGCGCGTAGAGGGTGGAGTTGAGTATCCACCTGCCGTAGATGCCGTTGTCGTAGGTGAACAGCTGCTGCAGGTTGCCGATGTAGTCGATGTTCTCGGCGAACCACAGGGTGTTGCCGCCGCCGAACAGGCCCGCCGCGTCCTTTGAGCTGTTGACGATCACCCACCAGAACGGCACGAGGAAGTACACGACCAGGAAGGCGAGCAGCAGGTGCAGGGGGAGGTTGCGGTTCGGCCGGCGGCCGGTGCGCGTGCTGGCGGTGGTCACAGGAAGCTCCTCCGCTTGCGGGTGAAGAACAGGAAGGCGTAGACGCCGGCGAAGACGACGCCGCCGAGGGCGAAGGAGATCGCCGATCCGTAGGTGAAGTTCGCCAGGCCGAAGGCCTGCTGGTAGGCGTACATGTTGGGGGTGAAGTCGGGGCCGATGGCGCCGGCCGCGAGCGAGCGCAGGATCTGCGGCTCGTTGAAGAACTGCAGGGTGCCGATGAGGGAGAAGACGAGGATCAGCAGCAGCGCGGGCGCGATCATCGGGATCTTGATGCGCAGCGCGATCTGCCAGCCGCTGGCGCCGTCCATGCGGGCGGCCTCGTAGAGTGCCGGGTCGATACCCTGCAGCGCCGCGTACAGGATGATCATGTAGTAGCCGGCCCACTGCCAGGTGACGATGTTGACCAGGCCGTAGAAGATCAGGTTGCTGCTGAGGAAGTCGGGGGCGGTCGCGCCGAACAGGCCGAAGATGTCGGTCAGCGGCCCGAAGCTCTTGCTGTAGAGGAAGCCCCACATGACCGCGCCGATCACCGTGGGGATCGCGTACGGCAGGAAGATCATCAGGCGCGAGAAGCGGGCGAACAGCGACGTGACCGAGTCGAGGATCAGGGCCAGCACCAGCGCGACGATGATCTGCAGCGGAATCGAGACCAGCGAGAAGCGGATGACGAACCAGGTGCCGGAGAGGAAGCTCGGGTCGGTGAACGCCTTTACGTAATTGTCGAGGAAAACGAAACTGGTGCCGCCGATCAGCCTTTTCTGGAACAGGCTGAGATACAGCGCGTACGCCAGTGGCGCGATGAGCAGCGCCAGGAAGACGAGCCCGAACGGCCCTACGAAGAGCCACCCCATCAGATGCTCGCGAAGGCGCACCTTACCGCGACTGCTCGATTTCCTGCCCTGCGTGCGTGGCGCACTCTTCTCCATCGTTAGGGTCATTTCTGGCTCCGGGAACGGTCTTGCTCAGGGGGTCGTATGCGGGCCTGCCGCCACGCTCGGGCGGCGGCCGGTCCCACGGCGTGGCGTCACTGGACGGTGAAGCCCTGCTCCTTGGCGTAGCGGGTGACGTCCTCCTGCAGCTTGTCGGCGGCCTCCGATGCGGTGACGGAGCCGTCGATGAGCGCGCTGACCTGCTTGGTCATGGCGTCGAAGTAGTACTGGCCGAACGGCGCGTACGTCATGCCCTGATAGGCGTTGGCCGCCGGGACGTACACTTCCTTGTTGGCCTGCTGGCCGTCGAAGAACTCGACCTTCAGCTCCTCGAACGCGGGGTCCTTCAGCGCCTTGAGGTTCAGCGGGAAGATGATCTGGTTGGTCCAGCCGTCGGTGAGCGACTCGTTGTCGGCGTAGAGCCCGTAGGCGACCTTCGCCGCCAGCTCGGGGTTCTTGGCCTGGCTGGTCACCGAGAAGGCCGAGCCGCCCCAGTTCACCTGCACCGGGTTGTCGGGGTCCCACTGTGGCAGCGGCGCGACGGCGAACTTGCCGGTGTCCTCGCCCTTGCCGACGCCGGCGCCGGTGAGGTAGCCGGGCGCCCAGGCCGCCGAGATGTAGGTGGCGTACTTGCCGTTGATGACGCCGGAGATGTACTCGGGCGTGAACTGGTCCTGCGTGCCGACCAGGCCCTTCTTCGCCAGCCGCCCCCAGTATTCGAGCACGTCCTTGGACGCCTGGTCGTTCAGCTTGATGCCGATCGTGTCCTTCTGCGCCGGGTCGTAGGTGAACGGCTTGGCGCCCTTCTGGATCTGCAGCGCCATGGTGAGCGCCGAGACGTTGGCGGCGAAGTCGCCGAACGCCGGGCCGCCCGCGTCCTTGACCTTCTGGGCGGCCTGCTCGTACTCGGCCCAGGTCTTCGGCGGCTTGATGTCGTACTTGTCGAAGATGTCCTTCCGGTAGATCATCGCGACCGGGCCGCCGTCCACCGGCACGCCGTAGATCGCGTCACCGACCGAGACGTCCTTCCACGCGCCCTCGCTGTAGTTGTCCTTGACGGACTCGTAGCCGTACTGCTTGATGTCGACGAGCGCGTTCTGGATCTGGAAGGTCGGGATGCGGTCCATCTCGATCATGATCACGTCGGGTGCCCCGGTGCCCGCCGCGATGGCCGTCTGGAACTTGTCGTACTCGTCGCTGCCCTGGCCGACGTTGGTCCAGCAGACCTGCACCTCGCTGTTCTGCTTGTTGAAGTTGTCGACGACGAGCTGCATGTTCGGGTACCAGCCCCACATCGTGACGACCGGCAGGTCCTTCTTGGGGATGGTGTTGGTGCAGTTGCTCGCGCTGTCGCCGCCGCTTGCGGCGGTCGCGCCGTTGGTGCCGTCGGTGCCGTTCGTGCCCGTGCCGCCACCGAGGTCGGGGGCGCAGCCCGCGAGTGCGGTCGCGGCGGCGAGCATGATCGCCGCAGTGGAGAGCCGTGTCTTCTTCATGTGTGTTTCCTTGCGATCGCGGCGCACGCGGGGGTGGTGCGCCACCGGTGGGGCGGAGTGATCGGCGTGGACGGGGCACGAATGGCGTCCGTGCCCCGTCCTTCGCCGGTCCTCGTGTGAGCGCTAACACGATCCCGGCCGGTCACTGCCCGGCCGGGACGCCGTGCTCAGCGCTTGAACAGGCGTGGTGCCAGATCGATGAGGTTCTTCTGCCAGACGTCCCAGCCGTGCGGGCCGGGGGTCACGCCGTCGAACTCGTAGCGGATGCCGAGCCGGTCCAGCGTGGCCAGGGTGTCCTGGAACGACGGGTAGACGAAGTCCGTCTGGTCGCCGATGTACAGCCGCAGCATCTTGGTGCCGCGGTTGATCGCCTCGGCGTCGACGCCCTCGGCGCTGCCGAACCCGGCCGAGAACACCCCGATGTAGGCGAACCTGCCGGGATGCGCCTTGAGCACGCCGTACGTCTGGCCGCCGCCCATCGACAGGCCGGCGAGGGCCTGCTGGGACGGGTCGTCGGAGACGTTGTAGCGGGCCTGGACCGCCGGGACGACGTTCTCCAGCAGCTCGGCGTTGAAGTCCGGGACGTTGCCGTTGCTCATCACCACGACCATCGGGACGAGGTTGCCGTCCAGGAAGTGACGGTCGAGGATCTGCTTGGCCCGGCCCATCTCGGTCCAGTCGGTGTAGCTCTGGCCGCCGCCGTGCTGGAGGAAGAACACCGGGTACGGCTCCGCGCGGTCGGGGTCGTAGCCCGGCGGAGTCCACACCAGCGAGGTCCGCTCCTGGTTCACGACGTTGCTGTGGTAGGTCAGCTCCTCGACCTTGCCACCCTTGCCCTCGGGCACGTCGGTGAGCAGCCTGGAACGCTCGCCCTCGATGAGGAACGTGCTCCAGGTGGGCTCGGAGGTGACCTTCGTCGGGTTGGAGGTGTCCTTGACCGCGGTGCCGTCCACGATCAGCCGGTAGTGGTAGAACCACGGCTCCAGCGGGCCGACGGTGCCGCGCCAGCGGTCCCCCGCCTTGGCGAGCGGGACGCGCAGCCAGCTTCCGCCGGGAGCCCAGTTCGCCCACACCGTGACCTGCTGGGCGTTCGCGAACTCGGTGGTGGTCTCGAACGTGACGAACCCGTCGTCGCTCAGGAACGGCGTCGGCGTGGTGCCGGGCGGCGGCGGGGTGAACTCACCCTTCAGCTTCCCGTGCCCCTTGCTCGGGCCGTGGTCGCGCACGTTGCGGAACAGCCGCGGCAGGAAGTCGATCAGGTTCTCCTGCCAGGCGTTCCAGTTCGCACCGGCGTCGGGGTTCACGCCGTCGAACTCGTACTTGACGCGGGCGCGGTCCAGCGCCTTCGTCAGCTTGACGGTCGCGTTGTACGCGGGGTCCGTCACGTTGCCCGTGTAGAGGCGCAGCAGCTTGAGGTTGCGGGCGGGGCCGTTCGCCTCGGTCAGCAGGCCCGAGAACGAGCCGGCGTAGTCGTACTCGGCGGGGTGGCCGAGCGCGGCGCGCAGCGCCTGCGACCCGCCCTCGCCCGCGCCGGCGATGGCCTGGTGCGCCGGGCCGCCGTGCACGTTGTAGCGGTCGGCGACCGCCGTGCGCAGCTCCTTGCCGGCCTCGCCGTCGCTGAAGACGACCACCATGGGCTCGATGGCCTTGCGGGCGGAGAGGTTGTCGAGGATCTGCTTGGCCCTGCCGAGGTCGAGCCAGTCGCTCGCGGCGATGCCGTTCCCGGAGTTGAGGTACAGCACCGGCAGCTTCTTGCCCTTGCCGGTGTAGCCGCGCGGCGTCCAGACCAGGGCGGAACGCTGCTCGCCGCCGCTGCCGTAGGCGAGGGTCTCGACGTTGCCGCCCTGCCCCTCGGGCACGTCGGCGAGCAGCGCGGCCTCGTCACCCGGCACGAAGAACGTGCTCCACAGCGGCTTGGAGGCGACGCGGGTGCCGTTCGTCGGGTCCTTCAGCCCCTTGGTCCCGTTGACCGTGACCTGGTACGTGTACAGGCCGGGCGGCAGCGGGCCGAGCACGCCGGTGAACGCCTGCCCGCGCAGGGTCAGGCCGAACTGCGCCCACGTGAAGGAGGGGCCGAAGTTGCCCTCGATGAGGACCTGCGAGACCGAGCCGCCCGCCTCCGCCTCGACCTCCGAGACCGGGACGGTGAACGATGCGTAGCGGTCGTCGGAGACGTCCAGCCACGGTGTGGCGGCAAGGGCCGGGCGCGGTGCGAGGACCGCGGCGGCGATCGCGATGAGCCCCGCGGTGATCGCGGCGGTGATCCTCAGCACGCCTGGGTGGCGTGACCTGCCGTGATAAAGTAAAGAAGGCATGCAAAAACTCCCTTGATGGCCGACCGTGGTTGACGCTGTGCTGGTCGGCCTGATTCGTGCGATGGACACTTGATGGTTGGTGTGCTTCGCACCTCCAATCCGTCGTGTGGATCCGCTTGCCCACCTGACTCCCGTGGCCGCGGGTGTCAGGTGCGCGGGCCTTCGTTACCGAACGTGGTCACATCGCCGCTCTCGGTGGTGCGGTGGAGCGGCGCACGACCAGGCGGGCCGGTAACACGATCTGGTGGGGGCCGTCCCACTCGCCGCGTACGAGCGCCTTGAGCATGCGGGCGGCCTCGTAGCCGAGCCGGTAGACCGACTGGTCGACCGTCGTGAGCGCGGGTTCTGCCAGCGCGGCCTCCGGGATGTCGTCGAACCCGGCCACCGACAGGTCGCCGGGCACGCTGAGCCCGAGGTCCTTCGCGACCTCCAGGGTCGTCAGCGCCATGTCGTCGTTCGCCGCGAAGATCGCCGTCGGCCGGTCGGGCCGCTCCAGCAGTGCCCGCGCGAGCGGCGCGGCGGAGCCGGGGTGGAAGTCGCCCTTCGCGATCAGCGCCGGGTCGGCGGGGATGCCGGCGCGGGCCAGCGCCTGGAGGTAGCCCTCCTCGCGGGAGCGGGAGGCGACCAGTTCCGAGCGGCCCGCGATGAAGCCGATACGCCGGTGCCCGAGCTCGATGAGGTGCTCCACCACGGCGGTCGCGCCTTCGAAGTTGGCGGCGGTGACCGAGGGCACCGTCGAGTCGGTGGCGGGATCGATGGCGACGACGGGTGTGCTGCTGCGGATCTCGCCCGAGGGCGTGACCACGATGCACCCGTCGGTGAGCGTGCCCGCGAGGCGGGACAGGTGCCGCTGCTCCCAGCCTTCCGCGTACGTGCCGTACAGGTCGCTGTCGGCGTAGATGATCAGGTCGAGGCCGGACTGGCGCAGCGCGTCCATCACGCCCTTGAGCACTTCGGCCGTGTAGGACTGGAAGCTGTGCGTCACCAGCCCCAGCACGTCCGTCTTGCGGCGCCGCAGGCTGGAGGCCACCAGGCTCGACTCGTAGCCGAGCCGTTCGATCGCCGAGCGGACCTGGGCGATGGTGCTGGCGCTCACGCCGTACCGCCCGTTGACCACGCGTGAGACCGTTGTGGTGGAGACGCCCGCCAGTCTGGCCACGTCACTCATCGTCACGGGCGAACCGCCGCCCACGGCCATACCGCCTCACTCGGTGCAATCGTTATCGGTTACGTTTGCGACGACAACGTAAGCAATAACGTTCGCGAAAAACAAGAGTAAATTTCGGTGATGACCGAACTGTGACTGACCAGGTGATCAGGACGGAGCGGGCCCGGTCGAGTCGCGGATGCTGAGGCTCG
Source organism: Nonomuraea fastidiosa (assembly GCF_042751225.1). Taxonomy (NCBI): domain Bacteria; kingdom Bacillati; phylum Actinomycetota; class Actinomycetes; order Streptosporangiales; family Streptosporangiaceae; genus Nonomuraea; species Nonomuraea fastidiosa. The sequence continues at coordinate 7,849,265 of NZ_CP170570.1, forward strand.
TCGCGAGCTGCAGATGCCGGGAGGCGGGCTGCACGCCCTCGGCCATGCCGAGCACGGTCTCGACGGCCATCCTGCCCATGCCGACCAGCGGCTGATGGACGGACGTCAGGCGCGGGGTGGTCCACTGCGTCTGCGGGGTGTCGTCGAAGCCGGTCACCGACAGCTCGCCGGGCACGGAGATGCCCAGCTCACCGGCCGCGGCCAGCACGCCGACCGCTATCTCGTCGTTGCCCGCGACGATGGCGGTCGGCCGGTCGGGGAGCGTGAGCAGCTCGCGGCCGTGCCGCTGCCCGGCCTCGACGGCGAACGCCTCGTGCCGGATGAGCGCGCGGTCTGGCGTGATGCCGGCCGAGTCGAGCGCGGCCTGGTAGCCGTGAAAACGTTCCAATGAGGGGGCCGAGCCGAGCGGGCCGCCGATCCAGCCGATGCGGCGGTGGCCGAGCTTGATGACGTGCTCGGTCGCCGAGCGGCCGCCCGCCCAGTTGGTGGAGCCGATGCTGACCAAGCGCGACTCGGTGGTGTCGATGGGATCGATGGTGACGATGGGCAGCTCGACGTCCTCGGCCGCCTCGATCACGGGGTCGGGTACGGCGACGGCCAGCGCGATGAGACCGACGACTCCGGACGCCTTCTGATCCTCCAGCCAGGAGCGGGCCGCCGCGCGGCTGGTGCTGACCGGCTCGCTGGGCGGCAGGCGCAGCAGCAGCTCGGCCTGCGCCGCGGTCGCGGCCTTCAGTATGCCCTGGAGCACCGTCCCCGCATACCGGGACTCGACGATGTCGAGCACCGTGACCAGCGTGTTGTCGCGGGGCCGTTCGTGCCGCGCCGCCGTGGGCTTGTAGCCGATCTCGGCCATGACGCCCAGCACCAGCTCGCGGGTCTTCGCGCCCACGTCGCTGCGGCCGTTGAGCACCTTCGAGGCCGTCGTCGGCGAGACGCCGGCCAACCGGGCGACGTCGGCCAGGGTGACGCGCTCGGAACGACCTCGCCGTCCCATCCAGGGCTCCCTTCAGGCTCTACGAAATTATTTCGCAACCTACCACGTGCCTCGGACTCCCTGGATCGCATCGCGATTTACCCGTTGACACCGGACAGACAGGACACCTAATGTCCTCGCAACACCGAACATGTTGCGAAATAATTTCGTAACCGGCTCAGGACGAGAGGCGAGACCCCATGCGGCTCTCCCGGAAGCTCAAGCTCCTCTGCGCGGCACTCGCACCCATGCTCGCGCTCACCGCGTGCTCGGGCGGCTCCAGCACGGCGGGCGCCGAGGGCGCGGACAGCGGCGAGAAGGTCAAGATCACCGTCTGGAGCTGGGACGGCACCGTCGAACGCGCCGTACCCGGCTTCCAGGCCGCGCATCCGAACATCACGGTCGAGGTCGTCAACGCGGGCTCGTCGCAGGACGAGTACAAGGCGCTCGACAACGCCATCCAGGCCGGATCCGGCGTGCCCGACCTGGTGATGTTCGAGTACTTCGCGGTGCCGTACTTCGCGGTCCCCGGCAAGCTCACCGACCTCGGCGAGCTGGGCGCGGACAAACTGAAGAGCGACTACGTGCCCGCCGCGTGGAACGACGTGACGGTCAACGGCAAGGTCTACGCACTGCCGTCCGACTACGGGCCGTCAGCGATGTTCTACAACGAGGCCACGCTGAAGAAGGCCGGCATCGACGAGCCGCCGGCCACGTGGGACGAGTACTACGAGGCGGCCAAGAAGATCCGCAAGCTGGGCGACGACTACTACATCGCCCAGGACACCGGCGACATCTTCTTCCTGCTCTCGCTCATCTGGCAGGCCGGCGGCCGCCCGTTCAAGGTGGACGGCACCAAGGTGCACATCGACTTCAGCGACCCCGGCACCACCAAGGCCGTGGCGTTCTGGCAGAGGATGCTGGACGAGGGCCTGATCAACACCAAGATCACCGGCTGGTCGGACGACTGGAACCGGGCGCTCAACGACGGCACCCTCGCCACCCAGACCATGGGCGGCTGGCTGACCTCGACCCTTCCCGAACGCGCGCCGGAGGCCAAGGGCGACTTCAAGGTGGCCCTGATGCCGCAGTGGGAGAAGGGCCAGAAGGTCGGCGCCGCGAACGGCGGCAGCTCCTTCGGCATCCCCGCGGCGGCCGAGCACAAGGAGGCGGCCTTCGCCTTCCTGGAGTACTTCACGCACGGCGACGGCCTGCAGACCCGCGTCGACGCCGGCGCGTTCGTGCCGAACCTTTCGGTGCTGGAGAACGAAGCTTTCACCGGCAAGCCCAACGAGTACTTCGGCGACCAGAAGGTGGGCGCCGTGCTGGCCGAGGCCACGGAGATCGTCCCCTCCGACTGGCAGTTCCCGCCGTTCTTCGAGTATGCGCGCTCGATCTACGGCGACCTGGCCTCGCCGTACTACACCTCGGGCCAGGGCTCGCTCGCCGAGATCCTGGAGCAGTGGCGCCAGCGCTGCATCCAGTACGGCAACGAGCAGGGCTTCCAGGTGGACTAGCGGACTCGTGCCGGGGACGGGCGGGCCTCGTCCCCGGCAGGAACCGGAAGGAACTCCGACATGACCCAGGCACTCGCACCGGCGCGCAGGCGGCGCCGGTCGCAGACCGGGCTGGCGTTCATCGCGCCCTTCGCGGCGCTGTTCGCGCTGGTGTTCATCGTGCCCATCGCGTACGCCGCCTACCTCAGCCTCTTCCAGGACAAGCTGGTCGGAGGCAACGTCTTCGTCGGCCTGGACAACTACACCAAGCTCTTCCAGGACCCGCAGTTCTGGGACGGCGTCGGGCGCGTCGCCGGCTTCACGCTGGTGCAGGTGCCGATCATGCTGCTGCTCGCGACGGCGCTGGCGCTCGCCCTGGACAGCCGGCGGCTGCACGGCGCGCGGTTCCTGCGGGTGACGATCTTCCTGCCGTACGCGGTGCCGGCGATCGTGGCGACCCTCATGTGGGGGTTCCTGCTCGGCGTCAAGTACGGCCTGTTCGGCAGCCTCAACGACGCCCTCGGCACCGACATCGACCCGTTCACCCCCGACACCACGCTCATCTCCATCGGCGTGATGGTGACGTGGGCGTTCACCGGCTTCAACATGCTCATCTTCTACGCCGCGCTCAAGGCGGTCCCCCGCGAGCTGTACGAGGCGGCCGCGATCGACGGGGCGAACGAGTGGCAGATCGTCCGCTCGATCAAGCTGCCGGCGCTGCGCGGCTCCCTGGTCGTCACCGTGATCTTCTCGATCATCGGGACGTTCCAGATGTTCAACGAGCCGCAGATCCTGCCGACGATGGTGGCCAACAGCGGCGTCACCAGCTTCTACACGCCGAACCTGTACGCGTACAACCTGGCCTTCACCGGCTCGCAGCAGGGGTACGCGGCAGCGCTGGCGCTCGTCATGGCGGCTATCACGATCGCCGTCGCCTACGCCGTACAGATCAGAGGGCTGAGGAATGCAAGCGACCAGTAGCGCTCCGGCCGCGGCGAGGACGCTCCGCCGGGGCCCCCGGCTCTACACGGTGGACAACCCGCGCAAGAGCACCACGCTCACCGTGATGACCGGACTGTTCACGCTCTACTGCCTGCTGCCGCTGGTGTGGCTGGTCATCAACGCGACCAAGTCGCAGGCGGACTTCGTCTCGACGTTCGGGCTGGCGCCCGGCCGCGAGTTCGCGCTATGGGACAACATCGTCGGGGTCTTCACCTACCAGGACGGGATCTTCTCGCGGTGGCTGCTCAACACCGTCCTGTACGTCGTGGTGGGCGCGACCGTCTCCACGTTCCTGGCCGCGCTCGGCGGGTACGCGCTGGCCAAGCTGCACTTCACCGGCAAGCGGATCTTCCTGCTGGTCATCCTGGGGTCGATCTCGGTGCCCGGCATCGCGCTGGCGATCCCGCAGTTCCTGCTGTTCGCCAAGCTCGGCCTGACCGACACCCCGTGGGCGATCCTCATCCCGTCGTTCATCAACCCGTTCGGGCTGTACCTGATGTGGGTGTTCACCGCCGAGGCCGTGCCGACCGGGCTGCTGGAGGCGGCGAAGATCGACGGCGCCGGGGAGTTCCGCACGTTCCTGCAGATCGCGCTGCCGCTGCTCGCCCCGGCGGGCGTGACCGTGCTGCTGTTCTCGTTCGTGTCGATCTGGAACAACTACTTCCTGCCGCTGATCATGCTGAAGGATCCCGACTGGTATCCGCTGACCGTCGGCATCAACCAGTGGAACAAGCTCGGCTCGTCGGCCGGCAACGGCGCCCTCGTGCAGAACCTGGTCATCACCTCGTCGCTGCTGACGATCATCCCGCTGATCATCGCGTTCCTCTGCCTGCAGCGGTACTGGCAGTCGGGCCTGACCGTGGGCGCCGTCAAGGGCTGAACCCTCTCCTGTTGTTTTCCTGCTCATTCGAATGAAAGCGAGACCATGACGAGCGACGCTGTGCCCGCATCCCGGCTGCTCATCGACGGCGAGGAGCGCGACGAGACCGCGTTCCCGCACGTGTGGAGCGCCTGCATCGGAGCCGGGCGGGCCAACGAGGCCCTGCGCGCGGACTGGCAGCGGCAGTTCGCCGAGGTGGCCGCCGCACTCAACGTGAAGTACGTGCGTTTCCACGGCCTCTTCCACGACGACATGTTCGTCTACCGGGAGAGCTACGGCGGCGGCTTCGGCCCCAACAGCCCGCTCCCCTCCCCCGTCTACACCTTCTCCTACGTGGACAAGGTCTTCGACTTCCTGCTGGAGCAGGGCGTACGCCCGTTCGTGGAGCTGGGCTTCATGCCGCGCGAGCTGGCCACCCAGACCGAGACGCTGTTCTGGTGGCGGGCGCACTGCAGCCCGCCCAAGGACATGGCGCGCTGGGCCGAGCTCGTCACCAGGACGGTCGAGCACTGGGTCGATCGGTACGGCCTGGACGAGGTGCGCCGGTGGCGCTTCGAGGTGTGGAACGAGCCCAACCTCGTCCCCCACTTCTGGACCGGCACCAAGACCCAGTACTTCGAGCTGTACGAGGCCACCGTGCGGGCGATCAAGGCGATCGACCCCGAGCTGAAGGTGGGCGGCCCCTCCACCAGCGTCTTCGTGCCGGACGACCGCTACAAGGGCGAGACCGAGGACCGCTCGGCGATGGTGGAGACGGCCGCCGCGACCGACGTGGACGCCCTCGACTGGCGGCCGGTGTGGATCGAGGACTTCCTCGCCTGGTGCGCCGAGCGCGAGCTGCCGGTCGACTTCGTCTCCACGCACCTCTACCCCACCGACTACGCCTACGGCGCCGACGGCCAGGCGGTGCAGATCACCCGGTACGCCGACGCCACGTACGACGACCTGACCCTGCTGCGCGCGCTGCTGCGCGACAGCGCCTACCCCGACGCGGAGATCCACATCACCGAGTGGTCCACCTCGCCGTCGTCGCGCGACTTCATCCACGACACCGTGTTCGCCGCCACCTCCATCACCCGCTCGTACCTGCAGTGCGCGTCCCTCGCCGACTCGATCTCCTACTGGACGTTCACCGACGTCTTCGAGGAGGGCGGGGCCGGCATCGGACCGTTCCACGGCGGGTTCGGCCTGATCAACGAGGACGGCGTCCACAAGCCGACCTACCACGCGTTCACCATGCTGGAGCGGCTCGGCGACCGGCTGCTGCTCGCCACGCCCGACGGGGTGGTGACCCGCGACAGCCGCACCTCGGCCGTGTCGGCGGTGTTCTTCAACTACCCGGACGGCATGGGGCTGAAGGGGCTGAGCGCGCGCGGCACGTACGCGGCGACCCGCGAGCTGGCCGCCGTCGGGCCGAGCCGCCGTATCCGCCACACGATCGAGGGCCTGGAGCCGGGCAGCACGTTCCTCGTCGAGGTGCTCGACTGGGAGCACGGCAACGTCGCCGAGGCGTGGTACGCCCTCGGCGCGCCGCTCAACCTCACCAGGGCGCAGCGCGAGCACCTGGGCAGGGTGGCCGACTCGCTGCGCGCGTACACGCTGACCGTGCCCGACGACGGCGTGCTGAAGCTCGACGTCGAGCTGGCGCCCTGGGCGGTGATGTCGCTGCGGCAGTCGGGACGGGAGGCCAGGGGCTAGCGTTGCAACCGCACCGGGGCGCTGGAGGCCTTGCGGCGGACCAGCCACGCCTCGGTGATGTGCGTGAACATCGCCTCGCTCGCGCCCTCGGGATCGTGCGCGGCGATGCGCTCGTAGATGCGGCGATGGCCCTGGTTGGAGGCCACGCACTGCGCGCGCTGGGGGTCGCCCATGTAGCGGGCGGTGTTGATGACCTGGCTCTCCAGCGCGCGCACGACGGCCCTGGCGATGCGGTTGCCGGACGCCTGCATGATCACATCGTGGAAGGCCCGGTCGTGGTCGGCGTAGGTGACGTGGTCGTCCACCAGCTCGTCCATGCGATCGACCAGGGCGAGCAGCCTCTCGATGGTCTCCTCGCCGGCCAGCCGGGCGGCGAGGTAGGCCATGTCGGACTCGAGCAGGCGGCGCGTGACGACGAGGTCGTCGAGGATCGCCAGGCTCTCGTCCATGTCAATGGTGGCCGCGAGCACGAGCTCGTCGAGCATGTCCCACGACGTGGACGGGGTGACCATGGTGCCGGCGCCCTGCCTGACCTGCACCAGGCCCTTCTCTTGCAGGATCTTCACCGCCTCGCGGACGACGGTCCTGCTCACCCCGAACGTCTCGCACAGCACGGGCTCAGGGGGCAGGGGCGTGCCGGACGGGTGCACGCCGCGCACGATGCGCTCCACCAGCTCCGCGGTCACCGCCCTGGCGAGATTGGCCGGCCTGCGCACCCACGCGGGCGGGACCGAGACGCCCCCGGGCGATTCCTGCGACGCCGTCATATCCCCCTCCACACCAGCGCCGCCGCCGGGGCGGCGCCCCGCCAGTATAGGCCACCCCCATTGACGTAATACGTCATACGAGTTACGTTTTCGTGGCATGCGGCCGGGGACGCCGACCGCGCTCTGGGGAGTGAAGCCATGAAGCAGCGAAGCCTCTGGGCGGCCGCGCTCGCCGTCGGGCTGGCCCTGACAGGCTGCGGAAGCGCCGCACCGGCGCGGCCCTCATCCGAAAGCACCACGAACAAGCTCGTCGTCTGGGACTGGAAGTCCGGCGAGCCGGGCGTGGCGTCCTACCTCGAGAAGGCGAAGGCCGACTTCGCCGCCAAGCACCCCGACGTGACCGTCGAGTTCGTGGCCCAGCCGTACGACCAGTACTACACGCTGCTGGGCACGGCGGCTCAGTCCGGCAAGGGCCCCGACGTCATGCTCTTCAACGGCGGCGGGCAGCTGCGCGATCGCGTGGACATGCTGCTGCCGCTCGACCGGTACGTGGCCCCCGACAAGCAGCGGCTGGCCGGCTGGGACGCCTTCAGCAAGGACGGCACGATCTACGCCGCCCCGGTGACGCTGCAGGGCCACCCCGTCTACTACAACAAGGCGATCTACGCCAAGGCCGGGCTGGACCCGGCGAACCCGCCGAAGACGTGGGAGGAGTTCGTCCGCGGCTGCGCCGCCATCAAGAAGGCCACCGGCGCCAGGTGCTTCGCGCTCGGCAACAAGGAGGGCTTCGGCATCCAGTTCTTCATGTCGGGGCTCGGACCGGGCATCCTGACGCCGAAGGAGTACGACGACTGGATCGCGGGCAAGCGCGACTGGACCTCGCCCCACGTCAAGGAGATCTTCCGGCTCTGGAAGCAGGCCGAGGACGACGGCCTGAACAACGACGGCGCCAACTCCACCGCGCTGTTCAACGACGCCTTCGCCCTCTTCGACACCGGCAAGGCCGCCCACGTGATCGGGCTGATGTCGGACGTCGGCCACTGGAAGGACTTCGGCGAGTTCCTCGGCCCGGACAACGTCGGCGTCATGACCGCGCCCGTCGTCACCGGCGATGCCGAGCCCGTCCTGCCCTATGACGGCGGCATCGGCTACGGCGTGGCCAAGACGACCAAGGATCCGGCGCTCGCCGCCGACCTCGTACGGGCGCTGACCTCGACCGCCGCGCTGACCGCCTTCTCCGCCGACGCCGGCGCGATCACCTCCGACACCACCATCGCCGCCCCGCAGGACGCACCGGCCGTCGCCGCGATCGTGCCGCAGATCACCAGCGGCAAGCCCGCGCTGCACGTCGCGCTGTCCAGCAAGGTCCTGGACCTGATGGGCCGGCTCTCCCAGCAGCTGCTGAGCGGATCGGCCGGTGTGGACGACGTCGTACGGCAGCTGGCCGCCGCGGACGAGGCGAGCTGACCGTGCCGGTCGGAACGACCTCACCCGCGCTGCGCCCCGGCCGGACCGGGCACGGGCGGCCGGGGCTGCCGCGGGGAGCGAGGGCCGAGCGGCTGGCGCCCTTCGTCCTGGTGGCGCCGGCCGTCCTCATCATCGTGGCGCTGCGGCTGTGGCCGCTGGTGCTGGGCGTCAACTTCTCCTTCACCGGCGACGGCGAGCGCAACGGCACCCCCGTCGGCTTCGACAACTACGCCGAGCTGCTGGGCGACCCGCTGTTCCGCACCGCGCTCGGCAACGTCGGGCTGCTCGTGCTGCTGCTGCCGGTCGCGGTGGCGATCCCCGGCCTGCTGGCCACGTTCATCTATCTGAAGGTGCCCGGCCACCGGTTCTTCCGCAGCGTCTACTTCTTCCCCGCCGTGCTCTCCCCCGTGATCGTCGGCGCGATCTTCAACCTGATGCTCGGCTACGACGGCCCGCTGAACACCGCGCTCGCCGCCTTCGGCCTCGGGCCCGTCGACTGGCTCGGCGACCCCGCGCTGGCCAAGTTCACGGTCATCGGCGTGCACATCTGGGCGACGTTCGGCATGGCGCTGGTGGTCTTCCTGGCCGGGTTCTCCACCCTCGACGCCGCCCTGCTGGACGCCGCCAGGATCGACGGCGCGTCGCTGCCGCGGATCATCTGGCACGTCATCATCCCGGGGCTGGCGCGCACCATCCAGTTCGTCGTCGTCACCACCATGATCGGAATGCTGACGTCCATGTTCGGCCTGCTGTACATCATGACCAGCGGAGGACCGGAGGGCTCGACGTACCTGCCGGAGTTCTACGTGTGGATCCAGCAGGGGCAGATGAACCGCCCGGCGCTCGCCTCGGCGGCCTCCACGGTCCTGTTCCTCATCATGCTCGTGGTCGGCGTCGCGCAGGTGGCGCTGCTGCGCAGGGCGGGGAGCGAGGACTGATGCCCGTCCTGCGTCTGGGCCGGTGGCTGGCCGCCGTACCGATGGCGCTGCTCGCGCTGGCCACCATCTATCCCCTGGTGTTCACCGCCAACGTGGCCGTGAAGACCCGGCGGGAGTACATCCTCGACCGGTTCTCCCCTGCCAGTGGCCTGCACCTCGACAACGTCGCCGCGGCGTGGAGCAGCGTCGGCATGGCGCGCTACTTCGCCAACTCGCTCATCGTGGTCACGGCGTCGGTGGTGGTGCTGCTGCTCCTCGGGTCGATGGCCGGGTTCGCGCTGAGCCAGTTGCGCTTCCGCGGCTCGTCGGCGCTGTTCCTCGGCTGCCTGGCGGCGCTGTTCATCCCGTTCCAGGTGATCATGGTGCCGCTGGTCAAGGTGATGGCCGACACCGGGCTCATCGACACCTATCCGGGGCTGATCCTCGCGTACGTCGCGCAGTTCCTGCCCTTCACGGTCTTCCTGATGACCAGCCACTATCGGACCATCCCGGCCGACATCGTGCACGCGGCCCGCATCGACGGCAACTCCACCTACGGCGTCTACCGGCGGATCATGATCCCGCTCGGCGCTCCCGCCCTGCTCTCCGTCGGCATCCTGGACGCGCTGTTCTGCTGGAACGACGTGCTCATCGCGCTGCTGATGATGCCGTCGCCGGAACACCGCACGCTCATGGTCGGTGTCACTTCGCTGCGCGGGCAGTACTCCGACAACATCCCCCAGTTCGCCTCAGGGGTGCTCATCGCCGCGATACCCGTCCTGCTGATCTATCTGTTCCTCCAGCGCCAGATCGCCGACGGGGTCACCGCCGGCTCTACGAAGGGCTGACATGCGAATCTCGGGGTATCGGACGTTGACGACGGTGCAGGCGTGGGGCCGCCCCGTCGGGGACGCCAACGGTGTGCACGCCGACGGGAACGTGGCCGTGCCGATCGTCCTGGTGGACACCGATGAGGGGATCACCGGCGTGGGCCTCGGGCCGCACGCCCACCTCGACGCCGTGTTCCCGGCGATCGAGGGCGAGGATCCGCGCGCCGTCACCGCGCTTTACGACCGCATGCTGCGGCGGACGTTCAAGGCCGGCCACGCGGGCGCGGTGTTCGGCGCCATCGGCGCGTTCGACACCGCGCTGTGGGACATCAAGGCGCAGGCGGCGGGCGAACCGCTGTGGCGGCTGCTCGGGGGCCGCGACCGGCGGGTGCCCGCGTACGCCTCCGGGCTGGACATCGCGCTCACCGACGACGAGCTCGTCTGCGTGCACCAGGAGTACGCCCGGCACGGGCTGCGCGCGGCCAAGCTGAAGGGCGGGCTCGACATCGACCGCGACCGGCGCCGCCTGGAGCTGGTCCGCGACGTGCTGACCGAGGCGGGGCGCGGCGCGCGGCCCGCGCTGATGCTCGACGCGAACGAGACCTGGCACCGCAAGCAGGCGGTCAGGCACGTCGCCGAGCTGGAGCGCACGCTCGACCTGACGTGGATCGAGGAGCCGGTACGGCGCTGGGACGCCGAAGGGCTGGCCGCCGTCGGGCGCGGGGTCCGCGCCTCGGTCGCGACGGGCGAGAACCTCACCGGCCTCGACCAGTACCGGCCGCTGCTGGCCGCGGGCGCGGTGGACGTCGTCCAGGCCGCCGCCGTATGGGGCGTCACCCACTTCCTGCGCGTCGCCACGCTGGCGCACGCCCACGACCTGCCGGTCAGCCCGATCGGCACCACCCCGGTCGGGCTGCTGCACGCCGCCACGTCGGTGCCGAACCACCTGGTCAGCGAGCTGCAGGACCTGCGTCCGCCGCTCGGGATCTCGGTGGACGTGACCGTCGAGGACGGCGCGTTCGTCCTGGGCGACTCGCCGGGCCTCGGCATCACCGTCGACGAGACCGCGATCGCCACGCCTCCCCTGCCGCGAGACGGCACCCCCGACGTGCGGCCGGAGCGCGCCGGGCTGCGGCTGTTCAGTCCCCCGTCATGACAGCACTCACAGGAAAGGGAGTAACCGTGCGTCCACCCATCGTGTCGCGCAGGCGAACGCCCGCCATGGCGTCCGCCGCCTTACTGATCGCCGGCGGGCTCATCGCCGGTCCCGCCGCCGGACCGGCCCAGGCCGCACCGGCCCGGACCATCGTGGTCGCGCCCACCGGCGCCGAGAACGCCGACGACCGGGGCCCCGGCAACGCCGGCAGGCCGCTCGCCACCCTCCAGGAGGCGCAGCGCCGGGCCCGCGCGGCGGCGGCTGAGGGCCGTGACGTCACCGTCGAGCTGCTCGACGGCACGTACCGGCTGACCGAGCCGCTGCGGTTCGGCCCCGCCGACTCCGGCAAGAAGGGGCACATGGTGACCTGGAAGGCCGCGCGGGGAGCCGAGCCCGTGCTGAGCGGCGCCCGTCCCGTCACCGGCTGGACGCTCGACGACCCCGACAAGGGCGTCTACAAGGCGCAGGTCGGCACGGACGCCGACAGCCGGCAGCTCTACGTGGACGGCGCGCTGGCCCAGCGGGCCCGCATCGAGCTGCCCCGCGACGCCATCACGCTCACCGCGACCGGCTTCACCCTCGACGACCCCGATCTGGCCTACCTCGCCGGCCTGCCCGACCAGCAGCGCATCGAGCTGCAGGCGAAGCTGTCGTTCACCAACCGCTTCGCGCCCGTGCAGCGCATCTCCGGCACCACGGTCGTCATGCAGCAGCCGGCCTGGGACAACAACACCTTCGGCTACGACACCATCCAGTCCCCGCTGCGCACCCCCACCTTCTACCTGCAGAACTCCCGGGCGTTCCTCGACGAGCCCGGAGAGTGGTACCTGGACCGGGGCGCCGGGACCGTCTACTACAAGCCGCTGCCGGGTCAGGACATGTCCCGTGCGCGGGTGGAGCTGCCCCGCCTGGAGCGGCTGCTGGAGATCGGCGGCACGTACGACGAGCCCGCCCGCAACCTCCGCTTCGAAGGGCTGACCTTCACCGGCACCACGTGGCTGCAGCCCGGCACCAACGAGGGCTACGCCAACCAGCAGACCGGCACGTTCATCGCCGGCGTACAGGAGCACCGGCCGCAGGACGCGTTCACCTCGTGCGCCTTCGGCTGTAAGGGCTTCGAGGGCGCGCGCAACAACTGGTCGCAGGCGCCCGCCGCGGTGCAGGTGTCGGCCGCGGAGAACATCACGTTCACCGGCGACACGTTCGTCAACCTCGGCTCGGTCGGGCTCGGCATCGGCAATGACGCCAACGCCCACGCCACCGGGGTCGGGCTGGGCGCGCACAACGTGACCGTCAAGGGCAGCACGTTCACCGCGAGCGCCGGTGGCGGCATCGTCGTCGGCGGTGTACGGCCCGACGCGCACCACCCGTCCGACCCGCGCATGGTCAACAAGGACATCCGCATCAGCGGCAACCGCATCTACTCCACCGCCCGCGAGTTCCTCGACCAGGACGGCATCTTCGCCAGCTACGTCACGCGGCTGACCGTGGAGCACAACGAGGTGGCCGACATGCCGTACACCGGCATCGGGATCGGCTTCGGCTGGGGCGCCAACGACCCGGGCGGCAGCCCCGAGTACATCAACCGCGGCCTGTACGACTTCCAGCCCATCTACGACACGCCGACCACGTCCAGCGAGGTCACGGTCGTGGGCAACCACGTACGCGACGTCGTGCACACGATGTTCGACGCCGGCTGCATCTACACCCTCTCCGCGATGCCCCGAAGCCGCATCGAGCAGAATTACTGCGAGAAGAGCGGACAGCTCGGCCTGTACTTCGACGAGGGCTCCCGCTACATCTCGGCGAGCCGCAACGTGTTCGTCGGCACCGCCGCCCAGTGGGCGCACGCCAACAACCAGAACGGCAACCGCACCGGCGACATCACGCTGACCGGCAACTACACGACGAACCCCGCCATCACGGGGCTGGTGGACGGCGAGCGCGGCAACACCGTACGCGACAACACCACCGTCACCGCCGGCGACCTGCCCGACGAGGCCAAGAAGATCATCGACGAGGCCGGTCCCACCTCGAAGAACGCGCGCTGACCCCGAAGACACCGAGTGGAGCTCCCGCGCCGGGCGGCTCGATCCCGAACGGTCGAGCCGCCCGGCGCGGCCCTGCCGTCCTGCCCGCCGCTCACCGGCTGCGCGCGGCGGAGACCCCCGCCGCCATGACCACCGCCGCCAGCACGGCCGCCGCCAGGACACCGCCGCCGATGGCGAGGAGAGGGTAGCCCGCGACGGCGACGACGACGCCCGAGAGCATGCCGCCCGCGGCACCGGCGACGGAGATGGCGGTGTCGACCATGCCCTGCGTGCGCGCGCGGACGTCCGGCGGGACGGCGTCGGCGACGATCGCGGTGCCGGCGACCAGGCCGAAGTTCCAGCCCAGTCCCAGCAGGGCGAGGGCCACGGAGAACGCGGCCACGGAGCCCGCGGGGGCGGTGGCGGCGACGATTCCGGCGATCAGGAGAACAGGCCCGGAGGCGACGGCGATCGTGAGACGGCCGTAGCGGTCGACGAGCCAGCCGGTCAGGGGCGAGGCCAGGTACATCGCGCCGATATGGAGGGCGATGACCAGACCGGCGGCGGCGGTACCGTGACCGTGGTCGCGCATGTGCACGGGCGTCATCGTCATGATCGCGACCATGATCAGCTGGGTGAGCACCATGACCAGGGCACCCACCGGCACGCCGGGGCGGCGCCTTACGGTCGCCGGGCGTGCCGGGTCGGCGGCGTCGCCAGGTCTGTCGCCGGAGTCCGCGGCGCCGTGTTCGGCGTCGAGAGCGCGAGCCAGCAGCAGCGGGTCCGGGCGCAGCCAGACGGCCAGGACGGCGGCCGCCACCGCGTACGCGGCACCGGAGAGGAGGAACGGCCCGGCCAGCTCGGGGACGCCGAGCGCGGCGGCGACGTCGCCGAAGGGCGCGGCGAGGTTGGGCCCGGCCACCCCTCCCAGGGTGGTGGCGACCAGCACGATGGACACGGCACGGGCTCGGTGGGCGGGAGCGGCCAGATCGACGCCCGCATAGCGGGCCAGCAGGTTCGCCGCCGTGCCGGCGCCGTACACGAACAGGGCGATGAGCAGCAGGAACGCGCTGCCGACGACGGCGCCCGCGATGACGCCCGCGCTGCCGGCGGCACCGGCCAGGTACCCGGCGGCGAGCCCGGAGCGGCGGCCGCGAGCCTGCGACAGGCGCCCGATGGCGACGGCCGCGAGCGCGGCACCGGCGGTTCCCACGGCGCTGGGCAGGCCGGCGAGGCCGGTGGAGCCGAACACGTCCTGCGCGAGCAGGGCGCCGACGGTCACGCCCGCCGCCAGTCCGAGACCGCTGAGGATCTGCGCGGTCACCAGGACGATCAGGGCACGGCGCTGAGCCTGGAGGCGCGGGATGTCCCCCATCGTTGCAGGCACACCAGATCTCACGAGAAGGCACCTTCGGTAGAGGTCGGATGGAGGCCGCCGCGGCGGCCCCGGGCAAGCGCGCACGAAGGCGGAGCCGGCCGACCGCCCGGCTGCTGCCGGCCGAGGCGGCAAGGTAGGTGTCCACGCCTGGCACCCGGTGTCCGGCGGCCGGCCTGGCGATGCTTGCCCGGTCAGCTCGGCCGGGCGAGGTCAAGCCGGTCGGCCAGCCCTGCGGCGGCGAAGGCCGCCACCAGCGCGTCGCGCCCCTCGGTGAGGTGGGCCCAGCTGTCGTAGTGGACGGGAACCACCCGCCGGGCGCGCAGGATCTTGGCGGCCTCGGCGGCCCGCGCGCTGTCGAGAACGATCGGCTCGCCGTCGAAGAGCACCGCGAATCGGGGGCTGCCGGCGAACAGGATGGCGGTGTCGATCGGGGCGAAGCGGCGTGCGATCTGCTCGACCGCGTCGAGCGAGGCATTGTCGCCGCTGACGTAGACGGTGGGCAGACCCGCCCCGGTCAGGACGAAGCCGACGACCTCGCCGGTGACCGGTTCGACCTCCTCGCGCGGTCCCGGTCCGTGAATGGCGGGCACGCCTGTGACGGTGATCGTGCCGCCGCCGGGGCGGTCCAGCTCGATCGCCTGCCAGTCCGCCAGCCCCTTGGCCCCCTGCCCCAGGCGGCGGCTGCCTCCGGGCGTGGTGAGCGTGAGCGGGACGTCGGCGAGCAGCGCCCGGCCGGAGTCGTCCAGGTTGTCGGGGTGCTCGTCGTGCGAGAGCAGGACCACGTCGATGCGGCCGAGGTCGCCCGGTACGGCGGCGGAGGGGGCCGTCTTGGTCAGCCGTCCGCCCGGGACCTCGTAGTCCCCGGGACCGTCGAAGGTCGGGTCGGTCAGGAAGCGGAGACCTCCGTAGTCGAAAAGGGCGGTCGGGCCGCCGAGAACGCGGACAGGAATCTGCTCGGCGGTCCTGCTGCTGTCAGTCATCTCCAACACCTCACGGATAAGGGACGCTTAATCCGTGAGCAATGTAGACGTGTCTCACGGATGGCTGCAAGCCGTACCATGAGAGACATGAGGGAGACCGTGACCGCCGAGTCCGTGCCGCCGCCCGCACCGGGAGCGGCGGACTACGTCGCTCTCGACTTCGCCAACAGCGCCATCGCGTTGCCGGGCGGGCAGTTCATCGATCTCCTCGGCACCCCGGAGTCGACGAATCGGTGGCTCGCCGAACGCGGCCTCGCCCCGCCCGGCGCCGGGGTCCAGGAGATGTGCGTCACACAGCTGCGCTCACTGCGCGAACATGTCAGGGCGCTGCTCGCCGCCCGCGTCGCCGGGCTGCCCGCGTTGCCCGCGGCTCTGGCCGCCGTCAACGACGCCTTGACCAGGGCCCCCACGGCCCCCTTGCTGTACTGGGACGAGAAGCGCGGCCCCTATCGCGCGGCACCGTGCCCCGTCAACGAGGTGCTGGACCACGCTCTTGCGACCCTCGCCGCCAATACGGCCGACCTGCTCACCGGTCCCGACGCAGAGCGCCTCATCACCTGCGACTCCTCCCCCTGCAACCGCTACCTGCTGCGCCACGGCCGCCGTCACTGGTGCTCCACCCGCTGCGGCGATCGCGCCCGCGCCGCCCGCGCCTACGCCCGGCGCAGCCGGCCGAAGCCCGGCTGACACGCCTGAAAAGGTCTGGCTGGCGCGCCGCACAGGGGTCTGGCTGGCGCGCCGCACAAAAGGTTGCGCCCGCGCCGGAAGTCGTCCTCTGCTTCCGGCGCGGGCGGGTCCAGGGGTTCGTTCAGGAGGTGTGCGACCACCGCTGGTTGGGGCCGCCGTGGCAGGTGTAGAGCTGCAGGCCGGTGCCGTTGGCGGTGCCCTGGCCTATCGCGTCGAGGCACAGGTTCGACTGCACGCCGGTGATGGTGCCGTCGGAGTTGATCCGCCACTTCTGGTTGTCGCCGCCCCAGCAGGAGTAGATCTGGATGCGGGCGCCGTTGCTGCTGCCTCCGGCGTCCAGGCACTTGTTGCCGTAGACGCGCAGCTCGCCGGAGTCGGTCAGGGTCCACTGCTGGTTGGTGCCGCCGTTGCAGTCCCACAGCTGGACGGCGGTGCCGTCGGAGGTGGAGCCGTTCGGCACGTCGATGCAGCGGCCCGAGCCCTCGCCCTTGATCTGCCCCTCGCCCTCAACGGGCGGCTCGGTGCTGCCGCCGTCGTCGAGGCCGAAGAAGCGGATGGCGTACGCGGCCATCCCGGTGTGCGGCAGGTCGTGGCCGGCGCCGTTGATCGTGTACGCCTCGACCTGCCCCGAGCCGTAGACGCGCCGGGTCCAGCCGGACTGCGGGCTGTCGGTGGAGGTCGGGGTCTGGCTCAACCCGTGCACGTTCGTCCACTGGTCCACCTCCTCCTGCAGCATCGAGTACGGCAGCACCGAGTCGTTGGTGCCGTGCCAGGCCATCACGCGCGGCCAGGGACCGCTGTAGCCGGGGTAGGCGTTCCTGACCAGGTCGCCCCACTGCTGCGGCGACTTGTCCCCGCAGCCGGTCGGGCCGAGGCAGCTGTACGGCACGCCCGCGAACGGAGCCCCGGCCTTGAACACGTCCGGGTACGTGGCGAGCAGGTTGAGCGTCTCCATCGCCCCGGAGGAGAAGCCGGTGGCGAAGACGCGCTCGGGGTCGGCGCCGTGGCGCTGGAGCACGTACGTCACCATGGAGACGATCGAGACGGGGTCGCTGCCGCCGCCGTGGCGCAGGGCCTCGTTCGACCAGACGTCGAAGCAGTTCGACATGCCGTTGGCGCTCTTGTTGGCCTGCGGGTAGATGACGATGAAGCCGTGGCGGTCGGCGAGCGAGGCGAACTCCGTGCCCTGGTGGAAGCCCTGCGCCCAGCCGTTGCAGCCGTGCATCGCCACCAGCACCCCTGGCCGGTCCGCGAGCCGGTCCGGCACGTAGAGGTACATGCGCAGACCGCCGGGGTTGTCACCGAAGTTCGTCACCTCGGTCAGCGTCGCCGCCGACGCGCGCGGGGCGGCGGTCACGAACATGGCCAGGCTCGTCGCGAGCGCCGCGACGAGCGCCACCAGACCGGCCGTCAGGCCGGCGCACCTTCTCATAGCCGTACGTCCTTTCTGGGGGGTCGCCGTCTCCGGCGGCGGACGTGTGCTGTTAGCGCTAACAAGTGGTACCCGGGTCTCCCCGGGCGTAGGAAAGGTGGTGGCGGACGGAGCAAACCTGAGACCGAAACATCCTGTCAAGGGCCTCGGGGCGGCCGGGAGCCGCGCGAGAGCCGGGTTCAGCGCGTTCACCTGCCGTTACGCACGCCGACGGCTCTCCGCGAGGTGTGAAAGTTTCACGGGAGACGCCTGCCCTCCGAAAGTTTCAAGGTCTTGAAGTGGAGTTCGGCCACGATATGGCGGCCGCGCACGACCAGGCGGTTCCCGAAAGTTTCTCTGAATCCTTGACAACTTTCGGAGTGCTTCCCACACTGAGACCGCACGACGATCTCCCCTGCCAGAACGGTGGTGGCGGCAGGGGACGCCGTCTCGACGCCGCGGCGTTCCCGCGTGCGCCGATGTCGCGGGTGTCTCCGCGGACTCCCTTCCCCCCGATATGTACATGGAGGCTCAGGCATGAGCGTCGACGCCATGTCCCCATCGTCCCCATCGTCCCCACCGTCCCGACCGTCCCGGCCCACCGGCCGAAAGTCCGGCGGGCGCAGACGCGCGCTGATCACCGGTCTGATCAGCGCGATCGGCGCCGCCGGCATGGTCGCGGCAATGACGCTGGCCACCCCCGCGCAGGCGGCGGAGAGTACGCTCGCCGCGGCGGCCGAACAGACCGGCCGCTACTTCGGCACCGCCATCGCCGCGGGCAAGCTCGGCGACTCGCAGTACACGACGATCGCGAACCGCGAGTTCAACATGATCACCGCCGAGAACGAGATGAAGATCGACGCCACCGAACCGAACCGGGGGCAGTTCAACTTCAGCAACGGCGACCGGATCTACAACTGGGCCGTGCAGAACGGCAAGCGGGTCCGCGGGCACACCCTGGCCTGGCACAACCAGCAGCCGTACTGGATGCAGCAGCTTGAGGGCTACGACCTGCGCCAGGCGATGATCAACCACATCAACGGCGTGGTGGGCCACTACAAGGGCAAGATCTACGCCTGGGACGTGGTGAACGAGGCGTTCGACGACGGCAACTCGGGCGCCCGGCGCAACTCCAACCTGCAGCGCACCGGCAACGACTGGATCGAGGTGGCCTTCCGCACCGCCCGCGCCGCCGACCCGGACGCCAAGCTCTGCTACAACGACTACAACATCGACAACTGGAACTGGGCCAAGACACAGGCCGTGTACAACATGGTCAGGGACTTCAAGTCCCGCGGCGTGCCGATCGACTGCGTCGGCCTGCAGTCCCACTTCAACAGCAACAGCCCGTACAACCCGAACTACCGGACGACCATCCAGAGCTTCGCGGCGCTGGGCGTGGACGTGCAGATCACCGAGCTGGACATCCAGGGCGGCTCGGCCTCGACGTACGCGAGCGTCGTCAACGACTGCCTGGCGGTGCCGCGCTGCACCGGCATCACGGTCTGGGGCGTGCGCGACACCGACTCCTGGCTCGGCTCCCAGGCCAGCGCGCTGCTCTTCGACGGCAACGGCAACAAGAAGGCCGCCTACACCGCGGTGCTGAACGCGCTCAACGGCGGCAGCAGCACCGAGCCGCCCGTTGAGGGCGAGGGGCAGATCAAGGGCGAGGGCTCGGGCCGCTGCATCGACGTGCCGAACGGCTCCACCTCCGACGGCACCGCCGTCCAGCTGTGGGACTGCAACGGCGGCACCAACCAGCAGTGGACCCTGACCGACTCCGGCGAGCTGCGCGTCTACGGCAACAAGTGCCTGGACGCCGGAGGCAGCAGCAACGGCGCCCGCATCCAGATCTACTCCTGCTGGGGCGGCGACAACCAGAAGTGGCGGATCAACTCCGACGGCACCATCACCGGCGTGCAGTCGAACCTGTGCCTCGACGCGATAGGCCAGGGCACCGCCAACGGCACCGGCCTGCAGCTCTACACCTGCCACGGCGGCGCGAACCAGAAGTGGACCTACAACTCCGGGTCCTGATGATCTCTCGTCCCGGCCCCGGACGGGCGGTGCCGGGACGAGAGCGGCGCGGCCGGCGGCCCATCCCTTCCGGGACGGGTGCCGGTCGCCGGCCGTCGCCGCAACTTAACCGATCAATGCATGAAATTTTCAGCTCATCGCGTCGCTCACACGGCCGGCTGAAAAGCCAGGTCAAGCCGCTTATGTCGCGGCGAGCGCGTTCTCATCAGTGACCGGCCGCCGTTGACGCCGGGCCGGAGCCTCGGATGTACTCCCGACGACGCCGCCCGAAGGAGGAGGGTCACGGCTTTATGCGACACGAAATGTTAGCGCTAACAATGGCACCTGAGTCGCGTACCTTCCGCGCCGGCACCTCGGGCACCCGGACCGACGACCACCCCTGGAGGTCCCCGTGAGGCGCGCGCTTGCGATCCTCTCGTCCCTCGTGCTCATCGGCGTGCTGCTCACGCCACAGGCGGCTGCGGCCGCGACGGTCGACACGAACGCCTGGTACGTCCTGATCAACCGCAACAGCGGCAAGGCACTGGACGTCTACAACCTCGCCACCAACGACGGCGCCCGCATCACCCAGTGGAGCCGCAACGACCAGAACCAGCAGCAGTGGCAGTTCGTCGACTCCGGCGGCGGCTACTACCGCATCAAGTCCCGCCACTCCGGCAAGGTCCTCGACGTCTCCGACTACTCCACCGCCAACGGCGCACCCGTCGTCCAGTGGAGCGACCACAACGGCACCAACCAGCAGTGGCGCCTGGCCGACAGCTCCGACGGCTACGTGCGCTTCATCAACCGCAACAGCAACAAGGCCCTCGAAGTGCAGAACGCATCCACCAGCGACGGCGCGAACATCGTCCAGTACGACGACTGGGGCGGCGCCAACCAGCAATGGCAGCTCGTCCGCGTCGACGGCGGCCAGAACCCCGGCGGCACCTACACCAACCCGGTCGTCTGGCAGGACTTCGCCGACGGCGACATCATCCGGGTCGGCGACACCTACTACTACTCGGCCTCGACCATGCACTACTCGCCGGGCGCGCCGATCCTGCGCTCGTACAACCTGGTCGACTGGGAGTACGCCGGGCACTCGGTGCCGCGGCTCGACTTCGGCTCCAGCGCGTACGACCTCAGCGGCGGCCGGGCGTACGTGAAGGGCATCTGGGCCTCGACGCTCAACTACCGGCCGAGCAACGCCACCTTCTACTGGATCGGCTGCATCGAGTTCAACCGCACGTACGTCTACACCGCCACCGCCGTGGACGGCACCTGGACCAAGCGCTCGCAGATCAACAACTGCTACTACGACGCGGGCCTGCTGATCGATGACGACGACACCATGTACGTCGCCTACGGCAACACCACCATCAGCGTCGCCCAGCTGTCCGCCGACGGCTTCAGCCAGGTGCGGGCCCAGCAGGTGTTCCAGACGCCGAGCAGCGTCGGCACCCTCGAGGGCGCCCGCTTCTACAAGCGCAACGGCTACTACTACATCTGGCTGACCCGCCCGGCCAACGGCCAGTACGTGCTGCGCTCCACCTCGCCGTGGGGCCCGTACGAGATGCGCCAGGTCCTGCTGAACCTGCCCGGCCCCATCTCCGGAGGCGGCGTGCCGCACCAGGGCGGGCTCGTCCAGACGCAGAACGGCGACTGGTACTACATGGCGTTCATCGACGCCTACCCCGGCGGCCGGGTCCCGGCGCTCGCGCCGATCACCTGGAGCGGCGACTGGCCGGTGCTGCAGACCGTCAACGGCACGTGGGGCGCCACCTACCCCAAGCCGAACATCCAGACCAGCAAGACCGTGGCGTCCATGATCGGCTCCGACACGTTCACATCGAGCAGCCTCGGGCACCGCTGGGAGTGGAACCACAACCCCGACACCAGCCGCTTCTCCACCGGCAACGGGCTGCGCCTGCAGACCGCGACCGTCACCGACGACCTCTACAACGCCCGCAACACGCTGACGCACCGCATCCAGGGACCGGAGTCCACGGCGACGATCGAGCTGGACTACTCGCGGATGGCCGACGGCGACCGCGCCGGGCTGGCGATGCTGCGCGACCAGTCGGCGTGGATCGGCGTCAAGCGCGACAACGGCACCACCCGCGTCGTCATGACCGACGGCCTCACCATGAACAGCTCGTGGCAGACCACCGGCACCGGCACCGAGGTGGCCAGCGCGAACGTCTCGGGCGGGCGCATCTGGCTGCGGGTCAGCGCCGACGTACGGCCCGGGTCCGGCCGGCAGGCCCGCTTCTCCTACAGCACCGACGGCAGCACGTTCGTGAGCCTCGGCCGGGCGTTCACCCTGAACAACGCCTGGCAGTTCTTCATGGGCTACCGCTTCGGGATCTTCAACTACGCAACCCGGTCGCTCGGCGGCGAAGTGACCGTGAGCCGCTTCGACCTCACCGCACCCTGACGAACCCATCGAGAAAGGCAGCTTTCGTGAACCGCAGACCCCTGGCCTTACTCGCGGCCCTGGCCACGTTACTGGCGAGCCTGCTCGTCGCACTCCAGACCGAGACGGCGCACGCGGCCACCGTCGACACCAACGCCTGGTACGTCCTGATCAACCGCAACAGCGGCAAGGCACTGGACGTCTACAACCTCGCCACCAACGACGGCGCCCGCATCACCCAGTGGACCCGTAACAACCAGAACCAGCAGCAGTGGCAGTTCGTCGACTCCGGCGGCGGCTACTACCGCATCAAGTCCCGCCACTCCGGCAAGGTCCTCGACGTCTACAACTTCTCCACCGCCAACGGCGGCGAAATCGTGCAGTGGTCCGACCACAACGGCACCAACCAGCAGTGGCGCCTGGCCGACAGCTCCGACGGCTACGTGCGCTTCATCAACCGCAACAGCAACAAGGCCCTCGAGGTGCAGGGCGGCTCGACCGCCGACGGCGCGAACATCGTCCAGTACGACGACTGGGGCGGCGCCAACCAGCAGTGGCAGCTCGTCCGCGTGGACGGCGGCGGCGACCAGAACCCCGGCGAGTGCGACCTGCCGTCGAGCTACCGCTGGACCTCCACGGGCCCGCTGGCCACGCCGCGCTCCGGCTGGGTGTCGCTCAAGGACTTCACCGTCGCCCCGTACAACGGCCAGCACCTGGTGTACGCGACCACGCACGACTACGGCACGCGCTGGGGGTCGATGAACTTCAGCTTGTTCAGCAACTGGTCGCAGATGGCGTCGGCGAGCCAGAACGCCATGAACAACAGCACCGTCGCGCCCACCCTGTTCTACTTCGCGCCGAAGAACATCTGGGTGCTCGCCTACCAGTGGGGCAGCACGCCCTTCTCGTACCGGACCTCGACCGACCCCACCAACCCGAACGGCTGGTCGGCCGAGCAGCCGCTGTTCACCGGCAGCATCTCCGGCTCCGGCACCGGGCCCATCGACCAGACGCTGATCGCCGACGACACGACCATGTACCTGTTCTTCGCCGGTGACAACGGCAAGATCTACCGGGCCAGCATGCCGATCGGGAACTTCCCCGGCAACTTCGGCTCGTCCTCGACGGTCATCATGAGCGACTCGACCAACAACCTGTTCGAGGCCGTGCAGGTCTACAAGCTGAAGGGCCAGAACAAGTACCTCATGCTGGTCGAGGCGATCGGCTCGCAGGGCCGCTACTTCCGCTCGTTCACGGCCACCAGCCTGAACGGCACGTGGACGCCGCAGGCGGCGAGCGAGAGCAACCCGTTCGCGGGCAAGGCCAACAGCGGCGCCACCTGGACGAACGACATCAGCCACGGCGAGCTGATCCGGGTCAGCGCCGACCAGACCTTCACCGTGGACCCCTGCAACCTGCAACTGCTCTACCAGGGCCGCGACCCCAACTCGGGCGGCGACTACGGCCTTCTCCCCTACCGCCCCGGCCTGCTGACCCTGCAGCGCTGACGGCCTTGACGGCCTGACGGGCCGACGCGCGGGCCGGGGCCGGATGGCCCCGGCCCGCTGCTCTGTTCACCGAAAGTTAAGGTCGAGAACGCCGAAAACAACTCGCTAGACTTCCGGCATGAGCATGGCCGCAGAGCCGACCGGCGACAGCGACACGCGGTCCCGGCCGCTGACCATCGCGCAGCTCGCCGAGCTGGCTCAGGTCTCCACGGCCACCGTGTCGAAGGTCGTCAACGGCCGTACCGAGGTCAGGCCGGAGACCCGCGCGCTCATCGAACGCCTCATCCGCGAACACGGCTACCGGCCGCAACGCCGCCGCGCCGCCTTCGCGCCCCTGGTGGAGCTGGTCTTCGGCGATCTCGACGGCGAGGCTCCCGCCGAGATCGCCGCGGGCGTGGAGCGGGTGACGCGCGCACACCGCCTGGGCGTGACCGTGTCACGGCTGCGCCATGGCGACGCCCCCTGGATCGCAGGTGTGCTGAGCCGCCGCCCCACAGGCGTGATCTCTGTCTTCTCCAGCCTGAGCGGAACCGAGCGCGAGCAGCTCGCCACCCGCGGCATCCCGCTCGTCCTGCTGGATCCACGCGGCGAGCATCCGGCGGAGGTCGTCACGGTGGGCGCCAGCGACTGGAGCGCCGGCCTCATGGCCACCCGCCACCTGCTCGCCCTCGGCCACCGCCGCATCGCCGCCCTCGCCGGCCCCGCCGACAGCTTGGCCGCCCGCGCCCGCCTGGACGGCTACCGCACCGCTCTGGACATGGCGGGCGTGCCGGCCGACCCCGAGCTGATCACCGGCTTGGGCTTCGGAAGAGGCGGCGGGTCGCCGACGGCATCATCCGCAGACGCGGAGGTCGAGCGGCTGCTGCGGCTACCGTCGCGGCCGACGGCGATCCTCACCTGCGCCGACGGCCAGGCCGCCGCCGTCTACCGCGCGGCGCACCGGCTCGGCCTGCGCATCCCCGGCGACCTCAGCGTGGTCGGCTTCGACGCCCCGCTCGCGGGCCGGTGGATGGACCCGCCGCTCACCACCGTACGCCGGCCGCTCCCCGAGATGGCCGCGACCGCCGCCGACATGCTGCTCGGCCTTGCCCGCGGCGAGCACCCGGCACGGCCCCGCGTGGAGCTGGGCGCCGACCTCATACTCAGAGGCAGCACCACAGCCGCAGCGGCCTGATCGAACGTCACCTGGCCGGGCTCCGCGAGCGAGGGGTGCGCTCGGCGGCGAACCGAACCCTGAGACGACGCCGCGACACCCACCCACGCAAGATCCGGTCATGCCGATGGGCAGGCGGGGCGATCCCGCCGGGCCTGGACCGCCCTCATCGGCGTGTCGCCTGGCTAGACTGCGGCCATGACCACGGAGTCGTCCCCGCTCACCATCGCTCAGCTCGCCGAGCTGGCCGGCGTGTCCACCGCGACGGTCTCCAAGGTCGTCAACGGGCGTTCCGAGGTGTCGTCGGAGACCCGCGCCGCCGTGGAGGAGCTGATCCGCCGCCACGGCTACCGCCGCCAGCGCCGCCGCTCCACCCCGGCGGCCCTGGTCGAGCTGGTCTTCCACGCTCTGGAGGGCGACTACCCGGTCGAGATCACCAAGGGCGTCGCGCAGGTCGCCCGCCGGCACGAGCTGACGGTCGCGGTCTCCGACGTGCGCCGCGACAGCAACGCCGGTGACGCCTGGCTGGACGGCGTGCTGCGGCACCGCCCGAGCGGCGTGATCGCCGTGTTCTCCGGCCTGACCTTGGCCCAGCACGAGCAGCTCGCCCGCCGCGAGATCCCGCTCGTCCTGCTCGACCCCGCCGACACCCCGTCGGGCAACATCCCGTCCGTCGGCGCGGGAAACTGGCACGGCGGCCTCACCGCCACCCGCCATCTGCTCGATCTCGGCCACCGCCGCATCGGCATCATCACCGGGCCCGACTCCGCCCTGTCCAGCCGCGCCCGCCTCGACGGTTACCGCACCGCGCTCGACATGGCCGGCCTGCCCGTCGACCCCGAGCTGATCGGCCGGGGCGACTTCCTCATCGAGGGCGGCCTGGCCGAAGCCCGCCGCATGCTGAGCCTGCCCGACCGGCCCACCGCGATCTTCGCCACCAACGACGGCCAGGCCATCGGCACCTACCACGCCGCCCACCAGCTCGGCCTGCGCATCCCCGACGACCTCAGCGTGATCGGTTTCGACGACCTGCCGTCCGTCCGCTGGGCGATCCCGCCCCTGACCACCATCCGCCAGCCGCTCATCGACATGGCCGCCGCGGCCACGTCGATGCTGCTGACGTTGGCCCAGGGCGAGCAGCTCGCCCAGAGCCGTGTGGAGCTGGCCACCGAACTCATCGTCCGCGAAAGCACCGCCCCGCCTCCTGCCTGACGCCGCCGGCCGTGCGGCTCCACGGTCGCCCCGGTCGCGCTGTCCTTCGGAGTTCTCGAGGTCACGAGCTCGGCGGGCGCGCTCGGAGTTGTCCTGGCAGCGAATCTGCCGATGGCCTGTGGCAGCACCCCCTGGGCCGCAGGGCCGAAGAAGGCGGTTCCGATGCCGCTGAGCGCTGCACAGGCCGCCATGTGCCACAAGGATGCGGTTTCCGTAAGAAGCAGTAACGCCGATGTTCCTTGACCGACGGCGGAGACGACATGGGAAAGGACCATCATGCGCACCCGCGGGACTCTGTCCGCCGCGAGCCCGCCTATGAGAGGTAACGCGATCTGAGGCAGGAAGGAGCGCTTGCACCAGGGAAACGCGCTTCTCCGGCTCTGCCTCAATATCGCCAAGGTGGCCGGACCGTCCATCGGCGGGGCTCTGGTGGTCGCATCCGGTCCGGGGTGGGGGCTCGCTCTCGACGCCGACACGTTCTTCGTCGCCGCGATTCTCCTGTCCAGGATGCGGATCCAGACAGCCCCTCGCGGGCAGGACTCGCTCGCGAAGTCCATGGCCGAGGGATGGACGGAGTTCTGGTCACGGCCCTGGCTCTGGGCCATCGTGCTGCAATTCGCACTCGTCAACGTGGCGTGGGTCGGCGCCTTCCAAGTCGTCGGCCCGGCGCTTTACAGCCAGCGCCCCGGCGGTGCGGCAGCGTGGGGATTCGTCCTTTCGGGAATGGCGCTCGGCCTGATCCTGGGAGGAGCGGTGGTGCTGTGGTGGCAGCGCCGGGACCGCGATCAAGATTTGTCGGTCGGGGAATCTATCGTCCCCGCCATGACTTCTACGACGCAGGCGTACGCGTACGCCGCGCCTTCCTCCCTTGTCGACGGTCGCCTCGGACTGGCGACCTCCGGTGGCCGGGCGCTGTCCGGTCCGGTCCTCGCGCCGCGTTTCTTCAGCGGCGTGGTCACTCAGGCGGCTCCGGCCGCCGCGGCGCTGCTCGGCATCGCCGATGTGGCGCTCGCCCGCTATCACCGGCCGCAGTCGCGGCCGGGCTGGATGCGGGATCCGGTGGTGACGTGCAACGGCGATCGGCTGCGGTTCGAGTCGTTCTCGGCCTGCGGCGGCGTGTACGCCCGGCTCGATCTGCTGGGCGGCGCGCTCGACGGCGAGGTGTTCGATCGCGGCACCACCAACGTCGACGTCAACCCGCCGCTGCGCGAGGCGCTGGCGCGGATCGGGCCGCGCGATCCGCTGCACCTCGGCGTGGGGCTGGATGAGCTGGTGGTGACCACCGGTGACGGCGCGGTGGTGGAGAAGAAGGTGCCGCTGCCGGAGCGCTGGCTGCGCGGGTTCGCCGAGGTGCAGGTGATCGCCTCGCGGATGGACCTGCGGGGCGAGCTGACGGGTATGGCGGCGGTGCGGTTCCTGCGCGGGCTGCCCAAGCGCGGCACGGTGTGGGTGGCGCAGGCGGGACGTGAGCTGAAGGTGCACGACCGGGAGGTGCCGGGGTCGGTACGGCTCTCCGGCCCCAACCGGCTGGGCACGCTCCTGCCGCTGCTGCGCTTCGCCAAGGCGCTGCGCGTCTACGGCGGGGCCGACGCCACCTCCAGCGCGTGGGAGCTGGAGCTGCCCGGCATGCGCTACACGCTCACGCTCTCCCCCGAGCGCTGGCGCGGCTTCTCCGGCGAGGGCGCGACGCTCGACGATCTCGCCACCGCCGAGGCCGAGGACGACGCCGACGTGGTGGGCATGCTGCTCAACTTCGAGCCCGAGGTCGAGATCGGCCTGCTGGCCGAGCGGGCGGGCATCCCCGCCGATCGGGTGCGCGCGGCGCTGACCCGGCTCGGCGCGGCGGGCCGGGTCGGCTACGACCTGTCGGAGGCCGCGCACTTCCACCGCGAGCTGCCGTACGACAAGGAGCACGTGATGCTGCTCAACCCGCGCCTCGCCAAGGCGCGAGCGCTGGCCGAGGCGGGCGCGGTGCGGCTCGACGGCGAGTTCGCGACCGTGACCACCGCGGGTGGCCGGCGCCGGGTCTCGCTGGCCGACGGCTCCTGTACGTGCGAGTGGTGGTGGGATCACCGCGGCTCACGCGGGCCGTGCAAGCACGTGCTCGCCGCCCGCATCGTCGCCCGCGTCGCCGTGGAGGTGGCCCCGTGACGCTCTGGACGGAGATCCGCGCCTTGATCACCGACGGCGAGGTGGACCGCCTGGCCGACCGGCTGATCGCGCTCACCGACGACGAACGCGCCGAGCTGGCGGCACGGCTGCCCGGCCTGCCCAAGGAGCTGCGCGGCGCGAAAGCCGAGGAGCTGCACGCCGAGTACCCGGCCATCGATGATTTCGTGATCCGCTGGCAGATCGACGACGCGCTCAGGATGATCTCCCCCGGGCTGCTGCTGGCCGGGGTGGGCGTCATCGGCGGTCCGGCGGCGGCGGTGACGTGGCTGACCAGCCGCGCCGTCAACCCGCGCTGGGGCCCCGACATCGACGTCGAGCAGGTGTGCCGGGTGGCGGCCGCCCGACCGGTGGCGTGGCGGCGTGACGTCGCGGTCCGGCTGGCCCGCCGGATCCGCCGGCCTGGCGACCGCATCGTGCCGCTGGCCATAGCGCTGCTGCGGGCGTCCGGCGCCGTGCCGCCCGCCGATCACGACCCGCTGGTGGCCGCCTGGCTGTCCGCGCCGATCGTCCCCGGCGATCCGCTGCTGCCGGTGCTGCTGCCCCGTGTCTTCACCGCCGAGGGCGTCGGCCGCGTCCTGCGTGACCAGTCGCTGAAGCCCGAGCCCTCCCATTGGCTGGCCGCGACGGCCCGCGAGGTGCCACGGCGGCAGGCGCTCGACGGGTGCGTGAGCCGCTTCCTGCGCGGCGGTGAGGCGCAGGACCTGCGCTTCTTCGTACGGCTGCACACCCTGCTCGACCCCACGCCCGCAGAGTCCGCCGCCCGCCTGCGCGACTACCTGCGGTTGTTACCCGCCACGCCCGGCCCGGTCGCCGAGCTGGCCGCCGGGCGGGTGCGCGCCTGCATGCCGCTCGATCACGCCGACCTGGTGGAGGCGGTCGATGCGCTCACCTTCCGCGCCGAGGCCAAGCTCGCCGCCACGGGCCTGCGCTGGCTCGACCGGGCGCTGCGTGCCACGCCGGAGGCGGCGGGCGACTTCGTGCCCGCGCTCGTCACCGCGTACGCGCACACCTCCTTCGACGTGCGGACCCGCGCGGTGGAGCTGACGCTGCGGCATGCCGCGCTGTTCGACGGCCACGCCGAGGCGATCCGCGACGGCCTCCAGCACCTGCCCGCCGATCAGGGCGCGCGGCTGGCCGCGCGGTTCGGCGGGCAGGTCCGGCCGGAGGAGCGGGAGCGCAAGGAGTTCCCGCCGCTGCCGGAGCCGCCGCGGCCGGAGCGGTTCCCCGAGCCGTCCCTGCATCCGGACTCCTCCGAGCGATGGGTGAACAGGGAGCGCTGGCTGGCGGGCTTCGTCCGTGGGATCGCCGCCGACCGGGGCCGCCTGTGCGGCGAGCTCAAGCCCTGGGCGGAGGACGGCCTCCACCACCACTGGCGGTCCGAGGACGACTTCACCGACCCGGACGTCTGGCAGCGGGCGCTGGCCGCCGAGATCGTCACTCCCGGCAGCCTGCCGGAGGTGCCGCCGCCCGCGCCGGAGACCGCGTGGGACGACGCGAGCCACTCCGTGAGCGTGCGGGTCATCCCCCGCGGCGCGGAGCCGCCGCCGGAGCCACAGGCCGGGCGCGGGTTCCTCGCGGTGAGTCACGGCGGCCCGCAGGCTCGCTATCTCGACGACGACAGCCCGCTGCGCATCATCGACATCATCTGGGACAGCGACGAGGGACCGGCCGGCGCGGTGGCCCGCGAGGGCGGCCAGGAGATCCCCTTCGACGGCCACCGGGTCCGGCTCAACGACCTCCCCGACGACGAGCCCGCCGCTCAGGACGACGAGCGGCCACATCCGGGCTTCGAGCCGCCTGACGGTGATCATGCGGCTTTCGTCGCGTGGGATGTTGGCGGCGCGGTGTATGAGGCGATCGAGTACCTGGACCGCCTGAGCCGGTCTCTTTCGGTACGGTCGCGGCCCGGCGTCCGCTACGACGACTCCGTCGAGGCCATGCCGTCCTACATCCTCGATGACGCGTACGAGCGCATGGCCGAGCTCGGCGTCGCCCCGGCCAGGATCGAGGCGATGCGGGAGGGGCGTCCGGTGCCCCCGCCGGCCCCGGACGAACCGCTCGTCCAGGTGACCGTCTCCTTCATACCGCCCCGCCTGCGCTCCTTCATGCCGCAGGAGCTGCCCGAGGCCGAGGAGTGGCGGCGGCGCAACCGGCTGCCCCATCCCGGTGATGTCGCCCCGCCGCACGACTTCCTCCTGCACCGGTACGCGGAGATCGCCCAGGCCCTGCGCGACGGCACCCTGCCGCCGGTGCTGCTGGCCACCCCGACGTGGACGAGCGGCCACCTCGACCCCGACATGCTGGTGGACCGGCTGGAGAGCTGCGCCGCCGCCGGCGTGGAGCCGCTGCCCGCCGACCTCGCGCAGGCGCTGCTGCGGCTGCCCAGGGGCGGCCACCCGGAGGCCGCGGCCAGGGCCGCCAGGATCGGCTCGGAGGCGGCGCGCTCGGTCGTCCGCTGGCTCGAAGACGGCGGCATGGCCGACCCCGAGACCGGCCACACCTGGCAGCACATGGTCGGCGCGTCCACGGTGGACCTCGGCGAGGACGAGCCCGAGTCCCTCACCGGGGTCAGTCTGCGGCCCGTGCTGCGGGTGACCCGCCCGACCGGTCACCGGCTCATCGACGAGGTGCTGCTGCGCGAACCGCCGAGCTGGCTGAGCGGCTGGCGCCGCTATCTGCCCGACGCCTGGGCGATGCTGCCGTCCCACCGCGAGGTCGTGGCCGTGCAGGCCCTGCACCACCTCCTGCAGGGCTCCTGGGACGAGCGGCTGCACGCGACGGACGTCAGGCCCATGGCGCTCGGGCAGGGACCGCTGGGCGAGTCGTCGGCGACGATCCTCGCCTTCCTGCTGGCCGGTCAGGTGCCCGGCACGCTCCCGCTGCTGCTCGGCCTGGCCGCGCGGGGCGAGCTGCCCGCCGAGGACATCGGCAGGCGGCTCGCGCTGGTGCTGCGCCGCACCTGGCGGGAGCCCCGTACGGCGTTCGCGGCGCTGACCGAGCTGGCCGAGGCGGGCGCGCACCACGAGGTGTGGCGCATCCTGCTGGCGCTGCTGCCCGCGATGCTGCCCGACCCGGCATCGGGTACGGCCCGTCGCGTCACCACCGTCCACACCACGCTGGTCGCCCTCGCCGCCGACGTGGCCGGGTGGACGGGCGCGCGCGGGGAGATCCCGGTCATCGCCGGGTACGCCCGCAGCGGGCGCAAGAGCCGGTTCGCGCACGAGTGCGCCCGCCTGCACGCCCTGCTCACCGCCACCACGTGATGGCTGGCGGCGGCCCGCGCATGACGCCGGCATCCGGCCCCTCGCGTGACGCCCGGGGACGGCCATCACCGGCACCAGGTGATGGCCGTCCCCGGCGCGTGGCCCGGCTCGCCTTGCCGTGTCGTCCGGTGGTCAGCCCGCCAGAGCGAAGGCGGCGGCGGCCTCGGCGTGCAGGCGGGCGCTCGGCAGCAGCGGCACGACGCTGTCCTTCTCGCTCACCAGCAGCTCGATCTCCGTACAGCCGAGGATGACGCCCTCGGCTCCGGCGGCGGCGAGGTCGTCGATGATCCGGGTGTAGGCGTCCCTGGACGGCTCCCTTATCACGCCGCGCACCAGCTCGTCGAAGATCACATCGTGGACGAGGTCCCGCTGCTCGCGCGGCGGGACGATCACCTCGAAGCCGTGGCGGGCCAGCCGGTCCCGGTAGAAGCGCTCCTCCATGGTGAAGCGGGTGCCGAGCAGGCCGACCTTGCGCATGCCACGGGAACGGACCTCGTCAGCGACGGCGTCGGCGATGTGCAGCACGGGCACGCTGGTGGCCCGTGCCACGTCATCGCTGACCTTGCTGAAGGTGTTGCTGCAGACGAGCAGCACGCCCGCGCCGGCGTCCTGCAGTTTGCGTCCGGCGTCGGACAGGAGCGCGCTCACCTCGTCCCAGCGGCCGGCGAAGGCGAGCTCTTCGACGGTGGTGTAGTCGACCGACCAGATGAGGCTGTCGGCGGAGTGGCTGCCGCCGAGCCGCTCGCGTACCCGGCGGTTGATGACCTGGTAGTAGATGACGGTCGATTCCCAGCTCAGCCCGCCGATGAGGCCGATGACGCGCATGAGGCTCCGTTTCCTTCAAGATTGTCTGATGCGGTGGCGAGGGCCCGGGCGCAGGCGCCGAGCCCGTACTCGCTGGACGCCTTGACGAAGACCACGTCTCCCGGGTGCAGCAGCGCACGGGCCAGCTCGGCGGCGGCGCTCGGGTCGGCGGCGGTGCGGACGCATGCGCCGCCCGCCCGCGCGGCCTCGGCCATCGCGTGCACGTCGCCGCTCGCCGCCCGCGCGACCTCCTCGGTGACGCGCGCGCCGCCGGGGCCGACCGCGATGAGCAGGTCGAAGCCAAGCTCGGCGACGAGCGCGCCGATCTCGGCGTGCCGGGCGCGGGAGGCGCCGGCCTGCTGCCCCATGCCGCCGAGCACGGCGACGGTACGGCGGGCGCCCGCCAGCGCCCGCGCCGCCCGCAGCCCGGCCCGCATGGAGTCGGGGTTGGCGTTGTAGGAGTCGTCCACGACGGTGACGCCGTCGGGGCGTTCGACGATCTCCAGGCGTCCGGCGGAGCGCCGCCTGGCCTCGGTCAGCCCCGCGGCGATCTGCGAAACGTCCAGGCCGAGCGCGGTGGCGACCGCGGCGGCGGCCAGCGCGTTCGACACCTGATGCGCGCCGATGAGGCTCAGCCTGACCGGGGCCCGGCCGGACGGCGTGACCAGCTCGAACGCCGCCCGCGCCGCCTCCATGCGCACGTTCTCGGCCCGCACCCGCGCCTGCGGCGAGCGCCCGTACAGCAGCACATGCGCCTTGGTGCGGGCGGACATGGCGAGCACGTGCGGGTCGTCGGCGTTGAGCAGCGCGTGCCCGTCCGGCGGGAGCGCCTCGACCAGCTCGCCCTTGGCCTCGGCGACGTCGGCGATGCCGCCGCCCATGCGCTCGACGTGCGCGACGCCGACGTTCAGCACCAGCCCGAGCCGGGGCGGCGCGATGCCGGTCAGGTACGTCAGGTCGCCCTTCCTGGTCGCGCCCATCTCCAGCACCAGGTAGCGGGTGCCGGCGTCGGCGTGCAGCACGGTGAGCGGCAGGCCCAGCTCGTTGTTGAACGACTTGGCGGTGGCGACCGTCGTCCCCTGCCGTTCGAGCACCTGGGCCAGCAGGTCCTTGGTCGTGGTCTTGCCGACCGAGCCGGTCATGCCGATCACGGCCGGGCCGATCCGCCGCAGTACGTGCCCGGCGAGCAGGCCGATCGCGTGCTGGACGTCGTCCACGACGAGGGCGGGCACGCCGACCGGCCGCGACGCCAGCACGGCGGCGGCGCCGCCCGCGACGGCCGAGGCCGCGAAGTCGTGACCGTCGACGTTGGCACCCGCCGTCGCGACGAACAGCCCTCCCCGCGGCACCTCGCGGGAGTCCACGGCGGCGGGTGCGGTCACCAGGGCCTCCGGGTCGTCCGCGTCGTGCAGGCGCGCGCCGACGACCTCGGCGATCTCGCGCAGCGTCATGGGGATCATGCGGCGCTCCTGGCGAGCGCGAGGTCGATGCGGATCATGCGGCGCTCCTGATGAGCGCGAGGTCGATGAGGCGGCGCAGCAGCTCCGGGTACGCCACCCCGCTCGCCTCCCACACCCTGGCGTAGACGGAACGCGCGGTGAAACCGGGCATGGTGTTGATCTCGCCCACGTACAGGCGGCCCTCCTGCTCGTCGTAGAAGAAGTCGACCCGGGCGAGCCCGTAGCCGCCGATCGCGCGGAAGGCGCGCAGAGCCAGCTCGCGCACGTCCTCGGCGATGCGTTCCGGCAGTTCGGCGGGGATGGCGGCGATCTCCGCCCGGCCGAGGTATTTGGCCTCGTAGTCGAGCCACTCGCCGGGCACGATCAGCTCGCCCGGCACCGACGCCTCCGGCGTGTCATGGTCGCCGAGCACCCCGCAGACGATCTCGCGCGCCGTCACGCCCTGCTCGACGACCACCACCCGGTCGTAGGTGAGCGCGAGCTCCACGCCGGCGCGCAGCTCGTCCATGGTCGTGACGCGCGAGACGCCGATGGAGGAGCCCATGTTGGCCGGTTTGACGTACATCGGCCAGTCGAGCGGCTTCACCAGCGCCCACGGGTCGGTGGTGGCGCGCCACTCGTGGGCGGTGAACCACACGTGCGGGGTGACCGGCAGCCCCTCGGCGATGAACGCGCGCCGCATCGCCACCTTGTCCATCGCCACGGCCGAGGCCAGCACGCCGCACCCCACGTACGGCAGGCCCAGCGTCTGCAGGTGCCCCTGGACGACGCCGTCCTCGCCGAACGGCCCGTGCAGCGCGGGGAAGACGACGTCCACCAGGTCACGCCGCAGCTCCACCGGCCACCGGCCGTGCCGGTCGATGATCACGGGCACGGGCTCGTACAGGTCGGCGGGCAGCGCGTCGAGCACGGCCTGGGCCGACTGCAGCGACACCTCGTGCTCGGCGGACGGCCCGCCTCCCAGCACGGCCACGCGCAGGCGTTTCGTCACGATCCATCAGCCTTCTTCTCAGCGGTACGAGGCCGGCACTCGGCCGGCTGCGTCCACTGTGGTGCGGCGAT
Organism: Nonomuraea fastidiosa; assembly: GCF_042751225.1. Classification (NCBI taxonomy): domain Bacteria; kingdom Bacillati; phylum Actinomycetota; class Actinomycetes; order Streptosporangiales; family Streptosporangiaceae; genus Nonomuraea; species Nonomuraea fastidiosa. Next base: position 7,883,946 of record NZ_CP170570.1, read on the forward strand.
GTCCGCGGGACGTCAGCGTGATGTCATGAGCGTGTCACGGCGCCGCTAGCCGGATCCTGGTGTGACCAGGCCGGTCTCGTACGCGACCACGACCGCCTGGGCCCGGTCGCGCAGGCCGAGCTTGGTGAAGATGCGGGCCACGTGCGTCTTGACCGTCGCCTCGCTCAGCGTCAGCGCCTCGGCCAGCTCGGCGTTGGACAGCCCGCGGCCCACCAGCGTCAGCACCTCGATCTCGCGTGCCGTCAGCGCGCTCAGGTCGGCGGGCACGCGGGTGGCGGGCGGGCCCGCGTACCGCTCGACGAGGCGGCGGGTGATCGACGGGGCGAGCAGGGCGTCGCCGGTGGTGACCAGCCGCACGGCGCTGGCGAGGTGCTCGGCGGTGACGTCTTTGAGCAGGAAGCCGCTCGCGCCGAGCGCCAGCGCGGCGTAGACGTACCGGTCGAGGTCGAACGTGGTGAGCATGAGCACGCGGCAGTCCGGGTCCTGCGCGAGCACCCGCCTGGCCGCCTCAAGGCCGTCGAGCCTCGGCATGCGGATGTCCATCAAGACGACGTCAGGGCGCAGCTCCCGCGCCGCCGCCACCGCCTCCAGGCCGTCGGCCGCCTCGCCCACCACGTCGATGCCGCGCGTGGTGAGGATCAGCCGGAATCCGGTCCTGATGAGCCGCTGGTCGTCGACGATCAGGACGCGCGGCGCGGGCTCGGCGCTCATCGCCCGCCCTGCCGGAGCCGGGAGCCGGGTTCGGAGGGGGACGGCTCGGGTGGGCGGGGCGGATCGCCCGCAAGCGGGCCGGACGGGTCGGCGGCGCGCGGGACGGCGTCAGGCGTGCTGGACGGGCCGGCGGCGGTGCCGGTCGGGCCGGACGGGTCGGGCGGTGGGAGGGGGATGCGGGCGCGGACGCGGTAGCCGCCGCCCAGGCGCCGCCGGGCGTCCAGGTGCCCGCCATAGACGGCGACCCTTTCGCGCAGCCCGAGCAGGCCGCGCCCGGCCCCGCCGGCACGCCGCTCCCTCAGAACAGGGCTCGCGTCGTCACGCCGCTCCCCCGGAACAGGGCTCGCCTCGTCACGCCGCTCCCCCGGAACAGGGGGCCCCGCCGGCACGCCGCTCCCCCGGAGCGGAGGTCCCGTCGGAGGTGAGCACGCTGGGTCCGGTGTTGAGCACCTCCACCCGTACGTGGTTACCGGCGTACCGGATCGTCACCTCGGCCTTCGTGTCGGGCTCGGCGTGTTTGAGCGCGTTGGTCAGCGCTTCCTGGACGATCCGGTAGACGGTCGCGCCGATGCCGGGCGGCAGCGGGCGCGGCTCGCCCAGGATGCGGCTCTCCACGTTCAGCCCGGCGAACGCGAACCGGTCGATCAGCCGGTCGAGGCCGCTGAGGTCGGGCGACGGGGCGAGGCCGGCGCCGGCGGGCTCGGCGGGTCCGGCGGGTTCGTCGGTGCCGTCAGGTGAGGGCGCCAGCAGTCCCAGCAGGTGGCGCAGCTCGGACATCGCGGAGCGACCGGCGTTCTCGACCTCTTTGAGCGCCTCGGCGCACTCCTCGGGCTGGACGGTCATCACCTCGCGTGCCGCGCTCGCCTGGACGACCATGAGGCTGACGTTGTGGCTGACGATGTCGTGCAGCTCCCTGGCGATCCTGGCCCGCTCGGCGTCCACCGCCGCCCGCGCCGCCCTGGCGGACTCCCGTTCCAGCATGCGGCCGCGTTCTTCGACGACCGCGCGGTAGCGGCGGTGTGCCCGTACGAGTGCGGCGCCGAGTGCCAGCGCGGCTGCGAGCAGCACCACGACGATGACGACCAAGCCGTACGTCCACTCCGCACCCACCCCTCTACCTTGGCGCAAGCGCGTGCGGGCCCGCACTACCTCCTGAGGATGACATCGGGGCCGGATTACATCCGCAGGCCGATGCCCGCCCGGCCGGGCCGTTTGTAGCCTCCTGCCATGACAGCCGGACGCGAGGTCGTCGTAGGACTCGACCAGGTACGCAAGCACTACGGCGAGACGGTGGCGCTGGACGGCGTCTCGCTGGAGATCCGCGCCGGTGAGGCGGTCGCGGTGATGGGACCGTCCGGCTGCGGCAAGTCGACGCTGCTCAACCTCATCGCCGGGCTCGACCGGCCCAGCTCGGGCCGGGTCGTCGTGCACGGCGAGGACCTGGGCGCCATGAACGAGACCGGCCTGGCGCTGTTCCGGCGCCGCCGGGTCGGCATGATCTTCCAGTTCTTCAACCTGATCGACGACCTGTCCGCGCTGGACAACGTGGCGCTGGCCGCCCAGCTCACCGGCACGACCGCCGCCCAGGCGCGGCGGCGGGCGCTCGACCTGCTGGACGAGCTGGGCATCGCGGGCCGGGCCCGGATGTATCCGGCGGTGCTGAGCGGCGGCGAGCGCCAGCGGGTGGCCGTGGCGCGCGCCCTGATGAACCGCCCGGCCGTGCTGCTGGCCGACGAGCCGACCGGCGCGCTGGACAGCCACTCCGGCGAGCAGGTCATGGACCTGCTGCTCGACCTGCACCAGATCGGCCAGACCCTGCTGCTGGTGACCCATGACGAACGGCTGGCCGAGCGGTGCGCGAGCCGGGTGGTCGAGCTGGCCGACGGCAGGGTCACCGCCGAGCGGACGCTGGAGTCGTCCCGGTGAGCGCGGTCTGGGGCATCGCGCTTGCGGCGGTGCGGCGGCGCAGGTTGCAGAGCGCGATCCTGGCCGTGGTGGTGCTGTGCTCCACGGTGGCGATCGTGGTGGCGCTCGGCCTGCTGGAGGCGTCGTCGGGGCCGTTCGACCGGACGTTCGCCGCGCAGCGCGGGCCGCACGTCGTGGCGACCTTCGACCGGGCGGCGGTCTCCGACGCACTGCTCGCGGAGACGGCGCGCAGGCCGGGGGTCGAGGCGGCGGCGGGGCCGTACGGGCAGAGCGTGGTGACGGTCGCGGACACCCGGCAGAGCCTGCCGCCTGGACCGCTCACGGTGGTCGGACGTCCGGGGCCGGGCGGCCCGGTGGACCGGGTCGAGCTGTGGGCGGGCCGGTGGGCCGAGCGGCCCGGCGAGATCGTGGTGAACCGGCCGGTCGATCCGGTCTTCGGCGACCTCGTCGGCGCCGCCGTCCAGACCGTCGAGGGGCTGCGCTTCACCGTCGTCGGCCTGGCCTCCAGCGTCACCAGGACGGCCGAGGCGTGGGTCGCGCCCGCGCAGATGGAGGCGATGAAGCCCGCGTCCGCCCAGATGCTGTACCGGTTCGTCGCGGCGGAGACGGCGGCCGAGGTGCGCGCGGCCACGGCGGCCGTCACCGCGGGGCTGCCGCCGTCCGGTGTGCTCGGCACGCAGTCGTATCTCACGGTCAAGCGGGACGTCTCGCGCGCGGCCGAGGCGTACCTGCCGTTCCTGGCGGGGTTCGGCCTGCTGGGGCTGCTGGTGGCGGTGCTGATCGTGGCCAACGTCATCAGCGGCGCGGTCGTCGCCGGGCAGCGGCAGATCGGCGTGCTCAAATCCCTGGGGTTCACCCCCGACCAGGTCATGGCCGGCTTCCTGATGATGGTGCTGCTGCCGGCGTTCGCCGGATGCCTCGCCGGAACGGTGCTCGGGGCGCTGGTCTCGCAGAAGCTGCTTGACCTCGTGTTCGCCGGGATCGGCGCGGCCATCGGGCTCGGCATCGGCTGGCCGGTGTACGTAGCAGCGCTGCTCGGCGTGCCGGCCGTGGTCGTGCTGGCCGCGCTCGTGCCCGCCTCCCGCGCCCACCGGCTGCCGGCCGCCGAGACCATCCGCGCCGGCAGCGCGCCCAGGCCGGGACGCGGGCAGGCGGTCCAGCGCCTGCTGTCCGGCAGCCGGCTGCCCCGGCCGGTGAGCCTGGGCCTGGGCCTGCCGTTCGCCCGTCCGGGCCGTTCGGCGATGACGCTGGCCGCGATCGTGCTCGGGGTGGCGGCCGTGACGCTCGCCACCGGGCTGTTCCAGACGATGACCGCGTACGGCGACACCGCGCAGCGCGTCGGCCGCGTCCACTCCATCGTCCATGTCGGACGCCCCGGCCAGGTCAGGCCCACGCTGGACGACGCCGCCATCGAGGCGCTGCTGCGCTCCCGGCCCGGCGTCCGCCACGTCACCGCCAACGCCTGGATCGACGTGCAGCTCCCCGGCCTGACCAGCCGCAGCATGGCCCAGTTCCTGCGCGGCGACGCCGCGAGCCGGGGCGACGTGGTGGTGGCGGGCCGCTACGTAGCCGGACCGGGCGAGGTCGCCGCGCCCTCGGCGTTCATGAGGCGCTTCGGGCTGCGCGTCGGCGACCGGCTCACGCTCGCGCTCGGCGGCGCCCGCACCCAGGCCACGATCGTGGGCGAGGTCATGGACGCCGCCGACGACCTGATCATCGCGAGCTGGTCCACGCTGACCGCGCTCGACCCCGCGGGCCGCGCCACCCAGTACGAGGTGGGGCTCGCCCCCGGCACCGACGTCGAGCGGTTCAACGCCGCGGTCAAGGCGGCCGAGCCCGGCCTGTATCCGCGGGCGAAGTCGCAGGCCGATCAGCACAGCGTGGCCGTCATCGGCGCGGCGGCCCTGTTCACCGTGCTGCTGGGCACGGTGGCGACGCTGGGTGTCTTCAACACCGTCGTGCTCACCACCCGCGAGCGCCGCCGCGACCTGGCCATGCTGAAGTCGATCGGGATGACGCCGCGCCAGGTGACGCTGATGACGGTGACGTCCATGGCACTGCTGGGCGTCGTGGGCGGCCTGGCCGGCCTGCCGATCGGTGTGGCCTCGCATCGGGTCGTCGTGCTGGCCATGCTGGATGCGGCCGGGCTGGGCGCGCCCGCGATGCTGCTCGACGTGTGGCGGGTCGCGGCGCTGGCCGCGCTGCTGGTGGCGGGCGTGGCGATCGCGGTGCTGGGCGCGTTCCTGCCCGCCCGGCGGGCGGCCCGGCTCACCATCGCCGGCGCGCTGCGTACCGAATGAGCGGGGCCGGCTTCCCTGCTCGGTTGCGCGGCACGGCGGCCAGGACTCGCCGATACCACCTTCCCGGCCGGGATCGAGGATATGCCGGACCCCCGCCGAACACATACAGTATTGGCGAGGTAACGTTCGGCTATAGGGGTGGTCATGGGTGTGCCGCGTCACGTGGCGTGCGTGATGGATGGGAACGGCCGCTGGGCCGAGCAGCGTTCGCTGCCGCGCACCGCCGGTCACGAGGCCGCCGAGGCGGCCGTGATGGACGTCATCGAGGCGGCCCGCGCCGCCGGTGTCGGCTGGCTCAGCCTGTACGCGTTCTCCACGGAGAACTGGCGGCGGCCCGCCGGTGAGATCGACACGCTGATGCGGCTCGTCCGCCGCGCCATCCGCAAGCACGCGCCGGCGCTGCACGCGCGCGGCATCCGCTGCCGGTTCCTCGGCATGACAGATCCGCGCATCCCGGCCCCGCTGGTGGCCGACATCGCCGACCTGATGACGCTCACCCGCGACAACAGGAGCATGACGCTGACCGTCGCCTTCGACCACGGCGGCCGCCGCGACATCGTGCAGGCAGCCCGTTCGCTGATCAGGTCCGCGACGCCCGCCGACGAGGTCACCGAGGCGAGCTTCGCCGCGCACCTGCCCTACCCCGACACCCCCGACGTCGATCTCGTCATCCGCACCTCCGGCGAGCAGCGCATCTCCAACTTCATGCTCTGGCAGGTGGCCTACGCCGAGTGGGTCTTCCCCCAGGTGCTCTGGCCCGACTTCCGCGCCGCCCACTTCTCCGAGTGCCTCGACGTCTACATGCGCCGCCGGCGCTGCTTCGGCGACGTCCGCCCCGCCACCATGACAGGAAAGGACCCGCGATGAGCCACACCTCCACGCGGCGGGACGCCGACGTCTTCGGCCCAGACTCCCTGCTGCGCCCCCTGGTCCACGAGGCGCGCTGGGGCCTCGCGGTGCTCAGGGCCACCCTGCTGGAGGCCGCCCATCCGCAGATCGGCGCCGCGCTGATGGAGAACTCCACGTTCCTCACCCATCCGTGGCGGCGGCTGCGCAACACCGCGATGAGCGCGCGGCGGCTGGCCGCGTCCGGCCCGCGCCGATCCACCCCGGGCCGCGGCACCGGCCGTGGTCACCGGCTGCCCGGTGCTGCGGCCCGGGTGGATCGGCGCGGGCCGGAGGCGTCTCAGGCTCGCTCGCGCGCGGTGGCCGGGGCAGCGGCCGGTTCACCGGCGGGCGTGCTCGCCCGGGAGCCGACCTGATGTTTACGTTTTGCGCGCTTTGGTAGGTTCTTGGGTGGTGTGCCGGGAAGCCTGGTCGGCGATTGTCCGACCTGTCCCCTGCCACGAGCGGAGTTTCATGCCCGGCACCCCGACCACGTCATCCCGCCCTGCCCGCAAACTGCTCGACCGCAGCACCTGGCCCGAAGCCCGTCGCATCGCCGCCATCCTCCGCAAGGAGACCATCGGCGGCGCGCTGCTGCTGGTGGCCGCCCTCGCGGCGCTCGTCCTGGCCAACTCTCCGTGGGCGCGAACCTACGAGGAGCTGCGCGCGTTCGAGGTGGGCCCCGCCGCGCTGCACCTGCGGCTCGACCTGGCCACCTGGGCCGCCGACGGGCTGCTGGCGATCTTCTTCTTCGTGGCGGGGCTGGAGCTGAAACGCGAGTTCGTCGCGGGCGACCTGCGCGACGCGCGGCGGGCCGCGGTGCCGGTGGCCGCCGCCTTCGGCGGCGTGCTGCTGCCCGCGCTGGTCTACCTGGCGATCGCCGGCGGCGCGGGCGGCGCTCAGGGCTGGGCCATCCCGACCGCCACCGACATCGCGTTCGCGCTCGCGGTGCTGGCCGTGATCGGGCGTTCCCTGCCGGAGGCGCTGCGGACGTTCCTGCTGACGCTGGCCGTGGTGGACGACCTGATCGCCATCGTGGTCATCGCCCTCTTCTACACCTCGCACCTCGCGGTGCTGCCGCTGCTCGCGGCCCTGGTGCCGCTGGCGGTCTTCGCGCTGCTGGTACGGCGCGGGGTGCGGGCCTGGTGGCTGCTGCTGCCGGCGGCGTTCGCCACGTGGGCGCTGGTGCACGCCTCGGGGGTGCACGCCACCGTGGCCGGGGTGCTGCTGGCGCTGACCGTCCCCGTCGCGGCACGTGACGGAGCCGAGGCGACCGGGCCCGCCGAGCATTTCGAGCACCGCTTCCGGCCGATATCGGCGGGCGTCGCCGTGCCGGTCTTCGCGTTCTTCTCCGCCGGGGTGTCGCTCGGCGGGCTCTCCGGGCTCGCGGACACGCTGACCGAGCCGATCGCCCTCGGCATTCTGGCCGGCCTGCTGGTCGGCAAGCCGCTCGGCATCCTGGGCGCGACGTGGCTGGTGTCCCGCTTCACCCGTGCCACGCTGGACGAAGGGCTCGGCTGGATCGACATGGCGGGGCTCGCCGTGCTGTCCGGCATCGGGTTCACCGTGTCGCTGCTGATCGGGGAGCTGGCCTTCGGCGCGGCCGGGGCCGAGCAGGTGAAGGTCGCGGTGCTGACCGGGTCGCTGGCGGCTGCGGTGGTGGCCATGGTGATCCTGCGGTTGCGGGCCCGCGTTCACGCCGCCGCGTCTCCTATCATTTAGACCGTCATCGAAACAGAGGGGGGAGCCATGACCGCGTGCTGCGCGCCCATCACCCGCGAGCCGATCTCGGAGGGTGCGGCCGCCGAGGCCGCGGTCCTGCTCAAGGCCGTCGCCGACCCCGTACGGCTGCGTCTGCTGTCGATGATCGGCTGCCATCCGGGCGGCGAGGCGTGCGTGTGCGATCTCACCGGCGCCTTCGATCTGACAGCGCCGACGATCTCGCACCACCTCAAGGTGCTGCGCACCGCCGGGCTCATCGATGGTGAGCGGCGCGGCACCTGGGTCTACTACCGGATCGTGCCCGAGACGGTGAGCAAGCTGGGGGCGCTGTTCACTCCGCTGGCCGAAGCCGCTCAAGCACGAACGGAAGCCGCCCCGGCCTGAGCCAGGCCGGCCCCGCTTGAGCCGGGTCCCCGTCCTGGCGCGAGGTCGCCTCCGCCCGAGCTGATACCTGCTCGGGCCCAGTCCGCTCACGTCCGAGCGGTCAGCCCGCCGCGCGTTCCAGGGCCTTGGCCACGCGGTCCACGTCGGCCTCGGTCGTCCGCCAGTTGGAGAACGCCGCCCGCAGCGCGGGGACGCCCGCGTACTCGGTGGTGGTGAGCAGCGCCTCGCCGGTTTCGGCGACCGCGCGCGCCACCTCCGCGATGTGCTCCGGGGCGGAGGCGAGCGTGAAGCAGACGACGTTCAGCCGGACCGGGGCGAGCAGCCGGTAGGCGGGCATGGCGGCCAGCCGTTCGCCGAGCCGGGCGGCGAGCGCGATGTCCCGCCGGACGATCTCCGCGTGCCCCTCCCGCCCGTACGCGGCCAGCGTGAACCAGGCGGGCAGCGCCCGCAGCCGGCGGGAGTTCTCCGGCGTCAGGTGCAGGTAGTCGGGCCGGTCGCCGAGCGGGCCGAGGTAGGCGGCGGAGTTCCGAAAAACGCGCGCCTGCAGGTCGCGGCGGCGGGTGAACTGCACCGCGCTGTCGTAGGGGACGTTCAGCCACTTGTGCAGGTCGAGGCAGATCGAGTCGGCCGCGCCCAGCCCGTCGACCAGGTGGGCGTGCTCGGGCGAGAGCGCCGCGAACGCGCCGAACGCGGCGTCCACGTGGAGCCAGAACGGATACCGCTCCCGCAGCGCGGCGACCGCCCGCAGGTCGTCGAAGTCGGCGGTGTTGACCGTGCCGGCGTTGGCGACCACGATGGCGGGCTCGCCGTCCAGCTCGCGCAGCGCCGCTTCAAGCCGTTCGACGTCCACCGCCTCCCTGCCGGGCAGCGCGCCGACCCGCCGCAGCGCCGACCTGCCGAGCCCGAGCACCGACAGCGCCTTGCCGACGCTGGAGTGCGGCGTGCCGGACAGCACCCGCACCGGACCGAGCGCGGCCAGGCCCTGCTCGGCGGGCAACCCGAGCAGGTCGCGCAGCCAGGTGACGGTCTCGCGTTCGAGGTCGGCGGCCGAGGAGTCGCCGCCGCTCGCCGCGTTCTGGTCGTAGGCGCTGGTCAGCCAGTCGCCGGCGAGCGCGGCGGGCGTGCTGCCGCCGGTGACGAAGCCCAGGTAGCGGGGGCCGGGGCTGGCCGAGAGGCCGGGCTCCCAGCGGCGTTCGAACGCCTCCAGCGCGCCCCGAGTCCCCTGACCGCGCTCGGGCAGCGGGACGGGCTCGCGCGGCGCAGGCGGCGGCCCGACCGGCCGCTCCCCCACCCCTGCCAGGAACCGGGCGGCGCGCTCGCGCGCCTCGTGCAGCAGGACGGGCAGGTCGGCGAGATCGTCACTCAGTCGCTGGTCCATGAGGACAGCGTAAGGACGCGACCGCGACGGCGATCGGGAGGGCGGTCGGGCAGGCCGAAGCGGGGCGGAGGGCCGACGGACCGGCGAGGCGGCGGGTCAGCGGGGCTCGAACAGCTCGACGAGGTTGCCCGACGGGTCGGCGAGCAGGATCTGCCGCCCGCCGGGACCCGAGACGACCTCACTGCGGAACGGCACGCCGCCCTCGCGCAGCCGCTTGATCTCGGCGTCGAGGTCGTCACAGACGAGGTGGATGCGGTTGCGGCCCGCCGGGGTGCCTTCCGGGGTGGCGCGGGCGCCGGAGCTGGACGGCCCGGACAGCAGGAGCCGCAGCGGCCCGCGTACGACGTCGGCGAACGCGGGCACGACCGCGATGCGGACGGTGAAGCCGAGATGGGTCGTGTAGAAGTCGACGGCCGCCTGGACGTCGTCGACGAGGTAGCGGACGCCGGCGTACTGCTCGGGTGCGGCCATGACGGTGCCTCCTGACGAGGGTCCGACGCGGTGGGGCGGCGCCCGGCCGGGGCCGCCGGTTGAGACAGTACATCAATCTGGTTTGATGTACTAGCAAGCGCCGATGCAAGGGAAGGACGGGCAGGGGTGGACGAGCACTCCGGCGGGGACCGGACGGGGCGGGCCGGGGAGGTGGCCCTGCTCTTCCTGAAGCTGGGCACGATCGCCTTCGGCGGCCCGGCCGCGCACACCGCGATGATGCGCGATGAGCTCGTACGCCGCCGCGGCTGGGTGACCGACGAGCGCTTCGCCGACCTCATGGGCGCCACCAACCTGATCCCCGGCCCCAACTCCACCGAGCTGGCCATCCATCTGGGCCACGACCGGGCGGGCAGGCGTGGCCTGATCCTGGCGGGGGCGTGCTTCATCCTGCCCGCCGCGCTCATCGTCACCGCGCTGGCCTGGGCGTACGTCACCTACGGCGGCACCCCGGCGGTCGAGGGCATCCTGTACGGCGTCGTCCCCGTGGTGATCGCCATCATCGCCCACGCCCTGTTCGGCCTGCTGAAGACCGTGATCAAGTCCTGGTGGCTGGGTGCGGTGTCGGTCGCGGCGCTGGCGGCGTACCTGCTGGGCGTCAACGAGCTGCTGATCCTCGCGGCCGGCGCGCTGCTGGCCGCCGCCGCGCACCTGCCGCGCTCGCGCGAGGGCCTGCAGGGGCTGCTCGCCGCGCCCGTGCTCGCGCTCGGCGGCGCGCCCACGTTCCCCGACCCGACCGGAGGCCAGCTCGCCCAGCTCTTCCTCACCATGCTGAAGATCGGCTCGGTGCTGTACGGCAGCGGCTACGTTCTGCTGGCCTTCCTGCAGGGCGACTTCGTCGAGCGGCTCGGCTGGATCACCTCGCAGCAGCTCACCGACGCCGTCTCGGTCGGCCAGGTGACGCCGGGTCCGGTCTTCACCACGGCCACGTTCGTCGGCTACCTCGTCGCCGGGCCTGGCGCGTTCCTCGCGACCGTGGCGATCTTCCTGCCGTCGTTCGTCTTCGTCGGCCTGCTCACCAGGATCACGAGCAGGCTGCGCGCATCACGGTGGACGTCCGCGCTGCTCGACGGCGTCAACGCCACCGCGCTGGCGCTCATGGCCGGGGTGTCCTACGAGCTCGCGCGCACCGCGCTCATCGACCTGCCGACCGCCGCCATCGCGTTGATCAGTCTGGTGCTGCTGTGGCGTACCCGGCTGAACAACGCCTGGCTCATCGCGGGCGGCGCCGCGATCGGCCTGGCGCACTCCCTTCTCTGACTGATCGAATCATTTTGATGTATGTTGAGACATACGATGAGTGACACTCCCCCGCCGCCGGACTTCCTGCGCCTGACCGGCCACCCGGTGCGGTGGCGGCTGCTGAGCGAGCTGGCGCGCGGCGACCGGCAGGTCCGCGAGCTGACGGCGCTGGTCGGCCAGACGCAGGGCCTGACGTCGTACCATCTCGGCCGGCTGCGCGCGGGCGGGCTGGTGACCATGCGGCGCAGCTCGGCCGACAAGCGCGACACGTACTACAGCCTCGACCTCGCCGCCTGCCGCGACCTGCTCGTACGGGCCGGGGCGGCGCTGCACCCGGGCCTGCGCATGATCCCGGCCGCGCCGCCCCCGCCGCCGGACGGCTCGGCCGCGCCGCCGCCCGTCCGGGTGCTGTTCCTGTGCACCGGCAACAGCTCCAGGTCGCAGATGGCCGAGGCGATCCTGCGCCATCTCGGCGGCCCACGGGTCGAGGTCGCCAGCGCGGGCAGCGCGCCCAAGCCGCTGCACCCCGACGCCGTCCGCGTCATGCACGAACGCGGGCTCGACATGACCGGCCACCGCCCCAAGCACCTCGACGAGCTCGCCGGCCGCTTCGACCGGGTGATCACCCTGTGCGACCGGGTGCGCGAGGTGTGCCCCGAGTTCCCGGGGGCCCCGGAGGTGACGCACTGGAGCCTGCCGGACCCGGCCGGCGAGGGCGGTCATGCGGCGTTCGTCCGTACGGCCGACGAGCTCACCACCCGCATCCGGTTCCTGCTGCACACCTTCTCCGCCGTTTGACGTGGAGTGCACTCCAACACCTAGCGTTCGTCCCATGAGCGACGGACATGCACTCAAGCAGGAGCCGCCGGCCCTCACGATCACCCAGGTCGCCGCACGTACCGGCCTCTCCGCCGACACACTGCGCTATTACGAACGGGCCGGGCTGATCGAACGGGTCGCGCGCACTCCCCACGGCCATCGCAGCTACGCGGCCTCCGACCTCGGCTGGCTGGAGTTCCTGATCCGGCTGCGCGAGACCGGCATGTCCATCAGCCGTATGCAGCAGTACGCCCGGCTGCGCAGCAGCGACGCCAGCGCCACCTGCTGCGGCGAGGCGCCGAGGCGGGCGGCGACGTCGCTCAGCGTCCGCAGCGGGGTGAAGCCGCCGAGCGGGAAGAACGCGGCGTAGGCGGTGATGCCCAGCTCGACCACCTCGCGCGGCACGACGATGGCCGCGTCGGGCTCCTTGGGCGAGCAGAAGACGCCCGGGCCGGCCGGCTGGCGCTCACGACGTAAATCAAAAGTTAGTTACTTGCGCTAGAGTGATCCGCATGGCCACGAACGCCTCGCGATCTTCACGCCCCCGCGACAGCGCCGCCACCAAGGAGCTGCTGCTCGCCGCGGCCACCACCGAGTTCGCCGAGCACGGCCTGGCCGGCGCCCGCATCGACCGTATCGCCGAGCGGGCCGGCGCCAACAAACGCCTGCTGTACGTCTACTTCGGCGACAAGGAGCAGCTGTTCGACGCCGTGCTGCGGCGCCAGATCGGCGAGCTGGCCCGCGAGACGCCGCTCATCGACGGCGACCTCGTCGCGTACGCCGGCGCCCGATTCGACTACATGCTCGCCCACCCGCAGACCGCCAGGCTCGCCGCCTGGCGCCGCTTCGAGCAGGGCGAGCCCGGCGAGGCCGAGATCGAGGGCTACCGCGCAAAGGTGGAGGCGGTCGCCGCCGCGCAGCGCGAGGGCCGCATCGACGACCGCCTGCCCGCGGTGGACCTGTTCGCCATGGTGCTGCGCCTGACCGAGAGCTGGCTCGACGCCCCACCCGCGCTGGCGGCGGTCGCGGGCGACGATCCCCGCTCGGCCGGACGGCTCCGCGAGCATCGCGCCGCGCTCCTCGAAGCCGTCCGCCGCATCACCGCGCCACGCCCGAAGAACGCCTGACCGCACGGCGTCTTCAGGACGCGTCACGTCCCGGCCTGAAGGACGCTTGACACCGCCGCGTTCCAGAGCCGCCTGCAGCCCCGCGTCTCAGAGACGGCCGGCGCCCCGTGCCCCGGGAACGCCTGAGCGCTGGTCAGGGGCTGAGGCGGTGGAACAGCTCGACGCGGATGCGGTGATATTCCAGGTCCTCCTCGTCGTGCCGCACGCCCGCCTGGACGGCCTTGTGGAAGTAGGCGTACTCCCTGCGGAGCTTGTGCCGTACGAGCTGGGCCGGCGCCTCCTCATCCAGCGGCCGCGCCGTGCCGCCCGCCTCGTGGTAGGCGGCCACGAACTCCCTGCTCGGCCCGGCCACGTCGTCGCCCCACTCCAGAGCGGCGGCGCCCAGCTCCAGCTCGGGGGCGCCGACGAACGCCTCGTCCCAGTCCAGCACCGCCACGAGCCGGCCGTCCCTGGCCAGGGTGTTGCCGGTGTAGTAGTCGCCGTGCAGGGGGTGGCGGGTGGGGTGGCGGGCGCGGAAGCCGGCGAGCCAGCGGTCCAGGTCGGGGTCGCGCAGCTCGGCGGCGTCCCGGGGCGGGTCGCCGTACAGGCCGGACTCCTGGAAGGCGGGCACCGGGCGCGGGCCGGGACGTACGTCGGCCAGGGCTCTGTGCAGCCTGGCGAGCAGGCGGGCCCCGGCGTCGCGCTGGGCGGGGACGTCGGCGTCCGGCCATTCGCCCTCGACGTACGGCCGGCACGAGATCGGGCGGCCCGCCACGACGATGACCGTCGTCCCCTCGGAGGTCGGCAGCGGCGCGACGGCCTCGGGGAGCCCGGCGGCGGCGTGGCGGGCGATCGCGTGGCACCATTCCAGCTCGGCGGCGGCGCGCCCGGCCGGGCCGATGCGGATGACGTGCCCGTCGAGGCGGTAGGCCGCCGACTCCTCCCCGCCGTGCAGCCGCTCGCCATCGCCTGTGACGCCCCAGGTCCGCTCGACGGCCTCGCGGATCTCCCGGGTCAGGGGCGTCTTGACGTGGCTCGCCCGGTCGATCGGGTCGGTCGGAAAGATCGCGACCAGCAGAATACCGACCGCCCACGCCACCAGCAGCGCGATCCCGGCACGTGACTGACCGCCGCCGGCCGGCAACCTGGCACCGGCACGCCGGCGACCGGCGCCGGCCTGCGGCGCAGTACTGGTACGCGACCGGCCGGTTCCGGCCAGGAGTGCGGCCAGCGCGAGCGAACCCAGCCCCCAGGCCGCGCATCCCACGGTGAACGGCCACCCGCCAGAGCCGAGCACGTGCTCGCTGACCGTCACGCTGACCGGATCCAGCTCCGGCTGCAGTCCGTGAAGCGTTAGAGCGGCGGCGAGAAAGGCGAGGGTGCCGACGGCGCTGAGCAGAGCCAGCGCCCGGGACCCGATCATCGGCGAGCCACCCGGGCGCGGGACCCGATCATCGGCGAGCCACCCGGGCGCGGGACCGGATCATCGGCGGGCCGACCGGATGTGGCGGGCGAAGCGCTGGTGGGCGGCCTGCCTGCTGACGCCGAAGGCGGCGCCGACGTCCGTCCACGACGCCTGCGCCGTGATGCAGGCCGCCGCGACGGCGCGCTGTGCGGCGTCGCGCGCGAGGGCTTCGGCCTGCGCCGCGGCCCGCATCGCCGCGATGGGGTCGTCGCGGATCAGCTCGTCCAAGGTGTCGCGCAACGTTCGAAGCGCTCGATCCAAGTCGCTCATGGTGTCAAGGATCCTTGACACACCATGCACGCCTGTCAAGGATCCTTGACAGGTGCTTACGGGCTGACCAGGCCGGTCTGGTAGGCGATCACGACGAGCTGCGCGCGATCGCGGGCGCCCAGCTTGGTCATCGCCCGGCTGACGTGCGTACGCGCGGTGGCCGGGCTGAGGAACAGCCGGGCGCCGATCTCCTGGTTGCTCAGCCCCTCCCCCACCAGCGCCAGCACCTCGCGCTCGCGCTCGGTCAGCACCGCCAGCCGGTCCTCGGCGGCCTTGGCGGCGGCCCGGCTCGCGGCGAAGTGGCCGATGAGGCGGCGCGTGATGCGCGGCGCGAGCAGCGCCTCCCCCGCGGCGATCACCCGGATGGCGTGCAGCAGCTCGGCCGGTCCGGCGTCCTTGAGCAGGAAGCCGCTGGCCCCGGCCTGCAGGGCGTCGAAGACGTACTCGTCGGTGTCGTACGTGGTGAGGATGAGCACGCGGACCTCTTCCAGCCCGCGCGTCCCGGCGATCTCGGCGGTGGCCTGGATGCCGTCCACCTTGGGCATGCGGATGTCCATGAGCACGACGTCGGGACGGGTGGCGCGGGCACGTTCGACGGCCTCCGCACCGTTGGTGGCCTCCCCCACCACCGTGATGTCGTCCTCGAGGTCGAGCAGGACCTTGAACCCGGACCGTACGAGGCCCTCGTCGTCGGCGATCAGCACCTTGATGGTCACAGGCGCGCTCCCGTCGGCGCGAGCGGCAGCCGTGCTCTGACCTCGAACCCGCCGCCCGGCCTCGGACCGGCGTCGAACTCCCCGCCGAGCAGCAGGCAGCGCTCGCGCATGCCGATGATCCCGCGACCGGGCTCGGAGTACGCCTCCTGGACGGGAGCCTCACGGCGGCCCTCGTCGGTCACGCGGATCTCCAACGCGTCCGGCCCGGAACGCAGCGCCACCGTCACCCGGGTGGGGCCGACGTGGCGGACCACGTTCGTGATCGACTCCTGGACGATCCGGTACGCGGCGCCGCCGACCGCGCTGGGCAGCGGCGCGACCGGCGGGTCCTCCTCGATCGTGATGTCCAGCCCGGCGTCACGGGCCTTGGCCGCCAGCTCGCCGATCTGGTCAAGCCCCGGGTACGGCACCCGCCCCTCCTCGTCGTCGCCGCGCAGCACGCCGAGGATGGCCCGCATCTCGTGCAGCGCGCGGGAGCTGGTCTGTTCGATGGTGCGCAGCGCCTCGCGCGCCACGTCGGGCCGCTTGTCGAGGACGTGCGCGGTCACCCCTGACTGGACGTTGATGATGGCTATGGCGTGCGCGACGGTGTCGTGGACCTCGCGGGCGATCCGCAGCCGTTCGGCGTCGACGCGCGCCCTGGCCTCCTCTTCGCGGGTGCGTTCGGCCAGCTCGGCGCGGCGCTGGGCCTCGGCGGCGATGACCTGCCTGGTCCGTACGGACTCGCCGAGCGCGACGCTCATCACCGACGCGCCGATCCTGAAGTACACCCAGCCGATCGCCGCGCGCGGCTCGATGTCGGCCGCGGCGACCAGCCAGCAGGCGGAGAGCACGGCCATGCCTCCACCGGCGATCAGCAGCGAGCGGCGTCCGTCGCCGTAAGCGGCGACCGTGTAGAGGGCGATGAAGAGCCCGAGCCAGCCGGACCCGTCGGGGTAGCCGAGGACGTAGTACGCCGCACTGGCGAGCGCGGCCACGGCGAACACCGGCACCGGCCAGCGGCGGCGCACGGCGACGGCCAGGCCGCTCACGATGAGCAGGGCGTACGCGAGGCCGTCGAGCGGGCGCTGCACGACCTCGCCGGCGTTGCGCACGATCGTGCCCTGGACCTGCATGACGGCGATGAAGAGCGCGAGCAACGCGTCCTGCACCGCAACCGGCAGGCGCAGCGACGGCACGCGGTGTTCCATGCCGAGATCCTACGATCGCCGCAGGCAGGACCGCCTCAGCCCGCAGTCCCGGCCCGTCTACGTCGGCGGGCGTACCGAGGGAGCGGATGTGTACGCGCGATTGCGTACCGGCCGCCGTCCGCTGCCCGAGGCGGCGGCCCCCTCATCGGCGCGACGCTCGATCACGTGAAGCCCGCAGAACGCTCGCGGGCACCCGCCACCCGACCGAAAGGACGTCCGATGTCCCTCCTGCTCGCACTCGCATCGCCGGTCTGTACGTCGCCCGCGGAATGCGCGGGCCAGGGGATCGACACCTTCATCGGCACTCCCGCGCGCGTCTGGGCGAGCGTGGCCGCCCTGGTGGCGCTGGCCGGCGCGATCACCGGCTGGCTGGCACTGCGCTCCGCCCGCCGTCCCGGCACCGGTGGCAGAAGGCTGTCCGTCGCGGCCCTGACGCTGGGGCTGATCGGCGGGGTCAACGGCGCGGTGAAGCTGGCCGTCGCCGATGGCGGTCTCGGCACCGGTAACGGCGTTTTCGGGGCGGCCGTGGCCCTCGCGCTCGGCCTGGCCGGCGCCTTCCTCGGCGGCCTGGCTCGGAACCGGGCCGCCGCGTCGAGCTGAGCGGCTGATCACAACGAACCCGATCGACCGAAAGGATCACCATGTTCATTTCGCACGCGCTGAGCGCAGCCGCCGCGCAGGTTCTGGCCCAGCCTGTCGGTGCGTACGACCTGACCACCGGTCGCCTCTGGTCGGTGGTGGGCGGGGTGCTGGGCGTTGCCGGCATCGTCATCGGGGGCCTGGCCCTCGTCCGTTCCACGAGGAGGGGTGCCATCGTCGCCCTGGCCGCGGGGCTGGGTGCCGCGGTCATCGGCGGGCTGGTCGTGGCCGCCGCCGAGGGCGGTCCCGGCACCGGGTACGGCATCGTCGGCGGCTTCGTGGACCTGGTGGTCGGCCCGATCGCCATGCTTCTCGGCGGTCTCGCGCTGGCCCGGTCGCGCCGCCGCGCCTCCTGAACTCGTGCCGTCGGGTTCGGCCCGATCCCGACGCCGCGCCTCCTGAACTCGCGCCGGCGCGTCCTCTGAGCTCAACCCGCCGGGATCGGTGCGGTGACCAGCGCGGCCGACCAGAAGTACACCTTGGGCTCCCCGAGCCCCGAGGCGGTGAGCCATTGCGCGGCCCTGCGCGCCTGCTGCTCGTCGAGGATCAGCCCGCCGGAGCCGGGCCGGATGCGGGTGGCTCGGGCGACGTCGGTGACGAGGCCGCCGATGCAGGTCCAGGAGTGCCAGATCCCGCCGCCGTAGCCGACCGGCTCGAACCCCAGCCGCCGCTCGCCGGGGCCGGGGAACGGCTCGCGCCGCTCCAGCCGTTCCGGGAGGGTGTCGCCCGCCGCCTTCGCGCCGTCGGCCATGTCGGCCAGCAGCTCGGGCAGGTCGGCGGCGGCGAACCCGACCCCGAGCACGTGCCATCCGGGACCCGCCCGCCGCCTGGCGCTCTCGGCCTCCTCCGGGTCGGCGAACCAGTGGTCCCAGCCTGCGGAGTCCGAGGCCACCAGCTCCACCATGCAGTCGCTCAGCGACACCAGCCGGGGCACGGTGAGCCCGGCATCCCACCAGTCCTGCCGCTCCGCGCGGGCGGCGACCCGGTAGCCGGCGCGGACGTACCCGGTCACCAGGTCGCGAGGATGGCGCGGCCCTGCGGAACGGCGATGTCGAGCAGGCCGGGGAAGCGGGCGTCGAGGTCGTCGCGGCGCAGGCTGTTGAGCCTGCGGGTGCCCTCGTCCCGCTGCCGGATCACGCCGGCCTCGCGCAGCACCTTGAAGTGGCCGCTCTGGGTGGACTTGCTGACCGGCAGCGCGAACGTCGTACACGCCAGCTCTCCGTCGGGCCACACGTCGGCGAGCCGGGCGACGATGGCCAGCCGCACCGGGTCGCTCAGGGCGGCGAGCACGGTGGTGAACTCCAGGTCGGCGCGGTCGGGGTGGACGAGTGCGGTGGCGGTCCTGCTGGCCATGGGTCCAGCCTACCAACCATGTTCAGGATTCATGAACATGTGTTATGTTCGGCGAACCCGAACATAACCTGTCACTGGAGGACCCATGTCCGTGGATCGCCGTGCCCGCTGGAAGTTCTGGGGCACCGCGTACGCGATGCTGGTCCTGCTGACCGGCACGAATCTGCCCACGCCGCTGTATCGCGGCTATGAGGAGCGCTTCGGCTTCTCGCCGCTGGTGGTGACGCTGATCTTCGCCGTGTACGCCGCCGTGCTGATCCCGTCCCTGCTGGTGGCCGGGCCGCTGGCGGACACCGTGGGCCGCCGCACGGTGCTCCTGCCGGCGGTGGGCGTGGCGGCGCTGGGGTCGCTGGCGTTCGCGCTGGCCGAGAGCACCGCGTGGCTGTTCGCCGCCCGCGTTTTGCAGGGCATCGCGCTCGGCACGGCGTCGGGGGCGCTGACCGCCGTGCTCGCCGAGCTCGAACCCACCGGCGACCGCCGCAGGGCCGCGCTGGTGTCCACCGTGGCCGCCGCAGCCGGGCTCGGGCTCGGGCCCGTGCTGGCGGGGCTGCTGGCCGAGTACGCCCCGGCCCCGCACGTCCTGCCGTACGTGCTGGAGATCGCGCTGCTGGTCCCCGCGGCGGCCGTGATCCTGGCGCTGCCCAAGGCGGAGGCGACGAGCCGCTGGCGGCCCCGCCGCCCGGAGGTGCCCGCCGAGGTCCGGCCGGTGTTCGCGACCAGCGGGACGGCGGCCTTCCTCGCCTTCGCCGTGGTCGGCCTCTTCCTCTCGCTCGTCCCCGCGTACGTCGCGACGCTCTCGGGCAGCCGCAACCTGTTCCTGAGCGGCGCGGCCGTCGCGCTGATGCTGCTGTGCTCCGCGCTCGCCCAGCTCGCCGGGTACGGCAGGCCGGCCCGGCGCCTGGAGCGGGCCGGACTTCCGCTCCTGGCCGCCGGGCTCGTCCTGCTGGCGCTGGCCGGGGCCGTCTCGTCGCCGCCCCTGCTGCTGGCCGCCACCGTGGTCGGCGGCGTCGGGCAGGGCCTGGTGTTCCTCGGCGGCCTCACCGCCGTCAGCCAGGCCGCCCCGCGCGACCGGCACGCCGAGGTGCTGTCCGGCTTCTACGTGGTCGTCTACCTCGGTGTCGGGCTGCCGGTGATCGGCGTCGGCCTGCTCGCCACGGTCACCGGCCTGCTCGCGGCCGTGCAGTGGTTCGCCGCCGCCGTCGCCCTGCTCTGCCTGGTGCTGCCGGCCGCGCTGGCCCGCGTACAGCGCCGCCGCCCGATCCCCGCCTGACTCGAAGGAACGCCATGGACACCACAGCACTGGAAGCCGCCTACACCGACCTGATCGCCGCCGCGCGGGCGATCGGCGAGCCGACACCCGAGGCCGACTGGACGCTGAGCCACATAGCGCTGAGCGACCGCATGCTCGCCACCGCCGCCCGCCGGCTGCACGCGAACCTGCCCGTCACGATCGACAACCGCCCCGCCATGGACGCGAACGCGATCGCCGCGCTCATCGCCTCCACCACGCACGCCGAGCGCATCGACCTCGTCCGCCGCCACGGAGCCGACCTCGTGGCCGCGATCGGCGAACTGCCGGAAGCCGCCGCCACCGTTGCCGTGCGCCTGCGCCTGGTCACGCGGGGCGGCGAGCCGGTGCCGGACCAGGACCTGACCTGGGGCGACCTGGTACGGCTCCGGGCGCGCGATCACCTTCCCGGGCACGCCGCCCGGCTCAGCGGAAGCAGCACGAGGTCCTGCTGATCGAGGCGCCGGCACCTCTTCTGGCCTTCTCCACGCAGGCTGAAACACGTCATTCGTAGCCCCCTCTGCCGTGATTCGTCGGTTGTGGCGATGAACGCAAGGAACGTTACGGATGACCGGTATGTTTTCGGTATGTTCTGCAGCCACTCCGGGCCGGCAGCCTCGAACATCGGTGTCGCGGCAGGTCAGCTCGCCATCGCCGGCTCGTCACCGGCATACGCGGAAACGGCTTTGGCCAGGACCGTCGAAAGACCGTCCGACGACTCCACCCGGTAGCCCTGGGCCTGGTAGAGGCGGAGGTTGCGGGCGCTGCGCGCGCCGGTGGACAGCACGATGCGGCGGCAGCCCGGCTCGGCGGCGGACTCGGCCTCGTGCAGGAGGTGGCGTCCTGCGCCCTGGCCGCGCAGGTCGGGGACGACGGCGAGGCGGCCCACGTGCCAGTCGTCGCCGACGCGGCGCGTCCGCACCATGCCGAGCAGCCGGCCGTCCCGCCACAGGCCGAGCGCCTGCCAGGCCGCCAGCCAGGCGCGTACGTCCTCCAGCGACTCCCCCAGGGCCGTGATGTCCAGGGTGTCGTTGGCCAGCGCCTCATCCACCCAGCAGCAGCGCTGCAACACCAGGACGTCCGGGGCGTCGTCCGGGGTCAGCGGCCTGACGTACGCGCCGGGCAGCGGCGCGGGCACGGCATCGGGGCGCAGGCGCTCGCGCATCGGCCGCAGGGCGTGGGCCAGGCGGACCAGCTCGTCCAGCATCCCGGCGGCGGCCCGATCGCGGGCGGGGTCCGGGCGCAGGCTCCCGCCCTCGACGGCGTCCCCGATGCGCAGGGCGACCGTCGCGCCCAGCGGCACCAGCCGCAGCGTGGTGACGACCTGCTTGGCGTGCTGGACCGACCGGGTGCCGGCCGAGGTGTTGCCGTAGCTGACGAAGCCCATCGGCTTCCACGCCCACTCCCTGCTCAGGTAGTCGAGGGCGTTCTTGAACGCGGCCGGCATGCCGTAGTTGTACTCGGGGGTGACCGCGATGAAGCCGTCGGCGGCGTCCACCATGGCGCTCCACCGCCGGGTGTGCTCGTTGCGGTAGCGGCCGCCGGCGGGCGGCTCCTCTTCGTCGAGGAACGGCAGGTCAAGGTCGCTCAGGGCGACGGGTACGAGCTCGGCGCCGAGCTGCGCCGCCCGTTCGGCGAGGGCGCCGGTCAGCCACCGGGTCACGACCGGGCCAAGTGCGCCGGGACGGGTGCTGCACGTGATCACGAGAATCCGCAGGGAAGTCATTGACACGTAAACGAACGCTAGCTGCTATCTTGTTTACATGTCAACGAAACGGTCCGGCGAGACGGTGCGCTGGCTCGACACCGACGAGGAGCGCGCCTGGCGCGCCCTGCGCCGCATGATGATCGCGATCCAGTCACGCACCGCGGCGGACCTGGCCGCGATCGGCCTGTCCGACCCCGACTACGAGGTGCTCAGCACACTGTCGGAACGGCCGGGCCACTCCGCGACGCTGCGCGATCAGGCCGCCAAGATGGGCTGGTCGCGCAGCCGCCTCTCACGGCACGCCACCCGCATGGAGGAGCGCGGCCTGGTACGCCGCGAGCCCGATCCCGACGACGGCCGCGGCTGCTTTCTCGTGCTCACCGAGCACGGCCTGCGCACGCTCGAGGACGCCGCCCCCGCCCACCTGGAGTCGGTGCGCCGCCACGTGATCGACCGGCTCTCCCGCGAGGACCTGGCCGCGCTGGAGGCCATCGCCCGCAAGCTGGAAGAACCCGCCTGAAGCCGCTACCGCTGCACCGGGCGCGGCATGAGGTCGCGGGCCACGTACGCGATGAGGGCGAGCAGGACGAAGTCCGCCGCCAGCGGCGCGGCCATGCCGGCGGCCAGGTAGAGCCCGGTGCCCACGAGCGCGCCGGCGAACAGGGCGGCGACCGCGCACGCCCGGCGCCGCCACGCGTGCTCGGCCTTCTCCGACACCAGCCGGGTGACGATGCTCGTGACGACCGTGATGTTGACCAGGTCGGGCACCGCCATGCGGAGCGCGACGGCGTTCTGCATGCCCATGCCGTAGCCGAGCAGCACGATCAGCGCCGCCTGCGGGCCGGGGCCCCGCTCACCTGTCAGCAGGACCACGGCCAGCGCCGCCGCCACCAGGATCGCGTGCGTGGCCGTGAGGTGGAACAACCGGCGCCGGGGTTCTGCGATCTTTCTGGCCACGCGGCCCTCGCTCCACGCCCCGGCGGCGAAGGCCGCCAGGGCCAGCAGGTGCGCCCAGAGCTGGTGCCGGGGCGAGCCGGAGATCGCGAAGCCGGAGAAGACGACGTTGCCGGTCATGTTGGCGACGAAGACGTGGTTCAGGCCGAGGAAGGTGACGGCGTCGACGAGGCCGGAGGAGACCATCAGCATGACGAGCAGCGCCGGCAGGGGGCCGTGCTTGTTCGTGCCATGCGGGAACAGCGCATCGGAGAACCAGTGCGCCGGCCTGTTCACGGTCGACCTCCCAGACGTTTCACCCGATGCCGACTACTCGTACCCGGACGGGCGGGCATTCATCCGGAAACGTCAGGTCTTAAGGGGCCTCGCCCAGCTGCTCGGCGAGCCGTTCCAGACCGCCCCTGATGAGACGGCCATAGTCGTCGTCGGCGAGTACGCCGATCTCCTCCCGCGCCCGCCGCAGGTGCTCGCGGGCACTGCCGAGATCGCCCAGCTTGCGGTAGCACTCGGCCAGGTTGAGGTGCAGCGACGGATACAGGCCCGCCACCGAGAGCGGCACGCCCGCCTCGGCCACCCGCTCATCGGTGATCCGATCGGCCGCCGCCAGCGCCCGCAGGTCCCAGGTCAGCTCTTCGCGTACATCGTCCTGCACGTCGGCCATGGAGTGGGCGAGCACGCACACGTGCAGCGGGTCGCCCCGCTCGCCGCCGATGTCATCCCAGATGCGGGCGAACAGCTCGCGGGCGGCCTCCCGCTGCCCGCGCTGGTGGTGCAGCTCCACACCCTCGCCGATGCGTGCCATCGTCGGGTCGGGGTACATCGGCGGCTCCCTCGCCTCGGCTCCCGGTGCACCCGTACTCAACAGTGAGATCCGGCTTGACGCAACCGGGCTTCCTACAATGGGACGTGTCAGGCAGCATCCTCCGGTTGGAGCACGTACGGGGTGACGAGGAGGTGTCTGATGAACGCTTCCGTTCTCAACGCCGCTCTCAACACCGCCGATGCCGGCGAGACCTTGCCGGAAGAACGCTCGCGGCCCGAGCCGTCGCCGGGCCCGCAGGTGGTGGCGCTGCTGTCTCCCACGCCGGTTCCCGGGACGCCGCCCGGCTCGTTCCTGCCGGGCGTCCAGGCCACCGGTGCGCAGAGCCGTGACGGGCGCGTCGTGGCGATCACACGGCTGGCGAACGCGGCGCCGGGCAGGCCGGACGGTGAGGTCGACACCCGTCCGCTGCGTCCCATCTGGGAGCCGGACGACACCGAGTGGCCGGAGCCATGAGACCGGCCCGATGAGCGGGAGGGCGTCGCGTCAGCCGCCCGCCGCGGCGGCGTCGCCGGTGGCGGTGTAGACCTCCAGCAGCCGTTCGACCCCGTGCAGGAACGTCTCGCTGACCAGCTCGGGGTCGAACAGGCAGCCGGCCGCCATCGCGCCGTCGCGCAGCATCACGTAGTGGCGCGCGGCGGGCTCGGCACCGTCGTGGCGGATCTGAGCGAGCAGGTCCGTGATCGTGTCGAGGAACCACTGGCGGTGGGCGATCACGGCCTTGCGCACCGGCGACTCGGGGTCGGGATATTCGGCGGCGGCGTTGAGGAAAGCGCAGCCGCGGAAGCCCTGCGACTGGATGCCCTCGGCGATGGAACGGCTGATGGCAAGGATCGCCTCGGCGGGCGGCAGCCCGGCCGCCTGGGCCTCCTCGGCCGGGGCCCGCATGGCCTTGTCGACCCCGCTCAGGTAGGCGAGGACCAGCTCCTCCTTGCCGGGGAAGTGCCGGTAGAGGGTGGCACGGGTGACCTGCGCCTCGTTGACGATGCGATCGATGCCGACGGCGTGGATGCCCTCCCCGTAGAAGAGCCGGGTGGCCGTTTCGAGGAGCCGGGACCGCGCTTCGGACGGCCGGCCTTCGGTGTCGGTACGCATGCTGCCATCCTAGTGGATCGACCGTTCTGTCTTGGCGGCCGATTTCCGCTGGCGGCCGGGCGATCCTCATGGTTGAGTGATCGCGTGACCACCTTAGGTAGACGGGCGCGCCCGCTGATCCCGGCCGCCACCCTCCTGCTGGCGGCCGCGTGCGCCGGCGACGAGCCTCACACGCTCACCCTCGACCTCCAAGGCGAAGGAACGTACTCTCTCACATACGTGATCAACGGCAAGTCCACGACCGAACCCCAGGTGACGCTCCCCTGGCGCAAGGACATCACGCTCGACGCGCCCGGCAAGGACACCTGGCGCCTGACCGTCAAGCGTCTGACCGACGGCTCCATGACAGCGGTTGCCTATGTCGACGGCCGCGCGACCTCGATGAGTTCGAGCGCCGGTTCGGGCGGCGGCGGCAGCAGCGAGCTCAGCGGCTCCATCGGCTGACGGCCTCCCCCATGAGCGATGTCGTCTTCGCCGTGTCGGACGGCGTGCTGCTGCTCGATGTCGCCGGGCCCGTCCAGGTGTTCGGCAGCGCCGGGGGCTACCGGGTGCGGCTGGCCTCGGTGGACGGACGGCCCGTCCGCACCGACGTCGGCATCTCGCTCAGCGTCGACCTCGCGCTCGGCGCGCTGGACGGCGACGTGGACACCCTGGTCGTGCCGGGATACCCCCGGGACGAGTTCGCCCGCGTGCCGCCCGAGCTGGTGGACGCCGTACGACGGGTGGCGGCCCGCGCGCGGCGGGTGGTCTCCGTGTGCACAGGAGCGTTCGTCCTCGCGCGGGCGGGGCTGCTCGACGGGCGGCGGGCCACGACCCACTGGCTGGCCTGCGCGGCGCTGGCGGAGGCGTTTCCCCAGGTACGCGTGGAACCCGACGCCATCTACGTACGGGACGGCCCGATCGTCACGTCCGCCGGGGTGACCGCCGGGATCGACGTCGCGCTCGCGCTCGTCGGCGAGGACCGGGGCGAGGACCGGGCGCGCGCGGTCGCGAAGTACCTGGTCGTGTTCCTGCAGCGGCCCGGCGGCCAGTCGCAGTTCCGCGCCCGCGACGCCATGGCCGGTCCGCGCAGCGCGACCCTGCGCCGCGCGCTGGACCTCGTGGCCGCTGATCCGGCCGGTGACCACCGCCTCCCGACGATGGCGGCCAAGCTCGCGGTGAGCGAGCGCCAGCTGAGCCGGCTCTTCCGGCGCGAGCTCGCGATGACGTGCGGCCAGTTCGTCGAACGCGTCCGGGTCGAGGCCGCACAGGCACTCCTGGAGTCCGGCGACGACCCGGTGCCCGCCGTCGCGCGGGCCTGCGGGTTCGGCTCGGATGAGACGATGCGGCGGGCGTTCCTGCGCGTTCTCGGCGTCTCGCCGTCCGCCTACCGGCACCGCTTCCGGCTCGCCGGCCGGCGGAACGCGCCCTGACCGGTCCCCGGCTCAGCCCGCGAACGCGAGGACGATGGCTCCGAGGCCCAGGGGCACGTCCAGGAACATGCAGGCTTCGGCCAGCGACGGGGCGACGACCAGCCTGCGGCGAAGGTGGATCGCGTCCCAGACCGCGTGGCTCGCGAGCGCGAGCCCGGCCACGACCAAGCCCACCCGAGGTGTGACGAGAACGGAGATCGCGACGGCGCAGCCGAACCCGGCCACGGCGAGGGCCTGGGCGAGCAGCGCCGATCGCGGCGCCCGCAGGGCGAGGCCGACGATGACGAGGACGGCGGACGTACCGCCGAGGCCGGCCCACCAGGCGATCCCGATCAGCTCGCCGATGACGACGACCAGGCTCGCGCCGAGGACGGCCGGCCACACGGTCCACGGCCTGCCCAGCGCCGCTGCGGCGAGGTAGCACCCGACGGCGGCGGACAGCGTGATGGCCAGGCTTTCGCGGTCGCCGCCGGTCGCCAGGGAGAGGATCGCGACCGCCACTCCCAGCGCGGCGGGCCAGCGGCGGAGGACGAGGTGCCGGCGGTCGGCTGTCGACGTTGGGGCGCTCATGCCGGGGAGGCTATGAGCGCGGCTCGCGGCCGTGAAGGGGTTTGCCGGAGTCGTGGGATGCATGGCCGGATGCGTGGGAAGCCGAGGCCCACGGGGTCGCGCCGGCCGTCGTACCAGCGGGGCTTTGGTAGATCTTTCTCCGTCATTCGGGTCGGCCTGAGCAGCGGCAGTGCCTCTCCGGCTTGGGCTTCTCTCTCCGCAGCGCCGTCGATCGCGTCTTCCCGAGCGTGTGACCTGCAAGAACTTCATGTACGCTCGCTCCACCCACAGGCTTCCGGTTTATCCCCTTAAGCCGTTCATGATCCTCTTCATCATGGTCTGAATGGTTTCGTCCGGAATGATCCCGGGAGGTCCCCCACTGCCATGACGCCAGACATCCAGAAGTCCTCTCAGAACGACGCGGAGATCACCGCTCGGCAGGCCCCCGATGGCCACGCGGGCTCACCGGGCGACCCGCATGACGGGCCGCGTACCGGCATGGACGGCTCCCAGGACGGTCAAGGGAGGTATCAGGGCTCTCACGGGAAGGGCCGGGACTCTCAGGAGTTCGGCCACGGTTTCCGGAACGAGCCGTCGTTCCCGTCCGGCCCGGACCGGGACGGCTTCGGCCACGGCGGCATCGGCCGGGACGGTGTCGGCCGAGACGGTGTCGGCCGGGACGGCATCGGCCAAGGCGGCCCGGACCGGCACGGATCTCATGACGGCGGCTCCCGCCACGACGATGGCGGCCCGTCACCTGTGGAAACCCGTCCCGCGCCGGAGCCGACCCGCGCTCAGGACGCGCCCACGCACGACGGCACCCCGCCCCACCACAGCGCTCCTCCGCACGAAACGGCACCGCCGCACGAGACCGCTCCCCCGCACGAGACCGCTCCCCCGCACGAAACGGCACCGCCGCAGGAGACCACGCCGCCGCACGAGACCGCGTCGCCATCCCACCCCCCGACGGCCACGCCCACCGCGACGCCAGGCGAACCCACCGCCACCCCCACCGCGACATCGGGCGAACCCACCGCCACCCCTACCTCCGACACACCGACGTCCACCGAGACGCCGTCGGCCACCCCGACCCCCACCGTGTCGGAGTCGCCCGCCCCCACCGAGTCTCCCTCGGCCACCCCAACGACATCCGCATCGCCCTCGCCCACGGAAACCGCCACGGCATCCGCATCGCCATCCCCCACGGAGACCGCCACAGCGTCAGAGCCGCCGCCCGCGGAGTCGCAGGCACCCGCTGAGACCGAGTCCCCAGCCCCCGAGGAGACCGCGACGACGTCGGAGCCGTCAGAGGCCGCTTCCTCCAGCGACGAAGCGGAAGCGTCCGCCAGCACTTCAGCAGCAGCGGAGGAGGAGGACACCGCGAACTCGTCCTCGAAGTCGACGGTGACCTCAGCCGCGCCGGATGACGCCGCCGACGAGGAGGAGGCCGCCGCCACCACGCCGTCGGGCGCCGGCACCACGGCCACCACCGCCGCACCGACGCACATCAACACCGCGGCGTCCAGCCAGCAGCGGGACTTCTCCACCACGGCGATGGTCACCTCGGCCCTGCTGCTCGTGGCGGCCCTGCTGACCGTGTTCGCGGTGCTCGTGGCCAGGTCCCGCCGGGCCCGCCTCGCCGCCGTGGACCACGCGGAGCCCGTCGACCTCGTTCCCCCGGCTCCGGCTCCGGCCCCGAGCCCGAACCCGCTGCCCGTCAGGCCGCCCGTTCAGGAGGACAACCCGTTCACGCGGCAGCTCATCGAGGCCCTCGAGAACATGATCGAGCTCGAAGAGCGGGATGGCGCCAAGCCCGACGCGGAACAGCAGCGCCCCGAGGCTGACGCATCCGCGCAGGACCCCGACGCCGACCCTGAGGCGACCGCCGCCTGGACGCCGCCCTTCGCGCCCTCCGACCCGCCCGAGCCGCCGGGCTCCCTCTTCGAGCCCACGCCACCCGAGCCGGCCGACGATGTCCCCGGAGACGAGCCGCTCGATGAGGAACCGGCCTCCGACGAGGACGACGCCCGTCCAGGAGACACCGGCGACTCGACCCCGTAGCAGGCGGCCGGACGCACGACGGCTACTGAGCCGGCGGGTTCGGGTTCTCCTGCTGACGGTGTGCACGTGAGCCGCCGTTCCTGAGCCAGCGCAGGGCCAGGGCTCCGAGCACGACGTGCAGGACGGCGGCCGCGGCGGCGGCCGCGTGCAGGCCGGTGACGAACGCCGTCTTGGCCTCGGCGGCGAGCACCGGCGTGAGGTCCGGAAGCTGCAGGGTCTCGTCGAGGGTGGGGGCGAGGTCCGGCCCCTGCAGGCGGAAGACGAGGGCGGCGAGCGAGCCGAGGAGCGCGATGCCGAGCGCGTTGCCGATCTCGTTGCTGGTCTCCGCGATCGCCCCCGCCGAGCCGGCCCGCTCGACGGGAACGGCGTCCACGGCGGTGTCGGCGACGACGCTGAAGCAGATGCCGTAGCCGACGCCGGCGACGACCGTGGAGGCGACGTACCAGCCGATCCCTCCCGTGATGGCGGTGGGCAGCAGGAGCAGCAGGCCGGCCGCGATGGAGAAGTGGCAGGCGACGAGTGCGGCCCGCTTGCCGATGCGATCGACGACGTGGGGCGTGACGACGCAGGTCACGGTGAGCACGGCGGCGCCGGGGACGGCGAGCAGCGCCGCGTTCAGCACCGGCAGGCCGAGGACGGACTGGAGGTAGACGCCCGCCAGGTACGCGCTCGCCGACCAGGCCGCCAGCGGCACCAGACCGGTGACGATCGCCAGCGTGAAGACGCGGTCGCGGAAGAGCGAGAAGTCCATCAGGGGATGCGCGAGGTGCCGTTGCCTGCGGGCGAACCACGCCAGCAGTACCAGCCCCGCGACACCGGCGACGGCCGCGCCGCCGGACGGGCCGTCAGCGGCCACGCGCTTTACAGCGTAGATCACAAGTAGCAGCCCGACCGCGGAGGTCACGACGCTCGGCACGTCGATCCGGCCCGGACTCGTCGCGCGCACCTCGCGCAGCAGGGCGGGCGCGAAGATCAGGAACAGGGCGGTGACGGGCAGGTTGATCAGGAACACCGAGCCCCACCAGAACCGCTCCAGCAGCACGCCGCCCGCGATCGGCCCGATGGCGAACCCGGCCGCGAACGCCGCGGCGAAGATGCCGATGGCCTGTGCCCGCCGCCGCGGGTCGGTGAACAACTCGCTCAGCACCGCCAGGGCCGACGGCAGCAGGGTCGCGCCCGCCACGCCCATCAGCGCGCGGGCCACGATCAGCAGTTCGGCGCTCGGCGCGAAGGCGGCCGCCGCCGAGCCGATGCCGAAGACCGTGGTGCCGATCATGAGGAGTTTGAGCCGGCCATACCGGTCGCCGAGGTTGCCGAACGCGATCAGCAGGGAGCCGACGGCGAAGCCGTAGACGTCGAGGATCCACAGGGCCTGGCCGGCGGTCGGCGTCAGGTCCTGGCTGATCCGGGGCATCGCCAGGAAGAGGATGGATCCGTCCATGGAGACCAGCAGGACGGGTCCGAGGATCACCGTGAGGCCGAGCCAGGCCCGCAGCCCCGGTGACGAGTGCACATGCTGTGTGGTCATGGCCCGCACTGTCCGCCGGGAGCGGCCCGCACAGCCATCTCCCTGCTGTGGGTGCACCTGACAGGTACACCCACGAGGGCGATTCCTCCGCCTACGATCGCTGGTGTGGAGAGTCTCGGAACGTTCCTCAAGCGGCGGCGCGACCAGGTGACACCGGCCATGGCCGGGCTGCGCACCTACGGCACCACGCGCCGCGTGCCGGGCCTGCGGCGCGAAGAGCTGGCGCAGCTCGCGGGCGTGAGCGTCGGCTACTACACCCGCCTGGAGCAGGGCCTGGCGGAGACCGCGTCCAAGCAGGTGCTCGACGCCATCGCGCGGGTGCTACAGCTCGATCCGATCGAGACCGTGCACCTCCACAACCTCGCCAGGCAGCCCTCCGCCTCCGGCCTGTCAGAGCCTCCCGAGGAGCAGCCGCACCCGAGGGTCATCGCGCTGCTGGAGTCGCTGGGCGAGGCGATGCCGGCGATCGTCCTGGGCCGCCGGGGCGACGTGCTCGCCTGGAACCGCACCGGGCACGCGCTCATGGCCGAGCACGTCCCGTACGACGCCCCGCGGGATCCGGCGCGCCGCCCGTCGATGCCGCGGATGTTCTTCCTCGACCCGTTCACCCGCGACCTGCACCGCAACTGGGACGAGCTGGCCCGCATCCACGTCGCCTACCTCCGGCTCACCGCCGGGCGCTTCCCCACGGACGCCCGCCTGGCGCGGCTGATCGGCGAGCTGACCATGCGCAGCTCCGAGTTCGCCACGATGTGGGCGATCGGGGAGGTCGCCGACTGCACCGTCGGCACCCTTGACCTGCGGCATCCCACCGTCGGTGCCGCCAACGTCACATACCAGGTCTGGCTCCAGCCCGACAGCCCCGACCACCGGCTCGAGGTCTATACGCCGAACGACCCGGGCTCCGCCGACGCGCTGCGCCTCCTGGCCCACCAGAGCAGCCGTCCGGCACCCGCCGAGCAGCACTGAGGGACGTCAGCGCCGTTCTTGGAGGCGGCGCAGCTTGCGGCGTTCCCAGCTGTTGGGATGGCGGACGACCACTCCCCCGGCGCCGCCGTTGCCGGACAGGCGGACGAGCGGCGTCCTGGGCTGCCGTTCGGGGGTGGTCTTGTCGCGGAAGCCGCCGAGCCCGGAGCTCATGCCGGACGTCTCCGTGCCCCAGTCGTCGGGGATGACGATCGTGACGCCGCCCATTTCGCCGTGCGCCTCGATGGCGATCTCGGGCAGGCGGCTCTCGACCTGGGTGAAGTCGAGCTTGACGGAGCCCATGCCGCCGTACGCGATGATGCGGGGCGGCACGTCCCAGCGGCCGGTACGCGTCTCGCCGTGCATGCCGCCGCTGAGGACCAGCGGCTCCTGGTTCACCGGTACGTCCGGCGGCAGGTCGGCGGTGAGGGCGTCGAGGTCGGCGTACGTCTTGGCGGTCAACGCCTTGCTCAGGCGCACGTCCAGTTCGTCGAGGTCGAGCCGGCCCTCGGCGGCGGCGTTGTTCAGCCGTTCCACCACCGCTTCGCGCTCGTCGTGCGAGACGCGCCACTGGTCGCGGCGGACGGGTTCCGGGTGCCCCTGAGTCATGACTCGATATTACGGGCATAAAGCGATCTGGCAGGCGCGTCCGGGATCGATTGGACTATTCAGCATTGCTAGGTACCGGTAGTCAGTGTTACTTTCTACCAGTACTTAGCAACACCAAGTAGCCACGCCCCCGATTCCCCTAAGGATGACCGTGACCGCATCCCCGCACGTCCTCACCACCATGCCCGCCGAGCCCCCGCCGGGCTGCCCGTTCGACCCGCCCGCCGGACTGATCGCGGCCCGCACGCATGGCCCGGTCAGCCGGCTCACCTTCGCCGACGGCCACGAGGGCCTGGTCGTCACCGGCTTCGACCTGGCCCGCGCGATCCTCGCCGACCCCCGCTTCAGCTCCCGCAAGGAGCTCATGCGCCACCACCCGACCGTCGACTACGGCGACATCGAGGTCCCTCCGGCACCGCCCGGCGAGTTCCTGCTCATGGACGAGCCGCAGCACGGCCGCTACCGCAAGCCCCTGGCCGGCAAGTTCACCGTACGCAGGATGCGGCTGCTCACCGAACGCGTGGAGCAGATCACCGCCGAACACCTGAACGCCATGGAACAGGCGGGCCCGCCGGCCGACCTGGTGACCGCGTTCGCCAAGCCCGTCCCGGCCATGGTCATCTGCGAGCTACTGGGCGTGCCCTACGCCGACCGGGACCGCTTCCAGGAGAACATCGACATCTTCCTCGGCGGCGAGGCGAGTGACGAGAAGCTGATCGCCGCGTACGTCGCGACCCGGCAGTACCTCGCCGAACTGGTCGCCGCCAAGCGCGCCCACCCCACCGACGACGTGCTCAGCGACCTGCTCGACACCGACCTGACCGACGAGGAGCTGCAGGGCATGGCCCTGATCCTGCTGTCGGCCGGTTTCGACACCACCGCCAACATGCTGTCGCTCGGCACGTTCGCGCTGCTGCGCAACCCGGACCAGCTCGCCGCCCTGCGCGCCGACCCCGCCCTCATCGACCAGGCGGTGGAGGAGCTGCTGCGGTACCTGTCCGTGGCCAAGCAGTTCTACCGGGTCGCGCTGGAGGATGTGGAGATCGCGGGCCACACCGTCCCGGCCGGCACCACCGTCATCCTGTCGCTCGCCACCGCCAACCGCGACCCCGAACGCTTCCCCGACCCCCATAGGCTCGACCTGCACCGGCGGGACGGCGGCCACCTGGCCTTCAGCCACGGCGTCCACCAGTGCCTCGGCCAGCAGCTCGCCCGCGTCGAGATGCGTGTCGCGCTCCCCGCGCTGCTCGCCCGCTTCCCCACGCTGCGCCTGGCCGTACCGGAGAACGAGGTCCCGCTGCGCCCGGAGACCTCGGACATCCGCGGCGTCAAGAGCCTCCCCGTCACCTGGGACGCCTGACCGCCACCAGGCCTTACGAGCCGTACGCGGTGGCGATCGCGCGATCTCCACCCTGGGGTGGAGATCCGCCGCGAGCGGACGGCGCTGAGAAGGTCCGGGTCACGTCGCCCGCGCACATCACGCACACGGCTGACCATCGTCCGGCCGGGTCGGGACCTTCGGCTCTGCGCGGCGCAGCCCGTACGGCGTGTGATGGAGGTGGGCCGACGAGGGAGGACGACATGCGCATGACCGTGGCGGACGTGATGACGGAGAAGGTCGTCGCGGTGTCCGCCGACACGCCGTTCAAGGAGGTCGCCGAGACGCTCATCCAGGCCGGCGTGAGCGCGGTGCCGGTCGTCGGCGACGACCGGCGCGTGCTCGGCATGGTGTCGGAGGCCGACCTGCTGCGCAAGGAGGAGTTCCGGGAGCAGTTCTACCGCGAGGGCTACCGGCCGCCGCTGCGCGCCCGGCTGCGCCACCACAAGGGCAGGCGGAAGGCCGAGGGCGACACCGCGGCCGAGCTGATGACCAGCCCCGCCGTCACCATCACCCCGGCCTCGACCACGGTGGAAGCCGCCCGGCTGATGGACGAGCGGGACGTCAAGCGGCTCGCGGTCGTCGACTACGACGGCCGTCTCGCCGGCATCGTCAGCCGCCGCGACCTGGTGAAGGTGTTCCTGCGGCCGGACGAGGACATCGCCCGCGAGATCCGCGACGAGGTGCTCGACAAGACCCTGTGGGTGAACACCGACGGCGTCCGGGTCGAGGTGGAGCGGGGCGTGGTGACACTGTCGGGCCGGATGGAGCGCCGGACGGAGGCCGCGATCGCCGCGCGCATGGCCGCCCGGGTCAACGGCGTGGTCGACGTCGTCGACAAGCTGTCCTGGAGGCAGGATGACGCGGCCTGGGTGGGCAGGTGACCGTCATGCTCGTACGCGAGGTCATGACCAGCCCGGCCGTCACCGTCCACCGCGCCGACCCGGTGCGGCGGGCCATCCGCGTCCTGTACGGCAACGACATCACCGCCGCCCCGGTCGTGGACGAGTCCGGCCGCCTGGTGGGCGTGGTCAGCGAGCTGGACCTGCTGCGCGGGGAGTTCGAGCCCGATCCCCGCGCCGCCCTGCGTCCGGTGCCGGCGGCCGGTGAGCCGCCGCCCCGCCGCGTCCTGGAGGTGATGACCCGGCGGCCGGTCACGGTCACGCCGGCGACGGACGTCACCGCCGCCATCGGCCTCATGGTGGGCGAGCGGATCAAGAGCCTGCCCGTGGTCGAGGGCGGCCGGGTCGTCGGCATGGTGAGCCGGCGCGACCTCATGGCGATGCTGGCCCGTTCCGACGACGACCTGCGCCGGGACGTCGTCGACGCGCTGCGCGAGCAGTATCCGTTCGGGCCGGGCTGGGACGTCACCGTGCGCGACGGCGTCGCCGAGCTGAGCGGCCCGCCCCACGAGCACGCCGACAAGATCGCCGACGTGCTCGCCCGCACCGTCCCCGGCATCGTCCGGGTCAAGCACATCAGGAGGTCGCCATGACCGCTCTGGTCGGGAACGTGATGACCACCGACGTGGCCGCCGTCCGCGAGACCGACTCCTTCCACAAGGTCGCCGAGCTGCTCATCGAGCGGGGCGTCAGCGGCGTTCCCGTGGTGGACGGCGAGGGCCGCGTGCTCGGCGTCGTGTCCGAGGCCGACCTGCTGGCCAAGGAGGAGTTCAAGCAGCGCTACTACGGCGACGACTACCGTCCGCCGCTGCGCGCCCGCATCCGCCACGCGGCCGGCAGCGAGGGCAGCGGCCTGCGCAAGGCGCGGGGCGAGACCGCGGGCGAGCTGATGACCGGCCCCGCCCACGTCACCACCCCGGACGCGCCCGTGGTGTCGGCCGCCCGGCTGATGGACCGGCACGGCGTCAAGCGGCTGCCCGTCGTGGACGCGGACGGCCGCCTGGCCGGCATCGTCAGCCGCCGCGACCTGATCAAGGTGTTCCTGCGTCCCGACGAGGACATCGAGCGCGAGGTACGCGAGGCCCTGCAGGGCCAGGCGGGCGTCGCCGTGCGGGACGCCGTCGTCACCCTGACCGGCATGTACGAGGAGCGCAGCCAGGCCATGACCGCCGTCCGCCTGGCCGAGAACATCGACGGCGTCGTGGCCGTGCGCGACGAGCTGAGCTGGAAGCACGACGACGTCGCCGACCTGCCCGTTTGGGGCGGGGCATAACCCCCTGCGCCTTGACACCGGGCCGGATCCGGATCACGTTTGTGCAGTGGGGGAAGGATGACAGGCGCGGCTCAGGTCCGGCGGAGCCGCTGCGCGCGTGGGTCGAGGATCGGCTCGGTGATCGGATCGGGGCGGTAAGGTCCCTGCACGACGGGGAGAGCCCCTGGTGGGTCGATCTGGCAGCCCCTGGCGGGGCGACGTCATCGGTGGTGCTGCGGGCGCCGAGCAGCCGCATCGGGCCGGAGCTCATAGCGACGAACGCGGCGGCGCTGCTCGTCGCCGAGAAGCACGGGCTGACGGCTCCGCGTCTGCTCGCGGCCGATCTCGACGGCCGCGCGGCCGGGGTACCGGCGACCTTGGAGACCGTCATATCCGGGACCAGCGCATGGCCCGCGACGGTCTCCCCTGAGCTGCTCCTGGCGGCGGGCGCGGCGCTCGCCCGCGTGCACGCGGTCGCCCTCGATCCGCAGCCGGATCTTCCGTTCCGGCCGCGCCCCATCGCGGTCGACGACTTCGCCCGGGATCGCCGGGAGGGCAGGATGCCGACCACGGCGCTGCTGCAGAAAGCCGACGAACGCGTCCAGGCGATCAAGCTTCCGGCCACGCCGAACGTCTTCGTGCACGGCGATGTGTGGCCCGGCAACACGGTGCTCGCCGGCAGCGGGGTGCGCGCGCTGATCGACTGGAAGACGGCCGGCGTCGGCGATCCCGGCGTGGATCTCGGCGAGCTGCGCAAGCAGGCCGCGATCCTGTACGACGACGACGCGCCCGCCTATGTGCTGGCGGGCTGGGAACGTGCCACCGGCACGCGGGCCGAGGACGTCCCGTACTGGGACGCCGTGGCCGCGCTCAACACGCCGACCGAGGGCCACAGCCCTCACGTCACCCGCCGGCGCGACCGGTTCCTCGAGGCCGCGATCGCGCGGTTGTGATCGGCGACGGACCCTCGCCGATCCGGGAATCGTTGCTGGTTTGGTGGTCGGCCTGCGGGTAGCTGGACGGCGTCCGTGCGTTCATCGCGCGTGCCCGAGGACGAGGAGTCGAGATGTCCTCAACGACAACCGGTCATCGCCCGTCCGGCTGGGTGGTGGGACTGGCCTACTTCGCCGGAAGCATGATGGTGCTGAGCGGGCTGTTCGGCGCGCTCTCCGGAATCGCCGCCATCTTCCGGAACGACGTGTACGTCTTCCGCGGAGACTATGTCTTCAAATGGGACCTGACCGCGTGGGGCTGGGTCCACCTCGCCATCGGCGTCCTCATCTTCCTGGCCGGCCTGGCCGTGTTCGCCGCCCAGGCGTGGGGGCGCGCCGTGGGCATCGTGCTCGCCGTGCTGAGCGCCGTGGCGAACTTCCTGTTCCTGCCCTACTACCCGCTCTGGAGCGTGCTGATCATCGTGCTGAACGTCCTGGTCATCTGGGCCTTGACGATGTACAACCGCCGGGCCGGGGGCTCGGCGGCCCAATGACGACGGGGGCAGGCCGCTCCCGTCGGGCTCGGCCCCATAGGAGGGACGGCTGACATGGACGACTATCCGCTGCTGAACATCTTCCTCACCATGATGTGGTTCTTCCTCTGGGTCGTCTGGCTGATGCTGGTCTTCCGCGTCATCGTGGACCTCTTCCGCGACGACACCGTGAACGGCTGGGCCAAGGCGGGCTGGTCGATTCTGGTCATCGTCCTGCCGCTGGTGGGCGTCCTCCTCTACCTGATCGTGCGCGGCAAGGGGATGGGCCGCCGCGAGGCCGCCGCGGCGATCGAACGCGAGGCCCGCTACTACGAGGCCGCCGGACGGCGGACGGCCACCGGCCAGGCCGATGAGCTCGCGCGGCTGGCCGATCTCAAGAACCACGGGGACCTCACGCCGGAGGAGTACGAGCGCGCCAAGACCAAGGTCCTGGCGGCGTAGGAGGCCGGCGCAGGTGAGCGGGCGGCCCGTGGGGGTGATCGCCCGCGCCGGCACGGAGGCCACGTCGCGACCGCGGGGGACCTTCGCCGGTCCGACTCGGGACCTTCGTCCTTTGACCCGGGTCGCCGGTTGGGTAGCGTCACTTCCATGATTCGTGTGTTCCTCCTCGACGATCACGAGGTCGTCCGCCGGGGTGTCGCGGCGCTGCTGGACTCGGAGGACGACATCGAGGTGGTCGGCGAGGCGGGCACGGCCGAGTCCGCGATCGCGCGCATCCCCGCGCTCAGGCCCGACGTGGCGATCCTGGACGTCCGGCTGCCCGACGGCAGCGGCGTGGACGTCTGCCGCGAGGTGCGCTCGCGGGTGCCGGGGCTGGCGTGCCTGATGCTGACGTCGTTCGCCGACGACGACGCGCTGTTCGACGCGGTGATGGCCGGGGCCGCCGGTTACGTGCTCAAGCAGATCCACGGCTCCGACCTGGTGGGCGCGGTCCGTACGGTGGCGTCGGGACAGTCGCTGCTCGACCCGCAGACGACGGCCACCATGCTGCAGCGGCTGCGCGACCAGGCCGCCAAGAAAGACCCGCTCGCCGCGCTGACCGAGCAGGAGCGCCACATCCTCGACCTCATCGGCGAGGGGCTCACCAATCGGCAGATCGGCGAGCGCATGTTCCTCGCCGAGAAGACCGTGAAGAACTACGTGTCGAACCTGCTGTCCAAGCTCGACATGCAGCGCCGCACGCAGGCGGCCGCGCTGGCGGCGCGGCTGCGCGCCGGCCGCAAGGACTGACCGGGTTCCGCCGGCGTGACCGCCGCGCCGCCGGCTCGGGTCAGACGCCGTGGTTCCCCGGGAGAGGGGGCCTTCTCACCGGGAGCCGGCGGGCGGCCCGGTGAGCCGGCGGCGGAAGACCCAGTACGTCCACGCCTGGTAGGCCAGCACCACGGGCGTGAAGATGGCCGCCACCCAGGTCATCACCGTGAGCGTGTACGGCGTGGAGGCGGCGTTGGTCACGGTCAGGCTGTTGGCCGGGTCGAGCGCGGGCAGCACGTTCGGGAACAACCTGACGAACAGGCCGGCCACCACCGCGACCACGGCGACCGCGCTCGCGGTGAAGGCCCAGCCGTCGCGGCCGCGCAGCGTCGCCGCCGTCGCGCCCAGCAGGCCGAGCGCCGCCAGCGCCACCGCCGCCCACCAGGCGCCCTCCAGGACGGGCCGCGGTCCGCCGATGGTGAGCAGGAACGCCATCACCACCACGATCGTCGCCGGCGCCAGGCTCCTCGCCGCCCGCGAGGCGGCCGCACGCAGTTCGCCGGTGGTGCGCAGGGCGAGGAAGACCGCGCCGTGCGAGGTGCACAGCAGCAGCGTGGCGAGCCCGCCGAGCAGCGCGAACGGGTTGAGCAGGGTGAACAGGGTGCCGGTGTACTCGTGGCGGGCGTCCAGCGGCACCCCGCGCACGATGTTGGCGAACGCCACGCCCCACAGGAAGGCCGGGCCGAGCGACCCCCAGAAGAAGGCCCGGTCCCAGCCGCGCGGGCTGCCGGACTTGCCGCGATACTCCAGCGCCACGCCACGCGCGATGAGCGCCAGCAGGATGAGGAACAAAGGCAGGTAGAAGCCGCTGAACAGGGTGGCGTACCACTCGGGGAACGCGGCGAACGTCGCCCCGCCCGCCACCAGCAGCCACACCTCGTTGCCGTCCCAGACGGGCCCGATCGAGCGGACGATGACGCGCCGGTCCGCCTCGTCCCTGCTCAGGAACGGCAGCAGCACGCCGACGCCGAAGTCGAAGCCCTCCAGCAGGAAGTAGCCGGTCCACAGCACGGCGATCAGCACGAACCAGACGGTGGTCAGTTCCATGACGGTGATGTCCTTGTCAGTAGCTGAGTGCGGGGACGGAGGTTTCCTGTTCTGCCTGCTCGTCCGGCCCGATGCGGATGAACTTGATCAGCAGCCGCACCTCGATCGCCGCGAGCACGGCGTAGACCAGGGTGAAGCCGGCGAGCGTGATGGCCACCGACGTGACGTCCGCGGTGGGCGAGACCGCGGCGGCAGTGCGCATGATGCCGAAGACCGTCCACGGCTGGCGGCCCATCTCGGTGAAGATCCACCCCAGGGTGTTGGCCAGGAAGGGCAGCCCAATCCCGGCGATGGCCAGCCGGTAGGCCCAGCGGCCTGACGGGAGCCTGCCGCGCCGGGTCAGCCAGAGCCCGGCGGCCGCGAGCAGCGCCGACAGCGCACCGAACCCGATCATCAGGCGGAACGACCAGTACGCCAGGCCCACGACCGGCCGGTAGTCGCCGGGACCGTAAAGGGCCTGGTAGCGGGCCTGGATGTCATTGATCCCCTCGACCTTGCCGTCCAGGCTGTTGGTGGCCAGCAGGCTGAGGCCGTACGGGATCTGCAGGTTGACGTGGTTGCGGCCGTTCTCCACGTCACCGATCGCGAACAGCGAGAACCCGGCCGACGTCTCGTCCTCCCACAGCGCCTCGGCGGCGGCCATCTTCATCGGCTGCTGCTCGGTCATGATCTGCGCCTGCCAGTGGCCGGAGAACGCCACGCCCACGGCCGAGACGAGCGCGACGACGAGCGCCATCCTGGCGGAGGTGCGAAAGAGCGGCTGGTCGCGTTTGTGGAGCAGGAACCAGGCGCTGACACCGAGCACGAAGGCCGCCGCGGTCAGGAACGCGCCGAAGATGACGTGCGGGAAGGTGACCAGGGTGGTGGAGTTGGTGAGCACCGCCCAGATGTCGGTCAGTTCGGCCCGCCCACCGGCGATCCGGTAGCCGACGGGATGCTGCATCCAGGAGTTGGCGGCGAGGATGAAGTACGCCGAGATGTTCGTGCCGATGGCGGCCAGCCAGATCGTGGCCAGGTGCACCCGGCGCGGCAGCCGGTCCCAGCCGAAGATCCACAGGCCGAGGAAGGTGGACTCCAGGAAGAAGGCCAGCAGCCCTTCCATGGCCAGCGGCGCTCCGAACACGTCACCGACGAACCTGGAGTAGGCGCTCCAGTTCATCCCGAACTGGAACTCCTGCACGATGCCGGTCACCACGCCCATCGCGAAGTTGATGAGAAAGAGCCGGCCCAGAACCGGGTCAGCTTCAGGTACTCCGGTCTCCCCGTCCGGTGCCAGGCGGTCTGCAGCCCGGCCACGATGATCGACAGCC
Source organism: Nonomuraea fastidiosa (assembly GCF_042751225.1). NCBI lineage: Bacteria > Bacillati > Actinomycetota > Actinomycetes > Streptosporangiales > Streptosporangiaceae > Nonomuraea > Nonomuraea fastidiosa. The sequence goes on from NZ_CP170570.1 coordinate 7,924,157, forward strand.
CGATGGTGAGGGGCACGAACAGGAAGTGGTAGACGGTCGTGACGCCGAACTGCCAGCGGGAGAGATCAAGGACGTCCATGCCGGTCAGGCTGCTGCACGGCCCGGCCCGCTCCCCAGGGGCGTCAGGCCCCGCCCGAAGGGACCTTGGTCCTCCACCGGGAGGCCCTTCGGCCGCCGTGCCCGCCGCCCTGATCGGCAAGGGTGAGGAGAAAGGCATCCGCGAGGATGGCGAGCCACGTTTCTCCCGCCGCCGGCGGGCTAGGTAACGGAACGTGTCAGATCGGTGACGGCAGGGGCGAAAGACATGGCGGGGATGGATGGACCGGTCAGCGACGCGCTGCTGCGGATGGGCCGCCACCTGCGGCCGGGCACGGTCTCGCCGGACCTCCGCGCCCTCTACCAGGTGGGCGGCAGGCAGGCGGACGACTTCTACCGGGACCGGTGGAGCCATGACAAGGTGGTCCGCTCCACGCACGGCGTGAACTGCACCGGCTCGTGCTCGTGGAAGGTGTACGTCAAGGACGGCATCATCACCTGGGAGGCGCAGCAGACCGACTACCCGAGCGTGGGCGGCGACCGGCCGGAGTACGAGCCGCGCGGCTGCCCCAGGGGCGCGGCGTTCTCCTGGTACACCTACTCCCCCACCCGCGTGCGCTACCCGTACGCGCGCGGCGTCCTGGTCGAGCTGTACCGGGAGGCGAAGGCGCGGCTGGGCGACCCGGTCGCGGCGTGGGCGGAAATCACCTCCGACCCGGACAAGCGGCGCCGCTACCAGTCCGTCCGGGGCAAGGGCGGGCTGGTCCGGATCACGTGGGACGAGGCGTGCGAGATCATCGCGGCGGCGCACGTGCACACGATCAAGACGTACGGACCCGACCGGATCGCGGGCTTCTCCCCGATCCCGGCCATGTCGATGGCCTCGCACGCGGTCGGCGCCCGGTTCATCTCGCTGATCGGCGGCGCGATGCTGTCGTTCTACGACTGGTACGCCGACCTGCCGGTGGCCTCGCCGCAGGTGTTCGGCGACCAGACGGACGTGCCGGAGTCGGCCGACTGGTGGGACGCGGCGTACCTGATGCTGTGGGGCTCCAACGTGCCGGTCACCCGCACACCCGACGCCCACTACATGGCCGAGGCGCGCTACCGCGGGCAGAAGGTGGTGGTGCTCGCGCCCGACTACAGCGACGCCGCGAAGTTCGCCGACGAGTGGCTGGCCCCGCGCCCCGGCACGGACGGCGCGCTGGCCATGGCGATGGGCCACGTGATCCTCAAGGAGTTCTTCGCCGACCGCGCCACGCCCGCGTTCACCGAGTACGTCAAGCGCTTCACGGACCTGCCGTTCCTGGTCAGGCTGCGCGAGCGCGGCGGGACGTACGTGCCGGACACGTTCCTCACCGCGGCCGAACTGGACCGGCCGGAGGGGGCGTTCGCGACGGTGCTGCTGGACGCGCGCACCGGCGCGCCGGCCGTGCCGAACGGCTCGCTCGCCTTCCGCTACTCCGAGCGGGGTGAGGGCCGCTGGAACCTCGACCTGGACGGCGTGGACCCGCTGCTGACCGTCTACGGGGGCGAGGCAGTGCCGGTCGCGCTCCCCCGCTTCGACGACGGCGGCGGCGTGCTGGAGCGGGGCGTTCCGGTACGGCGGGTCGGCGGCCACCTCGTCACCACGGTCTACGACCTGCTGCTCGCCCAGTACGGCGTGGCCCGCGACGGGCTGCCGGGGCGCTGGCCGTCGGGGTACGAGGACGCGGCGGAGCCGTACACGCCGGCCTGGCAGGAGCAGATCACCGGCGTGCCGGCGCGGGCGGCGGCCAGGATCGCCAGGGAGTTCGCCGCGAACGCCGAACAGTCGGGCGGCCGCTCGATGATCATCATGGGGGCGGGGACCAACCACTGGTTCCACTCCGACACCATCTACCGGGCCATGCTGGCGCTGACCACGCTGACCGGCTGCCAGGGCGTCAACGGCGGCGGCTGGGCCCACTACGTCGGGCAGGAGAAGTGCCGGCCGATCACCGGGTGGGCGCAGCTCGCGTTCGGGCTGGACTGGCAACGCCCGCCCCGGCAGATGATCGGCACCGCCTACTGGTACCTGCACACCTGCCAGTGGCGCTACGACACCTACAGCGCCGACGCCGTCTCCTCGCCGCTCGCCGACGGCGCGTTCGCCGGGAAGGCCACCGCCGACCTGCTGGCGCAGTCCGCCAGGCTCGGCTGGATGCCGTCGTATCCGACGTTCGACCGCAACCCGCTCGACCTGGCCGACGAGGCCGGCGCAGCCGGCGACGGCCCGGCGGCGTACGTGGCGGGTGAGGTCGCGGCCGGGCGGCTCGGCTTCGCCTGCGAGGACCCCGACGCGCCGGGCAACTGGCCGCGCGTGCTGACGGTGTGGCGGGCGAACCTGCTGGGCTCCTCGGCCAAGGGCAACGAGTACTTCCTGCGGCACCTGCTGGGCGCGGACTCCGCCGTACGCGCCCAAGAAGCCCCGCCCGACCGGCGCCCCGGCGACGTTGCGTGGGTGGACGAGGCGCCGCGCGGCAAGCTGGACCTGCTGCTGTCGCTGGACTTCCGGATGACGTCCACGACGCTGTTCTCCGACATCGTGCTCCCGGCCGCCACCTGGTACGAGAAGCACGATCTGTCCTCGACCGACATGCACCCGTTCGTGCACGCGTTCACCCCCGCCATCGACCCGCCCTGGCAGACCCGTACGGACTTCGCCGCCTTCCACGCCATCGCCCGCGCGTTCAGCGACCTGGCCCGCACCCACCTGGGCACGCGCAACGATCTGGTGGCCCTGCCGCTGCTGCACGACACCCCCGACGAGCTGGCCACCCCGCACGGCCGGGTCCATGACTGGCGCGCCACCGGCCGGCCGCCCACGCCGGGCCGGGACTTCCCCAAGGTGGTCGTGGTGGAGCGCGACTACGGGGCGGTCGCGGAGAAGATGGCCTCGCTGGGCCCGCTGCTGGAGCGGCTCGGCGCGACCACCAAGGGCCTGACGTACGACGTGTCCGGCGAGATCGACCGGCTGGCCCGCATGACCGGCACCGCACCCAACGGCCGCCCGTCGCTGGCCCGCGACCGCGACCTGTGCGAGGCCATCCTGGCGCTGTCGGGCACTACCAACGGCCGCCTGGCCGCCCAGGGCTTCGCCACGCTGGCCCGGCGGACCGGCACGTCGTTCGACGGGCTGGCCGACGAGCACCGGCAGATCACGTTCGCCGACACCCAGGCCAGACCCGTCCCGGTGATCACCTCGCCGGAGTGGTCGGGCAGCGAGAGCGGCGGGCGGCGCTACGCGCCGTTCACCATCAACGTCGAGCACCGCAAGCCCTGGCACACCCTCACCGGCCGCCAGCACTTCTACCTCGACCACCACTGGATGCACGAGGCGGGCGAGGCGCTGCCCGTCTACCGGCCGCCGCTGAACATGACCGCGCTCTTCGGCGAGCCGCCGCTCGGCGAGCAAAGCGAGCAGGGCGTCGTCGAAGGTGTCGTCGTCCGCTACCTGACCCCGCATTCCAAGTGGTCCATCCACTCCGAGTACCAGGACAACCTGCTCATGCTGACGCTGTCGCGGGGCGGGCCGACGATCTGGATGAGCCCGGCCGACGCCGCGAAGGCCGGCATCGGCGACAACGACTGGGTGGAGGCGGTCAACCGCAACGGCGTCGTGGTGGCCCGCGCGGTGGTCTCGCACCGCATGCCGGAGGGCACGGTGTACATGTACCACGCCCAGGAACGCGTGGTGGACGTGCCCAAGAGCGAGACGTCCGGGCTGCGCGGCGGCATCCACAACTCGCTCACCCGGCTCCTCGTCAAGCCCACCCATCTGATCGGCGGATACGCCCAGCTCAGCTTCGCCTTCAACTATCTGGGCCCGACCGGCAACCAGCGCGACGAGATCACCGTGATCCGCCGCCGCGGCCAGGAGGTCGACTACTGATGCGCGTGATGGCACAGCTCGCCATGGTGATGAACCTCGACAAGTGCATCGGCTGCCACACCTGCTCGGTCACCTGCAAGCAGGCGTGGACCAACCGGGCGGGCACCGAGTACGTCTGGTTCAACAACGTCGAGACCCGGCCAGGACAGGGCTATCCCCGCCGCTACCAGGACCAGGAGCGGTGGAAGGGCGGCTGGGAGCTGAACCGGCGCGGCCGCCTCACGCTCAAGGCCGGCGGCCGGTTCAGAAAGCTCCTGACGATCTTCGCGAACCCGCTCATGCCGTCCATCCAGGACTACTACGAGCCCTGGACGTACGACTACGACCGGCTCTTCTCCGCTCCCCTCCAGGACGACACCCCGGTGGCGCGGCCCCGCTCGCTCATCAGCGGCAAGCCCATGAAGATCGGCTGGAGCGCGAACTGGGACGACGACCTGGCCGGCGACCCCTCGCCCGACCCGGTGCTGCGCAAGGTGTCGGAGCAGGTGAGGCTGGAGTTCGAGCGGGCGTTCATGTTCTACCTGCCGCGCATCTGCGAGCACTGCCTCAACCCGTCCTGCGTGGCCTCCTGCCCGTCGGGGGCGCTGTACAAGCGGTCGGAGGACGGCATCGTGCTGGTCGATCAGGACCGCTGCCGGGGGTGGCGGATGTGCGTGACCGGATGCCCGTACAAGAAGGTGTACTTCAACCACCGCACCGGCAAGGCGGAGAAGTGCACGTTCTGCTTCCCGCGCGTCGAGGTCGGCATCCCCACGGTCTGCTCGGAGACGTGCGTCGGGCGGCTGCGCTACATCGGCCTGGTGCTGTACGACGCCGACCGCGTCGCCGAGGCCGCCTCCGTGCCCGACGAGCGCGACCTGTACGAGGCGCAGAAGGGTGTGCTGCTCGACCCGCGCGACCCCGCCGTCATCGCCGCCGCCCGCGACTCCGGCATCCCCGACGACTGGCTGGACGCCGCCCGCGAATCGCCGATCCACCGGCTGATCTTCGAGTACGGGGTGGCGCTGCCGCTGCATCCGGAGTACCGCACGATGCCGATGGTCTGGTACATCCCGCCGCTGTCCCCCGTCGTGGACGTGCTCGCCGCCACCGGGCACGACGGCGAGGACGCAGGGAATTTGTTCGGCGCCATCGACGCGCTGCGCATCCCGGTGGGCTACCTGGCCGAGCTGTTCACCGCCGGCGACCCTGCTCCGGTGCGCACGGTGCTGCGCAGGCTGGCCGCGATGCGCTCGTACATGCGACGGCTCAACCTCGGCCAGGAGCCCGACGAGTCGATCGCGCGCGCCGCCGGCATGACCGGCCCGCAGGTCGAGGGCATGCACCGGCTGCTCGCGCTGGCCCCGTACGCCGAACGGTACGTCATCCCCACGGCGCACGCCGAGCAGGCCGCCGGGCTGGAGGAGCTGGGGTGCAGCCTCGACTACGAGGGCGGCCCCGGCATGAACGGCCCCTTCGGCGAGGCGTCCGGGCGGCCCGCCCCGGTCGCGGTGGAGAGCTTCCACGCCCTGCGCGAACGTCAGCAGGGCGACGACCTGGACGACGCCGACGAGCTGCGCGGCCGGGTGAACCTGCTCAACTGGGACGGCAAGGGCACCCCGGACGGCCTGTTCCCCAAGAGGAGGAGGAAATGAGCGCGCGGACCGTCCACATGGTGGCCTCGGTGCTGCTCGGCTATCCCGACGAGCGGCTCCGCGACGGGCTCGGCGTGCTGCGCGAGGCCGTCTCCGGGCTGCCGTCCGGCGAGGCACGCGACCGGCTGTCGGCCTTCCTTGCGTATGTGGCGGGCACGGACCTTCGTGCGCTGGCGGCGCACTACGTGGCGACGTTCGACCTCAAGCGGCGCTGCTGCCCGTACCTCACCTACTACGCGTACGGCGACACCCGCAGGCGCGGTCCGGCGCTGCTGCGGTTCCAGCACGCGGTGAAGGCGGCTGGGTTCGAGCTCGACGGCGGCGAGCTGCCCGATCACCTGGCCGTGGTGTGCGAGCTGTGGGCGCGCGGCGCGGAACGCGAGGCCCGGCGGCTGCTGCTGGAGCATCGGGCGGGCGTGGAGGTGCTGCACGCGGCGCTGCGCGAGGAGGGCTCGCCGTACGCGGACGTGGTGGCCGCCGTGCTGGCCACGCTGCCCCCGGCGGGCGCGCGCGAACGGCAGGCCGCGCTGCGGCTCGCCGCCGAAGGCCCGCCCGCCGAGGCGGTCGGACTGGAACCCTACGCGATCATGGAGGCGGGCCGATGAGCGTCCTGCTGTGGGTGGTGCTGCCGTACGTGGCGCTGACCGTGTTCGTGCTCGGCCACCTCTGGCGCTACCGCTACGACAAGTTCGGCTGGACGACGCGCTCGTCCCAGATGTACGAGTCGCGGCTGCTGCGCATCGGCAGTCCGCTGTTCCACTTCGGCATCCTCATCGTGGCGCTGGGCCACGTCGGCGGCCTGGTGATCCCGAAGACCTGGACCGAGGCTGTGGGTATCAGCGAGAGCCTCTATCACCTGCTCGCCGTCGTGCTCGGCACGATCGCGGGCATCGCCACCGTGGGCGGCCTGGCCATCCTCATCTACCGCCGCCGCACGGTCGGCCCCGTCTTCACCGCCACCACCCGCAACGACAAGCTCATGTACGCGGTGCTCGCGCTCACCATCGCCCTCGGCCTGGCCGCCACCGTGCACGCCAACCTCGTCGGCGGCGGCTACGACTACCGCACCACCGTCTCGCCCTGGTTCCGGTCCATCTTCCTGTTCCAGCCGCGGCCCGACCTGATGGCGGGCGCGCCCCCGCTGTTCCAGCTGCACGCGCTCAGCGCGCTGGTGCTGTTCGCGATCTGGCCGTTCACCCGGCTCGTGCACATGCTCACCGCGCCCCTCGGCTACCTCACCCGGCCGTACATCGTGTACCGCAGCAGGGACGAGAGCCGGCCTGCGGTCCGGCGCGGCTGGGAACCGACCCGCTGACGATCACGTGCTCCACGGCCTGGAGGCGACGAGGGGCGCTTTGACGCTCAGGTCGTGGACGCGTGCCGGACCGCGAGACTGCGCACCGCGGTCAGGGTCAGAACCACCGCCAGCCCGGCGGTGACCGCCAGCAGCGCCAGGCCCAGCCCGTACGAACCGAGCCGCCCGTAGATGAACCCCATGACCAGCGGCGGCACGAACCCGCCCAGCCCGCCGGCCGCCCCCACCAGCCCGGTGACCGATCCGACCTTGTCGGCCGGAGCCACCTGCGCCACCAGCGCGAACGTGGCCCCGCTGCCCGCGCCGAGCGCCGCCGCCATCGACAGGAACGCGACCGTGCCCACCGGCAGCAGCGGCGGCGTCAGCGCCTGGACCGCCGCCATGACCGCGACCACCGCGAACACCCCCGCCAGCACCCGTACCGGGCCGAACCGGTCCGACAGCCATCCGCCCAGCGGCCGCGCCAGGACCGCGAGCACCACGAACCCGGCCATCCGGTAGGCGGCGTCCGCCTGCTCCAGGTCGTACTCGGTCTCCAGGTAGGTCGGCAGGTAGACGGAGAAGGCGACGTACCCGCCGAACGCGACCGCGTACAGCAGGCACGCCTGCCAGGTGATCGGCAGCCGCCCTGTGTCCGCCAGCCGCTTGACCAGCGGCTGCACTGTGGCGCTGCGCCCCGGCGCGTCCCGCAGCAGCAGCCACGCGACGACCGCGTACACCGCCAGCACGACCGCCGTGATGACGAACGGCGCCGCCGCCCCGCCCCACTCGACCAGCCCCACCGTGGTCAGCGCGCTGATGGCCGTACCGCCCATGCCCGCGCCGAAGATCCCGACCGCGAACCCGCGCCGCTGCGGCGGAAACCAGGCGTTGACGAACGGCACCCCGATCGCGAACGCCGTACCCGCGACCCCCAGAAAGAACCCGCCGATGAGCAACGCCGTGAACGACGCCTGCCCGGCGAGCCCGATGAACAGCACCGGCACAATGGTCACCGCCGACACCAGCGGAAACATCACCCGCCCGCCGTACCGATCGGTCAACGCGCCCACCGGAATCCGCCCCAGCGACCCGACGATCACCGGCACCGCGACCAGCAACGCCTGCTGCGGCGCCGACAGCCCGAGCAGCTCCTTGTAGCGCGGGCCGAGCGGACTGAGCAGCGCCCAGGCCCAGAAGTTGACCGCGAACCCCACCGTGGCCAGGCCCAGCATCAGCTTCGCCCGACCACCCACCTCATCCGTCATCGAACCCCGCCTCGCTTCATTACTCAGCGTCATCGTATGGCTTCGACTCGTGGACACCCGCGCCCGGGTACCCGAGCCAACCGCCATCCGACCCCAGCTGAGGACGTACGAGTAGGGCCGGAAGCCCCCATGACCCCGACACCACGTAACCGCTGAGCAGGGACCAACGCCCCTGCCGGCCGCAGCGAGAATGCACCTGATACGTCTAGTGACATCATGGCGGCATGCCGTCCCGCTCGAGCTGAGGCTCGATCAGCCACACGACTCCTACGACATGGACGAGTGGGGCAAAGTCATCGTCGGTCCCGCCCCGGCGGACTTCCTGATGAGCCGCTTCCTCGGCCGACCGGTCCGGGCGGTTCACCGCATCATCGACCGCCATCCAGACGGAGGTCGGTATCCGGCTGGTGTTCGATCGCGGCGAGGTACGCATACTCAACCTGGGCGACGACCTGTCATCACCGACGCTGCCCTGCCGGAAGCACTCGAAGCCGAACTCGTCGAGTCGTCCGGCGACCGCTCACCCGAATGACGCCGCCAACGGCGGCTTTCGCTCGGAATCGACTGCAAGGAGCGCCTTTTCCAGTTCGGCGCTTGATCTCACCTTATGAGCACAACCCCAAGATAAAGGTAAGGCAAAGTCTCGATCAGCGGGGCGCAGATCGCCCATGCTGCTCACCACAATATGGCCGCATGAAAGTGCACCTTAATCAGCATCAACGATGGATTGTCGTCCTCATCATCGCTCTCGCCACGGTCATGACGGCAGTGAATTGCAGCAAGATCTTCGGCGAGAGCAAACTGGCCTCTCTGTGGTTCATTCCGGCAATCGGCTATGCGATCCTAGGGGTCGTTTTCGGCTCCTTCCTGGCTTCATCCGTCCCCGCCGATGAAGCCACCACGCGCGCCGGAGCCATCTCCGTTTCGATAGGAGCCGTGGCGGTCCTGGCCCTCGGCTCCACCTCCGCAGCTCTGTACACACTTGACGAACCTTCCAACACCACGCGGGGAGCCACGGCCAACCGGAACCCCGCCCCCATAGCCAGCGATGTTCCCAAGGGGAACATGGCAGCGCAGGGTAGCGTGGCCGGCCAAGGTAACGCGGCGGGTAACGGCAACATCATCGGCGATGGCAATGTGATCGAAGAGACCCACATTTACCAAAACACCGGCATCAATCCGCACCCGCCCTGCACAGAAGGGGCCATCTGCCTCTGGCCCGGTAAGGGCTTCACGGGAAAGATGTGGAAGTGGACTCCTGGAGAGGATAAAGACGGCCCTCTCCCTGACTATCTACAAGATCACCTCGGTTCGTTTGTTTCCGAGGCATACGGTTGTTTCGTGGACAGCGATGGGGACCAGGCCCCGCGCGAGGTGAAACCGACCCACCATCGCGGCAGGTACATCGAAACTTACGGCGCCGCGATCGACACCATCAAAGCACGCTGCTGATCCGATCGCAGATCGCGACGACAAGAACGGCCTCTGGCGCCACCAGGGGCCGTTCTCATGTGCGATGTGAGCCAAAAGCGGGCGGTTTGCCAAGGAGGGTCGCGTTCAGGGCCGCCCTGAAGCCGCCCAGCTCCACGTGGTAGAGGGCAAGATCGGGCCCGTCCTCGTAGGCCGCACGCAGGCTAGCGCGGGCCGAACGACGTAGTGATCTCAAATAGGGCCTACTGGCCGGTAGGTCGCTTGGTTTCCTGCCATGATCAAGCCGCGTCATGATGGCGTCACGCAGAGAGACTCGTTCATCTGCCCCCAAGAGACGGCCTCGTCCGTGGGCCCGGCGTTGATCGAGGAGAGAAGCGGTGGGAACGGGGGTCGTGGTGAGAGCGCTGTCGGGTCGGTACGAGCTGCTCGACCCGTTGGGGCAGGGCGGCATGGGGGTGGTGTACCGAGCGCATGACCGGGAGCTGGAGCGGACCGTGGCGGTCAAGGTGCTGCCTGCGCAGATGTTGCGCGATGCGGATTTCCTGGCCCGGTTCCGGCGGAAGGCGCGGGCGGCCGCCGGGTTGTCGCATCCCAACATCGCGACCGTCTTCGACATCGGGGAGGACGCCCAAGATGGGGAGCCGATTCCGTACCTGGTGATGGAGCTGGTGGAAGGAGAGACGCTGGGCGATCTGCTGCGGCGGACGCCTCTCACGCCCGCACAGGCCGGGCAGATCGCGACGGCCGTCCTGGAAGCGCTGGAGCACAGCCACGGACGCGGCATCGTGCACCGCGACATCAAGCCCGCCGACATCATGGTCCGCTTCGCCGACTTCGCCGACTTCGCCGACAGCCAAGCCAGGGTGAAGGTGATGGATTTCGGGATCGCCAAGCTCATGTCGGAGACGGCCACCCGGCTGACCTCCACAGGGATGCGGATCGGCACGCCTGCGTACATGTCGCCGGAACAGGCCGATGGCAGGCCCGCCGACGCCCGCACGGACCTGTACTCAACCGGATGCGTGCCGTACGAGATGCTCACCGGCCGCCCGCCCTTCACCGCGGACTCGCCCGCCGCCATGCGCTTCCAGCACATCTACAGCCGCCCTCCCGGCTGAAGCCGGATCTTGCCGCCTTCTGGGACGGGCTGCTGGCCACCGTGCTGGCTAAGGACCCGAAGAACGTCCCCAGGACGCCGCCACGATGCGAAAAGCCGTCGAAACCGGCTGAGCGGCCCCTGCCGCCGAGATACCGCCGACGCCCCCGCCTCCCGCGTCCGGGCCCACCATCCGGCTGGACAAACCCACGATCGCCGAAACGACATCGCACGTCCCGAGCCCCAGCGCACCCGGCTCTTCCGGACTCGGGCAGCGCTCTACGGTCGAAGCCGCAACGGACTCACAGGTCGCTAATGTGTCGCACCGGGCCCCGACCCGTCGCCGTCTGCTCACCGGGCTGGGCGTCGCGGATGTGGTCGCCGCTCTGCCGATCGCCAACTACCTCTTCGACCAGGACGATCCGGACCCAAGCCGATCAGAACCTCTCCCAGCCCGGAAGGCCCCCACGCCTAAGCCAACCGTCCCCGCCACCCTGCTGCACGACCTTCCCTTTGGCCACAGCGACTGGGGCCTTTCCGTTGCCTTCAGCCCCTGACGGCAGAATTCTGGCCACCGGCAGCGATGACGACACCGCGCGGCTGTGGGAGGTGCGCCCCACGTTGAGCATCGGCGACCCCCTCGAGGCCCCCGAAGGCATCGCCTCGGTCGCCTTCCCTCCCGACGGCAAAATCCTCGCCACCGGTAGCCGCGACGGCACCGCACGACTGTGGCGCGTCGCCACCCAAACCCTCATAGGCAGACCCCCATCGGCCAGTCGCTCGCCGGCCATAAGGGCGCCGTTTTCTCGGTGGCCTTCAGCCCTGACGGCAGATACCTGGCCAGCGCAGGCGAGGACGAAGAAGTGCTGCTGTGGCAGCTATGAACGCCTGGCGTCGCTAGTGACGGTCTGAGCCCTGGGTAGCGGCGGCGGGCGGGCGGCCGCCGGCCCTCTCGATCACCTCGTCCAGCACGTCCACCGACCGGAGCAGGTCCTGGACCTGGCGCATGATGCGCTCCCGCTCGACGGTCAGGTCGGCGACCAGCTGAGCGTCGGCGGTCTCGGACGGCCCGCCGTCGGCGTCACCCATGCACGGCAGCAGCTGCGCGATCTTCGAGCTGCACAGTCCCGCGCTGTACAGCTCCTGGATCCGGATGACACGGTCAACAGCGCTTTCGGGGTATTCGCGGTGGCCGCCCGGCGTGCGTTCGGCGGTCAGCAGGCCCTGCGTCTCGTAGTAACGCAGGGAACGCTCGCTCACGCCGGTCCGCCGGGCCAGCTCACCGATTCGCATGATCTATCTCACATCGTCCGGGGTTGAATCTGACATCAGTGTCACATTCTACGGTTTCGCCATGAACGAGACAGCACTCACCTCAGACCTGTTCACCCCGTACCGGCTCGGCTCCCTGACCTTGGAGAACCGCCTCGTCATGGCGCCGATGACCCGCACCCGCGCCGCCGACGACGGTACCGCGACGCCGCTCATGGCCACCTACTACGCCCAGCGTTCCACGGCCGGGCTGATCGTCGCCGAGGCGTCCACCCCGAACGCGGTCGGCAAGACGTACCCGAACACCACCGGCATCCACACCGACGCCCACGTGGCCGGATGGCGGCAGGTCGTCGAGGCGGTGAAGAGCGCTGGCGGGGCGCCGATGTTCCTGCAGATCCAGCACGGCGGCCGCGTCGGGCACCCGGACAACAGCGGGCTGACGCCCGTCGCCCCCTCCCCCATCCCGCTCCCCGACACCATCCACACGCCCACCGGCCCCAAGGAGGCGGTCGTGCCGCGCGAGATGACGCTCGAGGACATCCGCACCACCATCGGCGACTTCGCCGCCGCCGCCCGCCGGGCGATCGACGCGGGCTTCGACGGCGTCGAGGTGCACGGCGCCAACGGCTACCTGCTCCACCAGTTCCTCGCGCCGAACACCAACCGCCGCACCGACGACTACGGCGGCTCGGTGGCGGGCCGCATGCGGTTCGTGGTGGAGGTCGTGGAGGCCGTCGCCCAGGCCATCGGCCCCGACCGGGTGGGGCTGCGCATCTCCCCCGGCAACACCGTCAACGGCATCGACGGCGCCGACGCCGACGTTCTGTACCCGCAGCTCGCCGGGACCCTGGCCGACCACGGGCTCGCGTACCTGCACATCGTTTTCGCCGATCCCGGACGGCCGCTCTTCGAGCGCATCCGCACGATCTGGCCCGGCACGCTGATCGCCAACCCGACGCTGCCGCAGGACCAGATCCCCGCCGACGGAGGCAAGAACGCAGCCGAAAAGCTGCTGACGGCGGGAGCCGACCTGATCGCGCTGGGCCGTCCGTTCCTCGCCAACCCCGACCTGGTCGAACGGCTGCGCACCGGCGCCCCCGTCAACCCGGTCCGCGACGGCCTGATGTACCAGGGCGGCCCTGATGGCTACATCGACTACCCCGCCCTGCCGGCACTCACCGCAGCGGGGGCATGATCGGCGTTCGGGAGCGGGGCGGGCACGCCCAGGAGCAGCCGGACGGCGCCGCGTTCCCGCCCCGCTCCGGCAGGTGTTCGCCGACCGGCGCGGCCACGGTCTCCAGGCGCTGCAGGGACGCGCGCTTGTAGCGGGCGACGATCTCGGCGGATACGTTGCCTTCAGGCACGCTGCCCTGCGCGCCGACGAGGTGCCTTCGGTTCGTCAGAGGGGAGCCCGGCATGGGCAAGAGCTGGACGACCGCCGACATCCCCGATCAGAGCGGGCGGGTGGCCGTGGCGACCGGGGCCGACACCGGCCTGGGGTTCGAGACGGCCACTTCGCGCTCACCGGGCTGCTGCTGGATCTGATGCTGCCGGTGCCCGGCTCGCGCGTGGTGACGGTCAGCAGCAGCGGCCACCGCCTCCGCGCCGCGATCCGCTTCGACGACCTGCACTGGGATCCGTGCTCGGCGGCCGGGCCCCGAGTCCTACGACATGGCCGTCCAGCAGCGGTTGTGGGCGATCTCCGAAGAGCTGACCGGGGTGACGTTCCCCGTGCCCGGGCGCGCCGGCGTCCCCGGGTGAACGCGCCCGGGTGCGGGCAGGACGCCCCGCCCGCACCCGGCCAGGACGCCGGACGTCAGTGCTCGATGGCGATGCGCCGCCCGGCGGCCTTCTTCTCCTCGGCCAGCCCCACGCTGACCTCCAGGACGCCGTCCTTGTACGTCGCCTTGACGTCGTCGGCCTTGGCCCCGGCGGGCAGCGTCACCGACCGCGACAGCGACCCGTAGGCGAACTCGGAGCGGTGCGCCTCGGTGGTCTTGCGGGTCTTCTCGGCCCGGATGTGCAGCATGCCCTCGTCCACCGTGACCTCGAGATCCTTGTCGGGGTCGATGCCCGGCAGCTCGGCACGCAGCACGTACCGGTCGTCGTCGATGTAGTCCTCGATGCGGACGATCTGGCCGAACGGCCGGAACCCGAACATCGGGCTCTCCATCCATTCCAGCAGGTCCGGGAACGGCCACCTGATGTCCTTGCGCTCGGGCAGGTTCATTGCGACCTCCTTTCTCGGTGGTACGCCTCCAGGTCACCACCTGGGAGGGCCGCGTCCCTAGAGGAGAAGGCCTCAGGCCACCGGGACCATCGTCACTCGCCGCCGAGGACGACTGACCCACACACGCCCCCGAACTATCGCGAAGAAAATCCGCACGGACAAGCATTCAGAGTTCGGCCGCTCTCCAGCAGGCTGGACGCATGACGCACGACAAGAACCTTGCGAAGGACCCGTCCACGTACGCCGCCGGCTTCCCGGCGCCCGACCCCGAGCCCGTCTTCTCGTACCACCCCGTGCTGATCGACGTGCCGCAGCGCCCGGTGCCGCTGGCGGTCCGCGTGACGGCTCCGGTGAACGGCACCGACCTGCCGGTCATCGTGCTCTCCCACGGGCACGGCCCCTCGACCTTCGTGCCCTCCTTCTACGGGTACGGCCCGCTGGTGAACTTCTGGGCCGCGCACGGCTTCGCCGTCATCCAGCCCACCCACCTGGACGCCACGTTCCTCGGCCTGCGCGAGGCCGACGACCCGGATGCGCCGCTGTACCTCAAGTGGCGTGCGGACGACCTCAGCCGCGTCGTGGACCACCTCGGCGAGATCGAACGCGCCGTTCCCGGCCTCGCCGGACGCCTGGACAGCAGCCGCATCGCCGCCGTCGGCCACTCCGCCGGCGGTCAGACGGTCGGCCTGATCTCGGGCGAGACCTTCATCCGTGACGGGGCGACGATCGGCGCCGTCGACGACCGCTTCGGCGCGCGCGTCATGATCGCCGCCCCCGGCCGGGGCGAGGACATGAACGGCCCGGCGGCCGAGCCGTACGCCGAGCTCACCACCACCAGCTTCGACCGCATGACGCCGAAGGTGCTCGTCGTCACCGGCGAGAAGGACTACAACCCGTTCTTCTCCGACCGGCAGGACTGGCGGCGCGACCCCTACACCGCTGCGCCGGGGCCGAAGGTGCTGCTGGAGTTCTTCGAGGCCGAGCACGGTCTCGGCGGCATCTCCACGTTCGACGCCGCCGAGACCACCGACGAGAACCCCGACCGGGTCGCCGCCGTACGCGCGCTCATCTGGGCGTACCTGCGCAGCGAGCTCTACCCCGGCGACCCCGCCTGGACGAACGCCACCGCCGTGCTCGCCGGCAGCGCCGCGCCCGTCGCCCGCGTCGAGTCGAAGTAGCCTCTCACGGCCGCCACCGCTGCAGGACGGTCAGGTACGTGCTGCCGACGATCTGGCCCGCCCGCAGCCGGTATAGCCTTACCGCATGACCGTGGAAGATCGGCTCGCCACCATCGATCACCTGCTGGCCCGCCCCTTCCCGAGCCAGGAAGAGCGCCTGGCGCCGCCCGGCAGGACGTGAGAGGGGTATCGCTCCAGCGGTCCCCGCAGCCACGTGACCTGCCTGGCGGCCAGCCAGGACTTCTGGGACGACCGCAGCGAGGAGGCCGTCGAGGCCGCCGAGGACGAGATCGCCGCCGCCTTCGAGGCGCTGGCGGCCGCGCTGACCTCACGCTGGGGCCGTCCCGAAGTCGTCGATCTGTGGCCGTATGTGGAGGACGAGATCGCCGCACCGCCCGAGCCGGTGAACGAGCTGAGCACCTACAGCAGCAAGATGTCCGTGTGGCGTCCGGGCACCGGCCGCTGGGTCGCACTCACGGTCGGCCAGGCCGACCCGGAGTTCCCGATCGTGCTGCTCGCCGCCGTCGGCGAAACGTCTTCTCTCGATCGCGGCGCCGCCCTCCCGTGAACCAGCAGCGGCTCACGGGAACGCGCTTCGCGCCACATGCATGAACCGACCGCACAAACCGCTTGCCGGCCCCGAGCCGACGTTGAAGAATCGCCAACGTGATCTCCCACTGACGCGACCACCGCCGTCCGGACATCGCCGACCACATGGGAGATCCCTGCCTTGCACCACGCCATCCGCGACTACACCGCTGAAGACGAGACGGCCTGGCTGCGCTGCCGCGTCCTGTCCTTCCTGACGACCGCCTCTTTCGACGACGTCGTCACGAGCAAACCCACGATCCCGGCCCCGGGCTTCGAACGCGTCGCAGAGAGCGGCGGCACGCTTACCGGCATCATCGACGTCGCCATCGACGGTGACCTGGCCACCATCGAAACCATCGCGGTCCACCCCGACCATCAGCGCCGGGGCATCGGCCGCGCCCTCCTCCGCGAAGCCCGTGCCCGAGCCCGCGAGCTCGGCGCGCGCACGCTCGACGCCTGGACGAGGGACGATCCGGGCACGTTGCGCTGGTATCGAGCCAACGGCTTCACCGAGAGCGAGCACTACCTTCACGTCTACGCGAACTACTCCACCGATCCCAGCGAACCGGACCGGGCCATCGGCGAGCGCCGGCCAGGGCTCCGGCCCATGGCGGTCTTCTCGCATGCCAGGCTGGAGGACGAGCAGGCGCTCCGCGCGCAATTCGCTCGAGTCCACGTCTGCCGGCGCTTCGTGTCCACGCTCTGACGCGCTCTCCGAGCCTCATGCCGGTCACAGCCGCGGGCCGAAGGTGACCGGGGCCGGCGGCGAACGTCCGTGAACACCTGGGGCTCCTGTGACAAGACACAGGTGACATCTCGAAGGGAGTCCAGTGTTGAAGACAGATCATCTATGGTGACCGACACGTCACCGGTGGTGGTGGACTCCGAGATCATCGCGGATTCCCTGGATGATCCGGAGAAGTTCGCCGTCCTGTTCGACCGGTACGCCGGGACGCTGTACAGGTACATCTCCTTCCGCCTCGGCGCCGAACTCCCCGAGGACCTCGTCGGGGAGACGTTCCTGATCGCGTTCCGCAGGCGCGGCACGTACGACGTCAGCCACCGCGACGCCCGGCCCTGGCTGCTGGGCATCGCGACGAAGCTCATTTCCGGCCACCGCAGGGCCGAGGTCAGCCGCTACCGCGCGCTGGAGCGGCAGAGCCCGGCCCGGCCCGTCGAGGGACCGGAAGAGGCGATCACCCGCTATCTGACCGCCCAAGGGTCGCGGACGGTCCTGCTGAACGCGCTCGCGCGGCTTCCGCGCGGCGACCGGGACGTCCTGCTGCTGGTGGCCTGGAGCGACATGACGTACGAGGAGGCCGCCCGCGCGCTCGGCATCCCGGTCGGAACCGTCAAGTCACGTCATCAAGGAACTGGAGCACGAGCCGCCGCCCGCCGCCCTGGCCCGGCAGCGGCTCCGGCTCATCGAGGAGGCGGCCGCTCCGGCCCGCCGCACCCGGCCGCTGCTGACGTGGCGGCGGTTCGCGATGGGCACGGCGGTGGCGGCCGCCGTCGCGGCGGGCGTGGCCGTGCCTTCCCTGCTCGGCCCCGGCGGCCCGGCGTACGCGCGACCCGTCGGCGCACGACGTCGGCGACGCCACGCCGCCGCCCGGCAGCTGACCCGCGTCTAGGTGAGGAGCGTGTAGTCCTCCAGGGCCGGGGGCCAGAGGGCGTCCTCGCCCGCCATGGCCTCCGGCTCGTACGTGTGCAGCTCGATCGCGAGGTCGTCGGCGCACCAGTAGGCGGCCTCGCGGTGGGCGTCCCGGCCGTCGCACCACAGCCTGCGCGCCCGGTGGATGACGTACATGAAGTACGCGTACGACTCGACGCCGCGGTGGGCGACGCGGGCGGTCTCCAGCCCTTCGCCCGCCTCGTACACCAGGCCGGTGCGGCCGTCGAGGAACAGGTACCAGGTGTTCATGTCGTCGAGCAGGAACAGCGCGCCGAGGTCGTCCGGCAGGCCCGCGCAGGCGCGCAACTCGTCCAGGCTGTCGGGCCACAGCTCGGACATCGGCTCGGCGAAACGGTCGAACGGCTCTTCCCAGAGGCCGCCCGCGGGCAGGCCGACCTCGGCGAGGAAACGGCGGGTGGGCTCGTGTGCGATCGCGGGGTGGATCTCGACGTCGCGCGGCCGGTGGACGCCTTCCGGGCCGTACAGGTCCTCCAGCAGTTCGCGGGTGACCCGGGTCGGAGGGCGGCAAAGCGACAGCGGGGTGACGGTGCCGGGACCGCCCGCCAGGCGCTCGTGGTGGGCGAGGTGCTCGCTGACGTACGTCGGCGGGGACAGCTCGGCCGACGCCGGCCAGCCGCGCATGACGGCGGCCAGCTCCCCGTGCGCCGACGCGGGCGGGGAGACGAGTTCGGCCAGGGCGGGCAGGTCGATGGCGTACGCGGGCAGGCCCGGCTCGGACAGGGGCAGCCGGGACGCTGCCTCCGCCACACCACGGGCGGCGGCCTCCGGGTCGTCGCGGTGCCGGCCGCAGTGCAGCAACCGCCACAGGTACGGACCGATCGGGACGAGGGCGAGCGCCAGGGTGCCGGCGGCGGCGCGGGCCTCCGGTGACAGTCCGTCCAGCCAGGCGCGCGCCACCCGCACGTCCATAGGCAGGCCCGGCCCTGGGTCGGCGCCTTCGGCACGTGCGGCGAGGGCGGCGAGCCCCGGTGAGGGGTACACCTGGTCGGCGGTGAACGGCGACCCCTCCACGCGCTGGGCGTCGTACCAGGCGGTGAAGGCGGCGCGCTCGGTGGCGCGCGGGTCGTCCAGGTCCAGCACGTACGCGGGCAGCCCGAACCCTTCCTCGGCGTCCTCGCGGCCGAGCTCCACGACCAGGCGGACGTGCGGGTTCGCCGCGAGGGGAAGAACCACCTCGGCGTACGCGCGCTCGGGGTCGTTGCTCCTGTGGGCGTCGGCCACGGTGACGAGCACGGACCGGTCGATGGCGTCCAGACCGGCGCCATCGCCGAGCTTGAGCTGCCCGGCCAGCTCGCGTACGGCGTCGCCCGCGTCCATCCCGCGCAGGCGGATCGCCGCCTCGTCCGGCCCCGGATAGCCCGACCAGTCCCAGATGCCGGAGTAACTGAACCAGGCCAGAAGCCGCGTCTTGCCGACGCCCGGAGAGCCGGTGACGACGCAGATGCGCGGCCCGTACGGGTCCTCCCGCCAGCGCATAAGGGCGTCCGCGGCGGGATCGCGTCCGGCGGCGGGCTCGTCGCGGATGCCGCGCCCGGGGTGCGGCTCCACCCAGGGCGGCGCGGCGTCCAGATAGTCGGGAACGTCCCGCGCGTCGCCCCCCAGCAGCGCCCTGACGAACACCGTGACCGCCGCATGGAACTCGGGCATCATCGACGCCGTCTCCGCCCAGTCCTCCCTGACCTCCGTCACGCACGGCTCGTTCTTGTGCCGGAGCAGGAGCATGGGGTCGCCGTCGTGATCCTCCGACAGCGCGTTCAGGTGCTCGAAGAACCGCTCCTGGACCATGCGCAGCTTGCCGACGTGCTCGCGCAGCCGCTCCGCCTCCGGACGCTCACCGGCCGCGGCCAGCAACCCGTCGAAGTGGGCGATCCGCACGTCCGGCCAGGGCAGCCCGACGGCCCGGTACGCGGCGGAGAGGTGGGAGGGGAGGTCGCGGGGCTCTTCCATGGTGGCGACGATCTTATGGGTGGCCGCCGTGGCCCGGCGTCACCGGGCGGCCTGGGTGCGTCCGATGAGGTCCGGCACCGCCTGCCGGGTCTCGCGCAACACGGCCAGGCTCTCCTCTGCCGCCGCGGCGACGGGCGCCGGGCGGGGTGGCGTTGCGGGTTCGAGGAGCCGCGCCATGGCGTCGGCGAGCACCTGGCCGGGGTCGGCGGCACCTTGCGGGCCCTCTCGGGTGCCGGTCACTTGGACCTGCTGGGCATACCGCATACATGACCGCACCCTTCGCCCGCGTCAAGATCCGTACGGGCGCTCTCGTCTTCTGCGGCGCGCACGTGGCTCTGATCCGCCGCGACCGCCCGACCGGCTCGCACTACACACCACCCGGCGGCAACGTGCACACCGGCGAACACCTGATCGCCGCCCTCGGCCGCGAACTGACCGAAGAGCTCCGCTCGACCTCGCCGACGCGACACCACCCGAGCTGTGCTGGATCCAGGACCAGCTGGTCACCAGGCCCGGCCCCACCCCGCCGCCGCGCAAGCTCCACCTGATCTTCCGCTGTCACATCACACCGGACGTACGCGACCGTCTCGCCACGATCGAGTACGACGACCTCCCGGACGGCGGCACCGAGCCCGGCACCATCGAGTGGGTGCACTACCGCGAGGTCGCCGAGCTGCCGCTGTTCCCGCTGATCGGCCCCGCCGTCAGCGCACTCCCCGTACCGGACGCCCCCGCCGGCAACCCCTACCTGCCGCCGATCACCGACGCGACCTACACCTGGCGCTGAGTACTGGGCTTGATCGCCCTGAGGACCGTCTCCTCGCCGAGTCGCTTCATCCACGGCGCTCGGGGAACGTCCCACCCCACCGCCTACGCCTTCCGTGCCTGCGCGGCGATCCGCCGGCGGGCCTTGGCCCTGTCCGGCTCCGGCAGCGCGTCGGCCGCCTCCAGCCGCGGAAGCAGGTCCGGCTCCGAGGTCATCGCGCGGAAGACCAGCTCGACGGTCACATCATGAGCGGGACGGTGGACGACCTCCACGAGGTCGCCGGCGCGGATCTCCCCGGGCTCGATCACGCGCAGGTACGTGCCCGGCCGGGCCGCCTGCGTGAACCGCTTGATCCAGCCCTTCTCCTCCAGCCAGCCCTCGAAGGTGCCGCAGGGGATGCGCGGGCACGACACTTCGAGGACGACGTCCGGGCCGATCCGCCAGCGCTCGCCGATCAGGGCGGCGTTGACGTCCAGGCCCTCGGTCGTGAGGTTCTCGCCGAAGACGCCGTTCGGGAGCGTCCGCCACATCTCGGTCTCCCACGTGTCGAGATCCTCGCGGGCGTACGCGTAGACGGCCTGATCGTCGCCGCCATGGTGCTTCACGTCATAGACCCGGTCACCGGCGAGGCCCACCGCGCCGGTCCCCTTGGGGCCGGGAGCGGCGACGGCGACCGGACCGTCAACCGGCCGCTTGTCGATACCCGTTGCCTGCAGGCCCTTCCACGGGTTGGGACGGGGGCGGCCGATGTTGACGGAGAGCAGCTTCATGCTCTCGACGCTACGGGTGCTCCCCCGATGCGGGCGAGTCCTTGTCGCGCCGTCTCCGTAGACCTCGCGCCCGCCGTCAGCCTCCCACCGTGACGAACACCCTGCTGTGCGTCTTGTCGGCGGTGATCATGGCGTTCGGTACGTCGGGGCTCCCCGCCGGGCGGACTTCGATGCGCAAGGACGCACGCTCGTCGCGGGCGCCGTGCCAGGCGCGGATGCGGCCTGCGACGTCACCGGCCAGCCGCGCCGCGCCGGGCCCGTACGCGCACGCGCCCAGCTCGATCATCTTCTGGCCGGTCTCATGGGGAACGTCGCGGCGGATCAGGTACGCGAAGCCGTCGGCGGTGTAGCAGCCCATGCTGCCCCAGCGCCAAATCGGCGCGACCAGGCCCACCTCCCGCTCAGGGGCCGAAACGAGCACCCGGCAGACCCGTGTCGCCTCGCCGGCCAGCCAGAAGTCCAGATGCTCCGGCGACTCGTACGGCACCACAACCCCGGACCAGACCAGGGACGGCGCACCGGTCAGCGCCGCCCGAAGCGCGCCGACGTCGATCGGCTGTCCGTCATCGACGCCAAGCCACACCCCACCGTCGGCGTCCAGCTCCACCCGGCTCTCCGTCACCGCCGACGAGCCCCGCATCGGGATGAACCCGCACACGACGATCGACACGCTGCGCCACACGTCGCCGTCGAGTCCCAGCGCCACCGACCGGGTGATGCCCCGCATCCGCAGCGGCACGACGAGCCGACCTCCGGAGGCGAGCTGCTCGCGCCACGCGGGCGGCACGTCCCACGCGCCCGCCGTGACGATGATCCGGTCGTACGGGGCGTTCCCGGCATGGCCGGCCGCGCCGTCACCGTGCACGACCTGGACCCGCTCGTATCCGGCCGCGGCCAGGCCCCGACGGGCGCCCGCCACGATGCCCGCGTCGATGTCGACCGTGGTCACCTGCCCTCGTGGCCCGGCCAGCTCGGCGAGCAGGGCGGCGTTGTATCCGGTGCCCGCGCCGATCTCCAGGATGCGATGGCCGGGCCGGACGTCGAGCTGCTCCAGCATCTCCGCCACCGTCCCGGGGGCGGACGCACAGCTGATCGCCCTGCCGGTCTCGTCCCGGTGCGTGACGACCACGCCGCGCCCGTACGCCTCCTCTAGCGGCGCCTCCGGCACGAAGACGTGCCGGGGCACGGCCCGCATCGCCGCCTCGACCCGCGCTGATGCGATAGCACCCAACCTGACCAGATGATCGACCATCTCGTCACACAAAGTGTCAGCGGTCATGTACGGAGCGTACGACTCCGATGGGAGGCCGTCACGCTCGGGAGCGGTCCCGAGGCGGAAAGATTAGGCTGCCCGGGTGACTCGATCAGCGGACGCACCGTCCACCGGAAACCGCCGGATCCCGGCCATGGCCCTGCTGGTGGCGTTATGCGCGGTGAGTGCGTGCGGCGCGCAGGGCGGCGGCACCAGCGAGGAACGACCGGCCGGCCTCACCGCCTCTGCGACGCCGAGCGCGACGGGCACCCCGGCCCCGACCGGCTCCGCATCGCCGTCGAGCACCGCCGTCGGCGGCAAGCTCACCCTCTCCGAACTCGCCCGGAATCCTTGCCGTGCGATTGACGAGGAGGACAGGCTCGGCATCGTCATCAACGATTCGGAGCCGAACAACGGCCGCCAGTCCTGCCGGTGGGCTGCGTACAGATATGTGGTGGCCTTCATCCCGCACACGTCCACGGATCTGACGAAGGCCGCGAAGTACCGGCACCTCACGCGAAAGACCATCAGCGGCCACCGGGCGATGCTGGGCGTCAGCGAGGCTCTTGACAGGAAGATGTACCGTCTGTTCGTCTCCGCCGGCAAGAAGCAGTCCTTCGAACTCCAGGTTCTTCCGGTCAACGAGGGAACGCAGCCGGTATCCCCCACCACCGTGGCCACCCGCTTCGCCAAAGCGATCCTGTCTCACCTCCGGTGAGTCCTGGCCGTGATCACAGAGCGGTGAGCAGGCCCAGCAGGGTGGGCGCCGCGTTGATCGCGCCGTGGACGGTGAGGATGGGCCACATCAGCCGGTACCGGCTCCACAGGTAGCCGAGGAACAGTCCCTGCACGCCCTGGTGGACGACGACCGTGGCGAGGCCGGTGAGCAGGTCGCCGGTGCCGTGGATGCCGATGCGCCAGGCCGCGAAGGGCAGGCTCGCCAGCACGATGGCGGGCCGGCGGCCGATGATGTGCTCCCATCGGGTCTGCAGCCAGCGGCGGTAGAAGGCCTCTTCGAGCAGGGCGTTGAGCGCGAACACCACGATCATGGTGAGGAGCAGCGCGGCGGGGCTGAGGCCGTCCGTCCAGGCGCTGTCGCCGGACGGCCGGGCGAACGGCCCCACGGAGGAGAGGACGAGCCAGACGGCCACCGGCACCACCGGCCCGAAGCGCGTCCAGCCGCCGCCCCGCCCCCGCGCCGGCTCCCGGACTCGTATCAGCCGGAACAGCAGCACCGGTACGGCCAATAGCAGGACGAGCTTCAGGACGGTGTGCGCCGGTTCGGGGGCGAAGCCGTTGTCCGCCAGCATCCGCAGCGCCGCCGCGAACAGCACGCCCGAGGCGAGCAGGACGCCCGCTTGCAGGCGGAGCTCCCGCGTCACCGGCAGACGGGCCCTCCGGGGCGGTGAGGGCATCAGCCGGGTGAGCATCAGTCCGGCGAGGGCGGGGATCCAGATGTGCCACATGGGCCTGGTGCCGGTGTGATCGGCGGTGTAGCGGATCTCGCCGCCGACGGTCAGCGCCAGCCACAGCGCCGATCCGGCCATCACGGCCAGGCCGCCGATCAGCACGGCCAGGCCCGGCAGGTGGTTCTGCGGCGATTTTCTCAGCACGCTTGTACTGCAAAGGAAACAGTACAAGCGTGCGATAATAAGAAGATGCCGAAGATCGTCGATCATGCGCAGCGCCGCGACGAGCTCGTCCGCGCCGTATGGGAGGTCATCAGCAGGGAAGGCATCGAAGGCGCCACGGTGCGCAAGGTCGCCGAGGCGGCGGGCGTCTCGGTCGGCGGGCTGCGCCACTACTTCGACAGCCAGCGTGGCCTGCTCGCGTTCGCCGCGCAGGCGGTCGGCAGAAGCGTCGCCGCCCGCATCGCCGGGCACCTGCACGCGGACCTGCCGGGGCCGGAACGCGCCCGGCTCATGCTCGAAGAGCTCCTCCCGCTGGACGGCAACCGCCGCGTCGAAGTCGACGTGTGGCTCGCGTGCCTGGTCCGCTCGCGCATCGACGAGTCCCTGGCCGATCTCCACCGCAACGCCTGGGCCGCCGAACGCCACATCTGCCGCCTCGCCATCGCCTCCTGCCACGACCTGCCCGCACCCGAGATCGGCCAGGAGTTCACCGATACCGGCCTGGAACGGCGGGCCGCGCGGCTCCACGTGTTCATCGACGGCCTGACGCTCCAGACGGCCACCTACCCGCGCAACTTCACCCCGGAAGACATCCGGGCCGCCGTCCGCGACGAGCTGCGCCTGCTGACCGAGGCGCGACTACCGACCGAGCGGGAGACTTAGCCGGCCATCCTGAGATGATCGCGGCCTTTATGCCATTTTTCGGGGTCGGTTGATTGTGTGGCGCACGTTGCGTTGATCGATTTCTCAGGGAGCGACGTGAAGGCCAAAGCCGTACTGACCGCCATGACCGCATTCCTCTGCATGTCCGCGCTCGCGGCCGCCGCGTCCGCGAGCACGACCCCGCCCGACCCGGCTCCCGGCGGGCCGCAGCGCCCGTACGAGCCGGACGTCGAGGGCACCCGGAACCTCGACTCGCTCACCGTGACCGCGACCCAAGGCCCCGGGCGCAGCGTGACGATCGCCTTCGACCGGCGCAGCAGGGCCGAGACGGGGCAGGTCCCGGCCGGGCCGCGCCGGTTCGTGTTCCTGTTCGACCGTACGGTGCGGTTCAACCCCGAAGCGTTCCCCACCTGCGCCCGCAGCGTCATCGAGGAGCGCGGAGTGAACGCCTGCCCCGAGGGGTCGCGGATCGGCGGCGGGCAGGGGAAGACGGCCGACGGCAAGACGCAGGAGGTGCACGCGTTCAACACCAGGCTCGGACGCGGGCCGGGCCTGCTGGTGGTCATCCCGGACACCGGCGTGATCCTGGAGCAGACGCTGGAACGCGTCTCCGACCCGTACCGCAAGGACTACCGGTGGGCCTGGGACGAGATCATCCCGCCCACGTCCGTGCCGCCGCAGGAGCGGGCGGGCACCACGCGCTTCCAGCTCTCGTTCGGCGCCACCATCGAGCACAAGGGCCGCACGGTCGGGTTCGCCGAGACCACCGCCAAGCCGGGTGATGTGCTGTCGTTCGGGCTGTGGAGCGAGTTCGTGACCGGCCAGGTCGTCCTGCCCACCGACCGGACGAGGCTTACGAGCGGCGGCCGATAGCTCAGGGGCTGCTCAGGATGCCCCTGGCGATGGCGGTGGTCACGGCGGCGGTGCGGTCGGCGACCCCGAGCTTGCCGAAGATGCACATCATGTGGCTCTTCACCGTCGCCTCGCTGATGAACAGCTCCCGCCCGGTCGCCGCGTTCGACAGGCCGCGGGCCGCGCACTCCAGCACCTGGATCTCCCGCGCGGTCAGCGAGGGGCCGCCGCCCTGCGCCCGTGTGGCCAGCTTGGCGGCGACCGGGGCGGCGAGCACCGTGCCGCCCGCCGCGGCCGTGCGAACCCCGGCGACCAGTTCCTCCGCCGAGGCGTCCTTCAGCAGGTAGCCGGTCGCGCCGGCGGCGACGGCGCGCAGGATGTCCCCGTCGGAGTCGTACGTGGTGAGCACGACCACCGCCCCGGCGCTCCCGCCGGCGACGATGCGCTCGGTGGCCTCGACGCCGCCCAGTCCGGGCAGCCGCAGATCCATCAGCACCACATCAGGGGCGGCGTCCGCCGCCAGGGCGACCGCCTCCTCGCCGGTGCCGCACTCCCCCACGACCGCGAAATCCGGCTGCGCGGCCAGCAGCGCCCGCAGTCCCTGCCGCACGATGGGATGGTCGTCGACGATCAGCACTCGTACGGTCATGACGGCAGCTCCACCTGGACCACCGTTCCGGAACGCCCGCCCGGTCCGACGCGCAGCACCCCTCCGACCTCGGTGACCCGGTCGCGCATGCCGCCGATGCCGAAGCCCGTACCGGCGTCATCCGGGTCGAAGCCCTGGCCGTCGTCGGCGATCCGCAGGGTCACGCCCGAGGCGCCGTATCCCAGCGCGGCCTCGAGCCGCGTCGCGCCGGAGGCGTGCTTGCGTACGTTGGCCAGGGCCTCCTGGGTGACCCGCAGCAGCACCACTTCCTCGTTCGGAGTGAGCCGCCGGGGCGTGCCGTTCACCGTGAAGCGCGTCTCCAGCCCGGTCTCCGCCGCGAACCGCTCGATGAGCCCGCTCACGGCGTCCGGCAGCGAGGCGTCGCGGAGCCGCGGCGGCGGCAGCGCGGCGACCAGGGCGCGGGCCTCGGCCAGGTTGTCCATGGCGGTACGGCGGGCCTGGTCGAGGTGGGTACGGGCGTCCCGGTCGCGTTCGCACGTGCCCGCTTTGGCCGCTTCGATCAGCAGCAGCACGCTGGTGAAGCCCTGCGCGAGCGTGTCGTGGATCTCCTTGGCGAGCCGCTCGCGTTCGGCCAGCATCCCCGCCTCCCTGCTGACCTCGGCGAGCTCCGCCCGCGTGGCGGCCAGCTCCCCGACGAGCCGGGCGCGCTGCCGGCTCTGCTCGATGATCCGGGTGATCCAGACACCGAGCACCAGGGCCGCCACCAGCGCCACCGCCGCCATCAGCAGCGCGGAGCTCAGGTCCTGACCGTACGCGTCGCTGCGTACGATCATGACCGCCGCCGTCGACGCCACGCTCGCCACCGTCACGGCGACGGCTCTGCGCAGCGGGAGCAGCGCCCAGATGTGCGGGTACAGCATGAACGACATCAGCGCACCCTGCGGCGCCACCGCGAACAGCGCCGCCGATAACGGCACCGCGCCGGCCAGGTAGACGACGCCCAGCCGGCCGCGCTCGCGGTGCAGGACCCGGGCGCCGGTGGCGGCGTACCAGCAGCACAGCATCGCGAGCAGCGCGAGACCGGAAGCCCGCTCGACGCCGGGTGGCGCACCGTCGCCGGTGACGATGAGGGCGCCGGTCAGCGCGGCCAGTACGGCGAAGGCGAGATGCCAGCCGGGGACCGTCCGATGCCAATCGTCCTGTCCCGCATCGACCGGGCCTGTGAGGGAGTCGCCGAGCATCCCGCCAGTCTGACAGCCGGCGCCCGCCGCCCGGTATCCACCTTTCGTCGGAATCAGCGTCCCGTCCATCGGTGTCTGTCCCGGACTCGCCGGGCTCGGGCAGGCTCAGCATTCATGAACGCGAAACTCTCCGCACGAGTCCTCATAGCCCTGTCCATGATCTACGGCATCACGGTGGGGGTGCTCGCCATGCTCGGCGTCGGCGGCACCGCCATGACCACCTTCATCATCGTCGGCGCCATCGTCGTCGGCGGCCTGTGGGCGATCCGCGGCATGCTCGCCGGACGCGGCTGACCATGGCGCGCACGGCGCGGCGTTCGTCCGCTGATGTCAGACTCTCCTCGAGGCGCACCGGCTCGAGGACGAGGAGAGCGACGATGGGTGAGATCGCCGACCGCTACCGGCGGCGCGCGGACGACTTCGAACGCAAGGTCGCGGCCGTGCGCCCCGGCCAGTGGGATGACCCGTCCCCGTGCGAGAAGTGGACCGCCAGGGACGTCGTCCAGCACATCATCGACATGCACGACGTGGTGCTGCGCGAGCTCGGCCGCACACCCCGCACGGCGCCGTCCGTGGACGAGGACCCGCTCGCCGCGTTCCGCGCCGCGCGGGCCGCCGTCGAGGAGGTCCTGAACGACCCCGCGCCGGCGAGCGTGGAGTACGAGTCGCACGGCACGAGAATGACGGCCGAGCAGCACATCGACAAGGTGCCGAGCGACGACATGCCGCTGCACGGCTGGGATCTCGCCCGCGCGACCGGCCAGGACGACACGATCGACCCGGACGACGTGGCCCGCCACTGGGCGGCGCTCACCGACATCCCGCCCGACCTGATGGAGAAGTACCGGACGCCGGGCGCGTTCGGTCCCGGGGTGGAGGTGTTCGGCCCCGAGGTGCCGGTCGCGCAGGACGCCTCGCCTCAGGACCGGCTGCTCGGCTTCATCGGCCGCGACCCGCGCTGGACAGCCTGACCCTGCAACTGGTCACCTGAGGGCCGGCCGGGCGATCCGGCCGCGACCCGCGCACCGGTCACCTCATGGTCAGCCGGGCGACGCGGCCAGGCTCGCTCCGGCCGCCCGGCAGGCGCGGTCGCTGGTGCGGCTCCGCGCTCCACGCGCATCGAGGCCTCATGCCGGGCGGCCTAACCCGAGTGATCAGCTCCGTCCACGCTCAGGAACTCCGCGATCAGCGCGTTCACCTTCTCCGGGCACTGCCGGTTCGACCAGTGCCCGACCCCTTCCAGCAGCTCGAACCGGGCACCGGGGATCAGCGCGGCCGCGGCCCTCGTCCGGTCAGGCCGCACGCCCACGTCCTTATCCCCCTGGATGAGCAGCACCGGGCAGGTGATCTCGTGCAGGCGGGGACGCAGGTCCACGCGCATGCGGAACGGGCCGATGGAGTCGTTCTGCCAGTCGGAGGAGCCCGCGCCGCCCGCCCGTACCTCCTCGACGATCTCGTCCACGATCTCGTCGAAGTCCGGCACCGGCCCCGCGAACAGCGCCCTGCGCGCGAACGCCGCCACCTGCCTCCGCGTCCTGAGCATCACGCCCGGGAGCGTCCTGTGGAGCAGCGGCAGCTTGGCGGTGAGCCACAGGAGCTGGTGCACGACGGGCGGGAACGACAGGATCCCGGCAGGAGCGAGCGCCACCAGCCGGTCCACGCGTTCCGGGTGCTCGATGGCGGTGGCCAGCGCGAACGCCCCGCCCTGCGACAGCCCGACCAGGGCGGCCGAGCCGAGACCGAAGTGATCGAGGACGTCGGTGACGCAGCGCAGCATGCGCTCATGC
Organism: Nonomuraea fastidiosa; assembly: GCF_042751225.1. NCBI lineage: Bacteria > Bacillati > Actinomycetota > Actinomycetes > Streptosporangiales > Streptosporangiaceae > Nonomuraea > Nonomuraea fastidiosa. The sequence continues at coordinate 7,953,315 of NZ_CP170570.1, forward strand.
GTGGCCCGGCCCTGCCACGGGCGGCTCTTGCCCTGCTTCGGCCAGTCGGGCGCGAGCACGAAGTGGTCCGCCGCCAAGACGGGGATGAGCCGCCGCCAGCTCAGCATCGCGTTGTCCACGCCGGCCCCGCTGAGCAGCACCACCGGTGGCGCGCCCGGGTCGCCCGCGACGTGGACGTGCAGGCGGCCCTCGGGAAAGGTCAGGTACGTGCCGCGCGGCTCGCTCATGCGCCGTCCTTCGCCTTCGCCCGGTGCGCCTCCCATCGCTGCCACATCGCCGGCAGCTCCCCTTCGAGGAAGCGGTAGAGCTCGTGGACGTTCTCCAGCCGCTTGCGCCGCCCGGGGTCGCTGCCGTCCAGCACGCGCAGCCCTTCCTCGGTGATCTCGCGGAAGGCCGCCGTCTTGGCGTAGCGGGCGGCCAGCATGCGGCTCCAGCCGTCGGGGGCGATGCGGAAGTACTCCTGCCGCTCGCCGCGCCGCCGTACCCCCTCGACCAGGCCACTGGGCGTCAGAAGCCTGGTGGCGCTGCTGATCGAGCTGCGGCTGACGCGCAGCACCTCGGCGAGCTGGGCGGCGGTCTGCTCCGGCGGGTCGCAGATGAGCAGCCAGCCGATCACGCGGCCCGCGATCAGCGGCATGCCCTCACGGGAGAAGAAGATCGCGACGTCGTCGACGAACTCGAGCTCGGCGTCGGTGGGGGTGTCCTCCATGCCGCCACATTACGGTTATTGCAGTCATTACTGCAATAACCGTAATGACGGTGATGTGGTCAGATGCAGATCACGACCTTGCCCCGCGTACGCCCCTGCTCGGCGTAGGCGTGCGCCGCCGCGATCTCTTCCATCGGGTACGTACGCTCGATGCGCGGCGTGTACCGCCCCTGCCCGCCGAGCTCGGCCGCCTCGGCGAGCAGCGAGGAGTCGTTCTCCGCGTTGATCACCCGCACGCCCAGACGCTGCGCGTTGGTGAAGTCCGCGACCGTCGTCACACGCTCGGGGTCCCCTGTGATGGCGACGAGATCGTCCAGAGAGCCGGAGCCTGCGGCGTCCAGCACGACATCGACACCGCCCGGAGCCAGGCGGGCGACGCGCTCGGCCAGGCCCGGCCCGTACGTGGTGGGCACCGCCCCGAGCTCTTCAAGGAACGCGTGATTACGCTCGCTGGCCGTCCCGATGACAGTGGCACCCCAAGCCACCGCGATCTCCACCGCCGCACTGCCCACGCCCCCGGACGCCCCCTCGATGAGAATCGTGCGCCCCCGCAGCGGACCGAGCGCCTTCATACCGCGCATGGCGGTGACGGACGCCAGGCCCGCGGCGGCGGCCTGCTCGTCGCTCCACGTGGCGGGCGCGTGCGCCCACGCCGACAGCACGACCAGCTCCGCCGTCGCCCCGGTCACGCCGCCCAGCCCGAAGACCCGATCCCCGACGCTCACCCCCTCGACGCCCGCACCGATCTCGTCCACCACCCCGGCGGCGTCCCGCCCGGGAATCGCCGGCAGCTCCACGGGGAGCACCTCACGCACCGCACCGGACCGCACCTTCCAGTCGACCGGGTTGACGCCGGCCGCCGTGGCGCGGATCCGCACCTCGCCAGGCCCCGGATGCGGGTCCGGCACCTTCTCGATCACCAGGGTGTCCACGCCGCCGTACTCGTGATAGCGAACTGCGCGCATGACGAAACCGCCTCTCTATACGTGGGGATGAATGCTCGGCGACCGCCGAGGCCCCCCACGCTAAAACCTGACGTTGGCGTCAGGGGCAAGTCGATCGAGCAGCGGAAGTCCAGGCGCTCCAGCGTCAGGCCACGACGTGGCCACTACCGCGACCTCGTCACTCGATGGTCGTCCGAACCGGCCTGCGTCACGTGGTGCTCAGCCCTCACCGTCGAACAGGTCGCCCGCAGCTTCGGCGCGGCTGACAAGCTGGGAGCGGGGCGGCGCGATGACCGGCTGGGTCGCCCGCGATGGGGGTTCTGCGCGGTCATGGCGGCGCACGGCGAGCCGGTGCTCGACCCCGTGTGGCCTCCCCCGCCGCCTGAGGGGGTCGGTGCCGTGGCTGCGGCCGCTTCGGCGTGGTGTGCGAGCCGCCGCCCGCCGGCCCGGCCGCGGTCGAGCCGGCCGCCGGTTCGCGGCCCGGCTCGCCCCGGTCGACTACGCGGTGACGGTGCATGAAGCCTGGGGGCGGTGCACAAGGCGCTGTACGACCTGCACGGCGTACAGGAGGTGGTGACGTCGGGCCGGCCTGCCCACCCCGGCTCCGGCGCGAACCCTGCCGTGCCGGGAGCGCCGTGGTGACGGCCGGCCGTGCCGGACGCTGCGCCACCTGGCCACCTGGCAGCGGCACGACGCGCCCGTCTGCGACGCACCGGCCTTGCTCCCCTCGTCGATCAACCCCAGTACTCGGTGAGAACCGGCCGGAGGCTTGCACGGGGTCATGCGGACTCGGCCGCGGCTCGCAGGGCCGCGATGACGACGCGCTGCCCTGGAGACGGCTCTGGCCTGGTCACGGCCAGGGTGGTACGCCCGGCATAGGCGGGGTCGTCCACCTCGACGACGGCGATCCCGGCGGGCAGGCCGGAGACGGCGATCCGGGGGACGGTCGTGATTCCGAGCCCGGCGGCGACGAAGCCGAGCCTGGCGTTCCAGTCGCGGATGCGGTGGGCGATGCGGGGCTCAGGCAACGTCGGCCAGGCACCGAACTGCGGGTCGCCGCGCGGCCCCGTACCGACGATCCAGGGCTCGCCGGACAGATCCTCGACCGAGACGCGCGACCGTCCGGCGAGACGGTGATTCTCCGGCACGGCGACGATGCCCATGCCGCCGGTCATCAGGCGTTCGGTGCGCAGGTCGTGCAGGTCGTAGTCGGGCAGGCTCTGACCGACGGCGATCACGGCGACGTCGACGCCGCCCGCCCGCACCTGGCGCAGGAGCGCCGGGCTGGACGCCTCGTGCAGCTCGACGGCCAGCTCGGGGTGCTCGCTGCGGAGCGCCGCCACGGCCTTGGGGACGAGCGACCAGGTCGCGGTCGGGAAGGCGCCGAGCGTGACCTGCTCGGCGAGCGGGTCGGCGAGCGCGGCCAGCTCCCGGCCCAGCGCGTCGAGCTCGGCCAGCACGGCCGCTGCCCGCCGCGCGACCGCCTCGCCCGCCCTGGTCGCCTCCACCCCACGGGCCTTCCGGACGAACAACGGCGTCCCCGCGGCCGACTCCGCGGCCGCCACCTGCCGGGAGATCGCCGACTGCGTGTATCCGAGCAGCTCAGCGGCCGCCGTGAACGATCCGGTGCCGACGACGGCGTGGACGACCCGCAGCGCCGGAACGGTGAACTCCGCCATGCGATCCAGCTTAGCCATGCGAAGTCCGCATGCCTCCTGTGCGAAAGCCTCGCTTGTGGAATGACTGAAGCGTACGCATGCTGAAAGCAGGAAAACCTGGGGGGAAGGAAATCATGTCCAAGATCTGGTTCATCACCGGTGCCTCGCGCGGCTTCGGCCGCCTGTGGGCGGAAGCCGCGCTGCGGCGCGGCGACCGAGTCGTTGCGACCGCCCGTGACGTCACCGCGCTCGACCCGCTCGTACGCCGCTACGGCGACAACGTCCTGGCACTGCCCCTCGACATCACCGACAGGAAGGCGGCCTTCGAGGCCGTCGAGCGGGCCGTGGAGCGGTTCGGGCGGCTCGACGTCGTCGTCAACAACGCCGGTTACGGCCTCTTCGGCATGGTCGAGGAGCTCACCGAGGCCGACCTGCGCGCCCAGATGGAGACGAACTTCTTCGGTACCGTCTGGGTCACCCAAGCGGTCCTGCCCGTGCTGCGAGCCCAGCGCTCCGGCCGGATCCTGCAGATCACGAGCGAGGGCGGCGTACGCGCCTACCCCGCGATCGGCGCCTACCACGCCTCCAAGTGGGCGGTCGAGGGCCTGTCCGAGTCGCTGGCCCAGGAGGTCACCGCATTCGGCGTGCACGTGACCATGGTCGAGCCCGGCCCGTACGCCACCGACTTCGCCGGCGCCACCAGCCTGCGCACCGCCGAGCGTCACCCCGACTACGCCGCCGTCCACGAGGTGACCGACGCCAAGGAATGGGTGCTCGGCGACCCGGCGGCGACCGCGGACGCGATCCTCCTGCTCGCCGACACCGAGAAGCCGCCCCGGCGGCTCGTCCTCGGCAACACGCTCCCCGAGATCGAAGCCATCTACGCCGAGCGGCTGCGCGAGTGGCGAGAGTGGGCACCGGTCACCGAGGCCGCATTCGGCTGAGGTGCGCGCTCATGCCTCTGCGGGGCGGGGCGGCTACGGAACGGGATTGCCCCGCCCCGGTGCCCGCTCTCTGCGCTGTGGCCCGTCCAGATAGCGACATCTCCATCATGCCGTGCGCATTCTGTGCCCCGGCTGGGTCGAATGGAATGGTGGCACCACGGCGTGCACGCCTGTACCGAGCCCTGATCGGGCAGATCATCCGGATGGGCACAGACGGTGTCTCCCATCCGCCATCCGCTCACCGCCGCCGCAGTGGTGTCGCCGCCGTACATGATCGACCGGCCGCTCACCTCAGGAGCGAGGATCGAGACGCGGGAGTGACGCTTCGTGATGACGGCCCCCTCGGGCAGCGCCTCCTCGGGGACGTCGATCGGCCAGACGGAGAACGCCGGGCCTGGCCCGTTCCGGTGGTCGCGGTCCCACCTGCGTACCTGCTCCACGATGTCCTCGGCGACCCGGCGGCCGTGCGGCCCGTACCCGTGAGCTCCGAACTCTGCGAACCCTTCCCCGGCGGGCCGGGCCGACGGACCGATGGTGGCGCTTGATCACCAGCGTTCGGGCGCGCCACGCCGTCACGTTCAAAGACAGCGCCGCTCTCCGCCATAAGCGCCGGAGGAACATCCGGGGATCCGTCGAGCCTACGTCGCAACGGCCATCGAAGATCGTCCTTCCACGCTGCTGAGAGCAGATCTGCCCCAGGCAGATTCGGTCGATTGGGCCCATGAACGCCGCCCATGATGGACGCATGAGCGAAAAATCAAGTGTTCCGCTGTTCAACCAGCGAATGCGGCGCGAGCTTTACGAGCAGCGAGTTCTCGTTCTCGACGGCCCACTAGACGACGACAACGGCACTTTGCTGGCCACGCAGATGATGGCGCTCGCCACCCAGGACCCGTCGGCCGATATCGCTTTGTGGATTCACTCCCCCGGCGGCTCGGTCCCCTCCATGTTGGCGATTCGCGACATCATGCGTCTCATTCCCTGCGACGTGTCCACGCTCGTCCTAGGAATCGCCTACAGCGCCGGTCAATTCCTGTTGTCGTCGGGGACCAAGGGCAAGCGACGCGCTCTGCCGCACTCGCGCGTCCTGATGCACCAGGGCTCGGCGGGCATCGGCGGCACGGCGGTCGACATCGAGCTGCAGGCCGGCGACCTGCGGCACACGCGCGACACGGTGCTCGGCCTCATCGCCGAGGACACCGGCCAGCCCTTCGAGCGGATCTTCGAGGACTCGCTGCACGACCGCTGGTACACGGCGCAGGAAGCGCTCGACTACGGCTTCATCGACTCCATCGTGCAGAACTTCGACGAAATCGCCCCGCGCAATCGCCATAAGCCCGGATTCAGCATCACCGAAGGAGCGGGTAAGTGAGCTCGTATACGATTCCGAACGTCATCGCGCAGAATCCGCGCGGCGAGCGGATCATGGATGTCTACTCGCACCTGCTCACCGAGCGGATCGTTTATCTCGGCACCGCCATCGACGCGGGCGTCGCCAACACCATCATCGCGCAGCTGATTTTCCTAGAGGCGGACAATCCCGACGCCGAAATCCAGTTCTACATCAACTGCGAGGGCGGGGATCCGAGCGCGATGCTCGCCATTTACGACACCATGCGCCACATCCGCCCGCGCGTTTCGACGACCTGCGTGGGTCAGGCCGTGGCAGTCGGCGCCGTTCTCCTCGCCGCGGGGGCCGAGGGGAAGCGTGCCGCGCTCCCCCACGCCCGCGTGGTCCTGCACCAGCCGGCCGCTCAGGGGCGCGGGCCGATCCCCGACCTCATCCTGCAGGCCGACGAGGTCGTACGGGTCCGCGCGGACATCGAAAACATCCTGTCACGGCACACCGGACAGACCGTCGAGACCCTGCGCGCCGACACCGATCACGACCGCGTGTTCACCGCGGCCGCGGCTCTCGAATACGGGCTCATCGACGAGATCTTCGGGGAACGCCGCCCGTAAGGCCGCCGGCCGCGTGATCCTGCCGGCCGCGTGATCCTGCCGGCCGCGTGATCCTGCCGGCCGCGTGATCCTGCCGACCGCTACGCCGCCAGCGCGTACGCGGCCGAGCAGACGGCGCCGTACCGCGCGCTGACCTTCGCGGACCGCACCGCGGTGACCTGGCCGGACCGCATAGCGCTGACCTGAGCGGACCGCACCTCGCCGACCTGAGTGGACCGCACCCGATCCGCGACCGCGAGGGTCAGATCGACCAGCGTCACATCCAGCGCGCCTGCGACCGCGGCGATCATCTCGCTCGACGGCTCTTTGACGCCGCGCTCCATCTCGGAGAGGTACTGCGGCGAGACTCCGGCGCGCGCCGCCGTCTCGCTCAGCTTCTCGCCCCGCTCCTGGCGAAGGCTCCGCAGGCACTCACCGAGCACCTCCCGCCACAGCGGCTCGCGCGCCGGAGCGGGCTTGTCGGCGGCCCGATCGGCCTTGGGACGTAGCGACGAGATGGACGCCGGCTGCTGGATGGAGGTGGCCATACCCCACACGATAGGGAGACAACGCGGCCAGATCCCGCCGCCTTCGCGCACAGCGGAACCCCACCCCGGCCACCTCCATCCAGCAGTCATGCGAGCCCATGGTCATCGGGCGCTGAAGATCCGTAGCAGCGAGGCGCACCGTGCCGCCGAGATGCGGGCCGGGACGGCTGGTCGTCGGGCTACGGAGACGTGTGTCCCGAGCCCGGGCAGACCACGTGGCGGCAGAGCCGCGACGGGGACGCTTCCGGGTGCGCGTTCTTCTTCCTTGATCTCTCTCACCCCTGTTCTGCCCATCGCGCTGGTGGCTCTCGCCGCGTTAGGCGCCCTGGTGGCGTGGCTGGGCCGTCTCGGTCACGGGCGCGCGGTGCTGACAGCCTGCCTGCGAGCCGCCGTCCAGCTCGGCGTCGTCTCCGTCGTGATCAGCTGGGTGACCGCCTCTTTCGCGGCCACGACGGCTTTCGTCCATCCCCAACACCGGAACGTCAAGATGACCGCCAAGCCGCCGTCGTGCTCGGCCAATTCGCCAACGCCTTCGCCTGCCGCAGCGAGTCGCACCGGATCGGCAGGACGCGCCGGCGCAGCGACCCGCTGCCGCTCGGAACGATGTCGATCGGCGGCGACACCGGCCGGTGTTCGTGGTGAGGTGGCGCCGGTGCCCGAAGCCCAAGCCCGATCCGCACGCGGCGACACGTCGTGATGCCGGGCGGATTCCCAACCGTCAGACTGTGATCCGGTCCGCACGAGCACAGATGTCACCCAGATGTCGGCAGCCAGGTTCACAAGACACCCGGGAGTGTGATGCACAGCTTCTACTTGTTCGAAGGATCGTTCATACAGGGCGGCGGCGGTTGGGAGTTCGTCAAGGTCAGTAATGATCAGGCCGCTGTCATGCAGGCGGCCGCTCGCTATGTCAGGGACGGCCACTGGATCGGCGGGCCCGATGACACCTGCGAATTACGCGTGTACCAGCACGGTGAGGTGCCTGGGAACAGCCCGTCTATCCACTGACGACGGTGAGGATCCCCGGCTTCACCGAGTTTCGTTTCGACGAACAGGGGCGAAAGCTCGGCGGTCTCCCCAAGCCGGGAAGCGGGTACGAGCATCTCTCCACGCTCGACCTTGAAGGAGCGGTGATCCCGAGCTGGTGAGCAAGCGGCCTGAGGAGGTGCAGGTCACGATCGGCTGGGACAACCTCACCTGGCCCCGGCTCGAACCTCCGCTGCTCCCCCAAGACGCTTGTGTGCTCATCGATCTCGCACGCGGTACCGCGAGCCGCGTCGGCCAGGAGCTGGACGATGAAGAATTCGATGAGTACATCGAGGAGCTGGAGGAAGAGCTGGACGACGACCAGCGCATCGTCTTCTACGGCTTCAACACCTTGCTCTGAAGTGACGGGTGCCGGTTCTCGTCATTGTCCGCCCCTGTGATCATGAAGCGCTGCGCCTCGCGAGAGCCGATGACGAACGGGATCCGCGCCGATGAAGGCCCGGCCCGCAGCTGCTCCACGCGGGCCAGGCCGTAGTCGGCGCCGCCGTGGTTTGTTTTGTTCAGCTCGACGTCCACCCCCCGGCTTCCGCATCACGGCGGCCGCGGCGCGCCCGGAGGACAGGTACGCGCGCGTGCTCGGCGGCGCGGTCGTAGTAGTCCTGCGCGGTTCTTAGCACGGCGGCCGAGGCCGCCTTCTCGCCCACCGTCGGTGGTGTGAGGGCGGCGGCGGCCGGCAGGGGACGGCGAGACGTGCCGGGCATCGAAGGATCCGTCTTTCTCGGGCGGGTGCTGTGATGCTCCGGCAGCGAAGCAGAGCCGCTTCCGCCCTGCCCAATAGTGATTTCGTTCCCCCACCGATCAGGAACCCGATATCGCCGCACCTCGCCGCGCATCTCCACCCCAGGGTGGAGATCGCGCGATCTCATGCCGCGGGTTGAGGACACCCGGACGAGGCGCCCCTAGCGTTCCCAGCCTGATCTAGGAGGTGTCATGCACATGGACAACCGCCGGCTCGTCGCGGGACTGCTGTGGGATGCCGGGCTGCCCGCCGTGGTCTTCTACCTCTGCCGGGCGCTCGGCATGGAAGCGCTGCCCGCCCTGGCGGCGGGCGGGCTCGCCGCCCTGATACGGGTGGCGTACGTCGCCGTGGTGCGGCGGCGACTGAACGGACTCGCCGCCCTGGTGAGCGTCATTTTCCTGCTGCTGCTCGCCGTGTCGCTGCTCACCGGAGACCCCAGGATCCTGCTGGCCAGGGAGTCGGTTCTGGCCGGCGCGGCGGGCCTGCTGCTGGTGGGCTCCTGCCTCATCGGAAAGCCGATCGTGTACGCGCTCATCCGGCGTCTCAACGCGGCCGACGACGCCGCGCGTGTACGGCTCGAGGAGCGCTGGCACGCCGATCCCGCCTTCCGCCGCCACTTCTTCGTGCTCAGCATGGTGATCGGCGCAGGGCTGCTGCTCGACGCCGTCGCACCGGTCGTGCTCGTCTACCTGCTGCCCATCGACACCATGGCGGGTCTGTCCACGGCACTGCACGTCGTCACCGTGGTCCTGCTGGCCGTCTGGGTGATGTGGTACCGCAGGCGCCGCATCCAGATGGCGGTCGCGGAGGTGTCCCGTGCGCGGTGAGGGCGTCCACTACGACACCGGGACCGCCGTGTCGGACGGCTGGTCGCGGGAAACGTTCGACCCGGCTGATGTGCGCCGCGACATGCGGACCATCGCCCGCGACCTGCACTGCACCGCGGTACGCGTCACCGGCAGCAACCCCGACCGGCTGACGCTCGCGGCGCACGAGGCGGCCGAGGCCGGGCTGGAGGTGTGGTACTCGCCGTTCCCCTGCGACTTGACCGCCGAGGAGCTGCTGCCGCTGCTCGCCGACTGCGCCGACCGCGCCGAGCAGCTCCGCCGCGGCGGGGCCGAGGTGGTGCTGGTCACCGGAGGCGAGCTGAGCCTGTTCGCGCACGGCTTCCTGCCCGGCGACGACTTCCTCACCCGTATCGCGCTCGTGGCCGGGCGCGGTCCCGAGCTGCCCGGCCTGCTCCAGGCCCTGCCCGAGCGCATCAACGCCTTCCTTGCCGAGGCCGTCGCCACGGTCCGTCAACGGTTCGGCGGCAAGGTCACCTACGCGTCGGTGCCGTTCGAGCGGGTGGACTGGACGCCGTTCGACTACGTCGCCGCCGACGCCTACCGCGCGGCCGGCAACGCCGCCACCTACCGGGACGAGATCCGCGCGCTGCACCGCCACGGCCGCCCCGTGGCGATCGCCGAGTTCGGCTGCTGCACCTACCGGGGCGCCGCCGACCGGGGCGGCACCGGCTTCCTCGTCGTCGACCGTACGCAGGACCCGTGGCGGCTCAACGGCTCCTACGAGCGGGACGAGGAAGGTCAGGCCGCCTACCTGCGCGATCTCCTGCGCATCTTCGACGAGGAGGGGGTGGACACCGCCTTCTGGTACACGTTCGCCGGCTACCGGTATCCGCACCACCCGGACCCGAGCTACGACCTCGACCTGGCCTCCTACGGGCTCGTCCGCATCGACCAGGACAGGAGCCTGCACCTTAAGGCGGCCTTCCACGCCCTCGCCACCGCGTACGATTCTTGATCGATTCTCAAGGGGGAGCATGTTCTTCGAAAGCTTCGACGGCACGCGACTGTCCTACGAGGACTACGGCGAGGGCGAGCCCATCGTCTTCGTGGCCGGGGTCATGCTGGACGCCGACATGTGGGAGTACTAGATCCCCTACTTCGTCGAGCGGGGCTACCGCTGCATCGCCTTCGACCGGCGCGGGCACGGCCGCTCCGACCGTCCGTCCACCGGCTATGACCTCGACTCCTTCGCCGACGACCTGGCCGCCCTGCTCCGCCACACCGGCGTGGAAGGGGCCACGCTGGTCGGGCACTCGCTGGGCAGTGTCGAGGTCGCCCACTACCTGGTGCGGCACGCGCAGCAGCGGGTCGCCCGCGCCGCCCTGGTATCCACGATGCTGCCGTGCCTGATCCGGTCGGACGACAACCCGGAGGGCGTGCCCGCGCAGGCGGTGGAGGCGGCGGCCGCGAAGTTCCGCGCCGACCGGCCCAAGGCGCTGGCCGACCAGGCGCAGGCGTTCTTCGCCAGCCACCTCAACCCGCAGGTCTCCCCGGCGATGATCGACTGGATGATGGGGCTGTGCCTGCGGCCGTCGCCGTGGGCGGTGCTCAAGGGCAGGAGGTGGTGCGCACCGCCGACCTGCGCGACACGCTCCCGAAGATCACGGTGCCGACTCTCGTCGTGCACGGCGTCGCCGACTTCTCCGCCCCGATCGACGTCACCGGCCGCCGTACGGCCAAGCTCATCCCCGGCTGCCGCTACGTCGAATACCCCACCGCCGGCCATGGCGTCTTCGCCAGCCACCACGAGCAGCTCAACGCCGACCTGCTGGCCTTCATCACATCCTGACGGCGGCGCTCACGACCCGGCCACGCGCGGCACGCGGGGTGACGACCGCCACGAGGTGATCGCGCACGTGCCCGGCCCTCGCGCTGAGGCCCGTAGCTTCAACGGCTGCTGCCTGATGAGCTCGGTCTCCAGCGCGCGTTCCAGCACCGCCTTGACCGGTCTGCCGAGCACCGAGCTTTCACCGGTCGGCCGCAGCCCGCCAGAGCCGTCGCGTGAACGCTCCAGCAGCAGGTCCAGCAGGTGATCACCGAGCAGGTCCCGCAGTGGCGTCTCGCCGCCACGCTGGGAGATTTCTGAGATGATCTGATCTTCGATCGGACACGAGTTCCTGCGAGGGGGCACGCCTTGGACTCGCTGCATGAGAAGGAGCCGCACCGAGAGGCGGACATCGCATCCGGACGCCTGCTGGCAGGCAGGTACCGTCTCATCGGCCTCCTGGGGCAAGGCGGCATGGGGGCGGTCTGGCGAGCCCACGACGAGCAACTCGACCGAGAGGTGGCCGTCAAGGAACTGCGCCTCCCCCAGCAGCTGGACGACGCTGCGCGGCAGGTCTGGATCGCCCGGCTCGGCCGGGAGGCGCGCGCCGCCGCCCGGCTGAAGCATCCCGGCATCGTCACCGTGCACGACCGGGTCACCGGCGACGACGGGCGCCCCTGGATCGTCATGGAGCTGGTACGCGGGCACTCCCTGGCCGATCTGTTATCGAAAGAGGGTGCCCTGCCGCCGCATCGGGTCGCGCGGATCGGGTTGCAGATGCTGGACGCCCTGCAAGCGGCGCACCAGGCCGACATCACGCATCGCGACATCAAGCCCGCCAACGTCCTGCTGGAGAACGACCGTGTCGTCCTGACCGACTTCGGCATCGCAGCCGTCGAAGGCGAGATGACCCTAACCATGTCAGGGGCCATCTTGGGCACCCCCGCCTACATGGCGCCCGAGCAAGTACGCGGTCAGGACGCCACACCCGCCTCCGACCTCTGGTCGCTCGGCGCCACCCTCTACACCGCGGTCGAAGGCCACCCGCCGTTCCAGGCGCCGACCGCCGCAGCGATCTTCGTCGCCATCGCCACCGAAGAGCCCGCCCCGCCTCGTCACGCCGGTCCTCTGGAGCCGGTGCTGAGGGCACTGCTCACCCGCGACCCCGCGCAACGCCCGACCGCCGAGCAGCTCCGTGCCCAGCTCGTCCCGCTCGCCCAGAATCAGCCGCAGAGCCGGCAGCAACACCAGCCGCCTGCCCAATCGACCGCACTGTTCCCGACCGAGCAGGTTCCGGCTCCGCAGGGGCCCGAACCGGCGCCCTCCCCCACTGCCGTCCTCCCGCCGTCGCCTTCAGACCGACAGCCGAATGCAGGCGGTTTCTCACTCGCCGCCGTCTCCTGTTCGGGCTGGGCGGAGTGGGGCTGGCCGCCGCCGTACCGGCCCTGTACCACGCCATCGTGGGAAGCAGCCCAGCCGTCCCTCTCGGCGAGCCGCTCACCGGCCACTCCGACGGCGTCTACACGGTCGCGTTCAGCCCCGACGGCAAGATCCTGGCCACCGCCGGCGAGGACAAAACCGTACGTCTGTGGAATGTGGCCCTCCGCACCCCCATCGGCCGCCCCCTCACCGACCACACCGACGCCGTCAGCTCCGTGGCATTCAGCCCCGACGGCAAGATCCTCGCAAGCGGCGGCCATGACCAGACCATACGGTTGTGGAACGTCGCCACCCGCTCCCCGATCGGTGGGCCTTTCAGGGGCCACGACCACGCCGTCTACTGTGTGGCGTTCAGCCCTGACGGCACGATGCTGGCAACCGCTAGCGGGGACAAAACCGTGCGCCTGTGGGATGTGGCCACCCGCGACCCCATCGGCGAGCCCCTGGCCGCCCACACCGGCCTCGTTGGCTCTGTGGCGTTCAGCCCTGACGGGAAGATCCTGGCTACTCGCGACGACGCCTTGCGCCTGTGGAACGTGGCGACTCGCACCCCGATCGGTGAACCCCTCACCTCTTACAACGGGTCCTTGGGCGAGGTGGCCTTCAGCCCTGACGGCACGATCTTGGCCAGCAACGCAGAGCTGGACGTCGATGACGCGGTGGGCGCCGACGACGTAGTGCAGTTGTGGCGTGCGGACAACGACACCATGATCGGCCATCTCGCGGGTCACGAGGGCTCCATCCTCTCCATCGCCTTCAGTCCCGATGGCAACCGGCAGCAGGGACCAAACCGTACGCCTGTGGGACGTGGCCACTCGCAGCCCTATCGGCGGGCCTCTCACCGACCACACCAACGTCGTCGGCGCCGTAGCGTTCAGCCCCGACGGCCGGCTCTTGGCCACGGGCAGCGCAGATGCGACGGTACGGCTGTGGGAGGTCGTGAGGTGATCATCTCGACCGGCGCCCGCAGCATCCGCGAACCCTTCCCCGCAGGGCCCGTCAAGACTGAGCGATCAGGAGGGACGGGCTTTGGACGCCGGCTCCGCGCGGGCCGAAGATGCGTCGTTGCCCGGCGGTGATACGGAGGTCGTTGATGCTGGCCTCGCGCCGCCGCATCAGCCCGTCGGCGTCGAACTCCCACAGCTCATTGCCGTAGCTGCGCCACCACCGGCCGTCGGCGTCGTGCCATTCGTACTGAAAGCGGACGGCGATCCGGTCGCCGGTGAACGCCCACAGCTCCTTGCGGAGCGCGTAGTCGAGTTCCTTCGCCCACTTGCGGGTCAGGAAGGCGATGATCTCGTCGCGGCCGGTGATGAACTCGTCGCGGTTGCGCCAGACCGAGTCCGGCGTGTACGCGAGTGCCACGCGCTGCGGGTCGCGGGTGTTCCACGCGTCCTCGGCGGCCTGGACTTTGGCCCGAGCCGTCTCGGCGGTGAAGGGCGGGACAGGGGGACGGGTCATGCGTGCTCCTTGGTCGATTCGGTCAGCAGGTGGCGGTAGGTGGTCAGCCGGTGCAGGAAGCCGGCGGTCACAGCGCCGACCGCCCGTCCGTTGTGGCGGTATTCGGCCAGAACCCGGCCATCGAGTTCGTGAGCTAGGAGCCGCGACTCGTAGCCGGCTCCGGTGAGCCCGACGGATCTGAGCCGGTGGCCGTACAGGTCGCACCAGAACGAGGGCACCGGCTCGTAGCGGCCGGCGATGCCGAGCAGCGCGCGTGCGGCGTGGGCGCCCTGAGCGACGGCGTTGCCGTAGTGCTCCACACGGATCAGCCGCCCTCCCAGCATGGGGGACGGCCATCGGGCGACGTCTCCGGCGGCGGCGGCACGGGGACGGCCAGCGAGCGCGCCGCGCAGGGTGCGGGTGTCGTCGAGGGTGCGCAAGGTGACCACACCGCGAAGGCCGTCGATGCCCGGCAGGATGCGGGGACGCACTCCGGTGGCGATCACCAGGGCGTCGAACGGGACGGGCTCCTGCGCGCCGCGCAGCAGCCGGCGGGCGGTGAGGTCCAGGCCGGTGGCGGCTTGGCCCAGCAGCCAGGTCACGCCGAGTTCGCCGGCGCCGGGCAGGGCGAGGCCGGTGTCGTCGCCGAGGAGGTACTCCTTGGACAGGGGCGGACGGCGGTAGGGCCGGTGCGGCTCGGCGCCGACCACGCTGATCCGGCCGTCGTAGCCGAGGCGGCGCAGCTCTCGCACGGCCGACAGCCCGGCGAGGCCGCCGCCGGCGATCGCGATGCGGCCGGGCACGATCAGGTCCCCTCGAGGATGATGGCCTGTACGGGGCAGGCGTGGGCCGCCTCCTCGACGGCGGGCCGCAGCGCATCGGCGGGCGTGGCGTCGTACACCAGCTCGTCGTGGTCGTCGAGGGCGAACACCTCCGGCGCGGCGAACACGCATGGGGCGTGGGTCTGGCACAGGTTCATGTCGACATGGACACGCATGGTTCTCTTTCGGGTCTGCTTGATGGTGTTCACGCGGGGTTGAAGCGGGAGTATCCGCCGAAGGACCACCGCTGCGGGATCGCGCCGCTCACCTCGATCGCCTGGTCGACCTCGAAGTCGATCAGCCGCTGCGCCCCGGGCACGGAGGCCGCCCGCTCCGGGTCCCAGTCGACGCGGGCGCGGCCGGTCAGGTGGAGGGCGTGGCCGTCGTCCCAGCCGAGGAACAGCAGCCCGCAGCGCGGTTCGAGTTCGAGGTTGCCCAGCGTCATGTACATCGCGTTGCCGGCATAGTCGGGCCAGGTCAGGGTTCGGCCGCCGGTGACCGTGACGAAGCCGGGGTTTCCGCCGCGGTGCGAGGCGTCGGCTCCCAGCCCGGGCCGCCCGGTCGCGGCCGCCATCGCCGAGATGGCGGAGGAAGCCGTCGTACTGTTCGCCGGGCCGCTCCGCCACCAGTTGTGCGCCTGCCCCGGCCCCGGCTGCGTGCTGCACTTCGTCCGCGACATCACCCGCCGCGAGTGGTGCTCACCCGGCTGCGGCAACCGCGCCCGAGCCGCCCGCCACTACGCCAAAGTGCGGCAGGAGAAAGGATGCTGAGGCCGGCGGCCACGGTCCGCACCGCCACCTCGTGGCCGCCGTTGCCCTCAACGCGCCCGGAGACTCACGGCGCCACCGGCGACGGCACCGATTGCCGTGGTCATCGCTAACGATCCTCCGGCCGCGCCGGGGCACTTCATACTCGCTACGGTTGCGATCCCTCCAGGGTGATGAGCGGCCACCATCCGGCTCCCTGTAGATGTGTGGGAGCGGGTGTTGCGATCCCTCCAGGGTGATGAGCGGCCCCAAAGTAAACGCAGGTCAGGCAGGGGCTCCGGCAGGCCTCAGGCAAGATTCTTGCAGCAGTCCGCCGGTAGTGCAGATGCCCAGGCCACGAGGGGTGTCTCTCGCGGTCATCCTTCCTGCCATAGGCGGCACTCTAGCCTTCTTGTTCCTCGCGGGCGTCAGGGTGACGCGTGGTGGGTAGGGTGCGGCCGGGCGGTGTACGTGGTGGCTCGATGTCGCACCACCTTGACGCTCTTCTCGCCGCGAGCGGCGTATCGGGCGGAACACATGCGTGCGTCCTTCCCGCCGTAACTCGGCGCGGCGGGAAGGACGCACGCAAATCTCAGTGCTACGCGGGCCGGACGGTGAACGTGGTGCGGGTGCCGGGGCCGGTGTTCTGCTGGTGGAAGCTCATGGTGACGCGTCCGGTCCAGCCCGGCGGGGCGAGGTCGGGCAGGTTGACGGTGAAGTCGGAGAAGTCGGTGACGCGGATGACCTCATCGGCCTGCCGCTTGGTGCCCCAGGGCACGGGGGCGGATCGGGTGCTGTCGTAGAGGCCGCCGTGCAGGAGCACGCCCTTGGTGTAGCCGGAGGCGGTCTCGAAGTCGATGCGTACGCCGTGCAGGCTGTTGGCGTCGAGGTTCTGGAAGGTGCCGGTGCTCTCCGCGCGGATGCGCAACGTGTCGGGGAGGTCGGTGGCGATGACGCCGGCGGCGGCGTCGGCCCAGGTTTCGGTGCTCATGCCGATCTCGGCGGTCCAGGTGCGGCGGTCGAAGCTGGCGTAGCTCTTCTTGCCGTGGTTCGGCATGTACTGCAGGTCGCGTACGACGGTGCCGACGTTCACCGGGTCGAGGGACGAGGTGCCGGTGCCGTCCTCGGCCTCGAGGTAGACGATGCCATGGTCGGGGATGGTGCCGGACCAGGTGAGACCGGCGGTGGAGACGCCGAGCTGCCGCTCGACGGGGGTGAGGGTCTCGTTGGCGGGGTTGTCCTCGTAGCTGGCGTGCTCGGCGTCGATGCGGTAGACGCGGAAGTTGCCGTTCGCGAAGGGCACGTTGTCCAGCGCGGCCGTGACGTCCTGGGCGCTGCCGGAGGTGTTCCAGAGCAGCACGCCGGACTTGTGGGAGTCGGAGGAGGCCAGGCCGTCGACGGCACCGTCGATGGTGAGCTGCTTGCGGGCCACGGGCATGTCGGCGTACAGCTTGAACGCGTTGTACGAGGCCCGCACGTGCCCGTCACGGTCGAGCAGCCCGATGACGTCGCAGGTGGTGGGGCAGACCGGGTCTTGGAACTGTGCCCATTCGACGTGGGTGATCCACGGCTTGGCCAGCAGCGCCTTGAAGCTCTTCAGCAGCTCGGCGGCCCCGCGGTGGGTGATCACGTCGGTGGGCACGGTGAAGTCGTGTGACCAGTTGTACTCGTTGAGGTTGTCGTCGACGGTGGCCATCCGGTACGCGGTCAGGCCCGAGTCGGTGGCCGCCTGGTAGTTGTTCTCCAGGCTGCCGTCGGTGGCGTCGGTGTAGGCGTGGAAGGAGAAACCGTCCAGCGGCAGGTCGTCGGCGAGCACGCGGTTGACGAACTCGGTCTTCCACCCCACGCAGCACAGCGCCGGTCCTTCGACGTAGGCGTCGGGGTCGGCAGCGCGCAGCGCGCGGGAGGCGTCACGGTACAGGTCGAGGTACTGCTCCTGGGTGCCGGTCCAGAACACGCCGGGCAGGTCGGGCTCGTTCCAGATCTCGTACGAGCCGACCCGCCGCCCCGTCTCCTTCCAGTGGGCGGCGAGCGCTGGCACGATCTTCGTGGCCCAGACCGAGGGGTCGGTCGGCGGGTCGTTCCAGTTGCCGCCGGGCGGTTTGAGGATGCCGGGCGTGTACGTGAGCGCGGGCACCGGCTGGGCGCCGGCGTCGTTGATGAGGTCGGCGAGCCGGTCGATCTGCTCGAAGTGGTACTGCGGGTCGTCGGGCGAGCCGGTGACCATGGGGGTCCAGTCGTGCTGCTCGTTGCCCCACATGGTCTCCCAGCGCACCCGCGCCGGCCGCAGCGCCGCCATCTTGGCGGCGTCGCGCTCCCAGCGGGCCAGTGACACGTACCCGCTGTTGAACAGGCCGAACTTGCTCTTGACGAGCGGGTAGTCGGCGGAGACCGCGAAGTCGGCGGTGACGGTGGCGTCGGCGGCGTGGGCGGGCTGGGCGGCGAGCGCCGTGCTGAGCAGCACGGCGCTCGCGAAGGTGGCGAGGGTCCTTAACGGTCTTCTCATGACCTCATTCCTTTGTTCACCGGGCGCGGGTCACCTCCGGCCGCGGATGATGCGGGCGATGGAGTCGGGGTCGGCCTTGGGTTTGCGGTCCTCGGTCAGCAGTCCGTTGCGCTCCTGTCCGGTGTCGGTGAGCTGGGTGAAGCAGAACCCCGCCAGATCCCCGGCCTCGTGCACGGCCTCCAGCAGCGCGCCGAGCCGTTCGAGGAGCTGCTCGGGCGAGTCGGCGACGCCGTAACCGGTCCAGGTGGTGGGGTCGTCGGGGGCGTAGGTGAAGCCGCCGAACTCGCTGAGCACCACCGGCACGGCGGGCACGTCGCCGGTGAGCGCGAGCGCCCGGCCGCCGGGCCGCCCTGCGGCGACGGTGTCCTGCAGGCGGGCGGCGTAGCGGTCGCGGATGGTCTGGGGATCGTGGGTGTAGTCGTGGACGCCGAGCAGGTCGCCGCTGACGTACTCCCAGCCGTCGTTGCCGATCACCGGCCGGCTCGGGTCGAGCGCCTTGATCAGGTGGTACAGGCCGCGTACGGCGTCGCGCTGCGCGGCCGAGCGCGCCACCTGCGGCACGCCCCAGCTCTCGTTGAACGCGACCCAGGCCACGACGCACGGGTGGCTGGCGTCCCGTTCGACGATCTCGATCCACTCGCGCGTGGTGCGGGCCAGCGAGCGCGGGCTGAAGGAGTACGACGCCGCCGCGTCGGCCCACACCAGCACGCCGAGCCGGTCGCACCAGTACAGAAAGCGCGGATCCTCGGCCTTCTGGTGGACGCGGATGCCGTTGAAGCCGAGCTGCTTGATCAGCTCGACCTCGGTGCGCAGCGCCGCCGCGTCCGGGGCGGCCAGGTGCGACTGCGGCCAGTACCCCTGCGACAGGGCCATCCGCAGCCGGTATGGCAAGCCGTTCAGCAGGAACGACCGGGCGTCGGTGCCGACGGTCCTGAACCCGACGTAGCTGTGCACGACGTCCACGGGCTCGCCGTAAACGGTGATGGTCGCCTGGCACAGGGTCGGCTGCTCGGGCGTCCACTGCAGATGGTGCGGCTCGGCGTCGTGGTCGCCGTCCTGCACGACCAGGCGCGTACGCAGGCGGGAGCCGGTGACGGTGGACGTCTCCTCGGCCAGGACGCGGCCGTCGAGCTCCAGCCGTACCGACACCTGAACGGGCCCGGTGGTGCGGCGGGCCAGCCGCAGGTCCAGATCGACCTCCCCCGGTGTTCCGGTGGGTGTCCAGCGGAGCTGCTCGACGTGGTCGGCGGGCACCTCCTCCAGCCAGACCGGCTGCCAGATGCCGCTGGTGCGCTCGTACCAGATGACGTGCGGGCGCTCCTGCCAGTCCTGCTTGCCGCGCGGCTGCTCCAGGTCGTGCGGGTCGTCGACGGCGCGGACGACGATCACCTGCCGGCCGCCGGCGGACAGCGCGTCGGTGATGTCGGCGCCGAACGGGGTCTGGCCGCCCTCGTGGGAGGCGACGTGCTCGCCGTTCACCCACACGTCGGCCCGGTAGTCGACGGCGCCGAAGCGCAGCATCACCCGCCGGCCCGCCTGCGGCGGCTCCAGCTCGACGGTGCGGCGGTACCACAGCACCGGGTGGTAGCCGGTGTCACCGATGCCGCTGGCCGGGGACTCCGGCGGATAGGGCACCGTGATCGTCTGGTCGAACACGTCATCGCGGCGCTGCCAGTGCTCGGCGAGGCCGACGTCGCCGTCGTCGTAGGCGAACCGCCAGTCGCCGCCGAGGTCCCGCCAGCCGGCGCGGGCCAGCAGCGGGCGCGGATGATGGTCGTGCAAGGGCGTGGGCACGGTACTCCTTAAGGTCCCCGATGATGCGCTGGTGAAGGTGGTCAGGTGAGGGTGACGACGGCGAAGGCGTGCTCGGGCGCGTCGCGCAGCGCGACCGTGACGCGCGCCCGGCCGGGTTCGGCGGCGAGCCCGGTGAGGTCCACGGTCTGCAGGCCCTGCTCGTCCAGGTAGAGCTCGCGGCTCTGCCCGAGGCCGCCGTCGATGCGGACGACGAGCCGCCCGCCGCTGATGTCCGCGCCGCCGGCGTCGGTGAGCCGCCCCGTGACGGTGATCGTCTCGCCGCAGCCCTCCAGGTCGGCGGCGATGACGGGCACGGCGTGCGGGTCGGTCGCGGTGCCGAGGCGGAAGGTGGTGGTGGCCTCGTCCAGGTCGGCCCAGGCGGTCGTGGTGCGGGCGGTGTAGCGGTGGCGGACCCGGCGGACGGTGCCGGCGGGGGCGGGCGGGGCGGTCCGCGCGGCGGTGTCGGTCGCCTCCAGCAGGGCGACGCTGCCGCGGGGCAGCTCCAGGTCCCAGTAGCGGTCGGCGGGCAGCCGCTCGGCCTTCGCGCCGTCGTGGCGGTCGTCGATCCTGCGCAGGGCGACGCTCCCGTACGTGCCCTGGCCCAGGTCGAGGCGGACCCGCACGGCGCGGGGCGAGCGGTTCCACACGGCCACGCACAGGCGGCCGGGCTCGACGCCGGCCAGGCCGCCGACCCCGGGCGGACCGTCGATCTCCAGCACGCAGCGGTCGGTCGGCATGTTCTGGTAGAACTCGTACGCGCTCAGCACCGGCTTGCGCTCGCCGTCGATGGTGACCATGCCCGAGTAGTTGCCGTGGCCGCTGTCGAGGAACTGCGCCCAGTTCACCTTCGTCAGCCCCGGCGCGGCGAGCAGCGCGGCGAAGTCGGCGAGCAGGGCCGCCGCCAAGTGGTGGCCGTCCTGGGTGCCGCCGCGCGGATAGTGCACCGGATAGGAGTTGTACTCGTTGAGGTGCACCTCCACGTCCGCCAGGTCGGGGCGTTCCTCCAGGTGGCGCAGCACCTTCTCCAAAGCGACATGCACGCTGTGGGTGCCGTAGTGGTGGAAGGAGAAGAAGTCCAGCGGCAGCTTCTCCGCCCGCACGGTGTCGAGGAACGCCGGGATCCAGTGCTCGTTCGGCAGCACCATGGCCAGCGCGGGACCGCCGACGGGCGTGTCGGGGTCGGCCGCGCGGATCGCGGGCGCGGCCGTGCGGTAGAGCTGCAGGTAGTCGTCCAGGTCACCGCCGTAGAAGACGGCCTCGCCGGTCTTCTCGTCGCGCAGGTCGGGCTCGTTGTAGACCTCGTGGTAGCCGACCGTGACGCCGCGCTCGCGGGCGCCGGCGACGTAGGCGCGCACCATCTCCGCCCAGCCGGCGTCGTCGGCGAGGTCGCGCCAGTCGCCGCCCTCGGGCTGATAGGGGGCGGGCACGTAGCAGTACGACCAGTAGGGGCGGATGCCGAGGCCGTTGAGGAACGAGCCGATCTCGTCCAGCTCGGAGAAGTCGTAGACGAAGCCGTCCGGGGTGGGCGTGCTGATCGGCCGTTCGTAGCCGATCCACTCGGCGCCCCACCCGATGTCGATGCGGACCGACTCGGGATGCGCGGCGCGCAGCGCGGCCTCGTCGCGGCGGTACGTGGGGGCGTGCACGATGCCGCTGTTGAACACGGCGAACTTCGACTTCGACAGCGGGTGGTCGGCGCGGCGGGCCGGGTGCACGCGGACGGTCGCGGTCGTGACGGGGATCTTCACGTACAGGGGTCCCTTTCCGGGAGGAGAGCGAGAATCAGTTGGCCATGCCGCTGAAGGCGATGCCGCGCACCACCCAGCGCTGGACGAAGACGTAGCCGATGACGATCGGCAGGGAGACGAGGGTGACGCCGGCCATGATCTCGCCGTACTGGCTGTTGTAGCGGCCGATGAGGCTCTGCAGCGCCTGGGTGAGCACCCACTGGTTCTGGTCCTGCAGGTAGATGGAGTTGACGAAGAAGCTGTTCCACAGCTGCACGAACGTCAGCAACCCCATCGCCAGGTACGCCTGCCCGGCCAGCGGCGCCATCACCGAGAAGAACGTGCGCCAGCGGCCCGCGCCGTCGATCGCGGCGGCGTCCTCCAGCTCGCGCGGCAGCGTCAGGAAGAACTGCCGGAAGAAGAACGTGGGCAGCGCGCCGCCGAACAGCATCGGCACGATGATCGGCAGCGGGGTGTCGATCCAGTTGAGGTTGCGGAAGATGACGTACTGCGGGATGAGCGTCACCTGCGGCGGCACCATCAGCGTCAGCAGGATCACCATGAGCAGCGCCCGCTGGCCCGGGAAGGTGAAGCGGGCCAGCGCGTACCCGGCGAGCGAGCTCGACAGCAGCGTGCCCGCCGTGCCGACGACGGCGATCAGCACCGTGTTGCCGACGTACCGCCCGAAGTCCGGCAGGATCGTGAACAGGTTCGCGTAGTGCTCGAAAGTGATCGGGTGCGGGATGAGCTGGTCGGCGTCGAACATGTTCGCGTCGGTACGCAGCGACATCGACGCCGCCCACAGCACCGGCAGGATGTACAGCACCACCAGCACCGTCATCCCGGCGTGGTAGAAGCCGGTCCTGGCCCGCCTGCGCGCCCGGTGGAGTCCGGGCGCGGGCTGCGCGGCCCGCTGCGGCGCGCCCGCCTTGATCGTGTCGGTGATCGTCATCACTGGCCGCCCTTCTTGGCGGCGCCCTCACCGGCGTAGAAGACCCACCGCTTGCTGAACGCCCACTGGATGAGCGTGAGCACGAAGGTCAGCAGGGCCAGCACCCAGGCGATCGCCGCGGCGTACCCGAGCCCGGACAGGCGCTCGTTGTAGTTGAACATCTGGTTGTACATGTAGAGCACCACCGTGCGCGTGGAGTCGTCGGGCCCGCCGGCCATGCCGATGCTGCCGCCCGAGGTGGTCATCGCGACCACCGGGTCGAACAGCTGCAGGGCGCCGATCAGCGAGGTGACCACGAGGAACAGCACGGTCGGGGAGATCATCGGCAGCATCACGTGGCGGAAGCGCTGCCAGGCGTTCGCGCCGTCGATCTTCGCCGCCTCCGGCAGGGCCTCGGGCACTCCGTGCAGGGAGGCGATGTAGAGCGTCATGCCGTAGCCGAGCCCCTGCCAGGTGGTGACCAGCGCGATGGCGGGCATCGCGGTCGCCGGGTCGAGCAGCCACTGCGGCCCGTCCACGCCGAACAGCTCGATCGCGGCGTTGATCGGCCCGGACTCGGTGTTGAACATCCACCGCCAGACGATGCCGACGGCGATCTGCGACAGCACGTACGGCAGGAACAGCAGCGCCCGGTAGAACGCCACCCCGCGCCGCGGCCGGTAGGTGAGCAGCGCGGCCACCAGCGACATCAGCAGGAAGCTGAGGGTGCCGGTGAAGATGAACTTGATCGTGTTCCACAGGACCTTCGGCACACGCTCGTCCTCGAGCAGGTGCGTCCAGTTCTCCAGCCCGATCCAGGTCGGCTCGGGGGCGACCAGGTCCCAGTGGGTGAACGAGTAGTACAGCGACACCCCGAGCGGGACGCCGATGAAGGCCACCAGTCCGAAGATCTGGGGCAGCAGGAACAGCAGTGCGGTGCCCGCCTCGCGGCGCCGCGCGCGGGAGCGCGGCGCCTGCGCGGGCGATGGTGCGGCTTCGGCCATCACGATCGTCCCGTCAGGAGGCGAGGATCTTGTCGATCTTCGCGCAGGTGCCCTGGAGCGCCTCGGCCGCGGGCTTCTTGCCGGTGATGATGTCGTTCAGCGCCGGGCCGATGCCGTCCTGGCCGAGCACCGTGGCGAGCACGCCCTGCGGGTCGATGTTCGTGCGGGCCAGCGGCCATGCCGCGGGGTCGAGCTGCGCCTCCTTCAGGTGCTCCGGCTCTCCGGGCGCCTTCAGGAACGCGGGCCCTTCGGCGACCTTCTTGTACGCCGGGATCAGCCCCATCTGCTTGCCCGCACCCTCGGTCGCCATGTATTTGATGAACTTCCAGGCGTTGTCCAGGTTCGGGGACTTGGCGTAGGCGGCCCAGCTGTGCACCTGGATCATCGTCGCGTTGCCCTCGGGACCCTTCGGCAGGGCGGCCATGTCGTACTTCAGCGACGGGTTCTGCTGCGCTGCGATCGTCACCTGCTCGTGCGAGCCCTGCTGCATCGCCACATGCCCCTGGATCCAGCGCAGGTAGCCGGGCGTCTCCTGCTCCATCTGCGGGGTGACGGAGCTGTGGTCCTTCCACATCATGTCCTGCAGGAGCTGCATCGCCTGCGCGGTGCCCGGCTTCTCCAGGTCGCACTGGTCGCGCTTCTCGCCGCCGAGCACGCCGCCGCCGTACGCCCACAGCACCGGCCAGTAGCCCGGCTCCGACGGGATGGCGAAGCGGTTGTAGTAGCCCCACTGGACGATCTTCTTCGGGTCGAAGTCCGGGCTGTCGGCGTTGTTGCCGTTGGCGTCCAGCGTCAGCTTGCGCGCCCATTCGCGCAGGTCGTCGTAGGTGTAGTCGCCGTCGGCGGGCGGTTCCTTCAGCCCGGCCTTGGCGAACATCTCCTTGTTGTAGAACAGCGACTGGACGTTGTAGCCCATCGGCAGCCCGTAGAAACGCCCGTCCTTGGCGGCCTTGTCCGACTCGATGACGACGGGGACGAAGTCCTCCTCCTTCACGCCGTCGGCGGCCATCCGGTCCGTCAGGTCCGCCAGCACGCCGTCGTTGGCCATCTGGTTGAAGTTCCAGGTGCCGGTGACGAGCACGTCCGCCATGTTGCGTCCGGCGATGAGCGTCTTGCACACAGCGTAGTCGGCGCCGCAGTCGGTCCTGTTGAACTTCAGCTTGATGTCCGGGTTGGCCTGCTCGAAGCCCTTGGCGGCGGCCTTGATGCTGTCGATGTCCTCGTTGACGCCCCACACCGCGATGGTCAGCGTGTTGGACTTCTCCCCCGAGGACGCCGCGGTGTTGGAGCAGGCGGTCACGGCGGTTATCGCCGACATGGTCAGGCAGATCGGTATCAGCCGTCGAGAGATGCGCATGGAGCCCTCCGGGAGGCCGCGATCGGGGTTTCTGAAGTGTTTCGCGGCTATTGCGAGCGTTTTTACCACGTGGCCTGCCACGTGGTAAAGGCTACACTTGTCCTCGTTCACAACTCCGGAGAGCAGACAGAGGCAGGGATGACGGTCACACAGGCGGACGTGGCAGCCCGAGCGGGAGTCGCCCGCAAGACGGTCTCCAACGTGATCAACAACTACCCTCACGTCAGCGACGACGTGCGGGCCCGCGTCCTCGCCGCCATCGAAGAGCTCGACTACCGCCCCAACCACGCGGCCCGCAGCCTGCGCAGCGGACGCAGCCGCATCATCGGCCTGGCCGTCCCCGAGCTCGACGTCGCCTACTTCTCCGAGCTCGCCCGCCTCGTCGTCGAAGTCGCGCAGAAGCGCGGCCTCACCGTGATGATCATGCAGACGCTCGGCGACCGCGACCGCGAACTCGCCGTCGTCAACGGCACCTCCACCCAGTTCGTCGAAGGGCTCATCTACAGCCCCGTCGCCCTCGGCGGCGCCGACCTCGAAGGCCGCCGCGACCGCACCCCGATCGTCCTGCTCGGCGAACGCTCAAGCCAGGGCCTCGTCGACCACGTCGGCATCGACAACGTCGCCGCCGCCCGCACCGCCACCGAACACCTCATCGAGATCGGCCGCCGCCGCATCGCCTTCATCGGCTCCCAGCGCGCGGCCACCTCCGAGATCGCCCAGCTCCGCACCGCCGGCTACCGTCAGGCACTGGAGTCCGCCGGCCTCAAAGTCGAATCCCGCCTCATCATCCCCACCGCCGGCTACCACCGCAAAGACGGCCTCCTGGCCATGCGCAAACTCCTCAAGCGGGCGGGAGGCCCCCCTGACGCCGTCTTCTGCGCCACCGACCTGGTCGCCCAGGGCGCCATCCGAGCCCTCCTCGAACACGGGCTCCGCGTCCCCGAAGACGTGGCCGTCGCCGGCTTCGACGACATCGACGAAGGCCGCTACAGCACCCCCACCCTCACCACCATCTCCCCCGACAAGCGGCAGATCGCCGAAACCGCGGTGGACCGGCTGCTGGCCCGGGCACAGAGCAAGACCGACCTGCCCGTGAACGACACCGTCACCGGGTTCACGCTGGTCGTGCGGGAGAGCACGGCCGGGCGCACCGCGTCCGGGTGAGCGTGTTCGGCGTACCGGCGGGTGCCGCCATGGCACCCGCCAAGTGCCCACGCGTACCGGCTGCTGCTACCACGAAAGAAGGGCGCTTCGAGCCGACATCACCGCGCGTGCAATGACTACGGTGGAGCCATGCCTTCGCCTAGTGTGAGCTGCTCGAAGCCGCACCCCCTCGCCCCCGTGATCGCCTTGAGCCCTCCAGGGGTGATGAGCGACTCGATATCGCCCGCGGGATCATCAAGACCGCACAGCTACCGTTGCGATTCCCGTGGGGCCGGCCGCTGGTCAACGGCATCGGGTTGCGATCCCTCCAGGGTTGATGAGCGACCTCCTTGGCCGTGCGGGGTGCTTTGGGGATACGACGTTGCGATCCCTCCAGGGTTGATGAGCGACTGGCCAACAGGTCCACTATCACCCTGACCGGCAACCTGGTGTTGCGATCCCTCCAGGGTTGATGAGCGACTCGTGCGCACCGTCCCTGGTGTCGAGAGCATCAAGCGGTTGCGATCCCTCCAGGGTTGATGAGCGACGACCTACGACTACGAGCCGCGGGTGTGGACGCAAATCATGTTGCGATCCCTCCAGGGTTGATGAGCGACCGTGGAGTCGGCGACCCGGCTGGCCACGGCGGCCGGTGTGTTGCGATCCCTCCAGGGTTGATGAGCGACCGGTGACCCGGATCCGCTGCATGAGGGCGAGGTCGCGTTGCGATCCCTCCAGGGTTGATGAGCGACCCCAAGGTAAAGCCGCAGGTTAGGCGGGTTACCCGGCGGGCTGTGGGGACGTATTCTGCAGCAGTCCGCCGGTAGTGCGGATGCGCAGGTCAGAAGGGGTGTCCGCGCGGTTGATTCCGCCTGCCATGGACGGCACTCTAGCCGCCTCAAGGCGAGGCCCACTGGCAGTGTGGCCACTTCCCTCTTACGTCTACCACCGCCGGGCACGCTTCCGCCGACCGAAGCCGATGCTCGGTGTGGGCGTGATCCCGCCCCGACGCGCTCTTCTGCAGCCCACCGACCTGCCGGCCCACGGCGCCATCCGGTCACCGCTCGAACACGGCCTTTGCGCGTATCCGAAACGCCGCCGGCTTCGACAGCATTGACGAAGATCGCTACGGCACTGCCGGGGACCTTATTTTCTCCTCGCCAGCCTTCCCCGCGTACGAGCGGCGTCTATGCGGCTCGGCTGAGCCTGTCTTCGATTCGGCCCTGCCGGGGGTTCGCGCCTTCGCGGTACGGTGCCTTTTCTTCGGCGGTAACGCGGCGCAGTTCCTCACGTTCTCGGTCAACCTGCAGAACCGAAACGAGCCGCACCACCTGGGAAACCGGCCTGGTGATCCTCCGTACACGCTGGGCTCGATCATCACCTCCGGCCCCGGCGTTGCTCTCGCCGTCAGAGCCGGCCGAACCCTTGCTGATCACCGGCTCACCCACGATCGCGGTGACTGGGCTCGTCATGTGGCTCGCCGCCCAGGACGGCGACGCTATTGGGCCTCGACTGCTTGCTTCCTCGCTCTTCATCGGCGGTTCCGGGCTCGGTCTTGCCGCGCCCGTCCTCGTCACCATCGCCCTCGCGAGCATCGTCGGGCGCACTGCCGGCTGCGGGTGGTGCGCTGCCCACCGTCACGCGTAGGCATCTGACCATCGCCGGGGCGGGTAACAGGCCGCCGCCGCGGCGCAGGCGGCCGGTCTGCCGTTCCTCTGCTCCTCGGCGGTGCTGGACGCGCTCACCGAGCAACCGGCGGAGCACGTGGCGCGGGTGGCGCCGGCGCAATCCCACGGCTGGCGGATGTACGGCGACTTCCTTCTGGGCGCGGGACACCGCCACATCGCCGTGGCGGCCCAGCCGAGCGTCTACTGGCAGTCCGGCATCCGCATCCTGCGGGAACACCTCACACCGCGCGGCGGCACCGTACGGGAACTCGATGGACTGGACCCGCAGGCCCTGTGTGACGCGGTCGCCGGGAGCGGGGCGACGGCGCTGCTGATTCTGACCGGGTATCCGTCGCCGGCGGTGCCGCTCGTACGGTACGGACCGGGCACGCGTGTCCGCTGCCTGGCCGGACGTCGAGGTGGAGGGCGCCCGGGGGCGGATACGGTTCTGGCGGGTGCCGGGGATCGGCGTCTGGCAGTGAGCCTGGCCGCCCGTCCACGTCGTCGACCGGGACCCGGCCGACCCCGCCCGCTTCCGCACCCTGCACTGAGCGTTCGCCGCCTGAATCCGGGTAAGCCACCACGAGCCGCCCCCTGCCGAGGACACCACCTCACCGCGGTCGCCTGCTCGGCCCGCCGAGCACCACGGGGCCGTAGGTCTGCGCCGCAACCCCACCCGCGACAGCTCTTGCTCTCCCGCAACGGATGATCGATACTGCGCACATACCAGGAGAAAACGCCATAAACCATCACCACCCCCCAACCCTGGAGTGATCGCCGTGGCCCCTCCGCTCCGCTACGCCCCTTCCCGCCGCGACCTGCTGAAGACCGGTGTCTCCCTGGGCGCCACAGCGGCCATCGGAAGCACGGCCGCCGCCTGGGAACCACCCCGCGACAAGGGCGAACGGAGCATGGTGAACGTCCCGTTCGAGGGCTTCGAGAACGTCCGCGTCGGGCTCATCGGCCTCGGCAACCGAGGCGGCGACCAGGACGTACGCTGGGGCGCCGTCGCCACCGTCACCGCCGTCTGCGACATCCGCCCGGAACGGGTCACCCGCACCATCAGCCGCATCATGCAGCAGGGCTTCCAGGACGTCGAGCCGGCCGGCTACGCGGCGGGCGACGAGGACTTCCTCAACCTCGTCCGGCGCGACGACATCGACCTCGTCTACATCGCCACGCCATGGGAGTGGCACTACCCCCAGGCCAAGGCCGCCATGGAGCACGGCAAGCACGTCGCCGTCGAACTGCCGATCTCCCCGCACCTGGACGAGATCTGGGACCTGGTGCGCACCTCCGAACGCACCCGCAAGCACTGCATGCTCCTGGAGAACGTCAACTACTTCCGCCCGGAACTGCAGATGTTCAACATGGCCAAGGCGGGACTCTTCGGGGACGTACAGCACGGCTCGGGCGGGTACGTCCACGACCTGCGCTGGCCGTACCTGTTCGGCGGCGCCTACCACCCCGAGCACTGGCGGCGGCGCTGGCAGACCCGCATGAACGCCCTCCACTACCCCATGCACGGCCTCGGCCCGGTCTCGGCGGCCATGGGCATCAACCGCGGCGACCGCTTCGACGAACTCGTCGCCGTCGCCTCCGTGCCCAAGGCGCTGGCCCTGTTCCGCGAGGAGGACCCGCGGGTGGGCCCGGACCACTCCTCCTGGCAAGACCGCCCGTACATCTCGGGCGACCGCCACACCTGCTTCGTCACCACCGTCCAAGGCCGGTTCATCCGGGTCGAGCACGACGTCAACTCGCCGCACCCGTACACCCGCGAGACCACCCTCACCGGCACGCGAGGCACGATCGAGCTCGACAACGCCCGCCTCTACCTCGAATCCCTCGGCCACGACGACCACACCTGGCGGACCGGCAGCGCGTACGACGCCATCCTCAAGCAGTACGACCACTGGTTATGGCCGCTGCTTGAGGAGCTGGCCGACCAGTACGGCGGGCACGGCGGCGGCGACTTCGTGTCCATCTTCCGGCTCGTGCAACTGATGCGGCTCGGCATGACGCCCGACATCGACGTGTACGACTCGGCGGCCTGGTGCTCGGTGATCCCGCTCAGCCACGAGTCCCTGAAGTCCGGGCGCCTCCGCCCGGTCAAGGTGCCCGACTTCACCCGCGGCCACTGGAAAGAGGCCCGCCCGACGTTCGACCGCCCCCGGCCGGAAGACCCGCAGCTCACCTCGGCCACCCGACGCCGCGGCAAGGGCATCATCGAACCGCCCGGCCCCGAAGCCAAGGGGTGAACCTCTCCTCCCCACGGCCTTCGGCCGCCGCTCTCGCCTCGCTCCCGATGCAGCCGACCTCCCGTCCTGACGGAGACGTACCGCGCATCAGGCGGTCGACTCCCGGCCCCGGCCCCCTCGGCGGAGCGTCGCCGTCCACGCCCACCACCCAGACGGTCCTGCCGGGCAGGCGTGCGTCGGCACCGGCTTTTGGATCGTGGTGGCAGGGGGATGCGGGCTGGGGTCTCAGGTGGCCGCCCAGGGGCCGAGGGCGAAGGTGGTGCCGGTCCGGCGGACTTCCAGGGCGCCGGGGCCGCCGAAATGAGCGGGGATGAGGAGTTCGCGTTCGTCGGCGGCCCGCTCGAGGATCCGGATGCGGCTGGCCTTGGCCTGGGCGCGGTCCAGGCAGGCGGCGCTGTTGAGGCAGGGGTCGAGGATCTGCATCGGGCTGTGCAGCACGTCCCCGGCGAACACCGCACGGTCGCCGCCGGAGGCCAGCCGCAGCACCGCCGAGCCGGGGGTGTGGCCGGGCGCGGACTCGAGCGTGAGATGGTCGTCGATGCGGTGGTGGCCGTCCCACAGCACGGCCTGTCCCGCCCGGTGGATGGGGGCGATGCTGTCCTCGTAGATGAAGCGGGCCGCCTCCTGCACGCCCCCGCCGTACGCGTTGTCCGGCCCGAAGTGGAAGTCGTCGGCGGCCGGGATGAGGTAGCGGGCGTTGGGGAAGGCCGGGACCCACAGCCCGTCCGCGTCCACGGTGTTCCAGCCGACGTGATCGGCGTGCAGGTGGGTGTTGACCACGACGTCCACGTCCTGGGGGCGCACGCCGGCCCGCGCCAGGAGGTCGAGGAAATCGCTGGGGGCCCGGTGGAACATCCCCAGGCCGGGCCGCTCGCGGTCGTGCCCCACGCCGGTGTCGACCAGCACAGTACGCCCGCCGCTGCGCAGCACCCAGCTCTGCAGGGCGCACACCATGTGGCCGGTGCCGGGCTCCCAGTGGTCGGGCGCCAGCCAGTCCTGGTTGGCCTTCCATGCCTCGGTGTCGGGTCCGGCGAAGAAGTCGGAGATGGGCCGGAACGGCCCGTGATATTCGACGATCCTGAGGACCTCGACGTCCCCGAGGATCATGCGCTGTGCGTTCTCGTTCGTCATGGTCAACGACCCTAGGAAGCGGCAGGTGATCCGCTCAATGCCCGTTCAGCTCAGGAAAATACGAATTCGTATCACGGGAGATATCGTGGGCGCATGGACGTGGTCAGTGACGCGATCTCCGCCGTTCATCTCGGACACCCGCTATTCGACCGGGTGGGCATCGACGGGAGCTGGAGCGTGCGGCTGGACCCGTACGACGGCGCGGGTTTCCACGTCGTCCTCAAGGGCGCCTGCCGGCTCCGCACCGACAACGGCACCGACGTGTCCCTCAACGTGGGCGACGCGGTGCTGCTCCCCCACGGCACCGGCCACGTGCTCGCCGACTCCCTCGGCGACCTGGAGCATGCGGTGCCGTTCGAGCAGTGGCCGGCCACGGCGGAGCCGCGCCGGCACGGCGCGACGGAGCTGCTCTGCGGCAAATACCGGCTCGACTGCAGCCGCATGCACCCGCTGATGACCGAGCTGCCCGAGGTCGTCCACCTCCCCAGCCGGGTGGGCACCCACCTGGAGCTGCGCGCCGCGATCGACCTGCTCGCCGTCGAGCTGGACGAGGTGCGGCCCGGCTCGTCCATCGCACTGCCGCACCTGCTCGACCTGCTCCTCGTCTACATGATCCGGGCCTGGATGTCCCAGACCACCAGCGGAGCCTGGCCCAGCGCGCTGGGCGATCCGGTGACGGCCGCCGCGCTGCGGGCGATGCACGCACGACCGGCCGCACCGTGGACCATCGACCGCCTGGCCGCCGAGGCGGGCGTCTCCCGTCCGACGCTGGCACGCCGCTTCACCGCCCTGGTCGGGCGGCCGCCGATGGCGTACCTCACCTGGTGGCGGGTGATCAAAGCCGCGTCCCTGCTGCGCGACACCAAGGACACGCTGGCGGCCATCGCCGAGCGCGTCGGATACAGCAGCCCGTACGCGCTGTCGCACGCCTTCGAGCGGGAGTTCGGCACCACGCCGGGACGGTACCGGGAACTCGTGCGGTCGGGCGGCTCCCCCACGCCTGCTGAAACACGGTCCCGACCGATGCCGCGGAAAGCGGCGCCTCGACCGTGATGCACGGGCTGTCCACTGAAGCCGCTCCAGCCCCCGCCCGGCCGTCGGCGTACGCGACGCCGGAGATCTCATCGGGGAACTCCGCGCGCACCTTAGCGATCACGTCACCGGCACCGGAAAATTGCCTTGATCGACACTGTTGGGCAGGCCCTAGGCTTCCGTCCATGTCTGAACTGCAGCGGCTCCGTTGGCAACTGGACGTCTCCTGGTCACTGCTGACCTTTCAGCTCAACGGCCTGACCGACGAGGAAGCCCTACGGGAGCCCTCGTCGAACTGCTGGAGTGTCCGCCGGAAGCCCGACGGAACATGGGCCGCCGACTGGTCCATGCCGGAGCCCGATCCTGCGCCGGCGACGTCCATCGCCTGGGTGATGTGGCACATCGGTTTCTGGTGGACCCACGCGTATACGCGATGCTTCGACAAGCCCGATGCGGCGCCCGAGCCGGACGACTGGTCCGCGGCCGCACAGGCGACCCCCTGGCCGGGCGACGTGGCATCGGCGGTCACGTGGCTCAACGAGTGCCGTGATCGGTGGAGCCACGCGCTGGACTCTCTGAGCGGGACGGACCTGGACTCCACCGATCGGAGCGGCTGGTTCGCCGACGGAACGCTCACCCTGGGACACGTGGTCGCCTGGGTGAACATCGAGCTCGCCAAGAACGCCGCGGAGATCGGCCTGCTGCGCAGGCAGTGAACCAGTAGCGGTGAGCCGCCGTCCTCCAGCCCGCCGGGACCGGCAGCCCCACGTCGGCCGGTCGCCGGACGGTCCGGTCGCCAGGCGGCTCAAGCCCCGGCGACCAGACGCGCGCCCTCCCGGGGATCACTCACCCGTACGAGACATCAGCCGGGCCCCGATCACCTGATCCAGATCGAGGCGTACACACCGTCCTCGATGTTCACCTGCACCGGCCGCAGGCCGCGCGCCACCATGCTGTCGAACCTGCGCTGGTAGGCGGCCGGGGAGTTGTCGATGTAGTGGTACCACGGCCGGACCCCGTCCTTGCGATACACCGCGGAGAACCGCTTCCCGCCCGGCCCCACCGCAACAGTCGTCGGGCGGTACCCCTCGGCCGCGCGCTGGTCGAAGAACTTCTTGTGCCCGGCGAACGTCTTGCCGTACGAGTAGTACCAACCGCCCTGGCCCTTCCTCCAGACCGCGACGTACCGGGGATCTGACGGCGTACCGTACACATCAATCGATACCGGCACGTACCCGTCCGCGAACGCCTTCCGGTTGAGAGCGGCGAACTGGGACCCGGTGAGCCCCATGCGGGAGAAGAACCGTTCGGAGCGCTTCTCCCACAGCGCGGCGAACGTCGCGCTGCCCGCCGGCCCCGTCGCCGACACCGATATCGGCTGATACCCCTGCGCCAGGTACTCGTCGAACCGCGCCTTGAACGAAGCCTCCGACAACCCGCTCCGGGAGATCCACGCCGGCCCTCCGCTCTTGACCCAGATGGCCGCGTACTTCGGCCCCCTCGAGACGCTCACCGAGATCGGCCGGTAACCCTGGCTGCGCAGGCGCTCGAAGTTCGCCTGGTGGGCGCTCGGGCTCGCGCCGGAGTACGAACGGAAGGCCACCCCCGTAGCGGCCTGCGCGGGCGCCGCGACCCCGCAACACGCCATGGCGACCGCGACCGCCGCCGCGAACATCGTCTTCACTCATGCCTCCTCAGATGGCCGACTTGTTCAGCACGGCCCATCCTTGCCACGCTTTGATTGATCACCACCGATCAACGACTTTGATCAACAAGGCAGGGTGAATGGGCAGGCCAGAGCGGAAACTCGATCCCGAGGGCGGGTTGATCGAACGCTTCGCGCACGACCTGCGTCAGCTGCGCGTGGCGGCCGGGCAACCGACGTACCGGACCATGGGCTCCCGGGTCGGCTGCTCCCCCAGCAGGCTCTCCGAAGCCGCGAAAGGCCTCCGGCTGCCCAGCCTGTCGGCGACCCTCGATTACGTACGCGCCTGCGGCGTGACGGACACCGCCGAATGGGAACGGCGCTGGCACGAGATCAACGACCAGGTCAAGCAGCACACCCAGCCCGCCGCAGGCGAACCCGCGCGCCCCGAACCGGACACGACCACCGAGACGAACCCGGCCGGCGCAGCGGACCACGAGCACCGCCCACCCGTCATCGGGAAACGCCCCCGCGCTCTCTGGAAGGCCGCGGCGATCATCGGCACGGCGCTGGCCCTCCTCGCCACCGCGGCGTTCGTCTGGGCATCGGGCCAGACCATCCCGGACGTCCCCACCCGGTGCCGCACACCCCTCGCCTCACCACGCGTACCGATATCGGTGCAGCCGTGCATCGCCGTGACCGACGGCGAGGTGGTCGCCTCCCTCGACCTGCGCGCCACCGGCACAGCCGAAGGCGCCGTCGCCTACGTCTGGCTCCACAACGCCCTATCACGCACACCCCTGGCGAAAACCCTCCGTACGTGCGAGCTGGGCGCGCTCGCCGCAGGCCAGACGCGCACCTGCGGCCCGTTCTCGTACGACGTGCCGCCCGGCCACTACACCACCGCGGTCACCGTCGAACCCGGCCCACGCCAGAACGAACCACCACACTGGCGCCGCGGCGCCACAGGAACACAGAGCCCCCGAATCGACTACGCCCCCTGAACCACCTGCGAAACGCGGCCCTGGGAGCGTTCCAGCGGCTCCACCACGATCGCGCAACGCCTCGTGCGGGGAGTGCAACGGCCGGCGGTGCACTGAACCGGGATGAGCGGCGAGGACACGGCGGCCGGGCACACGCCCACCCTCGCCGCCGCCCCCTCACTCCACGCTCGCGCCTATCGTCTCCGCCGGCTCACACGACAACGGGTACGGCCGCTCGACCGGCAGCAGCTCACGAGCGTCCACACCGCCCTGCACCGCCGCACGCACCTCACCGACCAAGTCCGTGATATCGGTGAACCCCAGCGTCCACTCCTCCACGTACCGCCGCACCGCCACCCCGCTCAGCCCCACCTGGATCGACCGGTACGGCAAAGCCTCATGCCGCAGCCCGCGCTCGGGATCCCACTGGATGCGCACCGGGCTCCGGCGCAGCCGCTCCGCCCACCCCGGCCGCCCGTCGTCGTGGCTGAGGCAGGAGTCGGCCAGCGCCCACTCGAAGCCCTCACGGCTCACCTCGATCGCCGGCACCCGCTCCTGACCGGGCTTCGTGACGTAACCACAGCGGTACATCATCCAGGAACGACGGCTTGATCCACGTCATCCGCTCCCGCTTGAACGGCGCCACAAAGCGCTGCGCGGCGACGGCGGGGGTGGCGATGGACGCGTTGCAGGCCTGGTAGACGGTGATGGATCGCTCGGTGAAAACGGGCCGGATCTGCCGGTGCGGAACGTTCACAGCGCGCACCAGCCTGCCCAACGCGATGATCGCCTGGCAACGCATCAAACGCTCGCCGAGCCGACGCCACAGCCTGAGTGCGACCGCCGCCCATGCCTCCAGCCGGGCAGCCCTACCCCTACGCCCGCCGAGGACCGCAGCGAACGCAACCTGCCACCGGAACGTTCACACCACGCCGACTCCAATGCGGCAGCAACGGTGCCCTACCGCCGGCAGCCGGGCCGTAGGTCGGGACACAGGCTCCCGACAACCGCCGCCTGGACCAATCCGAACTCGGTGCCCCCGGCAACTCCCGAGGTCAGCCGCACCCCGACCTCGCTCGTTCCGGCCACTCATCGGCGTCCGGCCCGAACAGCCAGGACACCCGCACCAGACGCGGCAGCTCGCACCGCAGGATCTCCCGTGCTCACCGATCGTCGGTCGCATCCGCCCCACCCCAGCAGCACAACTGTCCCCGACCCCATAAAGGCAATCGCTCCAGGTGATGAGCGACCTCGCCCGGATGACACCCAGGCCGTGGCGCAATTGTTGCGATCCCTCCAGGGTGATGAGCGACCCCAGGGTAAAGCTGCAGGTCAGATGGTTCGACTGACACGCTTTGAGGATGGATTCTGCAGCAATCCGCCGGTAGTGCAGATGCGCAGGTCAGAAGGGCCCACGCGGTGTTCCTCCCCGCCACGGACAGCACTTTGGTCTTGGGCAGCACTCGAGACGAGGACCAGTGGCAGTGTAGCCACCAGCCTTCCGTAACCCCATCCAACTGCCGCCCAAGCCTTATCGTCCCGCCTTTTCTCGCCCGTTCAGCGCCCAAGCAATCTGCGGTGAAGAGTCAACACGGTTCTGAAACGTGCGGGCAGGCGATGACGACCTTCGGTGAGAAGATGCTTCCCTGCCCCCTGGCACACCAACTGGAACCCGCATTGGGCGCCGCCGGCGAACTCGTCCAGCTCGTACCAGAACGCTCGGGGCAGCGGCCTGGAGCAGGATCTTCAGCTCGGGGTCAGGCCAGAGCGGTGAGCACTCCGGAGCTGCCCGTACCGGTTGTCGACCCGTTGGTGGACCACCGCGTGCAACGCCTCTCCGCCAGCCACACCGAGGAACTGCTCTCCCATCTCGGTGAGCAGTGGCACGCCCTCGTCAGGACGGACGACCTCCTTGGGCCGAGGCATGCTCTCGGCGACGTGTGCACGCAAATCACCATCTTGACGGTGTTCCTCCGCTATGTCCGTCCTCCACTTCGCGATGAGGCTCTTCGTCTCGCTGCGTTGTACGTCGAGTCCGCGGCGTGGCTGTACGAAGACGCGGGAAATCTGGCGGCGAGCCGTCTATGGACGGGACACGCGATGGAGTGGGCCCTGAGGCCGATGATCGTCCAATGGTGACGTGGACCTTGTTCCGGCGCAGCCAGCAGGCGCGGTCAGAGGGCAACGGCGCCAAAGTGGTCAGCCTCGCCGAGGCGGTCTGGCACATGCCGGGCTGCCGGTCGCGCTGACCGCAGAAACGAACCCGAAGCAGCAGTCGTACACGGCCATCCAAGCGCTGACTGTTGCTCAAGACAACGGATCGACCAGAATTCTCTCCATGGTCACTTCGGTCGCGCCTCAGCTTGCACGCCAGGCTCAGCTGGAGCCGGCTGCGGAATTTTCAACTGAGCTCAACGCTACGACTGCGGTCTGATGGCCTCCGAAACAGAGGTCGCCGCCATGCGACGTGCGATCGCCCTGGCGGCGCTGGGCCTCGGCACCACGAGCCCCAATCCACCTGTGGGCTGCGTGATCCTCGAC
Source organism: Nonomuraea fastidiosa (assembly GCF_042751225.1). Taxonomy (NCBI): domain Bacteria; kingdom Bacillati; phylum Actinomycetota; class Actinomycetes; order Streptosporangiales; family Streptosporangiaceae; genus Nonomuraea; species Nonomuraea fastidiosa. Next base: position 7,990,624 of record NZ_CP170570.1, read on the forward strand.
GCAGGCGGCCATGTGGCCGGCGAAGGTTTTCACCGTCGCAAGGGCGAGGCACACGCAGAGGGCAATGCCTTGGCCGCAGCGGGGCCGGCGGCGCGTGGCGGTACGGCGGTTGTGACGCTGGAACCCTGCAACCATGTAGGTCTCGCCCCTGCCTGCCGAGCGCTGCTGATCGAGGCCGGGATCGCCCGGGTGGTGGTCGCCTTGATCGATCCGACTTCGCGCGGCGCAGGTGGCGTGGCCGAACTGCGCCGAGCCGGAGTGGACGTGGAAGTGGGGGTTCTGCAGGACGAGGCCGAGCGGGTGCTGCGCCCCTGGCTCACCGCGCTGAGACGAGGCACTCCGTACGTGACATGGGCGTATAGCGCCGATACCGAGGACGGCCGCGAGGAGTCGCCCGTTGAGGTGCGCTGTTACGACGCCGTGCTCGGTGAGGATGGGCGGTTGCGGGAGGGTGTTCCGGGCGGGCACGGCGACACCTTCGTACTGCCTGACAAGCTGCCGCAGGACGAACCCGAGAAGACGCTCCGGATTCTCTACTCCTCGGGGGTCCGATCCCTGCTCGTGCTCGGTGAACGAGGAGCCGCCGAACGGTACTCGTCTGCCGGCCTAGTTGATGAACTGCTTGTTCGACTGTCCGACCGAGCCGCCTCCTCGCAAGGTGGGCCGCTGCCTCCAGCAGGATTCCGCATTGCGAACGTTCGACGTTTGCAAGACCACATGCTGATCCAAGCTCGGCGAGAATAACGGCGGCGGTTGGCATTCGACTTAGGGATGCGTTCGTTTCCGACCGAGAGTAGATCGCCGTTCAGTAGAACGTGAACGCCAGCAAGCCGCTCACCGGCTCTGGTTAGGATGCGCTGTTACTTGGCTGACCACCATCGTTTCGCTCATCCCTCCAGGGGTGATGAGCGACTCGTCGTCGACGTCGCAGAACACGCCGGGCACCTGGATGTTGCGATCCCTCCAGGGGTGATGAGCGACCTGCCGATGAGACGGAGGTGAAAGGTGAGTCGCGCGGTTGCGATCCCTCCAGGGGTGATGAGCGACCCGAGGGTAAAGTCCCAGGTCAGAGGCATGTTGGGTGGATTCTTTGGCAACCATTCTGCAGCAGTCCGACGGTAGTGCAAGAGCCCAGGTCAGAAGGGTGGTCACAGGACGGGGTCGGTGTTGCCGAGGGCTTGGCCGATGAGGTCGGTCTGGATGTTGTGGGGTCCCTGGGTGCGGTAGATGAGGATGCTGTCGTAGCCAGGGTCGATCTGGGATTTGAGCGCGCTGACGAATTTGCGGTGTTGGGCGTTGGACAGCTCGCCTTGGAAGACGCTGCGTTGTACCCAGTGCAGGTACTGGCGGCAGGTACGCAGCACGGCGGGGTTGCGTTCGGCGAGGGTGTCGTAGACGACGATGACGAACATCATCACCACCAGGGCCGGAAGGGCTTGTAGGGGGCGTCTTCGAGGCAGAGGCGTACGAGTTTGAGGGCTTCGAGGTGGATGAGCTCTTCGTAGGAGACTTTGCGGCGCAGGGCTCGGTGGTGGACGGTTGTGGCCAGCTCGGCGCGGATGAGTTCGGAGACTTTCTTGCGGCCGTCTCGGCTGAGTGAGGCGTTGCCGACGTCGGTTTCGAAGTCGCCGGGGCGCAGTGTCTTCTGGGCGGCGGCGCGTTTGAGCAGGCGCTCGGCGAAGAGCGGTTTGAAGGGTTCTGCGAGGTCGAGTGCGAGGGTGTTGCGGCGTCGGTCGGTGTCGGCGTGGAGGAAGCCGATGGCGGGGTGCAGGGGTGTGCATCGGAGTGCGGTGAGGACGCGGGCGTAGGTGATGGCGTTGGCGTAGCTGATGAAGGCGTTGCCGGCGTTGGCGGGCGGGCGGCGGCTGCGTCCTTCCAGGCGGAGCCAGGCGGGCAGCAGGGTGTCGAGGACGCCCCAGGCGGTGCGGCGGAAGTTGCCTTCGGCGCCCATGAGCTGGTCTGCGGTCTGACAGGTGGCGAGTTGTTCCGTCAGGCGGGTGAGCGGGGCGTCGAGGAGGTCGGTGTCCAGGGCCCAGCGGACGTTCGCTGCGGTGGCTGCGATGAGGGCTCGGCCGATCTCCAGGCGTGTGGCGTCCGTGCCGGTGAGGGCGATCTGGCGGCGCAGGACGTGGGCTGAACTGGTGTCTTCTGCGGGGGCGATGGCGCCGGCGTAGTTTCCGTAGTGGTCGAGGATGTGCACCATGACGCCGTGGCGGCTGAGCAGTGAGATCGCCGAGGTGTTGATGTCCACGTGGTCGAAGGCCACCAGGTCGCGGATGTCGGTGATGGGGACGCGTACGGGGGTCTGGTCGGCGCGTTCGATGCGGACGCTGTTGTCTTCGCGGCGGATGCGGCAGGGCTGGGTGAGCCAGTAGGTGCGGGAGGCGGCGGTCATGAGTCTCCCCAGCAGTAGTCGGTGTAGGAGCAGCCGCGGCAGCGGGAACGCTCCAGCCTGGGCGGGGCCGTCGGCTGCGCGATCACGGTCTGTGCCTCGCGTTCGGTGTCTTCGGCGAGGGCGCGGGCCTGCGGGGTCCAGGCGACGGTGACGGTGCGGCGGATGAGCGGGTAATGGATGAGGCCGTGCTGGACGGTGACGCCTCGTCGTTCCAGCAGCAGGCAGTAGTGGCGGACTTGGGCCTCGTGTTGCTCCGCGGGGGCGCGGGATGACTTGGTCTCGTGGATGACGGCGCCGGTGGTGACCCAGTCGACTTTCGCCTCGCCGAGGTCGATGTCGCGGCGGCGCGTGTAGGTGGTGTCGTCGACGGCTTCGCCGTAGGCGACCGCGTCGCTGCGTCGTTCCGGCCGGTAGCCGCGCATGTAGAGCCAGAGCTGGCGGGGGCAGTGCAGCAGGTACTTGATGTGGACGCCGCCGATGTCGTTCACAGGATGGTCTCCGGGGCGGCGGCGGGCTGAGGGTTCAGGATCAGCCCCAGGGTCGGGTCGTAGTCGGCGTCGACGACCCATAGGCGGTGGATGTACTCGGCTCGTCCTGCGGTGCGGAGGGCCGCCAGTTGGCTGTGGTGGATGGGGATGAGGAGACCGGCCGCGAGGAGGGGGTCCTTGTCGGCTTCTGCCTGGTAGGTGTCGAGGTCTTGCCGGAGGAGGACTTCGACGGTGTCGAAGGCTTCGTCGAGCCGGTCGGCGAACTCGCGGCGGTCGTGGAAGGGGTCGGGGAAGGTGAGGAAGTCCCGGTGGAACTCGTCGCGGTGGCGTCGGGCTTCGGCGGCCCAGTTCTGGCCCCATTCGGTGGCGTAGGCGATGCCGAGCCAGGTGTCGATGGTCTCTTCGGACAGCTCGGGGCCTGGAGCGGTTCGCAGGGCGGTCAGTGCCGCGTCCAGTGCGCCTTCTTCGTACGGGCGGTTGGGAGTGACGTGGGTGTGGACGCGGAACTCGACCGGGCTGTCCGGGTGGCGTCCGCGCCGGTTGATACGGCCGGCGCGTTGGGCGATTGCTTCGATCGGGGCCAGTTCGGTGATGCCGCGGTCGAAGTCCAGGCAGAGTGAGACCTCCACGGCTTGGGTGGCCACGACCAGTCCGCCGCGGGGCGTGGTCTCTCCCGGTTTGCGTTCCGGATGCCGCCAGAGGAGGCGGCGTTCGATCTCGGCGCGGTCACGGGCGCGGAAGCGTGAGTGCAGCAGCATCTTGTCGGGGTGGTGGAGCCGATCGAAGACCTGCTGGGCGGCGTTGACGGTGTTGGTGATCACTAGGACGCTGTGGCCCTCGTCGAGCCATTGGCCGACGCGCCGCAAGCTGGTCTGAGAGTCGATGGGGTCGTCGTCGAGGACGAGGCGGTGCCGGGTGGGCGCGGTGCCTGAGGGTGCGCGGCGGATCTCGACGGAGCCGAGGGTGTCCTCAATCAAGTTGATCATGGGTTGGGCGAGGGTGGCGGACAGGACCGCCACCCGGCTGCCGAGCTGCTGCCATAGCCGCATGCAGGCGCAGATGCGGCCGAAGGTCTTCGGGTCGTAGGCGTGCAGTTCGTCCAGCACCATGAGGGCGTTGGCCTGTTCGAGCAGGACGCTCGCGTAGCGGGGTCCGGCGATGGCGGCACGCAGGAGCTGGTGGGGTGTGGCGACTCGGACGCGCTGGCTGAACAGCCGCATCGCTCCGGCGCGGGCGCGGGCCCGGCGGGCGTCGTGGGCTCCTGGTGTGCAGTCCTCTGCGACGGCTCGGGCCAGCAGCGTGCGTGCTGCGGTGGCGTGCAGCACGCCGATGTCCGGCTGCTTCTGGCCGGGGGCCGGGTCGAGGTGGTGGATGAAGCGGTCGCGGGCGGCGTCGATGGAGGCCCGGTACGGCAGGAGCCAGACCAGGCGTGGCCGGCCGGGCATGTCGCCGAGCTGGCGGGAGGCCCATGCCAGGCCGGCCTTCGTTTTTCCGCTGCCGGTGGGTGAGACGAGGATGAGGTGCTGTGCGACGTCGGCGGCCTGTTCCTGGTGTGGGTAGGGCGTGGGCAGCCGGTTCAGGTAGTCGCGTGGCAGGGGCATGTGCGTCTGCAGGGGGACGTGCGCGGAGCCGGAGTGGTCGGCGAGAGTGACGGCGCCTTGCAGCAGTACGGCGACCAGGCCGTCCTCGTCGCTGACCGGGTTGGTCCAGTCGGTGGTGAGGCGGGCGAAGGCGTCGCGGGCGAGCTCCCACAGGCGACGGTCGTCGTCCGGCGCCGGTGTGGCGAGCTGTCGTGCCAGCCAGGCCAGCCAGGCTCGGTGGCGAGGGACCGGGATCTGGATGCGGGGACGGCCCGGCACGGGGGCGGGGTCGCGGCCGAACTTGCGCTCCCAATCGGCCACCGGCGGGTACATCGAGCGCAGGTCGCTACCGCGGTGCGAGGTCAGCGGCCGGTGGTGGAAGGCGACCCCGGCGGCGATCATCTTGCGGTCGTGCGGGTCCAGGTGGCGGGTGAGCAGGTCTGCGTAGGCGAGGGAGAGCACTTCGTGGCGTTCGCCCCACTTTTCTCCTCCGGGGCGGACCTGGCGTTGGAAGCCTTCGGCCACCTTGCCGGCGTCGTGCAGCAGCGCGGCGGTCTCCACCCAGGACCAGAACCTCGGCTGGGCGGCCAGGACGCCGGGTGAGCCGATGCGGTCGGCGATGGTCCGTGCGGCGTCGCGTACGGTGCTGCTGTGCTCGGTCAGCAGTTCCGGCCTGCCCAGTCCTGATCCGCTGGCGGACTTGGCCAGGACCTGAGACAGCTGCTGGTCCTGCTCGTCGGAGGCGGTCGGTGAGTGCAGCCAGACCGCCTGGTCGCCGTCCCGGTAGGCCCCGTGTACGGCGTGTTCTCCGGCTGGCTCAAGGGTGGCGTCGCGGATCGAGATGACGTTGGACGAGGTCCTGGGATCGTCTCAGTCACAGGCCCCAAACCGGGCGGCGCAGGGCCGCGGCGATCCTCTCGCCGTCGGGGGCGGGGACCCAGAGGGTCAGGTGTACGCCGAGCAGGAACGGCCGGTCTCTGATGGTCATGCCGCCCTTACGTGCCGCCACCCGTCCCGCGATGGCCGGGTTGGAGTCATCGGCGGCGATGGGGTGGTAGGTCTCGGTGTCCACGCCGCTGCCGTCGGCTGAGGCCGCAATGCCGAGTGTGACCGGTTCGCATTCTATGCCCTCGGTATCGGGCGGCGGCCTGTCAGGATCAAGATCTGATTGGAGTTCTCTGAAGAACCAGAAGTTTCTATGCCCTCGGTATCGGGCGGCGGCCTGTCAGCTTGGCGACATCGAGGGCAGGCTTGTCAAATACTTCGTTTCTATGCCCTCGGTATCGGGCGGCGGCCTGTCAGGGTTCGGATTAGTTAGGGGTGGTGACCTGGGCATATGAAGATCAATGCGCGGACCTCGTCCGCGCGATCCTCTGCGTGCCCCCTTGTAGGGCACCTTAAGAGAACTAAGGGCTGTGAGCTGGGAGTTTGTGATGCGCCAACCGAGCCCTCCTGGCGCGCTTTTTGCGGGCCCTGTACCGCTCATGTGATGATCCAGAAGTCTTGGCGTTCCTCTATCGTACGGGCGCCGATCACCAAGAGGCCGCGGGCTGAGCGATCTCCGAGGGGATACATGCGGATCTGGTCTTCGGCGGGATCGATCAAGGCGCCTAGTTTGCTGCGGAGTTCAGCCATGACCGCTTTGGAGCCTGCCTCGCACTCAAAGACGCTCAGCTGGACGCGTGGTCCGTATCCCGATAGGAGCGTCGCGACATCATCGCGGCGGCTGTCGTCAGCTATGTCATAGCAGATCAGGTAGTGCAATTCATTTCCATCTCAAGGGCCGGTACGGCCTCTTGGAGTCCAAGATGGTGCGGGCAAGAGCTTTCGCCTGTAAGCTCAGGCCTACGCGGTAGGAAACCCGTCGTGCCGTGGCCTCGTGGGTGAACAACGTCAGCATCCGCCGTTCATAAGCCGCTAGGAACGCGCGCCGGGCGCGATCGTTCATCCGGCAACCGGCATCCGGGGCAACGTCGAAATCCTCAGGCTTGACGATGCCTGTATTCAGACAGCGTAGCGTTACCGCGTCCACCACCACCGGACGAAACTCCTCGATGAGATCAAGAGCCAGGTTGGGCCTGCCCCAGCGAGACTGATGCAGAAACCCTACCGCCGGGTCGAGTCGGGCCATCTCCAACGCGGCGATTGCCTCATTGACGAGCAGAGTGTAGCCAAAGGATAGCATTGCATTCACTGGATCAGGCGGTGGTCTGCGCTGCCGACTCTCGAAATCCCATATTTCGCCGAAGAGATGGCGCCAGGCCCGGAAATACTCTCGGCTGGCCGCTCCTTCGTATCCCATGACCTTCTCAAGGGAGTCGGCATCAGAGAGGAGCAGGCGCATCGCCGCCAACCTTTCGGCCACTTCCCCGAGCAATGGATCCAATTGTCGGCGTGCAGCACGAAGTAGCGCTGTCCGCATATTAGCGATCTTCCCATCGACGAACGCCCTGGCTAAGCGATGGTCACCAGCGAGGCGGTACTGGGCACGGCGGACGGTCGGATCCGTAACGTCTAGTGAAGTGAGCCGTCCGGACGGCCCGGCCTGATCCGAGATGATGACCAGGTCGATTCCCAACCGCAGAGCCCTGCGCAGGAACGGCGTGGTCATCCCAACCCTGCCAGTGCAAACCACCTGCCGTACTCTACGGAAGTTGAGCCGAAACAGGACTTTACCACGATGCTCCACGAGCATTCTGTCGCCCCTGCTTCGCAGCAGCGCACCATCCTTATCGACGTATACAACCGTTTCGAGGGGATGCGACAGTGCGTCCACTCCAGGACTGGTCGTTGAGGTGACAGTCGAGCCTAGAAAAGAAACTCCTGTGTCAAAAGAAACCACCTGACTCTTTTCCGGATTCAACTCCAGGCGAAGATCCGCAAGGTTATCACTTGCCGCCGTCAGCGCCCGCTCCGCCTCTACCCGATTTTTTGCCGGTATCGCGAAATCATCAGCATACCGAATCACTCGAAAGCCCGCGGAGAGCATCGCCTGGTCGAATCTATTCAGATAAACGTTGCAGAGCAACGGGGAGAGCACACTGCCTTGATGCAGACCCAGACCCCGGTTGCTCCGCCTGTTCCGTTCACCGATAACCGGGCGATCCATCATCTTGCCGACAAGATGAACAGCTTCCGGATCAGTCACAATTTCTCGCAGGTGACGTAGCACCTCCCATCGCGGGATCCTATCGAAGCAGTCCTTGACATCGGCCCGAGCAACCCATGTGGCACCGGCGTCCCGCGCTTCGATCAGGCATGCGAGAGCATCTTTTACTCCCATGCCGCGCCGATAAGCAAAACTCCACGGCAGCAGAAGTGGATCGATGAGCGCACTCAACTCAGGGAGGAGCGCACGTTCTACGATCCTGTCGATCAGGTTTGGCACACCGAGGGCTCTCACCCCACCCCCCGGTTTGGCGATCTCAATCCTCACGACGGGACTCGGTTCGAACGTCCCTGCAGCGAGTTGTTCGGCGAGGCCACTGATCTTTCTGGCTGCGGATGCCTCGAACCTTTCGACCTCCGCTCCAGCCTCCCCGTCCTGAAGAGCCGACTCCCGCACTTCATGCCACGCATTCAAAAGATTCTGCTCGGTAAACGCCCTGGCGGTAATTTCACCCATCCCGACCCCCGAGGAACGTCACCGTCGTGGCGCCGAAGCCGTACGTGGTGCGGGCCCCTGTTCCGCAGTAGGACGCGAAACGCACAAGCCTGCCGAAGGTCTCCTTGACCTCGTCCGACAACACACGAAGACGAACCATCCCCACAAAACCTGACACTTCGTGGCCATGCCCGCCATCACACTTGACTGTCCGCAAATCGTACGAGTGCAACTCCGTCGCCCGGTGAGTGGCCATCCACAGCTCATCCTCGATCCAGTACGGCGAATCCGGGGGAAGCGCCTCATTCCAGCGCCGCCGGTATCCCCCGAGGATGAGTCGCGGATCCGGAAGGATACTCCGCCGACCGTTCGCGGCAAAGAACACCGGCGACAGGAACGTCAAGACTGCGTCAGCCACCGCCGGCCTCTTGGCCAACGAGTCGAATGACTCCTCGTGGCATTCGTATCCGACCACAGAGCACATCCGCGCTCCCAAGCGAACCGTCGACAGTGCCGCGGGGTCGAACGGAAGCGCACTGTCACGCAGCCAAGTGCATCGAAGGGTCATCGTCTCATCACGGTCCTTCGCCTCCCGGCTCAACGGCCAAACGGCAAAAGGCTTCACCTGAGACCGATGACCACCATTTCCCTCGAAGAGGTTACATGCAAGGCCATGCAATTTGCGAGCATCTATCGCACAACCTTCTTCACTTCTTAGCCGGAACACCAACACCTTCACTTGATATTCCACCCCTCAAACTGTACATGAGGCCCATCGTGTCGCCCCTGAAAGCGGGCGGAAACTGCGACACTCATAACTTACGTGTATGCACACCGCTGCGCGATCACACTGCCATGCCCTCGGAGTCGGGCGGGGGTTTGCGATGGCAGCCAGATTCTAAGGTCGGCGACCTGCCAGTTTGTAGATCATCGCGCGGGCCGAGCCATCGGAATGATCGGAAGGGGTGGCGGATGGCGACCCTGCGTTACATGTAGCCTGTGACCTGCGGGTATGCGATGCGCCATCCGAGCCCTTTTCGGCGGTTGGCGATAGCTTCTGTACGAAGGTCGTTGCATGCGGCTCACTGAACCTTGTCAGACTTCTGTAGGTGCTCTGCGGTGAAGGCGAACCAGTCATCAAGTTCGGCTTTGACAGCGTCCTCATCTGGTCTCTCAACGTGAGCAGGTCGACGGCCGACGCCTCCGCTCCCCTTTTTGACCCGAAGCTTCATGTCCTCCGGAAGCCATTCGGCGTGGAAGGCGAGGGAGCGCAGCAGCCAGCCACCGCGGCCGTTGGTGACTCGGAGCCAGAGGGGTGAGGCACGGCGTGCCGGGGTTCCATCGGCGGTGACGGGTTCGACGGTGACCGACTCGGAGTGGCCGTGGACGGTGTAGACGACAGGCAGACCGAGCGCGCCGGCGTTGAACACCCCTGTTGGAGCAGTCCCATTCGCATACGGCCTGGCTACCTCTCGGTATCCGGCGGTATTCGGGAGCTTTCCGTTGCCGCGAGGGTCTGTTTGATGGCGGAAGGCTTTGAGCAGCTCTCCGAGGGACGCAAGGGCGTCCGTGTCCTGCCCGCGGATGTTCATCGGATGGTCTTCGACGCGATACCACCCTTCGGCGAAGCACGGATAATGCGGCTGGCCGGAGAAGGTTCCTTTGCGTATTCCCAGCTCCTTCAGTGCCTCGGCGACGCACGCGAGCACGTGCGGAAGGTCGGTATGGCTGTTCCGGATCAGCCACTGTCGATCGAAAGCGGACGCCTGCAGCTCGAGTCTGGTCGACTGATTGAACGCCAGGGTTCCGAATCCGCGCCGAGCGCGGGCGCCTATGCCGCCGAACGTGCGCAGCGCCCACAGTGCGCTCAGGAACAGGTCGGTGTGCAGGGCGGAGCCATCGTTTTTGACCTTGAGTGGCAGGCTGCATGGGGGCAGTTGGCGGGGTTTGGGGTCGGTGGTGAGGCCAGGGCCCATCAGGTAGGCGAGATCTCCTTTGGCTTCCGGCGCGCCGACGTTGATCCTGTTGCCGCGGAGCAGGATTCGCGAGGGACGCGACGAACCGTCCGAGGCCGCTCCGAAGAGTTCGGCCTCGGCGCGCAAGAGCTCGGTGATGTCGTCTCCGACGTAGGGGCCGGCCAGGGCGCGCAGCCAGTACGCGAGGGTGCCGCGCAAGCTGGGGATCGGGAACATCATCTGCCCTGATCGCATGCCGACGCGGGGATAGCGGCCCAGGAAGGCCCTGGTCACCGTGGACAACGGCAAGGAGTGCCAGGTCATCAGACGGCCTTTCGCCAGGAGACATGGGCAAGGGGCGCGGTGATGGGCCGGTCGTCCCAGAGGATCTGCAGGAAGACGCCTGAGACGAAGCTCCATGCTGTGGCGGTCAGCACCATCACCCATGGATTCACGGGGTCGAGCAGGGGGGCGCACTTTTCCGGTGTCCACCAGCATGCGATGCTCACCGTCGTGCCGCCGGCCCCTTCCGCGTGCTCGTTGAAGGCCGGTACCACGAAGCGGAGGCCGATGATGCTCACCAGCGCGGCGTGACCGAACCCGAAGGCGCTGACGGCTCCGACCCGGCTGGCGAGGGAACGGCGCGGAACACCATGATTTCCGGCCTCGATGAGGAGGTATCCGAAGCCGATCGCCAGGAGGATGCTCGCAGTGATGATCGTCGCGTTGGAGGACTTGGACCACCAGTCGGGATGGAGTGCGGACAGTCCGAGCAGGCCCACGGCGGAGCTGGCCGGTTGCCGGAGCAGCCATAGCCAGCTGAAGGCAGGTTCGAACGCCGACCAGACGGCAATGAGGCCGTATGCACACAGGCCCAGCAGGGCGCCGGCGGTGTACCCGTCCATCCAGACACCGAAGCCAGCGGTCAGTACGGCCCCGGTGGCGAGCAGGAGGATGAATGCCGCGGCGCACATGCCGAGGGCAAGACGTTTTCCGTGCAGCCGGTACAGGACGCGCAGTGCGGCGTGCCAGGCGAATCGGGGCAGGAGGATGCGGGTGACGACCGTGCCGGCGATGCCGGCGCGCGGAGGGTCTTCGGGTGAGCGGCCAGTGCCGAGTGCGGCTTGACTGATCTCCACAGCGGTGAGATCGATGGCCTCGTCCTCGACGTTGAGGCGGCTCTCAAGGCTGGGGTGCTCGTGGATGTTCTCCAGCACCGTCAGCCATTCTTCGCGCGCCTGCCGAGCTCGTTCGATGCCCGAGTCGAGCAGTTGCTCGCCCATCAGCTTCTGACGGAATGGAGCTGAGAGGAGAAGCCATCGGGTCCGTATAAGGAAGGCCGCGCCGAGTTTCGCGTCCCGCTCGACGAGAACGGGTACTTCCTTGTTGATCGCGAGCGCGTACCAGGCCTCGTATATTTCGACGTACGTACGCCAGCGGAGCAGATGAGGTTCCTCCTCGACCATGATCTGCCACGGTTCGTCGCGGACACGGAACGCACGTGCCGCGTGACCGGGGTGAAAGGCGAAGAACCTCCACAGAGCGCCGCCTGTCTGGCCGGCGAACACCTTCCGCCAGGCCTCGATCCGCTGATCGGACGAAGGGCCCAGCAAGGCGTCACTGAGATCCGTGCCGCTGGCGAGTTCCGGTACGGGCTCGTGATCGTCCCAGGTCTCGCCCGGCAGGCGAATCAGGTCGGCGAGCGCGCTCATCGCGCACCGTCGTTGTTACCGGACACTCCCTCTTCGCCGAGGACGGCCAGGTAACCACGTCCGAAGTCGTTGAGCCTCCAGCCGGAGCTGTCCTGTTCCCAGGCGACGCCGGTATGGAAGGGATTCAGGTCGTTGCTCGGGGGGTGGCCTTTCTTGACCCGCAGCAGTTCGGCTCGCATGAGCTTCGGGAAGGGCTCGGGGAAGTGACGCAGGTTGATCCTGGTCGCACCGCCGTTGTGGTCTTCGAAGGTGTACCAGGCGGACGTTGTTTTCGGGGCCATCGAGTGCACGATCTCGGTCATGGCCAGGGTGTGCAGCAGCGTTACTTTGAACCCGCCGGTCAGGTGCACTTCCAAGGGCTCATTGAGCAGGTGCGCTGCTCGCAGGACATGGCCGATGGCTCCCACCGCCTGATCGAGGTCATGCGGAAGCCCCGGCAGTCGGACGATCGTGACCGTTCCTGGATGGATCACGCCTCGGAACTCGCTGGCTTCGATCTCGGACGTGGGCCCGGAGAGGTATCGGATCCGTTTGCCGTCGCCTGCTGCGATCATGTAGGCCACGCAGAACGCGGCCGAGATCCCCTTGCGGGTGTCGGAGGCGAGCAGTATGACGCGCTGGTCACGACTGGTCAGGCGGACCAGTCCTCGCTGGCTCAGCGTACTGGTCTCCGCGCAGATCTCCGCGGGCCAGTCGTGGAGTTTCGCGTCCCTGGCCGCACGGTCGCACATGGCCATGGCGGAGCTGATGACGTCCGCGTCCGGGATCCGGTCCCTCTCATGGCTCGTGAGCGGAGTCTCGGTGGCCCACCGTTCCAGCGCATCGGTGATTTTCCGGAGTTTCGCACCGACAGGAGGGGCAGGGCTGTCTCTCCTGTCCCATGCCCCGAGAACGGATATCCCGCAGGGCACAACGTATACCGTCACGTGACGACCTCCAGATAGCCGTATCCTGACGCGGTCTTCGCCCCGACGCCCAGGTCGTTGACCGCTTCTCGGAGCAGGCAGGCCGCATCCGACAGGTGTGGCTCCGGACCGGCCAGGTAGGCGATGAAAGAGCCTCGTTCGACGGCAAGAAAGGGGACGGGGACGGGGTTGATGTGTTCCCCAGGAGCAACGGGCCCGTCCGCGGGAGCGTTACTGCGATACCCCCGCGTGTGCGGGGTGAGGACGTGTTCGACCACCTCTACCCCCGCAGGGCCGGGAAGCGCGTCGAAGAACGTCACCCGGCCTGGCTGAGGCTTGTCGGCGTCCGGGTCGGTACCGAAGATGTCCGTCATGGGTTTCCCGTGCCGGCGGGCGTACTCCCGGGTCACGCCTTTGAGGGAGCTTCCGGGCAGGATGGGCCAGCCATAGGTGCTGTCCAGCTCGATTCCCACGTCATGGACGCCGCCTGAGCCCGTACCTGTCACCGAAGCGCCCTGCACGCGTAGTTCGATCGACACGTACCGGCCTTGTGAGGCCGAAGCCACGGCGTCGGCCCGGCGGCGGGCCACGGCGGCGACGAGCTCGCATGCCTTGATACCCGCTTCTTCTCCCTGGCCGAGGTTGTAGGCCGCAGCGACCTTGTACAGCGGGTCATCGACCAGTTCGGGAGCATCACCAGTCTTGATCACCGCTGATCGGTGCAGGATCAGCCGCCCGTTCGCCGACGACAGTGCGGGCAGCCTGCCGGGCGCGTCAACGGGGAAGAACTCCCGCAACGGGCCGAAAAGCTCAAGCATCTTGCGGCTCCTGCGCTGCGGCCGCCTCCTGCTCTCGTTCGAGAGCCTCGGCCAGGCGGCTCAGCCAGACGGCGAACTGCTCCAACCGCGCTGACAGCAGGGCTGTGTCCGCTGGGTGCCCTCTCAGGTGCTGCGTGAGCCGATCGAGAAAGTCAAGGTCGAGGGACGGACGCCCGGCCTCGTCCCAGCCGAGTACGGCACAGATTCGAGCGCGCAGCTCCGTGCCCACGACGTCGTACGCCTTCTCGAGCGGATTCTCGGTCCCTCGCTTGGCCGTGTAGTAGGCGAGTGACGGGAGCACTCCGCTGGTACGGAGCATTGCGGGCAGGCTCGCCAATCTCGTCAGCACCTCTGGCGAGACGTTGCCGTTCGCGTCCTTTCTGATCTTGTTCAATGCCCGCATCGCGTCAGCGGCAAGATCGTGGTCAACTCGCTGCAGCGCCATCAGCCCTCCACAGCCGGCACCACATCAGTCCTTTGCCGATGCTCTCGTCCCCGCCGACCCGCAGCACCTGGCCGTCCAGCCTGGCCAGCACTTCCATGTGCTCGGACCTGCCTTCCACCAGCGCCGCCAGCAGGCTCTCGCCTGGCAGGTACTCGCTGTAGAAGGGTCCATGGCGTACGGTCTTCGTCGGTTCTTCGGCTGCGCCGTTCAGCTGGACCCTGGCCACCACGGGCGCGCATTCCCGGCTGACTGCGGCTAGCAGTTCGTCACCGCCGTTGATCATGTCGCCGGCGAACTTCTTCCGGAAGAAGTCATGGTCAGGCAGCGCCCGTTCGGCGATCTGCTCCGCCCACGTTCCGAGTTCTTCGCTGTGCTGGCTGTCGACCACGTATGGGCCCACCACCAGCTTGGCCGTGCTCTTCTGGGTCACCAGGCACCTCGGGCCGGGTACCTGGGGTGCCTCCGGCAGCGACAGTCCCGCCAGGACCGCTTTGCGGTTGAGCCTGGCCTGCGCCACGGGTGATGTCATCCAGGCGAACGTGCCCTTGATCGTCGGCGCCGGGAAGGCGACCAGCTGCGCCTCGTGCACCCGTACCGCACCAGGCCGTGTCTGTTCACGGGGCTGCGTCACGTCGGACCCGAACATCTCCGTGCACAACTCGTCGTCGCGGAAACGTTCGCGCAATGCGCCTTTGAGGCTTTCCCCCTTGATGATCGGCAGTCCGGTAGCCACCTCGCGCTGGATCGGCAGGTCCACCACGCCCGATCCTGTGTCGGCTCCCGCGTGCACCGGCGTTTCCGCGTAGAGGAACAGCAGTGCCCTCACCACGACCACCGCCCGGCGAACGCGAAACCGAATCCCGCTGTCCTCAACCAGTCCTCCGCCTGTTCCAGGGGTTCGTCATAAAGCTGCTCTGCCGCCCGTTTCGCGGCGTTTTCGTCAGCGAACTGCAGGTAATAGACGCTGCCGGCCGGGACCGCCCACATCAGCCGCCCGCCGTGCATTTTCCCGCCCGAGGCGGTGACCGTGGTGATCACCTGCGCCGGTCCGACCGCCGCCGTCACCAGTTCCGCGCCCGGAAGCACCGGTTTCCAATCACCGCCCGGGAAGATCGCGGGTGCGGCCAGGTACAACACCATGCGTCCGTCGGGGAACGTGTCGGCGGATTCGGGCATGAGCACCTGCTTCGGTTCGTGAACCTGGGCGCGATGTCCGCGCCCGCCGAAGTTGACCACGTCCACGATGTGCCGGTCCTGCGGTCCGCCGATGCAGCGCGCCGCCAGCCCGTGCCCGTCGGCCAGGCGCAGATGCTCAGCGGTGTACAGCATCCCCTCTGCGGCCGTTCTCTCCTTGGTACGTGCCAGGCCGACCCGGCGTTCCACCCTCCACGGCGTGTGGCGCTCGCTGTCCGTCCAGAAGATGCTGGGCTGCCAGTCCACCTCGCCGTGGCGCAGGTAGGACGTGAGCGACTCGCGGTCCCACCAGCCCTGCCCGGGCTCGCTGTCCTCTTCGTCGGCCAGGTACGCACTGATCTCGTCGTCCAGATCGGTGCAGGCTTGCGAGTGGCGGGGTTTCAGGCGCTGGAGCCGATTTCTCACTTTGACGACGTCCAGCGGAAGCGGCCAGTGCGTCTCCCAGCAACTGTCGCCGGCCGGGGACACGACGAACGGCCCCTGCACCCGATCGGGCAGCACGCTTCCTCGCGCCTTGGGATCACGGCCGGCTCCGGGAGGAGCCCCGTAGGCTGCGCCGACCGCCCCCGCGATGGTGGTCGGGCTGGGCAGGACGGCTCGTGCCTGGGTGTTCACTCCCGCGTCGAAGGCGCGGCCGTCGCGGATGATGATGGTGTCCAGCGGTTCGATGACCAGCCAGCGTTCGCCGCTCACCGGTTTCCCCCGCGCAGGAAGTGTGCCACCAGCAGCGCGTCGACCGGGAGCTCGACGCGGTCCCCGCGTCGCACACACAGGGCGTGCAACGCCGGGCCGACCTCCTCCGGCATGCCCTGCCGTATTGCACGACGTCGCAGCTCCCGCTCCAGCCAGTCAGGCGTCAACGTGGCCAGTTCGGCGGCATCCCGCTCCATCCCGATCGCCAGGCCAGGCGACAGCGTCCCGGCGCTGCCCATCGCCTGGACGAGGGCGTCCACGTGGGCGAGCGCCGTATCGTCTTTCAGCCGCCACGGCGCTACCCACCGCACCCGCTCACCGCTGCGACGCTGAACCGCCACCGCAAGCCCGGGACGGGCACGATCCTTGGCCTCCTCCAGCAACTGATGGGCTGCAGCAACCGCCGACTGCAAGGGGAAGGAGACGTGGAAGAACACCAGCGCCGTACTCACGGTCGGCGTCTGTCCGGTCACCACACCCTGCAGCGTGGTCCCGAACACCTCCGCTGAACGCTGGGCCGCCTTGAGTGCTGTGGCCATGGGCACCAGTGCGAGCAGGTCGTCGCCTCCGGCGTAGACGACGCTTCCGCGGCAGTCTTCGATCGCCGTTCGCTGCTGCTTGCCCGCTTCGCCCAAGGCAGCCGACACCTTCTGGTGCCAGTCACGGAAGGAGCCGATCGCGCGGTCGCGGTCGCCGAGGGTCTTGCCCATTTCGTCGGCGTCTTGCGCCAGCACGGCGAGATAGGGGCTGAGAGGCGGCAGCTTGTGCGTTTCCGCTCGCCTTTTCAGGGCATTCGCAGCGTCTTGTCCGAGCTCACACCAGGTCTCGTCAGGGCGCACCGCCAAGTCGTAGTCGCGTCTTAACCTGCCAGGGTTCCACGTCTCGGGCGCACACCAGGCGCCTTCCACCGACCGCAGCCACTCCGCGTTGTTCTCACCGGCGAGCCGGGCAATACCCGGCAAGCCCTTGTGGCCTCGGCTTCCCTGCTGGGCCTGGCGTACCACTTCGTCCAGGTGTCCCAGCACCTCACGCAGTTCCGCGATCTCCTTCGAACACTCAGCGTCGGTCTCGGCGAGCTCACTCAGCGCATGCCGGTACGGCGCAGATGCGATCGACCATGTGGACGGGAACTTCTCCTGGCCGCCGCTGAAGCGTTTGATCAAGCCGATGCTCGAGAGGTACTCCCCCGGCTTCGCATGACCGTCGGCGTGGATGCGGTCGGCCGGCCAGCGTCCGCTGAGTGAGCAGATCCGCTCGGCCGTTACGGGGGCGAAGGTGAAGTTCCTGATGCGCTTACGCCGTCCAAGGAGGTCCTGCGCACAACGCCACTGCGCGTCGTAACCCTCCTCCATCGGTGGCACCACGACCCACTGCACATCGGGAAAGCCCACGACAGGCGCGGCTTGAGCCCTCTTTCGGAGACGTTCCCAGCGCTCATGAGCGGCATCTGCCATTTTCTGCGCGACCGTCCTGCCGCTGCCGGCGGGCGTGAGGACGACCACTCGGTTCGGGGTGCCGGCGGCTTCGCCCGTAACACCTGGCAGCACCACCTCGCCGGCCTCGCGCGCCGAGTTCACCATCGTCGCCGCCAACGTCGACATGATCTCGCTGGACGCGAACAGGTCTGCAGTTCGCCGCGATTCGGCCACGAACCGCTGGACACCTGGAATCGTGACGATCACCAGGTCCTGTCCCTCTTCACCTGTGCACGCCACAGACGCATCTCCCACAAAACGCAGACTCGCAGAACTGGACAAAACACCACGAAGACTGCCGATTGCAGCCCAATATGAACCATCATGGCCACGCCGAGAGAGCCAGCCGCCGCAATCGAGTGAAGACCATTAACTCCATGAATTACCGTTAGCGCAAGCGGAACGACGGAATCGGACAGCCCTCCTTCATCCATGCGGCAACACAGAAGCCCGTAAGAGGGATAAGTGGAAGACCGTTATAACGACACGACATCCGCAACCATGCCAAGACGCGTGAAACTACGTGAACAACTCATAAGGGATGCCAAAGCGGTGGCTCGGGAGCACATCGCCACCCATGGGGTCGACGGTCTCACCCTTACCGGTGTAGCGCGACGCCTCGGTGTCAGCCCTCCAGCGCTGTACAGATACTTCGACGGCAGGCAGGGGCTCATACGTGCCGTCTACGACGACCTCACCGCCGACCTGGCCGACACGATCGAAGCAGCCGTGCAGCGCCAGGATCGCGATGACGTCGCCGCGCAGATGCACGCGGCCACCCGGGCCGTACTGACCTGGACCCTCGCCAACGCCGCCGGCTTCAGCCTCCTTATGGGTGCCCACTACCCCGCCATAGCCGAAGCCGAGGCAGGCATGCCCACGGTGATCTTGCAGTCCCTGGGCGATCTGTTCGGCGAGTTCTTCGTCCGCTTCGCTCAGAGCGGTCAGCTGAGATACCCCGCTGACGACGAGATCCCTCCAGCCCTCATCCCCCAGTTGAAGATCTATCGGGAGTCGGTCAAACCCGGCCTGCCGCTCGGAGTCGCCTACATGATGATCTACTGCTGGCGGCAGATCTACGGCATCCTCTGCATGGCCACCCATAGGCACCTCGCCTTCGCCTTCGACGATCCCGAGCCTCTGTACGAGGCGATGATCGTCGACCTCCTCGCCCACCTCGGCGTCAAACCGAGCGCCAACCTGCGGTGAACAAACGAAGGCTGCCGACGCTGCGCATCCGGCCGCAGCCGCGCAGCCCCTGGCCACGCTCCGGTCCGCCTACTCCTTCACCGCTCAGCTCACCAGCCGTAACCGGCGCCGGCTTCGTTTTATCCGGACATAGGGTCGTTACCGGGATCAGATCACTCGAATCGCGTTCACAGACGCGACCACCATGGCGAGGGGCCTGCCACCTCGCCAACCTGTGCCGTGAGACCTTCTCCCGGCCCCTGACCTGCGCTCGTAGCGCCCTCAGCAGACGATCCGGCTGCTCCCGCTCGCGGAAGATCACCCGGCCGACAGCCGCCGCCCCGTCGACCGCCGTCCTCCGACGCTCCATAGCCCGTCGCAGATCTCTCCAACCCCGCCTCAGTCGGCAACCCCTTGAACCCGGTCTGACGGATGCGGGCTGCGCACCGTACGTTCTGGCTGGTGAAGTGGCGCTCAACCTGCGGGTTGTCGCACATGAGCACCGTCGCCGAGCCCGCCGTGACCCACGCGCCGTACGGGAGCGCCCAGAGCGCCACGCGGCAGCCCCGGCACACGGGCCCAGCCTGCCGTCCCGGTTGGCAATGTGTTCAGCGACCGGTTCGAGTCGAACAACGGCAGGGTCATCTTCGACCACAACGTGGTGCACCACTGCCCGCAGAACGTGCAGGCCCGGCCGGGTCCTTCGGCGTCGTCGGGAAGGAACAGCTGGTTGGCCTCGCGGCTCAAGACCGCGCGGTCCTTTGAGCGCTTGTTGTGGGTGAGCTTGGAATTCGGGTAGAGCGCGAACAGGATCTTCCACCAGTCGTACGCGCCGATGTCCGGGCTCGCGGTCGCTGACTCGACCGCGTCGTCCACGATCCGCTTGATGACGCCTTCGAGTTGTTCGTCCGTGACGTCCTCGACCCGTTCGCGACCGGCGAGCGTCGCCACCGCCCATGCTCCGCAGCGCTGCAGGGGGTGCCCGGTGAGGCGTAACGGCGATGCCGGGGACCGGACGACGCTTACCTGATCCACCCGAATCCTTCCACGGTGGACAGGCCGAGCCCCCACTCGTATATCGCATCCAGCAACTGGGGTGCCGCGGTCACACGAATGCGCGCCGTGGCGCCAATGCGAAACCCTTTCGCGACATCAAAACGACGGCGCGGGCCGGATTCCAGGACTTCAACTTCTACGTCGGACGGGAGACCGAGGAGATCCGCCTTGTGCCGGATGTTGTGCGCCAGCCCTTTCTGAAAATTCTCGTCGTCCGGGAGAATGTACATGCCATCATGTTTCACCAAAACCGGCGAAACCGCATCGAAGACCGCAACTCCGTCCGAATGGTTCGCGCTGCTTTCCAGCTGGACGCCGACCACCGACAGGACGACTGAGCCCCAGCGGATCTCGCGTCGCCCCGCCACCGCTGCCAGCAGGCATGCCGCGATGCGAGGTACTGGAGAGCCCATCGAGATCGCGCCCTTCGGGGCGGTCGCATAGATGCCTCGACCTGGTCGCGCATCAGGGAACAGCGGCGGAGAAATGCCCACCGGCCGCAAGGAGCCGCCCTTCCAGCCGACATTGTGCAGCTCCTCAGCGATCTCGGGATCCTGGCTCCGGATCAAATCATAGATGACCGCTCGAGCCGGGCCATGAACGTCTTTCCATGGAATAACGGTCGCATCGGTCGCAATATCCACCCGAAACCGCATTCAACCCCTCCTAGGTGTCCATGCCGAACGTGGCCCAGTATTACCTGCGAGCCCCGAATATTTCTGGAGAATCCTCAAACTGCCGCCTATATGCCGAAGACGGCCAAGATCGCCGCATCGCTGGTTGGTCTGGCAGACCACACTGCTCTGACGACTGGCCAACGCCGCAGCGACATCACCGTCCTTCCTCGAGGGGAGCGGCGCGGTCCCTCTCCCCCTCGCCAGGTACAGATGGACGAGTCGTCACTGACGGAGGAGCAGCAGCGTGATGGGGTTCGACGGCAGCGGCCTGCCGATCATGTGCCCTCTTCACGGACCGCTGAATGGCTCTGTGACTCTGCCGGCGCGCTCCCGCTGAGCTTTCTCCGTTGTGGCGGACACCGTCGTTGGGGTGGTCAAGCAGTGGCGGTGGTCTCGTAGTCGGCGGGGCTGCGGTAGCCCAGGCTGCTGTGGAGGCGGTGGAGGTTGTACCAGCCTTCGATGTACTCGAAGATCGCGTGGTGGGCAGCGGCGCGGGTGGGCCAGGAGCAAAGGTCGAGCAGTTCGCCTTTGAGGGTGGCGAAGAACGATTCGGCCAGCGCGTTGTCCCAGCATTGGCCGGTGCGCCCGACCGACAGCCGCACGCCGAGTTGTGCGGCCAGGCGGGCGTAGTCGGCGCTGGTGTATTGGCAGCCGCGGTCGGAGTGGAAGATCACCGGTCCGGCCGGGCGGCGGCGGGCGCAGGCCTGCTGCAGGGCCTCGGCGACCAGGCCGGTGCGCAGGTGATCGGCGGTCGCCCAGCCGACCACGCGGCGGGAGGCGATGTCGATGACGGTGGCCAGATACAGCCAGCCTTCCCCGGTGGGGATGTAGGTGATGTCGCCGCACCAGCGCTCATCGAGCCCGGCCGGGTCGGGGGTGAAGTCGCGCTCGATCAAATCCGGTCGCGCGCCGGCGTGTAAGTCGGGGATGGTGGTGGTCTGCCGGCGGGGCCTGTAGCGGCCGGCCAGGCCGAGCGCGCGCTATCAGCCGGGCCACCCGTCTGCGCCCGCACCGCTGACCGTCCTGCCTCAGCTGCGCGTGCACGCGGGGCGCGCCGTAGCTGCCCCGGGAGCGGGCGTGCACCCGGGCGATCTGCTCGGCCAGCTCGGCGTCGCGGGTTGCGCGCGGGCCGGGGGTGGCATTGCGGCGGGCGTAGAAGGCGGCACGGGAGACTCCCAGCAGCTCACAGGCGCGTTTGACGCTGTGGCCGCCTTGCTCTTCCGCCTCGATGAACGGGTGCACGCTCACCGGGTCTGTTTGGCGAAGAAAGCCGTCGCTCGCTTGAGGATGTCGACGTCCTCGTGCAGGCGCCGGTTCTCGCGCCGCAACGCCGCCAGTTCCTCCCACTCGCTGCTGGTCACCGTGATGAGCGGATCAGTGTCTGGTAGGTGTCGCCGAGTTGGTGGCGCTGCGATCCCTCCAGGGTAATGAGCGGACGAGGGCGGCGGGGTTCAAGCCGTTCGGCAAGCCGGCGTTGCGATCCCTCCAGGGTGATGAGCGGACCCCAGGGTAAAGCCGCAGGTCACAGGGGTGGGTCGACGGGCTTGAAGCGCGGATTTTGCAGCAGTCCGGCGGTAGTGCAGATACGCAGGTCAGGAGGGGTGCCCGCCCGGCGATCCGCACTGCCATGGATGGCACTCTAGCCTCGGGACACCGCCGAGGCGAGGGTCGGCTCCGCCTCGCACCAGTCCAGACCTGCGGCGACGACAAGTGGGGTCAAGGTCAGGAACACGTGCCGCGCATCGGCTGGTGTGAGGCGGCGGGGATGTCACGTTCCGGTGTGCCTCGCCGTGCGCGGAAGACGGCGAAGATGAGCAGATCGAGGGCTACCGGGTCGGTGCGGAGGGGTGCCGCCCAGGCGGATTGGCGGAGGTCTCGGATGGGCCGGGCTGCGGCGCCGCGGCGGCGTCGTGGCGCGTATCCGGAGCGGTTGAAGCGCGGCACGATCGCCGGGATGATCAGCGAGACCCGGCCGGTGTGCCCGCAGCAGGAGCACCTCGAGCTGTTCGTCGACACGTGTCTGTACGTGGCGCAGCAGGCGGGCCGCCCGCTGCCCGCCGCGCTGGGCGATCGCGAGGCGTGGCGGGCGGCGTACCGGGAGCTGCTGCTGGGCATGGCCGGTGCGCGCAGCGCCGACCGGCAGGCGGCGGAGGCGGTCAAGCGGCTTCAGGCGCTGGACAGCGGCTCAGATGAGCCGCGGGTATCGGGCCCCCGGCGAGGCAGGCCGACGGCGTCAGGCGGTGGAGGAGGACCGTACGCCTCGCCGGAGGCCCTCGAAGCGGACCTACGTCAAGGTCCTCAGCGCCCTCGCGCTGGTGGCCGCCGTCGGGACGCTGTCGGCCGGCCCGACGTCGAGCGCGCAGGTGGGCGGCGACGGGGTGTTCCGGGTGGGGGCGCTGGTGCCCAAGACCGGCGGGCTGCAGTTCTTCAACCGTCCCATGGCCGCGGGCGTGCGTCTCGCCGTCGCCGACATCAACGCGGCGGGCGGCGTGTACGGCCGGCCGGTCGCGGCGATCGAGACCGACTCGGGCGACTCGGACCGCCACGTCATCCCGGCGCTGACGCGGCTTCTCGCGCAGCGGGCGAACGTGGTCGTCGGTCCCGTCACGTCCTCGATGTCCCTGGCCATAGCGGATCACGTCAAGCACGCCGGCGTCGTGCAGATCTCCCCCACCGCCGCCTCCGACCGGCTCACCGGCCTCGACGACGACGGCCTGATCTTCCGCATGGCCGGCCCCGACGCCAACCAGGGCAGGCTCCTGGCCCACCTCATCGAGGCCGACGGCGCCCGCCGGGTCGGCATCCTCGCCCGCGGCGACGCCTACGGCGCCGCGCTGAGCGGGCACGTCCGCGACGCGCTACAGGTTCCGGCGCGGGTGGAGACGTACGACGCCGCCGCCAAGACGTACGCCGAGGACGTGAAGAAGATCAAGGCGTGGGAGCCGGACGCGATCGTCATCGCCGGCTTCACCGAGACCGCCGATCTCGCCCGCGAGCTGGTACGGCAGGGCCTGGGCAGCGGCGACCACCGGTGGTACTTCGGCGACGGATACCTCGCCAACGGCGGGGACACCGCGGCCTCGCTTCCGCCCGGCATCCTCGACGGGGCCAAGGCGGCGCAGGCGGGGCGGAGGTGTCCGCGCCGTTCGAGCAGCGGCTGAGGTCCGTCGACTCGACGCCGGTGAACTTCACGTACGCGCCCGAGGCGTACGACGCGACGGTGGTCGCCGCGCTGGCCGCGATCGCCGCCCCCGCCACGGCCAGAGCGAGCCGGCGGCTCGATCGGGTCATGCGCATCACCTGTATTCAGGAGTCGACGAGGCCGGGGTCAGCAGTGCCGGCTCAGCCTGATCCAGCCGACCAGGTCGAACAGGTCGCGGTCGAACTGTCCCTTGGCGCGCCACCGGTAGGTCCAGTAGGCGTTGGGCAGGTTCTTGACGAACTTGGTGCTGCTGCCGCCCGCCACCCGGATCTGGCCGAGGACCGCGCCGTCCTCGTCCAGGAGGTACGTCCACATCAGCCATGCGTCATCACCCGAGGTGCTGGACACCTTGGCGTCGAGCCGCGCGGTGCCGTCCGGATCCAGCGTCCAGGTGGCGCCCGGGCTGATGCGGCAGTCGCCCGCCGTCATGGCGCGCTTCCGGGTGAACACGCTGGGGTCGGTGTCGGCGGCGGCCGGCGCCGCGGCGGCCGGGCTCACGATCAGCCCTGCGGCCAGGACGGCGGTGCCGAGCACAGCTTTGCATCGACTGGCAGAGGCCACGCCATAGCCCGCCGCGTCCGCCCGGACGCCGCTGCCCGCCGTGCCCGTCCTGGTGATGGCGGGCGAGCTGGACATGAACAGCCCCACCGAAGTGGCCCGCTCTCTGCGAGCCTTTCCGAACGTGACCGTCGTGCGCGTCCCGTTCGGGCCGCACGCACTGACGTCCCCCGCCTCCCCGATGGGTGATTGCGTACGCGGCATGCTGCGCACCTTCCTGGCCACCAAGCAGGTGACCGACCAGAAGTGCACCGGCGAGACCTACCGTGCCCTCGGCGCCTTCCCCCAGACCGTAGAGGACGTGCCGCCGTACCCCACCCGCGGGCTCAGCACCACCCAGCGGCGGGTGCTCGCGGCCACCTTCCCCACCGCCGCGGACGCCACCGCCCGCCGCAACCCCGACAGCACGGTCTATGCGCGGGTACCGAACGAGCCAGGGCTGCGGGGCGGCCAGGTCACCTTCGGCGAGGACGTCCTGCTTCACGAGGTGCGGTTCGTACGCGACCTGCAGGTCAGCGGACACATCAAGCTGTCAGCGGACGGCCACGCCACCGCCGCACTCCACGCCAAGACCGGCGGACGCACCCACGAGGTGACGCTGACGTGGGCGGCGTTCTCCACCCACCAATCCGTGTCCGGCACCTTCGACGGCATCCCCTTCGACAGCCGCCCCTGCCGCCGTCAGCGGGACGGACGGCTGCACGTGCGGGGTGCTAACAAGGCTGCCTGCCCGGGTTGCAATCCCTCCAGGGTGATGAGCGACCCCCAGGGTAAAGCTGCAGGTCCGACAAGGAATTCGACAAGCTCACGGTACGGATTCTGCAGCAGTCCGCCTGTAGTGCAGATGCGCAGGTCAGAAGGGGTGCTCGGCGCGGCGCTTTCGAGCTCCCCGAACGAGCGGTACCCCTTCCCACATGCGACCTTGCGGCTGGCAGGCCACCGTTTGACTTCGCTTTCCGCCCTTCGGGGTCAAGGGTAGATCTTCTACTGCTCTCGCAGCATGGTGACGTACTTATCGATCCGCGCTGCCCGCGTCTCAGGCTTTTTCGCACTTGCTCTTGGCCCTGCGTAGTGTGAAGCGCTGCAACCAGTACTCGTCGTCGAGTTTGCTCTTCTGCCCGTCGATCCAGCCGAAGCACAGTGCCACCTCAAGGGCCTCGGCGTAGGTGATGGACGCGATGCCGGATTCCTTCTTGGTCCGGGCATGCGGGCGCGGGCGTCCGCAGGGTCGAAGTGGCGCCGCATGCTCTCGTCTGCATGTCCACGACTCGGCAGCCGTGGCCGCTGTTCGGCCGAGCTCTAGTCGGATCACAGCGCGGGATGAGACATATGCGGCCGATCGACGATCTTGTTCAGGTGCCTGTCGCGGGCAGGTTCACGCCTCATCACCGTCGATGAAAAGGGGCGAGTGCGAAGCGATGCGTCGGTGCGCCGCCGCCGCCCGAACTCGCCCCTTTCCTTGATCCTCCCGATACGCAACGCACAATGCTGGTTACGCACTGCGCTGATACTAGCGTGGGCTGCTGGGATCGGTAGGGCGTTCTGGATAAGTGAAGGGAGAGCCCCGATCTCCTGCAGGAGCCCCGCACCGGCCAGGAAGGCCGCCTGCCATGGCCGAGAGGCCCCGGCGCGGACTCGCGATCCGCCTAACAGGAGCGTCAAGCGTCAAGTGGATCAGACACTCGCTTGAGCAGCCTCGTGAAGGTGCCGTGCCACGCAGCGCATACGAGGTGATGCGATCAATCAGGCAGGAGACCATGTGCAAGCGACCCGGCGGCGTGGGGTTGAAAGGGCCCCCTGCGGCCAGGCGACGCGCGGAAGCGTCGGTTGTACCTGGTCGTGCGAAGCATAGAAGCGTAAGAACGGCGGACACGCGTCGCGGCGCGATGGGTCAAGACTCTTAGATCACGACGTTCTCTTATACCGCTCAGGTGTAGCTGTCCGATTTCCTTGATCTTGAAGACCTTGTCATGGACGCCGGTTGTAATCCCTCCAGGGTGATGAGCCGACCGGTGGCAGCCTCAAGGAGGCCCACTACCTGCACGAGTTGCGATCCCTCCAGGGTGATGAGCCGACCCCCAGGGTAAAGCTGCAGGTCAGGCAGGTGGTCCGACAGGCTTGCGGCGCGGATTTTGCAGCAGTCCGCCGGTAGTGCAGATGCGCAGGTCGGAAAGGGTGTTCTGCGCGGTCGTCATCCCCGCCATGAAGAGCACTCTAGTCTTTTCGCTGGCCGACGACAGTTCGGCGGCCGTCCCTGCCCCCACTTGGAGGCGGCGCTGCGCCGCTCCGTCTCGCCGCTCTTCGAGTGCTCGATTTCCGGGCTGGTAGAGCCAGCCTTCGTCCGAACGCCTTGGACAAGCAGCGCGTCCGTCCTCTATGCCCGCCGACCATCGTGAGCCTCGCCCACCGGCTCCACGGTGACTCAGGGATAGATCTTCTTCTGCTCGCCCAGCATGGTGACGTACTCCTCCTTGTCGGGGCGAACAGCGAGAGGGCCGGCGCCACACCCCGACCCAGCATCCCGTCTCAGAAGCCGCCGCCCGTCTTTCCAGGCGTCCGCGGCACCAGGGGCTCAACGGATCCTCAACACCTCCTCAACACCGCCCGGCGCAAGCTCGGAAAAGGTCAGAACCTCTGCGCGATCTCAGCAGTCCAACCGATCAAGACGCTCTCTTCCCTGGAGGATCCACGGTGTATCGGCCCAGGCGCATCCTCGTGGCGGTCCTGGCCGCCGGTCTGCTCAGCTCCTGCGGACAAGACGCGGGGAGCACCGGCGCGGCAAGCCCGCGCCCGCTGCCGTCCGGCACGCCGACGCCGTCCGCTTCCGCCTCGCCTCTGCCGGTCGCGCCGAAGACGCAGCTACCGGTGCCCAGCCTGTACGACACCTCCCGGGGCTGGGAGTCGAATCTGCCGGGGGACCAGTTCCCGCTGCCGCATTCCGGGGCGGTCGCCGTCGTCCAGGGCGGCGAGCTGACCGTGCTCGATGTGACCAACGGTCAGGTCCTGGGGAAGAGCACCGTGACGGGGCCCGGCTCGGTGTCGGCGTTCGCGATCACCGTGCAGGGCAAGGACTACCTGGTCGCCTCCTCGTCCGGCACCGTGGGCGGCGATGTGGTCCGCAAGGGCCGGGAGGTCACGACCATCGACATCTTCCATGCCCGTCCCACGGGGAACACCGTCAAGCCGGCGCACCACCTTGAGCTGGACGGCGACGGCTCGGTCACCAACGGCGGCGGCGGGCTGCTGGTGACGTTCGAGGACGACATCTTCATGACCGTGGATCCGGCCACGGGCGAGACGAAGAAGTACGACCTCAGGCGGCAGCGCCCGCCGGCCAGGGAGTGCAAGATCTGCATCGGCGTGAACGAGGTCCTGGCGGTCACGCCGCGCGGGCCGTTGCTCGCCATGAGCCCCCGGCCGTTCGAGCATTACTGGATTCCGGGTTCCTGGTCGGCGAAGGACATCTCAGACAGCCGGGTCTTCATCACGTGGGTCAAGGACCACTTCATCGCGAAGTGGTACGACGACGCCGGCAAGCGCGAGACCTGGGCCGTCCTGGACGGAGCCACGGGAAAGGTCCGCGCCGAGGTCACCTGCGTACCCGATCGTCGCGACGACGATTCCGACGGGGCGGCCGTGTCCGCCGGCGGCCGCTACCTCGTCTACAGCCAGACGGCCTTCGACCTGGAGAAGGGCACCGGCCACTGCTTCGAGGAAACCGACCAGGACAAGCCGATCCACCTCAACGGGGTGACCGATGACGGCGTCGCCTTCGGCGTCGCCCCGCCGACCGACGAGGTGGAGGACCCGCGCGTCATCGTCGACCTCGCCACGGGCCAGGTCGAGCCCGCCGACTACAGGGTGCGGCCGTTCGCCGATTACTCCGGATACGGCCTGTTCTGGGACGACTCCACGAAGACCATGGTCGCCTATCCCCACCGCACGTGACCTCACGGGAGCGGTTGACGGCTTCCCTGTGGAGGAGGACACGTGTTCGCCCGCCGGGCAGAGAGCCGTCCGATCGGGTCACAGCGCTGATGGAGGCGTACGCGTCGCACCCGGATCGCCGTGATCAGCAGGCCGGCCGCAGGCACGTAACGCTGGGGCGGAAACGCGTGCCAGGGAGTGTTCACGAGTACCCATGGGCCAGACCGCTACGGGCGGCCAACTGACGAGTGCTCCGAGCCTCACCCGAGATGGTCTCCCGCCGTCTCGGCTCGTGAGGCCCGCCGCCGTAGGCGTAGGAAACGGGCGATCACGAGGCTGACAGCCACAGTGGCCGCCGTCCCCACGACCCGCTGCCCGATGCTCCTGACCGCATCGTTCCTCCCTGGCGGCAGCACCACCATCTGGACGGCCGCGCCGACCGGCACGGTCAGCCGGGCGAGGACACCGATCGCTCCCGGGTGCCCGGCGCAGGCACCGATGGCACCGAGTACCGGACCGGCCATGGCGCTCGCCACCCCCCCAGTAGACCGTGTCGTAGAGGTAGGAGCCGGATGGGACGTCGTGGACGATCGTGTCGGCGACGCAGTAGGCGGCGGGCAAGGCCATCACGCCGGCGACGGCGCCCCGTGCCAGGCGACGGCCCGTGAGGGCGCCCCCTTGGCCACGGGTGGCCCACCATCCCGCCAGCACCCCCAGTCCTGCCCGCGCCCAGCCGGCGTCCAGCATGATGCTGACGATCTCCATGATCGACCACCCTCGGATGGTGGCCTCGACGCTTTCTAGATCCACGGTCAGGGTGGCTGCGGCATTGGCCGGCGATGTGGCGGCGCCGAATACCGCGCCGACGGCCAGGGCGCTCGGCGGGGGGATGACGCTGCGCCGCAGGATGGTGGTCATGGGCGGCTTTCCACCAGATCGGAGCGGCTTTGCGTTCGCCCGAGGCGGCCCACCCGAACACTGTCGATCGTGGGCGTGAGGCGGCGAACCTGTCCTGTCGTGGAGGCGTTCGGTGGGAATTCCGGCGTTTTCACCGGTTGCACGGTAGGGCGCGTGCGCGAGGCTGTGCGGCCGTGAGCTGCGGGTGGCGATGAGAAGTTACCTGACCTGCATATTCGTCGCATGTGCTGTTGCGCAGGAGTGGCACCTGATTCGTTGTCGCGTGCGTACATGACTACATATACTCCGCTCACACTCACTGTCCGGTTCGGTGGGGAGGGCGGAGATGTCGGGCCAGCACGGACACGGGCATGGGCATGGTCACGGACATCGGCATGCGGGTGGGATCCGGCGGGTCCTCAGCGGGATCAAGCATCTGCTCACTCCGCACGGTCACGACAGCGCGGACAGGACGGACGCCGCCCTGGAGTCCAGTGCGCGCGGGATGCGGGTCCTGGCCATCTCGTTCGGCGCCCTCATGGTCACTGCCGTGGCTCAGGCGGTCATCGTCGCGTTCTCCGGCTCGGTGGCATTGCTGGGTGACACTCTGCACAATTTCGCCGACGCGCTGACCGCCGTTCCGCTGGGGATCGCGTTCTGGATCGGGCGGCGGGCGGCCACTCGCCGCTTCACCTACGGGTACGGCCGGGCCGAGGACCTGGCGGGTGTCGTCATCGTGCTGCTCATCGCCGCCTCGGCCGGGCTCGCCGGGTACGAGGCGGCCACCCGTCTCGTCCATCCTCAGGACGTCGAAGCGCTCGGCTGGGTGGCCGGCGCGGGGTTCGTCGGGTTCCTGGGCAACGAGCTCGTCGCCCGGTACCGGATCAAGGTCGGGCGGGAGATCGGCTCGGCGGCCCTGGTGGCCGATGGGCTGCATGCCCGTACCGATGGCTTCACCTCGCTGGCCGTGCTGCTCGGTGCGGGCGGGACCGCGCTCGGATTCCCCGTCGCCGACCCGATCGTGGGGCTGCTGATCACCGTCGCGATTCTGTTCGTGCTGCGGGACGCGGCGCGCGAGATCTACCACCGGCTCATGGACGCGGTGGACCCGGCGCTGGTCGAGCAGGCCGAGCGGATCCTCGCCGCCGTGCCCGGTGTCCGGCATGTGGGGGCGGTACGGCTGCGCTGGATCGGCCATGCGCTGCGCGCCGAGGTCGAGATCCAGGTGGATCACGAGTTGTCGCTGGTGGAGGCGCACGCGGTGGCGGTGGAGGCCGAGCACCGGCTGATCCACGAGCTGCCCCGGCTGAAGGCGGCCACCGTGCACGCCGACCCCGACGGCCCGGACGGGATCGACCACCACGCGCCCCTGCTCACCCACCGGTAGCGGGCGCGTCGTCCTTGCCCAGGACTGGGCGGCGGGAGAGCATACGTTGTCATGTACGCACCTGACGACCACTCCCCCGCCGGCGGCGCCCCCGAGCAGCCCACCGACGAACAGGTCAGTGCGGCGGTGGACGCGTTCCGGCTGCTGAGCGACGGTACGCGGCTGCGGTTGATGTGGTTGCTGTCCCACGGTGAGTACGACGTCGGCAGCCTCGCCGCGACCCTCGGCGTGGCACGCCCCTCGGTCTCCCAGCACCTGGCGAAGCTCCGGCTGGGCGGGTTGGTGCAGACGCGGCGGGAGGGGCGGCGCGTGGTGTACCGGGCCAGGGACGCTCATGTCCGCTCGCTGATCCAGGAGATGCTGTTCCACGCTGATCACGAGGTGTCGGGCATCCCCCGCCACGACTGACCGGCCTCCGCTTTTCGACGGTTCATCGGCGGGCGGTGCCGGTGCGGCGTCTCGACGTGTAGGTCTGTGCCACGCGGGCGGCGTCCTCCCCCACCCAGCCGAGGAGGGCGGAGCCGCGGCTGGTCTGGTACGGCAGGCCGACGTAGGTGAGGCCGGGGACGGGGCTGATGCCGCCGGCGTGGCGGGGCATGCCGGCGTCCAGGGCGCCGAGGATGCGCATCCAGCTGTAGTCGGGGCGGTAGCCGGTCGCCCAGATGACGGTGGACGGTGTCACGGTCCGTCCGTCGGCCGTTCGGAAGCGGACTCCCTCGGCGGAGACGATGCGATCGACGACGCGGACGCCCAGACGGCGCAGCCGCCTCGGGCCGGCGCCGATCAGCGGGTCGCGCTTGTGTACGAGGCGGCCGAGGCGGCTGGTGATCGGGGCTCGGACGATCCCGGCCCCATCGAGCCAGGCGAAGAGGTCGCGGCCGAGTACGCGCTGGGGCATCACGGGTTTGCGGGTGCCGAGGGCGAGGGTGACGTGCCGGTCCTGAGCCAGCTCGGCGGCGATCTGGATGCCGGAGTTGCCGCCGCCGACCACGAGTGCGGGGCCGTCGGGCAGGTGGCGGGGGTTGCGGTAGTGGGCGCTGTGCAGGGCGACGATGTCCGGTGCAAGGGGCAGGTCGGGGATGTGCGGGCGCTGGAAGGGGCCGGTCGCGACCACGACGCCGTCGGCGGTGAAGGTGTCGTGGTCGGTGACCGCTTCGAAGGTTCCGTCTTCCCAGCGGTGCAGGCGGCGTACGGGGGTGCCGAGGCGGATGGGCAGGTCGAAGTGCGCCGCGTACGTCTCCAGGTAGTCGGCCACCTCGTCCTTGCCGGGGTATCGGCGGCCGTCGCCGGGCAGCGGCAGGCCGGGCAGGGAGCTGTGGCGGGCGGAGGTGAACAGGCGGAGCGAGTCCCAGCGCCGCCGCCACGACTCCCCCACGCGCGTGTGGGCTTCGAGGAGCAGTACGTCATGTCCGGCCAGACGGAGTTCGCGGCCTGCGGCGAGTCCCGCCTGGCCGGCGCCGATCACGAGAATCATGCGTCCCAGCCTGGCCCGCCGCCCGCCGTGGAGGCTTGAACGAACCTGCTATCCCCGCAGCCATCGCACCCCGGCGGACAGGACCGAGGGCGCGTCGCCCATCATGCGGCGGATCGTCCTGGACAGGTGTGCGGAGTCGGAGAACCCGGCGGTGTGCGCGGCGTCGGTGAGGGTGCCGCCGTCGGCAAGCGCGTACAGGGCGAGCCGGAGCCGCATCCACAGCACGTACGGCCGGAACGGCAGCCCGGCCTGCTCCCGGAACAGGTGGGCCAGCCGGCTCTCCGACAGGTGCACGGCGTCGGCGAGCGCGGAGAGCCGCACCTGCCCCGGCAGGGTCTCGTCGATGAGCCGCATCGCCTGCGCCAGCCCCGGGTGGAGATGCGCCGCCGGGACCGTTCCCGTGATCTCGTCGGCCAGGGCGATCAGGGTGGGCAGGTCGTGGCGGGGCGGCGGTGAGAGGTCGATGGCCCCGGCGGCGGCCGAGCCGGTGCCGGGCGGGTGGGCGAGGTCGCCGGCCTGGGCCGGGTCGATGAGGGCGAGCAGGCCGGCGTCGGTTCCGCGGACGATCGCATGCCGGGTGTTGGCCGGGATCAGCGCGGCCGTCAGCTCGTGCGCGGTCCCGTCGCCGCCGCGCAGGATCAGGCCGTCGCCGATGAGGAGTTGCACGGCGTAGTGGGCGTGCATGGCGGCGGCGCCGATGTGCCCGCCGTAGTAGAAGCGGCCGGGGGTGATCGCCGCCCGTCCTCGCCATCCGTTCACCGGTCGGCGGGGCCGCAGCAGCCGTCGGAGCAGGCGCCCTCGGAGGCGGCGGGTACGGCGCAGCAGGCATCGCCGCGCCAGGCCGCGCGACCCTCCTTGACCGCGCCTGCGGCGTCGGCGGTGACGTACGCGGCGAGGGCGAAGAAGCCGACGGCGATCACGCGGAGCGCGGTGCGTTCGCGGCGTTCGTGGTCGGCGGCGGAGAACTGCCAGGCCACCGCGGCGGCCGAGGCGACCTCCCCGATCGAGTCGAGGCCGAAGCCGATGAGCGCGGCGGAGGAGGCGACGGCGCCCGCGGTGATGGAGACCATGGCCTCGATCACGTTGTACGTGATGGTCGCGGCCACCAGCAGCCGGATACGCCGCCGCAGAGCCGCCCGCCGGGCCGGGGCGGGCCCGATGCCGGGCAGGTCCAGCGCGCTCACGTCACCGCCTCCCCACCCGCGATCCCTCCCGGGCACAGCGCGACGGTGTGGCCGGTGGCGGCGAGGAGCTGCTGCGCCGACGCGAGCAGGTCCATGAGCTCCGGCCGGGTCAGGGAGTAGAACGACTGGCGTCCTTCGGCCCGGTAGGTGACCAGGCCGCAGTCGCGCAGGCAGGCCAGGTGCTTGGAGACGGTGGACTGGGCGAGGCCGAGCTCGGCGGTCAGGTCGACCACGCGGGCCTCGCCCCTGGTCAGGCGCTGCACGATGCGCAGCCGCGTCTCGTCCGCCAGGGAACGGAACAGCGCCGCCGCGGAAGACACCCCGGCTGCGATGCCGGCGCTCACGCACCGTCCACCGCCATCATCCATCGCCATGTGGCGATGATATGCGGCGAACGCTATGAGAAGGCAAGGCGGCTCCGGGGCCCGTGCCGCGGTAGGGAGCATCCGCCGCACGGCGAACATGACACTCTGCTGAACTCGCCTTGATGTCCACCGGCGTAGCGTCGGTGTCATGAGGGGTCGCCGGCGGTGAGGAGGAACCATGGCAGGCAAGACCCAGGTCAAGGTTCAGGTGCGCCGGGTCTATGACGAGCCGCGGGACGACGACGGCACCAGGGTGCTGGTGGACCGGCTCTGGCCGCGCGGGCTGACCAAGGACAAGGCCGCCCTCGACGAGTGGTGCAAGCAGGTCGCCCCCTCGGCGGAGCTGCGCACCTGGTACCGCCACGACCCGGAGCTGTTCGCCGAGTTCGCCCGCCGCTACCGCGGCGAGCTGGAGGAGCCCGAGCGGGCGGAGGCGGTCGCGCATTTGCGTGAGCTCGCCCGAGGTGGCGTGCTGACGCTGCTCACCGCGACCAGGCAGGCGGAGATCAGCGAGGCGGCCGTGCTCGCCGAGGTGCTCCAGGAATGATCATCATGCGGCGAGGAGGTCCGGCATGGGGTACAACGTCGCGCAGAAACTGATCGCATCGCACCTCGTGTCCGGCGACATGACCGCCGGGCGGGAGATCGCGCTACGCATCGACCAGACGCTCACGCAGGACGCGACCGGCACCCTGGTGATGCTGGAGCTGGAGGCGATGGACCTCGACCGGGCCCGTGCCGAGGTGTCGGTGCAGTACGTCGATCACAACCTGTTGCAGGCCGACGGCAAGAACGCCGAGGACCACGCCTTCCTGCGTTCGGCCTGTCACCGTTTCGGCCTGTGGTACTCCAAGCCGGGCAACGGCGTCTCCCACCCGACGCACATGCAGCGGTTCGGCGTTCCCGGCAAGACGCTGGCCGGCTCGGACAGTCACACGCCGGCGGCGGGTTCGCTGGGCATGCTGGCGATCGGTCTGGGCGGTATCGAGGTGGCGATGGCGATCGCCGGTGAACCGGTGTATCTGCGCATGCCCGAGATCTGGGGGGTGCGGCTGACCGGCGAGCTGCCGGCCTGGGTGAGCGCCAAGGACGTCATCCTCGAGATGCTGCGCCGGCACGGCGTCAAGGGCGGCGCGAACCGGATCATCGAGTACCACGGGCCCGGGCTGGCGCATCTGACGGCGATGGACCGGCATGTGATCGCGAACATGGGTGCCGAGCTCGGCGCGACCACCACGGTGTTCCCCGCCGACGATCAGGTCAGGGCGTTCCTGCGGGCCGAGCGGCGCGAGCAGGACTTCGCCGAGCTGCTCGCCGACACCGACGCCGCCTACGACGTCACCGACGAGATCGACTTGTCGGGCCTGGAGCCGCTGATCGCGCTGCCCAGCTCGCCGGGGAACGTGGTCCCGGTGCGGGAGGCGGCCGGTCGGCCGGTGGATCAGGTGGTGGTCGGCTCTTCGGCCAACCCGGGGTTGCGCGATTTCGCCGTCGTCGCGGCCATCGTGTCGGGGCGGCAGGCGCATCCGGGGGTGTCGTTCGACGTCAATCCGAGCTCGCGGCAGATCCTTCAGGATCTTACGAAGATGGGCGCCACGTTCACGCTGATCTCGGCGGGGGCGCGGCTGCACCAGTCCGGCTGCATGGGCTGCATCGGCATGGGCCAGGCCCCGGCCGCCGGGCACAACAGCCTGCGCACGTTCCCGCGTAACTTCCCCGGCCGGTCCGGGACGCGTGAGGACGCGGTGTTCCTCTGCTCCCCCGAGACCGCCGCCGCGGCCGCGCTGACCGGCCGGATCACCGACCCGCGCGACCTGCCACGGCTGCTCGGCATCGGCTACCCGGATCTGGAGTTGCCGGCCGAGTCCAGCGTGAACACCGCCATGCTCGAACCGCCGCCTCCGGCGCAGGCCGCCCGAGCGGAGCTGGTCAAGGGGGCGAACATCTCCTCGCTCCCCGACTTGCCGCCGCTGCCCGGCAGGGTGGAGGCGCCGGTCGTGCTCAAGGTCGGCGATGACGTCTCCACCGACGAGATCCTGCCCGCCGGGGCGCGGGTGCTGCCGTACCGGAGCAACATCCCCAAGCTGGCGGAGTTCACCTTCGCGCAGATCGATGAGACCTACGCCGGCCGCGCGCACGCCTCCCGCGACAGCGGGCACATCGTCGTCGGCGGCGCCAACTACGGTCAGGGCTCCTCGCGCGAACACGCCGTCATCGCGCCCCGCCATCTCGGCCTGCGCGTGGTCCTGGCGGTGTCGTTCGCGCGCATCCACTGGCAGAACCTCGCCAACTTCGGCGTGCTCGCGCTGGAGTTCGCCGACCCGCACGACTACGACCGCATCCAGCAGGGCGACACGCTCGTGCTGGACGACCTGAGGCGGGCGATCGGCGCGGACGGCGGCGAGATCACGGTACGCAACGCCACCCGGGACCAGCACTACACCGCCCGGCACCGGCTGTCCGAGCGGCAGATCGCGATGGTGCTGGCCGGTGGGCTGATCCCCTGGCTGCGCGAGCGGCAGCAGCCGTCCGCCTCCCGCGAGGCCGGGTGAGGCCGCCGGATCAGGGCAGCTTGGCGACGGTCAGCAGGATCTGGGAGTCCTCCAGCGCTTCGAGGCTGTGGCGGGCGTCGGGCACGATGAGCAGGTCCCCGGTGCGGGCCTCCCACTGCTGCGTGCCGGCGATCATGCGGACCCGGCCGTGCAGCACCTGCAGCGTGGCCTCGCCGGGGTTCTCGTGCTCGGCGAGGTGCGCGCCTTGACGCAGGGCGATGACCGTCTGGCGGAGCACCTTCTCGTGGCCGCCGTACACGGTGCCGGCGGCGTGACCGCCACCGGCCGTGGCCGCCCGGTCGGCCTGTTGCCGGGCCAGAGCCGTGAGCGAGATCTTCTGCATGCCGTCTTCCTTCCGGTTGCGAGTCCTCAGCGCACCAGGTGCCCGAGCGGGACGTCCGGGTCGGTGAGGGCTTTGCGGTCCACCGGGGCGCCGGAGAGAACGAGGGCCTTGAGGTGGTCGCCCTGGTCCCAGATGTTGACGTTCATCGCGGCGAGCACCCTGTCGTCCTCCCCCAGCCAGAAGGCGATGAACTCGCGCCGGCCCACATCTCCCCTGATGGCGACCTCGTACGTGGTGCCGGGCGGGACGTGGCCGAGGTACTCCATGCCGAGGTCGTACTGGTCGGTGTAGAAGTACGGCGGTTCCTCGTAGGAGGCGTCGCGGCCGAGCATGGCGCGGGCGGCCACGGCGGGCTGGTTGAGCGCGTTGGCCCAGTGTTCGACGCGGATGTGGTGGCGGTGGCGGGGGTGGTAGGCGTTGGCGACGTCGCCGGCGGCGTAGATGTCGGGGTCGCTGGTACGCAGGTCGGCGGTGACCTTGACGCCGTTGTCGATCTCCAGGCCCGCGGCGGCGGCGAGCGCGGTGTCGGGGACGGCGCCGACGCCGGCGATCACGGCGTCGGCGTCGGCGTGGGTGCCATCCGCCAGCCGCACACCGGTATCGGTCACCTCGGCGAGTCGGGCGCCCAGGCGCAGGTCCACGCCGTTGTCGCGGTGCAGGTCGGCGAAGACGGCGCCGAGCTCGGGTCCGAGGGCGCCGAGCAGCGGCTGGTGCTCCTGTTCGATGACGGTGACGTCGGCTCCGGCGTTGCGGGCCGCGGCGGCGGCCTCCAGGCCGATCCAGCCGGCGCCGATGACGGCGACCTTGCGGGCGGAGGACAGCGTGGCGCGCAGCCGGTCGGAGTCGTCGACGGTGCGCAGGTAGAGCACGCGCTCGCCGCCGGGCACGTTCAGGCGGCGCGGGACGGCGCCGGTGGCGAGCAGGAGCTTGTCGTAGCGCAGACGTTCGCCGCTGGAGAGGGTCACCTCGTGCGCGGCGGGGTCGAGTGCGGTGGCCTCGGCACCGGTGCGCACGTCGATCGCGTGGTCGCGGTACCAGTCCGCGTCGTGCACGAAGATCGTGTCGCGTTCGTCGTCGCCCTGCAGGTAGCCCTTCGACAGCGGCGGGCGCTCGTAGGGCAGGTGGGGTTCGCGGCCGATGAGGACGATCGTGCCGTCGAACCCCTCCTGGCGCAGGGCCTCGGCCCCCTTGGCCGCGGCGAGGCCGCCTCCGACGATCACGAACGTGGCCGGTTCCGTCATCGTGGGTCTCCTGTCTGCGCGTGCGGACTCTTCGTACGGGCTGCTAGGCGTGCACTCCGGAGAGCGCGAAGAACTCCTGCCGGGAACGCGCGTCCTCGCGCAGCACCCCCTGCAGGGCCGAGGTCACCGTGCGGGACCCGGGCACCCGGACGCCGCGCATCGACATGCACATGTGCTCGGCCTCGATCACCACGCCGACCCCCTTAGGCGCCAGGTGCTGCTGGAGCCAGTCGGCCACCTGCTTGGTGAGGCGTTCCTGCACCTGCAGATCGCGGGCGAACAGCTCGACGACCCGGGCGAGCTTCGACAGGCCAAGAATACGATCACCGGGCAGGTAGCCCACGTGCGCCACGCCATGGAAGGGCAGCAGATGGTGCTCGCACAGCGACTGCACGGGGATGTCGCGGGCCAGCACGAGCTCGTCGTAGCCCTCCTCGTTGGGGAAGGTCGTCAGGTCGAACTCGCGCGGGGTCAGCATCTCGGCGTACGCGTGGGCGACCCGCTTGGGGGTGTCGGCCAGGTGCGGCGAGTGCGCGTCGCGGCCGAGCGCGGTCAGCAGGTCGGTCACCGCCCGCCGCGCGGCCTCCAGGTCGACGCCGCCGCCGCGGACCACCCGCAGGTGCCGCTGCTCCACATCATCGGCGGGCTGCATCACGGACTCGCTCATGCCGGCCGTCCGCGGTCATCGCATGCGTTCATCATCATGATCACCCTTCTTCTAATGACAAGATTGGTTAACATTAGAAGGGGTGCGGTAATTCCGTCAACAAGGGTGGGTTTTAGAAGCATGGGCGATGCCATCGGTGTGCGGCCGGCGTACATCTCCGCCATCGCGGCGCTGGACGAGCCGACCCGGCGTCGTCTGTACGAGTACGTGGTACGCCAGTCCTCGCCGGTGAGCCGCGACGAGGCGGCCGACGCGATCCAGGCCCCGCGCACCACCGTCTCCTTCCACCTGGAGAAGCTGGTGACCGAGGGGCTGCTGGAGGCCGTGTACGAGCGCCGCACCGGCAGGTCCGGTCCCGGGGCCGGCCGTCCGGCGAAGCTGTATCGGCGGGCGCGCGCTCAGATCGCGGTGTCGCTGCCGGATCGGCGCTACGAGACCGCCGCGCTCCTGCTCGCGGACGCCCTCCAGGAGGCCGAGGAGTCAGGTGAGCCGCCGCGTACGGTGCTGGACCGGCGCGC
Organism: Nonomuraea fastidiosa; assembly: GCF_042751225.1. Taxonomy (NCBI): domain Bacteria; kingdom Bacillati; phylum Actinomycetota; class Actinomycetes; order Streptosporangiales; family Streptosporangiaceae; genus Nonomuraea; species Nonomuraea fastidiosa. Next base: position 8,029,124 of record NZ_CP170570.1, read on the forward strand.
CCGCGAGCTGGGCCGGGAACTCGGCCGCCACGAGCCGGGCGCGGACACCCGCGCCGCCCATCCCGACGTCGCGCCACCCCTGGAGGAGCCCGGCCGGGAAGCCCGCACCTCGCACACCGGCATCGTCCAGACCTTGGAAGTGCTCGGTTTCGAGCCGCGCCCGTCCGACGGCACGATCGCGCTCGGCAACTGCCCGTTCCAGAGCCTCGCCGAGCGGCACGCCGCGCTGGTCTGCGGCATGAACCTGAGCCTGCTCACGGGCCTGCTCGAAGGTCTGAACGCCACGGACGTCACGGCCCGCCTCGCCCCCGCCCCCGGTCAGTGCTGCGTCCGCCTCGACCTGCCGCCAGTGCTTTGACGTAGCGGCGGGCCGGGACGGCGATCGGGCCGTTCTCGCCGGCCGCCCGGTAGTGGAACGGCCCTTCATCGGCCCAGCCGTTGCGCTCGTAGAAGCGGCGGGCGCGGGTGTTGCCCGCGACGACCGCCAGCCAGGCCCGCCCGTGACCGCCGGCCGCGACGAGGCGTTCGGCTTCGGCGAGCAGGGCGGTGGCCACGGGGGTGCCGCGGTGCTCCCTGGCGACGTAGACCTGCTCCACCTCGTCCCCGACCACCATGACGAACCCGGCCACGGCGCCTTCAACGACGGCGACGACCGTGTCCGCGATGCGCTGCGCGGCGCGTTCGCGGAACGACTCCGGAGTGCGGGCCGCCGCGAGAGCGTCGGGAACGTTGCCGCGATGCCCGTCGCCCCAGCCTTCGTGCCAGATCCGCGCGATCTGCTGCGCGTCTTCATCTCTCGCGGGACGTAACCGCACGCTCTCGCTCCTTCACGATCACTCACCGAATGTTCATACTATACCCCCCTACCGTATTGACGAGCCTCGGGTCGCGGAGGCGAGGAAGAGCGGCAGCGCGAGGAACAGCCGATCCTGTTCGGCACGCCGGGTCTGCTCGGCGGTCCAGGCGTCGCACTGCTCCCGGGTGATGGCCCCGGCCGCGTGTGCGGCCTGTGCGAGGCCGGTCAGCATGCGCAGCATCGTCGTGCCGGTGAAGACCTCGGTGTGCACCTCCACCTCCACGTCGCCGAACCCGGCGTCCAGCAGCAGGTTGCGGTAGGCGCGGGCGGCGCGCGGGTTGGTGATGAGGTCGGCGCGGGCGTGCACGATGGTCCGGGTGAGGCCGGGCTGGTCGGAGTCGATGACGAACGCGTCCCAGTCCTGTCCGACGAGCACGATCCGGCCGCCGGGGGCCAGCACGCGACGGGCTTCGGCCAGCGCCGTGGCCGGGTCGGCGAGCTCGTGGAACACCTTGTCCGCCCGATATCCGGCCACTTCGTGATCGCCCAGAGGCAGGCGGTAGGCGTCGCCGACGCGGAAGTCGGCCTCGGGCCGGCGTCGCCGGGCAACACCGATCATCTCTTCATTGACGTCCACGCCGATCGCCGTGATCTTCTGGTCGTTCAGCTCGGCCACCGCCCGGCCCGCACCGCAGCCCACATCGACGGCGGGGTCTCCGGGGCGGAGTCTGAGCAGTTCGTACGAGCGGGCGCGCAGCGCGGCGGCACCCGGCATGGCGTCGGCGATATCGAGCAGCCTGATGAGGTCGGTCTCGTTCGACATGCACGCCACCATGCGACTTAATGTCGGCATGAAGTCAACTCCGATGATGGCCATCGGCGAGGTCGCCGCCCGCTTCGGGCTCGCACCGCACGTCCTGCGCCACTGGGAGGCGATGGGGCTGCTCTCCCCCGCGCGCGTCGAGGGTGACCGCCGCCGCTACGGCCGCGACGACCTCTACCGGATCGCGCTGATCCTCCGCGCCAAGGAGGCCGGCATCGGACTGGCGGACATCCGCCGGATGCTCACCACCACCGATCCGGCCGCCCGCCGGGAGATCCTCCACCGCCACCGCGAGGACCTCATACGTCGCATCGCCGCCGCCCAAGCCTCGCTCGCCCTCCTCGATTGCGCGCTGACCTGCGAGCACGAGGACCTCGCCACCTGCCGGCACTTCCAGGCGATGCTCACCGAACGGGTCGGACAGGCCATCGCCACCGGACCGCATACATCGAAAGGCGAACCGGCCGCTGTCCGCTGACATCGTCGCCCGCTACAGCGAGATCAACGATTTGGACTTCTTTCCTTATACGGTCACCAAGTACGAGGAACTCCTGCGTCCGGCGACAACCTCGAGACGGCGGAGACAGAAGTGGACATCACCGCAGCCCGCCTGGCCGTCGTGGAGCTGGAAAGCGGCATTCAGCTGGACGATGAACTCATGAACGCTCCGCATCACATGCTGCCAATATAGCGATCGGCCCATGCCGGTTGAGAGAGGAGAAAGGCGGAGTTACATGCGGAAGCAGCGGGTGACGGCGATCGCTCTTGCCCTGTCTCTTCTCGCTGGGGGTTGTGCGCGGGCGCCTGAGGTGGTCGATCCCGGAGTTCTTGAAGAAGTCGGGAAAATCGGCACAATCGTCTGGAAAGACCGCTACACGGGATTGTCCGGGACCGAGACAATCGTGACCGACATTTTCCTGGTCGATGCCGGGGGCGAGACCCAGGAGGCATCGCTCAAGAAGGCGGTCGCGTTCCTGCACGGCCGGGGCTGGGTCACCTCGTTGGACGACTCGCCGGACAATGTGTGGCTGCAGTCGCCCAAGTGGAAAGGCGCCAACCTGGCCGTGTCCTCGCTCCGCGACACCCCGGAATACGGGCGACCCGAGGTGAAACAGACCGTCGAACGGCAGGGCGTCAAGCCTGAAGCGCTCGTCAGCGTGTCCGCGTACGTGGGCTGGTGAACGTTCCGGCTGTTCGATCTCCATGGCTGGAAGGCGCCCTGATCGGCTGAACCTCGTGGGCCGCTCGTACGGTGGCGAGCTGCACAGCCGGTCATCCTCCGGAACATCCCCCTGGAGAAAGGTCCTAAAGCCAGCCGTTGGTGTCGGCGATCTTGACTGCCTCGGCGCGGTTGCGCGCTCCCGTCTTGCTGAGGGCCGAGGAGATGTAGTTGCGTACCGTCCCCTCCGACAGGTTGAGCATCTCCGCGATCTCGACGGCCGTGGCGCCACCCGCCGCGCTGCGGAGCACATCGGCCTCGCGGCTGGTGAGCGGGTTGGCGCCTTTGGAGGCGCTGGCCAGCGCGAGTTGCCGGTCGATGACACGGTGGCCGGCGTGCACGCGCCGGATGGCGGCGGCGAGTTCCTTGGCCCGGATGTCCTTCACGACGAAGCCGGACACCCCCGCCTCCAGCGCGCGGGCGAGGTACCCGGGCCGCCCGAAGGTGGTGAGGATGATGACGCGTACCTTCGAGCCCGCCGTCTCCTGGAGTTTCCTGGCCACCATCAGCCCGTCCTCCCCGGGCATCTCGATGTCGAGCAGGATGACGTCCGGGGCGCACCGGGCCACCTCGGCGAGTACGGCGTCGCCGCGGTCGGCCTGGCCGACCACTTCGATGTCGCTTTCGAAGTTCAGCAGCGCGGCCATCGCCTCCCTGACGAGGTGCTGGTCGTCCGCCAGCAGCACACGTATCACGCAGATCCCTCCACTGGCAGGACGGCCCGCAGGACGAATCCTCCGTCCGGTGCAGGCGAGTGGTACAAGGTGCCGCCCGCCGCCTGGAGTCGCTCCGCCAGGCCGCGCAGCCCTCGGCCTTCGGTGCTCTTGCCGGGCCCGCAGCCGTCGTCGCTCAGTTCCAGGAACGCCTGGTCCCTGTCGACCCCGTAGTGGAGGCGGCAGTGGGCGGCGCGGCTGTGCCGGACGATGTTGGTGGTGCCTTCGCGTACCACCCAGGCGAAGACGGACGACGCTTCCTGCGGGACGGTCCGTCCGGTCACCTCGAAGCGCATGCCGGCGGCGTGCAGTGCGCGGCGGGCGTTGTCGACCTCTTCCGACAGGCATAAGCCGCGGTATTCGGACACCGCGAGCCGAACCTCGGACAGGGCCTTTCTCGACAGCTCCTCCACGTCGGTCATCTCGGCTCTGGCCCGGTCGGGGTCGGTGTCGACGAGCCGGCCGGCGAGCTGGCTCTTCAGCGTCATCACCGAGAGGCTGTGACCGAGGATGTCGTGCAGGTCCCTGGCGAAGCGCAGGCGCTCGTTGTCGATGGCCAGGCGTTCGGCCCTGGCGCGTGCCCTGGCCAGGATCTGATTGGCGCGGCGCAGCTGCAGGTGGTTGTGCATGGCCAGCGCGAACAGCAGTGCCAGGGCGGGGATCCACCAGAACTCTGACAGCGACGCCTGGGTGGCGATGCCCAGGACGATGCCGGCGATCGTCAGGCCGACCCAGATGAACACCGCTCGGGTCGACAGGCTGGAGACCAGCGCGGTGATCACGAGGAACATGGAGGCGAAGAGCCAGAACGGGCCCAGCGGCGGGGTGAGGGCGGCGGCGACCAGCCACAGCAGGACGAGCGCGACCGGCTCACGGTTCTCGTGCGGCCGGTCGAGCGCCGTCCACATGACCTTGAGGTAGAGCCCCACGAAAGTGGCGAGTCCGAGGGCTATGAGGGCGACCAGCCAAGGTTCCGGGTCGCCCGCCAGCCAGCCGGGCAGAGGCCACAGAACGATCAGCGCGAAGACGCCGGTCCATAGTCGGCCAGACATGTCCGCATTGTCTCCCGGGTCCGCGCGCGAGGACACCTGTCAAATGTCACAAAGGCGCCTCTCCAGGAGGCTCACCACCGTACCGGGGTCGGGCTGGCGGGCGATCTCCGCACGAAGCCGGTCCGCCGCCGCGCGCCATTCGCCGTTCTCCAGCACGGAGCGGAGCCTGTCGGCGATCAGGTCGCGGAACTCCTCTTCTCCCTCGCCTCTGCGGATCAGGAAGGAGCCGGCGCCGGTGGCGGCCAGGCTTCTGGCGTTCACGAGCTGGTCGGTGATGAGCGGGAACAGGATCTGGGGAAGGCCGAGTCCGGCGGCCGTCAGCATCGTTCCCGCTCCTCCCTGGTGCAGGACCGCGTCGCAGGCCGTCATCAGGAGGTGGAACGGCACCGACTCGGCCACGATGGCTCCCGGCGGCAGGTCGGGCAGCAGGGACCGCTCACGCGGCGCGACCGCCACCACGACGTCCACATCCAGCCGCGCCGCCGCCGCGACCACGGTGGGCAGCCCGAAGGCGTGCTCCCCCATGAGCCGCACGGTCGAGGTGCCCCAGGATACGAGCACTCTCGGCCGGGCCCGCGGCTGGTGCACCCAGGCGGGTTCGAGTCCTGGGCCGTTGTACGGCACGTAACGGACGGGCTGATGCCCCGCCTCCTCGGGGGTCTGCATCGACGGCGGGCAGCTGTCGATCGTCCAGTCGCCGCGGCTGCCCATCTCGGGAAGTCCCAGGTGTTCGCTGAGCGGCCGCAGCGCTTCGCGCTCCCAGGCCGGCGGCGAGGTGACCGGGCCGAAGAGGAACCGCACCGCGGGGACGCCCAGGCGGGCCGCCACCAGCGGGCCGGCGAAGGTGAGCGGGTCATAGACGATCAGGTCGGGCCGCCTGCGGCCGGCGAAGCGGAGGAGATCGTCGGTCATCGACCGGGCCACGTCCACGAAGAGCCCGTAGGCGCGCCGTTCGACGGCTTCGCGGTCGTTCTCCGCCATCGTTTTCCATGCGGGGCCGGGCGGTCCGAGCCGGGTGGACACATCGGACAGGAAGCGCGCTCCCAGGTCCACGTCATCGCCGCAGGCGACGCCGAGGTGGCCCGAGCGTGCGATCTCAGGCATGAGAGCCGGTTGGCCGGCGATCACCACCTCGTGTCCCGCGGCCCGCATCGCCCAGGCGAGCGGGACCAAGGGGTAGTAGTGGGAGCTCCACGACCACACCGCGAAGATCACGCGCACGGCGCACCCCCTGTTCAGCCGGGCCTGTGGAGCACGAGGTTCTGGGACACGCTGGGGTAGTACGGGCCGACGTAGAGCTCGGGCAGCGCCTGTACGACGTGCGCGGGGTCGTACTCGGGGAAACCGTTCAGCTCCCTGGGATCGCCGTGCGACATCTCCAGCCCGACGTCCTTGGTCAGCTCGTACAGATCGATATTGCGCTCGGCCTCGCCGCCGTCGAGCACCCCGAAGGGGCGCAGGTGCAGCAGGAGGTCGGAGGTCAGCAGGCAGAGCCCGCCCGGTGCGAGCAGGCCGGCGGCGTACGACAGCACGGCGCGCCCCGTGTCGCGGTCGAGGTGGTCGAGGGCGGACAGCAGGAAGACCCGCTCGAAGGAGCCCTCCGGCAGCTCGCCCGTCTCGCGCAGGTCGTTGATCAGCCGGACGTCCGTGCCGAACGCCTCGTTGAGCCGCGCGTGCGCCTCGACGGCCGGGCCGGTGACGGTGGGATCGACGTTGACCACATCGAGGCCCTCCATGGCGAGGACGAACTGCAGCCCGCCCAGCCCGGCCCCGCTGAGCATGGCGCGCATGCCGGGCCGAGGGGCGGCGGTGAAGTAGGCCCACGGGTACTGGAACGTCTTCAGGCCGCGCTCGGGCTGGAAGGCGAACGGCCCGTAGGCTTCGGCGTCCGGCGCGCGCAGCCGCTCTCGCAGCGAGACCAGCGCCGAGCGACCCCGGCCGTAGGGGGCGCCCCAGGTTCTGTTCCACTCCAGGTATTCCTGAGGTAGCGGGCTCCTGCCGATCATCGGCTGCCTCCCTCGGGTTTGGTCAGCACGAGCGCTTGTGACGCGCACGGATAGCGCGGTGAGATCAGCAGGTCGGGCACCAGGCTCACCACGTGAGAGACGTCGTATTGGGGGAAGCCGAGCAGCTCGCGCGGCTCACCTTGCACCAGTTCCAGCCCCAGATCACGGACGCATGCGTAGATGTCGAGGTTGGAGCCGTAGCTGTTGGCGGGCAGCACGCCGAACGGCCGTACGTCGAAGAAGAGGTCCACGGTGAGCAGCACGAGCCCGCCGGGTGCCAGCAGGGCGGCGGCGCTTTCGAGCACGGCCCTGGCCTCCGCCTGGTCGAGGTGCTCCAGCACCGACAGGCACAGCACGCGGTCGAAGGACTCGGGAGGCAACCCGGCGTCCTGCACCGTCTCGGGGATGAGCCGCACCTCGACGCCGAAGGCGTCGCCGATCCGCCGGTGGTTCTCCGGCGTCAGGCCCCACATCGCAGCCGACAGCGCGCCCCATTCCCCGTTCTTGGCCGAGGGGTCGACGTTGGTCACCGAGCAGCCCTGCATGGCCAGCACGAACTGCAGGCCGCTGAGCCCGGCGCCGATGTCGAGCACCCGCATGCCAGGCTCGGGCCGCAGGGCGTGGTAGGCCCAGGGGTACTCGAAGACCCGGGTGTCGCTGGTGAGCTGGAAGGCGAAGGGGCCGAAGGCGTCGGGGTCGATCTCGTCCAGGCATCGCAGCCTGTCGGCCACCTCCCACTCCTGCGCGGCCGGCCGGCCGTAGGGCGCTCCCCAGCGGGCGTTCCACTCGGCGTACTCCGGCGGCAGCGGGCTCCTGCCGATCATGATGCCGTCCCCTCGCGCGCGAACCGCTCCAGGTCGGCCACGATGCCGGAGGGCGGGGGCTGCTCCAGCATCTGGGCGCGCAGCAGGTGTGCGGCCTCGCGGCAGGACGGGTCGTCCAGCACCTTGGCCGCGTGCGCGAGCACCGAGTCCCTGCTGGTCTCCTTGGGAACCAGGTACGTGCCGGCGCCGCTGCGCTCGACCGGGATGGCGTTGACCACCTGGTCGGGCGTCTGCACCACCATGAGCTGCGGCACGCCGTGCAGCGCCGAGTTGAGCGTGGTGCCCGCGCCGCCCTGATGGACTATGGCGTCACAGGTGGGCAGGAGGACGTCGAGCGGGACGGAGTCGGCCACCCGCACGCCGTCGGGCATCGAGTCGAACAGCTCGAGCTGGTCCGGGGTCACCGCCAGGACGACCTCGGTGCCCATCGACGCGACGGCGTCCACCACGAAGGGCAGGCGCATCGCGTGCTCCTGGCTGAACTTGGTGGTGGTCGTTCCCCAGATGACGCAGATGCGGCGCTTGTCCGGCTTTTCCAGGAGCCAGTCAGGGATGCGGGACAGGCCGTTGTAGGGGACGTAGCGGACGAGCCGGCGGGGGATGTCCGCGGGGTACTGCAACCCGGGCGGGCAGGGGTCTATCGTCAGCCGCCCCACGGTGTCCAGGTCGCTGACACCGTACTCGGCCAGGAGGGGCGCCATGGCCTCCGCTTCGAGGTGCCGGGTGTCGTAGGTGAAGTCCGGTCCGAACAGGTTCCGGGCGGAAGGCACCCCCAGGAGCCGGGCCACGAGCGGGCCCGCGTAGGTGAGGGGGTCGTGCACGATCAGGTCCGGGCGCCAGGTCTGGGCGAACGTCAGCAGGTCGCCGGCCATCAGCCTGGCGATCTCGACGAATTGGGCGAAGGACTTCTGCACGCGCCGGCGCTTGGCGGCGTCCCAGTCGGCCGGGCCCGGCGGGTTCTGCTGCTCGACTCGCAGCGAGGCGAGCTCGCGGCGGTGGTAGCCGACGATGTCGAAGTCCGCGCCGGTGACCACGGCGGGCAAGCCGGCGCGCATGATGGTGTCCATCAGCGCCGGTTGGCTGGCGATGCGCACATCGTGACCCGCGGTGCGCAGCGCCCAGGCGATGGACACCATCGGGTAGAAGTGCGAGGGCCAAGCCCATGTGGTGAACAGCACGCGCATGCCGGGAACCCCCTTGTGGACTCAGGAATCGGAATCTGCGACGGCCAGGGCGAACAGGGGCTGGTCGAACTCGACTCGGGTGCCGTTGGCCACGAGGATCTCCACGATGCGTCCCGGACGGTCCGCCTGGACCTCGTTCATGATCTTCATCGCCTCGATGATCGCTACTTGCTGCCCCTTGCGGACCTCGTCGCCGGCCTGCACGAAGGGCTCGGCGCCAGGCTCTGGCGCCACGTAGAAGGTGCCGATCATGGGCGCCCGCAGGTAGTACAGGTCGGAGCGCTGTTCGTCGGTCTCGATCGCCGCTTCGGCGTCCGCGAGGCGCTCCTGCCATTCCAGCTCCAGGCTGGCGTCGGCGACTTGCAGCCGTACCCGCCTGATCGCTCCGCGCATACCGGCAAGCAGCCAGGCCATGTGGTGCACCAGCGCCTGAGCCGCATCCGCCGAGCCGGCCGGATCGTGGCGATCCGGCGTACGGGGCGGCGCGGGGTGATCCGGCGTCTGAACCGGTGTCTGATCCGGCATGGTCGTCCTCCGTGATGACCGGCCGTCATCGTCGTGGCGACGCTGTCAGGGCGGGCTCGTGCCGTGCTCGACATCCGCTGGTGCGCGGTGTGGCCCACTGCCTTTCGAGCCGGTCTGGATCGGCGTGGCGCACAGTCGGCGCGTCAGCTGTCAGCCGACCCGCGAGGAGAACATGAAGCAGGCAACGACCTCGGTCCTGATCGTGGGCGCCGGCCTGACCGGGCTGTCGGCGGCCGCCTTTCTCGGCTCGCACGGCGTGGACTGCCTTCTGGTGGAGCGCCATGCCGGTCCGCTCGCCCATCCGCGCGCCAGGGCGATCAACCCGCGTTCTGTCGAGCTGTATCGCGGGCTCGGGCTGGAGCCGGCGATCCGCGCGGCCCGATCGAGCGACGACGTGCCCGGCGCGCTGCTGATCAGATCGCGTACGCTGGCGGAACCGGCCGCGCACGAGACCGTCATGGTCCGGCGGGGATATGCCGAGGTGAGCCCGTGCTCATGGGCGCCGATCGACCAGGATCGGCTGGAGGCCATCGTCGCCGATCGCGCCCGGGCGCTCGGCGCACGCATCGTCTACGGCGCCGCGCTGCGCGCATTCCGGCAGGAGGCCGGGTGGGTCACCGCGACGATCGACGGGCCGGGCGGCGCGTTCGATGTGCGGGCCCGCTACATGATCGCCGCCGACGGCGCCCGCAGCCCGATCAGGGACGCGCTCGGCATCCCCATGGAAGGGGCCGGCCGCCTGGGCGAGACCGTCACCTTCCTCTTCAAGGCCGACCTGGACGGCGCGCTGCGCGGTCGCCGCGTCGGCATCGCGCACCTCGACCTGCCCGAAACCGGCACCGTGCTGCTGCCGCACGACGGAAAGGGCTCCTGGGTCATGAGCATCCCGCACCGGCCTGGCGATGAGTTCACCGAGGAGCGATGCGTCGCCGCGGTGCGGGCCGGCGTCGGCGATCCGCGGCTGGAGGTGGAGATCATCGATCAGTTGCCGGACGGGACCAAGACGCTGATCTGGGAGATCGGCGCCCAGGTGGCCACCCGCTACCGGCAGGGGCGCGTCTTCCTGGCGGGGGACAGCGCGCACGTCGTCCCGCCCACGGGGGCGCTGGGCGCCAGCGTGGGCATCCAGGACGTGCACAACCTCGCCTGGCGTCTGGCCGCCGTGCTCGCCGGCCAGGCCGGTCCCGCGCTGCTCGACGCGTACGAGGCGGAGCGGGCGCCGGTCGCGCGGCTCACGCTGGAGCAGGCGATGTCGCAGATGCGGCAGCGGACCGGCCGGGCGGTGCCGGGGCTCGGCGAGGGCGCCCCTGTCGACTACGACGCGGTCGTGTTCGGCTATCGGTACGGCCCGCCCTCGGACGGGCCGCGTGCCTGGCCTCCGGGGGAGCTGCGTGCCCAGGTGGGCACCCGCGCTCCCCACCTGCCGCTGGAGCGGGGGACGCCGCCTGTCGGCCATCGATCTGTTCGGGCACGGCTTCGTCCTGCTGACAGCGTCCGATCGCTGGGCCGGGGCCGTACAGGTGAGCGGGGTGGACGTGCGGGTGCACCGGATGGAGGCGCCGCTTGAGTGCTTCTTCGAGCGGTACGGCGTATCGGGCGACGGCGCCGTGCTCGTACGTCCCGACGGATTCGTCGCCTGGCGGGCGGAAAGCGCGCCCGCCTCTCCTGACGGCGGTCTCGCCGAGGTGCTGGACCGCCTTCTCCACCGGAGCGAGGGGGGAACATGCGGGTCTTGATGACGTCGTGGGCGGCGGCCTCGCACTTCCGGCCGCTGGTGCCGCTCGCGTGGGCGTTGCAGGCGGCAGGGCACGAGGTGCGCCTGGCCTGCCAGCCGTCGCTGGTGCCCGACGTCACCGCCGCCGGCCTGCACCCCGTCGTGACCGGCGACGACATCGACGTGAGCGGCTACTGGCGGGGAGCCGCCGTGGCCCCGGGGGACCGTTCCCGCCAGGAGGATCACGAGCGGGACAGGACGCTGCGCGCGCTGCGGATGTTCACCGGCGTGGCCGCCGAGATCAGCGGCGAGGTCGTGGACTTCGCCCGGGACTGGGGCTGCGACCTGGTCGTGTACGAGCCGCGCGCGTACGCGGGCCTCATCGCCGCCGAACTGCTCGGCATCCCGGCCGTCCGGCATATCTTCGGCGTCGACTTCACCTATTGGCGGCATGAGCGGGAACGGGAGCCGCTGTCGGCGCTGTGGGCCCGTTTCGGGCTGGGCGACGTCGACCCGCACGGGACGCTCACCGTCGATCCGTTCCCGCCGAGCCTGCAGATCGAGCGCCCGTTGCGCACGCGGACGATCCGCCCCGTCTCCTACAACGGACGCGAGATCGTCCCGGACTGGCCCGCCGGCGGGCGCCCGCGGGTCTGCGTCACCTGGGGCACGACGTTCGCCAGATCCGCGGGGCACCTGCGGCCGCTGATGACCGTGCTCGACGGCCTGCGCGACCTGCCGGTGACCGTGGTGGCGGCCGTGTCGGCCGAGCAGAGCTCCCTGCTCGGCGCGGTGCCGGCCAACGTGCGAATCGTCCGGTCGATGCCGCTCAGCCTCCTGCTGCCGGTCTGCGACGCCATCGTGCACCAGGGCGGCCCCGGCACCGCGCTGGCCGCCGTCAACAGCGGGATACCGCAGCTCCTCATCCCCTCGATCGGCGATCAGCCGCTGTGCGCCGGCCAGGTGGCCGCCGCCGGCGCCGGACGGGTCATCCCCTTCGACGCGCTCACCGCGGAACGCGTGCGGAAGGAGACGGCGGAGCTGCTCGGCTGCGCGCGCCACGCGGAGGCGGCGGAGCTGCTGCGCCGGGAGGCGCAGGCACAGCCGGCTCCGCGGCGCTTGTGGACGCGCTGCGGGAGCTGGCCGGGTGCTGAGGCCGGCGCGGGGTTCGGTGGCGTCGTGGACGCGCTGCGGGAGCCGGCCGGGCGCTGAGCCGGCGCGGGGTTCGGCGGCGCCGGCCTCAGCGCAAGGTGATCACCCTGTGCATGCCGAGCGCGGCGGAGTCGATGCCCGTCTCCGGTTCGCGCAGCCAGGAGAAGATGCCGTACCTGCCGGGCGGCAGGCCGGGCTTCAGCACGAGCTCCTTGCCCGGGGAGAGCGCGAGCATGCCGCCGACGGAGTCGTAGAACGGGCGAGGCGGCAGAGGACGCCCTTCGAGCTCGGCGTCGAAGTATTCCTGGATGTCCCGGTCGGTGGCCCCGGGCGCGAGTTCGAGGAACACCGCCTCCTGCGGCTGGTCGGTGTCGTTGCGTACGAGCAGGCGGCCGTTCGCGGGCGCGGACACGGGCGCGAGCATGATGTTCCTGTCGTGGAGGCGTTTCATGGACACCACGCCGTCGATCTTGGGCATCCGGGCGGGCGCGACCTCGCCCGTCACCTCGAGCCAGCCGAACGGCGAGGGGGCCGCCGCCGGTGCGGCCGCCGCCCGCTGCGCTCCCCACACGGCTTGGGAGCCGAAATAGTAAATGCCGGGCGTCATATTCTGGGTGAGTTCCACGGTGTCGCCGGGATGAATTTTCGCGCCGCCCGAGTAATCGACGTTCTCATACAGCGCGCGCACCGCGGGAAGCGCGATGGCCGGATCCGGTGAGGCGCTCTGCGCCATCCATTCGACGAATTGCTGGAGCGTGGCGCCGTTGCGCAGTTTGTAGATCGTCCACCAGTATCCTGGCGCGCCCTCCGCGGTCACCCGGAACGTCAGCGGGCCGCCGGCCGGGGGTTCGGGCCGGGCACGGTGAAGCCCTCCGGGGTGATGTGGACGTCCAGGACCGGCGGCAGTGGCCGCCCTTGCGCGGCGGCGGGTGCGCCTCCCGCGATGGGGACGAGGAACAGCACGAGCGCCGCGAGCACGGCGCTCAGGGGCTTGATTCGCATGGGGTGCTCCCATCTCGCGAGACGAGCAGGTGAATCTCGTAGTGGCCGCCGGGGCGCGAGCGGTCCTGGTAGCGGCGCAGCGGCGAGGGGTGATGGGCGTGCCGCAGGGCCCGTTCCCAGCCGGTGAAGGCGTCGCGGTCGGCCCAGTCCATGACCAGCACGTGGAGTTCGCGGTCGCCGGGCGAACGCAGCAGCTCGTGGCGGAGCAGCCCGTCGGTGCCGGCGAGCAGTTCCGCCGCCCGCCGGTAGGCCTCGGCGAGCTCCCCGCTCTCGGGTGTGCGGTGGTAGACCAGGACGCGCACGCCGGGCGCTGCGGCGTTCACAGCAGCACGCCCACCATGGAGACGCCGGCGACCAGCGCCGTGACGGCCAGGCAGGTGCGCACCATGTTCCAGGAGCGCCATCTGGCCCGCGGGTCCACGCTGTGCCAGTCCGCCGGCAGGTCCGCGGGGTCCAGGGCGGCGATCCACCGGTTGATGGGGACGTTCTTGGTCAGCGACACGGTGATGACCCCCGCGTACAGCAGCGCTCCGGTCACCGCCAGGGCGCGCACGAGGTCACCGGGTGCCAGCACGGCGATGGTGGCGTCGGCGAGCAGCGCGACGAGCAGGCAGATGGGCATGAAGGGGTCGAAGCGCGTGACCAGGAACTTGTGGACGTTCACGTACTGGTGGACGGGGAGCGCGACGAGCATCGGCGCACCGCCCAGAGCCGAGAGGCACAGCGCGCCGGCGGCCAGACCGCCGGCCAGCAGCGAGATGGGCAAAATCACGCTCAACACGGTTTCACCGCCATTCCGGAAAACGCACTCGACTTAATTTGACAGCCACAACTCGAGGACCGCTCGAAAGACGCTGCGAATTGTTTTCCGTGACGTCGACTTCGGTGTCGGACATTGATAGGTTCCGCGGTATGCGTGAATTTCGTGCCGCGCTCGTCACCGGGGCTTCCGGGAATCTTGGTCAGGCGTTCAGCCACGAGCTCGCCGCCCGAGGCTGCGATCTGATACTCGTCACGAGGCGGGAGGAGCGGCTGGCCGCGCTCGCCGGCACGCTCCGCGCCGCCCATGGTGTACGCGTGGAGGTGGTCGCGGCGGACCTCGCGGACGACCACGGCCTGCGCACGGTCGAGGAGCTGCTGTCCGAGCGCCCCATCGACCTGCTGGTCAACAACGCGGGCAGGTTCGACGGCGTCGCTCCCCTGGCCCACCAGCGGGCGGCGGACGAGGAGCAGGTCATCGCCGTGAACGTGACCGCCACCATGCGGCTGACCAGGGCCGCGGTGGCGGGCATGGTGCGCAGGCGGCGCGGCGGCGTGCTCAACGTGTCCTCGGCGAGCGCCTTCGAGCCCGCGCCCGGCGGGGCGACGTACGCCGCGGGGAAGGCGTTCCTGATCTCCTTCAGTCAGAGCGTGCACGGCGAGGTCAAATGGCTCGGCGTCGCCGTGACCGCGCTGTGTCCCGGTGCCGTGGGCTCGGGGATGGGGAAGGGCTCGCGCCGGTTCGGGCGGGTCATGGAACCCGCCCAGGTGGTGCGCGCCGGCCTCAGGGCCGTGGCGCAGGGCAAGGCGCTGTGCGTGCCGGGCCTGGACTACCGGATCCGGGCTTCGGTCGCGCGCATGGCGCCCGGGTGGGCGCGGCGCATGCGCTACCGGAGCTGGGGACGGCGGGCCGCGGCCGCGCTGGCGGCGGAGCAGCCCGCCGCGCGGAAGTCCTGAGCCGGGTTCACCAGGCGGCCGCCGCTGGGTCGTCCCCGGCGCGTCGCGAGCGGGCGACGCGGCGGCCGCCCGGGGACGCGGGCGTGCACAGCGGGCAGGCGGTCAGGCGGCCAAGCGGACGATCTCGTCGACCACGGTGGACAGCGGTGGCTGCGCGGCCACGTCCGCGGCGAGCGCGGCGGCGGCGTCGCGATAGGACGAGCCCTTGTCGAAGAGCCGGCGGACGCAGTCGCGCACCGCGTCGGGCGACGCCTCGTCCGAGCGGAGGAGCATGCCGGCTCCCGTGGCCGCGAGGTGGCGGGAGTTGATCATCTGGTCCGGAAGCTGGGGCAGGTGGAGCTGGGCCACCCCGTACTTCGCCGCGGTGAGCGTCGTCCCTCCCCCGCCTTGGTGCACGACGAGGTCGCAGGTCGGCAGCAGCGCGTCGAGGGGCACGGATTCGATCACCCGCACCGTGTCCGGCAGCTCGGGCAGCAGGCTGCGCTGCCGCGCCGTGATCGCGAGGACGACCTCCGCGTCCGCCTCCGCGCCGACCGAGGCGACCGCCCCCGTCACGTCCCCGGGCAGGAACGATTCCCGGCCGGTGAGCCGGTCGGTGGAGGTTCCCCAGGTGAGGCAGATGCGCGGGCGCGACGGCTGTTCGTGCATGCGCGGCGGTACCTCGCTCAGCCCGCTGAAGGGCACGTACCTGAAGCGGCAGCGGTTCAACGGCGCGTCGTTCTGCAGGGCGGGCGGGCACGGATCCACGGTGAGGTCGCCGACCGTGTTCGGCTCGCGGGTGCCGAGCGCCGCCATGAGAGGGTCGAGCACCCCCTCGCCCTCGGGGCGGAACCAGTAGCCGATGTCCGGGCCGAACAGGTTGCGTACGGCGGGCACGCCCAGCTCCTGCGCGGCCAGCGGCGCCGCCCAGGTCATCGGGTCGTAGACCACGGCATCGGGCCGCCATGCCCGCGCGAACTCCAGCAGGTCGGCGGCCATCGCCTCCATGATCTCGACGTACAGCGCCAGCGCGGTGAGGTGCCGCTCCCTGTCGCGGGCGGCGCGTTCCCCGGCGGTCAGCCCGTCGTCGGCGCCGTAGTCCATCATCGGGTGGACCTTGGTCCGGTACAGGCCGGCCGCGTCGACGTCGCGGCCGACGCTCACCGCGGGCAGCCCGGTCGCGCGGATGGTCGCGGCGAGCTCCGGCTGGCTGGCCACCCGCACGTCGTGACCTTCGGCCCGGCAGGCCCAGGCCAGCGGCACCATGGGGTAGAAGTGCGTGGACCACGCCCAGGTGGCGAACAGAACGCGCATGCCCATCATCCCTTCGCGAGAGTTTCGAGGATCGAGACGACCTGGCCGGGTGTGGGCTGTGACTCGAGGTCCCGGCGCAACGTGTCCGCGGTGGCGGCGAAGGACTCCTCTTCCAGCAGCCTCCTGGTCATGTCCCGGATCTCGCCCTTCAGTTCCCGAGGTCCCGCGCCGCGCGGGATCAGCATCAGCCCCGATCCGGCCTGCGCCACCTGGGAGGCCAGGATCACCTGGTCGGGCGATTGGCCGACGATGAGCTGGGGCACGCCGCACGCCGTCGCGGTCAGGGTGGTGCCGCTGCCGCCATGCTGCACGACGGCGTCGCAGCCGGGCAGGAGCATGTGCAGCGGGACCTGCTCGGCCACCCGTACCCCTTCGGGGAGCTCGCCGAGCAGTTCGCGCTGGTCGTGCGTGATCGCAGCGATCACCTCCACGCCCAGCTCGGCCACGGCGGCCACGGCGTGCGGCAGCAGGAAGACCTTCGCGCCGCCGAGATAGACCATCGAGGTGCCCCAGGTCACGAGCACGCGCCGGGTGCGCGGCGGCTCGGTCAGCCAGCGGGGCATCTCACCGGGGCCGTTGTAGGGGACGTATCGCATCGGCTGGCGGTCGTAGGACACGCTGACCTGCATGCCGAGCGGGCCGGGATCGACGGTCAGATCCCCCAGCGTCTTCAGGTCGGTCAGGCCGTACCGCGCGAGCATTCCGCCGATGACCTTGCCTTGAAGCGCGTCGGCGCTGTAGGTGATGTCCGGCCCCCACAGGTGCCTGATCTTCGGCACTCCGAGCACCGTCGCCGCGATGGGCGCGGCGACCATGGTCGGCTCGTAGACGATGAGGTCGGGCCGCCACGACGTGGCGAAGGCCACCAGGTCGTCGAGCATCACGTCGGAGATGCGGGCGAAGATGTCCAGCATCCTCATGGTCCGCTCGGCGACCTCCTCCTGCGAGATCGCGCTCCAGTCCACCTCGTACAGCGTCTCCGCCTCCGCGCGGAAGAGCGGCACGAACGCGAAGTCGGAGCCGAGGATCACGGCGGGCAGCCCGGCCTCGGCGATGGCCGGGCCCAGCGCCGGCCCGCTGGCGACCCGCACCTCGTGGCCGGCCGCGCGGAAGGCCCAGGCCAGGGGGACCATGGCGTGGAAGTGCGTGGGCCAGGGAACGGTTACGAACAACACGCGCATCGGGTTTGCCACCAATCGTGGGTTCTCCCGGCGATCGGTTCCTCACCCGCGCATGGGCTGGGCGGCGAACGCTTTCACGCCGGTCTCGAAATCGGTTCGCGGGCTCCAGCCGAGCTCACGCTTGATCCGCTCGGGCGTCGCCACGATGTGCCGGGCATCGCCGAGCCGGTACTCGCCCGTGATGACGGGGGCGGGAGTCCCCGCGGCGGCGCTCAGCGCGGCGGCCAGGTCGATGATGGGGCGCGGCTCGCCGGTGGCGACGTTGTAGACCCGCATGCCCCGCCTGTCGTGATGGAGCGCGGCCAGGTTGGCCGCCGCCACGTCCTCGACGTGCACGAAGTCGCGCCGCGGTCCGCCGTCCTCGAAGACGCGCGGCGCCTGTCCCTTCTCGATCGCCGACCTGAACGTCGAGGCCACGCCGGAGTACGCCGACTCCAGTGGCATCCCCGGGCCGTAGACGTTGTGGTAGCGCAGGGACACCGCGATCCCGCCCACCTCTCTGGCCCAGGCCGAGACGAGATGCTCTTGGGCCAGCTTGGTGGCGCCGTAGACGTTGCGCGGGTCGGGCGCCGTGTCCTCGTCGGAGGGGATGAGCTCGATGGTCCCGCCGCAGCGGGGACACGGGGGCTCGAAGCGGCCGGCGTCGAGGTCGGCGACGCTGCGCGGCCCCGGCGTGACCGTGCCGTCACGCGGG
Organism: Nonomuraea fastidiosa; assembly: GCF_042751225.1. Taxonomy (NCBI): domain Bacteria; kingdom Bacillati; phylum Actinomycetota; class Actinomycetes; order Streptosporangiales; family Streptosporangiaceae; genus Nonomuraea; species Nonomuraea fastidiosa. Next base: position 8,047,018 of record NZ_CP170570.1, read on the forward strand.
CAGCGGTAGCGGTTCTCCCCGTAGACGACCACGGAGCTGGCGTGGACGAGCCTGCGTACGCCCGCCCGCGCCATGGCGGCCAGCAGGACCGCGGTCGCCAGATCGTTGCACCCCGCGTACTCGGGCGCCTCGAGGATCTCCTTGCCCCGCCCGACCAGCGCGGCCTGATGGCAGACCACGTCCACATCGCGCAGGGCGGCCGCCGCCACCTCGGGGTCGCGCAGATCACCGTGGATGAACTCGTCGCAGGCGGGCCTCGGCGGAGGCACGCGGTGGACGTTGGGCAGCAGCCCGTCCACCACCCGTACGTCGTGCCCGTCGGCGTGCAGGGCCGCGAGGACGTGGGTGCCGATGAACCCGGCTCCGCCCGTCAGCAGAACGCGCATGGATGACCTTCCTCATGTCGGGGGAGGGCGGCTAGCCCAGGTAGCGGGGCCAGATCTCCAGGGCGCGCCACTGGCGGGCGTCATGGCCGAAGATCACCTGGGCCCGCTCGGCCTCGGCCAGCTTCATCAGCTTGGCCGTGGAGTCGCGGGTCGCCCGCTCGTCCAGATCGAAGGGGTAGATGGGCCTGGTGGCCGCGGCGCCGGCGGCCTGTTCGGGGATCGCGTCGGCGGCCAGCAGCACCGGCCCGGAGCCGGGCAGCCGTACCAGCACCGACTGGTGCCCTGTGACGTGGCCGCTCGACTCCACGACCGTGACGCCGGGCACGACCTCCGTGTCGCCGTCGAGCAGCCGGTAGCGCAGGCCCGGACTGTCCCAGCTCGGCCGGCACAGCCGCAGCCTGGGCACGTCCCCCGCGCGGGCCGCTTCGTCGTGGTCGCGCTGCACCAGGAACTCGGCGCAGTCGAACACGTCGTGATTGCCCGCGTGGTCGGGGTCGAAGTGCGTGCAGATGACGTAGTCGATGTCGTGGGGCCGCAGTCCCAGCAGGCGCAGGACGCTCACCACGTCCTGGCCGGGCTCGGCCCTGGTCGGCCGGCCGTCCTCGCCGGCCCACTGGCGGGGCGGGCCGGTGTCGACCAGGATGTCCGCACCGTCGTCCGTCCTGATCAGGTAGACGGGGACCGGCGCGCCCGTGGCGGCGACCTCGGCGACCGGCAGAAGGTAGAGGCGCACGCCCGTCATCCGGCGACGCGGCAGGCGAAGCTGACGAAGTAGCGGTCCTCATGGAGGTGCAGCACCTCGTCGAAGACGCTGTCCAGCAGCGGCGGGATCTCGCGGGCCTGCAGGAGCCTCGTGCGGTAGGAGGCGCTGCGCACCCGGCCGCCGGACACCTTGATCGCCAGCGCGCCGCCCAGGAACAGCGCGGAGCGTCCGAGGTGCAGCAGCGCGCCATAGCGCTGCCGCTGGAACTCGTGGAAGTTGTCCAGCGTCCACAGGTTGCCGATGAAGGTGCCGCCGGGGCGGACGAACGACTTCATCCGGGTCATGACCTGTCCGGGGTCGCCCAGGTGGTGGATGGCGTCGACGCACATCACCGTCTCCGCCGTGCCCAGGTCGTGCTCGCCCCAGAAGTCGCCGTGCACCAGGCGCAGCCCGGGGTGCTTGACCCGGGCGGCGGTCCTTTGCAGGCCCTGCTCGGAGATGTCGAGCGCGACGATCTCCTCCGCGGCGGTCAGTCCGGCGGCCATGCCGGTGAACTCACCGGTGCCGCAGGCGAACTCGATCACGCGGCTGGTGTGCGCGGCGTATTTCTCGATGACCGCCGCCAGGTCGGCCTTCTGCGCGCGGTAGTGGTCGCCGAGTACCGGATCCCGCTCGGCCAGGTCGCGATCCCAGAAGCGGGCCGCCCAGTACTTTCTGCCGTCTGGCGGCTGGTCGCCGAGGAGCCGGTGGCCTGACCGGGTCAGCATCTTCGCGAGCATGACACCTCATCTCATCGGGTGGTGATGTCGGCAGGGGAAGTCTCGGCAGCGGCGCTCGTGACCCGTTCGAGACTCGATGACACGAAGTAGACGTCGGTGGCGTCGCCGGCGTCGGCGCTCGTCATGACGGGCGCGAGGGTGAAGCCCGAGCGCGTGTGGGCGAGCGGGATGTACGAGCCGACGTACGGTCCGCCGAACCAGTGGGGCGCGCGGTTGATGTCGAACGGACCGGCGAGATGGCGTTCCCGCCAGGCGGCCCCCGGAGCGGAGCACCGCTTGCCCTTGCAGGTGGCCAGCCAGATGTCCGTCGTGGCCTCAGGGTCGGCGGCGTTGCCGCGGAAGTCGTGGTAGCTGACGCCCACGGTGCCGTCGCCGGCCACCTCCACTTGCGGGAGGAACGCCTGCCCGGCGCCGAAGGCGGGCGAGTCGGGCGTGAGGTTGATCTTCCTGGGGGCGCTCCAGGTGCGGCCGCCGTCGGCGGAGTACGACAGGGCGATGGCGCTGAGGCTGGTCGACAGGGTGGCGTCGGCCCATACCGCGTACAGGCCGCCGCTGCGCTGGTCCACGGCGATGTCCGCCACGGTGCCCGGGGCGATCAGGGGAACCCAGGGGGTGTCGGGGAGCAGCGGCTGGGCGGCGGTGTAGCCGGCGATGGTCACCGGGTCCGACCAGGTCGCCCCGCGATCGTCGGAGCGTATGGCCCGGACCTGTTCGGGGATGTCGGGCGGCCAGGGGGCGCCGCCGATCGGGTGGTCGTTCTCCACGAACACCACGGCGAGCCCGCCGTCGGGAAGCACCGCGAGCTGGCTGCCGATGGTGCCCGCTCCCTGAGTCGCCGGCCGGTAGATGGATCTGGCCGGCGACCAGGTCCTGCCGCCGTCGCCGCTCTGGGCGAACATCAGGTCGTGGACGTCCTGCTCCCGGTCGCGCCGGTTCCACACCATGTACAGCCGGCGCGGGGCGCGCGGATCGCTGGTGATGGTCTGCTTGTCGGCGAAGAAGCGCGGCATCGGGTCGCCGGCGAGCTCGATGGGGGCGCTCCAGGTGAGCCCCCCGTCGGCTGATCTGCCGGCGGCGATGATGGTGCGGTCGCCGCCGAAGACGGTCACGCTGGCGTGCAGGGTGCCGTCGGCGGCGAAGTGGATCCAGGGATTGGTGACCCTGCCCTCGCCGCCGGAACACGCGGAGACCCCGGGCAGGACCCTCGTCGACCAGGTGGCGCCGCCGTTCTTGGTGGAGGCGACGACGATGCCCCGTGAGCTGCCCGTGGCCCACAGGTCCTGCCGCCAGGCGACCGCCATGACGCGCGGGTTCTTCGGATGGACCGCGATGGTCGGTTCCGACTCGGTGCCGGGGGTGTAGGTCTCTCCTGGCGTGTCGTCGGCGGTGCAATCCGCGAAGGGGTCGGCTCCGGACAGACGTGCGGGCTGGTCTGCGGAGGCGGCCTGGGCGGGAACGTGGGGGACGGCCAGCGCCAGGCTCAGCGTCAGGAGGCCGGCGATGGCGGTTCGGTTGTTACGCACACCAGCAGCCTGGGTGCGGTTACTTGAAGTGTGCTCGAAGGCCGCTCCTCACGGCCGCCCTCACCCGCTAGGACCGGCGGGCCACCGCCATGCCGAACAGGGCCGCGCAGACGAGCACGGCGGCACCGCGCCCGAGCCCGTCGAACGCGGTGCTCAGCACGCTCTCCTCGAGATTCCACAGCGCGAGCGTCCGCCGGACGATGAACACCGTCACCGCGGTGCCGAGCGCCGGCCACAGCGCGAAGGCCCAGGGGTGCCGCCGCGCCCACGCCTGCTCGTCGGCCGTTCCCGGCACGCTGCCCGCCATGCCGGGCTTGGCGGCCAGGGCGGTCATGGCGCCGATGAGGAAGAAGGCCACCAGGCCGAGTGAGGCGGGGCTGGCGATGGTGATGGCCTTGATGTCACCGCCGGACGCCGCCAGCGCGAACCAGGCGCCTCCTACCAGGAGGCCGGTCACCGTCGCGGCCTTCCACGGCCAGATCTTGAACGCGACCGCGGCGCCCGGCCACGGTCCGCGTGCACGCGGGCTCATAAGGGCTCCCCTGCCGGGGCCGGTACGGCTGAGCGAGAACTGATCACGGCTTGAGTGTATGCGCGAAGGCCGTTCAGGTCCTCGAGTGAGCCGCGATAGCCGATGAATCCGTCGGGGCGTACGAGGTAGACGGAGGGCTCGGCGGCCCCCAGCGTCCGGTGAGCCGTGCCGTCGGGGTCGAGCAGGTCGTCAGGGCCGGGCGCGGCGCCGTCGTGGCCGTGGACCACGCGCACGCGTACGCCGCGCTCCCCCGCAGCGATCGAGCGGGCGGCGGCGACGCCGGCCGCGAGCGTCCGGGACGGCCGCGGGCCCGTCACGATCAGCAACGTCCAGGCTTGACCCGTGGACATGCTGCGGAGCAGGGTCGTGGGGGTCCCCGCAGCCGTGGTGACGGGGCATTCGGCCAGGTGCTCGCCGGCCGTGACGCCCTCGCCGCCGATCGCGTCGCGATGCAGCGCTCCCGCCGCGTACCTGATCGGTTGTTCGGTTTTGACGTCGTGGCGGCTCCGGCGTATCCGCTCACGGTGCGTGGCTCCGGGATCGGCCGCCGTGCCGTAGGCGAGGATGCGCGCGGCGGACTCGGCCGCCTTCTCGGCCACGGCGCGCCGCTCGGCGGAGTAGGTGTCGAGCAGCCAGGGCCCCGACTCCCCGCGCAGCACGCTCGCGAGCTTCCAGGCCAGGTTGGCGGCGTCCTGGATGCCGATGTTCAGGCCGTGGACCGGCATGGGCACCGCCGAGGCGGCCTCGCCCAGGAGGAAGCAGCGCCCGGAGCCGAACCGCTCGGCGATGCAGTGGCGGGGAATGAACCACCAGCCCGCGCCGAGGCCTTCGACGCCGTCGTGCAGGCCCGCCAGGTCCCGTACCCGGTCGCTCAGATCCCGCCAGGTCGGCGGAGGCGCCGTGACAGGGGACGCACCGGCGATCGAGACGAACAACCGGTGCCGCCCGCCGGGCAGCGGTACGAGACCGACGCTGGCGCCGGCGCCGAGGAAGATGTGCTCGGTGGCGTCGTCGAAGCCCGGCCTCGCGGGCAGCCGTACGTCCACGTGGGCCACGGCGGCGGGTGGCAGCGGCGTGGCACGCCGGCGGGCCTGCGAGCCTGGCCCCTGCGCGCCTCCCGTGGCGAACACGGCGTAAGCGGCCGGGATCTCCTCCTGACGGTCTTCGCGGCGTACCGTGAGTCGCACTTCCCGGTCGCCGGGTGACGCGCCGGTCACCTCGGCGCCGCGCTCAACGGTCACGCCCCGCGCCGCCAAGGCCTCGGTCAGCGCCTGCTCAAGGATCCGCTGCGGCACCGACAGCGGCAGCGGCCACAGGCTGTACGGGTCGGCCAGGCCGTGGGAGAAGGACTCCCGCCCCAGGTGGAACGTCTTGCGTTCCAGGATCACGCCCTTGGCCACGAGATCGGTCACGGGCAGGCCGGCGGCCTCCAGCGACTCGAGGGTCCGCGGCCACAGCACGTGGCATCCGGTGCCGATGTTCCTCTCCGGCTCCCGGTCCACCACGCGGCAGTCCGCCCCCTGCCTGGTCAGGGCCAGCGCCATGGTCAGGCCCACGGGACCGGCTCCGACGACGATCGTCGGCGGCTTGTCGTTCGTCATGCCGGGCGACGCTAGGCGAAGCCCGTCCAGAAACGGTGGAGCGGCCCTTGAGCGGTCCTCAAGCTCGCCGGGACAGCATCGGCCGCATGGTCGCCGAGAACTCAACACCCGTCCTCATCGTGGGCGGCGGGATGGCGGGCCTGTCGCTGGCCGCCTTCCTGTCGTGGCACGGTGTGCGTACGACGCTGGTCGAGCGCCAGACGACGCTCAGCCCGCATCCGCGAGCCCGCGGACTGAACCCGCGCACCATGGAGCTGCTGCGCGGGCTGGGCCTGGAGGAGCGGATACGGTCGTCCGAGTCCGGCCGCGTGCTGGCTCGCAACAAGGGCGTCATCGCGGTCGAGAGCCTGGCCGGGCGGGAGCTCGGCGCGCTGCGCCAGTACTTCATGGACCACGTCACCGACCTGGGCGAGCTCAGCCCCACCGGATGGTGCATGTGCCACCAGCACGAGCTGGAGCCGATGCTGCATGAGCGCGCGACCGCCCTGGGCGCCGACATCCGCCTGGGCACGGAGCTGGTAGGCCTGGAGACGGGTCCCGCCGGGGTCACGGCCACCGTGCGCGAGGCCGCCTCGGGGCGGGAGTACCGGATCGAGGCTCGTTATCTGGCCGCCGCCGACGGCCCTGGCAGCGGGATCCGTTCCATGCTCGGCATCGGTGTCCACGGCGAGGGGACGCTCGGGAGCTTCGTGAACATCGCCTTCGAGGCCGATCTGAGCGAGCAGCTCGGCGCGCGGCGGTTCATCCTCTGCTACGTGACGGGCGGGCCCGCCCGGTGCGCGCTCCTTCCCGTCAACAACCGGGACAAGTGGATGCTGCACGTCGCCACCGGCCAGGAGGACGAGAGCGCCTTCACGCCGGAGCGTTGCATCGAGCTGGTGCGCACCGCGGCCGGTGTGCCCGGCCTCGACGTGCGCATCACCTCCGTGCTCCCGTGGCGGCCGGCCGCGCAGGTCGCCGACAGGTTCGGCGCCGGACCCGTCTTCCTGGTGGGCGACGCGGCGCACGTCATGCCTCCCACGGGGGCCTTCGGCGCCAACACCGGCGTGCAGGACGCGCACAACCTGGCGTGGAAGCTCGCCGCGGTGCTCCGCGGCGAGGCCGGCGCGGGGCTGCTGGACACCTACGACCTGGAGCGGCGTCCTGTGGCGGAGCTGACGGTCGAGCAGGCCGTCCTGCGGCACCGCGATCGCCCCCGCCTGATGGACGAGCGGCCGTCGGAGCCCGATCCGGCGATCCGCGGCGACGAAGAGCTGATCTTCGGCTACCGGTATCCCGCCGGCTCCGGCCTGGCGGGGGCCCGCGCCCCGCACGTTCCCCTCGTCCTCGACGGCGTCACGCGCTCCACGCTCGACCTGTACGGCCGTCACCCCGTCCTGGTCACCGGCCCGGCCGGTGAGCCATGGCGGGCCGCCGCGGCCGAGGCCGCCGACCGGCTCGGCGTGCGTCTCGACGTCCATGTCATCACTGCGGCCACCGCGCCCGTGGACGCCTGGTGCGAGCGCCATGGCGTCGGCCCGTCCGGCGCCGTGCTGGTCAGGCCCGACGGCTTCGTCGCCTGGTGCGCCGGTAGCCTGCCGGCGATGCCTGAGCGCGAGCTCGGCGACGCTCTGGCACGGCTGTTCGTCCGCGTCCCGGCCGCCGTGCAAGGAGCCCGATGATGACGCTGCGCACGCTCCTCGGCCGTCGCGGCTGGTTCACCACGCTCTTCATGACCGACATGTGGGAGCGCTTCAGCTTCTACGGGATGCAGGCGATCCTCGTGCTGTACGCCGTCGCCCCGCCGGAGCGGGGCGGCCTCGGGCTGCCCATGGCGACGGCTGCGGCGCTGTTCGGCGTCTACTTCGGCGGCATGTTCGTGCTCGCCCTGCCGGGCGGCTGGGTGGGCGACAGGCTGCTCGGCGAGCGGCGCGCCATCTTGTGGGGCGGCGTGGTCATCACGGCCGGGCACCTGGTCATGGCCCTGCCCACGACGGCGCTCACCGCTGCGGGGCTGGTGCTGATCGCGGCGGGCACGGGGCTGCTCAAGCCGAATCTGACCTCGCTGCTGAGCCGCTTCTACCGCAAGGACCAGGCCGTCCAGCGCGAGGCGGCCATCTCCGTCTTCTACATGAGCATCCAGGTCAGCGCCCTCGCCGCGCCGCTGGTCACGGGCTTCCTCGGCGAGACGATCGATTGGCATCTCGGCTTCGGCGCGGCCGCCGTGGGGATGGCCTTCGGCGTCGTTCGGTTCGCCAGGGGCCGCCGGTACTTCGGCGAGATCGGCGCCGAGCCCGTGCGGCCGGCCACCTTCGACGAGCGGCGGCGGGCGTTCAGGGCGGCCGCTCTCGTCCTGATCCCGGTGGCGGTGCTGCTGACCGCGGATGTGGCGGCGGGCGCGTTCACGCCCGAGCACGTGATCATCCCGCTCGGGTTGGTGATCGTGCTCGCGGCCCCGGTGGCCTTCGCGCGGCTGTATCGCAGTCCGGACTTCGACCGGGGCGACCGGCGGCGGCTGGGCGCCATCCTCTGGCTCTTCCTGCCGGCGGCGCTGTTCTGGATGCTGGTCGGCCAGTCGGGCTCGCTGCTGAACATCTTCGCCGAGCGCCACACCGACCGTTCGCTCTTCGGCTTCGTCTTCCCCGCGAGCTGGCTGCAGTCGGCGACCCCGCTGTTCGTGCTCGTGGTCGCCCCCGTGTTCGCGCTGGTGTGGCTGCGCATGGGCACCCGCTTCGGTGTCCGCGGCAAGTTCGTGCTCGGCATGTTCTGCACCGGAGCCAGCTTCGTGCTGATGGCGGCAGCCGCCGCTGCCGCCGGTCAGGGCGCGGTCTCGCCGCTGTGGCTGCTGTCGGTCTTCTTCCTGCACGCCTGCGGGGAGCTCGCCATCGGACCGGTGGGGATCAGCACGGCATCCGACGCCGCACCGCCCGCCTACCGGGGCCAGCTGATCGGTCTGTGGTGGTTGTTCAGCGCCATGGGCATGGGGCTGGGCAGCCAGGCGGCGCGGCTGTCCGAGGTCTTGCCCGCACCCGTCTACTACGCCGGGTCGGGTCTGATCGCGCTGGCCGTCGCGGGCGTGCTCGCCGCCTTCGGCGGCCGGATCACCCGCACGTTCGGTTACGCCGCCGCCGAGCCGGCGGTGCCTCACGCACTCGTGGAAGGTAGCAGGCCATGAAGGCTCTCATCCTCGCCGGAGGTTCCGGCACCAGGCTGCGGCCGTTCAGCCACACCATGGCCAAGCAGCTCGTCCCCGTGGCCAACCGGCCGGTGCTCCGGCACGTGCTGGACGCGGTCAGGCAGGCGGGGATCACCAAGGTCGGCATCATCGTCGGGACCCGCGGCGACGAGATCAGGAACGCCATCGGCGACGGCTCCGCCCAAGGGCTCGACATCACCTTCATCCCCCAGGCCGTCCCGCTCGGCCTGGCGCACTGCGTCATGATCGCCAAGGACTTCCTCGGCGATGAGAGCTTCCTGATGTACCTCGGTGACAACATCATCCGTGAGCCGCTGTCCGGCTTCGTGGACGCCTTCCGCGACAGCGGGGCCGACGCGCAGATCCTGCTGTCGCAGGTGCCCGACCCGCGGCAGTACGGTGTCGCCGAGGTGGACGCCCATGGCCGGATCACCGCGCTGGTGGAGAAGCCGAGCGAGCCGCGCAGCGATCTGGCGGTGGTCGGCCTCTACCTGTTCGGGCCCGCGATCCACACCGCCGTCAGGTCCATCGCGCCCAGCGCGCGCGGCGAGCTGGAGATCACCGATGCCGTCCAGTGGCTGCTCGACTCCGGCCACACCGTCCTGTCCCACCGGTTGCGCGGCTACTGGAAGGACACCGGCAGGGTGGAGGACGTCCTGGAGTGCAACCGGGTGTTCCTGGAAGACCTCGAGCCGGCCGTGCTGGGCAAGGTGGACGACCAGTCGGAGACCGTCGGCCGCGTGCTGGTCGAGGAGGGCGCGGTGGTGCATGCCTCCCGGCTGGTCGGCCCGCTGATCGTGGGAGCGGGCAGCACGGTGACGAGAAGCCTCGTGGGCCCGTACACCTCCATCGGCTCCGACTGCCGCGTCGAGGACGCCTCGATCGGCTACTCGATCCTTATGGAGCGCGTGACGGTGGACGGCGTCAGGAACCTGCACGGCTCGCTGATCGGCCGCGACAGCGTGATCACGCCGCCGTCGCCCGCCTGCGGGACCAATCAGGTGGTCATAGGCGATCACAGCCGGCTGCAGATCTGCCAGCACTGAAGGAGGCACCGGCTTCATGGCGACCAGTCGTACCCGCCCGTTTCCCGGCCTCCTCGCCCTGCTCGGCCGTCTCGTGACGGGGTTGCGCGGCGCGGGGGCCGTCTGGTGGGCCGTTCCGCCGGTACCAGACCGGGAGGAGCGATCACGGTGAGCGGCGAGGACACCTTCAAGACGATTCTGATCGCCAACCGCGGCGAGATCGGGCTCAGGATCGCCCGTACGTGCCGCGAAATGGGGATCCGCACCATCGCCGTGCACTCCTCCGCCGACCGTGACGGCCCGCTGACCCGGTTCGCGGACGAGGCGGTGCACATCGGCCCGTCGCCGGCCAAGGCCAGCTATCTCAACATCCCGGCCCTCATCGAGGCGGCGCTGCAGGCCGGCGCCGAGGCCATTCACCCCGGCTACGGTTTCCTGTCGGAGGATCCGGACTTCGCCGAGATCTGCGCGGCCCACGGCATCGTCTTCATCGGGCCGCCGCCTGACGTGATGGCCCGGCTAGGCGACAAGGCGGCGGCCCGGCGGATCATGGCGGAGGCGGGGCTGCCGGTCCTTCCCGGCGGTGAGGGCACCGCCGACACCGCGACGGAGGCCAAGGCCCTGGCCGACCGGATCGGATATCCCGTGATCATCAAGGCGGCGGCCGGCGGCGGCGGTCGCGGAATGCGGGTGGTCAGGCGTCCCCAGGCGCTGCTTCGCGCCTACAGCGAGGCCAGGGCGCACGCCCACGTCGCTTTCGGCGATTCGCGGGTCTACGTCGAGAAGTTCGTCGAGCGTGCCCGGCACGTCGAGGTTCAGGTGGTGCGCGATCGGTCCGGCGACGCCGTGCACTTGGGTACCAGGGACTGCACGGTGCAGCGGAAGAACCAGAAGCTGATCGAGGAGACGCCTGCGCCGCGCCTGCCGGAGGAGTCCCGCGAGCGCATGGCGGAGCTGGCTGTGCGGGGCGCGCACGCGGTCGGGTACGAGGGTGCGGGCACGTTCGAGTTCATCGTGGAGGACGACGGCGCCTTCCACTTCATGGAGATCAACTGCCGGCTGCAGGTCGAGCACCCCGTGACGGAGATGGTGACGGGCGTCGACCTCGTGCGCGAGCAGATCAGGGTGGCGGCGGGGCTGCCGCTGTCGTTGCGGCAGGACGAGGTCGCGATCCGGGGGACGTCCATCGAGTGCCGGATCAACGCCGAGGATCCCTATGACGGCTTCCGCCCGGCGCCGGGACGGATCGAGGAGTTCGTCATGCCGGGAGGACCGTTCACCCGGATCGACTCCTACGGCGCTCCGGGGATGACGGTGGCCGCCGACTACGACTCGCTGCTCGCCAAGGTCATCGTGTGGGCGCCGGACCGCGGGCAGGCCATCGAGCGTATGAAGCGCGCGCTCACCGAGGTCCGCGCCGTGGGGCCGGCGATGCGCACGACGGCGCCTTTTCTGCTGGAGGTATTGGCCGACCCGGGCTTCGCGGCGGCCGCGCACACCACGTCGCTGGTCGGCCGGATGCTCGAGTCCTATCCGGGTGAGGAGGCCCCTTGCTGATCGAACCCTTGACCGTGGTGGCGCTGCTCGGCAGCGGCACCACCACCGGCGTGCTGTTCGGCGTCGCCGTCAGCGTGGTCCCCGCGCTGCGGGACATGACGCCCGACCGGTATGTGGAGGCGCACCAGCTGCTGGGACGCAACTGGGATCCGTTGATGCCGATCATCGTACTCGGCACGACGGGCGTGGACGTGCTGCTGTCGTTCCTCGCCGACGGCGCGGTGGCGAGGTTGTCGTTCGGGTGCGCGGCGGCGCTGCTGTTCGCCTCCTCGATGGTGTCCCATCTGCTGAACGTGCCGATCAACCGGAAGGTCAAGGCTCTGGACCCGGCCGCGGGGCTGCCGCCGGGGTGGCAGGATCCGAGGCCCGCGTGGAGCAGGTGGCACCGCCTGCGGACGGCGCTGGCCGCGGCGGCTTTCGCGGTCACCGCGCTGGCCGCCGTCGTGTGAGGCACCCGTACAGGCCATCGGGGTGCGGGCGGCGTTCCCGCCGCGCGCACCCCGATGGCCTCACCATGCGGCGTACGGCCCGCCGACCGCCGACGGCACGAGCTCCGTCCGGCAGGATTCGGCTCCGAAGCCGCGGAAGCGGCGCCGGCGGTCCTTGACCAGGCCCGCGCCGTCCAGCCCCGACAGTTCGCGCAGCGCCTCGATCACGACCGCGCGGAGGGTCTCCGCCATGGCTGCGGGGTCGGTGTGCGCGCCCTCCCCCGGCTCCGGCACGACGGCGTCCACCACGCCGTGGCGCAGCAGGTCTCTGGAGCCGATCCGGAGCGCCTTGGCCGCTTGCGGGGCCGCGGCGGAGTCCTTCCACAGGATGGCGGCGCAGCCCTCGGGGCTGATCACGGAGTAGATGGCGTTGGCCAGCGCGTAGACGCGGTTGGCGACGCCCAGCGCGAGCGCGCCGCCGCTGCCGCCCTCCCCGGTGACGACCGACACCACGGGGACCGGCAGGCTGGACATGAGCCGCAGATTCTCTGCGATCGCCAGCGCCTGGCCTCCCTGCTCCGCCTCGACGCCCGGGTGCGCCCCGGGAGTGTCGATGAACGTGATCACCGGCAAGTTCCACTTCGCCGCCAGCCGCATGAGCCTGGCGGCCTTGCGGGAGCCCGCGGGCAGCGACATGCCGAAGTTGCGCGCGGCGAGCTCCTTGTCGCCGTGGCCCTTCTGGTGGCCGATCACCATGACCGGCGCGCCGTCCAGGCTGCCGAGCCCGCCCACGACGGCCGGGCAGTCTCCGGACTGGCGGTCACCGTGCAGCTCGACGAACCAGTCCAGCATGCCGTACAGCAGGTCCAGGGTGGTCGGTCTGGCCGGGTGCCTGGCGAGTTTGACCGCGCGCCAGACGTCGTGCTCCGGCAGCCGGCCCGGGTCCTGGATGCGCGGTGCGTCCTCGGCCGGCGCGTGCCCGGGCCCGGCGCCCGCCGCCACGCTGAGCAGCCTGCTCAGCGTGCCGCGCAGCGCGCGGCGCGGCTGGATGTCGTCGATGAGTCCATGGCCGAGCAGGAACTCCGCCGTCTGGAAGCCGGGCGGCAGCTCCTGCCCGATGGTCTGCCTGATGACCCTGGGCCCGGCGAAGCCCATGCGGGATCCGGGCTCGGCCAGGATGACATCCGTCAGGCTCGCGAACGACGCCGCGACGCCGCCGTACGTGGGGTCGGTGAGCAGCGAGATCGTGACCACCCCCGCCTCGTCGAGCGCGGCGAGCGCCTGGCTGGTCTTGGCCATCTGCATCAGCGACAGCACGCCTTCCTGCATGCGCGCACCGCCCGATGCGGTCACCAGCAGCAGCGGGACCCGCTCGGCCAGGGCGACCTCGGCGGTGAGCGTCACCAGCTCTCCCGCGGCCGAGCCCAGGCTGCCGCCCATGAAGCCGAAATCCATGACCGCCGCCACCAGCGGGTGGCCCTCGATCGTGCCGCGGACGCAGACGACGGCCTCGTCCAGCCCGGTGCGGGCCCTGGCCTCGCTCAAGCGCGCCGCGTACGGCAGCGCGTCGGTGAACTCCAGCGGGTCGAACACCCCGGCCTGGAACGGCAGCGGGGTGACCGAGCCGGGGTCCATGAGCAGGTCGATCCGTTCCATCGCGGTGAGCGGCGCGTGGTGCCCGCACTCCCTGCAGACCAGCAGGTCGCGGACGAAACGCCGCCGATACAGCAGCACTCCGCATCCCCGGCATCTCGTCCAGTCCGCGACGGCTTGCCCGCGGGCGGCCGTCACGTGTCCTCCCCCGCGTGGGCGGGCTCCAGGTGGTACACGATGCGGGAGGTCACCATGGAGCCGTCGATCCGGTAGGGATGCAGCCGCTTGCGGTGTTCGACGTGCTCGGCGCTCCGCTCGAACGTGCGGAATCCCGCCTCGTCCGTCCAGTCGCTGACGATGTAGTAGACGCCCGGCTCGTCCTGGCTGGCCATGAGCCACTGGCCCCGGTTCGCCGGGTCGGCGGTGACCGCGTCGCCGACGCGCAGCCAGGTCTTCTCGAAGTCGCTCTCCATGCCGGGGCGTATACGCATGCGCAGGAGCACGCGGAAGCGTTCCTTGGGCTCGCTCATACTCGTCCTTCCGTGGTGGTGGCGCCCGCGGGCCGGCCGCGCAGCACAAGGGCGGCGTTGAAGCCGCCGTAGCCTCTGGCGATGACCAGAGCCGTCCGGACGGCTGCCGGGCGGGGCCCACCTCGTACGAGGTCGATGTCGATGCCGTCGGCCAGGTCGTACGCGCCTGCCGTCGGCGGGATGACGCCGTCGCGGATCGCCAGCAGCGCGGTGGCGACGTCGAGCGCCGCGCCGCCGGCGTACAGGCGGCCGGTCATGGTCTTGGGCGCGGTGACCGGGACGCCGCGGGGTCCGAAGACGGCCGTGATGGCGTCCGCCTCCAGCCGGTCCAGCCTGGCCACGCCGGCGGAGTCGGCGAACACCACGTCGATGTCGCCGGGGTCGCAGCCCGCGTCGCCGAGTGCGCCGCGCACCGCCCGCTCCAGGCCGGGCGGACGGTCCACGCCGGGCGGCGGGTCGAACGTCGCCATGTAGCCGGCCAGCACGCCGTACGGTGCGCCGGTCGCGGCGTCGGCGTCTTCCATGACGAACATGGCGCCGCCTTCCCCGGGAACGTAGCCGCGGGCGGTCCTGCCGAACGGCTGGTAGGCGTTGCCGGGGTCGTCGGAGCCGCTCAGCAGTCCATTGGCGGTCTGGGCGACGAGCCCGTAGGGGCACAGAGAGGCGTCGGCGCCGCCGGTCATCACCATCCGGCTGCCGCCGCGCAGCAGCCGCCGGGCCTGGGCCAGGGCGTCGAGGCCCCCCGCCTGCTCGGTGGCCAGCACCCCGCAGGGGCCGCGCATGCCGTACCGGATGGAGGTCTGGCCGGTGGTGGCGGCGTAGAACCAGGCGATGGACTGGTAAGCGCCGACGCTGCGCGGTCCGCGCCGCCACAGCGCCTCGATCTCGCGCTGGCCGAACTCGGTGCCGCCCGACGAGCTCGCGGTGACGACGGCCATGTCGTACTCGGGCAGCGCGGCGGGGTCCACCCCGGCGTCGTCCAGGGCCATCGCAGCCGCCGCGAGTCCCAGATGGGTCCAGCGGTCGGTCTGCGGCACCAGGCGGCCGGGCATGTGGTCGGTCTCGACGAAGCCGGGCACCTCCCCGGCGACGCGGCAGGCGTACGGCGTGGCGTCGAACCGGGTGATGTGCCGCAGCCCGCTCTTTCCCGCCAGCACGGAGTTCCAGTAGTCGTCGATGGTGAGGCCGTTGGGTGCGACCACGCCGATCCCCGTGATCGCCGCCTCCACGGGGCACTCCACGGGGCTCATGCCGGCCGCCTCTCCGGGCCGACCAGCACCACGGCGGTCTGGAAGCCGCCGAATCCCGATCCCACGGAGAGCACCGCGTCCGTGCGGTGATCGCGCGCGGTCACCGGGACGTAGTCGAGGTCGCACTCCGGGTCGGGCGTGTGCAGGTTGGCCGTCGGGGGCACCACGTCGTGCTCGATCGCCAGGGCGCAGGCCGCCAGCTCGATGGAGCCGATGGCGCCCAGCGAATGCCCGACCATCGATTTGATCGAGCTGACCGGCACCTCGTAGGCGTGCAATCCGAGGGCGCGCTTGAAGGCGGCGGTCTCGTGCCTGTCGTTCTGCTTGGTCCCCGATCCGTGCGCGTTGACGTAGTCGATGTCGCGGGGATCGAGGCGGGCCTCCTCCAGCGCCACCCTGATGGCCTCGGCCATCTCCCTGCCGTCGGGCTTGAGCCCGGTCATGTGATAGGCGTTGCTGCGGGAGGCGAAGCCGGCGATCTCGGCGTACACGTGTGCGCCCCTGCGCCTGGCGTGCTCCAGTTCCTCGGCCACGAACACCGCGGCGCCCTCGCCGAGCACGAACCCGTCGCGGTCGCGGTCGAAGGGCCGCGACGCGTGCTCGGGGTCCTCATTGTTCGCCGACGTGGCCTTGATCGCGTCGAAGCAGGCGACGGTGATGGGCGAGATCGGCGCGTCCGCGGCGCCGGTGATCACGACGTCGGCGGCCCCTTCCTGGATCAGCCTGTAGGCGTGCCCGACCGAGTCCAGCCCGGAGGTGCAGCCGGTCGAGATCAGGGAGACCGGCGCCTCGGCGCCACACGCCCATGCCACCTCGACGGCGATGGTGCTGGGCACCATGTGCTCGTACAGATGGGGTATCGCGTAGGCCGGATCCACCAGCCAGTGCCGGCCGGCGTCGCTCAGCACGACGTACTCCTGCTCCAGCGACATCGTGCAGCCCACCGCGCTGCCGATGCTCACGCCCACGCGGGTGGGGTCCACCTCGCCGGCGGCCAAGCCGCTGTCGGCCAGGGCCATGCGCGCGGACACCACGGCGAACTGCGCCGCCCGGTCCATCCGCCGCCGCTCCTGGGGGCTCAGCCCTTCGGCCGCCTGGTCGAAGTCGACCTCCGCCGCCATCCGCGAGCGGAACCCGCCGGCGTCGAACAGGCTGATGGTACGGGTCGCGGTGCGCCCGTCCGTCATCTCCTCCCAGAACGCCTTGGTCCCCACCCCACCGGGTGCCACCACCCCGATGCCGGTCAGGACCACTCTGCGCCCGCTCACCGGCTCCCTCCGCCGGCGTGGGCGGCGGGCAGGGGCTCGGTGTCCACGTGTCCCAGTTCGGGGCGGGGCGCCAGGGGCCCGAGGTGGAAGACGACCTCGACGGTCTCCGAGCCCCGGTTCTCCAGGCGGTGCCGCACGCCGATGGGCACCAGTAACGCGTCACCCGGGTTCAGCTCCACCGGCTCGCCGTCGAGCAGCATGACCGGCGAGCCCGTCACCACGTACAGGAACTCCTCGGAGTAGGGGTGGTAGTGCTCCGAGACGTACTCGCCGGCGGTCAAGGTGAGGAAGCCGGAGAAACCGGAGGTGGCTCCCACCGTTTTCGGGCTGAGCAGGACCCTGATGTCACCGCCTCTGCGCAGGTTGGGCGTCACCTCGGCGACGGAGATCTTCTTGGGCTGTTTCATGGGCTGACTGTCCTCCTCGACGTGACCGCGAGCTCTGCCCTCTTCTTGAGCGGCTCCCACCACCACCGGTTGTCCTGGTACCAGCGCACCGTCTCGGCCAGCCCTTGCTGGAAGGGCACCTCGGGCTCGAACCCGAGCTCGGCGCGGATCTTCGAGGCGTCGAGGGAATAGCGCCGGTCGTGCCCCTTCCTGTCGGGCACCCACCGGACCCGCTCCCAGTCCGCGCCGACGGCATCGAGCAGGAGGCGCGCGAGATCCCTGTTGCTCAGCTCCGTGCCGCCGCCGACGTTGTAGACCTCGCCCGGCGCGCCTCGCATGAGCACCTGGTGCACCGCTCGGCAGTGGTCGGAGACGTGCAGCCACTCCCTGACGTTCATGCCGTCGCCGTAGAGCGGGACGTCCTCGCCGTCCAGCAGGTTGGTGATGAAGAGCGGGATGAGCTTCTCGGGATACTGATGCGAGCCGTAGTTGTTGGAGCAGCGCGTGATGCCGACGTCCATCCCGTGGGTGCGATGGTAGGACCGCACCAGCAGGTCGGCGGCGGCTTTGGAGGCCGCGTAGGGCGAGTTCGGCCGCAGTGGCCAGCTCTCCGTCCATGAGCCGGTCTCGATGGATCCGTAGACCTCGTCCGTGGAGACGTGGACGAACCTGGACACGCCGCTGCGCCGTGCGCATTCGAGCAGGACCTGTGTGCCGAGCACGTTGGTCCTGACGAAGGGCACGCCTCCGGCGATCGACCGGTCCACGTGCGACTCCGCGGCGAAGTGCACCACGGCGTCATGTCCCGGCAGCAGCTCCATCAGCAGGTCCTCGTCGCAGACGTCGCCGCAGACGAAGGTCATCCGGAACGGGTCGAAGGTCAGATTGTCCAGGTTCCCGGCGTAGGAAAGCCGGTCCAGCACGGTGAGCCGGATCTCCTGCGCGCCGGGGTAGCGAGCGTCGAGTATCGCGTTCACGTAGTGCGAGCCGATGAATCCCGCGCCACCGGTCACGAACAGTCGCAACGTTCGCTCCTTTCTCGCCCACGGCCGGCTGCCGTACCCCGGAAGGCTCTCCTACCTGCCTCAAGACGCTGTCGAAAACGGCTGAACTCGCGGGCGCCCCCGCCTTCCAGCGATCTTCGATCGGCGCCGCGCACAATCGGAGACCGCGAACGCTTCCCTATCGAGGTGGTCCTCATGCGCAAGGACGATCGCGTCCCCTCCTATCCCTTCACCGGACCGCCGGGGCCTCGGCCCGCCCCCGACCTCGCGGCGCTGCGGGACGCGGCGCCGGTGGCACGCGTGTCCCTGCCGTCCGGGGCGCTCGCCTGGCTGGTCACGCGGCACGAGGAGAACCGCCGCTTCCTCGCCGATCCGGCCTTCAGTCGCGCCGCCGCCGTCTCCGGCGCCGGTCCCCGGCTGCGCTCGCGCCCGCAGTCCCCTTCGCTGGCGGCGATGGACCCTCCCGAGCACACGCGGCTGCGCAGGCTCGTCACCGGGGCCTTCAGCGGCGGCACGGTGGCGCGGCTGCGGTCGTGGCTCGATGAGGCGGCCGACAGCCTGGTCCGTGACATGGTCGCCGCGGGCCCGCCGGCCGACGTGGTCGCCTCGCTGGCCCGCCCCCTGCCGTTCCTCGCCATCTGCCGGCTGCTGGGGGTGCCGGTCTGCGACCACGCGCGCTTTCACGACTGGGTCACGGCACATCTCGACGGGACGGACGACGACGCGCTGCTCGGATACCTGGCGGGACTGGTGACGGCCAAGCGAAAGGAGCCGGGCGAGGACCTGCTCGGCGAGTTGACCGGTGTCCTGGACGACGCGGAGCTGGTCGCGCTGGGTTCCACGCTCCTGGTAGCCGGTCTGCAGCCGCCCGCCTGCATGATCGCCGGCTCGGTGCAGGCGTTACTGGCCGATCCCGGGCAGCTCGCGGCGTTGCGGCGCGAGCCCGGCCTGATGGACACGGCGGTCGAAGAGCTGCTGCGGTACGTGCCCATCGCGGTGAGCGGCGGGACCATGCGGGTCGCCGTGCGCGCCACCTCGCTGGGCGGGCAGCGCATCGAGGAGGGCGAGGCCGTGCTGCCTTCGACGGTCGCGGCCAACCGGGACCCGCGGGCGTTCACCGATCCTGACCGGCTGGACCTTGCCCGCACCCCGAACCCGCATCTCGCGTTCGGGCACGGTCCGCACCGTTGTCTGGGCGCGCATCTCGCGCGGGCGGAGCTGCGTGCCGCGCTGGCGGCGCTGCTGCGCCACATGCCGGGGCTGCGGCCGGCGCTGCCGGATGATCAGGTGACGTGGCGGACGACCGGGCTGCTGCGCGGTCCTGAGCACCTGCCCGTCACGTGGTGACCCGCGTCAGGCGCGCAGGCTCTCCAGGATCGCGCCCATCGCGTACGTGCTCAGCAGGGCGCGCGGCAGCCCGAAGAAGGAGTAGTGGGCCTCACCGGCCGCGTCGGTGCCGACCGGCCGGACGAAATGGTGCGAGACGAGCTGGCTCAGCAGCACCCGCGTCGAGGCCGGGTTGCGCCCCAGCAGGGCCGAGACCGCGTTCGCGCTGAAGCTCTCGCCGACGAACAGGCTGAGCCACCGCGCGGCGGCCCGGTCGGTCTCGGAGAGGCGCTGATAGGAGGCCTCGTATTCGGTGCGGAGCGCGAAGTCGGTGGAGTCGAGCCGGTCCAGGCGCTGCTGCTCGTCGGCGAGCTGCCCGTGGAAGCGGCCGAGTGACAGTTCGGGGATGATCGCCAACCGTGCTCCGGCCGCGCGTATGGCCAGGGGAAGGTTGTCACAGGAGCGGACGATGAGCTCGGCCGCCCGGCGCTCGCGCTCGACCCGGGCGCGGCCCACGATCTGGGCGAGGAGCTCGATGCCGTCCTCGGCGCTCATCACGGTGACCTTGATCTCGCACATGTCCCGCAGACCAGCCAGCGGGGTGCGGCCCGTCACCAGCATGCCGCAGTGCCGGCCGCCGGGCAGCAGCGCGGTCACCTGCTCGGCCGAGGCCACATCGTCGAGCAGGATGAGAAGCCGACGCTGGGCCGTACGTGCGCGAAACAGCGCGGCCCGCTCTTCCCTGGTAGCAGGGACCTTGTCCCTGCTCACCCCGATGGCGCGCAGGAATCCGTACAGCACCCTGTCGATCGAGGCGCCGTCTCCGGTGGAGGAACGGAGGTTGGCATACAGCTGGCCGTCGGGGAACCGGGTGCGCACCCGGTGTGCCGTCCGCAGCGCGCAGGCCGTCTTGCCCGCGCCGGGCATGCCGATGAACGTCACGATAGGGGGTCTGCCGTCCCCGGTCTCCTCCTTCAGCGCGGCCTCGGCCATGGAGACCTCTTCGGATCTGGCCGTGAAGTCGGCGATGTCGGGAGGGAGCTGAGCCGGTGGCCTGACCGAGCGGCGGTCGTGGGCGCGTACCTGGGCATTCAGGTCGAGCCTTGGGGCCGCGTCGAGGATGTCGCGCTGCAGGCGCCGCAGTTCGGCGGAGGGCTCGACGCCGAGGTCCTTGACGAAGCACTGCCGGACGCTCTGGTAGAGGTCGAGGGCCTCGCATTGACGGCCGGAGCGGTAGAGGGCGAGCATGAGCTGCTTGTAGAAGCCCTCGTGGTAGGCGTGGGATGTGGTGAGCCCTTTCAGCTCGCTGATCAGCTCTCGGTGCCGGCCGCAGCACAGGTCCGCCTCGATGCGCAGCTCGACGGCGCGCAGCCGGGCCTCGCCCAGCCGGGTGACGTGCGCGTCGAGGAGCCGCCCCGTCTGTACGTCCGCCAGAGCGGGACCGCGCCACAGGGACAGGGCCTCGCCCAGCCTGGCGCTGGCCGCCTCCGGCTCGCCGGCGGCCAGCGCGGAACGGCCTTCCTCGGCGAGAGCCTCGAACCTGAACAGGTCGATGGTCTCCTCCGGCGTCACCACGATGTAGCCGGCGGGCTTGGTGACGAGGATGTTGCCCGCGGAGGGGTGCTCGGCGTCGAAGATCTTGCGGAGGAGGTAGATGTAGGTCTGCATCGTCGTCATGGCGCTGCGGACGGGCTCGTCCCCCCACAGCTCATCAATGAGCGCCGCCGTCCGCACGATCTGATTGGGGTGCAGCAGCAGGAGGCTGAGCACCCTGCGTAATTTAGGCGCGGACGGCGCAATATCGCGCCCGTTGCTGAGGACCTCAAGACTCCCCAGGATCTTGAATTCCATGACGAGATTCCTTCCTATATGCGAGTTCGCCCAATTGCGACTCTCTTGATCACAATCGCTCTGCTCCACATGACCGCCTGGACGCCACTGCGCATTATTAGAATCAGCTTCATATGAAGTCCGACCACTGTCAATAGCACCCGATATGGACCTGAGATTCACAGGTATGTTTCAGCTTTCGGTTACCGCGTTAAGAGAGGGAACGCCGAGCAGGTGCAGCCGGCCCTTGGTCAGTTCCAGTTCCAGACGGACCGGCGTCGGCAGCACGCTTACCAGTTCCAGGGTCCTGCTCGCGATCTCGCGCGCCGTCCGGCCGTCCAGGCAGGGCGTCTCACGCAACTCTGCCTGGACCTCCGTCTCCCGGACGCCTCCCCCTTCCGCGTCGATCGTCATCCGCCGCTTGTCCGCCACCTGCCCGCCGACGACCGCGCGTGTGGCGCCGTCGATCACCAGCAGGTCAGCGACATCGTCGTCCTCGCGCAGCCCCCAGCCGGCGCGCAGGACGACGACCCGGCCGGCGGCCTCGGGATCGAACGAGGCGGAGATCCAGGCGCGCGGCCGTTCGAAGCGCTGCACGACCACCACCACCCGCGACGGCACGCAGCCCGGCTCCACCTGCCCGCGCCGCCGGGCGGACAGGAACGGCGCGGCGCTCTCCATGACGGCCTCCACCAGTGCGTCCTCGCCCACGTTGTGGAAGGACGGCGCCCGCGGCAGGCGCATCCGCGGTGCTCGCTGATCGAGCCCGACGGAGGCGCGGACCCGCAGGCTCGGAGCGGAGCCGGCGTCCCCGCGCGGGAAGCGGGAGACGGCCGCGCGCAGCACCGCCTCCAGCCCGGCGGTGTCGTCCCAGCGCGGGCAGAAAGTCATGGGAAGGCAGAATCCCGCGGGAACCACGAATTTTCCGTGCAGGCTGCTGATCGCCGCCATTTCCGCCCCGACCGTGGCCGGCTGCAAAGAGCCGGGACCGCCCAGCCAGTGGACGTTGCCGCTGTCCTCGCACATTTCCGCCTCCTCCATGAGAGAGCTCCCAGCCGAACGCCGACGGCGAGTGACTCGACCGATGGGAAGGCAGATCATCTTTGTTATTTCTCCCAGGGGACGCCGGAGTCGGCATGGACATATAGCGGGAGCGGGTCGCCTAACAATGGACCGGCCGGATGAATGAATTCTTTTTCGGCGAGGCAACCGGCCGGGCCTATTTATTCACCTCATCGCGTGACCGCTTTCCTCCAGTGCGCGCTCCCGCACGTACGCGCGGGTCAGCGGCGCGAAGGCGTAATGCAGTTCGCCGCTCGGGTCGCGGCCGCTCACCCTGACGAAGCGGTGCTCCAGCAGCCGGATCATGACCGCCTCGGTCGCGGCGACGCTCCACCCGAGCAGGCGCGACACCTGCTGGGCGGTGAAACCGGTGCGGTGCTCGCTGCTCATGCGCTCGAGGACGTCGCGCTCCGGCCGGCCGAGCCGCCGGTAGCCCGCGTCGTAGCCGATGCGCACGTCCACGTCCCTGGAGCTCAGCTCGGACAGCCGGCGGCGCGACCTTGCGAGGTGGTCGGCGTACTCGGCGAGCGACATCGGCGCGGATCGCAGCGCGGCAGCGGCGCCCTTGATCGCCAGCGGGAGATGCTCGCAGAGCCGGACGATGCGCGCGGCGTCACCGGGGGCGTTCTCCACCCGGTGCCGCCCGACCATCAGGCTCAGCAGCCTGATCCCTTCTCTCGGGTCGAACGGTCCAAGTTCCACCACGTGCGCGCCGGCCAGGGCGGGCATAGGTCTGCGGCTGGTGACGATCACCGCGCTCTTGGTGCATCCGGGGATGAACTCCCGCGCGCGGGCGGCGCAGTCGGCGTCGTCGATGACGACCAGGCAGCCCTGGTCCGCCATGAGCGTGCGGTATGCGTTGCCGCAGTCGGCCAGGTGCTGGGGCATGTCGGCGCGCGGCAGGCCGAGGGCGGGCAGCAGGTGCCGGAACACCTCGACGGGATCGGCCGGGCACGCCTCCGATCCGCGCAGCGACAGGAAGTGCACCCCGCCGGGGAAGGAGCGGCGCAGCCGGTGCGCCATCCGTATCGACAGCATGGTCTTGCCGCTGCCGGGCGGGCCGGTGATCCACACGATGGGCGTCGCGGGTGTGCTCCTGCTCCGCGAGGTCAGCAGTTGTTCGATCCTGTCGGCGACGGTGGACCTGCCCACGAAGTCCGGCGGGTCGGGCGGCAGCGGAAGGGCGGCGGGCTCCCCCGGCGTGCCCGGTGCCGTGGCCGCCGGGCGCTTGGTCTCGCGCAGCATCTCGCGGTAGGCGCTGCGCAGCGTACGCGAGGGTTCGAGCCCGAAATCGTCGAGCAGCCGGCCGCGCAGCCTGGAGTACACCTCGACCGCCTCCGCGGTCCTGCCCGCCTGGCGCAGCGCCTTCATGAGCTTGGCGGTGAGGCTCTCATTCAGCGGGTTCTCGGCGAGGAGCGATCTCAGCTCGCCGATCACCTGCTGAGGGCAGCCGAGCCTGAGGCGTGCGTCCACCCTGCTCTCCAGAGCGTCGAGCCTGCGCTCCTTCAAGCGTGTGAGCTGTGCCGTGAGCGACCTTCCCATGGGCACCCCCGCCAGCATGTCGCCGCGCCACATCGTCAATGCCGCGTCCAGGGCTTCGACCGCCGAGCGCGCGTCACCGGCGGCGAGGCTCGTCTTGCCCTCATCGATGAGCCGGTCGAAGCGGGACAGGTCGAGGCTGGCGGAGGGGATGATGAGTTCGTACCCGTTCGGCCTGGTCAGCAGGAGATCGTCGCGCCCCAGCACGGTGCGCCGGAGCTTGTAGACGTAGGTGTGCAGGGTGGAGGCCGCGCTGTCCGGTGGCCGTTCGCCCCACAGCTCGTCGATGAGCTCCCTCACATGGACGACAGTGTCCCTGCGGAACAGGAGAAGGGCGAGGAGTGCCTGCAGCTTGGGGGTCTGAGGAGTGACGTCGTTGGTTCCATCGGTGACCGACAGCGGGCCCAAGACACGGAAGTACATGGTCTATCCTCACCAGGATCTAACCAGACTGACCTTTACCCTCACGCAAGTACCTGAATGCCAGTAGTGCGAAATGTCACCACCCTCCATCGCTTCTGCCGCGCCTCGAGGCTGCGTGCCGTTTCTCGAGGCTTGATCGAGGCGACCTCACCGTCGCCGTCGAGGGCTCCAGCCGGACCCCAACGCTTCTCTAGGGCGGGTCAGCACGATGCGGGTATGCGGGTACTCATGACGTCGGTCTGGCCGACACACTTCCTTCCCATGGTCCCGGTCGGCTGGGCATTGCGGGCCGCCGGCCACGAGGTGCGCGTGGCGGTGCCGCCGTCGTGCGTCGACGCCGTGGCCGGTGCCGGCCTGCCCGCGCTCGGCACGGGCCAGGACGTCGAGGTCGTACGCGGGACGCGGGATCGGCGGGACGGCGACGGCCACGCCCCGCGCGCCCGCATACTGAACGCGCTGGACACCTTCGTCGGCGTGGCCGCCGCGATGGCCGGCGATCTGGTGGAGCACGCCCGTACGTGGCGCCCGGACCTGGTCGTCCACGATCCGCTGGCCTTCGCTGGACCGCTGGCCGCCGCCGTGCTCGGGGTGCCGTCCGTACGCCATCTGTGGGGCGCGGACATGACCACGAACGGCGACGTCACCCAGGCGTCGCTGCTGGCGGAGCTGAGCTCGTTCGAAGCCCTGCTGTCCCGGTTCGGGCTGCGCGAGCTGGCCGATCTCGGCACCCTCACGCTCGACCCCTGCCCGCCCAGCGTGCAGGTGCCCGCTCCGGTCGAGCGGCAGCCGATCCAGTACGTGCCCTACAACGGCCCCGGCGTCCAGCCCCGCTGGACGACGACCCTCCCTCCGGCGCCGCGCGTCTGCGTGACGTGGGGCAGGACGGTGGCGCGCTTCGCCGGCCGGATCGGCTTCCCCGCGCGGGCGGTGGTGGAGGCCGCCCTCGCCGAAGGCGCGGAGGTGATCGTCGCCACCACGCAGGATCAGCTTCCGGAGCTGCCATCGGGCGTGCGCGTGGCCGTGTCGGTGCCCCTGCACATGCTGCTGCCGGCCTGTTCGGTCATCGTGCACCAGGGCGGCGGCGGCACGGTGCTGACCAGCCTGCGCATGGGCGTTCCCCAGCTCGTGCTGGGGCAGCTTCCCGACCACGCCTTCCACGCCGAGCGCATCGCGCAGTCGGGGGTCGGGCTCCGGCTCGACCCGGCGGAGGCCGATGTCCCCCGGCTGCGGGCGGAGCTGTCGCGGCTGCTGTCGGAGCCGTCCTACGCCCAGGCGGCGCGGCGGGTGCGCGAGGAGATGCTAGGCCTGCCGATGCCCGCTGAGGTGGTCGGCGTGCTGGAGCGGCTCGGGCCCTGAGTACAGGGGAGCCGAGTACAAGGGAAGGTACTTGTCCAGGACCCGGGCGTAATAGCGCGGCCCGAACCCGAGCCGGTCGACCTCGGGCATGAGCCCGCGCAGCTTGGCTATCGACACGCTGGCCGCGGCGTGCGGCACCGGTCCGTCGACCACCCGCCGGTCCGCCACCATGCCGAGCCGCGACTCGATGTGCGCGACGATGCGCTCCACCGGCACGGCGTGCCCGGTGGCGACGTTGACGACCTCCCTCGAGAGCCGCAGATCCAGCAGACCGTCGAGAATGCGCGTCATGTCCGCGATGTCGATGAGGTCGCGGGTGGCGCCGCGGTACACCGTCACCGTGCCGGCCCTGATGCCGCCGACGAGCACGGGGAGCAGGCCGTTGTCCCGCTGGTGCGGGCCGATCAGGTTGCTGACCCGCAGCACGAGGTAGTCCACGCCGGATCTGGCCAGCGCCGTCTCCAGGGCGAGGTTGTGCCGGCCGTAGGCGCCGCCGGGAAAGATCGGGCCGTCCTCGGTGCCCGCGCTGCCCTCGCCGCCGTACATGGCCACCGACGCCGTCGAGAAGAACACCAGGCGCCGTCCCTGCCGCAGGCAGCGCCGCACCACCTCGTACAGCAGCGCGGCCTCGCGGCCGAACTCGTCGTCGTCCTTGACCGTCGAGTTCGGCACCCCCGCCGCGAAGGCCACGACGTCGGGGTGGCGGTGCGCGATGGACTGCAGGTTACGGGCGATGAAGCCGCGGCCCACGATCTCCATGTCGTTTCCTCCCCGTCGTTCAGACCAGGACGGAGTTCAGGCAGGCGAGCAGGCTCCGCGCCTGGACGTTGAGGTAGTGGCTGTGCCGGAGCAGGCTCGTGAGCTGCCGCAGGGTCATCCACTGGAAGTTGGGCGGGAGGTCGAGCTCCTCGTCGTCGCCGGCCTCGACCAGGAGGTAGCGGGTCTGGGCGCAGTGGAAGCGCCCGCCCTCCTCCGAGAGCAGGGCGGAGTAGCGGATCCGCTCGGGCCCTGCCGCCAGCACGTAGTCCAGGAACGGCGGCCAGTCCGTGCGCGGCATGTCGCGGTAGTTGGCGGGATTGCACAGCACCGTGGGCGCCAGCTCGACCACGTCGACGAAGCCCGGCTCGACGCGTGCCTGCGCCAGCACGTGCAGCACTCCGCCGACCCGCTTGGCCACGAACGCGGCCACGCCCTCTCCGCGCGGGGCGATGAGGGGCTGCGTCCAGTGGGAGACCTCCCGGCCGCTGGCGCGTACGTCGACCGCGAGCACGCTGAAGAACTTGCCTTCCTCGTGGGAGATCTCGTATTCGGTGCGGTGCCAGCCCTTCACCTCGGCCAGCGGTATGGGGCGTACGGAAGTGTGGTAGCCCGCCTTGACCTCGGTGAACCAGTTGAGCAGCCGCTCCGTGGGCACGCATGAAGGCCCGTCGCCGATGAAGGAGTCCCGCACGGTCCTGGCGAAGCCGTCACAGGCGCCCTCTCCGTCCCCCAGCCAGTCCGGCAGGGCCAGCGGCAGGCAGGACAGCACCGAACGGGCGTCCATGTTGACCAGGTTGTCCAGCTTCAGCAGGCGCCAGACCTCCTCCAGGGGCAGCCACAGGAAGTCCTCCTGCGCCTCGACGTCCTCACCAACCTCGACGATCATGTTGCGGTTCCGCTTGCGGTAGAACCAGACGCCCTGCTCGGACTGCAGCACGTCGATGAGGACCCGCCCGCGCTGCGGCCGCACGAAGTAGTCCAGGTAGCGCGTCCCGTCGCCGCGGTGGACCCTGGTGTAGTTGCTGCGCGTGGCCTGCACGGTCGGCGACAGCTGCAGCACGTTGACGTTTCCCGGCTCCGGCTTCGCCTGCAGCAGGCAGTAGACGGCTCCGTGGACCCGTTTGACGAGGATGCCCAGGATCCCGAACTCCGGTTGCCGGATGATCGGCTGCCACCATTCGGGGACCGGACCATAGTCGGAACGCACGTGCACGCCCTCGACCGCGAAGAACTTGCCGCTGTCGTGCACCAGGTTGCCGGTCAGGGCGTCGAAGCCCCATCCGACCAGGTCCGACAGGGGTATGCGTGCGACCTCGAAGACGTGGGAGCGCCGGCGTTCCGCGAGCCAGGAAGCCAGGCCCAGATGGGGCTCCGCGAGCGTGTCTGCCATGGCCCCGACTGTCGGAGACGCGGCTCGAAGTGTGCTTGAGACGGGCTGACGACGGCCGTGACCAGCCGCGCGCGAACTCTGCTCGAGCGGCCGCGGGCACCCTGGTCAACCCCGACGAAGGAGAGCGTGGTGGATGGTCTGGGCATGGGCGTGCTGGGATGCGCCGACATCGCCTGGCGCCGCACGATCCCGGCCATGCGGGCCGGGGGCGCGCGGCTGGTCGCCGTCGCGAGCAGGAGCCGGGACAAGGCGCGACGCTTCGCCGACCGGTTCGGCTGCCGGGCCGTGCAGGGCTACGAGCGGCTGCTCGAGCGGTCCGACATCGCCGCCGTCTACATCCCGCTGCCGAACGCGCTGCACGCGCGATGGGCGGAGGCGGCGCTGCTGGCCGGCAAGCACGTGCTGGTCGAGAAGTCCTTCACCGCCGACGTCGCCACGGCCGAGCGGCTCACCGGTCTCGCGGAAGGGCGCGGGCTGCTGCTGATGGAGAACTTCACCTTCCTGCACCACTCCCAGCACGCCACGGCGCGCCGGCTCGTCCTGGAAGGAGCGATCGGCACCCCGCGGCAGATCACCGCCGACTTCGCCATCCCTCCGGGGCCGGGCTCCGCCCTGCGCTACCAGCCCGAGCTCGGGGGCGGCGCCCTGCTGGAGTGCGGCACCTACACGGTGCGGGCGGCGCAGCTCTTTCTCGGCCCCGACCCGGTCGTCGCCGGCGGCCTGCTCGTGCGGGACGGGGACGGCGGGGTGGATCTGGGCGGCGGTGCGCTGCTGTACGACGCGCGCGGCGTGACGGCGCACTGCTCGTTCGGGTTCACCCACATGTACCGGTGCGCCTACAGCGTCTGGGGAAGCACCGGCAGGCTCACGCTCGAGTGGGCGTTCACTCCCCCGCCGTCCGCACGCCCGGTCCTCAGGCTCGAACGCCAGGATTACCGGGAAGAGCGCGTCCTCGCCGCCGACGATCAGTTCGCCAACATGGTGCGGCGGTTCGTCGAGGACGCTCAGCGGCCCCAGGCCCATCGCGAGCACGCCGCCGACATCGTACGGCAGGCCCGCCTGCTCAGCGCGGTAGCGGCCACGGCCCGAGTCATCAGCCCTGCGACCTCGGAGGATCGCCCATGGCAACCTTCTCCTTCCTGCCCAGCCCCATGCCCGGCCACGTCAACCCGACCCTCGCCGTCGCCCGCGAGCTGACCCGCCGCGGGCACGAGGTGCTCTATCACCTTCCGGAGAGCTATGGCCGGCAGGTACGCGAGACGGGCCGGCCTGCACCCGATCCGGGTCGCGCCGCCCGAGCGGTACGCCGACCCGCTCACCCGGTTCGCGATGTTCCCCGTCTGGCTGGCCAAGGCCGCCGAGAGCGTGCTCCCCGAGGTGATCGACCGGCTCGGTGACACCAGGCCGGACGTCATCCTCTACGACCAGACCTGCGTCTGGGCCGGCTGCTCAGCAAGATCATGCCCGGGCCCGCGGCGCAGTTCGTGCCGACGTACGTGAGCAACGAGCACTTCTCCCTCATGAACAGCCCACGCTACGCCCCGATCCGCGAGCGGCTGGCCCCGGCCTTCGCCGAGATCGTTCCTCCGCTCGACCGCCTGAACCGAACCTTCGGGCTCACAGCACGGCCGCACGAGCTGTTCGCGCGGGACGAGGAGCTGGTCCTGGTGATCATGCCGAGGGCGTTCCACCCCGCCGGGGAGACCTTCGGCGCCCCCTTCGTCTTCGTCGGCTCCAGCATCGACCTCGCCGCGCCGGCCGACCGCCGGTTACTCGAACGCATCGCTCCCGGCCGGCGCGTCGTCTACATCTCCTTCGGCACCGTGATGAGCCTGTCGCCTGAGCTGGTGGACACCGTGTGCAAGGCGTTCGCCGACGACGTCTGGCAAGTCGTGTTGTCGCTCGGCGACTACACGCCGGCGCTCACCCTGCCGGGCAACGTCATCGCCGCGCCCTCGGTTCCGCAACTGGACGTGCTGCGGGCCGCCGATGCCTTCGTCACCCACGGCGGGGTCAACAGCGCCGTGGAGTCCATCGCGGCGGAGGTGCCGATGGTGGTGCTCCCTCTCACCCCGGAGCACGCGGTGACGGCCGACCAGGTGGCGGCGCTCGGCCTCGGCACCCGGCTCGACGCCTCGGGAACGACGCCTGAAGCGCTGCGCGAGGCGGTCGATCACGTGGCGCGGAGCGCGTCGATCCGGCGTGCCGTCAGCGGCATGCGTCGCGCCCTGGAGGTCGACGGCGGCTACCGGGCCGCCGCGGACGCGCTGGCCGCAGTGGCCGGTGACAGGTCGTGACATTCCGCACTACACATCGCGAAGCCTGAGGACGAGTGTGGACGCCATGACAGACACCGTCATATCCGTCAAGGAACTGAGAAAATCGTACGGGCAGGTCACCGCCGTCGATGGCTTGGACCTGGAGATTCCCCGCGGCCAGATGGTGGCGATACTCGGCCCCAACGGGGCCGGCAAGTCGACGCTGCTCAACATGGTGCTGGGGCTGCTGAGCCCGGACTCCGGCACGCTGGAGGTCTTAGGCGGCCCGCCGAAACAGGCGGTGGCTCAAGGCCGCGTCGGAGCCATGCTTCAGGAGGCCGACCTGGTGGAGGAGGTCACCGTCGGGGAGCTGATCTCCGCCGTGGTCGCGCTCTACCCGCAGGGCAGGGAGGTCGGCAAGCTCCTGTCGGACACGGGGCTGACCTCGTTGAGGGGCCGCCGGCTCGGCAAGCTGTCGGGAGGCCAGAAGCAGCGGGTGCGCTTCGCGCTCGCCATCGCCGGCTCGCCGGACCTGTACGTCCTGGACGAGCCGACGGTCGGCCTGGACGTCGAGAGCCGCAGGGACTTCTGGCGGGAGGTCGCCTCGCTGGCGGAGATGGGCGGCACGGTGCTCTTCGCCACCCACTATCTGGCCGAGGCCGAGGCCTACGCGGACCGGATCGTGCTGCTGGCCAACGGGCGGGTCGTGGCCGACGGCAGCGTCGCGACGATCCGCTCCATGGTGCCGTTCAGGCTCGTGGAGTGCACGCTGACGGACCCGGACGACGGCAAGCTGAGCGGCCTGCCGGGCGTGACGTCGGCCGAGCTCCGCGGCGAGCGGGTGACGCTGCGTACGACCGACTCCGACGCCACGCTCTTCGCGCTCATGGCGGCCTACCCGGACGCGCACGACATCGACGTCGGCGGCGTGGACCTCGAAGACGCCTTCGTCACGCTCACGCACGAGGAGAACTGACATGCCGGCCTTCGTCCGCCTGGAGCTGATCCGCCTCGTCCGGACGCCCAGCTTCCTGATCTACCTGATCCTTTTCCCCGTCGTGATGTACGTGATGTTCGTTCACGTCCTCAACGTGGGAGGCGACAACCCCGGCGAGGCCAGGGCGTTCTACATGGTGTCCATGGCCACCTACGGCGCGATGGGCATGGCGCTGTTCAGCTCCAGCAGGATCGCGCTGGAGCGGCAGCGCGGGTGGACCCGCCAGCTCGCCGTCACTCCGCTGACGCCACGGGCCTACCTGGTCAGCAAGCTGATCGCCGGCACCGCGGCGGTGCCGGTGGCCGTGGCGCTGGTCCTGAGCTCGGGCCTGTTGCTGGGCGGGGTACGGCTGCCGGCCGTCCAGTGGCTGGCCATCATCGGCCTGCTCTGGGTGAGCTCGCTGCCGTTCGCGGCCCTCGGCGTGGGCATCGGCTATGTGACGAAGCCGGAATCGGCGCAGGGGCTCACCGTGGGCCTGTACTTCGCGCTGGCCATCCTGGGCGGCCTCTGGTACCCTGTCGAGCTGTTCCCCGAGGCCGTCAGGACGTTCGCGGAGCTGTCACCCGCCTACTTCGCCGGCGACCTCGGCTGGCGGGTGGTGGCCGGCGAGCCGCCCACGCCGGGCGGCCTCGGCGCGCTGCTGGCCTGGACCCTCGCCTTCGCGGCGTTCGCGGTCTGGCGCTACCGCAGGGCGACGCGATGACCTGAGCGCGATGAAGCGTGAGCCCCGGGCCTGTCGGGCAGGCCCGGGGCTCAAACGGTTTCAGGGACATCACCGGGGCACGCGCCCGGCCTCCACCTCGGAGCGCAGCATCTCCGCCACCTTCTCCGGCAGGCTGAACTGCTGGACGACGTGCATGGCGGCGCTGTGGAAGTGCTCGATGAAGCCCGCGGGCGTGGAGGTGTCGCGCGGGGTGGCGAGGTAGGGCTGCAGCGCCCGTTCTGTCTCCCGTATCCCCTCCTGGTCGGACATGTGGCGGGCGACGTCCGCCAGCTCGCCCTCGTAGTGGATGACGCGGACGGCCACGTCGTCCTTGACGAACAGCCCGGTGCCCAGCAGCAGCCCGGCGGGCCGTCCCTCCTCGTCACGCAGTATCGGCGAGTCCGGGCGCTTGAAGCGTGCGAAGATCTCGCCGATCTCCCGTTCGTAACCGGCTTTGACCCGATACGTGATCGCCGCGTACGGCATGGCCTCTCCCCTGCCTAGTGCTCCGCTGTGACTTCATAGATCTCGGCGTTGCGGTCGGCGGCCGTACGGAAGCGGCGCAGCGGCTCGGTGACCCGGTGCCGCTCGGGGTCGCCGGCCCAGGCGTGGAAGGCGGCGATGTCCCGCCACTCGCTCATGATCGTATACGTGACCGGTTCCGTCGCCGAACGCCACAACTCGTTGCCGAGCAGGCCGGGAGTCCCGGCCAGCTCGGCGCTCACCCGGCGGTAGGTCTCCTCCAGCTCCTTCTCGTCAGGCGCCGCCGAGTGCCTGACGATGACCCGCACGCGCGGCCCGCCGGCCACGTCACAGACCTCCGTCGACGTTCACGGTCTCGCCGGTGATGTAGGCTGCACCGTCGCCGGCCAGGAAGGCCACCACGTGGGCGACGTCCTCGGGACGGCCGAGCCGGCCGAGCGGGCTGCGCTTGCGGTACTCCTCCAGCCGCTGGTCGAGCGCGGCGTCGGCGGCGTCGCCCGGCTCCACCGTGTCGATGATGCCGGGGGCGACCACGTTCACCCTGATGCCTTTCCCGCCCAGTTCCTTGGACAGGGAACGGGCCAGGCCCATCAGTCCCGCCTTGGCCGCGGTGTAGTGCGCGCGGAGCGGGATGCCGACCAGGGACGCCTTCGATCCGATGTAGATGACGGACGAGCCCTCGGAGAGCAGCGGGAGCACCTCTCGCGTCAGGTAGTAGGCCGAGGACAGGTTGGTGTCCAGGACGCGGTGCCATTCCTCGCCGTCGAGTGCGGCGAAGGGCACATGGCTGATGACGCCGGCGTTGTGGACCACCGTACGCAGGGAGCCGTACCTGGACCGGCACTCGGCGACCAGCCTGGTCACCTGGGCCGGATCCGCGACGTCGGCCTTGAGCACGTGGTGCGTGCCTTCGGTCTCCTTGAGCTCGCCCTCCAGGCGGCCCGCCGCCTCGTCGTCGGAGCGGTAGCAGGTGATGACGTTGGCGCCCGCCCGTGCCAGGTGCAGCACCACGCTGCGGCCTATGCCCCGGGTGCCGCCGGTCACCAGCGCGTTCGCACCCCTCAGCCCGGTCATGCGCTCTCCTCCGCGGCCCGCTCGACCAGGTCCTTGATCCGCTTGAGCTGCACGGCGGAGTTGGCGTTGATGCGCCGGGTCATCGTGCTGTCGTCGACCGGCGCGTCGGGGCGCAGGTGGAAGTGCTGCTCCCACCTCATCTCGATCCCGCCGGGCACCTCGCGATAGGACCAAAAGATGTTCATGTACTCGAAGGGGCCGGGCTCGACGCGCCTGGCCCGCACCGTGCGCGTCCGCGGATCGGGGGTGCGCTCCGACACCCAGCTCCACTTCTTGCCGTTCTCGTCGGGGTGCATGGTCAGCCGGAACCGTACGGTGGGGCCGTCCTCGGACAGGATCTCCGCGCTCTCGTACTCGCTGAACAGCGATGGCCACGAGCTGACGTCGTTGGTCATGTCCCAGACCAGCTCCATGGGCGCGGCGATCACGATGGCGTTCTCGGTGTGCCCTGCCATGCCCGTCACACCCCCAGCCGGGTGTTGACCAGTTCGATGACGTCGGCGGGTCCCCGCAGCTTCTCCGTCTCGTCGTCGTCGACGCGTACCCCGTACTCGTCGCTGAGCCGTACCGACAGTTCGAGGATGACCAGCGAGTCGTAGCCCAGCTCCTCGAAGGTCTTGCCGGTCAGGTCGCCTTCGAGATCCGCGGCATCGTCCTGTCCCGCGCACCTGCGCAGCAGGGTGCGCAGGTCGTCCATGGTGAACTCGCGCATTTTCCGCCTCCTAAACGTTCCGGCTCTCTGCGGTCCAGCGGTAGAACGGGCGCGCCATCGCGTCTTTCGGCTCGCTCCATCCGGGGTCGTAGGGCGAGATGTGCTTGGCGAGCCGCTGGTTGATGTCCTGGTAGAGGGGATGGCTGCGCGCTTTGTAGAGGTTGCCGGCGATGTCCTGATCCGCCTCGACCAAGTGGAAGTACAGGTCGTGGAAGGTGAACAGGCTCCGGGCCGAGACACCGATCATGTGCGGAAGATCGGTGGCGTCCGAGTCGGCGAAGATCGCGGCGACGTCGTCGGCGCGCGCTGGGTCCATCCGGGCGACGATCAGCGTTCGATGCATCGTGCTCCTTCGCGGTTTGGGGCGGCAGGTCAGGGTCAGGACAGCGAAAACGGCTCGTGCGCAGCTCGAAACCCGCTGATACGGGCCGCGCCCCGATCGGCTGGCGCGTTCAGCGGCTCTCGAGCGGAGCGGCGTAGGAGTTGCTGGGAGAGGCTTCGCGCCGTCTTGATTCCGCGTCAGGAGGTTCAGACCATGGGAAAGCGGCTATCCGCGCCGGTGGGCGTCGTCGGCCCGCCCGGGGCGGCCAGTCTTCCGCCGCAGGCCAGGCTGCTGACGATGACCAACGGTCTGCGCATATCACACGTCCTGTACGCCGTCACCGCGCTCGGGATCGCCGACCACCTCGCGCAGGGCCCGCTGTCGACCTCCCGGCTGGCCGAGGTCGCCGGTTGCGCTCCCGACCCGCTCGGCCGGCTGCTGCGCGCCGCCGCCGCGGTGGGCCTGTTCGAGCGGCTCGACGGCGGCGAGTGGGCTCTCACGCCGCTGTCGGAGCCGCTGCGCGAGGACGCGCAGGACAGCTTGCGCGACGCGGTGCTGTACGCGGGCCACGAGATGACCTGGCGCCCCTATGGCGAGCTGGTCAACGTGGTGCGTTCGGGCGGCGGGCCCGCCTTTCCCCAGGTGTTCGGCGCGTCGTTCTACGAGT
The DNA here is from genome assembly GCF_042751225.1 of Nonomuraea fastidiosa. Lineage (NCBI taxonomy): Bacteria > Bacillati > Actinomycetota > Actinomycetes > Streptosporangiales > Streptosporangiaceae > Nonomuraea > Nonomuraea fastidiosa. The sequence goes on from NZ_CP170570.1 coordinate 8,081,659, forward strand.
ACGGCAAGACCGATCCCGCCGCCGGCGCGCTGATGAACCGGGCGATGCGGCGGCTGTCGCTGACCACCGGCCATGCCCTGCTGGACTCCTGCGACCTGAGCCGCTTCCGGTGCGTGGCGGACCTGGGCGGCGGCCTGGGCAGGTTCCTCATCGAGGTGCTGAAGCGCAATCCCGGAGCCAAGGGCGTGCTGGTCGACCGGCCGGACGTCATCGAGCAGGCCCGCCGGGCCCTGGCCGGAGTGGAGGACGCCCGGCGGATCACCTTCTCGGCCGGCGACTTCTTCAGCGGCGTCCCCTCCGGCTGCGACGCCTACGTGCTCAAGAGCGTCCTGCACAACTGGGACGACGAGCGCGCGAGCGTGATCCTGCGAAACGTGCGCGAGGCGATCGGCGAGGACGCCACGGCCCGCCTGTTCGTCTTCGAGCAGCTCATCGGCCCCCCGAATCAGTGGGACAACGGCGCTTTCATGGACCTCGACATGCTGCTCAAGTTCGGCGGCCGGGTGCGGGACCTGCAGCAGTGGCGGCGGCTGCTCGGGGAGTCCGGCTTCGAGCTCGACAACGATCCGCGCCCCGGCGCTTGGACGGTTCTGGCATGGCGACCCTGCTGAACGGTCCGGCGCTGAGCGCCCCCGTCGCGGTCATCGGCGCGACCGGTTTCATCGGATCGCGGCTGGTGCCGGGCCTCCGTGCCGCGGCGATCCCCACGTTCTCCTTCGGACGGCACTCTCCCTACCTGCGCGGCGGCCGCGCGACCGAGGGCCTGCTCAGCGCGCACACCGTCTTCTACCTGGCGACGAGCATCACCCCGGCGGTGGCGGAGCGGCATCCCGACCTGGTCGAGGCCGATCGCGCCGCGTTCCTGTCGCTGCTCGACGAGGTCGGGGCGACCGGCCGGCGGCCCGTGGTCGTCCTGACCAGCTCGGGCGGCACCGCCTACGACCCGGACCATCCGGCTCCGTATTCCGAGGACTCGCCGGTCAGGCCCACCAGCCGTTACGGCGTCGCCAAGCTCCGCCTGGAAGAGGAGCTTCTGGCCAGGCACGAGACGATCAGGCCGGTCGTGCTGCGCCTGTCCAACGTCTACGGCCCCCGCCAGCGGAGCTGGAACGGGCTCGGCGTGATCCCGCACTGGCTGGAGGCCATCGCGGAAGGGCGTCCGCTGCGCATTCTCGGCGACCCGGAGACCAGCAGGGACTACGTCTACGTCGACGACACGGTGGAGGCGATGATCCGGGTGCACCTGGTGGCCTGCTCCCCGGACGGCGAGCTGCCTCCGGTGCTCAACATCGGTTCCGGCGTGCCGGTGACGCTGCGGCGCCTGCTGTCCGTGCTGACGGAGGTCATCGGCTTCACCCCGATGACCGAGCAGTGCGAGCCGCGCTCGTTCGACCGGCCGGCCTGCTGTCTCGACGTGCGCCGGGCGGCCAGGACGCTGGGGTGGCGGCCGCGGACGCCGCTTCGTACGGGGCTGGAGGAGGCGTGGTGGGCCGCACAGGCGGAGTTCTCACGAGGCCGCTCCCAGCTGTTCTCAAGGCGATAAGGGCAAATGTTGACGGCGCTCCCACGGCGCCCGGCAATCACAGGAGGCGCAGCGCAATGATCCAGGACACCGAGGCTTCCTTCCTCGACCAGATCCGCCGGCACTACAGGGACTCCTCTGGTGACCCGCCGTTCGTTCCCGGGAGGACGCCCATCCTGCCGTCCGGCGCCGTCCTGGACGAGGACGACCGGATGGCGCTGGTGGAGGCCGCGATGAACCTGCGCATCGCGGCGGGCAGGACGGCGCGCAAGTTCGAGAGCGCCTTCGCCAAGGTGGTCGGTTGCGGCAGGGCGCACCTGACGAACTCCGGCTCGTCGGCCAACCTGCTCGCGATCAGCGCGCTCACCTCCCCGCAGCTGGGCGAGCGGCGGCTGCGGCCCGGTGACGAGGTCATCACGGCCGCCACGGGCTTCCCGACGACGGTCAATCCGATCCTGCAGAACGGGCTGGTCCCGGTCTTCGTCGACGTGGATCTGGAAACCTACAACGCCACGCCGGATCGCATAGAAGCGGCCATCGGTCCTCGTACGCGGGCGATCATCCTCGCACACACCTTGGGCAACCCGTTCCAGGTGGCGGAGGTTGCCGAGCTCGCCAGGAAGCACGACATGTGGTTGATCGAGGACAACTGCGACGCCGTCGGCTCCTTGTACCGGGGCCGCCCGACGGGCTCCTTCGGCGAGCTGTCCACGGCCAGCTTCTATCCCGCGCACCACATCACCATGGGCGAGGGAGGCTGCGTCGCGGTCAGCAACCCGAAGCTGGCACGCATCGTCGAGTCGTTCCGGGACTGGGGACGCGACTGCTGGTGCGAGCCGGGCGAGGACAACCGCTGCCTCAAGAGGTTCGACTATCAGCTCGGCACCCTGCCGCTCGGCTACGACCACAAGTACACGTTCTCTCACGTCGGTTACAACCTGAAGAGCACGGACCTGCAGGCCGCCCTGGGGCTCACCCAGCTCGCCAAGCTGCCCGCCTTCGGCGAGGCGCGCCGGCGCAACTGGCGCTACCTGCGTGAGGGGCTGGCGGACCTGGACGAGTTCATGATGCTGCCGGTGCCGACGCCCGACAGCGACCCGAGCTGGTTCGGTTTCCTGCTCACCCTCCGGCCCGAGTCCGGCCTGCAGCGCAGAGACCTGCTGAACTTCCTGGAGGCGCGCAGGATCGGCACCCGGCAGCTCTTCGGCGGCAACCTCACCAGGCATCCGGCCTACGCCGACCAGAAGTTCCGGGTCTCCGGCGAGCTGACCAACAGCGACATCATCACCACGCAGACCTTCTGGCTCGGGGTGTATCCCGGCATCACGCAGCAGATGGCGGATTACATGATCGAGTCGCTGCATGAGTTCGTCCAGGAGCACCTGCGCGCTCCCGCGACGGTCGCGCTCCGATCCTGAGGACTTGCGATCCACGGGCCATGAACCGGTTGAAGTTCGATTCGATTCTCGTCGTCACCTACGGCCGCAGCGGCTCCACTCTTCTGCAGGGCATACTCAACACCATCGACGGGTGCCTCATCCGCGGGGAGAACGACAACCTGTGTTACGGGTTGTTCCAGGCGTATCAGAGCGTGCTGACGTGCAAGCGGCAGGCGCCGTACAACCGCACGGTGAGGGACCCGTGGTGGGGCTGCGACTTCGACGAGGGCACCTTCTTCTCGGCGTCGAGGTCCCTGGTCGAACGGCTGCTGCTGGCCGGCTCCGCTCCCGGCTCCGTCTGCTGTTACGGCTTCAAGGAGATCCGGTACGACGAGTTCGACCGCGCCACCCTCTTCCGGTACCTGGGCTTCCTCGAACGGCTCTTCCCGAACCCTGCACTCATCTTCAACACCAGGGAGCACCGGGATGTCATGGCCAGTGCCTGGTGGCGCGATCTCGACCCCGGCACGGCCCGGCTCCGGCTCGCCAGGGCTGAGGAGAACTTCCGGGCCTACGCGGCGGCCAAACCCAACTGCTTCATGATCGATTACCGGGACACCTCCCAGGCTTCGCCCCGCCTGCGCGAGTTGTTCGCCTTCCTCGGCGCCGACTACTCGGCCGCGGCGATCGGCCGGGTCCTCGGGATCCGGCACAGCTACCGCCCCGCTCAGGAGCGGATCAGGCAGCTACCCGCCTACCGGTGACCGGCCGATCGACCAGGCGGCGCCGTCCCGGCTGGGAGTACTACCTTGACCTGCCGGCGGCCTCCCGCGACGGCTCCGCCAAGCCGGAGTTCGACGAGTACTACCCCGCGATGAAGGCGTACTACGAGAACCTGACCCCCACGAAGCCCAAGAGGTAAGCGAGCGCTACTGGTCGGCGTAGGGCTTGAAGAGCGTGTCGTACTCCAGCCACGACTCGTTGAGCAGCTCGCCGCGCACCTCACCCTTGACGATTCTCAGGAGCAGGTCGGTGGTGCGCAGGTCGTACCTCTCCCAGACGTCGCCGTTCCGGTCCGAGATCCGGATCGGGTACGCACCGGAGGCCGCCGCGCGTGAGATCTGCCAGTAGAGCGTGACCCCTGCGCCCGTGGAGGCCCAGGGCAGCAGCCCGGCGTCCGGGTCGAGATCGTCGGGCGGTGCCACGACCTCGTCCTCGAACAGATCCTGAAGCTGTTCGGACTCCAGGCGTGACCGTTCGAGATCGACGTGCCTGAGACCGGGGCCGGGCTCGGGGACGTGGAGTCGCAGGCAGCCGAGCCAGAGCCCGCCGCCCCCTGCGTCGAGCAGCTCGCGGTAGTCCTGCGGCACGGACGCCCCGAGGCGGCGCTCGACCCGCCCCCAGTCGAACGGTTCCGCCGGTGGCGCGGGACGCGCCGCCTCGATCAGCTGCTGTACGGCGGTGGTCATACGGGTGCGCTCCTCAACGCTGTCTCAAGCACCGTTCCGGTCGTCCACCGGCGGCGGGGTGGTCGAGGCGAGGATCGAGGTCAGCACGCCCGGGAAGCGCTCCTCCAGATCGTCACGGCGCAAGCTCATGAAGCGGGCCTTGCCCTCCGCGCGGGTGGACGTCAGGCCCGCTTCCCGCAGGATGCGCCAGTGGTTGGAGAGCGTGGAGCGCGGCACGTCCATGTGCGGCGGGCTGCACGGCACCTCGCCGCCGGCCGCCATCAGGCGTACCAGCTCGAGGCGGACCGGATCCCCGAGCGCGTGGAGCACGGCGGCCAGATCCAGGTCCGCCGTCTTCGGCTGAGGTTGCGATCGCATCCGGCTCTCCTGCTCGGCGACGAGTTTGACGCTTCGGAACGGCCCCAGTGTAGGGTTCGCTTCGTCAATTCGGGAAAATCGAAATGATCAAGAGGTGCACCGATGGCGGTACGCGCTACCTACGCCCGCATCTACGTTGACGATCTGGACACCGCACTGCCCACCTTCACGGCCCTGACCGGCACGCAGCCGGACCTGCGCTTCACGTACGGAGATGTCGAGCTGGCGAGCATCGGTGGTTGCCTCCTGGTCGCGGGCGCCCCGCAGGCGCTGGCTCCGTACCGTGATGTGCAGGCCACCGCCATCGTCGACAGCATCGACGACGTCTTCGCGATCGTCGCGAAGGAAGGCGGCGAGACGCTCGACGGCCCCAACGACGTCCCCACCGGCCGCAATCTGACGGTCCGCCATCCCGGCGGCGCGATCGTCGAGTACGTCGAGGTCGACGCCGCCAAGCTTCAGGCACTGCCGGGACAGTGACCCGGCCATGACCGGCCGGCCCCGGAAGGGCTCGCGGGAAGGCGGCCACCGACCGCGATCCGGCCGGTCCACGCTCCGGAGGCTTCCCCATTCCTCCTTCATCGAATATCGTCGATTGTCGATGAAGGAGGAGAAAGGGCCGTTGCCCCGTGCGGCGGCTGAGGAGTACGCGAGCTGGTTCAAGGCGCTGGCCGACGCGACGCGGATCCAGATCGTGTCGTTGCTGGCACGGCGGCGCGAACCGATGAGCGTGGGCGAGATCGTGGCCGCGTCCGGGGTGGGGCAGTCCACGGTGTCGCATCACCTGAAGATCCTGTCCGAGGTGCGGTTCGTGCTGGTGGAGCGGCAGGGGACGTCCAGCCTTTACCGGATCAACGAGAACTGCGTGAGCTGCTTCCCCACCGCGGCGGACGTGGTGATGGGCAAGCCGGTGCCGCCCGCGCCGGTCTGTGAGTGAGGAGATCTCCATGACGGACGACATCACCGCGCTTCCCGCCGATCTCGCGTGCGGCGATCCGGGTGCCGTCGCGGAGCTGCGTACCGGCCAGGCTCGCATGGGGCCGGGCATGGAGATCCGGCCGATGCGCGACGGCGACGCGGCTGAGGTGCTGGCGATCTACCAGGCCGGGCTGGACACCGGCGACGCGAGCTTCGAGACCGTCGCGCCGAGCTGGGAGGTCTTCACCGCGAGCCGGCTGCCGCATCTGCGGTACGTGGCGGCCGACGCCGATTCGGGCGAGGTGCTCGGCTGGGTGGCGGCCTCGCGGGTCTCGGCGCGGAGCGTCTATGCCGGGGTGGTCGAGCACAGCGTTTACGTCCACCCCGGCTGCCAGGCTCACGGCATCGGCCGCGCCCTGATGACGGCGTTCATCGCCGCATGCGAGAACGCCGGCGTGTGGACGATCCAGTCCGGCATCTTCCCTGAGAACGCCGCCAGCCTGGCCCTGCACAAGGCGCTCGGGTTCCGCGTCGTCGGGACCCGCGAGCGCATCGGCCGCCATCACGGCGTGTGGCGGGACGTGCTGATGGTGGAGCGGCGCAGTCCGGTGGTCGGAACCTGATTTCGTTCCTTTCGGGAACATCGTGCGGCCTGTTGTGGTTACATGGATCGTGGCCGGTGTGCCCAGTGTCCCCGGGCCTCACCTATTGCCTTCGCGGACTACCGTTCGGCTGGAGCCGCGTTGAGCCTTTCGCCGAGAGGCGACACGCACACCGGTACGCATACGTGAACGAAGGCCCTCGCCGATCCGGCGGGGGCCTTCGCGCTGTTCACGTCACCCGCAGCAGCCGCCTTGGGACGTCGCCAGCGGGAGCGGGGTGCCGCCGATTCCGGCGGAGAGGCTGACGCGCTGCTCCTGGGCCTCGGCGAGGCTGGAGGAGCACACGCCGGTCTCGGGCAGGTCGAGCTGTACGTTCCTGGCAGCCTCCCGGTCTCCGGCGAGGGCGGCGACCACCGAGCGGGCCTGTTCGTAGCCGGTGGCCAGCAGGAACGTGGGGGCGCGGCCGTAGCTTTTGACGCCGATGGCGTAGTAGCCGGGCTCGGGATGCGCCAGTTCGTCCGCGCCGTGCGGCGGGACGGTGCCGCAGGAGTGCTGATTGGGGTCGATGAGCGGGGCGAGTGCGCGGGTGGAGCCGAGGACGGGGTCGAGGTCGAGGCGGAGCTCGGCGGCGATGGTGTGGTCGGGACGGTAGCCGGTGGCGGCCACGATGCGGTCGGCGAGAACCGACTGTTCGTGTCCCGAAGGGGTGCGGCTGATCACCCGTGCCCGCGTGCCCTCGCGTTCGATGGCGTGGGTGAAGAAGCCGGTCAGCAGGCGGATGCGGCCGCTGTCGACGTGGGCGTGCAGGCGGGTGCCGAGCGTTCCCCTCGCGGGCAGCGCGTCCGCTTCGCCGCCACCGTACGTACGGGCGGCGCTGCTCGCGCGGATCGCCCAGGTGATCGAGGTGTCCTCCAGCTCGGCCAGGCCGAGCAGGGTGGTGGCGGCCGAGTGACCCGCGCCGATCACCAGAACGTGCCTGCCCTCGTACCGGTCGCGGTCCGCGCCGAGGACGTCGGGCAGCGCGTGGTCGATCAGATCACCGGCGTCGGCCTCGCCGTGGGCGGGCAGGCCGGACGCGCCGAGGACGTTCGGGGTGGCATAGGTGCCGGAGGCGTCGATGACGGCGCGGGCGTGCAGCTCGCCGCCGTCGGCCAGGCGGATCAGGAACGGCGCCTGCTCGCGGCCCGCCGTACGGACGCGGTCGTAGCCGAGCCTGCTGATCGCCGTCACCTTCGCTCCGGTACGGATCCGGTCGCCGAACAGTTTGGCCAGCGGAGCCAGGTAGCAGTCGATGAGCTCGGCGCCGGTGGGCAGCCAGTCGGGGTCCGGCGCGCTCCAGCCGTCGGCCTCCAGCAGGCGGCGGGCGGCGGGGTCGATGTCGTACGTCCACGGGCTGAACAGCCGTACGTGCCCCCACTGGGCGATCGACGCGCCCGCCCGCTCCCCCGCTTCCAGCACCACGAAGTCGAGGCCGCGTTCGGTGAGATGGGCCGCCGCGGCCAGGCCGATCGGGCCTGCCCCGATGACGGCGATGGGCAGGTCATCGGGCTGCCGGGCCTGGCGGCTCGGCTCCCGCTCGACGGGGGCGGGACCGCGGCATCCGCTCATGGTGCTTCTCCTCATCGGCAGTTTGCTTCGAAAGATATCTAAGCAGCGCTCACCGGCAGCATGCCCGTCGAATTAGAGAGATGTCAAATTAGATGTTCATCTAAATAGCGAGGTGCGAGCGCCCTGACGAGCTCCGCGCACTTGGCGGGTCAGCGCGGCGACGACGCGACGGGCGTCCGCCCCGACTCCGCGCAGCGTGTTGGATGACGGCGTACGCTGCCACTCGAGTCCCAGGTAGCCCAGGCCGGGATGGGTCGGCGACAGGCCGCGGCGCTGGCGCGGCCGCCCCTCGGCGTCCAGCGCGCCCATGTCGGCGAGGTACGGCAGGTCCGGCAGGTACCCGGTGGCCAGCAGCACCGCATCGACCCGCTCGCGCCGGCGGTCGCTCCAGATCGCGTGATCGCCGTCCAGCCGGGTGAACATCGCCCGCCGCACGTAACGACCCTCGCGCAGCGCCCGGCGGTAGCGGCCGTCATCGAGGACGGGCGACGGCGGCGGCATCTGCGCGCGGGCCAGGGGCAGCCGGTCGAACCCGGTGACGCGGAACCAGAAGTGCAGGTCCCGGCCCAGCGGGCGCTGCTCGACGAAGCGGATGGGCGCCCGACTGACCAGCGTCACCCGGCGTTCGGCGGCCAGCTCGTACGCGATCTGGACCGCCGAGTTGCCCGCCCCGACCACGACGACGTGCTCGCCCGGCAGCGAGGACGGCGAGCGGTAGTCGGCGGCGTGCAGCACCGGACCTCCGGTGAAGGTGTCCAGGCCGGGGAGGCCGGGCCGGTGCGGGCGGCCGAAGGAGCCGCTGGCCGCGATGACGGCCGGGGCGGTCCACTCCTGCCCATCGGCCAGGCGTACGAGGAAGCCGCCCGCGCTGGGCTTCACGGCGCTGACGCGGGAGCCGGTGCGCAGCTCGGCACCGCGCTCGACCAGGGCGGTGGCGTAGCGCTCCAGGTAGGCGACGACCTCGTCTCGGTGCGGGTAGCGTTCGGGGTCGCCGCCGAAGGGCATGCCGGGCAGGCTGCTGTAGCGGGCGGGCGAGAACAGGGTGAGGCTGTCGTAGTAGCGCGGCCATGATCCGGCCGGGCGGTCCGACGCCTCCAGCAGCACGGGCCGCAGGCCCTGCTCCAGGGCGGCGTGCGCGGCGGCCAGGCCGGACTGCCCGGCTCCGACGATCAGGATGGAGTCGTTCGGCATGCGGCAGAACGTACCGTCATTTTCTAATATGTCAATAATTTGGTACGAGGGGTAAGCTGCGGGTGGTATCGGGAGGGAGCAGGCATGAGCGAGACCACGACACCGTCAGAGGCGACAGCGGGCGCCACGTGCGCGCCGCGGCTGCCGCAGGCCGCTCAGGACTTCCTCAAAGCCCTGGCCAACGAGAGCCGTCAGCAGATCATGCTGCTGTTCGCCCAGGGCGCCGAGCTGTCGGTCAACCAGGTCGCCGAACGCGCCGGCATCAGCCAATCGGCCGCCTCCCAGCAGCTCGCCCTGCTCCGGCGAGGCGGCATCGTCACCTCACGCCGCGCCGGCAAGGAGGTGCTGTACCGGGGCGACCGCGACAGCGTCGCCCGCATCCTCGACGACCTGCGGGACTACCTGCGCTTCTGCTGCTGACGGGCTGGGCAGGCGATCACGCGTCCTTCTCGGCGGGAGGACGGACCACGGCGACCGGGCAGGTCGCGTGGTGCAGGACGGCGTGGCTGATCGAGCCGAGCAGCGCCGAGGCGAAGCCGCCGCGCCCGCGCGAGCCGACCACGACGAGGTCGGCGGTCTCGGCCGCCCTGACCAGGGCGGTGGCGGGGTGGTCGCACTGCTGCTCGTCGGTCACGACCAGGTCGGGGTTGCCGGTGCGCCAAGGCTCGACCAGTTCGCGTGCCCGGCGCGGCAGTTCCTCCATGATCTGCTCGACGAGCTGACCGTAGGCGACGCCGTACGGGGAGAACGGCGGCACCTGCCAGGCGGTGACCACGTGCAGCCTCGCCCGGCGGCTCCTTGCCTGCTCGACGGCGTACTCCATGGCCGCCCGCGCGTGATCGGAGCCGTCGTAGCCCACCACGACGCGGCCGTGCTCCACCGGGTGCGGGGCGCGGACGACCACGACCGGTCCGGCCGCGTGCCCGGCCACCGCGGTGCTGACGGAGCCGAGCAGCATGCCGGTGAACCCGCCGAGGCCGCGGCTGCCCAGCACGATGCTGTCGGCCGTCGTGGACTCGGCGATCAGCCGCTCGACGACGTTGCCGGTCAGCAGCTCGGTCGTCACCTTGACGCCGGCGGCGAGGCCGTGGGCGATGTCGGCGGCGGCTTCGAGCGCGCCCTCGCAATATTCGACGCCCTGGTTGTGCGACCACTGCTCGCACACGTGCACGATGCGCAGGTCGAGCCCGCGCCGCGTGGCGTCGTCGGCCGCCCATTCCACCGCCGCCGCTGCCGCGGGCGAGCCGTCCGCGCCGACCACGATCTGCTTCGACATCGCCCTCTCCTCACCGTTCGATCCCTCACTTTCAGCTTCCATCGAGGCTGGTGAACGGCGCTGCGGGAGGAGGTCACGGGAGCGTGTGCCTTTGGTCCCGGATCGTGCGGTACGCAGGTCCCGCCCCTCCCGTCGGGCCGGCCCTTCGTCACGGCGGCGCCGGGACGTTCGCCCCTGTCTCCTCGCCTGGCTGACGAGGTGGGGTGGAAGGAGAACGTTGAAGGGGGCTGACGATGCAAGCCAAGCGGTGGACGCAGCGCGACATCAGCGCGGTGGCCGGCTCGCCGGTGCCGGGCCGTTCATGGTGATAGGGGGACGTCGCCATGAGCGTCGCCGAGCATGGCCTCACCAGCGGGAGGCTCGCCGACACGGTCAAGACGCTGCTGCACGAGGGCAAGGTGCGGCGGATCATCATCAGGGACGCGCGCGGGCGCACGGTGCTGAACGTTCCGCTGACGGCGGGGGCCGTGGCGTTCGTGGCGGCGCCGTTCCTCACGGTGGTGGCGGGATTGGCCGCTGTGGCCGCCCATTGGACCATCGACATCGAGCAACCGGCTCAGGAGGTGGAGAACGGGCTCAGGGCGGACGCCGAGCGGTGACGCCGCCGGGGCCCGCCTGATACGGCGCGCGGCCCCAAGCCTTCCCCTGCGGGCCCCCAAGTCCTGGTCACGGCAGCTCGGTGCGCATGTTCACCACGGGTAAACAGAAGATGTGGCATACGGGGACAACCCGCACATAGGGAGACAGAAACCGACGCACAATCGTGCGCTGGCCGTCATCCCGCTCGGCATGATCGCGGTGATCACTGCCGCCGATCTGCTGTCCCCCAGCCGCATCCACTTCGGGGCCTTGCTGGTGGCGGCGCCCGCGATCTCGGCGTCCTTCGCCGGTGCCGGGTTCACCGCCGTGATCGGGCTGCTCGCGCTGGCGGGCGAGGCGTTCATCGCCCTCCAGAGCGGGACGCTGGGCACCGACAGCATCAAGGCCGAACTGGCCGCCATCGCGGTGGTCTCGGTGTTCGTGGTGCTGTTCTGCCACCTGCGGAACCGGGAGAGACGGGTCCTGGCGCAGGTGCGGTCGGTGGCGGAAGCCGCGCAGCTGGCCTTGCTGCGTCCGCTGCCGGGGGCGCTCGGGCCGCTCCGGCTCGCCAGCGTCTATCTGGCCGCCGCGGCGGAGGCCCGGATCGGCGGGGACCTGTACGGCGCGGTACGCACCGCGCGCGCCACCCGCCTGCTCATCGGCGACGCCCGCGGCAAGGGGCTGCCGGCCATCGCCGATGCGGCGGCCCTCGTGGGCGCGTTCCGCGAGGCGGCCCGCCGGGATCTGTCCCTGGCCGAGCTCGTCGCGGATCTGGAGGACAGCGCCGAGTTCACCCCGTACCGGTTCGCCGAGGAGAGCCCGGCGGAAGAGGAGAGCTTCGTCACCGCGGCCGTGCTCGAGTTCCCGGATGATGAGCCGGTGCTCAGCGTGGTGAGCTGCGGCCATCCGCCGCCGCTGCTGATCCACCACGGCGAGGTCATCCTGTTGCCGTGCGATCCTCCGGCCCCTCCCCTGGGCCTGGGGGACCTCAGCAGCCAGCGGTTGTGTGTCTGTTCGTTCCGGTTCGAGCCGGGGGATCTGCTGCTGCTCCACACCGATGGCGTCACCGAGGCGCGCGACGCCTCCGGCGTCTTCTATCCGCTGCAGGAACGGGTCGCCGCCTGGACGCAGGAGACCCCGGAAGGTCTGCTCAAGCGGCTGTGCGACGATCTTCTCGACTACACGGGCGGGCGGCTCGACGACGATGCCGCCATGGTCGCGGTTCACCGCCTGCCAACCGGGAAAGCCGCGGCAAGCGAGACAGACCAACACTTTTCTCACCTGTGACGCTCATCCAGGGACCTATGGGAAGGGGCAACCGGCGAGGCCAGTCCCTGGAGGAAGTCAGTGAGCGGTGAGCGTCCCGTTCTGGTGGGCTACGACGACTACCCCGAGAGCCGGGACGCGCTGGTGTGGGCGGTCGAGGAGGCCCGGCTGCGCGGGCTGCCGCTGCTGGTCTGCCACGCCCTGCACTGGCCGTACCTGCCGAGGACCGTCCCCCAGGACGTCTTCCAGCAGATCGAGCACGTCGCGCTGAGCATCGTGGAGGAGGGCGTGCGCCGCGCCAAGGAGCTCGCGCCAGAGCTGGACGTGCAGTCGATGCTGGGCAGCGGCACGCCGTCGGCGGTGCTTCTGCGCGCCGCATCCGAGGCGGAGCTGACGGTTCTGGGAGCGCGCGGTCAGGGCGGGTTCGAGGGGCTGCAGGTGGGGTCGGCGGCGGTGCAGGTGCCCGCGCACAGTTCCAGGCCCGTGATCGTGGTACGGCCGTCGCCGCATCGGCCGAGCGGCGAGGAGGCGCGGATCGTGGTCGGCCTGGACGGCTCGCCGCCCAGCCTGGCCGCCTTCGACTTCGCGCTCGACGAGGCGGCGCTGCGCGGCTGCACGGTGTCGGCGCTGTGCTGCTGGACGGACTGCGGGTCGGCGTCCTGGCAGGAGCCGCTGCCGTTCGTGAACTCGCACGCCCTGCGCACCGGCGCGGAGGCCCGCTTCCGCGAGGTGGTCTCGCATCTGGCCCGCAGGCGTCCGGACGTGACGGTGTTCACGGAGTTCGTGACCGAACGGCCGCAGCGGGTGCTCATCGATATGGCCAGGGACGCCACGCTGCTCGTGCTCGGCAACCGGGGCAACGAGTGCCCGCCTTGCATGCTGCTCGGGCGGGTGACGCAGACGGCGCTGCTGGAATCGTGGTGTCCGGTGGCGGTGACCCCGGCGACCGTGCTGAATCCGCGCATTCCGCCGGGTTGAGCCTGCCGGGGTCCAATGCTCTGACCTGCGGGACCTTCGTCCCTGGCCGCGTACGGGCGGCGCGGGCGAGCGTGGGGGAACCGACGAGGAGGCACGATGAAGGCGCTCATCTACGAGGGGCCGGGCCGGCGTTCGTGGACGGACGTTCCCGTTCCTCGCCCGGCCGAGGCGACGGACGCGATCCTACGGGTGGACGCGGTCACCATCTGTGGCACCGACCTGCACATCCTGAAGGGCGACGTGCCCGCCGTGCGGCCGGGGACGATCCTCGGGCACGAGGCGGTCGGCACGGTGACGGAGACCGGTGCGGCGGTGACGGCGGTCAAGCCGGGAGACCGGGTCTTGGTGTCGTGCATCTCGGCGTGCGGGCGCTGCCGCTACTGTCGCACGGGCGCGTACGGCCAGTGCCTGGGCGGCGGCGGGTGGATCCTCGGCCACCGGATCAACGGCACGCAGGCCGAGTACGTGCGCGTCCCGTTCGCCGACACCTCCACCCACGTGCTGCCCGGCGGGGTCTCCGACGAGGCGGCGCTCATGCTGGCCGACATCCTGCCGACCGCGTACGAGGTGGGCGTGCTCAACGGCCGCGTCCGTCCCGGCGACACGGTCGTGATCGTCGGCGCGGGACCGATCGGCCTGGCCGCGATCACCACCGCGCAGCTCTTCACTCCGGCGCACATCGTCGTGGTCGATCTGGCGCCGGCCCGGCTGGAGGCCGCCAAGCGGCTCGGCGCGGACGTGACCGTCGGCGCCGGTGACGACCCGGCCGCCGCCGTCGGCGACCTGACCGGCGGGCTCGGCGCGGACGTCGCCATCGAGGCCGTGGGCGTCCCGGAGACGTTCGAGCTGTGCACGAGGCTGGTGCGCCCGGGCGGTCACGTGGCCAACGTCGGGGTGCACGGTCGACCGGCCACGCTGCACCTGGAGGACCTGTGGATCCGCAACCTGACCATCACCACCGGCCTGGTCGACACCTTCTCCACGCCGGACCTGCTGGAGATGGTCGCGGCCGGGCGGCTGGACCCCACCGGGTTCATCACGCACCGCTTCACGCTGGACGACATGCCGGCCGCGTACGACGCCTTCGCCGGCGCGGCGGCGACCGGTGCGCTGAAGGTGGTGCTGTCCCGGAGCTGACTTCCTCGCGGGGATTTCGGCCTCCTTCAGCACGCCAGGCACGGACCACCGGCACGGCCGGACTCGCCGCGTCTCGCGGAGGGTAAGGAGCCGAAGGGGAATCCGGCTGCCCCAGACCCCGGCGGTCCACGCCGCCCAGCCGCACGTCGGTCTCGGAGGAGCCGAGCTGCCTGACGGCCTCGGTGTAGCGGTCGGTGATCTGGCTTCGCTGGGCGGTCTCCACCGTGCGGGCGGTGTACCACAGACCCCGGCCGGTGAACCGACGCCGCCGATCACCGCCGTGGCCAGGCCCGCGCCGGCGAGCCGCCACCGGATGCGGAGCCACGAGGACGCGGATGGGACAGGGGCCCGTCCGACCGCCTCAGGTTCAGGCGGCGGCATGTCGCGGGCGGCCCTGCGGGCCCGGGCGGTGGCGGGCGTGAAGCGGATCACGCGCGGCGGCACGCGAGGAGGCCGCGCGGGGGAGAACCGGTGGGCACACGTCCATTTCATCGCGCCATTCAGCCGGCGACCGGTATTACCGCGGAAATTCCACCCCACCGGCCGTGACGGCAGGCAGTCCAATACCACAGTAACGCGAAAAACGCTATCAGAAAGCAGAGATCCGGCTGTCCTGCGAAGTGCCGGTGAATGTCCGGGCAATGCCCTGGATCATGCGTATGCCCCCATCGACACTTGCACTACGCACTCGATGGTGAAGGGCACTGCCGCGCGGCCGGCCCGCACCGCTTGGAGGTGGACGGCACAACCTCGATTCCTTTCCGCCAGGAACTTTCAGATGAAGGAAATGGAGCCAGTCATGAAAAGACGTTCGTCCAGAATCGCCGCCGCCCTCGCCACGTGCCTGGCGGTCCTCATCGCCGGTCTGGGACTCGCCTCGCCGGCCCACGCGGCCGACAACAGCGGCTGCAACGGCTACGCCTGCGTCAAGATCATCGGCAGTGGCGGCCGGGTGGATCAGATCCAGGCCTATACGAATATGTGGTCTGTGCTCAGCTTCTATGGCCACTTCCGCCTCTGGGGCCCGGGATTCGCGTACAACACGGCGGACCGCGATAACTCGCACAGCCTCATTCACTACCGGAAGATCGGACGCAATTTCGCCAACGGCAGCCAGTTCTGCGTCGAGGCCTATCGGAAGAACGCCGACGGTACGTACTCGCGCATGGGACTGCCCTGCGTTTACACGCCGATCTCCTAGCGATTCCGTCAGGCGCAGTGCGCGCGAGGCCCGGCCGGATCAACCGATCCGGCCGGGCCCTCGGCTTCCCGGCCCCGCCGGTCAGAGGGTGGATGCGCGCGGGGTCTCCGGGCGGGGGCGGCCGTGCGGTCCACCACCGCCTGCGCCGGCCCGGTCAGCTTGCGGTGATGGCTGCGGGCGAGCCGGCACAGCAGGGCGAAGGCCCGGTCCATGGGCAGCCCGTGCCGCTCGCTGAGCACGTTCTTGGCCTGGTCGATGACGACCCGGCTGGTCGGCGCCCGCTGCGGCTGCCCGGACAGGACGCGTCGCCCCGACCCTGCGCCTTCGTGCCGTGCCCGCGGGGTCAGCACGCCGTGCGCGCTCGCCGCGAGCGCGGGCCGCGCCTCGGCGGTCAGGATCGGGTACGGCGGCTTCCGCATGGGACGAAATACCGTCTACCGGTCACTGAGTGCTGAAAGCTTGCAGACCGGTGGGACTTTCGCCTCTGATGCACGCGGCACCGGCCCTGGAGCCTGAACTGTGGCCGGTGCGCGTGCCGCACCCGGTCACCGCGCCGGCCAGCGCCGACACTAGGACTGACGGACACGCGTACGGCGGGCAGGGAGGGCGGCAACGTGACGACCTCGTCTTCTGGCCTGTCGTCGGCGGAGGCCGCCGCGCGGCTGGCGCGCGACGGCGCGAACGTGCTCCCGCGCAAGCCGCCGACCCCGTTGTGGCGGCGGGTCCTCACGCAGCTTCGCGACCCGCTCATCGTCGTACTGCTCGTCGCGGCGGTGCTGACGATCGGCACCGGCGACTGGACCGACGCCGTCGTGATCATGCTGGTGATCGTGGTGAACACGGCGGTCGGCGTGGCGCAGGAGGTGCGCGCCGACCGCGCCATCACGGCCCTGGCCGACCTCACCACGCCCGAGGCCCGCGTGGTACGCGACGGGCAGCAGCGGCAGATCCCGGCGAGCGAGGTCGTGCGGGGTGACCTGCTGGTGCTGGCGGAGGGCGACATCGTGCCGGCGGACGCCGAGGTGGTGGAGTCGGCGGCGCTGCTGGTGGACGAGTCGGCGCTGACGGGCGAGTCGGTGCCGGTGGACAAGGGCGTCGCCGCGCGGGTCTCCTCCGGCACCGTGGTGGTGCGGGGCAGGGGCCGGGCGGTGGTGACGGCGACGGGCGCGGCGAGCGCGAGCGGCCGCATCGCCGCCCTCATGGTCAAGGGCGGCGGGCTGACGCCGTTGCAGCGCCGCCTGGCCGGGGTGGGGCGGCTGCTGGCCGGTGTCGCGGTCGCGCTGTCGGCGCTCGTGCTGGTGCTGGGTCTGGTACGCGGCCAGCCGGTGGAGCTGATGGTGGTGACCGCGATCAGCCTGGTGGTCGCGGCGGTGCCGGAGTCGTTGCCGGCGGTGGTGACGTTGAGCCTGGCGCTCGGGGCCCGCCGCATGGCGGCGCGGAACGCGCTCATCCGCCACCTGCCCGCCGTGGAGACGCTCGGCTCGGTGACCGTGCTCGCCACCGACAAGACGGGCACGCTCACCGAGGGCCGGATGGTCGCGCGGCACCTGTGGACCCCGTACGCCGAAGCCCCCGTCACCGGCTCCGGCTACGCGCCCGACGGCGCGATCGACGCCGAAGACCCGGCGCGGTTCCGGGCGCTGCTGGAGGCGGCGGCGCTGTGCAACGACGCCCACCTGCGCCCGCCGCAGGACGAGGGCGGCGGCGAGTGGACGGCGCTGGGCGACCCGACCGAGGCGGCCCTGCTCGCCGCCGCCGCCCGGCTCGGCCTCGACCACGCCGGCCTGCAGCGGCGGTTCCCCCGGGTGGCGGAGCTGCCGTTCGACAGCGGACGCAAGCGGATGACCACCGTGCACCTGCTGCCGGACGGCGGCGCCCGGCTCATCTGCAAGGGCGCGCCCGAGGCGCTGCTCCACCCCGACGTGCTCACCGACGATCCCGCGCTGGTGGCCCGGGCCGCCGAGCGCGCCGACCGGTACGCCCGTGACGGCTACCGCGTGCTCGCCGTCGCCGGCGCCGACCTGGACGCCGTGCCGGCGCCCGTACGGGAGAGCGGGCTGAGCTTGCTCGGGCTGATCGCGATCCTGGACCCGCCGCGCGCGGCCGCCGCCGGCGCCGTGGCCGACTGCAAGAAGGCGGGCATCAAGCCCGTGCTCATCACCGGCGACCATCCGGGCACCGCCCGCGCCATCGCCGCCGACCTCGGCATCGTCGGCCCCAGGGACGCCGCCGTGGACTGCCGCGAGCCCGGCGTGCTCGTGGACGAGGATGGACCGGCCGCCGTCTACGCGCGGGCCACGCCGGAGCAGAAGCTCGACCTCATCGAGAGCCTGCGCGGCCGTGGCGAGGTCATGGCGATGACCGGCGACGGCGTGAACGACGGCCCCGCGCTGCGCCGCGCCGACATCGGCGTCGCCATGGGCAGGCGGGGCACGGAGGTGGCGCGGCAGGCCGCCGACCTCGTGCTCGCCGACGACAACCTGGAGACCGTCGTCGCGGCCGTCGAAGAGGGCCGCCGGGTGTACGCCAACATCCGCCGCTTCCTCGTCTACGGCCTGTCCGGCGGCGCGGCGGAGATCGCGGTGATGCTGCTGGGGCCGTTCGTCGGGCTGCCGCTCCCCCTGCTGCCCGCGCAGATCCTGTGGATCAACCTGCTCACGCATGGCCTGCCCGGCGTGGCGCTGGGCGGCGAACCCGTCATCCCCGGATCCATGTCGCGCCCGCCACGGCCGCCCGGCCAGAGCATCATGGGGGCGGGCCTGTGGCAGCGGGTCGTCCGCATCGCCATCGTGCTCACCGCCGTCACTGTCGGGGTCGCGGTGTGGGCTTCGGCGACCGGGCGGCCGTGGCAGAGCATGGCGTTCTTCGCGCTCGGGGCGACCCAGCTCGGGGTGGCGCTCGGGACGCGTACCCGGCCGCGCTCGCTCGCCAACCCGATGCTGCTCGTCGCCGTGGCGGGCGCGCTCGTGCTCCAGCTCGCCGGTCTGTACGTGCCGCTGCTGCAGGAGCTGCTCGGCACCCGGCCGCTCGCACCCGGCGACCTGCTGATCGTGCTGGTGCTGTCCTCTCTGGGGTACGTCGCCGCCCGCCTCGACCGCATCCTGCACCCCTCGCGTTCGTGACTACTTCAGCCAGGCGTTGCGCCGCACGATGGGCAGGCCGCCGAGGCCGAGGGTGGCGCCGGCGTCGGCCATGGCCAGGCCGATGAGGACGATCGCGTAGACGATGTGGTCGTCCATGAACGGGTTGGTGTCCAGGGGCAGCTCGGCCGCCCACATCAGGACCAGCATCAGCGTGCCTGTGGCGGCGGCGATGCGGGTGCCGGCGCCGAGCATCAGCGCCAGGCCGATGCCGAGCAGCCCGGCCATGAACAGCCAGTCCACCCACGCCTGACCCGCCAGCGCGGAGAAGAAGCCGCCGAGCGCGTTGTCGCCGGTGCCCTTGAGGAACCCGGTCGTCGGGCTGCCGCCCGCGAGCCAGGCTTTGCCCGGCGGGGTCGCGAAACCCCAGCCGAACGTCTTGTCCAGGAACGCCCATAAGAAGATCCAGCCGATCGCGAGCCTGGCGGCGGCCCAGACGTACTCGACCGGGCGGCGTCCCTCGGTGGTGGCGGTGGTGGCGGGCCTGTCGATCGTGGCGGCCATGACGGTCCCTCCCCTTCCAGTCGTTCATCGTGTCCCCTCCATGACACGGTTGGCGGTTGGTCGGGGGCAGTGCCGGACGGCCGCCGTACGGAGGGACCTTGGTCCTCTCCCGGCTCTCAGAGCGCGTCGTCGAAGAAGAGCCGGATCATGTTGCGGGCCAGGGCCTCGGGGTCCTCGTGGGCGGTCTCCGGCAGGGCGCCGTTCAGCCGCAGCCCGGCGAAGCAGTGGGCCAGCGACCAGGCGGCGATGGTGGTCAGGCGGTCGTGCTCAGGGCTCGGCGACAGCTTACGGGTGCTGGTGGCGAGCACGTGCGCCGCCCGTTCACGAATCTTTCCGGTGACAAGATTGGAGGACGGAATGGCTCCGTTCATCGCCCTGACCGGCCGGAGTGCTGGAGCTGGCGGGCGCCGCCGGGCTGCTGATCCCGCCGCTGGCGCCGTGGGCCGCGATCGGGCTCGCGCTGCTCATGGTCGCGATGTTCCCCGCGAACGTCTCCGCCGCCAGCCGCGGCCTCACCCTCGCCGGCAAGCCGGTGACCCCGCTGCCCGCCCGTACCGCTTTGCAGGTGCTCTTCATCGCCGCCGCCATCGCCGCGGCCGTGTAGTCCTCTCTAGGACGCCCGCGACGTGCCGCTCGCCTTCGTGGAGAGCCGATCAGGACCTTCGGCGGGACTTTCGACCCTGCTGCGGCTCGGGGACTCACGGCAGCCTGAAGTGCGAGGAGGACCTACATGCCCATCGCACTCACCGCAGTCGCCGCCAGCCGGTTGCTCGCCGCGGCCGGGTCCGCGCCTTCGGTGCTCAACACGCAGCCGTGGCGTTTCACCGTACGCCGTCCCGACGTCATCGACGTGCTCGCCGACCGGTACCGCTGGCTGCGGATGAGGGACCCGCAGGGGCGTTGGCTGCACATCAGCTGCGGGGCGGCGGTGTTCAACCTGCGCATCGCCGCCCAGGCGATGGGGTACGAGCCCGCCGTACGGCTGCTGCCGGACCCGAAGAGCGCTCCCGAGCTGCTGGCCCGCGTGACACTCGCCCCGCCCGCCCCGGCTCCGGCTCCGGCCTCGATCTCGGCTCCGGCTTCAGCTCCCGCTGCGGCTCCGGAGCTGACTGCAACGTCGGCTGCGGCTGCGACTCCTGCTCCGGGCCAGGCCCCAGCGTCAACCTCGGCCTCGCCGGCGGAGGAGGCGCGGCGTCTTTACGACCTGATCAGGGTCCGGCGGACGTACAGGGGCCCGTTCGCCGACCGGGTCATCCCCGAGCCGGTGCGGGCCGAGCTGTGCACGGCGGCGGTGCTGGAGGGTGCCAGGCTCTCCTTCCTCAGCGGGCGCGCGGCCGTCGACCTGCTCGGCCACGTGGCCGTGGCGCAGGCCGAGCTGGACCGCGACGAGGAGTACCAGGCCGAGCTGGCGGCCTGGGACCCGTCCTCGTACGTGCCGGACGTGGACCCGGTCCGCGACTTCGGCTGCCAGGTCGGATACGCGCGTTTCGAGCCGCGCCCGCAGCTCGCCGTCCTCACCGCCGCGGCCGACGAGCCGGTGGACTGGTTGCAGGCCGGTCAAGCGCTGCAGCGCATGCTGCTGGTCGCCGCCGGGCACAGGATCTCGGTCTCGTACCTGAACCAGCCTCTCGACCTGCGTGACATGCGAGGCCGCCGTAACCCGCGCCACCGGAGCGGCCACCCACAGATGATCATGCGCTTGGGGTACGGCGGGATCGCGCCCCGCGCTCACCGCCGCCCCATGACCGAGCTGATCGCCGAATAGGGCGTTTCAGGTCTCCTTCAGCGCCGCCCGCACCCCCGGCAGGACGGCCGCGCGGAAGGCGGCGTCGAGCTCGGCGGGCGAGGCGGTGGTCTCGCCGTCGATCCAGGCCCGCAGGAGTCCCATGAACGCACCGACCACGCAGGTCACCAGCAGGTCGAGCGCGGCCGACGCCCGGCCGCCCGCCGCGATGAGCTCGTCCTTGACCCGGGCGGCCAGCAGCTGCTCGCCGCGCCTGTGCGCCAGGCCGCCGCCGCGCCTGCCCATCAGGGCGCGTACGAGCCGTTCCTGCTCGCGTACGTGCTCGAACATCGGCCGGCTGAACGCGAACAGCTCCCCCGGGTCGTCCCTCGGCGCGGGGTGGAGGAAGGTGAGCTGGTCGAGGTTGCTGAACAGCACGTCCTGCTTGTCGGCGAAGTGGGCGTAGAAGGTGGAGCGGCCCACGTCGGCGCGCTCGATGATGTCGGTGACGGTGACCGCGTCGTACCCCTTCTCCAGGATCAGCGCCACCAGCGCCTCCTGGATGAGCCGCCGTGTCCGCCGCACCCGCCGGTCTCCGGACACTTTCCCGCCCCTTGTTCCGTACGGCACGCATCGGCCGAACTGTTCGTTGACCTCCCTCTAGTATGGACACACAATTCGTTTCTGAACACCTCGTTCGGAAAGGCAGCTGATCATGGGCTTGGGCGAACTCCTGCGCGGCCACCACGAGCACTCACACGCCGGCAGCACCATCGACCACCCCCGCCTCTACGACGCCTTCGGGGCGATCGCGTTCCTCGGCGGCCGCCGCGCCGCCTTCACCCGCCTGGCCACCGTCGCGCGCCCGCGCATCGGCGACCGCGTACTCGACGTGGGCTGCGGCACCGGCTACCTCACCCGCATCATCGCGCCGGTGGTCGTCCCGCGCGGCCACGTCACCGGCCTCGACGCCTCCCCCGCGATGATCGAGTACGCGACCAGGCGGGCGCCGTCGAACTGCACGTACGTGGTCGGCGAAGGCCAGAACCTGCCGTTCCCCGACGGCTCCTTCGACCTGGTCGTCTCCAGCCTGGCCATCCACCACATGCCCGCCGACGCCAGGCCCGAGGCGCTGCGCCAGATGTTCCGCGTCCTGCGCCCCGGCGGCCGGTTGCTCATCGCCGAGTTCCGCCCGCCGTCCAACCCCGTCGCCCGGCGCCTCGTCGGCGCGGTCACCGGCCACGCCATGCATCACGACCCTCGCGACCTGCTCGGCACGATGATCCCGGATGCCGGTTTCCGCGTGGACGATGAGGGGCCGATGCCGAACCTGATGATGTATTACGTACGCGCGACCCGCCCGCAATGATCGTACAAGAGAGAGGGCGTCTTGTTGGCGGCAATGTCCCGGCATCACTCCAACGATCCGCCGACCGCATGGGCGGCCCTTTATACCGAATTCACAGGCCCGTAATCAGGGTGGGGCACGGATCCGCAGTAGACCTGCTCGTCAGGAGTTAAACTCGATCTACCGAGGCGCATCTCTCTCGCGGGCGCGCCGTCGAAGCCGGCCTTTCAGCCGAACCTCACCTTCAGGTAGATCGGTTCAACGAATGAGCTCTGACGAGACCGCTCGGAAAAAGAGCAAGGGCGGTGTTACCAGATTTCTTGGGAAGGACTGGTGGCAGGGCATCGGCAGCATCGCTGGCGTCTTGAGCGTGCCTATAGCGCTTCTGTCCGGCGCCAGCGGAAGTTCCACCGACGCGAAGCCGGAAAGTGTACAGAGCAGTCCGCCGCCAGCGAGCGCAACATCCACGCCTACACCCACACCTACTCCTCCGCCCTCGTCTGAGGGAGCACCCCTAGCGGTCACCCTGGTCGAGGTCGAACCGAATCTCGAAGGCGGAGGTGACTACATTCTTCCGAAACCGGTGAGATTGAGCACGCAAGAGCTGAACGAGCTCAATCGACTGGAAGAGAAAGGCGAAGTCGGCGAAGTCGAGTCCTGGTTCGAAGAACACGGTAGTGCCGCTATCAATGTACTGAGAGTCAAGGTCGTGGTAGAAGGGACCCCCGAGAGCGGCGTCCGCATCACCCAGGTATCGGCACGCAAGAAATGCGCACCCCCCTATCGCGGCACGCTCTTCCATTCACTGGCGGGCGGGGCAGATGACCCCGTGACTCGCCTGGGCTTCGATCTGGACACTCCTGGCGGCGTCAGCATCGCTCAGAAGATCACTGATGAATGGGACTTCGCAGGACCATTCTTCGCCGAGAAGACCATTTCCCTGAAGCGCGGCGAAGACCGCGTCCTGTACCTCTACGCGAGAACCAATGATCATTCATGTTCGTTCAGGTTCGTCATCGACGCCCTAGCGCACGGGACCCAACACGAGATCGTCATTGACGATCATGGCCGACCCTTCAAGGTCACGGCACGACTTGTCGACGCCGCAGGGAACCCCGATCTGTCTCAATACACTGTCGCGTACACGAGTGACGAGCAGAGCGGCTACAAATGGCGGCGCGTTCACTAGGTCGCCTGCGGTCCCAGGACCAGGAATCTCTCCGAATCGCGAATGCCCGAGACGGGCTCGACTACTGCCGTCCTGGCCGAACGCGGGCCGATGATGGCTTACTCGTACACGAACTCGTCCACCGCGATGAGGTGCCTGGAGGGAGCATCGTCGGGCTTTCCAGGCACCTGGACGGCACAAGAGCTCAGCGGCCTATGGCGTCCAGCTCGGCCATGTCCTCGGGGGTCAGGGTCAGGCCCGCGCCGGCGATGTTCTCGCGCAGGTGGGCGGCGGAGGACGTGCCGGGGATGAGCAGGATGTTGGGTGATCGCTGGAGCAGCCAGGCGAGCGCGACCGACATCGGGGTGGCGCCGCGGCGGGCGGCGACCGCCGAAAGGGCCGAGGACTGCAGCGGGGTGAAGCCGCCGAGCGGGAAGAAGGGGACGTACGCGATGCCGTCCTCCGCGAGCCGGTCGACGAGCTTGTCGTCGTGGCGGTGGGCGAGGTTGTACATGTTCTGCACGCACACGATCGGCGCGATGCTCCGGGCTTCGGCGACCTGCTCCTCGGTGGCGTTGCTGACCCCGAGGTGGCGGATCAGGCCCTGCTGCTGCAGCTCCACAAGCGTCTCGAACGCCTCGGCGACCGATTCCCGCTGCGGGCCCTCGGCGTTGCCGAGCCGGAGGTTGACCAGGTCGAGGACGTCGAGTTTGAGGGACTTGAGGTTGTCGTAGACCTGGTGGCGCAGGTCTATGGGGCGCCGGGCCGGCGGCCAGCCGCCCTGGGCGTCGCGGGTGGCGCCGACCTTGGTCGCGATGAGCAGCGACTCCGGGTAGGGGTGCAGGGCCTCGCGGATCAGCTCGTTGGTGAAGCCCGGCCCGTACGCGTGCGCGGTGTCGATGTGGGTGATGCCGCTGTCGACCGCTGCGCGGAGCACGGCCAGGGCGCCCTCGCGGTCGGCGGGCG
This sequence comes from Nonomuraea fastidiosa, assembly GCF_042751225.1. Taxonomy (NCBI): domain Bacteria; kingdom Bacillati; phylum Actinomycetota; class Actinomycetes; order Streptosporangiales; family Streptosporangiaceae; genus Nonomuraea; species Nonomuraea fastidiosa. Next base: position 8,105,991 of record NZ_CP170570.1, read on the forward strand.
GCCCCATGACGTACGGGCCGGCCAGTTGCATGGCGCCGTAGCCGAACCGGGTGACGGTCAGGTCCCCCAGGGTCCAGGTGCCGCCGGGCAGGGCGGAAGTGCTCACGCCTTCTCTCCTTGTCGTACGTGGTGCTTTTCGCGTTCGTGCATCAGGATGGGAGAGCAGCTTCCTGTAGGGAAGTAGGCACTTGAAAGTGCGTAACCCACCCGAAGGCGAGAGGGGCGATCGGTGGCGACGACGAACGCGGCGCAGCGGCGGGAGCAGGCCAAGATGGAGTACAACGCGTTCCTGGCCGCGTGTCCGAGCCGGCAGTTGCTCGACCGGATCGCGGACAAGTGGGTCGTGCTGATCCTGTGCGCGCTGGGCGGCGACGCCGCCGGGCAGTCCGGTCCGCGGGCGATGCGGTACTCGGAGCTGGCCCGGCTGCTGGCCGGGGTGAGCCAGAAGATGCTGACGCAGACGCTGCGGTCGCTGGAGCGCGACGGGCTGCTCACCCGTACGGTGACGCCGACCGTGCCCGTCACCGTCACCTACGAGCTGACCGCGCTCGGCCTGTCGCTGCATGAGATGACGCGCGGGCTCCGCCACTGGGCCCAGGCGCACATGGGCGAAGTGCTCGCCAACCGGGAGGAGTACGACGCCCGTACCTCATGACCTGCACCCGCCCGTCATGACATCAACGGCTGGTCGAAGTCGGAGGCGGTCAGCGGAGCATCCGCGGCGGGAGCGACCTTGAGCTTCGCCGTCGCCCCGGGGTGGCCGGTTTCCGCGGCGAGCCGGTAGAAGCAGCGGGCGATGCTGGCCCTGGTGGGGCCGCCCGCCTCCAGGGCGCAGGCGTGCCGGTAGGCGACCTCGGCGGCCTGTGCGCGCACGTCGTCGGCGTTCTGCAGCTCCAGGGCGGCTTCGTGGCCGGCGTCGGCGGCGCGGGCGAGCCAGGTCATGCCGTCCAGGCTCCAGCCGCGCAGCAGTGTGAAGAGCGCCAGGTGGAAGCAGGCTTCGGTGTCGCCGTTCATGGCCTCGCGGGCCAGGCGGGCGGCGACGCGGCCGTGGGTCTCGAGGTGAGACTGGACGATGTCGTCGGCGGTCAGCTGATCGGGGCCGGCCGGGACGAGGGGGGCGCAGCGGATGGCCGGGCGGTCGCCGTGCCGGGCGTGGAGCAGGCGGGCGCTCCAGGCCGCCAGGTCCATCGGGCCGAGGTCGAGGTTGCCTTCCCTGGCCGCCTCGTGGCAGGCCGCGACGAACGAGACGACCCAGCTCCACTGAGGCAGGTGGCGGCGTTTGCCGCTGAGGATCTCCTGCGTGGTGCTGGGTGCGAGCTCGCGCCCCTCTCTGCCGTTGGGCAGCCGTCTGCGCGACAGCCTGCGCAGGTGGGACAGCGGCGGGTTGCCCGCCTGTTCGCGCAGCCGGTTGAGCTGGTCGATGAAAGCGCGGTGCGCAGGGTTGTGCGGTTGGGTCATCGATGGCGATCGATTCGTGATCTTTCTACTGGGGGAGTCACGCCGTGACGAATGGGATCTACGAATCGTGACGACAATCATGCTGCCATCGATGCGGTGCAAGGCGCGCGCCGATCACTCATTCGAGGTCGTTCGGCCTGACCTCCCCCGCTTCGCCCCAGCTCACGCGGCATGTCCAGACGGACATCGGAGGAGCCCGAACGAAGCCGAACGCCATCCTCCGCCGGGGAACGAATCCGTTCTGATCGTTACGCTCCGCATCGACATCGTTCGACTCCTTTTTGCCTGCTGGTGATCGCGTACCGCTGCAAGGCATCGTGATCACGCTTTGCCGTTCCATTACCTGGAAACGGGCATTCGATGACCTTGACCCTTCACGACGACGTGAGGAACGCCATGAACAACAACCGGGGACTGTGGGTCGCCCTGATCGTTACCGCCGGTTTCTTCGTCGCCTTCGCGGGCGGAGTTCTGGCCTGGCTGGGCGGTGCCGCCGTTCCGGTGGCCGTGCTGACCGGGGCGGGCGGATTCGCGGGTTTTGTCGGGCTCGCCGTGGCCGTCATGGCGTTCCTGACCCGTGCGCAGGACTAGGAGGCGCCTAGCGTACGGGGTACAGGCCGAGGATCTCGGGCTCGCCGCGCGGCAGCAGGCGCAGGACGGGCAGCCGCTCGATGCGGCGGTTGCCGGTCTCCGGGTCGATCTCGATGAGCCCGGAAGCCCCCTGCACGCCGTTGACCTTGGGAGACATCAAGTAGATGTGGTCACGGACCTTGCGGGGCGGCGGGATGGGGTTCGACAGGGCCGCGAGCCGGATCGCCCGGGCGGCGACCAGCACGGCGTCGTGGGCCATGATCGCCCAGCCGGTGCGCAGGTGGCGGGGGTCGAAGCCGACGTCCCTGAAGGTCTGCTCCAGCTTGACGAGCTGGGGCTCCGCAGGCTGCCCGGCGCCGCCGCGGAGGACGGCGGGCTCGGCCAGCGGCGAGTAGATCAGCGAGATCGGCTTCTCCTGGGAGTACAGGGCGTCCACGGCCGGCTTGTTCTCCGGGCTGTCGGTGAGCAGGCGCGCCGCGTCGGAGCCGGTCACGATGGTGACCTCGTCGTCGTGGCATTTGCGCTGGCTGAGGTACTGGATGAACGCCGGCAGGTCTTTGCCGCGCCCGCCGTACAGGATGAGGTCGGGCGAGTCATCGTCACACAGGCTGCCGACGATGAGGTCGAAGTTGATGCCGGGGTCCCGGCTGAAGGGGTTGCTGACCCGTCCGCTGCGCTTCCAGTGTTCACCGAAACGAGTCTTGAAGGCGTTGGACAGCGCTGCCGCGTAGCGGTCGTTCTCCTCGCTGTAGGTCACCATCATGGCGCTGCGTTGCTCGGCGGTGCGCTCCTCGGTGGTGCGCACGTACTGTGCCACCGCCGCCAGTTCCTCGCCGACCGTCGGGTTGACCCGCGCGAAGCCGTTGGCCTGCTTCTTGGTGATGTCGTCGGCGGTCATGACGTCGGCGATCATGGGCAGCTCGGCCTCGCTCAGCCGTCGCATGCCGTTGACCGCCTCGTCGCTGCTCAGGCCGAGCCCCACGACGGCCCTCAGCCGGTCGGGGCCGTCCACCATCTCGAGCAGGTCGTCGGTGACCTCCTGCCAGTGGGTCTGCTCGCTGTCCATGTTGGCCAGCACCATTTTGATCAGGGGTTTGCTGCCGACGAGGTTCTCGCGGTTGGCCCGGCGCAGCCCGGCGACGGCTCCCTCCAGCTCGGCGACCACCCGCCCGTCCGGGTTGGTCAGGCCGGCGGCGAACGCCACCGTGACGTACGTGCCCTCCCCGCCCGCCGTGGCGAACTCGTTCTCTGTGATCAGGGCGTTCACGACATGCTGGAACCGGGGCTCGAACGCATAGGAGTCGCTGATCCCCACGCATTCCTCGCGTCCGGCTGCGGCCACCGTGACGCGTGCCACGCCCGGCGCGCAGCGCGAGAGGTGATCGACCACCTGGAACCCGCCATAGGCCAGCAGCACCACCGCGCACACCCCTGCGACGATCCAGCTCCACCTGCGGCGGGGCGGCCTGGGCCACGGGTTCTCCTCCAGCGGCAACAGCGTCTGCGTCATCGACCCCACCTCGTGGCCAGGGCTCCGTACCGCGCCGCCTCGGCGGTCAGCGGTTCCGAGTCGTTACTGCACTTGCCGGACAGCTCGGAGAAGGCGTTCTCTATCTGCTGGTACAGAGCCGCGCGCCGGCTGTCGATCAGCGGTTCGCTGGCCACCCACAGGCCCGCCACCAGCGTCGCCACGCTGTGGGTGATCGTCGGCTCGTACCCGGCCCACCGTTTCATGCCGTTGACGTGGTCGAGCGGAGGTCCTTCGATACGCGCACGGCAGGGCGCCGCCACCACCGCCTTCAGCTCGTCCAGCCAGGTCTTCGTCGGGACGTCGGGGTGATGGAACCGCCTGGTCATCTCCTCGGTGACGTACTCGACCTCGCCGAGTGCGAGGGCGTGGTGCAGCTCGCCGGTGGTGTCGCCGTGGCTCTCGGCGTTGCCGCGCAACCAGCCGTACACGGTCGTCCAGCCGTTCTCCGCGCCGGGGTCGCGCTCGGCGAGGCGCTGGAGCAGCAGTCGCCGTACGACCGGGTGCATGACCGGGCTGCCCGTGGACGTTCCGGGCATCCACAGCTCGGCGTCGGTGATGCGCTTGACGCGAACGTCCGGCAAGGGGGCTTGCCCTGCCATCTGCACCGCTTCTGCCATGTCGCGCGCCGCGGCGCAGGTGGCCAGGAGGTCCGCTTCGGCGTCGGGGAGGTCGCCCAGGAGCATGCCGCGGAGCCGTTCCCCATACGTCTGGGGCCCGCTCGCCGTCTGCGGGCTCATCTCCAGGATCCGCCGGAGGTCGATGGGGTCGGCCTGGTGCTGCGCGATGGCGCTGAGAAGCAGGGCTGTGGCGCCGGCGTGGCCCTGGGTGAAGCCGTAGACGGCCATCTCGGCGTGCTTGCCGTTGCATCTGCGCAGGTCCAGGTCGCGGACCAGCTCGTGGACGTGCGCGGTCGTAAGGTCGGCGAGACGTACCGGGAACCAGTGGCCGTCGGCGTCGTCCCGCGCGTCTAAACGCTTATCGACGTCCGCGGTCTCCGTCGTGGGCAGCAGCCGGTTCGATCCGGCCACGTCGGTGGTCAGCGGGCCGCGGGTGGTGGCGGTCACCATGATGGTGTCCTGGCGCTCGCCCGCGGAGATCAGGGCGTCCAGGAACGCTCGTCCCGCCTTGGTGTCGGCGTTGTCCAGCATGATGACGCAGCGATAACCGGCCCCGCGCAGCCGTCGCCGCCGCCGGAACGCGGCGCGCAGGTCGGCGAGGAACGCCGAGAGCATGAGCTCATCGGCCTTCGCGCCGTTGCCCGCGGTGTCCCTGTCGTGGGCCCACGCGTTCAGGTTGATGAACACGTCCAGGGGATCGTGGTCCAAGCCCCGGTCCTGATGGCGGTACCAGCTCGTACCGGGGCCGATCACCACCGGGCGGGCCCCCCGCCAGGACCTGAGCCCGATCAGCACCACGCCGAGCACGGCGTCGATCAGGTCCGAGGTGACGATCCCTTGTGTGGCCCCGGACGCCGGCGTCCCCACCGCCTGGGCGAAGAATTTCCGCAGCTCGTCGACCCGGTGATACTTCTCGAACCGTTCCTGCAGCTCCTGCCGGGCAAGGGCGCGCACCTCGTTCAGCCGGGGCTCGGCCATGGCGATCTGCCCGAGCACCAGCCTGGGGAACGCCATGCGGCCGTACGGTGCGCCGTGCCGGTTGAAGTCGATGCTGATCATGTTGAGGACGTCGCAGACGGTGTCCCTGGCCAGCTCCTCGAAATCGACCTTCGCGTACGGCAGGCGGCCGTCGAGATATTCCCCGATCCCGTTGAGCAGGGCCGTCTTGCCGCTTCCTCGAGGGCCGGTCAGCAGCAGGACCGGTCTGTCGGGCCCATGGGGGGTATCGCGCTTGGACAGCGCGTGCACCAGGGTCACCGCACCTCGCCGGCCTTTCAACCGCATGATCGACTCTCCCGCAGCGCCATTCCGTGGTGAGCATGCTACGTCCGGACTCACCTACTCCGCGGTGCTACAAGTGATATTTGTCGACCATTCGCCAATATTCATCGGCGACCGGCCTGTAATGCCGCATGTCAGTTCGAGAGCATCGTTCCGGCTGCGACTCGGCTTACTGAACTGGCGCTATGCGCAGGCCGTCTTCTGACCGCTTCATCGGCGAGGATCTTTTATCGTGTTATAGGAAATAGCTTGTTAAGTCGGTTGATGTCGCTGATGAGAGACGGAAAGTTTCCGGCAAATGCGCTCAGTGTGAATGATGCCCGTTCGGCCACCCGGGCTGCGCAGGCCCGGCGGAGTGCGTCCCCGTGTTCAGGAGAGCCCGCCTCCGCCTCGCCTTGATGATGATCAGAGTGGTCACGACGCCGGCCGCGAAGCCAACCGCCGCCCCGGCGGCGAGGGCGGGCAGCCATGTCATCACCTGCTCGGCGAAGGTCGGCTCGGTGAACTGGTCGTAGTACTCGTTCAAAGCGGGCAGGTCGTCGTCGTAGTACTGCTTGAAAGAGGGCACTGCGGGCAGGTCGTCGTGTAACGCGCCAAGCGACAAGGTCATGATCCGCATGATGGCCGTTGGTCCCCTCTGAGCGCCACACCGGGCGTTCCCGACTCACGTCGCAGAGGGTGTTCGGGCGGCAGGACTGCCGTACGCCTGGTGTGCTCACTGGCCGGGTGGGCACTCCGGCGGGATCTTGAGTACGTGGAACTCCAGCCGCAGCGACGCGTCGGCGGGAAGTGCGATCGCCCGGGCCCACGGGCTCGTCGCGAAGCAGGCGGGCAGCAGGAAGTAGCGCTGGTTGGAATGGATCAGCAGGCGCAGGCCGGTGTAGCGGTAGCGGTACATCGCGTTCGGGTCGGGAAGGACGGTCTCGGTGATTCCGGGGCCTTCCAGGAAAAGCCGCCGTGCCGCGTAGACGACCGTGCTCGGCAACATCCCAGGATCGGCCCAGTACCGGTCGGCCGCCTCCCTGCCTCGTTGCTGCGCGTACTCGGTGACCGACCACAACAGCAGGAGCAGCAGAAGCGCCCCGCAGACCGCGCGCCGTACGACCGGACGGGTGGCGGTGGTCGCCCGGCCCATGGTGAGCCTGCCGTACAGGCCGGCGCTGTAGACCAGGATGACGATGCCGGCGCCCAGGCAGAGCGGCAGGACGAAGGGCCGGAGCGCAGCCCATCCGGCCAGGCCCAGGAGTCCCGTCACGACGCCTGCGAGCCCGAGCGCGGTCGCGACCGCGATGCCCCGCATCGCGGCGGTGCGATGCCGCTCGGCGGAGCGCGTCACCCAGCCGTGCAGCGGAGGAGCGATCAGGGCCACCAGAAGAACCAGGATCAGGGGTTCGATGGCCAGCGCGACGCTGCGCAGCACGTAGTCCTGGAAGGACAGGCCCAGCATGCTCTGGTCGATGCCGAGAAGCCCGTACATGGTGTTGGCGCGTACCGCTCCGAAGTACATCATGATCGCCGCCACCAGCGTGGTCGGCGTCACGATGTGCGTGAGGATCCCCCAGATACGGGTGAAGTCCGCGCCATCGCCGCCCCCGGAAGTGCTCATGGGCGGGTGCCGCTACGTCTCGGCCGGGGCCGGATCGTCGCCGTCCACGGGCGGCGCGGGGGCCACTTCATCGGTCGGCCCTTTCTCGTCGGGCTGCTGCGTGTCTCCGTCATCGGTCTCGCCGCCCTGCTCGGTCGGAGGAGTCTCGGACTCGGAGGTCACCGTGGTCTCCGGCCCCTCGGACGGCGCTTCGGTCTCGCCGCCCGAGGGTGTCGCGCTCTCGCACTCGGGAATGGCGGCGGGGTCGGCGGCCACCGCGCAGGCGTCCCGCAGATAATCGCCCGCCTCGTATCCGAGCGCCTCCAGGCGCTTCAGAGCGGCACGAACTCGGTCCTGCTGTCCCAAGGTGGCGGCGGCGACCAATTCCGCGCGAGCACCGAGCCCTGCCACCAGCGTCCGTATGCTGGCGGGAATGGCGCCTTCGACCGCTTTCGCCTTATCGGCGTTCTCGAGCGCGAGCTCGGCATTCTTCTGCGACCGGCTGGAGAAGCCCTGGGCTCCCTGTTTCGCACTCTCGTTCGCGCGGGCCGCCGCCGCGCAGTTCAGCGCTACCGCCTTTGCGCTGTCGCTCTTTGTGCTGTTGCTGCCGCTCCTGGATTTGGCCACCCTTTCCATCCGTGGGGCCAAGCTGGCGTCGGACTTTCCCAGTCCTCGCTGACATTCCCGGCAGACCTGGGCCGTGGCATCAGGAAGGTCACCGCTGTTGTCTTCCGAGACGAGTTTGCCCCCGGGGGTGATGACCGGCCGTGCTCGCGTACCCGGCCCTGCCTGCCCCGGAGCGCCGGCTCCCGATTCCCTCACATCTGAGCGATCTGAGCCGCAGCCTGCCGTCGGCCCGGCGACCATCCCGAGCATCACCGCCACGACCAGAAAGGCCCTTGCCACCGGTCCCTCCCCCGCTGCCCGTATCGAAGTGGAGTCATACCGCTCCGAGGTCTGGCCCATGCCGGACAAACAGCACCAACACCATGTGCTGATGCACTTTTGGTCCTTATGTCGTAGGGCCTCGCGGACCGGATCCGCATTCGCCCTGGTCGCGTTCGACTCCGGTGACTTTTCCCAAGATGTCACGACTTTTCATGATCTTTGTGATATTCACAACGCGAGATCCAAGAACACCCCAGAAGGGAAGCACTACGTGCGACTGTTCACCCTCGCGATCGCGCTTGCCACGGCCCTGACATCGTTACCCGCGGCCGCGGCCTCGGCCGCTCCCGCGCCGGCCGCCGCCACCGAGCTGGTCGTCAACGGCACGTTCACCAACGGCACCGCCCCTTGGTGGAACTCGGCCAACACCACGATGACCACCGACGCCGGGCGGCTGCGGGTCGGCGTGTCCGGCGGCACCGCCAACCCGTGGGACGCGATGGTGGCCCAGAATGACATCCCGCTGGCGCAGGGCAAGACGTACACGCTCTCGTTCGACGCCTTCGCCAGCACGAACGTCTCCGCGGTCACCACCGTGCAGCTCGGCGACGCCCCCTACACCAACACGCTGACGCAGCCGATCTCCCTCTCCCCCACCAGCAAGCGCTTCAGCTTCCCCTTCACCTCGACGCTGACCACCTCGGCCGGTCAGGTCACCTTCCAGCTCGGCGGCGGCGCCGCTCACACGTTCTACCTCGACAACGTGTCGCTGACCGAGGCCGGCGGGTCCTCCTCGAGCCCGATCGAGCTGACCGACGGCTTCTACGTGGATCCCGAGTCCAACCCGGCCCGCTGGGTGGGCGACAACGGCGGCGACTACAGGGCCGGCCGCATCGAGGCGGCCATCGCCTCCAAGCCGATGGCCCGCTGGTTCGGCAACTGGAACCCCGACATCAGCGCCGCCGTGTCCTCCTACGTCTCCGGCGCCGCCGCGGCCGGCAAGCTGCCCGTGCTGGTGGCGTACAACATCCCCGGCCGGGACGCCTGCGGCGGCCACTCGGGCGGTGGCGCCGGCAGCGTGGACGCGTACAAGGCGTGGATCTCCGCCTTCGCGTCCGCGATCGGTGACCGTCCCGCCGTCGTCATCATCGAGCCCGACTCGCTGGGCGACTTCGAGTGCATGGACGACAACCAGAAGCGGGACCGCGTCGGCATGCTGAGGTACGCCACCGAGCAGTTCCGCGACAAGGCGCCCAACACGTGGGCCTACCTCGACGCGGCGAACGCCGGCTGGTTCGGGGACCGGCCGGGGCAGATGGCCGAGAGGCTGCTCGAGGTGGGTGTGAGCAACGTGCGCGGTTTCGCGGTGAACGTCTCCAACTACTACACGACCTCCGAGTCGGCCGCGTACGCGTCCGCCGTGAACGCCGCGCTGGGCGGCACCGCGAAGTGGGTGATCGACACCAGCCGCAACGGCAATGGCTCCAACGGCGAGTGGTGCAACCCCGCCGGTCGCCGGCTCGGCACGCCCGCCCAGGTCGGCGGCCCCGGCGGCACGGAGATGCTGCTGTGGGTGAAGGTCCCCGGCGACTCCGACGGCGAGTGCGGCATCGCGCCGACCACCCCGGCCGGGCAGTTCAGCCCTGACATCGCCATCCGCCTCATCGACGGCGTCTGACCCACCTGGCGGTGCGGCGGCGTGGACGTTGTCCCGCCGCCGCACCGGTGTTCAGCAGCGTCGTACCAGCCGCCGGTGCACAACGAGGGCGCCGATGAGGAGCCCTGCGGCCGCGAGCACGGTGGCGAAAACGAAGGGATTCGCCGTGTGCAGGCCGGGCGCGAATCCGATCCCCACATAGACGGTGACGCCGCAGGCGCCGCCGAGCTGGTCGACCGCCCGCTGCACCCCCGAGGCGATCCCGGCGTCCTCGCCGGTGGTGCCGCTGACCGCGAGGTACTGCAGGCCGATCAGCCCGAAGCACATCCCGGCGGCGACCAGCACCATCGCCGGGATCAGCCACGCCGCTCCGGCTTCGAGTACGGCGACGAGCGCGATCGTGGCCATCGCGCCCGTGGTGAGCCCGAGTCCCGCCAGCACGCACGCCCGCACTCCCCAGCGGCCGAGCATGCGCGGAACGAGCAGGGAGGCGGCGATCGTGGCGACTCCCATGGGCAGCATCGTGAGCCCGGCCGCCAGCGGGCCGATCCAGAGGACGTCCTGCAGGTAGAACGTGAACAGCAGGAACGACGTGGACAGCGCCCCGCTGAGCAGCATGGTGGTGACGTTGGCGGTGATGCGGGCGCGGTGGGCGAAGAAGCCCCGCGGCACCAGCGGATGCGCGGAGCGGGCTTCGACGCGCAGGAACGCGCCGCCCGCCAGTGCCGCCCCGGCCAGCACCGCCGCGCTCAGCCAGGGGTTCATGCCGGGTTCGCCGGCTCTGACCACCCCGTACGCGAACAGCAGCGGGCACGCGGTGATCAGCAGCGTCCCCGGCACATCCAGCGGGCCGGATGAGCGTGCCACGGACCGGTCGGCTTCGATGAGGAGCAGGGCGGCCGCGATGACGCCCAGGATGACGGGCACGGGGAGCAGGAACGTCCACCGCCAGCCCAGCCGCGCGGTGATGACGCCGGACAGGACGAACCCGAGGACGAGCCCGCAACTGGCGACCGCGGTCCACACGCCCAGCGCCCGTGACCTGCGCGGCCCTTCGGGGAACAGCACCACGACGGTGGCCATCGCGGCCGGCAGCGCGGTGGCCTCACCGGCGCCCTGCAGGAGACGCGCCAGAACGAGGACTTCGAACGTGGGCGCCAGCCCGGCCAGCAGCGACGCCGCGCCGAAGAGGGAGGCGCCGGCCAGCAGCATGCGGCGGCGGCCCAGCAGGTCGGCCAGCCGGCCGCCGAGCATCAGCAGCCCGCCACCGGCGATGGTGTAGCCGACCACGACCCAGGTCAGGGAGTGCCCTGCGGCACTGAGGTCCCTGCCGATCGAGGGCAGGGCGATGTTGACCACGGTCACGTCGACCGCGAGAAGGAACTGCAGCATCGACATCGCGCACAGCACCAGCCATGCGCGCATGGGAGAGATCGGGCGTTGCCCGTGGGAGGAAAGCATCAAGCGCTCCGGTGCTCATGGGGGCGTCTGAGCAGCACGAAGGTGCCGCTCCGGACTGATCACGAAGCGACCGGACGTTCTCGCGCAAGGAGGGTGGTGTGCCGCGAACGTCCCGCCGCTAGCGGAGCGTCCTGGTCACCGCCGCGCACGCGGCCGAGCATGAAGCGCCTGACATGCCCGGCACCTTACCAGTGCGGCCCGCGCCGGCCCGCAACGGCCACCCGGCTCACCGGCCGTGGACAGGCTGTAGCGACAATCATGGGAAAGACTTGCCCCCGCCCTTCGGCGAGGGAGATCGGGCCACCGCACTGGCCCTGTCCCGGGCGGGGGCAAGCCGCCTGACGGCGCGCGGCCGCGTGATCGTCCGCTGATGCGAAAGGGGCGGACAGGTTCGGGGAGAGCCGCAGGACGAGATGTCGGCCGTCTGTGTCCGGCAAGGTCACGGGGGGCTCTCCGATGAGGTCGGACGTCGGGAATGAGGATCCTGCGTGTGTACCGGCAGTTCACACCTGGGCGCTTGATCCTTCCCCGACAGGGGAGCATTGTCAACTACCGGGTCACACCTGGACAAATTGTGTACTCTGTGGTTCCACTGCCGGAGTGCAGATAACCCCCAAACCGGGGCGAACCGGCATGAAGGAGCGGGACTGAATGGCTACCCTGGCCGAGCGGTTGACCCAAGCCCTGGCTGCCAAGGGTTATTCCGCCCGAGAGGCGTCGAAGCGGCTGCGCGAGCAGGGCGTTGAGATGTCGCACGCCTACATCAGCCGCATCGCGAAGGGCAAGCAGACGAACGTCGGCCGGGACCGGCTGGCCGCCCTGGCACAGCTCCTCGGCGTCTCGTACGGCTGGCTCAACGGCGACGACGAACCGCCGCCGCTCAGCGCCGAAGATCAGCGGCTGGAGGCGCAGATCCGGCAGGGGGCCGAGCAGCTCGGCGTGGAGTACATCGCCGAGCGTACGGCCGGTTTGTCGGAGATCTCGCGCAGCGCGCTGCTCACGATGATCGAGGCGATGCGCCGCGCCGAAGGTCTGGACGATCCGGCACGGACCCCCGACGATGATCAACCGACGCGCTCGCAGTGACCATGGCTTGAGCGGATGGTCGATAGTCTGTCCGGGCCTCGGCGGAAAGGTTACGAATGCCGTCTCCCACGCTGCTGGCTGCCCTGGAGGCGGCGCCCATCCCGCACCCGTTCACGCTGGATGCGTTCCTTGAGCGCATCCGCGCCGAGCGGCGGCGTCCGCTCCACATGCACGACCTGCCCGCGGAGGCCGCGGGCGCGGTGACCGGGCTGTGGTTCGGCACGCGCAGGGCCGACCACATCTTCGTCGCGCCGGGCGCGTCCGGGCTGCTGCGGGTCAACATCGTGCTGCACGAGATCAGCCACATGCTGCTGACGCACGGCCGCATCGGGGGCGACGTCGAGGAGTTCATGCGCCGCATGATCGGCCCCGTCGTCGGCTGGAACGGGCGCGGCCGGTACGAGACCCAGTGGGAGCGCGACGCCGAAGAGCTCGCCACCCTCATTCTGACGCGCGCGTACACCCCGCCCGAGAGGGGCGATGAGGGCCTGCGCCGCCTGTCCAGGACCTTCGGATATGAGACGTAGGAGGCATGCGTGGGCCTGGCCGAGTGGTTAGCCATGATCCTGCTGTGGGGCGCGTCGATCTCCCGCATCCGTCCGGCGATGCGCTCGCACGAGCAGCGGATGCTGTGGGCCGCCTTCACCGGGCTGGCTCTGTCGCGGGTGTTCACCGCGCCCGCGGTGGTGACGTGGATGGACGCCGCCACCGGCACGGAGCTGGCGACGCTGCTGCGGCATCTCACCGGCCTGGCGTCGGCGACGAGCCTGCTCGCGTACGTCGAGGCGATCACCCGGCGGGGGCGGCCGTCGCGGGCCCGCTGGATCTGGCCGGCCGCCCTGCTCACGATGGGCGTCCTGGTCACCATGTTCGCCGTACGCGGTGGCCGCATCTACTGGGTGGACGGCGCGCACTCCCCCGGCGCGACGGCCGTCGAGGGCCGCGTCTATCTGGCGATGTTCGACGCCTGGCTGATGACGTGCCTGGCGTCGGCGGGCTGGATGTTCGCCGGGTACGCGCGGGTGGCGCCGCCGCTGTTGCGGCTCGGCCTGGTGCTGTCCACGATCGGCATGGCCGCCGGGGTGATCAACCGGGCGCACGTCATGACCGTCAACCTCGCCACCCTCCTCGACCCGGACACCACCTTGCGGGAGATCCCCGTCCTGGGGCGGGTGACGCTGCTGGCGTGCGTCGTCGGCATCACGGCCGGCACGTCGATTCCGGCCTGCCGGCTGGGCGTGGCCAGGCTGCGCCACCTGGCCGCGCTGCGCGAGCTGCGTCCGCTGTGGGACGCGCTGACGGCGCAGTACCCCGACCTTTCGCTGCCGTTGAAGGTGGACCTGCGCGCCCGGGTGGTGCGGCGGGTGCTGGAGATCCGCGACGGCATGCTCAACCTCACGACGGTGGCCGAGCCGCCGTCGAGCGACGACCCCGCCCGGGTGGCGCGGTGGGTCGCCGACGCCCTGGGCGCGGCTCGCGCAGGACACGAGCCGGGGGTGCCGTCCGGTCGCATCCCCGGCCCTGATTTCGCCGGTGACATGGAAAGAGAGACACAGTGGTTGCGACAGGTCGCGAAGGCGTTCAAGCAGCTCGGCAGCGGCCGCAGGTCCGCCTCGCTCGGCGCCTGACCGATGTGTTCGCCCCGATGTGGTTCGTGATGGGCCTGCCGCTGGTGGTGGGCGCGGTCACGTCGGGGTGGCCCGGGGTCGGCTGGGGCGCGCTCGCCTCCGGGTTGTGCGGTGGCGTGCCCGCGATCGTCATCTTCGGCGGGGTCCGCAAGGGGTGGTTCGGGGACTGGCACATCGGTGAGCGGTCCCAGCGGCCGAAGCTGATCGCGGTCATCGTCGCCCTCGTCGTCGTGGCGCTGGCCCTGCTGGTCGTGCTCGGGGCTCCCATGGTGATGGTGGCGTGCGTGGTCATCATGCTCGCCACGCTGGCCGTGGTCGGGCCGGTCACGCTGGCCTGGAAGATCTCCTTCCACACCGCGGTGGCGGCGGGGTCGGTGGTGATGCTCGCCTGGGTGCTTCCGTGGCCCGCCGTGGTGCTCGCCGCCGGGGCCGTGCTGGTGGGGTTGATCGGGTGGGCGCGTACGGTGCTGCGCGACCACACGCCCGCCCAGGCGGTCACGGGCGCCGTCGCGGGAGCGTCCGCCACGGCGGTCACCCTGGCCGTGATGCTGTAAGCCGCCAGTGCCCGCGTTCCGTCGAACTGTCGGTGCCGGGTGCTTGAGTGGGGGCATGCGGTACGGCATCGACGTCGCGATCCTCGGTGACCTCGCCGAGCCCGCGCACCTGGTGACCCTCGCCCGGGAGGCCGAAGCGGCCGGGTGGGAGGCCGTGCTGGTGTGGGACCATCTCGGCTTCGCCTGGGGCGTGCCGTCGGCCGACCCGTGGGTGGCGCTGGGTGCGGCGGCGCAGGCGACGTCCCGCATCAGGCTGGGCACGGCGGTGACGCCCGTGGCCGGGCACCGCCCGGAGCGGCTGGCGCAGACGGTGGCGACGTTCGACAGGCTGAGCGGCGGCCGCGCGATCCTGGGCGCCGGGCTCGGCGGCGTGGAGCGGGAGTTCACCGCCTTCGGCGCGGCGCGTCCCGGCGGGGCCGTGCTCGACGAGGCGTTAGAGGTGCTGGCCGCGCTCTGGTCCGGCGAGGAGGTGCGCCACCGGGGCGCTCACTACACCGTCGACGGGGTGCGGCTCGCGCCGCTGCCGGTGCAGCGGCCCCGGGTTCCGGTGTGGGTCGGCGGCACGGCTGCGGGCGCGCTGCGGCGCGCCGCCCGCTGGGACGGGTGGATCGTCGCGGGCGACGACCAGGACGGCCGCATGACGCTCTCCCCCGAGGCCCTGGCCGCTCAGGTCGGTGAGGTGCGGCGGCATCGGGCCGCCGACGGCGGCTTCGACGTGGCGGTCATCGGGGTGAGCGACCCCGGCTCGCCGGTCCAGGCTTACGCGGATGCGGGCGCCACGTGGTGGTTTGAGCATCTCCACGGTTACCGGGGTTCGCTGGAGCAACTGGTGCGGCGGGTCAAGGCGGGCCCGCCCGCGTGACATCCCTGCGACGCTGACCGGCGCAGCTCGATGCCTCCCCGACTGTGGTGGAGTGCGCGTTTCCAGATGCGAGGTTCAGCGACGGCGGCGGATGATCGCCCCGATCACGAAGGTGCCGATGTACGCCAGGAAGGGCATCACCAAGATCAGCGTCATGGGGCGGAACAGGGCCTCGGTGACGGGGTTTTCGTTGATGACGTCGTACATGCCCGTGGCCAGCATGACGAGGGAGATCACGACCCCGGCCGCGAGTCCGAGAAACATGGCCATGACCGCGACGTGCACCAGCGGTCGCGGGTATCTGCGGGCGCGGGCGATCTTGTCTGCCGCCTTGCCGACCGGCGCCCAGTCCTCGCCCCTGCGCAGCATCCACACCTCGCGCAGAGCCTCCACCTCGCCCTCCAGGTCGGGGAGGTTCTTCTCGTTGAGCTGCGGCAGGATACGGCGGCGGCCCTCCGCGTCGTAGAGGACGACGATCAGGTCCGGCGCCCCGCGCCCCGCACCGGGGTTGATCTCGATCTCGATGCCCTGGACGTCCGGCCAGGGCGTGGCGTGGCTGCTGAACGCGTTTCTGATCGTGATCCGGTCTCCGTCGACGATCGTCGCGCTCCCGGTGCCCGCGCGCACCGCGAAGAGGATGAGGGCGGCGAACAGCGCCCCGACGGCGACGGGGACGAAGGCCGGCACGTCTTCGTCCAGAGCCAGGCGCACGACCAGCAGGACACCTGCGGCCGCGGGGGCGGCAAGGGCGGTCCACAGCCAACCGCCTGACGGATACCGGTACTCGCGGTGGAATGCGTGATCGGCGGTCACACCGGCATCGTAAACGCGGCCCGCCGGGACCCCTCCCGGATCAGCGGCGGCTCACCCCGTCGTTACAGGACCTTGTCGTTTGCGCGTTTGTGCATTCGGGAAGCAACGGATTGCCGACGTGTCTCTGCGACCTGCCGTACCTCCGTCAAGCGATCACCAGAAAGGCGGCGCAGCATGGAAGTCACCGGTATCATCTCCGCGCTCATCATCGGGGTGATCATCGGCGTTCTCGGGCGCCTGGTCGTTCCCGGACGTCAGAACATCCCGTTCTGGCTCACCATCGTGATCGGCATCGTCGCCGCCCTCATCGGCACGGCCATCGCCGCCGCGCTGGGCGTCGCCGACACCCGAGGCATCGACTGGATCGAGCTGATCATCCAGGTCGTGCTGGCGGCGGCGGGCGTGGCCGGCGCGGCCGCCCTGTACGGCAAACGCCGCACGTCATAGCGGCCGCGTTGTACGGCGCACGCCGCATGTCACAGCGGCCGCACTGCACGGCGCACGCCGCACGTCACAGCGGCCGCGCTGCACGGCGCACGCCGCACGTTATGGCGATCGTCGTCCGGCGAGCTCCGGCGCATCCACGCCGGCCCGCTCGCCGGGCGCCATCATGCTCATGCCTCGAGGACGGTGACGGAGAAGGGGCGGTGCGCCTCTTCCTCGACGTGGTGCAGGATGCGTGTCAGGCCGCCGAGGTGGACGTACAGGCGTTCGGCCTCCGGCCAGGGGTGGACGAGGGTGAGCAGGCCACCGGGGCGGACGAGTTCGATGAGCCGGGCGGAGGCGAGCCGCAGGCGGTCGCCGCGGCCTAGGTAGTAGAGCGTCTCGGCGCAGAAGACGAGGTCGAAGGAGTCGGCGGGGCGGTAGGAGATCAGGTCGGCGCGGATGAACGTCGGCCGTTTGCGGGCGGGGCGGGCGCGGGCGCGGTTGAGTGCACGCTCGGAGACGTCCACTCCGGTGACCTCCGCGTCGGGGTACCGCGTGGCCAGCGTGTGTGTGAAGACGCCTTCGCTGCAGCCCACGTCGAGGATGCGGCGATAAGGGCGATGAGGGACCAGGCGTAACGTCGTGGCGTACTTGTGCTGCTCGTAGTCGTCGGTCAGGAGATGCCAGGGATCGGGCGAGCGGTGCCACCAGTCGAAGTAGCGCCGTAACAGCACCGCCTGCGCCCCGGGCGGGAGCAGCGACACCGTCTTGAAGAGCGCGCGATGCAGCAGATCGGGCAAGGGCTGCCGGTCAGCCTCAGGCGGGCGCGGAAGCATGCTCTCACGCTGAGTTCCGCCGCTCGGGCCGTCATGGGCCTCAGGTCGGAGCCGTGCGCTCGTACTCAAGACGGAGGGCGGAAGCACTGTAGTGGGCATCAAGTTACAAGATTTGATATCTGTAACTTCGGCGGCTAGCCTGGCGGCGTGGAGCTGAAGCACTGATGGCCGCCCGCACTCCGCTGGACGCGGACGCGATCCTGGCGGCCACCGAGGAGATCCTGCGCCGCCACGGGCCGGACAAGGCGACGGTCGTGGACGTCGCCCGTGCGCTCGGGGTCAGCCATGCCGCCGTCTACAAGCACTTCCCGTCGAAGCAGGCGCTGCGCGAGGCGGTGACCCGGCGCTGGCTCGACCGCAACCGCGACACGCTCGCCGTCATCGCGGCCGACCGTACGCTCCGGCCGCCTCAGCGGCTGCGCAGGTGGCTGCATGCGGTCCTGTCGCTGAAGCAGGCCAAGATCCGTGAGGATCCCGAGCTGTTCGCCGCGTACGGTCATCTCGCCGCCGCGCACAGCGCCGTCGCCACCGGGCATGTCGCCGACCTGTTGGGGCAGCTGACGGCCATCGTCGCCGACGGCGTCGATGACGGGAGCTTCCGCACCGGTGACGCGGAGGCCGCCGCCCGCGCGGTCTTCCACGCCACGGCCAAGTTCCACCACCTCGCCCATGCCGCCGAGTGGCCGGACCCGGGCATCGAGACCCAGCTCGACGAGGTGTGCGGCCTGATACTCGAAGGTCTGCAGGCACCTCGACGGGGCGACAGCAATCACTAAGGAGCATCGTGGTTCACGCAATCGGAGTGACAGAACCGGGCGGGCCGGACGCGCTCGTCGAGCTCGACCTGGAGCCGGAGCCGCTCGGCCCCGGCCAGGTGCGGATCCGGGTCACCAGCGCCGCGGTGAACCCGACCGACACCCTGGTCAGGTCACGTCCGCGGCAGGGCGAGGCGGACGGCGTACGGGTGCCGGGCATGGACGTCGCCGGCACCATCAGCGAGATCGGCCCGGACGTCGACCGCCCGTTCCAGATCGGGGACGCCGTCATGGCCATCGTGGTGCCGTCGGGCGAGCACGGCGGCTACCGTTCCGACCTGGTCGTGCCGGCGCGGTCGGTGGCGAAGATCCCTGCCGGGCTGCCGGACGCCGAGGCCGCCACCGTTCCGATGAACGGCCTCACCGCGCAGCTCGCGCTGGACACGCTGGCGCTCCCGGCCGGTGCGACGGTGGCCGTCACGGGCGCCGCGGGGACGCTCGGCGGGTACTTCGTGCAGCTCGCCAAGCTGGCCGGGCTGGTCGTCGTGGCCGACGCCGCCCCGCAGGACGAGGAGTTCGTACGTTCGTGCGGCGCCGACGTGGTGCTGCCGCGCGGTGACGGGTTCGTGGCGGAGGTCCGCCGCCTCTACCCTCACGGCGTGGACGGGCTGCTGGACGCCGCCGTGCTGGACGCCGCCGCGCTCCCGGCCGTCAAGGACGGCGGGACGCTGGTCACCGTACGCGGCTGGCAGGGCGACGGGACCGACCGGGTGCGGGTCGCTCCCATCTTCGTCCGCGGCTACGCCGAAGAGGCGGAGAAGCTGGACCGGCTCGCCGAGCTGGCCGGCGACGGGCGGCTCACCCTGCGCGTGGCCGGGCAGCCGCCCGCCGCCGAGGCCGCCGACGCGCACCGCTCGCTCGAAAAGCACGGCGTCCGCGGGCGTTTCGTCCTGCGGTTCGCCTGACCGTTCCGCCGCCCTCGGCCTGCCGGGTCACGGTTCCAGGCCGAGGGCGGCCAGGCGGGCGGGGTCGGAGGCGTTCGCCGACCCGGCGGCCGGGATCGCGTTCGGCTACACCCGCCGCCGGTTCGGGTTCGCCTGGCACTACCCCGGGCACCGGCGGCCGGCCGAGGCCGTTTCCGCTGCGGTCGCGTGAAGGGGTCGCGTGGTGAACGTTCGCCTCGCTCTGGCGGTGATCGCCGCCGCACGGCTGCTGATCGGCCGCCATGGCGGCGCGCGGGCACGGCACGATCATCATCACCGGCGGCATGCCCGAGCCCAAGCCGCAGTACGTGAGCCTGTCGCTGGGCAAGGCGGGCGTCCGTACCCTGGTCACGCTGATCGACCAGGCGTACGGCGCCTCCGGCGTGCACCCGGCGAGCGTCACCGTGGACGGCCCGGTCGCCCCCGGCACCGCCTTCGACCCCGACGACATCGCCGAGCACTATTGGACCCTGCACGCGCAGCCCCGCGACCGGTGGACGCACGAGATCCTGCACTCGGGCGCCCCGCGCTGATCGCGTACTTAGGCGGGACGGTCGCTGATCGCCCACGCCGGGCGGAACGGGCCGCTGATTGCGGACGCGAGGCGCAGCGGGTAGATCTGATCGCCTTCGTCGTCTCTGCGGGAGGAGCGCGTCAACCGCGATGTCGCCTTACTACCACGTCTGCTTCGCCGTTCCCGATCTGCGGGCGGCGATGCGGGACCTGTCCAGCGCGGCCGGGGTCGCCTGGCGCGAGCCGCGCGACGGCCGTATCGGGGAGTGGGACTACCGCATCGTCTTCTCCGCCGAGGGGCCCGCGTTCATCGAGCTCATCGAGGCCGCGCCCGGAGGGCCGTGGGGCGACACGAGCACGCCGCGCTTCCACCATCTCGGGTTCTGGACGTCCGACGTGGCCGCGGGCGCCGAGCGGCTGGCCGCCTCCGGCTTTCCCGAGACGTTCTCCGGCTGCCCGTACGGGCGTCTGTTCGCCTACCACCGCCTCGACTCCATCGGGGCGGACGTCGAGCTCGTCGATCAGCGGCAGCAGGCGTCGTTCCTGGAGACGTGGCAGCCGGGCGGGCCGCCGATGCCGGTCATCGACGAGGAGCGGGCGTAACGCACGCGGATCTCCGAGCGCTAGCCAAGGCGGGGGCCACTCGCGGCGCGCGGCGGGTCGCTCGATCCGGTGAGACGGAACAACGGAACGGAGGCACGACCGCATGGCGATTCCACCGATCAAGAGCGTCACCTTCGGTGTCGAAGTCAGCGACCTCGACGCATCGGCGAAGTGGGACGAAGCCCTGCTCGGAACCGCGCCGATGTCCCCTGACGAGGGCATCCTGGAGTTCAGGCTCGCGCAGGGAACGCACCTGATGCTGTCCGCGGGCGAGCCGGGCCGGGGCACGGACGTCGCCCAGGGCGACTGACGTGCGCGCCCCGTTGACCGCACCGGTGAGGCCGTAGTGTCCGCCGTCATCGAAGCCACCCACCTGGTACGCGTGCTCGGCCAGGTCACGGCCGTGCCGGGGTCACGCTCGGCATCGCCGTGGCCCGGCGGCGGTAGGCGCCCGGGGCGAGGCCGAAGTGGCGCTTGAAGGCGTTGGCGAAGGCGAACTCCGAGGAGTAGCCGACGCGAGCGGCCACGGAGTCCAGGGAGGCGGCGGGGTCGAGGACGAGGAGCCGGGCGGCCGTGGTCATGCGCCACCAGGTCAGGTACGTCAGCGGCGGCTGGCCGATGAGCGCGCCGAAGCGGCGGGACAGGGTGGCTCTGGACACCCTCGCCCGGTCGGCCAGTTCCTGGACGGTCCAGGGGTGGGCGGGGTCGTCGTGCATGGCGTTGAGCGCCGCCCTGATGTCGGGTGCGGCGAGGGCTGCGGCCCAGCCGGTGTCGGGCTCGCCGCCGGGGTGCTCTTCGAACCAGATGCGCAGGACGTACAGCAGAAGCATGTCGAGCGCCACGGGCAGGAGCGCGGCGGCGCCGAGGCGGCGGCTGCCGGTCTCCGCGCCGAGCACCTCCACGGCCGCGCGCAGGCCCGCGTGGTGTCCGGGGCGGGCCGGGATGTGGATGACGCCCGGCAGCTCGCGCAGGAGCGGGTGGGTCCACTCGGGGCTGAGCCGGTAGCCGCCGCACAAGGTGACGGTGGTGGATCCGGTGGCGTGTGCGGTCGTGGACGGGCTGTCGGCCAGGGTGTAGCCGTCGCCGTGCGGGGAGAAGACGACGTCGCCGGGTGCCAGGTGGGCGGGCTCGTCGGCCTTGTCGATCAGCCAGCAGGTGCCCTGGAGCACCACCAGGAAGCCGGCCGTGCCCGGCAGGTCGGGGAAGGTGCGCCGCCAGGGCGCCCGCCACTCGACCCGTTCGGTGGCGGGCGTGCCCACCCGTACGGCGGAGATCACGTCGCTGAGGATGTCCATCTCGTTCACCCCGCGCTTTGATACGTTCGCGTATAAAAGTGCCACAGCTGAGCATTCATTGTCTCACCGTACGCTCGTAGCCTCGGACACATGGCACGTACGACAGAGACCGCCGCCCGGCGGTGGGTGGCCGAGCACGCCCGCGCGCTGACGACCACCGACCCGGCGGACGCGCTCACCGACCTCCACCCGCTTCGCGAGCTGCTGGCCGATGCGGAGATCGTCGGGATAGGCGAGCAGACCCGCGCGGCGCACGAGGTGATGACGCAGGCGCACCGGGTGCTGCGGCTGCTGGTCGAGGACCTGGGGTTCCGCGTCCTCGCGATCCAGGACGACGAGGTGGCGGTCGAGCGGGTGAACGCCTATGTCCTCGGCGGTGACGAAGACGTCCGTACGGCGATGTCCGAGCTGTGGGCCCCGTGGCGGACCGCGGAGCTGCGCGCCGTCGTCGAGTGGGCGCGGGCGTTCAACCGGCGGCATCGGTCCGACCCGCTGCGGATCGTGGGGCTGGACGCTCCGTCCGCCCGGCCCGCGGACTACCAGGCCGTGATCGAGCATGTGGCCCGCGTACGTCCCGGGCTGGTCCCCGAGCTGCGCCGCCACTACGACACGATCGTCACCGCACACGAGGTGCCCGAGCACGTGCAGCACGCGCGGGGCGTCCATCCTGGACGTCCCTTCGTCGAGCACGCGCGCGACGCCCTCGACCTGGTGGCCGCGCTGCCCGACCCAGGCGTGGCGCTGGAGAAGGCGAAGCTGATCGTGGACGCGCACGCCGGCAGCTTCGCCGGCGGCGGCTTCGACTACGCCGAGACGAGGCGCCGCTCGGTCGCCGTGCTGACCTCGCTGCTGCGCGACGACGGCGTGAAGATCGCCTACTGGGAGGGCATGTCGTTCACCGCGAACGCGCCCCGCGTCATCCCCGCCGCCCTGCTCGGCCCGTTCCAGAGCGTCGGCAACGAGCTGCGCGAACGGCTGGGCGAGCGCTATGTCTCCTTGCTGATCGCGTTCGCGCGCGGCGATGTGAGCGGCCTGCATCCGGGCCAGGTCGTTCCCGATCCGATGCCCGGGTCGGCCGACGCCGTGCTCGCCGCGGGGCCTGATCGCTATCTGCTCGACCTGCGTTCGCCTCGGCCCGAGCCGGTGGACGACTGGCTGGGCGGGCCGCACAAGCTCCGCATCATCAGCGGGATCTACAAGGCGGAAGCCGATCCCGAGCACTACCTGACGGCCGGGCGGCTCGACGAATGGTTCGACGCCGTGCTGCAGGTAGGCACCGTCACCCCGACCACCCTCTTGTGAGGAGAGAACGATATGCGTACGACCGTGGCCGTCATCGGCGGCGGATACGGCGGCATCACCGTCGCCAAGGAGCTCGACGGCGTCACCGACGTGGTGCTCGTCGAGCCTCGGGACACCTTCGTCCACAACGTCGCCGCGCTGCGCGGCCTCACCGATCCGGGCTGGACGGACCGGATGTTCCTCCCCTACGACCGGCTGCTCGAGCGCGGCACGATCATCAGGGACCGGGCCGTGCGGGTGGACGAGACGTCCGTCTGGCTGCGATCGGGCGAGCGGATCGAGGCCGGCTACATCGTGCTGGCGACGGGCTCGTCCTACCCGTTCCCCGCCAAGGTGGACGTCGAGGACAGCGCCGCCGCCAAGGAGAGGTACCACGCGGCCCGCGAGGCGCTCGCGAGGGCCGGCCGCGTCCTGCTGCTGGGCGCCGGTCCTGTCGGGCTCGAACTGGCCGGGGAGATCCTGGCGGCCTGGCCCGACAAGTCGATCACCCTCCTCGACCCGGGGTCCGAGATCGTCTCCGGCGGGTATTCCGCCGAGTTCAGGGCGGAGCTGCGCCGCCAGCTCGACGCGCTGGGCATCCGGGTCGTCCTCGGGGCGCGCCTGCGCCAGCAGCCCCCGTCGGAAGCCGGTGAGTACGCGACGTTCACCGCCACCCTCGACTCCGGCGAACGGCTCACCGCCGACATCTGGTTCCGCTGCTTCGGCGGCGTCCCCGACACCGGCTACCTGGCCGGGAGCCTGGTTTCCGCGCGGCGGCCGGACGGGCGGCTCGCGGTCACCGACGAGCTGCGGCTGCCCGGCCAGTCGCGGGTGTTCGCGCTCGGCGACGTCACCGCGATCCCCGAGGCCAAGCAGGCGAGCGCGGCGACCCGGCACGCGTCGGTGATCGCGGCCAACATCCGCGCGCTGCTCCAGGGTGACGGCGAGCCGGCCGCCTACCGGCCTGGGACACCGGGGATCGTGCTCCCGCTCGGCCCGGACGGCGGCGCGACGTACGCACCGGACTGGGAGGACTACGTGGACGCCGCCACGCAGGAGCACATCAGGCGGCACGCGAAGGAGCGCGGCGACGGGCTGCTGGAGCTGGGCATCCTCGACGCGGAGCTCACGTCCCAGCTCAAGGGGCGGCACCTGAACGTCGAGGAGTACGCGCAACTCCTCAACGCCGACCCGGCGGGGGCCTGAGAACAGGCCCTTGCGCGGCGAGCCCCCGAGTTCGGCCAGGATTTCGGCGGTGTCGTCGGGGTGGGACGTGGTGAGGTGCCGGCAGGCGTGTTTGGTCCTCCACGCGCCGGCGCGCAGCTCGTCCACCGTGCCAGCCCGATTCACGAACCGGGTGGCGAGGCTGGGCGCTCGGCGCCCTCGTCGGCATGCTCACCACGCCGCCCCGCCGGCGGTCGCCGGAGATCCGACTCATGGGCGGTTCCCGCGCGGCCGAGCCGCGGTGCGCGTCCGACGTCAGCGCTCGTGTGCGGCGGCGGGCTCGGACGGTGCGGGGAGGAAGCGCCCGTAGGCGCCGTGGTGGTACAGCAAGGGGTCGTCGGTGCGGCCGAGCGCCTCTGCGTGGACGACCAGGCCGAGGATGAGGTGGTGGTCGCCGGCCTTGAGGATGCTGTGGGGGCGGCATGCGAGAAAGGCGGCGATGCCGTCCAGCACGGGGAGGCCGTACGGGCCGGGGCGCCATCGCGTGGGCGGCGCGAAGCGATCGGCCCGCCGACCGGCGAATCTCGCCGCCGTCTCCGGCTGGCCGCCGCTCAGGATGTTCACGGCGAACAGGCCGGCCGAGCGCAGCTTGGGCAGGGTCTCGGAGCGTTCGTCCACCCAGCAGGAGACGAGCGGCGGACGCAGGCTGGCCGAGGTGAACGAGGTGACCGTGAGCCCGGCGGGGCCGCCCCCGTCCGCGACGGTGATCACCACGACGCCCGCGGCATGCCGGGCCAGCACTCCGCGGAACCGCTCCGGGGAGACGCCGGCGGAGCCGCCCGCGGGAGGGCTTGGGGCGGTCGTCGTGGACGGCGAGCCCGTCATGAAGCGGGCGCCGAGCCGGCCGGGGTGACCGCGACGAACACCTGCCCGTCCTCGACCTTCACCGGGTACGTGGTGACCGGCAGCGTGTTCGGGGCCACCGGTTTGCCGGTGCGGACGTCGAAGCACGAGCCGTGCAGCCAGCATTCCAGGGTGCCGCCGTCGAGCTCGCCCTCGCTCAGGGTGGCGCCCGCGTGCGGACAGACGTCGTGCAGGGCGAAGACCTCGTCGCCTTGGCGCGCCAGGGCGATCGGGGTTCCCGACGCCTCGACGCCGAGCAGGCCGCCGTCGGGAATGTCGGACAGGTGACAGATGAGTTGATAGGTCATGGCGAACACGGCTCCTTGGTGCGGACTGGCGTGCAGGTCACTGAGGCAGGTTGTCGTGGCGGAAGCCGGGCCGCAGGGAGGGCAGCAGGGCCGCGAACGTCCGGACCAGCTCCTGCCGGGTGCCGGCCGGCGTGATCTCTCGGTCCACGGACATGCGTTCCAGGGCCCGCTCGCCGCCCACTCCGGCGGCACGGTAGCGGTCGATCAGCTGCGGCCGGGCCGCCGGGTCGGCGGCCAGCTCGCGGTGGAACACCACCTCAACGGCCGACTCCTCGCCCATGACGGCGATTTCGGCGCCGGGCCAGGCGAGCACCGCGTCGGCCCCGAGGTTGCGGGAGTTCATCACGATGTACGCCCCGCCATAGGCCTTTCTGAGAATCACGGTGACCCGCGGGACCGTGGCCTCGGAGAAGGCGAACAGCAGCTTCGCCCCGCGCCGGATGACGCCTTCGGCCTCCTGGCGGCGTCCGGGCAGGAAGCCCGGTGTGTCGACGAGGACGAGCAGCGGAACGCCGAAGGCATCGCACATGCGTACGAACCGGGCACCCTTCTCGGCCGCGCGAGCGTCGATGACGCCGGCCAGCCGCAGGGGCTGGTTGGCGACGACCCCGACCGGGTGGCCGGCCAGCCGCGCGAAGCCGGTCACGATGTTCGGAGCGTAGCGTGGCTGAAGCTCCAGGAAGTCAGCGCCGTCGGCCAGCCCGCGAATGACGCCGCGCACGTCGTACACCTTGCGGGCTTCGCGTGGCACGTCCGGCATGACGCCGGGAGGTTCGGGTGCGGCCGGCGGCGGCGGCTCCCAGCACGAGCCGGGCAGGAACGACAGCACCCTCCTGGCCTTGGCCATGGCGTCCGCCGCATCGTCGGCGACGAGGTGAACGACACCCGATCGGGTGGCGTGCACCTGAGAGCCGCCGAGTTCCGCTGGAGTGACCTGCTCTTTGGTGACGGCGTGCACGACGCGCGGGCCGGTGAGGAACATGGAGGAGCCGTCCCTGGTCATGATCACGACATCGGTGAGCGCGGGCGAGTAGACGGCGCCCCCGGCGCATGAGCCGAGCACCACGCTGATCTGCGGAACCCGGCCCGACAGCGCGGCGTTGAGCCGGAAGACCGCGGCGTAGGCGTCGAGCGCGCCCACGCCCTCCTGGATGCGGGCGCCGCCGGAGCTGATGGCGCCGACCACCGGCATGCGGCCGCGCAGCGCGTGTTCGAGGGCTCTGGCCATCTTCTGGCCGTGGACCTCGCCGAGGGTGCCGCCGAGCTGGCGCGGGTTCTGCGCGTACGCGGCGACCGGCCGCCCGTCCAGCCGCCCGAGACCGGCCACGATGCCGTCGCCGGCGGGGCGCCGGCGGGCCATGCCGAGTGCCGACTCCCGGTGCCGGCCGTGGGCGCCGAACTCGACGAACGACCCGGGGTCGAGCAGGCCGTCCAGCCAGGCGCGGGCCGGGTCGGACGTTCCGTTGCCCGCGTGCGCCGAGCCGGCGATGGCGAGGTCTGCGAGCCCGCTCATGTCCCGCCCTCGCTGCTCATGGAACGGGCCGCTGTCACCCCGCGGTTTTGGGCGGCGCCTCCGTCCAGCGCCTGAAGGCGGCCGCTGCCGGGAGGGCAGGGCTCGCGGTCGCCGGGAGCGTCGTCGAGGACCGTGCTCAGCCACGAGCGGAGCCGCGCCTCCCACTCGGGGAGGCGGTTGAAGCACATGTGATCGCCGTTCTTCAGGAAACAGACCGTGAGCCGCTCCCCCAGAGCCTCGCGGAGCCGGCTCGCGTGCGCCCAGGGCACGGTGCGGTCGGCATCGCCGTGGATCTGCAGCACCGGGCAGGTGACGGCGGGCAGCATGTCGTCCACGTGGAACGCGGCGAGCGCCGCCACGGCTCGGCGGCCGGACAGGCCGAGGTTGTACTCCATGGTCTGCGGGATGGGCGGAGGCGCTACGCGGTGCACCTCGAGCAGGTCCAGAGGGGCGGAGATGACCGCGCAGGCCGCGAGGCGCCGGTCGGCGGCCGCGGCGCGGAGCGCGAAGTAGCCTCCCGCGCTGCCGCCGACCACGGCGATCCGGTCCGCGTCCAGTTCTGGCAGCCGGGTGAGCGTGTCCAGCACGGCGGCGATCACCACCTCGGCGTCGGCCCGCCACGGCACGTCGTGGAAGCGGCGCAGCTCGCCCTGACCGGGCA
Source organism: Nonomuraea fastidiosa (assembly GCF_042751225.1). Lineage (NCBI taxonomy): Bacteria > Bacillati > Actinomycetota > Actinomycetes > Streptosporangiales > Streptosporangiaceae > Nonomuraea > Nonomuraea fastidiosa. The sequence continues at coordinate 8,133,244 of NZ_CP170570.1, forward strand.
GGTCGAGGGCGGCGGAGGCCCAGCCGCGGGCCGTGTACGCCTCGCTGATGCGGTGGAACTCCTCTTTCACTCCGTCCACTCCGCCGAGGGTGAGCACGCAGGGAGCGGGCCGCCGGCCGGCGGGGACGCGGAGGGTGACGGGGACGGCGACGCCGTCCACCGGGATCTCCAGCCGCCGGACGGGCGGGTTCAGCAGGTCGCCGCTTGCCGTCGCCGCCGCCACCAGCCGCCGCCACAGGCGGGCGCGTTCGGCCGGCCGGAACTCCATGTACTCGGCGGCGCGGTAGCAGGCGACCGCCCGCTGGAGGCACTCGGCCGCGGTGACGTGATCGCCGTCCGAGGCGAGCGTGCGGCCGGTCCGCTCGTGCCGCTCGGCGAGCCCCTCCCAGACGGAGCACCACGCGCCGGGTGAGCGGATGGCGCGCAGCGCGTCCAGCGCCTCTCCCGGATCGACGCCCATGAAGACCAGACGGGGCAGGAGCGGCTCGCCGCGGCGCAGGCCGAGCAGGGGAAGCGCGCCGCGGACCCGCATGGCGGCGCGGAACGGCAGCGGTGGTCGTCGGGCCCCCATCTCAGGCCGTCTCCTCCCCGGTGAGCTGAGGGATGACCTTGTCCGCGAACAGCCGCATCGACCGTGTCACGGCCTCCATCGGCTGGCCGAAGTCGAACGTGGCGGCGACCGTGGTGACGTGCAGGTTGTCGATGAGGTCCGCCAGCTTGACGACGCAGTCGTCGGGGGCGCCCACGACGATCGTGCCCTTGCCGGCCGCGTCCTCCGGGGTGAAACCGCCCCAGCGCATGCCGAGGGCCGGGTAGTGGGTGAAGTCGCGGGGCACGCCGTCGCGCTTGAACGCGGCGATGGTGGACGCACCGGCCGCGCGCGTCTCGGCGACGTAGCGCATCACGTGCGGAGCGGCTGTGTCGAAGGCGGCCTCGAAGGTGTCGTCGACGTGGACGTGCACGTTCATCAGCACCTTGCCGGCCGCGGGGTCGAGGCCGGCTCGTTCCCTGGCGGCGAAGTACAGGCCGACCTTCTCCGACAGCGAGGCCAGGTCAGGTGAGAGCAGCGGCGCGATCATCAGGTGATGCCCCTTCTCCCCCGCCCAGGTGAACGTCTCCGGGGTCGTGGCCGCCGCCACCCACACCGGCGGGTGCGGGCGTTGCAGGCATCGGGGCTCCACCCGTAGCTCGGGGAAGCGGAAGAAACGGCCTTCGTGGGCGAAGCTCTCCCCTCGCAGGGCCTGGAGGAGGATCTCGCTGTTCTCCGCGAAGCGGGCCCGGCTCTCCTCCATGGGGATGCCGAAGCCGTCGTACTCGCACTTGAGGAACGCTCTGCCGATGCCCAGGTCGAGCCGCCCGCCGCTCACCTGATCGAGGGTGGCGACCCGCTCGGCGACCGACAGCGGGTGGTGGTAGGGGATCTGCACGACGCCGAGGCCGAGCCGGATGCGCCGGGTCTTGGCCGCGAGTGCGGCCAGCAGCACGTCGGGGGCCGACAGGATCCCGCCGTGCGGCTGGAAGTGATGCTCGGCCAGCCAGACGCTGTCGAAGCCGAGGTCTTCGGCCAGGACGGCGAGCGTCTGGATGCGGGAGAGCATGCGGTCGGGCGGCCCGTCGGATTCGGGGTCGAAGGTGGGCAGGTTGAAGCTGCCGAAGGTGAGCGGCATTCGAATCACTCCCGCAGTTCGGCCAGGATTCTGGCGGTTTCGTCGGGGTGGGATGTCGTAAGGTGCCGGCAGGCGTGTTCGATCGTCCACGCGCCGGCCGATGTGGTGTCCGTCCAGCCGGAGGGCCTGGCCGGCACCGGCCCGGGATGCTTCTCGCTGATGTCGCCGATCGCGCCAGCGGCAGGCCTGCCCGCGTTGGGATGCATGCGAACCTCACGCTCGCCACCCGGCTCCCGCATCACCGCGAGCGCCTCCAGCGGCTCGTCCTCCGTGCCGGTCATCGCGCCGCCTCCTTCCCCGCCCAGGTTTCGGGGAGGAACGCGACCAGTACCGCGGTGGCGGCCAGCACCGCAGCGAGGATCCAGTAGCGCGCGCCCAGCCCGGCCCGCTCGGCGAGCAGGCCGCCGACCACCGGGCCGAGGATCGGGCCGATGCCCTGGACAAGGCGGTTGGCGCCCAGCGCCGCACCGATGCGGCGCGGGTCGGCCTTGAGCACGTCGTCGGTGACCATGGTCGTCGACAGCGAGATGACGGGCCCTTCGGCGAGACCGACGATGGCGTAGACCAAGGCCACGCTCCACACGGTGACTCCGGCGATCGGCAGGCCGGCCAGGGCCGCCGCGACGAGCAGCAGGGCGATCAGCAGCGGCAGCCGCCTGCCCACCTTGTCGGAGATGGCCCCGGCCAGCACGGTGCCCGCGGAGGCCACCAGCTCGTACGGGATGAACACGAGCGCGATCACGAACGGTGACGCGGCGAGCCCGGTCAGGCTGAACGGGACGAGGAAGGTGGCCGCGACGCCGACGGCGAACGACAGGCCGGCCACGATGCCCGACAGCAGCACCACGCGCCGCCGGTACCAGGCGAAGGTCTGGGCGACCGCGGTGCGCAGCGGTGCCACGTGCCGCTCCTGGGCCGTCTCGGGCAGTGCGAACCAGGTGAGCGCGCACGCCGCCAGCAGGAGCGCGGCGTCTGCGGCCAGCACGGCCTGCCAGGTCGCCGCGGTCAGCGCGAGGCCGCCCGCGACGTAGCCGAGCACGGAGCCGGTCCCGATGGCGCCGGCCAGGATGCCGATGGCCTTGCCCCGTTCATGCGGACCGTAGGTGTCGGCGGGGACGGTGAAGGCCGGCGAGGTGAACAGGCCGCGGCCGATGCCGAAGAGCACCCAGCCGGTCAGGAACGGCCAGGCGGCCGCCCACAGCGCGGACACCAGCACGCCGAGGGCGCTGACCGCGAGGCCGCCGACGATGACGGGCTTGCGCCCGTAGCGGTCGGCGGCGACGCCGGCCGGGACGTTGAGCACGGTCATGAGCAGCGACGACACCATCAGCACCAGGCCGAGCGCGTCCGGCCCGACCCCGAGCGAGCCGGAGATCGACGGCAGCGCGGGAAAGACCGACATCATGGCGGCCCACTGCACCAGGACGGCGCCGGACAAGACGGCCAGCCCCCGGCCGCGTTCGGTGGTCAGCAGGCCGCTCAGCCTGAGGTCGGTGGCGGGTGCGGGGCCGGGTCGTGGTTCGGATCGTGTCATCGGATCGTTTCCTTGGGGTATGGGCGACAAGGTTCAGGACGCGCAGCCGCATCCGGAGCCGCAGCCGCCGGAGCCGCCGAGCTGAACACCCAGGAATTCTGCGATGGCCGCCGCCACGGGGACGGGCTTTTCCATGAACATGAAGTGACCGGTGCCGGGCACCACGTGCAGGCGGGCGCCGGGGATGGTCTCGGCCAGGTAGCGTGCGCTCTCCACGGGGGTGCTGCGGTCCAGTTCGCCGGCCACGACGAGGGTCGGCGCGGCGATGTCGCGTACGCGCTCGCGCAGGTCGGGATGGGTGAGCCGGATGAGGTTGCGGTGCACGGACCAGGGCACCCAGGACCAGCTCGCGATGACCCGATTGGCCACCTCGGGGTAGCCGTCGAGGAAGAAGAAGGGGGCGGCGCGTTTGTTGGACTCCTCGATGACCTGGCGGTAGGTCTCCTCGGTCACCTCCGGACGCTTCCACTTCATCTCGTAGTGCGCGGCCGAGCCCATGAGGACGAGGCCGGCGACCCGTTCCGGGTGCTCCAGCGCCAGCATCATGGCGGTGACGGAGCCGAGGGAATGCCCGGCGAGGATGACCTGGTCCCATCCGAGGTGGTCGAGCACCTCGATCACGTCGGCGGCGCACTGGGCGGCCGACAGGGGGTGGTCCTCCTTGGACGACAGGCCGTGCCCGCGCAGGTCGAGCGCGAGGCAGCGCAGCGTCGGGTCGAGCAGCGAGATCAGCTCGGCGAAGTGGGTGTGGTTGTCGCGGTTGCCGTGCAGGAACACCACGGGCGGCGCGGCGGTCTCGGGTCCTGACATGCGGTAGAAGAGCCGGGCGCCGTCCGACAGTTCCACGGCATCGCAGGTGGTGGGCAGTTTCCAGGTGAGCGGCATCATGACCGTGCTCCTTCGCTGGCCACGGACAGGTCGAGGCTGCGCATCTCCCGGACGATCTCCTCGATCTCGGTGACGATCTCCCGGGTGGTGTTGGTGCCGGTGATCGCTCTGCGCAGCCGTCCTTGGGGGGTGACGATGACGACGTGCGGGTCGACGTTCGCCGCGAGCCCCAGCTCCTGGGCGAAAGCGCGGTCCCAGTCGATCAGTACGGGCACGGGGTGCTGCTGTTCGGCGATCCGTTCCTTGACGAAGTCGCGGGTGATGAAGTGCGGCAGCTGGTCGACGACGGCGACGAGCCGCACGTCGAGCCCCGGGAAGCGCTTGAGTATCGCCTGGATGCGCCGTACGGCCTCCTCGCTTTTGTCCTGGCCGGAGACGACGAAGACGAACGGGCTCAGCCCGCCGTTCTGCGGCAGCGCGAAGGACCGGTCGTGCAGGTCCTTCAGCAAGCGGAGCTGCTCGGTGCAGTCGCGGCCCTCCGAGCCGCCGAGCCGCGGCGAGGCGCCGTGCACGTTGAAGGTGGAGAACCCGATCGCGGAGGTCACGCGGCGGCCGACCTGGCGGGCGATCTCGATGGCGAACTCCGCGTTGTCGACGCCCACGCCCCACGGTTTGGTCCTGATGCCGGGCTGCTCGTCGAATTCGATGAGGCTGAGCCCGACGCTGATGACCACGGACAGCTTGACGTTCGTCCACAGCGGCATGAGCTGGGCCATGGCCCACTCCTGGCCGATGCCGCCGGAGGTGATGATCTGGCCGGCGACCTTGCCTTGGAACGCCTTGCCCTTGACGTCGGCGGCGACCTCGTAGTTGTAGTACTGGTACTCCAGGTCGTCCTCGTCGGCCGGCTCGCACCGGTCGAGCCACTGTTTCCAGGTGAAGGGCAGGCCGAGCGCGTAGACCGGGGAGGCGAAGATGAAGGCGTCCGCCCAGCGGACCTCCTTGTACAGGCGGGTGTAGCGGTCGTCGGGGTGCTTGAACAGGTGGCATTGGGTCCTGTTCATGCAGTCGCCGCAGCCGTCGCAGTCGACGATCGGATAGTCGACCAGGCGGACGAGCCGTGTCTGGGCGCCCAGCTCGGCGGCGCCCTTGAGGGCCTCGCGGCACAGGAACTCGCTGGCGCTCTTGGCGGTCGTCTTCGGCGAGCCGCAGATCCCGAGCACGTTCTTCGACTTCATCGCGGTTCTCCGATCAGTCGCGGATGCGCCGGGGCGCGGCCTGCCCGGCTTTCATGAGCCGTCCTCGGGCGAGCACCTCCCGAGGGATGGCCTCGATCTCGGTGTAGCGGGCGGAGAAGAACTCGCGGCAGACGTTGTTGCCCCAGAAGACGCCTTCCTCGGTCAGGCGGATCTCCTCGTCGGTGATCTCCAGCAGGCCGCGCGCGACCAGCTTGTCGATCTTCTCGCCGAACACGTCGATGGGGTCGCAGCCGAACAGGGAGCGGAACCTGGGGCGAGAGACGCTGAACAGCCGCAGGCCCTTGGCCATGGCGCCGCACATCTCCTCGTCGCGGTCGGCGCGGGAGCCGATCAGCACGGGGAGCTCGCCACGGTCGACCGCGCCCTGGTAGTCGGCCAGAGGGCCCTTGTTGACGTACATGTACCTGCCGAGATAGCCGAAGGCGGCCGCGCCGACGCCGAGCAGGTCCTGCTGCTCGGAGAAGTAGAGCACGGCATGCTTGTTGATCTTTCCGGGCAGCGCGAAGTCGTAGACGGAGTACTGCTCGTATCCGGCATCGCGCAGCATGCTCACGGCCATGCGGTACATCGCGACCTCGTGGTCGTGGTCGCCGGGCGGCTTGAGCCGCTTGGTGTCGATCTTCGAGAACAGCCGGGTGAAGGGCGGGATGATGAGGGAGAACAGCGTGACGTGCTCGTAGCGCCAGTCGATGGCCTCCTCGACGTCGGCCCGCCACTCGTCGAGGGTCTGCTCGGGCAGGTTGTAGATCAGGTCGATACCGACGTTGTCGTAGCCGGCGTCGCGGGCGACCTGGGTGGCCACACGGGAGGTGGCCGGGTCCTGCGGGATCTCCAGCATGCCGGCGTAGCGGTCGTTGTAGGTCTGGACCCCGAAGCTGATCCGGTTGCAGCCGGCCTCCCGTGCCGCGACGAGCTTCTCGCGGGTGAAGTTGGACGGGTTGCCCTCGGCGCTGATCTCCGCCTCCGGGCTGAAGCGCAGCACCGTCCTGCAGTGGGTGATCAAGTCGTGCAGCTGTTCGGCCGACAGGCAGCTCGGCGTGCCGCCGCCGATGGCCAGGGAGCCGAAGGTGAACGACCTGACCAGCGGGCTCTCCGCGTACGTGGTGATCTCCCGCTTCAGCCGGACGAGGTAGCTCTCCAGCTTCGCCTCGTCCATGAGCTGCTTGTTGAAGGGACAGAAGTTACAGATCTTGTCGCAGAACGGGATATGGATGTACATGGCCTTCTCGCCGTCGCGGGTGGACGGCGAGTTCAGGTTCATCAGCATCGGCACCTCGCTGACGTCGGGCGGGTCAGCGGGCAGCGGGTAGTGCGAGACGCAGATGCGTTCGCGCTTGTCGTACGGTTTCGTTGCGGTGCTCACGCCGGGCTCCTTCGGGTGGCGGGCTACTTGGTGGTGGCGGGGCGGGCGGAGGCCGGCGCCGCCACGTCGCGCTTCCTGGCCAGCGATTCCGCGAGCTTCTGGCCGCGGGCTCTGATCTCGTCGGAGTAGAACTCCTTGGCCACGTCGTAGCCGAACAGCGCGCCCAGCTCGGTCAGGCGGATCTCGTCGGTGTCGCAGACCAGCAGGTCACGACGGGTGAGGTCGTCGAGCAGCGGGCCGAAGACGTCTTCGGGCTCCTGGCCGTGGCGATCGCGGAAGGTCTGCCGGGCGACAGAGAGCATCCGCAGGCCCATGGCCATCGTCGCGCGCGGCCGCTCCTCGTGCGGGGTGAGCTGACCGGCGTTGACCGGTGGCACGCCCTGCGCGGTCAGCTCGGTGTAGCGCTTGAGTTCGGCCACGTTGACGTAGGTGTACTCGTTGACCGTGCCCATCGCTCCGGCCCCGAGGCCGAGCAGGTCGCCGAAGTCGGTGAAGTGGATGCGAGCGTGCCGGTAGGTGACGTCGGGCAGCGAGTAGTCGGGCACCGAGGTCTGGCGCAGGCCGCGCGCGGCCAGGTGCTCGCCGGCCTGCTGGCACAGCTCGAGCTCATGGGCGAGGTCGCCCGGGCGGCCGGCCTTGCCCTCGTTGACGTCCCTGAAGAGCTTGGTGTGCGGCATGATCGACAGCGGGAACAGCGTGATCTGCTTGACCCCGGCGTCCAGCGCGATGTCCAGGTCGGTCAGCAGCGGAGCGACGCCCTGGCCCGGCAGGTTGTAGATCAGGTCGATGCTGATGTGGTCGATGCCCGCCTCCTGCGCCTGCCGGATCACCCGCAGCGAGGTCTCGCCGTCCTGGGCGACGTCCGACGCCTGGCCGATCTCCTTATCGAAGGTCTGCACGCCGAAGCTGACCCGGTTGACGCCCGCCTTGCGGACGGCGGCGAACTTCTCCGGGCCGACGGTGATCGGGCTGCACTCCAGGGTGATCTCAGCGTCGGGCGCGAAGGTGAACTGCTCGCGGGCGAAGGAGATGATCTCGGCGAGCTGCGTGGCCGACAGGCTGCTCGCGGTCCCGCCGCCCATGTAGAGGGAGCCGAAGACGGTGCTGCGGAAGTACGGCGTCCGCGCGTACATGGCCATCTCGGACTTGAGATCGTCCAGGTACTTGCGGACCCGGCCTTCGTCCTTGAGGTACTTCACGAACGGGCAGAAGCCGCACAGGTAATCGCAGAACGGGATGTGCATGTACATGGCGGCCGGTTGAGGGGCCCGGCTCGGCCGGTCCAGCTCCATCTGCTCGGCGATCCGCTCGTACTGCGGCGGGGCCCACGGCATCGGGTAGCACATGACCGGGTAGCGGTCCCGGGCGGCGTACGGGAGAGCGGCGGTCGCGCTCATCATGCCTTCCTTCCTGCGCCAGCCTGCGCGGAGATGCGGAGCGAGCTCGTGGAGACCTCCGCCTCCAGGTTCTTGGGGTCGAAGTTCATGCGGACCATGATCTTGGGGTGGCTCTCGACGAACTCTTCGATGAGCCGGAGGATCGTGCGGCACTCGGCGGGCCCGAGCGCCTCGTCGACGTAGAAAACGGCCTGCAGCATGTCGATGTCGGGCCGGCCGCTCCTGCCGGCGATGCCACGCCACAGCGGGGTCTGGGGGTACACCCGGATGCCGAAGGCGATGGTGAGGATGTCCGGGGCGCAGCGATCCATCGTCTCCAGCGTCCGCGCCACGGTGTCGGCCGTTTCGCCCGGACCGCCCAGGAGCAGCGAGTGGATGATGCGGACACCGGCCCTTCGGGCGCACGCCGTGGCGTTCTCGATGTCGGCGACGGTGAAGTCCTTCTGGAGGCTGGTCAGCATCTCGTCGCAGCCGGCGTCCAAGCCGAAGTTGAGCGTCTCGCAGCCGGCCCTTTTGAACAGCTGGGCCAGGTGGTCGTCGTACTGCAGCGGGTTGGTGTAGGCCATCCACGTGACGCCGAGGTCGGCGGCCACCATCTCCTCGCACACGGCGATCGCATGCCGCCTGGGGAGGTTGAAGATGCTGTCGGTGATGAAGAACCGCCTGACCCCGGCCAGATCGCGGACGTGCCGCATCTCGTCCACGATGTGCGCGGGCGAGCGGAGCCGGAACCGCTTGCCCTCGATCGAGGGCACCGGGCAGTAGGAGCAGCGGAAGGCGCAGCCGCGCTTGGTCTGGATGCCGTACGTGGGCTGCGGCCCGACCACCTGGGTGCTGAAATACCGGCTGTCGGGGACGAAGTAGCGCGGCGCGACGATCGAGCCGGGGTCGCTCACCCTGGCCGGCTCCGAGACCGCCACCTGCGTCCCCTCGCGCCGCAGCAGTCCCGGCGCGTCGGTGATGGGCCGGCCTTCCGCCAGTGCGTCGGCGATGGCCACCATGGCGGGCTCGCCCTCACCGACGACGCCGAGGTCCGCGTCCAGCACGTTCATGATCTCGACCGGCATCAGCGAGAAGGCCGACCCGCCGAGCACGACCGGCGCGGAGCAGGCCGCGCGGCATGCCTCCAGCACGATCCGCACGTCGCCAAGGTTGCCGCGATACTGCAGGTAGGTCTCGTTGTCGATGTTGCGGACGGAGATGCCGATCAGGTCGGGCCCGTACTCTTCGATCGTCTCGGTGACGTGGCTTGCCAGGCGGTCGTCGGGGTCGAAGCAGAGGTCGAGGATGCGGGCCTCGTGGCCGGCGTCGATGAGAGCCGTCTGAAGGTAGGCGACTCCCGCCGGCACGGCGAAGGAGGGCCGCCGTTCCCTGTTGGTGGCGATGAGCAGGACCTTCACGTGCCCTCCTCGGGGACGATGGCGACGGGGCGGGTCCAGGCCGCGCCCGCACCCCTGACGTGGATGGGCAGGAACATGACCGTGAAGCCGGTCGGGCGCGGCAGCCGGTCGAGCCCGCCGAGCCGCTCGATCTGCAGGAATGCGCGGCGCCGGCCGAGCAGATGGCACGGCCACAGGTGGGCCGCGTCCCCCGAACGGTAGTAGCGCTCGATCATCACCGGCGCGGGCAGGTCGAAGCCCGCGGTGTCCACTCCGATGACCGTGACGCCCTGCTCGAGGAGGTACTCGGTGGCCTCGACGGTCATGCCGGGATGAGCGGTGAAGTAGCGCGGCCCCGGCCACAGGCGATCGGCCCCGGTGTGGATCAGGACGACCTCACCGGGGGAAAGCGTGTGCTCGATCCTGGCCAGTGCCTGCCGGATGTCGGCGGCGGTGATGCTCTGCGCCGGTCCGTGATCGGTCAGCTTGTGGGTCAGCCGCAGCAGCACGCCCGGGCCGACGCAGCGGTCGAGGGGGATCTCGTCCACCCGCAGCGCCGGGCGATCCCCGGTACGCGGCCCGTAGTGGAAGGGTGCGTCCACATGGGAGCCCGCGTGCACGGACAGCGTGAACACCTCGTTGCCGAGGAACAGGCCGTCGGGAAAGCAGCCGGGACCGATGCGGCGGCCGCCGGCGACGTACCGGGCGGCCCTGGCCAGCCTGAGCCGGAGGGGCAGGCGGCGGTTGAAGACGGCCTTGCGGCCGATGCGGCGTCCCCCGTGCTCGTGGCGCCACAGCCGCCTGCGCATGACGGCGGGGTCGAAGGGGCTGGGTTCGATGGGCATGCTCAGGTCGATCAGCCGGCCGGTGGCGGGCAGGGCGACGCGGCCCGTCCGGTGCGGCTCGACGGTCGTCATGACGGGCCTCCAGCCGTTTTGAGCACGGCGGCGGCGTTGAAGCCGCCCACGCCGCGGGTGAACACCAGTGCCGTGTGCAGGTTCGCGTCCCGGCGAGGGGCGCGCGCGACGTCGAGGCCGGCGATGACCGGCCGTCCATCGAGGTCTTCGCAGGCGGGCGGGACGACGTCGTGGAAGAGTGCGAGCGCGGCCCAGGCGAGGTCGAGCACGCCGCAGGCGGAGTTCAGCCGGCCGGTGAGCGTCTTGGGCACGGCCACCGGGACGTCCGCGGCCCGCCGGCCGAGTGCCGAGATCAGGGCCTCGGCCTCGAGCGCGTCCCATCGCCTGTTGCCGTCGCCGTCGGCGAGGACCAGGTCCACCTCGCCGGGCGTCACGCCGGCTCGTTCGAGCGCGAGCGCGATGGCCGCGGCCATGTGCGCGGCCGTCGGCGGCGGGTCGGCGGGGTGGTGGGCGTCGTGGGTGCTCGCCACGGCGGCCAGCTCGGCGTAGATCTGCGCGCCGCGGGCGCGCGCCGTCTCCGCGCGCTCCAGGACCAGCATGGCGCCGCCCTCGCCGGGGACCCACCCGGCCGCCTGCTCGCTGAAGGGCAGGTAGGCCCCCGCGGCGGCACCGGCGGTGCTGTGCCGGCCGAGCGATGCCTGGCAGAGGAGCGCGTACGGCGAAAGCGGCGCTTCGGCCGCGCCGAGCAGCACATGGTCGGCCTGCCCGCGCAGGAGCAGGCGGCGTGCCTGGGCCGCGGCGTGCAGGCCGCCCGCCGCGTCGGCGACGGCCACGCCGCAGCGGCCCTTCGCGCCGTGGCGGATGGAGACCTGGCCGGCGAGCGCGGCGTAGAACCACGCGATCGACTGATAGGCGCTGACCGCCCGGGGACCGTCGCGCCACAGCGCCTGGATCTCGCGCTGGCCGTATTCGTTGCCCCCTTCGGATGCGGCGGTCAGGATCGCCAGCCGGTAGGGGTCGAAGTCGCTGATCGCCGCGTCGGCGAGTGCCATCTCGGCCGCGGCCAGGCCCATCCAGCACCACCGGTCGGTCTGCACCTGCAGCCGCCGGGGCACGAAATCCGCCGGGTCGAAGTCGCTGACCACGCCGGCCACGCGGATGCCGCTGTCGCCGGCCGTGGCCGGGTCGACGGGCCGGATGCCGGCACGCCGGTCGAGGGTGTTCTTCCAGTGCGCGGCGACGCCGATACCGGTGGGTGCGACGACGCCGATGCCACTGATGACGAGCGAGGCGGGTTCCGTCACGCGATGCCTTCCTTCCGTGACTTCGCCAGGGCGGAGACGACCATGGCCGACTGGAACCCGCCGAACCCGCTGCCGACCGACAGGGCGTGGCCGATACGGTGCTCGCGCGCGGTCACCGGCACGTAGTCCAGGTCGCACTCGGGATCGGGCGTGGTCAGGTTGGCCGTGGGCGGCACGACCTGGTGCCGGATGGCCAGCGCGCACGCGGCCATCTCGATCGCTCCGATGGCGCCGAGCGAGTGACCGACCACCGATTTGATCGAGCTGATCGGCACCTGAGCGGCGGCCGGGCCGAGCGCCCGCTTGAAGGCGGCCGTCTCGTGCCGGTCGTTCTGCTTGGTGCCGGAGCCGTGTGCGCTGATGTAGCCGAGGTCGCCGGGCGCGAGCCTGGCCTGCCGCAGCACGTCGAGGATGGCCTCGCTCATCTCGATTCCGTCCGGGCGCAGGCCGGTCATGTGGTGGGCGTTGGCGCGGCCGGCGTAGCCGCTGATCTCGCAGTGGATCGGCGCGCCGCGCCGCCTGGCGTGCTCCAGTTCCTCCAGCACCAGAACGGCGCTGCCCTCTCCGAGCACGAACCCGTCGCGGGTCGCGTCGAACGGCCTGGAGGCGGTCTCCGGCGCGTCGTTCCTTGCCGTGGTGGCGCGGATGGCGTCGAAACAGGCCACGGTGATGGGCGAGATGGGCGCGTCGGAGGCGCCCGCGATCATCACGTCGGCCTCGCCGTCGGCGATCAGCTCGTACGCGGTGCCGATGGCGTCGATGCCCGACGTGCAGCCGGTCGAGACCATGAGGGCGGGGCCGTGGGCGCCGTAGCGGGCGGCCAGCTCGCTCACCGCGCTGGAGGGGACCAGTGCCTGGTAGAGGAAGGGGAGACTGTGGTCGGCGGCGACCGTCCAGTCCCGGCCGGCGTCGCTGGCGACGACGTACTCCTCCTCCAGGCGGATCGTCGCGCCGACCGCGCTGCCGAGGCAGACGCCGACCGCCGGGCCGGCGTCCGCGCCCTCGAGGTCGAGTCCGCTGCTGGTGACCGCTTCGCGGGCCGCGGCCAGGGCGAGTAACACGAACCGGTCGCAGCGCCGGATCTCGCGCGGCGTCAGGCCCCACTCCTCAGGGATGAAGTCGCACTCCGCCGCGATCTGGGAGCGGAAGGGAGCCGGGTCGAAGGTGCTGATGCGGCGGATCGCCGAGCGTCCGGACACGAGCCTCGCCCAGAACGCGTCGGCCCCCGCCCCTCCGGGCGCCTGCACCCCGATGCCGGTGACCACTACCCGCCGGCTCATGTCGCCGCCGGCGAGGGCGCGTCCTCGGTGTCGACGTGGCCCAGCTCGGGGCTGGGCGCAAGGGGGCCGAGCGCGAAGACCACCAGTGCCGGGCCGGTCCCGACGTTGGTCACCCGATGGCGGACCTCGCGGGGCACGAACACCGCGTCGCGGGGCTTGAGGGTGTGGGGCTCGCCGTCGATGTCGACGCGTACGGTGCCCTCGGCGACGAACAGGTGCTCTTCGGAGTAGGGATGGTAGTGCTCGTTGACCTTTTCGCCCGGTGCCAGTTCGACAGCGCCGGATATGCCGTGCGCGCTGCCGGTCGAGGCGGGGTTGAGCAGGGTGCGCATGTCCCCGCCCCGTTGCCGCACCGAGCGGGTGGAAGCGAAGCTCTGCGGCCGGGAGCGTGAGGCCTTGATCCGCTGGGCGATGACGCGGAGCTGTTCGGCCGAGCCGCGGTTGAGCCGGGCCTCCATCGCCGCGTCGTCCACTGGCGCGTCGGGCCGCATGGTGAAGTCCTGGACCCAGCGCAGCCGCGTGGTGTCGGGGGTGAGCGCCTCATAGGTCCAGTAGAGGTTCATGAACTGGAACGGGCCCGGCTCCACGCGCCGGGCCCGCACCGTCCAGTGCTCGCGGTCCAGCCGGCGCTCCGACACCCACGACCACACCTTGCCCTCCTCGTCGGGATGGGTGGTGAGCCTGAAGGTGATGTGGCCGGGCTCTTCGGACAGCACCTCGACCTTGGCGTACTCGGTGAACAGGTCCGTCCACGAGCGGAGGTCGTTGGTCCTGGCCCAGACGTACGCGATCGGCGCCTCGATCACGATGCTGTTGTCGGTGTGGCCCATGACGCGTCCCCTCAGCCCTTCTCGGCGGGTGCGTGCTCACCGAGCAGTGCACCGAGCTGGGCCGGCGTGGTGTCGGCGGTCAACCGGTCCTCGATGACGACCCCGTACCGCTCTTCGGCCCTTGCGGAGATCTCCGCCCTGGCCAGCGAGTCGATGTTCAGCGACTCGAACGTCCGGTCGAACTGCTCCGGTGTCACGTCCGCTCCCACTGCGGCCATCAGTTGCGTGACGATCTCGACGTTCATGGCGACCACCTGGCCTTTCCCGCCTTTACCCGCGATGGTCCTTGTGCCGGTGACGGCGTGACCATCTCCATGGCGCGGTCAGCCTAGGAAAGGACGGCACGGCCCGTCTTCAACCGAGCCGCTGAAGTGGCCCTCGCCTTTCGGACACCCCGTACTCGTCCGCCGGACGATGCCCGCTTCGCCGGCGTGTCTCTTGGCTGAGGCGTTCGTCGCCCATCGGGCAACGGGAGAGGCCGCTTTTCCACCGGTGACGTGCCGGAGCAACTATGCGAATGACGAAAAGTAACTATCGCCGTCAATCTCCAGATATACGACTGTTTGACGCTTCTGGAGCAGATGTGGTCAATTGGACGCGATGATGCGCGAACGGGTGGGCTGCTATCACAGACCCTGTATCGATCATTCACTGGGGGAGCCGAAATGATCATGATCGACCCTACAGGCGCTACTTCACCCGCGGTGTGCTGATGAGCGTCATCAGACTGGTGGTGGCCGACGACCAACCGGTGATCCACATCGGGCTGCGCACCGCCTTCTGCGAACGCACCGGCATCAAGGTGGTCGCGGAAGCCGTCGACGGCCTCGATGCGGTCCGGCTGTGCCGGCAGCTGCGGCCCGACGTGGTGCTCATGGACACGCTGATGCCCAAGATGGACGGCTTTCAGGCCACAGCCGAGATCTGCGGCCCTGGCGGCGTCCCGGGCGTCAAGGTCCTGATGTTCGGCCCGACCGACCCGGATGAGGATCTCTTCCGCGCGCTCCGCCTCGGCGCCCGCGGCTTCCTCCTCAAGGACATCGGACCTGAACAGCTCATCTCGGCGATCCACCGTGTCCGGGCCGGCGAGGCGGTGCTGACCAGTCATGGCCTGACGCGGCTGGTCGCCGAGTTCAGCCGCACCCAGGCCCGGCCTCCCCAGGCGCTGCCGGAGGTCGAGAGCCTGACACCCCGGGAGCGTGAGGTCCTCGGGCTGGTGCTCCGGGGCTTACGGAACGACGAGATCGCCCGGATGCTGCGGGTCAGCGAGAGCACGGTGAAGTCGCACGTGCGAAGCCTGTGCACCAAGCTCAACGTGCGCGACCGGGTCCAGCTGGTCATCTTCGCGCACGAGCATGGCTTACATCACCGCATGATGTGCGGCCACATGGAGTATGACCGCTCCCCCACCGCACAGCGCAAACGCCTGGTGCTCAACGGCGTCCGGCAGAGCTGACGTCCGGGGTGGTGCGATGGCCTTGTCCGTGCACAACATCGTGATCGACTGCGAGAGCCCACCGCGCCTGGCCCGCTTCTGGAGCGCGGCCATGGGCTACGGCATCACCCACGCCGACGAGCGCTCGGCCCGGCTCACGCCGGGCCCCGGCGGACAGGACCCGCACCTCATCCTCGTGAAGGTGCCCGAACGCAAGATCGCCAAGAACCGTCTCCACCTCGACCTGGCCGCTTCCGACCCCGAAGCCGAGATCCGGCGGCTGCGCGAGCTGGGAGCCACGGCAGTCGCGACGCGCCGCATGGACGAACTCACCTGGACGGTGATGCGCGACCCGGAGGGCAACGAGTTCTGCGTAGGCTGACCGTTATTACCGAAGAACCATCGAAAATCGGATGATTTTCCGGGATCTGCATGGCGGAAAGCGCTGTCTTTCTTCGCGCAATTCGACCTCAGGGGTGGATTCGCCCGGATCGCGGCTCTGAGTTGTCGAATACGCTCGGTCATAGTGCGGGGCCGTGCGTGCGCGGCAGTCGCGCGAGAAGCGCCGCGGGCCGGGCAGCGCGGGCGGGGCCGGTGTCGTGGCGCGGCGGCGGTGGGCGCCTGGCGCGAGGCCGGAGCGGCATTCGAAGGCGTTGGCCGAGGGCGACCTGCGAGGAGCAGCCGGCGCGGGTCCATCCCGGGCGTCCGTTCGCGCAGGCGAGCACGGCGGCCCGGCACGCCTCGGTGATCGCCGCCGCGCAGGAGCACATCCGGCGGCACGCGAAAAAGGTGCGGTGACGGTCGCTCGATTCGAGCGTTGACCGCGGGCCGGCCCGTGGTCCCGACTCGCGGTCATCCTCCGAGTCCGGCCAGGATCTCGGCGGTTTCGCCGGGGTGGGACTTGGTGAGGTGCCGGCAGGCGTGCTTGATCGTCCACGCGCCGGCCGAGGTGGTGTCCGTCCAGCCGGAGAGCGTGGCCAGCACCAGCTCAGGATGCTTCTTGCTGATGTCGCTGATCGCATTGGCGGCCGACTTGCGCACGTACGCGCTGTCATCGGCGCGCACCAGACCGAGCAGCCGCAACGCCTCATCGGGACGGTCCTTGAAGTGAGGGCGGGCGGTCCACACCCGAGGTCCTTCGGCCGCCGCCCTGCGCACGTTCGGATGCCCGTGCGTCAGCCACGACTCCAGCAGCGGCACGCTCTCCGCCCAGCCCCGCAGCGCGCAGTGCCAGTCGAGCCCCTTGGCCAGCGCCTCCTGCACCCGCCAGTCGGCGTCATCGGCACAGGTCGTGGTCATGACCTCCAGGGCCGCCCGTTCCGCCACCGCCACCGCGCCCAGCAGCATGGCGGCGCCCATGCGCACCTCACGTTCGCCGTCCGGCTCCCACAGCGCCACGAGCGCCTCCAGCAGCTCGCCCGGCCGGTCCTGCCACTCCCGCCAGAGCCGTTCCGTCCTGCGCCGCAACTCGGGCACCGAAGCCCCTGCCAGCGCGGCGCGCAGCTCGTCCACCGTGCCAGTCGTCACGCCGCCTACCTTACGAGCCGGGGCTGGTCGAGCGCGGCCAAAAGGCGCGGTCGGACGGCAGAGTGTCGAGAGACGATCACGGGGCGGTTCTCACCGTCCGGACGGCCGCCTTCCATCCCATCCCGGTGATCGTCACGAAGAGCGTGAGGGCGGCGCTCCGCCTGCCGTCGAAGTGGTCGCGGCCGAGACCGTCAACATGGCGTGGACGCGTCGCTGATCCGGTCGCCGCGTTTTCGCCGAGGCGCGCTCTCAAGGTCTGAGAGGTTCAGCGGGCTGCGAACGGGATCAGGTGACCGTGTCAGCCTGGGGTGGAAACGGAACGTGCGAATCGGTGGGATGATCTTGGCCATGGAGCCGCGTGGTGAGCAAGCCGCCCGGTCTCCTCGCGGACGATGATCGGAGTGAGACACGTGGTCAAGGGAACCGAGCCGGTCAGCCGGGCGGCTGCGCTGGAGGAGCGGCTGGCGGAGTGGTCGTCGCGGACCGGGGTCGCGGTGGAGGTGTGGGCCCTGCCCGGCCGGGCCCTTCCGAGCCGGGTGGACGGTCTCGTGCACGGCGTGATCGGCGATGTGTTGGACGAGGTGGAGCGGCAGGGGCGCGCCCGTGCGGTCTGCGTCGCGCTCACCGTGGGCTCCGGCGGGTTGCGGTTGACGGTGAGCGACGACGGGCAGGGAACGGCGGCCGAGACGTGCGAGGCGCGCCGGGCCGAGGCCGCGCGGCTGGGCGGCGGGCTGAGCGTGAACGCCGTACGCGGTGAGGGGACCACGGTGAGCCTCGTCCTCCCCGCCGGAGCGCTCGGATGGCCCGGCCCGCCTGCCGGGGCGTTCAGCGCGCGGGATCGTGCTTCTCACGCCAGAGCTCGGCGCCGTCCTCGCCGTAGCCGACGATCGTGAAGCCCTCGGCGTACAGGTCGCCGGTGCGCTCCTGCGTCCCCGCGAACATCCGCAAGCCGCCGAGCTTCCACGGATCCGGTCTGGTGGCGGCGCTGACCGACGTGCCGTCCGCGAAGACCAGCGCGACGCGGGCGGTCTCCTCGCCGGTGATGCCGAACCAGCGCTTGCCGTGCTCGCGCAGCTCCGCGTTCCTGCGGTCGCCGCCCATGCCGAGCGGCGTCCGCGCGCCGTCCAGGTGGTGCAGGCCCACGGCCTGCCCGCCGAGCTTCCAGATCAGCGTCCTGCCGGGGGTCTCGTAAAGGCCGGCCTCGAGCTTGGCGGGCATCCTCACCGTGTCGCCGACCGGCTTGGCCGTCGCCTCGGGCACCGTCAGCGGCCGTGGCGCGATCCGCTTGATCGTCTTGCCGTCGCGGCCGGCGAACTCGATCGCCGTGACCGGCTCGTCCGCGGGGACGGTCACGGTCCAGACGGCCTGCGGGGCGCCCCGGGGTGTGGCGAGCGTGCCGGTGACGCGCTCTCCTTCCTTCAGTACGGCCGTGACCCGGGCGACCTCGGCTCCCGCGCTGCCGAAGTGCAGCACCTCGCCCGTGGCGGGGGGCGGGAACGTCCTGGTGTCGCCCTGCTCGGTGGCCTGCTCGCCGTCCACCGGCCGGTCGCCGCAGGATTCCACGCTCGCTCCCGTCCGCGACAGCCGCTGGTGGCACAGGACGGTGTCGCCGTTCGCCGTCCTGGCGTACCAGAACGAGATGGGGCGCCGCTCTGAGGGGTTCTCGATCGTCAGGCGCTCGCCGATGGGGCCGGCTCGCTGGGCGGGGCCGGGGTGGACGCGACGACGGCGGCGACGTAGCCGGGATCGCCGCCGCCCGCGATCAGCATCGTGACGGGCGCGGCGATGGCGGCGACGCAGACGCCGGCCAGCACCGCGTTCTTGCGCATCCTGCGCCGCCGGGACCTGGCCACCAGCTCGGCCGAGAACCTCGGCGGGGCCTGCGGCGCGCGGGTGGCGGCGCGGCCCAGCGCGGCGCGCAGGCGGGACTCCAGGGGGTCGGTCATGCGGGGCTCCCGTTGATCTCTGAGGTGCTGGGCAGCATGGAACGGAGCTTGGCCAGGCCGAGCGAGGCGTGGCTGCGTACGGTGCCGCGCGAGATGCCGAGCACGGCGGCGATGTCGGCGTCGGACAGGTCCTCGTAGTAGCGCAGCACCAGCACGGCCCGCTGTTTGCGGGGCAGTGTGGCGAGCGCCTCCCACAGGCCCTCGTCGCTGTCGGACGGCGGTGCGTCGAAGCCCGCGACCTCGGGCAGCGCCCAGCCGGGCCGTTCGCGCCTGCGCAACCGCCACGTGCTGATGTGCAGCCGCACCATGATCATCTTGGTGTAGCTCTCCGGGGCGTGTTTGCGGCGTACGCGGGGCCACGCCTGATGCAGCCGGATGAGCGCCTCCTGCGTCAGGTCGGCCGCGTCGTGCGGGTCGCCGCTGATCAGGTAGCCGTAGCGCAGGAGCGCGTCGGCTCGTTCCGCCACGAAGTCCTCGAAGCGGGGCTCGTCGTCCAATGACTTCTGCCTTTCCTCGTACCGTCACGGGGTAGACGGCCGGGAGGTCCGAACTGTTGAAGCATGGCGTGCCCGGCGGATACTCGCGTGATGGACGATCTCACCGCACGGGCCACCGCGACGTACGACCGCATCGCCGCCGCCTACGCCTCCCGTTCCGAGCATCCGGACGCCGCGTTCCGCGCCTTCCGCGCCCGCTCCGGCGGGGGCGTGGGTCACGGCGATCCGTGATCATGCCGCCCAGTTGACGGAACCGCTAGTTTCGTCAATGCTTGTCGAAACTGACGGTTCCCGAAAGGTGGACGACATGGACCTGCATCTGCGGGGCAAGCGTGCCCTCATCACGGGTGCGTCGCGCGGCATCGGCGCGGCCATCGCCGAGGTGCTCGCCGAGGAGGGCTGCGACCTCGACCTGGCCGCCCGCAGCGGCCCCGACCTGGAGAAGCTGGCCGCCAGACTGACGGACGAGCACGGGGTGGACGCCCGCGCCCACGTCGTGGACCTGCGGCGCGGCGACGACCTCGACCGGTTCGCGACGACGGTCGAGGTGCCGGACATCCTGGTCAACAACGCCGGCGACATCCCCGGCGGCCCGCTGCACGCGGTGGACGAGCAGGCGTGGCGGCACGGCTGGGAGCTGAAGGTGTACGGCTACATCAACCTGACCCGCCACCTGTACGCGCGGATGAAGGAGCGCGGCCACGGTGTGATCATCAACAACATCGGCGCGTCCGGCGAGGGCTACGACGCCAACTACATCGCCGGCAGTACCGGCAACGCCGCGCTGATGACGTTCACGAAGGCCTTGGGCGGGCGCAGCCTCGCCGACGGGATCCGCGTCGTCGGCGTCAACCCGGGTCCGGTCGCGACCGAACGCATCCAGACCCTGATGAAGGCCCAGGCCCGCGCCCGCTTCGGCGACGAGTCGCGGCACACCGAGCTGACCGCCATGTTCCCGCTGGGCCGTGCCGCGCTCCCCCGCGAGGTCGCCGACCTGGTCGCGTTCCTCGCCTCCGACCGCTCCGCCTACACCACCGGCGCGGTCTTCACCATCGACGGCGGCGTGTCCGCGGCCGGCTTGTGAACGCCTTCCTCTGGGCGGTCC
Source organism: Nonomuraea fastidiosa (assembly GCF_042751225.1). Taxonomy (NCBI): domain Bacteria; kingdom Bacillati; phylum Actinomycetota; class Actinomycetes; order Streptosporangiales; family Streptosporangiaceae; genus Nonomuraea; species Nonomuraea fastidiosa. The sequence goes on from NZ_CP170570.1 coordinate 8,153,452, forward strand.
AGGGCACGCTGGCGGCGATCTTCCTGGTCTCCGCGCTCCTGAAGGTCGTCCGGGCCCCCGACGCCCTGCCCGAGGCGCTGAGCGGCTACTCGGTGCGGTCGGTCCGGCTGATCGCGCTCGCGGAGGCGGCCGGCGCGGCGGGCGTGGTGCTGCCGGCCGCCACAGGCATCGCGTCGGCGCTCACCCCGCTGGCCGCCGCCGGCCTCGCGGTGATCATGGTGCTGGCGATGCGGCTGCATCTCCGGCGGCGCGAGTACCTGTCCGTGGCGGTCAACGTGCCGCTGTTCGCGGCCGCGGCGTGCGTGGCCGTGATCGGTTTCGGCGTCTACGCCGTGCAGACGTGACGGGGATACACCGCAGGGTGTAGAGAGCGCGGCGGAGGGCGCGCCCCGGAGCCGATGTCCCGGCCCTCGGTCCGGGAACACACTCGGGCCATGACCGCTGACATCCTCAACTCCACCGCCCGCCGCTTCCCCGCCACCGACATGCCGGTGGGGCTCATGCTGGCGCTGGTCGCGGCCGGGCTGCCCCGCACCGTACTCGCCGACCTGGGCATCGTCGCCCCGGAGAGCTCGCTGCTGTACTACGTGCTCGCGCTCGCGCCGTTCGCGGCGTGGGTGGTGGTCGCGCTGGTACGCGGCACGCGCCGGCCGTTCCTGGACTTCCTCGTGCTGGGAGCCCTGTACGGCCTGTCGCTGCTGATCGTCCACCAGGTTCTCTGGGACGTCGGGCCCTCGCTCGGCCACAGCCCGCCGGAGAGCGCGGTCGCCTTCGCCGCCGGCTTCGACCCCGCCTGGCGGGAGCTCGCGCTCCGCGTGTACACCAGCGGGATCGCGATGATGATCGGTCTCGGCAGCGGCGCGGCCGTCGGCGTGGTCGCCTGGTGCGCCCAGGTGTGGCGCAGGCTCCGCGGCGGCCGGTCCGCCCGCTGAACCCGGCGCGCAGCGGCCGGCCCGCCGGGGCCGGACCCCGCGCGCGGCCTCGCTCAAGACTCCGTGCGACCTCCCGGTACGCCTCGCGCGTGCCGGGACGCGGTCGTGTCACCAGGTGACCGGGAGCCGCTCTTCCTGCAGGCGGAGGACCGCCTGGACCGGCTCGTCGCGGCGATCGCGGAGCGCGAGCCCGGCGAGCCGCTGGACGCTGCTGCTCCGGCTCCACGACCTGCTCGTGCAGGGGTTCGCCGCCGACGACGAGCTGGACGTCGCCCTGTCCACCACGCGTTCGCGGCTGCTGCTGTCCGAGCCGGCGCTGCGCGCACGCGGGCTGTCGCTGATGTTCGACCAGCAGCCGCGCCTCGCCGAGGCGCTGCACCGGACCTACCCCGACCGGCTCGACCTCATCACGGCGGCCGCCGTGGTCGGCGGCTTCTGGGGCGCCATGGGCGTGGCCGGCCTCGTCGCGCAGCAGCACGGCGCCTCGCCCGGGGAGGTCCTGGCGGCGGGCCGGCGCGCCGTCGAGATCATCGCGGGCGGCGTGGAGTCCCCCTCGGAGTCGTCGGCGGCGTCCTCCGCGGCGTCCTCCGCGGCGTCCTCTGCGGCGTCCTCCGCGGGTCCTCTGCTGGGCCCTCCGCCTGACGCCTCGCCTACACCTCACGGCGTACCGGGAGCGCCATCCATGGGCGGACGCCGCGCGGATGCGAAGCCGCGACGATGGCCGCACATGCCGATGACAGAGGTGAGGCGAGAGCAATGGCACCGCGCATCCGTAAGACCCTGCTGGTCGTTCACATCGTCGTCTCGGTCGCGCTGGCCGGGGAGGTGTGGGGGCTGGTGGTGCTCAACACGGTCGCCACGCTGACCGAGGACCTGGCGCTGGCGCACACGGCGTACCGGCTGATGCCCTTCATGATCTTCGCGGGCGGCGTGCCGCTGAGCATGACCGCGTTCATCACCGGCGTCGCACTGGGCCTGGGCAGCCACTGGGGACTGCTGCGCTACTACTGGGTGGCGATCAAGCTGGTGCTGCTCCTGGCCGTCATCGGGGTGGGCATCTTCGTGTTCGACCCCGAGGGGATGGCCGCGGCCACCGAGGGCGCGCGGCAGGTCGCGGCCTCCCGCCAGTGGGGGCAGGTCGCGGCGCTGAGCACGCAGATCGTCATGCTGCTGGCCGCGACGACGCTGTCGGTGTTCAAACCTCGGTGGCGGCTGCGGTGAATATCCTGGGTGGCTCTGTTGATCGTTCGATGTCATCCGGAGGATGAACGTCATGACGGAGCCCGTGTCGATCGAGCCCGTGTCGATCGAGCCCGTGTCGATCGAGCCCGTGTCGATCGAGAAGGTCGCCGCCACGCTGCCCGGCCCCTTCCAGCCGCGCGACCTCGCCGCCGCCAACGACACCGTGGTGCGGATCGCCAGGTTCGAGGGCGAGTTCCCCTGGCACGAGCACGACGAGGACGAGCTGTTCCTGTGCTGGGACGGTTCCTTCCGCATCGAGATGGAGGGGCGCGACCCGGTGACGCTGTCCGGCGGCGAGCTGTTCGTGGTGCCGAAGGGCGTGCGGCACCGCCCGGTGGCCGAGCAGCCGGCGCACGCGTTGATGATCGAGCGTCCGGAGACCGAGCAGTACGGCAACCGCTAGCGGGAGGCGGGGCCGCCCGGCAGCGGCCGGGCGGCCCCGCCTCAACGCACGTCGAAGTTGGCCATCATCATCATGTCCTCGTGCTCCAGGTTGTGGCAGTGGAAGACGTACTTGCCCCGGTAGCCGTCGAACTTCACCAGCACCTCGGCCTGGTCGCCGCTGCGCAGGTCGACGGTGTCCTTCCAGCCGCCGGCGTACGGGCCGGGGTCGAGCACCTGGAACGGCGCGAGGTGGATGTGGATCGGGTGCGGCACGTTCTGGGCGCGCAGCTTCCACAGCTCCACCGTGCCGAGCCTGGGCGTGGCGGCGATGGTGTCGGGGCTGAACGGCGTGCCGTTCACCGTCCACAATGTCACCCCGTCGTGCTCGGCGCCGCCGCGCTCGAACGTGAACTCCCGCTCGGCCACGGCGTCCGACCGTGACAGCGGCCGGATGTCGGCGAGCCGGTCCGGGATGCGGCTGTCGTCGCTGCCCCTGCGCGCGACGATGAACCGCATGACGTCGCCGGTGCCGTCCTTGCCGAGCTTGTTGCGCAGCGTGACCTGCGTGCCGATCGGGTAGCGGGAGAAGTCGACGATCACGTCGAAGCGTTCGGCCTGGGCGATCTGCAGCTCGTCGTGGCCGACCGGGGCGGCGAGCAGGCCCTGGTCGCTGCCGATCTGCGTGAACGCGGCGCCGTCCGGCGGCGGCGGGTCGAGCGCGAGCAGGTAGCGCCGGGCGTTGGAGGCGTTGAGCACGCGGAAGCGGTAGCGGGCCGCGGTGACCTCCATGACCGGCCAGGGCACGCCGTTCACCAGCACGCAGTCGCCGAGCACGCCGCTCATGAAGTCGCCGGTCACGCCCGGCTTCCCCTGGAGCGAGGGGTCCACAGAGGGGTAGCTGAACGAGCCGTCCTCGTCGAACGCCCGGTCGGTGATCATCAGGGGGACGTCGCGGTCGCCGCGCGGGAGCGGCAGCGCCTCCTCCTCGTCGTCGTGGTGCAGGTGGAGCCCGGCCAGGCCGCGATAGACCTGCGGCCCGGTGAAGTCCATGCGGTGGTCGTGGTACCAGAGCGTGGCGGCGGGCTGGTCGAGCGGGTAGGCGTACTCCTTGGTCCCGCCGGAGGCTTTGACCAGGTCGGTGGGGTAGCCGTCGCTCTCCGGCGGTGTGCGGCCGCCGTGCAGGTGCACGACGACGGGGACGGGCAGCTCGTTGCGGTGCCGTACGACGGTGCGCCGCCCGCGCCGCGAGACGATCGTGGGCCCGGGGAAGATGCCGTTGTACCCCCACACCTCCGTGCGCAGCCCCGGCAGGATCTCCACCTGCGCCGCCCGCTGGGTGATCTCGTAATGGTCGGTGTCGCCGTCGCTGCGGGCCGGCCGCAGCACCGGCGGCACCCGGAACGGCAGCGTGAACGGCGCGGGCAGCTTCGCCTTGCTGCGCAGCAGGGCGCCCGCGCTGGACTCGGTCTCGACGTTGGCCCCGCCGCTGACCACGATGCCCGAGCAGGCGGCCGTTAACGGCGCGAGCACCAGCCCGCCCGCGGCCATCCGCAGCAGTTCCCGGCGCGAGAGCGTCATCGCGCCTCACCCCCGCCCCTGCGCCGATCGATGACGACGGCGACCACCGCGCCCGCCACCGCGAGGACCTGCGGGCCGAACCCGATCACGAAGGCCCAGGGCGGGTCCACCGTGCCGTCGTGCACGACGAGCCTGGCCACCAGCTCGCTGAACAGCAGGAATCCGGCCGCCAGTCCGACGAACAGGCCGAGGATGGCGACGCCGAGGGTGCGCATGTCGTGTGTCCCTTCTGCTTTCCGTAAGTCATGGACGGCGACGACCTTAGGCAGGCGGGGGTGCCGCGCACATCGGCGCACGGTCGTCGATCGGCGTCGACTTCTGGGGGATGACGTGCGGCGCCATGAGGTGATTTTCGACGACATCAAGTGTCAACTTCTGACGACTGTGGCCGTCAGCGCCGCTCGCCTATCCTGTGCCGGGTGGAGCTGGGAAGAAGCGGATGGCGCGCGGTGCTGACCGACGCGGCGATCGGCCTGGGCACGTCGCTGGTGGTCACCGTGGCGATCGCGATGGACCTGGGCGGCGCCCGGAGCCCCGACTTCCTGGCGTACCTGTTCGCCGTCTGCCTCGGCGCGCTGATGTTCGTCCGACGCCACTTCCCCGTGCTGGCGCTGGTGGCGACGGCGGCCGGGCTGCTCGCCTACTACGCGGCCGGCTATCCCGCGATCGGGCTGGCGCTGCCCGTGGCCGCCGCGCTCTACTCCGCGGCCGAGGCGGGCAAGCTGCTGATCTCGGCGGTGACCGGGGCCGCGCTGATCGCGGTCAGCACGTTCTTCCGGCTGCGCGAGGGCGAGAGCCTCGCCTACCTGCTCGGCTTCGAGCTGGCCTCGACCGCCGGGCTGATGTTCGCGGCCATCGCGCTCGGCGCCGCCGTACGGGCGACCCGGCTGCTGCGCGCCGAGCAGCTGCGCACGGCGCGGCAGGCGGCGGCCGAGCGCGAGGCGGAGGCGCGCAGGCGCGTGCAGGACGAGCGGCTGCGCATCGCCCGCGACCTGCACGACGTGATCGGACACACGATCGCGCTGGTCGCCGTCCAGGCCGACGTGGCCGAGGAGGCGCTGGACGACGACCCCGGGACGGTCCGGGCGGCGCTCAAGACCATCAGGTCCGCCGGCGAGGAGGCGATCCACGAGCTGCGCGGCACGCTCGGGCTGCTGCGCTCGCCCGGCGAGCCGGAGGACCGGGCGCCGACGGGGACGCTGCGCAACCTCGGCAGCCTGCTCGCCGCCACCCGCGAGAGCGGCCTTGCGGTGGAGCTGCGCGCCGAGGGCGAGCCGGTGCCGCTGCCCGCCGTCGTCGACACCACCGCCTACCGCATCGTTCAGGAGGCCCTGACCAACACCCTCCGCCACGCCGAGGCGAGCAGGGCCGAGGTCGAGCTGCGCTACGAGCGCGGCGGGCTGGGCATCCGGGTGACCGACGACGGGCGGGGCGCGGGCCGGCGCGATGATGATCCCGGCGGCGGCTCCGGCTTCGGCATCGAAGGCATGCGCGAGCGTGCCGCGCTGCTCGGTGGCAGGGTGGACGTGGCGGAGGCGCCGGAGAACGGCGGGTTCGTGGTGGAGGCCTGGCTGCCTGTGGAGGTCGGACGACAGTGATCCGGGTGGTGCTGGTCGACGATCAGGACCTCATGCGCGCGGGGCTCGCCGCGCTGCTCGAACGTGCCGACGACATCACGGTGGCCGGCGAGGCGGGCGACGGCGCGGCGGCGTACGAGCTGGTCCTCGCCGAGCGGCCCGACGTGGTGCTCATGGACATCCGCATGCCGGGCGTTGACGGCATCGAGGCGACCCGCAGGATCGTCGCCGACGAGCGGCTGCGCGACGTGCGGGTGATCATGCTGACCACGTTCGACACCGACGAGCACATCTTCGACGCGATCCGGGCCGGGGCGGCGGGCTTCGTCATCAAGACGACCCGGCCGGAGGAGCTGCGCGCCGCCGTCCGCACGGTCGCGGCCGGTGAGGCGCTGCTGTCGCCGTCGGTGACCAAGCGGGTGATGGCCGCGGTCGCCGGCACGTACCGGCCCGCCGACTCCGGGCTGATCGCCCAGCTCACCGAGCGGGAGCGGGAGCTGCTCGCCGAGATCGCGGCGGGCCGCCCGAACGACGAGATCGCCGGGCGGCTGTTCATCAGCCCGGCGACCGTGCGCACGTACGTCAGCCGGCTGCTCACCAAGCTGGGCGCCCGCGACCGCGCGCAGCTCGTGCACATCGCATACGAGAGCGGGCTGGTGCCTCCCGGCCGCGCCGGTCAGGCGTGAGCGCCGGTCATGTGGACGGGTCGTCTCATGGGGACGGGCTGATCTACGGGTGCGGGCCGCCGCGCCAGGCCGGCATCGGGCGGCGGCCGACGGCGACGTCGAGGGCCGCCCTGGCGAGCAGCCTGGTCGAGTCGAGCGTGGGCAGCGGCGACGACTCGGGGGTGACGAGCAGCGGGATCTCGGTGCAGACGAGTGCCACCGCGTCGCAGCCGCGCCCGGCGAGCGTCTGGATGATCTTCCGGTACGTCTCGCGCGAGGCGTCGGTGAAGACGCCCTTGACCAGCTCGCTGAAGATGATCTCGTTGACCAGCTCGCGGTCGCCGGGATCGGGCACCACCGCCTCGATGCCGTGCGCCCCGAGCGCCGCCGGATAGACCGGGCCGTCCATGGTGTAGCGGGTGCCCAGCAGGGCCACCCGGCGATATCCGGCGCGTGCCGCGTGGCCGGCCACCACGTGGGCGATGTGCAGTCCGGGGATGGGGAAGTCGCGGCCCGGCCGTTCCAGCGCCTGGTGCACGGTGTTGTCCGGGCAGACGAAGAAGTCGGCGCCCGCTTCGGCGAGGCGGTCGAGGCTGACCTCCATGGTCGCCCTGATCTCGTCGAAGTCGCCCCGGTCGTAGGCGGGCATGCAGCGCGCGAACGAGATGCAGTCCAGCGTCACGTCCGGATGCTCGTGCTCGCCGAGCGCCTCCTCGCCCAGCCGGCAGAACGTACGGAAGCACAGCGCCGCGCCCTCCGCGCTGTGGCCGAGGATGCCGAGGTGCCTGGTCATGCGGCCTCCCTGTCGTGGTGCCCCTCCATCCTCCCGGAGCGCACGGCAGGGGCGACGCGCCGGGCATGGATTAGCATCGCGGTCATGCCCTGGAAGTATGACCTGCGGGTGCTGTCGTACGTCACCGCGATCGCGGAGGAGGGCTCGATCGGCGCGGCGGCCCGCCGGCTGCACCTCACCCAGCCGACGCTCAGCAGGCAACTGCGCGAGCTGGAGAACCGGCTGGGCGTCGAGCTGTTCGTCCGGGGCAGGCGCGGCCTGACGCCGACGGCGGCCGGGCGGGCGCTGGTGGATCGCGCGGCGCGGGTGCTCGCCGAGGCGGAGGCGATCCTCGACGACGTCGCGGCGGCGGCGCGCGGGCTGAGCGGGCGGCTGACGGTGGCGTTCGCCGGGTCGGGGATCAACGGCAGGCTCGGCACGGCGCTCGGCCGGCTCCGCGACGAGCTGCCCGGCGTGCGGCTCGACCTGGTCGAGCTGTTCGACGACGTCGAGATGTCCAAGGGGGTGCTGGACGGCTCCTTCGACCTGGCGGTGCACCGGCTGCCGGTGCGCCACGCGGGGCTGGTCGCCGAGCCGTGGGCGAGCGAGCCGCTCGTGCTCTTCCTCCCGGCCGCCCATCCCCTCGCCAGGGACACCGGGCCGGTGGACGCCTCCGCGCTCGCGGACCTCCCGCTGCTGCTGTGGCCGCGGGAGTCCGCGCCCCGCTCGTACGACGAGGTGATCGCGCTGTGCCACCGGGCCGGGTTCGCGCCCCGGGTGGCGCAGCAGGGGCGTACCGTGCAGACCATCCTCGCGCTGGTGGCCGCCGGGTTCGGCGCCACCGTGATGGCCGGCTCCTACCGCACCCTGCGCCGGGAAGGCGTCGCGGCGCGGCCGATCCGCGGCACGGTCAGCAGGCTGCACCTGGTGTACCGGGCGGACGACGCGAGCCCTCTGCTCGCGCGGGCGCTGCCGCTCCTCAGGCGGCCGTGAGCCCGTCGGTGATGGTCTGGACGGGCAGCACGTTCACGCCGATGCCGGCCACCTCCGTACGGCCGACGTCATGGACGCGCGAGGTCGCGTCGTCGGCGAGCACCAGCCGGTAGTCCCGCTCGCTGGCCTCGACCAGCGTCGCGCGCGGGCAGTTGGGGAAGTTGCAGCCGGCCACCACCAGCGTGTCGACGTCCCAGCCGCGCAGCAGCTCGTCGAGGCGCGTCCGGTAGAAGCCGCCCCAGCGCGGCTTGAACAACGCCACCTCGCGCTCGCCCAGGGTCTGCGGCTCGCCGGACAGCAGCAGGTCCGCCTTCAGCGGCGGCGCGCCCGGCGGCAGCAGCTCGCCGGCGATCTCGCTGCCCTCGCTGCCCGGCAGCACGATCTTCGCCCCCTGGGAGAGCGGTGTCCGCCGTACCAGGTCGGCGTCCTCGCCGCTCGGGTCGTACAGGCGGATGAGGTGCACGATCGGCCGCCCGGCGGCGCGGAACGCCTCGGCCAGCCTGACCATCTGCGGCAGCACCTCGGTGGTGCCCGGGATGCCGTACGGCGACTCCGACAGGAAGTCGCGCTGCACGTCGATGGTCAGCAACGCGGAGGTGGCCCAGTGTGGTGTCAGATGGGGGTCGGTGAAGGGGTTCACGGGTGCCCTCCCTCCGAGAAGTCCGATGAGCTTCCGGGAGTCTACGCCCGTGATCACCTCACGGGTGGGGGCGGATGGCCGTCAGGTGGAACGGTGCCGGCTTCCCGGCGGCGTGCGCCACGGCCGCCCGCGCGTCGTCCAGCGGGAACTCGGTGACGTCGAAGTGCGTGAGGTCCAGCAGGCCCGAGCGGGCCAGGGCCACCAGCCGCGGCGGGGCCTCGCGCGGGTACATCCACTGCCCGCGGACCGTCACGTTGCCGCGCATGAGCCACCGGTACGGCAGCGCCAGCTCGGCGCCGTCCAGCATGCCGACGCCGCCCATGAGCACGACCCGGCCGCCCTCGCGCACCGCCATGGCGGCGGCCCGTACGGGAGCCGGGCCCGCCGCGGGCGGCAGGATGTCGAGCACCAGGTCGATCGGGCCTTGTGCGATCATGCGCGTGCGGTCGGCGTCCTCGTCGCCGGTCAGCCGTACGGTGGCGACCCGGTCGCCGAAGCGGCGGCGCAGCCCGGCCAGCGCCTGCTCGTTGCGTCCCGGCGCGACGACGCGGGCGGCGCCCATCGCCAGGGCCACCGCCACCGCCGCGCCGCCGAAGTTCCCGGTCGCCCCGCTGACCAGCACCGTCTCCCCCGGACGCAGCCCGCCCGCCAGGAACCCGCCGTACGGCACCAGGCACAGCGTCAGCCCCAGCCACCGCCCGGCGTCGGCGGGGTCGATGGGGCCGCCGAGCGGCACGGCGTTCTCGGTGGGGATCAGCAGGCGCTCGGCGAACGACCCGTGGCCGTAGTGGCGCTGCAGCAGCAGCCCGCCCTCGCCGCCGGCGCTCAATCCCTGCAACGTGACGTCGGGGGCCGGCGCGCCGTCCCTGGCGCGGATCATCGGGTCGCACAGCACCCAGTCGCCCGGGGCCAGCCGGGTGGCGTCGGGGCCGCACGCCCGTACGACGCCGATCGCCCCCGCGCCCGGCGTCACCGGCAGCGTCAGCGGATACCGCCGCTCCCCGCTGAACACCTCGGCCGCGTACGGCAGCACCGGCGCCGCCACGACGTCCACCACCACCTCGCCCGTCCCCATCACCGGGTCCGGCACCCGCTCCACCGACAACGGGGATCCGAACTCCTTCAGCACAGCCGCCTTCACGACACTCCTTCTCTGCGGGCCTGGCCTGCCGACCGCCCGGCTCATTGGACGGCCTCAGACCCATCCGCCTGATACCTGGGACGGCACAGAAGGCCACCGGCCGCCGCTGTGGACGGCACTCATGCTGGCCGCCCGGCCGAGGCGTAACCAGGACCGGTATCGTCCTGGGATGGCCCGATACCACCCTGGGAACCGCCAGACGTCGGGAAGGGGACGATCATGCCCGAGTCCACCGGCCGCGCGCTCGGCGACTTCCTGCGCTCCAGGCGGGAACGCCTGACCCCCGAGGCGGTGGGCCTGCCGCCGCGCCCCCGCCGCCGCGCACCCGGCCTGCGCCGCGAGGAGGTGGCCGAACGCGCGGGCATCGGCATCGACTGGTACGTACGCCTCGAACAGGGCCGAGCCGTCACCCCCTCCCTCACCACGATCGACGCCCTGGCCGCCGCCCTCTGCCTCGACGAGACCGAGCACGCCCACCTGCGCACCCTCGCCCGCCACCCCACCCGCCCCGCGTTCACCAGGGAACAGGCTCCGGAGGGCACCGCCCGCCTGGTGCACAGCCTCGACCGGCCCGCGTACGTGACCGGCCGCCGCTGGGACATCCTGACCGCCAACACCGCCGCGACCGCCCTGTTCACGGGGCTCGACCGCCTGCCCGCCGACGACCGCAACGTCCTCGTCTACCTGCTGCTCACCCCGATGGCCCGCGAGGTCTTCGGCGAGACCTGGGCCGCCCAGGCGCGCCACACCACCGCCCAGTTCCGCGCCGCGTACGACCTGCAGGCACCGGACGCGGCCTTCACCACGCTGGCCGACCGTCTGCGGCACGGCTCCCCCGAGTTCCGCCGGTGGTGGAAGGAGCACGATGTGGCGAGCGGTGGGGCGGGCCGGAAGATGCTGCACGGCCACGCCTACGACTACGCCACCTTCCAGACCAACGAGGACCCGGCCCTGCGCCTGACCGTCTGCACACCCCGCTGACCGCGACCGGGGCCATGAGCGGGACCGCTCGGCCCTGCGGAACCGGCCGGTCACCACCGGCACCCCGTAGGCGAAGGCCGCCGCCGGCGCGCGGGCGGACAGGGCCAGGGCCACGAGCAGCGGCATGTGCGGCAGCCGCCGCAGCGCCACCAACCCATGACGCCCTGCGTGCCGGCATGGCCGCCACCCGCCTGCGGCCCGGCCGCGATCACAGTGATCGCGGGGAACACCACGGCCCTACGTCACCGTGAACGCCGCCGGTGCCACCACGCTCCAGAGAAGGGCGGCCCGGCTCGACCGGATACGACCTCATCCGCTGCGCCTCACGACCAGCTCCCCGAGCAGCGGCGAAGTGACCACGGCGGCAACCGGGTCCAAGAGCAGGCACACCTCGCAGCGGAAATGATCAGCGGCACCAGCCGCGCGGCGGCGCCGAGACACGCGCACACGACGACATCCGGCCGTAGCGGCCGCGCACCAGACATCCCGACCGCAGGGCCCACCGCACACGCACAGCAGACACCCCGATCACAGCACCGTCCCACACGCGCGACAGACACCCCGATCACAGGGCCACCGCACACGCACAGCAGACACCCCGACCGCAGCACCGTCCCACACGCGCGACAGACACCCCGATCACAGGGCCACCGCACACGCACAGCAGACACCCCGACCGCAGCACCGTCCCACACGCGGCGGCAGGCGTCCTGGTCTTCCCTGTTCTTCCACGGATCGCCGCTGTCGCAGCGCCGTTGACAGTCCGCCTTCTCTCACAGAAACGGTATTTCGGCCGTCATGGACACCGGTACTGACGTACGGTTCGCAATTAGCACCCCAACACCCCAACACCCCAACAAAAGGCATTTGTCGTAATTCGAAGAACATTTCGAGTCGTATCGCCGGCCCGAAAATTGTCAGTGCCGATGCCTATCGTCGAGCCGACGTATTTCTCCAGCAGGTGGGTGACTCATCACCGCCGGCCGACCCTCACGAAAGGCGGACGGGAACATTGGAACAGGACGATGACGTCGACGCGTCAGGCGAGCCGCGGGCGCGGCTCGACCTCTATCGTTACGCCACCGCCGACGTCGCGCACGACTACATCGCGCTGATGCGGCTGTTCACCGGCACGCTTCTCACGGACCTGTCAGCGTCGGAGGCAGCCGTTCTCCTCGCGAACGAGGGCATCACGCTCTCGGTCGACGAGGTGGAGGCCCGCTGCCGGCAGCTCATGGAGTGGGGAAATCTGACCCGGTCAGGCCGTGACGCGCGGGTGGCGACGGTCGCCGAATGGCTGCGCTCCCGTTCGCGTTATCAGGTGTCGAAACTCGGCGGACGCGTGCACCGCCAGATCGAGGAGGTGCTGTCGGCGACCGACGGCGCACGGGAAGTGGCCCGGGAGCTGCTCGGCGGCACCGTCGAGGTGCTCGACCGGATCCTGCGGCGGCTCTCCCGAGACCACGACATCGACGCCGAGGCGCTGGCCGCCGACGTCACGACGATCTTCAACAACCAGAGACTGTTCATGGAGAGCGTCCGGGACTTCTACGCCTACCTCCATCAGGTCCTGTCCCGGTACGACCTGTCGGGCGGAGAGTACTCGGCGTTCAAGTCCCTTCTCCTCGAGTACGTCGACCTCATCACGGCCGACGTCGCCCGGCACGCGCCGGCGGTCGCCGCCCGGCTCAAGAGGATCGTCGCCGATCTCGACCGGCTGCTCACGGCCTTGGCCGCCCTCCCCCGGCTCACCGGTCCCGACGGAAGCCCCGCCGAGCGCTCGCCGGGGCGGACGGCGGCCGAGTGGCAGGAGCTGATCTCGTGGTACGGCGGTGAGGGCGGACGGTCGGGTCCCGCCCAGCTCCGAGCCGCCGCCGAGCAGGCGCTCGGGCAGCTTCTCGCCAATGCCAAGCGCATGCTGGCCGCCTCGCGGACAGGCGTGTCCCGTCGTGACGACTTCCTGCGGCTCGCCGCGTGGTTCGCCGAAGCCGACACCGAGACGGCGCATCGCATCTTCGCCGCCGCTTTCGGCGCCTACCCGGCGCGGCACCTGCTGATGGGGCCCGATGAGGCGGGAGTGCGCGCCACGGCCGGCACCTCGTGGTGGAAGGCGGACCCGGTCGAGGTCCCGGTCTCGCTGCGTGAGCGCGGTGACAGGGCCGCGCGGGGCCGCACGGCGCGCGTTCCCGACCCGGGTCTCGATCGCGAACGGCTGATGGCCGAGGCCGAAGAGGAGGCGAAGCGCAAGAAGGGAGCGGCGGCCGAGTTACTGGCCGTGGGCGATCTCAGCGGTGCCACAGTGTCGCGCGCGGCCCGCGACCTGCTGCTGGAACGGCTCTCGGCGCTGCTCGCGGCGGCGCACGACCTGACCGTCCCGGTCGTCTCCCAGGACACCGACCTGGGCCTGATGCTGCTCGCCGCGCCGCTTCCCGGCGGTGGGACCACGGTCCTTTCCGACGACGGCCGGCTCACGGTTCACGACCTCGCCCTGCGCGTCCTGCCCCCTGCCATGCCCGACGCCGACGCCACACAGACGGGAACCGACGGATGACCACCGCAGCTCACGACGCCGACGAACGTCGCATGGCGGCCCGTGCCCTGCTCGCCACCCCCATACTCACCGCATCGCGCCACAGTGAAGAGCTCGCGCTCGTCCGCCGGCATGCGGCCGCGCTCAAGCCGATGTTCGGGCAGCTCCTCGGATACTCGCTGGTCGTCCAGTCCGGCTTCGCCCGGCTGACGAAAGGTCCGCTGCCGGCGGAGGCTCCGGTCCGTCCTGCCCGCCGGGCCTCCGGCAGCGAGTTCACGCCCCGTACCTACACCTATCTGGCGCTGGTCTGCGCCGGGCTGCTGGCCCGCGACGTCGGTGAGCAGGTGCTGCTGTCGCAGCTCGTCGCACAGATCCGGGCGGACGCGGTCATCGCGGGAGTGACGATCGACGACACCTTGGCCGAACGTCGCGACCTCGTCGCCGCCATCAACCTCCTGCTCGATTGGGGTGTCCTGGCCGAGACGGACGGCACGGTGACGGCGTGGGGCGAGCGCCGTGAGGAGGCGCTGCTGACGATCGACCGCGGGCTGCTTCCCCATCTCGTCTCCCGTCCCCTGCACACTCTGGAACGTTCCGAAGATCTGTGGGCCGCCGATCCCGACGAGCCCGAGCCGCCACGCCGCACGCTGCGCCGCAAGCTCGTGGAGAACCCTCTTGTGCATCGCGGCGACCTCAGTGACGCCGAGCACGACGTGCTGCGAAGGGAGCGCAGCGAGCTCACCCGTGTCCTGGAGGAGAGCTTCGGCTTGACGCTCGAGGTGCGCGGCGAAGGAGCATTGGCCTACGACGCCGACGGGCGGCTCACCGATGTCGCCTTCCCCGGCGGCGGCGCGACGCGGCAAGCCGCACTGCTCCTCATCGAGGCTTTGATCGGCGCCCTGGAACCACAGGGGGGCGAGCAGGTGACGGTCGGCGGCCGCACCGTGCCCGGCGTGCTCGCGCCGTGGCCCATGGTCGATGACGAGCTCGGCAGGCTCGCGCGGGCCCACGCCTCCGCCTGGCGCAAAGACATCCTCGACGACCCGCTCCCGTTCCGGGAGGAGGTGGCCGCCCTGCTGCAGGCCGTGGGCCTGGCCGCCATCACGACCGAGGGGCTGGTGCTGCACCCCGCCGCCGCGCGCTACCGGCCCTCCGTGCGCCTGGCCCCTCCGGTCACGCGCGCCAAGCGCCGCCTCGGTGACGACGCGCGGCAGCTCCCATCCCCCTTGTTCACCGTCGACGACGAAAGAGGAGAACCCGCATGACGCCGCTGTCTCAGGCCGCTGACGGGCTCGCCGCCGTGGCGCAGACGCCCGCCCGGCACCATCCGTTCCGGTGGCGGCTGCACCGCGCGGGGATCGTGAACGTCTGGTACTACTACGACACCGAGTTCGCCTTCTCCGGCGGGCGACTGGTGTTGCGCGGCACCAACGGCTCGGGCAAATCCCGGGCGCTGGAGATGCTGCTGCCCTTCCTCCTCGACGCCGACCGCCGCAAGATGGACGCGACGGGAGCAGGCCGCGTCCGCCTGGAGGACCTCATGCGGGCGGGCGGCGAGGAGCAGCCGAACAGGGTGGGCCATCTCTGGCTGGAGCTCATCCGGCACCCGGACGACGCGAACGGTCCCGGCCACGCGACCCCTCCCGAGTTCCTGACGCTGGGCGCGATGGTGCGCTTCGCCCGATCCACCGGAGAGGCGAAAGCGTGGTATTTCATCACTCCCCTGCGCGTGGGGCGGGATCTCGTCCTGCTCGGGGCGGACCGCACTCCCCTGTCGCGGGACGATCTGGCCGCGGCGATCGGCGCCGACCGCATCACCGACTCTCCGGAAACGCATCGCGAGCGCGTACGCGCCGCCGTGTTCGGGCTGACGGGTGAGTCGGGCCGCGAACGTTTCACCGGTCTCCTCCAGCTGCTGCGTACCCTGCGCTCGCCCGACGTCGGCAACCGGATCGAGGAGGGCAGGCTTCCGCAGATCCTGTCGGACGCGCTGCCGCCGCCGAGCGATGCCGCGCTGTCTCGCGCGGGCGAGCAGCTCGACGGCCTCTTGGAGACGCGTACCGCGCAGCAGCGGCTGGAGGCCGCGCACAAGGAGGTCTCGGGGTTCCTCGGCAGTTATCGCCGGTACGTCGCGGGCGTTTTGAGCGAGACGGCCGAGACCGTTCACGCCGCCGCGACCACCGCGGAAGCCGCCGAACGGAAGGCCACCGAAGTGTGTGACCAGCATCGGCGGCTGACCAGTGAGCACACCGACGCCGGCAGGCGGCTTGCGCAGCTGACCGACAGCGAGCGGGAGCTGCAGGCGACGGTCGAGGGCATCCGCGATTCGCAGGCCTACCGGGACGTGCGCGAGCTGGACGACCGGGAGAAGAGGGTGACCGCCCTGAGAAAGGCGGCGGCATCCGCCCTCGGCACGGCGAGCTCCGCCCGGGACGGCGAGGCCGACAAAGTACGCACGGCCGACGAGCGCGCCGCAGAGGTGACCGACGCGGCCCAGCAGGTCACCTCCAGCCTGGCAGAGGCCCGTGACCTGCTGGCGCAGGCCGGTGTGCACGCGGCCCTGCCGCAGGTCGCCTGCGTACGCGAAGACGGCGATCCCGGCAGCACCGAGGTGGTCCGGCTGTCCTTGGACGCCGACCCGGCACCGGTGACCCGCCCGGTGCCGGCACGGATCACCCTGACGCCCACCGACCTTTCCGACGCGATCGGCCAGGTGGCGCGTGCCGAGGAGGCGGCGAAGCGGCGCCTCGCACACGCGGACGCCCGCCGCGTGCAGGCGCGTGAGATCGACGAGCAGGCACGCGAGGTGGAGGCGGCCGACAAGCGGGCGTCGCAGGAGGAGCAGCGGCTGGCCGATGTCAGGCAGGAGGCCGAGGAGGAAGAGCAGGCGCTTGAGCGGGCCGCCGCCGATCTTCGTGAAGCGTGGCGCGCGTGGATCGCCCACGAGACGACGGAGAGCCTGCTGGGCGAGGTCGACTGGCGCTCGACCGCTCTCGGGCCGGTGCTCGACGACCCCGGCGTGCTCGTCGTCCCCGGCGTGCTCGACGACGCCGGCGTGCTCGTCCCCGGCGACACCGGCGAACCCGATGAGACAGGGGAGCTCCTGGCCGAGCTCGACCATGTCGCCTCACAAGCCGCCATCGGCGTACGCGACAAGCTGTCCCGTTCCCGCGCGCTCCTGGACGCCGCGCAGCAGGCGGACGACGAACGGCGCGATCAGCTGGAGGCCGAGCGCGAGGCGCTGCGCGCCGCACGCGATCCCGAGCCTCCACGGCCGCACTGGACACGTCCCCCGTCCGCTGACGAGGTGCCTCTGTGGCGCGTCCTCGACTTCGCCGCCCACCTCGACGAGGACCAGCGCGCCGGCCTTGAAGGTGCCTTGCTGGCGTCGGGTCTGCTGACCGCGACGATCACCAGGGCGGGAAGCGTCGTCGCCTCCGACGGCCGGCTTCTGGTGAGCCCCCACGGCCCGGTGGCCGCCCACCCGCTGACGGAGGCACTCGTCGTCGACGCCGACGCACCTGTGCCGGTGGAGCTGGTCCGGGACGTGCTCAGCCGGATCTCCTGGGGTGATCGTGACCATCCGACCTGGGTGGACGCCGACGGCGCCTGGGGCAACGGGCCGCTGACGGGACTCCACCGCACGGCGGCGGCCCGCCACATCGGCGCCGCGGCCCGCGCCGCGGCGCGGGCGGAACGGCTCGCCGAGATCGACCGCTCCCTGGCCGCTCTGGCGGACGCGGCCGCCGCGCGCGCCGCCAGGCGGCAGGAGCTGGACCTCGACCTGCGGGCACTGGAGACGCACATCCGATCGGCTCCGCGCAGCCGGCCGGTCCAGAGCAGGCGCGACGCGCTGCAGAGGGCGCTCAAGCGGGTGAAGAAGGCGGAGGAGGCGAGCCGCAAGGCCCGGGAAGAGGCGGCCAGACTGCGCCACGAATGGACGCAGGCGGTCTCCTCCCACCGCGAGGCGTGCGCGATTTTCGGCCTGCCCGTCACCGTGGACGCGCTCGACGCCGTACGCGAGCTGCTCCGGCGGGCCGAAGAGCGGTGCGGCGCCACCCGCCGGCTCATCGGGGAGCTGCGGCACCGTGCCGACCTGCACGCCAGAGCCGCGGCGCGGACGCGCGCCGCCCGCGATCAACGACGCGAAGCCGAGGCCGCGGCCGAGGATCAGTGGGCCGACTGGCACAAAGAGGCATCCGCGGTCGCCGCGATGCGAACCGGCATCGAAGCGGCGGCCCACGAGGTGCACGCCCAGCTGAACGCCGCCGAAGCCGAGCTCGCCACGTGCCGCCGCGAGCTGACCGAGGTGGGTAAGCGCATCGCCATGCTGGCCGAGCAGAAGGGCACCGCCGAGGCTGAAGCGCGTGCGGCGCACGAGCGCGCCGCACGCGAACGACGCTCGCTCGCCGGCGCCGTCCACCGGCTCGCCCGCCGGCTGGCGCTGCCCGGGGTGGCCGCCGCGGCGGATATGCCGCCGCACCCGGATCTTCCGCCGGCCGACGCCGAGCCCGCCGCTGTCAAGAGCGCCGTCCAGGCCCTGCTGACGGCGCTGAAGCGGCATGGCCCGGCCATCGACGAGAACGCGCTCATCCACGCGCAGCAGAAGGCCGAACGCGAGCTTTCCGGCGGCTTCGATGTGATCCCCACGGTGAACGACGGCGTCAGGCTGATCGCGATCGTCGACGGAAGCGGTGAGCGTTCACTGCCGGAAGCCGCGGCCGAGCTGAGCCGCCAGTGCGAGGAGGGCCGGCTCGCGCTGAGCGATCGGGAGCGGAGGGTCTTCACCGAGTTCGTCCTCGGAGGCGTCGCCGAGGAGCTCCGCCGGCGCCTGCTGCAGGCCGAGACCCTCATCAAGGCGATGAACGCGAGTCTGAGCGGCATCAGCACCAGCCACGGCATCGGCGTCCGGCTGCGCTGGAGCCTCGCCGGGCACGCCGGGCCCACCGTCGAGCGCATCCGCGCGCTCGTGGCCGTCGCCGACGACGTCCGCTCCCCCGAACAGACGAAAGAGCTGACCGACCTGCTCAAGGCCCGCGTCGATGAGGAGTTCGCCACGGACCCGACCGCCGGGTACGCGGCCCACCTGCGGTCCTCGCTGGACTACCGGGCGTGGCATGAGGTGGAGGTCATCATCACCGGTCCCGAGCCGGGCCGGGAACGGAAGATCAGCAGGCGGGCCAAGCTGAGCCAGGGCGAGACGCGGTTCGTGTCGTACGTGACGCTGTTCGCCGCCGTCGACGCGTATCTGTCCGGATTGCCGGACACCAAGAAGGCGCTGCGCCTCATCCTGCTCGACGACGCCTTCGCCAAAGTCGACGACCCCACCATCGGCGAACTGCTGGGGCTGCTCGTCCGGCTCGACCTGGACTTCGCCATGACGGGCCACGCGCTCTGGGGATTCTTCGCCCAGGTCCCGGCTCTGGACTGCTACGAGATCAGGCGAGGGGAAGGGACGGCCGCCGTGACCACGCACATCCACTGGGACGGCCGTAACCGGCATCTGCGAGCCGCCCGATGAACCCGTCCACCGCCGCTCCTGCCCTCCCTGAGCGCACGCGCCGCTATCTCTCGCACGCCGGCCTGGCTCCGCTGTGGACGGCCGTCCGGACGAAGCTGGAACGCGCAGGGCTCGCCGTCACCGGAACGGTCGCCGTGACGCTGGAGGACGATGGCGCGGCCCTGCTCTCCGGACTGCTGGGCCGGACGATCACCGCGGGCCGGGTCCGCGTCTCCCTGCCCGTGCTCGATCAGGTGCTGCGAGGCTCGGCCGCCGAAGCGGGCCTGGTCACCGTCGTGGCCCAGCTCACCGGCGGCGACCTGGTCGACCGCAGGGCCGCCCGCGAGCAGACCAGGGCCTCGTGGGCGGGCATCTGGCAGCGCCTGGACGCCGCCCTCGCGTCCGCCGGCCTCGCCGGCGCCGCTTGGGCTCCGGCGTTCGTCGAGGGGGTGCGCCGCTCGGGGATCCTGACCAGAGCCGGCATCGACGCCGCCTCGACGGCGATCCCCCGGTTCGCAGCGGTGCTGCGCGAATGCGCCGCGGCGGAGGTCTTCGACACCGCCGTCGTGCCCAGGCCCGGCTGGGAGCTGGCCGAGCTCGCCGGGCGCTGCCTCGGCGACGCGCACGGCCTGGACGACGGCGAACTCACCGCATCGCTCCTGCTCCGCGCGGCCGCGGCCGCGTTCGGCGTCGCCACCCCCGGCACCGCCGAGGAGCGGCGCGAGCTGTGGATCCGCTTGGGCGTCACCCCCGATCTCGTCTCGGGGACCGCCCTGGTCTTCCGTCTCCGTCCTCCCGGTACCGGTCCCTGGCCGGAGATGATGCGTGCCCGCGCCGGCATGGGCCTGGCGACCCACCTGACCCTGCACGAGCTGCGCGGCGCCGCGCTCGGGGAACGCCTGGCCGCGCCCGGCGCCGAGGTGTTCGCCTGCGAGAACCCGCAGGTGCTGCAGGCCGCGGCGCGAGCCGGCGTCACCACTCCCATGGTGTGCCTCGCGGGAAATCCGTCCCTCGCGGCCTGGGAGGTCGTGCGCCGGCTCGTGGACGACGGCGCACGTGTCCGCTACCACGGCGATTTCGACTGGCCGGGCGTGGCGATCGCGGCGCGTCTGTTCTCGATCGGCGTGGAGCCGTGGCGGATGCGGACCGGCGACTACGTCGAGGCCGCGGCCGCCCTGGCGGCGGACTCCGTGCTCACCCTCACCGGCACCCCGGTCCCCACTCCCTGGGAGCCGGAGCTCATGGAGGCCATGCGCCGGCACGACCTCGCCATCCACGAGGAGACGCTCCTGCCGGCCCTGCTGGAGGATCTGGGCGCTGATGACGCGTCGCCTTCATGACGTGGAGAATCCTCAAGCAGCCGAGAGGTGTTCGGCTCTGGCGCCGGGGCGCTTTTCATCCGCCCCATCCCCCGAGCTTTCGGGTCTCGCCGAAAGCAGCCGGCACCGGACGGCAGGGCTCGTCAGATCTGCTTGAGGAGGCCGCCATCGACGGCGAAGTCGGCGCCGGTCGTGCCGGCCGAGCGGGGTGAGGCGAGCAGGGCGATCACGTCGGCGACCTCCTGGGGGGCGATCAGACGGCCGGTGACCGGCTTCATCATCTCGGGTGCGGCCTTGTCGAGGACGCTGTCGCGGTCGGCGCCGATCGCGGCGGCGATGATGTCGGCCGCGCCGCTGAGCGCGTCCAGCTCGGGGGTGCTCTTCCGTGAAGCGGCCACGATACGTGTGCCCTCGGAGAGGAGGGTACGGGTGACGGCCAGGCCGATGCCCTTGGAGGCGCCGGTGACGACCGCGACCCTGCCGGAAAGCTGGAGATCCATATCTTTTCCCTCGTGGTGATTTCGTCCGTTCGAAACGGACCGTGAACTCGCGCGATAACGCTGAAAGCAGCGGTGTGACGAGGGCTGGCGCACATCAGGCGAGCATTTCTCGCTGAAATCTGACCTCGCTTTTCGGGTGTGCGCAAGGGCGGCTATCACGCTTTTCCCGGCTACCTATCGCGGGGGCTTTCGCCGGCCACCTATCGCGGGGGTTTTGGCGGTCGCCTATTGCGGGGGCAGGAGGGCGTTGATGAGGGCTTGGGCGGCGGCGTCGGTGCGGGTGGTGTCGTGGGTGGCGTAGCGGTCGAGGAGCAGGCCGCGGAGCCCTGACACCAGGGCGGTCGCGCGGGCCTCGGCTTCCGCCTCGTCAAGGCCGATGCGTACGAAGGCGGCGGCCAGTGGCGTCACCCATGCGGTCACCGCCTCCTGGACGAACGGCCGGTAGTGGTGGCCTGGTGCGGTCGCGAGGGCCATCGTCTGCAGCAGCAGCTTGACGTTGCGGCGTTGGGCGCCCTCCGCACTGTCCTGCCAGAGCGCGAAGGCCGCCTCGCGCAGGCCGGCGGCATCGCGGACGGTGCCGAACAGGGCGGGCACGTCGGGGCGGGAGGCGGCCAGCGCCTGGCTCAGGAGGTTCTCCTTGGTGCCGAAGTAGTGGACGAGCATGCGGGCGCTCGTGCCGATGGCCTCGGCGAGCCGCCGTAGCGAGAACTCGGCGACGCCGTGCCGGTCGAGGTGGTCGATGGCCGCCTCGATGAGCCGCCTGCGTTTCTCCTGGTCCGCCGCTCGCGCCACGCGTTGACTGTAGCAGGTGTTACATGTTTCAATGCCGACCCATGAGTGAAGCACCTGTTACAGGAAAGGGCGGCGCCGGCCGGACGTACACGATCTTTCTGCACTTCACGGCGCTGCCCGCCTGGCTGGCGCTGACCAGGAGCGAGCGCGGGGCCGTGATCGAGCGGCACGTACGGCCGCTGCTCGAGCGGTACGCCGGCACCACCCGGCTCGACTGGTTCGACGCCGAGGCGTGGAGCGCGAGCCCCACCGACGTCGCCGTGGTCACCACGACCGACATGGGCGACTGGTACGACCTGTGGGAGGGGCTGCGCGACACTCCCCTGTTCGGCGTTCCGTACTTCCGGCACGAGCAGACGATCACCACGGTCGGCGACGGCTTCGCGGACTACGAGCGGCGCAACGCCCCTTCGTGACCGGCCGTGCAGGAACCGCGCCGGGGCGGCGTTCGTTCCCAGAGCAGACGCACGTGTGGGACTCGGGAGGTAGACGCGTGGAGATCACCGGCATTTTCTCCGGCCTCATCGTCGGCATCGTCATCGGCGCGCTCGGGCGGCTCGTCATCCCCGGACGGCAGCGCATCCCGATCTGGCTCACGATCGTGATCGGCCTGGTGGCGGCCCTGATCGGCACCGCGATCGCCACCGTTCTCGGCGTCGCCGACACCTCGGGCGTCGACTGGATCGAGCTGGGCATCCAGGTGGCTCTGGCGGCGCTCGGCGTCTCGCTGACGGCCGGCACCTACGGCAAGCGCCGCACATGACCGGCCACGAGGGTCCGGCGGCCCCACGCCGACGCCTCGGTACGAGGCCGCCGTCGAGGAGGCGGCGCGCGTCGCGCGTTCCATGGGCCACGCGTACGTGGGCGCCGAGCACCTCTTCCGCGCCCTGCTGCGCGACCGTGACGCGGTGCCCCCCAGCTGCTCGCCGGGATGGTCGAACCGGGCGAGCCGGAGGCGAAGCCGCTCGCGACGATGGAGGGTGACGGGTATCGCACCCCTGCCACTGAGGTCCTGGTCGACGGGCAGGTACGTCCGCGGGCCCGCGCGGTAGGTCCCGTCACGGGTCTTCCGGCGTGATCACTTCGCCTTTGCGGACGTACGGCCACGGCCCCTCGCCGGTCTTGATGTTGACCCAGTCGCAGTTGTCGCGGTCCCCGTCTTCGTCCTCGAACCAGCAGTCCAGCAGGGTGTGGGGGCGGCCGCCCCGCGCGAAGCACGCGTAGTACGCGCGGCCGCCGATCTCGGACGCCTTCCTGGTCTTCGCGGCTCCGACTTCCTGCTTCGCCATACGCGTGAGCCTACGAGCCGGATCACCGATGACGGGGCCTGCGTACCGCTACGGCTGAGCGGCCACCAGGTCGTTCGCGCTCCGGAGCACCGGCGGGGCGGCGAACGCGTCCGGGCGGGCGTCCACGGCGCCCCGGACGGCGATGGTGACGCTCTCCCCCGGCAGGAGCGTGACGAGGCCGTCCTCGGCGACCGCGTCCGGGTCGAGCGCGTCGGCGAGCAGCACGAGGTCGCGGACGAGGGTGGCGGCGCGGATCGTCACCGCCCACCCGTCCGGGGTGCGCTCGGCGGTGACCTCGGTCTCCGGCGCGTGCAGGGCGGAGTCCCGGTAGTCGGTGAAGAACCAGTGCGCGCGGGCCCCGCTGAAGGTGGCGACGAGCAGCTCGCCGGCGGCGTCTCCGGGCAGGGCGAGGCGCGGGCCGCAGGCGTGGCGGGCGGTGCCGCGCGCCGGGATGTCGAGCCGGGCGGTCTCGGTGGCCGGCACGGTCCCGTCGTAGCGGCGGCGTTCCAGCGTGAGCGTGCCGCGCCAGGGCTCGGCGGTGTCGTTCACGGCGGTCAGCACCAGCCCATCACCGTCCGGCTGGATGGTGAGCAGGCGGTCGGCGTGGGCCTGGCGGAGCGCGTACAGCAGCGGCTTGCGGCGGCCGTAGCCGTCCACCGCCGCCCAGGACGTGACGGGCCAGCAGTCGTTGAGCTGCCACACCACGGTGCCCGCGCACAGCGGGGTGAGCGAGCGGAACCACTCGATGCCGGTGCGGACGGCGGCGGCCTGGTTGAGCGACATGGCCCAGTGCCAGTCGCGCATGTCACGGGGCAGCTTCAAGTGCGGGAGGAGGCCGTTGGTGAGTTTCGTGTTGCCGCGCGCGGCCTTCTGGTGGACGAGCATGCCCGGCGACTCGGGCGTCAGCGGGTCGTCGGAGATCGACTCGGTGAGCGTGGCCCAGGTGGGCGGGCCCTGCCAGCCGAACTCCGCCACGAAGCGGGGCCGGTAGTCACGGTAGTGCCGGTAGTCCTTCTCGTTCCAGACGTCCCAGATGTGGACGGTCCCGTGGACGGGATCGTTCTGCCGCTCCTCCCGCGCGGGGTTGAACGGGCTGCCCGGCGTGTACGCCACGTGCGGGGCGAGCTCGGCCACGATGGCCGGGAGCAGCTCGTAGTAGTAGCGCTCGCCCCAGGTCCGCCCGTCGAGCCCGGCGTCCCAGCCCCACTCCTGGCGTCCCCACAGGTTCTCGTTGTTGCCGTTGAACAGCACCAGGGAGGGGTGCGCGCCGAGCCGGGCCACGGCCTCACGTGCCTCGGCCTCGATCTCCGGCCACAGCGGCTCCTCCTCGGCGTAGGCGGCGCAGGCGAAGAGGAAGTCCTGCCAGGTCAGAATGCCGCGCGCGTCGCACTCGGCGTAGAAGTCCTCCTGCTCGTAGATGCCGCCGCCCCAGACCCGCAGCAGGTTGATGCGGGCGAACTCGGCCTGGTCGAGCCGGTGGGCGTAGCGCGCCCGGTCCACGCGGTGGGGGAAGGCGTCGTCGGGGATCCAGTTGGCGCCGCGGATCAGCACGACCTCGCCGTTGACGGCGATGCGGAACGGCGTGCCGTGCTCGTCCGGCTCGGTCTGCAGCTCGACCGTGCGGAAGCCGATGCGGCGCTCCTGCGCGTCGAGGATCTCGCCGTCGTGCAGCAGCTCCACGCGCAGGTCGTGCAGGGCGGGGTCGCCGTGCCCGCGCGGCCACCACAGCGCGGCGTCCGGGACGGCGAGCTCGATCGTGGCCTGCTCGCCGGTCAGGGGATGCACGGTCTCGCGGCCGGCGAGCGTGACGCGCAGCGCCAGGCCGGCGCCGCCGGCGGTGCGTTCGACGGCCGCGTTGACGACAGCGGTGGGGACGCCGTCGCGCACGATACCCGCCACCCGCAGCTCGGACAGCGCCGCGACGGACCAGGTCTCCAGCACGACCGGCCGCCACAGGCCGCAGGTGGAGGTGTCGATGCCCCAGTCCCATCCGAAGGCGCAGGCCATCTTCCTGATCGCGTTGTACGGGTGGTGGTTGGTGTGGGGGCGGTAGCCGATCTCGACGCTGGCGGCGTCGGCGGCCCTGATCGAGGAGGTGAACGCGACGGTCAGCTCGTTGGCGCCGGCGCGCAGCAGGCCGGTGACGTCGAAGCGGTGGCTTCGGTGCATGTTCCTGGTCGTGCCCAGGAGGTGCCCGTTGAGCGTGATGGCGGCGGCGGTGTCGATGCCCTGGAAGAGGAGTTCCTGGCGGTCGCTGCCGTCGGGCCGCCAGCGCAGTTCGTGGCGGTAGGTCCAGTCGGCGGCGCCGATCCAGCCCTGGGTGCGTTCGTTGTCGTCGAGGTAGGGGTCGTCGATGAGGCGGGCGGCGAGCAGGTCGGTGTGGACGGTGCCCGGGACGGTGGCGGGGATGGGGCCGTGGGCGCGTACGTGCTCGGGGAAGCGGCCGGCCGCGCCCGGCTCGAGCGTCCATCCTCCGGTCAGGGCGGTGCGGGTGACGCGTGCGGTACTCATCTGATCTCCGAGTATCGCACCGGGCCTTTCTCGGATCTCATTTGACGGCGCCCGCGATGAGGCCGGTGACGTAGTACCGCTGCAGCAGCAGGTACAGCACGATGCACGGGACGGCCGTGACGGCGACGCCGGCCTGGGTGAGCCCCCAGTTGAGGGTGCCGAGCTGGTTAGAGGCGAGCACGGTCAGCGTCACCGGCAGGGTGAACTTGGCCTCATCGGTGACGAGGATGAGCGCCGCGAAGAACTCGTTCCACGAGGCGAAGAACGTGAACAGCGCGGTGCTGATCACGCCGGGGATCGCGACCGGCAGCAGCACCCGCGTCATGGCGCCGACGAGGCCGCAGCCGTCCATGAGCGCGGCCTCCTCGATGCTCGGCGGCAGGGCGGCGAAGCTGTTGCGCATCAGGAAGATGCCGAACGGCAGCTGGAACGTCGCGTACACGAGGATGAGCCCGAGCAGCGTGTTGCTCAGCCCCATGCCGTGCAGGATGGAGAACAGCGGCGTGATGATCGCCTGGAACGGGATCATGAACGTGATGAGGATGACGAAGAACAGCACCCCGCTGCCGCGGAAGCGCAGCTTGGCGAAGCCGTAGCCGGCGAGCGTGGCGAGCACCACGGTCAGCAGGGTCGCGCCGGCGGCGACCATGAGGCTGTTGCCGACGTGCTGCCAGAGGCCGACCTGGCCGGTGTCGCCGAGTGCGGCGTAGTTCTCCAGCGAGAGGCTGTGCGGGTAGAGGGTGGGCGGGTTCTCCGTCGCCTCGGCCGGTGTCTTCAGCGACTGCGACAGCATCGTGTACAGCGGGTAGAGGATGACGACGGAGACGCACAGGCATGCGGCCCACCAGGCGGCGCGCGGAAGCGTCCTGCGGACGTCGGCGATGAGGTTCATGAGTGGTCCGAGTTGCGCAGCAGGAGCATCTGCACGGCGCTGACCGCGGCGAGCACGACCATGAGCATGGCCGACAGCGCGGCGCCGTAGCCGAGCTCGAAGTTGATGAACGACGTGCGGTAGATCTGGTAGACGGCGGTGATCGTCCCGTTGGACGGCCCGCCGCTGGTCATGATGTAGAACTGGTCGAACGCGAGCAGCGAGCCGGCCACGGAGAAGACCAGCACCAGCGCCAGGGTCGGCCGCAGCAGCGGCAGCGTGACGTGCCTGAACACCTTCCAGCGGCCCGCGCCGTCGATGCGCGCCGCCTCGGTCAGCTCGCCCGGGATCGACTGCAGGCCCGACAGCAGCAGGAGCATCTGCATGCCGGTGACCTTCCACACCACCATCGCGGTGACGATGAGCAGGCCGCTGGTGGCGGTGGCGAACCAGTTGGTGTCGCGGCTGCCGAGCCCGAACCGCACGGCGAGGTCCGACAGCGGGCCGAGGCCCGGCTGGGCGAGGTAGAGCCACAGGTACGCGGCCGCCGCGAAGCCGATCACCACGGGCAGGAAGAACACCGACTGGAAGACCCGCGCCGCCCGGCTCCGGCGATGGACGAGCAGGGCGAGCGCCAGGCCGGCGATGAACAGGATCGGCGTGATCAGTGCCGTGTACTCGAGGGTGAAGCGGATGGCGTTCAGCCACTCGGCGTCGCCCAGCGCCTTGACGTAGTTGGCGAGCCCGACGAACTGGTGGTCGCCGAGCAGCGGCCACTCGTGCAGCGACATCCAGAACGTCATGACGAGCGGGATGAGGAAGAACACGGTGACGACGGTCAGGGCGGGCGCCACCACGGCCATCCCCAGCAGCTGGCGGCGCCGTCTGATGGACAGCCGGGGCCCGCGCGGCCGCGTCGCCGCCGCGGTGTCCGGCGAGCCCGGCGTCACGTTCGGAATTGCGGTCTCGGTCATGCGGCCCTCCTCCGGCCGGCTCGGCCGATGTGGTGCATCCCGCCGCGGCGGCCCGGCGCCGCGGCGGGCATCGGTCCTCAGCCCTGGTCGATGATCTGCTGGGCGGCCTGCTTGGCCGCGTCCTGCGCCGCCTTGATGTCGCCGGTGCCGAACACCGCCTGGTTGATCATCTTGGCCCACGGGCCGTTGTTGTCGTTGATGATCGCGTTTTCGACCACGCTGTACGGGGTCTGCCCGGCGGCCATCGCGTCACCGAGCACCTTGTAGCGCGGGTCGAGCGGGGCGTAGATCTTGTCGATGAGGTCGGTGCGGATCGGGACGATGCCGTTCTCGGCCAGGATGGTCTGCGCCTCCTCGCCGGTGGCCCACTTGACGAAGTCGTAGGCCACGGCCTTGTTCTTGGCGCTCTTGGCGACGCCGATGAGGTCGCCGCCGGCGAACGA
Source organism: Nonomuraea fastidiosa (assembly GCF_042751225.1). Classification (NCBI taxonomy): domain Bacteria; kingdom Bacillati; phylum Actinomycetota; class Actinomycetes; order Streptosporangiales; family Streptosporangiaceae; genus Nonomuraea; species Nonomuraea fastidiosa. The sequence goes on from NZ_CP170570.1 coordinate 8,181,086, forward strand.
GGCGGTGCCGCCCTCCTTGCCGACGATGGGCGTGGCGCCGAAGTCGAACTTCTTGTCCTTCACCAGCGTCTGCACGAAGAAGGCGCCCAGGTTCACCATGCCGACCTTGCCGCTCTGGAAGGACTGCGGCTGCACGGTGCCGCCGTCGGTCTTGGCCGAGGGAGGCATCAGCCCTTCGGTCCACATCTGGCGGTAGAAGGCCAGGGCGTCGGTCACCTCGGGGCTGTCGAACATCGCGGTCTTGCCGTCGTCGGACAGGATCTTCCCGCCGCTGGCCCACACATGCGGGGCGAACTCGAAGACGTTGCAGCCGCCGCACTGCCCGGCCATGGTGAAGCCGTAGTAGTCGCTGCCGAGCTTGCGGATCGCGCGCGCCGCCTCCAGCATCTCTGCGTAGTTGGCAGGCGGCTTGTCGGGGTCGAGTCCGGCCTTCTTGAACAGGTCCTTGTTGTAGAAGGTGACCGACGCCTCGGCGGTGAACGGCAGCGCGTAGGTCTTGCCTTCGTAGACGGCGAGCTTCTTGTGCGCCTCGCTGAGCCCGTCCTTCCAGCTCAGCGAGTTCAGCACCGGGGTGAGGTCCTCGAAGACGCCCTTGGAGGCGAAGTACGGCGCGAACACCAGGTCGATCGAGGTGATGTCCGGTCCCGCTCCGGAGGCGGCGGCGGTGCCGAACTTCTGCACGAAGTTGCCCGACGGCACGATGGTGACCGTCACCTTGCCTTCGTGCGTCTTGTTGTACTGGTCGGTGAGGAGCTTGATGAAGCCCTTGGCACTGTCGCGTACCCAGAGGGTGGCGGTGCCGGTCGGCTTGTCGCCGGCCGCCGACGTCTGGCCTGCGTCGCCGCCCCCGCAGGCCGAGACGGCGATCGCGAGAGCGGCCGCCAGGGCCGCGAGCCTCGTGGTTCTCATGGTGACTTCGCTTTCTGCCCGCGCCGCGTGCGGGCGGTGAGCCGGGCCGCTTCCCGCGCGAGGCCCGGCAGGGGGTGGAGGGGGGTGGATGGAGGGTCAGGCGGTCGGGATCCACACGCGCATGGCTCCTGGGCCGCGGTTCGCCCAGGCGTGGTAGGGGATGGCGGTGAAGGTGATCGGGGTGCGGGCGGCGGGGGCCTGGCCGTACGGGCCGTACAGCTCCGTCCCCAGCGGCTGGATCGTGCCGGACAGGCGCAGCCGGACGGGCGTGAGGTCGCCGGGGGTGCGCTCCTCGGTGATCGGGGCGGCGGTGTCGAGGCGGAGCTGCTCGACCAGGACGCCTTCGGGCAGGTCGGCCTGCTCGACGCAGTACACGATCGGCCCGCGCAGGACGGCCGCGCAGCCGCGTACGGCGTCCACGCGCTCGTCGGCGCGCACCAGGCGCGGCGTCATCGGCAGCGTCAGGCGCACGGTGGCGCCGTCGTCGCAGGCCACGCGCAGGTAGTCGCCGGGAACCGGCTCGGCGAGCACGCGCCCTCCGGTGACGGTGGCGGTGGCGCCCTCGGCCCAGGACGGCACCCGGACGGCCAGCTCGCCGGCGCCGCTGACCGTGACCAGCACGTCGCCGTCCCACGGGTAGCCGGTCTCGACGGCGGCGCTCATGTTCCGGCCGGTGAACGTGCCCGCGGTGAGCAGGTGCAGCTGCAGCCCGTCGGGGCCGGACGTGGCCGTGTAGGCGCCGGCCGAGGCCAGCAGGCGGGCCAGGTTCGGCGGGCAGCAGGCGCAGTTGTACCAGGGCAGGCGCTCGCTGGGCGCGTCCTCGTGCGAGCCGTCGTGCCCGGTGCGCAGCTGGAGCGGGTTGGAGTAGAAGAACGCGGTGCCGGTGTGGTCCATGGAGGCGGCGATCGCGTTCAGCAGCGCGCGCTCCATCTCCTCGGCGTAGCGGGCCTTGCCCGTGGCCAGCAGCATCCGCCAGCACCACTGCAGGGCCGCGATGGAGGCGCAGGTCTCGGCGTAGGCGCGGTCGGGGGGCAGCTCGTACGGGTCGCCGTACGCCTCGTCGCGGTGCCGGGAGCCGTGCCCGCCGGTGATGTACATCTTGGTGCCGAAGGCGCTGTCCCACAGGCGTTCCATCGCCTCCAGCAGCGTCTCGTCGCCGTTCTCCAGGTAGACGTCGGTGACGCCGGCGGCCAGGTAGAGTTGCCTGACCGAGTGCCCGATCGCCTCGGTCGCCTCCCGTACCGGCAGGTGGTCCTGGAAGTACTGCGAGCCGAAGCGGCCGGCGCCGAGCGAGCGGTGGCCGCGGCGTTCGATCTGCAGCTCGGCCGCGCGCAGGTAGGACTCCTCCCCCGTCTCCCGGTACAGCTCGACCAGGGCCGTCTCTATCTCGGGGTGGCCGTCGATGAGCGGGCGGCCGTCCTCGCCGAGCTCGCGCACGATGAGGTCGGCGACGCGGCGGGCGATCGCGAGGAAGCGTTCGTCGCCGCCGCCTCGGTGCAGGGCCACGGCCGCCTGGATGAGGTGGCCCGCGCAGTAGAGCTCGTGGGTCCACTCGAGGTCGGTGAACGGCTCCCTGCCGGTGCCCTGCACGTAGGTGTTGAGGTAGCCGTCGGGGGCCTGCGCGCGTTCGAGCAGGTCGGCCAGCTCCGTGAGCAGGTCCGCCCAGCGGCCGGTGCCGCTGCGCCCGGCCTCCCAGCCGATGGCCTCAAGCGTCTTGTACAGGTCGGAGTCGGCGAACCACGGCCCCTTGAACGTGCCCTGCGGCCCGTCTTCGCCCGCCGCGGCCAGGCGGCGGAAGTTCTCGATGGCGGAGGTCCGCTCGACGTTGTCGACGCAGTGCGGGATGGTGGCCGTGGCGTTGAGCTCCTGCCAGCCGCCGAGCAGGGACGCGGGGTCCGGCTTCGCCGCGTCCAGCGGTATGGGGGCAAGTCGCGCTGGCCTACGCGGTACGGCCGGGCCCGGGATCCGGGTTCGGGGCGGCGCGTCTTGGGTGTGCACGTTCTGCTGTTGCCTCTCGTGGAGATCGTGGAGCGGTCGACCGGGTCGCTGCTGACGCCGAACCACCGCCGCACGGTGACGTCGGGATCAATCGCGGATGGACGGGAACGTGAGGGCGGCAACACCGCCGGGAAACATGAATGAAACCTTTTCCCGTTCGTCAACATAGGACCGTGCCGTTGAACCGGTCAAGACCCGAGCGCCATGACGCCGCGAAAACAACAGCTCACAGTGGCCATCTGAGGCTCCGACCGGCATCCTGGCGTTCGGCACGGCCTATCGCGGAGCATCACACACGTGTACGGTTGAGGAAAATTTTCCTAGACGAGATCACGTGTTTCCGGCTTACGGTTGTGATCACGCAGCCCCGCCATCGACGACGAAGAACAGCACATGACCGAGGATCTTTCTCCCCAGGCCGCGGGCCGCCGCGTCGGCATCGCGGACGTGGCCGCCAGGGCCGGCGTGTCCTTGGGCACCGCGTCCAAGGCGCTCAACGGCCGTGGCAACCTCCGCGAGGAGACCCGGGCCCGGGTGCGCGCCGCGGCCGAGGAGCTGGGCTTCGCCCCCAACACCAACGCGCGCAGCCTGCTGTCCGGGCGTACGTTCACCGTCGGCATCATCACCACCGACAGCTACGGCCGCTTCAGCATCCCCGTGATGCGCGGCGCCGAGGACTCGCTCGCCGCCGGCGAGATGATCGCCTTTCTGTGCGACAGCCGCGACGACCCCATCCGCGAGCAGCACCACCTGCGCAAGCTGCTCGAACGCCGGGTCGACGGCATCATCGTGGCCGGGCGGCGCACCGACGAGCGCCGCCCTCTGGGCCGCGACCTGCCCGTCCCCGTCGTGTACGCGCTCGCGCCGAGCAGCGACCCGGACGACTGCAACGTCGTCAGCGACGAGCGCGGCGCCGCGCGCCTGGCCGTGGACCACCTCGTCAAGACCGGCCGCCGCCGCATCGCCCACATCACCGGCCCGCACTCCCACGCCTCGGCCCGCGAACGCGCAGACGCCACGATCGAAGCGCTGGCCGGGCACGGCCTCCGGCTCGTGGGCGAGCCCTACTTCGGCAGCTGGACCGAAGCGTGGGGGCGCTTCGCCGCCGCCCAGCTGCTGCGCGCCCACCCCGACGTGGACGGCGTCTTCTGCGGCAACGACGTGGTGGCCCGCGGCGTCACCGACGGGCTGCGCGAGGCCGGGGTCTCCCTGCCCATGCAGGTCGGCGTCGTCGGCGTGGACAACTGGGCCCTGGTGGCGGAGGCCGCGCGGCCACCGTTGACGACGGTCGACCTGGGGCTGGAGGAGATCGGCCGCCGGGCCGCCGAGCTGCTGATCGCCGCGATCGACGGGCATCCGCAGCCGGGCCGCCATGTGGTGGCGGGCCACCTCGTCGTGCGCGAGTCCTGACACCGGGCCGGAGCCTCAGTGACGGTCTCGGCCGGGCGGTTGCGGGCGGCCTCGGTAGGCGCGGCGGTAGGCGGCCGACGTGGTGGCCGCGTCGCGGGCCAGGTGCAGACGGCGGCCATCCCGGTGCCGCTCTCCGGCAGCGGACGCCGCGGGAACTGCGCCTGCCCGCCTTCCCGGTGCGGCGCCATGACCAGGCGGCGCGGACCTGGCTTCGGAGCTATGGCAGGTGCTCCTGCCGCTCACCTGATTCGCGCTCGTCGTAGGCGGCGCGGGCGGCGGTGACCTCGTCGATGTGCGTCTCGGCCCAGTCCTTGATGGCCTGCATCACGGGCAGCAGGCTTCTGCCCAGCGGGGTGAGGGCGTAGTCGACCCGTACCGGGACGGAGAGCGTGACCGACCGGGAGACCAGGCCATCGCGTTCGAGGGTGCGCAGGGTCTGGGTGAGCATCTTCTCGCTGACGCCGGCGATGGTCCGCGACAGGCCGCTGTAGCGCTGGGGACCATCGGCGAGGGCGGTGAGCACGAGACCCACCCACTTGTCGCCGATCCTGTCGAGAAGCTGACGTGTCGGGCAGGTCGCGAGGTAGGCGTCGTAGGCGATGCGCGCCTGCTCGCGCTGCTGGGCGGCGGTGCGGGTGGTCATCGCTCTCCATTCCGTACGGTACGCACCTTCAGGTACGTACTTCCCAACAGAGAGTAAGTCTCCATACGGTCTTCCTCAAGTTCCGACTTTTCGTGATGAGGAGATCTTCATGCGTGCAGTCGTCGTCCGTTCGTTCGGCGGGCCCGAGGTCCTGGAAGTCGCGGAGGTTCCGGTGCCGGTCGCGGGAGAAGGACAGGTGCGGATCCGGGTCGAGGCCGCGACCGTCAATCCTGTCGATCTGGCCACCCGGTCGGGTGCGCTCGCCGAGGCGGGCCTGATGTCGGCGCGGGACGTGGTGGGCCTCGGGTGGGACGTCGCGGGAACCGTCGAGGAGGTCGGCCCGGGAGTCACCGGGATCGAGCCCGGAGACCGGGTGATCGGCCTGTCCGACCGGCTGGACGTCCCGCTCGGCGCCCAGGCCGACCAGGTCGTGCTCGATGCGGACGCGGTCACGGCCGCACCCGCGGGCGTCTCGCCCGTACAGGCCGCCACACTTCCCCTGAACGGGCTCACCGCCGCGCAGGCGCTCGACGGCCTCGGCCTGAGCCCCGGGCAGACGCTGCTGGTGACCGGGGCGGCCGGCGCCGTCGGCGGCTTCGCGACCCAGCTCGCCGCCGCGCGCGGCATCCGGGTGATCGCGGTCGCCGGAGCCGGCGACGAGCCGCTCGTCCGCGAGCTCGGAGCCGATCTCTTCGTGCCGCGTACGGCACGGCTGGGCGAGGCCGTTCGCGCCCTCGTTCCCGGCGGCGTGCACGCTGCGCTGGACGCCGCCCTGACCGGCGCGGCCGCCCTCGACGCGGTCCGGTCGCATGGGGCCTTCGCCGCGCTCGTGGCCGGAGCGGCGCCGCCTCCGCTGCGCGGCGTCCGCGTCTTCACCCACTGGATCTACGCTGACGGCGCCCGCCTCGCCGAGCTCGCCGCCCTGGTCGAGGCGGGGTCACTCACCCTTCGCGTGGCCGGGACCCTGCCTTTGGAGCAGGTCGCCGCCGCGCACAAGCGCCTCGCAGAAGGCGGCCTCCGCGGCCGTCTCGTCCTCACCCCTTGAGGCCGCTGCCGCCCCGCGCCTTGCGGGCGATCGGGTGACGGGCCTTCGATGGCCGTCGGCCGGGGATCCGGCTCCCTGGCGCTGACGTACGCGTTCGGTTGCGCTGCCGCGCCGATCACGCTCGTGTTGTCGCTGGGCGCCGACACCAGGGCGTGGTACGCGCTGAAGGACCGGTCCCGACGCGGACCGGCCGTTACGCTGGCCGGTGCATGCCCGCCTGCCTGCAAGGACGCATCATGGACTGCTACGACCCGATCATCCGGCTGCTGGAGCGGGGCGTGCGCGAGCAGGTCTTCCCGGGGGCGGTGTGGGCTGTCGGCGATGCGAGCGGCGTGCTCGGCTGGGGAGCCCGCGGGCTGGCCGACCCCGACGATCCCGGGTCCGCGATGCGGCGCGAGACGATCTTCGATGTCGCAAGCCTGACCAAGATCGTCGCGGTGTGGTCCGTGATCGGCGCCCTGTGGGAGGAGGGGCGGCTGCCGCTGGACCAGCCCCTGGGCACTTTCTGGCCCGAGGTCGCGGGCCGGCCGCTCGGTCAGGTCACCGCACATCACCTGCTCACCCATACCGCCGGCGTGCCGCTGCGGGCCAACCTCAAGGCGTCGTACGGCACCGACCCCCGCGCCGTCCGGGAGGGAGTGCTGCGTGAGGCCCTGCACCGGCCGCCCGGCGAGGCCGTCGAGTACACCGACCGGGCCGCCCTCATCCTGGGCTTCCTCGCCGAGCACCTCACCGGCGCCCCGCTCGACCGGCTCGCCGCGAGCCTGATCTGGCGGCCGCTGGGCATGACCGGCACGAGGTTCGGGCCGCTGCCGGACGCCGAGCGGGCGCGGTGCGCTCCGACCGAGTTCGACCCGGGGTCCGGCGCCCACCTCAAGGGTGTCGCCCATGACTTCTCCGCCCGTCTGCTCGGCGGCGTGTGCGGCATCGCCGGCGTCTTCTCCACCCTGGACGACCTGGCCCGCTTCCAGCGGCACCTCCTCAACCCCGCCCCCGGGGCCGGGTTCGGGGAGGCGTGGGTGACGCAGTCGCTGCGGATCCAGACCGGCGGCCTCGCTCCCCGGCGCGGCCTGTTCTGGCACCCCGGCCCCGGCGGCGACGAGGACGTGTACGTGCACTACGGCTTCACCGGCACGGCCCTGTGGGTCTCCGCCAAGCAGTCACGGTGGGCCGTCCTGCTGACGAACAAGCTCTACTTCGGCCGGGACCGCGAGCCGATCGCGGCCGTCCGCAGCGCCTTCCACGCACTCGTCTTCACCGGAAGCAGATCACTCCCCCGTGCGGCGCCAGGAGATCAGCCGGAGAGCAGGTCGCGCTGAACCAGCGAAAGGCCCGGATCCCGCCGCCTGGGGTTCGGGCCCTGCGCATATGCCGGCGCCCACCCCGCCCGCACAACCCGCACGTGACGCTCCGCGCCCGAGGCCGTGACGTCCGAGTAACCGCCGCGCCGCCGGTGAAGCTGCCCTGCCCCGTAGGAACCTGTGGCGCCGCCGCTGGTCCGGCGCCTTCCCCTGACGCCCGTCGAACACACCGGCGTCTCGCTGGAGGGCAAGCAGCAAGGGCGTGTTTCAGAGGGCGATGAGCCAGTCGGTGATGGCGGAGATGTGGATGCGCAGCTGCGACACGCCGCCGGTCAACGCTCCGAGGCAGCCCCTAGGGTCCCCTGGTCACCTCGGCCGGCCGTTCGGTGATTTCGCGAAGGGATGCGGCCTCGGCGGCCAACGCCGTAGGCACGTCCGTCGTGCGGTGCCGGATCGCGCAATACGGCGGCCGGCGCGGTCCAAGGCGGCCGTGGACGCGGCCGGAGCCGAGGGTCAAGTGCTGAGAGTCCGGGCCATGCGGATCGGCGAGCCGGCGCGGCCGTCAGAACGCGCCGGGAAGCCCATGAAAAGCCGGCACGATTGACGAATCTCGTCAATCGACAATGTCATGCCCGCGTTCTTGCATAGAGGGCGAGATCGCGGGCCAGATGGGCGCGGCGCAGGCCGCGCGTTCGCAGGTATCGGAGATCCTCGGCGGTGTCGTACATGAGCTGAAGGTGGAAGTAGTTCACGTGCTCCAAAAACGCGAACAAGCCGAACACCAGACCCGGCCAGCTTCCCACTCCCGGATCGGTGACCACGCCCCGAAGGATGACGAGCAGGCCCGCGGTCAGAACGGCGACATTGCCCCAGCGGGCGACCGTGAAAGCGCCGGCTCCGGGCAGGGTTTTGCGGCCCGTGTCCAGCCTGCGGCGCTTGGCCCGCCAATAAGCGGCTCCCTCCAGCAGGAGAAGCGCGGTCAGACCGAAGCCCACGATGTTCACGGTCGTCAGCGGAAACCCGACCACGACGAACCAGATCATCGCCTGCAGCGGGATGTTGAGCAACTCGAGCCACGCCAGCGAACGCAGCCGTCGCCGAATCCACGTATGAGAGCGATGATCCATTCGCCGCATTATCGCAGGCTCATTCAGCTCCGCATCATGGGGGTCCGGCGGCGCCGGGAAAGCGGTGCGCGAGGACGGAGTCGAACCGCCACAGCCGAAGCGTCCGGTTTACAGCCGGGTGGGCTCGCCACATGCCCAGCTCGCGCGTGAGGTGACCCCAGCAGGACTCGAACCTGCACCAGACCCGGCTTCGTAGGCCGGCGCTCTCGTCCATTGAGCTATGGGGCCGTACCCCGTACCGGATTCGAACCGGCGATCTCCCGGGTGAAAGCCGGGTGTCCTGACCACTGGACGAACGGGGCGCAGTACGTCCGGCGGGATTCGAACCCGCACTGACCGGTTCCTAAGACCGGCGCCTCTCCCATTGGGCTACGGACGCGTGGAGAGCCGCAGCGGGGACTCGAACCCCGTCCTGCTGGTTGGAAGCCAGCCGCCTTACCCGTTCGGCTTCTGCGGCTTGGTGGACCGACGGGATCTCGAAACCCGAACTCCTGCTTGCAAGGCAGGTGTGATGCCTTTTCACCATCAGCCCATGGCGCTTCGCTGTGCAATTGTCAATCAGCAAAAGGAAAGGCCGCCGGGTGGTCACCTGGCGGCCTCTGGAATGGTCCTCTCCGAGGATCATCCAGGAGCCACCTCATGCAGGGCGCGGCCCAGCTCGGCAGGGCGGCGATAGCCTCGCCCTTCCTCTCCGAGTGCGGCGGCCGCGAGAAGCATGACGTGGTTCCTTTGCTGTGGTCCGGAGGGGGCGGATCGGGCACCGCCCCGCGTTTCGTTGTCATCGACGGTAATGGCGGACTCGGCGGTCGTGCCACTTATTTTTTCGGACGCATGAGCGCCACCGGGAATTCCCGCCGAGTTCTTAGTACTCCAGCCGCACTTCGAGATCTCGATCTGGTCGAGGCTGAGACGTGAGACGGCCACCGCAGTGATCATGTGGGTGTGTGGAATCCAGATGATCGGCGGTGGCCGTGGCAGCCACGGTAGCCGAAATCGACCCGCGTGTATGGGCCGATGCGTTCGATGACCTGTTCGCGCAGGTAGTGGCACCGTTCTTCGGCCGGCGTGAGCCGCGGATCAGAGCGCGTGGTTACCTGCTGGGCCTGCTGAGTTCGCTGGAACGCAAGAACGGCTGGTCCCTGGCCGAGTTCGCCGGAGACGCGACACCCGACGGGATGCAACGACTGCTCAACCACGCCCGCTGGGACGTCGATGCGGTCCGGGATGCACTGCGGGCCCAGGTCGCCGAGCGGCTCGGGTGCCTGGACGGGGTGCTGGTGGTCGACGACACCGGGTTCGAGAAGAAGGGCCGCCGCTCGGCCGGGGTGCAGCGCCAGTACACCGGCACGGCCGGAAAGATCACCAACTGTCAGGTCGGAGTGTTCGCCTCCTACCTGCACCCCGGCCGGCAACGGGTGCTGATCGACCGGGAACTGTATCTGCCCGCTTCCTGGTTCACCGCACCCGAGCGGCGCACCGACGCCGGCATCCCGGAGCAGGTGGAGTTCGCGACCAAACCGGAGCTGGCCTGGAGGATGATCGAGCGGGCCGCCGACGATCCGCTGCTCACCTTCGCCTGGCTCACCGCGGATGAGGGCTACGGCGACAACCCCGTGTTGCGTGAGCGGTGCCGCAGCCGGGGTTTGAGCTACGTGTTCGCTGTCTCCTGTGACCACCCGATCGTGCTGGCCGGCCGGAAGATGCGTGCCGATGAGGTCTTCGCCGCGCTGGAGGAGCAGGCGTGGCAGCGTTACTCCTGCGGCCAGGGTGCCAAGGGCCACCGCTACTACGACTGGGCGTGGATCCCGCTCGGCCCGGCCGAGTGGCTGCTGGCCCGCCGCTCCATCACTGATTCCGGCGAGCTGGCGTTCTACACCTGCTGGGCCACCGGCCCGGTCGCGCTGCCGGAGCTGGTGCGAGTGGCGGGATCGCGGTGGAGCGTGGAGGAATGCTTCCAGGCCACCAAGAACGAGGTCGGCCTGGACCATTACCAGGTCCGCAAGCACCTGGCCTGGTATCGGCACGTCACGTTGGCCATGGTCGCTCACGCTCACCTGGCTTTCCTCGCCGCCGGCCCACCCGGCGCAACGGGCGCTCAGCAGGGCGAGGCTTTCTCGGGCCTGGCCACACAGGGGGCCCTGCCGACAGGGACGATCACAGCTTGAGGGTGCGAACGGTGACGATTCCGGCGAGCTGATCCCGCTTACCGTCAACGAGATCCGGCGTCTGCATGCTCATCTTGCCCAGCCCCGGCACCCTGCCAGTCATCGAATCCGCTGGTCACAGTGGCGACGTCGGCATCAAGCCCGCGCCCGCCGCTGCCATTACCAGCGACAGCGACGAATCATCGATCACTAAATGCGGCTGGAGTACTAGGACAGTTCTAAGCGAATACCGAAGCGAACGCGCCGCGGACTGGGCACTGGGGTCAGTTCGACCAGGTGAATCCGTTGGTGCGCACCGCCCCGCCGCGGGGAACCTCGTCGTCGGCCTGGGCCGGGCTGGCGAACGCGAAACCGGCGACGGTGATAAGCGCGGCGACAAGTAAGGTCTTGACGCTGGTCCTGGAATCCACGGGACACCTCCGGTCAGGAATTCCAGGCCATCGTACATAAACATATTTATCCCGATAAAGACGACGATTTGATTGGTTGGATATCGGACGGCCCACTTCAGCCCCCCGCAGCGAGGGGAACCACTCACCACCCGGGGCCGCGCGCGTTCACCCCGGCCCCGGTCGATCACCTTCAAGCGAGGTGCGAACTCCTCTTCCGTACGAGGTCACGCACGTTGCTCACGCACAGCGCGGCCCCGGCCACCACCAAGAGCAGGAGCCCCGCGAGTTCGAGCCCCGAGGGCCGGATGACGACCAACCCGGCCAGGCCGAGCACCACACAGATCGGCGGGGACGCGAAGACGGCCACCCTCCGCATCATCGAAAGCTCGTCCCACCAGGGCTTCCGCGTCGCAGGAGTCATGGCCTCACTGTTGCAGATCAAGGCTGGCCCGCACATCCCGCGGGACGTGAAGATGACTCGCCCCTCTTGGCCTCAGTTGCCTCCTTCGCCGGGCAGGAGACGGTCGACGAGGGCCTTGAGCGTCTTGGCGTCGTCCGGGCCGAGCCGGTCCAGCATGTGACGCCGGGTGGCCGTTTCCAGGGTCGGCAACGTCGCGTCGATCACGTGTCTGCCTTCCGGGCACAGCGTGACCTCCACCCCGTTCTGGAGTTTGGCGCGGGCCACGTAGCCGCGGTTGACCATCCGTGTCAGCAGGTGCGACAGCCGTGTCCGGTCCCATCCGAGGGCGGCGGCGAGGGCGTTCTGCCGCAGGCTTCCACCGGACTCGTGCAGGGCGACCAGGACACTCAGCTCCGCCTCTGAGACGCCGGAGGCCGCAGTCGTTTCGGCGACGACGTTGGCGCGGACCGTCTCGTAGGCGCGCTTCCACCGCAACCACAGCTCGGTGGCTTCACCGCCGCCAACTGTTGACATATCAACACCTTCTTCTTAGTGTTCGACCTGACCACACAGCTCGACGTACAAGGACTCCCCCATGCTCGATTCTCGGCGGCACTACGCCAGCCTGCGCCTGGTGGCGCTGCTACCCCTCGTTCTGTTCCTCCCTGCCGTGATCGCCTTCTTCACGGACCCGGACGTGGCGTGGGGAGAATACCTGGGCGTCTTCTTCCACCTCTCGATCCTCTTCCTGGTATCGCGCCTGGAAGCGGCACCCTGGGCCAAAGCCGCAGGCTACGGCTGGGTGGCACTCGACGTACTCGCGGGCATCCTGATGATCAACGCGATCGAGTACGACACGGCCTGGGCGGTCCGGTTGGGCGGGCATGTCCTCGCCGGTGTCTGGATCGTGGCCAGTTCCCTGGTCAGCCGTTTCTGGCCGGTGCGTGTAGTCGGCGTCATCACCGGCGTCTGGCTCGGCGGCTACTCCTTCGTCGGCACCCATCTCGCCGAGGAATACCTGCGCCCGGCCGGAATCATGATCCTGATCTGGTTCGCCCTCCTGGCCATCTTCCACCGCGACGACCCGGGGCACCCGGCGGCACCGGCCAGCCCTGCGCCGGCCTGACGCGTCCTCTCCGCGCGATACCGTTTGCTGTCGGCAATGAGGATCATGGGGTCCGCCCACACCGGGAGACTGCGATGAGGCATGCGGAGCGGCTGTGGCACTTGGCCCACGACTACGGCATGGGCCAATCGTTCACGGCGATGTGGGTGCGAGGTCTTGGCATCGAGGAAACCGCTGACCTGCTGGGCGCCGACAGCACTACCGGTAAGAACTGTGCCTGGGCTGACTTACTCAAAGGGGTGGACGTCGGCGGCGGGACAGGCGTCGTCTGGATCGGCCGGCTCAACGACGACTGGCTCCAAGTCCTCCATCTGGGCACCGACGTCCCCGACGCCTTGCCGCAGTTGTCCACCGGTCGCGGCCAGGCCCTGCTCCTGATACGGCAGCCGTAGATTGTTGTGATCATGGTGTTGTCTCGGCGTAGGTATGCCATCGCTGGTGGCAGAGGCGCGCTCGATATTGGTGCCGTCGCCGCCAGATGGACCAGGTCAGACGGTGCTCGGGGTCCCGTCGTGGGTCGGGGATGACGACGCCGCGCAGTTGGCGGAGCAGTTCGGGGATGGCGATGGCGACCAGGCCGAGATGCTCGGCGAGGGGACCGTCAAGTTGACGCTGGTAGGCGGTGGCCACGGCGATGAAGGCGTAGGCGAGCAAGGCCATGGTGCTCCAGCGGTGCCAAGAGCGCCAGCGGATGACCTGTCCGGCGTCCAGGCCGCAGGTCTGCTTGGCAAGTTGATGATCTTCTTCGATGCGCCATCTGGACGTGGCGACGTGAATCAGGCGGGCCAGCGGCACCGGGTGCGGGCTCCAGCAGCGGTAGAACGACATCTGGCCGGTGTAGCGGTGGCGGCGGATCAGCAGGGCGGCGTGTCCGGGGTCGTGCTCGTCGGGGGTGTCGTCGGGTCGGATGGCCAGCATCGCCCAGTCGTAGTGGCGGGTGCCTTTGGTGCCGCTGCCGGTGCGCAGCCACATCCATGCGCCGGCGGGGATGAGCGTGGCGGCGTCTTTGGCGGCGAGGGTGCGTCCAGCGTGGGTGATGATCGTGGTGCTGGAGCGGACCGCCAGCACGTAGCCCAGGAGCAGGGTGCGGATCAGGGTGCGTAGCTCACGGCCGCCGTATACCTCGTCCCCGGTGACGAAGGCGGCGCGTATGCCGGTCGCGTGCGCGCGTTGGAGCAGGTCGCCGGCGAGCTGGGGTTTGGTGGCGAACATGGTCTGTTCGGGGATGTGGGCCAGCTCGCGGTGTTCGTCGTCGGCTGCGCGGCTTGCGGGCAGGTAGAGGGCGCGGTCGAGGATGGTGTGCCCGCGTGGGGTGGCGTACGCCAGGTGGACTGCGACCTGGCATAACGCGACACCGCCGAGGGTGCCGCTGTATTGGCGGGCGGCTGCGGCGGCGTCGGTGGAGGACTTGGCGTCGGCGGTCTCGTCGATGATCAGTACGGCGTGGTCGGGGTCGCCGTCGTCCAGGTGCTCGATCGCCCATCGGGCGGCTTGGGCGGTGACCTGCTGCTCGTCCCAGGAGGCGCGGGCCAGGAAGTGCTGGAGTCGGTCTGGGGTGGGGTGTCCGGCCGCCTCGGCCAGGGTCCAGCAGTTCTTGTCCTCCAGTTCCATCAGCAGCCCCGCCAGCATCTGTGCGCAGGTGGCGCGGCTTTCACGGCGGGGGAAGCAGGGCGCTATCCGGGCCATGAGTTCCTGGTGTAGAGCGGCGTGCTCGGTATGCGCTACGGTGACGGCACGAGCCGCCGCGGCCTGGTCTTGTGTCACAACTCGACATGATCGCGGCGGCTCTTCGCGTCACGCCACACGACCAGCGGCAACACCGTGAAGATCACGATCTACGGCTGCCGTATTAGGCCGTCGCGATGAGGCGGCGCAGGGCCGCCTGAGCGGGCGGGCCCCAGGTGGCCTTGCCGCCCGGCCGTCCGTGGACGCCGGCGTCGCCGACGTGCAGGCCGACGAGGGCGCGGATCACGGCCCACCCGCGGGCGCGGCGCAGGGTTGCGGTGTCCGGGGACGGCTCGTAGGCCGCGTGGCAGCGCTCGACGGCGGCGACGTCGGGCAGCAGGCTCCAGGCGGCGGACAGGTCGCAGGCCGGGTCGCCGGCGAACAGGTCGCCGAAGTCGATCACGCCGGAGATGACGCCGTCCGCGGTGAGGACGTTCGCCGGGTGCAGGTCGCCGTGCAGCCAGACCGGCGGGCCGTCCCAGGCGGGCGCGGTGGCGGCTGCGTCCCAGATCGTACGGACGACGCCGGCGTCCTCGCCGGAGACGAGCCCGGCCTCGACGGCCGAGGCGAGCTGATCGGCCACGTACGCGGACGCGGCGGCCAGGGGTCCTCCGCGCCCCCGGCCCCCGGTGTCCGCCTCTGCGGGGGCGGGCTGGTGGAGGGCGGTCAGGAAGGCGGCCAGGACGTCGGCCGACTCGGCGCCGCGCGTGACGGGCGCGCGGTCGGCGGGCTCGCCCGGCACCCAGGTGGTGACGATCCACGGCCGCGGGAACGCCGATGACGGCCGTCCGAGCCGCTGCGGCACGGGCACCGGCAGCGGAAGCCGCGGGGCGAGCCTCGGCACCCAGGTGTGCTCCTTGATCACCAGTTCGTCCGCGTCCTGCGTCGCCCACGGCAGCCGGACGGCGAGGTCGTCGCCGAGCCGCCACAGCTGGTTGTCCCAGCCGCGCGCACCGAGCCGCACGGGGCGATCGGCCAGGTCGGGGTGCTGCTCGCGGAGCAGCTCCCGTACGAGCTCCGCGCTGATGTCGATCTCGGTGTGCGTCATGCGGTGCAACCTAGCCGTTCCCCGGGTCCGGCGATTCCGGGCGTCCGGCGAAATTTCTTGATCATGACTCGCAACCTTTACCCGGAGTCCGTCATCAAAGAAGACATGATGAAGATGATGATGGGTGCTTCGCTCCTCGCTTGTTCGCTGCTCGTTGCCGGTGCCACCTCGGCGGTCGCCGAGGCGAAGCCGACGACGCTGGGTCCCCACGGCTACGGTGCCGTCAAGCTCGGGATGACCACCAAGCAGGCTCAGGCGACGGGGCAGATCGTCAAGAAGCTGGACGGGGGCGGCGCGGCCTGCTCGGGCTGGGATCTGAAGAAGTTCAGAACGCCGAAGAACGCGGTGGGGCTCTACATCTCGCCGCGCGTGGGGCTAGCCGCCATCTGGGCGGCGAAGGGCGTGAAGACCCCGCAGGGTATCAAGATCGGCTCCACGTACAAGCAGCTCAAGGCGGCCTACCCGGGCATCAAGAAGGACTTCCACGGCTACTACGTGGTCACGGTGCCGGGCAACAAGAAGGCGTACTACAACTTCACCGTCACTCGCGGCAAGGTCACCGAGTACGGCATCGCGCTGCGCAACCAGGACTGCTTCAACTAGTTCGACCAGGTGGTTTCTCTGCGCGAACGGGGGCGCGTCGGGTACGTCGCAAAGGGCTGAAAGCGGGGGCCGCCAGGGGGTTCGTCGGCCCCCGCTTTCACATGCGGTTCGTCGTCGGGGTCGCCGCGCTCAGGATCGCCGCTGTGACTCCGTACGCCATCGGCCGGACAACCGCCGCGCGGGGCTGAGGCGACGGCACCTCCGCCGACCGGATGCCGCCGCTCAACGCGGCCACCCTGATCATCGACTGCACCGGCCTGCGCGGTCCTCACCGGGCCGCGCAGCGCCGCGACGCCCGCGGGCGAGGTCGCCTGGCGGCAAGGCGTGGCGGTCGGGCTCACCCCGGCGGGGATGCGGGCGTTGACGGGGATGGCGCCGAAACGGCTGTTCGCACTCGTCCAAGACATCGTGCCGCCGCCCGCCCAGCGTGCCTGAGCATGATTTCCATGGAGGCCGCTCCCACGCTGGCCGATTCCGGTAAGGATCCGTTGTGGATCACGATCATCAAGGCCGTGATGCTGTTCCTCTTCCTGGCTTTGAGCGTGGCCTTCGGGGTGTGGTTCGAGCGCAAGCTGATCGCGCGGATGCAGCACCGCTACGGCCCCAACCGGGCCGGCAGGTTCGCGGCCTGCTTGTCGTCGCGGTAGCTGAACACGACGGCCACGTACGTGGGGATGTCCGCCGTTCCGCCTCGAATGCAGTCACATGACGCATACCGCCGCGTGCCTCTGTGGTCGCAGGATGGGCGGGCGAGGCCGGCCGTAACGCATCCCGTTATTTCGCGACTTATGGAGACGTACGTGGACACCATCACCCTGGGTGAGGTCACGCTCACCCGCGTCTGGGAGTACTTCGGGCCCGTCGGCATGACGCCCGAGGTGTTCTTCCCGGAGAGCCCGCAGGAGGCGTGGCGGGAGCATCGGTCCTGGCTGGCTCCGCATTTCCTGGACGAGCGGACCGGGATCGTCAACTCGGCGATCCAGACGTGGGTGCTGCGCAGCGAGGGCAAGGTCATCCTGGTGGACACTGGGGTCGGCAACCACAAGGACCGCCCGTACGCGCCCGTGTGGAACCGGCTCAACACGACGTACCTCGACAACCTCGCCCGCGCCGGAGTACGGCCGGAGGACGTCGACATCGTGATCAACACGCACCTGCACATCGATCACGTCGGCTGGAACACCTACCTCGACGGCCGCACCTGGGTGCCGACGTTCCCCCACGCCACCTACCTGATGCCGAAGGCGGACTTCGACTACTGGAACCCCGCCAACGAGCAGAGGACCCGGCTCGGGCGCGGCAACCAGAACGTGTTCGAGGACAGCGTCGCCCCCGTGCACGCGGCCGGGCAGACCCTGCTGTGGGAGGGCGGCCACCGCATCGACGGCAACCTACAGCTCGACCCCGCGCCTGGACACACGCCGGGCTCATCGGTGCTGACGCTGGAGTCCGGCTCGGATCGGGCGCTGTTCGTAGGGGACCTGCTGCACAACCCGTTCCAGATCCACGAGCCGGACGCCAACAGCTGCTTCTGCGAGGACCCCGCCGAGGCCCGCGCCACCCGCCGCGCGCTGCTCGGCCGGGCCGCCGACGAGAACGCGCTCATCATCCCGGCCCATCTGGGCGGGCACGGCGCGGCCGAGGTGGTCCGCGACGGCGGCAAGTTCGCCATCAAGGGCTGGGCGCCCTTCGCCCCGTACGGCGAGCGGGTCTGAGGGAGGAGAGCTCATGATCGACATCGTCACCACCACGCGGGGCGCCGTCCGCGGCGTGCGCCGGGGCGCCGCCCGGGTCTTCCTCAACATTCCGTACGCCGCCCCGCCGCGCGGCGCGGGCCGGTTCGCGCCACCGGAGCCGCACGAGCCGTGGGATGGCGTGCGCGATGCCACGGCTCCGGGCCCGAACGCGCCGCAGTCGGAGCGCCGGATCGGCGAGATGGACATGTCCGCGTATTTCGGCGCCGGCTGGAGCCGCGGCGAGGACTACCTGACGGTCAGCGTGTTCGCGCCGGCCAGCGGTGAAGGGCTGCCGGTCATGGTGTTCGTGCACGGCGGCGGGTTCGTGGCGGGATCGACGCGCTCGCCGCTGTACGACGGATCGGCGTTCGCCCGCGACGGGGTCGTCCTGGTCACGGTCAACTACCGGCTCGGCATCGCCGGATTCCTCGACCTGCCAGGGGCACCCGCCAACCGGGGCCTGCTGGACGTGGTCGCCGCGCTGCGCTGGGTGCGGGAGAACGCCGCCGCGTTCGGCGGAGACCCCTCGAACGTCACCCTTTTCGGCCAGTCGGCGGGGGCGACGATCGTCGGCGGCGTGCTCGCCACGCCCGAGGCGGCGGGGCTGTTCCAGCGGGCGATCGTGCAGAGCGGCAGCGGGCTGGGCGCGTTCACCCGCGAGCAAGCCATGCGCGTCACCGAGAAGGCCGCCGAGATCCTGGGCGTCGCGCCGCACGCCGCCGCCTTCGCCGGCGTCCCCGACGAGCATCTGGTCGAGGCCGCCACCCGGCTCGGCGGCATCAACCTGCGCACCGCGACGCACCGGGACCCGCTGATCGGGCTCAGCCCGTTCAGCCTCGTGCTCGACACGCAGCCCGCCGACGCCGTCACCGCCGGGCTCGGCAGCGGCGTCGATCTGCTCGTCGGCACCACGAGCGAGGAGGGCAACCTGTATCTCGTGCCGGTCGGCACGTACGAAGGCTCGACCGCCGCCGACGTGCACGAGGCGGCGGCGCGCTCGCACCCTGACCCGGCCGGCCTCGTCGAGACCTACCGCGCCTCGCGGCCCGGGGCCTCGCACGCGGAGCTGCGCTCGGCCATCATGGGCGACACCCTGTTCGGGGCGGGCAGCCGGGCACTGGCGTCCGCGCACGCCGCCCATCCCGGATCGGGGACGTACGTCTACGAGTTCACCTGGCGCTCCCCCGCCCTCGGCGGGCGGCTCGGGGCGGCCCACACGGTGGAGCTGCCGTTCGTCTTCGACCTCGCGCACCGGCCCGAGCTGCACGGCCCCGACGCCCTGCTCGGCCCCGGCGAGGCTCCCGCGGACCTGGCCACCCGGGTCCACGAGACGTGGATCAGGTTCGCGCGGACCGGCAAGCCCGGCTGGGACTCCTACGACACCGGACGCCGCGCCACCATGCGCATCGGCACCGCCTGGACCCAGATCGACGACCCCCGCCCGGAGGAGCGCCGCGTCTGGACATGATCCACGATCGCGGTAGGGTCGGCTGCCGTGGCGCGCTCAGGGTCGGACTTCCGCGGTTGGTACTGGTGGGCGTTGGTCGTCACGTCCGTCCTTGTGCCGTTCGTGGCGATCGCCGCGGTCGTGTTCCTCATCTCCCAGGGCCGGGAGAACGCCGACCAGTGGGCGAGCATCTTCAGCTTCGTCATCACCGGGCTCGTCGCCGCGGCGGCGATGATCGGCTGGTTGCGTCAACGCGCCAAGAGCAGGGGCGACCTCGGCACGCTGGACGTGGCCGAGCCCGAAGCGGACGCCGTCGCGGCGTGCGCCGAGCGGCTGGCCGCCGGTGTGGAGCGGGCGTGGCGAACCGAGGAGTTGCGGCAGCGCCTGCTGGACCCGGAGCCCATGCCGGTCGCCTGGCGCACGCTCGGCCCGCCGGTCACCGACCACTGGCGGGTCATCGGCGGCGGCGACACGCCCATCGACCTCGACGGCAGCCTGAACGACAGCTACGACGTGGTGCGCACCAGGCTGCCCAAGGGGCGGCTGGTCGTGCTCGGCGAGCCGGGCGGCGGCAAGACGTCGCTGATGGTGCGCTTCGTCCTGGACGCGCTGGCGGCGCGCGAGCCGTCCGACCCCGTACCCGTCATCCTGCGGCTGTCCACCTGGGAGCCCTCCGAGCAGCCGATCAGCAGGGTGAGGACCCCGACGAGCTGCTCACCTTCACGACCAGGCACGAGATCGAGACCCATCTTCTCGCCGGGCTGGTTCCCGCCCTCTACCCGGGTGCGAATGAGCCGGACCAGCCCGGCTGGCATCCGGGCTTCGCGGCAAGCTGGCTGTCCTTTCTCGCGCGGCACTTCGGCCGGCAGCCCATCTCCGTGCCGGGGCTGATCGACGCCGTGCCTACCTGGTTATACGGCGTGGTCCTCAGCCTGCTGTCCGGGTTGTGCGCCGGTGCGGCCTTCGGAGCGGCGGCGGGATCCGCGAGCGGAGCCCTGGTCGGGACGGTCATGGCCGTGGTCACGTTCGCCGGTCTCGCCGTCCCGTCCTCGGAGCCGCTCCCCGGAGGTGGACCACTGCCGTTTCTCGCGGGGACGGGCTTCTTCGCCGTCCTCCTCGCTCTGCTGACGAACGCCGCCGGGCTGAGCGCCGGCCAGGCGGCGGTCATCGCGGCGGGGGCCGCGCTCTGGCTGCAGGCGATCCTCTCGCGCGGCATAAGGGCCGTGCAGGTCGCGCTGCTCGACCTGGCCGTGGTGCACGCCGCCGTCACCCGGCCGTCCGTCTCCCCGTACGCGCTGATCCTGGCCTTCATCGTGACCTACCTCGCCGTGTCCGTGCTGTCCGCGTCTTCCCTGCGCCTGCTGCTGGCCCGCGCCCTGCTCGCGGTGTCGGGGCGGCTGCCGTGGCGGGTGGGCGCCTTCCTGGAGGACGGTCACCGGCGCGGCGTGCTCAGGCAGGTCGGCGGCTTCTACTACTTCCGCCACGATCTGCTCCGGCGGCAGCTGGCCCACGAGGAGTGGTGAGCCGCTTCGGAATATCGCGGGTGGCGGGGGCGTTGTCGGCCGGTCGAAGCCACCGGCCCCGCGGGAGGGACATGCCCGAGTACACCTCCGATCCGGCGATCGTGGGCCGGGACGGCGAGATCGCGGAGATCATGCGGCGGGTCGCCGCCGGGCGCTCTCACGTGCTCGTCCTCTCCGGCGAGCCGGGGGCCGGTAAGAGTGCGGTGCTCGACGTCGTGGCCGGTCGCGTTCGAGGCGACGGCGGGCTGGTGCTGCGGGTCGCCGGGAGCGAGCCGGAGTCGCGTCTGGGGTTCGCGGGGCTGCATCAGCTGCTGCGGCCGGTGCTTGGTGAGCTGGACGGGCTGCCGCCGCGCCAGCGCTGCGCGCTCCGGGCCGTCCTGGGGCTGGACGAGTGTACGGAGGCCCCTGACGGCGTGCTCACCGGCTCGGCCGTGCTCACCCTGATCTCCCGGTTCGGGGCGTCGCCGCTGCTCGTCGTGGTCGATGACGCGCAGTGGATCGACCGGGCGTCGCTGGACGTCCTGTCCTTCGTGGCTCGCCGTCTGGACGCCGAGCCCGTCACGCTGCTGGTCGGCGTGCGGTCGGCGGACGCGCTGCCCGGGTTCGACACGGGCTACGACCGGCTTGAGCTGGGGCCGCTGGACGGTGTCGCCGCCAACCGGCTGCTCGACCTGCAGCCGCAGCCGCCGGTCGGTCGCCATCGGGTGCGCGTTCTGCAGGAGGCCTCCGGCAATCCCCTGGCGCTGATCGAGCTGGCCCGCGTCCGGAGCGCCGGTGTTGAGGGGCCGCTGCCGGTCACCGACCGGCTTGAACGGATCTACGCGGAGCAGGCGCGGCCCCTTCCGGAGTCGACCCGCCGCTCTCTCCTGCTGCTCGCCGCGGCCGACGCGGCGGACTTCTCCGCCGTCTCTCATGGGCTGTCCGAGGCGTTCGTGCCTGCGGAGGAGGCCGGGCTCGTACGCCGATCCGGCCCGTCGGTCTCCTTCCGCCACCCGCTGATCCGCTCGGCCGTCTACCACGCTGCCCCCTTTGAGGAGCGCCGGCAGGCGCACCTCGCTCTGGCGCGGCTGAGCGAGGAGCCCGATCGCCGCGCCTGGCACCTCGCCGCCGCGGCCACCGGTACCGACGCGGAGGTGTCGGACGCGCTGCGCGAGACCGCCGATCGGGCGCGCCGCCGTGGCGGGTACGCGGCCGCTGCCGCCGCCCTGGAGCGGGCCGCCGAGCTGAGCCCGCGCCGCGCGGACCGGGCGCGGCTGCTCGCCGAGGCCGCCGAACTTGCCGTCTTCACCGGGCAGCTCGACTGGGTGGAACGCCTGGTCGTCGCTGTCCGGGCGCACAGCGACGACCCGGAGCTGATCGGCCGGGCCTCGCTGGCCACCGGGAAGCTCATGGCGCTGCGCAGTAATCACACGACAGCCTTCGCCTTGCTGACCCGCATCGCCGCCGAGGCGTCCTTCCGTGAGATGCTCGCCTCCTCCGTAGAGGCACCGCCGCCCAAGGCCCTCACCATCTCCGCAGAGGTACCGGCCCTGCGCGCGCACCTTTCGGCCACAAAGGGGGCAGCGGCTCGGGAGCCGCATGCCGCAGCCGCAGAGGACACCCCGTCCCTGGAGGCGCTGGCCGCCGCTGCGGTGGTCCGCTACTACTCGGGTGAGGAGGCGCAGCGGCGGCGTATCGAGAGCCTGCTCGCCGCCTCCCCCGACGGCCCGTTGCGGGTCTGGGTGGAGGCCGTTTCCGATCCGCATGGCGCGGGTTCCCGGCTCAGGCCGAAGCTGCCCGAGCTGGTCGCCGCCGCCGAGGGCGACGCGGGCGGGCTGACCGTGCTCGCCGTCGTGGCCTGGCTGCTCGACCAGACCGCCCTGGCCGTGAAGACCTTCGACGAGGCGTACGACAGGTGGCGGGTCCGTGGCGCGCTGCCGGACGGTCTGGGCAGCGCCGTCGGCTGGGCGTACCTCGATCACGGCCGGTGGGCCGAGGCGCGCACGGTGGCCTCCGAGATCGCGGCGGTGGCGGCGACGGCGGGGCTGGAGCACGCCGAGGCGTGCGCGTACGCGCTGGATGCGACGGTGCTCGCGCTGCGCGGCGAGACGGACGGAGCGCGGCGGGCCGCCGAGCGGGCGCTGGCCCTCGTCGATCCGCTGGAGAGCCGCTCCATCGCGGTCGCCGCGCACCGGGCCCTGGGCCTCGCGGCCGTGGCCGACGGCGACTACGAGGCCGCCTACACGTGGTTCGGGTCGGCGTTCACCGGCGACGGCGACCCCGTTCACTATCACGTCTCCCCCACGGTGCTGGCCGAGCTCGCCGCCTCGGCCGCCCGCCTGGGACGGCGGGGCCGCCACGGCCCCGATCGACGTGTCGCCGAGCTGCTCGAACGCGCGGCCCAGCGGCTCGGCCCCGCCCCGTCGCCCCGGCTCGCCGCGCTGCTCGACCGGGGCCGCGCCCTGCTGGCCGAGCCCGGCAGCGCCGGACCCGACAGCGCCGGACCCGGCAGCGCCAGACCCGGCAGCGCCGACCCAGGCAGCGCCGAACCTGACAGTGCCCAACCTGACAGTGCCCAACCTGACAGTGCCCAACCTGACAGTGCCCAACCTGACAGTGCCCAACCTGACAGTGCCGAGCCGTACTTCCAGAGGGCGCTGGCGGGCGACGCGGGCGAGCAGTGGCCGTTCGAGCGGGCGCAGACCAGGCTCGACTACGGCGAGTGGCTGAGGAGGCGCCGCCGCATCACCGAGGCCCGCCCGCAGCTGGCCGCCGCGCTGGAGACGTTCCGCAGGCTCGGCGCGCGGCCGTGGGCCGAGCGGGCCGAGGCGGAGCTGCGCGCCGCCGGCGTCGAGGCCATCGGCGGCGTGACGCCGGATGTCCTCACCGAGCTGAGCCCGCAGCAACAGCAGATCGTCAGGCTCGCGGCCCGCGGGCTGACGAACCGCGAGATCGGCGACCGGCTCCACCTGTCGCCGCGCACGGTCGGCTCCCACCTGTACCGGGTGTTCCCCAAGCTGGGCGTCACCGCCCGCGCGCAGCTGCGCGACGTGCTCGAAGGCACCGGCCGGTGACGCGCCACAGGTCCGCGCGGACGTCGCGGTAAGGCACGTCCTTCAGGTACTGCCGCTATTCCTGGCCGGTGAGCGTACGGCCCGCGCGCTCGCACACGAGCCTGGCGTCCGTGGCCGGGCAGCTCGTCGGCGGCGTGCTGGTGGCGGTGCGGGCGTGGCGTTCGGGGTCGCGGTCATCGGACTGATCTTCTTGTCGCTGCTCGGCGGCGCGACCGACGCGGCGAGCCACAGCAGCGCATTCGCCTGGGCGCTGGTGACGAACCCCATGCTGTCGCTGCTGCTGGTGCCCGTGCTCCGGAGAGGCAGGCCCTAGCCCGCCGGGACAGCGGCGGGGGCGGGCTAGGTGCGGGATCGTGGGGCGATGCCCGTTTCTGCCGGTGGGACGAGGTCCTTGACGGCGGCGATCGGGACGTCCTCGGTGCAGGTGCGGACCAGCAGGGTCTCGACGGCGCGCAGCATGGCCGTCGCCGTCTGCCTGGTCAGGTACGCGGTGTCGATGATGAGGCTGAGCTGGCCGGTGTCGGGGGCGGTGCCCAGGGTGAAGAACGCCTTGAACCGGACGCCGGGCCAGGCGTTGGTGACGTACGTACGGGTCCTCTCCGTGAGCGGGGTCAGGTCCTCGCCGAAGCGGGGCAGGTTCGGCCAGGTTCCGTCGCCGCGCCGGTCGTTGAAGAAGGCGTCGAGGTCGGGCTCGCTGCCCCTGATGCGGCCGATCTCCTCGCGCATGGCCGTCATCTCGAACGGGTCGTAATGGGCGTTGCGATAGGCCATGAGGGCGCTGCGGTGGGCGGCCAGGCAGGTGTCGGTGAAGCCGGTCTCGGGCAGGTCGAGCACGAGCAGGGCGTCCTGGCCCACGGTGGCGACCAGCGGACGGGTGCGCGGGTCGCGCCGGTTGCTGTGGACGAGCTGCATGACCGCCCGCGGCCGGCCGCTCGCGACGGCCAGGACGGTGGCGCAGCCGGCGATGAGCACGCTCGTCGTGCTGATCGTCAGCCGCTCGGCCAGCCGGACGGCCGCCGCCGCGAGCGCCACCGACTCCATGCCGACCTCGATGAACCGGGGCTCCTCCGGCTCCCCCGGCGGATGGTCGAACACCTCGAGCGGGACGGTTTCGAGCACCTTGCGCCAGTAGCGGATCGACCGCCGCGAGCGGGCCTGGAACGGCTCCTCGCGTTCCAGCGCCGCCTGCTCCATCGGCTGCCACGGGGGCGCCGGCAGGTCGTCGCCGCGCAGCAGCGCCCGCCACTCGGCCGACAGCAGGCTCAGCGCCTGGTAGTCCACCGCCAGGTGCGAGAAGGCGAACGCCAGGGCGCGCGGCCGGCCGTCGGCCATCACGACGGCGCAGCGCAGCGGCAGGTCCGCGCCGTGATCGAAGATCGTGGTGCCGAGCTCGGCGGCGATGCGCCCCGCGGTCGCCAGCGGCCCCTCCGTGCCCGTCCGCACCAGCTCGACGGTCAGCTCGCCGCTGCGCGCCACCCGCTGCACCGGGCCGTCTGGGGTGTCGATGAACGTGGTGCGCAGGCTCTCGTGGCGTTCGAGCATCCGGCGCAGCGCGCCCAGCACGGTCGCGAGGTCGCGCCTGCCGTGCACCGGCAGCACCCAGGGGCAGTTGAGGAACGACTGGCTGGGCCCCATCAGGTGCACGGCCCGCCACATCAGCCGCTGCCCCCAGGTCAGCGGCGCCTGGCCGTCCCGCGTCCCGCTGAACCGGACCGAGGCGGTCGCCATGGCCGGGGTGGTCATCGGGCGTCCAGCAGGTCCGACACGTGGGCGGCGAGCGCGTCCACGCGGTCGAAGGCGGACAGGTCGCCGCCGAGATCGACGTCCACGCCGAAGACGTCCTCGATCGCGTCGATGAGCCTGATCCACGCCAGCGAGGTCAGGCCCAGCGCCGACAGCGAGTGGTCGCCGGCGAGCGCCTGCTCGGCGCTGATCTCGCCGTCGGACACGGCGGCCACCAGGTCCGCGAGCCTGCGTTCCAGGTCGCTGCTCACCGCGCGCCCCCCTTCGACTCCTGGCGCAGCCGTACGCTGCGGGGACGCATGTCCGTCCAGATCTCGTCGATGTGATCCAGGCACTCCTGCCGGTCGCCGGTGAAGCCCGTCGCCCGCCAGCCGTCCGGGAGCGGGCGGTCGAGCGGCAGCAGCGAGTACTGCTCCTCGTCGTTGACGACCACCTGGTGTCGTCCCGTCACGTCATTCCTCCTTCTGTCGCAGGGCTTGTACGCCGACCAGGTCGTCGGCGACGGCGTCCGGAACCTCGTCGTCGAAGCGGGCCAGGGCCGGAACCCGCATCGCGGCCAGTGTGAGCGCCAGGATGGCGAGGCCGAAGAGCACGTACATCAGGCCGATGCCGCGGCCGGGGCCGACACCGATGACCGCTCCGACCGTCGAGGCGAGCGGGCCGCCGTCCAGCAGCAGCGGGTCGAGCAGCGTGGCGGCGTACGGCGCGACGAGCCCGTACCCGATGGGCAGCGTGGACCAGGCGATGAGCGTGTTCATCGCGAACACCCGGCCGTGGAACCGCTGCGGCACCTTGACCTGCACGATCGTGGTGTAGATGCCGTTCAGCAGGGTGATCCAGAGCGTGATGCCGCACACGCCGGCGGCGATCACGACCAGGTCGGCGCGCAGGCCGGTGAGCAGGCAGAAGCAGCCGAGCACGAGGCTGCACAGCAGCACGCCGCGCAGGCGCCGCCGGCGCGGGCCGCCCCAGACGACCATGATGAGCGCGCCCAGGAACGTCCCGAGTCCGGCGAGGAAGGAGATCCTGCCGACGTCGGCGAGCCCGGCGAAGGAGAGCACCAGCGGCGAGAACATCAGCAGCAGCGGTGCGAGGAACACGTTCAGCACGACGAAGAACAGCAGCATGGCGACGAACCCCCGGTGGCCAAGGGAGTAGCGCAGGCCGCCGAGGATCTCGTCCTTGATCGACTCGCGGCGCCGCCAGGGCATGCTGTCGGGGAAGCGCACCGCCAGCACGACGGCGATGGCGACCGCGTAGCCGGCGATGTCGAGCAGGAGGATGCCGCCGAGCCCGATCGCCGACATCAGCCCGACGGCGAAGATGGGCACCAGGAGCTGGGCGGTGCCGTTGCCGAGCTGCGTGATGCCGACCGCGTGCCCGAGGTAGTGCTTGGGGACGAGCTGCGGGACGGCGGAGAAGTACGCAAGGCGCTGGAACGTGAGCGCGACGGACAGGCAGCCGAGCAGCGGGTAGATCATGTCGACCGACAGGTTCCCCGTCCACAGCAGCACGCCGAACGCGAGCTGGATCGTGAACGCGGCGATGTCTCCGGCCAGCATCACCCGGCGGCGGCTCGTCCTGTCGATGATCGCGCCGGCGACCGGTGCCACCAGCATGCCCGGCACCAGGCCGACGACCGCCATGAGCGCGAACTTCGCCACCGACCCGGTCGTGGTGTAGATCCACAGGGGGACGGCGAACTCGGTCAGCGCCGATCCCGTCATGGAGACGAGCTGGCTGAGCGCGATGGCGAGGAAGCGCGGAATGCCGGGCCGCACGCCGGTCGGGGCGGGCATCGTGTCGGCGTGCGACACGTCGTGCAACCACCAGGTACGGCCGCTGCCTCGCGGCGGCCCGGCCGGGCGGGGACCGGCCGGTTCCTTCAGGTTCCGGTGGACGGTGGTGACGATCTCGGCGAGCTCCTGTGCCCGATATTTCAGGAAGAAGTGGCCAGCCTCTGCGAGCACGACCACCGCCGACACCGAGGTGAGGAAGTGCCATTCGCGGAAGCGTTCCTGGTAGTAGTCCGTCGCCGGATCCTCGGTCCCCACGACGCTGATCACGGGAGCGCGCAGCCGCTGCGTGCCGGACTCGAACAGGCGGGTGTAGTAGTCCTCGGCCTCTCGCGAGTCGCGGCGCATGTTCCGTACGATGCGGCGGGCCTGCGCGGGGTCGAGGTCGCTCATGTCCACGCCCTGCGAGATCAGCCAGTTGACGTAGCGCTGATCGCTGCGCAGCCGCTCGGCCTCCGCGATCTTGGCGAGGCGCGACATGATCCGGCCGCGCGGGCGGGCGAACGGGAAGATGCCGCCGATGTAGACGCCGTCGAGCTCGCGGCCGGCGGCTTCGAGCCGGCGGGCGATCTCCACGGTCAGCGCCGAGCCCACGCCGCAGTGCCCGTACAGGACGATCGGGCCCTCGACCTTCTCCAGGATCTCGCGCACGCACCCGGCGGCCAGCTCGTCGAACGGCAGCCTGTCCTCGTCCACGCCCACGTCGTGACCGGGGATCGCCACCGACCACAGCGCGTGCCCGTCCGGCAGGGCGTCGGCGAGCGGCTGGTAGACGACGGCACTGCCGCCACCGTACGGGACGCACACGTAGCTGAGGACCGGGCTGGTGCTGCCGGCGGCGGTCAGCCGGTGCAGCAGCGCGCGGGGGCCGCGCCGGTCCTGCGGGGTGTCGGCGAGCGCGGCCAGCTCGCGGACGGTGCGGTGCTTGAAGACGTCCATGACGCTGACCACGGCGCCCGTCTCCTGGCGCAGCCGGGCCACCACCTGGGTCGCGAGCAGGGAGTGGCCGCCGAGGTCGAAGAAGTCGTCGTCCACGCCGACCGCCTCGACGCCCAGCAGCTCGCCCCAGATGGCGGCGAGCGCGCGTTCTGTGGGGGTGCCGGGCGCGATGAACTCGACCGTGGCGTCCCTGGTCGCCACGGGTGCGGGCAGGCGGCGGCGGTCCAGCTTGCCGTTGGGGCTCAGCGGCAGGGCGGCGAGGGTGACATAGCTCGCGGGGACCATGTAGTCGGGCAGCGTCTTCTTCAGCTCGGCCCGGAGCGCGCCGTGGTCGAGGGCCTGGTCGAGCGCCTGGTCCAGGGCGTCGCCGGTGCCGGGGGTGACGTACGCGACCAGGCGGTCGTCGCGGACGATCACGGCGGCGTCCCCGACGGCGGGCAACGCGCGCAGCGCCGCCTCGATCTCGCCCGGCTCGATGCGCAGGCCGCGCAGCTTGACCTGGGCGTCCAGCCGGCCGAGGAACTCCAGCACCCCGTCAGAGCGGCGTCTGACCAGGTCGCCGGTGCGGTAGAGGCGCGAGCCCGGCGGGCCGTACGGGTTCGGCACGAACCGCTCGGCGGTGAGCGCGGGACGGTTGAGGTAGCCCCTGGCCAGGCCGGCACCGCCGATGAACAGCTCACCGGGCACCCCGATCGGCACCGGGGACATGGCGGCGTCCAGGACGTACAGGGTGGTGTTGGCGATGGGGGTGCCGATCGGGACGCGGGCCGCCGAGGTGAGGGTTTCGGGCCGGCAGTGCCAGGCGGAGACGTCCACGGCGGCCTCGGTGGGGCCGTACAGGTTGTGCAGCTCGGCGGCGGGAAGCGCGGCGACGCAGCGGCGGGCCAGGTCGGCGGGCAGCTCCTCGCCGGAGCAGATCACCCGCCGCAGCGAGCCGCACCCCGCGCCGCCGTTCTCGGCGAGGAAGACGGCCAGCATCGACGGGACGAAGTGGGCGGTGGTCACGCCCTCGGTGGTGATGAGCTTGCGCAGGTACGCGGCGTCCTTGTGGCCGCCCGGCGTCGCGAGCACCAGCCTGGCCCCGCAGCGCAGCGGCCAGAACAGCTCCCACACCGACACGTCGAAGCTGAGCGGCGTCTTCTGCGCCACGACGTCGGCCTCGCCGATCCGGAAGCGGTCCTGCATCCAGTCGAGCCGGTTGGCGATGGCGCCGTGGGTGTTCGGCACGCCTTTGGGGCGGCCGGTGGAGCCGGAGGTGTAGATGACGTAGGCGACGTCGTCGGGCCGTACCTCGGGCAGCGGTCCTGCCGCGCCGGTCCAGACGTCGGGATCGTCCAGGTCGAGGACGGTCGCGCCGGTGTCCGGCAGGTCCGGGCGGATGCTGCTTTGGGTGAGCAGCACGGCCGGTGCGGCGTCGGCCAGCATGAACGCCACCCGGTCCGGCGGGTATTCGGGGTCGATCGGCAGGTACGCGGCGCCCGCCTTGAGCACGCCGAGCAGGCCGGGCAGCAGCTCCAGCGAGCGTTCCGCGCACACGGCGACCACCGTCCCAGGGCCCGCGCCGAGGTCGCGCAGCGTGCGGGCGACCCGGTCCGCCGCGGTGTCCAGCTCGCCGTACGTCAGTGACCGCCCTTCGAAGCGCACCGCGACGGCGTCGGGAGTGCGGGCCGCCTGCGCCTCGATGGGGCCGTGCAGGGTGGCGGGGCCGGGGTATTCGGCGGCGGTGTCGTTGAAGGTGTGCAGGACCTGGCGGCGTTCGTCCTCGGTGAGCAGGTCGATGCGGGACAGCGGGGTGCCGGGGTCGGCGGCGACCCGCTCCAGCAGCGTGCACAGGTGGCCGGCGAGGCGTTCGATGGTGTCCGGCTCGAACAGGTCGGTGTTGTAGACGAACATGCCGCCCGAGTCGTCGCCGACGTACAGCTCCAGGTCGTAGCGGGTGGCCCAGGAGTCCACGGGGAAGTCGGTGACGGTCAGCCCGGCGGGCGGGTCGATGGCCTCGTGGCGGTAGTTCTGCATCGCGAACATCACGCCGAACAGCGGTGACCTGGACACGTCGCGCGGCACGTCCAGCTCGGAGACGAGCTGCTCGAACGGCAGGTCCTGGTGGGCGAAGGCGTCCAGGACGAGGTCGCGCACCCGGTCGATCAGCTCGGCGAACGTGGGGTCGCCGGTCAGGTCCACCCGCATGGTGAGCATGTTCACGAAGCAGCCGATCACGCCGTCCAGCTCGGGGACCTGCCGGCCGGCCACGGGCGATCCCACGGCGACGTCCTCGGTGCCCGCGTACCGGCCGAGCAGCGCGGCGAGCGCGGCCAGCATGACCATGTACGGCGTGGCCCGGTGCGCGCGTCCGAGCCCGGCCAGCGCGGCGGCCACCTCGGGGTCGAGGGTGAACGGGTGCGCGGCGCCCGTGTAAGTGCGTTCGGGCGGGCGTGGCCGGTCCGCCGGCAGGTCCAGCGGTTCCAGGCCGGCCAGCCGGTCGCGCCAGTAGTCCAGGTCGCGCTCGGACGGGGGCAGGCCGCGCTGCCAGGCGGCGTAGTCGGCGTACCCGACCTGCGGGGCGGGTGGTGTGCGGCCGTCGTAGCGGGCGAAGACCTCGCGCAGCAGCACGTCGGCGGACCAGCCGTCGGCGGCGATGTGGTGGACCGCGATCACCAGCACGTGGTCGTCGTCGCCCAGCCTGATCAGCAGCGCCCGTGCGATGGGGCCCGCCCCGAGGTCGAACGGCGCCGCCAGGAACCGCTCGGCCTGTTCCTTGGCGGCGGCCTCGTCGGGCGCGTCGCGGACGGTGAGGGGGAGCGTGGCGTCCGCGGCGAGCACGACGCGCGGGCGGCCGTCCTCGGTGGCGGGGAAGCGCATGCGCAGCGCGTCGTGCCCGGCCACGACGGCGTCGAGCGCGGCGGCCAGGGCTCCGGTGTCGAGCGCGCCGCGCAGCCGCAGCCGGATCGGGATCGTGAGCTGGGCGGTGCCCGGCGCGAACTGCTCCAGGAACCACAGCCGCTCCTGCGCGTGCGACAGCGGCGGCGGCTCGCCGCCGGGGCGCGCGGGAATGGTACGGCGCGGGGCCGCCCCGCGCCGCAGCCGCTGCGCCAGCAGCGCCTGCTTGGCCGCCGACAGCTCGTTCGCGCCCGTCACTGCGCCACCTCCCACAGCCCCATCGCCTCCGGGCACGTCACTCCCCCACCTCCAGCAGTTCCGCGGCCTCGGCGTCGCTGAGCGCCGAGAGTTGCTCGATCACCAGCCGCTCGACCGCGGCCGCGAGCCCGGCGACGGTCGGGTGGTCGAACACCGTGCGGATCGGTACCTCCGTCTCGACCGCGTTGCGCAGCAGGGCCGCGACCCGGGTGGCGAGCAGGGAGTGCCCGCCCAGGGCGAAGAAGTCGTCGTGGGCCCCGACCGTCTCCAGGCCGAGCAGCTCGCGCCAGACTTCGGCCACGAGCACCTCGGCGTCGGTGCGCGGGGCCACGTACTCCGCGGCGGGTCCTGGCTCGGGCGCGGGCAGGGCCGCCACGTCCACCTTGCCGGTGATCGTGAGCGGCAGCTCCGGCAGGCTCACCCAGGCCGTGGGCACGAGATGGGCCGGCAGGGCCGCGGCCAGGCGTGCCCGCAGCTCGTCCGGTTCGGCCGGCCCGGCCACGTACGCGGCCAGCCGTTCCCCGTCCGCCGTCACCACCGCCTGCCGGACACCGGGCTGGGCCAGCAGCACGGCCTCCACCTCGCCCGGCTCCACCCGGAAGCCGCGCACCTTCACCTGGGCGTCGAACCGGCCCAGGAACTCCAGCGTCCCGTCCCGCCGCCACCGCACCCGGTCGCCGGTCCGGTAGAGCCGGGAGCCGGGCGGGCCGAAAGGATCGGGGACGAACCGGTCGGCCGTCAGCGCCGGGCGCCCCAGGTAGCCCCTCGCCAGCCCCGCCCCGCCCAGGCACAGCTCGCCGGGGCAGCCGGGCGGTACGGGCTCGCCGTACGGGCCGAGGACGTGCGCGGTCGTGCCGGCGATCGGCCGCCCGATGGGCGGGCGCCCCACGGTGTCGGCCGCGCCGAGGTCGTGGGCCGTGGCGATGATGGTGCCCTCGGTCGGCCCGTAGGTGTTGATCAGGCGTACCCGGTCGCCGAACCGCTCCCGCCACCTGGCCACCGCCGCCGCGTGCACCTGCTCGCCACCGAGGATCACCAGCCGCAGCGGCTCCGGCCAGGTCACGTCGCCGAGCGCCTCGGTGAGCCGGTGCCAGTAGGCGGTCGGCAGGTCCAGCACGCTCACCTGCCGGCCGGCCGGTGTGCGCAGCACGTCGGGCAGCGAGGCGGCGCCGTCGGGCAGGAGCAGCACGCTCGCGCCCGCCGTCAGCGCCGGGTACAGCTCCTCGGCGTGCGCGTCGAAGCTGAGCGAGGCGAACTGCGCGACCCGGTCGTCCGGCCCGATCTCGTACGCCTGCCGCATCCACTCCACGCGCGCTGCCAGGCTGCCGTGCTCGACCAGCACCCCCTTCGGCCGGCCCGTCGAGCCCGAGGTGTAGATCACGTACGCGGGGTCGTCCGGCTCGACCGGGTCCCAGTCGCCGTACCAGTGGGAATCGCCTGGCCCTGTCTCGTCGCCGGCGACGAGCACGACCGTCTCTCCCGGCAGCCGCGATGCGAGCCCGGCGTCGGTCACCACCAGCCGGGCGGCGCTGTCTGCGATCAGGAACGCGAGCCGTTCGTCGGGGTAGGCGGGATCGAGCGGCAGGTAGGCGCCCCCGGCCCGCCACACGGCCAGCAGGGCCACGATGGCCTCGGCCGACCGTTCCAGGCAGACGCCGACCACGCATCCATCGGCGACGCCGCGCCGCCGCAGGGCCGCCGCGAGCCGCGCCACCTTGGCGTCGAGCTGCGCGTAGCTCATCGCCTCGCCGCCCCACAGCAGCGCCGTGGCGTCGGGGTGCGCGGCCATGGCCCGCCTGATGAGCGCGGGCACGCTCTCCCCGTCGCCGGGGACGGCCGATCGGGACGCCGTGAGCAGGGCCGTGTCGGCCTCCGTCAGCAGGGGCAACCGGGAGATCGGGGTCTCGGGGGCGTCCGCGATGCTCTGGAGCAGGGTCTCGAGCCGGGCTGCCAGCCCTTCCACGGTGTCCGCCCGATACCGGGTGGCGTCGTAGCCGAACACCGCGAGCAGCCCTCGCTCGTTGCGCCAGAACTCCAGCGACAGCTCGAACTTGGCCTGCCGGTACCCGCCGTCGAACAGCTCCACCCCGAGGTCGCCGACCCGCTCGGGCGGAGTCCCCTCCCCCGCCTGGCTGTGCAGAATGATCATGGTGCTGAGCAGCGGATTGCGGTTCAGGTCGCGGGGCACGCCCAGCTCGCCGATGAGCCGTTCGAAGGGGACGGTCCTGTGGGCGTGCGCGTCGAGCACGGTACGCCGGGTCGCGTCCAGCAGCTCGGCGAAGAGCGGATCCCCGGACAGGTCGCCGCGCAGCACCAGCGTGTCGGTGAGGTAGCCGATGACCGGCTCCAGCTCCATCCGGTCCCTGGTCGCCCACGGGGTGCCGACCAGGATGTCGTCCTGCCCGGTGTGCCGGGCCAGCAGCACCTGGTAGGCGGCGACCAGCACCATGAACAGCGACGCGTTGTGCTCCTGCGCGATCCGTTCCAGCCGGGTCACCAGCTCCGCGGGCACCGTGAAGGTGTGGAAGGCGCCCTCGGGCCGCTCGCCTCCCTGCAGATCGGCGGGCAGGTCGAGCACGGGCGGGTCGGCGAGCTGGTCGCGCCAGTAGGCCAGCGACTCCTCGGAGTCCTGTTCCCGCTGCCACAGGGCGACGTCGCCGTACTGGATCCTCAGCGGCGGGAGCTCGGCGTCCCTGTCCTGGTAAAGGGCGAACAGGTCGTCGAACAGGATGCCGAGCGACGTTCCGTCCGCGATGATGTGGTGCAGCACGAAGCAGAGCACGTGATCGCCGGGCCCGAGCCGGAGCAGGCTGATCCGCAGGGGCGGCGCCTGCGCCAGGTCGAACGGCGCGTTCGTGCGCTCGGCGACGAGCCGCAGCGCCTCGCCTTCCGCGCCCGGCGATCCCGCCAGGTCGATGCGCTCGACGGTCACGGGGCCCGGCGGGTGGATGACCGTGATCGGCGCGCCGTCCACGTCGGCGAACGACGTGCGCAGGCTCTCGTGCCTGGCCACCACCGCGTCCAGCGCCTCCTGCAGCGCGCCGGTGTCCAGCTCGCCCCGCAGCCGCAGCACCAGATACATGTTGTACGAGGCGTCGTCCGGGTCGAACTTCTGCAGGAACCACAGGCGTTCCTGGACGAACGACAGCGGCGGGACGACCCCCTCGGGACGCGGCAGGATCTCCGCCGCCGGGCGGTCACCCTGCAGCCGGACGATCTCCTCGACGACCCCCTGGATGGTCGGATCGTCGAAGAAGGCGTCCAGCGACACGTCCACGCCCAGGCTCTCCCTGATCCTGGCCGAGATCTGGGTGATGGTGAGCGAGTGCCCGCCGAGGTCGAACAGGTCGTCGTCGATGCCGACGTCGTCCAGCTCCAGCACCTCGCACCAGATCCGCCGCACCTCCTCGACCAGCGCCCCGCCGCCGGAGCCCGGCGGCGCGGCTTGCTGTGCCGATTCGGCTTGCTGTGCCAGTTCGGTTCTCTGTGGCGGCTCGGTTGTGCGCGGCGGCTCGGGGAGCGCGGCGCGGTCCAGCTTGCCGATCGGGTTGAGCGGGAGGGCGTCCAGCAGGACGTACGCGCTCGGCAGCGTGGCGGCGGGCAGGGTCCTGGCCAGGTGGGCGGCCAGATCGCCGGCGTCGGGTTCGCCCTGGGCGGGGACGACGTAGGCGATCAGGCGGTGGTCGTCCGTTCCCTCGCCACGGACGACCACCGCGGCCTCGCCCACCTGGGGGTGCTCGCGCAGCCTGGCCTCGATCTCGCCGAGCTCGATCCGGTGGCCGAGCAGCTTGACCTGGCCGTCCCTGCGGCCGAGGAATTCGATCTCGCCGTCGTCCCGGTAGCGGGCCATGTCGCCGGTGCGATAGAGCCGCGCTCCTGGTGGGCCGAAGGGGTCGGGGACGAAGCGTTCCGCCGTGAGCGCCGGTCTGCCCCGGTAGCCGCGCGCCACCCCGGCCCCGCCGATGCACAGCTCGCCCGCGACACCCTGGGGAACCGGCCGCAGTGCCTCGTCGAGCAGGTAGATCCGGGTGTTGGCGAGGGGGCGGCCGATGGTGACGACGTCGCCGTCGCCCGGCTCGCCGTACGTGCTCCAGATCGTGGTCTCCGTCGGGCCGTAGACGTTGACGACGCGGGGGAAGCGCTCGCGTAACTCCTGCGCGAGCCGGGGCGGCAGCGCCTCTCCCCCGGTCAGCGCGGTCACGCCGGCCAGGCCGCCGGGCAGCAGCAGCCGCCACACCGACGGCGTGGCCTGGACGTGCGTGACGCCCTGTTCGGCGACCAGCCGGGCCAGCGCCTCCGGCTGCCGTACGGCGCCGTGCGGCGCGACGACGACCCGGCCGCCGGTGATCAGCGGCAGGTACAGTTCCAGTGCGCTGATGTCGAACGCGGGCGAGGTGAGCGCGAGCCAGGCGTCGGCGGGTCCCGACTCGAGCCGGTCGCGCATGGCCAGCAGCAGGTTGGCCAGGTTGCCGTGGTCGACCTCGACGCCCTTGGGCCGGCCCGTCGAGCCCGAGGTGTAGATCACGTAGGCCGAGTCGCCGGGTCGTACCGGCTCCGCGAGCCGCTCCCCCGTCTCCAGGGACGCGCGGTCCACCAGCATCACCGGCCAGGGCAGCGCGTCCGTCTCGGACAGCACCAGCACGGGACGGGCGTCGTCCACGATCATGGCGAGCCGTTCCGCCGGGTGGTCGGGGTCGAGCGGCAGGTACGCGGCTCCCGCCTTGTGCACGGCGAGCAGGCTCACCAGCAGCAGGTCGGAGCGGCGCAGGTGCACGGCGACCAGCTCGCCTCGCCCGGCCCCTGCCTGCCTGATCCTGGCGGCCAGCCGCCCGGCCGCCGCGTCCAGCTCGGCGTACGTGAGCGTCCTGCCGTCGAAGGTGACGGCGCACGCGCCGGGACGGGCCCGCACCTGCTCGGCGAACAGGCTCGGCAGCGTCGCATCGGCGGGGTAGGCGACCTCGGTGTCGTTCCACTCGACGAGCATCCGCCGCGCCTGCTCCGCCGGCATGACGTCCAGCTCGCCCAGGCACGTGCCGGGATCGTCGGCGGCGTGGCGCAGCAGGGCGCGCAGGCCGTCGGCGAAGCGGGCCGCGACGTCGCGGTCCACGGCCGCCGGGTCGTAGCGCACGCACAGGGCAAGCCCGCCGGGGCCGTCCACGATCTGCAGGTGCAGCGGGTTCCGCGCGCCGCCCGCGAACATCATGCGGTCCACGGTGACCGTCAGGCCGGGGAAGACGGGGTCGGGCTCCTGCCTGCGATAGCTGATCGAGACGGGCAGTGCCGCTCGTCTCGGCGGCGCCTGGCGGAACCGGTACACCGCGCGCAGCTCGTCTCGCAGCTCGCCGACGAACGCGCGGAAGGTCTGCCCGCCTTCCGGCCGGGAGTGCACGGGCAGCTCGTTGACGAACGCGCCGATGTGGTCGCGGGTCTCGGGGCCGCGGGTGGTGACGTCGACGGCGACCGCCACGTGCTCCGCGCCGTACCGGAACAGCAGCGCGTGCACGCCGGCCAGCAGCACCTCGAAGGTCGAGGCGCCGGTCGCCGCCGCGGCCTTGCGCGCCGAGCGGGTCAGCTCGTGGTCGAGCCCGGCGTCGATCTGCTCGCCGGGCCCGTACCGCCGCCCGGTGCGCCGCTGCCCCGGCAGCATGACCTCGCCCGGCTCGCGTGCGGCCCAGAACTCGCCGGCCTCCGCCAGCACGTCCGCCGCGGGCTCCTGCCAGGTGAGCGGCAGCGGCGTCGGGGACTCGGATCTGTAGGCCGCGGCGAGGTCGCGTACCAGGATGTCCTTGGAGATGCCGTCGAAGACCAGATGGTGGGCGACGAACAGCAGCAGATGCCGCCGCTCCCCCACCCGCGCGAGCGTGAACCGGGCGAGCGGCCCCTTCTCCAGGTCGAACGGCCGCGCGCTCTCCTCCCGGATCAGCCGGTCGGGATCGGTCCGGCCGGCGACAGTCACGGACGGTCGCGCGGCGGGGACCAGCCGGAGCCCGTCGCCGCTCTCCGCGACGGCGGTGGCGAGCACCGGATGCCGGGCGGCCATCGCTTCGCACGCGCCGAGCAGCGCGGCCACGTCGAGGTCGCCGTCGAACCACACGGCGAGCGGCATGTGGTACGCCGTTCCCGCTCCCATGCGCTCGCCGACCCATATGTCCTGCTGGACGTACGAGGCCGGCACGCTCTCCTGGCAGTGCGTCATGTGCGTTCTTCCTGTGATCGTGGTCAGGTGGCGTCGGGCCGGAGCAGGTCGAGCAGCCGCGACTTCACCACCTTGCCGAGGTGGTTCTTCGGCAGTTCGGGGACGAACAGCAGCCGGCTCGGCAGCTCGTGCCTGGCCAGCCGGTCCATCAGGAACGTCCGCAGGTCGGCGGCGCTGACCGGCGACCTGGTCACGACGGCGGCCGCGGTGACCCGGCCGAGCACCGGATGCGGCACCCCGACCACGGCGGCCTCGGCGACCGACGGATGCTCGTACAGCGCGGCCTCCACCTGCAGCGTGGACACCTTGTGCGCGCCGGATTTGATGACGTCGCTCTCCCGGTCGACGAGGTAGAGGTAGCCGTCCGCGTCGAGGTAGCCGACGTCGCCCATGCGCACCCAGCCGTCACGGAAGACGGTCTCGCTCAGCCCGCGGTCGCGGTAGTAGGAGCGGGTGCCGACAGGTGAGCGCAGCCACACCTCGCCGGTCTCCCCGGTCTTCGCGGGCCGCCCGTCCGGGCAGACGATCTTGAGGTCGCCGCCCGAGTGGGGCCGTCCCACCGAGGCCGGCCGCGTGGGGTCCACGATCATCACGGTCTGCGCCGGAGCGGCCTCGGTCGAGGTGTAGTAGTTGACGATCGTCGCCTTCGGGAACGCCTTCGCCATGCCGGCCGCGACGGCGGGCGGCAGGCTCGCCGCGGTGGATCCCAGCAGCCGCACGCTCGACAGGTCGTGCCGCTCGTGGACGCGGGCGTTGAGCAGTTCGATGGCCATGGCGGGCACCACGAAGACCGTCCCCACCCGGTACGACTCGATCAGCCGGGCGAAGCGGGCGGGCGTGAAGCGCGGCATCGTCAGCGCGGCGGGGCGGGCGCCCAGGGAGTTGACGAGCATGGTCTGGCCGGCGTTGCTGCCGATGGGGAAGGCGTGCAGGAAGTGCCGGGAGTGCAGGAGGCTGCGGCGCTTGGGGTCGGCGGACAGCCCGTAGGCGAGGTTGGCGTGGGTGGCGCCGACGCCCTTGGCCTTGCCGGTGGTGCCGGAGGTGTAGATGATCTGCGCCAGCCCGCCGGGTTGCAAGTCCCCGCGCACCGGGCTCTCGTCCGCCTGATCCAGGTCCGCCGGCGTGCCCCGCCAGCCGCCCACGTCCGGTGGATCGATCCCGGGGCCGTGCAGGACGGCGCTCACGGAGCAGTCGGTCAGCGCGTGGCGTAACTCGGCGGGGGCCAGCCGCGCGGACAGCGGCACGGCGACGCAGCCGGCTCGCATCACCCCGCACCAGGCGACGGCGAGGTCGATCCAGTCCCGCTCGTCGAACACCAGGCCGACCCGCTGCCCGCCCGCCAGGCCGCGTTCGATCAGCGCGCGGGCGACCGCGTTGGAGCGCCGGTCCCATGCGCCGAACGTGAGCGTCCCGACCTCGGCCACCACGAGCGCCGGGCTCTCGGGCTGCTCTTGGGCGCGGCGCGCGAGGAGATCCGGCACCAGCAGCCCAGCGTTACCCTTCACCACGGTGAGTGACCGAAACGTTTCGTGACCATGGCCCGCTTCCTTGACTCGAATTCCACGCAGATCACGCCTAATACGGCCGCCCCGAAAACCGTATGGTCCGAAGAATAGGCAATTCGCGCGAGCAACAACAGAGGGAAACTTTAAGAAGTTGTCCGAAACTTTCAGAGGCGGCGGCTCCGGCCGGTGGCCCGCTCGCGGCCCTTCGAACGGGCTCGATCGCATCCCCTGCGGGATTGCATCGTTCCAAGTCTTCAGCGTGGCCGACGCCCGTCAGCGAGCTGATCGCTTCTCTCCGGCGCGTGGTCCGGATGGCCGGGTCCGGCCCCGCGCGTCACAGGTCGGCGCAGACGTCGCGGTAGGGCACGTCCTTCAGGTACCGACGCCACTCCTGGCCGGTGAGCGTACGGCCCGCTCGCTCGCACACGAGCCTGGCCACGCCCTGCGCCCCGACCGGGATGGTGGTGACGGTGTGTTCGCCGTTGCCGGAGACGTACAGGGTCTGGTCGTCGGCGCTGAAGGCGAGCCGGTCGAGGATGCCGATGGGGAAGGAGCCGAGGCGCTCACGGGCGGCGACGTCCCAGACCTGGACGCTGTAGACGTCGTTGAACGTCTCCCCCATGGACCTGCCGATCAAGGCGATGAGGGAGCCGTCGTGGCTGAACCGCATGGCCTCGACCTGGGCTTCGCTCGCCACGCGCAGCGCGGGCGGCAGCTCGGCGCCCTTGGTGAGGTCCCACAGCTCGACCGTCCCTGAGCCGAGTGCGAGCAGCGGCTCCGTGGGACTGACCGCGACGACCTGGCCCGCGCGGCCGAAGCCGGGCCCTGTGGCCTTGCCGGTGCGCAGGTCGTACACGGTCCCGGTGCCGGTCACCACGGCCGTGCCGTCGGATGTGGGCTCGATCGAGCCGGTGGAGGTGGCGAGGGCGTGCCGGGCGAGCACCCGGCCGGTGCCCGCGTCGAGGACGATCAGCTCGTTGCGGGCGTCGCGCTCGCTCTGCTCCGTCAGCGAGAGCACCAGGCTGCGGCCGTCCGGCGTGAACGCCTTCGCCAGCACGCCCTGCCGGCGCGGCACCGGGTACCGCCACAGGCGGCGGCCGGAGGTCACGTCCCAGAGCCCGACAGAGGAGTCGAGGGCTTCGGCGGCCAGCCGCCGGCCCGCCGGGTCGAACACCGCTCCGGTCGCGCCCCCGCTGCCCTCCATCGGAGCTCCGAGGCGGCGGCCGTCCCACAGGCGCAGCGGCTCCGGCCCTTTGGCGGTGGCGGCCAGGCGGCCGTTCCCGGCGAACGCGACGACCTGCTGGCCGCCGGGCAGCCGGGCCGAGGTCAGGCGGGAGCCGAGGTCGGCGGTGATGGTGGAGTTGTCGAGCAGGTAGCGGACGGTGTGGCCGTCGCGTTCCAGCCAGGCGTCCTCGGGCTCGCCTTCTGCGTGGTAGACGGCCAGTTCGTCGCCGCCGGCGGCGTCCCACAGGTGCAGGGTGCTGCCCTCGACGCCGAGCAGGCGGCGGCCGTCGGGGCTGATCCGCAGCCGCCCACCCGGCAGGTACCTCGCCGCCGACGGCTGCCAGAACGGCCGGTCCTCGTCAGGGACCTTGGTCCCGGTGGCGAGGTCCCAGGCGGTGATGTCGCCGTTCGCGCAGAGCAGCCGCCTGCCGTCGGGCGTGAACGCCACCACCGAGCCGCACGTCTTCGGGATGCGGGCGTGGACCTTGAGGTCGGGCAGGTGGATCACTTTGAGCCCGCGCTGGTTCATCTCGACCCCGGCGATGTAGTCGCCGGACGGCGCGATCGCCGGGGTGTGCTCGGCCCACAGGCGTGGCGTGTAGGACGCGCCCGTTCTGGTGTCCCAGAGGAATTCCAGCGTGTTCTCGCGCATGACGGCGG
Organism: Nonomuraea fastidiosa; assembly: GCF_042751225.1. NCBI lineage: Bacteria > Bacillati > Actinomycetota > Actinomycetes > Streptosporangiales > Streptosporangiaceae > Nonomuraea > Nonomuraea fastidiosa. The sequence continues at coordinate 8,221,935 of NZ_CP170570.1, forward strand.
CCAGGCTCTCGTGGCCGTCGAAGACGACGTGCACGCCGGGACTGCCCTCGGTGACGCGGTGCTCGCGCAGCTTCTTGCCGGTGGCGGTGTCCCAGGCGGTGGCGGTCTGCCTGCTGACGACGACCAGGGTGCGGCCGCTCGGGCTGAGCGCCGCCGCGGTCGGCAGCATGTCCATCCCCTCAGGCCACGGCCAGAACGCGGTCTGCCGCCCCGCGGGCACGTCGTAGACCCGTACGCCGTCCTCCCCTGCGATGGCGCGGACACGCCCGCCTGCTGCTGACGCCGCGGCCGAGACGCCCTTGGCGCCCGGGTCGCGGAAGACGCCGCTCTCCGGCATGGTCAGCGACGTGGTGAGGCTGCGCCGGGTGTCGGAGCCGGGGGCCAGCCGCCAGCCGGCCACGCTGAGCAGCATCGCCTTGACCGGGTCGGTGGTCCGCAGCCGGTCGGCCTCCGCCGCGACCTGCCGCCCGACGGCCTGGTCGCGCTGGCGTGCCACCACGCGGCTCTGCTCGGCCACCTGCCTGCCCTGCAGCACGGCGATGCCGCCCGCCGCGAGCGCCACCGCGAGCAGCCCGGCCAGCGCCGCCGTGGTCAGCCGCCTGCGGCGCACGCGCCGCCTGGCCAGGCCGGTGCCGGCGGCGAGGAAGTCGCGTTCGCGCGGGGTCAGCGTGATGTGCCGGCGTCCGGTGGCGGCCCAGGTCAGCGCCTCGTCCAGGCGGCTGCCCTGGAGCAGGTCGGCGTCCTTGCGGCCGTTGTCGTCCCAGTGGCGGGCGGCGTCGCTGATCCTGGCGAGCACGGCGAGGCCGTCGCGGTCGCCGTCCACCCAGATCCGCAGCCGGGGCCAGGCGCGCAGCAGCGCCGGACGCGACAGCCGTACGGCGTCGTCCTGCTGCGTCACCAGGTAGGAGAACGCCTTGAGTATGTGCTCGATGGCCTGGACCTCGCGTTCTGAGCGGCCGGCGAGCAGGTCCTCTTTGAGCGCGTGGCGTACGGTCTCGTGGCCGTCGTCGGTCACCGTCACCAGGCGGAGGAAGACCGCGGCGGCCAGCTCGCGCTCGTCGGGGGTGAGCGCGCCGTAGGCGTCCTCGGCGATCGTGCCGAGCGCCGGGTCGGCCTGCTCTGGCACGTGCACGCCCGCCGCCGCCCTGCTGCCCGCCTCCAGCAGCGGGACGCCGACGCCGCCGACCAGGGCGAGCAGCAGGTCGCGGGCCGCCGGACGGGCCGCCGGGTCCTTCTCCAGCGCGGCCGAGACCAGCAAGGCCAGCGCAGGCGGCAGCGCGCTCAGGTCGGGATGGTGCGACAGCACGCGGTGCATGACGCCGCCCAGATTGTCGGCCCTGAACGGGTCCTCGCCGGTGGCGGCGAACACCACGATCGCGCCCCAGGCGAACACGTCGGCCGGCGCTCCCGCGCGCTGCCCGGTGAACACCTCGGGCGCCATGTACGTGGGCGTGCCCGCCACCTCGCCGGTCCTGGTCAGCGACATCTCCAGGGTGCGCGCGATGCCGAAGTCGATGACGCGCGGGCCGTCGGCGCTGAGCAGCACGTTGTCCGGCTTCAGGTCGCGGTGGATCACCCCGGCCTCGTGCACGGCGGTCAGCGCGGTGGCGATCGCGGTGGCCAGCCGGTGCAGGTCGTCGCCGGTGAACCTGCGTCCCCGCTCGACCACCCGGCGCAGGCTCGGGCCCGGCACGTACTCGCTGACGATGTACGGCCGCTCGCCCGACATGTCGCAGCCCAGCACCCGCGCCGTGCAGAACGACGCCACCCGCCGCGCCGCCGTCGCCTCCCTGGCGAACCGGTCGCGGCTCGCCTGGTCGTCGACCGCGTGCAGCACCTTGAGCGCGACCCTGCGCCCCTCCCCGTCATAGGCGTCATAGACGACGCCCTGGCCGCCGGAGCCGAGCCGCCCGGCGATCCAGTAGTCCCCGATCCGCTGCGGATCCCCAGCGGTGAGCGCTTCCACGGCGAGTTAGATGCGCGCGTGGCCGCCGTGGTTCCTGAAGCTCTTCCTCGTGGACGTGTCCGGATGGGCAGGTCCCGTTCGTGACTATGGTGAACCGCAATCCGAGGAGGAGCACGCAGTGAAGTACATGATGTTCGTCTGCAACGACCCCGAGCCCGACACCGACAGGGAGAACCTGCCGGACATCGAGGCCTGGGTGGCCGACAACGACACCCGCGGGCGGCGGCTGCAGGGCGGGGCGCTGGCGTCGGGGTCGGCGGCGACCACCGTCCGCGTGCGCAACGGCGAACTGATCCTCACCGACGGCCCGTTCACCGAGACCAAGGAGATGATCGTCGGCTTCGATCTGCTCGAATGCGCCGACCTCGACGAGGCGATCGAGGTGGCCCGCGCCCACCCGATGGCCAGGGAGGGGCGTCTGGAGCTGCGCCCGGTCCTGGAGGCGTGAACGTCCTGGAAAGCGTGGCCGCGGACGCGTACGCGCGCATCGTGGCCACGCTCATCCGCGTCACCGGCGACTGGACGCTGGCCGAGGACTGCGCCCAGGAGGCGCTGGCGCGTGCCGTGCAGCGGTGGCCGGAAGACGGCGTTCCGCCCAATCCGGGCGGCTGGCTGATGACGGTGGCGCGCAACCGCGCGATCGACACGCTGCGCCGCGCCTCGCTGGAACGCCGGAAGCTGGAGGAGCTGGCCGCGCTCTCGGTGGACGCCGGCGACGGCCCGTGGACGAGCGGTGAAAGCGGCGGGGAGGAGATCGTGGACGATCGCCTGAGACTGATCTTCACGTGCTGCCATCCGGCGCTGGCGCTGGAGGCGCGCGTGGCGCTGACACTGCGGACGATCTGCGCGGTGCCGGCCGCCGAGCTCGCCCGTGCCTTCCAGGTCACCGAGTCGGCCATGACCCGCCGCCTGACCAGGGCCAAGCACAAGATCGCGGCGGCGCGCATCCCGTACCGGGTGCCGAGCGGCCCTGCGTTGGACGAGCGGCTGCCCGGTGTGCTCTCCGTGCTGTACCTGCTGTTCACGCAGGGCTACAACGCCGACGGCGAGCCCGCGTTCGCCGACGAGGCCGTCCGGCTGGCACGGCTGCTGCCGCGGCTGATGCCGGGGCAGGACGAGGTGGCGGCGCTGCTCGCGCTCTTCCTGCTGCAGCACTCGCGGCGGGACGCCCGTCGCGACCGCGCCGGTGAGCTGGTGCCGCTGGAGCGGCAGGACCGGTCGCGCTGGGACCGCGCCGCGATCGCCGAGGCCCTCGGCATCCTGGCCGAGCCGGCGGAGGGCGGTTTCGGGGACCGTATCACCGTGTGCGGCCCGTACGAGTTGCAGGCCCGCATCGCCGCCTGCCACGCGACGGCACCGTCGGTGGCGGATACGGACTGGGCGCAGATCGCACGCTGCTACGACGAGCTGTCCCGCATCCGCTCCACGCCGGCCGTCGAGCTGAACCGCGCCGTGGCGCACGGCTACGCGTACGGCCCTCGGGAGGGCCTTGCCCTGCTGGCCGGCGCCCGTGCGGGCGGCGAGCTGGACGGCCACCCGCTGGCCCTCGCCGCCGAGGCCGACCTCACCGCCAGGCTCGGCGACCGCGGCCGCGCGGCGGCCCTGTTCCGCGAGGCCGCCGCCGTCGCCCACACCGACGCGGAACGCCGCGCCCTGCTCGCCCGCGCCGCGGAGACGGCCCAAGGCTGACGGTCACACAAGCGGCGGTCCTGGCCGTGGACGGCCAGGACCAGGACGGCTCTGCCAGGGCGTACCGGATGTCCGGGCTAGACGATCGCGAACGCGTGCCGCGTGCGCGCGTACCCCTCCGGGAGCCGGGCGGGCAGGCCGAAGGAGGTGAAGTCGGCGGTCAGGAAGGAGACCACCTCGCCGATCCTGGAGCCGCGCACGGTGATGAGGTCGAGGCCGGCGGGCTGGTAGGCGGAGCGGCCGTCCCAGGCGTACGTGCCGAACGCGAGCTGCCCGTTCGCCTCGGTGGGCAGGACGCGCCAGCGCTGCCCCAGCACCTCGCTCAGGAAGATGCGGATCTCGGCGTGCCCGCGGTACAGCTCGGTCAGCGGCGGCATCGAGATCCGGGCGTCCTCGGTGAGCAGTGCGAGGATGGCGTCGGCGTCGCCGCTCTCCCACGCTTCGGCGTAGCGCTGGGCGACGTCCCGCCGGCCGGCCTCGCCGAGCGCGGCGAGCGCCTGCTGCTGGCTCTCCTCGGGACGCCGCGCGGCGAGGACCTTCCTGGCCCGCTGCAGCGCGCTGTTGACGGCGGGCCGGCCCGTGTCCAGCACCTCGGCGGCCTCGCCCGCGCTGTAGCCGAGGACGTCCCGCAGCAGCAGGGCGGCGCGCTGCACGGCGGTCAGGTGCTGGAGCATGGCGACGAACGCGAGCTCCATGCTCTCCCGCTGGAGCGTGCGCGCCTCGGGACCGAGCCGGTCCACCCAGCCCATCAGCCGGTCGGGGTAGGGCTCCAGCCACGCCACGTCCCCCGCCGATGGGCCGTCGGGCCGCAGGTCGGCGGGCAGTTCGCGGCGGCCGCGCCGCTCGATGAGCGTCAGGGAGCGGTTGGTCGCGATCCGGTACAGCCACGGGCGGAACGACCCACGATGCTCGACCCGTCCCAGGCCCCGCCAGGCCCGGTCAAGGGTCTCCTGCACCACGTCCTCCGCGTCGTGCACCGACCCCAGCATGCGGTAGCAGTACGCCCGCAGCTCCCCGCGCAGCGGGCCCACCAGGTCTCCGAACGCGTCGCCGTCGCCGGCCCGCGCCGCGTCGAGCAACTCGGCCTCGGTCGTGGTGTGCGGCCGGTCGGTGGCTTCCCTCATGTCTCCTCCATCGGTGTGCGCCGCACGGCCGGACGACTCGCGTGCCTCGGCACCGCGATGAGTTCGCCCGTTCCGGCGGGTCTTAACTACCGACGGATTCGCACCGACCCCTGAGAACGGAAAATCTGTTGATGTCTACTGACGAGGACAGCACGATTATGCGCGGCGCGCAACCCGTGCGCAGGAGCACATCGTTTGCCACAGGAGCCGCGGCGTGAGCGTCATCCCCGGCGATCGCAAGACCTTCTACCAGCTGCTGGCCAACACCGTTCTGGTGTCGGTGGTCAACAGCACCGCGTGGTTCGCCATCACCTTCTACGTCTATCTGCAGACGCACTCGGTCTTCGCGACCGGCGTGATCTCCGGCATCTTCCTGGTGCTGACGGCGCTGTCCGGCATCTGGTTCGGCAGCCTGGTCGATCACCACTCCAAGAAGGCGATGATGCAGCTGTCGGCGCTGGCGTCGCTCGTGCTCTACGCCGGGGCGCTGGCCGTCTATCTGACGGTGCCGCAGGAGTCGTTCACCGATCCGGCCGGCGTGCCGCTCTGGGTGATGGTCGTGCTGCTGATGTTCGGCGTCATCGCGGGCAACATCCGCACGATCGCGCTGCCGACGCTGGTGACGCTGTTGATCCCCGAGGAGGGCAGGGACCGCGCCAACGGGCTGGTCGGCAGCTCGACGGGGGTGAGCTTCCTGGTCACGTCGGTGTTCAGCGGCGGGCTCGTCGCACTCGGCGGCATGTACTGGGTGCTCGTGCTCGGCCTGGGGGCGCTGGTGCTCGCGCTGCTGCATCTGGCCGCCGTCCGCGTTCCGGGGAATCCGGAGGCTTCCGCGCAGGAGGACGCGCCGAAGCGGTCGGTGGATCTGCGCGGCACGATGCGGCTGGTCGGCGAGGTGCCGGGGCTGACGGCGCTGATCCTGTTCACCACGTTCAACAACTTCCTCGGCGGCGTCTTCATGGCGCTGATCGACCCGTACGGGCTGACGCTGGTGCCCGTGCAGGTGTGGGGGCTGCTCTGGGGCGTTTTGAGCACCGGGTTCATCGTGGGCGGGCTGCTCGTCTCGCGTACCGGTCTGAGCCGCAACCCGCTGCGGGTGCTGCTGCTCACCAACCTCGTGCTGTGGGGGGTGACCGTGCTGTTCCCGGTGCGCTCCTCGATCGTGCTGCTGTCTGTGGGGATGTACGCGTACATGCTGCTCGTGCCGTACGCCGAGGCCGCGGAGCAGACGATCCTGCAGAAGGTGGTGCCGTACGAGCGGCAGGGGCGGGTGTTCGGCTTCGCGCAGAGCGTGGAACAGGCCGCGTCGCCGCTCACCGCGTTCCTGATCTCGCCGATCGCGCAGTTCGTGGTCATCCCGTTCATGACGGACGGCGCGGGCGCCCGGGCGATCGGCGGCTGGTTCGGCACCGGCACCGACCGCGGGCTCGCCGTCATCTTCATGGCGGCCGGCGTCATCGGCCTGCTCGCCACCGTCGTCGCCTTGCGCAGCCGCCCGTACCGCCGGCTCAGCGAGCGCGTCACCTCCTCGCCTGACGAGGACGCCGGGGGCGCGGCCGAGCCGGCACCGCCGGAGGACCTTCAGCAGGCCAGGCCCTGAACCGCCGGTTGACCTCAACCCTGGTTGAGTTTCCAGCGTGATCCGGAGACACGGGAGGATCACGATGCGGATGGATCGGGCTGGAGTTCGGCGTCCTGAGCCTCCCGCTGCGTCCTGTCGCCCTGGTCGCGGCGCAGGTGCAGACGCTCCAGCACCGGTCGGGTGGCCGGGTCGTGCTCGGCGTCGGGATCGGCGGTTTCCCCGGCTCGCCGTTCTGGCGGGCCGTCGGACTCCCGCGCGGGACAGGGGGCGCCGGACCGATGAGGCGTTGCGCGTGCTGCCCGGCCTCATCCGCGGCGAGGCCACGAAGGCGGGCGACGCGGAGGTCACGCTCAGCCTCGACGGCGACGACTGGCTCCGTCAGGCGGAGACGCCGGCAGCGGCCAGGGCGCGGGCGGCTACGGTGCCCCGGCGGCGTACGGCTCCATGAGTTTCTGCTCGGCGTGGTCGAGCGCCATGCGTACGGCGCCGTACGCGATGCTCTCCTCGCCGAACGTGGACGGCGCGACCTCCGGCGGGTTGAGGCACATCTCGGCCAGGTGCGCCCGCATCCGTTCCAGCAGCACCTCTCCCCCGCGTGCCAGCGTGCCGCCCACGACGACCAGCTCGGGGTCCACCGCGGCCACGAGCACGGACGCACCCCGCGCGAGCCCGTGGGCGAGCCGGTCCACCAGCGCGAGCGCCTGCCGCTCGCCCGCCCGTGCGGCCTGGAAGAGCTCGTCCGCGCCGCGGCCCGCCTCGGCGAGCACCACCGACGCGTCCTCCCAGCCGGTGAGCGGGACCCTGCCCAGCTCGCCGGCGCTGCCGGTGCGGCCGGTACGCAGGCGGCCGTCGAGCAGCAGCCCGTGGCCCGCCCGGTAGCCGGTGAGCACGTAGACCAGGTCGTCGACGTGGCGTGCGCTGCCTCGCCAGTGCTCGGCGACGGCGGCGAGGTTGGCGTCGTTCGCCGCGAAGCCGGGGCAGCCGAACCATCGGCCCACCTGCCCGGCGAGGTCGAGCCCCGTCCAGCCGGGGATGAGAGTCGAGATCGTCACCCTGCCCGAGCGGTCCACGACGCCCGAGGTGCCCGCCGTGGCCGCCCACACGCCGCCGCGCGCCGGTCCGGCCGCCTCGACGCAGGCGGTGGCGGCCCGCTCGGCCAGCGCGAGGCGCTCGGCGGCGGGCAGGTGCTCGTCCGTGTCGAGCCGGCGTTCTGCGACGACGTCGCCGTCGAGGTCGGCCAGCATGGCGAGGATGCGCCGCGGCCCCACGTCCAGGCCGACGACGTGACCGGCGTCCGCCCGGAACGCGAAGCGCCGGGCCGGCCCGCCCCGCCCTCGGCCGGCGCGACCTCGCGTGCGAGCCCGCGCGCGGTCAGGTCGGCGAGCGCCGCCTCGGCGGTCTGCCGCGACAGGCCGGCGGCGCGCGCGAGCTGCGTCAGCGTCTGCGGCCCGCCCCGGCGCAGCGCGTGCAGGGTGGCGCGGGTGTTGAGCCGGCGCAGCAGCGCCGCGTCGCGAGTTACGCCAGGAGTTGTCATAAATCCTCTTGACCGTAGGACTGCAGCGACCCTAGCTTTATAACGCATCTTCTCATAATTGGAGCGGAAAGCATGCCGCACATCGGGCTGGCGCTGGTCGGGGCGGGCGACCGGGGGACGAAGTACACGAGGTACGCGACGATGGACGGCCACGCCAGGCTCGCCGCCGTGGCCGAGCCCGATCGGCGGCGCAGGGACGCGCTGCTCGCCGAGCACCCGGAGGCCCTGGCCTTCGGCGACTGGCGGGAGCTCGCCGAGCGGCCCCGGCTCGCGGACGCGGTGGTGATCGCGACGCTGGACGCCGACCACGTGGAACCGGCGGTGCGCTTCGCCGAGCTGGGTTACCACGTGCTGCTGGAGAAGCCGATGGCCACCGATCTGGCGGACTGCCGCCGGATCGTCGCGGCGGCCGAACGTTCCGGCGTGATATTCGCGGTCTGTCACGTGCTGCGCTACACCACCTACACCCGGCGGGTGAAGGACGTGCTCGACAGCGGGCGGCTCGGGGAGATCGTGACCATCGAGCACCTGGAGCCCGTCGGCTGGTGGCATCACGCCCACTCGTACGTGCGGGGCAAGTGGCGCCGTGCGGACGAGGCCACGTTCATGCTGCTCGCCAAGTCGTGCCACGACCTCGACTGGCTGACGTACGTGATGGGCCGCCGCGTCGCCCGGGTATCGTCGTTCGGCGGCCTGAAGCACTTCACGGCGGAGAACCGCCCGGCGGGCGCCGCCGACCGCTGCCTCGATTGCGCCGTCGCGGCCGGCTGTCCGTACGACGCCAGGCGCATCTATTCGCCGTACGTGGGCGAGGAGAAGCGCTGGCCCCTCTCGGTGCTCACTGACGACCCGACGGAGGCGGGCCTGTTGCGGGCGCTGCGCGAGGGCCCGTACGGCAGGTGCGTGTACGCCTGCGACAACGACGTGGTGGACCACCAGGTGGTGAACCTGGACTTCGACGGCGGGGCGACGGCCTCGTTCACCATGACCGCGTTCTCCCCGATGTCCCACCGCAGGACCCGCATCTTCGGCACCCGCGGCTTCCTTGAGGGTGACGGCGCCACGATCACCGTGACCGACTTCGTGACCGGCGAGGCCGAGGTCATCGAGACGAACCCGCCCGCCGACGGCCACGGAGGCGGCGACCAGGGCCTGATCGCCGCCTTCCTGGACGCGCTCACCCGGGACGACCCGGCCGCGATCCTGTCGGATCCCCGGGAGAGCCTGCACAGCCATGAGGTCGCCTGGGCGGCGGAGGAGTCCCGCCTCACCGGGACGGTCGTCACCCTCTGAGACGCCCTGCTAAGACGCCCCTCCGAGACGCCCTTTGGGAACGCCCTTCTGGGGCGTCAGCGCTGCGGCTCCCGGCGGAAGGTGACGTTCGCGCTGTAGCCGAACCCGCCGCCCCGGACGGTGTTGGCGTAGACGGCGACGTCGCTGACCGGGAGCTGGGCGTTGGTGGCGTTCACGCCGACCGCGGGCCTGGTCGAGCCCTCGGTCAGCGTGCGCCGGCTCGTGGCCTCAGCTCCGTCAGGTGCGTGATCGTAGAGCAGTGCCCGCTTCGTCCGGTGCGACGTGGTCCTTCCGGCAGCCGTTGGAGCAGCCGGATCGCAGGGAGCGGTCCCGGGAGGATGCGTCTACCATGCGGGCATGCCGCGATCAGGCAGCCCCCGGCGCTCCTGGAGCGGGCTCGGTCACCTGAACGCCGGACCGGCGCTCGCGCTCGCCGCTGTCGCGCTCAGTGCCGACTGCGCGAGCGGGCAGCCCGCCGCGCGAGGAGCGTCCCCCAACCGGTCCCCTCTTCCGCCACTCCCTCGTCCTCCTCCGCCTCGCCTTCTGCACCGCTGCGCAAGTACTCGCTGAAGGAGCTGAGGTCGAAGCCGTGCCTGGCCCTCGACGAGCGCGACCGCGCGGCCCTCGGCATCAAGGAGGAGGGAGAGCACAGCTCGACCAAGGGCGGGGAGGTGTGCAGGTGGGAGGTGGCGGGACAGAGCGTCAGCCTCGACCTCGACGTGCCGCTGTCCTTTGCGAAGACGATGACCAAGGACGGGCGCGTCACGCAGGTGCCGGTGGGTTTGCACCGGGGCATACAGGCCGAGTTCCAGCGCATCTGTTTCATCTTCGTCGCTGTGGACGATGTCGATCATCTGATCGGGACGACGACCATCCCGGACCGAGGGGTTTCACAGGACGCCAATGTCCGATGGGAGCCGCGGTCGTCGCCGCCGCGCTGACTCACATCCGCTGAACGTATGGGTCCCCGCCGGTGCCGTTACGAGGCGGCCGCCGGTTCCGGGGCGTGGTGGGCGCGGCGGTAGGCCAGGGGGGACAGGCCGAGGTTGGCGTAGAAGTGCTTGCGCAAGGCGACGGGGTCGCCGAAGCCGCAGGCGGTGGCGATGCGCGCGATCGGCAGCTCGGTGGTCTCCAGCAGCAGGCGCGCGTGCGCGAGCCGACGCTGCGCCAGCCACTTCTGCGGGCTGCTGCCCACCTCGCTGCGGAAGCGGCGGGTGAACGTGCGCACGCTCATGTTCGCGTGCCTGGCCATGTCCTCCAGTGTGATCGGCTCGGCCAGGTTGTCCAGCACCCACTGCCGGGTGGCCGACGTCGAACGGTCGGTGTCCTGCGGCACCGGGTGCTCGATGAACTGCGCCTGCCCGCCCTCGCGCCAGGGCGCGACCACGCAGCGCCGCGCGGCGGCCGCGGCGACCGCCGCCCCGTGGTCCATGCGGACCAGGTGCAGGCACAGGTCGATGCCGGCCGCGCCGCCGGCGGAGGTCAGGATGCGGCCGTTGTCGACGAACAAGACGTTCGGATCGACCTCGACCTTGGGGAACAGCCGCGCCAGCCGGTCGCACAGCGCCCAGTGGGTGGTGGCCCGCCGGCCGTCCAGCAGCCCGGCGGCGGCGAGCAGGAAGGCGGAGGTGCACAGGCTGACGATGCGGGTGTCCGGCCCGATGCGCTTCAGCGCGGCGGCGACGTCATCGGGCGGCTCGCCGGTCGCGAGCAGCCGCTCGCTGGGCTCCTGCGTGGCGATCACGACCGTGTCGGCGCTCTCCAGCAGCGACTCGTCGTGGTCTACGACGATCTTGTAGTCCTCGTGGGTGCGTACGGGCCTGCCGCCGATGGAGCAGGTGGTGACCGAGTACAGGCGGGTTCCGTCGGGCTCGCAGGCCTCGTTGAACACGCGAGCCGGGATGCCCAGATCCAGCGGCAGCACGCCGTCGAGCGCGAGAACGGCCACACGATGTGTCATGGCCGGAATTGTACGGTAGATGGCTCTCCGGCCACTCACACAGGTCCCTCGCCCTCGGCCACTCTTTCTTCCTGCCGGGGGTGACGCTCCCGGCACGGAACCCGAGGGAGGACATGATGCGAGCTGTCACGATCAAGGAGTTCGGCGGGCCCGAGGTGCTGACCGTGGAGGACGTGGAGCGCCCGGAGCCGCTGCCGACCGAGGTCCTGGTACGCGTGCACGCGGCCGGGGTCAACCCGGTGGACTGGAAGACCCGGGCGGGCCAGGGCATGGCGGGCCTGCAGACGTTCCCGCTGATCCTGGGCTGGGACGTCTCGGGCGTCGTGGAGAAGGTCGGCTTCGGTGTGCACACGCTCAGGCCCGGCGACGAGGTGTACGGCATGCCGTGGTTCCCGCGCGCGGCCGGCGCGTACGCCGAGTACGTGACCGCGCCGAGCCGCCAGTGGGCCCGCAAGCCGGCCACGCTCGACCACGTGCACGCGGCCGCCGTGCCGCTGGCCGCGCTGACCGCCTGGCAGATCCTGACCGCCACCGCCCACGTGCAGGAGGGCCAGCGCGTGCTGATCCACGCCGCCGCCGGCGGTGTCGGGCACTTCGCGGTGCAGTTCGCCCGCCACCTGGGCGCCCACGTGATCGGCACGGCCCGCGCCGCCCGCCACTCCTGGCTGAAGGAGCTGGGCGCCGAGGAGACCATCGACTACACGACCACCCGTTTCGAGGACGTCGCCGAGGACGTGGACGTCGTCATCGACCTGATCGGTGACGGGCAGGACCGGACGAGCACCCGTTCCCTGCGGACGCTGCGCCGCGGCGGCCTGCTGGTGGCCGTGCCCGGCGGCGTCTCCCCCGAGCTGGCCGAGGCGGCCGAGGAGGCCGGGGTGCGCACCAGCGCGTACCTGGTCGAGCCGGACGGTCCCGCGCTGGCCACGATCGCGGGCCTGATCGACGCGGGTCACGTCCGTGTCGAGGTGGAGGAGACGTTCCCACTGGAGCAGGCCGCCAAGGCGCACGAGCGCGGCGAGACCGGCCGCACCCGCGGCAAGCTCGTCCTCACCGTGAACTGACGCGGCCTTCCGAGTGACACGATGTTCTACGAGATCCGCCGCTACCAGGCCAAGCCCGGACGCCGCGACGAATGGGTGCGCTACATGGAGGACGTCGTCATCCCGTTCCAGACCGCGCAGGGCATGGACGTGACCGCCTCCTTCGTCGACGCGGAGGACCCGGACGGCTACGTCTGGATCCGCCGCTTCGATGACGAGGAGGAGAAGAAGGCGCTGTACGAGGCCGTCTACGAGAGCGACCGCTGGAAGAACGAGATCGGCCCGGTCGTCTACGACCTGCTGATCCGGGAGAGGACCGTGGTCACCCGTGTGACGCCGACCCCGGCGTCTCCCCTGAGGTGACGGCGCGGACAGGGCCCGCCCCGGACGCCGGGTCCGGGCTCTGCCGCCCGTCCGGCTCATCCGTGAGGGCCCTGGTCAGCACGTCGAGGACGGTGAACCGCTCCAGCTCCGCGGCGACGGCGTCGGCCACCATCTGGTCGAGGCAGGTCAGCGACTCCTGGATGTTGCGGCCGATCGGGCACGCCGGATCGGGCCCGTGCAGCCCGAGCACCGGGTCGTCGCCCTGAAGCAGCCGCCAGACCTGGGCGAGCGTGATGTCGCGGGGGTCGGCGGCCAGCTCCCAGCCTCCGCGCACGCCGGGGCGCGAGCGCACCAGCGCGGCCTCGCGCAGCGGCCCGAGCACGCGGCGTACGTAGACGGGGTTGACGTTGGTGCTCTCCGACAGCTCGTCGGAGCTGACCGGGCGGCCGTCGGTCTGGCCCGCGAGGTAGGTCAGGACGTGCACGGCCACGGCGAACTGCGTGTTCTTCGACCGTGCCATGCCGCCATCCTGTCATATCGCAACCGTTATGGCTACAGTATAATCAATTCGCAACTTTGATGATTGCGAATAGGAGCATCGGGATGACGATCGCCATCACAGGCGCCTCCGGCCCTCTGGGACGCGCCACCGCCGAGTACGTGCTGCAGACCACCGACCCGCGAGAGGTCGTGCTGACCACGCGCCGCCCCGAGGCGCTCGCCGATCTCGCCGCCCGCGGCGTCCAGGTGCGGCGGGCCGACTTCGGCGAGCCCGCCACGCTCGACACCGCGTTCGCGGGCGTCGAGCGGCTGGTGCTCATCTCCACCGACGTGGTGGGCGTGCGCCTCGACGGGCACCGCGCGGCGGTCAAGGCCGCCGCCGCTGCCGGGGTGCGGCACGTGATCTACACCTCGGTCCCCGAGCCGGTGCCGGACAACCCGGCGCTGGTGGTCACCGATCACGCCGGCACGGAGCAGGCGCTGCGCGACAGCGGCATGAGCTGGACGTTCCTGCGCAACAACCTGTACGCGCACATGCAGACCGCCCGCATCCAGCAGGCGATCGCGTCGGGCCGGCTGGTGAGCAACGGCGGAGACGGCGCCGTCGCCTACGTGACCAGGGAGGACTGCGCGGCGGCGGCCGCGGCGGTGCTCACCGAGGGCGGGCACGAGGGGCAGGCGTACGACATCACCGGGCCCGAGGCGCTGACCGCGGCCGACCTGGCGGCGCTCGCGCGCGAGATCGGCGGCCGGGACGTGGAGCTGGTGGAGGTGGACGACGCCGCGTACGCCGCCGGCCTGCGGGCGGCCGGTGTGCCCGAGGAGGCGGCGCGGGTGATGACGTCGTTCGGCGCGGCGACGCGGGGCGGCTTCCTCGCCACCGTGACCTCGGCGGTCGCCGACATCACCGGGCGGCGGCCGACCGCGCTGGCGGACGTCGTACGCACCGCGCTGAAGGGCTCCTGACGCCGGGGATCGCCTGACGCTGCGGACCGGCTCGCGTTCAAGAGCCGCCTGACCGCGCGGAATCCCGCCGTTCGCACCGTTGTTTAGACTGTACTGTAAAGTCTAAATTCGTGAACGGCAGGCGAGTGAGGAGCGCGGCGGCATGACGGACCGGCCGGCGCAGACGCGGCGGCGCAGATCTTCATCGGACGGGAAGATCCTCGCGGCGGCGAAGGAGCTGTTCCTGGCCGACCGCTACGCCGGCGTCACCGTGGAGCGGGTCGCCGAGCGGGCCGGCGTCTCGCGGCAGACCGTCTACAACCGCTTCGGCGCGAAGGAGACGGTCTTCCGCGAGATGCTCCGCTACCACTGGGAGTCCTTCGACGGCAAGAGCATCACGTGTGATGCGGGTGCGAGCGCCGAGGACGTCCTGCGGGAGTTCGCCCGTTCGCTGCGGCGCTTCGCCACCGAGACCGACCAGATCCGCTTCGCCCGGCTCGTGGTCACCGAGTCCGCCCGGCTTCCGTGGATCGCCGACGAGTTCTACCGGCTGGGTAAGGGACCGGTGGCGGCGGCGTTCACCGCCTGTCTGGACGACCTGGTCGAGCGCGGCCTCCTGCGCTGCGAGGACACCTACCTCGCGGCCCGCCAGTTCATGGGGCTGGTGCAGGAGTTCCTCGTGTGGCCCGGGGTGATGGCCTTCGAGGAGGAGATCGCCGCCCAGCCGTCCGCCGAGGTGGTGATCGAGGAGGCCGTACGCACGTTCCTGGCCCGCTACGGCCCCGCCTCGCCTGGCCCGCAGCTTTAGGAGATCCCGTTTCATGCCCGCTTACAAGATCGTTCTCGGCGACGTCGAGATCACCCGCGTCATCGAGTGGTCCGGCCCCGTCCGCACCGCCCGCTTCATCGTCCCGGACAGCGACGAGGAGACCTGGCGGCGCAACGAGGACTGGCTCGCGCCCGACTTCTGGAACCCCGCCGACGACGCCTACCTCTGCCACATCCAGACCTGGGTGCTGCGCAGCGAGGGCAAGACGATCCTGGTGGACACCGGGGTCGGCAACGGCAGGGCGCGCCCGCAGATCCCGCTGTTCGCCGATCTGCAGACGGACTTTCTCGACCGCCTGCGCGCGGCCGGGGTCGCACCCGAGGACGTCGACGTCGTCGTCAACACGCACATCCACTATGACCACGTCGGCTGGAACACCGAGTGGCGCGACGGGGCGTGGCGGCCGACGTTCCCGAACGCCACGTACCTGATCCCGCGCGTCGACAACACCTACTTCGACCCGGCGAACGCCCACCTGCGCCGGGCGCCGCGCGACGATCACGAGCGTATCCGCTGGGAGGGCAGCAAGCTCGTGTTCAACGACAGCATCGCGCCCATCCACGAGGCCGGGCAGGCGGTGCTGTGGGAGGGCGGCCACCGCATCGACGGCAACCTGACGCTCGAGCCCGCACCGGGGCACACCCCCGGCTCGTCCGTGCTCACCCTGCGCTCCGGCCCCGACCGGGCGGTCTTCGTCGGCGACATGCTGCACAGCCCCGTACAGGTCCTCGATCCGCGCTGGAACAGCTGCTTCTGCGACGACCTGCAGCTCGCCGCCAAGACCCGCCGCGCCTATCTCGAACGCGCCGCCGACCAGCGCGAGCTGATCTTCCCCGCCCACTGGCCCGGACACAGTGCCGCCGAGGTGCGCAAGAACGGCGACGGCTTCGCCGTCAACAAGTGGGCCGCCTTCCCCACCAGGTGACGGGCGCCCCTACAGTGGGTGCCCGTGCTCTACGGAAGGTCTGCGGAGATGGGCGCGCTCGACGAGGTGATCGCGCGGGCGCGTGACGGCTCCGGCGGCGCGGTCGTCGTGCGCGGTGAGGCGGGGACGGGCAAGACCGCCCTGCTCGACGCGGCGGCCGCGCGCGGCGGCGGGATGCGGGTGCTGCGGACCACGGGCGTCGAGTCGGAGTCCGATCTCGCGTTCGCGGCACTGCACCAGGTGCTGTGGCCGGTGCTCGGGTCGCTCGGCGCGCTGCCCGAGCCGCAGCGGCACGCCGTGGGCGCGGCCCTGGGGCTGGAGCCGGGCGGTGCGGGCGATCGGTTCCTGGTGGGGGCCGGGGTCCTGTCGCTGCTGGCCGAGGCGGCCGTGCCGGACGGGCTGATCTGCGTGATCGACGATTTCCAGTGGATCGACCGGGCCTCGGCCGACGCGCTGCTGTTCGCCGCCAGGCGGCTGGGCACGGAACGCATCGCGATGCTGTTCGCCGTACGCGGTGACGCCCCCGTCAAGGGGGTGCCGCGGACGGTGGACGTAGGGGCGCTGCCCGAGTCCGCCGCCGACGAGCTGCTGCGGGAGCGCCACGGCGAGCTGCCCGACCGGGTACGGCGGGAACTCGTCGCGCTGACCGGCGCGAACCCGCTCGCGCTCCACGAGATCGTCGCCCGCCTGACGCCCGCGCAGCTCGCCGGGGACGAGCCGTTGCCCGACCCGCTGCCCGGCGGCGCGCGCCTCTTCGGCGACCGGGTCGCCGCCCTGTCCCCCGAAGCCGGTCTCGTCGCCCTGATCGCCGCCGTCGAGGCCGACCTCCCGCTGGTGCTCGGGGCCGCCGAGCGGCTGGCCGGCGGGCAGGCGGCGCTGGCGGAGCTGGAGGAGTCGGGGCTGGCCGAGGTGTCGGGCGCGACCGTGCGGTTCCGGCATCCGCTCGTCCGCTCCGCGATCCTGGAGGCGGCCTCCCCCGCCGACGTGCGCCGGGTGCACGCCGTGCTGGCGGAGCTGGCCTGCGACGACCGCCGCGCCTGGCACCTGGCGGGTGCCACGCTGGGCCAGGACGAGCAGGTCGCCGCCGCGCTGGTGGCCGCCGCCGAGCGGGCGCGCGAGCGCGGCGGGTACGGCGCCGCCGCCACCGCCCTGTCCCGGGCCGCCGAGCTGACCCCGGACCCGCGCGTCCGTGCCGCGCGGTTGAAGGACGCCGCCGTCGCCGCCTGGCTCGGCGGGCGTCCTGGTCAGGCGCAGTCGCTGCTGGCCGAGGCCCGCGAGCGCGCCGGCGATGACGCGCGTCTCGCCATGGAGATCGCCCGGCTGCGCGGCCGGTTCGAGCTGAACTCGGGGGACGCCGCCGAGGCCGTACGCATCCTGTCGGCGGGCGACGGCCTGGACATGCTGGCCGACGCCGTGGAGGCGGCCTCGTACGTCGGCGACACGAAGGCGATCGCCGAGCTGGGCCGGCGGGCGGCGGCGCACCCCGAGGGGTTCCTGCGCGACACGGTGGCCGGGATCGGCCTGACCCTGGACGGCGACCCCGAGGGGCCGGGCCTGCTGCGGCGGGCCCTGTCGCGGGCTCTGTCGCGGGCCGGCGAGCTGGAGGACGCGGCCGAGCACCTGTGGGCGGCGGCCGCGGCCAGCTACCTGGGCGAGAACGACCTGGCCAATGAGCTGGCCGAGCGGGCCGGGCGGGTCGCCAGGGTGTCGGGGATGAGCGGGCAGCTGCCGGTCGTGCTGGAGTTCACAGCGACGGCGGAGCGCCTGGCCGGGCGGCTGGCGCGCAGCCAGGCCCTCTCCGAGGAGGGGCTGGAGCTGGCACGCGAGGCCGGATACACGAACACCGTCGCCGCGCACCTCGCCAACCTGGCGGCGGTGGCGGCGCTGCGGGGCGAGGAGGAGCTGTGCGCGCGGCAGGCCCGCGAGGCGCTGGCCATCGCGATCCCGCACCGGGTGGGGATGCGCGCGGGGGTGGCGTCGTACGCGCTGGCGCTGCTCGATCTGTGTCTCGGCCGGTACGCGGCGGCGCACGACCGGTTCAAGGCCGTCGTCGCGGCGGGGCCGGGGGCCGGGCATCCGACCGTGGTGTGGCGGACGGCCCCGGATCGGGTCGAGGCCGCCGTGGGCGCGGGCGACGAGGAGGGCGCGCGGGCGGCGCTGGCCGCGTACGAGCGGTGGTCGGCGAACGCCGCCACGGCCGAGTCGCAGGCCCTGCTGGCCCGCTGCCGCGGCCTGGTCGAAGGTTCCGATGACGCCTTCGCCGAGGCGCTGCGGCTGCACACCAACCCGTTCGAGGCGGCGAGGACGGCGCTGCTGCTGGGCGAGCGGCTGCGCAGGACGCAGCGGCCCGGTGAGGCGCGGGCGCATCTGCGGGCGGCGCTGGAGACGTTCGAGCAGGCGGGTGCCCGGCCGTGGGCGCGGCGGGCGCAGGACGAGCTGCGGGCGGCGGGCGAGAGCGGGCAGGCACCGGCCGCCGACGTGCTGGACGTGCTGACGCCGCAGGAGCTGCGCATCGCGGGCCTGGTCGCCGACGGGCTGTCCAGCAAGGAGATCGCGGCCCGGCTCTTCCTGAGCCCGCGTACCGTCGAATACCACCTGTACAAGATGTATCCGAAGCTGGGGATCAGCTCCCGTACTGATCTGGCGCGGCTGGTAGTTCTACGGAAGGCACCCGTAAGCGGCGGCGGCATGCTGTGAGGCATGCAGAACGTGAACATCTGGAGTGAAGAGTTCGGCGCCGGCACGGACGAGCCGATCCTGTTGATCATGGGTTCGATGTCACAGGGTGTCCTGTGGCCTGACGAGTTCGTCGGCCGGCTCACCGCCGGGGGCCGCCGGGTCATCCGGTACGACCACCGCGACACCGGCATGTCGGACACCGTGGACTTCGAAGCGAACCCGTACACGTGGGAGGACATCAAGGACGACGTCTACCGCGTGATGGACAAGCACGGTTTGGAAAGCGCGCACCTGGTGTGCCATTCGGCGGGCGGCCTGCTCGGGCAGCTCATCGCGGTGGAGCGTCCTGAGCGGGTGCGTACGCTGACCGTCATCGGCTCGTCCCCGCTCGGCGGTGGCGAGGGCGAGGTGCTCGTGCGGGCATTGATGGGGCAGCCGCAGCCCGAGGGCAGCCTGCCGGAGCCGACGCCGGAGTTCGTGGCCTTCTTCCGCCGGCTCATGGCCGCCCCGCCTCCTGCGGACCGGCGGGCGCAGATCGACGCCATGATCGCCGAGCAGCGCGTGCTGCACGGCACGGGGCTGCCGTTCGACGAGGACGCGGCGCGCCGTCTCCAGGAGCGCATCTACGACCGGGCCCGCGACCTGTCGAAGGCCGCCAACCACCGGCTGGCCGCGGCGGCCAAGCCCGACTTCGAGCCGGTGGGCGTACTCCACCAGGTCAAGGCGCCCACCCTGGTCATCGAGGGCAGCCACGAACCGGCCAAGCCGGGCCACGGCGCGATCATCGCCGAGCAGATCCCGGGGGCGCGGCTGATGATCGTGCAGGGCATGGGGCACACGCTGCCGCCGGAGGTGCACGAGGAGCTGGCCGACGCCATCCTCGCGCACACGGCCGGGTGAATCAGGACCGTGGCCCCAGGAACAGGCCGCCGCCTGGCGTCGATGACCTGGCCGGTGATCCAGCGGGCGGCGTGGGAGGCGAGGAACGCCACCACGTCGGCCACGTCGTCCGCGTTGCCGAGCCGGCACAGCGTTCAAGCCTCCGGGAGCGACGACGGGTCCAGACGCAGCGCACGATCCAGGCGCACGCGATCCGTCCGTTCAGCGAGCGCGGCTACGACGCGACGACCATGAACGACGTCGCCGAGGCGGCCGGGGTGTCGCCGATGACGCTCTACCGGCACTTCCCCACCAAGGAAGATCTCGTACTGATCGACCAGCACGGCGAGCTCATCGCCGAGCGCATCACCGCCTCCCCGCCCGATCAGCCGCTGGTACGCCGCATCGGCCGCGCACTCGTCGCCGCGGCCACCGCACTGACCGGCGACGGCGCGGAGGCCGACCGGCGGTCCCTGCTCGTCCGCCTCCGGCTCATGATCTCCACGCCCGCGCTGCGGGCCCGCCACCTGGACGACCAGTACGCGCTCAACCTCCGGATGTAGGACTTGGCGGCTGCCGGTCCTCGACGACGTCACCCGGGTGTGCACGATCAACGAGCCGAGCATGCTCTGCCTGCTGCGCGACTGGGAGGCCGTCGAGATGATCGCCGCCCGCCTGCCGGAGCCCGACGTCAAGGTGGCGGAGGTGCTCGTCCGCGCGCACAAGGCCGCGCGCGAGGTGCTGGCCGGGCGCGGCGGGCTGCGGTCCGGGTGGACCATCGGCACGCAGGACTTCCAGGCGCTGCCCGGCGCCGAGGAGGTGGCCCGCGCGTACGGCTACTACCGGGAGGGCTTCTTCACCGAGGCCGCCGCGGGCGACGGCTTCATCGGCGTGCAGAGCTACTCGCGTACGGTGATCGGCCCCGACGGTCCGGTGAAGGTGCCCGAGGGCGTGAGACGAACCTCCTCGGCTGGGAGTACTACCCGGCCTCGCCCGGCAACGCGCTGCGCCACTCGTGGGAGCTGGGGCGCGGCACCCCGCTCATCGTCACCGAGAACGGGTTCGCCACCCGCGACGACGAGCGCCGCATCGACCACACCGCCGCCGCGCCTGCCGGCGTGCGGGACGTCGGCGTCGGGCCCGAACTGGCCGGGGTCGCGTCCTGTCGAGGCGAAGCAGGCCAGGACGGGCTCGCCCGCCACCGCGATGGACGACGGCGTGAACGTGCGCGGCTACCTGTACTGGTCGCTGCTCGGCGTGACTCCGCCGACATCCGCAAGCCCGACTAGTAGTATTTTTTCGATCAGTCGTCGTACCGTACGGCGGCGGTCGTCCGGCCATGAGGAAAGGTGCAGCTGTGCGACGACTCGGCGTCCCGCGCCAGATCCCCCCGCCGGTGGAGGGTCATCTGCGGCTGGGCGACCCGCCCGGCGGGCCGGACGCGATCACCGTGAACTCCCGCCACCTGAGCCGGGGCGGCAGGCCGTGGTTTCCGATCATGGGCGAGTTCCACTACGCCCGCTACCCGGTGGCCGAGTGGCGGGAGGAGCTGCTGAAGGTGCGGGCGGGCGGGGTGACGGTCGTCGCCACGTACGTCTTCTGGAACCTGCACGAGGAGCGCCGCGGCGTCTTCGACTGGAGCGGCGACCGTGACCTGCGGCGGTTCGTACGCACCTGCGCCGAGCTCGGCCTTGACGTGGTGGTGCGGATCGGGCCGTGGGCGCACGGCGAGTCGCGCAACGGCGGCTTCCCCGACTGGGTGCTGCGGGCCGATTGCGAGCCGCGTACCGACGACCCACGCTACCTGGACCTGGTGCGCCCGCTGTTCGAGCAGATCGGCGCGCAGCTCGCCGGGCTGACCCGCGCGCACGGCGGCCCGGTGGTGGCGGTGCAGGTGGAGAACGAGCTGCACGACCGGCCGGGCCACCTCGTCACGATCAAGCGCATGGCCAAGGCGGCGGGCATCGACGCGCCGCTGTGGACGGCGACCGGCTGGGGGCACGCGCGGCTTCCGCCGGATGAGGTGATCCCGCTGTTCGGCGGCTACCCGGAGGCCGCGTGGGACACCGCGCACGACGGCTGGCCGCAGCAGAGCAGGGCGCACTACTTCTTCGGCCCCGGCCGCGACGACGACTCCATCGGGGCCGACCTGCGTACGACGGCGGTGACCGGGTCGGACGAGAGCCACCTCGCGCGCTACCCGTTCGCCACCTGCGAGCTGGGCGGCGGGATGTACACCTCCTACCACCGCAGGCCGATCATCCAGGCCGCCGACATCGCCGCGCTGGCGCTGGTGAAGCTGGGCAGCGGGTCGGTGTGGCAGGGCTACTACATGTACCACGGGGCGTCGCAGAAGATCGGCGCGCTGTCCACGCTGCAGGAGTCGCACGCCACCGGCTACCCCAACGACTGCCCGGTCATCACCTACGACTTCCAGGCGCCGCTCGGCGAGTACGGCCAGGTCCGCGACTCCTATCGGCACCTGCGGCGGCAGCACCTGTGGCTGGCGAGCGACGGCCCCGATCTGGCCGGCATGACGCTGGTGATGCCGCCCGACGCCCCCGCCGACACGGCCGACCGGCGGACGCTGCGCTGGTGCGTACGCTCCGACGGCCGCTCCGGGTTCCTGTTCGTCAACAACCACCAGCCGGTCGAGACCCTGCCCGCGCACGAGGGCGTGCGGTTCGCGGTCGAGCTGGGCGGGCGCGAGCTGGTCGTCCCGCGCGAGCCGGTGACGGTGCCCTCCGGGGCGTACTTCGCCTGGCCGCTGGCCCGCCCGGTCGGCGGCGCCACGCTGCTCACCGCCACCGCGCAGCCCATGGGCGTGCTGGCGGGCGACGAGCCGGTGCACGTCTTCTGCCAGACGGCGGGCATCCCGGTTGAGCTGGTCTTCGACGCGGCCACCGTGAGCGAGGTCGAGGGCCCCGCGACGGCGGAGCGCGACGGCGACCGCCTCGTGGTCACCGATCTCGCGCCCGGCACCGGATGCCTGCTGCGGATCCGCGACGCCTCCGGGGGCCGTGCGGCCGTCCTCGTCCTGGACGCCGATCGTGCGCTGAACGCGGCGGCGGGCCGGCTGTGGGGCGCGTACCGGCTGGTGCTGAGCGAGCGGCCGGTCGTGATCGAGGACGACCGGCTGACGGTCTACGGCCGGGGCTCGTCCGAGGTGCGGATCTACCCCGCGCCCGCCTCGGCGACGCGGACGGACGGCGTGTTCGGCCTGCTGCCCGCGCCGGCTCCGGCCGGTCAGCCGCCCGAGCCCAAGGTGGAGGAGATCAGGCAGGCGGGCCCGGCCCGGGCACCGGTCATCGACCCCAGGTCAGGGCGGGCGTCCGCGCCGGCCGACGCCGACTTCGAGCAGGCCGCCGTCTACCGCGTCACCGTCCCGCGCGAGGCTTTGACCGGTGATGACGAGGTGCTGCTGCGGCTCGACTGGGTCGGCGACGTCGGCCGCGCCTACATCGGCGGCCGCCTGGTGGCCGACCAGTTCTGGTACGGCCCCGCCTGGGAGATCGGGCTGCGCCGCTTCCGCGACGCGGTGCTGGAGCACGGCATCGAGATCCGGCTGCTGCCGCTGCGCGAGGACGCTCCCGTGTACGTCTCGCCGCAGGTGCGGCCCGGCTCCTATCCCGGCGGCTCCGTGCTGGAGCTGCGCTCGGTCAGCCTCGTCCCCATGCCCAGGCTCACCTTGGAGGAATCATGACGACGCTTGATGAGGCGCTGGCGGAGCTGCCCGTCATCGCCATCATCAGGGCCGCCGAGGCCCGCCACCTCGACGCGGCGCTGGAGACCCTGGCCGGGTCCGGCCTGCGGGCGATGGAGGTCACCATGCCGACCCCCGGCGCGACCGAGGCGATCCGCCGGGCCACCGGGCTTGAGGGCGTGGCGGTCGGGGCGGGCACCGTGCTCGACGCCGCCTCGGCGCGCAAGGCCGTGGACGCGGGTGCGGGCTTCCTCATCACCCCGGCCGTGCTGCCCGAGGTGATCGCGGAAGGGCGGCGGCTCGGCGTGCCCGTCCTGCCGGGGGCGTTCACGCCGACGGAGATCGTGCAGGCGTGGTCGCAGGGGGCCGCCATGGTGAAGGTCTTCCCGGCCGGTGCGGCCGGCGGGCCCGGTTACATCAAGGACGTGCGGGCGCCGCTGCCGCAGATCCCGCTGGTGCCGACGGGCGGCATCGGCATCGAGGACGTGCCCGCCTACCTGGCGGCCGGGGCGCGCGCGGTGGGGATGGGCTCGCCGCTGCTGGGCGACGCGTGCGCGGACGGCGACATGGCGGCGTTGGCCGCCCGCGCCAGACGCCTGGTCGATGTGGCCGGTCGACGGCCATCGGACGGGTGAACAAGACGCTATGACCGGGTCCGGCGCGAGGGCGCGGAGTTGCGGGCTCGGCGCTCGCGACAGAGCGCGGGAACGCGGGCTCGGCGGTCAGCGGGCCGTCTGCTCGCCGTGGATCTTCTTGGCCAGCTCGACGTCCGCGATCGAGCGCTCCATGAGCGACCGCATCGCGGTCTCGGCCGCCTTCGGCCGCTGCTTGCGCACGGCGAGCAGCACCTCGGCGTGCTTGTCCGTGGACTCGCTGGTGAGCGTGGCGTGCACGAACTGGTCGCGCAGCCGCAGCCCGGCCTCGATCGCGCTGGCCATCTGCGTCATCAGCTCGTTGTGCGCGGCGCGCAGCAGGGCGTGGTGGAAGGCCAGGTCGGCCTCGACGTGATCACCGGTGGCCCCGCCGGCCGCCGCTCGCATGGCGGCCAGGGCGTCCTCGAGGTCGGCGAGGTCGCGGTCGGTGCGGCGCTGGGCCGCCATGCGCGCCACGGCGGGCTCGACGGTCAGCCGCACCTCTCCCAGCTCGTCGAGGAACCGCTCGTCCACGCGGTCGGCGAAGCGCCAGCGCAGCACGTCGGCGTCGAGCAGCGCCCACTGCTCGCGGGGCGCGACGAAGGTGCCGCGCCGGGGCCTGGCGCCGACCAGGCCCTTGGCGGCCAGCACGCGCAGCGCCTCGCGTACGGCGGTCCTGCTCACCGCGAAGCGCTCCTGCAGCTCTGCCACGTCGAGGTCGTCGTCGGGGAGGAGGTCGCCGTTGACGATGGCCGTGCCGAGGCTGCTGACCACCCGGTCGTGCGCGCCGGATCTCCCGATCTCCGTCATGGCGGAATCATGCCACGCCCGCACTCCCTGCCACCGCCCTCATGATCACCCATGCCCGAGTCAGCTGAGCATACTAGTGAGAACATTAATCATACTTTTTCTTGACGTCGTACGAGGCAGGGCGGCATCCTGCTCGTCGAGTCCCGTACCCGGGCACCTCACCTGCCGATCCTGAGGGAGCCGACCTGTTGTCCACTTTGACCATCACGCTCTGGGACTTCTCCTGGTACGCCAGGACCGGGCCCGGCGAGCCGTTCGAGGATCTGGACCGCGCCTTCGACGAGGCGGTGGCGCGCGGCTACAACACGGTCCGGATCTGCGCGATGCCGTACCTGCTGTTCGGGTCGGGGCTGGACACCTCCGCGCTGACCTTCGCCCCCTTCGGGCGCGGTTACGGCCTCGGCACCCGCTGGTACGACCTGCGTGCGAGCGCGACGCTGGACGGCCGCGCCCACTTGCTGGCGCTGTTCGAGGCGGCCAGGCGGCACGGCTGCAAGGTGATCGTCTCCTCCTGGGAGTACCAGCAGAGCTCGAGTTTCCTGGCCGATCCCGCCTGGTACGAGGCGCTGCGCGCGGTGCCGCCGGAGCGGCGGGCGGGCGCGCTGGCCGAGGCGCTGGCCGGCCTGGTCGACTTCGTGGCCGGGCACGGGCTGGCCGAGCAGATCGCGTTCGTGGAGCTGCACAACGAGGTCCAGGCCTCCTGGCTCACCGAGGCGCTGCCGCCGGGCGAGCCGCCGGTGCCAGGGCTGCGGCCGTACTTGGAGAAGGCGCTGGACGCGTTCAAGTGCCGGCATCCCGACGTGCCCGCGACCGTGAACTACGCGGGCGTGCCCCACGGCGAGCTGCGCGGCGTCCCCGCGAACATCGACGTCGCCGTCTTCCACCCCTACGTCTACGGCGTGCTGGACGAGCTGGTCGGCACGTTCGCGCTGCGCGATCCGTCCCGGCCGTTCCCGCAGGAGCGCGCCCGCCGCGAGCTGCTGCGTCCGGACGCGCCCGACCTGGCGGAGTGGGGGCCGCAGCAGGAGTGGCGGACGGCGGCCACGGTGGTGTCGCCGCGCGAGGTCTATCTGCACGACTGGTGCGACCCGGCCCGCTTCGACCGCTGGCTGTACGACCGGTACGCCGCCTACCGCTACGGCATGGACGAGAAGCTGCGCTTGTGGATCGAGGTGGCCGCCGACTGGGCCGCCGCCCGGGACCTCCCGCTGGTGTTCGGCGAGGGCTGGGTCGGCTACACCCCGCTGCGCGGCACGTTCGAGGAGGGGCCCGTGGGGGCCGGGATCTGCCTGGACGCCGTACGCCACGCCAGGGACACCGGCGCATGGGGCACCGTCGTGTGCTCGAACGCCGCCCCGCACCACCCCATGTGGGACGACGTGACGCTGCAGGTCACCGCCAACCGGATCTTCACGGAGGGACGATGAGCGACCGCTTCACCGGCAGGACCGCCCTGGTCACCGGCGCCGCGTCGGGCATCGGCGCGGCCACCGCCCGCCGCCTGGCCGCCGAGGGCGCGCGGGTGCTGCTCGCCGACATCGCCGACGAGCCCGGCCGCGAGGTGGCCGCGTCGATCGGCGAGCGGGCCGCGTACGTGCACCTGAACGTCGCCTCCGCCGGCGACTGGGCCGCCGCCCTGGACGAGGTGCGCGACCGGTTCGGCCGCCTGGACGTGCTGCACGCCAACGGTCCCGGCCGGGTGGTGCCCGCGCGTCCGGCGCACGAGATGCCGGAGGCGGACTGGAACCTGCAGATCGACGTCTCGCTCAAGGCCGCGTACCTGGCCGCGCGGACGTTCTGCCCGCTGCTCGCCGAGACCTCGGGCGCGCTGGTCATCACCTCGTCGGTGCACGCCCAGACCGGCATCCCCGGCTGCGCGCCGTACGCCGCCGCCAAGGGCGGGCTGCAGTCGCTGGCCAGGCAGCTCGCCGTCGAGTACGCGCCGCGCGTCCGCGTCAACGCCGTCGTCCCCGGCCCGATCATGACCCCCGCCTGGGACGGCATCGATCAGGCGGGCCGCGACGCCACCCTCGCAGAGACCCCGGCGGGCCGCTTCGGCACACCCGACGAGGTGGCCGCGGCGGTCGCGTTCCTCGCCTCGCCGGACGCCTCGTTCATCACCGGAGCCTGCCTCAACGTCGACGGCGGCTGGAGCATCTCCACCACCTCCTCTTAGGAACGGAACCCCATGAAGATCGTTTCTCTGGACACCTTCCTCGTCCCGCCACGCTGGCTGTTCCTGCGGATCCGCACCGACGAGGGCGTCACCGGCTGGGGCGAGCCGATCGTCGAAGGCCGGGCGGAGACCGTCCGCGCCGCCATCGCCGAGCTCGCCGATTACCTCGTCGGCCAGGACCCGCTGCGCATCGAGGACCACTGGCAGGTCCTCACCAAGGGCGGCTTCTACCGGGGCGGCCCGGTGCTGTCCAGCGCGGTCGCCGGCATCGACCAGGCGCTGTGGGACATCGCCGGCAAGTCCGCGGGGCTGCCCGTGCACCAGCTCCTTGGCGGGCCGGTGCGCGACAAGGCCCGCATGTACGCCTGGATCGGCGGCGACCGTCCCTCCGAGGTCGCCGAGCAGGCCAAGGCGCAGATCGAGGCCGGGTTCACCGCCGTGAAGATGAACGGCTCGGCCGAGCTGACCGCCATCGACACCCCGGCCCGCACCATGGAGGTCGTCCAGCGGGTCGCCGCCGTACGCGAGGCCATCGGCGACCACAACGACCTGGTGGTGGACCTGCACGGCCGGGCCACCACCGCCATGTCCAGGCGGCTGCTGCCGCTGCTGGAGCCGTACATGCCGCTGTTCGTGGAGGAGGCGGTGCTGCCCGAGCACTCGCGCAACCTCTCCGCGCTCGCCGCCAGCACCTCCATCCCACTGGCCACCGGCGAGCGGCTGTTCTCGCGGTGGGACTTCCGCGACGTCATCGGGCACGGCATCGCGGTCGCCCAGCCGGATGTGAGCCACGCGGGCGGCATCTCGGAGGTCCGCAGGATCGCCGCGATGGCCGAGACGTACGACGTCAGCATGGCCCCGCACTGCCCGCTCGGCCCGATCTCGCTGGCCTCCAGCCTGCAGCTCGCCTTCGCCGTCCCGAACTTCCTCATCCAGGAGCAGAGCGTCGGCATCCACTACAACCAGGGCAACGACGTCCTGGACTACCTCGTCGATCGCGAGCCGCTGACCTTCCCCGGCGGGTACGCCACCCGCACCACCCGGCCCGGGCTCGGCATCGAGATCGACGAGGCCGAGGTGGAGCGGGCGGCCGAGCGCGGCCACCGCTGGCGCAACCCGACGTGGCGGCACGCGGACGGCTCCTTCGCCGAGTGGTGATGCCCGTGCTTCACGCCTGCGCCGGCGATCTCGGCGATCGCGCTCGGCCCGGGGCGGATGCCACCATGGCTCAGTGGATCTCACCGACCCGGGCACGTTCCTGCTCGGCGCGCCGCACGAGTTCTTCGCCCGGCTGCGCCGCGAGGACCCGGTCTTCCTGCATCGCCGTCCCGACCGGCCGCACTCTTAGGTCGTGACCCGCTACGACGACGTGGTGCGCGTCTCGCGCGACCCGTCGTTCTCCGCCGAACGCGACGGGGCCTTCGTCGACGAGCAGCCCGACCGGCGGGGCCGGACACTGGTCAGCCTGGACCCGCCCGCGCACGGCGAGCTGCGCGGCCTGATCGACGGCGCGTTCACCGCGCAGGCCGTCGCGCGGCGGGCGGGCCGCGTGCGCGCGCTGTGCGGGCAGGTCCTCGACCGGGTGGCCGGGAAGGGCGAGTGCGACTTCGCGCGGGACGTCGCGGCCGAGTTCGCGATCGCGGTGCTGGCCGACGTGATCGGTTTCCCCGATGACGAGGACCGCCGCCGGGTCCTGCGGCTGGCCGACGTCCTCGACGATCCCGAGCAGCCGCCCGCCGGAGTACCTGTGCTCGACCTTCGCCAACGGCATCCGCTCGCTGCCGGTGCGCTTCACCCCCGCCGGGTAGCGGTCAGCGGAGGCGGGACTCCAAGCCGTCGAGCACCACGCCGAGCTGGCGTTCGAAGCGCTGGTCGCCGTCGTCGCGCAGGTGGAAGGCGGCCTTGACCAGCTCGACGCCCTCCCCCAGCCACTTGTCGCGCTCCTCGGCCGAATAGCGGTCGCCGTCGTCGTCCGGCCGCCGGCGCTCCTGTTCCTCGATCACGAAGCCGACCACGAACGCCGTGATCACATCGAGCGCGTCGTCCGCCTCGGCCAGCGAGAAACCGGCCCCGGTCAGCAGCTCAAGCCAGGACTCCTTCTGCCGCACCACCTCCGGGTCGACGTAGCGGGTGCCGCTGAAGATGCGCGCGCCGTCGCGGTGGCGCAGGTACTCGGCGCGCAGGACGCGGGCGTACGCGGCCAGGCCCTCGCGCCAGCCGGCGCCGTGATCGATCTTCCCGAGCGCCTCGATCACCCGGCGGATGACGAACGTGGCCATCTCGTCGAGCAGTTCCTGCTTGTTGCGTACGTGCCAGTACAGCGCGGGCGCCCCCACGCCGAGCCGGGACGCGAGCGCCCTGACCGTGAGCGCGTCCATGCCCTTGTCATTGAGCAGGTCGAGGGCCGCCGCCACGATCCGCTCCCGAGTGATGCCCTTCGCCACGCTTGACACCTTAACAAAGTTCAGGGCATCGTTGAGGCCGTCGGAATTGAACTTAGTTCAGGAGGCGCTGTCATGCGTGCTGCCGTCATCGAATCCCCCGAAGCCGCCCCCGTGTGCGCGGACTTCCCCGACCCCGAGCCGCACCCGGGCCGCGCGCCGGTCAGGCTCGTGGGCGCGGGCCTGCACCACGTCGTCCGGGGCATGGCCACCGGCCGCCACTACGGCAGCGGGAAGGGGTTCCCGATCGTCCCCGGCATCGACGCGGTCGCCAGGACGCAGGACGGGCGGCTGGTCTACACCGGCCTCCCCCGTGCGCCCTGGGGCACGTTCGCCGAGTCGATGGTCACCCCGTTCGAGGTGGAGGTCCCTGAAGGGGCCGACCCGCTCGCCGTCGCCGCCGGCATGAACCCCGCGTCGGCGGGCTGGATGCCGCTGACCGCCCACCGCAGGGAGACGGGCGCGCTGGGCACGGTGCTGGTGCTCGGGGCCACCGGCATGTCGGGCGGCCTGGCCGCGCGGGCGGCGCTGGCGCTCGGCGCGAAGCAGGTCATCGCGGCCGGACGCGACCGCGAGTCGCTGGACCGGCTGGGCGCACTCGGCGCCGTCACCGTCCCGATCTCCCAGGAGGACGCGCGCGCGGTGCTCGCCCCCGTGCTGGCCGACGCGCAGCCCGCGCTGATCCTCGACTTCGTGTGGGGCTGGGTGGCCGAGGCCGCCTTCGCCGCGCTGTCGGCCTTCCGCCCCGGCAACGAGGACGAGACGGTCTCGTACGTGCAGATCGGCTCGCTCGCCGGGAACGAGGCGGCGCTGCCATCGGAGCTGCTGCGCAGCCGGCGGTTCCGGGTCACCGGCAGCGGGCTCGGCTCGGTCTCCAAGGCCGACCTGATCACCGAGTTCCCCGAGATGATCGCGCGGTTCGCCGACGGCACGTTCGAGGTGCCGTACACCGCCTATCCGCTGAGCCGCGTCGGCGAGGCGTGGGCGCACCAGGGGCGCACCCGCGCGGTCATCGTCCCCGACTGAGTCCGAGAGAGTCCGGAGAAAGGAGAGACATGATGCCGAAGCGCGCTTTGGTCGTCGGGCTCGGGATCGCCGGCATGTCCGCGGCGATCGGGCTCCGGCAGGCGGGATGGCAGCCGGTCATCGCCGAACGGGCCCCGGAACGCCGCAGGGGCGGCTACTTCATCGGCCTCATGCCCGAGGGCAGGCAGGCCGCCGAGGATCTGGGCATCTCCGGCCACCTGCACACCCGCAACCCGCCCGGCGGCGGGAAGGCGTGGTCGCTCAACCGGCGCGGCGGCCTCGAACCCGGGCTGGGGTTCCTGCATCAGCCCGGCGACCCCGCCGCGGTGGTCCGCGGCGACATCGAGGCCGCGCTCTGGGAGGGCGTGTGCGGAGGCGGGACGGACGAGCCCATCCCCGTATGGTTCGCCACCAAGCCGGTCGGGATCGACGAGCTCGACGGCGGCGTCCGGGTGCTGCTGGAGGACACCCGTACGGGGGCGCTGCGCAACGAGACCTTCGACCTGGTGGTGGGCGCCGACGGGCTGCGCTCGAACGTGCGCCGCATGGTCTTCGGACCGCACGAGGAGTTCATGACCGACTGGCACGCCATGATCTGCGCGTTCCAGCTCAAGGAGCAGGTCCCGTCGTTCGGGGAGTCCGACAGCGTCACGGTCGCGCGGGCGGGGCGTGCGGTGTGGGTGTTCGGGTTCGCCGACCGGCCTCCGACCGTGCTGCTGACGTACCGGACCGACGACGTCCAGGCGGAGTTCGCCGCCGACCGGATCGCGCGGTTGCGCGAGGTGTTCTCCGACCTGGACGACCCCGTGGTGCGGCACGCCCTGGACGCCCTGGAGGAGACGCCTGACTTCCTGTTCGACTCGGTGCATCAGGTGAAGATGCCCACGTGGAGCAGGGGGAGGGTGGTGCTCGTCGGCGACGCGGCCTGGTGCCTGAACCTGTACTCGGGCATGGGCGCCACCTTCGGTCTGCTGGGCGGTGCCGAGCTCGGCCGGGCTCTACGGGGGCATCCCGGCGACCTCGGCGCCGCGCTGACCGAGTGGGAGTCGCGGCTGCGCCCGTCCGTCGTCAAGCACCAGCACATGGCCCGGCTGAAGAGCCAGATGTTCGTGCCGTCGAACCTGCCCATCGAGGCCGTCCGCTCCGTAGCCGTGCGCCTGGCCTGCACCCTGCGGGAACGCAGGCGCGCCAAGGCTCAGGCGGCGTGACCGTCCGGTCGCGCGCGGGCCTCTCGCCTCGCGGCCGGGCGCCTGATCCCGGGTGCTCGCCGGTGCCGCCGGAGATCCAACAGGTTCTCCGGCGGCACCTGCGCGCCGCCTACGACTCTCCCGTACGCCGCTTCCTGCTGGAACGCGGCCAGGAATCAGGGTCGTCTTGAGCGCGGCGGGAACGCGCGCGTAGTATCAGGGCAGTCGTACAGGACGATCGCCCTGATTGGAGGGAGCCATGGCCTCCCCTGCGGCCGAGCGCGGGCGCGCGGTCCGGGAACGGCTGCTCAACGCGGCCGCCGAGCTCATCCCCGAACGCGGATGGACGGCGGTGAGCACGCGGATACTCGCCGAGCGGGCCGGGGTGACGCCGAGCGTGGTGCACTACCACTTCCCCTCGCTGGCGAGCCTGCTGAACGAGGCCGCGGTCGGCCGGATGCGGGCTCTGCTCGCCGAGATGAACGAGCTGCTGGCGAGCGCACCGCCGCCCGGCGCGGCGATCGAGGTGCTGTTCGGCTCGATCGAGGAGTACACCGGCACCGACCCCACCTCGCTGCTGTTCGTCGAGGCGTATCTGGCGAGCACCCGCGACGCCGAGCTGCGTGAGCGGATCGCCGAGCTGGTCGCCGAGTTCCGGCAGCGGTTCGGGGAGTCGCTGGAGCGGCACGGCGTGCCCGACCCGTACGGGACCGCCGCCGTGCTGGCGGCCTGCGTGGACGGCCTGATGCTGCACCGGGGCCTGGGGCTGAAGGCCGATGGCGCCTCGGCGGTGCTGCGCAGGCTGCTCGCCACGGCCTCCGAGCCCGCCGCACCGGCCACACCCCGTGCTACCGCCACGCCCAACGCCACCACCACACCTCACGCCGCCCCTGGCGCCGCCCCTGATTCCGCCGCCCCCGAGGAGGAGCGCCCATGAGAACCGTGATATCCGGAGCCGGGATCAGCGGTCTGGCGCTGGCCCACCGGCTCGCCGCCCTGGGCGGTGAGGTCGTGGTGGTGGAACGGGCTCCGGGGCCCCGACCGCAGGGCTACATGATCGATTTCTTCGGTCCCGGGCTGGAGGCGGTCGAGGCCATGGGGCTGCTGCCGGCGTTCGAGCGGGCGGCCTACGACTATCCCGAAGGGCACCTGGTCGGCGAGGACGGCCGCCGCCGGGCCACGCTCCGTACAAAAGGGTTCGCGCGCGGCCGGCTGCTGAGCCTCATGCGTCCCGACATCGAAGCGGTGCTGGCCGAGCACCTTCCGGCCGAGGTCGAGGTGCGTTACGGCGTGGCGCTGACCGGGGTGGACGAGCGGGCGGGCGGGGTGGCGGTG
Source organism: Nonomuraea fastidiosa (assembly GCF_042751225.1). NCBI lineage: Bacteria > Bacillati > Actinomycetota > Actinomycetes > Streptosporangiales > Streptosporangiaceae > Nonomuraea > Nonomuraea fastidiosa. Next base: position 8,254,518 of record NZ_CP170570.1, read on the forward strand.
ACGCTCTCCGATGGGGCCGTGCTGGAGGCCGATCTGCTGGTGGGCGCGGACGGGATCCATTCGACGGTGCGCCGGCTGGTGTTCGGTCCCGAGGAGCGCTACCTGCGCTACCTGGGGCTGCACACGGCGGCGTTCACCTTCGACGCGCCGGACGTGCACGCCGCCACCCGGCGCGCGTTCTGTCTCACCGACTCGGCCGACCGGCAGATGGGCTTTTACGCGCTGCGCAACGGCCGGGTCGCCACGTTCCTGGTGCACCGCAGCGCCGACCCGGCGCTGCCGGACGATCCGCGGGAGGCGATCCGGCGCGCCTACGCCGGTCTCGGCTGGGTGACGCCGCGCGCCCTGGAGCAGATCCCGCCGGCCGAGGAGATCTACTACGACCAGGTCGCGCAGATCGAGACGCCGCGCTGGAGCTCGGGCCGTACCGTGCTGCTCGGCGACGCCGCCTACGCCGTGTCGCTGCTCGCCGGGCAGGGCGCATCGCTCGGGATCGCGGGCGCGTACGTGCTGGCCGACCGGCTCGCGCACGCGCCGTCGATCGAGGAGGCCACGGCCGGATTCGAGCGGATGTGGCGGCCCGTGGTCGAGGAGCGGCAGCGCAACGCCCGCTCGCTGGCGCGCTGGTTCCTGCCCTCGTCGCGGTCGGACCTGCGCATCCGGCGCGTGGTGCTCGCGCTCAGCCGGGTCCCCTTCGTCACCGGGTTCGTGACGTCGGCGCTCACCGGCAAGGACGTCCGCCTCGCCGACATCCTTCCCGGCACGCCGGTCGCCGCTCGAACCCGGCCGTAGCGGGGTAGCGTGCCCTTGACCCCAGCCCGTACGCCCGGAGGAGCCGATGCAGCGACAGACACCCGCCCAGGACGACGTGCTCGGCTACTTCGACACGCTGTCGAACTGGGGGCGCTGGGGCGACGACGACCAGCTCGGCACGCTCAACCACATCACCGATGACGTCCGCCTGGCCGCCGCGCGTGCGGTGCGGCACGGCAGGAGCGTGTCGTGCGCCTGGGAGGTCGCCGTACCGGAAGAGATGGAGCGGGCGACGACGGCCTGCCCGTGCGCCGCCGACATGCCGGGTGCCGAGCACATGCCGTCGCCCACCTTCCGCAACGACCGGCGCTGGGGTTTCTCCACCGAGCGGCTCGGCCTCACCTTCCACGGCAACACGATCACCCACCTCGACGCGCCGTGCCACATCTTCTGGGACGGCGCGATGTACAACGGGCGGCCGCACGAGCTGGTCGACGCCGACAAGGGGTCGGCGTGGGCGGCGGTCACGGCCGCGGCGCACGGCATCGTCACCCGCGGCGTCCTGCTCGACGTCGCCGCGGTGCGCGGGGTGCCGTGGCTGGAGCCGGGTCAGGGCGTCTTCCCCGAGGACCTTGAGGAGGCCGAGCGCCGCCAAGGGGTGCGGGTACGTCCGGGCGACGCGGTGCTGCTGCGCACCGGGCGCGGCCGCCTCCGGCACGAGGCGGGCCCGCAGGGCGGGTACGAGCAGGCGGGCTGGCATGCGGCCTGCCTGCCGTGGCTGCACGAGCGGGACGTCGCACTGATCGGCGCCGACACTCCGCAGGACGTCCAGCCGTCCGGGTACGCCGACGTGCTGATGCCGGTCCACGCCGTCGGCCTGGTCGCCATGGGCCTGTGGCTGCTCGACAACTGCGATCTGGAGGCGTGTACGGCGACGGCGGCCGAGCTCGGCCAGTGGGACTTCCAGCTCGCGGTCGCGCCGGTCCGCTTCGCCGGCGTCTCGGGCAGCCCGGTCAACCCGATCGCCACCTTCTGATCGGTTTGTTCGGCACAGTCCGAACAAACCGATAGTATCGATGGATGAGCGTCGATGAGTTCGTGGAGAGCGCCGGGCTCTTCTACGAGCGGCTCGGGCTGAGCCGCACGTCGGGCCGCGTCATGGGCTGGCTGCTCGCCGCCGAGGCCGACAGCGCCGACGCGCCGGAGCTGGCCGAGGCGCTGGGCGTGGCCAAGAGCAGCATGAGCGTCGCCCTGCGGCAGCTGGAGCAGGCGGGCCTGATCGAGCGGTTCCGGGTGCGCGGCGGGCGGCGTGACCGCTACCGCCTCGCCGAGGACGTCTTCCTGCGCGCCTTCCGCGCGAAGCTGGCCGAGTTCGAGGGCTTCCGCGCCCTGGCCGAGCAGGGCCTGCGCGCCGTGGGCGACGACCCGGCCCGCAGGCGGCGGCTGGAGCTCATGCGCGACATGTACGCGTTCATGATGGACCGCTTCCCGCGGCTGCTCGACGAGTGGGACGCGCTCAAGGAGCGCCGATGAGAGCGCTGCTGCTGGCCGTGGGCAGCCGCGGCGACGTGCAGCCCTTCCTCGCGCTGGCCGTGGGGCTGCGGGCCGCCGGCCACCGGCCGCTGCTGGCGGCGCCTCGCCGTTTCGCGCCGCTCGCCGCCGCCCGCGGCGTGGAGTTCGCCGGGCTCGACGACGCGCTGCTCGCGCTGCAGGACACCGTACGCGGGCAGGGCGTGCGCGCCGCCGTCACCGCCGCACGCCCGCTCCAGCCGATGCTGCGCCGCCTGCTCGCCGACCAGGCGGCGCTCGCCGCGCATCCGGCCGACCTGGTCGTGCATCACCCCAAGGCGCTCGGCGGCCCCTCGCTCGCCGAGAAGCTCGGCGTCCCGGCCGTCGCCGGCCTGCTGCTGCCGCTCTACCTGCCCACCTCCGCCTTCCCCTCGCCCATCTTCCCCGTCCGCGTGCCGCGCCTGCTCAACAGGGCGACCTGGCGCGTCGCCTCCGCCGTCGAAGCGCCGCACCGGGGCACCGTACGCCGCTGGCGGGCCGAGGCGCTCGGCCTGCCCGCCCGGTCACGGCCGATGTCCGAGCTGGTCGCGGCGGGCGACGTGCTGCACGCATGGAGCCCGCACCTGCTTCCCGCGCCCGCCGGCTGGCCCGCGTCCGCCCGGCCGACCGGCTTCTGGACGCTGCCAGGAGACGACCGGCCACCGCCGGAGCCGCTGGCCCGCTTCCTCGACGGCGGCGACCCGCCGGTCTACGTCGGGTTCGGCAGCTCCTTCAGCGGCGATCCCGAAGCGCTGACGCGCACGGTGCTGGAGGGGGTGCGGCTGGCCGGGCGGCGCGCGGTGCTGGCCACCGGCTGGGGCGCGCTGCGCCGCGCGGCCGGTGGGGACGACGTGCTGGTGGTCGAGGAGGCTCCGCATGAGTGGCTGTTCCCGCGCGTGGCGGCCGTCGTGCACCACGGCGGCGTCGGCACGGTGGCCGCGGCGCTGCGCGCCGGCGTCCCGCAGGTGATCCGCCCCTTTCTGGGCGACCAGCCGTTCTGGGCCCGGCACCTGCACCGGCTCGGCATCGCGCCGGCGCCGCTCACCGGCCGCCTCTCCCCCACCCGCCTCGCCGCCGCCATCGAGTCGGCGGCCGCGCTCGCGCCCGCCGCCCGGGCGCTGGGCGAGCGGGTCGCCGCCGAGGACGGCGTCGCCGCCGCCGTCGCCCGCATCACCGCTTAGCGGCCCGTCACGCCTTCGCCTTCGGCCCCCTGATCTTTCTGGCGACGCCGTACCAGGCGGGCAGCCCGCGCTCGTCGTCGAACCAGCGGGCGACCACGATGTCGGTGGAGGAGTGCAGCAGGATCGAGGTCACGATCGTCACCGCCACGATCTGGAACACCTGCGGCGCCGCGGTGATGCCGGAGGCCAGCACGAGCAGGCCGTAGACCACGGAGGCGAAGCCCTTGGGGCCGAACCAGGCCACCGCGGCCTGCTCGCGCAGCGACAGCCCGGCGCGCAGGAAGGACACCCAGATCGCGATGGGACGGGCCAGCGCCAACGCGCCGAGGGCGAACAGCCAGCCCTGCCAGCCCACCGCGAGCAGGGACGGCGTGATGAGAGCGCCGAACACCAGCAGCGCCGCCAGCTTGAACACCTCGGCGATCAGCTCGCCGAAGTGCTCGAACGACTCGCGCTGCCGCGGCCCGAAGGTGGCAACGGTGATGCCGGCGGAGAAGGCGGCCAGGAACAGGTTGCCGTGCGTGGCCTTGCCGATGGCGAGCACGAGCAGGCCGATGGCCAGGGCGTTGAGCGGCTCGTACTGCGTGGAGGCGGCGAACCAGCGGGTCTGCTCCAGCTTGATGGCCAGCCACGGCACGGCCACGCCGATCAGCACGCCGAGGCCCAGCTCCAGCGCCAGCTCGCCCAGGTGCAGGTCGTGCGAGCCGGCGGCGATGGCCAGGAACACCAGCACGAACGGCAGCGCGAGCCCGTCGTTGACGCCGGACTCGACGTTGAGCAGCTGCCGCAGCCGGGGCGGCACCTTCTCGTTGCCGACCAGCGCGGCGGCGAAGACCGGGTCGGTGGGCGCCAGGATCGCCCCGACCAGCAGCGACTCGATCCAGCCGAGCCCGAGCAGGTAGTGCGCGCCGACCGCGGTGATGACCAGCGTGAGCGGCAGCCCCCAGCCCAGGGCACGGCCCGGCAGCCGCCACGCGCTGCGCAGGTCCTGCCAGCCCACCCGCATGCCGTCGGTGAACAGCACCGCGAACAGCGCCAGCTCCGACAGCGTGGCCACCAGCGGATCTGCCGCCGTCAGCGAGATCACGCCGAGCACGCCGTCGCCGAGCACGAATCCGGCGACCAGGAACAGCGCGGCCGTGGACAGGATCGTGCGGTGGGCGAGGCTGGACAGCAGCACGGCCAGCAGGAGCAGGGCGGCGAACGCGGTCAGGAGCATGGGGGGAACGGACCTCCGGTCGGTCACTCGGAACTGGACATCCGCCGACCAGACTTCCCGGCACACCGCGACCTACGGTAACAGCACCGTGCTCGCCGACGTCCAGCCGCCTTCAGGCGAGGCGGCGGCCGGCCTCCGAGCGGACGAAGTCGCCCATCGCGGCGTACACGTCGGCCATGGCGGCGCCGATCGCGCCGGCGTGCTCGGCCGACAGCACGTTCACGCCCAACCGGCAGGTGAGGTGGCGGTGCAGGACGATGGTGCCGGCGTGCATCGCGCTCATCACGGCGGCGGCGTCGCGGGTCCTGGCCGAGCCCGCGGGGAAGCGGTCGGGCCAGGTGGCGGTCAGGAACTGCTCGGTCACCCGGACCGCGCCCTCGAAGAAGGCGTCGGCGGCGGGGCTGCCGTCGACCATGGCGCGGGCGAGGTAGCGCGCCATCGGCTCGCTGGTGTCGTACAGGGCGGCCAGGCCGCCCGGGTCCGGCTCGGCGGTCTCGTCCTTGGCGCGCTCGACGAGCCGGGCGAGCACGTACGCGTCGCAGGCGTCGCGCAGACCGTCCTTGGTGCCGTAGTGGTGCTGGACCAGGCCCACGGACACGCCCGCAGCGGCGGCGATGTCCTGCAGCCTGGCCGCCTTGACGCCGCGCTCGGCGAACTCGGCCAGTGCGGCGTCCCTGATCCTCGCCCGCGCCGTCACCTCGTCGAGCGGTCTCCCCTGGCGGTCGCTCACGCCGGGACTATATCTCGATATTGTTTCCGGTATCGGGATATTGTGCTGATGGTGACAACCTTTTCACGTTCGGCGGCGCGGGCGGGTGCGTCTTGGTACGTTCATGGGCGGTGTGCCGGGAAGTCTGGTCGGCGATACCGTTGAACGTCGATTCTGAGAGGCCCCCATGCGCGCCCGCGATCTGACCGCGCCCTTCCCCACCGTCACGCTCGACACCTCGGTGCACGAGGCCGCCAGGCTGCTGTCCGAGCAGCGGCTGCCGGGCCTCATCGTGCTCGACGGCCGGGGGCGCCCGTTGAGCATTCTGCCGGGCACCCAGGTGCTGCGGCTGGCGGTGCCCGCGTACTGCATGGAAGACCCGATGCTGACGCGCGTCGTGGACGAGGCGCACGCCGACCGGTTCCTGCGCTCCCTGGCCGACCGCACCGTGCGCGACGCCCTGCCCGAGCAGCCGCGCGAGCTGCCGATCACCGATCCCGACGCGACCATGCTGGAGGTCGCGGCGCTCATGGCCCGCACGCACAGCCCGGTGGTGGCGGTGGTGGAGGACAGGCAGCTCTTGGGCGCGGTGACGTTGCAGGCGCTCATGGACTGGGCGATCACGACCTGACGCCGCGATAGCCGGCCATCGCGGGTCCGGAAAACCCGTCGTGGACAGCGCGGCGCCTCGCGTCTATTTTGTTTACGAGACCGTTCCGTTTATTAATGAGGTGGCCATGGACGCCGACGTCCTCGTGGTGGGAGCCGGGCCGGTCGGCCTGGCCCTGGCGATCGCCCTGCGCCAGCACGGCGTCTCGGTACGCGTGATCGACCGGGCGCCCGGCCCCGCCACCACGTCGCGGGCCAACTTCGTGCACGCGCGCGGCTCGGAGGTGCTCGACCGGCTGGACGCGCTGAGCGGCCTGCCGGAGGAGTCGGTCAGGGCGATGACGATCACGACGTACGCCGGCGAGCGCCCCGTGATGCGCATCCGGTTCGGCGATCCCGGGCTGGACACCGCCGCTCCCCCGATGGTGATCTCCCAGGCCCGCGTCGAGGCGCGCCTGCGCGACCGCCTGGCCGAGCTGGGCGTGCGGCCGGAGTGGGGCTGCGGGCTGGTCGCGGCCGAGCAGGACGCGGGCGGCGTCACCGCCGTGCTCAGCGACGGCCGCAGCCTGCGGGCGGGCTGGCTGGCCGGCTGTGACGGCTCCGGCAGCACCGTGCGCAAGCTCGCCGGCATCGGCTTCCCCGGCGTCAAGCTGAGCGAGCGCTTCCTGCTCGTCGACGCGACACTCGACACCACCCTCGACAGGTCGGGCACCAGCGGCTGGGTGCACCCGCAGGGCATGCTGGGCGCCATGCCCATGCCCGGCGGGCAGTGGCGGCTGCTCGCCTACGACCCCGCGTTCACCGAGGACAAGCCGGGCGAGGAGCGGATCGTCGAGCGCATGGCCCGCATCCTTCCCGAGCGGACGGGGCTGAGCGGCATCCGGCTGCTCGACGCGTCGTGGGCGTCGCTGTTCCGGGTGCACCGCCGCCTCGCCGACGCCTACCGCCGCGGGCGCGTCCTGCTGGCCGGGGACGCGGCGCACGTGCACGCCCCGTTCGGCGGCCAGGGCATGCTCACCGGCATCGGTGACGCCGAGAACCTCGCGTGGAAGCTGGCGCTCGTCGTGCAGGGCAGGGCCGGGGAGCGCCTGCTGGACACCTACGAGGCCGAGCGGCGCCCGCTGGCCACTCAGGTGCTGCGCGGCAGCACCGCCACCACCAAGGTCAACATCGCCTCTGGGCCCGTCGGCCGCTTCCTGCGCGACCGGGTGATCGTGCGGGTGATGAACGTCGCGTGGGTGCAGCGGCGGGTCACGTACACGACGTCCCAGCTGTGGGTCAGCTATCGGCGCGGCCCGCTCGGCGGCGGCGGGCGCAGGCCGCGCCCCGGCGACCGTGTTCCCGACCTGGCCTGCGAGCGGCCCGACGGCACCTCTACCCGGCTGCACGCCGAGCTGCGCGGCCGCTGGGCGGTGCTCGGCGGCCACGACGCGTTCCAAGCCGCGCATCGGCGGCTCGGCGGCCACGTCGTGCACCTGCGGCCGGTGCGCACGCTGCCCGCTATGCTCGTACGCCCGGACGCCCATCTGGCCTGCAAGGGCGGCCCCGCCGAGATCACCGGTTGGCTGGACGGAGCACTCGCGTGACCGCTGCCCGAGGACGCGGACGCCCCCGCGACCCCGAGACCGACTCCGCCATCCTGCGCGCCGCGCTCGAGCTGTTCATCGAACGCGGTGTGGAGGGCACCAGCATCGAGCAGATCGCCAAGCGCGCAGGGGTGGGCAAGCTCACCGTCTACCGCCGCTGGAGCACCAAGGAGGACCTGATCGCGCAGGCCGTCGAGCAGACGGTCAGCGCCGACATGGTGCCCACGCCCGGCGAGGTGCGGGATCTCGCGCCGCAGGACATCGTCGAGCGGGCGCTGAAGACGGCGGCGGAGACGACCGCGAGCCCCGCCTTCCGCGCGCTGGTCGCCCGCATGATGGGCGCGGCCGTCAGCCACCCGCGGCTCATGGCCGTCTACTGGAAGCACCACGTGCTGCCCCGCCGCGAGCTGGCCGCGGCCATGCTGCGCCGCGCCCAGCAGGAGGGCACGGTGGCCGCGGACGCCGACCTCGATGTGCTCATCGACATGATGGCCGGGGCGGTCACCTGGCGGGTGCTCCAGCCCGACCCGCCCGACGCCGCCGCCATGCTCGGCTATCTCAAGAGCGTCTATCGCCAGGTCGGCCTGTATCGGGACGCCGATTAGTTATTCGGTGAACGCCGCGCGGCCATTGTTCGGCGTTAAATGCGGCTAACCGCGGTTCATCTCCCGTTATGAGAGCCGAGAGGGAGACCGTCACCGCCGGGACACCCCTAATGCTTAGGGGTTGGTTTGCCGCACCACTCCCCGTAATGTCCGGCTCGCATGGATAGTCGATATGCATTTCACTGGCTCTCTACGGGGGAGTTGTATGAGTAGAACCGCGCCGGGCCCTGTGAGTCAGCTGCCGCAGGAGACCATGCGCGACAGGATCGCCGAGCTCGAGCTGTTGCGGGACGGCATCATCCAGGGACCCGACCCGAGGGCCACCGACAAGCAGCACGCCGCCGGGAAGCTGACCGTGCGGGAGCGGTTGGACGCTCTGCTGGATCCGGGCTCGTTCATCGAGGTGGAGCCGTTCCGCCGGCACACGGCCACCGGGTTCGGGCTGGAGGACCGGCGCCCCTACACCGACGGGGTCGTGGCCGGTTGGGGGCGGGTGCACGGGCAGGACGTGATGGTCTACGCCCACGACTTCCGCATCTTCGGCGGCGCGCTGGGCGCGGCGCACGCCGAGAAGATCCACAAGGTGATGGACCTGGCCGCCTCGGCGAAGGTGCCGCTGATCGGCCTGAACGACGGCGCGGGCGCACGCATCCAGGAGGGGGTCACGGCGCTGGCCGGCTACGGCGGCATCTTCCGCCGGCATGTGCGCATGTCGGGGGTGGTGCCGCAGATCAGCGTGATGCTCGGCCCGTGCGCGGGCGGGGCCGCCTACTCCCCGGCGCTGACGGATTTCGTGTTCATGGTGCAGGGCACCGCGCAGATGTTCGTCACCGGCCCCGATGTGGTGCGGGCGGTGACGGGTGAGGACATCACCCGCGAAGGCCTGGGTGGGGCGGAGGCGCACTTCACCCGCTCCGGGGTGGCCGGGTTCGTCTACGACGACGAGCAGGCGTGCCTGGAGGACGTGCGGTTCCTGCTGTCGATGCTGCCGCCCAACAACCAGGAGCTGCCCCCTGCCGTGGCCTGCACCGACCCGGTCGACCGGCGTAACGACGCGCTCATCGATCTGGTGCCCAGTGATCCGGCGCAGAGCTACGACATGACGGCGGTCATCGAGGAGGTCGTCGATGACGGGCAGTTCTTCGAGTTCCATCAGGGCTGGGCGCAGAACCTGATCTGCGGGCTGGCCCGGCTCGGCGGGCACGTGGTCGGGATCGTCGCCAACCAGCCCGCTCACCTGGCGGGCGTGCTCGACATCGGGTCGTCGGAGAAGGGCGCCCGCTTCATCCAGATGTGCGATGCGTTCAACATCCCCCTGGTCAGCCTGGTGGACGTGCCCGGCTTCCTGCCCGGGGTGAACCAGGAGCACGGCGGGGTGATCCGGCACGGCGCCAAGCTGCTGTACGCCTACTGCGCGGCCAGCGTGCCCCGCGTCCAGGTGATCGTGCGCAAGGCGTACGGGGGTGCGTACATCGTGATGGACTCCCGCTCGATCGGCGCCGACCTGTCCTTCGCCTGGCCGACGAACGAGATCGCGGTGATGGGCGCGGAAGGCGCGGCGAACGTCATCTTCCGGCGGGAGATCGCCGCCGCCCCCGACCCCGAACGGCAGCGCATCAGGCGCGTGGAGGAGTACCGGCGCACGCTCATGCACCCCTATCACGCCGCAGAGCGTGGCCTGGTGGACGACATCATCGACCCCCGCGACACCCGGGCCCGGCTGATCAGGGCGCTGGAGCTGCTGCGCGCCAAGCACGTGCCCCCGCCGTACCGCAAGCACGGAAACCCGCCGATGTGAACGAGATCAAAGTCATCGCCGGAGCTCCCACGGCCGAGGAGATCTGCGCGCTGGTCTGCGCGCTCCGCCTGCGCACCGCCGCCCCCGCGCCCCCGCCCCGCCGTACGGCCCCCTGGGTGCGGCAGGGAGACCACCCGGCCGCCGAACATCTGGTGCCCGGCCCGGCAGGCGAGCGGTGGATCGAGTCCGGGTCCCCCCTGTGAGCGAACCCCTGCCGGGGACCACGAGAGCATGACGAACCGCCGCCCACCGGGGCGACCTCCGGCGGAAAAGGCGGCTCGAATGGCCACTGCCGACCCCTTGCCCCGCACCGCCGATTCCGGCGAATTCCCTGCGTAAACCCGCGAAAAATGGCGGACTTATCGCGGGACAGCCGGTTCCCACGTTAGGGGCGGCTAGGGGTACTTCTGGGGCGGAACCCCGCCTTAGCCTGAACTCTGCTGCCTGAGGGAGATCGTCAACTATGCGCAATATCCGGCCGAGATACACCGGGAAATTCATCCACGACTTTCTCGACCAAAGCGCCGCGGGTTATCCCGAGTCGCCGGCGGTGAGGGACTCGAGCGGGACGTTGACCTATCACGAGCTGGACACGATCAGCCACGCGGTGGACCACTGGCTGGAGCAGCAGGGCGTCGGCCCGGGCGCGCGCGTGGTGGTGCAGGCCCCCACCGACCGCCGGCTGGCCGCGCTGTTCTTCGGCGTCTCCCGCCGTGGCGCCATCTTCGTGCCGCTCAATCCGGCGATGAAGGATTTCCACCTGCGTTCGGTGCTGGAGAACGCCAACCCCGCGCTGGTGCTCGCGGAATCGGCCGGCGGACGGCCCGACGCCGTACGCGCGCTCACCGAGGCGCCGGTCCACGGCTTCGACGCGGTCTGGGCGGAGATCACCGGCCTGGCGAGCCAGGGCGCCCGCGCCGCCGTGACCAAGGAGATCGACCCCGCCGACCCGGCCGCGCTGGTGTACACCTCGGGCAGCACGGCGGCGCCGAAGGCGGTGATCTGCCCCCACGCCCAGGTCTGCTTCGCCACCGTCGCGCTCGTCGAGGCGCTCGGCTACCGGCAGGACGACGTGGTCTTCTGCCGCTTCCCCATGTCGTGGGACTACGGGCTGTACAAGCTGCTGATGACCTGCGCCGTCGGCGCGGAGATCGTCTTCGCCGACGCGAGCGCCGACCTGCGGCTGGTGGACCACCTCCGGAGGACCGGGGCGACCGTGGTGCCGATCGTGCCCTCGCTGGCCAACATGATCATCGCTTCGGCGCAGCGGCGGGGCGAGCCCACCACCGGGGTGCGGCTGTTCACCAACACCGGTGCGGCGCTGCCCGCCGCCACCATCGAGGCGCTGCGCACGCACTTCCCCGGCGCCCGGGTGGTCCGCCAGTTCGGCCAGACCGAGTGCAAGCGCATCTCCGTCATGCCGCCGGAGGAGGATCGCGAACGCCCGGACTCCGTCGGGCTGCCGCTGGCCGGGACCAGCGTGCAGATCCTCGGCCCCGACGGCGAGCCGGTGCCCACCGGCACCACCGGGGAGATCGTGGTGACCGGCCCGCACGTGATGCCGGGGTACTGGCGCAACCCCGAGATGACCGCCAAGACGTTCCGCCGCGACCCGCGTACCGGGGAGGTGCGCCTGCACACCGGCGACTACGGCCATCTCGACGAGGACGGATACCTCTACTTCGACGGCCGCCGCGACGACATGTTCAAGCGCAAGGGCATCCGCATGAGCACGGTGGAAATCGAGGCGGCGGCCCTCGACATCCCCGGCGTCCGCGCCGCCGCCGCGCTCCCTCCTGACGGCGACCACGACCTCGCGATCTACGTCGAGCCCGCCGACGGCGCCGAGCTGGAGCCCCACACCGTGCTGCGCGAGCTGGCCGCCCGGCTGGAGCCGGCCAAGGTGCCCGCCACCTGCCAGGTGGTCGCGGAGCTCCCGCAGTCGGCGCACGGCAAGTACGCCCGCGACCAGCTCCGCCGCCTGCACGCCAAGAAGACCCCGCACGCCATGAAGACGGGGCCCGCGCGGCCGCGCCTGTCCCGCGAGGAGCTGGTGCGCAGGTTCGGCTCCCCGCTGTACGTCTACGACCTCGACAAGGTGACGGCGGCGTACCGGGACCTGGCCGACTTCATGCCGGAGGGCACCGCGATCTACTACGCGCTCAAGGCCAACCCGCATCCCGACGTGGCCCGCGCGCTGCGCGAGGCGGGCGGCGGCGGCTGCCGGGCGGAGATCAGCTCCACCGGTGAGCTGGCCGCCGCGCTGGCCGCCGGCTTCACCGGCGCCGACTGCATGTACACCGGGCCGGGCAAGACGGCCGGGGAGCTGGCCGAGGCGCTCGCCGCCGGGGTGCGGCTGTTCTCGGTGGAGTCGCTCACCGACCTTGAGCACATCGGCGCCGCGGCCACCGCGCAGGGCACCGTCGCCAGGTGCCTGCTGCGCATCAACAGCGCCACCGCGGCCGCCGCCACCAGCATCCGGATGACCGGCGCGCCCTCCCAGTTCGGCAACGACATGGAGGAGCTGCCCGCGCAGGTGGAGGCGATGCGCGCGATCCCCGGCACCCGGATCGTCGGCGCCCACTTCTTCCCGCTCAGCAACGCCGCGGACGAGGAGAGCCTGCTCGGCGAGTTCCAGCACACGGTGACGGTGGCCGCCGAGGTGCGGCGCATCCTGGGCGAACCGTTCGAGCTCGTCGATCTCGGCGGCGGGTTCTCCGCCCCGTACGGGGTGCCCGGCACCCGTCCCGCCTACCCGAACCTGCGTAAGGGCCTGGAGGAGGCGCTCGACCAGCACCTGCCGCAATGGCGGGAGGGACGGCCGGGCATCGCCTGCGAGTCGGGCCGCTACCTGGTGTCCGACTGCGGCGAGCTGCACTGCACGATCGTCAACGTCAAGCAGAGCAGGGGCCGCACGTTCGCCATCCTGGACGCCGGGATCAACGCGTTCGGCGGCATGTCCGGCCTCGGCCGGCTGCTTCCCGCCCAGGTCAGACCCCGGCAACCCGACGGCGACGCCCGGCCGGGCCGCAAGGCCGCGCTCGCCGGTCCCCTGTGCACGCCTGGCGACCTGCTCGCCCGCGAGGTCGAGTTGCCCGACCCGGCGCCCGGCGACCTGGTGACGATCCCGCACGCCGGCGCGTACGGGCTCACCGCCAGCCTCTCGCTCTTCCTCGGCCGCCCCGCACCCACCGAAGTGGTGATCCGCGGAGGCGAGGTCGTCTCCGTCTCCCAGTTGCGCCGCGAGCGCGTCTACGAACCGTCGCCGACCCCTGACCCCCGGAGCGCATGATGGCATTTCCTGGTGACCACGGCGGCCCTTCCGAGGCCGGGCTCGACGGCCTCGCCGCGTTGCCCGTCGCCGAGCAGCGCAGGGCGCTGCTGGAACTGGTGCTCAGGGAGACCGGCGAGGCGCTGCTCGGCGTGGAGGGCGGCGACCCCGCCGCGGTGACGTCCAGCCGGCCGTTCCGCGAGCTGGGCCTCGACTCGCTGGCCGCCGTTGACCTGCACGACCGGCTGGTCGCCGCCACCGGCGTCGACCTGCCGATGACGCTGGCCTTCGACTACCCCACGCCCGAGCTGGTCGCCGAGTACGTGCGCGCCGCCGTACTCGGCCTGCCCGTGCCGCAGCCGGCCTCGGGCCGCGGGCACGACCTCGACACGGGCGCGGGCGACGACCCGATCGTCATCGTCGGCATCGGCTGCCGCTTCCCCGGCGGCGCCGACTCCGCCGAGACGCTGTGGCGGATCTTCGCCGAGGAGCGCGAGGTGCTCGGCGGCTTCCCCGCCGACCGCGGCTGGGACCTGGACAACCTCTTCGACCCCGACCCGGACGCCCCCGGCAAGAGCTACGTCGACCGCGGCGGCTTCCTGCCCGACGCGACCGGCTTCGACGCCGACTTCTTCGGCATCAACCCGCGCGAGGCCCTGGCCATGGACCCGCAGCAGCGCGTGGTGCTGGAGACCTGCTGGGCCGCGCTGGAGCATGCGGGCATCGACCCGACGTCGCTGCGCGACCGGGCCGTCGGCTCGTTCTTCGGGGCCGAGGTGCACGAGTACGGCGTGCGCGTGCACGACGCGCCCGAGGGTCTCGACGGCTACCTGATGACCGGCAACGCGCCGAGCGTGGTCTCCGGCAGGCTCGCCTACCTGCTCGGCCTGTCCGGCCCCGCGATCACCGTGGACACGGCCTGCTCGGGCGCCATCGTCTCGCTGCACCTGGCCTGCAACTCGCTGCGCTCCGGCGAGTCCGACCTGGCCCTGGTCGGCGGCGTCGCGGTGATGGGCAGCCCCGGGATGTTCACCGCGTTCAGCCGGCAGCGCGGTCTCGCGCCCGACGGGAGGGTGAAGGCGTTCGCCGACGCCGCGGACGGCACCGCGTTCTCCGAAGGCGTCGGCGTGCTGGTCGTGGAGCGGCTGTCGGACGCCCGCCGCAACGGCCACCGCGTGCTCGCCGTCGTCCGCGGCACCGCGATCAACCAGGACGGCAGGTCCAACGGGCTCACCGCGCCGAGCGGTCCCGCGCAGCGGCGGCTCGTCCTGGACGCGCTGGCGGCGGCCGGGCTGCGGCCCGCGGACGTGGACGCGGTCGACGCGCACGGCACCGGCACCGCGCTGGGCGACCCGATCGAGGCGCACGCCCTGCTCGCCACCTACGGCCAGGACCGCAGCACGCCGCTGTGGCTGGGCTCGGCCAAGACCAACCTCGGGCACACGCAGGCGGCCGGCGGCATGGCCAGCGTGATCAAGATGGTCATGGCGATGCGGCACGAGCTGCTGCCGAAGACCCTGCACGTGGACGCGCCCTCCTCCAAGATCAACTGGTCGAGCGGGGCGGTGGAGCTGCTCACCGAGGCCCGGCCGTGGCCGCGCGTCGAGGGGCGGCCGCGCCGGGCGGGTGTGTCGTCGTTCGGGATCTCCGGCACCAACGCGCACGTGATCCTGGAAGAGCCGCCGCTGGAGGTGCCGTCTGCTGTTGGTGACGGTCCTGTGGTGCTGTCGCCTGTACGCGGGGTCGTGCCGGTGGTGGTGTCGGGCAAGAACGAGGCCGCGCTGCGGGCGCAGGCCGAGCGGCTGGCGGACTTCGTGGCCGCGCACTCCTCGGCCGGCGTGGCTGAGGTGGCGGCCGGGCTGGCCCGGCGGGCCGCTTTGGAGCATCGGGCCGTACTCCCGGTGTCGGATCGGGATGGGCTGCTGGCCGGGCTGCGTTCGCTGGCGGCCGGTGAGCCTTCGGGCGTCGTGGGCCGGGTGCGGCCTGGTCGTCTCGCCGTGGTGTTCTCCGGCCAGGGTGCGCAGCGCTTGGGGATGGGGCGGGAGCTTCATGCGACATTTCCCGTCTTCGCGCGGGCCTTCGATGAGGCTCTGGAGCTGCTCGAAGCCGAGTTCCGCGCTTCGGACTTCGTGAGCGATCTGGCGCATGGGCTGAGCTTGCGGGAGATCATCCAGGGCTCCGAGTTGCTGGATCAGACGGTGTTCGCGCAGGCCGGGCTGTTCGCTTTCGAGACGGCGCTGTTCCGGCTGCTGGAGTCGTTCGGTGTGCGGCCGGACTTCGTGGCCGGGCACTCGCTGGGTGAGATCACCGCCGCTCACGTCGCCGGGGTGCTGGATCTGGCGGATGCGTGCCGTCTGGTGGCCGCTCGCGGGCGGCTCATGCAGGCGCTGCCGGCCGGTGGTGCGATGGCCGCGATCGGCTGCGGTGAGGACGAGATCGCCTCCGTGCTGGCTGCACACGATCAGGTGGCCATCGCCGCGGTGAACGCGCCGGGCGCGGTCGTGGTCTCCGGTGCCGCCGCTCAGGTCGATGAGGTGGTCGCGTGGGCGCGCGAGCAGGGGCATCGGACCCGCCCGCTGCGGGTGTCGCATGCGTTCCACTCGCCGTTGATGGAGCCCATGCTGGCCGAGTTCGAGCAGGTCGTCGCCGGGCTGACGTTGCGTCGCCCGGAGCTCGCCGTGGTCTCGAACGTCTCCGGCGAGCTGGCGGGTGAAGAGGTCACCGAGCCTTCTTACTGGGTGGAGCATGTGCGCCGTCCGGTGCGGTTCGCCGACGGCGTCGAGGTCATGCGGCGGCGCGGCGTCACCCACTTCCTGGAGGCGGGTCCCGACGCCCAGCTCGCCCCCATGATCGAACAGACCCTGACTCAGGCCGAGGGCGAGCCCGCCTCGGTGGTGGCGCTGCTGCGCCGCGACAAGGACGAGACCGACCACGTCGCCACCGCGCTCGGCCGGGCCTGGGTCTCCGGCGTCGACCTCGACTGGACCGCCTGGCCGACCGGTGCCCGCGCGGGCGACCTCGACCTGCCCACGTACCCGTTCCAGCACCGCCGCTACTGGCTGGAGCCGGCCCCGTCCGGTGACCCGGCCGCGCTGGGCCTGCGCGCCGCCGGCCACCCGATCCTGAGCGCGGTGGTGGAACAGCCGGGCGGCGGCGCCATCCTGACCGGACGCCTGTCGGCCGCCGCCCAGCCCTGGCTAACCGACCATGCCATCAGCGGCACCCCGATCCTGCCCGGCACCGCGTTCGTCGAGCTGGCGCTGCGCGCGGGCGACCAGGTCGGGTGCCCCACGCTCGACGAGCTCACCCTGCACGCCCCGCTGGACCTTTCAAGCCGGAGCCAGATCGCGATCCAGGTGACCGCCGGTCCCTCCACGGCGGACGGGCGACGTCCCGTGGAGATCCACTCCATCGCCGAGGACGGGATCTGGCTCCAGCACGCCACCGGCTTCCTCTCCCCCGCCCCCGCTACCGCCACGGCGGACGACTTCGCCGCGTGGCCGCCGCCCGGCGCGGAACCGCTCGACATCACCGGCCTCTACCCGGCGATGGCCGAGCGCGGCTACGGCTACGGTCCCGCCTTCCGCGGCCTCACCCGGGCCTGGCGGCGCGGCGATGAGGTGTTCGTCGAGGTGGCGCTGGCCGAGGGCGTGGACGCCTCGGGCTTCGGCGTGCACCCGGCGCTGCTCGACGCGGCCCTGCACGGCACCGACCTGCTGCCCGGCCACGACCGGGACACGTCGTTGCCGTTCGCCTGGCGCGGGGTGTCCCTGCACGCCGGCGGGGCGCGTGCGGCGCGGGTCAAGGTGCGCCTCGACGGTTCGGATGGGGTACGGCTCGACATCGCCGATCCCGCCGGTCGCCCGCTGGCCACCGTGTCGTCGCTGGCTTACCGCCCGGTGCCCGCCCAGTGGTCCGGTGCGCGTACCGCGACTCATCGGTGGCTGCACGAGCTCGTGTGGCGGCCGGTGGACGTGACGGCCTCCCCGGCCGGCGCCGACACGGTGATCGACGCCACCGAGTGGACCGTCTCGGCCGGCGGCGAGCTGCTGGACCGCCTGCGCGATGGCGTGGGCTCGGTGCTGGCTCGCGTACAGGAGTGGCTGGCCCGCGAGCCGGAGGGCGACGGGCGGCTGGTGGTGGTGACCCGGGGCGCGGTGTCCGTGGCCGATGACGGCCCAGCGGATCCGGTCCAGGCGGCAATCCTCGGGCTCGTACGGGCCGCGCAGGCGGAGAATCCCGGACGTATCACGCTCGTCGATGTCGAGAGCGCCGGCGATGGTGTGGCCGCGGCGCTCGCCTCCGGCGAGCCCGAGGTCGCGCTGCGCGGCGGCCGGGTGTGGGTGCCGCGTCTGAAGCGCGTGGAGCCGTCCTCCCCGTCGGTGCTCGATGGTGCGGTGTGGCCGGTCGATGGAACGACTTTGATCACCGGTGGCACGGGTGGTCTGGGTGCCGTGGTGGCGCGGCATCTGGTGTCCGAGCACGGCGTACGGCATCTGCTGCTGGTTTCCCGTCGGGGTCCGGACGCGTCCGGCGCTGTCGAGCTGCGTGAGGAGCTGGCCGGGCTCGGCGCCGAGGTGACGATCGCGGCCTGTGACGTGGGCGATCGTGAGGCGCTCGCCGCTTTGCTGGCGGGGATTCCTGAGGATCGGCCGTTGTGTGCGGTGGTGCATGCGGCGGGTGTGGTCGATGACGGGGTGATCTCCTCGTTGTCGCCGGAGCGTGTGGATGCGGTGCTGCGGCCCAAGGCCGATGCGCTGTGGCATCTGCACGAGCTGACGCAGGACCGTGCTCTGGAGCGGTTCGTGGTGTTCTCCTCGGTGGCCGGGGTGGTGGACGGTGCGGGTCAGGGCAACTACGCCGCCGCTAACGCGTTCGCAGACGCCGTGGCCGTGGCGCGGGCGGCGGCCGGGTTGCCGACCGTGTCGCTGGCCTGGGGGCCGTGGGCCGAAGAGCGAGGCATGGTCGGCCGGATCAGCACGCGCGATGAAGCTCGCATGCGTGCCACCGGTTCGATCTCCCTGACCACCGAGGAAGGGCTCGCGCTGCTGGACGCCGCCGTGCAGTCCGGGCAGCCGTTCCTCGTTCCGGCCCGCTTCGACGCGGTGGCGCTGGGACGGCGCGGGCCCGAGCTGCCGCCCGTCCTGCGCGAGCTGGCCGCCGGTACCGGACGCCGTGCCGCAGCCGCCGCACCCTCCGCGACCCCCGAGCCCGGCTCGGACACGCCGCCTGTGGTGGCGGAGCTGGCCGGATTACCGGAGGCGCAGCGGCAGCGGCGTTTGCTGGAGGTGGTGTCCGCTCAGGCGGCGGCCACCCTGGGGCACGACAGTGCGCAGGCCATCGATGCGGATCGGCCGTTCCAGGACCTGGGCTTCGACTCGCTGACCGCCGTGGAGCTGCGTAACCGGCTGCATCAGGTGACCGGGCTGCGGCTGACGCCCACGCTGGTCTTCGATCACCCCACGCCTCGCGCCCTGGCGGCGCACCTGGACAGGACCTTGTCCGGTACGCGCCGCACGACCCCCACCGTCACCGTGAAGACGAGCGGGGATCGCGAGGATGATCTGATCGCGGTGGTCGGCATGGCCTGCCGCTTCCCCGGCCAGATCACCAACCCCGAAGAGCTGTGGCGGCTCCTGATCGAGGACCGCGACGGCATCACCGGCTTCCCCACCGACCGGGGCTGGGACATCTCCAGCCTGTACGATCCGGAGCCCGGCAAACTGGGGCGCACCTACACCAAGCAGGGCGGTTTCCTGCACGACGCGGCGTACTTCGACCCTGCTCCGTTCGATATCGGCCCGCGCGAGGCCGCCGCCATGGACCCGCAGCAGCGGCTCCTTCTGGAGACCACCTGGGAGGCCCTGGAGCGCGCCGGCATCGACCCGTCGGGGCTGCGCGGCAGCCAGACCGGGGTGTTCGCCGGGGTGATGTACCACGACTGGGGCACGCGGCCCGGCCGGGTTCCGGAGGAGTACGCCGGTTACCTGGGCAACGGCAGCCTGGCCAGCGTGGTCTCCGGGCGGGTGGCGTACGCGTTCGGCCTGGAGGGACCTGCGGTGTCGGTGGACACCGCGTGCTCCTCGTCGCTGGTGGCTTTGCACCTGGCCGCGCAGGCGCTGCGCAACGGCGAGTGCGACCTGGCGCTGGCGGGTGGCGTGACCGTGATGTCCACGCCCGATACGTTCACCGACTTCGGCCTCCAGCGGGGTCTTGCCGCCGATGGGCGATGCAAGTCCTTCGCCGATGCCGCTGATGGTGTCGGCTGGGGTGAAGGCGTCGGCGTGCTGGTGGTCGAGCGGCTGTCCGACGCCCGCCGCCGCGGGCACCGGGTCCTGGCCGTCGTACGCGGCAGTGCCGTCAACCAGGACGGCGCCTCCAACGGCATCACCGCCCCCAACGGACCCTCCCAGGAGCGGGTGATCGCGCAGGCGCTCGCGTCGGCCGGGATCAAGCCGGATCAGGTGGACGTGGTCGAAGGCCACGGCACCGGCACCTCCCTGGGCGACCCGATCGAGGCCCAAGCGCTGCTGGCCGCCTACGGCCAGAACCGGCAGTCTCCGCTATGGCTGGGGTCGGTCAAGTCGAACCTGGGCCACACCCAGGCGGCCGCCGGCGTGGCCGGTGTGATCAAGATGATCCTGGCCATGCAGCACGAGCTGCTGCCCAAGACCCTGCACGTGGACGCCCCGTCGTCGAAGGTGGACTGGTCCGCCGGAGCGGTGGAGCTGCTCACCGAGCCGAAGCCCTGGCCCAAGCAGGCCGATCGGCCGCGCCGCGCGGGCGTGTCCTCCTTCGGCATCTCCGGCACGAACGCCCACGTCATCATCGAGGAACCACCCGCCGAGGAAAGCCCGAAGCCGGTTGACGCGGGCGGCACCGTGCTGCCGGTGCTGGTCTCGGCCAAGACCGAGCCCGCGCTGCGCGCCCAGGCCGACCAGCTCGCCGCCTACGTGGCCGAGCATCAGGAGGCGCAACCGCTGGAGGTGGCCGCCGGGCTGACGCGGCGCGCGGCCCTGGAACACCGGGCCGTGCTGCCGGTCGCGCCCTCGGATCGTGACGGTCTGCTGGCCGGGCTGCGCGCTTTGGCTGGCGGCGAGCTGGAGGCGTCCTCTGGAGTCCAGGGCCGAGTGCGATCCGGCCGTTTGGCCGTGGTGTTCTCCGGCCAGGGTGCTCAGCGTTCGGGGATGGGGCGGGAGCTGTATGCGGCGTTCCCGGTCTTCGCCCGAGCCTTCGACGAAGCCTGCGAACTGCTGCAAGCCGAACTCGCCGGAGCGGATGTCGTAGCCGGGCTGGCCGGTGGGCTGAGCGTGCGCGACATCATCCTCGGCGATTCGGCCCCTGACGGGGTGCTGGATCAGACGGTGTTCGCCCAAGCCGGGTTGTTCGCCTTCGAGACTGCCTTGTTCCGGCTGCTGGAGTCGTTGGGTGTGCGGCCGGACTTCGTGGCCGGGCACTCGCTGGGTGAGATCACCGCCGCGCACGTCGCCGGGGTGCTCGACCTGGCGGATGCGTGCCGTCTGGTGGCCGCCCGCGGGCGGTTGATGCAGGCGCTGCCGGCCGGTGGTGCGATGGCCGCGATCGGCTGCGGCGAGGACGAGATCGCCTCCGTGCTGGCTCGTTACGATCAGGTGGCCATCGCCGCGGTGAACGCACCTGGCGCGGTCGTGATCTCCGGTGCCGCCGACCAGGTCAACCACATCGTCGAGTGGGCGCGTGAGCAGGGGCATCGGACCCGCCCGCTGCGGGTGTCGCATGCCTTCCACTCGCCGTTGATGGAGCCGATGCTGGCCGAGTTCGAACAGGTCGTCGCCGGGCTGACACTGCGACGCCCGGAGCTGGCGCTCATCTCCAATGTCTCCGGCGACCTGGCAGGCGAAGAGATCACCGAGCCCGCGTACTGGGTGGAGCACGTACGCCGCCCGGTCCGCTTCGCCGACAGCGTCACCACCCTGCACGAGCAAGGCGTCACCTGCTTCATCGAAGCAGGTCCAGACGCCCAGCTCACCCCCATGGTCGAACAGACCCTCACCGACGCCGATCCCGCCGTCGTACCCCTCATCCGCCGAGACCGCGACGAGACCACTCACCTCATCACCGGCCTAGGCCAAGCCTGGGCGAGCGGCACCGACGTGAACTGGTCCGCCTGGCCGGGCTTGAGCACCGTGAAGCCTCTGGATCTGCCCACCTATGCCTTCCAGCGGCGGCACTACTGGTTCCAGCCCGCCTCGTCCGGTGACGCGGCGTCGCTCGGCCAGACCGCCATCGACCACCCGATCCTGGGCGCGGTCGTGGAGCAGCCGGACGGCGGCGCGATCCTGACCGGCCGCCTGTCGGCGATCACCGAGTCGTGGCTCGCCGACCACGTGATCAGTGGCACCACCATCCTCCCCGGTACCGGCTTCGTGGAGCTGGCCCTGCACGCCGGCGAGCAGGTGGGCTGCCCGACGATCGACGAGCTGACCCTGCACACGCCTCTGCCCGTCCCCGATGGCGGTGACGTCGTCATCCAGGTCTCCGTGACCGCCCCCGACGGCGACGGCCGACGGCAGATCACCATCCACTCCAGGAGCGACGGCGGACAGTGGACCCGGCACGCCACCGGCGCGCTCATCCCGGCCCCGGGCAACGTACCGGCGGATATGCAGGCATGGCCACCGTCCGATGCCCAGCCCCTGGACACCACCGGCCTGTACGAGCGCCTCGTCGACCACGGTTACGGCTACGGCCCGTCCTTCCACGGCCTCACCCGGGCCTGGAGAGACGGCGACGACCTGTACGCCGAAGTGACGCTCCCCCAGGAGGCCGGGTCCTCGTCCCGGTACGGCCTGCACCCCGCGCTGCTCGACGCCGCGATGCACGTGGATCTGGTGGCCGGGCCGAAGGCCACGCTGATCCCGTTCAACTGGAACGGCGTCACCCTGCACGCCGCCGGCGCCGACGCGGTGCGCGTACGGCTGCGCAGGCTGGACGGCGACGAGGTCACCCGGCTGGACCTGGCCGACTCTTCGGGACGGCCGGTGGCCACGGTGGAGACGGTGGTGTCCCGGCCGGTCCAGGCCGAGCAGCTGGCGCAGGCCGGGCCGGCGGCGGGGTCGCTGCTCACGGTGGCATGGCGGCCGGTAACGCCGCCAGGACATCCCGGCGCGGTGGACGTCTCCGGCGCGCTCGTCATCGACGTCACCGCTGAGACCTCCGGCGGCAGCGCGCCCGATCGCGTACGGCGGGCCCTCCGCCCGGTCCTCACCGGCCTGAAGGAGTGGTCTGCGGAGCAGGGCGGCCGGCAGGCCGTGGTGGTCACGCGGGGTGCGGTGGCGGTGCGCGACGGCGAGGCACCGGACCCGGCGCGGGCCGCGGTCTGGGGCTTGGTACGTGCCGCCCAGGAGGAGAACCCGGGCCGGATCGTTCTCGTCGATCTCGAGCCGGCCGGTGACGTGGCGGAGGGCGTGCGCGTCGCGCTGGCCGCCGGGGAGCCTGAGCTGGCGATCCGCGACGGCCGCCCGTGGGTCCCCCGGCTGACCCGCGCCACGCGACCGGGCAACGGCCGCGCAGCCGACGACCGGTTCTCCGGCCCCTGGCCGGTCGACGGGACGACGCTGATCACCGGCGGCACCGGCGGCCTGGGCGCCCTCATGGCCAGGCACCTGGTCACCCAGCACGGCGTACGCCATCTGCTCCTGGTCTCCCGCCGCGGCCAGGACGCCCCAGGAGCCACCGACCTCCGTGACGAGCTGGCCGGGCTGGGCGCCGAGGTGACGATCGCCGCCTGCGACGTCGCCGACCGCGACGCCCTCGCCGCCCTGCTGGAGCAGATCCCCGACGCCCACCCCCTGCGCGCGGTGGTGCACGCGGCGGGTGCGGTCGCGGGCGGGCTGCTCGGCAACCTGACGGAGGACGGGCTTGACCGGGTGCTGCGGCCCAAGGCGGATGCCGCCTGGCACCTGCACGAGCTCACGCAGAAGCACGACATCGCCCGCTTCGTCCTGTTCTCGTCGGCCGGCGGGATGGTGCTCGCCGCCGGGCAGGGCGACTACGCGGCGGCCAACGCCTTCCTCGACGCGCTCGCCGTCGAACGCGCCGCCGCCGGACTGCCCGCCACATCCCTCACCTGGGGCATGTGGGCGGTGGACACCGGGCTCGGCGGTCCGCTGCAGGAGGCCGACCTGGCCCGGGTGCGCAACCTCGGAATACCGGCGATCTCCGCGGAGACGGGGCTGGCGCTGTTCGACGCGGCGCTGCGGGTGCCCGCGCCGGTGCTCGCGCCGATCCAGCCGGACGTGCGTACGCTGCGCACGCGCGGCGACGACCTGCCCGCGCTGCTACGCGACCTGGTGGGCCCGCGCCGTACGGCCGCCGTGGCCGAGCGGGCCAACGGGTCGGGTGACGCGGCCGGGCTGCGCGAGCGGCTGGCCGGGCTGCCCGCGCGGGAACGGGACCGGGTGCTGCTCGAGCTGGTCCAGGCCGAGGCGGCGATGGCGCTCGGACACGACTCGGCGGACATGATCGACGCCGATCGCGGCTTCGTCCAGCTCGGCTTCAGCTCCCTGGCCGCCGTCGAGCTGCGCAACCGCCTGCGCCAGAAGACCGGCCTCCCGCTGCCCGCCACGCTCGCCTTCGACCAGCCGAACGCCACCGCGGTGGCCCGCTACCTGGCCGAACGCCTGGCCCCCGCCGAACCCGAACCCTCCCAGCCCGCTCCCCCGGCCGCCGACGAGGCTTCCTCGGCTGCGGAGGACGAGGACTTGACCGCCGCCTCTGCCGAGGAGCTCTTCGAGATCCTCGACCGGGAACTCGGCGACGTGTAGCAAGGCTCCCGCGAACAGCGTCGCCTGCACGGCCGCACTCCTCACCTGCCCCAGGCCCGCCTGCCCCGCCGGTGCCCGGCAGCTCGACCGGCCCGCCCGGCTGGACGAGGAGGAGTGCGGCCGTGCTGTGTGCTGGGACCATGCGCAGAGGCGAAAGGCCGGCAGCCCGCAAGCCCCTGGGAGCTTCCGGGCGAGTCGGGTGCGACCAGGGGCTCCACATACGGGACAGGCCCGGCCGCCGGGATCGGCTGCCGGGCCTGTCCAGGGATTCTCCGCGGGCCTACCAGCCCCGTCGTACGGTCTCGACGATGTGGGCCTGCTGCTCCTCGGTCAGCCACCACCCCACGGGCAGGCAGACGACGCGCTCGGCCACGCTGTCCAGCCCGGGCAGCAGAGTGGCGAAGCGGCGGACGCAGGTGTGGGTGTCGTTGCGTTCGTGGACGTTGCTGACCATGATCTCGGCTTCGTCCATGCGCTTGATGAAGCCGGCCCGGTCCTCGACCTTCACCGGGTAGATCCAGAAGGACGACTCGCGGTCGGGCGCGCGTTCGGTCAGTTCGAGGCCGGGGACGCCGGCGAGCTCACGGTCGTAGTAGGCGGCGTGGGCGCGGTGGCGGGCCACGACCTCCTCCGCCCAGTCGAGGTTCGCGAGCCCGATGGCGGCGTTGATGTCGGTCATGTGGAACTTGTAGCCCCACTCGGCGACGTCGGGCGGGTTGCGCAGCCGGTCGGCGCGGCGGTTGATGCCGAACCAGCGCAGCAGCGTGGCGCGTTCGTGCAGCTCGTCGTCCGGCAGCACCAGGGCGCCGCCGTCACCGCAGGTCAGGTGCTTGATGGCCTGGAAGCTGTAGACGGCGATGTTGCCGTGGGTGCCCATGCGGGCGCCCTGGAAGGTGGCGCCCCAGGCGTGGGCGCAGTCCTCGATGACGACGGGGCGGAAGCCGAAGGTGGCCTCGGCGTCGTCGAGGATCTTCGCCAGCCGGGCGAGGTCCACGGGGTAGCCGGCGAAGTGCACGACGACGATCGCGCGGGTGCGGGGTGAGATCTTGCGTGCCAGGTCGTCGAGATCGACGTTGAGCGAGGCGGGGTCGACGTCCACCCATTTGATGCGCAGCCGGTTGGCCAGGATGGTCCAGTTGGTCGCCTCCATGGTGAGCGGCGTGGAGAGCACCTCGCCTTCCTCGTCGCCGGACGCGGCGACCATGTGCAGCGCGAGGTGCAGCCCCGAGGTGCCGCTGTTGACGGTGGCGACGCGCGGGTTGCCGATGCGCTCACCCAGCGCCCGTTCGAACTCGGCGACCTTGGCGCCCTGGCCGATCTGGCCGCTGCCGACGACCTCGGCGACCGCGGCCGGGGCCGACTCCGACATGGGGACCTTGAACAGCGGGATCAACGCGTGGCTCCGTTCGCTGCGGCGGCGAGTTCGGCGTAGCGGGCCTGGCAGTCGGCGTAGGAGGGCAGGATGCCGAGCCGCTCGGCCTCCTTGAACGAGGGCGCGGCGCGGTCCTTGTCCGACAGGACGGGTTCGCGGTCGCGCGGCCAGGGCAGGTCGAGGTCGGGGTCGAGCGGGTTGATCTCGTAGGAGTTCTCCGGCGACCAGGTGGCGGAGCACAGGTAGAAGACCGTGGCCTGGTCGCTGAGCGGGGCGAACCCGTGGGCGAGCCCTTCTGCGAGGTAGAGGGCGTGCCGGTTGTCCTCGCTCAGCTCGACCGCGACGTGCTGTCCGTACGTGGGCGAGCCCTGCCTGATGTCGACGACGATGTCGCGGATGGCGCCGGCCGGGCAGCTGACGTAGCGGGCCTGGCCCGGCAGGTGGATCGCGTGGAGTCCGCGAATGGTGCCGCGCACGGACACCGAACAGTTGACCTGGGCGACGTTCAGCGGGTGGCCGACGGCTTCGGCGAACGCGGGCTGTTTGAAGACCTCGAGGAACATTCCTCGGGAATCGGGGAAGATCTTGGGCTCGACGAGGAACGCCCCGCCGATGCCGAGTTCGCGGATTCGCATCGGATCCCTCCTTCGACGTTATGGTCAGGGCCCTGAACTGGGGCGACAACCCCTAGGGCACCCTTATGAGCCGCGCACCCAGCGGCGGTTGTCCCGGTACCACGCGACGGTCTCGGCGAGGCCCTTTTCGAAGTCGACGGCCGGACGGTAGCCCAGCTCCCGGCGGATCTTGCGGTCGTCGACGGAGTAGCGGCGGTCGTGGCCCTTGCGGTCCTCGACGAACTCGACGCGGTCCCATCCGGCGCCGCAGGCGGCGAGGAGCCGTCCGGTCAGCTCGCGGTTGGTCAGCTCGGTGCCGCCGCCGATGTTGTAGACCTCTCCGGGGCGGCCGCCCTGGCGTACGAGCTCGATGCCGGCGACGTGGTCGGAGACGTGCAGCCAGTCGCGGGCGTTCATGCCGTCGCCGTACAGCGGGACCGTGCCGCCGTCGAGGAGCCGGGTGACGAACAGCGGGATGATCTTCTCGGGGTACTGGTACGGCCCGTAGTTATTGGAGCAGCGGGTGACGCGCACGTCGAGCCCGTGCGTGCGGTGGTAGGCGAGGGCGAGCAGGTCGGCCGACGCCTTCGACGCCGAGTACGGCGAGCTGGGCGCGAGCGGCTCCTCCTCGGTCCACGAGCCTTCGGCGATGGAGCCGTACACCTCGTCGGTGGAGACGTGCACGAACGTCTGGAGCCCGTGCTCGACAGCCGCGGCGAGCAGCGTGTACGTGCCGGTCACGTTCGTGCGGACGAAGTCGCCCGCGTCGCTGATGGAGCGGTCGACGTGGGACTCGGCGGCGAAGTGCACCACCTGGTCGTGCTCGGCCATCAGCTTGCCGACGAGGCGGGCGTCGCAGATGTCGCCGTGCACGAACGTGTAGCGGCCTTCGGCGGGGGCGAGGTTGGCCAGGTTGCCGGCGTAGGTGAGCTTGTCGAGGACGGTCAGCTGGTGTTCGCCGCGCTCGGCGAGGGTGCGGACGTAGCAGGAGCCGATGAATCCGGCGCCGCCGGTGACGAGGATCCTCATCGCTGGTAGCTGCTCGCGATGCTCATGACGTACTGGCCGTAGCCGGACTGGGCCTGCTCGGCTCCGAGCCGGTAGCACTGCTCGGCGTCGATGAAGTCCATGCGGAGCGCGACCTCCTCCAGGCAGGCGATGCGCACGCCCTGGCGTTGTTCGAGTGTCTGCACGTACTGGCCCGCCTGGAGCAGCGTCTCCGGCGTGCCGGTGTCGAGCCAGGCGAATCCTCGGCCGAGGTCCACCAGCTTGGCGCGGCCCTCACGCACGTAGGCGAGGTTCACGTCGGTGATCTCCAGCTCGCCGCGCTCGGAGGGTTTGAGGTTCTCGGCGATGTCGACGACGTCGCTGTCGTAGAAGTACAGGCCGGTGATGGCCCTGTTGGAGCGGGGTTTCTCGGGTTTCTCCTCGATGGAGATGAGCCGGCCGTTCTCGTCGGTGAGGCCGACGCCGTACCGGCCGGGGTCGCTCACCGGGTATCCGAACAGCACGCATCCCTTGACGTCGCGGGCGTTCTCCTCCAGCACCTCCGAGAACGACGGCCCGTGGAAGATGTTGTCGCCGAGGATGAGCGCGGAAGGCCCGCCGCCGATATGGGAGGCGCCGATGAGAAACGCCTGTGCGATGCCGTCCGGCGATTCCTGGGCGGCGTAGGAGATGTTCAGCCCGAAGCGTGAGCCGTCGCCGAGCAGGCGCACGTAGTTCGGCAGCTGGTCGGGCGAGGAAATGAGGAGGATATCCCGGATACCGGCCAGCATGAGCACCGATATCGGGTAGTAGATCATCGGTTTGTCGCTCACCGGGAGCAGTTGTTTGGAGACCGCGGCGGTGATCGGATGCAGCCGCGTCCCCCGGCCTCCCGCGAGCACGATTCCCTTCACGGCCTGTACCTCTCTGCTGCGTGGAAGTGGTCCCGAGGCTAAGCAGCGGCGAAGGCGGGCGGCAAGGTCGCGGGCCGGAGAAGGGGGGTCCATTAGGGGTTTCGGTAACGAACCTCCTGGCCCGGGAAATCGCTGAATAGGGGACCGTGCACGGGCCGTCGCGAATGGGTGCGGCAAGGGGCCGGATTTAGGGGAGGGTAGGGGCTGACCGGCATCGCCCGGCCCACAAGAATTTCGTGATGAGCACATGGGAAAGGAGCCCGGCGGTGCGGAATAACGCTTTACGCCGTGCCGTCGCCGTGTTAGCGGCAGCGGTGCTGGCACTCACACCGGCCGTTCCGGTCCGGGCGGAGCAGGGGGCGGGCGACGCGCGCACGCTGCAGGTGCCGGGGCTGCGCGAGCCGGTGCGGCTGGTGACCGATCGCTGGGGCGTGCCGCACCTGTACGCGCGCAACACCGACGACGTGTTCCTGGCGCAGGGCTACAACGCCGCGCGGGACCGGCTGTTCCAGCTCGACCTGTGGCGGCGGCGCGGGCTCGGCCTGCTGTCGGCCGCCTTCGGACCCGCGTACGTGGAGAAGGACCGGGCCGCGCGGCTCCTGCTGTACCGCGGTGACATGAAGAAGGAGTGGGCCGCCTACGGGGCGGGCACGCAGCGCGCGGTGACCGCGTTCGTCAACGGCATCAACGCGTACGTGGACTGGGTGAACGCGCATCCGGATGCGCTGCCGCCGGAGTTCCGCCGGCTCGGCCACCGTCCTGAGCGGTGGCGGCCCGAGGACGTGGTGCGGATCCGCAGCCACGGGCTGGCGCTCAACGCGTACCCGGAGATGCTGCGCGCGGCCGCGATGTGCAAGGGCGGGCAGAGCGCCGCGCGGGCTCTGGTGCGGCTGGAGCCGGCGCACGAGCCGCAGGTGCCGGACGGGCTCGACCCGTGCGACGTGCCGCTGGACGTGCTCGACACGTATCTGCTGGGCATCACGCCGGTCACCTTCGACGGCGTCACGTTGCGGCAGGCGCCGCTGCCTTCGACGGAGGGGTCGAACGCGTGGGCGCTCGCGCCGTCGCGCACCGCGACCGGCAGGCCGATCCTGGCCGGCGACCCGCACCGGTCCTTCACCGCCCCGGCGCTGCGCTACGTCGCCCACCTGTCCGCTCCCGGCCTGGACGTGATCGGCGCGGGCGAGCCCGCGCTGCCCGGCGTGTCGATGGGGCACAACGGCCGCGCCGCGTTCGCGCTCACCGTGTTCGCCGCCGACCAGGAGGACATCCAGGTGTACCGGCTGCACCCGGACGACCCCGGCCGCTACCGCTATAAGGGCCGGTGGGTGCGGTTCACGACGGTGCGTGAGGAGGTTCCGGTGGCCGGCTCGCAGCCGCGCCAGGTGGAGCTGACCTTCTCCCGGCACGGCCCGGTGCTCAAGGTGGACGCCGCGCGGGGCCTGGCGTTCGGCCTGCGTACGGCGTGGTCGGAGCCGGGGACGGCGCCGTATCTCGCCGGTCTGGACGCCATGACGGCGCGGAGCTGGCCGGAGTTCGCCGCCAAGGTGCGGCGCTGGGGCGCGCCGCCGGAGAACCTCATCTACGCCGACACCTCGGGCGCCATCGGCTGGGTGCCCGGCGCGCTGGTGCCCAGGCGGACGCGGCACGACGGGCTGCTGCCGGTGCCCGGCGACGGCCGCTACGAGTGGGACGGCTTCCACGACGGCTCCGAGCTGCCCAGGGTCAGCAACCCGAAGAGCGGCATCGTGGCCTCGGCGAACGAGTTCAGCATGCCGCCGGGTCATCCGCTGCGCGTCGGCTACGAGTGGGAGCCGGCGGTCCGCAAGGAACGCATCGTGGACGTGCTGTCCGGCTCGACCGAGCACACCACGTCCGCCATGGCGCGGCTCCAGCGCGACCACGCCGACGAGTACGCCAGGCGCATCGTCGCGATCCTGCGCGACATCCCCGCAGGTGACGACCCCGACACGGCGGCCGCGCTGGAGCTGCTGCGCGGCTACGACGGCACGGCGGACACCGGCTCCCCCGGCGCGGCGCTGTACGAGCCGTGGCTGTCGGGGCATCTCGGCCCGGCGTTCCTCGCCGCGTTCGTGGATCCGGCGGTGGCCGTCAGGGTGCCGCGCGCCGACGTCCGCCAGATCATCGACGCGCTGGAGCGGCCGGAGCGCTGGTTCGGCCCCGGCGGCGCCGCGGCGCGCGACCGGCTGGTGCAGCGGACGCTGAGCACCGCGTACGCCGAGGTGCGCGGCAGGCTCGGCGCGGACCCGGCCGCCTGGCGCTGGGGCGACCTGCACCATGTGCTGTTCCCCCACCCGCTGGGCGCGCACGTGGGCCCGATCTCCCGTGGCGGCTCGCCGACCACGGTGGACGCCTCGACCTACACGCCCGGGACCTACCAGTCCGCGTCCGGCGCGGCGTACCGGATGGTGCTGGACGTCGGAGCCTGGGACAACTCGACGTTCGTCAGCGCGCCCGGCCAGTCCGGCGACCCGGAGAGCCCGCACTACGACGACCTCGCCGCCGCCTGGGGCTCCGGCACTCAGGTGCCGCTGCTGTACAGCCGGTCGGCGGTCGCGAAGAACACGGAAAGCGTCATCACCCTGGTGCCCGCGGCGTCCGGCCGCGGGTGATCGCCGCCCCGCACGGCAGCCCTCCGGAGACGGCTCCGGAGGGCTGCGTGCCGAGCGGTGAACGGATCACCGCGGAAGGAACGACATGGACGAGCGTTGGATCAAGCATTTCCACCCCGCGCCCGAGGCTCCGGCGCGGGTCATTGTGCTGCCGCACGCCGGAGGCGCGGCGAGCGGCTACTTCAAGCTGTCGGCCGCGCTGCACCCGGCGCTCGACGCCCTCACCGTGCAGTACCCGGGCCGTCAGGAACGCCGGCACGAGCCGCCGCTGACGGACGTGCGCCTGCTGGCCGCCGGCATCGCCGGCGCGCTGCCCCCGGATGAGCGGCCCACGCTGGTGTTCGGGCACAGCATGGGCGCGCTGGTCGCGTTCGAGCTGGCGCTGCTGCTGGAACGGCGCGGCGCGGCACCCCACGCGCTGATCGCCTCGGGCCGGCGTGCCCCGTCCACCTACCGGGACGAATGGGTGCATCGGCGGGACGCGGCCGGGGTGGCGGAGGAGCTGCGCAGGCTCAACGGCACCGACCCGGTGTTCCTGCAGGATCCCGAGCTGTTCGAGATGGTGCTGCCGGCGTTGCGGGCCGACTATGAGGCGGTGGAGACGTACGAGTGTGCGGAGGGTGCCGCCGTTTCCTGTCCGCTTGTGGTGTTCGTGGGGGACGACGATCCGAAGACCACGGTGGATGAGGCGCGGGCCTGGGAGCGGAACACGACCGGTCCGTTCGATCTGCGGGTCTTTCCCGGTGGGCACTTCTACCTGGAGGATCAGGTGAACGAGGTCTCTGACGCGCTCGTCGCGCTGGCCACGTGAGCCCGCGTGTCACCCGCACGTCTCCGATAGCCAGTCCTCGATCGCGGCGGCGGTCTGCCGGGCCTCGGACTCCAGCATGCTGAAGTGGTCGGCGGTGACATCGCGCACCGCCGTACCCGGCGTGATGACGGGATGCCAGCCCGCGCCGGCCGCCGCCCCCGTGCCCTGGGACGTCGCCACGTCTTGGACGGCGCGCACGTACAGGGTCGGCGCGGCGAGCTCGGCGGGCCGCCACTGCGCGAGCAGGGCCGCGTACCAGCCCATCGCGGACAGCCGGGCGGCGGTGAACGGCCCGAACACCGCCTCCCTGTCGAGCAGGCCGCCCACGATCGACGACCAGACGGCGGGGCTCTCCCCCGGCTGGGGGACGTGCGTGTCGAGCAGGATCACCGCGGACGGCCCCTGCCCGGCCTCCGTCATCGCGGCGGCGAGCGCGTGCGCGAACACCCCGCCGGCGGAATAGCCGACCAGCGCGTACGGCTCCCCGTCCGCCGTGACCGCCTGGGCCAGGCCGTGCACGAGGGCGTCCAGCGAGGCCGGCAGGCTCTCCTCGCGGACGAAGCCGGGGATCGGCAGCACGGCGAGGTCGCGCACGTCGCGGAACTCGGCGGCCAGCGGCCCGAACTGGTGCGGCCCGCCGAAGGCCATCGGCGAGTTCAGGCAGAACAGCCGCGGGCGGCGCGCTCCCGTGGCCAGCACCACCGGGGTGCGGGCCGGGGCGTCGGCCACGTCGTAGCGGGGGCGGACGGCGGCGGCCGCGTGCAGCAGCGCCATGCCCTGCTCGATCTTCCCGGCGGCGGCCGCCTCGCGGAACAGGCCGCTCAGCGTCTCCGCCGCGCTCGGCACGTCCTGCGTCACCGGGTCGTCCGTGGCCGGTGCGGGGGCGATCTCCTCGGCCAGCAGACCGGCCAGGGCGCTGACCGACGGGTAGTCGAACGCGGCGGTGGCGGGCAGCCGGACGCCGGTGTCGGAGGCGAGCACGTTGCGCAGTTCCATGGCGGCCAGGGAGTCCAGGCCCAGCCCGACCAGGTCCGCGTCCGGCTCGACGGGCGCCGGGTCGGCGTGGCCGAGCACCTGGGCGGCGCGCCTGCGTACCAGGTCGATCAGCCGCTCGCGCCGTTCCTCCGGGCTGAGCGCGGCCAGCGGCTCGCGCTCGTTCTCCCGGGCCGCCGCCGCGCGCCGCACGGCTGGTGCCAGCTCCTGGAGCAGAGACGGCACGCCGTCCGTACGGGCGCGCAGGGCGGCCGGATCGAGCCTGATCGGCGCCAGCACGGCGGTGTCCGACCGGCGGGCCGCGTCGAACAGCGCCAGCGCCGCGTCCACCGGCAGCGGCAGCATGCCCCAGCGGCGGATGCGGGCCAGGTCGTCCTCGCGCAGCTCGGTCTGCATGCCCGCGTCGCCGCCCCACAGGCCCCAGGCCAGCGTGCGCGCCGGCAGTCCGGCGGCCCGGCGGTGTTCGGCGAGCGCGTTGAGTAAGGCGTTGGCGGCCGCGTAGTTGCCCTGGCCTGGGCTGTCCACCAGCGACGCCGAGGAGGAGAACAGCACGAACTCGGCCAGGTCGTGCTTCTGGGTGAGCTCGTGCAGATGCCAGGCGGCGTCCGCTTTGGGGGCCGCAACCCGGTCGAGCAGGTCGGGGGTGAGGTCTTCGATGACGGCGTTGGCGCTGACGCCCGCCGTGTGGACGACGGCGCGCAGGGGGTGGGCGTCGGGGATCTGCTCCAGCAGGGCGGCGAGGGCGTCGCGGTCGGCCACGTCGCAGGCGGCGATCGTCACCTCGGCGCCCAGCCCGGCCAGCTCGTCACGGAGGTCGGTGGCTCCTGGGGCGTCCTGGCCGCGGCGGGAGACCAGGAGCAGATGGCGTACGCCGTGCTGGGTGACCAGGTGCCTGGCCATGAGGGCGCCCAGGCCGCCGGTGCCGCCCGTGATCAGAGTGGTTCCGTCCACCGGCCAGGCGGGGGCGGGATCCTCGGTGAGGCGGGCGCGGTCGAGTCTCGGGGCCCATGCCTGGTTCTCACGGAGTGCGATCTGGGGCTCCCCGGTCTTGAGCAGGGCGGCCTGTGCGGCGGTGTCGAGGTCTTGGGCAGGGGCCAGGTCGATGAGGGTGATGCGGCCGGGGTCCTCCGCTTGGGCGGCGCGTACCAGGCCCCAGACCGCCGCCTGTGCCGGGTCGGGCGTCTCATCGTCCGTTACGGCGACCGCGCCGCGCGTGATGACCGCCACCGGGCGGGTGTCGCCCTCCGACGACCAGCTCTGCAGCTCGGCCAGCACCTTTCCGACGGTCTGTCGCACCCGGGTCGGCAGATCGCCGTTCGGTGTCGCCGCTGAAGCGTCCAGCACTCGGATTCCGTTCGCGGGCGCTTTGTCGTTGCCTGTGGCGAGGGGCCGCCAGGCCAGCTCATACAGCCAGCGCGTTCCGGTCGCGCTGGTCAGCTGGGTTTGTGCCAGCGGGCGGGACGTCAGCGCCTCGACCGACACCACCGGGCCGCCTGCCGGGTCCGCGATGTCCAGGCGGGTGACCGCCTCGCCGTCCAACCGGCGGAGTCTGACGCGCAGCGACGACGCGCCCGATGCGTGCAGGGCCACGCCGCGCCAGTTGAACGGGATCAGCGGGCCGTCGTTGTCGTCCCCCGCCCCGCCGTCTGCCTCGGCTTCCAGTCCTGCGAGCATGCCCACGTGCATGGCCGCGTCGAGCAGCGCGGGGTGCACGCCGTACCCGGCCGGGCCGGCTTCGTCCTCTGGCAGCGACACCTCCGCGTACAGGTCGTCACCGTGTTTCCAGGCGCGGGTCAGCGCTTGGAAGGATGGGCCGTAGCCGTAGCCGTGGTCGATGAGGCGGTCGTAGAGGCCGGTGGCGTCGAGCGGCTGGGCGCCTGCCGGCGGCCATGCCTGCCGCAGCTCACCCGGCACGCCGGACGTCGCGGCTGCGGAGGTAAGGGCGCCGGTGGCGTGCTGCGTCCACTCGCCGTCGTCTTCCGGCTTGGAGTGGATGGCGATGTGGTGCCGGCCGTCCTCGTCGGGGGCGGTCACCGTGATGCGGAGGATGGCGCCGCCGGTGGTGTCGTCCTGGCCTGTGGCCGTGTCGGGGATGGACAGGGGTGCGTGCAGGGTGAGCTCGTCGATGAGCGGGCAGCCGAGCAGTTCCCCGGCGCGCAGCGCCAGCTCGACGAACGCGGTGCCGGGCAGGATCGGGGTGCCGTTGATCACGTGGTCCGTCAGCCATGGCTGGGCCGTCGCCGACAGGCGGCCGGTCAGGATCGCGCCGCCGTCGGGCTGCTCCACCACCGCGCCCAGGATCGGGTGATCGACGGCTGTCTGGCCGAGCGCGGCCGGGTCGCCTGCCGAATCGAGCTGCAGCCAGTAGCGGCGGTGCTCGAAGGGGTAGGTGGGCAGGTCCGGGTGGCCGAGGCGGGCGCCTCCTGGGGTGTTCCAGGCGGGCCAGGCCGTCCAGTCCAGGTCGGTGCCGCTGGTCCAGGCCTGGCCGAGGCCGGTGATGAGGTGAGCGCTCTCATCGCGGTCGCGCCGCAGCAGCGCCACCACCTGCGAGGCCGGCTCCTCGTGCTGGGTGAGGGTCTGTTCGATCATGGGGGTGAGCTGGGCGTCGGGGCCTGCTTCGATGAAGCAGATGACGCCTTGCTCGTGCAGGGTGGTGACGCTGTCGGCGAAGCGGACCGGGCGGCGTACGTGCTCCACCCAGTACGCGGGTTCGGTGATCTCTTCGCCTGCCGGCTTGCCGGAGACATTGGAGATGAGCGCCAGTTGCGGGCGGCGCAGTGTCAGCCCGGCGACGACCTGTTCGAACTCGGCCAGCATCGGCTCCATCAACGGCGAGTGGAACGCATGCGACACCCGCAGCGGGCGGGTCCGATGCCCCCGCTCGCGCGCCCATTCGACGATGTGGTTGACCTGGTCGGTGGCGCCGGAGATCACGACCGCGCCGGGTGCGTTGATCGCCGCTACTGCTACTTGGTCGTGGTCGGCCAGGGCGGGGGCGATCTGGTCCTCGCTACAGCCGATGGCCGCCATCGCGCCACCGGAGGGCAGCGCCTGCATGAGCCGCCCGCGAGCGGCCACCAGACGGCACGCATCCGCCAGATCCAGCACCCCGGCGACGTGAGCGGCGGTGATCTCACCCAGCGAGTGCCCGGCCACGAAGTCCGGCCGCACACCGAACGACTCCAGCAGCCGGAACAGCGCCGTCTCGAAAGCGAACAGCCCGGCCTGCGCGAACACCGTCTGATCCAGCACCCCGTCAGGGGCCGAGTCGCCGAGGATGATGTCGCGCACGCTCAGCCCACCGGCCAGCCCGGCTACGACATCCGCTCCGGCGAGTTCGGCTTGCAGCAGCTCGCAGGCTTCGTCGAAGGCTCGGGCGAAGACCGGGAACGCCGCATACAGCTCCCGCCCCATCCCCGACCGCTGAGCACCCTGGCCCGAGAACACCACAGCCAAACGCCCCGCCCGCGCCCGACCCTGAACTCCAGAGGACGCCTCCGGCTCGCCAGCGGCCAAGGCTCGCAGCCCGGCCAGCAGGTCGTCCCGGCTCGTTGACGGCAGCACCGCCCGATACTCCAGCGCGGCCCTGCGAGCCAGCCCAGCAGCGACCTCTACCGGTTGCGCCTTCTCGTGCTCAGCCACGAAGGCGCCCAGCCGGTCGGCCTGAGCCCGCAGAGCAGCCTCGGTCTTGGCCGACACCATGACCGGCACAACGGAGCCGGTGGTGCCGTTCGTTGCAGCCGGTTCGCCTACACCGGCCGGTGCTTCCTCTGCGGGTGGTTCCTCGATGATGACGTGGGCGTTCGTGCCGGAGATGCCGAACGACGACACGCCTGCCCGGCGCGGCCGATCCGGGTTCTTCGGCCAGGGGCGAGGTTCGGTCAGCAACTCGACCGCCCCGGCGGACCAGTCCACCTTCGACGACGGGGCGTCCACGTGCAGGGTCTTGGGCAGCAGCTCGTGCCGCATCGCGAGGATCATCTTGATGATCCCGGCCACGCCGGCGGCCGCCTGGGTGTGGCCCAGGTTCGACTTCACCGACCCCAGCCACAACGGCTCCTGCCGACCCTGACCGTAGGTGGCCAGCAACGCCTGCGCCTCGATCGGGTCGCCCAGCGAAGTGCCGGTGCCGTGCGCTTCAACCACATCGACATCACTTGGTGCAAGACCGGCCGCCGCCAGCGCCTGGGCGATGACTCGTTCCTGGGAGGGCCCGTTAGGGGCGGTCATGCCGTTGGAGGCGCCATCCTGGTTGACCGCGCTCCCCCGCACGACAGCCAGCACCCGGTGGCCGCGACGGCGAGCGTCCGACAGCCGTTCGACCACCAGGACGCCCACACCCTCGCCCCAGCCGACACCATCGGCCGCCTCAGCGAAAGACTTGCACCGCCCATCAGCCGCCAGGCCGCGCTGCCGGGAGAACTCCACGAACGCATCCGGCGTGGCCATCACCGTCACCCCACCCGCCAGCGCCAGATCGCACTCACCATTACGCAGCGCCTGCGCGGCGAGATGGAGCGCCACGAGCGAGGACGAGCACGCGGTGTCCACCGACACCGCAGGCCCCTCCAGACCGAACGTGTAAGCCACCCGGCCCGAAATCGTGGCACCACCGGTCCCCGAAGGCGCGTAATCGTGGTACATCACACCCGCGAAAACACCGGCACTGCTGCCTTTCAGCGAGGTCGGATCGATCCCAGCACCTTCCAGCCCGGCCCAGCACACCTCGAGAAACTGCCGCTCCTGCGGGTCCATCTCCGCAGCCTCACGCGGACTGATCCCGAAGAACGCCGGATCGAACTCCGCCGCCCCATACAGGAACCCACCCTCCCGCGCATACGTACGCCCCGGCCTGCCCGGCTCAGGATCGTACAAACCGGCGACATCCCAACCCCGATCGCCCGGGAAACCACCCACGGCATCCACACCGCCCACCAGCAACCGCCACAACTCCCCCGGGCCATCAACCCCACCCGGATAACGACACGCCATCCCCACGATCGCGATCGGCTCCCGAGCGCGGGCCGTGAGCGCGCGGTTCTGCTGGCGCAGCTTGGCCGTCTCACGGAGAGAAGCGCGCAGTGCCTCGACGAGCTTGCCCTCGTTCTCCGCCATCTCTTCAGCCCTCCTCGGTCTCGTCATCCGGCTGCCCGTCGTGCAGCGCCATCCTGATCAGGCTTTCCGCGTCCAGCTCGTCGATGGCGTCGAGGTCCTCCATCTCGTCGGGAGGTGCGGTTCCGTTCGTACCTGCCGGGGTCACTCCGGCGAGTTCCAGCAGGCTGTCCAGCAGTCCGGCGGCGCGCAGCTTCGCCAGCGGCACGGTCTGCAGCGCCCTGCGGATCGCCGCCTCGTCGTGGCCGTTGCTCTCGGGGTCAGGCATCGGCGCGATCTGCTTGAGCACGTAGTCGGCGACGGCTCGGACCGACGGGTGATCGAACACCAGCGTGGTCGGCAGCCGGAGCCCCAGCGCCGCGCCGAGCCCGTTCCGCAGCTCGACCGCGGCGAGCGAGTCGACCCCCAGCTCTTGGAACGCCTGGTCCACGGGTACGGACGCGGGTGAGTCGTGGCCGAGTACTGCGGCTGCTCGGGCGCGTACGAGTTCGATGACCGCCGTCCGGCGTTCGGTCTCCGACAGCTCGGCCAGCCGATCGGCGAACGAGCCCGCACCGGCCGCGACCTCCGCCGTGGCCCTGCGGCGTACCGGGACCAGCTCGCGCAGCAAAGCCGGCAACCGGTCCGCCCCGGCACGCAAGGCACTGACCGACCAGCCGGCCGCCACCACGACCCCGCTACGGCCCTCACCCACCAGCCGATCCAGCACCGCCAAGCCCACATCAGCCGTAACCGGGATCAGCCCCTCACGCAACATGCGCTCCCGATCCCGATCCGACAGCCGACCAGCCATGCCCTCCTCGGCGTCCCACACACCCCACGCCACCGACACACCCGGCAACCCAGCACGCACACGATCGACGACCAGCGCATCCACCGCCGCGTTCGCAGCCGCGTAATTACCCTGACCCGCCGCACCCAACGTCCCCGCCAGCGACGAGAACACCACGAACCGGGCCACCTGACCGTCGCGCGTCAACTCATGCAGATGCCACAACGCATCCACCTTCGGCCGCAGCACCCGCTCCACACGCTCAGCCGACAGCGACGACATCACACCGTCGTCCACGACACCCGCCGTATGCACCACCGCGCACAGCGGCCGGTCGTCGGGGATCTGCTTGAGCGCACCGGCCAGGGCGTCCCGGTCCGCGACGTCGCAGGCGGCGATCGTCACCTCGGCGCCCTTGCCGACCAGCTCGTCGCGGAGGTCGGCGGCTCCTGGGGCGTCCAGGCCCCGGCGTGAGACCAGCAGCAGATTGCGTACGCCATGCTCGGAGACCAGGTGTCTGGCCACCACGGCGCCCAGACCACCTGTGCCGCCGGTGATCAGCGTCGTCCCATCGACCGGCCACACGGCGTCGGTCGTATCGATGGATGCTTCGGTGGATGTGGCGTGCGTCATGCGGGACACCCACAGTCGGCCGTGGCGCAGCGCGACCTCCGGCTCGCCGGACGCCAGTGCGGCGCGCACGTCGGCCGTGAGGAGGTTGTCGTCGCCGGCCGATGCTCCGTTCTTGCTGAGAGCGTTCGGAGCGAGGTCGATGAGGGTGATGCGGCCGGGGTCTTCGGCTTGGGCGGCGCGTACCAGGCCCCAGACCGCCGCCTGTGCCGGGTCCGGCGTTTCGTCGTCCGTTACGGCGACCGCGCCGCGCGTGATGACTGCCACCGGGCGCGTGTCGCCCTCCGACGACCAGCTCTGCAGACCGGCCAGCACCTCCCCGACGGTCTGGCGTACGCGTGCGGGCACATCGCCGCCGGTCGTCGCCGAGGACGCGGCGTCCAGCACCCGCACCCCGCCCGCGGACGTGCTCTCGTCGGTTGTGGTGAGGGGCCGCCAGGCCACCTCGTACAGCCAGCGCGTCCCGGCCGTACCGGTCAGCCGGCCCGCAGGGAGCGGGCGTGCGGTCAGCTCCTCGACCGACACCACCGGGCCGCCTGCCGGATCCACGATGTCCAGGCGGGTGACCGCCTCGCCGTCCAACCTGCGCAACCTGACGCGCAGCGACGACGCGCCCGACGCGTGCAAGGTCACGCCGCGCCAGTTGAACGGGATCAGCGGGCCCTCGTTCCGGACCTCCGCTCCGCTGTCCGGCCCGGCGAGCATGCCCACGTGCATCGCCGCGTCGAGCAGCGCGGGGTGCACGCCGTACCCGGTCGGGTCGGCCTCGTCCGCCGGCAGCGACACCTCGGCGAAGAGGTCGTCGCCACGCTTCCACGCGCCGGTGAGCCCCTGGAAGGCGGGCCCGTAGCCGTAGCCGTGGTCGATGAGGCTGTCGTACAGGCCGGTGGTGTCCAGCCGCTCGGCGCCCGCAGGTGGCCAGACCTGCCGCAGCTCCTCCGACACGTCGGGCGGCACGGCGGCCGGGGTGGCGCTGAGCGTGCCACTGGCGTGCTCGGTCCAGCTTCCGCCGTCGTCCCGGGAGTGGATGCCGATCTGGTGACGTCCGTCCTCGTCGGGAGGGCTCACGATGACCTGGAGGGTGATGCCGTTGGCGGTGTCGGGGACGGGCAGGGGTGCGTGCAGGGTGAGCTCGTCGATGACCGTGCAGCCGATCAGCTCACCGGCCCGCAGCGCCAGCTCGACGAACGCGGTGCCGGGCAGGATCGGGGTGCCGTTGATGGCGTGATCGGCCAGCCACGGCTGGGCCGTCGCTGACAGACGTCCGGTCAGGATGGCCCCGCCGTCGGGCTGCTCCACCACCGCACCCAGGATCGGATGGTCGGCCACCCCCAGGCCCAGCGCGGCCGGGTCGCCCGTCGGGGTCGAGTGCAGCCAGTAACGCCGGTGCTCGAAGGGGTAGGTGGGCAGGTCCGGGTGGCCGAAGCCAGCGCCTCCTGGGGTGTTCCAGGCGGGCCAAGCGGTCCAGTTGAGGTTGACGCCTGACGTCCAGGCTCGGCTCAGTCCGGCGACCAGCTGAGCGGTCTCGTCCCGGTCGCGCCGCAGCAGCGCGATCACCGAGGCGGGCTCGGCACGGCTGTCGTCGGCTTGGTCGGGAGCCGAGCTTTCATGCGACGCCAAGGTCTGCTCGACCATGGGGGTGAGCTGGGCGTCGGGGCCCGCCTCGATGAAGCAGGTGACGCCTTGCTCGTGCAGGGTGGTGACGCTGTCGGCGAAGCGGACCGGGCGGCGTACGTGCTCCACCCAGTACGCGGGCTCGGTGATCTCTTCGCCTGCCGGCTTGCCGGAGACATTGGAGATGAGCGCCAGCTCCGGGCGTCGCAGTGTCAGCCCGGCGACGACCTGTTCGAACTCGGCCAGCATCGGCTCCATCAACGGCGAGTGGAACGCATGCGACACCCGCAGCGGGCGGGTCCGATGCCCCTGCTCACGCGCCCACTCGACGATCTCGGTGACCTGAGCGGCGGCACCGGAGATCACGACCGCGCCCGGCGCGTTCACCGCGGCGATGGCCACCTGATCGTAACGAGCCAGCACGGAGGCGATCTCGTCCTCGCCGCAGCCGATCGCGGCCATCGCACCACCGGACGGCAACGCCTGCATCAACCGCCCACGGGCGGCCACCAGACGGCACGCATCCGCCAGATCCAGCACCCCGGCGACGTGTGCAGCGGTGATCTCACCCAGCGAGTGCCCGGCCACGAAGTCCGGCCGCACACCCAACGACTCCAGCAGCCGGAACAGCGCCGTCTCGAAAGCGAACAACCCGGCCTGCGCGAACACCGTCTGATCCAGCACCCCGTCAGGGGCCGAATCGCCGAGGATGATGTCGCGCACGCTCAGCCCACCGGCCAGCCCGGCTACGACATCCGCTCCGGCGAGTTCTGCTTGCAGCAGCTCGCAGGCTTCGTCGAAAGCGCGAGCGAAGACCGGGAACGCCGCATACAGCTCCCGCCCCATCCCCGAACGCTGAGCACCCTGGCCCGAGAACACCACGGCCAAACGGCCCGCCCGCGCCCGACCCTGAACCCCAGAGGACGCCCCCAGCTCGCCGCCAGCCAAAGCGCGCAGCCCGGCCAGCAGACCATCCCGATCCGACACCGGCAGCACCGCCCGGTGCTCCAAAGCAGCCCGGCGCGACAGCCCACCCGCCACCTCCAGCGGTTGCGCCTCCTGATGCTCGGCCACGAAAACCGCCAATCGGTCGGCATGGGCCCGCAGCGCAGCCTCGCTCCTGGCCGAGACCATCACGGGCACCGGCAGCGAGGCGGACTCGGCTGCGTCCTCGGGCGCTGCGGCTGTGCTGCCGTCCTGGCTGACGTCTTGCCCGTCTGACGGTCGACCGGTGAGCTGACGGAGTGGCTCTTCTTCGACCGGGGGTTCTTCGAGGATGATGTGGGCGTTCGTGCCGGAGATGCCGAACGACGACACGCCCGCGCGGCGCGGCCGGTCCGCGTGCTTCGGCCAAGGCTTGGGCTCGGTCAGCAACTCGACCGCCCCGCTGGACCAGTCCACCTTCGACGACGGCGCGTCCACGTGCAGGGTCTTGGGCAGCAGCTCGTGCCGCATCGCGAGGATCATCTTGATGATCCCGGCCACGCCGGCGGCCGCCTGGGTGTGACCCAGGTTCGACTTCACCGACCCCAGCCACAACGGCTCCTGCCGACCCTGACCGTAGGTGGCCAGCAACGCCTGGGCCTCGATCGGGTCGCCCAGCGCGGTACCGGTGCCATGGCCTTCGACCACGTCCACCTGATCCGGCTTGATCCCGGCCGACGCCAGCGCCTGAGCGATGACCCGCTCCTGGGAGGGCCCGTTAGGGGCGGTCATGCCGTTGGAGGCGCCATCCTGGTTGACGGCACTCCCCCGCACGACGGCCAGCACGCGATGCCCGCGACGGCGAGCGTCCGACAGCCGTTCGACCACCAGGACGCCCACACCCTCGCCCCAGCCGACACCATCGGCCGCCTCAGCGAAAGACTTGCACCGCCCATCAGCCGCCAGGCCGCGTTGCCGGGAGAACTCCACGAACGCGTCCGGCGTGGCCATCACCGTCACCCCACCCGCCAGCGCCAGATCGCACTCACCATTACGCAGCGCCTGCGCGGCCAGGTGCA
The DNA here is from genome assembly GCF_042751225.1 of Nonomuraea fastidiosa. Classification (NCBI taxonomy): domain Bacteria; kingdom Bacillati; phylum Actinomycetota; class Actinomycetes; order Streptosporangiales; family Streptosporangiaceae; genus Nonomuraea; species Nonomuraea fastidiosa. Next base: position 8,297,057 of record NZ_CP170570.1, read on the forward strand.
AGGCCACCAGCGAGGACGAGCACGCGGTGTCCACCGACACCGCAGGCCCCTCCAGACCGAACGTGTAAGCCACCCGGCCCGAAATCGTGGCACCACCGGTCCCCGAAGGCGCGTAATCGTGGTACATCACACCCGCGAAAACACCGGCACTGCTGCCTTTCAGCGAGGTCGGATCGATCCCAGCACCTTCCAGCCCGGCCCAGCACACCTCGAGAAACTGCCGCTCCTGCGGGTCCATCTCCGCAGCCTCACGCGGACTGATCCCGAAGAACGCCGGATCGAACTCCGCCGCCCCATACAGGAACCCACCCTCCCGCGCATACGTACGCCCCGGCCTGCCCGGCTCAGGATCGTACAAACCGGCGACATCCCAACCCCGATCGCCCGGGAAACCACCCACGGCATCCACACCGCCCACCAGCAACCGCCACAACTCCTCCGGGCCATCAACCCCACCCGGATAACGACACGCCATCCCCACGATCGCGATGGGATCGTCGGTGACCGCCGCCGTGCGCCTGACCTTTCTCTGGTCGGCCTGCCGCCCCAGGAGGCGGCCTAGGAGGAAGTCCGTGATCGCGTTCACGGACGGGTGATCGAAGATGAGCGTGGCCGGCAGGGTGAGCCCGGCCGCGCGGCCGAGCCGGTTGCGCAGTTCGACGGCCATCAGCGAGTCGACGCCCAGCTCTTGGAAGGCTCGGTCCACCGGGACCGCTTCGGCCGCGCCATAGCCCAGCACGGCGGCCGCCTGCGTACGTACGAGTTCGGTGACCGCCGTCCGGCGTTCGGTCTCCGACAGCTCGGCCAGCCGATCGGCGAACGAGCCCGCACCGGCCGCGACCTCCGCCGTGGCCCTGCGGCGTACCGGGACCAGCTCGCGCAGCAAAGCCGGCAACCTGTCCGCCCCGGCACGCAAGGCACTGACCGACCAGCCGGCCGCCACCACGACCCCGCTACGGCCCTCACCCACCAGCCGATCCAGCACCGCCAAGCCCACATCAGCCGTAACCGGGATCAGCCCCTCACGCAACATGCGCTCCCGATCCCGATCCGACAGCCGACCGGCCATGCCCTCCTCGGCGTCCCACACACCCCACGCCACCGACACACCCGGCAACCCAGCACGCACACGATCGACGACCAGCGCATCCACCGCCGCGTTCGCAGCCGCGTAATTACCCTGACCCGCCGCACCCAACGTCCCCGCCAGCGACGAGAACACCACGAACCGGGCCACCTGACCGTCGCGCGTCAACTCATGCAGATGCCACAACGCATCCACCTTCGGCCGCAGCACCCGCTCCACACGCTCAGCCGACAGCGACGACATCACACCGTCGTCCACGACACCCGCCGTATGCACCACCGCGCGCAACGGCCGGTCGTCGGGGATCTGCTTGAGCGCACCGGCCAGGGCGTCCCGGTCGGCCACGTCGCAGGCGGCGATCGTCACCTCGGCGCCGAGTCCGGCCAGCTCCTCGCGGAGGTCGGCCGCGCCGGACGCTTCCAGACCTCTCCGGGAGGCCAGCAGCAGGTGCCGTACGCCGTGCTCGGAGACCAGATGCCTGGCGACCACAGCGCCCAGACCACCCGTGCCACCGGTGATCAGCGTCGTCCCGTCCAGCGGCCAGGCCGACGTGGGTTCCTCGCCTAGGCGGGCTCGCTCCAGGCGAGGCACCCATGGCCGGTCGCCGCGGATGGCGACTTCGGGTTCGTCGCCGGGTAGGGCCGTGTTCTGCAGAGTCGTCAGGTCAAGGTCCGCGGTCCGCGCCGTCGGCTCGAGGTCGAGCAGCGTGATGCGGCCGGGGTGTTCCTGCTGGGCCGCACGTACCAGGCCCCAGACCGCGGCTCCCGCCGGGTCGGGGGTCTCTCCGTCCGCGACGGCGACCGCTCCGCGGGTGGCCACGACGATGGGGCGCTGATCGTCTTCAGCGAGCCGGGCCTGCAGCTCCGCCAGTACCGCGCCGACGCGTCGGCGTACACGGGTCGGCAGGTCATCGGGGCCGTCGCCGGTGGTGGCATCGATCACGGCCGTGCCGTCGAGCAGTGCCGGCTCTGCTGAGAATTCGGGCAGCGGTCGCCAGGCCACCTCGGTGAGCCAGCGCGCCACCGACCCCGCGGCGGGCGTCGTGCTGTCCGTCTCGGCCACCGGCCGGGACGCCACGGTCCCCACGGTGATCACCGGCTGGCCGGTGGGGTCGGCCAGGTCCAGGCGGAAGCCGCCATCCGGGTCCGGGTGCAGGCGTACGCGCAGGGCGGTGGCACCGGTGGCGTGCAGGGTGACGCCGTTCCAGTTGAACGGGATCAGCGGCGTACCCCCTGCGGTCTCGTCGCCGGCCAGGAGCGCCAGATGCGTGGCCGCGTCGAAGATGGCGGGGTGTATGCCGTAGCGGGAGGGTTGTCCGGCTTTTTCGGGGAGTGTTATGTCGGCGTAGAGGTCGTCGCCGTCTCTCCAGGCCCGGGTGAGGCCGTGGAAGGCGGGGCCGTAGCCGTAACCGTGGTCGATCAGGCGCTCATAGAGGCCGGTGGTGTCGACGGGCTCGGCGTTGGGCGGCGGCCAGGCGTGGCGCAGGTCGGCCGGAGCCACCGTGGAGGTGGCGGTCAGGGCGCCGGTGGCATGCCGGGTCCACTGCTCGGCGTCGTCCTTGGAGTGGATGGTGATCTCGCGTCGGCCGTCCTCGTCGGGGGCGGTCACGGTGACCTGGACGGCGACGTCGCCGCTGCTGTCAGGGATGGGCAGGGGCGTGTGCAGGGTCAGCTCGTCAAGGAACGGGCTGCCGACCTGGTCGCCGGCGTGCAGGGCCAGCTCGACGAAGCCGGTGCCGGGCAGGATCGGAGTGCCGTTGATGGCGTGATCGGCCAGCCACGGCTGGGCGGTCACCGACAGGCGGCCGGTCAGGATCGCGCCGCCGTCCGGCTGCTCCACGACCGCGCCCAGGATCGGATGGTCGGATGCGGCCTGGCCGACTGCCGTCGGGTCGCCGGCCGGGGCGGGCTCCAGCCAGTAGCGGCGATGCTGGAACGGGTACGTGGGCAGGTCGATGTCGCCGATGCGGACACCCAGCGGCCCGGCCTTGGTCGGCCAGACGGTCCAGTCCACATCGGTGCCGCTCGCCCAGGCTTGGCCGAGGCCGGTGATGAGGTGAGTGGTCTCGTCGCGGTCCCGGCGGATGAGGGGTACGACGGCGGGATCGGCGTCGGTGAGGGTCTGTTCGACCATGGGGGTGAGCTGGGCGTCGGGGCCTGCTTCGATGAAGCAGGTGACGCCTTGCTCGTGCAGGGTGGTGACGCTGTCGGCGAAGCGGACCGGGCGGCGTACGTGCTCCACCCAGTACGCGGGCTCGGTGATCTCTTCGCCTGCCGGCTTGCCGGAGACATTGGAGATGAGCGCCAGCTCCGGGCGTCGCAGTGTCAGCCCGGCGACGACCTGTTCGAACTCGGCCAGCATCGGCTCCATCAACGGCGAGTGGAAGGCATGCGACACCCGCAGCGGGCGGGTCCGATGCCCCTGCTCACGCGCCCACTCGACGATCTCGGTGACCTGGTCGGCGGCGCCGGAGATCACGACCGCGCCGGGTGCGTTCACCGCGGCGATGGCCACCTGATCGTAACGAGCCAGCACGGAGGCGATCTGGTCCTCGCCGCAGCCGATCGCGGCCATCGCACCACCGGCCGGCAACGCCTGCATGAGCCGCCCGCGAGCGGCCACCAGACGGCACGCATCCGCCAGATCCAGCACCCCGGCGACGTGTGCGGCGGTGATCTCACCCAGCGAGTGCCCGGCCACGAAGTCCGGCCGGATGCCGAACGACTCCAGCAGCCGGAACAAGGCGGTCTCGAAGGCGAACAGCCCGGCTTGGGCGAAGACGGTCTGGTCCAGCACCTCAGCGTCGCCGAGGATGATGTCGCGCACGCTCAGCCCACCGGCCAGCCCGGCTACGACATCCGCTCCGGCGAGTTCTGCTTGCAGCAGCTCGCAGGCTTCGTCGAAAGCGCGAGCGAAGACCGGGAACGCCGCATACAGCTCCCGCCCCATCCCCGAACGCTGAGCACCCTGGCCGGAGAACACCACGGCCAAACGGCCCGCCCGCGCCCGACCCTGAACCCCAGAGGACGCCCCCAGCTCGCCGCCAGCCAAAGCGCGCAGCCCGGCCAGCAGACCATCCCGATCCGACACCGGCAGCACCGCCCGGTGCTCCAAAGCAGCCCGGCGCGACAGCCCACCCGCCACCTCCAGCGGTTGCGCCTCCTCGTGCTCGGCCACGAAAACCGCCAATCGGTCGGCATGGGCCCGCAGCGCAGCCTCGCTCCTGGCCGACACCACCACAGGAAGTACGGCGGTGTCCTCCGTATCGGTGGAGGCGACCAGCGGACGTTCCTCTTCACTGCACGCCGTGGACGGCGGTTCCGTACCGTCGCCGACTACCGATGCCTCTTCGGCGGGCGGCTCTTCCAGGATGATGTGGGCGTTCGTACCGGAGATGCCGAAGGAGGACACGCCCGCGCGGCGCGGCCGATCGGCCTGCTTGGGCCAGGGCTTCGGCTCGGTGAGCAGCTCCACCGCTCCGGCGGACCAGTCCACCTTCGACGACGGCGCGTCCACGTGCAGCGTCCTGGGCAGCAGCTCGTGCCGCATCGCGAGGATCATCTTGATGATCCCGGCCACGCCGGCGGCCGCCTGGGTGTGACCCAGGTTCGACTTCACCGACCCCAGCCACAACGGCTCCTGCCGACCCTGGCCATAGGTGGCCAGCAACGCCTGCGCCTCGATCGGGTCACCCAGCGCCGTCCCCGTGCCATGCGCCTCGACGGCGTCCACTTCACCGGGGGTAAGCCCGGCAGCCGCCAGCGCCTGACCGATGACCCGCTCCTGCGCGGGCCCGTTGGGGGCGGTCAGACCGTTCGAGGCGCCGTCCTGGTTGACGGCGCTCCCCCGCACCACGGCCAGGACCCGGTGGCCGCGACGGCGAGCATCCGACAGCCGTTCCACGACCAGCACGCCGACGCCCTCACCCCAGCCGACACCATCGGCCGCCTCGGAGAACGCCTTGCACCGGCCGTCGGCGGCCAACCCGCGCTGCCGGGAGAACTCCACGAACGCGTCCGGCGTGGCCATCACCGTCACGCCACCGGCCAGCGCGAGATCGCACTCGCCGTTGCGGAGCGCCTGCGCGGCCAGGTGCAGAGCCACCAGGGACGACGAGCACGCGGTGTCCACCGACACCGCAGGTCCCTCCAGGCCCAGTGCGTACGCCACCCGCCCCGACACCACGCTGCCCTGCGTTCCGGTGGCCACCAGGCCCTCGGCCTCGGGTGAGGCGACCGCGCCCGAGCCGTAGTCGTTGGCCATGACCCCGGTGAACACCCCTGTGGGAGTGCCGCGCAGCCGGGACGGGTTGATGCCGGCGTGCTCCAGGGCCTCCCAGGACGCCTCCAGGATGAGCCGCTGCTGGGGATCCATCGCCACGGCTTCGCGCGGGCTGAGCGCGAAGAACTCGGGGTCGAAGTCGGCGGCGCCGGTCAGGAATCCGCCGGTACGGACGTAAGACGTGCCCGGGTGGTCGGGGTCGGGGTGGAACAGCGATGCCAGGTTCCAGCCCCGGTCGGTGGGGAAGCCGGTGATGCCGTCGCGGTCCTCGATCAGGAGCCGCCACAGCTCTTCGGGGTTGGTGACCTGGCCGGGGAAGCGGCAGGCCATGCCGACCACCGCGATCAGATCATCCTCGCGATCCCCGCTCGTCTTCACGGTGACGGTGGGGGTCGTGCGGCGCGTACCGGACAAGGTCCTGTCCAGGTGCGCCGCCAGGGCGCGAGGCGTGGGGTGATCGAAGACCAGCGTGGGCGTCAGCCGCAGCCCGGTCACCTGATGCAGCCGGTTACGCAGCTCCACGGCGGTCAGCGAGTCGAAGCCCAGGTCCTGGAACGGCCGATCCGCATCGATGGCCTGCGCACTGTCGTGCCCCAGGGTGGCCGCCGCCTGAGCGGACACCACCTCCAGCAACCGCCGCCGCCGCTGCGCCCCCGGCAAGTTCATCAGCTCCGCGACGAGCGCCGAGCCACCCGTACCGCTCTCCGCAGATGCGGAAGGCGCGGCGGCGGGCTTGCCGATGTCGGCGGCCAGCTCACGCAGCATGGGCGGCAGCTCGGGCCCGCGCCGTCCCAGCGCCACCGCGTCGAAACGAGCCGAGACCAGGAACGGCCGCCGCGACCGCACGCCGGCGTCCAGCAGCGCGACCCCTTCTTCGGTGGTCAGTGCGAACAGCCCGGCGGCGCGCATCCGCGCCTCGTCCCTGGTGCCGATGCGGCCGACCATGCCTCGCTCTTCGGCCCACGGCCCCCAGGCCAGCGACACGGTCGGCAACCCGGCCGCCGCCCGCGCCACGGCCACGGCGTCTGCGAACGCGTTAGCGGCGGCGTAGTTGCCCTGACCCGCACCGTCCACCACCCCGGCCAGCGACGAGAACACCACGAACCGCTCCAGAGCACGGTCCTGCGTCAGCTCGTGCAGATGCCACAGCGCATCGGCCTTGGGCCGCAGCACCGCATCCACACGCTCCGGCGACAACGAGGAGATCACCCCGTCATCGACCACACCCGCCGCATGCACCACCGCACACAACGGCCGATCCTCAGGAATCCCCGCCAGCAAAGCGGCGAGCGCCTCACGATCGCCCACGTCACAGGCCGCGATCGTCACCTCGGCGCCGAGCCCGGCCAGCTCCTCACGCAGCTCGACAGCGCCGGACGCGTCCGGACCCCGACGGGAAACCAGCAGCAGATGCCGTACGCCGTGCTCGGACACCAGATGCCGCGCCACCACGGCACCCAGACCACCCGTGCCGCCCGTGATCAGAGTCGTCCCGTCAACGGGCCACAAGACATCGGCATCATCACCCTGGCCGGCCTCGCCACCAGGGTTCACGGACTCGACGTGCGACAACCGGGGTGCCCACAACCCACCGCCCCGCAGCGCGACCTCCGGCTCGCCGGAGGCCAGCGCCGCACGCACGCCCTCCGCAAGGCCGCCCGCACCGCCATCGGCGGTGGCCTCGACATCGACGAGCGTGATACGTCCGGGCTCCTCAGCCTGCGCCGCACGTACCAGACCCCAGACGGCGGCCTGCGCCGGGTCCGGCACCTCGTCATCAGCGACGGCCACCGCGCCCCGGGTCACCACCACGACCGGCCGCGAGCCCCCTTCGGCCGACCAGCCCTGCAGGCCGGCGAGCGCCGTACGCAGCGCACCCCGCACCCGGTCGGGTACGTGGGCCTCCTCGGCACCAGTGACGTCGATGACGAGGGGGTCGCCACCGGTGGCGGCCGCCGGGGCCGGTTCGAGCCGCCGCCAGGCGACCTCGAACGTGGCAGGCCGGCTGGTGACACCGGACGCCCGCGCTTGCGAGCCGCCCGGCGGGAGCAGCCAGTAGTGCCTCCGCTGGAAGGCGTAGGTGGGCAGGTCGAGATGGCCGGGCCGGGCGGCGGCCAGCGAAGGCCAGGTCATCCACTTCACGCCGGCGCCGGACGTCCAGGCCCGGCCCAGCCCGGCGACGAGCTGGGCGGTCTCCTCCCGGTCGCGCCGCAGCAGGGCGACCACCGAGGCAGGCGCGTGAGCCGCATCCGCGCCGGACACGTCGGGGTCGTCGTGGTATGCGAGGGTCTGCTCGATCATGGGAGCGAGCTGGGCGTCGGGGCCGATCTCCAGGAAGCAGCGGACGCCGTTCTCGCGCAGGGTGGTGACGACGTCCGCGAACCGCACCGCCCGGTGCACGTGCTCCACCCAGTAGCCGGGCTCGGTGATCTGCGAACCGGCGAGTTGCCCGGTCACGCCCGATACGAGCGCCACAGAAGGCGAGTTGAACGTGAGCGACGCCGCCACCTGGGCGAACTCGCCCAGCATCGGCTCCATCAACGGCGAGTGGAACGCATGCGACACCCGCAGCGGGCGCGTCCGATGCCCCTGCTCGCGCGCCCACGCGACCACCTCATCGACCTGAGCGGCGGCACCGGAGACCACGACCGCGCCCGGCGCGTTCACCGCGGCGATGGCCACCTGATCATGTGCAGCCAGCACGGAGGCGATCTCGTCCTCACCGCAGCCGATCGCGGCCATCGCACCACCGGTCGGCAACGCCTGCATCAACCGCCCGCGAGCGGCCACCAGACGGCACGCATCCGCCAGATCCAGCACCCCGGCGACGTGCGCGGCGGTGATCTCACCCAGCGAGTGCCCGGCCACGAAGTCCGGCCGCACACCGAACGACTCCAGCAGCCGGAACAGCGCCGTCTCGAAAGCGAACAACCCGGCCTGCGCGAACACCGTCTGATCCAGCACCCCGTCAGGGGCCGAGTCGCCGAGGATGATGTCGCGCACGCTCAGCCCACCGGCCAGCCCGGCCACGACATCGGCACCGGCGAGCTCGGCCTGCAACAGCTCGCAAGCCTCATCGAAGGCCCGCGCGAAGACGGGAAACGCCGCATGAAGCTCCCGCCCCATCCCCGAACGCTGCGCACCCTGGCCGGAGAACACCACGGCGAGACGACCAGGCCGCACCCGGCCCACGACGCCCGAAGGCTCACCGGCCGCCAGCGAACGCAGCCCGGCCAGCAGCCCATCCCGATCCGACACCGGGAGTACGGCCCGATGCTCCAGAGCGGCCCTGCGGGTCAGCCCGACGGCCACCTCCAGCACCTCGGCCTCGGTATGCGACTCCACGAAGCCGGCCAGCCGCTCGGCCTGCGCCCGCAGCGCGGCCTCGGTCTTGGCCGACACGACCACTGGCACCGCCAGCCCGGCGGCGTCACCCGGTTCGGTCTCAGCGGGCACCTCCTCATCGGCGGACGCCTCTTCGAGGATCACGTGCGCGTTGGTGCCGCTGAACCCGAACGACGACACGCCCGCCCTGCGCAGCCGCCCCTCGGCCCGCGGCCACGGCCTGGCCTCGGTCAGCAGCTCCACCGCACCGGAAGACCAGTCCACCTTCGACGACGGCGCGTCCACGTGCAGGGTCTTCGGCAGCAGGCCGTGCCGCAGCGCCATGACCATCTTGATCACGCCGGCCACGCCCGCCGCCGCCTGCGTGTGGCCCAGGTTCGACTTCACCGACCCCAGCCACAGCGGCGTGCGCCGCCCCCGCCCGTAGGTGGCGAGCAGCGCCTGCGCCTCGATCGGGTCGCCCAGGGAGGTGCCGGTGCCGTGGGCCTCGACCGCGTCCACGTCCGCCGCCACCAGCCCGGCGGCGGCCAGCGCCTGCTGGATCACCCGCTCCTGGGAGGGGCCGTTGGGGGCGGTCAGGCCGTTGGAGGCGCCGTCCTGGTTGACGGCGCTGCCGCGGATCACGGCCAGCACGCGGTGGCCACGACGGCGGGCGTCCGAGAGCCGTTCGACGACCAGCATGCCGGCGCCCTCGCCCCAGGCGGTGCCGTCCGCCCCGTCGGCGAACGCCTTCACCCGCCCGTCGGGCGCAAGGCCCCGCTGCCGGGCGAACTCGGTGAACGTCTCGGGCGTGGACATCACGGTCACGCCGCCGACCAGCGCGAGATCGCACTCGCCGACGCGCAGCGCGTGCGCCGCGAGGTGCAGCGCCACCAGCGAGGACGAGCAGGCGGTGTCCACCGAGACCGCGGGCCCTTCCAGGCCGAGCGTGTACGCCACCCGCCCGGACACCACGCTGCCGTGCGACCCGGTGCTGAGCAGGCCCTCGGCCTCGGGCACGTCCCGGCCGTAGCCGATGGCGTAGTCGGGGGCCATCACGCCGAGATAGACGCCGGTGCGGCTGCGGCGCAGCCCCGTCGGGTCGATGCCGGCGTGCTCCAGAGCCTCCCACGAGGTCTCCAGGACGAGCCGCTGCTGCGGGTCGGTGGCGGTGGCCTCGCGCGGGCTCATGCCGAAGAAGTCGGCGTCGAACTCGCCGGAGCCGTGCAGGAACCCGCCACGGTCGACGTACGTGGTGCCGGGCCGGGTCAGCTCGGGGTCGTGGAGCGCGTCCACGTCCCAGCCGCGGTCGGTGGGGAAGCCGGAGATCCCCTCCCGGCCGTCGGCCACCAGGTTCCACAGCTCCTCCGGCGTGCTCACGCCGCCCGGGTACCTGCAGGCCATGCCGACGATCGCGATCGGCTCCCTGGCCCGTTCCGTCACGTCGCGCAGTTGCCTGCGCGTCTCCTGGAGATCCGCGGTGGCCCTGCGCAGGTAGTCGCGCAGGCGGTCATCGCCCGACATCAGTCATCTCCCCCGTCGTTCAGGACGTTGCGTCCGAGCCGCCCAGCTCGCTGTCCAGCACCGCGAACAGCTCCTCGTCGGAAGCCGACGCGAGGTCCGCCACCCGGCCGGGCGCGGCGCCGTTGCCGCCGGCGCGGCCGTGCGCCTCCCGCCAGCGGCGGGCCAGCGCCTCCAGCCGGGCCGCGACGGCCTCCACGTCGGCGGGCTCGGGCGGGGCGTCGGCGATCGGCTCGGCCATGGTGGCCTCCAGCCGCTCGATCTCGTCGAGTACGGCGCGCGCCGGATCGGCGTGCTCCGGGTCGAGCTCTTCCAGGAGGAACTCGACCAGCGCCTCAGGGTTCGGGTAGTCGAAGATCAGCGTCGCCGGGAGCCGCATCCCCGCGGCGGCGCCGAGCCGGTTGCGCAGCTCGACCGCGGTCAGCGAGTCGAAGCCCAGCTCGGCGAAGGCGCGGTCGGGGCCGATCGCCTCGACGCCGGAGTGCCCGAGCACCGCGGCGACGTGCGAGCGGACCAGGTCGAGGAGGATGCGGCGCTGCTCGGCGGGCAGCAGCCCCGACAGCCGGTCGGTCAGCGACTCCTCCGCCGCCGGAGTGTCGGCCGCCGCGCGGCGTCGCGACCGCGCGGTCACCAGCTCGCGCAGCACGGGCGGGACGGGCCCGGCGGACAGCGCGTCGGCGTCCACGTCCGCGGCGAGCACCACCGGGGCGTCACCGGAGACAGCGGCGTCGAAGCGGCGCAGGCCGGACTCGGTGTCGAGCTCGCGCAGCCCGCTCGCGGACAGCCGGGCGGACTCGCCGGCGCCCACGTGGGCGGTCATGGCGCTGCGCTCGGCCCACAGGCCCCAGGCCAGCGAGTGGCCGGGCAGGCCGAGGTTGCGCCGGTGCTGGGCGAGCGCGTCCAGGAAGGCGTTGCCCGCGGCGTAGTTGCCCTGTCCCGGCGATCCGAGCAGGCCGGCCGCCGAGGAGAACATGACGAACAGCGCGAGGTCGTCGTCCCTGGTCAGGTCGTGCAGGTGCCAGGCGCTGTCGGCCTTGGGGCGCAGCACCTTCGCGAGCCGGTCGGGGGTGAGCGAGGCGATCGTGGCGTCGTCGAGCACGCCGGCGGCGTGCACCACGCCGGTCAGCGGATGCTCGGCGGGGATGCCGTCGAGCAGCGCGGCGAGCGCGTCGCGGTCGGACACGTCGCATGCCGCCACGCGGACGGACGCGCCCAGCCCGGCCAGCTCGTCGCGGAGGGCGGCGGCTCCGGGGGCGTCGGCGCCGCGCCGGGTGACCAGCAGCAGGTGCCGGGCGCCGTACCGGGTCACCAGGTGGCGGGCGACGTGCCCGGCGATGACGCCGGTGCCGCCGGTGATCAGCACGGTGCCGTCCGGGTCGGGGTCGCGCGGCACGGCCAGTGCGAGCTTGCCGACGTGGCGGGCCTGCTGGAGGTGCCGGAAGGCGTCTCTGGCGCGCCGGGCGTCCCAGACGGTGACGGGTGCGGAGCGCAGCACGCCCTCCTCGTAGAGGCGCACGACCTCGGCGAGGATCTCCTGGACGCGTTCCGGGGTGCCCTCCGGATGCTCGGTGCGGGACTGGGCGACCATGTCGTACGCCCGGTAGACGACGCCCGGGTGGGCGGCGGCCACCTCGTCCGCCTGCCGGATGTCGGTCTTGCCCATCTCCAGGAAGTGGCCGCCGCGCGGCAGCAGCTCCAGCGAGGCGTCCACGAACTCCCTGGCCAGCGAGTTGAGCACGACGTCCATGCCCTTCCCGCCGGTGACGGCGAGGAACTTGTCGCGGAAGCCTAGGTCCCTGGAGGAGGCCAGGTGGTCGTCGTCGAGGCCGAGCGCGCGCAGCACCGGCCACTTGGCGGGCGATGCGGTCGCGAAGACCTCCGCGCCCAGGTGCTGGGCGAGCTGGATCGCGGCCAGGCCGACGCCGCCGGCGCCCGCGTGCACCAGCACCCGGTCGCCCGCGCTCACCCCGGCCAGGTCCACCAGGCCGTAGTAGGCGGTGAGGTTGACGATCGGCAGCACCGCGGCCGACGTGAACGACCAGCCGCGCGGCATCGGGACGAGCAGCCGCCTGTCGGTGATCGCCACGCTGCCCGCGCCGCCGTCCACCAGGCCGGTCACCCGGTCGCCCGGCCGCAGGTCGGTGACGGCGGAGCCGACCTCCAGCACCACGCCCGCGGCCTCGCCGATCAGGCCGTCGTCCTCCTCGGTGATCATGCCGAGGGCGACGACCAGGTCGTGGAAGTTGATGCCGGCGACGCGGGGCGCCAGCCGTACCTCGGTGGGGCGCAGCGGGCGCAGCGCCTCGGGTGCCGGCAGCAGCGCGAGGTTGGACAGCGTGCCCTTGCCGGTGGTGGCCAGCCGCCACGGCCCGGACGGCGGGACGAGCGCGTCGGTGTCGCGCACCAGGCGCGGCACGTGCACCGTCCCTGCGCGTACGGCCAGCTCCGGCTCGCCCGCGTCGATCGCGGTGCGGATCGCCGCCCACGGCAGGTCCTCGCCGTCGGCGTCGAGCAGGACGATGCGGTCGGGGTGCTCGGCCTGGGCGGCGCGCACCAGGCCGACGGCCGCCGCGTGTGCGGGATCGACGTCCTCGCCCGGGACGACCGCCGCCGCGCGGCGCACGATCACGACCAGCCGGGCGCCGTCCTGTTGCTCGGCGGCGAGCCATGTGCGCAGCGCGTCGAGGGTGGCCCGGGTCGCGGCGTGCGCGGCGGCTGCCGGGTCCTCGCCGGAGTCTCGCGGCACGTGGAACGTCTCGATGCCCGGGGTCTGCGGGGCCGCCGCTTCGGCGGCCTGCGCCGCCTGGGGCAGCGGCGTCCAGGTGAGCCGGGGCAGCGCGACGTGCACCGCCGCGCCCGCCAGCTCGCCGTCGGTGATCGGCCGCACCACCATGGCGTCCACCGAGGCCATCGGGGCGCCCGTGGAGTCGGCCAGCTCGATGGTGTAGCGGTCCGGGGCCGAGCCGTCGGCGGCGCGCAGCCGTACCCGCGCCGTGGTGGCGCCGGTGGTGTGCAGGCGCACGCCGCGCCAGGTGAACGGGAGCTTGGGCGCGCCGGAGCCGTCGCCGTCGATGAGCCCGGCGGCGTGCAGGGCGGCGTCCAGCAGGGCCGGGTGGATGCCGAACCGGTCCGCGTCACCGGCTGCCTGCTCGGGCAGGGCGACCTCGGCGTAGACGTCGTCGCCGCTGCGCCAGGCACGGCGCAGCCCGCGGAAGGCGGGGCCGTAGCCGTAGCCGCCGGCGGCCATGGCCTCGTACAGGTCGCTGACGTCCACCGGCCGGGCGTCCGCCGGGGGCCAGGCCGGGCCGGTCCCCTGCGGGGCGGGGGCTTCGCCCGCCGTCTTGGCCAGGCTGCCGGTGGCGTGCCTGGTCCATACGGGGGTCTCCGCGTCGGGCGCGTCCGGGGCGGCGTACACGGAGATCTGCCGGTGGCCGTCCTCGGCGGCGCCGACCACCACGCGTACGCGGGTCGCGCCGTCGTCGGGCAGCACGAGCGGACGTTCCAGGATCAGTTCTTCCAGTACGTCGCAGCCGGCGCGGTCGGCGGCGTGCAGCGCCATCTCGACCAGCGCCGCGCCGGGCACCATGATCCGCTCGGCCACGCGGTGGTCGGCGAGCCACGGCTGGCCCGCGGCGGACAGCCGGCCGGAGAAGACCAGCCCGTCGCCGTCCGGCTCGTCCAGCACCGCGGCGAGCAGCGGGTGGCCGGCGGGGTCGAGGCCGGCGGCGCTGAGCCCGGCGGGTCCGCCGAGCGTGCTCGGCTTCCAGTACTTGTCGTGCTGGAAGGGGTAGGTGGGCAGGTCGACGCGCGGCGCGGCGGGCAGGACCTTCGACCAGTCCACCTGTGCTCCGCGCAGCCACGCCTCGGCCAGCGCCGTGGTGAACCTGCCGCCCTCGTCGCGGCGCAGCGTGCCGAGCGCGGCGACGTCCACGCCGTCGGCGGCGGCGGTCTCCTCGATCGCGGGAGTGAGCATCGGGTGGGGGCTCATCTCCAGGAAGAGCCGGCGTCCGCGGGCCAGCAGCGCCCGGGTGGTCTCGGCGAACCGTACGGTCCTGCGCAGGTTCGTGTACCAGTACTCGGCGTCGAGCCCGGTCGTGTCCAGCTCGGCCGCCTCCACGGTGGAGTAGAACGGCACCGCGGCGGCCTGCGGGCGCAGCCCGGCGAGGTCGCGCAGCAGCGGCTCGCGCAGCACCTCCACCTGCGCGCCGTGGGAGGCGTAGTCCACGGCCAGCCGCTTGACGCGGGTGCCGTCGGCGCGCAGCCGGGCCTCCAGGGCGTCCAGCGCGTCGGAGTCGCCGGCCAGCACCACCGATCCCGGGCCGTTCACCACGGCCACGGAGATCGCGTCGCCGTGGTCGGCGAGCAGCTCGGGCATGCGTTCCGCGGGCAGCGCCACGGACATCATGCCGCCGTTCAGGCCGGACAGGCGCTCGGCGACCGCGCGGGAGCGCAGCACCACCACCCGCGCGCCGTCGGCGAGGGACAGCGCCCCGGCCACGCAGGCGGCGGCGATCTCGCCCTGGGAGTGGCCGACCACGGCGGCCGGTTCGACTCCGGCGGCGCGCCAGGTCTCGGCCAGCGCGACCATGACCGCCCAGAGCACCGGCTGGACCACGTCGACGCGTTCGAGCAGTTCGGCGTCGCCGAGCGCGTCGCGCACCCGCCAGTCCACCAGCCGCTCGATCTCGGCGGCGCAGCGGTCGAGGGCGGCGGCGAACGCGGGCGAGGAGTCCAGCAGCTCGAGCGCCATGCCGGGCCACTGGCCGCCCTGCCCGGGGAAGACGAACACCGGCTGGTCCGCGCCCTCGTGCACCTGGCCCCGGACGAGCCCCGCGTCCTGCTCCCCTGCGGCCAGCGCGCGCAGCCCGGCCAGCGCGGCCTCGCGGGAGTCGCCCAGTACGGCGGCACGCTTGGGCAGACCGGCCCTGCGGGTCAGCTCGGCGGCGATCTCGGGGAGTCCGGTCTCGTCGTGCTCGGTCATGAAGGCGGCGAGCCGGTCGGCCTGGGCGCGCAGCGCGGGCTCGGTCTTGGCCGAGACCAGCACCGGCAGCACGGCGCTGCCCGCATCCACGATCGTCGGGCCTGCCTCCGCCGGGGCGTCCTCGGCGGGCGGCTCCTCGATGATGACGTGGGCGTTCGTGCCGGAGATGCCGAAGGAGGACACGCCCGCGCGGCGCGGCCGATCGGCCTGCTTGGGCCAGGGCTTCGGCTCGGTGAGCAGCTCCACCGCTCCGGCGGACCAGTCCACCTTCGACGACGGGGCGTCCACGTGCAGGGTCTTGGGCAGCAGCTCGTGCTGCATGGCCAGGATCATCTTGATCACACCGGCCACGCCGGCGGCCGCCTGCGTGTGGCCCAGGTTCGACTTCACCGAGCCCAGCCACAACGGCTCCTTGCGGTCCTGGCCGTAGGTCGCCAGCAGCGCTTGGGCCTCGATCGGGTCGCCCAGGGAGGTGCCGGTGCCGTGGCCTTCGACCACGTCCACCTGGTCAGGGCCGATCCCCGCCGACGCGAGCGCCTGCGCGATCACCCGCTCCTGCGAAGGCCCGTTGGGGGCGGTGATGCCGTTGGAGGCGCCGTCCTGGTTGACGGCACTGCCGCGTACGACGGCCAGGACCCGATGCCCGCGGCGGCGGGCATCCGACAGCCGCTCGACCACCAGCACGCCGACGCCCTCGCCCCAGCCGACGCCGTCGGCGCCCTCGGAGAACGCCTTGCACCGGCCGTCGGCGGCCAGGCCGCGCTGCCGGGAGAACTCGATGAACGCCCCCGGCGTGGACATCACGGTCACGCCACCGGCGAGGGCCAGGTCGCACTCGCCGCGCCGCAGCGCGTCCGCGGCCAGGTGCAAAGCCACCAGCGAGGACGAGCAGGCGGTGTCCACGCTGATCGCGGGACCGCGCAGGCCGAGCGTGTAGGAGACGCGCCCGGAGACCGTCGCGCCGCCCGCGCCCGCGGGCACGTAGTCGTGGTACATCACGCCGGCGAACACCCCGGCGCTGGTCTCGCGCAGCGACGTCGGGTCGATACCGGCCCGCTCCAGTGCGGTCCAGCTGACCTCCAGGAACTGCCGTTCCTGCGGGTCCATCTCGGCCGCCTCGCGGGGGCTGATGCCGAAGAAGTCCGGGTCGAACTCGGCGGCGCCGTGCAGGAAGGCGGCCTGCCGCGTGTACGAGGTGCCCTCGTGCTCGGGGTCGGGGTGGAACAGCGAGCCGAGGTCCCAGCCGCGGTCGGCGGGGAAGTCGCCCACCGCGTCGACGCCCTCGGTCACCAGCCGCCAGAAGTCCTCCGGCGTCTGCACGCCGCCCGGGTACCGGCAGGCGAGCCCGACGATCACGATCGGGTCGGTCCCGGCCGGGGCCGCCGCCGCAGCCGGTGCCTGCGCGGGCTCCGGCTTGCCGCCGAACCGGTCGGCCAGGAAACCGGCCAGCGCGGTCACCGTCGGGTGGTCGAAGACGAGGGTCGCCGGGAGCGCCATGCCGACCCTGCGGCCCAGCCTGTTGCGCAGCTCCACGCCGGACAGCGAGTCGAAGCCCAGCTCCTGGAAGGCCCGGTCAACCGGCACCGCGTCGGGCGAGCCGTAGCCGAGCACGCCGGCGGCCTCCGCGCGTACCACGCCGAGCAGCAGCTCGCGCCGCTCGGCCGGGGACATCGCGCCGAGCCGGTCGGCCAGCGAGCCGGGTCCCGCCGCGGCGGCGCGGGCGGGGCGGCGGCCGGCGAGCGCGCGCAGCACCGCGGGCGGTTCCGTGTCGCGGCCGCGCAGCGCGGCCAGGTCCAGGCGGCAGGCGACCGGCGCGGGATGTCCGGCGGCGAGCGCCGCGTCGAACAGCGCGAGCCCCTCCTCGGCGGTGAGCGGGCGCATGCCGGAGGCGGCGAGGCGGGCGGTCTGGCGGTCGTCCAGCCGGCCGGCCATGCCGCTCTCCGCCTCCCACGCGCCCCAGGCGATCGAGATCGCCGGGAGCCCGGCGGCGGCGCGCTCGGCGGCGAGCGCGTCCAGGGCGGCGTTGGCGGCGGCATAGTTGCCCTGTCCCGCCGCGTCCATGAGCCCGGTCGTCGAGGAGAACAGCACGAATGCGCGCAGGTCCAGGTCGCGGGTCAGCTCGTGGAGGTGCCATGCGCCGTCCACCTTGGGCTGCAGCACGCGCGCCAGGCGCTCGTCGTCGAGGGTCGGGATGGTGCCGTCGGCCAGCACGCCCGCCGCGTGCACCACGGCCGCGAGCGGCTGCCGCCGCGCGGTTTCGTCCAGGAGGGCCGCGAGCGCGGCGCGGTCGGCCACGTCGCAGGCGGCCACCGTCACCTCAGCGCCGAGCCCGGCGAGCTCGTCGCGCAGCTCGGCCGCGCCGGGCGCGTCGAGGCCGCGGCGGCTGGTCAGCACCAGGTGCCGTACGCCGTGCTCGGTGACCAGGTGCCTGGCCAGCAGCGCGCCCAGGCCGCCGGTGCCGCCGGTGATCAGTGTGGCGCCCTCGGCGGGCCATGCGGCGGCGCCGTTCTCCGGTGCGCGGCGGGTGAGCCTGGGGATGTGCGGCTTTCCCGCGCGTACGGCGATCTCCGGCTCTCCCGCGCGCAGCGCGGCGGCCGTGGCCGAGTCGATGACGGAGCGGTCCTGGTCCTGCTCGGGGTCCAAATCGATCAGGACGATGCGCCCCTGGCTCTCCTCCCTGGCGGCCCTGGCCAGTCCCCAGACCGCCGCCTGCGCCATGTCCGGGGCAGCGCCGCCGATGGCGACCGCTCCCCTGGTCACGATCACGAGGGTGTCGTCGGTTGACGGGTCGGTGGCCAGCCAGCGCCGTACGCGCTCCAGCGTGGCCGCCATGGTGCGGCGTACCCGCTCGGGCGCGGAGGTGGCGGTGCGGGTGTCGTCCCAGGCCAGATGGACCTCGGCGTCCCGTGCCGCCGGGTCGCCGTCCTGCGTGGCCAGCGGGCGCCATTCCACCTCGTACAGGGGTAGCGCCGCCGCTCCGCCCGCCGGGAGGGAGTCGGCGAGCGGGCGGGATTCGAGCGACGTCACGGTGGCCAGGGGGCCACCCGTCGCGTCGGCGAGGTCCAGCCGTACGGCTCCCGCGCCGTCGGCGGGGCGCAGCCGTACCCGTGCCGCGGCGGCGCCGGTGGCGTGCAGCTCGACGCCGCGCCATGCGAAGGGGACCACCGGCCGCCCGTTCTCGCTCGCCTTCTCGTCCGTTTCGGGCAGCAGGCCCACGCGCAGCGCGGCGTCGAGCAGCGCGGGGTGCGCGTCGTAGCCGGTGGCGTCCACGCCTTCGGGCAGCGCCACCTCGGCGTAGAACTCCTCGCCCTTGCGCCAGGCGGCGCGCAGCGCGCGGAACGTGGGGCCGTATTCGTAGCCGCGCTCGGCCAGCCGGTCGTCGAGCCCGTCGATGTCCACGGCCACCGCGCCGGGGGGCGGCCACGCGGTGAGGTCGGCGCCTTCCGCAGCGGCGGGGGCGAGGGTGCCCTGCGCGTGCCGGATCCAGCCCTCCCCGTCGGCGGAGTGGATCTCCACGGTACGGCGGCCGTCGTCGTCCGGGGCGGCGACCGCGACCTGGACGGCCACGCCGCCCGCGTCCTCCCCGGTGGGGATGACCAGCGGGGTCTCCAGGACGAGCTCGTCCAGCCTGCTGCAGTCCACCTCGTCGCCGGCGCGGAGCGCCAGCTCCACGAAGCCCGTGCCCGGGAAGATCACGGTGCCGTTCATCGTGTGGTCGGCCAGCCACGGCTGAGTACGCGGGGACAGCTGCCCGGTGAGGGTGACGGCCCCGTCCGGGTGGGTCACGGCGGCGGCGAGCAGCGCATGCTCGACGGGCGACTGCCCGGCCGCCGACACGTCGCCCGACTTGTGAGCTTCGAGCCAGAACCGACGCCGCTGGAACGGGTACGTGGGCAGCGCGACGGGACTTGGCGGGGTCTCGCGGTCGGCGAACCAGCCGGCCCAGTCCACGCTCACGCCACCGGCCCAGGCCGCGCCGAGCGCTTCGGCGAAGTAGGCCACCTCGTCGCGGCCGCGGCGCAGCAGCGCCACCACCGGGGCATCGTGACCGGCGAGGGTCTGTTCGATCATGGGGGCGAGCTGGGCGTCGGGACCCGCCTCCAGGAAGTGGGTGACGCCGCGCCGCCGCATCACCTCGACGCCGTCGGCGAACCGCACCGGACGGCGCACATGCTCCACCCAGTAAGAAGGCTCGGTGACCTCCTCACCCGCCAGCTCGCCGGAGACGTTCGAGACCACGGCGAGCTCCGGACGACGCAACGTCAGCCCGGCGACGACCTGCTCGAACTCGGCCAGCATGGGCTCCATCAACGGCGAGTGGAACGCATGCGACACCCGCAGCGGCCGCGTACGGAACCCCTGCTCGCGCGCCCACGCGACCACCTCATCGACCTGAGCGGCGGCACCGGAGACCACGACCGCGCCCGGCGCGTTCACCGCAGCGATGGCCACCTGATCGTAACGAGCCAGCACGGAGGCGATCTCGTCCTCACCGCAGCCGATCGCGGCCATCGCACCACCGGACGGCAACGCCTGCATCAACCGCCCACGGGCGGCCACCAGACGGCACGCATCCGCCAGATCCAGCACCCCGGCGACGTGCGCGGCGGTGATCTCACCCAGCGAGTGCCCGGCCACGAAGTCCGGCCGCACACCGAACGACTCCAGCAGCCGGAACAGCGCCGTCTCGAAAGCGAACAGCCCGGCCTGCGCGAACACCGTCTGATCCAGCACCCCGTCAGGGGCCGAATCGCCGAGGATGATGTCGCGCACGCTCAGCCCACCGGCCAGCCCGGCTACGACATCCGCTGCGGCGAGTTCGGCTTGCAGCAGCTCGCAGGCTTCGTCGAAGGCGCGCGCGAACACGCCGAAGCGCTCGTACAGTCCGCGGCCCATGCCGGGCCGCTGCGCGCCCTGCCCGGAGAACACCAGGCCGAGCCGCCCGCTCCTGGCCTCTCCGACTGTGACGCCGGGCGGGGTCTCGCCGGCGGCCAGGCCGCGCAGCGCGGCGATCAGGCCGTCCTTGTCGTGGGCCACCAGGGCGGCGCGGTGGGCGAGCGCCGCGCGGCGGGTCA
Organism: Nonomuraea fastidiosa; assembly: GCF_042751225.1. Classification (NCBI taxonomy): domain Bacteria; kingdom Bacillati; phylum Actinomycetota; class Actinomycetes; order Streptosporangiales; family Streptosporangiaceae; genus Nonomuraea; species Nonomuraea fastidiosa. The sequence continues at coordinate 8,317,326 of NZ_CP170570.1, forward strand.
GCGTCCAGGTCACGCCGGGCAGGTCGGCGTCGGCGCCGTCACCGGTGAGGAACCCGGCGAGCCGTTCCGCCTGGGCGCGCAGCGCGGCCTCGGACTTGGCCGACACCACGATCGGCAGCGCCGGGGAGCCCTCGGCAGGCGAGGGCTCCGTGGTCTCCTCGGGGGCCTCTTCGAGGATGACGTGGGCGTTGGTGCCGCTGACCCCGAACGCGGAGACGGCGGCCCTGCGCGGGTGCCCGGCGCGCGTCCACGGCCGGGGCTCGGTGAGCAGCTCCACGTTGCCGGCCGACCAGTCGACCTCGTGGCTGGGGGCGTCCACGTGCAGTGTCTTCGGGAGCGTGCCGTGCCGCATGGCCAGCACCATCTTGATGACGCCTGCCGCGCCGGAGGCCGCCTGGGCGTGTCCGATGTTGGACTTGACCGAGCCGAGCCACAGGGGCCGGTCGCGGCCCTGCCCGTACGTGGCGAGGAGCGCCTGCGCCTCGATGGGGTCGCCCAGCCTGGTGCCGGATCCGTGGCCTTCGACGACGTCCACGTCCGACGGCGACAGTCCGGCCGCCGACAGCGCGGCGCCGATCACCCGCTCCTGGGAGGGGCCGTTCGGCGCGGTCAGGCCGCTGCTCGCGCCGTCCTGGTTGACGGCCGAGCCGCGGATGACGGCGAGCACGGGGTGGCCGTTGCGCTGGGCGTCGGAGAGGCGTTCGAGCAGCAGCAGGCCGACGCCCTCGCCCCAGCCGACCCCGTCGGCCGCGGCGGCGAAGGACTTGCAGCGGCCGTCGGGCGAGAGCACGCCCTGGCGGCCGGAGTCGACGAACAGCTCGGTGGTGGACAGCACGGTGGCACCGCCGGCCAGGGCCAGCTCGCACTCGCCGCCGCGCAGCGCCTGCGCCGCCAGGTGGAGGGCCACCAGCGACGAGGAGCAGGCGGTGTCCACGGTGACCGCGGGTCCTTCGAAGCCGTACAGGTAGGAGATGCGCCCGGAGGCGACGCTGCGGTGGCTGCCGTGCGCGATGAAGCCCTGGACGCCGCGGGGTATCCGGTCGCTGCGTGAGCCGTAGTCGCCGTACATGACGCCGACGAACACGCCGGTACGGCTGCCGCGCAGCGCCGTCGGGTCGATGCCCGCGCGCTCGACCGCCTCCCACGTGGTCTCCAGCAGCAGCCGCTGCTGCGGGTCCATGGCGGTGGCCTCGTTGGGGCTGATGCCGAAGAACTCCGGTTCGAAGCCGGCCACGTCGCGCAGGAAGCCGCCCTCGCGGGTGTAGGTCTTGCCCGGTTTGCCGCGCTCCGGGTCGTAGATGGCGTCGATGTCCCAGCCGCGGTCGGCGGGCATGGGGGTGACGGCGTCGACCTCGTCGGTGATGAGCCGCCACAGGTCCTCGGGCGTGGTGACCCCGCCTGGGTAGCGGCAGGCCATGCCGACGATCGCGATCGGCACGGCGCCGTCCGGGCCGGCGCCCAGTTCGCGCAGGCGGTCCTCGGCCGCGCGCAACCGCCGCCGGGATTCCCGCAGATCCGCCGTCGCTCTTTTCAGGTAATTGACAAGTCTCTCTTCGTTGTCCATTACCAACCTAGGAATATGAGGAGCGTTGAGCTCACCGGGCTTGTACGTTCTGACCCTTTCGGTGCCGCCACCAAACTACGAAAAGTTCGGAGCCGCACTAACCCCTATGCGCCCCCTAAGACCAATTAATTGTGGGGGCTCAGGAGTTCGCCGGCGCGTTCGGCGAGCGCCTTTCTGTCGACCTTGCGGTTGGCGTTGAGCGGCAGTTCTCCGAGGTGGTGATATCGCTTGGGGACCATGCCGTGCGGCAGTGTCCGGCGCAGCCTGTTGGCGAGCTCGACGGGGGGTCGCGGCTCGCCGGTGTAGAAGACCACCAGCTCCGTTCCGGCGGGGCCGTCCACCCCTACCGCGGCGGCCTCGGCGACGCCGTCTCCTGCGGCCAGCAGCGCGTGCTCGATCTCGGCCAGTTCGACCCGCCAGCCCTGCACCTGGACCTGGGCGTCGCGTCTGCCCAGGTAGGCGAGCTCGTCGCCGGGAAGGCGCCGTACGCGGTCGCCGGTGCGGTAGAAGGTGTGGCCGTCGTGCTGGAGGAAGCGGCCCTCGCCGTCGCGCGGGTCGAGGTATCCGGGGGTGAGCTGGGGTCCTGCGACGCACAGCTCGCCTTCCTCCTCGTCGGTCACCTCGCCGTCCTCGGTGACGAGCAGCACCTGGTGTCCCGGGTGCACGGCGCCGATCGGCACGACGCCGTTGACCGCGAGCTTGGCCGACTCATCGGACCAGCGGTGGCCCGCGATGGTGACGGTCAGCTCGGTGGGGCCGTACAGGTTCTCCACGGTGGCGTGCGGCGCGGCCGTGATCCAGTCTTCGACGTCCTGGCAGCGCAGCGCCTCTCCGGCGAAGAAGCTCCACCGCAGGCCGGGCAGCGCGCCGGGGCGCAGGGCGCCGAGCCGGCGGGCCAGGCTGATGCCGCTGGGCGTGGAGAACCAGACGGTGACCTGGTGGTCGTCCAGGAAGGCGGGCAGGTCGGCGTGGCCGCGGGGCGGCACGGGCACGGCGGGTGCGCCCGCGCCCCAGGCGCAGAACAGGTCGAAGATGGCGCAGTCGAAGGTCAGGTCGAAGGTCTGCGAGAAGGCGTCGCCGGGGGTGAAGTCGTAGCGTTCGTCCAGCACGCCGAAGTAGTGGGTCAGGTTGGCGTGGGTGAGCGTCACGCCCTTGGGCCTGCCGGTGGAGCCCGAGGTGAACAGGATGTACGCGGGCGCGTCGGGCGGCGCCGCGACCGGTTGCGCGAGGGCGTGCGCGGCCGAGATCGCGACGCTGCCTTCGCCGCCGCCCTCGGGCAGCAGCACGGAGCCGTAGAAGCCGCGTTCGCGCAGCTCAGGCAGCAGGCGCGCGCCGCGCTCGTCGGCGATCACGGCGGTGACGCCGGCCGCCGACATCATCCGCGCCGTCCTGTCGGGCGGGAAGCCGACGTGCAGCGGCACCACCGTGGTCCCGGCGTACAGGGTCGCGAGCAGCCCGGCGTAGGCGGTGGTGCCCTTCTCGGCGAGCACCCCCACCGGTCCGGTGACGCCGGCGTGGAGCAGCGACCCGGCCCACAGCAGGGCGAGCTCGTGCAGCTCCTCGAAGGTGACCATGCGGCCGCCGAGGCGGAGCGCGGCTCCTTGCGGCGCGGCGGCGAGACCGTTCAGAAATCGCCCGTGCAGGTTCCGCTGAATTTCTTCGCCCATTTTCTTTTCCCCAGCGCGAGAATATGAGGCATAATGCGAGCCATGTGGGATGAAAAGTTCGAGGAGTTGCTGCGGCACCGACTTCCCTTGCTGTCTTCCGACGACGAGCTCACCGCGGACACCAACCTCCGGGAATTCGGATTGGATTCCATGGGCGCGGTGGAACTGCTGAGCGCGCTGGAAGCCGATTACTCCGTGCAGTTCGACGAGCAGGCACTTGTTCTTGACACCTTCGCCACCCCCGGGGCGTTGTGGACGGCGCTCAGCTCGGCCCGTCCCGTCTCCTGACCCCGCGATCAACCGGCCGCCGAGCCCCGTTCAGCGACCGCTGAGCGGGGCTCAACTGTCGCGGGCGGCGAGCAGCGGCCGCTTGGGGCCGACCGGCACCACCGTGAAGTTCTTGGTGGTGGCGGGCACCCGGCTGAAGAGGGCGTCGGGCCCGGCCACGCAGACCGTGCGCACGCCGTGGGCGCGCAGCGCCTCCACCGTCCCCGGCCAGTGCATCTGCTTGACGAAGCCGTCGAGCAGCAGGTTCCGCACCTGCTCGCCGGTGGTCAGCGGCGACCCGTCGTGGTCGGAGATCACCGGCAGCCGCGGCTCGGCGAAGTCCAGCTCGTCCAGCACCTCCTTCTCCGCGCGTTCGCGCAGCCAGGAGAAGGCCGGTGAGTGCATCGGCGGGCGCATCGTGTAGAGCGACAGGCCGCCGGCGGCGCGGATGCCCTTCTCCAGCCCCGGCAGGTCGTCGGCGGACAGTGTGATCATGAAGAAGTCGCGGTCGACGCGGCAGGCGACGTCGGCGATGCGGCCGCGCGCGGTCAGCTCGCCGAGCATCTCCTCCACCACGTCGGGCTGTACGCGGACGAACGAGTGGGTGACCAGGCCGCTGTGCTCCCTGCTGAAGTAGTCGGCCACGCAGCGGGCCAGCCGGGCGGTCATCCACACCGCGTCGGAGAAGCTCAGCGACCCCGCGTACGCGGCGGCCGACTTGCCGCCGAAGCTCGGCCCCGCGCACACCCCGGGCGGGGCGGGCAGCGCCTCGCGCTCGGCCCACTCGGCCAGGGCCAGGCAGGTGACGAGGAACGCCACCTGGGCGTACTCGGAGTAGTCGCCCTCCGTGTCGCGGAACCGCCCCAGCACCGGGTATCCGAGCGCTTCGTCGGCCTCGGCGAACAACCGCCACGCCGACGGCACCTCGGTGGCGAACCGCTCGATGTCGGCGTACGCGGTCGGCCCCATCCCTGGGAAGACCATCGCGATCTCGTGACTCGATGTGTTGTCCACTCCGGCACGCTAACCGCGGCCGACCTGCCTGCCCCACCCCTAGTACCCCTGCTCGTGATCCCCGCGGCCCCCACATTCTGCGGGCTTCGGCCGTTCATGCGAGGCCGTCGAATCTGCGCTGGACGTAGTGGAGCGCGTGCAGCAGCTCGGCGGAGCCGACCGGGCGCAGGCGGTGGCGTTCGGCCAGGTCGTCCAGCGGCAGCGCGCCGACGTCGGCCCACAGCAGCCGGCCGTCGGCGTCGATGCGGCTGCGCGCGGCACCCCTGTTGTCGGGGTGCAGGCAGTAGGGGATGTCGAGGTAGCCGAGCTTGAACGCGCGCAGCAGCGCGCGGCCCACGTCCTCGTGCAGCTCCAGGGTGGCCTCGATGAGCCGCCGCGCCTCGGCGTACACCTGCGAGTCCGTGCTGGGCGGCGGCGGCGCGGCGGGGCGGGCCGCGCGGGCCGCCCGTCCGGCCAGCTCCAGCGCGGCGACGTTCTCCTCGATCGTGGGGATGCGCTGGGACTCCGCCTCGGTCTTGACGATGAGCCGCTCGGCGCCCGTGCGCACGGCCAGCTCGGCGGCGGAGGTCAGCAGGGCGGCGGCGCCGCGCGGCGTCTCGGGGTAGACGCCCATGTACGCGTAGACGACGACGTGCCAGCGCACGCCGGACAGGAACTCCTCGGCCAGCGCGCGCAGCGCGAGCACCGCCTCGACGTCCTGCTCTGGGCTGGTCTGCTGGGCGTAGCTGAGCGAGATGTCGCGCAGGCCGTGCGCCTGGAAGAACAGGCCCTCCAGGACGCTGAGCGCGACGAGCTGGCCGGGCGGGCAGAGCTGGCCGAGCACGCAGCCGCCGAACGTCTCCAGGTGCGGCTCGCGCCCCTCCTCCTGCCCGCGGGCGACCAGCAGCTCGCAGCCGCGCGCCCAGTGGTCGACCGCCTGGCTGAGCGGGATCCTGCTGTACGGCAGGCAGTAGGAGACCGGGCCGCCTTCGGTGGCGTCCAGTCCGGCGTCCAGCAGCGCCTCGAAGATCCTCACCGGGTTGGCGGAGCCGTGCCGCACCTGCACGGGGAAGCCGTCGTCGCGGACGCCGTGCAGCAGCGCCCTGTTGACGACGACGCCGTGGCTGACCAGGGGGTAGCCGTTGAGCGCGGCGCCCGAGGCCAGCGCGGCGGCGGCCGAGCCCAGGTCGCCGACCCGGGTGTAGCTGTCCACGGTGATCGTGCCGGCGGTGGCCGCGCGGGCGCGTTTCGTGGCGAGCAGCCCGGCGCGCATGGCCGCCACGTCGCCGAATCCCATGCGGGGCTGCACCACCAGCTCGCCGGCCGCGGCCGTGGCGGTCACGTAACCGCCGAATCCAGCGGCCATGCGGGCTCAGCCGGACTGGACCGGCGTGCGCGCGGCGGCGTCGTCCGCCTTCCAGGTGACCGCGGCGGCCAGCGTCCTGAACTCGTCGATGTCCTCGGGGCCGCCGCGGTCGAAGACGCGGTCGCAGCCGGCCGCCTCGAGCTGATCGGCGAGCTCCTTTTCGCGGCGTCCGGTGACGCCGAGGCGGCCGCCCATGACGATGGGGACGCCGGCCAGCTCGGGCCGGGCGCGCAGCTTGGGGACGACCCGCAGGCCCTCGCGGTAGCCGTGGCCGTTGACGGTGCTGAGCACCACAAGGTCGGGGCGCTGGTCCACGCATTCGGCGACGAGCAGCTCGTCGGGAACGCACGGGCCGAGGTTGACCACGTCCAGGCCCTCCTCTTCGCAGACGAGCTGCAGATAGACGAGGTTCCAGGTGTGCGAGTCCGATGCCACGCCGCTCACCAGGGCGCGCGGGCGGCGGCCCTCGATGCGGGCCGGGTTCTGATCGGGGAACATGCGGGTCACGTCAACTCCCTGTCGCGGCGTCGCTTGCGCGGGTCCCCGGTCGGGTCCCGGTGACGGTGGCGAGATAGGCCAGCAGCACTTCCCTGAACCGGTCGGGTTCCTCCAGGTGCGGGAGGTGGCTGGAGTGCTCGAGGATCTCCCAGCGGGAGTCCGGGATGAGCTCGTCGAACGGGCGTACGGTCTCCGGTGTCGCCTCGTCGTGCCGTCCTGAGATGATCAGGGTGGGCACCTCGATGGAGGGCAGCAGCTCTTCGACCGACCAGTCGCGCAGCGTGCCGACGACGTGGAACTCGGTCGGCCCGTTCATCGTGTAGTAGACGGTCGGGTTGTTGTGCATCTCCATGAAGGACGCCTGATACTCGCGCGGCCACGGGTCGACCAGGCAGACGTACCGGGCGAAGAAGACGCGCATGGCGTCGAAGTACTCGCGGGTGGCGGTGGTGCCGGCGGCCTCGTGGCGGGCGAGCGTCTCCTGCACCTCGGGCGGGAGGGTGGCGCGCAGCCGTTCCATCTCGGCCCGCCAGGTGATCATCGAGGCGGGCGAGTTGGCGATGACCAGCCCGCGCAGCCCGCTGGGGCGGGTGGCGGCGTGCGCGGCGCCGAGCATGCCGCCCCAGGAGTGGCCGAAGAGCACGTAGCCGTCGGCCACGCCCAGTTGCTTGAGCAGGTTGTCCAGCTCGTCGAGGAAGAGCCGCACGGTCCAGAAGTCGGCGCCCTCGCCGGGCAGGTGGGTGGAGCCGCCGTTGCCGAGCTGGTCGTAGTGGATGACCGGCTGTCCGGTGTCGCTCAGCTCGGCGAGCGGCAGCAGGTAGTCGTGGGTGCTGCCGGGCCCGCCGTGCAGCACGACCAGGGGCGGGCGGCCGCCCGTCAGGTCGCCGGTCACGCGGTACCAGGTGCGGTACTCGCCGAACGGCACCGTGCCCTTGGCGGTGGGCCGCCGGGTCGTCGCGGCCGTCCTGCTCACCGCAGCGCCCCCTCGGCCAGGGCGGGCTCCTGCGCGGGCGCGCCGGCGCGGTGCTCGGCGACGAGGCGTTCCAGGCGGGGGACGAGCTCGGCGGGGGTGGGCTCGGCGAGCATCTCCTGCCGGAGCCGTTCGGCGGCGGCGCGCGGTCCGGGCTCGTGTACGAGCGCGGCCAGCGTGTCGCGGAAGCCGCGGGGGTCGAGCCGGGGCGGCGGGATGTACGCGCCGGCGCCGATGGCGGCCAGCCGCTTGGCCTTGACCGGAGGGTCCCAGGTGTTGGCGATCATGAGCTGCGGCACGCCGTTGAGCAGCGCGGCGCTGAACGTGCCGGCGCCGCCGTGGTGCACGACCGCCGCGCAGGTCGGCATGAGCAGGTTCATGGGGACGAAGTCGACGATGCGCACGTTGTCCGGCACCTCGCCGAGGCCGGCGCGCTGCTCGGCGTCGAGCGTGGCGACCACCTCGATGTCGAGTTCGGACGCCGCCCGTACCAGCTCGGCCGGGCTGAGCGCCCAGTCGTGCAGGAAGTCCGCGCCGGTGCCGCCGAGCGTGAAGCACACGCGGGGGCGGCTCGGCGGCTCGGCCAGCCAATCGGGCTGCACGGAGCGGCCGTTGTACGGCAGGGTCCGCATGCCGACGATCGGCACCCCGACGGGGAGGCGCAGGCTCGCGGGCATCGTGGTGTCGATGGTGAGCCGCCCGGTGACTGCCTCCTCGGTGAAGGGGCGGCCGTATCGGGCCAGGGTCAGCGTCAGCCACTCCCCCACCGGGTCCTCCCAGTGCGCCTTCGGCTGCTGGGCGCGCAGCTCGAGGAAGGTGCGGCGGGCGCTGCCCAGCACGTCCAGGCCCCACAGGGCCCGTACGTGGACCGCGCCGCACGCCTCGGCCGCGATCGCGCCGGCCAGGGTGAACGGCTCCCAGATCACCAGGTCGGGCCGCCAGCTCCGGGCGAAGCGGACCAGCTCGTCCACCATCTCGGTGTTGTTGGTGGCGGCGAGCAGCAGCGGCGCGATCACCGTGTCGAAGTCGAGCGCCTGCTCCCAGGTGACCGGCTCGTCGCGGTCCTCGTGCACCCGGGGCGGCCCCATGGCCGCGCCCGGCTGCTCGCGCACCTCCTCGAGCTCCGGGTCGGTGCCGACGGGGACCGCGACGAGCCCCGACGCGGTGATCGCGTCGGTCAGCGACGGCTGGCTGGCCACCCGGACCTCGTGTCCGGCGGCGGTCAGCGCCCAGCCGAGCGGCACCAGGCAGTTGTAGTGCGAGGCGAGGGCGAACGAGGTCAGCAGGACACGCATCAGGTCTCTCCAAGCCCGAGCACGGGCAGCTCGACGGGGCCGCGCACCACGGGGGCGCGCCGCCGGTACACCGGCGCGCCGGACGGCCGCACGTCCGGCCGGGTCTCGGCGAGTATCCGCAGCGCCACCTCGGCCTGGGCGCGGGCCAGCGGGGCGACGGGGAGGTGGTGGAGGCCGCCGGCGAAGGCGAGCGGCTCCGGCTCGCCCTGCCGATCGAGGCGGAAGCGGCCGGGCTCCGGGTGCCGGGTCTCGTCCCGGCCCGCGGCGGCGGTGACGAGCACCAGGTGGCTGCCGGGCTCCAGCCGGGTGCCTGCCAGGTCGGCGGGTCCGGCGGCCACCCGTGCCTCCATCTGCACCGGCGGGTCGTGGCGCAGCGTCTCGGCCACGGCGGCGGGCGCGAGCCCGGGGTCGCGGGACAGCGCCTGCCACGCGTCCGGCTCGGCCAGCAGCGCGCGGACCGCGTTGCCGATGAGGTGGGCGGTCGCCGGGACGGCGGCGGTGGACAGCAGCACCCGTACGGCCCTGTCAGGGTCGTGGGTCCCCTCCCCCGGCGTGCCGCCGAACAGCTCATCGAGCCCGGCCACCGCGTCCTCGATCCGGCGGACGAGGGCGAGCGGCTGGGCGGCGAGCAGGGAGTCGGGCAGCGCGGCGGCGTCCTGGCAGAGCTCGGCGTATCGCGGCAGGTCCGCCGCGGGGAGCCCGAGCAGCGCGGCGGTGGCGGCGGTCGCGACGGGCCAGGCGTAGCCGGTCATGAGGTCGCCGCCGGTGACGCGGTCGAGGCGGGCCAGGCACTCCCGCTCGACGGTCTTGCGGTGCGCGGCCAGCGGCTCCGGGTCGAGCAGGGCCTGCCAGTGGGGGCGCAGCCGCTCGTGCTCATCGGCCTCGCCGCCCAGCGTGCCGTGCCCGTAGAAGGGCAGAAGCTGCTCGGCGGCCGGCGAGCCGTCCCGGCCCGACATCCGCCACACCGGGTCCGCCAGGGCCGCGGCCGCCACGTCCGGGTCCGCGGTCACCCAGCTTCCGGTGGTGCTGCGGTGGATCGGGCCGCGCTCGCGGATCGCGGCGTAGAGCGGGTAGGGATCATCGGTGCCGCGCAGCACCAGGGCGAACGGGTCGCCCAGGATGCCCAGCACCCGCTGCGTGGCGCGGGCGTTGAGCAGGCGCAGCCCCAGTTCGTAATCGGCTGCCGGGTTGGCGCCTTCGGGCATGGTGCCTCCACCTAGCCGGCGATCGGATCGACGATGGCCACGGTAGAGGCGGACGTTCCCCCTAGATCAACCCCTAATGGGCCTCGCCCCGGCCCGCCGAACCACGTAGGGGGCCGGGGCGATCTGCGGGGGAACGCACGTCGCCGCAGGTGAGCGGCGGCTCAACGCGCCTCGGACATGCCGGGCTCCTCGGCGGCCTCCGCGGGCTTGATGTCGGCGCGGCGCAGCGCGAACAGCGCGATGGCGCCCAGCGCTAGCATGAGCGCGGCGGTCACGTACAGCGGCACCTGCATGCCGAGGGTGAACGCGGCCCTGGCGGCGTCGGCGAGCTGCGCCCCGATCTCCCCCGGCAGCTCGGCGGCGATGGCGAGCGCCGCCGCGAGGGTCTCGGACGCCGCCGCCGTCTCGGCCTGCGGCACCCCCTGCGGGGTGGTGTCGAGCAGCGTACGGCTGTAGACGACGGTGCTGATGAGGCCCATGAGCGCGATGCCCAGGGCGGTGCCGAGCTCCAGGCTGGTCTCCGACAGCGCGGAGGCCCGCGCGGACCGCTCGGGCGGCACGCTGCCCAAAACGATGTCCACCGCGACGGTGGCCACGATGCCGGTGCCCGCGCCCACCAGGATCATCCCCGGCACCAGCGCCGCCAGCCCGGCGTCCACCTCGACCTGCGACATGATGAGCAGGCCGACCGCCATGATGAGCGGGCCGGCGGCGAAGATGGGGCCGGGCCGCAGGCGCTGGGCGAGGTAGCCGGCGACCACGGCGGCGACGATCACCCCTACGCCGGCGGGCATCTGCCACAGCGCCGCGGGCAGCGGGCTGAAGCCCAGCACCTGCTGCAGGTACGGCGACGCGAGGTAGGTGCCGCCGGTCAGCGCGAACATGACCAGCGCGTAGCCGCCCACGGCCGTCGTGAAGACCGGCCGGCGGAAGAGGTCGACGTCGACCATCGGGTCGGCCTTGCGGCGCTGCTGGTAGACGAAGGCCACGCCGAAGGCGACGCCCGCGACGAGCGCGCCGACCGACCAGATCGACGGCTCCTCCAGCGCGACCTGCTTGAGCCCGTAGATGAGCGGCAGCACGGCGGCCAGCGACAGCAGCACGCCGAGCAGGTCGAAGCCGCCCTTCTTGGGATCTCGCGACTCCGGCAGCAACAGCGGACCCGCGATCAGCAGCAGCGCCATGAACGGCACGTTCAGCAGGAAGACCGACCCCCACCAGAAGTACTCCAGCAGCAGGCCGCCCAGCGGCGGGCCGAGCACCACGCCGCCGGAGGAGCCGGCGGTCCAGATGCCGACCGCCATCTTGCGTTGCCCGGGATCCACGAACAACGTCCTGATGAGCGCAAGCGTGGACGGCATGAGGGTGGCGGCGCCGATGCCGAGCAGCACCCGGGCGGCGATCAGCAGCTCGGGCGAGGTGGCGTACGCCGCGGCGGCGGAGCCCACGCCGAAGACCACCGCACCGCCGAGCAGCACCCGGCGCCGGCCGATGCGATCGCCCAGGGCGCCCATCGGTATCAGCAGCCCGGCCAGCACGAACGTGTAGATGTCCATGATCCACAGCAGCTCGGTGGCGCTGGGCCGGAGCCCCGCGGTGATCCAGGGGACCGCCAGGAACAGGATGGTGATCGAGTTGGACAACAAGATCACAGGGAGCGTCAGTACGGCGAGGCCGAGCCATTCGCGTCGGCCCGCGATGGGGCGAGTTGTCTGCGCCATGCCCCGAATCATACAAGCGTCTTGGACGGACGTATGAATGAATTCGTGGTAAGGTTGCCGGCATGGGACAACGAGAGCAGCTCCTTGAGGGGGCGAAGCGGTGCATCGTGGAGCGCGGTTACGCCCACACCACCGCCCGGCACATCACCGCCGCGTCGGGAGCCAACCTCGCCTCCATCGGCTACCACTTCGGCTCGAAAGAGGCGCTGCTCCGCGAGGCCCTCATCGACATGGTTCAGGACTGGACCGACCTGTGGCAGGTCATGGTGCCCACCGACGCGACGGACCCGCTGGTGGGCTTCGAGGAGACCTGGCAGCAGATCGTCGACAGCTTCAAGGACAACCGCCCGCTGCTGGCCGCCAACTTCGAGGCGCTCACCGCCGCCGAGCACGCGCCCGATCTGCGCGAGCGGCTCGGCGAGGCGCTCGCTTCCGCCGCCGCGCCCGAAGGGCTTCCCAAGCTGCTCGGCGCGGACGAATCGCTGGACGAGAAGTCCACGCGCGCGGTCGGCCGGCTCTATCTCACCCTGCTCCAGGGACTGATGGCCCAGTGGCTGATCAACCCCGAGCTGGTGTCCGTGAGCGACCTGACCGAGGGCCTGCGCGTGCTCCTCGGCCGCCCCTCGGCCGACCGGCGCGAGGACGACCAGGGGGAGGAGGATTCGCGCCCAGCACGTGAGGCACTCGGCACCGCATCTTCGGCGAACAACAGTTGAGTTGATTCTTGGGGGACTCCTGTGTTCCAAATGCTCCTTTCGTCGGTCACTGCCCCACCCGCATTCGTTGACTACTCGGACGTTCCGGAGCACTGGACCGGACGTGACCTGCTGACCTCGGTCATCTCCTGGTACGGGCTCGACCCCGTGCTGGCGGCGCAGCGCGCGGAAGAGCTGCTCGGCCCGTGGGATCTGGCCGAGGCGGAGATCACCCCGGTGCGCGAGTACTCCCCTGCGATGATGAAGAAGGTCAGCCTGCTGATCACGCTTCTGCCGGAGCCGCAGCCCCTGGCGGTCGACGCCCTGCTGAGCGACGCGGGGTCGCCGCCGACATCCTGGATGAGCGCGTGATCAGCGTGCCGTTCTCCCCGCCGTACGCCGCATGTGGCCCGCGCCGCGCCGGGTCATGCGGGAGACGTCCGTTTCGGCGAACCCCGTGCCCAGCGACAGCTCGGTCGGCAGGTCGGCGCGGCGCTTCACGTTCAGCTTGCGATAGACGCGGGTGAGGTGCTGCTCGACCGTGCTGACCGTGATGAACAGGCGCTCGCTGATCTCCCTGTTGGTGTAGCCGAAGGCCGCGAGCGCGGCGACGCGCCGCTCGGCGTCGCTGAGCGCGGCCGCCTCGCCGAGGCCCTCGACGCCGTCCTCCTCGCGTGGCTGCAGCCGCGCGAGGAGCGGCCCGGCCTCGCACGCCTTGGCGATCTGCTTGGCCCGCCTGACCATCAGCCGCGCCCGGGTGATGTCGCCGAGCTCCTGGTAGGCGTCGCTGAGGTCCGCGTACGCCCAGCCGAGCTCGAGCAGGTCGCCCGAGCGCTGCAGCAGGGTCATCGCCTCCTGCAGCCGCGCCGGCCGCTGCCGCAGCTCGGTGACCGACGCGAGCAGCCGCAGCGCCCTGCCGTGCACCCGCGGATGCGTGCCGCCGGCGATGGACAGCTGCTCGGTGATCTTCTGCCGGGCCTCCTCGACCGCGCCGATGTGCAGGTACGTCTTGGCGATGGCGTAGCGCCAGTCCACGAGCGCCGGGATGTCGAGGTCCCAGCCGCGCAGCAGCGCGCCGCACTCGTGGAAGTCGCTGAGCGCCGCCCTGGTGCGGTTGGTGGCGAGGTAGTAGTCGCCCCTGGCCTGCAGGAAGAGCGGCCACAGCGTGGTCTGCGGCAGGTCGCCGGGCACGCCCCGCTTGATGATCTCGGCCGCCTCGTCCAGATCGCCCATGGCGACGGTGGCCCGCAGCAGCACCGTCAGCGGCAGGCCGAGGAGCACGCCCCAGCCCGTACGCGACATGCCGCTCAGCGCCTGCTGGGCGTAGCGCCGGGCCTCGCCCAGCTCGCCGTGCTGCACGGCCAGCCACGACCGCATGCCGGCCAGCGCCGCCGTCCACCTGGTGAACCCGCGCGCCGCCCCCTCGGTGCCGAGCATCTCGCACCAGCGCACCGCCTCCTGGTAGCGGCCGGTCTGGCCCAGCGTGAGCAGCGCGCCGAAGACCGCCTCCAGCTCCGCCTCGGCGAGGTTGCAGCTTTCCAGCAGCTCCTGGGCGGCGCCGACGATGTCCTCCTCCGACTTGCCCAGCAGCAGGTTGCTCAGCGAGAACTCCCGGGTGTCCGCCGTCTTCGGCCCGTCGGCCTCCCGCTCCACGAACATCGTGGGGAAGAGCAGCCGGATCCACTCCCTGGTGAAGCAGAGCCTGGCCTGCTCCCGTGGCTGGACGCCGCAGGCCCGCGCCGCCGTCCAGTCGTAGACGACGGCCGCGCGGCGGGTCCAGCCGTGCCACAGCAGATAGCGGCTGAGCGCGCGGGCGTCGGTGGGGGCGAGCTGGCCGCGCGCGAACGCGTCCTCGAGCGGCGCGAGGAAGCGCAGCGCGGCGGCGGGGCGGTGGCACCAGTTCGCCCGGGCCAGCTCGGTCAGCATCGCCGCCCGCGTCGCCTCGTCGTCGCAGATGAGCCGGCCGAGCTCCAGGCAACTGATCGCCCGGCCCTGGTCGTCGTGCACGAGCGCCGCCTCGGCGGCCTCGCGCAGCACCGACACCATCCACGGGTCGGCCTCCGCCGGTGTGGCCGGGCTGGCCGCCAGCAGGTGGTCGGCGATGTCGCCGGGCTCGGCCCCGAGCTGGTACATGATCCGTGCCGCCCGCATGTACATGACGGACTGCCGGTCCGGGCTGAGGTCTCTGAGCACGGCCTTGCGCATCGTCGGATAGCGGAACTGGCAGCCCTTGAGCAGGCCCGCCGCCTCCAGCGCCTCCAGCGCGGGCAGCACGTACGCGGGCTTCACGCCGAGCAGCTGCGCCACCGAACCGGTGCTGGCCGAGCGCCCGAGCAGTGCGACGCCGCGGGCCGCGTCGAGTATTCGCGGATCCCACCGGTGCAGGCAGGACAGGACCGCCTGATGCAGATGCCGGCCGACGCCCACCTGCGGGCCCTCGGGCGTCCAGCCGCCGTGCGCCACGTCCCAGTAGTCCTGCACCATGGCGTGCAGCAGCAGCGGGTTGCCGCCGCTCAGCCGGTGGTACTCGGGGGCCAGCCGGGCGGCGGGCTCACTGCCCACCTTGTCCCGCAGCAGCTCCTCCACGCCCTCGGGCGACAGGCGGGTGACCCGGACCTGGACGCAGTTGGGGCGGCCCGTCAGCTCGGCGTTGAACAGCGAGTTCACCGGGCGGCGCTGCGCCAGCGCGGTCACGGCCAGCAGCAGCGGGGCGTTGGCCATCCGCCGCTGGATGTAGAGCAGAGCCTGCAGGCTGGGGCCGTCGACGTTGTGCACGTCGTCGACGGACAGCAGGATCGGCTGCCGCTTGGCCAGCTCCACGAGGACCCCGCACAGCCGTGCCGCGACGTTCGTGAGGTTATGCCCCAGCGCCACCGGGTCGGGCACTCCGGAGATGCCGTTGACCGGTTCCGGCGCGAGGGTCTGCTCCACCTCGTCGGCCAGCTCCTGAGGTAACTCGACGGAACGAAACAACTGTCCGAGCGTTCCCAGGGGAAACATTCGCTCCGCACGCGACCCGGCGGCTTTCATCACAAGGAACCCGGCCGCACCGGCCTCACCGGCGCACGCCTGCAGTAATGCACTCTTACCGGTGGCGCCGGGCCCGGTCATCACGATGATTCCACCGGTCCCGGCCAACGCCTTGTCCATCAGGTTTCGGAAGTTCGCCAGTGCCTCTGCACGTTCGATGAGCTGCATGGCCCATGCCTCCAGCCGGCCACCCTAGTCGTCGTACTCGACCTGTTTACTTTCCTTTTCAACTGAATTTCTGCGATCGCCTCGGCGCCCTTCGTCCGAGAGAAGGGGTTGCGGGGCAGGGTGACACGCAGGGGAAACGTCATTATTCGACCGTCCGGATCGTGATTTCGGGACGGTGGTACGCCGTATGGCCCTCGCAGACGATGCAGGGCAGGACGGGGTGCCCGCCGTTCCGGCGGTGACTCCTGCCCTGGCCGCCGCGTGCTCGATCTCGGCTACGAGGCCTGCCGCGGTCGCCGCGGCCCCCTTGACGGCGCGCCGGTCTTCGTGCCGCACGCGCACGCCCCCGCAAGCCTCGCCCTTCAGCATGTCATGCTGAAGGGCGAGCATAAAGTGCAATAATCGCCGGAGCATCTGATCCTCCGGCATTCGACGATGTCACCGTACGTATAGCCACACGTCCCCCGTCGGCGTCGCGGATCATCCTCCCCTTCAGACACCACCCCTGACAGCCTGTCGGCATTTCCTGACAGACTGCCCGAAGAGGGATCTGTCGGACAACATGACGGCAGTATATGTGGATAGATCACTTTTCGACCCCTAACGGCCCCCCTATATCCCCTCGAATCATGGAGCCATGTGGGACAACCGGTGGTTAAGGTGTGCAGGATAGGGAAGTGTTCGCGTTCAGCGATCTGTACGCATCGTTCACACATCCGCACCCTTGAGTGTGCGCTTTCCACCGGCTTCACCGCGCCTGCGCGCCCCATTAACCCGCCCGCCATCTTGGCGGGGTGGAGGTCGCAGCGATCACGGGCGCGACCGGTCGGGGCCGGTCAGCCACCTCCGGAGTTCGCCGTACCGGAACTGGTACGTGGCCCCGGCGACGCGCAGCAGCCCGGCGTCACACGCCCATCGGCAGAACGCCGCCGGCCGCCACGGCAGCCGCCCGCGCACCGCCGCGCAGATGACGCCGAACACGTACCGCAGCCCGGCTTTGTACGCGATGAGCGCGACCACGAGCCCGAATACGAGCCCGAGCGCGAGACCGAGCCCGAGCCCGGACACGAGCGAGGTCAGCGCCCAGACCGGATCTCCAGTGAGGACAGCGTGTACAGGATGCCCACCGCCATCAGCACCACGCCGATGATCTGCCCCTGGTTCGCGGCGGTCTCCAGGTCCCCGCTCATGCCCTGGGCCGCCCATGCGAGCGACGTCACCAGGATCCCGACCGCGACCAGCCACAGCCCGCGGTTCCACCACCGTGACGACGGCGCGCGTCCCCACCGAGTCCCCACCAACGTATGATGTGCCGCCCTGCGCCGCTGAGCATCGCCCCGATGGCTGATTGTTCTGAATCGGTGATCGGGGTGGCCGTCCTCGCCGTTCCCGCGCCACCGAACAGGTCGAGATCGTGTTCGGCTCACGCGATGGCGACGCGCAGAAGGCCCCCACTCGCCGCAGCGGGTGGGGGCCTTCTCAGTCTGGTCGGCCGCAGTTTATGGCAACCGGTCCAAAACGACCACCCGTCCGGCCTGCCCCGCCTCGCCGGCGCGTGCACGAGTCGTCGGACGCCGGCCGTGCCGGCGGTGCGGAGGCGAAGCAGGCGCTGGGCAAGCGCAGGCGGCCGCACTCTCGGCTGTCAGAGGCCGGGGGTGCTACGTGAGCCGGCGCGGCGATCAGCGCAAGCGGCCATGCGCTGTGGATCATCGCTCCTGACCACTGTCGCGATCCTCATCGGTGGGCGTACGCGTGCCTGGCGTGCGGAAGAGCGGGCGACGGACCTCGTGAGGGCCCCTCCTACCGCGGTCGGCTTCTACGCAGGTGCACTGGGGTCCAACGGTGCAGCGGTGGAAGACGCCTCACTTCGGGCCGCAGATGCCCATGGCCTTGCCGATCAGGTCGGGGTCCTCGGCCGCGTCGAGGAGCGCCATCGCGTAGTCGGCGCGGGACAGCTGCATGGCGCCGCCCGTCGCGTTGTCTTCGAAGTCGATGTGCACTCTGCCGGCGGGCGGCTTGTCGTTCAGCATGGTCGCTCGGGCGATGGTCCAGTCGAGGTCGCTGACCTGCAGCATGCCCTCGGCCCTGGCCAGGTCCACGTAGGCCTGGCGGAAGAACAGCCAGGCCAGCGTGACCGGGAGCCGGGGGCGGGTGGCGGGGATCGAGCGGCTGCTCGTCATCACCACCCGCCGTACGCCTGCCTCCCGCATGGCGGTGATGAGCGTACGTGCGATGCCGCTGCCGCCGACCGCTGAGATGACGGCGTCCTGTCCCTGGACCGCCGCCCGTACGGCGTCCAGGTCGTGCGCGTCGCCCTGGTGCACCCCCGCGAGGGCGCTGCGGTCGGTGAGCAGTTCGGGGCGGCGGGCGAACGCGGTGATCTCGTGCCCGCGCTCGGCGCCTTGGGTCAGGACGTGCTTGCCGGTACGGCCGGTCGAGCCGATGACGAGGATCTTCATGACGATGCACCTTTCCATATGGCTGTTTGCACTATAACTATGGAAGCAGGCTATAGTGCAAATTGCATTAGTGAAGTCGATCCACCAAGGCGCCTGTCCCGCCTGGAGGCGCATACCTCAAGGGCGGGCGCCAACGGCAATCCCTCAGGAGTCACACGATGTCTGACAAGATCCGGACAGAGAACGCCGCGTCCGACCACTCCGCGTCCGACCACTCCGCGTCCGACCACTCCGCGTCCGGCCAGGCCCTCTCCCCCGGCCAGGGCGCGTCCCCGGGCACCGCATCCGCGAACGGCGAGTACGCCGAGATCGCCACCCTGCTCACCCGCCTGGCCGAGGCGTGGAACGCGGGCGACGCGACCGCGTACGCCGCCCTCTTCACCGAGGACGCCGACTACATCACCTTCGACGGCAGGCTCACGCAGGGCCGCGACGCCATCGAGTCCTCGCACCGGTGGCTGTTCGACGGGCCGCTCAAGGGCTCCACCATGGCCGCCCCCGCCGACACCCGGTTCAAGAGGCTGGCCGACGGCGCCGTACTGGTGATCTCCACGGGCGGCACCACCCTCAACGGGCAGCTGCGCACCTCGACGGTCTCCTTCACCGCCGTCCGCACCCCGCAGGGGTGGCGTTTCGCGTCGTTCCAGAACACCAGGGTGTCGCACTGACCTGGAGCGCGCTCCAGGTCCTGGGTCAGGATGTCGCCTTGACCTGGAGCGCGCTCCAGCTCCTAGCGTCGATCTCACCGCCGACGCCTCGCTCTGGTCGACGGATCATTCGCCCCCTCTTAGCCAATGGGAGAAGACGCATGAAGACCGTACAACTGGGCCGTACCGGTGAACAGGTCAGCCAGCTCGCCCTGGGCTGCATGATCATGGGGACCGTCACGCCGGAGGACGAAGCCGTCACGATGCTCGACCGGTACGTGGACGTCGGCGGCAACTTCCTCGACACCGCCGACTGCTACTGCTGGTGGGAACGTCCGGGAAGTTTCGGCGGTGAGAGCGAGGAGCTGCTCGGCCGCTGGCTGAAGAAGTCGGGCAAGCGTGACGAGGTGTTCCTCGCCACCAAGGGCAGCGCCGTCGTACGTGACCTTGACGCCGTGTGGAAGGACGGGAAGGCGGACTGGGACGCCGCCTACCGCACGTTCGTCGGCGCGGGGGCCAAGACGTTGCGCGATGCGATCGACGGCAGCCTGCGCCGGCTCGGCACCGACCACGTCGACCTGTACTACGTGCACGTCGACGACCGTTCCACGCCTCTGGAGGAGACGCTCGAAGCGCTGGCCGGCATCGTCCAGGCGGGCAAGGCCCGCTACATCGGCTGGTCGAACGTACGGACCTGGCGGCTCGAGCGGATCCGGCAGCTGTGCGCCCAGCACGGCTGGCCGGCGCCGGTCGCGCTCCAGCAGCAGCACTCCTACCTGCGGCGCCGCGCCGGAGTCCGGCACATCTCGATCGTGGACGACGAGCAGCTCGACTACCTGGAGACGCACGACGACCTGACGCTCGTGGCCTACTCCCCCATACTCAAGGGCATCTACGACGACCCGGAGAAGCGGCGCGGGCACGGCGCGATGATCCCGTACGAGGGGCCGGACGCCGAGGCCAGGATCGCCGTGCTCACCGAAGTGGCCAAGGAGGTCGGCGTGACCCCGAACGCCCTGGTGCTCGCCTGGCTGATGCACCAGACCTCGCCGGAGATCGTGCCGCTGATCGGGCCGCGCACCCTTCAGCAGTACGAGGCCGCGCTGCCGGCGCTCGACGTCAAGCTCACCGACGAGCAGCTCCACCGCCTCGACGCCGCCGGCGCCTGAGCAGGGGCACGAGCGGGAACGCCCGCGGCCGGGCGGACGGCACGGTCGGGCAGGCTCGCGGCCGAGCGGACGGCACGGTCGGGGAGGCCCGCGGCCGGGCGGACGGCACGGTCGGGGAGGCTCGCGTGGGGACGGGGGCGCGAGTCTCCCCGGGCGCCCTTCAGCGCGCGATCGGCACGTTCTGGACCTTGCCGAGGCCGTCCACCTCGAACGTCATCGCGGTGACCTCGGGAGGCGGCGCGGGGAAGTAGATGTAGCCGCGCTGGACGCCGCCCGGGCGGATCGTCGTCACCGCGTTCTGCACGTAGAACCCGTCGCCCGCCCTGGTGCCGTAGTAGCGGGCCTTGCTCGACTCGTCCACGAGCGTGATGCCGCTGTAGGCGGCGCCGGTGACGAACTCGTGCGGAGTGCCGGCCCTGAACGGCTGCGGCACGGGCACCGCGATGCCTTCGGTGTCGGTGTTCTCGATCTCGAAGGGGGCGACGAGGAAGGCGCCGTCCCGGTAGAGCGGGTGGACGTGCAGCTTCAGCTTGTCGCGGGTCAGCGTGCCGGCCTCCGGCCCGAGATCGGGGCGGAAGGGCGCGGGTCCCGCGGCGCGCGCCGTGCCCGGGCTCGCCGTCGTCGTCCGGGTGACCTCCGGCGCCCGGGTCTTCAGCTTGTAGGAGATCTCGACGCGGCGGTTGCGGGCCCGGCCCTCGGGATTGTCGCTGCCGTCCTTCCTGGTGTTGGGGGCGATGGGCTCGCTCTCGCCCTTGCCCGCGGCGCGGTACTCGTACTCGGTGCCGAGCAGGCGCCGGAGGTGGCCGAGGACCGCCTGGGCGCGGCGCTCGGACAGCTTCTGGTTGTAGGCGTCGGAGCCCTTGCTGTCGGTGTGGCCCTCGATGAGGATCGGCGGCCTGGCCGGGTCGGCGCGCTCGCGGGTCTCGCGGGCCACGTCGTCGAGCACGGCCGCGGCCTTGTCCGACAGGGTCGCCTTGTCGAAGGCGAAGAGCACGTCGGTCCGCAGGGCGACGGTCTCGTCGGCGCCCTCCTGGGTGCGGGACTTCTCGGGCGTCTCCACGTACTCTCGCACGTCGGCGACGTACGACCAGGCATCGGACGGGGGCGGCGTGACCGGCCACCGGTACACCGAGCCGGGCTCGGGGGTGCCGTCGTCGCCGGGCGCGGCGGACGGCTCGGGCGCGCCGTCGGTGACCGGGATGCCGGTCAGCTCGCCGAGCCCGCCGGCGAGCACGGTGACCTGGCGCACGCCGGCGGGCAGCGGCGGGAAGTAGACCTCGACCGGGTAGCGGGTGCCCTTCCTGCAGGACTCCGTGGGGTTGTGCTTCCTGGTGCCGTAGGCGGTCTCGCCGTCCTGCTCGCGCAGGGTGAAGTACACCTTCCTGCCGACCGGGTCCAGCAGCCAGAAGCGGGCGAAGTCGCTGTTCAGCGTGCCGTAGCCGAAGGTCGGCGTCTGGTAGTCGGCCGTGGGGACCGACAGCTCGAGCTTCAGCGCGGTCAGGTGGCGGTGCCGTTCGACGGCCTTGACCGTCAGGTCCACCGGGGCCGCCGCGCCGACCTCGCCCGTACGGGAGAACGTCTGCGCCGGGACCGCGGGCGTCGGGGGTGTCGGGGGCGCCGAGGGCGCGGTGGTCTTCCGCCCGGCGTCGGGCGTGGCCTGCTCGGGCGTGGTGCATCCGGCGATCATTGCCACGACGGCGAGGGACGCCGCCACCAGAGCGCTGCGCACCACAACCTCCCCCAGAGCGGGATCGTTCGCGCCGGTATGGTACCGGGTTCCGCTCAGCGGCTCGCCTTGATGAGCAGAGCCGTGAGCCGCTCGCCCAGCTCGTCGTCCAGGGGCGCGTGCTCCAGGATGAACCGGTACCACAGCACGCCGTACACGATGTCGATGAGCAGTTCGACGTCGGTGCCCGCGGCGATCTCGCCGCGCGCCACCGCCCTGTCGAGCAGCACGCGCAGCGCATCGCGCCGCTTGAACAGGAACTTCTCCTTGAACTCGGCCGCGAACGCGGGGTCGAGCAGCGCCTGCGCCATGAGCCCGATCAGCGTGGGCCGCTGCCCGCGCTGCGCGAACGTGGCCTTGAGGAACGCCATGAGGTCATCGGGCAGCGACCCCTCGTCCGGGAGCTGGATCGCCGTCTCGGCGCGCTCCAGCAGCGACTCCAGGACGACGTCGGCCTTCGACGACCACCAGCGGTAGATGGTCTGTTTCCCGCATCCGGCGCGCCGCGCGATGCCGTCGATCGTCAGCGCGGCGTAACCGCGTTCGTCCAGCTCGGCCAGCGCGGCGGCGAGGATCGCCGCCCGCGTGGCCTGGCTGCGTGGGCGTCCCAGCCGTCGCTCGCCTGTCATGGAACCGACTTTACAAGACGCGGCGTCTCGAATAGAAACGAGACGAGACGTCTAGAAAAGGAGACGACAGTGCGAGTAGTGATCATGGGCGGCACGTCGGGCATCGGGCTGGCGACCGCCGCGCTCCTGGCGGGCGAGGGCGCCGAAGTGATCGTCACGGGACGCGACCCGGAGCGGCTGGCCGCGGCCAAGAACGCGGTGCCGGGCGACCTGGCGGGGGCCGAGCAGGTGGACGGGACGTCCGAGTCCGAGGTGGCCGCCTTCCTGGGGCGGGTCGGGACGTTCGACCATCTGGTGCTCGCCTTCAGCCCTGGCCCGGTCGGCGCCGGGACTCTGGCGGAGACCGACCTGGCCCACGTCAGGGCGGCGTTCGACGGCAAGCTCTTCCCCTACCTGTACGCGATCAAGCAGGCGCAGGTGACCGGGTCGGTGACCATGGTGTCGGCGGCCAGCGCCCGCGCCGGCCTGCCCGGCACGTTCACCTTCGCCGCCGTGAACGGCGCGATCGAGCGGGTCGTCTCGCCGCTCGCGGCCGAGCTGGCCCCGGTCCGGGTCAACGCCGTCTCACCGGGCGTCGTGGACACGCCGTGGTGGTCGTTCCTGCCGGAGGAGCAGCGGCGGGCCCAGTTCGCGGCCGCCGCCCAGACCATCCCCGCGGGCCGGGTGGGCAAGCCCGAGGACGTGGCCGCCGCGATCCGCTACCTGATCGGGGCACCGTACGTGACCGGCTCGATCCTCCCGGTGGACGGCGGCTTCACCGTCGCCTGACCCGCGGGCGAGCCGGCGTCAGGCGAGGCCGTCGAAGCGGCGGAAGGCGGCCTCCACCTGCGCGGGCAGGTCGGCCGGGTCCTCCGCGAGCCGCATGGCGGTGTGGAGGCAGGCCAGCGAGACCTGAGTGGCGAGCGTTGCCGCCATGGGCGTGGCGTCGTGCGGCGGGCACCCTGCCGGAACCCGCGGGCTTCTTCGCCGACGCCCGCCTCCCGCTCGCCGATCACGAGATCCGCCACTACGGCCAGATCGTGGCGGTGGTCGTCGCCGAGACGCTGGAGCAGGCACGCGACGCCGCGGCGCGGGTCGAGGTCGCCTGCGAGACGCGGCCTCCGAACGCCGACTTCGGCCGGGCCAAGCGCCACGCGGTGCGGCCGCCCGAGATCCCGGGGCTCCCGCTCGGCCCCGTCATCGCCAAGCCGGAGGACGTCGACATCGAGGCGGCGCTGGCCGCGAGCGAGGTCAGGGTGGAGGCGACCTACGACGTCCCGCCCAGGCACCACATGATGATGGAGCCGCACGCGGCCGTCGCCGCCTGGGACGACGGCAAGCTGACGATCTACAGCGGCACCCAGGGTCCGGTGGCGCACGCGATGGAGCTGGCCGCCGTGCTCGGCGTCCCGCCCGCCGATGTGCACGTCATCAGCCCGTACGTGGGCGGCGGGTTCGGCGGCAAGGCGTTCACCTGGGCGCCCGCCATGCTGGCCGCGGCCGCCGCCCGCGCGCTCGGCCGCCCGGTCAAGATCGTGACGAGCCGGGAGCAGCTGTTCACCGTGACCGGGCACCGGGCGGCGTCGTCGCAGACGATCGGCCTCGGCGCGTACCGGGACGGGCGGCTCCACGCGATCAAGCACCACACGGTCAGCGAGAGCCTCGTGGAGGACCCCGGCTACCGCGCCGCCCAGAAGTACTACGCCACCCCGAACGCGCACATCGAGCTCTCCATCACCCCTGGCATGAACCTGCCGCCCGCCACGATCATGCGCGCCCCCGGCGACGAGGCGGGTTCCTACGCCCTGGAGAGCGCCATGGACGAGCTGGCCGACCGGCTCGGCATGGACCCCATCGAGCTGCGCGTGAAGAACCACCTGGCGAATACGCTGATCGGCGGGATCCCGTACGCGAGCAAGCACCTGGAAGAGTGCTACCGCGTCGGGGCCGAGCGCTTCGGCTGGTCGCGCCGCCCCGCGCGGCCCGGTTCCCTGACCGACGGCGACGACCTGGTCGGCATGGGCATGGCCACCGCCGTGCTGGACGCGGGACGGGCACCGACCACCGCGCGGGTGACCTTCCGCCCCGACGGCACCGCCACGGTGGCCTGCGCGACATCGGACGCCGGCACCGGCATGGCGACGATCATGGCGATGACGGCCGCCCGCGCCCTGGGAGTGCCCGCGGATCGGGTCGTGCCCGCGCTCGGCGACTCCCGGCTGCCCGTCGCGGGCGCCGACGACATCTACGGCGCCATCGGCTCGGCTGCCACGGCGACCGTGACGGCCGCGATACTCGCCGCCGCCCGGGAGGCGATCGACGCGCTGGTCCGGCACGCCGCCACGGCCGAGGGCTCGCCACTGCGCGGGGCGGGCGACGTCCGGTACGAGGAGGGCCGCCTCATCGGCGCGGGCACGTGCACCGGGCCGGCGAGGCGCGGCACGAGAAGGGCCGCCTCATCGGGGCGGGCACGTCCATCGGGTTCGGCGAGCTGCTCGGGCTGACCGGGACCGCCGAGATCGGCGCCGACGGCACCAGCACGGCCCCGGACGACGGGCACGCGCACGCCTCGTACGCCGCGCACTTCTGCGAGGTCAGGGTGAACCGGTGGACGCGCGAGCCCCGCCTGTCCCGCTTCACCACCGTGGTGGACGCCGGGGCGATACTCAACGCCGTCACCGCCCGCAACCAGATCACGGGCGGCGTGCTGTTCGGCCTGGCGGCGGCCCTGTGCGAGGAGGGCAGGGTCGAGGCCGCCACCGGCCGGATCTCGAACGCGGACCTCGCCGGCTACCTGCTCCCGGTCAGCGCCGACGCCGTGGAGATCGACGTGCACTTCCTCGACCATCCCGACACCGGGCTCGGGCCGGCGGGCGCGCGCGGCATCGGCGAGCTCGGCACGGTCGGCGCCGCCGCGGCCTTCGCGAACGCCGTCTTCAACGCCACCGGCGTCCGCGTCCGCACCCTCCCGATCACCGTGGACAAGCTGCTCGGGTAAGGGGTCTAGGTCTGCGGCCCGCGCCGGGTCAGGGAGCGGGCCAGGGCGACGGCGACTTCGGCGTTCATCGGGGCGTGGCCGATGAGCAGGCGGTACCACATCAGGCCGAGGAGCTGGTCGACGAGCAGATCGAGGTCGGTGTCCGGGGACAGGTCGCCCTGCTCGACGCCGCGGGCGAGCAGGGCGCGCAGCTCGTCTCTGCGGCCCGCGGTGAAGCGGCGCAGCCCCTCGGCGGCCACCGGGTCGCGCTGGGCCTCGGCCATGATGCCGCGCAGCAGCCCGGAGACCTTCTCGGCGGTGGCGAAGGTGGCGGCGAGGAAGGTCTCCAGATCGTCGGCGAAAACGCCGGTGTCGAGGCCGGGTGTCTGCTGTCTGGCGCGTTCGGCCATGGCCTCGAGCAGGACCGCGCCCTTGGAGGGCCACCAGCGGTAGATGGTGTGCTTGCTGACTCCGGCGGCCTTGGCGATGGCGTCGATCGGGACGGCCGCGTAGTCGTTGGCGATCAGCAGGTCCGCGGCGTGGTCGAGGATGGCCTGCCGGACGGCCGGGTTGCGCCGCCGTCCGGTGTGCGGGCGTGGCGCGGGGTCGGGACTCACGCGGCCGAGCCTAACACTTGCGGGAACCGCCGGTTTCGGTATGTGTTTTTCCAGAGTTAACGCATCGGCTCTTGGGGCGGCGTGGAAAGAAGGTTCGAGCGATGCAACCGTGACGATACATGTGCGTTCGCGATCTCTTTCTTATTCTGAGCCGGACGCTCAGGGGTTTGGCCGCAGCCGAGAAAACCTCGCCATGGCGGCCATCCGAAGAAACAGGGGATTTTCGCGATGACCGCAACGAACGCGCACGTGCCGTCTTCCTGCCCGATCACCCATCCGCTGGATCTCGGCGAAGACGGGGTGAATCGTCCCGGCCTTTACATCAATCCGCTTTACCACGAGCTGTGCGCGGCCGGGACCGGCGTCCACGAAGTCGTCCGGCCGAACGGCTCCCCCGCTTACCTGGTGACCCGATACGACGACGTGATCACCGTGTTCCGGGACCAGGACGCATTCTCCAGGCAGCAGGCCCTCGGCGACGACGACATCGATCTCGAAGGCACGATTCTCAGCCTCGACAAGGCCGAGCACGCCGCGGTGCGCGGCGTCGTGGCGGATCATTTCACGCCGCGCGCGGTGGGGCGGCTCGCCGGACAGATCGACGCCCACGCGTCGGCGCAGCTCAAGCACATGCTGCGGGCCGGCGAGCTGGCCGACCTGATGGAGACGTTCGCGCTGCCGCTCGCGCTCAACGTCATCAGCGACCTGTTCGACCTGCCGCCGCAGGACAGGGAGCCGTTCCGGGCCTGGGGCGAGGCGTTCCTGGCCACCAGCACGCTCGGCCGGTCGGAGGCCGCCGAGGCTCAAATGGCGATGGTCGGTTATCTGGCGGGCCTGATCGAGAAACGGCGCGCGGAACCGGGTGACGATCTTCTGTCCACGATCGCCGCGCGCGGCGAGGGCATTCCTCCCGACCGATTGATCAAATTGCCGCTCGCCCTGCTCGTGGGCGGCTGGGAAACGACCGCGAGCAGCATCGGCACGTTCATTCAGGTGCTGCTCTCTCATCCGTACGGCGATTATCCGACCGCTTACGCGTATCTGGTCGATCATCCGGAGAATGTGGAGAGCGCCGTGGTGGAATTGGAACGCATGTTCACCACGGCCGCGGCGGACGCGTTACCGCGCCGCGCCATTCGCGACACCACGCTGCCGAGCGGGGCGCGTTTACGGGAGGGCGATCTCGTCATCCCGTCACACGTGACCGCCAATTACGATCCGCGGGCATTCCCGGAACCGCGCCGGATGGACTTCGGCCGCGCGCCGAACCGTCACCTGTCGTTCGGCCACGGCGCCCACCACTGCATCGGCCGGCATCTCGGGCACGCCGAGGTGGTGGCGGCCGTGAGCCTGCTGCTGCGCGAGCTGCCGGCCCTGCGGCTCGCGGTCCCGGCGGAGGAGATCCAGCGCAAGCCCGGCCAGGTCATCGCGGGACCGGTGAGCGTGCCTGTCGCCTGGACGCCCGGCGCCGCGGACGGCCCGGCGGCGGCGTGACGGCTGGCCGGTCCGGCTCCTCAGAACCGCTCCTCAAAACGGCTCCCCGGAACGAACTCCTCAGCACGGCTCCCCGGAACGACTTTCCAGGACTGCTCCTGGAACGGCTCCTCAGGAAACCGGCCGGACGGGTCCCCGTCCGGCCGGGTCACCTACTTGGTAACGCGGCCGGGCAGGGTCAGGTAGAGCAGGTCCTCGCCGTAGTCGCTCAGCGGCCGCAGGTCGCCGGTCATGACGTCCAGCGCGAACATCTTGGTGCCCTTGCCGTGCCCCTTGACGACGACCTCCCTGTCGTCGAGCCACCAGAGCGGCTCGGGCCCTCCGGACGTGGTGGGAGTGGGCAGCCGCCGCACGATCGCGCCGGTCTTGGCGTCGAGCACGGTGAGCACCGGTGCCTCTTCCGGTTCCGGGGTCTTGTCGAGCGCCACCACCGTCCGGCCGTCCGGCGCGACTTCGCTGAACATGATGAACCTGCCGTCGAAGCGCACCGGCTTGCCGCCGCCGGTCACGGGCATCAGCCACAGGTCGGTCTTGATGTACCTGACGAGCTGGAGCACGCCGTCTTTGAGGATGAACGGCTCGAAGTCGCCGCGCAGCGCCGTACGCTCGCCGGTCCGCATGTCGATGATCGCTCCGGGGTAGTCGTCGAACTCCATCGGGTCGTCGACGACGAGGTACCGGCCGTCGTCGGAGACCAGGAGCAGGGCGCCGACCGGAATCTTCTTCTCCGGCATCTTGACCGGTGAGACCTTCTCGGCGCCGGTCTGCATGTCGCGGACGACGTACGCCTGTTCCTCGCGGCTGTAGTAGGCGAGCACGCCCCCGTTCTTGCTGATCGCGATGGGCACGCTCCTTCCCTTGGCGGTTCTTGCGACGGCCTTCTGCAGGCGGTAGGTCGTGCCGGCGGTGGTCACCACCCGCCACTCGTCGTCGCGGTCACACGGGACGGCTTTGCATCTCGGCATGTACGCGTGGCTCAGTCTCCCCACCGGCTCGTCCGGCAGGTCGGGCGCCACGTCGGCCCGGTCCTCGCCCGGCGCGGTCCGGTCCTCACCTGGCCCGGCGGGGTCCACGACCTGCACGGCGGGCTGCGTGACCGCCCGCCAGGGCGCCGTCATGACCACGCCGGTGGCCGCCACCGTCGCGGCGACCGCCACCGCGGCGAGCGACACCGTGGCGCGCCGCCTGCGCCGGTGCCGGGCGATGGCCGCATCGGCCAGGTCTACCAGGGGCGCCTCGGCGGCGATGCCGTCAAGCGCGCGACGCAACCGCGTCATCGGGCCACCTCCTCGATCTCGGCTTCGGTGAGCATGGGCGCCAGCTCCGGCGCGATCGCCCGCAAGCGGTTCAGCGCGTGATGGGTCTGGCTCTTGACGGTGCCGATGGAGCAGCCGAGCGCTTCGGCCGTCTGCGCCTCGGTCAGGTCCTCGTAGAAGCGCAGCACGATCACCGCGCGCTGCCTGGGGCCGAGCTTGGCGAGCGCCTGCCGCAGCACGATGCGGTCGAGCGTGGCGTCGTCGTGGGAGGCGCCGTGGTCGGTCAGCTCGGCGCTCGGCTGCTCGGGGCGCGGCCGGCGCCGCCAGGACGTGTACTGGTTGACCAGCGACTTGCGGATGTACGCCTCGGGGTTGCCGTCCCTGGCCAGCCTGCCCCAATGCCTCACGACCTTGGACAGCACGCTCTGTAGCAGGTCCTCGGCCTGGTGGGCGTCTCCCGTGAGCAGGTACGCGGTCCGCATCAGCGCTTGCTGGCGGGCGAGCACGAACTCACGGAAGCCGTCGTGACGGTCCAATGTGATCTCCTCTCGCCCGTACCCAACGCCGCCGGGCGGGCGAAAGGTTGTATGCGACGTCAGCCTTGTTGCCAGTGTTCCGGGTCGTGCGCCCGCGGCAGCCGGGTCAGCGACGCCGTCACAACCGGAGCCTGGGGGGCATGCGCCACGCCGCTGCTGTACCTGCGCGGCGCGTACCGCATCGAGAAGGCGACCACCGGCCGGGACGTGGGGGGCCATCGGCCGCTTCCTCTCCGGCTGAAAGCGTCAGACGCGCAGGATCTTGGGGCCGGCCTCGCTGTAGCGCTGCGCGGCCGCCCTGGGCAGCTGCTTGCCGGTGACGATCCAGGTCACCTGATTGAGGTCGGCGAACTTGGCGAAGCTGGCCACGCCGAACTTGGTGTGCTCGCACACCAGCACGCACTGCCGGGCCGCCTCCAGCGCCGCCGTCTTGGCCTGCGCCACGGCCGGGTCCGGCGTGGTCAGCCCGCGCTCGAGCGACACGCCGTTGGTGCCCATGACCGTGAGGTCGACGTTCAGCTCGCTGAGCATCGACGTGGCCCACCGGTCGACGGTGCCCATGGTCGTCGGGCGCAGGCGGCCGCCGACGATGATGACGTCGTGGTCGGTGTGCCAGGCTGAGCTCGGCGGCGACGGTCAGCGACCGGGTCACCACGGTCATCCTGCTCAGCCGGCGCATGGGCCCGATCAGGTCTTCGAGCAGCGCCCCCTCGTCGATGAGCACGGTGCCGACCTCGGCGATCATCGCGATGGCGGCCTCGGCGATCGCGAGCCGCTCGGCGGTCTTGGCCTTGTGCCGGTGCTCCAGCGGCGTCTCGTAGCGGCCGCTGTCGGTGGGGTAGAAGACGCCGTACGAGCGGGCGATCAGCCGCTGCGACTCCAGCGCCCGCAGGTCCCTGCGCAGCGTGGCGGGCGAGATCGCGAACATGTCGGCGATCTCGGAGACGACCGCGCGCCCCTCGCTGCGTACGTAGGCGAGGATCCGCTGCTGGCGGTCGAAGGCACGGCCTTGAAACATGCTTGACATCTCGCGGACACCCTTGCACATCTGATTGAAACGTTCGCGCAATGGTCACAGGTTCGGCACCAAATGACCAGATTCGAGCACATAACCGCAAGTAAAGTCGGCACACGTTCGTTCCCGACGCGGATGGGTGGTAGCCCGTGAGCAGTGGAGTCAGCGATCTCGAAGCGGGATCGGCACGCTCCGTCAGCGCCGGCCGGCCGACCGGCACCGCGAAGGAGACTTCCGGATCGCTCAGTGCGGCACGACGGCGCCGGCGCGGCTATTTGCTGTTCGCCGCGTTCGCGTTTCCTAACCTGGCGTTGATCGCCGTCTTCGCGTACTGGCCGATCATCCAGAACGTCTACCTGAGCTTCACCACGTGGGACTTCATCTCACCTGCGGCCGAGTGGTCCGGTCTCCTCAACTACCAGGCGCTCTTCAGCAGTTCGACCTTCCCCGCGGTGCTGTTCAGAACGCTGGTCTGGGTGGTCGTCGTCGTGGTCGTGACCCTGGTGCTCGGCCTGGCGCTGGCGATGCTGTTCTCCCAGCGCATACGAGGCACCAACGCGGTCCAGACGCTCGCCTTCGCCCCGCACGTGCTGTCCGGGGCGGCGATCGCGACGATCTGGCTGTTCGTCTTCGACCCCAACCACGGTCTCAGCCGGCTGGTGTTCGAGGCGTTCGGTTCCAGCTCGCCGAACTGGATCACCGACGACTCGTGGGCGCTGTGGGCGCTCATCATCGTCTCCATCTGGAAGGGCCTCGGCTTCGTCGCGATCGTCTACCTGGTGGGCATCCAGCAGATCCCCTCGGAGGTGCTGGAAGCGGCCAGGATCGACGGCGCCGGCCGGTGGACGCAGTTCAGGCGGATGATCCTGCCGCTGCTCTCGCCCACCACGTTCTTCCTGGTGATCACCCAGACGATCTCGGCCTTCCAGGCCTTCGACGTCATCGCCATGATGACCGGCGGCGGGCCCGCCCGCTCCACCACGACGCTGAGCTGGTTCATCTACGACGAGGCGTTCAACCGCAGCAACGTCGGCGGCTCCAGCGCGGCCTCCATGATCATGTTCGTGGTGCTGATGGCGATCACCGTCCTGCAGTTCCGATTCGTCGAGCGGAGGGTTCACTACTGATGACGGTCATGCCGACCGCGGCCGCGACCGAGCCCGCCGCGCGGAAGCCCGACAACCCGCGGCGAGCGCCCTGGTGGGGCGTGCTCGCCCTGGTGCTCACCGCCCTGGTCTTCCTCGGGCCGCTCTACCTCTTCGTCACCACCGCGTTCAAGACGAACGAGGACATCAACAGCTGGCCGATGCGTCTGATCCCGGAGTCGCTGACTCTGGAGAACTTCGTCACCGCCTGGGAGCTTGCCCCGTTCGGGCAGTTCCTCATCAACTCGGTCGTGGTCGCCGCGATCGGAACGGTGCTGAAGGTGGTGCTGGCCATCTCCACCGCCTACGCCTTCGCCTTCCTGCCGTTCCCCGGCAAGCGCTGGCTGTTCGTCTTCATGCTCGGCGCGCTGATGGTGCCCGGGCACGTGACGCTGCTGGTCAACTACATCACCATCGGCCATCTCCACCTGCTGAACACCTACGCCGGCCTGATCCTGCCGGGCGTGGCGTCGGCGTTCGGCACGTTCCTGCTCCACCAGTTCTTCCGCTCGCTCCCGTACGAGGTGCTGGAGGCGGCGCAGATCGACGGCGCGGGGCACCTGCGCACGATCTGGTCGTTCATCATGCCGATGTCCCGGCCGGCGATCATCACGGTCGGGCTCATCGCCCTGATCGACGAGTGGAACAACTTCGTCTGGCCGCTGATCGTGACCAACTCGGTCAACATGCGGACGCTGCCGATCGGGCTGCTCTACCTCAAGGAGAACGACGGCATCAACGACTGGGGCGCCCTGATGGCCGGGACCCTGTTCGTCGTCCTGCCCGTGACCATCGTCTTCCTGCTGGCGCAGCGCTACATCGTCGCCGGCCTGGCCGGGAGCGCGCTACGCCGATGACGACCACGTATTCGCGATCCGGCTCGATCAGAAAGGAACCAGCGTGACGGGGACGAGTTTCAGCCGGCGCCGGCTCCTGACCGCCGCCACCGCGGCCGCGGCCGGCCTGGCGCTGAACGCCTGCGCGGGCCGCAGCCTCGGCGACTACGCCCAGGTGAGCGGCCAGGTGCCGGACAAGTTCGCCCGCCGCCAGCGGGTGGTGCTGTGGAGCGCGTTCACCTCGCACAACGCCGAGGTGCTGCAGACGATCATCGACGGGTTCAACGCCTCGCAGACGGACATCTACTGCGAGATCCAGCTGTTCCCCGGGTACACGGCGCTCGACTCCAAGCTGGCCGCCAGCTTCGCCGTGGCGCAGGTCCCCGACCTCGTCACGCTCAGCGACGTGAACTGGAACCGCTACTTCCTCGCCGAGGCGCTGGAACCGCTGAGCGGCTACTTCGACGCGAGCTTCCGGCCCGACTTCTTCCACCCGACGTTCCTGGCCGAGGGCACGATCAGGAACGAGATCTACTGGCTGCCGTGGGCCCGCTCGACGCCGCTGTTCTACTACAACAAGGAGATCTTCGCCGGGGCCGGGCTGCCCGACCGCGGGCCGAAGACGTTCACCGAGCTGCGCGAGTGGGGTCAGCAGCTCAAGGGCTACAAGCACCGCGGCTCGCCGGTCAAGATGCGCGCCTACAACGGCAAGGACGACTGGTACTTCCAGGGCTCGGCCTGGGCCTTCGGCGGCGCCTACTCCGACGGCATGACGTCGAAGCTGGCCTCCGAGGAGACCATCGCCGCCCTGGAGTTCGACCGGGCGTTCATCCACGACGACCAGATGGCCTACCTGGCCTCCGACGTGAACGGCGACTTCGCGTCCGGCGTGGCGGCGACCATCTGCACCTCGACCGGCGCGCTCACCTCGCTGCTCAAGGCCACCGACTTCGAGTTCGGCGCGGCCTTTCTGCCCGAGCAGGTGCAGCCGGGCGTGCCGACCGGCGGCAGCGGGCTGGCGATCATGCGCAACTCCACCAAGGAGCGCAAGCAGGCGACCTGGGAGCTGGTCAAGTACCTGGCCCAGACCGGCGCGCCCGAGTGGAGCCTGAACACCGGCTACCTGCCGGTCACCACCAGCGCGCTCGACTCGCCGAAGATCAAGGAGCGCAACGCCAAGACACCGCAGTACCAGGTCGCCCAAGACCAGCTCAGCCGGGCCCGTCCGCCGGACACCATGCGCCGGTACGTGAACGAGCTCATCTCCGAGATGCTGATCGTGCTGCAGAAGGTGTACTCGGCCAACGCCGATCCGGCCGAGACGCTGCGCGAGGCGGTGCGCAACCTCGACCCCGCCGTCCAGCGGGTGATGCCGAAGTATCGCCGGCTGGTCGCGCCCTGACCTGGACCTCTCGTGCCGCCGCTGCACCGGCCACCCCCACACGGGACGTCATGGACACAACAAGTCACTGAGGAAGGAAGATCGTGGCATTTGCCATCGTCGGGCACCGAGGCGCCATGGCCGAAGCGCCCGAGAACACCATCGCGTCCTACCGCGTGGCCGAGGAGGTCGGCGTCGACGAGCTGGAGACCGACGTCCGCATCAGCTCCGACGGGCAGCTGTTCATGCTGCACGACGCGACGCTGGACAGGACCGCTGCCGACGCGACCGGCAAGGACCTCGGGCCGGTCGCGCGGCTGCCCTGGTCGCGGATCAGTGCGGTGGACGTGGGCGGCGGCGAGCGGGTTCCCACGCTGGAGCAGATGTATCAGGCGACGACCAGGTTCGTGCAGCTCGAAATCAAGGACCTGGCCGCCATCGAGGCCCTGACGGACTTCTTCCTCCGGCACCCCGACCACGCCGAGCGGACGATCCTCACCGGGTTCTCGGTCGAGGCGATGGCGACCGTGGCGCAGAAGCTGCCGCACATCCCGCGCGGCATCATCGTGTCCAAGTGGACCGACGCCGAGAAGCACCCGGGCGGCTACCGGCAGCTCCTTGAGGACACCGGGTCGAGCCGGATCCACAGCGGCGGCGAGGGGCTGACGGCCGAGATCGTCGAGCGGCTGCACGAGGAGGGCTTCCCCGTGCACGGCTGGCCCACCCGTACCCAGGACGACCTGCGCCACTGGATCGAGCTGGGCGTGGACGGCACGACCGGCGACGACCCGCGCACGGTGCGGCGCTGGCTCGCCGAGGAGCTGGGTTGACCGTAAGCGCGGACGGCGTCCCTCATCCGACGGGCAGCGCTCATCCGGCGGGCGGCGCTCATCCGGCGGGCGGCGCCCCTGATCCGGCGGGCGGGAGCGCCCATCCGGTGGGCCGCGGCGTCCCGCCCATGGCGGCGGTGCTGTTCGACATGGACGGCACCCTGTTCGACAGCGAGCCGCTCTGGGACGTCAGCCTCGCCGATCTCGCGGAGAAGCTCGGCGGCACGCTGCGGCCGGAGATCCGCCGCCAGGTGGTCGGCCGCAACCTGCGCGACTCCGCCCAGCTCGTGCAGGACGACCTCGGCGTCGTGGCCGACGCCGACGAGTCGGCGGCGTGGCTGCTGGAACGCACCAGGGAGCTGTTCGCCCTCGGGGTGCCGTGGCGGCCCGGCGCCCAGGAGGTGGTGGCGTCGGTACGCCGGAGCGGCGTACCGACGGCGCTGGTGACGTCGAGCCACCGTGTCCTGGTGGACGAGGTGCTGGCCCAGCTCGAACCCGGCACGTTCGACACCGTGGTGTGCGGCGACGAGGTGAGCCTGCCCAAGCCGGATCCGGAGGCGTACCTGACGGCGGCCCGGCGGCTGGGGGTCGATCCGCGTCACTGCGTGGCGCTGGAGGACTCGCCGCCGGGCATCGCGGCGGCGCTGGCCGCGGGCTGCCTGGTCGTGGCCGTCCCCGAGGGCGGCACGACGGGCGGCACCGCAGGCGGCACCGCGGGCGACGGGCACGGCGCGGTGGTGATGGAGCTGGCGGATGTCACCGTCGACCGCCTCTCCTCGCTGCTGGCCGCCAGAGCCGGCTGACCCGCAGGCGCGGGCTCAGCCGAGCTTGAGCAGCAGCCCGGCCAGCTCGTCCGGCATGGTGATCATGCAGTCGTGGCCCGTCGGGAGCTCCCACACCTGGGCGGGACTCCCGTCGGGTTGGACCTCGGGGACGGGCAGGCGCACGATGCCCTCGGGCA
Organism: Nonomuraea fastidiosa; assembly: GCF_042751225.1. Lineage (NCBI taxonomy): Bacteria > Bacillati > Actinomycetota > Actinomycetes > Streptosporangiales > Streptosporangiaceae > Nonomuraea > Nonomuraea fastidiosa. The sequence goes on from NZ_CP170570.1 coordinate 8,352,422, forward strand.
CGCCTGCCGTGCAGTGGATGTGCGTACGCGGGATCATGCGCGCGGCCGGGTCGCCCAGCCTGACCGGCTGCTGGAAGCAGCGCAGCGGCATGTCCGACAGCATCCCCCGCAGCCACGCCTGGTCGGCCGGGTCGGTGACCCCGAACAGGCCGGCGGGCGGCGGCAGCTCGGGCATCGGCGGCACCCGCCAGCCCTCCCCGGACGCGGCCGCGGCGTCGAGCAGCGCCTGGGTCATGGGCTGTACGTCCACCGCACGCTCGCCGTCCTCGGGGACCATCGCGTCGAGGTAGACGAGCCGGCCGACGCGTCCCGGCACCCGGCCCGCCGCCCCCGTGATGACGAGCCCGGCGTAGCTGTGGCCGACGAGGATCACGTCGGTGAGGTCCTCATCGGCGAGCAGTCCCGCGACGTCGGCGACGTGGGTGTCCAGCCCCACGTGCGGGCCGAGCAGGCGGGCCCGGTCGCCGCAGCCGGTCAGGGAGGGCGCGAGCACCCGGTGCCCGGCCTCGGCCAGCAGCGGGACCACCCGATCCCAGCAGCGCCCGCCGTGCCAGGCCCCGTGGATCAAGACGTACGTCGACATGGTGAAGCTCCAGACTCGTGTGCGACGGTGTTCGTGCGGGACACGAGGCTTCCCGGGTAGCGGTGGCCGGGCCAGAGCCCCCGCGATCCTGGGGGCGGCAGGACCAGGCACGCCCGCCGGGGCACGGCGTAGCGTGGGGCGCATGAGCGACAGAGCCAACCTTCTCGGCGACTACGTGCGCGCCCGGCGGGAGCTCGTCACTCCCGAGCAGGCGGGCATCCCCGCATCGGGCGTACGGCGCGTGCCCGGCCTGCGCCGTGAAGAGGTGGCGCTGCTCGCCGGCATCAGCGCCGACTACTACCTGCGCCTGGAGCAGGGGCGCGACCGCAACCCCTCACCGCAGGTACTCGAAGCGCTCGCCCGGGCGCTGCAGCTCGACGACGACGCGACGGCCTACCTGCTCCGCCTCGGCGCGCAGCGGCCGCGCAGGCGCCGGCGGCGGCCGCGCAAGGAGTCCGTCCCCGAGGGCGTGGCCAAGCTGATCGCCGCGCTGCCGCTGCCCGCGTACGTGGAGGGCCGCTACCTCGACGTGCTGGCCGCCAACGACCTGGCCACCGCCCTGTCACCGCGGCTCGCGGCGGGCCGCAACCGGCTGCGCGACACGTTCCTCGACCCCGCCGAGCAGGCCCTGCACCCCGGCTGGGAGAACGCCGCGCCGGGCATGGTCGCCGGGTTCCGCGCGTCCGTGGGCACCGACATCGACGATCCTCGCTTCATCGAGCTGGTCGGCGAGCTGTCGCTGGCCAGCCCGCACTTCGCCCGGCTGTGGGCGCGGCACGACGTCGGCACCTGCGAGGGCGCGGCCAAGCTGCTCGCTCATCCCCAGGTCGGCGAGCTGTGGCTGAACCGGGAGCGGCTGGGCGTGCAGGGCGCGCCGGGCCGGACGCTCGTGGTCATGCACCCGGATCCCGGCACCGGCAGCGCCGAGAAGCTGGCGCTGCTCGCGTCCATCACACGCGCCCCCGCCTGAGGCCCCGGCGCCCCACTCACACGCGCCCCCGCCTGAGGCCCCGGCGCCCCACTCACACGCGCCCCCGTCTGAAGCTCCGGCGCCCCATCACGCGCGCTCCCACCGGAGACCTCGGTGTCCGTTACGCGCGTGCCCTCCTGAGGCTCCCGGGGGCTTATGACCCGGACTCGACCCTGGCGGGCGCCGTCAGCCGGGCGATGCGGAACGTGACGGGCCGGCGAATGCGGAAGCCGAGCCGCTCGTACAGGCGGATCGCCGGATTGCCGTCGGCGACGTGCAGGAACGGCTGCTCGCCGCGCTCCCTGACGACCGCGATGACGGCGAGCATCAGCCGCCGCGCCAGCCCCTGACCCTGGTGCGCGGGGTCGGTGCAGACGGCGCTGATCTCGGTCCAGCCCGGCGGGCGCATCCGCTCGCCGGCCATCGCCGCCAGCGCGCCGCCCCGGCGGATGCCGAGGTAGACGCCGAGCTCGACGGTGCGCGGGAGGAACGGCCCCGGCTGGGTGCGGCGGACGAGGTCCAGCATCTCCGGCACGTCGGCGGGCCCCAGCCGCACCACCTCGTCGTCGTTCTCCCCCGCGACGTCCTCGCCGGTGAGCTGGTAGCCGGTGATCTCCGTGACCTCGGCCAGGCCGTCGGGCGGCGCCGGCATGGGGCCGGTCATCAGCACGGTGCCGTCCGCGCCCGCCAGCGCCGCCGCGTCACGCCAGTCGGCGAGGCCGGGCTCGGGCGGCAGCGACACGAACGGGGAGACCTCGAAGGCGTAGCGCAGCACCTGGCCGCGCCGTACGGCGAAGTGCGCCTGCGGCCCGAGCAGGGCGGCGCGCACCGGGTCGTCCAGCACGTCCTCGACGGGAGAATCGGGGGCATCACCGCGGGCTGCGCAGGAGGTGGATGCGGTCATGCCCCGACCTTATCCGGCACGATCCGGCCGTCGCGGGCCGCCTCGGCTCCAGTGATCTCGCCGTGCATGGCTCCCCTTCACCTCCGTGAACCACGGCCCAGCTCAGCACGGGCTGCGAAAATCCGTCAAGGTCTACTTGTTATTAGGGATTTTATTCCATGCATAACCCACTTGATTTATCGAGAATTCCTTCTTACGTTGAAGCTGCAGCAGCCGGAGAGGATGCCATGCGTCACGTGACCGTGTTCGATCTCGACGGGACGCTCGTCGACACGCCGCGCGCCATCGTCGAGACCTTCACCGCCGCGTTCGGCGCGCTCGACGCTCCCGCCCCCGCCGCCGCGGCCATCCGCACCACCACCAGGCTCCCGCTCCAGCGCGCCTTCGGCGACCTGCTGGGCGCGGATCCCGGCGGCGCGCTGGTGGCCGAGGCCATCCCGCACCGCCGGCGCCTGTTCAAGGAGACCGAGCTGCCGCGCGCCCGCGAGCTGATCTTCCCGGGCGTGGCCGAGGGGGCGGCGGGGCTGCGTGCCCGCGGCAGCGTCCTGGCCGTGGCCACCAGCGAGGCCATCGGCGAGGTCGTCACCCTGGCGAAGGCCGAGCCGGCGGGCGGCGAAGCGACCCGGCGGGATGCGCCGCAGGCCGCCGGCCCACGACAGACCGTCGAAACACCGCAAGCCGTCGAGTCGCCGCAGACCGCCGAATCGCGACAGACCGTCAGGTCGCCGCAGGCCGCCGAATCGCGACAGACCGTCAGGTCGCCGCAGGCCGCAGGATCGCGGCAGGGCGCCGGGGAGGAGGCCCGATGAGCGGGGGACGCGCGCTCGACTGGGCGCTCGCGATCGCCGGCGGCGTGCTGCTCACGCTGATGACCCAGGCCAACGCCGTGCTCGCCGGGTACACCGACGCCCTCTACGCCTCGTGGGCCGCGCACGGGCTCGGGGCCGTGGTGGCCGCGCTCCTGGCGCTGGCGCTCGCCCGCCGTGCACCGGCTCCCGACCCGGCGACCGGCGATGGCCCGGCCCGCGCGCCGCTCTGGTACTACCTGGGCGGCATCCCGGGCGCTCTCGTCGTCATCCTGTCGGCCATCGCGGTCAACAGCGAGCTGGCCCTGGCGGGCACCGTCGCGCTGATGCTCACCGGACAGATCATCTTCGGCACGGTCTCCGACCGGTTCGGCCTGCTGCACACGCCGCAGCGCCGGATCACGCTCATGGACCTGGCGGTGGCGGCCTGCGTGCTCGCGGGCAGCGTCCTCATCGTCGCGGGAGGGGCGTGACCATGCTCTTCCTCGTCGCCCTGGCGCTGTTCAACGGCGTCCTCATCGGCACCAGCCGCACGATCAACGGCCGGCTCAGCACCCGCAAGGGCGCGTTCCGCGCGTCCGTCTGGAACCACGTGGTCGGCTTCGTCTTCCTCAGCGCGGTGCTGCTCGTGCTGCGCACCTGGCCGGACGTGACGGACACGCCGATCGCCGCGTACGCGGGCGGCGTGTTCGGTGCGTTGTTCGTCGCGGTCAACAGCTACGTCTTCCCCGGCTCGGCGCGATGAGCGCCTCCGTGCTGGTGATCAGCGGGCAGGTGCTGTCCGCCGTGGTCATCGACTGCATACAGCAGGGCGCGCTGCCCGCGCCGATCAGGCTGGCCGGCGTGGTGCTCGTGCTCCTGGGCCTCACCCTGCCCGGCTTGTCAGCCCGTCTCCGTCAGAGGGAGATCCATCCGTGCCCGACCGAAAAGAAGTGATCGGCCCCCGTGACCGAGGACCCCGTGGCCGAGGACCCCGCGGCCGAGGACCCCGTGGACTCCGCCGTGGCCGAGGCCGCCGTACGTGAGGCGCCGGCCGCCGCGGAGCGCGACGGCGTCACCGGCAACGCGATCACCCGATATCTCATGCGAGCCGCCGACGAGGTCACCGGCGGGCGGGCCTCGCAGGCCACCATGGCGGTGCTCATCAGCACCGCCGAGGTCGGCGGCGTGCTCGCGGCCGCGTACACCCGCCATCGATCCGCTCTCCGACAAGGACGCACCCATGCCCGTTGAGTTCCTCGGCATCGCCTACACCAACAACTCCTCGGAGACCACCGCCCGCTCGGGCCCGTCGTTCGACAAGGACTACACCCTCAAGCTCGCCCGCGCCCACGAGGACCACGGGTGGGACCGGGTCCTGTTCGCCTACGGGTCCGACACGCCGATCCCCACTCCGGCCGCGGCCTGGCTGGCGGCGAAGGTGGAGCGGCTGCAGATCCTGCTCGCGCACCGGCCGAACGTGTCCTACCCGACCTACGCCGCGCGCTCGTTCGCGACGCTCGATCACATCAGCGACGGGCGGCTGACGATCCACTTCATCACCGGCGGCAACGACCACGAGCAGCGCCGCGAGGGCGACACGCTGACCAAGGACCAGCGCTACAGCCGGACCGAGGAGTACATCCAGATCGTCAAGAAGGTGTGGACCAGCAAGGAGCCGTTCGACCACGAGGGCGAGCACTACCGCTTCTACGACTACGTCAGCGACGTCTTCCCGGTGCAGCGGCCGCGTCCCGGCGTCTCCTTCGGCGGCTCCTCCCCCGCCGCGTACGCCGCCGGCGGCGCTGAGGCCGACATCTACTGCCTGTGGGGCGAGCCGCTCGCCGACACCGCCCAGCAGATCGAGTCGGTGTGGGCGGCGGCGCGGGCGGCGGGCCGTACGGACCGGCCGCGCATCCAGGCGGCCTTCCGGCCGATCATCGCCCCTACCGAGGAGCTGGCCTGGGAGAAGGCGCACCGCACGGTCGAGGCCATCAAGGCGCGGCGGGCGACCAGGAGGCCGCCGCGCGGCCACGCGCCCGAGGGGCCGGAGAACACCGGCGCGCAGCGGCTGATCGCGATCGCCGCCAGGGGCGAGCGCTTCGACCGGGCGTTGTGGACGCCCACGTCCGCCGCGACCGGCGGCGAGGGCAACTCCAACGCGCTGGTCGGCACTCCCGAGACCGTGGCCAAGGCGCTGCTCGACTACTACGACCTGGGCGTGGACATCATCTCCGCGCGCGGCTACGACCTGCTCGGCGACGCCATCGACTTCGGCCGGTACGTCATCCCGATCGTCAGGGAGGAGGTGGCCAAGCGGGACCGCGAGGGCGCGGAGCGCGGCCCGCACCTGCTGGAGAAGATCGTCGCCGGGATCTGACCGGCCGGGGCGCCCGGGTCCGGAGGAGGGGCGGGCGCTCCGGCCCCGGGTCAGGACTGGTCGGGGAGCAGGGGCACGCGCAGGCGGGTGAGCAGGTGGCGGCGCAGCGCGCCGAAGGCCGGGTCGTCCTGGGCGCGCGGATGCGGGAGCGTCACGGCGGTGTCCTCGGCGATGCGCCCGTCCTCCAGCACGAGCAGGCGGTCGGCGAGCAGCAGCGCCTCGTTCACGTCGTGCGTCACCAGGAGGGCGGCGAAGTCGTGCTCGTCGCGCAGCCGGAAGAACAGCGCCTGCATCCTGAGCCGGTTGAGCGCGTCCAGAGCCGCGAACGGCTCATCGAGCAGCAGCAGGTCGGGCTCGCGGACCAGCGCGCGGGCGAGGGCCACGCGCTGCGCCTGGCCGCCCGACAGCTCCGCGGGCCAGGCCCGCCCGCGGTCGGCCAGCCCGACCTCGGCCAGCGCGGCGGCCGTACGCTGGGCCAGGTCCGGTCCGCGCAGCCCGAGCGCGATGTTGTCGGCGACCCGTTTCCACGGCAGCAGCCGATGCTCCTGGAACACCACGGCGATGTGGCCGCTGGTGCGCACCTCGCCGTCGGCGCCGGAGTCGAGGCCCGCGATGATGCGCAGCAGCGTGCTCTTGCCCGAGCCGCTCGCACCGAGCAGCGCGACCACCTCGCCTTTGCCGATGCGCAGGTCGATGCCGTCGAGGACGAGCCTGTCGCCGTACGCGCGGGTGATGCCCCGCGCGTCGACCACCGCCGTGTCCGACGCTGCGTCCGCCGCGGGTGCGGCCTCGCTCAGCTCGCCTCCAGACCGCGCCGCCATGCCAGCGCCCTCCCTTCCAACGTGCGCAGAGCCAGATCGGACAGCAGGCCGAGCAGGGCGTAGATGACCAGCCCCAGCACGACCACCTCGGTCTGGGCGAACTCGCGGGCCTCCATCATCATGAAGCCGAGCCCGCTGTCGGCGTTGACCTGCTCGCCGACCACCAGGCTGAGCCAGCCCGCGCCGAACGCGAGCCGCAGGCCCAGGAAGAGCGACGGCAGCGCGCCGGGCAGCACGACGTGGCGCAGCCGGGCGGCGGCGGACAGCCCGCAGGTCCGCGCCGCCTCCACCAGCCGCTCGTCGATGCCCCTGATGCCGCTGTAGGTGTTGAGGTAGACGGGGAAGAACGCGCCGAGCGCGACCAGCGTGATCTTCAGCGGCTCGCCGATGCCGACCCAGATGAGCAGCAGCGGGACCAGGCCGAGATGGGGCAGCATGCGGGCCATCTGCACCGGCGGGTCCACGAGGTCGTCGCCGATGCGCAGCAGCCCGGCGATCGAGCCGAGCGCGAGCCCGAGCCCGCCGCCGACGGCCAGGCCGATGACGGCCCTGAGCAGCGAGTCGACGAGGTTGACCCACAGCGTGCCCTCGGCGGCCAGCCGCCAGCCCGCGGCCAGCACGTCGCTGGGGGCCGACAGCTTGTCCGGCGGCAGGATCCCGGCCCGCGAGCAGCCCTCCCAGACCACCACGAGGAGCACCGGGGTGACGGCCCGCCGCCAGCGGGCGGCGCGCGGGGCTTTCCGGTTGCGCCGCACGCGGGTGCGCTCGCCTTCCGTGCGCGCGGGCCGTACGGATGTGGCGGTCATCGCAGCACCTCGCTGAACCTGTCGTCCACCCGCCCGGCGATGTCCACCTTGCCGGGGATGAGCTTCAGCGCGGTGAAGCCGTCGGCGATGCGCTGCAGCTCCGCCCCGATGCCGGCGTTGACCGGGGCGATGGGCCTGGCGCTGCGGGCCAGGGCGCGCTCGGCGACGTCTTCTGGGATCTTCAGCTCGGGCGCCATCGCCTGGGCCCGCTCCTTGGGATGGGCGATGCCCCAGTCGGTGGTCTCGCGGAGCTGCTTGAGCAGCCGCTCGATCTGCGCGGACTTGGTCTCCAGCGCCTCGGGCGAGGCGAGCAGGTACTCGCGGTTGCCGGCCAGCCCGGTCGCGTCGGCGAGCACCTTGACGCCGGGCCGTTCGGCGAGCGCGAAGTACGGATCCCAGATGATCCACGCGTCGACCTGCCCGTTGTCGAACGCGGGCCGCCCCTCCGCCGGCTTGAGGTATTTCACGTTCACGTCGTCGATCGACATGCCGTGCTTCTCGAGGAGCCGGACCAGCAGCCAGTGGACGTTGGAGCCCTTGTTGAGCGCGATCGACTTGCCCTTCAGATCCTCGAAGCCGATGATGCCGCTGTCCTCCTTGACCAGGACGGCCTCGCCTTGCGGCACCTCTTCCGAGGTGCTGATGATCTTGAAGTCGATCCGGCCCGCCGCGGCGAAGATCGGCGGCGCTTCGCCGGTGTAGGCGACGTCGATGGAGCCGGCCTTGAGCGCCTCAGTCGCCGCAGGACCGCTCTCGAACAGCGACCACGTCACATCCGGCGCCACTCCCCTGGCCTTGACCAGGGTGAGGGCGCCGAATCGCTGATAGCCCACCCGTAGCGGCTCGTCGCGGCCCGCGGCCTGCGACGCCTCGCCGCCGCAGGCGGCCAGGCCGATGAGGAGGACGAGCACGCCCATGACATTCAGGAACAACCGTGAGGGCCGATTGCGCATGCACCGCATACTACCTACAAAACCTACTGATTTACTAGGTTTCGATAGGCGGCGCCCGGGTGGCTGTCCGGCAGCCGGTGGATGCCCGGGCCGAGCAGGCGTTCGCGCAGCGTCGAGTCCTCGTACGAGGTGCGGTAGCGGCCCCGGCGCTGCAGCTCGGGCACGACCAGCTCGATGAAGTCCTCCGCGGTGCCCGGCGACAGGTACTGCATGAGGTTGAACCCGGTCGCGCCGGTCTCGTCGGCCCAGCGCTCGATCTCGTCGGCGACCCGTTCGGGGGTGCCGGCGACGAAGAACGGGCCGCGCCCGATGCGGCCGATGGACTCCAGCACGTCGCGCACCCGCAGCCCGCGGCCCACGAGCTGCCGCACGGCCCGCTCGGTGAAGTCGCCGCCGCGCGCCACGATGTCGTCGATGAACTCCTCGGGGTCGTAGGCCGCGAGGTCGATGCCGCTGCCGCGCTGCGCGAGGAAGCCCTCGACCCGGATGTGCCGCTGCAGGTCGGCGATCTTGGCGTCCACCTCGGCCTGCGTTCGGCCCACGATCACGGAGGCGCTGGGGAAGAACGTGATGTGGTCCGGGTCGCGGCCGTAGGCGGCGGCGCGGCGGCGGGTGTCGGCGATGTCCTCGCGCAGCGCCTCCAGGGACGCCGCGCCGGTGAAGACGGCCTCGGCGTGCCTGGCCGCGAACTCCTTGCCCCGGTCGGAGTTGCCCGCCTGGTAGAGCACGGGCGTGCGCTGCGGCGAAGGCTCCGACAGATGCGGGCCGGCCACCCGGAAGTGCTTGCCGACGTGGTCGATGGCGTGCACCTTGGCCGGATCGGTGTAGATGTGCCGCTCCCGGTCGCGCAGCACCGCGCCGTCCTCCCAGCTGCCCTCCCACAGCTTGTAGAGCACCTCCAGGTACTCCTCGGCGATCTCGTAGCGCAGGTCGTGCTCGATCTCGTCGTCCAGGCCGAAATTGCGCGCGGCGTTGCGCAGGTAGGAGGTGACGATGTTCCAGGCGACCCGGCCCTTGGTCAGGTGGTCGAGGGTGGACATGCGGCGGGCGTGCGCGAACGGCGGCTCGTACGTGGTGGAGAACGTCACCGCGAACCCCAGGTGCTTGGTCACCGCGGCCATGGCGGGCACGACGAGCAGCGGGTCGTTGGCGGGGATCTGCACGGCCTCGCGGATGGCGGTCTCGGGCCCGCCGCGGTAGCGGTCGTAGACGCCGACCACGTCGGCCAGGAACACGGCGTCGAACAGGCCGCGTTCCAGCAGCTTCGCCAGGTCGGTCCAGTACTCCAGGTCGGTGTAGCGGTGGCGGTTGTTGTCGGGGTGCGTCCACAGTCCGTGCTGGATGTGCCCGACGCAGTTCATCTCGAAGAGGTTGAAGTGGATGATGCGGCTCATCGGGGATAGCTCCTGGGGGCGATGCCGTTGAGGTGGTAGTTGCCGACGTCGTGCACCTTGGCCCGGCGCGGGTCGTGCACGGTGTGGGTGCGCGCGTTGCGCCAGTGCCGGCTCAGGCCGAGCGGCTCGCGTACGGCGGAGGCGCCGGCCAGCTCGAACCATTCGGCGCTCACCCGGTTGGCGGCGCGGTCGGCCTGCGCGCGGGCGGCGGCCATGGCGACGGCCGCCTCCGCCGCGAGCTCGGGGAAGTCCTCGGGCGGCGCCGATCTGGCCCGGTCCACGGCGTCGCCGGCGCTCTCCAGCAGCGCGCGTGCCGCCCTGGTGAGCACCGCCAGCTCGCCGAAGAGCTGGATGACGACCGGGTCCTCGACCACCTTCTCCGGCTGGGCGCCCGGCCAGCCGCCCCTTCGGTAGCCGCGCAGGAAGGCGGCGGCGTCGGCGAGCGCGCCTTCTGCGATGCCGGTGTCGATGGCCGCGTGGATGAGCAGGCCGAAGGTGCGGAACGTGCTGACCTCGGCCCGCTTCACCCGCATCACGTGCTCGGCGGGCACGAACACGTCGTCGAGCAGGACGGTGCCGCTGGCCGTGGTGCGCTGACCGAAGCCGTCCCAGTCGTCGACGACGGTGACGCCCGGCGCGTCACTCGGCACGAACGCCACGCGGTGGGAGTCCTCGTCGAGCGCGGTGACCGGGATCCAGTGGGCGAACAGCGCGCCGGTCGAGTAGATCTTGCGGCCGGAGATGAGGTAGCCGTCCTTGTGCGGGCGCAGGGTGGCACGCTCACGCTCGCCATTGGGGCCGCGCGCGTCCACGGCGGCGTTGCCGAAGCGGCGTCCCGCCAGCGCTTCGGCGTAGAAGAACGCCTGCTGCTCGGGGCTGCCGTGCTCGCGCAGCGAGTCGAGGTACCAGAAGTGGTTCTGCGGGATCTGCCCGATGCTGGCGTCGGCCGCCGACAGCTCCCTGATGACCGCGCCCAGCGTGGCGGTGCGCACGCCGGGGCCGCCGTGCTCGGCGGGGACGGTGATGCCGAGCAGGCCGCTGTCGGACAGCGCCTCCAGCTCGGCCACGGGCAGGACGCGCTCGGCGTCGCGCCGCACCGCTCCCTCGGCGAAGGTCGCGGCCAGCTCGCGGGCGATCGCGATCGCCTCGTCATCGGTCTTGATCACATGTGCCATGTCACACCGCCGTCGTCAGTCTCGGAATCGCCGCCACCAGCTCCTTCGTGTACGGGTGCGCGGGCTCGCGGAAGACCGTCTCCACCGGCCCTTCCTCGACCACGCTCCCGTCCTTCATGACCAGCACCCGGTCGCACAGGTGGTGGACCACGCCCAGGTCGTGGGAGATGAACAGGTAGGCCACGCCGGTCTCCCGCTGCACGTCCTCCAGCAGGTCGAGGACCTGCGCCTGGACCGACACGTCGAGCGCGGAGACCGGCTCGTCGCAGACGATCACCGAGGGCGACGGTGCCAGGGCCCGCGCGATGGCCACCCGCTGCCGCTGCCCGCCGGAGAGCTTCAGCGGCCTGCGTCCCAGGTGCTCCTCGCCGAGCCCCACGAGCTCCAGCAGCTCGATCGAGCGGGCGCGGCGCCGTTCGCGCGGCACGCCGGCCACGTCCAGCGCCTCGGCGAGGATCTTCGCCACCGTGTGGCGGGGGTCGAAGGAGGCCAGCGTGTCCTGGTAGACGACCTGGACGTCGCGGCGCTGGGCGCGGTCGCCGCGCGTCCACGGCCGTCCGTGCACCTCGACCGCGCCGGTGTCGGGCGGCGTCAGCCCGAGCGCGATCCTGGCCGTGGTGGTCTTGCCGGAGCCGGACTCGCCGACGATGCCGAGCGTCTCGGCGGCGCGCAGCTCGAACGACACCCCGTTCACGGCCACCCGGTCGCCGAAGGACTTGCCGATGTCCCTGGCGCGCAGCACGACCTCGCCGCGGGGCCGCCGCGGCCCGGTCGCGCCCGCGGGCGGGACGGTGCCGGACAGGCGGGTGCCCTTGGTGTGCTCGGCGGGGATCGCCCGCAGCAGCTTCTTGGTGTACTCGTGCTCGGGCCGGGTGAGCACCTCACTGCTCGGCCCCTGCTCGACGATCACGCCGTCCTTCATGACGGCCACCCGGTCGGCCAGCCGGGCCACCACCGCCAGGTCGTGGCTGATCACCAGCAGCGACCTGCCCTCGGCCTTGATCCCGGCCAGCAGGTCGAGCACCTGCGCCTGGATGGTGACGTCCAGGGCGGTGGTGGGCTCGTCGGCGATGATCAGCTCGGGGCCGGCGGCCAGCGCGGTCGCGATCAGCGCCCGCTGGCGCAGGCCGCCGGACAGCTCGTGCGGGAGCTGCCCGGCGCGCAGCTCGGGCTCGGGCACCCCCACGGACGCCAGCAGCTCCACCACCCTGGCCTTCCTGGCCGGGCCTGACAGGTCGGTGTGGGCGGCCAGCACGTCCTCGATCTCCTTGCCGACCTTGCGCAGCGGGTCGAGCGAGACCAGGGCGTCCTGCAGGACGAAGCCGATGCGGCCGCCGCGCAGCCTCCGCCAGCCGCGCTCGCGCAGCCGGGTCAGGTCCTGGCCGTCGAAGGTCAGCCCGGCGGCGGTGACGCGGGAGCCCGCGCCGGTGAGCCCGACCAGCGTGCGGGCGGTGACGCTCTTGCCGGAGCCGGACTCCCCCACCAGGGCGAGGCACTCCCCCGCCCCGATCTCGAACGACACGCCGTGCACGACGGGTGTGCCGCCGAAGGCGACGCGCAGGTCGTCCACCGTGACCAGGCTCATCCGGTCCTCCCTTCCGATCGCAATCTGAGCGCCCTGCCGACCACGGTCACGCTGATCACGGTCAGCGTGATGGCCAGGCCGGGGAAGAGGCCGTACCACCAGGCCCGGGAGATGAAGTTGCGGGCGGTGGACAGCATGGAGCCCCATTCGGGCTCCGGCGGCGGCGTGCCGAGGCCGAGGAAGCTCAGCGCGGAGCCGGCCACGAGGGCGGTGCCGACGCCGATGGTGGCCAGGATGAGCACCGGTTTGACGGCGTTCGGCAGCACGTGCCGGAGGATCACGCGCGGACCGGGCAGGCCCAGCGCGTACGCCGCCTCGACGTAGCCCGCCCGGCGGATCGCCAGCGTCTGGGCGCGGACGAGCCGGGCGTACGACGGGATGTTGGCCACGCCGATGGCGAGGATGGCGTTGCCGGTGCCGCCGCCCGCCACGGTGATGACGACCAGGGCCAGCAGCAGCTCGGGGAAGGCCATGCCGACGTCCGACAGGCGCATGATGACGTTCTCGACGATCCGGTTGCCGAGCCCCGCGGCCAGGCCGAGCAGCCCGCCGAAGACCAGGGCGACGGCGATCGCGCCGAAGCCGAGCAGCAGCGAGGCGCGGGTGCCGTGCACGATGCGGGCGAACACGTCGCGGCCGTTCTCGTCGGTGCCGAGCAGGTGCGCGGCGCTGGGCGGCTGGAGGGTGGCGCCGCTGTCCACGGCGAGCGGGTCCTGCCCGGTGAACAGGCCGGGCACGAGCGCCGCCAGCACGAGCACGGTCAGGACGGCCGCGGCGAGCCACACGCCGATCCGGTTCACGCCGCCTCCTTCAGCCGGGGGTCGATGACCAGGTAGAGCAGGTCGACCAGGAGGTTGACCAGGACGTAGATCAGCGCCGACAGCAGCACCACGCCGAGCACGAGCGGCAGGTCCTTGGCGTTGACGGCCGAGACGAGCAGGCGGCCGATGCCCTGCCGGGTGAACAGCGTCTCGGTGACCACGGCGCCGCCGAGCAGCGCGCCCACCCAGAAGCCGGTCATCGTGACCAGCGGGGTCAGCGCGTGCCTGAGCGCGTGGCGCAGCCGTACGACGGTGTCGCTGAGCCCGCGGGCGCGGGCGCTGACGATGAACGGCTCCTCCAGCACCTCCTCCAGGGCCTCGCGCAGCACGTGGCCGAGCACGCCCGCGATGGGCAGCGCCAGGCAGAGCGCGGGCAGCACCAGGGAGGCGAAGCCCTGGCCGCCGGTGGAGGGAAGCAGCCGCAGCCCGAAGGAGAAGACGGTCAGCAGCACGATGCCGAGCCAGAACGTCGGCGTCGAGGCCGCCACCAGCTCCACCACCGAGGCCAGGCCGCGCCAGCGGCGGCGGCCCGCCGTGGCCAGGGCGATGGCGACGGCCAGGAACAGCCCGGTGAGGGCGGCCGCCACGGCCAGCTCGACGGTGGCGGCGGCCTGCTCGCCGATGGCCTGGGTGACCGGGGTGTGCAGGCGGTAGGAGGTGCCGAAGTCGCCGTGCGCGATGCGCCACAGGTGGGAGACGTACTGCTCGAACCAGGGGCGGTCGAGGCCGTACTCGGCTCTGACCTGGGCGAGCACCTCGGGGGTTGGCGCGGCGCCCTCGCCGCCGACGACGGCCTCGGCCGGGTCGCCGGGGGTGAAGTGCACGACGAGGAAGGTCAGGGTGGCCGCGCCCCACAGCACGCCGAGCCCGGCGAGCAGGCGCCATCCGATGAACGTCAGGGTCTTCATTCGTCCAGCCAGGTGTCGTAGAAGTAGGGCGACGGGTAGGCGGGCGTGAAGGCGAGGTCGCGGACCTTCTTCTGGTAGGCGACCGGGCGCGGGTCGTCGTAGAAGGGAATGGCGGGGACCAGTTCCAGGAGCCTGGCCTGCGCCTTGTTGTACAGCTCGGTCGGGTCTTTGGCCGCCCTGGCCTGCTCCAGCAGCTCGTCGAGCTGAGCGTCCTTGAGCCTGGCGACGTTCTGGCCGCGCCGCTCGGGGGTGGTGATGTTCTTGGAGGAGTACTGGATCCACAGCACGTCGGCCGTGTTCGTGGCCCACAGGCCGGAGCTGAGGTCGTAGTCGCCCTTGATGGAGCGGTCGGTCAGCTCCTGCTCGGGCGGCGTCTGGATCTGGATGTCCAGGCCGATCTTCCGCGCGGCGGCCTGGGTCTGCACGGCGATCTGCATGCGCTGGGCGGGGAAGTTCGCGGCGATCGGGAAGTACGCGGTCAGCCGCTTGCCGTTCTTGAGCCGGATGCCGTCCTTGTCCCTGGCGGTCCAGCCGGCCTCGTCGAGCAGCTTGTTCGCCAGCGTCTCGTCATGCTTGATGCTGCCGCTCAGCCCCTGCGCGTAGCCGGGCGTCGAGGTGGTGACGAAGCCCTGCGCCACCTGGTACTGGCCGAAGGAGATGCCCTTGATGATGGCCTCGCGGTCCACGGCGGCGAGCAGCGCGCGGCGCACGCGGACGTCGTCGAAGGGCGGGCGCGAGGTGTTGAGCCAGAACGACATCGGGTGCCCGGGGCGGATCGCCGTGAGGAAGCCGAGGCCGGGGTTGGCCTTGACGTCCTCGACGTTCTGCGGCGGGGTGAAGTCGATCGCGTGCACCTCGCCGGAGGCGAGCGCGTTGTAGCGGGTGCCGTCCTCGGCGAGGAAGCGGATCTCCAGCCGGTCGAGGTAGGCGGGGCCGGTGTGCTTGGCGCTCTTCGGGCCCCAGTTGTAGTCGGGGTTCTTCCGGTACGTGATGCTCTGGCCCTTGGTCCACTTCTCGAAGATGAACGGGCCGGAGCCGATCGGGTGCGTGCAGATGCTCTCCGGCGCCTCCTTGATCTGCTTGGGCGAGATCATGCCGAGGTAGCCCTGGGCGAGGATGTCCAGGAACGGCCGGTACGGCGAGCGGAGCCTCACCTGGAGCGTGTACTCGTCCAGCACCTTCGCGTCCTTGTAGGGCGCGATGTAGGAAGCGGCCAGCGGGGACTTGGTCGCCGGGTCGCGCATGTGCTCGAAGTTGGTCTTCAGCGCCTCGGCGTTCCAGGCCGCTCCGTCGTGAAATCTCACGCCTTTGCGGAGCTTGAAGGTGTAGGTCAGGCCGTCGTCGGAGACCTCCCAGCTTTCGGCCAGCCACGGCTGGATCGTCCCGTCGGCGTCGAACCACACCAGCGAGTCGGCGACCGGGACCGTGGTCACCGGGCCGTCGGAGCTGGCGTTGCCGTGCGGGTCGAGGCAGGGCGGCTCCTGGCCGTTCTCGCCCAGGATCAGGGTGCCGCCGGACTTGGGGGTGCCGGGGTCGTCGTTCGTGCCGCCCGAGGTCCCGGCCGCGCTGCCGCATCCGGCGAGCAGCAGCGCGAGCGCGAGCGCGGCGAGGGGGGTCTTGGTCATGTCAGCTCACCCATGCGTCGTGGAAGATGACAGCGCCGTAGGCGTGATCCCAGGTCAGGCCGTGCACCCGGGACTGTGCCGAGACGAGGCTCGGCCGGTCGTACAGCGGGATGGCGGGCGCCAGGTCGAGCAGCCTGGCCTGCGCCTTGGCGTACAGCTCGGTCGGGTCCTTGGCGGCTCGGGCCTGCTCCAGCAGCTCGTCGAGCTCGTCGTCGGAGAGCCTGGTGATGTTCTGGCCGCGCCGCTGCGGCGTGGTGATGTTCTTGGAGGAGTACTGGATCCACAGCACGTCGGCGGTGTTGGTGGTCCAGATGCCGACGGAGACGTCGAAGTCGCCCTTGCCGGTGCGGTCCTGCGACTCCTGCGAGGTGACGTTCTCGATCGTGATCTCGATGCCGGCCTTGGCGGCGGCGGCCTGGGTCTGCACGAGGATCTGCGTGTTCTGCGGGTTCACGCCGGTGTCGATGGCGACGGCGCTCAGCCGCCTGCCGTTCTTGAGGCGGATGCCGTCCTTGTCCCTGGCGGTCCAGCCGGCCTCGTCGAGCAGGGCGTTCGCGCGGGCCGGGTCGTAGTCGATCCGGCCGCCCTCGGCGTGGTCGGGGGTCGCGGCGGTGACGAAGTTCGTGGCCACGTTCCACTGGCCGAAGGAGACGCTGTCGATGATGGCCTTGCGGTCCACGGCCAGCGTGAGCGCCTGGCGTACCCTGCGGTCGTCGAAGGGGGCGCGGCCGGTGTTGAGCCAGACCGAGAACGGATGTCCGGGCCGGTCGATCGTGATGAAGGTCAGGTCGGGGTTCGCCTTGACGTCCTCGACGTTGGCCGGCGGGGTGTTGTCGATCACGTCCACCTCGCCGGAGAGCAGCGCGTTGTAGCGGGTGGCGTCCTCGGCCAGGAAACGGATCTCCAGCCGGTCGAGGTACGCGGGCCCTTCACGGCCGGTCGGCCCCCAGGCGTAGGCGGGGTTCTTCTTGTAGGTGATGCTCTGGCCCTTGGTCCACGTGTCGAGGACGAAGGGTCCTGACCCGATCGGGTGCTCGCAGGTGCTCTCCGGGGCCTCCTTGAGCTGCTTGGGGGAGATCATCGCCAGGTACGACTGCGCGAGCACGTTCAGCAGCGCCGAGTACGGCGAGCCGAGCCGCACTTCGAGGGTGTGCTCGTCCAGGACCTTCGCGTCCTTGTAGGGCGCGATGTACGAGGCGGCCAGCGGCGACTTGGTCGCCGGGTCGCGCATGTGCTCCAGGTTGAGCTTCAGCGCCTCGGCGTTCCATGCCGACCCGTCGTGGAACGTCACGCCCTGGCGGAGCCTGAAGGTGTAGGTCAGGCCGTCGTCCGAGATCTTCCAGCTCTCGGCCAGCCAGGGCTTGATGTTCCCCTCGGCGTCCTGCCACAGCAGCGAGTCGAAGATCGGGCGGCTGACGACCGTGGTGTTGGTGGTGGACGTCTGGTGGGGGTCGAGGCAGGGGGGTTCGTCGGCGTTCTCCCCGAGCACGAGCGTGCCTCCGGGCTTCGGGCCGGAGCCGGCGGCGGCCGGTCTCGGGGTGGCGTCGGCGCCGCAACCGGCCAAAACCGCCATGACCAGGGCTGCGACGAGGAGCGTTGTGGAGCGGGTGAGCATGGAGGTCCTTAAACAGGCATTGCCTACCTGCATTGCAGGGATTACGGTGAACCCTAACGTAACACGCAGAACGGGCGAAACAACATGACCCACGTGATCGCCGTCGGCACCGAGGTGCTCGCGGAGGAGAGACGATGACTTTGACGTTCCACTGGTTCCTGCCCACCTACGGCGACAGCCGTGACATCGTGGGCGGCGGTCACGGGCTTCCCGCGGGCGCGGCCTCGGGCGCCCGGCCCGCGACCCTGTCCTACCTGCGCCAGATCGTGGAGGCCGCCGAGCAGACCGGCTTCGTCGGGGCTTTGACGCCCACCGGCGCCTGGTGCGAGGACGCCTGGCTGACCACCGCGATGCTGGCCGGCACCACCGAGCGGCTGAAGTTCCTGGTGGCCTTCCGCCCCGGGCTGGTCTCCCCCACGCTCGCCGCGCAGATGGCGGCCACGTTCCAGTGGCAGTCGGGCGGGCGGCTGCTGCTCAACGTGGTGACCGGCGGCGAGGCGCACGAGCAGCGCGCCTACGGCGACTTCCTCGACAAGGACTCCCGCTATGCCCGTACCGACGAGTTCCTGCACATCGTGCGGGCGCTGTGGCGGGGCGAGAGCGTCAGCTTCACCGGCGAGCACCTGCGGGTGGAGGACGCGCGGCTGGCGCGGCTGCCCGACCCGGTGCCGCAGGTGTACTTCGGCGGCTCATCCCCCGCCGCGGGCCGGGTGGCGGCGCGCCATGTGGACGCGTACCTCACCTGGGGCGAGCCGCCGGACGCCGTGGCGGAGAAGATCGCCTGGATCAACGGACTGGCCGCCGCCGAGGGACGTACGGTGCGGCACGGCATCCGCCTGCACGTGATCACCCGCGACACCAGCGAGCAGGCGTGGGCGCAGGCCCGCAGGCTGCTCGACGGCATCGACGAGGCGACCGTGGAGAAGGTGCAGGCGGGCCTGCACCGCAGCGAGTCCGAGGGGCAGAAGCGCATGCTCGCCCTGCACGGCGGCAAGCGGGACCGCCTGGAGATCTATCCGAACCTGTGGGCGGGCGTCGGGCTCGTGCGCGGCGGCGCGGGCACGGCGCTGGTCGGCAGCCACACCGAGGTCGCCGACCGGATCGAGGAGTACCACCGGCTCGGGCTGACCGAGTTCGTGCTGTCGGGGTACCCGCACCTGGAGGAGGCGTACTGGTTCGGCGAGGGCGTGCTGCCGATCCTGCGCGAGCGCGGCCTGTGGCGGCATCCTGCCGAGTCCGGGAGCGCCGAGCCCGTGTCCGTCCCGTTCGCCACGGCGGGGGCCCGATGAGCGCGACAGCACAGGGCGCGACGGCACAGGACGCTGCGGCCGAGAGCGCATCGAGCGCGAGCGCGCCGGCCAAGGGCGCGCCTGCCGGGGACACGCCGGTCGAGGGTGCGCCGGGTGAGTCGACGCTGGCCGAGCTGCGGAAGCGGGCGGATGAGCTGCTTCCCGAACTGGCGGCGGGGGCCGCGCGGCGCGAGCTGGAGCGCGAGCTGCCGCACCGGGAGATCCGCGCGCTGGCCGACGCCGGCCTGCTCACCTTCCGCATCCCCGCCTCGTACGGCGGCGGCGGCGCGAGCGTGGCCGAGGTGTTCGATTTCCTCATCTCGCTGGCCGCCGCCGACTCCAACATCGCCCAGGCGCTGCGCCCCAGCTACGGCCGGGTCGAGCACCTGCTCGCCGCCCCGGAGGCCGACCGCGAGCGCTGGTTCCCGCGCTTCCTGGCCGGTGACGTGTTCGGCAACGCGGGCTGGGAGATCGGCGGGGCCAACGGCGAGGTGCGCACCCGCATCGACGGCGACGGCGTCGTCAACGGCAGCAAGTACTACAGCACGGGCGCGCTGTACTCCGACTGGATCAGCGCGTCGGCCGTGGACGACGCGGGCGAGCGGGTGTTCTTCACCGTGCCGCGCGACCGCGAGGGGCTTGAGCTGCTCGACGACTTCGACGGGATCGGGCAGCGGCTCACGGCCAGCGGGACGACCCTGCTGAACGGGGTCAAGGTGGCGCCGGAGGAGATCGCCGCGCGTCCCGGCGGCGGGGGCCGCTCCCCCGTCAGCGCGTTCATGCAGCTCTACCTGGCCGGCGTGCTGGCCGGGATCGCGAGGGGCGCGCTGGCCGACGCCGTCGCCTTCACCCGTGAGCGGGCCCGGCCGATCCAGCACAGCGGCGTCGCACGGTCGGTCGACGATCCGTACGTGCGGCACACCGTCGGCGAGATCTCCGCCCGCGCCTACGCCGCCGAGTCCGCGGTCCTGCACGCCGCGTCGGCGATCGACCGGGCGTGGGCGGGCGGGCTGGACTCCGGCCTGCTCACCGATGCGGCCGTGAAGGTCGCGCAGGCGCAGTTCGTCGCGGCGGAGTCGGCGCTGAAGGCGTCGGAGCTGGTGTTCGACGTGGGCGGCGGCTCGGCGGTCGCGCGCAAGCACAACCTCGACCGGCACTGGCGCAACGCCAGGACGGTCGCCAACCACAACCCGCGCGCCTGGAAGGCGGCCGTGGTCGGCGCCTACCGCCTCACCGGCGAGCAGCCGCCGGTCAACGGCCTGTTCTGAGCCGTTGCTCGCCTGAGCTCCGGCGGGTGACGGCCCCCACGGCAGGCCGTCACCCGCCGGTCCCGCATGTCGTACGGGGCCTCGCTGCGGACGCGCTCCCGCACCGGTCCCGCATGTCCTGCGGAGCCTCGTTGCGGACGCGCTCCCGCGCCGGTCACGCGTGCCCGGCGAAGCCTCGCGCGGCCCCTCGCACGCCCGGCGCGGCTTCGTGCGCGCCTGCGTGCCGTTCACGCGTGCGAAGGCGCACTCCCGGGCCGGTCAGGGGTGCCCGGTGGAGACGCTCGGGAACGGCAGGACGGGGAACGGGTTGTCGGGCAGGAGCAGCACCCGGCGGGCCTGGTCGGGCTGGCCCGCCGCGTCGAGGTGGAGCAGGGCGGCACCGATGCCGGCCGCGCCGACCATGTAGCCGGTGTCCGCGCTCACCTCGCCGGGCCGCACCCGGCGGTACGCCTGGTACCAGCGGTAGCCGCCCCCGTCGTGGTCGTCGGCCCTGGCGACCAGGTCGGCGGCGAGCGTACGGGCGAACTCCAGGCAGGAGGCGCGCCCGGTGATCGCCCAGAGCCCGACGAACAGCTCGACCAGGCCCGCCGTTCCGCAGCACTGGCAGGCCGAGTTCCAGTAGCCGGGGGTGCGGCGCGGCGGGGCCGCGCTGTCGACGACGCCGAGCGCGAGCCGTTCCATCCAGTCGAGGTCGTCGAGGTCGCCGGTCACCCGGTGGAGTTCGTAGAACATCCTGGCCACACCGGCCGCACCCGAGCAGAACCCGGCGTAGAACAGCTCCCCGGTCCTCGGCACATGGTGCGGGACCAGCGCCCGCCCTTCGCCGGTGACGCTCACCTCGCGGATGAAGGCGGCGCCGCTGCGGGCGGCGCGCAGGAAGCGCTCGTCGCCGCTCACGCCGTACAGGCGGGCGAGGAGGAAGGCGATGCCGGCGGATCCGGTGAGGAAGCCGGGGGAGATCGCGTCGGACGGCAGGCCGTCGAGGCCGCCGTGCCGGCCTCCGGGGACCGGCAGTCCGGCGATGCGCAGGCCGGCCTCGACGGCGGCGGCCTCGTACGCGGGCTCGCCGAACCTGGCGGCGGCGCGCAGCAGGCCGAGTACGATGCCGCCGTCACCGCTCAGCGCGGGGTCGAACGTCCAGCCGGGGCCGTCCACGCGGGTGCGACCGCCGTCGACGATCGTCTCGGCGATGGCCGCCGCCTCGGCGTCGAGGCGTTCGTCGCCGAGCGCCCATCCGGCCTCCATGAGCGCGACCATGATGCCGGTGCGCCCGTGGTGCAGGCTCAGATCGTCCTCGCGCCGCCAGGTGGCCGCGAGCCACTGCGCGCCGCACCGGGCGTCCTCCAGGTAGGAGTCGTTGCCGGTGGCGGCGGCCAGTTCCAGGAAGAACAGCACGATCCCGGCAGCTCCCGAGTACAGGGATCGCGGTCGCGGGGGCACCGCCGACCTGCCGTGCCGGTCGGGGTTGGCCCGCCAGTGCCTGCCGTCCTCGTCGTCCACGGCGGCGGATCTGATCCAGCGCGCCGTGGAGAGGGCGGCCGTCATCGGAGAGTGGGCACGAGCACTCATGGGGCGCAGCTCGTCCAGGCTCATGACCGGACTCTGGCACACATAGGACACATTTCGCAGGCTTTTCCGATTATTTCCGTAGGTTTGATGGAGAAGGCGGCGGGCCTCGTCGTGGCCGCGCGCGCTCATAGAGCCGCCGGAGGGTGGTCGGCAATCACAGGTGCTTTCATCGCCGGCCCGCGCCTGTAAGTCTCGGTCGAGTCCTGAGCGGGCTTCAGTACCCGGTGCCACGAGTATAACCTATAAAGCTAGTAGGAATTGTTGACTTTGCTCGGAGGCCGCCGTAGCTTCACGGTCATGAAGCCTCCGACCAGGCGCCCGGCGTGGTGACCGCGGCGGCGCCGCCGCGGACGACCGTCCCCGGCGGCGCACCCGAGCCCGCCACCCGGCGACGGCGGACCGCGGCCCGCGGAATCCGGCCGCGCGCGTTCCCCGCCTGCTCCGCCCTGCGGGCCACCGTCAGCCACGCCGTCCGTCAAGCCGCCGGATGGCCGTCACAGAACAGGAGCGCACCATGTCCACGCCGACCGACACCCAGCTGAACCTGCAGCCGCTCGGACCGCACTTCGGCGCCCGCGTCGAAGGGCTCGACCTGGCGACCGCCTCCGACGAGGAGCTGGCCGCCGTACGCGCCGCGCTCGTGGAGCGCAAGGTGCTCTTCTTCTCCGGCCAGAACCTCGACGAGGACGGCCAGGTCGCGCTCGGCCGCCGGCTCGGCGAGCTGACCGCCTCACATCCGGTGGTCGCCGGCGTGGACGAGGCGCATCCGGAGATCTACGCGCTCGACAGCGCCGACGACGGCTTCGCCGACGTCTGGCACACCGACGTCACCTTCATGCCCCGGCCGCCGCTCGGCTCGATCCTGCGGGCCGTGATCCTGCCGCCCACCGGCGGCGACACGAGCTGGGCCGACAGCCAGCTCGCCTACGACTCGCTGTCCGCGCCTGTCCAGCGGCTGGCCGACCAGCTCACCGCCGTGCACGACGGCAACCGCGAGTTCGGCTACTACCTGGCCCAGCGGCGCGGCGGCAAGGGCAACGAGTGGGACGGCAAGGTCGTGACCCGGCTGGACCCGGTGGAGCACCCCGTCGTCCGCGTGCATCCGGAGACCGGGCGGAAGGGGCTGTTCGTCAACCCCGGCTTCACCTCGCACATCGTCGGCGTCTCCGAGGCCGAGAGCCGGCATCTCCTCGACCTGTTCTACGCCCACCTGACCAAGCCCGAGCACATCGTCCGCCACCGCTGGAGCCTCGGCGACGTCGCCATGTGGGACAACCGCAGCACGATCCACTACGCCAACCGCGACTACGGCACCGCGCGCCGGGTCATGCACCGCATCACGCTGCGCGGCGACCGCCCGTTCGGGCCGGCGTCCACGCCCGGCTGACGTCGGGGGGTGCGGACGAGCCTGCCTTGGAGGTGGCCGGCGGCGACGCAGCCGGTGCGCGCCGGCCACCGGACCCGGCTGAGGCATGGGGCCGAGGGATGCGGCGGAGGCTCAGCGCGCGCCGGGCCGGGCGGACAGCAGAGCCGACAGCAGGGCCGTGCGCCGGAGCCCGACGTTGGCGCCGTCGCCGCGGCCGGGCGACATGGTGTGGACGGCGTCGCCGAGCAGGGTGACAACGGGTCCGTCCAGGGCCCCACGGGGCGGGCCGAGGCGATGGGGCCACCGAACGTGCCGGGCACGTCGGCGGCGGCGACGATCTCGCCGTCGCCGGATGCCCGGACTCGACCGTACGGGCGGCCGGCCCGTGCAGCTCGCGGGGCTCGGGCGGCGCGGGCCGCCGGCGGGTGGGGTGACGGCCCAGGAGAGGCAGCCGGGGATGTCGGTCAGGCGGGCTCGCGGTGCGATGCGGGCGGCGGCTTGTGCGGGAGGTTCAGCGATACGGCAGGTGGCCACCGAGAACGTGGCGCCGCCGGCCACGGTGACGTGGAGCGGTGACCGCTCGGTACTGGTGGGCTTCGATGGTGTCAGGTCAACCTGACACCCTTGGGCGGTGTCCCCGCTCGGCTAAGGTGGCGGGCGTGAGCGCCAACACCGACCGCGGCACCGAGTTGCGGGAGAACCGGGCAACGTTCCCGGAGCGGGTCCGGCTCAAGGACGCGCTGGAGGCCGCGCGTACGGCCGGGCGGGGCGGGGAGGCGGCACGGCTGGAGGCACGGCTCGCCGAACTGCCGGAGATCGGCCCGCTGGAGGCGCTGCAGGCCAACGCCGGCCTCATGGGCATGCTCACCGCCCAGCGCTGGATCGCCATGCGCTCCGCCCAGGCAGAAGGCGCCGGCCCGGAGCAGATCGGCCGCGGGCTGGGCATCTCCAAGCAGTCGGCGTGGGAGTTCATGAAGCGCCGCATCGACGTCCGCAACCACGACTGAGACCCCGCGATGAACGATCACTCCCCGGGAACGCCCGCCATGCGCAGCGACGCGCGCCGGAACTACGAGCGGCTGCTGCACGTGGCCGAAGACGCCTTCGCCAGGCAGGGCGTCAACGCCTCGCTGACCGAGGTCGCCAAGCGCGCGGGCGTCGGCATCGCCACGCTGTACCGGCACTTCCCCACCCGCGAGGCGCTGATCGACGCGGTGCTGCGCGAGCGGTTCGACCGGCTCAGCGCGCGGGGCGGCGAGCTGCTCGAGAGCCGCTCACCTGAGGACGCGCTGATCGCGGCGAACTTCGCGGAGGGCGCGCCGCGTACCCGGGCGCTCGCAGTCTTCTCGTCGGTGTCCGGCCTGAGCCTGTCGGCCGGGCTGATCCTCGGCGGGCTGCTCACCTCGCTGGCGTCCTGGCGCTGGGTCATGTTCGTCAACGTGCCGGTCGGCGTGGTGATCGTGGCGCTCGCGCTGCGGTACGTGCGCCCCGTCGCGAAGCACCGGACCGGGCTCGACGTGGCCGGCGCGGTCCTCGGCACGGCCGGCATGACGGCGATGGTCTACGGCTTCGTCCGCGCGGGCGAGGCGGGATGGGGCGATCGGAGCGCGCTGGCCGCGCTCGCCGTCGCGCTCGTCGCGCTGGTCCTCTTCATGGTCGCCGAGGCGCGCGTGGCGCACCCGCTGCTGCCGCTCGGGCTGTTCCGCGACCGCAACCGCGCCGCCGCGTACCTCAACATGTTCCTGATCTCGGCGACCATGCTGGGGATGTTCTTCTTCCTCACCCAGTTCCTGCAGACCGTCGAAGGCTTCACCCCGCTGGCGACCGGGATCGCGTTCCTGCCGCTGGCCTTCACCGCGCTGGTCTCCGCACGCGCGGTGCCGTGGCTGCTGTCCCGGCTCGGTCCCAAGGCCGTCACCGCGTCCGGCACGGTGGCGATCGCGGCGGGCATCCTCTGGCTCACCCGGCTCTCCGCGATGTCCGGGTACGCCACCGGCATCGCCGGCCCGTTGATCCTCTTCGGCCTCGGCATCGGCATCACCTTCGTACCGCTGAACTCCTTCATCCTCGCCGGGCTGCGCCCGCACCAGACCGGCGCGGCCGCCGCGACCGTCCAGACCATGCAGCAGGCGGGCAGCTCGCTCGGGCTCGCCGTCCTCGTCACGGTGTTCGGCGCCGCCGTCCGCGACGCCGCCCCCGGCTCCCCCGCCGTCCTGGCCGACGCCATCGCGACCTCGTTCGCCGCGGCGAGCGCGTTCGCGGCCTGCGCGCTGGCCGTCGCGGTCATGGCGGTCCGCCGGCCCGGCTAGCCTCCATGATCCGCGGCGCCCACGACCGCGACGGGGCAGGGTGCGTTCAGCAGCAGGTCGCGGGCGATGCCCGGCCGCCGGCCGGGGCGCGGCGAACCACCATGAGCGTGGCGGGCGGGTGGTCGGCGGCGGGCTCGATCCGCACGCCGGGATGGCCGCGCTCCCACTCCGTGAGGTCCGCCTCGGCGGCCAGGGCGACCTGCCGGAGCCGCGCCTCGTGGTAGGCGAACTCCAGGACGGCGGCGTCCGGCTCGGGGCCGGTGACGACGATCGGCCCGGGATTCTCGGGCAACGGCAGCGGTCCAGGCCCGCGGACGACGATGACGGGGCAGGCGGCGTGCGCGGCGGTGTACTCGGCGACCGACCCGACGACCGCGCGGGGCAGCGCGCCGAGCCCGCGCGAGCCGACCACGATCAGCTCGGCGTCCTTGGAGAGCTCGACCAGGCGCTCGGCGGCGGAGCCCTCGTACAGGTCGGTGTCGACCCGCAGGCCCTGGCTGGTCTGCCTGGCGCACTCGGCGCCGTGCCACATCACGTGCTCGGCCGCCTTGCCCAGGTGGGATTTGGCCTCCTCGTCCGCCTCACCGTACGGCCACTGCCAGGCGTGCACGACCAGCAGCGGCAGCGTGCGCAGCTCCGCCTCGTCGAGCGCCCAGTCCAGGGCCTGCATGGAGAAGTCCGAGCCGTCGTAGCCGAGCACGACATGTCCGGCCATCACGCACCTCCTCCGTGGCGCCGCGCGGGTCGTCTCACTCGTGGCGTCATGTCAGGACATCGGAGAGCGGGCGGCGCGGCATGTCCCTGACGTCGTCGAAGGTGACGCCGAGCCTCATGATCATCTGCGGGTGCTCCCCCGACAGCAGCTCCCGCCGCAGGAAGTCCCGCAGCGGGTCCATCTCCAGCGCCTGGGTGTGGAAGGCGGCGCTCACGCCGTACGCGGAGGCGTGCAGCAGGACGTGCTGCAGCGCCTGGCCCGCGGCGATCCAGTCGGCGCGGCCGTCGCCCCGGGTGGTGAGCACGGCCACCACGCCCGTCTCCGTCTCGGCGGGCGCGCCCTCCGTGCCCCAGCCGTGCCGCCAGGCGTAGTGGCGCTGCGGGAAGTCGGGCTCGGTACGGGCGGGTTCGCGCGGGTAGGCGGTGGCGGGCACACCGTCGGCGCGGTTGCTGCCCGGCGGGCGCGCCCAGGCGATGACCTCCAGGTCGAAGCGCCGATCCCGCCGCTGCACGCCCTGGGCCGCCTGGGTGAGCCCGGCGATGACGCGGATCGCCTCCGGATCGCGTACGGGCGTCAGCCGCGCGCCCTCCTCCGTGGCGCTCCTGGCCAGCGCGTCGATCAGCCGGTCGGGCACCGGCATGGCGGCGAAGCCGGCCCGGTGGGTGCGGCGCCGCTCGATCTCCCCGCAGAGCATCCGCGTGGACTCGTCCGCCTCGATCTCCTCGCCCAGCGCGATCGTGGCCAGCAGGGCTGGACGGTCGGGGTCGGGCAGGATCCGTACGACGGGTTCGTAGCCCTCGCAGCGCAGCACCGTGCGGATCGTGAACAGCGCGGCGCCACAGCTGATCAGCAGCTCCCTGCCGGAGGCGTCCTCGGCGGTCAGCCGCCTCGCGGTGTCGGCGCGCAGCGCGATCTCCTCGCCGGAGACGGCGAACGTCCAGGGCTGGGTGTTGTGCACGGACGGCGCCCAGCGGCCGGCGTCCACCGCGGCCTCCAGTGCCTGCTTCGGCGATCGGGTTCTCATGGCTGCCTCCAAGGTCGATGGCCTGCCGCTACAGCAGCGGGGGCAGGGCCATGAGGTCGTCGTCGTCGAAGCTGACCTCGCAGACCACGTCCACCACGCCTTCGACGCCGCGTACGGCCTCGGCGACCGCGATGACCTGCGACCTGCGCCGCACCCGGCCGCCGAGCCGCACCACGCCCCCGTCGATCCGGACCGTGAACGTGCCGTCCTCCGCCAGCACGGCCCGCACGTCCCGCTCCAGTTCCACGGCCGGGCGGGTGAAGACGCGCAGCACGTCGCGCTGGTGCAGGGTGCCGACGATGCGCCCGGTCTCCGGATCGACGACCGGGAGCTGCTTGACCTGTTTGGCGTGCATGAGCCGGGCCGCGTCCCGCACCCTGGTCTCGGGGGTGACGGTGATCGGCGGTGCGGTCATCAGCTCGCCCGCCGTCACGCCTGCGGCCTTGTCGTACTCGCGGCGCTGCGTACGCGACTCGAACATCGACACGCCATGCCGCACCGGGTCGATCTCCTTGAGCATCAGATCGGTCTCCGACACCACGCCGATCGGGCGCCTGTTCTCGTCGATCACGGTGACCGCGCCGACCGCGTAACGCCGCATCGCGGCCACGATCTCCGCGAACGCCGCATCGGGCAGCACGGCGATGGCCACCCGGCCCATGACGTCCTTGACCAGGATCGACATGACGTCCACCTCGCTTCCACGTCCTACGTTCCCTCGTCCTCGCCTGCCCCGTGAGCGGCGAACGACCCCGATCGGAGGGACGAAGGTCCCGCACCCCGCCCGGCTCCTAGCGGCGCCTGCCGGGCAGCAGGGGTTCGAGGCGGAACATCCCGGTGATGATCTCGCCGGGCTCCTCGACGTCACGGATGCGCCCGGCGACGGCCGACAGCACGTCGCGCGCCGTCACCAGGCCGATCAGCCCGTCTTCCGACAGCACCGGCACCGCGTCGCAGCAGGTGTCGACCATGAGGGCGGCGATCCTGGTCAGCGGCGTGTCGGGGCGCACCCGGGGCAGCGGCACGCGTTGCAGCAGCGAACGTACGGGGCGGGTGGACTGCTTGTCCGGCTCGCACGTCCAGGAGGAGGCGAGCCGCTCGCGGGTCAGGATGCCCAGCACGTGACCGTCCTCCACGACGGGCAGGTGGTGCACGCCGGCGCGGCGCATCAGTTCCCAGGCCATCAGCGGCGACTCGTCGGGCGCGACGACCACCAGGATCCGGCTCATGGCGTGCGCGGCGGTCATCGACTCGACGTTCACGGCCCCTCCTCAGCGCGGCGCACCACCGCGACGGCGCGGCGCGCGTGGTGGAGCACGCCCCTGCTGACCGAGCCGAGCAGCAGCGAGCCGATCGGTCCCCTGCCGTGGGTGCCGACGACCACCAGGTCGAAGTCGGCGCCGGTGAGGGCGTCCACGGGGTGCGCGCACGGGATGTCCGTCACCGTCCGCACCTCGGGGTGCTCGGCCTGCCAGCGCGCGGTGCGGGAGCGGACCATCTGCTGCACGGAGTCGCGGATCGTGTCGGCCTCGTACGAGATCTCGGGCGCGAAGGCGTGCACCGGGACCTGCCAGGCGTGGATCAGGTGAAGGGTCGCGCCGCGCAGGGCGGCCTGCTCGAAGGCGTACGCGATCGCCGGTTCGCTGTGCTCGGAGTCGTCGACGCCGACGGCGATCTCGCCCGACGGCTCGCCGGGCTCGGTGCGCACCACCACCACCGTGCACGGGGCGTGCACCGCCAGCCGCGTGCTCACCGAGCCGAGCATGGCCCTGGCGAAGCCGCCGAGCCCCCGGTCGCCGATGACGAGCTGATCCGCCTCGCGCGCCTGGTCGAGCAGGACGGCGGCGGGCACGCCTTCGATGACCTTCGTGGTGATCCGCACCTCGGGCTGCCGGGCGCGCGCGGCCGTCTCCGCCTGCTTGACCACCTTCTCCGCCGCGCGCATCAGGATGTCCTCGGGCTCGATGGGGACGGCCACCCCGGCGATGGCGTACGGCCCGCGGTCGAGCACGTGCACGATGCGAAGCTCGGCGCCCGTGCGCCTGGCGTCGTCAGCGGCCCACTCCACCGCCGCGGTGGCGGGTGCCGAGCCGTCGGTGCCTGCGATGACGAGTCCCCCATGGACACCCTCTGACCAGCGGCCATCCCGGCAAACCCGGCGCGGTGCAAGCATGGCGGGGCCGAGCCTTTACCGTCCCGTGAGGCTCGCGACCGCGTACCTGGGCAGCCGTTTCTCAGCCGGGCACGCGTGAGGAGGAGTGGAGTGAGCCGACCGATCGTAGTGGGCGTGGACGGCTCCACGCCGTCCCACGCGGCCGTGGAATGGGCGGCCGCCGACGCCCGGCGCAGACGCCTGCCGCTGCGCCTGGTGCACGTGTGCGAGCAGCGGCGGGGCAGCGCCGAGGGCCTGAAGTACTGTGAGGGCACGCTGGAGGCCGCCGCCGACCGGGCGCGCGCGGCGGGCGCGCAAGAGGTGGTCAGCGAGCTGCTCGAAGGCAACGTGGTGGAGGCGCTGCTCGGCCAGGCGGTGACCGGCGACTGCGTCGTGCTGGGCAGCCGGGGCGTCGGCGGGTTCGCGGGGCTGGCGCTCGGCTCGGTCGGCCTCGCCGTCGCCGGGCACGCCGAAGGGCCTGTCGTCGTCGTACGCGCGGGCGCGGAGACGGCCGGGCACGGCAAGATCGTGGTCGGTGACGACGGCTCCGACACCGCGCGCGAGGCCCTGCGCTACGCCGTCGAGCAGGCCCGCGCCCGCGACGCGACCTTGCTGGTCGTGTACGCCTGGTCGCAGCCGATGCTGGCCACCTACGGGCCGCAGTTCACCGACCTGTTCACCGACACTTTCGACGAGGACCGCGATGCCGCGCAAGAACGCCTGGACATCTGGGCGAGCGAGTACCCCGACGTGCGGTTCGAAGGGTCGCAGGTGCGGGCGCACCCGGTCGCCGCGCTCGCCGACGCCTCCGCCTCGGCCGAACTCGTCGTGGTCGGCTCGCGAGGACGGGGCGGCTTCGCCGCCGCCGTACTGGGCTCGGTGAGCCACGGCCTGCTGCACCACGCGGTGTGCCCGGTCGCGGTGGTACGTCCGCGTACGGCGTGAGGGCGTCGTGCGGGGACGCCGCGGCGCTTCGGCACGAGCGCTCGGCGCGGCGCTTCGGCGCGAGCGCTCGACGCGGCACTCGACGTGGCGCTCGACGTGGTGGGAAGGCGGGGTGCGGTCAGGCCGACGGGCTCGGGCCGTTGACCACGGCCACCGGGCAGTGCGCCCGGTGCAGGACGCTGTGCACGACCGAGCCGAGCCGCCCCGGCGGCAGCCCGGTCAGTCCCACCGCGCCCACGACCACGAGATCGGCCGCGCGCGATGCCGCCGACAGGGCCGCTATCGGATGCTCGAAGCTCAGCGACACCGACAGCTCCACGCCGGGATGCGTGTCCCGCCACTCCCCCAGCCGCCGGGCGATCTCATCGCCGTCGTCCACCGTCATCAGCGGGCCGAACCCGGCGGGATGCGGAGCGGCGGGCGGGCAGCGCAGGCCGTGCAGCGCGAGCAGGCGGGTCCGGCGGGCGACGGCCTGCTTGGCGGCGTACTCCAGGGCCCGCTCCGCCGCCGGTGAGCCGTCGAAGCCCACGACGACGTCGCCGCCCGGCGCGCGCGGCATCCGCCTGACCACGACCACAGGGCACGCCGCGTGCCCGGCCAGGCCGATCCCGACCGAGCCCAGCACCAGGCCGGCGAACCCGCCCAGTCCCCTGCTGCCCACCACCACGGTGTCGGCCGACTCCGACTCGGTCACGAGCCGTTCCGTCACCGCCCCCGTGATCAGCGCCGTCGAGATCGGCGTCTCCTGCGCCATGTCGCGGGCGCGCGCGGCGGCGTCGGCGAGCATGCTCTCGCACCGTGCGGTCATGGTGTCGGTCTCGACGGAGGCGTCCATCGGGTGTTCGGCGCACCAGGGTTCGCGTACGTGGACGATCCGCAGGCCCAGCCCCCGGCGGGCGGCGTCCTCGGCCGCCCAGCGGAGCGCCGACCACGCCGTACGCGAGCCGTCGAAGCCGACGACGGTCGATGCGGGCATCTTGCGCCTCCTCCCCCGAGGCGGTGCGTGCGCGGCATCCCGCACGCCCGCGTCCTCCGCGTCAGCGTCCCTCCGCGTCAGCGTCCTGTACGCCGGGCGCCGACGCCGACGCGTTCCACCGCCGGCTGGGCGGCCCGGCCTTGCGGGCGTGCCGGTCGCAGTTACGCACGGCCTTATCTGCCCATTTCCCCAGGTGGCGGGCAACTATCCGCTTCCGGCGGCGTACCGGCGCGTCAGTGGCCGTCCTTGAGTGCGCGCAGGATGGCGGCCAGGCCGTACTCGAAGGCGCGCTCCACGTCGCCGCCCATCCGGAACAGGCCGTTCAGCTCCATGTCGATGAAGCCGGTGGCCCAGGCCGTGACCGTACGCGCGGCCTCCAGGGCGTGCTCCTCCCCCGCCAGCCGCCCGGACGCCTCCAGCACCGGTGTGATCAGGCGGACGAGCGCGTCGCGCGGCGCCTCCGGCGCGAACATCAACCGGAACCCCTCCGGACGGGCGTGGGCGAAGCGCCGGTAGGAGCGCACC
Source organism: Nonomuraea fastidiosa (assembly GCF_042751225.1). Classification (NCBI taxonomy): domain Bacteria; kingdom Bacillati; phylum Actinomycetota; class Actinomycetes; order Streptosporangiales; family Streptosporangiaceae; genus Nonomuraea; species Nonomuraea fastidiosa. Next base: position 8,383,885 of record NZ_CP170570.1, read on the forward strand.
AGCTCCTCCAGCGATCCGTCGGTCGCCTCGCCCTGGGCGACCAGGTCGTTGATGGTGGCCTCGGCGACGGCCCGCAGCAGGTCCGCGCGGTTGCCGACGCGCTTGTACAGGGATGGGGCCCGCACTCCCACCCGCTCGGCCACGCTCTGCATCGTCAGTCCCTGGCGGCCGACCTCCTCCAGCAGCTCGCGTCCGGCAGCGACGATCTTGCTCAGGGAGGTCTTCTCGGGAGTGGGCACCCGTAACAACCCTTCTGATAGCTATTTACGTTAGCCATGATGGCTAATTACCTTAGCTATCAAGGTAGCCCGTTCGGGGCTCGGAAGAGAAGGCCCACATGCGACTCGCACCCCATCTGCACCGGCTCGGCAACGACATCGTGGCGTGCTACCTCATCGACACGCCCGAGGGCATCACGCTGATCGACGCTGGCCTGCCCGGCCACTGGCAGGACCTGCAGCAGGAGCTCCACGCCATCGGCAAGACCGTGGCCGACATCCGCGGGCTCATCCTGACGCACGGCGACTCCGACCACATCGGCTTCGCCGAACGCCTGCGCAGCACCCACGGCGTGCCGGTGTTCGTGCACTCCGGCGACGCCGTACGGGTCCGTACGGGCGAGAAGCCCAAGGTCTCCACGCCGCCCATGCGGATCGGCCCGACGATCCAGTTCTTCGCGTACGGCCTGCGCAAGAACGGCCTGCGCCCGAAGTACGTCCGCGAGGTCATCGAGGTCAACGACGGTGACGTCCTCGACCTGCCCGGCAGCCCGAAGATCATCGCTCTGCCGGGGCACTCGCCGGGGAGCGTGGCGATCCACGTGGAGATCGCCGACGCGGTCTTCGTCGGTGATGCCCTCACCACGCGGCACGTCCTCACCGGCCGCGTCGGCCCCCAGCCCGCGCCCTTCACCGACGACCCGGCCATGGCGCTGTCCTCACTCGAACGGCTCGCCGGCCTGAAGGCGTCCTGGGTCCTGCCCGGCCACGGCGCCCCCTGGCAGGTCTCCCCGGACGAGGTGGCCGAAACCATCAAGAAGGCCGCCGCAGCCCGGTGACAACCGACGCAACCTGCAGACGACTCGGCCCGAGCCGCCAACGCCCGGCTCGTGCTGACGACGACTCGACGGCTCGGGCGGAACACGGCAACGCCTCCGGCGGACGGCGGCCTGGACTCGAAGGTGTGACGGCTCGCGCGGTCTGAGGGTGGCAGCGGGAGGGCGGCCCGAGGCGGGTCTCCGTCCTCGGGCCGCCCCGCTCAGCCGGCGATCACCGGGGCGCTGTCCTCCGCAGGCGGCGCCTCCGCCTTCGGCTTCTCGCGGCGAGACGTGAGGAGGCCGGCCAGGTGGGCGGCGATGGCGGCGATCGTGGGTTGCTGCCAGAGCAGGGTCGCGGGGAGGCGGCAGCCGAAGCGGCGTTCCAAGCGGCGGCGGACCATGACGGTCATCACCGAGTCCAGGCCCTGCTCGACGAGGGGACGACGGATCGCGAGAGCGTCGGGGGTGAGCCGCATGACGGCGGCGATCTCCGCGCGGACCTCGGGCAGCACGCGTTCGCGCAGCGCCTCGGGCGGCAGTCCGGCGAACGACTCGGCGGGGCCGCCCAGGTCGTCGTCGGCGGGGGCGGGGGCGTCGATCACCGGGTAGCGCAGGCCCGTGAGGTGGCCGAGCACGCGGCCGTCCACGTCGGCGATCAGCGCCCGTACGGTGTCGCCGGCCGCCGGATCCATCGCCGCCTCGATGATCACCGCGGCGGGCGGGGTGCCGGTCAGCACGACCTCGTCGATGCGTACGACCATGCGCAGCACCGGGTCGCCGGGGAACACACAGGGCGCGACCGACATGGCCGCATCCAGCGCCGGTGCCCAGCTCCCCGGCCCCTCCGCGTTCCTGCCTCTCCCTGCGACGGTGCGGACCGTGGCGCGGAGGATGCCGTCGCCGCCCAGCAATGTGTCGATGGTCCAGTCGAAGCCCGTCGAGGGCACGCCGACCGAGGCGAGGCGCTGGTGTACGTAGCCGGGGTCGAGGGGGCGCAGGGCGCCGGGGTCCGGGAGGACATCGGGTTTGGCGGGGCGGGCGGGGGCGACCTGGGCGCCTGCGTGGACCAGCCAGGCGGGTTCCGGCTCGCCGGGGGCGGCGGGGGTGCGGGCGGCGAGACGGACGGCCGGGGGGTCGTGCACGACCTGGATCTCCCGGCGTTCGGCGGTCATCAGCGGATGGAGCATCTCGACGCCGGTCAGCGTGACGTCCTCCTCCGGCGACCGGGCGGCCGCCCGCAGGAACGTGTTGACCAGGACGGCGGCCGGCACGATCTCGACGCCGTTGAGCGCGTGGCTGCCCGGGTAGGGCCGGTCGGCGTCCTGGAGGCTGGTCCGCCACACGCGGGTGCCGCTCCCGGCGATGCTGGTCGCGGCCCCGAGCAGGGTGAAGGAGGCGGGGTCGTGGCCGGGCCGGTCGTTGAAGGTGGAGGGGTCGCGCCAGTGGCGGCGACGCTGCCAGGCGTACGGGGGCAGGGTGACGAGCCCGCCGGACGGGTGGAGCCGCCGCCAGTCCACCTCGACGCCGTGGCAGTGGGCGGTGCCGACCGCGACGTGGAAGGCCGGCAGCTCGGGCTGGTTGCGGCGCAGGGTGGTGCCGACGAAGACGTCCTCGTACCCGTGTTCGGACAGCGTCTCGGTGACGGAGTGCGCGACGACGGGGTGCGGCGAGATCTCCAGGAACACGCGGTGTCCGTCCTCGGCGGCGGCCGTCGTGGCGGCGGCGAGGCGTACGGGGTCGCGCAGGTTGGCCGCCCAGTACGCACCGTCCAGCACGGGCGTGGACCGGGGATCGGGCAGCGTGGTCGTGTACATGGGGATGCGCGGCGCGCCGAAGGCGAGGCCGGCGGTGGCGGCGGCCAGCTCGGCGGCGAGCGGCTCCATGTGCGGGCTGTGGAAGGCGACGTCGGAGGCCACCCGCCGGACCACGATGCCCTCGGCGGGCCACTCCTCCAGCACGGCCTCGACGGCGGGCAGATCGCCGGAGAGCACGGTGGATCCGGGCGCGGACGCGATGGCCGCCACCAGGTCGGTACGCCCCGCGAGCCGTTCCGACGCCTCCTCGAACGACAGCCCGACCATGACCATGCCGCCTTTGCCCTCGGCCCGGCGCAGCAGCCGGGAGCGGCGGCAGATGAGGCGGGCCCCGTCGGCGACGCTCAGGGCTCCGGCGGTCACCGCGGCGGCGATCTCGCCGACGGAGTGCCCGATGACGGCGACGGGAGCGACGCCGCAGGCGTTCCAGAGCCGGGCGAGGCCGAGCTGCATGACGAAGATCATCGTCTGGACGCGGTCGATGGAGCCGAGGTCGCCTTCGGACAGGACCTGGCGGGGCGAGAACCCGATCTCCTCGGCGAAGATCGGCTCGACCTCGTCGACCAGGGCGGCGAACTCCGGCACGGCGAGCAGCTCGCGTCCCATGCCGCGCCATTGGCAGCCCTGCCCGGAGAACACCCAGACCGGCCCCGGCCCGAGGTCGGGCAGCACATCGCCGGTGATGACGGTCTCGGCGGGCACGTCGTCAGCGAGCCTGCGCAGGGCGGCGGCGAGCTCGTCCCGGCCACCGGCCGCCACGACGGCCCGGCGGGCCAGGTGGGTACGGCGCAGCGCCAGCGTGTGTCCCAGCGACGCCAGGTCGAGCCCGCCGTCCACGTGGTCGGCGAGCCTGCCCGCGTACTGGCGCAGAGCCTGCCAGGATGCCGCCGACAGCGGGTAGAGCCGCTCCCCCGTCTGCTCTTCCACCGGCCGCTCGGGAACGACGGGGGCCTGTTCGAGCACGATGTGGGCGACCGTGCCGCCGTACCCGAAGCTGGAGACGCCGGCCCTGCGCGGGTGGTCGCGGCGCGGCCAGGCGGTGGGCTCGGTCACCACGCGCAGACCCGAGCCGTCCCACGGGATGGCCGGGTTGAGGGTGGTCAGCACGGTCGGCGGGATCTCGCCGCGGTCGAGCGCGAGCACGGCCTTGATGACGCCGGCGATGCCTGCGGCCCCTTCGAGGTGGCCGATGTTGGACTTGACCGAGCCGATGAGGCAGGGGTCGCCGGGCGGGCGGCCCGCGCCGTAGACGGCGGACAGTGCGGCGGCCTCCAGCGGGTCGCCGAGCCGGGTGCCGGTGCCGTGCGCCTCGACGTAGTCGATGGTGGACGGCTCGACGCCCGCCTGGCGGCAGGCGCGCAGCATCACGTGTTCCTGGGCCTCGCCGCAGGGCGCCATGATGCCGTTGGTGTGGCCGTCCTGGTTGACGGCGCTGCCGATGACGAGCGCGAGCACGCGATCGCCGTCGCGCCGGGCGTCGGCCAGCCGCTTGAGCACGACCACGCCGCAGCCCTCGCCGCGTCCGTAGCCGTCGGCTGCGGCGTCGAACGACTTCGAACGCCCGTCGGGCGCCAGCGCCCCCGCGGTGCCGAGCGTGAGGGTCTGGCCCGGCGTGGCCAGCAGGTTGACGCCGCCGGCCAGGGCGACGTCGCTCTCGCCGAGCCGCAGGCTCTGCGCGGCGAGGTGGAGCGCGACCAGCGACGCCGAGCAGGCGGTGTCGATCGCCATGCTGGGGCCGCGCAGGTCGAGGGAGTAGGAGACGCGGTTGGCGACGGCGCAGGTGGCGGCGCCGATCCCGGTCCACGCCTCGATCTGGGGCAGGTCTTCGAGCAGCCGCCCGCCGTAGTCGGCGGTGCACACGCCGATGAACACGCCGGCGTCGGTGCCGGCCAGGGTGTGCGGCGGCAGTCCCGCGTGTTCCAGCGCCTCCCATGCGGTCTCCATGACCAGGCGCTGCTGCGGGTCCATCAGCTCGGCCTCGCGGGGCGACAGGCCGAAGAACTCGGCGTCGAAGCCTTCGATGTCGCGGAGGAAGCTGCCGTAGCGTACGGCGTCGCGCAGCGCGGCGGCGTCTTCGGGGCTGCGCCGCTCGTACGGGCGCCAGCGGCCGTCGGGCAGCGGCCCGGTGGTGTTCCGGCCGGCGCGCAGCAGGTCCCAGAACTCATCCGGTGCCTGCACGTCTCCTGGCAGGCGGCAGCCGATGCCGATCACCGCCACTGGTTCCTGCCGGGCTGCGCGGGGGCTGTCGGCCATGCGCGTCGGTTTCCCTTCGATGTGTCGCGATGTTCAGGCCCACTGAGGGGTGTCGATGATCTCGATGACGGCGCCGGAGACGGTCACGCCCGGCCCGGTGCCGAGCATGAGCAGGTGGTCGCCGGGGCCGAGCCGCCCGGTCAGCAGCAGGTGGTCGAGTGACAGGACCTGGTCGGCGGCGCCGCAGTGGCCGATGGTGCGGCCGTAATCCCAGGTGGAGCGGGACATGGGCAGGTCGAGCAGGGCCATGCAGCGCTGCTCGACGATCTCTTTGGAGTAGTTCATGAACGCCACGCGGGTGAGGTCGGCGGGCGTGATGCCGCTTTCCGCGAGCAGCCGTTCGACGACCTCCTCCAGCGCCCGCTGGATGGAGAAGAGCGCGGCGGTGGCCTCGCCGGTGGGCATGATCTGCTGCCGGAACTGCTCGTTGCGTGCGGTGAAGCTCATCTTCCTGCCGACGGTGACGCCGGGCGGGAAGAGCGGCTCGCTGCCTCGGTGCAGCTCTTCGGCCTCGGTGACGGTCGTGGTGCAGATCGACGCGAGGCGCGCGAAACCTGGCTCCCTGCTGAGCACGAGCGCGGCGGCGGCGTCGCCGCCGATGTAGCCGGGGCCCATGCGCCAGCGGTCCATGAGCGGGGTGCCGTAGTTGTCGGCGGCGACCAGCAGGGCGGCGGGCCGGCCCGGCCGGCTTTGAGGTGTCCTGCCGCGAGCTCCATGGCGATGAACATGCCGTTGCAGCCCTGCCGGATCTCGGTGGCCAGGGCGTCGCCGCCGACGAGGTGGCGCTGCAGGTAGGAGTGCGGGGGCCAGCCGTCGGGGCCCTGATGCCAGGTGGAGGCGTACAGCAGGAGGCCGAGGTCGCCCGGCGCGCGGCCGCTGCGCTTGAGGGCGCTGCGCGCGGCGTGCAGGGCCATCTCGGGGGCGGGCAGGTCGCCGGCCACGGCCGCTCCGGCGAGCTGGTGCAGGTCGGCCTCCTCGGCCGGGTACCAGCCCTTGGCGACGGCCTTCTCGACGCTGACGACGGTGCGCGGGACGAAGGCTCCCACGCCGGCGATGTAGGTGTCGGCGTACCGCATGAACGCTCCCCCGCTAGACGGCTTCGAGCTCGGCGACCATCGCGACGATGGTGGCGACGTCGCGGAAGTTCTCGGGGTCGAGCTTGGCGGCGGGCACGGCGATGCCGAGGTCCTTGCGGAGGTAGGTGAGCAGCCGCGCGGTGCGCAGCGAGTCGAGCAGCCCGGAGGACAGCAGCGGGGTGTGCGCGTCGATGGTGAGGTCGTCGCCGTCCTGGACGAGGTTGTCCTGGACGAACGCGACCAGCTTCCCGGTGAGGTCGTCGGTCATGCGCGTGCTCCTTGCGTGACGGGGCTGGGTGACAGGACGCGGAAGGCCGCCGCGGCGACGGACGTGCCGGAGCCGAACCCGACCGCGAGCAGGTGGTCGCCGGGCTTCAGCGCACCGGTCGCGAGCAGGTGCTCGAAGGCGATGAACTGGTCGGCGGCGCCGCAGTGGCCGACGCGCCGCCCGTACTCCCAGGTCGTCTGGTCCTCCTCGATGCCCAGCCAGGCCATCTGCCCGTCGAGGTCCTCGCGCCTGCCGTGCGGGAACGCCACCCGCGTGATGTCGCCGAGCGTGATGCCGGCCTCGTCGAGGGTCTGCTCGACCTGCTGCATCATCGTCTTCTGGATGGTCAGGTGGATGCCGGTGCCCTGCTTCTTGAGCAGCTGCTGCCGGAACTCCTCATGCCGGTCGGAGAAGCTGAGCCCGCGCCCGACGGTGGCGTCCGGCGGGAACAGCGGGTACGCGCCGGCGTTGACCGCGTCGGCCTCGGGGATCACGGCGACGTTGACCGACAGCAGTTCCGCCATGCCGTAGTCCTTGCCGAGCACGAGCGCGGCCGCGGCGTCGCCGATGAGCGCGCCCGGCGTCATCCGCCAGCGGTCCACCAGCGGGGTGCCGTGGTTGTCGGCGGAGACGACCATGGCGGTCTCGCGCGCGTCGTCGGCCCGCAGGTAGCTGGCCGCCAGCTCCAGCGAGCTGATCATGCCGACGCAGCCCGCCCTGATCTCGAACGCGGGCACGCCGCCGCCGAGCAGGTGCTGCTGGAGGTAGTGCTGGGGCTGCCAGCCGTTGGGGCCCTGGTGCCAGACCGACGCGTAGAGCAGCAGATCGAGCTCGCGCGGCGCGGACTCGCCCCAGCGGTCGTAGGCGTCGAGCACGGCGAGCCGCGCCATCTCGGGTGCGGGCATGTCACCGGCGACGGCCGCGCCGAGCTGGCGGAACCGCTCCGCCTCCTCCGCCGGGTACCAGCCCTCGCGTACCGCGTGCTCGACGCTCACGCTCTCCGGCACGTGGACGCCGATGCTTCTGACGTAGATGTTCGAGATGCGCACACGTCCCCTTCATTCATCGACGATCCCGGACGGCGGCCTTCTGAGAAGGGGAAGGCGACCGCTGTGAAATGGCGCGGGGCCCGGGGATTTCAAGGGCCCGTCCGGCGGGTGGGAAACCGCGGAATAGGCCGGCGGGCCGATTTCACGGCAAGGATAGGGGCGGCCTGCCGAACGAGGCAATGGTGATGTCCAGCATTTGGTCGGCGACATATCGTGACCGCCGCGCGCCCGAACGTGTTGAATTGCGGAAATCCGATTTTCCACAGGGGTCGATCAAATTTCACCGAGCGGAATTCGGCGGAAGGAATGCATGCGGCGGCGGGCGCGCGCCTTAAGGCGCGCGCCGTTCACCTGGCGGGCACTCAGGAGGGCGCCGTGGTGCAGGTGATGCCGTTCACCTTGAACTCGGCCGGTCGCTCGTTCGAGCCGGTGGCGGTCGCCGAGAAGCCGAAGCTCTGGCTGGAGCCGGGGCCGATGTAGGAATTGTGGCCGTCGTCACGGGCGACCACCTGGGCGCCGGTCTGGGTCACGACGGCGTTCCACGCGTCGGTGATCTGCTGGTCGCCCGGCCAGATCCAGGTGACGGTCCAGCCGGAGACGGGGGTGGTGCCGGTGTTCCTGACGGTCACGCTGCCGTTGAACGCGCCGTTCCATGCGCCGGTGGAGTAGGAGACCTCGCAGGAGGTGCCCATGCGCAGCCCGCCGCGCAGGAACGTGACGAAGTTGGGCCAGGTCGGGTTGAGCGTGCCGGTGCCGGCGGTCTCGCCGCAGTCGGCCGTGGTGCGCACGGTCTCCGAGCCGTAGTGGGCGGGATCCATGATCTGGTCCATCATGTGGTCGGCCCCGGGCACCGAGACGAACGTGGCGCGGCCGCATTGCGCCTTGACGCGCTCGAAGAGCAGCACGCTCTGCCCGTGCGGCACCAGGAAGTCGGCCTGGCCGTGCAGGAACAGCAGCGGCGGGTCGTTCGCGTCGACGTACGTCATGGGGTTGGCCTGCGCGACCTTGTCGGGGGCAGGTCTGGATGGCGCAGCCGACCAGCAGGGACTCGGGCGAGGCGGGCGAGTCGTGGTCGAGGCCGCCGCCCGGCAGGTTCTGGGCGTTCATCTGCAGGAAGTCGGTGGGGCTGTAGAAGGCGAGCCCGGCCTGCACGGCGCTGGAGACGCCGGTGACGCCGATGTCGCCCTCCAGCGCGGCGACGCCGCCGGAGAAGACCGTCATCTCCGTCAGCCAGCCGCCGGATGAGTCGCCGGCGATCGCGAAGCGGTTCGGGTCCAGCCCGTACGTGGCGGCGTTCGCGCGCAGCCATCGGATGGCCGCCTTGATGTCGTGCACCTGGGCGGGGAAGGTCGCCTGGGCGCTGCTGCGGACGCTGACGCCGGCCACGGCGAAGCCGAGCGGGCCGAAGACGTCGGCGATCGCGTCCGCGCCCTCCTTGCCGTCGTCGCTGCTCCAGGCCGAGCCGGTGTGCCAGATGAGCAGCGGCCTCGGGGTGGTGCCGGCGTCCGGGAGGTAGAGGTCGAGCAGGTGGCCCCTGCTGCCGGTCGGCTGCGCGGGCGCATAGGCGATGTCGGTGATGACCTGCGCGGCCTGAGCCGGCCGGGAGAAGGCCGCGGAGAAGCCGACGGCGGCCAGCAGCGCCATCGCCATGCAGACGATCACGGCCGTGCGGGGTCGAGCGTGCATGGTGCGGCTCCGGATGATCGGCTCACTCGATAGGGGCGGGGCGACGATATGACACCAGAGCGAGAATGGTCAAAGATCTCCGCCTTGCACGCTAATAAGGCGAGAAAACGCCATAAAGCGTACTTAGTGGGCACAGAGCGCCAAGATCAGCACGGGCGCGCACAGGCGGTCGGATACCCGCCCCCGAGGCATTTCCAGGCCGTTATGACACGACGGCCGGGCACCCCGAAAAGTGACGCCCGCATCACCCGTGGTGATCACGCCAGAAAAAGCGCGTGAATAGCCGCTGTCGAATCGGCTCTGACAATTCTCACGGCGCTCGGTAAGTGATAATGTCCGGCGTCACGACCCCCAGCCCCAGGAGGACGAATGCGTAAGGCACGCGCTGTTGTCTGCACCACCGTGACGGCGCTCGCGATGTCGCTGACCATCGGCGCCGCGCCGGCGCAGGCCGCCGACCGGCTCGTCGGCGTCTTCAAGCACTACGCCGACTGCGAGCGGGTGGGTCACCAGGGCATCACGCAGGACTGGTGGCAGGACTACTCGTGCGTGTGGGAGAGCCGCTACCGGTACTTCTTCCTCTACGCCTGAACACACTTCTTCCTGTACGCCTGACACGCGCACGCCCCGCGCACGCCGGCGGCCTCACGGTTCACGCCCGGCACACGCCCGCCGACCCCGGGTCCACGCCCGGCACACGCCCGCCGCCCCCGGGTCCACGCCCGGCACACGCCCGCCGACCCCGGGTCCACGCCCGGCACGCGCACGCCCGCCCGGGGTCCACGACTGACACGCGCACGCCCGCCCGGGGTCCACGACTGACACGCGCACGCCCGCCCGGGGTCCACGACTGACACGCGCACGCCCGCCCGGGGTCCACGACTGACACGCGCGCGGCCGCCCCGGCCGCATGAGAGGGGCCGGGGCGGGCGGCAAGCGTGCCGTCGGGACGGCTCGGCGCGCCATCAGCGGACCTCGGCGCACCGTCAACAGGGCTCGACGTGCCGTCAGCAGGCTTCGGCGCACCGTCAACAGGGCTCGGCGTGCCGTCAACAGGGCTCGGCGTGCCGTCAGGAGCGGTCGGCGGGGACCGGGATGCGCAGTTGCGCGCCCTCGTCCCCGGGCGCGGTGCCCCGCACATCGGACCGGTGCCGGGCCAGCAGGTCGAGACCGAGGCGGGCGCGGCGGACCCGCTCACGCGACAGCGCCACCGTGGTGGCCAGCAGGTGGGTGCCCGCCGGGTAGACGTCGGGCGCGTTGCGCAGCCCGAACTTGACGTGCACCGGCGCGGCGACCTCGACCAGCGTGGGCAGCTCGTAGTGGCGGACGAACCCGCCGACGTTGTCGGGCGCCTCGACGTACACGTCGAGCGGGATGTCCACGGCGGCCCGGATGGCGGCGATCTGGGCGAGCGTCAGGTCCGTGGGCAGGTTGAGGCTGTCGGCGCCCAGGTCCTCGAGTATGCGCGCCGACTCGGGGTTGGCGGCGGGCAGCATGACCGAGACTTTGGCCTGCATGTCGGGCGGCAGGTACCCGGCCGCCCGGAGCCTGCCGAAGATCGACAGGACGCCGATGTCGGCGATGAGCACGCTGCGGAAGCCATGCTCCGCCGCCCGCAGGATCTCGTCGAGCACGGCCGCGACCTGGTCCTGACCGCGCGCGGCAGGCGCGAGTATCGAGCCGGCGGTGCTGCGCGCCATCGCGGAGGCGTCCCAGCCCGCGCAGGGCCGGGCGAACAGGCTGACCTCGACGCCGGCGGAGGCGGCGAGCGAGGCCATCTCCGCCAGCTCGTCGCCGGTGAGCAGGCCGACACCGGTGCCCTGGGAGACGCGGGTGACCGGAACGCCGAGCGTGCGGGCCGTCTCCAGCACCGCAGCCAGGCACTCAGGGCCCTCGACGCTGGGGATCTCCACGCGGTATTGCGCCCCGTCGGGGAAGCGCTTGGACGAGGCGGGCAGGTCGTGGAGGTCGCCCGCGGGCAGCCCGAGCGAGGCCAGCAGCTCGGCCGGGCGCGGCATGCCGCCGCCGACGCCGCTCATGCCCCCACCCCCGTCACCGCCGTCGCACCGGCGCCGTCGCGGCGTTCCCAGCCGTCGCGTACGAGGTTGAAGTGCGCGTTCGTACGCGGATGCCGGGCGCACGCCTGCCTGTCGAGCGTGACGCCGAGCCCCGGCTGCGTGGGCGGCGCGAAGCAGCCGTCGGCCGCGTCCACCTGGGGCGCGCCATGGACGAGGTCCTTCACCCACGGGTCGGCGAAGTCGTTGAAGTGCTCAAGGATCTTGTGGTTGGGGGACGCGACGGCGAGGTGCACGTTGGCCGCCGTGCCGACCGGGCCGCAGACGTTGTGCGGGGCGATCAGCACGTTGTACGCCTCCGCCCACGCGGCGAGCTTGCGCAGCCCGGTGAAGCCGCCGATGTGCGTGAGGTCGGCCTGCACGATGTCCACCAGGCCCTGCTCGAACAGCTCGCGGAACTCGGGAACCGCGTGCACGCGCTCGCCGGTGGCGATGGGGATGGAGGTCGCCGCGCGCACCTGGCGCAGGCCGGGCACGTCGTGCGGCGGGACCGGCTCCTCGATCCAGGCCGGGTCGTACTCCTCGATGGCGCGGGCGACCTTGGCGGCCGTCGCGGCGGTGAAGCGGCCGTGCATCTCCACCATCAGCTCCACCTCGGGGCCGACGGCCGCGCGTACGGCGGCGAGGATGTCGCACGCCCTGCGCAGCTGCGGGGCGGACAGCTCGGCGGTGGCCGCGCCGAACGGGTCGATCTTCAGCCCGCGGTAGCCCTTCGCCACCACGCCCGCGGCCATCTCGGCGATCGTTCCGGGGTCGCGCTCGCCCTGGTACCAGCCGTTGGCGTAGGCGGGGGTGCGCTCCCTGAAGCGCCCGCCGAGCAGCCGGTAGACGGGTACGCCGAGGTGCTTGCCCATGAGGTCGTGGCAGGCCATGTCGATGGTGGCCAGGGCGGTCTGGGTGACCTCGCCGGCCCGGCCGTACTCCTCCCAGGAGAACCGCCACGCCAGGCGCTGCACGTCGAACGGGTCGCTGCCGAGCACGTACCGGCGCGACATCTCCTCGATACAGGCCAGCAGGGTGTCGGTCTTGTTCAGCATCCTTGCCTCGCCGAGGCCGCGGAGCCCGTCGTCGGTGGTGAGCTCGACGAACGTCAGCTCCCGCCACGGGGTGCCGACGACGATGGTGTCGACTGCGGTGATCTTCATCTTTCTCCAGGAGTGCTGGGGACTGCTTGCGCTCGGGGTCAGCCCTGGCCGTCGCCGGTGGGCAGGGCGAGGAAGGCGCGCAGGTCCATGCGGGTCTGGACGAGGTGCTCGCGCATGGCCTCGGCGGCGGCGCGGGCGTCGCGCTCGCGTACGGCGGCCAGGATGCGGGCGTGCTCGTCCATGATGTCGTCCATCGAGCGGCCCCTGGCGAGGTGACCGCGCAGGCTGCGCAGCCGGCTCTCGTGCATGGGCTCGTCCATCGCCTCGATGAGGAAACTGATCATCTGGTTGCCGCTTGCGGCGGCGAGCATGGCGTGGAAGCGCACGTCCGCCTGGTTGAACGACTCCTCGTCGGTGGCCTGGCGCATCGTGTCGAAGGCCAGCTCCAGCGAGGTCAGCGCGGTGCGGGTGGCGTGCTGGGCGGCGAGCGTGGTGGCGTGGACCTCCAGAGCGAGCCGCACTTCGACGAGTTCGAGCAGGTTGCGGGGGTCGCGGCGCAGGGAGGCGGCGAAGAAGCCGCTCAGCGGCGCCGCGTTGGGGTGGGCGACGGCGGGCCTGCGGCCGCGCCGCACTTCGAGCAGGCCGCGGGCCTCCAGCGTGCGGACGCCCTCGCGGACGGTGAGCCGGCTGACCCCCATCTCGGCGGCCAGCTCGCCCTCCGAGGGGAGGAACTGGCCGGGCTGCAGGTCGCCGTCGAAGATGAGCGCTTCCAGGTGCCGCACCACGTTCGCGGTGCGGGACTCACCGCTCTGCTCGCTCTCGGCGTCTCTCCCGCCGCGACTCGTGTCGACCATGATCCCCTGCCGGTGCGGCATCACGGGCTCCGGTCCTTCCGGTTCCCTGCCGCTGCTCGACCCTTCCACGTCTAGGACTTTCACACATATCTGATACGTTCACAACAGGCAGCCGATACCAGACGGCATTCGAGCAGCGGTTTCACCGAGACATCGCAGGCCGGATCCGCTCGGGAACCGGCGAGATGGCACCTATGCCTTGCAGAGTTGTCTGATGGATTCCAAGGTGGCCGGAACCATCCCACCTCCGCCTCGCCGTTCCGCGCCGCCGTGCGCGGCGTCCGGCTCTTTGGCGCAGACCACCGTCGACGAAAGAGATCCCCGCACCCCCGGCGGCTGCTCGCGGCAGGGCTGCCGACGGGCGGTGCGCGCTCAGCGGCTGCGGCGACGGCGGCGACGGCGCGACCGGGTCGGGCACCGGCAAGGCGGCCGACGACCGGCCGGGCCGCCCGGTGGAGCCGACCTTCGTCCCCTTCCACCGCTGGGGCGACAGGGTGCCGTCCGCCATGCGCGCCTGGACTCCCGCCCGGTGGCGGTCAGGCCGAGTCCGCGTGCCGGTCGCGGGCGAGCGAGAGCCCGTGCTCGTCGGCGTAGGCGCGGCGGCACAGGCCGCTGCAGAAGCCGTACGTCACGCCGTCGTGCACCAGGGTGAGCGCGGTGTCGTCCAGCACCACGGACATCCCGCAGATCGGATCGACCGCGGTCTCCGGCTCGGCGCTCTCTCCTTCCTCTTTGGCAGTGTCGCGGTACGGGCGGGATACGTACTCCATGAGGTCCATGCTGCTCATCGACCTGCCGAAGATGCCGATGCCGCCTTCGGTGATGCCTTCGAGCAGGACGACCGCGTGGGGCTCGCGCTCCAGGCGGCCGGGTTCGCGCCCGGCCGCCCGCTCGGTCTCGGCGAGCGCCTTCATGACGAGGCCGGGGACGGGCTCGCACATCTCCTTGCGCCACGACGCGGGGACGGTGACGCGGACGAGGTAGCGGGGCGGATCGGCGGGGTCGGCGGCCGGGCGGTCGCCGAGCACCCAGGTGGCGGGCTCGTGCACCAGCACCTGGGTGATCGTGCGCTGGGCGTTCAGCACCTCGACGGCGTGACTGCCGTCGTCCTCGACCATGAACGTGTCGATGAGCCGGCGTCCCAGCTCCTGCCGTTCCGTCTCGCTGAAGGCTCCCTTGGGGACGTACACGTCGATGAGCAACATCCGCGCGCCTCTTTCCTTTCGGCCGGATCGTTTCCGTCGCCCTTCCCACGATGCCCCCTAGGGGTATGTCTCGGCCTCCTTCGCGAGGATGAGCCGCGCCTACCGCACGGGGAGGAGCGCGCGAGCCCGGCCCGGCCTCACCGCACGGAGGCGAGATCGACGATGAGGTAGGCGCCGTCGGCGCGGGTGAAGCGCACGAAGTCGTCGCCGGCAGCGGTGCGGTCGCCGACGCGCGTGTTGATGCCCTTGATGACGACGCTGGTCTTGGATCGAAGGTCGTGGATCAGGGCCCGGTCGGGATGTTGCGCCACCGCGAACCGGTCGCGCAGCAGCGGCTGCGGCCGCATCCCGGCCACGTTCACTGCGCCCTGTGGGCGGCCGTCGCGGCCCAGCACACGTCCCGCGGGCGAATCGCCGGCCCGCGCGATGCAGCGGGAGACGCCGCAGGCCACGGCGGTGCCCGAGGCGGGATCGGCGCGGGTCTCGCCGGTCTCGACGTTCTTGATCGACTGGTACGGGGCCTTGATCGGGTCGAAGGGGCCGGGCGAGCCCGCCCACGGCCAGCGCATCAGGTGCAGGCCCTTCGTCCCCGTGACGCTCCGGGGCCTCCCACCGGCGGCGGGGACGGTGAAGACGCCCCAGTCGCCCGCCGACCAGGCGAAACCCTTCCGCGTGACGGCCAGGCCGGTGATGTGTCCGGAGCGCGAGGGCGGCGGCAGCGGGGCCGAGGCGACCCTGCGCGCCTTGCCGCCCTTCTCCGGCACGGCCCAGATGTCGGCGGTACGCCCGCGCGCCGTCCACCAGGCGATCTTGCCGTGGCCCACGGTGAAGCCGGAGGGGAAGAGCGTGGTGCCCTTGGGCAGGGGGATGTCGGCGAGCTTCACCGTCCTGCCGCTGCGGAGCTGGCGGACGTACAGGGCGTTCGCCCTCTCGTGACGGTTCTCGGAGGTCAGCAGGAGCCGCCCGGCGCCCAGCATGGTCACGGGCCGCGCGAGCCCGCCGCCGGGCAGGCGGCGCGGCACCTTGTGCACGGCCTTCGGCCACGCCTTCTCGATCGGCCGCTCGGGAGCGACGGTCACCATACGGCCGGCGGCGGGCACCGGCCGCGCGGCAGCGGCGGCCACGGTACGGCCGGCGGGCTCCGGCCGCGCGTACGCCGGCACGGCCACGATCGCCCCCATCACGATCGGCGCCATCACGATCGGCGCCATCACGACGCCGCAGGCCGCCACGGCGAACCCGGCGCGCAGGCCCCGCATCGAACGACGGCCCGGCGCGTTCTGCTCTAAGTCATCGACCATTTCGCATGTCCTCCCGCGAAAACGTTGCGGAATGCAAGAAGCAGTTGATCGTACTGCGGACGCCCGGCCCGCGCCCCCGGCTTGAGTGATCAGTCGAGGAGTTCGACGTAGCCGTCGCTGCCGTGGACGCGGATGCGCTGCCCGTCGCGGATCAGCCGGGTGGCGCGGTCCACCGCGACGACCGCGGGCAGCCCGTACTCGCGGGCGACCACCGCGCCGTGCGTCATGAGCCCGCCGACCTCGGTCACCAGCCCGGCGGCCGCCACGAACAGCGGGGTCCAGCTCGGGTCGGTGTAGGCGGTGACGAGGATGTCGCCCGTCTCCAGCCGGGCCTCGGCCATGTCGGTGACGACGCGGGCGCGGCCCTCGACGGTGCCGGCGGAGACCGGCATGCCGGGCAGCGCCCCTGGCGGAGGCCGGCGCGGCGGTAGCGGCCGCTGAGGGTCTCGCCGTCGGAGGTGATGACGCGGGGCGGGGTGAGCGCCTGGCAGGCGCGGAACTCCTCGCGCCGCCGGGCGATGAGCGCGGCGTCGGCCCGGCCGGTGGCGACGACGTCGCGCAGCTCGTCGAGGCGCAGGTAGTACACGTCGGACGGCTCGCGCAGCACACCGGCGGCGACGAGGCGCCCGGCCTCGCCCAGCAGCGCCTGCTTGTAGACGAAGTAGCGGCTGATCATGCCGAATTTGGGGTATTCGCGGTATCCGGTGAAGGTGCGGACGCGGTCGATCATCCGCTTGGTCTCCTCGGCCTTGCGCTCACCGCCGGGCAGGGCGCGCAGGCGGGTCAGTACGTCCTGCTCCTTGCGCCGTGCCTCCTCCAGGCCCCGCTCGAAGTGCTGCTTGCCCGCGCCGGGCGGGAAGTTCCTGACGTTGCCGAGGAGGGTGGGCAGCAGTTCGGCGGGGTTCTCGCTCCACCGGGTCCTGGTGATGTCGATCTCTCCGGCGCAGCGCATGCCGTACGCGTCGAGGTACCCGAGGATGGCCTCGCGCGCCTCCGGGCCGCCGGGCAGCCCGGCCAGCTCGTCCAGGAAATCGCTGCCGCGCCGGCCCTCGGCCGCCACCCGGTCGAGGAACGCGACGACCTCCGCGTGCGGGCGGACGACGTCGGCGACGTCGAGGAGCGCGAGCCCCATCTCCGAGGTGACGTTGTCCGGCACGGACTGGGAGAGCACGTTGGCCGCGTTCTTCTCGCCGAGCCACTCGTCGAGGTGCTCGTTGAGCCAGACGGCCGCGTCCATGCCGGCCATGATGACCTGCCCGCTGCGCTGGTCGAACAGCAGGCGGCGCAGCTCGGCGAGGTCGTCCCGGATGAAGTCGATCAGCGCGGTCCCCGACAGTCCGGTGATCTCGCGCCGCAGCTTCGCCACGGACTCGGCGTTGCGCCGGATGAGCTCGGTGACGATGGCCGGGTCGGTCGGAACGGGCTCGCCACGCGGGGCGAGGCTCTGCGGCAGCGGTGCCCCGTCGTCCTCCTTCAGCGGGACGAAGCCGCGGTCGAGGACGGTTTCGAGGGCGTCGTGGAACAGCGGGTCCGCCGTCCGCATGGCGTCGAGCAGCGCGGCGCGGCCCGAGCGGGTGGACAGCAGCGGCGTGCAGTCCACGAAGAGCCGCCCGCCCGCCTCCTTCATCGGCCGTGGCGTGGTGAGCTGCCAGAACGACAGGCCCAGCGGACGCATCGCGTCGGTCATCATCTGCTGGTGGCCGACCGACAGGTAGACGTGGTTGCCGTCGTCGCCGGCCTCCGGGATGGGGAAGAGGGTGGTGATGGGCCGGCTCTGCACGATGTGCAGGTCGTCGCGGGTCAGGCACCATTCGACGTCCTGGGGGCGGCCGAAGTGCGCCTCGATGCGGCGGCCCAGCCGTACCAGGCGGACGGCCTGCTCGCCGGTGAGCACCGGCCGGTCCCGCCGCTCGGGCTCGACCGGCACGTCCTTGGTGCCGCCCTCCGGCGACGCCTGGACGACGCTGGTCTTGGCGGCGATCTCGGAGGAGATCACGCGGTCGTCGCGGACGGTGTAGACGTCGGCGGTGACCTGGCCGGAGACGAGGGCGTCGCCGAGCCCCCACACGGCCTCCACCGTGGCGACCTTGCGGTTGGAGGTGACGGGGTCGGCGGTGAACAGCACGCCGGCGGCGTCGGGGAACACCATGCGCTGCACGACCACGGCCATGCGCACCTTGCGGTGGTCGAAGCCGTTGCGTACGCGGTAGGTGACCGCGCGTTCGGTGAACAGCGAGGCCCAGCAGCGCAGGACGTGCCGCAGGATCTCGGGCAGGCCCGTGACGTTGAGGTAGGAGTCCTGCTGGCCGGCGAAGGAGGCGGTGGGCAGGTCCTCGGCGGTGGCGCTCGACCGCACCGCGCAGGGGGTCGCATCGCCGAGTTTGGCGAGCGCGGCGGCGATCTCGGCGGCGACGTCATCAGGGATGTCGAGGTCTTCGACGGCCGCGCGCACCTCCGCGCTGAGGGCGGCGATCGCGGCGCGGTCGCCGGGGTCGGCGCCTTCGAGCCGGTCGAGCCGCGGTCCGATCGCGGCGGCCACGACCCGCTGGTAGGCGTCGGTGGTCACGCAGAAGCCGTCGGGCACGCGAACGCCGCCGACGCGGGAGAGCTCGGCCAGGTTCGCTCCCTTCCCGCCGGTGCGGGCCGCGTCCGTCGCGTCGGCCTGGTCGAAACCCAGCACATACTGCACGTCCATTGCTCCATCGTTCGTCGGGGCGGCTGGCAACGGGCAAGTATGGACGACATTCCGATTTCTCATGAGGCCCGGCGATCTGCTATACAGTGAAAGTGGCGGAGGTCTCGTGACCACCGCCTTATTTGTGCTGTTGAGCGGTGTGCGGCTCCAGCAGGGCGGCGACCTCCGCCGCCTCCGGCGCGTTCGTCGCGCGTAACACCTCCAGCGCCTCTCGCCAGGCGTCAGAAGCCGCTTGCAGATCCCCCCTGTCGCGATGCACGTCGCCCAGCGCGCGCAGCGCCAGCCCCTGGCGGCGCGGTGCGGGGATGGCCCGGCAGATGCCGATGACCTCGCGCAGCGTGGCGGCGGCCTCGGGTAAGCGGCGCTGCCTGCGCCGCAGCTCCGCCGTGGTGAACAGCACGCGCGCCTGGCCCACCCGGTCGCCGGTGTCGCGGTAGATCCCCAGGCTGCGCCGCAGCAGCCGCTCGGCGCCCGCGACGTCGTGCTGCGCCAGCCTCGCCTCGGCGAGCCCCAGGGCCGCGTACGCGATGCCGCTCGGGAAGCCGAGCGTGTCGAGCCCGTCCAGCGCCCGGCGGAAGCTGCCCTCGGCGGCGGCGAGATCGCCGCGGGCCAGCTCGATCTCCCCCAGCACGATCCTGGTGAACTCCCGCGAGCGCACGTCGCCGGTGTCGTCGGCGAGCCGGATCGCCCGCCTGATGAACGGCTCGGCCAGCTCCAGCCTGCCCTGGTTGAAGTGGATGCGGCCGATGCCGCGCACCACGGTGATCTCCGTGCTGCGGTCGCCCGCCCGCGCCAGACCTTCGGCGGCCTGCTCATAGCGGGCCAGGGCGTCGGCGTTGCGGCCCTGGATGCGGTCGACCTCGGCCATGGTGACCAGGGCGAGCGCGTGCCCGTGCCGGTCCCCCGCCTTCTCGAACAGCTCCAGCGCCTCCTCCAGCGCGGCCGCGCAGCCGGCCAGGTCGTCCTGGGTGAAGCGCAGCCTGGCCAGGCCGTGCAGCATGGCGGCCTGGCCGCGGATGTCGCCGGAGGCGCGGGCGGCGTGCAGGGCGGCCTCGTGGGTGGCGCGCCACTCGTCGTGCAGGCCGCGGGTCTCGAACAGGTTCATGGCGCTGGTCGCCCAGTCCCAGGACAGCTCGCCGAACCCGAGCGCGGCGCACTGGCGGACGCCCGCGACGACGTTCGCCCGCTCGGCCTCGATCCAGGCCAGCGGGTCGCCCGCCAGGCGGTCGGCGCTCGCCTGGCCGGGCCGCCAGGTGATGCCGTCGCCGTGGACCACGCGGTAGTCGCCGCCGCACAGACGGCCGTGCGCATGCCGGGTCAGCGCCACCCAGCCGCTGAACGCGCGGCGCAGCGCGGCGGCCCGCTCGTGCTCGTCCTCTTCCTCCTCGGCGCGTTCCCGCGCGTACGCCCTGGTCAGGTCGTGGAAGCGGAACCGCACCGCGCCGTCGGCGCCGTGGCCCGCCACGTCGAGCAGGCGGACGTCGGCGAGCTGCTCGATGAGCTGCTCGGCCGCCTCCTCGGTGGTGTCGAGCAGCGCCGCGCCCGCCCAGACCGGGAACTCGGGCGCCTCGAGCAGGCCGAGCCGGCGGAACATGCGCTGGGCCTGCGGCGGCAGGCCCTGGTAGCCGAGGCCGATGCTGGCCCGCACCTCGTCGGAGCCGTGGGAGAGCTGGCTGAGCCGGCCGCGGACGTCGCTCATGCGCGAGACCAGATGGCCCAGGCTCCAGTGGGGGCGGGCGGCGAGCCTGGCTCCGGCGATCCGCACGGCGAGCGGCAGGCCGCCGCAGAGCCGTACCAGGTCGCGGGCGTCGTCGGGTGACCGCGCGGTCCTGTCGGCCCCGATGATGTTGCCGAGCAGCTCGACCGCGTCCTCGACGGGCAGGACGTCGAGGTCGACGCGCTGCGCGGCGGGCAGCGCGGCCAGGCGGTGCCTGCTGGTGATGAGCACGGCGCAGCCGCGCGTACCGGGTATGAGCGGGCGTAGCTGGGCCTCGTCGGCGGCGTTGTCGAGCACCACGAGGTAGCGCGAGTCGGCCAGGCGCTCGCGGTAGAGCTCGGCGCGCTGGTCGAGATCGCCGGGCAGCGCCGAGCTGTCCAGGCCGAGCGCGCGCAGGAAGCGGGCCAGCGCCTCGGCGGGGTCGAGCGGGTGCCGTTCGGCCCCGCGCAGGTCGATGTAGAGCTGGCCGTCGGGGAACTCGCCGCGCAGCCGGTGCGCGACGTGCACGGCGAGCGTGGTCTTGCCCACGCCGCCGGGACCCGAGATGGCGCTGACCGGCGGCGCGGACGAGTCGTCGCCGCGCACCGATGACAGGGCGGCCGTCACCGTGGCCACTTCGGCCTGCCTGCCGACGAAGTCGGCGTGCACCGGCGGGAGCTGGCAGACGGGTCTGCGCCGCTCCGGCCCGGCCGCCGGGAGAGCGTCGGCCAGGATGACGGCCTGCAGCCGCCGCAGCTCCTCGCCCGGCTCGATGCCCAGCTCGCCGACGAGCCGCTCGCGGGCCTGCCGGTACGCCTCCAGCGCCCGGTGCCGCTGCCCCGCCCGCGCGTAGGCGAGCATGAGCAGCCGCCAGGCCCGTTCGCTGAGCGGCTGCTCGGCGAGGAACGGCCGCAGCTCGCCGATCACCTCGGTGTGCAGGCCGATGCCGAGCATCGCCTCGGCGCGGTCGAGCCGCGTCTCGCCGAGCCGCTCCTCCAGCTCGGCCGCCCGGGACAGCGCCCAGTCGTGCAGCTGGACGCCCTCGGCCGGGCGGCCCCGCCACAGCCGCAGCGCCTGCTCGAAGCGGTGCACGGCGGCGGCCAGGTCGCCCTGCTCCATTTCGGCACGCGCGCGCCGCGTCTCCTGCTCGAAGACGAGCAGGTCGAGCTCGCCGGGCGCGACCTCCAGCAGGTAGCCGGGGCCGACGGTGGACAGCCGGATGTCGGCGGCGAACGTCTTGCGGACGCGCGCGACGTGCGTCTGCAGGTTGGGCACGGCGGAGGCGGGCGGCGTCTCCCACAGGGCGTCGATGAGCCGCCTGCGCGAGACCGGCACGCCCGCGTTGAGGAGCAGCGCGGTCAGCAGCGCGTACTCCTTGCCCTTGAGTGCGACCTCCCGCCCGTCCGCCCGGCGCGCGTGGACGGGGCCGAGGATGCCGAACGTCGCTCCCGCCATGGCCTCCCCTGGATCGGACTCCGGGTCACCAGTAAGCGGGCAAACGCCCGCACCCGTCAAGATTGCCGATCATGATCGGCGGCCGGCGTCCTGCCGCCATGTGACGTACAGGCGGGTGATGGTGGTCCGCACGAGGGGATGGGCCCGGCGAGGCCGGGGGTTGCGCGGAACGCCGGCAATCTTCGCGGCTTTCGTCCGGATAATGAGGTATGCGGGGTGATCCTCTACGATGCCCGCGACACTCGATTACTTGATTACACGCCTCCTGGAAGGCCCGGCATGCGGCTCCCCCACTGGTTCACCGAGCGGCCCGGCGACGCCGACGACGAGCCCGACCTGCGCGTCTCCACCCTGGAGCTCTTCTTCGACCTGGTCTTCGTCTTCACCGTCACCCAGCTCACCGCGCTGCTGACGGTGGGCATGGAGGAGCCCCGCCCCGGGCATCCGGCGGTGAGCGTCGCAGAGAGCGCGCTGCAGGCGCTGCTGGTCTTCGGCGTGCTGTGGTGGATGTACGCCGGTTACGTCTGGCTGCTCAACGCGGTGCCGCCCGCCCGTCCGGCGCGGCGGATCCTGGTGCTGCTCGGCATGGCCGGGTTCCTGCTCATGGCGCTGGCCATCCCGAGCGCGTTCGACGGCGGCGGGGTCGCGTTCGCCGCCGGCTACCTGCTGCTGATCCTGGTGCACGGCGCGCTCTACGCGCAGGCCACCAACGCGATCGTGCGGGTGCTGCCGTTCAACCTGGCCGCGGCGGCGCTGGTCGGCGTCGCCGGATTCCTCCAGACGCCCTGGTCGTACCTGCCGTGGACGGCCGCGCTGCTCCTGCTGTGGGGCAGCCCGTACGTCATCGGCCAGCGCGGGTTCGCGCTGCGCGCCGCGCACGTGGTGGAGCGGCACGGGCTGCTGGTCATCGTGGTGCTCGGCGAGTCGATGCTGGCGCTCGGCATCGGCGCCAAGGACCTGCCGGTCGACCTCGGCCTCTGCGCGGCGGGGGTGCTCGCGCTGTGCCTGGCGGCCTGCCTGTGGTGGGCGTACTTCGCGGGCGAGGACGAGACGGCCGCCGAGCGCACCCTGGCCGCCACCGAGCCGGTGCGGCGGACCAGGATGATCCTCGGCGCCTACTTCTACGGCCACATCCCGATGCTGCTCGGCGTGGTGGCGGTGTCGGCCGGGATCAAGAAGGTGATCGGGCATCCCGTCGATCCGCTCAAGCCGTCGGCGGCGCTCGTGCTGGCGGTGGGCGTGACCTTGTACCTGGCGGGCGACTTCTGGTTCCGCCGGGTGCTGGAGCTGCCCTGGGCGCGGGTCAAGGGCGTGGTCGCGGTCGCCGCTCCGGCCGCCGCCCTGGCCGGCCTGTGGGCGGGGCTGGCGGAGCTGGCGGTCCTGGTCGCGCTGCTGGTGGCGATGCTGCTCGCCGAGCGCCGGCGGGCTCCCTCCGCCGGATGAGCGTCAGTCCCAGTCGTGGCCGGTGGGCAGCAGCACCATGTTGTGCGCGCCCAGGATGTCGATCATGCCGTTGAACTTCTCGTCCGTCCACGGCTGTGGCTCGCCGTCGGTCTCGCCGTACGCCAGGAAGAAGGACTCGGGGCCCGCGGGCAGGTAGAACACGAGTAGCTGGGCGGGCGCGTCGCCGGCGTTCCTGAAGCCGTGGCGGGTGCCCTTGGGGATGTAGAGGAAGTCGCCCGCGCTCGCGGTGATCTTGCGGTCGCCGTTGATGAACTCGAACGTCCCCGAGACCACGTAGAACGCCTCGTCCTCCTCGGAGTGGACGTGCGGAACGTTGCCGTGCCCCGGCTCGATCATGCCGTCCATGAAGGCGAACGCGCCCTCGGTCTGATCGCCGGTGACCTTGACGGAGAAGACCTCGTGGCCGGTACGGCGGATCACGCCGTCGCCCTTGCGCACGATGAAGCCGTTGGCCGCCGTCCAGACCGGGTTGTCCTTGGACGGCAGCGGCAGGTCCAGAGCCATGGCGGGCTCCTCTCGTAGAGGGTCGTATTTTCGTTGAATATAAGTCAATGAATGACAGTCAATCAACGGGCCACCGCTACTCTGAGAGCCGGACATTCCGCCCGAGTGCCGGAAGGAACACGACGTGACCCCGCCCGTCACAGGCAAGCCGCCCACCCGGCGGCAGCTCGCCGCCCGGGAGACCCGCCGCAAGCTTTTGGAGGCGGCGCTGGAGCACTTCACCCGGCGTCCGTACGCGGAGGTCACCGTCGGCGACATCGCCCGCACCGCCGGGGTCGCCCACGGACTGCTGTCCCACCACTTCAACGGCAAGGAGAACCTGTACGCCGAGACCGTCCGCGAGATCGACCGCCGCCTGCGCGCCGCGGCCGCCATCGGCGACGACGGCGCCCCCGTCGAGCGGCTGCGCCGCCATATGGCCGGCCACCTGCGTTTCCTCGCCGCGAACGAGGACGCCGCGCTCAACCTGATCCTGCGCCGCGCGGAGGCCACCGACATCGCCCAGGAGGCGTTCGAGGCGACCCGCCGCGAAGGGCTCGCCGCCATCTGCGGGCTGCTCGGCCTCGACCCCGCCGAGCCGGCTTTGCGGCTGCCGCTGCGCGGCTTCGCCGCGGCCTGCGACGAGACCGCGCTGAGCTGGCTCAGGGACGGCCGGCCCTGCTCGATCGATGACCTGGTGGAGCTGTGGCTCACCTTCCTGAAGGCCGCCGTCGCCGCAGCCCGGGACGCGGCGCGCACGCCCGCCCTCGACGCGGCGTACGAACTGCTCACACCCGGCTCCTGAGGGCCGTGGACGCGGCCGGCCCCCGCGAAGCCCGGCCCGGCCCGTGAAACAGCCGGCCGTGAACGCGGGGAGCCCGCCCTGGAAAGAGCCGGAACGCGGGGAGCCCCCGCTCCGGACGGGGGTTCCGTCCGGAGCGGGGGCTCGGTGCGTCCTTTCTCTTGCGTATCCGATCGATCAGGAGGGAGGCGTGGCCGGCGGCCGCAGGATCTCCCAGATGCGGTAGGCGATCACCCAGCCCCTGCGGTCCGAGCGCGGCGTCTCCGACACGTACGGCTTCGACGCCGGGCCCCAGCCGGTGCCCTGGTGCGCGATGGTGTCCGCCTCCCTCGGCGTCGCCCTGGTGTACGACCCGGTGGGATGCACCCGGCCGAGCTGCTGGTCGATCGAGCGCTTCTGCGCCTCGGTCAGCCCGCGCGGCTGGGAACTGTTCGTCGGCGTCCGCTGGGCCTTGGGCGGCGCCTGCCGCTGCACGGCCTTGCGGCTGGTCGGACGGACCGCCGGACGGTGCCGGTAGGTGGTCTTGGGCTTGCTCGCCCGCCTGGTCACGGCCCTGCGCGCGGCCGCCGCGCGCCGCTTGGCCGCCGCCGCCCGCCGTGCCGCCGCCGCCGCACGCCGCTTGGCCGCCGCCGCCCGCGCCCGCTGCCGGGCCAGCGCCGCCTTACGCCTGGCGATGGCGGCCGCCCGCCGCTTGGCCGCCTCCGCGGCGCGCTTCCTCGCCTCGGCCGCCGCCCGCTTCCTGGCGGCTTCCGCGGCGCGCCGCCTGGCCGCCTCGATGGCGCGCTTCCTGGCCAGGGCCGCCGCCCTGCGCCGGGCCGCCGCGAGCGCCGCACGCCGGGCCGCCGCCGCTGCCGCCCGCCGCGCCGCGGCCTGGGCCGCCTTCTTGATCGCCCACCGCGCGGCCACCCGCGCGGCGATGCCGACCACGAACCAGACGATCTGGCCGTCGGGGTCGCTCATCGACACCGGGCTGTTGTTGGCGTAGGCGTAGCCGTTGAGCTGCTGCGGGTCCGCCGCGTCGATGATCGGGTCCACCGACAGGAAGCGGCCGTTGGCGGGGTCGTACTCGCGGGCGCCGAGGTGCACCAGCCCGGTGGTGGCGTCCTTGGTGCCGCCGACGAAGCCGCGTTCACCCGGCCACCATGGTGGCGGTGTCCCGCGATCCTCACCGAACGGGGTCTGCCTGCGGATGGCCACCTCACCGGTGCCGGCGTTCACCATCGCCTGCGCCGTGCCCTGGTGGTCGTTGCCGATGAAGTAGACCTGGTTGTCCGGCGTGCGGACCGCGATGGCCTCGTTGCCGATCGTGTAGTACCGGGTCTGCTCGACGGCGTTCTTGGCGTAGTCGAACCGCAGCTCCATGTCGTCGATGTAGAGGGTGGCGTCGGTCGGCGTCTTGCGCAGCAGCCGATCGCCGTCGGCGTCGTAGATGAACGACGTCGTCTTGCCGCCCTCGGTCACCGACTCCAGGTTGCCCTCGGCGTCCCAGACCAGGGTCTGGTCGGCGTTGCCGACCTTGCGCCTGATCGTGTTGCCCGCCTCGTCATAGGCGAACACGTCGGAGCCGACGCTCTGCAGCGCGTGCGGCTGCTTCTCGCCCGCCTTCGGGTAGGTGAAGGTGCGCACCTTGTCGGCGGTGCCGCCCCAGCCGTGCTTGACCTCCTTCGTACGGTTGCCGGTGACGTCGTACTCGTAGCTGACGGCGTACGGCGCCACGCCGCCGATCTTGTCCGCCTGCGGCGAGCCGCTCGCGCAGTCATCGGTGGCCGTCCACGCCGCGGTGAGCCGGCGCAGATGGTCGTGGGTGAAGCACTGCGTGTCCTGGTTGGCCCGGTCGGCGATCTTGGTGATGTTGCCGACCGCGTCGTAGCTGTAGGTCAGGTCGAGGTCGCTCTTGGACGCCCCGGCCCGGTCCATCCGCATGCTGGTGAGCCTGCGGTTGCCCTCGTCGTAGGTGTAGGTCAGCCAGGTCTTCTTGCTGCCCTCGCCCAGCTCGTACTGGAGCGTCTCGCCCAGCTTGCTGTAGCGGGCCGCGGTCACGTACGCCGACAGGCCCGTGACCTTGACCGGCTGGTTGAGGTCGTCGTAGGTGTAGACGACCTGCTCGGCCTCCAGGCCGCCGCCGGCCGGGAAGCTGATCGACTGCACCTGGTCGTCGAGCGTGTAGCGGGTGTTGAGCTGGTAGGAGCCGGCCAGCTTGCCCTCCCGTTCCGGGATGGTGATGGTCTGGCGCAGCGTGCGGTAGTCGGCGTCGATCGCGTTGATCTCGGCCTTGTACGCCTGCCCGTCCACGTACCGGATGGAGGCGTGCATGTGCCCCTTGGCGAGCCCGTCGTACTTCCACTCCGCCAGGAGCGTGCCGTTCTCCGAGCCTTCGCGCATCTGGGTCTTGCGGCCGAGCGCGTCGTAGCCGTACCAGAGGGTCCTGCCGCGGGCGTCGGTGGTGGTGACGACCTCGTCGGCGTCGTTGTACGTGGTGGTCGTGACGCCCTTGTCGGGGTCCTCGGTCTTGATCTGGCGGCCGCGCATGTCGTAGTGGTACCGCCAGACGTTGCCCGCCGGGTCGGTCACCGACGCGAGCCGGCAGGCGCGGTCATAGGTGTACGTGGTGGACTCGTACTCCCCTGTCGGCGTGGAGCCCTTGTACTGGCGCAGCTCGATGAGCCGGTCGTGGGCGTCGCCGATCCTGGTCGTGGCGGTGTCGCCGGGCAGCGGGGTGATGTGGATCCTGTCACCCTCGTCCTTGACCGAGACGCGGTACTTCTCCACGCCCTTGACCTTGAAGACCTCGGCGTTCGGCTCTCCCGCGCCGTCGTAGAGCTTGACGACCTGGGAGGGCACGGCGGTGTCCGCCACGCCGAGCAGCTCGGTCGAGGGGTTGCCGGTGGCGAAGTAGCCGGTGTTGGCCTTGGACTCCTCGCCCTGCGAGTTGTAGAAGGTGTCGGTGATCGTGCGGCCCTCGCGCAGCGCCGGATCCGGCGCCGTCTCGTCGATGGGCGCGGGTTCCTGGGTCTGGCGCTCGCGCATCAGACCGTCGAACAGCTCGTGGCTGGTGGTGTAGGTGCCGTCGGCGTTGAGCGTCTTGGTGGTGATGACGCTCGGGCCGTCGTTGCGCACCAGGTAGGAGTACTCGGTGCTGGGCGACTGGCCTGCGGCCTTGCTGCGGTCCGGCTGCCAGACCTTGATCAGCCGGCCGAGCGCGTCGTACTCCATGTCCACGCGCCGCCCGGCCGCGTCGATCTCGGCGACCGGCTCGCCCCAGGCCGGCTGGAGCAGCGTGCGCTCGGTGTGACCGAGCTGGTTGGTCTCGGTCGTCTCCGTCGGCAGCGCGCCCGTGGCCGGGCTGTAGGTGGTGACCGACTTGGTGCCGACCGGGTCGGTCTCGGTGAGCTCGCGGCCGTACACGTCGTACGTGTGGGCGCTGCCGGTGATCGTCTTGCCGTCGGGCGAGACGAGCTCCTGCACCGCCGTCACGTCACCCTTGGTCGGGGCCTGGCCGTTCGACTGGCCGTCGTACTGGATCCTCTCGTCGGAGACGATCTCGTCGGCGGACAGCTTGGCCAGCCCGGTCGCGCAGGCGGCCGCCACCTTCTGCACCCTGCTCGGGAAGTCGAGCATCCAGCTCGTGTCGTTGCGGGCGTAGGTGTAGCGGATGCACTGGTCGTCCTCGCCGGTGGCGAGGTCGCCCTTCTCCTCGACCTGCAGCAGCAGGCCATTGGTGTCGTACGTGCGGTCCTCGCCGGTACGCCGCCACTTGCCGCCCGAGACCGCGGTGCGGGTGACCATCGAGCTCGGCTGCACCATGTGCGCGGCCTTG
This sequence comes from Nonomuraea fastidiosa, assembly GCF_042751225.1. Classification (NCBI taxonomy): domain Bacteria; kingdom Bacillati; phylum Actinomycetota; class Actinomycetes; order Streptosporangiales; family Streptosporangiaceae; genus Nonomuraea; species Nonomuraea fastidiosa. Next base: position 8,411,999 of record NZ_CP170570.1, read on the forward strand.
GTGACGCCGCCCTGCGTGGACTCGGCGGTCTTGGCCGACCAGGCGTCCTGGACGGTGGCGGTCAGGACCGAGCCGCCGTCGCCGTCGTAGAGGATCTCCTCACGCTCGAACCCGGCGAGCTGGTCGAGGTCGTCCTTCTTGACGCCCTCGGAGTCCTCCACCTGGACGTTGCGCTTGGAGCCGTCGGCCAGCCGGTCGCCGTGCATGCCGCGGAAGTAGCGGAACTCCGTCAGCGTGCGCTTGCCGTCCTGGCCGTCGCCCTGGCGGACGCGGACCCGGCCGTAGCCGCGGAAGTCGGCCCACGTGCGGTGCTCGGGCTTGACGAGGATGTTGTCGGCGTAGTGCCAGGCGGCGCCGTCGAGGTACTCGTAGTCGGTGACCACGTTCGGCGAGCCGCCCACCCGGTCCACCTCGATGGTCTGGGTGACCACGTACTTGTGGAACCAGTCGGTGACCTCGGACTCGCCCGGCGGCGCCCAGCGCTGCGGGAAGCAGCGCCTGGTGTTCTTGTCGGCCGCCGCGGGCACGTCGCCCGGCTCGCAGTCGGCCGCCGAGTAGTTGATGCGCAGCTCACCGCCGTACTCGTTGTTGATGGCCTGCACCCGCCACTTGACCAGCGGGGCGCGGCCCTCGTTCGAGTCGACCCTGTTGGGCAGCTGCACGCCGGTGAACGTCACCGGCGGCAACGTGATCGTGCCGCCCACGTGCCCGGTCTGCTGGACGGAGGCCAGCCACAGCGCCGGGCTCATGCCGTCGCCGGAGGCGGGGAAGCTGTGCGTCAGCGTCCAGGAGTCCACCGGGGTGAACTGGCCCGAGCTGTCGCGCACCTGCGTGGTGACCTTGGTGAGCCGCTTGCGGGTGAAGAACGTCGGCGCCAGCCGGTCGGTGCACTTGGCGCCGCTGTCGCAGATCTGGTCGAACGGAACGTCCGGCCAGTGACTCGCGGTGTCCTTCTTGAGCTGGTCGGGCGCGCAGGTGATCGAGCCGCTGGGCAGGCAGCGCTCGGCCACGTCGAACACGACGCGAGCGGCGGGCTGCTTGGTGAACAGCTCGCTGCTCAGGTAGCCGTAGTCGATGCGGGTGAGGTAGGCGGCGCGCACGTACTGGGTGCCCTGCTCGGGCTTCATGTTGCGGCCGTAGTAGTTGGTCTCGCGCTCGTACCAGTACGTGGTGGCGTTGCCGTGGGTGTCCACCTCGTAGTCGAGGTTCCAGCGGTAGGCCTGCTGGCACCAGGCGTTGGCCGGGGTGCTGCTGTAGCAGGGCTCGCCGCTGTTGTTGCCGAACACCGGCACGGTCTGCACGGACTTGGTCTCCGGCTTGCCGCTGCTCCAGCCGGGCAGCCGGTTCATGCCGAAGGTGTACTGGGTGCCGTCCGGCGTGGTGACGCGCCAGTACTCACCGTTGTTGTCGCCGTTGGTGGCGCCGGTGAGCAGCTCGATCCTGGTGCCGTCGTCGCGCTTGGGCCGCCACTGCTTGGTGGTGGCGTCCTTGATCAGCTCGACCGACGAGTTGCCGAGCGACATCGTGGCGTTGTCCTGGTCCCAGCACAGGTCGCCGGTCTTCTTGCCGTCGAGCATGCACGCCTTGTAGCGGCGCTCGATGAACCCGCCGGGGTTCAGCTCGAAGCCCTCACCGACCCAGGACGTCTGGTTGTTGGTGGAGACGGTACGGCCGTCCACGCTCTGCGAGGAGTAGCCGAGCGAGATCTCCGGCTCCTCGCCGCCGAGCGACGGCGGCACGCGCATGTCGTAGCTCCAGTTGAAGTCGCCGGACTGGGTGCCGACGCTCCAGTCGGACGCGGGCGACAGCGACGTGGCGGAGTGGTCGCCCGACGGGCCCGACGTGGCGGCGGTGAGCGCGTACAGGCCGTTGGTCTCGACCTCGGCGGTGACCGTGCCGGCGGTGGCGTTGTTGTCGCTCTTGACGGGCTCCGGCGGGGCGCAGTTCGCCGCACCGGTGAGCGCGCACTCCTCCAGCTTCACCACGCGCAGGCGGGAGCCGTAGTCGCCGCCGAAGGCGTGGCGGAAGCCGGAGTAGTCGATCTCGATGCGGGTCTTCTCCGCCGCCTTGGCGGTCGCGGCGCCCTGTCCCGGCGTGATGCGCATGGCCAGGCCGAGCAGGTCGGTGTCGAGCAGCTCGACGGTGATGGGAGCGGCGTCCTTGGCGCTCTCACCAGATTTGGCTGCTTTCTCGGACTTATCAGCACGTGGTGCCAGTCGGACTGGGAAGTCCGACGCGGTGGTCTTGGCGGTGGCGGCGCCGCCCAGCTCGGCCTTCTGGGGCTTGGGCCAGCTGACGGCGGGCGCGGCCTGCCACGCCTGCTTGGCGGCGGGGTCGGGAAGCGGTGGCTTGACCGGGACCTTGGTGCCGGTCACCGGCTTCTCCCGCTGGACGGCGGGCGCGGAACGGGGTTCGGCCTGGGCGGGCATGGCGAAGACCATGTCCACCATCAGGACGACGGAGAGGAAGGGGGCTAATCTGCGGGGCCAGCGCGAGGGCGGTTTGGCCTCCGCCGTCGCGAACCGGTTCCAGGACTGATCCGGGGCGTCGGTGCCGTCGGTACTGTCCGGTGGCCTCTGGCGCAGGCCGGTCCATCGGGAGTCGGGCAGGGCTAACTCGTCTGGCAGATCCATGAGGGCTCTCCAGTGCTTCGGGACGCCGACCGGGCAGGGGTGCGGTGCCCGGCGCGCCGTGCGTACGAGACCCTCGCGGGTCTCGCTTACGGGGGTGAGGAGACGATCACGACGGTGATCGCATCGTCACCTGCGACAAGCCGGAAATCCAGACTTCTGCTCGTTCTGCTCACGATATTTTCCAGCCACACCGTCGCCGTTGAAAATTTTCGCCCGCCACACGCCCGCCACATCGGCGGAGCGTCCCGCGCGGAGCAGGCGCCCGAGCTGCGCCGCGACAGCGGGTACGTGCCGCTCCTGGACGGGCCCGCTTCGTCATGTCCGCAGGAAAAGATGCTTGCGCTCTCGCCGGTATTCAGCATTACTATGTACCGGTACCTAACATTGCTGAGTAGCTGATGAAGGGCGTCCATGGGCAGGCAGCTGACGGAGATGCTGAAGGGCACGTTGGAGGGGATCGTGCTCGCGATCCTGTCCGGCCGCCCGGCGTACGGCTACGAGATCACCGCGTGGCTGCGCGACCAGGGCTTCTCCGAGATCGCCGAGGGCACCGTCTACGCGCTGCTCGTGCGCATCGAGCAACGCGGGCTCGTCGACGTGGAGAAAGTCCCGTCGGAGAAGGGTCCGCCGCGCAAGGTGTACACGCTCAACGCGCAGGGCCGCGAAACCCTCGACGAGTTCTGGAGGAACTGGAGCTTCCTCGCCGAACGCCTCGACCAGCTCCGCGAAGGAGGCCACCCATCATGACCACGGAAGGCGAGCCCAGGAAGGGCCTGCGGCGCTACGTGGAGGTGCTCACCGGATCGTTCGAGCACAAAAAGCGCTACCGCGACTATAAGGCGCGGGTCGAACGGCTTCCCGCGAGCCACCGCACGGCCGTCGAAGCGCTGCAGCGCTACATGGTCTACTTCGGCCCCGGCACCGGCGAGAGCCTGCTGGCGATGCTGGAGGACCTCGCCGACCTCTTCGAGCAGAGCGCGGCGAGCGGGACGCCGGTCCGCGAGATCGTCGGGGACGACCCGGTCGAGTTCGCCGAGACGTTCCTGCGCAACTACCCGGAAGGCCAGTGGCTGAGCCGCGAGCGCAACCGGCTGGCCGACGCCATCGATCGCGTCGCCGACGACCGGCCGTGACCCGGCGGACGTGACCCAGAACGGACCTGACATGACCACCCACCAGGGGCCCGCCATCAGCGTGCGCGGCCTGGAGAAGTCGTACAAGGACCTGCAGGTGCTGCGCGGCGTGGACTTCGAGGTGGCGCGGGGCAGCGTCTTCGCGTTACTCGGCTCGAACGGAGCCGGCAAGACCACGATCGTGCGCATCCTGTCCACGCTGCTCAAGCCGGACGCCGGCCGCGCCGCCGTCAACGGCCTCGACGTCGTCACCCAGGCCGCCGACGTTCGGGCGTCCATCAGCCTCACCGGCCAGTTCGCGGCCGTGGACGGGATGCTCACCGGGCGGGAGAACCTCGTCATGGTCGCCAAGCTGCGCCACCTGAAGCGGCCGGGCGAGGTCGCCGACGACCTGCTCGCCAGGTTCTCGCTCACCGACGCGGGCGGGCGCAGGGTGGCGACCTACTCCGGCGGCATGCGCCGCCGGCTCGACATCGCGATGAGCCTGATCGGCGATCCGCCGGTCATCTTCCTCGACGAGCCCACCACCGGGCTGGACCCCCAGGCGCGCGTCGAGGTCTGGCGGGCGGTCAGGGAGCTCGCCGGACGCGGCACCACGATCCTGCTCACCACGCAGTATCTGGACGAGGCCGAGCAGCTCGCCGACCGCATCGCCATCCTCCACCAGGGCCGGATCATCGTGGACGGCACGCTCGACGAGCTGCGGCGGCTCCTGCCGCCCGCGGAGGTCGAGTACGTCGAGAAGCAGCCGACCCTCGAAGACGTCTTCCTCGCGCTCGTCGGCGCCGGCTCCAAGGAGGCCACATGACCCGGCACTTCCTCGCCGACACCACCGTGATGCTGGGCCGCTCGCTGCGGCACATCGCGCGCAGCCCTGACACGATCATCACCACGACGATCATGCCGATCGCGATGATGCTGCTGTTCGTGTACGTCTTCGGCGGCGCGATCGACACCGGCCCCGTCGCGTACGTGGACTACCTGCTGCCCGGCATCCTGCTCATCACCGTCGCGTCCGGCATCGCCTACACGGCGTTCCGGCTCTTCCTCGACATGCAGAGCGGGATCTTCGAGCGGTTCCAGTCGATGCCGGTCGCCCGGTCGTCGGTGCTGTGGGCGCACGTGCTGACCTCGCTGGTGGCGAACCTGATCTCGCTGGCGGTGGTCGTGCTGGTCGCCGCGCTGATGGGCTTCCGCTCGCCCGCGGGCCTGCCCGCCTGGCTCGCCGTGGCGGGGCTGCTCGTGCTGTTCACGCTCGCGCTGACCTGGCTCGCGGTCATCCCCGGGCTCACCGCCAAGAGCGCCGACGGCGCCGGCGCGTTCTCCTATCCGCTCGTCTTCCTGCCGTTCGTCAGCTCGGCCTTCGTGCCCACCGCCACGATGCCGGGCCCGGTACGCGCCTTCGCCGAGCACCAGCCGGTGACGGCGATCGTCAACGCCATCCGCGACCTGCTGGCCGGGCACCCGGCGGGTCCCGGCGTGTGGAGCGCCGTCGGCTGGTGCGCGGGGCTGCTCGTCGCGACGTACGCCCTGGCCATGGTCATCTACCGCCGCAAGATCGCCTGATGCCGCTGGTCAGGCGATGAGCAGGCGCAATCCCATATCCGCCGCGTCGAGGCCGAGCAGGTCCCGGTTGCGCTCGGCCCACCGGCCGGAGTCCAGGTCGGCGCGGAGGTCCCGGACGGCTCGCCGTTCGGCCTCCGCGCCGGCCTTCGTCCACACCGAGACGCCGCGGCGGACGCGCTCCTCCAGGTACGCCTCGGGCCGCCGCCAGAACGCCTCGAAGAAGCCGTCCGCGCAGTCCCACGGGATCGGCACCGGCTCGATCCCGGCTCCGATCGCGGCGGCGAGTTCGCCGATCGACGGCCGCCCGATCAGCAGATCGGCCACCTCGGGCAGGTAGTCGCGGGTGAGCCAGAACCGGTCCAGCCATCCGGCGCGGCCGGTGTCGTGGGTGAACACCACCACGCGGCGCGCCACCCGCCGCAGCTCGCGCAGCCCGGCGATCGGGTCAGGCCAGTGGTGCACGGACGCGACGGACATCGCGGCGTCGAAGGCTCCGTCGTCGAAGGGCAGGCTTGCGGCCGAGCCGATGAGGCACGGGGCCGCCTCCGGCGGGCGCTGCGACCGCATCACCGCCGACGGCTCCACCGCGAGGACGTAGCGGTCGGCGGGCTCGTACGAGCCGGTACCGGCCCCCACGTTCAGCACGGTCCCGGCGTCGCCGAGCGCGGCCAGGATCCGGGCGGCGATGCGCGGCTCGGTGCGCCGGGTCGCGGTGTAGCCGGCTCCGATGGTGTCGTACAGCCAGGCTTCTGACATCGGCGCCGCCGCCCTTCGCCCGCGATTCCAGGATGCGTCTTTGCCTCCATCCCAGCATCCCGAGCGCTGTTGAAGAAGGAGGCGGGCGCGAGAAGGGGGTGCGGGGCGCGCGAAGAAGCGCGCGGGCACACGAAGAAGCGCGCGGGTACGCGTCCGCAAGCCGCGCGGGCGTGGAGCGAACGCGCGTACAGCCGCCGCGCGGGCGCGCGGAAATGAGGCGCGGGCGCCGCTGCGGGGCGCCCGCGCGCTTTCCCGGCGGAAGATGCCGGCCAGGGCGAGTCCGGCGGGCGCCTGGCCGGTCAAGGGGGAGGTCGCCGGGAGGAGTCGGCGCGGCCGGCCGTGGAGGGGGTGGGGCCGACCAGCCGCGCCTTCCGAGGAGAGCACAGAGTGCACCGGCTCTGCGTCCGCGCCCCGATGTCCGGCGGGGCGCGGCGGCGGAGGCCCGGCACGCCGTCAGGGTGGGTTCGTCAGGGTCCCCTTTCCGCAGGTCCTCGCTGGCGTGCGCCAGCCTAGGAACACCCGCCACACGTGCACCACAATTCCGCTATACGCACGGTCATGCCGTCGTGCTGACGGCCTCGACGTGCACCAGCACCGACTGCTCGGGGAAGAGCGGCGGGGCGGCGATGCCGGCGGCGGCCAGCGCGGAGCCGGGCAGCTCCAGCTCGCCGGAGGCCCAGGCGGGTGCGGCGCCGCGCGAGGTGAACGGCATCAGCGGGCGGACGCGGTAGACGGTCTCGGGGTCGAGGCCGGGCAGCCGGACAGGGCCGGGCGGCCAGGTGGCGGGACGGCCGAGCACGGCGATCTCGTAGACGGCCTCCGATGCGTCGGCGGCGACGACGCCGTGGGCGCGCACGCTCTCCGGGGTGTCGTCCACGCGGACCATCGTGCCGGTGTGCAGCAGCTCGCGGTGGCGCTTGTGCAGCGCGACCCAGGCGGCCAGCTCGTCCAGCTCGGCGCCGGTCAGGGAGGTGAGGTCCCATTCGATGCCGTAGTGCCCGAAGAACGCGGTGGCGGCGCGGAACGACAGGTCGTGCCGGCGGCCGGTGGTGTGGGAGCGCTCGGCGCCGATGTGGCTGCCGATCAGCTCGGGCGGCAGGAGCTGGGCGGTCCAGCGCAGGATGTCCTGCCGTTCGACGGGGTCGATGCAGTCGCTGGCCCAGACGCGGTCGGTGTGCTGGAGCATGCCGAGGTCGACGCGGGCACCGCCGGAGGAGCACGCCTCGATCTCCAGCCGGGGGTGCGCGGCGCGCAGCTCGTCGAGCAGCCGGTAGACGGCCTCGGTCTGGGCGTGCACGGCGGGCCTGCCGCCGTGCGCGGTGGAGCCGGCGTCCACGAGGTCGCGGTTGTGGTCCCACTTGAGGAAGTCGATCTCGTACTCGCCGACGAGGGCGAGCAGCCGCTCCTTGATGTAGGCGTACGCGTCCGGGTCGGTGAGGTCGAGCACCTGCTGGCGGCGGGCGGGCGGGGGCAGCCGGTCGCCCGCCTTGAGCATCCAGTCGGGGTGGGCGCGGGCCAGCTCGGAGTCCGGGTTGACCATCTCGGGCTCGACCCACAGCCCGAACTCCATGCCGAGCGTGCGCACCCGCTCGACCAGGGGGTGCAGCCCGTCGGGCCAGACGGCGGGGTCGACGTACCAGTCGCCGAGCCCCGCGCCGTCGTTGCGGCGGCCGAGGAACCAGCCGTCGTCCAGCACGAACCGCTCCACGCCGACGCGGGCGGCCCGGTCGGCGAGTTCGAGCAGCCGGTCGAGGTCGTGGTCGAAGTAGACGGCCTCCCACGTGTTGAGCACCACAGGGCGGGGGCGCACCGGGTGGGCAGGGCGGGCGCGCAGGTGCTCGTGGAAGCGGTGCGCCGCCTCATCAAGGCCGCGCCCGTACGTGGCGTACACCCAAGGAGTGCGGTACGTCTCCCCCGCGGCCAGCACGATCTCGCCGGGCAGCAGCAGCTCGCCGCCGCCGAGCATGGTGCGGCCGGTGGCGGTGCGCTCGGCGTAGTGGCGGTGGTTGCCGCTGTGGCCGACGTGCACGCCCCACGCCTCGCCGCGACGGAAGCCGATCCCGGCGGTGGCGGCGAACAGCACGGTCGCGGCGTCGGCCCCGGTACGGCCGCGCCGGTTCTCCCGCAGGTGGGTGCCCACGGTGAGGGCGCGGCGCTGCGGCACGCGCTCCTTGGACCACCGGCCCGCCTGGTCGAGCAGCTCGGTGGGGTTGCCGTGGACGGGGAAGACGAGGTTCAGCGCGTCGAGCGTGTAGGGCAGGTCGTGCCCGTTGCGCAGCTCGGCCTGGGCGCGCAGCAGCCCCGACGGGTCCAGCTCGACGGTGACGGTGAGGCCGAGCCGGGAGTGCGGGTCGCCGCCTGCGGCGACGACGCGCTGCCCGTGCTGCTCGCAGGTGACGTCGGTGAAGGCGGGCGACCAGCCGGTCCCCCCGTCGTGGTGCCCGGACAGCCCCGGCTCCCCCATCCACCCGGTACGCGCCTCCGGCACGATCGCGGTGCGGATCGGCACTTCGACGGTCTGGTCGGACCTGGGCCGCAGCTCGGCGGCCAGGTGCTCCAGGTCGTCGCCGCCGAGCGGCCCCAGATCCGGCCCCCAGTGCAGGATCGCGGGGAGCGCGCCGGGCGGGCATTCGAGCACCACCGACACGCCGGCGGCTCGGAGATGGTGAAGATGCATGCGGTGCTTTCCGTTCGGGGGTGGTTCGTGCGGGCGGCCGGTCAGCCCTTGAGTCCGCCGCTGAGCAGGTCGAGCCGCCAGAAGCGCTGCAGGAAGAGCAGCAGCGCGATGAGCGGGATGACGGACACGGCGGCGCCGACGATGGCGATGCCGTACAGGGCGGGCTCGGAGGAGCCCTTGGCGAGCAGGGTGTAGAGGCCGACGGTGATCGGGAACTTCGACTCGTCGGAGAGCATGATGTACGGCAGCAGGAAGTTGTTCCACGTGCTGACGAAGTGCAGCATGAAGATCGTCACCATGCCGGGCACCATCATGGGCAGCCCGATCGAGCCGAAGATGCGGTACTCGCTCGCGCCGTCGATCCTCGCGGCCTCCAGGGTCGCGTCCGGCACCGACGCGATGGCGTACACGCGGGCCAGGTAGATGCTGAACGGCGAGATAAGGCCGGGCAGCAGGACCGACCAGTACGAACCGACGAGCCCGATCTCCGACATGAGCAGGTACTGCGGGATGGCCAGCGTCATGCCGGGCACGAGGACGCCCGCGAGGATCGCGTAGAACAGGACGTTGCGGCCGCGGAAGTCGTACTTGGCCATGCCGTAGCCGGCCACCGTGGAGATGAGGGTCGAGACGACCGAGCCGAGACCGGCGTACAGGGCGCTGTTGCCGGCCCAGGTGAGGAAGCGGCCGTCGCCGTAGGTGAACAGGTCGTGCAGGTTCTCCAGCAGGCCCGTGCCGGGGGCGAAGGTGAAGGTGGAGAACAGCTCGGCGCTGGACTTGGTGGCGGCCACGACGACCCAGGCCACCGGCACCAGGCAGTAGAAGGCGCCGATGAGCAGCACGACGGTGGGCAGGATCTTGGCCCGCTGGTGCGGCAGCGGCTTGGCGGCCACCGCCGCGCCCTTCTTCCCCGTCCTGCCGGGGCGGCTCGCGGTGACGGCGCTCATGACATGCCTCCGAAGGCGCGCTTCTGGGTGACCTTCAGCAGCACCACGGAGACGACCAGCGTGCCGACGGCCAGGACGACCGAGGCGGCCGAGGCGAGCGGCAGGTCGTCGCGGACGAAGGCGCTGGTGTAGATGTGCATGAGCGGCACCCAGCCCTGCGAGATCTCCGTGGTCATCGGTTTGAGCGTGGTCGGCTCGCCGTACACCTGGAGGGTGCCGATGAGCGCGAACAGGCCGGTGAGCACGAGCGCGGGCGCCACCAGCGGGATCTTGACGTGCCAGGCGATGCGCCACTCCGATGCGCCGTCGATGCGGGCGGCGTCGGACAGCTCGGCGGGGATGCCGCGCAGCGACGTGAAGATGATGATCATGTTGAAGCCGACGCCGCCCCAGACCGCGATGTTGGCCAGCGCGGGGAAGATGCCGCCCGCTCCGAGGAACGGGATCTCCCCCAGCCCGAGCCGCTCGGTCACATAGCTGAACGGGCTGGTCGAGGGCAGGTACATGAAGCCCCACAGCAGGGAGGCGGTCACGCCGGGGATCGCGTACGGCAGGAAGATCGCCGTACGCGAGAAGCGGCGGGCGCGCGTGCCCGCGTGGTCGAGCAGCAGCGCGAACAGCAGGGCGAGGCCGAGCGTCAGCGGCACGCTGATCAGCCCGTAGACGGCGAGCCGCCCGAACCCGGCCCAGAACTGCGGGTCGGTCAGCGTGGTGGCGTAGTTGTCCAGCCCGACGAAGACCTCCTCGCGGGTGCCGAAGATGCCGCCGCCGGTCAGCCGCAGGCCGCGCACGCTGAGGTAGAGCGCGTAGCCGATGGGGATCGCGAGGAACAGCAGGAACAGCAGCGCGGCGGGCGCGACGAAGACGTACGGCGCCCGCGTCCCGCGCCGGGCCCGGGACGGCGCGCTCACTGGCCCGCGACCTTGAAGCCCGTGGACTTCATGTCGTCCACCACCACCTGCTGCGTCTTCTTCAGCGCGTCGACCAGCGGCGTCTTGTCGCGGATGGCGGCGGACACGGCGTCTCCGAAGGCGCTCTCCGCGGTCTTGACGTTCGGTCCCCAGGTGATGTGCGGGATCGTGCGCTGCGCGGCCTTCGTGGCGACCTCCCAGTAGTCCTTCTGACCGGCGACCAGCGCGGGCGGGTCGCTGTCGGCGGTGGCCTGCTGGCCCGCGATGGCCGCGGGGTACTCGCCGGCGGAGATCTGAATGTCGTAGGCGGTCTTGTCGGTGTTCATCCACGCAGCGAACTCGGCGGCGGCCTTGGCGTGCTTGGAGTTCTTGGACACGGCGATGGCGCTGCCGCCCTGGAAGGCCACCCGGTCGTCGCCCTCCTTCCACTGCGGCAGGGGTGCGATCGCCCAGTCGCCCGCCTGCTTCTCGGCGACGCTGTAGAGCACGCCGGGAGCCCACAGGGCGCTCGGCCAGCTCAGGATCTTGCCCTTGTTGAGCTGGTTGTTCCACTCGGGGGTGAGCAGCGGCTGGGCCTTGACCAGGTCTCTGTCGATGAGGTCCTGCCAGAACGCGGCGACCTCGGTGGAGGGGCCGTCGGCGATGCCGACCGTCCAGGTGTCGCCGTCGAGCTTCCACCAGGAGGAGCCGGCCTGCTGGGCGAGCCCGGCGAAGTTGCCGAACTCGCCGGGTGCGAAAGTGGCGAGGTAGGCCTCGGGGTCCTTCTTGCGCACCTCGGCGGCGACGTCGGCGAACTCCTTCCACGTCTTCGGCGGCTCGATCTTCAGCTCGTCGAAGCGCTTCTTGTTGTAGACCATGACCATCGGGCCGACGTCCTGGGGCACGCCGTAGACGGCGCCGTCGAAGCTGGTCAGCGACCACACCTCGGGCGTGAACGCGTCCTTGATGCCGCCGGTGTAGGCGGAGATGTCGGCCAGCGCGCCGGCCACGATCATGGCGGGCAGCGACTGGTACTCCAGGCAGGCGGCGTCGGGCGCGTTGCCGGCCCGGCTGGCCGTGAGCAGTTTCGTGGCGGTGTCGGTGCCGCCGCCGACGTCGGTGTGCCGCACCTGGATGTCCGGGTGGGCCTTGTTGAACGCCTCGACCTTCTCCTTCTTCCCGGAGCCCCAGCACCAGAACTGCAGTGTGACCGGGCCCGTCTCCGCCTCCTGCGCGGCCGTGTCGCCTCCGTCCGCGCCGTTCCCGCCGCCGGACGAGCAGGCGGCGAGGAGCACGGCCATGCCGAGCGCCGCGACGGACCGGGAGACCCCTTTGATACGCATCTCGCGTCTCCTTCCCGCAAAGCCGCCAACTTGGCTTTGCAGGGAAGCCAACTTAGAGAACAAGTGAGGTCTATGTCACTACTTCTGCACAAATTTCCGATGACAGGAGTGAGCTCAGCGGCATGTTAGCTTTGCAGCGAAAGCAACAGGGAGGGAGTCTGGCGTGATGGCCGTCCGGCCCCGAAGATGGGGCGGCATGTGGGACACGTTGCCCGACGCCGCGCGCTCCATCGTCAAGGAGCTGATCATCCACGGCCCGCAGTCCAGGACCGCGCTGGCCAAGACCCTGCACCTGTCCACCGGCAGCCTGACCCGGCTCACCAAGCCGCTGGTCGACGCCGGCCTCCTCGTCGAGCGGGACGTGGTGCACGACCCGGTCAACGGCCGCCCGACCCGCCCGCTCGACGTCGCCGCGGCCGAGCACCGCTTCCTCGGGCTGAAGCTCACCGCCGACCGGATCCACGCGGTGATCACCGGCCTGCGCGCCGAGGTGATCGCCGCCAAGGACGAGCCGATCGATGACCACGACCCCGAGGCGGTCTGCCGGCAGGCCAGGCGGCTGCTGGACGAGCTGACCGGCGCGCCGGTCGTCGGGGCCGGCGTGACGATCGGCGGCAACGGCCGCGCCGCCACCCAGGTCGGCGGCGAGCTGCTGGTGGACGCGCCGTACCTGGGCTGGCACCAGGTGGAGCTGCGGCCGCTCATGGAGCGGGCGCTCGGCGTGCCGTGCGCGGTCACCAACGACGTGGCGGCGCTCGCGCACCAGCACCACTGGTTCGGCCCCGGGCGGGGGTTGCGGGACTTCGCGCTGGTGACGATCGGGGCGGGCATCGGCTACGCGCTCATCCAGCACGACCACCTGGTGGCGGCGGCCGAGGCCGACCTCGGCATGTTCGGCCACCTGGTGCTCGACCCCGGCGGGCCGCCCTGCCCCGAGGGGCATCGCGGGTGCCCGACGGCGTACCTGGCGAGCCGGTCGGTCGAGATGGCCGCCGGGCTGGCGCTGCGGCGGGAGGTCGGCTACGACGAGGTCATGCGGCTCGCCGCGTCCGGCGAGCGGAGCTGCCGGACGCTCGTCCGCGAGTCGGGCCGGGCGCTGGGCAGGCTGATCGCGCTGGTGGCGACGATCTCGCTGGTCAAGACCGTGATCCTGGCGGGCGAGGGCGTGGAGCTGGCCCGCGTCGCCAAGGACGACCTCGACGCTGCGCTCACCGAGCACCGGCGCGGCCTGCCCGGCTCGGTCGAGGTGGTGATCGAGGACGACGACTTCCGCGAGTGGGCGCGCGGTGGCGCGGTGGTCGCCATCCAGAGCTTCGTCACCGGCAGCGACTAGGCCCCGCCGGGCGCGGCTCGCACGAGCCCACCCGCGCGAGCCCACCCGCGCGCAGCCCGCACCAGCCCCACGCGCGCAGCCCGCACCAGCCCCACGCGCGCAGCCCGCACCAGCCCCACGCGCGCAGCCGGCACGAGCCCACCCGCGCGCAGCCGGCACGAGCCCACCCGCGCGCAGCCGGCACGAGCCCACCCGCGCGCAGCCGGCACGACGGCCCCGGTTAGCGTCATGGAACAGCCCCCGTACGGGGTGCGCGCGCGTACCTAAGGAGACCGCTTGAAGATCACCGACGTCGAAGTGCTCGTCACCAGCCCGGGACGCAACTTCGTGACGATCCGCATCCGCACCGACGAAGGCGTGTACGGGCTCGGCGACGCCACGCTCAACGGCCGCGAGCTGGCCGTCGCCTCCTACCTGCGCGACCACGTCGCCCCTTGCCTGATCGGCCGCAACCCGTTCCAGATCGAGGACATCTGGCAGTACCTGTACCGTGGCGCGTACTGGCGGCGCGGCCCGGTCACGATGACCGCGATCGGCGCGGTGGACATGGCGCTGTGGGACATCAAGGGCAAGGCGCTCAACGTGCCCGTTTACGAGCTGCTCGGCGGCGCCTGCCGCAACGGCGTCATGGTGTACGGCCACGCCAACGGCCAGAGCGTCGGCGAGGCGGTGGAGGCCGTCGGCCGCTACATCGACATGGGCTACAAGGCCGTGCGCGTGCAGGCGGGTGTGCCGGGGCTGAAGGCCACGTACGGGGTGGGCAGGGGCGACCTGTTCTACGAGCCCGCCGGTGAGGGCCTGCCCAGTGAGGACGTCTGGAGCACGGAGAAGTACCTGGCCACCGTGCCCGAGCTGTTCGCCAGGGTGCGCGAGGAGTACGGCAGGGACGTGCACCTGCTGCACGACGCCCACCACCGGCTCACCCCGATCGAGGCGGGCCGGCTCGGGCGGGAGCTGGAACCGTACTCGCTGTTCTGGCTGGAGGACGCGGTGCCGGCCGAGCAGCAGGAGGCGTTCAGGATCGTCCGCCAGCACACCACGACGCCGCTGGCCGTCGGCGAGATCTTCAACACCATCCACGACGCGACCGTGCTGCTGCGCGAGAACCTCATCGACTACCTGCGCATGACCGTCGTGCACGGCGGCGGCATCACCCACCTGCGCACGGCGGCGGCGTACGCGGCGGTGCACCAGGTACGTACCGGCTGCCACGGCGCCACCGACCTGTCGCCCGTCACCATGGCCGCGGCGCTGCACTTCGACCTGTCGATCCCGAACTTCGGCATCCAGGAGTACATGCGGCACACGCCGGAGACGGACGAGGTGTTCCCGCACGCCTACACCTTCTCCGACGGCTACCTGCACCCCGGCGACGCTCCCGGCCTGGGCGTGGACTACCGGGACGACCTGGCCGAGCGGTATCCGTACAAGCGGGCGTACCTGCCGGTCAGCCGCCTGGAGGACGGCACGATGTTCAACTGGTAGGACGGGGTTTGCGGCGGCCGGGCCGTTGCTTTAGCGTCGATCCGAAATCGCGTGCCTGCCCGCGAAGGGTCCCCGATGACGCTTTCTCCCCGCCCCGCTGTCGAGCCGCTGCTGGCCGGTGACGAGCTGGAGCTGGCCGTGGAGGCGGGCGAGCGGTGGTGGGGCGGCTCGGTGGACGACGGGCTGTCGATGCCGTACGGCACGCGGCCCTTCACCCGCGATCTCGGCGGGCCCCGCGAACCCGGGGGGCCGTCCAACCAGAGCGCTCCCGTGCTGCTGTCCACCCGGGGGCGGGTGGTGTGGTCGGAGCGGCCGTTCGCGTTCGCGTTCGACGGCGGCCGGCTGCGGCTGTCGGGGCGCGGCATCGAGGTGAGCAGGGCGGGCGGCACGCTGCGCGAGGCGTTCCTGTCCGCCGCGCACCGTTTCTTCCCGCCGTCCGGGCGGGCCCCCGCCCGGCGGCTGTTCTCCGGGCCGCAGTACAGCACCTGGATCGAGCACCCGTACACGCCCACCCAGGAGGGCGTGCTGCGCTTCGCCCGCGACCTCCTGGACGCCGGCCTGCCGCCGGGCGTGGTGCTGATCGACGATCTGTGGGCGGAGGACTACGGCACCTGGCGGTTCGACCGCGCCCGCTTCCCCGACCCGGCCGCGATGGTCGCCCGGCTGCACGAATGGGGCTGCTCGGTGATGCTGTGGGTGGTGCCGTTCGTCAGCCCCGACTCGGCCGCGTTCCGCGAGCTGGAGGGGCGCGGGGTGCTGCTGCGGGACGCCTCAGGCGAGACCGCGATCCGGCGGTGGTGGAACGGGTTCAGCGCCGCCCTCGACCTCACCGACCCCGGCGCCGTCGAGTGGATCACCTCCCGGCTCGACGCGCTCGTCGAGGAGACGGGGGTGGACGGCTTCAAGTTCGATGCCGGTGACGTGCGCGACTACCGGGCCGATGACCGCACCGCCGAGCCGGCCGAGCCGGTCGATCTGTGCGAGGCGTGGGCGCGGGTGGGGCTGCGGTATCCGTACAACGAGTTCCGGGCGTGCTGGCGGATGGGCGGTCAGCCGCTCGCCCAGCGGTTGCAGGACAAGCCGGCGCTGTGGGGGCCGGACGGGATCGGGTCGCTGATCCCGGAGATGCTCGCCCAGGGGCTGATCGGGCACGCGTTCGTCTGCCCCGACATGATCGGCGGCGGCGAGATCGGCTCGGTGTCCGCGCAGGGGGCGACCGATCAGGAGTTCTTCGTCCGGTACGCGCAGGTCGCCGCGCTCGCCCCCATCATGCAGTTCTCCGTGCTGCCCACCCGCGTGCTCGACGCGACGCACCTGGCCGCCGTCCGCGAGGCGCTGGCCGTCCGCGCCGCGCTGCTGCCCCGCATCCTCGGCCTCGTGGACCACGCCGCCGCCACCGGGGAGCCGATCGTGCGCCCGATGGCGTACCACGCGCCGGGGCTCGACGACGTGACCGACCAGTTCTTCCTCGGCCCGGACCTCATCGTGGCCCCAGTGCTCGCGCAGGGCGCCACCGAGCGGGAGGTCGTGCTGCCGGAAGGCCGCTGGCGAGCCGACGACGGCACGGCGGTCGAGGGGCCCGCCCGCGTCACGGTCGCCTGCGACCTGACGCGGCTCCCCCGCTTCGAGCGCCTGCCCGCCCGCTGAGCGCGGTCAGGAGCCGGGATCGTCCGGCTCGTCGAGGAGGCGGAGGTCGGCGGGGCCGATGGTGGCGCTGACCAGCAGGGCGGTGATGAGGTTGTGGTTGAGCGCGTTGCCCAGCGGCGGCGGGATCTCCTCCTCAAGCAGCCCCGGCACCTTCTTGCTCAGCCGCTTGCGCGTCTGGGTGACGATGTGGGCGGCGCGCTTGGCGGTCCACTGCTCGCCGGGGCGCAGGCGGCTCAGCTCGTCGGCGACCTGCGACCAGGTGAGCGGCTGCGGCCACGGCTCGGGCCGCAGGTAGCGCTGGCCGAGGCAGACCAGGACCAGCCGCTCGACCTCGGTGAGCACCCAGCCGTTCGGCTCGCGGGTCTCGGCCTCCAGGCGGGCGCGCGTCTCCGCGTCCGCGCCCCGGGGCACGGACGCCCTGACGATCCGCACTTCGAGCAGGTGTTCCTGCTCGGGGGCGACGATGAACAGCGGCGTGTACGCGGCCGTCAACGGTGTCCTGTGCCCGGTGAGCACCAGGCGGCCGCCGGGCAGGCGGATCGGCAGGTTGCCGAGGTTGCACAGCACCCATTGCCCGTCCTCGCGGACGATGGAGCCGTGGCGGCGGCTGACGTACGGGTCGTCGGCGCCCACGCAGACGTGCACGTCCGGCTCCGAGCGCCCGAACACCACCTCGAACCCCGCATCGGGGGCGACCCTGATCCCGCCGCGGCCGCCCCGGACGTACAGGGTGCCGGGCACGTCGGGTGGCAGGCCGGTGATGTCGTCTCCCTGGGACGTCGGCAGCAGGTGCACCTTGCTGCGCGGCCGACGTTCGGTGCGCGCCATATGGCGATCTTTTCTGTCCCTGCCGCACGAAGTCAACGTCAGTCCTGACCAGCCGGTACGAAAGGCGGTCGTCACGTCTCCGGTACCGCAGACGCGATCTCTCTTCGTGACTTTCTGTTGGAGAGCGGACACATCGTGCAAGATGGTCTCCGCACGACCGCGCCTTTCCGGGGGAGGGCTGCGCGGTGAGATGCGTCAGTCACCAGGCCACGGCGGATCGCCTCATCCGTGACGGCGAACGCGCCCTGGACAACGGGGAGCAGGAACGGCTGCGTGCCATCAACATCGAGCTGCGGTCCCTGCTCCCCGAGCCTCCGCCGTCGCCCAGCCTGAGCACGGTGCGGGCCACCTGAGCACGGTACGGGCTACCCGAGCCCGCCCGCCCCCGCCTGGCCGGCCCGCGCCTGGAGCGGCTCGGCGGCCCCGCTCCCCCGGCCCCGGCCGGTCAGACCGCGACGGGTTCGCGGCGGGCGGCGTAACGGGAGGGCGGCCGGGGCAGGCCATAGTGGGCGCGCAGGGTGCGGGTGTCGTACTCGTGACGGAAGAGCCCGCGTGCCCGCAGCTCCGGTACGACGTGGTCCACGAACACCTCCAGGCCGCTGGGCAGCAGGGGCGGCATGATGTTGAAGCCGTCCGCCGCGCCGTTGAAGAACCACTCCTGGAGCTGGTCGGCGATCTGCTCGGGCGTGCCGGTGACGACGCGGTGGCCACGCCCGCCCGCGAGCCGCGACAGCAGCTGCCTGACGGTGAGGCGTTCGCGTCTGGCGAGCTCGACGACGAGCTTGCGGCGGCTCTGCGCGCCCTCGGTCTCGATGGGCACGTCGGGCAGCGGGCCGTCCAGGTGCTCCTCGGTCAGCTCGATGCCGGTCAGGTAGGACAGCTGCGCCAGCCCGTACGCGGGGATGATGAGCTCGTCGAGCTCTCGTTCCAGGGCGCGCGCCTCCTCCTCGGTCGAGCCGATGATCGGTGAGATGCCGGGCAGGACGAGCAGCTCGTCGTGCCGCCGCCCGTAGGCGGCCAGGCGGCGCTTGAGGTCGGCGTAGAACTCCTGGCCGTCCTGCAGGGTCTGCTGCGCGGTGAAGACGGCCTCGGCGTGGCGGGCGGCGAACTCCTTGCCGTCCTCCGACGAGCCGGCCTGGACGAGCAGCGGGCGGCCCTGCGGGGTGCGCGAGGTGTTCAGCGGGCCTTTGACGGAGAAGTGCTCGCCGGTGTGGTCGATGGGGTGGATCTTGTCGGTGTCGGCGTACGTGCCGGCCGCCCGGTCGGCGAGGATCGCGTCGTCCTCCCAGCTGTCCCAGAGCTTGGTGACGACGTCGAGGAACTCGGCGGCCCGCGCGTAGCGGGCGGCGTGTGCGGGGCGCTCGATGCCGAAGTTGGCGGCCTCGGCCTCGCTCGCCGAGGTGACGATGTTCCAGCCGGCCCGGCCACCGCTGATGTGGTCGAGCGAGGCGAACTTGCGCGCCACGTGGAAGGGCTCGTTGTACGTGGTCGAGACGGTGGCGATGAGCCCGATGCGCTCGGTGACGGTGGCCAGGGCCGTCAGCAGGGTCAGCGGTTCGAGGCCGCCGAGCGCGTTGTGGCGTACCTTGCCGCGCAGCGCGAGCCCGTCGGCGAGGAACACCGAGTCGAGCGCGCCGCGCTCGGCGATCTTCGCGAGCTCCTGGTAGTGGCGGACGTCGGCGATCTTGCCGGGTTCGCTACGGGGGTGGCGCCAGGCCGCCTCGTGGTGGCCGACGCCCATGAGGAAGGCGTTGAGGTGCAGTTTTCTCGTCACGTGGTCCTCCAGGTGGAAAGCGGCGCTCGGCGGTGGTCAGGCTGCGGGCGCGCCGATGCCCGGGTGCCCGGGTGAAAGAGGGGTTCCTCCCCCGTGCCCGCCCCCGAGGCGGGCACGGGGCGAGGAGGATCCGTGATCAGCGACACTGCGCGCTGGAGACGTGGCCGTGGTCCACGTGCGGGCGCCGGGTCAGGAGAAGGCCCTGGCTCATGCACTCGAAGGTACGATCACGCCCTCATAAAGTCAATATTTCCTATAGGCTATACATGAAATACCAGCTCGATGGTCCCGGGCGGGGCTCAGCGGCGGCCCCAGCGGCCTCGGCGGACTCCGGCTGGAGACCGAGGCGGCAGAACCATCGGTGGCGGGGCGGCGGCCTCCGGCCCGTGCTGCGGGCATCACCGGCGCGCGCCTGCGGAGAGGTCGGGCGCGTTCGTCAGGTGAGGACGACGCAGCCGCGTTCCTCCAGCGCGGCCAGCAGGGAGGGGTCGGGGTCGCAAGGGTTCCAGCGCAGGTCGAGCTTCTCCAGGGCGGGCATGCGGGCGACCCAGCCGGGCAGCCGGGTGATGCGGTTGCCCCGCAGGTCCACCTGGCGCAGCAGCGGCAGCTCGGCGATCGGCTCCGGCACCTCGGCGAGCCGGTTGTCGCGCAGCTCGAGGTGGCGCAGCTCGCGCAGATCGGCCACCGAGGGCGGCAGGTGCTCGATGCGGTTGCCGCGCAGCCACAGCTCGCGCAGGCGGTTGTCGTGCAGGTAGAGGCAGCCGCTCAGGCCGGTCAGCCCACCCAGCTCATCGGGCAGGGACGTCAGCTCGTTGTGTCCCAGGTCCAGGGTGACCAGCCGGCGCAGCCGCACGATCTCGGGCGGGAGCGCCATGAGCCCGGTCTCGGCGAGGATCAGCACCTCCAGCCCGGTACGCTCCCAGACCTCGCCGGGCACCTCGCCGAGCGGCTGTCGCCACAGGTTGAGCACGTCGCGCATGCGGTCCTTTCTCGAACGACCGTTCGTGGCCGCACGCACGGGTCCCCGTCAAGCGCCCTCCGGCGTCCGATGCCCGGGTCCCGTCTGACATGCTGCAACCGGCTTGTCCTGACGTGATGCTTGGAGCGTACGATGACCGATCCTCTCGCCGTCGACCCGCCGCTCGACGCCGAGTTCCCCGCCACCACGCCGGCGGTGACGTTCGAGAGCGCGGGCGAGGACCTGCTCGGCGTGCTGCACGTGCCAGGCCGGGCGCGGGCCGCACCCCGTGGTCGTGCTGCTCCACGGCTTTCCCGGCAACGAGCGCAACTTCGACCTCGCCCAGGCGCTGCGCAGGGCGGGATACGCGGCGCTGGTGTTCCACTACCGCGGCTCGTGGGGTGTGGGCGGGTCCTGGTCGTGGGGCAACGTGCTGGAGGACGCGGCGACCGTGGTGGCCAAGGTCCGCGAGCCGGAGTTCGCCTCCGCGCATCGGCTCGATCCCGCGCGGCTCGCGGTGGCAGGGCACAGCCTCGGCGGTTTCGCCGCGCTGATGACCGCGGCGGCGGACCCGCATATCGCCGCCGTCGCCTCGATCGCCGGTTTCGACTTCGGCGCGGCCGTCGCGCAGTGCCGCGAGGATCCCGGCCGCCGCGCCGCGTACGTCGAGGCGTTCGCCGGCTCGCTCACCCCGCTCAAGGGCACCAGCGGGGAGGCGCTCGTGGCCGAGATGGAGGCCGCCGGTGACGCCTGGCGGCTCGCCGGCCTCGCGCCCCGGCTCGCCGACCGGCCCGTGCTCCTGGTGGGCACCGGCCGCGACGACGTCACTCCGAGCGAGGTGCACCATGACCCGCTCGTGGCGGCGTACGAGAAGCATCCCGTCGAGCGTCTCCACCACCGGGTGCTGCCCACCGACCACGCGCTGTCGGACCAGCGGGTGACGCTGGCCCGCACGCTCTCGGACTTCCTCGCGCGCTACCTCTGACGGCGTGTGCGGCCGGGGCCGGTCGGCCTGGCCTCGGCGGTCGGCGCCGGTGAGCCGCGGCCCCGCAACCCGTACCCGATGGTCGACGTCACCATCGGCGGACGCCACTACGAGCGGCTGCGGGGAGCCGGCCTTCCGGGGGCGGTCCGGCGGGCGTCCATGCGGCAGGCGCTGGCGCTCACGCCGGAGGCCGCCTTCGTCGCGCCGGACATCGCACGCTTCGGCGGCTGCCGCGAGCACTGCCCGCCGCGATCAGCGCATGCCGGAACGGCGGGTCCCGGGGTGGTCGCGGTGCGGGCGGCGGCCACCCCGGGCGCGCCGGTCAGCGGCGCCGGTCAGGCAACGCCGGTGAGACGGCTCCGGTGCAGCGGCTTCGGTCAGGCGGCGGCCTCCTCGCGGCGTACATGCGAACAGCTCGCGCAGGCCGTACGGTCCGGAGCCTGGAGCAACTGGTCGAAGGGGATGAAGATACCGCAGCACTCACAGATGCCGTAGAGCCCGCGGTCCATGCGGTCCAGGGCGTCGCTGATGCGGTGGGCGGCGGCGTGGTCGAGCACGGGGTCGGTGGCGGCGAGCCGCTCGTCGAGCAGCTCGCGCAGCTCCTCGAGCCGGTTCAGGTGCTCGGTGTAGTGCTGCAGGTGGGTGTGGACTGATCTGTCGTCGGCCATGACGCTGATCTGCTCCTCGCTGTACGCGAAAAGGGGATAACGGCGCGTCCGCGTCGGATGCGGGGGCCTCCAGCGCTGCGCTGGAGTGATGGTGATCATGAAGACAGGGGTGGCGTCAGATCAGGGGTGGGCTGCGTGAGCCCGTGGTGCGGTGCCCGAACTGCTGGGGGTCGCCGGTCAGGTCCGCGTCGGGGCGCGGGCCGGGCAGCAGTGCGAGGTGGGCGGCCTCGTCGTGCGTGCCGCGCAGGGGCGGCCACAACGTCAGCACGGGGTGTTCACGGACGCTGGTGGCCTGCGGTGGCAGGCTGGCCAGGCCGTCGTCGCCGGCGTGTTCGTCGTCGGTCGAGGTCGGGGCCAGGGCTGAACGGGTCACCAGGTGAGGGCCGTTCCAGCCCGAGGGCGCGCCGGCCATCAGGCCGGCCGCGAGCAGGGACAGCAGGAGCAGGCCCATCACGCCGCATAGCGCGAGGGAGCCTCGTGGTGTCGTGGTGCCCCACGGTCCCGCCATAAGCCCGACCATAGCCCAGACCGTATGAAAAAGGGCATCCATCCGCGGAACTGAGTACGGCCCGATTCGGCGTACGCGCCCTCAACCGATCTTCTCCGCAGCGCGGTTTCCCCGTGGACGGCGCGGTTTCGTGCGGCGCCCACCCCTGCGGCGGGCAGGGTCAGATTTTGCAGATCGTGAACGTCAGCGTCTTCGACGCCTTGGCGTGGGTGAGCAGGCGGAAGACGATTGTGTGCCTGGCGGGGAACGAGCTGAGCGGACTACGCCGCAGCACGTCGGAGCCGTTGGTGAGGTATCCGGTCAGCCAGCCCTCGTCCTGGCCGTCCACGACCCAGCGGTAGCCGTACGGGATCTGCTTGCCCGTCGGTCCGGACAGCGTGGCGACCGGGAACGCGCTGGGGCTGTAGCAGCCGCCCATCTTCACGCCGTCGAGCGTCACCGACACCAGCCGGACGGTGCCGCCGGATGAGGTGCCGGTCTTCGTGGCTTTCGGGGCGGTGGTCTTGGGCGCGGCCGCCGTGGTCTTCAGCGTGCTCGGACGGGGCGTGGAACGGGCGGTCCGCTCAGGGGTCCGCTCGGGGCTGCTGCTGTGGCGGGGCGTGGGCCTTGTGGAGGGTGAGATGTTCGCTTCGGGGCCTCCGGTCGTGGCGGCCGGCTCATCGCTCTCCTCCGTCCGTTCGAGGGCGGGCGTCTGTACGGGTGGCGCGGCCGCGCCGCTCGTGCCCGGTGGCAGGAACACGACCGCACCCGCCACCAGGGCACCGGCCACCGCGCCCGCACCGATCAGCACCGCCGTCCCTTTGCCGCGCCTGTGAGACCGCCCCGGGGGCGGCACGGTGGCGAGGCCGATCGGCTGCCCGAGCTGCGGCGCCATGGCCGGCCCAGCGGGCGGCACCTGGGAGATCGGGGGTGCCGGGGGCATCGGCGGGGCCGGGCGGGAGCCGAGCAGCCAGAGCAGCACGTCCTGCATGCTCGGCCGGGCGGCCGGGTTCTTGGCCAGACAGGCCAGCAGGATCGGGCGCAGCGGGGCGGGCACGTCGCCGAGGTACGGCTCGTCGTGCAGGATCCGGCGGATCACGGCGGGCAGCGAGTCGTTGCCGAACGGCGGCGTCCCCGTCGCGGCGAACACCATCACCCCCGCCCACGCGAACACGTCGGCGGCCGGGCCGACGGGCTCGCCCGCGAGCTGCTCGGGAGCCATGTACGCGGGCGTGCCGACGATGCTGCTGGTCACCGTGAGCGAGTGCCCGGGAGCGCGGGCGATGCCGAAGTCGATGACGCGCGGCCCGTCGCGGCCCAGCAGCACGTTCGCGGGCTTGAAGTCGCGGTGCACGATGCCGGCCTGGTGGATGGCGGCCAGCGCCGACGGGCGGATCTTTCTCCCAGAGCGGTTCGGCCTGCGGCATGAGTCCCCCGTGTCAGCACTCTGGATCTTCAGCACCTTAGCCGGAAGATCGTGAGTAACACGGAATGTCATAGAAATTCACCGGCCGCTGACCTCGCATGGCCGACATCACGCCGCCATGCCCCGGCCGGCCCAGGGTCAGGACGTCGGCCGCCTCGGCGTCCCGTACGCATCGTGCGGCGTGTCGGCGTACGCCCACTGGTGGTCGCGGGCATGGCGGCAGGCCGCCTCCACGTCCCCCGTGCGCATGACCTCCAGCAGCTCGCGGTGCTCGTCGGCGACGTGCTCCAGCTCAGGCCGGGTGACCATGAGCGCGATGGCGGTGCGGGCCTCGATCTGCAGCGCCTCCCAGGCGCGGGTCAGCAGGCCGTTGCCGCCCGCCTGTACGACGTGGCGGTGGAAGCGGGCGCTGGTCAGGCCGATGCCGGTGACGTCGGAGGCGCGGGCGCAGGCGTACATGTCCTGGACCGCCTCCTCAAGCCGGTCGAGCGGCAGCGCCCCGGCCAGCATGGCGAGGCGCGTCGCGGTCTCCTCCAGCGCCGCCCGCAGGATGTACGCCTCGCGGATCGTCTGCTCGGCGAAGGGCAGCACCCGGCTGCCGTGCCTGGGCAGGCTCTCGATGAGCCCCAGCCCTTCGAGCTGCCGCAGCGCCTCGCGTACGGGGGCCTGGCTGGTGCCGTACTCGGCGGCGATCCTCGTCTCGATCAGCCGCTCCCCCTCGCCCAGTTCGCCGGTGACGATCCGCCGTAGCAGGCCGTCGCGGATCTGCCGGCTCAGGGTCGGCCGGGCGGAGCGCGGCGCGGTGGACGGGTGGACCGGGGATTCCGCCACCAGACCTCCCCTCGAAACTGCCTCTTGACTCTCAAATCCTCTCATCTAGCTTCAAATTATCGATATCGATAATTGGAGCGCAGATGCTGATATCGGTTGAGATGCCGGACAGTGCGGACGCGGCCAGGACATACCTCCGAGACGGAGCCCTCCCCCTGGGTGGCGGCACCCACCTGATGCCCCGGTTGAACGACGCGGCCGGCACCGACGTCCGGCTGGTCAGCCTGCGCAAGGCCGGGCTGCGCGGCATCCAGGTCCAGGACGGCAGCGTGGCGATCGGCGCGGCCACCACGCTCGCGGACGTCGAGGACGACCCCCGGCTCCCCTACCTCTCCCCTTGCGTGCGCTCGATCGCCTCCCCGCCGGTCCGCAACCTCGCCACCGTGGCGGGCAACCTCTTCGTGCCGCAGCCGTACGGCGATCTCGCGGCGGCGCTGCTCGCCCTGGACGCCGAGCTGGACGTGCTCGACGCGGACGGCGTACGCGGTGAGCCCCTGGAGCGGATCGCCGCCGGCGGACTACCCGCCGGCGAGCTGGTGACGCGCATCCGGTTCACCGCCCCTGAGCAGGGCGCCTTCCGCTTCCACAAGGCGGCCAGGCGGCACCTCAACTCGGGCTCCATCGTCACGATCGCGGCCAGGATCGCGGTCGAGGACGGCGTGGTGGCCGGCGTGCGGCTGGCCGTCGGCGGCATGGCGCGCCGCCTGGTACGGGCCGTCGAGGCCGAGCGGGTGCTGCTCGGCGAGCCGCTCACCCCCGAGGTCATCGCCCGCGCGGCCGCGGCGGACGCCTTCGAGCCGTTCGACGACGCGTACGCCTCCGCGTGGTACCGCGCCAGGGTCTACCCCGTCCACCTGCGTCGCGCCCTGCTCGGGGCCTGAAAGGGGATCGCATGCCGTCACAGATCGTCACGCTCACGCTGAACGGCGCGGAGCGGGAGCTGATCGCCCGCCCCTCGATGACGTTGCTGACCGCCCTGCGCGAGACGTTCGGGCTGACGGGCGCCAAGCGCGGCTGCGCCCAGGGAGGCTGCGGCAGCTGCACGGTCCTGCTGGACGGCCGGCCGGTGGTGTCGTGCCTGGTCCCCGTGGTGACGGTCGACGGCTCGTCGGTGGAGACGATCGAGGGCCAGGCGGACGGCGAGCGGCTCAGCGACGTGCAGCAGGCCTTCGTAGATGGGTTCGCCACGCAGTGCGGCTTCTGCACCCCCGGGATGATCATGTCGGCCACGGCGCTGCTCGACCGCAATCCGGATCCGACGCGGCAGGACGTCATAGAGGCGATCTGCGGGAACGTCTGCCGCTGCACCGGGTACGAGCCGATCATCAACGCCGTCCTCGATGCGGCCCGACGCCGCCGCCAAGCGGCGTCCGACAGCGAAGAGCGCGAGCCCGCGGGGGCCGAGCGATGAGCCTCCGCCTCACCCCGATCGACACCTCGTACTTCGCCCGGGAGCGGGGGACGGCGGTTTCTCCGTCATCGGCTCCCCCGTCCAACGCTCCGACGCCCGCTCCCACGTCACCGGCCGCACGGTCTTTTTCGAGGACATGACGCCGCCGGGCCTGACCCACGTCAAGATCCACCGCTCCACCCGGCACCACGCGCTCATCAACAGCGTGGACGTCTCCGGCGCGCTGCAGGTGCCGGGTGTGCTGCGCGTCATCACGTACAAGGACGTGCCGAACAACTGGTACGTCGTGCTGCGCCTGATCGGGGTGGGGCCCGACGACGAGCCGGTGCTGGCCGAGGATCGGGTGCTCTACCGGGGCGAGCCGATCGTCGCGGTGGTCGGCGAGACCGAGGAGGCCGCCCGCGAGGGCGCCGCCCGGGTCAAGGTGGACTATACGGATCTGCCCGCCGTGCTCGACGTGGAGGAGGCGCTGGCCGAGGGCGCACCGATCATCAAGCAGGCCGGCACCAACCACTTCGTCTACGAGGGGCACCACTGCCGGAGGGTGCGCTTCGGCGACGTGCAGCGGGCCTTCGCCGAGGCCGACCGGATCATCGAGGGCCGCTACGACTCCTCCCCCATCGAGCACGCGCCGGTCGAGCCGACCGGCTGCATCGTCGTGCCGCAGGGCGACGGGCGGCTGCGCATTCACAGTGACACGCAGGCGGCGTTCTTCACGCTCGACAACACCGCGCTCATCCTCGGCGTCCCGCCCACGGACCTGCGGGTGGTCGGCGGCACCGTGGGCGGCGGTTTCGGCGGCAAGGTGGACGTCATCGTGGAGCCGCTGGCCTGCCTGGCGGCGATGCTGACCGGCCGGCCCGCCAAGTACGTCTACAGCCGCGCCGAGGAGATGCAGGTGTCGTCCACGCGGGCGGCCGAGCGCATCTACATCAAGGACGGCGTGATGAACGACGGCCGCATCATCGCCCGCCAGGTCACCTTGTACGTGGACGCGGGCGCGTACTCGCGGCACAGCCCGTACGGCGTGACCAAGGCGGCGGCGCACATGCCGGGCCCGTACACGATCCCGAACGTGCACGTCGACTGCTACTGCGTCTACACGAACCGGACGCCGTCCAGCGCCATGCGCGGTTTCGGCGTCACGATCGGTGACTTCGCGCTGGAGTCGCACATGGACCGGGTGGCCGGGGAACTGGGCATGGACCCGCTACGGCTGCGGCTGCTCAACGCCTACCGGGACGGCGACATGAAGGCGCACCGCAAGATCGCGTCGGGGACGGCGCTGGTCGAAGTGATCCAGCGCGCCGCCGACCTGGTGGGTCACGAGCTGCCGGACGAATACCGGGCGATGTCGTCGGGCGAACGGGCGGAGGGCTGAGCGATGGCGTTGCGGCGCGGGCGCGGGTACGCGGCGGTCAACTACCCGACCGGGATGAATCTGGGCGGCGACCCCTCACAGGCCCTGGTGCACGCCACCACCATGGGCGGGTTCGTGGTGACGCTCTCCTCGGTGGACCTCGGGCAGGGGCTGCGCACGGTCGTCGCGCAGTGCGCGGCGGAGACACTCGGCGTCCCGATCGAGAACGTCATCGTCGACACCGCCGACACCGACACGGGACCGCACTGCATGGGGACGTTCGCCAGCCGCGGCACCCACCGCGTCGGCAACGCGGTGATCATGGCGGCGCGCGAGGCCAGGGAGGTCATGCTGCAGGTGGCGGCCGACGAGCTGGAGGTGGACGCGGACGACCTGGAGACCGACGGCACGGGCCACATCAGGCTCAAGGGCGCGCCGGAGAAGAAGATCCACGTCAGCGAGGTGGCGCTGGCCGCGCACTTCCGCCAGGGCCGCACGATCTCCGGCCGGGGCATGTTCCTGAAGGAGCCGAGCACGGTGGTGCCGGAGACCGGGGAGATGGACCCGGACTCCTGCCAGGCGCACGCGTGCACGGTGGCCGAGGTCGAGGTGGACGACGAGACGGGCGTCATCGAGGTGCTGCGGCTCTACAACACCTACGAGGTGGGCAGGGCGCTCAACCCCGCCATCGCGACGCAGCAGGTGGAGGGCGGCGCCTGGATGGGGCTGTCGCACGCGCTGTTCGAGTCGACGGAGCCGTACTATCCGCACTCGCGCGAGCACGGCCCGCTCGACTTCACCGAGTACCTGATGCCGGGCCCCGCCGACCTTCCGGTGCAGACCAGCGTGTTACTCGAACGTCCCGCCGACAACGGGCCGTTCGGGGCGAAGGGCATCGGCGAGATGACGGCGAACGCGCCGATCCCCGCGATCGCGAACGCGGTGTACGACGCGGTCGGGGTGCGGCTGACGAGCATGCCGTTCACGCCGGAGAAGGTGCTGCGCGGGCTGGACGAGCTGCGGGCCGGCCGTGCGGGCTGAGGAACCGGCCGACGCGGTGCTCGCCGACCAGGACGAGCTGGGCCGGCGGCTCGGCGCGGAGGGCTACCTGGCGGGCGAGGGCCTGCTGACCGCCGTGCACCTGGCCGGGGTGCTCGGGCTGCCGCTGCTGCTGGAGGGCGAGCCCGGCGTCGGCAAGACCGAGATCGCGAACGTGCTGGCCAGGGTGCTCGGCCGCGAGCTGATCAGGTTGCAGTGCTACGAGGGCCTGGACGCCTCCCAGGCCCTGTACGAGTGGGACTACCCGAAGCAGCTCCTGGCGCTGCGGGCCGCCGAGGCCGAGGGTCGGGGCGTCGGCGCGCTGTACCGGGAGGAGTTCCTGCTGCAGCGGCCCCTGCTACGTGCCCTGCGGGCCGAGCGGGGCGCGGTGCTGCTGATCGACGAGATCGACCGCGCCGACAGCGAGTTCGAGGCGTTCCTGCTGGAGTTCCTCGGCGACTTCCAGATCACGATCCCCGAGCTGGGCACGATGCGGGCGGCGAGCCGGCCGTTCGTCGTGCTCACCTCCAACAGGACGCGCGAGCTGCACGACGCGCTCAAGCGGCGCTGCCTCTACCACTGGATCCCCTTCCCCGACGCCGAGCGGGAGCGGGCGATCATCCAGGCGCGCGAGCCCGGCCTGGACGAGCGGAGCGCGGCCCGGCTGGTGGCCGCGGTGCACCGCATCCGCGCGCTGGAGCTGCTGAAGCGGCCGGGCATCGCGGAGTCGGCGTCGTGGGCGCGCGGCGTGCGCACGCTCGCCGGCGAAGGGGCGAGCTGGCCGGAGGCGATGCGCAGGTCGGCCGGGCTGCTCGTCAAGCACGAGGAGGACCTGGCGCTGGTCGAGCGGCACGCGGCGGAGGTGTTCCGTGACTGACCCCGGGTTCGCCGGGCGCGTCGCCGAGCACGTGCACGGGTTCCTGCGCGATCTGCACGAGCAGGGGCTGCGGGTGCCGGTGCCCCGGCGGCTGGTCTTCCTGCGGGCGATCGAGGCCGCGGGCCCGCGCGACGTCACGCACCTGTACTGGATCGGGGCGAGCACCCTCACCGCGTCCCCCGAGGACCTGGAGGTCTACACCCCGGCGTTCGAGCGCTGGTTCGGCACGGCGCGGGCGCGGCCCGTACCTGAGGAGGAGTCCCCCGACGACGAGACGCCCGCGCCGCGCGACAAGGTGGACGAGACGCCCTTCGCGGCGGCGCTCGGCGGCCGGGCGGGCCGCGAGGCCGGGCAGGCCGAGCACGAGCGGCGGCCGGCGTTCGGCCCGGCGAGCGAGGCCGAGCGGGCGGTGCTCACGCTGCTGCGGCGGGAGGTGCGCCGCGCGGTGCCCGTCGTGCGCTCGCGGCGCCGCAGGCCCGCACGGCGCGGCCCGTGGATCGACCTCGGCAGGATCTGCCGCGAGTCGTGGCGCACCCACGGCGAGATCGTGACGCTGCGCCGGCGGGACCGGCCGCGGCGGCCGCGCCGGGTGCTGCTGCTCATCGACGTCTCGGGGTCGATGAAGCAGCACAGCGCCGCCTACCTGCGCTTCGCGCACGCCGTGACCGCGCGGCTGGAGCGGGCCGAGGTGTTCACCTTCGGCACCCGGCTGACCAGGGTGACCGCGACGCTGCGGGCGCGGGATGTGGACACGGCCGTCGCCGCGCTCGGCGAGGTCGTCCTGGACGCCGAGGGCGGCACCAGGATCGGCGCCTCGCTGCGGGCGTTCCTGGGCAACCCGCGCTACGTCACGATGGCGCGCGGCGCGCTGATCATCGTGCTGTCGGACGGCCTGGAGCGCGGCGACTGCGAGCCCATGCGGGCGGCGGTGCGCCGGTTGTCGCTGCTCGGCCACCGGCTGCTGTGGTGGACGCCGCTGGCCTGCGATCCGGCGTACCGGCCGGTCACGCGCGGCATGTCGGCGGTGCTCGGCCATCTGGACGGGCTCGCGGGCGTCCGTGACCTGCGCACGGCGTACGAGCAGCTGAAGACCCTCAGCAGGGAGTGATCGTCATGTACACGGGCCCCATCGTCGACGCGCACCACCACATCTGGCGGAAGGCGGACCTGCCGTGGCTGTCGGGGCCGATGGTGCCGCGCATCTTCGGCCCGTACGAGGCGATCAGGCGCGACTACCTGATCGACGAGTACGTCGCCGAGGCCACCGCCTGCGGCATCACCGAGTCCGTCTACGTGCAGACCAACTGGCCGCTTGACCGGGTCGAGGACGAGGTGCGCTGGCTGCGCGAGGTGCACGAGGAAAGCGGCTGGCCGATGGCCGTGGTCGCGGCGGCGGACATGTTCGACGAGGACGCCCCGCAGGTCATGCGGCGGCAGGCCGCGATCACCCCGCTGGTGCGGGGCGTGCGGCAGCAGCTGCACTGGCACGAGCGGCCCGAGTTCCGCTTCGCCGACGGGCCCGACCGCATGAAGGACCCGGTGTTCAGGAAGAACGTCGGCGCGCTCGCCGACCTCGGCTGGCTGTTCGAGCTGCAGGTCTTCCCCGGCCAGATGGCCGACGCCGCCGACCTGGTGGCCGACTTCCCCGGCGTCACGTTCGTGCTGGTGCACGCCGGGATGCTGATCGGCGACGAGGAGGCCGAGTCGTGGCGGTCGGGGATGGCCGCGCTGGCCGGGCTGCCGAACGTCGTCGTCAAGCTCACCGGGCAGGGCACGTTCGTGCACCGGGTGGACCCGGGCCTGATCTCCATGGTCACCGACGAGGTGATCGCCCGGTTCGGCGCCGGCCGCGCGATGTTCGGCACCAACTTCCCCGTCGAGAAGCTCTGGACCACCATGCCCCCGCTGGTCGGCGCGTGGAAGGACGCGCTGGCCCACCTCCCGCCCGCCGACCAGCAGGCGGTCTTCGCCGGCACCGCACGACGGGTGTACGGGCTGGCACGGTGACACGTATGACACTGATGAAAGGAATCAACCCGCCATGGCACTGTTCGTCCTGACCTACGGCTATCACGACACCCCGCTGCGCGCCGAGCGCCGCGACGACCATCTCGCCCATCTGAACAAGCTGTACGAGCAGGGCAGCCTCGTCGCCGCCGGACCGTACACGGACCTGACGGAAGGCATGATCGTGTTGCGTGCGGAGGACGAGAAGGCGGCGCAGGCGCTCGTCGAGCAGGACCCGTACACGCAGCTCGGCGTCACCAAGGACCGGCGGCTGCGCGAGTGGCGCGTGACGGTCGGCGCCCTGTCCGCCGGATCCTGACACCATGGACTCCGCCGCCGTCGCCTCTTGTGCCGGACGGGCGACGGCGGCGGGCTCGTCACTGCGGATCGAGCACGAACACCGGGATGCGGCGCTCGGTCTTCTCCTGGTACTCGGCGTACGGCGGGAAGGCCGCGACCGCCCGCTCCCACCAGGCCGCCCGCTCCTCACCGTCGACCTCGCGGGCGACGTAGGTGCGGGTCACGGTGCCGTCCTGAAGCCGGATCTCAGGGTGGGCCTTGATGTTGTAGTACCACGTCGGGTGCTCGGGAGCGCCGCCCTTGGACGCCACGACCGCGTAGCTGCCCTCGTGCTCCACCCGCATGACCGGCGTGTAACGCAGCTTGCCGGTCTTCGCTCCGCGCAGGGTCAGCAGCACCACCTGCCGTCCCCCGACGTCAATGCCTTCGGTGGTGCCGGTCTCCAGGATCTTCTTCGTCTGCTCCCGCACCCAGTCGGTGGGGCTCAGCTCGACGTTCTGGTCAGCCATGGGAGCGATCAACAACGGGCGCGCCGATCTCATTCCCGGTTGTGCGGGTCAGGCGGCCACCCAGTCGTGGTTCTCGCGTACGAGGGTGAACCCGGCCGAGCGGTAGAGCGCCACCGCCGGTGTGAGCGACTTCGGAGTGACGACGGCGACCGCGCTCGCCCCGCGCTCGACCAGCGCCGCGCAGGTGGCCAGCACCGCTTCGCGGCCGTAGCCGTGGCCCCGGTGATCGGCGTGGGTGCCGACGGGTTCGAGCAGCGCGCACCTGCCCTCGCCCGCGAACCAGCCGGTCACGGCGGCGGCGGGCGCCCCTTCCGGCGTGCGTACGAGCGCCTCCACCGCGAGGTCACCCGCCGGTGAGCGCTTCATGGCGTGCCAGCGCTCGACCGTGAACGTCGAGCCGGGGAACGCCGAGCGCTGCACGAGCACCCGATCGGCGGCGGAGCCGGCGTCGACGAACTCGGCGCGGGGCGTGGCCACCGGGCGCGGGGTCCACGTCAGGGCGACCCAGGGGTCCTCAAGCTCGCGCCGGAACCCGGGCATCGGCAGGCCGTCGGTACGGCGCTCGTCCGGTGCGAGCAGCTCCTCGGCGTCCGCCGCGATCGCCTCCACGTCGGCGCCCGGCGCGGTCGTCACGCGCAGCGCCTTGCCGTCGAGGAACCCGGCCGCCACCGGCGTGCCGCCGACGGTCCAGAGATACACGACCGCGTCCTCGAACCGGAGATACCACCCGATGTCGCCGGGGTGCACGCCGCCGGCGGGGACGTCTTCCGGGGTCCATTCACTCAGCGCGCGCAGCGCCGGGCCGGCCTGCTCGGGGGCCAGGTGGTGCCGGACAAGCGGAATCATGAACGGCAGGCTAACCATCGCTCTCCGGCCGTCTCAAACGCTTTTCCGGCGCCGCGACCGCCTGGCGTGCACTGTTCCCCTGGGCGCCAGCGCGGCTTCATACGTCGTTCATGCCCGTATCAGAGATTTGTCGGCTGTCACCCTCTTTATTGCAGGAAAGGCAGCACCGTGAAGAACAAGAAGGCCGAGGAGACCGAGCACTCCGGGCTTTCCCGCCGCCGGCTGGTCAAGTACGCGGGCATCGGCGCGACCCTCGCCGCCGCGGCGCCCCTCGCAGGCGGCACCCCCGCACAGGCCGACGACGAGCGCAAGTTCGGCCACGGCGGCAATCAGGGCCGCATGTGGCGGGCCGGCGACCACCACGTCCACTCCGAGTACAGCGGCGAGTTCGACACCAAGACGAACCCGCCCACCTTCCACAAAGGCGCGGACGCCGTCTACCCGATCGTCACCAACGCCATCATGGCCAAGTACTTCGGCCTGACCTGGGCGATGTGCACCGACCACGGCGGCCCCACGCACTCCAAGGTCAACCTCGAGCAGGCCTACCCCGACCTGCTGCGGTCGCGGGTGCTGGTGCCCGAGGTGCTGCAGTTCTGGGGCATGGAGTTCGACGCGCCCGCGCTCGACCACCACACGCTGATGATCCCCCACCACGAGGGCGAGGCGCAGCAGCTGTTCGAGCTGGAGAGCCGCTTCGCCAAGCACGACGCCTTCCCCGCCGACCCCGGCCGCGACACCGAGGCCAAGATGGTCGAGTTCCTCAAGGCCGCCCGCGCCATGCCGCGCAAGCCGCTGGTGATCGCCCACCACGCCTCCCGGTCGGCGACCGGGCTCGGCGTGTGGGGTCAGGACACGCCGCGCGAGTTCCGTAACGGCAACAACGCCGCACCCGACGTGTACGTCGGCTTCGAGGGCGCGCCCGGACACCAGGCAGGACCGCTCAACGGCGGCGCGCGCGGCGGCTACGGCAACCACCCCACCTACGGCGGCTTCGACCAGATGACCGCCCGCGTCGGCGGCCTGTGGGACGCGCTGCTCGGCGAGGGACGCCACTGGTGGATCACCGCCACGTCCGACTCGCACGTCCACTGGACGCGCGGCGGCTCCGACTTCTGGCCCGGCGAGTACAGCAAGACGTACGTGGCGGCCCGCCAGGACTACGACGACATCATGGACGCCCTGCGCAACGGCCGGATCTTCGTCACCACCGGTGACCTCATCACCGCGCTCGACGTCACCGCCGCCGCCCAGGGTCGCCGCGCCACGGTCAGCGAGACGCTCGTGATCAACTCGCGTGGCCGCGACGACGTCGAGGTGGAGATCCGCTTCCGGCCGCTGAACGGCAGGAACGCCAACGGCGACCACCCCGAGGTGCGGCGCGTCGACCTCATCGTCGGCCAGGTCACCGGCGTCAGCGCCGACCTGGACGCCGACACCAACCCCACCACCAAGGTCGTGGCCCGCTTCGGCCCGAACGACTGGCGCCGCCAGGGCCAGGACCGCGTCATCCGCTACACGCTGCGCGACGTCGGCCACGACAGCTACCTGCGGGTGCGCGGCACCAGCACCGACGAGATGGAGCCGCAGGCGGACGGCAAGGAGAGCCCGTGGGAAGACCTGTGGTTCTACTCGAACCCGGTCTTCATCCGCGTCCGCTGACCCGCCACGCCGGGGACACGCGCCGGTCGCCTCACACCGGGGACACCCGTCGGCGCCTCACACCGGCTGCGGCCCCGCGGCGAAGAACCGCAGCGCGGCCGCCCGGTCCCGACGCAGCGCCGGGCGGATGAACGCGCGCCGCGCACCAGCGGGCCTCGAACAGCTCGTCCACCAGCCGGCCGCTGCACGCGGTGCCAGGCCGCGACGCGACCCCTTCCCGAGATGCGGAGAACACCCGTACACCCGCGCGCCTCGGCCCTTCGGCACGACGGGCGCCAAGGTGAAGCTCAACCGGCCGCCCGCGGCGCCTCCTGAGCGGCCCGCCGCAGCACCTCCCGCCCGACCTGCCCCCACTCCTCACCCACGGATCAGCCACGAACCGGACCTGCCAGGGGGACGAAGATCGGCATACCGGCCATGCTGGCACACCTCGGCCTCCCAGCGTCGGCCTCACCGGAACGCGTCTGCATGGTTTCCACCCGCGGAGATGGGTGCTGAGCCCGATGGTGGCGGCATCAGGCGCCGACCAAGCTGGTAACCAGGCGAACCCGATTCCCGGCAAACGGAACGAACGGTGAGGGGGTGAGGGTATGACGAACGACCGGACGACCTCCCTCTATCAGGCGTTCACGGTGGCGGAGCCGCTGATGTGGCTGTTCGTGGCCCTGCTGCCGCTCGCCGCGCTCGCCGCCCGGACGCTGCGCGTGGTCGGGGAGGACGAGCGGCTCGTGGTGCACCGGCTCGGGCGCGCGGCCGGGGTGCGCGGTCCCGGGCTCGTCGTCGTGTGGCCGCTCATGGAGCGCGCGGTACGGGTGTCGCTGCGCCTGACCTACCTGGACCTGTTCGCCAAGGAGCTGGTCACCCGCGACGGCGTGACCGTGCAGGTCAGGGCGACCGCCGTGGCGGCCGTCGAGGACCCCGTACGGTACGCGAGCGCTGCCGACGGCCCGCTGACCGCCACCACGATCGCCGCCGAGGCGGAGCTGCGCAGGGAGGTCGGCCGTCGGGACCTGGCCGACCTTCCCGGCCTGGTCACGCACGCCGGACCCGACCTCGCGGAGCGGGTCAGCCGGGCGGCGCGGCGGTGGGGCGTACGCGTCACCCTGCTCTCCGTCACCGACGTCCAGGTCCCGCTCCGGGGCGAGCTGATCGCCCGCGTCCGGCGAGCGGAGGTCCCGCGCCGTCCCGACCCCGCCCCCGCGGCAGCAGTGCCCCTCACGGAAGGAGACACCCACCGGTGAACATCACGCACACCCACGTCCCAGGCAATGGCACCGTCCATCACTGCGACACCCGGCGAGGCGACCACCTCGCCGTCATCGTCAGCGCCGGCGGGCAGCGCACGATCATCCTGTACGACCGGCAGAACCCCGACACCCCGGCGGTCACCCTGGAGCTCGACCAGGTGGAGGCCGACCAGCTCGCCGACCTGCTGCACAGCCGTCCGCTCGCCGACCGGCTGGCCGCGGTCGAGCAGCGCCTGGAGGACATCCTGCACGAGGCTCGCGGGTAGCGTCCCGCACGGCGGCGGCGTGCCGCCCTGAGCGGCGGCCCACGGTGGTGGCGGGCCGCCCCTGAGCGGCGGCCCGCCACCTGCCGCCTGCAGCCGACCGCCTCTCAGCCCGGCCTGTCACCGCCGGCCAGAAGCCGACCGCCACAGCGTGACCCGCCACCGCCAACCTGAAGCCGGCCACCACTCAGCGCGGCCCCACCGCCGGCCAGGATCCGGTCGTGTCGGGTCGACGTCGGGTCAGCAGGTGTTCGCGCCGTCGAAGGAGCGGACGCCTCTGAAGACCTGTGAGGAGATGGTCTTACCGGGATCGACGGTCTGGCAGTCGCCGTCCATCCCGCGTCCCCACATGATCTTCAGGCGCAGGCGGGTCTTGCAGTCGTTGCGGGCGAAACCGGTCTTGGTGAACCGGCCTGTGGTCTGCCAGACGGCCACGCACATCGGGGCGTTGCCCTCGGGCGCGGCGCTCCACGCCGGAGCCGGGGCCGAGGCGAACAGGCAGGCCAGGGCGGCGAGTCCGGTGGTCATCGTTCTTGCGGCAAGGTTCATCGGGTTACTCCATCCAAAAGGTCAGGCGTCCATCGACGTCCCAGCAGGTCAAGGCGCCCCTCGAAGCCCCAGCGGGTCAGGCGTCCGTTAAGGGCCTGGTGGGTCAGGCGTCGGTCGAGGTCCCGCCGGGTGAGGTGTCGGTCGAGGTCTTGAGCGCGCTGCCGGCCAGCCACTCCTCCCACGTCTTGGTCCAGGGCGTCGGGCCGTTGCCGAAGCGCAGCTTGCGCGAGGTACCCGTGATCTTGATGATGTCGCCGCGCTGGGTGAAGTTGTAGAACCAGTGGGCGTTGGCGGTGCTGGCGTTGACGCAGCCGTGGCTGACGTTGCGGCGGCCCTGGTCGCCGACCGACCAGGGCGCGGCGTGGAAGAACATGCCGCTGTAGGTGAGCCGGACGTTCCACTTGGTGCGGTGCAGGTACTCGCCCGGGATGCCGATGGTCGCGGAGTCCATGAGGAAGTCCGGCGCCTTCTCCTGGGCGATCATGGTGCCGGAGTAGCTCTCGTAGCCGGGCTTGCCCAGGCTGACCGGGATGGTCTTGACGACCTTGCCGTTGCTGCGGACGACCGCCCTGTGGGTCTTGTTGTTGATCGTGGTGATGTGGCGGGGCCCGACGGTGAAGTGCACGGTACGATCCTTGGCGCCCCACACGTCGCGCCCGATCCGCAGCCCGGCCATGTGGGCGACCACGGTGACCTTCTCCCCGACCGGCCAGTACGTACGGGGCCGGTACTGCACCTCCCGATCGCTCACCCAGCTCCACGCGCCCTCGACCGGTTTGGACATGTGGACCGTGAGCGACCGCTCGACGGCCGCGCGGTCCTTCTGCGTGGTGACCGGCTTCGACAGCAGGAGCTGGATGGGCATGCCGACGCCGACCTTCTCGCCCTCGAGCGGCGACATGCCGGTCTCGAGCACGCGCTTCGGCTTCAGCGTGGTGAACGCGGCCCGCTCGGTGACCGTCTTCCCGCCGTCGGGCGCGGCGGCCTGGGCCCGTACGGTGTAGGCGGACGACGGCTTGAACGGCCACGCCGGACGCCACGTCCCGTCGGCGGCCAGGCGGCCGGGCACCTCGCGGCCTTTGGCGTCGGTGACGGACACCGAGGTGATCTCGCCGCCGGTGACCTTGAGGCCGATCCCGGTGTCCGGCGGCACCCGCTTCGCGCCGTGGGCCGGGGTGATCGACAGCGCGGGCGGCGGGAGCGGGGCCCGGCGCGGCTTCTCCGGCGGCGGGCCGGAGTCACCGGCCGGTGCGCAGGCGGCGGTGCCGAGCAGCACCGCCGCGCAGGTGCTGATGAGTATGGTGCCGCCGTTCCGCATCGCCGACGCCTCCGATTCCCCCATATGTCCGACTAGGTAGCCCCTTGGCGGGACGGTGAGCGTTATGCCCGTGACTGAGGGTAATCATGCTGACATTCTGTGACCAGTCGGTGATCATCGGTGATGCACGTCTTGGGACCCCTGTAGCCGGTCGGCGTCCGGACACCTTCAGGGCCGCGCGCGGGGCGGCGGCCGGGCCGGGCTCGGCCGCGACGGTCAGCCCCAGCCGTACACCTTCTTGATGGCCGCGCCGATCTCCGTCACCAGCGCCGTGTCGCTGCCGTTCGCCAGCACCGCATACCCGGCGCCCAGCTTCGGGAAGCCCTCGAACAGCGACCTGAAGCCGTAGTTGGAGCCGTCGTGCCGGTACGAGAAGCGGTCGGTGCCGGCGCCTGCGAGGAACACGCCGCGGCCCATGGTGGGCTGCGGGCCCTTGGTGAGCATGGTGTGCACCGAGGCCCTGGTCAGCGGGCCGTCGATGTCACCCGACGCGGTGTAGGCGCGGTTGAGGTAGGAGATGAGGCGGCACAGGTCGAGGACCGTGGTGTAGAGGCCGGCGGCGGCCGACTCGGGGTAGCGGTTGCGCTTGCCGGGGATGACCGCGCCGGTCGAGGTGTGGCCGGCGGCCAGCTCGAAGCCGGGCGACAGGGCGTACGAGCTGGACGTCATGCCGAGCGGCGCGAACACCTCGTCGGCCATGTACGCGGCGAAGGGCCGCCCGGTCTGCTGCTCCACCATGCGCTGCAGCAGGACGAACCCGGCGCCCGAGTAGTGGTACTCGGCTCCGGGCGCCGTGGTCAGCTCGATCTTCGGCGAGTTGCCCTCGCCGTTCATGACCTGCAGCAGCGTCGGCACGGCGGCGCTCGGGCCGTAGCCGGCGAAGCCGCCGCCGCCCGCGTCGAAGCCGGAGCAGACGCCGGCCGGCGAGGTGGAGCCGCGGCCGATGACGCCGGCGCGGTGGGTCAGCAGCCGGTCGATGGTGGGCACGGCGTTCGAGGTGAGGCAGGAGCGGCGGCCGAGCGTCCAGCCGAGGAGGGGGCGGACGTCCGCATCGAGGGCGATCTTGCGGGTCTGCAGCAGGCGCAGCACGCCGACCGTGGCGACCGCCTTGCTGATGGAGGCGGCCTGGAACGCGGTCTCGGGGTGCGCCGCCGCGCCGCTGCCGGCCTCCAGCCAGCCGTAGCCGGTGGACCAGGCGATCTTGTTGCCGGTGACCACCGCGACCGCCACGCCGGGCGTCTTGTAGGCGTTCATCCGCTGCCAGATGGTGCCGCCGCCCACGGAGTTCTCGACCTTGCGCACCTTGTCGGCGGGCAGGGACGGCATCTTGCCGCGCGTGCTGAGCGCCCAGCCGCCGGACGGGCTGAAGGCCAGCGAGTGCGTCTGCCAGCCGCCGTTGTAGAGGGTGCCCATGCGGGAGAAGCAGGCGTCGGGGATGCCGCGGGCGAAGTAGGTGTCCTGCGCGACGACCACCCAGCCCTTGGCCTTGGGGAAGGCGACGTGCGTGATGCGGCGGCCGCCCTGCGTCAGGTTGCGCATCATCTGGTAGCACTCGTCGTCGACGCCGCGCGCGTAGAAGCCGTTGGAGGCGAGGACGACCCAGCGGTCGCCACCGGCCGGTGGGAAGGCGACGCACACGACCTGCTGCCCCGCGTCGTAGTACGCGTCGATGCGCTGGCGGCACTCTTCGGGCAGGCCGCGCGCCGACACGCCCTTGTCCGTGGTGATCACCCAGCGGTCGCCGCCCTCGGGCGGGAAGGCCACGCAGGTGATCTGCCGACCGGCCTTCACCAGCGAGCCGAGCTCGGCGAAGCACGCGTCGGGGATGCCGCGGGCGAAGTAGCGGCCGTCCTTGGTGACGATCACCCAGCCGCCGGACGGCGTGAAGGCCAGCGCCGTGATGCCGTACGGGGCCAGCTCGGCGAGCTTGCCGTGCATCTCCTCCGGTACGCCGCTGTCATAGCAGGGGTAGCTCGCGGCGTAGGCGGGCGCGGCGATGCCCGCGCCTGCGGCGGCACCGGCCAATGCCAGGAAACGGCGGCGGTCCATACGATCACTCACTCCTCGCAGAAGGCAATAGCGGGTGATCTTAGCGGCAGACCCATCGTCATGCGCGCGTCCGCGAACCCCCTGGAACGGGCCAACGTTCCGGACGCGGTGGCCGCCGCGTGGCCGCCGCCGTGGAGCCGGGCACGACCGTGGTGGTCGCCGGCGACGGCGCGGCCGGGCTGTGCGCGGTGCCGGCCAACCGGCGGGCGATGAACGCGCGCCGCACCGTCGAGGTGCTCCTCACGCCAGAGCCGTGACCAGGCCGGGGACGCGGTCCTGCAGGGCGAGCGTGGCCGCGGTCTCGGCGGTCGCGCCGGGACGGCTGACGTAGCGCACGATCTTGAAGGCGGCGGTCAGCGTGGTCATGGTGACGTCCACCATGAGGTAGCCGCGGTGGCTCAGGTGGAGCTTCAGGTGCGGGTTCCCGTTCAGCAGCGCATCGGTGGCCGGGTCGATGTCGCGGCCGTCGCCACCGCTGGTGATGGAGGTGACGGCGAGCTCGGCGCCGATCGGGCGCGATGCCGGGTCGTCGTAGTCGAGCACGATGTCGCCCGCCCAGTGCGCGTGGACGTCCCCGGTCAGCACGGCGACGTTGCGAGCGCCCGCCTGCAGCCAGCCCTCGCTGACGCGCATCCGGGCGGCGGTGTAGCCGTCCCAGGCGTCCTGGCGCACCAGGCGGCCCGGTCCGGGGTCGCGGTCGCG
This sequence comes from Nonomuraea fastidiosa, assembly GCF_042751225.1. Taxonomy (NCBI): domain Bacteria; kingdom Bacillati; phylum Actinomycetota; class Actinomycetes; order Streptosporangiales; family Streptosporangiaceae; genus Nonomuraea; species Nonomuraea fastidiosa. Next base: position 8,452,504 of record NZ_CP170570.1, read on the forward strand.
CTGGCCGAAGAAGATCTGCTGGCAGACCAGGTCCCAGCGGGCGCGCGAGCGGTGGAAGCCGTCCAGCAGCCACTGCTCCTGGTCCAGGCCGAGCATTGTCCTGCTGGGCCCGTCGGGCGCCGGGCAGTCGTGGAAGCCGGCGCCGCACAGGTGCGGGTCGCGGTACTGGCGGGTGTCGAGCACGTGCAGGGTGGCCAGGCCGCCCCAGCGCAGGCGGCGGTAGAGCTGCATGGCGGTGCCGCCGGGGCGGGCGGCGGGCCGGAGCGGCATGTGCTCGTAGTAGGCGCGGAAGGCGGCCGCGCGGCGTACGGCGGGGATGAGGTTGGTCCAGTTGTTGAGCACCTCGTGGTCGTCCATGACGGCCACCCACGGGGCGGCGGCGTGGGCGGCCCGCAGGTCGGGGTCGGTCTTGTAGAGGGCGTGGCGGCGCCGGTAGTCGGTGAGCGTCATGGCCTCGGGGCCGCCGTGGTCGCGGACGTTGCCGCCGGGGCCGAGCAGGTGGTCGCTGCCCTGCTCGTAGATGTAGTCGCCGAGGTTCACCACGAGGTCGGGACGCTCCGCGGCGAGCGCCGCGTACGCGGTGAAGTAGCCGTGCTGGTAGTTGGCGCAGGAGCAGACGGCCATGCGCAGCGGGGTGCCGGTCGTGCCGGGCGCGGGCGCGGTGAGCGCCCGGCCGATGGGCGAGACGTACGGGCCGGCCTTGAAGCGGTACCAGTACGGCCGGCCGGGCCGCAGGCCCGTCACGGTGACGTGCACGCTGTGGACCCATTCGCGTACGGCGAGGTGGGTGCCGCTGCGGACGACGCGCTTGCCCGCCGGGTCGGCGAAGACCTGCCAGTCGACCGGCACCGGCGTGTCCGGCATGCCGCCGAACCCGTCCTCGGCCAGCGGCTCCGGCGCGAGCCTGGTCCACAGCACGAACCCGCCGGGATCGGGGTCGCCGCTGGCGATGCCGAGCGTGAACGGCTCGCCGAAGCCGGCCGACGGCACCAGGGACGGCAGGCCCGAGGTGAGCCCGGCCGCCAGGAAGGATCTCCTGCTCAACACAGCAAGCATGATCGCCGCGATCGGCATCTATGCGGACGATGACACGCCAGCCACCAGGCAAAGAGCAGATCCGGATCACCCGGTACGGCGGATTATGTCGGTGATGTTACGGCAGTAACACAAGACCCTCGCCTACCTGACACCCCGGTGTTAACCTGACGGCGCGCCTTACCCCCAAGTGCGCGCCCAGCCTGGGCTGTTGAGGAAGGTGACCGCCACGCATGCTTCCTGTAAACGTTTCCCGCAGGCACCTGTTCACCATCGGCGCAGGAGCGGCGGCCGCCGCCGCGCTGGCGGCCGAGCCCGCCGCGGCCGCCGAAGGCCGATTCCAGCTCACCGCCCCATCGACCTCGCTCATCTGGAAGAAGCCGCTGTATGACGAGACCGTCATGCAGTCCTTCGCCTTCGACAACCGCAACGGCCACATCTACACGCTCCAGGTGAAGAACGGCTCCGGCTCCAACGCGGCCGGTGACCTCTGCCTGACCAAGCTCAGCCTGTCCGGCTCGATCCTCGGTCACATGTACCTCATGGGCTTCGGCCACGGCGTGCAGTTCGGCGTCGAGCCGTCGGGCTCGAGCGCGTACATGTGGACGGAGACCGACGGCGTCAGCGACGGCGACAGCTCGCGCGGCACCAGGCTGGCGCGGTTCAAGTTCGTCAACGGGCAGACGCTCACCACGTCGTCGTCGGCGCTCACCAAGCACACGCCGATCCCCGGCGTGCGCAACGTCACCTGCACGATCGACCCGTCGACCAACCGGCTGGTCATGCGCTACTACGACGGCAGCACCTTCCATTTCGCGGCCTACAACCTGGCGGACGTCAAGGCGGGCAGTTACGAGCCGATCTTCCACATCGCCCAGCCGTCCGGGCTCGGCACCTTCCAGGGGTACGCCGCGTACGGCAACTTCGTCTACTTCCTGACCGGCACCGCCTACAGCGACGACAATCCCCCGCCGGGCAACACCTACATCACCTGCCTCGACCTGCGCACCGGCGCCCAGGTGCAGCGGGCCCGCACCGAGGCCGGCCGGTCGCTGGACTTCCGCGAGCCCGAGGGCATGGGCATCCAGATCGCGAGCGGTCAGCCGCGCCTGTGCCTGGGCCTCGCCTCGGGCGTGGCGGGGGCCCGGCTGGCCAGCATCTTCTACAAGAGCCAGATGATCTGACCCGTTCGCCCGTGAGGGCCGGGCGTGACCGGCCCTCACTCCGGTGGGTCCGTGCCCTCACCCCGGCCAGTCCACGCCCTCACCCCGGCCAGTCCACGCCCTTACTCCGGTGAGTCCGTGCCCTTACTCCGGTGGGTCCGTGCCGACGTCCGGCCACCGCTGGAGGTAGTCCGCGATGGGGCGGATCGCGGCGAGCAGGTCGGTGCCGCGCGGCGTGAGCCGGTAGCGCACCGAGACCGGGGTCGTGGGGATGACCGTGCGCTCGACCAGCTTGGCGGTTTCGAGCTGCTTGAGCCGGACGGTGAGCATGCGCGCGGAGATGCCGTCGACCGACGCGGCGATCTCGGTGAACCGCTCGGCGCCCCTGGCCAGCGCGAGCAGCACGCCGGGGGCCCAGCGCTGCCCGACGACCTCGATCGCGCGACCGGCGCGGCGGCACTCGGCCTCGTCGCTGTGGTCCCACAGGGTGCGCGGCGCGTACGTTCTCGGGATGGTCACTTACCCAGCGTAAGTCGGTTCCCAGAAATCTGCGTACTTACTTTGCGTAAGTCGGTTACCGGGCGTTTGTGCGGTCTCGCGGGCGTCGGCAAGCCTTGAGCCATGCCCGACTACGGTCACGAGCTGCGCTCCGGCAGCTTCGTCACACCCATCGCCGACCGGCCGCAAGCGCACGACATCCCCATCTGGCTGGGCGCGTTCAAGCCGCGCCTGCAGCGCGTCGTCGGCCGCAAGGGCGACGGGTGGCTGCCCAGCCTGCCCCGGCTCGAGCCGGGCGGCCTCGCCCGCGGCAACCGCGTCATCGGCGAGGCCGCCACCCGGGCGGGCCGCGACCCGCGCGCCATCACCCGCCTGCTCAACGTCACCCCCGCCGACAAGGCCGAGGACCTCGCCAGGCTCGCCGTCGAAGACGGGGTGCGCGTGTTCATCGTCGCCAGTGACGATCCGGACGAGCTGCGCCGGTTCGCCCGCGAGATCGCCCCCGAGATCCGCGAACGCGTCGCCGAGGCCCGCGCGGAGGACGGCGGCGGCCGGGCCGCCACATTCGGCGGCGCGTACCTGAGCTTCGAGACCGACACCGGACCGCAGGCCCTGGCCCGCGCCTTCCCGCCCGGCCACCTGCGACGGCTGCGGGAGCTCAAGCGCCGCTGGGACCCGACCGGCCTGTTCCGCGACAACTTCCCCATCGACCCTGCGGGCTCCTGACCCGCCACATCCCCGAGGAGAGACAGATGAGAGCCATCCTGTACCGCGAGATCGGCGACCCGTCCGTGCTGAAGCTCATCGAGCGCGACGTGCCCGAGCCGGGGCCCGGCGAGGTCCGGGTACGCGTGCTCACCTCCGGCGTCAACCCCACCGACTGGCGGTCGCGCTCCACGCCCGGCTGGCCGATGCAGTACCCCGAGGTCATCCCGCACCACGACGGCGCCGGCGTGATCGACGCGGTCGGCCCCGATGTCGAGACGTTCGCGCCCGGCGACCGGGTGTGGGTGATGGCGGCGAGCTTCGGCCACCTCACCGGGACCGCGCAGGAGTACACCGTGCTGCCCGTCTCCAAGGTGCGGCCGCTGCCGGACGACGCCTCGTACGAGCTGGGCGCGGCGCTGGGAGTGCCCGCGCTCACCGCGCACCGGGCGCTCACCGTCGCCGAGAACGGGCCGCGCCGCCTGGCCCCGAAGGCACTGGACGGCCGCACCGTGCTGGTGGCGGGCGGCGCGGGCGCCGTCGGGAACGCCGCGATCCAGCTCGCCCGCTGGGCCGGGGCCACCGTGATCAGCACGGTCAGCGGCCCCGGGAAGGCGGCGCTGGCCACGGCTGCCGGCGCGCACCACGTGGTCAACTACCGCGAGGGCGACCCGGTGGCCGGGATCCGCGCGGCGGCCCCCGAGGGCGTGGACATCGTCGTCGAGGTCGCCATCGCCCACAACAAGGACCTCGACCTCGCGGTCATCAAGAACGGCGCCACGATCGCGGTCTACGCCGACGACCGGCCCACGATCGAGCTGGACATCCTCAGCAACCTCCGGCTCGACGTCCGCTACCAGTTCCTGATCCTCTTCACCGACTTCGCGCGGATGGCCGCCGCGGCGGACGACGTCACCGCGGCGCTGCGGGACGGCGCGTTCGGCGCGGGCGAGGAGCACGGCCTGCCCATCCACCGCTTCCCGCTGTCCGAGACGGGCGCGGCCCAGGACGCCGTCCAGATGGGCGCGGTGGGCAAGGTGATCGTCGACCCCACCGCCTGACGTCTGGGTGGTGTCCGCGCGCCGCCTTCGCCCGTACCGGTCCCGCCGAGCGGCAGTGCGGCAAGGCGAGCGGTGGCGGCGCCCCGGCTTACCGCCCCCAAGCGCACACCGGAAATATCATCATTCGTCCCGTTCGCACCTTCGCCTACGCAACGGCAACCGAATGGTCATCTGGTCGAAATGAACGGTGCAGAGACTGGCCACCCAGGCGTCACGCGGGAGGAGTCACGTGAGAATCGATCACTTGGTCATGCGCAACAGCGGGCTGGAGATCCACGACGGAGCGATCGAGTTCGCCATGGCCGTGAGCCGGACCCGGGGGGACCTCGAGCCGCTGCTCCCCTATTTCGGCAACCCCGACAGTGACGAGGCCGCGCGCATCTTCCGCCACGGCACGGAGGGCCACCCCGGATTCGACAACGCCCTGGAGGACCTGGACCAGGCGCTGCGCAACCTGGCGGAGTCGTACAAGGCGATCGGGCAGGGCGTCGTGGCGATGAGCACGAACGTCAAGGCGGCCGAGTGGGCCAGCATGATCGACAAGAACGCGTACCTGAAGAACCTCATCGAGTTCGCCCACCGCGGCGACGATGAGATCCCCGTGCCGTCCACCCCCGTCGAGCGAGACTGAGGAGCGGCACGTGCCCATCGGGCTCGCGACCAAGGTCGCCCTCGGCGGCATGGCGGGCGCCGGCGCCGCCGGCATCCTGGCGCCCGAGTTCCTGTTCGGCATCTCCTACCTGGAGGGCGACCCCCAGAAGATCAGTGAGGCCGCCGACATCCTCGACGAGATCGCCGACGCCATCGACAAGCAGTTCCGCGCGGCGAGCGAAGAGGCCGCCAAGGTGTGGAGTGCGAACGGCGGCCCCGCCGTCGAGGAGTTCACGAGGTTCTGGAACGAGGACTTCGGTCCGGCCGTCATGGCGGTCTCGCTCAAGTACCGCCGGGCCGCCAACGCCTGCCGCGCCTATGCCGACGTCATCGAGAAGGTCAACCACGCGCTCAGGGTGCTGTGCTACATCCTCACGGTGGACATGATGTACACCATCGGCTACCAGGTGGTCACCTGGAAGCTGTTCCAGGCGATCATGAAGCGGCAGGCGCTGCTGCTCATGTTCACGGCGAAGCGGTTCGTCACCATGTTGCTGCCGGCGTTCGCGTACTGGGTGGCCGACAGCGCCCTCTACGCCTCGGGCGAGGTGCTGCTGCCCCTGGGCATCAACAAGCTGGGCGGCATCAAGACCGACATGTCGGGCAACGAGGTGCAGTCGCTCGACCACAACCTCCGGACGTTCCGCGAGAACTTCGTGGCCAACATGGTCTTCGACGGGGTGGTGGACGGCGGCGCCGCGCTGATGGCCAAGGTGCCCGGGCTGCGCGCCGTGGCCACCAACGTGGAGCTGCCGAACGGCGTGACGCTCAACACCGGCAACTTCCTGCCCCGCCTGACGGCCTCGACCGCGTACTCGATGACGCTGGACGTCCAGCACGGCGACAACCCGCTGCCGGGCACCGAGCACGGGCTGACCAAGGAGGACATGTACCAGAAGTTCATCGTGCACGGCACCCGCAGCCTCATCCCGCGCCTGTGACGCGCCGGCCTGCCGCACCTTCGACGCCGGGACGCCGGCCTCATCGCCGGGCGCGGGTCCTGCACTGCCCGGGTCGCGGGCCTACGCCACCCGGGTGCGGGACCTTCGCCACCGGGCGCGGGCCGCGCTCGTCGGCGCGGGTCCCGCGTCACCGGTGCCGGCGGGTCACAGGTAGGGGCGGGTCACCTCCATGAGGCGGCGGGCCGCGTCCTCCGTCGCCCGCCGCGACGCGTCCAGGATCACGTCGGCCAGCTCCTGCGAGCCCATCCGCATCGCGCGCGGGTCGATGTGCAGGCCGGTCAGCTGGCCCGTCGCGGTGACGCGCACGCGGACCTTGCCGTCACGACTCGCCGCCTCGCCGGTGACCTCGCCGACCTGGGCCATGACGTCGGAGAACTCGCGGGAGTTCGCCCGGAACTCCGCCATGACCCGGTCGAGCTCGAGGTCGCCGGTCCGTAGATCACGTTCTGCCATCCCGCATTATTTACAGATCACCCATATAGGTGGCAATGGGTAAAAATCGGGATATAGCGGGTGTGAGGGTGGACGTCCCCGACGCACGGGCACAGACCCCACGGTCGGCCCCGTCACGGCCGCCCGGCCCCGTCACGGCCCCGTCACGGCCGCCCGGCCCCGTCACGGCCCCGTCACGGGGCGCCCCATCACGAGGCGCCTCCGTCACAGCCGTCCGGCCAGGTGGTCGGCGAGATGGGCGATCACCTCGCGGGCGTCGTCCTCGATCCCGTTGATGAACGTGGACCTGCGCCGCCGCAGCACCGGCAGGCCGAGCGCGTACATCCCCGGACTGTCCACCACCCCGCCGTCGTGACGCAGGTGACCCTTCTCGTCGAGCACCGGCACGTCGAGCCACCGGTAGTCCGGCCGGAAACCGGTCGCCCAGATGATCGTGCTGAACTCGCCGCTGCCGAGGTCGATCTGCCAGCGAGCCGACGCGGGCACCCGGGTCGGCTCGAACCGCTCGACCGGCCCCACCTCGCCGTCGCGGCCGCTCTCGCGCGCCCATTCGTCGAACGTGCCGAGCAGCCGGTTCATCTTCAGGTCGGCGAGCGAGAACACGTTGCGCAGGCCGCCGGAGAACAGCGCCTTGCCATCGCGTACCGCGGCCCAGCGACCCACGAGTTCGACGCCCATGTCGGTGAGCGCGTTGAGGTCGAGCGTGGCCCGCTCGGGCGTGCCCACGAGCTGCGGCGACGGCAGCCGCCGCGCCCTGGTCAGGTCGTCGAGCTCGTCGTAGCGCTGGTCCCATACGCCGGAGGCGTCCATCCACCACAGCACGTCGCGCCCGCGGTAGGTGCGGGGCAGCCGGACGTGCTCGCCCACCGAGAGCGTCACCGGCCTGCCGGAGGCGCGGACCTCGGCGGCCAGCTGCACGCCGGTCGCCGAGGCGCCCACGACGAGCACGCCCCCGTCGGGCAGCCGGCCGGGCTCGCGGTACTCGTACGGGGTGATCTGACGCACCCCCGCCGGCACCGCCTCGCTGAAGGACGGCACCGACGGCAGGTTGCAGGCACCGCTGGCGATCACCACCGTGCGGCAGGCGATCTCCCCGCGGTCCGTGGTCACGTGGTAGCCGTCGCCGGAGCGACGTACGGACGTGACGGTCGTCCCGGTGCGCACGGGCGCTCCGGCAAGCGCGGCGAAGCGCTCGATGAACTGCGTCACTTCCTTCGTGGTCATGTAGCCGTCGGGGTCGGGCCCGTCGTAGGCCAGGCCCGGCAGGCGGCTCTGCCAGTTGGGAGTGAGCAGCCGGAAAGAGTCCCATCGCTCGCGCCGCCAGGAGTTGGCGACCTCGCCGCGCTCTATGACCACGTGATCGATCGAGCGCGCGCCTAGGAAGCAGGAGGCGGCGAGGCCGGCGTGCCCCGCGCCGATGACGACCGTCGTGACCCGTTCGATGATGGCCGGCTCCTCAGGCGACTTCGACGGTGACGTTCGTCGGGTTGGTGAGGGCGTCGAACACGGCCGAGCGCTTCTGCGACTGGGCGACCAGGGCCTCGATGTCCTCGCGGGAGGCGTCGGCGTCGATGTTGAACGTCACCTTGATGTCGTTGAAGCCGTTGCGCACGTCGCTGTCGGCACCGAGGATGCCGCGGATGTCGTGGGTGCCTTCGAGCTTGGCCTCGACCGAGCGGAGCTGGATGCCGCGGTTCTGCGCCACGGAGGCGACGCCGGCCGTCAGGCAGCTCGCCAGGCCGACGAGCAGGTACTCGATCGGGGTGATGCCGTTGTCCTCGGCCGCGAAGACCTCGGGGTGGTCGGCGTCGAAGACGGACTCCTTACGGTGGGCGCGCTCCTCGCCGAGACCGTAGAACTCCTTCACGGTGATCGTGCTGTGCACGCCGTTCTGCCACTTCGAGGTGGCCTTCCAGACGAACTGGGCGGCCTCGGGCGCGCCCTTCAACGCGTCGCGCGCCTCAAGGAGTGCCTGCACGTTGACACCGTTGCTGACCGTGGTCATACCTTCGCCCTTCCAGCAGTTCCCGGTTTTCCGGTAGGTATTTGACCATATACCTGGCGTGGCGGCTAGCATAAGCGTCATGTCGCAGCCAGCAAGGACGCCCGCGACCGGCCAGGCCGGCTCCGTGGGCGTCGTCGAGACGCACTATCTCGACCTGCCGGACCCCGTACGGCTCGACTGCGGCACACAGCTGCACCCCGTGCGGGTGGCCTACGAGACCTATGGAACGCTCTCCCCCGAGCGCGACAACGTCATCCTCGTCTGCCACGCGCTCAGCGGCGACGCCCACGCGGCCGGCATCGCCAAGGCGCCGCCCGAGGCGGGCACCCGCGACGGGTTCGGCGCCGAGGAGCGCGACGGCGCGAGCGCCAAGGCACTCGGCTGGTGGGACGGCATGATCGGCCCCGGCAAGGCGTTCGACACCGACCGCTACTTCGTGGTCTCCACCAACCTGCTCGGCGGCTGCCGCGGCACCACGGGCCCGTCCTCCATCGACCCGGCCACCGGCCGCCCGTACGGCTCCGGCTTCCCCGTCATCACGGTCGGCGACATGGTCCGCACCCAGCGGGCCTTCCTCGACGCGCTCGGCATCGAGCGGCTCGCCGCGGTGGCCGGCGGCTCGCTCGGCGGCATGCAGGCGCTCGAATGGGCGGTCAGCTATCCCGACCAGGTCGACTCCATCGTGGTCATCGCCAGCACCCACGCGCTGCACCCGCAGGGCGTCGCATGGAACGCGATCGCCCGCGAGTCGATCATGCGCGACCCGGCCTGGCAGGGCGGCCACTACTACGGCACCGGCCGCGCCCCCGACGCCGGCATGGGCGTCGGACGCATGGTCGGCCACATCACCTACCTGTCGGGGCCCGCGCTTGAGAACAAGTTCGGCCGGCGGCTGCAGTTCTCCGACGACCTGCGCTACACGATCACCGAGCCCGAGTTCGAGGTGGAGAGCTACCTCCGCCACCAGGCCGACTCCTTCGTCAAGCGCTTCGACGCCAACACCTACCTGTACATCTCGCGCGCGCTGACGTACTTCGACCTCGCGCGCCAGCACGGCGGCGGCTCACTCGAACGCGCGCTGGAGCACGTGCGCGCGCGGACGCTGCTGATCGCCTTCAGCTCCGACTGGCTCTACCCGCCGTCGGCGTCCCAGGACATCGAGCAGGCGCTGCGCTCCCTGGGCAAACCGGTAGAGTTCGAAGTGATCGACGCGCCGTACGGCCACGATTGCTTCCTGCTGGAAGAAGCGCGACAGACGCCCATCATCCGCCGGTTCCTTGCCCGTGGCGGGGCCGGGTGAACGTCGAGGAAGAGGCCCTGGTGACCGAGCAACACCCCCGTCAAGAGCAGGCCCGCGCGTTCGGGTTCGAGACCCGGCAGCTGCACGCCGGGCAGCGGCCCGATCCCAACACCGGAGCGCGTGCCGTACCGATTTTCCAGACCACCAGCTACGTCTTCGAGGACCCCGAGTCCGCCGCGGCGTACTTCAACCTCCAGGAGTACGGCAACACCTACTCCCGGATCATGAACCCGACGGTCGCCGTGCTGGAGGAGCGGGTGGCCAACCTGGAGGGCGGCAGCGGCGCGGTGGCCTTCGCCAGCGGCATCGCCGCCCAGGCGGCCGCCCTGTTCACGCTGCTGCAGCCCGGCGACCACGTGGTGTCCTCATCGGCCCTGTACGGCGGCACCGTCAACCAGCTCAAGCACCTGCTGCGCAAGATGAACGTCGAGCTGAGCTGGGTCGATCCCGACGACCCCGACGCCTGGCGCACGGCGGTGCGCCCCAACACCAAGGCGTTCTTCGCCGAGACGATCGGCAACCCGGCGGGCAACGTGCTCGACATCGAGACCGTGGCCGGCATCGCCCACGAGCACGAGCTGCCGCTGATCGTGGACAACACGTTCGCCACGCCGTACCTGTGCCGGCCGATCGAGTGGGGCGCCGACATCGTGGTCCACTCGGCGACCAAGTTCATCGGCGGCCACGGCACCAGCATCGGCGGCGTGGTCGTCGAGGCCGGCACGTTCGACTGGTCCAACGGCCGCTTCCCGGTGGTCGCCGACCCGTCACCCGCCTACCACGGGCTGCGCTTCCACGAGACGTTCGGCATGTACGGCTACCTGATGAAGCTGCGCGCCGAGACGCTGCGCGACCTGGGCGCGGCGATGTCGCCGTTCAACGCCTTCCTGTTCCTGCAGGGCCTGGAGACGCTGTCGCTGCGGATGGAGCGGCACGTCGAGAACGCGCTCGCGGTCGCCGAGTTCCTCGACGGGCACGAGCTGGCCTCCAAGGTCACCTACCCGGGCCTGCCGAGCAGCCCGTACAAGCCGCTGGTCGACAAATACCTGCCGCGCGGCGCGGGCGCGGTGTTCTCCTTCGACTGCGCGGGCGGCCGGGCCGGCGGGCAGGGCCTCATCAGCGGCCTGACGCTCTGGTCCCACCTCGCCAACGTGGGCGACGCCAAGAGCCTGGTCATCCACCCCGCGAGCACGACTCACCGCCAGCTCAGCGACGACGAGCTGACCGCCGCCGGCGTCGGTCCCGGCACGGTGCGGCTGTCGGTCGGCACCGAGTCGGTCGCCGACCTCATCTGGGACCTCGAGCAGGGCTTCGCCCGCGTCGCCGCGACGATCGGCAAGGAGGAGACGGCATGACCGACCTCGCGCGCTACCAGGACCCGCTGACGATCCAGCGGGTGCTGCACGCCACCCGCACGATCGCGATCGTCGGCCTGTCCGGCAACGAGCTGCGGCCCAGCAACTTCGTCGGCTACTACCTCAAGCGCCACGGCTACCAGGTCATCCCGGTCAACCCGCGCGAGAAGGAGATCCTCGGCGAGACCAGCTACCCGAGCCTGTCCGACGTGCCGGTGCCGATCGACCTCGTCGACGTCTTCCGCGCGCCCGACGCCCTGCCCGGCATCGCCCGCGAGGCCGTGGAGGTCAAGGCGGGGGCGCTGTGGTGCCAGTTCGGGGTGATCAACGAGGAGGGCGCGCGGATCGCCGAGGACGCCGGCCTGCCCGTGATCATGGACAGGTGCCTGAAGGTCGAGCACGCCCGCTACGTCGGGCGCATGCACTGGCTCGGCTTCAACACCCAGCGCATCACGTCCGTGCGGTCGGGGCTGCAGTAGCCGGTCCGGGCTCCGATGAGTTTCCCGCGGGTCTCTGGTCTGTCCAGGTGCGGGTAGGAGGCTCCTACCTGGACACACATACCGGAGGACACCGTGACCACCACGCCCGGCGGCACCGGCCGCCCGCCCATCGTCGATCTGGCCACCTGGCAGGCCGCCCGCGACGAGCTGTTGCTCCGCGAGAAGGCCCACACCCGCGAGGGCGACGCCATCGCCGCCGCCCGCCGCAGGCTGCCGATGGTGGAGTTCGACGGTTCCGTGGAGGTGACCGGGCCCGACGGCCCGGTCCCGTTCATCGAGCTGTTCCAGGGGCGCGACGAGCTCATCGTCTACAAGCACATGTGGTACGACGGCGCGCCGCCGCAGGGCCAGTGCGAGGGCTGCACCACCACGGCCTGGCACCTGCGGGACGCCGTCTACCTCAACGCGCGCGGCGTCTCCTTCGCCATCGTGACCACCGGCGCGTGGGACGAGGTCGCCGAGTACGTCGCGTTCATGGGCTACACCCAGCCCTGGTACTCCGTGCGCGACATCGAAGGCCCTGCCGGCGGGCCGATGGGCTACCTCACCAGCTACCTGCGCGACGGCGACCGCACCTTTCTCACCTACTCCACGACCGGCCGCGGCACCGAACCGGCCAACCCGACCATGGCGCTGCTCGACATGACGCCGTACGGGCGCGGCGAGACCTGGGAGGACAAGCCCGACGGCTGGCCCGAGGGGCGGCACGCCTGCTGGTACTGGCGCACGGACGCCGACGGGAACTCCACGTGGGGCCCCACCAGCCGCCCCACCGCGCAGTGGACCCGCCCCGGCGCCACCCCCGTCACCACCCTCGGCCGCCACGGCACCTACCACTGACCCTCGCCGGCCGCGCCATCCGGCGGGCGCCGCGCCTTCTCCGGCCGGATCGTGACCGTGCGCTGCCACGAGGACAACGCCCTGCTCAAGTCCGTGCTGTCGGAGCCCGGTGAGGGGCGCGTGCTGGTGGTGGACGGCGGCGCCAGCTTCCGGCCAGGGGCCGAGCTGTTCTCCGACGACGACGGCATCCTGGTGACGCGAGGTTGAGCGCCCCGGCCTTTACAACGTAGATCACCGAATGTGCCGACCGGGCCCGTTGCGGCGGGCAGGGCCATCGAGCCTTCCACGGCCGCCCGGCGCGGCGAGCCGGCCGCGCCGGCGGCGGCCATCAGCGTGACGGCACCATACGCGGCGCTCCGATGCGGGCGGGCTCACCGCACGACGCTCGGGGAACAGCGTCACAATTCGGCAGAGTTACGGGGCAAAACCCCCATTTCGGGGCATTCTCCCAGCGTTTTTTGTGGTCCGAGTGATAGAAGTTTCCGAAGTGCCGAGACGCCGATTCGTTCGAGGTTCATGGTCGGACGGCGGCGCAAGATCGTGATGGCCCGGCTTGTGCAGGACATGGGAGGTGCCGGTGACGGAGGAGCGGCAGGGCGCCATCGCCGAACCGGTGATGGAGCGGCGGATGTCGGCCCGGCCCGCGACCGGCGAGGAGGCCGGCCGGAGCCTGCCACGGCGAACGGGGGAAACGCTGGACGCCGCTGACCGGTTGCGCGCCGCGATCGACAGCACGTTGCAGACGGACGCCGACATCCGGCACGGCCTGACCCGAATGACGCGGGAAGTCTGAACGGCGGTTCATGGCGGCGCACTCGGGGGGCCCGAACATCCAGACCCCTGGCGGGTACTTCGCCGGGGACCAGATCGTCCGGATCGACAGCGACGTTCAGCCTGCTTGGGAGAGCGAGTCGCTGCCGGATTGGGTGAATCACTGGCTGATTCCGATGTTGTCGGCCGGTCAGAAGTGGCCGGAGGCCAGCGAGGCCGGGCTGTCGGAGCTGGCGCGCCGTTACGCGGCGCTGTCGGACGGCTCTATGTCGTCTGCCGAGCCGGCGGGCCTGGCGGTGCGGACGATCGTGTCGGGGTGGGCGACGCCGGCGACCGCGACGTTCGCGGGCCGGGCGCGTGAGCTGTACGGCAACAAGGGCGGCATCTCGGGGGTCGGCAACAACGCGCGCGCATACGCGGTGCAGGCCAGCAACTTCGCGGTGCAGACGCAGTACTCGAAGCTGACGATCAACGTGGCCTTCTGGGTGACGGTGACCGCGATCGCGATCACGCTGCTGGCGGCGTTCTTCAGCGCGGGCGTCTCGACGCCGTTGATCGGTCCGTACGCGGCGGCGGCACGCGCGGCGATCAGCCGCATCCTGGCCAAGCTGGTGGCCGCTGCCGGGCAGAAGGTCACTGCGGCCCACCTGGCGAAGGTGGCGGCGTTGAGCGGCCCGACCGGGAAGGCTCTGGTGCTGCGGCTGCTGGCCTCGCCGTTCGGCAGGGAGCTGGTGGAGGAGGTCGGTGAGGAGTTCTTCATCGAATTCGTCGCCCAGCTCCAGCAGAACCAGATGGGCACCAGGAACGGCTTCGACTGGCAGCAGCTGGCCGTTGCCGGGCTGAGTGGCGGGACCGGTGCGGCGGCGGGCTCGGTGGTGGCGGGGCCGCTCTCGCGGGTCACTCAGGTGATGCCGGGGTTCGCCGGGCGGGCGCTGACGACGGGTGCGACGAACGTGATCGCGTCGCCGGTCGGCGGCTTCGTGGGCAACGGGCTGGTGTACGGGCAGTGGTCGAACCCGTTCACCGCCGAGTCCATGGTGGGCGCCTTCATGGGTGGTGTGGGGCGTACCGGGACGATCAGCCCGTTCAGCCCGGATGTGGCCCTGGCTCTGGCGGACCCGGTGACCACGCTGGCCTCCGCGTACGCCGCCGCCAACCGGACCGACGCCGCCCACGCCGCCGCCTGGGCCGCCGCGACCGGAACCACCGCAGCCTCGACCGGCGCGCCGACCGGCCCTGACGCCAACCCGTCCCACGCCACGGTGAACGTCCGCACTCCGGACCTGGCCACGGTGCCGGCCACCGTGGGTCCGTCCAGCACGACGTCCACGGGTGGCTCCTCCAACATGACGTCCACGGTGGGGTCGTCGTCCGGCGCGACCTCCCGTACGTCCACGGCGGGCTCGTCCAGCGCGACCCTCCGCGTGGGCGCCGATCTGCCCAACGCCGACTCCTCGCCGCGCCGTCACACCCCGAGCCAGCCGTCCGCCCCCGGCCTCGGCCACCCGAACCCGGACCAGACTCCTGACCGAACCTCTGGAACCGGCTCCGGCCGCCCGCCCGCACCCGGCATCGCCGCCACTCCCCCACCCACCACCGGCCAAGGCCCCACCAGTCAAGGCCCCACCGCTCAAGGTCCCACCGCTCAAGGTTCTACCGGCCAGGGTTCTACCGGTCAGGGCTTCACCGGCCAGGGTTCTGCCGGTCCAGACTTCGCCGGCCAGGGTTCGGCGAGCCCCGGCCCCTCGCCTCAAGCCAACCTGCACAACCAGCCGCAGCCCGGCAGCCCCGAGCCGCAGCAGCCGGGGCCCGAACCCCGCCAGCCGAGGACCTCTCCGGAGCCGCACGCAAGCACGACGCCCGCGCCGCACACCGGCAGCACACCGCCCAGCACCGCAACCGGGGGTTCGACCGCCGAGGGCAGACCGACCGTCGCCACGACCGACGCCCCGACGGGGCACACGACCAGCCCGAACACGACGGTGACGGCGGGCGAGCCTGCCGGCCCGCTCCCGCCAGGCCGGCCGCAGCCGCTCACCGGCCCTCACTCCACCACCCCGCCCGCCCAGGGGCCGCTCGACGAAGGCCAGGCCACCGGTCAGGCAGTGCAGGCACCGTACAGTCTCCGCCCAGAGACTCCCGGCAGGCACAGGCCGGCCGATGCGCGCCGGGCTTCGGACGAGGCCCGCCAGAGTGAACCAGCGGGTACGGGCGCCGCCGACCAGGCCGCCTCCGAGCCCGAAGAGGCAGCGGACGGTCCTGCGCAGGGCCACGCATCCGCCGTTCCCGTAACCGCCGAGCCTGACCAGGCTGCGGACGGTCCGGCTCGGCACCACGCGTCCGCGTCGCCCGGCGAGGTCTGGGACACGGCGCTCAGCGAGGGGTACTCGCCGATAGCCGCGCCACACCCGCGCACCTTCGCCGAAGCGGCGGCGATCGTCCACCGCTGGACGCCCGGCGCCCAGCCCGACCCCGACCGCGGCGCTCAACCCGACACCGACGGCCGCCCCGGCCCCGGCAACCGCCCCGAGCCCGGCGCACAGCCCAATCCCGCCGACCGCCGTGACCCCGGCATGCAGCCCGACCCCGGTGTCCGCCCCGACGCCGAGGGTCAGGTCGGTCCCGACCAGCACTCCGGCAGCCAGGTCGGCACCAGCGAAGATTTCTCCCATATCGAGCGGCTGCTCAGCGGCGAGACCGACGACGCCTCCGAGCCGCAAAGCACCCTGGCCCCCACCACAGCGGACTCGGCAGCACCGCAGTCGGTCGCGCCGCAGTCGGAAGCTCCGGAACGGGAAGGGCCGAACCCCACAACCCCGGCCCTCGCCCCGGGAGAGCCGGAAGCATCGCAAGGGGAGACGCCACAGCCGGCAGCCCCATCACCGGAAGGGCCACAGCCGGCAGCCCCGTCACCGGAAGGGCCACAGTCGGCGGCGCCGCGATCGGAGGCGGCGCAACCGGCAGCCGCGCACCCCACCGCCGCCGACCCGGCCCTGGTCGAGAGCGGGCGGCGGCTCATGCGGTCGCTCTTCGTGGCGAACCAAGACGACACCTCGGCGGCCGTCCTGGGCACGCTGCGCGAAATCGTCGCAGACGGAGATCCGAAGACGGCCATACAGGACCTGGCGGACAGGTTCTTCGGCACCCGCCTGGCCATCACCCCCCTCATCGAGCTCTACCAAGACGCCCAACGCCAGGGCCTGAAGCCCGAGGCGGCACGCGACAGGTTCGAGCTCATCGACGTGCTCGACCGCGCCTACCCGGCCGATCATCACCGCTGGCTCGGCTACCGGTACGACGCCGCGTTCTCCGTCAGAACCCCGGAGCAGGCCCGCGCGGCCGGGGTCCTGGCGGAGATCATGGTGACCCCGGACGACAGGAACACCTACAAGGCGTTCATCACGCCCGTGCTGCTCGCCTACGGCCTCCGCAACATCACCGAGCTGCTCCCGGTCGTGCGGGAGGCGTACGACCAGGGCCACCTGCCGCCGCGGGCGGACGGGCCGCAGGCGTTCCACGACGCGTTGCGCCGCTTCTACCAGGAGGACCCGACGTGGTGGGAGGGCCTGCGCGGTCAGGAGACGTACGGGCTGCGCGGTCTCGACGACGCCGGCATCCGGCTGCTCGGCGCCATGATCAGGATTCTCCCGCAACGGGCCACCGCCCGGCCGTCCGCCCCGCTGCCGATGGAGACGCTGGCCCACGAGGTCGGCCTGGCGGGTTCCGTCGCGCACGTGTTCCGCCTGGCCAGGGACGCGCAGGAGCACGGCGCGGACCCGGCGGGCGCGGCGAACCCCCGCGAGCTGGCCGACGTGCTGATCGCGCACAAGGCGCACGACCCCTACCTGTGGAACGGCCTGCGGCTCACCGTCGAGCACGGCCTGACGCCGTCGGACGACGACGCGGTGCGGGTGCTCGCCAGGCTGG
Source organism: Nonomuraea fastidiosa (assembly GCF_042751225.1). NCBI lineage: Bacteria > Bacillati > Actinomycetota > Actinomycetes > Streptosporangiales > Streptosporangiaceae > Nonomuraea > Nonomuraea fastidiosa. The sequence continues at coordinate 8,469,730 of NZ_CP170570.1, forward strand.
CGGAGCTCGCGGGTCCTGAGCCGGCGCGGCCGATCTGGACGTTCCAGCCGCTGCGGCGGCTGGCCGACCGCGCCGGGTACGGCTACGACGTGGGCGAGCTGATGGCGCGCGGGGCCGAGGCGGTGCGGAACGGGTTCGATGTGTTCGGCCCGGTCGATCGCGAGCAGGTGATCGACGCGCTGCGACGCCTGCAGCCGCCCACCGCGACGGACCCGCGCGCGACGGAGCCCGGCCCGCACGACCCAAGCGCGACGGAGCCCGGCCCGCACGACCCGCACGCCACCGCCACCGGCCCGCACGACTCAAGCGTGACCACTCCTGGCCTGCGCGACCCGCGCACGATCGCTCCGGGCCTGCACGATCTGTCGCCTTCCGCCGTCAGGGAGGCCAGGAAGGCCGCGGCGGCCGAGTACGAACAGGCGCGCAAGAAGCTGCGCGGCGGCTCCCGGCTGCGCCGTTTCCTGCGGCCGGGCTCCACCCTGTGGTGGTCGCCCGATCCGGGGATGGACGAGCTGTACCTCGAGTCGTTGCAGGCCCGCGTCCAGGCGTGGCAGCGCCTGCCGCGGGCTCCCGAGGTGTCGTTCACCCACGACTTCCCCGCCTACCTGCGGGCCTACGAGGCGGCGGCGCGGCGTGCGGAGAGCGGCGAGCCGGTGATCCCGTACATGTACGAGGACGCCACCGCGGGCCTGGGCGCCAGGGACGGCGGGCGCGGGTTCGGCGTGGAGATCGAGTTCGTCCTGCCGCCCGGGGAATCGCTGACGGCCATCGCGGAGGAACTGCACAAGGCCGGTCTTACCGGCGACGCCGACGTGCATGCGTACCACACCTCGGCCGAGACCGGCTACCGGACCGGCCGGAACGGCGGGCGCGGCCTGTGGCGGCTGGAGGAGGACAGCACCGTGTCGGGCGAGCTGGTCTCGCCGATCCTGTACGACGAGCCCGAGACGTGGGAGAACCTCCGCCGCGCCTGCGAGATCATCCGCGCTCACGGTGGCCTGGCGACCGGCGAGACCGGCGGGCACGTGCACGTGAGCGCCGGAGACTACGATCACCTCGTGGCGAACTTCGTCAGCGTGGCCGAGTACGCCGACCACCACGGCGACACGCTCTACCGGCTCGGCCACAACCCTGAGCATGAGGACCATCGAGGGCTGGGGTACTGCATTCCGAGCACGCCGCCGGCCGAGGGATACGACTCGATCGAGCTGGTACGCAGTACGCACGAGCACCACGCGGCGCTGAACCTGTCGGCCGTGAACGGATCCAGGCGGGACCACGTCGAGTTCCGCATGTGGGACGGCTCGCTCGACCCCGCCATCATCCAGGCGCAGGTGAAGGTGTCGCTCGCCCTGGTCGAGGCGGCCTTCCGCACCGCGGCCCTGGGCCTGTCGCCCAACGCGGGCCGGCGGGAGCCTGCGGGTAGCCACGCAGCGCTGCGCCGCCTCGGCTCCGCACCGGACCTCACCGAGGCCGGCAGTCTCTCCTTCCGCCTGCTGATGGACGAGCTGTTCTGGCGGGCATCCGACAAGGAGCAGCTCACCGCCCTGTACGCGATCACGCGCTGGAGCCCGTACCGGATGGAACCATGACCGGACCCGCATCCGGAGGAGTGCGCCCATGGCCGTGATCGTGCGGAACGTCCCCGCCGCGCAGGATCCGCCGCCCGCGCCGCGCAAGGCGGACGGCCGGCCGTACCGCTACGAGATGATCCACGCCGACGGCGCGCTGCGGGGTTACGCGGACGAGCCGGCCCAGCTGGTCGGGATGCTCATCCCCGGCTACGGCGAGATGGGCGAGGGCGCCGAGCGCGCGGCGGCGCGGCTCCGCCTCGCGCTGGACGCGCAGGCCCGGTTGCAGGCGCGGCTCGCGGTGGGGCGGCTGGGCGAATGCGATGAGAGCGAACGTGCGGTGCTGCTGGGCGGACGGCACGAGCCGCCGGCCCCGAGGAGTGGACGGCGCCCGTGCCGCTCGTCCTGGTGACGTCCTTCTACCGGCCTGAGGGGACGTTGCCGCGGCCGTCGGGACCGCAAGAGTTGCAGGTTTGGCTCGACCCGGCCGACGACTGGACGTTGCTCACCAGCCTGCACAGGGCGGGCGTGATCACGGTGGGCGCCCGCTGACAGAGGGCGGGGTCAGGCGGCGCTCGGCGGGACGCGGCTCATCGTCGGCAGCGCCCGGTCGAGGCCGGTGATGCGCAGCAGCCGCACCATGAACGGGCGGGGCTCGGCCAGCGCGAGCGTGATGCCCATCGGCCGGGCGCGCTGCTGGACGTCGACCAGCACGGCGAGACCGGCGGCGTCGCAGAACGTCACCTCCGACAGGTCGAGGACGAGCAGGCTGTTGCTGTAGTGCAGCGCGCTGAGCAGTTCTTCGCGCAGGGTCGCGCTGGTGTAGAGGTCGATGTCTCCGTAGATGCGCAGGACGGTCGGTTGGCTGCTGCCTGCGACGCCGAGCGGGGCGGTGTCGATGACCCTCATGAGAACACCCCCTCGGACGGGCTGGACGTGGGCGGGGTCACTCCGGGGGCGGCGCCGGCGCGGGCGCCGGTGCTTCGCAGGTCCTCGGTTTCTTCAGCGTAGTCGCCGGTTTCCCGGATGCCGGGCGAGCTAAGCAATCCAGGCCGAGGACTGCCGGAAATTTGACGAAATATCCGATTTGAGGACGCGGCAGCCCCGCCCGTACCCGCCGGATGAAAGTTTCATCGCTCATTGACAGGCGGAAAGCGCTTTCCTACGGTGGCGCTACTTCCACCAACACGGACGTGTTCACTCATGTGAGCGGTGCGCACTCGCTGGGGGGACTCCGGTCGGCGGGTCATCCCGTCGTGCCCGGACCAGCAGGACCGGCTGCGGGCAGCAGCCGGCATCGGACGACGAGATGGGACGAGCATGAGACGAGCAGTCGTGTTACGCGCCGGCGCGGCACTCGCCGCGGCGGTCTTGGCCGCGGCGGCCGGTACGGCCGTGACGGCGATGCAGGCGTCGGCCGCGGCCGGCAGCGCCACCGGCTTCGCCTCCGCCAACGGCGGCACCACCGGCGGGGCTGGCGGGCAGACCGTGCGCGCCACCACGGGAACCGCGATCCACCAGGCCCTGTGCAGCCGGGCCAGCAGCAGCACCCCGATCACCATCCAGGTCGAGGGCACGATCAACCACGGCAACACCAGCAAGGTGTCCGGCGGCAGCTGCAACACCGCGGACGGCGTGATCGAGCTCAAGCAGATCAGCAACGTCACGATCATCGGGGTCGGCAGCGGCGCGGTCTTCGACCAGATCGGCATTCACATCCGCGAGGCCAGCAACATCATCATCCAGAACGTGACGGTCAGGAACGTCAAGAAGTCGGGCTCGCCCACCTCCAACGGCGGCGACGCCATCGGCATGGAGAAGGACGTCCGCAACGTCTGGGTGGACCACGTCACGCTGGAGGCGTCGGGCGGCGAGCCGGAGGGCTTCGACGGCCTGTTCGACATGAAGAACAACACGCAGTACGTGACGCTGTCGTACAGCATCCTGCGCAACTCCGGCCGGGGCGGGCTCATCGGCTCCAGCGAGAGCGACCGCTCGAACGGCAACGTGACGTTCCACCACAACCTGTACCAGAACATCGACTCCCGTACGCCGCTGCTGCGGGGCGGGATCGCCCACATGTACAACAACCACTACCGGAACATCAACGAGTCCGGCATCAACTCCCGGGCGGGCGGCCGGGCGAAGGTGGACAACAACTACTTCGAGGACTCCAAGGACGTCCTCGGCACCTTCTACACCGACGAGGCCGGCTACTGGCAGGTCAGCGGCAACATCTTCGACAACGTGACCTGGGGCGCCCGCGACGACGACCACAACCCGGCCGGTCCCGACCCGCAGTCCAACACCAGCGTCAGTGTCCCCTACTCCTACCGCCTCGACGGCGCGAGCTGCGTGCCGGACATCGTGAGCAGGACGGCGGGCGCCAACAAGGGCCTGCAGGTCTCGGACGGCAACTGCACCCCGACCAACCCGACCGACCCGCCCACCGACCCCACGGATCCGCCGACCGATCCCACGGACCCGCCCACCGGCACGAACCTGAGCATCGGCGCGGGCTCCGACGGGTCGAGCAAGGCCGGCGGCACGAGCTACGGCAACGTGCGTGACGGGAACATGAGCACGTACTGGTCGCCAAATGGCTCGACAGGCGACATCTCGATCAAGTGGGGCTCGGCCACGACGGTCGGCAGGGTCGTGATCCGCGAGGCGTCCGGCGCGACGGGCGTGATCGGGTCGTGGCAGCTCATCAACGCCGACAACGGAGCCGTGCTGAAGTCCGGCACCGGGGCGGGCACGATCAGCTTCACCCCGACGTCCCTGAAGAAGATCACGTTCAGGATCACCGGCTCGAACGGCACCCCCAGGGTCGCCGAGTACGAGACCTACGCCTCCTGACGCCCTCCGGGGGCCGCCCGCGCGGCGGCCCCCGCACCGATCCGGCCGATCAGGCGGTGGCCGAGGCGCTGCGTGGGCGGCTCGATCGCCCGGTGGCTGAGCCCGCTCAGCGGCAGCAGCAGGCGCGGATCGGCCGGCCCCGGCGCAGTTCGGCCGCCCCAGGCAGGGATCGGCCCGCCTCGGCGCGGGGGTCAGCTCGCTGCGGCGGTGGCGCGGCGGTGGCCCCACTCCACCAGGGGTTGCAGGAGCCGCATCAGCTCCTCGCCGTCGGGCGACAGCTCGTAGCGGACCTGCACCGGCGTGGTGGGGATCACCGTACGCACCATCAACCCCTCGGCTTCGAGCTCCTTGAGCCGCTGGGCGAGCAGCCGGTCGGAGATGCCCGGCACCGACAGGCGGTATTCGCCGAAGCGGCGCGCGCCGCGCTGCCCGGCCAGCAGGATCGCGCTGGTCCAGCGGCGGCCGACGGTCTCCATGATGTTCTGGAAGCTGCGGCAGCTCGGCTCGTGGATCATCGGGTCGCGAGGCTGGGATGCAGTGGTCACTTACTCAAGATTAGTACCTAACCTGACCTTTGCCCAGAAGCGCCGCCGTCCGGAGCATGGAGGCATGACTGACTACGGACATGACCTCTCCTTCGGTGTGAGCCTCGACCCCGGCGTGCACCGGCTCTCCGAGAGCCTGCGCATGGCGGCCGTCGCCGACGAGAACGGGATCGACTACCTGGCCGTTCAGGACCACCCGTACCAGCCCGGACACCTTGAGACGCTCACGTGGATCACGCATGTGGCGGCGGTGACCCGGCGCGTGTCGTTGCTGACCGATGTGGCCGACCTGCAGTTGCGCCCGCCGGCGATGCTGGCCAAGGCCGCGGCCTCGCTCGGCGTGCTGTCCGGCGGCCGGCTGGTGCTGGGCGTGGGCGGCGGCGGGTTCGCCGACGCGATCACCAGCATGGGCGGTGGACGGCGCACCGGCGCGCAGATGGTCGCCTACACGGAGGAGTCGCTGCACATCCTGCGGGCGGCGCTGGCGGGCGGCGTTGTGCGGCTGCGCAGCGAGCACCACGACGTCGAGGGCTACCAGGCGGGCCCGGTGCCGCCCTCCCCCGTTCCGCTGTGGCTGGGCAGCATGAAGCCGAAGATGCTGGGCGTGACCGGCAGGGCCGCCGACGGCTGGATCTCGCCGATGAACATCTACGTCGCCCCTGACGAGGTGCCCGGCAAGCAGAAGCTCATCGACGAGGCGGCCCGCGCCGCCGGGCGCGACCCGGCCGCGATCCGGCGGGCGTACAACGTGCTCGGCACGATCGGCGACGTGCGCGGCGGGCACGGCCTGGCGGGCGACGTACGCCTGTGGACGGACACGCTCACCAGGTGGGCGCTCGAGCTTGGCTTCGACACGTTCATCTTCTGGCCGGTGTCCGACCATCTGGCGCAGCTTGAGGTGTTCGCGGCGGAGGTCGTGCCGGCCGTACGCGAGCAGGTGGCCAGGGGGCGGCGATGAGCCTCACGCCGGTCCCGCCCGGGCTGCGGGGCAGGTCGTCACGCCCGGCGACCGGCGGTACGCGCTGCTGCGCTCCACGTACACCGCCGTGTCGAGCCCCGCCGCGGTGCTGCTGCCCGAGAGCGCCGGGGAGGTGGCCGCCGCGCTGCGCTACGCGCGCGAGCAGGGGTTAGCGCTGTCGGTGCGCAGCGGCGGGCACGGCCTGTCGGGGCGGTCGTCGAACGACGGCGGCATCGTCATCGACCTGTCCGCGATGAACCGGATCGAGGTGCTCGACCGGGAGGCGCGGCTGGTCCGGGTCGAGGCCGGGCACGAGCCCGACCTGCTGTGGGCGGCGGTCGAGCCGCTGCTGGGCATCGGGCCCATGCTCGACCGGCACGCGCAGCTCGCGCCGTACCCGGCGCTGGTCTCCACCGCGCACCTGCACCCCCACGTCGGCCGGCAGCCGAACACCACCACCAACGGGCTGCTGAGAGCCATGACCGACGAGGACGCGGCGGCGGGAGCGGATCCGCGGTCAGCCCTTGAGCCCGGTGTGGGCGAGGCCCTCGATGAAGTGGCGCTGGGCGAGGACGAAGACCACCAGGATCGGTACGGCGGTCATCGAGGCGGCGGCGAGCTGCACGTTCCAGAGGGGTCCGCCGTAGGCGTCGACGAACTGGGTGAGCGCCTGGGGCAGCGTGAACATGTCGGGCGTCGACAGGTACACGATCGGCTCCAGGTACAGGTTCCACGAGTGCAGGAACGTGAAGATCGCCACCGCGCCGAGCGCGGGCCTGGCCAGCGGCAGCGCGACCCGGTAGAAGGTGCCGAAGCGGCCCAGGCCGTCCACTCTGGCGGCCTCCTCCAGCTCGCCGGGCAGCGTGAGGAAGAACTGCCGCATGATGAACGTGGCCAGCACGCTCGGCGCGCCCAGGATCGGCACGACGATCAGCGGCCAGTGGGTGTTGATCAGGCCGAGCCGGTTGAACATCTGAAACAGCGGCACGATCGTGACCTCGCTCGGGATGAGCAGGCCCACCAGGACGACGACGAAGAGCACGTTCTGGCCGGGGAAGCGGATGCGGGCGAAGGCGTACCCGGCCATCGCGGCCACCGCCATCGTGCCGGCGGTGACCACGGCGGCGATGTAGAGGCTGTTGAGGTACTGCTGCCCGAACGGCTGCATCTCGAAGACGCGGGCGTAGCTGGACAGGTCCCACACCTGGGGGATGAGGGAGAAGTCGAAGACCTCGCTGATGGGCTTCATCGACGTGGTGATCATCCACCAGGTCGGGAAGACGAACGGCACGCAGAGCACGCACAGCACCGCGTACAGGATGAGCTTACGTCTCAAGGTGGACCCACTTCCTCCGCATCCGCCACTGCACGAGCGTCAGCGCACCGACGATGAGGAACAGCAGCACGGAGATCGTCGCGCCGTACCCGAAATGGTGAAACGGGAAGGCCTGCTGGTAGAGGTAGTAGACGAGGACGGTGGTGGAGGTGCCGGGGCCGCCCTGGGTGAGCACGGCGATCTGGGCGAACACCTGGAGCGAGCCGACCACCGTGATGATCGAGGTGAGCAGGATCGTCGGGCTGATGAGCGGCACCGTGATGCGGCGGAACCTGGTCCAGGCGCCGGCCCCGTCGAGCTGGGCGGCCTCGTAGAGCTGCTTCGGCACGCCCTGCAGCGCGGCCAGGAAGAGCACCATGTTGAGGCCGACGTTCTTGATCACCTGGACGACGATGACCGACAGCATCGCGGTGCCCGAGCCGCGCAGCCAGTTGGGCCCGCCCCCGAAGAGAGCGTTGATGCCGCCGTTCGGCTGGAGCAGGAACTGCCAGACGATCGTCCAGGCCACCAGCGACACCAGCACCGGTGAGAAGAACAGCGCGCGGAAGACCACGGTGCCGCGCAGCTTCTGGTTGAGCAGCACCGCGAGCAGCAGGGCGAGGGTCAGGTTGAGCGTGACGAGCCCGGCGGAGAAGATCGCGGTCGCGGTCAGCGAGTCGCGCAGCGCCGGGTCGGCGGCCAGCCTGGCGTAGTTGTCCAGGCCGACGTACTCGAACGTGCCGGCCAGGACGTTCCACTCGTTGAGGCTGAACCAGCCGACCAGCGCCAGCGGCAGCAGCACGAACAGCACGCTGCCGGCGAGCTGCGGGGCGATGAGCAGGTAGCCGACGAGGTTGTCGCGGCGCCGCACGGTCCAGAAGCGGCTCGCGCTGCGGCTCCCGGCCTTCGCGGCGGTGAGCACGGCCATCGTTACGACCCCAGCAGCGGCTGGATCTTCGTACACACGCCGTCGAGCACCGCCTTGACGTCGGCGCCGGGCTGCCAGAGCGGGTCGAGCGCGGCGCGGGCGGTCTGGATGAGCTCCTCCTGGCCCTTGTGGCTGGGCTTGACCACGCCGTTGGGGATGCCGTCGATGACGACGGCCTGCAGCTGCTCGGGCTTGAGCAGCGGGTTCGACTTGGCCAGCGTCTCGACGTTGAGCTGCGAGGTGCGGGCGGGCGGGAAGTACTGGGCGAGCTTGGCGGAGTTCTCGGCATTGGTGAAGTAGCCGAGGAAGTCGGCGGCCAGCTCGGCGTTGGGCGACTTCTTGATGACGCCGATGCCGGCCTGCCCGATCACGGAGTACTCCCCTGCGGGGCCGTGCGGCAGCGGCAGCAGCGTCCAGTCGAACGTCGCGTCCTTGAGCAGGCTCGCCCGCGAGATCTGAGTGACGATCATGGCGGCGTCGCCGGAGTAGAAGTCGACGGTCTCGCCGGGGCCGGGCAGCGCCTTGTCCGTGAAGATCGACTTGTGCAGGAACGTCATCGCCTCGACCATCGGCGGCTGGTTGAAGCCGCAGGTCGCGCCGTCCTCGCTCCACGCCTTGGCGCCCCAGCCCTCCCACAGGGTGGCGAGGTTGGTCCAGTTCTTGTAGTCCCAGTCGCCGACGATCAGCCCGGCCTTGCCCTTCTTCGCCACGGCGGCGGCCGCGTCCATGGCCTCCTGCCAGGTCCAGCCCTTGGCGGGCACCTTTTTGCCGGCCTCGCGCAGCAGATCGGTGTTGACGAACACGCCGAACGGCGAGGTGGAGAACGGGTAGGCGTACAGCTCGCCGTCCTTCTGCCACAGCCGGGTCGCGGCGGGCGCCAGCTCGGCGGCGTTCTGGATCTTGCTCGACAGCGGCGCGAGCGCGCCGGACTCGACGAAGTCGGGGGCCGAGCCCTCCAGGATCCAGGCCAGGTCGGGCGCCTTGCCGCCGGCGATCTGCGTGGTGAGCGTGGTGGTGTAGCTGTCGATCGGGATCGACTCGAACGTCACCTTGGCCTTGGTGTAGCCGGCGGCGATCTCGTTGAAGAGCTTGAGATGGTCCTCGTTGGCCGTCCAGATCGACATGCGCAGTGTCGCGGGGCCGGACTGCGCGGTCTGCTCCGCGCCGCTTCCGCAGGCGGCGGCCAGGGTGAGCAGGGCGACGGCGGGGATCAATGCCCTCATGGCGGGGTCTCCCTAATACGCGGTGACAGCGGGCCAGCGCAGCTCGACGCCGTCCCGGGTGAGCCTGTGCTGGAAGTCGGCGAGCAGGGACTCGCTCTCTCGTACGGCGTGCGGCGTGGTGCCGTGGTCGAGGCAGAACGCCGCCAGGGCGCCCGCGGCCTCGCCGATGTTCCACTCGACCGGGTGCAGCCGGTAGGCGCCGTTGGTGATGTGGGTGGTGCCGATGTTCTTGGAGGCGGGCAGCAGGTTCGTCATGCGCTGCGGGATCAGCGCGCCGAGCGGGATCTCGAACGGGCAGCTCGCCACGTCGATGTAGTTGTCGCCGCCGGTCGACGGGTGCAGGTCGATCCGGTACATGCCGACGCCGACCGAGTCGGGGTAGCTGACCGCACCCCTGTCGCCGCGCACCGCGTACGACAGGTCCTGCTCGACCACCGTGTAGAGGGCCTTGATGCGGCGCGACTCGCGGATGTAGGGCGCCTGGGCGAGACCGTCGGCGCTGCCGGTGATGTCGCCGCGCAGCCGCAGCCCGGGGAAGCCGGCCTCGGTCTGCATCCAGTACAGCACCGACAGCGACAGCTCGCGGGCGGCCTTCAGGTGCCGCTCGGCGTCCGGCACGTCGATGACCGGGCCCTCCAGGTAGTCGATCATCGGCCAGTTGACCAGCGTGATGTCGCTTTCGTACGCGCCTTCGACGAACGTCTTGCGCGCGGCGATCCGCCGGAACGTCCACAGGTTGGCGTCGCCCGGGTTGACCCGCTGGTCCGCCTCGACGAGCAGCGGGTCGTCGTCGGGGTTGGGGGTGAAGGCGCGTTCGACGATCTCCAGCGTGCGCGGGTGGGGGCAGCGCCACGACAGCAGCTTGTCGCCCCAGAACGGCGGCTGGTACTCGCGCCAGAAGTCGTACGACTCCGGCTTGTCGATCGTGTGGTCGCCGTCCACGTGGTCGATGGCGAAGCACACCGAGATGGCCTGCATGTTGAGCGGCTGCGCCTCGCTGGGGGCGCTGGGCTCGCCGGTGTCGGCCTGCGACTCGAAGCCGGTGACGTACTCGGTGCCGGTCAGCGGCAGCAGCTCGCCGGTCTCGGTGGCGTCGATGATGTACGGGGCGCTCGCCCACACCTCGCGCCCCTCGCCGCTGAGCAGCACCGCGCTCACCCGGTCGCCGTCGTAGGAGGCGGCGATCGGCCGGTACGGCTGCAGCACCCGCAGCCTGCCGCAGCCCCGGTAGGGCGCGAGCATGGCCTCGATGACGGCGACCGCGACGCGCGGCTCGTGACAGAGCCTGCTCACGTGGCCGCCGCCGGGGTTCAGGTCCCGCTTGGCCCTGGCGGCAGGGGTGAGCGGGTAATAGTCGCGGTAGTACTGGCGGATGCCGTCGCGCAGCGCCCGGTAGCTCGCGGTGACGCCGAAGCGCTCCACCCAGGAGTGCTCGTCCGGCGGCACGGCCTGGCTGGTGAGCTGGCCGCCCAGCCAGGCGTACTCCTCCGACAGCAGCACCGTGCGGCCCGCCCGCAGCAGGGCCAGCGCGGCGGCCACGCCGCCCAGCCCGCCGCCGACCACGACCGCGTCCGCTTTCATCTCGACCACGTGAGGGGTCACCTTCCGATCAGTGTGGAGCCCTCGATCAGCTCGCAGGGCAGGAGTTCCTGGGGTGTGCCGCCGGACTCGATCACCCCGGTCAGCAGCTCGACGGCCCTGCGGCCCATCTCGCGGCGGGGGATGAGGAAGCCGGTGAAGTCGATGTCGGTGTGCACGGGGCGGGTCGCCGAGCCGAGCGTGACCAGGGACAGGTCACCGGGGATCGCGAGGCCGCGTTCCTTTGCCGCCTGGACGAAGAGGACCGCGTCGGCCTGCTCTTCGAAGAAGGCGGCGGTGGCGCCGGTGTCGCGTACGGCGTCGAGGAGATCGGACACGTCCGGAGCCAGGTGGAGCCCTTCCACGTCGAACTCCGCGACGGCGGCGCGGAAGCCGGCGTACCGGTCGGCCGTGGACTCGGCCCCTCCCCCGGTGCCGACGTAGACGAGCCTGCGGTGCCCGAGCCGCACCGCCCGTTCCACCAGCGCGCGGGTGGCCGTGGGGTAGTCGGCGCCGACGTACGGGACGGGCCCGCCGGCGTCGTCGCGGCGGCCGACGGACACGAACGGGATCTGGTCGGCGATCAGCCTGGCCAGGTCGTCGCGGTCGACCATGCGGCCGAGCAGCACGCACCCGTCGGCGAGCCGTACCCGGCTGTCCTCGTTGAAGATCCGCCGCCGCCCGCCGCCCGAGGCCCGCGCGCTGGTGAACAGCAGCAGGTCGCAGCCGACCTCCTCGGCGCACTCCTCGATGCCGACCAGGAACGGGTGGTAGAAGTCGGCGCTGGTGGCGGGGAAGACCGCCTCGTAGGTGAAGACGCCGAGTATGCGGTTGCGTCCCTCGGCGAGCCTGCGGGCCGCGGGGTCGGCGATGTAGCCGGTCTCCCTGATCACCCGCAGCACCCGTTGCCGGGTCTCGGGCGAGATGCGCACCTCGCTGTCGGCGCGATTGTTGAGCACCAGCGACACGGTGGTCTGGCTCACTCCCGCCATGCGGGCGATGTCCTGCTGGGTCAGGCGTCTTGCCACGGTTGGGTCTCCTCGCTAATGCGCATTAGCCAACGAGTGTGGGACCTTGCCGTGCTTGCCGTCAAGAGGTGATGGCCCAGTAATAATTCGTATTAGCAGATCGGCAGGAGGTCTCCTGGGCGATCGCGGCCGTTCTGTGAGATCCGTTCTGTGAGATCCCGGACCGCTCAGCGGCCGCCGGCCTCGTGCAGGGGCGCCTGCACCGTGACGGGCTGCGACGGGGCGAGCGACGGGCCGGACGGCGCGGGCGACGACGCGTGCCCGGTGAAGACGACCAGGAACACCATCAACAAGGTCAGGACGGCGACCGCCGCCAGCAGGCCCGCGATCTCCTTGCGACTGGTCCCCGGGCCGAAGCGGTACACCCTCTTGCGGCGGGCGGCGGCGTTGAGCGCGTCGATGCGGCGGGCGAAGGCACGATCGCTCCTGCGCAGCGCCATCTCGATCTCGGCGAGGATCCGGCGTTCCCGGTCCGACAGGTGCATCGCTCATCACCGCCCTACATCGTCAATTGTGGTCCGCTCGGCCGCGCTCGCCGCCGCCGGGGTGCTCACGTCCGGAGGTGTGGTGGTCGTGCCGCGGGAAGCGGAGGGGCGGCACGGCGGCTGCGGGCAGGCGGCGGCCCGTTCGAGTGAGCGGCGGCCCGTACGCGTGAGTCGCCGGGGCCCCACGGATCATCCACAGAGACCTTCATGCCCTTTCGGGCGGTATGCCAGACGTTGTAGGGGAATGCGAGTGTGCGCCGGATCGGCCGCTCGGCAGGGCGGGCAGGCGGCGGCCGGGGCGTCCGCGGCGAGCCGCCGGCCTGTCGCCCTGCGCGCGCCTCGCCGGCTGCGGGGGCCGGTGTGAGAGGCGCCCTGTGGGCTCCTGCGGCGCTGCCGGAAATCTCCGCCTGTTTCGGGCGGGCACCGGCGGCGAAGCCAGGGCGCCACCCTCCAGAAGGCGGTCGCAGCGGCGGAGGAGCCCCGGCGCCTCAGAGGCTGTGGCGCCTGGGGGATGGTCGCGGCCGGGGAACGGCCGGGACGGCGGGTGGCCGCGCCGAGCCGACCACGTGGTCACGACGGCAGGGCGACCACGTGGTCGCGGCATGGAGCGCGGTGGGCGGGGGCGCGGCAGGGGTTGCCGTGGCGGCAGGCTACCTCTCAGGGGCGGTCGTAGATGCGGTACACCGGGTGGCGGTCTTCGATGCGGCGGAAGGACGCCAGCGGCGCATCCGGGCCCAGCCCCACGTGGGGGCGGGCGCCGGGGGCGATGGCGACGTACCGGCGCAGGATCTCCGCGCGCTGCCCGACGGGGACCTCGCGCAGCATGATCGGCTGGTCGCGGCCCCGGCGGCGCAGTACGGCCGCGCCACCGGCTTCCTGCACGTTCAGCACCCAGCTCGCCTTCGACCCGAGCATCGAGACGAGGTACTCCCCGCCGCCGTGGCGGGCGACCGCGACCGGCACCGACGTGACGGCCCCGCTGCGCCGCCCGACCACCTTCAGCACGGCGGCCTGGCTCGGCGTCAGCCACCCGGCCCCGTACATCAGTGCGTCGAGCCTGTTCACGAGCCGCATGAACGCGTTCGGACGATCGCCCCTGTACATCGCCCGCTTGAGCGCTCCGGCCGCGCGTGCCACGACACCGATCAAGCCGCCCGGACCGCCTGGACTCCTCCCCAAGTCGCCCGTGCCGCCCTGACCTCGTGTGATCTTCTGCGTCATCGCGCCCTTCTCCACAGCGCGACCGCGGCGAGCCCGGGAACGCACGGCAGGGCCAGCAGCCAGCCGAACAGCGGCGCCAGGCCGACATCGCCCGAGTTGTCCTTCACGGTCAGCCCGGCGATCGCGATGAGCAGTGCGATCACCAGCAGCCCGACGGCCATCCAGATCGCCCAGTCCTTCCCGGCGTTGACGGCCCAGACCGTGCTGAACCAGCCGAGCAGCCCCAGGAACCCGATGGTGCCGAGGATGATCAGGTACGCGTTGACGGCGGCGTCGATCTCGCCGGGCGTGTAGGCGGGGTAACCGGCCCTGATGTGGTCGGCGAGCGTCCCCTTGGCGAAGAACGGAAGCAGGGCGGCGATCGCGGTGAGCGCCGCGCCCACGTACAGCAGCGCCGGGACGGCCCGGCCGCGTGGCGTGGTCATGGCATGACCCCTTTCAGAAAGTGACTGTCTGGAGCAAGTGACTCTAAGCACGCAAGTTTTAGAAAGTCAATTTCTAGAGACAGCGACATGCTTGAGACAGTGACTTGCTGATAAGGTGAGTGCATGAGCGGGCTTCGCGAGCGCTGGCGACTCAAGGCCATGCGCGCCATCCAGGAACACGCCCTCGACCTGTTCGACGAGCGTGGATTCGACGCTGTCACCATCGAGGAGATCGCGGCGGCCGCCGAGGTCTCGCCCTCGACGGTCTACCGGATCTTCGGCACCAAAGAGGGCATCGTGGTCACCGACATCGAGTTCGACGCCATGAGCCCCGAGGCGCTGGCCGCCATCTTCGACCCGGCCGACCCGGTGGGCAGCCTGGTGCAGGCCGTCCGCGCGTACGAGGCCCCGCGCGAGGAGCGGCAGGCCGGCAAGGGCCCGTGGCGGCGGGTCCGCTACTTCTTCGCCACGCCCTCGGTGCGCATGGCCGTCTGCGCCACCCTCGACCAGGCCGGGCAGCGCATCGCCCCGCTGATCACCAAGACGGGCAAGGTGAACGAGACGCAGGCCAGGGTGATCGCCAACGCCCTCGCGTTCGGCTACTTCGCCGCGCTCGAACAGTGGTATCTGAACGGCAGCGACCGCCCCATCGCCACCTACGTGGAGGACGGCCTGCGCCCCCTGCGCGACGTGCTCAGCGCGTCCTCCTCATGATCGCGCGGGAGATCTCCGCGCGTGCGGGAGCGGAGACCGCGAACTTCCGCCCCCGCCAGGCCGCCCGCCCGGCCGGCCTGCGGACGATCCACGTCGACCCGTGGCACATCCGGCCAGGCGAGACCCTGGTGATGGAGTTCCGCGGCAACCGCAGGCGCCGGGCTGCCGCGGGCTCGCCCGTACGGCCGTGCACGCTCGCCGGACGGCACCCGGCCGTCCGGCGAGAACGGGCCGCCCGCTGACCGTCCGAGCCCTCAAGGGCGGACGACGGCCACCGGGCAGGACACGTGATGCAGCACGTTCCTGCTGACCGAGCCGAGCAGGGCCGAGCCGAGCGCGCCCCGGCCCTGCGAGCCGACGACCAGCAGGTCCGCCTCCCGTGAGGCGGCGACGAGCGCATCGACCGGATGCGCTCGTCGCACGTCCTCGACGACCGTGACCTGCGGGTGGGCCTCCTTGAGCCGCTTCAGCCGGTCCCGTACGACCTGCTGCTGCGCGGTGCGCACCTCGTCCATGGTGAACGGGGCCTCAGGCGTGTACAGGGCGGGAAGCTGCCAGGCGTGGACGGCTCTGAGCGTGGCGCCGCGTGCCGCGGCCTGTTCGAAGGCGTAGGCCAGGGCCGCCTCGCACTCGGGCGCGTCGTCCACCCCGGCCACGACCTCGCCGCGTTCCTGCCGCCGCCCCTCGCGTACCACCACGACGGGGCAGCGGAGGTGACCGGCCAGGCTCGCGCCGACCGAGCCGAGCAGCGCGCCGGAGAACCCGCCGAGCCCGCGGCTGCCGACGACCAGCGCCTCGGCGCCGTCCTCCTCGGCCTGGTCGCGCAGGACGGCGACGGGCTCGCCCTCCACCTCGTGCGTGACCACCTCGACGGACGGCCGCCGCTCCCGGACCAGCGCCTCGGCCTCGTCCAGCACCCGCCGCCCCTCGCGCAGCACCTTCTCCGACAGCGTGGCGTCGGGGCGGGCGCCGACGAGGTACCACGAGGTGTCGGCCGCGTGCACGAGCCGCAGCGCCGAACCCCTGCGGAAGGCGTCGTCCGCGGCCCACTCCACGGCCGCGCGGGCGGCGTCGGAGCCGTCGACACCAACGATGATCATGCTTGTCCTCCTTCGCTCACCTCCCATCGCACCTCAAGAACGGCCGCGAAGACAGGGCCCCAGGTCACGTGCGGGTCAGAAGTCGTCGGGGGTGCGGATCCTGTCGCGGATCCACACGCCGGCCTCCTTCAGCCTGCTCGTTCCGGCGAACGGGCCGTTCGGGCAGGTGCCGGTGGTGAAGACCGCGCCGGAGCGGAAGTCGTCGGAGAAGTTCCAGTTCACCCAGCTGATCTTCTTCTGGGCCAGCAGGTCGAGGTATTGCTGTGACCTGGTGAAGTTGTTCGCCCCGTCGCCGGAGGCGCTCTGCGTCCCGAACTCGGTGACGAAGATGGGCAGCCGGTCGGCGGCGCGGGAGAGGGTGTTCAGGTATTCGGTGCCGTGCGAGGCCGCGTAGAAGTGGAACGTGTACATGATGTTGTCGGCGTTGACCGGGTTGCTGACGATCTCGGTCTCGTCCGAGCCGGCCGAGACGCCGAGCGACGACCACGCGCGGGTGCCGATCAGGATCGGCGCGTCCGGGTCGTACTGCCTGATCACCGGGATGAGCTGGTGCGCGTAGTCGCGGATGACGGCCCAGGTGACGGAGTCGCCGTTCGGCTCGTTGGCGATCTCGTACAGAACGTTCTTCTTGCCGTTGTGGCGCTGGGCGATCTCCGTGAAGAACGTCTTGGCCCTGCCGAGGTTGTACATCGGGTCGCCGGGGTCGAGCATGTGCCAGTCGACGATCGCGTACATGCCGCGGGCGGTGGCCATCTCGATCAGGTTGTGCACCCGGTCGGTGAACAGGCGGGGGTTGGTCTCGTACCCGTCCTCCTGGATGTACATCGAGATGCGCAGCACGTCGGCCTTCCAGTCGCCGGCCAGGGCGTCGAGCGAGGCGTCGGTGAGGCACTGCGGGTACCACTGGATGCCGTGGCTGCTCATGCCGCGCAGCTGGATCTGCTTGCCGTGCTCGTTGCAGAGCTTGATGCCGCACACCCTCAGCTGGCCGTTCGCCTCGACCGGGGTGCCCCCGCCGCCGCCGGTGGGCGTGCCGTAGACCTCCAGCTCCCACAGGCTGTAGCCCCAGGGTGTGCCGCGCTGGGTGCCGTACACGCGGACGTAGCGGCCGGTGCCGCTGACCGTGAGATCGTCGGTGCCGCCGTCGCCGGTGGTGGTCGAGTAGACGTCGGTCCAGGTGGATCCGTCGGGCGAGGTCTGCACGCGGTAGGCCGTGGCGTACGCGGCCTCCCAGACCAGCCGTACCCGGGAGACGGTGTGCGTGGAGCCGAGGTCCACCCGGATCCACTGCGGGTCCGCACCCTCGGCGCTGGCCCACCGCGTGGCGGTGCTGCCGTCCACCGCCTTACCCGGCTCCAGTCCCGCCGCCTCGACGGAGGAGGCCGTCGCCGTCTTACCCTGCGAGACCAGGGGGTCGGCGGCCGCCGCGCTCGCGCCCGACGGCGCCGAGAGCGGCACCATCAGCGCGGCCAGGACTGCGACGAGGCCCGCACGTGCGCTTCTCCTCACGAACGACTCCGTTTCCGTTAGGAAAGTTTCTTAACTTCCGGCGCAGCATAAGTTGACACCCGACCTCACACAAGGCCCAATTCTCAGAAAACCCGGGTGATGGGGCCCGCATCTGGCGAAGGCGGACACACCAAGCGAAGGGAGTAGCGGGGTTCCGTCCTTCGGGGTGGGAGGGGCACGGCGAACCCAGATGCTGCCGGTCCGTATCGGATATGGCCCAGGAGAAGCGGCGACGAGAGGCGCGACGGCGGCAAGGAGAACGTCCCCCGCCGAGGCGCATCCGGCGTGGCAGGCGACGGCACACGCGCCGGGTGAAGGCGGTCAGCCGAGCGGCCGCCGAGGCGCGCGCAGAGCGACAGGCCGGCGGCTCGCCGTGGACGCCCCCACTCTCGCCGTGGCGGGTGCCGAGGTTAGCGGCGGCGCTGCTGAGGTAGCTGTTCGAGGTTCCCCCACCGGCACGATTGGGGACGCATGGTGAACGGCATCCGGATCACGGCCCTGGCGGCGCTGGCCTCGGCCGCGCTCCACCCCGCACCGGCGCAGGCGGGCAGCCCCGCGCCCTGCCCGGCGCAGAACGGCACCAGGCCGACGGTCGTCCTGGTGCACGGGGCGTGGGCCGACACGTCGAGCTGGAGCGGCGAGGTGGACGCGCTGCGCAGGGCCGGGCTGACCGCCCGCGCGATCGCCAACCCCCTCCGTGGCCTCGACGGCGACGCCGCAACCGTCGCCGACTTCCTGAAGACGGTCTCCGGCCCGGTGGTGCTGGTGGGCCACTCCTACGGCGGCTCGGTCATCACGAACGCCGCCGCGTCGGCGCCCAACGTCAAGGCCCTGGTGTACGTGGACGCGGCCGTGCCCGACGTCGGGGAGACCACCGCCCAGCTCAGCGGCTCGGGCTCGGCGCTCGAAGCCTCACCCGAGTCGCTCTACGACACGGCCACCTACCCGGACGCTCCCCAGGGCGCCCAAGACCTGTACCTGAAGCGGGACGTGTTCGTGCGCTCGTTCGCCTCCGACCTGCCCCCGGACACCGCGATCCGGCTCTGGGCCACCCAGCGGGCCGCCTCCACCAACGCCTTCCAGTCGCCGTCGAAACAGGCGGCGTGGAAGAAGATCCCGTCCTGGTACTTCGCCAGCACGGGTGACCGCATCATCACCCCGCAGTCGCAGCTCGCCATGGCCAAGCGGGCCGGGTCGAAGGTGACGACGTTCCCGGGCGGCTCCCACCTGACCCTCGTCTCGCACCCGGAGGAGGTCGCCCGCGTGATCACCACGGCGGCCTGCTCGGTCAAGGGCGGCTGAGCCGGGGTTCAGACGGCCTGGGTGGAGTCGCGGACGATCAGTTCGGTGGCGAGCTCGAGGTGGCGGGACTCGATGCGTTCTCCGGCCGCCAGGCGCAGGGCCGTGCGCAGCGCCACCGCGCCCATCTCGCGCAGCGGCTGGCGTACGGTGGTCAGCGCCGGGGCGTGCATGGCGGCGATCTGGGTGTCGTCGAAGCCGACCACGCTGAGGTCCTCGGGAATGCGCAGCCCCTTGCCCCTGGCGACCTGGATGGCGCCGAGCGCGCTCTCGTCGCTGGCGGCGAAGACGGCGGTGGGCGGCTCCGGCAGGTCGAACAGGACGGCGCCCTCGCGCACGCCGTCCTCGAAGCAGTAGCCGGGGGTGCGGACGTACTCGGGGCGCACGGGCACGCCGGCGGCCTCCATGGCGGCGCGGTAGCCGTGCATGCGGGCCTGGTTGGAGGCGGCGTGGGCGGGACCGCCGAGGTAGGCGATGCGGCGGTGGCCGAGCGAGAGCAGGTGCTGGGTGGCGGCCATGCCGCCGGCGAAGTTGGTGGGGCCGACGCTCGTGACGGGGCTCGCGGGCACGTTGAGCGGGTCGATGACGACGATCGGCAGGTTGGCCTCCAGCAGCACGTCGAGCTGGGCCTGGCTGGGCGCGGCGACGAGGGTGATCACGGCGTGCCGTCCCGAGTCGACCAGGCCGCGCGCCCAGGACAGGCCGTCGGACATGTGGTCGGTGCTGGTCACGACGAGGGCGGCGCCGGCCGTGGCCGCCTCCTGCATCGCGCCCATGACGATCTCGGCGGAGTGTCCGCAGAGCCGGCCGTCGAGCTGCAGCTCCACCGTGGTGCCTCGTTTGGCGCGGGCCTGGCGCTGCACGTAGCCGTGCTCGGCCAGCAGCCGCCGCACCAGTGCGCGGGTGGCGGGGGCGACGTCGCCGCGGTCGTTGAGCACCTTCGACACCGTGGCCACGGACACGCCCGCGGCGGCGGCGACGGTGGCCAGGGTGGCCGGTTTGGTCGCGCTCGTCATCGTCGTCTCCTCCTCCGCGGCACCCGTGTGCTGCGGGTCCCTCGATGCCGCGGCATTCACCGTAACGTCGCGCGCGTCCCCGACGCATCCGCGTTCTGCGACGATTTCGAGCAGACGATTCGAGCGGACGATTCCGAGCAGGCGTGCGGAGGATCAGACGGCGGAGGAGGCGCAGGACTGCGCGGGCGGCGCCCCGGACCGTGCGGCGTGCACGGCGTCGGCGGCGCTGTCGTGGACGTTCAGCAGGTCCCACAGGCCGGTGATCTGCAGCAGCCGCGCCGGCATGCCGCGCACGCCCGCCAGGTGCAGCGCCGAGCCCTCCTTCGAGCAGGAGGTGTGCAGGCGTTCGATGACGCGCAGGCCGTTGCTGTCCATGAACGTCAGAAGGGTCAGGTCGAGCACCATCGGCCTGCCGGGAAGCATCCGGCGGCGCAGGTAGGTCTCCAGGCGGGAGGCGTTGGTGATATCCGCCTCGCCGCTCGCTGTGATCAGCACGCCGTCATCCATCGTGTGGCATCCCAAGGTCAGGGGCGATGCGGCGGACTGCCGTCCGCCACCAGACAGGCAAGCGATGAGTACGTGCATGACTTCCTCAGGGGCATGTGACCGGGGGCCGGCTGCTTCTCCTGCTCTGAAGCATATTACCCGAAATGTAATACCGGAAGCATTCTTCGTATGTGATCATGAGTAGAGGCGCTCGATCACGCTGCGCCGAGCCGCCGCCCGGCAGAAGAGGAGAGAATCAGTGAGCGCATCCGCCGACCGTCAGAACGGCTGGACCTTCCTGACGAACCACGCCCGGGTGCTGCTGGAGATCGCCCGCGCCCCCCAGGCCAGGGTGCGCGACATCGCGGCGAGCATCGGCATCACCGAGCGCGCCGTGCAGGGCATCGTCTCGGATCTGCACCAGGCCGGGTACGTCACGATCGAGCGCGTCGGCCGGCGCAACCAGTACAAGCTCAACCCCGACGGCCGCTTCCGCTACCCGACGGAGGCCGGCCTGCCGGTGCGGCTGCTCATCGACATGTTCGCCGAGCACGACCTGCCGGACCCGGGAGCTCAAAGCACTGGCTGACCGCCGGGGCGCCTCCCTAGTATGCGGATGATGTTGTACTTCGAGGACCCGTACCGCACCGAGGCCGACACCTCCGTGGTGCGGTCCGGCACGGACGACCGCGGCCCGTACGTCGTGCTCGCCGAGCCGCTCTTCTACCCGCAGGGCGGCGGCCAGAAGGGCGACCGCGGGCGGCTGCGCCTCGCCGGCGGCCTCGTGCTCGACGTCGTCGGCACCCGCAAGGCCGAGGACGAGATCCGCCACTACCTCGCCGCCGGCCAGGAGCCGCCCGCGCCCGGCCCGGCCCGCCAGGAGCTGGACTGGCCGTTCCGCTACCACCAGATGCGGCTGCACTCGGCCGCCCACTTCCTGCACGTGGCGCTGGAACGCGAGATCGGCGCGAGCCTGCCCTACCCCGTACGCGCGCCGCTGTCGGAGACCGGCGGCGAGTGTCACTACGCCTTCGCCGGCCGCTTCGGCCCCGACCAGCTCGAACGCGCCGTCAAGGCGGCCAACGCGCACACCGCCCAGGGCCATCCGATCGTCACCAGGACAGATGAGGAGCGCGGCCCCGGCATGCGCTCGTGGCACTGCGCCGGCGACACCGTGGCCTGTGGCGGGCTGCACCCGCGCGACTCGTCCGAGGTCGGTGACATCACGGCGAGCATGCGGATCAAGCGCGGCAAGACACTGGTGTCGTTCGCACTCGCCCACCCCTGAGCACCCCTGAGCGCCCCTGAGCGCCCCTGGCGTCTGTCCGCGCCCTCGCGCGCCTGCTTCCGGCACGCCCCTCACGCGGCCGCCGGCGGCTTCTTACCATCCGGCGTTTCGTGACGCGCTTCTGCCGGAGTTTCACGCACCCCTTTCGCCCCGCCATATCCCGACTTTTATCGATTTCCAGCGAAAGGGTATGGGCAAGTCATAAATCCGGGCTTACATTACGACGCAGAGCAGCGTTATCCCCCGTACTTACCGATTCACGAGACCCGGCATCCGCCGACGGCCGGCCCGGCGGTGCCGCACCCCCACCGCGCCGCACCATGGGCGCCCTCTCGAGATGGGATAAGTCATGCGGAGATCACCCCTCTTATCCGCTGCGCTGATCATCGCGCTCTCCTTCCTGACCGCTCCCGCACGCGCGAACGACGACCTGCCGCCGCAGGAGCCCGGCGTCACGCTGCGCACGTACGACGTCCAGATCGAGCTGTCCCGGTTATGCACGCTCAAGCCCGGCCAGACGCCGAACGTGGACAAGCTGATGCCCACGATCGACTGGACGTCCGACGCCGACTTCGGCCTCACCGACATGTTCGTCACCGAGGTGACCGGCAATCTGCACACGCCGTCCGCCGGGACGTACGAGTTCCGGCTCACCAGCGACGACGGCTCCCGGCTGACCATCGGCGACACCGCCGTGATCGTCAACGACGGACGACACGCCCCGGTCTCGGTCGACGGTACGATCACGCTGACCGAGGGCCATCACCCGCTGCGCATCGACCACTTCGAGCACCTGTACGGCCAGCAGCTCAAGCTGGAGTGGAAGCCGCCGGGCGCCCAGGCGTTCACGCTGGTGCCGACCGAGGCGCTGAGCACGGACGCCGACGTGGTGCGGGTGACCTCCCCTGGCCGCAAGGAGTGCGAGAGCGGCGCCGACTCCCCCGGCGACGGGCTGCCGCTGCGGGACGTGCACCCCGACTACACGCTCACCGACCTGCGGCCGGCCGGGTTCGAGCCGCAGGTGAGCGCGATGGACTGGCTGCCTGACGGGCGGCTGGCGATCACCACGTGGGGCGGCTCGGAGACCAGGCTCGGCGAGGTGTACCTGCTCAGCGGCGTGACCGGCGCGACCTCACCCGAGAAGGTGACGGCCAAGAAGATCGCCGAGGGGCTGCAGGAGCCCATGGGCATCAAGTACGTGGACGGCAAGCTGTACGTGTCGGAGAAATCCCGCCTTGTCGAGCTGAACGACACCGATGGCGACGAGGTCATCGACGACTACCGAACCGTCGCGACCTGGCCGTTCGGCGGGAACTTCCACGAGTTCGCCTTCGGCCTGCTCTACCGCGACGGCCACTTCTACCTGAACCTGTCGGTGGCCATCGACTACGGCGGGGCCACCACCGTCCCGCAGCCGGCCCGCGACCGGGGCGTCACGATCAAGGTCAGCGAGAAGACCGGGAAGATCGAATACCTCGCGGGCGGCCTGCGCACCCCGAACGGCATCGGCTGGGGACCGCGCGACGACCTGTTCGTGCTGGACAACCAGGGCGGCTGGCTGCCGGCGTCGAAGCTCGTGCACATCGAGAAGGGCCGCTTCTTCAACCACTACACGACGCCGGAGGGCCCGTTCGACGCGAACGCGGTGACCCCGCCGGTGCTGTGGCTGCCGCACAACGAGATCGCCAACTCCCCTAGCACGCCGGCGCTGATGAAGCGCGGCAGGTACGCGGGGCAGCTGCTGTTCGGCGACGTCACCTACGGCGGGATCCAGCGCGCGTACCTGGAGAAGGTGAACGGCGCCTACCAGGGCGCGGTGTTCCGCTTCACCCAGGGCCTGGAGGCGGGGGTGAACCGGATCAGCCTCGGCCCTGACGGCGCCATCTACGCGGGCGGCCTGGGCGCGGGCGGCAACTGGGGGCAGCCGGGCAAGCTCACGTACGGGCTGCAGAAGCTGACGCCCGGCGAGGAGAAGGCGTTCGACATGCTGAAGATGCGGGCCATCGAGGGCGGCTTCGAGCTGGAGTACACCGAGCCGCTGTCGGCGGAGACGGCCGCGTCGCTCGCGAGCCGCTACCGGCTCACCCAGTGGCGGTACGTCGCCGCCGTCACCTACGGCGGCCCGAAGGTGGACGAGGAGCCGCTGACCGTCACCTCGGCGAAGGCGAAGGGCAGGAAGGTCACGCTGAAGGTCGCGGGCCTGAAGCCGGGGCGGGTGGTGCACCTGCGCTCGCCGCGCCCGTTCACCTCGGCGTCGGGGCGGCCGCTGTGGAGCACGGAAGCCTGGTACACGCTCAACTCGCTGCCCGGCGCCACGACCACGGAGACCACGGAGACGCTGTACGAGGCGGAGAGCGCGGCGCAGAGCGGCGGCGCGACGTTCAACACCGACCACCGCTCCTACTCGGGTGCCGGTTTCGTGGACGGCTACTGGAACGAGGGGGCCACGACGCGGTTCGCCGTACGGGTGCGCGAGCCCGGCACGTACCACGTGGGCCTGCGCTACTCCAACGGCCCCGACCCGTCGCCCGGCACCAAGTCCTTGACCGTGTACGTCAACGGCACCAAGGTCCGGCAGGTGCCACTGCCGTCCACGGGCACCTGGGACCTGTGGGCCACCAGGGTCGAGCCGCTGGCGCTGAAGGCGGGCGTCAACACCATCGCCTACCGGTACGATCCCGGCGACGCGGGCAACGTCAACCTCGACGCGATCACCGTGGCCGCCCGCCCGGTGCTGGAGGCGGAGCGGGCCACGCTGCGCGGCGGCGCGACCGTCAGCAGCGCGCACCGGGGCTTCACCGGCACGGGCTTCGTCGACGGGTACACCAAGCCGGGCGCGAGCACGTCGTTCACGGTGCGGGCCGAGAGCGCCGGCACGTACAACGTGGGCCTGCGCTACGCGGCGGAGTCCACCACGTCAGTGAGCGTGCACGTCAACGGCAAGAAGGTCAGGCAGGTACGGCTGGCCGCCACCGGCGGTCGGGACGCCTGGGCGGTGCAGGCCGAGCCGCTGCGGCTGCGGCGCGGCACGAACACCGTCACCTACCGCTACGACACCGGTGACGGCGGGAACGCCGGGCTCGACCACATCACGGTGGCCAGGGCCGAGCGGATCACGCTGTTCGACGGCTCTCACCTCGCGGCGTGGGAGAAGCGGTCGGGCGGGGCGGCGACGTGGCCGGTCGCGGGCGGCTCGATGGAGTCGTACGGCGGCGACATCCAGACCCGGCGCACGTTCGGCGACTTCCGCCTGCACGTCGAGTGGTACGAGCCGGACTACCCGCCGGACGTGACCGGCCAGCAGCGCGGCAACAGCGGCGTCTACCTCCAGGAACGCTACGAGGTGCAGGTGCTGGAGTCGTACGGCGACACCACGCCGGCGGCCGATGAGGCGGGCGCGATCTACTCCAAGCGCGCACCCGACCGCAACATGGCCACCGCGCCCGGCACGTGGCAGACGTACGACATCACCTTCCGCGCGGCCCGCTACACCGGCACGGGCGAGAAGGTGGACGACGCGCGGGTCACCGTCGTCTGGAACGGCACGGTGGTGCACGACGACGTCGCCATCGACGGCGGCACCGGCGACAGCATCCCCGAGAACGCGGCCGAAGCCGGCATCCGCCTCCAGGACCACGGCGACCCCGGCGAGAACCCCCGCTTCCGCGACATCTGGATCGAACCCGTCACCTGACCCCGGTGAATGCGTGAGCCGCCCGCCCCGCCGAGGGCCGGGCGGCTCACGCCTTGGGGCCCGCCGCACGGGCCGCTGCGGCTCTGTCCTGGCGGGCGACTCTCGCTGGATGAGCGCCCCTCGCTGGGTGAGCGGCTCTCGCTGGGTGGGCCAGGGGCTTCGCCGGACGGGCCCGTGCGGCTTGTGCCGGGCGGCCGGGCCGGGCTGGCAGCGGGCTCTTGCCGGGCCGGGCACCTGAGCCGATCACCAAGGCAGCACCCCGCCCCTCCAGGAGGAAGCCCATGATCCGCCGCCTGCTGCCCGCCACCGTCCTTGCCGTGGCCGCCGTCACGGCCGTCACCGCGAGCCCCGCCGAAGCCCGCGCCTGCAAGATCGGCCATGCCTGCGTCACCGTCTTCTACAGCGACTCCACCAAGACCACCGTGGTCGGCGAGAAGTACGAGGACTGCGACGGAAGGGTGGACTCGTGGGGCGTCCGCACCGGCTACCTCGACTTCTACGAGAGCCCGTGCTGACCGGCTGACCACGAGGACCTTCACCCGGGGGCCGGGGGCTGCGGTCGGCCCCCGGCCTGGCGGATCAGAGGTCGCGGACGCTCAGCGGGTCAGAGGTCGCGGGCGCTCCGCGGGTCGGAGGTCGCGGACGCTCCGCGGGTCAGAGGTCGCGGGCGCTCCGCCGCCTCACGGGGAGCGTCACTCCGGGAGCGTCGCGGGGATGACGGCCGTGATCACGAAGGTGCCGTCCGGGCGGCGCTCCTGGTGGAACTCGCCGCCCAGCGCCTCCACCCGCGCCCGCACCCCCGCCAAGTCCTGCCCGGTCGCGGCGTGGAAGACCGCGCCGTCGGTGCGCACCCGCAGGGTGACCTCCCGTACGCCGTGCCGCACCTCGACCGACGTACGGCTACCGGGCGCGTACCGGAGCGCGTCGACGAGGGCCGCCTGGATGACCCGGTAGGCGACGAGTTCGGCGGCGCGGGAGGACGGCGCCGCCTGTCCCGCCTCGGCGAACTCCACCGGCTGCCCGGCCCGGCGCATCTCCTCGACCAGCGCGTGCAGGTCACCATCGCAGGGCGCCCCGATCTCAAGCCCGCCTGCCTGATCGGAGGAAACCACGGCGGCGCCCAAGCCGACGGACTCGGCCGCCATGACGGTCCCCGCGCCTGCGGCTCCCGGAATCCCAGCCGCTCCGGGCCTCCCGGTGAAGCCCGAACCAGACATCCCAGCCGCTCCCGGCATCCCGATGAAGCCCGAACCAGACATCCCGGTGCTGTCCGGATCAGGCATCCCGGTGCCGCCCGGACCAGCGGTGCCCGGCCTCCCGATGGCGCCAGGGGTCGCGGTCCCGAACGTCCCCGTGCTGCTCGGACCAGCGGCTCCGGATGTCCCGGCGGCGTCCGGGGCGGCCGGTTGGGGTGGGATGACGGCGGTCTCCGCGTTCTGGGCGGCGGAGGTGAGCGCTCCTCTCGTGGCTTCACCGACCGCGGCCCTGCCCGGGCCGGGGTCGTAGGCGAGCAGGCCGTACAGGTATCGCAGGTCGGCGATGGCCCGTCGGCCGGTGTCGGTGACGGCGGTCAGGGCGGCGTCGAGGCGTTCCGGGGTGCCGGTCAGGTAGCGGGCCGCCTCCGCCTGCACGATCATCGCCGCCACCTGGTGGGTCACGACGTCGTGGAGGTCGCGGACGATCCGGTGGCGTTCGGCGTCCCAGGCGGACGCGGCGTCGCCCGCCCCTGCGGCCTCGGTGCCGCCGGCGGCAGCGTCGGCCTCGGTGGGCGGGGTGCTTTCACGGCGGGGTTCGATGGTCAAGGCACTTTCCGGGCGATCGTGGGCGGTGGATGCGCGGTGTGCGGCGGCGAGAGCGCTGTCAGAACGGCGCTCGGGGGCCGGAGCGGGCTCAGGAGGACGATCAGGGGCGGGTTCAGAGCGATGTGCGGCGAGGGCCCGGCGCGGGCGCAGCCACCCGCTGATCCCCCACATGCCGGCCAGCATCAGACAGAGCACGACGAATCCCTCTTCGGGCCGCACCGAGCGGACCCGCATCACGCCGCTCACCAGAGGTACGCGGGGGTAAGGCCGATCGGCAGACCCACTCCCAGGATCGGCGTGCGGAGCGCCGTCCCCGGCGCCGCCCCCGCGATGGCGCTGCCCACGAAGGAGGCCGCCGCGACGGCCACGAGTTGCGTCAACAATCGCATGACAACTCCCAGACGAGATCCGATCGGCCCCTAGCGGCCTCAGGAAAAACGCTAGAGATCGGGGAGTCGCCGATCGTCACCGTAGGGAGGACATTCGCGGGTAGCTCGCACGGGGGACAGCGCTTTTGGCAGAGTCTTCTCCGTGCCTATGAACGATATGCCGGATTGGCTGCCGGACTGGTGTCGCGCCCACCTCGGCAGCGAACCCGCGGGTGTGCTGTTCCGGCTGCAGCAGACGTCGATGGTGTTCGGCCTGCGGCTGGCCGACGGCGCCGACGTGGTGGTGAAGGCCCGTCCCGGCACCGGACGGGCGGCGTCGTGCGTCGCGGCGCAGGCCAGGCTCGCCGAACGCGGCTTTCCGTGCGCGCGGCCGTTGACGCCGGTGGTGGAGGTGGAGTCGCTGGCCGTGCACGCCGAGGAGTTCCGGCCCGGGGGCGAGGTGTGAGCAGGCGCGAGCGGCTGCTGGCGACCGGCCTGCCACGCGTGCTGGGACACGCCGACTTCGAGGCGCAGAACCTCCGCTGGCAGGACGGGCGGCTGTGGACGGTGCACGGCTGGGACAGTCTCGCCTGGCAGCCGGAGGCGGCGCTGGTGGGTGCGGCGAGCGGGATGTTCGCCGGCTGGGGCAGCCGACGCTGGCCCCGATCGAGAGCTCGCAAGCCTTCCTCGCGGCCTACCAGGAGGCGAGGGGGCGGGCGTTCACCGGCGAGGAGCGTGAGGTCGCCTGGGCGGCGAGCCTGTGGACCGCCGCGCACAACGCCCGCTACGAGGCCCTGTACGGTCACACGCCGGTCTCCGGCGACGCGGTCCGCGCCCAGGCCGCAGAACGCCTCCGCCGCGCGAACGCCTGACGCCCCCTCGGGCTCCGGCGTTCAGCGAGGTCACGCCGGCCTCAGGGTCTGGACGGCTGCCGCCGGGACGGATCACCGAGCTCTGGTAGGTCGCGTTCGGCGGGAGGTCGCGCAGGCTTGGCCGGCATTCATGCGGCGGCCGCGGTGCGGTAGGCGTGCGCGAGGAAGCGCGCCGCGTCGTCGAGCGCCTCCCCTGCCTCCTCCACCAGGGCGGTGTGGTGCTGGAAGACGTGCGACAGGCCGCCCCAGACGCGCAGCGTCACGTCCACACCGTCCGCCGCCGCGCGGCCGGCAAGGCGTACCGAGTCGTCCAGCAGCAGCTCGCTCGACCCGGCCTGGACGAGCAGCGGCGGCAGCCCCGTCAGGTCGGCGAGCGCGGGGCTGGCCAGCGGCGCGGCCGGGTCGCCCGCGCCCAGGTAGTGGGTGCGGTAGCCCTCCAGGTCGGCGCGGGCGAAGATGGGATCGGCCCCCAGCTTCTCCTCGATGCTGGCCCCGGTCAGCGTCAGGTCGGTCCACGGGGAGAACAGCACGGCTCCCGCCGGCATCGGCAGCCCGGCGCCGCGGGCCGCGAGCAGCGTCGCGACGGACAGCCCGCCGCCCGCCGAGTCGCCGGCCAGCGCGATGGCGGCCGGGCTCGTGCCGCCATCCAGCAGCTCGCGGTAGGCGGCCAGGGCGTCGTCCACCGCCGCGGGGAACGGATGCTCGGGAGCGAGCCGGTAGTCCAGCGAGACGATCCTGATGCGGGCGCGTCTGGCCAGCTCGCCGGTGAGGGCGGCGTGCGTGCGCGGTGAGCCGATGACGTAGCCGCCGCCGTGCAGGTACAGCACCATCGCGTCACCGGCCACATCGGCGGGCGTGAACTCCAGCGCCGGGCGGCCGGCGAGCGTGGTCTCGCGGACGGCCACGCCGTCGGGGGCCTGGGCGTCGAAGAGCGCGGCGAAGTCCGCACGGGCCTGCTCGACAGTGGTGATCTGCGCCTTGGGCGCGTTGCGCAGCAGGGCGTCCAGCTCCTGGCGCTGCTGACGGCTCATCGGTGACCTTTCGTCCGGGAGATCACGGGGATGCCAGACGCAACACGCCGCTCGGCGGCGGCATTCCGCGCGGCGCGGTCACCGGACGAAACGACTGGTCACGCCGGTCGCCAGGCGGAGGGCGTCCTTGATCGCGGCGCCGGCGTCGGCGATCGGGTAGAGCACGTGGCGGATCGTCCGGCGAGCGTCGGCGACGATGACGGCGGGCTTGAGGTGCAGCGTGTGACCGGTACGGAACGTCGGCAGCCGCAGCGCGGCGCACAGCGTCAGCTCGGCGTCCGACAGCACCGGGAACGCCCGCCCCGGACCCGACTCCCTCGCAGCACGCGACTCCGCATCCGGCCGCCCCGCACCCGACGCCTCCGCGCCCGGCAGCTCCGTAGGCGCCTCCGCACCTGACGCGTCCGCGCCCGGCGGCTCGCCCGGCTCCCGCGTGGTGACCGCACGCACCGCCACCCCGGCCTCGGCGAACGCGGCGGCCGACGCACCCAGCGCACCCAGAAATGCGGCCAGCGCATCACCGGGAGCGGCGAGGAGGACCGTGACGCGGGCATCGGAGGCCACCACGTCCAGCCCGCCATCCCCGGCGACCTCGCCACCACCTATCACCGGCAGCGCCAGCGGATGCGGAACGGCGGTGCCGACCAGACCGTGCATGCGGTCGATCTCGGTGGGCGTCGCGCCGGGGCCAGAAGTGCCGTCGCCGAGGACGAAGCGTTCACCCCAGTCCTGCAGCCCGGCCAGCACCGGGGCGAGCGCCCGGCCGGCCGCCGTCAGCCGGTACTCGTAGCGGGTGGGCCGCTGCTGGTACGGCCGCCGTTCGAGCACCCCGTTGTCGAGCAGGTGCTTCAGCCGTTCGGCGAGCACCCGGCGCGAGATGCCCAGCTCCGCGTGCAGGTCGTCGAAACGGTGGCGGCCACGGGTGACCTCGCGCACGATGAGCAGGCTCCACCACTCCCCCACCACCGCCGCGGCCTGCGCGATCGCGCATCCGGCGTCCTGCTCCCGCAGCTCCCGTGCCACCAGCTCGCCTCCTAGCCCGCTTCCAAAGGGGGGTACGGGATGGCGCCCGCGCCCGGAGCAAGTGTAAGTTCCTTCCTGGAACTGAGTGAGTTCCGATCTGAAATCCACGCAGACGGGACCTCTGACGCAGGGGGTAGGCAGACATGACGACAATCGTCCGGGTGGCGGGCCGGGAGATCCTCGACAGCCGGGGCAATCCGACCGTGGAAGTGGACGTCATCTTGGAGGACGGTTCACTGGGCCGCGCGGCCGTGCCTTCCGGCGCGTCGACGGGCACGAACGAGGCGGTGGAGCGGCGCGACGGCGACCCGCGCCGCTTCCACGGCAAGGGCGTGCGCCGCGCGATCGAGGCGGTCACCGGGGAGATCGCCGCGGCCGTCACCGGCATGGACGCCGAGGACCAGGCGGCCGTGGACGAGGCGATGATCGCGCTCGACGGCACCCCGGGCAAGTCCAGGCTCGGCGCGAACGCGCTGCTCGGCGTCTCGCTGGCCACGGCCAAGGCCGCCGCGGCCTCGCATCGGCTGCCGCTCTACCGCTACCTCGACCCGGAAGCGGCGCTGCTGCCGCTGCCGATGATGAACATCATCAACGGCGGCGCGCACGCCGACAATCCGCTCGACTTCCAGGAGTTCATGATCGCGCCGGTGGGCGCGACGACGTTCGCCGACGCCGTACGGATGGGCTCCGAGGTCTTCCACACCCTGCGCGCCACGCTCAAGAAGGCCGGCCACCACACCGGCGTCGGCGACGAGGGCGGCTTCGCCCCCGACCTGCGCACCGCCGAGGAGGCGCTCGACCTCATCGTCACCGCGATCTCCGACGCCGGCTACTCCCCCGGCACGCACATCGCCGTCATGCTCGACCCGGCCGCGTCGGAGTTCTACCGCGACGGCGCCTACCACTACGCGGGCGAGGGTGTGCGGCGCACCGTCGAGGAGCACGCCGCCTACCTGTCGAGGCTCGTCTCCGCCTACCCCATCGTGTCCATCGAGGACCCCATGGCCCAGGACGACACCGAGGGCTGGCGGCTGGTCACCCGCGAGCTGGGCGCGACCTGCCGGCTCGTCGGCGACGACGTCTTCTGCACCAACGCCGCGCTGCTGCGCGCGGGCATCGACGCCGGCATCGCGAACTCCATCCTGGTCAAGGTCAACCAGATCGGCACGCTCACCGAGATGCTGGACACGGTGCGGACCGCCGAGGAGGCCGGGTACGGGGTCGTGATGTCGCACCGTTCGGGCGAGACCGAGGACACCACGATCGCCGACCTCGCCGTGGCCGCCGGCTGCGGCCAGATCAAGACCGGCTCGCTGTCCCGCTCCGAGCGGACCGCCAAGTACAACCAGCTCATCCGCATCGAGGAGGAGCTCGGCACGGAGGCCCGCTACGCTGGACGCTCGGCGCTCAAAAGCGGCTGAACCTCCGCACTCGGCGCGCAAGCGCAAGGGCGGCTGAACCCCCGCGCCCGGCCCGCATGAGCAGCAGAACCACCGCGCCCGGCCCGCAAGGGCGGCTGAGCCCCTCGCGTCAGCGGCCCTTGCGGGCCGACGCGCGCCTGCGGTAGGCGGCGACCTTGTGCCGGTTGAGGCAGGTGGCCGAGCAGAACCGGCGCTGCCCCGCAGGCGAGGAGTCGGTGAAGACGTCGGCGCACCTGGCCGCCTGGCAGATGCCGAGCCGGGCCTGCCCGTGGGTCATGAGCCAGGCGAGCAGGCAGGTGGCCAGCGCGGCGGGCAGCACGTCGGCGGGGTCGCCGACCGTCCAGCGCAGGCCGCCGGGGGCGGCGACGGGCAGCGGACGTACGGCGCGCAGCAGGGCGTTCAGCTCGTCGAGCGCCCGGCCGTCGCGCGCGGCGGCGAAGACGGGGAAGACGGCGTTCGCCGCCTTGACGAGGTCGCCGCCCGCGGGCAGCGGCAGGCCGTCGGGCCAGTCCAGCAGGGGGGCCGGGTCGGGATACGGTGTCTCCTGCTCGCCCGCGGCCTCGCGCGGCGGGTCGGCGTACTCGTTGACGAACGCGACGACGTGGCTCACGTCAAACGCGGGAACGACCGGCACCCGCACAGTGTAACCGGAACACGCGAATCTGAGGGTTACACGAGGGCCGCGTGGCCGCGCGTGCGACCCCCTGTTGTGGGCAGCTGACCAGCATGGGGGACGGTCACGTCTGCGGCAGGCCACGGGTGGCGGTGTCGAGCTGCCTGCTCGGCGAGCCGGTACGGCACAACGGCGGCCACAGCCGCAGCCGTTACCTCACCGACGAGCTGGCGCCGTTCGTCGACTGGGTGCCGCTCTGCCCGGAGATGGAGATCGGCCTCGGCGCGCCCCGCGAGGCGCTGCGCCTGGAGCGCTCGCCCTCCGGCCCCCGGCTGATGACCAGGCGCAGCCGCCGCGACCTGACCCCCGCCATGGCGGAGCTGGCGGCCGAGCGGTCGGCGGGGCTGGCCGCCGACGGTTACGTGTTCAAGGCCAAGAGCCCGAGCTGCGGCATCCACGGCATCCCGCTCTACGCCGGCGACGCCGCGGTGACCCGGCAGCAGCGCGGCATGTTCGCCGACGCGGTGATCGAGGCCCACCCGCTGCTGCCGGTCGAGGACGACGGCCGGCTGAACGACCCGGTGCGGCGGGAGGCGTTCACCGAGCGGATCTTCGCGCACGCCCGGCTGCGCGAGCTGCTGGCAGGACCGTGGCGGCCGCGCGACCTGATGGCGTTCCAGGCCCGGCACAAGATGCAGCTGCTCGCCCACAGCACCGAGGGCTACCGGGAGACCGGCAGGGTCGCGGCGCAGGCCGGCGTCCGGCCGCGCGAGGAGGTGGCCGCGGCCTACAGCGCGGCGTTCCGCTCGGCGCTCGCGGTGCCTGCGACGGTCGGGCGGCACGTGAACGTGCTCCAGCATTGCCTGGGCATGATCGGCGACGGGCTGGACCCGGTGCGCCGCGCCGACGTGGCCGAGGTCATCGCCTCCTACCAGGCGCGCCGGGTGGCGCTCAGCGTGCCGCTCGCGCTGCTGCGCCACCACGCCAGGGGCGCGGCGGCCACGTACGTGGCGGAGCAGACGTACTTCGAGCCCTATCCGGAGGAGCTGTGCCTGCGTAACCATGTCGTCTGAGGCGCGTATGCGGTAGAATGATCATGTCCCGAGCGGTCCGCCGCCCGGGATTCTCCGTTTCATGTCTTCTTCTTTCCGCATCGTGCTGGGCGCGGCCGTGCCGCTGCTGCTGTCCATGAGCGCCGGCATCGTCGCGCAGCTTCTCGGCACCTCTCTGCTCGGCCGCCACGCGACCGCGGACTTGGCGGCGTTCGCGCTGGCGAGCGCCGTGCTCAACCCGGTGAACGCCGCGGTGGCGGGCGGGCTGCGCGGTCTGTCGCCGTTCGCCGCCGCCTGCCGGGAGCGTCCCGCCGAGGCGGTGGCGGTGCTGAAGGACGCGCGCTGGCTCGCGCTCGCTCTCGGGTCCGCGGGTGCCTGCGTGATGCTCGCCGTCCCCCTCATCGCGCGGGCCGGGGGTGCGCCTGAGGCGGCGGTCGCCGGGCTGGGCGCGCTGCCCGCGCTGCTGGCGGCGCAGGTGCTGCTGTCGGCGGCGGGCGGCGGCGCGGCAGGCATGCTGGTCGCGCTGCGGCACAGCGGGAAGGTGCTGTGGTCCGGGCTGGCGGGCACGGCGGCGCAGGTCGTCCTGCTGCTCGCGCTCGTGCCTCCGTACGGCGTGCCGGGCACCGGCGTGGCGATGGTGGCCGCCACCGCCGTGCACGTCGCGGTCTCCAACCTGCTGCTGCGGCGGCTGCCGGAGCTGGCGGGGCAGTCGTGGTGGCCGGGGCGGCCGCGCGTGCGGCGGATCGTGCGGATGGCCGGGGTGGGGCTGCCGCTGTCGGCCACGCTGATCGTCAAGTTCACGGTGATGGGCGGTGTCGCGTACGCCGCCGCGGCACCGGCGTGCAGCAGGCCGCCGCTCACGCGATCCTGCTCTCGCTCGACGGCTTCCTGGGGCTCGCGGCGGCGTCCGCCGCGCGGGCGGTGACGCCCGAGGTGGCGCGGGCGACGTCGGCCCGCGAGGCCAGGCGGCTCGTCGTGGCGGCCGTCACGGTCGGCGCGGCCGGGGTGCTCGCGGGCGGGGCGGCGCTGCTCGTCGCGGGCGAGGCGGTGCTGCGGCTGTTCACGCGGGACGCGGCCGTGCTCGCCCTGGCCTCGGGGCTGTCGCCGCTGCTCGTGGGGTTCGCGCTGGCGAACGGCTGCGCGATCGTCACCGCGTACGGGCTGGTCGGACTCAAACGCTCGACCTGGCAACTCGCCGCGGTCGGCACCGGCTACGGCCTGCTCGCCCTGGCCGTGATCCCGGTGTCCGGCACCTGGGGGCTGGCCGGGCTGTGGGCCGCCATGACCGCGACCGGCGCGCTCATCTGGGTGCTGCAGATCACCGGATTCGTCCGGCACAGCGCCGCCATCGCGCCCGCCGCGGCCTAGGATCGGAAGATCAACTGATCATGCCGGCCGGTCCCCACCCCCCGACCGGCCCCCGGCCGCCTTGAGGTGACACCATGGCCACCGCCACGTCCGTGACCTTCGACGACGTCCGCGCCGCAGCAGCCAGGCTCGACGGCATCGCCCACCGCACGCCCGTGCTCACCTCGCGCATCCTGAACGCCCGTGCCGGCGCCGAGGTGTTCATCAAGTGCGAGAACCTGCAGCGCGTGGGCGCCTTCAAGTTCCGCGGCGCCTACAACGCGGTCGCCCTGCTCTCCCCCGAGCAGCGGGCGCGCGGCGTCGTCGCCCACTCGTCGGGCAACCACGCCCAGGCCATCGCCCTGGCCGCCCGCGAGCTGGGTACCTCGGCCGTCGTCCTGATGCCCGAGGACGCGCCGCGTCTCAAGCGCGAGGCCACCGCCGGCTACGGCGCGGAGATCGTCACCTACGACCGCTACAAGGAGGACCGCATCGCGCTCTCCCGCGCCCTCGCCGACGAGCGCGGCATGACCCTCATCCCGCCCTTCGATCACCCCGACGTCATCGCCGGCCAGGGCACCGCCACCCTGGAACTGCTGGACGAGGTCGGCGAGCTGGACGCGCTGCTCGCGCCCGTCGGCGGTGGCGGGCTGCTCGCGGGCACCGCCATCGCGGCCAAGGCGCTGCGGCCCGCCACCCGGGTCATCGGCGTCGAGCCGGAGGCCGGCGACGACACCAAGCGGTCGCTCGAACGCGGCGAGCGCGTCACCATCCCCGTCCCCAGGACGATCGCCGACGGTCAGGCGCTGCCGACGCCGGGCGAGCTGACGTTCGGCATCAACCGGCGGCTCGCCGACGGGGTCGTCCTGGTGAGCGACGCGGAGATCGTGGAGGCGATGCGGTTCGCGTTCGAGTACCTGAAGATCGTCCTCGAGCCCAGCGGCGCGACGGCGCTCGCCGCCGTGCTGTCCGGCCGCGTGGAGGGCACACCGCGCCGGATCGGGCTCATCGCCTCGGGCGGGAACGTCGACAGCCGCCGCTTCGCCGACCTGCTCGCCGCTCACTGACCACAAGACCCCTGGAGCCGCGAGCACCAGCCGGTCCGACAGCTCACGCAGGCGGCCGAGGTCGGGGACGTACGCCATGAAGCCCGGCACGATGCGGCCGAGGAAGTACGGCCGTCGTCGGCCATCGTGCGGCGCAAGCGCGGGGGCGGCCGCTTCCCCGCGTGGCCGAGCCGGGGCGGGCGCTCGGAGGCCGGCCGCGAAGACGGCCGCCGCGGGCATCAGGCCCTCCCTGCGCAGGGTGTCCTGGACGCGGGCGATCAGCGCCCGGTGGGCGGCGGCGTCCGGCAGCACCTCGACCACCGGCGGCTCGTGCGCGATCACCCGTTCGGCCCGCTCCGGATGGGCGGTGAGCAGGTGGAGCGCGGTGATCGCGCCGGAGCTGCACCCGGCCACGCGGACGGGCGCGTCCGGCGACAGCCCCGCTGCCGCGTACCTCGTAGTGCAGGGTGGCGCCGTCGACGCGCAGCCGTCCCGTGGTCACGGGGGTCATCAGGGGTCTCCTCCGGTGCGGGAGGGCCAGTGTTCGAGTGCGTTGTGCAGGGCTTCCACGCAGCGGACCCAGGAGTCGCCGGCCGGTCGCGCGTGCGCGAACCCGCCCGCGGCCTCGATGCTGACGAATCCGTGCAGCGCGCTGCGGATCAGCCGGACCGCGTCGGTCAGGTCGGGCTCCTCCAGCCGGTACGCGCGCAGCATGCTGTAGGTCAGCTCGACCGCCCGGCGCGGCCCGGCCGCCTTGGCGGCCAGCTCGGGGTCGATGGGGATCGGGACCTGGGTCGCGGTGTACCTGCCCGGGTGGTCGTGGGCGTAGGACCGCCAGGCGTCGGCGTAGGCGACGAGCGCGTCCTTGCCGGCCCGCCCTGCGGTGGCCTCGGCGATGCGGATGGTCTTCTCGTCCGCGCCCAGCAGCGCGATGCGCCCGCGCAGGTCCTCCAGGTTGCGTACGTGGGCGTACAGGCTGGCGTCCTTGACGCCGAGCCGGCGCGCCACCGCCGACATCGTGACGTGGTCGAGCCCGACCTCGTCGGCCAGTTCCGCGGCGGCGAGCGTCACGCGTTCCACGGTCAGCCCGGCACGCGCCATAGGTCACCGACCCTTCCTAGGTTGTTGGCTTGCCTTCCTAGGCTATACCTAGGACTCCTAGGAACGGTGCGTCACAGGCGGGCCAGCGCCTCCATGGCCTCGCGCTCGATGCGGGCCAGGTCGCGCAGGACCGTCCCGGCCTCCTCCAGGTGGCCGGGGTCGCCGCTCTCGCCGGCCTTGCCGATCAGCGCCGCCACATCGGTCCACAGGGCCGCCGCCTCGGCGTACAGCCGGTGGCCCGTACGCAGGTCCGCACCGCCGACCAGCTCGGCGCACTGGGCGAGGAAGTCCCGGTACAGCGCGCGGAACAGGCCGCCGCCGGTGCCGCCCCGCTCCATGAGGAGGGCCGCCTGCGGCAGGTCGCGGCGCGGGTCCTGCGCCCGCTCCCACCAGCCGGGCACCTTCGTCGCGGCCTTGGCGACGCCCCGGTGACCGAGGTTCGCGATGGGCGGGGAGAGGAACGCGGCCGCGCAGTCCCTGATGGCGGGGACGAGCTGCTCCTGCCAGGCGACGGGGTGCGGCGGCAGGGTGATGGTGAACGAGCGGTTCCTCGCGGTCATCGGGCCGCGCTCGGCCCGGGCGCGGGCGAGCGCGTCGAGACTCGTGCGCACCGCGCCGCCCTGCTGCGCGGTGTCCACGAGGTAGGCGTCGCGGTCGTCGTAGCCGTACATGGCGACCACATGGCCGCCGAAGTGCACCTTCGAGGTGAAGTAGTCGAGGTGGTAGCAGTCGAGCTGGAGGCCGGCCGGGCGGCCGCCGTCGATGACCGCGGCCACGTTCTCCCAGGCCCGGCGGGGCGAGGTGGTCTCCTGGACGGCCAGCGTCAGCCCCAGCCTGGCGGCCAGGTTCCTGGTCAGCTCGAACGGCTTGACCCGGCCGCCGAGGAAGGGCACCGGCATCGCCTTGGCGTCCCAGTAGACGAAGGACAGGCCGGAGCCGAGCCCGAACATCAGCGGCTCCGGCAGGTCGAGTCCTTCGTGGCGGAGCAGCACACCGAGCGCCGTGGTCTCGCAGTGGTGCAGGCCGCGGGGCTCGACGCCGGTCACGATGGTCATACTTCGCTTCTCCTCAGGGCTGATCGTGCTCCGGGTAGCATGGGGTCTCCCCCAGGGGGAGAGTCCACCCGTCTCGACCCGGCAGGTGTCCATGGACGACGAACAGCGTTCCGCGGCGTACGACGAGTTCATCACCCATCCCGTGAGCCGCAGACGCGAGCTCTACCAGGACCTGCCGGCGGAAGTGCGCAGCGGGCTCTGGCTGGAGCAGCTCATCCGCTTTCGCGCCGCGCGTCCTGATCTGACCGCCGAGCAGCGAAGCCTGCTCGACGAGATGGAGGCGCTGGTCCGCGACGAGACGACGTTCGCGCCCGGCAGCCCGCCCGCGCCCGAGCTCGAGCGGATGGGCGAGGCGGCCATCGCCGCCTTCGGCAAGGACACCGCCTTCCAGCTCCTCGCCCGCCTCGGCCCCGCCGACGGCACCACCCGCCGGATCGCCTGACCGGTCACACACCTGAGCCCCGACCGGTCACACACCTGAGCCCCGGGCACCGAAGCCCCGCGCCCGCCCCTGCATGCCACCCTGCGCCCGCTGCACACCTGAGCCACCCGGGCACTGAAACCCTGCGGCCGCCCCTGCCCGCCGCCCCGCGCCCGCTCCTGCCCGCCGCCCCGCGCCCGCTCCTGCGCGCCGTCCCGGTCCTGACCTGGCCCTCCCGGGCCCGCCCTCGCCTGACCCCGGCGCGGCCGGGCCGGACACGGCGCGCCTTTCGCACAAGCCCGCCCCCTCAGCCCTCCCCCGCCCAGGCCAGACCGCGCCCGCCCCGGGCGTCTCGGGCACGGCAGCCACGGCGGGCCAGGCGCCCCGGGCACGGCGGGCCAGGCGCCCCGGGCACGGCGAGCGCGGCGAGCGCGGTGGCGGGCCGGGCGCCACCGCCGAGGAGTTCTTCCGCCAGGCCATGAGCTCCTCGGCCTGAGCGCTCCGTGGCGGCGCTTGCGTGCGGCGGGCGTCCGGCAGCAGAGTGGCGTCATGGATCGTACGGATATCGCCCGATTAAGAGGTGAGCGGGCGGTTCGTCGTGCCATGCGGCACCAGCGGCGGGTCAACCGGGCGCTGCGCCGGGCGTCGGTCGCGGCGGCCGCGATCGTGATCGCCTTCGCGGTGCTGCTCGCGGTCGTGATCACGGTCGTCGGCATCAAGCAGTGGTGAGAGCCTTCCTCGGAGCCCCCACGGAGACCCCCACGGAGGCGGCTCCGCCCTGTGAAGCGCGTCGGCGATCATGTACGGTGAGCCCCAGCGTATCCCCCCAACGGCCTGGAGTTCGCAGTGCCGCACATGTCCCGCCGCCAAGTGCTCACCCTCGTCCCCGCCACCGGCCTGCTGGCGGTGGCCGCCCCCGCCCGCGCCGCCACGACCGGCCCCGTCATGACCGGCCCTGTCATGACCGGCACGGCCGCCGCACAGGCCATCGACCACGCCCGGCTGCTCGCCAACTCCGTCGCCATCCTCGCCGGCACCCCCGAGGTCAACGCCCGCCCCGAAGTGGCGGGCAAGCTCGCCGCCATCGCCGGCACCGCCAGGCAGCGGCTGACCGCTATGGACCAGGCGGGCGACGGCGAGCTGTTCGCCGGCCTGGCGCTCGGCACCGACGACGTGAACCTCCGCCTGGCCTACCAGTACCTGTACGAGATCGCGCTGGCCACCCGCGCCCCCGGCAGCGCGCTGGAGGGCGACGCCGCCGCCGCGCGGCGGGTGGCCGACGGCCTGGCCTGGCTGCACGAGCGTTACTTCGGCGACCAGTCGGCCGGCTACTACGGCAACTGGCACAACTGGGAGATCGGCATCCCCACCCACGTCAGCAGGACCCTCGCCCTGCTGCCCGAGGAGCTGCGCGGCGAGCTGACCGCGCCGTACATCGCCTCGATGGACGCCTACCTGCGCAACGGCAAGGACGGCGACGTCGACCTCGACTCCCGCTTCCACACCGGCGCGAACCTGGCCGACATCACCGCCAACCGCATCCTGCAGGGCGCGCTGACCGGCGACGACGCCCGCGTCAACAAGGCCATCGCCGACCAGTCCACGGTGTTCGCCACGATCGATCCGTACAACCTGCAGCACGGCAACACCGACGGCTACTACGCCGACGGCTCGTTCATCCAGCACCACTCGGTCGCCTACACCGGCTCGTACGGCCGCGCCCTGCTGACCCGCGTCGTGCAGACGCTCAACATGCTGCAGGGCGTCACGTCCGGCTCCGGCGATCTGCCGTCCGTGGTGTACCGGTGGATCACCGACGGCTTCGCCCCGCTGATCTTCGAGGGTTGGATGATGGAGATCGTCAAGGGGCGGGCGGTCTCGCGTACCGCCAGCGGCTACACCGATCTCAACGTGGTCGTGGAGGCCATCGCCGACCTGACCGAGCACGTCGAGGACGCGCTGCCGCTGAAGAAGTACCTCAAATTCCTGCCGGCCGCCGACACCACCGCCTTCGTCTCGCCGGGCAGCATCGCCCGCTACGCCGCCGTGCGCGCCGACGCGTCCATCCCGGCGGCCGACCTCAACCCGCCCGCGCGGTCGGTGGCGTTCAACGCGATGGACCGCACCGTGCACCGCCGCCCCGGCTACGCGTTCGCGCTGGCCCGCAGCTCGGAGCGGATCAGCAAGTACGAGTACATGAGCGGCGAGAACCTCATGCCCTGGTTCCAGGGCGACGGCGCCTACTACCTCTACCTGTCGGGCGAGGACCAGGGGCAGGTGTACGGGGTCGACTACTACACGACCGTGTCGCCGTACCGGCTGGCCGGGGTGACCGCGCCGGTGGAGGAGCGGCGGACGGTCCCCGAGCTGTACGGGCGGCTGTGGTACGAGAACCCGGACCACCCGCTCAACTTCACCTCGTCGTCGGAGTCGCAGAACACCTACGTGTACTTCCCGCGCGGCGAGAACGCCTTCTCCGGCGGCGCCACGCTCGGCGCGTACGGCGTGGCGGGCATGGTGCAGTCGGACGACGTCGCCTACACCGCCAAGCAGCAGGGCCTGCTGCCCGACGACTTCGTGGCCTACCGCAACGCCCGCGCCACCAAGTCGTGGTTTATGTTCGACGACGAGATCGTGGTGCTGGCGGCGGACGTCGCAGGTCAGGGCGGCCGCGACGTGGTGACGACCGTCGACAGCCGCATCGCCGCGCCCGGCGACGCGGTCACGCTCACCGGCGAGCGCTGGGACGGGCGCGGCTGGCGGCCGGGCGGCGCGGCCACGCCCCTGCGGTGGCTGCGCTACGCCAACGGCACCCGCCGTACCTCCATCGGCTACGTCTTCCTCGACCGGCGGCCGGTCGCGGCCGGGCTGGAGACCGTCACCCGCAGCCGCAGGGTGGTGCGGACCGGCAACCCCGACACCGCCGTCACCAAGAACGTCTTCACCGCCACCATCGCGGGCGAGGGCGAGCTGGCGTACGCGCTGGTGCCGAACGCCACCGAGGACGCGCTGCGCCGCTACGCGCGCGGCCCGGTGAGCGTGCTGGCGAACAACCGCCACGTGCAGGCCGTGCGGCACCAGAAGCTCGGCATCATCGCGTGCAACGTCTTCTCCAAGGGCCCGCGCCAGGCCGGCCGCCTGCTCGTGGACGGTCCCGCCTCGGTCATCGTGCGGGAGTCCGGCAGACGCACGTCCGTCGCCCTGTCCGACCCGACGATGAAGCGCGACCGCGTCTCCGTGGTCGTGCCGGGCCGCCCGCTGCGGGTGGCGGAGGCCGACGAGGGCGTCACCGTACGGCGAGTGCCGGGCGGCACCCTGGTGCAGGCGACGACCCGGCACGCGTACGGCCGTACGTTCACCGCCACTCTTCGTTGAGCCGGTCGAGGAAGCCCGCGACGAGCGGGGCGATCTCCTCGGCGTGCGTCTCCAGCGCGAAGTGCCCGGTGTCGAAGAGGTGCAGCTCGGCATCGGGCAGGTCGCGCCGGTAGGCGCGGGCTCCGGCCTCGGTGAAGAACGGGTCGTTCTCGCCCCACACGATGAGGGCGGGCGGGGTGTGCTTGCGCAGCCACGCCTGCCAGCGGTCGTAGCTCTCGACGTTGGTGTGGTAGTCGAACAGCAGCGCCGCCTGGGCCTCCCTGTGCCCCGGCAGGCCGAGGAAGTGGTGGTCGAGCGTCCAGTTGTCGGGCGCGACCAGGCTCGGGTCGGGGACGCCGGTGAGGTATTGGCCGCGTACGGCCTCCAGGGTCAGCTCGGCGTGCACCCGCTCCGGGCCGCCGGGCGTGTCGGGACGCTGTGCGAGCAGGTCGCGGGCGGCCTCTGACAGGCCGTCTGCGTAGGCGTTGCCGTTCTGGACGATCAGGCCGGCGATCCACTCGGGGTTCCGCTCGGCGACGCGGAAGCCGATCGGGGCGCCGAAGTCGAAGACGTACAGGGCGAAGCGGGTCAGGCCGAGCGCGCGGACGAAGCCCTCGGTGAGGTCGGCGAGCCGGTCGAACGAGTAGGTGTAACCGGCGGGCGCCTCGGTGTGCCCGGAGCCCGGGTGGTCCGGCGCGATGAGCCGGTAGCGGGACCCGAGCCGGTCGAACAGCGCGCGGTACTGGTGCGAGGCGGACGGGAAGCCGTGCAACAGCAGCAGCACGGGCGCGTCGGCCCGGTCGGGCAGGGACTCGCGGTAGAAGACGCGGACTCCTTCGACGTCCACGTAGCGGTGCGCGGTGCGGGCTGGTGCGGTCATCTTTAATGCCTTTCTGAGCGGCTGACACATTAGGTCTACCCGTATGCTTCCTAATGCGTCAAATGCGTCAGGTAGCATTAGAAGCATGAACAACCCCGGTCCCCTGGTCGGCGAGCCCCTGGCGCTCGACCTGGTCAACACCCGCAACGCCGACGGTGAGCACCTGGCCACGCCGGAGAGCCTGCGCGCCTGGCTCGACCTGGAGGCCGCCCGGTTCCCCGAGGCGCGCGACCTCGCCGCCGCCGACCTGGGCGAGCCCGAGCTGGCGACCGCACGCGAGCTGCGCGGTCACACGGCACGGGCATTGGAGCACGTACGGCGGGGCGAGCGACCGCCTCAGGAAGCCCTCGACGCGATCAACCGCGCCCAGCGCGCCGCGCCCGCCGTCACCGAGCTGACCTGGAATGACGGCGCGCTCACCGCCACCCGCAGGCGCGACGGCTCCGCGGCGGAGCGACTGGCGGCCTGGCTCGCCGAGGCTGCCGCCGACCTGCTGGCGAACCCGGCGGTGGCCACGATCCGCAAGTGCGAGGCGGACGACTGCGTGACGCTGTTCCTGCCCGCCCATCCGCGCCGCCGCTGGTGCGCCGCCGCCCGCTGCGGCAACCGGGTCCGCGTCGCCCGCCACTACCAGCGGCACAAGCCGGCCTGAAAACGGGCGGGGGAAAGCGAGAGAGCGCTCTCTTGACAGGAGCGCTCACGTTGCCGGAAGGTTTCCGTAAACTCACACCCCGTGGACCCATGAGGTAACCCACATGGCACGCACCCCCCGCAAAAGATTGCTGCTCGCCATCGGTACCGTCCTCGCCGCGATCGCCGCGCTGGTCGTCCCCATGACCGGCACCGCGAGCGCCGCGCCCGCCCCCGGCCCGCTCGTGTGGTCGGACGAGTTCGACGGTCCCGCAGGAAGCCCGGTCGACGGCTCCAAGTGGCGCTTCGACATCGGCGGTGGCGGCTGGGGCAACAACGAGCACCAGTACTACACCGACAGCACCCGCAACGCCGCCCTCGACGGCAACGGCAACCTGGTGATCACCGCCCGCCGCGAGAACCCGGCCGGCTACCAGTGCCACTACGGCACCTGCCTGTACACCTCCGCCCGCCTGCTCACGCTCGGCACCTTCAGCCAGACGTACGGGCGGTTCGAAGCACGCATGAAGCTGCCGCGCGGGCAGGGCATCTGGCCGGCGTTCTGGATGCTCGGCGGCACCAATTGGCCGGACGACGGCGAGATCGACATCATGGAGAACATCGGCCGCGAGCCGAACACCGTCCACGGCACCATCCACGGCCCCGGCTACAGCGGTGGCGGCGGCATCAGCGCCGGCTACACGATCGG
Organism: Nonomuraea fastidiosa; assembly: GCF_042751225.1. Taxonomy (NCBI): domain Bacteria; kingdom Bacillati; phylum Actinomycetota; class Actinomycetes; order Streptosporangiales; family Streptosporangiaceae; genus Nonomuraea; species Nonomuraea fastidiosa. The sequence goes on from NZ_CP170570.1 coordinate 8,513,697, forward strand.
CTCCCCCTTCGCCGACGCGTTCCACACCTTCGCCGTCGACTGGTCGCCCAACCTCATCGTCTGGTACGTGGACGGCGTCGAGTACCAGCGCCGCACCCCCGCCGACCTGGGCGGCCGCCGCTGGGTCTTCGACCACCCGTTCTTCATGATCATGAACGTCGCGGTCGGCGGCGACTGGCCCGGTTACCCCGACGGCACCACCACGTTCCCGCAGACGCTGACCGTCGACTACGTCCGCGTCTACGCCCCGCCCACCGACAGCGGCGGCTCCGGCGGCCAGATCACCGGGATCGGCGGCAAATGCGTCGACGTCGCCGGCGCCGAGACCGCCAACGGCACCCCCATCCAGCTCTGGGACTGCAACGGCACCGCCGCCCAGTCCTGGACCTGGAACTCCGACGGCTCCGTCCGCGCGCTCGGCAAGTGCATGGACGTCACCGCCGGCTCCACGGCGAACGGCGCCAAGGTGCAGCTCTACGACTGCAACGGCACCGGGGCGCAGCGCTGGACGTACGACTCCGGCACGGGGCAGATCGTCAACCCGCAGTCCGGCAAGTGCCTCGACGCGACCGACGTCAGCTCCGCCAACGGCACCCGCCTGCAGATCTGGGACTGCACGGGCGGCACCAACCAGCGCTGGACCCGCACCTGACCCGATCGGGGTCCCGCACCTGACCGGCTGGAAGGCCCCGCGCACCCGCACCGCGCGGCCCCATCCCGACCGCCCACCCCACGCGGCGGTCGGGATGGGGCAGGCCGGCCGCACCCACCCGGCCGGTCAGGGTGTGCGCAGGCCGGCACCGCCAAGGCACAGGCCGTGGGGGACGGTCCCCCGGCACCCACCACCAGCCAGCCCTATCACGCGACCTACGCCAGGAGGCGTTGCGCACTTCCCACGCCCATCGGCCCCGTTTCCGGCCGGCCGCCCGAGCGCCCGCACACCTCGACCATCCACGGGTCCGCACTAGGCGTCAGGCCCCTGATCACTCCGCGCGCGCCCGTCTCACCTGACCTCTCGAACAGGCCGGGCGGCACCCTGACCCGTCGCGCCGAAATCTACCCGCCGGCACACGTTCAGCCAGGTGATTTCCTTTCATCAAAGGACGATTGGCACCTGCGAAAAGGGCTCGAATGCGAGAGAGCGTGTTCTCGATGTGAAGTTCGGGCGTTTCCGGACCGACAGGAACTCGAAGACGAGGCGGACGGACGGTGCCCGGCATGAGCGCGGATCATCAGGTCATACGATGTGGAGGTGACTCCGACTCCCCCGCGCGCGTCTCGCGCGGCCGCCCGCGACGCGGCCGTGCCCAGCATCAGGGACGTCGCCGCCGAGGCCGGAGTGTCGTACCAGACGGTCTCGCGCGTGCTCAACGACTCGCCCAGGGTGCGCCCGGAAACCCGCGCCACGGTGCTCGCGGCCATCGAGCGGCTCGGCTTCCGGCCCAGCCGCGCGGCCCGCGCGCTCAGCCTCGGCCGGGCTCGCGGCATCACCGTGGTCACCTCCGACACCGTCCTGTACGGCTACGCCGCCACCCTCCAGGGCATCGAGGAGGCGGCCCGCGCGGCCGGCATGTCCGTGGGCGTCAGGGTCGTGGAGTCGGCCGAGCCCGCGGAGGTGCGGCAGGCCGTCGAGTACGTCAGCGACGCCAGCGCCGGCGCGGTGGTGGTGATCGCCTTCGACGCGATCGGCGTCGCCGTGCTGGAGGCGCTGCCCGCCCATGTGCCCGCCGTCGCGGTGGCCGAACCCGCCGCTCCCGACCGGGGCAGGGTCGCGATCGCGCTCGACGAGCGCGGCGCCGCCGCCGACGCCACCCGGCACCTGCTCGACCTGGGCCACCGCACGGTGCACCACGTGGCGATCCCGTCCGAGGTCGGGCAGGGCGGCCGCCTGGCGGGCTGGCGCGACGCGCTGACCGCCGCGGGGGCGGCCGTGCCCGAGGTGCTGGGGTGCGGGTGGGACATCGCCTCCGCGTACGAGGCGGGCCGCCGTCTGGCCGCCGACCCGCAGGTCACCGCCATTCTGTGCGGCAACGACGACATCGCGCAGGGCGTCCGGCGGGCGCTGTACGACGCGGGCAAGGACGTGCCGGGTCACGTGAGCATCGTGGGCTTCGACGACATCCCGGGGGCGGCATACTGGACGCCCGCGCTGACCACCGTACGCATGGACTTCCCCGGCCTCGGCCGCGCCTGCTTCGACGCCGCCATGGCCGAACTCTCCGGCCTCCCGCAACCGGTGCCCCGCCTGGTCCCCCCGGCCTTGATGATCCGCGAATCCACCGCCCCACCCCCTACCACCTGACCCATCCCGCCTTGCTCCCGGCGCAGCCCACACAGGACAGGCGGCACCGGGCAAGCGGCATCGCCAGCGAAGGGGCGCGAACCGAACTTCGCTCTGGAGGGCTCTCGGTATCCGCACGCCCCAACGCAGCGCGTCCCATGTGCTCGGCGCGGCATCCAGCTCGTGGAGCACCACCCGATTCGGCGTGACACCGCTCCGCCACGCGCACAACAGGCCGGCTCTGCGCACCACGCCGATTCACCAGCCCACTTCGCGCCTCACCTGGCGACCGATCGGCACGCGGAGCCGGGTCCGGCGCCCTGCCGGCATGGTGCCGGAGGTCTGTCCCGTGCGCGTGTGAAGTCCCGCCCCGCTGCGAGAGCGCGTGCGGACGGTCGCCTCAGTACGCGGTTTCGGCAGCTCGTTCGTCCGCGCCATCTCGCCGAGAGTTGATTACCCTCACCGCACAGGTGAGCCTGACGCGAGCGGCAGCGGGCTGTCCCACAGGCAACATCTGCCTGTGGCGGGACCGGAACTTCGACGGTGTCCCGTGGAAGTGGAGCCCCGGCGACGGCTATCGCACGTTGCCGGCCAACATGCGCAACCACGTCCACTCCTTCTACGCCAACGCCTCAGGCTGCTTCATTGACACCGGCAGCCGTGAAAGGCGAGGCGTCAGGCCCGGCCACTACGCCAGGGCGTACGACACCAACTTCGGCGAGAAGGTCGACGCCATCGCCCGCACCTGCTGACGGCTGCGTCATGGGCATGACGCGCCCGCCCGAGCTCGAAGGAGGAGGGGTGGTCGCGTTGCCGAACTCCGAGCGCGCAGCACACGGATTCGGGAGGCCATCGGCGGGATCACGGCCGAGCCGAACAGGCGAGGCGGGCGGCCATGACGAGCAGAACGTCAGGCCAGGCCCGAAGTCGTGCGCCACCCCGGTCGTTCCGTAGGCCAGTCGCAATGTGAGGCGCTGAGAGCGATTCTCAGCGCCTCACGTGTCTCACGACATCGGGTTTCACCTGGAGACGACTACTCCTAGTACTGCACCCGATACTCGATCGTGCCCTTCTTCCCGAGCCCCCTGGCGCAGGGATCGCCGCGGCCGTCTTAGCGCTCGGCCCAAGGCTGGGCGCTCGCCGACCCCGGGCCGCGGGCGATGGGCCAGGGGATCTCGGCCGCACGGTCGGCGGCCGCACCGCTCCTGCCAGCGGTCGGCCGGCTCGCCTTCCGTCCCGTTGGCAGCCTCTTCCGCGGCTCCTTCCAGACCATCGCCTCCGTCCATTCGTGGATGCGACAGGCGGCGTCGCAGACTCGGAAGCACCGACAACCTTGCTGGTCAGCGCCCTGGTCAGCTTCGTTCCAGGCCGCGCGCTCAGGAAACCTGTGCGTAACGAATCGGCAAAGAAGGCTTTCGCAGGGGCCGTGTGACCGTTCACACTGGCGGGCGTGTGACCGGTCACATGACTGCGGGAGCGCCCACCCGTCCAGGGCAGTACGCGCGAACCCTGCCACCGCGATCGGTCCCCTGTGACGCCGAAAGAGAGAGCTTGATGCCTGCTGATGTCGTGGAGACCCTCCGCTGGGGCCATTCGGGTCTCGCGGTCGCCCTGGAGATCCATCAGGATCGCCCGGTGACGCTGCGCGAGCTGTCGCCGGGCGGGGCGGCGGCTCCCATGCGGACGTCCCAGCCGGTCGTGGAGGTGCTGGTGCCCGGCGAGGGCCGGGCGCGGGCCTCGCAGCGGCTGTCGGAGACGGCGGTGGGCCTGCGGCTGCGGTACGCGGGCGCGGACCGCTCGGTCCAGGACGGCCGGCACGAGCTGCGGGTGCGGCTGCGTGACGAGTCGTCGGGGCTGGGCGCGGAGCTGCTGCTGGAGTCGTACGAGGGCGTGCCGGCGCTGCGGTCGTCGGTCCGGGTGACGAACCTGGGCGCGCAGCCGGTGCTGCTGCTGGCGGTGACCTCGTTCGCGGCGGGATTCCACGGCCTGGAGGCGGCCGATCTGGACGTCCTGTACGCGGGCAGCGCCTGGCTCGGCGAGAGCCGCTGGACCAGGCAGCCGCTCGCCGGCCACCTGCCCGACCTGGGCCTGGAGGGGCACGGCCACGGGCGGGGCGCGTACGCGCTGACCAGTCTGGGCACGTGGTCGAGCGGCCGGTACGTCCCGATGGGCGGGCTGGCCGAGCGCGGCTCGGGCCGGACGTGGCTGTGGCAGATCGAGCACAACGGCCCCTGGCGGTGGGAGGTCGGCGACCGGCTGGACGGCGTGTACGCCGCGCTGTCCGGCCCGACGGACCTGGACCACCAGTGGAGCCAGCCGCTCGCGCCCGGCGCGTCGTTCACCACGGTGCCGGTGTCGGTGGCGGTGTCCGGCGACGGCCTGGAAAGCGCGGCGGCCGCGCTGACCGCGCACCGTCGCGCGTCGCTGCGCCCCCACCCCGACCGGGACAGGTTGCCGCTCGTTTTCAACGACTACATGAACACGCTGATGGGCGACCCGACCACGGAGAAGCTGCTGCCGCTCATCGACGCGGCGGCCGAGGCGGGCGCGGAGGTGTTCTGCGTGGACGCCGGCTGGTACGACGACGGCGGCGACTGGTGGGACAGCGTCGGCGAGTGGCGGCCGTCGAGCACCCGGTTCCCTGGCGGCATCGAGGAGGTGCTGGCCCGGATCAGGGAGCGCGGCATGACGCCCGGCCTGTGGCTGGAGCCCGAGGTGATCGGGGTGCGCAGCCCGATGGCAGGCAAACTGCCGGACGAGGCGTTCCTGCAGCGCGGCGGCGTACGGGTGGCCGAGCACGGCCGCTACCACCTCGACCTGCGCCATCCCGCCGCGGTGGCGCACGTGGACCAGGTGATCGACCGGCTGGTCACGGAACTGGGCGTCGGCTACTTCAAGCTCGACTACAACATCAACCCGGGCGCGGGCACCGACGTGGACGCCCCCAGCGCGGGAGCCGGGCTGCTCGGGCACAACCGGGCCCACCTGGCCTGGCTGGAGTCGGTGCTCGACCGCCACCCGCACCTGGTGCTGGAGAACTGCGGCTCGGGCGCCATGCGCATGGACTACGCGATGCTCTCCCGCCTGCAGCTCCAGTCCACCAGCGACCAGCAGGACTTCCTGCGCTACCCGCCGATCGCGGCCGCCGCTCCCCTGTCGGTGCTGCCCGAGCAGGCCGCCAACTGGGCCTACCCGCAGCCGGAGATGACGGAGGAGGAGGTGGCGTTCACGATGTGCACCGGCATACTCGGCCGCCTCTATCTGTCGGGCAACCTGCACCGCATGGACGGCCCCAGGCTCGCCCTGGTCAAGGAGGGCGTGGCGGTGCACCGGCGGCTGCGCCCGGTGCTGCCGCGCGCCACCGCGTGCTGGCCGCTCGGCCTGCCCGGCTGGGACGATCCCTGGCTCGCCTTCGCCCTCCGCGACGACAGCCCACGAAGTGACGGCGGCCCGCTGAGCGACGGCACCTCACGAAGCGACGCCATCCCGACAGGCGACGGCAGCCCACGAAGTGACGGCGGCCCGCGCAACAGCCCCGGCGCGAGCGGCGACACGTACGTGACGGTCTGGAGGCGGCCCGGCGCGCCGGAGTCCACCGTGCTCTCGCTCCCCCACCTCCGCGGCCGCGACCTGGAGGCCACCGTCGCCTACCCGGCACAGGCCGGGGGCTGGCGCCTCGACTGGGACCCGGGTGCCGCCGAGCTGACCGTCACGGCCCACGTCCCGCCGCCCACCGCCCGCATCCTGCACCTCCGCCCCCGCTAGCCCACCGAACCGGCGCTATGAGACCGAAGGACGACGTAACCGTGCGTAGAGCCCCCCGTACCGCGATCATGGTCGCGGCGAGCGCGCTCCTGGCGCTCACCGCCTGCAGCGATCCCGCCGCCGGGCCGGCGGCGACCACCGACTCGGCCCCGGCGGCCTGGCCGGAGCCCACCGCCCGCCTGGACGGGGTGACGCTGACGATCTGGGCCGCCCAGAACAGCACCACCACCCCCAAGGCGGTGACCGACGCCTTCTCGAAGGCCACCGGGGCCACGGTGGAGGTCGTCACCGTGCCCGACCCGTACGAGCAGGGCGTGCAGACCAAGGTGGCCACCGGCGACAAGCCGGACCTGGCGTTCTGGCAGCCGACGGCGTCGATGCTGACCGCGCTGAACGCCCGCGCCAACCTGCAGCCGCTGGACGGCGCGCCCTGGATCGACAAGCTCTCGCCCGAGCTGCGCGACATCACCGGGATCCTGGACAAGACCCGGTACGCGGCGCTCATCACCAGCCCCGCCGTCGAGGGCGTCTACTACAACAAGAAGGTCTTCGAGGCCAACGGGATCAAGGAGACGCCGAAGTCGTTCGGCGAGATGGTGGAGCTGGCCCGCACGCTCAAGGCCAAGGGCGTCACCCCGTTCTTCGAGATGGCCGGCGACAAGTGGGCCACCCAGTGGTGGGTGCAGGTGCAGCTCGCCGACGCCGCCAAGAACGGGCTGTGGGACCGGATCAACAGCGGCAAGGAGACGTTCGAGGACAAGACGATCCTCGATGCGATCAAGACGTACAAGGGTCTGATCGACGAGGGCTTGTTCAACGACGACATCAAGACGGCGACGTTCGAGGACCAGGGCGAGGCGCTGCTGTCCGGCAAGGCCGCCATGGTGGTGCAGGTCAACTCGTTCTTCGGGCAGCTTCAGGCGATGGCGGACACCGCCGAGCTGGACGAGAAGATCGGTTTCTTCCCGATCTCGCCGTCGGGCAACGTCGCCACGTCGATCCCCGACCAGTCGAACGCGCTGGTGGCCTTCCGCACCGGTGACGCCACGCGGGAGGCGGCGGCGCGGCAGCTCCTGGCGTACTGGATGGGGCCGGGCTACCAGACGTTCGTCGACGACCGTAAGACGGTCTCGCTGCGGCCCGACGTGCCGACGCCGGACGGGGTGCCGCAGGCGCTGAAGGACGTGCACGCCTCGCTGGGCGAGTCGGTCGGGTCGATGCAGTCGCTCGCGGTCGCGAACCCCGACCTGTATCTGAACCTGGCCGACATGATTACCGGCAGCCTGTCGCCCGAGCAGGTGGCCGCCGCGACCCAGAAGCAGTTCGCGCAGCTCGCCAAGGCCGCGGGCGCGCCCGGCTTCTGATCGAGTACCCGTGCCTATCACTGGGCCCGTGACCAAGGAGCAGACCGTGCCGTCCGGCCAGGAGACGCGCCGCCGCGCGCCCGCGCCGCGCCCGCCCGCCGGGGCGGGGCGGGGCCGCACCCATCCGATGTGGTTCCTCGTCCCGGCCTTCGCGATCCTGTTCGTCTTCTTCTTCCTGCCGACGCTGTTCAACTTCATCTACGCGTTCACGGACTGGTCGAGCTTCAAGAGCGAGATCAGGCCGGTGGGCCTGGAGAACTTCCGCACGCTGCTGTCGGACGGCACCCTGTTCGGGTCGCTGCGCATCACCGTGATCTACGCGGCGCTGGTGGCGCTGTTTCAGAACCTGTTCGGCTTCGGCCTGGCGGTGCTGCTGGAGCGGGACACCTGGCTGAACAGGGCGGCCAGGCTGGTGTTCGTCATCCCGGTGCTGATGTCCGCGCTGGCCGTCGGGTACGTCTTCCAGGCGCTGCTCAAGCCGGACGGCAGCCTGAACGCGCTGCTGTCGGCGCTGACCGGCGAGCAGGTGGAGATCGCCTGGCTGGGCAGCACCACGTGGACGCTGGTGCTGGCCGCCGTCATCCACGCCTGGAAGTGGATGGGGCTGTCGATGCTCATCTACCTGGCGGGGCTGAAGTCGGTGCCGGAGGACGTCTCGGAGGCGGCGCGCATCGACGGTGCGACGCCCTGGCAGGCGTTCTGGGCGGTGCGTTTCCCGCTGCTCGCGCCGGCGGTGACGTTCAACGTCGCGACGGCGCTGCTCGGCTCGATGAACGGCTTCGACATCGTGCAGGCGCTCACCGGCGGCGGCCCGGCCCGCAGCACCGAGATCCTCAACATCTTCATCTACCGGACGTTCGGGCAGGGCCTGTTCGCGCAGGCCACGACCATGAGCCTGGTGCTGTTCCTCATGGTGGCGCTGCTGGCGTTCCCGGTGATCCGGATCCTGCGCAAGAGGGAGGAGATCCTGTGACGGCGCCTGTCTTCGGCGGTCCCGGGCGGCGGCGTGCCGCCGGCCCGCCGATCTCGCGGGGCCTGGCGGCGCGGCTGCGGCCGGTCGCGGTGGTCGTGCTCGTCCTGCTCGTCATGGGCGTGCCGCTGTGGCTGGTCGTCGTCACGGCGGGCAAGTCGCAGGCGGAGGCGCTCTCCCCCGACCTGTCGCTGCCGTCGCAATGGCATCTGTGGGAGAACCTGGCCCAGGTCTGGGAGCAGGGCGAGGTGCCGAAGGCGTTCATCGGCAGCGTGCTGGTGGTCGCGCCGTCGGTGGTGCTGGTGCTGGCGCTGGGGTCGATGGCGTCGTGGATCCTGGCCCGTCGTGCCTCGCGGTTCACCGCCGTGCTGTACGCGCTGGCGATCAGCGGCATCGTGCTGCCGCCCGCCGTGGTGACGATCGTGCTGCTGCTGCGCCTGCTCGGCCTGGCGGGCAGCCCGGTCGGCATGATCGGCGTGTACGTCGGCATCTACATGTCCACGGTGATCTTCTTCGTGACGGGCTTCGTGCGTACGGTGCCGCTGTCGCTGGAGGAGGCCGCCCGCATGGACGGCGCGGGCCCGCTGCGGGTGTTCTTCTCGGTCATCCTGCCGCTGCTGCGGCCGGTGCTTGCCACCGCGACCATCCTCATCTGCCTGTACGTCTGGAACGACGTCTTCTACGCCTTCTTCGTCATCGGCGGCCGGTTGGACACGCTGCCGCTGAACCTGTTCCAGGTGGCCAACGCCGGGCTGTACCTCGACAACTGGCACCTGATCTTCGCCTACATCATCCTCATGAGCCTGCCGCTGCTGGCCGTCTTCGCCGTCGCCCAGCGCAAGATCATCTCCGGGATCACCGGCGGCGCCGTCAAGTAGAGCCACGTCCCTAGTCGCACCCCCTATGAGGAGGTTCCTCCATGCCCAGACACCGCTTAGCGCGGCCCGCCCTGGCGTCCGCACTGTCCGTCGCGACGCTGGCGGCGCTCGCCCCGGCCACCGCCGCCTCGGCCTCCGCCGCGGCGCCCGATGTGGTCGCCGTGGACTTCTCGCAGCGCACCGGCCCCGTGTACGGCGGCGCGACCGGCGGCCTGTACGCCCTGTCCGACCCCGGCGTGCCCGGCGACAGCCTGCTGGCCGGCGCCCGGCCGCGCACGGTCGCGCAGAAGGCCCCGGACGGCGAGCAGCATCCCAACGGCGACGCGCTGGCGGTCGCCGACGGCTTCTTCGCGGCGGGCGGCGAAGAGGTCGTGATCTACATGCAGGACGTCTACAGCCGGTGGCCGTACCAGGAGCTCGGCATCGACGACTACCTGGCCAAGGTCGAGACGATGGTCCGCAAGGTCGTCGAGGAGCGGCCGAAGGACAACGACCGGTTCGTGTGGGTGCCGTTCAACGAGCCCGACTGGATCTGGTACGAGGACTGGGCCACTGAGAAGGAGCGGTTCTTCGCCGACTGGAAGGCGGTGTACGAGCGCATCCGCTCGATCGACCCGAAGGCCCGCATCGTCGGCCCGAACGAGGCGTTCTACCGTCCCGAGCGGCTGCGCGACTTCCTCACCTGGGCCAAGGACACGCCCTGCGCCGGGCAGGACCACTGCCTGCCGGACATCATGGCCTGGCACGAGCTGCAGCGCGAGCGGCTCGCCGAATACCGCGGGCACTACGAGCACTACCGCGCGATGGAGCGGGAGCTCGGCATCGGGCCGCTGCCCATCAACATCGACGAGTACGGCAACCGCCGCGACATGTCGGTGCCCGGCCAGATGATCCAGTGGATCTCGCTGTTCGAGGACACCAAGGTGGACGCCGACATGGCGTACTGGACGTACGCCGGCAACCTCGGCGACCACGCGGTGCGCACCCGGCAGGCGAACGGCGGCTGGTGGCTGCTCAAGTGGTACGCCGACCTGACCGGGCAGACGGTCAAGACGACCCCGCCGCGCCTGAACGAGGCCGACACGGTGCAGGCCGTGGCGGCGATCGACGAGCCGGCGCGGCGCGGCACGATCCTGGTCGGCGGCGGCGCCGCGCCCGTCAGGCTCGACCTGTCCGGCCTCGATCGCCGCGTCTTCGGCGACCGGGTGGACGTCGTGGTGTCGAAGACGACCTGGACCGGCTACGAGGGTGACGCCGTGGAGCCGCCGGTCGTGGCCGCCACCCGGGCCAAGGTGTCCGGCGGCGAGCTGCGGGTGGACGTGCCGGGCGGCGACGTGATGGCGGCCTACCGGGTGACCGTCGTGCCGGCGAGCGGCCCCGCGCCCGCCGCGAACGCGCCCTGGTCGGTGTCCGTGGAGGCCGAGTCGGCGACGCTCACCTCCGCCCGCGTCTTCGACCAGGACACCACCGCCGACCCGCAGCTCTACGCCACCTCCGGCAAGCGCGACGTCGGCGGCATGAACCAGGACGACTCGGCCGTCACGTTCAGCGTCACCGTGCCCCGCGACGGCCGCTACCGCCTGGGCATCTACCAGGGCACGAACAAGGCGCCCGGCCGGCACGCGCTCTTCGTGGACGGCAGGCTCGACCAGATCGTGCAGTACCCGGCCGACCTCGGCTGGACCTACCGCGGCCGTACCGACGTCGAGATCGAGCTGAGCGCGGGCGCGCACGAGCTGTCGCTGCGCACCAGCGCGGGTGACGGCACGCGGCTGCCGGGCAGCGACGTGACGCTCGACAAGTTCGACCTGACCGAGGTGACCGGGCCGCACCGGGCGGTGCACGGGGCCGACGAGGCGCGGCTGTCCGGCGGCGCGAAGATCACCCGTGGCGGCAAGGGGCCGGCCGTGGTCCTCGGCGGCACGGCGCGGGCCACGTACTTCGTCGCCGCGCGCGAGGACGGCTACCACGACCTGACCTTCGCCTATCACGCCGCCGGGCGCGGCGACCTGCGGGTCACCGTGGACGGACGGCAGGTCCCCGGCCTGCGCGTCACCCGGCCGGGCGAGGGCGCGTCGCGGGCGCGGATCTACCTGCCCGCCGGGATCAGCAAGGTCGAGGTGGGCGGCCCCGGCGGGCTCGAGCTGCGCACGCTGACCACGGCCAGGGCCGCCCAGGCGGACGAGACCGTGCACGCGGTGGAGGCCGAGCAGGCGCGGCTCGCCGGAACCGCCACGGTGGTGACCGTCCCGCCCACGAGCGCGTCGAACGCCTCGCGCGGCGCGTACGTCGGCGACCTGGGCGGCGGCCCCGGCAACACGCTCGCCTTCGACCGGCCCGGCGGGTTCGGCCCCGGCGAGTACGTGCTGGTCGTCCACTACGCCAACGCCGACAGGAACACCGGGCACCCGTACAACACCGACGTGATCAGCCGGTACCTCGACATCACCGAGGACGGCGGCGCGACGGTGCGCGGCGTGTTCCGGCACAACTACGCCTGGGACGGCTTCTGGTCGCAGGCCACGCCGCTGACGCTGACCACCATGCAGGGCGGGCTCGTCCTCGGCAACGCCGACGGGCCGGGGCCGAACGTGGACCGGGTGGAGCTGGCCAGGTTCGTCGCGGAGGTGGACAACTCGGCCCGCCGCTGACGTACCCGTGAACACAGCGCGCCGGAGTCCGCCGGGCTCCGGCGCGCCGGCGTTTCCGGCGGCATAATGCAGGCGGGGCCGGTCCCGCCGAGGACGGGCTCCTGTTCCACCGCAGCTCGGGAGCCCTCCTCCCCAGCAGGCGGCGCACCACCCGTACGCACGCCCGCAGACCAGGAGCCCGCCAATGTCGCCTGCCACGCCGCGCCCCGGCCTCGCCATGACGATCGAGGAGGCGGGAAGGGCGCTCGCCACCCCTGACGCCTACACCGACGAGCACCGCCTGCACGCCGCGCTCGCCCTGCTGCGCCGTGAGGCCCCCGTGCATCACGTGCGGGCGCCCGGCTACAACCCGTTCTGGGCGATCACCCGGCACGAGGACGTGAACGCCATCGAGCGTGACCACACGCTCTGGCTGAACGCGCCCCGCCCGGTGCTGCGCACCGCCGTGCTCGACGCCGAGCTGGCCGCCCGCCGCGCGCGGGGCAGGGCGCTGTCGAGCCTCGTGCACCTCGACGACCCCGAGCACCGACGGCTGCGGGCGATCGCCGCCGACTGGTTCCGCCCGAAGGCCATGCGGGCCATGAGCGAGCGGGTGCGCGAGCTGGCCCGCCGCCACGTCGACCTCATGGCGGAGCTCGGCTCGTCCTGCGACTTCGCGCAGCAGATCGCCGCGCCGTACCCGCTGTATGCGATCCTCGCGCTGCTCGGGCTGCCCGAGTCCGACTTCCCGCTCATGCTGCGGCTCACGCAGGAGCTGTTCGGTCACGACGACCGCGACAAGGGGCGCGACGCCGGCAGCCGCGCGGGCTACACGACCGCCCTGGAGGACCTGTTCGGCTACTTCCACGACCTGATCGCGGAACGCCGCGCCCGTCCCACCGGCGACCTGGCCTCCCACATCGCGCAGGCCCGCATCGACGGCCGGCTGCTCAGCGACAACGAGATCGCCTCGTACTACATCCTCATCGCCACCGCCGGGCACGACACGACGAGCTCCACCGTGGCGGGCGGCCTGGAGGCGCTGATCCGCCATCCCGACCAGCTCGACCGGCTGCGCCGCGACCCCGGCCTGCTGCCGGCGGCCGTCGAGGAGATGATCCGCTGGGTGAGCCCGGTCAAGTCGTTCATGCGCACGGCCGCCGCCGACACCAAGGTCCGCGGGGTGCCGATCGCGGCGGGCGAGTCGGTGCTGCTGTCGTACCCGTCGGCCAACCGCGACGAGGACGTCTTCGACGAGCCGTTCCGTTTCGACGTCGGCCGCGAGCCGAACCGGCACCTCGCGTTCGGGACCGGCGTGCACTACTGCCTGGGGGCGGCGCTGGCCAGGATGGAGGTGGAGGCGCTGTTCGCCGCGCTGCTGCCCCGCCTGGAGGCCATCGAGCCGGACGGGGAGCCGGCGTGGACGGCGACGACGTTCGTCGGCGGCCTGAAGCGCCTCCCGATCCGCTACCGCCTGGCGCCGGCACCGCGCTGAGCCGCCTCGCGCTTTGGGGCGAGTGCTCCGTAAACGGCATGAATGTGCCGTTCCATCGTCCGCCCCGTACGAAAAGCACCCTTCCACAGGAAGGTTTTCTGTGCTGTCATATGACGAACCATGAACATCTCACGCTTACGCCGGATGGCCGGTTATCGTGGCGATTACCGGCGAGGCGAGGAATGAGGTATGCGACGTTTGAGGGTGTCCGGCTGGTCACTGCTCTTCGGCGCCCTCATTTCGCTGTCCGCATGTTCGAATTCCGCGGAGCCGTTGCGTGACGACCAGATCGTGCAGTGCCTTTCCCCCACCCGGCAAACGGAGCTGGCGGCGGCGGCAGCGGCGCTCGACCACCGCCTGACCGCCGCCGGAGACCGCATCGTCACCCCCACCGCCACGCTCGACCCGATCACATGGTCGAGAACCGACCGCGCCGCCTTCACCCGGGCCTGCCGGGCCATGACCTACGTCGCCCCGCCCAAGTCCCCGGAGAGCCCGTTACCCGCCGCGGTGGCCATCCTGCTTCCCGTGCTGGCCGGCGGGCTGGTGGCACTGATCTCTACCGAATGGCGCAACTCCTCGGAGCTGGCGGTCAAGCACGCCGACGACCTGGGCGACGCCGCCGACGCCTTTCTCGTGGCGGCGCGCGAGTACCGTACCGCCCTGCAGGCCGGCCGGACGCCACAGGCGGGGCCGTACGAGCAGAGCCACGAGAAGCTGGCCGCCGAGCTGGCCCGTGTGAGCCGCTTCCGCCCCGGCTGGCGCCAGGTGCCGGTGGCCCGGCGGCTGCTCCTGGAGCGCCTCACCCGTGAACGGGCCCACGACAGCGACATCGAGCCCGAGCTGACCGCGCTGGCGGAGCGGCTGGCGGCCGTCAACCTGGCGCTGCGCCACCGGTTGCGGCTCCACCTGGAAGTGCGCCGCCGATGACCAACCCCATCCACCCGCCGAGCCCCGACGGCTCCCCCTACACCGGGCCGCTGCTCTTCTTCGACGAGCGGGTGGACCACCTGCCGCTGTTCGCGTTCATCGACGGCATGTACAACCTGCTCAACGAGCGCTTCGGCACCGCGGTCACCGCGGAGCGGATCCTGGTCCGCGGCCACCTCATCCTGGTGTACGGCCGGCGCGGCGCGGGCAAGAGCACCTTCGTCCAGCGCTGTGCCTATCGGCTGGCCAAGGAGATCGAGCTGGAGCGTGTCTGCGTCGCCGACTACAGCCAGGCGACCGGCCACCAGGACTGCGAGGACTTCCACCAGATGGCGCTGTGGCTGGCCCGCCAGATGACCGTCCTCCTGGAGGAGGAGGAGTGGACCGTCCATGAGGACGTGGCGTCGCTGCGGGAGACGACCGATGATCCGAATGTGGCCTTCGGCCGCATCAGGGATGTGCTCAACGAGCGCAACGGAGTCGCCGTCATCCTCCTTCCCGCGTACCTGCCGCTCACCTGGGTGCGCGGCTTCCAGGAGCTGGCGCGCCTGCGGATGGTCTTCTTCGCCGAGTCCGACTCGGACGACGCCGGCAAGCTCGCCCATCACTTCGGCAGGCTTCCCACCTGCCATACGATTTTCCTGCCGATCGGTTCCTTGGACGGCGGGGGCAGCGATATCCGCGAAATTCTGGTCAAACGTCAAGTCTCCCTAGGGGACGCGGAAATGAACGAGCTCTCGGCAGCGGTGCGCGACTTCACAACACCCAGGCAGGCCCTTGAACACCTGGCGGTCTTCTTCGACGAATACGGCACGGAAAACATCACCTTCGAGAAAATCAAGGCGTTCAAGGAGAAGCTGGTGCCGCGCCTGCTCGCCGAGTGGGAAAGAGACAGGCAGTCATGACAACCGGCCCAGGACCGCGCGAGCCCGAGGTCCCCGTTACCTACACCCTGCGCCTCGCCGACGACGCCGATCCCACCGGGATCACCGTGATCACGCCGGCCTTCGACAGCGCCCACCGGTTCGTCGACGGCTACCTCGCGACGAGCGGCGGCGGGCTCGGCGAGTCCGGCCGCGCCCTTGCCCTGATCGGCGACCTGGGGTCGGGCAAGACGCACCTGGCCACGTCCCTGCTGCACCGTATCGCGCGCAGCCACGAGGACGCCGTCATCCTCAAGCTGGACACCCCGCACTCGGAGTTCGGCTACCTGTTCCGCAACATCCTGCTGGAGCAGTTCGGCCGCGAGCGGCTGCACGACCTCGTCATCGACTACTACGGTCAGGTGACCGCGGACGGCATCGGCGACGACCAGGCAGGGCCCGAACTGGCCGAGGAGATCCGGTCGCGGCTGCGCGAGGGCACGATCGACCCGCGCAAGGTGGTCGAGCACTTCCACCTGGCCAAGCGGGTGCTGCAGGAGGAGCTGCGGCGCGTGCTGAGCCACCTGACCGAGCACTCGGTGTGGGCGACGGCGCTGGCGCTCATGGTGATGGACGAGCTGACCGACGCGGTGTGGGAGTGGCTGAGCGGCGCTCCCCCGAGCCGCGAGCTGAAGGCGCGGGGCGTACACCGCCAGCTCCACACCTCCGCCGACGCCTACCACACCCTGTCGGTGCTGGTCTATCTCAGCGGCCGCATGCGCCGCCGCACGGTCCTGGTGATCGACGAGTTCGAGAAGCTGCTCGGGGGCGAGGGCCAGGCCGCGCGCGACGCGGTCAACTCCCTGGAAGAGCTGGTCAAGGTGTTCATCGACGCCAGAGGGCTGCTGATCTACTGCGGGCCCACCGACAGCCTGCCGCTGGTCAGCAGGGGCACGTTTCAGCGCACCCGGATCATCACGCCCTCGCCGTTCGGCCGCGAGGAGACGGTCGAGCTCATCGCCAAGCGCGGCCACCAGGTGAGCGAGGCGGTGGCCGAGTCGCTGGTGCAGCTCACCGATGGCAACCCGCGCGAGATCCTCTCGTTGTTCCGCCGTGCGCAGGCGATCGTCGAGCCGACCGGCAGGCCGGTGACCACCACCACGATCAGGGAGGCCGTCAGGCAGCGCCACGAGTTCGAGCCGTGGGAGGTGACCACCACCGTACGCCGCATCCTGGAGGACAGCGGGCTCGACTTCCGCACCGACGTGGTGCTCGCGGCCGACACCGACCCCATCGACTTCTGGGTCCGCTACGCCGACGGCCGGGCCGCGGTCGCCGTGCTCGTCACCAGGTCCCTGCTGAGCGAGGGCGACGACGCCCAGCTCGGACGGCGGGTGGCCGCGGTGCGGGCCGGCCGGATGCCGTGCGAGGTGATCACCGTGGTCAACGGACACCTCGCCACGGGGATGCGGGCCGAGGTGTCTGGCCTGACCGGCCGCCAGCCGCTGCTGTTCAACATGCAGGACTTCGGCAGGAGGTTCAGGGAGACGCTGGAGAGCGCGCTCGGCCGGCTGGCCGCCGCGGCGGAGGAGAACGTGCTGGAGGGCCTGCGCCGCCGGATGGACCGGCTGAGCAGGCAGCAGAGCGCCACCCAGAACATGATCGACCAGTTGCACGCGTCGGTCGCCGGGCTCAGGTCCGCCCCGTCGTCCGGCTCCGCGCAAGCCGGGCTCACGGCGCTGCCGCCGGCCGTGGCCGAGCAGTTCCAGCGGGCCGGCGCAGTCACCGAGGACACCGGCGAGCTCGACCGGCTGCTGCACGACGTCTTCGACGACCCGGCGGGCGGCGAGCACAGCCTGCGCGCCCGGCGGCGGCTGGCCTCGCGGGAACTGGTGGAGGCGGCCGGCGCGGCCATGGTGCAACGGCTGCTGGTGCGGGCGTTTCAGGAGCGGGTGGCGCGGTTCTTGGCCAGCGCGCCGCCGGGGCGGCTGAGCCCCGCCCAGGAGGAGGAGCTACGGGCGATCTGCCGCACCTTCGAGGTGACCGTGCAATCGCTGCCGCTTGCGCCGCTCAGCTCGGCGGCTCCTGAACGGGGTCCGACGCGTCCGCCGCGACCGGACGAGCGGACCCGGGTGCTGGACGAGCTGGGCCGCCGGGTGCTGAACGGAGTGATCTCCGCCGTACGGCCGTGACCGCTCGCCGCAGGCCGCTGTTGGCCGCCACATGCAGCACGTTCACCACCAGCACGGCGGGCGCGATGATCGCCACCGCCCGCGGGTAGCCGGGCGTCAGCGTCAGCGCCAGCAGGATCGCGGTGATGCCGTTCTGCTGGCCGAGCGCGAGGCTCACCCGGTCGCGGAGGGGCAGGCCCCGGGTGATGAGCAGGCCGCCGACGACGGCCTGCGCCGCGAACGCCGCGCCGCCGAGCACCAGCGCCATGGCCGGCTCGATCCCGGCGACCAGCAGCGTGCCCACCGCGAAGGTGGCCAGGTAGAAGGCGCCGGTCAGCGCCCCGTCGAGCAGCCTGCCCAGCGCGGGGCGGAAGAACAGCCCGATGAGGGCCATGCCGAGGACAAGGAACTGCGCGGTGGCGAACGCCAGCAGCGCGATGAGCACCAGCAGCGAGACGGCTCTGACCAGGCCGGGCCGCGGCCGCCTGAGGCCTGCCAGGCGGCGGGCCGTCGTCACGGCCGCCAGGACCGCCGCGGCGAAGAGCAGGTTGATCCCCAGGTTCGCCAGGTAGTCGCCGTAGCCGTCGCCGGGACCGCCCAGCACGAGGGACGACAGGTATACGGTCAGCAGCGCGGTGATCGGGTCGTCGAAGGAGGCCCAGGCCAGCAGCAACGACCTGGCGCGCGGCGACATGCGGGCCCGGCCGATCAGCGCGCCGACCGACAGCGGGTCGATCTGGGCGACCGCCAGCGCCAGCAGGACGACGGCGGGTTCGCCGAAGAACAGCCACATGACGCTCGCGATCAGCGCCGTCTTCAGCAGCACGCCCACGGTGACCGCGAGCACGACCGTCCTGACGTCACCGGCGACCGACTCCTTGTCGATGCCGTGCACGCTGCCGTACAGGCCGAGGCAGAGCAGGGCCGTCACACCGTAGAGGAAGACCGGATGCCCGGCATGGCTGCCCGGTCCGAGGGCGGCGAAGGCCCAGCCGGCCAGTGCCACGCCGACTCCCTTCGCCAGCCGGTCGGCGGCGGGGTCGTTCAGTAACGGACGCACGCCCTCTCCCCTCGTGGCCGGGCCCCTACGCGACGGTAGCCACTCGCGGGTCATCCGGCCATGGGCCGCGCCGCCACATCAGCCCGTCCCCAGCAGCTCGCCGATCCGGTGCAGCCCCTCGCGCAGCCGGTTCTCGGCGGCGAAGACCTCCGGCTGGAACACGGTGAGACCGGCCACGAACCCCCGGGTGCCGGGCAGCGGGTAGACGTAGAGTGCGCCTGAGACGACGTCGAGGACCAGCCGCCGCAGCGGCGCCTCCGAGAGCTGCCGCAGCGCGTACGCCAGCTCCGGCATATCGGAGCGGAGCCGGGCGGCGAAGTCCTGATACATCTTGCGCGCCCCCTCACCGCCCGCCGCACCGCCGAACCACGGCGCCAGCGCCGGGCTGTCGAGGACGTCGGCCGCGCACAGGAAGCGCCAGTCGCGGTAGACGGCCACGTAGTGCAGGTCGTCGACACAGGCGAGCGAGCCGAGGCAGCTTTCCAGGTCGGCGATCAGCGCGGGATCGGCCCCCTCGCCCGCGGTGGTCCTGAGCACCTGCGTGGCGATGCCGGGCCGGTCCCGGGGGCCGTGCCGGCCACCGGGGAGCTGGTCGGCCTGTAGGTAGACCTCCTTCCTGATGCGCGTGACGAGCCGGGAGACCTGCTCGTCCATGGCGTCGGCGGCGTCGAGGTCGCGGGTCACGCCGATTAGAAACTCCTCCTCGAAGACGTGCCCGCACTGCACGGCCGCGTCCTCGGTCACCACGAACGTGCGTATCAGCTCGCCGGTGCCGAAGCCGCGTAGCAGGCCGTCGAAGCGGACGTGTTCGTTGACGAGCTGGCGGAAGGCGCGCTCCAGGGCCGCGCGCTCCTCGTCGTCCGCCTGCGCGATGGTGAAGATGTGGAAGCCGCGGTCGTAGAAGGCGAGCACCTGGGCGTCCGGCAGGCCGGGCAGCGCCTCCTCGCAGAACGTGATCAGCCGCTCGTGCCCGGCATGGGCGAAGGGCGAGCGCGTCGTCCTCACATGGCCTCCCGCATCTTAGTTCCCGAGGATCTCGATCTCGGCGGCGTGACGGGGCACGTCCTCCGCCCCCGGATGGCCGACCACGCGGCGCCGGGTGTTGGTCAGGTTCTCCTGCACGGCGAGCGTGCGCGGGTGCCCGGGGCCGTAGATCCTGGCCAGGCGGTCCCACGCCCGTTCCTCCAGCACCAGGGCCTGCGCCGGGTCGTCCCGCACCAGCCGGTCCGCCAGCGTCACCGCGGCGGCCAGCGTGTACGGATGCCGGGTCCCCAGCCGCTTGTGCAGCGCCCGGTGGGCCTGCCCGGCCAGTTCCAGCGCCTCGGTCTCGGCTCCGGCCGCGGCCAGGTAGATGGCCAGGTTGACCCGGGCGGCGTGGGTGAAGGGGTGATCGGCCTGCATGGCGGCGAGCCCGGCGACCACCTGCCGCGCGTTGCCGGCCGCGGCGGCGTGCTCGCCCCGTGCGTGCAGGTCGGCGGCCAGGCCGGCCTGGCAGATCAGCGTGTAGAGGTGGGTCGCGCCGAGCAGGGAGCGCAGCTCGTCCAGCGTCTCCCGGTCGCGGGCCAGCGCTTCGAACGAGCGCCCGAGCATTCGTTCGGCCGCCGCGAGGCTGGCCTGCATCCGAAGCATGAGCATGGTGCGCGGCTGCCCTTTGGCGCTCAGGCCGGCGAGCCGATCGGCGGCCGCGCGGGTCAGCTCGTACGACTCGGCGTACCTGCCCAGGTCGCGCAGGAGCACGCCGGCCGTCTGCGCCGTCCGCAGCAGGCCTAGGTCGCTGTCACCGAACAGCGCGCGCCGCCGGTCCATGCGCTGCTTGGCCAGCTCGTACGCGCGGTGCGGCTGGCCGTTGAGCGAGGCGGACAGCGCCAGGCTGTTGAGCGCCTTGCTCGTCCACTCGTGGTCGGGCCCGAACACCCGGTTCATGCCCCCGTAGGCGACCGAGTCCCAGTGGTAGGCCTCCTCGAAGTCGCCCGCCGCCCGCAGGTCGGCCGCGTGGACCTGGGCAGCGATGTACTTGAGCGGGTGGTCGCGCCTGGCCAGGCTGAAGGCCTGCAGCGCTTGGTGGGACAGGGCCAGGGCGGTCTGGGGCCGGTCGAGCATGCGGTAGGTGTTGGCCAGCTCCATGCGCAGCCGGTTGACCAGCTCAGGCTTGGTCCCGGCGCCGGGGGCGGTCCAGCTCCGCAGCGCGCCGTCGCCGATGGCGACCGCCTGTTCCCATGCGCTGCGATCGCCTAGCAGGAACAGGTAGCGGACCTGCCCGATGATCCAGCGCTGCACCATCTCGTCCGCGCATTCGAGAGCGCCCGTGGGGAAGACGTGCTTGGCCAGCTCCAGATACATGGCGGCGTCCGGCCCCTCGGTGTCGGCGGGTGCGTGCCTGGCCAGCAGCGTGAGCACATGGTGGCGGCGCTCCTCGACCTGCCCGGCAGACATGCGGGCGCGGACCAGGGCCGCGGTCACACGGTGCACGCGCAGCCGGCCGCCCGGCCCCGGTTCCACCCTGGCCAGGGCGTGCACGTGCAGCAGCCGCAGCAGGGCGTCGACCATGAAGCCGTCGCCGTACTCGTGGACCAGCGAGACCGCGTAGTCACGTGAGGCGGTGGAGTGGGCTAGGCTCAGCGGGACACCGTCAGAGGAGACGAAGGTCAGCGCCTCCAGCAGCCAGGGGGCGCCCGTGCCGCCCGGCACGCCGTGCAGCAGGTCGAGCATCATCTCGACCAAAACGGCGTGCACGTCGTCGGGGCGGCCGCGTTCACGCAGCTCGCGCTTGATCCGCTCGTAGGTGAACAGGAACCGGTCGACGGTGATCGTGCGCAGGTCCTCGATCGTGCGGCGGGGCCGCTGCGCGCTACTCAGCTGCCGTGCCAGCCACGCCCTGGCCATGGTGACGGCCAGCGGCAGGCGCTCGACGGCCTCGGCCACCCTTGCCGCGCCGTCCTCGCTGAGCAGCTCGTCGCCCGAGGTCAGCAGCTCGACGGCGTCCGCGGTGGACAGGCCGCCGACCTCGACGCGGGTGAAACCGTCCGGCCAGCCATCCGCGCGCGAGGTCACGACGACATGGCCGTACGGACCTTGCGGGATGAGATCAAGGATCTCCTCGGGGTGGTCGGCCTCGTCGAAGATCAGCAGCCAGCGGCCCGCATGGGGAGTGGCCAGGTGCTCTCGCAGCGTGGTCACCGCGTCCTCGCGCGGCGGCAGGCCCAGCTCCTGGCCCAGCCGGCGCAGGCCCTCGCGGGCGGTGTAGGTGTCCTCGGCGTGCACCCAGTGCACGACGTCGTACGCGCTGCGGAAGCGGTGGGCGTATTCGGCGGCCAGGGCGCTCTTGCCGCGGCCTGCCGCGCCCTGGAGCACGCAGCGGCCGGTGCGGTCCCACCGGGGCCCGAGCGCGGCGCGCAGGCTCGCCAGCAGCTTGCGTCGGCCGACGAACTCGTCGTTGCGCTGCGGCAGGTTCGACAGGTCGGGCGGCCGGCCGGGGAAGCGGGCCGTGCCCGCGCCCTCGCCGCCGGCCACGAACGCGCCCCCGACGCCGAGCGTGGCCTGCAGCGCGTCGGCGGCCTCCGCCTCGTCCAGGCCGCGCAGGTCCAGCTCCATCTCGCCTGCCTGGGGCTCGCCCGCGCTCTTGCCGTCCACCAGCACGCGGATGAGCCCTCGGCCGGGAATCGGGGCGGGCCGATCGTGGCGGCGCCGCCAGTCGAAGCCGGTAGGCTCGCCGGCCGGGCCCACGAACATCACGGCCGTGTGCGTGTCGCCGGCCAGCAGGTCGACCGGGGTGCGCTCAAGGTAGTCGTCCTTACCGACGATGTCGGTGGGGACGCCCCACAGACCGACCTGGGCGCCGATCCACTCTCCCCACACGTCGTAGCCGGGCGCGGAAACGACCGAAACCTGGCGCAGCGTCGTCACCGCGCCACCGCTGAGCAGCTCCACCAGGCGCTCGTAGGCGGCGCGCTGGGTGCCGCCGGAGCCGGGCGGCTCGCTGATGACGGCCAGGTCATCGGAGAAGTAGGCGGCGCTGTCGTAGGGCACCTCGACGGCGATGTCCGTGCCGAAGGCCCCGGTGGCCCGGCGGCGGGCGTCTTGCAGCAGGTCGTCACCGTCGGGGGAGACCATGGTGGGCAGGGGCGTGACGGGGGTGCCCGCCCGCTGTATCCGGCGAGCCGCCGTCGCGGCCTCGTCTATCCCGTACGGGCTGAGCCAGAAGCAGATCACCACGTGGTCGCAGGAACGGATGAGCGGCGACGGCTCCAGGCCCGGCCGCAGGTTGACCAGGACGTAGTCGTAGGGGGCGGAGGCGTCGATCTCCCCGGCGGACGGCACCGCGTGCCACACGGACCGGCCGGGCAGTTCGGTGGCGATCTCCAGGGCGGACCAGTCACCTGGCCCCACCGTCCGCGGTTCGGCCGGGCGCTCGGGGAGGAAACGGCTCAAATGGTGCCACAAAGCGGGTGCCTGTGGCTCCTCGTCGAGGACGAGAACACGTTTTCCCGCCTCGGCGAGAAGAAGCGCGCAGTTGCACAGCGCCATGGTGCGGCCGAGACCGGCCCGGGTCGAGAAAAAACCGATCACGCGAGCATTCGTCATCGTCTCCACCGCCGCTGCTTCGCACTATGCCGAGACCGGGCCCACCGACCTAATCCTTGCCCGTGCCGGGCAGGCACGTGTCGTGGCCGAGGAAATAAGTCTCCGACGGATCGCCCGCGTCCGCCAGCAACCGCCGTACGGCGCGGCTCAGCGCACTGTCGGGCAGCCGGGCGACCACGTCGAGGTCGAGTTCCGGCAGATCCGGCAGCTCCGAACGGAAAATCTCCTCCACCTGTCCCCCAGGGCCGAAATCGTAGGCAATTTCCGGTTAACGCGATATTATCCGGTGAGCGTTTCCCCGAGAATTGGATGGCAGTGCATTTATTTCCCGCAGCCATGCCGGAGAGTTTTCGCACATTCGTTCTCAAAGTTCACAGCCGTTGTGATCTGGCCTGCGATCATTGCTACGTTTACGAATCCGCCGACCAGAGCTGGCGCCACCGTCCCCGCATGATGAGCGCCGCGATCGCGTCGGCGACGGCCGCCCGCATCGAGGAGCACGCGGCGACACACGGCCTGCGCTCGGTCAACGTCGTTCTGCACGGCGGCGAGCCGCTGCTGTGCGGCCCCGCCCACCTGCGTACCCTGCTCGCCGTCTTCTCCGGGATGTCCGTACGCGCCAACCTGACCGTCCAGACCAACGGGCTACGGCTCGGCCCTGCCGTCCTCGACCTCTTCGACGAGTTCGCCGTCCGAGTCGGCGTCAGCATGGACGGCGGGCGCGCCGCCCACGATCGGCACCGCAAGACCCGTACAGGGCGGGGCAGCTACGACCGGGTCAGGGCGGGCGTGGAGGCGCTGGCCGCCCGTGAGGGCCGCTTCGCCGGGCTGCTGTGCACGATCGACCTGCGCAACGACCCCGTGGAGGTATACGAGGAACTGATCGCGCTCAAACCGCCGGCCATCGACTTCCTGCTGCCCCACGGCAACTGGTCGCAGCCGCCTCCTGGGCGCGTGCCCGGGGGCGGCACCCCGTACGGGGACTGGCTGGTCGCCGTCTTCGACCGGTGGTACGGCGCATCGCCCCCGGAGACCTCGGTCCGCATCCTGGAGGCGATCCTCACGCTGTACCTGGGCGGCCGGTCAGGCACCGAGGGCGTCGGGCCGGAGCCGGCGGCCGTCGTGGTGGTGGAGAGCGACGGCTCAATCGAGCAGAGCGACGCGCTCAAGTCCGCCTATCACGGCGCGGCCCGTACCGGGCTGCACGTGGCCACCGATCCGTTCGACGCGGTTTTCGGCCTGCCCGGCGCGGCGGTGCACCGACCGCCGCCGGCTGCCTGCCTGTCCTGCCCGCACGTGCGGGTGTGCGGCGGCGGGCACGTCGCGCACCGCTACCGCGACGGCGCCGGCTTCGACCGGCCCAGTGTCTACTGCCCCGACCTCTACCGGCTGATCGGGCACATCGGCTCGGTTTTGTCCGGCGACCTGGCCCGGCTGTGCGGATGATCCGCGAGTTTGTGCTGCCTCCCGCGGCGCTCGACGAGCTGGCACACGGCGGCGCTTGGCCCGGCGCGCCCGCCGCGATGGAGCGAGGCAAGAACACGCTGCTCCTGCATGCCGTGGCCACCCGCAGCCGCGAGCTCGGACATCCGGGGGCACAGGCGGCGGCCGACGGGTACCGGCTGCTCACGCACGTCCATCGGGCCGCCCCCGCGGCGGCGGCGCAGACGCTGGGTTATCCGCTGCTCGGCACGTGGGCCTCAGCCACGGTGGCGGCCCTGGAGCGCGGGGCCGACGACGCGGCGCCACACCGGCTCGCCGCCGTGGCCGCCGCCGCCGTCCTGCTCGCCCGGCTGCCCCTGACCGTCCGCTTCCACACGGATGCGGGCGCGGCGGAGCTGCCCGGCCTCGGGCGGCTGGTGCTGCCGGGTATCGCGGCCGGCGAGCCGGTCGCGCTGGTCGCGGACGGCTCCGGCGCCGCCCGCCTGGACGTGGCCGGCGAGCGCTTCCCGCTGCCCCGCGTGCTCCGCGCGGATGCCGAGGCAGGCGGCGCCCACGGAGAGAGGGCTCGATGGGAGGGCGTGCGGGATGCCGGGTTCCTGCTCGACGACGTGGACCCGTGGCGCTTCCCCGGGCCGATCCCGCCGCTGGAGCGGCTGGCCGGTCCGGAGGCGGCGGCCTGGGGCACGCGGCTGCGGCGGGCGATGCGGCTGCTCAACGCCCGTCACCCGGGCGTCGCGCGAGCCTTGCGGGAGGTCACCAAGGTCGTCGTGCCGATCTCGCCTCCGGAGGCGGGCACGCGCAGCGCGACGGCCAGGACGGCGTACGGCAGCGTCGCCATGTCGCGGCCGCACGACACCAGGTCCGCCGCGCTCACGCTGGCCCACGAGGTTCAGCACGCCAAGCTGACCATGCTGATGGACCTGTTCGACCTGGTACGCCCGGGCGTGCGTGACCACTACTACGCGCCGTGGCGCGACGATCCACGCCCGGCGGCGGCGCTGCTGCAGGGCGCGTACGCGCACATGGGGGTGGCCGGGTTCTGGCGGGCCGAGCGCCACGTGGCGGCAGACCCCGAGGTGGCGCACAGCGAGTTCGCGCGCTGGCGGGACGCCGCGTACGAGGTGTGCCTGACTCTGCTCGCCGGCGGCGCGCTCACACCGCTCGGCCGCCGCTTCGTCAGGGGCATGCTCGAGACGCTGGCGGCCTGGCGGGCCGAGCGCGTCCCCGCCGAGGCCTCGGCGCGGGCCCGCCGCGCTGCCGCCCGGCACCGGCTTCAGTGGGTCGCCCGCCACAGAAGCTGAGCCCCGGCCTTGACCTCGGCTTGGGGGTATCCGTGCCCTATCCGTGCCCGCCGCCGACGACGCCGCAAGGCTGCGCGGGTAGGGCGCAGATCATGACGAAGAAGCGGAAGCAGGTGCCGTCCGTGGGTGACGAGGTCACCTGGAAGAGTCACGGCTCCACCGCCCATGGCAAGGTCGAGAAGAAGGTCACCAGCCGGCAGGAGGAGGCCGGCCGCACGGTCGCGGCCTCGCCGGAGGAGCCCCAGTACGTCGTGCGCAGCGAGAAGAGCGGCAAGAAGGCCGTGCACAAGCCGTCGGCGCTGCACGAGGACGAGGGGTGAGCCGATGGTCGCGGTGAGCGAGGACCGCGCGGCGATCGCGAAGGAGTTCGGCGAGGCGGTGAACATGACCGCCGGGGAGCTGGAGGAGTGGCTGGAGACCGACGAGTCCAAGGCGGTCGGCCAGAAGGACGGCGGCGGCGAGTCCACCGGCCACGAGTCGGGGCGCAGGATCGTACGGCTTCTGCGGGCCAAGAAGTCGGAACTGACCGACGACGACTACGCCCACATGCGCAAGGTGCTCGGCTACATTCACCGGCACCTCGCGCAGCGGCCCTCAGGGGACGTCAGGAACACCAAGTGGCGCTACTCGCTGATGAACTGGGGTCACGACCCGCTCAAGTGAGCGCGGCTGTCAGCGTTCGAGGAAGTCCAGCAGGAGTGCGGCCGTACCCGGCGGGTCCTCCAGGATCGGGGTGTGCCCGATCCCGGGCAGCAGCTCGACCCTGGCCCCGGGCACGGCGCGATAATCGGCGGCGGACGACGAGCGCCACCTGCGGTCGTCCGCGCCGAACACCACCAGCAGCGGCTTGCCGAGCCCGGCCAGCCGGTCGGGGAGCGCCCGCCGCCGCAGGTACTCGGTGGTCTCCCGCATCGTCGTGGTGAGCGAGTGGAAGGTCATGAGGCGCACCTCGTCCAGGAGCACCTGGGGGACCTCGAAGCCGGGACGGCTGAAGCCGGTGCCGCCGAACCTGCGGATCTGCTCGTCGTCCGGCGGCCAGCGGTCCGGTGAGAGCGGCAGCGGCTCCTGCGGGATGAACGCCTCCAGGCTCGGCCCGGTGTTGATGAGCACGAGCGCGTCCACCAGGCCGGACCGCTGCTCGGCGAGCGCGGTCGCCACCACGCCGCCGCTGGAGTGCCCGGCCACGGTGGCGCGTTCGATCCCGAGCCGGTCCAGCGCCTCTCCGGCGCGGCGCGCCTGGTCCTCCGTCGCGTAGCTCCGGTCGTCCGGCTTGCCCGACCTGCCGTGTCCGAGCAGGTCGATCCGTATGACGTGGTACGTCTCCGCGAGCGGCGGGACGAGCGCGTCCCACGAGCGCAGCGAGCTTGCGGAGCCGTGGATGAGCAGGAGCGCGGGGGCGTCGCGCGGGCCGTCCTGGCGGACATGGAGGTCTCCGTCGTCCAGGCGCAGGGTGCGGCTCTCGGTGGGGCCGCCCAGCACGCGCGGCCCGTCTTCGTGAACGGTCATGCCCGCCACTGTGCCGGGCGGCGGGTGCGGCGTATTGCAGAAATGTTCCCAGGCCGGGCTCGCGGCGCCTGCGACGGGCCGGGCCCTGGCGCGCCGGTCCCGCACGTCAGGCCGGGCCCTGGCGCGCCGGTCCCGCACGACAGGCCGGGCACCATGGGCGGGGCCGGCGCCGTCAGGAGGGGTGTTCGAGTGACGCCTTGTCGTCGTCCGTGGGGGCGAGCCTGGCCCAGATCTCGGCGAGGCTGCGCAGGTGGTCGTCATCGAGCCGGTCGAAGAAGAGCCTGCGCAGGTCCTCGTGCTGGCGGCGCCACGCCTTGCGCAGCAGCGCCCGGCCCTCTTTGGTGAGGTAGACCTCGAAGCCGCGCCCGTCGTCGGCCGACCGCCGCCGTTCGATGAGCCCCCGGCGCTCCAGCCGGTCGGCCAGCCGGGTGAACCCGCCGCTGGACATCAGCCGCCGCTGCGCCAGCTCCGACATGCGCATGCCCTTGCGGCCCGCCTCCCCCAGCAGCGCCATCACGCTGTATTCGGCCATGCTCACGCCGAGCGGCGCGAGCCCGGCCTCGATCTCCCGCCAGATGCGGTCATGGGTGACCAGGAACCCCCGCCAGGCCGCGTCCTCGAGCTCGTCCAGCCTTTCCGTCGCCATGGGCAGCACCGTATCGGCCCGCGTACGGGTGCGCCAGCCGCGCGTATCTGCCTGCACAGCAAAGCTTACGAAGCACCGTTCAGCACCATCCCGCCTTGTACCAGCGAAACCTCGCGGAATAATTGCCTGCGCAAGCAGATTAATGCAGATGTCCGGAGAGTACCGGGCGCATGTGGAGAGGAGACGACATGCCGTTCGAGATCGGCATCATGACGTTCGGCGAGCTGACGGAGGACCCCCTGACGGGGCACCATCCCTCCCCCAGGCAGCGCGTCCGCGAGACGATCGAGCAGGCGCAGGTCGCCGACCAGGTGGGCCTGGACGTCTTCGGCGTCGGCGAGCATCACAGGTCCGACTTCGTCGGCTCGGCGCCGTCCATCCTGCTGGCCGCCGCCGCCGAGCGCACCGAGCGGATCAGGCTCACCAGCTCGGTCACCGTGCTCAGCTCGGAGGACCCGGTACGCGTGTGGGAGCAGTTCGCCACCATCGACCTGCTGTCCAAGGGACGGGCCGAGATCATCGCCGGGCGCGGCTCGTACACCGAGTCCTTCCCGCTGTTCGGCTACGACCTAGAGGACTACGCGGACCTGTTCCGCGAGAAGCTGGACCTGCTGCTCGCCATCCGCGGGCGCAACCCCCTGACCTGGCGGGGCCGCTTCCGCCCGCCGCTGGTCGATGCGGACATCGCGCCGCGCGCCGACGGCGAGACGATCCCGATCTGGGTGGGCGTCGGCGGCTCGCCCGCCTCGGCGATCAGCACCGGCAGGCTGGGCCTGCCGATGGCGCTGGCGCTGCTGCTCGGGCCGATGACCCTGCACCAGGAGACGGTCAGGCTGTACCGGGCCGCCGCCGCGCAGGCCGGGCACGACGCGTCGGCGCTGCGCGTCAGCATCAACGCCCACGGGTACGTCGGGCGCACCAGCCGGGACGCCCGCGACACCATGTACCCCTACTTCGCCAAGGGCATGATGGACAACAACCACCAGCGCGGCGCCGGCTACCCGCTGTCCAGGCCGGTGTTCGACGCGCAGGCCACGCCCGCCGCCGGGCTGCTGGTCGGCAGCCCCCAGGAGGTCGCCGGCAAGCTGCTCGCCTACCACGAGCTGTACGGCGTGACGCGGGCCATCATCCAGATGGGCTTCGGCGGCATGCCGCAGAAGGAGCACCTGGCGGCCATCGAACGTCTCGGCACCGAGGTGGCGCCCATCGTGCGCGACGAGGTGGCGCGGCGCGAGAGGAGCGCGGCGTGACGGGCGCGACCTTGCGGGTCGTCGTCGTGAACGGCAGCCCGAGCGAGCCGTCCAAGACGATGGGACTCGTGGACGTCATCCTCGGCACGCTGGGGCGCATGACGCCGATCGAGGTGTCCCGCGTGCACGTCTACCGGCTCGGCCCCGGCTTCACCGGGGCGATCGAGCGTGACGACGTCCCGCCGGAGGTGGAGGCCGCGCTGCGGCTGGCCGAGGGCGCCGATCTGCTGGTGGCCGCGGCGCCGGTGTTCAGGGGCTCGTACCCGGGCATGTTCAAGCACTTCTTCGACCTCGTGGAGCAGTACGCGCTGGCGAACAAACCCGTGCTGCTGGCCGCGACGGGCGGGGGCGAGCACCACGCGCTCGTGCTGGAACACGCGATGCGGCCGCTGTTCGGCTTCTTCCAGGCGCTGACCGTGCCGGTGGCGGTCTTCGCCTCGTCCGGCGACTTCGACGGCACGACCCTGCTCAACCCGCGCGTCCACGGACGTATCGAGGTCGGTCTCCGGGACGTGGCGGACCTGCTGCGCTCCCGCGCGACGGGCCCCGCCGCGGCAGCGACCGGCCCCGCGCCGACGCCGGCGGGCCCGGTGTCGGCACCGGCGGCGACCTGACCGTTTCAGCACACCCCGCCCGAATTATCGTGAGAGATCACCCATAGCATGCAGGGGTACATCGGCCGCCCCGAGCCCGGAGACCCCCTGCATGGACCTCGCCACCCGCCGGCGCCGGCAGGCACTGTTCCTGCTCTTCTTCCTTCCGGGCATCGCCCTGTCGTCGTGGGTGACCCGCACCCCCGACATCCGTGACCGGCTGGAGGCGTCCACCGGTGAGATGGGCTGGATCCTGTTCGGCCTGTCGCTCGGCTCGATGGCCGGCATCCTCTGCTCGGGGCGGCTCACCTCCCGCTTCGGCACCCGGCCGGTCATCGCGGGCGGCACCGCCGTACTCGTCGCGAGCCTGGCCGTGCTGAGCACCGGCACCCTGCTGTCGTCGGTGCCGCTGGTGGTGGCAGGGCTGTTCGGGTTCGGGGCGGGGGTGGGCGCCGGCGACGTGGCGGTCAACGTGGACGCCACCGACGTCGAGCGCGTCACCGGCAAGACCACGATGCCCACCCTGCACGGATGCTTCAGCCTGGGCACGGTGGCCGGCGCCGGGATCGGCATCGCGGCCACCGCCGCCCGGCTTCCCGCGCACTGGCACCTGGCCGCCGTCACCGCGTTCTCGCTCGCGCTCTTCCTGTACGCCATCCGCGCCATCCCCGCGGGCACCGGCAGGCTGGAGGAGGCCGGTCGGGCCGGCGGGCGGGCTGCGCAGATCTGGAAGGAGCCTCGGCTGCTCATGATCGGCGCGATCGTGCTGGCGATGGCGCTGGCGGAGGGCGCGGCCAACGACTGGCTGCCGCTGCTCATGGTGGACGGGCACGGCGTGGACGCCGCCTCCGGGTCTCTGGTCTACACGGCGTTCGCCGCCGCGATGACGCTCGGCCGGTTCGGCGGCACGTACGCACTCGACCGGTTCGGCCGCACGCTCGTCGTCCGCGCCAGCGCCGTCTCGGGTGCGATCGGCCTGCTCCTGGTGATCTTCTCCGACAGCGCGGTCCTTGCCGGGGCCGCCGTGCTCTTCTGGGGTCTGGGCGCGTCGCTCGGCTTCCCCGTCGCGCTGTCGGCCGCGGGCGAGACCGGGCCGGACGAGACCGCCCGCGTCAGCCTCGTCGCCACCATCGGGTACGTGGCCTTCCTCGTCGGACCGCCCGGTCTCGGCTTTCTCGGCGATCATTGGGGGCTGCGGCCGGCGATGCTGGTGGTGCTCGCCTTCGTCGCCTGCGCCGCGTTCCTCGCCTCCGCCGTGGACACCCGCCGCGCCGCCGCTTCGACCTGACCCGGCGGGGCCGGCTGTGCGCGGCGGGCGTTCTGAGAAGCGAACGCGCAGGTTGGGGCGGTCATCCATGGAATGGGCGCCTACTACAGGCTGTAGAGTTACCGCCGTGAGACAGCGGTGGCGCACCCGCAGGGAGGGGACACGATGCGGCGCCCGGCGCAGCTGATCATCTCGGCCACGGTCTTCGTCGATCTGCTCGGCTTCACCCTGATCCTGCCCGCGCTGCCGTTCTACGCCACCGAGCTGGGCGCGACCGGGCTGTGGTTCGGGGCGTTGATGAGCGCGTACTCCGTGGCACAGCTCGTCGCCGCGCCGCTGCTCGGCCGGCTGTCCGACCGGTACGGGCGGCGCCCGCTCGTCCTGCTCGCGCTGGCGGGCACCGCCGTGTCCATGGCGCTGACCGGGCTGTCCGCTTCTCTGCCCGCGCTGCTGGCCTGCCGCGTCGTGGCGGGGGCGAGCGGCGGGAGCATCTCCGTGGCGCAGGCGTACCTGGCCGACGTGGTGCCCGAGGAGCGGCGTACGGGGGCGATGGCGCAGATGGGGGCGTCCATCGGGATGGCCTTCGTGCTGGGTCCCGCGCTCGGCGGGCTGCTGGCGCCGCTGGGGTTCGCGGCATGCGCGTACGCGGCGGCGGCCCTGGCCGCGCTCAACTTCATCGCCGCCCTGATCTGGCTGCCCGAACCGTCTCGCACCCGGACCGCCGCGATCGGCACGCCCGGCCAGCCGCCGGCCCACGCCCTCGCCACGCCCGATCACCCGGCCGCGCCTGAAGCCGGCACGCCCGGATCTTCGGGCGCTCACGAGCCCGGAGCATCCGGTCAGCCGGTCGCACCCGAGACGGTCCACGCCGGCGCCGGGGCCGGGGCGGTCCCGAGGCCGGCCGGTGCGGCGCCTGCCGTAACAGCGCAGAGCAGTGGCCGGGCGCCGGTGGCGTTGCTTGCGGCCACCGGGTTTCTGGCGATGGCCGCGTTCGTGGGCATGGAGACCACGCTCGCGTTCCTCGGCCGCGACCGCTACGGCTGGGACGCCACCTCGATCGGCCTGGCGCTGGCGGCGGCGGGTGTGGCGATGGCCGCCGCGCAGGCCGGGCTCGTGCCGTGGCTGGCCCGCCGCTGGGGCGACTCCCGGGTCGCGGCGGCCGGCGCGGTCACGATGACCGTGTGCATGGTCGCGGTGGCCGTCTCCGGCACCTGGTGGCAGGGCCTCGCCGCCGTCTGCCTGCTGGCCGCCGGGCACGGCCTGCTCACCCCGACCGTCTCCAGCCTGCTGGCCGCCTGCGGCCCCTCGGAACGCCGGGGCGCCCGCCTGGGCACCGGCCAGTCCGCCGCCGCGGCGGCCAGGGTCGTCGGCCCGGCGCTCGCGGGCCTGCTGTTCGACGCGGGGACGGCGCTGCCGTACCTGGCGGGTGCGGTCGCCGCCGCGCTGGCGGCCGTAGCCGTACTGGCGGTTCCCGCGCCAGGGCCTGCCGCAGCACCCGAGAGCAGCGTCTGAGCGCCGGCGCCTCATCCTCGGCCGTCGCATCCCGCCGGAGATGTCAGCGAGCAGCGTTCGGCGGACCGCGATCCGGGGTTCGCGCGATCGCCGGGCAGGCTGCGGCCGATCGCCCACACGGCCAGCGCGCAGGCGGCGAAACCGGCGCCGAGGAGGCTGGAGCCCGTCCAGCCGAACGCGGCGAAGGCGGCGGTGGTCGTGGCCGCGCCGAGCGCGGAGCCCAGCGAGTAGAAGATCATGTAGCTGCCGACGACGCCGCTGGTGCGATCGGGGTGGGCGGCGGTGAGCAGGTGCTGGTTGCTCACGTGTACGACCTGGACGGCGAAGTCGAGCAGCACGATCCCGGCGACGAGCAGCCACAGCGACCACGGGAGCTGCGCGATGGCCGCCCACGAGCAGATGAGCAGGGCGAGCGCGAGACCGGTCGCGGGGGCGGCGCGTCCGGCGTCCGCCCACCGTCCCGCGCGGGCGGCCCCGAGCGCACCGGCGAGTCCCGCGACGCCGAACAGCCCGATCTGGCTCTCGGTCAGCCCCCACGGTGCGCCCGCCAGCGGCAGAGAGAGCCCGCTCCACAGCGTTCCGAACGACGCGAAAAGGAAGAACGCGATGAGCCCGCGCGTCAGAAAGAGCCGCTGCCCGAACGGCCTTCGCCCCGAGGCGTCCACCCTCCGGGGACGGCGCTTCCTTCCCGGCAGGAGTGCAAGCACCGGAGCCGCGAGCCCAGAAGCCTCCCCGCGCAGGCGACGTTCCTCACTCGGCAGGAGCGCGAGCACGAGTGCCGCGAAGCCGTACGAGAGCAGCGCGAGCACGGCGTAGACGCTTCGCCACCCCCACACATCGGCCAACGCGCCGGCGACGACCCGCGCACCCAGGATGCCCACCACGACGCCCGAGGT
Organism: Nonomuraea fastidiosa; assembly: GCF_042751225.1. Lineage (NCBI taxonomy): Bacteria > Bacillati > Actinomycetota > Actinomycetes > Streptosporangiales > Streptosporangiaceae > Nonomuraea > Nonomuraea fastidiosa. The sequence continues at coordinate 8,547,099 of NZ_CP170570.1, forward strand.
GACGACGCCGATGCTGCGTCCGCGTTCCGCCGGTGATGAGATCGAGGCGGCGTACGCCACCGTCGTCTGCACCACGACCGCGAACACCCCGGCCACCGCGAGCCCGGCGAACGCCGCCCACCCTGCCGGCGCCAAGGCCGTCAGGGTCGTGCCCGCGCCGGTGAGCGCCAGGTGTGCGGCGATGAGCCGGCGTCTGTCGAGCACGTCGCCGAGCGGCACGAGCAGCGCCAGCCCGGCGAGGTAGCCGAGCTGGCCGGTCGCGACCAGCCACCCGGTGCGATCCGCGGGCACGCCGAGCTCACGCCCCATCGGCTCCAGGACCGGCTGGGCGGCGTAGACGCTCGCCACCGCGACGCCGCACACCACCGCGAGCAGCGCCCGCCGCCAGGCGTTCATCGGGAACCACAGCCAATCGATCGGCCCCCATCGCCCATCGATCGAGTGCCACCACCCATCGATCGAGTGCCGCCGCCGATCGATCGCGCCCCGCCACCCGTCGATCGAGTGCCGCCGCTGATCGATCGAGTCATCGATCGCGCCCCGTCTCGCATGCCGCGCTCCCATCCCTCGTTGGTTGCAATACGAAACCAATCACGACCGTAGGGCATAATGGTTTCAATCTGCAACCGACTGGAGGTGTGCTGGTGACGACCGCGGAGCGCGTACCCGAGCTCGACTGGACCGACCCCCACTGCCCGGTCGCCCGTGCGCTCGACCTGGTCGGCGACCGGTGGAGCCTGCTCGTCATCAGGGACGCGATGGACGGCGCGCGGTCGTTCACCGAGTTCCAGCGGCGGACGGGCATCGCCCGCAACATCCTCACCGACCGCCTGCGCAGGCTGACCGCTCACGGGCTGCTCGCCCGGCGGGCCGCGCCGTCGGGCCGCCGCCAGGAGTACGTGCTCACCGACGCGGGACGCGACCTCTTCCCCGTCATCGTCACCCTGCGCCAGTGGGGCGAGCGGCACGCCTTCGAGCCGGGCGAGCCCCATTCGATCCTGGTGGACAAGGACGGCGTCCCGGTGCCCGAGGTCACGCCGGTGGGCGCCGACGGCGGCGTTCTGGACTCCGGCACCACCCGCGTACGGAAGGTCGAATAGCGGCGCGCCCTGTCCGCCGGCTCAGGATCGGGCCGCTCACCGGAGACCTTTCCGTGAATGTCCGGACGAGTGCCGTACGACGGCGCTTAGGATTTCGGGCAACGGGATGAGCACACGACGAGCGACGCGCTCGTCGCAGAAGCGGCCGATGGGATGGATCAGGCGGTGACCATGGGCGAGTCCTACGGCCTGCGCGTACCGATCGACGACGATCTCGCCCTCCTCCGCGCTTCAGTGGGCGCGTTCGCCTCAGGGGCCGGCCTGAGCAGGCGACGTACGGAGGCGCTCGTCCTGGCGGTCAGCGAGGCGGCGAGCAACGTGCTCGAACACGCCCAGGCGGCGGGCACGGTGAGCGCCCGCAGCGACCCCGACGGCATCACCGTGCACGTCGAGGACGAGCGCGGCGCATTGACCCACGAGCACCTCCGGGGCACCCCGCCCTGGCCACCGCGCCGCGGCCTGGGCCTCTTCGTCATCCAGCGCGTCTGCGATCGCGTGGCGCTCGACCATCCCGGCGGCCGGTCGCGCCTCGAATTGTTCATGAGGTTCAGACCCGACGACCCCGACCAGCCCGACGACCCCGACCGGCCCGACGGCGCCGGCCCCCACGGCTTTTGATCAGCCCAGTGCGGCCATCAGCTCGCGGCACGCCTGCTCGCAGTCGCGGCAGGCCTGAGCGCACGTGACGCAGTGCGGGTGGTGGGTGTGCTGCGCGCACTCGTCCCCGCACGTCTTGCACGCCAGCGCGCATGCCTCCAGCACTGCCCTGGTGAGGTTCGCGTCGTAGCCCGTGTGCCGCGACAGCACCCGTGCCGTCGCCTCGCACAGGTCGGCGCAGTCGAGGTCGCCCCGTACGCACTTGGCCAGCTCCGTGACCTCGGGCTCGCTCAGGCAGGCGTCGGCGCACGCCGTACACGCCTGGGCGCAGCTCATGCACTGCTCGATGCATCTGATGAGGCGGTCCTGGTCCACCTGGCCGAGGTCCTGTGGGTACGCGGAGAGCATCTCCGCCACCTGTGACGTCATTGTCGCCTCCCGTTGCAGAACCCTTCAGCTACCCAGCGGGCGCGGGCCGTTAACGCGTTCCCGGCCGGCCGGTTTTCCGGGTGTTTTCCGGGTATGGCGGGCTGCCGAGCGCGTATCGAAGGAGGTAGTGGTGATGCGAGTGCACCATGGGGAGCCGGTGCGGGACGAGCGCGACACGGCGTACGCGCGGCGGCTCGACCGGGAGGCGGCCGCCGAGACCGCCGCCGTCGTGACGAGCAGCGTCGCGGGCGGGCGTGCCGGGAGCGTGGCAGGCGGCATGGCGAGCCGTGTGGCGGGGCGGCGCGCGCCCGCGCCCGCGGTGGTGGCCGCGCTGCTCGCCGGAGCCTGCGGCGCCGTCGTCGCCGCCCGGCTCATCAGGGCGCGCATGACGAGAGGCGCGGGCGTTCCCGCCCAAGGCAGGCGGTGCCTGAGCACGCACGACAGGGTCCGCCATCACGAGCGCTGACACAGGCCCGACAGGACCCGCCAACACGAGCGCTGACACAGGCCCGACAGGACCCGCCAACACGAGCATCAACGCGAGCCCGGCCCGGTTCTGTCTGCCGCCGGGGCGTCGGTCTTCTTCAATGGCAGGCGACGACGAGCTTGGTGCCGGGGCCGCAGCGCTGGCGTTCCCAGGCGCCGGTGATGCCGGAGAGCGGAACGACCTGCAGGTCCAGCTTGAGGCCGCCGGACGCGGCGAGCCGGGTCATCCGCAGGTAGGCGTCGCGGCGCACCTCGACAGGCGCGTGGAAGATCGCGAAGCCGCAGATGTCGAGCGCGGGCGAGCGTACGAGCGGCGCGGGCAGGTCGATCCGCATGGCGGCCTGCTGGCCGAGCTGGATGTGCCGGGCGCCGTGGCGGGCCGCTCCCATCGCCGCCAGCGCGGGCGGGCCCCACAGCGGGTCGATGATGACGTCCGCCCCGCCACCCGTGGCCTCCCGTATCGCGGCCACCAGGTCGCCGCCGGCTCCAGCACCACCGCCGCCGGTGGCCCCCGTGCCGCCGTCACCGCCGTGGCCATCGGTGCGGCTCGCGCCGCCGCCGCCCGCGCCGTCGAGCTCGACGACGGCGTCCGCGTCCAGGCGGTGCAGGCGCTCGCTTGACCGGGCCGCCGCGACGACCCGGCCCGCCCCGAGCGCGCGGGCGATCTGCACGGCCGCCGTCCCCACCGTGCCGGTCGCGCCCAGGACGAGGACGGTCTCCTCCGGCCGCAGCCTGGCCCGCCACTCCAGCGCCAGCCAGGCGGCCAGGCCGCTGTTGCCGAGCGCCGCCGCCATCCTGCTGTCGACCCCCTCGGCGACGTCGAACAGCGCGCCGGACGGCACCAGGACGCGTTCGGCCAGCGACCCGTACGGCGGCACGACCGTGTCGAAGAACACCCGCCGCCCGTCCGGCAGGCGGCCGACGCCGTCGCTGCCGACGACCGACGGCAGGGGCGGCGGCCCGGTGTAGAAGGTGCCGGACGCCTTGGCGACGTCGAGGTGGCTGAGCCCGGCCGCCTCCACCTCGACGACGGCGGCGTCATCGGAGGGGCGCGGCTCGTCGAACTCGTCGTAGTGCGGCGGCGTCCCGTAATCGTGCAGTACGGCGGCTCTCATGCGGCATCGCCATCCTTCCCTGCGCCCGGCGAAGGCGACGTCGTCCCTGGTCAGGGCGGTCGTAGCAGGTTTACTGCCCACGCAGCCGCCGGGCCATGCCGGACGAACGGCGTACCCGGGTGATAGAGCGGGCCGCGCCGGGGTAGCGGCCTGCTGCCGCGGCAGGAGAACGGGAGTGGCGCATGAGCACCATGGCGGGGAGCTGGAAGATGACGATCACCGACGGATGACGTCCCGGAGACCGGCTGAGCCTGCTCAACCCCAGCCCCGGCCCCGCGCACGTCGAGCTGACGCTGTGCGCGCGAGGCGGCCGGCCGCGCGGGCCGATCCGGGTGACGCTCCCGGCACAGCGCACCCGGTCGGCGACGCTGGAGGAGCTGGCGGGCGCCCTGCCGCCGGGGACGGTGTACTCCGTCGTGGTGGTGTCGGACGCGCCGGTGCTCGTGCGGCCGCACCGGGCCGGCGACGATGTGCCCGAGGTGGGCCGCCCCGCCGCCTGACCCGCCGAGTGCCCTCCCGAAGCCCCGCCCAGGGAGAGCGTGCGGCCTGGCCGACCACACGGCTGGGGGCGAGCGCCTGCGCCCGCCCCTCAGCTCAGCCGACCACCTCGAACAGCTCGTTGAGCTGATCGTTCAGTTTGGAGAGCGAGCTGACCGGCTCGTCCCCGATGTACACGGCGTCGAACGCGGGCTTCGACAGCGCCGAGATGTCGGCCGCGTTGGAGGTCACCGGCAGCGGGAACGTGGTGCCGTTCTTGACGTGGTCGGTGAACGCCGACACGTCGAGCCCGCGCTCCTTCTTGTTGTACTCGATGGCCAGCTCCGTCCCGGAGGGCCGGGCGGGGAAGACCACGCCGGACTGGCCGATGATGTTCTGGCACTCCTCACTGGAGAGGAACTTGACCCACTTGGCGGCGTTCTCCGGCTGCTCGGAGAACGTCGTGATGGAGTCGGCGAGCCCGTTGAACATCGAGGCCCGCTTGCCCTTCGGCCCGATCGGGGTGGGCGCGACGCCGATGTTCAGCTTCTTGCCGTCGGCGTCGGTGAGCTTGGTGAACGACGAAATCGTCCACGAGCCGTCCAGGCCCATCGCGGCGATGCCGGCCTGGATCTGCTTGTCGGCGGTGATCGCGTTGGTGCCGCCGATCGCTTCGTAGCTCGCCATGTACCCCTTCTTGGCGAGCCCGAAGTACCACTCCAGGGTCTCGTGGAGCACCGGGTCGTCGAGGTTGAAGCGGGTGCCCCAGGGGTTCTTGTCGGTGGGCTGCCAGCCGACGCTGCCGGTGAAGGCCGACCACTGCGTCTGTCCCCAGTTGTCGCCGCCGGCGCCGTTGGCGGCGAGGCCGTACCTCTTGACCTTGGTCTTGTCGAAGCCGGGCTCGTCGCCGCGCTTGCCGTTGGCGTCGATGGTCAGGTGGGCGATGGTCTTTTCGAACGTGCCGCCGTCGTGCGGGTTCCAGGTCAGCTCGTCGAGCGTCTCCGGGTCGATTCCGGCCTCTTTGAGCGCGTCGGCGTTGTAGAACATCGCGATCGTGTCCCAGTCCTTCGGGGCGCCGTATCGCTTGCCGTCCTTGCCCTTCCACAGCTCGGCCAGGCCCGCCTGGTAGTCGGAGTCCTTGATGTCGCTGGTCGGGCCGAGGTCGTCGAGCGGGCGCAGCACCTCGAGGTCGACGAACTGGGGGAACTTCGTCAGGTGGTCGGTGAAGACGTCGGGGGCGGTGCCGGCGATGAAGCTGGCGGTCAGCTTGGACCAGTAGTCGTCCCAGTTGTACTGCGAGATGTTGATGCGCAGGCCGGGGTTCTGCTTCTCGAAGGCGTCGGCGCACTTCTGGTAGCCCGGCTGCTGCGCGGAGTCCCACAGCCAGTACTCGATGGTGCCGTTCGCCCCGCCGCTCCCGCCGGTGCCGCACGCGGCGGTGGTGGTCAGCAGGAGCGCGGACAGGAGGATTCTTCTGAGCATCACTTGATCCCGCTGAAGCCGATGGAGTTGACGATACGGCGGGCGAAGACGAAGAACAGCAGCAGCATCGGCAGCGCCGCCACCAGCGTGGCCGCCATCAGTCCCGCCCAGTCGGGGCCCGCCTGGGGCTTCTGCGACTTGAACACGCCGAGCGCCACGGTGAGCACGCGCGACTTGTCGGTGTAGCTGACCATGAGCGGCCAGAAGTACTCGTTCCAGGAGGTGATGTACGTGAGGATCGACAGCGTCGAGATGGGCGCGGCCGACATCGGCAGGATGATCCTGAAGAAGATGCGCACCTTCGAGGCGCCCTCCACCATCGCCGCCTCCTCCACCTCCCGGGAGATGCCGAGGAAGAACTGGCGCAGGAAGAACACCGCGAACGGCGTCATCAGCATCGTCGGCAGCGCGATGCCGAGCACGGTGTCGATCAGGCCGAGCTCCTTGATGAGCACGAAGTTCGGCAGCAGCGTGAAGATCGCCGGGACCATGAGGCCGGCCAGGAAAACCGCGAAGATCTGCTCGCGGTAGCGCCAGCGCAGCCGGGCGAAGGCGTAGGCGGCCATCGAGGAGAAGAACACCTGCCCGGCCGTGACCATGGTCGCGACGAGCACCGAGTTGAGCAGGTAGCGCCAGAAGTTGAACGGCTGTCCCGAACCGCCGGCGTCGATGGCCTCCTGCCCGGTCTGCAGGCCGAAGACGCGCTCGAAGCCGCCCCAGGAGAACTGCACGGGCAGCAGGCTGTCGCTGCCCGCGTAGAGGGCGTTGTTGTCGGACAGCGCGGTCCTGAGCACCCAGTAGAACGGGAACAGACTGGCGAAGATCACCAGCACCATGAACGCCCAGGCGAGGATCCTGCCGATGCCGGGCCGGGGCTTCGGCGGCGGCTCGTGACCGGCGGCGGAGGCATCGCTCGGGGCGGGGGCCATGACGGTTGCCATGTCACACTCTTCCTAGGCCAGATCGGAGCTGCCGGCCCGGGTCAGCCGGTACTGAAGGAACGTGATGATCGTCAGGACGATCAGCAGCGCCACGGACATCGCCGAGGCGTAACCGAACTGGAAGCGGCTGAACGCGGCCTCGTAGATGTAGTACTGGAGCACCTTCGAGGAGTTGACCGGGCCGCCCTTGGTCGCGATCGCGATGGTGTCGAACACCTGGAACGAGCCCACGACGCTGATGATCAGCACGACCGCCGTGATGGGCCGCAGCAGCGGCAGCGTGATGCTCCTGAACAGGCGCAGCTCGGAGGCGCCGTCCACGCGGCCGGCCTCGTACACGGTCGCGGGGATCGTCTGCAGGCCCGCGAAGATCAGCAGCGCGGTGTAGCCGACGTGCCGCCAGACGTTGATGAGCGCCACGGTCGGGATGACCCAGGCGGAGTCGGCGAGGAACGCGATCCGGTCGAGCCCGAGCAGCTCGAGGACCGTGTTGCCGATGCCGAGCTGGTAGTCGAGGATCCACAGGAAGATCAGCGCCGCGACCACGTTCGAGACGAGGTACGGCGTCAGCACCAGCCCGCGCAGCCACGTCTTGCGGGTCAGCCGCTGCATCAGCACCGCGATGATCAGCGCCAGGATCGTCTGGATCCCGATGTTGACCACCACGTAGTAGACGGTCACGCCCAGCGCGTTCCAGAAGACCGGGTCCTCGACCATGCGCACGTAGTTGTCCAGCCCGGTCCAGCGGGCGGGCGTGAGCAGGTTGAACTTGGTGAAGCTGAGGTAGATGCCGCGCAGCGTCGGCCAGAGCAGGAAGACCAGGAAGCCGATCAGCGCGGGGAGGATGAACAGGAGCGCCAATCGCGTGTCGTCGCGTGGTCGCTTGGGAGTGCCGGTGGTCGCCAGCTTGGTGGGGGTGGCCATGGTTTCTCCTACGCCGCTCACCGGACGATCGGCGCGGGGCGATCCGTACCCTTCCCGGACATTGAGGGACATCTCCGGTTTGACGCCAAGTGCTTAATGGTTAGCGGAGAGTCTGTTTCCCTATGACATGTCATGTCAAGACTTGCTAACCGCCTGCCATAGGACATTGTGCGGAGAGGCGGGGCGATAGGGATCGCCGATCGCGCGGCCACGCAGGGGTTCGGCACGATCTGCCGTCAACCGCGCCGAAGATCGCGCGCGATCGGTTTCCATCCGCGCCGAGAGCCGCGCGCGATCCCCTGGAAGCCCGCGTCGGGAGCCGCGCGCGATCCCCTGGAGGCCCGCGTCAAGAGCCGTGCGCGATCACCTGGAGGCCACGTCGAAGGCCCGCGCGACGGCTCGGCGCGATCAGCGTTCGGCCGCGTCGAGAGCCGGGACGAGGGGCGCGAGGGAGGCACGGAGCAGGCCGGGCAGCGACCCGGACGGCACGACCAGCCCGGAGGCCGAGGCCGCACCCGGCCGCCCCACCCACCGGTCGATCGCGACCCGCACCGCGGCGGCCACGGCGGCCGCCAGAACGCGCGCGGTGTGCTCGCGATCGTCGTCGTCGCTCCCGGCGTCGTCGCGATCGGCACCACTGTCGCGGGCCGCGTCGGCGGCTTCCCCGCCCTCCCGGCGGGCGGCGAGGCGGGCGGCGATGGCGGCGGCGAGGGGGAGCTCCATCGAGGCGGGAGCGTCGACGAAGGCCTCACGAAGCGCGGGCCGGGTGGTGATCATCAGCAGTGCGGCCGCATGCTCCTCGCCGGGATCGGTGTACTGCTCCACGATCGCGTCGATGACCGCGTCGGCCAGGCGTACGGACGGCGGCCTGGCGGCCACGGCCTCCGCCACGCGGCTCTCGCGCTCGGCGGTGACGGCGGCGACGATCGCCTGCTCGCGGCTGGCGAAGTAGTTGTTGTACGTCCGCGGCGAGACGCCGGCGGCCTCGGCGATGTCGTCCACGCGGACGTTGTCGGGCCCGCGTTCGAGCGCCAGCCGCAGCGCGGCCTCGCGCAGCGCCTTCCGGGTGGCCTGCTTCTTCTGCTCGCGCAACCCCGTACGCCTCGCCATCACGCCCCCACCATGCCAGAAAACTTGCACTCACGCAAACTTGCGCGCACGCAATTTTCGTCCGTACGCTGATGCCCCCTCGAACACGAAAGGACGGCACTATGCGAGCCAAAGGCATCAGCTACGACACCGGCTTCGTCCCCGGCGGGTCGGGCACCGTCGAGCGCTTCGACCTCGACGTGGTCCGGCGCGAGCTGGAGATCATCCGCGACGACCTGCACTGCACCGCCGTCCAGCTCGTCGGCGGCGACCCGGAACGCCTGGAGCGCGCCGCCGCCTGCGCCGCCGAGCTGGGCCTCGAGGTGTGGTTCTCGCCGTACCCGCTGGAGCTGACGGCTGAGGAGATGCTGGCGCTGTTCGCCGACTGCGCCGAGCGGGCGGAGCGGATCCGGCGGTCCGGCGCGGAGGTCGTGTTCGTGGCGGGCAGCGAGCTGACCGTCATGGACCGCGGCTTCCTGCCCGGCGACACCCTGAAGGAACGGCTCGACGCGCTGCTGAACCGCCGCGAGCTCGTCGCCGAGGCGGGCAAGCGGGTCGCCGCGTTCCTCGCCGAGGCCGCGACCGTGGTCCGCGAGCGCTTCGGCGGCAAGGTCACCTACGCCGCGATCCCCTTCGAGCCCGTGGACTGGTCGCTGTTCGACTTCGTCACGATCGAGCTGATCCGCTCGGCCGAGGTCGCCGACCGCTTCCAGGAGGGCGTGCGCGCCCTGGTCGCCCAGGGCAGGCCGGTCGCGATCACCGGGTTCGGCACGGCGACCTGGCGCGGCGCCGCCGACGTGGCGCCCCGCAGCATGGAGATCGTCGAGTACGACGAGGTCACCGGCCTCCCGGTGCGCCTGACCGGTGAGTACGAGCGCGACGAGGAGGGCCAGGCCACCTACCTGCGGGAGCTGCTGGAGATCTTCGAGGCGGAGGGCGTGGACTCGGCGTTCGTGCACACGTTCGCGCTCCCCGCGCTGCCGCACCGACCGGACGGCGACCCGCGCGACGACCTCGACCTGGCCAGCCTCGGCATCGTCAAGGTGTACGCGGACCGGGACGGCGACACCTACCCCGGCCTGCGGTGGGACCCCAAGCCGGCGTTCGCCGCCGTCGCGGCCTGCTACGGAAAGTGAGGCGCCCGATGACGACCTTCCCGTTGGGCGGTGAGACGCCGGTGAACCGGATCGGCTTCGGCGCGATGCGGCTCGCGCTCGGACGCTCGGCGCGCGGTTCCGAGGCGGGCGTCGCCGTGCTGCGCCGCGCCGTGGAGCTGGGCGTGAACCACATCGACACGGCCGGCTTCTACGGCTTCGGCGACCTGCGGGCGCACGAGCTGATCAGGCGGGCGCTGGCGCCGTACCCGGACGATCTGGTGATCGCCACCAAGGTCGGCCCGCTGCTCGGGGCGAACCTCGCCCCGGCCGGCGAGGCACGCGCGGACCAGCTCCGCGGCCTGGTCGAGGACGACCTGCGCCGGCTCGGGGTGGACCGGCTCGACCTGGTCTACCTGCGGGTCGGCGGGCTGGGGCCGGTGGGCGACGAGCCGATCGGCGAGCGGTTCGCGGCCCTGGCGGAGCTGCGGAGTGAGGGGCTGATCCGGCATCTCGGGCTCAGCCACGTCAGCGCGGCCCAGCTCGCCGAGGCCAGGTCGATCGCACCCGTGGCGGCCGTGCAGAACGCGTTCAGCGTCCACGACCAGGGCGACCGCGCGGTGCTCGCGGAGTGCGAGCGGGCGGGGATCGCGTACGTGCCGTACTTCCCGCTGGGCGGCGGGCGTCCGTCGATCGACCAGACTCGCCTGGCGGAGGTCGCGGCGCGGCACGGGGCGACCCCGGCGCAGGTCGCCCTGGCCTGGCTGCTCGCGGTCTCACCGGTGACGCTGCCGATCCCCGGCACCGGCTCGCTCGACCACCTCGCCGAGAACGTGGCCGCCGCCGGCCTCCGGCTCACCTCTGCCGACCTGGCCGCGCTGAGCGCCGCGTCCGAGACATCGGCCTGACTCCCCCGGCCGGGCCACATCCGGGGGTCGAGCCGCCCAGCCGGGTCACCGGCCGAGCACCGAGCCGCCCGGCGGCCGGTCGCGGTCAGCGGGTGGTGAGGCGGAGTTCGGTGCCGCCGCGCCCCAGGCGCAGCTTCACCTGCCCGGCCGGGGCGTCGGAGTCGATCTCCGGGTAGTCGTCGCTCGCCACGGTGATCCGCAGGCGGTGCCCGGCGGCCAGCCGGTAGTGGACCGGCCAGGTGGTGACGTCCAGCTCGTACGTCCTGCCCGGCCGGACGGGGACGGCCCGCTCGTGGCCGAAGCGGTGGCTCGCCTTGAGCCAGCCCTGCGTGATGCGGGTGGCGGTGCCGTCGGGTGCGACGTCCTCGGCGATGACGGCGATGTTGCCGTCGGCGGCGGTGAACGCGGCCTTGACCCTGGCCGTGATGTCCCCGGCCAGCACCAGGTCACGCTGGTAGGGCTCGGTCTGGAAGGTGAGCCGCTCACCGGCGGTCCCCGGCCCCGGGTCGGTGTTGACGGTGAACGTCCTGGTGGCCTGGGCGCCGGGGCGGGCGGTGATGGTGCCGTCGGCGTTCAGACCGAGCCTGCGCGTGCGGGCGCCGGGCGGCGGCCAGCTGCGGAATTGCCTCCAGCCCGCCCCTTCCATCTCGTACGACGTCACCTTGGCGGCGGGCAGCGGCGCGTCGTCGCGACCGGCGAGCCAGCGGTCCCACCAGGCGAGGTAGGCGCCGTTGCCGATGGCGGCGGGCTGACCGGCGGGCCAGCCGTGCTCCCAAGGCCCGGCCACCAGCCACACGTTGCCCGGCCTGGCCAGGAAGTTCTCCACCATGCCCGCCCGGTACCTGTCCCGCCAGCCGGCGATCTCCAGGGTGGGCACGTCGAGGTTCTCCCAGCGGGCCTTGACGCTGCGCTCGCGCCAGTAGTCGTCGTAGAGCGGATGCCGGGCGTAGGTGGTGAGGGTGTCGGGGGCCACCTGCCGCTGCCAGTCGCGGATCCTGGCGGAGTAGATGCCGCCGCGGTAGATGGTGTTCTCGTACCAGTCGCTGATGCCGTCCACGGGGATGATCGCGGCCAGGTGCGGCGGCTTGTTGACGGCGACGAGCAGCGTGGAGTGGCCGCCGTAGCTGAGGCCCATCTGCCCGACCTTGCCGGTGGACCAGGGCCGCGTGCCGAGCCACTCGATGAGGTCGTAGTTGTCGTGCTGCTCCTGCGCGCTGAACGGGTCGAGGCGTCCTGGCGAGTCACCGGAACCGCGGGCGTTGCAGACGGCGGCGACGTAGCCGCGGGTGACGTAGTAGGCGGCGGCCTTGCCGAGGTTCGCGAGGTCGTCGTACGCGGTGTAGTCGTAGACGATCACGGGGAAGCGGCCGCCCGCGTCGGGCCGGTGCAGGTCGCAGGCCAGGTGGCCGCCGTCGCGCAGGGGGACGGAGACGCGTTCGGTGCGGACGGCGTAGGTGGCGGGACGGTCGTAGGAGAAGAAGGGGTCGGCGGGGGTTTCGCCGCCTGTCGCGGCGGAGGCCGGGGCGTGGGCGGTGAGCGGGAGCGTCAGGGCGGCGGTCAGTGCGGCGGCGAGGACGCGCGCGGGCGACATGGGGCGGGGACTCCTCACAGTGAGATGGCGGTGGTGGCGAGCGCGACCACGGTCATGACGGCCGTGGTGGCGAACGCCCAGCCGAAGATGAAGCGCTGGTGCTGGCCGAGTTGCACGCCGCTCATGCCGACGAGGATGAACGTGGCGGCGGTGAGCGGGCTCAGGGGGAAGCCGGTGGTCATCTGGCCGAGGATGGCCGCCCTGGCGATCTCGGCGGAGTCGATGCCGAAGCCGCTCGCGGTCTGCGCCAGGACGGGCAGCACGCCGAAGTAGTACGCGTCGGGGGTGAAGACGAGGCTGAGCGGCATGCCGGTGAGCGCCACGAGCACCGGCAGGTGCCCGCCGAAGGACTCGGGGATGAGGCCGACGAACGCCGTCGCCATCTCGTCGATCATCTTGGTGCCGGTCAGCACGCCGGTGAACACGCCCGCGGCGAAGATCATGGTGGTGACGAGGACGACGCTCTTGCCGTGCCGTTCGAGCAGCTCCTGCTGCTTGTCCCAGGTGGGCAGGTTGACCACGGCGGCGATGGTGAAGCCGAGCACGAACAGCACCGGCAGCGGCATCACCTGCAGCACCAGGCACACCAGCAGGGCGAGGGTCAGCACCAGGTTGAACGCGGTCAGCAGCCGCCCCTTGCGGGCCGGGGCGAGCGGGGTGCCGGGACCGTCACCCACGGCCCGCGCCTCTGCGGGGCCGGCCTGCGCATCCGCGGGCAGCGCGACGGTCCCGAGGCGGCGGCGCTCGCGCAGCCCGATCAGGAACGACGCCACCAGCACCCACGCGATCCCGGCCCCCATCGCGGGCAGCACGGGCGTGAACACCTGCGAGCCGTCGAGCTTCAGCACCGCCATCGCGCGGGCCGTCGGACCGCCCCACGGCACCATGTTCATGACGCCCGCGCCCAGGCAGACCACACCGGTGAGCACGAGCGGGCTCATGCCGAGCCGCCGGTAGACGGGCAGCAGCGCCGAGACGGTGATGAGGAACGTGGAGGCGCCGTCGCCGTCGAGCGCCACGCACATCGTGATGACGGCGGTGCCGACCGCGATGCGCAGCGGATCGTCCTTGGCCAGGCGCAGGATGCCGCGGATCAGCGGGTCGAACAGGCCGGTGTCGATCATGAGGCTGAAGTACAGGACCGCGAAGGCGATCATGATGCCGGTGGGCGCCACCTTGCCGAGGCCTTCGAGGATCATCGGGCCCAGGTCGGACGCGAACCCGCCGATCAGCGCCGCCGCCACCGGCACGAGCACCAGGGCGGTGAGGACCGAGATGCGCTTGGTCATGGTGAGCGCCAGGAACAGGCCGATGGTGAGAAAACCCAGGAGCGCGATCATCGGGGTCCTTTCCGGGTCCGGGAGGTTACGGGCAAGTGTCCGAGCACCCCGCGTTTCGCGTCCACCATCAAAACTGGATTTATCCATGCAGCATGCGCAAGAGTTGCGGGCGTGGATGCCACTCTGCGGCAGCTCGCCGCGTACGTCGCCGTCGCCAAGTCGGCCGGGTTCACCGCCGCCGCCGCGCAGCTTCACCTCTCGCAGTCCACGCTGAGCCGGGCCGTCGCCGACCTCGAACGCGTGCTGGGCGTCCGGCTCCTGGAGCGCGACACCAGGAACGTGCAGCTCACCGCCGCCGGGGTGGAGACGCTGCGGGTGGCCGAGCAGATCGTGGACGCCCACCGCTCCGGCATGAAGGAGCTGCGGCGGTACCTGCTCGGCGAGTCGGGCGTGGTGGCCATGGCCACGCTGCCGTCCGTGGCCGCCGTGCTGCTGCCCGGCCTGATCTCCGCGTTCCGGCGGCAGCGGCCCGAGGTGAGCGTGCGGATCATGGACGGGCTTGAGCGGGCCGTGCTCGGCCGGGTGCTCTCCGGGGACGCCGACTTCGCGGTGACCACCGTGGGGGCCGCATCCGACCGGCTCGAACACCGTCCGCTGATCCGCGACCGGTTCCGCGCCGTCCTGCCCGAGGGTCATCCGCTGGCCGAACGTGACGAGCTGACCTGGGAGGACCTGGCCGCCGAGCCGTTCCTCGCGGTGGGGCCGGAGTCCAGCGTCCGGCGGCTCACCGACGCGGCGTTCGCGCAGGCGGGGGCCGGGGCGGCGCCGGCGGCCGAGGCGAGCAACGTGGCCACGGTGGGCGGCCTGGTCGCGGCCGGGCTGGGCGTGTCGGCGCTGCCCGCGCTGGTGCTGCCGCTGCTCGGGCCCGGCCGGGTGGTGCACAGGGAGCTGGTCGCGCCCGTGGTCGAGCGGCGGCTGGACGTCGTGGTCCGGGCCCGCCGTACGCTGCCGCCCGCCGCCGCGGCCTTCCTCGACCTGCTGGAGGAGGCGCGCGCCGAGGGCCGCGACGTCCCGCCCGGCGCCTCCTGGATCACCCGCTGACCCGCCCCACCGCACCGGCGGGCCGGATCACCCGCAGACCCGTCTCACCGCACCGGCGTCTCCTGGATCACCCGCTGTCCGCCCCACCCTGCCTGCAGGCACACAGCTACCTATGCGATAAGCGCATGAATTTATCGAAATTTCGTGCTGGACCTGCATTTCTCCGAATGGGCACCATGAAGCCAGCCGTACCGGACGAAGGAGCTCATGCGTGGCCTCTGAACAGCGCGGGCAACTGCGTGGACTGAAGGTGGTGGAGTTCGCTCACGTGGTCGCCGGGCCGCTGGCCGGGTCCATGCTGGCCGACCAGGGGGCGGACGTCGTCCACGTCGAGCCGCCGGGCTGCGGCGACGCCGCCCGCGCCATGGGCCCCACCAAGGACGGCGTGCCGCTGTGGTTCAAGGTCGCCGGGCGCAACAAGCGTTCCGTGACCCTGGACCTGCACGATCCGGACGGCCGGCGGGTCGCGCACCGGCTCGTCGCCTGGGCCGACGTGGTGATCGTGACGCTGCGCGCGTCCCGGCTGCGGGCCTGGGAGCTGGACTGGGAGGCCGTGCACCGGATCAACCCGAAGGCGGTGCTGCTGCAGATCTCCGGGTTCGGCGCGACGTCGTCGAAGGCGGACGCGCCCGGCTTCGGCAAGGTCGGCGAGGCGCGCAGCGGCGTCGTGCACCTGACCGGGTTCCCGGACGGACCTCCGGTGCACACCGGGTTCTCCCACGGCGACGCGGTGACGGGGTTGATGGGCGCGTACGCGGTGCTCGCCGCCCTGCACCGGCGCGCCGGCGACCCGGACTTCGACGGCGAGTGGATCGACCTCGCGCTGTTCGAGCCGCTGTTCCGGCTGGTCGAGTGGCAGGTCATCGCCCATGACCAGCTCGGCGTGGTGCCCGGCAGGTCGGGCAACCAGCTCGCGGTGGCGCCTGCGGCGGTCATCAACACGTACCTGTCGGGCGACGGCGACTGGATCACCGTGACGTCGGCGACGCGCCGCTCGGTGCTGAACGTCGTACGCCTGCTCGGCCTGCCCGAAGACGAGTACGCCACCACCGAGCAGCAGCTCGCCGGCCGGGAACGGCTGGATCGCGAGCTGCGGTCGTGGGTGGCCGCGCGCGGCACCGAGGAGTGCCTGCGGGCGTTCGCCGAGGCCGAGGTGGTCGCCTCGCGGGTGTTCACGGTCGCGGACATCGCCGCCGACCCCGTCTACGCCGAACGCGGCGACATCGTCACCGTGGACGACCCCGACCTGGGCCCCGTCCGCATGCAGGCGGCGCTGCCGCACTTCCACCGCGAGCCGGGGAACGTCTGGCGCACCGGCCCGGCGCTCGGGCAGGACAACGACCTCGTCTACCGCGAATGGCTCGGCCTCGACGGCCGGGAGATCGACGACCTGGAGAAGCGCGGTGTCATCTGACCGTCCCAAGCTGCGCTCGCTGCTCTTCGTGCCGGGGAACAAGGTCGAGTGGCTGGCCAAGGCGGAGGCAGCCGGAGCCGACGCCGCCGTGCTCGACCTCGAAGACGCCGTCCCCGAGAGCGGGAAGGCGGCGGCCAGGGAGCGGGTGGCCGAGGCCGTCGCGAACGCCTCGGGCACGATGGCGATCTTCGTGCGGATCAACCCGCTCGACCGCTGGGCGGCCGCCGAGGACCTGCGCGCCGTCGCCCGCCCCGGCCTGGCGGGCGTGCTGCTGCCCAAGACCCGCGGTCCTGAGGACGTGGTGCTCGCCGACCGCATGCTGACCTGGTGCGAGCGCGAGCACGGCATGCCCGAGGGGCGGGTCGCGCTGGTACCGCTGCTGGAGAGCGCCGCCGCGCTGCGCGGGGCGTACGAGATCGGGCGGGCCGCGCCGCGCGTCGCCTACCTGGGCGCGGTCACCGGCAAGGGCGGCGACGTGGAACGCGCGGTCGGCTACCGGTGGAGCCCGTCGGGCACCGAGACCCTGGAGCTGCGCTCGCGCGTGCTGCTCGATGTGCGGGCGGCCGGGGTGCCGTGCCCGGTCGCCGGGCTGTGGACCGCGATCGGCGACCTCGACGGGCTGCGCGCCTTCGCCGAGCAGAACCGCTCGCTCGGGTACGAGGGCATGCTGGCCATCCACCCCTCGCACGTACCGGTGATCAACGAGGTCTTCTCCCCCGGCCCCGAGGAGCTGGACCGCTACGCCCGGCTGGTCGCCGCCGTGGAGGCGGCGCAGGCGCGCGGCGCGGGCGCGATCGTGTTCGAGGGCGAGATGGTGGACGAGGCGATGGCCGCCCGCGCCCGCGCCGCGCTGCGCGACCACGCTCCCCCTCGGTAGCCGGGGTCTCACCGATCCGCGGCTGACCGGCGGCGGTCAGTGGGAGAGCGCGCCGGGCGCGTCGTCGTCCACCAGGAAGCCGCCGGACTGATGCCGCCACAGGCGGGCGTACGCGCCGTCGGCCTCCAGCAGCTCGGCGTGGGTGCCCTGTTCGACGATGGCGCCCTTGTTGAGCACGACCAGGCGGTCCATGCGGACGACCGTGCTGAGCCGGTGCGCGACCACGACCGCGGTGCGGTCCTGCATGAGCCGCCACAGCGCGTCCTGGACGAGGATCTCGCTCTCGGAGTCGAGCGCGCTGGTGGCCTCGTCGAGCAGCAGGATCGGCGCGTCGCGCAGGATGGCGCGGGCCAGCGCGATGCGCTGCCGCTGGCCGCCGGAGAGCTTGACGCCGCGCTCGCCGACCAGCGTGTCGAGGCCGTCGGGCAGCGAGTCGGCGAACTCCATGACGTGCGCCGCCTCGGCCGCGGCCTTGATCTCGGCGTCGGTGGCGCCCGGCCGGGCGAAGGCGATGTTGTCGCGTACGGTGCGGTGGAACATGGCGGGCTCCTGCGGCACGTACGCGATGAGGCTGCGCAGGTCGGCCTGGCGCAGCCGGGAGATGTCCTGGCCGCCGATGAGGATGCGGCCTGAGTCGATGTCCATGAGGCGCAGCAGCAGCCGGGTGAGCGTGGTCTTGCCGCCGCCCGACTGCCCGACCAGCCCGATCTTGGCGCCGGCGGGGATGTCGAGGTCGAGGTCCTCGAACAGCGGGCTGCCGCTCTTGTACGAGAACGTCACCCGCTCGAAGCGCACCGAGGCGTCGGCGGGACGCAGCGGCAGCGGGTCGGGCGGGTCGATCACCTTGGGCGGCGTGAGCAGCAGCTCGGTGAACTGCGCCGCCTCGGTGATGATGCTCTCCATGCGCCGGTAGATCTGGTTGAACTCGAACATGATGCCGATGGCGTTCGTGTAGTACGTGAACGTCACCACGATCGCCTCGACGCCCAGCCCGCCCCGCAGTCCCACGGCCAGCAGCAGGCCGAGCGAGCTGCCGAGGACCGACAGCGGGGACACGACGGTGTCCACCCGCAGGTTGCCGTAGTCCCACGAGCGGAGCGTGAGCCGCTGCTGCTCGGCGAGCTTGACGCGGTGCTCGGCGGCCTCGCGGCGCTCGGCGGCGAAGGCGCGTACGGTGTCCATGTTGGACAGCACGTCGGCGACGTGGCCCGACACGTGCACGCGTGCGGCCTCGCGCGCGTCCACCAGCTTCTGGCGGCGGCGGATGAGCGGCGCGACGATCACCCCGGTGACGATCAGCAGGCCGATGAGCACGACCACCAGCAGCGGGTGATACTGCCACAGCACCACGGAGGCGAAGGCCAGCGGGACGAGCTTGGCCATGACGGAGAACGTCAGCGTGTCGACGAACTCCTCGAACCTGTTCGCGAAGCCGAGCACCCGTTTGGTCAGCGCGCCCGCGAAGTTGTCGTGGAAGAACGCGGCGTCCTTGGCCAGCAGCTCGTCCATGCCGATGATGGCCAGCCGTTCGACGCCGCGCGAGTCGGTGCGGTTCATGAAGTGCAGGCCAAGCCGCCACAGCGTCTCGCCGGCCAGCAGCAGGCCGCCGAAGCCGAGCACGTACGGCAGCAGCGCGGGCAGCGTGCCGTCGCCGTCGCCCGCCAGATGGCCGACGAGCCCGGCCACGGCGAGCGGCGCGAGGTAGTACAGGCAGATGTTGCCCAGCGCGGGCAGCAGCAGCGTGGGCACCGCGATCGGCCAGAGCCGGCGCATCTCGCCGGCGTAGTAACGCAGCGCTAGCCCGATCGCCGATTTCCTTACGGAGGGATCTTCCGCGGTCTCCGGCACAGTCATCCGCCCTCCCCCGATCGCCGACGCAGACCTCGATATGGTGCCGTCCGCCGCCCGTCCAGGCGACCGATTTTTTCCCGGCCTTTCAGGCGTATCGCCAGGTCGGCGCGTAAGTGACGCGGATCACCGCCACCAAAGCCTGTCTTTCCGTCACATATCTCGGCGCTATGCCGTCTCCACGGTGTAACCACCTCGGAGGGGAGGCCCGTATGCGTTCATCGCCGGTCAGCCGCTCGGTCCAGCTCTCGCACTGGTCGTTCATGTTCGCCGAGATCGCCCTGTGGTCGTTCGTCGTCCTTGCCGTGACCGGGGCCGTGCTGATGGTGTTCTACGACCCCGCCATGACCCAGGTCACCTATGACGGCTCGTACGGGCCGCTGCGCGGGGTCCTGGTCAGCCGGGCGTTCGACTCGGCCATGCAGCTGAGCCTGGAGGTGCGCGGTGGCCTGCTCATCCGCCAGATGCACCACTGGGCGGCGCTGGTGTTCGTGGCGGCGGTCGTGCTCCACCTGCTGCGCATGTTCCTCACCGGCGCGTTCCGCCGGCCGCGCACGCGGCAGTGGCTGATCTGGGTGGCGCTGCTGGGGCTCGGCATGTTCGCGGGCGAGACCGGCAACGCGCTGCCCGACGACATGCTGTCGGGCGGCAGCCTGTGGCTGATGGTCTCGGTCCTGCAGTCGGTGCCGGTGGTGGGGACGTGGCTGGCGTCCCTGCTGTTCGGCTCCGGCTTCCCCGGCGAGCAGGTCGTCCCGGTCCTGTACGGCGGGCACCTGCTGCTGTCGCTCGTCATCGGCGCGCTGCTGATCGCCCGCGAGCTGATGCTGCGCAGGAACGGCCACACGCGCTTCGTCGCCGCGCTGCCGGTGCGCCGCGGCGGCCGCCCGCTGATGGCCGCCGCCACGGCCGGCATGCTCGTCATCCTGGGGTTCGGCTTCCAGATCGCCCCCATCTGGCTGTACGGCCCGGCCAGGCCGACGCAGATCTCGGCGGGCGCGGTGCCCGACTGGTACATGGGGTTCCTCGACGGCGCGCTGCGGATCATGCCGGGCTGGGAGCTGACCGTCGGCGGCTACACGCTCAGCCTCGCGGTGCTGGTACCGACCGTGATGGTGCCGGGCGCGTTCTTCGGCGCGCTGGCCGCGTACCCGATGATCGAGCGCATCGTCGCGGCGCGGCGAGGACGGCCGCTGCCCCCGCCCGGCCTGCTCGACCGGCCGCGCGAGAAGCCCGTCAAGACCGCGCTCGCCGTCGCCGGCATCACCTTCTACGGCCTGCTGTGGGCGGCGGCGGCCAACGACCAGCTCGCGCACCACTTCCACCTGACCGTCGAGGCGGTGACGATCTTCTTCAGGTACGCGGTGCTCCTCGGCCCCGTCGTCGCCTTCGTCGTCACCCGGTGGATCTGCCTGGCGCTGCGGCAGGCGGAGCAGGAGGCCGCCGAGCACGGCGTGGAGAGCGGCGTCATCGTCCGCTCCCCCGACGGCGGCTTCCACGAGCGGCTCGAGCCGGCCCGCCACGCGCCGCGGCTGCCGTCGGCGCGCTGACCCCGATGCTCAGACCAGCGGATTGACGCCGGGACCCGCCACTGTGATGGGGGCGCGCGGGAGGGACTCCCGCTGCGCCTCCTGCGGGCCGACGACGGCGTTGAGCCCGCCGTCCACGATCTGCGCCACCGCGTCTCCGGAGACGAACGGGTCGCTCGTCTGCCCCTCGACTCTGATCAGCATCCTGGTACGGGTGCAGAACAGGCTGGCCTCGCTCTCCCGCGAACCGCTGACGGCCGCCTCCATGGGCCCGGAGAAGCCCTGCTGCCGGGCCGGATGGCCCTGGTTGGCGGTGAGGTCGAGGTCGAGGGTCCAGTCGGAGCCGGACAGCCCGCAATGGCCTTCGGAGTTGACCCAGGCGATCATGTCGTAGGAGCCGACCTTGATCTGCGCCAGCGGGTGCTCGGCCTGCTCGGGCAGCTCTCCGTGTTCGGTCAATCCTCGCAACGTCATCAGCGGCCACTGGGCCGGGTCTTTCAGCAGCGGGTCGGTGACCGGCGCGGAACAGGAGACGATGGCCGGCGACACCAGGATCCCGGCCACCCAACGCGCCAGACGATTGGTCACTCTCATCTTCCTTCTGGGGTGACGCAGATCGATCATGATCCATCGGACAACTTATCCCAATGTCACCACCACTTCGGCCATCGACCTGGAGCGCCAACCAGGCCGCAGACCGCCTTGTACGCGCATATCAGCAGGTCACACGGTGTCCCGAGGATCCTCGCCCGTTCCCCGTCACCGGCGACCGGGCCGAGGTCTCGATCCAGCTCAGCCCTCCACGCTGCGGCCCTCCAGGCGGCTGATCGAGACCGTGCCTCTGGTGGCGCGCAGGCCGAAGCCGTAGCGGTAGCTCCGCCTCTCCTCGTCGGTGGTGAGCAGGCCGTTGATGGGCGCGGTGTGCAGCCGCTGGAACCTGCCCTGGTGCTCGGCGTACGCGGTGATCGTCGCCTCCGACAGCACCAGCGCCAGGCGCTCGCCCGGGCTGAAGCGGTGCGGGATCTGCACGGGCACGTCGGTGCGGAGCTCGCCGTCCACCCGCACGTCGAAGCCGGTGGTGCCGCGGCTGTTGTTGTACCAGGCGGTGATGTAGTCGTCGGCGTCCTTGATCCAGCCGACGAAGACGCTGTCCTCCTCCGCGCCGGTGGCGGCGAACGAGCCGAACGTCACCGTCACCACCGCCTGGCCGGAGGAGAGCACGGGCCCGGCCATGAGCCCGAAGTACGGGCTGTCGCCGGTGCCGGTGCAGGCCCCGCCGCCCGCCGAGGTGCGCGGCAGCACCTCGTTGTCGGGAAACGGCCCGTAGGCGGTGTAGCGGCCCGTGGTGTCGGCGGTGAACGCGTCGGCGACGTCGATGTGCTCGTACGCCTCCACGTCGAGGGTCGGGCCCGGCACCAGGTGGACGGCCGCGGCCTTCGTATCGAACCACGAAGGAGCCACCAGCACACCCGCCGTCACCAGCAGCGCCGCCGCGACCGCCGCCGCACCGGCCCACTTGCCCGACAGACGTCTGCGGCGCGTGGGCTCGGTCGGCAGATCGACCAGCGTGCCCGGCCCCGATGCCCCGGCCGCCGGTCGTTCGCCGCCGGTGAGGTCGCGCAGCAGCAGGCCGGCGGACGGGCGCGCGGCAGGATCCTTGGCCAGACAGGCCGCCACCAGCCCGCGCAGCGGCTCGGGCACCCCCGTCAGGTCGGGCTCGCCGTGCAGCACGGCGTGCAGCGTCGCGGGCACCGTCGAGGCGCGGAACGGCGCGCGTCCGGTCGCGGCGAACACCATCGTCCCGGCCCACGAGAACATGTCGGACGCCGGCGTGAGCCGCTGGTCGGAGAGCTGCTCGGGCGACATGTACGACGGCGTGCCCACCACCAGGCCGCTGCTGGTGCGGGCATCGAGCGCCCTGGCGATGCCGAAGTCGATGAGGACGGGCCCCTCGGGGCCGAGGATCACGTTGCCCGGCTTGACGTCGCGGTGGACGATGCCGGCCGCGTGGATCGAGGCCAGCGCGGTGAGCGTGGCGACCGCCAGCCGTTCCAGACCGCTGCCGGTGCGCGGGCCGTCGCGCTTGACCAGCTCGTCGAGCGACGGCCCCGGCACGTACTCGCTGACGATGTACGGCTGCTCGCCCGCCAGCCCCGTGCCGAGCACCTTGGCCGTGCAGAACGGGGCGACCCGCCCGGCGACCTCGGCCTCGCGCAGGAACCTGCGGCGCGTCTCCGGGTCGGCGGCGAGCGAGGCGTGCAGCACCTTGATGGCCACCCGCGCCCCGCCCGGCGACTCCGCCAGGTAGACCGTGCCCTGGCCGCCCTCGCCCAGCCGGTCGAGAACGCGATGATCACCCAGCTTCGGGTGGTCGGGAGCACGATGGGCGGTCACGGCGGTCCCCCGTCAGATCCGGCGATCTCCTACGCGATCAGCGTAGTGCCACCGGAGGCGCGCACGACGCCCACCCACCGGAGTCGATCCAGGGGCGGACGGCGTACGTCATCGCACGGGCGAGACCGGAGTCCACTGCCGCACCTCCCGCCACCAGGAGACAGGACCCGCCCCTCCTCCCGCCACCGACGGGACAACATTAGGACCCCCACTTCCTGCCACCGACGGGGCAGGAAACGGGAACGGCCGCCGACGGGACAGGAAACGGGAACGGCCACCGACGGAAGCAGAAGCGGAAGCGGAAATGGAAGTGGAAGTGGAAGTGGAAGCGCGGGCGGAGGGGCGGTCAGCGGCCGGTCGTGAGAACCATGCGGTAGCGGGCCTGGCCGGACATCATGCGGTCGTAGGCCGCGGCGACGTCCTCGAGCGGCCGGGTCTCGGTGAGCGCCCGCACGCCGGTCAGCGCGGCGAACCGCATCGTCTCCTCGACCTCGCTCGCCGTGCCCGACGGGTGGCCGTGCACGGTCCTGCTGGCCGAGATGAGCTGGAACGGGCTGACCTGGATGGGCTCGGGCGTCGCACCGAGCACGATCAGCTCACCGCCGTTGCCGAGCCCGTCGATGGCCGCGGTCATCGCCTCGGAGCTGGCGGCGGTGGCGAGCACGACCTTCGCGCCGCCGAGCGCCTGGAGCCGCCCGGCCACGTCACCGGCGTTGGAGTCGATGTAGTGGTGGGCGCCGAGCTGCTTGGCGGTGTCGGCCTTGTCCGCGCCGCGCGCGACGGCGACCGTCTCGAAGCCGAGCTTGTTGGCGAACTGCACGCCCAGGTGGCCGAGCCCGCCGATGCCGAGGACGGCGACCAGGTCGCCGGGCCGCGCGGCGCTGCGCCGCAGCGAGTTGAACGTGGTGACGCCCGCACAGCCCATGGGCGCGGCCTCGACGGCGCTCAGCTGGTCGGGGATGCGGGCCAGCGCGGAGGCGGGCACGGTGGTGTACTCGGCGTAGCCGCCGGGGTAGGCCCAGCCGGGCACCTGCATGCGGGTGCAGTGGATGAAGTCGCCGGCGCGGCAGGATCTGCAGGTGCCGCAGTTGCCGCCGAACCAGCCGATCGCCACGCGGTCACCGGCGTTCCAGTCCTCGACGCCGTCGCCGACCGCGTCGATGCGCCCGGCGATCTCATGGCCGGTGACCAGCGGGAACGACACGTTCGGGAAACCCGCGTTGACGAAGCCGGAGTCGGACCGGCACACCCCGCACGCCTCGACGGCGACGCGGACGTGCCCGGGCTGCGGCTCGGCCAGCTCGCGCTCGACGATGCTGAACGGGCCGCCGGCGGTGCCGACCTGGGCGGCGCGGTAGGTGCGCGGGCCGGAAGTGGTGGACATCATGGACATCGAGTACCCCTCAGGTGGAGAACGAACGTGAACCGGACCGGCTTTGCGGCCCACGTCAAGCACACCACCGGAAACCCTGCGGAAAGGGGGCCTGAGCAGGCCCTGCGCGGGCAGGTATTGCGGAGACAGGTACTGGCAGGGCCACTTACGCGCGGCCCGGCCGCCCGAGATCACGCGACACTGAGGACATGGACCGCAAGAGCGAACTCGCCGGCTTTCTCCGTTCCCGGCGCGCCCGCCTCAGCCCCGACGGGACGGGCCTGCCCGAGGACGGCCGGGCACGCCGGGTGCCGGGGCTGCGCCGCGACGAGGTGGCCAGGCTGGCCGGCGTCAGCACCGAGTACTACACCCGCCTGGAGCAGGGCCGCGCCGGGTCGCCGTCCCCCGAGGTGATCGAGTCGCTCTCCCGGGCGCTGCAGCTCGATCCCGCCGAGCACGAGCACCTGCTCGACCTGCTCGCCCGGCCCACGCCGGCGCGGCGGGCCCCGGTGGCTCCGCAGCGGGTCAGGCCGGGGCTGCACCTGACCTTGCAGACGCTGGAACACGTGCCGGCGTTCATCGTCGGGCGGCGTACGGACGTCCTCGCCGCCAACTTCCTGGCCCGGCAGGTGCTGACCGACTTCGACGCCCTGCCCGCGACGCAGCGCAACCTCGCCCGCTACTACCTCCTCGACCCCGCCGCCCGCGAGCGGGTGGGCGACTGGGAGCGGGTCGCGTCGGAGACCGTGGCGATGCTCCGGCTGGAGGCCGGCCGCTACCCCAACGACCGGCGCCTCGCCGACCTGGTCGGTGAGCTGACGCTGCGCTCGCCCGAGTTCACGACCTGGTGGAACGACCATCGGGTGCTGCGCCGTACCCACGGCACCAAGGTCTACTATCACCCTGAGGTGGGCGAGCTGCACTTCTCGTACGAGAGCTTCCTGCCGCCCGGTGACACCGACCAGATGCTGTGCGTCTACAACGTCGAGCCCGGCTCCCCCACCGCCGACGCGCTGCGGCTGCTGAGCAGCTGGGCCGCACCCGGGCGGGCGCACTCCGAGACCACCGGCTGACCGCGCCGTGCTGATCGGCGACATTCGCGACCGCACCCGAGCCACGTCCGGTGGCGAAGAACACCACGATCGCCTGGACGAGAGCTTCACCCGCCGCCGCATGCGCCGCCGCCTCTCCCACGAAGACGCCGACCACATCCTCGCCCTCGTCCCCGAACCGGATCTGCTGCATGAGCTGCCACGCCTGTTCGCCCAGGACCTGAACGAGGCCACCGCCGACCACGCCCGGATCGTGCTCCTCTTCGACACCCACGAAGCGTTCTACGGCGAAGCCATCGGTGACGCCGACAGCCTCATCCACGCCGACAAGCTCATGCGCGACGAATGGCTGCGCTGCCTGCTCGGCCACCTCGACCTCGGCGCCCGGATCATCGCCTTCGCGGCCGGCCGCATCCACCCGCCATGGCCCAACGCCCCGTCTACCCCAGCCCTGACCAGTACATCGACCACCGCCTCGTCGGCCACCTCACCACAGCTGACGCCACCCAGTACCTCGCTCTCGCCGGCATCACCGACTCAGCAACCCGCGAGGCACTGATCAGCCCAATTGCCGAGGCCGAGGTGGGCGCGGGCGACCCGGTACAGGCAGCGGCCTTTGTCCTCGTCGCTGTCGATGCGCAGGTCGCTGAGGAGGGTGGCCAGGGCACGGCAGCGGTCGAAGCGGCCGGTGGCCAGGCTGCGGTCCATCAGCGCGACCCAGGCCGCGACTCCTTCGCTGGAGTCGAGGTGGCTGGGGTGGTAGGCGGCCTCTAGCTCGGCGGTGAACTCCTCGCGCTCGCCGTAGTGCCGGGCCAGGACCTCGTGGGCTTTGCGGATTTCGTCCGGGCGGACGCGTTGCAGGGAGCGCCGCAGGATGGAGTGCATCGTGTACGCGCCGGTGCCGCAACCTGCGCATCGTCGACGAGGTCCGGGCCTGCCCGCCGAGATCGACGCCACGCCCGCACAGGTCGCCTTGGCCTGGCTGCTCGCCCAGGGTGACGACTCGCGCCCATCCCCGGCACCGAGCTTGTCTCCGGACTGGCGGAGAACACCGCCGCCGGCCACGTCGCCCGCCTGAACGACCTCCCTCCGGCCTCCGGCGAGCGCTACGACGCGGACGACATGGCCGCCATCGACCGCTGATCGAAGCTTGTCGCTGATGTGCCGGTCGTTGGCGTTGTACGCGCCCGGGTGCTCAGGCGGGCCGGCCTGGGGCCTTCCGCCCGCAAGCCGCGCGAGGTCCTCGACGCCGCCGGCTGACGCTCGCATCCCCGTCGCTGCCCCGCCCTTCTGCCCCGGCCGGGCGGGAGTGCGGAAGGATCAGTGAGTGGCGGCGCTGTCGAGTCGGGACGTCGTGGCCACGGTGGGCCGGGTTGTGGCCAGGAGGGCGGCGCCTCATTGAACTGATCATGTACTCGCCGCGGCAGCGGCCCAGTGGCCGCCATCAGCAGATGCGGCTCGATCAAGGCCCATTCGGCATCGGTCTTATCAAAGCGCGCCGCATCCGAGTTCTACAAGCCATGGCCAGGACCGCCTCCGGCCATCACCAAGATCCACACCTCAAACAGCCCCTAAATCCGGTCCAACAATCTGCGGATGGCCGAAATCAAGAGATCCCTCGCCGCAAAGACCTGGCGATCGACCTCCCCATCCCAGATCACCGCCCGAGTGGTGCAGTGCTCACCGATTGAACCGAAGAATGGGGTGGAGCACACCGCCACATGGGCTCTGACATGGCGGCCGAAGCCCACGGTCTAATACTCCAGCCGCACTTCGAGATCTCGATCTGGTCGAGGCTGAGACGTGAGACGGCCACCGCAGTGATCATGTGGGTGTGTGGAATCCAGATGATCGGCGGTGGCCGTGGCAGCCACGGTAGCCGAAATCGACCCGCGTGTATGGGCCGATGCGTTCGATGACCTGTTCGCGCAGGTAGTGGCACCGTTCTTCGGCCGGCGTGAGCCGCGGATCAGAGCGCGTGGTTACCTGCTGGGCCTGCTGAGTTCGCTGGAACGCAAGAACGGCTGGTCCCTGGCCGAGTTCGCCGGAGACGCGACACCCGACGGGATGCAACGACTGCTCAACCACGCCCGCTGGGACGTCGATGCGGTCCGGGATGCACTGCGGGCCCAGGTCGCCGAGCGGCTCGGGTGCCTGGACGGGGTGCTGGTGGTCGACGACACCGGGTTCGAGAAGAAGGGCCGCCGCTCGGCCGGGGTGCAGCGCCAGTACACCGGCACGGCCGGAAAGATCACCAACTGTCAGGTCGGAGTGTTCGCCTCCTACCTGCACCCCGGCCGGCAACGGGTGCTGATCGACCGGGAACTGTATCTGCCCGCTTCCTGGTTCACCGCACCCGAGCGGCGCACCGACGCCGGCATCCCGGAGCAGGTGGAGTTCGCGACCAAACCGGAGCTGGCCTGGAGGATGATCGAGCGGGCCGCCGACGATCCGCTGCTCACCTTCGCCTGGCTCACCGCGGATGAGGGCTACGGCGACAACCCCGTGTTGCGTGAGCGGTGCCGCAGCCGGGGTTTGAGCTACGTGTTCGCTGTCTCCTGTGACCACCCGATCGTGCTGGCCGGCCGGAAGATGCGTGCCGATGAGGTCTTCGCCGCGCTGGAGGAGCAGGCGTGGCAGCGTTACTCCTGCGGCCAGGGTGCCAAGGGCCACCGCTACTACGACTGGGCGTGGATCCCGCTCGGCCCGGCCGAGTGGCTGCTGGCCCGCCGCTCCATCACTGATTCCGGCGAGCTGGCGTTCTACACCTGCTGGGCCACCGGCCCGGTCGCGCTGCCGGAGCTGGTGCGAGTGGCGGGATCGCGGTGGAGCGTGGAGGAATGCTTCCAGGCCACCAAGAACGAGGTCGGCCTGGACCATTACCAGGTCCGCAAGCACCTGGCCTGGTATCGGCACGTCACGTTGGCCATGGTCGCTCACGCTCACCTGGCTTTCCTCGCCGCCGGCCCACCCGGCGCAACGGGCGCTCAGCAGGGCGAGGCTTTCTCGGGCCTGGCCACACAGGGGGCCCTGCCGACAGGGACGATCACAGCTTGAGGGTGCGAACGGTGACGATTCCGGCGAGCTGATCCCGCTTACCGTCAACGAGATCCGGCGTCTGCATGCTCATCTTGCCCAGCCCCGGCACCCTGCCAGTCATCGAATCCGCTGGTCACAGTGGCGACGTCGGCATCAAGCCCGCGCCCGCCGCTGCCATTACCAGCGACAGCGACGAATCATCGATCACTAAATGCGGCTGGAGTACTAACAACAACACACAGCCGGAAACCCTTCACCGCACACACAGAGGAAATCTGCAAGAGGGTCGATTGAGTGAACGCTGGTTGCCTCTGATACGTGATGCCGGCCTCTTCTACGAAGAAGACGGCAAGGCTGCCTCCTCGCCCGCCATGACTTCTGCGCCGTTTGCCGGTGCGCTCCGGACACCCCGGCTCTGTGATGGTGCATCGCATTTTGCAGGACCACAGGCACTGCTGGGTCGCGTGTGAAGACTCGCCCTCATCGGCGTGAACGGTTCCGCGGTCGAGTGCACGGGAAGCATGACCCGAGCCGGGACACCCTCGAGTGCTTTTGGCGGGCCGGCCACAGTTCTCTCGATCACGGCTGAGAAACAGAAGCACAGACTCTGTATAATCATTCGACGGCAATGTCCCAGGGCACCGGCTCGACGTCCGCGACCAAGCCGTCTCCGCACTCTCTAGCAATTTCAAGCGTACAACGCTCCTGCCCCACCACCCTTCACCTCGGATACGCGAAAGAAGAGTAATGGCCCAGCTGCTGGAACGCATCGAAGATGAAATCAAAGTAGACGCATATCAATTTATGCTGGTCGACCGCGACGGCGCCGCCAATAGACCCTCTGACGCGCTGACAATTGAAGACCTGGGCCATCGGCTGCGAGATGAAAAAGTCTGGTTCGTCACGACGGCCAACCTAGCGATGATAAAAAGCAGCGCCGCAGACTGGCATATCGCCGATATCGTCCTAGAGCTCTGGGACGATAGGCCACCAGGTGATCAAGGTAGGTGGGTCAAGGACATCACCAGCCGCATGTATTGCAGCTCAGGATTTGTCCGACCGGTTCAGACTCTCGGCCGCCCGTCGCGTCGAGTTCTGAACCTTGGAGCCCCGAACCGGACATGGATGGTTCGATGCAGCCTGGGGCCAGGCAAGGGCGAGCGCTACGCCGAGGACGGCCCTCCATCAGGCTTGGAAATGTATCGCCTGCAATTCTGGCCTGATCGTTGATACCGCGACGGGGTCGTCACGTTGGAGTCCGCCCGCCGCACAAGATGTGCTCAGCGGACGGACTCCAGCACAGCCGATGATCAGTTGACGTTCACCAGCTTGTCGTTCGAATCATATAGCCGAATGAAGAAATCGTCTTCATCCAGGATGCGATCGACCATGTAGAAGCGGCCGAGGCCGCCGGTGTCCCAGTTTGCCCCCCAGGCTTGATTTTCTTGGGCAGGGATCAGGTCCACCGTGATGTTGGCCCGCTTGGGATATGTGCAGCAGGGGTCGTCAGGAGGCGTTTTCTGCCACACCGCCCATGATCCTTCGTATGTGCTGGCGAAGGGGAACTCGTCGCACTGTTGGACCGCCGGGTCCCAAGGCACGGGATCTCTCCCCTGCCACCAGGGATGCCACCTGTAGCCGCATATCCGCTGCGATCGCCATCTATTTCGATCTATGCGATTTTCATCCCAGTAGAGACGGTGAATGGTGTTGGTTTTCGAGAACCCAGGGAAGAGCTTGGGAGTCCCTAACGGAACCCTCGTCTTGGGAGGCCAGATCCTCTCATCCGTCGTGTTCGTCTCCGGAACGGTGGTGTCCGGCGCCAAGAACGCCTTGGAAATGTGAGCGTATGCGTTCGGGAACTGCTTCTGCCGGAGCTTGATGGACGGTACGAGGTGAGCAAAAATACACCCCGACCGGTACCAGGTGATATATTCCGCAGAATCGCAGCGGATGACCTGCTGTGCCGTTTTGTTGTTGTACCGGATACCGACGACGCTCGGAGCCGTAAAGGTGAGCTGGGTCGTACACGTGGCGATGAGCTCCCTGTTGTTCGGCCCCGGCACCCAGCCAGACGCGGGTGACTCGACCTTGAAGGTCACCTTGCGACCAGCCCAGTACTGTGCGGGCCCAGAGAACACTGCGGGATACTGGCTGTTCACCACCTGTTTACAGGCGGCCGAACTGGGATCCCCCGTCACATTCAGCCCGACGGTGAAATTCTTGCCCATGAAGGCAGTACCCATCACCGCATCGTTGAGACGAGGCATATAGACGTCGAACTCGATCTCGCGGCTTCCTTGGAAGGTACGCCCGATCGTCACCAGTTCGGCTGCAGCAAGGTCCGTTGTTTCCCACTGCTTCCTGGCGCGATTGTACACCTCGACGGCGAGCATCGGAATCTGCTTCGTGCACCAGGAGAAGTGGTTTTTCGTGTAGCCTCGGGGATTGATGGCCGGCCTGGTCTTGCCGGCGGCCACATAGGCGCTCCGATACGCTTTCGCGTTCACGCATTCGTCGTAGCCGACGCGATCGTACACGAAGTTATTGTTGGCCGCAGCCACCGGCCGGCCGGTGGTCCGCTTTCGCGATTCTGTACCACCTTGCCCCGGACCACCTGCGAGCGCCGAGATCTCGTCTGCGTCCAGGGCCTTGCTATAAAGGCGTACCTCGTCAAGGGCTCCGCTCATATCAGTGCCGAGCGAAAGCGCCCCCTCAGCGTTCCAGGCCGGAAAGTTGATCTTTCCTGACTTTATCTCAGTTCCGTTCAGGTACAGCGTGGCGGTCCTGCTCGTCGCCTCGTATACGCCGGCCAAGTGGAACCACTCGTCGACCGGAGGCGCCACATCGGAGAACAACGTTTCCGTCGTTGCGTCCACGGCGTCAGCGCTCGTGAAGGCGAAAATGAGACCTCGCTCGGGTGCGTTACCCAGAAGGAAGGGAGCCTTATGGGTCCCCATCTGTTCGACTACCTTGTAGGCGCCTTGATCATCCGCCCAACGCAACCATGCCGCAACGGTGAAACTGCCATCCGTGCGGATAACCGGTCCGGCAGTCCGAGCCAATGGTTCCCCGCCGGGTTGTGCGGTCCGTACGGTGAACAGCTGCCAGTCTGACCAGGCGGAACTCGCGCCCTCGGCGACCGCTCTGGCCCGCCAGCGCACCTTCCAGCCATCGACCAGCTTCCCCGCCGGTACCGTTACCCGGGCCTGAGATCCAGGAAGAAGCCCGTCTACTGATGCCGCCCATATCTGGCCACTGCCCTGCTCTGTCGCTGCGGGATCATGCTCTACCTCATATTCCGCGCGGAGAGTGCCGTTGCCGGTGACTTGAGCGAGCAGCGTAGGGGTGAGAGAGGTGGTCACAATCGTACCGTCCACCAGTTGGGACGGCTCGATCTGCAGAGCGGCTATCTGTGGCTCGGGGTCCTGCGATGGCGCACTCACGGTGACGGATTGCCATGCAGACCATGCCGATGTTGTTCCGGCGCTGGTGTTGGCCGCCCTGCCACGCCACCGAATCTTCCATCCTGTGGCGAGTTTGCCTGCGGGAACGGACACGGTGACCTGCCCGCCCGAAGCGACGGCTGCTGACGTTCCCGCCCAGATCTGACCGCTGCCCTGCTCTGTCGCGGAGGGGTCGTGCTCGATCTCGAATTGCCCGGTCAGTTCGCCGTCGACCGTGTCGGAAACAGTAGCGGACAACTGCGGCGTAAGCGAGGTCGTAACAGTGGTCCCAGATACGACTTCTGAGGGCGTGATCAGCAGTCCGGCGATCGCAGGCGCCGACGCGGGACCGCTGGTCGTAATGATCAGCTTGGGCGGCAGGTTGAAGTCGGTG
The DNA here is from genome assembly GCF_042751225.1 of Nonomuraea fastidiosa. Taxonomy (NCBI): domain Bacteria; kingdom Bacillati; phylum Actinomycetota; class Actinomycetes; order Streptosporangiales; family Streptosporangiaceae; genus Nonomuraea; species Nonomuraea fastidiosa. The sequence goes on from NZ_CP170570.1 coordinate 8,579,075, forward strand.
TCTTCGGAGGACGTGAAGACTCGGTAATTGTCGATGTTCGCTTCGTTGGGCGACTTGAGCACCAAACCGTGGTTGGGTGCGCCGGCCGCCCAGTCCTGAACGATGCCGGTGACGTTCCAGTCCAAGCTGTCCGGGTAAGGGGCGCAGTCGCCGCTGACACCTTTGAAGTTGGTCGATGCGTCCTCGGTCGTGTAAGTGGGCTTGTTGTCCCAGTAGAGGTTGTCCGGAGTCCACGTGCTGGTAATCCGCGCCACTTGGATGCCATCAGCAAGGGTGGCACCGCAATCATGACTGTCGACGGTATTCATCGCCAGCGTGGCGTCGGTCACCGTGCTGCCTTGGAGACCCGTAGTGTCGAATTGCAGGTGTACGCGGGCCTTCAGCCCGCCCGTCATCGTACCGGCCAGTAGGTACTGGTTGTCAGGATACGCGGGCCAGTCTTCAGTATCGTTCGTGGTCACGTCCATGTCGGCGCTGAGAGGCACGGTGACCGCAGCGGCCACTCGTACCGGGTAGGCCGTGTCCGGCTTCGCCAGGAGCGCCTGATCAGGCTTGATGACCAGGGACGTGTGACGTTCCTCGTCGGCCAAGGCCATCTTGACTTGCCCGCGCTTGGCCCTGTTGACACCGGCATCCGTCATGATGGGCCGCGCCCATCGGGCAACCGGCTCCTTGCCCTTGCCCCTCATGAGCAAGTGCCCGCCCTCACTTTGAGAAAGAGTCAGTCCCTCGTCCTCGACGCCTATACGGAGCTCCAGCGGCTTGGACGGGCGGTGTCGCAGCACCACCTCATAACGGAATCCAGTCGGCAACGCCGTCACAACAAGATCGGCCCCGACCCCGGCAGCATCAGCATAGGTGGCAACGCTGCCCCTGACCGTGGGCTTAGGCAGCGGCCTTGGCCAGCGCAGGGAGTACTGCTTTTCCTTCGCGGACATCCTCACGAACGGATGCATCCCGCCGGTTGAAATTTCCAGCTTGATATCAGCGGCCAGGGTCTTGGGCCTGAGTGTGCCACTCTGCTCCGTCAGCGTCGTATCGATCGGCACCCACTCGTCGCCTTGACGGGTCCGCACCGGCCGAGCGGCGATCTCCGTCTTGAAGGTCTTACCATCCGGCTGAGCCATGGTGATGCTGGTTGCGGAGGTTTCGCTCACCACCTCTACCGGCTTGCCTGACCTCAGTGCAGTCAGTGACGCAACGGCCCGCGCCTGCGCACGTGAGGTGCCGGCCATCCGCGGGGCCGGGCTGTTGGACAGAGCTGTGCCGTTCTTACCCTCCGTCCACACGGCAGTACTTCCCAGCGTTGCGTTGTGCCCTTGCCCGGAGGAATCAGCGGCAACGGTGCCCATACCCTCGTCGAAATCCCAATGCCCCTGCACGGTCTCCTCCGTGGGAATCTCCACGGGCGCGCGATCAGGATTCAGGTCGTTTGCGATCTGTTCGTCCGTGAGCCCCTCCGGTGGGGGCGGCATCGTCTCCGGATCGGACTCGGTGACGTCCTCCATGCTGCGGGCCTCAATCAGGGCCTGTTCACGCGAAACCCTAGCGGGCGGGACCCTCTCATCGGTGATCTCGTCGCCTCGGTACTCCTCCAGCAGTTCGGAGGTGACGCCATCCTCGGGAAACTCGGGCATGCCGTCGTACACGGTGGTGCGCGTCAAGGGCGGCTCGGGGAGCTCGAAGTCCACAGTGAGGATGGGTGGATGCAGCCTGCCCTTGCACTGCTCGCGCGGAGCCGTGGTGCAACCACCGGCCTCGTCGGTGCGATACCGCCGCCAGTTGGTGAGGTCCGATTCACTGCCGGCCGCCAGCTGAATGCCGTAGTTGGGCTTGCCGTCCACCCACGCCTGCACGATGTCATCGACCGAGTGGATCAAATCCCATGCATAGTTCATCGATCCGGTGCAGTCGGTGCTGTAGGCGCCGGGTTCGTTGTCTGCACCCTCATTGGTGACGGACGGCTGGCTGCTCCATGTCAGCGTCGCCTCATCCCAGTCAGAAGTGATTCGCCGTGCGGTGACACCGGAACCTACTCGGCTTCCACAGTCGTTCGACAGGTAGTTCCATAGAATCAGATCGGCGTTTTCGACCTTGCTGCCGGCGAACACGGCCGGCACGTCGGGGAAGCGTAGATAACTCCGCCAGCGCACCGTACCGCTGTTGGACTTGCCGACAAGGATCCTATCGAGGGTGAAGTTGTTCCAGCTGTCCTGGTAGTCCTTGTCATTGACGAAAGTGTCCTGACCACCCAGGTGCCATTCGCTGGTATCCGTTTCCCACCAGTCGTCCGCGACGGCTGCCATCGTCACGGGGTACGTGACCGCCGGGTCAGCCAAGAATGTCGCATCCGGAGTGAACACCAGACTGTGGCCGTCCTCGGCGAGCGACACGGTGGCCGTGCCGATCTTCCCTGCGTCGATCGGGCCATCGGCGTCGGCGGCCTTCGCATCCTGCAGGAGCGTTGGCCGGACTTCGGTCAGTACCTTGCCGTCCTCATCCACGATGACAGGGCGTCCCGAGACGTTCTTCTTGAACGACAGACCATCCGGCAGATCCACCGGAACCCGGAAGGACACAGGGCCGACAGGGCGTTCGGCGATGGTGACTTGCTGCCGGAAACCGGTCGCGTCGGCGATCACGACCAGATCGCGGCCCTTGCCGTAAACATCGGGATATGTGGCCGTGTTTTCCTTAAGCCTCGGCTTGGGGAGCTCCAGCGGCGTCCCGATCTGCGCTGCAGCGTCCGCTGCTTGAGTCCTGAGCAGGGTCTTATCCCGACCGGCGGACAGAACCAGACCACCATGCGCAGCCTTGGGCTTGATGGCACCGTCCCTCTCGACGAGGGTGGTATCGATCGGCGTGAAGCCGGTGCCGTCGATGTTCTTGACGCGGATCGGCCGGGCGTACATCTCCATCCGGACCGTCTTGCCGTCCGGATTTGCATAAAAGGTGGCGCTTTCGGAGCGCAGCGATTCGATTTCGACGCGCCGGTTGGTCTTCTTCGCTTGCGCAAGCGCTTCCCCGGTCGGAGTGCTCGGCGGCGAGAGCTCGGCCGTCGAGTCACGGGTGGGGGATGGCGTGGGGCCTTGAGCCATGGCAGGAACGCTCATCATCGAGAGCGGCAGTGCCATGACTGCGATCAGGGCAACGCGGCGACTAGTCCAGCCGGATAAGCCAGACGCTCTTCGCACTGTGGTCACCGGATCCTTTCGCCAGATTGACAGAACCGAGTGATCATGACACGTGGGCCAGATTTCAGTAAAGATTGTTTTTAGTAACGGGAAAGCTGGCTTCCGTGAGGATCGGCCATGCCGAAGCAGACGCAAGGGGCCATTGGCAGTTGTTTCTCAGATCGTGCCGGGAGCCAGATGACCGGCGCGGTCAGGGTGACGGTGCCGAGGGAGATGTAGGCGGTTTCCCGTAGCGAGCGACCGCAGCGTGAATGTTCTTCGGTCGCTGATCGCACGTGTGACGACGTTGCGTGCCGCAACGCTCGGCGGTGGGCACTCCGCGTCGCCTACTCGGCGGCGGTTGGCGCGCCGGTCACGGGGTTCGAGAATGATGCGCAGGATCTTGCGGCTGCGCGAATTGACCGGTTGGCGGAAGAGAAACGGTCCTGTCCGCGGTCATACGAACGGGCCGGACGCGGGGGCATTCACGCCCGAGCCGGGGCACCGCTCGAAAGCATGGTCACCGGAATCGGGACATGTCTGGGGCGGGGTGCGCGAATGGCACTGGCCATGACGCATTCGGAGCGATCGACCTCTGTGTCACCGGGGAATGACGTCCTCCGCGGCGCCGCTCGCTATCGCACCATCGCGTATGAACCCATCGCGCACCGCCACTCCGCGTACTGCTGCATACGCCTTTCGCCAGCGGTTCAAGACGAGACGTGAACGGCACGCCTCGCCCGAAAACGTACGGCTCAGGCCAGCAGGGGGAGGCGGCCGACGATCTTGTCGATACGGTTGCGGGGGCCGACGAGGCTGACGGCGTAGTACTCGATGTCCTCCGCCTGCGTTTCCTTCACCGTGGCGAGGTAGTCGGCGTAGACGCGGGTGTGCTGGGCGGCGGCGGGCATGTCGGCGACGTAGCAGGTGTCGGAGGCGGCGGCCTTGGTTCTGATCGTGCGCAGGGTGGCGGTGTCGGCGGCCAGAACCGAGCAGCCGGCCCAGGGGAGGCCGGGGTGTGGGATGCCGCCGGCGTCCACCGCATCATCGCCCAGGAGGCCGGTGACCGCGCGGGAAGTAGCGGCGGCGACGCACACGGCGGCGTTGACGGCCCGGCCGGCGGGCAGGGAGTCGTTGACGACGATCACCCACTTCAGGCGGGCGGATCGGGTCGGGAGGGTGGGGTCGATCTCTTCCGGCGCGAAGCCGACGGCCCCCGTGGTGCTGCCGTTGGGCATGGCGATCACTTTCTGATCCGACGTACGGATTTTCCCGGTCAAGGTATTGATCCATGCGGGTTAGCGGCAAGCCCACCGTATATGTATCGGCAAAGGTCGGGTTCGGGTGGTCGGTGGCGTACTTGATAAGGCGAAATCCGGGTGGTGGCCGTCGAATGCACGGAAGGGTCCTGCGGCGACGTCACGCCCGGCCGGCGGGCGCGCCGCCGTACGCCGGGCCGGCTGCGCTAGCGTAGGGCGTTGAAGTGCCGGAACGCCTGGTCGGCGGGGAGGTCTCCGGCACGTGCGAGCCCGACGGAGGCGCCCCCATGGACGACGACCGCAACAGGCCCGGCCGTGGCTCGCGCCGGGAGGTGGCCACATGAACGGGCGGCGACCCGCGGTGCCGGGGCGCGGGCGGCATCCGGCGGTGGTGATCGCGGCCGGGTTCGGCTCGGCGGTGCTGATCGGCACGCTGCTGCTCGGCACGCCGCCGGCGACGGCGTCGGGCGAGACGAGCTGGCTCACCGCGTTCTTCACCGCCACCTCGGCCGTGTGCCTGACGGGCCTGACGGTGGTGGACACCGGGACGCACTGGTCGGTGTTCGGCGAAGTGGTGATCACCGTTCTGTTCCAGGTGGGCGGGCTGGGCATCATGACGCTCGCCACGCTGGTCATGGTGATCCTGTCGGGCCGCATCGGGTTGCGGGCGCGGCTGTCGGCGCAGCTGGAGACGAAGGCGGTGGTGGGGGCCGACCTGCGTCATGTGCTGCGCAAGGTGGTGACGTTCACGGTGGTGTGCGAGGTCGTGGTCGCCACGCTCCTCACCGTACGGTTCGCCACCGGGTACGGCGAGCCGCTCGGCAGGGCGGTCTACCTCGGCGTCTTCCACGGGGTGTCGGCCTTCAACAACGCCGGTTTCGCCCTCTGGCCGGACAACCTGATGCGCTTCGTCACCGATCCGTGGATTTCCCTGACCATCGCGGGCGCGGTGCTCGTCGGCGGCCTGGGTTATCCGGTCGTCTTCGAGCTGCTGCGCACGTGGCGGCGGCCGAGCCGCTGGTCGATGCTGACGCGGGTCACGCTCGGGGTGAGCGCGCTGCTCATCACCGGGGGCACGCTGGCGTTCCTGATGACCGAGTGGCGCAACCCGGCGACGATGGGCCCGCTCGACGACTCGGGGAAGCTGCTCGCGGCGTTCTTCGCCGCCGTGATGCCGCGTTCTGGCGGCTTCAACACGCTCGACATCAGCCAGATGTATCCGTCGTCGTGGCTGATCACCGAGATCCTGATGTTCATCGGAGGCGGCAGCGCGAGCACGGCGGGCGGCATCAAGGTCACCACGTTCGGTTTCCTGCTGTTCATCATCTGGGCCGAGCTGCGCGGCGAGAACCACGTGAACATCGGCCACCGGCGGCTGCCCTCCTCCACGCAGCGGCAGGCGGTGTCCATCACGCTGCTCGGCGTCATCCTGGTGGCGTTCGCGACCTGGCTGCTGCTCACCATCAGCGTGCACGACCTCGACCGGGTGCTGTTCGAGGCGATCTCGGCGTTCTCCACCAACGGCCTGTCGACCGGCATCACGAACGAGATCCCGGTGGCGGGGCACGTCCTGATGAGCCTGCTGATGTTCGTCGGCCGCATCGGACCGCTCACGCTGGGCTCGGCCCTTGCGCTGAAGCAGCGTCGCCGCCGCTACGAGCTGCCCGAGGAGCGGGTGATCATCGGCTGAACCCCGACGCATGCGATCGTCCCTGTGGGTAGGAGGGGGGTCCAACTACCAAGGAGGCCCCCCATGATCACTCACCGCACCACGGCGAGCCGCACTCCCGTGCAGCTCGCGGCCCTGATCACCGGCGTGGTGTTCCTGCTCGTCGGCGTGCTCGGCTTCGTTCCGGGCGTGACCACCAACTTCGACCAGCTGCAGTTCGCCGGGCATCACTCCGACGCCCTGCTGCTCGGCCTCTTCCAGGTCTCGATCCTGCACAACATCGTGCACCTGATCTTCGGCATCGCCGGCGTGCTGCTGGCGAAGACGTGGAGCGGCGCGCGGAACTTCCTGGTCGTCGGCGGCATCATCTACCTGCTGCTGTGGCTGTACGGCCTGCTCGTCGCGCAGGACAGCCCGGCCAACTTCGTTCCGCTCAACACCGCCGACAACTGGCTGCACCTGATCCTGGGCGTCGGCATGGTCGCGCTCGGCGTGCTGCTGACCAGGGGCCGGACGGGCGCCAGGCACTGAGCGGTCGCCACCGCAGAACGAGCCGGCTGCCCGGCGCGCGGCCCGGCGAACGGACGGGAGGCCCGATGGAGGACGTGGGCGCGGCGTGCGAGCGGGTGGCCCGGCAGGCGCTCGGCCTGGCCGATCTGCGGCCGGGCCAGCTCGGCGCGATGACCGCCCTGGCGCGGGGCCGGGACGTGCTGGCCGTGATGCCGACCGGTGCCGGCAAGTCCGCGATCTACCAGGTGCCCGCGCTGCTGCTGCCGGGACCCACGGTCGTGGTCTCGCCGCTCATCGCGCTGCAGCGCGACCAGGTCGAGGCGCTGCGCGCAAAGGACGAGAAGGCGGTAAGCCTCGATGCGGGCACCTCGGCGGGGCGGCGGCGCAGCGCGTTCGAGTCGCTGCGCGCCGGGCGTACGGAGTTCCTGTTCTGCGCGCCCGAACAGCTCGCCAAGCCGGACGTCGTGCGCGACCTGGCGGCGGCGGGCCCGTCGCTGCTGGTCGTGGACGAGGCCCACCTGATCTCCTCGTGGGGGCACGACTTCCGCCCCGACTACCTGCGGCTCGGCCAGGTCGCCGAGGCGCTGGGCCGCCCGGCGATCGCCGCGCTGACCGCCACCGCCGCGCCGCCCGTGCGGGCGGAGATCGCCGAACGGCTCGGCCTGCGCGACCCGGTGGAGATCGTGCAGGGGTTCGACCGGCCGAACATCTCGCTCGCCGTCCGCAGGATGCTGGACGATCCCGCGTCCGAGATCGTCGCCACCGTCGCCGGGCGGCCGGGGCCGGGCATCGTCTACACGGCCGTACGCAAGCAGACCACCCGCCTGAGCGAGCTGCTCGCCGAGGCGGGGGTGCGGGCGGCGGCCTACCATGCCGGGCTGCGGCGCTCCGAGCGCGATGAGGTGCACGGCGGGTTCATGTCGGGGGATGTGGACGTGGTGGTGGCCACCAGCGCGTTCGGCATGGGGATCGACAAGCCGGACGTGCGGTTCGTCGTCCACGCCGAGGTGCCCGGCTCGCCGGACGCCTACTACCAGGAGATCGGCCGCGCGGGTCGGGACGGCGAGCCGGCCGCGGCGACGCTGTTCTACCGGCAGGAGGATCTGGGGCTGCAGCGCTACTTCACCGGGACCGTGCCGGACGCGGACGCGCTGATCCGGGTGGCGCGGGCCGTCGCGGAGCGCGGCTCCTGTGACCGGCGTACGCTGTGCGAGCGCGCCGAGGTGTCGGCGCGCCGCCTGACGACGCTGCTCGACCTGCTGGAACGGGTCGGCGCGGTACGGGTCGGCACCCGCCGGGTCGAGCCGGTGCCCGATGCGCCCGCTCCAGAGGAGGCCGCCGGGTTGTCCAGGGAGCTGGCCGAGCGGCGCCGGGACGTGGAGCGTACCCGGCTGGAGATGATGCGCCGCTACGCCGAGACCGGCGACTGCCGGCGGCGGTTCCTGCTCGGTTACTTCGGCGAGCAGGTCGCGGAGGCGTGCGGCAACTGCGACACCTGCCGGGCCGGCACCGCCGGCCGGGCCGGCCGGGAGGTGGAGAGCGGGCCGTTCCCCGCGCGCGCTCGCGTCGAGCACCGCGCCTGGGGGCCGGGCGAGGTCATCTCGCGCGGTGAGGACCGGCTGACGGTGCTGTTCGACACGGCCGGGTACCGGGAGCTGCAGCTCGACACAGTGCTCGACCAGGACCTCCTCACCGAGCCCCCGGACTCCTGACCGCTCTTCGCGGTGCGGGCCGGTTCGCGGGAAAGGCCCGTCAGATGCGGGCGTGGGCGTGGCGGCGGTGGTACTCCGTCGTGCCGGGCTCAGGGCGGTACGCCGGTTCGCGGTGCTCGCCGCCCTCCCCCCGTGCCCGCTTCCTGTCCGCTTTCCGCGCTGTACGAGCGTTGAGCCGGTTCATGGCCTTGGTGAGGATCATGCCGTACACGATGTGCCCGGCGATCATGACGGCGGGGCGGCCGGGCAGGTCGCGGGTGGCGGCGGGCAGGATCCTGAGGCCGGGCACCCAGCCCTGGTAGCTGGCGGCCCAGATGGCCAGAGCGTAGCCGACGCCGGCGATGGAGGGCGTACGGTCGCCGCGGGCCAGCAGCCCGTACAGCGAGCCCGCGCCGACACCGAAGCCGAAGTGCGCCATGGCGCCCGCGACCCCCTCACCCGACTTGGGCCGGTGCTTGTGGCCGGGCAGCATCGCGCGGGCGATGCGTTTGGGCGGCTGGTCGGGCATGAGGCCCATCCTGCTGCCGGCCAGCATGACCCCGCTCATCGCGGCGGTGGCGACGGCGCCGCAGACGGCGCCCTTCATGAGAGCTCGCATCATGGTAGGCGGTTGCCCGCCAGATCGGGCGGGAAACGCCCGCCCGATCTGAGACGGTCAGCTCACCATCGCCAGCGCGCCCCGGTCGGCGCTGAGGTGCACGACGTTCCCTTCGACCCTGGCGACCTGGTCGGGGGTCACGTACAGGTCTCGGGAGAACCAGCCCTTGGCGTCCACCTTGACGAAGCCCGTACGCACGAGCCTGGCCGCGAGCGCGGGCGGCAGGTCGGGCTCAGGATCGGTGAAAACATCGGCAAGGATCGGCACGACGCCCGGACGCGGGCCGGACTCCTGCCCCTCCGTGGTGGCGGCCTGCGGGTCGCCCAGCTTGACGAACTCCACCGTTCCCAGCTCTTTGCCGTCGCTGTCCACGACCTTCATCCCGGACCGCACCTGGTCGATCGGCTCCTGATAGGCATGCACGGCACCGCTCCTCTCCCTCGGTTCGAGGCGGTACGCCTACCCAGAAAGCGCCGGACCAGCCCGAGACGGCGCGGCGGACCCCGCGTTTACCGGGCGCTGAGGCGCACGGCCGCCACGGATGGCGATTTTGGCGGGTGCTTGGGAGCGCCGTGCCGCAGATCGCGCCGACACTGGAGGGGGCGCACCACCGCCGGTGGCGCGCCCGGTGACAAGGCTCGGGGGTAAGCCGTGTCCATGTTCTGGGATCTCAAGCACCGGTTGAACGAGGCGGTCAAGGCCCACGACCTGCCGCTCGTTCTCGACTGCTACAGCAAGGACGCCGTCTACGTCACGCCGTGCGGCGTGGCGGAGGGACTCGACCAGATCGAGTGGATGTATCAGCAGACGTTCCGCGGTTTTCCCGACTGGCACGCGACGGCCTGGTTCGAGCTGGGCGACTGCGACAACCCGGCCATCACCGAGTGGACCTACACCGGCACGAACACCGGGGTCCTGCTGCTGCCCAACGGGCGGGAGATCGCGCCGACGCGCCGCCGGATCACGGTGCGGGCGAGCTGCACCGCGTTCGTCGAGGACGGCAAGATCTGCTCGCACCGCGAGTACTACGACCAGCTCGAACTGTACTGCCAGCTCGGCTTCGGCCTGCTGGAGCGGGAGAAGATCCCCGCGTGAGCGGCGCTCAGGCCCTGGTGAACCGCTGCTGCCCGACCACGTTGAGCAGCCGCAGCTTCTCGTCGCCCTCGCTGCGCGGCGGCGCGGTGAGCACCAGCAGCGCCTGGGCCTGGTCCTCGGTGAACAGCACCTGGCAGTCCACCTCGATCTCGCCGAGCTCGGGATGGATGAGCACCTTGTGGTCCTCGAACCGCTTGGCCACCTCGTGCCGCTCCCACAGCTCGGCGAACTCGGCGCTCTCCTTCTGCAGCGCCCTGACCAGCTCGCCCGCCTGCGAGTCGGGGCCGCGTGCGCCGTGGACGGCGCGCAGGTTGGCGACCAGGGAACGGCTCTGCCGGGCGTGGTCGTACTCCGGGTAGCGCCGACGCGTGGCCGGATCGGTGAACCAGCGGTAGATCTCGTAGCGGGCCAGCCCTGTGTAGCCGGAGGCGTCGCCGAACAGCGCCTCGGCCGGCCGGTTCTGCACCAGCGTCTCCCCCAGGTCCGACAGGATGAGCGCCGGCGTGTCGCACAGGCGGTCCATCATCCGCAGCAGCGCGGGGGCGACGTGCGTCACGGCCGACAGCGTCGCGGGGGCGTTGTGGCCGGAGATCTGGAACAGGTAGCGGCGCTCGTCGTCCGTCAGCCGCAGCGCCCGAGCCAGCGAGGCGAGCATCTGCACGCTCGGCTGCGGGCCGCGCTGCTGCTCGAGCCGGGTGTAGTAGTCGGTCGACATCACCGCGAGCGAGGCCACCTCCTCGCGCCGCAGCCCAGGAGCCCGGCGGCGGGCGCCCGACGGGAGCCCCACGTCCTCGGGCTGCAGTGCTTCACGGCGGCGACGCAGGAAGTCCGCCAGAGCTGCGCGATCCATACAGCCCATTATGTGTACGGGCGATACGCCAACCAGGGATCGCCGATCCCCCGATGAACGCTCTCTGCACCCGCGCGCGCCGCTCGGCCACGCTCGAAGCATGCAGATCTCAGGGAACACCATCTTCATCCCCGGCGGCACGAGCGGCATCGGGCTCGCGCTCGCCCTGGCCCTGCGCGACAAGGGCAACACCGTGATCGTGGGCGGCCGGCGTACCGAGCTGCTTGAGCGGATCGCCGCCGAGAACCCCGGCATCGACACCGTCACCATCGACACGACCGACCCGGCGAGCATCCAGGCCGCCGCCGGGCAGGTCATCGCCCGGCATCCCGAGCTGAACGTGCTCATCGCGATGGCCGGCATCATGCGGGTCGAGGACTGGCGCAAGCCCGAGTCGTTCCTCGCCGCCGCCGAGGAGGTCGTGACGACCAACCTGCTCGGGCCGATCCGGCTCATCGCCGCGTTCATCGAGCACCTGCAGACGCGGCCGGACGCCACCATCGTCACCGTCTCGTCGGGCCTGGCGTTCACCCCGCTGAAGATCACGCCCAGCTACAACGCCTCCAAGGCGGCGATCCACATGCTCAGCGAGACGCTGCGGCTCCAGCTCGACGGCACGAGCGTGCGGGTGATGGAGCTCGTGCCGCCGTCCGTACGCACCACGCTGCTGCCCGGGCAGGAGACGAACGAGCACGCGATGCCGCTGGAGGAGTACATCGCGGAGACCATGGAGCTGCTGGAGAGCCGGCCGGACGCCAAGGAGATCCAGGTCGAACGGGTGAAGTTCCTCCGCTACAGCGAAGTCCGCGGCGAGTACGACGAGGTCGTGGCGATACTGAACAGCACGGACCCGCACGCGAGCGGCGCCTGACGCCTGAACGGCCCCAGGCACCGCCGTGGTGCGGGCCCGGGGCCGATGGTCAGCGGTTGGCGGCGAGGCTGTGGACCGGGTGCTCGCCCTCGGTCTGCAGCCGGTACTCGTGGCCCGAGGTGGCGCGGTTGTCGTCGATGACGCGCTCGGACGGCGCCTTCTCGCCGCCCATGAGGGCTTCCTGCATCTTCTCGAAGCGCTCGTGGGCGTCCTGGACGTAGCCGGTGCCCAGCGTCGTGTAGTCGATCTGGGTGGCCAGCAGCTCGCGCAGGTAGCCCTTGTTCGGCTCGAAGGTGACCGGCGCGGGCAGCGCGGGCGCGAGCACCTGCTCGGGCTCGCGGCCGTCGAAGCGCTTGAACAGCTCGGCGGCCAGGCGGAGGTGCTCGAGCTCCATGTTCAGGTGGAGCTCCCAGACGTTCTTCACCTTGGGGTCGGTCTCGGTCTCCATGAACGAGTGGTACAGGTAGCACTCGTTGTACTCGTGGTTGAGCAGCATCTCCCACCAGCTCTCGCCGGGGTCGACGAGCGACTCGTAGTGGGTGACGTGCTCTTCCTCGATGAGGCCGATCTCCTGGTAGAGCTGGCGGGCGATCGGCTCCATGTAGGTGGGGCCGACGTTCATGTAGAAGTTCATGGTCTGCTGCTCGGCCGCCATGATGGTCAGCGCGTGCAGCTTGGAGATCGGGGCTGCGCTCGACCGGTCGTACGGCTCGCGCACGTTGTCGATCGGGTTGCGGTGGTGCATGAACGTCGGGCGGCCCGGCATGACCTCGGTGAGCTGGTCGACGATCTTCTCCGCCTTGCGGTGCTCGATCATCTCGTACAGGTTCGCGTACCGGTAGAGGTGGTCGAAGTCCTCCAGCACGCCGAACTGGTACGCCTGCTGCAGGTACGGGTCCGGCTCCATGCGGGCGACCCAGGCGGTGAGGTCCACCGCGACCTGCTCGTACGCGATCGTCGTCTCCAGCACCGAGGCGAGGCCGGGCAGCAGCCAGTTGACCGCCTTCTGCTGCTGCGCCTCGATGTAGCGGACCCTGGCGAGCTGCTGCTTGATCTCGAGGTCGGGGCAGTGCCGGGCCATGTGGTGGCTGAACATGATGGCCTCGACCTCGATGCCGTTCATCGTGATGATGCGACACCGCGTGTACGGATCGGCGTGGTCGGGATCGATCGGCGTGACGTTCAGCTCCCGCCAGTTGCGCAGTTGCTTGTCCAGCGGGATGCCCCGCTCCTGGAGTGGGTTGAAGGTCATGTGCGTGCGCTCCTTCGCGCTGGTTCGAGTGAGCAAACGTGACTTGCCCGGCTACCCGAGGGCTTCCCGGCGCAACCTCTGGCCGCGCCCCGATGAACCTCCGCGTTCGGTAATGAACCCCGCTCACCAGCGAAAAAGGCGATCTTTGCCTCGTTCCAGACGATCTCTTGGCGGGCGGCCGGGCACGACCATCCCCGGACTCATGAGCGCCCACGAACAGAGAAGACGGAGTGTGAAGCGGACGCCGGGCGAACGGACGGCAGGCGCGGCCATCGGGCCGGCCCGCGCGCTCGGCGTGCTGTCGCTGCTCGCCATGACGGCGCTGCAGGTGGCATCGGGGCTGGACGCGCGGCCCGACCGGTACGTCACCGCGATCGTGGCGCTGCTCGCGGCGAGCGCGGTCGCCTTCGCCGCGGACGCCTGGGGGCCGCGCAGGGCGGCCGGCGCGTTCTGCGCGGCGGTGCTGACCGGGTACGCGGCCGAGCTGGCCGGCGTGCTGACCGGGTTCCCGTTCGGCTCCTACTCCTACACCGATGTGCTGTGGCCGCAGGTGGGCGGCGTGCCCGTGGTGGTGACGCTGGCCTGGGGCGGTATGGGGCTGGCGGCGTACGCGGTGGGCGCGGCGCTGGCGACCGGCTGGGGGCGCATATGCGCCGGCGCGGGTGCGCTGACGGCGTGGGATCTGTTCCTCGACCCGCAGATGGTCGGGCTCGGGCTGTGGGCGTGGGCGGAGGACGGCTTCTACCGGGGCATTCCGCTGAGCAACTTCGCCGGGTGGCTGGTGGTGTCGGCGCTGGTCATGCTCGTCATCGGGCGCGTCGCCCGTGGCCCCGCGCCGGCCGGCGAGCGCCTCGCCCGCAAGGCCGCCCCCGCCGGCGAGCGCTTCGCCCGTGAGCCCGCCCCGGCGAGCGGGCTGCTCGTGCTCTACACGGTCATGGCGGTGATGGAGACGGTCGCGTTCGCGGCGGTGTTCGTCCCCGCGGACCCGCTGGTGGCGGCGGCCGGCGGGCTCGCGATGGGTGGATTCGCCGCTGCGGCGTGGAGGCGATCGTGGCAGAGGTGACGGTGATCGGCGGCGGCGTGGGCGGCATGGTGTGCGCGCTGCTGCTGGCCAGGCAGGGCCACGAGGTCCGCCTGTACGAGCAGCGCGAACGGCTCGGCGGCAAGCTGGCCGAGCACCGCAGGGACGGCTTCACGTTCTCGCTCGGCCCCTCGCTGCTCACCATGCCGGGCCTCTTTCGCGACCTGGGCCTGCGCCGCGAGCTGATCGAGCCGGATCCGCTGTGCCGTTACCGCTTCGCCGACGGCAGCGTGCTCGACGCCCGGCGGGACCCGGAGCTGATGGCCGCCGCCGTCGAACGGCTGGCGCCCGGCGAGGGACGCGCCTGGCGGGCCTTCCACGAGTGGGCCAGGGGCTGCCTGCGGGCGGCCGGCCGCACCGCGTTCGCCGGGCCGCTGATCCGGCCGCCGGACGGGGCGCGGCCGTCCGATCTGCTGGCGGTGGCGCCGGGCCGCACGCTGGACGGGCTCGCCCGCCGCTTCTTCCGCGACCCGCGCCTGCGCCAGTACGTCGGCCGCTACGCCACCTACGCCGGGTCGAGCCCGTACAACGCGCCCGCCGCGCTCGGCTGCGTGCCCGCGCTGGAGCACGGGCAGGGCGTCTGGTACGCGCCGGGCGGCCTCGCCCGGCTGGCCGACGACCTGGCGCTGATGCTCAAGGCGGCGGGCGCGCAGGTGTTCCTGTCGGAGCCGGTCGCCGCCGTCGAGGCGGACCGCTCCCGTGTCACCGGGGTGCGGCTGGCGAGCGGGCGGCGGGTGCGCACGGACGTCGTAGTCGCCAATACCGACGCCGCCGCCCTGTACGGCGAGCTGCTGCCGGACCGGCGGCGGCTGCGCGGGATCGCCAGGCTCGGCCCCTCGTCGTCGGCGCTGCTGGTGCTGGCCGGCGTGGCGGGACGGACGCCGGGGCTGCCGCACCACTCGGTGCTGTTCTCCGCCTCCTATGAGCGGGAGTTCGACGACATCTTCCGCCGCCGGGTGCCGCCTCGCGACCCGACCATCTACGCCGGCTGCTCGGCGGTGGACGACGACTCGCAGGCGCCGCAGGGGGCGGAGAACTGGACGCTGCTCGTCAACGTGCCCGCCCGGGATCCGGCGCGGTGGCCGATGCGGGTGGAGGCGTACCGGGATCTGGTGCTGGAACGGCTGGCCGAGCGCGGACACGACCTGTCGGGGCGGCTGCGCTTCGCCGACGTGTTCACCCCCGCTGACCTGCGCGACCGCTACGGCGCCTGGGGCGGCGCGATCTACGGCAGCGCCCATCGGGGGCGGTTCTCGCCCTTCCTCCGCCCCGGCAACCGGGGGCCCAGGCGGGGGCTGTACCTGGTCGGCGGTTCCGTGCATCCGGGCGGCGGGCTGCCGATGGTGACGATGGGCGCGAAGATCGTGGCGGGGATGGTGGCGCGTGACTTCCCGCACGTGGGCGATGGCCGCGGCGGCGCCCGGTGAGAACGCTCGCCGCCGCACCCGCGCTTGCCTCGGTGCTCTCCTTGGGCGGCGTGCGGTGAGGGCGCTTGCCGTGGCGCAGGTCGTCGCCGGTGTCGTCGCGGCGGCGCGGCTGGCGCGGGGGCGGCGGCGGTTGCCGGCGCTCGCGCCGCGCATGACCGCCCGTACGACGATCTCCGTCGTCGTCCCCGCGCGGGACGAGGCGGCGCGCATCGGGCCGTGCCTGCGGGCCGCGCTCGCCGCCCCGGCCGTCACCGAGGTGATCGTCGTGGACGACGGCTCGCGCGACGGCACGGCGAATGTGGCCGCCGCGCTGGGCGCCAAGGTGATCAGCGGCGCGCCGCTGCCGGACGGCTGGGTGGGCAAGCAGTGGGCGCTGCGCCAGGGCGTCGGCGCCGCAACCGGCGAAGTCGTGGTCACGCTGGACGCCGACGCGCGGCCCGAGCCCGGGCTGTTCGGCGCGCTGGCGGCCGCGCTCGAACGCTACGACCTGGTGAGCGCGGCTCCGAGGTTCGCCTGTGACGGCCCGCTCGAACAGGCGCTGCACGCGGCGATGCTGGCGACGCTGGTCTACCGGTTCGGCCCGGCGGGCCCGCCGGTGCCGCCGCCTCCGCACCGGGTCGTCGCCAATGGCCAGTGCATGGCGTTCCGCCGCGAGCAGCTCGCCCGCGTGGACGGCTTCGCGCTCGTACGCGACCGCATGACGGACGATGTGGCGCTGGCCCGCTGCCTGGCGGGGCGCGGCTGGTCGGTGGGGTTCCTCGACGCGGGTTCGCTGCTCGAGGTGGACATGCACGACTCGGTGGCCGAGCTGTGGCGGGAGTGGGGACGTTCGCTGCCGCTGCGCGACGTGACCGGGCCCGGGTGGCAGGCGGCCGACCTGGCCGTGATCTGGCTGACCTGCGCGCTGCCCGCGCTGCGCGTGGCCGCCGGGCGGCCCACCGGCCTGGACGCGGGTCTGCTGGCGATGCGGCTGCCGCTGGCGTACGCGCTGCGCGGCAGCTACCGCGATCCCGGCCCGGGACTGCTGCTGTCGCCGCTGCTCGACCCGGCCGCCGCGCTCCGGCTCACGATGGCGACGCTGCGCCCGGTCCGTACGTGGCGGGGCCGCACGTACCCGGCGGTCACCGCCGGCGGCCGGCGAGCGCGGCCTGGGCGAAGCGCAGCCCGATGAGGCACATGAGCGCGCCGGTCGCGGCCACCAGCTCCACGGGCGCGAACAGCAGCTGCAGCACCGGCACCCCGAACACCGCCACCCGCGCCCCCACCGCGAACGACCGCGTCACCCACGCCGTCACCGCCAGCACCACCGATCCGAGCAGGAAGGCCGCCGGGCAGATGACCGCCACCCCACCCGCGAAGGTGAGAATCGACCGCCCACCGCGGAACCCGGCGAACACCGGCCACGCGTGCCCGATCATCGCCGCGCCCGTCGCCACGTACACCGGCAGCACGCTGGTCCCGGTGACCGTGCCGAGCCCGGTGACGTGCGCGCCGCTGAGCACCAGCGCCACCAGCGCGGCCAGCGTGCCCTTCGCCGTGTCCCCCGCGAACACCGGGATCGCCGCCCTGAGGCCGAGCTGTTCCTTGACGTTCCAGTACCCGGGGTTGCGGTCGCCCGCCTCGCGCGGATCGACGCCGTGCCTGCGCGCCACCAGCACCGCGACCGGCACCGAGCCGAGCAGGTAACCGGCGATGAGCGCGACCAGCACGATCCCTGCTTCAGCCATCGCGTCGTTCCACCTCGTCAGGTACGACAGGCTGGGGGCGATGAGCCACATGGCCTTCGACCGGCCGCTGCTGCGCGGCACCCCGGGGCTGCGGTTCTGGCGGCTGCTCGGCACGGGGCGCGGGCGGGCCATGTCGCTCGGGGCCGACCTGCGGCGGTGGGCGCTGTTCGCGGTCTGGCGGTGTGAGGACGATCTTGAGGTGTTCCTGCGTACCTCGCCGATCGCCGCGCGGTGGCGGGCCGAGGCGCGCGAGCGTTGGCAGGTGCGGCTGGCTCCGCTGACCTCGCGCGGCACCTGGTCGGGACGCGACCCGTTCGCCCTCGACCGGATCGGCGGCCGGCACGGCGAGCACGGCGAGCGGTCCGGCCAGGGCCGCGATCAGGCTGGTGAGCACGGCGACCGGCCCGACGCTCGACGCGTGCGGACCGGCGGGCCCGTCGCCGTGCTCACCCGGGCGTCGATCCGGCCTCGGCGGCTGGTCGCGTTCTACCGGTCGGTGCCCTCGGTCGAGGAGCTGCTGCGGCGGCAGGACGGCTGCCTGGCCTCGATCGGCATGGGCGAGTGGCCGGTGGCCAGGCAGGCGACGTTCTCGCTGTGGCGGGACGCGGCGGCGGTGCGCGCCTTCGCCTATCGGGGCGCCGCTCACCGGCAGGTCATCGAGCGGGTACGGGCGCACGACTGGTACGCCGAGGAGCTGTTCGCCCGGTTCGTCCCGTACGCCAGCGAAGGCACGTGGGACGGCGCCGACCCGCTCCGCTGACCCCGCCGCCGCGCCCGGCGTCATGTGACCGGCTCCGCCGTCGTGGTCTCGATGCCGGTCACCTGGCCGTGCCTGGCCAAGTCCCGGGCGACGACGCAGGCGCGGGCGATCGTGGCGGCGGGCGATGAGCCGTGCGCGATGACGACCGTGCCGCGCAGCCCCAGCAGGGCCGCGCCGCCGTGGGTCTCGGGGTCGTAGCGGCGGGCCACCTCGGCGAGCCGTTCAGGGGACGCGATCCCGGCCTCGGCGACCATGGCCAGCGTCGTGCGTACGCAGCCTTCGACGTTCTTCAGCAGCACGTTGCCGGTGAACCCGTCGGTGACGATCACGTCGACCGTGCCCGCCAGCACGTCGTGGCCTTCGATGTTGCCGTGGAAGCGCAGCGGCAGCGTGGCCAGCAGCTCCTCGGCCCGGCGGCTCAGCCGGTTGCCCTTGCCCGGCTCCGCGCCGATCGACAGCAGCCCCACGAGCGGGTCGGGACGGCCCAGCACCGCCCGCGCGTATCCCGCGCCGAGCATGGCGAACTGCGCCATCATCGCCGGGCTCGGGTCCGCGGTCGCGCCCGCGTCCACCAGCACGCTCCCGCCGCCGCGCAGCGCGGGCAGCACCACGGCCAGCGCGGGGCGCAGTACGCCGGGGGCGCGGCCGATGCCGCGTACCGCGCAGGAGACGGCCGCCCCGGTCGAGCCCGCCGACACGAACGCGCCGCCCTCTCCCCTGCCGACCAGCGCGCAGCCCACGGCGAGGCTGGACCGGGTGAGCGCGGCGGCCCCTGCCCCGCTCTCGGCCATCGGCACCACCTCGTCGGCGTGCACGACCGCCAGCTCGCCGAGCGCATCGTGTCTGTGCAGCTCCGCCTCCACAACGGGCCGCGCGCCGACCAGCACGACGGGCACCCCGTGTCCGCGCCGGGCGAGCACGGCCCCGGCGACCGTCGCCGCCGGCCCGTGATCGCCGCCCATCGCATCCAGCACCACGGGCGGCTCTCCAGGTGACGCGGCGGGCACGCCGCCCGAGGTCACCGCGGTCACGACGGCTCTCCGGCCGGCGCGGCGAGCGCAGGGGCGGTGATCATGGCAGCTCCACGTGGACGCGGCGTTCGGCCCTGCCCGCCTGGGCCGAGTGCAGCAGGTGGCGGGCGAAGACGGCGGCCTTGCGGTGGCGCGGCACGCGTACCCGGCCGGCGAGCACCTCGTACGACCGCCGTTCGATCTCGTCGAGGATGCCGCCGTACAGCTCGAAGGCGGCGCGCACGCACGGCCGGGACGACGCCGTGAGCAGGCCGATGCCGCAGGCGGCCGCCCGGTAGTGCTCGCGGGCCCGCTCCGCTTCGTACGCGAGCAGCTCCCGCACGGCGGGCCCGGCGCGGCGGCCGCCCAGCTCGTCCGGGCGCACCCCGAACTTGTCCAGGTCGGCCATCGGCAGGTAGATCCGGCCGCGGGCGTGGTCCTCGCGGACGTCGCGCAGGAAGTTCGTGAGCTGGAACGCCAGGCCGAGCTGCTTGGCGGGCTCGCGTGCCGCCTCGGCGCGGCCCGGCTCGGGCTCCAGCACCGGCAGCATCATGGTGCCGATGGCGGCGGCCGAGCCCGCCATGTAGCCGAGCAGGTCGTCGTAGGTGGCGTACCGGGTGACCGACAGGTCGGCGCGCATGGAGGCCAGGAACGCGGCGACGTCGCCGTGGTCGATGCCGAACGAGCGCACGGTGTGCAGGAACGCGGGCAGCACCGGGTCGCCGGCGATCCGCTCCCCGGCCAGTCCGGCCTCGACCCGGGCGGCCAGCCGGTCCAGCGCGCGCTCGCGGTCGCCGGTCATCGTGAACGAGTCCACGATCTCGTCGGCGTAGCGGGCGAACCCGTACAGGGCGTGCACGTGCCGCCTTTTCCAGCGGGGCAGCAGCCGGGTGGCCAGGTAGTAGGAGCGGCCGTAGCGGGCGTGCAACCGCCGGCAGCGCTCGTAGCTGGCGGTGAGCGTCAACGGTGCTCCTTCAGGATGCGCGCGGCGGCGAGCCGGCCGGAGATGAGCACCGGCGGCACCCCGACTCCCGGTGCGGTGTACATGCCGGCGAAGTGCAGCCCCGGCACCCGGCGGGCGACCGCCGACGGACGCAGCCAGGCCGTCTGGGTGACGCGGTGGTCCAGCGCGAACGGGGTCCCCGCGCTGTGCCCCCTGGCCGCCCAGGCGGGCGGGTCGAGCACCAGCCGGGGCGCGTCCGTGAGGTCGCCGTAGCCGAGCGCGGCCAGGCGGTCGAGCAGCCGCGACTCCAGCAGCGGGCGCAGCCGCCGCCAGTCGGCGCGGCGCAGGTTGGGGGCGGGTTCGAGGACGCTCAGCGTGGCCTGGCCCGGCGGTGCCGACTCGCCGTCGGGGCGCGGGCAGGTGACGAGCAGGCTCGGGTCCGGCTGGGGCCGGCCCTGCTCCAGCGCCTTGAACGTCCGCCGCCAGGCGCGCCCGAAGTGCAGCGTGTGGTGCGCCTGACCGTCCGGGACGCGGTCGAGACCCGCGTGCAGCACCAGGCAGCTCGGCGAGTGCCGGGGGCGGCGCAGCCGCCAGTCGCCGGCCAGGGCGGGCAGCATCCTGCGGGCCGCCAGCCGGTCGCAGGCCACCACCACGTGGCGGGCGGGCAGCCGTTCGCCGTCGTCGAGCAGCACGCCGGTGACGCCGTCGCCGTCGGTCAGGACCTCCAGGGCGCGGACGCCGTACCTGGTGGTCGCGCCCAGCTTCTCCAGCAGGGCGGCGAGCGCGAGCGGGATCGCGTGCATGCCGCCGTGCTCCGGGAAGTAGACGCCGCCGATCGTGTCCATGTGGGCGATGACGGCGTAGATGCCGAGGGCGCGCTGCGGCGACAGGCCCACGTACAGGGCCTGGAAGGTGTGCGCCTTGATCAGCCTCGGGTCGGTGAGGTGGCGGGCCGCCAGGCGGTCCAACCGGCGGAAACCGCCCAACGCGGCCAGGCGCAGCAGCGCGGCCGGCCTGGCGAGCGCGCGCAGCCGGGTCATGTCGGCGTCGATGAACGCCGGCCACTCCACCCGGAACATCTCATCGAGCAGCGCGCGGTAGCGCTCGTAGCGGGCGGCCTCTGCGGGGCCGCACAGCGTACGGACCTGGTCGGTCATCGCCTCGCGCTCGGGCAGCACGTCCAGCCTGGACCCGTCGTCGAACACCATCCGGTACGACGGGTCGAGGCGGCGCAGCGGCACCCAGTGGCGCAGCTCCTCACCGGCCGCTCCGAACACCTCGGCGAGCACGTCCGGCATGGTCAGCACCGACGGCCCCACATCGAACCGGTACGGTCCGACCCTCGCGGTGCCGCAGCACCCTCCGGGCTCCGCGGTGGCCTCGACCAGCGTGACCTGCCGCCCGGCCGCCGCCAGGTGCACCGCCGCCGCCAGCCCGCCGAGCCCCGCCCCGACGACCACCACCTCGCTCATCGCCCCGGCCTTTCAGCCCACGCCCCAGGGCGGCCCGTGCGGTCCGTACGGGATTCGACCACGTCCCTCTCCTCTGGGTCGCCTCCGGCGATCGGACGGGAGCCTGCTCCGGCACCGACCCGCGCTGGTGCTCCTGCAGCCAGGCCGGCACCCGGTTCCGTGCCCGCCCATGAAGAAGCTGCGGTTTCCGCACGCGCCACCGCCCTAGCGTCGGCCGGACCGGCCCCGGCAGCCGGGCCGGAAGGCGCATCCGTGCCCGCCCCTGGCTCCGCCCTCCCAGCCGGGCCGGAAGGCGCATCCGCGCCCGTGTCCGAGGCGGCTCCGGCGGAGGGCTTCGTGGCGTCCCCGCCCCCGTGCCCCGGCGTGGGTGCGGCCGGTCGTCCGGTGGCGCGGCCGGGGGCGGCGGCAGGTCCGGCCTGGGGTGCCGGCGCGTCGGGCGGCTGGGTGGTCGTGGTGGCCAGGTGGGTCAGGGCGCGCCGGGCGTCGGGTGGGAGGCCGGGCGGGTGGTCGAGGGCCGCGATCGCCTCGGCGACCAGGTCGGCGATGCGGCGCTCCGCCGCGTCCAGGGCGCCGCACTCGACGATCAGCCTGCGGGCTTCGGCCACGCCTTCGGGGCCGGTGATCGCGTCGAGCGCGGGAGCGCCGCCGGTCAGCCTCCGGGCCTCGGCGAGCAGGTACGTGGCCTTGCCCTGGAGCAGGTCGGCCCCTGCGGGCTTGCCGGTCACGGCGGGGTCGCCGAACACGCCGTTGACGTCGTCCCTGAGCTGGAACGCCTCGCCCAGCGGCAGTGCGTACGCCCTGAGCAGGCGGCGCGTCGGCGCGGACCCGCCCGCGACGGCGTGCCCGAGGAGAAGCGGCCGCTCGACGGTGTACTTGCCGGACTTGTACAGCGAGATCAGCCGGGCCTGCTCCTCTTCCGCCGTCCCGCCGCCCTGCTGCCCGACGCCCTGCCCACCGGCACGGCCCTGCTCCTCTTCCGCCGTCCCATCGTCCTCCTGCCCGGCGCCCCGCTCACCGGCACGGCCCTGCCCGGCAGCCTTCCCACCGGTCTCTGCGGCGGCGTCTCCCCCTCCGTGCTCGCCCGCCTCCTCGTCGGCTCGGGTGCCGGGCGGGAGGGTGGCAGAGGGGCGGGTGGCGGGAGCGCCGGCCGTGAAGGTGCGGGTGAGGTCGAGGTATTGGCCGCCGATGGCCTCCACGCGCAGCCGGGTGAGGTGGTCGAGTGCGGCGGGCAGGTGGGTGCCGGTTTCCAGGATGGCCGCGTCGGCCCAGGTCAAGGCGAGCAGCGCGAGCAGCGTCGCCACCGACTCGCCGAAGCGTTCGGGGTCGCCGCGCAGGCCCTTCGCGCGGTGCAGGCCGGCGAGCGCGACGTGGGCGGGCGGCCGGCCGCGCCGCGCGCCCGCTTCGTCCATGATGTCGTCGAGCAGCAGCGCCGCCGCGTGCACGAGCTCCACCGCGCACGCCGCAGGCAGGACCTCCTCCGGCCGCTCGCCGCCCCCGGCGCGGTAGCCCCAGTAGACGAACTCCGGCCGCAGCCGCTTGCCGCCGCCGAGCACGAAGGCTACGAGGTGCTCGCGCACCAGCCCGGCGTCCTCGTCGTCCAGGAACGCGAGCCGGCCGAGCTGCCGTTCGAGCAGGCGCTCCAAGTGCCGGTCGACCAGCTCCCGTACGTGGCCGGTCCGCGCCGTCACCGTGTCCATGCACACAGCTCCTTGTCGCCGTTCGTATGTCTGTCAGAGGAGCTGACCCCGATTACGCAGGGTTATGACCCGTAGCAACACGGTAACCATCTGACGCCGCATCCCAACCGGGACACGCCAGGAAAGCCGTCCAAGCACCCCCATCGACCGGCCCGGCGCGGAGCCGTCTGACGGGGCGTCGCAGTAGCGAAATTGCGATTTTTCGCAATTCATTGGAAACTAACCTGAGTCATCCCATGACCCGAGCACCTGAGAAGGCACGAAGGAAGGACGCACGCAGAGATGTCGGTGCCCTTGTACGAGGCGAAAGCCGAGCTGTTCCGCCTGCTGGGGCATCCCGTGCGCATCCGGGTGCTCGAACTGCTGCAGGACGGCCCCAAGCCGGTGCGCGACCTGCTGGCCGAGATCGAGGTGGAGCCGACCGGGCTGTCGCAGCACCTGGCCGTGCTACGCCGCTCCGAGCTGGTCACCGCACGGCGTGACGGCTCCACCGTGGTGTACGCGATGTCCGGCGGCGACGTGGCCGAGCTGCTGCGCGCGGCCCGTCACCTGCTCCAGGCCAAGCTCTCCGGCCGTCACGAGCTGCTGAACGAGCTGCTCGAAGCGGAGGCCGGCGAGCGGTGAACGACGTTCTCCTGGCGGGCTGGGCCCGCCTGCGCTCGGTCCTGCCTGCCCGCGCCGACCTGGCCGCCTTCGGCCGCCACCCGCGCCGCGACCTGCTGGCCGGCCTGACGGTGGCGATCGTGGCGCTGCCGCTCGCGCTCGGCTTCGGCATCTCCAGCGGCCTCGGCGCCGAGGCGGGCCTGGCCACCGCCGTGGTGGCGGGTGCGCTGGCGGCCGTGTTCGGCGGCTCCGCCCTGCAGGTGTCGGGGCCGACCGGCGCGATGACGGTGGTGCTGGTGCCGATCACGCACACGTACGGCCCCACCGGCGTGCTGACGGTCGGCGTGATGGCCGGTCTCATCCTGCTCGGCCTGTCGCTGGCACGGGCGGGACGGTTCATGACCCTGGTGCCCGCCCCGGTGGTGGAGGGCTTCACGCTGGGCATCGCCTGCGTGATCGGCCTGCAGCAGGTGCCCGCCGCGCTCGGCGTGCCGACGCCGGAGGGCGACAAGGTCCCGGCCGTGGCCTGGCAGGCGGTGCTCGACTTCGTCGCCCGTCCCAACTGGGCCGCGCTCGCGGTGGCCGGCGCGGTCGCCGCGGTGATGCTGGTGGGCGCGCGGTGGCGGCCAACCGTGCCGTTCTCGCTGCTGGCGGTGGCCGCCGCGACGATCGTCGCCGAGCTGGTGAGCCTGCCGGTGGACCGCATCGGCAACCTGCCCGCAGGGCTGCCCGCGCCGTCGCTCGCGTTCCTGGACGTCTCCGCGCTCGGCTCGCTCATCGCCCCGGCGATCGCGGTCGCCGCGCTGGCCGCGCTGGAGTCGCTGCTGTCGGCCGCCGTCGCGGACGGCATGAGCGTCAACCACAAGCACGACCCCGACAAGGAGCTGTTCGGTCAGGGTCTGGCCAACCTCTTCGCGCCGCTGTTCGGCGGCGTGCCGGCCACGGGCGCGATCGCGCGTACGGCGGTCAACGTGCGGGCGGGTGCCACGTCCCGGCTTGCTTCCCTCGCGCACGCCGCGATCCTTGGCGTGATCGTGTTCACCGCCGCCGATCTGGTGGGCAGGATTCCGCTGGCGGCGCTGGCGGGCGTGCTGCTCGCCACGGCGGTGCGCATGGTCGAGGTCGGCTCGGTACGCGCGATGCTCCGCTCCACCCGTTCCGACGCCCTCGTGCTGGCGCTGACCGCGATCGCCACGCTCGCGCTCGACCTGGTGGCGGCCGTCATCATCGGCCTGATCGTGGCGGGTGCGCTCGCGCTGCGGGCCATCGCGCGCAACGTCCGCCTCGACCACGTGCCGCTCCACCCCGACCTGCCCGGCGACCACGACGAGGAGGAGCGGGCGCTGCTCGCCGAG
This sequence comes from Nonomuraea fastidiosa, assembly GCF_042751225.1. Lineage (NCBI taxonomy): Bacteria > Bacillati > Actinomycetota > Actinomycetes > Streptosporangiales > Streptosporangiaceae > Nonomuraea > Nonomuraea fastidiosa. The sequence continues at coordinate 8,604,139 of NZ_CP170570.1, forward strand.
CACATCGTGGCCTACCGGCTGGACGGCCCGCTGTTCTTCGCCGCCGCGCACCGCTTCCTGCTGGAGCTGTCGGAGGTGTCCGACGTCTCCGTGGTCATCCTGCGCATGTCGCGGGTCACCACGATCGACGCCAGCGGCGCGCTGGTGCTCGGCGATGCGATCACCCGGCTGGAACGGCGCGGCGTCACGGTGCTCGTCTCCGGCATCCGCGACGGCCACCACAAGCCGCTGCGGGCGCTCGGGGTGATCGCCCGGCTGGACGAGGCCGGGCGGGTGTTCGCCTCCACGCCCGAGGCCATCGCCGCGGCCCGCCGCCTGCTGAGCGAGGCCGGCATCCTCCCCGCGGGGCGGTCTGCGACGACCGAACCGGTGTCTGCGGGTCGCCCGAGCGAGCCCGCCGCACCCGTGGGCGCGGCGCGGTCGAACGAGCCCGCCGGCGCGGGCTCGCCGGGCGAGCCCGCGGAGCCCACCGGCCCGGCGCCGAACGCCAGCTAGCGCCTCACACCGCCGGCCGGCGCCTCGCGCTGCCCGGCCGGCGCCCACGCCACCGGGCCGGAGCGTCACGCGACCGCGTCGGCGGCGGCTCGGCCCGCCTGGCGGCCGGAGAACAGGCAGCCGCCGAGGAAGGTGCCCTCCAGGGCGCTGTAGCCGTGGACGCCGCCGCCGCCGAACCCGGCCGCCTCCCCTACCGCGTACAGGCCGGGGACGGGCGAGCCGTCGGCGCCGAGCGCGCGCGAGTCGAGGTCGGTCTGGATGCCGCCGAGGGTCTTGCGGGTCAGGATGTGCAGCTTGACGCCGATGAGCGGGCCGGCCTGCGGGTCGAGGATGCGGTGGGGCACGGCGGTGCGGGTGAGCCGGTCGCCGAGGAAGCGCCGGGAGTTGTGGATGCCCTGCACCTGCGCGTCCTTGCTGTAGGGGTTGGCGATCTGCAGGTCGCGGGCCTCGATCTGGCGGCGCAGCTCGGCGGCGTCGAGCAGCGGCTTGTCGGTGAGCTCGTTCATCTTGGCGACGAGATCTTCCAGCGTGCGGGCCACGACGAAGTCGGCGCCGTGCCGCTTGAACGCCTCGACCGGCGCGGGCGCGCCCTTGCCGAAGAGGCGGCCGCGCAGCACGGCCGTGCGGTCGCCGCTGGTGATGTCGGGGTTCTGCTCGGAGCCGGAGAGCGCGAACTCCTTCTCGATGATCCGCTGGTTGAGTATGAACCAGGAGTGGTCGTACTCGGCGATGTCGGGCGTGGTGCGCAGGTACTTCAGCGTGGCGAGGGTGTCGTAGCCGGGCAGGCAGGGGTCGGGCAGGCGGCGGCCGAGCGCGTCGAACCACAGCGACGACGGCCCGGGCAGGATGCGGATGCCGTGGCCCGGCCAGATGGGGTTCCAGTTCTGGACGCCTTCGGCGTAGTGCCACATGCGGTCGCGGTTGACCATGCGGGCGCCGGCGGCGGCGCTGATGCCGAGCATGCGCCCGTCCACGTACGCCGGCACGCCGATGATCATGCTCTGCGGCGGGGTGCCGAGCCGCTGCGGCCAGGACTGCCGGACGAGGTCGAGGTTGCCGCCGATGCCGCCGCTCGCGACGATGACGGCCTGCGCGGTCAGCTCGAAGGAGCCGGTCACGTCGCGGTTGGAGGCGACGCCGCGCGGCGAGTCGTCGTCGGCGAGCAGGCTGCCGCGCACGCCGGTGACGGCGCCGTTCTGGACGATCAGCTCGTCCACCCGGTGGCGGTGGTGGAAGCTGAGCAGCCCGGCGTCGGCGGCCCGCCGGGCGGCGCGCACGAACGGCGCCACCACGCCGGTGCCGGTGCCCCAGGCGACGTGGAAGCGGGGCACGGAGTTGCCGTGGCCGTCGGCGCGCAGGCCGCCGCGTTCCGCCCAGCCGACGATGGGGGTCAGCTTGATGCCCTGGGCGTCGATCCAGGAGCGCTTCTCGCTCGCGGCCCACTCGACGTACGCGCGGGCCCACCGCTCGGCCCACAGGTCCTCGTCGTCGAGGCGGTCGAAGCGGGCGCTGCCCTGCCAGTCGTTCCAGGCCAGCTCGAAGGAGTCCTTCACGCGCAGGCGCCGCTGCTCGGGCGAGTCGACGATGAACAGCCCGCCGAACGACCAGTACGCCTGCCCGCCCAGGTTGGCCGCGCTCTCCTGGTCGACCAGCGCCACCTTGCGTCCCCTGCTGGTCAGCTCCTGGGCCGCGACGAGCCCGGACAGGCCCGCGCCCACGATGATGACGTCCGCGTCCATGGCGGCACTCCTTTCTCCAGCACTCCGGCGGCGTGCTGCTGCTGTGGCGGGAACATCATGGCGTATCGGGGCGGCGCTCCCTGACGCGTCCGGCGATGGCCTGCCCCAGTTCGGCGGTGGTGTCCCGGCCGCCGGGGCCGGGGGTGAGCGGGGCGTCACCGGGGCCTGCCGCGCGGACCTCCTCGATGGCGCGCCCCGAGCCGAACGTGGTGAAGATCTTCTTCTCCCGGCCGATCCCGCAGGACCCTGGCCGATCCCGCAGGACCCTGGCCGATCCCGCAGGGCGGCCTGTGCGACCGCGACATCCACATGGGCCGGCATCACGTGCCGCCGGCCGCGCTGGTGCCGCCCTCGGGCGGAGGATAGACGAGATGCCCGCCGGCGACCCGCGCGTGCTCGTTGAGCTCCGCGGGTCTCGCCGAGGTCGCCGACATGATGTGCACGACTTCGATCCCGGCGACGAGCAGCGCGTCGGTGATCAGCCGGCGGTGGCAGCGCCACGGCACGGCCTCGCTGCACATGATCGCCGGGCGCTGCTGCCCGGCGAGCTTGAGCAGCTCGTCCAGGCCGCGCCGGAACTCCTCGGTGGCCATGTGGTCGGCGTAGTCGCGGAACGCCTTGACCTCCCACGCGCCGTTGGGGCTCGGCACGCCCTCCGGGGTATGCCGCCGTCCGCCCAGCTCGCGGATCCAGCGGTAGCCGATGCCGGGAGGCAGCGCGTCGACGATGGCCGGCTGGTTCCACTGCGGGAACTTGCGCGACGACGGGAACGACCTGACGTCCACCAGGCACGTGACGTCGTGGGCGCGCAGCATCTCCAGCACCTCATCGAACGCGCGGTTGGAGTGGCCGATCGTGCAGACGCGATTCGTCATCGTGATGCCTCCGCCCCCGAGGAGCACACCGCAGGGATCTCCACGCTATCGCGCGGCATCGCCCGTCACGTCGTTCCGCAGCCGCCTTTCGAGAGATGGCGCGGGCCCTTGCGGAAGTGTTCCGCAGCCGCCATTCGACGGATGGCGCGGCCTTTGCGGAGATCGTGAGAAATACGTGAAATGTCGCCTTTTGCCTGCGGAGCGGGCCGCCGGATGAGTGAATAGGGACCTGTGAGTCACAGCAGCCACGATCCGGAGCCGTCCGGGCGGCAGGACGCCGCCGGTGGGCGGCCCCGCCCTGCGGCGCGTGCGGCGCTCGGCGACCTGTTACGCGCGGGTGGCTGGCCGGGCAAGAGGGCGGCAGCCAGCGGCCGGCGCCGCCCGTCCCGTGACCGGGCGAGCTTCGAGCAGCGCGGATCCGCCCGTTCGGCGGCTCTTGAAGAGGCGCATCCCGCCCCGCGCTCGCGCCCCGTCCGCAGGGGAAGCGGCGCGGACTCCGATGGCATACGCGGCCCTTCGCGCGGCGCCGGCCGCAGGCGCGAGCCGTCCGTCGCTCTCGCACACGACGACGGCGGGCACGACGACCGCGGGCGCGGTGGCGGCGGGCGCGGTGGCGGTGGGCGCGGTCGTGGCGGTGGGCGCGGTCGTGGCGGCGGGCACGGTCGTGGCGGCGGTGGCGAGGGCGAAGGCGGCAAGGGCCGCAGGACCGGGTGGCGGCGGTTCGTGCCGAGCTGGAAGGCCGTGGTGCTCGGCATCATGGTCCTGGTGACCGGCCTGTTCGGCATGGTCATGGTGGCGTACGCGAACACCCCGCTGCCGCGGGAGACCCAGAAGCACGCCACCGAGCAGGGCAGCATCCTCTACTACCGGGACGGCAAGACCGAGCTGGCCAGGCTCGGCACCAGGCGCGAGATCGTCCCCATCTCGCGGATCCCCCGGCACGTCCAGGACGCCTTCATCGCCGCGGAGAACCGTACCTTCCGCACCGACCCCGGCATCTCGATCTCCGGCATCCTGCGCGCGGCGTACAGCACGCTGACCGGGCAGCAGGTGCAGGGCGGATCGACGATCACCCAGGAGATGGCGCGCGGCTACTACGACGGCCTCAGCCAGGAGCGGACCGTGCAGCGCAAGGTCAAGGAGATCTTCGTCTCGATCCGCGCCAGCCAGGAGATGTCGAAGGACGAGATCCTGGCCAACTATCTCAACACCATCTACCTCGGGCGCGGCGCGAACGGCATCCAGGCGGCCGCCCAGGCGTTCTTCGACAAGAACGTCGAGGACCTCACTGTCGCCGAGGCCGCCTACCTGGCCGGGCGCACGCAGCGGCCGGTCGACTTCGACAACGCGGAGCAGGAGAAGAACTTCGCGCCGACGCGGGAGCGGTTCACGTACACGATCAACGGCATGGCCGAGATCGCCCCGGCGCGGTACGGCGACCTGCCCAAGACGGCCGAGTTCCCCAAGCTCGCCCGCCAGGACAAGGTGGAGACCTTCAACGGCATCAAGGGCTACATGGTCGACATCGTCCAGCGGGAGCTGGCCTCGCGCGGCATCGACGACAAGGCGCTGAGCATCGGCGGCTACCGGGTGACGACGACGTTCGACCGGCGGCTGATGCTGGCCGCGAAGAAGGCGGTGGAGAGCAACCTCACCGCCATCGGCGACAAGTACATCCGGGCCAACATGGCGGCCGTCGATCCGCGCAACGGCCGGGTGATCGCCTTCTACAGCGGCCACGACTACCTGAAGAGCTTCACCAACAACGCCTTCGACGCCCACAAGCAGGCGGCGTCGGCGTTCAAGCCGTACGTGCTGGCCGCCTGGCTGGAGCAGGGCTACAGCCTCAAGAGCCACGTCTCCGGCAAGGGCCCGGTCACGCTGCCCGGCACCAAGCCGATCCGCAACTCGCACGACATCGGCGCGTCCGTGACGATCGACAGGGCCACCGCGCAATCGGTGAACACCGCGTTCGCCACCATGGCGCAGGAGGTGGGCCTGGAGGAGGTCGCGAAGATCGCCGAAGGTGCGGGCATCAGCGGGAAGAACCTTCAGGAGGCGATCAAGACCCACTCGTACGGCATGTCCATCGGCGCGGGCCTGGTCACCCCCGTCCAGCAGGCCACCGGGTACGGCATCTTCGCCGCGAACGGCGTCCACCACGACGCGCACGTGATCATCTCGGTGAAGACGAACAAGGGCGTGACCGTGATGAAAGAGGCCAACCCTCCCAAGCCGGTCATCAGCCCGGAGACCGCGGCCGACGCCACGTACGCGATGCAGCAGGTGGTCACGTCGGGCACCGCCCGGGGCACCGCGCTGCCCGGCGGCCGGCCGATCGCCGGCAAGACCGGCACCAACAACGAGAACAAGGAGGCGTGGTTCGTCGGCTACACCCCGCAGCTCTCGTCGGCGGTCGGGATGTACAAGGAGGTGCCGCAGCGTAACCCGAAGACCGGGAAGATCCTCAGGGACCCCAACGGATACGCGCTGCAGAAGGAGGTCTCGCTCGGCGACATCCAGGGCGCGGGCACGCCCACCAAGATCTGGCGGGACTTCATGACGGTGGCGATGGCCGGCAAGCCGGTCGAGGAGTTCCCGCCGCCCTCGTTCGCCGGGCAGCAGCACGACCTGGTGAGCGCGCCGGAGCCCAAGCCGACGAAGGACCCGTCGGACGACGCCGCCGACCCGTCCGACCCGTCCGGCGAGGTGACCGACGACGGCACCGACGACCAGGTGGACGACGGGCTGGACGACACCCCGGCCGACCAGGCGTGCGCGGACGACCCGGCCTGCTCGGGACAGCCCGACGACTCGCCGATCGATCAGGGCGACCCGGTGGACCAGGGGGACCAGGGGGACCAGGGGGACCAGGGAGAGCAGGGAGAGCAGGGAGAGCAGGGGGACCAGGGGGATGAGCAGCTCAACGACAGCGGCGATCCCGCGCTCTCCGAGAACACACAGGGGTAGTCCGCCTCGCGGTGGTGCGCCCGGCGCCGGGCGCACCACCGCACGATCCCCCCACCTACGCCGGGCGCACCACCGCACGATCCCCCCACCTACGCCGGGCGCACCGCCGCACGATCCCCCCACCTGCGCCGGGCGCACCGCTCCCGATTTCCTATAAGCGGAGGAACCGGGCAAGGTGGAGTCCGTGATGCGCACCATCGGTCTGATCGGCGGCATGAGCTGGGAGTCCTCCGCCGAGTACTACCGGATGCTGAACGAGGAGACCCGCCGCCGCCTCGGCGGGCACCACTGCGCGAAGAGCGTCATGGTGACCGTCGACTTCGCCGAGATCGAGGCGATGCAGCGCGACGGCGCGTGGGACCGCGCGGGCGCGCTGCTCGCGCAGGCCGCCGGGAGCCTGGAGCGGGCGGGCGCGGACCTGATCGTCCTGTGCACCAACACCATGCACCAGGTCGCGGACGCCATCGAAGGCGCGGTGAACGTGCCGTTCGTGCACCTCGTGGACGCCACCGCGCGCCGGATCGCGGCGGCCGGGCTCACCACGGTCGGCCTGCTCGGCACCCGCTTCACCATGGAGATGGACTTCTACCGGGCGCGGATGCGCGGCCACGGCATCGACGTGCTGGTGCCGGACGAGCCGGACCGCACGCTCGTGCACGACGTCATCTACCAGGAGCTGACGCTGGGACGTGTGGAGCCCGCGTCGCGGGAGGCGTACCGGCGGGTCATCGCCGGTCTCGCCGGGCGCGGCGCGCAGGGTGTCATCCTCGGCTGCACCGAGATCACCCTGCTGGTGGGCCAGGACGACAGCCCCGTCCCGGTGTTCGACTCCACCCGCATCCACGTGGAGGCCGCCCTCGGCCTCGCCCTCGCACCGGACGAGGCCGCGCGCACGGCGTAGACGCGCGCAAGCCGGGGCGCCCTTCGGCGGCGCACGCAGGCCGGGGGCGCCCTTCGGCGGCGCACGCAGGCCGGGGGCGGCCCTCGGCGCCGCACGCAGGCCGGGGGCGGCCCTCGGCGGTCAGAGGTCGGCGAGCAGGATCGCCGGGTTCTCCACGCAGTCGGCCACGTGCCGCAGGAAGCCGCCCGCCGCTCCCCCGTCGCAGACCCGGTGGTCGAACGTCAGCGAGAGCTGGGCGATCTTGCGGGGGACGACGGCGCCGTCGTGCACCCACGGACGCTCGATGACGCGGCCGACGCCCAGCAGCGCCGCCTCCGGGTGGTTGATGATCGGGGTGGAGCCGTCCACGCCGAAGACGCCGTAGTTGTTGAGCGTGAACGTGCCGCCGGTCAGCGACTCGGGCGGCAGCTTGCCCGCCCTGGCCAGGCCGGTGAGCCTGGTCAGCTCGGCGGCGAGCTGGGCCGTCGTCATCAGGTGCGCGTCGCGGACCACCGGCACGACCAGGCCGCGGTCGGTCTGGGCAGCGAAGCCCAGGTGGATGCGGCCGTACCTGACGATCTCCGAACGGTCGGTGTCCACCGTCGAGTTCAGCTCGGGGAAGCGGCGCAGGCCGTCCACGCAGATGCGGGCGAGCAGCGCCAGCAGGCCGATGCCGAGCTGCGGGCGGTTGCGGCGGAGCGCGTCGCGGGCGGCGACCAGGTCGGTGGCGTCCACGTCCACCCAGGTCGTGGCGTCGGGGATCTCGGCGCGGCTGCGGCTCAGCTTCTCGGCCACGGCCCTGCGCACGCCGCGCAGCGGGATCCGCTCGACCTCCGCAGGAGCCGGCCGGGCCTCCTGGGTCACCGGCCGGGCGGCCTGCTCGCTCGTGGCCGGCCTCGCCCGCTCGATGGCCCGCTCGACGTCGCGGCGCAAGATCACCTGGCGCGGGCCGGTAGGGGTGACGCCGGCGAGGTCGATACCGTGCTCGCGGGCGATCCTGCGGACCAGCGGCGAGATCACGCGCGGCGCCTGCCGCCCCGCATGCTGCCGGGGCTTCTCGGGGACGGCCTGCCGGAGCGGGCGCGCCTCCGCCGGCCTGGCAGGACGCGCCTCCGCCTGATCGGCAGGGTGCGCCTCCGCCGCTCGCGGCTTCGCGGCCTCCTCCGGCGTGGCCTGCCGGAGCGGGCGCGGGCCGGTCAAGGGTGACGTGCCGGCCGCAGACGGCTTGGCGGCGGTGCGGCGACGGCGGCGGGAGGACGGGCGGTGGCCGGTGCCGTAGCCGATGAGGACGTTGCCGCTGCCCGCCCGCTCCTCCTCGCGGTACTGCACGGCCGCCGGGTCCTCGGGGCTCTCGGCGGTGCCGATCTCGATGAGCGGCTCCCCCACCGACAGGACCGCGCCGGGCGCGGCGTGCAGGGCGAGCACGGTGCCCGCGTACGGCACCGGCACCTCCACCGCCGCCTTGGCCGTCTCGACCTCCACCACGATCTGGTCCACCTCGACGGTGTCGCCGACCGCCACCTTCCAGTCGAGCACCTCGGCCTCGGTCAGCCCCTCGCCCAGGTCGGGCAGCCGGAACACCTGACGCGCGCCGGTGGCCGTCATGACGCCTCCCTGCTCAGGTGCAGCAGGTCGGGCTGGTCGTCGAACTGGAGCCGGTCCACCGCGTCGAGCACCCGGTCCACATCGGGCAGGTGGGTGTGCTCCAGCTTGGGCGGCGGGTACGGGATGTCGAAGCCGGTGACGCGCAGCACGGGCGCGGCCAGGGAGTGGAAGCAGCGCTCCTGGACGCGGGCCGCGATCTCGGCGCCGACCCCGGCGAAGCCCTGCGCCTCCTGGATCACCACGCACCGCCCGGTCCTGCGTACCGACGACACCACGGTCTCGTCGTCGAACGGCACGATGGTCCGCAGGTCCACCACCTCCAGCGAGCGGCCTTCGGCGGCGGCCGCCTCCGCTGCCTGGAGCGCGACGGGCACGCCCGGCCCGTACGCGACGAGCGTGACGTCGTGCCCCTCGCGCCGCACCACGGCCCGGCCGAAACCGGGGGCGCGCCGCTCGGCGGGCGAGAAATCCTCCTTGGCCCAGTACAGCCGCTTGGGCTCCATGAAGATCACCGGGTCGGGGTCGGCGATGGCCTCGCGGAGCAGCCAGTACGCGTCCTCGACGGTGGCGGGCGTGACGACCTTCAGCCCGGGCGTGTGGGCGTAGTACGCCTCGCTGGAGTCGCAGTGGTGCTCGACCCCGCCGATGCCTCCGGCGAACGGGATGCGGATCACCATCGGCAGCGACACCCGGCCGCGGGTGCGGTTGCGGGTCTTGGCCACGTGGGAGGCGATCTGCTCGAACGCCGGGTAGGCGAAGGCGTCGAACTGCATCTCGACGACGGGGCGGAAGCCGCCCATCGCCATGCCGACGGCCAGGCCGACGATGCCGGACTCGGCGAGCGGGGTGTCGAAGCAGCGCTCCTCGCCGAACTCCTTGGTCAGCCCGTCGGTGATGCGGAACACGCCGCCGAGCGGGCCGACGTCCTCGCCGAAGACGAGCACCCGCTCGTCCTCGCGCATCGCGTCGCGCAGTGCGGCGTTCAGCGCCTGCGCCATCGTGGTCGGCTTCCGCGCGGAAACGGGCGCGGACGCGGATACGGACATGGCGGTCATGTCACTCCTCCGTGGCGGTCAGCTCGGCCCGCAGCAGGTCGCGCTGCTCGCGCAGCTGCGGCGTGGGCTCGGCGAAGACGTGGTCGAACAGCTCGAACGGGTCGGTCTCCGGGTCGGCGTTCATGCGTTCGCGGACGCGGGCGGCGTACTCGTCGGCGGCCTGCGCGGCGGCGGCCACGCCCTCGTCGTCCAGCAGGCCCCTGCCGCGCAGGTAGGTCTCCAGGCGGATCAGCGGGTCGGCCTGCGCCCACCGGGCGACCTCGTCGTCGTCGCGGTAGCGGGTGGGGTCGTCGGCGTTGGTGTGCGGGTCCATCCGGTACGTGTGCGCCTCGACCAGGAACGGCCCGCCGCCCCCGCGGGCCCGCTCGACGGCCGCGGTCAGCACGGACAGCACGGCCACCAGGTCGTTGCCGTCCACCTGCTCCGACGGCACGCCGTACCCGACGCCCTTGTACGCCAGCGCGGGCGCGGCGGTCTGCCTGGCCAGCGGCACCGAGATGGCGTACTTGTTGTTCTGCACGAGGAACACGACCGGGCAGCGCAGCACCCCGGCGTAGTTGAGCGCCTCGTGAAAGTCGCCCTCGCTGGTGCCGCCGTCGCCGATGAAGGCCAGCACGACGGCGTCCTCGCCCTTGCGGCGCAGCGCCTCGGCCATGCCGACCGCGTGGATCGTCTGGGTGGCGAGCGGCGTGCACTGCGGGGCGACGCGGACGGCGCCCGGGTCGTAGCCGCAGTGCCAGTCGCCGCGCAGGAGCGTGAGCACCTCGACGGGGTCGAGGCCACGGGAGACGAGGGCCACGCTGTCGCGGTAGGTGGGGAAGAGCCAGTCGGTGTCGCGCAGCGCGAGCACGCCGCCGATCTGGCAGGCCTCCTGTCCCAGGCTGGAGGGGTAGACGGCGAGCCGGCCCTGCTTGGTCAGCGCGGTCGCCTGGCGGTCGAACCGGCGGCCGACGACCATCCGGCGGTAGGCCTCCGTGAGCCGCTCACCGGCCGGCATCGGGTAGTCGGCGGGGGGATCGACGGCGGTGCCGTCCTCGGCGACGAAGCGCACCGGGACGGGCGCGGGGAGGAGACCGTCGACCACCTGAGGATGGGACATGGCGACGCTCGCTTTCTCTGGACGGTGGACAAGAGAAGCGTCCGCGTCGCGTGCCATTCGTTCAAGACATCGGCGGCGATAGGCGACAAATGGCCACAAAGAACGCTTCAGACGGCCATTTGTCGATCCAGTGCCCGGCACTAACGGGACCCGCCGGACGTTTTGCCGCCGCCCCCGCCGAGCCTGATCATCCCGCCCGCGCCGACCCGGCGCTCGGGCCGGGTCGGCGCGCCGCTCGCGCCCGTCCGCAGCCGCGCGCCGCTCGCGCCTGTGCCGGTCGCGGCTGTTCGCAGCCGCGCGCCGTTCGCGGTCGTCCGCCGCCCGTGCCGGCTCAGCGATCGGGCCGCTCCCGGCCACCGCCGACCGCTCCCACGCGGCGGCGCACTCAGGCAAGGCGAGACGAGGCCAGGGGGCTGAGGCGCGCCCAGGCGCGAAGGCCCGCCTGTGCGCGAGGGCGCGGCCGAATACGAAGGCGCGCTCACGGGCGGGGCGCGAAGCACGACCAGGCGTACGCGCAAAGCCAGCCGCAAGCGAGCGCTCCAGGCGAGGACGTGATCGGACGCGGGGGCGCGGTCGAGCGCGAAAGCACGGTCGGGCGCGAAAACGTGATCGGACGCGAGGACGCGGTCAGGCGCGGGGGCGGCCCCAGTGTGCGCCCTGGCCGCGGGCCTCGTCGAACACCAGCCACGTCCGCGTGGCCCGCACGCCCGGAATGTCCTGGATGCGTTCGAGCACGACGTGCCGCAGCGCCGCGTTGTCCGGCGTCCTGACCAGCGCCAGCACGTCGTAGTCGCCGCCGACCATGGCGAAGTGCTCGACGTAGGGGGTCTCGCGCAGCCGCGCCGACACCTGCCGCCAGGAGTTCTGCTCGATGGTGATCGACACGTACGCGCTGGTGCCGAGGCCCGCCTTGGCCGGCGAGATCTCGGCGGTGAAGCCGGTGATCACGCCGTCCTCCATGAGCCGGGTCAGCCGGGCGTACGCGCTGGCCCGGGAGATGTGCACGTGCTCGGCGAGGGTGCGCACCGACATGCGGCCGTCGCGCCGCAGCTCGGCGATGATGGCGCGATCGACGTCGTCGAGCGTGGCGGCGGCGCGTTCCGGCCATTCATCACCGCCTTGTACGCCCGCCGCGCCGGGTGCCGTGGGCGGGTGGCTCTCCATGCCCTCACTCCTTGCCGAAGGTCTGCGGGTGCCTGCCCGCCGGAGCGGCGGGCGGGCGGCGGTGGCCGTCGATCGGGCCGTCACGCGTGGCCGTCATCTGAGGTCGTCACGCGAGGCCGTCACGTGACGCCGTTGCGCGAAGCCATCACGGACGCCGTTGCGCGCGGCCGTCACGTGCGGCCGTCACTTGAACACGGGCCTCTCAGCGGCCCTCGAAGGCGGGCCTGCGCTTGTTCAGGAACGCTTCGACGGCGGCGGCGTGGTCGGCCGTACGCCCCAGGCGGGCCTGGGCGCGCGCCTCGGCGGCGAGCGTCGCGCCGAGGTCGCGTCCCCAGGCGTCGGCGATGAGCCGCTTGGACTCGGCGTAGGCGGCGGTGGGCCCGGCCGCGAGCCGTCCGGCCAGCTCGCGCGCCGTCGTCGCCAGCTCCTCCGGCGGCACCACGCGGCCCGCGATCCCCCACTCCACGGCCTGCCGCGGCGTGAACGTCTCGGCGAGCAGCACGAGCTCCCTGGCCCGCGACTCGCCGACCGAGCGGGTGAGCGTGGCCGACAGGCCGGAGTCGCAGGTCAGCCCGATCGAGCAGAACGCCGTGCCGAGCACCGCGTTCTCGGCGAACACCCGCAGGTCGCAGGCCAGCGCCAGGGCCAGCCCCGCGCCCACGCAGGTGCCGCCGACGGCCGCGACCACCGGCTTGGCCATGGTGGCGAGCAGCCGCACGATCGGGGCGTAGTCCTCCTCGACGGTGTCGAAGGCGTGCCCGGGGTCGTCGCGCAGCGCCGCCGCGTGCTCGGCCAGGTCCTGGCCGGCGCAGAAGGCCCCGCCCGCGCCGGACAGCAGCACCGCGCGTACGGAGGCGTCGGCGGCGATCTCTTCGAGGGCGTGGCGCAGCTCCAGCTTGGTCTTGGCGTCGAGCGCGTTGCGGCGCTCGGGCCGGTTCAGCGTGACGGCCGCCACGGCGCCGTCGCGTTCGACGAGTACGGCGGCGCCGCTCACGAGCGGTCACCGTCCCAGGTCTTGGCGACCAGGGTGAGCACGTCGTACGTGGCGACCGGCTGCCCCTCCTGGTTGGTCACCACGGCGTCCCAGCGCACCTCGCCGTAGTCGGCGCTGCGGCGCGGGGTGATCTGCTTGACGGTGAGGGTGACGGCGATGCTGTCGCCCGCCTTGACCGGGGTGAGGAAGCGCAGCGAGTCCACGCCGAAGTTGGCCAGCACCGGGCCGGGCGCCGGGTCGACGAAGAGCCCGGCGGCCAGCGAGACGACCAGGTAGCCGTGCGCGACGATGCCGCCGAACAGCGGGTTGCGCGCGGCCGCCTCGGGGTCGGTGTGCGCGTAGAAGGTGTCGCCGGTGAACTCGGCGAAGTGCTCGATGTCCGCCGGCGTGACCGTGCGCGGCTCGGAGGCGATGGTGTCGCCGATGCGCAGCTCGGCCAGCGACTTGCGGAAGGGGTGCACGTCGCTCTCGCGGCGGGCGGCGCCGGTCGTCCAGCGTCCGGTGACGGCGGTGAGCAGGTCGGGCGAGGCCTGGACGGCGGTGCGCTGCATGTGGTGCAGCACGCCGCGGATGCCGCCCAGCTCCTCACCGCCGCCGGCCCTGCCGGGGCCGCCGTGCACGAGGGTGGGCAGCGGCGAGCCGTGCCCGGTGGACTCCTTGGCGTCGTCGCGGTCGAGCACCAGGACGCGGCCGTGCCAGGGCGCGAGCCCGAGCACCACGGACCTCGCGACCTCGGGGTCGTGGGTGGCGACGGAGGCGACCAGGCTGCCGCGCCCCCTGGCGGCCAGGGCGACGGCCTCGTCCAGCCCGTCGTAGGTGAGCACGGTGCTGACGGGGCCGAACGGCTCGACGTCGTGCGGCTCGGTGGCGCCCGGCCTGGCGCGCAGCACGAGCGGGGTCATGAACGCGCCGCGCGTGGCGTCGCCGTCCAGCAGCGGCCCGCCCGCGGGGTCGCCGAACACCACGTCGGCGCTCGCCCGCAGGGCCTCGACGGCCTTGCGGACCTCCTCGCGCTGGGCGAGACCGGCCAGCGCGCCCATGCGCACGTCGGGGTTGCGCGGGTCGCCGACGGTCACCTTGGCCAGGCGGGCGGCCAGCGCCTCCTCGACCTGCGCGGCCATGGACGAGGGCACCAGCACGCGGCGGATGGCGGTGCACTTCTGCCCGGCCTTGACCGTCATCTCGGTGACGACGCCCTTGATGAACAGGTCGAACTCGGGGTCGTCGGCGCGTACGTCGGGGCCGAGGATCGAGCAGTTGAGCGAGTCGGCCTCGACGCCGAGCACGACGCCGCCGTCCAGCACGTTGGGGTGGCGGCGCAGGATGCCCGCGGTGTGGGCGGAGCCGGTGAAGGCCACGGAGTCCTGCACGGTCAGCTCGTCGAGCAGCCCGCCCGCGCTGCCGGCGAGGAGCTGGAGCGAGCCTTCGGGCAGGATGCCGGAGTCGATGATGAGGCGGACGGCCCGTTCGGCGAGGTAGGCGGTCTGGCTCGCGGGCTTGACGATCGTGGGCAGGCCGGCGAGGAAGGCCGGGGCGAGCTTCTCCAGCATGCCCCAGACGGGGAAGTTGAAGGCGTTGATCTGCACGGCCACGCCCGGCCTGGAGGTGTAGATGTGCTGGCCGGCGAACGTGCCGCCCTTGCCGAGGCGTTCCAGGCCGCCGTCTAGGTAGACGGTGTCGTTCGGCAGCTCGCGCACGCCCTTGCTCGAGTAGCTGAACAGGGTGCCGATGCCGCCGTCCACGTCGATGGCGGTGTCGCGGGAGGTGGCGCCGGTGCGCACGGACAGGGCGTACAGCTCCTCCTTCCGCTCCAGCAGGTGCTTGGCGAGCTCCTTGAGCAGGGCGGCCCGCTCGTGGAAGGTGAGCGAGCGCACGGCGGGACCGCCGGTCTCCTTGGCGTATCTGACCATCGCGGCGACGTCGAGGCCGCGGCTGGAGATGCGCGCGACCTCCTCGCCCGTGGCCGCGTCGAGCAGCGGCTCTCCCTCGTCGGCCGCGCGGAACCACCGTCCGGCGGCATAGCTCTCCAGCAGCGTGCTCACACTGTCTCCTCTCGCCTGGCGCGACCTTGCGCGGGCGCCCCTCTATGTGCGACCTTATTACTGACCGAGCGATAAGTAAATGAGCCCGAGGTGTCGGAGGAAAGATGACGACCACTCCAGCGGAGCCGGACCTCGAGGCCCGGCTGCAGGCCGGGTTCGACGCGACCATCGCCCGTAACGACCGCATCGAGCCGCGCGACTGGATGCCCGACGCCTACCGCAAGACGCTCATCCGCCAGATCGCCCAGCACGCGCACTCCGAGATCATCGGCATGCAGCCGGAGGGCAACTGGATCAGCCGCGCCCCCTCGCTGCGCCGTAAGGCGATCCTGCTCGCCAAGGTGCAGGACGAGGCGGGTCACGGGCTCTATCTGTACTCCGCGTGCGAAACCTTGGGCGTCTCCCGGGCCGAGCTGACCGAGCTGCTGCTCGCCGGCAAGCAGAAGTACTCGTCGATCTTCAACTATCCGACGCTGTCGTACGCCGATGTCGGCACCATCGGCTGGCTGGTGGACGGCGCCGCGATCTGCAACCAGGTGCCGCTGTGCCGCACCTCCTACGGCCCGTACGGCCGCGCGATGATCCGCATCTGCAAGGAGGAGTCGTTCCACCAGCGGCAGGGGTACGAGCTGCTGATGACGATGATGCGCGGCACCGACGAGCAGCGTGCCATGGTGCAGGAGTCGGTGAACCGGTTCTGGTGGCCGTCGCTGATGATGTTCGGCCCGCCGGACGACCGCTCGCCCAACAGCGCGCGTTCGATGGCCTGGGGCATCAAGCGCAACTCCAACGACGAGCTGCGCCAGAAGTTCGTGGACATGACGGTCCCGCAGGCCGAGGCGCTCGGCGTGACGCTGCCCGACCCCGAGCTGCGCTGGAACGAGGAGCGCGGGCACTACGACTTCGGCGAGCCCGACTGGGACGAGTTCGCCGCCGTGCTGCGCGGCGACGGGCCGTGCAACGCCCAGCGCATGGCCCACCGCAGGGCCGCGCACGAGGAGGGCGCCTGGGTACGCGAGGCCGCCATGGCGTTCGCCGAGCGCTCGCGAGAGGAGGCCGCGCGATGACCGCCGACCGCCGGGAATGGCCGCTGTACGAGGTGTTCGTGCGCGGCAAGCGCGGGCTCAACCACGTGCATGTCGGCTCGCTGCACGCCCCCGACGACCAGATGGCGCTGCGGCACGCCCGCGACGTCTACACGCGCCGCAACGAGGGCGTCAGCATCTGGGTCGTACGCGCCGACGCCATCACCGCGTCGAGTCCCGACGAGAAGGACCCGCTCTTCGCGCCCAGCGGTGACAAGGTCTACCGGCATCCGACGTTCTACGAGATCCCGGCTGACGTCCCGCACATCTGATGGGATCACTGATGAACGAGGAACACGGCAGCATCTTCGACGGCCTGCTGGAGAGCGGCGACTCCGGGCAGTGGGCCTTCGGCACCGACTTCGAGGACCCGCTGGCCGGGATCGACACCACCACGCCCGACGGGGTGGACCCGGCCGGGCTGGCGGCGTACTGCCTCATGCTCGGCGACGACGCGCTGATCATGTCGCAGCGGCTGTCGGAGTGGTGCAGCCGCGCGCCCGACCTGGAAGAGGACATCGCGCTCGCGAACATGGCGCTCGACCTGCTCGGGCAGGCGCGGCTGCTGCTGGCGCGGGCGGCGGCGGCCGACCCGTCCGTGGTGCCCGTGCTGCCGGACGGTTCGCCGGTGCCGCCGGAGGACCGGCTCGCGTTCTTCCGCGACGACCGCGAGTTCCGCAACGTGCGGCTCGCCGAGGTGCCGAACGGCGACTTCGCGCACGTGGTGGTGCGGCTGCTGCTGTTCTCGGCGGCCCGGCTCGCGGTGTTCGAACGGCTGCGCGCCAGCCGTGACCAGGTGCTCGCGGCCGTCGCCGGCAAGGGCGTCAAGGAGCTCGCCTACCACCGCGACTGGGCCGGGCGCTGGTTCCTGACGCTGGCGCGCGGCACCGAGGAGTCGCACCGCAGGCTGCTCGCCGCGCTCGACGCGCTGTGGCCGCTGCGGGCCGAGCTGGTCGCCTCCCATCCGCTCGAACGGTCGATGGCGGGCGCGGGGGTGGGCGTGGATCCGGCGTCCGTGGCCGGTGAGGTGGACGCGGTCGTCGACCAGGTGCTCGCCGTGAGCGGCGTCGAACGTCCCGAGCGGGCGCCGCTGGCCGGGGTCGGCGGGCGTACCGGAAGGGACGGCATGCACACCGAGGCGCTGAGCAGGCTGCTCGCCGAGATGCAGGTCGTCGCCCGAGCACACCCGATGGGGCGCTGGTGAGCGCCCGCGAGGCCCGCGCCGGCGTCCAGGCGCAGGAGCGCGAGGACCGGGCGACCGTTCAAGCGCAGGAGCGCGCGGGCCGGGCGACCGTTCAGGCGCAGGAGCACGAGGCCCCGGCGACCGTTCAGGCGCGGAAGGTGGCCGCGCGGCGGGCCGCCGAGGCCGCCGAGGTGGCCGGGCGGGTGCGCGATCCCGAGATGCCGATGCTCACGCTCGCCGACCTCGGCGTGCTGCGCGGCGTGGAGGTGACGCACGACGCCGAGGGCGCCGAGGTGGTCGTCGCCTCGATCACGCCGACGTACACCGGCTGCCCCGCCATGAAGACCATGCGCGACGACCTCGTGCACCGGCTCAGGGAGGCCGGGTTCGAGCGCGTGGAGGTGCGCGTCGTGCTCGACCCGCCGTGGTCCAGCGACTGGATCTCCGAACGCGGCAGGGCCGCCCTGCGCGCCGCCGGGCTGTCACCGCCGGGTCCCGCGCCCCGGCGGAGCGGTCCCGTGCTGCTCACGCTGGGCCCGAAGCGGGCCGCGCCACCCTGCCCGCGCTGCGGCTCGGCGGACACCCGGCTCACCTCCGAGTTCGGCGCGACCGCCTGCAAGGCCCTCTACCGCTGCGCCGCCTGCCTCGAACCGTTCGAGCACGTCAAGGAGATCTGACGATGACCATGCTCGGGACCGCGCCGTCCAGGGCCGCCGTCTTCCACCCGCTGGCCGTGTCGGCGGTGGACCGGCTGTGCGACGACGCCGTCGCGATCACGTTCGAGGTGCCGCTCGAGCTGCGGGAGGCGTACGCGTTCAAGGCCGGCCAGTCACTCACGCTGCGCCGCGTCATCGACGGACGCGAGGAGCGCCGCTCGTACTCGATCTGCGCCCCGGTGGGCGCCGCGCCGCGCATCGGCGTGCGGGAGATCCCCGGCGGCCTGTTCTCCTCCTGGCTGGTCCACGAGGTACGTCCGGGCACCGTCATCGAGGTGCAGCCGCCCACCGGCTCCTGGCAGGCCGACCCGGACAGCGGCGAGCGCCACCTGTGCGTGGCGGCCGGCTCGGGCATCACGCCGCTGCTGTCGATCGCCTCGACCGTGCTCACCCACCCTCGCGCCCAGGTCTCCCTCGTGTACGGCAACCGCACCAGCCGCACGGTGATGTTCGCCGAGGAGCTGGGCGACCTGAAGAACCGCTACGGCCCCCGCCTGCAGATCGTGCACGCGCTCTCCCGCGAGCCGCGCGACGTGGAGCTGCTGTCGGGACGGCTGGACGGCGACCGGCTGCGCCGCCTGCTCACCCGCCTGGTGCCCGTCGAGGTGTTCGACCACGTGTGGCTGTGCGGGCCGCTGCAGATGATCGATGAGGCCCGGCCGGTGCTCGCCGAGCTGGGCGTCCCGGCCGAGCGGGTGCACGTCGAGCTGTTCTACGCCGACGCGCCGCCGCCTCCGCCGCGCAGGGACGACTCCGTCCCGCCGGGCGCGACCACGGAGCTGACGACCGTGCTCGACGGGCTGCGCACCACCTCGACGGTCTCCCGGGAGACGACGCTGCTGGAGGGCGCCCAGGCGAGCCGGGCGGACCTGCCGTTCGCGTGCAAGGGCGGCGTGTGCGGCACGTGCCGGGCCGTCGTGCGCTCGGGCGAGGTGGACATGCGGCGCAACTACGCGCTGGAGCCGTCCGAGCTGGCCGCCGGGTTCGTGCTGACCTGCCAGACGTACCCGGTGAGCGAACAGGTCACCATCGACTACGACGCCTGATCTCACGGGAGCCCACGTGTCAGCTATCTCCTTCGCCCTGCCTGTGCCTGTGCCCGCCCGCCGCCGGGGACGATCGTGAGCGGGCCGAGCCTCCTCGTCGAGGAGGGCGCGGACCGGGTGGTGTGGCGGCTCAACCGGCCCGAGCGGCGCAACGCCATCGACCGCGAGCTGGTCGCCGCGCTGCACGAGGCGTGCGCGGCGGTCGAGGCGGAGCCGAAGATCGTCCTGCTGGCCGGCGAGGGCGGCACGTTCGCGGCCGGCGCGGACATCGCCGAGCTGCGTGAACGGGGCCGCGAGGACGCGCTGCGCGGCATCAACTCGAAGATCTTCGATCGGATCCACCGGCTGCCGATGCCGACCATCGCGCTGCTCGACGGGTACGCGCTGGGCGGCGGCGCCGAGCTCGCCTACGCCTGTGACTTCCGCATCGGCACCGAGCGCACCAAGATCGGCAACCCGGAGACCGGGCTCGGCATCCTCGCCGCCGCCGGGGCCGCCTGGCGGCTGGCCGAGCTGGTGGGCGAGCCGCTGGCCAAGGAGATCCTGCTCGCCGGGCGCGTGCTGTCGGCCGCGGAGGCGCGGGAGGTGCGGCTGCTCAACGAGGTGGTCGAGCAGGACGACCTGCTGGCGGCCGGGCACCGGCTGGCCGACCGGATCGCCGCGCAGGCGCCGCTCGCGACCCGGCTGATGAAGGCGGTCTTCCACGCGCCGCGCCAGGCGCACCCGTTCGTGGACGACGTGGCGCAGGCGGTGCTGTTCGAGACCGAGGAGAAGCACGCGCGGATGACGGCGTTCCTGGAGCGCCGCGAGCGGAAAGGACGCTCTCATGACCGCTGATGACCGGCATGATGACCGGCTGAGCACGGACACCGCCGCCCTGCCCGGCAGCGTCGGCGTCTACGGCGGAGGACGCATGGGCGCGGGCATCGCGCACGCCTTCCTCCTCGCCGGCTGCTCCGTCGTCGTCGTGGAGAGCGCCGACGAGACGGCCGCCGCCGCCCGCGAGCGCGTGGCCGGCAGCCTGGCCAAGGCCGCCGCGAAGGGCACGCTCGGCGAGCCGCAGGAGGCCGTGCTCGGCCGGCTGCGCACCACCACCGACCCGGCCGGCCTGGCGGGCTGCGAGCTGATCGTCGAGGCCGTGCCCGAGGACGCGGCGCTGAAGGCGGAGGTGCTGTCCGCCGCCGAGAAGCGGGCGCCGGGCGCGGTGCTCGCCACCAACACCAGCAGCCTGTCCGTCGCCGGGCTCGCCACCGCGCTGTCCGCGCCCGAACGCTTCCTCGGCCTGCACTTCTTCAACCCCGTCCCGGTCAGCGACCTCGTCGAGATCGTGACCGCACCGGACACCGACCCCGATCTGGTGACCCGCGCGCAGGGGTGGGTGACGGCGCTCGGCAAGACGCCCATCACCGTGACCGACTCGCCGGGCTTCGCCAGCAGCCGGCTCGGCGTGGCCCTGGCGCTGGAGGCCATGCGCATGCTCGAAGAGGGCGTGGCGAGCGCGGCCGACATCGACACCGCGATGACGCTCGGCTACCGGCACCCGGTGGGGCCGCTGCGCACCACCGACATCGTGGGCCTGGACGTGCGCCTGGCCATCGCCGAACACCTGGCCCGCGAGCTGGGCCCGCGCTTCGAGCCGCCGCGGATCCTGCGCGACCTGGTCGCCGCCGGCCACCTCGGACGCAAGACCGGGCAGGGCTTCTACACCTGGTGACGCGCGCCGGGTCCGGGTGCTCGCGCCCGGCCCGGCCGCCTGGACCCGGCCCCGCCGCTTCGGCTCGATCTTGCCGCTCGCACCCGGCCGCCTTGCCGCTCGCACCCGGCCGCCGCTTCAGCTCGACCCCGCCGCTCGCATCCGACCCGCCACTTGCGGCCGGCGGGTGTCGCGCCAGGCCGTGCCGTCCGTGACGGTCAGGTCTCGTGCCTGGCCAGGCCGTCGAAGGCGATGGAGGTGATGGCGGCGGCCACCATCGCCTGGTCGTAGGCACCGTCGGGGCGGTACCACTCGGCCAGCGAGTTGACCATGCCGAACAGCAGGCGGCTCACCAGCGCGGGCGGCACGTCGTCGCGCAGCGCGCCCTCGGCGACCGCGTCGGCCACCAGCGCGGCCAGCCGGTCGTCGAGCCAGCGCCGCCGTTCGAGCGCGGCCAGCTCGACCTCGCTGTTCCCGCGTACGCGCAGCAGCAGCGTGACCGACGGCTGGTGCGCCACCAGCACTTCGACGCTGCGCCGCACCACGCCGCGCAGCCGCTCGTACGCGCTGCCCCCGGCCTGATCGCGGGACGCCTCGGTCACCACGGCGGTCAGCTCGTCGAGCGCGTCGTCGAGCGCCTGGCCGAGCAGCTGCTCCTTGCTGGTGACGTGGTGGTAGATGGCCGCCTTGGTCAGCCCGAGTTCCTTGGCCAGGTCGCCCATGCTGGTGGCGTCGTAGCCGCGGCGGTTGAACAACTCGACGGCGGCACGCAGGATCGCGGACTGGTCATAACCGGGACGGCCCCGCCGGCGGCGCGGGGCTGGTTCGGCCTGCTCAGTCGTGGTCACAAAAGCAGCATCTCACGCGTCCGCCCCACACATCGCCGTCATGCGGCGCGTACGGACGCCCGGAGCGGCACGCGCACGGCGCCTGGCGGCAGCACGGCCAGGGGCTGTTGGGGGCCGGGCACGAGACGTCCGCCAATAACATCGGGACCATGATGGCGATGCTGCTGTCCGGCCGCAGGCGCGCCAACCGCGACGAGCGGCGGTTCGACGGCGCCGGCGAGATGCGGCTCGACCGCTCGCCCAACCCCCACGTGGCCTTCGGCGCCGGCCCGCACTCCTGCCTCGGCCAGGCGCCGGCCCGCACCGAGCTGCAGACGGTGCTGAAAGTGCTGAAGGTGCCGCTCGCCCGGCTGCCCGGTCTCGGCCTGGCCGTTGCGGCGGCCGGGCTGCGCCGCCGCGACGGGCTGGTCGCCGGCGTGCTGGTCGCCGGCGGGCTGGAGATGGTGCCGGTGAGATGGTGACATCGGACGGGCCCGCGCCCGCGCGTCGGGGCGTACGGGCCAAGGACACGCGCGAGGCGCTGCTCGACACGGCCGAGCGGCTGTTCGCCGAGCGCGGCGTCGGCGAGGTGTCCGCCCGGCAGATCAGCGAGGCCGCCGGGCAGGCCAACAACTTCGCCGTCGGCTACCACTTCGGGTCGAAGGCCGGGCTGGTGCGGGCGATCGTCCGCCGCTACACCTACGACATGGAGCGGCGGCGGCTGCGGCTGCTGGCCGAGATCGGCGAGTCCGAGGAGCTGCGCGACTGGATCTCCTGCCTGGTCCGCCCCGCCACCGACCATCTGGAGGCGCTGGGCGTGCCGAGCGTGCGGGCCCAGTGCATCGCGCAGATCAACACGGTGCCCGCGATGCGGCAGATCGTCATCGACGAGTCGGTGGCCACGCCGTCCATGCAGGCGAGCCTCGCGGGCATGTTCCGGCTGCTGCCCGGCCTGTCGGAGGAGACGCGCCGCGACCGCTCCGACATGAGCCTGCTGCTGCTGGTGCACGCGCTGGCCGAGCGGGAGCGGGCGCTGAACGAGGGCGCGCCGCTCAGCCGCGCCACCTGGGACGATGCCGCCACCAGCCTCATCGACGCCCTCACCGGCCTTTGGACGGCCCCGGCCACCCGTCACCGCTGAGTCACTTTCCCGGCAGGAGGCCGATGTCGGAGACCGGGCCGAGGTGGCGGAGCTTGTCGGGGTTGGCGACCGCGTGCACCGCCTGCACCACGCCGTCGGCGATCGACAGCTCGACCACGCTCGCCACCCGCCCGTCGGCGTCGCGCAGGACCGCTCCCGGGCTGCCGTTGACCCAGGCGAGCCGGAGCGTGACGCCGTACGCCCTGACCCGGCGCAGGCCGCCGAGCAGCAGCCGCGCGACCCGCACGGGATCGTTCGCGGCCATCGTGAGCGCCCGCGCCTTGCCGCCGCCGTCGCCGTGCAGCACCACGTCGGGCGCCAGCATGCCGAGCAGCGCGTCCAGGTCGCCTCCTGCCGCCGCCTCGAAGAACCGGCGGGCCAGCTCCGCGCTCTCCGCCCGCCGCATCGGGCCGGGCGGCCCGCCGGAGCCCCGCGATCCCGCCGCGATCCGCTGCCGGGCGCGGGCGAAGATCTGCCGGCAGTTCGCCTCGGTCTTGCCGGTGATGCGGGCCACGTCGCGGTAGCCGTACCCGAAGACCTCGCGCAGCATGAACACCGCGCGCTCCACCGGCGACAGCGACTCCAGCAGCACGAGGAAGGCCATCGACAGCGAGTCGGCCAGCTCGGCGTGCTCGGCGGGCCCGGTGATGTCCTCGCCGCCCGGCCCGATGCCCGGCATGACGACCGGCTCGGGCAGCCACTCCCCCACGTACGTCTCCCTTCGCACCCGCGCCGAGCGCAGGTGGTCGATGCCGAGCCGGGTCACGGCCGTCGTCAGGTACGCCTTCGGCTCGGCGATCGTGGTGCCCTTCTGCCGGGCGCGGGTGAGTCCGAGGTAGGCGTCCTGCACGATGTCCTCGGCGTCGCCGACGGACCCGGTCATCCCGTACGCGATGGAGAACAACAGCGGCCGGTAGGCGTCGTCGTCGTCATCGTCCATGTCGGGCCCTTTCGTGCGATGTCCGGCAGGGTATCCAGCGCTCACCAGCCGACCGGTCCCAGGCGGTCGATGAAGACGCCGCTCGGGCCGTCCGCGTCGAGGGTGGCGAGGTGGACGATCGGGTCGCTGCCCTGGGTGACGGTGAGCGTGCCGGTGTGGTGGTTCATGTCGGTGGCGGTGAACGCGTGGTTGGCGACCTCGCCGGGGGTGACCGCGTTGAACTTCACGTGCGGGAGCGCCTGCGCGTACCGGACGGTGAGCATGTTGAGCGCGGCCTTGGACGAGGAGTACGCCAGCTCGTGCATCGCCGATACCGGCTGCTCCGGGTCGGTCACGACGGAGAAGGAGCCGCCGGCGCTGCTCACCATCACCACGCGCGGGTTGGCGGACGCCTCCAGCAGCGGCAGGAAGGCGTGCGTGACCCGGACCGGGCCGTACACGTTGGTGTCGTAGACGGCGTGCAGCTCCTCGGCCGTGGCCTGCGCGGGCGGCAGCACCCTGCCGGGCGCGCCCGCGTTGTTGACCAGCACGTCGAGGCGGTCGGTGTGCTCGCGGACCAGCCGGACCGCCGCCGACACCGACGCGTCCGAGGTCACGTCCAGGGGGACCAAGATCGCCTCGATGCCGTCGGCGGCCAGTTTCCCGACGGCCGCGCGGCCCCGCCCCTCGTCGCGGGAGCCGAGGAAGACGGTCCAGTCCATCGCGCCGAGCCGCCTGGCCGTCTCGAAACCCAGTCCCTTGTTCGCACCGGTGATCAATACACTCGTTCGTTCCATGCCCTCTAAGACGGGGCACCCCGTCCGGCTGTGACAGCTGTGATCGAGGTCACTGCCACGGGGGACGCCGGACCGCGGCTACGACGCCCGCACCCGCCGCCTGCTCGACCAGATCGAGGAGGTCGGCAGGGCGTTCCCCGATGACGCGCTCGACGGCGACGACCTCGTGCACACCGACTTCCACGCCGGCAACGTGCTGGTGGACGCGGACGGCGCCATCACCGGCGTGATCGACTGGGACGGCGCCCGTCGCGGCGACGCCGCCTTCGACCTGTTCACGCTCCGCTTCGACCTCGCGCACCGGGCGCCCTGGCTGCACGTGGACGTGCCGGAGACGGTGGCGCTGCGCTGCTGGGCCCACATGAGCCTGCGCCTGGTGGACTGGGCGATCCGCCACTTCTCCGCCTCCGAGGTGACGTACTGGCTGGAGGTGGCCGAACGCCTCAGACCCTGACCAAAGTCAGGGTCCGTTCCTGTCTTTGGATCATGCCGGAGGCCATGGGCCGCTCCCTAAGGTGTTCCCCATGATCAGAACCACCGCTCTCATGCTCGCCCTCGGCCTCCCCCTCACGGCCGCGGCCCTTCCCGCCGAAGCCGCCGCCCGCACCGCCGATGTGAAGTTCGCGATCCCGCGGCCGACCGGCGCGTACAAGGTCGGGCGGGACGTCCTGCACATGGTGGACACCGGCCGCCGCGATCCCTGGGCGCCGTCCGCCACCCCTCGCGAGCTGATGGTCTCGATGTACTATCCGGCGCGCTCCGGCGGCCGCCCGACCGCGTACATGACGACCGCCGAGGCGGCGGCGCTGCTCAAGGCCCAGAAGCTCGACACCCGCGTCAAACCGGAGCAGGTCGCGGGGGTGCGCACGAACGCGCGCGAGGGCGCCCGCCCGGTCTCGGGCCGGTATCCCCTGGTGGTGCTGTCGCCGGGCTTCACCCTCAACCGGGCCACGCTGACCATGCTCGCCGAGGAGCTGGCCTCGCGCGGGAACGTGGTCGCCCTGGTGGACCACGCCTACGAGTCGTACGGCACGAGGTTCCCCGGCGGCCGTACGCTGACCTGCGCCGCGTGCGAGGCGCTCGAGAAGGCGCCGTCCGACGAGGAGAGCAAGCGGCTGCTGGCCAAGGTCGCCACCGGACGGGCGGCCGACCTGTCGTTCGTCATCGACCGCGTCACCCGCGTCACGGGGTGGCGGCGCGCCGCGATGATCGACCAGAAGCGGATCGGCGCGGCCGGTCACTCGATCGGCGGGAACGCCGCCGCCGCGCTCATGGCCGCCGACCGCCGGGTGCGCGCCGGAGTGAACATGGACGGCACGTTCTTCGCGCCCGTCCCCGCGAAGGGGCTCGGCGGCCGGCCGTTCCTCATGCTCGGCACGAAGTCAGGGCACTCCCCCGGCTCGGCCGACACGAGCTGGCCACGTGACTGGCGGCGGCTGGACGGCTGGAAGCGCTGGCTGACCGTCAAGGATTCGGGCCACTTCACGTTCATCGACCTGCCCGTGCTGGGCGGCCAGGCCGGGATGACCGACCCTGCGGCGCCGCTGTCCGGCAAGCGGTCGGGCGAGATCACCACCTCGTACGTGGGCGCGTTCTTCGACCGGCACCTTCAGGGCAGGAAGCGCCCGATCCTGGACGGCCCCACCCGCGCCAACCCGGAGGTCACCTTCCACAACCCCTGACCGCGACCGCTCCGGTCCCCCTCGCCCCGGAGCACGAGGACATGGGTTCTCGATCGCTCTCTCGTCAGCGGCCCACCCGCCAGGGCCCTTTCGAGAACCCCGGACCACGATCACGCGTGTTCTTGACCTCTCCCATTTCCCTGTCTACTGATAGGTATAGCCGGAATGTGAGAGGTGGTCGCATGCCGTATCGAAACGCCGGACGAGAGGACCTGCCGGGCAGGCGCGCCGTGCTCCGCGCGCTTCCCGCCTTGGGCGGGGCCGCGGTGCTGAGCGGGCCGCTCGCGGGCACGGCGGGGGCCACAGCGCAGGGAGCGGCCGAGGCCGTCAGGCGCGCGGCGGGCCCGATCGTCAAGCCGCTGCCGCCCGAGGTGTTCATCGAGCACGGGTCGAACGCCGAGACCCGCTGGGAGGCGCTGCGCGACATCGGTTACCACGTGCCCAACGAGCGGTTCTTCGTCCGCAACCACACCGCCACGCCGCTGATCGACGCGGCCACCTGGCGGCTGCGCGTGCACGGCTCAGGAGTGCGCCGCCCGCAGGAGTTCAGCTACGCGCAGCTGCGCGCGATGCCGTCGGTGACGGTGGACGCGGCCATCGAGTGCGCGGGCAACGGCCGCTCGTTCTTCGCCACCCAGCAGGGCGAGCAGGCGTCGGGCACGCAGTGGCGGCTCGGCGCGATCGGGGTGGCGCGCTGGCGCGGCGTGCCGCTGGGCGCGGTGCTGCGCCGCGCCGGGCTGTCGAAGAACGCGGTGGACGTCATGCCGTCGGGGCTGGACGCCAACTATGTCAGCGACGGGCAGGACCTCGGCCGCGTGCGCCTGCCGCTGCCGATCGGCAAGGCGCTCGACGACGTGCTGCTGGCGTACGAGATGAACGGCGAGCCGCTGCCGCCCGACCACGGCTTCCCCGTGCGGGTGGTGGTGCCGGGGTGGGTCGGCATCGCCTCGATCAAGTGGGTGGGCGACATCGAGGTGTCCACCGAGCCGCTCTCCTCACCGTGGAACACGATCTACTACCGCTTCTTCGGGCCCGGCTACCCGGACGAGGGCAGCGCGCCGCTCACCCGGCAGGTCACCAAGAGCGCGTTCGAGCTGGGCTGGGAGGCGAGCATCCCGGCGGGACGGCCGTACCGGCTGCGCGGCAGGTCGTGGTCGGGGCGCGGTCGGATCACCCGCGTCGAGGTGAGCACCGACGGCGGGACCCGCTGGCGGGACGCCCGGCTGCTCGACGGCGGCCGCCGCGGCCCCTGGACGCGCTGGCAGATCACCTGGCCCGACCCGCGTCCCGGCCGCACGGAGCTGCTGGCCCGCGCCACCGACGAGACCGGCGCCGTGCAACCGGTCACCACGCGGTTCAACACGATGGGTTACCTGTTCGACGCGATCGTCGCCCACCCGGTGCAGGTGACCTGAGCCGCGACCCAGCGGGTCCGCACACCCGCGCCCGAGCCGCCGCCCCTCCTCCAGGCAGGCGGAAAGCTCGGCCGCGTAGGCGCGGGCCCGGTCCGGCGCGCCGGCGTCGAGCTGGAGCGGCGGCTCCCAGAGCGCGAGCCGGGTGATCGGCAGGCCCGCCGCGGCGGCGCGCGGCGCCAGCACCGCCCCCGACGAGTTGCCGAACACCGCCGCCGCTCCCCCGGCCGCCTCGACGACCGCGGCGAGGTCCTCGATCTCGCGCTCCACCGCGTAGGGCGGGGTGTCGCCGCTGCCGCCGCGCCCCGCCGGTCGTCGTTGAGCCGGACGACGTCGGAGGGGACGAAGCGTTCGAGCCTGGCGTACAGGGCGGCGATCTCCCGCCACGGCGTCTCTTCGAAGGAGGGCGCGGTGGCGTGGCAGGCGGCGATGGCCGCCTGGATCCGGTACGGCCCCGCCCCGCCCCGCCGCAGCACGTCGTCGAGCAGCGCCACGCCCTCGTCGATCCGCTCGCGGTCCCCCAGGGAGCGGTCCTGCTCCTCCAGCGGCACCAGCTCGCGCCGTCCGCGCGGGCCGCGCGCCGGGCGTCGTGCAGAAGCATCAGCGCCAGCAGCCCACCGGCCTCGGGCTCGCCGGGCAGCAGCCGGACGAGCAGCCGCCCCAGCCGGATGGCCTCGTCCGTCAGCGCCCGCCGGATCGGCTCGTCGCCCGCGCCCGCCGCGTACCCCTCGGAGAAGAGCAGGTAGAGCACGCCGAGCACGGCCGTGGTGAGCCCCGCCAGCGTGCGCAGGGTGAGCGCGGCCCTCGGCTCGACGGCAGGCGGGGATGGCAAGACGTGAAGATCAGCCGGAGCGGTCGTCCTCGACGGCGCCCTCGTGCGAGGCGGGCGGCTCGGCGGTTTCATGGAGTACGGCCGGCTCGCGCAGCTTGGCCGCGCCCACCGAGGCCCGGCGCAGCCGGTCGATCGCCTTGTCGCGGGCGGTCATGGCCAGCCACGCGCCGGGGGCGGGCGGCACTCCGCCCGCGGGCCACCCGGCCACGACTTCCTTGGGCTCGACGAAGGGGCCGTCGGTCATCAGCACCTCGCCGCCGCGCACCCGCACCGTGGTGGCGTCGGCGGGCGGTTCGAGGCCGCCGCTCGCGATGAGCCCGTCGCCGCGCGCGTCGGCCCACGCCTGCCGTCGGGCAGGAAGCCGGGGCCGGCCAGCATCGCCTGGTAGGACTCCTCGTCCCCGCAGACCAGCAACAGGTACGTCATCCGGTCAGCCTGAGCGGCGGCCCGGCGCTCAGCGGAAGTCGGAGATGCGGAACACGGCCAGCATGTCCTTGGCGCGGGAGCCGTCCGTCGAGAACGACGCCTCCGCACCGACCCAGCCACGGAACGCACCCGAGTCGTCGATGATCTGCAGAAGCGGCTTGACGTGGGAGTTTCCGTTGTAGCAGAACTGCTTGCGCTCCATCGCCAGGCAGGTGCACCAGTGCCACAGGGTGTCGCGGCGGTCACCCTTGCCGACCATGGTCAGGTAGTACTGGATGGAGCTGATGTTGGCCTTCGTCCCGCCGCCGTACCTCGGGCAGCCGCCCTCCTTCTGGCAGGCGCTGTTGGACGAGGGCTGCAGGTACGTCAGGCACGAGGTGGTGCCGGAGCACTGACGGAACGAGGAGAGGCCGAACGGCTGGTTGGCCGACGGCACCAGCTTGCCGCCCGCCCAGCTCGTCAGGTCCTGCCTGAGCCCGCCGGGAAACGCCTTCACCGAGCTCATCGCGCGGCGGGTGGCGTAGGAGGCGTTGCTGCCGTAGCCGTAGCCGTGCGTGGCGAGCGTGCTCCGCTTGAGGTCGAGGCGGGCCAGCTTGCCGTCGGGCGAGGTGCGGACGTACCACTGCTCGGTCCAGGTCTGGGCGATCTTCCACGTGATCGTGAGCACGTTGCCCGACACCGTGTACGTCCCGGTGCGCCGCTCGGACGGACCGCCGGTGAAGCCGCCCGCGGTGAGCACCTGGCAGGCGCGCACCTTGGTGGCCTTGCCCCCGGCCGTGGTGGTGCAGCTCGCGTCCGGCTTCGTCCCGGTGCTCTGCCTGGCCTTGGGCTGGCGCTGCCACCACAGGTAGAAGCCGGCGCTCACGGTGCCGTTCTTGGCGAAGCTGTAGTTGCCCAGCCGTACCCAGTTCTGCTGCGACGAGGCCTTCAGGTGGCCTTGCGAGACGACGAACGTGGACTTGCCGCCGGGCAGTGACGTGGCGGCCGCCGCCTGGCTCGCCGGTAGGAGGGTGGCGGCGAGCAGAAAACTGAGAATCGCTGCTGCGAAGCGCATGAAGTGTCTCCGGGGGTCACACGGCGTGTCCAGCACAGCACGACACCGTAATGGTCCGGCCCGGAAATGTCATCGAAACCGCGCCAGAAGTCCCGCGCCCACCGGGCTTCGCGGGCGCGGGCGACGACCTCCGCAGGCGCGGTGACGGGCGCGCCCTCGCGCCCGCCGTGTGAGCGCCGGCTCCGACCGCCGGCCATCCCCGGGACCGGCGCGCCCTCGCGCCCGCCGTGTGAGCGGGTGGGCGGCGCGAGGGCGCTACGGCGTCAGGTGACGGCGCGGTCCGACTCCGACTCCGTGCCGGGCACCAGGTCGTCGCCGGGCTCGACCGGCGGCTCCTGCTGCGGGGGCGCGATGGGCCGGACGTGGCGCTGCCGGCCACCGGTCAACCTCGTGCGCCAGCGCAGCCCGGCCCGGCGGCGGCCGGAGGCGGGCGTGGCCGCGGGCTCCCGGCGCTGTTCCTGCGGCGCGGCGGCGGCGTGGCCGTTGTCGGGCTCGCCGTCCTCGCCGTGCCAGTGGGCCAGGCGGCCGCCCCTGCCGACGGCGCGCAGCCGCCGTTCGACCTCGGCACGGGTGGCGGGCGTGGTGACGATGAGCACCTCGTCGCCCTCACGCAGGATGGTGTCGGGCTCGGGTACGAGGGTGTCGCCGCCGCGGATGACGAGGGTGACGATGGACGGCTTGGGCAGCCGCAGCTCGAAGATCTCCACGCCGTGCAGCTTCGAGCCGGGCGGGACGGTGAGCGTGAGCAGCTCGGCCGCGAGGACGTCGAGCGGCGCGGCCTCGATCTCGACCTCCCTGGCCTGGTGCGGCTGGGTGACCTTGAGCAGCCTGGCGACCAGCGGCAGCGTCGGGCCCTGCACGAGGGTGTAGAGGACGACCAGGACGAACACGATGTTCAGCAGGTGCTTGCTGCCGGGCACCTCGGCCACGATCGGGTAGGTGGCCAGCACGATCGGCACCGCGCCGCGCAGGCCCGCCCAGGCGATGAACGCCTGGTGCCGCCAGCCCGTACGGAACCAGGTCAGGCAGGCCGCGACGGACGCCGGCCTGGCGATCAGCAGCAGCACCAGCCCGATGACGACGGCGGGCAGCAGCGCGCTGGGCAGCTCGTGCGGGGTGACGAGCAGGCCGAGCATGACGAACAGGCCGATCTGCGCCAGCCAGCCGATGCCGTCGGCGAACGACCGGGTGGCGGCGCGGTGCGGCAGCTCGGCGTTGCCGAGGACGAGGCCGGCCAGGTAGGCGGCGATGAAGCCGGAGGCGTGCAGGGCCCCGGCCGCGGCGAACGCGATGATGCCGAGGCCGACGGTGGCCAGCGGGTACAGGCCGGTGGCGGGCAGTGCGACGTACCGCAGGGCGAGCGTGCCCGCCCAGCCGCAGGCGAGACCGATCGCCGCGCCGACCGCCAGCTCGAACGTGATCTGCGAGACGATCTCCACGGGGCTGGGCAGGTCGGTGAACACCGTCGAGAACACCAGCACCAAGATGACGGTCGGCGCGTCGTTGAATCCCGACTCCGCCTCCACCATTCCGGCCACGCGGCGCGGCAGCGGCAGCGCGCGCAGCACGGAGAACACGGCGGCGGCGTCCGTCGATGACACGATCGCGCCGAGCAGCAAGGACAGTTGCCAGTTCAAGCCCAGCAGGAAATGCGCTCCAGCGGCGGTGATCGTCACGCTGACCGCCACACCGAGCGTGGCCAGCAGCCCGGCGGGCACCATCAGCCGCTTGATGTCGGCCCACCGGGTGCTCAAACCACCTTCGACCAGGATGATGCCCAGCGCCGACGTGCCGAGGGTCTGCGCGAGCTGGGCGTCGTCGAAATCGATGCCCAGGACGTCCTCACCGAGCAGCACGCCCAGGGCGAGGAACAGCAGCAGGCCGGGCAGGCCGAGCCGGCTCGCGGTGCGCGCCGCGGCGATGCTCGCGAGCAAAACCAGTCCACCGGCCAGTAAAACGCCGTACAACTGCTGCAGACTCATCGTGAACCCCCACGTGGCATCGGTGAAGCGGTCATGCGGCGATCATTTCTCATCGCACGTTGATAAAGCTGAATGGACGGACTCCTCCGTGTGGCAGGGACGGTCTCTTTATCTTCCTGGGCCCACCGGGCCAGTGGGGGTACGGCGCGGCCGGTGGATGCACATGTCGATGGTCGCGGGGCTTCCCGTACCCGGAAAAGAGGGAGAAAGCCCGGAAGTCGCACCTGCCGTCCACTTACGGGATCCTGTCATCCTCGTAAAGGATCGATAGGGGGACGACGGCGAGGTCCGCCGGAGTGATCCCCCGGTCGAGCGGTGCAAGACGGACGTGAGGTGACCGGTGGAGATCGAACAAACAGGGCTGCCAGGGATAGGACTGCGACACGAGTTCACGACGCGCTCCGGGCGGCGTGTCGCCGTCGTGTCGCACCGCACCGGCCGCCGCGATCTGGTGATCTACGATCCGCACGATCCCGACCAGGCGTGCGAGACCGTCACGCTCAACGACGACGAGGCCGACGCGCTGGCCGAGCTGCTGGGCGCGCCGCGCATCATCCGGCGGCTCAACGAGCTGCACCGCGAAGTGGAGGGGCTGGTCAGCGAGAAGCTGCCCATCCCCGCGAACTCGCCCTACGCGGGGCGGCCGATGGGCGACGCGCAGGTGCGCACGCGTACGGGCGCCTCGATCGTGGCCATTGTGCGCGGCGCGCAGATCGTCGCCAGCCCTGCCCCCGACTTCGTGCTGGCCGCCGGCGACGTGGTCGTCGTGGTGGGCAGCGCCGACAGCGTGCAGGCGGTCGCCGGCATCCTGGCCGACGGGTGAGCGGGCGGTCTCTCCGCCGTGGGAGGCGATCTCCCCCGCCGGGGCGGCCCCCCTCCCTCTGACGGGGGAGGCGGCGCTCCCCTTCTGGCGACGAGACTGCCGGCATGAGCATGTTTTCCAGGGCGTCTTCCCCGGCGCCTTCCACGGCGCCTTCCCCGGCGTCCTCCATGGCGGCCCGGCAGGCGCCCGCGCCGCCGCCACGCTGGGCGGTGCGCGCCGCGCACGCCGTCGCCCTCGTCACTCTGCCGTCGGGACTGTGGCGCGTCGCGCTCGTGGCCGGGCTGCCCATCGGATACGTCGCCGACGTGCCGCCCGAGGTGCGCGACCTGCCCCCAGGAGAGGTCGCCTACATCGTCGGCCTCAGCGTCGTCAGTGAGCTGGCCGCGCTGCTGACGATCGGGCTCGTCAAGCCCTGGGGCGAGGTCCCGCCCCGCTGGCTGCCGCTGGTGGGCGGGCGGCGCATGCGGCCGCGCCTCGTGCTCGCCGCCGCCTACACCGGGGCGGCGCTGATCGTGCTGCTCTGCGGGTACGCGGTGCTCGCGGTGATCCTGCAGCTCGGCTCGGGTTTCCCGTTCCTGTCGGGTGCCGGGCACGCACTCCTCATCGCCTGCTACCTGCCGCTGCTGGCGTGGGGGCCGCTGACGTTCGCGGTCGCGTACTCGTACCAGCGCCGGCACCGGCACCGCGTCACAGCGGGTCGAGACGCCTCCTGAGCAGGCAGAACACGTTACCCTCCGGGTCGGCGAGCACGTGCCAGGGCTCCTCGCCCGTCTGGCCCACGTCGGCGTGGCGGGCGCCGAGCTTGAGCAGGCGTTCGAGCTCGGCGTCCTGATCGCGGTCGGTGGCGTTGATGTCGATGTGCAGCCGGAAGAGGCCCGCGTCGGGCACGTCGTCCTCGGGGCTGAGCACGATCGTCGGCTGCGGCCCGCCGAACCCCTCGCGCGGCCCGATCTCTATGGAGCCGTCCTCTTCGCGGTCGAGCTCGACGTAGTCCAGCACCTCGCACCAGAACCGCGCCAGCAGCTCAGGGTCGCGGCAGGCGAGCACCAGCTCGCTGATCCGGGACGCCACGCAGAACACCCACTTTCGGTCGAAGGCGACCGAACACCCGTCACCTGGGCCCCAGCCGCCGGAACGGTCCCGCGATCGTATCCGAGAGGCCGGCGCGACCGCGAGCGACTTTTCCGCCCGAAAGCGGCGGCCACCCCCCTCTCACCCGGGGTGGCCGCTTTGCGGGCTGGGGGAGGTCAGCGGCGCTCGCTGTCCAGGCTCGCCATGAGGTGCACGGGGTAACGGTCGCCCCTGGCGGCGTCGCGCGGGATGACGGCCTCGATCTCGGCCAGCTCCTCGGCGGTGAGCGCGAGCCCGCCGGCGTCGATCATGGTGCCGACCTGCTCCAGGGTGCGGGAGCCGACGATGGGCACGATGTCCTCGCCCTGCGCGGCGACCCAGGCGATGGCGAGCTGCGCCACCGAGACTCCCCTGGCCGCGGCCGGCTCCTTCAGGCGGTCGGCGAGCGCGGTGTTGTGTTCGAGGTTCTCCTCCTGGAAGCGGGGGTAGGCCGCGCGGCCGCCGGAGGCGGTCCCGCTGCCGCCGATCAGGCCGCGCGACAGCGCGCCGTACGCGGTGACGCCGATGCCGAGCTCGCGGCAGACCGGCAGGATCTCGTCCTCGACGCCCCGGCTGAACAGCGAGTACTCGATCTGCACGTCGGAGATCGGCGCGACGGCGGCGGCCCTGCGGATGGTCTCGGCACCGACCTCGCTGAGCCCGATGTGGCGCACGTACCCCTTCTCCACCCACTCGGCGATCGCACCCACCGTCTCCTCGATGGGCACCGACGGGTCGAGCCGGGCCGGGCGATAGATGTCCACGTGGTCGGTGCCGAGGCGGCGCAGCGTGTAGGCGAGGAAGTTGCCCACGACGGCCGGACGGCCGTCGAACCCGGTCATCACGCCGTCCGGGCCGACCAGGGCCCCGAACTTGACCGACAGCACGACGCCGTCGCGGTCGCGCTCGTCGAGCGCGCGCCGGATGAGCAGCTCGTTGTGCCCCGAGCCGTAGAAGTCGCCGGTGTCGAGCAGGGTGCCGCCGGCGTCGAGGTAGGCGTGCACCACACGTACGCCTTCGCGCTCGTCCATGGGTCCGTACGCGCCGGACAGGCCCATGCAGCCGAGCCCCGGCGAGGTGACGGCAGGACCGGTACGGCCGAGGCGGCGCGTCCCGAGGCGAGTCGTTTCAGTCTGAGTCGTCATGGCTCCACAGTGCTCGCCCGCCGCGTGCGGCATCCAGGCATCCTCAATGCCATGACCGCTGGTCACAGGGGCTGGAATGAACGGCGGGGCGCGCGTGCTGTGACGGATGCAGTCACAGGTGAAAGAAGGCGTTTCGCATGTCAGCGCAGGCCACGCAGAAGACGGCGGCCCAGCTCATCGTGCAGGCCCTGGAGGCGGAGGGCGTCGAGTACGTCTTCGGCATCCCGGGCGAGGAGAACATCCACTTCGTCGACGCGCTCAAAGACTCCTCCATCCGCTACATCCTCGTCCGCCACGAGCAGGGCGCGGCGTTCATGGCGGAGCTCTACGGCAGGCTGACCGGCAAGGCCGGGGTCGCCTCGGCCACGCTCGGCCCCGGAGCGATCAACCTGCAGCTCGGCGTGGCCGACGCCACGACCAACAGCACCCCGGTGGTGGCGATCACCGCGCAGGTCGGCCTCGACCGCATCTATAAGGAGACCCACCAGGTGGTGGACCTGGTGTCGCTGTTCAAGCCGATCACGAAGTGGTCGGAGCTGGCCCCCTCAGTGCAGG
Organism: Nonomuraea fastidiosa; assembly: GCF_042751225.1. NCBI lineage: Bacteria > Bacillati > Actinomycetota > Actinomycetes > Streptosporangiales > Streptosporangiaceae > Nonomuraea > Nonomuraea fastidiosa. Next base: position 8,639,485 of record NZ_CP170570.1, read on the forward strand.
CGCTGCCCGAGCTGATCCGCAAGGCGTTCAAGACCGCGCAGACCGAGCGGCCCGGCGCCGTCTACCTGGCCATCCCCGAGGATGTCGAGTCCGCGCCCGCGCCCGGCGACCTCGCGCCGCTGCCGCTCAACGTCGTACGCCCGCAGGACCCCTCCGCCGCCCAGGTCGCCCGCGCCGCCGAGGTGCTGGCCACCGCGCGCCGCCCGATCGTGCTGGCCGGCCACGGCGCCACCCGGGCGGGCGCATCCGACGCGCTCGTGCGCTTCTCGGAGAAGCTGGGGCTGCCGGTGGCGACCACGTTCAACGGCAAGGGCGTCTTCCCCGACGACCACCGGCACGCGCTCGGCGCGGTCGGGTTCATGCGGCACGACTACGTGAACTTCGGCTTCGACGAGGCCGACGTGCTCATCACGGTCGGCTACGAGCTGCAGGAGTTCGACCCGGTCAAGATCAACCCGAACCGCGACAAGAAGATCATCCACGTGCACCGGTTCCCCGCCGAGGTGGACGACCACTACCCGGTGGCGGTCGGCGTGCACGGCGACATCTCCCGCTCGCTGCACGCGCTCGGCGACGCCGTGCACCGCCGGTTCACCATGAACGGCACCGGCGAGAAGATCCGCCGCATGCTGCGCGAGGAGCTGGAGCAGGGCCGCGAGGAGCACGGGTTCCCGCTGTCGCCGCGCCGCGTGGTCGCCGACATCCGCGAGGCCATGGGGCGCGAGGACATCGTGCTGGCCGACACGGGCGCGGTGAAGATGTGGATGGCCCGCATGTACCCGGCGTACGAGCCGAACACGATGATCGTCTCGAACGGGCTGTCGTCGATGGGGTTCGCGGTGCCGGGCGCGCTGGCCGCCAAGCTCGCCTGCCCCCGGCGCAAGGTGCTGGCGGCGACCGGCGACGGCGCGTTCCTGATGAACTCCCAGGAGCTGGAGACCGCCGTGCGCGAGCGCATCCCGTTCGTGGTGCTGGTGTGGGAGGACGGCGCGTACGGGCTGATCGAGTGGAAGATGGACCTGGAGCTGGGCCGCGACTCCAACGTGGCCTTCGGCAACCCCGACTTCGTGAAGTACGCCGAGAGCTTCGGCGCCCGCGGCTACCGGATCAGCAGCGCCGGCGAGCTGCTGCCGACGCTGCGCAAGGCGCTGGCCGACGACGTGGTGTCGGTGATCGCGGTGCCGGTCGACTACTCGGCGAACCTTCAGCTGACCGACAAGCTGGGCGAGCTGACCGGACCCTTCTAAGATCGTCCGGGTGAGCCTGCCCGCCGTATCCGCACCGGGCGCGCCGGCGGTCGAACCGGCGCGCGACCCGTACCACGTCTATCTCGACTCCCTGACCAGCCCCGAGTCGCGCCGCACCATGCGCGGCTGCCTCGACCGGCTGGCCCGCATGCTCACCGGCGACGAGAACGCGACGGGCGCGGGCCAGCCGTGGCACCTGCTGCGGTACGAGCACACCGTGCGCATCCGCACGATGCTCACCGAGCAGGGCTGGTCGGCGGCGTACGTCAACAAGCATCTGGTGGCGCTGCGCCGGGTGCTGAAGGAGGCGTGGCGGCTCGGCCAGACCAGCGCGGAGGACATGGCGCGCGCCTCCGACCTGGCCCCGGTACGGCAGAGCCGGCTGCCCGCCGGGCACCACGTGCCGCCCGAGGTGGTCGGCGCGGCGCTGGCGGCCTGCGACGACTCCCCCGCGGGCAGGCGCGACGCGGCGCTGATCGCGGTGCTCTACTCGACCGGCTGCCGCCGCGCCGAGCTGGGCGGGCTCACGCTCGCCGACTACGACCCCGGCGCGCGCTCGCTGCGGGTGCGCGGCAAGCGCGACAAGGAACGGCTCGTCTACCTGACCGCCGACGCGATCGGGCTGCTCGAACGGTGGCTCGCGGTGCGCGGCACCACGCCGGGTGCGCTGTTCAGCCCGATCAGCACCGCAGGGCGGCTGCGGATGCGCGACGGGCGTCCCGTGGGGCTGACCGGGCAGGGCATCTCCGACATCCTGACCCGGCGCTTCGAGGCGGCGGGGGCGGCGCGGCGCACCCCGCACGACTTCCGCCGCACGTTCATCGGCGAGCTGCTGGACGCGGGCGTCGACCTGGCCACCGCGCAGGCCCTGGTCGGCCACGCCTCCCCCGCCACCACCGCCCGCTACGACCGCCGCCCAGAACGCACCCGCAGGGAAGCGGTCGACCGCCTGCACCTCCCCCAGCCCCGGCCTCTGGCCTGAGCAGGGAGCCCCGGCCTGCCCGGTCTGAATCCGCCGGGATGCCGGGGCCGGGGACGGGCCGGGACCCGGCTGAGCCAGGCGGGCGCGGGGCCGGGGTCAGGCCACCGCCGTGCCCTCCAGCTCGACCATCAGGCCAGGCAGCGCGAGCCGGGTCACGCCGAGCATCGTGGTGGCCGGCGCGACCCCGGCCGCGCCGAGCCGCGCCGCCAGCACGCCGTAGTGCTCGAAGACCCGGTCCACGTCGGTGGTGTAGACGTTGAGCCGGACGAGGTTCGCCAGGGACATGCCGCCCTCGGCGAGCACCGCCTCCAGGTTGTCGAGGCTCAGCGCGAGCTGCGCGGCCATGTCACCGGCGTGCTGCGGCTTGCCGTCGGCGCTCATCGCGGTCTGACCCGAGCAGTACAGCGTCCTGGTGTGCCCGGAGACGAGCTCGGCCTGGTTGTAGCCCAGATCCACCGACCACGGCCACGGGTTGACCGCCGTTCGCTCCATGGTGATATCGGCTCCTTCCGTATCGGCCGGCGCACGATGGCGCGCCGGCGCGGTTGTTCGCGTCGCAGCTCAGCCTTCCGACAAATCACGACATCTTGTGTCGTGTATCTCTGTAGGGTTTTCGCATGCGTGCCGACCGGTTGGTCGCGCTGGTGCTGCTGCTGCGCCGGCACGGCCGGATGACCGCCACCGCGCTGGCCCGCGAGCTGGAGGTCTCCACCCGGACGGTGCTGCGCGACATCGAGGCGCTGTCTGCGGCCGGCGTCCCCGTCTACGCCGAACGCGGGCGGCACGGCGGCTTCGCGCTGCTGCCCGGTTTCCGTACCGAGCTGACCGGGCTGAACCGCGACGAAGCCCTCGCCCTGCTGGTCGCCGGGTCGCGGCGCGGCGCGCAGGCGTTCGGCCTCGGCTCCGCGCTGGCCTCGGCGATGCTCAAGGTGGTGGACGCGCTGCCGGACGGTCATCGCGACACGGCGGCCGGCGCCGCGGAACGCCTGCTCATCGAGCCCGAGACCGATCTGCTCGCGCGCCGGATGCCGATGGACGAGGTGCCCGACGCGGTGATGGCCGCGGTGCTGGGCGCGGTCTTCGCCGGGCGCAGGCTGCGGCTGCACTACGCGACCCCCGGCCGGGAGCCGTCGTGGCGCACGGTCGATCCGATCGGGCTGGTCACCGTACGCGGGCGCGGTTACCTGCTGGCCATCCGCTCGGGTGAGGACCGCACGTACCGGCTGTCGCGTGTGCTGGCCGCCGAGGAGCTGGACGAGCCCGCGGAGCGGCCGGAGCGCGTCGATCTCGACCGGGCCTGGCAGGAGCGCAGCACCCGGTTCCGCCACGGCGACGACCAGGTCACCGTGGAGCTGCGGGTGCACCCCGAGCGGCGGGAGGAACTGGTGGGCACCGCGCTGGCCGTGCACGCCGAGGAGACCGGCGCGGACGGCTGGCTGCGGCTGCTGGTGTCCTTCCAGGACCGCAGGCACGCCGTGTGGGCGCTGTGGCAGCTCGCCGCCGCCGCCGAGGCGCTGTCGCCGCAGTGGTTACGCGACGATCTGCACGCCCGCGCCACCGCCATCGCCACCCGCTACGAGCCCAAACCCTGACCGCCGCACATCACCATCCGCCACGGCGCACACCCCGCCCGCCGCACACCACCGCTTGCCACGCGGCACACTCCTGACCGCCGCACATCACCACCCGCTGCCAGTCGCAGCCCTGGCCGTCTGTCCCGCCCCGCGCGACTCCGAGCGCGCCCTCCGCGCACTCCCCGTCTGGATCGCAGCCCGCCCTCGGCGCGTGCCGATCGTCTCGGGGAGGGGGTAGCGCGCGTCGCAACCCCGGACGCGTGCAGGCCTCCCGGGCAGGCAGCGCGCGTCGCGACCCGGGGGTGTGCGCGGCCCGCCCGCCCGGGCCGCGCACGTCAGGGGTCCGGCAGGACCGCGGCGAGGTCCCGCCGGGCGAACCGGCCCGGGCCGCGTACATCGCGAGTCCGGGGCCGCGTGAGACGGGGTCAGCCGGCCAGGCGGGGACGACGCCCGTCGTGTGGAGGCGTTCGCGAGCGGCCGCGATGGCCTCGTCGGTGGTGGCGAACACCCGGCCCGCCTGGTGCAGCCGGGCGATCACGCCGAGCGCTTCCAGAGGCCGATGGTGCCCGTCGGGGATGCCGGAGACGTACACGGCGATGCCGCGCTGCTCCAGCCGGGAGACGGCGTCGCCGAGGACGAGCGCGCCGCTGGCGTCGATGGTGGTGACCCGGCGCATGCGCAGCACCACCACCGACACCCCGCTCACCGCCGACACCTCCACCAGGAAGCGGTGGGCGGCGGCGAAGAACAGCGGCCCTTCCAGGCGGTAGGTGACGATGTGCTCGGCCAGCAGGGCGTGTTCTTCCACGGTGTGCTGGGGCTGCAGGTCGTGGCGGAGCGGCTCCTGGTCGAAGCGGACGTTCCCGGCGATGGCCCGCAGCGCCAGCGCTCCGGCGACGACCAGGCCGAGGATGACGGCCAGCACGGTGTCGAGGGTGAGGGTGGCCACGGCGGTCAGAACGAGCACCGCGGCGTCGGCCCTGGTGGAGCGGACCATGGCGCGTACGGCGCCGATCTCGACCATGCGGACGGCGGTGGCGAGCAGCACGCCGGCCAGCGCGGCGAGCGGGATGCGGGCGACCAGCCCGGCGGCGGAGTAGACGAGCGCGCCCAGGATGAGGGCGTGGGCGAGCGCGGCCAGCCGGGACCGGGCTCCCGAGCGCACGTTGACGGCCGTTCGCACGGTGGCGCCGGTGCCGGGCATGCCGCCGAACATCGGGGTGACGAGGTTGGCGACGCCCTGGCCGAACAGCTCGCGGTCGGGGTGGTGGCGGGCGCGGCCGGTCATGCTGTCGGCCACGGTCGCCGACAGCAGCGACTCCAGCGCCGCCAGTGCGGCCACGGCGACGGCGGGGGCGATGAGTGACGGCAGCGCGTCCAGGTCGAGGAAGCCGAGTGACGGCGCGGGCAGCCCGGCGGGCAGGGGCCCGATGCGGGCCAGCGGCAGCCCGGCGATCTCGGCGACGAGCGTGGCGGCGGCCACGGCGAGCAGCGAGCACGGCACGGAGGGCCACAGCGCGGCCCCGGCGAGCAGGACGACGGCGACGACCAGGGCGGTGCCCACGGCCCACCAGTGGGGCCGGGCGAGGAAGTCGAGCACGGCGTGCCAGGCGATGACGGCGACCTTGTCGCCGTCGTGGGCCCGCACGCCGAGCGCGTGGGGGAACTGCTGCAGCCCGATGACGCAGGCCATGCCGACGGTGAACCCGGCGATCACGGGCGCGGGCACCATGGCCACATGGCGGCCCGCGCCGATGAGGGCGAGCCCGATGAGCAGCAGCCCGGCCAGCACGCCGACGGTGAACACCCCGGTGGCGCCGTGAGCGCTCATGATCGGCATGAGGATGACGGTCATCGCGCCGCTCGCGCCCGACACCTGCACCGCGGAGCCGCCGAACAGCGCGGCGAGCGATCCCGCGACCACGGCGGTGGCCAGGCCGGACGCGGCGCCGAGCCCGGATGAGACGCCGAAGCCGAGCGCGAGCGGCAGCGCGACGACGGCGACGGTGAACCCGGCCATGAGGTCGGTGCGGGGCTCGCGGCACATCTCCGCCAGGTCGCCTCGGCGCGGCAGCAGGGCACGCAGGCGGCGGCCGAGCGCGACTATCACGGAGCGAGACCGTTCATATCGGTGCTGTTACTGCGTTGGCGCGCGAAAGAACCGCTCACCCTCACTCCCTTCGAGTGCCGACGACTAGCCCGCAGATGCTCCAGACCGCATAGCCATGCAAGTGGTCAAGGAGTAGTCAGGATCTTAGCCACTACTTTCTGTGTTCAGTCAAATACTCTGTGTAGTCGTCATCGGGTGCGCATGCCGGTGGCGATCAGGTGGGCAACATCGCGAAGGCGCGCTCGGCGGCGCGCACCGCCTCGGCCTCCACCTCGGCGAGCGGCCTGCCGCTGGCCAGCATCGCCCAGTTGCGCCGGGCGAGCACCCGCTGGGTCGACACCAGCAGCCCGGCGAGCAGGGTGGCGGTCAGCTCGTCGGAGGTCTCGGCCAGCGCCTCGGCGAGCAGCTCCTCGTCGCGCGCCATGTGCTGGTGCAGCCGGGCCAGCAGGCTGGGCGTGGTGAAGAAGACCATACGGTGGTACGCCACCACCTCGGGGTCGTCGTTGAGCCCCGTCACGGGATCATGCCTGGCCAGGCCGTCGAGGAAGTGGCGGCGCAGCGCCTCGACCGGCGACTCCCCCGGCGCGCGCCCGCGCACCACGCGGGCCGACTCGCCGAGGTGGTCGGCGATGCGGTGCAGGACCAGGTCCTCTTTGGTCGGGAAGTACTTGAACAGCGTCGGCTTGGACACGCCCGCGGCCGCCGCGATCTCCGTCACCGGCACCTCGTCGAAGCCGCGTTCAAGAAAGAGCGTGATGGCCGCCGATGAGATGGCCTCGCGCACCCGCTGCCGCTGCAGCTCCCGAAGTCCCGCCATGAGGCCAACCCTAGCAAAGTGTTAACCTGGTCAATCTCTTAACCGAGTTAACGCTTTGGGAGGTGTCATGGCGACGCTCGACGAGGAGCGCGCGTACGTCGAACGCTGCAAGGACGGCCTGCGCAGGATGCTCCGGGACGCGCGGGAGAACGTCATCGTCGGCGAGACCGTGGCCGGCGACCGCTACAGCGCCGAACGGCTGGGACGCCACCTGAAGAGCCTGGCCAAGGAGCTGAGCGAGGAGCCCGAGGGGCCGCCGTTCTTCGGCCGGCTCGACTTCGGCCAGGACGCCGGCGAGCACCGCGGGCGGGCGTACCACATCGGGCGGCGGCACATCGCGGGCGAGCACGGCGGCACGCCCGTGGTGGTGGACTGGCGCGCGCCGGTCGCGCGCGCCTTCTACCGGGCCAGCGCCCGCGACCCCCAGGGCGTCGCCGTACGCCGCCGCTTCGGCTGGTCGGGCACCACCCTGACGAGCTTCGAGGACGAGCGGCTCGGTCAGGGCGAGGAGGGCGAGAGCAGGATCCTCGCGGCGGAGATCGAGCGTCCCCGCGTGGGCCCGATGCGCGACATCGTCGCCACCATCCAGCCGGAGCAGGACGACCTCGTACGTGCCGACCTCGACAACTCGCTGTGCGTGCAGGGCGCGCCCGGCACCGGCAAGACCGCCGTCGGCCTGCACCGCGCCGCCTACCTGCTGTACGCGCACCGGCGGCGGCTCGAGCGGGACGGCGTGCTCGTCCTCGGCCCCAACCGCGCCTTCCTCGGCTACATCTCCGCCGTGCTGCCCGCGCTCGGCGAGATGGACGTCGAGCAGACCACGCTCGGGCAGCTGCTCGCCACCGTCCCCGTCACCGCCGTCGACGACCCTGACACGGCCGCCGTCAAGCACGACGTGCGCATGGCGGACGTGCTGCGCAGGGCGCTTTATGGGCGCATACGCAAGCCGGTCGAGCCCGTGGCCGTCCCCGACGGCTCCTACCGGTGGCGGGTCTACGAAGACGAGCTGCGCCGCATCGTGGACGACACGCGCCGCGAGTCCGTGCCGTACGCGGTCGGCCGCGAGCGGGTCCGCGCCCGCGTCGTCGAGGCGATCAGACGCCAGGCCGAGCAGCGCGGCGCCACCCCCAACGCCGCCTGGCTGCGCAAGATCGGCCGGGGCGTCACCGGCTGGCTCGACACCGTCTGGCCGTCGGTCAAGCCCGTCCAGGTCCTGTACGAGGTGCTGCGCGGCCCCTCCGACGACGCCCCCGACCCGGCTCGGGGCCTGCTCACCGATGCCGAACGCGCCGCGCTCACCTGGGACAGACCGCCGCGCAGCGCGAAGAGCGCGAAGTGGTCGGCGGCCGACCTCGTGCTGCTCGACGAGATCGCCGCCCTCATCGAGCGGCCACGCGGCTACGGGCACGTCATCGTGGACGAGGCCCAGGACCTGTCGCCGATGGAGTGCCGGGCGGTCGCCCGCCGCAGCGAGCACGGCTCGATCACCGTGCTCGGCGACCTCGCCCAGGGCACCACCCCGTGGGCGGCCACCTCATGGCCGGAGCGGATGGCGCTGCTCGGCAAGCCCGGGGCCCGCGTCGTCGCGCTCACCACCGGCTTCCGGGTGCCGGCGGCCGTGGTCGATCTGGCCAACTCGCTGCTGGCCGCGCTGGAGGTCGAGGTGCCCGAGACGCGCTCGTACCGGTCGGACGGGCGGCTGCGGGTGACCCGCGTCGCCGACCTGGGCGAGGGGGTCGCCGCCGCCGTGCGCGAGGCCATGGCGTTCGAGGGGTCGATCGGCGTCATCGCCGCCGACGCCCACGTCCCCGCGCTCACCGCCGCGCTCCAGGGCCTCGACGCGGGAGAGCGGCTGAGCGTCATGCCCGCGACGCTGTGCAAGGGCCTGGAGTACGACCACGTCGTCGTCGTGGAGCCCGCCGCGATCGTCGAGGCCGAGCGGCGCGGCCTCAACCGCCTGTACGTGGCGCTCACCCGCGCCGTCTCCCGCCTCGACGTCCTGCACCACCGCCCTCTGCCCGCGCGGCTCTCGATCCCGCGGGAGGCGGACTCGCCGGTCGCCGCGCTCTCGGCGAAGGCCCGGTGACACCGTCTCCACGGGGCCATGCCGGACCCGCCACAGGCGGCTTGAGATGGGCCGATGCCGGGAACGAACGACTCGACAGCTCCGCCCACCCAGGCGTGTGATGTCGCGTCACCGCCTTGAGAGAAGCCTGCCCATGACCTCACCTCATGACCCGTACGACGCCACACCGCACACGCCCCGTGACGAGCCCCGCACGAGCGATCAGATGCTGTCCATCATGGGGTTCGCCTGCGCGGCCATGGCCCTGCTGTTCATCCCCATCCTGTTCGGGCTGGGCGGCGTGGTGCTCGGCATCATCGGGCACACGCGCGGCGAGCCGCTCGGCCGCTGGGCCGCCATCGCGGCGGGCGCGGCCATGCTGATCGGCACCATGCTCGGCATCCTGCTCACCACGACCTGACCAGGGTCGGCAGGCCGTGAGCCGGCGCGCTTTCCGCGCGGCGTGAGATCCTTGACGGGTGCTTCCGCCCATCGACGAGCTGCGCACGCAGGTCACCGCCCGGCTGGCCGCCTTCCGGCGGCGGCAGGTCCCGCCCGCGGACGGGCTGCGCAGGGCCGGGGTCACGGTGTGCGTGCTCGAGGACGCCGAGCGCAGCCCGTACGTCGTGGTGATCAGGCGCTCCGCCGCGGGCCGCAACGCCGGGCAGTGGGCGCTGCCCGGCGGGCGCGCCGAGGACGGCGAGCGGCCGGAGGACGCGGCGCTGCGCGAGCTGGCCGAGGAGATCGGCGTCACCGGGGTCGAGGTGGCCGGGCTGCTCGACGACTTCGTCACCGACTCCGGGTTCGTGATCACGCCGGTGGTGGCGTTCGGCGGGCCGCAGGAGCCGGTGGCCGATCCCCGCGAGGTGGCGTCGGTGCACGCCGTTCCGCTGGAACGTTTCCTCGCACCCGGCGTGCCGCGCTGGCGGGGCGAGCTGCTGCAGATGCCGCTGGGGCCGTCCATCGTGATCCACGCGCCGACCGGTGCGATCCTGTGGCAGTTCGCCGAGGTGGCGCTGCGCGGCCGCGAACAGCGCGTTTTCGACGTCGCCCAGCCCCGCTGGACACGCACCTGACCCCTTCGCCATCCGTCAGCACCCGGCCTCACTGAACGCGCACCCCGCCGCTGTCCGCACCCAACCCCGCCGGACGCGTACGGAAACCCCCGCCGTCTGCCCGGTGTCGGGTCATTTACGGCGGCGGGAAATCCCTGTTCAGAGGCCGCCGGAGAGCCGCCCATCAGGGCCCCAAAGGCCCGCCACGATTACCTTTAGGGACCCCCGGTGTGCTTAACTCGAGATGCCGATGTGGTTTGTGTCCCCCGGGCCGCAAATTACCGCCTTCACGGAATACCGTTCGGCTGGAGCCGTGTTGTGCATCTCGCCGAGGAGGCGACCGCCACATCGGCCTCAAAGCTTTCTCAGGCGCCCCGCAACACCCGCGAGGCGCCTGCTCTATTGTGGGGTGGCCGCCAGCCCGACGATCAGGAGAGCTCGTTGCTTTACCACGTGGCCAAGTTCGCTTCGACGCCGCTCGTCCATGCGATGTGCCGCCCCCACATCTCCGGCGCCGCGTACGTCCCGCGCACAGGCCCGGCGATCCTGGCCGCCAACCACCTGTCGGTGCTCGACTCGTTCCTGCTGCCCGCGCTGCTGCCGCGCCACGTGACGTTCACGGCCAAGAACGAATACTTCTCCGGCGACCCCATCTCGGGTTTCTTCATGCGGCTCGGCCGCAGCCTGCCGGTCGACCGCGAGAGCGGGCGCTCGGCGCAGGCCATGCTGGAGGAGGCGGCCGCGCTGCTGGAGCGCGGCGAGCTGTTCGGCATCCACCCCGAGGGCACCCGCTCCCCCGACGGCCGCCTCTACCGCGGCAAGGTCGGCGTGGCCTGGCTGGCGCTGCGCACCGGCGCCCCGGTGCTGCCGGTGGCGCTCAGCGGCACCGAGAAGGTGATGCCGTACGGCGCGAAGGTGCCGCGCCCCGCGCCCATCGGCATCGCGATCGGCGCGCCCATGCACTTCACCGGCGACCACACCAAGGCGCAGGACCGCCGCCGGGTCACCGACGAGATCATGGCCGCCATCCAGAAGCTGTCCGGCCAGGAGTACGTCCCGAGATACGCCGCCAGCGTCAAAGCCGAGAATGGTATGTCCTGATTGGGAGCTCCCGCTAGTCTCGTAACTTGTCGTCGAGGAGCAGGGGGCTGATCAGTGGCGCGGGGCCGTACCATCGCGATCGTGTCCGTGACCTCCGTGCTCGCGGTGGGGGCCGCGGCTGGAGGCGCCTACTACGTGCTGCACACGCGCGGCACACCGGCCGAGACCGCGCAGCGGTTCGCCGCGGCCTGGCAGGCGGGCGATAAGAGCGCGATGACGAAGGAGCTGGCCAAGCCGCAGCAGCTCACCGCGTACGACCAGCAGCGCAGCGCGCTCGCCGTCAAGTCCACCAAGATCGAGCTGGGCCGGGTCACCGAGGGCGACGACCGGGCCAGCGTCCCCTATACCGCCACGCTCGACCTGAAGAACGTCGGCGAGTGGACGTACCAGGGCAAGATCGACCTAGTGGTGTCCGACCGCACGTGGAAGGTCGACTGGAAGCCCTCGACGCTGCATCCGTCGCTGACCGGCGGGGAGAAGTTCGCGCTGAAGACCCGCTGGCCCGAGCGCGCCGAGATCACCGACAGTGAGGGCTCGCGCATCGACACCGGCGCGGTCGGCGGTTCGGTGCAGCAGCTCGTGGGCTACCTGGACAAGGCGACCAAGAAGGACGTCGCCAAGCTCGGCTCCTCCTACAAGGTCGGTCAGGCGGTGGGGCGCGGCGGGCTGCAGGAGACGTTCCAGAAGCAGCTCGCGGGCACGCCCACGACGGAGATCAAGCTCGGCGACAAGACGCTGAAGACCATCGAGGGCAAGCGTGGGAAGCCGGTGCGCACCACCCTCGATCCGCGCGCCCAGGAGGCCGCGGTGACGGCCGTCAAGCACATGAAGAAGCCCACGTCGCTGGTCGCCATCAAGGCGTCGACCGGCGAGATCCTGGCCGTGGTCAACACCGTGGGCGGGTTCAACAGGGCGCTCGACGGCCGCTATCCGCCCGGGTCGACGTTCAAGGCGGTGACCGCGATCGGGCTGCTCGCGGCCGGCATGTCGCCGCAGGACCGGGTCACCTGCCCCAAATACTCCACCGTCGGCGGCCTGAAGATCCGCAATTCCGGCGAGGAGTCGTTCGGCTCGGTGTCGCTGCTCGACTCCTTCGCCCACTCGTGCAACACCACGTTCGCGCCGCTGGCGAAGGAGAAGCTGGGCGCGGAGAAGCTGCTCGAGGCGGCCGAGGACGTCGGATTCAACCAGCCGCTCAACATCGGCGTGCCGGCCACCAAGGCCAGCTTCCCCCGGGCGCAGTCCGACGCCGAGCTGGCGGCGGAGTCGTTCGGGCAGGCGAGGATCACCGCCAGCCCGCTGTCGATGGCCTCGGTCGCCGCCGCGATCGCCGACGGCACCTGGCGTCCGCCGACGCTGGTGCCCTCGCTGAAGCAGAAGGCGAAGGAGCGCAAGCTGCCCGACGACGTCAAGCAAGGGCTGCACCAGATGATGGCGGCCGTGGTGACCAAGGGCACCGCGAGCAAGGCCGGCCTGCCCGCGGGCACCCACGGCAAGACGGGCACCGCGGAGTTCGGCACCGGGGATGACCTGAACGAGCACGCCTGGTTCATGGGGTTCAAGGGCGACGTGGCGTTCGCGGTGGTCGTCGAGGGCGGTGGCGGCGGCGGTGCGGTCGCGGCGCCGGTCGCGGCCACGTTCCTGAAGAACTACTGATCGCGCAGCAGGAAGCGGCGGATCTCCTCGGCCGCCCGCTCCGGGCTGCCGCGCTCGGCGGTGTCGGAGGTGGCGCTGTGGTCGAGGCCCTCCATCAGCACTTTGGTGGCGTGCGGCAGCACCCGTTCCAGCCCGTCGAGCGCCGCGAGCAGGTAGGGGCGGGTCTTGGTGCCGCCGAGCAGCAGCACCTTCGGGCGTACCTCGCGATAGACCTCCATGTCACCGGCCGCCTCCAGCGCCAGTCCGAGGTCCTGGCGCAGGGTGGGCGCCAGCTCCGCGAACGACGCTCCCGGGCCCTTCATCATCCTGCGGGTCAGCGGCTCCAGCACCGGACGCGGCATCACCTTGAAGATCGGCGGGCCGAGTTCGGCCGCCTTCATGCCGGTGACCAGCGCCGCGGCGGTGTCGCCCGCGTCGAGCTCGCTCTCCAGGCGGCGCAGGTGACCTCTTAGAGCGGTGGCGTCGGGGAGCAGCGGCGGCTCGAACACGACGGCCCTGCGCACGCCGCCCGGCCTGGCGAGCAGCGTCCGCAGCGTGATGATCGCGCCGGAGCCGGCCCCGGCGACATAGGAGGCTCCGGTGGCCTCCAAGAGCGCGCCGAGGTCGGCGACCTCGCGCTCCAGCCCGTACGCGGGGCCCACGGGGCCGCTCGCTCCCCTGCCGCGCCGGTCGGGCAGGTAGCAGGTGAAGTCGTCCGCCAGGGCGCGGGCGAGGTCGAGCTGGCTGCGGCCGGTCTGCATGGCGCCGTGCACGATCACCAGGCCGGGGCCGCTGCCGACCTCGTGGTAGCCGATCGTGGTGCCGTCGGCGGACGTCACCGCGCCCGTGATGGTCGTGGTCATGAGGGCTCCCTCTCTCTGTTCGGTCATGTGAAGGGAGCCCGGCTATCGTTGTCGGTGCCATCTCGTGGCCGAGGCTCCGCTTCAGGGGTTCTTCGGATGCGAGGTACGCCCGGCGGCGGTGTTGCAGCACCTCCGCCGGGCTTTTCGCGGTCAGCCGTCCGGTGCGCCTCTGGCGGCGACGTCCGCCGATCCGTCCGGGAGCTCGCCCGTACGGTGATAGGTCCGCCACTCGTCGAGGCCGGGGAACGTGCCGCCTTCCAGCTCCTTCACCAGCGCGCACACCCAGGCGGCCTGGGCCTCGCGCATCGCCAGCGCGTACTCCGACTCGACGAGGAAGAGGCGCGGCAGCTCGGCCCGCTCCGCCTCCAGCGCCCGCCGGTCGGCCTCGATCTGCTCCTCCAGCCGTTCCAGCCTGCGGCGCAGCAGCGGGCCGACCTCGTCGGGGCCGAGCCCGCCCATCACCGACAGCCCCGCCTCGAACGCCGTCGGTTCCCTGGCGGGCTCCGACAGCAGCTCGCGCGTCCAGTCCGCGGCCTCGCGACGACCGGCCTCGGTGATGCGGTAGACGGTCCGCTCGGGCCTGCCGCCCTCGCGGCGGCTCTCCACCTCCTCCAGCAGGCCGTGCTTGTGCAGGTTGCGGACGACGGTGTAGAGCGAGCCCCATTTGATGGGCATGTCCTGATCCTTGCCCCGCGCCCGCAGGACGGAGGCCATCTCGTACGGGTGCATGGGGCGCTGGACGACGGCGGTGAGCACGGCGAGCGCCAGCAGGTTGGTCACCGGTCGCCGCCTGCCCATGGTGTGCCCCCTCGCAGCCGAATACTCGTATGCGAATATACGCATGCGAGTAATGTGCGAACAAGAGCCACCCTGATGGAAAGCCTGGCGACGCTGTTTCGATACGTTCGTCCTGCCGAACCCCCGACGAGAGCGAGGACGAAGCGCCGATGAGCCGCCTGCACCACCACAAGACCGTCGTCACCTGGACCGGCAACAAAGGCACCGGCACCAGCGGCTATCGCGACTACGGCCGCGAGCACGAGCTGACCGCCGACGGCCGCGAGGTCATCCTCGGCAGCTCGGACCCGGCCTTCCGCGGCGACCCGGCGCGCTGGAACCCCGAGCAGCTCCTGGTGGGCTCGCTCTCGCAGTGCCACATGCTCTGGTACCTGCACAAGTGCTCGACGGCCGGGGTCGTCGTGACCGGCTACGTCGACACCGCCGAGGGCACCATGGCCGAGACCGCAGAGGGCGGCCACTTCACCGAGGTCGTGCTGCGGCCGGTGGTGACGGTGAGCTCGCCGGAGATGGTGGAGACGGCGATCGCGCTGCACGCCGACGCCCACAAGGCCTGCTTCATCGCCGCCTCGGTCAACTTCCCCGTCCGCCACGAGCCCACGGTCCGCGTGGCCGGCTGACCTTGATCCCCGGTGGCCCGCGGCGACCCCGCCGGGCCACCGTCACAAGACGTGGCGACGAGCACGACGGCTCAACGCCCGACGATCCCGTGCCCACCGCGAGCCCGCCACCACACAGAGAGCGTGCAAGATCCGCGACGGCAAGACGTCGGCGTGACCGGCGGCGGGGCGTGCCGGTATGACCGGGAGCGGACTGTCACCGTGCGACCGGTAGGGGCCGTCACAACACAATGGCCGGAGGCGAGACACGCAAGCTCAGCGGACCTCAGACGACGCCGACCGCTACCCCGAACCTCCCTCAGAGCATGGTCGTCAGGGCCAAGGCGGCAGCGGCCTCATGACGGAGCACCATGACCAGCAACGTTGCGACCAATGTGGCGATCAGAATCCAGCTGATCAAGATGATGACCGTCGAGCGGCGCGGCCGGCGCTTGAGACCCGGCTGCCCCTTTGACCTCGCCTCATTACGACGCACCCGCTCGTTGAAGGACTCAAGCCGAGCCACAAGTCGCGGATCGTCGTCGACGAGGTGCTGCTCGATCTGGGCTAGCATCCGCTCCTCGTCCTGCGACCAGGCCATAGGTGCACCTCCCGAACGCAAGCTCCGTGGCGTCTTTCTGCCCAACCATGAAGATCATTAGCCCCCTGCTGACCATGTAATTGCGACCTCTTTTCGGTTTGCGATCAAGCTCGAATACTTGTTCTAATCATGGCATGCGCTGGGACAACCTGCGCCTGGCCGGGCCCGGCCGGGACGATCCGGCCGTGCCGCTGTTCGCTCGCGGCGCGGTGACCAGAACGTTCGACACCCCTGAGTTCAAGGGGATGACCTTCTACGAGATTCAGGCCCGATCCATCATCAACCGCGTGCCCGCCGCGAGCCGGGTGCCGTTCGAGTACACGATCAACCCCTACCGCGGGTGCACCCATCGCTGCGTTTACTGCTTTGCCCGAAAAACGCACGAATATCTGGATTTCGATGCCGGGGCCGACTTCGACTCGAAGATCGTGGTCAAGGTCAACGCCGCCGAGCTGGCCCGCAAGGAGCTGGCCTCGCCGCGCTGGGGCGGCCACCACATCGCCATGGGCACCAACGTCGACTGCTACCAGCGCGCCGAGGGCCGCTACAAGCTGATGCGCGGCATCCTGGCCGCGCTGCGCGACGCCGCCAACCCGTTCTCCATCCTCACCAAGGGCACGCTGATCCTGCGCGACCTCGACCTGCTCACCGAGGCCGCCGACGTGACCGAGGTGGGGGCCAACGTGTCGGTCGGCTTCGTCGACCAGGAGCTGTGGCGCGCGGTCGAGCCCGGCACGCCGCACCCGCGACGGCGGCTGGAGACGTGCGCGACGCTCAATGACAACGGCATCGCCTGCGGCGTGCTGATGGCGCCGATCCTGCCCTACCTCACCGACTCCCCCGCCCAGCTCGACCGCACGGTCAAGGAGATCGCCGACTCGGGCGCCACCCACCTCTCCCCCATAATCCTGCACTTGCGCCCTGGGGCCCGGGAGTGGTGGCTGTCGTGGCTGTCCCGCGAGCACCCGCGACTCGTCCCGCGCTATCTGGAGCTGTACGGTCGCGGCGCCTACGCGCCGAAGGCGTACCAGCAGCGCGTCATCGGGCTAGTGAGGGAGCTGGCCGAACGGCACGGAGTCGGCCGCGCCACCCCCGCCACCGCCCGCCGCCTCCCACCCGCTCGCCCCGCTCCCCCGGCCAGGCAACCCGCCGCCGAAGCCGAACAGCTACGCCTGCTGTAGAGAACGGGGCGGGGCCTTCGCCGTGCAGCCTGCCCGGAGCCCGGGACACCGCAGGGGCCGCGGCGTACCCGCCGCCGCGTGCGACCCGCCTGCGTGTGACCGGGGCGCGGCGAACCCGAGCTCGAGCGAGCCGAAGCGCGGCCAGGCCGAGGGCGGGTGAGATCCGGCCCAGACCGGCGACGACCCGCCGAATGCGAAGCCCGGCGCTCACGCACCGCGCCGAGCGGCGCGAACACGGCCGCGCTCGTTGCACACGCCGACCGCGATCGACAGTACCGACTCGGGATCGAGGCGGCGCTCGCGCCGGCGGGGCGCGGGTGGGGGGCGGTCGCCTTACTGCGGGAGGACGAGGACGGCCGCGCGGGCTAGCGACACTCCCGCAGGACGACCGCGACGACCACGCGAACACCGTTCCTCACAAGGACGAGGACGGCCGCGCGGACCGACGGCACCCCTGCGGGACGACCACGACGACCACGCGAACACCGTTCCTCGGGAAGACAGGGGCGGCCGTGCGGCCGGCGGCGTGCCTGCGGAAGGACGGGGGCGACCGCGCGGGCCGGTGGTGTCCCGGTTCGAGGCCCGCGTGGAAAATCGTTGGCGGCGGAAGCGGTGCGGGTGGGACTATGGCCGGCGCACGCGTACGTCGATGATCAGGAGTTCGAGATGAGGTGCCACGGAATCTCCCAGTGCCCTGTTGGCTCGAGAGTCTCCCGAGGCTTCCTCACGCATGCACATACTGAACATCGGCATCCTCGCGCACGTGGATGCGGGCAAGACCAGCCTGACTGAGCGGCTGCTGTTCGAGACCGGCGTCATCGACCGGCTCGGCAGCGTTGACGACGGTAACACCCAGACCGACACCGGCGAGATCGAACGACGCCGGGGCATCACGATCCGCACCGCCGTGGCCTCGTTCACGCTGGGCGACCTGCGGGTCAACCTGGTGGACACGCCGGGGCACGCCGACTTCGTGGCCGAGGTGGAGCGGGCGCTCGGTGTGCTCGACGGCGCCGTGCTGGTGCTGTCGGCCGTCGAAGGGGTGCAGCCGCACACCCGAGTCCTCATGAAGACCTTGCGCAAGCTGCGCCTGCCGACGCTGATCTTCGTGAACAAGATCGACCGGGCGGGGGCGCGCGAACACGACCTGCTGGACGAGATGCGGCGGCGGTTGTCGCCGTCCTGCGTGCCGATCACCACCGTCGAGGGGATCGGCGGGCGCGGGGCCGTCACCCGGCCGCTCGCCTCGCTGCGACCCGCCGCAGAGGTGCTGGCCGAACGCGACGACGCTCTCCTGGAGCTGCTGGTCGAGGGCGGCGAGCCGACATCCGGCCAGGTACGCGCGGCGCTGGCCGGGCAGTGCGCGGCCGGGGAGGCGTACCCGGTGCTGTTCGGCTCGGCGATCACCGGGCAGGGCGTGACCGAGCTGCTCGACGGCATCGCCGGCCTGCTCCCCTCCGTGGCCCAGCCAGAAGAGGGAGGGCGGCCGCACGGGCTGGTGTTCGCGGTCGAGCGCGCCCCGTCCGGGGAGAAGGCGGCGTACGTACGGCTGCGCGCGGGCGCACTCCGTACCCGCGAGAAGATCGGCTTCTACCGCGACGGGACGCACGCCTACGACGGACGGCTGACCGCGCTCACCGTGGCCGGTGCGCCGCAGCGGCGGACGGCGCTGGCCGGCGACATCGTCAAGGTGCAGGGCGTGCCGGAGATCCGGGTCGGCGATCACCTGGGCGGGCCGGGCCCGGCCGGGCAGGCGCACTTCACGCCGCCCAGCCTGGAGACGGTGGTGCGGGCGCGCGTCCCCGGCGAGGAGCCGCGGCTGCACGCGGCGCTGCTCGCGCTGGCCGAGCAGGACCCGCTGATCGGCACGCGCACGCTTGCGGGCGGCGAGACCTCGGTCCTGCTGTACGGGGAGGTGCAGAAGGAGGTCATCGGCGAGACCCTGGCCAGGGAGTTCGGGGTGGAGGCGACGTTCGAGCCGAGCCGCCCCGTCTACTTCGAACGTCCCGCGGGCACCGGCGAGGCGCTGGAGGAGATGCAGCGGCACGGCCCCAACGAGTTCATGGCGACGGTGGGGCTGCAGGTCGAGCCGGCCCCGCCGGGCACGGGGGTGCGCTACCGGCTGGAGGTCGCGCTCGGGTCGCTGCCGCTGGCGTACCACCGGGCGATCGAAGAGAGCGTACGCGCGGCGCTGCGCGAGGGCCCGCACGGCTGGCCGGTGACCGACGTGGTGGTGACGGTGACCGAAACCGGTTACGACGCGCCGACCACGGTGGCGGCCGACTTCCGCGGCCGCGCGCCGAGGGTGCTCGCGGAGGCGCTGCGCCGGGCGGGCACGATCGTGCACGAGCCGTGCCACCGGTTCGAGGTGGAGGTGCCGCTGGAGACGTTCGGCCCGGTCACGGCGCAGCTCGCGGCGCTGGGCGGTGAGCTGCGCGAGACGTGGCGGCGGGCCGACACGTGGCTGGTGACCGGGGAGATCCCGGCGGCGGCTGTGCACGTCTTCGAGCAGCGCCTGCCCGGGCTCTCGCATGGCGAGGGGGTGTGGTGGTCGGAAGCGGCGGGTGATCGGCCGGTACGCCATCCGGCCCCGGGCGCGCGCTCGGCGGCCGTCCGGTGAGAGTCGCACGCGGGTGTTCGCAGGCGATACGGCTGCGTGGTCGAGGCGTTACGAAGAGTACATAGGAGGTATGTCGGGTTTCGTCGTTCGATGGGTATTAAGGGCCGTGGTGCACCAATCCGGTGCGCCACGTCCGTACAGGGGGGATGATCCTCATGGCTGACACGAAGAAGAAACCCGCGGCCAAGTCCGGCAAGTCCAAGAAGCAGGCCATCAAGACGAGCCGGCAGGCCAAGGAGACCAAGCGGGAGACCAAGCCGACCGGCGAAGAGTGATCTTCCGGGCAGCCCTCGCAGGCTGCCCGTCCGGTGAGGTGATCGGACGGCCGAGGCCGGGGCCTCGACCGTCCGATCGACTGTGAGGCTGCGCCCATGTCGGCTTACCTGCGTTTCCCCGCCGTGTTCCAGGACGTGGTGGTGTTCGCCGCCGAGGACGACCTGTGGATGGTCTCCGCCCAGGGCGGCCGCGCGTTCCGGCTGACCGCGGGGCTGGCCGAGGCCGGCTATCCGCGCATCTCGCCGCGCGGCGACCAGCTCGCGTTCGTGGGACGCGAGGAGGGCCCTGAAGAGGTGTACGTGATGCCGGCCGGCGGCGGCGCGGCCCGCCGGGTGACCTTCCACGGCGCCCGCTGCACGGTGACCGGCTGGGATCCGGAAGGGCACATCCTGTACGCCAGCGACCAGAACCAGCCCTTCGACGGACGCAAGTGGCTGCACCGGGTGGCGCCGGGCGGGGTGCCGGAGCGGCTGCCGTACGGACCGGCGAACTCGATCGCGTACGCCCTCGACGGCAAGATCGTGCTCGGCCGCAACACCGCGGACCCGGCACGCTGGAAGCGCTACCGCGGCGGCACGGTCGGCGACCTGTGGATCGACCCGACCGGCGACGGCGAGTTCCGCCGCCTGATCCGGCTGCCGGGCAACCTGGCCTCGCCCTGCTGGAGCGACGGCCGGGTGTGCTTCATCTCCGACCACGAGGGCGTCGGGAACGTCTACTCGTGCACCCCCGAAGGCGACGACCTGCGCAAGCACACCCATCACGACGACTATTACGCCCGCAACCTGTCAGGTGACGGGCATCGCCTGGTCTACCACGCCGGCGCGGACCTGTACCTGCTGGAGCCCGGCGAGCCGCCGCGAAGGGTGGAGGTGCGGCTGGCCAGTTCCAGGACGCAGCGCAACCGCAGGTTCGTCGACGCCGCCGAGTACCTCGACAGCGCCACACTCGGCCCTGACGGCAGCACGGTGGCGATCACGACGCGCGGCAAGGCGTACGGGATGGCGAACTGGGAGGGCCCGGTCCGGCGCTACGGCTCACCTGACGGGGTCCGCTACCGCTTCCTCACCTGGCTGAACGACGGGGTCAGGCTCATCGCGGCGGCCAGCGACGACGGCGACGAGGAGCGGCTGGTCATCCTGGAGCCGGGCAAGGTCGGTGACCTGGCAAGCGGTGACGACCTGCACGCAGGCAGCGGCGCCTGCTCCGGCATGAGTCCCGGTGCCGAGGTGGCCCGCCTGGGGCGGATCAACGAGCTGGTCCCCGACCCCGTCCACGACCGGGTGGCGATCGTCAACCACCGCCACGAGCTGCACCTGCTCGACCTGTCCCACGGCCGGTCGGTGCTGGTGGAGGCCAACCCGCACGGCGCGCCCGAGGGTCCGGCGTGGTCGCCGGACGGGCGGTGGCTGGCGTACGCGAGCCCGCTCAACGCCCAGACGACCGCGATCAAGCTGCACCATCCGGAGACGGGCCGCACGGTCCTGGCCAGCGAGCCGGTGCTGAAGGACTCGGCGCCGGCCTTCGACCCCGAGGGCCGCTACCTGTATTTCATCGGCCGGCGCGTCTTCTCGCCGGTCTACGACCAGCTCCAGTTCGACCTGGGCTTCCCGCTGGGCACCCGGCCGTACGCGGTGGCGCTGCGCGCGGACGTGCCGGACCCGTTCGTCCCGGTGCCGCGCCCGCTCACCCAGGACAAGGACGACGACCATGACGAGGGGGACGACGAGGGCGGGGAGCCACTGCGGGTGGACCTGGACGGTCTGGCCGGGCGGGTGACGGCGTTCCCGCTGCCGGAGGGCCGCTACGAGCAGGTGGCCGGGCTGCGCAAGGGCAAGGCGCTGATCCTCACGACCTCGCTGGAGGGCGAGGGCACGCTGCACCTGTTCGACTTCGCCAAGGGCGAGAACGAGACGTTCGCCGAGGGCGTCACCGCGTTCGAGCTGGGCCGCGATCACCGCACGCTGCTGTATCGCGCCGACGACCGGCTGCGGGTGGTCAAGGCGGGCGAGGTGCCGGCCGACGGCGACACGCCGGGCCGCGACACCGGCTGGATCGACCTGTCACGGGTCAAGGTGCCGGTCTGCCCGGAGGCGGAGTGGCGGCAGATGTTCCGCGAGGCGTGGCGGCTGCAGCTGGAGAACTTCTGGACCGAGGACATGGCGGGCGTGGACTGGCCGGCCGTGTACGACCGCTACCTGCCGCTGGTTGACCGGGTCACGACCAGGAGCGAGTTCTCCGACCTGCTGTGGGAGCTGCACGGTGAGCTGGCCACGAGCCACGCCTTCGAAAGCGGCGGCGAGTACCGTCCAGGCCCGGACTACACCCAGGGCAAGCTGGGCGTGGACTGGGATCTCAGGGACGGCGTCTACCACATCAAGTCCATCGTGACCGGCGACCGGTGGGATCCGCAGGCGACCTCGCCGCTGAACCGGCTCGGTCTCGACGTGCGGCCGGGCGACGCGGTGCTGGCGATCAACGGCGCGCCGATCGGCCCCATGGCCACCCCGAACGAGCGGCTGGTCAACCAGGCGGGCGAGGAGGTCGAGCTGACGCTCCGGCGCGGCGACCGGGTGTTCACGGTCACCGTACGCGCGCTCGCCGACGAGCGCCCGGCCCGCTACCGCGACTGGGTGAACCAGAACCGGGCCCGCTGCCACCAGCGCTCGGGCGGCCGGGTGGGCTACCTGCACGTGCCGGACATGGGGGCCGAGGGGTTCGGCGAGTTCCACCGGGGGTTCCTGGCCGAGTACGACCGCCACGCGCTCATCGTGGACGTGCGGTTCAACGGCGGCGGGCACGTCTCGGCGCTGCTGCTGCAGAAGCTGTCCAGGCGGCGGCTCGGCTACGACTATCCGCGGTGGGGCGACGCGGAGCCGTACCCGCCGGAGTCACCGCGCGGCCCGCTGGTGGCGGTGACCAACGAGTGGGCGGGCTCGGACGGCGACATCTTCAGCCACACCTTCAAGCTGCTCGGTCTCGGCCCGCTGGTGGGCAAGCGCACGTGGGGCGGCGTGATCGGGATCTGGCCGCGCCACCGGCTCGCGGACGGGACGGTGACGACGCAGCCGGAGTTCTCGTTCGCCTTCGACGACGTGGGCTGGCAGGTGGAGAACTACGGCACCGATCCGGACATCGAGGTGGACATCACGCCGCAGGATTACGCCAGGGGTGTGGACCCGCAATTGGAGAAGGCGATCGACGTCGCTCTTGAGCTGCTCGCCGAGCATCCGCCGCACACGCCGGACCCCCGGCACCGGCCCGGCATGCAACCTTAGTCACCTTTATGGCGTCTAACGATCATAGGAGGGGAAAGCGCATAAGAGATGAACAATGCGCACCCCGCCGATCGTGATCGGGCCGGTGGCGAGGCTCACGTCCTCACCACCGGCGATGTGTGTACAGCTCATTGGCGGCTGATAGGAGATATGACAGGTGCGCGCACTCGCACGCAAGGGCAAGTCGGCGGTGGGCCGGCTGTATCGGGGGTACAACCGGCGCAAGGCACGCACCGCGCCGCCGCCCTCGACGAGGCGGATACGCATCCTCCTCCTGCATGCGCACGGCATGGGCGGCACGATCAGGACCGTGTTCAACCTCGCCTCTTACCTGGCCGACAGGCACGAGGTGGAGATCGTCTCGGTGCTCAGGGAGGCCGAGCAGCCGTTCTTCCCGATCGACCCGCGGGTGAAGTTCCGCTTCCTCGACGATCGCCTCGAACCGAGTCGTGATCCCGTACGGGCGATGCTGTCGAAGCTGCCGAGCCGGCTGATCCCCAAGGAGGAGTCGGCCTACCACCGGTTCACGCTGTGGACCGACCTCAAGCTGGCGCGGTTCATCCGCTCGGTGGACGGCGGCGTGCTCATGGCCACCCGGCCGGGGCTGAACCTCGCGGTCGCGCAGCTCGCACCGCCCGGCGTCATCACGATCGGGCAGGAGCACGTGGCCCTGGCCACCCAGCCCGAGCCGGTGCAGGAGCTGATCAAGTGGCGCTACCGCCGCCTGGACGCCCTGGTCACGCTCACCAAGGCGGACCTGAACGACTACCGCGAGACGCTCGCCAAGCAGCCGCGCAAGCTGGTCCGCATCCCGAACGCGGTGCCGCCGATGAGCGGCGAGGTGTCGAAGCTCGACGCCAAGGTGGCGGTGGCGGTCGGCAGGATGACCCGCATCAAGGGCTTCCACCGGCTGATCAGCGCCTGGGAGACGGTCGCGCAGGCGCATCCCGACTGGACGCTGCGCATCTTCGGGGCGGGGCCGCAGGAGGAGAACCTGGCCAGGCAGATCGCCGAGGCCGGGCTCGAGGGCAAGGTCGAGCTGCCCGGCCCGACCACGGACATCGGCGCCGAGCTGGAGAAGGCGTCGATCTACGTGATGAGCTCCCGGCACGAGGGCTTCCCGATGACGATCCTGGAGGCCATGGCGAAGGGGCTCGCCATCGTCAGCTTCAACAGCCCGCACGGGCCCAAGGAGATGATCAAGAACGGGGTCGACGGGCTGCTGGTCAAGCCGCGTACGAACGCCAACCTCGCGGCGGCCATCATCCGGGTCATCGAGGACGAGCAGCTACGGCGCGACCTGGGGGCGGGGGCGCTGGAGACCGCGCGGAAGTACGACCTTCCGGTGATCGGGCAGAAGTGGGACAAGCTGCTCGCCGACCTGCTGGCCCGCCGCGAGGCCCGCTACCGCAAGCAGACCGCGGCCAAGCAACCCGCCGAGCCCGCGACCACCTGACGCGAGGTCAGACGCCGGTGCCGGTGAGCTCCACCGGCTCGGCGATGACGTCCACCAGCGCCCCGTTGCGGTGCACGGTGATGGGCAGCGGCCGCCCGATCGCGTCGGCGAACATCAGCCGCTGCAGGCTCTGCGCGTCGCTCACCGGCGTACGGCCCGCGCTCAGCATCAGGTCGCCGGCGCGTAACCCGGCGCGCTGGGCGGGCGAGCCGGGCACCACCTCGACCACGCGCAGCGCCCTGTCCTGCCCGGTGCGCCGCCGCAGCGGCTCGGGCAGCGGGGCGGGCGTGGTCACCAGGCCGAGGAACGCCCGTCTGACCCGGCCGTCCCTGATCAGCGCGGCGATGATGGACCTGGTGGTCGCGTTGACCGGCACGGCCAGGCCCACGCCGACCCCGGCGACCGCCGTGTTGATGCCGACCACCCGCGCGTGCGCGTCGGCCAGCGCCCCGCCCGAGTTGCCGGGGTTGAGCGCGGCGTCGGTCTGGATGACGTCCTCGATGAGCCGCATGCCGGCGCCGCTGCGGGCGGGCAGCGAACGGCCGAGCCCGGACACCACTCCTGCGGTGACCGATCCGGTCAGCCCGAGCGGGTTGCCCACGGCCACCACGAGCTGCCCCACCACGAGGCCGTCGCTGTCGCCCAGCTCGGCCGGGGGCGGGGTGGGGGTCTGCGCCCTGATGACCGCGAGGTCCGACAGCGGGTCGCGGCCGACCACCTCGAAGCCGCCGGAGACGCCGTCGGCGAAGGCGACGGTGCCGGTCCTGGCGCCGTTGATGACGTGCGCGTTGGTCAGCAGGAACCCGTCGGCGGTGAACACCACCGCCGACCCGCTCCCCCGGCCGGCCCGTACGCCGGCCACTTTCGGCAGCAACTCGGCCGCCACGGACGACACGACGCGAGAGTAGGCGTCGAGGGGATCGGCCATCACGCCTCCAGGAGATGATTACTTGCTTACACAGTAACTCCAGAAGGCGTCCCAGCCGGAAAGCCGGACACACCCGAATGATCGGACCGCGCAGGCGTGGCCGCATCGCCCGGCCCAGACGGACGCCTGCACGACGGCGACGCCTGCTCAGCGGCTCAGGCGATCGTCTGGGCGATGGCCATGCCGCAGTAGGCCGCACCGAGCCCGGCGACCACGCTGGCCACCGCGTTGGCGACCGAGTGGAAGCGGGCGCCCTCCTCCATCAGGCGGACCGTCTCGTACCCGAACGTCGAGTACGTCGTCAGCGCCCCGCAGAACCCGGTGCCCGCCAGCGCCATCACGCCATCGCCCAGAGGCAGCGCGGTCAGGAAGCCGAGCAGCGCGGATCCCGCGATGTTGACGGTCAGCGTCCCCCAGGGGAAGGACGTGTCGTGGCGCGCCTGCACGGCACGGTCCGCAAGGTAGCGCAGCGGCGCGCCAAGGGCGGCCCCGAGCACGATCAGCAGCAGCGTCATCGGATACGCACCCCGGCCACCCGCCGGGTCAGCCGCATCCCGGCGACCACCGCGAGCAGCGCCGCCACCAGGGTCGCCCCGAGGTAGGCGAGCGCCGTCACCGGCGCGCCCGCGGCGACCGTCCGCAGCGTGTCCACGACGTACGTGGAGAACGTGGTGTAACCGCCGAGCACCCCCACCCCGAGGAACGGCCGCACCAGCCGGTGGGCCGTGCGGACCTCGGTGACGACCACCATGAGCACCCCGATGAGCAGGCAGCCCGACACGTTGGCCAGGAACGTCGCCCACGGGAACCCGCCGGACGGCGTGGGCAGCGCCGCCTGCACACCGTGGCGGGCCAGCGCCCCCAGCGCCCCACCCGCGGCGATCGCGGCGAGCAGCGGCCAGTGGAGTTCGGTACGCCGGGCGGGAACGTGAAGATCAACATCCACATCGGTGGGACGATCAGTCACATAACCCTCCCCGTGTCGTCATGCGGCCAGCCGGGAATCTCTCTAGACAACCCGGAGCTCATGGAGGCTTGCTTGAGCACCAAGGACGCGGTCGCCGTCCTCGCCGGAGCCATCATCGTCGCTTCTCTCATCAGTACTGCGAAAACCCCTCAGGCCGCCACCGCGGCAAGCCCGCTGGGCAACGTCACGGGCACGCTGCCCGGACTGGCCCCCATCATCTCGAAGGCCGACAAGGCCGAGGCACGCGGGATCATCAGACGCCTGCGCACGAAGGGCTTCGGCCCCAACACCGGATACGCGCGCACCCGTTTCGGCGACAACTGGGCCGACTCGGCCACCGGGGTGCCGTACGCGCGCAACGGCTGCCGTACCCGCGACGACCTGCTGGCCCGCGACGGGCGGAACGTGAAGTTCCGCAAGGGCTCCGACTGCGAGGTCGTCTCCATGGAGCTGACCGACCCCTACACGGGCCGGGTCATCCATTGGCGGAAGAAGAACGCCGACGAGGTGCAGGTCGATCACGTGGTACCGCTCAACTACGGCTGGCGCATGGGAGCGCCGCGCTGGCCGATGTCCAAACGGCTCGACTTCGCCAACGACCCGCTCAACCTGCTGCCGGTCTACGGGCGCGCCAACGAGCAGAAGGACGCATCAGGTCCGGCGAGCTGGCTGCCGCCGAGACGCGGCATCCGCTGCGCGTACGTGACCCGTTTCGCGCAGGTCGCGCTCAAGTACGACCTGCCGGTCCGTCCGGCCGACAAGAAGATCATGCTGGCCCAGTGCCGGTGAGCGCCCCCGGCTCAGCGCGGGTCGAGCCAGCGGAAACCGCGGCGATAGGTCTGCTCGGCCAGCACCCGCTGTCCCTCGGAGTTGGGGTGGAAGTAGTCCCACCGGCTGACGTGGTCGAGCGTGAACGGGTAGTCGAAGACCGCTCCCCCGTCGGTGCGGCAGGAGGGGCCGTAGGCGGCGCAGGCCGCGGCGGCGGCCCTGTTGTACGCCATGACGCGGGCCCGCACCCTGGCCCGGCGCTGCTCGTCGGCGCGGCGGGTGGAGGCGGGCTTGGCCAGCATCGACTGGCAGATGCGGCCCGCGCCCCAGAACGTCCTGGCCAGCGCGCTGGACTTGCCGACCTGCCACAGCCGCCGCAGGTCGGGAATGCTGGCGAAGAACACCCTCGCTCCCGGCATGCCGGCGCGCAGCTCGGCGAGCGCGGCGTCGATGCGGCGGCGGTAGGTGGCGACCGGCGTCATCTGCTCCTCGGTGCGGACGCAGGCGTCCTGGGCGCCGATGAGAATCGTCACATAGTCGGCCTTGGCGGCGACCGCCTGCTTCACCTGGCCGAGCAGGTCGGCGCTGGTCGCGCCGGGCTTGGCGAAGGTGAGGTTGTGCTTGTGAAGCGTTCCAGACATCTCCGACAGCCGCAGGTAGTGGCTGTTGACCGTCTTGTTGTCACCCGTGGACCAGGAACGGGCGGTGCAGGAGACGTACCAGCCGCAGGCGTTGAACCCGGTCGAGATGGAGTCGCCGAGCGCGGCCATGACCTGGGGCACCGGCTGGGCGATCGGGGCGGCTTGCACGGCCGTGCCCGAGGCCGTGAGGACGACGGCGGAGGCGAGCACGCAGCCCAGTCGAGCGATCATGGGCACAAAGGTAGAGACGCGATCACCGGCCTGCCATGATCTCGGGACGCGTACTACCTGTTCAGGACCGAGTTCATAGGGCGGCTTGACAGCCGGAGCCGCTCCCCGCCGACCCCTGCACCGGGCCGCAGCCGGCTCTTTCCGCGTTCTTTAGCAGTAACAGTGCATTCACGGGGGTCTGAGTCGAACGTGTTCAGTTCCCGCATAGAGTGTCTTGAGTGAGTGTCGCGCTCGGAACAACCCGCCCGCTGCCGGTTCGCACAACCCCTGTCGGCGACCCCGGTGACCTGCTGGCATCCCTCCCCCACACGGCCCCGTACGCATGGGTCAGGAACGGAGAGGGCCTCGTCGGATGGGGTGAGGCCGCCAGGGTGGCCGTCCCCCGGGACCCGGGCGGTTCGCCTGGGCCCGCAAGTGGCTGGCCACCGTCCTCGGTGAGGCTCAGGTCGACGACTCCGTACGCACGCCGGGCTCCGGGGCGGTCGCCTTCGGCAGCTTCACCTTCGACGAGGACGCCCACGGCTCCGTGCTCGTGGTGCCGCAGGCCGTGCTGGCCCGCCGGGGCGGCCGGGCGTGGCTGACCACGATCGGCGAGTCGCCGCTTGAGACGTTCACGCCCATCCGCGACCCTGGGCGCATCAGCTACGGCGACGGCAGCCTGTCGGCCCCCGAGTGGGAGCACGTCGTGGCGCAGGCCGCCAAGCGCATCCGCGAGGGCGAGCTGGAGAAGGTGGTGCTGGCCCGCGATCTGGTCGCCACCGCCGAGCGGCCGATCGACGTGCGGCTGCTGCTGACGCGGCTGGCCCGCCGCTACCCCGAGTGCTACACGTTCTCGGTCGCCGGGCTGGTGGGCGCCACGCCCGAGCTGCTGATCCGGCGCACCGGGCAGGAGATCGAGTCGCTGGTGCTGGCCGGCACCACGCCGCGGGGCACCGACCCGGCCGACGACCTCGCGCGCGGCGCCGCGCTGCTCGCCTCGGCCAAGGACCGGCACGAGCACGAGTGCGCGATCGCCTCCGTACGCCAGACTCTGGCCCCGCTGTGCTCGTCGCTGACCACGCCCGACGAGCCCGAGCTGCTGGTGCTGCCCAACGTGCAGCACCTGGCCAGCCACGTCACCGGGCGGCTGGCCGACGGGGCGTCGGTGCTCGACGTGGTCGCCGCCATGCACCCGACGGCGGCCGTCGGCGGCACCCCCACCCACACCGCCATCCAGGTCATCCGCGAGCTCGAGGGCATGGACCGCGCCGGCTACGCCGGTCCCGTCGGCTGGATCGACGCGCACGGCGACGGCGAGTGGGGCATCGCGCTGCGCTCGGGGCTGATCGAGGGGCGGCGCGCCCGGCTGTTCGCCGGCGGCGGCATCATGGGCGACTCCGACCCGGCCGCCGAGCTGGCCGAGGCGCAGGCGAAGTTCCGCGTGATGCAGTACGCCCTGGAGGGCTGACCACCCCGCCGCACGCCGGAGAGCGGGGAAGCGGCGGGCGGCGCGGGAAAGGACGCCGGACCAGAGCATGCAGGCGGGACGCTGCGGCGTGGCGGATCAGAACACGCAGGCAGGGCGCTGCGGCGTGGCGGATCAGAGCACCCAGGCAGGGCGCTGCGGCGTGGCGGATCAGAGCACGCAGGCGGGGCGCCCCGCCGGAGCGGGTCAGGCGGGGACGTGGAGGCTGTCACCGAGCTCGACGCGGGCGCGCCCGGCCGTCAGCGTGGCCACCCAGTCGGTGAACGCCTTGACCTCGTCATCCCCCACCGCGACGGCGAAGGTCACCTCGGCCGCGTACGTGACATCGCGCACCGCGTACCGGGATGCCCGCAGGTCGTTCTCGACCCGCCCGGCCTGGTCGTGCGCGACGGAGACGTGGACGAGCCTGGCCGGCACCATCCGGACGGGCTCCACCCGGTCGAGCGTCTCGGTGACGGCCGAGCCGTAGGCGCGCACGAGCCCGCCCGCGCCCAGCAGGGTGCCGCCGAAGTAGCGGGTCACCACCGCCACCACGTCGCTGAACCCCCGGCCCACCAGCGCCTGCACCATGGGCGTGCCCGCGGTGCCGCCGGGCTCGCCGTCGTCGTCGCCTTTCTGGATGCGCTCGCCGATCACGTAGGCGGTGCAGTTGTGGGTGGCGTCGGCGTAGAGCCTGCGGCGCTCGGCGATGAACGCGTTGGCCTCCTCCACGCTGCGCGCCGGGGCCAGCGCGCAGATGAAGCGCGAGCGCCGCGCCTCGGTCTCGTGTTCGACGACGGTGTTCAACGTGAGGTACGGGGCTGGCACATCCGACAGATTACGCCCACGCCGGACCGCCCTCGCGCGAGCTACCATCGCGTCGATGCCGCCAGGACCGGGAGGGGTCTCATGGACAGTCAGAAAGACGTCGCGCCCCACGAGACCGCGCCCTACAAGACCGCGCCCCACAAGACCGCGGCCCATGAGACCGCGGCCCATGAGACCGCGGCCCACGAGACTGCGGCCGCGGTCATGCCGTACGTGACGGCGGCGATCGACGCCTACGGCACGGGCGTGCTGGCCAGGACCCGCGAGCTGGCCTCGGCCACGCCGATGGCCAGGGGCGCGCGCATCCTGCAGCGGATCTTCGGCCGGGGCGACGCCGCCTCCCGCGAGGTGATCGGCGCGGTGGCGGGCGCCAAGCCCGACGACGAGAGCTGCCGGGTCGCGCTGAGGCTGGCCATCACGCAGGAGTTCCGCGCCGACCCGCTGCTGCGTGCCGAGGTGGCGGCCATGCTGCCCCGCACGCCCGAGCCCGCGAGCGCCGGACGCGACTCTTCCCCCTGAGGTGCAGGCAGGGGCGGTCTGCACTTCTGAACGGCTCCGTTTGTGCGCGACGCCCAAGATCGCGTGAACGGCGTTACATACCGTTCACAGCATGAGTTACCGCGTCGCCATGGACATCGGCGGCACCTTCACCGACGTCGTCTGCTACGACGAGCGCACGGGTGCCGTGACCGCGTCGAAGGCGCCCACCACCCCGGGCGACCTCGCGGACGGCGTCTTCGCCGCGCTGGGCCGGGTGGTCGGCGACCTCTCGGAGATCTCGTTCTTCGTGCACGGCACCACCCAGGGGCTGAACGCGCTGCTGGAGCGCAAGGGTTCGAGGGTTCTGGTGCTGGCCAGCGCGGGCGGGCGCGACGTCTACCGGATCGCGCGCGGCAACCGCGACCGCATGTTCGACCTGCGCTACCGCAAGCCGGAGCCGCTGGTGCCGCGCCGTCACGTGATGGAGGCGGGCGGCCGGCTGGACTACCGGGGCCGCGAGCTGGTCCCCCTTGACGAGGACGCGGTACGCGACGCGGCCAGGCGGGCGCGGGACGAGCGGTTCGACGCGGTGGCGGTGTGCCTGCTGTTCTCGTACGTCAACCCGGAGCACGAGGTGCGGGCGGGCCGGATCCTGCGCGAGGAGCTGGGCGACGACGTGCAGGTGGTGCTCTCGCACGAGGTGGCGCGCGAGTGGCGCGAGTACGAGCGCACCTCGTCGTCGGTGCTGGAGGCGTACACCGGGCCGGTGGTGCGGCACTACCTCGCGGGCATCGAGCGGCGTTTCGCCGAGCGCGGTCTTCGCGTGCCCGTGCACGTCATGCAGTCGTCGGGCGGGCTGGTCAACGCCTCGTACGCGATGCGCCGGCCGCTGCAGACGCTGCTGTCGGGCCCGGTCGGCGGCACGATGGGCGGCGTGGCGGCGGCCCGGCTGCTGGGCAGGGAGAACGCCATCTGCATCGACATGGGCGGCACCTCGTTCGACGTGTCGCTGGTGGTGGACGGCAGGCCCGACGTCAACGCGGAGGCGCGCATCGAGGGCCACCCGGTGCTGATGCCGATCGTCAACCTGCACACGATCGGCGCGGGCGGCGGCTCGATCGCCTGTACCGAGGCGGGCGCGCTGCGCGTCGGTCCCCAGTCGGCGGGCGCGGTGCCGGGACCGGCCTGCTACGGCAGGGGCGGCACGCAGCCCACGGTCACCGACGCGAACGTGGCGCTCGGCCGGGTGGATCCGTCCTGGTTCGCGGGCGGGCTGCTGACGCTGGACGCCGAAGCGGCCGGCGCGGCGGTGGCGGATCTGGCCGGTGAGCTGCGGCTCGACCCGCTGCAGCTGGCCGAGGGCGTCTGCGCGGTGGCCAACGCCAAGATGGCGCAGGCCATCCGTACGCTCACCGTGGAGCACGGGCTGGAGCCGCGCGACTTCGCGCTGGTCGCCTTCGGCGGCGCGGGCCCGATGCACGCCGCGTTCATCGCGCAGGAGCTCGGCATCTCGGAGGTGGTGGTGCCGCGCTTCCCCGGCGCGTTCTCCGCCTGGGGCATGCTGGAGGCGGACGTGCGCAGGGACCTGACCGACCCGTACTTCCGGCCGCAGGAGGTCCTCGACGGCGGCGACATGTCGCAGCGGCTGGTGTCGCTGGAGCGGGAGGCGCTCGCCGCGCTCGACGCGCAGGGCGTGCCCGAGGACCGCCGCCGTGTGGAGCACGCGGTGGACATGCGCTACGAGGGCCAGGACTACACGCTGACGATCCCGCTGCGCGACGCCACCGAGCCCGCGCAGGCCGGTTTCCTGGAGTGCATCGCCGCCCGCTACGCCGAGGCGCACACCAGCCGGTACGGGCACGCCACCCCGGAGGCGCCGGTGGAGTTCGTCATGCTGCGCAGCACCGGGTTCGGCTCCTTCCCCCGCGCCGCCGCCCCCGAGGCGGGCGCCGCGGGGCCGCAGGAGGTCGGCGTACGGGACGTGATCTTCGACGGCGAGGTGCACCGCACGCCGGTGCTGCGGCGCGCGGGCCTGAGCGGCGAGCTGGAGGGGCCGGCGATCGTGGTGGAGGAGACCGCGACCACGGTGATCCCGCCGGGCTGCCTGGCGAGCGTGGACGGCAACGGTTTCCTCATCGTGAAAGTGGACAAGTGATCGCCCCTGTCACCACGGAGATCATCCGCTGCGCGTTGCTGCAGGCGGCGGAGGACATGAACACCACGCTGATCCGCAGCTCCTACACCCCCGTCATCTACGAGGCCAAGGACTGCGCGGTCGCGCTGCTCGACCGCGACCACAACGTGCTCGGCCAGTCGTCCGGCCTGCCGATCTTCCTCGGGAATCTGGAGGTGTGCACCCGCGAGACCGAGCGCCGGTACGGGCGGGACGTGTGGCGGGAGGGCGACGTGTGGGTGCTCAACGACTCCTACATCGGCGGTACCCACCTCAACGACGTCACCGTCTACGGGCCGATCTTCGCCGGCGGCGAGCTGGCCGGGTTCGCCGCCTCGCGCGCCCACTGGCTGGACGTCGGCTCGAAGGACCCCGGCGGCTCCATGGACTCCACCTCGATCTACCAGGAGGGTTTGCGCATGGGCCCGGTCAAGGTGTACGAGGGCGGCGAGCCCTGCCGCGACCTGCACGAGGTGATCTTCCGCAACGTGCGCTTCCCCCATGCCACGCTGGGCGACCTGCGCGCCCAGGTGAGCTGCGTCATGACCGGCCGGCGGCGGCTGAAGGAGATCGCCGGCCGGTGGGGCATGGACACGCTCGCCGAGGCGCGCGAGCAGATCTACGACCAGACCGAGCGCATGGAGCGCGCCGCCATCGCGGCCATCCCCGACGGCGTCTACCGGGCGTCGGGCTTCCTCGACAACGACGGCATCGACCTGGACACCCCACTGCCGGTCACGGTGGTGATCACGGTGTCGGGCGACTCGATGCACGTGGACCTCACCGACTGCGCCGACCAGGCGACCGGCCCGGTCAACTGCGGCGTCGCGCAGGCGGTGGCGGCCGTACGGGTCGGCTACAAGCTGCTGCTCTCCGGCGACGTGCCGCTCAACGGCGGCTCGTTCCGCCCGCTGACGGTGCGCACCAGGCCGGGCTCGATGCTGGCCGCCGAGTCGCCGGCCGCCTGCCAGTACTACTACTCCCACCTGGGGCTGCTCATCGACCTGGTGGTCAAGGCGCTGGCCCCGGTGCTGCCGGACAAGGCGGCGGCCGCGTCGTACGGCGACTCGATGATCGTGCAGTTCACCGGCATCGACCCGCGCACCGGCAAGCTGTACGTCTCGCAGGAGGCCACGGTCGGCGGCTGGGGCGCCTGGGAGGGCGGCGACGGCGAGAGCTGCCTGATCAACAACGTCAACGGCTCGCTGCGGGACATGCCGATCGAGGTGCTGGAGACGCTGTTCCCGGTCCGCGTCACCCGGTACGAGATCCGCCCCGGCACCGGCGGCGCGGGCCGCTGGCGGGGCGGCAACGGCGTGGTGCGCGAGTACGAGTTCCGCGGCGACGCCGCGCTGTCGCTGTGGTTCGAGCGGTCGGTCACGCCCGCGTGGGGCCTGGCAGGCGGGCGCGACGGCGCGCCGCCGCGCGTGACGCTCAACCCCGGCACGCCCGGCGAGCGGCGCCTGCTGAAGGTGAACGCGCTGCCCGTCAAGGCCGGCGACGTGCTGCGCTGCGAGACGGGCGGTGGCGGCGGCTACGGCCCGCCCGAGCTGCGGGCGCCCGACGCGGTGGCCGAGGACCTCGCCGAAGGCATGGTCACCCGCTGAGGCCCACCCGCCGCACCCCGCCGGCGACGGCCCCGCCCCGAGACCCGCCCGCCGGACACACCCGCAAGGACCGCCCGCCGGACCCGCCGGCGACGGACAAGCCCGCCAGACCAGCCCGCAAGACCAGCCCGCCGTCCCGATGCTTTCCCCTGGCACCGGGGCGGCGGGCCGCGGCGTTCGGCAGCAGCTCAGGCGTTCCAGGGCTCAGGCGTTCACGAGGACGGCCGGTCCGGCAGCACGTCGCGCAGCAGCCGCCGGTTGCCCGGACGGGGCTTCCACTCGCGCGGGTAGCCGAGCGACACCTCTTCGAAGCGCACCCCGTCGTGGCGGGTGACGCGCGGGATGTGCAGGTGGCCGTAGATCATCGCGGCGGTGGGGTGGCGTACGTGCCAGTCCTTCGTGGCCGTGGTGCCGCACCACTGGGCGAACTCGGGGTAGCGCAGGATGTCGGTCGGCTGGCGTACCAGGGGGTAGTGGTTGACGAACACCAGCGGCACGTCGTCCTCCAGCGCGGCCAGCCGGCGCTCGGTGATCGCCACGCGGGCCCGGCACCAGGCCTCGCGGGTGGGGTAAGGGTCGGGGTGGAGGAGGTATTCGTCGGTGCAGACGACGCCGGTGCTGTGGGCGTAGGCGAGCGCGCTGTCCTTGGTGGTGTGGCCCGCGGGGAGGAAGGTGTAGTCGTACAGGAGGAACAGCGGGACGATCCGCACGGGGCCGCCCGCGCCCAGCCATAACGGATAGCCGTCCTCCGGGGTGAGCACGCCCAGCTCGCGGCACATGCGCACCAGCTCGTTGTAGCGCGCGACGCCGCGCAGCTCGGGCGGGTCGCCGGGCGGGGTCCACAGCTCGTGGTTGCCCGGCACCCACACCACCCGCTCGAACCGGCCGGCCAGCAGGCCGAGCGCCCAGCGGATGTCGTCGAGCCGCTCGCCGACGTCGCCGGCGACCAGCAGCCAGTCGCCCGGTGAGTAAGGCTTCAGCTCTTCCACGATGGCGCGGTTCTCCGGGTAGGCGACGTGCAGGTCGCTGACCGCGAGCAATCTGCCGTCGGGCTGGGGTTCGGGCAACGAGGGTCTCCTTTCCTGCCGCTGCTACGAGCATGTCATGCCGGCGTCGCGTGCGACGTACCCGATGATCTCCGGACGACGTGGCACGCGAGTTGCAGAGCGAGCCGCGTGGTCGGGTCGTCGAGGTCGAACCCGGCCGCCTTGATCCGCTCCAGCCGGGTGGTGATCGTGTTGCGGTGGACGCCGAGCCGTTCCGCGGCGCGCAGCGCGCCTCCTTCGTCGAGCAGCGCGGCCAGCGTCTCCAGCAGCGTGCCGTCCTTGTCGACGGCCAGCAGCGGGCGCAGCACGACCGCCGCCGGGGCCTGAAGCCCGGCGACCGGCAGCGCGCCCAGCAGTTCGGCGGGGCCCATGCGGTCGGCCCGCGCCACCGTGCCGGGACCGGCGACGAATGCCGCCGCCTGCGCGCCCAGCAGCGACTCCTCCGCCGCGGCCAGCCCGTTGACCTGGGTGCCGACGCCCGCGGCGGCCGGCCACGGCATGGCGGGCAGGCAGCGCCGCAGCCGCTCGGCGACGTCCTGCGGGGGCAGCGCCGACCAGCCCGCCCAGCCGCCGCCCCGCATGAGCACCGGCACCTGACCGAGCGAGGCCGTGATGAGCACGGCGGCCGAGGCGGGGTCGGTCTGCGCCGGGGCGCCGTCCTCGTTCGGGCGTACGTGGTAGGCGGTCAGCGGACCCTGCACCTGCCAGCCGAGCGCGACGGCCGCCGCGCGTTCCTCCTGCTCGCCGTCCGCGTCGGTGGCGGGCTGCTTGGCGGCTTTGAGCAGGCGCTCGGCGAGCGACGCCTGCAGCGCGAACTCGCGCGAGGCGTGCAGCCGCTCCCCGGCCGCCCACGCCGTCAGCGGCGCCACCGCGAGGTCCAGCACCGTACGCACGACCGCGGGCCACCCGGGCGAGCGGGACGAGCCCGACGCCACCAGCCGGCCCAGCGCCTCGCCGGCCAGGCCGGGCACCTCCACCTCGGCCGACCACCGGCCGCGCCCCGACGCGGGTTCGCCGGCGTCGCGGCGGCCCGCGAGCGGCAGACCGTACCGGTCGAGGAAGGCCACGGCGGTGCCGGGCAGCTCGGCGTTCAGCACGCCGAGCACCCGACGCGCGGACGGGCCCGCCTCCGCCAGCCGGGTCGCGCAGCGGGCCACGAGCTGCGTACGCGCCGCGTCGGGACGTGAGGCCGCCGACGCCACCCGCAGCGCGACCAGCAGCGGGTCCTCGTCCACGAAGACCAGCGTGACGCCGAGCCGCTCGGCGAGCACCTTGCCCGAGCCCTCGCTGAGCCCGCCCGACGGCGCGATGACGCAGGCCGCGGCCTGCTCCCAGGCGCGGCGCATGGCCATCTCGATCGCCCATCCGCCGCCGGCCGCGGGCCCGGTCAGCACGACCGCCGTGTGCGGCGCGACGGTCGCGAAGACCGACAGCTCGTCGACGATGCGCACGCCGCGTACGGAGTGCTCGCCCGCGCCGTACATGCGGGCTCCGGCCAGCGGTCCCGCGTTGACCAGCTCGGCCACCGTGACGGGGGCCTCCCAGCCGGCCGCGCGCACGCCGCTCACAGCGGCATCCCGAACGCGCGCGGCCCGCCCAGGGCCAGGCCCCGCTCGGAGTGCCACACCGGCGCCGCCCGCACCACCATGATCTCCACCTCCAGGCCGGGCTCGGCGTTGTCCACGTCCACCACCATGCCGCCGGTGGTGGAGATCATGCAGATCTGGTCAGGAACGGTCGCCACCACGGCGCCGTCGGCGAGCGCCAGCACCACCTCGTTGTGCGCCTCCAGGCGTACCAGGCGGCGCAGCCCCTCGGACTCGCGGATCACGATGGACGACGGCTGCGACGGCAGTCCCACGGTGGGGCCGTGCCCGGTGCCGCCCTCCACGGCCAGGATGCGGCCCCGGCAGAGCGTGCGCGCGCCGTACGGGGCCGCCGCCGAGCGCGGCACGCCGGGCTCGCCCGCCCGCATGAGCAGGCTCACCGTCCCCGGCACCACGACCTTGACCAGGTCGCGGGCCGTCATCGGGTAGCAGGCGGCGACTCCCCAGCCGCCGACCGACAGCACCACGGGGCGCAGCAGCTCCTCCACCCGGTCGGCGGCCGTCTCCAGCACCACCAGCTCGCCGGAGCCGCCGGCCAGCGCGAGCGGCGCCACGTTCACCCCGCCCAGCGTGTACGTGGTCTGCTCCACCAGCGGGAACACCCGCCCGGTTCCGTCGCCGTCCACCAGCGGCACGCCCAGCCCGGCGGCCGTGATCAGCGGGAACAGCGCGTTCTCGGCGGCCAGGTTCAGCGCCACCACCGCGCCGACCGGCTCGCCCAGCCGCCGCTCCAGCGCCCGCACCGCCCGCTCGGGCTCGTCGCCCGCCGGGATCTGCTCGCCCAGCGCGGTCGTCGAACCGACCAGCGTGATGGCCACGCATCTCGTTTCGGCGGGCAGCTCGTCCGCCGCGACCAGCTCCACCCCGTCGCCGATGGCCGAGCGCGCCCAGTCCAGCGACAGGTTGAACGACGACTCCGCCGCCCCCGTCGCGAGCACCCGCGACCCGGCCGAGAACCGGCTCAGCCCGTCGCGATCGATCAGGCGGGCCACAGCTGCCCGCCCGCGGTCACCCGCACCCGGTACAGCCCGTCGGGCAGGTACGACAGCGGGTTCACCGTCGTCTCGGCGATCCTGGCCGACCCGGGCGCGGCTCCGGCGCTGACCACCCGGGTCAGCGCCTCGTCCCTGGCGTCCTGCAGCACGCGCTCCAGCTCGGCCCTGCCGCGCGCCTGCACGATCCGCTCCACCAGCGCGACCGGCTGGCCGCGTGCGGCGCCGTACGCCGCCGCCACTCCGTCGGGCACGTCGGGCCCCAGCTCGGCGCGGCCCCGCTCGCGGCTCGCCGTCGCGCCCAGGTCGCAGGCCAGCGGGAAGCGGCGGAAGTAGCTCGCCGACACCAGCCCGCCGTCCGATCGCGCGAAGTAGGCGGGCACGCCGGGCAGTTCTCTCGCCACGTCGCCGGCGATGCGGTCCGCCTCCGCCGACAGGGCGGTGTTGCGGATGGCCTGGGCCTCCCGCTCGCGCAGCCCGGGGTGGCCGAACTCGTACGACAGCGTGATGCGCGCCTGCGGCACCTCGGCCATGATGATCGCGGCGACCTCCAGCTCGTGCTCGGGCAGGACGGGCGACCCGGTCGCGGTCACCGCGAAGTCGAGCAGCCCGCATCCGGCCGCGAAGCGCCGGACGGCCTCGGTGTCCAGCGGCGCGAGCCGCCGTCCCGTCAGGCTGTGGCCGCCGCGCACGATGGTCGCCACGCCGGGGTCGGCCACGGGGCGCAGCGCCTCGGGGCAGGGCCCGCCCACCCGGATGGCGGCGACCGGCGCCGTCGGGGCGTCGGTGAGGTCGAGCGCCACGCACACGCGGGCCGCCGTACGCGCCGCCGCCCGCGACACCGGCCACATCGGCCCGCCCTCGCCCGCCGCGACCAGCACGGGAGCGGGGCCCTGCCCGCCCGCCGCCTCCTCAAGCGCGACGCCGAGGATCACTCCAGCTCGCGTCCTTCCGTCTCGGGCAGCGGCAGCGCGAGCAGCGCCGTGGCCACCATGAACGCGTTGATGATCAGCATGGTAGCCGTGAAGCCCGTGGCGGCCGCGAGCAACGCACCCACCGCCGCCGGCGCCACGGTGGTGGCCACGAGCTGCGCCGCCGTGGCCCACGAGTAGCCGGTGCCGCGCAGCCTGGTCGGATAGAACTCGCCGTTCCAGGTGTTCCACACGCCCCAGGCGCCGAGGCTGAAGAACGACAGCACGAAGTTGCCGAGGTACAGGCCGGTCGTGGAGGAGGCGGTGGCGAACCACAGGCCGCCCAGGGCGGCGGCGGCCACGTACGCGAGGAAGACCTTCTTACGGCCGTAGCGGCCGGTCAGCAGGGAGGCGCTGACGTAGCCGGGGATCATCATGAGCGCGCTCAGCGCCGCGAACCCGAGCGAGGCCGACAGCGTCAGCCCGCGCTCCTGCAGCAGCGTCGGCAGCCATGCTTGCAGCCCCCAGTAGCCCCAGCTGAAAACGAAGTTGAGCGCCAGCATGACCACGGTGATCCGGGCGAGGCCGCTGCCGAACAGATCGAGCGGCAGGCCCGCGCGCTCGCCGGCCACGGTGAAGGTGGCCTCGGCGTCGGGGCTGCGCAGCTCGCGCAGCACCGCCCGTGCCTGCTCATGCCTGCCGCGCGCGGCCAGCCAGTACGGCGACTCCGGCACCCATCCGCGCACCGCGAACGCCCACAGCCCGGCCACCGCGCTGGCGATCACCACCACGCGCCAGCCGAGGTCGCCGAGGAGCACGGCCGCGCCGATGGCGGTCAGCATGCCGATGGGCCAGCCGATCGACAGGTAGACCGCCGCCCGGCCCCGGTGCCGGGTCGGCAGCAGTTCCAGGAAGTACGGGAACGTGATCGTGTAGATGCCGGCCAGCGCCAGCCCCGAGGCCACCCGCACCGCCACCAGCATCTCCGCGCTGGTGGCGAAGGCCGAGACCAGCGCGAGCACCCCGTACCCCAGCAGCGACCAGAACGCGGTGGGCCGGCGGCCGATCCTGTCGGCCACCGGCCCCCACACCAGAACGCCGGGGATCATCCCGAACGCGACCGCCGACAGCACCACGCCGATGCCCGCCTCGCCGATACCGAGCCGCACACCGAGGTCGCCGGAGACGTAGACGAGAGCGAGCTGCTCCCACGACTCGATGACGAACGCGATGAACAGCGCGAGCCCGATGAGCACGTGCCGGCGGGTGAACGGCATATGGTCGAACGCCGCCCCGATGGGCAGCGTCCGCGCACCTGCGGCGGTCATGTAAACTCCCTAGAGGACGGAGTTAACTTCACTGTTACGTGGAGTTAACACGTGGGGAGCTGTGCGACCAGCTCCCCTGAGGTCCGCCCCGCTCTGAGATTGAGCGGACCGCCCCGGCAGGGCGGTCCGCCCGCCGGTCACTCGCCCGGGTGTCAGCACCATCCGGGAGAGGCACCGGCCAGAGCATCATGGCCCGCGTCCTTACCGCGCGGTCTTCAGCCACTCGCGGAGCTTGCTGGTGGCGAGCTCCAGGGCGCCCTTGGCGGCGTTGGTGTTGCGCAGCGTGTCCAGCATCACGAAGTCGTGCACGATCCCGCCGAAGCGCACGGCGGTCACGTCGCCACCGGCCTCGCGGAGCTTGGCGGCGAACGCCTCGCCCTCGTCGCGGAGCACGTCGGCCTCGCCGGTGATGACGAGCGTGGGCGGCAGGGTGCGCAGCTGCTCGGCGCTGGCCCGCAGCGGGGAGGCGTGCGGGTTCGCCCGCTCCTCGGGGTCGGTCGTGTACTGGTCCCAGAACCACTTCATGCCCTCGCGGTGCAGGAAGTAGCCGGTGGCGAACTGCTCGTAGGAGCCGTTGTCGAAGCTCGCGTCCGTCACGGGGTAGAACGCCAGCAGGCCGTTGAGCTCGACGTCACCGCGCTCCTTGGCCATGAGGGCGAGCACGATCGACATGTTGCCACCGACCGAGTCACCGGCGACCACCACGCGGGAGGCGTCGAGGCCCTTCTCGGCGCCGTGCTTCACGACCCACTGGGCGGCGGCGTAGTTCTGCTCGATCTGCGTCGGGTACTTCTTCTCCGGCGCCCGGTCGTACTCGACGAAGACGACCGCGGCGTTCGAACGGACCGCCAGCTCGCGGACGAGGCGGTCGTGGGTGTTGGCCGAGCCGAAGACCCATCCGGCGCCGTGGATGTAGATGATCACCGGAAGCGTGCCGGTGGCGCCCTTCGGCTTGACGATCCGCACCGGCACCGACCCGGTCGGGCCGCCCTCGACCTTGATCCACTCTTCGTCGATCTCGGGCTTCTCGACGCCCTCGCCGGACTGGACCTGCTCCACCGTCGCACGGCCCTGCTCGACCGGGACCTGGTAGAGGAAGGGCGGGTTCGCGGTGGCCTCAACGAACTCCTGAGCGGCCTGCTCCAGAACGACTCGACCCGTCGCGGTCGTGGTCATGACGATCACACCTTTCTGTCGTGTTCGGCATGTTCGATGAACTCTGCCTGCCATAAGCCATGATCGACCGCGAGATCATCCCAAATGTTGGCCAAATCACTCCTGACAATCCCTGTAAATTCCGGCGTTTGCGTAAAGTTCCAGGTCAGCGATGGTGTGGCGTGACGCAGACCACATTTGCGCACGCCGGTGTCGAGTGACGTGCACCACAGCGAATGTCAACGCCCGGAGTGACGCACGCCACCATTCACACCCGCGAAAGTGACGCGGATCATCCTCATTCGCGCCGCAGCTCGTGCTCGAGCTCCGCCAGCTCCGCACCGCCCGCCATGAGCGATGTCAGCTCTTGAGGGGTTATGTCCGCTTTGGCGTAATCGCCGATGCAGGTGCCCCGGTTCAGCAGCAGGAAGCGGTCGCCCACCGGATAGGCGTGGTGCGGGTTGTGCGTGATGAAGATCACGCCGAGCCCCCGATCGCGGGCGCGGGCGATGTAGCGCAGCACCACCCCCGCCTGCTTCACGCCGAGCGCCGATGTCGGCTCGTCGAGGATGAGCACGCGCGCACCGAAGTACACGGCCCTGGCGATGGCGACCGACTGACGCTCGCCGCCCGACAGCGTGCCGACCGGCTGGTCCACGTCGCGGATGTCGATGCCCATCGCGCGCAGCTCCTCGCGCGCCACTTTGCGGGCCTTGGCCACGTCGAACGCCAGGCCCTTGCGCGGCTCGGAGCCGAGGAAGAAGTTCCGCCAGACCGACATGAGCGGGATCATCGCCAGGTCCTGGTAGACGGTGGCGATGCCGCGATCGAGCGCGTCGCGCGGGCCGGTCAGCCGCACCTCCTGGCCGTCCACCAGGTACTGGCCAGAGTCGTGCTGGTGCACCCCCGACAGGATCTTGATGAGCGTGGACTTCCCCGCGCCGTTGTCGCCGAGCACGCAGACGACCTGCCCGGCCGACACGCTCATGGACACCTCGCGCAGCGCGAGCACCGAGCCGAACGTCTTGCCGATGCCGCGCGTCTGCAGGATCGGTGTCAATGCCGCACCTCCTCGGCATAGCGCCGGACCAGGCGGTTGGCCAGCGTCGCGAGCAGCAGCATCGCGCCCAGGAAGAAGGTGAACCAGTCGGCGTCCCAGCCCAGGAACACGATGCCCTTGTCGGCCATCCCGAAGATCAGCGCGCCGATGGCGGCACCGATCGCCGAGCCGTAGCCGCCGGTGAGCAGGCAGCCGCCGATGACGGCCGCGATGATGTAGATGA
The DNA here is from genome assembly GCF_042751225.1 of Nonomuraea fastidiosa. Taxonomy (NCBI): domain Bacteria; kingdom Bacillati; phylum Actinomycetota; class Actinomycetes; order Streptosporangiales; family Streptosporangiaceae; genus Nonomuraea; species Nonomuraea fastidiosa. The sequence continues at coordinate 8,682,132 of NZ_CP170570.1, forward strand.
ACTCCTGGCCGATGCCGATGTTGGCCTGCACCGACGTGTAGCGCAGCGCCAGGATCGAGCCGACCAGCCAGGCGGCGAACGCCGTCGTCATGAACAGCGCGATCTTCGTACGGGCGGCCGGCACGCCCACCGCCCGCGCCGCCTGCTCGTTGCCGCCGACGGCGAAGATCCAGTTGCCCGCCCGCGTGCGCATGAGCACCCAGGTCGCCACCGCCGTCACCGCGATCCACCACAGGATCGCCACCCGGAACGAGGTGCCGCCGATGTCGATGGTGCCGGCGAAGATCGCGTTGGCGAGCTCGAACCCCTCGGCCCTGCGCAGCCCGCTGACCTGCACGGTTCCGGTGATCGCCTTGGTGACGCCCAGATTGACGCCTTGGAGCATGAGGAACGTGCCCAGCGTCACGATGAAGCTGGGCAGCTTGGTCCTGGTGACCACGATGCCGTTGGCGAACCCGATCGCCAGCGCCACGACCAGCCCGGCCAGCATGGCCGTCCAGACGTTGAAGCCGAACCTGGTGGCCAGCGTCACCAGCACGAGCCCGCTCGTCCCCGTCAGCACGCCCGCCGACAGGTCGAACTCGCCGCCGATCATCAGCAGCGCCACCGCGACCGCCATGATGCCGAGCGTCGCGGCCGGGTCGAGCCAGTTGGCGATGCCGTCGGGCGAGCGGAACACCGCCGACTGCGCGGCGAAGAACGCGAACACCAGCACCAGGCCGACCACCGCGCCGAGCTCCGGCCTGATGAGCAGGCGGCGGGCCAGCCCGGCCTTCGCCACCCGCTCGTCCGCCACCGCCGTCATCGCGTGCCCGCCTCCGCCAGCTCGGCCACCTGCGCGGCGTTCTCCTTGGTGACGAACCCGGGCCCGGTGTTGACCGGCAGCCCGCCGCCGACCGTGTTGAGGTTGGACTTGTACAGGTGGAGGAACGTGATCGGCAGGTAACCCTGCAGGTACTGCTGCTGGTCCACGGCGAAGAGGATGTCGCCGTCGTTGATCGCGCTCACCACGTCGGCCGACAGGTCGAACGTGGCCAGCTTCGCCTGCGAGCCCGCGTCCTTGATGGCGTCCCTGGCGGCCACCGCGACGGCGGGGTTGAGCGCGAGCACGCCGTTGACCTGCTTGTCGGTCTGCAGCTTGGCGGCGACCTTCGAGGTGACGTCGGCCAGGTTGCTCACGTTCACCTGCAGCCGCTCGACCGTGCCGCCGAGCGTCTCCTCCGCGCCCTTGCAGCGCTGGTCGAGCCCGACGTTGCCGGCCTCGTGGATCACGCACAGCAGCTTGGTGACGCCGGCCGCCTTGAGCTGCTCGCCGGCGCCGCGCCCGGCGACGTCCTCCGACTGGCCGACGTGGGTGATCGCGCCGAACTCCTTGGAGAAGTCGGCGCCCGAGTTGATGGTCACCACCGGGATCTCGGCCGCGACGGCCTTGCCGATGGCCTCCTTGAGCGCGTCGGGGTTGGCCATGGAGACGACGATGCCGTCCACCTGCTCGGACACGGCCTGGTCGATGAGCTGTGACTGCCTGGCCGGGTCGTCGTCGCCCTGGTAGGTGACGGTCACGCCGTACTCCTTGCCCGCGGCCTCCGCACCGTTCTTGACCACGTCCCAGAACGAGTCTCCGGCGGCGGCGTGGGTGATCACGGCGTAGGTGGCGTCGCCCGCCTGCGCGGCGGAGGCGGGCGGGGCGCTCTCGCCTCCGGAAGAAGGGGAAGAGGAAGAGGAACAGCCGCTGATGGCGAGCGCTCCTAGCAGGGCCAGCACGATCGGGGTACGTCTCACAGGGCACCTCCAGCACCAACAGGCTCGCCCCGGTTGTACCTCAATATCATTCCTATGTATAGACATGCTGACTTATGGCGTCAGCGTGCCGAGGTCACGGCCGTGCTCCGCCCTCCTGCTCGGTGCCGGTATCCTGACGAGACTTTGCGAATTGTCGTTCTTCTGGACCGCCCATGACCGCCCGCACAGAACCGCAGCTCGACCTGATCGACGTGTTCAAGGCGCTCGCCAATCCCGTGCGCCTGCAGGTGCTGTCCTGGTTGCGCGAGCCCGAACGGCACTTCCCCGTGGCCGAGGGCATCGCCGACCCGCACGAGGCCGGCGTGTGCGTCAGCCACATCCAGGCCAAGACCGGGCTCGCGCAGTCGACCGTGTCGTCCTACATGGCCTCGCTCGAACGCGCCGGGCTGGTGCGCTCCACCCGGATCGGCAAGTGGACGCACTACCGGCGCGACGAGGAGCGCATCGCGGCCTTCGTCGCGCTGCTCGGCCGCGCGCTGTAGCCCGCCTCGCTCTCGTCCGTCAGGGGGCGGTGTCGATCAGGGGCCGGTGTCGATCAGGGGGCGGTGTCCGTCCAGGTGTGCGCGCCCACGGTCACGGTGGCGGCGGCGCTCACCTCGTACGGCTTGGTGAGATCGATCGGCGCGGACTCCAGCGTCGCCCGGTCGAGCGTGACCGCGACGCCCGTCCCCGCGAACGCCGGCTTGGCGGTCACCTCCTTGCCGAACGCCACGACGGTCCACGCGCCCTTGGCACCCGTGAGCGTCACCGTCGCGCTCTCCCCCGACTGGGTGAACGTGGCGGTCCAGCGGCTCTCCCCGGCGCCCTCCGCCGGAGGCTCGGCCGGGACGGCACCGCCGGTGAGCCACTCCAGCCGCACGCTGTCCTCGCCGCCCTTGGCCACCGCCGCCGTCAGGTCCGCGTACGCGGGCGGCGTGCCCGCACCTGGACCGCCCGGCCTGGCGTCACCGGCCGCGTCGCGCACGGCGGCGCCCAGGAACGGCGGCTCCTCCGGCTTCGGCATGCGGCAGGTCAGGTCGGCCTTGGTGGTCTCGTCCGCCTTGACCTTGGCGAGCGTCCAGCACTTGGTGCCGCCGAGCAGCGTCTGGAGGCGGTATCCGCCGGGGAGCAGCGAGAAGCGATAGCCGTCGCGGTCGGCGCGCCGGCCGGTCACGCGCTTGCCCTTGTCGTTGAAGACCTCGACCAGGCCGGGCTGGTACTCCTTGGGCGCGGACGCGCCCGCGTACCGGATGCCGCCCACGATCGCGCCCTCCGCCGGGGTGGGCGTGGGGTCGGCGGGCTCAGGGGACGGGGACGTGGTGGTCCGCGAGGTCTTCGGGGTCTCGCTCGGCTCGGGCTCCTTCGTGTTCGTCACGAAGTCGGGCGTGGGGTCGGCCGGGCGGGACGCCTCCGCCGTCACCTCGGCTCCGGCCTGCGCCGGCGTACGCGCGTCGTCCGGCAGCAGCGCCCACGCGGCGGCGGCCGCGATCGCGGCGCCGGCCAGCGCGCCCGCGGTGGCCGCCGCCCGCTTCCGGCTTCCTGCCCGCTCACGGCTCCTGGCCCGGGCGCGGGTCGTCCCGTCGGCCGCTCTCCCCGCCGGCTCCGCGCCTCCGCCGCGCGGTCCCGCCGGGCCCCTGGCCGCGCCCGCACCGCCGCGTGTCCCGGCCGCCCGGTCCGGGGCGCCGCCCTGCGGCTCCGCCGGGCGTGCGGCCGTCTCAGGGGCGCCGTCGCGCGGGCTCGCCGCTGACGCGGTCTCCGTGCGCTGGCCGGGGACGGGGAAGCCGTCGGTCAGCGGCGAGTCGCCGCTCACCTGGGCGGACAGGGCGCGGGCCGCCGCGGCCATGGCGGCGGCGCTGGGCCAGCGGGCCGCCGGGTCCTTGGCCAGGGCGCGCATCACGACCTCCGCGACCGCCGCGGGCACGTCGCCGGGCAGCGGCGGCGGCGGGTCATGGACGTGCTGGAGCGCGATCGCGACCGCGTTCTCGCCGCGGAACGGCGGCCGTCCCGCCAGGCACTCGTACGCGACCACGCCCAGCGCGTACACGTCCATGGCGGCGCTCGGCTCTGCGCCTTCGGCCTGCTCGGGCGCGCAGTAGGTGGCGGTGCCCAGCACGATGCCGGAGGCGGTCAGCTTGTGCCCCTCGGCGGCGCGGGCGATGCCGAAGTCGGTCAGCACGACGCTGCCGTCGGCCTTGACGATGAGGTTGGCCGGTTTGACGTCCCGGTGCACCACGCCGTTGTCGTGCGCGGCCTGCAGCGCCTCGGCGGTCTGGGCGACGAGGTCGAGCGTCGCACCCGCCGAGATGCGCCCCCTGCGCTCGAGCAGCAGGTGCAGCGGCTCGCCGTCGAGGTATTTCATCACCAGGTACGGCGTGCGCCGCCCGTCCACGTCGGCGATCCCGTAGTCGAACACCCCCACCACTCCGGGATGCTCGACGGTGGCCATCGCCCTGGCCTCGGCGTGGAAGCGGGCCACCGCGTCGCCGTCGAGCCCCGACCGCACGGTCTTCACCGCCACGACGCGATCGAGCAGGATGTCCCGGGCCCGCCAGACCTCGCCGTGTCCCCCGCTGCCCAGCCGCGACAGCAAGCGGTAGCGGCCCGCCAGCACGGTCTCCGGCATGATCATGTTCGTCCGGTCCACCTTTCACTCCGATAAGCCCCCGTTCTACTTGAAGACGTTGGAAGTGCCGTAACGGTTCGGCGATCCGCGAAATCGGGCAGAACGGGCAAGGCTTGAAGCTGGACCTATACTTCGGAAGCCGGATTTCCGCTCGCAGGCGATAGGGAGGGCCGCGTGCCCGGGCAACGGTCGATCACCGAGGCGGAGAAGCTGGTCGAGGCCAGGCTCGGCGACATGCCGATCGACCGCGAGCGCATGGCCGTGGTGGCGAACATCTACCGCGCCGCGGCCGCCGTACGCCAGCACCTGGAGAACGCCGTCCTGCGCGGCAGCGGCGATCTCACCTGGACCGCGTTCGTGGTGCTGTGGGTGATCTGGCTGTGGGGCGAGCCGGAGAGCCGCCACGTCGCCCAGGAGGCCGGCATCTCCAAGGGCACGCTGACCGGCGTCCTGCGCACGCTGGAGTCGCGCGGGCTGGCCCGGCGGCTGCGCCATCCCACCGACGGCAGGCTCGTGCTCTGCCGGCTGACCGCCGCGGGCGAGGAGTTCATGCGGCGGTCGCTGCCCGCCTTCAACGCCGAGGAGGTGTTCGTCACCTCCCGGCTCGACGGCGAGACCTGCCGGGCGCTGGCCGACGGGCTGCGCCAGGTCGTGCTCCAGGTGGAGGAGCAGGGCGAGGCGCGGCGGCTGGCGCTGCTCGCCGGTGCCGAACCCGCGCCGCGCCGCAGCGGACGCCGCCGCCGCTCCCCCGCCGCCCAAGACTGATCACCCGCGTTCCTCCCCCGCCGCCCGGGACCGACCACCTGCGTCAAGGCGCCGCGTATCAACCGGCCACCTGCGCCAGGACGCCGCGTATCAACCGGCCACCCGCATCAAGACACCGCTTACACCCGGCCGCCTGCATCAAGGCACCCGCGGAAGAGTGCAATCAGGCACGCCCGGGGGTGTACTTAGGTGCATTCCCCGGCCGGCGGGCCGCTCCTAGCGTCGGTGAGGCACTGAGAGATCACCTCACCACTAGGAGTCGCAGATATGAGTGACGTCACGCGCCGGCGACTGCTCGGCGGCACGACCGTGCTCGGCGGGGCCGCCACCGCGGGCCTGCTTCCGGCGCTGCCCGCCGCCGCCACGACCGCCACGGGGAAGGACCCCGGCCTCGTCCGCGTCGGGAAGCCGGACCCGCGATACGCGGACCTCGTCGTGCGCGGCATGAACCAGCGCTTCCGCCCCCAACCCGAGTACTTCCACGTGGTCACCTCCACCGAGCAGGTGGTCAAGGCCGTCGGGGACGCGGTACGCGCGGGCAAGCGGGTGACGGTGCGCAGCGGCGGCCACTGCTACGAGAACTTCGTCGGCGACGGCGCGCAGGTCGTCATCGACATGTGCGAGATGAACAAGGTGTACTTCGACGAGCGGCGCGGCGCGTTCGCCGTCGAGCCAGGGGCGACGCTGATGGACGCGTACCGGACGCTCCACCTCGGCTGGGGCGTGACGCTGCCCGGCGGCCAGTGCGGCACCGTGGCGGCCGGCGGTCACATCGTGGGCGGCGGGTACGGCGCCCTGTCCCGCAAGTACGGGCTCACCGTCGATTACCTGCACGCCGTGGAGGTCGTGGTGGTGGACCGGTCGGGCCGGGCCCGCGCGGTCGTCGCCACCCGCGACCCGCGCGACCCCCATCACGACCTGTGGTGGGCGCACACCGGAGCCGGGGGCGGCAACTTCGGCATCGTCACCCGCTACTGGCTGCGCGATCCGAAGGTCAAGGGCAACGACCCCGCCACGCTGCTGCCCAAGCCGCCCGCCGCGCTGCTCACCGGCGTCGCGTACTGGCCGTGGAAGGGCATGACGAAGGAGTCGTTCCGCAGGCTGGTCCGCAACCATGGCGAGTGGCACGAGCGCAACAGCGATCCCGGCTCCCCGTACGCCTCGCTGTTCGGCGTGCTCATGCTCAACGGCAAGAGCGACGCGGCCGACCCCGGCGGCATCACGCTGGCCTGCCAGATGGACGCCACCGTCCCCGACGCCGAGAAGAAGATGCGGGCGTTCTTCGCCGCCGTGGCCGAAGGGGTCAAGCCGGACATGACGGTCCTGCCGATCGAGCGGCAGCCGTGGTACCACGCGGTGCGCTCGTTCGCGCTCAGCGAGGCCGAGCAGTCCAGCCACTTCAAGGTCAAGTCCAGCTACCTGCGCAAGCGCTTCACCGACCGGCAGATCGACGTCGCCTACGACCACCTCAGCAGGCCCGCCTCCATGCCGCGGACGCTGTGGGCCATCTCGTACGGCGGGCAGGTCAACACCGTGCCGTCCGCCGCCACCGCCACCGCCGAGCGCGACTCCATTCTCAAGGTCATCTGCCTGTCCTCCTGGCAGGACGGCCAGGACGGCGCCGCCCAGCTCCAGTGGGTGCGGGAGCTGCACCGGGACCTGTACGCGACCACCGGAGGCGTGCCGGTGCCGGGCGGGAACTGCGGCGGCGCGTACATCAACTACCCCGACATCGACCACGCCGACCCGAAGTGGAACACCTCCGGCGTCCCGTGGACGACCCTCTACTACGGCGGGAACTACGCCCGGTTGCAGCGGGTGAAGGCGCGCTGGGATCCGCGCGACGTCTTCCGCCACGCCATGTCGATCCGCCTCCCCAAGCCCTGACCCGCTCCGGGGACCCGCCCTCGCGGCTCGCCCCGCCGCCCCCTCACCCTGGCGCTGCCGGCGGTTGCCGCTCCCTCATGTGGGAAAACTGCTCATCGGAGACTTCGCGTCCGCCTGCGGCTCCTCCCCGCAGGCTGTCCCGGCCCTCCTGCGTCCCCGCCCAGGGCGAGGAGGAACCCCCGTCAGGCCGAGGAAGTCGCCGTGCGCAAGGACCTGTGGATGCTGATCGTGCCGCTGATGTTCTTCGACTTCCTTTACGGAATCGGACACCCGGACTCCGATTTCGCGGGAGTGGTCTTCGTCATCCTCGCTTTCCTGCTCGCTGTCGTCCTGACCCCGGCTGACTCCGGTCGCAGGAGCAGTGACTACGGCGGCGGTGGCGCGAGCTACGGGGGCGGAGGCGGAGGCGGCGGCTTCGGCGGCGATGGAGGCGACGGGGGCGACTGACCCGATCCCGGCGTCCGGGGCTGCTGCGGTGCTGGCCGGGCGGAGAGGGGGCTTTTAGGCTGGGTACGAGGTGATTGTCATGTACGAGACACATGTCCAGCCTCATCGTTACGTCGCCTGGAAGGACCCCGGCGACCCCGACGCCGAGGAGGAGTGCCGCGTCTGCGGGGAGCCGGAGGATCCCCGGCGGCCAGGACTGCACCGTGGCGAGATCGCGCCCGAGCGGCCCGCCGACCCGGCCGAGCTGCCGCTGCTCGACCACCTCGTACAGGTGATACGCACCGAGCTGGCCGACACCCGGGTGCCGCTGCTCGACGCGCACCTCGACATCCTCGCGCGGCGGGCCGCCAACGCCCTGTACCTGCGCGGGGCGATCCGGCCCCGGCGCTCCGACTGGCGCCCGCCCGCCGGTCACGGCGTACGCGGCGGCGACCGGCGAGCGGGGTCCTGCCCGACCTAGCGGCCAGCTGGGTCCCGCCCGACCCAGCGGCCAGCTGGGTCCCGCCCGACGTGGCGGCGAGCGGGGTCCTGCCCGACGTGGCGCGGTTTCAGCGGGTCCCGGTCGGTGGGCAGGTGAGGGTCCGGCCTACGGCGCGTACCCCGGTGGCGGTTCAAGCGGCGGCCGGGGTACAGGTGAGTACGAGGTGGCCGAGCGGGGTCATGTGCGTGCCGGTCACCTCCAGCGACGCGGCGTCCGCGAGGGCCCGGTACTGCTCCAGGGTGCGCTCGCGACCTCCATTGATGACCAGCATGCGCAGGTCCATCTCGGCGCGCATCGCCGGCGCGGCGTCCGTACCGCCGTGAAACTCGATCACGACGATCCGGCCGCGCGGGCCGGCCGCCTCGGCGCAGCGGCGCAGGATGCGTACGGCGGAGCCGTCGTCCCAGTCGTGGATCACGCGGCGGAGCACGTAGACGTCGGCTCCGGCGGGCAGCGGGTCGAAGAAGCTCTGCCCGGCGAAGGAGCAGCGATCGTCCAGTCCGCGATCGGCCAGGAACCGGCGGCCGCGCCCGGCCGTGTCCGGCAGGTCCACGAGGGTGCCGCGCAGGCCGGGGTGTGCCCGCAGCAGCTCGGCGAGCAGGACGCCGGTGCCGCCGCCGACGTCGGCGACGTGCCGTACGCCGGACCAGTCGAAGCCGGCGGCGGCGTCGGCCAGGTAGTCGGAGCCGTCGGCCATCATGGCGTCGAACGTCGCGCCCAGGTGCTCGTCGGAGGCCAGGTGCGACCAGATGGACAGCCCGAAGACCGTCTCCCAGGCGGGCTCCCCGGTCCGTACGGTGTGCAGCAGCCCGGTGCAGGCGAGGTCCATGCGCCCGCCGAAGCCGTCGAGGTCGAGGCGGGCCCGCATCCCCGAGGGATGGCCGGAGGCCAGAAGCGCCGCGGGCTCGTTCACCGCGAACACGCCCGGCTCGGGCTCGGTGTAGACGCCCTGATGGGTCAGGTGGCGCAGCATCCGGTCCAGCGCGTCGGCGTTCGTGCCGCTGCGCCGGGCCAGCTCCTGCACCGGTACGCGGTCGCCGCCGATGAGGTCGGTCAGGCGCAGGGTGGCCGCCACGCGTACCGCCATGGGCGTGACCAGGTCCGTCACCGGCGCGAGCACCTTCCACGCCGACTCCCACGCCGCCTCGCCGCCCGCTGCCTCCGTCATGCCCGCCTCCTTCCACGCCCTGAGAGTACGAAGGCAGGGCCGTAGGCGACAGGCCCTTTCCGGAGCCTGACGCCGCGATGACCACGCCGCGGTGCGGCAGGCTCTAGCATGTCGCCGGTGAGCACCTACGGCGGCCCCGACGCGTTCGAATACCTCGACCTCCAATCGCTGCCCCGGCGGCAGCAGCACATCCTGGCCACGATCAGGGACCACGTGGTCAGATACGGCTACCCGCCGAGCACGCGCGAGATCGCCAAGGCGGTGGGGCTGCGCTCGGCCTCGTCGGTGTCGAAGCACCTCAAGGCGCTGGAGGACCAGGGGCTGCTGCGCCGGAGCTCGACGATGACGCGGCCGATCGACGTGCGGTCGTTCCTGCGCCCCGAGTCCGCCGAGCCGAGCGCCGACCTGGTGAGCGTGCCCGTGGTGGGCGACATCGCGGCGGGCGTTCCCATCCCGGCCGATGAGGTGATGGACGAGGCGCTGACGCTGCCGCGCGACCTGACGGGGCGGGGCACGGTGTTCGCGCTGCGGGTGCGCGGCGACTCGATGATCGAGGCGGCGATCTGCGACGGCGACATCGTCATCGTGCGGCAGCAGCCCGAGGCGCACTCGGGGCAGATCGTCGCCGCGATGATCGACGGCGAGGCCACCGTCAAGGTGTTCCGCCGCCGGGGCGGGCACGTCTACCTCGAGCCGCGCAACCCGGCGTACGAGGTGATCGACGGCGACGAGGCCACGGTGCTGGGCATCGTGGTGTCGGTGCTGCGCAGCGTCTGACCGCTCAGCGTCCCACCAAGCGGGGTCTGACGCTCAGCGTCTCACTAAGCGGGTCTGACACGGCGAGCCGGGTCAGGGCTTGCGGCCGAGACCGCCGTACTGGAACACCTCGCGGTCTTGGAAGCTGGTCTGCGGATCGGGACGCCACTTCGGCAGCGAGACGACGCCGGGCTCCAGCAGCTCGAACCCGTCGAAGAAGGCGCGCAGCTCCTCCTCCGTGCGCAGCGTCAACGGGGTGGCGCCGCTGGCGTTCCACGCGGCGGCGGCCTTGTCCATCGACGGGCTGTGCACGCTGTGCGCGATCGCGAGGTAGCTGCCGGACGGGAGCGCGTCCACGAGCGTGCGGACCGAGCGGTGGGCCGGCTCGGCGTCCGGCACGAACTCCAGCACGCCCATCAGCAGCAGCGCGACCGGGCGGGAGAAGTCAAGCGTGCGGGCCGCGTCGCGCAGGATCGGCTCGGGTTCGCGCAGGTCGGCGTCGAGGTAGTCGGTCGCGCCCTCCTCGGTGCCCACCAGCAGCGCCCGCGCGTGGGCCAGCACGATCGGGTCGTTGTCGACGTACACGATCCTGGCCTTGGGGTTCACCCGCTGGGCCACCTCGTGCGTGTTGTCGGCGGTGGGGATGCCGGTGCCGACGTCGAGGAACTGGTCGACGCCGCACTCACCGGCCAGGTGGCGCACGACGCGGCCGATGAACTCGCGTTCCGCGCGCGCGTTGACCGGCAGGTCCGGCATCACCTCCACGATCTCGTCGCCGACCTGGCGGTCGGGGGCGTAGTTGTCCTTGCCGCCGAGCCAGTAGTTCCAGACCCTGGCGGGGTGCGGCACGGAGGTGTCCATCCGCTCGGCCGGCGCGGCGCGGTCCGCCCTTCGGCGCTCCTCCCCCATCACGACTCCCCATCAGTAACATTTTTCACGTTTCAGTGATCAACATAGACCGCATCGGCCGCCTTCGCAGGGAGAACGCCGCAGGTCCCGCCATCAGCTCAACACGGGCTCAACACAGGCTCAACACGGCGCCTCCTAGCGTCTCCCCCGACGGATCGACACCGTGATCCACTTCGAAAAGGGGGAGACGATATGAGCGTTCTCGGACGCGGCACCGGCCGGGCACGGCGCACGCTGGTACGGGCCGGCGCGGTGATCGCCGCGGGCGCCGTCGTGGCGGGCGGGCTCAACGCCGCCCCGGCCCAGGCGGCGGCCAACGCCGCGCGGATCAACGCGTACCTGGCGGCGATCCCGCACGGCACGAAGATCAGCAACAACGAGATCGCCTGGGAGGGCGGCTCGGTGCGGCTGCTGCTGTCGGCCACGGCGGCGTCCTGCCCGAGCGGCTGGTACTGCGTGTACGAGCACAGCAACTGGCGCGGCGCCATGGCGAAGTGGCGTTCGTCACCGGCGCGATGCAAGAAGTTCGAGTTCACCCGCTACTGGCGGGACAAGATCTCGTCGTTCTGGGCGCGCGGCAACTGCGAGCGCAACAACTACTTCCTCAAGGACAAGAAGAAGTGGCAGCCGGACCCGTTCCAGCTCTTCGAGGGCAAGAAGGCGTACGTCCGCTACAACGACCGCTACGACTACGCCGCCAAGGGCCTGTGAGACGGGCCGGAGACAAATCTTCTGAGGCGTGTCGATTCCGGCGCCGCGTGTTCGACGCGCTGGCGGAAAGGCCGGTGGCCGGCCCCGGCGCACCGCCGGGGCCGCGCACCGGCCCCGCCCGGAGGGCCGGCACCCCGAGGCCCCCATCGGATCGCTGGACGCGCAGCATCTCCCCATGGACCCGCATGTGGTCGTCCAGGGCGAGCGCGTGCCTCACGTCCGCTGCCGCGTCCGCCGCTCGCACCCGCCGCAGCCGCCTGAGCCGCCCCGCTAGGGCTCGACGCGGGAGTCCGGCCGGGCGGCGGCGGGGCGGCCCGGTCTGCGGGGGCGGGGCTGCTCCGCCGCGGGCCGGGGGCTCGACGTCGAGTGTCCCAGCGCGATCGAGAACTCCGCCGCCGTCTGCGCGACGATCTCACCGATCTCGTGCAGCCGGGACCGGCCGGCGGCCCGGGTGACCGACACGCTCAGCGCCGCCGTGATCAGCCCCCGGTGGTCGCGTACGGGCGCCGACACCGCGATCTCGCTGTCGTCCAGCTCGGTGTCGGAGATCGCGTACCCGGCCGAGCGAGCGTGCGCGATGTCGGCCAGCCACTGCTCCTCGCTGCTCACCGCGCTGTCCAGCCCCGACGGCAGGGTGGCCTTCAGCAGTTCGCGAACGCGGTCGTCGTCCCAGTCAGCCAGCAGCGAACGCCCCGCCCCGGCCATGATGACCGGCACCGACACCCCCTCCCAGACCCGGTGGTAGGCCCGCGACGAGGGCACCGACAGCAGGGTCAGGACCATGCTGCCGCGCAGCACGCACAGGTAGGCGTCCTCGTCGAACGCGGCGGCCAGGCGCCGCACGTAGGGCGCGGCCAGGCGGACCAGCCGCGCATGCTGGGTGCGGGCGGCCAGCGCGAACAACCGCCACCCCAGGCGATAGCGCCTGGTCAGGGGATCCCGCTCGACCATGCCTTCGAGCTCCAGCGACCGCAGGGCCCGCGAGACCTGGCTCTTCTCGCGGCCCAACCGCTCGGCGATCCAGCTCACGCCGAAGCCGTCGGCGTCCCGATCATCCCCATGACCTGCCAGCACTTCGAGGATCTCCAGGTCCCGGCGTAGCCCGGCCGAGGACAGTGGCGGCTTCTCCGTCATCCTTGTCCGTTCGTAACGAAAGCATTGCACTAGTGTTGCGCTCACTGCATCACATTTTGCGCTCACCGCAACAGATCGCATACGTTTGCGAATCCATGCAAGCGTAAGCGAAGGTGGTCACTTCATGAGTTTCGGCGAGTACGTGGTCTCTCGATGGGACACTCTCTCGCTGGCCGCCGCGGAACATGCTTTGGTCGTGGGGATCGCGATCCTCATCGCCACCGTGATCGGCGTCGGCATCGGACTCCTCTCCTACGACCGGCCGAGAGTGCGCGGCAGCTCGATAGCGGTCTCGGCGGCGGTGCTCACGATCCCCTCGCTGGCGCTGCTCACCCTGCTCATCCCGATCACCGGGCTGGGCTGGGGTTCGACGCTGGTCTCGCTCGTCGTGTACGCGTTCCTGCCGATCATCCGCAACACCGTGACCGGGCTCAACGGCCTGGACGCGGCCACCGTGGAGGCGGGACGCGGGATGGGCCTGACCCGTACGCGGGTGCTGTTCCAGGTGCAGCTCCCGCTGGCCTGGCCGCTGATCCTCGCCGGCGTGCGGATCTCGGCGCAGATGCTCATCGGCATCGCCGCCATCGCCGCCTTCGTCGACGGCCCCGGCCTCGGCAACCAGATCTTCGAGGGTCTGTCCAGGCTCGGCTCGGTGAACTCACTCAACGCCACGCTCGCCGGCACCCTCGGCGTCGTGGTCGTCGCCGTGCTGTTCGACCTGTTCTTCTTCGCCGTCCGCCTACTGACCACCCCGAGGGGGCTTCGTGTTCGACCGTGACTCCGAAGGCGTGCGCATCGAGCTGCGCTCGCTGACCAAGCAGTACCCGGGGCAGGAGGCCCCAGCGGTCGACAACGTCACCCTCGACATCCCCGCAGGCGAGCTCGTGGTGTTCGTGGGGCCGTCGGGGTGCGGCAAGACGACGACGATGAAGATGATCAACCGGCTGGTCGAGCCGACGTCCGGCGAGATCCGCATCGGCGGCCAGGACGTGCTCAGCCTCAACCCGGACGAGCTGCGCCGCCACGTCGGGTACGCCATCCAGCAGGTCGGCCTGTTCCCCCACCTGACCGTGGCGCAGAACATCGGCCTGGTGCCCAAGCTGCTCGGCTGGCCCGCGGCCAAGATCGCCGAGCGGGTCGAGGAGCTGCTCGCGCTGGTCAGCCTGGAGCCGTCCGCGTTCCGCGACCGCTACCCGCGCCAGCTCTCCGGAGGCCAGCAGCAGCGCGTCGGCGTCGCCCGCGCCCTGGCCGCCGACCCGCCCGTGATGCTCATGGACGAGCCGTTCGGCGCCACCGACCCGATCACCCGCGAGCACCTGCAGAACGAGTTCGTCCGCCTGCAGAAGCAGCTCCGCAAGACGATCATCTTCGTCACCCACGACTTCGAGGAGGCCATCAAGCTGGGCGACCGCATCGCGATCCTGCGCGAGCGCTCCCACATCGCCCAGTACGACACCCCGGCCAACATCCTCGCCAGCCCCGCCGACGACTACGTGGCCAGCTTCATCGGCCAGGACGGCACGCTCAAGCGGCTGGCCCTGCTGCGGGTCGAGGACGTGCCGGTGGAGAGCCCCGAACCCGACCCCGCGCTCCCCCAGGTGGCGGCCGGCACCACGCTGCGCGAGGCGCTCGACTTCATGCTGGCCCACGGCACCGACCGGTGCAGCACGCCGTCGGGGGTGGTGACGTACGCCACGCTCTGCGCGGCGGTCGGCGCACCGGAACAACAGCGCGCGGGGAGCGGAGGTGGCCGATGACCGCCCAGACGCTGCCCGCCGCCACGGCGGCGCCGGTCCGCCCGCTCGAACGGCGCTTCCCCCACCTGCGCCAGCTGCTGTTCACCCCGTTCGCCGTGGCCGTCGTGCTCGTCGCCCTGTACGCGTGGGTCGGCACGCTCGAGCTCGACTCCATCGAGCAGCGCAGCCTCAACACCTCGGTCATCCTCACCAAGGCCGTCGAGCACCTGAAGATGACGGCCGCCGCGACGTTCCTCGTCGTGATCATCGCGATCCCGCTCGGCATCGTCGCCTCGAGGGCCCGCAACAAGCTCATCGCCCCGATCATCCTCACGGTGGGCAACCTGGGCCAGGCCGTCCCCGCCATCGGCCTGCTGGTGCTCGCCACGTTCCTCATGGGCGTCGGCTTCAAGACCGCGCTGGTCGGCCTGGTCGCCTACGCCGTGCTGCCGGTGCTGCGCAACACCATGGTCGGCGTCCAGCAGGTGGACCCCGCGCTCATCGAGGCCGCGCGGGGCATGGGCATGACCCGCGGCCAGGTGCTGTGGCGGGTGGAGCTCAAGCTCGCGGTGCCGGCGATCCTGGCCGGTCTGCGTACCGCGCTCGTGCTGACCGTCGGCGTGGCCACGCTCGGCGCGTTCGTCGCCGCCGGCGGCTTCGGCGAGCTGATCATCAACGGACTCAAGCTGAACCGCATGCCCGTCACCATCGTCGGCGGCGTGCTCACCGCGTGCATCGCGTTCCTCATCGACTGGCTCGGCGGTCTGGCCGAGCACGTGCTCAAGCCGCGCGGCATGTGATCTTCCCCTGGAAATCCCCCCGTTTCGTCAAGCAGTACTCGTAAGCAACCCCCACACGAGGTGTATCCGACATGCGTTTCCGTCCCCTCAGGACGACCCTCACCTTTCTCGCCGCCGCGGCGCTGACCCTGTCGGCGAGCGCGTGCGGCGGCGCCGACGCCGTCGAAACGGGAAGCGCCGGCAACGAGCTGGCGGGCGCCAAGTTCGTCGTCGGCTCCAAGGACTTCACCGAGAACATCATGCTCGGCAAGATCGCGGTGCACCTGCTGAAGGCGCACGGCGCGGAGATCGTGGACAAGACGAACCTCGGCGGCACCGTGCCGAACCGTAAGGCGCTGGAGTCCGGCGAGATCGACCTGTACTGGGACTACTCGGGTACGGGCTGGATCGAGTTCCTCAAGAACACCAAGCCGATCCAGGACTCGGCCGAGCAGTTCAAGGCCACCGCCGAGGCGGACCTGAGCAAGAACAAGATCAAGTGGATCGGGCCGACCCCGCTCAACAACACCTACGCCCTGGCCATCCGCTCCGAGAAGGCGCAGGAGCTGGGCGTCAAGACCGTCTCCGACGTGGCCGAGCTGCTCAAGACCAAGCCGCAGGAGGTCACGCTCTGCATCGAGACGGAGTTCTCCACGCGTGACGACGGCCTGCCCGGCCTGTCCAAGGCGTACGGCATGGAGATCCCGAAGAACCAGGTGAAGCTGCTCGACACCGGCGTGGTCTACACCGAGACCGACAAGGGGCAGACCTGCAACTTCGGTGAGGTGTTCACCACCGACGGCCGGATCGCCGCGCTCGGCCTGACGGTGCTGGAGGACGACAAGAAGTTCTTCCCGATCTACAACGCCGCCGTGACGGTGCGGCAGGAGACGTTCGAGAAGTACCCGGCGCTGGAGAAGGTGCTGCAGCCGGTCATCGCCAAGCTGGACGACGCCACCATGCAGCAGCTCAACGCCCAGGTGGACGTCGAGGGCATGGAGCCGGACAAGGTCAGCGCCGAGTGGCTGAAGAAGGAGGGCTTCCTGGGCTCGGACGCGGCTTGAGCCGGGTTCACCGGACTTTCGCCGTACGCCGGGTCGGACGCGGCCTGATCCGCGTTCACCGATAGCTCTCGCCGCACCCCCTTCGGTGGGAGAGATGCGAGCGGCCCGCGCCATCATGGCGCGGGCCGCTCCTGCGTTCGGGGATCGGACCGGTCCATTGACCGGAACCGCTTGCGCGTCAGTCAGAAATCGTTAATTCTTAGTAAGGTTTCCTTTTTAATCCTGTCCTCACCCCCCAGGAGCGCAGGTGCGCAAGAGAACGTTCGTCGCCACCGTCACCGCGGCCACCGGAGTGCTGGTGCTGCTGCCCGCATCCGCCGCCCACGCCCACGGCACCATGTCCAACCCGCCGAGCCGCGTCTACGTCTGCAAGAACGAAGGCCCGGAGTCGCCGAAGTCCGAAGCCTGCAAGGCGGCCGTCGCCGCCGGCGGCACCCAGGCGTTCTACGACTGGAACGAGGTCTCGCTCCTCGAAGCGGGCGGCAGGCACCGCGAGCTCATCCCCGACGGCAAGCTCTGCAGCGCGGGCCGCGACAAGTACCGCGGCCTCGACCTCCAGCGGGCCGACTGGCCCGCCACCCCCGTGCGGCCCGGCGACTTCACGCTCACCTACCACGCGACCGCCCCGCACGCGAACAGCAACTTCGAGTTCTACATCACCCGCGAGGGCTGGAACCCCACCATGCCCCTCAAGTGGTCGGACCTGGTGCACATCAAGACGTTCACCAACCAGAACCCGACCACGTTCACGAACTGGACCATCACCCTGCCGCAGCGCACCGGCCGGCACATCCTCTACTCGATCTGGCAGCGCGTGGTCGGCAGCAACGAGGCCTTCTACACCTGCTCCGACATCGACTTCGGCGGCGGCGGCACGCCCGGCCCCGGCCCCGAGCCGGAGCCCGAGCCCAGCCCCACGCCGACGGACCCGAACCCCGACCCGCAGCCCGGCGGCACCTGGAGCCCGAACCATGCGTACGGCGTCGGCGACCGGGTGACGTACGGCGGCGCGACGTACGAGTGCATCCAGGCGCACACCTCGCTCACCGGCTGGGAGCCGCCGAACGTGCCCGCCCTCTGGAGGCGCGTCTGACCTTCCTCGACAGAGGCGCCTGACCGTCGTAGAGAGGGATCCGCTGTAGGAGGGATCGTCCGCTTCGCCGGCGGACGATCCCTTCCTGTTTCATGGCTTCAGTGCTGGACGGTGGCGAGGAAGACGTCGCCGTTGCCGAGCGCGCGGCCGCCCTCCGGCGTGCCGTACGTCAGGCCCGCGATCGCCACCTTCCCCTCCCCCGCCGCGGCGGCGTAGACGTTGGGCTCGGAGAACGGGTCCACGGCGTCGTCCCTGGCGGTGCCGAGCTGGGCGGCGGCGCGCTGACCGCCCTTGGCGTCCAGGCGGAGCGCCACCACGTCGGCGCCGCCCGCCGGCACCCCGACCTTGCCCCGGGTGTAGCCGACCACCTCGACCTCGCCGCCGGGCAGCGCGGCCAGCGCGGCGCCCTCGTCCGCCTGGGCGGTGGCGAGCGAGTGCTGCCAGCGGCGCTTTCCCCGGTCGGTGTAGGCGACGGTGAGCGCGTCTCCGGAAGCGGCACCCGTGGCGACGACCAGGCCGGTGGTGGTGACGGTGACCGCGTTGAGCCGGTCGTCTCCCGCGCCGCCCTCGGTGGCGGCCCAGGTCCTGGCGCCGTCGGCGGTGTAGGCGGCCAGCCAGCCGTCCATGCCGCCGCGCGCGGTCGTGCCGGGCATGGCGGCCGAGGTGCTGCCGGTCAGGTAGAGGCCGGCGGGCGCGGCGGCGACGCCGGTGGCCTTGTCCTCGCCGGGGCCGCCGTACTGGCGGATCCACGCCACCTCGCCGCCGGGCGTGATACGGGCGGCGATGGCGTCCTTGTCTCCGGCGTTCTCGCCGTCCAGCGCGCCCTTGGTGTAGCCGGCGACGTACGCGCCTCCGTCAGGGGCGGCGGCCAGCCCGTAGACGCGGTCGGCGGCGTCCGGCGCGCCGAACTGGGTGATCCAGCGGACCTCGCCGTCCGCGCCGATCCTGACCACGAACGCGTCGTCGCCGGTGTTGCCCGCGTGCTTCCCGTCCAGGTCGCCCTTGGTGTATCCGGCCGCGAGCACGCCGCCGTCCGGCAGCGCGGCGACCCCGTACAGGCGCTCGTCGGCGGGGGTGGAGATGCGGCGCGTCCAGCCGCCGATCCTGCTCACGACGGCGTCCAGGTTGCCGTTCTCCGTGGTGGCGTACCCGATGGTCAGGGTGCCGTCGGCGGAGGCGGCGACGCCGCCCGCCCAGTCGACGCCGGAGCCGCCGTGCAGCGGGGCGGGCAGGCCCGTCGGCGGGGTGACGCTCAGTGCGGGGCCGAGGTCGGCCATGGCCTGCTCGAACGCGGGCGTCCAGACGTCCCAGTCGTGGCCGCCGTCCAGCACCCGGAGCTGCGCGGAGATCGCGGGCGAGCGGCGGGCGGCGTTGTAGAGCGCGGCGGACTCGAAGTCGAGGTCGTGGCGGGCGTCGGCGGGGTCGGGGTTGGCGTACTCGTCGTCGCCGACCGCCACGAACAGCCGTACCGGCAGGTCGGGGTCGAGATCCGGCAGCAGGGCCGGGTAGTTGAGCTCCTTGTAGACCTCGTCGTCGAACTTCTCGCCGCCCTTGCCGAACGCGCCGTAGTCGCGGGCCGAGGAGTCGGACGGCGGCAGCGGCGTGTAGACGGCGGGGCTGAGCACGGCGGCGGCGCCGAACAGGTCCTGATGGGCGAGCGCGTAGCGCAGCGCGCCCGCGCCGCCCATCGAGTAGCCGCCGACCAGGCGGGCCTGCCTGATGGGCGCCGTCCGGTACGTCGCGTCCACGTGCTTGACGAGGTCCCTGGTCAGCGCCGTCTCCACCGGGCGGCCCGGCAGGTCGGCGCCGGTGTACCGGGAGTCGACGTACCAGCTTCCGCGCTCGCTCCAGGGGGCGTCCGGCATGACGGCGATGACGGGCGGGATGCGCTTGGTCCTGATCATGTCGTCGAGGGTCGTCTTGACCCGGGTCCACGCCTGCATGCTGTCGCCCCGGCCGTGCAGCAGGTAGAGCACGGGGTGGCGGGCCTTGTCCCGGTCGTAGCCGGCGGGCAGGTAGACGTTGTAGGCGATGTCCTCGCCCAGGGCCGGTGAGGGCGCGGCGCCGGTCGTGATCGTCCCGCCGGCCCGCACATCGGTCTGGCCGGGAACGCTCAGGCTGAGCGCGGTGACGACGGCGAGCGCGCCGGCGGTGATCCATCGGGGCAGGGGCATCGACCACTCCTGTAAACGTTTACCGAACGCGCCTCATGTTTCGGGAGAGTTTCATGGGGCGGGGGGTTCCTGTCAACCGGTCACGTGATCACCCGCCGGACAAGGCGGCCGCGCGGCGCCGACCGGCGACACCGTGGCCGAACTTAATACTTTTAAGTTGCTGCATAATAGGTATAACTTCTCCCTTCTTCTCCCAGGCCGAGGCGATGAACAGCGAACTGATCACCACACCCGTGACCGCGGATCTGCTGCGGGGCGCGCTCGACGTGGAGCGCACGCCGTACGGGCTGCTCCCCCACCGGCTGCCCGCGCGGGCGCGCAGGCAGATCCCCGACGAGCAGCTCGCCATGGCCGAGAGCCAGCCGTCCGGCGTGCGGCTCACCTTCCGCACCGCCGCCACCGTCATCGAGCTGGACACGCTGCCCACCAAGCGCGCCTACCGCGGGCTGCCGCAGCCGCCGGACGGCGGGTACGACCTGGTGATCGGCGGGCGGCTCGCCGCCCAGGCCACGGTGCCGGGCGGGCGGGTGCGCATCACCGACCTGACAAGCGGGGTCGTCGAGCTGCGCGAAGGGCCTGGCACCGCCCGCTTCACCGGCCTGCCCGCCGGTGACAAGGACGTCGAGATCTGGCTGCCGCACAACGAGACCACCGAGCTCGGCGCCCTGCGTACCGACGCGCCGGTCTCGCCGGCGCCCTCCGGCGGGCGGCGGGTGTGGCTGCACCATGGCAGCTCGATCAGCCACGGCTCCAACGCCACCCACCCCACCGCCATCTGGCCCGCCCTGGCCGCCGCTCTCGGCGGGGTCGAGCTGGTCAACCTGGGCTTCGGCGGAGGCGCGCTGCTCGATCCGTTCACCGCCCGTACGATGCGGGACACCCCGGCGGACCTCATCAGCGTCAAGATCGGCATCAACCTGGTCAACTCCGACGCCATGCGGCTGCGTGCCTTCGCTCCCGCCGTGCACGGCTTCCTCGACACGATCAGGGAGGGGCACCCGGAGACGCCACTGCTGGTCGTATCGGCCATCCTCTGCCCGATCCAGGAGCACACGCCGGGGCCGCTGACGGCCGCGCTCGAGGACGGCACCGTACGCTTCCGGCCCACCGGCGACCCGGCGGACCGCGCGTCCGGCCGCCTCACCCTCGACGTCATCCGCGGCGAGCTGTCCCGCATCGTCGCCGAACGGGCCGCCGACGACCCGCACCTGCACTACCTCGACGGCCGCTCCCTCTACGGCGAGCGCGACCACGCCGAGCTGCCGCTGCCCGACGACCTGCATCCGAGCGAGGAGGGGCACCGCCGGATCGGGACGAACTTCGCCCGCCTGGCCTTCGGCCCGGGTGGCGCGTTCGCGTGAGGGGGCGGCCCCGCCGGGGGCGGCAGCGTCGCTTGCGCGGCGGCTCCGCACGAGGGGCGATTGGGGGCGGCACCACGCGGGGAGCGGCGCCCCGCCGATGACGGGCCATTTGCCCAGTTCATCGGCTTGTGAGGGGTTTCGTCCGGTGAAAGACTGGAGGTTGACGGAAGGGGGGACCGTCATGATCGAGGTCAAGAACATCGACAAGCCGGACGAACGCCGCGACTTCCCCATGGGGCATCTGGAAGTCTGCAACCTGTCCGGATGCACCTTCGGCATCGCCACGTTCGAACCGGGCTGGCACTGGTCGGAGTCCGTCAAGCCGATCGCGGGCACCGACTCCTGCCAGGTGCACCACAACGCGTTTGTGGTGCAGGGCAGGATGCGGCTGCACGCCGACGACGGCACGGAAGCCGAGATCGGGCCTGGCGACATCTTCGTCTGCCCACCGGGACACGACGCCTGGGTGGTAGGCGACGAACAGGTCATCATGTACGACTTCGCCGGCGGCGCCGCAACGTACGCCAAGGCGTCCACGTAGGCCGTGCACAGGGCCGGCGACAACGGCCGGCCCGCCAACGGGCAAAGCGGTGGCCGGGCGACGCGCCGGCGATGAGCAGATGTCAGTCGTCGCTCAGCATCCGCCTGACCGCAACGTCCACCAGGTCGTGGATCTCCTGCTCCGTGAAGATCTCGGGCAGAGTCAGACGTTCGACGATGAGCCAGTTGAGCGATTCGCGACTGCGCGCAATGGTGGCCTCATCGGGCAGCAGCCGCTCATAGATCCGCCCGCCCACCTGGGTGAACAGGTCGTCGCGGGAGGAGAAGTAGTTGGACGCGGTGCCGACGGGCACGCCCGCTCCCGCATCGACGGCACGAAAGGTCAGCCCGCGCGCTCCCTCTCTGGCGAGCACCTCGACGGCCGCGTCGATCAGCGCCCGTCGCCGCTCAGGATTCTTCCGCACTAACGTGCCCACCACCAGCCCGTACGCGCACCTGCGCCAGTACGTCGTCTCCCGCACGATCACCATCGACGACCCGGCCGTCCAGGTGGAGCGGGGCGACCCCATCGAGCTGGTACGCAGGCTGAAGGCCGAGGACACCGGCCTCGACATCTACCTGGGAGGCGGCGGCAAGCTCGCCTCGTCGCTGCTGCCGGAGATCGACGAGCTCATCGTCAAGAGCTACCCCGTGGTTGCGGGCGGGGGCATCCCGATGTTCAACGGCGGCTTCCAGCCCACCCTGTTCACGGTGACGCACCGGGAGGTCTTCAGCAACGGCTCCCAGGTCACCTGGCTCACCAGGTCCTGATCGGCGGGTGGGCGCGGTCGCACGCGCATCGGCCACCGGCGCGCGACCGCGCCGCCCCGGCGATCGGCCCAGGTCCTCACGTCGGACCTGGGGGGTGGTCGTCACATCTCCATGCCGTCCGGCGTCATCACCGGCCGTACGTCGACGCCGCCGCCACGGCCGCCGAGGAGCAGTACGGCCAGCTCCACGGCGCGTTCGCGATCCGCGCACTCGATCACGTACTGTGCGGCGGCGGGCGGGCGGGCCTGGACGTACGTCCCGCAGCTCACGCGCGGCACGCCGTCCAGAACCCGTACGACGACACCGATGGACGGATCGGCGAGCGCGTGCCCGCCGATCAGCTCGCCCGCCTCACCCGTCACGGCCAGGAATCTCCCGTCCCCGAGGCCCTCCTCCGGCTCGCGATGCAGGGTCAGGACGAAACGCACCGCCCGCTCAGTCCTCGCCCGTCGCCGAGAAGACGACCGGGCGCACCTCGATGCCGAGGCCGTCGACCGCCGCGTCGGGAATGAGCGCGGCCAGCTCCAGAGCACGCTCGCGGTTTTCGACCTCGACCAGGTAGTAGCCGCCGAAGTACTCCTTGGCCTCCAGGTACGGCCCGTCGGTCACGGCCGGGACGCCACCGCGGACGCGGACCACGGCGCTCTCCGACGGATCGCCCAGCGCGGCGGTCTCGATCAGCTCGCCGGACTTCTTGATCGTCTCCATGAACGCGCCGTGGCCGTTCATCACCGCGTTGCGCTGCTCCTCGGTCAGCCCGTCCCAGACCTGCGGGTTCACGTGCATGATCAACAGGAACTTCACGTCGTCTCCTTCGCACGGACGGCGGCACCGCCATCGGCGCCGCTCACCAGGTAGTCGGGGCGGCCGCGGCGTCTTCGACATGCCGGAGCCACCAATGTACGCGCGACCGCCACAGACAGCGCCGGCACCGATAAAAGCACAGGCCAGACGGTAAAAGTTGGGCGATGAAGCCCCCAGGGGGCGTTTCGCGGGAAGGATCCGGCGAACCGCCGGGTTGCCGTAAATGTTGGCATCAATATGCGAGTACGAAGTACCGCACTTCGCTAAGTAACGGGGGTTGTCATGGCGATGCTGCACTACCTCGGTTTGATGGGTTTCGGGGCCGCCCGCCCGCCGAAGGATCTTCCCGGTGGGGGCAGTAACGGTGGGAACGCCGGCTCTAGCGCCCGCCGCCGGCGCCGCCGCCGCTGAGCGGAGGTCACCGAGGTGACCGATCACATGACAGAACACGAGAGGGCCGAACGCACACAGCGTCCGGCCCTCTCCTTGCGTCCGGCCCTCTCCTTGCGTCCGGCCCTCTCCTTGCGTCCGGCCCTCTCCTTGCGTCCGGCCCTCTTCTTGTGTCCGGCCCTCTTCTTGTGTCCGGCCGTCTCTCGTGTGCGGCTCAGCAGGTGGGCGCTTTCGGGACGTCCTCGCCGTACTTCGCCCACGAGCACACCGTGCGGAACGCGATCTTCCACCGGCCGCCCTGCTGCACCGCCTTGCCCCGTCTGCTCGACAGCAGGGTCCGCTCGCCGCGGCGCAGCACGTACGACACCTGGGCCTGCGTCGGCGAGTCGAAGCGCACGTTCCTGACCCGGCTCGACATGTGGCCGAACCGCTCGTCCGTGGCGAACGCCTGCACCATCAGCTCGTTCATCTCGCCGTTCTCCACGATCTTCACCTTGGCCGCGGTCGAGCCGCGCTCGTCGAAGAACGTCTCCCAGGCGCGTCTGATCTCCCCCTCGGCGCGGGCCGGGTTGGGGGGCTCCGACGCGGTGGCGCTGGGGGAACCGCTCGACGTCGTGGAGGCCGTCGGGCTGAGCGTGCCCGCCTCGGGTGACGTGCCGGACGGCGGCGCGGAGCCGGTGGGAGATGTCGCGCCAGGGCTCGGGGTCGCCCGCGGTTCCTGCTCGCCGGAGCAGCCCGCCGTGAGGAGCGCGGCCGTGGCCATGATGGCGCAGATCTTCTTCGTGACGGTGGGGGTGGTCGTCGCGGATCGGGCGGGTTTCACGGTCTCGCCCTTGAGACCTCAGTACGCATGGGCACGCGACGACCGTATGGGGACGGCCGGAGATTCGCCAAGCAGTACGGCCATGTGTCCCGCAGACGGCACGCCGCGCCTGGCCGGGACCAGGCGGTGCGCGGGCATGCACCGATGCGCACACCGCCGGCAGCCCGCCGAACGCGTGCGCCCGCGCCCCGCCGGCAGCCTCCTCGCCCGGCTGCGATCGCGGCTACGCCGAGGGCGTCGGCGCCCAAACCCCGGCCGCGGTCCCCTCTTCGACGTGCTTGCGGTAGATCACGACCTTGTCGTGAATGATCTCCAAGCTCGCCGTCAGCGCGGCGATCTTCTCCCGTACGGCCTGCTCGTGCTCTTCCAGCAGCGCGAGCCGCTCCTCCTCATTGCCGGGCCCTGACCGCACGAGCTCCGCGAACCTCTTCAGCGTGGCGATGGGCATGCCGGACTCCCGCAGCCGGTTGCACAGCAGCAGCCACTCGACATCTGCCTGCTCGTAGACGCGCCGCCCACCGGCCGTGCGCGGGATCGGACGGAGAAAGAGCTGCTCGCGCTCGAAGAACCGCAGCGCGTGCACGCCCAGACCGGTCGCCTTCGCGACATCTCCGATGGACAGTCCGCCCTTCACGCCCACTCCGCCGCACCGCCCGTAGCTTGACCTAGATCGCACTCTAGATTCTAGCCTCCGGCGCATGGCGATCACCCAGCACAAGATCGGCTCGGGCTTCGGCGCGCACAGCACCGCGGACGACGTCCTGGCCGGCATCGATCTTTCCGGCAAGACCGTTCTCATCACCGGCGGCTACTCGGGCCTCGGCCTCGAAGCCACCCGGGCCCTGGTACGGGCGGGCGCGCACGTGGTCGTGCCCGCCCGCCGCCCCGCCGTGGCGGAGGAGGCGCTGCGCGGCATCCCGCGTACGGAGGTCCGGCGGCTCGACCTGGCGGACCTCGCCGGCGTCGCAGCGTTCAGCGACCGGTTCCTGCAGACCGGCAGGCTCATCGACATCGTCATCGCCAACGCGGGCGTCATGGCCTACCCCGACAAGCACATAGGCCCAGGGTGGGAGGCGCACTTCGCCATCAACCACCTCGGGCACTACGCCCTGGTCAACCACCTGCGCCCGGCCCTCTCGCCCACGGGGGCACGCGTGGTGTCCGTCGCCTCGGCGGGGCATTTCCTGTCGGACATCCGCTGGGACGACCCGCACTTCCGCGACGGTTACGATCACTGGCTCGCGTACGGGCAGTCCAAGACGGCCAACGCCCTGTTCGCCGTACATCTCGACGCCCTCGGCGCGAGCGACGGAGTGCGCGCCTTCGCGGTGCACCCCGGCAGCATCCTCACCCCGCTGCAGCGGCGTATCCCGCGCGACGAGCAGATCGCCCTGGGCTGGATCGACCGGGACGGCCGCCAGGCGGACGGCTTCAAGACGCCCGCCCAAGGGGCGGCGACGGCCGTTTGGGCGGCCACCGCACCTCGGCTCGGCGCGTACGGCGGCGCGTACTGCCAGGACTGCGACATCGCCGAGATGGCGACCACCGACGACATGCTCATCGGCGGCGTGAAGCCCTGGGCGATCGACCCCGCCTCCGCGTCCCGGCTCTGGACGCTCTCCGCCGAACTCACCGGGCTCGACGCCTTCTCCTGAGCCGGCGCACGCGGGTGCGGGAACCGTGCGATCCGGGGCCGCAGCGCATGAATATTGCAATCGGTTGTTGCAGTGATCTCTAGCATGACCAGCGCGAACGTCCCGCAGCGTTTGCAGTTTTACCTGGACGTATTGACGTTTCATCCGCGTAACGTCACTGTTACTGCAACCGGTTGTCATCCCGTACCCCGCAGAACCAGACACCAGCGACCCGCGCGTGCCGCCCGCCCCCACGCATAACGGCCACCGTCCACCGCCGCCTTCCCGCGGCGGGCGGCACGCCCGGACACGACACCCCCCTCGTACGAATGGAGCTGGGACGTGCGCAAGAACGAACCATTCGCCAGAAGGCTCACCATCGTCCTGACCAGCGGCCTCATCGCGACCGGCGGCCTGGTGTCCGCGGTGGACGCCCCGGCCGCGGCGGCCCCCGCGAACGGCGACTACACGCTGGTCAACGGCGCCAGCGGGCTGTGCGCCACCGTGCCGGGGCAGAGCACAGGCGACGGCGTGCAGCTCGTACAGAACACCTGCTCCGACGCCGCAGGTCAGGTGCTCACGATCACCGCGTCCGGCGGCGGCTACCAGATCAAGGCCGCGCACAGCGGCAAGTGCCTCGGCGTCAAGGACGCCTCCACCAGCGCGGGCAAGGCCGTGCAGCAGGAAACGTGCACGGGCGCCGCCTCCCAGACCTGGCAGCTCACCGAGTCCGGCTCGAACTACCGGGTCGTCAACGTCAACAGCGGCAAGTGCCTCAACGTCAAGGACAACTCCACCTCGTCAGGTGCCGCGCTGCAACAGAACTCCTGCGACTCGGCCGCCACCAAGCAGTGGACGCTCAAAACGGCAGGCAGCGGCGACCCCGATCCCGACCCGGACCCGACCGACCCGCCTACCAGCGACGTCCTGTACGTCGCGCCCAACGGCAGGGACGGCGCGAGCGGCACCCAGTCCGACCCGACGACGCTCACCTCGGCGATCACCCGCATCGCCCCCGGCGGCACCATCTACCTGCGCGGCGGCACGTACAACCACTCGCAGACGATCACCATCGCGCCGGGCAACAACGGCACCTCCAGCGCCCGCAAGAAGATCTCCGCCTACCCGGGCGAGACGCCGATCCTGAACTTCTCCGCCCAGAGCGAGAACTCGGCCAACCGAGGACTCGCGGTCAACGGGTCGTACTGGCACATCTACGGCATCGTGGTGGAGCGGGCCGGCGACAACGGCATCTTCGTCGGCGGCAGCAACAACATCCTGGAGCGCACGGTGACCCGCTACAACAGGGACACCGGCCTGCAGCTGTCCAGGATCGCCTCCGACACGCCGCGCGACCAGTGGCCGTCCAACAACCTCATCCTGAGCGCGCTGTCGCACGACAACGCCGACTCCGACGGCGAGGACGCCGACGGCTTCGCCGCCAAGCTCACCGTCGGCTCCGGGAACGTCTTCCGCTACTCGGTCGCCCGCAACAACATCGACGACGGCTGGGACCTCTACACCAAGGACGACACCGGCCCCATCGGGCCGGTGACCATCGAGGACTCGCTGTCGTACAACAACGGCACGCTCAGCGACGGCAGCCAGGCCGGCAACGGCGACCGCAACGGCTACAAGCTCGGCGGCGAGGACATCGGGGTCGACCACGTGATCCGGCGCAGCATCGCCTACCGCAACGGCAAGCACGGCTTCACCTACAACCGCAACCCGGGCACGATGACGATCTCCGACAACGTCGGCATCGACAACGCCCAGCGCAACTTCACCTTCGACGCCGGCACGTCGGTCTTCCGCAACAACGTCTCGTGCCGCAGCGGCAGCGGGTCGAACGACAAGATCGTGGGCAACGCCGACGGCTCCAACCAGTTCTGGATGGGCTCGAACGGCTCTCGCTGCTCCTCCTACAGCGGCCCGCTGAGCTGGTCGTTCGCCTCGGACGGCCGCCTCATCGTCACCTTCGGCGGCGCCCCCGCGACGCCCTGACGATCCCAGAGCGGGGAGCCCTCCGCGACCCCTGCGCCCCCTCGCGGGGAGCCCTCGGTGGCGCCCTGCGCCCCCTCACGGGAGCCCTCAGCGGGGCCCCGCGCCCCCCTGACGCTCCTCCAGGCGGGAAGCCCTCGGCGGCTCCCCGCCTCTCCCCCGGCGGCCTCGGGCCCTCCGCCTCCCGAGGCCGCCGTCCTCTTTTTCAAGATTTTCCGGGGCGGTCGTCGAAATCGGGGCGTTCCGTTCGCCGCGTACGTGACAGGGCCGCACGGGGCGGCCCGCGAACGCGAGGACGACGACCATGACGACCGCATCCCTCTCCACCACCTCCGGCTCCCCCCGCCCGCTGCTGGCGCTGGGCATCGCGGCCGGGCCCCTGTACGTGACGGCGGGCCTGGCGCAGGCGCTGACCCGGGACGGCTTCGACCTGACCAGGCGCTCCTGGAGCCTGCTCGCCAACGGTGACCTCGGCTGGATCCAGACCGCGAACTTCCTCGTCACGGCCCTCCTCACGATCGGCGGCGCGGCCGGGCTGCGCGCGGCGACGGCTCCAGGGCGGGGCTCGCGCTTGGCGCCGATGCTGGTGGCCGCGTACGGGGCGAGCATGATCGGCGCGGCGATCTTCCCCGCCGACCCGGCGATGGGCTTCCCGGCCGGCACCCCCGAAGGCCCCGGTACGGTCACCGCGTCCGGGCTCGCCCACCTCGCCGTCGGCGGCGCCGGGTTCCTGTGCATGACCGCGGCCTGCTACGTTGTCGCCTCCCGGTTCGCCCGCGAGGGTCGCCGCGGCTGGGCCACCTACTCCCGGATCACCGGGACGACGTTCCTGGCGGCGTTCGCGGGGATCGTGAGCGGGAGCGGCGCGGCCTGGAGCACGCTCGGATTCGTCGCCGGGATTGTGGCGATCTGGTGCTGGCTGTCGCTGGTGTCGCTGCATTTCGCCCGTACCGCCGCCTGACTCCACGCCATCGCACACGGCTCGTACCGCCGCCTGAGTCCGCCCATCTCGTACAGAAGGAGACCGCCATGCGTTACCTGGTCACGTTGCGCGTCAACGCCCAGCCAGAAGGACCGCCACCCGCCGAGCTGATGGAGGCCATCATGGAGCTCGGCCGGCAGGCCACCGAGTCAGGGGCGCTGCTCGACCAGAGCGGGCTCGCACCCAGCTCCGAGGGCGCCAGGGTCGAGGTGTCCGGCGGCCGGCTGGCCGTCACCGACGGGCCGTTCGCCGAGGCCAAGGAGCTGATCAGCTACGCGTTGTACGAGGTCAGGACCCGCCCCCTGAGCCGGGCGCGCGCCGCGCGTCCTGATGCGGTATCCAGGAGGCGTGACGTCAGCCGATTCCCACCGTGCGGTGGAGGCCGTGTGGCGGATCGAGTCCGTCCGGGTGATCGCCGGCCTCGCCCGCATGGTCGGCGACGTCGGTCTCGCCGAGGAGCTCGCACAGGACGCGCTGGTGGCGGCGCTGGAAGAGTGGCCGCGCAACGGCGTACCGGATAATCCGGGCGCGTGGCTGATGACGACCGCCAAGCATCGCGCGATCGACCGGTTCCGCAGGCGCGACACGTACGAGCGCAAGCTGCGCGAGGTCGGCCGCGACCTGGAGCTGCGCGCGCACCTCGCCGAGCACGACCTCGACGCGGCGCTCGACGATCACATCGGCGACGACCTGCTCCGGCTCGTCTTCACCGTCTGCCACCCGGTGCTGCCTGCCGAGGGCAGGATCGCCCTGGCCCTGCGCGTCCTGGGCGGCCTGACCACCGAGGAGATCGCGCGGGCGTTCCTGGTGCCGGAGCCGACCGTGGGGCAGCGCATCTCCCGGGCCAAGCGCGCGCTCGCCGCCAAGAAGGTGCCGATCGAGCTGCCCCCACCCCAGGAGCTGCCCGCCCGGCTCGCCTCGGTGCTGGAGATCATTTACCTGATCAACGAGGGGTACGC
This sequence comes from Nonomuraea fastidiosa, assembly GCF_042751225.1. Lineage (NCBI taxonomy): Bacteria > Bacillati > Actinomycetota > Actinomycetes > Streptosporangiales > Streptosporangiaceae > Nonomuraea > Nonomuraea fastidiosa. The sequence continues at coordinate 8,711,906 of NZ_CP170570.1, forward strand.
GGCGACCGCGGGCGACGACTGGGTCCGGCCGTCCCTGTGCCAGGAGGCGATGCGGCTCGGCCGCGTCCTGGCCGGGCTGATGCCCGGCGAGCCCGAGGTGCACGGGCTGGTCGCGCTGATGGAGATCCAGGCCTCGCGCATCCCGGCCAGGACCGCTCCCGACGGCAGCCCGATCCTCCTCCTCGATCAGGACCGCAGCCGCTGGGACCGCCTCCTGGTGCGCCGCGGCCTGGCCGCGCTCGGCCGGGCCGAGGCGCTGGGCAGGCTGGGCCCGTACGCGCTGCAGGCCGCCATCGCCGCCTGCCACGCCAGGGCGCTCACTCCCGAGGCCACCGACTGGGCCAGGATGGCCGCCCTCTACCGGCTGCTCGCCCACGTCGCGCCGTCGCCGGTGGTGGAGCTGAACCGGGCGGTCGCGGTCGGCATGGCGTACGGCCCCGAACGCGGGCTGGAGATCGCCGACGCGCTCGTGGCCGAGCGGGCGCTGCGCGGGTACGCCCAGCTCCCGGCCGTACGCGGTGACCTGCTGGCCAGGCTGGGCCGGGACGAGGAGGCGGCGGCCGAGTTCGCGCGGGCGGCCGGGCTGACCCGCAACGCGCGCGAGCGCGAGCTGTTCGAAGCCCGCGCCGCCGCCCTGATCGGACCGTAGGCCGGGCCTCAGTCCGCCGCTTCGGTCGTCACCTTGCCGGGATCAGGGGCCTTGATCCGCGTCTTGGCGCCCCACCCGGTGAACCGGCTGTCGATCGTGATCGTCTTGCCCTCGTGGGCGTTGGTGCCGAACACGCCCGTGGCCGCGTACGAGCTCTTCACCCGGCTCACCACCCCCGACGCCGACAGCGTGAGCGTGTAGGAGACCTTCGTGTCGTTGTGCATGCGCAGCGGGATCGAGGCGTCGAACCAGCGCGACACCTTCGCCAGGTCCTTGAACGTGATCTTCCCGGTGAGCGTACGGCCGGACAGCCGGCCCTTCTTGACCAGGGCGGCCAGAGTCTTCGGCTCGGCGGGGTTGATGACCTGGCCGTGGAAGCCGGCCCCGCCGCCGGGCAGTCCGCGCGACTTGTACCAGGTGGCCCCCGAGGCCAGCTTGCCCGCGTAGATGCCGCCCGAGGTGTAGGTGTACGTGCCCACGCCGATGACCCGCTCGCGCGGCCGCGACTTCGACGTGGCGGTGATGTCGGAGGCGGCGATGCCCTTCTTGTCGAACTGGAACGCGCCCTTGCGCTTCTGCAGGGTGATCTTGCCGTCGCCCGACAGGACGGTGGTCTCGGTGAAGCGTACGCCGTGGCCGGCGACCAGTTTGCTCTTCAGCGCGCGTAAGGGGTCCTCGGCGGGCGCGGCGTGCGCCGGAACGGCGGGCGCCAGCACGGCCCCGCAGGCCGCCAGCGCGATGATCGTCTCCTTCATGCGGCGATCATGCGGGTCCTGATCACGGACCGGCCACAACGGGTTTGCCCGCTGCGTCGCCGCTGCGCTAATAGTGAACGATGCTCCACCTCCGCGACCTCCAGCCCGCCGACGCCGCCACGATCGCCACCTGGATCGACAGCCTGGACGCGCTCATTCTGTGGTCCGGCAAATCCGGCTTCACCTGGCCCTTCGCCGGGGAGCAGCTCCTCGCTCTGCGGGCCGCCGACTCCGACCGCCGCCTCCTGGTCGCCACCGATCCCGCCGGCGCCGTCATCGGCCATTTCTCGCTGCGGCCCGTCGATGACGACAGCGCCGTACGCCTCGGACTTGTTCTGGTGGCGCCCTACGCGCGGGGCAAGGGCTACGGCGCGGCCATGGTGGCCGCGGCGCTCGACACCGCCTTCGCCGACCCGGACGTCTCCCGGGTGACCCTCGGCGTCTACGCGCACAACACGGGGGCCAGGCGGCTGTACGAACGCCTCGGATTCCGAGAGGAGCGCGTCTATGAAAGTTCCATCGAGGTCGGCGGGAAATGGTGGACGTCGGTGACGATGGGCCTGGTACGGGAGGCGTGGGAAGCGGGACGGTGACCGAGCGCGGAACGGACCTTGACCGAAATTCACGCTGCGGGCTGTAATCACGGGCACAGGCCGTCATGACCGAAGCTCACCACCACGGTCAGGAATCTCGGTAATTCCGCAGAAACGGAAAGGTGATCTCGTGCGTCTGCTCGCCGGATTATCGATCAGTGCAGTGCTCGCCGCCGGCCTTCTGGCCGCCCCACCCGCCCTGGCCGCCGAGGCGGTGCCGTTCGCCGCGGACTCGGGCGACGCCTGCCTGCGCGGGTCCACCGAAGGCACCATCCAGCGCTACGACGGCCCCGTCATCCGGCCGCGGATCGACATCGAAGGCGCGCTCCTCGACGAGGTGAAGCCGAGCGTGTGCAACCCCGACGACATGCACTCCACGGCCACCTTCAGCGGCTACTACGGGAGCGAGCTGGTCGACACCGAGACGTACAAGGCGGACGACGAGACGGTGAAGTTCGCCTTCTCGCTCTCCGACTCGGCGGGGGTGCGCACCATCGACCGGGTCGTGGTGCAGGTCTGCCGCTTCAGCAACACCCCGTTCGGGACCAGCTACTGCGGCCAGGCGCAGGAGTACAAGATCCCGTGAGCCCGCGCGGGCGGGCGCGCCGTTCCGTACGTGCCCGCCCCGCCACGACGATCGGCAGCGGGCAACGCCCGCGTGTGCCGATCGTCACCAAGCCTTGAAGCCGCCGCCCGGTAGCCGCGCGGCGGGGCGGGCAGCGTAACCCCGCCGACCGGACACGAGCAGGGCCGCGCGCGAGACAGGGGACCGAGCCCCGCTCCGGACGAGCCTTCCGGCCGGTCAGGAACGGGGACATCATGCAAGCCGAGCACGTTCACCACCTCGACAACCCGAACGCCACCACCCCGCCGCCGGCGATCGACCTCGTCGCGTCGGTGCCGGCGCCACCGGTGCCGGACGACGCGGAGGTGATGACGATCCTGGTCACCCTGCCGCCCGGCAGCGAGGGCAACCCGCCGCACCGGCACACCGGGCCCGCCTTCGGATACCTGATCAAGGGCGAGATGCTCTTCGAGCTGGAAGGCGAGCCGGAACGCGTCATCAAGGCCGGGGAGGCGTTCTGGGAGCCGGGCGGCGACGTCATCCACTACCAGGACGCCAACAACCTCTCCGACGAAGAGACCACGTTCGTGGTGACGATGTTCGGGGTGAGAGGGCAGCCGATGCTCATCCCGGTGAGCGAGGAGGAGCTGGAGGCCCGCCGCGACCGCCGTGCCCCACGCCCCTGACGCCCGGCCCGCACGCGTGCGGGGCATCAGGGGCGTGCGGCGGCCGTCAGGCGAGGCCGGCCGTTCCCGGAGACCGGGCGGGCCATCAGGCGGGGGCGGCGGTCTCCAGAAGCCGGCCGTCCGACAGCTCAAGCCACCGCTCCACCTTGATCTCCGTGAGGAACCGCTCGTCGTGACTGACCACGATGAACGCCCCCTCGTACGCACCGAGCGCACTCTCCAGCTGCCCCACGCTGACCAGGTCGAGGTTGTTGGTGGGCTCGTCGAGCAGCAGTAGCTGGGGAGCCGGTTCCGCGCACAGCACGCAGGCCAGCGTGGCGCGCAGCAGCTCGCCGCCCGACAGCACGCCGACCTGCCGGTGCGCGCTCTGGCCCCGGAACAGGAAGCGGGCCAGCAGGTTCATCCGGTCCGCCGCGGCCATGCCGGGGGCGAACGCGGCCAGGTTCTCGGCCACCGTACGGGCGGGGTCGAGCAGGTCGAGCCGCTGCGACAGGTACGCGACCCGCCCTTCGGCCCGCCGGGTCGTGCCGGAGTCCGGCGCGAGGTCGCCGTTGATCATGCGGAGCAGGGTGGACTTTCCCGCGCCGTTCGGGCCGGTCAGCGCGATGCGTTCCGGGCCGCGTACGGACAGATCGATGCCCGGCTCCGCGAACAGGCCCCGCGCCAGCAGCCCGTGGCCCTCGAACACCGTGCGCCCGGCCGGCACGCGGGTGTCCGGCAGCTCGATGACGATCTTCTGGTCGTCGCGCAGCGCCCGCTCGGCCTCCTCGAGCCGGGCCTTCGCGTCGCCGACGCGGGAGGCGTGCATCTGGCCCGCCCGCCCGGCCGACTCCTGCGCGCTGCGCTTCAGCCCGCCCGCGACGATGCGGGCCAGACCGGCGTTCTTCAGGTTGCGCGCGGCGTTGCCCGCCCGCCGCTCGGCGCGCTCGCGGGCCTGCTGCATCTCCCGCTTCTCGCGCTTGAGCTCCTGCTCGGCGTTGCGCACGCTGCGCTCGGCGGCCTCCTGCTCGGTGCGCACCGCCTCCTCGTACGCGGTGAAGCCGCCGCCGTAGAAGCGGATCTCGCCCCGCTCGAGCTCGGCGATGCGGTCCATGCGGTCGAGCAGCTCGCGGTCGTGGCTGACCAGCAGCAGGCAGCCGTTCCAGTCGCCGAGCACGTCGTAGAGGCGGCGGCGGGCGGCGCGGTCGAGGTTGTTGGTCGGCTCGTCGAGCAGCAGCACATCCGGCCGCTTGAGCAGCTGCGCGGCCAGGCCGAGTGAGACGATCTGCCCGCCGCTCAGCGTCTCCAGGCGGCGGTCGAACGCGAGACCGCCGAGGCCGAGCCGGTCGAGCTGGGCGCGGGTGCGCTCCTCGATGTCCCAGTCGTTGCCGATGGTGGTGAAGTGCTCCTCGGCCGTGTCGCCCGCTTCGATGGCGTCGAGCGCGGCGATCACGGGCGCGATGCCGAGCACCTCGGCCACGGTCAGGTCGCCGGTGAGCGGCAGGGTCTGCGGCAGGTAGCCGAGCTCGCCCTCCACCGTGACGGAGCCGCCGCGCGGGCGCAGCTCGCCGGCGATCAGCTTGAGCAGCGTGCTCTTGCCCGCGCCGTTGGGCGCGACCAGCCCGGTACGGCCGCCGCCCACGCTGAAGGACAGGTCGGTGAAGACCGGGGTGTCGTCGGGCCAGAAGAAGGACAGGTGGGAGCAGACGATGGACGCGTCGGACATGGGGAGACCTCGTACGGAACGCGGGCGCGCGCGAAGCCGCCCGTCATGAAGACTGGGACTGAGGGAACGACGAACTCACGGCCACGCGCGGCGGCGCTCAACACGCGCCCGCCCGGGGGCCGGGGTCTCCGGTATCACCCGGAGATGTCGTCGTCACCTGCCATGTCTGGTCTCCTCGTCGAGTCGTGTCGCGGAACGTGCCCGGCTAGGGCACATCCGATACGAAAGCGCATCACACCATAGCAGCCTCCGCTAGCCGTCTCACCGCCTTTTCACCTGCGGTCAGGCGTCGCGGACCCGCCACACGGCGGGCACCGGCAAGGTCGCGACGGTCAGCAGGACAGCGACCGCGGCGCAGCCCAGCAGGACCGGGGCGGTGCCGAGCAGCTCGGCGGCCGGGCCGGCCAGTCCCGTGCCGAGGGGTGCGGCGACCAGCGCGCCGACCGTGGTGACCGAGTATGCGCGGGCGACCAGGTCCGCGGGCAGGTGCCGCTGGACGACCGTGGTCTGGACGACGTTGTGCACCCTGCTGCGCGAGATGGAGATCAGCGAGTTGGCGGCCTGCAGGTCGTCCTCGGCCGCCAGGGATGTGATCAGGCCCGCGGCGGCCGGGTTGAAGAAGGCGGTGCCGACCCCGGCGAGCACCTGCAGGACCACCAGCAGCCATAACTGCGCGTGCCCGGTGAGCAGCAGGACCGCCGTCACCCCGTGCGCGGCGAACCTCACCAGGTCGGCGGTCAGCATGACCGTCCGGCGCGGAAACCGGTCGCCCACCGCACCGCCCAGCAACGTGAGCGCGACGATCGGCAGCCGGGTGGCCAGGACGACGATGCCGAGGTCCATCGGGGATCCGGTGAGGTGGAGCACGGCGAACGCGATCGCGAGCGGCGTCAGCGAGTCCCCGAACGCGGAGGCGGTCTGGCCGGCGTAGTAGCGCCGGAAGTCCCTCGCCCGCAGCGGCGCCACCATCGCCGAGATCTTTCCCGCTCTGCGCACCACCAGGCGTTCCCGACCGCCGCTCACACGCGCCTCGTGCCCGGAGCCCGGACGATCATCCAGCTCCGGTCGGTCATCGGGGCTGAGCGGTCGTCAGGGGCCGGGTGGACGTCCGGAGCCGAGCGGGCATCCGGACCGGCGCGGCGTCCAGGGCAGAACGGGCGTCGCCGTCGGCGGGTGAGCCGACGTCGGTGGGCTCGGGCACGAAAGCGCTCCTTTCGACGGGCGTGACGACTCGACGGGCGTGACGACTCGACGGGCGTGTCGAGGGGCACGGCGAAACGGCTGTGGGGGCGCGGGCGGGTGGCACGCGCGGCGAGGCAACTCTGGCAGGCCGGACCGACAGATCCCCGCGCCCGGCTCACCCCGGCGGCGGGCAGCCCCTCGGCCACCACCCGGCGGCGGCCCTCGTGCCCCGCGGGCACGCTCAGCGGCCGGCCTCCCGACGGACGCGGCGGCCCCGGCCGCGGGGCCGGGTGGGCGGCGGGTGGGGTGGCGAGGGGCGGTCGGATAATGGGGCGCATGGGGAGCGGGGCGGGTGCGGGCGGGCGGCCGGCGGAGTTCGAGGAGCACCGCGATCACCTGTGGGGCGTGGCGTACCGGATCACGGGGACGAAGACGGACGCCGACGACGCGGTGCAGGAGGCGTGGCTGCGGTGGCGGCACGCCGACGTCGCGCAGGTCAGGGACGTGCGCGCCTATCTCACCACGACCGTGAGCCGCATCTGCTACGACCTTCTCACCTCCGCGCGGGTCCGGCGGGAGGCGTACGTCGGGCCGTGGCTGCCGGAACCGGTCGTGAAGGAGCTCGGCCCCGAGGACAGGGTCGCCATGGACGACTCGGTCAGCATGGCGATGCTGGCGGTGCTCGAGCGGCTGACGGCGGCGGAGCGGGTGGCGTTCGTGCTGCACGACGTGTTCGGGGTGCCGTTCGGGGAGATCGCGGAGGTGCTGGGCCGCAGCGACGAGGCGGTGCGGCGGCTGGCGTCGCGGGCGCGCGCAAGGGTGCGCGAGCACGGTCCCCGGCGTACGACGGACCGCTCGACGCATCGCAAGGCGGTGGAGGCGTTCGCCGCGGCGGCGCTGAACGGCGACCTGTCGGGCCTGGTCGCGGCGCTCGATCCGGACGTGGTGTGGCGCTCGGACGGCGGCGGCGCGGTCTCCTCCGCGCTGCAGCCGGTGGCGGGCGCGGACCGGGTGGCCAGGCTGGTGCACGGCCTGGTGAGCCGCTGGCTGGAGGGCATGACGGTGGAGTTCGCCGAGGTCAACGGCGGTCTCGGGGTGGTGGTGCGGGCTGCGGACGGCACCGCGGACACGGTGGCGGCGTTCTCCGTGGCCGAGGACGGCCGCGTCACGGAGGTCGACGTCGTACGCAATCCCGCCAAGCTCGCCACGGTGTGACGAAGCCGACGTCATACGCGATCCCCAAACTCGACGTGGCGCGACGAGGCCGGCGTCGTACGCGATCCCGGCCAGGCCCGCCATAGTGTGATGCGGATCACCATCACATTTCCGGGGGCTGTCTCGTCTCTGTCGCAGAACTTCCCACAAGGAGGCACGACATGGACGCCAAACAGAACATCGTCATCATCGGCGCGGGCTATGCGGGCCTGACGACGGCGCTGCGGCTCGACAGGAAGCACCGGATCACCCTCATCAGCGCGGACTCGCACCTCACGCAGCGGATCCGGCTGCACGAGCTGGCCGCGGGCCGTCCCGAGGTGACGGTGCCGCTGAAGGAGCTGACGAAGGACACCGGCATCACGACCGTGCGGGGCCGGGTCAACGCCATCGACCTGGACGGCAAGCGGGTGCACACCGAGGACGGGCGGGAGTTCGCGTACGACACGCTCGTGTACGCGCTGGGCAGCCGCACCGACACCGGCGTCCCCGGGGTGGCCGAGCACGCCTACACCGCCGAGCAGGCGGGCGACCTGCGGGCCAGGCTGGACGGCGGCAGTGGTGAGCTGGTGGTGGTCGGCGGCGGGCTGACGGGTGTTGAGATGGCCGCCGAGCTTGCCGAGTCGTACCCGGCGTGGCGGGTGGCGCTGGTCACCGGCGGCGTGGCGGGCGCGGGGCTGTCGGAGAAGGGCCGCCGCCACCTGGCCCGTACGCTGACCAGGCTCGGTGCGCGCATGCACGAGGGCACGCGTGTGGAGAGCGTCGGGCCTGACGGGGTGCGTACGGACCAGGGCGTGCTGGCGGCGGATGTCGTGGTGTGGGCGGGGTCGTTCCGTGTGCCCGAGCTGGCCGCCGAGGCCGGGCTGGCCGTGGACGACCGCGGCCGGGTGGTGGTGGACGAGACGCTGCGTTCGGTGTCGCACCCCGACGTGTACGCCGTGGGCGACGCGGCCGCCGTGCAGCTGCCGAGCGGAACGCACCGGATGTCGTGCGCCGCGGGCATGCCGATCGCCGCGCACGCCGCCGATGTGATCAACGCCAGGGCCGCGGGGCGGCCCGCCGAGCCGTTCCGGTTCCGCTACCTGCTGCAGTGCGTCAGCCTGGGCCGGCGGGACGGGCTCGTTCAGTTCGTCCACGGTGACGACTCGCCGAAGGAGCGGATCCTGAGCGGGCGTACCGCGGCGTGGGTGAAGGAGCAGATCTGCCGGTTCACGGTCACGGCGCTGAAGATGGAGCGCCGTCGTCCCGGCACCTACATGTGGGCGAAGGGTCCGGCGCGTCGGAAGGCTGTCGCGGACGGCCGGGTGGAGGCCCGCCGTAGCGACGCGACGGCCGCCCGTTGATCGGGCCGCACGTTTTACGCTGCGGCGTAGCTGCCCTGGAGGATCTCGTCGATCACGGAAGGGCCGGACGGCTTCCAGCCGTACAACCGCTCGGCCCGCGAGGGGTCGAGGGGCGTGGAGCTGGTGAGCGCGAGCGCCATGGGGCCGAAGGACTTCATGGCCTCGTCGAGGGGCAGCGAGACGGCGCGCGCCCCCGTGAGGGTGGCGACCGCCTCGGCCATGTCGCGGATGGCCGTGCCGGTGCGGGTGGCGGCGTTGACGATGCCGCCACCCTCCTCCCTGGTGACGACGGCGGCGTAGAGGGCGGCGAGGTCGTCCACGTGGACGGTGGACCAGGTGTTGGCGCCGTCGCCGACGTACGTGACGACGCCCTGCTGCCGAGCCTGGCCGATCATGAGCTGGAGCAGGGTGGTGCCGCCACGCCCGTAGATCATGCCGGCCCTGACGACGGTGGTGGCGAGGTTCGTGGCGGCGAGCACGCGGCGCTCGCCGAGGTATTTGTGCGGCTGCCTGGCGGTCTGCTCGCTGACCTCCTCGTCCTCGGTGACCGGCCTGCCCTTGGTGTCGGGGTAGACCAGGCCGGTGCTGGTGTAGACGAAGGGGCGGCCGTCGGGAAGCCCGGACAGGAGCGCGTCGAGCGCCGGCTGCTCGACGTTCTGCATGTCCCGGTCGCCGTAGTCGACGGCGGCGTGCACGACGGCGTCGCTGCGGGCGGCGGCCTCGTGGAGGACGCCGGTGTCCGACAGGCTGCCCGCGACGGGGGTGGCGCCCAGCTCGGAGACGCGGTCGCGGGCGCGGTCTGAACGGGCGAGGGCTTCGACGGTGTGACCGGCGGCGATGAGGTGCTCGGTGAGCGCGCCGCCGAAGTAGCCGCTGGCGCCGGTGATGAAGATGCGCATGGTCGTTCGCTTCCTTTCAACGGTCAGGAGACATCGCGAGGGCGGAGGCGGGCGTGCGCCCTTTCCGGCCTCTGCTTCGACCGTACCAGAAAAGCGGATGACTCATCCGAATCGACAATCTATCCGTTTGCTGTACGCGAAAAGGGGCCCGGCCTTCCGGCCGGACCCCTGGACGGTCAGCCGTCGTCGCGGCGCCGACGCAGCTCGTGGCGGGCCTGGCGGCGCTCGCGACGGCGCGTCTCGCGACGGTAGAGGGCCCATTCGCGGCCCCCGTTGAGCCGGCCCTCACCGAACAGGAACGCATCGGTCGCCCGCCAGTAGCAGCCGCTCAGGCGCCGGGAGAGCGAGGCGCTCTCGCGGTCGATCCGCTCGGGCAGCGTGCAGGCGCCGTCGCGGTGGTCGTGAACGGGCCGGCAGTACACCATCGGCGCGTCGGCCAGCTTCACCCACCAGGGCCGGGTCTTGTCGGTCTTGCTCATACGGTCACCTTTCGGCTCCGTGACGCCCCGGGATGGGGCCGTCAACAGACCGGGTGCACCGTGATCGCCTCCTCAACCTGGCGGGCACTTGCTTGATCCACGCTACGCCGGATCCCGGGCCGCGCGCGGGGGCCGTTATACAAGTAGCAAACCTGTCATACGAGTTGTGGGGAGCGCGGCGCGCGGTGGTCACCGAGGGCTACGACGTGGTGCTGGTCGGCGGCGGCGTCATGAGCGCCACCCTCGGCGTGCTGCTGCGCCGCGTTCAGCCGGACTGGTCGGTGCTGGCGCTGGAACGGCTCGACGGCCTCGGCCTGGAGAGCTCGTCGGCGTGGAACGACGCCGGCACGGGGCACGGGGGGTTGTGCGAGTTCAACTACACGCCGCTCACCGGCGACGGCTCGATCGACGTGACCGGCGCCATCAGGATCAGCGAGCAGTTCCAGCTCTCCCGCCAGCTCTGGGCGACGCTGGTGGAAGAGGGCACGCTCGGCGATCCGGCGGGCTTCATCCGGCCGGTGCCGCACTTCTCGTTCGCCCGGGGCGCGGCCGGGGCCGAGCACCTGCGGCTGCGTCACGCGGCGCTGCGCGGGCACCCGCTCTTCGAGGGCCTGGAGCTCGTACGCGACCGCGACGCCATGGCGGAGCTGCTGCCGCTGATGTTCGCCGGCCGCCCCGCGGGCGAGGAGGTGGCGCTGTGCCGCTCGCGCGGCGGCACCGACGTCGACTACGGCGTGCTGACCAGGCGGCTGTTCGCGGCACTCGAACGCGACGGTGTCGAGGTGCGGACCGGGCACGAGGTGCGCTCGCTCTCCCGTGACCGCAGGTCGTGGCGGCTGCGGGTGCGCGACCTGGCGGGCGAACGCGACTAGTTCTCGCCCCGCTTCCTCAAGCGCGGCCGCCTCACCGACCTGCCGGGCTCCATCACCCCCGGCAACCTGCCCACGCTGCTCGGCGCCGCCCACGCCGAGCGCGACATGCTGCGCTACCTCGTGGGGCAGCTCGCACAGACCGGCCGCGACCGGCTGCGAGCGCTGCGCGGGTTCGTCCCGCAGGCGCGGGCGGGCGACTGGGAGCCGATCACCGCGGGCCAGCGGGTGCAGGTGGTCAAGCCGGTGCACGGGCGCGGGTCGATCGCCGGGTTCGGCACCGAGGTGGTGACGTCGGCGTACGGCGGGCTGGCCGCCCTGCTCGGCGCATCCCCGGGCGCGTCCGCGTCCGTGGCGATCATGCTGGACGTGCTCGAACGCGCCTTCCCCGACCGGCTGCCGGGCTGGCGGCCCGCTTTGCGCGAGCTTGTTCCGACGTACGGGACCATGCTGTCCGACCAGCCCGGGCCGGCGCGGGAGACGGCCGGCAGGACGGCCAGGACGCTGGGCCTGGACTGAGCAGAGCGAAAAACTTTACCTGTTCAGAAACCCCGGCGACATGGGGCTTACGGGCGGGTAACTCGCGCAATGCGAAGATAATCCCTTTAGGATGCTTGCGGATACTTTTGCTAACTATGTACTTTTGCGGGTCGAGGGACGCCCACGCGTTACCTCGCATCTTTGACCGGACCGTACGCCTTCCCGATGGCGTGCGGCCGCCGAATCCGCGTTCTCGCGGAACCGGGGACCCACCTTTCCGGGGTGAATCGGACGCCCGCCCCTGGCGGCGTCCGTAGGGCACTTCCAGTCCCGAACCCGTCAGCTAACCCGGTAGGCGGCATGGAAGCAAGGAGTCAACCCCGCATGCCCAAGCTTGCCGACAACCGCAAGCGCCTCGGACTGGCGCTCGGCGGAGCCGTGCTCGCCGCCGTCACCGCCGTCACCGGCACCGCCCACGCCTCCACCGCCGACCACGGTGCCCCGCACGAGGCCACGCAGCACACCTCCCAGCACCAGGCTCGCTCCCTGACCTACGGTCTCGACATCTCCCACTACGAGCCGCAGTACGACTGGAGGTCCAGCTCCGCGCAGTTCGGCATCATCAAGGCCACGGAGGGCACCGACTTCGTCGACTCCTCCTTCGCCAGGCACTGGCGTGAGCTCGGCAGCAAGGGCATCGTGCGCGGCGCGTACCACTACGGCCACCCCGCCAACGACCCCATCGCAGACGCCAACCACTTCCTGGCCACGGTGAACTCCCAGCCCGCCAAGCCTGGCGACCTTCTGGTCCTGGACCTGGAGACCACTGACGGCAAGTCCGTCGAAGAGGTCAACGCCTGGGCCAAGGCGTGGCTGTCGTACGTGGAGAAGCAGACCGGCGTCAAGCCGATCTTCTACAGCGGCTGGAACTTCGCCAACACCTATGGCCACGGCCTGTCGCAGTACCCGCTGTGGGTCGCCCACTACAGCCGGGCCAAGGGCGCGGTCACCCCGCCGGCCGACTGGAAGACCTGGACGATCCACCAGTACACCGAAACGCCGATCGACCAGAACGTCTCTTCGCTGACGCCCGACCAGCTCCGCGCCCTCGGCCGCAAGTCCGCCTGACACGGACCCCCTCCCCCGCCGGTCCGCTGAACGCCCGGCGCGGAAACCCTCCCAGGGCTCGACCTGCGCGCCGGGCCCGCCCATGAAGCCGCGCGACGGTCCTGTTGCACGACAGGACCGTCGCGCGGCTTCTGCACGCAGACGGGCGGCCTCCTCGTGGCCTGTGTGAACGATCCGGGGGCCGTCAGGTGGCGGCAGCGGCGGCGACCCAATCCCCGTACCGGATCCCGCCGAGCCGTGCCTCACCCAGCGGAACGAGCGAGTGCTCGGCAAGCTCACTGCCGAAGTAGCGAGCGTCCGGATCGGCGACCACCTCGCGCGGGTCGCCCAGGGCGGCCAGCGCCTCGCGGAAGAACTCGTCCATCCTGACCCGCTCCGGCCCGGCGATCTCCATCCGGCCGTTGAGCGGCGGCCCCTCCGCGACCTCGCACAGCACCGCCGCCACGTCGTCCCCGGCGATCGGCTGGAACAGCACCGGCGCGATCCGCACCACTCCCCCATCGTCGGCCTCGTCGGCGATCCCCTTCACGAACTCGAAGAACTGCGTCGCGTGCACCAGCGAGAACGGGACGCCCGACTTCTCGATCAGCCGCTCCTGGGCGACCTTGGCCCGGAAATAGCCGTTGTCCGGTGAGCGTTCGGTACCGACGATGGACAGCGCGACGTGGTGCCCGACCTCCGCCTCCGACTCGGCGGCGAGCAGGTTGCCCGTGGAGGTTTCGAAGAAGCCGAGCACGGCGGCCGGTTCGAACGACGGCGCGTTCGACACGTCGACCACCACCTCCGCCCCTTCCAGCGCCTCGGCCAGCCCTTCGCCGGTGAGCGTGTTCACCCCGGTGCGCGGCGAGGCCGCCAGCGCCTCGTGGCCGTCCCGCGACAGCCTGTTCACCAGCTTCGATCCGATCAGGCCGGTCCCACCGACCACCACGACCCTCATGACGCGCCTCCTCGGAACGGTCCACGCCACCCTCCCCTCCGCGCCCGGCGCTAACCCCTCGCGGCGGCAAAGTCCCAGCGTGCTCATGCAGCAGGCGGCATGACGGCCATAAGACCCACTGACAACGAACGAAGGAACGAGCACATGACCACTCAACTCGACGCCCGGGTGGCGATCGTCACCGGCGCCGGCTCAGGCATCGGCCGGGCCACCGCGATCGCCCTGGCTGAGGCGGGCGCGCACGTGCTCGCCGCCGGCCGCCGCCCCGGCCCCCTGGAGGAGACCGCCGCCCGGCACCCCGGCATCGCCGTCCTGCCCGCCGACATCACCGCCGCCGGCGCGCCGCAGGCCGTGGTGGACGCGGCGATCGGCCGCTGGGGCCGCCTCGACATACTGGTCAACAACGCCGGAGGCACGGCGATCATGCCGCTGGCCGACACCGACGCCGACCGCGTCACCGCCCTGCTCGCGCTGAACGTCACCGCGCCCAGCCTGCTCGCCCACGCCGCCCTGCCGCACCTGCGCGACACCCGGGGCACGATCGTCAACGTCTCCAGCACGTACGGCCACCGCCCCCTGCCGGGCGCCGCCCACTACGCCGCCTCGAAGGCCGCGATCGAGCAGCTCACCCGGAGCTGGGCCCTGGAGCTGGCCGCCGACGGCATCCGCGTGAACGCCGTCGCCCCCGGCCCCACGGAGAGCGAGGCGCTGAGCGCCGCCGGACTGCCCGCCGAAGTCGTCGAGCAGATCAAGAAGGACGAGGCCGCCCGCATCCCCCTCGGCCGCCGCGGCACGCCCGAAGAGGTGGCCGCCTGGATCGTGCACCTCGCCGCCCCGAACGCCGCCTGGATCACCGGCCAGATCATCGCCGTAGACGGCGGTTTGGCCCTCACGTAGGCCCACCCGCCGGGCACAGTTCCCGGACCCGGCTCCCGGAGCCGGGCGGCTGGGCCCGGCCGCCGGGCTGGGGCACAACGTCAAGCAGCCGGCCCCTCGCCCGGGGACCGGCTGCGCAAGCGGCCAAGGTCGTCAGTACTGCCGGTGGACGCTTCAAGCGTCTCCGCGCTTCACCCTCTCGATGAACTGGCGGTACGCGCTGGCCGTCACCACGAGAGGCTGCTGGCCAGGGTTCTTGCTGTCGCGAATGGCGACCATATCGTCATCCAGCCGGCGAACCTCAACGCAGTTGCCGTTGTGCCCGCAGAAGCTGGAGCGCGTCCACTGATCTTGCATGCGGGGAATATAGCCTGCCGCCTCACCGCCTCAGGCGTCACACCTGCAACTTCTCCAATTCTTTATGGATGGCCTGACGGCTCTCCTCGGGATCCAGTGCCAGCTCACGGAAGTGGTCGAACATCTTCTCGAAGTAGACCGAGCGCTGCTCGTCCAGCAGAAACTGGCTGGTGAGATTGTGGTCAATATAGACCAGGCACTGCTCCAACGGGTTGTTGCGATCCAAGTTGAGCAGCGTGAAGGATTCCTCGAACACCCCCCGAGGGCGACTGAGCGGCGCAACCTGAAGCTTCACATTGGGCAGTAGCGAGAAGTCAACAAGCTGCCGCAGCTGCTCGGCCATCACCTCCGGCCCGCCAACGGTCCGCAAAAGGATAGATTCGTCCATAATTATCCAGATTTGTGCGGATTCAGGGGGCAAGAAGCGTTTCTGGCGGGCCAATCTGATGGCGACGCGGTCCTCGATCTGGAGGGGCGTCAGCGTCGGGTCGATATCGCGCCAGCTCTTGATCAGATGCCTGGCGTACGCCTCTGTCTGAAAGACGCCCGGCACCACCCCCACCTCCCACTGCCGGATCGAGTCGGCGACCCTCTCGACGTCGAGGAAGGACAGGTACTCCTGGGTCGGCGCCGGATAGGCGCGCCACGACTGCGGGGTCTGGGTCTTGCCGGCCAGCGCGAGGAGGCGTTCGCGCTGGCTGTCGGTCGCGTCGTACACATCGAGCAGCTGCTCGATGTCCTTCTGCGAGACGCTGATCCGGGCGTTCTCGATTCTCGACACCTTCGACGGCGACCAGCCGAGGAGGTCTTTGATGTCGTCGCCGGTCAGGGACTTGCGCTCACGCAAATGTCGCAGCTCCCGCGCCAGGATGCGACGCTGCACGGTGGGCGGAGTAGTGCGATTGGCCATGTATGTCCTAAAAGTGGCTAATTCCCGGATTGCGCCTTGATCACTCCAGCCATTGAGCCACAGAAGTAAGACTGCGTGCAAGATTGCATGCAGACTTACCGTACCTCACCATAGTAAGCGGGAGGGGTGCAATGACAAACGAATTGGCCGACGACGGGGAAGTGCTTCAAAGGCCCGCACGTCGGCAGCTCGGCATCCCTGGTTCCGCCAGGCAGAGGGGAGCCTTGCATGGCCCTGGTTCTCACGTGCGGGTCAAGGGCGGTATGCAGCATGGCCGGCTTACCTCGTGGGGTCGCCGCCCCACGGGCACCGATGTGGTGACACCCCGGGGCATCTGGCATGTGGAGTGGCAGGAGCTGCACGTCGGCTACCTGCACGATGTCTACCTCGCCCTCGTCCGCAGGGCCATTCAGCCGAGCGACCACTGGATTGCGGAGTTCCTGCCACGTTCGGCGTCGATTCTCATCGAGGACCGCGAGCTCGTCGACGAGTGCCTCCTGGGGCTCGCCTGGGACGAGGAGAGCGGGTGGCGGTTCGGCAGCTTCGTGCAGGGAGACGTGCGCTGCCCGACGCTGCTGAGACGGCAGCGGTACTTCGGCGGTGACGTGCTGCCCGATCCCGCCGAGGTGGGGGACACGGTGCTGGCCATGATGGAGCGGCTGCGGCAGCCGCGCCGCTGGTGGTGGGGGCACCACCGGGAGCAGCCCTGGGGGTGGCACTACCCGCCGGCGTACCGGTCGTACCGGGACGTGGACGACGGTTTCGACGATCGGCTGCGGGCGCATCTGCCGCCCGACGTGCCGTACGCGGGGTCACCCGAGCAGCCGCCCGCGGGCGCCTGACCCCCTGCGCGGGGTCGGGGTCAGCCGGCCGGTAGGCGTTCCGCCGCTGGCGCGGCGGACGGCTCCGGGCTGCGGCGGGGACGGCGCAGCAGGACGGCGGCGGCGACGGCGATCACCAGCAGGACCGCCGAGACGCCGAGGCAGAGCCGCATGCCGTCGAGGAACGCGCCCGACACGGCGGCCAGGGCGGGCCCGGCTGCGGCGCCCCGAGGTCGAGCCCGGCGACCGCGCCGAGCCCGCCCGCCTCGCCGGCCCGGACGAGGGGGATGGACCTGGCGCACAGCGCGACCAGCGCGCCCGCGGCGCACAGGGCGAGGGCCACCTGGCAGGTCTTCTTGCGCCCGTGCACGTCGGCGAAGACCCCTGCGGTGAGAATCAGCGCGGCCACCGGCGGCCAGCGTGCGCGCGGCGCTGGAGGCGGCCGACGTGCGCTGCACCGTGCGCGCGGACACCGAACGCGTCCTGCACCCACGACAGCTGCGCGGTGGAGGCGTGCAGCGCCCGCTGGATCGCGGGCAGGCGGACGGTGACGGTGACGACGGGGCGATAGGCGACGAAAACGCCCGCGCCGGCCCGCGCAATGGCGGCGCAGGGCCGCGCACTGGTGGCGCGGGGCCGCGCAATGGCAGCGCCGGGCCGGTGCGCGGGCGGCGCCTCCGGAGTCGGAGCGTTCACGGGGACCTCTCTTGCGGCAGAGCCGCCGTAACCGCTGTGACCTGCGAAAACTCCTGTGACGGACAACGGACGAGCGGAGCAGAGACCCCAAGTCTGCTCATATGAGCAAATTTCGGCTCAAGTGTTGCAACGGGGTTAATTCCCGACTTACGGTGCGTTACCTACGTCACATACGGAGGCCCCAATGAGTAGATTTCGGCTGCTCACCATCCCCTCACTCCTCCTGATCAGCGCTCTGACCGCCTGTTCGGTGTCCACCACGCCGGGCGGTTCCACGGACGCGGCCGGCGGGAGCTCCGACGGCCCCGTCGCCATCGGCTTCAGCCAGGCGACCCAGCAGTCGCCGTTCTACGTCCAGCTCCGCGAGGGCGCGGAGGCCGCCGCCAAGCAGGCGGGCGCCTCGCTGTACTTCGCCGACGCGGGCGGCGACGTCACCAAGCAGAACAACGACATCCAGGACCTCATCACCCGCCAGGTGGACGTCCTGCTCGTCAACCCGGTCGATCCCCAGGGCGTGCAGCCGGGCATCGCCGCGGCCAAGGCGGCCGGCGTGCCGGTCGTGACCGTGGACCGCCCGGTGCCCGAGGGCGCGGTCGCCCAGGTCGGGCGGGACAACAAGGCGATGGGCGAGCTCGTCGGCAAGCGGCTCAGCGAGGCACTCGGCGACAAGGGCGGCAAGGTCATCGAGATCCGCGGCGACGCGGGCGGCGCGGTGGCGCGCGACCGCAGCGCCGGGTTCCACGACGCCGTGAAGAGCAACCCGAACATCAAGATCATCGAGGGGCCGTACTCGGACTACGTGCGCTCCAAGGCGGTCACCGCGATGCAGGACCTGCTCCAGGTGCACCCCGACGTCGCCGCCGTGTACGCGCACAACGACGACATGGCGCTCGGCGCGCTCCAGGTCCTCAAGGAGAACGGCAAGGACAAGGTCCTGGTCGCGGGCGTGGACGGCCTCATGGAGGCGGTCAAGCAGATCCCGAACGGCCAGTACGTGGCCACCGCGCTCAACGACCCCATCTCCCTCGGGGCCAAGGCCGTCGAGACCGTGCTCAAGGTCAAGAAGGGCGAGCAGGTCGAGGCGAACATCGACGCCGGCACCGCGCTGATCGACAAGGACAACGCGGCCGAGTACATCGGCGAGACCGAGTTCGCCCAGGCGACCACGAAGTAGCCCAGGCAACCACGAAGTAGGAAAGGCACAACGATGGCGGAAACCATGCAGGCGGCGGTGCTCCACGCGCCCGGGGACATCAGGGTCGAGCGGGTGCCCGTGCCCGAGCCGGGTCCGGACGAGGCGCTCGTACGCGTGGCGGCCTGCGGGGTGTGCGGGTCGGACATCGCCCGCATGCTGCAACCGGGGATCGCCTACCACTTCCCGATCATCTGCGGGCACGAGTTCTCCGGCCACGTCGTACGGCTCGGCGCGGACCTGGCCGCCGAGGGCACCGTGCGCGAGGGCGACCTGGTCACCGTTCCGCCGCTGATCCCGTGCCGCACCTGCGCCCCGTGCAGCCAGGGCCACTTCAGCCTGTGCAAGCGGTACGGCTACTTCGGCAGCCGCCGCGACGGCGCGTACGCCCAGTACGTGACGGTCCCCGCCGGCAACCTCATGGTGCTGCCCGCGGACCTGGACCCGAGGGCGGCGGCCATGATGGACCCGGCCGCCATCGCGCTGCACGCCCTGTGGCGGACGAACATGCGCGGCGGCCGCCGGGTGGCGGTGGTCGGCGCGGGCCCGATCGGGTTGTTCGCGGTGCAGTGGGCGCGGATCGCGGGCGCCTCCGAGGTGCTGGTGATCGAGCTGAACGAGCAGAAGGCCGCGATGGCGACCGAGGCCGGGGCCACGCACACGGCGACCAGCGCGCAGGAGGCGGCCGACGTGGCCGGCGAAGGCTACGACATCGTCATCGAGTCGGCGGGCGTGCCGGCGACGATCGACCAGGCGGTGGCGCTGGCGGGGCGGCACGGCGAGGCGGTGTTCATCGGCATCCCGCACGACCCGGTGGTGCTGCCGGAGGCGACGTTCAGCGCGTTCCTGCGCCGCGAGGTGACCCTGCACGGCGCGTGGAACTCCTTCTCGGCGCCGTTCCCCGGCGACGAGTGGCGGACGACGGCGCGCGCGCTGTCCTCGGGCGAGCTGAAGTGGAAGTTCATGATCACGCACGAGCTGGGTCTGGACGCGCTGCCGGAGACCATGGCCGCGCTCGGCGAGCGGTCGATCTTCAGCTCGAAGGTTCTCTTCCTGCCGAACGAGGAGTAGAGCATGGCTGCCTTCCTCGCCCTCGATCTGGGGACCGAAGGCGCCCGCGCGGCGGTCTACGGCGAGCAGGGGGCGCTGCTGGGGTCGGGCGCCGCGGCGTATCCGACCCGCTTCCCCCGGCCCGGCTGGGCCGAGCAGGATCCGGACGACTGGTGGCGGGCGAGCGTGTCGGCCGCGCGGCAGGCGCTCGCCGCGGCGGGCGGCCCGGCGGTCGAGGCGGTCGCGGTGGCGACCACGGCCTCGACGGTGGCGGTGCTCGACGCGCACGGCCGGCCGCTGCGCCCGGCGCTGCTGTGGATGGACTGCCGCGCCGGCGAGGAGTCGGAGCTGACCGCGCGCACCGGCCACCCGGTCCTGCGGTACGCGGGCGGCAGCGACGCCGTGGAGTGGCTGGTGCCCAAGGCCATGTGGCTGGCCCGGCACGAGCCGGAGACGTACCGGGCGGCGGCGCGCATCGTCGAGGCGGTCGACTACATGGTGTGGCGGCTCACCGGCCGCTGGGCCGGGTCGCGCATGAACGCCGTCTGCAAGAGCAACTACGACCCGCGCGGCGCGGGCTTCCCCCACGACCTGTACGAGCGGCTCGGCGTCCCCGACCTGGCGGACAAGCTGCCGGACGAGATCGTGCCCGTCGGCGACCCGATCGCCCCGATGACCGCCGGAGCCCGCGATGAGCTGGGCGTCACCGGCGCCCCCACGGTGGTCTGCGGCGGCATCGACGCGCACCTGTCGCTGCTGGCCATCGGCGGCGCGCACGAGGGTCACGTGTCGATCGTGTGCGGCACGTCCAACGCGTTCGTCACGGAGATCGCCGAGCCGGTGTTCCCGCCCACGGTGTGGGGGCCGTACCCGGACGCGCTGCGCACGGGGCGGTGGCTCGTGGAGGGCGGTCAGGTGAGCGCGGGCTCGGTGCTGTCGTGGGCGGGCGAGCGGCTCATCGGCCGGCCGCGCGCGGAGATCGGCGGCCTGATCGCGGCGGCGGCGCAGGTGCCGCCGGTCGAGCACGGCCTGATCGTGCTCGACTACTTCATGGGCAACCGCACCCCGCTGCGCGACCCGCATCTGCGCGGCGCGGTGCTGGGCCTGACGCTGGCCAGCACGCCCGAGCAGGTCTACCGGGCGGCCGTCGAGGGCGTCGCCTACGGCACCCGGCAGGTCATCGACTCCTTCACCGAGGGCGGCGTCCCGGTGTCGGAGATCTTCCTGTCGGGCGGCATCCAGCACAACGAGCTGTGGCTGCAGACCACCGCCGACGTGCTCGGCCGCCCCGTCCACCTGGTCACGGGCGACAACCTGACGCTGCGGGCCTGCTCGGTGCTGGCCGCGGCCGGCTCGGGGCGGCACGCATCCCTCGCGGAGGCGGCGGCCGAGTACGCGCCGAAGGTGCGCACGGTCGAGCCGGTCGCAGCGCACGCCCAGGCGTACGAGACGGGCTACGCCGACTACCTGGCGGCCACGGCCGCGACGACCGGCATCTCCCACCGGCTGAGCGGAGGCCGCGATGACCGATGACGACCAGCTCTACCAGGTGGCCGTCCGCTACTACGAGGCGGGCGAGACGCAGGAGCAGATCGCGAACGCGCTGCACCTGACCCGCTGGAAGGTGGGCAGGATGCTGGCCGAGGCGCGCGAGGTCGGCATCGTGCGCATCGAGGTGCTGCATCCGCGCTCGCGGGTGCGCACGCTGGAGCAGGAGGTCAAGGAGCGGTTCGGGCTGCGCGACGCCGTCGTGGTGTCGGTCGGCGGCGACGACGCCGAGCAGGCCCGCGACCGGGTGGCCGCGGCGGGCGCCGACCACCTCATGGAGATGCGCCCGGCGCCCCGGCTGATCGGGGTGTCGTGGGGGCGCACGCTCGACCGGCTGGCCGGCAAGCTCGTCCCCGGCTGGGCGACGGGTGTGCACGTGGTGCAGATCAACGGCGCGCTGAGCCGTTCCCGCCAGCCCACCAGCGCCCACAGCATGGCCAGCATGATCGCCCACCACGGCGGCGGCACCGCGACGCTGCTCGCCGCCCCGGCGATCCTGGAGCAGCGGAGCACCCGCCAGGTGCTGGAGAGCGACCGCGCCGTCGCCGACGTGCTGGCCCTGGCGACCAAGGCGGATCTGTTCCTGTTCAGCCCCGGTGCGATGGGCAGCGACTCGGTGCTGGTCGACTCCGGGCAGATCGACGCGAGCGACCTCGCCAGGCTGGCCGCCGCGGGCGCGGTCGGCGACGTGCTCGGCCGTTTCATCGACGCGGAGGGACGGATCGTCGACCCCGATCTCGACGGCCGCACCCTCGGGCTCTCGCTCGACCTGCTGCGCTCGCCCACCACGTCGGTCGCGCTGGTCAGCGGCACGGCCAAGCGCGCGGTGTGCCGGGCGGTGGTGACCAGCGGCCTGTGCGACGTGCTGATCACCGACGACCACAACGCCAGACACCTGCTGGAGGCGGCATGAGCCAGACTCCCGAACGCCTGCACATGTCGGGGATCGTCAAGCGCTTCCCCGGCACCGTCGCGCTCGACGGGGTCGAACTCGGTGTGCGGCCCGGCGAGGTGCACTGCCTGCTCGGCGAGAACGGCGCGGGCAAGAGCACGCTGATGAAGATCCTGGCGGGCTCGTACCAGCCGGACGAGGGCACGATCCTGCTGGACGGCGAGCCGTACGCGCCGGCCACACCGCACGCCGGGCTCGCGGCCGGCATCGCGGTCATCTACCAGGAGCTTGACCTGCTGCCCGACCTGACCGTGGCGCAGAACCTGCTGCTCGGCAGGGCGCCCAGGCTGGGCCCGTTCGTCCGCAGGGCGCAGCGCGCCAAGCTGGCCCGCGAGGCGCTGGACCGGGTGGGCGCGACCTTCCCGGTGACCGCCAAGGTCGGCGACCTGCCGATCGCGGCGCAGCAGCTCACCGCCATCGCCAAGGCGCTCACGGCCGACGCCCGGGTGATCGTCATGGACGAGCCGTCGGCCACACTCGGCGAGGCCGAGCTGCAGGCGGTCTTCGACGTCATCAGGTCGCTCACCGCCGAGGGCCGTTCGGTGATCTTCATCTCGCACCGCATGGACGAGGTCATGGAGATCGGCGACCGGGCCACGGTGCTGCGCGACGGCCGCGCGGTCGGCGTCTACGATCTTTCGTCCACCGGACCGGACGAGCTGGTGGCCGCCATGATCGGCGAGGCGGGCGAGCTGGTGGGCGCGACCGACAGGCCCGCGCCGGCGGGCGAGCCGCTGCTCAGCATCGAGCGGGTGCACGTGCCGGGGCTGCTGGACGTGCGCGGCCTCGACGTGCGGCCGGGCGAGGTCGTCGGGCTGGCCGGGCTCGGCGGCGCGGGACGTACGACGCTGCTGCGCGCCCTGTTCGGCGACCTCAAGGCCCACGTGACGGCCAGGCTCGGCGGCCGGCCGCTCAAGGTCGCGAGCCCGGCCGCCGCCGTACGCGCGGGTCTCGCGCTCGTACCGGAGAGCCGCAAGGAGCAGGGCCTGATGCTGGGCCTGTCGGTCAGCCGCAACGCGGCGATCAGCGCGCTCGGCCGCCCGCCGTGGCTGCTGCCGGGGAAACTCGGCCGGCGCCTGACCAGTCCTGCGCTCGCCGACCTCGGCGTCAAGGCATCGGGACCGAACCAGCTCGTCGGCCAGCTCTCCGGCGGCAACCAGCAGAAGGTCGTGCTGGCCAAGTGGATCACCCGGGGCGGGATCAAGGTCCTGCTGCTGGACGAGCCCACGCGCGGCCTGGACGTCGGCGCCAAGGCCGACCTCTACCGCCAGGTGCGCCACCTGGCCGACCAGGGCGTGGCCGTGCTGCTCGCCAGCAGCGAGCTCAACGAGCTGACCGCCAACGCCGACCGGATCCAGGTCCTGTACGAGGGCCGCAACGTCGCGCACTTCGACCCCCGGGTCAGCCCCGAGAACGTCATCGCGCACACCGTCATCACAGGAGCCGCACCATGACAGCATCGCTCGGATCCACGGGTTCGCCGGGATCGACCCTCGCCTCAGCCGTCCCCCAGGGCGAGGCCCGCCGGCGCCGCGGCGCCGACCTGATCGTCAAGTCCAACCTGCTGCTGGTCTTCCTCGGGCTGTGCGTGGTCGCGTCGCTGCTGGCGCCGCAGTTCCTGACCGGCCGCAACATCGCGAACCTGCTCCAGCAGTCCTCGCTGACCGGGATCGTGGCCATCGGCATGACGATGGTCGTGCTGACCGCCGGCATCGATCTGTCGGTGGGCAGCGTGGCCGCGTTCGGCGGCATGACGATCGCGCTGCTGCTGGGGTCGGGGGTGCCGGTGCTGCCGGCGATCCTCATCAGCGTGGCGGCCGGCGCGGTGTTCGGCGCGTTCATGGGCGGCATGTCGGCGTACCTGTCGCTGCCGTCGTTCATGACCACGCTGGCCGGGCTGACCGCGATCCGCGGCCTGACGTACCTGCTGACCGACGGCAAGCCCGCCGAGGCGGGCGGCTCTGAGGCGTTCCAGCTCCTCGGCGGCGGGTTCATCGGCTACGTGCCGATCGTCGGGGTCATCTTCGTGGCGATCACCGTGCTGGCCGCGCTGGTGCTGCGCGGCACCACGTTCGGCGAATACGTCTACGCCGTCGGCAGCAACAAGGAGGCCGCCCGGCTGTCCGGCCTGCCGGTGCGCGGGGTGATCACGACGGTGTTCGCCGTGTCGGGCGCGCTGGCCGCGCTGGCCGGGGTGCTGCTGACCTCCCGGCTGACCGTGGGGCAGCCCACCGCGTTCAACGGGCTCGAGCTGGACGCGATCGCGGCCGTCGTGCTCGGCGGCACCAACCTGTTCGGCGGCCGGGGCGGGGTGTTCGGCACGTTCGTGGCGGTGCTGCTGCTGTCGGTGCTGCGCAACCTGTGCAACCTGCTCGGCCTCGGCTCCTTCTTCCAGATGGTGGTGACCGGCCTCATCCTGCTGGTCGCCCTCGTACTCAACATGCTCATCGAGAGGCGTGGCGCTCGTGCCTGACACCATCCCCGGCTCCTTGCGTGCCTACCTGCACGGACTGCCCGGCGTCGACGAGGTCGGCGTGCAGCGGCGGGCCGCCGGCCTGGCCACCAGGTCGATCAAGACGACGGCCAAGCGGGAGGCCATCGACCTGGCCATCCGCATGGTCGACCTGACCACCCTCGAAGGGGCGGACACGCCCGGCAAGGTGCGCGCGCTGGCCGCCAAGGCCGTGCGCCCCGACCCGGCCGACCCCACCGCGCCGTCGGTGGCCGCTCTGTGCGTCTACCCCGACATGGTCGCCACGGCGGCGGAGGCGCTGGCCGGGACCGGGGTCGGGCTGGCCTCGGTGGCCACCGGCTTTCCCTCGGGACGTACGTCGCTGGAGGTCAAGCTGTCCGACACGGCGGCGGCGGTCGCGGCGGGCGCGACCGAGATCGACATGGTGATCGACCGGGGCGCGTTCCTCGCCGGCGACTACCGCAAGGTGTTCGACGAGATCGTCGCGGTCAAGGAGCAGTGCGGCGACGCGCACCTGAAGGTCATCTTGGAGACCGGCGAGCTGGCCACCTACGACAACGTGCGCCGCGCGTCCTGGCTCGCGCTGCACGCGGGCGCCGACTTCATCAAGACCTCGACGGGCAAGGTCTCTCCCGCCGCGACGCTGCCGGTCACGCTGGTGATGCTGGAGGCCGTACGCGACTACCGGGCCGCCACCGGGCGGCAGGCCGGCGTGAAGGCCAGGCGGGATCCGCACCACCAAGGACGCCATCCGCTATCTCGTGCTGGTCAAGGAGATCGCCGGCGCCGACTGGCTGGACCCCGCGTGGTTCAGGCTGGGCGCGTCATCGCTGCTGAACGACCTGCTCATGCAGCGGACCAAGCTCGACACCGGACATTACTCCGGGCCCGACTACTACACCATCGACTAGGGAGAGGCGTGGAGATCTTCGAGTACGCGCCCGCGCCGGAGTCACGTTCCATCGTGTCCATCCGGCCGTCGTACGACCTGTTCATCGACGGCGACTTCGTGCCGGCCAAGAGCGACGAGCGCATCGTCACCGTCAATCCGGCCGACGAGGAGCCGCTGTCGGAGGTGGCCGCGGCCGGCGAGGCCGACGTGGACCGGGCCTTCGCCGCCGCGCGGCGCGCGTTCGAGCGGGTGTGGTCGCCGATGCCGCCGGCCGAGCGGGGGAAGTACCTGTTCAGGATCGCGCGGATCATCCAGGAGCGCTCCCGCGAGCTGGCCGTGCTGGAGTCGCTCGACAACGGCAAGCCGATCAAGGAGACGCGCGACATCGACCTGCCGCTCGTCGCGCAGCACTTCTTCTATTACGCGGGCTGGGCCGACAAGCTCCGGCACGCCGGGTTCGGCACCCGTCCGCTGGGCGTGGCCGCGCAGGTCATCCCGTGGAACTTCCCGCTGCTCATGCTGGCGTGGAAGGTCGCGCCCGCGCTGGCGACCGGCAACACGGTGGTGCTCAAACCGGCCGAGACGACGCCGCTGACCGCGCTGGTCTTCGCCGAGATCTGCCAGGAGGCGGGGCTGCCGCCCGGCGTGGTGAACATCGTGACCGGCGCCGGCGACACCGGCGCGGCCGTGGTCGCCCATCCGGGCGGCGACAAGGTGGCCTTCACCGGCTCGACCGAGGTGGGGCGGCAGATCGCCCGCGCCGTGGCGGGCACCCGCAAGCGGCTCACGCTGGAGCTGGGCGGTAAGGGCGCCAACATCGTCTACGACGACGCGGCCATCGACCAGGCCGTCGAGGGCATCGTGTCCGGCATCTTCTTCAACCAGGGGCACGTGTGCTGCGCGGGCTCCCGGCTGCTGGTGCAGGAGTCCATCGCCGAGGAGCTGCTGGCGCGGCTGCGTGCCCGCATCGAGCTGCTGCGGCTCGGCGACCCGCTGGACAAGAACACCGACATCGGGGCGATCAACTCGGCGGCGCAGCTCGCCAGGATCCGCGAGCTGGCCGCCGCCGGCGAGGCGGAGGGCGCCACCTCGTGGTCGCCCGCGTGCCCGCTGCCCGAGCGGGGCTACTGGTTCCGCCCGACCGTGTTCACCGGGGTCACGCAGGCGCACCGGATCGCCAGGGAGGAGATCTTCGGCCCGGTGCTGTCGGTGCTCACGTTCCGCACGCCGGAGGAGGCCGTCGCCAAGGCGAACAACACGCCGTACGGTCTGTCGGCCGGTGTCTGGACGGAGAAGGGCTCCCTGATGCTGTGGACCGCGAGCCGGCTGCGCGCCGGCGTCGTGTGGTCCAACACCTTCAACGTGTTCGATCCCGCCAGTCCCTTCGGCGGTTACAAGGAGTCCGGTTACGGCCGCGAGGGCGGGCTGCTCGGACTGGAGGCGTACCTTGGCTGACATCCCGCCGCGCATCGCGGTGCTCAGGACGTACAAGCTCTATGTCGGCGGCGCGTTCCCGCGCTCGGAATCAGGGAGGTCCTACCCCGTGACGTCGGCGGACGGGTCCCACCTCGCCAACGCCGCGCTGGCCTCGCGCAAGGACGTGCGCGACGCCGTGGTGGCGGCGCGCAAGGCGTTCCCCGGCTGGTCGGGCCGCACCGCCTACAACCGCGGGCAGATCCTCTACCGGGTCGCGGAGATGATGGAGGGGCGGCGCGACCAGTTCGCCGCCGAGGTGGCCGCGGCCGAGGGCGTGAGCGCCGACCGGGCGCAGGCGCTGGTGTCGGCGGCCGTGGACCGGTGGGTCTACTACGCCGGCTGGGCCGACAAGATCGCCCAGGTGCTGGGCGGCGCGAACCCGGTGGCGGGGCCGTTCTTCAACCTGTCGGAGCCGGAGCCGACCGGCGTGGTCGGCGTGTTCGCGCCCGCCGGGTCCTCGCTGCTCGGCCTCGTGTCCGTGCTCGCCCCCGTGATCACGGCGGGGAACACGGCCGTGGTGATCGCCGACGAGCGGGCGCCGCTGCCGGCGATCACGCTCGCCGAGGCGCTCGCCACCTCCGACCTGCCGGGCGGGGTCGCCAACGTGCTCACCGGCAGGACCGCTGAACTGGGCCCGCCGCTGGCCGGGCACGCCGATGTGAACGCACTCGACCTGGCGGGGCCGGCGAGCTGGCGGCCGAGCTTGAGGAGCTGGCGGCGACCACGCTCAAGCGCGTGCTACGGCCTCGGCCCGAGGACGACTGGGAGGAGCCGGATCCGGGGTTGGAGCGCATCCGGCCCTTCGTGGAGACGAAGACGGTCTGGCATCCGATCGGCCGCTGACCGCTCATCCGGCCGCTTCTGCGGCCGATCGTCCCGTCGCTTTCCGGCCGCGCCGGGTCTCCTGCCCGGCCGCGCCGGCCTCCTTCTCCCAGTCGAGGGCCGGGCGTCGTGCTCGGCCCGCGGCCGGGCTCTTTCCGGCCGCGCCGGGTTTGCGCTGCGGGCACCGGCGCGCGTCGACGTCCGGCATGACACGTGACGTCCGACTCTTTGACACAGACATGTCACAAATGGCTGGATGCCAGGGCTGTAACCGCTGATCTGCTGTTATGGTCGCGAACGTGGCCCCGGCCGCATGGCGCTGATGCGTCATGGACCGGTGATCCCCGGCAGGGACGTGCGTGATGGCGGCAGCCGCCCCGTTCCCTCCCCTGCGGCGGCGGCGCGCCCTTCCTGGTGTCGCGCCCGTTCCCTCCGGGGTCGCCCTGGCCCTACCAAGACCGCCCTTCCGGCAGGTCGCTCAGGCCGGGGGCGGACAGGTGCAGCACCTCGTACCGTTCGGTGCCGTCCGCGTCCTGCGCGGGATCGTCCGCCCACAGCGTGAAGCGTACGAGCCGCCAGTGGTGGGGATCGACGGCGAGCACGGTGGTGTGCACGCCGTCGTGGCGGGACAGCTCGCGCAGGTGCTCGGCCTCCTCCTCGATCAGCGCCGCGAGACTCGTTCCCGTGCCGTCCCGATCGTCGGGTACGGGGGTGAGCCGGCGCGTCGCGGCCAGCGGGGTCGCGCCGCGTGCGGGACCGGCGTGGCAGGCGACGCCCGTCCAATGGTGGACGACGGGGCGGCCGAAGTCGCGGACGATGTTCTGGAACCCGCCGCCTCCGACGAGGAAGTGGGCCATCGCTCCGGCGTCGTTCCACAGGTAGAAGGGGGCGTACTGGTTGACCGGCGAGCCTTCGACGCCGCGCTCGCGGATGACGTACGCCTTCATGCCCAGCCCGGCGCGGTCGTCGAAGACGTGACCGGCGCCGGCGACCCGCTTGCGGATGATCTCCATGTCGTAGTCGGCGGGCAGGGTGATCTCGTACTGCTTGGCGTACACGTGAGGGCTGCCTTCCTGGAAGACTGACGGGCCCTTACATACTAGTAGGTACAGACGCGTCGCAAGCCTCCCGCCGCCGGGCGGTTCGAGCGGTGGGGCGGCAGGTTGGGAAACCGCCGGATATTGACGCTCTTTTCCCCGTTCTTTCCAGGTGCGGGACATTCAGGTGCGGCGTGGCGCTCTCATCTGACTCGCGCCGACTGTGAGCATCGTACGGGCCTGGCCAGCGTGAGTGCTTCTCCGAGAGGAACGGTAGGTGTTCACCCCGATACGTGAACTGGCGCGACCTGCCGCCCATGCCCTCCTCACGGTGGCGCTGCCTGGCGGAGAGCGAGGTGCGCGGCGGGCTCACCTCTCACGCGCGGAGCTGGTCGCTGGACTCGTACGAGCAGGTCGAGCCGTGGCTGCGCGCCGAGGTCGAGGCGCGGCACCCCCTCTACCGCAGCGCACCGTCCGAGCCGGGGCCGAGCCAGAACTCCTGGACGTCCTTCCACGCCGAGCAGCTCGGCGGCGGCGCCATCACGTGGGCGGACTGGTGCGCCGTGAACGGCCGCTGACGCATCGGCACACAGCCTTCGGATCCTCAGCGGCGGCGGCAGATCATCAGCTCGGTCGTGGGGCTCTCGCGCAGGACGCGGACCAGCCGCCGCTCCGCCAGCGCGAGCAGCCCGCCCGCGATCTCGCCGGTGGTCTCCGTGAGGGTGACGGCCCGCAGCAGGCCGCCCCAGAGCTTGCGCCACACGGGGTTGGCGTCCACCTGAGCGTTCATGAGGACGAGCATCGGCACGCGGCGTACGACGTCGAACCCGGCGTCGCCGAGCGCGCCGGTGATCCAGGTGAGCGTGTGGTTGACCTGATGGTCGCCGCGCTGCTCCGGCCGGTGCAGGAAATTCTCCGACAGCACGAACGTACCGCCGGGCCGCAGGGCGCGGGCGATGGAACGCAGCGCGGAGCGGTACCGCTCGTCGTCGGTGATGTGGAACAGCATGTCCATGGCCGAGACCGCGTCGAACGAGCCGGGTTCGAGCGTTTCGCCGGGATCGGCGATGTCGAGCCGGAGGATCTCGGTGCCGGGGAAGCGGTCGCGCAGGCGTTCGGCGGCGGCGGCGGTCAGGTCGGATCCGGTGACCGACTTCGCGCCGAGCGCGCGCCACTGCCGCAGGTAGAAGCCGGTGCCCGAGCCCACGTCGAGCACGCGGGACGACGACAGGTCGAGGCCGAGCGCCCCCACCTCGCGGCGGAACACCTCGCCGCGCACCCGGTACATCCACGTGTTGAACGCCAGCCCCAGCCGCTGGTAGCCGACCCCGCTCTCCGTCCAGTCGGCGTGCAGGCGCTGCTCCCAGAAGTCCTTCAGTTCGGCGTGCTGTTTCATGCGGCGACGCTCCCGGGTGACGGGGGTTACTGGCGGATCGGCCCGTACGGTGAGTCCACACCGGCGCGCGTACGGTGAGCTGGATCGACGCATACGGCGAGTCCGGATCGGCCGCGTACGGTGAGTAGCGTCATGCCCACGTACGCCCCGGCCCGAAACGTGCGACCCTCCCGCCCGCCGCTTTCCCTGTGCTTTCCCCTCAGCTTTTCGCGTCATCCGGTAAGCGCGCCGTCCAGATTCTTCTCGAAATGCACGGTCATCCCGTCTCCGCGATGCCGGTGAATCTCCACGAGATCGGTCAGCGCGTACATCAACATCAGGCCGCGCCCGCCCTCCGCGTCCAGCGGCACACTGGGCAGCGCGTCGGGCATGACGAAACCCGCACCGTGATCGGTCACTTCGACGACGCACCGATTGTGGCGCAGAGCCGCGTCCACCTGGTATTCACGCTTCGTGTCCGAATGGCGGACGGCGTTCGTGCAGGCCTCCGTCAGCGCCAGCCCGATATCCTGACGAGCGTCCGGCGAGACGCCGCAGCGCCGCAGCGCGACATCGACCACATTTCGGGTCAGGGTTACGGACGCCTTCTCCATGGGAATCGACAGGGCAATTCCCAGTTCCATCCTGGTCACCTCCAGTTCATTACTCACCCGTGCCCGAGGCGACCACTGACAAACCGTCTTCTACTCATTTATTCGCCGATTTTCAGGACATGAGGTGCGGGCGTACCGCGCCGGCGCAGGGCCGCCACCTCAGCCGCGCCCGCCCTGCGCCCCCGCTTTTCTCCCGTTTTCACTCTCCCCCGAGACAGGCCGGTCGTCGCCCCCGTCAGCTCGTGATCGTCACGTCGCGCAGCAGGAAGTAGCTGACCGAGTCCGCCTGCATGTAGAGGTGGAAATCGTCGGCCTTCGCCTTGGCGGTCTTGTCGGCGGTGACGATGGTGACCACCACGTACTTCTTGGCCGGGTTCGTTCTGACCTTGCCGTACTCGAAGGTCGGCAGGGCCATGTCCCTGCGGATGTTGACGGTGTCGGTCTTGGACTCGGCCATCTGAGTGGCCGCCGTCGTGGCCGCCTTGACCGACGGGAACTCCAGCATCACCTGCACCGCCTTGAGGTGGCCCCGGTAGGCGGAGTAGGCGAGCTGGACGGCGCGCCGGCAGTCGTTCTTCTCCAGCAGGCCCTGGGCGTCCACCGGCTCGCACGTGTCGTACGTCCAGCCGCCGACCTTGTTCGCGTCGAACGTGACGCCCGAGACGGTGAACTTCCAGTCGTCGAACTCGGTGTGGGCGATGGGCGAGCCGGGCTGGGCGGCCGAGGAGGACGGTGACGGCCTCGTGGCGGGGCCGGTCGGCTCGCCCGACGGCACCTCTTCCGCTGACGGCCTTCCGGACGGTTCCCCTGCCGCCGACGGCTCGCCCTTCGGTGAAGCGCCGGCCGAGGGCGGAAGGCCGCCGCCCGCGTCGGCCTCGGCCGGCTCGTCCGACGGCCACGGCGCGGTCGTCGGTGGCGAGGTGCCGCCGCCGCTCGGCAGGGCCGCGGGTGTGCCGTTCGAGGACTTGACGTACGAGACCGCGCCGACCGTGCCGCCGCCGAGGAGCAGCACGCCGAGGGCGGCCGAGAGCGCGATGACCATGGTCTTGCCGCGCTTTCGAGGCGGGTCGAGCGTGGCGGGTGTCAGGTGGTCGTACCCTGCCTGGTGGCGCTGGTGGGTGTACGGGTCGTAGTGGCCGTTGCCGCCTCCGTGCAGGTACGGAGGGCTCAGGGGACCATGGTCGTCCTGGCGGCCGCCATAGGAGGCGTGGAGACCGTTGTACGGGTCCTGCTCGCCGTAGACGTCCCGGTCGCCGTAGACGTTCCGATCGGCGTAGGCGGCCTGCTCTGCGCAGGCGCTCCTGTCGCCGTAGGCGTCCTGTTCGCGGTGGGCGGTCTGGTCGCCGTACGAGGGGCCGTATGCGGGCAGACGACCGTACGGCTCCGGAGGGTCGTAAGACGCGTGAGGCCCGGACCCGGGGGTGTACGAGTCCTGCGGACTGTAGGGGTAGCCGTCGTCCGGTGGGCCGGGCTGGCTGTGGCGGCCCCGCCGTGCTCCGAAGCCGGGTGGCGGGCTGCCCTGGCTCGCGTGGGGGCCGTTGCCGGCGGGTGCCGGTCCCTGGACGCCGTGATCGGTGGTCCCTAACTCGTGGTCACCGTAGCCTGCGTGGTCCGTGCCCGGGTGGCGCTGGGTGGGCGTGGCCGGGCGCCCGTACGGAGGGCGGCCGTGCTCGCGCCGTCCCGGCTCCGGCTGCCCAGGCGCTTGCGGACCCCACGGGTCCGGTGGTGAAGGGTGAGTCATTGCCCCATCATGTGGCGAGATTTCGGCGTTTCCGCCGGTGCACCGCCATATGGCATGAGAGTGAACCGGCCTCGCGCACCAGCACGTACCAGTGCTAAGGCTCCCCCGCCGGGACCCCGGCCATCGCCGTGGAACGGTACATGGGCGGCGCGGCCACCCCGACGTCGTTGTCGCGGTGGCCGCGCCGCCCGGTCATCGCCGCGCCCGGCTCACAACCGGCCGTGAACGATGACCCTTATCGGCACCTCGTCTCGACGGCACCGGCCGGAGGCGTTCGTCTCCCCTCCATGGCGGACGGTCCGTTGTCCCGGTGCGCCGGGGCCGGGCCCGTATAAGGGGCTCACTTCGACAGGTAGAGGGTCTTCCAGGTGCCGCCGTACCGGCAGTTCGCCGAAGGGCGGGAGGCGCGGGGCTCGGAGCAGACCTTGAGCTCGATCTGGTACACGTCGCTCTGGCGGAACGAGAAGCGGGTGGGGCTGCCGTAGGTGCAGTCGCGCACCCAGCGCTCGCGGAACGGAAGCTGGTCGCCGTCGCGGTACGTGATGCGGAAGAGGGCCCAGCCGCAGGAGGAGCGGCGGGTGTTGTCGTACACCTTGCCGGAGATCCGGACGAAGTCGGCCGTGGGCAGGGTGGCGTGGTCCTCGCCGGTGATGGTCAGCGTGCCCAGCGCCTTGGCGGCGCGCCGGGGAGCGTAGTAGGCGCCCCAGGACTTGGCCGAGGTGCCGGCCGAGGCGGTGATCTCCGTGGCGGTCCCGGCCGTGGTGGCGGCGGTGGCGGGAGCGAACGCGGCCGCGGTGGCGGCGGTGGCGAGAGCGGCTGTGGCCAGTGCGAGGGTCCGGGCGAGCGTCATGGCGGCGATCCTTTTCGGCTGGGGGCGTTCGTGAGATGGCATTACTGTGCATTGAGGCGATTTCAAGCGGCTTACGGGGGACGTCGGCTGATTTCAGGCGACTTGCGGGGTCGCTTCAGGCCGCTTGACGGACCGTGTCGCCCCCGATTCCCTCCGATAACCGGCCTACCGGGATCCGGCGATTTGGCCGGGCGGGTTCGATGCACTAAGAACCTGAGAGCAGGCTTTCACCGCGCTGCCCTGGGATCCACGCGCGTTGCCTGGCCGGCGGGGGTTCCGGCATCGACATATACGCAATCAAGGGGAAATGTGACGTGAGTGATTCACGTGAGGACGCATCCGCCGCGGCGGCGTCCGCAGCCAACGCCACCATCGCCGTAGCACAGGCCGCTACTGTGACGTGGTCCCCCGCGGCTGCCGTCCGTGCCGCCGATGTGGATGCGGCAGCCGGGCGGCTGGCGGGGATCGTGGCGACGACGCCGCTCGAGCGGAACCCGCGCCTGTCCCAGATGACCGGGGCCGAGATCTGGCTCAAGCGCGAGGATCTGCAGACCGTGCGCTCGTACAAGGTGCGCGGGGCGTTCAACCTGATCGCGCAGCTCGGCGAGGCGGCGCGGGCGGCCGGGGTGGTCGCGGCCAGCGCGGGCAACCACGCCCAGGGGGTCGCGTACGCCTGCTCGGCGCTGGGCGTGCGCGGCCGGGTCTACCTGCCGCGCCTGACGCCCAGGCAGAAGCGGGACCGCATCGCCGCGCTCGGCGGCGACATGATCGAGATCGTGCTGGGCGGCGAGACGTACGACGAGGCGTCCGCGGCGGCGAAGGCCGACGCCGCGGCGACGGGGGCGACGCTGGTTCCGGCGTTCGACGACGTACGCACGATCGCGGGGCAGGGCACGGTGCTGCGCGAGGCGGTCGAGCAGCTCGGCAGGACGCCGGACGTCGTCGTGGTCCCGGTGGGCGGTGGCGGGCTGCTGGCCGGTTCGCTGGCCTGGCTGCGCGAGCGGCATCCCGGCACCCGGGTGATCGGCGTCGAGCCGGCCGGGGCCGCCTGCGTGGCCGCCGCCGTCGCGGCCGGAGGTCCGGTCACGCTGGACGCGATCGACACGTTCGTCGACGGCGCCGCCGTGCGCCGGGTAGGCGACGTCACGTACCCGATCATCGTGAGCTCCGGCGTGGACCTCGTGTCGGTCCCCGAGGGTCAGGTGTGCAGCGAGATGCTGGCGCTGTACCAGACCGACGGCATCATCGCCGAGCCCGCGGGCGCGCTGGCCACCGCCGTGCTGCGCACGCCCGCGCTGACCGGCATCCCGGCGGGCGCCACGGTGATCTGCGTGCTGTCCGGCGGCAACAACGACGTCAGCCGGTACGCCGAGGTCGTCGAGCGCGCCCTCGTCCACGAGGAGCGCAAGCACTACTTCCTGGTCGAGTTCCCGCAGGAGCCGGGGGCGCTGCGCCGCTTCCTCGACGAGGTGCTCGGCCCCAACGACGACATCACGCTGTTCGAGTACGTCAAGCGCAACAACCGCGAGACCGGCCCCGCGCTGGTGGGCATCGAGCTGTCCAGCCCCGACGACCTGCCGGCGCTGCTGAAGCGCATGGAGGCCGCGCCGCACCGCATCGAGCAGATCGATCCGTCCAGCCCGCTGTTCCGGTTCGTCACCTGACGCTCCACCGCACAAGCGGCCGCACGTCAGGGGGGCGGGTGGCGCATCAGGCGGTGGCCCGTCAGGCGGCCGCACGTCAGGCGGTGGCGCGGTCGAGGTATT
This sequence comes from Nonomuraea fastidiosa, assembly GCF_042751225.1. Classification (NCBI taxonomy): domain Bacteria; kingdom Bacillati; phylum Actinomycetota; class Actinomycetes; order Streptosporangiales; family Streptosporangiaceae; genus Nonomuraea; species Nonomuraea fastidiosa. The sequence goes on from NZ_CP170570.1 coordinate 8,746,839, forward strand.
CGAGCAGGTGATGGTACGTCCTGCCAGTGGCGCGGGTCATGCCGAGCTCGCACGTGCGGTTGACCGAGGCGTGCGCGGTGCAGCCTGAGGCCTGGACGGCGACGGCCTCCGCGCGGGTGGCCGAGGCGGTCAGCTCGGGGTGGAGCAGGCCGCGGTCGCCGGCGAAGGCGCAGCACTGCCAGCCCTCCGGCACGACCACCTTCTCGGCGATCGCCTCGGCGAGCCGCGTGATGGCGGCGTCGAGGCCGAGGCGGGTGGACGAGCAGGTGGGGTGCAGGGCCAGGTTCGGCAGGCGGCGCTTGACGGTCAGGCGGGGCAGGAGGTGCTCGGCGGTGTAGGCGACCGCGTCGAGCACCTCGACGCCGGGGAGCAGGTGGCGGAAGCCCTCCGTACAGGAGGCGGCGTCGCTGACGACCGGGATGCGCTCCCCGCCCGCGGCGCCCAGAGCCGGAGCGCCCGGAGCCGTGTCACCGGCCGGGCCACCGTCCTGCGCCGCGTCACCGGCCGAACCTCCGTCCGGCACGGTGTCCCCGGCCAAGCCCAGGCGGCCGAGGGCCGTGCGGACCTGCTCCGCCATCGTGGCGTGGCCGTCGCCGTACCCCTTGGACGACCACGGCGTGCCGCAGCACAGGCTCGCGATCCCCTCCGGGACGAGCAGCTCGACTCCGGCGCGGGCGGCGAGCCGCTGGAACGCGGTCATCACGCCGGGCCCACCGGCGGCGGGCGCGAACATCGTGTTCAGGCAGGACGGCAGGTAGATCGCGGCGGGCCGGCGCGACGGGCGGGGACGGCGGCGGGCGCCGCCCTTGGGCAGGTCGCGCGACCACTGCGGCACCGCGTCCGCTCCGGCCACCCGCCGCGCGGCACGGGCGGCGGCCTCGGACAGCGGGGCGGGGGCGACGGCGGCGGTGTCGAGTGCGAGGTTCATGGCCCGGGTGACGCCGTCCCAGTGGCGGGCGGCCGACGCCCAGCCCTTGTTCACCAGGCGGCCGTGCCGCTCGGCGCGCAGCCGCTTGGTGAGGTCGCCGGTGTTGATGAGGACGGGGCAGGCGGTGGCGCACATGCCGTCCACGGCGCAGGTGTCGACGGCGTCGTAGCCGTACTCGGACTCCAGCTCGCGGGCGAGCGCGTGGTCGCCGGCGGCGCGGGCGGCGGCCAGCTCGCGGCGCAGCACGATGCGCTGCCGGGGCGTGGTGGTCAGGTCGCGGCTGGGGCAGACGGGCTCGCAGTAGCCGCACTCGACGCAGCGGTCCACCTCGGGCTCGACGCTGACGACCCGTTTGAGGTCGCGCAGGTGGGCCTCGTCGTCATCGGTGAGCACGACGCCGGGGTTGAGCGTGCCGGCCGGGTCGCACAGGCGCTTGACCTCGCGCATCACCTCGTACAGCTCGTCGCCGTACTGGCGGCGGACGAACGGGGCCATGACGCGGCCGGTGCCGTGCTCGGCCTTGAGCGTGCCGCCACGATCGAGCACGGCCGCCACCATGTCCTCGGTGAAGGCGGCGTAGCGGTCGAGCTCGGTGCCGAACCGCTCGTTGATCATGAAGTGCAGGTTGCCGTCCTTGGCGTGGCCGAAGATGACGCTGCGTTCGTAGCGGTGGGCGGCGAACAGGGCGGTGAGGTCGTCGCACAGGTCGGCCAGTGCGGCCACGGGGACGGCGACGTCTTCGAGCAGGGCGGTGGTGCCGCTGGGGCGGGCTCCGGCGACGGCGGCGTACAGGCCCTTGCGGATGTGCCAGAGCCCGGCCCGGCCGCCGGGGTCGCGGCTGAGCCTGGCGGGCACGGCGAGGCGCAGCTCGGCGAACGCCCGCTCGGCGGCGCGCTCGCGCTCGGCGAGCAGGTCGGCGTCGGACTCCTGCCACTCGATGAGCAGCGCGGCGTGGTCCTGGACGGCGAGCGTGCGCAGCACGTCGTCGGCCTTGGGGTCGGTCTGGGCGACGCGCAGGGACTCGGCGTCGAGCAGCTCGACGGCGGCGGGCTCGGCGGCGACCAGCGCGGGCATGGCGGCCATGGCCTCGCGCAGCGCGGGGAAGACGAGCAGGCCGGTGGCGGCCAGGCGGTGCGCGGGCACGGTGCGGAAGACGGCCTCGGCGACGAACCCGAGCGTGCCCTCGCTGCCGATGACCAGGTGGGCGAGGATCTGGGCGGGCGTGTCGTGGTCGAGGAAGCTGTTGAGGCCGTAGCCCATGGTGTTCTTCAGCGAGAACTGGGCCTGGATGCGGCGCACGGACTCGGGGTTGCCGCGCACGCGGTCGCGCAGGCGGGCCAGGCCCTCGAAGAGCGCGGGTTCGAGCGCGCGCAGCCGCTCGTCGGCGTCGGGCGCGCCGGTGTCGATGACGGTGCCGCTGGGCAGCACGAGCGTCATGGATGCGAGCGTCCGGTACGTGTTGGCGTGCGTGCCGCAGGTCATGCCGCTGGAGTTGTTGGCGACGACGCCGCCGATGGTGCAGGCCGACTCGCTGGCGGGGTCGGGGCCGAGCTTGCGGCCGTAGGGGGCGAGTCTGGCGTTGACCTGCCGGAGCACGGCGCCGGGCTGGACGCGTACGCGGGCGCCGTCGTCGAGCACCTCGATGCCGCGGAAGTGACGGCGGGTGTCGACCAGCAGCTTGTCGCTGACGCCCTGCCCGCTGAGGCTGGTGCCGCCGGAGCGGAACGTGATCGGCAGCCCGGCCTTGAGCAGCGCGGCGACCTGGGCGGTGTCCCGCGGCACCAGGACGGCCTGCGGGGTGAGCAGGTAGTGGGAGGCGTCGTGGGCCAGGCCGAGCCGGTCGCTCGCCCTCGTCCGGGCGATCCCCGGCACGGCGGCCTCGACCGCGGCGAGGAGTGCGGGGTCCGGCTGGTCGATCACGATGGGTGCTTCCTTAGCGTCGCGGGTCGATGTGGATCTTGGGTCCTGGGCCTTCGGGGCGGCGCCCGGCCAGCGCCTCGGCGGTCTCGGCGAGCCCGATCGTGGCGGCGACCAGCGGCCGGGCGTCCACCGAGCCGTTGGCGTAGGCCGCGGCGGCCCCGTCGAGTCCGGCTGAACCGCCGAGAATACCGACTGCCGTCACGTCCTTCAGCACCAGGTCACGGGTGTCGACCGTGGACGGGTCCGGTGCGAGGCCGATGTAGACGGCGCGGCCGCCCGGCTCGACCAGGTCGAGGGCGAGCCCGGGCAGCTCGGGCGCGGTGGAGGCGTCGATGACCGCGTGCCAGGGCAGGCCGGGCAGCTCGGCGCGGGTCCAGACGCCGGAGAAGCCGAGATCGGTGGCCAGGCCGAGCTGGGCGGGGTCGCGGCCGAGCAGGTGGACCTCGACGCTCTGGGCGCGCGCGAACAGCGCGGCGAGCAGGCCGATGGTGCCGGTGCCGAGGACGAGCAGCCGCTCCCCCGAGCCGAGCGCGGCGGCGCGTACGGCGCGCAGCGCGTTGCCGCCCGGCTCGACCAGCGCGCCGAGCGCGGGGTCCAGGTCGTCGGGCAGGGCGTGCAGCGCGGCGGCCGGTACGGGGAGCCGCTCGGCGAGCGCGCCGGGGCGGCCCCTGCTGATGCCGATCTCGGCGAGGTCGGCGCACACGTGGTGCCGCCCGGCCAGGCAGCGCGCGCACCGGCCGCAGCCGAGCATGGTGTCGCCGGTGACGCGGCGGCCGAGCCAGGCGGGGTCCACGCCGTCGCCGACGGCGCTGACCCGGCCGCACCACTCGTGGCCCGGCCGCAGCGGGTACCAGGCGCGCCCGGTGCTCAGGTAGCTCATCCGGCCGGTGAACAGCTCGACGTCGGTGCCGCACACGCCGGCCCGCTCGACGTCCACCACGACCTCGCCGGGCGCGGCGTGCGGCGGCTCGACGTCCTGGACCTCGGCCTTGCCCGGCCCGGTGAGCACCAGGGCGCGCATCTAGCGGGGTCCGACGACGGTCTGCCGCTGGCTGCCCAGGCCGTCGATGCCCAGCTCCATGACGTCGCCGGGCTGGAGCCAGATCTGCGGGTCGTGGCCCATGCCGACGCCGGGCGGGGTGCCGGTGTCGATGAGGTCGCCGGGCTCCAGGACCATGAACTGGCTCAGGTGGTGCACGATCACGTACGGGTCGAAGATCATGGTCTTGGTGTTGCCGGTCTGGCGGCGCACGCCGTTGACGTTCAGCCACATGCCGAGGTCGCGCACGTCGGGGATCTCGTCGGGGGTGACCAGCCAGGGCCCTGCCGGGTTGAACGTCTCGGCCGACTTGCCCTTGCTCCACTGCCCGCCGCGCTCCATCTGGAAGGAGCGCTCGCTGACGTCGTTGACCACGCAGTAGCCGGCGATCGCGTCCCTGGCCTCCTCGACCGAGTCGAGGTAGGAGGTGCGGCGGCCGATGACGATGCCCAGCTCCACCTCCCAGTCGGTCTTGGTGGCGCCGCGCGGGATGCGCACGTCGTCGTACGGGCCGACGAGCGTGTTCGGCGACTTGGTGAACAGGATCGGCTCCTTCGGCACCGCCTGTCCGGTCTCGGCGGCGTGGTCGCTGTAGTTGAGCCCGATGCACAGGATCTGGTGCGGCCGGGCGATGGGCGCGCCGACGCGTTCGCCGGCGAACTCGCGTACGTCGCCGCGGGCGATGCGCTCATCGACCACGGAGGCGATGGATGCGGGGCCGCCCGCCGCGAAGAAGCGCTCGTCGAAGTCGGGGGTGACGTCGGAGACGTCGACGTAGCGGGTGTCGTCGACGCGGACGACGGGCTTCTCGGCGCCGGGGGCTCCGATGCGCATGAGGTACAAGGCGGCTCGCCTCCAGGTCTCTGCTGACGACGGCGGTGCGACGGTTTTCCCCATTATGAGAGGCTGTCGTCCCGCGGTGACCAGTGGTAGGCGGGTGCGGACCGCAGCGCGCCGAGCGCGTCGGGCACCGCTCCGGGAGGCGGGCGGCCCGCAGAGTCCGCTCTAGCCGTTCAGCGCCGGGCCGAGCCTGCGCCACTCATCGCGCGGGAAGCCCTTGGGGTCGTCGGTGAGCACCTGGACGGTCACGTGGTCGGCGCCTGCCGCGCGGTGCTCGTCCACCCGGCGCTTGACGGCCTCCTCGTCGCCCCAGGCGATGAGCGCGTCGAACAGCCGGTCGCTGACGGTCTCCAGGTCCTCCTGGGAGAAGCCGAGCCGCAGCAGGTTGTTGGCGTAGTTGGGCAGGGACAGGTAGCCGCGCAGCCAGTCGGTGCCGATGGCGCGCGCCTCGTCGCGGCTGGAGCACAGGATCGCGGTCTGCTCGGGCAGCAGCAGCGGGCCCGCGCCCAGCGCCTCGCGGGCCTGGCGGGTGTGGTCGACGGTGACGAGGTACGGGTGGGCGCCGCGCGAACGCTCCTTGGCCAGCTCCAGCATCTTGGGACCGAGCGCGGCGAGCACCCGGTCGCCGGGCCGTACGGGCCGCTCGGCGGTGTCGAGCCCGTCGAGGAAGGCCGACATGGCGGCGAGCGGGCGGCGGTAGCGGCCGGGCTCGGTCGAGTCGATGAGCGGGGCGTGGCTGACCCCGATGCCGAGCAGGAACCGGTCGCCGTGCGCGGCCGACAGCGACGCATGCGAGGCGGCGGTCTCCTCGGCGGTGTGCATCCACAGGTTCAGGATGCCGGTGGCGATCGTCGCCTGCCGGGTGGCCGACAGCAGCCGCTCGACCGCCTCGAACACCGGCCCTCCGACGTCGGGTATCCACAAGGCGGTGAACCCGAGTTCCTCCAGCTCGGCGGCCGCTTCGGCGGCCTCTCCCGGGTCACCGTGCCTCAGTTGCGTGCTCCAGATGCCCGCGCCCGCAAGATTCTTCATGATTCTCGTGATACCACGGCGGCCCGAAGGAGCGGCCGTACGCCACGCCTCCTCAGCGGGCCGGCGCGACGACGTACCGCATGGTCGCCCAGGCCGCGTACAGCAGCGGGGAGGCCAGCAGGAGCAGGCCGGCCACCGGCTTGACCAGGACGACCGCGACGGCGAGGCCGAGCACGACGAGGGTCGCCGCCGCCAGGTACCAGCGGCGGGCGACCAGGAACAGGCAGGGCAGCACCAGGGAGCGCAGCCGCGTGCCGGGCTCGCCGGCCAGCGTCAGCAGCGCGAACGCCACCGAGATCACCAGCGCGGCGGCGGTGCAGAAGAACGGCACCAGGGCCGGGCCCCAGCCGGTGCCCGCCACGGCCGCCGCGTCCACCGCGAGCACCGCGACCGCCGTCCCCGCCGCCGCCCACACGGCCAGGGCGCGCCGCCAGGCCCGCCGGTAGGCGCCCCAGAACGCGCGCAGCACGCCGGTGCCGCCCTCGTCCAGCGCCTCGAAGCAGCCGAACGCGCCCGTCAGCGCCGGCGCGCACAGCAGCGACAGCACGCCGAAGAACGGCCACGAAGCCAGCGGGTCGCGCACGACGGCCAGCGCGAACAGCAGCGGCGCGCAGGAGATCGCCAGCAGCACGTTCGTCATGAGGCCGACGTAGACGGTGGAGAACACCTTCTCGTAGGTCTCCTGGCGGGCGGGGCGCAGCAGCCGCCGTGCGACCCCGCCGCCCTCGGAGACGTTCCGCGGCGCGCTCATCCCTTGAGCCCGCTCGTCGCGATGCCGCGGATGAAGTACCGCTGGCCGAACAGGAAGATCACCAGGATCGGCAGCACCGACAGCACCGAGCCGGTCATGATCATCGCGTACTCGGCCTCGTACTGGCCGACGAACGAGCGCAGGCCGAGCTGCACCGTCCACAGCTCGTTGCTGGTCAGGTAGATGAACGGCCCCATGTAGTCGTTCCAGGTGTTGACGAACGTCAGCAGCGCCAGGCTGGCCAGCGCCGGTTTCGACAGCGGCAGCATGATGCGGCGGTAGATGCCGTACTCGCTGAGCCCGTCGATGCGCGCCGCCTCGCACAGGTCGTCGGGGATCGACATGTAGTACTGCCGCATGAGGAAGACGCCGAACGCGCTGAACGCCTGGAGCAGAATGATCGACAAGAACGTGTCGGTCAGCTCGGCCCGCTGCATCATGATGTACTGCGGCACCATGTACGCCTGCCACGGCACCGCGATGGTCGCGATGTAGGCGAGGAACAACCCGTCCCTGCCGGGAAAGCGCACCTTGGAGAAGCCGTAGGCGGCGAAGCTGCCGGTCAGCACCTGCAGCGCGGTGATCGTGACGGACAGGAACGCCGAGTTGCCGAGGTAGGTGAGCAGCGGGATGCGTTCCCAGATCTCCACGAAGTTCTGCCAGCGCAGCTCGTCGGGGATCCACTGGATCGGCACCGAGAAGACCTGGTTGTCGCGTTTGAGGGAGGACGACACCATCCACGCGAACGGCACCAGCACCAGCGCCGCGATCACGATCAGGCCGATGTAGGCGGGGACGGTGCGGAGCAGCCGCCGCGCGCGGCTGCGCCCGCCGCCGGCGCCCGCCTCGGTGGCGGCTCCTGGCAGCGCGGTCATGACGTGCTCCTGCGCTCGTTGAGTCGGAACTGAAGGACGGTCACCGTCAGCACGATGAGGAACAGCACCAGCGCGATGGCCGATGAGTAGCCGAACTGGCCCTCGCGGATGCCTTCGCGGTAGACGAGCTGGGCCAGCACGAGCGTGCTGCGCCCGGGGCCGCCGTCGGTCATCACCACGATCAGGTCCAGCACCTTGAAGCTCTGGATCGTCAGCATGACCAGGACGAAGAACGTGGTGGGCCGCAGGCAGGGCAGCGTGACGTTCCAGAAGCGCTGCCAGGCGCCGGCGCCGTCCACCCTGGCGGCCTCGTAGTACTCGCGCGGGATGGTCTGCAGGCCGGCCAGGTAGAGCACCATGTAGTAGCCCATGTCCCGCCACACGCTGGTGATGATGACGGCGGGCATCGCCCAGTCGGTACTGGCCACCCAGCGCGGCGGATCGGAGATGCCGATCGCCTCCAGGAACTGGTTGATCGGGCCCGCGGTCGGGTTGAACAGCATGTTCCACACGACCGCGACGGCGACCAGCGAGGTGATGTACGGGAAGAACGCGGCGGTGCGGAAGAACTGCACGCCGCGGATCTTCCTGTCGAGGACGATGGCCAGGCCGAGCGCGACGGCCAGCGTCAGCGGGATGTGCCCGGCCGCGTAGAAGAGCGTGTTGCGCAGCGCGACGTGGAAGTTCTGGTCGCGCCACAGCCGCTCGAAGTTCTCCAGCCCGACCCATTCGGGGGTGCTGTAGGAGTCCCAGTCGAGGAACGCCAGCGCGAACGCGGCCAGCATCGGCACGAGCGTGAACAGGGCGAAGCCGATGAAGTTCGGGAGGATGAAGCTCCAGCCGACGAGGATGTTGCGCCAGGAGCGTCGGCGGCGGGGCGGTGCGGCCGGCGGCAGCGGTCGCGTCATTGCCTGTGTCATGGTGTCCTTCGGAACTCTCCGTGAGGCGCCGGAGGGCCCGGACGGCGGCCCGGGCCCGCGACCGCCCTAGTTGAGTACTTCGCTCTTGACGCGCTCGTTCATGGAGCGGATGCCGTCGGCGATCGACTTGTCGCCGACCATGATCAGCTCGTGTTCCTCGTTGAGGATCGTGTCGATGTCGGAGGTGTGCTCGCTGACCGGCATCTCCAGCACGACCTTGTCGGGCTCGAACGCCTTCTTCGACAGCTCGTCCTCCGGCATGCCCTTGAGCCCGAAGTACGCCTCGGTGATCTCGGGCGTCTGCAGCGCCGGCACCACGCCGACCTTCGTGATCGCCTCGGCGCCGGCCTTGCTCGCGGCGAACTCGACGAACTTCTTGGCGGCGTCGGCGTGTTCGGAGCGCTTGTTGACGGCGAACGCGGTCGGCGAGCCGAACGTGGTGACGCCGGTGGCGCCGGGCCGCTGCGGCATGGGCGCAAGGCCCCACTCGACGTCGGTGGCGCCCTTCTCCTTGGCCTCGAGGATGCCGGAGATGTACCAGGTGCCCATGGGCATCATCGCGGTCTTGCCGCTCTCGAACTGGGTGCGGTAGTCGGCCTGCTGCGACTTGGCGGTGCCGAAGTCGAGCACGGCGCCGGCGTCCTGGAGGCCCTTGGCCACGTTGTACTGGTCGGTAAAGAACGTGTAGTCGCCGCCGAGCTGATCGCCGCCGGTCTGCGCGGCGGAGACGGCCTGCACGACCGAGCGCCAGGTGTGGTGGTAGGCGCCGTAGACCTTGTCGCCGCCCTCGCCCGACGTGAGCTGCTTGGCGATCTTGACGTAGTCGTCCCAGGTCATCGGCTCGGGCAGCTTGACGCCCGCCTTGTCGAGCAGCGTCTTGTTGTAGTAGAGCAGCCAGAAGTCCTGCCGGTACGGCAGCGCGTAGTACTTGCCGCCGACGTCGAAGGCGTCCAGGCCGGCGAGCTTGCTCGTGTCGGTCGACTTCACCATGTCGGTGAGGTCGAGGAGCTGGTTGCGGCTGGAGTAGCGGGAGTAGTCGGTGACGTTCTTCATCGTGATCACGTCGGTCTTGTCACCGCCCGCCAGCATGGTGGTGACCTTCTCCGGATAGTCATCGGCGAGGATGTCGACCGGCTTGATGGTGATGTTCGGGTTGGCCTGCTGGAAGGCGTCGAACAGCGCCTTGAACTCGGGCGTCTTGGCCAGGTTCCACACCGTGACGCTCAGCGTGATCTTGCCGTTGGGGTCGGCCGGCTGGGGTCGCCCGAGCCGCAGGCCGCGAGGGTGAGCGAGAGCGCGCCCGCCAGGGCCAGGCCCTTGACCGCCTGCCGCCGCGCACCGCCCTTGCCTGACGTGATCATTGATCCGGTCTCCTCTCCGTCGCAGGGGGGTTGGTCAGGCGCTGACGGCGAACTCGTCCGGCGTGACGGCCGTGCGCAGCGGCAGGCCGGCCAGGTGGCGTTCGAGTTCGTCGAGAGCGCTGTCGCTCATGCGCCGGGTCTCGCTGCCCAGCGAGCCGGCGATGTGGGGGGTGATCATGACGTTGGGCAGCTCGTACAGCACCGACTCGGCGGGCAGCGGCTCGGGGTCGGTGACGTCGAGGATGGCGTCGAGCCGCCCGGAGGCGCACTCGCGCTCCAGCGCGGCGGTGTCGAGCACGGCGCCGCGCGCGGTGTTGATGACGGTCGCGCCGTCGCGCAGCATGGCCAGCTCGGCGGCGCCGATGAGGTGCCGGGTGGCGGGCAGCGAGGGCACGTGCAGGGTGAGCACGTGGCAGCGGCGCAGCAGCTCGGGCAGCTCGACCAGGCGGCCGCCCGCGGCGCTCACCTCTTCCTGCGCCGCGTACGGGTCCGAGACCAGCACGTCCACCTCCAGGCTGCGCAGCCGTTCGACGACCCGGCGGCCCACCCGCGAGAAGCCGACCACGCCGACCGTGCGGCCGCGGTTGCTCAGCTCGCCGCGCTGTGAGGCGTAGGACCAGTCGTCGCGGTGCTTGCGCGCGTCCTGGGCGAGGAACGGCGCCTTCTTGCCGGCGAAGATGACCGCGGCGAGCGTGAACTCGGCGACCGGGATGGCGTTGGCGTCGGCGGCGCTGGTCACCACGATGCCGCGGCGCCACACCTCGTCGGTGACGAACGGGCGCACGGTGCCGGCGCAGTGGAAGATGGCGCGCAGGCGAGGGGCGTCGGCCAGCCGTTCCGTGGTCAGCGGCGGGCAGCCCCAGGAGGTCAGCAGCACCTCGCTCTCCCGCAGGCGGCGCCGTGCGGAGGGGGTGTCCAGGTCGTCGACGCAGATCGGGTCGCCCAGCTCGGCCATCTCGCGCAGCCGGTGCAGCTGCCGCTGCCCGAACTGCAGCCGGTAGGTGTCCGGGTTCATGACCAGCAGGGCCTGGGGTCGCGTCATCGGGACGCGCCCATGTGCCCGTTCGGCCGGCCGGCGACGCGGAATCTGCTGTTCAACCTGATGCTCCTTGTTACGCGATGACGTCAGGGGTGTCTCGGCACGCGCGCATGACGGCACGGCGAGAGAAGGGCGCCTGGATGGATCCGATCGGCAAACGATCAGCTTCGTTCATCTGTGATCGGTCGGCGTTGCCATGGAGTTAAGCGCGAGCATGTCGAAACAGTCAAGAGGCAATCCAATCGATCCGATCATCAACGTTCGGCTTAGATCACAACTGCTCAACAAAGCGGCCGGATGGGCTCGTGACCGCTTGACGGGCAACCGGGGCGCTGTAACCATCGCGTGAATCGATGGTTACGTAAACATCGTTCCGGCACGAAGGGACTCGTGAATGCCGCCCCTGGACGACCCGCGGCTGTCACCGTTCACCGGGTGGACGCGCGCACACTGGGCAGATCTGGCCGACCGCATGCTGCTGGCGGCCCGCCGCCACACCTCGCCGGGGCGCGCCAGGGTCTCCTTCCCGGCCGGCCCGGCGGCTACGGCCCCGACGTGGACGCGCTCGAAGGCTTCGCCCGCACGTTCCTCGCCGCCGGCTTCCGCGTCACGGGCGAGAACGGCGAAGACCCGCTCAACCTCATGGAGTGGTACGCCGACGGCATCGCCGCCGGGACCGACCCGCACTCCCCCGAGCGCTGGGTCCGGCTCGACGAGCACGACCAGGCCAAGGTCGAGGCCGCCTCGCTCGCGCTCGTCCTGCACCTGACCAGGCCCTGGCTGTGGGACCGGCTCGATCCCGTCGTGCAGGAGCAGGTCGTCGACTACCTCAAGCCCGCCATCGGCTCGTGGTATCCGCCGATCAACTGGGTGTGGTTCCAGATCGTCGTCGAGCAGTTCCTCAAGTCGGTCGGCGGGCCGTACTCGGCGGAGGACATCGAGGCGGGGCTGGCGCTGACCGACGGCTTCGCCCGCCAGGACGGCTGGTACGCCGACGGCGACGAGCGCTCCTACGACCACTACGCCGGGTGGGCGCTGCAGTTCTACCCGCTGCTCTGGGCCGAGATGGCCGCGGGCAGCCCCGAGGCGGAGTCCCGCCGCCCCGTCTACCTGCGGCGGCTCGAACGCTACCTGCAGGACGCGGTGCACCTCGTCGGCGCCGACGGCTCGCCGCTCATCCAGGGGCGCAGCCTCACCTACCGGTTCGCCGCGGCCGTGCCGTTCTGGACCGGCGCCAGGTACGGTCTCGACACGCCCTCGCCCGGGCTGCTGCGGCGGGCCGCGTCCGGAATCGCCCGCCACTTCGTCTCCCACGGCGCCCCCGGCGATGACGGGCTGCTGACGCTGGGCTGGCACGGGCCGTGGCGGCCGATCGCGCAGTCGTACTCGGGGCCCGGGTCGCCGTACTGGGCGTCCAAGGGGCTCTTCGGCCTGACCCTGCCCGCCGACCACCCGGTGTGGACGGCGGTGGAGGAGCCGCTGCCGGTCGAGCGCGGCGACTACGGCCGCGTCCTGCCCGCCCCGGGCTGGCTGGTCAGCGGGACGCGGGCCGACGGCGTCGTACGCGTCGTCAACCACGGCACCGACCACTCGCATCCCGGCTCGCATCTGACGGACTCGCCGCTGTACGCCCGCCTGGGCTACTCGACCGCCACCTCTCCCCTGCTCGCCGGCCCGCACGCCGCCCGGCCCCTGGACCAGTCGGTCACGCTGCTGTCGGAGGACGGCGAGCCGAGCCACAGGACCGGCTTCGACACGCTCCGCCTGGAACGGCTCGCCACCGGGACCGTCGTCGGCGGGTCGCGGTGGCGGGCGCACTGGGTGAAGCCCGACGAGGACGCCCCCGATCACGGCTCCGGGCGCTCCGGCGAGGTGCGGCCGGGGCCGTGGCTGGAGGTGCTGTCGGTGCTGCGCGGGGCGTGGGAGGTGCGGCTGGTCCGCGTACAGCCCGATCCCTCCGGTGATGGGGCGGCTTCTCAGGGGACGGCGCGGTTGCGGGTCGGCGGCTGGCCGCTGCCGGCGGACGGCCCGCACGAGGACAGCCCGCACGAGGACAGCCCGCACGAGGACAGCAGGGCTTCCCAGGTGAGCAACGGCAAGACCTGCTCCGGGGTGTGGGACGCGGCCGGGCTGGACGCCGGCGGGGTCACCTCGGCGGACGACGCCTCGCCGCTCGCCCACTGGACGCTGGTGCCGTGGCGGGCGACGCGCGGCCCCGCCCGTACGGGCGTCTGGTACGCGGCGGCGATCCACCTCGGCGCGTCCGAGCCCGGCGAGCCGCCCGCCGTGGCGTGGGACGGCCCGCGCTGCCTGGTGACCTGGCCGGACGGCACGAGCGACGCCTTCGACCCCGCTCCCCTGCCGTCCTGACCCGCTCCCCTTGACCCGCCTGCCCCCGAGGTAGGCGGGTCAGGACGACGACTGGCGGACGATGAGCTGCGGCCCGACCACGACGCGGTGCGCGGGCCTGTCGGGGTTGCGCAGGCGTTCGAGGAGCAGCGTGAACGCGGCGCGCCCGATGTCGGTCTTCGGCGGCCGGATCGCGGTGAGCGGCGGGTCGCACAGCTCGGCCACCTCGTCGTCGTACGTGACCACCGCCAGGTCCTCCGGCACCCGGATGCCGCGGTCCTGGCACCGCTCGACCAGCGAGATGGCCTCGGGGTCCGAGTGCACGAGCAGCGCCCTGGTGCGAGAGGCCAGGCAGGCGTCGAGCACGTCGTCGAGCGCCTGTGCCCAGCCGGGGTCGCGGCGGTCCACCGTACGGGCCTGGGGCGTGCCCTCCATCTCCAGCCCCAGCTCCTCGCAGGCCAGCCGCCACCCGGCGCGGACGTGCGGGGCCGTGGGGCTGCTGATCGTGGTGATCAGGCCGACCCGGCGGTGACCGAGCACGGCCAGGTGGCGTACGGCCATCGCCGCGCCGAGCGCGTGGTCGCTGACCACGGACTCCATCGCCTCCCGGTAGGGGCCGACGGCCGCGGCCCGCTCGATCAGCACCACCGGCACACCGGCCGAGTGCAGCCAGCGGACCAGCTCCTCGCCCTCGTCGCTCTCGGTGGTGGGCGCGACCAGCAGTCCGTCCACGCCGACGGACTCGATGAGCGAGGCGAGCTGGCGCCGCTCGTCGGCCACCTGGTACGTGGCCCCGCGCAGCACCACCCGCACCCCGGCGGCGGCCGCCGCCTCGCGGACGCCGCGGATCACGTCGGGGTAGTAGTAGTCGAGCGAGGGGACGACCATGCCCACCGTGAGCGGGCCGCCCTGCTGCGCGGGGGCCTCCGACGGCTCGCGGGCGGGCTGCGGCTCGGGCGCGGGCGGCTCGGTGAGCGCGGCGCCGCCGCGTACCCGGCGGATGACGCCCTCCTCGGCGAGGAGCGTGATGTCACGTCTGATGGTGATCGCCGACACCGCCAGCTCGGTGGCCAGGTCGTGCACGCGCATGATGCCGCGCCGCCGCAACAGCTCCACCAGCCGGTTGCGGCGCTCGTCCGGCAGCCTGCCCGCCGCGTCGGAGCCGGCGCGCGCCGGCGGCTCGGCCGTTCTGCTGCTCGGCCTGGTCTTCGGCAGGTGATGCGCCCGTGGCCACGTTGGTCATACTCCTCCTTGCCGACGGCCATAGTACCGATCGAAACTGATCAAAGGTGAATTAACAAGTAACAGACATGATTCGTTTGTGACGACCCCTGGACGGCGATAGGGCCGCACCGATAGGCAAGATCGGCCGGCGCGTTGCCCCGCCTACCGTAGTGCGCGCTGATCGCCGTGACAGCCGGGAACGCCGTCGCCGACACGTCCGGCGTGGCCGGTGAGGCGAGGCGAGCACTCCCCCGCGCTGACCTCCGGAACGGCGCCGGCGCGTCCGGCAGGCGCCCAGGACCAGGCCGGCGCGGGCCCCGCCGCCACCTCCAGAGCGAGATCGCCCCCGTCCCACCCACGAGAGGAAACGCCGTGCTTACGGCGTACGGCCAGGGGTAGGCGGCCCGGAAGCGACGTCATGTGAAGGGGGGACCCATGACCTCTGGTGATTACTGGCACTACGGCTATGGCCCCATGGACGAATTGCTGGCCAGGTTCTTCGGGTTCGGGCCGCCGCCGTACAACCGGCGGGTCGATCTCGAACGGCTGCTCAGCGAGGACGCCATCGAGTTGCTGCGCACCGCCGCCCAGAAGGCGGCATCCTGGGGCGCCGCCTATCTCGACACCGAGCACCTGCTGTGGGCCGCCACCCAGGTGGCGGCGACCCGGGCGATGCTGGAGAACGCCGGGGCCGATCCGGAGGCGCTGGCCAGAGAGGTGGAGCAGAACGCCGACAAGCGTGAGCCGCGCGAGGGCCCGGTGCGCCTGGCGCCCGCCGCCAAGCGCGCCCTGCTGGACGCGCGGCAGGCCGCCAGGGCCACCGCGGCGTCGTACATCGGGGCGCAGCACCTGGTGCTCGCGCTGTCGGCCAACCCGCTGTCGGCGGCGGGACGGCTGCTGCGCCATGCCCGGCTCACCCCCGAGTCGTTCATCCAGGAGGGCAGGAGCGCCGCCGAGCCGATGCAGCACCAGCCGCCGCAGCCGAGCACCACGCCGACGCTCGACCAGTTCGGCATCGACCTGACGGCCGCCGCCGACGAGGGCGGCATCGACCCCGTGATCGGCAGGGACGACGAGATCACGCAGGCGGTCGAGGTGCTGTCGCGGCGTACCAAGAACAACCCGGCGCTGCTCGGCGAGCCCGGCGTCGGCAAGACCGCCATCGTGGAGGGCCTCGCGCAGCGCATCGTCAGCGGCGAGGTGCCCGACACGCTGCGCGGCAAGCGGGTGGTGCAGCTCGACGTGGCCGGCCTGGTCGCGGGCACCAAGTACCGCGGCGAGTTCGAGGAGCGGCTGAGCAAGCTGATGGAGGAGATCCGCGCCCACAGCGAGGAGCTGATCATCTTCATCGACGAGCTGCACACGATCGTCGGCGCCGGCGGCGCGGAGGGCGCGATCGACGCCTCCAACATGCTCAAGCCCGCGCTCGCCCGCGGTGAGCTGCACGTCATCGGCGCGACCACGCTCGACGAGTACCGCAAGTACATCGAGAAGGACGCCGCGCTCGAACGCCGCTTCCAGCCCATCCTGGTGCCCGAGCCGACCGTCGAGGACACCATCGAGATCATGCGCGGCCTGCGCGACCGGTACGAGGCGCACCACCAGGTCAAGTTCACCGACGACGCGCTGGTGGCCGCGGTGGAGCTGTCCGACCGCTACATCCCCGACCGGTTCCTGCCCGACAAGGCCATCGACCTCATGGACCAGGCGGGCGCCAGGGTGGCGCTGCAGACCGGGACCACCCCGGCGGGCACCCGCGAGCTGGAGGAGGACCTGGAGCACCGGCAGCGCGAGAAGGACCAGGCGGTCGAACGCGAGGACTACGACCGCGCCCGCGAGCTGCGCGACGAGATCCTTGAGCTCAAGGCCCGCATCGAGCAGGCCAGGAGCAACCGCTGCGGCTTCGCCGAGGTCACCCCTGAGGACATCGCCGAGGTCGTCTCCCGCGCCACCGGCATCCCCGTCGCCCAGCTCACCCAGGAGGAGCGCGAACGGCTGCTCGGCCTCGAAGAGCACCTGCACCGGCGGGTCATCGGCCAGGACGAGGCGGTACGGGCGGTGGCCGAGGCCGTGCGCCGCTCCCGCGCCGGGATGAGCGACCCCAACCGGCCCATCGGATCGTTCCTGTTCCTCGGGCCGACCGGCGTCGGCAAGACCGAGCTGGCCCGTGCCCTGGCCGAGGCGCTCTTCGGCGAGCAGGACCGGATGATCCGGCTCGACATGAGCGAGTTCCAGGAGCGGCACACGGTCTCCCGTCTCGTCGGCGCGCCCCCCGGCTACGTCGGCTACGAGGAGGCGGGACAGCTCACCGAGCAGGTGCGGCGCAGGCCGTACTCGGTGATCCTGCTCGACGAGATCGAGAAGGCGCACACCGACGTGTACAACCTGCTGCTGCAGGTGATGGACGACGGGCGGCTGACCGATTCGCAGGGCCGCACGGTCGACTTCAGGAACAGCGTGCTGATCATGACGTCGAACATCGGCGCGGACCTCATCATGTCCCATCCCGGCGAGGCCTCCCGTGAGCTGCGGGGCCAGCTCATGCGGCTGCTGCAGCAGCGGTTCAGGCCCGAGTTCCTGAACCGGATCGACGAGATCATCATGTTCCGCGGCCTGGACGCCGAGCAGCTCCGCGAGATCACCTCGCTGCTGCTGGAGGAGACCAGGCGGCGGCTGCACGCGCAGGGCGTGGAGCTGGAGATGGAGCCCGCCGCGATCGACTGGCTGGCCCGCGAGGGCTACCAGCCGGCCTTCGGCGCCCGGCCGCTGCGCCGGATGATCCAGCGCACGCTGGACAACACGTTCTCCCGGCTGCTGCTCAACGGGACGCTCCGCGAGGGGCAGCGCGCGCACGTCGCGGTCCGGGACGACGACCTCACCATCACCGTCCTCGACCCGGGCGCGAGGCCGGCCCGGAGACCCGCCCGAACGCGGTCGCCAAGGCGACACCGCGCACGCCGCAGGAACGGCGCGAAGAGAACATCGGCCACTACCTCTGACCGCGAGCCCGAGCCCTGGTTGCCGGCTCGGCCTTCGACGTCGGGCTCGGCCTCGGATCCGGGCTCAGGCTCAAGTTCGGAGGCTCGGGCGCGCAGGCTCGGGCGCGCAGGCTCGGGCGCGGCCTGGGAAGGCGGGGCCTGGGAAGGCGGGGCATGCCTTTTCCCACTTCCTGGGCTATGGTCGGCCGTATGACGGGACCAGGGATCACCTCACGGAGGTTCATCTCGCCGCGCGACGGCGTGATGGGCCTGGTCCTGCTGTCCCTGCTGGTGGCCGGCGCGTTCTCCGTCGCCTGGTACGGCGGCGGGCCGGCGGGCCTGTCCGGCACGTCCGCCGGGCAGGTGTGGCTCGCGGGCGCGTACAAGGACAAGCTGTCCAGCCTGCCGCCGCAGGCGGGCAACGCCCGTGAGCACCACACGCTGTCGCTGTGGCCGCCGTTGCGCGGCACGCGCAACGGCGAGGCCGCCCACCTGGCGCTCCTGCCCTCGCCCGGCTCCGACGGCCCGGCGATCCGCGACCCGCAGCAGGTCGGCCACCGCACCGCGGGCTCCCGCAGCCCGCCGCTTTCCTGACCCCTCCTCCCTTCGCGACCCGCGACATCCTCGGCCCGGCCCAGCCACGCTCTGGACAGGCCCGGAACGCGCATGCCCGGACCGGAGCAGGCGTGACACGCCGTGCCCTCGCCGTTCGTGACTCGGCGAGACCGGCGCCGGCACGTCTCGGCGAAGCTGGGCGTTCGGCGTGCTCCGGCTGTGCTGGAGCGCGGGACTGACCGGCACTAGGGGATGTGGCGCTTCGGCTGACCGTCCCGCAGGTGCTCCCGGGCAACCGGCGCCTCACCGGCCCGGAGGTCCGGCGCTCACCCCTGCGCGCACTGGTTGCGGCCGATCGCCAGAAGCTCCGATCGGCACGCTCCCGACGTCTGGCCGCGTGACCGGCCGGTGATCCGGCGCGTGCAGGAACGCCCTGCGCGCAGAGCATGCCAGTCCGGCCGTGGCCCGGACGTCTCGCCCGTGTCCGGCCGGTGAGCGGCTCCGCGAGCCGGCGTCCGGCCTGCCGGCCGGCGTCGGGCCGGGAGCGCGATGACCGGGCCGGCGGGCCGACGCCCTGCCCTTGGGCCGGACGCTCGCGCGCTGGACGTCGAGGGCCGTGGTGCGGCCGGCGCGGGATGCCGGGGCCGCCCCTGCGCGGGTTCGCGGTGGGGAGGAGGGGCGGGCGGTCGAGTTCGTGGGGCGGCGATCGTGCCGTTCCCCGTCGTTTCGCTACAGCAAGGAGCCAGTCAGTCATGGCCGTGATCAGGTCATTGCAACAACGGACCAGCGGAGTCCGGTGGGATCGACGTCGCGCAGGAGGCGGGGCATGAGCCCGGCGCAGGAGTCCGCGAAATACGGGGGCGGCTTCGTGGCGTTGGACCTCGGTACGGCGTGGACCCGCACCTCGCGCGGAGCCGCCATCGCCGGCCGTCCGTCGGAGGTGCTCGCCGCCTCGTCCCAGGACCCCGAGGCCCGGGTACGCCCGCTTCGCCACGGCATGGTCGCCGACCCGGCCGCATGCCTCCGGCTGGTACGCGAGGCGCTCCAGGACGCAAGACCTCCCGACGACGAACCCGTGGAACGGGTGCTGGTCGGCGTCCCGCTGGCGGCGACCCAGAGCGACCGCCGCGCCGTGCACGCCGCCGTCATCGAGGCCGTCACGGGCCGCCCCGCCACCACGCCGATTCCCGCCACCGTCGGCGGGAGAGCGGGCGGGATCGGTGGCCCGGCAGCCGGCGATCCCGCCCGTCACCCGGCGGCCTCCCCTGCCGGTACCTCTCCCGGTGACTCGGCCGTGGACTCCGAGGACGTGAGCGGCGTCGCGGGTGGGGTGGCGGTGTGGCTGGTGGATGAGCCGGTGGCCGCCGCCGTCGGGGCCGGGCTGGACGTTTCAGGGCCGCAGCCGTTCCTGCTGCTCGACGTGGGCGCGGGGATCGTGGAGGCCGTGGCGGTGTGCGGCGGCTCCGTGTGCGACGCGGCCGCGCTGCAGCTCGGCGCCACGACGAGTGCGGGGCTGCTGCCGTACGCGCTGGACGGGGTCGTGGAGATGACCGCGGCGCTGGTGCGGCGGCTGCCCGACGACGTACGCCGGGCCGTGCCGTCCTTGACCGTCACGGGAGGCGGTGCCCGGCAGCAGCGGCTGCTGCAGCGCCTGCAGCCGGCCCTGCGCATGCCGGTCCACGCGGCGCCGGAGCCCGAGCACGCGACCATCCGCGGCCTGTCCCTCATCGGCCGGCGGCCGGACCTTCTGCCGGAGATCACCCGGTACGGCCGATGAACGCACCGCGGCACGACCCGCCGTGCTCCTCCCGGTGCTCCCACAAGCCAGTCCCCCCAACCAGTCCTCTAGAAAGGGGAATCGTCATGACCGACTCTCACCTCAGCAGCGTGCAGCTTCAGGAACTGCGCGAGGAGCTGCAGCAGCAGCTCGAACGGCGCAGCCGGCAGCTGCTCGGCCTGCAGGCCGAGGCGGAGGGCGGCACGGGCGCCGACGCCCAGTACCAGGAGCTGATGGTGAACCTGGCCGCCGCCGACCGCGCGATCGCCGAACTCTCGCAGGCGCTGGAGCGGGTCAAGGACGGCACGTACGGCCGGTGCTCGGGCTGTGAGGCGGGCATCCCGTACGAGCGGTTGAAGATCCGGCCGCTGGCCAAGTTCTGCATCACCTGCCAGCGTCGGTACGAAGCAGCCTAAAGCGGGCAGATTCGCGTGGCGGGACGGCGGCAGCAAGCCGTCCCGCCACCCTCGCACACGCGACGAGCAGGAGGTCGAACGCCCGTGGTCAGACTGGACCGCCTGGTCAACGTGCTGGGCGGGTACGGCGTGCGCCTGGCCGGCAGGACGGACGCCCGCACGGTGCAGCTGCGCAGCGTGGCGATGCCGGACCCCACGGACGAGCGCCGGGTGGTGGGCGACGTGCTGCTGGCGGTGGGCGCGGCCTCGGTCGCCGAGGCGATCGCGTGGGCGCGGGAGGCCCGTGCCACGGCGGTGCTGGTGCGCGCGGGCGATGAGGCGGCGCGCGAGGTGCCGCAGGACGCCGGGGTGGCGGTGCTGCTGGTGGATCCGGCGGTGTCGTGGAGCCAGCTCGCGGGGATCGTGTTCGGGCTGGTGCTGGAGGGCAGGGAGACCGAGTCGGGGCGGGGCCCGACGGACCTGTTCGCGCTGGCCGACAGCCTGGCGGACGTGGTCGGGGCGGCGGTGACGATCGAGGACCGGCTGTCGCGGGTGCTGGCGTATTCGCGCTCGCAGCAGGCGGGCGACCCGGCGCGGCTCGAGACGATCCTGGCCCGGCAGGTGCCCGAGCGGTTGCGTGAGCTGTTCGAGGCGCGCGGGGTGCTGAGCCGGCTGGCCGCGTCCGACGAGCCGATCTTCGTGGAGCCGGACCCCGAGCACGGGCTGACGGGGCGGATGGCGGTGGCGGCGCGGGCCGGGCGCGAGGTGCTGGGCACGGTGTGGGCGACGTGCGACCGGCCGCTGACGGGCCGGCGGCTGACCGCGCTGTCCGACGGAGCCCGTACGGTGGCGCTGCACCTGCTGCGCTCGCGTGCGAGCGCGGACCTGGAGCGGCAGGTGGAGTCGGATCTGGTGATCCGGCTGCTGGAGGGCAGCGCCGACGCGGTGACCGCGCTGAGCCAGCTCGGGCTTGCGCCGGGGCCGATGCGGGTGATCGCGGTACGCGCGGGCGCCGCGAGAGACCGGGCGGCCGCTTTGCTGCTGGCGTTCGACCGGGCCACCACGGGGTTCGGCTGGTCGCGGCCGGGCCGCAGCACGCTGCTCGGCAACACGCTGTACACGATCCTGCCGGGCGAGGAGGCGCAGGGGGCGCTGGCGTGGGTGGCGGCGCTGCAGGCGGCGCTGCCCGCGGAGGTGGAGCTGGTGGCCGGGATCGGCGCGCCGGCCGGGGCGGCGGAGCTGCCGGCCGGGCGGCAGGAGGCGGACGAGTGCCTGGCGCTGCACGAGAGCGCGGGCGGCGCACCGCCGGTGTACGACGAGTCGTGGGGTGACATCCTGCTGCAGCGGCTGCGGGCCGCCGCGCGTACCGGACGGACCCCGGCGCGCGGCCCGGTCGGCGAGTTGCGGCGGCACGACGCCCGGCACGGCACCCGCTATGTGGCGACGCTACGGGCCTGGCTGGAGGCGCAGGGCGACCCGGTCGCGGCGGCGGAGCGGCTCGGCGTGCATCCCAACACGGTCAGGAACCGGCTGCGCAAGATCGGCGAGATCACCCCGCTCGACCTGGACGACGCCCGCCAGCGCCTCGCCATGATCATCCAGCTCGCCGCGCTCGGCGAATGACCCGGTTGTGGGAAGCGCACAATCGGCGCGGCTGAATTGTCCTGATCGCACAGCGCTCACCCGCCCGCGGACGGTCATCCTGTCACCGTAAGAAGCGAGTCTTCCGAAAGCTGGAAGGAGACGGCGCCATGGTCGACGGCACCAGCGGCTGGCCGCGCAAGGTGATCGTGGTGGGCGCGGGCATCGTCGGCCTGTCGACGGCGTGGTTCCTGCAGGAACGCGGGGTCGAGGTCGAGGTGGTCGACCGCAAGGGCGTGGCGGCCGGTGCGTCCTGGGGCAACGCCGGGTGGATCTCCCCCGGGCTGGCCATCCCGCTCAACGAGCCCTCCGTGCTGCGGTACGGGCTGCGCTCGCTGCTGAACCCCTCCGCTCCGCTGCACGTTCCGGTCACCCTCGACCCTGGGCTGTGGTCGTTCCTGCTGAAGTTCGCCGCCAACTGCCGGTGGCCGTCGTGGACCCGGGCCGTGCGCGCCAACCTGCCGCTCAACGAGGAGAGCATCGAGGCGTTCGACGTGCTCACGTACAACGGCGTACGTGCGCCGCTCGTGCACGCCCCGATCACGGCGGCGTTCCGCACGCCGAAGCAGGCGCGGGCGCTGCTCAACGAGCTGCGCCGCATCTCCGCCGCCGGGCAGCAGGTCGCGCACGTCCCGCTCGGCAGGGAACGGCTGGTCGAGCACGTGCCGCTCGCGTCCGATGCGCTGACCGCCGGCGTGCGGCTCGACGGCGAGCGGTACGTCGATCCCGGCGCGTTCGTGCACGCGCTCGGCGACTCGGTGATGAAGCGGGGCGCCACCGTGTACGCCTTCGAGGTCACCGACGTGCGCAGCGACGGCAGGCAGGTCACCGTGAGCTCGGCCAAGGGCACGACGCTGACGGCGGACGCGGTGGTCGTGGCGACCGGCGCGTGGCTGCCTCGCCTGGCCGCGAAGTGGGGCGTGCGCACGCCGGTCCGCGCGGGCCGCGGCTACTCCTTCACGGTGCCGGTCGATCGTCCCGTTCCCGGGCCGATCTACCTGCCGGAGGTCCGGGTGGCGTGCACGCCGTACCAGGGCAAGCTGCGGGTGGCCGGGACGATGGAGTTCCGCTCCCCCGACGCGCCGCTGGTGCCGGCCCGGCTTGAGGCGATCATCGCCTCGGCGCGGCCGCTGCTCGACGGTGTCCGGTGGGAGGAGCGCACGGACGTCTGGGTGGGTCCGCGGCCGGTCACGCCGGACGGGCGCCCGCTGGTCGGCGCGACCCGGCTGCCCGGCGTGTACGTCGCGGGCGGGCACGGCATGTGGGGCATGACCCACGGCCCGGCCACCGGGCGGCTGCTGGCCGAGCAGATCACCACGGGCAAGCAGCCCGCCGCGCTGCGCGAGTTCGACCCCCTGCGCTGAGCCCGGCCCCGCAAAGCTCCGC
This sequence comes from Nonomuraea fastidiosa, assembly GCF_042751225.1. Taxonomy (NCBI): domain Bacteria; kingdom Bacillati; phylum Actinomycetota; class Actinomycetes; order Streptosporangiales; family Streptosporangiaceae; genus Nonomuraea; species Nonomuraea fastidiosa. The sequence goes on from NZ_CP170570.1 coordinate 8,769,849, forward strand.
CCCGAGGTGGGTCCGGCGCGGTGTGACGCATCGCGCCCTCGGGGCGGCCTGTCTCCGCCGCGCGACGGCTTTCCCCGACTTCTGGGGTGACCCACCGTGATCGGATGCTAGCGTCCGGTTATGCACGATGACGACATGTCAGGGAGGCCGCCGCTGGGCCGCCGCGTGCTGGTCGTGGCGGGGGCGGTGCTGCTGACGCTCGCGTACGTGCTCATGGGCGCCGCCTCGTTCGCGCTGATCACACGTGAACTCGGCTGAGACCGCCGCACCTCCGACCGGCCCGGCCTACGACGCCGGGCGCTCCAGCCGGACGATGACCGACTTCGAGGTCGGGGTGTTGCTGCCGTCGGCCACGCTGTCGAGCGGCACCAGGACGTTCGTCTCCGGGTAGTAGGCGGCGGCCGAGCCGCGCGCGGCCGGATAGGCGACCACGGTGAAGCCGGGCGCGCGGCGCTCGACGCCGTCGTGCCAGACGCCGACGAGATCGACCACGTCACGGTCGGCGAAGCCCAGCTCGGCCAGGTCGTCGGGGTTGACGAGCACGACACGGCGGCTGTGGCGGATGCCGCGGTAGCGGTCGTCGTCGGAGTAAGGAACGGTGTTCCACTGGTCGTGGGAGCGCAGCGTCTGCAGGATGAGGTGGCCGGGCGGGGCCTCCAGCTTGGTGAAGGCGTTGGCGGTGAAGACGGCCTTACCGCTCTCAGTGCGGAAGACCCGCTCGTTGACCGGGTTGGGCAGGCGGAAGCCGCCGGGCTCGGCGACGCGCGCGTTGAAGTCCTCGAAGCCGGGCACGACGCGGGCGATGCGGTCGCGCACGGTGCCGTAGTCGGCCTCGAACGTCTCCCACGGGATGTCCGGATTGTCGCCGAGCACGCGGCGGGCCAGCCGGCTGATGATGGCGACCTCGCTGAGCAGGTGGGGCGAGGCGGGGTCGAGCCGGCCGCGCGAGGCGTGGACCTGGCTCATGGAGTCTTCGACCGTGACGAACTGCTCGCCGCTCGCCTGCACGTCGCGGTCGCTGCGGCCGAGCGTGGGCAGGATGAGCGCGGTCTCGCCGCAGACGGTGTGGGAGCGGTTGAGCTTGGTGGAGATGTGGGCGGTCAGGCGGCAGGCGCGCATGGCCCGCTCGGTGACGGCGCTGTCGGGGGTGGCGCGGACGAAGTTCCCGCCCACGCCGAGGAACACCCGGGCGCGGCCGTCCAGCATGGCCTGGATGGCGCCGACCGTGTCGAAGCCGGGCTTGTGCGGCGGCGTGAAGCCGAACTCCTTCTCCAGCGCGTCGAGGAACGACTGCGGCGGGCGTTCCCAGATGCCCATCGTGCGGTCGCCCTGCACGTTGCTGTGGCCGCGCACCGGGCACACGCCCGCGCCTGGCCGGCCGATGTTGCCGCGCAGCAGCAGGAAGTTGACGATCTCGCGGATGGTGGCCACGCCGTGCTTGTGCTGGGTCAGGCCCATCGCCCAGCACACGATGATCTTCTTGCTGCTCAGCACCATCTCGTGCACGCGCTCGATCTGCGCGCGGTCGAGGCCGGTGGCGGCGAGCAGGTCGGGCCAGCCGAGGGTACGCGCGTGCGCGGCGAACTCGTCGAACCCGGTCGTGTGCGCCTCGATGAAGGCGTGGTCGAGCACCGTACCCGGGCGCTCGTCCTCGGCCTGGAGCAGCAGCAGGTTGAGCGCCTGGAACAGCGCGAGGTCGCCGCCCGGCCGGATCTGCAGGAACTCGTCGGCGATGCGGGTGCCGCGCCCGATGATGCCGCGCGGCTTCTGCGGGTTCTTGAAGCGCATCAGCCCGGCCTCGGGCAGCGGGTTGACCGCGACGACGCGCCCGCCGGAGCGCTTGGTCTCCTCGAGGGCGGAGAGCATGCGGGGGTGGTTGGTGCCGGGGTTCTGGCCGACGACGAAGACCAGGTCGGACTCGTGGATGTCCGACAGGCTCACGCTGCCCTTGCCGACGCCCAGCGTCTCGATGAGCGCGTGGCCGCTGGACTCGTGGCACATGTTGGAGCAGTCGGGCAGGTTGTTGGTGCCGTACGCGCGGGCGAAGAGCTGCAGCAGGAACGCGGCCTCGTTGCCGAGCCGCCCAGAGGTGTAGAAGAGCGCCTGGTCGGGGTCGTCGAGCGTGCGCAGCTCGCCGGCGAGCAGGCCGAGCGCCTCGTCCCAGCCGATCGGCTCGTAGTGGTCGCTGCCGGGGCGCTTGACCATGGGCTCGGTGAGCCTGGCCCTGCTGGTTGAGCCACTGGTCGCTGCGGCCGGCCAGCTCGGAGATCGGGTGCTCGCGGAAGAAGTCGCGGGTCACCCGGCGTGAGGTGGCCTCGTCGGTGACGTGTTTGGCGCCGTTCTCGCAGTATTCGTTGCGGTGCCTGCGGCCCGGCTCCGGCCAGGCACAGCCGGGGCAGTCGATGCCGGCCGTCTGGTTGACGTTGAGCAGCGTCAGCGCCGTGCGCCGGACGGTGGTCTGGCCCAGGGAGTACTGCAGCGCGTGGGTGACCCCGGGCAGACCGGCCGCCCACGTCTTGGGCGGCGTGACGTGAAGGTGCTTGTCGCCTTCGGCCCTGTTCATCGGTGACCATCTCCTCGCGGCTTGCTGCGTAGGTTACCGCCGGTCCGGAACAGGTCGGATCACCGGCCGGGGCCGCCCGGAGCGTCGCGCATGTGAGTGGTGCGCTTTTTGATGAAGATGGTGCTGGTCGATCGAGCCGTTTCCCTCGGATTTCCTTGGAGGCAGTACGCATGCGCATCGGTGTCGTCTTCCCGCAGATCGAGCTCGGCGGCGACGTGGGCGCGCTGCGCGCCTACGGCCAGGGCGTGGAGGAGCTCGGCTACGCCCACGTGATGGCCTTCGATCACGTGCTCGGCGCGGACCCCGCGGTGCACACGGGCTGGGACGGCCCGTACGACGTGCGCACCACCTTCCACGAGCCGCTGGTGATGTTCGGCTACCTCGCCGCGATCACCAAGCTCGAGCTGGTCACCAGCATCATCATCCTGCCGCAGCGGCAGACGGCGCTGGTCGCCAAGCAGGCGGCGGAGGTCGATCTGCTCGCCGAGGGGCGGTTCCGCCTGGGCGTCGGGCTGGGCTGGAACCGGGTCGAGTACGAGGCGCTCGGCCAGGACTTCTCCACCCGGGGACGCCGGGCGGAAGAGCAGATCACGCTCATGCGGCGGCTGTGGACCGAGCAGTCGATCACGTTCGAGGGCGAGTTCGACCGCGTCACCGGAGCCGGGCTGGCGCCGCTGCCGGTGCAGCGGCCGATCCCCGTCTGGATCGGCGCGCAGTCGCCGGCCGCCTACCGCCGTGCGGGGCGGCTGGCCGACGGCTGGTTCCCGCAGATGTCGCCGGGGCCGCGCCTCGACGAGGCGAAGGCGGTGGTCGAGGAGGCCGCCGCGCAGGCGGGACGCGACCCGGCCGCGCTCGGCATGGAAGGGCGGCTCCCCTGGCGGGGCGATCCCGACGAGGTGGCGCGGCTGGCGGATCGGTGGCGCGAGTCCGGGGCCACCCACATCGCCATCGACACCATGCGGGCCGGGCTGGCCACGGTCGACGACCACCTCGCCGCCCTGGCGACCGCCGCGGAAGCCCTCGGCCTCCGCCGCTGACCGGTCGGCCCGTCGCGGGACGGCGCCGAGCGCGTTGCGAGGGGTCGGCCCGATCGCCCGCGTCACGGCCGCGCCGGGCCGCGGCTTTCCGCCGCCCGGACGGCTGGGCCGGGCGGTCCGGGAATTCGGCCGGACATCCCGCTCGCACCTCCTGTTCGGCGCAATCTAGAACGCCGGGACCGCGGCTTTCATGAGGCGGAAGGGCCGCTTGAAGGGGCTCGTCAAGGCCCGCCGGGCCTGCCTTCTGGGCCGGTGGACGAGGCATTTGCGAGCACGCGAAAAGGCCGGGCGGAAAGGCGGTTCCCGCGTACGGGACGACAATTCAGAGAGATTTCTGTGCACTATCGGTGAGTTGTCGGCTTGGGTAGCCTGTGTTAACACTCACGTAACCCGATCAACGGACAGGCAGGTGAGCAGGTGACTGTCCTGGCAGACCGGTCCGCGGAGTCCCATCGCCTGACATCGGCGCAGCGAGTGCTGTCCATACTCGGCGTGTTCGACGCCGAGAACCTGGCGCTGTCGCTCAGCGAGATCAGCCGCCGGTCCGGTCTCACGCTCAGCACCACCCACCGGCTGCTCAACGAGCTGCGCTGCTGGGGCGCGCTCATCCGGCACAGCGACGGCAAGTACAGCATCGGCCTGCGCATCCTGGAGCTGGGCACGCTGGCGCCCCAGGGCGGTCGGCTGCGCGAGATCGCGCTGCCGTACCTGCACGACCTTCAGCACGCGCTGCGCGCCAACATCCACCTCGGCGTGCCCGACGGGCATGACGTGATCTACGTCGAGTCGCTGCGCGCCCGCGACACCGTCCCCGTGCCGAGCCGTCAGGGCGGGCGCTGGCCGCTGCACGCCACCGGCACCGGGCTGGTGCTGCTGGCGTACGCGCCGCAGGAGTTCCAGGAGGAGCTGCTGGCCTCCGAGCTGCGCAGCTACACCGCGAAAACGCTGACCGACCCCGACGAGCTGCGGCGCTTCCTCGCCGAGGTGCGCAGGTCGGGGGTGGCCGTCGTGGAGAGCCAGCTCACCTACGGGGTGATGGCCGTGGCCGTGCCGATCAGGGGGCCGCGCGACAAGGTGGTGGCTGCGGTCGGCGTCACCGTGCCGAGCGGCTCCGCCTCACCGCACGCGCTGATCCCGGCGATGACGACGACCGCGCGCAGCATCTCGCGTGCGCTCGGCGCGCCCTCGGCCGGGGCTCCGGCGCCGCGCCCGCACTGGCGGGTACACGAGGCCACCCGCCCGCTCACTCCCCCGGGGGCCCGGAGGTGACCGGCTCGCTGTCGTAGTGAGGTTGACGGTCATGAGCCGGTCGTAGTGCTCGGGCGTGGTGTCGAACACGCCGCTGCGGTCGCCGGACGCGACGCAGTTGACGGCCGCGTCGAGCGTGCCGAACGCGACCACTGTCTCGGCGACCGCGTCCGCGCAGGCCTGGTCGGAGGTGACGTCGGCGATGACGGGGACGGCCGTGCCGCCCTCCCCGGCGATGGCTCTCACAGTACGTGCGGCGGCCTCGGCACCCCGGGCCGGACGGGCGCCCTCACCCGCCCGCCCGCCTCGCACGCTTTTCACCGGTAGGTGATGTCGGATTCGCGGTAGAGGCAGTGGGTGCCATCGGGGCCGGAGCCGATCTTGGTGGGTTCCTGGCCCTTGGGGACGCCCTTGTAGCGCTCGCAGATGGTGGCGCTGCCGTATACGGTGATCCGGCTGAAGCGGGCGGTGTCGCCCCAGTTGGAGTTGATGCCGGCCAGCACCTTGGTGGAGCGGGCGGTGATGCCGTCCATCACCACGTGCCGCTGGTAGGAGGTCGAGCAGTTGCCGCAGGCCCGGTAGAGCTTGCCGGAGTTGTGCACCTGGAAGTTCTTGATGGTCAGCGTGCCGGCGCCGTTGTGCTGGAACACCTTGTCGCTGCCGGACTTCGCGCCGCCGCCGTCCACCAGGTACGTGGCCGAGGAGCTGGAGCTCTTGAACGTGGCGGCGTCCTCGCCGACGTCGTTCCACCAGACGTTGCGGATCGTGCAGGAGCCCTCGCAGTGGATGCCGTCGCCCGCGGGGGCGTCGATGATGACGTTCTGGATGGTGCCGCCGTTCGGCACGACGAACATCGGGTCCTGGCTCTCGCTCTGGCCGCCGTCGCCGATGCCGTAGTAGCGCTTCATCCCGCCGTCGAAGAACGAGCCGAGCCGCTGGGTCTCGGTCAGGCGCACGCTGCCGGTGTCGGACGGCCACGGGCCGCTGCCGTCACCGTCGCCGCTGGTCGGCGTCACGGTAGGGGTGGGGTTGGGGTCGGGGTTGCCGCCGCCTGCCGCCTTGAGCGTCCACTGCTTGGTGGCGGCCGAGTCGCAGGAGTTCTGTTGCAGCGCGGCACCTGACGAGGTGGAGTTGTCCTTGACGTTCAGGCACTTGCCGCCGTTGGAGTTGACGACCCGGTAGTTCGAGCCGGACTCGGTGAGCTGCCAGGTCTGGGAGGCGGCGCCCGTGCACGTCTCCTGCTGCACGGCCTTGCCCGCGCTGGTGGAGGCGTCCTTGACGCCGAGGCACTTGCCGCTGTGCGCGGCCTTGATCTGGTAGCCGCCGCCGGACGCGGTGACCGCGAACACCTGCCCGGCCCCGCCCGAGCAGGACGCCTGCACGAGCTGCACGCCGTCGCCTGTGCTCTGCCCCGGCACCGCGGCGCACAGGCCGCTGCCGGCGTTGACCAGCGTGTAGTTCCCGTTGGACGGTGCCGCCGATGCGGCGGTGGCGAGCACGGTCACCATCCCGCTGCCCGCGACGAGCGCCGCGGCCAGAGCGGTGGCCAGCCTCCTGTTTTTACGCACGGTGAACTCCCTCTCGCGATACGGCATGGGGCATCGAGCGGCGCGCCCGGTGTTCGGCGCCGCCTGGGGAGCGGCTTGGCAAGCGCTTACCGACTTACGGTAAGCGCTTTCCCGTCCGCAGGAGCAGTGAAGCACAGGGCCGCAAGCCCGCAAAGCACATCGCTTGCGGATGGGGGCGTCATCGCAGGTCAGATGCTGTGCGCCAGTTGCAGGACGGCGCTGAAAGTTTCATGGCCGCCCTGTGGCCCGGTGAGACCCGCCCTGCCGAGGACGAACGCTCGCCGCGGCCACCGGAGCGCGAGGCTTGACGGGCGTCCGTTGGGCAGTGCGGGGTCAGCGGAGGTCGACCAGGAGGCTGCCGTCCTCCCACACGACCTTCGTGCCCAGCGCGGCGCAGACCGCCGTGAAGCGGCTCGCCAGCCAGGCCCGCTCGTCGCCCCTGGCCAGGGTCGTACGGCAGTAGTCGAGCTTGAGCGGCACCGCGCGCAGCTGGAGCGGCCCGAGCTCGTCGATGGTGACCAGGAACAGCAGCGACAGGTCGTTGCGCAGGTCGGGGTCCACGGCGTAGTCGTCGAGGAAGTCGCCCATGTCGTACAGGACGGGCGGCGCCACCCCGTGCGGGACGTGCGCGGAGTGCCCGGCGATCAGCGTGGCGCCGGCGCTGGCCAGGATGCTCGCGGCGGACCGGATGTACGGCAGCGGCTCGGTCGTCATGTTCGGCCCCCAGTGCGGGCTGACCAGCACGACGTCCGCCTCCGCCCGCGCCCCGGACACCGTGCCGGTCAGCCAGGAGGGCACCCCGGCGGGCAGGTCCGCGTAAGCCACGCCGGGCCGTTGGGATGTGGCCGCGAAGTCGTCGGGATGGTCGGTCACGGAGATCACGGCCAGGCGCAGTCCGCCCACGTCGAGCAGCACGGGCTCGCGCGCCTTCTCCAGGTCGGGCCCGGCTCCGGCGGCGCGGATCTCCACCCGTCGCAGGTGGGCGAGGGTGTCCAGGAGCGCGTCGTACCCGAAGTCGAGCGCGTGGTTGTTGGCCAGCGTCACGCAGCCCACGCCCAGCTCGGCGAGCAGGTCGGCGGCTCGCGGCGGGCCGCGGAAGTGGAAGATCTTGCCCGGCGCCGGCCACGGGCTGCCGCGATCGGACAGGCAGCATTCGAGGTTGAGCAGCGTGAGATCGGCCTCGGAGAGGTACGCGCGGACCGCGTCCGACACGTAGTCCCCGGGGTCGGTGGACTTCGCCAGCAGGTCGGCGACGCCCCGGCCGAGCATCGTGTCACCCGCCAGCGCAAGCGTGACGCTCACCTGGCTCCCCTTCCCACCCCACCACCCCCAAACCCGCCCCGAGGGGCCGGACCAGCGGGGGGCGCGGCGGCCCCTCCGCGCCCCCGCAGCGGCCCAGGCTTTGAGGGCGAGGCGTACCAGGAGGCGCTGACCGTCAACCGTCAGCCGCATCGCAGATCGCCCGCACGCCGCCGCGCCGTCCGCCGTCGCCATGCGCCGTCACGCCGTAGCCGGGTCCGGATGAGCGCGCGCCCACCCAGTGCGCCGCCCTCCCATCCCCCGCGCCGTCAGGGCACGCCAGGCCCGCACTGTCCGGGGGGCGGTTCGCCTGTAACGGTCGAGGGGCGCCACGCTCCCACCGTCGAGGCATGCCACGCCCGTGCCGTCAGGTGGCTCCACCCCCGTGCCGTCAGGAGGTCGCTCGACAGCGCCGTCACGGGGCGCCATGCCCCCCACCCCCGAAGGGGGCGCCACGCCCGTGCCGTCGCGAGGTGGCTCTCCCGCGCCGTTGCGGAGCGGCACGCCCACGCCGACGGGAGCGGCCCCCGGCCATCCAAGGGAACGGCGACGGCTGCTTCCTCCCCTTACGGGCCGGGGATGAGGGGGACGAAGGATGCGGGTGTCACCTCGCGGATCTGCGCCAGCCGTCCGCGTCGCTTGGTGAAGAGCGTGACGATGTCGGCGATCTGCCCCATGACGGGCATGATGAGGCGGCCGCCCTCGGTGAGCTGCTCGGCCAGCGGGGCGGGCACCTCGGGGGCGGCGGCGGAGACGATGATGCCCTCGTACGGCGCGTGCTCGGGCAGCCCGGCGGTGCCGTCACCGACCAGCACTTCGACGCCGGTGATGCCCGCGGCGGCGAGGTTGGCGCGGGCGTGCGCGGCGAGGTCGGGCAGGCGTTCGACGGAGTAGACGCGCCAGGCGAGCCGGGCCAGCAGCGCGGTCTGGTAGCCGTAGCCGGTGCCGATCTCCAGGACGGTCTCGCCGCCCGACAGCCGCAGCGCGTCGATCATCTGGGCGACCAGGGACGGCTGGCTGGTGGGCTGGCCGTGGGCGAGCGGGATGGGCTCGTCCGCGTAGGCGCGCGCCACTGAGCGCGGCGGCACGAACAGCTCGCGCGGCGTTGCGGCGATGGCCGCAAGCAGGCGCAGGTCGCGCACACCGACCTCCTCCGCCGCCACCACCAGGTCGGCGGCGCGGCAGTCCCGTCCGGCGGCCTCGGCCAGGTCCAGGGCATGCGGGTCCCCCGCCCGCCTCGCCGCCCTGATCAGGCTCCGGAGGCGGGGGTCCCCCGCCTGCCTCGCGGCCGTCATCACGCGCTCCCCCAACGACCGTCATCTCTCCGCCACACGGCTGACACCAGGTCCCCGTCACGACCTTCTCCGCCCAGTGGCCGGCACTTCTCCGCCCAGTGGCCGGCACCGAGCCCCTGTCCCGACCGTAACCGGGGTCTTCGCCCGGCCCGGGTCGGCGGGCAGGGCCGCCGCCCGCCGATGAGAGGCGCCGTGCGGCGTCGCTTCCGGCCGTGCAAGCCCCCTACCCGTGAGGGCCGGTCTCACCGCTCGTCAGCCGGTGACCTGCCGCCAGGTGGCGTCGGCGCGGGCCTGCGCGTCGTTGATCGGGTCGAGCCGTAGCAGGTAGTCGTAGTGGCGCAGGTAGCGGTCGGGGTAGTTGACCGACTGGTACGAGGTCCACGAGGAGTCGGCGAGCCCGGCGACCGGCCGGAACGTGGCGTCGGCGGCGAAGGTGCCGCTGCCGTCGTCGGCGGCCAGCGTCAGGTCGAAACCGTAGTGGCGCAGGTAGTAGCCGGGGTAGTTGACCGAGGCGAACGACACGGTGCCGGACCCGCCGGCCAGTCCGGGCACCAGGCGGAACTGGGCGTCCTGGGCGGGGCTGACGTTCGCGTCGATGCGTACGTCGAAGTCGGCGTGCCGGATGTAGCGATCCTGGAAGTTGTAGGACTGGATGCGGCTGATGGGCACATTGTCGCCCCAGCGGCCGAGCACCCGGCTCTCCTCGGCGGCGGTGATGCTGAGTATCGAACCGTGCCGCTTGCGGTTGCCGCCCATGGAGTAGTCGCTGCGGGTGCGGAAGTTGCGGGTGCTGCCGAGGTCGGTGGAGGTGATGGGCATGTAGCCGCGGCCGGTGGCGAACTGGTCGAGCCACAGCGCCCATTCGTCGCGGTCGTTGAAGCGGGCCCACATGGGGCCTTCGACGACGGTGCCGCCGCCGGTGCCGTTGGTGATGCCCATGTGGGAGAGGTCGCCGAGGGTCGTCCATGTGCCGAGGATCGAGTCGGACGCCTCGATCGTGATGTGGCCGTCGGCGGAGGCCCGGTAGTAGCGGTATCCGCCGGCGCCGCTGGGCACCTCGATGATCTGGGTGTCGATGATGCCCTGGGTGCCGCCGCGCTCGATGTAGAGCTGAGGCGTGGTGAAGGAGCGGAAGTCGCTGGTGCGGACGTACCAGATGCGGTGTTTCTTGACGCCGTTGACGGGCGAGTTGGTGGCCCAGTAGAGCACGTAGTCGCCGGTCGCCGGGTTGTAGATGGCTTCGGGCGCCCAGGCGTTGCCCGCGCCGGGGATGGCGCCGGCCACGTTGATGAGCCAGGGGGACGACCAGTTCACGAGGTCGCGCGACTCCCACACGACGAGCGAGGTGCTGCCGCGGTTGGCGGCGTCGTCCCAGGAGGTGCCGCCGGCGATGCGCAGGTCGGTGGCGACGATCCAGTAGCGGTCGCCGTTCGGGGAGCGGACGAGCGAGGGGTCGCGCACGCCGCGGGTGCCGACGGTGGAGCGTAAGACGACTTGCCCGTTGTTGAGGTCGGTCCAGTGCAGGCCGTCGTCGCTGTGGGCGAGGTAGATCTGCTCGCCGTTGGCGGACTCGCCGGTGAAGTGGGCCATGAGGTAGCCGGTGAACGGTTCGAGCGCGGTGGCCCGCTTGGGGGCGACGGCGGCCAGGCAGGTGAGCAGGAGGCAGGCCGTGGCGAGCACCACGGCGGTCCTGCGGGGCAGGGTCGCGGACATGCGTCTCCTTCTGAGGGGCACGACGCTTCTGTTAGCGTTAACATTCCTGCGCCGCCGGACAACGCATGCACATCGGCGGCGCCCTCAGTGTGATCGCCGGGCTCCGCAGGGTCAACGACTTCTGCAAACGGCTGCAAACGGCCGCGACACGGCGGAACGGGGCCGCGCGGCGCACTCGCGCGCGACCCCGTTCCCCGGGAAACGCCCGTCCTCAGCTCTTCGGCTGCGGCTCCTCGGCCGGGCCGCGGATGCCCCGCTTGGGCACGGTCAGCGAGATGAGGTAGGCGTCCATGACCTTGGTGGTGCACTCGGTCATGCCGTAGATGCCGTGGCCCCACCCCTCGTACGTGAGCAGCGTCGCCTTCGGGCCGAGCTGCCTGGCCACGTTCGCCGACCACTGGTACGGCGTGTCGGGGTCGTGCTTGGACGTGGCCACCAGCAGCGGCGCCTTGCCCTTGTAGCGCAGCCGGTGCTGCGCATTGGTCACCGGGTGGCCCTGGCAGATCGGCATGTCGCCCATCGGCATCGGGTTGTAGCGGACGTCGGGCGCCACCGCGTTGGCGGCCCGCATGATGGCGGCGTACTCCTTGTAGTCGCGCAGGCCCAGGTCGAAGTCCTGGCACAGGATCGCGGTGGGCAGCTCGGCCCACCTGCCGTTCACCGGGCCGTTGCCGGGCGGGCCCGGCATGTCGTCCGGCACGGGACCGCCGTCCAGCGCGAGCAGCACCTGGGCCTCCAGATGCCAGTTCGGCGCCTCGTTCATGATCACGGCGAGCCAGAGCAGGTTGTGGGCGCTCACTTTGTCGTCGCCGCCCGGCCAGACGAGCTGTCCTCGCTCGGCCTTGGCGAGGAGCTTCTTCCACAGCGCGCGGATGTCGCGGCCGTTCAGGACGCAGTCTGCGGAGCGCTCGCACCAGGCCACGAACTCGTCGAAGCTGTCCTGGACGGTGGCCGCCTCGCTCACCTGGAACGCCTTGACGTTCAGGCTGTGATCCATGTTGCTGTCCAGCACCATGGCGCGGATGCGGTTCGGGAACAGCTCGGCGTACATCTGCTGGGCGAGCGTGCCGTAGGAGACGCCGTACGAGGTCAGCTTCGCTTCGCCCAGCGCGGCGCGGATGGCGTCCATGTCGCGGGCGACGTTGACCGAGTCGAGGTGGTCGTAGAGGGGGCCGGTGCGCTTGCGGCAGTCGGCGCGCAGCTTCTTGTCGAAGGCCAGCCACTTGTCGAAGTCGGCCTGGCTCTTCATCACCGGGTCCGGCATCTGGTTGTAGACCGAGGCGGTGCAGGTGACCGAGCCGCTGCGGGCGACGCCGCGCGGGTCGTAGCCGACGATGTCGAAGCGCTTTTGGATCTCCTCGCTGAACCCGCTGGGGCGCAGGATGCCGTCGACGCCGGAGTTGCCAGGACCGCCGGGGTTGGTGAGCAGCGACCCGATCCGCGCGGAGGGGTCCTTGGCCTTGCGCCGTGCCAGAGCCAGGTCGATGGTGGGCCCGTTGGGCTTGGACCAGTCGACGGGCACTTTCAGCGTGGCGCACTCGACGCTGGGCTCCTCCTTGCACGGCCGCCAGGTGACGCCGCGTTTGCCGACCGCGTCCGTGACGTCCTTGCCTGTCACCGACGCGGTCGCGATGGGGGCCGTCAGCGTGGTGCCCATCATCACGAGCGCGGTGGCGAGCAGGGAGGTCTTTCTCAGCACAGTTCTCCTAACGATGGGGGCCCCTCCGTGATCAATGACCCACGAATGTAACAGCCAAGAGGGGCACACCTGACATCAATTAAGAAAACGGGCAAATGACTACACGGTGGACTCGCGGCTCACCAGCTCGTACGGCGCCACGAACCGCCCCGTCGGCCGCCCGGGGTCGGCGATGCGGGCCGTCACCAGCTCGACCGCCTTCGCGGCCATCCAGGCGTGGTCGGGCGCCACGGTGGTGAGCGACGGCACCAGGTACGCCGCCTCTGCGATGTCGTCGAACCCGGCGAGCCGCACGTCGTCCGGCACCCGCAGCCCCGCGTCGGCCAGGCCGCGCAGCACGCCGATGGCGACGGTGTCGGTCACCGCCACCACGCCGTCGAACGGCCGCCCCGAGGAGGCCAGCCGGTGCGCCGCCTCCCGGCCCGCCTCCATGGTGAGCGTGTCCAGCTCCACGCGCAGCCCGGGGTCGGCGTCGAGGCCGCGGGCGGCCAGCGCCGACAGGTAACCGTGGTGGCGGGCGGTCACCATGTTCAGCCCCCAGTCGAGGCGGCCGGTGACGATCGCGACGGCGCGGCAGCCCCGGTCGAGCAGGTGGGCGGTGGCCGCCGCGGTGGCCTCCTCGTTCGGCATGGCGACATGGTCGAAGCGCCCGGCGAAGTCCTGCTCGCCGAGCATGACGATCGGATGGTCGCCCTCGGGCGGCACCCGCTCGCGGCCGTCCAGCCCGACCGCGCTGAGGATCAGCCCGTCGAACTGCAACGTCCGCGCGTGGGCGATCGCGTCGATCTCGCCGGACGCCGCCGCCCCGGTCTGCTCGATCGCGACGTGGAAGCCGCGCCGCCCGGCCGCCTCGATGACGTGGGAGGCGAGCCGCCCGAAGTAGGGCCGGTCGATCTCGGGCACGGCCAGCCCGATCACGCCGGTGCGCCCCGACCTGAGCGTGCGGGCCGAGACGTTGACCCGGTAGCCCGAGCGCTCGATGGCCTCGCGCACGCGGCGGCGCACCGGCTCGCTGACTCCGCCGCGGTTGTTCACCACGTTGGAGACCGTCATCTTCGACACCCCGGCCAGCCGGGCGACGTCGTCCATCGTCACCATGCCGCCGAGAGTAGCGCCGCGGCTCAGGCCGGGCGCGCCTGCACGGCGGCGAAGGCTCAGGATGGGCTCGCCTCGACGGCGACGAACGCTCAGGCCAGGCGCGCTCAGGCCAGGCGCGCCTCCACGGTGACGAAGGAGTGTGCCGGCAGGTGCACGCGCAGCCCGGACGCGGTCGCCGTGACCTGCTCGTGCGGGCGCGGCGCCACCGCTTCGGGCGCGTCCGGGGTGTTGTGCGCGCGCAGCTCACCGGCGGTGAGGATGCGGGCGCGCGGCTCGGCGATCGCGCCGCCGCGCAGGTCCAGCTCGACGTCGGCGGCCTCGCCCGCGTCCACGTTCGACAGCGACACCAGCAGCCTGCCGTCCTTCCTGCTGGCCGACAGCGACACCGTGCGCAGCTCCGTCCCGTCCACCTGCCGGGCGGGCAGGCCGCCGGGCAGGTCCACCCGCAGCGAGGCGGCGTCCTGGTGGCCCTTGTTCATCTCGAACACGTGGTACGTCGGCGTGCGCACCAGCGCGCCCGAGTCGGGGTCGGTGAGGATCATCGCCTGCAGCACGTTCACGGTCTGCGCGATGTTGGCCATGACCAGGCGGTCGGCGTGCTTGTGGAAGACGTCGAAGTGCAGGCTCGCCACGAGCGCGTCGCGCAGCGTGTTCTGCTGGTAGAGGAAGCCGGGGTTGGTGCCGGGCTCGACGTTCCACCAGGTGCCCCACTCGTCCAGCACCAGGCCCACGTTCTTGCCCGGGTCGTAGCAGTCCATCACGTTGGAGTGACCGGTGATCAGCTCGTCCACGCGGGCGGCCTGCACCATCGTGCGGTAGTGGTCGTCCACGCCGAACTCGGTGGCCGAGCCCTTGTCCTGCCAGGTGCCGGGGATCGTGTAGTAGTGGAACGACAGCGCCTGCATGAACGGCGCCGGCCGGTAGGCGCAGCCCAGCTCGCCGAGCTGCTTCATCAGCGTCTCGGTCCAGGCGTAGTCGGCGCCGTTGGCCCCGGCCGCGATGCGGTAGAGCTTGTTGTCGCCGTGGTCGCGGCAGTAGGTGCCGAAACGGCGGGCCTCGGCGGCGTACTGCTGGGCGCTCATGTTGCCGCCGCAGCCCCACGCCTCGTTGCCCAGTCCCCAGAAGCGCACCCGCCACGGCTTCTCGCGCCCGTTGGCCTTGCGCAGCCGCACCATCGGCGAGTCGCCCTCGCGGGTCAGGTACTCGACCCAGTCGCTCATCTCCCGGACGGTGCCGGAGCCGACGTTGCCGCTGATGTACGGCTCCGCGCCGAGCAGCTCGCACAGCGCCATGAACTCGTGGGTGCCGAAGTGGTTGTTCTCCTCGACGTTGCCCCAGTGGGTGTTGACCATGACGGGACGGCTCTCCTTGGGGCCGATGCCGTCCATCCAGTGGTACTCGTCGGCGAAGCAGCCGCCGGGCCAGCGCAGGTTGGGGATGTTCAGGGCGCGCAGCGCCTCGACGACGTCGAGCCTGATGCCGCCCTCGTTGGGCAGGTCGCTGTCCTCGCCCACGTAGAAGCCGCCGTAGATGCAGCGGCCCAGGTGCTCGGCGAAGTGGCCGTACAGGTGGCGGCTGATCACGGGACCTGGGACGTCGACGTTGATGATGGCGGGCACGGTGACAGGGCTCATCGAACGCTTTCCTCGCGGTTAGGGTGCCGGTCGGAGCGACTTTATCGATAAACCTCCCTCCTTGACCATCCCCGGACACCAGTGCAGACCCTGGACTTCCAGGGACGGCGCACCCGCACCGTCCGGGTCAGCACGCCGCTCTCGCTTTCCCGAGGCAACGCTCACCGCTCCACCTCCCAGCGCGCGCCCGCCGCCCGAGCGGCGGGCGAAGGCGAGCAGCAGCGCTTCGAGCGCGGCAACCCGGTAGCGCGGTAGCGCTGCGGGCGGCGGCAGGGCGGGGCGAGAGGCAGCGGCGCAGTGGCACGGCGGGCGGCGGCGCCCCGGTGGCGCGGCGGCATGGCGGCGTGGCGGCGGGTCAGGTGCCGCCGGTCAGGTCGCGCCGGCGGCGTAGCAGCGCAGCGCGCTGGACGTGCGCCCTGACGGTCAGCGCCAGCGCCACCACGACGACCGGCGCACCGGCCCCCAGCGCCACCCCGAGCCCTTCGCCGCGCTGGACGGCCAGCACGATGAGGAGCGTGGTCGTCGAGGCGGAGGCGACCAGCGCGAGCCACCCGGCCACCACCCGGTCGGTCGCGAACAGCGCCACCCGCCGCCGCAGCAGCCACCCGCCGTAGCAGGCCCAGCCCAGGCAGAACGCGGCGAGCAGGCCGAACGCCAGATGCGTGCGTCCCGGCAGCGGCCCGGGCTCGGTCGCCCACAGCCCCACGACGAACAGCGCGCCCGCCACCCCGGCGATCAGCGCGGCCATCGCGCGGATGCGCCGGGCGGGCGACAGCGCGGGTTCGAGCCGTTCCAGCAGTTCACGCGCCGGCAGGCGCGGCTCCTCGTTCGTCATGGCCGGTACCCCTTCTCCTCCAGGCGGGCGCGCATCAGCCGCCGCGCCCTGCTCAGCCGGGACTTGACCGTGCCCGCCGGGATTCCGCAGATCTGCGCGCAGTCCTCGACCGGCAGGTCCTGCAGGTAGTGGAGGACGAGGATCTCCCGCTCGGGCGGAGGCAGCAGCGCCAGCGCGGCGATCAGCTCGGCGCGGTCGAGCGCCGCGCCCGCCGGGTCGGCGGCGGTCTCGTCTCCGGCGGGTGCGGGCGGCTCGGCGTACCGGCCGCGCAGCCGGTCCATGACGGACCTGCGGGCGATGGTGAACAGCCAGGGCGCGAACCTGTCCGGCTCGCGCAGGCGCGGCAGGCCGCGCACCACGGCCAGCCATACCTCCTGGCTCACGTCGTCGGCCCGCTCGGCGTCCAGCATGCGCCGCACGTACGTCCACACCGGCGTGCGCCAGCGGGACACGAGCTCGGCCAGCGCGTCCCGCTCACCTAGCTGGGCGCGTACGACCAGCAGCTCATCGGTCATCTCGTCCTCCTGTCACCCTGCTCAGTCGGGCGGGAGGCCGATCCGGTTCACGGGGCGGTTCAGCAGCCGGTCATTCTGCGGCGCAGACGGGCGCGAGGGCCAGGGTCAGGGCGTCGCGGTGCAGGCGGTCGAGCCCGGCGCGGGTCTCGGCGGCGCGGCGGGCCTCGGCGAGGGCGGGCGTGCAGCGCCGTGGCACCCCGCGTACCGGCTCGGTCTCCTTGAGCAGGCGGAGCAGGCGCGGGGTCAGCAGGTCGAGCCGCGGGCGCACGTCGGCGGCCAGGTCGGAGCGCGGGTGCGGGAGCAGGGCGGGGCGGGCCCGCCAGCGTTCGTGCAGGCCGCGCCGCACATGCTCGGCCGCCGCGATCTGGGCGCGGAAGAACCCCACGCCGGTCGGGACGGGCAGGCCGATCTCGACGGAGTGCTCGGCCACGGCGTCGAGCAGCTCGCGCTGCCCGGCCGGGTCGGCGACGAGCGTGGCGGTGCCGAATTCGGCGGCGGCGACCGCGTCGGCGAGCAGCAGCCGGCGTACGGTCAGGTCGGCCAGCTCGGGCAGCTCCTCGAGCCCTGCGGGTCCGGGCAGCGCCGGGTCGTCGGCGGCGGTGCGCCCGGATCCCTGGGTGGGCGCGGTGGTGACGGCGAAGAGTACGGCGGCGATGGCCGCGGCGTGGCAGGCCAGGGGTAGCGCCTGACGAGGCATGAGGACGACTCCTGTGCGTGAATCCTTGACAACGCACCGTACATGCCCTCGGCGGCGGTCCACCATCCGCCCATGCGCCTCGTGACGGCGAGGACACCCCGGCATGGCCGTTTCAGGACGATTCACCGCGCAAAATCCGCGACTTATGACAAACTTCCCTCTCACCTATCATCTCACCCATCAAGGGGCAAAGGTGGCGAATCGCTATCTGTATCTGGCACGGCACGGCGAGGCGATCGACGAGGGCGAGCTGAGCCCGATCGGGCGCGAGCAGGCCGAGCTGCTGGGACGGCGGCTGGCGGAGCACCCCATCACGGCGGTGCACCACAGCCCGCTCCCCCGGGCCGCGGCCACCGCCGAGATCGTGGCCGCCCATCTGCCCGGCGCCGCCGTACGATCCGGCGAGGTGTACGGCGACTACGTGCCCGCCGCGCCCCCGCGCGAGGAGCTGCCGCCCCGGCACGCCGCGTTCCTCGACGGCTTCACCGAAACGGAGCTGGCCTCGGGCCCGCCGCTGGCCGCCGAGGCGATCGCCCGGCACGCCGGCCCGGCCGCTGCCGAGACCCACGAGCTGATCGTGACGCCCAACTACCTCATCGCCTGGTTCGTCCGGCACGCGCTGGGTGCGCCCGACGCCCGGTGGATGGGGCTCAACCAGGGCAACTGCGCGCTCACCGCGATCCTCTACCGTCCCGAGGCGCCGCCGTCGCTGCTGTTCTTCAACGACATGAGCCACCTGCCCCCGGATCTGCGCTGGACCGGCTTCCCCGCAGCGCTGCGGGCGTGAGCCGTCTACGGTTGGAACTGCGACGCCCGGCACGACCCTCGGGCGCGGCCACGGAAGGAAGCGACCCCGCCATGGGCCTGGAGATGGAGAGCCGGCGCTCCGACTCGCCGTACATCGAGCGGGTCTGGCGCAGCCGCAGCAGCGGCGTCTCGCAGATGCTGTCGGTCGCCTCCGCCCGCCTTGAGCTGGTCTTCTGGGAGCAGCAGGGCCGGATGAACGTGGCCGTGCAGGGGCCGGAGACGCGGGCGAGCCGGGCGCCGGTGCCCGAGGAGGCCACGTTCATCGGGATCAGCTTCGCGCTGGGCGTGTCGATGCCGCACCTGCCGCTGGCGGAGCTGGTGGACGGCAACCTGGTGATCCCCGGAGCCACGCGGCGCTCGTTCCACCTGAAGGGGTCGTCGTGGCAGGTGCCGGGCTTCGACGACGCCGAGTCGTTCGTGGAGCGGCTGGTGCGCGCGGAGGTGCTGGTGCGCGATCCGCTGGTGGCCTCGGGCGGAGGCCCGGTGTCCATGGTGTCGGAACGTACGGTGCAGCGGCGCTTCCTCGCGGCCACCGGGCTGACGAGGAACGCGGTCCGGCAGATCGACCGCGCCAGGGCGGCGGCGGTGCTCATCCAGGAGGGGGTGCCGGCGGTCGAGGTCGTGCACCGGCTCGGCTACTTCGACCAGCCGCACCTGGCACGGTCGCTGGCCCGCTTCGTCGGCCGCACCGCCACCCGCCTCGCCGCGCCGGACGCGTCCGAGCCGCTCTCCCTCATCTACCGCAGCGAGGGGGTTCTGAGGCGCGTCGTCCCCGTCGAGGCCGCGATGCGCCCACGCCGACCCGATCAGCAGGGTCGCGACGGTGACGACCGCGACGGCGATCACGGCGCCGTACATGCCGTCGCCTGAGACGAAGGACACGGCCGCGCCGGCCGCCAGGGCCACGGTGAGAAGGAACGCGATCGGCGCGAAGCGCCCGTGCACATGCCGCCACGCGGCATCGCTCGCCATGGAGCGCCGCGTCCGCAGGCCCGAACGTACCAAGCCGAAGCGAGACGGCCTGGAGCCCGCACGGAATCGCATCCACGAGCGCTTTCCGGGCGCTGTTTCACCGGCCTCGCGCCGCACGATTGACAACGATGTCTTGACAACGCGTTCACCGCTTGAAACTTTCCTTAGTGATCGGGGCTGACAACGTTGTCAAGCGATCCCGCGCAAGAAAGGTGACCCCCCGTGAAGCGCCCTCTCATCACGGCGGTCTTATCGCCCGTCGTCGCCCTCCTCATCGCCACCCCGGCCGCGTACGCGCTCTCGTCGGGAGCAGCGGGCCCCGAGCCCGTTCCCAACCCGGGACCGTCCGGCACCCCCGCACCCGGCCCCTCCTACAGCCCGCCGCCCGCCCCCGCGCCGTCCGAGCCGCCGCCGCCCGAGCAGGCGCAGCGCAGGGCCGCCCAGGACGGCCAGGCCCTGGCCAAGGACGAGGGCGCGGCCTTCGCCAGCTCCTTCGAACCCGGCGACCCCGCACCGGCCTGGACCGACACCTCCGAGAAGTCCCGAGGCGTCACCGGCGCCATGCCCGGCATCATCGAAGGCAGCATCGTCGAGAAGATCTCCCAGGTGACCTCCAGCGGCGAGAACGCCTCAGGCGGCGAGGTCCGCGAGAACCTGGCCGACAGTGACGCCGGCACCAAGTGGCTGGTCTTCTCCGGCACCGGCTGGGCCGCGTACGCGCTGTCGGAGCCCGTCGCGGTCACCCGCTACGCGCTGACCTCCGCCGACGACTCCCCCGAACGCGACCCGCGCGACTGGGAGCTGCAGGGCTCGCAGGACGGCACGACCTGGACGACGCTCGACACCCGCACCGGCGAGACGTTCACCGCCCGCCACCAGCGCAAGGAGTACCGCTTCCCCAACACCACCGCCTACGCCCACTACCGGCTGAACGTCACCCGCATCGGCGGCGGCTCGACGCTGCAGCTCGCCGAGTGGGAGCTGTCCGACGGCAGCACGGGCGCGCCACCGCCCAGCGACATGCGCAGCCGGATCGGCACCGGCCCCACCCGCGGCCACACCGCCAAGCCGCGCGCCGGCTTCACCGGCCTGCACGCGCTGCGCTACTCCGGCGGCACCACGCGCAAGAACGGCGGGCACGCCACCAACAAGGTGTTCGACGTGGACATCCCGGTCACGGCCACGACCGAACTGTCCTACGTGGTCTTCCCCGAGTTCACCGGCGCCGACCTGCGCTACCCCAGCACGTACGTCTCGATCGACCTGGCCTTCGCAGACGGCACCTACCTCAGCGACCTGAAGGCGACCGACCAGCACGGCGTCCGGCTCGACCCGCGCGCGCAGGGCGAGTCGAAGACCCTCTACGCCGACCAGTGGAACTACAAGCGGTCCAGGATCGGCGAGGTGGCCAAGGGCAAGCGCATCACGCGCATCCTGGTGGCCTTCGACACGCCCGCGGGTGAGGCCGGGTTCCGCGGCTGGGTGGACGACATCAGGATCGTCTCCGAGCGCAAGCGCCGCCCGTACGAGGGGCGCGGCGAGCGCCGCACCTCGCCGTCGCAGTACGTGGTCACCACCCGCGGCACCCACTCCACCGGCGGGTTCTCGCGCGGCAACACCTTCCCGGCCACGGCGGTGCCGCACGGCTTCACCTTCTGGACGCCGATGACCGACGCCGGCTCGACCCGCTGGCTGTACGAGTACCACCGTGGCAACAACGCCGCCAACCTGCCGGAGATCGAGGCGTTCACGGCCAGTCACGAGCCGAGCCCGTGGATCGGCGACCGGCAGACGTTCCAGTTCATGCCGTCGGCCGCCGAAGGGGTGCCCGACCCGTCGCGCACGGCCCGCGCGCTCCCCTTCCGCCACGAGCGCGAGGTGGCGAGCCCGCACCTGTACGCGGTCACGTTCGAGAACGGGCTGAAGACCGAGATCGCGCCCGCGGACCACGCCGCGCTGGCCCGCTTCACCTTCCCCGGCGACGCCGCCAAGCTGATCTTCGACAACGTCGACGACCGCGGCGGCCTCACCCTCGACGTCGAGAACGGCGTCGTCACCGGCCACTCCGACGTGCGCACCGAGTCGTCGAACGGCGCGACCCGCATGTACTTCTACGCCGTCTTCGACCGCCCGGTCACCGGCGGCGGCAAGCTGACCGGCCAGGGCCGCGACAACGTGCTCGGCTACCTCGCCTTCGACGCGGGCAAGAGCCGCCAGGTCAGCATGCGCATCGCGTCCTCGCTGATCAGCGTGGAGCAGGCGCGGAAGAACCTGGAGCTGGAGATCTCCGCGTCCGACACGCTGGAGAAGGTCAGCGAGCGCGCCCGCAAGGCGTGGGACGCCAAGCTCGGCGTCATCGAGGTGGAGGGCGCGAGCGAGGACCAGCTCGTCACGCTCTACTCGAACCTGTACCGGCTGTTCCTGTATCCGAACTCCGCGCACGAGAACACCGGCACCGCCGAGCGGCCCGTCTACCGGCACGCCGTGCAGTCCTCCACCTCCACCGACATCCCGGCCGAGCCGCGGGTGGCCGACGGGAAGGTGTACGTCAACAACGGCTTCTGGGACACCTACCGCACCACCTGGCCGGCGTACGCGCTGCTCACGCCGAAGGCGGCGGGCGAGATGGTGGACGGGTTCGTGCAGCAGTACCGGGACGGCGGCTGGATCGCCCGCTGGTCCGCGCCCGGCTACGCGGACGCGATGGTCGGCACCAGCTCCGACGTCGCCTTCGCCGACGCCTACCTCAAGGGCGTGTCCGGCTTCGACGCGAAGAAGGCGTACGAGGCGGCGGTGAAGAACGCCACCGTCACGCCGCCGGCCCGCCACGTGGGCCGCAAGGGGCTGTCCACCTCGACGTTCCTCGGCTACACGTCGATCCAGTCGACCGGCGAGGCCCTGTCGTGGGCGCTGGACGGCTACATCAACGACTTCGGCATCGCCAACATGGCCGAGGCGCTGGCCGCCCGCGCCAAGGGCGCCGAGCGCGCCCGCTACCTGGAGGAGGCCGAGTACTTCAGGAACCGGGCGCTCGGCTACGTGCACATGTTCGACCCGGCGACCCGCTTCTTCCAGGGCCGCAACGCCGACGGCTCCTTCCGCCGCCCGCCGCAGGAGTACGACCCGCGCGTCTGGGGCTTCGACTACACCGAGACCAACGGCTGGAACATGGCCTTCCACGTGCCGCAGGACAGCGCCGGCCTGGCCGCCCTCTACGGCGGCAGGGACGAGCTGGCGGCCAAGCTGGACGCGTTCTTCGCCGATCAGGAGACGGCGCTGTTCCCCGGCTCGTACAGCGGGGTCATCCACGAGATGCGCGAGGCCCGCGACGTGCGGATGGGCCAGTACGGGCACAGCAACCAGCCGTCGCACCACATTCCGTACATGTACACCTACGCGGGCCAGCCGTGGAAGACGCAGGCCAAGGTCCGCGAGGCGCTCTCGCGGCTGTACCTGGGCAGCGAGATCGGCCAGGGCTACGCCGGTGACGAGGACAACGGCGAGATGTCGGCCTGGCAGGTGTTCTCGGCGCTCGGCTTCTACCCGCTGCAGATGGGCAGCCCGTACTACGCGATCGGCTCGCCGCTGTTCGAGAAGGCGACGCTGCGCCTGGAGAACGGCAGGAAGCTGGTGATCAAGGCGCGCAACAACAGCGCGCGCAACGTCTACGTGCAGGGGCTGAAGGTCGACGGCAAGCCGTACGGCAAGACGTACCTGCCGCACGACCTGCTCGCCAAGGGCGCCGAGCTGGAGTTCGAGATGGGGCCGCGGCCGTCGCGCTGGGGCACCGGCAAGGACGCCGCGCCGCCGTCGATCAGCCGTGGCGACCGGGTGCCCGAGCCGCTGGGCGACCTGACGCGGCCCGCCGACGCGCCGGGCGAGGTCGCCGCGCTGTTCGACGACGACTCCGCGACCCGGGCGGCGCTGCCGGAGACGGTGACGTACGCGTTCGGCGAGCGGCGGCGGGCCGCCTTCTACACGCTGACCTCCGGCGCCGAGGAGGCCGGCGACCCGGCCGGCTGGGTGCTCGAAGGGTCGAACGACGGCACCCGGTGGAAGGTGCTGGACGAGCGGTCGGGCGAGAGGTTCGCCTGGCGGCTGCAGACCCGGCCGTTCAAGATTCCCAAGCCTGGCGCGTACGCGCAGTACCGGATCAGGTTCACCGGCGGCGGGTCGCTGGCGGAGATCGAGCTGCTCGCGCCCGCGCCGCCCGCGACCTCGCCGATCGCGCTGACCGCTCCCCCGGCGGTGGCCGGGCCCGGCGAGCAGGTGAGCGTGCCGGTGACCGTGGCCAACCACTCCCGCGGCTCCGCCAAGGGTCAGGTCGTCGCGGGCGTGCCCGAAGGCTGGACGGCCGAGCCCGCGTCGGCGGCGTTCGGGCCGCTCGCCTCGGGGGCGTCACAGACGGTGACGTTCCGGGTGAACGTGCCGGCCTCGGCCGCGCCCGGCGCGCATCGCGTACGCTTCTCCACCGCCGGCACCGGCCTCGGCGTCGCGGAGAAGCAGGTGACGGTCATCGTGATCGGCGACACCGTGGAGTTCACGCCCGGCACCGCGGCGGAGGAGCCGTGGCTGCTCGACGAGGACGGCTCGCAGCTCGACGGCGAGGTCTTCGACGGGCGGGCCCGCTTCACCGACGGCGACAGCCACGCCGTCTACCGCTTCGCGCCGCCGTCCGACGTGCGCGGCGGCACGCTCACGCTGGACATCGGCAACCAGTTCCTGGTGGACGTCTCCACCGACGGCGAGAACTGGCGGACGGTGCTCCGGGAGAGCGAGAACGTGCGCGACCTGTCCAACCGCTCGCCTCGCACGCTCGACCTGGGCGAGCTGCTGGGCGACGGCCACACCTTCTACCTGCGGATCGGCGACAGCCGCCCGGAGGACGGCTGGGGCTCCTGGCTGGCCAGGGTCCGCCTCGACCTGACCCGCACCACCTGACCCCCGGCAAGGGGCCGCCCGCCGCTCCGGCGCCTGACCGGCGCGGCGGGCGCCCCCGCACCCCATCTCACTGGAACGCGGGCGCGGCACCTCCCCGCGCCCCTCCTTGAACGGCCCACCGGTTTCGATCACCCCGACAGCCACTCCGCATCCCACGCCCCTTGCGCCCGCACCCCTCGCGGCACGCGTACCCTCGGCCCTCGCGCCCCGCGTCACGCGGCCCTCGCGTCACGCGGCCCTCGCGTCACGCGCGCCCGGACCCGCGCTCCCCGAGCATCACCGCAGCGGCGGACAAATACCAGAAAGGATTCGTTATTCGCCCGCAATAAGCACACAATAAACAATTTATTTTAGGCTGCTATGATGGTTTTGGAGTGGTGATTTGCGCGCTTAACATCAGCGTTCCCGAACATTTCCTGAAAGGAACGCACCGTACATGCGAGACGCGCAACCAAGCCAGACCGCGCTCATGGCCGCCGCCGCCCGCGCCGCCCACCTCATCGTGGACGCCGAGCCGTTCCTTTTCCGCGACACCCTGGCCGCCCGGCTGCTCGGCGCCCTGGCCGACGAGCCGATCGGCTACCACCGCCGCTTCGGCGAGCACCCCATCCTGGCGGGCACCCGCGCCCAGGTGACCACCCGCAGCGCCTACATCGAGCGGCGTGCGGCGGAGGCGGCCGAGGCGGGCGTGCGCCACCACGTGCTGCTGGGCGCGGGGCTCGACACCTACGCCTGGCGGGCGCGGCCGGACGTCAGGGTGATCGAGGTGGACCACCCGGACACCCAGCGGTGGAAGCGCGAGCTGATCGCCGCGGCGGGCCTCGATCAGCCGTCCGGCCTGACGTTCGCGCCGCTCGACTTCGAATCCGGCGACCTGCCGCAGGCGCTGCGCGAGGCCGGGCTCAGCGACGGCGAGCCCGCGTTCGTGAGCTGGCTCGGCGTCACCATGTACCTCACCGAGGAGGCCGTCGCCGCCACCCTCGCCGCGCTCGGCCGCCTGCCCGCGGGCAGCGAGCTGGTCATGGAGTACGCCCTGCCGCCCGAGCTGCGCGACGCGCGCGGCGCCTCGTACGCCGGCCACGCGGCCGGGGCGGCCGCCGAGCGCGGCGAGCCGTGGCTGTCGTTCTTCGCCCCCGACGACCTGACGGCCCTGCTCAAGCGGCATGGCCTGGAGGTGGCCGAGCACGTGCGGCAGGCGGACTGCGTCGATCCGGCGCTCTGGCAGCGCGGCGACGCGCTGCGCCCGTCGGACGTGTGCCGCCTCGTGCGCGCCACGGTCACCGCCTGACCTAAAAAAGCGGAAGGTCCAGAAAAGGTACGCGTTCGTCCTGGTGGGCGGCGCGGCGTCCGGCCACACCGCCCACCTCTTGCTACTCTCTGCACCTGAATGGTGACGTTTAGTACGGTGAGGAGCTCGTTGTGAAGGTCGCCTGCGTCGGCGGCGGACCCGCCAGCCTGTATTTCTCCATCCTGATGAAGCGGGTGGACCCCTCCCACGAGATCACCGTCTACGAGCGTTACCCGGCCGGCGCCACCTACGGGTGGGGGGTGACGTACTGGGAGGAGCTGTTCGACTACCTGCACGAGGTCGATCCCGAGTCCGCGCGCGCCATCGGCGAGTCGTCCGTGCGGTGGGACAGCTGGGTCGTGCACGTGCAGGACCGCGCGACCGTCGTCGTCGAGCACGGCGACGAGGGGTTCGGCGTCGGGCGGCAGCGCATGCTCGACATCCTCGCCGCGCGGGCCACGGAGCTCGGCGTGCGCATCGAGTACGAGCGCGAGATCACCGCCGAGGCGGAATTCCCTGACGCCGACCTGGTGGTGGCCGCCGACGGCATCAACAGCGTGCTGCGCGAGCGGGACGCCGGGCATTACGGCACCGAGGTGTCGGTCGGCCGCAACATGTACATGTGGCTCGGCACCACCAAGGCGCTCGACGCGTTCACCTTCGCCTTCACCGAGACGCCGCACGGCTGGATCTGGGGGTACGGCTACGGCTACGACCCCGGCCACAGCACGTTCATCGTCGAGTGCGCCCCCGACACCTGGCGGGGCCTGGGGCTGGACACGGCGAGCGAGGCCGACGGGCTGGCCCAGCTGGAGAAACTGTTCGCCGAGGTGCTCGACGGCCACCCGCTGCTCACCAGCACGGAGGGCGGCGGCAGCGCGCGCTGGCTGAACTTCCGTACGCTGACCAACCGCAGGTGGTACCGCGACAACGTGGTGCTGCTCGGCGACGCCGCGCACACCACGCACTACTCCATCGGCGCGGGCACCGCGCTGGCGCTGGGCGACGCCGCGTACCTGGTGGAGGCGCTGCACGCCGAGCCCGAGCTGAGCCGCGCGCTGGCCCGCTACGAGCGCGAGCGCCGCGCGGCGATCCGCGTCTCGCAGCGGGCGGCGCGCAACAGCTCCCGCTGGTACGAGAACGTGCCGCGCTACATCGACCTGCCGCCGAAGCAGATGGTCGCGCTGCTCAACGAGCGGCATTCGCGGCTGCTGCCGCTGCTGCCGCCGCGCCTGTACTACTTCCTCGGCCAGTCGGCCGAGAACCTGTCGCTGCTGGCCGCGAAGCTCATCCCCGGGCGGCGCCCCCGGATATCGGAATGAGGTGACCCGGCCTGCGCTGCCGGCGCGAGGCCCGGCCGGCGAGGAACGCCGCCAGCAGCGCCGAGCCGAGCAGGACTGTCTTGGGCCGGGTCACGGCCTTCGTGACCCGCTTCTTGACCCGCGCGCCCATGCCGGGCTTGGGCGATGCGGCCGTCCTCGCCAGCATGACGGCCCGGTCCATGCCGCGCTTCCTGCTCCGCAGCTGCGTCTTCATGCTTCCCCCGCGTGTTCGGCGGCACGACTACCCAGGCCGTCGCCGTCCATGCGGGGCGCGGTTCAGTCCTCGCCGGTCTTCCAGTGGAAGACGTACGACATCACGAACCCGAGCAGGCCGGTCACCCCGGCCGCGACGGTCATGGGCAGGCCGAGCGCCGCGACCGCGCCCGACACCAGGCCGGGGCTGCCGGCGATGAGGCCGACGGCCTGCGCCAGCACGAGCACGACGCCGAGCGCGAGGAACAGCACGAGGCCGATCTTGAACAGGATCATGGTGAGCTGTCGCATGACGGGGGCTCCTCTCAGATCGGCAGCACGCCGGTGGCGATGAGCACGCCGATGACCAGGGTCGGGATGACGAACCACAGGATGAGCCGGCCGAACGTCCTGGCCGGGTCCACCTGGGCGATGCCGCTGGCGATGTAGATGGGGGCGGCTCCCGGCGGGGACGCGCCCTCGGTCGAGGCGAAGATGAGGATGGCGGTGGCCGCGGCGGCGGGCGCGACTCCCGCGGCGGTGAGCGCGCTGAAGGCGACGCCGCCGACGGCGGCGATCGTGGCGGTGCCGGTCAGCGGCGCGGCGATGACGACGAGCAGCAGGCCGACGATGGCGGCGATGACGACGGCGGGCGCGTCCACGCCCTCCATGATCGTGGTGAGCTGCTCGACCAGGCCCAGCTCGCCCAGGGCGGCCGCGGCGGCGAAGGCGAAGAACAGGGTGGCGCCGATGACGGCGTAGCGGGGCGCCATCTCGCCGAGCAGCTCGCTCCAGGCGCTCGCGGTGCGCGGCAGCCGCCGCCAGGCCACCGCGAACGTGGCCAGCACGGTCAGCACCGGGATCCACACGACGATGCTGATGCCGTCGGCCGCCTCACCGACCCGCGACTCCATCAGCGCCTTGCCGAAGTCCAGCGTCATCAGCACCGGGATGAGGATGCCAGCGTAGACCAGCAGCGAGGCCCATCCGGCGCGCAGCGCCTCCCGCAGCGGGAGGATGTCGGAGGCGTCGGTGGCGGCGATGCGGTTCCTGCGCACCCACAGGAACACCACCACGAACCGGTGCGCCACCGTCCACAGGCCGCCCACGAGGGCGGGCACGAAGAGCTGGTCGGCGCTCAGCACCGGCGCGACGGCGGCCGAGCCGAGCAGCAGGAACATCGACGAGCTCGGCGGGATCGAGATGCCGAGCCCGGCGTTGCCGGCGACCAGCGAGGCGGCGAGGTCGGGCCGCCAGTTCGAGCGGATCATCCAGGGGATGGTGACCGAGCCGACGGAGGCCGAGATGCCGGAGCCGGATCCCGAGGGGCCGCCGAGCAGCGCGGCGGCCGCGGTCGAGACGTATCCCGCGCCGCCGCGCAGCCGGCCGAACACCGAGTTGAGCACCGTGACCTGCTCCTGGATGAGCCCGAGCCGGGTCAGCAGGTAGCCCATGAAGACGAACGCCAGGGCGGCGAAGACGACCTCCTCGGCCATGGCGTCGGCGATGCCCGCCCAGGCCAGCTCGAAGAAGCGCCCGCCGCCGAAGAGGCACACGCCGGCGAATCCGATGAGCATCGCCTCACCGATGTTGCGTTTCAGCACGCCGTTCCAGACGACGATGATGACGATGTAGGCGATGAGCGCCCATACGGCGATTCCCATGGCGTGAAGTCCTCCAGGGGCGTTGGGGGTGGGGTGGTGCGGCGCCTGGGGGTTCAGGTGCCGGTCGGCGGGGCCTGCGCGGGAGGCTCGGCGAGATGGCGGGCGAGCGCGAGCGTGCGGCGGGCCCTGGCGACGATGGGAGCGTCCACGAAGCGGCCGTCGGGCAGCGCGACCGCGCCGAGCCCGGCCTGCTCGGCCCGCTCGGCCGCGGCGACGATCTCGGCGGCCCTGGCCGTCTCCTCCTCGCCGGGGCGGAAGGCCCGCCTGATCGCGGGGATCTGGCGCGGGTGGATGGCGGTCCTGCCGAACATGCCGATCGCGCGTCCGGCCCGGCAGGAGGCGAGCAGGCCCGCCTCGTCCTTGACGTCCGGGTAGACCGACATCGGCACCGGGGGCAGCCCGGCAGCGGCGGCGGCGAGCACGACCTGTAGCCGCAGGTGGTTCATGGCCTGCTCGTCGGTGATGCCGAGCTCGCTGGCGAGGTCCTGCTCGCCGAGCGCCACGCCGGCCACGCTCGGGTGCGCGGCGATCTCTCGGGCGTTGACGATCCCGGCCGCGGATTCGAGCAGCGCGTACGCGGGCGCGCCGGTCAGCGCGTCGAGCACGCCGGTGGACTCGACCTTCGGCAGCCGCACGGCGTCGGCCAGGCCGGCGACGGCGGCCAGGTCGTCGCGGCCGCGCGCGGTGGCGGGGTCGTTGACCCGCACGTGCAGCACGCCGCCGTCGGGCCTTTCGCGCAGGTAGGCGACGGCGTTCTCCCTGGCCTCGTCCTTGCGGGCCGGGGCGACCGCGTCCTCCAGGTCGATGATGACGACGTCCGCGCCGGAGGCGACGGCCTTGCCGAACCGCTCGGGGCGGTCGCCCGGCACGTACAGCCAGGTCACCGGCGGGTGGGCGGGCGCGCTCACGCGATCACCCCGTCCTCGCGCAGCCGCGCGATGCGGTCTTCGGGGTAGTCGAGCTCGCCGAGCACCTCGTCGGTGTCGTGGCCGAGCGGGCGGCCCGGCCAGCGGATCTCGCCGGGGGTGTCCGACAGGCGGAACAGCACGTTCTGCATGGTGAGCGAGCCCAGCTCCTCGTCCGGCACCTCGACGAACGTGCCGAGCGCGGCGTACTGGGGGTCCTCGGCGATGTCCCTGACGTCGTAGATGGGGGCGACGGCGGCCTGCACCTCCTCGAAGGCGGCGATGACCTCGTCGGCGTCGCGCTCGGCGATCCAGGAGGCGACGGCCTCGTCCAGCTCGTCCACGTGCTGCACCCGGCCGTGCCCGGTGGCGAACCACGGCTGCTCGACCAGGTCGGGCCGCCCGACGAGGGTCATCACGCGCTCGGCGATGGGCTGGGCGCTGGTGGAGATGGCCAGCCAGCGGCCGTCGCGGGTGCGGTAGGTGTTGCGCGGGGCGTTGCTGCTGGAGCGGTTGCCGGTGCGCTTCGGCACGACCCCGAGCGCCTTGTACGCGGTCATCTGCGGCCCGAGCAGCCCCAGGATCGGCTCGATGATGGCCATGTCGATGACCTGGCCGCGCCCGGTGCGCTCGCGGGCGTGCAGCGCGACCATGATCGCGTACGACATGGCCAGGCCGGCGATGCCGTCGGCCAGGGCGAGCGGCGGCAGGGTGGGCGGCCCGTCGGGCTGTCCCGTCATGGCGGCGAAGCCGCTCATGGCCTCGGCGAGGGTGCCGAAGCCGGGCCGCTTGGCCATCGGACCGAACTGCCCGAACCCGGTCATCCTGGCGACGATGAGCCGGGGATTGAGCTCGAGGAGGTCGTCGGGCGAGAGGTTCCAGCGTTCGAGCGTGCCGGGACGGAAGTTCTCGATCAGCACGTCGGAGCGTTCCACGAGGCGGCGCAGGATCTCCTGCCCCTCGGGGCGCGACAGGTCGACGGCGGCGGTGCGCTTGTTGCGCGACAGGGTCTTCCACCACAGGCCCACGCCGTCGACCGAGGCGCCGTGCCCGCGCGAGGGGTCGCCCCGCTTCGGGTGCTCGATCTTGATCACGTCGGCGCCGAAGTCGCCGAGCATCATGGCGGCGGAGGGACCGGCGAACAGGGTCGCCGCGTCGATGACCCGCAGGTCGTCGAGGCTCGTCATGGGCATGTAACTTATAAGAAATAAGTCATAGGTCAACCATGTGACCATTTTGCGAGACACTTGGGGACATGTCAGCCACCGAGCCGCGGCCGCCGATGAGCAAGGCCGACTACGTCTACGCCGTGCTGCTGGAGGAGATCCGTTCGGCGCGGATCCCCGGAGGGACCGCGGTCAGGGCCGCGGAGGTGGCCAAGCGGCTCGGGGTGTCGGTCACGCCGGTGCGCGAGGCGCTGCGCAGGCTGGAGAAGGACCGGCTGATCAGCTACGAGCCGCACCACGGCGCGACCGTGGTGGACCTGGGCGACGAGGCGCTGGCCGAGTACTACGGGCTGCGCGCGGTCGTCGAAGGGCTGGGCGCGCGGCTCGCGGCGGCCAGGATCACCGCCGATGAGCTGGCCGAGCTGCGCGAGCTGCACGCCGCGATGGAACGCGACGCCGCCGAGGGCAGGAACGACCGGCTCGGCGAGCAGAGCCGGCGCTTCCACCTGCGCATCGTGGACATCGGCGGGCCCGCCTTCCTCGGCGGGCACGCCAGGTCGGTGCGCAACAGCTTCCCCGTGCCCGCCGAGGCGTCGCTGTGGCTGGACGAGACGCAGGTGCGGGCGCAGCTCGACGCGCACGAGGGCATCCTGGCTGCGCTGGAGTCCGGCGACGGCGCGGCGGCCGAACGCATCATGATCGACCATGTCCAGGCCGCCGGCTCCTACCGCCAGCACCGCTGACCGCTCCCCGGCCGATCCCCACGGCCGCACCGGCCGACCCAGGCCCCCACCGCGCCTTCGGCCGGGCCCCGACCGTTCCTCACGACCGCCCCGCACGCCCCGGGCCCCCACCGCGCCTTCCGGCCGGGCCGGGGCAGCCACGGCCGGGCGAGCGGCGCGCGCCCGGAAACGGGGTCGATCCTGGAATCAGCCGGGCAGGGCGTTCCTGATCTCGTCGAGCACGTCGGCGGTCGCGTCGACCGGCAGCGCCGACAGCGACAGCCGGGCGAACGCCTGCTGGTGCTCCTCGACCCGGCGCCGGTCCTCGATGACGACCGGCGCGTGCAGCAGGTGCAGCACCAGCGCGTCGGGCCTGTCGGGCTCGGCGAAGCGCAGCAGCGTGAACGGCGGCCCCTGGTAGAGGTAGCCGCTCTCGGCGACCGGCCGGGCCACCTGCAGCGCGATGTGCTGCTGCTTGGTGGCCGCGGTGAGCGCGTCGAGCTGGGCGCGGCGGTCCTCGGGCCGGCTGAGCGGCGGGTCGAGCAGCGCCGTACGGTCGATGACCGCCCACAGGCGCGGCCCGTGCTGCCGGTCGAGCAGCCGCTGCCGGGCCGCGATCAGCCCGGCCCAGGCGGCGGCCTGCTCGTAGGTGGCGCCGGGCAGCAGCCCGGCGAGCGCGGCCGACAGCGCGTAGGCGGGGGTCTGCAGCAGAGCCGGGATCTGGTGGGGGCAGTAGGTGTAGATGATCTGCGCCCGGTCCTCCAGCTCCAGGAACGCCGACAGCCGCAGCGGCACGCCGGGGGCGTCGTACCAGCCGGGCGCGCGCTCCTCGCGCAGCAGCGACAGCACGCGGGAGACGTGCTCGCCCTCGCCGTACAGCTCCAGCAGCGTGCGCACGGTGGCCTCGCGGGGCGCGACCAGCCCGTGCTCGATGCGGAAGATGGTGGAGGTGTTGAGCCCGGCGGCGTCGGCCGCGGACTTCATCGACAGCCCGGCCCCGACGCGCAACGCGGAGAGACGGGCCGCCACAACGCTCAACTGCATACGTCTGTCACAACCACCGATGACAAAAATCAGCGTTTACACCAGGTCTATTGCAACAGGGTGACGGGTGATGCACGATGGCCACTCTAGTGGCCCGACACCGAATGCATACGCCGATCCGAAAGGCAGGGACTGTTGGCGGACGCCTGGACACTCCATCCCGACTACCGGACTCCCCCGGTCCCCACGGAGACGGACGTCCCGCCGGGCCCGTGGCGCCACCCCGACGGCGGCCAGATCATGAACGGCACCTACGAGCGGCCGCTGCCCAAGCGCCAGATGGAGGTGGTGACCGTCTGGTACGGCTACGCGCTGAGCCACTGGCGCGGCCCCCGCATGCCGCGCTTCTCCAGCCCGATGGTGTCGGCCTGGAACCCGGTGCTGGCCCAGGGCATGGCCGTCGATCCCGGCGCGCCCGCGCCCTACCGCGACGAGCTGTGGTGCGACCGGTGGATCGCCGAGGCCCTGCTGTACGGGCGCAAGCCGTACGGCGCGTTCGCGCTGCCGGTGGACGAGGCGATGCGCTGGTTCGCCAAGAGCGGCGGCACGAACCTGGTCTACCAGGCGCGGGCCGAGGGCGACCTGGTGCGCGTGGTGGCGGGCACCTCCGAGCGCTACGGGCAGCTCTTCGACCTCGACGCGCTGATCGCCGACTACCGCGAGGCGCTGCCGGAGGACCTGGCCGACCGGGAGGCGGCGGCGCTGGAGGAGCATCGCGCGCTGTCGCCGGCGCTGTCGTACGTGCTGACCGAGCCGGCCGAGGAGCGCTTCGCGCAGGCGGCGCTGTCGGTGCGCGGGCTGACGCTGGGCTACCCGCCGCGCGAGACGGCGGCCAGGATCGTCGCGAGCGCCGCCGCATGACCGGGCCGGCGATCAAGGGCGTGCTGTTCGACCTGGACGGGACGCTGCTGGACCATCGCGGCGCGGCCGATGCGGCCATCGCCTCCTGGGCGGCCGAGCGTTATCCCGGGCATCCGCGGCTGGCGGAGGTGCCGGCGTTGTGGGCGGCGCTGGAGGAGCCGTACCTGGCGATGTGGCACGCGGGCCGCTGCACCATGGACGAGCAGCGGCGGCTGCGGCTCTCCGCGCTCTGCGCCGAGCTGGACGTGCCCGCCCCCGGCGATCTCGACGCCGCCTACGAGGAGTTCGTCGTCCGCTACCGGCGTTCCTGGCGGGCCTTCCCCGACGCGGCGGACGCGGTGGCGGAGCTCGCCGGGTTCACGCTCGGCGTGCTGACCAACGGCGGGCAGCGCGTGCAGGAGGCGAAGGTCCGCGCGATCGGGCTGGAGGGCAAGGTCGGCCCGGTGCTGACCGGCGAGGTGCTGGCCGGCTGCTTCAAGCCGAAGCCGGAGGCGTACGCGCGGGCCGCGGCGGCTCTGGGGCTGGCGCCGCAGGAGGTGCTGCTGGTGGGCGACGACGTCGTCAAGGACGTGACGGCCCCGGCCGCGACGGGCATGCGCTCGGTCTGGCTCGACCGGCTGAACGCCGGCGGCGGCCCCGAGGGGTTCCCGAGGATCACCTCGCTGGCCGGGCTGGCGCCGCTGCTGCGGTCCTGACCGGGCCGCCACGACAGCTTGACTCATTTGTCAGGACATTCTGACCTGGGTTAAGCTGATCAGCATGACCGCCAACCTGGCCATCGACCTCGACCGGTCAAGCCCCGTGCCGCTGTATTTCCAGGTGGCCGAGCAGATCGCCGAGGCGATCCGGCGTGGCGACCTGCCCCCGGGCTCGCGGCTGGACAACGAGATCCTGCTGGCCGACAAGCTCGGCCTGTCGCGGCCCACCATTCGCCAGGCCATCCAATATCTGGTGGACAAGGGCCTGCTGGTGCGCAAGCGCGGCGTCGGCACGCAGGTGGTGCACGGCCAGGTCAAGCGCTCGGTCGAGCTGACCAGCCTCTACGACGACCTGCGCAGGGCGGGCCAGGAGCCGGCCACGCAGGTGCTGGCGCTGGAGCCGCGCCCGGTGGATGAGGAGATCGCCGCCATCCTGGGCGTGGAGCCGGGCTCGCAGATCCTCTATCTGGAGCGGCTGCGCTTCGCGGCCGGCGAGCCGCTGGCGGTGCTGCACAACTGGCTGCCGCTGGGCCTGGCCCAGCTCACCGCGGCCGATCTGGAGAGCCGCGGCCTGTACGAGCTGCTGCGCGGCGCGGGCGTGCGCATGCGGGTGGCCAACCAGCGCATCGGCGCGCGGGCCGCCGGGCAGGCCGAGGCCAGGCTGCTGCAGGAGCGCAGGGGCGCGCCGCTGCTGACGATGGTCCGCACCACCTACGACGACCAGGGCCGGGCGGTCGAGCACGGCTCGCACGTCTACCGGGCCTCCCACTACTCGCTAGAGGTCACCCTCATCGAGCGCTGAGGCGGCGCGGCGGCGCAGGTAGAGCGTGGTGCACACGCCGATGACGACGGCCGCGCCGAGCCCTGCCCAGGAGAAACCTTTGAGCCACTTCTCGGCGACCAGCCCGAGGTAGTAGACGACCGTGGTGGTGCCGGCCGCCCACACGATGCCGCCGAGCACGTTGGCGACGGCGAAGCGCCAGTACGGCATGCGCAGCGCCCCCGCGAGCGGCCCGGCCAGGATGCGCAGCAGCGCCACGAACCGTCCGAAGAAGACCGCCCACATGCCGAAGCGGGTGAAGTAGTGCTCGGCCTTGCTGATGTGGCGGGGCCCGAAGTGGCGGGGGAAGCGGCGGCCGAGCCGGGCGAACAGGGCGGCGCCGCCTCTGCGGCCGATGGCGTAGCCGGCCGTGTCGCCGACGATGGCGCCGGTGCCCGCGCAGGCCGCCACCCAGGCCGGGTGCACGACGCCCTTGGAGGCCAGGATGGCGGAGCTCACCAGCACGATCTCGCCGGGCAGCGGGATGCCGAGGCTCTCCAGGCCGATGACGAGGGCGACGGTGGCGTACAGCCAGCCGGCGGGGATCGCCTGCAGCCAGTCATCGATGTGCATCTCGAAAACCCTAGCGCCGTCCGGGTGCTGCTCGGACCGTCCGCATGAACCGGAGGTTCCGGGGTGATTACGTTCGTTTCAGTGGGCCCGTAACCCTTGGCAAGGAACCGTCCCGACTTCTATGGTTCAGTGCAATGCCACACATTACTGGGATGGTTCATGACGTCTAAGCAGGTCACGCCGCCGGCCGGTGCCGTGCGTCTCACTCCCGGGGCCGCCTCCGGGGCGGTACGCCCGCTTCCCGGAGTGCGCATCACCGGCGGCCTGCTCCACCACTTCCGGGTCCGCAACAGCACGGCCACGATCCCGCACACCATCGAGCAGCTCCGCGCGGCGGGCAACGTGGCCAACCTGAGCCGGCTTCTGGAGCAGGACCCTCCGCCGTACCGGGGCCGCTACCCCTTCCTGGACACCGACCTCTACAAGACCCTGGAGGGGCTCGCCTACGACCTCGGCGACGGCACCGCGGAGGAAGGGGTGCGCGACTTCTACGAGGAGGTCGTCTGCCTGCTGGAACGCGTGCAGGCCGGCGACGGCTACCTCAACTCGTTCTTCCAGGACCCGGCCGCCGCCAAGAAGCCGTGGGAGGACCTGGCCTGGGGTCATGAGCTGTACACGCTGGGCCACCTCATCCAGGCCGCCGTGGCCGCCAGCCGGCGCATGGGCGACGACCGGCTGCTGCGCGTCGCCCGCCGCTTCGCCGACCTGGTGACCGAGCGCTTCGCCGGCGGCGGTATCGACGGGCACCCCGAGGTGGAGATGGCGCTGGTCGAGCTCTACCGGGAGACCGGCGAGCGCGCCTACCTCGACCTGGCCGCCGCGTTCATCGACCGGCGCGGCTCCGGCCAGCTCACGCACAGCATCTTTCCCGGCGACTACTTCCAGGATCACGTGCCCTTCCGCGAGCTGCCGTCTGTGACCGGTCACGCGGTGCGGATGGCGTACCTGGCGGCCGGCGCCGCGGACGTGCTGCTGGAGACCGGCGACCGCACGCTGGAGAAGGCGCTCACGCGGCTGTGGGACGACATGGTCGCCACCAAGCTCTACATCACCGGCGGGCTCGGCAGCCGCCACTCCGACGAGGCCATCGGCGACCGCTACGAGCTGCCGTCCGAGCGCGCCTACGCCGAGACCTGTGCCGCCATCGCCCTCATGCAGTGGGCCTGGCGCATGTTCCTGGCCACCGGCGGCGCCTCCTACCTCGACGTGTTCGAGCGGGTGCTCTACAACGCCTACGCGGTCGGCCTGTCCGCCGACGGCCGCGCGTTCTTCTACGACAACCCGCTGCAGCGCCGCCCCGACCACGCCCAGCGCAGCGGCGCGGAGGCGGACGGCGAGCCGCTGCGCCGCGCCTGGTTCGGCTGCCCGTGCTGCCCGCCCAACATCGTGCGCTGGATGGCGCAGCTCGCCGACTACGTGGCGGCCGAGCGCGACGGCGCGGTGCTCATCGCCCAGTACGCCACCGCCCGCGTCGAGACGGCCGAGCTGGACCTGGACATGGCGACCGGCTACCCGTGGGACGGCGACGTGCGGCTCACCGTCCGCCGCGCCCCCACCGGCCGGTACGCGCTGGCGCTGCGCGTGCCCGGCTGGGCCCGCGGCGCCACCGCCACCGTCAACGGCGAGACGTGGACCGGCGAGCCGGACGGCGGCTGGCTCACCGTCGAGCGCTTCTGGTCGCCGGGCGACGAGGTGCGGCTCACCCTGCCGATGCCGGTCAGGGCGCACGGCTCACACCCTTACCTGGACGCCACCAGAGGCGCCATCGCGCTGGCCCGCGGCCCGATCGTCTACTGCGTCGAGCAGCACGACAGCCCGCAGGCGGCCGTGGACGACCTGCTGGTCGGCGTACCGGAGGCCCTCGAAGCCGAGATCGGGCGGCGTGACGACCTCGCGCCCGGCGCGGTCGTGCTGAACGTCACCGCGCGCACCGCTCCCCCTCCCCCGCCCGAGCTCTACCCCGAGCTGCCGGCCCCCGACACTGCTCAGCCCGAGACGCAGGTTCCCGTGACCTTCGTCCCCTACTTCCTGTGGGGCAACCGCGGCCCCGCGGCGATGCGGGTCTGGGTCAGGACCCCGAACACGACCAACGGAAAGAAGGCGACATGAGACGACCGGCGGCGCTCGCGAGCGCCACGATGACCGTCGTGCTGGCACTGTCGGCATGCGGCGGCGGAGCGGCCCAGGGCCCCGGCGGCACCGGCGCTACCGGCACGTCCGCCACCCCCGCCACGGGCGGCATCGTGCACGTGCTGGCCAACGCGGACTTCTCCCACCTGGACCCGGCGCGCGGCTTCGACGGCGGTGTCAACAACTTCTACCGGCTCATCTACCGGGGCCTGACCACGTTCGGCGCCGGGCCCGGCGAGGAGGGCACGAAGATCGTCCCCGACCTCGCCACCGACACCGGCACGCCGTCCGACGACGCCAAGACCTGGACCTTCACCCTCAAGGACGACATCTTCTTCGAAGACGGCACCCCCATCACCAGCGAGGCCGTCAAGTTCGGCTTCTCCCGCGCCTTCGACCCCGAGGCCGGCATCGGCTCCCCGTACGGCAGGCTGCTGCTGGACGCCCCCAAGGACTACAAGGGCCCCTACCTGTCCGGCGACCTCGACACCATCGAGACCCCCGACGACAAGACCGTCGTCATCCACCTCAAGAAGCCGTACGCCGACTTCCCCAGCGCGCTGGCGCTGCCCAACTTCACCCCCTTCCCCAAGGGCACCGGCGCGGGCGGCGCCTTCGACAGCAAGCCCATCGCGAGCGGGCCGTACAAGGTGGCCTCCTACCAGCGCAACGTGTCGCTGAAGCTGGAGCGCAACCCGCACTGGAAACCCGAGACCGACACCGTGCGCTCGGCCAGGCCGGACGGCTTCGAGTGGACCTTCGGCCTCGACCCGGCCACCATCGACGAGCGCATGCTCGCCGGTCAGGGCACCGACGCCGACGCGATCGGCCCCAGCATCCAGGCCGCCACCGTCGCCCGCGTGCAGGCGCCGCAGATCAAGGCGCGCACGCTGTCCGGCCTCAACGGCTGCACCACTTATATGGGGCTGAACACCACCAAGAAGTACCTCAAGGACGTCCGCGTCCGGCAGGCCATCAACCACGCCATCGATAAG
The DNA here is from genome assembly GCF_042751225.1 of Nonomuraea fastidiosa. Classification (NCBI taxonomy): domain Bacteria; kingdom Bacillati; phylum Actinomycetota; class Actinomycetes; order Streptosporangiales; family Streptosporangiaceae; genus Nonomuraea; species Nonomuraea fastidiosa. Next base: position 8,808,150 of record NZ_CP170570.1, read on the forward strand.
GACACCATCGTCGCCGCCCTGGGCGGCTCCACGCTGGCCGAGAAGGGCACCTCGATCCAGCCGCCCACCGTCGCCGGGCGCGTCGACTACGACCCCTACCCGTACGACGTGGAGAAGGCCAAGCAGCTCCTGGCCGAGGCCGGCCTGTCCGGCGGCTTCTCGCTCACCCTCGACACCAGGGCGCAGCCGAAGATGGCCGCCGTCTCGGTCGCCGTGCAGGAGTCGCTGAAGAAGATCGGCATCGACGTCAAGATCAACAACATCGACGCGTCCACCTTCTACGAGGTCATCGGCACCCCCGCCAAGCAGAACGACATGGCCGTCACCGGCTGGTGCCCCGACTGGGCGTCCGGCGCGACGTTCCTGCCGCCGCTGTTCGACGGCCGCAACATCACCGCCAAGGGCAACTCCAACATCGCCCAGATCAACGACAAGGCCATCAACGCCAGGATCGACGAGATCGCCGAGATGACCGACGTCAACGAGGCCAACGCCGCCTACGGCGAGCTGGACAAGCAGATCATGGAGCTGGCCCCGGTCGTGCCGCTGGCCTACGAGAAGCTCATCCTCGTCAACGGCGCCAACATCGCCGGCGCCTACCAGCACAACTCCTACTCCGGCGGCGTCGACCTCGTCTCCGTCGGCCTTGCGGACCCGACGAAGTAGATGACGGTCGCAGCGCATCCAGAGCAACAGGTGGCGGGCGGCGCGCCCGCCACCTCGGGCCGGCGCGTCCTGCGCGTGCTGCTGCGCGATCGAGGCGCCGTGCTCAGCGGCGCCTACCTCGCGCTGATCGTGCTGATGGCGATCTGCGCCCCGCTCATCACCGCGATCACCGGCCACGGCCCCAACGACTTCGACACCGCCGCCGTCGACACCGACCTGGGCGGCGTCCCGTACGGCACGCTCGGCGGCATCAGCGCCGAGCACCCGCTGGGCGTCGAACCCCAGAACGGCCGCGACATCCTCGCCCGCATCGCCTACGGCGCCCGCGTCTCCCTCATCATCGCCGCCTCGGCCACCGCCCTGACCACGCTGCTCGGCGTCGTGCTCGGCATGCTGGCCGGGTTCTACCAGGGCTGGGTGGACCAGGTGATCTGCCGGGTCATGGACTTCCTCATGGCCTTCCCCGCGCTGATCTTCATGATCGCCATCCTGTCGGCGCTGCCCCAGGGCAACCGGCCGGTGCTGCTGGTCGTGGTGATCAGCGTGTTCGGCTGGCCGTACCTGGCGCGGGTGGTGCGCGGGCAGACGCTGACGCTGGTCAACCGGGAGTTCGTGGAGGCCGCGCGGGCCTGCGGCGCCTCCACCGGAGCGCTGGTGTTCAAGGAGATCCTGCCCAACCTGCGCAGCTCCCTCATCGTCATGACCACCCTGGCCGTGCCCGGGTACGTCGGCACCGAGGCCGGGCTGTCGTTCCTCGGCGTCGGCGTCACCCCGCCCACCCCGTCGTGGGGCCAGATGATCTCCAGTTCGGTCGGCTGGTACGCCGTCGATCCGATGTACTTCGTCATCCCCGGCGGCTTCCTGTTCCTCACCGTGCTGTCGCTGACCGTGCTCGGCGACCGGATCAGAGCCGCCTACGACGCGGGGGAGGCCGCATGATGGCCCGTTACGTGGCCTGGCCGGCCGGCGTCGTGGTCATCCTGTTCCTGGTGTGCCTGTTCACGTTCGTGCTGTTCTTCACCCTGCAGCCCGACCCGGCCGTGATGATCTGCGGCAAGACCTGCACACCGGAGCGCATCGACCAGATCCGCGGCGTGCTCGGCCTGGACCGGCCGTTCTTCACCCAGTTCTTCGGCTTCCTCGCCGGCATCTTCGCCGGGCGCGACTACGGCGAGGGCGCCAACCTCGTCCACTGTCCCGCGCCCTGCCTCGGCTACAGCTTCCAGACCAATCAGTCCGTCATGGAGATGGTGGTGGAGCGGCTGCCGGTCAGCGCCACCGTCGCCATCGGCGCCGCCGTGCTGTGGCTGCTCGTCGGCATCGCCGCCGGCCTGCTCAGCGCCGTCAAGGAGGGCACCTGGATCGACCGCACCGCGATGGGCCTGGCGCTCGGCGGCTCCAGCATCCCCAACTACGTGCTGGCGCTCGCCCTGCAGTACGTGCTCGTCGTCCAGCTCCAGGTGCTGCCGTTCCCGCAGGCGGTGGCGTTCTCCGACGACCCGCTGACGTGGTTCCAGTCGTACCTGATGCCGTGGATCGTGCTGGCCACCGGCTACGCCTGCCTGTACGCCCGGCTCACCCGCGCCAACGTCATCGACACCCTGGCCGAGAACTTCATGCGCACCGCCAGGAGCAAGGGCCTGCCGCCGCTGCTCACCATGCGCAGGCACGCGCTGCGCCCGGCGCTCACCCCGATCGCCACGATCTTCGGCATGGACTTCGCCGGCCTGCTGGGCGGCGCGCTCATCACCGAGACCGTCTTCGGGCTGAACGGCGTCGGCAAGATGGCCGCCGACTCCATCGCCAAGAACGACCAGCCCGTCATCATGGCGGTCACCCTGCTGGCGGCGTTCTTCGTGGTGGTCGGCAACGTCGTGGTCGACCTCGTCTACACCCGGCTCGACCCGAGAGTGAGGATCACGTCGCCATGAGCGAGCTGCTGGAGGTGGAAGACCTCACCGTCACGTTCCCCACCACGCGCGGCCCCGTGGACGTGGTCAAGAACGTCTCCTTCACCGTCGGCAGGGACGAGACCGTCGGCATCGTCGGCGAGTCGGGCTCCGGCAAGTCGATGACCAGCCTGGCCGTCATGGGCCTGCTGCCCAAGGGCGCCATAACCAGCGGCAGCATCAGGCTCGACGGCACCGAGCTGCTCGGCCGCCCCGAGCGCGAGCTGCGCAGGCTCCGCGGCGACCAGATGTCGATGATCTTCCAGGACCCGCTGTCGTCGCTCAACCCGTACTACACGGTCGGGCTGCAGATCGAGGAGATGTACCGCGCGCACCGGGACCGGTCGAGAAAGGCCGCCAGAAAGGTCGCCATCGAGGCGCTCGCCCAGGTCGGCCTGCCCGACCCCGAGCGGCGCGTCAACCACTACCCGCATCAGTTCTCCGGCGGTCAGCGGCAACGCATCATGATCGCGATGGCGCTGGTGTGCCGGCCCAAGCTGCTCATCGCCGACGAGCCCACGACCGCCCTGGACGTCACCGTGCAGGCGCAGATCCTGCGCCTGCTGGCCGACCTGCGCAGCCAGAGCGGCACCGGCATGGTGTTCATCACCCACGACCTGGCCGTGATCAGCTCGATCGCGACCCGCGTGCTGGTGATGCGCCGCGGCGAGCAGGTCGAGTACGGCACCGCCGAGCAGATCTTCGCCGAGCCCCGCCACGCCTACACCCGCATGCTGCTGGAGAGCATCCCCCGCATCGACGACGAGGTGGCCCCATGACGCTGCTGCGCGCCAAGGACCTCACCAAGAGGTTCGTCACCCGCGGCCCGCTCGGCTCCAAAGCCGAGTTCACCGCCGTGGACCGGGTCAGCTTCGACGTACGGCTCGGCGAGACGCTCGCCGTGGTCGGCGAGTCGGGCAGTGGCAAGTCCACCACCGCCCGCATGATCGCCAAGCTGATGGACCCGACCTCCGGCACCCTGGAGTTCGACGGCGAGGACGTCACCCACGCCAAGGGCGAGGCGCTGACCCGCTTCCGCGGCAACGTCCAGGTCGTCTTCCAGGACCCGTTCTCCTCGCTCAACCCCCGCCACACCGTCGAACGCATCATCAACGCGCCCCTCATCTACCAGGGCCGCACCCCCAAGGGCGGCCGGCGGGCGTACGCCAAGGAACTCATGGAACGCGTCGGGCTCAACCCCGACCACTCGCTGCGCTACCCGGCCCAATTCTCCGGCGGCCAGGCCCAGCGCATCGGCATCGCCCGCGCCCTGGCCGTCAACCCCAAGCTGGTGATCTGCGACGAGGCCGTCTCCGCGCTGGACGTCTCGGTCCAGGCGCAGATCATCGAGCTGCTACGGCGGCTGCAGCGCGAGAGCGGCTTCAGCTACGTGTTCATCGCCCACGACCTGGCCGTGGTGCGCCAGATCGCCCAGCGCGTCGCCGTGATGAGCAAGGGCCGCATCGTCGAGCTCGGCACCACCGAGCAGGTCTTCGGCGATCCCCAGGACGAGTACACGCGCACGCTGCTTGCGGCCATCCCCCGCATCAACCCCGAGTGGGACCGCCGCAGGAGGGAGAACAGTTGATCACCGCCACCTACACCATCCCCGGCATGCGGGTGCGCGACCACGTCGAACGCGTCCCGCTCGACTGGTCCGACCCCGGCGGCCGCACGATCGAGGTCTTCGCCCGCGAGCTGGTGGACCCGGCCCGCGACCGCGAGGAGCTGCCCTGCCTGCTCTTCCTCCAGGGCGGCCCGGGCGGCAAGGCGCCCCGGCCCGTCGGCACGTCCGGCTGGCTCGGGCACGCGCTGCGGACGTACCGGGTCATCCTGCTCGACCAGCGCGGCACCGGCCGCAGCTCCCGCGTCGACGGCCGGCTGATGAGCACGCTCACCGCCGAGCAGGGCGCCGCCTACCTCGCCCACTTCCGCGCCGACTCCATCGTGGCCGACGCCGAGCACCTGCGCACCGCCGTCTTCGGCGGCCGCCGCTGGTCCACGCTCGGCCAGAGCTACGGCGGCTTCCTCACCCTCACCTACCTGTCGCGCGCGCCGCAGGGCCTGAGCGCCTGCTACGTCACCGGCGGCCTGCCCTCGCTCGACCCCGACGCCGCCGAGGTCTACCGCCGCACCTATCCGCGGGTGGCCGCCAAGAACGCCGAGTTCTACCGCCGCTACCCGCACCACGTCGAGACCACCGCCCGCCTGGCCGACCGGCTCGCCGCAGGCGACGTGCTGCTGCCCGACGGCGACGTCCTCACCGTACGGCGGCTGCAGTCGCTCGGCATCGACTTCGGCATGAAACCCGGCTACGAGCGCATGCACTGGCTGCTGGACGAGTCCGACGGGCTGCCCGAGACGTTCCTGCACCAGGTGCTCGCCCGCTCCTCCTACGCCGACAACCCGCTGTTCGCCGCGCTTCAGGAGAGCATCTACGGCTCGGGCCCCGGCGCCACCGCCTGGGCCGCGCAGCGCGAGCGCGAGCGCCACCCGGCCTTCGCCGAGGACGCCAGGCCGCTGCTGTTCACCGGCGAGATGATGTACCCCTGGATGTTCGAGGAGATCCGCGCGCTGCGGCCCTTCCGCGGCGCCGTCGAGCTGCTGGCCGCCCGCGACGACTGGCCGCCCCTCTACGACACCGACCGGCTGGCCGCCAACGAGGTGCCCGTGGCCGCCGCCGTCTACTTCGACGACATGTACGTCGACTCCGGCCTGCAACTGCAGACCGCCGCCCGGGTCGGCAACACCCAGGCTTGGGTCACCAACGAGTACGAGCACGACGGCATCGGCGACGAACGCGTCTTCGCCCGCCTCACCGAGCTCGTCCGCCAGATGGGAGGAGGAATCACCGATGAGTGACCGCAGGCTGCCCCGGCTGTCGGAGATCCCCGCGTTCGCCGAGTACATCGCCCAGGGCTGGGAGTCCCCCGCCCGCACCCCCGACCTGGTGCCGGGGGCCGCGGAGGCGGCCGCCGCCCACCGCGCCCGCCTGGCCGCCGCGCTGCCCGGCCGCACCGTCGTGGTGGCCGCGGGCCGCGCGCCCACCCGCTCCAACGACACCGCCTACGGCTTCCGCGTCGACAGCGACTTCTACTGGCTGACCGGCTGCGCCGCCGAGAACGCGATCGCCGTCGTCCGCGACGGCGACGCCACCCTCTACCTGCCGCCGCCCGCCCGCCCCGGCGAGACCGGCTTCTTCGCCGACGCCGCCTACGGCGAGCTGTGGGTCGGCCCGTCCCCCTCGCTCGCCGAGTGGTCGGCCGCGCTCGGCGTGACGGTGCTGCCGCTGCCCGACTACCCGGGCACCCCCGACGGCGCGCTCACCGCCGACGCCGACGAGCTGCGGCAGGTGCTCGCCGAACTCCGCATGATCAAGGACGAGTGGGAGATCGCCCAGCTCCGCGAGGCCGTGGACCGCACCGTCGAAGGCTTCGCCGCCGTCGCCGCCGAGGTGCCCGCCGCCATCCGCGCCGGCGGCGAACGCTGGCTGCAGGGCACCTTCGACCGCTACGCCCGCACCTACGGCAACGGCCCCGGCTACGCCTCCATCGTCGGCAGCGGCCCGCACGCCCCCACCCTGCACTGGGTGCGCTGCGACGGCCCCGTCCTGCCCGGCGAGCTGCTGCTGCTCGACATGGGCGTCGAGACCCGCTCTCACTACACCGCCGACGTCACCCGCACCATCCCCGCATCCGGCGCCTTCACCCCCGCACAGCGGCAGGTGCACGACCTCGTCGAGCAGGCCCACCGGGCCGGGCTCGCTCAGGTGGGGCCGGGCAAGCCGTTCACCGCCTTCCACCACGCCGCGATGGAGGTCATCGCGCGCGGCCTGCACGACTGGGGCCTGCTGCCCGTCTCCGTGGACGAGGCCCTGTCGGATCAGGGCCAGCACCACCGCCGCTACCTCGTCTGCGGCATCGGCCACCACCTCGGGCTCGACGTGCACGACTGCGCCCAGTCCAGGCCCGAGGCCTACCACGGCGCCGACATGGCGCCCGGCATGGTGCTCACCGTCGAGCCCGGCCTGTACTTCCACGCCCACGACACCACCGTCCCGCCCGAGCTGCGCGGCATCGGCGTCCGCATCGAGGACGACCTGCTGGTGACCGCCGACGGCGCCGAGAACCTGTCGGCCGCGCTGCCCATCACCGCGAGCGGCCTGGAGATCTGGACCAAAGAGAGGACATCATGACCGCCCAGGCGAACGCTCCGGTCTGGCACGGCGTGCACGTCGCCACCGCGCTGCCCTTCCACGACGACCTGACCATCGACTACGACGCCTACGCCGAGCACGTCCGTTTCCTCGCCGACGGCGGCTGCGACGGCGTCTGCCCCAACGGGTCGCTCGGCGAGTACCAGACGCTCACCGCCGACGAGCGGGCCCGCGTCGTCCGCACCGCCGTCGAGGCCGCCCCCGGCGGTTTCCACGTGATGCCGGGCGTGGCCGCGTACGGGGCCGCCGAGTCGCGGCGCTGGGCCGAGCAGGCCGCCGAGGCCGGCGCCTCCTCCGTGCTGCTGCTGCCGCCCAACGCCTACCGCGCCGACCGGCGGGCCGTCGTCGCCCACTACCGCGAGGTCGCCAAGGTGGGGCTGCCGATCGTCGCCTACAACAACCCGTTGGACACCAAGGTCGACCTCACCCCTGAGCTGCTGGCCGAGCTGCACCACGAAGGGCTCATCGTGGCCGTCAAGGAGTTCAGCGGGGACGTGCGCAGGGCGTACGAGCTGGCCGAGCGCGCGCCCGGCCTCGATTTGCTGATCGGCTCCGACGACGTGCTGCTCGAACTGGCCATCGCCGGCGCGGTCGGCTGGATCGCCGGATACCCCAACATGATCCCCCGCGCCACCGTCGAGCTCTACCGGCTCGCGGTCGCCGGGGACGTCGAGAAGGCGCTGCCGATCTACCGCGACCTGCACCCGCTACTGCGGTGGGACTCCAAAACGGAGTTCGTCCAGTCGATCAAGCTGTCGATGGACCTGGCGGGACGCAAGGGCGGGCCCTGCCGCCCGCCCCGCGTCGCCCTCACCACCGAGCAGGAGGCCCAGATCACCAGGCAGACCCGCGAGGTACTCGCCAAGGGCTACCGCTGACGCCTGGCACGGTTCCATACCTGGCGCCGGGCCAGCTGAACCTGCTGGGCGGCGGGGCTACCGTCGAGTTTCACCGGGCGTGTAGCGGATGTCGCCGGCGTGGTAGCGGGCGCGAGCGGACTGGACCGCCCCCGGTGTCATCCGGAGTGGTAGCGGGCGTGGGCGGCCGCGGCGGCGAGCGCGGAGGCGCGGGCCGCCTCGGTCGGCGTGAACGGCAGCTCGGGCCGCCGGACGAGCAGCGCCCTGTCCGGGTTCACCGCGACCACCATGGTGGTGGCCGGGTCGGCGTCGTCGTCGGCGGTGTCGCCCGGCCGCCGCCACTCCACGTCGGGGGCGCGCAGCAGCTCGCCCAGCGCCTCCGGCAGCCGCGCCGGGTCGTCGCCGACGCGCTGCGCCAGCACCAGCGCGTGCACGCCCGGGTCGGTCAGGTCGGTGACCCTGGCGGGCACGATCACCACGTCCTGCCCGCCCGCCTCCTGCAGGGCTTCGGCGAGCACGGCGGGCGCGAGGTCGCGCGGCGCCTCGATGACGAACTCGTCCAGCGCGTCGCACCCGGCCGGTGTGATCGCACCGCCGCCGGTCGGCGCGATGTGCAGGGCCAGGATGTTGCAGCCGAGCCGTCCGAACGCGCCCGCCACGGTGGCCAGCCGCCCCGGCCGCTCCACCACCCGCATCCGGATCCGCCACAGCGTCATGACGCGCCCGCTCTCCTCTATCAGGGCCTCGGGCGTCTCCCGTGCCCTGCGCCGCGCCCGCCGCCGTACGGACGCCACCGGGCGGTGATGGGCGAGCCACCGGTGGACCGCCGATCCCGCGATCAACGCCACGCCCAGCCCGATGAGCACGACCGGCCCCGGCTCGTGGTGGCCGAGCAGGGTGGCGAGCAGGTGCGCCAGCCCGACCGCGACGAACAGCGCGGCGATCTCGACGAGCTCCCGCCACCAGGCCCGCCCGTGCCCGCCGGCGGAGACGGCACGCGTCGCCGCCCCGGGCCCGGCGGCCGGAACGGCGCGTGGCCCGGCCCCGAGCCCGGCCGCGTCGACCAGACCGGGCACGTCTCCGTCACCGGTCCGGGGCGTCGTGGCGGGCTCGGGGCGGGCCTGCGTCACTTTGGGTGCATCATCCATGACCGACAGTCTGCGGCACCCGTGTTACCTGGCCACGGGTGTCCGCGTTGCGGCCGGATTAAACCCCGTTCACCGACCCGCACTCCGCGGGCACCGGCTCAGACCCGCTCGACCTCGATGACGAGCGCGGAGGCGGGACGCATGGCGGGCGCGGGCAGCCCCAGCTCGCCCAGCACGGAACCGCGCAGCCGGACGGGCTCGGCGGCCCACTCGGGCAGCACGGTCCGCTCGGGGACGGGCCCGGCCAGGCGTACCTCGTAGGTGGCCTCCGGGTCGAGCCCGGGCAGCCGCAGCGGCGCCGGCCCGACGTCCAGCCGCGAGGTGAGCTGCACGTACGCGAACACGCCCCGCTCGGGCAGCACCACGCCGTGCAGGAACGCGGTCGGGTCGGGGTGGTCGGCCCGCACGACCCGGCCGGAGTGCAGCACCGGCCGCAGCCGCTTGTGCAGCGCGATCCAGGTGGCCAGCTCCTCCAGTTCTTCGGCGGTGGCGGAGGTGATGTCCCACTCCACGCCCATGTGCCCGAACAGCGCGGTCGCGGCCCGGAACGCCAGCGGCAGCATCCGCCCGGTGCTGTGGTCGCGGTTCGCGCCGACGTGGGCGCCCATCCGCTCCGGCGGCACCAGCAGCCCGGTCCAGCGCTGGATGGACTGCCGGTCGAGCGCGTCGTTGCAGTCGGAGGTCCACACCCGGTCGGTGCGCGCCAGGATGCCGTAGTCGATACGCGCGCCGCCGGACGAGCACGACTCGATCTCCAGGCCGGGGTGGCGCTCGCGCAGCTCGTCAAGCAGCCGATAGGTGGCGAGCGTCTGCGCGTGCACGCCGGGCGCGCCGTCGTGCACGGGCTCGGCGATGTCGCGGTTGTGGTCCCACTTGATGTAGTCGAGCCGGTATTCGCGCACCAGAGCGTCGATCCGCTCCAGCAGGTACGCGTACGCCTCGGGCCTGGCCAGGTCGAGCACCTGCTGGTTGCGCTGGGGCGGCGGCATGCGCTCCGGCCTGGCGAGGATCCAGTCGGGGTGCTCGCGGGCGAGGTCGGAGTCGGGGTTGACCATCTCGGGCTCGAACCACAGCCCGAACTGCATGCCCAGCTCGCGCACCCGATCGGCGAGCGGGTGCAGGCCGTCGGGCCAGACGCCCTCGTCCACGTACCAGTCACCGAGCCCGGCCCGGTCGTGGCGGCGGTGCCGGAACCAGCCGTCGTCGAGCACGAACCGCTCGATGCCGGCCGCGGCGGCCCGCTCGGCGAGTTCGAGCAGCCGGTCGAGGCCATGGTCGAAGTAGGTGGCCTCCCAGTTGTTCAGCGTGACCGGCCGCACCGGGAGCGGGCGGGCGCGCAGGTGCTCGTGCAGCCGGTGCGAGGCGTCGTCGAGGCCGCTGCCCGACCAGGTGAAGAACACCCACGGCGTACGGTACGTGGCGTCCTGGGCCAGCACGACCTCGCCGGGCTCGAGCAGCTCGCCCGCCCCCAGCAGCGACACGCCCTCGGGCAGCCGCTCGGCGTAGTGCACGTGGTCGCCGCTCCAGCCGGCGTGCACGGCCCACACCTCGCCGCTCCTGAACCCGAACCCACCGGTCCCGGCGATCAGCAGCCCGGTGCCGTCATGCCCGGTGCGTCCCCTGCGGTTCTCCCGCGACCACACCCCGCGGGTGAACTCCCTGCGCTGCGGCACCTTCTCCAGCGCCCACCGGCCGGTGAAGTCGAGCAGCTCGGCCGCGCGGGCGGGCACCGGCAGCGTGCACACCAGCCCTTCCAGCCGGTACGGCGAGGCGGCCGTGTTCATCACCGCGTGCCGCATCCGTACCAGGCCGCTGCCCTCCATGACCAGCTCGCACACCAGCCGCAGCCCGGCACGCTCGTCGGCGGCCGTCACGGTCACCGTGCCGCCGCCGCCCGGCTCGGCGGACACCTCCACGTTCTCCACGCTCCAGCGCACCGGCCAGTGCTCGCCGTCCCGCACGCCGGACAGGCCGGGCCTGCCGTACCAGGACTCCGCCTGGGCGGGCAGCAGCGACGGCGCGGGCGCGCCCGGCGACGGCGGCAGCACCGCTGCCAGGTCCTGTCCGCCGACTCCGAGGTCCGCGCCGAAGTGCCGTACCCGGGGCAGCCCCGGGCCGGAGGTGTCGAGCACCAGCGCGGCACCCGCCGCGGAGAGGATCACGGAAGACAAGTTCGGGACTCCAATCTGGGGGGCGGGCACGGTGGCCCGGTTTTCACCGTTCACGATGCTTCACGACGCTATCGTCCCGAGTGGGGCCGATGCACTAACCCCGGCTCGCTTAAATCCCCGCGATCGTTTAGGTTAGGCTCACCTAATAAATCGCCGTTGGAGGATTCCGGGGATGACCGAGCCCTTTCGCATGTTCGACGTACGAGTAGACCGGCTCGACCGCCTCAGCCCGTCCTTCCTGCGCGTCACCTTCGCCGGCGACGACCTGCGCCACTTCGCCGACAACGGCTTCGACCAGCGGGTCAAGCTCTTCCTCCCGACCCCCGAGCACGGCATGGCGTACCTGCCGAAGGGGCCCGACTGGTACCAGCGCTGGCGGACGCTCGACCCCGGCAAGCGCAACGTGATGCGCACGTACACCGCGAGGACGGTCCGCCGGGAGGCCGGCGAGGTCGATGTGGACGTCGTCATGCACCCCGACGGCGGCCCCGTCGCCCGCTGGGCCGAACAGGTGCAGCCCGGCGACGTCGCCGCGCTCCTCGGCCCCAACGCCGACCACGAGGGCCCGCACGGCGGCCTGGAGTTCCGGCCGCCCGCCGGCACCGGCTGCGTACTCATCGCCGGTGACGAGACCGCCGTCCCCGCCATCTGCGCCATCCTCGAACGCCTCCCCGCCCACCTGGCCGGCGAGGTGCTCATGGAGGTGCCCTTCGACGCCGACGCCCTGCCCATCGAGGCGCCCGCCAACGTCAAGGTCACCTGGCTCGCCCGCAACGGCGGCGAGCGCGGCGCCGAGCTCATCCCCGCCGTCCAGGCCGCCGCCGCCCGCCTGCTGCCCACTCCGGCCGCCGCACCCGGCTCCTTGGAGGACGTGGACGTCGACGCCGAGGAGCTGTGGGAGGTCCCGCAGGAGGCGCCCGAGCATGGTCCCTTGTACGCGTGGCTGGCCGGCGAGGCCGGCGTCATCAAGATCCTCCGCCGCCACCTGGTGGCCGAACGCGGCATGGACCGCCGCGCGGTCGCCTTCATGGGCTACTGGCGCCTCGGCCGCGCAGAGAACACCGGCTGACCTCCTCAGGCATCGAACCTCCCCCGGTGCCCGCCCACCGGCTCCCCTCTGCCGAGCCATCCCTCGCCTGGCCTAAATGAGCACGAGCACCGTCGGCAATGAGCACGAGCACCGTCGGCGTTTTTCGCGCGAGCCAGACCACCGGCCTACCGCCCCCTGCGCGACGATGCCTCCCCCGGCCCCACCCGCGACTCGCCCCCTGCGCGCCAGTGAGCGAGTCGCGTACCTGACGGCCGGCGGAGTCCGCGCGAGCCACCCCTCCAGCAACCTCCGCTGAACCGAGCGCCGGGCGGCCGATGCAGCATGGGCGAGCCCCGCCACCGACCGCCCGCCCCCACGCTGCCATTCCGCCCCACGACTCGCCCCTGGGCGGCGATGAGCGAGTCGCGCCCCGGGGCCGTTGGAGCAACTGGCGAGGCCGTCGGCCGCAGCTGCGCTGCGCCGGGGCAGTCAGGGAGGCTCGATCGAGGCCCGGCCGCGGGGCCGTGGCTACGCGCGGGACGCGGGACGCGCGACACGGGACGCGCGACGCGGTTGCGCGCGGGACGCGCGACGCGGCTGTGCCGGGGGCGCGGGGCGTGCGAATCAGCCCCCCGCAGGCCCTGGCCGGGTGCGGGGCGATCAGTGGAGCTCGGGTGGGCCGTCCTGGACCAGGCGGCGCTGGGCCGGGGTCGGCGGGCGGGCCCACGTCACGCCTGGGCCGTCGTCGGCGATCAGGCCCGTGACGGCCTCGCGCAAAACCTCCCCGGCCGGCGCGTCCGGACGCAGCTCGCGCGCCTCCCGATAGCGGTCGAGCACGTAGGCGAGGTCCAGCATGAGCGTGTTCGGCCGCTGTGCCCGTTACCGCGGCTTCGGCCGCCGTGTCCGTTACCACCGCTTCGGCGGCCGCGTCCGCGACCGCCGCAGAGGCCGCTGCCCCCGCCGGTCCCCTCACCAGCTCCGTCACGGTCTCGGCCACGGCGGTGGCGAAGCGTTCGGCGTCCATGCCGTCCGCAATTTCCGGGCCATCCGCAACCTTAGGGCCGCGCACCCCTTCCGGCTCGGCCGGCGGCCACTCGCCGCGCAGGTGCAGGACGCCGGGGCGCTCGGCCGTCGCCAGCTCGGCCATCAGCTCCGTGACCGTGCCCTGCGGGTCGTGCAGGGCGGCGTCCCCGCGGGCGGCGAAGGCGTCGGCGAGCAGGCGCAGGGAGATCGACCGCGGCGGGTCGTAGGCGACCAGCACCTCCAGCTCCTCGTGGACCCGCAGCGCGCTGCCGGAATCGTGGTACGCCCGCAGCCCCTCCACGAAGGCCGCCTCCACATCAGGTGGCAGCAACCCCCACGAACGGTCCACCTCGAACCTGTCGTCGGCGGCACCTTCCCCCGTCCCCCGGCGGAGCCACCAGACCACCGCGCCGACAACAGCGGCGGCCAGCACTGTGACTGCGATGAACACGTTGTTGCCCGCTTTCCCCTCGTACTTGGCAAGCGGTAGCAGCGTAGTGTGATCAATCCCCACAAACACTGGAATTTCCGCAAATAGCGATCAGCGGGCGCAGCGCGGCATACGACGACCAAGATGAGGTTTCTCCCATTTGGTAATCGACATTATTTGTCGCGAGGTCCGCACGCACCACGCGCCCAACTGTCAGGGACGGTCAGGCCGCACGCACCAGGCCCCTGACCGTCAGGAGCGTCAGAGCGACCGGGCCCGCATCCCGTCGCAGACCACGTCCGCCATCCGCACCGCCCCTCCCCTGGCCCGGGCTCCGCGCTCGGCGACCAGGCAGCCGCGCAGCAGGTCGAGGGCGTCCTCGGCGGTGAGGTCGGCGCGCACGGCCCCCACCCGCTGGGCCCGCGCCAGCAATCGGCCGAGCGCCGCGGCGAAGTCCCTGGCCAGCGTGGAGCCGGGCCGTACCGGCATGGCCGTGCCGCTGTCCAGCATGTCGCACAGCGCCTGGTTGCCCGACGCCTGCTCGACCACTGCGGCGAACCAGCCGAAGAACGCCCGACCGGCGTCCTCGGCGGTGGCCAGCGCGCGGGCGTCGGCCACGAACCGTTCGATCCGCCCGAGCAGCACCGCCTCGAACAGCGCCTCTTTGGTGGGAAAGTGCCGGTAGACGGTGCCGACCCCGAACCCGGCACGCCGGGCGATCTCATCGAAGGAGATGGTCAGGCCGTCGCTGGCCAGGGCCTGCTGGGCGATCTGCAGCACCCGCTCCCTGTTACGCCGGGCGTCGGCCCGCAGCGGCCTGGCGGCGCCGTGATCGTCGCCCATGATCTCCACCTGCCTTCGGCCTGCCGGCAGGCGGAAAGCGGGCCCGCGGCGACAAACGGAGAATGCTCTCCGATTCTATCCCGGGAGATTCCCCGACATACACCCCCAAAATCCCACCGCAACCCCTGAAACACCCCAGCAGCCGACCGCCGCCGATCCCGCAATATCCCGCTAAAACCCAACACCAGGTGGATGGGGCGACGATTCCACGGCAGTACGGCGTTCAGGGGGTTCCGCGGCGGCGGCAGCGTCCGTGGCTCACGCAGTGATGGCGGCGTTCAGAGATTCCGCCGCGATGGCGTTCCGGGGATGAAAGTGATGGCTTTCCGGGGATGCGCGGCGGTGGTGGTGGTTGTTGTTCCGGGGGCGTCGCGCCGGAGCCGCCAGGGACCTTCGCGGCGCCGTACGCGAAACTCCGAAATCCTCCCGAGCGTCGCAGCAGTCAGCGCCACGACAACGACCCGCCGGCACAGCGGCGACCGGCGGCCGAGGGCGAACGGTCGCCGAAAGCCCGGCACCCGCCCCGGAGCGTCGGGACGGGTGCCGGGCCGGCGAGACCGGGGTCACGTGGACGTTCCCCAGCCGGACCGCGCGCCGACCCGCTTGAGCCGGATCCGCTCCTCCCGCGGAGCCGGCTCGATCTCGATCACCCGCGCCCCCTCCGGCACCTGCCGCAGGTCGTGCGTGATGAGCAGCGTGGTACGCCCGGCCATGAGCCGCCGCAGCGGCCGCATGACGTGGGCGGCGGTGGCGACGTCCAGTCCGGTGACGGGCTCGTCGAGCACCAGCACCGGCGTGTCGCGCAGGATGGCCCTGGCGATCGCGATGCGCTGCCGCTGCCCGCCGGACAGCAGCCGGCCGCGCTGACCGACCGGCGAGTCGTACCCCTGGGGCAGCAGCTTGATGAAGTCGTGCGCCCCGGCCACCTCGGCCGCCCTGACCACCTCGTCGAACGAGGCGCCGGGACGCCCGTAGGCGATGTTGTCGCGTACGGTGCCGGAGAACAGCAGCGTCTCCTGGTGCAGGACGGTGATGTTGTCGCGCAGCGACTGCCGTGTGATGCCCTGGACGTCGGTGTCGTCCAGCAGGATGCGCCCGGAGTCCGGGTCGTAGAAGCGCAGCAGCAGCTTGGCGATCGTGGACTTGCCCGCCCCGCTGGGCCCGGTGATCACGACGACCTCGCCGGGCTCTGCGGTGAACGACAGGTCGCGCAGCACCTGACGGCTCCGTCCCGGATAGGTGAAGCTCACCCGGTCGAAGACGATCCGGCCGCTGCAGCGGCCCATCGCGACGGCGTCCGGGGCGTCGCGTACGGCGGGCTTGGTGTGCAGGATCTCGATCACGCGATCCGATCCCGCCGCCGCCTCCGACACCGTCAGGGCCAGCTCGCCCAGGCTCTGCACGGCCGGGTAGAGCAGGGCCAGGTACGCCGCGAACGACAGCAGCCCGCCGATCGTCAGCCGCCCGGCCGCGATCTCCCACGCGCCGAACCCGAGGATGGCGATCAGGCAGATCGTCTCGATGACCTGCACCGCCGGGTTGTACAGACCCGACAGCCAGGCCTGCGACATGTTGGCCCGCAGCCAGGTGCGCCCCTCGCTGTGCAGCCTGCGGGACTCCTCGTCCTGCCGGTTGTACGACTGCACGAGCGGCTGGTTGGCCAGCCCTTCCTCCAGGACGCTGTTCATCGCCCCGTTGCTGGCCCGCTCGCGCGCCGCCGCCGTCCTGAACTTCGAGGCGAACACCTTCGAGGTGATCACGAACAGCGGGATCAACGCCATCGTCAGCAGTGCCAGGTCCCAGCGGATGAAGAACGCCGCCCCGGCGAAGAAGACGATGCCGGCCACGGTGGTGACGGCCTTGACCAGTCCTGAGCCGACCAGTTCCTCGATGGCCTCCACGTCGTCCGTCATGCGCGCCATCAGGTCGCCCAGCCGCCGCTTCTCGGAGAAGTCGGGGGCGAGCGTCTGTACGTGCGCGTACACGCGGTCGCGCAGGGCCAGCAGGAACCGCTCCGCGCCCAGCGCGGTGAGGTAGGCCCCCGCGAAGGACAGCGCGCCGGCACCGACGGCGAGCCCGAGCCAGATGGCCGCGGGAGACCAGAAAGCGTCAAGGTTCCGGGTCGTCAGCACCTCGTCGGTGATGTGCCCGAACAGGCGGATCGCGGCGACCTCACAGAGCGCGGCGAGGATGGCGAAAACCACCCCGGCCGCGAAATGGCGCCGCAACCCGCGGGTGTCCGGCCAGAACTCGCGGAACGTGCGGCGAATGGTGATCGCCGGCGCGAGTTCACGGCCGGAGGCGCTCAAAGGGGGCCGGCGGCCTGGCCGCCGGCCCTCATCGGGGGTGTCTAGCACCCCCACCACCTACGACGGGCGCACCAGCCCCAGCCCCACCGGCGCCAGCGGCGGCGCCTGCGGCATCCCCATCCTTGCTTGAAGCCGACCGCGGACAGTTGCGTGTTCGCCATGATTCCTCCCCCGTTGGCTGAACACTGACAAATCGGACGCTAGCACCCGAAATGCGATAAATCAGCAGATAATCGTTGATTTCAGGAAGGCTTGACCGGTAAAAGCCGAGCGGAAAGGCGTTTCCGGCGAAGAAGTAAAGGCGCCCGCCCACCAGTAAAAACGTAAAACCAGCGTCATATGACGCCAAAAGGCGCCCCAGAAGCCACGCTTCCGGAGCGCCCTCAGACCGTCCGCCAACGGCCGTCAAGCGGCCTCACGCCGCAGGGCCGACCTCACGTGACGACGCGACCGCACCGGCCCGCGGCGGGTACCGAGCCGGCCACACGCGACCGACACGGGCCACACCGGCCCGCAGCGGGTTGCCGAGCCGACATCAGCGCGCCGACCACACCGGCCACGCCGGGCCACGACGCCCGGCCGGGGGTCAGTTCAGCGACGAGTACGCCACCACACCCCGCCGCATCGCGTCCATCGCCTTCACCGACGTCTGCCGGATCTTGCTGCCCTCCGGCGCCGCGTTCCCCAGCTGGCCCAGCAGGTCCATCAGCTGCTTGATCCACCGCACGAAGTCACCGGCCGCCAGCTCGTTGCCGCCCACGCCGTCCATCAGCACCGCGTCGAGGCTGTGCCCCTTCGTCCACCGGTACGCCGCCCACGCGAACCCCAGATCCGGCTCCCTGATCGTGGACAGCCCGTGGTCGGACTCGATGCCCTCGAGCTCGCCCCACAGCCTGATCATCGCCGACAGCGCGTCCTGCGCCTTACCCGCCGGGATCTTCGGCCGCCGCGTGTCGTCGGACGCCCGCGACTCGAACACCAGCGCCGACACGCACGCCGCCAGCTCCGCCGGGTCGAGATCCTCCCACAGCCCGTTGCGCAGGCACTCGGCGGTCAGCAGGTCGAGCTCGGTGTAGAGGCGGCCGAGCCGCCGCCCCTCGTCGGTGACCGTCTCGCCGCGCAGGTAGCCGAGCTGCTGCAGCACCGAGCAGATCCGGTCGAACGTCCGCGAGATCACGTGGGAACGCCCCTCGACCCGCCGCCGCAGCCCCTCGGTCTCGCGCAGCAGCTTGTAGTAGCGCTCGGCCCAGCGGGCGTGGTCCTCGCGCTCGTCGCAGCCGTGGCACGGATGCTGCCTGATCTGCCGCCGCAGGTCGTTGACCTCGGGGTCCTCCACCGTGTGGTCGCGCACCCGCGGCGGCTTGCCGAGGTCCCGGTCGCCGATCTTCGCCATCAGCGTCGAGACCAGGTTCGCCCGCTCCTTCGGCGAGCGGGAGTTGAAGTTCTTCGGGATGCGCACCTTCTCCAGCGGCTCCACCGGCACCGGGAAGTCGGACGGATCCAGCTTCTTCACCTGCTTGCCGATGGTCAGCACCAGCGGGCTCGGCCCGTGACCGCGCGGATTGCGGCTCACGTCCAGCACGATCGCAAGGCCCGCGCGCCGGCCGCCCGGCACCCGGATCACGTCGCCCGGCTGCAGCGCCTCCAGCGACCGCGCCGCCGCCGCCCGCCGCGCCGCACCGCGCTGCCGCGACAGCTCCGCCTCGCGGTCGGACAGCCGCCGCCGCAGCGCCGCGTACTCGGCGAAGTCACCCAGGTGGCAGGTCATCGCCTCCTGGTAGCCCTCCAGCGCCTCCTCGTGCTTGCGCAGCTGCTTGGCCAGCCCCACGACCGCACGGTCCGCCTGGAACTGCGCGAACGACTCCTCCAGCAGCGCCCTGGCCCGCTCGCGGCCGAACTGCCCGACCAGGTTGACCGCCATGTTGTACGACGGCTGGAAGCTCGACCGCAGCGGATACGTACGGGTGCCCGCAAGGCCCGCCACCGACAGCGGATCCATGCCCGGCTGCCACAGCACCACCGCGTGGCCCTCGACGTCGATGCCGCGCCGCCCCGCCCGGCCGGTGAGCTGGGTGTACTCCCCCGGCGTCAGGTCGGCGTGCGTCTCGCCGTTCCACTTGTCCAGCTTCTCGATCACCACGGTGCGCGCCTGGCATGTTGATGCCCAGCGCCAGCGTCTCCGTGGCGAACACCGCCTTGACCAGGCCGCGGGTGAACAGCTCCTCCACGACCTCCTTGAACGCCGGCAGCATGCCCGCGTGATGCGCCGCAAGGCCCCGCTCCAGGCCCTCGCGCCACTCCAGGTAGCCCAGCACCGCCAGATCCTCATCGGGCAGGTGCGCCGTGCGCTCGTCGACGATCTGCCGGATCTCGTGCCGCTCGCGGTCGCTCGTCAGCCGGATGCCGGCGTACAGGCACTGCTGCACCGCCGCGTCGCAGCCCGCGCGGGAGAAGATGAACGTGATCGCCGGCAGCAGCCCCTCGGCGTCGAGCTTCTCGATGACCTGCACCCGGTCCGGCGGGCGCGAGCGCGGCACCCGGCCGTAGCCGCGCCGGCCACGACCCGCCATCAGCCGCTCCGCATCCCGCGTCACCCGCATCAGCGTCGGGTTGATCCGCGGCGTCAGATCGTCGGTGATGAACATGTCGTAGATGCGCTTGCCGACCATCATGTGCTGCCACAACGGCACGGGACGGTGCTCGTCCACGATCACCGTGGTGTCGCCGCGCACCGCGCCCAGCCACTCGCCGAACTCCTCGGCGTTGCTCACCGTCGCCGACAGCGCCACCAGCCGCACCGACTCCGGCAGGTGGATGATCACCTCTTCCCAGACCGCGCCGCGGAACCGGTCGGCGAGGTAGTGGACCTCGTCCATCACCACGAACCCGAGCCCGGACAGCGTCGCCGAGCCCGCGTAGAGCATGTTGCGCAGCACCTCGGTCGTCATGACGACGATCGGCGCCTCGCCGTTGATGCTGTTGTCGCCGGTCAGCAGCCCGACCTTGCCCGTGCCGTAGCGCTTGACCAGGTCGTTGTACTTCTGGTTGGACAGCGCCTTGATGGGGGTGGTGTAGAAGCACTTCAGGCCCTGCTCCAAGGCGAGGTGGACGGCGAACTCGCCGACCACCGTCTTGCCCGACCCCGTGGGCGCCGCCACCAGCACGCCGTCGCCGGCCTCCAGGGCGCGGCAGGCGTCGATCTGGAAGTCGTCCAGCGGGAAGTCGTAGAGACCTCGGAACGATCTCAGCGCGGCCCCGTCGTCCCCGAACTTCTGACGGAAGGCCGCATAGCGTTCCGCTGGCGTTGTCATAATCGCCAGCCTACCGAAACCGCCATTCCGGTCCGTCCAGGCAGCCGCCCGCGCCGGGCCTTCCGACCCGGCGCCTTTACAAAGTAGATCTCATACGATGACGCGCAACGCGCCCGGCAGCACCTCGCAGTGCAGCGGGGCCGGCCCGATGCGTTCGCCGTCGGCGTAGGCGATCACCTCGGGTGCCTCCACCCGGACGCTGCGCACCCGCCGCACCGACACCGCCGGGTGCGTGACGTGGGTGCCCCGGTAGACGCTCGGGAAGACCCGCACGAACTCCCCCGTGGACAGCGCGCCCACCATCACGACGTCCAGCAGCCCGTCGTCGGGCCTCGCGTCCGGGCAGACCCGCATCCCCGCGCCGTAGGAGGTGGTGTTGGCCACCGCGACCAGCATCGCCTCCCGCTCGACCGGCTCGCCGTCGTCGAAGGTGACGCGGTACGGGATCGGCCGGAACGCGCGCAGCTCCCGCGCGGTCGCCACCAGGTAGCGGGCCATGCCGGGCGGCCAGGTGAGGGTGTTGGCCCGCTCGTTGACGCGGGAGTCGAACCCGCAGCACGCCACCCCGGCGAACAGCTCCTCGGCACCGCCCGCCGCGATGCGGGCGGCGTCCACCGGCCGGGTCTTCATCCGCAGCACGGCCCTGGCCGCCGCGAGCGGATCCTTGCGCGGCACGCCGAGCGCGGCGGCGATGTCGTTGCCGGTGCCCGCCGGGATGATGCCGAGCGGCACGTCGGTGCCGGCGACCGCCTGCACCGCCAGGTGGACCAGCCCGTCGCCGCCGAAGGCGACGAGCGCGTCGGGACGTTCGGAGACGGCCGTGCAGGCGCGGGCGAGCGCGTCGGCGGCGTCGTCACCGACGATCACCGACAGCTCGGCCCCTCCGGCGCGCAGCCGGCGCGCCACGGGCTCGAGCAGGCGCAGCGTACGCCCGCCGCGGGCGGCGGGGTTGACGAGCAGGGCGATATGGGGGGACACGCCCGGAACCTATCGTTTCCGGGGCGGCACGGGAATGCCTCAGCGCTTGTCGGTGCCCGGCGGCTCCTCATCGGTCAACCCGGAGGGCTCGACCGGCGTGCTCTCCTCGGGCAGCGGCGAGGCCTCGTCGTCGGACAGGTGGGAGAAGTCCCCCTCGGCCGGCGCGCGCCTCTCGCGCAGGAAGATGACGCCCTCGGCGATGAAGTACAGCACGATCATCGGCATGGCGAGCGCCATCATCGTCAGCGGATCGCCGCCGGGCGTGATGACCGCGCCGAAGACGAACATGATGAAGACGACCGTGCGCCGGTGCTTCTTGACCGTGGCGTGCGACAGGACGCCGATGATGTTGAGGAACACCAGCAGCAGTGGCAGCTCGAACGACACACCGAAGATCACCAGCATGATGAGCACGTAGTTGAGGTACTCATCGATCTGGATGGTCGCGACGGTGTCGCTCGGCGCGAAGCCCAGCAGGATCGCCAGGCTGGTGTCCATGATGATGTACGCGAGCGCGGCGCCGATGAGGAACAGCGGGACCGCGATCGACATGAACGTGATCGAATACCGCTTCTCGTTGCGGTAGAGGGCGGGCGTGACGAACGCCCAGATCTGGTAGAGCCAGACGGGTGAGGACACCACCAGGCCGACCAGCGCCGACACCTTCAGCGTCAGGAAGAACGACTGGAAGATGCCGCCGTAGGTGAGCGTGCACTGGCCGACGCGCAGCTGCTGCGCCTGCGGCGTGTCACAGAACGGCGCCTTGATGTACGCCCACACCGGATCGAAGAAGAAGAAGCCGATGATGATGCCCACGACCACGGCGGCCAGCGCGATGAGCAGGCGGTTGCGCAGCTCCCGCAGGTGCTCCATGAGGGGCATGCGACCTTCGGGGTCGCGTTCTCGCCTCGAATTGCTCGATCGTTTGAGCAGCGCCATCTAGCAGTCCAGATCAGGAAGAGGAGGAAGGGCGGAGATCAGGCGTGCTTGTTGTCGGTCTGGGCGGCACTGGCGCGCAGCTTGGCGGCCTGCTCCTCCAGCTGGCGGGCCTGCTCCTCCAGCGACAGCCCGGGCGTGGGGGCCGGCGGGGTGGAGGCCGGCAGCGGCTGCGGCTGGACGGGCTGGGGCTGAGGCTGGGCCTGCTGCGCGGGCGCCTGCTGGACGGTGTGCTGGACGTCGTCGTCGTCATCGCGCAGCTTCGCGGTCTCGGCCTTGAAGATGCGCAGGGAACGGCCGACGCCGCGGGCCATGTCGGGCAGCTTCTTCGCACCGAACAGCAGCACCAGCGCCAGCAGAATGATGAGGAGTTCGGGCACTCCGAGGTTCGGCATGAGAACGCCCTTTCTAGCGACACTTGCCTCTTTCAGCCACGATCGTACGCTGCCGGGGGCGTGGTCTCACCCCCCCTGGCCGGTCAATCTGGCCCGCCGGGGCTCAAGCTGGGCCTGCGCCTCGGCCACTTCCCTTCTCAGAGTACGTGCCGCCACCACGACGCGAGCACCGGCCACCACCAGCACGATCAGCCCGGCGACGCCGATCCCCACGGACACGAACAGCAAGGTCATGACCGGTGAGCGTACAGGGCCAGGGCGCGTTCGGCCTCGCGGCGCACGGCCTCGGCCATCTCAGGAGGCGAGACGACCTTGCCGGTGTCGCCGAGCCGCAGCGCCAGCTTGAGAATCCAGTCCTCGTCGCGGGCCCGCAGCGCCACCCGCAGCCGCCCCTCGCCCAGCTCGGTGACCTGCTCGCACGGGTAGTACTCGGCCACCCACCGCCCGGCGGCGCTCAGCTCCAGCTCCACCAGCTCGTCGGTGGGCGACGGACGGAACACCCCGTCGGTCACGTCGCGCGGCTCGGCCTCGGCCGGCGGGTCGGCGGGCACGTCCAGCACCTCCACGCCGAGCACCCGGTCCAGCCGGAACAGCCGCATCGCCTCGGCCCGGTAGCACCAGCCCTCCAGGTAGGCGCGGCCGTCCACGACCAGCACCCGCATCGGGTCGACCTCGCGCGGCGTCACCTCGTCGCGGCCCGGCACGTAGTAGCGCAGCGACAGGCGGCGGCCCTTGGTGAGCCCCTCGCGCACCCGCGGCAGCGCGTCGGGGGCGGCGTCGACGTCCACGGCGACCTGGCTGCTGACGGTGGCCGCGCCCTCTCCGGCGGCCCGCTCCAGCTTGGCCATCACCCGCGGCAGCGCGTCGGGCACCCCGCCTTCGGGCAGCGCCAGCTCGGGGGTGGCGGCCAGCGTGCGCAGCGCCACCAGCAGCGCGCTCGCCTCGTCGATGCCGAGCCGCAGCGGCCTGGCGATGGTGTCGGCGTTGTCGATGAGGATCTCGCCGCCGTCCCACGACACGTCGATGAGGTCGCCGGGGGTGTGGCCGGGCAGCCCGCACATCCACACGAGCTGCAGGTCGTCGATGAGCTGCTTCTCGCTCAGCCCGAACACCGCCGCGACCTCGCCGACCGTGGCCCCCGGATGGGACATCAGGTACGGCACCAGCGCAAGCAGCCGCGGCAGCCGATCGGCGGACCCGCTCACTTCCGTTCCCCCTCGCCTAGACGCCCGTTCACCTCGCGACGACCCCCGTGACCCGCCGTGCTCACGCCAGCGCCCCCTTCAGGCGGCGGATGACGGCCTCGCGGGCGTCCGGCGGCTCCACCACCTCGACGTCGGCGCCCAGGCTGGCCATCCATCCCGCCAGCCGCTCGGCGTCGGAGAACGACAGCTCCGCCTCGTCCCAGCCGTCGCGGCCCTCGCGTACGGACCTGGCCAGGCGGCGCAGCCCCTCGCACGCGCCCTGCCTGACCCGCACCACGGCCGTCCGCTCCTCGCTCGGCTCGTCGGGGAAGCCCACCATGGCCCGCAGATCGACATCGTGCGGCACCTCGACCGCGCCCGGCTTGCCGACCGCGGTCACCGCGCCGCTGATCCGGCTGAGCCGGAAGGCGCGCGGCGCGTTGCGGTCGCGGTCGAAGCCCGCGAGATACCAGCGGCCGCGCCTGCTGACCACGCCCCACGGCTCGACGGTGCGGCTGCGCACGGTCTCGCTGCCCGACGCCCGGTAGTCGAAGCGGACCACCCGCCGGTCGCGCACCGCGTTCCACAGCGCGGGGAAGGCCGGGTCGCGGGTGTCGACGCGCAGCTCCAGCGCGCTGCCGCCCATCGAGCCGCCGACCGGCTGATCGGTGGCCACGCCGCCCGCGCGCAGCTTCAGCAGCGCGCCCGAGGCCGCCTCGGCCAGGCTGGCGCGCTGCCACACCTGCGCCGCCAGGCCCAGCACCGCCGCCTCGTCGGGTTCCAGCGTGATCTCGGGCAGCTCGTACGCCTCCCGCTCGATGCGGTAGCCCGGCTCGTCCTCCCACGGGTCGCGCACCACGTCGATGGGGATGCCGATCTCGCGCAGCTCGTTCTTGTCGCGCTCGAACATGCGCTGGAACGCCTCGTCGCTCTCGCGGTCGTAGCCGGGGACGGCCTGGCGGATCTGCTCGGCCGACAGCGGGCGCCGGGTGGCGAGCAGGCAGATCACGAGGTTGAGCAACCGTTCCGTCTTCCGGCGCGACATCTGCCTCACTCCTCCTTCATCGACGCTACCCTGCCCCCGTGATCAGATGGCGCAAGGGCGAGGTCGTACGGATCCGACGCGAGTGGCCGGGAGCGGTGGAGCTGGACGTCACCGTGCCCGAGGGTGAGTGCAAGGCGCTGGCGTACCCGCCGTTGGTGGGCCGCCCGCAACCCGGCGACGAGGTGCTGCTCAACACGACCGCGCTCGCGATGGGTCTCGGTACGGGAGGTTACGCCATGGTGGTGGCCGTCCCTAACCGTTTGCCGGAAGATCCCTCCGGCCCCGGGCACCTGGTGAAGGCCCGGTACACGCCGCTGCAGGCCACGGTGCTGGGCGCCGACGAGCAGGACTCCCCGCATCACGACAGGCTGCGCGAGGCGGACTCCATCGACGGCATGCCGGTGATCGTGGCCGACCTGCACTCGGCCCTGGCGCCGATCCTGTGCGGCCTGTACGAGGCCAGGCAGGGCGTGCGGGTGGCGTACGTGATGCAGGACGGCGGCGCGCTGCCGTCGTGGTTCTCGATGTCGGCGGCCCGGCTGCGCGAGACCGGCTGGCTGGCCGGGGTGGTGACGGTGGGTCAGGCGTTCGGCGGCGACGTCGAGGCGGTCACCGTGCACACCGGGCTGCTCGCGGCGAAGTATGTGCTGGAGGCCGACCTGGCGATCGTCGCGCAGGGGCCCGGCAACCTGGGCACGGGCACCCGGTGGGGCTTTTCCGGGGTGTCGGCCGGCGAGGCGGTGAACGCGGCGGGCGTGCTGCTCGGGCGGCCCGTGGCGGCACTGCGGGTCAGCGAGGGCGACAAGCGCGAGCGCCACTACGGCGTCTCCCACCACTCGCTGACCGCCTACGGCCGGGTGGCGCTGACGCCCGCCGACGTGCCGGTGCCCGAGCTGCCCGGCGAGTTCGGCGAGCGGGTCAGGGATCAGGCGGAGCTGCTGGCCGTACGGCACCGCCTGGTGCCCGTCCCCGTGGACGGCCTGCACGAGGCGCTGCGCGAGTCGCCGGTGCGGCTGTCGACGATGGGCCGGGGGCTGGAGGAGGACCTGGCCTACTTCCTCGCCTCGGCGGCGGCGGGCAGGCACGCGGCCTCGCTGCTGGGCTCCGGGTAGGGGTCCTTGAACGTGAACGCCTCGGGGCCGGGCCCTTCGGTCCTGAGGCGTTCCAGCCGTTCCATGGCCTCGGCCAGGGACGGGATCGTGCCCTCGGGCACCCACCACATCACCATGTACGGCTCCGCCATGCGCAGGAACCACTCCCTGCGCCGGCGCAGCACGCCCAGATGAGGGCTGCGGTAGACGTAGTCCCACAGCGACTCCATCGACTCCCACACCGAGAAGTTGACCAGCAGCAGGTCGCCGTAGTCGTGCTTGACGGTGGCCGTGG
The DNA here is from genome assembly GCF_042751225.1 of Nonomuraea fastidiosa. Lineage (NCBI taxonomy): Bacteria > Bacillati > Actinomycetota > Actinomycetes > Streptosporangiales > Streptosporangiaceae > Nonomuraea > Nonomuraea fastidiosa. The sequence goes on from NZ_CP170570.1 coordinate 8,834,027, forward strand.
GGTCGGTCTCGCTCTCCTTCAGCCGCCACACGAAGCCGGGGGCCTCGTCGGCGATGGCGTTGATCGGTTCGAGCAGGGCGACGAACTCGGCGATCTCGGGGCTGTCGACGGGTGCGCGCAGATGGGCGATGTTGAGCTGGGCGAGATGCATGGGCTCAGCTCACCATCGGGGGCACTTCTATGTCAATATGGATTTGTTTTAGAAGCGCGGGGCCGGTCACTCAGCGCCGGCCCCGTCCTGCCGTACCGGGGAATCGGGTTGCTCGAACCGCTTGACCTGCTTGAACGCGACACAGCACTCGCCGGGGCGCGGATCCAGCTCCGCTCTGGCCGGATCGTCGCCCAGCCCTTCCAGCAGGCCCTGGCACAGCGCCAGATTCATCGAGCACACCAGCAGCGGCTGCTCCCGCGCCAGCACGTGGAACGGGCAGTTGCGCAGCCGCAGCCGCCCGCCCTCCTCGTACGGCTCGTAGCCGCGCTCGCGCAGCACCCGCTCCACCGGCTCGCCCCGCCGCTTCCCGGCCAGCCGCGCGCCCGCCGCCCGCGCCGCCGCCTCCGCCCGCTCCTCCGCGCCCAGCCCGTCGACCGCCTCGGCCAGGACGGAGGCGAGCGTCAGGTAGTCGCGCGGCGGCAGGCTCACAGAACGCTCGCTGCTCGCCCTGCGATAGACCTTGGCGGGACGGCCGCTGCCCGGGCCCTTCTTCTCCGGCCGGCGGAACCCGCTCTCCAGCAGGCCCGCCTCCACCAGCTTGTCGAGGTGGTGACCGGCCAGCGTCCTGGACACGCCCGCCGCCTCCGCCGCCTCGCCGCGGCCCACCTCACCGCCGTGCGAGGCGACGACGTCGTACAGGCTGCGGCGGACGGGGTCGTGCAACAGGGCCAGCGCCTCGAGGTCGCCGCCGCTCAGGGGCTCGCTACTCACACGCGGAGTCTAAAGCCGCCGCTCCACCCGCTTCAGCACGCAGACGCGGCTGGGCTCGCGGGTGCCCGAACCGTACTTCTTCCAGCATCCGCCCTTCTTCAGCACGCGGATGTCGATGTAGCGGGGCGCGCCGTAACGGCGGTGCACGGCCTTGGCGTTGCGCAGCAGGCGCGCGGCCGCCTTGTTCGCCTTGGCGCGGGACGAGGCGAAGGCGGTCACCCAGGTCACGCCGGGGTCGCCGCCGAAGTGGCAGTGTCTGACGCCCTTGCAGAACGGCGGGTTCGCGGTGGCGCTCGCGGCCGGTGCCAAACCCAGCAGAACGGCTAAGGCCGCAACCATCACGACAAGTGAACGGATCATGGGAAATATCCTGCCTTAGTAGGCCCCGATGACGTCCACGACGAAGACCAGCGTGTCGGACCCTTTGATCCCGTACTCGGGGCGGCCGGCCGGGCCGTACCCGTACGCGGGCGGCACCACCATCGCGACCCTGCTGCCCACCGGCACGCCCGCCAGCCCCTTCTCCCATCCGCTGATCACGCCGCCGTCGCCCAGCTTGAACGCCTTCGGCCCGCCGGACGTCCACGTCGCGTCGAACACCCTGCGGGTGCTCCAGACGGCGCCCGCGTACTGGGTCACCACGAGCATCCCCGGCCGCACCGGCGGGCCTTCTCCCCTGCGCAGCACCGTGGAGGCGAACGCGCGCGGCGGCGCGCCGCGCGGCACGCTCAGCGAGGGCCTGGGGCCGCCGCCGATCCGCACGCCCGCCAGCTCGCCGGGACCCGCCGCCACCGCGTCGTCCCGGTGATGTGCGCCGAGGACGTCCACGACGTAGAACAGCTCCTCCCCCGCCTTCAGGCCGCGCGGCGGGGCCGCGCCGAACCCCTCCTCAGGCGGGATCGCCACGGTCACCCTGCTGCCCACCCTGCGGCCCCGCAGCGCCCGCTCCAGCCCCGGCAGCAGCTCGCCCACCGGGAACGCGGCCGGGGTGCCCCGGGTGAAGCTGGAGTCGGCAAGGCGGTTGGCCGCGCCGTCCCAGACGTGCGCGGTGTACTGCACGATCGCCAGATCGCCGGTCTTCAGCGGCTCGCCCCTGCCGGCGACCGGCTCGCCCACCCGCAGCTCTGCGGCCGGCCTGGCGGCGGGGAAGACGATCGTCGGACGCGCCCCGAACGGCCCGCCCACCTGCGGCTCACGCTCGGCGTCGTCACCCGTGCACCCGGCGGCCGCCGGCAGCGCCAGCACGGCCGCCACCAGCATCCGCACAGGCGCGCTCACGAACCGGATCCGCAAGGCCCGGAGAGCCGGCACCGGCCCTCGCGGCGTCCACGGCGTCCACAGCGTCCCTGGTGTCCGTGGTGTCCACGGCCTTCCTGGTGTGCACGGTGTATGGGTGGCGGCACGGCGGCGCATCGGCCCTCCCACGCGAAACGGCCCGGCGGCGCCATGCCACCGGGCCTCGCGATGTTACCGGGCCGCCCGCGGGCGAACCGGCGGAACGCCGATCTGGCGTCCCAGGGGCCGCCTGGCGGGCCCTCAGACCTGATGGGCCCGTTCAGCGACTCAGTAAGCGCCGAGGACGTCCACGACGAACACCAGCGTGCTGTTGGCCGGGATGCCCTGCTGCTCCTGGCTGCCGTAGCCCATCTCCGGCGGAATGCTCATCACGACCCGGCTGCCGACCGGAACCCCGGCCAGACCCTTCTGCCAGCCCTGGATCACCTGAGCGAGCGGGAACTCGGCCGGCTCGCCACGCTCCCAGCTGGAGTCGAACTGCTTGTCCGTCCCCCAGATCTTGCCCGTGTAGTGCACGGTGAGCGTCTGGTTCGCGGTCACCTCCTCGCCGGTGCCCTTGATCAGCGTCTTGACCACGAGGTCCTTGGGAGCCTTCTCCTTGGTCTTCGTGGTCAGCGTCGGCGCCTTGTCACCGCCCGGGTTCTCGACCTTCACACCCTTGATCGACTCGCTGGTCTCCTCGCCGGTGGCGGCCTTCAGCGGCGCGGGCCGCGTACCGACCACGTCGAACACGAACACCTTCGTCGGCTCGGTCTGCGCGGCCTGCTGCTGGCCCTGCACCGAGTCGTTGGCCAGCACGGCCAGCAGCCGCCCGCCGCTCTTGACCTTGGTGAAGCCCTCCTGCAGCACCTTCGGCAGCTGCTCGGTCACCGGGATCGTCTCCGGCGCCTTCGTGTCGTACGACGACCCCTGGACCGCGTTGTCCTTGCCGTCCCAGTTGTAGACGGTCAGGTTCACGATCACGCGGTCGCCCGCCTTGACGCCCTCGCCGTTCCCTGGCTCGATCACCTCGTACGACGAGGTGGTCGCGGGCGAACCGGACGGGAACGTCACGTTGGGCTTGGCCCCGACGTTCCCCTCGACCTTGAGCCCGGACGATCCGCCAGTGGAGGCGGTCGTGCCGGAACCGTCGTCGGAGCCGCAGGCGGCGGCAAACAAGATCAATGGCACGGCGGCCAGTACGGCCAGAGCGCGGCGCATGAATTTCCCTCGGAAGAGACGTCAGATTCGCGTCACACTACCCGACTTCGCAGTAGGGCCGTGGTAAACGGCACCCCACATCCCGCCCTGGCCCGGCGCCCGCGCACGACCGGCGCGGCCCCGGCCCCTCACACAGGGACACGGGCCGCGCCGGCGCCCTGCGCTCACATGCCGGCGATCAGCTTGTCGACCCGCTCGTCCACGCTCCTGAACGGGTCCTTGCACAGCACGGTCCGCTGCGCCTGATCGTTCAGCTTGAGATGCACCCAGTCGACGGTGAAGTCACGCCGCTTCTCCTGCGCCTTGCGGATGAACTCGCCCCGCAGCCGGGCCCGCGTGGTCTGCGGCGGCACCGACTTGGCCTCGAAGATCTTCAGGTCGGACGCCACCCGCTCCACCGAGCCGCGCTTCTGCAGCAGGTAGTACAGGCCGCGCTTGCGGTGGACGTCGTGGTAGGCCAGGTCGAGCTGGGCCACCCGCGGCGACGACAGCGGCAGGTCGTACTTGCGGCGATACCGCTCGATCAGCTGGTACTTCGTCACCCAGTCGATCTCGCGCGCCACCAGATCGAGGTTGCCGGTGTCGACCGCGGTCAGCGTGCGCTCCCACAGCTCAAGCACCCGATGGGTGATGGCGTCGCCGCCGCGCCGGTCGACGAAGTCCTTCGCCTTCGACAGGTACTCCTGCTGGATCTCCAGGCTCGACGCCTCGCGCCCGTTCGCCAGCCGCACCCTGCGCCGGCCCGTCATGTCGTGGGAGACCTCGCGGATGGCCCTGATCGGGTTCTCCAGCGACAGGTCGCGCATCACCGTACCCGACTCGATCATGCGCAGCACCAGGTCGGTGGCGCCCACCTTGAGCAGCATCGTGGTCTCGCTCATGTTCGAGTCGCCCACGATGACGTGCAGGCGGCGGAACCGCTCGGCGTCCGCGTGCGGCTCGTCACGCGTGTTGATGATCGGCCGCGAACGGGTCGTGGCGCTGGAGACGCCCTCCCATATGTGCTCGGCCCGCTGGGACACGCAGTAGACCGCGCCGCGCGGCGTCTGCAGCACCTTGCCCGCGCCGCACACGATCTGCCGCGTCACCAGGAACGGAATCAGCACATCCGCCAGCCGGCCGAACTCGCCATGCCTGCCCACCAGATAGTTCTCGTGGCAGCCGTAGGAGTTGCCGGCCGAGTCGGTGTTGTTCTTGAACAAGTAGATGTCACCGGCGATGCCCTCTTCGCGCAACCGCTTCTCGGCATCCACGAGCAGGCCCTCGAGGATGCGCTCCCCGGCCTTGTCGTGGGTGACGAGCTCGATGACGTTGTCACACTCGGGTGTTGCGTACTCAGGATGGCTGCCCACGTCGAGGTACAGACGTGCGCCGTTGCGGAGAAAGACGTTGCTCGATCGGCCCCAGGACACGACCCGCCGGAACAGGTACCGCGCGACCTCGTCGGGGGACAGCCTGCGCTGGCCCCTGAACGTGCAGGTCACGCCGTACTCGTTCTCCAGCCCGAAGATGCGACGATCCATCACCTCACACTATGCCCACGGATCGGCGAGCGGGAGAGATCTTTCCCATGTGTTTTCCGGTTCGGGCCCCGAACGACTCCCCGACCGGGCCCGCAAGCCTGTCCAGGCCGGGCCTGGAGGTCTCCCGACCGGATGTCAAAACTGTCGCTGAACGCCTCCCTGACGGCGCTTCGAGGCTGTTCCCGCCGGTGCGCTGCGGGCGTTGCGACCGGACCCCGAGACTGTTCCTCGCCGGACCCTGCCCGCAGGCATTTCCCGCCGGACGTCGATGCCTTCCCCTGCCGGGCCTGCGGAGCGCCTGGGTTCGTATCCCCGCGCCCGCCCCCACGGGGCGCGGGTTCCGCCACGACGCAGGTCAGGGAGTGAAGATCTCCTGAACCTTGACGATCTTGCCCTTGTAGACGGTGATGAGCGAGGGGATCGGCGTCCTGCGGTGCCGTTTGATCAGCGTGGACCTGGAGCACCGCTTGCTGCCCAGGCTGCTGTTGCGGGTGGTGGTCAGCTCGCCCATCCAGGATTTGCAGCCGAAGGCCGACAGGTAGATCACGTCCTTGGCGATGGGCGAGGCGTAGGCCATCACGTTGCCCTCGGGCGGGCCCACGAAGTAGCCCTCGGTGTGCTTGGCGGGCTTCCACTTGACGGGTTCGTACTCGGCGACGTTGCCGCGGATGTGGGTGATCCGGCCGCGCAGGATGCCGTTGCGGCGGGAGTGGATGCCCTTGGTGAAGTCGTGCTTCGGGTCGGACTGGAAGGTGGTGCCGAAAATCTTCGGCGCCTTGAACTTCGGAATCTTCGGGGCCGCTTCAGCGGGCGCGCCCGAGGCCAGCATCACGGCCGTGGCGGCTCCTAACGCCACCAGGCCACGTAGTGGAGTTCTCACGGCTTTTAAGATCCCGGGGCGGCCTGGCAAGTTCGGACGTATCAGAGTGAAACAGGTCACACTCCCCGCCCTTCCCCACGGACAGGCCCCGCCCCTTGCCAACCTCCATTTCGCCCTGCGCAGCAAGCCCTTCCGCCCTCCCCTACCGGCGCGGAGCCCCCGAACGGAACCGCTCCCCCACCGCCCGGCTCACCCGTGACGGGGTCCGTCCCTCGCGGCGCGGGCCTCTCCGAACAGTCCCCTCCCCGCCCATCGCTCAGCCCCCACACACGAAACCCCCGAGGCGATAGCTCGGCCCGCGCCACGCAGCCCTCCTGACTACCCGGCCGCGCCAGGCAACCCCGCCGACTACCCGGCCGCGTCCGCCAATTACCCGGCCGCTCCACGCAACCCCGCTGACTACCTGGCCGTCCCACGCAACCCCGCCCTACCTGGCCGTCCCACGCAAACCCCGCCGACTACCTGGCCGCTCCACGCAACGCCGGCCACGCAACCCCGGCCAGCCACTCGGCCAACGCACGCAACCCCGGCCAGCTGCTCAGTCCGCGCCACGTGGAACCCCTCACCGATCGGCCCCGCGCCAGGCAGAACCCTCCCCCACCGATCGGGACTGCCCCGGCTTGATCCCCCGGCGGCCGGCGCCTGTCCGCGTAACGGGACCTGTCCGCGCCCCTGAGCCCCCTCCCGCCCCACGGCGGGGTGATCAGCGCCACGAGGACACGACGCCTCCCAGAGGCCCGTAGCGGGCCGCTCACGGCCGGCACAAGCCCGAGCGACCCGCACGCCCGAACGGCCCACAGCTACCCGACGGCCGGGACAGCCCGCACAGCCGAACGGCCCGCACAAGCCCGAACCATCCGCACAAGCCCGGACGATCCGCACACTCGAACGGCCCGCAGGTACCCCGACGGCCTAGACGACCCGCACCCGCCCCCTAGACGCCCGCACCCCCCGGACGACCCGCACGTGGTTGAACGACACCCCTACGGGGCCGGACGGCCCGCACATGGCCGGACACGCCGGTGGGGCCGCCGAAGAACGGCGGCCCCACCGGAGCGGAACACCTGATCGCTTACAGCGGAGACGACCCGTCGTCCACCGGACCCTCAGGACCCGTGGGCGGCGGCGTGGAGGGCTTGTCACCCGACGACGCAGCACCCTCGCCGCCGGAGCCGGAACCGGAGCCGGAGTCGGACGACTCCGCGGGCGGCGTGGCGGACTGCGCGAGCAGCCGCTCGAGCCGCGCCCCGGTCAGCCGCTGGAACTTGCGGTGCTCGCGGTTACGGTCGAGCACCGCCACCTCGAGCTGGTTCACCGGCGGACGCTCCCCGCCCGGCTCGGTCAGCGCGGCCAGCGCCACCTCCAGCGCCTCGGCCAGCGTCATGTCCTCGCGGTAACGCTCCTTCAGCCGCGAGGCGACCGCCTCCGCCTGCCCGCCCATGGCCGCGAAGCCGTGCTCGTCGAAGACCGAGCCGTCGAAGGTCAGCCGGTAGATGGCGTCGCCGTCCTTGGTGTCGCCCACCTCGGCGACGACCACCTCGACCTCGAGCGACTTGATCGACTCGGTGAAGATGCGGCCCAGGTTGGAGGCGTACAGGTTGGCCAGGCCGCGCCCGGTGACGTCGGACCGGTCGTAGGTGTAGCCGTTGATGTCGGCGTACCGGATGCCGCCGAGCCGCAGCTCTTCGAACTCGTTGTAGCGGCCCACGGCCGCGAACCCGATGCGGTCGTAGATCTCGCTGATCTTGTGCAGCGCCCTGGACGGGTTGGGGGCGACGAACAGGATGCCGTCGACGTATTGGAGCACGACCACGGAACGGCCCCGCGCGATGCCCTTGCGCGCGTAGTCGGCCTTGTCCCGCATGATCTGCTCGGGGGACGCATATCCGAATGGCATGGACACAGTCATGATCCTTTGCTAGCGCAGCGGGGCGATGGGACCGTCGGGCGCGATCAGGCGGGCGTCGAGCATCTGCTGGACATAGCCGCTGACCTCGTCGTCGGACAGGCGGCGGAAACCGTCGGCGTCGATCACGGCCACCACCGGCCAGATCTTCCTCGCAACGTCGGGCCCACCGGTCGCCGAGTCGTCGTCGGCGGCGTCGTAGAGCGCCTGGATCAGCGTCATCACCGTGTCGTCGGCCGTCGCGCCGTCGCGGTAGAGCTTCTTCAGCGACCCGCGCGCGAAGATCGAACCGGAGCCGATCGCGTCGAACCTGTCACGCTCATAAGGCCCGCCCGCCACGTCGTAGCTGAAGATGCGGCCCTCGTCCTTGTCGGGGTCGTAGGCGGCGAACAGCGGCACCACCACCAGGCCCTGCATCGCCATGCCCAGGTTGCCCCTGATCATCGTGGCGAGCCTGTTGGCCTTGCCCTGGACCGACATCGTGCGGCCCTCGAGCTTCTCGTAGTGCTCCAGCTCCACCCGGTAGAGGCGGGCGAACTCAAGACCCGTGCTGGCCGTGCCCGCGATGCCCATGCACGAGTAGTCGTCGGCGCGAAACACCTTCTCCACGTCACGCTGCGAGATGATGTTGCCGGACGTGGCCCGCCGGTCGCCCGCCATGACCACGCCACCGGCGAAGGTGGCGGCCACGATCGTGGTCGCGTGCGGAACCTGGTCGCCGATCGGGGTGGCCAGCATCTCGTCGCGACGTGGCAGCAGCTCCGGCGCGTACGAGCTGACGAACTCCGTGAACGAGGAACTCCCGGTGTTCTGGAAAAGCTGATTCACCAAGCCGACGGGCAGATCCCTGTGCGATGCCACGCGACTCCCTCCAAACGTTCAGTGTTCCTAGGGCGACCCTACTCATGTTGGGTTGCTGTCTGCACTTCCCACGATCAGCTCACGGCGAACCAGGCTCCCCGTCCCGCCCGAAAGATGTTGTACGCCCGAGACGTAAGCAACCGCCCCTCCAGCCCCCCTTCCGTAACCGCATCCCGGCCCGCCCCGCTCCCCCGCCCGGCCGTCATACTGGCGGCATGGGCAGCACGTCCACCCCGTCACCTGGGGCCCGCCCCAGGGACTGGATCCTGCACCTCGACCTCGACCAGTTCATCGCCGCGGTCGAACTCCTGCGCCACCCCGAGCTCCGCGGCAAACCCGTCGTCGTCGGCGGCACCGGCGACCCCACCCAGCCGCGCACCGTCGCCGCCACCGCCACCTACGAGGCCCGCGCATACGGCGTCCACTCCGGCATGCCCCTGCGCACCGCGCTCAGACGCTGCCCCGACGCCGTCTTCCTCCCCACCGACCCGCCCGCCTACGAGGCCGCCTCACAACGCGTCATGGACGTCCTGCGCGAGCACCCCGTCCGCGTCGAGGTCTGGGGCTGGGACGAAGCCTTCATCGGCGCCGCCACCGCCGACCCCGAGGCACTCGCCGCCGCCCTCCAGCACGCCGTACGCGAACGCACCCGCCTCGACTGCTCCATCGGCATCGGCGACAACAAGCACCAGGCCAAACTCGCCTCAGCCTTCGCCAAACCCGCCGGGATCTACCGCCTCACCAGCGACAACTGGGCCGAGGTCATGAACGACCGCCCCACCGACGCACTCTGGGGCATCGGCGCCAAAACCGCCAGGAAACTCGCCGCACACGGCCTGCACACCGTCGCCCAGCTCGCCGCCGCCGACCCCGCCGACCTGGCCCGCCACTTCGGCCCCACCAACGGCCCCTGGTACCGCTACCTCGCACTCGGCAGAGGCGAAGCCGAAGTCGTCACCACCCCATGGATCGCCCGCGGCCACAGCCGCGAGACCACCTTCACCCGCGACCTCACCGACGCGGCCGACGTCGCCGCCCACGTCACCGCCCTCGCCCAGCAGGTCGCCCGCGACGCCACCGAAGCCGGCCGCGAGATCATCCGCGTCACCGTGAAGATCCGCTCAACGCCGTTCCTGACCCGTACCCGCCACTCCACGCTCCCCGCCCCCACCACCGACGCCGCCGTCATCACCGACACGGCCCGCGCCATACTCGCCCGCCACGACCTCACCCGCCCCATCCGTCTCATCGGCGTGGCCGTCGACTACACCATGCCCGCCCGCGAGACGGAAACGGAGCCGGGCCCCACCCCCGGCCCCTGAACCGCGGCCCTCACCCCACCCGCGTCACCCGCGAGTAGAACTCCGACCGCGCCTCTTCCTCGGCTCTGATCAGCTCCTCCAGCTCTTCATCAGAGACCACCACCTCATCGAACCCATACTCCGCCGCCGCCTCCACATAGGAGAGCGCACGGCGCACCACCTCCGGATCATCACGGAACTGCCCGATCCCGGTATTGCACGGCAGACACAGCACATGCCGCACCGCACCGTACCGGTGGCAATGATCCACGCGCTCCGGCGGCCGATCCCAGCACACCACGCACAACCCGTGCTGATCCGAGATCATCCGCTCGACGTCCTCATGCCGCACCCGATAACGCCGCGACAAGTGATACGTCCGCGTCCGCGCCACCGGAGAATCGCCACGCCCCTCAGAAAGGACCACGAACTCCGGCCACAGCACCTCACCTTCCAGGTAGAGCGCGGCCAGCTCCAGCAACACCAGGTTGTCGGCGAAATGCCCCAGCCCGTTGTTGCAGTTGAAGCAGAGCACGCCCCGAACCCGGCCGGTCGTGTGACAGTGGTCGACGAACGTCCCGGGAACGACCCGGCAGATGGCGCAGAGCCCGCCCTGGCGGGCGAGCATGCGCTCGAAGTCGTCCTCGGTGATCCCGTAGCGGAGCTTCAGCTTGTAGTTGCGATCGCTCCCGTGGTTCTTGATCCGGTTTTCCAGCGTCACCTGCTTGTGACAGGACTTGCAGTAACTCGTGAGGCCGTCTCGCGCGGCGCGATTACGGCCGAACTCTTCCTTCGCCTTGACGGTCGAGCATCGAGGGCAGTACTTGCACCCTTCGGGGACCTCGACCCGCTCGCGCACGGTCTTGCCCTGCTCGGCTCTGCGCTTGCGGTAACTCGCGGCGGAACGCCGCCGGAAACAGACCTTGCAGTAGCGTGCCCGCCCGTCGGGCATGCGCTTGTTGGCCCCGAACTCCGAGAGCTCTTTGACCTCCCGGCAGTCGGGGCACCGCTTGAATCCGTCCGGCGCTTCCACCTGACTTGTCCCTTTTGCCTGTCCGTTTTGCCCTACTGTCCGCCCTTTTGCACGTACGAGCGCACGAACTCCTCTGCGTTCTCTTCGAGAACTTCGTCTATTTCGTCCAGAATGGAGTCGACATCGTCCGTGAGCTTCTCCTGGCGCTCCTGGACGTCCGGCGACACGGCCGCCTCGGTCTCCTCGACCTCGGTCTCGCGCCGTCCGGCCTGCTTCTGACCACCGGTGTCCTTGGTTGCCATGTCCTACCTCCAGTGGGGGACTGCCTCTAGGGATATCTTCCCCGAACGGGCCGACATTTCGCGCCGATCGCTCCGCGATCTTGTTTTCATGATCGGCCGGCCCGGTCGTCCGGGCCCGGATCCCCATATCCGCAGGCTATGGGAGATGTCCGACATGTCGCCGATCAGGACTGATGTGCTCCTCATCACAGTACCGCTGGTGCGCTTGTGACCGTCTGGGCGGGCGCAGGCGCGCCTGCACGGGGCGATCGAGGGACGGCAGGAAGCGCACACGCGCCTCCAGAGGCCGGGCACGAGGTACGGGCCGAGCGGTGCAGGGGCGGAACGCGACGCGCGGCTGGGCAACACAGAGGCCGAGCGAGAGGTACGCCCAGAGCAGGGCACGGTCACGCCGGAACCGGCCTGCCGCGAGCACGGCCAGCGCGGCACGCCGACGAGCCCCCGCTCCGGGAAGAGCGGACGGCTGTGAGCCCCCAGTGGAGCGGGGCGGGCCGCAACCCGGCAGAGCGGGGCGGGCCGCAGCCCGGCAGAGCGGGGCGGGCCGCAGCCCGGTGAAGCGGCGGACGCCGCAGCCCGAAGAAGCGGCACAGGCCGCAGCGATCATGAGGGGCGGCCGGCCCGGGGTGCGTCACTCGCCGCCGGTGAGCGCCGAGACGAGGTCGGCGGCGGTGCGGCAGCGGTCGAAGAGCTCGCCGACGTGGGCCTTGGTGCCGCGCAGCGGTTCGAGGGTGGGTACGCGCTGGAGCGATTCGCGGCCGGGGATGTCGAAGATGACGGAGTCCCAGGAGGCGGCGGCCACGGATTCGCTGTATTGGCTGAGGCAGCGGCCGCGGAAGTAGGCGCGGGTGTCGGTGGGCGGGTGTTCGACGGCGCGCTGGACCTCTTCCTCGGTGACGAGGCGCTGCATGCGTCCGCGGGCGACGAGGCGGTTGTAGAGGCCGCGGTCGGGGCGGATGTCGCTGTACTGGAGGTCGACGAGCTGGAGCCTGGGGTGCGACCAGGGGAGGCCGTCGCGGCTGCGGTAGCCCTCGAGGAGTTCGAGTTTGGCGACCCAGTCGAGCTCGCGGGAGAGCTGCATGGGGTCTTCGGCGAGGCGGGTGAGCACGGACTCCCAGCGGTCGAGGACGTCCTTGTTCATCTCGTCCTGGGCGGTGCCGCGCTCTTCGACGTATTTGCGTGCCTGCTCGAGGTATTCCATCTGGAGCTGGACGGCGGTGAGCTTGCGGCCGTCGCGCATGGGGATCTCGTAGCGGCAGGTGGGGTCGTGTGAGACGGCGCGGAGTGCCTGGACGGGGTTTTCGACGGCGAGGTCGCGGGTGAGGAAGCCCTCTTCGATCATGGCGAGGACGAGGGCGGTAGTGCCGAGTTTCAGGTAGGTGCTGATCTCGGACATGTTGGCGTCGCCGATGATGACGTGGAGCCGCCGGTATTTCTCGGGGTCGGCGTGGGGTTCGTCGCGGGTGTTGATGATGGGCCGCTTGAGCGTGGTCTCCAGGCCGACTTCGACTTCGAAGAAGTCGGCGCGCTGGCTGATCTGGAAGCCTTCGCCGCGGGAGTCCTGGCCGATGCCGACTTTGCCGGCGCCGGTGACGACCTGGCGGGAGACGAAGAAGGGGGTGAGGTGGCGGACGATGTCGGCGAACGGGGTGGCGCGCCGCATGAGGTAGTTCTCGTGGCAGCCGTAGGAGGCGCCTTTGGCGTCGGTGTTGTTCTTGTAGAGCTGGATGGGCGCGTTGGAGGGGATGGCGGACGCGCGGGTGGCGGCGTCGTACATCACCCTCTCCCCCGCCTTGTCCCAGATGACGGCGGCCCTGGGGTTGGTGCATTCGGGCGAGCTGTACTCGGGGTGGGCGTGGTCGACGTAGAGCCTGGCGCCGTTGGTGAGGATGACGTTGGCCAGCCCAAGGTCCTCGTCGGTGAGCTGGGTGGGGTCGGCCACCTCCCTGGCCAGGTCGAAGCCGCGCGCGTCGCGCAGCGGGTTCTCCTCCTCGAAGTCCCATCGTGCCCTGCGCGCGCGGGCCGCCGAGGCGGCCAGGTAGGCGTTCACGACCTGTGAGGAGGTCACCATCGCGTTGGCGCCTGGCTGGCCGGGTACGGAGATGCCGTACTCGGTCTCGATGCCCATCACCCGACGCACCGTCATGCAACACCCTCTGTTCGTCCGGGTCTGTCTATCCGCCGTTTATATGCCCGAGCCTATGCCCTTCACAGTGCCCCAGGGTCACAGAGTTATGGCACCGACGCCTTTTCCACCTGTACGGCCGGAGCTGCTGGGGTTTGTGGGGTTCTGCGGGGCTTGAGTAGCCGCTGGATGGGGCGTTCGGCAAAGGAGTAGACGAGATACGACAGCACGACGGCGGCCAGGGTCGTCACCGTGGCGACGGCCCAGGGCGGCAGGTCCCCGGTGAGCACGGGGATGAGGGCCACCGCGATGACGCTATGGAAGAGGTAAAGCGGGTATGTCGTGCCGCCGAGCGCGGTGAGGATCTTGGAGGGCCGCAGCCGGAGGAGGCCGAGCGCGACGAGGGCCATCGCGAGGTAGATGAGGGTGATGGTGACGATGACGCTCGTGTCGGTGACGGGCATGTTCTTGAACCCGGCGAGGTCGATCCTGCTGTGCACGCGGCCGAGCGCGGCGGGCAGTGACAGGCCGTATCCGGCGAGTACGTAGAGCCACGGGAGCCAGGCGCTGCCGTGTTTGTGGATGAGGTAGAGGGCCATGCCGGCGATGAAGTAGGGGGCGTACTTCGGCATGACGATCTCGTCGAGCACGGGGTTCTCGAGGAGCCTGGCGGCGACGGTGGCGGCCAGCCAGAGGCCGGCGAAGATCAGGACGCGGCCGTAGGTGACGCCGGCGATGACGAGGATGGCGATGAGGAGGTAGAAGCGCAGCTCGGCCCAGAGCGACCAGTAGACGCCGCTGGCATCTGTGATCTTGAACAGGCGCTGGAACATGGTGGCGTTCACCAGGTACTCGCCTGGGGAAAGTTTTGGGTTCAGCGGCTTGGCGCCGGTGAGGGCGTACAGGGCGGCGATGGCGGCGAGGCTGAGCCAGTACGCGGGGTAGAGCCGCACGAGCCGGGAGCGGGCGAACGCGCCGAGCCCGCGTCCCCAGACGCTCATGAGGATGACGAATCCGCTGATGACGAAGAACAGCTCGACACCGAGGATGCCTAAGCCCGCGAAGGGGGCGAGCGCGGGGAACAGCTCGGCGGGGCGGTCTCCCCAGACGCTCGCGTAGGCGACGAGGTAGTGGAAGGCGACGACGGCCAGGGCGGCGAGGAAGCGCAGCAGGTCGAGTTCGGCCAACCGGCCGTTCCCCCGTGCGTGTCGTGACCGATTGGGTGCGTGCACGCCCCTTGGACGTCACATTGATCACTCTGGTTCCATCCGTCCCTCTGTTCCCACCAGCAACACGCGTGACGTGCCGTCGAGGGCGAGCGCGGCGCGGGCGGCAGAGCTGAGATGGAGCAGACCGGCGGCTCCCGCGGCGCCGCAGCCGGACAGGTGGACGCCGTGGCCGGCGAGCAGTCGTGCGGCCTGTTCGGCCTGCTCGTCGGTGACGGTGATGTAGAGGTCGGCGAGGGTGCGCAGGAGGTGGTGGGCGATGAGCGAGGGTTCGCGGCAGTCGAGCCGCCCGAGCGCGGTGCGGCTTGGGGGCAGCCGGACGGGTTCGCCCGCGCGGGCGCTTTCGAGCAGGCAGGCCGCGCTCTCGGGCTCGACGACGACGATCTTGGGCTGCTCGCCCCACCGGTCGCGTACGTATCCGGCCGCGGCGGCGGCCAGCCCGCCCACGCCGGCCTGGACGAACACGTGCGTGTACGGCCCGCCGGCGTCGGCGGCCTCGTCGAAGAGCACGCTGTAGCCGCGCATGACCTCCAGGGGGATCTCGGTGTAGCCGGCCATGAGCTGTCGGACACCAGCCGCAGGCCGTGCCGCTCGGCGTCCCGGCGGGCGGCGGCCATGCTGTCGTCGTAGTCACGGCCGCTGCGGCGCACCTCGGCGCCGAGGCCGCGCAGCCGGTCAGCGAACGTCTCGGGCACGCTCTCGCTGAGGTGGGCGACGCAGGGGACGCCTGCTTCGGCGGCGCCGGAGGCGACGGAGATGCCGTGGTTGCCGGCGCTGGCGCAGACGAACGGGGCGCCGCCGGGTTCGCGCTCGGCGAGCAGGTGCACCGCGTACGCGCCGCCGAGCGCTTTGAAGCTGCCGAGCCCCATCCGTCCGCTCTCGTCCTTGATGTCGGCGGCGAGGGTGCCGGCGAGGCCGGGGATGGCGCGCAGGGGTGTGGGCCGGTAGCGGGGGTGGCGGGCGATGCGGGCGCGGGCCTGCCGGGCGTGCCCGGCCCCGATGAGCGCGCGGTCGTGCGCGGTGTACGGGGCGCGGGCGGGGTTGGCGAATTCCATGATCGCCATGCTAGGCGGGGGCGGCCGGGTGGTCTCGGGCGGCGGCGACGGCGGCCTGGCCGAGGCTGAGCCCGCCGTCTCCCGGCGGCACGCGGACGTGCCGCAGGACGCGGAACCCGGCCGCGCGCAGCCGCTGAAGGGTGCGGTCGAGGAGCAGCGCGTTCTGGAAGAGCGCGCCGGTGAGTGCGACGGCGGTGAGCCCGGTGGCCTGCCTGAGCGCGACGCAGGTGCGGGTGACGGCGGCGGCGAGTCCGTTGTGGAAGCGGCCGGCGATGGCGGCGGTGGCGGTGCCGGCGGCGAGGTCGTCGGCGGCGGCGCGGACGAGGTCGGCGGTCTCGACGACGAGCGGTCCCTCACCGGTGGTGAGCGCCGCGGGATAGGCGGCGGTTTCGGCCGGATCGGCGTGCTGTTCGAGCTCGGCGGCGGCCTGCCCCTCGTAGGTGATGGTGTCGCGCAGGCCGAGCAGCGCGGCGAGCGCGTCGAACAGGTGGCCCGCGCTGGAGGTGAGCGGCGTCTCGCGGCCGGTGCCGGCCTGCTGGAGCGCTCCGGCGAGCCGGTCGCGCAGGCCCGGGTCGCAGGGGTGGTCGCCCAGGTAGGCGGCGGCCATGCGCAGGGGGCGGCGGGCGGCGGCGGGCCCGCCGGGCATGGGGACCTGGGCGAGGTGGGCCAGGCGCTGGTAGCCGGTGAGGTCGGCGCGCAGGAACTCGCCGCCCCAGATGGTGCCGTCGGGGCCGTGGCCGATCCCGTCGAGCACGACGCCGATGACGGGGCCGAGGTCGCCGTTGTCGGCCAGGCAGGCGGCGACGTGGGCGTGGTGGTGCTGGACGGCGACGTGGCCCGCGGCGGTGAGCTGGAGCGCGTGGCGGGTGGCGAGGTGGCCGGGGTGCGCGTCGTGGGCGACGATCTCGGGCCGGATGCCGAGCAGGTCGCAGTAGTGGCCGACGGCACTGGCGAAGGCGCGCAGGGTGTCGTGGTCGTCGAGGTGGCCGAGGCGCTGGGACAGGTGGGCACGGCGGCCGTCGAGCAGGCAGAAGGTGCTGTCGATGGTGGCGCCGCAGGCGAGGACGGCGCGGGGTGCGGGGCGGCGCAGCGCGATGGGGTCGGGGGCGTGGCCGCGGCCGCGGCGCAGCACGGTGATCTCGCCGGCGAGGGGGCGCAGGACGGTGTCGTCGGCGCGGGTGCAGATGGCGCGGTCGTGGGTGAGGAAGGCGTCGGCGATGCCGGACAGGCGGGTGAGGGCGTCGGCGTCCTCGTACGCGATGGGCTCTCCCGCGACGTCGCCGCCGGTAAGCGCGAGGGGCTCGCCGAGCTCGGCGAGCAGGAGGTGGTGCAGCGGCGTGGCGGGCAGCGCGATGCCGAGGATGCGGTGGCCGGGCGCGACGGAGGGCGCGACGGGCGCTCCGGGGCGGCGGGGCAGCAGCACGACGGGCCTGGCGGGGCCGGTGAGGAGGGCCGCGGCGGTGTCGTCGATCTCGCAGCAGCGGCGGGCCTGGGCGAGGCCGGCGGCCATGACGGTGAACGGCTGCTCGGCGCGGTGCTTGCGGCCGCGCAGGGCGGCGACGGCGGGTTCG
This sequence comes from Nonomuraea fastidiosa, assembly GCF_042751225.1. NCBI lineage: Bacteria > Bacillati > Actinomycetota > Actinomycetes > Streptosporangiales > Streptosporangiaceae > Nonomuraea > Nonomuraea fastidiosa. The sequence continues at coordinate 8,851,165 of NZ_CP170570.1, forward strand.
CAGGCGGCGGCGCAGGCGAGGTGGTAGCCGCCGGGGCCTTTGACGGCGATGACGCGGCCGGTGCGCAGCAGCGCGGCGGCGCAGGTGACGGGGTCGCCGCACAGCTCGGTGCCGCGGGCGTCGCGCAGCTTGAGCGCGGGGCCGCAGGCGGGGCAGCAGGTGGCGGGGTCGCCGAAGCGGCGGCTGTCGGGGTCGTCGTGCTCGCGGGCGCAGTCGGCGCACATGGCGAAGGGGGCCATGGTGGTGTGCGGCCGTTTGCGGGGGCGGGCGCGGGTGATGCCCAGCCGGGGGCCGCAGTTCGCACAGCCGGTGAAGGGGTAGCGGTGGCGGCGGCTCGCCGGGTCGGCCAGCTCGCGCAGGCAGTCGTCGCAGGGGGCGAGGTCGGCGAGCGCGGCGGCGGTCCGGAGGGCTCCGGGGTCGGCGGTGGCGATGGTGAAGCCGCGGTGTCCTGCGGGTTCGCCGCTGACGACGGTGACCCGTTCGATCTCCGACAGGGCGGGCGCGTCGCGTTCGAGCGCGGTGAGGAACTCCTCGACGCCGGTACGGGCGCCCTCGATCTCGATGTGCACACCGTTCACGTCGTTGCGGACCCGGCCGGACAGGCCGAGGCGGCCGGCCAGCGAGCACACGAAGGGGCGGAAGCCCACTCCTTGGACGATGCCTTCGACGTGCACGTCGACGCGTTTGAGCGTGGTCACACGGCCAGTGTGCGCCTGCAGGGGGTGCCGTGCATGTGATCGGGCGTCCTCGGCGCGCCGCGCGGGGGACGCATCACGTCTTTACGGGACGTAGGGGAACGCGGCAGGGCCGCGCGGTGGTGTCCGCGCGGCCCTGCCGTCTGGAGACTTCTACAGGTACTGGCCGGTGTTGGCGACGGTGTCGATGGACCGGCCGGCTTCGGTGCCCTGCTTGCCGGAGACCAGCGTGCGGATGTAGACGATCCGCTCGCCCTTCTTGCCGGAGATGCGGGCCCAGTCGTCGGGGTTGGTGGTGTTGGGCAGGTCCTCGTTCTCGGAGAATTCGTCCACGCAGGCCGTGAGCAGGTGCTGCACGCGCAGGCCCTTCTGGCCGGTCTCGAGGTACTGCTTGATGGCCATCTTCTTGCCCCGGTCGACGATGTTCTGGATCATCGCGCCGGAGTTGAAGTCCTTGAAGTAGAGGACTTCCTTGTCGCCGTTGGCGTAGGTCACCTCGAGGAAGCGGTTCTCCTCGCTCTCGGCGTACATGCGCTCGACGACGCTCTGGATCATCCCCTGGATGGTGGCCTCGCGGGAACCGCCGTGCTCGGCCAGGTCGTCGGGGTGCAGCGGCAGGTCGGGGACGAGGTACTTCGAGAAGATGTCCTTGGCGGCCTCGGCGTCCGGCCGCTCGATCTTGATCTTGACGTCCAGGCGGCCGGGCCGCAGGATCGCCGGGTCGATCATGTCCTCGCGGTTGGACGCGCCGATGACGATGACGTTCTCCAGGCCCTCGACGCCGTCGATCTCCGACAGCAACTGGGGAACGATGGTGTTCTCGACGTCGGACGACACGCCGGAGCCTCGGGTGCGGAAGATCGAGTCCATCTCGTCGAAGAACACGATCACCGGGGTGCCCTCTGAGGCCTTCTCACGTGCCCGCTGGAAGACCAGGCGGATGTGCCGCTCGGTCTCGCCGACGTACTTGTTGAGCAGCTCCGGGCCCTTGATGTTGAGGAAGAAGCTCTTGCCGGACTGGCCGGTCTTCTCCGCGACCTGCTTGGCCAGGGAGTTGGCGACGGCCTTGGCGATGAGCGTCTTGCCGCATCCGGGCGGGCCGTACAGCAGCACGCCCTTCGGGGGACGGAGCTTGTGCTCGCGGAACAGCTCGGAGTGCAGGTAGGGCAGCTCGATGGCGTCCCTGATCTGCTCGATCTGCCGGCCGAGGCCGCCGATCTCCTCGTAGGAGATGTCGGGGACCTCTTCGAGCACGAGCTCTTCGACTTCGGACTTGGGTATGCGCTCGTAGACGTAACCCGAGCGAGGCTCCAGCAGGAGCGAGTCGCCGGCCCTGATGGGCTGGCCGATGAGCGAGTCGGCCAGCCGCACGACGCGCTCTTCGTCGGCGTGCGAGATGACCAGGGCCCGCTTGCCCTCGTCGAGCAGTTCTTTGAGCATCACGATCTCGCCGACCTCTTCGTAGCCGAGTGCTTCGACCACGTTGAGCGCCTCGTTGAGCATGACCTCCTGGCCACGCCGCAGCTGGCTGATGTCGACGGACGGGCTGACGTTCACCCGGAGCTTGCGGCCCCCGGTGAACACCTCGATCGTGCCGTCTTCTCTGGCCTCGAGGAAGGTGCCGAAGCCGGATGGCGGCTGCGCCAGCCGGTCGACCTCCTCCTTGAGAGCGACGATCTGGTCCCGGGCCTCCTTGAGTGTGGCGACCAGGCGCTCGTTCTGGCCTGTCACGGCCGCGAGATTCGCCTGTGCCTCATGGAGACGCTCTTCGAGGACCCTGGCCTGACGGGGTGACTCGGCCAGCTTCCGCCTCAGCGCGGCGATCTCCTCTTGGAGGAAGGAGACCTGTGTTGAAAGATCAGCGACCTCCCGTTCGCGCTGCGCGGCTCGAGCCTCAGCATCATCGCGAGCTGCCACGCCCCGTCACCTCCTTCCCAGTCGAGGGCGACTACTTAGGACCTTACCTATCTCGGGCCCCTCCGTAACCTGGCCGGGCAGTGTTCGTAGAGTGACAATCAGTATTCGGTGAATAATCCCCAATAGGGCGTTTAATACTCCCAGCATAGGAACACGGCGATCTGTTCCCGTGTCACGCACCGGCGCACCCTCGTGGCCAAATTGTCATAGTTCCTCGGTCGTCCCCTTCGGTCGGCGGCGGCGCGGCGGCGGGGTCACGCCGTCGGCCATGCGGCGGGCGGTGACGAGGAACCCGGTGTGTCCGATCATGCGGTGATCGGGTCGTACGGCGAGTCCTTCGACGTGCCAGTCGCGAACCAGGGTCTCCCACGCATGCGGCTCGGTGAAACACCCGTGATCGCGAATGGCCTCGACCACTTTGGACATCTGCGTGGTCGTGGCGACGTAGCAGCAGATCACGCCGCCCGGCGTGAGCGCCTTGGCGGCGGCGTCGAGGCACTCCCACGGGGCGAGCATGTCGAGGATGACGCGGTCGACGTCGGCCTCGTCGATGGAGTCCGCCAGGTCGCCCACCACCAGGCGCCAGTTGTCCTCCATGGGGCCGCCGAAGAACTTCTCGACGTTCTTGCGCGCCACGCCGGCGAAGTCCTCGCGCCGCTCGTACGAGGTGACGCGGCCCTCGGGGCCGACCGCGCGCAGCAGGAAGCACGTCAGCGCGCCCGAGCCGACGCCGGCCTCGATGACCCTGGCGCCGGGGAAGATGTCGGCCATGCCGACGATCATCGAGGCGTCCTTGGGGTAGATCACGGCCGCGCCGCGCGGCATGGCGAGCGTGTAGTCCTGCAGCAGGTGGCGGAAGGCGAGGTATTGGGTGCCGCCGGAGGAACGCACCACGGAGCCTTCCGGCTGTCCGATCAGATCGCTGTGCGGGATGGCGCCCTTGTGCGTGTGGAAGACGCCGTCCTCTTTGAGCGTGATCGTGTGGCGCTTGTTCTTGGGGTCGGTGAGCTGCACCTGATCCCCCACCTGGAAAGGCCCATGCCTGCGGAAACCCATGGCGGCAAGGTTATAGGGCTTTCGGGGGCGTCAGGACGCACGATATCTATGGGGGATGCTCCCTCGCGATGTGATCTCCGCCGGCCCGCTGATCCTGCGTCCTCCCGTGGAGGCGGACGCGCCCGCGATCGCCGAGGCCTGCGGCGACGCGGTCACCGCGCGGTTCCTGCCGGGGCTGCCGTGGCCGTACTCGGTGGAGGAGGCCCGCGAGGAGATCAAGCGGGCGGCGATGCGCTGGGAGGACGGCGGCGCCGCCTTCGCGATCACGCGCGACGGCCGGTACGCGGGCGCCGTCTGGGTGAGCCCGCCCGACCACTGGGAGACGGCCGAGCTGGGCTTCCTGGTGGCGCCGTGGGCGCGCGGTGAGGGCGTGGCGGCGACGGCGGCGCGGGCGGTGACCGACTGGCTGTTCGACCGCGGGGTGCGCAGGGTCGAGCTGCAGGCCGAGGTGGAGAACGTCGCGGCGCTGCTGGCGGCCTGCCGTGCCGGGTTCGTCGAGGAGGGGCGGCGGCGCGACGCCGTGCGGCTGCGCGACGGCCGCTGGGCCGACCTGGTGACGTTCGCCAGGCTCCGGGGCGAGGCGGGCGCGCGCACGGAGCCGTACCTGCCGTTCTTCCCCGGCGGCGAGCTGAGCGACGGCGTGGTGCGGCTCGCGCCGCTGACCGTCGAGGACGCGGGCGACTTCCACCGGATGATGGCCGAGCCGAGCGTGGCCGCGTACTCGGTGAGCCCGCCCCGGTCGCTGGAGGACGACGAGCGGCGCTGCCGCTACACCGGCTACTGGTGGGTGTCGGGGCAGCGCATCGAGCTGGCGATCAGGGACGCCGCCTCCGACGCCTTCGCGGGGCATCTGCAGCTCATGGAGGTCGCGCCTCCTTTGGGACAGGCGATGATCGGCTACTCGCTGCTGCCGGGCTTCCGCGGGCGCGGGTTCATGACACGGGCCGTACGGCTGCTGGTGGACTGGGCGTTCGCCGCCACGCCGCTGCACCGGATCGTGGCCGGGACCGACGCCGGCAACCTCGCCTCGCAGGCGGTGCTGGAACGTGCCGGGTTCCAGCGGGAGGGGCTGCACCGGGAGCTGCTGCCGCGCCCGGACGGCACGCGGGGCGACGACGTGCACTGGGCGGTCCTGCGCTCCTCCTGAGGGGTCTTGCCTGCCCTCCCAGGGGCCGGAAGAGGAGTTCGGAGCCGGCCGGAGGGATAGCGGCGAGGCCGGGGCGGCCTGAGGGCCTTTCCGTTTTGGGGACGTATGGTGCAGTTGCGGCAGGAAAGGCGTTAAGAGCGGGCAAAAATCCCGATTTCCTCTTGAGGGCTGGCCAAGTGCCGCATCGAGGGCGATAGTCAGGGAACCCCGCGGGCGAGTTTCGCGAACGGGCTGCGCGATCTCGCCCACTCCCCGCCTCGAGGGAGCACCGCGATGCCATACAACCGTGTCGATATCGCCGTGCGTGAGCTCATCACCGTGTTCTCCGGCGTGGAGCTCACCGACCTGATCGATCGGCTGGCGCGCGCCGCCGCCGCGGTCGCGGGCGCCGCGTACGCCGGGTTCGTCCGCGTGGACCCGCTGCGGGAGGAGGCGTGCTGCGTCCACGTGCACGGCCCGCCCGGCGATCCGCTGCGCCTGCGGCCGTGGCTGCACGAGTCGGGGGTGCTGAAGGAGCTGGCCGTCTCGGCGGCGGCCCTCCGGCTCTCTGCGGACCGGTCGGTGGGCGAGCCCGGTTTCCTGGCCGCGTCCGTGCCGGCGTCGGCGTGCGATCACGCCTTCGTGTGGGTCGCGGGACGGGAGTTCTCCGACGCGGACGAGCACCTGCTGAGCCGGTACGCCACCGCCGCCGGGAGGGCTCTGGAGGCGGCCAGCGGGATGGAGGCGGCGGTGCGGCTGTTACGCGGCGTACGGGCCTTCCGGCCGTCTCCGCGCTGATCCCGGCGGCGCTCTTGGGGACAGGCCGGATCACCGGATGCGGACGGCCGTTCCCCGGAAAAGCAGTCGTCAATCGCATTCAGCCGACGAAAGATCTTCGATTTCTACCGGGCACGCAGATACATGTGAATTGCCGGGAGCGCGGAATTCGGCGGCCGATTCTTCCCTCCCCCCGCGACCGCCGGATCCCCGTCCGCGCCCGGGGATCCGGCCCTCCCGGCCCGCCCCTCGCAAGGGCACGGCTCCGCCGGAGGGACGCGCGCCGCCCCGAGAGCCTGCTGGGCACTTGAGCGGCTGTAGCGTGGCCGTCCATGAGGGTGCTCATCGTGGGTGGCAGCGGTCTTCTCGGCGGCGAGCTGGTACGGCTCTGCGCCGCCCAGGGCCACACGGTGGCCGCGACCCGCTTCTCATCGCCACCCGGCCCCGGCACGCCCCGCACGAACGGGCCCGCGCAGGACGTACGCCCGGGAAGCGACGGCCCGGGCCCAGAGCCGGTCACGGCGGACGGGCGCCCGGTGACCGGCGGGCCGAGCCCGGCGCCGGGAGCGGCAGCGGCAGGCGGACCTGCGCCGGGTGAGCGGCTCGGGCCTGACCTGCGGACGCGGCCGAGCCCGACGACCGTGGCCGGTGGGCCGAGCCCGGCGCCGGGAGCGGCAAGCGGATGCGGGACGTGTGAGTGGTTTCGGCTGGACGTGCGGTCGCGGGCGGCTGTGCCGGCCGTGATCGGTGGCTTCCGTCCCGATGTGACGATCAATGTGGCGTACCGGTCGGGCGACTGGGCGACCACGGCGGACGGCGCGGCGAACGTGGCGGCCGCCGTCGCCGCCTCGGGTGGCCGCTTGGTGCACGTCTCCAGTGACGCCGTCTTCTCGGGCGACGCGCCCTCCTACGACGAGACGTGCCTGCCCGACCCGGTCAACCCGTACGGGGCGGCCAAGGCGGCGGCCGAGACGGCCGTGCGGGCCCTGGTGCCCGGGGCGGCGATCGTCAGGACGTCCCTGATCGTCGGTCACGGCGCCTCGGCGCACGAGGCCTTCGTACGCTCGCTGGCGACCGGCTCGGCCACGGGCGTGCTGTTCACGGACGACGTACGGTGTCCCGTCCACGTCTCGGACCTGGCGGCGGCGCTGCTGGAGATCGCCGAGCGGGGCCTGCCCGGCGTGCACCACGCGGCCGGGGACCAGGCTCTGAGCCGCTACGAGCTGGGCCTGCTCATCGCCCGCAGGGACGGCCTCGACGAGAAGCGCCTGCGCCCGGGGCTACGCGCCGCCGGCGGAGTGCGCGGGCCGCTGGAGGTCCGCCTGGACTGCTCGGCGACCCGCCGCAGGCTCCACACCCGCCTCCGCCCCGCCTCCGAGTTCCTGGCCCCCGGCCACTCCTGACCCGTCGCCATCGCCCGCCCAGGCACGTGCACAGGGCCTGGGGGATGCCCTCATGGCCGGGTGCCGGGCACACCGCCCGCTCCTCTCATCCGCAGCACGACGCTCCGGCCTCCGCTAACCGGCGTCCGGTCCGTCGCAGATGCCGCCGGCGAAAGCCCTGGATTTCGTGTCACGGGGCGCGAGCGTCCGTGCGGTCTTCCCGGAGAGCGGGACCCTGCACACCGCACACATTCGAGGGTGCGGCGCGTCACGGGGTGCCGGGTCTGCAGCGGCGGCCCCGCGGACGTGGGCGTCCGCGCCGGCCACCCCCGAGACCATTCAAGATCAGCGCGGCGGCCCCGCGGGCGTGGGCGTCCGTGTGCCGCGCGGGTGCGGGCCTGCTCGATCTTGCTGCTCGAAGAGCCGCCTCACGTCCCTCCGCGGCCGAAGGGCGACGTTCGATGCGCCGGGCGACGCCGGGTGACCTCGTGCCCTGCGCAAACCTAAGACCCCGTGCAGAGCGCGGACGCCCGCGTCCGGCGCTCAGTGCGCTGGACGCGGGCGTTCAGCGCTCAGTGCGCTGGACGCGGGCGTTCGCGACGAGAGCTAGCCCCGGTGCGCCTCGAAGCGGAGCGTCCGGGAGACGCCCACCCGCACGGTGGTGCCGGGGGCGATGGTAACGGGCTCGTTCGGCGGGATGTCGTAGAAGTTGGGGTCGCCGGGCGGCTGGATCTGGGTGCCGTTGACGGAGCCCAGGTCCACCAGGTTGACGTCCCAGCCGTCGAGGGCGACGCGCAGGTGGCGCCGGGAGACCGAGCCGTCGGGGCTGGTCACCTTGGCGGGCCTGGCGCTGCCGCCGGCCACCTCGGGCGCGCGCTCGGGGTCGCGGCCGAGCAGGTAGTCGGTCTCGAGGGGCAGCGTGGTGCCGTCGTCGAGGATGAGGACGCCGAGCGAGGGGCGCGGGCCCTTATAGGGGACGAGCGTGCGCTGCACGAGGGCGATGCCGCAGACCGCGCAGTAGGGCGAGCGCGGGTCGTTGAAGTGGTCGTTCTTGCAGTCGACGCCGTAGACCATGGGCCGGTCGCCGTGCTCGGGCTGCTCCTGCTGCTGCGGAGGCTGGCCGGGCTGGTCGTAGGGGTCGGGGGTGCCCAGCACGGGCGGCGCCGGCTGGTCGAAGTGGTCGGGCGGGCCCATGGGCTGGGGCACCGGGTGGTCGCCTGAGCCGTTGCCCGAGGCGGGCTGCGGTTCGTCGAAGGTGGGGAACTGCTGCTGCTCGGGCTGGGGCGGCTGCTGCTCCTGCAGCCGGCTGGAAAGGCGGCTCGGGCGGCGTGAGGTAGGCCGGCTGCTCCTGCTGGTAGCCGGAGTCCTGCTGCTGGTAGGCGGGCTCGGGCTGGAACGGGGGCTGCTCGGCGGGCGCGGGCTGCGGGCCCGACGGCGGGCCGGGCGTGACCGGCGGCTGGTCGGCCAGCGGGTAGGGGGGCCGCTGCTCGGCAGGCTGCGGCTGGGGCTGCTCGGCCGGCTGCTGGGCGGGCGGCTGGGCGGGCGGCTGAATGAGGTCGGGCTCCATGTGGAGGCCGGTGGCGGGCATCTCGCTGGTCAGCATCCTGGCCGGGGCGGCCTGCCGCGGCTGGTCGGTGAGGTCGCCGATGATGCCGCCGCCGTGGACGACACCGCCGTCGAAGCGGACGGCGGGGTGAGGACCGCCCGCGCCGGGCAGGCTGAGCTCGACGCGCTCGACCGGGCCGTTGACGAGGCGGTCGGCCCAGGTCAGGCTGTCGCTGCCGGCCAGGCGCGTCTCGCCTGCCTGGGTGGTGACGGTGGCGGATGCGGATCCGCTGACGAGGACGGCGACGCCGTCGCCGACCGGTCCCGCGACCGCGCAGGTGGCGGGGTCGCCCGCCATGTCGGCCGCCAGGACCTGCGCGGCGCGGCGCGCCAGCGCGCGGCCGTCGCCGCCGGACTCGGCGGTCTCGCGAAGCGCTTCGATCAGCGCGTCGGCGGCGGATTCTCCCGAGTCGCACACCAGCAGCAGCCCGCCCATGTAGGCGACGAGCCCGTTTCCAGGAAGCGGACGCACCACTCCGAATCCATGGTCGGTCATGCGTCCTCCCTCAAGACGACCGTGCTGCGCTCATTGGTGCCCTCGCTGCGCTCGGTCACTCAACTCTCCTCCCCGGAAGCCGGCGATGTTACGGCACCCCGCACTGCCGTGCTGGCCACCAGCCATACGCATACCCAGACGCAGAGGCCGTGTCGCGGCCCCGTCGTCTCGATTCGATGAACCGGTGGGCCGCAACAAACCTCTTAACTGTGCAAGTTTGGCCAAACAGAACACTATCGGCCAGTCGTCACATCGCAGTAATCGCACGGGGACCGGCGGTGAGCCGGTGCGAAACTGCTGGGCACGACCCTATCCATGGGCAGCCGGTTAAACGAGTGGGACATATCAGACGCCGATGAAAACCCTGTTCACATCGGACGTGGCGAGCACGCCGTAGATCTCTCCGGTGCGCTCGACCAGCAGGTACTCGCTGCCCGGGGCGTCGCGCATGGCCTCGATGAGGGCCTCGCCCGCCAGGTCGGCGTTCAAGATCATGGTGGGTTCGAGCGTCTTGGCCAGCGAGGCGACGTTCACCCAGGGGCGGCGGTGCTCCGGGGTGGCCTGGACGGCGGCCTCGCTCACGATCGCCAGCGGCTTGCCCTCGTGATCGACCACGACCAGCGCGCCGGCGCGCGCCTCGGCGGCCTGGCGCAGCGCCTCCGACAGCGGCGTCTCGGCGGTGACGGGGATCGCCCTGCGCGCCAGCGTACGGGCGTTGACCTGCGGAATCCTCTCCTTGATCTTGGCGACGCGCAGCGACTGGGTGGCGCCCATCCAGATGAACGAGGCGAGCACCATCGGCCACAGCAGGTCGACGGGGTCGAACTCGCGCTCGCTGGTCAGCGCGGTCACCAGGGGGAAGGCGATGAGCAGCACGGCCAGCACCCGCCCGCCCCAGGCGGCCACGACGGTGCCGGAGCCGGGGCTGCCCGCCACCTTCCACACGCCGGCGCGCAGCATCCTGCCGCCGTCGAGCGGCAGCCCGGGCAGCAGGTTGAAGACGCCGACGATGAGGTTGGCGAACCACAGCTGCCAGGTGAGCACCTCAAGAATGCCGCCGCCGTTGATCAGGAAGACGTCGGCGAGCAGGCCGAGCCCGGCCAGCCCGAGCGAGAGCATGGGGCCCGCGGCGGCCACCATGAACTCCTTGCCGGGCGTGGGCGGCTCCTTCTCGATCTCGGAGACGCCGCCGAGGAGGTAGAGCGTGATGCGGCGCACCGGCAGCCCGTACGCCTTGGCGAGCACGCTGTGCGCCAGCTCGTGCAGCAGCACCGAGACGTACAGCAGGACCGCGAAGAGGAAGGCGACGCCGTAGGCGGCGAACTCGTCGAGCTGCGGCAGCATCTGCCGCATCTGCGGGCCGAACATCATGGTGATGAAGCCCGCCACCAGGAACCAGGTCCAGGAGACGTACACCGGAATGCCGAAGGGTCTGCCCATGCGTAGACCGGAGAACTCCTGTCGCGGCCTCTGCTCGCTCACCGCACTCCTCGTCCCAAACGTGCTGTTGCTGCCTTGATGCTACGCGCCGGATCACGTGATCCTCGTTGCGCGAAGGTTATTCTGTCGGCGTCTTGACCTAGAGTGCGGTGCATGACCTTGACCGAGCCGGTGATCATCGGAGCTCTCTCCCCGTCCCGGGCGGGCGATTTCATGACCTGCCCCCTGCTCTATCGCTTCCGGGTGATCGATCAGCTCCCCGAGAAGCCGTCGCAGGCGGCGGTGCGCGGCACGGTGGTCCACGCGGTGCTGGAGCGTCTGTACGACCTTCCCGCGCCGCGGCGTTCGGTTCAGGCGGCGCTGGAGCTGCTGGAGCCGCAGTGGCGGCGGCTGCTGGATGAGGAGCCTCAATACGCCGAGATGTTCGCCGACGAGGCGGAGCAGGCGGAGTGGCTGGCGCAGGCGCGCGGCATGCTGGAGCGCTACTTCACGCTGGAGGACCCGACGCGGCTGGAGCCGGCCGAGCGGGAGCTGTACGTGGAGGCGGTGCTCGACGGCGGGCTGATGCTGCGGGGCTACGTCGACCGGCTCGACGTGGCGCCGACCGGCGAGATCCGGGTGGTCGACTACAAGACGGGCAGCGCGCCGGGCCCGGAGTTCGAGGCCAAGGCGCTGTTCCAGATGAAGTTCTACGCGCTGGTGCTGTGGCGGCTGCGCGGCCAGGTGCCGCGGCTGCTGCAGCTGGTCTATCTGGGCGGTCAGGGCGAGGTGCTGCGGTACGCGCCCGACGAGGCCGACCTGCTGGCCACCGAGCGCAAGGTGACGGCGCTGTGGGCGGCGATCGAGCGGGCGCTGGAGACCGGCGAGTGGCGGGCGCGCCGCAGCCGGCTGTGCGACTGGTGCGACCATCAGGCGCTGTGCCCGGAGTTCGGCGGCACCCCTCCCCCGGTGCCCGACCGGCAGCCCGGCGACACCGTGCGCAGCACCCGGCGGTCGGCGACCGACGAGCTCTGACCGAGCGCCGGCCCCGCCGCACCGGCCCGGATGACGGTGCAATCCTCCCGAGGTAGGAGGTTGCGGGCTCTCACCTGGTCTTACAGTGAAGCGGTGCGGATGGATCGGAGCAGGCTCCACGACGCCGTGCTGGCCGGGGTGGTGGCCGCGGCATCCGTTTCGCTGTTCGTGCTGTACGGGCCCGAGCGGCTGCAGGCCGAGGGGCTGCCGGTGCACGGCATGCAACCGCCCGACGCGTTCGGGGTGGCGCTGGTGGTGCTGTCGTGCGCGCCCATCGTGGTGCGGCGGCGCTGGCCGCTGAGCGCCCTGTGGGCGGGGCTGGCGCCCGAGGCGCTGCTGAGCGGGCTCGGCTACGGCACGGGCACGGCGAGCCTGTCGGGGATGGTGCTGCTGTACTCGGTGGCCTCGCATCGTGGCCTGGCGATCTCGCTGGTGGCGCTGGCGGTGGCGCTGACCGCGTACCTGACGGGGGCGGCGGCGGGCCCGGTCGGCCCGGTGGGCTGGAACGAGTACGTGATCGTCGTCGTGGTGCTGGTGGCGGTCTGGGGCGCGGGCAGGAGCCTGCGGCTGCGCCGGGCGTACATGGAGGAGCTGAAGGACCGGGCGGCGCGGCTGGAGCGCGCGCACGCGGCCGACACCAGGGCGGCGCGGGCCGAGGAGCGCTCGCGGATCGCCCGCGAGCTGCACGACGTGGTGGCTCACCACGTGAGCGTGATGACGGTGCAGGCCGCGGCGGCGCGGCGGGTGCTGGAGACCGATCCCGAGCTGGCCCGCGAGGCGCTGTCGGCGGTGGAGCACACCGGGCGGCTGGCGATGACGGAGATGCGCAACATCGTGGGCGTGCTGCGCACCGACGGGCAGGCCGAGCTGGGGCCGCAACCGGCCGTGAAGGACCTGCCTGCGCTGGTCGAGCAGATGCGCGAGGCGGGGCTGCCGGTGCGGCTGCAGGTGGAGGGCACGGAGGTGCCGCTGCCCGCGGGGGTGGACCTGGCGGCGTACCGGCTGGTCCAGGAGGGGCTCACCAACAGCCTGCGGCACGCGGGCCCGGGGGCCAAGGCGGTGGTGACGGTCCGCTACCTGCCGGGCGAGCTGGACGTGAGCGTGGAGGACGACGGCGTGGGCGTCAAGGAGGACCAGACGGAGCCTCCGGGGCACGGCTTGGTGGGCATTCGCGAACGTGTCACGCTCTATGGTGGAATCCTCAACATCGGTCCGCTGCCGGGGGGCGGTTTCGAAGTGCGGGCGAGGTTCCCGTTGAAGGACGGCCAATGACGATCAGAGTGCTGCTGGTGGACGACCAGCCGCTGCTGCGCACAGGCTTCCGCCTGATCCTCGAGGCCGAGCCCGACATCACGGTGGTGGGGCAGGCGGGCGACGGCAAGGACGCGCAGGAGCAGTGCCGCGCGCTGCTGCCCGACGTGGTGCTGATGGACATCCGGATGCCGGGAGTCGACGGCATCGAGGCGACCCGCAGGATCGTGCGGGAGGCGGCGCCGGCCGCGCACGTGCCGAAAGTGCTGGTGCTGACCACGTTCGACCTCGACGAGTACATCGTGGAGGCGCTGCGGGCGGGAGCGTCGGGGTTCCTGCTGAAGGACGTGCCGCCCGACGAGCTGGTGCAGGCGATCCGGGTGGTGGCGGCGGGCGACGCCATCGTGGCGCCGAGCGTGACGCGGCGGCTGCTCGACAGGTTCGCCACGAAGCTGCCGCCCGCGTACGAGCAGGCCGCCCCGGCGCGGCTGGACCGGCTGACCGAGCGGGAGCTCGAGGTGATGCGGCTCATCGCCAGGGGCATGTCCAACGCCGAGATCGCGGCCAAGCTCGTGGTGAGCGAGACGACGGTCAAGACGCACGTCGGCAACGTGCTGACGAAGCTGGGGCTGCGCGACCGGGTGCAGGCCGTGGTGCTGGCGTACGAGACGGGCCTGATCACGCCGGGCGCCGGCTCCTGAGCTGAGCGGCGCCCGGCGCGTGTGTGGAGGCCGTCGTCAGCCGGCGGCGGGCGCCGAGGCGGCGGACTCCTCGGGGGCGTTCTCCGGGAAGTGGCAGGCCACCTGATGGCCGCCGGCCAGCTCCTGCAGCGGCGGCTCGACCTTCTTGCAGATCTCCTGCGCCTTCCAGCAGCGGGTGTGGAAGCGGCAGGCGGGCGGCGGGTTGAGCGGGCTCGGCACGTCGCCGGTGAGCCGGATGCGCTCGCGCTCCTTGCGCGCCTTGGGGTCGGGCACGGGCACGGCCGACAGCAGGGCGTTGGTGTACGGGTGCATCGGCGAGTTGTACAGCCGCTTGCGGTCGGCCACCTCGACGATCTTGCCCAAGTACATGACGGCGACGCGGTCGCTGATGTGCCGCACGACCGACAGGTCGTGGGCGATGACGACATAGGTGAGGTCCAGCTCGCGCTGGAGGTCTTCGAGCAGGTTGACGACCTGGGCCTGGATGGACACGTCGAGCGCGGAGACCGGCTCGTCGGCGATGATCAGCTTGGGCTTGAGCGCGAGCGTACGGGCGATGCCGATGCGCTGACGCTGGCCGCCGGAGAACTCGTGCGGGTAGCGGTTGTAGTGCTCGGGGTTGAGCCCGACCATCTCCAGGATCTCCTGGACGGCCTTCTTGATGCCGTTCTCGGTGCGCACGCCCTGGATGCGGAACGGCGCGCCGACGATGGCGCCGACCGTGTGGCGGGGGTTGAGCGACGAGTACGGGTCCTGGAAGATCATCTGCATGTCGCGCCGGAGCGGCCGGAGCTTGCTCTGGCTCATGTGCGTGATGTCCTGGCCCTCGAAGATCACCTTGCCGCCGGTGGGTTCCAGCAGGCGGGTGACCAGGCGTCCCGTGGTGGACTTGCCGCAGCCGGACTCCCCCACCAGGCCGAGCGTCTCGCCCTTGTACACGTCGAAGCTGATGCCGTCGACCGCCTTGACGGCGCCGACCTGCCTTTTGAACAGGCCCTTGGTCACGGGGAAGTGCTTCTCCATGTTCTGCACGGAAAGAAGCAGCTCGTTGTCGCTCACTGGGTCTCCAGCACTGGCTTGATCTCGTTGGCCCACAGGCTCTGCCGCTCGTCCCTGCTCATGTGGCAGCGCACCAGGTGGCCGCCCTCGGTCTCGGCGAGGGCCGGACCTCGGTCGTGGCCTTGCCCTTGGTGCGCTCGGCGTACGGGCAGCGCGGGTGGAAGGCGCAGCCCGGCGGCACGTTGATCAGGGACGGCGGCGAGCCCTTGATCGGCAGCAGCCGCTCGGTGGGCTCGCGGTCGAGACGCGGCATGGAGCCCAGCAGGCCCCAGGTGTAGGGGTGCTCGGGGCGGTAGAAGATGTCTTCGGTGCTGCCGTACTCGACGCACTTGCCGGCGTACATGACGAGGATGTCGTCCGACAGCTCGGCGACCACGCCCAGGTCGTGGGTGATGACGATGAGCGCGGAGTTGAACTCGCGCTGCAGGTCGCGCATCAGGTCGAGGATCTGCGCCTGGACGGTCACGTCGAGCGCGGTGGTCGGCTCGTCGGCGATGAGCAGCTCGGGGTCGCACGACAGCGCCATGGCGATCATGGCGCGCTGGCGCATGCCGCCGGAGAACTCGTGCGGGTAGCTGTCGACGCGCTTGGCCGGCTCGGGGATGCCGACGCGGCCGAGCATGTCGATGGCGTGCTTGCGGGCGACCTGCTTGGAGACGTCGTTGTGGATCCGGTACGCCTCGATGATCTGGTCGCCGACGGTGTAGAAGGGGTGCATCGACGACAGCGGATCCTGGAAGATCATCGCCATCTTCTTGCCGCGCAGCCGGCGCACGTGCTCGGCGGAGGCGCCGATCAGCTCCTCGCCGTCGAGCCAGATCTCGCCGGAGATGCGGGCCCTGCCGCCCTTGTGCAGGCCGAGGATGCCGAGGCTGGTCACGCTCTTGCCGGAGCCGGACTCGCCGACGATGCCGAGGGTCTTGCCCCGCTCGACGCTGAACGACAGCCCGTCGACGGAGCGGACGAGACCGTCGTCGGTCGGGAAGTGGATCTTCAGATCCTTGACGTCAAGGAAGCTCATGCCAACCTCACCCTCGGGTCGACCACGGCGTACAGCAGGTCGACGACCAAGCTCGCGACCACCACGAAACCCGCGGCGACGAGCACGACACCCATGACCTGCGGCAGGTCCTGGTTCCTGATCGCCAGGATGGCGAACTGGCCGAGCCCGGGCAGAGTATAGGTGGTCTCGGTGAGGACGGCGCCGCCGATGAGCAGGCCGAAGTCGATGCCGAAGAGGGTCAGGATCGGGGTGAGCGCGGCGCGCAGGCCGTGCTTGACCACCACCTGGTTCTCCCGCAGGCCCTTGGCTCTCGCGGTGCGGATGTAGTCCTCGCCCATCGTCTCCAGCATGCCCGCCCGGGTCAGCCGCGCGTACGTGGCGGCGAACAGGAACGCCAGCGTGATCCACGGAAGCAGCAGGTTGTAGGCCCACTGCGCCGGGTTCTCGGTGAAGTCCGTCCACGCGCCGCCCGGCGGCGTCCAGCCGAGGCCGTAGCTGAAGACGACCAGGGAGATCATGCCGGTGAAGAAGATGGGCAGCGAGACGCCCGCCAGGGCGGTGCCCATGGAGAGCCGGTCGAAGAAGCTGCCTCTGCGCAGCGCCGACAGCACGCCGACGCTGACGCCGCCCACGACCCACAGCAGGGCCGCGCCGATGGCCAGCGAGAAGGTGACCGGCATGCGGTCGAGCAGGTCGGGCCAGACCGGCTGGCCGCTGATGAAGGAGTAGCCGAAGCAGGGCGCGGGGCACTGCTCGACGCCCGCACCGTAGTCGTACTCGGCACCGGCGACCAGGCCCTTGACGAACCTGCCGTACTGCACGACCACCGGGTCGTAGAAGCCGAGCCGCTCGGCCACCAGGTGGACGGTCTCCGGCGTGGCCGCCCGCCCGACGTACCGCGACGCGAGGGCCTCGGGTGTCGCCCCGGCCCACTGCGGCACGACGAAGAAGATGCCGAACGTGACCATGCTGATCAGGATGAGCATGGCGATCGCGCCGATCAGACGCCTGATGATGTATGTGACCACCGCTACCGGCCGAGTGGCCCGCCCGCGCTGGCGGGCGGGCCACTCCTGCCTTCACCTGCCTTCGTTAGATCCCCGAACCTCGCCTGGTCACTCGACGCCGAGCAAGATGTAGTCGTACATGCTCTGGCCTTCGTTGTAGGCGATGTTCGTCACGCCTTCACCGCGCAGGAGCAGGGACTTGGCCCACACCACGGGCAGGATGGACGCGTCCTCCATGACCTTCTTGTCCACCTCGACCCACAGCTTGCCGCGGGCGGTCGCGTCCAGCTCCGCGGAGGCCTGGTCGATCAGCTTGTCGACCTCCTCGTTCTTGACGCTGAGGTTATAGTTGCCGGCCTTGCGAATGGTGCGGCTGTCGACGATCGCCTGCATGAAGCCGTAGCCGTCGGGCCAGTCGGCACCCCAGCCGTGGGTGGCCAGGCCGATGCCGTTCTTCTTGACGTAGTCGACGTTGCCTGCGTAGTCGGAGAAGTAGCTGGAGGCCGGGAAGCCCTTGAGGGTGAGCTTGATGCCGACCCGGGCCAGGGCCTGCTGCATGGC
Organism: Nonomuraea fastidiosa; assembly: GCF_042751225.1. NCBI lineage: Bacteria > Bacillati > Actinomycetota > Actinomycetes > Streptosporangiales > Streptosporangiaceae > Nonomuraea > Nonomuraea fastidiosa. The sequence goes on from NZ_CP170570.1 coordinate 8,868,255, forward strand.
CTCGGCGAGCGCCTTCTCACGCGGGCGGTCCGAGCGGTACGTCATGGTGGTGGAGAAGCCGTTCGGCTGGCCGCAGGCGGCGAGGGCCTGCTTGGCCTTCTCGACGTCGCCCTTGTTGTCGGGGCTGGCGTACAGGTCGAACTTCTCCTGGCCGACGATGGGCGGCGGCATCACGTTGGTGGCGATGTCGCCACCGGCGAGCGGGCCGCCGTAGGCGGTCTGGTTGGCGACGCGGTCGGCGGCGAACATGACGGCCTTGCGGCACTCGACGTTGTCGAGCGGCGCCGTGTCGGGGATGACCGAGACGTACCAGAGCCTGGGGATCGTCGGGTTGTCCGTACGGGCCTTGAGCTGCGGGTCCGGCAGCACCTTGCCGAGCGCGGCGGGCTGCAGGCCGGTGCCGGGGATGTCGAGGTGGATGTCACCGGCGATGAGCTGGTTGTCCAGGTCGTCGGCGTTGACGTTGAGCTGCACCTCGATGCGGTCCGGCAGGGCGGGCCTGATCGGGTCGGTCGCCGGGTCCCACTGGTCGTTGCGGACCAGGGTGAAGCGCTTGCCGATCTCGTTGGTCTCGAACTTGTACGGGCCCGAGGAGATCACGTGCTCCTTGTACTTGGCGCCCGTGTCCTTGTCCTTCGGCACCGGAGCCGTCATCGGCATCTGGACGATGTAGTCCATCGACGCGAACGGCTTCTTCAGGTGGAAGACGACCGTGGTGTCGTCGGGCGCCTCGACGGCGGAGCTGTAGTCGACGTCGGGGGTCTTGTAGACGCCCTTGAAGTCCTTCGGCCAGTCGAGCAGCTCGTTGAGGTAGGAGGGGCCGTGCGGGAAGGTCTCCTTGTCGAAGGAGCGCGCCACCGCGTAGGCCACGTCCTTGGCGGTGATCGGCGTGCCGTCCTCGAACTTCAGCCCGCTCCTGAGCTTGTACGTCCAGGTCTTGCCGTCGTCGCTGGGCTGGCCGAGCCCTTCGGCCAGGTCGGGGACGACGGTGTTGCCCTCGGGGCCGGGGCCCGGCTTGTACGTCGTCAGCGTCCGCCAGTAGAAGCGGCCGAAGTTGAACGAGTAGCCGTAGTAGGTGTCGCCCGGGTCGAGGCTGTCCCAGTCGGATGAGTGGGCCGCCTTGAGCGTCCCGCCCTTCTTGGTGGACGGGTTGTAGACCTGGGTCAGAGCGGCGTTGAACGCGGGTTGCGCGGCACCGCCAGAGGCCGACTGGGCGGGCTGGGAGGCGTTGCCACCTCCGCCGCCGCAGGCGGAGAGCACCAGGGCGGCCGCTGTCGCGGCTCCGGCCAGTGCGTGTTTCCTTCTCATTGACTAACCCCTTGGTGAGTGAGATGCGGGGGATGAAGCGTTGGCGGAACTCAGTGCGCCCGAGGGTCGAAGGCGTCCCGCAGCCCGTCGCCGAACAGGTTGAACGCCAAGACCGTAATGAAGATCGCCAGCCCCGGGAAGAGCACGAAGTGGGGCAGTGTGTAGAAGCGGACCGCCTCGGAGAGCATGCCACCCCACGTCGGGGTGGGCGGGTTGATGCCGACGCCCAGGAACGACAGCGCGGCCTCGAAGAGGATGTTGGTCGGGATGAGCAGGGTCGCGTAGACCAGGATGGGCGCCATCAGGTTCGGCAGCACCTCGCGGAAGAGGATGTAGCCGTGGCGCGCGCCGAGGCTCTTGGCCGCGTCGACGAACTCCCGCTCGCGCAGTGACAGCGTCTGGCCGCGGACGATGCGGCCGATGCTGGGCCAGCTGAAGAAGCCGATGATGAAGATCAGCATGGCGATGCGCAGCCCGTTGCCCTCCAGTCCGAATCCCTTGTCGGGGATGACGCCGGCCAGCGCGATGGCGAAGACCAGCAGCGGGAAGGCGAGGAAGACGTCCATGAGACGGCCGATGATCTGGTCGACCCAGCCGCCGAAGTATCCGGCGATGACGCCGAGCGTGGTGCCGATGATCACCGACAGCATGGTGGCGAGGAAGCCGATGAGCAGCGAGATCCAGGCGCCTGCGACGATGCGGCTGAAGATGTCGCGGCCGTTGACCGGCTCGACGCCGAGCAGGTATTCGCTGCTCATGCCGCCGAACGCGCCCTTGGGCAGGAGCGTGTTGGGGTCGATCTGGTCCTGGTGGAACTCCAGGGGCGGGTGGCCGAACGCGCTGATGATCGGCCCTTGGAAGATCGCGACAAGGATCAGCAGGATGACGACGATGCCGCCGCCGAGCGCGACCTTGTCACGGCGCAGCCGCATCCAGGCGATCCGGGTGAGAGAACGGCCCTGGATGGACTTGCCCGCTCCGGTGAGCACAGCCTCCGGGTTCGCCTCGGCTGTGGAACCGGGAACGTCAAGCGGTGCGGTCATTCCGTAATGCCCCCTGCTGACAAGACGACGCAGTCTCTGCGTAGTGAACTACAGACCGCATGACGCGACCTCAGGAGGCAGAATCTATGGCCTGAGCTGCGCTGACTAGTCCCTCCAGACGCGATGTGGCTAATCTGTGATTGTTGCGAAACTCATTCGTATCGATCTTGAACCGAATGTCTAGAGCGCGTTCCGGTTAAGTCTCGGAACCGTGACATAGCCGCGCGGCGCGCCGGCTTCAGCTGATTCCGCGCCGCTTCAGCAGCTCCTCGATGTCGGAGAAGTCGTCGTCGGCGGAGCTCGTCTTCTTGGGGCTCACGGCGGGCTGCGGCTTGGCGGCCGCGGTGGCCTGCTGGGCGGGCCGCGTGGCCGTCGCGGCGGCTCCTGCCTGCGGAGACTCGCCGCCCTGCTTCTTGCGGGCCCCTGCCAGCTTCCTGCCGCGCATCACGCCCGACACCACGAACAGCACCGCCGACAGCCCGGCCAGCGCCACGCCCGCCCACACCGAGGGGTTGAACACCAGGCCGGTCACGAAGCGCACCGCGGTGGTGCCGATCGTCCACAGGGACTGCAACGCGTCGGTGAGGTAGGCGGCCATCGGCAGCAGCGCCCACGCCGTCACGCGCAGGCCGGCGGCCGCGCCTCTGCGGCGGAACGCCAGGAAGGCCAGCACCAGCCCGGCGATGGTCGCTCCTGCGCACAGCGGCAGCCAGGCGATCGCGTTGAAGGTCTCCATGTCAGACGTCCCCTAGTCCGTGGCTCGTGCTTTCCATCCTGGCACGCGGAGGCGTTCCCGCCTCCTCCGCGAGAACCACTTCTCCCCTAGGGGAACGTCCCTATGACCCCAGAAGTGCCCTGAGGTCCGCGACCCCGACGCGGGTCAGGGACGGCACGACGAGCCGCCCGGGGGCCTCCTCGACGGGCACCAGGCTCGGCACGGCCACCACGGCGCAGCCGGCGGCCGTGGCCGCGGCCACGCCGTTGGGCGAGTCCTCCAGCACGACGCAGCGCGCCGGCTCGACGCCGAGCCGCCGGGCCGCCGTCAGGTAGGGCTCGGGGTCCGGCTTGGTACGGGTGACGTCGTCGGCGGTCACGACGAGGTCGAAGCGTTCCCTGCCGACGCTCTTGAGCACGGCGTCGGCGATCGGCCGGACCGACGAGGTGACCAGTCCCACCGGCACGCCCTCGTCGCGCAGCGCGTCGAGCAGCTCGGAGGCGCCGGGCATGACGGGGACGCCGTCCTGGAGCCTGGCCACCATGCCGTCGGTCATCCACGCGCGGATGCTCTCCGGCGGCACGTCGGCGCCCGAGACGGCCAGCATGTAGTCGACGGTGCGCTCCATGGAGCCGCCCACCAGGTTGGCCTGGTGCTCGGGCGTCCAGGCGGCGCCGAGCCTGGCCATCACCCCGGTCTCGACCTCCAGCCAGACGCGTTCGCTGTCCACCAGCAGGCCGTCCATGTCGAAGAAGACGGCGTCCATGTATCGCTCCCCGATCGGTTGGCGGTTCGTGCCGTGACGTCGCTGACCTGCCGCCCTGCGCGCACGGCGAACCGCCCGATGCCGGCGCGGGGCGGGACCGGGCGGTCAGACGTTGAAGTATTTCGCCTCAGGGTGGTGGGCGACGAGCGCCGAGGTGGCCTGCTCGGGGTGGAGCTGGAACTCCTCCGACAGCGTCACGCCGATGCGCTCGGGGCCGAGCAGCTCGAACAGCTGCTTCTGGTCCTCCAGGTTCGGGCAGGCCGGGTAGCCGAACGAGTAGCGGCAGCCCTGGATGTTGACCTTGAGCATGTCGTCGAGCGACTCGTCGCCGCCGATGCCGAGCTCGGCGCGCACCCGGGCGTGCCAGTATTCGGCCAGCGCCTCGGTGAGCTGCACCGACAGGCCGTGCAGCTCGAGGTAGTCGCGGTAGGCGTCTTTGGCGAACAGCTCGGCCGTGGCCTGGCTGATCTTCGCGCCCATGGTGACGACCTGGAAGCCGACGACGTCGGTCTCGCCGCTGTCCTTGGGGCGGAAGAAGTCGGACAGGCACAGGTGGCGGTCGCGGCGCTGGCGCGGGAACGTGAAGCGGGTGCGCTCGCCGCCGGACTCGTCGAGGATGATCAGCGAGTCGCCCTCGGAGACGCACGGGAAGTAGCCGTAGACGACGGCCGCCTCCAGCAGCCCCTCGGTCTGGATGCGGTCGAGCCACATGCGCAGCCGCGGCCGGCCCTCGGTCTCGACCAGCTCCTCGTAGCCGGGCCCTTCGCCGCCCCTGGTGGGCTTGAGCCCCCACTGGCCGAGGAACAGGGCGCGCTCGTCGAGGAAGGCGGCGTAGTCGGCCAGCGAGATGCCCTTAACGACGCGGTCGCCGTGGAAGGGCGCCTTCGGCACCCGGTTGTCGGTGGCGACGTCGGAGCGGGCCGGCAGCTCCTCGACGGGCGTGCGGACGAGCGTGGCGCCGGTCTTGACGCGCCGCTCGCGCAGCGGCGGCAGCGTCGCGCCCTCCTCGCCGCGCTTGACCGCCATGAACGCGTCCATCAGCCGCAGCCCCTCGAACGCGTCGCGGGCGTAGCGCACCTCGCCCTCGAACAGCTCGGCGAGGTCCTGCTCGACGTAGGCGCGGGTCAGGGCGGCGCCGCCGAGCAGCACGGGGTAGCGCTGGGCGAGGCCCCTGGAGTTCATCTCCTCCAGGTTCTCCTTCATGATGACCGTCGACTTGACCAGCAGGCCGGACATGCCGATGACGTCGGCCTTGTGCTCGTCGGCGGCCTCGAGGATGGCCGAGACCGGCTGTTTGATGCCGAGGTTGACCACGTGGTAGCCGTTGTTGGACAGGATGATGTCGACGAGGTTCTTGCCGATGTCGTGCACGTCGCCCTTGACGGTGGCGAGCACGATGCGGCCCTTGGTCTCGCCCTCGACGCGGTCCATGTGAGGCTCGAGGTAGGCGACGGCGGCCTTCATCACCTCGGCCGACTGGAGCACGAACGGCAGCTGCATCTGCCCGGAGCCGAACAGGTCGCCGACCGTCTTCATGCCGTCGAGCAGCACGTCGTTGATGATCTCCAGGGCGGGCCGCTGGCCGAGCGCGTCGTCGAGGTCGGCCTCCAGTCCCTTGCGCTCGCCGTCGATGATGCGGCGCTTGAGCCGCTCCCACAGCGGCAGCGCGGCCAGCTCCTCGGCCTTGCCCGCGCGCATGGCGGCGGCGTCGACGCCCTCGAACAGCTCCATGAACCGCTGCAGCGGGTCGTAGCCCTCGCGGCGGCGGTCGTAGACCATGTCGAGCGCGACCTGGCGCTGCTCGTCGGGGATGCGCGCCATCGGCAGGATCTTCGAGGCGTGGACGATGGCCGAGTCGAGGCCCGCGTTGACGCACTCGTTGAGGAACACCGAGTTGAGCACCATGCGGGCGGCCGGGTTGAGGCCGAAGCTGATGTTGGAGACGCCGAGCGTGGTCTGCACGCCGGGGTAGCGGCGTTTGAGCTCGCGGATCGCCTCGATGGTCTCCAGGCCGTCGCGCCTGGTCTCCTCCTGGCCGGTGGCGATGGGGAAGGTCAGGCAGTCGACGATGACGTCTTCGACCCGCATGCCCCAGTTGGTGGTGAGGTCTTCGATCAGCCGGGTGGCCACGCGCAGCTTGTGCTCGGCGGTGCGGGCCTGGCCCTCCTCGTCGATGGTGAGGGCGACCACGGCGGCGCCGTGCTCGCGCACCAGGCGCATGATCTTCTGGAAGCGGGAGTCGGGGCCGTCGCCGTCCTCGTAGTTGACGGAGTTGACGGCGGCGCGCCCGCCCAGCATCTCCAGGCCGGCCTGCAGCACCGCCGGCTCGGTGGAGTCGAGCATGATCGGCAGTGTGGAGGCGGTGGCGAAGCGGAAGGCGAGCTCCTTCATGTCGGCGACGCCGTCGCGGCCGACGTAGTCGACGCACAGGTCGAGCATGTGGGCGCCGCCGCGCGCCTGCTCGCGCGCCATCTCGACGCAGTCGTCCCAGCGGCCCTCCAGCATGGCCTCGCGGAACGCCTTGGAGCCGTTGGTGTTGCAGCGCTCGCCGATGGCGAGGTAGGAGGTGTCCTGCCGGAACGGGACGGTCTGGTAGAGCGAGGAGGCGCCCGGCTCGGGGCGGGGGCGGCGGGCGACGGGCTGCCTGCCGCGCACCTTCTCGACCACCTGGCGCAGGTGCTCGGGCGTGGTGCCGCAGCAGCCGCCGACCAGGGACAGGCCGTAGTCGCGGGTGAAGGAGTCGTGGGCGTCGGCCAGCTCCTGCGCCGTCAGCGGGTAGTGGGCGCCGTCGGCGGTCAGCACGGGCAGGCCGGCGTTGGGCATGCAGGACAGCTTGAGCCGCGAGTGGCGGGCGAGGTAGCGCAGGTGCTCGCTCATCTCGGCGGGACCGGTCGCGCAGTTGAGGCCCACGACGTCGACGCCGAGCGGCTCGATGGCGGTGAGCGCCGCGCCGATCTCGGAGCCGAGCAGCATGGCGCCGTTGGTCTCGATGGTGACCTGGGCGATGATCGGGATGTCGCGGCCCGCCGCCTCGATGGCCCGCTTGGCGCCGACGACGGCGGCCTTGACCTGGAGCAGGTCCTGGCAGGTCTCGATGATCAGCGCGTCGGCGCCGCCCGCGATCAGGCCGGCGGCGTTGTCGCGGTAGGCGTCGCGCAGGCTCGCGTACGGCAGGTGGCCGAGCGTCGGCAGCTTGGTGCCTGGGCCCATGGAGCCGAGCACGAAACGCGGCTGGTCGGGCGTGGACCAGTGGTCGGCGGCCTCGCGGGCGATGCGGGCGCCGGCCTCGGAGAGCTCGTAGACGCGGTCGGCGATGTCGTATTCGCCGAGCGCGGCGAGGTTGGCGCCGAAGGTGTTGGTCTCGACGCAGTCGACACCGACGGCGAAGTAGGCGTCGTGGACGCCGCGCACGATGTCGGGCCGGGTGACGTTGAGCACCTCGTTGCAGCCCTCGTGACCATGGAAGTCGTCGAGCGTGGGGTCCTGCGCCTGGAGCATCGTGCCCATAGCCCCGTCAGCCACGATGACGCGCTGGGACAACACTTCTCGAAAGGACGGGGAGATGCTCATGAGGTTCAGCTTATCGGGTGCGCCTCGAGCGCCGGTCGTGCGCCGTTTCCGCGCGTCGTAAGCGGCCTGAACTCGGGGTTTTCGGGGTGTTTGCGATGCGCTCGGTTTTATTCCCGATTTCGGGTGAATGGGGATGGGGTGCGCCCGTCGAGTTCGCGGGTCGCGAACGTGCGGCGCCCGCCCGCGCGCTCCGCACGCCCGCGCGCGAGGCCGCACGCGGGCCGCGCGCGAGCGTCCCGCGCCCGGCGGAAGGGCCTTCGACCTGGGGTTGCGCGTGCCGATCCGGCCCGTGGCGCCGCCGGACCCGGCACACGCCCGCCACCCGGCCGTCACGTGGGCGAACGGGGCAGCGCGGCATTCGGGGGGAGATCGGTGACGGCGATGCCTCCTCACGGCATAGGCTTAGCGGGACGAAGGAGAGTGGAGGCGACACGTGATAGAGCTCGAAGGGCTCCCCGAGCTCGTCGACCCGGTGCTCATTGCCGCGTTCGAGGGCTGGAACGACGCGGGTGAGGCTTCCAGCGGCGTGATCGCCCATCTCGAGTCCGCCTGGAAGGCCGAGCCGCTGGTCGCGCTCGACCCGGACGACTACTACGACTTCCAGGTGACCAGGCCCGTGGTGGAGATGAGCGACGGGCTCACGCAGTCCATCGTGTGGCCCACGACGCGGCTGCTGCGCGCCAGGCCGCCGGGCGTCGAGCGCGACGTCGTGCTGCTGCGCGGCATCGAGCCCAACATGCGCTGGCGCTCGTTCTGCGACGACATCATCTACGTCTGCCGTGAGCTGGGCATCGAGCTGGCGGTCATGCTCGGCGCCCTGCTCAACGACTCCCCGCACACCCGCCCCGTGCCGATTCTCGGCGGCGCGACCAGCGAGGGGCTGGCCCGCTCGACCGGCCTGGAGCTGAGCCGCTACGAGGGCCCGACCGGCATCGTGGGCGTGCTGCAGCACGCGTTCGGCAGGGCCGGGCTCGATGCGATCTCGCTGTGGGCGTCGGTGCCCCACTACGTCGCGCAGCCGCCCAACCCGAAGGCGACGCTGGCGCTGCTGCGCCGTCTCGAGGACGTCCTCGACATCCCCATGCCGCTCGGCGACCTCGACGAGGAGGCCAGGGCGTGGGAGCGCGGCGTGGACGAGCTGGCCGCGCAGGACAGCGAGGTCGCCGAATACGTCAAGGAGCTGGAGGAGCGCAAGGACGCCGCGGAGCTGCCCGAGGCCAGCGGCGATGCGATCGCGGCCGAGTTCGAGCGCTACCTGCGACGTAGAGATCGCGACACGGACAGCTAACCCTGACGTATTAAATCCGCCAATTTTTCGCGGTTTCGAGTAATAATCGGGGTTCACCAGATCCCGACAGGCCGGGACTCCAGATTCACGCCGGACGGAGACCGTCCGGCTTCGCACGTGATGCCTACATCCACCGACCGCGCACGTTAGGCATGCCATGGCGACATCCCACGTAGACCCGCAGCATAGGAGTCAGGACACCAGGCGGCGCGTCCTCGAGATGGCCGTCTCGCTCAGGGAGGACCGTGCCGGCGGCTCGGTGGATTACTTCCTGGCGCTGCTCCAGGACCGGCTCCCGCTCTGGCTGAGCATCCTGCACAACCTGACGCACCGCGCAGGGAAGGGGTCCGTGTCGGACAACCTCCACCCGGTCGCGCGTGCGGGCATCGACTACTACATCGATGTCCAGGGCGCGGCGCTGCCCGCCTTCACCTCCCCCGACGTCACCGTACGCTTCCGCCGGGCCATCAAGGAGGCGGGGCTCGGGCCGCGCACCGAGATCGCACCGCTGGCCGGCTATCTGGCGGACGAACAGCGGCTGGGCCGGGTCAGGGCCGACGCCGACCCGGAGGCCAGCGCACGCCTGATGGTCGCGGGCTGCTTCCACCGGGCCTTCATCGAGATGTTCGTCGGCTGCGACGACGCGCCGTCACGGGACGCGAGCGCCCGCGAGATCGTCCGCGAACTGCGCCTCGACCCCGCCTGATCCCTGGCACCCGGCCATCGGCGGCCGAGCCCGGCGGCGGCTCCCGGCACCGCCCGATCCGCGGCGTCCGATGCCCGGCGCGGCCTGATCCCCCGCTGCCGCCGGCGTCACGCCTGATCGCGGCAGGCCCCTCCCCCTGTGCGGTGCGTCATGCCCTGCGGAGGGTGCGCGGCCGGGCGGCCGGGCGGCGCAGGGCCTCGTCGAAGCGGCGCCAGATGAGGGCCGCCACGTCGGGGTCGGCGCCCAGGGGCTCGCTGACCACCGCGGTCCGGCCCGCGGCCGCCGCGACCAGCCGGTCGTGGAAGAAGCCGGGGGCCAGCACGTACGAGGCGATCGCCACCCGGGACGCCGGGGTCGCGCCGAGCCGTTCCATGGCCTCATCCAGCGACGGCGCGCCCGCCGATGCGAACGCGACGGTCACCGGCCTGGCCAGCCGCACGGCGAGCTGGTGCGCCGCCGCGCGCACGTCGGCCAGCGCCGACGGGTCGGACGATCCCGCCGCGCCGAGCAGCACCGCGTCCGTGGCGCGCAGGCCCGCCCGTGCCAGCTTGCGCGCCAGCGCCGAGGTCAGCAGCCGGTGCGGCCCCAGCCAGCCGGCCACGATCGCGTCGGGCCGGTGCTCGGCCACGACCTGGGGCAGGTCGATGTGCGCGTGGTAGCCGCCGGCCAGCAGCAGCGGGACGACGACCACCGGGCCGCGTACGGCGGGCAGGACCTCCCGGAGCAGCGGCGAGGCCAGCTCCAGGTAGCTGAGCTCGACCCGGCCTCCCGGCCGCGCGGCCCTGACCGTCTCGGCCAGCGCGGCGAGCGTGCGCTGACCGGCCTGGCTGCGGGTGCCGTGCGCGGCCAGGACGAGGGTGGGGGTCATCGGCCGGCTCCTGCGGGAACGGGCCCGGGCATGCGGAAACTCCTCGGTGTGGGCTGATGTGACGGTCGGTGGTGCGAGGAGGCTCAAAGGCCGTCCTCGTACAGGCAGGCGAGCCGGTAGCCGCGTTTGACGACGGTCTCGACGATGCCGCTCGGGCCGAGGGCTCGGCGCAGCCGGGTGATGGCCATCTCCACTGCGTGCTCGGCCGAGTCGCGGGCGACGCTGCCCGGCAGCACCGTACGCAGGTCGGCCCGCGACACCACGTGGCCCGGCTTGTCGGCCAGGCGCTTGAGCACGGCCATCGGCGCCGGCGGCAGCGGACGCAGCTCGCCGTCCACGACCACGGCGTGGCCGCGGATCTCCAGGCGGTGTCCACCGGCGGTGACCCGGGTGACGCCGTGTTCCGGCAGGTGCCTGGCCAGGGCGCGGGCGAGCGCGCCGAGCCTGGAGCGGTCGGGCTGGAGTGTGGGCACGCCGCGCGAGGTCAGCGGGTCGGCGGTGACCGGCCCGACGCAGGCGGCCACGACGGAGCCGCCGAACGCGGCGAGCAGCGCCTCTTCCAGGCCGTCCGCGCGGGCGGTGTTCAGCATGGCGTGCACGGCGGGCGCGCTGGTGAAGGCGACCGCGTCGATCGCGCCGGAGACGGTCTGGCTGATGAGGCGGCGCAGCGGCGAGATGTCGCGGTACGGCAGCCACCGGTAGACCGGTATCTCGATCACCTCGGCGCCGGCGGCGCGCAGGTCGGCCACGAAGTCGCGCAGCGGCTCGCCGTGCTGCTGGACGGCGATGCGCCGGCCGCGCAGGTCCTGGGCGAGGAGGTACTCCTTGACCTCTTTGCACGACTCGGTGGAGGGCGTCCAGTGGTCGTTGAGCCCGGCGGCGCGCACCGCTCCCCTGGCCTTGGGTCCGCGGGTGAGCAGGCGGGCCCGTGACAGGTGCTCGCTCAGCTCGGTGGACAGGCCCCAGCCCTCGGCGGCGGCCATCCAGCCGCGGAAGCCGACGCCGGTGGTGACGACCACGTCGTCGAGCGGCGCCTCCAGGCTCTGCCGGGTGGCGGCGAGCAGGTCGGCGTCCTCGGCGAGGGGGACGAGGCGGATGGCGGGGGCGCTGACCACGCGGGCGCCGCGGCGTTCCAGGAGGGCGCCGAACTCCTCGCGCCGCCTGGTCGCGGTCACGCCGACGGTGAAGCCCGCCAGCGCGTCGGGGGCCGTCTCCGGGGAGGTTCCGGCCTCCAGGGAAAGCGCGCTCATGCGTGCACCTCCAGGTAGTCGGGGACGCCTGGCCGGACCCCGAGCACCCGGCCAGGCATCACAGGTGCTTGTGACGCAAGTGAGATCACCCTCCGATACTGCTTTCGGGTGGTTTCGCCCACGGGTCTCTTCTGTTACCGCTGTGCTACAAGGCCGCGCCCGCTGGATTGGCCCGGCGCGGGCGGGGGAAACGTTGTCCGTGATATGGCCGCCTATCGGGGAGTCACGGGTGTCGGTCCTGCCCATTCGCATGTTCGGCGATCCGGTGCTGCGCACGGTCGCGGAGCCGGTCCGGGATTTCGATCGGGAGCTGCGCCGGCTGGTGAAGTCGCTCACGGCGACGTTGCGGGCGGGCCCTGGGCGCGCCGGCCTGGCGGCTCCGCAGCTGGGCGAGCCGGTGCGGGTGGTGGTCTACGACTACGACGGCAAGTCGGGCCACCTGGTCAATCCGCGGCTGGAGCTGTCGGAGCGGCGGGTGACGGCCGACGAGGCGTGCCTGTCGGCGCCCGGCGTGTGGTGGCCACTGGAACGTTCCTACATGGTCACCGCGCGTGGCCGTGACATGTTCGGCAAACCGGTGACCGTCAGGGCGCTCGGCACGCTGGCGCGGGTGCTCCAGCACGAGACCGACCACCTCGACGGCGTGCTGTTCAGCGACCACCTCGAAGAGGCCGAGCGGGAGCGTTTCCGCGCGGCCCTGCCAGGCTGAGCTCGCGCCGCTGCCCGGGGTCGGTGCCGCCCCACACCCCGTGCGCCTGCCTGGTGCTCAGCGCGTATTCCAAACACGGCTCGCGCACAGGGCATCCTGCGCACACCTGCTTGGCCCTGTCCGCCTGCGACTGGCTCGGCCCCTCCATCGAGATCGGGAAGAACAGCTCGGGGTCGAGGTCCAGGCAGGCGGCCCTGCGTGTCCAGTCGAGCATCATCATGCTGTCCGCGCCTACCCATGGCGCGAGGCGTCATACCTGGTCGAGCAGCAGGTCCCAGTCGGCGAGGAAGCGGCTCAGCCCGTAGCGGGCCAGCGCGGCGGCCCTGGCGGCCTTGCCGGCCTGGCTCGCGCGCTCGGGGTCGGCGGCGAACTCCGCCAGCGCGTCGGCCAGCACGTGCACCTTGGTCGACAGCACGCCGGCCTCGGGCGGCACCGCCTCGATCGCCTCGGTGGCGGCGAGCGCGACGACGGGCATGCCGAGCGTCATGGCCTCGATGAGGGCCAGGCCGAGCGAGGTCCACCGGTACGGGTGCAGGTAGACGCGCCTTCTGGCCAGCTCGGCGTGCATGGCGTGCTGAGGCAGGTCCTCGTACGTGCCGTACGGCAGGCCGTCCACCTTCATGCCGAACACGTCGAGCGGCACCCGTTCGGCGAAGCGGGGCAGCAGGTCGGTGCCGGCGACGCGGGTGCGGCGCACGGGCTCGTTGACGACGACGCCGGCCCTGGCGAGTTCGCCGCTGTAGAGGTGGCCGGGGTCGGGGACGCCGTGCTCGATGACGCGGGTGGGGGCGCGGCCGTTGTCCCAGTACAGCTCGTTGAAGTGGGTGACGTGCACGAGCGTGATGCCGCTCTGCCCGGCCAGCGGGTGGCGGGTGCGGGGCACGTCGCCCGCGGGCGTGTTGTGCTCGACGTACACGGCGGGCAGGCGGGAGGCGCGCGGCCCGAGCCATTCGCGGGCCAGGTCGATCTCGTGCGGGCGCTGGTAGACGATGACGTCCACGGGCTCGTCGCGCAGGCGGTCCCAGGGCACCTCGCGGGCGCTGTCCGGCCAGTCGTAGGTGGCCGCCCGCCCCCGGCCGTCGGGTCCGCGGCCGGGAACGAGCGGCAGCAGATAGTCGTGCGGCCCCCTGATGAACGCGCTGGTCCAGGATCCGTGCACGTGCCAGAGCAGGATCCTCACCAGCGGCTCCAGCCCATCGCGCGGGCCCAGGGCGCCGAGACGGCGGGCACCGGGTCGTCGGCGCCGTTCAGCACGCGCTCGACGACGTCGGTCAGGTCGCCGGCGACCTCGGGGGCCTGGTCGATCTCCTCCTGACGTGTCTGTTCCGTGGGCACGAGGATGCCCCGCGCGCCGGCCGCCCTCGCGGCCTCCATGTCGCGGCCGATGTCGCCCACCACGACGCAGTCGCGGGGGCTGACGTCGAGCACGGCCGCGGCCCTGATGACCAGGCCGGGCGCCGGTTTGCGGCAGGTGCAGCCGTCGGCGTCGCCGTGCACGCAGATCGCCCATGCGTCGAACGGGCCGAGCAGTTCCTCCACCCTGGCGTTCACCTGGTCCATGTCGTCCGGCGACAGCAGGCCCTTGGCCACGCCCGACTGGTTGGTGACCACGGCCACCGGCACGTCGGCGCGTCTGCAGCCGGCACAGCGCCTCGACCGCGCCCGGCATGGGCTCGACGAGGGCGGGGTCGCCGTTGTAGGGCACGTCCTTGATCAAGGTTCCGTCCCGGTCGAAGAGCACGGCCCCGGGACGCCGCTTTTCGAACACCATCCACCTCCGTCGCGCGTGAGCGGCAGCTACCCGTGGCCTGCCGGGACAAACAACTACGCAGCGTGAGCAACCCCAGGTGGCCGCAGGCGTTTTCGCAGCTCACGAAGGCGCTCGCGGTTGCGTCAGGTTTGAGAGCCGCTTCTCTCGGTAGCGGTTCTCGACATCCCCAGGGGGAGGAAGCATGAGATTTCTCGGCATCAACGCGATCTTCCACGACCCGGCCGCGGCGCTCGTGGCCGACGGCAGGATCGTGGCCGCGGCCGAAGAGGAACGCTTCACCGGCGCAAACACGGCAAGCGGCCCTTGGCCTTCTCCGCCTGGGAGCTGCCCGAGCTGGCGGCCGCCTGGTGCCTGAGCGAGGCGGGGCTCGCGCCGGAGGATATCGACGCCGTCGCCTACTCCTACGACCCGTCGCTGGTGCTCCAGCGGCCTGAGGGCGACTGGGAGGACCTGCGCACCCGGTACGCGGTGCGCGCCCCCGCCTTCCTCGCCACGGCGCTGCCGGGGCTCGACCCCGGGCAGGTCACCTACGTGCCGCACCACGTGGCGCACGCGGCATCGGCCGGGCTGGCCTCGCCGTGGCGCGACTGCGCGGTGCTGGTGTGCGACGGGCGCGGCGAGAACGTCTCCCACCTGGCGGGCCGCTACCGGGGCGGCGAGCTGGAGATCCTCGCCGCCCAGGAGCTGCCGCACTCGCTCGGCCTGATGTACGAGGACGTCACCCAGCATCTCGGCTTCCTGCGCTCCAGCGACGAGTACAAGGTGATGGCGATGGCCTCCTACGGCAGTCCCCGCCACCTGGAGGCGCTGCGCGAGGTGATCTACACCACCGGCGACGGCGGGTTCCGCGTCGAGCCGGTCGACTGGAACGTCTACGCCAAGGCGCTGAAGAAGGGCGCACCGTGGACCTCCGACCACGCCGACCTGGCCGCCAGCGTGCAGGCCCGGCTGGAGGAGGTGCTGCTGGAGCTGGCGCGCTGGCTGCACGAGCGCACCGGGGAGCGGCGGCTGGCACTGGCCGGCGGGGTGGCGCTGAACTGCGTGGCCAACACGCGGCTGCTGGACGAGGGGCCGTTCGACGAGGTGTGGGTGCAGCCGGCCGCCGGCGACTCCGGCACCGCGCTGGGCGGGGCGCTGCACCTGGCGCAGGTGTACGGCGAGCCGGCCGCGCCGATGACCTGCCCGGCGCTCGGCCGCGGTTTCACCGACGAGGAGCTGGGCGCGTGGCTGGACGTGGCGCGCGTGCCGTACACGCGGCCCGCCGACCTGGCGGCGGCGGTGGCGGCGGAGCTGGCCGCCGACCGGATCGTGGCCTGGTTCCAGGGCCGCGCCGAGTACGGGCCGCGGGCGCTGGGCCACCGGTCGCTGCTGGCCCACCCCGGCAATCCGCGTAACACCGAGCGGCTCAACGACGTCAAGGGGCGCGAGCAGTTCCGGCCGGTCGCGCCGATGGTGCTGGAGTCGCGAGCGCGGGAGATCTTCGCGCGGGGGCCGGTGCCGTCGCCGTACATGCTGTTCGTGCACGACGTGCACCCGGACTGGGCGCCGCGCATCCCCGCGGTGGTGCACGTGGACGGCACCGCCCGCATCCAGACCGTCTCGCCGGAGCGTCAGCCGCTGATGGCGCGGGTGCTGAGCGAGTTCGAGGCGCGCACGGGGCTGCCGGTGGTGGTCAATACGAGCCTCAACACGGCGGGGCGTCCCATGGTGGACGACCCGCGTGACGCGCTGGAGTGCTTCGGCTCGGCGCCGGTGGACGTGCTGGCGCTGGGTCCTTACCTGGTGCGGCGGCGGGAGGTGTTCGCCTCATGATCACCGTGGTGATCCCCACCGTCGGGCGGCCGACGCTGCACGACACGCTGGCCGCCGTGGGCCCGGACGTGCCGGTGATCGTGGTGGACGACCGCCGGGGCCATCCCGCCTCGCTGGCGGCGCTGCGCATGCCTCCGCACGTACGGTTGGTGCGCTCGGGCGGGCGCGGTCCCGCGGCGGCGCGCAACGCCGGCTGGCGGGCCGCCGACACGCCCTGGGTGGTCTTCCTCGACGACGACGTGGTCCCCGCCCCCGGGTGGGCGCAGGCCGTCTGGAAGGACCTGGTGGACCTGCCGCCCGAGGTGGCGGGCAGCCAGGGCAGGATCCGGGTGCCCAGGCCGGAGGGGCGCAGGCCCACCGACGCCGAGCGGCACACCGCCGGGCTGGCGGGCGCGCTCTGGGTGACGGCCGACATGGCCTACCGGCGCGAGGTGCTGCAGGCGCTCGGCGGTTTCGACGAGCGGTTCCCGCGCGCCTACCGGGAGGACGCCGACCTGGCGCTGCGGGTGACGCGGGCCGGGCACCGGCTGGTCAAGGGCGAGCGGGTGACCGTGCATCCGGTCCGCGACGACGGCTTCTGGGCGAGCGTGCGCCACCAGCGGGGCAACGCCGACGACGCGCTCATGCGGCGCCTGCACGGTCCCGGCTGGCGGGCGGCCATCGGCGGCGCGCCAGGACGGCTGCGGCTGCACGCCGCCACGACGGCCGCGGGCCTGGCGGCCGCGCTGCTCGCGACGGGCCGCCAGAGGACGGCGGCGCTGGCGGCGGGCGCGGTCTGGGCGGCGCTGACGGCGCAGTTCGCCTGGCGGCGCATCGCCCCGGGCCCGCGCACGCCGGACGAGGTGCTGCGGATGGCCGTCACCAGCGTGCTGATCCCGCCGGTCGCCTGCGCGCACCGGTTGCGCGGGGAATGGAGCGTGCGGCGATGACGGCTGCTGCAGACCGGGGGCGCGTGCTGGTGGCGCGGCTCGACGACGCCGGCGACGTGCTGCTCGCCGGTCCCGCCGTGCGCGCGGTGCGCACGCGGGCCGCCGAGGTCGTCTTCCTGTCGGGACCGAACGGCAGGGCGGCGGCCGAGCTGCTGCCGGGCGTGGACCGGGTGGTGACCTGGCACGCCCCGTGGATCGACCACACGCCGCCGCCCGCCTCCAGGGCCGGGGCCGAGGAGCTGATCGGCCTGGTGCGCGGGGTCGACGAGGCGGTGCTGCTCACCTCGTTCCACCAGTCGGCGCTGCCGCTGGCGCTGCTGCTCAGGCTGGCCGGGGTGGCGCGGATCAGCGCGATCAGCAACGACTATCCGGGCTCGCTGCTCGACGTGCGGCACGTGGTGGACGAGAGCGTGGACGTGCCGGAGGCGGAGCGGATGCTCGCGCTCGCGCGGGCGGCCGGGTTCGAGCTGCCGCCGGGCGACGAGGGCGGGCTCGCGGTCCGCCTGCCGCTGCCGGACGTCCGCCGGACGTTCGGGCGCGCGCTCGGCCCCGGCTCGTACGTCGTCGTGCACCCAGGCACCTCGGCGCCCGCCCGCACCTGGCCGGCGGACCGGCACCGGGAGACGGTGCGGGAGCTGGCCGAGGACGGGCACCGCGTCGTCGTGACCGGCACCGAACGCGATCTCACCGCCTACGTGGCCGGCGGCGTCGCGGCCGACCTGGGCGGCGCCACCACGTTCGCCGAGCTCGCCGCCGTCATCGAGGGCGCCGGCGTGCTGGTGGCGGGCAACACGGGCCCCGCGCACCTGGCCGCCGCCGTCGGCACGCCGGTCGTGAGCCTGTTCGCCCCCGTGGTGCCGCTGGAGCGGTGGGCCCCGTACGGCGTGCCCACGGTGGTGCTGGGCGACCAGCACGCGCCCTGCCGGGGAGCAGGGCGCGCGTCTGCCCGGTGTCCGGGCACCCGTGCCTGTCGCAGGTGACGAGTGAGCAGGTGGTCAAGGCAGTGAGGGAGCTGACGCAGTGAAGGTCGATCTCATCTCGGAGCACGCGGACCCGCTGGCGGCGGTCGGCGGGGTCGACTCCGGCGGCCAGAACGTCTACGTCGCCGCGCTGGCCGTCGCGCTCGCCGAGCGCGGGCACACGGTCGCCGTTCACACGCGGCGCTCCTGCGAGTCGCAGCCCGCGTCCGTGCGCCTGGCGCCGGGCGTCACGGTCGAGTACGTCACCGCGGGTCCCCCGGCCCCCGTGCCCAAGGACGAGCTGCCCCCGTACATGCCGGAGTTCGCCGAACGGCTGGCCGAGCGCTGGGCCGCACACCCGCCCGACGTGGCGCACGCGCACTTCTGGATGAGCGGGCAGGCGGCGCTGGAGGCGGCCGGCGGGATCCCGGTGGTGCAGACCTTCCACGCGCTCGGCACGGTCAAGCGGCGCTGGCAGGGCGAGGCCGACACCAGCCCCGCGCACCGCATCGACACCGAGCGGGAGATCGGCAAGCGCGCCGACGCGGTGCTCGCCACCTGCAGCGACGAGGTGGGCGAGCTGCTCGCGATGGGCGTTCCCCGGCAGCGCATCTCGGTCGTCCCGTGCGGGGTGGACCTGGCGGAGTTCCGCCCGGACGGGCCGGTGGCACCGCGTACGGACGGGCCGATGGTGCTGAGCATCGGCCGCATGGTGCCGCGCAAGGGCGTGGACACCCTGATCAGGGCGATGCGCCAGCTTCCCGGCGCGGAGCTGGTGATCGCCGGCGGCGGGCGGGAGGACGAGGAGGCGATCCGGCTCAGGAAGCTGGCCGAGGGCTACGGCATGGGCCACCGCGTCCACGTCATCGGCAGCGTGCCCAGGCGGCACGTGCCCGCGCTGATGCGGGCGGCCGACGTCGTGGTGACCGTGCCCTGGTACGAGCCGTTCGGCATGGTGCCGGTCGAGGCGATGGCGTGCGGGGTGCCCGTCGTGGCCTCGGCGGTCGGCGGCCACCTCGACACGGTGGCGGGCTGCGGCGTGCTGGTGCCGCCGCGCAGGCCGCGCGCCCTGGCCAGAGCGCTCAAGGACGTGCTGGGCGACCCGCGGCGGCGCGCGGAGATCGGCGCGGCCGGCGCCAGGCGGGCCCGCGAGCGCTACGGCTGGCCGCGCGTCGCCGAGCTCACCGAGGCCGTGTACGCGCAGGTCATCGACGGCAAGGTCGGCCGGCTGGCCGCCCTGGGGGGTTGATCATGGATGCTCATCTGGAAAAGCTCTGGAACGCCCTGGAGAAGCTCGATGACCAGGCGGCCGCCGTCCGGTCGTGGGGCGGGCGGCTGGCCGGCGTGCTGTCGTCCGGCGGCCGGCTGCTGGCCTGCGGCAACGGCGGGTCGGCGGCGGAGGCCCAGCATCTGACGGCCGAGCTGGTCGGCAGGTTCAGGGACGATCGGCGGCCGTACGCGGCGATCCCGCTGCACGCCGACGGCTCCTCGGTGACGGCGATCGCGAACGACTTCGGCGCCGAGCAGGTCTACGCCCGCCAGGTGCGCGCCCACGGACGCCCCGGCGACGTGCTGGTGTGCCTGTCGACCAGCGGCGGCAGCCCGAACGTGCTGGCCGCCGCGGCGGCGGCGCGCGAGTGCGGGGTGACGGCCTGGGCGCTGACGGGGCCGGGGCCGAACGCGCTGGGCGAGCTGTGCGATGAGGCGGTCGCCGTACCGGGTGAGACGGCCACCGTGCAGGAGGTGCACCTGGCGCTGATCCACCTGCTGTGCGACGCGCTCGAGGACGCCCTTGAGGGGGCGCTGGAGGAGACGCTGTGAAGGCGGGGCCGCTGGTCGTCATCGGCGACACGCTGCTCGACGTGGACGTCGAGGGCGTGGCCGACCGGCTCTGCCCGGACGCCCCGGTCCCCGTGGTGGACGTCTCGTCGGAGCGGGCCAGGCCGGGCGGCGCGGGGCTGGCGGCGCTGCTGGCCGCCCGCGACGGCGCCGACGTGGTGCTGGTCACGGCGGTCGGCGACGACGAGGACGGCCGCCGCCTGTGCGGGCTGCTGTCGGAGGAGCTCGACCTGCTGCGGCTGCCGCTGCGCGGCGGCACCGTGCGCAAGACCCGGATCAGGTCGCGCGGCCAGACGCTCGTCAGGCTGGACACCGGCGACGGCACGGCCCGGTTCTCCCCCACCGAGGAGGCGGCGCAGGCGGTCCTGCGGGCGGGCGCGGTGCTGGTGTCCGACTACGGCAGGGGCGTCGCCAGGATGGCCCGCGAGCTGCTGCGCGAGGTCTCCGTACCGGTGGTGTGGGACCCGCATCCGCGCGGCGAGCAGCCGATGCCGGGCTGCGCGCTGCTGACGCCGAGTGAGGCCGAGGCGCGGCTGATGTGCCCGTCCGGCTATCAGGGGCCCGATCAGGCGGCCCGCCGGCTGGTGCGGGCGCTGCGCGCCGAGGCGGTGGCGGTCACCACCGGTGAGCGCGGCGCCGCGCTGGCCGTGGCGGGCGGCCCGCTGGTCACGGTGCCGCCGCCGGTGCGGGCGGGCGGCCAGGACGCGTGCGGCGCCGGCGACCGGCTGGCGGGGGCGGCGGCGCTGGCCATGCGTGACGGCGCGGACGCCGAGGAGGCGATCACGGTGGGCGTCGGCGAGGCGTCTCGCTTCGTCGAGCGCGGCGGCGCCGCCTCGGTGAAGGTGCAGGAGCAGCGGCTCGGCGACCGGCCGCGCACCGCGCTGGAGGTGGCCGCGCTGGTCCGCGCCCAGGGCGGACGGCTGATCGCCACCGGCGGCTGCTTCGACCTGCTGCACGCGGGCCACGTGAGCCTGCTGCGGCGGGCTCGGGCGCTCGGCGACGCGCTCGTCGTCTGCGTCAACTCCGACGATTCGGTGCGCCGGCTCAAGGGCCCGTCCAGGCCCATCGTGGACGTGCGCGACCGGGTGGAGGTGCTGCGGGCCCTGGGCTGTGTGGACGCCGTGCTGGTGTTCGACGAGGACACCCCGGCGGCCGCCATCGAGCTGCTCAGGCCCGACGTGTGGGTGAAGGGCGGCGACTACGAGGGGGAGACGCTGCCCGAATCCGAGGTCCTCGGCAGGCTCGGCGCGGAGATCGTCG
Organism: Nonomuraea fastidiosa; assembly: GCF_042751225.1. Lineage (NCBI taxonomy): Bacteria > Bacillati > Actinomycetota > Actinomycetes > Streptosporangiales > Streptosporangiaceae > Nonomuraea > Nonomuraea fastidiosa. The sequence goes on from NZ_CP170570.1 coordinate 8,889,048, forward strand.
TGCTGAGCACGCTGCCGGGGCGGTCCACAACCAATCTGATCAGGGAGATCCAGTGAACATTCTCATTACGGGGGGCGCGTCCGGGCTCGGCCTGGCCACCGCCGAGGCGGTGGAGAAGGAGGGCTGGAAGGCGCTCGTCATCGACGTACGCGCGCCCGGCCAGCGCTTCGAGCACGTGATCGCGGACCTGGCCGACCGGGGCGAGGCCGAGCGCGCGGTGCGCGAGCTGGCCGAGCGGGCGGGCGGCCTCGACGGCGTCGTCACCGCCGCGGGCATCGACGCCTGCGGGCGGCTGGAGGACGTGCCCGCCGACGACTGGGAGCGGGTCATCAAGGTCAACCTGCTGGGGACCGCCTCGGTGGTGCGGGCGGCGCTGCCGTACCTGAAGCACACCAGGGGCACGGTGGTCACCTGCGCGTCCACGCTGGGCCTGCGGCCGCTCAGCGACGCCTCCGCCTACTCGGCGTCGAAGTTCGGCGTCGTCGGCTTCACCCGGGCGCTGGCGATCGAGCTGCGCGGGGAGGTGGGGGTGACCCTGCTCATCCCCGGCGGCATGCGGACGAGCTTCTTCGACGGCCGTCCCGAGCAGTACAAGCCGGGGCCGGAGGCCGGGCTGAACGACCCGGCGGACGTCGCCCAGGCCATCGTGTTCGCGCTGCGGCAGCCGGCCGGATGCGAGGTGAGAGAGCTCGTCGTCTGCCCGTCCACGGAGACGTCATGGCCCTAGAGCTGGTGGCGCTGCGCGGGCTCGGCCTGGGCGACCTGCTCACGGCCGTGCCCGCGCTGCGGGCGCTGCGCCAGGCGTTCCCCGATCACCGCATCACGCTGGCGGCGCCGCGGGCGCTCGGCGCGCTGCTGCCGCTCATCGGCGCGGTGGACGACCAGGTGGACGTGGCGGGGCCGGGACCGGTGCCGTTCGAGCGGCCGGACGTCGCGGTCAACCTGCACGGCAAGGGCCCGCAGAGCACCGAGGCGCTGCGGCGCACCCGCCCGGGGCGGCTGCTCGGCTTCGGTGCCGGTCCCGAATGGCAGGACGGCGTGCACGAGGTGCGGCGCTGGTGCGGGCTGCTGGAGTGGTACGGCATCCCGGCCGACCCGGCGGACCTGACTTTGGGCATCTCCGACCGTACGGGGCCGGCGATCGTGCATCCCGGCGCCGCCTACCCGGCGCGGCGCTGGCCGCCCGAGCGGTTCGCCGAGGTGGCGGCCGCGCTGGACGACGTCGTCGTCACCGGCAACGCGGCCGAGGTGCCGATCGCCACCCGCGTCGCCGAGCTCGCGGGGCTGCCGCCCGAACGCATGCTGGCCGGGCGCACCCGCCTGGCCGACCTGATCGACCTGGTCAGCCGGGCCCGGCTGGTGGTGTGCGGCGACACCGGCGTCGCCCATCTGGCGACGGCGTTCTGCGTGCCGTCGGTGGTGCTGTTCGGCCCCGTCTCCCCCATGCTGTGGGGCCCGCCGCCGGGCTGGCGGCACATCGCGCTGTGGACCGGGCACCACGGCGACCCGCACGGCGAGCGGCCGGACCCCGGCCTGCTCGAAATCGAGGTGTCCGAAGTCGTCGAAGCGGCCATGGAGGTAACGTCATGAGGGCTCTGGTCACGGGGGGCGCGGGGTTCCTGGGCTCGTACCTGTGCGAACGGCTGCTGGACGAAGGCGCCGACGTCATCTGCATGGACAGCTTCCTGACCGGCGGGCCGCGCAACGTCGAGCACCTGCTGGAGCGGCCGGAGTTCCGGCTCATCGAGTGCGACCTGACCGGGTACGTGCACGTGCCCGACCGGCTCGACCTCGTCCTGCACTTCGCCTCGGCCGCCTCGCCCGCCGACTACCTGCGCTACCCCATCGAGACCCTGCGGGTGGGGAGCGTCGGCACGCTGCACGCGCTCGGCCTGGCCAGGGAGAAGGGCTCCCGGTTCATCCTGGCCTCCACCAGCGAGGTGTACGGCGACCCGCTGGAGCATCCGCAGAAGGAGACGTACTGGGGCAACGTCAACCCGGTGGGCCCGCGCAGCGTGTACGACGAGGCCAAGCGCTTCGCCGAGTCGCTGACCACCGCCTACCGTCACGCGCGCGGGACGAACACCGGCATCGTGCGGATCTTCAACACCTACGGGCCCCGCATGCGGCCGTTCGACGGGCGGGCGATCCCGACGTTCATCCGGCAGGCGCTGACCGGCGAGCCGATCACGGTCACCGGCGACGGCTCGCAGACCCGCTCCATCTGCTACGTGGACGACACGGTCTCGGGCATCCTGGCCATGGCCGCCAGTGACTTCGCCGGGCCGGTCAACATCGGCAACCCCGACGAGCTGACCATGCTGGAACTGGCCACCCTGATCAAGAAGCTGACCGGGTCGTCGTCGGAGATCCGCTTCATCGACCGGCCCGCCGACGACCCGAAGGTGCGCAGGCCCGACACCACGCTCGCCCGGGAGCGGCTGGGCTGGCGGGCTCAGGTGCCGGCCGAGGAGGGGCTGCGCCGCACGATCGAGTGGTTCTCCGCGGAGCTGGCCGCGATCACCCGGCTCGAACGCGTCCAGGTCTGACACGCTCGTGCCCGGCCGTCCGAGGGGAAGACCGGGCACACAACGCGTCCGGGTCTGACCCTCTTCATCAAGGATCCCCAGTCCACTGCCCGACCTGAAGACGGCACCTGGATCGGGCGGCGATGTCCGGTGTGGGAGATCGCGGAAGCCCGGGCCGGGGTGGCCCGGGCGGTGCGGGTTCGTCAGAGTGCGACGCCGAGCAGGGCGTCGGTGAGGTCCTTGACGAGGGCGGGGGCGGAGGGGTCGGAGCCGGGGCGGGCGAGCGCGTCGTCGGCCCAGGCGTCGATGGCGGCCAGCGCGCCGGGCGCGTCGAGGTCCGCGGCGAGCCGCTTGCGGACCGTGGCCAGCAGGTCGCCGACCGGGGGGCCGCCGGGCAGCGCGACGGCGGAGCGCCAGCGGGCCAGCCGCCGCTCGGCCGCCTCGATCTGGTCCGGTGTGTACTCCCAGTCGGTGCGGTAGTGGTGGGCGAGCAGGACGAGCCTGATCGCCATCGGGTCGTGGGTCTGCCGCAGCTTGGAGACGAAGACGAGGTTGCCCCTCGACTTCGACATCTTCTCGCCGTCGAGACCCACCATGCCGGCGTGGGTGTAGAACTTGGCGAACGGCCACTCGCCGGTGGCCGCGTGCCCCTCGGAGGCGCCGCACTCGTGGTGCGGGAAGATCAAGTCCGATCCGCCGCCGGCGACGTCGTATCCGGCTCCCAGGTTGTCGAGGGCGATCGTGGTGCATTCGATGTGCCAGCCGGGCCTGCCGCGGCCGAGCGGCGAGTCCCAGGCCGGCTCTCCGGGGCGCTCGGCCCGCCACATCAGCCAGTCGAGCGGGTGGCGCTTGCCGGGGCGGTCGGGGTCGCCGCCGCGCTCGGCGAACAGGGTCAGCATCTGCTGCTCGTCGTAGCCGGACACCTGGCCGAACTTGGGGGCGTCGGCGACGCTGAAGTAGACGTCGCCGTCGAGGGTGTAGGTGACGCCCTTGGCCGACAGCCGGATGATCAGGTCGGCCACGCGGTCGATGATCTCGGTGACGCCGACGTACTCGCGGGGCGGCAGGATGCGCAGCGCCTCCATGTCGCCGCGGAACAGCTGGATCTCCCGCTCGGCCAGCTCCTGCCAGTCGACGCCGGTCTGCTCGGCCCGCTCCAGCAGCGGATCGTCCACGTCGGTGGCGTTCTGGGTGTAGTGGACCTCGTGGCCGGCGTCGCGCCACATGCGGCCGACGAGGTCGAAGGCGAGGTAGGTGTTGGCGTGGCCGAGGTGGGTGGCGTCGTACGGGGTGATGCCGCAGACGTACATCCTGGCCGTCGGCCCTGGATCGGTCTGCCGCACCTGCCTGGCCGACGTGTCGTAGAGACTCAGCGGAATGCTGTTACCTGGGAGTTTTGGAACGTTCTGGGCAGACCACGATCTCATGCCTTTGAGCCTATCTGTCCTGATCGGCGGTCAGGTCGGTGAAGTCGTACGTCACACCCTCAGGCGCGATGGAGACCCGCATCACCGACAGGGAGGCGAAGACGCGGCCGTCCGGCAGCTCGTGCCTGATGATGAGCGCGCCGCGGTCGTCGGACGGCGGCTCGGCGGTGAACTCGCTCCAGTCCTCGGCGGCGCGGAAGCGCGGCAGGTACGCGGCCACCCGCTCGCTTTCCGGGTCGAGGCCGGAGTTGACGACCATGCTGGTGCCCGCGGGCAGCGGTGAGGTGGTGAGCCGCTCGCCGTTCCAGCTCCACATCCGCACCTGGCCGAGGTCGGCGAGCACGAGGTGGAAGGGGTCGTAGCGGCTCAGGCCAGGCGCCGGGCCCCTCCCCCGTGTACGCCGCGCGCAGCGCGAGGTCGCCCCGCGAGACCTTGGTGGTCTCATCGGCGGGCTTGCCGTGCCCGTTGAGCAGGGCGGCGGCACGGCGGGCCGCCGGGTTGACGGCCAGCCAGGTGCCGCCCGCCTTGAGGTCGCGCCCGCCGATCACTCCGGGATAGTCGGGCCAGTGCTCGCCGGGCCCCTCCCAGGGCCGGTCGGCGAACTCGTCCCTGACGCCCATGAGCGTCAGCTCCCGGCCGGTCCTCACGATCAGCGTGCACATGGGCAAAGAGTAATAAACCGGCGAGGATCGCCCTAGATCGGGGGCCAGGGTATTGCGGGCCAGCCCTCCGACGGGTAGGGGTGCACGCCGGTGTCGAGCAGCCGCCGCACCCGCTGCCAGGTGGCCTCGACCTCGGCCAGCGACAGCAGCTCGCGCAGCCGGCGGCCGAGCGGGCCTGACTCGATGTCGCGTTCGAGCTTGGCCAGCACCGCCACCGCCTCGCGGGAGAGCGGCTTGCCCCGCCACTGCCACAGGACCGTGCGGAGCTTGTCCTCGACGGAGAAGCACACGCCGTGGTCGACCCCGTAGACGTGCCCGGTGGGCAGCGGCAGCAGGTGGCCGCCCTTGCGGTCGGCGTTGTTGACCACCGCGTCGAAGACCGCCATCCGGCGTACGACCGGGTTGCGGCTCTTGACCAGCCGCATGAGGTCGATCTCGCGCTCGGTGTCGATCCACAGCTGGCACATGCCGGGGCCGAAGGGCCCGTCGCGGTAGACCGTGGGCGGCACGATGCGCCAGCCGGTGGCCTGGGAGACCTCGAAGGCGGCGACCTCGCGGGCGGCGAGGGTGCCGTCGGGGAAGTCCCACAGGGGGCGCTCGCCGCGTACGGGCTTGTAGACGCAGGCGGCCTGGCGGTCGCCCAGCCTGACCGAGCAGTAGAGCGTCATGTTGGTCGCCTCGACGAGGCGGCCCGCGACCTCCAGCGTCCCTTCGCGCAGCAGCGTGAGGGCTTCCTCGTCATGCACCGGGGGCGGCGGGGCGGACTTGACGGCCGGTTCGCTCTCGGGAGCGGTCATGAAGCCGCCTCACCCCCGCGGTAGCCGTTGAGTCGGACGCATACGTGCCCCGTGGCGTCGAGGGGCTGGCCGCACAGCGGGCACGGGGGACGGCCCGCCGCGACGATCTGGAGCGCTCGCTGGGTGAAGGCCCGCGCGGCCCCGGCGCTGATGCGCACGCGCAGCACCGAGGGCTCGGACTTGTCGAGATCGTCTTCGTCGATGACCTCCTGCGCCTCGATCACCACCTGTGACTTCTCCGCATCCCAGGTCAGCGCCATGGTGCCGACGCGGAAGTCCTCCGCGACCGGCGTGTCGAGAGGACCGTCGTCGGCCAGGTCGGCGGGCGCGAGCGCGGGCACCTGGGCGGTGCCGCCGCTGAGCCGCAGGACCTCGTCGAGCAGCTCGTCGAGCCTGCCCGCCAGCGCCGCCACCTGCAGTTTCTCCAGTGCCACCGTGGTCAGTCTGCCCTCGGCCCTGGCCTGCAGGAAGAAGACCCGCGCGCCCGGCCGCCCCAGGGCACCGGCGACGAACCTCTCCGGTGGGTCGTAGTCGAAGACCGGCATAGCCTGACCTTACGTGGTTCCGGACCCGCCGCCGACGGCGGCATCGCTCCCGGTGATGTTTTCTCCCCCGTCTTTCTCCTCCGAATCCTCGGACAGCTTCAATTCCCCCATATCGTTAATCCTGTGGACAAAGGGACGCAAGGGGGCATAGCGAATGACGGTGACGGCGGCCGGATCGGCTGTTATCCGCTGAAAGTTATCGAGGTGGAGCCCCAGCGCGTCGGCCACGATGGACTTGATCACATCGCCGTGACTGCACACGAGGTATATAGCCTTCTCCCCGAGACGTTCATTCCAGTTCCGGACCGCGGCGACGGCGCGATGCTGCATGTCCGCCACCGCTTCCCCGCCGGGGAACGTCGCCGCGCTCGGATGCGCCTGCACGACCGGCCACAACGGCTCCTCGGCCAGCTCTTTGAGCGGCCGGCCCGTCCAATCCCCGTAGCCGCACTCGATGAACCGCTCATCGACGGTCACCTCGAGTCCGCGACCTTCTGCGACGGCTTCCGCCGTTTCCAAGCAGCGCTCGAGCGGGCTGGAGACAATGGCGTCGAGCCTGACGCCCGCGACGCGCCCGGCGAGCGCGGCGGCCTGCGCCCTGCCCGCCTCGCTCAGATGCACCCCTGGGGTGCGGCAGGCCAGCACCGGCCCCGTGAGGTCCGTCAGCCCGTGCCGGACCAGAAGCAACGTGGTCATCCAGCAAGTGTCGCAGGCGTCGATCACGACGTTTCATCGGCCTGAACGGTAACCTGGCGGGATCATGGAGCAGCGCTATGTCGGCCACAGCGGCCTGTCGGTGTCCCGGTTGGGGCTCGGCACGATGACCTGGGGGCGTGACACCGACGCGGACGAGGCCGCGGCCCAGCTCCGCACGTTCCTCGACGCGGGTGGTAACCTCGTCGACACGGCCGACGTCTATACCGGCGGCGACTCCGAGCGGCTGCTCGGCCGGATGCTGCGCGACACGGTGCCGCGCTCGGAGCTGGTGATCTCCACCAAGGCCGTGGTGACGCCGCAGGGCCGCCGCCCGCGCGACGCCTCCAGGCGCCATCTCATCGCCGCCGTCGACGAGTCGCTCAACCGCCTTGGGCTCGATTACGTCGATCTGTGGCAGTTGCACACCTATGACGATGAGGTGCCGCTGGAGGAGACCCTGGCCGCGCTCGACGCGATCGTCTCCTCCGGCCGCGCCGTCTACGCCGGCGTCTGCGACTACACCGGCTGGCAGCTCGCCGCCGCGGCCGTCACCCAGAAGATGGTGCCCGGCCGCATCCCGATCACCGCCGCGCAGACCGAGTACTCGCTGCTGGCCCGCGAGCCCGAGCGGGAGCTGCTGCCCGCCGCCGCCCACCTCGGCGTCGGCGTGCTGGCCTGGTCGCCGCTCGGCCGCGGGGTGCTGACCGGCAAATACCGCACCGGCATCCCCGCCGACTCGCGGGCCGCGACACCCCACTTCGCGGACTTCGTCCGCCCCTATCTGGACGAGCGCTGCCGGCGGGTCGTCGAGTCCGTCATGACCGCGGCCGACGGCCTCGGCGTGTCGCCGCTGGCCGTGGCCCTGTCGTGGGTGCGCGACCAGCCCGGCGTCGCCTCGGCCATCGTCGGCGCCCGTACGCATGCGCAGCTCAAAGGCATCCTGCCCGCCGAGGACGTCGTGCTGCCGATAGAGATCCGAGAGGCACTCGATGACGTGTCGTCGATCGACTAGGACGGCGCGCCGTCACCGCCGGGAGGAACGTAAGCCTCCCTCGCGTATCACTAGTCGATACCGAAACGCAACTTCGGCCGCCAAAAGCCTGCGTCTTCCGCCTGATGTCCAGCAAGATTTCTCCCGGAAGCGACGCAGGAGGGGACGGATGGGGACCAGAACCGCGATCTCGGCTGGAGTTCTCGCGGTGGCGCTGGTGGCCGTCCCGGTGGGGGCTCCCGCCGCATCGGCCACCGCCCAGGACTGCACGCGCGACGGTGGCCTGCTCTCGGGGGTGACCAACACGCTGTGCGACGTCGTCCAGGCGGTCACCGGCACGGTCGACACACTGACGGGCGGCACGACCCGCAAGGTGACGGAAGGGCTCGACAAGACCACCGACGAGGTGCTCGGGCGCGTGGGCGAGGTGCTGCCCACGGGGCGGCCGAAGGCGGCCACCGACGAGGACGAGGATGAGGACGGACCGCCGTCCCGCAGGCCGGACACGCCGGAGACGGCCGGCCCGCCCGAGGGCGGCGATGACGACTGCCTGACGGCGCCGTCCTGCTCCGACCGCGGCAGCGTCGACCGGCTCACCCCGCGGCCCGACATCTCATCGGTCCCCTCCCCCACCCCCGAGCCCCCGGACGGCCTCATCTCCGCCACCGCCACCGCCCTCCCCCAGCCCCTTCCCTCCAGGCCGGAGCCGTCCAGGACCCAGCAGCGTCCTGACACGCAGCGGCCGGTGGCGCAGAAGAAGACCGCGCACGCCGAGGAGCCCCGGGTCGATCTGCTCTGGCCCAACCCGTTCTCGCACGAGCTGGCCGTGCCGATGCAGGACCGCCGGGTGGTGCGGCCCAGCCCGCCGGCCTCCGACGTGATCGGCACGGTGCTGACCATCGCGCTGCTCGGGTCTGCGGTGCTGGCCACGCGGATCGTTCAGCAGCGGCGGCACCAGGGCGAGTCCACGGAGTCGATCCCCTTCGAGCCGGCCCGCGCCGGAAACGGCCGCCACCGCCTCGCCTGAACGTCCCCTCGCACGGTCACCCCTGGGCCCCAGCCCGCCCCGGTCGCTTCGCGTGAACGGCCGCTCCAGCGGGCCGCGCCCAGCCGGGCCGGAGCGTGCTCGCGCAGCCGGCCGCCGCGTCCACCAAGTGCCCCGCAGCGTCCTCACGCCGCTCTGGCGCGGGCCCTGCGCCGCCTCCGCCTGTCCCTGGGACCGCCTGCCGCCGCCCGGCTCGGGTCGCCCCGCGCGGCCCTGAAACGTGCGAACCCCGGCCCTGAAACGTGCGAACCCCCGGCCCGACGGGCGGGCCAGGGGTTCGGACGGTGGCAGGGGCGGTCAGCCGCCGATGGCGTGGACGCCGCCGTCGACGTGCACGATCTCGCCGGTCGTCGCCGGGAACCAGTCGGACAGCAGCGCCACGCACGCCCGCGCGGTGGGCGTGGTGTCGGCGAGGTCCCAGCCGAGCGGCGCCTTCTCCGGCCAGCTGTCCTCGAACTCCTTGAAGCCGGGGATCGACTTGGCCGCCATCGTGCGCAGCGGCCCGGCCGCCACGAGGTTGACGCGGATGTTGTGCTTGCCGAGGTCGCGGGCGAGGTAGCGGTTGCAGGACTCGAGCCCGGCCTTGGCCACGCCCATCCAGTCGTAGACCGGCCACGCCTTGGAGGCGTCGAAGTCGAGGCCGACCACCGCGCCGCCCTCCTTCATCAGCGGCAGGCAGGCCACGGCCAGCGACTTGTAGGAGTACGTGGAGACCTGCAGCGCCGTGGCGACGTCCTCCCAGGAGGTGTTGAGGAAGTTGCCGCCGAGCGCGGACTGCGGGGCGAAGCCGATGGAGTGGACGACGCCGTCGAGCCCGTCGACGTGCTCGCCCACGCGGTCGGCCAGCGTGTCGAGGTGTTCGGTGTTCTGGACGTCGAGCTCCAGCACCGGCGCGGGCTCGGGCAGCCGCTTGGCGATGCGCTCGACGAGGCTGAGCCGGCCGAAGCCGGTCAGCACGACCGTCGCGCCCTCCTCCTGGGCCAGCTTGGCCACCGCGAACGCGATCGACGCGTCGGTCAGCACCCCGGTGACGAGGATCCGCTTGCCGTCGAGAATGCCCATGTCAGTGCCCCATTCCGAGTCCGCCGTCGACCGGGATCACGGCCCCGGTGATGTAGGAGGCGTCGTCGCCGGCCAGAAAGCGCACGACGCGCGCGATCTCCTCGGGGGCCGCCTGCCGCCCGAGCGGGATGTTGGACACGATGGCGTCGTGGTCGAGCCCGGCGGTCATGTCGGTGTTGACGAAGCCGGGCAAGACGACGTTGACGGTGATGTTGCGCGAGCCGTACTCGCGCGCCAGCGAGCGGGCGAAACCGACCAGGCCCGCCTTGGAGGCGGCGTAGTTGGCCTGACCGGCCTGGCCGGTGAGGCCGATGACGGAGGAGATGAGGATGATCCGGCCGCGCTTGAGCCGCATCATGGGCCTGATGGCCCGCTTGGCGACGCGGTAGGCGCCGGTGAGGTTGGTGTCGATGACGTCGGTGAAGGTCTCTTCCTTCATCATCGCCAGCAGCGTGTCCTTGGTGATGCCGGCGTTGGAGACCAGCACCTCGACGGGACCCTGCTCGGCCTCGACCTTGTCGAAGGCGGCCTCGACGTCGGCGGTGCTGGTGACGTCGCAGCGCACGCCGAACAGGCCCTCGGGCGGCTCACCCGATCGGTACGTGACCGCGACGGCGTCGCCTGCCGCGGCGAGTTCTCGGGCGATCGCGAGGCCTATGCCGCGATTGCCCCCGGTGACGAGTACAGAGCGTGCCATGACACCTGACGGTATCTCCTACCGGCGGGTATCCGCTTGTCCGGGTGGCACAAGATCACAGGGTTAGGATCGTGGACATGCGCCAGATCGATTCCGACTTCCTGGAGCTGCCGCTGCGGCAGCTCGCGGACGCCGCTCTGCAACGCGCTCGCGACCTCGGCGCCGAGCACGCGGACTTCCGGCTCGAACGCATCAGGGCCGAGTCCCTCAGCCTCTACGACGCCCGGCTCGAAGGTTCCATGGACGCCGACGATCTGGGCTACGCGGTGCGCGTGGTCAAGAACGGCACCTGGGGCTTCGCCTCCGGCATCCACCTGACGCCCGAGGCCGCCGCCAAGGTGGCCGAGCAGGCCGTACGCGTGGCGGAGGTGAGCGCCCCCATCAACAGGGAGCGCATCGAGCTGGCGCCCGAGCCGGTCCACGCCGAGGCGGTGTGGGTGTCCGACTACGAGATCGACCCGTTCGAGGTGGCCACATCCGACAAGGTGAGCCTGCTCGCCGACTGGTCGGCCGGGCTGCTCAAGGGCGCCGACCACGTCTCGGCCCGGCTGCTGCAGGTCAAGGAGCAGAAGTTCTACGCCGACACGGCCGGCACCGTGACCACCCAGCAGCGGGTGCGGGTGCACCCCACGCTCAACGCCATGAAGGCGGCCGAGAACGGCTTCGACGACATGTCCACGCTGGCGCCTCCGGTCGGCCGCGGCTATGAGTACCTGACCGGCGGCCACTGGGACTGGCAGGGCGAGCTGGCCAGGCTGCCCGAGCTGCTGGCGGAGAAGCTGGCCGCGCCCTCCGTGGAGGCCGGCGAGTACGACCTGGTCATCGACCCGTCCAACCTGTGGCTGACGATCCACGAGTCGATCGGCCACGCCACCGAGCTGGACCGCGCGCTCGGCTACGAGGCCGCCTACGCCGGCACCAGCTTCGCCACCTTCGACCAGCTCGGCGAGCTGGTCTACGGCTCGCCCATCATGAACGTCACCGGCGACCGCACCGTCACCCACGGCCTGGCCACCATCGGCTACGACGACGAGGGCGTCCAGACGCAGAGCTTCGACATCATCAAGGACGGCGTCCTGGTCGGCTACCAGCTCGACCGGCGCATGGCGCTGATGAAGGGGCTCGGCCGCTCCAACGGCTGCGCGTTCGCCGACTCGCCCGGCCACATGCCGATCCAGCGCATGGCGAACGTCTCGCTCGCACCGGCCCCCGACGGGCCGTCCACCGACGACCTGATCGCGGGCGTCGAGCGGGGCATCTACCTCGTCGGCGACAAGAGCTGGTCGATCGACATGCAGCGCTACAACTTCCAGTTCACCGCCCAGCGGGCCTACCGCATCACCGGCGGCCGGCTGGACGGGCAGATCAGGGACTTCGCCTACCAGGCCACGACGACCGACTTCTGGCAGTCGATGGAGGCGGTCGGCGGGCCCGGCACGTACGTGCTCGGCGGCGCCTTCAACTGCGGCAAGGGCCAGCCTGGACAGGTCGCGCCGGTCAGCCACGGGTGCCCGTCGGCGCTGTTCCGCGGCGTACGGATCCTCAACACGGTGCAGGAGGGCGGCAAGTGACGCCTCAGGAGATGGTGGAGAGGGCGCTGGAGCTCTCCTCTAACGACGGCTGCGTGGTGCTGGTGGACGAGGGCTCCACCGCCAACCTGCGCTTCGCGGGCAACACGCTGACCACGAACGGCGTCGCGCGCTCGTCCCGGCTGACCGTCATCTCGATCGCGGGCGACAAGGCCGGCGTGGTGTCGCGCTCGGCCGTACGCGACGACCAGCTCGCCGACGTGGTGGCGGCGGCCGACGCGGCGGCGCGCGAGGCCCAGCCCGCCGAGGACGCCCGGCCGCTCGTCGAGGCCGGCCCCGCCTCACCCCACTGGGCCGACGAGGTGGTGCCGACCGACATCGAGGTGTTCGGGCGCTTCGCGCCCGCTCTGGGGGAGGCGTTCGCGGCGGCGGAGGCCGGCGGCAGGAAGCTGTACGGGTTCGCCGAGCACTCGCTGACCTCCACGTTCCTCGGCACGTCGGCCGGCGTGCGGCTGCGCCACGACCAGCCGACCGGGCGGCTTGAGGTCAACGCCAAGTCCGCCGACCTCAAGCGGTCGGCGTGGGCGGGCGTGTCCACCGAGGACTTCACCGACGTCGACGTCTCCGCGCTCGGCTCGTCGCTGGCGCAGCGGCTCGAATGGGCGAAGAACCGCATCGAGCTGCCCGCGGGCCGCTACGAGACGCTGCTGCCGCCGAGCGCCGTGGCCGACCTGATGATCTACATGTTCTGGTCGGCGGGCGCGCGTGACGCGCTCGACGGCCGTACGGTCTTCTCCAAGCCGGGCGGCGGCACCCGCGTCGGCGAGCAGCTCGCCAGGCTGCCGGTCACGCTGACGAGCGACCCGGCGGCGCCCGGCATCGGCTGCGCGCCGTTCGTGACGGCCCACGCCTCCAGCCGGGAGAGCTCGGTGTTCGACAACGGGCTGCCGCTGTCGCGTACCGACTGGATCAAGGACGGCCGGCTTGAGGCGCTGCTGCAGACCCGCCACTCGGCCGAGCTGAGCGGGCTGCCCGTGACGCCCGCCATCGACAACCTCATCATGGCCGGGCCGGACGACGCGGCCTCGCTCGACGACATGATCGCCTCGACCCGGCGCGGGCTGCTGCTCACCTGCCTGTGGTACATCCGCGAGGTCGACCCCCAGACGCTGCTCCTCACCGGGCTGACCCGCGACGGCGTCTACCTCGTCGAGCACGGCGAGGTCGTCGGCGAGGTGAACAACTTCCGCTTCAACGAAAGCCCCGTCGGCCTGCTGGGGCGGATGACCGAGGTGGGCGAGGGGAGCCGCACGCTGCCCCGGGAGTGGAGCGACTACTTCCAGCGGGCGATCATGCCGGCGGTGCGGGTGCCCGACTTCAACATGTCCACGGTCAGCCAGGCGAGCTGACACGCGTTTCAGACGGGCCTTTCGGCCTTGTGGTTCTCGCGCTCGGACGGGTCTGCTACGCCCGCCCGAGCGCGGGCCGTCTTCGCTCGCGTTCGGCCGAGGGCTCAGGCTCCGTCGAGGGAGCAAGTTCGATCGAGGGCTCGGGTTCGGTCGAGGCTCGCGGCGCGGCTTGCCTGGGCCTGCTCGGGCCTGCTCGGGCCTTACGCGGCTTGTTCGAGCCCCGCTTGGGCCCCACGTACACTGCACGGGGCTGTTCGGCGCAAGGGCTTGTTCGCGGCACGGGCCCGTTCGACTCCGCGCGCGGCTCAGCCGGGCTGGCGGCGCCGTTCCTCGCGCCTCAGGCGCGCTCGCTCAGGCCTCAGTGCGCTTACGCAGGTTAGGCGCGGGAGGGCTCAGGCCTCAGCCGCGTTCGCGCAAACCTCAGGCGCGGGATCGCTTGAGGCGCGGCCGCGCTTGCGCCGGCCGCAGGCGCGGATCGCTTGGGGCTCAGGTGCGGATCGTGTCGCATATGGGGCGCGGCGCGGCCGCGGGACGTTGCCTGTAACGCTGTACGCCTCTCGTGCGCCCGCAGGCCTTCCCGGCCGCCCGCACGCCTCCCCTGTCGCCCCGTACGCCTCTGGCGCGTCCACGCCCTCTCCCCCGCCTCCGGAAGGCCTCACCCCGCGCCCGCGCGGCTTCTCGGGGCTCTGGGCGGCCTGCTCCGGCCTTCACGAGGCTCTCGTACGGTCTTGGGCGCCGGAGCGGGACACGTGGGCGCGAGAGGGCGTGAGGGGGGCTCACGCAGACGGGCTCAGGCGTCTTCGAGGCGGAAGCCGACCTTCATGCCGACCTGGAAGTGGGCGACCTCGCCCGCGTCGAGGTGACCCCTGATCTCCGTGACCTCGAACCAGTCGAGGTGCCGCAGCGTCTCGGAGGCCCTCTTGAGGCCGTTGCGGATGGCCTGGTCGACACTCTCCCCAGAGGTTCCGACGATCTCGGTCACCCGGTACGTGCGATCCGTCATCTCCACATCCTCCTTACTAGAAGGCCATGGTCGCATGACCCCCTGTCCCCGCCGGGGCACGGTCAGGAGCTCGGCATGGCGGGACTACCGTGGAAAGCATGAAGGGGTGGCGCAGGAAGCCGGAAGTCCACCAGGTCACGGACGCCAAGCCGTCGCTGTCGGCGGACATCCACAAGCGGGAGATCAGCTATCTGATCAAGATGGGGATCCGCACGATCTGCCTGATCCTGGCGGTCGTGGTGCCGGTCCCGTGGCCGTACCGGCTGCTGTTCATCGCCGGCGCGGTCTTTTTGCCATACATAGCCGTAATCGGGGCCAATGAGAGGGGGAACCCTGGTCCGCCGCCTACCTTTCAGAGCCCGGAGGCTAACCAAACCGAGATACCGCTGCATCGACGCGAGATCGGGTCGTGACTAACTCTTGACGCATCCCATGGGTTGTAGGTGTACGCTTTAGCCAAGCGCTCCGGTCCCCCGTCGGAGTGCTGGTGCCGGCGTTCCGGGCCCCCGTCGGAACGCCGATGATGCGACGCCGGGTGGTTTGCCCCCGTAACCACCCGGCGTCGCCCTTTTCCCGGGTCGCGTTTCGATCAACGCGCGCATCGGCCCCGGTTCGATAGGGCGGCTTTCCCGAAATCGTTTACACTCGCCCCTCCCCCGTTATTCACAGGAAATCTTCAGGTTTGGGGCGAGCTTGACTTCAAGAGTTCGTTCGAGTGTCAGTCGTCTGTCAGGGTCTCTTGGGTGGCGCGGCTCCAGTTCTTCGCCAATGTGGTCAATCGGGCGACGGCGTCTTCCGGGGCGGTGCCCGCGCCTTGAGCGAGCCCGAGCAGGTAGGCGGTAAGCGGCGCGGCGGGCCTCGCCACGCCGTGGGCGACCTCCTTGGTGAGGTCGAGGATCTGGTCGCGGTCCACCCTGGCCGGGTCGATGCCCAGCTCCTTGCAGGCCAGGACGGTCCATTCGTGCAGCACGTTCATGCGAGCCTCCTCCAGGTCGTCCATTGTGTCGCAGTCGAACCAGGGGCGCCCGGGCAAGGTGAGCCGGGCGCGTACGAGCGGGGCCAGCACGCCCCTGAGCGAACGTCCGTCGTAGGCGGCCATGCCCGCCTTCAGCCCGGCCGCCGGCCACGCGCCCGCCAGCCACTGCTCCCGTCCGCCGTCGTCGAGCAGGATGGCGCCGCCGCCCGCCTCCCGGGCCGCTTCGAGCAGCGCCGCCACGTGGCCAGGCCCCATGAACGGGAGATCTCCAGCCAGCAGGACCAGCCATCGGGACGTCACGTGGGGCAGCGCGGCGGCGAGCGCCGGGACCGGGCCGCTGCCCGGCGGGTTCTCACGGACGTACACGACGCCGGGGACGGGACGGCGCTCCGGGCCTGCCACGACGACGGTGCGGGCGCCTTCGACCGCCGCGATGACGTGCTCGATGAGGGACCTGCCGCCCACGGTGAGCGCCGGCTTGTCCGCGCCGCCCAGCCGCCTGGCCCGCCCACCGGCCAGGATCACCGCATCGAACCCCTCGCTCACAGCCCCTCCCTGCCCGGTTTCGTGCTCTGGGAAGCCGCCCCAGCATCGCACGGGATGGCCCCGTGATCGTCGGAGGCCGGCCCAGGACCGAAGAGCGCCTGACCGCCGGGCCTCGCCGCCGCGCTCGCGAAGGCCATCGGAACGTCAGTCTCCCTCGCAGCGCAAAAGCTCCCTCGCAGCGCGAAAGGCACTACGCGCGTCAGGCACCAGCGCCATGCGCTCGGAGGACGCCCCGCGCGTCGCTCACCGCCGCCTCGGATACGAAGGCGGCCTGCACCTCAGGCTCTCCCGCGACGCCCACGTCCCGGGGCGCCCGCCTTGAGTACCGGGCACCCGGAGCCGGAGGGCACCTGACACCGTCACCCGCCGTCGGCCCGATGGCGGCAGACGCCTGCGCGCCGGACGCTGTGACTGTGGTGGAGGGTGCGCCAGGCGCCGCCGCCATGGTGGAGGGCGCCCCGCACACCGCCACCGTGGCGGAAAATGCGCCAGGCGCCGCCGCCGCAGCGGAGGACGCGCCAGGCGCCGCCGCCATGGTGGAGGGCGCCCCAGACACCGCCACCGTGGCGGAGGACGCGCCAGGCGCTGCTGCTTTTGCGGCGGACGCTCCGATTTCCGGACCGTCTCGGCGCATGAGGACGGCCGAGCACCGGGAGCTGTCCCGGCGCTGGAGGCGGGACCGGAAGTGGGACGCGGGATGAGGGACGGTTCGCCGGGTGGGCGGAAACGTCCGGGGGCGGGACGGGAGTTGGGGCGGGGCGGGGGATGGCTCTTCGGGTGGATGGAGGCGTTCGTCGACGGGGGCGGGGTCGGAGGCGGCGGGCATGCCGGTCGCGGACCGTCAGCCGCCGATGGCGGACATCGGGCGGGCCGGCTGGAGGAACGACGGGTCGTCGATGCCGTGTCCGGCGCGCTTGCTGGCGACGGCGGCCACCCAGCGCTCGGCCAGCTCGTCATCGGAGGCCCCGGCCCGCATAGCGGTCTTCAGGTCGGACTCCTCGGTGGCGAACAGGCAGTTGCGCACCTGACCGTCGGCGGTGAGCCTCACCCGGTCGCAGGCGCCGCAGAACGGCCGCGTCACCGAGCCGATCACGCCGACCCTGGCCGGGCCGCCGTTCACGAGGAACCGCTCGGCGGGGGCGCTGCCGCGCTCTTCCCGGTCGTCGGGCGCGAGGTCGAAGTCGGTGGACAGCAGATGCAGGATCTCGTCGGCGGTCACCATGTCGGCGCGGCTCCAGCCGTGCTGGGCGTCGAGCGGCATCTGCTCGATGAAGCGCAGCTCGTAACCCTGGTCGAGGGCCCAGCGCAGCAGCGGCACGGCCTCATGGTCGTTGATGCCGCGCATCAGCACGGCATTGATCTTGACAGGGCGCAGCCCTGCGGCGTCGGCGGCGGCCAGGCCTGCGATGACGTCGGCATGCCGGTCGCGGTGAGCGAGCCGCTTGAACGTGTCGGGGTCGAGCGTGTCGAGCGAGACGTTGACCCGGTCGAGCCCGGCGGCGGCCAGCGGCTCGGCCAGGCGGGCAAGGCCGATGCCGTTGCTGGTCAGCGAGATCTGCGGGCGGGGCTTGAGCGCGGCCGTGCGGGCGACGATGTCGACCAGCTCACGGCGCAGGAGGGGTTCGCCGCCGGTGTAGCGGACCTCGGTGATGCCGAGGCGTTCGACGCCGATCGTGACCAGGCGGACGATCTCGTCGGCGGTGAGCAGCTCGGGCTTCGGCAGCCAGTCGAGCCCCTCAGGGGGCATGCAGTACGTGCAGCGCAGGTTGCATTTGTCGGTGAGGGACACCCTCAGATCTGTCGCCACCCGTCCGAACGAGTCTCGCAACACGGGGCGTCACCTCCTGTTCGTGTGCCAGATCGCCAGCCTACGTCGGGTTTGCGCCGGGCCGGAAATCCTCTGGTTCACGCCTCGAGAACACATTGTTCCCTAGATCGATTCCGAGCTCACGCCGGTGTAGGGGCCCTTGATCCCAGGACCCGCCGCCAAGGACCGGCCACCGCTCCCGTCCTGCGCCCCACCAGCAGCGCCCTGTCCGTGGCGGTCCGGCCGAGGCCGTATGCCCTGCTCACGATGCCCTGCTCACGGCGGTCTCGCCCGGGATGCGGCTTCACAGCGGGAGCGTGGTAAAGCCGAAGTGCGAGTAGAACAGAGGCGCGGGAAGCCCGGACGGGCCACGCGGACGCGGGGAGCGCGGGTACAGGGAGCGCGGGCGCAGGTTGAGCAGAGGCTGGGGTAGTGCCGGGGCGCGCGTAGGACGGCGGCGCAGGTGGCGGCCCGCCCGCGTTGAGCATCGCCCTCGCAGGCGGCGAACCGGACGCGGCAGGACCGTGCGGGCGGAATTCGCGGGCAAGGCATGGCAGCGCGGGTGGCAGGTCCGCACGGGGCACAGTCCCAAGAGCCGATTCGCACGGGACGCCGCCCTGCAAGCGACGCGTACGAGAGGGCAGGACCACGCAGAAGGCGGGTTCGCGCGGAGCCGGCCGCGCACGCGGCGAATGCGGGTCGAAGGGGCGGCATGACCGCGCAGGCGGCAGGTCCGCACGGGGCTCACCAGGCGGCGGGGTTCGGCGGGGTGTTCGCCGTAGACGGCCGGCCGGTGGCATGGAGCCGGACGGGTAAACGGCAAGCCGGTGTGGCATAGAGCCGGACGGGTAAACGGCCGGGCGGTGGCACAGAGCCGGACGGGTAAACAGCCGACCGGTGGCATAGAGCCGGGCGGGGTGTTGGGCAGAGGGTTGGGAACGGCGAACGCCCGGCCGCTGGGGCCGGGCGTTCGCGAAGGTGATCAGTGGTGGTGACGGTGGCGATGGCCGATGACCTTCACCCAGTCCTTGCCCTCGGACGGGGCGAGGTGCCGGCTGCCCTCGAACACCGCGCGCCACGTGCCCGACGTGCGGGCCGGCACCTTCAGGGCGAAGTTGCCGTTGCCGCGCGTACGGACGGTGTCCACGTGCTCCCAGCGGCCGCTGCCGGCGGGCTGGAAGAGGATGACGATCCGCTTCCAGGCCAGGCGGTGCCAGGTCTCCTGCTTCTTGCAGCGGTCGGAGTGGGTCACCGACACCAGGCCGCGGATGTAGTCCTCTTCGCACTTCACGGAGAGCTTGCCCCCGATGTGGAGAGGCCGGCCGCGGAACGCGGGCTCAGGGTTCACGTCGAGCTGGAGGCTGGTCTGGCCACCCGCGACATCCGGGTCGAGGCCCGGGTCCGCGAGCGCGGGCGTGGCGGCGGTGGTGGCCACCACCGTCGCGCCCATGGCGGCAGCCGCCAGGCCGGCGGCTAGACGTCGCATCTTCAAGAGAGAAATCCTTCCCCGTTTGCGAGACGGCCCACGTAGCGGGGCACGTCAACGCCAATAGACGCGCCCGGGGAAGGAAAAGTTGCCGTCAGACCGATCACAAAAGGGCAACGACGCCATTGTTCGCGGCAATTAGCAGAATGGCCTATTGCGGGATTTGTTGCACTTTTGAATTGTCTGGTGCGTAATGTCCAGTTCCGGCGAAGCGGACGCGCCAGTAACCGCCCGTACGTCCCTGCACGGTCTGGACGAACGCGCCGGACGCGTCGGTGGTGGCCTGCCCCACCTTCTCCCAGGCCGAACTGGTGTCGGGACGCCAGAGGATGTCCAGGCGCTGCTTGGCGAACGGGCCGAAGTCGGTCAGGCCGCGTGGATCGACGCGGGTGAGCGAGCCGCGCAGGCGTACGCCGTCGCCCTTGGCCGCCTTCTCCACGCGCACGGAGGACAGCCTGCTCTCCCTCCTGAGCTGGAACGATGCGTACTGGGTGACGGTCTTGCCGTCCCTGCCCTTGGCGGTGGCGGTGATCGTCCAGGTGCCTGCCGGGTAGTAGCGGTTCAGGCGCTTGTCCGGCAGGAAGCGCCAGGTCTCCCAGCCGTCAGCCATCCTGGCGGGCGGCACGGGGATGCGGCGCCACACCAGCCGGGGCAGGATGGCTTCCGCGTTCCGGGGCGGCACGCCCACCTTCGGCGCGGTGACAGCACCGTCCTGTATTGATTGCGCGTTCTGTCCCGGCTGCTGGGGAACGCCCCACTGGGTGTTCTGGGTCTGCTGCTCGCCGGCGCGGGCCTGGGTGAGGATGTGGTGCGGGCGGGCGGGTTCCCGGCCGGGCGCGAGGACGGTGACGGGAGCGCCGGCCTGAGCCGACTCACCGGCCGTGCCCTGAGCCGCCGGTTCCTGAACCGTCCCCTCCTGAGTCGCCCCCTGCTGGGACGTCCCCTCCTGAGTCGCCCCTTCCTGAGTCGCCTCATCAGCCGTCCCCTGCGGTGCGGGCTCCGCGTTCTCCTGGGGTTCGTCCTTGACGGGCGTCTGGGCGGGTGGCGTGTTCGGCTTCCGGGCGTCGTCGGGTGTCGCGGGGTCCTGGGCGGTGTCGGGCGCACCGGGGTTCTGGTCCTGCTCAGGCGTGCCCGGGGTGCCGTTCTGTCCTGGTGGGGGGTTCTGGGGTCCGGTGACGGGTGGGGTGGCGGGACGGGGTTGCGGGGCGTCGGCGGGCGGGGCGCCGGGTTCGACTTTGACGGTGACGCCGTCCTTGCCCTTCACCCCTCTGGCGATCACGTCGATCACCAGACGGACGGAACCGTGCGCGCCGACCACCGGCTGCGCGGGTCGTACGGTGATGGAACGGATGGCGGGCTCGGTCGCGGCGGAGGCGGGCGGTGCGGGCACCGTGAGCGCTCCCGCCGCGAGCGAGGCGAGAAGAAGGCTTCTGCTCATGATCAAGACGGTAGGAACCGGCCGGTAATGGGCACGGCCACAACACACGCCCCGAATGGCAAAGCCGGGATCAGCCTGAATAGAGCCCTTCGATGACGTCGGCGTACTTCGAGTGGATGATCCGCCTCTTCAGCTTGAGGCTCGGGGTGAGCTCCTCGGTCTCGGCGGTCCACTCCACGCCGAGTAAGGCCCACTTCTTGACCTGCTGCACGCGGGCGAGCTTGGCGTTGGCCGCGCGTACCGCCTCCTCGACCTCCTTGAGCACCTCGGGGTGCTGGGCCAGCTCGGCGAGCGAGCCGAAGGAGATGCCGCGCGCCTGCGCCCAGCCGGGCGCGGTCTCGGCGTCGAGGGTGAGGACGGCGACGGGGTGGGGGCGCCGGTCGCCGTAGGCGAGCGCCTGGCCGATGAGGATGTGCTGCTTGAGGTGGTTCTCGATCTCGGCGGGTGAGATGTTCTCGCCGCCCGCGGTGATGATCAGCTCCTTCTTGCGGTCGACGACGCGGAAGAAGCCGTCCTCGTCCACGGTGCCGATGTCGCCGGTGTGCAGCCAGCCGTCGGCGTCGATCAGCTCGGCGGTGGCCTCGGGCCTGTTGAGGTAGCCGGCGGTGTTGAGCGGGCTGCGGGTGAGGATCTCGCCGTCCTCGGCGATGCGCATCTCGACGCCGGGCTCGGCCCTGCCGACGCTGCCCAGGCGGTAGCAGGTGGGGCTGTTGCCGGTGCAGGCGCCGGTGGTCTCGGTCATGCCGTACACGTCGATGACCTTGATCCCGAGTCCGGCGAAGAAGTGGCGCACCTCGTCGGAGAGCGGGGCGGCGCCGGTGGCGGTCCACTCGGCGCGATCGAAGCCTATCAAGCCGCGGATGGTGGAGAGCACGGCCGCGTCGGCCTTCTCGTACGCGGCCTCGATCTCGGGCGTGACGGTGCGGCCGTACTGGCCGGCCTCGACGTACGCGGCCCCGGCGGCCATCGCGGCGCGTACGGCGGCCTGCTGCTCCTCCGGCTGGGTGGCGAGCACGGCCTGCAGGCGGGCCATCATCTTCTCCCACACGCGCGGCACGCCGAAGAACGACATCGGCCTGACCTTGCCCAGCGTGGCGCCGAGGCCGGCGAGGTCGGTGCAGAAGTGCACGTGGGAGGCCTTCACCAGCGGCAGGTAGAGGCTCAGGATGCGCTCGGCGATGTGGGCGTAGGTGAGGTAGGAGACCTGGGTGCCCTTCTCGGGCAGCCTGGTCAGCCGGTCGGTGGCGGCGACCTCGTAGAAGATGTTGGTGTGGGTGAGCGGCACGCCCTTGGGCGTGCCGGTGGTGCCGGATGTGTACAGGACGGTGGCCACGTCGTCGGAGGTGACCGCGCGGTGGCGGGCCTCGACGGCGGCCGGGTCGGCGGCCAGGCGCTCGCGGCCCAGCTCCAGGAACGCCCGCCAGGTCATGAAGCGGTCGCCGGCGGGAGCGCCGTCCAGCATGATGATCTTGCGCAGGCCGTCGAGGCGGTCCAGGACGGGCGCCCAGCGGACCAGCTCGGCGGGGCCGCCGAGCACCGCGATGCGGGCGCCGACGTCGCCGGCCACGAAGGCGATCTGGTCGGGCGCGAACGTCGAGTAGATCGTGCAGCCCACCCCTCCTGCGTGCACGGCGCCGAGGTCGGCGAGCACGTGCTCGCTGCGGTTGACCATCATGATCGCCACCGGCTCCCCCGGCCGGAGCCCGAGCGCGGTGTAGCCGGCGGCGATCTCCAGGACCCGCGTGCGGGCTTCGCGGTAGGTGAGCGTGGTCCATCCGTCGCCGTCCGGATCGGAGTACGCGGGTGCGTCGCCATGCTGCTCCGCCGCGTTCGCGAGCCGCTCGCAGACGGTACGGCCGGCGATCTCCCGCAGGATCTCCGCCCGGACTTCGAGGACATCGGCCATGGCACCCGCCTCCTGTCAGTAATCACTTATGTGAGTGGCATGCATCGCACCACAGCACGCCGGAGGCGACAAGAGCTTGCGGAGAAAGATCCATGTTGTTCACGTACAGTGATCGAGACAATGCGTGGAGTGTGCTGGGGGCGCGCATGAGCGAACACGGCGGCAGGACGTTCTTCGGGCATCCGTGGGGGCTGGCCACCCTGTTCACCACCGAGATGTGGGAGCGGTTCTCGTGGTACGGCCTGCGGGCCATCCTGGCCACGTTCATGGCCGCCTCGCCCGCACACCAGGGGCTCGGCCTGTCTCAGGAGACGGCGCAGGCGGTGGTCGGCGTCTACGGGGCGCTGATCTACCTGGTGGCGCTGCCGGGCGGGTGGATCGCCGACCGCATCCTGGGTGCGCGCAGGTCGGTGCTGTGGGGCGGGTTCATCATCATGCTGGGGCACATCAGCATGGCGATCCCGGTGACGACGCCGTTCTTCGTCTGGCTCGGGCTGCTGCTGATCATCTCCGGCACGGGCCTGCTGAAGCCGAACATCTCGGTCATGGTGGGCCGGCGCTATCCCGAGGGCGACGACGGGCGCAGGGACGCCGGGTTCTCGCTGTTCTACCTCGGCATCAACCTGGGGGCGTTCTTCGCGCCGATCGTGGTGGGCTGGCTGGCCGCGGACGACCGCTGGCATCTCGGGTTCGGCGCGGCGGCGGTCGGCATGGCGCTCGGCCTGGTGCAGTACGTGTGGGGGCGGCACAGCCTGCGCGGCGTCGGCGAGCGTCCCGGCCTGCGCCTGACCCGCCGCGAGCGGCACCACTTCCTGCGGCTGGCGCTGCTCGGCGTGGCGATCGTGGCGATCGCGCTGGGAGTGTGGGCGGCGACGGGCACGCTGACGATCGACGGGCTCACCGTGGCGATCACCGTGATCATCCTCATCGTGCCGATCGCCTACTTCGGCTACATCCTGCTGGGCAGCCACGACCTGACCGAGGACGAGCGGATCAGGATGAAGGCCTACATCTGGCTGTTCGTGGCGGCGGCGGTGTTCTGGATGATCTACGACCTGGCGCCGAGCAAGCTGCTGTTCTTCGCCGCCGACCATACGGACCTGTCGCTGTTCGGGCTGCCGATCCAGGCGGCCACCACGCAGTCGTTCAACCCGCTGTTCATCATGATCTTCGTGCCGGTGTTCGCGGCGCTGTGGGTGCGGCTCGGCACGCGGGTGAGCACGCCGCAGAAGTTCGCCTTCGCGCTGGTCATGGTGGGGCTGAGCTTCGTGGTCATGGCGCTGGCGGCCTCGCTGGCCGGCAGCGGCCGGGTGTCGGTGTGGTGGCTGGTGCTGGTCTACCTGATCCAGGTGTTCGGCGAGCTGTCGCTGAGCCCGGTCGGACTGTCGGTGACGACGAAACTGGCGCCCGAGGCGTTCAAGGGGCAGATGCTGGGCCTGTGGTTCATCGCCACGTCGGTGGGCGACGCGGTCGGCGGGCAGACCGGGCGGCTGAGCCGGGTGCTGTCGGATCCGGCGTACTACCTGGTGCTGGCGGCGTTGGCGATCGTGGCGGGTGCGGCGCTGTTCATGTTCACCCGCAAGCTGCGGATCATGATGGCCGAACACCACGAACCTGCCATGCGGTAGACATTCCCAACGTGTCCGAACTTCTTGACCTGGCCGGAATCTTCGTCTTCGCGCTGTCGGGCGCGCTCATGGGCGTGCGCAAGCGCCTCGACGTGGTCGGCATGGCGGTGCTCGCCGAGATCACCGCGCTCGGCGGCGGTCTCGTCCGCGACCTCATCCTCAACGTGCGGCCCGCGGCCTTCCAGAGCCTCGGCTACGTGCTGGTGCCGCTGGCCGCCACCGTGATCGTGTTCTTCTGGCATCCCCACGTCGCCAGGGTGATGCCGGCGATCCTGGTACTGGACGCGGCCGGGCTCGGGCTGTTCTGCGCGGTCGGCACGGCCAAGGCCATGGAGTACGGCCTCAGCCCCCTGCACGCCTCGCTGCTGGGCGTCACCTCGGCGGTCGGCGGCGGCATGCTGCGCGACGTGCTGGCCGGGGAGATCCCGACCCTGCTGTACGACCGGCAGCTCTACGCGGTGCCCGCCCTGGTGGGGTCGGCGGCGATGGCGGGGCTGTCGGCGTACGGGCTGCACGGCTGGCCGGCCACGTTGGCGGCGGCGGTGCTGGCCTTCGGGCTGCGCATCGCCGCGATGCGGCGCAACTGGCGGGCGCCGCTGGCCAGGGGCGTCGGCGACTGATCGGGCCCATCGGACGCCCGTCGGACCACGCCTCAGACCATCCCGATGAGCGACTCGCGGGGCCTCGGCACGGCCGACGGGCCCTGGTCGAGTGCGGCGCGCAGCCGGACGACCGCGTCGGCGAGCACCTGGGGCGGCTGGGTGAACGGCAGCCGCAGGTAGTTCTCCAGCGTGCCGTCCAGGCCGAACCACGGGCCGGGGGCCAGGCGCAGCCCCTGGCAGGCGGCCGCCTCGGCGAGCACGGCCGAGCTGGTGCCCTGCCCCAGGCGTACCCAGAGGGTGCCGCCGCCCTTGGGCGGCACGTACGTCCACTCGGGCAGATGCTCGCGCAGCCCCGCGAGCAGCGCCGCGCGTGAGGCGCGCAGCCCGCGGCGGCGCTCGGCGCGCGTCTCCTCCAGCCGGTCGAACAGCCGCGCCACGACGAGCTGCTCCAGCACGGGGCTGGCCAGGTCGGCCGAGGCGCGGAACGTGGCCAGCCGGCGGATCAGCGCCGCCCCCGCGCGGATCCAGCCGATGCGCAGCCCGCCCCACCACAGCTTGGACGCCGACCCGACGCTGATCACCCGGCCGTCGGTGTCGAAGGCGGCCATCGGCGAGGTCCGCGGCACCTCGTCCAGCGCCAGCTCGGCCCAGGTCTCGTCCACCAGCAGCGTGGTCCCCGCGCGGCGGGCGGCGCCGGCGAGCGCGGCGCGCACGGAGTCCTCCATGAGCGCGCCCGTCGGGTTCTGGAAGTCGGGCATCAGGTACGCCAGCCGCACCGACGACTGGCACATCGCCCCCGCCACCAGGTCCTGCTGCCAGCCCTCGGAGGAGACGCCGACAGGGACGATGCGGGCGCCGCGCCTGCGGGCGGCGCCGATGGCGTGCGGGTAGGTGGGCGACTCGATCAGCACCGGGTCGCCGGGGCCGGTGAGCAGGCCGAAGACGAGCTGGAGCGCGTGCTGGGAGCCGGTGGTGACGAGGATCTGCTCGGGCCTGGTGGCCGCTCCCCTGGCGGTGTAGCGGGCGGCGATGCGCTCCCTGAGCGCGGGCAGGCCCATGGGGTCGTAGCCGTTGCCCATGCCGTAGCGGGGCAGGTCGGCCACCGCCTCCGCCATGACCTCGGCGAGCCCGCAGGGCGCGGGCGGCGCGGCGGCGTGGAGCTGGACGAGACCGTCGCCGTCGGTGCCGAGCCACGGGTTGTCGGCGGTGGCGGCCGGGTCGGGCAGGGCGGTCCAGCTTCCCGAGCCCTGCCGGCTCTCCAGGTAGCCGCGCTCGCGCAGCAGGTCGTAGGCGGCGGTGACGGTGGTGCGGCTGACCTTGAGCGTCTGGGCGAGGTGGCGCTCGGCGGGCATGCGGACGCGTACGGGGATCTGCCCGTCCAGGATGAGCGCGCGCACCGCGTCGGCGAGCGCGCGATAGTAGGGCCGGGCGCCGGGGTCGAGGCCGACGAGCCGGGCCACCTGCGTGGCTGACAAGTGCCGCATGAGGCCACTTTTCGCTATTGGCCCTGTTCTTGGCAAGTCATGGCCTGCCACTGTGAAGCCATCATGAGTGAAACCACCGTCGCGCGGCCGCACTCCTTCCCGGTGCGCCTCCTCCGCCTCTTCGGCGGGCTCGCCCTGTACGGCTTCGGCCTCGCCTTCCAGGTCGAGTCGGGCCTCGGCAACGGTCCATGGGACGTCTTCCACCAGGGCGTCGCCCTGCGGCTCGGCCTGACCATCGGCACCGTCATCACCCTGACGGGCGCCCTGGTCATGCTGCTGTGGATCCCGCTGAAACAGAAACCGGGGCTGGGGACGATCAGCAACGTGCTGCTCGTGGGCGTGTTCGCCGACCTCGGCCTGTACCTGCTGCCCACCCCCGGCGACCTCGCCGTCCAGGCGGCCTACGTGGGCCTCGCGGTCGTGACGGTCGCCCTCGCCACCCTGTTCTACATCGGGGCCGGCATGGGCGCGGGGCCGCGCGACGGCATCATGACCGGGCTGGTGCGCCTCGGCATGTCCGTACGCCTGTCCCGCTTCCTCATCGAGGCCACCATGCTGGCCGCGGGCTGGCTGCTCGGCGGGCAGGTCGGCGTCGGCACCGTCGTGTTCGCGCTGGCCATCGGACCGCTGACGCAGCTGTTCACCCGCTGGTTCCCCCTGACGTGATCCCGGGCCGTCCGGGCCGGACATGACGCGACATGATCGGCCCGGGCCCGGGATCACCCCGCGCCGAGTACCGTCTAGGCATGCGGATCGAGGATTACGCCCTGATCGGAGACATGCAGTCAGCCGCGCTCGTGGCGCGGGACGGCTCGATCGACTGGCTCTGCCTGCCCAGGTTCGACTCACCCGCGTGCTTTGCGGCGCTGCTCGGCAACGAGCGCAACGGGCACTGGTGGCTCGGGCCGACGGGCCGCAAGCCGGCCACCCGGCGCCGCTACCGTCCCGACACGCTCATCCTGGAGAGCGAGTGGGACACTCCGACGGGCACCGTCCGCGTGATCGACTTCATGCCGCCCCGCGACCGCAACCCCGACGTCGTCCGCATCGTCGAAGGCGTCTCCGGCACCGTCGAGATGTCCACCCAGCTGCGCGTGCGCTTCGACTACGGCCGCATCGTGCCCTGGGTGCGCCGCCACAACGGCCACCTGCAGGCCATCGGCGGCCCCGACTCGGTGTGGCTGCACTCCCCCGTGCCGCTCAAGGGCGGCGACTACGCGCACCGGGCCACGTTCAAGGTCAGCGAGGGCGAGCGGCTGCCGTTCGTGTTCACCTGGCACCCGTCGCACGAGCCGATGCCGCCGCAGATCGAGTGCGAGAACCAGCTCGACGAGACCGAGTCGTTCTGGGCCGAGTGGGTGGCCAAGTGCACCTACTCGGGGCCGTACCGCGACGCCGTGGTGCGGTCGCTGATCACGCTGAAGGGGCTCACGTACGCGCCGACCGGCGGCATCGTCGCCGCCGCCACCACGTCGCTGCCCGAGGACCTCGGCGGGGTGCGCAACTGGGACTACCGCTTCTGCTGGCTGCGCGATGCGACCCTCACGCTGGACGCGCTCATCAGCTCCGGCTACCTGGAGGAGGCCGCCGACTGGCGCGGCTGGCTGCTGCGCGCCATCGCCGGCCGCCCCCAGGACCTGCAGATCATGTACGGCGTCGCGGGCGAACGCCGCCTGCCCGAGCTGATGCTCGACTGGCTCGACGGCTACGAGGGTTCCCGCCCGGTCCGCATCGGCAACGAGGCCGTCAAGCAGCTCCAGCTCGACGTGTACGGCGAGGTGATGAACTGCCTGTTCACCTCCCGCAGCCGCGGCCTGTGGCCGGACGACCGCGCCTGGACGATTCAGCGCCAGCTCCTCGACTACGTGGAGGACCACTGGGACGAGCCCGACGAGGGCCTGTGGGAGGTGCGCGGGCCGCGCCGCCACTTCGTGCACTCCAAGGTGATGTGCTGGGTGGCGCTCGACCGGGCCGTCAAGTACGTCGAGCAGTTCGGCCGCGTCGGGCCGGTCGACAAGTGGCGCAGGCTGCGCGACGCCATCCACGCCGAGGTCTGCGACAAGGGCTTCGACGCCCGGCGCAACACCTTCACCCAGTCGTACGGCTCGTCCGAGCTGGACGCCGCGCTGCTGATGATCCCCCTCGTGGGCTTCCTGCCCATCGACGACCCGCGCGTGACCGGCACGGTCGCGGCCATCGAGAAGGAGCTGATGTCCGACGGGTTCGTGCTGCGCTATCCGCTGGCCGCCGACAACGACGTGGACGGCCTGCCCGGCGGCGAGGGCGCGTTCCTTGCGTGCAGCTTCTGGCTGGTCGAGGTGATGGCCATGCAGGGGCGCAAGGAGGAGGCCAAGGAGCTGTTCGAACGGCTGCTGGCCCTCCGTAACGACGTGGGGCTGCTGGCCGAGGAGTACGACCCCCGCTACGGGCGGCTCGTCGG
This sequence comes from Nonomuraea fastidiosa, assembly GCF_042751225.1. Lineage (NCBI taxonomy): Bacteria > Bacillati > Actinomycetota > Actinomycetes > Streptosporangiales > Streptosporangiaceae > Nonomuraea > Nonomuraea fastidiosa. The sequence goes on from NZ_CP170570.1 coordinate 8,917,752, forward strand.
GAACTTCCCGCAGGCGTTCAGCCACGTGCCCTTGGTGCACGCGGCCCGCGCGCTGTCCTGAGCTTCAGGGCCCGGTGAGGCGGCGCTCGCCTTCCGTCGTGAGCACGAAGACCTGCCAGGCGTAATAGGCGTAGTAGGCGCGCGGGTCGCGCTTGATCTGGCGGGCGTGCAGCAGGATCGCGTCCACGTACGCCTGCGAGGGGTTGTAGGCGTGCAGGGCCCGCCGGTAGTCGCGCGGCGCGCCGGTGGCCTTGAGGTAGTTGGCGGCCCCCATGACGGCGTCGTGCGGGTCCTGCACGTCGCCGCCCAGCCCGTACGCCTTCCAGGTGGCCGGCATGAACTGCATCGGCCCCTGCGCGCCCGCGTGGCTGTCCGACCTGACCCGCCCGAACTTCGTCTCGGCGAACATCACCGCCGCCAGCACCTCCCACTCGACCCCGAAGCGGCGCTCGGCCTTCTTGAAGTAGCCGAGCAGCTCGCCGGCCGGGCGGGGGTCGCGGACCTTGAACACCTTGGACGGCTCGATCGGCCGGGTCAGCGCGAACAGCTCGCGCAGCGCCTCGGTGTTGTCCTCGGCCTGCGACCTGAGCTTGGCGGGCAGGCGGGCGAACGCCTTGGAGGCCAGGCCGGGGTGGCGGGCGGCGTAGCGGTAGAGGCGCTGCTGGTAGAGGGCGAGCAGCTCGACGTCCTCCGGCAGCTCCTCAGGGTCGGGCTCGCCGCCCTTCGTCCAGGCGTCGATCGCCTTGTTGAGCCTGGTGGTGGTGTCGCGGAGGGCGGCGGCCAGTTTGTCAGCATTTTTGGGGATTTTTGTGCCGGGTTCCGGCAGCCGTTCGACGTCCGGGGTCTGCGCGGGGGCCCGCTTTGGAACGGTCGGCGTGGCCGGTGGGGCGCTGCCCGCGTCCGCGCTCTGCGCCGGGGTGCCGCAGGCCGCCGTGAACAGGATCGCGGCGGCGGTGGCGAGCGCGGGCGCCCGGCGGAACTGCGTGTGGCGTGCCTCCATGGAGAGGCAACCTACCCGGTACGGCCCCGGCGGCGGCTGAGGCCACGCCCGTGTCACCCGTACGGGGCCGGGAGCCGCTGACGCACCGATCAAGCGCCGACCCGGTCAGGGCCGTATGCAGCGACCCGGCGAGGCGGCGCCCCCCCTGTCCGGCCGTCACCGAACCCCGTTACAGAAGTGGGAGCGCTCCCAACAAAGGGGACCCACATGTGAGCGCTCCCGCACTCCTCTCCGTGATGTTGCCAAAACGTTGTTTAGCGAAATTCCAGGTAGGAGCGTTCTTTTCAGCCGTTCTCCGGAGGCGGGCCCGTGGAGTCGCCGGTTTCGTTGACCGCGGCGCTTTCGCGTCCCTACCCTGGAAGTTGTTGGGAGCGTTCCCACGACTTCTGTTCGCGGGTGTTCGTAGCGGGCGTTCGGTCCGGTCTCCGCGTCGAGACCACCATGCCTGTCCGTACGAAGGATGGCGCGATGCGCGAAATGCCGCAGGTGGAGATTCCGATCCGGCACAGGGACGACGGCGAGCCCGACGGTCCCGCCCGGCCACTGCCCGGCAGGTCCGGGATGGTGCTGCTGTTCGAGGAGTGGGCGGCCAAGGCCCCGGACCGGGCGGCCGTGGTGGACCGCGAGGGCACCGTCTCGTATGGCGAGCTCAACGCCGCCGCCGACCTGCTCGCCCGCCGCCTCATCGAGGCCGGCGCGGGGAGCCGCCACGCGCGGGACCGCGGAGCGGCGACCCACGCGACGGTGAACGGTCGGGCGGCGGACCGGACCGCCCGCGCCATCGGTTCGCCTGCGGCGGGTGGCGCGGATCGCGCCACCGGTGGTGCCGGCGGCGCGTCGGTGGCCGGACGCACCGACGGCACCACCCCCGGCCAGAGGGCGAACGGCACGGGCAGCCCTGCAGGCGCGCCGGCACCCGGCGATGCGACCGCTGGGTGGCCGGCCGGTGACGCCGGCTACCACGCCGGCGCCACGGTGACGGGTGGCACCGCCGCTGACGAGGTGACCTACGGCACCGGCGGTTCGGTGACCGGCAGCGCGACCGGTCATCGCGCTGAGCCGGTGACCAGCGGCGCGACCGGTCACCGTGCTGAGCCGGTGAGCGGCAGCGCGACCGATCATCGCGCCGCGCCGGTGACCGACGGCACGACCGGTCACCGCGCCGCGCCGGTGACCGACGGCACGACCGGTCAGAACGGCGAGGCGGTTGCGGACGGCGCGGCCGGCACCACGTTCGCACCGAAGTCCAGCGAGATGAGCACCGGCGGCCACGGGGGCGCGGCCGGTGAGGTGGTGGCGATCCTCGCGGGACGTACGGCCGGGACCATGGCCGGGATGCTCGCCGCGATGAAGGCCGGCGCCGCCTACCTCCCGCTGGATCCGGAATATCCGGCCTCCAGACTCGAGCTGGTCCTGCGCGACTCGGGGGCCAGAACCGTACTCGTGCCCGACGGGCTGAGGGAGCGCCTGCCCGCTTTCGATGGCACGGTGCTGGAGCTACCGGTCTTCGGAAAGAGCCAGACACCCGACATGGCCAGAACCGCGGCCGGGTGACCGGGACACCGTCCGGCCACGTCTTGGTCCACTCCTGGCGCAGCCGAGACAGGTCGGTAACCGCCCCTTCCAGACACCGGTCGTGGGCAAGCGCCGCATCGGTGCTGCCGGGGACGCGACCTCCCGCCCGGCATGCCCTCGCGCCCGGCCGCACGGCCCTCCTCGGCGCGCGATCTCCTTCGACGCGCGGCCTCGCCTCCCCTGCCCGACGCACGCCCGCGCCCGCAACAGCGCTCCCGGGTCGCGACCCCGGCCGGCAGCCCGACGGTGAGCGGCGACCGGGCATCGGCCGCGACCCGCCGCCGGCTCGCCATCAAGGCGGCTCCCCTGCTCGATGCGCGGCGACCGTTCGGTGCCCGGGCGCTCCCGTCCAGTGCCTGACCTCCCGCGCAGCGGGGAGCCCGCTTGAGAGGCGAGAGCCGGATCAGGTGGTCAGGCGGTGGGGTGCCGGTCGCCGTGAGGCGTGGCATCGGCCCCTTGGCCTCCGGTGCATCGGTCGCGATGGCGGCTGAGGACGTCTTCTCCCCCTGCGGTCATGAGGTTGTCTGACCGTGTCTGACAGGCGGGGGTTCGGGAGGAAGCGGCGCGGGCGGGCTTATCGTATTGGTCGCCAACAAAGGTCGTGAAAGGAGCGGGATGCCGGACATGCGCCCGCTCCGTCCCACCGACCCCGACCGTGTCGGCGGCTACCGGCTCCTCGGCGTGCTCGGCTCCGGCGGGCAGGGCACCGTCTATCGCGGCGTCGGCGACGAGGGGCGCGAGGTCGCCGTCAAGCTGCTGCACAGCCATCTCGCCCAGGACGGCGACGTCAAGCGCGGGTTCCTGCGGGAGGTGGAGGCGGCGCGGCGGGTCGCCGCGTTCTGCACGGCGGCGGTGCTGGACGTCGGCGTGCTGGACGACCGGCCGTACATCGTCAGCGAGTACGTCCCCGGCGACACGCTCCTGACCGTCGTACGGACCTCGGGGCCCCGCACCGGCGGTGCGCTGCACCGGCTGGCGATCGCGACGCTCACCGCGCTGGCCGCCATCCACCAGGCGGGGATCGTGCACCGGGACTTCAAGCCGGGCAACGTCCTCATGGGGCCGGACGGGCCCGTCGTCATCGACTTCGGCATCGCCAAGGCTCTCGACGCGACCTCCGCGACGTCGGGGGCGGTGGGGACGCCGGCGTACATGTCGCCCGAGCAGTTCCGCGGCGAGCGGGTGGGGCCTGCGTCGGACATGTTCAGCTGGGCAGGGACGATGGTGTTCGCGGCCACGGGGCACCCGCCGTTCCGCGGCGAGGCGATGGCCGTGATCATGAACAGGATCCTGAGCGGTGCGCCCGACCTGGACGGCGTGCCCGCGTCCCTGCGCGGCCTGGTAGAAGCCTGCCTTGCCAAGGACCCCGCTCACCGCCCCTCCCCCGCCGACCTGCTCAACACCCTGATCCGCCCGGCCATCTCATCCCCGGTCTCCTCGCTCTCCGCCTCCGCTCCGGACGCCGCCCCGCCAGCGCCCGGCACCGGTCCTTCAGGACGGCCCGCAAAGGGTGCGGCCGCCTCGGGCTCACGCCCCGCCGCGCCACCCGACGGCTCAAGTGTGTCTCCCGCCGTTCCGCCGCCCGCACGCGAGCCGGGCTTCTCAGGAGCGTCCCCTGTCGCGCCGTCTTCCGGGCACGGGGCCGGCGGGTCAGGAGCGCGGCCGGTCGCGTACGGACCTGGCTCGACCCCTGGCGCGGCACCGGCACCGGCACCGACGCCAGCGCCGGCGCCGCACGGGCCGGATGCGCCTGGTTCGCGCCCGCCGCGACCCGGCCGGCCCTCGCCCGAAGCACCCGGTCGCCTCTCCCCCGAAGCGCCCGGCGAGGCCCCGGGGATCGACGGCGAGGAGAGCCGGGAGGGTGGGGTCAGTCGGCGGGTGCTGATCGGCGGGGTGGTGGCGGCGGCCCTCGGCGGGTCGGCGTTCCTGCTGCTGCGGCCGGACGGCGGTCCCGCGGGTCAGGACGACGGGCGGCCGGGCGGCGAGATGTCGCCGAGTCAGGCGGCGGACGGGCGTGCAGAAACCGGAACCCCGTCGGCCGAGACGACGGTGGAGCCGTTCGGGGCGGAGATCGCCGGCCCGGCGGCGCTGCCGCGCGGTAAGGACGGGGACCCGACGGCGCTGGCCGCGGCCGGGGGCACGGTGGTGTGCGGCACCGGCAAGGGCGTCCTGTTCGGCTGGGACATGCGCAGCCCCGCGGCGCGGCTGGGCGACGGCGGTGACGGGGTGACGTCGGTGGCGGCGGGCACCCTGGACGGCCGGACGGTCGTGGTGTCCGGGCACGAGGACGGCCGGATGCGCCTGTGGGACGCCTCCGGCAAGCGGTTGGCCGATCACCGGGCGAAGGACCGGATCAGGGGCGTCACCGTGGCGGGCCGCGCGGTGGCGGTGTCGGAGCGGCACGACCTCGTCCAAGACCAGTACAGCCTGGTCCGCCTGTGGGACGTCGCCACCGGCGAGCAGATCGGCCCCGGCCTCACCGACCACTTCGGGGGCGTCAAGTGCCTGACGTTCGGCCACCTGGACGGCGAGGACCTCCTGGTGACGGGTGACGGCGCGAACCGGGTGCGGCTCTGGCGGCTGTCGTCGGGGACGTTGCTGCGCTCGTTCACGACGGGCGAGGAGGGCGGCATCGAGCTGGTGGCGTGCGCGCGGGTCAAGGGCGCGCCGGCGCTGGTCTCCACGCATTTCGACGCCACCCTGCGCGTGCACGATCTGGCGACCGGCGAACGCATCGGCAAGTGGAACTTCAGCTCTTGGAGCCCCGACGACCGGGGCGTGACGGCGCTGGTCGCGGGCCTGCTGGGCGACACGCCGATCGCGGTGGCGGCGCACGCTCCCGGCGGCAAGGTGACCGTACGGGTCTGGAACCTGGACGACGGCGAGGTCATCGGCCATCTCGGTCTCCGTGACGAAAGCGCCGTCTACCACGTGGCGATCGCCGAGCTGGACGGCCGGCCCGTCGTCGCCGGGGCGGACGAGCGGGGCAGGTTGCACGTCTGGAGCCTCGGCCCGCCTTGAGCACCCTTGGCGACCAGGCGCGAGGTCCCGGCCGGCGTCAGCCCTCTGACGCGGCGGCGCGGCGGTCGCGGATGGCGTCCACGCGCCGCATCACCGGCGTGGCCGTCACGCCGTGCAGCACCACCGAGACGACGATCGTGAACCCGGTCACCGCCCACAGCTCCTCGGCGGGTACGCCGAAGTCCGCCTCGCCCAGCGCGTACGCCAGATAGAACAGCGACCCGATCCCCCGGATGCCGAAGAACGAGACGGCCAGCCGCTCCCTGGGCCCCGCGCGGCCGCGCCACTGGCTCAGCCAGCCCGCCAGCGGCCGGATCACCAGCACGAGCAGCAGCCCGACGGCCGCGCCGCGCCAGGTGAGCGCCGCCAGCCCGCCGGTGGCGACGAACCCGCCGAGCAGGAGCAGCAGCCAGGCGGTGAACAGCCGTTCGAGCTGCTCGACGAACCCGTGCAGCACGTTGTTGTAGCCATGCCCGCGCTCGGCGTTCCTGATGGCGCAGGCGGTGACGAACACGGCGATGAAGCCGTAGCCGTGGATCAGCTCCGTCACCCCGTACGCCAGGAAGGTGGCCGCCAGCGCGACGAACCCGTCACGGCGCTCCGACAGGGGCCGCCCGCCCGCCGCGCCGTGGAAGAACAGCCTCCCGAGCAGGTACCCGATCAGCAGGCCCGACGCCAGGCCGGCGACGGTGCGGTGGAGCACGTCGGTCAGCGCCCACTCCCCCAGGCGGCCGGCGCCGGTGGACACGGCGACGGCGATGGCGGCGTACACGAAGGGGAAGGCGAGCCCGTCGTTGAGCCCCGCCTCGGAGGTGAGGGCGAAGCGGACCTCGTCGTCGGCGTTCTCGGCGTCCACGGGCTCGCCGACCTGCACGTCGGAGGCGAGCACCGGGTCGGTGGGCGCGAGTACGGCACCGAGCAGCAGCGCCGCCGCGAACGGCCAGCCGGGCAGCGCGACGGCCGCCGCGGCCACCATGAGCACGGTGATCGGCATGGCGAGGCCGAGCAGCCGCCAGGTCGTGGACCAGCGGCGCGCGCCGACCGGCCGGTTGATGGCCAGGCCCGCGCCCATGAGGGAGATCACGACGCACAGCTCGGCGATGTGCTCGAGCGCCGTACGGTGGACGATCGGGTCGGGGTCGGGCAGGCCGATGGGTAACGCGAACAGCAGCACGCCTGCCACCAGGTAGACCAGCGGCAGGGAGACGGGGCGGCGGGCCAGCACGTCGGGCAGGATGGCGGCGAGCAGCGCGGCCGCGCCGCCGAGGGCCAGCATGAGGTCAAGGGTGGGCATCACCCCGGACACTGCCCGGAAGATCACTGACTTATCACCTATGTCCGCTCCACTTTCGCCCGTCGGAGAGGCCGCGGCCCGGACGGCTCGGCGCAGGGTGCCTCGCGCGCGCCACGGCCAGGCGAGCGACGGCGCGCCGAACGGCCGAGCACGCGCGCTGGGAGCTCGGGCGAGAACCGGAGGGCACCGGCTTCGGGTGAAGGAACAGCAGGCCGGGGCGGTCCCGCCGGTGGCGCAGACCGGCTTCGGGTGAAGGAACAGCAGGCCGGGGCGGTCCCGCCGGTGGCGCGGACCGGCTTCGGGTGAAGGAACGGCAGGCCGGGGCGAATGTCCCGCCCGGTGGCGCGGCGGGCGAGGGTGCGGTGTCCCGGGTGGTGGCGGATGTACCGGGAGGCGAGCCGGCGAGCGCACTCAGGGAGTTCCGGCGGGCGCCGCCTGCCGAGGCGGGGCGCGGGACAGCCTGCCGAGACGGGGTTTCGGAGTGAAGGGTTGCGCTTTTTCCGCGTCATGTGATGTTGTGCCGCCCGATCCCCTCGTTTGACTCCAGGAGGCCGGGCGAATGCCGTTCATCGTTGATGTGACCAGCGGAGACGTCGAGAAGGAAGACCGGACTTCGGAGAAGGGACATTACGGCGGGACCGTGCTCGGCCTGCGGTTGCTGAACGAGCGGACGGTGCCGGGGCTCGACCCGTACGACCCGCGCACTCTGCTGTACGTCGCCGCGGGAATGCTCGGCGGGACGTTGGCGCCGGGGCTGGCCAAGGCGGTGTTCCTGGCGAAGTCGCCGTTGACGGGTGTGGCCGGTGAGGCGCACGCGCTTGGACCGTTCGCGGCGGGGATGCGGGCGTCCGGTGCGCGGGCGCTGGCGGTGACGGGGCGTGCGGAGCGGTTGTCGTACGTGCTGGTCGAGGACGGCCGGGTGAGCGTGCACGCGTGTCCCGAGCTGCGGGGGCTGGGAGTGGCCGAGACCACGGACGCGCTGCGCGCGAAGCACGGCGGCGAGGCGCACGTGGCGGCGATAGGCCCGGCGGGCGAGCACCTGGTGCGGTACGCCTCCGTGGTGACCGATCACGCCTTCGCGGCGGGCCGGTACGGGCTCGGCGCGGTGTTCGGGTCCAAGAACCTCAAGGCCATCGTGTGCGCGGGCGGCGGCGCGCCCGCCGAGGTGGCCGACCCGGGCAAGATAGCCGCGCTGGACACCTACTACCGCGGCGCGCTGGCCACGAACCCGCTCGCCGCGCTCCAGGCGAGCGTGCCGGGGTTCGCGGGCTGGATCGATCCGCTCGCCCCCGGCTACGCCTCGGTCCGCAACTTCTCCGAGACCGGCGAGCCCGGCCTGCGCGTCCCTGCCACCGAGGACTACGACGGCCGCGCGGTGTCCACCTCCGGCTGCTGCCCCGGCTGCCCGAACGACTGCATCAAGATCTTCGCCCCGCCCGGCGGCGGCGAGCGGCGGACCGGCGGGCTGGGCCAGGAGGCGTTCCTGTCGCTCGGCTGGAACCTCGGCATCGACGACCTCGACGCCGTGCTCGCCGCCAACGCCCGCTGCAACGACCTCGGCCTCGACGTGGTCTCGCTGGGCGGCACGCTCGCGTTCGCGATGGAGTGCGCGCAGCGCGGGCTGCTGCCGGACGGTCCCGCGTTCGGTGACACGGCGGCGCTCAAGAGCCTGATCGAGGACGTCGCCACCCGCTCGGGCGCCCTCGGCGACCTGCTGGCGGAGGGTTCGGCCAGGGCGGCGCGGCGCATCGGCCCCGAGGCGGTGCCGTACGCGATGACGGCCAAGGGCGCCGAGCTGCCGTGCTTCGACCCGCGCCCGCAGCCGGGGCTCGGGCTCGGGTACGCCCTGGCACCCGGCGGCCCGCGCTACGACGCCCTTGAGCACGACCTCGACTTCGACCCGGTCGCCGGGCTCGGCTACAGCTTCCCCGAGGCCGCCAGGGTCGGCGCGGCACCCGCGCCGGCCGGGCGGCTGAACGAGGAGCGGGGCCGGCGCAGCGCCCGGTTGCTGCGGCTGTGGAGCGCGCTGGACGCGCTGAACCTGTGCGTGTTCGCCTCGACGCCGACCCGCCCGCTCACCGTCGATCACCTGATCTCGCTGGTGACGGCCGTGCTCGGGGAGAAGTTCACGCTCAAGGACCTGCTCGCGGCCGGCCAGGCGAGGCTGGACGGGATGCGCGCGTACGCCCTGCGCGAGGGCCGCGACGCCGGGGCGGACGCGCAGGACTTCCCCGACCGGCTGAGCGAGGAGCTGCCGGCGCGGCTGCACGACGAGCCCATCGCGGAGGGCCCGTACGAGGGCGCCGTGCTCGACCGGGAGGCGTTCGCGCGGGCGCGCCGCGCCTTCTACGAGGAGCTGGGCTGGAAAGACGGCTCGTGACGAGGCGCGCTGCGGCGGCGGCGCGACACTGAGCCCCGCCGCCGCAGCGGCCACGGGACGCGCGACGAAGCCGCCGCGGTCACCGGCCCGCCCCGCCGCCGTGACCGCTGACCGCGGCCACCACCGCGCGCCGTCAAACCGCCCATTCAGCGAAATATCCCGATAAAAACGATTGAACGCCCCCTTGTTCCATTTCCAGCCGCGCTGTTATCGTGCGGTCAATCGTTTGACCGAGGCAGAGGGAGAGGGGATGCCTGTCACGATCGACCTGACCGGCCGCACCGCGCTCGTCACCGGCGGCGCGGGCGGCCTCGGGTTCGCCTGCGCCCGCGCCCTGGCCGACGCGGGAGCCGACGTCGTGCTCTCCGACCTGGAGGGCCCGCGCCTGACCGAGGCGGCGGCCGAGCTCGGCGTCGCGGCGCGGCCCGCCGACCTGACCGACCGCGCCCAGGCCGTCTCCCTGGTCGCCGATCTCGACCGCATCGACGTGCTGGTCAACTGCGCCGGGATCATGCGCACCACGCCGCTGCTCGACATCGAGCCCGATGAGTGGCTGCGCGTCGTGGACGTCAACCTCAACGCCACCTTCTGGCTGACGCAGGCGGCCGGCCGCAGGATGGCCGGGCAGGGCGGCGGCTCGATCGTGACGCTGGCCTCGGTGGCCGCCCGCTCGGGACGGCCGAACGCGGCCCACTACTCGGCGGCCAAGACGGCGCTGCTGTCGCTGACCAAGTCGGCGGCGGAAGCGCTGGCCCCCGTCCGGGTGAACGCGGTCTGCCCCGGCGTCTTCCTCACCCCCATGTGGGAGGAGATCCTCAGCGACCGCGACCGCCGCTTCGGCCCGCGGGCCGGCGAGAGCCACCTGAAGGAGGTCAGCGGGCGCACGCCGCTCAAGCGCCCCGGGCGGCCCGAGGAGGTGGCGTCGGCGGTGCTGTTCCTGGCCAGCGACCTGGCGTCGTTCGTGACCGGCCAGGCCCTGAACGTCGACGGCGGACTGGAGATGAACTGACCTTGAGCAAGCAGACGTTCAAACTGCTGCCCGAGCTGTTCGGCGACGCCGCGATGGCCGAGATCTTCTCCGCCGAGCGCACGGTGCTGGCCTGGCTGCGCACCGAGGCGGCGCTGGCCAGGGCGCAGGCCGAAGCGGGCGTGATCGGCCACGGGGACGCGGCGGCCATCGCCGCGGCGTGCGTGCCGGCGACGGTGGACATGCCCCGCCTGTGGTCGGAGGCGGTCAACGTGGGCTACCCGATACTCCCCCTCGTACGGATGATCTCCGCGGCGCTGCCGGAGGGTCCCGACGGCCGCGTGCACTACGGCGCGACCACCCAGGACATCATGGACACCGGTCTGGCGCTACAGCTCGGCGAGGCGCTCGACCGGCTGGCGGAGCTGCTCGGCGCGTTCGGTGACGCGGTGGCGCGGCTGGTGGAGGAGCACGCCGGCACGGTGATCGCCGCCCGCACGCACGCCCAGCAGGCGGTGCCGACGACGTTCGGGGCGAAGATGGCGGTGCTGCTCGCGGAGGTGACCAGGCAGCGCGAACGGGTGGCGGCGGCGGCGCGGCAGGTGCGGGTGGTGTCGCTGTTCGGCGCGGGCGGCACCTCGGCCGCCATGGGCGGGCGCTCGTCGCAGGTGCGCGCGGCGATGGCGCGCGAGCTGGGCCTGCGCACGACCGAGGTGCCCTGGCACGTGGCCAGGGACGGCGTGGCGGAGTTCGGCGTGACGTGCGCGTCGCTGGCGGCGACGGCGGCCCGCTTCGCCCGCGAGGTCGTGGACCTGTCGCGGACCGAGGTGGGCGAGGTGCGCGAGGCGGGCGGCCATCACCGGGGCGCCTCGTCGACGATGCCGCAGAAGGCCAACCCGATCGGCTGCGAGGCGGTGATCGGCATGTCGGGCACGGCGGGCGCGCTCAGCTCGGGCCTGTTCCGCGCGATGGAGGCCGGGCACGAGCGGGCGGCCGGCGAGTGGCAGGTCGAGTGGTACGTGGTGCCGCTGCTGGCCGAGCTGGCCGCGGGCGCGCTGGCCACGGCCGCCGACGTGGCGGGCGGCCTGCGCGTCTATCCGGAGGCGATGCGCGCCAACCTGGACGCGGAGGGCGGCCTGATCATGGCGGAGGCGTACATGATGCGCCTGGCGCCCGCGCTGGGCCGCGAGCGCGCGCACGACCTGGTCTACCGGGCGGCGCACGAGGCGCGCGAGCACGGCAGGGCGCTGGCCGACGCGCTGCGCGAGACGGCCGGGCCGGGCGACCTGGAGAGCCTGGGCCCGCTGCCCATCCCGCCGGAGTCCTACATCGGCGACGCCGGGGCCATCTGCGCCGCGGCCCTGAAGGCCTGGAGGCACGAGCATGAGTGAGAGACGGCTGGCGGACCTGCTGGCCATGTGGCGGATCCGCGCGTTCGAGGAGCAGGTGCGGGAGCTGCGGGCGCAGGGCCCCATCGTCGGGTCGGTGCACCTGTGCATCGGGCAGGAGGCGATCCCGGTCGGCGCGTGCGGCGAGCTGGATCCGCAGGACGCGCTGTTCGCGACCTACCGGGGGCACGGCTGGGCGCTGGCCCGTGGGGTTCCCGCGCAGCCGCTGTTCGCGGAGCTGATGGGCCGGGCGGGCGGGGTCAACGGCGGGCGCGGCGGTTCTGCGTACTTCACCGCGGCCGACTACGGCTTTCACGGCGAGAACTCGATCGTCGGCGCGGGCGCGCCGCTGGCCTGCGGCGCGGCGCTGGCGGGCCGGTACGACGGCTCCGGCCGGGTCGCGGTGAGCGTGTTCGGCGACGGCGCGATGAACCAGGGCGCGGTGCACGAGGCGCTGAACTTCGCCGCCGCTTTCCGGCTGCCGGTGGTGTTCATCTGCGAGAACAACCGCTACTCGGAGCTGACGCCGATCTCCGGCATGGTGGGCAACCCGCGCCTGTCCGAGCGCGCCGCCGGATACGGGATGCCGGGCCGGCGCGTGGACGGCAACGACGCCGAGGCGGTGCGCTTCCACGTGCGCGACGCGATCGAGGTGGCCCGGGAGGGCGGCGGGCCGACGCTGCTGGAGTGCATGACGGACCGGCTGGTCGGCCACTACATCGGCGACGCCGAGACCTACCGGCAGCCGGGCGAGCTGGACCGGATCAGGAGCAGGGAGCCGATCGCGCGGCTGCGCGCGGGCCTGCTGGCCGACGGCGTGCCGGAGGCGGAGATCGACGCGGTGGAGCGGCGGGCCCGCGAGGAGATGGCGGCCGCGGCGGCGGCCGCGCAGGCGGAGCCGCTCGCCGACCCCGCCACAGCGAGGGAGCACCTGTATGCGTGAGCTGACCTACGGTGAGGCCGTGAACGCGGCCCTGCACCGGGTGATGGAGGAGCTGCCGGAGACGCTGGTCTACGGCGAGGACGTGGCCGTGCCGGGCGGCGTGTTCGGGGTGACGCGGGGGCTGCGCGGGCGGTACGGCGAGCGGGTCTTCGACACCCCGATCAGCGAGTCGGCGATCCTGGGCAGCGCGGTGGGCGCGGCGATGTTCGGCCGCCGCCCGATCGTGGAGATCATGTGGGCCGACTTCTCGCTGGTGGCGCTGGACCAGATCGTCAACCAGGCGGCCAACGTGCGCTACGTGTCGGGCGGCCGGCTGGCGGCGCCGCTGACGATCCGTACGCAGCAGGGCAACGCGCCGGGCGCGTGCGCGCAGCACTCGCAGTCGCTGGAGGCGCTGTTCCTGCACGTGCCGGGGCTGCGGGTGTGCATGCCGAGCACCCCGCAGGACGCCTACGACCTGCTGGTGACGGCGGTGCACTGCGACGACCCGGTGCTGGTGATCGAGAACCGCACGCTCTACTTCGGCCCCAAGGAGCCGGTCGAGACGGGCGGCGCGGTCAGGCCGGTGGGCGGGGCGCGCACCCGCCGCGACGGCTCGGACGTGACGATCGTGACCTGGGGCGCGATGACGCACCGGGTGCTGGATGCGGCGGGACGGCTGGCCGGGGAGGGCATCGAGGCGCAGGTGCTGGAGACGCCGTGGCTGAACCCGTTCGACCTCGACGCGGTGCTCGCGGGGGTGTCGCGCACGGGCCGGCTCGCGGTCGTCCACGAGGCGAACGTCACCGGCGGCTTCGGCGCCGAGGTCGTCGCCCGGGTCACGGAGGCGGGGGCGCCCCTGCTCGCGCCGCCGATCAGGATCGGCACGCCGGACGTGCGGATCCCGGCCGCGCCGGTGCTGGCCGGGGCGCTGGTGCCGGACGCCGCCAGGATCGCGGCGGAGGTACGGGGACTGGTCAAGGGCTGACGGCGGCGCGGCCGGCCGCCGGACAGGAGGCGATGCGATGAGAGGCGTCTGGCATTTCTCGTTCACGGTGGCCGACCTGGACAGGAGCGTGGCCTTCTACCGCGACCTGCTCGGCTTCACGCTCGTGCACACGCAGGTGCAGGACAACGACTACACCCGCCGCCTGGTCGGCTACCCCGACGCGGTGCTGCGGGTGGCCCAGCTCGCGGTGCCGGGACAGCCGCGCGGCGTCTCCACCCACGACCTGGAGCTGGTCGAGTACGTCCGGCCGCGCGGTGCGCCCCGCGACCCGGCCCGCCACCTGCCCGGCGCCGCCCACCTGGCGCTCACCGTCGAGGACGCCCGCGCCGAGCACGCCAGGCTGTCGGCCGCGGGAGTGCGCTTCGTCAACCCGCCCGCCGAGATCACCGCGGGCGTGAACAAGGGCGGTTACGCCTGCTACTTCCTCGACCCGGACGAGATCACGCTGGAGCTCGTCCAACCTCCTGCTACCTTGTGACGCTCAAACGATTGATCATGGGAAGGGGAGCTGGATGACCGTCATCGACGCCCACCAGCACTTCTGGAACCTGGAGACGGGTTCGTACCCCTGGCTGACGCCGGAGTCGGGGCCGATCTTCCGTACGTTCGAGCCGCCGGAGCTGCTGCCCCAGCTCACCGCGGCCGGGGTGGACCGCACGGTCCTGGTGCAGGCGATGGACTCCTATGAGGACACCGGCGCGATGCTCGCCCAGGCCGACGCCTACGACGTCATCGGCGCGGTGGTCGGCTGGGTGCCGCTGCTGCGGCCCGAGGAGGCGGCCGAGGCGCTGGAGCGGTACCGGCGGCATCCGAAGTTCGCGGGCGTCCGGCACCTCATCCACGACGAGCCCGACCCCGACTGGGTGCTGCAGGAGCCGGTGATCGAAGGGTTGAAGCTGCTGGCGGCGGCCGGGGTGCCGTTCGACGTGGTGGCGGTGCTGCCGCGCCACCTGGAGCACGTGCCGGTGCTGGCCGAGCGGGTGCCGGGGCTGCGCATGGTGATCGACCACCTGGCCAAGCCGCCGATCAAGGAGAAGGGCTGGGAGCCCTGGGCGTCGCTGCTGGCCAGGGCGGCGGAGTGCCCGGACGTGTACGCCAAGGTGTCGGGGCTCAACACCGCGGCCGACGCCGAGACGTGGACGGGTGAGGACCTGCGGCCGTACGTCGAGCACGCGATCGAGCTGTTCGGCCCCGAGCGGCTGATGTTCGGCAGCGACTGGCCGGTCGCCACGCTCGCCGGCGACTACGCCAAGGTGTGGCGGGAGACGCTGGTCGCGCTGTCGGGCCTGGACGAGGCCGGCCGCGCGCAGGTGCTCGGCGGCACCGCGGCCCGCTTCTACGGGATGGAGGAGCAGTGATCGACGTTTTCGCGCCCATCGCGGCCGCCGCCGATCTGACGATCCCGGCCGGGCACCGCCGGCCGGTCGCGATCGTGGGCGCCGGGGCCATCGTGGACGTGGCCCACCTGCCCGCCTACCGGCAGGCCGGGCTGGAGGTGACCGGCCTGTACGACCTGAACGCGGAACGCGCCGCCGAGGTGGCCGCCCGGCACGGGGTGCCGCGCGTGTACGGGTCGCTGGAGGAGCTGCTGGCCGACGAGCGGGCCGAGGTCGTGGACATCGCGGTCGCGCCGGCCGCGCAGCCCGGCATCGCGCGGCAGGCACTGGAGGCGGGCAAGCACCTGCTGTGCCAGAAGCCGTTCGCGCCCGACGTGGCCACCGGGCGGGAGCTGGTGGAGCTGGCGGGCAAGGCCGGCCGCAAGATCGCGGTCAACCAGCAGCTCCGCTTCGACGAGGGCATCGCGGCCGCCCGCGCCATGGTGCGTCAGGGGTGGATCGGCGCGCCGACGGCGATGACGTTCACCGTCGACATCTTCACCGACTGGAGCGCCTGGGACTGGCTGGTCACCACCGACCGGCTGGAGATCGTCTACCACTCGATCCACTACCTCGACGCGATCAGATCCGTGCTGGGCGACCCCGAGCTGGTCTTCTGCACCGGCAGCCGCACGCCGGGGCAGGTCGCCAAGGGCGAGACGCGCACGATGAGCACGCTGGTCTATCCGGGCGAGGTGCGGGCGCTGGTGCACGCCACCCACGAGAACCGCACCGGCGACGGCGAGGCGACCTTCCGCATCGACGGCACCGAGGGCGCGATCAAGGGCACGCTCGGCCTGCTGTACGACTATCCGCACGGCCGCCCCGACACCCTGGAGGTGAACAGCCGGGTGCTGCCGACGGACGGCTGGCTGCCGTACCCGGTGACCCGGCGCTGGCTGCCCGACGCGGTGGCCGGGCCGATGGGGTCGCTGCTGCGGGCGATCGCCGAGGGCGGCGAGCCGGAGACCTCGGGCGCCGACAACCTCGGAACGCTGCGCCTGCTCGACGCGCTCTACCGGTCGATGGACAGCGGCCAGAGCGTACGCCCGGGATCGCCGTCATGAAGCGCGCCCGCGTGACGCTCGCCGACGTCGCCGCGGTCGCGAAGGTCGACAGGGCCGTGGTCTCGCGGGTCGTCAACAAGGACCCGACGCTCAACATCCGGCAGGAGACGCGCGAGCGCGTGCTCGCCGCCATCGAGGAGCTGGGCTACCGGCCGAACGTGGCCGCGCGCAGCCTGCGCACCTCGCGGGCGCACATGTTCGGGCTGTTCATCCCCGACTTCGCCAACCCCGTCTACGCCGAGATCATCAAGGGCGCGGAGGCGGAGGCGGCCGCGCAGGGCTACGTGCTGGTCACCGGCAGCGCGATCGGGGCCGGGCTCGGCGAGTACATGGACCGCATCGGGCAGGGCCGCATCGACGGGCTGCTGCTGGCCGGGACCGGCGACGACTCCGGCCTGACCGCGCAGCTCGACCGGGCGGCGATCCCGTGGCTGATGCTCAACAACCGCAGCAGGGGCGTCAAGCGCTACGTCATCCTCGACGACCAGCGGGCCGCCGCGCTCGCCGTCGAGCACCTGGTACGCCTCGGCCACCGCCGCATCGCGCATCTGGCGGGCCCGTCCCGCGCCGACACGGCCGCGCGCAGGTCGGCGGGCTACTCGGCGGCCATGCGCGACGCCGGCCTGCCGGAGGGGCCGATCACGGCGGCCGACTACACGCCCGCGGGCGGGGCGGCGGCGATGGCCAGGCTGCTCGCGAACGCCCCCGAGGGCGAGCGGCCGACGGCGGTGTTCGTCGCGAACGTGGCCTCGGCGATCGGGGCGATGGACGCCGCGCGGGCGGCCGGGCTGGAGATCCCGCGCGACCTGTCGATCGTCGCGGTGCACGATCTCGACCTGGCCGGCTATCTCAACCCGGCGCTCACCACCGTCCGGATGCCGCTGGCCGAGCTGGGCCGGCGCGGGGTGACGCTGCTGGGCGGCCTCGACCCGGACGCGACGGTGGCCGAGGTGCTGGCCGGGCCGATCGAGCTGATCCAGCGCCGCTCCACCGCTCCCCCACCGAGCTGAGCCCGCCGCCGCTCCCCTGCCCCCACCGAGCTGAGCCCGCCGCCGCTCTCCTGCCCCCACCGAGCTGAGCCCGCCGCCCGGAGCCGGCCGCAGCGGGCCAGGCGCAGCGGGCCAGGCCATGGGGCACCGCGCTGAGACTGTCAGGCCGGATCACGGCCACGGCGGAGCCCGGCCGGACGCGGGGCCGTCCGGCCGGTGCGGGTGACGCGGCGCAGCTTCCGGCGGCGCTGATGCCGAGCGCTGATGTTAGCGCTAACATCACGGTTCGAAAGCGGCCCGAACCTACGAACGTCAAGCCGCCGCGTCAAGACCCGCCCCCGCGCCGCACCGCATCGCCGCAGCTCAGGAGCAAGCGACGGGAGCCGGTGCCATGTAACTTTCACGCCCGCGCACCCCAGGGTTGACGCTCGCGGAAAACCGCGCCTACATTGCCTGCGACGCAACCGGCGCAGCGTCCGGCAGGCGAAGCGGTCACCTTTCCCGTTCGAAGGAGGACCCTTGCGCCGCCTGTCCCGTCTCGCCGCCGCCGCCGCGGCGGCGCTCACGCTCACCGCGGCCGCGCTCGCCTATCCCGGCCCCGGCCGGGTCACCGGTGACGTGGTCGTGCACGACCCCACGATGATCCGCACCCCGTCCGGCTACGTGCTCTACTCCACCCACGGCTACCTGGAGGCCCGGACCTCGACCGACCGCATCCACTTCACCAGGGCGGGCAACGCCTTCGGCACGCCGCCGTCGTGGTGGCGTACGTACTCGTCGGGCAACGACCCGTGGGCGCCCGACATCTCCCAGCAGGGCGGGAGATACCTGATGTACTACGCGGTCTCCAGCTTCGGATCGAACAACTCGGCGATCGGCCTGGCCACCAGCTCGACCGGCCAGCCGGGCACCTGGACCGACCAGGGCATCGTCTACTCCACGACCACCGGCTCCGACCACAACGCGATCGACCCCAACCTGCTGGTGGACGCCCAGGGCCGGTGGTGGCTGAGCTTCGGGTCGTACTGGACGGGCATCAGGATGATCAGGCTCGACCCGGCGACCGGCAAGCGCCACTCCTCCGACCGCACGCTCTACCACCTGGCCACCCGGCCTGACGCGCCGTACGCGGTGGAGGCGCCCGCGATCATCCGGCACGGGAACTACTACTACCTGTTCGCCTCCTACGACCGGTGCTGCGCCGGGCTGGACAGCACGTACAAGATCAAGGTGGGCCGCTCGACCAGCCCCACCGGCCCGTACGTGGACCGCTCGGGCCGCCGGATGCTGGACGGCGGCGGCACGATGGTGCTGGAGACGCACGATCAGGTCGTCGGCCCCGGCGGGCAGAGCCTGATGTCGGACGTGGACGGCGACCTGCTCGTCTACCACTACTACGACCGCAACGACAACGGCACGCCGAAGCTCGGGATCAACCTCATCGGCTGGGACTCGGCCGGCTGGCCGTACGTGTACTGACCCGCGCACACCGGCGGGCGGCGGGCGCGATGGCGCCCGCCGCCCGTCCAGCGTTCGAGATGGCCGCGCTCCACCATTGACAACGCCGCAAATCGGACTTTAGGTTGTCGAAACGTTTCGATTTCTCATATCGACCGTTGGAGCGCCATGACCTCGTTGCGCGACGTGGCAGCACGCGCGCAGGTGGCCGTCAGCACCGTCTCGGCCGCGCTCAACGGCACCCGTCCGGTGGCGGCGGCCACCAAGCTGCGCATCGAGCAGGCCGCCCGCGAGCTCGGCTACCGGCCGAACCTGCTGGCCAGGGGCCTGCAGAGCAAGCGCACGAGGATCCTCGCGCTGCTGTTCCCGCCGCCGGCCGGCGGCTTCGGCCCGACGGGGATGGGCTTCGCCACCGCCGCGGCCGAGGCCGCCAAGGAGCTCGGCTACCACGTGCTGCTCTCCCCGGAGAGCGCCGCCCCGGTCGAGGAGCTGCGCCACCTGACCGGGCTCGGGCTGGTGGACGGCGTGCTGCTGATGGAGGTGCGGCTCGACGACGAGCGGCCGGCGTTCCTGGCGCGCGCCGGGGTGCCGTTCGCGATGATCGGGCGCACCCGCGACCCCGAGGGCATCGACTACGCCGACATCGACTTCGCCGCCACGGCGCGGCAGGCCGTGGCGCACGTGGCCGGGCTCGGCCACCGGGTGCTGGCCTTCGTCAACTCGCCCGCCGCCGCGTTCGAGGCCGGGTACGGCCCGGCCGTCCGCTCCTCCGCCGCGCTCGCCACGGCCGCCCGCGAAGCCGGGCTCGACTACGTGGACGGCGGCCACGCGGGCTCCCGCGAGGAGGGCGCGCGGGCGCTGGACGCGCTGCTCGACGTCCGCCCCGACGTCACGGCGCTGGCCGTGATGGGCGACCGGGCGGCGGCCGGCGTGCTCGCCGCCGCGGCGCGGCGCGGCCTGCGCGTGCCCGACGACCTGACGCTGCTGCTCGTGCTGGCGTCGGCGCGGGTCGCGGAGATCTTCCATCCCAGGCTGACCACGCTCGAGCCGCCCAGCGCGGAGCTGGGCAGGCTGGGCGCCCGCATGCTCATCGACCGGTTGGGCGGCGGCGGGCCGCCCCGGCAGCGCCTGGTGCCTTGCCGGCTGGTGACCGGCGACAGTTCCGCACCACCTCGTACGGGAGCCGCTTCGTGAAGCTCGGTATGCACACCCTCACCCAGAAACGGGGACTGCTGTTCGGCGGGGATTACAACCCCGAGCAGTGGCCTGAGGAGGTGTGGGCACAGGACGCCGCGCTGATGCGCGACGCCGGGGTCAACCTGGTCACGGTCGGCGTGTTCAGCTGGGCGCGGCTGGAGCCCGAGCCGGGCAAGCGCGACTTCGGCTGGCTGGACCGGCTGCTCGACCTGATGGCCGCGCATGACATCGGCGTGGACCTGGCCACGCCGACGGCCTCGCCGCCGCCGTGGCTGGGCCACCGCTGGCCGGAGACGCTGCCCGTGGACGAGCACGGCCACACGCTCTGGTACGGCGCGCGCAACCAGTTTTGTCCTTCTTCGTCCGTTTATTGGGAGCGCTCCCTCGATCTTGTGACCGCGCTGGCCGACCGCTACGCCGGTCATCCGGCGCTGGCGATGTGGCACGTCGGCAACGAGTACGGCCAGGTCTGCTTCTGCGACGCCTCGGCCGCCGCGTTCCGGAGCTGGCTGCGCGAGCGGTACGGCGGCCTCGACGGGCTCAACGAGGCGTGGGGCACGACGTTCTGGAGCCAGGGCTACTCCGACTGGGCGGAGGTGCTGCCGCCGCGCGCCGCCCCCTACATCGTCAACCCGAGCCAGCGGCTGGACTGGCGGCGCTTCTGCTCCGACCAGATGCTCGCGCACTTCCGCGCCCAGCGGGACGTGCTGCGCGCCCGCACCCCCGGCGTGCCGGTCACCACGAACTTCATGGGCCTGTTCAAGGGCATCGACTCCTGGGCGTGGGCCGAGGAGGAGGACGTGGTCGCCAACGACTGCTACCCCGAGCCCGGCGACCCGCTCACCCCGGCCAGGACCGCGCTCACCCACGACCTCATGCGCGGCCTGGCCAAGGGCCGGCCGTGGCTGCTGATGGAGCAGGCCACCAGCGCCGTCAACTGGCGCCCGCACAACCTGCCCAAGCCGCCGGGACAGTTCCGCCTGGAGTCGCTGCAGGCGCTGGCGCGCGGCGCGGACGGGCTCTGCTACTTCCAGTGGCGGGCCTCCCGCTTCGGCGCCGAGCGCTTCCACGCCGCGATGGTGCCGCACGCCGGCCCGAGACGCGGCTGCACCGCGCGGTGCGCGAGCACGGCCGGGAGCTGCGCAGGCTGTCGGGCGTGGCGGGCACGGAGGTGCCGGCGCGGGTGGCGATGATGTTCGGCTGGGAGAGCTGGTGGGCGCTGGAGGAGCGCGGGCGGCCCAGCGACCGGCTCAACGCCGACGAGCAGCTGCTGCGCTACTACGTGCCGTTCTTCGAGCGCGGCGTCGCCGTTGACGTGGTGCCGCCGGGGGCGGACCTGGACGCGTACGCGCTGGTCGTGGTGCCGAACCTGTTCCTCGTCAGCGACGAGCAGGCGGCCGGTCTCGACGCCTACGTCCGGCGCGGCGGGGTGCTCGTGGTGGGCCCGTTCTCCGGGGTGGCGGACCCGCGCGCGCACATCCGCATCGGGCGCTTCCCCGCGCCGCTGCGCGAGGTGCTCGGCGCCTCCGGCGAGGAGTGGCAGCCCGTGGGCGAGCCCGTACGGTGCCGCTGGCAGGGCGGCGCGGAGTTCACCGCCGACACCTGGACCGAGCTGCTGGCGGCCGAAGGCGCCGAGGTGGTGGCCGAGTACGCCTCAGGCGGCCTGGCCGGGCTGCCCGCCGTCACCCGCCACCGGCACGGCGACGGCCTGGCCTGGTACGTCGGCACCATGCCCGAGCCGGCCGCGCTCGCCGCGCTGGCCGAGCGGGTGCTGGCCGACGCGGGCGTGACGGGCGTACTGCCCGCGCTGCCGCCCGGCGTGGAGGCGGTGCGCCGCGGCGAGGTGCTGTTCGTGCTCAACCACGGGACGGACACCGTACGGGTGGAGCTGCCGGAACGCGCCGACGACCTGCTCACCGGCGCCACCGCCGAGGGCTCCGTGACGCTGGCGCCCCGCGAGGTCGCCGCGCTGGTCCCCACGGGCGGCGCCGCAGGATGATCACCCGCCGCACAGGTCCCGGCGGAAGCCGCCGGGCCGCCGCCCCCTGAACCTCCCTCTTCCTGAGATCACCTTTTGCCCACAAGGAGTGACATGTCCACCTTTCCCGACAATTTCGTCTGGGGCACCGCCACCGCCGCCTACCAGGTGGAAGGCGCCTGGAACGAGGACGGCCGCGGCCCGTCCATCTGGGACACCTTCTCCCACACGCCCGGCCTGGTCGCCAACGGCGACACCGGCGACGTGGCCTGCGACCACTACCACCGGCTGGAGGAGGACCTCGACCTGCTGGCCGAGCTGCGCGTCGGCGCCTACCGCTTCTCCATCTCCTGGCCGCGCGTGCAGCCGGGCGGCAGCGGTCCGGTCAACGCCGCCGGGCTCGACTTCTACCAGCGGCTCGTGGACGGCCTGCTGAGCCGGGGCATCGCGCCGGTCGCCACCCTCTACCACTGGGACCTGCCGCAGGAGCTGGAGGACGCGGGCGGCTGGCCGAACCGCGACACCGCGCAGCGCTTCGCCGAGTACGCCAGGATCATGGGCGAGGCGCTCGGCGACCGCGTACGGACCTGGATCACGCTGAACGAGCCGTGGTGCTCGGCCTACCTGGGCTACGCCTCCGGCGTGCACGCCCCGGCGCGCACCGAGCCGGCCGCCGCGCTGGCCGCCGTGCACCACCTCAACCTGGGCCACGGCCTGGCCGTGCAGGCGCTGCGCTCGACCGCGGCCAAGGACGCGCAGATGTCGGTCACGCTCAACCTGCACCACATCCGCGGCGTGTCCGAGGCCGACGCGGACGCGGTGCGGCGCACGGACGCGCTGGCCAACCGGGCCTTCCTCGGCCCGATGCTGGAGGGCGCCTACCCGGCCGACCTGCTCGCCGACACCGCCGGGGTGACCGACTGGTCGTTCGTGCGCGACGGCGACACCGCGATCGCCAACCAGCCGCTGGACGTGCTCGGCGTCAACTACTACAACCCGACGCTGGTGCGGCACTGGGACGGCAAGGGCCCCAAGGAGACCGCCGACGGCCACCAGGACGGCGCGGCCTCGCCGTGGATCGCCTGCGACAGCGTGGAGTTCGTGCGCCAGCCCGGCCCGTACACGGAGATGGGCTGGAACATCGACGAGACCGGCCTGACCGAGCTGCTGCTGCGGCTGCACCGCGACTATCCGGGCCTGCCCGTCATGATCACCGAGAACGGCGCGGCCTTCCCCGACCCGGTCTCCCCCGACGGGCGCGTGCACGACAGCGACCGCGTCGACTACCTGCACCGCCACCTGACGGCGGTCGGCGAGGCCATCGCGCAGGGCGTGGACGTGCGCGGCTACTTCGTCTGGTCGCTGATGGACAACTTCGAGTGGGCGCACGGCTACGCCAAGCGGTTCGGCATCGTCCGGGTGGACCGCGAGACGATGGAGCGCACCTGGAAGGACAGCGCCTTCTGGTACCGCGACGTGGTCACCTCCGGCAAGCTGCCGGTCGGCTGAGCCGCGCGCCCGGTGGCCGTCCGGGGATCAGGGCTTGCGTGCCACGCCGCCCACGAAGGTGTGGTACGTGATCCCCGGCGCCGCCTGGTGGTCACCGGTCTCCGGCCGCCACTCGGGCAGCGGCACCAGGCCGGGCTCCAGCAGTTCGAGGCCCTCGAAGTAGGCCAGGATCTCCTCCCGGGTGCGCCAGCGGCCGGTGCCGAGGTGCTCGTTGAACAGCCGCTCCGCGGTGGCCGCCTGCTCGGACACCTCGGGCAGGGCCGGGCCCGGGTTGTGGAAGTGGGAGATCACCACGTGGCTGCCCGGCGCGAGCCTGCCGATGTAGCGGGCGGCGACGCCCTTCGGGTCGTCCTCGTCCCTGAGGTGGTGCAGGATGCCGAAGAGCAGCAGCCCGACCGGCTCGGAGAAGTCGATGAGGGCCCGCGTCCTCGGGTCGTCCATGACCTTCTCGGCCTCGCGGGCGTCGGCGTCGACGAACGTGGTGGTCTCGTCCACGGCCAGCAGCGCGCGGCCGTGGGCGAGCACGATCGGGTCGTGGTCGACGTAGACGACGTGGGCGCCGGGGCGTACGGACTGGGCCACCTCGTGCACGTTGCCCTGCGTGGGCAGCCCCGAGCCGATGTCCAGGAACTGCCGCAGTCCTGCCTCGCCCGCCAGGTAGCGGACGGTGCGCCGCAGGAACTCCCGGTTGGCCATCGCCGCCTGCGGCGCGTCCGGCGCGATCTTCAGAGCGGCGGCGGCCACCTGCCGGTCGACCTCGTAGTTGTCCTTGCCGCCGAGCATGTAGTCGTAGACGCGGGCGACGCTGGGCTTGCTCGTGTCGATCCCGCTGGGCGCGCTCTCCTGCTCACTCTCGGGCACTGTCGGCTCCTCTGGATCAGGGGTCTGGCGAAGATCCTAAGTCGAGAAGCCCGGCATCGAGCGGCGAATCTTGAAATATCGGGATTTGCGGTGAAAAGTCACCACTGGTCGATGTGCAGCACCGTGTCCAGCGGCTGCCGCTTGGCCCGCCCGAACGTCTCGCCCGTGTAGTAGGCGGTCGGGATGAGCACCCCCTGGCGCACGTCGCCCGGGATGCCGAGCAGCTCGGCGATCTCGTGCTCGTACGCCAGGTGCAGCGATGTCCACGCGGTGCCCAGGCCGCGGGCGCGGGCGGCGAGCATGTAGCTCCAGGCGGCGGGCAGCAGCGAGCCCCACAGCCCGGCCTGGTTGCCCTCGGGCAGGGCCGGCACGGTCAGGCAGCCGATCACCAGCACCGGCACCTCGCCCATGTGCTCGGCGAGGTAGGCGGCGCTTTCCGAGACCCGCTGCTGGACGGCGGCCCTGTCGGGGTCGTCGGCGAACAGCCGCCCTGCCGACGCCGCCGACTCGCGGTAGCGGCGCCACGCGCGCTCGTAGTAGCCGCCGATGGCCTTGCGCTTGTCCGGGTCGGTGACCACCACCCAGTGCCAGTTCTGCACGTTGCTGCCGGACGGCGCCTGGAGCGCGATGTCCAGGCACTCCTTGACCAGCTCCAAGGGGACCGGGCGGGTGAGGTCGAGGCGCTTGCGGACGCTGCGGGTCGTGGTGAGCAGCTCGTCTGCTGAGATCGTCATGCGCTTCATCATGCCCATCTCGGCGCGTCATCCCCCGCCCGGCCCCGCCCGGCTCGGGCCCTCAGACCCTGAGAGATCAGACGCTGCCGAGCACCGCGAGCGCGGGCAGCGCGCGGCCGTCGTAGCCGAACAGCGCCTGGTTCTCCCAGGCGTTGCCGGACGACGGGTCCGCCGGGTCCCAGCCGTTGCCGGGCACGGCGGTCCAGGTGGCCTCCCAGCTGTAGAGGCCGAGGCCGCGGCCGTCCGGGACGGCGCGGACGATGTCGGCGACCTTGGCCAGCATCGCCGACTGGCCCTGCGGCGTGGCGCGGTAGCCGGGGTACGGCTCGGCGCCGGTGATGATGTTGGGCCAGCCGTCGGCGTCGCCGGTGGTGAACGGGTAGGCGGTCTCGGCGACCAGCACCGGCTTGCCGTACCGGGCGGCCACGTCGTTGATGTTGGCCTGGAAGGTCTCCAGCGTGCCGTGCCAGTACGGGTAGTACGACAGCCCGATCACGTCGTAGCGGATGCCGTGGGATGCGGCGTTGTCGAACCACCACCGATACAGCCCGTTGTCACCGCCGTCGGCCAGGTGCAGCACGACCCTGGTGCTCGGGGAGACCGCCTTGACGGCGTCGTAGCCGGCGTTCAGCAGCGCGGCCGTGTTCGGCCAGGTGGAGTTGGCGCCGTCGGGCCACAGCAGGCCGCCGTTGATCTCGTTGCCGACCTGCACGAGGTCGGCGGTGGTGCCCTGGCGGCGCAGGGCGTCGAGCACGTCGTAGGTGTGGTCGTAGACGGCCTGCTTGAGCCGGTCGAACGGCAGCGACTGCCAGGCGGCGGGCTTGGTCTGCTTGCCGGGGTCGGCCCAGCTGTCGGAGTAGTGGAAGTCGACGAGCAGGCTCATGCCGAGCGCCTTGGCGCGCCTGGCGACCGCGAGGACCTGCGTCTTGGTGTTGTAGCCGTCGGCCGGGTTCACCCAGACCTTGAGCCTGATGGAGTTGACCCCGTTCTGCGCCAGGATGCGCAGGGCGTCGCCGGTGGTGCCGTTCGCGTCGCGGTAGACGCCGCCGAGCGCCTCCGACTTGGCCAGGCTGGAGACGTCCGCGCCTCTGATCGCGAGGGTGGCGGCCTGCCGCGCCTGAGCCGGTGGGGCGATGAGAAGGGCGGCGAATAACAGCAGTGCGGTGAGGATGCCTCTCATGGCGCTCTCCTAGGGTCGGGGGTTTCCTCGATGACCGTGACCGCCCCGGCCGCGACGGTGACCGGCCCGTCGTGCCGCACGCCGTCGAACACGCTCACGCCGCTCACCCCCTCGACCGTCACGGCCTGGTCGCCGTGGTTGATCAGGAACAGGTGGCGGCCTCTGCGCACGAGTTCGAGGGTGTCGGGCAGGCCGCGCGGCCTGGTCACCCCGGCGTGGTCGAGCACCTGGCCGAGCAGGCCGGGCAGGCCGGTGACGGGCGCGGTGGCGAGGTACCAGGCGGTGCCGGCGCCGAGGTCGTGACGGGTGAAGGCGGGGTGCCCCGCGTCGGGGCCGGTGGCGAAGCCGCGCACGGCGGTGGCGCCGGCCAGGCGGACCCGTTCCGACCAGATGCGGGCCTCACCGTCCGCGGTGAGCGCCACCGTCTCGTGCTCGCGCAGCGGGTGGAACTCCTCGATCGACAGGCCGAGCAGCTCGCGCAGCGCGCCGGGGTGGGCGCCGGGGTGGATGGTGTCGTGCTCGTCCACGATGCCGGAGAAGTAGGACACGAGGAGGTTCCCGCCGGACTCGACGTACCGGTGGAGGTTCTTGGCGGACGCCTCGGTCAGCAGGTACGAGCTGGGCGCCACCGCCAGCCGGTACCGCGACAGGTCGGCGGAGGGGTGGACGAAGTCCACCGTCACGTGCTCGCGCCACAGCGCCTCGTAGAAGGCGTCCATCCGCTCGCGGAACGTCAGGTCCACCGACGGCCGCCAGTCGAGCTCCAGCGCCCAGTACGACTCCCAGTCCCACACCAGCGCCACCTCGGCCCGCACCCGGCTGCCGCGCACCCCGGCCAGCCGCCTGAGGTCCGCGCCCAGCCGCACGATCTCCCGCCACTGCTCGGAGTCGGTCCCGGCGTGCGGCACCATCCCGGAGTGGAACTTCTCCGCGCCGAAGCGCGAGGCCCTGAACTGGAAGAACAGCACGCTGTCCGAGCCGCGCGCGACGTGCGCGAGGCTGTTGCGGCGCATCTCCCCCGGCCGCTTGGCGAGGTTGCGCGGCTGCCAGTTGACCGCGCCCGCCGAGTGCTCCATGAGCATCCACGGCTCGCCGCCGGCCACCGAGCGGGCGAGGTCGGCCGACATGGCGAGGTCGATGTGGTTGTCGGGCCGCTCGGCCTGCAGGTAGTGGTCGTTGGCGACGACGTCCAGCTCGCGGGCCCACTGCCACAGGTCCGTCGACTTGCAGTTGACCGTGCCGGCGAAGTTCGTGGTGACCGGCAGGTGCGGGGTCGCCTCGCGCAGGATGTCGCGCTGCAGCGCGTAGTGCGCGCGGTGCTCGCCGTCGCTGAAGCGGGCGTAGTCGAGCCGCTGGGCCGGATTGACCGCCGTGTGGTTGGCGCGCGGGGCGTCGATCTGCGACCAGTCGGTGTAGGTCTGTCCCCAGAACGTGGTGCCCCAGGCGTCGTTGAGCGCGGAGATGTCGCGGTAGGTGTGCCGCAGCCACTCTCGCCAGGCGGCCACGCTGTGCTCGCAGTAGCACTCGCCGAGCGGGGCGCCGTACTCGTTGTGCACGTGCCACATGACCACGGCGGGGTGGTCGCGGTAGTGCCCGGCCAGCGCGCGCACCAGCCGGGCGGTGGCCGCGCGGAACGCGGGCGCGCTGGAGCAGGCGCTCTGCCGACCGCCGAACCCGATCCGCACGCCCTCCCTGTTGACCGGCAGCACGTCGGGGTGGCGGGCGACGAACCAGGCGGGCGGCGCGGCGGTGGGCGTGGCGAGGTCGACCGCCACCCCGGCCGCGTGCAGCCGGTCGAGGATCTCGTCGAGCCAGCCGAAGTCGAAACGCCCCTCCTCGGGCTCCATCAGCGCCCACGAGAACATGCCCAGGCTCACCAGGTTGACCCCGGCCTCGCGCATGAGCTCGACGTCCTCTTCCAGCACCTCGCGCGGCCACTGCTCCGGGTTGTAGTCGCCGCCGAAGGCGATCCCGGCCGGTCGCTCCGGATACATCCGTCCCCCCGCACCATCTTTCTGTGAACGTGCACAGTAAAGCCGATCCGCCCGGGGAAGAACAGTCACCGCCCGGACTTACTTTCTCCAGGCGCGCAACGAGAACGTAACAACCCTTGACGCTCGAATGTGGGCTGTTTCACTCTGTGCACGTTCACAGAACCTTCTGGAGGTACGCATGCGCGCCCACCGCCTTGGAGCAGCACTGGCCGTCGCGCTCACGGCCACACTCGCGAGCTGCGCGTCCGGCGAACCCGCCGAAGCGCCCGAGGCGGCGCAGAGCCCGGCGACCGCCGCCCAGGGGCCCGTCAAGCTCACGTACTGGACGTGGGCCCCCAACATGGACAAGATCGTCGAGGTCTGGAACAAGGCCAACCCGGACATCCAGGTGACGGTCAGCAAGCAGGCCGGCGGCGACGACGCGGCGGCCAAGTTCCTCACGGCGGCGAAGGCCGGCAACCCTCCCGACCTGGTGCAGGCCGAGTACCAGCACCTGCCGTCGTTCATCGCGGCCGACGCGGTGGCCGACATCAAGGCCGAGACCGCCGCGATCAAGGGCGAGTTCACCGACGGGCTGTGGGGCCTGGTGACGCTGGGCACCGAGGGCGTCTACGGCATCCCGCAGGACAGCGGCCCGATGATGCTCTTCTACCGCAAGGACCTCTTCGACAAGTACGGCATCGACGTCCCGAAGACCTGGCAGGAGTACGCCGAGGCGGCGCGCACGGTCAGGAAGAAGGACTCCAAGGTGTACCTGGGCACCTTCTCCAGCAACGATCCGGGAGCGTTCACAGGTCTGGCGCAGCAGGCGGGCGCCCAGTGGTGGTCGATCAGCGGCGAGTCGTGGAAGGTGAACATCGCCGACGAGGCCACCGTCAAGGTCGCCGACTACTGGGGCGGCCTGGTGAAGGAGGGCGTCATCGACGACATGCCGTACTTCACCCCCGAGTGGAACAAGGCGCTCAACGACGGCAAGCTGCTCACCTGGCCGTCGGCCGTGTGGGCGCCGGGCGTGCTGTCCAGCAACGCCCCCAAGGGCAAGGGCAAGTGGGCGGTCGCGCCGCTGCCGCAGTGGAACGCGGGTGAGAGCTACAGCGGTTTCTGGGGCGGCTCGTCCACCGCCGTGGCGGCCAAGTCGCCGCACAAGGCGGCCGCCACCCGCTTCGCCACCTGGCTCAACACCGACCCGCAGGCCATCGACCTGCTGGTCAAGGAGGCCGCGATCTACCCGGCGGCCACCAAGGCGCAGTCGGCGCTCGGCGAGGCACCCGAGTACTTCTCCGGCCAGGCCGACTTCTGGCAGCAGGCCGCCGAGGTCTCGAAGGGAGCGCGCGGCTTCACCTTCGGGCCCAACGTGGGCGTGGCGTACAACGCGTTCAGGGACGGCTTCGGCAAGGCGCTGCAGAACGGCACCCCGTTCTCCGACGCGGTGCGCGGCATGCAGGAGGCCACGGTCGCCGACATGCGCAAGGCCGGCTTCCAGCTCGCGTCATGAAGCGTCCCTCGATGAGCCGGCCCGAGCGGGGGCCGTGGCCGTACCTGTTCCTGGCCCCCGCGATCGTGCTGTTCACGCTCTTCCTCGCGGTGCCCATCGGCTACACCGTCTACCTGGCGCTGCACCGCACCAAGGTGTCCGGGCTCGGCCTGGGCAAGGGCGCGCGCAGGGAGGTGTTCGCCGGGTTCGACAACTTCGCCGCCGCGCTGAGCGACGCCGAGCTGTGGGCCGGATGGCTGCGCGTGCTCGGCTACGGCACGCTGGTGCTGGTCGTGATGCTGGGGCTGGCGCTGCTGTTCGCGCTGCTGCTCGACACGGCGCGGGTGCGGCTCGCCCGCTTCTCCAGGATCGCGATCTTCCTGCCGTACGCGGTGCCGGGCGTGGCCGCCACGCTGCTGTGGGGCTTTCTCTACCTGCCCTCGCTCAGCCCCATCCGCCAGGTGCTGGACGTGGACTTCCTGAGCGCCACCACGGTCACGTACTCGATGGCGAACGTGGCGGTGTGGGGCGGCACCGGCTTCAACATGCTGGCGCTCTACACCGCGCTGCGCGCGATCCCCCGCGACCTGTACGAGGCCGCCCGCCTCGACGGCGCCTCCGAGCTGCAGATCGCGCTCCGCGTCAAGATCCCCATGCTGGCCCCGGCGATCATTCTGACCACGGTGTTCTCGATCATCGCGACGGTCCAGGTGTTCACCGAGCCCACCGCGCTGCGTCCGCTGACCAACACGATCAGCTCCACGTGGAGCCCGCTGATGAAGGTCTACCGCGACGCGTTCGTCACCGGCGACCTGTACTCGGCCGCCGCCACCTCGATCGTCATCGCGGCGATCGCGCTCGTGCTGTCCTTCGGGTTCCTGCGCATCGTCCGCGACCGCGCCTTCGGAGAGGGCCGATGACCACGCTCACCACCGCGGCCGCCACCGCCGCGCACCGCCGGCCCCGCGCCGCCGGCATGACCGGCCTGGTGCCGACGGCGCTGCTGCTGATCGGCGCGATCTACTGCCTGTTCCCCGTGGTGTGGGTGCTGATCGCGGCGACCAAGTCGCCCGCCGAGCTGTTCAGCACCGCCACGCTCTCCTTCGGCACCGGCTTCTTCGCCAACGTGGCCGAGCTGTTCGCCTACCGCGACGGCGTGTTCTGGCTGTGGGCGCTCAACACGCTCATCTACGCGGGCGGCGGCTCGCTGCTGTCCACCGCCGTCTCGGCGGTCTCCGGGTACGCGCTGGCGAAGTACCGCTTCCCCGGCCGCAGCGCGATCTTCAACCTGCTGATCGGCGGCATCCTCGTGCCGTCGGTGGTGCTGGCGGTGCCGCAGTATCTGCTGTTCTCCAAGGTCGGGCTGGCCGACAGCCACTGGGCGGTGCTGCTGCCGCAGATCCTCAACCCGTACGGCATCTATCTGGCCCGCGTCTACGCCACCGCGGCCGTGCCGGACTCGCTGCTGGAGGCGGGCCGCATCGACGGGGCGAGTGAGTGGCTGCTGATGCGGCGGGTGGCGCTGCCGCTGATGGTGCCGGGCATGGTGACGATCTTCCTGTTCCAGTTCGTAGCGATCTGGAACAACTTCCTGCTGCCGTTCATCATGCTCGGCGACGACGGCAAGTTCCCGCTCACGGTGGGCCTGTACACGCTGCTCGCGGCCGGCGCGAACCAGCCCTCCCTGTACAACCTGATCCTCACGGGCGCGTTCCTGTCGATCCTGCCGTTGATCGCGCTCTTCCTCACCATGCAGCGATACTGGAAGACCGACCTGTCCTCCGGAGCCGTGAAATGAAACGCCCTACGATCCACGACGTCGCCGCCGCCGCGGGGGTCTCCCGTGGAACGGTCTCCCGCCTGCTCAACGGGGACAAATACGTGAGCCCGGCGGCGCGCGTGGCCATCGAAAGGGCGATCTCCGAGACCGGCTACGTCGTCAACAGGGCCGCGCGCAGCCTGGTCACGCAGCGTACGGGGTCGGTCGTCATGGTGCTGTCCGAGCCGCACGAGAAGCTGTTCGAGGACCCCAACTACAGCACGCTCATCCGGGTCGCCATCCGCATGCTGGCCGAGCGCGACCTGTCGCTGGTGATGATGCTGGCCGGGAACGAGGGCGACCGCGAGCGCGTGGTCCGCTACGTGCGCGGCGGCCACGCCGACGGGGTGCTGCTGGTCTCGACGCACGCCGGCGACCCGCTGCTCGACGCGCTGAAGGACGGCCCGCCCGCGGTCTCGTGCGGCCCGGTCATCGGCCGCGAGACCGTCATCCCGTACGCCGCCGCCGACGACCGGCTCGGCGCCCGCCAGATGACCGAATACTTCGTGCGGCTCGGCCGCAAGCGCATCGCGATGATCACCGGGCCGATGGACACGCCGGGCGGCATCCAGCGTCTGGAGGGCTTCGCCGACGTGCTGGGCCGCAGGGCCACCAAGCGGCTCATCGCCCACGGCGACTGGACCCAGGCGAGCGGCGAGCGGGCCATGAAGGAGCTGCTGGAGCGCACCCCCGACATCGACGCGGTGTTCGTGGCCTCCGACCTGATGGCGGCGGGCGCGCTCGCGGCGCTGCGCGCGGCCGGGCGGCGGGTGCCCGACGACGTCGCGGTGGGCGGCTTCGACGACTCCTCGGTGGCGGTCTCGACGCACCCGCCGCTGACCACAATCCGCCAGCCGCTTGCGGAGACGGCGAAGGAGACCGTACGCCTGCTGCTCGCCCTCATCGACGGCGCCGAGCACGTCGAGCCGGTGGTCCTGCCCACCGAACTGATCATCCGCGAGTCGGCGTAGGGTCCGGCGGGCGGCCCGGGCGGCGGGTCGCGGGCGGGCGCGTCCGGGGGGCGATGGGGCCGGGCGCGGCGGGGTCAGACGACGCCCGCGTAGACCCAGCGGCCGTCGAGGCGGACGAAGCGGCTGTGCTCCTCCATGTGCCCGGGCCGCCCACGCTCGGTGTAGTGGGCGCGGAAGCGGACGGTGCCCTCGGTGTGCACGACGCTGCCCCCGCTGGTCTCCAGCACCTCGAGGCGCACCCACGTGACGCGCTTGTCGAGCCCGAGCCGCCGCGGCCGGTCGGACGGGTGCCAGGTGCGCAGCAGGTACGCCTCGTCGCCCACGCTGAAGGCGCTGAAGCGGGAGCGCATGAGCTGCTCGGCGGTGGTGGCCGTGGCCTCGCCCCGGTGCAGCCTGCCGCAGCAGTCGTGGTAGGAGGCGGGCAGGCCGCAGGGACACATGCGAGGAGGCATGGGCCCTATTGTGCCCCGAGCCGGGCGGTGAGGTCGGTCAGCGTCGGCCCGAGCGGGGCGTCGAGGGTGAGCGAGGCGTCGCCGTCGCCGCCGGTGGGGCCCTGGTTGACGATCGCGATGGGGATGCCGAGCTCGGCCGCCCTGGTGACGAAGCGCAGCCCCGACCTGATCGCCAGCGACGACCCGAGCACGAGCAGCGTCCTCGCCCGCTCGACCACCGCGAAGCACTGCTCCACCCGCGGTTTCGGCACGTTCTCGCCGAAGAACACCACGTCAGGCTTGAGCACGCCGCCGCAGCCCTCGCAGTCGACGACCTTGAACCCGGCGATCTGCTCGTCGGTGAGCACGGCGTCGCCGTCGGGGTTGATCGCGCCGCCCGCCTCCCAGCCGGGGTTCGCCTCGTTGAGGCGGCGCTCCAGCTCGGTGCGCGGGGTGCGCTCGCGGCACGCCAGGCAGACCACGCGGTCGAGCCCGCCGTGCAGCTCGATCACCTCCCGCGCACCGGCCGCCTGGTGCAGGCCGTCGACGTTCTGGGTGACGATCCCGGCCAGCAGGCCGCGCCGCTCCAGCTCGGCCACGGCGCGATGCCCGGCGTTGGGGCGGGCCGAGCCGATGTGCCGCCAACCGACGTGGCTGCGCGCCCAGTAGCGCTGCCGGGCCTGCGCGCTGCCGACGAACTTCTGGTACGTCATCGGCTCGGCCCGCCTGGACCGCCCTGTCGGCCCCCGGTAGTCGGGGATGCCGGACTCGGTGGACAGCCCCGCCCCGCTGAGCACGGCCACCCCGCCCTTGGCGACGAGTTCGGCAAGCTCGGCCACCTTCGTGGTGCTCGGTGTCACCTCTCTATGGTGCCTTCCGTCCCGCACCCCCGCGCCGTCCGCCGTCCGCCGTCCGCGAGAAAGGCGGGGTCACCGGCTGTAGCGGGTGGTCTCGCCGGGCCACGGGTAGGGGTGGACCGCGGACCGGCCGAACAGGCGGGCGGCGGGCTTCGAGACCGGTGCCCGGACGGCCGGGCCGGTCTCCTCGCGGCGGCTCGGGCCGGCCGGGCGCAGGTAGACGCAGCGCAGCTCGGCCGCGAACCGGTGCTCCCCGTCGCGCAGCCAGCACCCTTCGGGCCCCGGCAGCACCTCGCTCACCGTGATGCCCTCGCCTCCGGCGGCGAGCCGGGCGAGCCCTTCGAGCAGGGCGGGCGAGCGGGTGTCGACGTAGATGCGCTCGCGGGCGGTGGCGGCGTAGAACACGACGGGCAGCTCGTACGTCTCCCGCAGCCGGGCCATGCTCACCAGCAGGTCGCCGTCGCCGCCCGCCTGTCCGAGCGCCTCGAACGCGTCCGCCTCGAGATGCCGGCGCCGCCCGGCCAGCACGACGTTGTCCCAGGTCAGCCTGGGCATGCGGGGCAGGTCGTGGAAGC
Source organism: Nonomuraea fastidiosa (assembly GCF_042751225.1). Lineage (NCBI taxonomy): Bacteria > Bacillati > Actinomycetota > Actinomycetes > Streptosporangiales > Streptosporangiaceae > Nonomuraea > Nonomuraea fastidiosa. The sequence continues at coordinate 8,951,778 of NZ_CP170570.1, forward strand.
GGGGCAGCCGGAGCCTCGGCAGCGCGAGCGCCGTGTGCAGCGCGGTGTCGTGCTCGCCGTCGTTGAACAGCAGCGGCTCCTCGAAGCCCTTGGCGTGCAGGACGGCGCGGCGGCCGTCGCTGTGCACGTACAGCTCGTCGAGGCCGATCCTGCGGCGGCCGGGGTCGGCGGTCCCCCCGTTGAGCTCCAGCACAGGCCCTGGCAGGTCGGGCCGGGGCACGCCGTGCTCGGGCCTGGAGACGACGTTCAGCACCGTGAACCCGGCCAGCGCCCGCCGCACCTGCTCGTCGCGCTCGGCGAGGCAGGCGTCGCTCTCGTCGTGGAACTGCAGCGCCCACGGCGTGAGCAGCACCCCGTCGTGCAGGCCGGTCAGGACCAGCGGGGTGACGCCCGGCTCGTACGCCTCCAGCTCCGGCGCGGCCACCATCACATCCGCCGAGCACAGCACGGGCGCGGCCGGCGGGGCGGGTTCGTCGAGCAGGCCCGCGAGGTTCAGCACGGTGGCGCCCGGAGGGGCCGCGCGGACGAGCTCCGCGATGCGGGCGGACAGCCGGTCGCCGTGGTCGATCTCCAGGTCGCCGGTCATGCGCAGGGCGTCGGCCAGCGCGTACGTGCCGGGCCCGAGCCGTCCCGCCAGCAGCCGGTTGGTGCGCAGCCGGGTCAGCTCGGCCTCCTCGGCCAGCAGGTCGAGCACCCTCGGCACACGTTCCCGCAGGTCGGCGGCGAGCGCGTCGCCGATGCCGACCCGCAGCGTGCCCGCGGCGGCCTCGTGCACCACCGCCTGGTCGTCGCGGTGCCCGCCGAGTCCGGCCAGCGCCTCGATCCGCCGCTGCACGGCCAGCTTCACGTCGGGTGAGGCGGCGGGATACCTCGCGAGCAACTCGCTGATCTCCCCGACCCGCCGCCCCACCGGCAGCTCGGACCCGGACGCCTGGCCGGCGCCGCTCAGCCCGCGCTGCACGGGCACGCCCGCGGGAGCCACGAACCCCCGTCCGGACGTCCCCGACGCCCCCACCTGCCCCCGGCCCGGAGCTCCGGTGGACTGCCCCACCGGTCGCTCACCGGGGACGCCCTTCTCCCCCGCCCCGGCCCCGGACCGCCTGCCGGACCCGCTCCCGAGCCCGGACCCCGGCTCGCCCGCGAGACCGTTCGCGGACCCGCTCCCGCTTCCTGGCGCGCCAACGGAGCCGTTGCCCGGCTTGCCAACGGAGCCGTTGCCCGGCTTGCCAACGGAGCCGTTGCCCGGCTTGCCATCGGAACCGGACCCGGACCGCCCGGACCCCGGCCCGCCGTTGAGCGCGCCCCCGGCCGCACCAGAGCCCCCGTGCCCGGTGAGGTCGTCGCGCTCGGCGGCGGGCCGGAGCCCGGTGCCGCCGGGAGGAGGGAAGCCCGCGTGCGCGGGGTGCGGCGGCAGCCGGCACTCACAGGGAGCGATCGGCTGGACGCTCCCCCGGTGCGGTGCGGGCCCGCCCGGCCCCGGCAGGCCCGGGGTGGGGTCGTCGCCCTCGTGGATCGGGACGCCGCGGGCGGTCAGGCGGTCGCGCAGCCAGGCGAGCGGGTCGCACGCACCGGCGGGCGGGCACAGGTCGTGGGTGAGCAGCCCGCGCCGTACGGCCACGGTCAGTGCCGCCGCGGCGCGTTCCATGCCGATGCCGGTCTCGGCGGCGATCTCGGCGAGCGTGCGGCGGCCGTCGCAGTGACCGGTGAAGGCCGCACCGTCGCGTACCTCGCCCACCAGGGTCCTGCGGCGCGGCACCAGCCCGGCCACCAGCGTGGGATCGGCCAGGATGCGCTGCTGCAGCGCCTCGTTCACCCGGCCGGCCGGGTAGGCCAGCCGCTCGGCGTACACGCGGTGCCCCTGCCAGGTGTGGCCGGAGGGGCCTGGCCGTACGGTGCCGTAATTGAGCGGCCCGTAGCAGCCGTCGGTCTCGCACGAGGTGGTCAGCCGCTGCAGGTGGGCGGCGAGCTCGCGGCGGGTCCTGCCGCCCTTGGCGCCGTGTCGCAGGTCGCGGTAGAGGCCGGGCGCGGAGCACACGAGAGCGTCGAGGAAGCGTTCGTCGGCGGTCAGCTCCGCCACGGCGCCCCTGGTGAGAGCGGCGTCCCCGCCGACGAGCGCGGTGAGCGTGAGCCTGGCACGCTCCAGGAGGCCGGTGACCTCGTTCCAGGCGAGCACCCAGTTGCCCGCGTCGCCGGCCCCGGACACGACGGCCCCCGACGGCAGCGGCCGCAGATCGCGCAGGCGCCCCCGCAGCCCGCGCGACGGCCGTCCCGTCCCCGTGTCCGTGCTCGGACCCGTGCCCGCCCGGCCGTTGGCTGTGCCGGCCGGGCGCGGGTCGGCGGCGGGAGCGTCGGCGAGCAGGTCGAGTGCCTTGCGCTCCAGGTGTACGACGACCGCGGCCGCCTCCGCCGCCCTGAGGTAGGCGAGTGACAGCACCAGTTCCCATGGAAACCCGGCGCTGCGGACGACCACGGCCGGCAGCAGGGTCCAGTCGTGCTCGATGTCCATATGGACCGCTCCCTTTCCTGACAAGAATTCGCCGCCGCACCGCGTCTCAACTCAGATGCTTACAAGATCATTTATTTCTGTCAATGCGTTTGGCGAGGAAAAGAAAAACAAGAATCGAGGCCACCCTCTCCCGCCTTTACCACATTTACCTAGCAACTCCAGCAAACCCCCATAAAAGGGACGCGACTGTTTACTTTCCGTAGCCGACGGGCCTATCCTTCCCGCACACAGAGTCAACGCTCCGTATCCACCCAGCACCTGAATCGAGCCGAAAACGCATCAACGGCGGCCTCTCGGGGCCGTCGTTTTCTCGCCTTTGAAAACGCTTACGAGCGGCGCGCGACTACTTATCCGGCCGCTCGGATAAACGCGTGAATACGTCCGCGCGAAAGATTCTCATTTACTTGCCGGGGCAAGGTGGGGTCAAGGACGCGCGCCGCGGGCCGGATAGGCGAAACGGCCTGATAGAAGGTGACATGGGGGTGCGGGAGACAGTGACGGAAGACGCGCGACGGGGGCGCGGGAAGGGACCGGCCGCCGAAGGCCCGGCCAACGACGGCCACGCAACCGGTCCGAGTGACGGCCAGGCGGCCGCTCCGGCGAACGGCCACATCGCGGCTCCGGCCGAGGGCCACGAGGGCGGCCCAGCGGACGCCCAGGCGTCCGCCCCGGCCTACGACCACGCGGACGGCCCGGCCGACGGCCACGCGAGCGTTTCCACGGATGGGCATGCGAGCGGCCCGGCCGACGGCCATGCGAGCGTTCCCCCGGATGGCCATGCGAACGTCCCGATCGGCCGTCCAGGGGATACGGCCCTTTCGGACGGCGGGCCACACAGCGAGCCGCGCGGCGATGCGAACGGCAAGCGCGCCCACCGGGCCGGCGGCGGAGTGGGCCATGAGCCGGGCGATGCGGCGAACGGCAGGCGAGCCGACCACGCCGACAGCGGAGCGGGCGCCGAGCCGAGCAGCGGGACGAGCAGGAGGCGAGCCGACCGCGCCGGCGGGCGTAGAGCCGGTAACCAGGCGGCAGGTCGCGGGGGTGCCGATCGGGGCGGAGGGCGCCGGGGCGCCGAGCCGGGCGGGGGACGCCGGGGCGCCGAGCCGGGCGGGGGACGCCGGGCCGGTGGCGCTGCGGGCGGCTGGTCGGGCGGTGGCGGGCCGGCGAGGTGGCCGGGCGGCAGGTCGAGCGGCGGGTCCGGCGGCGGTCGCTACCTGTGGACGCCGTTGTTCGTGGCGGGGCTGCTCGTCGTCACGGCCGTCGTGCTCGCGCTCGACCTGACCACGGGCACGGCCATCCGGCTGTACCCGTTGCTGATCTTCCTCCCCGCCATCGTCTCGGGTCTCGGCGACGTCAAGCAGACGATCGCCGCCTCGGTGTGGGTGGTGCTGGTGGAGGTCGGCATCGGCTTCTTCCTGGGTGCGGAGGTCGACGACCTGCTGCTCGCGGCCTCGTTCACGACGGTGTTCGGCGTGGTGAGCGTGCTGAGCTGCCGGTACCGGGTGTGCCGGGAGGAGGAGGTGCACCGGCTGCGCTCGGCGGCCTCGGCGCTGCAGCGGCTCATCGTGCGCCCGCTCCCCCTCCGTACAGCGGAGGTCGCCGTGGACGGCCTCTACCACCCGGTGGAGGAGGACGCCCTGGTCGGCGGCGACATGTACGACGTGGCGGTGTCCCGGCACGGCACGCGGGTGCTGATCGCGGACGTCCAGGGCAAGGGCCTGCCCGCGATCGGCATGGCGCTGGCCGTGCTGGGCTCGTTCCGCGAGGCCGCCTACCGCGAGCACACGCTGACCGGCGTGGTGACGGCCCTGGAGACGACGGTGGTGCGGCAGAACGTGTTCGCCGCCATGACGGGCGAGCCCGAGCGGCTGGTCACGGCCCTCGTGCTGGACATCGCCGGAGACACGGACGTGGAGGCGGTCAACTGCGGCCACATCGCCCCGTTCGTGATGTTCAACGGCACGGCGTACCAGGTGAACCTGGGCGAGCCCGCCCTGCCGCTGGGGCTCGCGTCGCTGTGGCCGGAGCCGCGCCGCTCCGCACGGTTCCCGTTCCCGCTGGGCGCGACGCTGCTGCTGTGCACCGACGGGGTGACCGATGCTCGCGACCCGCGCGGCGCCTTCTACCCGCTGGAGCAGCGGCTGCGGCAGTGGGCGCCGCAGCCGCCGGTGCCGCTCGCCCGCGCGCTGGGCGCGGATCTGCGGGCGTTCACGGGCTCCGACGCCCGAGACGACATCGCGATCCTGACGCTGCGCCGCATGGGCCCGCCGACCATCCCCCCGTGAGCCACCCTCAAGCGCACAGCCCGTCGCACTTCTCACTCCTGCGCGGCTCGTGAGGGGAGCGCGCCCCGGTGGACTTCCGCATCCCCGGCAACCCGCGCTTCCCCGCGTGACGCGGTTCCTGTGCTCCGGCAGCCTGCACGAAGTCCCCGTGATCGCGCTGCACCACCGCCAGGCCGGCCCGCTCTCGGCCTGGCGGGACGCCCGGCCTAGATCGGCAGGCTCGGCTGGTCGATCACCCACAGCCACGTGCCGTCCTCCTGGCGGCGGGCCACCTCGACGGTGACGCCGCCGCCGGGCAGGCGTACGGAGGTGAGCGCCAGGTCGCCGCTGACCAGCGTGGGCTGCTGCTTCCCCGCGGTGAAGACCGGCCGGTCGGCGACCAGGGCCGCGTACGCCCGGCGGATCTCGTCGGTCCCCCTGGCGACCCCGCCGTCCGGCAGCGCCAGCACCGCGTCCGGCTCGTACAGCGCCACCAGCCCCTCGACGTCACCCGCGTTGAGCCGCTCGACGACGAAACGGCTAAGGTCCTCGGGCCGGGCGGCGCGCTCCCGGACGTCCTCCATCGTCATGACTCCTCATTTCTGTCAGAGCCTCGCGACACAATCATCGCGAAGCCGGTGTACGCTGTCCCGGCCGTATCTCCTTACAGCATAAACAATTCGGCCGACGACGGAAGGATCCCGTGCTCACCAGCCCCGAGGCAAGCACCGATCACGCTCATCACGCTCTGGCGGACAGCCACGACCACATCCAGGTCCGCGGCGCCAGGGAGAACAACCTCAAGGGCGTCTCCCTCGACGTCCCCAAGCGGCGGCTCACCGTGTTCACCGGGGTGTCCGGCTCCGGCAAGTCCTCGCTCGTCTTCGACACGATCGCCGCCGAGTCGCGCCGGCTGATCGACGAGACCTACACCGCGTTCATCCAGTCGTTCATGCCGAGCCTCAGCCGTCCCGACGTCGACGCGCTGCACAACCTCAGTGCGGCGATCATCGTGGACCAGGAGCGCCTGGGCGCCAACCCGCGCTCCACCGTCGGCACCGTGACCGACGCCCACACGATGCTGCGCATCCTGTTCAGCCGCATCGGCCGCCCCTACGTCGGCCCCGCCTACGCCTTCAGCTTCAACCGGGCCGAGGGCATGTGCCCCGAGTGCGAGGGCCTCGGCAAGGCGTCGGAGATCGACGTGGACGCGCTGGTGGACCGGGAGCTGTCGCTGGACGACGGCGCCATCAAGATCCCGGGCTTCGCGGTCGGGAGCTGGCAGTGGCAGGTCGTGGCGGGCTCCGGCCTGTTCGATCCGGGCGTGAAGCTGAAGGACTTCACCGAGCAGCAGTGGCAGGACCTGCTCTACAAGCCCGCGGTCAAGCTCAAGTACAGCGCGGGCAACTTCACCTACGAGGGGCTCGTGCTCAAGGTGCGCAAGTCGTACCTGGGCAAGGACCGCGAGTCGATGCAGCCGGCGGCACGCGCGTTCGCCGACCGGGCGATCAAGCTCGCGACCTGCCCCTCGTGCGGCGGCAGCCGGCTCAACGAGGCCGCGCGCTCGGCCCGCGTCCAGGGCAGGAACATCGCCGAATGCGCGGCCATGCAGATCGACGACCTGGCGGCGTTCATCCGCGGCATCGACGACCCGTCGGTCGGCCCGGTGCTCGAGGGGCTGCTGTCCACGCTCGACTCCCTGGTCGGCATCGGCCTCGGCTACCTCAGCCTCGACCGCGAGTCCGCCACGCTGTCGGGCGGCGAGGCCCAGCGGGTCAAGATGGTCCGCCATCTCAACTCCAGCCTCACCGACGTCACGTACGTCTTCGACGAGCCGACCGCGGGGCTGCACCCGCACGACATCCAGCGCATGAACACCCTGCTGCTGCGGCTGCGCGACAAGGGCAACACGGTGCTCGTCGTCGAGCACAAGCCCGAGCTGATCGCGATCGCCGACCACGTGGTGGACCTCGGCCCCGGCGCGGGCACCGCCGGCGGCGAGATCTGCTACCAGGGCGACCTGGCGGGCCTGCGCGCCTCCGGCACGCTCACCGGCCGCTACCTCGACCACCGGGTGAGCCTGCGCGAGGAGGTGCGCAAGCCCACCGGGCGGCTCCCGATCAGGAACGCCACCTTGCACAACCTGCGCGACGTGAGCGTGGACATCCCGCTCGGGGTGCTCACCGTGGTCACCGGAGTGGCGGGCTCGGGCAAGAGCTCGCTGATCCACGGGTACGTGGCGGGCCGCGAGGGCGTGGTCGTGGCCGACCAGTCGCCGATCCGCGGCTCGCGCCGCAGCAACCCGGCCACCTACACCGGCGTGCTCGACCCGATCCGTACGGCGTTCGCCAAGGCCAACGGCGTCAAGCCGGGCCTGTTCAGCGCCAACTCCGAAGGCGCCTGCCCGGCCTGCAAGGGCATCGGCCTCATCTACACCGACCTCGCGATGATGGCCGGGGTGGCCTCGGTGTGCGAGCAGTGCGAGGGCAAGCGGTTCACGCCCGAGGTGCTGACGTACCGGCTGCGCGGCAAGAACATCAGCGAGGTGCTGGAGATGCCGGTGGCCGAGGCCAGGGAGTTCTTCCCCGACGGGCAGGCGGGCGTCATCCTCGACCGGCTGATGGCCGTCGGCCTCGGCTACCTCGGGCTCGGGCAGCCGCTCACGACGCTCTCGGGCGGCGAGCGGCAGCGGCTCAAGCTGGCCATCAACATGGCGAAGACCGGCACCACGTACGTCCTGGACGAGCCCACCACCGGCCTGCACCTCGCCGACGTCGATCAGCTCCTGTCGCTGCTCGACCGCCTGGTGGACGACGGCAACACGGTCATCGTGATCGAGCACCACCAGGCCGTCATGGCGCACGCCGACTGGATCATCGACCTCGGCCCCGGCGCCGGTCACGACGGCGGTCAGGTGGTCTTCACCGGCACGCCGGGCGAGCTGGTCGCCACCGGCACCTCGCTGACGGCCGTCCACCTGCGCGACTACGTCGGCCGCACCCGCTGAGCGCGAGATCAGACGGCGAGGGTCAGGCGGCGAGGCGGGCACACGCAGCGGGCCTCCGACGGCGAGGCGAGACGCCCGCGAACGGCGAGGGTCAGACCGCGAGGCGGGCCAGGACGCGCGCGAACTCGGGCGGCGGCGCCACGACGAGCCTGGTCTGCCCGTCCTGGGCGACGATGTCGGCCCTGATCAGCGTCAGCCGCCCGTCGTGCCACCAGTAGACCTGGGGGCTGAGCCCGTCGGTGCGCACGGCGTGCACGCGCAGCCGTTCGAGCGCGCGTACCACGCCGATGCCGTCCACCGGGTGCACGAGCAGCGTGTACGGGTCGGGCAGCACCACGAGCACCCCGTCGCCGGGCACGGCCACGTGCTCGTCCAGCCAGCGCAGGTGGACGGCGGCCGACGGGCTCTCGGCGGTCAGCCGGATGACCGGGGTGCCGGACAGCTCGATGTGCTCGGTGGTCAGCGAGCCGTGCCTGCGGACGTTGGCCACCGCCCGGTCGAGCGCCTGCCCGCCGGAGACCGGCCAGCAGCCCGACTCCTCGGGGCGGACCAGCCGCGCGCCCACGGTGAGCAGCTCGACCAGGTCGGCGTTGAGGTGGCGGCCGACGACGCGGGTGAGGTCGGGCACCTCGTCCACCGACTCGACCCTGATCCGCAGCAGCGGCCCGGCCTGCTCCAGGTCGCACACGTCCACGCGCTCGCCGACGGTGGCGACGGCGTGCGCGAGATGCTCGGAAACCAGCACCGGCCAGTCCTCCCTGGCCCGCCGCGCGGCCTCGCGCCGCAGCCCGGTCAGCTTGACGACCAGCCCGGCGTCCGGCCCCGCCGCGCTGGTGAGGGTGAGGCGGGAGCCGTCGCCGGAGAACGAGAAGGAGTATCCGAGGGACTCCGCGACGAGCGCCAGCAGCGAATCGAGATCGACGTCCTCGACCGTACGGCCCGAGGGCTCGCGGTCACGTTCGAACCCATTCACGTGCTGTGTCCCTTTCTGCCGGATTTGTCCCTCTACCTTGCCTGGTCCCAGACCCCCGTCGAGCCAGTCAGCGAACACGATTCGGTATCGATAACACCAAGTGCCCCAAGCCACACGCTCATCTGGGGTGTCCCGTGTCCCACCGGCAAACCGGCCACGATGGGCACCCCCAGCGGGCGCAGCCGGTCTTCCAGCACCGGGTACGGATCTCCGCAGCCCACCCACGAGCCCAGCGCGACACCTCGTACGCCGTCGAAGACGCCCGCCTGCAGAAGCTGGGTGAGCATCCGGTCGACGCGATAGGGCTCCTCGCCGATGTCCTCGAGGAACGCGATGCAACCGTCGAACGACGGCTGCCACCTCGTGCCGCACATGGAGGCGAGCAACGACAGGTTACCCCCGCGCACCTCGCCCTCCGCCCGGCCGGGCGCCAGCACCCGGTCACCGGTGACCGGCACCGGCGCGCCCGTCTCGAACAGCGCCTCGCGCAGGCTCTCCCACGTGCGCGGCTCGGGACCGGCCTCATCCCCCGCGATCACGTCGCAGGCGGCCATCGGCCCATGCAGCGTCGGCACGCCCAGCTCGATGCCGAACGCGTTGTGCAGCGCCGTGATGTCGCTCGACCCGAGCAGCACCTTCGGCCCCGCGGCCCGCATCGCGTCCCAGTCGAGCAGGTCGAGCAGCCGGGCCGCGCCGTAGCCGCCACGGCAGCAGAAGACGCCGGAGACGGCCGGGTCGCACCAGGCGTCCTGGAGGTCGGCCGCCCGGGCGGCGTCCTCGCCCGCCAGGTACTCGAGGTTCTGCCGGTCGAGCGCGTGCGCCCCGGTCACCACCTTCAGCCCGAGGCTCTCCAGCCGCTGGACGCCGCGGCGCAGCAGCTCGGGATTGGGCGGTCCGGACGGCGAGACGATGGCGACGGTGTCACCTTGCCGCATCGATCAACTCCTTGACGAGCGCGGGTAGTGCCTGGCCGATCGGCTCGTTGACGACCCGATCGGCGTAAGGGTCGTAGGGGGTCGGCTGGGCGTTCACGATCACCAGCCGGGCGCCCGCGTCGAGCGCCTCGCCGCATAGCCCGGCGGCCGGGTGCACGGTCAGCGACGTGCCCACCGCCAGGAACAGCTCGCACGAGCGGGCCGCGTCGAGCGCCGCGGTCAGCACCTCCGGCCTCAGCGACTGCCCGAACGAGATCGTGTTGGCATTCTGGATGCCGCCGCAGCGCGGGCACGGCGGGTCGTCCTCGCCCGCGGCGACCCTGGCCAGCACCTCCTCCATGGGCGTGATCAGGTCGCAGGACAGGCACTCGGCGCGGCGCATGGTGCCGTGCAGCTCGATGACCTTCTCCGGCGACGACCCGGCGCGCTGGTGCAGCTCGTCGATGTTCTGGGTGATGAGCGCGCGCAGCAGCCCGGCTCGCTCCAGCTCGACCAGCGCCAGATGGGCGGCGTTGGGCTCGGCCTGCCAGGCGGGCGAATGCAGCCGGGCCTGCCAGGCGGCCCGCCTGACCTCGGGATCGGCGAGGTAGCGGTCGATCGTCGCGTCGGCCTCGGCGCGCGGGTTCTTCGTCCACACGCCTTGAGGCCCCCGATAGTCGGGAATGCCGGAATCGGTGGACACACCCGCTCCGGTGAGGACCGACACTGAGGTTGGCGCGTTCACCTGCCAAACGGTGTCACACTTGGCTGCTGTATGCGACTTCCGCCCCACATCCTCGTGGTCAACGGCATCAAGGTCCGCCGTCCGGTCTTCCTGCTCGGAGCGCCGCATTCCGGAGTGGACCTCTTGGCCCGCGCCCTCAAACGATCACCCGGCTTCCACGTGACGATGGGCCGCGCGAGCGTGGCGCACGTGGTCCAGGCCTTCGCCCGCAAACCGTCGCTCTCCCGTACGACCGGCGCCGTCCAGGTGATGCGCGACGCGCTCGCCGAATCGTGGCAGGTGCTCCCCCGCTCCTGCGGCGACTGCGCCGAGTCGTGCCGGGACGCCGGCGGGGTGACCGGCACCGGCCCGTGCGTCAGCGCCGCCGACGTCACCCGCTTCGGCGACGGCAGCCCCGACCTGCTCTACAGCGCGCCCGTGCTGCTCCAGGCGTTCCCCGACGCCCGCTTCGTGCAGCTCATCCGCGACGGCAGGGACGTCGTCGCCGGCATGCTCGCCGACCCCGCCTGCCTGGCCTGGTTCAAGCCGGCCATGGTGGCCGAGCACACCGAGTTCCCCAGCGCGTTCCTCGGCGTCAACAAGGAGGAGCACCTGGAGCGATGGAAGGCCATGCCCGCGGCGGGCAAGAGCGCGCTGCGGTGGCGCAGCGCCGTGCGGCTCAGCGCCGAGCTGCGCCGCACGCTGCCCGAACGGCAGCTGCTGACGTTGCGCTACGAGGAGCTGGTGAGCAGGCCGCAGCAGGCGGTGGCCGGGCTCTCGGAGTTCCTGGAGACGCGGGTGTCCAAGGTCGTCATGTACGACCCCGCCGTGCCGAAGGTGGGCGCGTGGCGTACCGCGCTGGGCCGCGACGACCTGGAGCTGGTGGAGAAGGTCGCCAGGCAGGAGCTGAACCGGCTCGGCTACCTGAAGAGCTGACCCGCCCGCCCGGGTCAGGTGGTGGCCGGGCTGCCGTCCGACGAGCTGAACTGCGTGCGGTACAGCTCGGCGTACAGCCCGCCGCGGGCCAGCAGCTCCTCGTGCCGCCCCCGCTCGGCGATGCGGCCGTCCTGGACGACGAGGATCTCGTCGGCCTCCCTGATCGTGGAGAGCCGGTGCGCGATCACCAGCGAGGTGCGGCCCTCCAGGGCGGTCTTGAGCGCCACCTGCACCGCCGCCTCCGACTCGGAGTCGAGGTGGGCGGTGGCCTCGTCGAGCACGACCACCCGTGGCGCCTTGAGCAGCAGCCTGGCCAGCGCGAGCCGCTGCTTCTCGCCGCCCGACAGCCGGTAGCCGCGATCGCCCACCACGGTCTCCAGCCCTTCGGGCAGGCCGGCGACCAGGTCGGCGATCTGCGCCGCCCGCAGCGCCTCCCACATCTCCTCTTCGCTCGCCCCCGGCCTGGCGTAGCGGAGGTTGGCCGCGATCGTGTCGTGGAAGAGGTGAGGGTCCTGCATGACCACGCCCACGGTGTCGCGCAGGGAGGCCAGCGTGGCGTCGCGCACGTCGAGGCCGTTGATGCGCACCGCGCCCTGGTCGACGTCGTAGAGCCGGGACACCAGCGATGTGATCGTGGTCTTGCCGGCGCCGCTCGGGCCGACGAGCGCGACGAGCCTGCCCGGCTCGGCGGTGAACGACACGCCCTTGAGCACCGGGTGCGAAGGACCGGTGTCCTGCCTGGCCACCGACTCCAGCGAGGCCAGCGAGACCTCCTCAGCGGCCGGGTAGCGGAAGTGCACGTCGTCGAACTCGATCGTGACCGGCCCTTCCGGCACCGGCACCGCGCCGGGCCGCTCGGCCACCATGGGCTTCAGGTCGAGGATCTCGAAGACGCGGTCGAAGCTGACCAGCGCGGTCATCACGTCGACGTGGACGTTGGACAGCGAGGTGAGCGGGCCGTACAGGCGCATGAGCAGCGCGGCCAGCGCGACGAGGGTGCCGAGCTCGAACGCGCCCGAGACGGACAGTACGCCGCCGATGCCGTAGACCATGGCCGTGGCCAGGGCGGCGATGAGGCCGAGCGCGACGCGGAAGACGGTGCCGTACATCGCGACGGTCACGCCGACGTCGCGCACCCGCGCGGCGCGGGCGCCGAACATGGCGGCGTCGTCCTCGGGGCGGCCGTAGAGCTTGGCGACCATCGCGCCCGCGACGTTGAAGCGCTCGGTGGTGACCGAGCTCATCTCGGCGTCGAGCTGCATCTGCTCGCGGGTCAGCGCCGACATGCGGCGGCCGACGTATTTCGCGGGCACGATGAAGATCGGCAGCAGCACCAGGGCGACCAGCGTCACCTGCCACGACAGCGCCAGCATCGCGCCGAGCACCAGGACCAGGCTGACGACGTTGGAGACGACCGACGACAACGTGCTGGTGAGCGCCCGCTGAGCGCCGATCACGTCGGTGTTGAGCCGGCTGACCAGCGCGCCGGTCTGCGCGCGCATGAAGAACGCCACCGGCATGCGCTGGACGTGGTCGAACACCTCGGTGCGCAGGTCGTAGATGAGGCCCTCGCCGATGCGGGCGGAGAACCACCGCTGCACCAGCGTCAGCCCGGCGTCGACCAGCGCGAGCGCGGCGATCGCCACGGCGAGGCCGATCACCACGCCGGTGCGCTTGAGCAGGATGCCGTCGTCGATGATGGCCTTCATCAGCAGCGGGTTGGCCACCACGATCACCGCGCCGGCCACCACGAGCAGCAGGAACGCGATGATCTGCCGGGTGTAGGGGCGGGCGTAGCGCGCGATGCGCCGCACGGTGCCGGGTCGCAGCCGCTGCTGCAGGACCGAACCGTCGCGTCGCAGTGACGCCCATACGTGCGGCCCGAAGCCGCCGCCCATCATCGCCATCCGGCATTCCCTTCCTCCGCCGGAGACAGCGCTCGGGCGGCGCGGGGAGATTCCCCGATCAGCTCACCGCGAAACCCACGCCTCAAACCCCGGCACGGGCAGCCCCAAACCCGGACGCGTCACCCTGAACCGGTGCTGATCGCCGCTGAACGCGCCGCTGAGAGCCTGTGAGGGCCCGCCTGGACCCATGGGGCACCCCCGCCGCTCAACGCGCGTCACGATGCCTCAGAGCGCGCCGCGGCGCCGCCGTCCCGCCGAGCGGCGCACGTCAGCGGGACGGCTCCTGATCTCCGGCTCAGCCGCCACTGATCCCCGAATCAGCCGGAACACCCTCGGGTCACGATCCGCCCCGATCGGATCACGACCTCGCCCGGCCCCCGAGCCGGATCAGCCGAAGAGCGCCTTGATCCGTGCGGCCTGTTCGATGCCCTCGGCCACACTCTGCTCCTCCAAGGTGCGTTGCCGCGCCCCCTGGAGGAGCCGCTTGGTCGCCACGGCCGCGTCCCTGTTGACGGACAGCAGCGCAGCGACCTTGTCACTTACCGCTTGCTCCAGGTCGCCACGGGCGACCACTTGCTCCGCGAGGCCGATGCGCATGGCCTCGTCGGCGTGCACGGTCCTGGCGGTCAGGCAGATGTCGATGGCCTTGGCCAGGCCGACCAGCTCGACCAGGGGCTTCGTCCCGGTCAGGTCGGGCACCAGGCCCAGTGCGGGCTCTTTCATGCAGAACGCGACATCCTCGGCCACGATGCGGAGGTCGCAGGAGAGCGCGAGCTGGAACCCCGCGCCGATCGCGTGCCCCTGAACCGCCGCGATGGAGACGATCTCCGGGCGGCGCAGCCACAGGAACCCCGCTTGGGCCTGTCTGATGCGCTGCTCGAAGCCGGCGTCGCCGATCTTGGCCGCCGTACTGAAGGAGCCCTGTCCTGGCACCCCCTCAGATGTGAACATTCGCAGGTCGATACCTGCCGAGAAGGACGGTCCCTCACCTTTCACGACGACGACGCGGACCTGCTCGGGCAGGCTCTCGCCGATGCGAGCCAGGGCCGACCATGTCGCGAACGTCTGCGCGTTGCGCTTTTCCGGCCGGGCCAGCGTGATCGTCGCTATCTCACCGTCCACCTCGTAGCGGACTCCGCTCTCCGCCTCGGCGAAGCCGTCGTCCGCGATCCCCCCGCGCTGTTGCGCCTGCGCTTCCGCCATCGCCCGCTCCCTCCGCTTCCGGAATGTCAGGAGTGCTGACCGTCGCGCCCGAGCCTACAGAATATGGTTCTGGCTCGGGCGCGACGCCGGCCTGCTGGGACGAGCGGCTGCGGTCGCACGTTCCGAGACGCCGGTCAGCGCTTGGACTTGCCCCGGGTCGCACCGCCGCGCCCGCGCAGAGTCACACCGGACTCGCTCAGGATGCGGTGGATGAACCCGTAGGACCGACCGGTCGAAGCGGCCAGGGCGCGGATGCTCTCACCCGCGGCGTAGCGCTTCTTGAGATCGCCGGCCAGTTTTTCCCGGTCGGCCCCGGTGACCCGGGTGCCCTTCTTCAGTGTCTCGGCCACGAGTACCTCCTGTAGTGCCGGACTTCCGCAGCGTTACTCCGCCATGATCAGTCATTTCAGCGGGATCGGCTACCTACTCCACGGGAAAAGATCCGTACCCACTCAAATTAAGATCAGGCGAGTGCCACAAGATCGGAAAATTCGTCGCTCCATGCGTCTTCAGTTCCGTCCGGTAGCAAGATCACCCTATCCGGTGACAGGGCGTCAACGGCACCCTCGTCGTGCGTCACTAGGACGATAGCTCCTGAATACGACCTCAGAGCATTGAGAACCTGCTCTCGGCTGACAGGATCAAGGTTGTTCGTAGGCTCGTCGAGAAGAAGAACATTAGCGCTGGAGAGCACCAAGATCGCAAGTGCGAGACGGGTCTTCTCGCCACCGGACAAGACTCCCGCGGGCTTGTCGACGTCGTCTCCGGTGAACAGGAACGAGCCGAGCACCTTGCGCAACTCGGTGTCGGTGAAGTCGCCGCCGCCGGCCGATCGCATGTTCTCCAATAGCGTACGGTCGGCGTCAAGAGTCTCGTGTTCCTGGGCGTAATAACCGATCTTGAGCCCGTGTCCCGCCACGATCTCGCCGGTGTCGGGCTTTTCCAGACCGGCCAGCAGGCGCAGCAGCGTGGTCTTGCCGGCGCCGTTCAGACCGAGGATGACGACCCTGTGACCTCGGTCGATGGCCACATCGACGTCGGTGAAGACCTCCAGCGACCCGTACGACTTCGACAGCCCGCGCGCCATCAGCGGAGTGCGCCCGCACGGCTGCGGATCGGGGAAGCGCAGCCGCGCCACCTTGTCACTCTTGCGCTCCTCCTCGGTGCCGGCGAGCAGGCGGTGCGCGCGGCGCATCATGTCCTGGGCGGCCTTGGCCTTGGTGGCCTTGGCGCGCATCTTGTCGGCCTGCGCGAGCAGCGCTCCGGCTTGTTTCTCGGCGTTGGCGCGCTCGCGCTTCCTGCGCTTCTCGTCGGTCTCGCGCTGGGCGAGGTACGCCTTCCAGCCGACGTTGTAGTGATCGATCGTGGCCCGGTTGGCGTCGAGGTGCAGGACCTTGTTGACCGTCGCTTCAAGAAGCCCGACGTCGTGGCTGATGATCACCAAGCCGCCTTGATGGCTGCGCAAAAAATCACGAAGCCACCCGATTGAGTCGGCATCTAGGTGGTTTGTCGGCTCGTCAAGAAGGAGAGTTTCAGCCCCGCTGAAAAGAATTCGCGCCAATTCCACCCGGCGGCGCTGGCCGCCGGAAAGCGTTTGCAGCGGCTGGCCGAGCACCCGGTCGGGCAGACCGAGGCTGGAGGCGATGGAGGCCGCCTCCGACTCGGCCGCATAACCGCCCAGCACGTGCATTTGATCTTCGAGCCGGCCGTAACGGCGCACGGCCTTCTCCCGGGTGCGGTCGTCGGCGGAGGACATGGCCAGCTCCGCCTCGCGCAGCTCGCGGAAGACCTCGTCGAGCCCGCGCGCCGACAGAATGCGGTCGCGCGCCAGCACCTGAAGGTCGCCGGTGCGCGGGTCCTGAGGGAGATATCCCACGCTGCCGGCGCGGGTGACCGTGCCGGCCGCGGGCAGGGCCTCGCCCGCCAGCACCTTGGTGAGCGTGGTCTTACCGGCGCCGTTGCGGCCGACGAGACCGATCTTGTCACCCGGGTTGACGCGGAACGAGGCTTTTTCGATGAGCAGGCGCGCGCCCGCGCGCAGCTCGATATCATTGGCAATGATCATGTGACCGGACACTCCCGAGCTAGGAAACGAGGATTGGGCGTGGAACGCCGGTCAATCGGGAGCATGCATACCGATCAGTGTAGAGCCCCGAGCAGGGGCTCCACCTTCGCTATTTCTCCGGCAGGTGCTCCCCTATCAGGGCCAGATTGTGAATGGCCGCAAGGCCGTACTGCGCCGCGCTGTTGGTGCTGACGTAGGCCGCCTCGCGCACCGCGTGCGGCACTTCGGGGCCGTCCACCGTGGTGAGCTCCCACTCGTCCTGCTCCTGCAGCGGGTTGCGGTTGAGCTGGTCGCCCTCGCCGGTGAAGAACTTGTGCCAGGCCCAGGCCGCGAGCCCGGCGTCGCCGGTGCGCGCCGCCGCGTACGCGGTGAGCCTGCTGTGCGCCTGGATCAGCGAGATCCCGCTCAGCGCCACGCCCACCTCGGCCTTCTGCTGCTCGGGCGTGGCCAGGTAGAGGCGGCAGTACTCCAGCCAGGCCTCCTCGAAGCCGGGCACGTCCAGGCCGAGCCCGATCAGCTCGGCGCAGATCTCCGGCAGCCCGAACAGCGACGACAGGTGCGAGACGGAGATCCGGTCGCGTGAGGTGTCGAAGCGGCCGGTCTCCAGGTCGAGCCGGCCCTCGCCGGTCAGGAAGCGGCGCGGCATCGCGGCGATGTCGGCCATCGTGCCGAGCAGCCGGTCGCGGGCCCGCTCGTCGCCGTGCCGCTCCCAGCGGGTGAGCCAGGCGGCGGCCAGCGCACCCCAGTCGGTGCCGAGCCCGACCGACAGCGCCGACGGGTCGGGCGTGTAGACGTCGTCGCGCACCTTGCGCAGCGGGTCGATGGCGAGGAACGTCTCCTCGGGCGCGCTCAGCTCGTCCATCAGGTCGCCGGTGCGCTCGTCGGCGGTCAGGTAGTAGTAGAAGCGCCGGTAGGCGGCGTTGGAGATGCGCACCTGCTTGCAGCTGCACCCCCAGTGCTGCACGTTGTGCCGGCTGCCCAGTCCCTTCCACCGGCCCAGGTGGTAGACGTCCACCTCGCCGGTGTGGCGGGTCATGGCCTCGGCGAAGCGGAAGACGTCGGCCCTGCCGGTGCGCAGATACTGCAGCCAGAGCCACAGGTCGGGCGAGAGCTCGGAGTTGTCCCAGGCGTAGCCGCCCACGTCGTAGCGCCAGGTGTGCCGGTCGCCGTCGTAGGTGTGCATGACGTCGCCGTAGTCCCAGAAGCCGTACCAGCGGCGCTGCTCGCGTTCCCGTACGTAGTGGTCGAACAGGAAGTCCAGCCGGTCCTCGATGTCGGCGCGGGCCGGGGTCGAGCGGTCGGGCAGCGACCAGACGCCGAACACACCCGCCTCATGCACCCGCTCGGGGCTCGCGACCAGCAGGCCCGGCTCGTTCATCGCGGCGGCGTGCCCGGCCAGCTCCTGCGCGCTCGGCGTGGTCTCGTGGAAGCGCAGGCTCAGCTCGTGCGTACGCGCGATGCCCCGCGGGTCCCCGTATCCCGGCTCGTAGTCCTCGTAGGTGATCTCCAGCCCTTCGAGCTGCTCGGCGAAGGTGTCCTGGCCCATGCCGTCGTGGTAGAAGCGCAGGTCCATGGCCGGGGCCGAGGGCGACCAGAGCCAGACGGTGGCGGTGGCGAGGCCGGTGGCGGCGTTCCTGATGTCGAGGCGGGTGGGGTGCAGGCGCCAGAAGTCGCGCAGCCCGAAGCCGAGGCCGCCGCTCGTCCCGCCGACGTAGCCGTATCCGGCCGAGCGGGTGCCCGACGGGATCGTCACCCAGGCGTGGCCGTCCTTGGTGCGCTTGCGCAGCGTGTAGCCGTCGGCCGAGGTCTGGTCGAGCGTGTAGTCGCTCCAGGTGGGGATGAGGTGGAGCCGGGAGGCCACCCCTTCGGCGAGCGGTCCCGCGGGGCGGCCCTCGATCTGGTTGCGGCGGGGCGATTCGCCGGGGTCGATGCGCAGGCCGGTGAGCCCGCGTACCGCCTCGGTGAGGAAGCCGGTCTCCCCGGCCAGGCGGATGTGCCGGTCGTGCGGCTCGTCGCGCATGACCACGTCGGCGCGCAGCCCCAGCCCGGCGAGGAAGTCGTGCTCGGGGTCGCCGTCCCAGATGAAGGTGTGCATCACCCGTACGTGCTCGGCCCCGGCGTAGAAGTACAGGCGCACGGTGAACGGCAGCCAGTCGCCGTGCCTGCCCTCCAGCCGCACCACCGCGCGCACCGGGCCCTCCTGCTCCACGGCGACGCTCTCGACGACGCCGGCCGCCCGCTCGCGCACCACGTGCCCGCCCTCGTCGGGTGCGGGCTCGCGCTGGCGCAGGCTGACCAGGCGCACGTCCCTGGCGATCTCACGGCCCGCGCGCCGGACCGACTTGGCCAGCGTGCCGCCGCCGATGTGCCAGGTGATGACGCCGGTGCTCACCACCAGCTCGCCGCGCTCGCGGGCGACCGTGACGGGCGTCTGCGTGGCGGCCGGTTCGCGTCCCGGCTCCAGCCGGTACGCCTCCGCGTGCGGTCCCGCCCCGATCGCGTGCGCCGACCACTTGACCGAGCCGTCCGGCCAGGTCGCGGTCACCCAGCTCTGCACCGGCACCTGCCGTCCTTCGGCGTCGGCCAGCGCGAACGGCGTGCCGCGCTCGACCGCGCCGCGCGGCCACGGCACGCCCCAGGTCGTCCCCTGCTCGGCGGGCCGATCCAGCCAGCGCAGCTCGGCCATGTACCTCTCCTTCACGATGTGTTCGCGTTATTCCTTGACCGACCCGATGAGGACGCCCTTGACGAAGTGCTTCTGCAGGAACGGGTAGAAGCACAGGATCGGCAGCGTGGCGATGACCACGACGGCGAACTTCAGCCCCTGCGTCGGGAAGAACACCGTCTCCAGGGCCGACAGCGCGTTCTGCGCGTCCGCGCCGGTGAGCTGGCGCACCAGCACCTGGAGCGTCCACTTGCTGCTGTCGTCGATGTAGAGCAGCGGCGACATGTAGTCGTTCCAGATGCCCACGGCGTAGAACAGCGAGAACGTCGCGATGATCGGCTTCGACAGCGGCAGCACGATCTTGAAGAAGACGCCCATCTCCGTGCAGCCGTCGATGCGGGCCGCCTCCTCCAGCGCCTCGGGCAGTTCCTGGAAGAAGCTCTTGACGATGAGCAGGTAGAACGGGTTGATCGCGAGCGGCAGGATCAGCGCCCAGTAGCTGTTGAGCAGCCCCAGGTCGCGCACCACCAGGTACGTCGGGATGATCCCGCCGCTGAACACCACCGTGAAGATGACCATGTTGAGCGCCAGCGTCCGGCCCGGCAGGTAGCGCTTGGCCAGCGGGTACGCCATGGTCAGCGTCAGCATGAGCTGGATGACCGTGCCGACGGCCGTCACCCCGACCGTGGTCAGCAGCGCCCTGATGAACACATCGGTGGCGAAGATGTACTCGTAGGTGCTGGTGACGAACTTGTGCGGCCACAGGAAGAACGACCGCGAGGCGATCTCCGACTCCGAGGCGAACGAGCCCGCGAGGACGTACAGCAGCGGCAGAAGCGTGATCAGGCCCAGCCCGATCAGCACGATGATGTTGATCGTGTCGAAGATCCGGCTGCCCACGGAGCGGTACTGGTTGACGGACATGCGGCGCTCCTAGAACAGACCCCGCTGGCCGAGGCGCTTGGCCAGCCAGTTGGAACCGAAGATCAGCAGGACTCCCGCCACGCCCTTGAACAGGCCGACGGCCGTGGCGTAGCTGAACGCGCCCTGGTTGATGCCCACGTAGTAGACGAAGGTGTCGAAGACGTCGGCGGTGGCGCGGTTGAGGCTGTTGGTCATGAGCCAGATCTGCTCGAAGCTCATGTCGAGCAGGTTGCCGGACATGAGGATGGCCATGACGACGATCGTCGGGCGGATCGCGGGCAGCGTGACGTGCCAGAGCTGGCGCCAGCGGCCGGCGCCGTCCATCCGCGCCGCCTCGTACAGGTCGTGGTTCACGCCCGCCAGTGCCGCCAGGTAGATGATCGTGGACCACCCGGTGGTCTTCCACAGCGTCTGCAGGACGATGACCGGCCTGAACCACTCGGGCTGCGCCACGTAGTCGACCTTGGGCCCGCCGACGATGTCGTGGATCCACCCGGCCAGCACGCCGTAGTCGACCGAGAACAGGATGTACGTCAGCGACGCGACGATCGTCCACGACAGGAAGTGCGGGATGTAGATCAGCGACTGGACCGAGCGCTTGAGTATGTTGATCCGCAGCTCGTTCAGCATCAGCGCGACGATGATCGGCGCGGGGAAGACGAAGATGATGTTCAGCAGCGCCAGGACCAGCGTGTTGTACATCAGCCGGCCGAAGTCGGGCCCCGTGAACAGGTCCACGAAGTGCTTGAAGCCCACCCACTCGCTGCCGTTGTAGCCCAGGAACGGCACGAAGTCCTGGAAGGCGATCTGCAGGCCGCGCATGGGCACGTACTTGAAGACGATGAAGTACACCAGCCCGGGAACGAGCATGAGGTACAGCCATCGGAAGCGCCACAGATTGCGGGCCTTACCGGGCTTGCGCCCGTGCGACGTGACCGTCTTGACCGGTGGCGTCGCCAGGTCGGTGGCCACTCGGCCTCCTTTCCATGGGAGGGGCCCGGACGGGCCCCTCCCTGCTTGCGTCACTGGCCGAGCTTGGAGACCAGGTCCTGGATCTCTTGGGCGATCTGCCTGCTGCTGCTGTCATACCAGCGCTTGATCTCGGCCTTCAGCTGCTCTTCCGTGATCTGACCCGCGAGGTACTTGACCCGCGCGTCGGTGACGATCGGGTTGAGCGTCGCGCCCTTGGCCACCGCCGTCGGCGAGACCACCGGAGCGCTGACGTCCCACACGGCCGTCTTCAGGTCCTCCTCGACCCGCTTCTTGCGCTCCTCCAGGTCCTTGCGGTACGGCTCCTCCGGAGGCACCCGCTCGTACGCGACGCCGCCCGTACCGGTGCTGGCCCGCGTGCCGAGCTGGATGAACGCCTTGTCGACGTCGTCCTGGAGCTGCTTGACCTTCGGGTCGTCCTGGTTGATGAGCACGGCCACGCCGTCCTCGACCTTGAAGTTGCGGCCCTCGATGCCGTTGGCCAGCAGCACCTGGCCTTCCTTGCTTGCCAGCTTGTTGAGCGTGGCCAGCAGGTCGTCCAGCTGCTCCTCGGTGTGGATGCGCTGCTTGGAGATGGCGAGCACGTCCTTGTAACCGGTGAACGGCAGCGAGAACTTCTTGCCGTCGGGCCTGGCCAGGTTGCCGACCGTCAGAACCTTGTCGCCGTAGTTCTTCGGGTCCTGCTCCCTGAACAGGTCGAGCAGCTGCGTGGTGCGCACGTCGACGTCGATGATGATGCCGCCCTTGCCCTGGACGAACGGGTCGTTCCACTTGGCGGTGTCGAGGGTGTTCCAGTCGGGGTTGACCAGGCCCTCGTCGATCATCTTCTTGATGTAGCGCTGCGCCTCGAAGAACTCGGGCGTGTCGAACTCCGGCACCATCTTGCCGTCGCGGACGCCCCAGTTGTTCGGCGCGCCGAACCACACGTCGATCGCGTTGAACGGGCTGGAGGCGGCGAACACCGTGCCCGGCCACTTCGGGATGATGAGGCCGTAGGTGTCGTCCTTGCCGTTGCCGTCCGGGTCGTCCTCGGTGAACGCCTTGGCGATCTTGTAGAGGTCGTCGGTCGTCTTCGGCGGCTCCAGGCCGACCTTCTTCAGCCAGTCCTTCCGGATCTGGATGGCCGAGCGGAGCTGCGGCCTGATCCGGTAGATGCCGTAGATCTTGCCGTTGATCGAGGAGTTCAGCAGGACCTGTTCGTCACCGACGAGATTCGGGTACTTCTTGATCTTGTCGGTGAGGTCCCAGAACGCCCCGGCCTCGGCCGCCTTGCCGAACGCGGGCGACTTCGGGTCCACCACCATGACGTCGGGGATGTTGTCCGAGGCCAGGGTGACGTTGACCTTCTCCTGGTACTCGGCGTTCGGCACCCAGGTGACCTTGATCTTCTTGCCGAGGAACTTCTCGATCGCCTGGTGCAGCTCGCCCTGAGGGTCGGGCGCGGTGCCGAACAGCTGCGTCATGAACGTGATCGTGTTGTCGTCCGCCTGGCCTGAGTCGCCGCCGGCGCCGGTGCCGGAGCACGCGGAGGCCACCAGGGCGGTTGTCAGCGCTAACGCTCCGGCGAGGAAGCGACTACGGGATGCGCTCATGGGTTTCCTTCCGAATGCAGGCGCGCCTCGTTCTCCTCAAAGAAGCGCAGGCAGAGCCAGGTGTTGACAGAGATCCACGCACCGATGCTGACCAGTGGCGCCAGGACGGGCATCTCCGACGTCGCGTAGACGATCGCCCAGAGCGTGAACATCAGCAGCACGGTGGAGGCCGGCCGGGTCAGCGCGAGCAGCGACGCCTTCGGGATGTACGCCCACAGCGGCAGCTCGTAGTGCGTGTAGAGCGGGCCGATGTAGGACCCGACGGCCGCCAGCGCCAGCAGCGCCACGAACGTCGCGATCCGCAGCCCGCCCGCGTCCTGGCCGAGCACGGAGAAGTACAGGTAGTTGCCGACCAGTACGGTGCCGAGCACCACCGGCGGCAGGACGAGCAGCGAGCCGCGGACGAACTCCCGCCGGTAGACGGTCCAGAATTCGCCCCACGCCTGAAACGATTCATTCCTGGCGTGCCGCCGGGCCAGCGTGTACGCGGCCACAGTGGCGGGCCCGAGCCCGAGTATCACGCCTCCCGCGAGGGTGAAGACGAGCCACATCAGGTTGAGCTGAACCACCCAGATGACCTCTGAGCAGGCAGCTTGGATCCTGATCGACATGGCGGGATGATTCATCCGGCACCACCTTCTCGTGGCACGTGCACGAATGCGGGGGTGGAGTGTTGCACCGTGGTTCCTGCCCAGTTACAAGGTAGTGAACGGCGGTTGGTGCGAAAGTAGTGTTGAATCGACTCAAAGTCAATGATGCGGACGACGGAGATTTCGCCGCCCGGCCTCGCCCCGGCCGCCCGACCAGCGAGAACCCCCTTCCGGCCGGGCCCCCGAGACCAAATCGTTGGTTCCGAGAGGCTCACCAGCAACGTACAGGGAAGACCCCCGGACAGGCCACGCATCCAGCGACTTTTCCCTCAAGAAACACCAGACCACCCCAAACGGCACACCCGGCTTGGGGGTGGGACGGCGCATCCGGCCGCGCAGGCAGACCTGCGCACAGTCAGGCGCGCGGGCGATCGGGCAGGCCGGCGGGCGAGCGAGCGGGCCGCGGGCGAGCGAGCGGGCCGCGGGCGAGCGAGCGGGCCGCGGGCGAGCGAGCGGGCCGCGGGCGAGCGAGCGGGCCGCGGGCGAGCGAGCGGGCCGCGGGCGAGCGAGCGGGCCGCGGGCGAGCGAGCGGGCCGCGGGCGAGCGAGCGGGCCGCGGGCGAGCGAGCGGGCCGCGGGCGAGCGAGCGGGCAGGCAGGCAGGCGCGCGGGCGATCGGGCAGGCCGACGGGCGAGCGAGCGGGCAGGCAGGCGGGCAGGTAGGCGGGCCCCAGGCGGGTATCGCGCCACCACGGCAAAGCGCAAACGTTCAGGCGCGGCACCAGGCACCGGCCGCCCTGCCCCGCACTGCGACACCCGGACCGCTGTGACCAGCCACGACGCAGCGGCAGGAGCCGGGCGAGGACACCCCGCAGCCGTCCGACCGGTCACGACCGGCGTGAGCGGGCAAGAGCACCCACACCGGTGCCACCGGACACGACACGACAGGCATGAGCGCCGCGGTAGCACCCGCACCGCCGTGAGCGGCCACGACACGGCCGCCGGGAGCGTGCGGTAGCGCCCGCACCGGAGCGACCGACCGCGCCGTGACCAGCGGGTACGGACGAGGGCGCGCGAGCCCCACGCGGTGGCTCACGGCGCTCCGGCAGCTCAAAGCGACACAAGCCGGGTCAGGAGCCAGCCGGGTCAGCGCCCAAGCGGAACAAGCCGGGTCAGGAGGAGCGGTATGGGGCGCTGGAGTCGCGGACGACCAGGTCGGGCTGGAAGATGACCTGGCGGTGGCGGTGCTGCTCGGGGTCGCTCACCTCCTCGAGCAGCAGGTCGATGGCCGTACGGCCGAGCAGCTCGCGAGGCTGCCGCACCGACGACAGCGGCACCGCCGCGGCGGCGGCGAAGTCGATGTCGTCGTAGCCGATGATGGCCATGTCGGCGGGCACCCGCAGCCCGTGCGAGGCCATGGCCTGCAAAAACCCGAGCGCCATCATGTCGTTCGCGCAGAAGGCGGCGGTCGGCCGCTCGGCGGGCGGCAGGGCGGCGACGCGTTCGCCGATGGCCCGTCCTTCGGCCACGGTGAGCGCGGGCGCGGTGGCGGTGAGCAGCTCGACGGCGCCCCCTGAGGCGGCGACGGCGCTGGTCACGCCGGCCTGCCGGTCGGCCACCTGTTTGATGCTCGGCGGCCCGCCGACGAAGACGATGCGGCGGTGTCCGCGTTCGATGAGGTGCGCGCCGGCGATCTGGCCGCCGAGCCGGTCGTCCACGGCCACCGAGCACTGCAACCCCGTGGCGGGGCTGTCGACCAGCACGACGGGGGTGCCGCGGGCGACGAGCTCCTCGAGCCAGGGGGTCTCGGCCTCGACCGGGGTGATGAGGATGCCCATCACCCGCTGCTGTTCGAGCTGGTCGAGGTGGCGGCGCTCGCGGCCGGGGTCTCCGGCGCTGTTGCAGAGCACCACCATGGTGTCGTGGTCGTCGGCGACGGCTTCGGCGCCCGTGGCCACGTCCACGAAGAACGGGTTGGCGACGTCGAGCACGACGAGACCGACCGTGCGGCTGCGGCCCGCCCGCAGGTGGCGAGCCACCTCGTTGCGGACGAACCCCAGTTTCTTGATCGCTTCGAAGACGCGTTCGCGGGTGGCCGGAGACACGATCTCGGGACGGTTGAGCACATTGCTCACCGTGCCGACCGAGACGCGCGCCAGCTGCGCGACCTCTTTGATGTTCGTGGTCGCCATCGATCCTCACGAGGCCGTGCTGCTGAAGGTGCGGGAGCGCCGCCCTGGGTGCGCGCCGGACACGGCGCACCGGCGAGAGGCGTGACCCGATGTCGTACGGTGTGCCGCTTAGCGCGGTCCACCGAGAACTCGGCTCATCATAGCGGCAAACTATTGAATCGTCTCAAGAGCCTGCTGCGCACTATGTGAGCGAGGTCGCGACTTCGGCGCTCATGCCGTCCAGCATCAACCGCAGATACCGCCCCGGATCGGCGGCCACCGGCGCGGGGAGCCGGTCGGGGTGGCAGGTGAAGACGTTGAGGAGGTGGACGAGGTCGTCCGTGCCGACGTCCTCGCGCATGGAGCCGTCGGCCTGCGCCTGGCGTACGAGCCGGTCGAGCCGCTCGACCCACTCCTGCCGCGCCCGCGCGAACTCGGCCCGCCCCACGACCACCTCGTCCGGCAGCTCGGCGAGCGCCGTGGACAGCGCGGTGCGGCCCGGCTCGGCGGCCCAGGAGACGAAGCTCCGGATGGCGCTCCACGCGTCGCTCTCGGCCGCGGCGTCGTCGAGCGCCTCGGTCATCGTGTGGACGTAGTGCTCGCCGATGGCCGCGATCAGCGCGTTGCGGTCGGGGAAGCGGCGGTAGAGGGTGCCGACGCCGACGCCCGCGCGCCGCGCGATGACCTCCATGGGAACGTTGACCCCGCGTTCGGCGATGGCCTCCGCCGCGGCTGCGACGATCTTGGTGAGGTTTCGCCTGGCGTCCGCACGCACGTTCCGGCTCCTAAGTGGACGATCCGATTCCGTCTAGTGTACCGTCCGGCTAACCGGAACCTTACTGTCCGCTTATGGAGGTACGCTCATGATCGTGGTGACCGGCGCCACCGGCTCCATCGGCCGCGAACTCGCCGCACTGCTGCGCGGCCGCGACGCCCTGGCCGCCGTCCGCCGTCCCGCCGGCGACCTCGGCATCCCGCACCGGATCGCCGACCTCGAGCGCCCCGAGACGATCGGCGCGCTGCTCTCCCCCGGCGACCGGCTCTTCCTCAACAGCTCGATCTGGCCCGGTTTCGCGGACGCCCACCGCGCCGTCATCGACCAGGCGGCGCGCGCCGGGGTCGCGCAGATCGTCACGGTGTCGGTACGCGGCGCCGCTCCCGGTGGCAGGCTCGCCACCGGCCTGCACGGCGTCGTGGACGCCCACCTGCGGGCCTCCGGCGTGCCGTACGCGATCCTGCAGCCGACCGGCTTCATGCAGAACCTGCCGCACGACTTCGCGGGCGGCGTCATGTACGGCTCGTACGGCACCGCCCCCGTCAACTACATCGACGCCCGCGACATCGCCGCCGCGGCCGCCGCCCTGCTGACCGGCCCCGCCGGGCCCAGCGGCGATCACGTACTGACCGGACCCGAGTCGCTGCCGCACGACCGGATCGCCGAGGAGATCGGCCGCGTGCTCGGCCGCCCCGCCCGCTACGTGGATCTGCCCGTCCCCGAGATGACCGCCCACCTCGAACGCCGCGGCATGCCGCGCCCGCAGGCCGCCGAGCTGGCGGCCCTCATGGCCGAGATCGGCGACGGCCGCTGGGCTTCGACCACGACGACGGTGGAGGACCTGACCGGCCGCCCGCCCCGCCCCCTGTCCGCCTTCCTGACCGACCACAAGGACGCCTTCTCCTGAACGAACGGCACATGGGTTGATCGGCGCCGGTCGGGCTCGCAGCTCCCACCGGACCCGATCGGAGGCTCGGGCAGGCCCCGCCGGGGGCTCACGCGGATCCGATCGGAGGCTCGGGCCCGCCCCCGTCGAGGGCTCACGCCGGATCGACGACCCGGATCCGTACCGCTCTGAACTGTGCGGGCGTCTCCCGCAGCACCACCAGCCGCGGGTCGGGCACCGTGAGGAACGGCTCGCGCTCCAGCGCGAGCAGCGGGGCGAGGCGGCGGTCCTGCCGCAGGGCGTCCACGGCGCGCCGGTCCCCGCCGAGCACCACCGCGTCCAGGTCGCCCAGGTGCGGCGTCAGCACCCGTACGGCCGTCGCCACCGCGTCCTCGAACACCCGCGCCGCCTGGTTCGCCCGCCGCCTGGCGTAGCGCTGCTGCGACCAGCCGCCGGCCGCCGTGCGCCCCTGCACCAGCCGCGAGCCCACCTTCGACGCCACCAGTTCCGTCCCGTGGAACACCCCGGCCGCGTAGCCGCCGAGCCGTACCAGGAACACCCCCACCCGCCGCGCCGCCCGCGCGTGCGTGACCAGCCGGGTGACGTGCGGCGGGCCCGGCGGCGTCATGGGCGGAAAGGGCACGTGCAGCTCGGCCACCGCCCCGTCGCCGGCCACCAGCCGCACCACCCGCTCGTCGCCGGACGCCGAGAAGGGGCCGTGGCGCCCGGCGAACCCGTCGATCCACGGATGCAGGCGCTCCGGCGGCACGCAGACCCACCGGCCGCCGCCCTTCGCCGGACGCCCGCCCATGCGGCGAACCCTACCGAACTCCGCCGCCCCGCCGCCCGCCTACCGCCGGCCGTCCCCGGAACGCCCGCAGCGGCAGCCACACGGCGGCCAGCGGGCTCGCGGCGCAGAAGCCGGGGGCGACGTGGTAGCCCGCTTCGAATGGCCGCGTCTCCGGCCGGCCGACGCCGTGGAGCCTGAGGATCAGGCGCTCCTCGCCGAGCCGGTCAGCCTGGCACTGCGCATCGTCCTGGAGGGCCTGACGCCCCCGCGACGGCGATCTCGGCATCCTGCTCGCTCTGCCGCATCCCGAGATCACCTTCCACGCCGACGACGGTGACACCAGGCCCGCCGCGACCGCCCGGATCCGCGGGCCGCGGAACGTGGCGAGGCGCGTGGCGGCGTTCGCCGTCCGGGACTCCGCGTTCCAGCCGATCACGGTGAACGGCGGCGCGGCGGTCGTCGTCCGCGGCGGCCCGGAGCCCGGGGCGCGACGGGGTGAGGGCCGGGGCCGGGCGCGGGGAGGGGGCGGAACGGCGAGGGTTGCCCCGAAACCGGGAACCCTCACCGAAATGCCGGTGAATTCTCCCTTGCGGCCCTTCTGATGGCAGCCGTCTCAGGAGCACCATCTCCTTACGTGTCCGCCCTGCTCGCCAGCCCCTTGGTGGATCTCGACACCGGGGCCGTCATCGCGCATCCCGCCGTCGTGGACCCCTCGGGCGTCCTGCGCGCCACACCGCTGCCCATGGTGCTGGAGCTGCCGATCAGGGTGGTGCTGTCGGGCGCGGGCGCGCTGGCCCCGCTGCACGAGGCGCTGCGGCGGGCCGGACGGCACCCGCGCGAGGCGATACTGCTGCTCACGGGCACCTGCGGCGAGCAGGACCGCCCGCTGCTGAAGGTGGGCATCGACGGGCTGCGGACGATCGGCTACCTGCTGGGCTTCGCGGACGTCGGCATCGCGAGCCCGGGCCTGGACCTGATGGCGGGCGCGGCCCCGTACGTGCTGGCCCTGGACCCCGAGGTGGTGGCGCGCGTCCCCGGGGATCATCGGGCGACGGCGGTGGTGCGGGCGGTGGTGACGCTGGCGCGCGGCATCGGCGCGCACGTCATGGCCCCGGGTGTGGAGCGCGAGCCGCAGGTGGCGGTCATCCGCGGGCTCGGCGTACGTTTCGCGCACGGCCCGCTGCTCGCGCCCGGCCCCGACGGCAAGGTACGGGTGCCGCTGCCGGTGGCCGACGAGCCGCCGGAATCGGCCATGCTCGGCCCCCGCGTGCAGGAGCTGCTGCTGCCCGCCGTGACGCTGCCCGCCGACGCCAAGGCGGAGGAGGCGGTGGCGGCCTTCGGCCAGGAGCCGACGGTCACGAGCGTGATCCTGGTGGACGAGTTCCAGCGGCCGACGGGCAGCCTGGACCGCAGCCGGTTCCTGCTGTCGCTGGCGGCCCGTTACGGCCATGCCCTGCACAGCACGAAGCCGGCCCGCCGCCTGGCCGACCCGCCGCGTACGGTGCCCCGCACGACCCCCGCCATCGCCGCCATGCAGGCCGCCGGCCGGGACGCGGCCCGCGTCTACGACGACCTGGTGGTCACCGACGAGCTGAACCGCTGCCTCGGCATCGTCCGCGTCGCTGATCTGATCAGGCAGGTCACGGCCCGGGCCTGACCGGGCGCGCACGAGGCCGGGTCAGACCCAGCCCTGCGCCTTGGCCCGCTGCACCGCCTCGATGCGGTTGCGTGCGTGCGTCTTCTGGATGGCCGACGACAGGTAGTTGCGCACGGTGCCCTCGGACAGGTGCAGCCGCGCCGCGATGTCCCCGATCGTGGATCCGTCGGCCGCCGCCGCGAGCACGTCGCGCTCGCGCCCCGACAGCGGGTTGGGACCGGCGCTCAGCGCGGCGGCCGCAAGGGCGGGGTCGATGACCCGCTCCCCCGCGTGCACCCGCCGGATGGCCGCCGCCAGCTCCCTGGCCGGGCTGTCCTTGACGAGGAAGGCCACCGCCCCCGCCTCCATGGCGGTGCGCAGGTAGCCGGGACGGCCGAAGGTGGTGAGGATCATCACCCGGCATCCCGGCACGTCGCGGACGATGTTCCGGCAGGCGGCGAGCCCGCCGGTGCCGGGCATCTCGATGTCGAGCAGCGCCACGTCGGGCCGGGTGGCGGCGGCGACGGCGAGCGCCTCGTCGCCGTCGGCGGCCTCGCCGACGACCTCGATGTCGCTTTCGAGGCCCAGCAGGGAGGCCAGCGCCCCGCGCACCATGGCCTGGTCCTCGGCCAGCATCACCCTGATCATGCGTACTCCACCGCAGGCGCCGGCGCCGTGATCATGCGTACTCCACTGCGGGCACCCGCACCCTGAGCCGGTGCCCGTGCCCGTGTCCGTCGGGGCCGGCGGTGACCGTGCCGCCGGCGCCGGTCACCCGTTCGGTCAGCCCGCGCAGGCCGTTGCCCAGCTCGTACGGCCCGTCGCCGCCGTCTCCGTCGTCCACGATCTCCAGCATGGCAGTGTCACCCTCGACGGTCACCGTGATCTCGCACCGTGTGGCGTGCGCGTGGCGTACGACGTTGGTGACGCCCTCGCGCACGCTCCACCCGAACAGCTCGTCGAGCGCGGCGGGCGGCGGTCCCCCGGTGACGCGCACCTCGGCGGCGACCCCGGCGGCGGCCAGCACCGCGCGGGCACTGTCGAGCTCCTCGGCCAGGCTGCGCTGCCGGTAGCCGGCGACCGCCTCGCGCACCTCGGTCAGCGCCTTCCTGGCGACGGACTCGATGTCGGCGATCTCCTGGCGCACCCGGGGCGACTCCTCGGCCAGCCGCCCGGCCAGCTCGCTCTTGAGCACGATCAGCGACAGGCTGTGGCCGAGCAGGTCGTGCAGGTCGCGGGCGATGCGCAGGCGTTCCTCGGTGGCGGCGAGCCTGGCCACCTCGTCCTGGGCGATGCGGAGCTGGTGGCTCAGCGCGCGGGTGTTGCGGACGCTGATGAACAGCACGCCGAGCGTCACCACCTGGATGGAGAGCACGGCGAGGGTGTCCCAGTCGTCGCGGTGCAGGACGCCGCCGCCGATGACGACGAGCAGGCTGAGCGCCATGCCGGCCAGGGCGTGGGCGGGCCGCAGCACGAAGGCGTACAGGACGACGGTGTAGACCGGCAGCGACAGCCAGGACCCGCCGAAGGCGAGCGCGCCGGTCACGCCGAGCAGGGTGACCAGCGCGAGCAGCGGGTAGGTGAAGCGGCCCGCCTTGACCATGTTCGGCGGGCTGACGACGGTGGCGATGTAGGCGCCGATGTACGCCACCAGCAACAGCGCCGCCCAGACGGCCTTGGCTCCGGTGAAGGCGCCGGTCACGATGTCGGTGACCGGGAAGAGGAGGTAGACCATCCCGATGGAGACGCCCACCAGTCTCCTGGCGGGCCTCCCGCTCTCGTCGGGGCCACCGAAGCTGATCCGGTCGGCGAAGCTCATGCACGTACCGTAGCCCGCCGGTAGAGGAAGGCCGCCAGCCCGCCCAGCACGACCGTCCACCCGGCGACGGCCAGCACGTCCGCCATGGCCAGGCCGTGTCCCGCGGCGAGGCTCCAGCCGAGCCCGGCGTAGTGGTAGGAGGGCGTCAGCTCGGCCACGGCCTTCATGGTCGCGCCGAAGACCTCGGGCGGGAACCACAGGCCGCCCGCGATGGCCAGGGCGAACATGCAGATCATGGCGACCGGCTGGGCGGCGTCGGCGGTCAGCGCCGAGCCGATGGCCAGTCCGAGCGCCACGAACGGCGCCACGCCCAGCCACAGCGCCACCAGCAGCGCCGCCCATCTGCCCGGCGGCAGCGACACGCCCTGCTGCACGATCGCGACCAGGCTGACCAGCGCCAGCGACGGCAGCACGAGGGTCATCGCGGTGACGAGCTTGACGGCGATGACGGCGGAGCCGGGCAGCGGGGTGATCTGGAGCTGGCGCAGCCAGCCGGACTGCCGCTCGCTGGCCAGCGGCACGGCGGAGCTCATCATGGACGCCGCCAGCGCCCCGTAGGCGGCCATCGACACCATGAGCACGACGCTGTAGCCGACACCGTCCGGGGAGGTGTCCTGGCCGTAGATGTTGGCGTTGATCGCGTACAGCAGCACGGGAAAGGTCACCACGAACACGAGGTAGCGCCGGTTCCGCAGCATGCGCAGAATGTCGATCTTGGCGAAGGCGAGCATCAGGACTCCCTGGTCAGCTGGAGGAACGCGGCTTCGAGGCCGGCCCCGGTGAGCCGGAGGCCGCGCACGTCGAGGGTGGTGCCGCGGTAGAGCGCGTCGAGGGTGGCGTCGGGGTCGGAGGTGTGCAGGGTGGCCGTGCCGGCGACGACCTCGACGGCGCGGACGCCGGGCAGCCGGTCGAGCCCGGCCGTGGGCTGGGCGCCGAGGTCGAAGCTGACGGCGCTGCCGCCGGCGGCGGCCTTGATCTCGGCGGCGGTGCCGTCGGCGGCCAGCCGGCCCCGCGCGATGACGATCACCCGGTCGGAGTGCTCGTCGGCCTCCTCCAGGTAGTGGGTGGCGAAGACGACGGTACGCCCGCCCGCCGCGTAGTCGTGCATGCCCGCCCAGAAGCGCAGCCTGGACTCGACGTCCATGGCGGCGGTGGGCTCGTCGAGCAGCAGGATCTTCGGCGCCCCCGCGATGGCCAGGGCGAACCTGACCCGCTGCGCCTGCCCGCCGGACAGCTTGTCCGCCCGCCGCCCGGCCAGGCCGGTCAGGTCGGCCAGCTCCAGGACCTCGTCCAGGGCCAGGGGGCGGGGGTAGAGGCGGCGGACGCAGTCGACGAGCTCCTTGACGGTCAGCTCGGGGATGAGCGCGCCGTGCTGGAGCATGGCGCCCATCTCCCCGGCCCTGACCGCCTCGGCGGGGGTGCGCCCGTGCACGGCCACCGTGCCCTTGGTGGGCTGCAGGAGGCCGAGCAGCAGGTTGATGGAGGTGGACTTGCCGGCCCCGTTGGGGCCGAGCAGCGCGACCGTCGAGCCGGGCGCGACGGACAGCGACAGGTCGTCGACGGCGAGCACGTCCCCGTAGTGCTTGCTGACGTGGTCGAACACGATGGCGTTCATGACGTGAACGCTAGGTGCGGGCCGGTGGGCGGCGGCAGTGCGTTCCCTCCGGCCTTCGCCATGACATTTGTCAGTACGGACGCACCGTACGGGGAACCAAGACGGGCGGCACGCCCGGGACCAGGCGGGGCCGGCGCCCCGGAATCAACCGGACGGCGCGGCCAGGACCAGAAAGGCGCGGCCCGAGACCAGGCGGGCCGGCGCGCCCGGGGTCAGACGGGCGCGCCCGCCCCATGACCGGCCGGGCGCGCCCCGAGGCTCACAGCCGGCAGGCGTAGATGTCGGTGACCAGGATGGCGCGCGCCCCGATGTCCCAGAGCTGGTCCATCACCTGCTGGTGCCCCTGGCGGCGGACCATGGCCCGCACGGCGACCCAGCCCTCGCGGTGCAGCGGCGAGACCGTCGGCCCCTCCATGCCCGGGGTGAGCGCGATGGCCTCTTCGATGCGCTCGGCGCGGATGTCGTAGTCCATCATGACGAAGTCGCGGGCGTGCACGACGCCCTGGAAGCGGCGGACGAGCTGGCCTTCGCCCGGCGTCTCCCCCGCGCCCTGCCGCTTGATGAGCACCGCCTCCGAGCGCATGATCGGCTCGCCGAAGACTTCGAGGCCGACGTTGCGCAGCGTGGTGCCGGTCTCGACGACGTCGGCGATGGCGTCGGCCACGCCGAGCCTTATGGCGGTCTCGACGGCGCCGTCGAGCTTGATCACGCGCGCGTCGACGCCCTGGTCGGACAGGTATTTGTCGAGCAGGCCGGGGTAGGCCGTGGCGATGCGGCGGCCGTCGAGGTCGGCGACCGAGGACATCGCGCCGGCCGGGGCGGCCAGCCGGAAGGTCGAGTTGCCGAAGCCGAGCGGCATGATCTCCTCGACCGGCGCGCCGGAGTCGATCAGCATGTCGCGGCCGGTGATGCCGACGTCGAGGGTGCCCTCGCCGACGTAGACGGCGATGTCCCTGGGCCGCAGGAAGAACAGTTCGCAGCCGTTGGCCTCGTCGACGACGACGAGCTCCTTGCTGTCCCTGCGGGGCCGGTAGCCGGCCTCTTTGAGCATGCTCTGGGCGCCCTCGCTGAGCGCGCCCTTGTTCGGTACTGCCAGGCGCAGCATGTCAGGTCCTTACGTGTCTCGCTCTCGCTGTCTCTCCTCGGTGGCCGGGCGCCGGAGCGCCCTAGAGATGCTTGTAGACCTGGTCGAGGCCGATGCCCCGGGCGATCATGAGCACCTGCACGTGGTAGAGGAGTTGCGAGATCTCCTCCGCTGCCCTGTCGTCTGACTCGTATTCGGCCGCCATCCAGCTCTCGGCGGCCTCCTCGACGACCTTCTTGCCGATGGCATGGACGCCGGCGTCGAGCGCGGCCACGGTGCCCGAGCCCGCGGGCCGGGTCCTGGCCTTCTCTGACAGCTCGGCGAACAGCTCTTCGAAGGTCTTCATGGTCTCTCTCGTCGGTCGGCTGGCGTGCCTGTTAAGCCTAGTCTGCGTCACGGGGTGACGCCGCCCTGCGTCCGCCACGCGAGACGAGCGTCATCAACAGTTCATGTACGGGCAGCGTCAGCGTACACATCGGATGGCTGCTTTCGCGCCTCCCCACATGGATGAACCGGAAAAGCCAGGCGTCCGAAACCGTAATGTGCCAAAGCAGCACGTCAACTGGTCATCGATGTAGCTCAAGCGGCCACGTGAAACTTTCATGACAAAAGTTGCCACTTACCGTTTAAGTGCAGAGATCCGCCCATCAAGCGGGCGAGAGATCGGACGTCCTTGACGCGACGACGAACGACGGCTGCGGGCAGCGCGATCTGCTCGCGTTCCTCACCTTCGCCTGGCCGCGCGTTGAAGGAGTTGTGATGGCCGCCCCGGTGGACACGCTCGCCCAGGCCGCGCCGGAACGGCCCCGCACCGCGCCTGGCGCACCGCCGCGCGGCGATGTCGATCTTCATCGTGCTCGCCGAGTGGAACAACTTCCCGTGGCCGCTCATCATCGTGCAGCGACGAGATGGCCAACCTGCCGGTCGCGCCGGCCCGGCTCGACTCCTACTACGCCGGACCCGACCACCAGGGCGCCATCATGGCGGGCGGGCTGCTCGCCTCGCTGCCGACGACCGTGTTCTTCCTGTTCTTCCTGTTCTTCCAGCGGTACTTCGTCCGCGGCATCGCGCTCAGCGGGCTGAGGGGCTGACCTGGAAACGCGAACCGCCCGCCGCATCTCGGGGGTGCGGCGGGCGGTTCCGTGTTCAGCTCAGGCGACGGTCAGCGCTCGCGGTGCGAGCGCGAACCTAGCGACCGGTCAGCGCTCGCGGGAGCGAATATGCGCCCGAGCGGCCGGTCGGCACTCACTGAGACGAGTGTCCGAGCGGCCGGTCAGCGCTCGTAGCGGCGGCCGGAGCTCCGGCGGCCGCGCTCGTCCGAGCGCCCGGAGCGGTGACCCGCAGGGCGGTCGTCGGAACGGTAGCCGCGGTCGCGGTCACCCGAGTACGGACGGCCGCGGTCGGAGCCGTGGCGGGGGCCGCGCTCGTCCGAGCGCAGCGGGCGGTCGTCGGAGCGGTGGCCGCCCCGGCCGCGTCCCTCGCGGCGGCGGTCGTCGCCGAACGTCCTCGGCTCCTGCGAGCGCCCGAACGGCCGCTCGCCCTCACCGTGGCGGTGCGGGCGGCCCTCGCCGGACGGCGCGCTGAAGGGCCGCTCGCCCTCCTCGTGGCGGCGCGGACGCCGGTCGTCGAACGCGCGGGCGCCGTCGTCGTGCCGGCGCGGACGGCGTTCACCGTCGAACTCGCGGCGCGGCCTGCGCTCGCCGTCGAACTCGCGGCGCGGCCGCCGCTCCTCGCCGTCCTCGTGGCGGCGCGGGCGGCGCTCACCGTCGAAGTCGCGGCGCCTGCGGCCACGGCGCTCGGAGGTGCCGCCGTCGCGACGCGGGCGCAGCGGCTTGCGGACGTCGGGCTCCCACACGGGGATGGCCTCGCCGCTCGGCGCGCGCGCCCCGGTCACCTCGGCGACCCTGGGGTGGCCCGGCGTGGCCTTGAGCCGGAACGGGTGGATACCGGCCCGGCGGGTGAGCGCCTCGGTCGAGCGGCGCTCGTTGGGCAGCACCAGCGTGACCACGGTGCCCTTCTCGCCGGCGCGCGCCGTGCGGCCGCCCCGGTGCAGGTAGCTCTTGTGGTCCTGCGGCGGGTCGACGTGCAGCACCAGGCTGATGTTGTCGACGTGGATGCCGCGCGCGGCGACGTCGGTGCAGACCAGCACGTTGATGGCGCCCTCGCGGAACTCCGACAGGATGCGGGTGCGCTGGTTCTGGCGCTTGCCGCCGTGCAGTCCGCCGGCCTTGACGCCGACCCTGGCGAGCTGCTTGCACAGCCGGTCGACGCCGTGCTGGGTGCGGACGAAGATGATCGTACGGCCCTCGCGGTTGGCGATCTCGGCCGTGACGTCGAACTTGTCGTCCCGCGTCACCTGCATGACGTGGTGCTCCATGGTGTCGACCGGCGAGGTCGCGGGCGCCACGGAGTGGGTGATGGGGTCCTTCAGGAAGCGCTGCACCAGCTTGTCGACGTCGCCGTCGAGCGTGGCGGAGAACAGCAGCCGCTGCCCGTCGGCCGGGGTCTGCGCGAGCAGCTCGGTGACGACGGGGAAGAAGCCGAGGTCGCACATGTGGTCGGCCTCGTCGAGGACGCTGACCTCGATGTCGGCGAGCGAGCACTCGCCCTGCCTGATGAGGTCGCCGAGCCGGCCGGGGGTGGCGATGACGAGGTCGACGCCGCGCCGCAGCGCCTCGATCTGCTTGCCCATGGACATGCCGCCGACGACCACCTTCATGCGCAGGCCGAGGCCGCGGCCGAGGGGTTCGAGGGCGTCGTGCACCTGGAGTGCGAGCTCGCGGGTGGGGACGAGGATCATCGCGCGGGGCCGCCCTGGGGCGGGCTTCACGCCGGCGATGCGGGCCATGGTGGGCAGGCCGAAGGCGAGCGTCTTTCCGGATCCGGTCTGCCCGCGGCCGAGCACGTCGTGGCCGGCGAGCACGTCGGGGATCGTCGCCCTCTGGATGGGGAACGGGCTGTCGAAGCCCAGTCTGGCCAGTCCGGAGACGAGCGGCTTCGGCAGGCCGAGCAGCTCGAACTCGGACGGGCCCGGCTCTGACGAGGTGTCGTCGAGCGTGGGCATGACAGCGTCAAGCATGGTCACGAAAGTCGTGCCTTTCCGTCGAAGTGGCACGTCACTTCTGCGAAAGGACGAGCCAAGGCATGCGGCGGGGCCGCACAGGGTAAGGGCACCCGCCGTCATGGGGGCGGGAAGAAAAGGGGGAGACGCACCTGGCACCGGCCGCAGGCGGTGCGTTACGCGCAATGAGACGTCAGGTACATCTGTTACCAACGCCGGGGATGTTATCGGATATTCCCCCGGCGTGCGTCCGGACTTTCCGGAAAATGCGCCGAACACGCTGAAACGGCTGACGATTTACGCCAGCCGTGACAGCGGAAAAGGTCAGACGTTGAAGCCTAGCATACGAAGCTGCTCGCGCCCCTCGTCCGTGATCTTGTCCGGGCCCCATGGCGGCAGCCAGACCCAGTTGATCTTCACGTCGGAGACCATGCCGTCGAGTGCGGAGTGCGCCTGGTCCTCGATGACGTCGGTCAGCGGGCAGGCGGCGCTGGTCAGGGTCATGTCGATGGTGGCCACGGGCTTGCCGC
Organism: Nonomuraea fastidiosa; assembly: GCF_042751225.1. Classification (NCBI taxonomy): domain Bacteria; kingdom Bacillati; phylum Actinomycetota; class Actinomycetes; order Streptosporangiales; family Streptosporangiaceae; genus Nonomuraea; species Nonomuraea fastidiosa. Next base: position 8,989,403 of record NZ_CP170570.1, read on the forward strand.
CGTTCTCACCGGGGTCGAGGTTGAGCCCGTAGACCAGGCCGAGGTCGACGACGTTGATGCCGAGCTCGGGGTCGACGACGTCCTTGAGTGCCTCCATGACCTCTTCGGGACTCGTCTCACCGTCGAAATCGGTCGGCGTCTCCACTGGCTTGCTCATTGGGCAGCGCTCCTCACAACCGCATCCTTATAGGCCATCCAAGAAAGCAACGCGCATTTAACGCGCGCCGGGAACTTGGCCACGCCCGCGAACGCGACCGCGTCGCCGAGGATCTCCTCGTCGGCCTCCACCTGCCCCCTGCCCTGCATCAGCCGGGTGAACTCGTCGACCACGGACAGCGTCTCGTCGACCGTCGAGCCGGTGGCCAGCTCGTGCAGCACCGAGGCGGCGGCCTGGCTGATCGAGCAGCCCTGACCCTCGTAGGAGACGTCGAGGATCTTGCCGGCGTCGCCCACCTTGACCCTGAGCGTGATCTCGTCGCCGCACGTCGGGTTCACGTGGTGAACCTCGGCGTCGTACGGCTCGCGCAGCCCCCGCCCCTGCGGGTGCTTGTAGTGCTCCAGGATCAGCTCCTGGTACATCGACTCGCCGATCATGGCTATGCGAACACCTTCTGAACGTGATGGAGGCCGCGCACCAGGGCGTCGATCTCGCCCGTGGTGTTGTACAGGTAGAAAGACGCCCGCGTGGTCGCCGGTATTCCGAAGCGCAGGTGCAGCGGACGCGCGCAGTGGTGCCCGACGCGGACGGCCACCCCGAACTGGTCGTCGAGGATCTGCCCCACGTCATGCGGATGGATGCCCTCCAGCGTGAACGACACCGTGCCGCCGCGCTCCTCCAGCGACTCGGGGCCGATGACGCGCAGCCCCGGCACCTCGCGCAGCGCCTGCAGCGCGTAGTCCGTCAGGGCGCGCTCGTGCGCCTCGATGGCGTCCATGCCGACCTCGGTGAGGTAGTCGACCGCCGCGCCGAGCCCGATGGCCTCGACGATGGGCGGCGTGCCCGCCTCGAACTTGTGCGGGATCGGCGCGTACGTCGAGTGGTCCATCCAGACCGCCTCGATCATCTCGCCGCCGCCCAGGAACGGAGGCATGGCCTCGAGCAGCTCCGAGCGACCCCACAGCACGCCGATGCCGGAGGGGCCGACCATCTTGTGGCCGGTGAAGGCCACGAAGTCGGCGCCCAGCGCGGTGACGTCGGTGCGGTGGTGCGGCACGGACTGCGAGGCGTCGAGCGCGATCAGCGCGCCCACCTCGTGGGCCCTGGCGGCCACCTGGGCCACCGGGTTGATCGTGCCCAGCACGTTGGACTGGTGGGCGATGGAGACGATCTTCGTGCGCTCGGTGATGAGCGAAGGATCGTAGGCGAGCCGGCCTTCGTCGGTGACGCCGAACCACTTCAGCGTCGCGCCGGTGCGCTGCGCGAGCAGCTGCCACGGCACGATGTTGGAGTGGTGCTCCATCTCGGAGATCACGATCTCGTCGCCGGGCCCCAGCGCGAAGCGGGGGTCGGTGGTGGCCGGGTTCCCGAAGGAGTAGGCCAGCAGGTTGAGCGCCTCGGAGGCGTTCTTGGTGAAGATCACCTCTTCGCGCGCCGGCGCCCCGATGAAGCCCGCGACCTTGTCGCGGGCGCTCTCGTAGGCGTCGGTGGACTCGGCGCCCAGCACGTGCATGGCGCGCCCGACGTTGCTGTAGTGCAGCGCCAGATGCTCCCGCATGGTCTCGATGACCTGGTTGGGCTTCTGTGAGGAGTTGCCCGAGTCGAGGTAGACGAGCGGGCGCCCGTCGGGCAGCTCGCGGGAGAAGATCGGGAAGTCCTTCCTGATCTTCTCCACATCGAGGCCGGTGGAAGTCATGCAGATGCCTTCGTGTACTGCTCGTAGCCCTCGGCCTCGAGCTTCTCGGCCAGTTCGGGTCCGCCCGCCTCGACGATCCGGCCGGCCGCGAACACGTGCACGAAGTCCGGCTTCACGTAGCGCAGGATGCGGGTGTAGTGGGTGATGAGGAGCACGCCGGTGTCGCCCGAGGAGCGGAAGCGGTTGATGCCCTCCGACACCACGCGCAGCGCGTCGACGTCGAGGCCGGAGTCGGTCTCGTCGAGCACCGCGATCTTCGGCTTGAGCAGCTCCAGCTGAAGGATCTCGTGGCGCTTCTTCTCACCGCCGGAGAAGCCCTCGTTGAGGTTGCGCTGCGCGAAGGCCGGGTCGATGGACAGCGCGTCCATGCCGTTCTTCAGGTCCTTGGAGAACTCGCGCAGCTTCGGCGCCTCGCCGCGGATCGCGGTGACGGCCGAACGCAGGAAGTTCGACACCGACACGCCGGGAACCTCGACCGGGTACTGCATGGCGAGGAACAGGCCGGCGCGGGCCCGCTCGTCGACCGACAGCTCCAGCAGGTCCACGCCGTCGAGCAGCACCTGGCCGCCGGTGATCGTGTATTTGGGGTGACCGGCGATCGCGTAGGCGAGCGTCGACTTGCCCGAGCCGTTGGGGCCCATGATGGCGTGGGTCTCGCCGGCCTTCACGGTCAGGTTGACGCCGCGCAGGATTTCCTTGTCCTCGACGGCGACCTGCAGGTCACGGATCTCAAGGGTGGACATGTGCTTAGGACTCCTTCGAGAGCGAGACGAGGACGTCATCGCCGTCGATCTTCACTGTGTAGACGTTCACTGGCTGGGTCGCGGGAGGTCCGGTCGGCTTGCCCGTGTGGATGTCGAAGCACGAGCCGTGCAGCCAGCACTCCAGCGTGCCGTCGTAGACCTCGCCCTCGCTGAGCTTGACCTCGGCGTGGGAGCAGATGTCGTGCAGGGCGAAGACCTCGTCGCCCTTGCGCACGAGTGCGACCGGGGTCTCCCCCACCTCGACGCCGATGACCCCCTCGTCGGGGATGTCGGCGAGCTTGCACACCTTCTCGAAAGCGCTCATCGCGAGAGCTCCGCCTCCAGGGCGTTCAGCACGCGCTCGCGGATCTCCGCCACCTCGATCTTCTCGACGAGCTGGCCGAGGAAGCCGCGCACGACCAGGCGGCGGGCCTCGTCGTGCGGGATGCCGCGGGCCTGGAGGTAGAAGATGTGCTCGTCGTCGAGACGGCCGGAGGCGGAGGCGTGGCCCGCCCCGGCGACCTCGCCGGTGAGGATCTCGAGGTTGGGGACCGAGTCGGCGCGGGCGCCGTCGGTGAGGATGAGGTTGCGGTTGAGCTCGTAGGTGTCGGTGCCCTCGGCCTCGACCCTGATGATGACGTCGCCGATCCAGACGGCGTGGGCGTCCTGGCCCTGCAGCGCGCCGCGGTAGTCGACGTTGCTCTTGCAGTTGGGCTGCGAGTGGTCGACCAGCAGGCGGTGCTCCAGGTGCTGGCCGGCGTCGACGAAGTAGACGCCCGTCATGTCGGCGTCACCGCCCGGGGCGGTGTAGCTGACGCTGGGCGACAGGCGTACGAGGTCGCCGCCGAGCGTCACCACGAAGCTGCGGAACACCGCGTCCTTGGCGAGCTGGGCGTGGTGGGCGGAGACGTGGACGGCGTCGTCGTCCCAGTCCTGCAGGCTGACCACCTTGAGGCTGGCGCCCTCGCCGACGACGAACTCGATGTTGTCGGCGTAGACGGCGCTGCCCTTGTGGTCGAGCACGAGCACGGCCTCGGCCAGCGGCTCGACCTTGACCACAATGTGGCCGTAGGCGGCGCCGCCGGCCTGCTCGCCGGTCAGCGTCAGCACGGTGGGCCTGGAGGTGACGGCCTCGCGCGGCACCGTGATGACGGTGGCCTTCTCGAAGCTGTTCCACGCCTGGGCGCTGACCCGGTCGGACGGCACGAACGAGGTGCCGAGCCTGGCGTCGTCGCGGCCGACCGTCTCGACGGTGACCTCGGGGGCCGCATCGACGTCGACGCGGACGTGACCGGCCGGCTCGGCCTTGCCGTTGTGCAGGCCCTTGAGGCGGGAGAGCGGCGTGAAGCGCCACGCCTCCTCGCGACCCGTCGGGACGTCGAAGTCGGCCAGGTCGAAGGACGACTTCTCGTGCAGGGTCGACACGGGCTTCTCGTTCAGGCCCATCAGCCGACGGCTCCTTCCATCTGCAGCTCGATCAGCCGGTTGAGCTCGAGCGCGTACTCCATGGGCAGCTCACGCGCGATCGGCTCCACGAAGCCGCGCACGATCATCGCCATCGCCTCGTCCTCGTCGAGCCCGCGGCTCATGAGGTAGAACAGCTGGTCCTCGCTGACCTTGGAGACCGTGGCCTCGTGGCCCATCGAGACGTCGTCCTCGCGGACGTCGACGTAGGGGTAGGTGTCGGAGCGGCTGATCTGGTCGACCAGCAGGGCGTCGCACTTGACGGTGCTGGCGCTGCCGTGGGCGCCCTCCTCGATCTGCACAAGACCACGGTAGGAGGTGCGGCCGCCGCCGCGCGCCACCGACTTGGAGATGACGCTGGAGCTGGTGTTGGGAGCCAGGTGCACCATCTTCGAGCCGGCGTCCTGGTGCTGGCCCTCACCGGCGAACGCGACGCTCAGCGTCTCGCCCTTGGCGTGCTCGCCCATGAGGTAGACGGCCGGGTACTTCATGGTGACCTTGGAGCCGATGTTGCCGTCGATCCACTCCATGGTCGCGCCCTCGTAGGCGACGGCGCGCTTGGTGACCAGGTTGTAGACGTTGTTGGACCAGTTCTGGATGGTCGTGTAACGGCAGCGGGCGTTCTTCTTCACCACGATCTCGACGACCGCGCTGTGCAGCGAGTCGGAGGAGTAGATCGGCGCGGTGCAGCCCTCGACGTAGTGGACGTAGCTGTTCTCGTCCACGATGATCAGGGTCCGCTCGAACTGGCCCATGTTCTCGGTGTTGATCCGGAAGTAGGCCTGCAGCGGGATCTCCACCTCGACGTTCGGCGGCACGTAGATGAACGAGCCACCGGACCACACGGCGGTGTTGAGCGCGGCGAACTTGTTGTCGCCGACCGGGATCACCGAGCCGAAGTACTCCTTGAAGATGTCCTCGTGCTCGCGCAGGCCCGTGTCGGTGTCGACGAAGATGACACCCTTCTGCTCAAGGTCCTCGCGGATCTTGTGGTAGACGACCTCGGACTCGTACTGGGCCGCGACGCCGGCGATGAGACGCTGCTTCTCAGCCTCGGGGATGCCGAGCTTGTCGTAGGTGTTCTTGATGTCGGGGGGCAGCTCGTCCCAGGAAGCGGCCTGCTTCTCGGTCGAGCGCACGAAATATTTGATGTTGTCGAAGTCGATGTCGCTGAGGTCGGAGCCCCACGTCGGCAGCGGCTTCTTCTCGAACAGGCGGAGGCCCTTCAGGCGAAGGTCGAGCATCCACTCCGGCTCGTTCTTCAGAGCGGAGATGTTGCGGACGACCTCCTCGGACAGGCCTCGCTTGGCCGCCGCACCCGCGGCATCCGGGTCGGCCCAGCCGAACTTGTAATTCCCGAGGCCTTCCAGCTCCGGGCGGTCGGTGACAGTCACCTTCCGGTCTCCTTGCTCTTGTCTTTATGTGCGGAATCGGCCAGGGACTGGGGGGACACGTGGGTGGTGCACACCCCGTCGCCGTGGGCGATCGTGGCCAGGCGCTGCACCGGCGTGCCGAGCAGCTGCGCGAACGCCTCCGTCTCGGCCTCGCACAGCTGCGGGAACTCCGCGGCCGCGTGAGCCACCGGGCAGTGGTGCTGGCAGAGCTGGTCGCCGCCGGACTTGGCCTTGCTGGCCGAGGCGGCGTACCCCTCCGCCGACAGAGCCTGCGCCAGCACCTGCACGCGCTGGTCCGCGGGCACCGTCCGCATGACCGGCTCCAACCGGTGGAGCAGGCTCGCGACCTGCTCGCGGGCGAAATCGGCCACGGCTTCGTCTCCCATGCGCCGGGCCAGGTAGCGCAGCGCGCTCCCGGCCAGGTCGTCATAGGCGTGCTCGAAAGCACTGCGCCCCGCATCGGTGATCGCGAACAGCTTGGCCGGCCGTCCGCGCCCGCGCTGACCGCGCGGGCGGATCGTGCGAGGCTCGATCATCCCCTCGGCCACCAGGGCGTCGAGGTGACGCCGGACGGCGGCGGGCGTGAGCCCGAGCCGCTCGCCCAGGGCGGCGGCCGCGATGGGACCATGCTCCAGGATCAGCCTGGCGACGCGGGCGCGCGTGCCGCGCTCGCTGCCGGGCTCCATCGTGGGCATGTTTTTCACAACATCAGTGTGCCGTAATTCCTTCCCGCTGCACAAACGGATCTGACCAGGGACGGGAATGGAATGGGTCACGCAGGGTAGGCTTACCTAACTTTGTCCGTCTTTGCCCGGCCCAGGATCGTGAACGCCAGCCCGGCGCACAGGAAGAGCCCGAGCATGACACATGCCATGGGCACCGCGGTAGCGGAACCGGCCAGCCCGACCAGCGGGGCGGCGGCCGCGCCGAGCGCGAACTGCAGGACGCCCATCAGCGCCGAGGCGCTGCCGGCCACCTGGGCGGGCTGGGAGCCGAGCGCCAGCGCGCCGGTGCCGGGCATGGTCAGGCCCTGGCCGAGCATGATGATGAACAGACCGGCCACGATGCCGGGCAGGCCGAACCCGGCCAGCGCGGCGGCCAGCAGCACCGCGGCGCCCGTCAGCGAGGTGCCGAGGCCGATGCTCACCAGCAGCACGGGAGGCACGCGGCCGGCCAGACGGCCGCCGACCTGCGAGGCGGCGACCAGCGCGAGGGCGTTGCCGCCGAAGATGAGCGAGTACTGCGCGGGCGTGGCGCCGTAGACCTCCTGGAGGACGAACGGCGAACCGGAGATGTAGCCGAACATCGCACCGAAGGCCAGGCCGCCGGTCAGGGCGAAGCCCATGAACCTGCGGTCGCGCAGGAGCTGCCAGAACGTGCGCAGGGTGTGCTTGAGCCCGCCGGACTCGCGCCGCTCGGCGGGCAGCGTCTCGCGTACGCCGGCCAGCACGGCCAGCAGCAGCACCAGGCCCATGATGCTGAGCGCCACGAAGACTCCGCGCCAGGAGGTGAAGGCGAGCAGCTGCGCGCCCGCGATCGGGGCCAGGATCGGGGCGAGGCCGCTGACCAGCATGAGCGTGGCGAAGATGCGGGCGATGGCGGCGCCGTCGTACAGGTCGCGGACGATGGCGCGCACGATGACCAGCGCGGTGCCGCCCAGCATGCCCTGCATCAGCCGGAAGGCGATGAGGGCGGGCACGGAGGGGGCGAACGCGCACAGCAGCGAGGCGGCCATGAACCCGGCGACGCCGATCAGGAGCGGCACCCGCCGCCCGCGTACGTCGCTCACCGGGCCGGCGATCACCTGGCCGACGGAGACGCCGATGAGACAGGCGGTCAGGGTGAGCTGCACCTGCGCGGGGGCGCTCAGCATCTCGGAGGTGATGGCGGGCAGCGCCGGGAGGTACATGTCGATCGACAGCGGGCCGATGGCCGACAGCGCGCCGAGGATCAGCAGCAGCAGCCCGCGGCGGCTTTTACGCTCCTGCCGTACGAGTGTGGGTGGTGCGGTGACGGCTGACGCGGCGGCTTCGGCCACGGACATGCGTGTTCCCCTTCTCCTGCGGTGGTGGCTGTGGCGGCTGGCCCAAGAGAACCGAGGACTAGCAACGGGGTTCTGATCCTCCGAATTCCCGGTCATCTGATAATTACATGTTTTCCGCGGTATTCCAGGGCCTGACGGCTTTTGCGGCGAACGTCACGTCGAACCGCCGCGCGCACCTGGCCGGGACGCGGCACAATGAGGCGCCCGCGAGGCCGCGACCGTCCCTTTCACCTGCGCGCTCACCTGCGCGGCGAACCGCCCCGGGGAGTCCCTAAACTCGTGGCCATGGAATCCCGAGCCGCCGAGCCGGCCCCAGGGCAGGTGCCGGAGCCGGCCGTCGAGATCGCCGGGCTGGTCAAGCGCTACGGCGCCACCACGGCGATCGACGGCCTCACGTTCAAGGCGGGGCGCGGCCAGGTCACCGCGGTCCTCGGCCCCAACGGCGCGGGCAAGACGTCCACGGTCGAGATCTGCGAGGGGTTCCGCACCGCCGACGGCGGCACGGTCAAGGTGCTCGGCCTGGCTCCCACGCGGCCCGAGCTGCGCGCCCGCGTCGGCATCATGCCGCAGGCGGGCGGGGTTCCTCCGGCCGTGCGCTGCGGCGAGTGGCTGCGGCTGGTCTCCCGGTTCTACGCCCATCCGCTCGACCCCGGCGCGCTGCTGGCCAGGCTCGGGCTGAGCGAGCACGCCCGCACCCCGTTCCGGCGGCTGTCGGGCGGGCAGCAGCAGCGGCTGTCGCTGGCCGCGGCCGTCATCGGGCGTCCCGAGCTGGTCTTCCTCGACGAGCCGACGGCCGGGCTCGACCCGCAGGCCCGCCACGCCTGCTGGGACCTCGTCGGCGAGCTGCGCGCGGCCGGGGTGTCGGTGGTGCTCACCACCCACCACATGGACGAGGCCGAGCGGCTGGCCGACCACGTCGTCATCATCGACAGGGGCCGCGTGGTGGCCGAGGGCACCCCCGCCTCGCTGACCGGGGCCGAGCGGCAGCTGCGGTTCAGGGCGCGGCCGGGGCTGGCGCTGGAGGAGCTGCTCAACGCGCTGCCCGCGGGCAGCGCCGCCAAGGAGTCGCCGGCCGGCCACTACATCATCGAGGGCCTGGTCGGGCCCGAGCTGCTGGCGACGGTCACGGCCTGGTGCGCGGCCGAGGGCGTCACGGCCGACGACCTGCGCATCGAGCGGCGCACGCTCGAAGACGTCTTCCTGGAGCTGACCGGCAAGGAGCTGCGATGACCGCCCACACTCCGAGCCGGGGACCGCTCGACTTCACGCCCGCGCCCGGGGCCGCGCCGTTCCCGCGCATGGTGCTGGCGCAGGCCGGCGCGGAGCTGCGGGCGACGCTGCGCAACGGTGAGCAGCTGCTGCTCACGCTGATCATCCCGGTGCTGCTGCTGATCGGCTTCTCCCTCGCCCCGCTGATCGACGTGGGCGGCGGACGGCGGGTCGACTTCCTGGTGCCCGGCGTGCTGGCGCTCGCGGTGATGTCCACCGCCTTCACCGGCCAGGCCATCGCGACCGGCTTCGAGCGCCGCTACGGCGTGCTCAAGCAGCTGGGCGCGACCCCGCTGTCCAGGAGCGGGCTGATGCTGGCCAAGACGGCGGCCGTGGTGGGCGTGGAGGTCGTCCAGGCGGTGGTGATCGTGGCGGTGGGGCTGGCGCTCGGCTGGCGGCCGCACGGGTCGTTCCTGAGCGCGCTGCTGCTCGTCGTGGTGGGCACGGCGGCCTTCAGCGGGCTGGGCCTGCTCATGGCGGGCACGCTGCGGGCCGAGGCCACGCTGGCCGCCGCCAACCTGGTCTACCTGGTGCTGCTGGGGGTCGGCGGGGTGATGTTCCCGCTCAGCGTGTTCCCCGAAGGGGTGCGGCCGGTACTGGAGGCGCTGCCCATCGGGGCGCTGACCGGCGGCCTGCGCGCGGTGCTCGCCGAGGGCGCCGCGCTCCCCCTGGGGCCGCTCGCCGTGCTCGCCGCGTGGGCGGTGCTGTCGCTGGCGCTGGTCTCGCGGACGTTCCGCTGGGAGTGAGAGGCCGCCCGGTGGTCACTCCGGCGCGGCGGCGCGCAGGGCGCCGTAGCGGCGGCGGCTGAGCGCGGCCACCGCCGTCAGCGGCACCGCGGCGGCCGCGGCCAGGCCGAACAGCAGCGCGTACCTGCCGTCCTCGGCCAGCGGGCCGCCCGCCCACGAGGCGACCGCGCTGCCGACGAACAGCGCGCAGGCGAAGAACGCGATGGTGGTCCCCCTGGCCTCGGGCACCACGGCGGTGGCCCAGGTCTGCAGCGAGGAGTGCAGGAACGACCAGCCGCCGCCGAGCAGCAGCGCGGTGGCGGCCACCAGCGGCACGCTGACGTGCACGCTCACCAGGGCGAAGCCGGCGCAGAGCTGCGCGCCGCCGGTCAGCATGAGCGCGGGCGCGGGCCAGCGTCCCGCCAGCGTCTTGACCAGCCGGGAAAAGCCCCACAGGCCCAGCCCGTACGCGGTGATGGCCAGCCCGGCCACGGCGGCGGCGAGCCCGGTGTGCTGGAGCGCGGTGGCGAGGAACGGCATCGCGCCCAGCATGATGGCCCCCTCGGCGAAGGCCAGCCCGAACACCAGCAGCGCCCACGGCTGCCCGAGCACCGCCCGCAGGTGCCCGGCGACGCCCCGGCCCGCCCCGGCGTGCGCGGGCGGCTCCGGCAGCGCGCGCAGCGACAGCGCGCAGGCCAGCGCGCACGCGGCGGGCACGGTGAAGGCCACCCGCCAGTCCACCAGGCCCGCGACGGCCCCGCCGAGGCCGGTGGCCAGCGCGGTGCCGAGCGCGGCCGCGGCCATGAGATCGGTGAGCGCGCGCTGGCGCACGTCGGGCGCGACGGTGTCGCCCACGTACGTCAGGCTCGTGGGGATGACCGCGCCGAAGCAGGCGCCGGTGACGACCCTGGCCAGCACCAGCGCCCACAGCACCGGCATCAGCGCGGAGACCGCGCCCGCGGCGGCGGCGCCGGACAGCGCCCAGCGCATCACCCGCACCCGCCCGAACCGGTCGGACAGCAGCCCCCACAGCGGCTGCGTCAGCCCGTACGCCAGGTAGTAGCCGCTGGCGGCGGCGACCGAGGCCGACAGCGGGACGTCCAGGTCGGCGGCGATGAGCACGAGCATGGGGCTCACCGCGAACCTGTCGAAGCTGCTGACGAACGAGGAGACGGACAGTGCCAGCGGCGGCCGGGCGGGCTTCGCCGGCGTGGTGGGGGCTTTCATCGGTCCTTGGTGTTCTGTCCGGAAATTGCAGCCAACCGTCAGTAGTACCACCTCACGCAGGGACATGTCGTCTGACCTGGGTAAGCTCTGACGGTTGTCCCGTTAGGATCCCGAGGAGTTCCGTGACCGACTTCGCCCTCGACGACCCGCTCGACCGCGGACGCCGCCTGCCCGGCCCCGGCAACCTGCTGCGCACCGCCGCCGACGCCATCCCGCCATCGGGGCTGGTGCTGCTCGGCATCTTCTCGGTGCAGCTGGGCGCGGCGTTCGCCAAGGAGCTGTTCGCGTCGCTGCCGCCGAGCGCGGTGGTGTTCCTGCGCATCGCGGCCGGTGCGCTCATCCTGGGGACGTTCGTCCGGCCGAGGCTGAAGGGGCTGAGCGCGCGCGATTGGGCCGTGGGCGCCGGCTTCGGCGTCACCCTCGCGCTGATGAACCTCGTCTTCTACGAGGCGCTGGCGCGGCTGCCGATGGGCATCGCGGTGGCGATCGAGTTCCTCGGGCCGCTCGGCGTCGCGGTGGCGGCCTCCCGGCGGCGCATCGACCTGCTGTGGGTCGCGCTCGCCGGGGCCGGCGTGGTGCTGCTCGCGCCCTGGGGCGAGTCCGAGACCGTGAGCTGGGCCGGCATCGGGTTCGCGCTCATGGCGGGCGTGTTCTGGGCGGCCTACATCCTGCTGTCGTCGGCGGCCGGGCGGCGCTTCCCCGGCACGACCGGGCTCGCGTTCGCCATGATCGTCTCGACCGTGGTGATCGCGCCGGTCGGCGTCACCACCGGCGGCGCCGACCTGCTGCAGCCCGAGCTGCTGCTGATCGGGCTCGGCGTGGGGCTGCTGTCGTCGGTGATCCCCTACTCGCTGGAGCTGCAGGCGCTGCGGCGGATGCCCAAGCACGTCTTCGGCATCCTGATGAGCCTGGAGCCCGCCGCCGCGGCGCTGATCGGCGTGCTGCTGCTGGGCGAGATCCTGCACGTGCAGCAGTGGGCCGCGATCGTGTGCATCGTCGCCGCCAGCCTCGGCTCCACCAGGACGGGCAGGACGAGCGGCTGACGGATCGGATGATGGGGCCGCCGCGCGCCCGTGGGATGGGGTCTCTCGGGCGCGCGGCGGAGGGCTCGGCTCGGTGGGCGGGGTGCGCCGAGCCCGCGAAGGTCAGCGGAGTGCGGGAGTCCGCTTGACCAGGCATGCGCCACCGGCGGATGCGGGCACGGCCGATCCGTCGTGGTGAGAATGATGGGACCACCGGCGTGCACCGCTCGGGCGGCCCGCATCGAGATTACCTCGATCGGGGAGTGCTCGATCCCCGAATGTCAGAACTTGCGGCCAGTGCAACGTTCGGGGGTGATTTCCCGCTCGTACGGATCCGCCCGCGTCAGTGCTCCGCCCAGATGCCGCGCACGTGGCCGATGTGCTCGGCCATCAGGCGTTTCACCGCCTCGCTGTCGCCGCTGCTGAGCGCGTCGAGCAGCTGGAGGTGCTCCCTGGCCGAGTCGGTCAGCGTGCCGCGCTCCGAGAGCTGCGACAGGCCGTACAGCCTGGCCCTGTTGCGCAGGTCGCGCACCACCGACACCAGGTGGGAGTTGCCGCTCAGCGACAGCAGTTCCACGTGGAAGCGCAGGTCGGCGTCCACGTACGCGAGCAGGTCGCCGCGCTCGCTGGCCGAGACGATCTCCTCGGCGATCGGCCGCAGCCGCTCGAACTCCTCGGCCCGGGAGCTGTCGGCCAGCCGCGCGACCGTCGGCACCTCGATGAGCTGGCGGATCTCCGTCAGCTCGTCGAGGTCGCGGTCGGACAGCTCGGTCACCCGGAAGCCCTTGTTGCGCACCGCCTCGACCAGGCCCTCCTTGGCCAGGTCGAGCATCGCCTCGCGGACGGGCGTCGCGGAGACGCCGAACTGGGCGGCCAGCACCGGGGCGGAGTAGACCACCCCCGGCCGCATCTCACCCGTGATCAGCGCGGCCCGCAACGCGTGCGCGACCTGCTCGCGCAGGCTCTGGCGCTCTCCCACCATCGGCAGATCCAGCCGGTCCTCGGCAGCCATCCGCCCATCCCTTCTATGTCCACGCCTCGTAAGCGGCAGCCGCGACCACGAGGTCCTCCCACGCCATGCCGGTGCTCTTGAACACGCGCGGCCCCGGGCCCGCGACGACCCTTCCGGCGATCAGGTCGGCGAGGTTACCGGCGAGATGACGAGAGGTGATGGTACCCCGGCCGATCGGGACGAGCAGATCTCCCGCTTCTTCCAGGGCCGCCGCCCTCGCCTCGACGACCACGGTGGCGCGCGCGACGAGGTCGCCGTCGAGCTCGCGGGCGTCCGGCTCGTGGGAGCCGACGGCGACGACGGTCACGCCGTCGCGGGCGAGCTTACCGGGGAACAGCGGGGTCCTGGCGGTGGTGCAGCACGCGACGAGGTCGGCCGCCGCGACCGCCTCGGCCACGGCGGCTTCCACCGCGATCTCGCCGTCGTCCGCCGGACCCGCCGCCCGATCCGCGGCGGAAGCCGCCGCCGGCTCCGGCGCGGCATCCGCCGCCTGACCGGCCGTGACGGCGGGGTCGCGGCCGGTCAATGCGCGGGCCTTCAGGCCCAGCTCGCGGCAGCGGCCCGCGAGCGCCTCCGCGCGCCCGGCGTCGCGGCCGATCACCGTGACCTCCTCGACCGGCCGTACCGCGCGCAGCGCCAGCACGTGCCCGTACGCCTGCGGCCCGCTGCCGAACACCACCAGCCGCCGCGCGTCCTGCTCCGCCAGGTGCCGCACGGCCAGGGCGGAGACGGCGGGCGTGCGCAGCGAGGTGAGCGCGATCCCGTCCATGGCCGCGAGCGGCGCCAGGGTGTCGCCGTCGAACAGCAGGTACGTCCCCTGGATCCGGGGCAGCCCGCGCCCGGGGTTGGCCGGGGCGATGGAGACGACCTTGACGCCCGCGTACGTGCGGGTCGCGGCGGGCATGAGCAGCAGCTGGCCCGCGGCCACGTCCACGATCGGCCGCTGCGGGGTGTCCTCGGGGTCGAGGCCCGCCCGCAGCGCCTCCTCCAGCACGTCCACGGCCCGCCCCATCGGCACCAGCCGCTCGACGGCGGCCGCGTCGAGGTAGGGCAGCCCGCCCATGGCGGCGCCCACCGGGTCGCCGGCCGGGCCGCTCATCGGAGCGTGAACCCGGTCGGGAACGGGTCGGCCGGGTCGAGCTCGAAGGTGTGCCGTCCCGTCCGGTACGCGGTGCCGTCGATCTCCACCACCACGCCGCCGGCCGTCCGCGCGGCCACGCGGGCGGTGAAGACGCTGCCGACGACGCTCTCGTGCACCAGCGTCGCGGTGCCGTCGGCGTCGTGCAGCAGCGCCATCCTGGCCGCCGTGCCGGAGCCGCAGGGCGAGCGGTCCACCTCGCCGTCGGCGAAGACGGTGACATTGCGCTGGTGCCTGACGCCGTCCACGTCCGGCAGCTCCTCGTGGAAGATCACGCCGTACACGCCGGAGAGCCGCTCGTCGGACGGGTGCCTGGTGGCGGGGTGCCCGGCCAGCGCGGCCTTGATGCGGCGGGCGTGCCCGATGAGCGCGTCCAGGTGCCGCGGCTCGACGGTCAGCCCGAGGCCGGCGGCGGGCAGCGAGGCGTAGACGGCGCCGCCGTAGGCGAGGTCCACGCGGACGTCGCCCGCCTGCACGCCGCGGTCCAGGACGAAGGAGGGGACGTTGACGAACGTCACCGCGTCCACGCGGCCCGCGACGGTGCGCACGCGGGCGGTGACCCGCCCCGACGGCACGTCGACCACCACGTCGGTCACCCCGTCGGGCGGCGCCGCCACCAGGCCCTCGTGCACCGCGTACGCGCCGAGCGCGATCGTGCCGTGCCCGCACGCGGTGGAGAAGCCGTCCTTATGCCAGAACAGCGCGCCCAGGTGCGCGCCGTCGTCGTCGGGCGGCACCGGGAAGCAGCCGTACATGTCGGCGTGGCCGCGCGGCTCGAGGCACAGCAGCCGCCGCACGTCGTCGAACTCGGCCATCGCGGTGGTGCGCCGGTCGAGCACGCAGGACCCGGCGATCTCCGGCACGCCGCCGGTGACGATGCGGAACGGCTCGCCGGCCGTGTGGTAGTCGATCGTCGTGATCACAGCGGCCGCCTCACAGCTCGAAACCGGCCGGGAACGGGTCGCGGGGGTCGAGGAAGTACTGGGCGGTGCCGGTGATCCAGGCCCGCCCGGTGATCGACGGCAGGACGGCGGGCCGTCCGCCCACCTCGGTCTCCTCCAGCACGCGGCCGATGAAGCGGGTGCCGATGAACGACTCGTTGACGAAGTCCTTGCCCACCTCCAGCTCGCCGCGCGCGTGGAGCTGCGCCATGCGGGCGCTGGTGCCGGTGCCGCAGGGCGAGCGGTCGAACCAGCCCGGGTAGATGGCCATGGCATGGCGGGAGTGCACGGCGTCGGAGCCGGGCGCGGCGAAGTACACGTGGTGGCAGCCGCGGATGCGGTCGTCCTCGCGGTGCACCGGCTCGTCGGCGGCGTTGATCGCCTCCATGGTCTTCAGGCCGGCGGCGATGATCTCGTTCTTGGCGGCGCGGTCGAACGGCAGGCCGTAGTCGTCGAGGTTGACGATGGCGTAGAAGTTGCCGCCGTAGGCCAGGTCGTACGGGATCTCCCCGAAGCCCGGCACGCTCACCTTGGCGTCCAGCCGGTCGCAGTAGGAGGGCACGTTGCGCAGCGTCACCGACATGGCCATACCGTCCTCGACGGCGACGTCCACCTCGACGAGCCCGGCGGGCACCTCCAGACGCACGGTCGTGACGGGCTCGACCACCTCGACCATGCCGGTCTCGACCAGTACGGTCGCCACGCCGATGGTGCCGTGGCCGCACATCGGCAGCAGCCCGGACACCTCGATGAACAGCACGCCGAAGTCCGCGTCCGGCCTGGTGGGCGGCTGGAGGATGGCGCCGCTCATGGCCGAGTGACCGCGCGGCTCGGTCATCAGCAGGGTCCTGATGTGGTCGAGGTTGTCGCGGAAGTAGACGCGCCGCTCGGCCATGCTCGCACCCGGGATGACGCCGATGCCGCCGGTGATGACCCGGGTCGGCATGCCCTCGGTGTGGGAGTCGACGGCGTGGAAAACGCGCTTTGTCCTCATCGCAGCCCTTCTGCCAGTGCCTTCTCCGTCGCCGCGCGCACCACGGCGGCCTGCTCCTCGGTGAGCGGCTGCCTGGGCGGCCGGCACGGACCGCCGTGACGGCCCGCCAGGTCCATCGACAGCTTGATGGCCTGGACGAACTCCGTCTTGGAGTCCCAGCGAAGCAGCGGGTGCAGGCTCCGGTAAAGGGGCAACGCCGTGTCGAGGTCACGGGCCACCGCCGCGCGGTAGAGGGCGGAGCTGGACTGCGGCAGCGCGTTGGGGTAGCCGGCGATCCACCCCTTCGCGCCGGCGATCGCGAGTTCGAGCAGCACGTCGTCGGAGCCGATCAGCAGGTCGAGCTCGGGGGCCAGCTCGGCGATCTCGTACGCGCGCCGCACGTCCCCGGTGAACTCCTTGACCGCCACGATCAGCCCCTCCTCGTGCAGCCTGGCCAGTAGCGCGGGGGTGAGGTCGACCTTGGTGTCGTAGGGGTTGTTGTAGGCCACGATCGGCACGCCCGCCCGGGCGACCTCGCGGTAGTGCTGCAGGACGGCCCGCTCGTCGGCCCGGTAGGCGTTGGGCGGCAGCAGCAGCACCGATCCGCAGCCCGCCGCGGCCGCCTGCTCGGCCCAGCGGCGGGACTCGGCCGCGCCGTACGCGCCCGCCCCCGCCATGACGTTGGCGCCGCCCACGGCCTCGACCGCGGTCTCGATCACCTTGATCCGCTCGCCGGGGGTGAGCGTCTGGTACTCGCCGAGCGAGCCGTTCGGCACGACGCCGTCGCAGCCGTTCTCGATCAGCCAGCGGCAGTGCTCGGCGTAGCGGTCGTAGTCGACCGACAGGTCCTCGCGCAGGGGCAGCGCGGTGGCGACCATGACGCCGTGCCAGGGCTTGCTGCGGTTGTCCATCAGGGCAGTCCTCCAGAGGGTCGGCGAGCGGTGCTCTCGTCTTGGTCGGTGGTGAGCTCGGCCAGCGCGCCCAGCGTCACCGGCTGGGCGATCGGGCGGCGCGGCGGCTGCGGCGGCTCCCCGGCCAGGCAGGAGACGGCGTAGCCGCAGATGCGGCCCTGGCACCAGCCCATGCCGGGGCGGGCCAGGAGCTTGACGGCGCGGGCGCCGGTGGCGCCCAGTGCCTGCGCTTCGCGTACGCGCGCCAGCGGCACCTCCTCGCAGCGGCACACGAGCGTGTCGTCGCGCAGCCACGTGCGCCAGCCCGGCATGACGGGGTACGCCCGCTGCAGCGCAGCCCCGAAGGCACGCCCGCGCTCGCGCCGCCTGGCGAGCACCGCGGGCACGCCGTCGGGCCCCGCCGTGGCAGGGCGGCCCGCGTCGGCGGCGATGGCGTACCCGGCGACGCGGCCCTCGGTCTCGGCGGGCCGCCATCCGGCCACGCCGGTGGGCTCGCCGGCCGCCCAGACGCCGGGCACGCTGGTGCGCAGGGCGGCGTCCACGGCGAGCACCGGGCTGCCGTCGGCGTCGTGCCTGGTGGCGCAGCCGAGCTGGGTGCCCAGCTCGATCTGCGGGACGAACCCGTAGCCGACGGCCACGGTGTCGCACTCGACGACGCGGGTGGCGAGCACGTTCCACGCGGCGTCGAGCCTGGCCAGGGTGACGGCCTCGACCTCGCGATCGCCGTGCGCGGCGACGACGGCCTGGCGGGTGCGGTACGGCACCCGGTGGCGGGCCAGCGCGGCGGCGTACCCAGCGGCCTCGCCCGCCTTGGACAGCGCGTGCAAGGGGTGCCTGGCCAGACCGAGCCCGCCGTTCGCCTCGTGCACGCCGAGCACCCGCGCTCCGGCGGCGGCCAGCCCGGCGGCGACCGGCAGCAGGAACGGCCCGGTGCCGGAGACCACGACGCGCCGTCCGGCCACCACGCCCGAGCCCTTGAGCAGCGCCTGCGCGCCTCCGGCCGTGAGCACGCCGGGCAGGTCCCAGCCGGGGAACGGCAGCGGCCTGTCGTGCGCGCCGGTCGCGATCAGCAGCCTGCGGCCGCGCAGCTCGGCGACGCGCTCGCCGTCCCCGTTGCGCGTGACGCAGCGCAGGACGAGGTCGCCGTCCGGCTCGCGGGAGACGTTCCACGCCTGGTGGCGCAGCAGCACGTCGGCGCGCGCCTCCAGGGCCCGCGCCTGGCGCAGGAACCTCGCGAGATCCGGCTTCGCGCCCGGCCCTGTCTCGTCCGCGGCGGTGTGGCGGAAGTACTGGCCGCCGAGCCGCTGACCGGAGTCCACCAGGGCCACCCGCAGCCCGGCCAGGGCCGCCGTCAGCGCGCCCGCCACGCCGGCGGGCCCGCCGCCGGCCACGAGGAGGTCGTACGTCACGCCGTCGTCACCTCGTCTCCCGGCGCCGCCTCCAGCAGGCACGCCCGCTCGGGCGGCCGCCCGTTGACCGAGATCAGGCAGTCGAAGCAGACCCCGATGCCGCAGAACAGCCCGCGCGGCCGCCCGCCGAACCTGGTGCTGCGCCACGACCGCACGCCGGCCGCGTGCAGGGCCGCGCCGATGGTCTGGCCGGGCACGACCGGCACCTGCCGGCCGTCCACGGTGATGTGGAACGTCATGCGGCCTCCTTCGCGAAACGGTCGGGGCGGAAGGGGTGGAGGTCGAGCGCGGGCTTGTCGCCGGTGAGAAGCTGGGCGAGCAGGTGCCCGGTGGCGGGTGCGAGCCCGATGCCGGCGCCCTCGTGCCCGCACGCGTGGTAGAGCCCTGGGACGCGCGGGTCCGCGCCGATGACGGGCAGGTGATCGGGGCAGTACGGCCGAAACCCGCAGTAGGACCTGATGGCCCGGATCCCGCGCAGCGCGGGGAACAGCTCGACGGCCTGCCGCGCCAGCTTGGCGAGCACGGGCACGGAGGTGGTGCGGTCGAAGCCGACGCGCTCCCTGCTGGCGCCGATGAGCACGGTCCCGGCGGGGGTGCCCTCGATGACGGCCGAGGTCTCCAGGCCCGCGTTGTCGCTGGCGACGTTGGTGACGTAGGCCGCGGTGTAGACCTTGTGCCGGATGAGCGGCTCGCGCAGCGGCTCGGTGACGAGGATGAAGCCGCGCCTGGGCAGGATCGGCAGCTCGACGCCGGCCAGCGCGGCGATCTCGCCGCCCCAGGTGCCCGCCGCGTTGACGACGGCGTCGCCGAGCACGTCGCCCTTGGTGGTGCGCACGCCGGTGAGCCGGTCGCCGGAGCGCAGGAAGCCGGTGACCTCGGCGCCGAGGTGCAGCCGTAGCGTGCCCTCGCCGAAGCTCTCGGCGGCGTGCCTGAGCAGGCGTGCGGCGGCGAGCATGGGCTGGACCTGCGCGTCCTGCGGGTAGAAGACCCCGCCGGCCAGCTCCGGCGTCAGGTGCGGCTCGTAGTCGCGCAGCTCGGACGCCTGGACGAGGGTGTGCTCCACGCCCTGCTCGGCGGCCAGCTCGGTGAGCGCCGCCATGACCTTGCCGGTCTCGGCGACGACGAGCCCGCCCTTCGGTTCGAACTCGAAGCCGCCGTACCCGGCCAGCTCGCGCCACAGCCCGTTGGACAGCACGGCGAGCTCCAGCTCCGGCCCCGGCTCCTTGTCGGAGACCAGCACGTTGCCCTCGCCCGAGCCGGTCGTGCCCGCGGCCACGGAGCCGCGGTCGATCACGGTCACGTCGAGGCCCGCGCGCGCGGCGTAGTAGGCGCAGGCCGCGCCCACGACTCCGGCGCCGACGACGATGACGTCGGACATCACCACCTCCTTCCAGTAATATGTCACATACCTTGTAATGGTGAAAGACCGGGACGGCGAGCCGCCCGGTGGCCGGTGGCGGGACCGCCTGTCACGGCCCCTACCATCGATGGCGTGAAGCTACCCGCCGACAGCACCAACCCCTTCGTCCGGCTGCTGCGCTCCTTCCTCGCCCCGACCGAGCGGTCGATGCGGGCCTGGGCGCTGGCGTCCGTGGTGGTCAACGCCGGCATCACGGTCACCGGGGCCGGCGTGCGCGTGACCGAGTCGGGGCTGGGCTGCCCGACCTGGCCGCGATGCACTCCCGACAGCTTCGTCCCGGTCGTGCACGCCGATGTCGACCCGCTCAACATGGCGGTGGAGTTCGGCAACCGGCTGCTGACGTTCCTGGTGCTGGCGGTGGGCGTGGCGTGCGTGCTCGCGGCGCTGCGGCTGTCGCCCCGGCGCTCCTCGCTGGTGCGGCTGGCCTGGCTGCAGCCGGTCGGCATCGTCGCCCAGGCGCTGTGGGGCGGGCTGGTGGTGGGCACCATGCTCAACCCGTTCACGGTGGGCATGCACTACCTGATCTCCAGCGGCCTCATCGCGGCCTGCTGGCTGCTGTACGCGCGCTCGGGCGAGGGCGACGCCCCCATGCGGCGCATCACGCACCGCGACGTCAGAAGGCTCGGCCACGTGCTGCTCGCCGCCGTGTTCGTGCTGCTGGTGGTGGGCGTCGGGGTCAGCGGCACCGGCCCGCACTCGGGCGACGAGCTGGCCTCGCGCTTCGACTTCGACATCGAGGTCATCGCCCGGCTGCACGCCGACATCGCCTACGTCGTGGTCGGGCTGACGTTCGCGCTGCTGTTCGCCCTCCACGTGACCAACGGGCCCCGGCCCGCCCGCCGTGCCGCGCTCGCGCTCTTCGGAGCCGAGCTGCTGCAGGGCCTGATCGGTTACACGCAGTGGTTCCTCGCCGTGCCGGCCCTGCTGGTGCTGCTGCACGTGCTCGGCTCGACCCTGGTGTGGACCGCCACGCTGCGGGTCGTCACCTCGCTGCGCGCCCGCGACCGCGAGCCCGCCCCCGCGACCCGCTCCCCCACCGAAGCAGCCGCCACCCTCTGACCGCGACCCACCCCCACCGGAACGGCCACCACCCTCTGACGGCGACCCACTCCCACCGGAACGACCACCACCCTCTGACCGGAACCCACTCCCCCACCGGAAAGACCGACGCCCTCTGACCGGAACCCACTCCCCCACCGGAAAGACCGACGCCCTCTGATCGGATATGCCAGGGTTTATGGGAGATGTCCGCCACTCCCCCGGTCCTGGAAGGGTGCGATTTGCTGGGAAAAGTCCGCCTCTCTCGGAAGACGCTGCGCCGGGCGTACCAGGGGCTGGTCCTGGCCAGCGTGCTCGCCCTGGCGCCCATGACGTGGGCCTGGCTGAGCAGTTCGGGACATCGCGCGACGGCGGAGGAGCCGGGCTGGCAGGCGCGGGTGCCGCAGGCGCAGGCCGCGCTCGTGCTGGGCGCGGGCCTGTACGACGGCGTCCACCCCAGCCCGATGCTGGCCCGCAGGCTCGACATCGCCGCCGAGCTGTACCGGGCGGGCAAGGTGCGGGCGCTGCTGCTGTCGGGCGACAACAGCCGCGCGGACTATGACGAGCCGACGGCGATGCGCGACTACCTGCGCGCCAGGGGCGTGCCGGACGCCGTGATGGTGCTCGACTACGCCGGGTTCGACACGTGGGACTCGTGCGTGCGGGCGCGCCGGGTGTTCGGCGCCGAGAAGGTGACCGTGGTGACCCAGGAGTTCCACATTCCCCGTGCGGTGACGCTGTGCAGGGCGGCGGGGCTGGAGGCGTTCGGGGTGGGTGACGACTCGGTCAGGCGTTACGCCGTCACCACCTACGCGAGCGCCGCCCGCGAGGTGTTCGCCGCGGGCAAGGCGTTCGTCGACGCCGTGGTCCTGCACTCCGACCCCGTCTACCCGGGGCCGCGCGAGGTCTCGCTCACCGAGATCCTGGCCCGGCCCGGCGGCGCTCAGGTGGGGGCGCCCGGCGCGTAGCCGGGCGGCGGCGACCCCCTCGCCACCGAGCGCGCGTGCATCGACGGCACCGGGAAGTCGGCCCTGGCCGTGCTCATGCATTCGAGCAGCGCCCGCTGCTCCTCGTGGAAGGTGTGCTCGTCGACCATGTGGCGGGCGGCACGCTCGTGCAGCAGGCCCAGCTCGGTGGCGGCGAGCTGGTAGTCGCGCATCGCGCGCACGCCGGCCTTGCCGCCGTGGGCGCGGGCCCACTGGCGCGCCTGGCGGCGGCGGGAGAACGTCGAGAGCATGTAGATGTCGGCCGGGGTGACGAGCTTGGTCGGCTCGTACGGCGGCAGGTAGCGCTGGATGAGCGCCACGATGCGCCGCCGGTCCCTGAACACTACGCCGATGAGCACCACCAGCACGACCAGCAGCGCCAGGTAGGCCACCACGAGCCCGGGGAAGCCGCCGTAGGAGGCCAGGCCGTTCCACAGGCCGTGCAGGATCATCGCGCCGGTCCAGCCCGCCAGCACGTACGTGGTGCGCTCGGGCCCGCTGCGCTGCGCCGCGTACGCGACCGCGACGCCGATCATGGAGCTGAACAGCGGGTGGGCCAGCGGCGAGAGCACCCCGCGCAGCACCACGGTCACGGCCAGCCCCTTGACGCCCGAGGTGGACAGCGCGCCGAGGTAGTAGCTGACGTTCTCGCTCATGGCGAAGCCGAGACCGACCATGCTGGCGTAGATGACGCCGTCGGTGGGCCCGTCGAGCTCGGCCCTGCGGAAGCGCAGCAGCCCCAGCAGCACCAGCCCCTTCATCGTCTCCTCCACCACCGGCGCGCCGAACGTGGCCGCGATGTTGCGGGCGCTGGCCTCCGACAGCTTGGCGGTGTCGATGATGTAGTGCAGGTTGAGCGAGTTGATCACGCCGGCGACGAGGACGGCGATGCCCGCGCCCCACGCGAAGGCGAAGATGAGGTTGCTGCGCGGCTCCGGCTCCATGCGGTCGAGCGCCAGCACCGCGGCGAGCAGCAGCGGCACCGGCGCCAGGGCCAGCATGAGCGCGATGAAGAACTGCACCGGAGCGCCATTGATCAGGTCGAAGGAGAACGAGACGAAGGCGCAGATGCCGGTGATGACCAGCCCGATGATCAACGCGAACGACGGGCGGTCCTTCAACACCCAGCGTGGATCACGGGTCGCCATACGGTGACTTTAACGGATCGCAGTGCCGGGGTCCGTGTGGGTCGGCGCAGTGCCGGTCGAGCCCCGGCACCCCATGATCGACCTGCAGCGTCGTGTGGCCGATCGCGAACCGCTCGTGCAGCAGGTCGGCAAGGCGCGTGCGCACTTTGTGACAATCCGAGCCGCGGCTGACGAGCACGTGGGCCGAGAGCGTGGGATAGCCACTCGTCACCGTCCAGACATGCAGGTCGTGCACCTCCTCGACGTCGGCGTCCGAGGCCAGCAGCCGGCCGATCTCGTCGGGGTCGAGGTCGCTGGGCGCGGCCTGCAGCAGCACCCGGCAGGAGTCGCGCAGCAGCCCCCAGCCGGCCTTGAGCATGAGCGCGGCGACCACGAGCGCGGCGATGGCGTCGGCCTGGCGGAAGCCGGTCAGCCAGACCACGAGGCCGGAGACCGCGGTGGCGACGAAGGCGTACATGTCGTTGAGCACGTGCTGGAAGGCGCCCTCGACGTTGAGGCTGCGCCGGTTCGCCTTCGACAGCAGCCAGGCGGCGCCCGCGTTGACCGCGATGCCGGCCACGGCGGTGACCAGCACGACCGGGCCGTGCACGTCGGGCGGCTGCAGGATGCGCTGCACGCCTTCGTAGGCGAAGTACGCCACGAGCAGCAGCAGCGTCACCCCGTTGATCTGCGCGGAGAGTATCTCGGCCCGCTTGTAGCCGAAGGTGTAGGCGCCCTTGGCCGGGCGGGCGGCGATGCGCATGGCGAGCAGCGCCAGCGCGATCGCGCTCGCGTCGGTCAGCATGTGGGCGGCGTCGGAGATCAGCGCGATCGAGTTCGCGACCACGCCCGCGACCACCTCGGCCACCATGAAGCCGCAGATGAGCGCGAGCGCGCCCCACAGGTACCGCCTGTCGGCGTCGGGGCTCAGCGCGTGCCCGTGCCCGTGCCCGTGCCCATGAGCGCGGGCATGTCCGTCAGCATGGGTGCGGCCGTGCTGCACACCGCTCATCCCGTCTCCTTCAGATGCTCCCGGCTCAGGTCGAGCAGCATGCGGACGTGGGCGTCGGCCAGCCGGTAGTAGACCGTCCTGCCCGCCCTGCGGCTGGCCACGATCCCGGCCGTGCGCAGCAGGCGCAGCGCGTGGGAGACGGCGGTGTCGGACACCTCGACGGCGTCCGCCAGGTCGCACACGCACAGCTCGCCCGCCTCCAGCAGCGCGTACAGCAGGCGGGCCCTGGTCGGGTCGCCGAGCAGGCGGAACAGCTCGGCCAGCCGGGTCGCCTCCTCAGGTGTCACGAGCCGGTCGCGGGTGGCCGCGACCCTCGCGGCGTCGGTCTCCGGCACCGCGCATCCGTCCAGGCCCGTGACAACATCTGAAGAGGTGTTCATATGTGCATGGTACGAACGTGAAAAAGCCCGGCGCAACGGCCGGGCCAGAAAAGTCAGGACAACAGCGGGTCGATCGCCACGGCGAGGAAGAGCAGCGCCAGATAGGCGTTCGACCAGTGGAAGAAGCGCATGGGCCGCAGATGCACGCCCGTCTTGCCGGCGTTGAGCCTGGACAGCAGGCGGTGCACCTCCCACAGGCACATCACGCCCAGCACGGCCGCCACGATCGGGTAGAACAGCGTGGTGCCCGCCACCGGCCACAGCGCCAGCGAGCACAGCACGGTCGCCCAGGTGTAGGCGATGGACTCCAGCACCACGCGCCGCTCGGTGGCCACCACCGGCAGCATCGGCACGTTGGCCGCCGCGTAGTCCTCCTTGTAGCGCATGGCCAGCGTCCAGGTGTGCGGCGGCGTCCAGAAGAACACCACCCCGAACAGCACCAGCGGCGCCCAGTCGAGCCGCTCGGTGATGCCCGCCCAGCCGATCATCACCGGCATGCAGCCGGCGATGCCGCCCCACACGATGTTCTGGGCCGTGCGCCGCTTGAGGATCATCGAGTAGACCAGCACGTAGAACAGGATCGCGCCGAGCGACAGCAGCGCGGCCAGCCAGTTGGTGGTCAGCCAGAGCCCGGCCGTGGACACCACGCCGAGCACGATGCCGAAGATCAGCGCGTTGCGCGGCGAAACCTGGTGCCTGGCCAGCGGGCGCTTGCGGGTGCGGCGCATCTTCTGGTCGATGTCGCGATCCACATAGCAGTTGAGCGCGTTGGCGCTGCCCGCCGATAGGGTGCCGAACACCATGACCGAGATCGACGTCCACAGCGGCGGAAGGCCGCCCGCTGCGAGGAACATCACCGGCAGCGTCGTGATCAGCAGCAGCTCGATGATCCGCGGCTTGGTGAGTGCGATGTAGGCCTTGACGACCACGCCGAACGTGCGCGGCGCCTCCACCTTCGGTGACGGGGCCGTCGCCTGCCTGTTGGTCAGCACCGTCAAGGCGCTTCCAGCCTGTCGGAAGTCAACGCGTAACCTCTGATTAGAGCGGATCCTTGGGCGGGCGCCGGAACGCCCCTGCGAACAAACAAACTGTAGTCGCAGGGTGAGCCGGTCCGGCCAATGGGGGGCTTGAGCCGTACATGGACACGCGAGGGTGGAATGGGAATCGATCGCCGTCCCTACTCGGTTAGTGTCCCGTGTAGGCGCGGGCCACGCGATCTCGCGGCCGGCCCTACGCACCACCGCGCGCGCGACCTGCGACCGGCCGGCAGGCCGGGCGCCGGACGGCGCCAGGTGACCGGCCGCGGGCGGGACAAGCCACAACCAATGACAACTAGATTCCGGAGATCGAGCACTTGAGCACCGAACTCGTGCCAGCCCTTGAGTGGACCGACCTCGACAAGAAGGCGGTCGATGTCGTCCGGGCACTGGCGATGGACGCAGTGGAGAAGGCGGGCTCGGGTCACCCCGGCACCGCCATGAGCCTGGCCCCCGCCGCCTATCTGTTGTTCCAGCGCGTGATGCGTCACGACCCCACCGACCCCGGCTGGATCGGTCGTGACCGCTTCGTGCTGTCGTGCGGCCACACCAGCCTGACGCTCTACATCCAGCTCTTCCTGTCGGGCTACGGACTGACGCTTGACGACCTCAAGCGGCTGCGGCAGTGGGACAGCCTCACTCCCGGCCACCCCGAGCACGGCCACACGGCGGGCGTCGAGACCACGACGGGCCCGCTGGGCCAGGGCCTGGGCAACGCGGTGGGCATGGCGATGGCCGCCCGCCGTGAGCGCGGCCTGTTCGACCCCGACGCCGCGCCCGGCGCCTCGCCGTTCGACCACCACATCTGGTGCCTGGTCAGCGACGGCGACATCGAGGAGGGCATCAGCCACGAGGCCAGCGCCATCGCCGGCCACCAGAAGCTGGGCAACCTCATCGTCATCTACGACGACAACCACATCTCCATCGAGGACGACACCCAGATCGCCAAGTCGGAGGACGTCGTCGCCCGCTACCAGGCCTACGGCTGGCACACCGAGAGCGTCGACTGGACCGCCGGCGGCGAGTACGTCGAGGACGTCCAGGCCCTGTACGAGGCGCTGCAGAAGGCCAAGGCCGAGACCGACCGCCCGTCGTTCATCCGGCTGCGCACCATCATCGGCTGGCCGGCGCCCAACAAGCAGAACACCGGCAAGATCCACGGCTCGGCCCTGGGCGAGGCGGAGGTCGCCGCCACCAAGCAGGTGCTGGGCATGGACCCGAGCAAGACCTTCGACGTGCCGGACGAGGTGCTGGAGCACGCCCGCGGCATCGTCCAGCGGGGCCGCGCCGACCACGCCGAATGGGAGAAGAGCTACAGCGAGTGGCGCCTGGCCAACCCCGAGCGGGCCGCCGAGCTCGACCGCATCTCGCACCGCGAGCTGCCGGCCGGCTGGGCGACGGCGCTGCCGTCGTTCGAGACGGGCGCCTCCATGGCCACCCGCAAGGCCTCCGGCGAGGTGCTGAGCGCGCTCGCGCCGGTGCTGCCCGAGCTGTGGGGCGGCTCGGCCGACCTGGCGGAGTCCAACAACACCACGATGAAGGGCGAGCCGTCCTTCATCCCGGAGGAGTACCAGACCAAGGAGTTCCCCGGTAACCGCTACGGCCGCACGCTGCACTTCGGCATCCGCGAGCACGCCATGGGCGCCATTCTCAACGGCATCGCGCTGCACGGCGGCACCCGCCCGTACGGCGGCACGTTCCTGGTGTTCTCCGACTACATGCGCCCGGCGGTGCGGCTGGCCGCGCTGATGAAGCTGCCGGTCGTCTACGTCTGGACGCACGACTCCATCGGTCTCGGCGAGGACGGCCCCACCCACCAGCCGATCGAGCACCTGTGGTCGCTGCGCGCGATCCCGGGCCTCGACGTGGTGCGCCCGGCCGACGCCAACGAGACGGCCTACGCGTGGAAGGCCGTGCTTGAGCACACCGACCGGCCGGCCGCGCTGGCGCTGACCCGCCAGAACCTCCCGGTCTACGAGGGCACCAGCGCCGACGGCGTGGCCCGCGGCGGTTACGTGCTGCGCGAGGCATCCGACGGCCAGCCGCGGGTCATCCTCATCGCCACCGGCAGTGAGGTGCAGATCGCCATCGAGGGCCGCGAACTCCTGGAGTCGCAGGGCATCCCGACGCGGGTGGTCTCCATGCCGTGTGTCGAATGGTTCAACGGGCAGGATCCGGCATATAAGCAGACGGTTCTGCCCTCGTCGATCAAGGCTCGGGTCGCGGTCGAGGCGGGCGTCGCGCTCGGCTGGCACGAGTACGTCGGCGAGCACGGCGAAGTGGTCAGCCTCGAACACTTCGGCGCGTCGGCCCCGTACAAGACGCTGTACGAGCAGTTCGGGCTGACGGCGGAGCGCGTCGCGGCGGCGGCCAGGGCGAGCCTGGCCAAGCTCGGTCAGGACAAGGGCGAGACGACGGGAAACTGAAGAAGAATGAGCGAGATCCTCAACAAACTGTCCGGCCAGGGCGTGGCCATCTGGCTCGACGACATCAGCCGTGAGCGGCTGCGCAGCGGCAACCTCGAGCAGCTGATCCGCGAGAAGAACGTCGTCGGCGTGACGTCCAACCCGACGATCTTCGCGAACGCGCTCAGCAAGGGCGACGCCTACGACTCCCAGATGCACGACCTGGCGGTCCGCGGCGTCGACGTCGGCGAGGCCGTGCGCGCCATCACCACCTACGACATCCGGTGGGCGGCCGACGTGCTGCGCCCGATCTACGACTCCAGCGGAGGCGTCGACGGCCGCGTGTCGATCGAGGTGGACCCGCGCCTCGCCCGCGACGGCGAGCGGACGATCGCCGAGGCCAGGGCGCTGTGGTGGCTGGTCGACCGGCCCAACCTGTTCATCAAGATCCCGGCCACGCTGGAGGGCCTGCCCGCGATCACGCAGGCGCTGTCGGAGGGCATCAGCGTCAACGTCACGCTGATCTTCTCCCTCGAGCGCTACCGCGCGGTCATGGACGCCTGGCTCGCCGGGCTGGAGGCCGCGCAGGCCAAGGGCATCAACCTCGCCACGATCGAGTCGGTGGCCTCGTTCTTCGTCAGCCGCGTCGACACCGAGATCGACAAGCGGCTCGACAAGCTGGGCAAGCCGGAGCTGAAGGGCAAGGCGGGCGTGGCCAACGCGCGCCTGGCGTACGCGGCGTTCGAGGAGGTCATGAACTCCGAGCGCTGGCAGCGCCTGCGCGAGGCCGGCGCGCGTCCGCAGCGGCCGCTGTGGGCCTCCACGGGCGTCAAGAACCCCGAGTACCCCGACACGCTCTACGTCGACCAGCTCGTCGCCCCCGGCACCGTCAACACGATGCCGGAGAAGACGCTCGACGCCGTGGCCGACCACGCCACCATCACGGGCGACACCGTGCGCCCGTTCTACGAGCAGGCGTGGAACACCATGGCCGCGCTCAAGGACGCCGGCATCGACTACGACGACGTCGTGAAGGTGCTGGAGGACGAGGGCGTGGAGAAGTTCGAGGCGTCCTGGAACGAGCTGCTGGAAAGCGTCAGCAAGAACCTGGTTCCGTGATGTACGTCTCTTACCGCGAGGAGGGGGTGGCCGCTGCCGCCTCCTCCGTCGCGGGGCGCCTCGTCGCCGACGGCGTGCCCGCGCGGCTCGCCGACGGCGACCCCACGCTGTGGGGTGAGGACGCCGAGGCGGAGGCGGCGGCCCGGCTCGGCTGGCTGTCGCTGCCCCGCCACTCCCGCGAGCTGCTGCCCGTGCTGGGCAGGCTCGCGGACCGGGCCCGCGCCGCGGGCCTGACCAACGTGGTGCTGGCCGGCATGGGCGGCTCGTCGCTCGCGGCGCAGGTCATCTGCGACACCGCGGACGTGCCGCTCACCGTGCTCGACACCACCGACCCAGGCCAGGTGCGCAGGGCCCTGGCCGAAGGGCTTTCCTCCACGGTCGTGGTGGTGGCGGGGCGCAGCGGCTCGACGGTCGAGACCGACTGCCTGCTGCGCGTCTACGAGCAGCGCTTCGCCGACGCCGGCCTCGACCCGGCCGGCCACATCGTGGTCGTCACCGCTCCAGGGTCCCCGCTGGAGCGGCACGCCGTGCGGGCCGGCTATCAGCTCGTGCCCGCCTCGCCCAGCGTGGGCGGCCGCTACTCGGCGCTGTCGGCGTTCGGGCTGGTGCCCGCCGCCCTGGCGGGTGCCGACGTGGAGCGGCTGCTCGACGACGCCGGCGAGGTGCTGCCGCTGCTGTCGCGCGAGGACGGCAACCCCGGGCTCGACCTGGGCGCCGCGCTCGCCGCCTCGGCGCTGGCCGGCCGCGACAAGCTGGTGCTCGAAGACCGGCTGACGGCCATCAACGGGCTGCCCGACTGGATCGAGGAGCTGGTCGCCGAGTCCACCGGCAAGCAGGGCAAGGGCATCCTTCCCGTGGTGGGCGCCGACCCCAACGGCGCCTCCGACGAGCTGGTCGTCGCCATCGACTCCGACGACGGCGACGTGCGGGTCGACGGCCCGCTGGGCGCGCAGTTCCTCGTCTGGGAGTACGCGACCGCGCTCGCCTGCGCGGTGCTGCGGGTCAACCCGTTCGACGAGCCCAACGTCGCCGAGTCCGCCGCCAACACCGACACCCTGCTGTCCCTGCCCGACCTGCCGACCGGCGCGCCGTCGTTCGTGGACGGCCCGGTCGAGGCGTACGGCGCGGCGACGGCCAGGGACCTGCCCGGGCTGTTCGCCGAGCTGCTGCACACCATCCCCCGCGACGGCTACCTCGCGATCATGGCGTATCTCGACCGGCTGGCCGCCTTCGACGCGCCGGTGCCCGAGGGCGCCGACTTCGACCAGATGACCGACGCCTGGATGATGGCCGACCCGCTGACGCTGCGCGCGCTGCTCGCGCAGCGCACCGACCGGCCGGTCACGTTCGGATGGGGGCCGCGCTTCCTGCACTCGACCGGGCAGTACCACAAGGGCGGGCCGCAGAACGGGGTGTTTCTGCAGATCACGGGGGCAGTGGAGGAAGACGTCGCCGTTCCCGGCCGGCCCTACACGCTGGGCCGGCTTCAGCTCGCGCAGGCGCTGGGCGACCTGGGGGCGCTGGAGACCCGCGGCCGCCCTGCCGTACGCCTGCATCTGACCGACCGCGCGGCGGGAGTCGCGCGTTTGCTCGCAGCCGCACAGGAGGCTTGAGATGACTGACCGCGCTGACCCCGCGGCACCTGAAGAACCCGCGGCGCCGGGCGCGCCCGCGGAGGAGGCCCTCACCGTGGCGTCCGCCGTCGCCGGCACGTCCACCACCGAGGCGGTGGCCGCGGCCAATCCGCTGCGCGACCCGCGCGACAAGCGGCTGCCCAGAGTGGCGGGGCCGTGCGTGATGGTGTTGTTCGGTGTGACGGGTGACCTGGCCAAGCGCAAACTGCTGCCGGCGATTTACGACCTGGGCAACCGGGGGCTGCTGCCACCCGGCTTCTCGCTGGTCGGCTTCGCCCGGCGCGATTGGAAGGACCAGGATTTCGCCCAGTTGACGTACGAGGCCGTCAAGGCGCACGCCAGGACGCCGTTCCGTGAGGAGGTCTGGAAGCAGCTTCGCGAGGGCATCCACTTCGTGCCCGGCGAGTTCTCCGACGACGGC
Organism: Nonomuraea fastidiosa; assembly: GCF_042751225.1. NCBI lineage: Bacteria > Bacillati > Actinomycetota > Actinomycetes > Streptosporangiales > Streptosporangiaceae > Nonomuraea > Nonomuraea fastidiosa. The sequence goes on from NZ_CP170570.1 coordinate 9,020,107, forward strand.
GCCTTCGATGCGCTCGCCATGGCGTTGGCCGAGATCGACGAGACCCGGGGCACCGGCGGAAACTACGCTTTCTACCTGTCGGTGCCGCCGAAGTTCTTCCCCGTGGTGGTGGAGCAGCTCAAGCGCACCGGCCTGTCCGACGCGCCCGAGGGTTCCTGGCGGCGCGTGGTGATCGAGAAGCCGTTCGGCCACGACCTGAAGTCGGCACACGAGCTGAACGAGATCACCACCTCGGCCTTCCCCGAGAGCTCGATCTTCCGGATCGACCACTACCTCGGCAAGGAGACGGTCCAGAACATCATGGCGCTGAGGTTCGCCAACAACCTCTACGAGCCGATCTGGAACCGCAGCTTCGTCGACCACGTGCAGATCACGATGGCCGAGGACATCGGCATCGGCGGCCGGGCCGGCTACTACGACGGCATCGGCGCCGCCCGCGACGTGATCCAGAACCACCTGCTCCAGCTTCTCGCGCTCGTCGCGATGGAGGACCCGACCTCGTTCGAGGCGGCCTCGCTGCGCCGGGAGAAGGAGAAGGTGCTCAAGGCCGTGCGGCTGCCGGCCAACCTGGCGCTCAACACCGCGCGCGGCCAGTACGCCGCCGGCTGGCAGGGCGGCGAGAAGGTCGTCGGCTACCTCCAGGAGGAGGGCATCTCGCCCGACTCCACGACCGAGACGTACGCGGCGATCAAGCTGGAGATCGCCAACAGGCGCTGGGCCGGGGTGCCGTTCTACCTGCGCACCGGCAAGCGGCTCGGCCGCCGGGTGACCGAGGTGGCCGTGGTGTTCCAGCGGGCGCCGCACCTGCCGTTCAGCGCCGACGACACCGAGATCCTCGGCCAGAACGCCCTGGTCATCCGGGTGCAGCCGGACGAGGGCATCACCGTGCGCTTCGGCTCGAAGGTGCCGGGCACGGCGATGGAGGTGCGCGATGTGTCCATGGACTTCGCCTACGGCGAGTCGTTCCTGGAGTCGTCGCCCGAGGCGTACGAGCGGCTGCTGCTCGACGTGATGATCGGCGATCCGCCGCTCTTCCCGCACCAGCGGGAGGTGGAGCTGTCGTGGAAGATCCTCGACCCGATCGAGGAGTTCTGGGCCACGCAGGGCCAGCCGGAGCCGTACGAGTCGGGCTCGTGGGGTCCCACGTCGGCCGATGCGATGATGGCCCGCGACGGCCGCGTGTGGAGGAGGCTCTGACATGACGACCTTCATGCTGACCGACACCACGGCAGGCAAGATCGCCGCCCAGTTCACGCACCTGCGTCACCAGATGGGCGCGCCGGCCATCGGCATGGTGCTCACGCTCGTCGTGGTCTGCGAGGAGCGCCACCAGTACGACGCGCTGCGGGCGGCCACCGAGGCGGCCCGCGAGCACCCGTCGCGCATCATCGTGGTGATCAAGCGCGAGGAGGACGAGCCGATCAGGCTGGACGCCGAGCTGCGCATCGGCGAGAACACGCCCGGCGAGGTCGTGGTGCTGCGCCTGTATGGCGAGCTGACCGAGCACGCCGACTCCGTCGTCAGCCCGCTGCTGCTGCCCGACACGCCCGTGGTGGCCTGGTGGCCGGGCGCGGCGCCCGACGTGCCGTCCAAGGACGCCATCGGGGCGCTGGCGCAGCGGCGCATCACCGACGCCAAGGGCTTCGACGACGGCGGCGTCAAGTCGCTGGTGACCCGCGCCAAGGGGTACGCCCGCGGCGACACCGACCTGGCCTGGGCTCGGATCACGCCGTGGCGCAGCCTGCTGGCGGCCGCGTTCGACCAGCCGGTGGGCAAGGTGCGCAAGGGCACGGTCGAGGCCGCGGCCGGCCACCCGAGCGCGCCGCTGCTCGCGGCCTGGCTGTCGGAGCGGCTGGGCTGCTCCGTCAAGGTCGTCGACTCGGCGGGTCCCGGCCTGACCGCCGTGCGCCTGCAGCTCGCCGCGGGCGGTGAGCTGTCGGTCGTGCGCAACGACGCCCGCGTGGCCACGCTCTCGCGTCCCGGCCAGCCGGACAGGACCGTGGCGCTGGCCCGCCGGCAGACCTCGGAGCTGATGGCCGAGGAGCTGCGCAGGCTCGACAGCGACGAGATCTACGAGGCCGCGGTCAAGCGTTTCGCGAGGACGTTCAAGGGATGAGCAAAGTGAGCGTGCCCACCATCGTCGTGCACCGTGACGCCGAAGTCCTGGCCAACGCCGTGGCGGCGCGCATCATCACGCGGCTGGTCGACGCGCAGGCGGCCAAGGGCTCTGCGTCGATCGTGCTGACCGGCGGCACGATCGGCACCGCCACGCTGGCCGCCATCGCGGCCACGCCGGCCAGGGACGCCGTCGACTGGCGGCGCCTGGACATCTGGTGGGGCGACGAGCGGTTCCTGCCCGACGGCGACAAGGAGCGCAACGAGACCGGCGCCCGCCAGGCGCTGCTCGACCACGTCGACGTCGATCCCGAGCGGGTGCACGTCATGCGCGGCCCCGACTCGGGGATGACGGCCGAGGAGTCCGCCGACGCCTACGCAGCCGAGCTGCGCAAGGCCGCCAGGCCCGAGGATCACGGGCCGGTGCCCGCCTTCGACGTGATGCTGCTCGGCATGGGGCCGGACACCCACGTGGCGTCGCTGTTCCCCGGCATGCCGGCCCTGTACGACACCCGCCCGGTGGTGGCCGTGCACGGCTCGCCCAAGCCGCCGCCCACCCGCATCTCTCTGACCCTGCCCGCCATCCAGGCCTCGCGCGAGGTGTGGGTGGTCGCGGCGGGCGAGGAGAAGGCGGGCGCGGTGCGCATGGCGCTGTCCGATTCCGGGCCCGTGCAGGTGCCGGCGGCGGGGGCGCGGGGGCGCGGGCGGACGCTGTTCCTGCTCGACCGCGCGGCGGCGGCCAAGATCCCGCCGGGTCTCGGCCGCCTCGCATCCCCGTGATCCGCCGCGTCCGGGAAGCCTCGTGCCCGGCGGCTTCCTGAGACCCGGTCAGACCCTTTCAGAGGCCCCCAGAGCCCACCTTGCGCGAGGTGCGGCCTTGGGGGCCTCGGCTTTGCCGCCAGAGCCTTCGAGCGTCCCTGAGAGCCTTGTGGAGGGCTTCCGCGGCTCGCTCCCCTCGCGGGGAGCTCCCTGCTCCGCCCGGGCGACGTGTGGCTCACTCCCCGTGGCGCCGGACGCCGGGCGGCCGACGTGGTGCACGCTCAGCCGGGTGCGGCCGCGAGGGTGTCGATCTCGGTGAGCAGTGCCTGCTTGCGCTCCTCCGCCAGGTACGACGCCCGCACCCCGTTCCGTGCCAGCTCGGCGAGCTGCTCCCGGCCGAAGCCGAACACCCGGGCCGCGACCCGGTACTCGTCGGCCAGCGTGGTGCCGAACATGGGCGGATCGTCGCTGTTCAGCGTCACGTACAGCCCCTCTTCCAGCAGCCGGGGCAGCGGGTGGTCCTCGATACGGGCGATCTGTCCCGTGCACAGGTTGGACGTCGGGCAGACATCGAGCGGGATCTGCGTCTCCCGCAGATGCGCCACCAGCCGGGGGTCGGCCAGGCAGTTGATGCCGTGGCCGATGCGCTCGGCGCCGTAGTGCTCCACGACCTCCCAGATCGTCTCCGGCCCGGTCATCTCCCCGCCGTGCGGGACGCTGTGCAGCCCGGCCGCCCGCGCGGCGGCGAACGCGGCGCGGTAGGCGTCGCGGTACTTCGGGCGTTCCTGTTCGATCCCGCCGATGCCGAAACCTACCAACGCGGTGGGAGGTTCTTCGAGCGCGTGCTTGAGCGTCACCTTGGCGGCCTCTTCGCCGTACTCGCCGGGGATGTCGAAGATGTAGGCGATCTCGACGCCGTGCTCGGCGAGCGCGTCGCGGGCGGCCAGGTCGAGCGCCTCGGTGACCGCGCGCATCGGCAGGCCGACCACGTGCTGGGCGTACGGCGTGACCTGCAGCTCCGCGTACCGCCCGCCTTGGGAGGCGAGGTCGCGGGCCAGGCCGAGCACGAGCGTGGCGACGTCCTCGGGCTCGCGTATGAGCGCGTTGACGGCCGCGTACACGCGGGCGAAGTGCGGAAAGTCCCGGAAGGTGTAGAAGCGGCGCAGCTCCTCCTCCGTGGTGGGGACGCCGCTGCCCGGGTGGCGGCGCGCCAGCTCCAGCACGGTGGGGACCGAGGCGGAGCCGACGTGGTGAACGTGCAGCTCGACCTTGGGCAGGGCGTCGATGAAGTCGTCGAGGGTCATGCGGACGACCATAAGACCGGCGTATCCCGAAAAGACAGGTTTCAGCGCCGAATCTCACACAAGTTTGTCAGATTATCGGGCCGAGTCGCGCTGAGGCGGTGACCAGCACCGACGTGCATGATCGCGGGCCGCCGCGCCGCCCGCTCACCGCTCCAGCCGTTGCCGGGCGTGGCGTTCCTCGCGGCGCGCGACTTCGAGCCGCTGCCTGGCGTCCTCGAGTTTCTTACGCGCCTTGGCCAGCTTCCTCTCCAGCCGAGCCACCTTCCCCGCGCGCTCGTCGTGCTCCTTCTGGGCGGTCTCCAGCTGCGCCGCCCACTCCCGGTGCGCCGCCTCGGCCTCCTCGCGCTCCTTGGCCTTCCTGGCGGTCTCCTCCTCCCGCCTGCGCGCCTCCTCGGCCGTGTCCGCCTCGTCTCCGCCGCTCTTCTTCCTTCGCGGCGGACGCTCGCGGGTGACGGGCGCGGGGGCGAAGCCGCTGTACCGCAGGGGCTTGGCCAGCCGCCCCCGCCGTACCTCCTCGGCCGCCTCCCCGTCCACCAGGGCGGCGTCCAGGGTCTGGTCCACCTCGGTGGCGGCGGCGGCCGACAGGTCACCCGCCCGCCTGGCCAGCCGGCCCACCTTGGCGGTCACCTCACCCCTGAGCCGGGCCAGCTCGGCCAGCGCGTCCGCGTCCTGCTCCCGCCAGGCCGCGCGCAGCCGCTCCCCCACCTCCAGCAGCTCGCGGAGCTCGTCGGGATGCTCGCGGGAGAGCCGGTTCACCGCCCACGCCGACACCGTGGGCTTGCGCAGCTTCGCGATCTCGCGGGAGAGCCGTACGTCGCCCGCCTCCTTCGCCGCGCGGGCCTCCTCCGCGCGGGCGGCGGTGAACTCCGGCGGCGGCACCCCGTACAGGCGATCGGCCACCTCATCGAGATCCACACAGGACAAATACCCTCCGCCGCCGATTTTCTAGCGCATAGTGGAGACAGCCCCAGCCGAACGGAGGCCCCCGGTGTTCGAGCGATTCACCGACCGTGCGCGCAGGGTCGTCGTCCTCGCCCAGGAGGAGGCGCGGATGATGAACCACGACTACATCGGCACTGAACACATATTGCTCGGTCTCATCCACGAGGGCGAAGGGCTCGCGTCCCTCGTGCTCACCGAGTGCGGCGTGCAGCTGGAGCGCGTACGCGCGTTCGTGGAGCAGGAGATGGGCCACGGTGCCAAGGAGCCCCACGGGCACATCCCCTTCACGCAGCGCGCGAAGAAGGTCCTGGAGCTGTCGCTGCGCGAGGCCCTGCAGCTACGCCACAACTACATCGGTACCGAGCACATCCTGCTGGGCCTGATCAGGGAGGGCGAGGGCCCGGCCGCCCAGGCGCTCGCCGACGCGGGCGTGGAGCCCGCGGACGTACGCCGGCGCGTCCTCGACCGGCTCAGCCGCGGCTCCAGGGAACGTCCGTCCGAGATCTTCGCCGCAGGCGGCTCGACGCTGCAGGAGCAGCTCACCCAGATCCAGGAGAGCCTCGATCGGATCGAACGCCACCTCGGCATCAAACGCGACGAGCCGCCCGCACCAGCGAGCCGGGAGGGCACGGCGAGGGACGACGAGAACCGGGACGACGCGAACGGCGAGGACGCCACCGGCACCGGCTGACGCCCATCCGGCCGAGCACCGGCTGACGCCCATCCGGCCGAGCACCGGCTGCCGGCCCGCCACCGGACAGCCGGCACCTCCCGCGACCGTAAGGCGCCATCCAGCCACGACCGGCGACCCCCATCACGCCACCACGGGAACCGAACATCGACGCCCCGAAGGTCAGCGGAGGGCGGCCAAGGTGTCGAGTGGGTTCTCCAGGAGGTTGGCGAAGGCCAGCTCGGCGGCCCCGGCGAGCGTGGTGTCGTCGCCGAGCGCGGTCACCGCCAGGCGGACGCGTTCGCGCGACACCGGCAGCACGTGGGCGTCCACGCGCTCCCTGACCCGGGGCGCGGCGCCCGGATAGACGTCGCGCAGCATGCCGCCGAAGACCACCAGCGCCGGGTTGAACAGGTTGATGAGGTTGACGATGCCGACGCCGAGCCAGTCGCCGACCCGGTCGAGCGCGTCCTGCGCCCGTGCGTCACCGGTGGCGGCCAGGGCGACGACGGCTCTGATACCCTCGCGGCCGAACAGCTCGCCGGCGCGTCCGGCGTACCCGAGCAGCGCCTCCTCGCCCACCTCCGCCTCCAGGCAGCCGCGCGACCCGCACAGGCAGGGGCGCCCGTCGAAGGGGTTGACCAGCATGTGCCCGAGCTCGCAGCCGTAGCCGCCGTCGCCGTCGAGCAGCCTGCCGCCGACGATGATCCCGCCGCCGACGCCGACGTCGCCGTGCAGGTAGATGAGGTTGTCGACGTCCCTGCCCGCACCGCGTACGTGCTCGGCGACCGCGCCCAGGTGCGCCTCGTTGCCCACCTCGACCGGCAGCCCGAGCCCGAGCCCGGCGGCGAGCTCCGGCCCGAACGCCTGGTCCACCCAGCCGAGGTGCGGCCCGTAGCGGACCGTGCCGTCGGCTCGCCTGATCAGCCCGCAGTACGACGCCCCGATGCCCACGCACAACGCGTCGGGACCTGCCTCCGCCACCAGCTCGCGGCCGAACGCGGCGAGGACGCCGACGACATCCTCCAGGTCCACGCCCGCGCGGGCGCGTACGGCCTCGCGCCGGGCGAGCACCCGTCCGCCGAGCCCCACGCGGGCCGCGATCAGCCGGTCCACGGCGACGTCGAACGCGAGACCGTACAGGCTCTCCTGCTCGGGCATGACGACGATGGACGGCCGCCCCGCGCGGCCCCTGCGGTCGGGGACGCCCTCGCGGACGAGCCCGGCAGCGGCGAGTTCGGCGGTCAGGTCCATGATGGTGCTGCGGTTGAGGCCCATCCAGCGGCTCAGCGCGGCCCGCGACACCGCTCCCTCTTTGTGCACGCGCCGCAGCACCTCGCTCAGGTTGCGCTGCCGCAGCTGCTCCTGTGTCCGCGCGCCCGCCGTCGTCGTCGCCGTCACCCTCGCCAGCTTAGAACCTGTCCTCGCCCGCGCCCAGCGGGACGGAGTCCGGCGGCCCGGGTGTCAGACGGGCACCACCGCGCCCACAGGAAGCCGGGCCTCCACCACGCCGGGGTCGTCGGTGTAGCCGAGCGTCGCGCCCAGCGAGATCATCAGCCGCCGCATCCTCGCGTTGTCCGACAGCATCGAGGCCTTGACCTCGGCGTAGCCCAGGTCGGCCGCCGCGCGTACGAGCATCCTCGCCATCGCCGTCCCCAGGCCGCGCCCCTGCCAGCGGTCCTCGACCAGGAAGGCCATCTCCGCGATGCCCGGGTCGGGCGTGAACAGCAGGTTGGCCATCCCCACGACCTGCCCGTCGTGCCCGGCGACCAGCGAGTAGCCCTTGCTCCTGTCGCACAGCCGGTCGAACATGCGCGGCGGCAGCGTCGGCATGGCGGTGAAGTAGCGGAACCTGCGCGATTCGGGCGAGCAGCGGTCGTGCAGGTCGCGTACGGCCTCGCGGTAGATGGAGGTGAGCGGCCGCACGGTCACCTCCACGCCGTCGGACAGCTTGATCGCGCGCTCGGGGGCGGTCTGCTCGGGCGCGGGCTGGGCGAGCCTCGCGAAGGCGGCCGCCCTGGCCGCCTCGGTCAGCGTGAACGGCAGCTCGGCGCGCCGCAGCCGCACCGCCCGCTTCGGCGCGACCGGCACGACGAGCTGGGTCGGGTCGGGTAGATCACTCACGGCCTCACCATAGATCCACCGCGCGTCGTCCGCGCGCAGCAGCTCGGCCAGCAGCTCCGGCAGCCGCCACGGCATCGAGCGCAGCCTGGAGGCCAGCAGCAGCGCCCGGGTGGGCTCGTCGGTCAGCTCGTGGGCGGTGGCGGCCACCACCTGGACGCGGCGGCCACCGGCCGCCTCCAGCGCCTCGCGCACGGTCTCGGGTGCGGCGGGGATGTCCGTGACGAACTCGTCGACGGTGCCTTCGGCATCGGACTGGACGCTCAGGCCGAGGATGTTGCCGCCCCTGTCGGCCAGGGCCGCCGCCAGCGAGGCCAGGCGTCCGGGCCGCTCGTCCACCGTGGTGCGAATGCGCAAGAATCCCATGCGTCAGAGCATGACGGGAAGCTGTTACGCGGCCGCTACCGATGTGTTTACATCGCGTGATTCATCGCGAGATGTCCGCTTATATCGCACAATGTCATCCTTATCCCACCCGCGCCAGCTTCCGGACCAGCGCCACCCGCCGGCCGCACACCACCGTCGGCACCCACAGACCGGCGGGCCCCGACAGACCTCGCGACCCCTGTGGCACCACCGGCGTCACCGACATGTCGGCAGCACGGCCCCAGCCGCCGCTCCTCGCCGACCATCTACGCCGGCGCGCCACCACCCTGGGCCACCGCCGCCAAGCGCGCACCAGAAGCAACTCCACCCCCTCCGCACGCGAGCCGGTCGGCACCCGCAGCCGGTGCAGCATCCCTGGCATGGGGCCCCGCGTCGCAACCAGGCACCTCCTCGATCCCCCTGGTCGCCATGCACCCAGCCACCGCCAACCGCCTGCCTGTCCTTCCGCGCCCGACTCCCGACCAGCACCCGCGCCCACGCCTCTTGCCTCGTGACCGTCGCGGGCCGGCCCTCTGGGATCTACCTGCACCAACGCTTCAGAGCTCATTCCGTGCCCCACCACTCCCCCATGCTGCGCTGCACCACTCCCTCTAGCAGCGCTCCAGCCCTGTCTCCCCGCTCCAGTCCCGTCCCCGCACCGCGCTTCGGGAGCTCATTCCGTGCCCCACCGCTCCCTCATGCTGCGCTGTACAGCCCCCTCTGACAGCGCTCCAGCCTGCGCCTCCCCGCATCGCGGGCCCACTCGGACCGCCCTTCCTCTGCCCTTCCCAGACGCCGGAAGCGAGACCTCAACCGGCTCCCCCTCGCTCAGATCGTCGCCCAGAGCGGCCCTCCTCCCCTGCGAGCGGGGGCAAGATCGCGCCGAACGGCCCGGCAACGCCGACGAAACGCTCCTCCCGATGCCGGCGGGGGCAAGATGGAGCGACTGCGAGAAAGGACGACGCTCGATGAACATCCTCTTCCGAGGCGGCCGGGTCTTCACCCCCGACGGTGTCGTCGCCGAGGCCGTGCTGATGCGGGGCGGCGTGATCGCCGCCGTGGGGCCGGAGGGGGAGCTGGCGCGCGGGCCGCACGAGACGGTGGATCTCGACGGCGGTCTGCTGGTGCCGGGTTTCACGGACGCGCACATGCACCCGATTCAGGCGGGCCTTGAACGCGCAAAGTGCGACTTGTCCGAAGATTTCGGCCTAGACGCGTACAAAGAAAAGATCGCCGACTATGCCGCGAAAAATCCGGAGAAAGAGTGGATCGATGGCGGCGGATGGGACATGTCGGCTTTCCCCGGCGGCCTCCCCCACCGCGATCATCTCGGCTTCCTCGACCGCCCCGCGTACCTGATCCAGCGCGACCACCACGCCGCCTGGGTCAACACGCGGGCCCTGGAACGCGCCGGCATCACCCGCGACACCCCCGATCCCGCCGACGGCCGCATCGAGCGGGACGCGAACGGCGAGCCGACGGGCGTCCTGCACGAGGGCGCGATGGACCTCGTCGGCCTGCTCACCCCGCGCCCGACCGCCCAGGACCTGCAGGACGCGCTGGCGGACGCCGAGCGGCACCTGTTCTCGCTGGGCGTCACCGGCTGGCAGGACGCCATCGTGGGCTCGTACGCGGGCTCCGACGACCCGCTGCCCACCTACCTGGCGGCGGCCCGCTCAGGACGCCTGCGGGCGCGTGTGGTGGGCGCCCTGTGGTGGGACCGCACGCGCGGCCTGGAGCAGATCGAGGACCTGGTGGCGCGGCGCGCGTCGGCGGAGGGGCTGGAGCGGTTCAGGGCCACCTCGGTCAAGATCATGCAGGACGGCATCACGGAGAACTTCACCGCCGCCACGCTGGAGCCGTACTGCCTGTGCGGGGGCACGGGCCTGTCGTACGTGGACCCGGCCAAGCTCAAGGAGTACGTCGCCGAGCTGGACCGCCTCGGCTTCCAGGTGCACTTCCACGCCATCGGCGAGCGCGCGGTGCGCGAGGCGCTGGACAGCCTGGAGGGCACCGATCCGGCCAACCGGCACCACATCGCGCACCTGCAGATCATCGAGCCGTCGGACGTGCCGCGCTTCGCCGCGCTCGGCGTCACGGCCAACCTGCAGCCGCTGTGGGCGACCCATCACGCGCAGATGGACGAGCTGACCCTGCCCTACCTCGGGGAGCCGCGTTCGTCGTGGCAGTACCCGTTCGCGGACCTGGTGGCCTGCGGCACCCGGCTGTGCGCGGGCAGCGACTGGCCGGTCTCCGACGCAGACCCGCTGCAGGGGATGCATGTGGCGGTTAACCGTACGGAGCCGGGCGGCTCGGTGCACGCCGGCTACCCGACGGCGCAGACGCCGTTCCTGCCCGAGCAGCGCATCGACCTGGCGACGGTGATGACGGCGTACACGGAGGGTTCGGCCTGGATCAACCGCTCACCGGCCGGGCGCATCGAGCCGGGACGGCCCGCCGACCTGGTGGTGCTCGACCGCGACCCGTTCGAGCTGCCGCCCGGCGACATCTGGACGACCAGGGTGCGGATGACGTTCGTGGACGGCGAGGCGGTCTACGAACGCGCCTGAGCCCGCACCCCGGCCCGTGCCCCGGGGCAAGCGCAAGCCGGGACAAGCGGAAGGGGCCCCGGCGTTCGCCGGGGCCCCTTCGCCCATCGTCAGGAGGAGAAGGAGGAGGAGGACTTGCTGCTGCGCAGGCGCTCCAGTGCCTCTTCGAGGATGGCCTTGCCGTCCTTGTCGCTCCTGCGCTCCTTCACGTACGCAAGGTGCGTCTTGTACGGCTCGTTCTTCGGCGGGGCGGGCGGCGCCTTTTCGTCCTGGCCGGCTGGGAGACCACAACGTGGGCAATCCCACAGCTCGGGGACCGCCGCGTCGCTGGCGAAACTGGGGCGCGTCTCGTGCATGTTGGCGCACCAGAACGAGACCCGCACTCTCGGAGCTGCCTCGCCGCGCTCGGCCTCCCCCATCGGGCCGGCGCCGACTCGGCTGCCACGGATCGCGTTGCCACTACCCACGGATGAACTCCTCGCTCGATCGCCCCGTGTGCGGACACGGGGGAGAATCACTGTCACGCGTCAACGACAACTCAGGACCGCAGGAGCAGGCCCAGAGCGATGATGCAGACGAACCAGACCACGCCCGTGATGACGGTCAGCCGGTCGAGGTTGCGCTCCACCACCGAGGAACCACCGAAGTTCGACGAGAAGCCGCCGCCGAACATGTCAGACAGACCACCACCCTTGCCCTTGTGGAGCAGGACGAGCAGGATCATGAGAAGGCTCGCCAGGATGAGGGCGATGGAGATTCCGATTTCCACGGTATGCCTGTTCCTTCGATGCTCTGTTACGCGTGACGATTCAAACTTGCCTCTTGAGGGTACGACCTGATGTCAAGTCGCACCCCCAGAACGGCCGAGTTAGCCGGGTATATCAGAGAAACGGCAGATCTTCACGAACTCTCCGGCGTCGATGCTGGCACCGCCGACGAGCGCGCCGTCGACGTCCGGCTGAGCCATGATCCCTGCGATGTTCCCTGACTTGACCGAGCCACCGTAAAGGATACGGATCCCCGAGGCCACTTCGGCGTCGTAGAGCTCAGCGAGTCTAGCCCGCAACGCCCCGCAGACCTCCTGCGCGTCCTCGGGGGTGGCCACCTCGCCGGTGCCGATCGCCCACACCGGCTCGTAGGCCACCACTATCGATTTTGCCTGTTCGGCATCGATTTTGCGCAGCGCGCCGTCGAGTTGGCCGAGACTGTGCGCGATGTGGCGGCCCTCTTGACGCACTTCAAGGCCCTCGCCCACGCAGAGGATGGGCGTCAGCGAGTGGCGGTAGGCCGCCTGCACCTTGGCGTTGACGATGTCGTCGTCCTCGCCGTGGTACTGGCGGCGCTCGGAATGCCCGACCACCACGTACGTGCAGCCGAGCTTGGCGAGCATGGCGCCCGACACCTCACCGGTGTAGGCGCCGCCGTCGTGCCTGGACAGGTCCTGGGCGCCGTACACGATCCTGAGCTTGTCGCCGTCGACCAGGGTCTGGACGCTGCGCAGGTCGGTGTACGGAGGCAGGACGGCGACCTCGACCTTGTCGAAGTCCTTGTCGTTGAGCGCGAAGGCCAGCTTCTGGACCAGCGCGATGGCCTCGAGATGGTTGAGGTTCATCTTCCAGTTGCCGGCGATGAGCGGCTTGCGCTGCAACTCTCAGTCCTCCAGGGCCGCGAGTCCGGGAAGGGTCTTGCCTTCGAGGTATTCGAGGCTGGCGCCGCCACCCGTGGAGATGTGCGAGAAGCCGTCCTCGGGCAGGCCCAGCCTGCGTACGGCCGCCGCCGAGTCGCCGCCGCCCACCACGGTGAACGCCTCGGAGGCGATGAGCGCCTCGGCCACCGCCTTGGTGCCGCCGGAGAACGCGTCGAACTCGAACACGCCCATCGGGCCGTTCCAGAACACGGTCTTGGCGTCGGCGATCTTGCTCGCGAACAGCTCGCGGGTCTTGGGACCGATGTCGAGCCCCTCGCGGTCGGCCGGGATCGCGGTGGCCTCGACCACCTGGTGCTCGGCGTCGGGCGCGTAGGTGACCGCCGCGAGCACGTCGACGGGCAGCACCAGCTCGACGCCACGCCGCCCGGCCTCCTCCAGGAAGCCGCGCACCTGGTCGAGCTGGTCCTCCTGCAGCAGCGAGTTGCCGACCTCGTGGCCCTGGGCCTTGAGGAACGTGTACGCCATGCCGCCGCCGATGAGCAGCCTGTCGACCTTGGTCAGCAGGTTGGCGATGACGCCGAGCTTGTCGGAGACCTTGGCGCCGCCGAGCACGACCACGTAGGGCCGCTCGGTGTCCTCGGTGAGCCGGCGCAGCACGCCGACCTCGGCCTCGACCAGCCCGCCCGCCGCGTGCGGCAGCAGCTTGGGCACGTCGTAGACGCTGGCGTGCTTACGGTGGACGGCGCCGAAGCCGTCGCCGACGTACAGCTCGGCGAGTGCCGCGAGCCTGGCCGCGAACGCGCCGCGCTCGGCGTCGTCCTTGGACTCCTCGCCCGGCTCGTAGCGGAGGTTCTCCAGCAGGGCCACCTGGCCGTCCTGGAGGGACTCCACCGTGCTCACGGCGCTGTCGCCGACCACGTCGGTGGCGAAGGCGACGTCCTGGCCCAGCAGCTCGCCCAGGCGGGCCGCCACGGGGCGCAGCGAGTACTTCGGCTCCACCTTGCCCTTGGGCCTGCCCAGGTGGGCGCAGACGACGACCTTGGCGCCCCGCTCCAGCAGGGTCTTGATCGTCGGGACCGACGCGCGGATGCGGCCGTCGTCGGTGATCGTCTCCCCGTCGAGGGGGACGTTGAGGTCGGCGCGCACAAGCACGCGCCGCCCCTTCACGTCGAGATCGTCGAGCGTGCGCATGTCATGCTCCCGTTCCTGCGGGGCACGCGGACGGCGCGCCCCGGTGTGTACGCGTCCGCCCGGGCATCAGAGCCCGCGGCCCACCAGCTCGACCAGGTCGGCCAGGCGGTTGGAGTAGCCCCACTCGTTGTCGTACCAGCCGACGACCTTGACCTGGTTGCCGATCACCTTGGTGAGCTGGGCGTCGAAGATGCAGGAGGCCGGGTCGGTGACGATGTCGCTGGAGACGATGGGGTCCTCGGTGTAGCTGAGGATGCCCTTGAGCGGGCCCTCGGCGGCGGCCTTGACCGCGGCGTTGACCTCCTCGACGGTGACCTCGCGGCTGACGTCGACGGTGAGGTCGGTGGCCGAGCCGGTCGGGATCGGCACGCGCATGGCGAAGCCGTCGAGCTTGCCCTTCAGCTCGGGCAGGACCAGGCCGATGGCCTTGGCGGCGCCGGTGGAGGTGGGCACCACGTTGAGCGCGGCGGCGCGGGCGCGGCGCAGGTCCTTGTGCGGGCCGTCCTGCAGGTTCTGGTCCTGCGTGTAGGCGTGGATGGTGGTCATCAGACCCTTCTCGATGGTGAAGGCGTCGTGGATGACCTTGGCCATCGGGGCCAGGCAGTTGGTGGTGCAGGAGGCGTTGGAGATGATCGTGTGCTTGGCCGGGTCGTACGCGCTGTCGTTGACGCCCAGCACGACGGTGACGTCCTCGTTCTTCGCCGGGGCGGAGATGATGACCTTCTTCGCGCCGTTGTCGGCGTGCACCTTGGCCTTGGTGGCGTCGGTGAACAGGCCGGTCGACTCCACCACGACGTCCACACCGAGGTCGCCCCACGGCAGCTTGGCCGGGTCGCGCTCCGCGAAAACCTTGATCGACTTGCCGTCGACCGTGATCTCGTCGGCGGTGGCCTTCACCTCGTAGGGCAGGCGGCCGAGGATGCTGTCGTACTTCAGCAGGTGCGCGAGCGTCGCAGTGTCGGTCAGGTCGTTGACCGCGACGATCTCGATGTCCTTGCCGCTGGCGGCGACAGCGCGCCAGAAGTTGCGGCCGATGCGGCCGAAGCCGTTGACGCCTACGCGGATGCTCACGGGAACCGATCTCCTCGAACAGATGCGGGCTGGAAACCTCAATCACGAACCTTATCGGACCCAAATTGGTTTAGACCACTGCAGGTACCGGCGTGTGAATCGGCGTTCCTGCGACACGTTTTGCGAGGTTCGAGTAAAGTGCCCGACTCGTCGGAGTAAATTCGTGCATTCTCTGGGGGCTGAGATGTCACATAAGCGGTCCGGCCTGCTACCCGGGCTCTTCTTCGGCCTGCTCGCCGCACTGATCTGCGCGGCGGGCCTGGGGGTGGCCGTGCTGTACCAGGAGAGCCTGCCGGAGGAGGTGACGGGCTTCGGGGGCGGAGTGCCCGTCTCGCTGGCGCTGGCGCTGCTCATCGCCGTCATCGTCGCGCTGGCCATGGGCGCCAGGCGGCCGCGCAGCCTCCTGCTCCTGCCCTTCGCCTTCCTGTACGGCGGCGCCGCCGTCGCGGCCGGCCAGATCACCGGCTCCTCCGTGCTGATCGGCGCGGGCCTGCGCGCGCCCGGGGACCGCGCGCCCGCCGGGTTCTCCGATGTCGACCTGCCCACCTTCAACGAGGGCCTGCCGCACGCGCTGCGCGTCTACCGCGAGCCGCTGACCGAGACGACGGCCTGGCTGTACATCGCGGTCGCCGCGCTGGCCGCGTTCGCCCTGCTCACGCTGCGGGTCCTGCGCGTACGCCGGGCGCAGCGCGCCGAGGCCGCCGAGTCGCCCGGCGAGCCGGGGCAGCCCGGGGACTCGGACAAGCCGGAGTACCGCGCGCCCTTCGAGCCCGCCCAGCCGCCCACGCCCAAGCCCACGACCGACCTGTTCACCCCCCGCAAGCCGGCCCGCGACTGAGCGGCGGACCACCTCGACGCACCCGGCCGCGCAAGCAGCCGCACCCTCCCAACGCCACCCGCCGCACGCACCTCCAGCTCCGCCGGCCACGCAGGCATCCACCCGCCCGCACGGGCCTCCAGCACCGCCGCCCGAACGCCCCTCCAGCACCCCCGCCCGCACACGCTCCCGGCACCCTACGGACGCCCGCCCGAGCAGCCGCCCGTCCGTGCATCTCCGCCGCGCGGGCGGAACCCGCCCTGAACCGCCGCGGCAGGGGGACGGGCGGGACCCCGTCCCCGCAACGACCGGCCGCGCCGGCACCGCCTCACGGAGCCAGCATGTCCACGGTGAGATTGGCCTCAGTGTTGGGGATGCCCAGGTCGGACGCCCGCTTGTCGGCCATCGCCAGCAGCCGCCTGATGCGCCCGGCGATGGCGTCCTTGGTCAGCGGCGGGTCGGCGATCTGGCCGAGCTCCTCCAGCGACGCCTGCTTGTGCTCGACCCGCAGCCGCCCGGCGATCACCAGGTGCTCGGGGGCGTCGTCGCCGAGGATCTCCAGCGCCCGCTGCACCCGGGCGCCGGCCGCGACGGCGGCCCGCGCCGAGCGCCGCAGGTTGGCGTCGTCGAAGTTGGCCAGGCGGTTGGCGGTGGCCCGCACCTCGCGGCGCATCCGGCGTTCCTCCCAGGCCAGCACGCTGTCGTGCGCGCCGAGCCGGGTGAGCAGCGCGCTGATGGCGTCGCCGTCGCGGACGACCACACGGTCGACGCCGCGCACCTCGCGCGCCTTGGCGTGGATCTTCAGCCGCCGCGCCGAGCCCACCAGCGCCAGCGCCGCCTCCGGCCCCGGGCAGGTGACCTCGAGCGACATCGACCGGCCCGGCTCGGTGAGCGAGCCGTGCGCGAGGAACGCGCCGCGCCATGCGGCCTCGGCGTCGCAGGCGGCGCCCGCCACGACCTGGCGGGGCAGCCCGCGCACGGGGCGGCCGTGGTTGTCGATGAGACCCGTCTGACGGGCCAGCGCCTCACCGTCGCGGTAGACGCGTACGACGTAGCGCGAGCCCTTGCGCAGCCCGGCGGGAGCGAGCACGAGCACCTCGGCCTTGTGCCCGAACACCTCGCCGATGTCCTTGATGAGCCGCCGCGCGGTGGCGTTGGTGTCGAGCTCGGCCTCGATCACGATCCGCCCGCCCACCAGGTGCAGGCCGCTGGCGAACCGCAGCAGCGTCGATACCTCCGCCTTGCGGCAGCACGGCTTCAGCACCGGCAGGCGGCTCAGCTCGTCCTTCACCACACCTGTCATCGCCATGCGTTAGTCCTCTCCCCCATTCAGACCGGCTCCTTCGAGTCTCTCGCACCTTCGCGCCACGCCGACCAGGATCAACGCTTCTGGAGGAAAATCTCGTCCAGGACGGAGGCAAGACGTCGTGGGTCATGCCGTGGCGAGCCGTCGGCGGCGGCCACGTCGTCCATGACGAGCCGGGCGCCGAGCGCGCCCGCCGCCTTCTCCAGGGCGTCGGGATCGTCGACCACCCCGGTGTCGGCGAGCACCACGTCGATCCGCAGGTCGGGAGCGTGTTGGCGAAGCACCTCCAGATGTTGCTGGGGGGAGAAGTCGTCGGTCTCGCCCGGCTGCGGGGCGAGATTGAGCGTGACCAGCCGCTTGGCCCGGGTGGCGTGCAGGGCCCTGGCCAGCGCGGGCACCTTGAGGTGCGGCAGCACGCTGGTGAACCACGACCCGGGCCCGAACACCACCCAGTCGGCGTCGCGCACGGCCGCGACCGCCTCAGGACGGGCCGGCGGGTCCTCTGGCACGAGCGAGATCGCCTGTACGCGGCCGGGGGTCGAGGCGCAGGCCACCTGCCCGCGTACGGTCGAGATGACGCCGTCGAGCTCCACCTCGGCCACGATGTCGAGCGGCACCGACGCCATCGGCAGCACGCGCCCGTGCGCGCCGAGCAGCCGCCCGACCCAGTCGAGCCCGGCCACCGAGTCGCCGAGCAGCTCCCACAGCGCCACGATCAGCAGGTTGCCGACCGCGTGGCCGTGCAGCTCACCCTCGCTGCGGAAGCGGTGCTGGACGACCTCGCTCCAGGTGCTGCCCCACTCGTCGTCGCCGCACAGCGCGGCCAGCGCCATGCGCAGGTCGCCGGGCGGCAGCACGCCCAGCTCGCGGCGCAGCCGCCCGCTGGAGCCGCCGTCGTCGGCCACCGTCACCACGGCGGTCAACCGGTCGGTCACCATCCGTAATGCCGACAGGGACGCATAGAGCCCGTGGCCACCGCCCAGCGCCACGACGGCGGGCCCGATCCCGGGCCGCCCGACGCCGAGCACGTCCGGCCTGTCGCAGGGCAGGCCGTTCATCGGTGGCGGCACGACCCCTTCGGCACTGTCATCGGTCACTCCCGCCCCACATCCCGGTGGCTCACCTGGACTTCCATGCCGCGGTCGCGCAGCCGGGCGGCGATCTGCTCGGCCATCGCCACGCTGCGGTGCTTGCCGCCGGTGCAGCCCACCGCGAGCGTCGCGTAGCTCTTGCCCTCGCGCGCGTATCCGGCCGCGACGACCTGCAGGACCTCCTCGTAGGCGTCGAGGAACTCCTTGGCGCCCGGCTGGCCGAGCACGTAGTCGCTGACCGCCGTGTCGAGGCCGTTGAGCGGCCGCAGCTCGGGCACCCAGTGCGGGTTGGGCAGGAACCGGCAGTCGACCACGAGGTCGGCGTCGACCGGCAGGCCGTACTTGAAGCCGAACGACACGACGTTGAGCCGCAGGCCGGGGCGGTCCTCGCCGCCGAAGAAGTCGACGATCTTGGCGCGCAGGTCGTGGACGTTGTGGGTGGAGGTGTCGATCACCAGGTCGGCGTTGGCGCGCACCTCACGCAGGATGCCGCGCTCGCGGGTGATGCCGTCGACCAGCCGCCCCTCGCCCTGCAGCGGGTGCGGCCTGCGGACGTTTTCGAACCTGCGCACCAGCTCCTCGTCGCTGGCCTCGAGGAAGACCACCCGCACGCGTACGCCGCGCCCTTCGAGCTCCTCGATCGCGGCGTTGAGATCGGTGGTGAAGGCCAGGCTGCGCACGTCGACGACGGCGGCCACCTTGTCGGCGGCCAGCTTGACCTTGCCCGCCTCCTCCGCCATGGCGAACAGCAGACCCGGCGGCAGGTTGTCGATGACGAACCAGCCCAGGTCCTCCAGCGCCTTGGCGGCGGTGCTGCGCCCCGCACCGGACATGCCGGTGACGATGACGAACGCCGGCTCGGTGCTCATCGCCCCACCTCTGCAGCGGGCCCGCCTCTCAGCGCGGGCCGGTAGGAGTGTGCGGCATGGGCACCCTGGCATCCTGGCGAGATCAAGGTGACTCTCCCTTCAGCGTCGACACGATGACCTCGGCGATGGACGGGCCGATGCCGGGAACCTCGCAGATTTCAGCGGCAGTGGCCTCGCGTAGCTTTTTCACGGAGCCGAAGTGTTTGAGCAGCGCCTGCCTTCGCGCCGGCCCCAGGCCGGGCACGCCGTCGAGCGCGCTCTCCTTCACCGTCTTGGACCTCTTGGAACGATGGTAGGTGATGGCGAACCTGTGCGCTTCGTCTCGCACCCGCTGCAGAAGGTAGAGACCTTCACTTGAACGAGGCATGATCACCGGCTGGTCGTCGCCTGGCAGCCACACTTCCTCGAGGCGCTTGGCCAGCCCGCACACGGCCACGTCGTCGATGCCGAGCTCGTCGAGCGCCCGCTGCGCGGCGGCCGCCTGCGGGCCCGCGCCGTCGACCACGACGAGGTTGGGAGGGTAGGCGAACTTGCGCGGCTTGCCGGTGTCGGGGTCGATGGGCCCGCCGCCCGCGGCCGCGTCGTCGTCGGCCGCCAGCTCGCCGGTGGCCGAGCGCTCCTCCAGGTAGCGGCGGAACCTGCGCATGATCACCTCGTAGATCGAGGCGACGTCGCCCTCCTTGGTCTTGACCGAGAAGCGCCGGTATTCGCTCTTGCGGGCCAGGCCGTCCTCGAAGACCACCATGGACGCCACGACGTTCTCTCCCTGCAGGTGGGAGACGTCGTAGCACTCGATGCGCAGCGGCGCCTGGTCGAGGTCGAGCGCGTCGGCGATCTCCTGCAGCGCCTTGCTGCGCGCGCTCAGGTCGCTGGCGCGGCGGATCTTGTGCTGGGCCAGCGACTCCTTGGCGTTGCGCTCGACGGTCTCCAGCAGCGACTTCTTGTCGCCGCGCTGCGGCACCCGCACCTCGACGCGGGCGCCGCGCTGCTCGGTCAGCAGCTCGGCCACCGCCTCGACGTCGGGCGGCAGCGCGGGCACCAGCACCTCGCGGGGCATGGACTCGGCGTTCGCCTCGGCGTACATCTGCAGCAGGAACTGCTCGACCAGCTCGCCGGGCGAGGTCTCCTCGACCTTGTCGACCACCCAGCCGCGCTGGCCGCGGATGCGCCCCCCGCGTACGTAGAACACCTGGACGGCGGCTTCGAGCGGGTCTTCGGCCAGGGCGATGACGTCGGCGTCGGTGCTCTCGCCGAGCACGACCGCCTGCTTCTCCAGCGCCCGCTGCAGCGCCTGGATGTCGTCGCGCAGCCGGGCGGCGCGTTCGTACTCCTGCTCGGCGGCGGCCTCGCGCATCTCCTTTTCGAGACGCTTGATGAAGCGGCTGGTGTTGCCCGCCATGAAGTCGCAGAAGTCCTCGGCCAGCTCGCGGTGCTCCTCCGGGGTGACCCGGCCGACGCACGGCGCCGAGCACTTGTCGATGTAGCCGAGCAGGCACGGCCGCCCGATCTGCCCGGCCCGCTTGAACACCCCGGCGCTGCACGTGCGCACCGGGAAGACCCGCAGCAGCAGGTCGACGGTCTCGCGGATGGCCCAGGCGTGGGAGTAGGGGCCGAAGTAGCGGGTGCCCTTGCGCTTGGCCCCGCGCATGACCTGGACGCGCGGGAAGTCCTCGCTCATCGTCACCGCGAGGTAGGGGTAGGACTTGTCGTCGCGGTATTTGACGTTGAAGCGGGGGTCGAACTCCTTGATCCAGGAGTATTCGAGCTGCAGCGCCTCCACCTCGGTGCCGACGACCGTCCAGTCGACGTCGGCGGCCGTGGTCAGCATCGACTGCGTGCGGGGATGCAGCGCGGAGAAGTCGGCGAAGTACGAGTTGAGCCGCTGGCGCAGGCTCTTGGCCTTGCCGACGTAGATCACCCGGCCGTGCGCGTCCCTGAACCTGTAGACACCCGGGGACTCCGGGATCGACCCCGGCCTCGGCCGGAAACTCAAGGTGTTAGCCGCTGATCTCGCCACGCCTGTCAGCCTAGTGGCCCGCACCGACAGAGTCGCCCGCCGTACTCTTCGCGCACGTACGGCGGGCACCCCACCCGGCTACGGCGGCTATGGGCGGCTACGCCAGCAGGATGTCGTCGCCCTCGACCTTGATCTCCTGGGCGGCCAGCGGCTGCTGCGCGGGCCCGCCGGTCACGGAGCCGTCCGCGATCGCGAACCTGCTGTTGTGGCACGGGCACACGATCGCGCCGTCCTCGACGCTGGAGACCGGGCAGCCCTTGTGCGTGCAGATCGCGCTGAACGCCTTGAACTCGCCCTCCGTGGGCTGCGTCACGACGACCTTCTGGTCCTTGAAGACGGTGCCGCCGCCCACCGGGATGTCGGCCTTCTTGGCCAGCGCGCCGCCACCGGACGCGCTGGACTGCGTCGCGCTCGCCTCGGGGGCGCCGGACCCGGCGGTGGAAGGCGCCGTCTGCGCCGTGTCGGTACCGGAGTCGCCGCTGCACGCGCTGATCGCCAGCGCCAGGCCGCCTGCGCCGACGCCGGCGAACACCGCTCTGCGGGTGTGAAGCTCATCTGCCATGCGCCTCACCCAAGCGCACTCAGGTGAGAAAATCATGAAAGCTTTCTCAGGCGAGTCTGATCTTCTGACCGTCCACTTGGATCTGCTTCTCCTCCAGCGGACCGCCCGCGGGGCCGTCGGTCACCGAACCGTCGGCGATGCTGAACTTGCTGCCGTGACAGGGGCAGTTGATCGTCTGGTTCGAGACGGAGGCGACCGTGCAGCCCGCGTGGGTGCAGACCGCGCTGAACGCCTTGAACTCGCCCGCCGCCGGCTGCGTGACGACGATCTTCTGGTTCTTGAAGACCTTGCCGCCGCCCTCGGGGATGTCGCTGACGTCCGCCAGGGCCGCATCGGCCTTGGCCTCCGCCTTCGGCTTGGCCTCGCCGCCCTCCTCGGGCTGGGACGACGTCGCCTCCTCAGCGGGAGCCTCCACGTCCGCCTCGGTCTCCGGTACGCCGTAGCTCGCGCAGGCCGTCAGCACGGCCGCGAGCCCGGCCGTTCCGGCACCGAAGACAACCGTCCGCCGCGTCGTTTCCGTCATCGTGCGTCCTCCCAGATCGGCTTTCACTTGCAGGTACGGCCCGGGCCCTGGCAGGGGTTCAGCCTGCCGGAGCCCAATCCGGGCGACCACGCACAATTACCGGTTCGTGGAAGGCCGTTCTCAGAGAACCGCCGCTTGTGACTCTCGCGAAACGGCCGCTCTCGACGGGACGACCGCTCTTGGCGGGACGACCGCTCGTGACGAAACGGCCGCTCCCACCCGCCGGTCGACGAGATGACGGTTTACGTACCCGGCCCGCCCCTGAGGCGCGCTGCAACGCCCGCCCTGGTGGGACTGAGGCGACCACCATGGGAGGACTCAGACGGCCGCCTAGGGAGAATTCAGACGGGAGGGCTCAGACGACGACGATGCCGTCGCCTTCCACCTTCACCTGGAACGAGGCCAGCGGCGCGGTGGCCGGCCCCTTCGTCGCCTTGCCGGTGTCGGCGGTGAACTCGCTGCCGTGGCAGGCGCACCTGATGACGTTGTCCTTGGGAGTGCCGACCTGGCAGCCCTTGTGCGTGCACAGCGAGCTGAACGCCTTGAAGACGCCCGGCTCCGGCTGCGTCACCACGACCTTCAGGTCCTCGATGAGCTTGCCGCCGCCCACCGGCACCTCGGCCGTCTTGGCCAGCACCTTGCCCTTGAGGCTCGGCTGGGCCTGCGCGCCCCCCGAACCGCACGCGGCCAGCGCCAGGCCGCACGCCGCGACCCCCGCCGCGCCCAGCATCTCCCGCCGTCCCAATCCGTTTCCGGACATGGCTCCGCCCCGATCTGTCCTCGGTGTTCTCGCCCCGCAGGCCTGATGTTCCATCTCGCGCGTCGGCCGCGCGTTATCCGTACGTCGCCGGCCGCCGGTGACGCCCCCGATTGCGGCCATCGTCGTGAAAACAGCTTATTGACGGTACCCCTCGGTCCGGTCAGCGGGTGGTAGGCGGACGGTCAGCGACCCCGCCCACGCTGCCCTCATGCCCCTTCCGCCCAACTCTTCCCGAACCGACCCACACCCCACGACCACTCCACCCGGCCCTTCCCGAACCGACCCACACCCCACGACCTCCGCCGACTCCAACGGGCCACCCCCTGGCGCTCAGAACTCCGCCGCCCCCGGCCCTGGCACCTCGGGCCGGACCACCCCCGGGAACACCCCCGGCGACCTCGGCACCTCCGCCCTCACCGCCCCCCGCCCCGGCCGCCTCGGGTGCAGTGCCCTCCGGCGTGACCACCGCCGGACAGCCCGCCCCCGGCGTGACCACCGCCGAGCAGCCCGACCCCGGCGTGACCACCGCCGAGCAGCCCGACCCCGGCGATTCGGGAGCGGTTTCCTCCGGCGCGGCCGGGTCCGGCGTGACGGTACAGCCGCGGTCCGGCGTGACGGTACGGCCGCGACGCTGGTGGCGGCGGCCGTGGGTGGCGCCGCCGGCCGTGGTGGCGGCGGCGTTCCTGGCGTTCTCGCTGCCGCCGTACGTCTCGTTCGACCCGGCGCAGTCGCGCGTGCCCGCGCCGGACTTCCTCCCGCCGCACTATGCGGTGCTCTCCCTGCACGTGGTGTTCGGCTCGATCGCGATGATCACGTGCTGCCTGCAGATCTGGCCGTGGTTTCGCGCACGCCACCCCGTTGCGCACCGCAGGATCGGCCGCGTGTACGTCTTCGCCGGCTGCCTGCCGAGCGGCCTGCTCGGCCTGACCGTGGGCATCGCGACGCCGTGGGGACCGGTCACGTCCGTCAGCAACGTGATGCTCGCGCTGCTCTGGCTGGGCTGCACGTTCGCCGGGTGGCGGATGGCCAGGCAGCGCCGCTTCGTCGATCACCGCCGGTGGATGGTGCGCAGCTTCGCCCTGACGATGTCCATCGTCACCAACCGCCTCTGGGGCGCGGTGTCCGTGATCGTGCTGAGCCCGTACATCGACACCTTCTTCCAGGGCGACGAGCAGGTGATGGCGCAGTCGATCGCGGCCTTGAGCACCTGGCTGGGCTGGACGCTGCCGCTGCTGCTGGCCGAGTGGTGGCTGGAACGCGGCGACGCCGCCAAGCGCCGCGCCCGCGCCCTGGCCCGCCGCACCGCCTGACGGCGAGGCACCCTCCGCTACCGCCCCCACCGGCCCGGGCACCACACCCACCGGCCTGCCAAGCGCCACGCCCGAGCAGCCCGGCACCTGGCACAACGCCCACCCGGCCCGGCCCAGACGCAGCGAGGCCGACCCACCCCCGAGTCCGGGGGGCGGATCGGCCTCACCACCAGGGTCAGAGCGAGAGGATCTTGCGCAGGAAGCGCCCCGTGTGGCTCTCGTCCACCAGCGCGACCTCCTCCGGCGTGCCGGCGGCGACCAGCGTGCCGCCGCGCGAGCCGCCCTCGGGCCCCATGTCGATGATCCAGTCGGCGGTCTTGATGACGTCGAGGTTGTGCTCGATGACGATCACCGTGTTGCCGCCGTCGACCAGCCGGCCGAGGACGCCCAGCAGCCGCCGGATGTCCTCGAAGTGCAGGCCGGTGGTGGGCTCGTCGAGGACGTAGATCGTCCGCCCGGTCTGCCGCCGCTGCAACTCGGAGGCGAGCTTGACGCGCTGCGCCTCGCCGCCGGACAGCGTGGTGGCCGGCTGCCCGAGGCGTACGTAGCCGAGCCCCACGTCGTTGAGCGTCTGCAGGTGCCGCTTGATGGCCGGGATGGCGTCGAAGAAATCCAGCGCCTCCTCGATCGGCATGTCGAGCACTTCGGCGATCGTCTTGCCCTTGTAGTGGACCTCCAGCGTCTCCCGGTTGTAGCGGGCGCCGTGGCAGACCTCGCAGGGGACGTAGACGTCGGGCAGGAAGTTCATCTCGATCTTGATGGTGCCGTCGCCCGAGCACGCCTCGCAGCGCCCGCCCTTGACGTTGAAGCTGAAGCGCCCCGGCTGGTAGCCGCGCACCTTCGCCTCGGTCGTGGCCGCGAACAGCTTGCGGATGTGGTCGAAGACCCCGGTGTACGTGGCCGGGTTGGAGCGCGGCGTGCGCCCGATCGGCGACTGGTCGACGTGGACGACCTTGTCGACCTGGTCCATGCCGTTGATGCGGGAGTGGCGGCCGGGCACCGTGCGGGCGCCGTTGAGCTCCTTGGCCAGCGCGTTGTAGAGGATGTCGTTGACCAGCGTCGACTTGCCCGACCCCGACACACCGGTGACCGCCGTGAACAGGCCGAGCGGGAACTCGATGTCGACGCCCTTGAGGTTGTGCTCGCGCGCCCCCTTGACGACGATCTGCCGCTTCTTGTCGCGCTTGCGGCGCTTGGCGGGGATGGGGATGCTCTTGCGCCCCGACAGGTACGCACCGGTCAGCGACTCCTCGCTGGCCAGCAGGTCCTGTACGGTGCCGGAGACGACGACCTGGCCACCGTGCTCGCCCGCGCCGGGACCGATGTCGACCACCCAGTCGGCGGCGGCGATGGTGTCCTCGTCGTGCTCGACCACGATCAGCGTGTTGCCCATGTCGCGCAGCCTGATCAGGGTGTCGAGCAGCCGCATGTTGTCGCGCTGGTGCAGGCCGATGGACGGCTCATCGAGCACGTACAGCACGCCGACCAGGCCGGAGCCGATCTGCGTGGCGAGCCTGATGCGCTGCGCCTCGCCACCGGCGAGGGTGGCGGCGGCGCGGTCCATCGTGAGGTAGTCGAGGCCGACGTCGAGCAGGAAGCCCATGCGGGCGTTGATCTCCTTGACCACCCGCTCGGCGATCTGCATGTCACGGTCGGAGAGCTTGAGCCCGGCGAGGAACTTCGCGCACTCGCCGATCGACATCGACGACACCTCGGCGATCGACTTCCCGGCCACCGTCACCGCGAGACTGACCGGCTTGAGCCTGGCCCCCTTGCAGGCGGGACACGGGATCTCGCGCATGTAGCCCTCGAACCGCTCGCGCGCGGTGTCGCTCTCGGCCTCGGCGTGCCTGCGCTGCACCCACGGGATGACGCCGTCGTAGGTGGTGTAGTAGGCGCGCTGCCGGCCGAAGCGGTTGCTGTAGCGCACGTGGATCTGCTCGTCGTGGCCGTACAGCAGCGACTTCTGCGCCTTCTTGGGCAGGCGCTCCCACGGCGTGTCGAGGCCGAAGCCCATCGCGTGGCCGAGCGCCTCCATCAGCCTGGTGAAGTATTCGCTGGTGTGGCCGCCCGACCACGGGTGGATGGCGCCTTCGCGCAGGGTGCGCTCGGGGTCGGGCACCACCAGCTCGGGGTCGACCTCCATCTTGGTGCCGAGACCCGTGCACTCGGGGCAGGCGCCGAACGGTGAGTTGAAGGAGAACGAGCGCGGCTCCATCTCCTCGAACGACAGGTCGTCGTAGGGGCAGTAGAGGTGCTCGGAGAAGAAGCGCTCGCGGTTGGGGTCGTCTTCCGGCAGGTCGACGAACTCGAGCGTGATCGTGCCGCCGGACAGCTGCAGCGCCGTCTCCACGGAGTCGGTGAGCCGCCGTCGCGACGACTCCTTCACCGACAGGCGGTCGACGATGACCTCGATGTCGTGCTTTTCGTACTTCTTCAGCGTCGGCGGCTCCTCCAGCCGCACGACGGTGCCGTCGACCCGCGCCCTGGCGAAGCCCTTGGTCTGCAGCTCGCGGAACAGCTCAGCGTATTCGCCCTTACGGCCCCTGATGACCGGGGCGAGCACCTGGAACCTGGTGCCCTCCTCGAACTCCATCACGCGGTCGACGATCTGCTGCGGCGACTGCCTGGCGATCGGGCGCCTGCACACCGGGCAGTGCGGCTTGCCGATGCGGGCCCACAGCAGTCGCAGGTAGTCGTAGACCTCGGTGATGGTGCCGACGGTGGAACGGGGGTTCTTACTGGTGGCCTTCTGGTCGATGGAGACCGCGGGCGACAGGCCCTCGATGAAGTCGACGTCGGGCTTGTCCATCTGGCCGAGGAACTGGCGGGCGTAAGCCGACAGCGACTCGACGTAGCGCCGCTGGCCCTCAGCGAAGATCGTGTCGAAGGCCAGGCTCGACTTGCCCGAGCCGGACAGGCCGGTGAAGACGATCAGTGAGTCTCGCGGCAGGTCGAGCGAGACGTCTTTGAGGTTGTGTTCTCGTGCACCACGCACGATCAGGCGGTCAGCCACGGCGATCCCGGATGTCGAAAAGCGGATAGGTCCACGGGGATGGTAGAGGGCGGCTCCGACAATTTCGGCGGTCCGACCGGCGGCCCCCGAAAATCCGTCCCTCACAGGTTACGACCATCTCCCGGCAGGGGAGGACCCCTCGAACATGCAACCGGCTGACCTGGGGTTTTATGCCCCCGCACGCTAGGTCACCCCATGGTGAAATATCCGTACATGACCATCCTGCCCGCGGTGCAGGCCGAGCTGACCACGGCCACGAACCGGCTGCTGGCCACGGTCGCGTCGCTCTCCGACGCCTGCCTCGCCGCTCCCTCCCTGCTGCCCGGCTGGACCAGAGGCCATGTGCTCGCCCACATCGCCCAGAACGCCGATTCCCACCTCAACCTGCTGACGTGGGCGCGCACCGGCGTACGCACCCCTCAATACGCCTCGCTCGCCGCCAGGTCCGCCGCCATCGAGGCCGCCGCGGCCCATTCGGTGGCCCGCCACCTGGCCGAGATCGAGGACGGCGCCGCGCGCCTGGCCGCCGCCGTCCGCGACATGCCGCAGCACGCCTGGTCGGCGCTGGTGGAGGGCATGCGCCCGCCGCCGCACCCCGCCTGGTACCTGCTGGTACGCCGGCTGCGCGAGGTCGGCTTCCACCACGTGGACCTGAACGCCGGTTACACCCCCGCCGACTGGCCGGCCTCCTTCGTACGCCGTGAGCTGCACGACTGCCTGGCCTCCTGGCCCGGGAACCACCGCACCGTGGGCCGCATCGAGCTCGTGGAACCGGGCGAGACAGAGGTCGTGCACGTGCTCGGCGACGGCCCCACGGTCCGCGGCACGCCGCGCGACATGCTGGCCTGGCTCACCGGGAGGTCCCGTGGCGAGGGGGTTAGTCTGGTGCCCATGGGGCGGTTGTTCACTTCCGGCCACGCAGGCGCGGGTCTTCCTGATCCGCCGCCGTGGCTCACGATGCCGGCCCCCGCTGATCTGCCCACGACGCCCCCTAAGGACTACCCATGACCTACACCGGTGACGTCCAGGTCGGCGGCCCCGCCGACGTCCGCGAGCTGTCCGCGCTCACGATCTCCAAGCTCGCCGTAGGCCCGTTCGACAACAACGCCTACCTGCTGCGCTGCAACGCGACCGGCGAGGCGGTGCTCATCGACGCGGCCGCCGAGCCCGACCGGCTGCTCGCCCTCATGGCCGACAAGCCCGTCGCCGCGATCGTCACCACCCACCAGCACGGCGACCACTGGCAGGCGCTCGAGCAGGTGACGAAGGTGACCGGCGCGCAGGTGATCGCCCACCCGCTCGACGCGCCCGCGCTTCCCGTCCCCGCGGACCGCACGGTCGAGCACGGCGACAGCATCACGTTCGGCGAGGTCGCGCTGGAGGTCATCCATCTGCGCGGCCACACGCCCGGCTCGATCGCCCTGCTGTACGACGGCGGCCCCGACGGCTACCACCTGTTCACCGGCGACTCGCTGTTCCCGGGCGGCGTGGGCAACACCCAGAAGGACCCCGAGCGCTTCAACCAGCTCTTCACCGACGTGGTCGAGCGCATCTTCGACCGCCTGCCCGACGAGACCTGGGTCTACCCGGGCCACGGCAAGGACACCACGCTCGGCGCCGAGCGTCCCGCGCTGCCGGAGTGGAAGGCGAGGGGCTGGTAGCGCCCGGCTCCCAGGGGATCAGCGGCGGGCGGCCAGCACGTGCGCGATGCGCTCGGCCGCCAGGGCGGGATCGTCGGCGAGCCCGACGAGCTCGCCCCACGACCATCGGAAGAACCAGCCGTCCGGCAGGGCCGCGCAGTCCACGGTCTCGGCCATCAGCGCCGCGTCGGGGTGGCTGACGCGCAACGCGGGCGGGTCCGGCCGCAGCACGGCCGTCAGCCCGCGTTGTTCCAGCTCCGTGGCCAGCTTGCCGAGATAGTACGTACGCGTGTGCTCGCGCGGCGCAGCCGACATGGCTCCATCAAAGCCGAAATAAGACGAAAAATCCCGTCAGCCGCTCATTGCAGGCCGGAACGGCCGAGACGAGCGGCTTCCTTGCGCTGCTCGCGCTTGTAGAACAGCACCCGCAGCGGGATCGCCGCGACGAGCGCGATCTGCATGGTGGCCCCGATCTTGATCGGCATGTCGCCGCCCTCAGGCCAGGCCACCCAGAACGTCAGGAACGCGACGTTCACCATGATCCAGCCGAGGACCACCGCGGCGAGCTGCCCCTTCGGCTTGGGGTACTCGATGCGGCTGACCATCAGCCAGGCCACCCCGAGCACGGCCAGCAGCGACCAGATGCTCGGCTGGAACAGCAGCACGATGGAGATCACGGTCATGGCGCCCATCGGGATGGGCAGCCCCATGAAGTCGCCGCTCTTGGTCTTGACGCAGGCGAACCTGGCCAGGCGTACGACGCCGGCGACCAGCACGGCCGCCGCCGCGGCCAGCACGGCCGTGAACGGCACCGACTCCGGTACGCCGATGCCCCAGATGACGACCATGAAGGCGGGCGCGAAGCCGAAGCTGATGACGTCGGCCAGGTTGTCGAGCTCGGCCCCCATGGCGGAGGCGCGGAAGCGGCGCGCCACGAGCCCGTCGAACAGGTCGCAGGTGGCGCCGATGAGCAGCAGCACGATGGCGGTGGCGAAGTAGCTCGGCGCGGGCGTGAACCGGCCGCCGTCTACCTGGAGCTGCTGGATGGCGGAGTAGGCCAGCACGCAGACCGCGAGGAATCCGCAGACGGCGTTGCCCAGCGACAAGGAGTCGGCGGCGGACAGACGGAACGCCTTGCCGACGGGTCCGCGAGGTTCTTCCTCTTCAGCTCGCCAGCTACCGGCGTCAGCCGTGGTCAATTCTGGTCACCCCCGCAACCGTCTTGTCGCCCACGGACACCGCGGGAGAAATCCCTTCGGGAAGGTAGATGTCGACCCGGGACCCCAACCTGATCAGCCCGATCCGCTCGCCCTGCTCGACCGTCGCACCGGCACTCAGGTACGGCACGATCCTGCGCGCAACGGCGCCCGCGATCTGCACCATCTCGATGTCGCCCAGCGCGGTCTCGAAATGCCACACCACGCGCTCGTTCTGGTCGCTGTCCTTGTTGAACGCCGGCAGGAACCCACCTGCCACATGCTGCACGGAGGTGACTTTTCCCGCAAGAGGGGCACGATTGACGTGCACGTTCAGCGGGTTCATGAAAATGGCGACCCTGGTGCGGCCGTCGGGCCACGGATCGATGCTCTGCACCACGCCGTCGGCGGGCGACAGAATGCGACCCTCGCCGATCGTACGGTCCGGGTCGCGGAAGAACCAGAGCATGCCTCCGGTGAGCGCGCTCAGCGGCACCGCCGCGAGCGCCCATCGCCGGTCTCGGAGCGTCAGCAGAGCGGTGGCGGCCGCCGTGGCGGCCGTCGGGAGGAGCCACGGGGAGACCCCGCGCGCGAGCCTCATACGGCCCGGCTTAGCAGAATCGTCTGACACGTACAACCTTTGGTGGTGACTGGATTGGGCGCTTTGCCGTGATGCTACAGAACTAGCAACTATTACACGGCATAACTACACAAGCAAAGCGCCTCGAAGCCCCACGCGCTAGACCTGCTCCGGGTGCGACTCCTTGCCCTTTCGTGCGTCGATACGGGCTTTGATCAGGCTGGCCACGGTGGTAATGACCATGGTGGTGCCGATGACCGAGAGCGACACCCAGATGGGAATTTCGGGCGCCCAGGAGACATCGCTGGAGTGCAACGCCTCCAATACGAGCTTAACCCCGATGAACCCCAGGATGAACGCCAAACCGTAGCTGATGTAGACGAGCCGCTGCAGCAGACCGCCCAGGAGGAAGTAGAGCTGACGCAGCCCCATCAGGGCGAACGCGTTGGCGGTGAAGACGATGAAGGCGTCCTTCGTGAGACCGAAGATCGCCGGAATCGAGTCGAGCGCGAAGAGCAGGTCGGTGGTGCCGATGGCGACCATGACGATGAGCATGGGGGTGACCATGCGCTTGCCGTCGATCTTGGCGGTGATCTTGGAGCCGACGTAGCCCTCGGTGGTGGGGAAGGCCCGGCGCACCCAGCGCAGCAGGATGTTCTCGTTGAACTCCTCTTCCTCGCCCTTGAGATGCTGGCGGACGATGTTTACCGCCGTGTAGATGAGGAACGCGCCGAACACGTAGAACAGCCAGCTGAACCGCTCGAGCGCGGCGGCACCGAGCGCGATGAACACGCCGCGCATCACGAGCGCGAGCAGGATGCCGACGAGCAGCACCTTGTGCTGGTACACCTTCGGCACCGCGAACCGGCTCATGATGATGAAGAAGATGAACAGGTTGTCGACGCTCAGGCTGTACTCGGTGATGTAACCGGCGAAGAACTCACCCGCGCGATCGGGGCCGGAGGTGAACCACAGCAACACGCCGAACAACACGGCGAGGATCACATAGAAGGTGACCCAGTAGCCGGCTTGGCGCATGGAGAACTCGCGGGCTTCACCACGGTCGACGATCCACAGGTCAACGGCGAGGACCAGCAGCAGACCACCGATCACGGCGATCCAGGCCCACAAAGGTTCAGTCACAAAGACCCTCCGGCATGCACGCTTCATTGCCGGAGGTCTCTCCCGCCCGCGTTCGCCTGCGGACCGGCAGCCCCGGGGGCCCCGTGGAGTGGGGCTGCACCGTGATGACGAGGCTGTCGCGAAGGGATACTCCCCTCCCTAACCCACGCAGTATACGAGAACGCCTCGACCGCACCTAATCCTCCTCCGCCCCCACTCCCACCCCGCCCGCTCACCAGCGCACCTCTCGAACCCCACCTCCACCAAACCTCCCACCGAACGGCACCGCCACTGCCCCCAGAGTGACGCCCCCTTCACGGAGGGCCACATTTTCCGACCATGTGACTCTCACCACGCGCGACGGGCACCGTTGACGCACGGGTGAAGCCGGTGGTCACGTCCAGGGGCGCGAGCGCAGCCCGCGGACGCAGATGCAGGTTGCGGACGCGGACGCAGGTTGCGGACGCGGACGCAGGTTGCGGACGCGGACGCAGGTTGCGGACGCGGACACAGCCTGCAGGCGCAAGGCACGAGCCCAGCCCGAGGCACAAGCCGATTCCACGGCGCGGGGACCGACCCATGCAACACAAGCGATCCCACAGCGCGGGCCGACCCGCACGAGACGGGCCGGACCCACAGCACACACAGCCGCAGCCCAAGCGGGCCCAGCCGCGCAACGCGGCACGCTCACAGCGCGCGGTTCCGACGCCGACAGCCCGACAGGGGCACTCAGCCTCACCGCAGAGACCAGCGCCGCGACGCAAGCGGGCTCCACGGCGCCAGCCGCCGCCTCTCTAACGCGGGTGAGCCCCACAGACCGCTCCCTACGACACGGAGTGGAGCGACGGCACGAAGGAGGAGCGGAGAGCACGAGGTACTCCTCGCAGCCGGACTGGCCGTCTCCTTCGACGCGGTGTCGAGCCGCAGGGGCGCGGGCCCAGGCTCGCAGCGCGGGCCCAGGCTCGCAGCGCGAGCGAATTCGGCGAGCGGTCCGCCCCTCAGGGCTCGTAGACCGCGAGCACGCTCTCCACCACGTCGTCCGCACCCGGCATCTCATCCCCGCGCCGCCGCGCCGCCTCCGCCAGCGTCCGCGCCTCCTCCGGCGAGGCGAGCAGCCGCCGCACGGCGGCGCGGAAACCGGCCACGTCTCCGTACGGCACCAGGATCCCCGCGTCCCCCAGGATCTCGGGGATGCCGCCGACCTTGGAGGCGATGGCCGGCGTGCCGGTCATGAGCGCCTCCCTGAGCGTGAGCGGCTGCCCTTCCCAACGGCTCGGCATCACCAGTGCCGTGGCGGCGCGCATCAGGTCGGGCACGTCGTCGCGGTTGCCCAGCAGCCGTACGGGCAGGCTCTCGGCGTCGATCCGGCGCTGCAGTTCCCCCCGCAGCGGCCCCTCGCCCGCCACCACGAACAGCGGCTCGCCCTCCCACGGCCCCGCCGCCACGTCGAGCAGTGTCTCCAGCCCTTTCTGCTGGGCCAGCCGGGCGACGGTGAGCAGGATGGGGCGATCGCCCGCGCCCAATTCGTCTTTGATCTCCTGAACGGTCCGCTTGGCCGGAGCGGGTGGGGACGCGGCCACCAGAGCCGGCCGTACGTCACGGGCGCCCAGCCGGGTCATGCGCTCGCCGAGATCGGGCGAGACCACCAGCACCACCCCGGCGCGCCGCGCGACGATCCGCTCCAGCACGCCGTAGACCAGCCCCACGAACCCTCCGGCGGTCAGCGCGTTGTGCAACGTCACGATGAGCCGTCCGGGCCCACCGGGCAGCCCGGCCAGGGCCCCGGCGCGCAGGCCATGGGCGTGGACGACATCGGCGCCCCTGGTCAGCCGCCGGACGGCGAGCACGGCACGCGAGTCGTTCAGCGGATGCGGCCGGTCGGAGACCGCCACCTCGGCGAAGCGAGCGCCCGCGGCCCCGAACGAGAACTGCTCCTCGACGCTGCGCGGCCCGATCACCAGCACCTGGTGCCCGCGCCGTACGAGCCCCTCCACCAGCATCAGGACGTGCCGCCCGGTGCCACCGGACGTGGTGCCCAGCACGAA
Source organism: Nonomuraea fastidiosa (assembly GCF_042751225.1). Taxonomy (NCBI): domain Bacteria; kingdom Bacillati; phylum Actinomycetota; class Actinomycetes; order Streptosporangiales; family Streptosporangiaceae; genus Nonomuraea; species Nonomuraea fastidiosa. The sequence continues at coordinate 9,053,697 of NZ_CP170570.1, forward strand.
AGCCACCCGCACGACAAGCTCCTCCCTCTCACTCACACGCCCGGCCCAGACCCCTCGCTCACACCCCAGGCCCGAAGCCGTCGCTCACACGCCCGGCCCGGACTCCTCACTCACGCGCCAGGCCCGAGCCTCGAAACTCACACGCCCGCGCCGGGCCCGCCGCGCCGCAGCATCCCGGCCACCGAGGCGGCGTCAGGCCGGTCGACGACGGCCACGACCGCCACCCCGGACACCAGCGCCACCACCGCCCCGAGCACGGCGGCCCCAGCGTTCGCCCAGAGGGAGACGGCCCCCAGCAGGCCGACGACCGCGGCCCCGGCCAAGAACCCGGCCACTCCCCCGGCCACCGCCGCCCCCAGCGCGCGGGGCAGTCCGGCCGCCGCCGCACCGCCCCTGGTGCGTACCACGAACGCCAGCAGCAGCCCGCCGCCCACGCTCATGCCGATGCTCATGCCGAGCGCCATCGCCGCGATGCCCCACCCGGCGGGCAGCACGAGCACGAGCACGGTCTGGGCCACCATGACCACGAGCCACCCGGCGACGGTGCCGGTGGCGACCGCGCGGCCCTGACCGGCGGCGTACAGGACGCGGCTGAGGTGGGCGATGAGCCCGTAGCCGATGAGGCCGGGCGCGAACAGCGCGATGGCGGCGGCCAGCTCGCCCGCGGGCACGTCGCTCTTGTCGGCGAGGAACACGACCGCGCCGGGCCCCGACGCCGCCGCAAGCACGCCGGCCGCCAGCCCGGAGACCAGCACGACGGCCCTGGTGGTGCGGGCGGCCAGCGCCGCGAACGCCTCCGGCTCGCCGACCTGCGCGGACAGCCGGGGGAACGCGCTGGTGGCGATGGGCACGGCGAGCACCGCGTACGGCACCAGGTAGATCGCCCACGCGTAGTTGTAGGCCGCGATGGCCCCGCCGCCGACGACCTTGTTGGCCAGCAGCAGCGCCACGGCCATGGCCGCCTGCTGGGCCAGCAGCCCCGCGATGCCGGCCAGCGCGAGCCTGCGCACCTGCCCGGCCACCCCGGCGGGGAACCGTAACGTCGGCCGCCACCGCAGCCCCAGCCGCCCGACGGGCCCGATGACGGTCAGCACCAGCGACAGCACGCCGAGGCTGGTGCCGACCGACAGCACCAGCTCGCCCGCCATCGGCAGCCCTTCGAGGTCGCGGTGCCCGCCGCCGAGCGGCACGAACAGCAGGTACGCGACGATGACGACGATGCTCGACACCAGCGGCGCGACGGCGGGCCCGGCGAAGCGGTCGCTCGCCTGGAGCACGCCGTAGAGCACCACGGCCACGCCGTACAGCGGGATCTGGGGTGCGAAGACGACCAGCATGCGGGTGGCGACCTCGCCGAGCGCGGCGAGCTGGCCGGTGCAGCCGTCGACATCACCGCCGAGGAACAGCCCGACGACCGGGCCCGCGAGCAGCGCGATGAGCACCGCGATCGGGACGAGCACGACCAGCACCCAGGTCAGCAGCGCCGACCCGATGCGGCCGGCCCGCTCGCGCGGCACCCCGGCGAGCACGGGCACCACCATGCCCGCGAGCGCGCCGCCGACGACCACCTCGAAGACGATGTTGGGGATCTGGTTGGCCGTCATGTAGGCGGTGGCCAGGCAGTTGGTGCCGACGGTCTGGGCGAAGGCGTACTGCTTGGCGAATCCGGTGACGCGCGCCAGCACGGTGATCGCCCCGATGAGCATCGCGCCGCCCGCGACGCCCCTCGCCGTCACCAGACCCACCCGGCCTCCCCCGAACGCGCAACCGAACCAACGTACGCAGACATCCTGGCAGGCCGGACCGACAATCGCGTCTTCAGGGAAGGGACCTCAGGCGGGGTCGACGGGGCGGCGGCCGAGCATGTCGATGCGGTTGAGCACCGGGTTGCCGGCGATGACCTTGGTGAAGCTGACCTTCTCCGCGGCGGCCGTCAGGGCGACGACGGTGCCGAGCAGGACGTACCGGCCGGGCTTGCCGAGCTTGGTGACGGCGGCGAGGCCGAGCAGCGCGCCGAGGGCGTTGGCGCCGGCGTCGCCGAGCATGGCGCGCTCGCCGAGGTCGTCGGGCAGCAGCGCGGCGGCGGCGCCCAGCGGCACGGCGGCCAGCGCACCGGCGGCGGGCTGGTCGCGGAAGAGCGCGGCGGCCAGCAGCGGGCCGCCGGTCAGCAGGCCGACCTTGATGGCGCGGCCGGGACGCAGGTCGAAGAGGTTGGCGAGGTTGGCGGAGCCGGCGATGGCCGCGCCGTTGACCAGCGTGTCGACCGGGCCGCGGGAGACGAGCGCGGCGGCGCCCAGCCCGGTCGCGCCGATGCCGAGGATCTTGACCGCGCCACTGGTGACCTCACCGCGGGCCAGCGCGCTCAGGTGACCCTTGAAGCCCTTGGACGCGGTGGTGCCGTAGAGGTCGTCGTACGCGCCGAGCACGCCGCTGCCGGTGCCCGCGAGCAGCGCGGCGGCGCGCTGGCGCGGGGTGAGGCCGGGCGTGAGCGCGGCGGCGGCGCCGGCACCGGCCACGAACGCGGGGCCTTCGAGCAGCGTGATGGGCTCGCCGCGGTGGTTCTTCCTGGTCCAGCGGCCGGTCAGGTCGGCGGGCCGGTTACGGGTGAAGGCGGTGTAGGCGACGCGCGCGGCCACGGCGCCGATGGCGGCGCCGGCCAGCGCACCTAGCAGGCCACGAGCCCGGCTGGGCATGTCAGCTCCCTGATTCGGTGGTGGGGGATGGGGTGGGGGCCGCCGCCTCGGCTGGGATGGGGCCAGAGGCCCCCTTGCCGTTGCCGTACTGGCCGGCCCGCCCGGACAGCTGTTCCTGCAGAGAGTAGACGATCGCGACCCGCCCGAGCGGCATGTCGGCCGTGTCGACGCCGCTCACCCGCTTGGAGATCTCGCTCTCGTCCCGCAGGGCCGTGATGACGTCGCCCGGCGTGACCGTGGCGGCGACGGTGCCGGCCAGCACCGCGCCCTTGCCCGCGCCGTCGAAGCCGTTGGCGACGGAGACCAGCGCGCCCGCCTGCGTCTCGGCGCTCTCCCCCTCGTACGGCCGCTCGGGCGCGAACATGACGGCGAGCGTGGCCCGCTTGCCCGGGTCGCCGTCGACGGTGAGCAGCCCGCCCGCCTCGAACGCGCCGACGACGTCGGCGGTGGCGGTGTTGGCCGTGCCGGCCTGGGCGGGGTCGTTGGTGACCAGCGCGGCGGCCAGCAGCGCGGCGGCTCTGTCCCAGGCGGTGGCGGTGGCGGGGAAGACCATGTTGACCGGCTTGAGCTGGTTGACCAGGCCGTCGAGCACGCCGGTGCCCTTGGGGTCGAGGAACTTCTCGGTGAACGTGATGCGGCCGGAGATCTCCGCCCCGGCCTGGCCGAGCACCTGCTGGGCGGCCTCGCGCCAGGCGGTGCTGGAGCCCGGCGTCTCGATCAGCAGCACGCGCTGGCCGGTCAGGTCGCCGGCGACCAGCTCGGGCGTCACGGCGGTGATGAAGGCGTCGTTGCCGGCCTCGCGGCCCTGGAGCGTGTCGATCTGGGCGCGCAGCTCCTCCTTCGTCTTGGTGAGCTGCGCGGTGAGCTCCTGGGCGGACTTGACCGCGGGCTCCTGCAGCAGCGTCGTGCCCAGCACGATGCCCACCGCGAGCGCCAGGAAGATCGCGACGATGGAGACGAGGTGATAGCGGAAATCGATCACGAGAAGAGTCCGACCAGCCAGAAGATGAACGCGTTCCAGACGTCTTGCAGGCCGTTCAGCCAGGTCTGGCCGAGTGGCGACATGAAGAGCGCGACCCCCATGGTGATCAACGCGGTGATCACCAGCAGGAGCAGTTGTGATGTGGTGATGCGGCTGCGGTAGAGCCGGCTGACGCCCTTGGCGTCGATGAGCTTGCTACCGATGATAAGGCGGGTGAGGAACGTGCTGGCCATGCCCGAGCGGCCCTTGTCGAGGAACTCCTCCAGCGTGCCGTGGGTGCCGACGGCGACGATCAGCTCGGCGCCCTTGTCGTCGGCCAGCAGCATGGCGATGTCCTCGCTGGTGCCGGTGGCGGGGAAGATCACCGCTTCCCTGCCGAGCTGGTGCACGCGCTCAAGGCCGGGGGCCCGGCCGTCGCGGTAGGCGTGCACGACCAGCTCCGCGCCGCAGGTCAGCGCCTTGGTCGAGACCGAGTCGAAGTCGCCGACGATCACGTCGGGCATGTAGCCCGCCTCCAGCAGCGCATCCGCGCCGCCGTCGACGCCGACGAGGACGGGACGGTATTCGCGGATGTACGGGCGGAGGGTGGCGATGTCCTCCTTGTAGTGGTAGCCGCGCACCACGATGAGGACGTGGCGGCCCTCCATGGACGTGCGGATCTCGGGCACCCCGACGCCGTCGATGAGCAGCTTGCCCTCGCCGCGCACGTACTCCATGGTGTTGACGGCGAACGCCTCGATCTGCACGGCCAGCCCGGCGCGGGCCTCGGCCATGGCCGCCTCGACGGTCTCGAGCGTCTGCTCGACGCCCTTGCCGATCACGTCGTCGTCCAGATAGACGACGCCGTCGCAGACGCGTACGACGTCGCCGTCCTTGACCCGCTCGAACAGCTCGGGGCTGGCGTTGTCGATGAACGGCACACCGGCCTCGAGCAGGATCTGCGGACCCAGGTTGGGATAGCGGCCGCTGATGCCGCTCGCGACGTTGACCACGGCGGAAGCACCGCACGCGACAAGCGCCTCCGCGCTGACCCGGTCGACGTCGACATGGTCGATGATCGCAATCTCGCCGGGCTGGAGGCGTTTCGTCAGCCTCTTGGTGCGCCGGTCGATCCTCGCCACTGCCGTTATACCGGGAAGGTCCCCGACCTTCCTGCCGCGGAGGCCCGGCCTCTTGCTTCCCGGAACCTTCATCAAGACCATCCTGCCAGAGGGAAACACCACGGAGGCCACGCATGACGCGGCGTGTCCGCTATGTCACCCAGCATCACCTGTCCGCCGCGGCCAGGCCGAGCAACTCCTCCGCGTGAGCTCTGCCCAGCTCCGAGTCTTCCATGCCCGCGAGCATGCGGGACAGCTCGCGTACGCGGCCCTCGTGGTCGAGGGTCACCACGCCGCTGCGCACGATGCTGCCGTCGCTCGACTTCTCCACCACCAGATGCTGGTCGGCGAACGCGGCGACCTGCGGCAGGTGCGTCACCACGATGACCTGCGCGGTGCGGGCCAGCCGGGCGAGCCTGCGGCCGATCTCGACCGCCGCCTTGCCGCCGACCCCCGCGTCGACCTCGTCGAAGACGAACGTCGGCACCGGGTCGGCGCCCGCGAACACCACTTCGATGGCCAGCATGACGCGGCTCAGCTCGCCGCCCGACGCTCCCTTGGTGAGCGGCAGCGGCGGCGCGGCCGGGTGCGCGGCCATGCGCAGCTCCACCTCGTCGCGGCCCTCGGGGCCGAACTCCGCGCTCTGCGTCACCTCGACCACGACCCTGGCGTGCGGCATGGCGAGCGCGGTCAGCTCTTCCGTGACCGCCTTGCCGAACCGCTCGGCGGCCGCCTTGCGCACCTCGGTGAGCCGGTCGGCCAGCTCGGTGAGCCGCTCGGTCAGCTCGTCGTACTCGCGGGTCAGCTCGTCGATGCGCTCGTCGTCGCCCTCCAGCTCGGCCAGGCGGGCGGCGGCCTGCTGCGCCCAGGCCAGCACCGCCGCGCTGTCCTCGCCGTACTTCCTGATCAAGCCGGACAGGACGGAACGCCGCTCCTGCACCGCCGCCAGCCGGGCCGGGTCCGCCTCGACCGACTCGGCGTAGGCCGCGAGGTCGGTGGCCACGTCGGAGATGAGGTATCCGGCCTCGGCCAGCCGGTCGGCCACCCCGGCGAGCCTGGGGTCGAAGTCGCGTACGGCCTCCACGGCCGCCCGCGCCTCACCCAGCAGCCCGATCACGTCGCGCGGGCCGCTCGCCGCCTCCATCGGGTCGCCGAGCAGCGCGGTGTGCGCGGTCGTCGCGGCGCTGCGCAGCGCGTCGGCGTGGGAGAGCCGCTCCTCCTCCTCGCGCAGCTCCTCGTCCTCGCCCGGCTTCGGATCGACCTTCTCGATCTCTTCCAGCCCGAAGCGCAGCAGGTCGGCCTCCTGCGCCCGCTCGCGCGCCTTGGTCGTCAGCTCCTCAAGCTGCGCGGCCACCTGCTTGTGCCGCTTGTACGTCTGCGCGTACTCGCGCATCGGCTTGACCAGCTCGTCGCCGGCGTAGCGGTCGAGCGCGGCGCGCTGCCTGGCCGGCTGCAGCAGCCGCTGCTGGTCCATCTGCCCGTGCACCGCCACCAGGTCGTCGGCCAGGTACGTCAGCGTGCCCACCGGCACCGTGCGGCCACCCAGCCAGGCCCTGGACCTGCCCTCGGCCGAGACCGTACGCGAAATGATCAGCTCGCCGTCCTCGACCTGGCCGCCGATGTCCTCCACCTGCTGCGCGACGCGCCCGCCCGGCTCGATGATCAACGTGCCTTCGACAGTCGCGCGGTCGGCTCCAGGCCGCACCCGCGCCGGGTCCGCCCGGCCGCCGAACAGCAGCCCGAGCCCGGTCACGACCATCGTCTTGCCCGCGCCGGTCTCGCCGGTGACCACGTTGAAGCCAGGCGAAAGCTCGAGCACGGCCTCGTCGATGACGCCGAGCCCCTGGATGCGGACCTCCTCGACCCTGGGTCGCACTGCCCACTCCCGTTCACTGCCGTGTCTGACGCCGCTGTCGCGGTCGATCGTGCTGACCACGCGATCCTACGCGCTCCGCACTCCATTCACTCAGGGTCGAGCCCTTCCGCGCCACCCCTGGACCGGCAGCTCGAACTTGGCGACCAGCCGATCGGTGAAGGGCGCGCCGGTGCTCTCCACCCCGTGCAGGCGGGCCAGCCGTACGGGCTCGGCGCCCCTGCGCACCTCGACGCGGGTGCCCGACGGCACCTCGAACTTGCGGCGTCCGTCACACCACATGACGCCGCCCGGGGTGTCGGGCAGGATCTCCACGGCCAGCGTGGAGCGCGGCGAGACGACCAGCGGCTTGGCGAACAGCGCGTGGGCGCTGATGGGCACCATGAGCAGCGCCTCGACCTCGGGCCAGACGACCGGCCCTCCGGCGGAGAACGCGTAGGCGGTCGAGCCCGTCGGGGTGGCGCAGATCACGCCGTCGCAGCCCCACCGCGACAGGGGACGGCCGTCGATCTCGGCGACCACCTCCAGCATGCGCTCCTGCTTTTCGACGGTGACCTCGTTGAGCGCCCAGGTGTCGGCGATCAGCCGGCCGTTCTGCCGGGCGATCACGTCGATCGTCATCCGCTCCTCGACGTCGTAGCGGCCGGCCACGACGGCGTCGACGGCGGAGGCCAGGTCGGCCACCTCGGCCTCGGCGAGGAACCCGACGTGGCCGAGGTTGACGCCGAGCAGCGGCGTGCCGGCCGGCTTGGCCAGCTCGGCGGCGCGCAGCAGCGACCCGTCGCCGCCCAGCACGATCATCACCTCGGCGTCCTTGGCGGCGCCCGGGTCGCCGTGCACCGCCTCGATGCCGTGGCAGCCCAGCTCGTCGGCCTCGGTGTCGAGCACCTTGACGGTGATGCCGGCATCGATCAGCCGCTCGATGACCAGGCGGGCGCTGTCGACGGCGGCCTCGCGCCCGGTGTGGACGGCGACCAGCACGGTGCGGTTCATTGCGGCCCTTCCGCGACGGCACGCCGGATCTCGGCGTCGAGGTCGGCGACCTCCGGCTCGCCCTCCCCCTTGCCGAGCCACAGCAGGTATTCGACGTTGCCCGACGGGCCGGGCAGCGGGCTGTAGGTCACGCCGCGCACGCTCAGCCCCAGCTCCTTCGCCTTGGCGGCGGCGCCGCGCACCGACTCGGCGCGCAGCTCGGGGTCGCGTACGACGCCGCCCGCACCGACGCGCTCCTTGCCCACCTCGAACTGCGGCTTCACCAGCAGCACGAAGTCGGCCACGGGGGCGGCGACCGCGGCGAGCGCGGGCAGCACCAGCCGCAGCGAGATGAACGACAGGTCGCCCACCACCAGCGTGGGCGGCTCGCCGACCATCTCGGGGGTGAGGTCGCGGACGTTCACCCGCTCCATGACCGTCACCCGCTCGTCGCTGCGCAGCGACCAGGCGAGCTGGCCGTAGCCGACGTCGACCGCCACCACGTGGGCGGCGCCGCGCCGCAGCAGCACGTCGGTGAACCCGCCGGTGGAGGCGCCCGCGTCCAGGCAGCGCCGCCCCTCCACCTTCAGCGAGGTGAACGTGTCGAGCGCGCCGAGCAGCTTGTGCGCTCCGCGCGAAACGTAGTCGGGGCCGTCGTCCGACTCCGCGACGACGATGGCGGCGGCGGTGTCGACCTGGGTGGCGGGCTTGCGCGCCCGCTGGCCTCCGACGCTCACCCGCCCTGCCTCGATCAGCTGGACGGCCTGCTCACGCGACCTGGCCATGCCGCGGCGGACCAGCTCGCTGTCGAGGCGGATCCTGCGGCTCACGGGCGTCCCACGGCGGGCGGCACGGGGACCGCGGGCCTGCCCGCGTCCTGCTCGTCAACGGCGGCGAGCGCGCTCTCCAGCCCGGAGAACGCCTCTTCGAAGACGGCGACGTGCTCGCTCACGGGCAGCTCGCCCAGCCTGGCCAGACCCGCCACGATGGCGTCGACGCGCGCGTCGCCGCTCTGCTCCGGCAGCTCACTCATGACTCGACCGTAACGCCTCCCGCGAGCGGCCGGGACCTTGGCAGGCGTGTCAGACGTTGAAGCCCATACGAGGGTGCTACTGATGTGGAACGCTACCGTCCGCAAAGGGATGAAAGGATACGCATCATGGCAAGCGTCGAGGAGTGCCGGGCGGCACTGGCCAAGCTCGTCACCCAGTTCGACGAGATCGACGAGGCCGACCGTGCCAAGCACGTGGTCGAGCGCACAGTCAGCTGCCGGGTGTCCGACCTCGACGTCACGTTCTACGGGCGGCTGCACTACGAGGGGCTCGATCCGTTCGTCGAGACGCCGCCGGGCGACGGCAGGCCCACGGACGTCAAGCTGACGATCGTCAGCGACGACCTGGTGGCGCTGGTCAACGGGGAGCTCGACCTGGCGCGGGCGCTGCTCGGCGGCCGGGTGAAGGTGGACGCGAGCTTCGGCGACCTGCTGCGGCTGCGCCGCCTGCTGTGAACGTCCCCCGCCAGCCGGCGAAAGCCCCGCCGAGCGCCGCGCGCACCCTTCACGCGGAAGACCCTTTTCACGCGCCGCGCGAACCTGCGGAAACGGCCCCCATCGTGGTCAGCTGAGGCGGTCGAGTGCGGGCTTCACGGCGTCCTCCTCCAGGCGCCCCTCCCCCGCGACCGCCCAGGCGACGTCGCAGGCGGCCCTCAGCCCGTCGATCCTGCTGCCCTCGCCCTCGAGCCGCAGCGCGCCGTCCTGCCACCGGGCCCGCCATCCCCCGCAGGCGCCGTCGCGCACCTCGGGGCAGGGCTGGAGCAGCGTCCGCAGGTCCTCGCCCACGTACGTGGGACGGTGGCGCGGCTCGGCCGTCAGCACGTCGGCCGGCGTCGTGACCCCGGTGAGCACGAGCAGGCTCTCGACCCCCGCGTTCGTGGCCCCCTCGATGTCGGTGTCGAGCCGGTCGCCCACGACCAGCGGGCGGCGCGCGTTCGTCCTGATCATCGACTCCCGGTGCAGCGGCGGCTCGGGCTTGCCCGCGTAGATCGGCTCGACGCCGGTGGCCGTGGCGATCACGCGCACCAGGGAGCCGTTGCCGGGCAGCTCGCCACGCGGGCTCGGCATCGTGCTGTCGCCGTTGGAGGCCACGAACAGCGCCCCCTGCCGCACCGCCAGCGCCCCTTCTGCGAGCAGTCCGTACGACAGCTCGTACGCGAACCCCTGCACCACCGCCACAGGCGACTCGGCGGCCGTCGAGACGGGCCTGAGCCCGCGATCACGTACCGCGAGCCGCAACCCGGAACCGCCGACCACCAGCACCTTCGACCCCGGCGGCACCCGCTCGGCGACCACGCGGGCGGCGGCCTGGGCGGAGGTGACGACGTCGTCGGCGGTGGCGGGCGCGCCCAGCCCGCGCAGGTGGGCGGCGATCGCGGCGGGGGTGCGGGAGGCGTTGTTGGTGACGTACGCGAGCCGGGCCCCGCGCCGCCTGGCCTCCTCCAGCGACTCGGGGGCGCCGGGGATCGCCTGCCTGCCCAGGTAGACCACGCCGTCGAGGTCGAGCAGCAGGGTGTCGAAAGCGTCGATCAGCACAGTGCCTCTTCCCGTTCGCCTGTCACGCCGCGTGCGACTCTAGCGCCGCCCTCGTACCCGCTCGCGGGGAGGCCGACCACCCTCGGAAGACCGACCGCCCTCGGAGCCACTCGCGGGGGACAGAACGCTCGCGGCGAGACGCCGACGGCGGACGAACGGATCACATCTCTTCGCGCGCCTTCAACGTCGCGCGCACACTCCGCAACGCCGACACGTAATTACGATCGTCGGGACGCATGGCCACCGCGATGGCCAGCGGTTCCTGAGCTCCTTCCACATCCCCGGTACGCCACAATGACAATCCCAGTCCGAAATACGCGTAGTCCTCGGTCGGGTTGGCGTCCACGATCTGCCGGAAACTCTCGGCGGCCTCGGCATAGTGGCGGGAGTTGAACTGGGCCCGTGCCAGCGCCTCCAGAATGCTGCGCGAGTCCGGCTGCGCGGCGGCGGCCCGTTCCAGCAGTGCCGCGGCGGCGGCCGGGCTGCCGTCGTTCAGCAGCTTGACCCCGCGCTGGTACCAGTCGTAAACACCACCTCTGGGAGCTCCCGAATTCTGGTCATGGACGTTTCCCTCGTGAGCCATGGGTGAGAACTCCTTCATCGCTGTACGGGTGACCCCGCCACGCCTGCCGCGGTGCGGGCACGACTGCAACCATGGGCCGGTTTTCGGAAGGAACGGGCATTTATGGCAGCATGCCCGGTATGGGGACTCCTGAACTGCCGATACCAGATGGACTGGTGCTACGGCCCTTCCGCGGCGTGCGTTTCGCTGTCGAAGATCCCGCCAAGGTGACCTCCCCGCCGTACGACCTCATCTCCGACGCCGACGTCGAGGTCCTCCTTGACGCTCACCCGAACAACGTCGTCCGTCTCATCCTTCCCTGTACGCCTTCGGGTGATTCCTCTGGCACCACGAGCCTCGCCGCGGAACAGCCGTCACCCGGCCGGTACGCCGAGGCCAGGGAGACGTTGCGGGCCTGGCTCGACTCCGGCGTCCTGGTCCCCGACGAGGTGCCCGCCCTTTACGTCTACGAGCAGAGCGGCCCCGGCGTCCTGCAGCGCGGCCTCATCGGCGACGTCGCGCTCGCCGACCCCGGCCGGCGGGTCATCCTGCCGCACGAGGACGTCATGCCCGGCCCGATCGCCGACCGCCTGGCCCTCATGAGCACCACCCAGGCAAACCTGGAGCCGATCTTCCTCCTGTACGACGGCGACGGCGGCGCCGCCACCCGGCTCGTCGACGAGGTGGCCACCACCCGTGACCCCCTGGTCACGGCGCACACCGAGGACGGCCTCACCCACCGCCTCTGGGCCATCACCGACGAGTCCGAGATCGCCGCCGTCAACGCCGACCTCCACCCTCGCCAGGCCCTCATCGCGGACGGCCACCACCGGTACGCGACCTACCGCGTCCTGCAGCGGCAGGAACGCGCCACCCGCGCCGCGCCCGCCTCCGGCCCCTGGGACTTCGGCCTGGCCCTGCTCGTGGACTCGGCCGCGTACCCGCCCGACCTCAAGGCCATCCACCGCGTCATCCCCGGCCTGCCGCTCTCCGAAGCCGTCGCCAAGGCCAAGGGCGCCTGGCGGGTCCAGGACTACGCCGACCTCGCCGCCGGCCTCGCCGCGCTCCAGGACGCCCCCGAGCCCGCGTTCCTGCTGGCCGACGGGCACACCGCCCACCTGCTCACCGGCCCCGACCCCGTACAGCTGGCCCGTGCCATGCCAGGCCGACCATTCCGACCGCTGGAACGCGCTCAACACCTCCATCCTCTCGGAGTTCATCCTCCCCGTGGTGTGGGGCATGCAGGACAGCGACCAGGCCGTACGCATCGTCCACCACGACGCGCAGGCCGCCGCCGGCCTGGCCGCCCGCATCGGCGGCACCGCCGTCCTGCTGAAGCCGCTCGCCGTCGAAGACGTCCTGGCCGTCGCCGCGGCCGGCGAACGCGTCCCCCGCAAGTCCACCTCCTTCGGCCCCAAACCCCGCACCGGCCTCGTCCTCCGCACCTTCGCCATCGACTGACCGCGGGCAGGTCCGCCACCGGCAGCAGGCGGGATGCCCGAACCCCCGCACGGACAGGGCGGCTTGCGCAACGTCCCCAGAATCGTTCAGGACCGCCTCACCCGCCACCCGAATGGTTGCTGAGCCTTCTGGCCCGAAGAGCCACCGCAGAATGCCTGACAGCCACAGAGCCGCGCTCCGGCCCCCGCCGGATCGGAGCCGGGCCAGACCCTGAAGACCGAACCCGCGCGTGCGATGACCAGGAACACAAGCACACGCTCACTGCGCAACCCGAGCCACAAGCACGCCGCGGTGGACAGCCGGCAGCACACCACAGTGGAGAACCGACAGCACACCACAGTGGAGAGCCAGGAGCATGCCGCGGTGGACCCGACGGACCTCAGGAACGGATCCGGAACACATCGGAGGGCAGACCATCACGAGCACGGGTGAGCTGAGTTACGGACCGTCCACGTGCATACACCGGATCGAATCTCGGCCGCCGGGAGAAATTCTTCTACCGGCAAGTGAGATCAGGCCATGATTCATCCCGCCTTTTCCACCCGGCCCGGACTGCCCGGCCGGGAGAAGAAATCACACCACGGCTTTGAACCGTGCGCACGCTCACGTCCAAGTCCTGTCACCATAGGCCGCAGTTCATTTGGCTCGGCATAAGGCCTGGCCACAGCACTATTGCTACTGAGGTAGGTCGGATGGACCTCGAAGAAGAGATCACCAACCTCAAGCAGCGCCTCCAGGCGCTCGAGTCCGGCTCGTCCTCCGATGAGGACGAGCCGGCGACACCGGTCGCCGCCGGCGCTCCCGTCGTCGCTCAGTACCCCGAGGGGCTGGCCGACGACCTGGAGGCCCTCAACGTGGAGATCACAGGGCTCCGCTGGCAGGCACGGGAGTACTTCACCTCCGGCCAGGCCCAGCTGCAACAGCAGCTCGACGATCTCCGCATCGGCGTGTACCTGCTGGACTGCAAACTCGACGAGCTGCTCAAGCGAAGCATGACCTGGGGAGGAGACGAGGGGCCGCTGTAAGGGGGTCAGGGCCTCATGGGAGCCATAAGGTCCTGACCTTCGCCCGCCAAAGGTTGGGTTCCAGCCCGGCATCGGCGCCCAGAACGAGCATCCGGAGCCCTCCGGCCGACCCTGCTTTCCGAGCCTTGACGGCCGGTGCGACGGCAGAGCCCCGGACGGGACAAACAACAGGACAAAGCGATAAGGCACGGCAGAAGGGGCTTCGCCGCTCGTTCCTACCGGCAGGCCCCTTCTTCCTTCTCCGGCTACGCACTCCTGTCGTCCTCTGCCATCGCCACGAGACGAACAGACGGAAAGTGGTGCCTACTCCCGGCTGTGGGCAGGAAGACACGCGGGCCCACATCACCGCCCGCCCTACCGGTATCGCCTCGATCGGCGAGCCATGGCGCCTGCAAGCGCAGGTAAGGGAAAGGCATGAGGAGTGTGGTCCCCGTGGCCGGTCTTCGCACTCATGGCCCTCGCACTTGGCTTGCGGCGCGGCGTCACCTCGCCAACACCCTGGCGACCGCCGACGGCCGGCACCCGGACTGCCCGGCCCCAGCCGTCGGTCCCTCCAGTCTCGGAATCTGCGTGCCGCCCACGGCGAGCACGAACGGCCCGCGCCGTGACCGTCCACCAGCCCCGCCAAGCCGCCCTCACCCCGTAGGCGCCAAGTACTGCACCTGTCTCGGCACCAAAGCCGCCACCTGCCCCGCCGAGCCCACATCATCCGGGGCCCCGACATCCGGGGCCACAAGTGACACCTCGTACGGCTTGACGCTGCTCACCTCCACCTCGTACCGCCAGATCTTGGCCGCCGCCGGCCCGAAGACGCGGCAGCGGAACGCCCCCGTCACCTCCATGTACTCGCGAGGCTTGAGAGCGCGCACCACGGCGGCCGTCTCCGGGTCGAACGTGACGCAAGGAATGCTGTCGGTCAGGGCGGCACCCCGGCGGTGGCGACGGCGGCGGACGATGATGCGCCATTTCGTCGCGGTGTCGCCGCTCGGCAAGGGGTGCTCCTCGGCGGGCGCGGACAGTCTCCCCACCAGCAAGACTTCGTTTCGGTCCACGGTCGTCCTCCCATCGGTGCTCTGGTGGAGATCACTCTCTACGATGAGGAGGACGCCGGATCGGCTCGAATGCCGTTCTGGGGACAGCGGCGGACGATCGGGAGTGCCTGTGGACAACATCAAAGCACTGGGCGGCGACGTCTATGAGATCGACACCAAGATGGCCGGATACTCCGGCATCACGGCCGGCTACCTGATCCTCAGCGACCGCCCATGCCTGGTGGAGACAGGGACATCGACCTCCGCCCCCGTGGTGCGCGACGCGATCGCCTCGCTCGGCGTGGGCCCCGACGAGCTCGCCACGGTCGTGGTGACCCACATTCACCTCGACCACGCCGGCGGAGTGGGGGACATCGCCAGGTTCTTCCCGTCCGCGCAGATCGTCGTACACGAGAAAGGCGCGCGCCACCTCGCCGATCCGTCACGCCTGATGGCCAGCGCCCGCATGGTGTGGGGCGACAAGCTCGACACGCTCTTCGGCGAGCTCTCCCCGACCGAGGCCGAACGCATCGTCGCCCTCGGCGACACCGGCGCCATCGACCTCGGCAACGGCCGCACGCTGAGCAGCCACTACTCCCCCGGCCACGCCAAGCACCACGTGGGCCTGGTCGACTCCGCCACCGGCGACCTGTACGTCGGCGACGCCGCCGGCGTCTACCTGCCCGAAACGGGCGATCTGCGCCCCGCCACCCCGCCGCCGGACTTCGACCTGCAGACCGCGCTCAACTCGATCGCGCTGTTCGGGGCCCTCGACCCGCAACGACTGCTCTTCAGCCACTACGGCCCGGTCGACGCGGTCAAGGAGACGCTTGAACGGTCCGCCGAAGAGCTCCGGGTATGGGTGGATCTGACCCGGCAGGCCCACGCCGAGGGCATGGACCTCGATCACGCCGTCGCCATGGTCAGGGACCGTACGAAGGCGCGCTACACCGAGCCGGCGCCCGACGACGAGCGAGCCGAGCAGTTGGAGCTGCTCAGCGGCGCCCAGTCCAACGTCGCGGGCATCCTGCACTGGCTCGACCGCGTCTCCCCCCGATGACGCAGCGCGCGCCCCGGTGACCCGCGTACCGGCATCCGGCTGCGGAACGAGGAAACGAACAAGCGGCGGGCACGCGCATTCCGCGTGCCCGCCGCGTCAGGTCAAACGGCCGCGCCGTCAGCCGTCCGACTTGCCAGGCTTCTTGTCGTCGCCGGGCTCGTCCGGCCCATTCTGTACGTCCTCGAACTGCGGTTCGATGAATGCCGGCGTGATGCCGGGAGCCTCCTCGGCCTGAGCCCGGGCATCAGTACTGGACTCGACCTCAGCCTTCTCGGACTCCGCCTTCTCCGAGGATCCGTCGGCGGGCTCCTCGGCCGGCTCGACCGCTTCGGGAGCTTCGTCCCCGGCATCCCCCGGTACGTCGTCCCGATCGCTCAGCAGGTCACCCGCCTCGGCGAGCGCCTCCTCGTCGTCCGGCTCATCATCCGCCTCGGGCGCGACACCGGCGTCGTCGAAGTCGTCCTCGTAGTCGAGGTCCTCCTCGACGTCCTCGATGACGGCTCCGGTCAGCTCGGCGTACCGCTCGGCCGCGTCCGTCTCGCCGTCCTCGTCGAACGCCATCGCGCGGCCGAACCAGTCGGTCGCCGCCTCGTGGTGCCCGGCTTCGGCCAGCGCGTCCGCGTACGCGAAGGCGAGCCGCGCCGACCACGGCCGCGGCTTCGGGTCGCGCAGCTCCGGCAGGCGCTGCAACGTGATCACAGCCGCGTCGTGCTGGCCGAGGTCGCGGCGGGCGCCGGACTCGACGATGGTCAGCTCGATGCGTCCGGCCCGGTCGAGACGCTCTGCCTCAGGCGAACGGATGAGGTCGATGGCCCGCTCGGGACGGCCGAGACCGCGCTCGCAGTCGGCCATGATCGGCAGGTACGCCTCCGAGCCCGTCATCCTCCTGGCCGCGCGCAGGTCGCTCAGCGCCTCGGAGTAGTGCCCGGCGCGGTAGGCGACGATGCCGGCGGCCTCGCGTACGACGCCGATGCGCGCCGCGAACCTGCGCGCCACCTTGGTGTGCTCGTGCGCCCGGTCGGGGTCGTCCTCCTCCAGCGCCCGCTCGGCCGCGACGAGGTGCCGTCCGACGAGGTCGGCGAGGTCGCCGGGGAGCGAACGCAGCTCCTCCAGCACCTCCTTGTCGAGCTCGTCGATGGTGATGTCGGGCGCCACCTCGGGCAGCTTCTCCCGCTGCGGCGCCTCGGCGGCGGCGTCGCGGTCGCTCCTGCCGTAGCGGGCGCGGGTGCCTGCGGGCCTGTCGTCGCGGCGGCCGTCACGGGAGAACGGACGGGACTCGCCGCGCCCCCTGTCACGCGGGCCGCCCTCGCGAGCCGGCCTTCTGTCGTCCCGATCACGGTAGGGACGGCGCTCGTCCCAGTCACGGCGGGGACCGCGCTCGTCCCGGTAACCGCCGTCACGACGCGAGGAGTAGCCGCCCTCACGACGAGGACCGCGATCGTCGCGGAACCCGCCCTCACGACGCGAGCCACGGTCGTCCCGGAACCCGCCGTCACGGCGCGAACCGCGATCGTCGCGGAACCCACCTTCACGGCGCGGACCCCGGTCATCCCGGAACCCACCATCGCGACGCGGACGATCATCCCGCGACCCATACTCCCGCCGCGACCCCCGATCATCCCGATCGCGATAGCCGCCCTCGCGACGCGACGAGTAACCACCCTCACGACGAGGACCGCGATCGTCGCGGAACCCGCCCTCACGGCGCGGACCCCGGTCATCCCGGAACCCACCATCGCGACGCGGACGATCATCCCGCGACCCATACTCCCGCCGCGACCCCCGATCATCCCGATCGCGGTAACCGCCGTCGCGACGCGACGAGTAACCACCCTCGCGCCGGTCACCGTAGCCGCTGTCGCGACGCGGCCCGCGATCGTCGCGATCCCGGTAGGGACGGCGGTCGTCCCACTCGCGCCGAGGACCCCGATCGCCCCGATCGCCGCGGTATCCGCCCTCGCGGCGGTCACCGTAGCCGCCGTCACGGCGCTGGCCGCGATCGTCGCGATCCCTATAGGAACGACGGTCGTCTCGATAGTCGTCGCGCCGCGGCCCTCTATCTCCCCGGTTGCCGTAGCGCGACCTGTCGTCTGAACGGAACGGACGGTCGCCGCCAGAATCACGCCCGCGGGATCCGTACCCGCCGCTTCTGCCCCCTCCGCCGGAGCGCCTGTCCCCGTAGTCGCCGCGCCCGCGCTGTCCGCCGTCCGATCCGTTATCTCTGTTCACTTCTGGTCCATTTCGTTGACTCACCCAGCGGACTCACAACGACGGTCCACCAGGCTGGTCGCCGCCCGCCTGCGGGCCTTACGCGACGAAGGCCACCCCTGGGGTGGCCCGGTGTGCTCCCAGCCTAGCAAGCCGTGGAACGTCCACGAGCCCGCCGCAAACCGATATTGAGTGGACCCCGGACGCCCAGGCCGAGAGACTGCCTGCCATGTCTCTTCGCTTCCACGAAATCGCCGAGTCACGTCACCGCATTCTGAACCCCCTGACGGACGACAAGCTCAACCTCCTGGGCGAGATCTGCGGTTTCACGCCGGGCACGCGCATCCTCGACCTGGCCTGCGGAAAGGGCGAACTCCTTTCCCGCTGGGCGCACGAATACGCCATCGAGGGCGTGGGCGTCGACGTCAGCGAAGTGTTTCTGGACGCCGCCAGGAAACGCGCGGAAGAGCTGGCCGTCGCGCATCGCGTCGAGTTCGTGGAGGCCGACGCGAGCACGTACACCGACGCTCCTGAGTCGTACGACGTCGTGTCCTGCATCGGCGCCACCTGGATCGGCGGCGGCCTGAAGGGCACGCTGTCGCTGATGCGCCGCTGGCTGCGCCCCGGCGGCCTGGTACTGGTCGGCGAGTGCTACTGGCAGTCGCCTCCGCCGCCCGAGGCCCTCGCCGCTCTCCAGATCGGAGAGGACGACTTCACCTCATTGATCGGCACGGCCGACCGCGCGGAGGAAGCCGGCTTCGAACTCGTGGAAATGGTGCTGGCCGACCCCGACAGCTGGGACCGCTACATGGCCCCCCAATGGTGGGCGATCAGCGACTGGCTCCGCGCCAACCCCGACCACCCGGACGTCCCCGCCCTGCGCGACTTCCTCACCCGATCCCGCCGGTCGCACCTGGAGTACGGCCGCGACTACCTCGGCTGGGGCGTCTTCGTCCTCCGCCCCCTCCGAACCGTCACGGAAACCACGGCCTGAGCGGTAAGCCCCGGCCAACAGCCTCGTTGCACGCCGACACCACACCTTCCGCCCGCATGACGAGGGCTATCAGAGACACTTCCGAGGCGGCGAACAGCGACGCGCCGAGCTTTCCAACCGACCGGTGCGGAGCTGTAGAGGAGCAATTCCGGGTGTGGTGCCAACCCACGGAGGAGCAGCTACAGATATCCGCGCCGCAACCGGCTTGACGATGCGCTCGCGGCCTTTCACGCGCGGTGACAGAAGGCGCCTCTCGGATAGCAGCCGGTTTCTGTTGGCGAGCTCCCACTGTCCTCGGTAACGAGCCCGCCGTAGACCCGCGAAAACCGACACTCCACCGATCCGGCTACGGGGTAGGCCCGTGCGAGACAAGCCCCGGAGCAGCCTCATGCAGCTCCGAACGACCAGCGAAAGCGACCGCCACGGCCCTACGCCCGGCCGCGAAAACGGCTCCAAGGCCACGACCCGGTCGCCGAGCTCCTGCACGCAGAACAGACCACCCGCCCGGAACGAACGTCGGGAACACCCAACACACCCGGTGAGCAAAACCCCCGGCCCAGACCGCACAGAGCCCGAAGCACCAGCCGAGCCGACCACCAACAGCCCTAAAACCCCGAAAAGCGATTCCCTCGCCTAACCCCCGGCACCGACCTGCACCACCCCGAACAGGCCACCCTTTCCCAGCACACCCTGAGCAGCGCCGGCGAAAGCGGAACCTCCAGCCCAACCGCACACGCACAAGACACTTCGCGTCACGCGGTAAGACCTCCGAGCAGGCCGGCAGCAGCGGAAGTCCCGACCGAGCAGGGCCGGCAACAGCGGGCTTCCCGACCCCGCCCACACAAACAAACAGCACCCTAGACGCGTGAAAAAGCCCCGAAAGCAGAGCCGGCAACCAGCAGCAGATGAGGCCGGACCGCGGCAGCGCTGGGCGAACACGTCACTGAGAAACCACCCAGCCACACGCGCACGCAACCGCCCACGAGGGCGGGGCGGAGGCATGAAGGCCAGCACACACAAAAAAGCCCGGGCATGCGAAAAGCCCGGGCATACAAAAGAGGGGCCCCAACACCCAAAACAAGTGTCAGAACCCCTCAATTG